>NZ_JBBOPN010000001.1:305000-5293498 GCF_038003645.1 Bacillus sp. FSL E2-0195 | reverse complement strand
AGGTGTCCCTCCTTTACAAAGATGGTAAAAGAATAAGGTTGCGCAACAATTGTACAACCTGTAAATATTTCTAATGCATATTTATACGAAACGTATTTTAAAATATAAAAACGTCGTTAGTATCCGAGATAGAGTTTTCGACAAAATAACACATGTGGACAACTATTTACTCACATGTGATTTAAACTATCCACATGTTATACACAAATTGTGGATAAAATAAAGGTGTGGAAAACTTATTCAAAGTGAAAACACAACTATAATATCAAAAAAAAGCAGCTATAGCAATGAATTTAAGAAAGTTATCCACAAAATCAATACCTTGTGGAATAAACTTGTCCACAATACGATATACTGTGTAAAAGTAAAAAAAGAGTTTGTGGATACAAAAAAGAGAAAATATATTTATCCACAAGGAAATATAGGGACTGTGAAAAAGTGTGTGAATAGGTTAAAAATGAATATTTGATGAAAATTTCGAGAACCATTGACATTTTCCTATTTGATTTACTATAATTTATTAGACTGTCTTTAACAGATATTCCTCAGGGAGGTGTCATATAATGAAAAGAACTTACCAACCAAATAAACGTAAGCGCAGCAAAGTACATGGTTTCCGCAGCCGTATGAGCACAGCAAACGGACGTAAAGTGCTAGCAGCTCGTCGTCGTAAAGGAAGAAAAGTATTATCTGCGTAGACCACTGATCGTTCAGTGGTCTTTTTTTCTAATAATAATGAGTTTCCGCTGATGAAATACAGGAGTGTCAAATGATATGAAGAAAAAAAATCGTATAAAAAAGAATGATGAATTCCAGGCTGTTTTCCAAAAAGGACAATCGAATGCCAATCGCCAGTTTGTTGTATACAAATTAGATAAAGAAAAACAGCCGCATTTTCGCATTGGTCTTTCTGTTAGTAAGAAAATAGGAAATGCAGTAGTGCGTAATCGAATTAAGCGTATGATTCGCCAATCGATTATAGAATTAAAAGATGAGATAGATTCTGGAAAAGATTTTGTTATAATAGCAAGGAAGCCTTGTGCAGAGATGACATATGAAGAGTTAAAGAAAAGCTTAATTCATGTCTTTAAACGCTCTGGTATGAAAAGAATAAAAAAGTAGCGTAAGGAAATGAATTACACTATATACATACCGAAACAAGGAGGAGCAGGCTTTGAAAAAGAAAATAGGTTTATTAGCCATGGTTATTATGCTAATGGCAATTGCTACCGGCTGTAGTGAAACAAATCAACCGATTACACCGAAAAGCACTGGGATTTGGAATGAATATTTCGTATACCCGCTTTCTCAGTTAATCACGTATTTTGCAGAATTATTTGGTAGTAATTACGGTTTAGCAATCGTTGTTACAACTCTTATCATTCGTTTTGCATTATTACCATTAATGATTAAACAAACGAAGAGTACGAAAGCAATGCAGGCGTTACAACCAGAAATGGTGAAATTAAAAGAGAAATATAGTTCTAAAGATCAAGCAACACAGCAAAAACTACAACAAGAAATGATGCAGTTATATCAAAAGAATGGTGTAAACCCATTAGCAGGATGTTTACCAATATTTGTTCAGATGCCTATTTTATTCGCGTTTTATCATGCGATTATGAGAACAACAGCAATTAGTGAACATACATTTTTATGGTTCGATTTAGGACAGGCGGATCCTTTCTATATCCTTCCAGTTGTTGCAGCTATTACGACGTTTATTCAGCAAAAGCTTGCAATGGCAGGAACGGCTGGACAAAATCCGCAAATGGCAATGATGATTTGGCTTATGCCAATTATGATTTTAGTCTTTGCAATTAACTTCCCAGCAGCACTATCATTGTACTGGGTAGTTGGTAATATCTTTGGTATCGCTCAAATGTATATGATCAAAGGGCCTGAAATTAAGGCTAGTAAGGCAGGAGGATCAAGCAAGTGAGTATGATTACTGCTAAAGGACAAACAGTCGAGCTGGCAGTACAAGATGCTTTAAGACAATTAAATGCTTCGAAAGATCGAGTAGATATAAATATTATCGATGAGGGTAAGAGGGGGTTCCTAGGTTTATTTGGGAATCGCCCCGCTGTTGTAGAAGTTGTATTGAAAAAAGATCCAATCCAAGAATGTGAAGAATATTTAAAAAATGTTATTCAAAATATGGGTGTGGAAGTTGAGATTAGAAAAATTGTAAAAGGACGCGAAGTTGAATTTACAATTTCTGGTGAAAATATTGGTGTTTTAATTGGTAAAAGAGGGAATACGTTGAATTCTTTACAGTATTTAACAAAGCTTGTTGCGAACCGTAATACAAAGCAATATATTGGTATTACACTGGATGCTGAAAACTATCGTAGTAAAAGAAAAAATACGTTAGAAACTCTTTCCTATCGATTAGCAAAACAAGTAGTGAGTACGAAAAAAAGAGTTGTTCTAGAACCAATGCCTTCTTTCGAACGAAAAATTATTCACCAAGCATTATCTAATCATCAAAATATCATTACAACTTCTGAAGGGAAAGAACCACATCGGTATGTTGTAATATCTTCCAAGTGACCGGTTACTCAATTGAGTGCCGGTTTTTTTGAGGAGAAAATAAATGTGGATAACTAAAAAACACTAAACTTATCCACTGTGAATAAGTTTAGTGTTTTTTACATAAGGACATAATAAAATGAGTTATTATTCTTTTGTAGATAGGTTCGTTATGGTATCCTAATAATTTAGTGACGGAAAAAATTCATGTTGAAATAGAGATAAATAAGCAAGTGAGGTGAAAGGACATGGAATTTGATACAATTGCCGCAATTTCCACAGCACTTGGGGAAGGTGCAATTGCCATTGTTCGAGTAAGTGGGGATGATGCGATTGAGAAAGTCGATCGTATTTTTAAAGGGAAGGATTTAACACAGGTTTCTTCTCATACAATTCATTATGGTCATATTGTCGATTTAGATACAAATCAAGTTATTGAAGAAGTTATGGTGTCCATTATGCGTGCACCAAGGACTTTTACGCGTGAAAATATAGTAGAAATTAACTGTCATGGTGGACTTGTTTCGGTAAATAAAGTATTACAGCTTATTTTAGCGCAAGGAGTACGACTGGCAGAGCCTGGTGAATTTACAAAACGTGCTTTTTTAAATGGACGTATTGATTTATCACAAGCAGAAGCTGTTATGGACTTAATCCGTGCGAAAACAGATCGTGCTATGAATGTAGCGATTAACCAAATGGAAGGACGATTATCTAAATTAATCGGCCATCTGCGTCAAGAAATATTAGAAACATTAGCTCATATTGAGGTGAATATAGATTACCCAGAATATGATGATGTAGAAGAGATGACGCATAATATTTTAATTGAGAAAGCTACACATGTCCGTGCTGAAATTGCAAAGATATTAGAAACATCGAAGCAAGGAAAGATTTTACGTGAAGGCATTTCTACCGCGATTATCGGTAGACCTAACGTTGGGAAATCATCGCTATTAAATAGTCTTGTTCAGGAGAAAAAGGCAATTGTAACTGATATTGCAGGAACAACTCGTGATGTTATTGAAGAGTACGTTAATGTGCGTGGTGTACCACTTAAACTTATAGATACAGCCGGAATTCGTGAAACGGAAGATATTGTTGAACGAATTGGTGTAGAGCGTTCGAAGGAAATGATGAGCCAAGCGGACTTAGTGTTAATTGTAGTGAACTATAGCGAGGCTTTAACAAATGAAGATGAGGATCTATTCCGTGCTGTACAAGGAAAAGATTTCATTGTCATTGTAAATAAGACAGATTTACCGCAAGGAATTGATATGGAACGTGTTACAGATTTAGCGGTAGGCAATCGTGTTATTACAACATCTTTAATTGAGGAGCAAGGAATAGATGAGCTTGAAAAGGCAATAGCTGATTTATTCTTTGAAGGAACAATTGATTCTGCGGATATGACATACGTGTCTAATGCGAGACATATCGGATTATTAACACAAGCAGGAAGAACAATTAACGATGCAATTGAAGCGATAGAAAATGGTGTTCCGATTGATATGGTTCAAATTGATTTAACAAGAGCGTGGGAAATACTTGGTGAAATTACTGGTGATACTGTCCATGAAAGTTTAATTGACCAATTGTTCTCTCAATTTTGTTTAGGAAAATAAAGTAAAACTTTAATCAGAGATGATTTAGTAAGATAGAGGTTATTAGGAGGAATAAACAATGGGATACAATGCCGGTTCATATGATGTCATAGTAATCGGTGCAGGTCATGCAGGATGTGAAGCTGGTCTTGCGGCAGCACGAATGGGCTCAAAAACATTAATGTTAACAATTAACTTAGATATGGTAGCGTTCATGCCATGTAACCCTTCTGTTGGTGGACCAGCAAAAGGGATTGTTGTTCGTGAAATTGATGCATTAGGCGGAGAAATGGGACGCAATATTGATAAAACACATATTCAAATGCGTATGTTAAATACGGGTAAAGGACCAGCTGTACGCGCGCTTCGTGCACAAGCTGATAAATTCTCTTACCAGCATGAATTAAAGAAAACAATTGAAGAAACACCAAACTTAACGTTGTTTCAAGGTCTGGTAGAGCGTTTAATTATTGAAGATGGTGTATGTAAAGGGGTAATTACGCAAGCTGGTGCTGAATACACAGCGAAAACAGTTGTAATTACAACGGGAACATTTTTACGTGGTGAGATTATTATGGGAGATTTAAAATATTCAAGTGGTCCAAATAATCAGCAACCATCTATTACATTATCTGAACACTTAGAGGAACTTGGTTTTGATCTTGTTAGATTTAAAACAGGTACACCTCCGCGTGTAAACAGTAATACGATTGATTATAGTAAAACAGAAATTCAACCAGGTGATGATAAGCCACGTGCTTTCTCTTTTGAAACGACAAAATTTATTATGGATCAAATTCCATGTTGGTTAACGTATACAAGTACAGAAACACATCGTTTAATAGATGAAAACTTACATCGCTCAGCTATGTATTCTGGTATGATTAAAGGAACAGGGCCTAGATATTGCCCTTCAATTGAAGACAAGGTAGTAAGATTTAATGATAAACCACGTCATCAAATTTTCTTAGAGCCAGAAGGACGTAATACACAAGAAGTATATGTACAAGGCTTATCGACGAGCTTACCAGAAGATGTACAGCGTGCAATGCTTAGAACAATTCCTGGCCTAGAAAATGTTGAAATGATGCGTACGGGTTATGCAATTGAATATGATGCGATCGTACCAACTCAACTATGGCCAACACTTGAAACGAAAAAAATTAAAAATTTATATACAGCAGGACAAATTAACGGAACTTCTGGTTACGAAGAAGCAGCAGGACAAGGGCTTATGGCTGGGATTAATGCAGCGTGTCGTTCTTTAGGTAAAAAAGAAGTTATTTTAGGTCGTGCTGATGCTTATATTGGTGTCTTAATTGATGACCTTGTAACGAAAGGTACAAATGAACCATATCGTTTATTAACGTCTCGTGCAGAATATCGCCTATTATTACGCCATGATAATGCTGACCTTCGTTTAACTGAAGTTGGTCGTGAAATTGGCTTAATTAAAGAAGATCGCTATGAGCGATTTACAAATAAAAAGTTACAAATTGAACAGGAGAAGGAACGGTTAGAGAGTATTTTTATTAAACCGCGTCCTGAAGTTCAAGAATTAATTCGTAGTATTGGCGGAAGTGAATTGAAAGATGGAATACGTGCAAGTGACTTATTACGTCGTCCAGAGGTGACATATGAGCATATTCATCTTTTAGTACCAAGTGAAGTACCATTAAGTGATGAAATTACGGAACAAGTTGAAATTCAGACCAAGTACGAAGGATACATTGAAAAATCTTTACAGCAAGTAGAACGTATGAAGAAAATGGAAAACAAAAAAATTCCTGTGGATATTGATTATGATGCGATTTCTAGCCTTGCCTCAGAAGCGAGACAGAAATTGAAAGATGTTCGTCCGCTTTCAATGGGGCAAGCTTCACGTATTTCTGGCGTAAATCCAGCTGATGTTTCCATTTTGCTTATTTACATTGAACAAGGAAAAATTGCACGAGTATCGAACCAATAACATAGTAAGGAGATATTGCTAGATGAACATAGAACAATTTCAATCTATGCTAGAAGAGAAGGGTATTTCCCTCTCTTCTAGACAGTTAGAGCAGTTCGGAATCTATTTTGAAACATTAGTAGAGTGGAATGAAAAAATGAACTTAACGGCTATTACGGAGAAAGAAGAAGTATACTTAAAACACTTTTTTGATTCTGTTACAGCGGCTTTTTATTATGATTTTTCGAAACCATTTTCTATTTGTGATGTTGGAGCAGGAGCTGGATTCCCAAGTATCCCTTTAAAAATCTGTTTCCCACACTTAAAAGTAACAATTGTAGATTCATTACAAAAACGTATTAATTTCTTAAATCACTTAGCGCAAAAGTTAGAATTAAGTGATGTTGCATTTTGTCATGATCGTGCTGAAACATTTGGAAAAAAAGAAGGTGTACGTGAAGCATACGATATTGTAATGGCACGTGCAGTTGCACGTCTTTCTGTATTAAGTGAGCTATGTTTACCACTTGTAAAAGTAGGGGGAACATTCATTGCAATGAAAGGTGCAGCGGCGAACGAAGAAATCGAAAATGGCAAATATGCTTTAGAGGTACTTGGCGGAGAATTGAAAGAAATGTCTACGTTCCAATTACCGTTTGAAGAAAGCGAGCGTAATATTTTATTAATCGAGAAAAAGCGCAAGACACCAAAGAAATATCCACGCAAACCGGGAACGCCCAATAAATTACCTATTGAAAAATAAATCTTATTAGACGTAAGATTAAATTATATAAATGAAAACGTAAATGTTTCATAGGAAACATTTTATGTAGAACAGTCAATAGGCCTAAAAGGTGGTGGAATATGTATGAAAAATACGTTTTCTCGTTTATTTGGCTTTGGAGATAAAGAGAGCGAATTCGAATTACAAGACGAAAGCCATGAAGAAATAGCTAAAAAGGTATATGAAGAAATACAGGAAATTCCGATAGTAAACATTACCCCTAACCGTTATCAACCACGAACAGTTTTTGACGATGCACGTATTGAGGAGCTAGCATTAACGATTCGTACACATGGGCTTATCCAGCCGATTGTTGTGAGACAGTATGAGGATGATAAGTACGAGATTATTGCCGGGGAAAGGCGTTTCCGCGCAGCAACAAAGTTAGGGTGGGAAAAAGTTCCTGCAATAATAAAGAATTTAAATGATACTGAGACAGCTTCTGTAGCGTTAATTGAAAATTTGCAACGTGAGGAATTAACAGCAATTGAGGAAGCTGTGGCATATCAAAAGCTGATTGAGTTACATAATTTAACACAAGAAGCATTGGCACAACGACTTGGAAAAGGACAATCGACAGTCGCAAATAAATTGCGATTATTAAAATTGCCTGAAGAAATCAAAAGTGCATTATTAGAAAAAAGTATTACAGAACGGCATGCTCGCGCCCTTATTCCTTTGAAGAATGAGGAATTACAACTGAAGGTTTTACAAGAGATTGTGGAGAAGCAATTGAATGTAAAGCAAACAGAAGAACGAATTGCAAAGTTATTAGAAGAAGTAAAACCAAAGCGCAAAGCGAAGCAAAAAGCAGTAAGTCGAGATGCGAGAATTGCTATGAACACGATTAGACAATCATTACAAATGGTTGCTAATAGTGGTTTGAATGTTAATTCTGCGGAAGAAGAGTTTGATGAATACTATCAAATTACGATTAAAATTCCGAAGAAAAAATAATTACGTGCTAGAGACCTTATCCTACTGGAGAGGTCTCTTTTACTATATTTTCTTGTTAAAGCAAGAAGGAGTTTAGAAATAAATTTTGAAGTTTAATAAGGACGTAAAAGAAAAACTTTTATTTCATGTTACAATAAACGTAATTGTTTCTAGAATAAGAAAGAAAGGTTGAAAGTAGGTGACATCATGGGAAAAATCATTGCTATTGCTAATCAAAAAGGCGGTGTTGGAAAAACAACAACATCCGTTAATTTAGGGGCTGGATTGGCACAAGTAGGAAAAAAAGTCCTTCTCGTAGATATTGATGCTCAAGGAAATGCAACGACTGGTGTAGGGATTGAAAAGTCTGAATTAGATCAATGTATTTATAATGTTCTTGTAGAAGATGCAGATGTTCAAGGTGCCATACGGAAAACCGCAACTGAAAACTTAGATGTTCTACCCGCTACAATTCAATTGGCTGGTGCTGAAATTGAATTGGTACCAACCATTTCCCGGGAAGTACGCTTGCAAAGAGCGTTACAGCCAATTCGTGATGAATATGAGTATATTATTATTGACTGTCCCCCATCCTTAGGGTTATTAACGATTAATGCATTAACCGCAGCAGATTCTGTTATTATTCCTGTACAGTGTGAATATTACGCGCTGGAAGGATTAAGTCAGCTATTAAATACAGTTCGACTTGTGCAAAAGCATTTAAATAAAAATTTAGCAATTCAAGGTGTATTGTTAACGATGTTGGATGCTCGTACAAATTTAGGAATTCAAGTTATAGATGAAGTGAAAAAATACTTTAGAGATAAAGTATATCGTTCGATTATTCCTCGTAATGTTCGCTTAAGTGAGGCACCAAGTCATGGAAAACCAATTATGCAGTATGACGCTAAATCAAGAGGAGCAGAAGTATATTTAGATTTAGCAGAGGAAGTGATTGCAGGTGGCTAAGGGATTAGGAAGAGGAATCAACGTGTTTTTTCCAGATTTAGATGTGAAAGAAGAAGAAACAATTCAGGAGATTATAGTAACTGAATTAAGGCCGAATCCATATCAACCACGTAAATATTTTAATAAAGAAGCGATTCAGGAATTAGCGGCTTCTATTAAAGAGCACGGTATATTGCAACCTTTAATTGCTCGAAAGAGTATTAAAGGATATGAAATAGTTGCAGGTGAAAGAAGATATCGTGCTGCTAAAGAGGCCGGACTTGAGAAAGTGCCTGCTGTCGTAAGGCAATTAAATGAGCAGCAAATGATGGAATTTGCTTTGCTTGAAAACTTACAACGAGAAGATTTAAATCCTATGGAAGAGGCAATGGCATATCAGATGTTAATGAACGAGCTAAATGTAACACAAGAACAATTAGCAAAACGTCTTGGTAAAAGCAGGCCTTATATCGCAAATTATACTCGTTTGTTAAGCCTCCCTTCATTCGTTCAAGATATGATTGCAAACGGTCAACTTTCAATGGCTCATGGAAGAACTTTACTTACAATAAAAGATGAAGAACAGTTGAAATCTTTATTGAAGCGAATTGAAAAAGAAGGACTGAATGTTCGCCAATTGGAACAAATTGTTCAGGAAATTAATCAACGTGTTTCACGTGAAACACAACAAGTGAAAAAAGAAAGAAATATATTTTTTGTAGAGCGTGAAACGTTTTTAAGAGAAAAGTTTGGTACGGATGTAAAAATTAAAGAAACGAAAAAAGAAAAAGGTAAAATCGAAATCGAATTTTTTAATAAAGAAGATTTAAATCGAATTTTAGAATTATTATCAAAGGGAAATTAAAAAGCAAACCATCTTATTGTTTATAGATGGTTTGCTTTTTTTAATGCAGATAATTTTTGATCGGTTTCTTTTATACTTTGTGCAATTACATCGGCCATCTTCATAACTAAACTTAGTCTTGTATTTTGAAGTACGAAAAACTCCATGAAACCATTTAAATTTACGATGCCATGAATATGCAAATCACCAATTTCAGGTAATTTCTTATTCATCGCAGCTCCAGGTTTACTGGGGCCCTTTCCGGTAGTTATAGAACCGATACTTTGAGATTTTCCTAAACATGCATCAACAGCAATAATAAATGAAGTAGGATTTTCTTTCTGTATATTCTGAATTTTCTCTTCTAGATTTAGTGCATGTATTGGTTCGTCTAGTGTGCCGAATACTTGAAGGTTTTTGATTTCAATTTGTTCTAGTTTAGTACCAACTAATGGACCAAGTGCATCACCGGTGGAACGGTCTGTTCCGATACAAACGAGAATGAGTGGCATATTAGTCTTAACGGGAATATGGGAAAGTAAGAAATTACTGATTGTCTCAGAGGCTTCTAAGTCATGATGCATAACATTTTGAGTTTCTTTTTCAAAAAAAGGTAAGCGAAAACTTCTAATATTCATGAAGCACCCATCCTTTTAATAAATTTTCACAATATGTTATATGGTGTGTGAAATGGAAAATTATAAGTGCATACTTTTTACAAACTGTGAATGAAAACGGAAATAATAGTACTAGTATATATATATTCGTTTCATTTTATACCTGAATGGAAGTTAACAAATGGAATTAAAGTCATAAATTTTTTTCAGAAATCAGAGAGAGTTCTGATACAATAATAAGGATAACTAAAAAGAAATTTTAGCTAGAGAGGTAGAGGGACATGGATTTAGCGTTGAAATGGTTTGAGTCCATTGATTGGACGAATATAGGTGTGAAGTCACTAAAAATAATCGTTATTTTAATACTTGGTGCAATCGTTGTGCGAGTTGCAAGGGCAATTGTACGAAATGCGTTTCGTATGGGAAGCCGTTCGCCGATTCAAATTTCAGAACGTCGTACAGTTACGGTAGCGAAGTTGCTTGAAAATATTGTGGCATACGTTGTTATGTTCATTATGTTAATTGCGATTTTAGGTGTGTTTGATATTAATGCATCAGGTCTATTAGCTGGTGCTGGGGTAATTGGTTTAGCAGTCGGTTTTGGTGCACAAAGTTTAGTGAAAGATGTCATTACAGGACTATTTATTTTGCTAGAAGATCAGTTTTCAGTTGGTGACTATGTAAGAATTGGTCAGTTTGAGGGAGTTGTTTTAGAAATTGGACTTCGTACAACGAAACTAAAGAGCTGGACAGGGGAAATTCATACTTTACCAAACGGAAGTATTATTCAAGTTACTAATTTTTCGGTTAGTAATAGTGTAGCATTCGTTGATGTATCTATTTCGTATGAGGCCGATATAGCAAAAGCAGAGCAAGTAATTGAAGAGTTATTAGTAGAATTACCTGCAAAGTACGAGAAGATGGTAACAACGCCTCAATTGTTAGGTGTACAAACATTAGCTGCATCAGAAGTTATATTACGTGTTATTGCTGAAGTGGAGCCGATGCAACATGCAGTTATTGCAAGAGCTCTTCGTAAAGAGATTAAAACTCGTCTGGATTTACATGGAATTGAAATTCCATATCCACGTATGGTTTTATATAATCGTGAAGAATTGGTTAGTGGAAAAGCAATTTAGTATGGAGAGGGGTTTGGAGAGTGGAGCAAAAGCAATATAACTTGTACGATGTTGTGGAAATGAAGAAAGCCCATCCATGTGGTGAAAATCGCTGGAAGATTATTCGTATGGGAATGGATATCCGCGTTAAGTGCGAGGGGTGTGACCATTCGGTAATGATTCCTCGAAGAGAGTTTGATCGTAAGGTAAAAAAAATACTTGTGAAGCATGAAGAATAGTGAAAAAGCAACAGCTGCAGTAGACAGCCGTTGCTTTTTTTCATTTGGTGGAAACTTGTCATTTTTTTCGTTACTATCTATAATGATGAAAGATTGAGACATAGGAGTGAAAAATATGGGATTAACGGCTGGGATTGTTGGATTACCTAACGTAGGGAAGTCCACTTTATTTAATGCAATTACACAAGCAGGAGCAGAATCTGCGAACTATCCATTCTGTACAATCGATCCAAACGTAGGGATTGTAGAAGTACCAGATGAGCGCTTAAATAAATTAACGGAATTAGTAGAACCGAAAAAAACTGTTCCGACTGTATTCGAATTTACTGATATCGCAGGTATCGTAAAAGGTGCGAGTAAAGGTGAAGGATTAGGAAATAAATTCTTATCTCACATTCGCCAAGTAGATGCAATTTGCCAAGTTGTTCGTTGTTTTGAAGATGAAAATATTACACACGTTTCAGGGAAAGTAGATCCAATTGATGATATTGAAACAATCAACTTAGAACTAATCTTAGCGGATTTAGAATCAGTTGATAAACGTATCGAGCGTGTTGCGAAATTAGCAAGACAAAAAGATAAAGAAGCAGTATATGAGCATGAAATTTTAGTGCGTTTAAAAGAAGCTTTCGAAGAGGGAAAACCAGCTCGTACTGTTGAATTTACAGAAGAGCAAATGAAGATTGTTAAAGGCCTTCATTTACTTACAACGAAAGAAATGCTATACGTAGCAAACGTAAGTGAAGATGATATTATTGATCCTTCTGAAAATAAATATGTACAAATGGTAAAAGAATTTGCTGCAAATGAAAATTCTCAAGTTATCGTTGTATGTGCAAAAATCGAAGAAGAAATCGCTGAGTTAGACGAAGAAGAGAAAAAAGTATTCCTGGAAGAATTAGGTATTGAAGAATCTGGTTTAGATCAGTTAATTCGTGCTGCATATGACTTATTAGGACTTGCTACTTACTTCACAGCTGGTGTGCAAGAAGTGCGTGCATGGACGTTTAAACAAGGTATGAAAGCACCACAATGTGCTGGCGTAATTCATACAGACTTTGAGCGTGGATTTATTCGCGCAGAAACAGTTTCTTATGATGATTTAATGACAAACGGTTCTATGACAGCTGCAAAAGAAGCTGGAAAAGTACGTTTAGAAGGAAAAGAGTATATCGTAAAAGACGGAGATGTTATGCACTTCCGCTTTAACGTTTAATTTAATATTTCCTAGGAAAAATAAAGATATGAACTTGGCAAATATATTATGTGTTTGCCAAGTTTTTTACGTATTGGTGAGTTGATTCATATAACTTACTATGATATAATCTAAACTCGTGAGTAATTACTATAAATTAATTGCTCCTTGCCCATTATGGGCCGTTTAGACCAAAAGGAGGTGAAAGTGTAATGAGAAAGTACGAAATTATGTACATCATTCGTCCTGGCGTTGAAGAAGAAGCTCAAAAAGCTTTAGTTGAACGTTTCGCAGGTGTTTTAACAAACAATGGTGCAGAAATCATTAACACAAAAGAGTGGGGTAAGCGTCGTTTAGCTTACGAAATCAACGACTTACGTGAAGGTTTCTACATGATCTTAAACGTGAACTCTAACTCAGAGGCGATTAACGAATTCGACCGTTTAGCTAAGATCAACGAAGATATCCTTCGTCATATCGTTGTTAAAGAAGAAGAAAAATAATTGATATATAAGGGAGAGTGGTTCGATTGATGAATCGTGTTATCCTCGTTGGTCGTTTAACTAAGGACCCTGACTTACGTTACACGCCCAATGGTGTTGCAGTAGCTACTTTTACGTTAGCTGTGAATCGCGCATTTGCGAATCAACAAGGTGAGCGTGAAGCTGACTTTATTAATTGTGTAATATGGCGTAAACAAGCAGAAAACGTGGCAAATTATTTGAAAAAAGGTAGCTTAGCAGGCGTAGACGGACGTCTTCAAACTCGTAATTACGATGGACAAGATGGTAAACGTGTATATGTAACAGAAGTTCTTGCGGAGAGCGTACAATTTTTAGAGCCGCGTAATGGCGGTGGGGAGCAACGTGGTTCATTCAATCAGCAACCATCAGGAGCTGGTTTCGGTAACCAAAGCTCTAACCCATTTGGTCAATCTAGTAATTCAGGTAACCAAGGTAATCAAGGTAACTCTGGATTTACGAAGAATGACGATCCATTTTCGAATGTTGGTCAACCGATTGACATTTCGGACGACGATTTACCATTTTAATGGTGTGAATCGGCTATTTTTAACAAAGAATGGAGGGAATAGACATGGCAGGACGCAAAGGTGGACGTGCGAAGCGTCGTAAGGTGTGTTTCTTCACATCTAACGGCATCACTCGCATTGACTATAAAGATGTTGATTTATTAAAACGTTTCGTTTCTGAGCGCGGTAAAATTTTACCTCGTCGTGTAACAGGAACAAGCGCGAAATACCAACGCAAACTTACAGTTGCAATTAAACGTGCTCGTCAAATGGCACTTTTACCATATGTTGGTGAATAATAGCGTATGAAATGCACAGTAGAGTCGGACTCTACTGTGCATTTTGCTATGCTTTTCTTTTTTTGAAAGAGAGGTTAGATGATGAAGAATACGAAATTTATTACTGAGGGTGCAGCACTGTTAGCGATATATGCAATGTTATTGCTTATATCTATGTATGTTCCAATTTTAGGTACAGTTGTAACGTTTGCGTTGCCATTGCCATTTATATTGCTAACGATAAGATATAGATTATCTAACGCCTTTATAGTTTTTACTGCGGCGCTTTTTATTACTGTTATTGTCAGTCAGCCGATGAACCTAGTAAAGACAACTATGTTTGGATTGATAGGTATCGTTTTAGGATATATGTATAAAAAACGAAAAAAGCCGGTAGAAACTTTAATGGCGGGGACGCTTGCGTACTTAATTGGTATTATGCTCATTTATGTTGCGAGTATAAAGTTTTTTAACATAGATTTAATGAAGCAAATGCAAAATATGTTTAATGAAAGTATGGCGCAAAGTGAAAAGATAGTTACTGCTGCGGGTATGCCTATTAGTAAAGAGCAAAAAGAATTATTTGCACAATTTAATGATGTGTTACAAACGTTATTCCCAAGTTTGCTTGTGATGGTTTCTGTATGTTTTTCTTGGATTACAGTTATGATATCAGGTAGTGTTTTGAGAAAACTAAAGCATGACGTTATACCTTGGCCTAAATTTAAAGATATACAATTACCAAAGAGTATTGTTTGGTATTACGTTATATTTATTTTGCTATCAACTTTTATAAAAGTAGAACCGACATCATATTTACATATGGTATTTTCTAATTTATATGTCATATTTGCTTTACTACTAGTACTGCAAGGTCTGACATTTATCGCTTTTATAGCGCATAGCAAAGGTTTTACGAAAGGTGTTCCTATTATTAGTTTTATTGTCTGCATGTTTATTCCGATGATGTTTCCTCTTGTAACAATCTTAGGTATAATTGATTTAGGGATTTCATTGCGTTCTAAAATAGGGGAATAAAATAATATTCCTTACACTATTTTAATTTGTTTAACTAACTGGAAAGTGAGTTAGTTTTACTTTATAGGAGTTGTATACATGCCTGAATTTTATAAGAAACAGTGGTTTTTATATCCTGTTTACGTATTGGCATTTTTTGTATTCGTGCTAATTTCACTCCTCTGTTACTTTCATTTAATTATGGGGATATCAGCCTTTTTTATCTTTTGTATTGTACTTTTTTTCGTTATACGATTCGAACTTACTTTTCAAAGGAATTTTGAAAAACATACGACAGATATGATTACAAGGGTAAAGAAAGTGAGTAATGAAGCATTTAACCAAATGCCAATTGGTATTTTGTTATACAATAAGGATTATGGAATTGATTGGGCGAATCCTTATTTATCATCATGTTTGGGGCAGCATGCATTAGCTGGTTGGCACCTTTACGATGTATCAGAAACATTACTCCTTTTTATTAAGGGGGAAACTTCTGACGATATAGTTTCTTTAAATAATCGAAAGTTTCGTGTTTTTGTAAGGAAAGAAGAAAAGCTAATTTATTTCTTTGATGTAACGGAACAAACAGAAATTGAAAAGATGTATGAAGATCAACGCACTGTTTTAGCTGTTATTTATTTGGATAACTATGATGAAGTTACACAAGGATTAGATGACCAATTACGTACGAATATAACAAGTCTTGTGACGTCACGTCTAAATGAATGGGCCGTTAAGTATGGTGCATATTTGAAACGTGCATCTTCAGAAAGATTCTTCGTTGTACTAAATGAAAGTATTTTAGCGCAAATGGAGAAAGGGAAATTTAGTATTTTGGATCAAGTGCGTGAAGAAACATCAAAAAGGAATATACCACTTACATTAAGTGTTGGTGTTGGCTCAGGTGATTTACCTTTATCAGAGCTTGGAGCGATGGCTCAATCTGGTTTAGACCTTGCATTAGGACGAGGAGGAGACCAAGTAGCTATTAAACAAGCAACGGGTAAAGTTAAGTTTTACGGTGGTAAGACGAATCCGGTTGAAAAGCGTACTCGTGTACGTGCTAGGGTTATTTCGCATGCATTAAAGGATTTAGTATTAGAAAGCAGTAATGTCATTATAATGGGGCATAGAGCTCCTGATATGGATGCGATTGGTGCAGCGATTGGTATTTTAAAGGTAGCTCAATTAAATGAGCGCAAAGGATATATTGTATTAGATGAAAATGATTCTGATAAAGGAATCAAACGTTTGATGGATAAAGTGAAACAAAATGAAGAGTTATGGTCACATTTTATTACACCAGGGCAAGCGATGGAATTTGCAAATGATGATTCATTACTTGTTGTTGTTGACACACATAAACCTTCAATGGTGATGGAGGAAAAACTGTTACACAAGATTGAAAATGTAGTAGTTATTGACCATCATCGCCGCGGGGAAGATTTCATTGAAGATCCATTACTTGTTTATATGGAGCCATACGCTTCTTCAACGGCAGAGCTTGTTACAGAATTACTTGAGTATCAACCGAAAAATTTAAAGATGACAATGTTAGAAGCAACGGCATTGTTAGCTGGTATTATTGTTGATACGAAAAGTTTTACATTCCGTACAGGCGCTCGTACATTTGATGCCGCTTCTTATTTACGCTCGCATGGCGCAGACACTGTACTTGTACAAGAACTTTTAAAAGAAGATATGGGTCAGTATTTACGAGTTGCAAAAGCCATTAAAAATGCGTACATTTATAAAAATGGAATTGCGATTGCTAAAGTTGATGGTGATGAATATTATGACCAAGTACTTATTGCACAATCAGCAGACACATTATTGACAATGACAGGTATCATTGCATCGTTTGTTATTGCAAAACGCGGAGAAAATTTCATTGGAATTAGTGGTAGATCTTTAGGTGAATTGAATGTACAGCTAATTATGGAGAATTTAGGAGGTGGCGGGCACTTAACAAATGCAGCCACACAAATGAAAAATGTTACAGTAGATGAAGCGGAGGAGAAGCTTCGATTTGTTATTGATGACTATTTACAGGGAGGCACACAATCATGAAAGTAATTTTTCTAAAAGACGTAAAAGGTAAAGGTAAAAAAGGAGAAATAAAAAACGTACCAGACGGTTATGCAAATAATTTCTTACTAAAACAGGGGTTAGCTGCCGAAGCGACAAACAGCAGTATGAAAACTTTAGATGCTCAAAAGCGCAAAGAGGAAAAAGATGCAGCAGCAGAAGTTGAGAATGCAAAAGAGCTGAAAGAAACATTAGAGAAATTAACTGTAGAAGTAAAGGCGAAATCTGGAGAAGGTGGCCGCTTATTTGGTTCTATCACGAGTAAACAAATTGTAGATGTAATGCAAAAGTCACACAAGATTAAACTTGATAAACGTAAATTTGAAATGGATGATGCAATCCGTGCATTAGGTTATACAAACGTCAATGTGAAATTGCATCCGCAAGTAACAGCAACAGTAAAAGTTCATGTTAGTGAACAATAAAAATAAATTAAGCAAGGAGGATTGCGCATGAGTGATGTAATGGCTGATCGTACCCCTCCGCATAATATAGAAGCTGAGCAGGCAGTCTTAGGTGCCATATTAATTGATCAGGATGCGTTAACGTCAGCATCGGAACTATTGGTACCTGACTCATTTTATCGAACGAAACATCAAAAGATTTTTGAAGTCATGCTTGGGTTGTCTGATAAGGGAGAACCAATCGACTTAGTAATAATGACATCAGCGATGGCTGATCAAGGATTACTAGAAGAAGTTGGTGGGGTTTCTTATCTAGCAGAGTTAGCAGAAGTTGTTCCAACAGCTGCTAATGTAGAATATTATGCACGCATCATCGCTGAAAAGGCACTTTTACGTCGTTTAATTCGAACGGCGACTCATATTGTATCGGATGGATACGAGCGAGAAGATGATGTGGATGGCCTTTTAAACGAGGCTGAGAAAAAAATATTAGAAGTATCTCACCAAACAAATGCAAAAGCATTCCAAAACATTAAAGATGTTCTTGTAGATGCTTATGATAAAATTGAACTTTTGCATAATCAAAAGGGTGAAGTTACCGGGATACCAACTGGATTTACTGAATTAGATAAGATGACCGCAGGTTTTCAGCGAAATGATTTAATCATCGTGGCGGCGCGTCCATCGGTAGGAAAAACTGCATTTTCATTAAATATCGCACAAAACGTAGCGACGAAAACTGATGAAAATGTAGCGATTTTTAGTTTAGAGATGGGCTCTGATCAGCTTGTTATGCGTATGCTTTGTGCAGAAGGAAATATTGATGCACAAAGACTTCGTACCGGTTCATTAACTTCTGATGATTGGGCGAAATTAACAATGGCGATGGGTAGCCTTTCTAATGCTGGTATATATATTGATGATACACCAGGGATTAAAGTAAATGAGATTCGAGCAAAATGTCGTAGATTAAAGCAAGAGCAAGGTCTTGGGATGGTTTTGATTGACTATTTACAGCTTATTCAAGGAAGTGGGAAATCAGGAGAAAACCGTCAGCAGGAAGTATCTGAGATTTCTCGTACATTAAAAGGGATTGCACGTGAATTACAAGTACCTGTCATCGCCTTGTCGCAGTTATCTCGTGGTGTAGAATCCCGTCAAGATAAACGTCCGATGATGTCTGACATTCGTGAATCAGGAAGTATCGAGCAGGATGCTGACATTGTAGCCTTCCTATATCGTGAAGATTACTATGACCGTGAAACAGAAAATAAAAATACAATTGAAATTATCATTGCAAAACAACGTAATGGTCCGGTAGGTTCAGTAGAGCTTGCGTTTGTTAAGGAATTTAATAAATTCGTCAACTTAGAACGCCGCTTTGAGGATGGACATGCACCGCATGCATAAAGGCAGTATAAAAAAGAAACACATTTCTTATAATAAGATGTGTTTCTTTTTTTTTATATAAAAGATAGGGCTTTCATAAGGTGAATATGTAATTCTTACGAACGAAAACGTTTTTCGGTAAAAAAATGTTCGTTTTTTGGTTGACTTCTCTTTCTGTTTTGGTACAATTATATTGTTTGAATAGATCGTTTGAAAATTGCGGAGGTGCTTTAATAATGTCTTCAGTAGTAGTTGTAGGAACACAATGGGGCGACGAAGGAAAAGGTAAAATCACTGATTTTCTTTCTGAGCATGCGGAAGTAGTTGCAAGATATCAAGGTGGAAATAACGCGGGACATACAATTGTTTTCGGCGGAGTTAAATATAAATTACACTTAATTCCATCTGGTATTTTCTATAAAGAGAAAATTTGTGTAATCGGAAATGGCTTAGTAGTAGATCCGAAAGCATTACTTGAAGAGTTGAAATACTTACACGATCGTGGTGTAAGTACTGATAATTTACGTGTAAGTAACCGTGCGCACGTTATTTTACCTTATCACTTAAAACAAGATGAATTAGAAGAAGCGAGTAAAGGTGATAACAAGATTGGTACAACGAAAAAAGGTATCGGTCCTGCATATATGGATAAAGCTGCTCGTATTGGTATCCGTATGGCTGATCTTTTAGACCGTGAAGCATTTAAAGAGAAGCTTGAGCGTAATTTAGTGGAGAAAAATCGTTTGTTTGAAAAAATGTACGATACAGAAGGTTTCAGCGTAGAAGAAATCTTTGAAGAGTACTTCGAATACGGACAACAAATCGCACATTACGTATGCGATACATCTGTCGTATTAAATGATGCACTAGATAACAATAATCGTGTATTATTTGAAGGTGCACAAGGTGTTATGCTTGATATCGACCACGGTACGTACCCGTTCGTTACATCTTCTAACCCAATTGCTGGTGGTGTAACAGTTGGAACTGGAGTTGGTCCTGCGAAAGTTACTCGCGTTGTAGGTGTATGTAAAGCATATACAAGCCGTGTTGGTGATGGTCCATTCCCTACTGAACTTAATGATGAAATCGGTCACCAAATTCGTGAAGTTGGTCGTGAATACGGAACAACAACGGGTCGTCCACGCCGTGTAGGTTGGTTCGATAGCGTTGTTGTAAGACATGCACGTCGTGTTAGTGGTTTAACAGATTTATCATTGAACTCTATCGATGTATTAACAGGTATTCCAACTGTTAAAATTTGTGTTGCTTACAAATGCAATGGCGAAGTTATCGATGAAGTTCCAGCTAACTTAAACATTTTAGCGAAATGTGAGCCTGTATATGAAGAGCTTCCAGGTTGGACAGAAGATGTTACTGCTGTGAAATCATTGGATGAACTTCCTGAAAATGCAAGAAAATACGTAGAGCGTGTTTCTGAATTAACAGGAATCCAATTATCTATGTTCTCGGTTGGACCAGATCGTAATCAAACAAATATCGTTCGTAATGTATACGAAGCTTAATTGATATAAAAAATTGATTTTTTTAAGAAAAAACTCATATTTTTATGAGTTTTTTCTTATTTTTTTATAAAAAAATAAAAAAGGTATTGCAAAAATGAAAGATAGCATGTTATGATATGTCTTGTCGTCACGAAAATATGACGTTGGTGAGTATGAGCCATTAGCTCAGTTGGTAGAGCATCTGACTTTTAATCAGAGGGTCGAAGGTTCGAATCCTTCATGGCTCACCATTTTATTTTTCGTGGCCCGTTGGTCAAGTGGTTAAGACACCGCCCTTTCACGGCGGTAACACGGGTTCGAATCCCGTACGGGTCATGTTTTTTTTATGTTCATTTTTGGTCCCGTGGTGTAGTGGTTAACATGCCTGCCTGTCACGCAGGAGATCGCCGGTTCGACCCCGGTCGGGACCGCCACTTTTGTTTATACCACCATTAGTGGTTTTATATATAGTTTTGGCTCGGTAGCTCAGTCGGTAGAGCAGAGGACTGAAAATCCTCGTGTCGGCGGTTCGATTCCGTCCCGAGCCACTCTCAGGATATTAAGTGGGCCCACTTAATATCCTTTTTATTTTGTCCAGTTTTACAAATGTGGGTAGTTATTTTACAATAGAATGAGGAGCCTCTAGCAGTTGAAGCTAGAGGTTTTTCTATAGATCGTATAGGATTCTGTGTAAAAGTGGATGATACATGAGTCTATGAGAATAGAGGAGAAATACTTAGACTAAGATTGTTGTCATATAGGAACATACTATAGAAACACCAATATGTTTGAGGATTATTGATCATATTTTTATAAGGAGGAAATAGACGATGATGGGAAAGAAAATTTTAGTAGTTGATGATGAAAAGCCAATTGCGGATATTTTGAAGTTCAACCTAGAAAAAGAAGGTTTTGAAATTGTAATGGCGCATGATGGTGATGAGGCGATTGAAAAAGCAAATGAAGAACAGCCAGATATGGTTTTATTAGATATTATGTTACCGGGAAAAGACGGTTTAGAGGTATGTCGTGAAATACGTAAAAGCTCAGAAATGCCAATTATTATGCTTACAGCAAAAGACTCTGAAATTGATAAAGTATTAGGGCTTGAGCTTGGGGCAGATGATTATGTAACGAAGCCATTTAGTACGAGGGAGCTACTTGCTCGTGTGAAAGCGAATTTACGTCGCCATCAGCAGGGTGGTGCTGCAGAGAAAGAAGAAAATACCGAAATGGTTATTGGACCAATCGTTATCAATTCGAACGCTTATAGTGTAACAAAGCGTGAAGAAAGCATTGAGCTTACACATCGTGAATTTGAATTACTACATTATTTAGCGAAGCATTTAGGTCAAGTTATGACTCGTGAACATTTATTACAAACAGTTTGGGGTTATGATTATTTTGGAGATGTACGTACAGTAGACGTAACAGTACGTCGTTTACGCGAAAAAATTGAAGATAATCCAAGTCATCCTACTTTAATTGTAACTAGACGTGGAGTAGGGTATTACTTGCGTGACCCAGAACAGGAATAGTATATGAAGAAAGTTGGTTTTTTTCAATCTATTCATTTAAAATTTGTGCTCATATATATGCTGTTAATATTAATAGCAATGCAAGTAATTGGTGTATATTTCGTCAGGGAATTAGAAAAAAGCCTTGTAAAAGGCTTTCAAGATTCCTTAACGCAGCAAACAAATCTACTTTCTTATAACCTGAAGCAAGAGTTTGTAAAAGAACGTCCTAAAACAGAATCAGTAGATAAAGCTATTAATGACTCGATTCAAAAATTCGCATCAGATCGTAAGAAAGATATTCAAGAAGTAAGTGTAATTGATGCTACTAAAAAATTAATGGCAATTTCAGACGGGTCTAAGCAAAATAAGGTAGGAAGAACGTCAGCAGATACAGCTGTACAACGGGTAATGGTACAAAAGAAACCAGAGTCAAAGATTGAGAAAGATGGAAATACAGGTCATCGAGTTCAAGTTATGATTACCCCTATTCTAAAAGAGCCTGGCGGAGAGGTACTTGGTGTCATTCATATCGTTGCATCTATGGAAGATGTGTATAAACAAATGAAGGACATCAACCAAATTTTTGCAACGGGGACAGTAATTGCTTTATTAGTAACAGCTGTACTTGGAATTTTATTGGCTCAAACAATTACGAGACCAATTTCAGATATGCGAAGACAAGCAATTGAAATGGCGAAAGGAAATTATTCGCGAAAAGTAAAGGTGCATAGTCACGATGAGATTGGACAATTAGCATTATCTTTTAACAATTTATCTAAAAAATTACAACAAGCTCGTTCCTCCACAGAAAGTGAAAGACGAAAATTATCATCCGTTTTATCACATATGACAGATGGAGTAATTGCTACTGATCGAAAAGGGGATATCATTTTATTAAATGATCCTGCGGAAAAGATGTTAAATGTTTCGCGTGAAACGGCGCTAGATCAATCAGTGTTAGAAGTGCTAGGAATACAAGAAGAATTTACACTGGATCATTTATATGAAGAGCCTGATTCAGTTTTATTAGATTTTAGTACGAGAAATGAACCATATATTTTACGTGCTAGTTTCTCTGTTATTCAAAAAGAAACAGGGAAGGCAAATGGTTTAATTGCTGTATTATATGATGTAACAGAGCAGGAGCGGATAGAACAAGAGCGCCGTGAGTTTGTTGCGAACGTATCTCATGAGTTAAGAACGCCGTTAACAACGATGCGCAGTTACTTAGAAGCACTTACTGATGGAGCATGGCAAGATCCAAATATTGCACCGCAATTTTTAACGGTTACACAAGAGGAAACGGAAAGAATGATCAGGCTTGTAAATGCATTGTTACAACTATCTAAACTAGATAGTACAGAACATCGCTTAATGAAGGAATGGGTCGACTTTACGGATTTCTTTAATAACGTTATCGATCGTTTTGAAATGTCTAAAGAGCAAAATGTAAGCTTCAAACGATCTTTCTCTAAAAAATCTCGATTTATTGATATGGATACAGACAAAATTACACAAGTTTTATATAACATTATTTCCAATGCACTAAAATATTCGCCAGAAGGTGGTACAGTAACATATCGCCTACGTGACCGCGGGGAGTTATTAGAGATTAGTGTGAGTGATCAAGGAATGGGAATTCCGAAAGAAAATGTAGATAAAATATTTGAACGTTTTTATCGTGTAGATAAAGCGCGTTCGAGACAAATGGGTGGTACAGGTCTTGGGTTAGCCATTGCGAAAGAAATGATTGAGGCACATGGCGGCTCGGTTTGGGCGAAAAGTGAGGAAGGAAAAGGGACAACTATTTATTTCACATTGCCAATGGCGACAGATGAAGAGGACGATTGGGAATGAGTATGGAAAACTTTAAAACGATAGTTCTAATTAATTTGGTTGTCATTAGTCTATTTCTTACCTTTAACTTGTGGACATATGTTCCTGATTCTACTTCTATGCAAAATACAAAGTTCGTTCAAGGTAACGAAGAGATAAATACGATAAAGATTTCGGAGGTTGTTCGCCCATCCTCTGTCGTTATTCATAAAGAGAAAAATCATTATGTAAGCGAAAAGAAGGAAAATGTGGATTCGATTTATAAAATTCTTGAAAACGGAGAATTACATAATTTCGAGGAAATAACGTGGACAGTCCCTAAAGGTGATTTTCTGTCTTATGTACACGGAGAAGAAAAAATTGAATTTGTTTTTCCTACAAATATCCCGTTAGATACGATTAAAAATATGTTTAATATTAAAGATAAAAACATAGAAAGTAACAGAAGTTTTAATCGTATTATAATTGATCCTTCTAGAAGTAAGGATCAAGAAATTAAAGTTAGCTTTGTTTCCTATGATACTCCTCATAAAATATATCAAGCAACATTAAGTGGTGCTTATATAAAGGATATTATAAATGCTCAAAATCAACTTATAACAGTAGCAAGACCATATTTTGAGTATCAAATAAATGATACAAAAAAACTTTTTTTACCAGAGGGAATTACGGAATTAAGTAAGGCAGAGTATATTACAGCTAAACTAGAAGTGGATCCATTTAAAAATGCTTTATTTAGTGATCCACGTTATTTAAGTCCTATTTCTGAGAAAACAAAGGAAACATTTACAGATGGCATCCGTTCTATGGAAATTGATAAGTCGGATGCAATGTTGAAATATAAAAATTCCGCTGTACATGGTGATAAATCTACGGATAATGCGGTAATTTTACAAAAAAGTTTTGACTTTGTAAGTGGGCATAGTGGATCCTTGAAGTCCTATCGTTTTGATTATATTAATGGGAGGAAAACTTCATTCCGTTTATATGAGGATGGTTTGCCTGTATTTAATGCAAATGGAATAGCGGAATTAAAACAAGTATGGGGTTCAGGTGAAATTATGCAGTATGAAAGACCCTTTTTTGAGTTCAGTATTCCTTTGCCTAGTAAACAACAAACAACTTCTCTAGCATCAGGTCGTACAGTGATGACATCACTAGAGAATAATCCAGAAATTGATAAAAAATCAATTCAGGATATTGGTATTGGTTATAAAATGTCATTGGAACCGTCTATCAGTGATGTGAGAATCGCTGTCTTACAGCCGATATGGTATGTAAAATGTGAAGAAGATGGTAAGCAACAAATATATGAGTGGAGTGAGGGGGGACTAAATGGATTGGGATCGAATTAAGACCATATTTATTGTGACCTTTTTTGTTTTAGACCTCTTTCTTATCTTTCAGTTCATTCAAAAGCAAGATAGTAATCAATTAGAACTTGTGACGGAAACGAAAATTGATCAACAATTAAAAGCTGAAAAAATTACTATGGGAAATTTTCCTAAAGAACCGAAAAAAGAGTCATTTATAATGGCGAAAAATAAGGGTTTCAAAGAAGAAGATGTGGAATCTTTAAAAAATCAGACAGCGCATGTGCAAGACGAATATCAAATAGAGGGTAAATTAAAAGAGCCTTTTTTAAATACAAAATCATTGTCAAAAGATAAGTATAATGAGTTTTTGAAAAATTATGTGCTGGATGGACAAAAATATGAGTTTGGAGCAATAAAGGACTCAAAAATTTACTTCTTTCAAAAGTATAAAGATAAACCAATCTTCTACAATAATCGTGCGATGATTGTTGTAGATTTAAATGAAAAAAATGAGCTTATTTCAT
Source organism: Bacillus sp. FSL E2-0195 (assembly GCF_038003645.1). Lineage (NCBI taxonomy): Bacteria > Bacillati > Bacillota > Bacilli > Caryophanales > Bacillaceae > Bacillus > Bacillus sp. FSL E2-0195. Next base: position 5,267,820 of record NZ_JBBOPN010000001.1, on the reverse strand, counting down.
ATACACAAACAATGTTAACGGATTTGAAGGAAATGGGCGAAAGCGAAAAGACGAAAGAACAAGAAATTATTACTGCTCAAACAGCTTTAGAAAATATATATTTGAAAAATAAAATTGCAGAAAATACGCACGTGAAAGAGGCGCAGATTGGATATGCGACTCTTGCGGAGTCTTCTTCTAATATACAAGTGCTTGCTCCAACATGGAACTTAAAGACAGAACAAAAAAAGGATTTTTTTGTGAATGCAATTGAAGGACAAGTTATGGAATTAGGGGAAACTCAAGTGCCGGAAGAACATAATGGAGTGAGAAAGAATGAGCATGCATTTTAGTGTACTTGCAAGTGGAAGTACAGGGAATATGCTATATGTAGGAACAGATGAAAAAAAACTGCTTGTCGATGCAGGTTTAAGTGGTAAAGCGACAGAGGCTTTATTTAAACAAGCTGAACTGAATATAAATGACATATCAGGTATTCTTGTAACACATGAGCATAGTGATCATATTAAAGGATTAGGTGTATTGGCGCGTAAATATGATTTACCTGTTTATGCGAACGAGAAAACATGGAATGCAATGGAACATTTAATAGGTAATATCCCAACTGATCAAAAATTCATTTTCTCAGTAGGAGACGTGAAAACATTTGGGGATATTGAAGTTGAATCATTTGGTGTTTCTCATGATGCGGCGGAACCGATGTTTTACGCTTTTCATAACAATAATAGAAAGTTAGCTCTTATTACAGATACGGGCTACGTAAGTGACCGTATGAAAGGTGTTATTAAGGGAGCAAATGCTTTCGTATTTGAAAGCAATCATGATGTGGAAATGCTTCGTATGGGACGCTATCCATGGAGCATTAAGCGACGTATTTTAAGCGACGTTGGCCACGTTTGTAATGAGGACGCTGCATTAGCGATGGCTGATGTTATTACAGATGAGACAAAACACATTTATTTAGCACATTTAAGCTTAGATAATAACATGAAAGAATTAGCGCGTATGTCTGTATCACAAGTATTAGAAGAAAAAGGTTTTGGGGTTGGAAAATCCTTTGAAATACATGATACGGATCAAAAAATGCCTACGAAAATTCAATACGTATAATTCTTCATTTTAGTAAACAATAAAGGTGAATATAGTTGTTTTCAGGAAGATAGGTGAACAAATATGTCCTTTATTGATGAAGAAAAATATCGTATTAAACGTGCAGGCAAAAAGAAACATAAAGGTATTGTCATTTCTAGCATAGCGGGGACAATTGTAGGGGCTTCATTATTTGCATTTGGAGCGCCTTTATTTTCAAATCATGCAGGTAAGCTTCCGCAAGCTGAAGCAAGTGAAAAAAATATGGCTGAAGCTCAAAGTGGAAATGTTCCTGTTAAACAGATTAGCTTTGTAGACGCTGTGGATCGTGCTTCAGAGGCTGTTGTTGGTGTTATTAATATTCAACGAGACAATTTTTCGGAGGCTGATTCGGAAGCTGGTACAGGCTCTGGTGTGATTTATAAGAGAACAGATGGACATGCGTATATTGTAACGAATAACCACGTTGTTGCTGGGGCGAATCGTATTGAAGTGAGCTTAAGTGACGGTAAGAAAATTCCAGGTAAAGTATTAGGAACCGATGTAGTCACGGACTTAGCTGTACTAGAAATAGATGCGAAGCATGTGAAGAAAGTGATTGAAATTGGCGACTCTAATACCGTTCGTAGAGGAGAACCAGTTATTGCGATTGGAAATCCACTAGGGTTACAATTTTCCGGAACTGTCACACAAGGTATTATTTCGGCTAATGAGCGTATTGTTCCTGTAGATTTAGATCAAGATGGACATTACGATTGGCAAGTAGAAGTATTGCAAACAGATGCGGCAATTAATCCAGGTAATAGTGGTGGAGCGCTTGTAAATGTAGCGGGACAATTAATAGGTATTAACTCAATGAAAATTGCAGCAAAAGAAGTAGAAGGAATTGGATTAGCTATTCCAGTTACGAGAGCTGTTCCTATTATGAATGAACTAGAAAAGTACGGTAAAGTAAGAAGACCTTACGTTGGGATTGAACTAAGATCATTAAATGAGATTCCGAGTTACTATTGGTCAAAAACATTACACTTACCAGGTAACGTAACAGAAGGAGTCTGCATTTTAGATGTGAAAAGTCCTTCGCCAGGTACGGATGCGGGTCTTAGAGAACATGATGTTATTGTGGCGGTAGATGGAAAAGCGGTGCACGATATTATTGGGTTCCGCACGGCCTTATATAATAAAAAAATTAATGATAAAATGACTCTTACGTTTTATCGTGGTACAAAACGAGCGACAACAACGGTGAAATTAGGCATTCAAAAGTATTAAAAACAGGAGGGCCTACCTCCTGTTTTCTATTGTAGAAAAGTGAGGTGAGGAATATGAATTTACCTTGTTGTTTAGAACATGTTGAATTAGCATTAGATATCATTGTGGATGAGTGTGAAGTCGCACCGGTTATTAACAATGTGGATAACTCTAAAGAAGAGAAAAAAACATGTGAATTTTGTCAAAATGAGGCGACATATGTTGTATCGAACACAGATTCTCACACAATATGTGGGTAACATTTGTGGATATGTGGATAAGTCCTGTGGATAACGTGTTTGTAAGGTGGGGAATAAATGTGAATATCTCGATTATTTCAATCGGAAAATTAAAAGAAAAATACTTAAAACAAGGTATAGCAGAATACTTAAAACGATTATCTTCTTACGCAAAAGTAGAAGTAATTGAATTGCCAGATGAAAAGGCACCAGAAAATTTAAGTGCAGCAGAAATGTTAATTGTAAAAGAAAAAGAAGGTATTCGTATACTGGATAAAATTTCTGATGATACGCATGTCATTGCGTTAGCTATAGAAGGAAAACAAAAATCATCAGAAGAATTTGCGGTAAGTATAGATCGCCTTGCTACATATGGAAAGAGCAAGATTACATTTGTAATTGGTGGATCACTGGGGCTTAGTTCTGAAGTAATGAAGCGTTCAAACGAATCTCTTTCTTTTTCGAAGATGACATTACCACATCAATTAATGCGATTAGTATTGCTTGAGCAGGTGTATAGAGCGTTTCGGATTAATCGTGGTGAACCGTATCATAAATAAATTTTTCATTTGTATATAAAGAGTAAAAAAGACCATTGGACAAAAATCACCGATGGTCTTTTAAACATTAATAGATGGTATGTAGATTTCCTAAAATAAGTATGTTTCTATTTCTAAAAAAATATGCTGTAATATGAAGAGGGAAAAAGTATAAGTAGTCATAGAAGTGAGGAATTAAAGGTGAAGAAGTTTAAGAAGTTTTACTTGGAGATTACGAGTGTATGTAATCTTGCGTGCAGCTTTTGTCCGCCGACGGAAAGGCAGAAGCAATTCATTTCTGTAGAGGATTTTGCTAAAAGATTAGACCAAATTAAACCTCACACAGACTACATTTATTTGCACGTGAAGGGTGAGCCGTTGCTCCATCCGAAAATAGATCAACTATTAGATTTAAGCCATGAAAAAGGGTTTAAAGTTAATATTACAACGAACGGAACGTTAATTAATAAGAGAAGGCATAGACTGTTAAATAAGCCTGCGTTAAGACAAATGAATTTTTCACTGCACAGTTTTGATGGACACCCAGGTTCGCAAGATAAAGAGGGCTATGTAAGGAGTATACTTTCTTTCATTAGAGAGGCAACAAGTCAATCGGACTTAATCGTTTCACTAAGATTATGGAATTTAACTCAGGATAATAAAACAAATGCTGAAATCCAAAAAAATAGGGATTTATTATCTATAATTGAAAATGAATTTGATCTATCTTATCAAATTGAAGAGAAGCTTACACCGGGAAAAGGTATAAAAATTGCGGAACGTGTCTTTATTAATCAAGACTATGAATTCCAGTGGCCGGCATTGCATGAAGAAGAGGATGATGGAAAAGGATTCTGTCATGGTCTTCGAAATCAGGCTGGAATCTTAGCGAACGGAACGGTTATTCCTTGTTGTCTAGATGGTGAGGGAATTATTAATCTTGGAAATATTAATAATGATTCATTCTCTAATATTATTGAAGGTGAAAGAGCGAACAATATTGTAGATGGATTTTCAAAAAGGGTTGCAGTAGAAGAACTATGTAGAAAGTGCGGATACCGCAAAAGATTTGGAAAGTAAATATAGAATAAGCCCTCATAAAGCGAGGGCTTATTTTTATTCTTGATAAGAACGTTCTAATTCATCAATTAAGGAACCGACGTAAGAAACGGCTTTACGGATTGCATCTGGTTTTGACATGTCTACTCCAGCGTGTTTCATTAATTCCAGTGGTTTCATTGTACCGCCTGCACGGAGTACATCAAGCCAGCGATCAACAGCAGGTTGTCCCTCTTCTTTAATCATTTGAGCTACAGCGGTAGAAGCAGTTAGTCCCGCAGAATATGTGTAAGAATATAAGCCCATATAATAGTGAGGTTGACGCATCCATGTTAAACCGGCGCCTTCATCAATTTCTACGGAATCTCCCCAGAATGTCGAAAGGACCTTCGTTTTTATTTCAGTTAAAGTTGTAGCTGTGAGTGCTTGCCCTTCTTCTGCTAGAGCGTATACTCTTCTTTGATATTCTCCCTCAAGTAGATGGGTAACGAAGTTGTGGTAATATGTGCCGAGTAGTTGCAGAATAACCCATCTGCGCATTCTCTTATCTTCAGTAGTCGCAAGTAAATGCTGGGCTAATAGTAATTCATTCATTGTTGATGGAGCTTCAACGAAGTACATAGATGGACGCACATTCATAATACGCTGATTTTTATTTGCTAAATAAAAATGACCAGCATGTCCAAATTCATGAGCTAATGTGAAACACCCGCGCATCGTACCCTGCCATGTAATTAAAATATAAGGGTGAGAACCGTATGGGCTAGAGCAGAAGGCACCTGTTGATTTTCCTACGTTATCTGCAAGGTCTACCCATCTTTCTTTGAAGCCTTTTTCGATAATGGAACTATATTCATTTCCTAATACTTTTAAAGAATCTTGAATGAGTTTGCCAGCTTCTTCGTAAGTGATTGTTGGATTAAATTCAGGATCTAACGGTGCATGTAAGTCACAGAAAAGCATTTGATCAAGCCCTAATACATTCTTTTTTAAATCTGCAAAACGGCGCATATGAGGCGCTAATTCGTTATAAATAATATCTAGTTGGTTGTTATACATTTCAAGTGGAACTTTTTGAGGCTCTAAAAGCATATGGGTAACGGACTCGTACTTGCGCAAACGAGAAAGCGCCACTTGTTTTTTTACTTCAGTAGCATATGTTGTTGCAACTGTATTTTTATATCGTTTCAATGTGGAAACAAATGATGAATATGCTTTTTTACGTATATATGCGCTTGGAGAAAATTCATATTTGCTTTCGAATAATGCAAACGATACAGGCAAATCATTTCCCTGTTCATCTTGTATAGAAGGGAAATCCATATCGGCTAATTTAGTCATGCCGTAAATTTTGTAGGGTGAACTATGAACTTCGCCGAGTGCAGCAAGAGCTTCTTCTGTTTCAGGAGAGAGAGTGTACTGCCTCTTTTTGAGTATCTCTAGTAATGATTTACGGAAAGGTTCAAGTTTTATTTCCTCAGTTAAATATTTTTCAATTATTCCCTCCTCAAATGAGAGAATTTCGTTATGAATAAAGGAAAGTGCGGTATGTACATTCGTTCCTAGAGCGGAAATTTTGGAAGAGTTCGCTTGAATAACTGAATCTGTACGATCAACGGATTCTTTTAAGTTTGCATATGCGCCGAGTTTTGTTAACTTCATTAAAAGCTCTTCTTCTAAAAGTAGGCAATTTAATAAGGTAGCGGGGCTAGTGTGTAATTGTCCTTTAAATGCATCAAGTTTTTTTATATCGTCTGTTAATACAAGTAATGCAGTTTCCCACTCTTTATCAGATTCGTATAAATCAGAAAGGTCCCATGTCAATTCAGTAGAGACTTCCGCGCGAATAAGGCGTTTCTCAATTACATTTTTCATTTGTTATATCCCCCTTATTATAAGTATCTAAAAACATGATACTAGAAAATTCAGTGAAATGAAAATATTTTACATTTTTATACATGAAAAAGAAGGACAAGCATAAAAAATGCTTGTCCTTCTAGTTAAATTTATAAATTAATATACTTTGTCACCGTTGAAAATAGAGTTTTTCACGACTACATAATCTACAGTACGAATTGCGTCTAATTTTGTTCCACCAGCGTAAGAGATAGAAGATTGAAGATCTTGTTCCATTTCGATTAAAGTGTCTTCTAAAGAACCTTTATGCTCAACGAACATTTTCTTACCTTCAACGTTTTTCTTCTCACCTTTTTGGAATTCAGAAGCTGAACCGAAGTACTCTTTATAAAGTTTGCCATCTTTTTCGATTGTTTCCCCTGGAGACTCTTCATGACCTGCGAATAGAGAACCGACCATAACCATAGTTGCTCCAAATCGAATTGATTTAGCTACGTCGCCATGTGTACGAATACCACCGTCAGCGATAATTGGCTTACTTGCAGCTTTTGCACACCAGCGAAGTGCAGCTAGCTGCCAACCGCCAGTTCCAAAGCCTGTTTTAATTTTAGTAATACAAACTTTACCAGGTCCAATGCCAACTTTTGTTGCATCAGCACCAGCGTTTTCTAATTCTCTTACCGCTTCTGGAGTTCCAACGTTTCCAGCGATAACGAAGCTTTCTGGTAAATGTTTTTTAATATGTTGAATCATGTTGATCACAGCGTTAGAGTGACCATGTGCGATATCGATTGTAATGTATTCAGGTGAAAGTTGCTCAGCAGCTAATTGTTGTACGAATTCGTACTCGTCTTCTTTAACACCAACGCTGATTGAAGCAATTAATCCACATGATTGCATATCTCTAATGAATGAAATTCGTTTCTCTGGTTGGAAACGATGCATGATATAGAAGTAATTATTTTCAGCTAAATAAGTTGCGATTCTTTCATCAATAATCGTTTGCATATTTGCAGGTACGACAGGTAATTTAAATTTATGTTTTCCTAAAGTGACAGTTGTATCACATTCAGATCGGCTATTTACAATACATTTTGCAGGAATTAATTGAATATCTTCATAGTCAAATACGTTTTCCATCATTTACACCCCTAAAATACGAATATTTTACACAGTTCACTTAAGAACGTTCGTCCAAATGATAATTTACAGTATTTTTAGTAATAAGTCAAAGGTTTTAATGTTTAATTTTAAAAAATAAAGCTTATTTAATATTTTTGGATTTATATGGCTACAATGTATTTTAATGTGTAATCGATTATTGTAGAATTATGTAGGGAGAATAATAGAGAAATATATTAATTTAGGGGAGATTTTATGGGACGATTAGTGTATATGGATTGGCTACGTGTATTAGCGACAATTGCGGTCGTTACAATTCACGTTGCTGCTGGTTATGTTTCTACGTTAGATTCAAATAACGTGTCGCGTTGGCTGGCTGGTAATTTTTACGACTCACTTTCGCGTGCTAGTGTACCAATTTTTGTAATGATTAGTGGAGCCCTATTATTAAAGGGAACAAAAGATACTTCTATTGGGGAATTTTTAAAGAAACGTGCAAGTAAAGTGATTATACCTTTTATAGGTTGGAGTGCTATATTTTACATCTATGGGGCTTGCGTAGGATATTTTCCGGCTTCTTTAAAGCAAGGGATAAAGTACTTTTTAACAAATAGTATCGGGTTACATCTATGGTTCTTATATATGATTGTAGGAATATATTTAATCGCACCTTTACTGAAAGTATTTGTGAAAAATGCTAAGAAGAGAGAGATAGAATATTTTTTAATTTTATGGCTATATGCATCTGTAATAGTTAAACTAGTAAACTATTATTATCCTATCAACTTTAATATTGAATTATTTTATGTTACAAATTATGTAGGATATTTTCTACTTGGTTATTACTTATCAAATTATGATATTGCGAAAAAATGGCGGAATATTTCTTATATTGGGGGAGTTGTAGGATGTATTGGTACATTCTTTATGACATACCATTATACATTGAAAGCAAATGGACAGCTGGATCAATATTGGTATGAATATTTTGCGCCAGGTGTTGTACTTATGGCAATTGGGTTATTTGTCTTTTTTAAATATGCTTTCCAAAATTCAGAAAGGCAATTGCCATTTTTATTACGTGGCATAAACCAAGCAAGTCTTGGGATTTATATTCTTCACTTTTTCTTATTAAATAATTATCTATACATAGTCATTCCAAAGGTGAATGCACATGTACATGCAATATTGGCAATACCTATAAATGTAATTATTACACTTGTCCTTAGTATGTTAATAACTTTAGTATTGCAAAGAATACCGGTTGTAAAAAGGCTAGTTCCGTAAAGGGAAAATCTGAAAATAAAATATTTTTCGTTATGTAGGTGGACAGGCTTATTATTAAGACTGTCCTTTATTATGTTGTTTTAAAAAACAATATAAAAAGAGTTATACTTAGGTTAAGTTGATATTTTAGCGAATTAAAAATATTAGTTTGATATATCCTCTTAGTATAATTAAATGTAGGGGAATAAAAAATATAATTATTAAATACAGAATAAAATGAGGTTATTACATGAGTAAAAGAAGTTTTACCGATTATGCATTAAGTAAAGAAATTGTAAGAGCACTTACTGGTTTAGGATATGAACATCCAACGGAAGTGCAAGTAGAGGTTATTCCAGTTGCCTTGCAAAGGAAAGACCTTGTCGTGAAATCACAGACCGGAAGTGGAAAAACCGCTTCATTTGGCATACCACTTTGTGAAATGGTGGAGTGGGAAGAGAATAAGCCACAAGCTTTAGTTTTAACACCGACGAGAGAGCTTGCGGTGCAAGTAAAAGAAGACATTACGAATATAGGTCGTTTCAAAAGAATTAAGGCCGCTGCAGTTTATGGTAAATCTCCATTTGCACGTCAAAAATTAGAGTTAAAGCAAAAAACACATATTGTAGTTGGGACTCCTGGCCGTGTGTTAGATCATATTGAAAAAGGTACCCTTTCTTTAGAGTGTTTGAAGTATTTAGTTATTGATGAAGCGGATGAAATGCTGAATATGGGTTTTATCGATCAAGTAGAGGCAATTATTGACGAATTACCTAAAAAACGAATGACAATGCTATTTTCAGCAACACTTCCAAAAGATGTTGAAAAGTTATCTCGTACGTATATGGATTCGCCAACGCATATTGAAATTAAGGCTACCGGGATTACAACAGATAAAATTGAACATACACTTTTTGAGATGAGAGAAGAGGAGAAGCTTTCACTTCTTAAAGATGTAACAACGATTGAGAATCCAGATAGTTGTATTATTTTTTGCCGTACGCAAGAAAATGTAGATCACGTATTTCAGCAGTTAAAGCGGGTTAACTATCCTTGTGACAAAATACATGGTGGTATGGTACAAGAAGATCGTTTTGAAGTTATGGACGATTTTAGAAAAGGAAAGTTCCGTTATTTAGTAGCGACAGACGTAGCTGCTAGAGGAATTGATATTGATAATATTACACATGTTATTAACTATGATATTCCATTAGAAAAAGAAAGTTATGTACATCGTACGGGAAGAACGGGACGAGCTGGTAATAACGGGAAAGCTATTACATTCATGACGCCGTATGAAAATAGATTTTTAGAAGAGATTGAGGAGTACATTGGCTTTGAAATTCCAAAGGCACTTGCACCTTCAAAAGAAGAAGTTATGAAAGGGAAAGCAGTATTTGAGGAAAAGATACATGCTAAACCAATTATAAAGAAAGATAAAAATGCAGACCTAAACAAAGGAATTATGAAATTGTACTTTAATGGCGGGAAGAAAAAGAAAATTAGGGCGGTAGATTTCGTCGGTACAATTGCTAAAATTAAAGGTGTTACAGCAGAAGATATAGGAATTATTACAATACAAGACAATGTTTCTTACGTTGAAATATTAAATGGAAAAGGACCACTTGTTTTAAAAAATATGAAAAACACAACGATTAAAGGGAAACAATTAAAGGTTCATGAAGCAATTAAGTAAACAAAAAAACTATCCACCTCTAACAGGTGGATAGTTTTTTTGTTTAAGTTTCTTTGAGGTCATCAACTAGTTTCTCTGCTAAACGTCTATACATATTACTCATAGTCACGAAGGATGTTAGTAATAAAAACTTTTCTAGCTTTGGATCTTCTAAGGAAGAAACCTCGTTTACTTCCTTAACACGGTTATTCACGTCTTGCTTAAAGCTTTCCACATTGGTGTCAGTAAGAGAAAGGTAATCTTTATATAGAGTGTTTAATTCGAATGTAGCATCGTTTATTAACGGTGCATTTATATTTTCTAAGGAGCTTTTTATATCATTAATGGAAAGAGCTCCTTTTAATTGATAAATTAAGCTGATTAAAATCATATGTTCTTTTGAATACTTTTTATTTTTGATAGGGATGAATAATTTCCCTTTTGCGTAATTGTTAATCATTGTTTTTGTTAATACTTTTTCATCATCAGTTCTCGTTGTATCCGCATAAGTATTCTCAAATAGTTGGACAACTTGGTCTACATATAAGTCGACATTTGGGATATCCTCAAGTTTAATACTTTTTTCTAAATGTAATGATTCAAGTAATTTATTTATATTTTCCACGTAGAACCCCTCACTTTTATAACTTAGTGGAACTTAATGTTTAGTATATCTTTAAATATGGTATTACGAAACAAATGAATTGTAAATGTTGACCCGCAAGAATAATATGTATATAATTACATGTAGTTATGAAAACTACATGTAATTATATGAGGGGTGTTTATATGAATGTTTATGTAAGAGAACCGGTTAATGCATTTACTCACTTAGGAGGAGCTGTATTATCATTTATTGCATTATTAGCTATGCTTGTGAAAGTTTCTGTTAAGATGCCATCTGTTGCTGCAATTACAGCTGTTATTTTATTCGGTATCGGGATGATGGTCCTTTATATGGCATCAGCTGTGTATCATAGTGTCGTAGCCAGTGAACGTGTTATTTATTTCTTTAGGAAGCTAGATCATTCTATGATTTTCATATTAATTGCAGGTACATATGCACCCTTTTGCTTAATTACATTAAATTCGGCAAATGGTTTACTATTATTTTGTTTAGTTTATGCAACGGCAATTTGTGGTATTGCTTTTAAAATGTTTTGGTTTAATTGTCCAAGATGGTTATCGACAGCAATTTATCTTCTGATGGGTTGGTTAATTGTTCTATTCTTTGCACCGCTAGCTGAGAATCTAAGTACAGGAGGTATTATTTTCTTAGTACTTGGAGGCATTTTTTATACAATTGGTGGGTTTATTTACGGTGCGAAGCCAAAATGGTTGGAGTTTAAATATATGGGACACCATGAAATTTTTCATGTTTTTGTATTGTTAGGTAGTCTTGCGCATTTTCTAAGTGTATATTGTTACGTAATTTGATCAAAAAACGCCACGCGATGTCTGTTATGTGGCGTTTTTTTATTACCTGATTTGAATCGTGTATTGTACAAAAAATCATGGGATAAAATGTAAGTTTCTGTGTTCGCATAATAAACATATGATAAGAAATATGTGATATACTTTGAGAAGTTTATAATGAATGAAATATGGAGGACTATAATTATGGCAATACTTGTAACAGGTGGAGCAGGATATATTGGTAGTCATACATGCGTAGAATTACTAAAAAACGGTTACGAAATTATAGTAGTAGATAATCTTTCGAATAGCTCAGTAGAGTCTATAAATCGAGTGACAGAGATAACAGGAAAACAGTTTAAATTTTATAAAGAAGATATTTTAAATCGAGAAGCACTTGATACGATTTTTGAAGAAAATACAATTGAAGCTGTTATTCACTTTGCAGGCTTTAAGGCTGTAGGGGAATCAGTAGAAATTCCGTTAACGTATTATCATAACAACATTACAAGCACACTAGTGCTATGTGAAGTGATGCAGAAGCATGATGTGAAGAAGATGATCTTCAGTTCGTCTGCAACAGTGTATGGTATCCCAGAAACATCACCAATTACGGAGGAGTTTCCATTAAGTGCAACGAATCCATATGGTCAAACGAAATTAATGATTGAACAAATTATGCGTGACGTAGCATTTGCGGATGCAGAATGGAGTATCGCATTACTTCGTTATTTCAACCCATTTGGTGCGCATGAAAGTGGACGTATTGGAGAAGATCCAAACGGAATTCCAAATAACTTAATGCCATATGTAACACAAGTAGCGGTAGGTAAGCTAAAGGAATTAAGTGTATTTGGAAATGACTATCCAACAAAAGATGGCACGGGTGTCCGTGATTATATTCATGTTGTAGATTTAGCAAATGGCCATGTAAAGGCGCTTGAAAAGGTACTTGGTACTACTGGGATAGATGCATACAATCTCGGTACAGGTACTGGTTATAGTGTGTTGGAAATGGTTGAAGCATTTGAAAAGGTTTCGGGCAAAGAAGTTCCTTATAAAATTACGGAGCGTCGACCTGGTGATGTGGCAGTATGTTTTGCAGATGCATCGAAAGCGAAGCGTGAATTAGGATGGGAAGCAAAACGCGGATTAGAAGAGATGTGTGCAGACTCTTGGAGATGGCAATCAAATAACAAAAATGGCTATCTAGAAGTTTAATAAACAGATAAAAAAATGACCTTTTGCGGGAGCAAAAGGTCATTTTTATTTATTTATTTATTTCCATTAAGTTTATTAGCAAATTTAGTAAAGAAAGTTCGCCGTTTTATAGGAGTATTTGACTGACAAAACGTATAGTAATCAATATCTTTAATGTAAGTAAAGAGTCTAGAAATAGCATATAAGAATGTAATAGAAGATCCAAGTGCAAAACTAATACCGTAACCATTGAACCCAAATGGAAGTAGAAGAAGACTTAATAACAAATTTGCAGAAAAGAACAGGGCTGATGTTCGAAATGCCCCTTTACGATCTTCAAAATATAAGAGTAGTAACGTGATAACAAGGACCATCCCGTTTGCATAAGCACCAATTATAGTCAGCTGCAAAATAGAGTATTCAAGTGTTACGTTCCCAGATTGTGAACTAAACATCCATATTATAAAAATAATAAGTAAAGAAAAAATACCTTGATTACGAAGTATTCGTTCCATTTCTTGCTTTAGGACAAAGTTCATTGATTCTTTTAATTGTAAAATTGTATTTAATGTCGCCCCATTGTTAACTGAACCGAAGAACTTCTTATACCGTTCATAAAACCTTGTTTCAATGGATACTACGAAGAAAATATAGGTTGGGATAATGCTTAAATAAGCCCAGAAAACAGATGTATCATAAATTTGATGATAAATAAACGTGTTTTCAATATTTCCTCGCCCTTCTCCGAACCAAATAACAAAGTTACATAACCAAATGCCAATATTGTAAAGTAAGCTTGACCAAAATAGTTCTGGATATTTATCTAAATAAGAAAGAAAGGTAAATTGTTCAGTAGCATCACTATTTGGAAACATTCGTACAATAACTATACTTAACCACACTAATGTAATGAAAGTCCCGATTGTAAAAGAAATTAAAAGTAATAGGGCCAATCCGTGTTCTATTCCAAGTGTTGGATGCCAGTAAGCGATAAGCGCAATTCCAGATAAGGAGAAAATGGAACCAATTAAAAATGCAAGAGCGATGGACTGATAATCTTTAGCTGCTGTTAAATAAATGGATTGAATCCAAATGATGTTTAAAGCTAAAAATAAAAATAGCATCACGATTTTATAATACAAGGCTAATGGCGTAAAAATTGCAAACAAAAGCCATAAGATAATAGCTAAAAAAAGTGTGATTTTCGTCATTCCTAAAAAGGAAGAAAATACTTTATCAGCTTTTTGCTCGTATAAAAGGTCGGCCACATATCTAGTTACGATGAGCTGCAAGGCACCATATATGATTTGAGAAAAAATGAAGCAGTATGAAATTGAAATTGTGAAAAGGCGCTGTTCCTCAATTGAAATAGAATGGAACAAACTTAAAATGTATCGAATAGCTGTTACTGCTAAAATAACGACTAACCAAGGACCAGCTGTAACAAATAATGAAAATCCGTACGCTTTTATTCTGGAAGAATAGTAGTCTTCTTGGAATAATTTTTGTAAACGAAACCCTATCCCTGCCATGTTTTTTTACCTCTTTCTAAGTAAAGCTTACGATAACTATCAACGACACCTGATAATTGATAGTGCGCTTCAATACGATTGCGCCCGTTATCCCCAAATTGTTGAATGGATTCAGGGTGACGATAATACCACTCTAAATGAATGGCAACTTGTTCAGGAGATACAGGTGGTACAACAAATCCACATTGTCCGTAAGGATCTTCATCTTGTCCGTAAATTAATTCCTTACAAGAGCCGACATCTGTAACAACCCATGGTAATCCTGCTGCCATTCCTTCTAACATAGCTAATGGTTGTCCTTCAGATATACTTGTTAATACGAGAATATCTGTTTGTTTTAAGTAATCTTTAATATTTACTTTACCGGTCATTATTACATGCTCTTCTAATCCTAATTGTTGAATTAAATCACGACATTCCTGAGCATATTCTGCTTCTTCCGTATCAGGACCTAGTAAGTAAAATATAAATGGAATATCTTTTTCTAATAATAATTTAGCTGCATAAATCATTGTTTTTACATCTTTAATTGGCACAACTCGTATAATAGCGGAAATGATGAGTTTATCCGAATTGTATTTTGGTTTACGTAACCCTTTATAGTCAGATAAAGTAACGCCATTTGGAACGATTTTTAGTTTATGGGCCGGGGCACCTAATTCTTTTTGATATGCACTATTTCGGCCGAACAACGTAATTACATCAGCGGCTTGTTCATATGCTTGATGAGACAAGTGATGAAAGAAAGAAACCCATCTTTTTTTATATTCAATTGGTATCCAAGTAGATTGTAGTATTTCTTCTTCACGCTCCCGAGAATAAATACCGTGTTCAGTTAGAATAAATGGTATATCGGACTTGGCACTAATTGCAGCACCAAGCAATCCACCATACCCTGTCGATACAGAATGAATAAGATCTAATTCAGGAAAATCAATTTGTAAAATTTGAATGATTGGTGTGAACATAGATCTCCACATCCAAAAGTAATTTAAGAAGGATCCACTACTTTCTTCATATAAATAGCTTTCTTTAACGATTGCATAAAACTCACGGCTTTCGAAGAAGGAATGGAGTGTTCCTAGCTTTTGTTTATTTCCTAATATTTGTAATGCTGTTGTATCGTTAGCTTGAAATGTAAACCATTTTTGAAGTGTCTGTACTTCTTGTTTAGTTAAATTGGTTTTTATATATTTTGCTTCATTTTCTGATTGCAAAGGAATCAGAATGATGTCTTTTACATTGCTTGGAATTTCATATTGATATTCATCTTCTGTTTTTACTTGAGGGACTATCGTGAAAATCGTAAATTCATGTTCTTTAAACTGCTGGATAATCATTTGAACCCAGCTTGCTACCCCTCCACTTACAAAGGGATAGCTGCCTTCAACGACCAAACCTATTCTCATCTGTTATGCTCCTTTAATTGGAATCGTAGCGCTAGCTTTCGTTAACGTAACGCTATAAATTTGGGAATCAAGCTTTTTAACTGTACCGTAAGAGAATGAGCCAGGTTGTATTTTCTTACCTTCTTCTACACGTATAATTGTTGAAGTATGGTTTGGTAACCCTTTATATGCAATGTGAACAGCATCATCTTCATAAGAAACATCTAGGTCACCAGTTTGATAAATTTTCATAGAAGCAGTTGCTTCACTTTGGGTCATACTTTTTATATAAGGATATCTGTCTCGTATTTCTTTAATTGTCTTTTTATAAGCTTTAAATAATTCTTCCCATGTTAAATTACCTGAGCGTTTTTCATCAAGGATATCATCTGGATGGACGAAATGTGAGATAACCCCTAAATTTGCGGTAACATCAGTTAAGATAAATTGCTCTTCATCTGTGATAGCATAGCCGCTCGTAATGCGCGGGAAGTGATAAATGTTTTTATTATGTTCATCTGGTCCAAATTCTTGAATTAAACTACCGTTACTTTTACTTCCCACATATAGAGAAGCAACTGTTTCCATAGTTGGAACCGCGTCGTTTAATGCACTTAATCCAGTTGTATTTATAATATTGGATGGTGGTACATAGGTTTTTAATTTTTCGTTTGGAAAGAAGTTATACACGAGTTTTTGCAGAGCATCTAAGGAGCTCTCCATATCCTCTTTTGAATTCCATGGAACATATTCAAGTGCTTTATCTACTGGATCTGGTGGTAATAATAAAGGTTGATGGTTATAGCCATGAATGCCTATTTCCCCGCCGTGACTTAGTAATTCTCTCCCAAATAATAAATAGGTATTTCTATTTTTACCTGTGAAATCTTCAAAGGGTGGCGTTACTTTATTTTGGTACGTCCCAATGGCAACACCTGTATATTTAATATCAAGATCTTCAGAGATATCCTTCATATTTTTCCACCAATGTTTTTTATAAAATTCTTCAACAGAAATTTTTTCTTTCGTTAAGTTTTTTAGTTCTCCACTTGGAATCGGAGATGGGAAGTCATCGATATACATAATCTCCGCTCCAAGTTGTGCTGAAGCGAAAGTCGGGAAAATAGTACCCAGTGATTGAACGAACATACCTCTACCTAATTTATCGTTCAATGCTGTTGTATTCCAATATAAGACTTTTCCTTCACCGTAGTCATTGGTCCAAAGGATGGGAGTATCTTCTGCTGTAATCCAAGTATTAGTTGTATTCTCATCTAGCGTAATATTCAGTGAGCTATGAGTAAACAGTGGAGAAGAACTTGAGAGATCTGGATAACTAGGGAATAAAACTTCTTCAAAGGTTAATCCTTTCGCATCTTTGAAACCTTCTTTTTTGGTAATACCAAATAATGTATTCCAGGAAGGATCTGAATCAAATCGGTTTGCGATAATAATTCTTCCGCCCATTTGTACAAAATTTTGAATATCAGCTTGTGGAAGTTGCTCCATTATTTCACCTGTAATAATAATCCCTGTATAGGGAGAGGGAGTAAGTCCCTTAATTTCATTAGCTGTAATATCTTTATAGTGTAGGTGTGCGTAATCCATTGCCTTCTTCGTATTAAATTCGACTTGTTGCCCTAAGGTATTATCCGTTTTTAAAACGTATAATTGCATTTTTTGTCCATTTTGAGCTACATCTTTTGCTTTGAGTGTTTTAACAGTATCTGTTTCTTTAGTTTTAGGAACAGAAAACTTTTGATAAAAATTTTCTGTTCGATATATAAGGATGGATAAAATTAAGAGAAATAAAATGATACTAATAATCCCGATATATATATTAATCCCCTTTTTCAATGTGTGCGCCTCCAAACTGCCTTACAAATAATTGATATTTACGCGGTAGTATATGAACTCTTTTTGCATCTGTTAGATTATTGATTAAGTTATAGAGCTCGTCCCATAACTGTTGCTCATAATATATTTCAAGTAAACCAACGTAACCGTAATATGATTCAGGATAGAAATGAATAAAATTTAAAAATTGTTCTTCAGACTTTGCATATTGTTTTGTGTGTAGAAACAGATTTCCAAGATGGAAAGGGTAAAGAGGTTCGTTAGGGAATAGTTCTACACCTTGTGTAATAAAATTCATAAATTCAGCGATTATTTTTTCTTTTTGCTGATTAGAAAGAAGACCACTGTTTATATATCTTAAATAGTTAGAAACCAATTCTTTTGCAATTTCATTTTGTGGATTTTGTAGAAATTGCTTATTTAAGTATTCGATTTGTTTTTCGTACCGTTCATTTAGTAAATTAATAGTAGTTGCTGCGTAATGCACAGTTTCAGGATCTTTATGGTGAATGGCTTCTTTCAATAAGCCTCCTTCATTAGCAATAGAGGAGGAGCTTAACTGTACAATGAGTTGTTTATGTAATTCAGGCTTATCTAGTTCTAATCCAGAAGAAAATGAAATTAAGTCCATATCTTGTTTTGCTGATTCCAAAATATCTTCGTAATTATCAACGTGAAAGGCAACATAATCAGAGTATTGCTGTAACCACTCGGTTTTGGAACGTCTTATATTAAGTAATAACATGATTGCTGATACAATAAGTCCGATAAGCGGGAAAAGAAGAGATAGAATCAAGCAAAATTCAATAATTCCTTTTTTATCTTTAGTAATCAAACTTTTCGTAAATCGAAATAAAAGAAAAACCAAAATAACATAAATAAAATAAAGAAGGAGTAAAATCATTAGACTATCACTCCTTTAGAAGAAAGAGCGTTTTGTATACGAGTTTGAACTTGTATACAAAACTGTTCTTCAGTGCCAGGTAATAAAATCATGATTTTCTGCTCGGTCGTACTATAACCGAATATATCGATATCTCGCAAATGGTCTTTTAAAATAGAATTTATCATTCCTAAATAATCTTGTGGAGCATTGAACTCAAAATAGGAATATGGATAAGATAGTGTTTCGTAACGTTTCTTTTCTATTTTTAGTAAATGTTCAAATTCATCTTCATAATAAATGCTTGTTTTAGGGAATGTGCGATCCTCTTGACTGGATAGCCAAAGATTAGAAGCGTTTTGTAAACGATCACCCATCCAGCGTAAATACCATGTGAAAAGTTCGAATTGCTCAGAAGTTACTTTTGAAAATTCGATTTCGTCTAATATAATGACGTATTGTACATCATCTTGGAATAGGACGGGACCAACTAAAAGTGGAGCGTCTTGAAAATCCTCATCTGTACGGAAAAAAGGTCGATTATGCGCTAGCGCATTTTTGATGACTAAGGAAGCGTTTTTAACGAAAATAGATTGAGATAATGTATTTTTACCAGTTTCAGCTCTTAATTTAATACGAAGCGATTGTTTATTGTTATCAACGTGATAGATACCAATTTTTTTTGCTCCAAAATACATTTTTAATACATTCATTCCTTCATCGAGTACAATTTCAGGATGTGTATGATTTAAAGCTTTAAACATATGATACATTTTAGATAAGTGGTTATTTGACTCAAGTACACGAGAACGTAGTGTAATACGTGTTTCATCCAATTGTTTCACGACATATTTTAATTCTTTATTTTCAGCTTTCAACTCATTATTTATCATATGTACATCTTCATAACGTTCTTTTTGTGCAGTGCTCATCAGTCCACAGCATAAACTAATAACAAGTAAGAAAATCCAACTTATCCAGTAATCTAATGAATAAAAGTACAGTAATACATCATTTTCTTTATATATACCGCTTATAAAAATATAAATCATTGCTTCCAGAAAGGCGAAAAGGGCAATAGATATGCCATACCGGCTAGAAATAATTAATGTAATAAATAAGAGTAGGAAGTATTCATACGTTGGTGTAAGAAAATCGGTTAGTAT
Source organism: Bacillus sp. FSL E2-0195 (assembly GCF_038003645.1). Lineage (NCBI taxonomy): Bacteria > Bacillati > Bacillota > Bacilli > Caryophanales > Bacillaceae > Bacillus > Bacillus sp. FSL E2-0195. The sequence continues at coordinate 5,248,281 of NZ_JBBOPN010000001.1, read as the reverse complement.
TGATAGAAAAAATAGTGCAATAAAGAGAATCGTAGGTTCAATCATCTTTTGGAATATATTAGATTGTCTATAGTGCATAAAAAACCCCTTCTTTCGTTTGCAAATTTAATTTTGAGGAATAGTACACTGAAATAAAATACATAATTTAAAAGAATTATTTTAAGATATATAATATATAAAGCCCAAATCATTTTATCAACAGAGATGTAGTAAATTCAAGTGAAATAAATTCTAATTTCTGTTAATGTATTGAATTTATTGGGATTTTTATAAAAAATCGAGTTTGAAAAAATGTAGAATGTTATGGTATTACTATATTTGTATTAACATTTAAAACAATAGAAAATTACAGTTGTATAGGGGGTAATATTATTATGGAGTGGAAACGTTCCGTATGCTTTTTAGCTATATTTTCTTTTATTTTTTCCTCAAGTACATCCGCACAAGCAAATGTTGTGGAACCAGTTTTAAAAAATGTACGAAGTTATAAAATTTATTATGGTGAAGCAAATGAGCAAGTAATTGAGAGACTTTCAAAGTATGACATGGTTATTATAGAGCCATATGCATTTACGAAAGAACAGGTTCAGCAATTAAAAAAATCAGGAACGGTAGTTCTTGGCTATGTTAGTGTTTTAGAATTAGAATCGTGGCATAAATCGCAAGTAGTTGAATCAGACTATTATTATAGAGATGGTAAGAAAATGAAGATTGAGCAGTGGGATACATATATTATGAATTTAGCTGATGAACACTACCGTGGGATTGTTGTGAATAAGGTGAAACAGCAAGTTATTGGAAAAGGAATAGATGGGGTGTTTTTAGATACAGCTGGTGATATTGATGACTATTTTTATGATCAGCCGTCTACACAAGGGAAATTTCGAGAAGCATATGTAAATTTATTAAAAGAAATTAAAAGTGTTGATTCCAACCTGCTTCTTATACAGAATTGGGGATTTGACACAATCAAAAATACATCCTTGAATTTTATACATGGTGTATTGTGGGAAGACTTCAATAAACAAGTTATTGCGAAAGATGAATGGAGTCAAAAGTGGATGCGTTATTTTAAACAACAAAGCAATAAAATTGTAACGTTTACCGTGACCCCAGATAATGTATCTAAAAAATATAGTTCTACAAATGGATTTGTTCCTACAATAAATCCGAATGATATTTATGATAAATAGCAAGTGTTCAAAATGAGATACTATCAAGATTGACTATCACGCTTTAGGTCAGTAATACGATTATCTTATAAAGATAAATGTATTACTGACCAGCCCCTTTCACATAATAGGGGAGATTTAATGAATTCGAACGAGTTGTTTATGGTATACTGTATTACCTTCTTGGCTTGTATATGGCGGGATACTTCGCCCAAAACAATTTGCAACAATATTGGAGTGGCCAGGATAAGAAATACGAATTTCATACAAATCAATAGAGTCATCTAAATCAGCATAAAAAACTGCTAAGTGGTTGCCTTGTAAAATATATGGGAATGCTACTTCCGTATTTTCACCAATTAGTACAGGTAATTTTACAGGATTAGAATAGTTAGACCAATCCCAAACCTCTATAGTTACATGGTGTGTGTAATATGCATCTAAATTTACAATGTTTACTACTGCTGAAACAGTTGCAGGCTCTCTTGTTAATACACCTGTGGAGTGAAAAACAAAATGATTTGGATAATGAAGAGGCATAAATATCAAACCTTTCTAAATTAATATGAGTGTACGATATTCTATGCAAATAATTAATAGAATGAGATAGGGAAAATGTATCATTCTACTAATTTTTTATAGAAATTCAAAACGTAGTATTGAAAAGTATTCCAACACTTGTATCATTGTTAGAGTACGTTTATAATCAAGGAATCCTATTTCATGTTTTGATAGGGTTATTTATTATTGAAAGCGTTTTAAATTTGTTATTTTTTAAGGTAGGAAGTCTAACTTATTTAGGTTAAAAATTATGTATGTAGTTTTAAATAGGAAGAAAAATAATAAAGTGAAACTTTAATCAGTGGTTGGGGGTTGTTCATCCCCACTGATTATTAGCCTTCACCAATCGGGCTTTACGGGCAGTTGATCTCCCACTTAACTTCTTTGCTCTAGCTGAATTTTGAGGTGGGAGTTTTACTGCTCGTTAATGCGGGATAAAGCATCACTTTATATTGTGGGGAGGTTAAAAGTGTGAAAGGGAAAGATTTTCACACGAATATATATGGGTTACGTAGGATTATTACTTTCAGGTGCAGCTTTATTTTTAAATAGTCTTGTCATATTAGGCAAAGTAGAGATGAAAAGTGCAGGTGTCTTTAATTTATTTGTGGGGGCATTACAAATTATCATTCCGTTCTATTTGATTATGATTTCTGATCAAAGTAATTGGACGGTATATTCATATGCGGCTACTTTTTTATTTGGTTTAACTTATTTATATGTAGGCGTTACTTTTATTAAAGGAATGGATAGTAGTGGACTAGGCTGGTTCTGTATTTGGGTAGCAATTATTGCTTTATTTTATATGATTGTTTCATTTGTTCAATTCCACGATGTTGTTAATGCGTTAACATGGTTTATGTGGGCATTACTTTGGTATTTATTCTTTGTATTAAATGCACAAAAAAAGAATATCAATCAATATCTTGGCAGAATTGCCTTTGTACAATCATGGGTAACATTGACGTTGCCTTCACTCTTTTATTTTATGGGAGTATGGGGCGAGGGATTCATATATGAACTATGGGTTTATGTATCAGTAATTTCTATTTTATATTGCTGCTATTGTATTTTTAAATATCGAGTACGTTAATGTATCGTGTGTAGAAAAAACATGGAATCGTTAAACTGATTCCATGTTTTTTTATTTTAGCGTTTATAATAATAGAGGTAGTATTTTACAATTTGTAAAAACGGGGATGATGAAGGTGAAAAAAGTATTGGTGCTAGGGGGAACAAGATTTTTTGGTAAACATTTAGTAGAAGTACTGTTGCAAGCTGGACATGATGTAACGATTGCGACGAGGGGAGTTACTGAAGATTCCTTTGGAAGTGCAGTAAAAAGACTGATTGTAGATAGAGAAGATGAGAGGCTACTAGAAGAGCATTTTGAAGGTAAAAGTTATGATATCGTATACGATAATTTATGCTATAGCTCGAATGCAGCGAAGATAATATGTGAAGTGCTAAAAGGAAAAACGAAGAAATACATTATGACATCTTCAATGGCTGTCTATGAGCCTGCGTTAGGCCTATTAGAAGAAAACTTCAATCCGTACGAGTATACAATTACGTATGGAGGTAGGAATGATTTCAATTATAGTGAAGGCAAGCGATTAGCTGAAGCAGTTTTATTTCAACATGCAACATTCCCAGTCGTTGCGGTAAGATTTCCCGTCGTTATTGGAGAAAACGATTATACGAAAAGATTACAATTTTACGTTGAACATGTTGTGAAACAAGAGTCTATCGTTGTGGATCATGTAGATGGAGAGTTGTCATTTATACATGAAAAGGAAGCAGGACAGTTTTTAGCTTGGTGCGGGATGGAAAACATAGAAGGGCCAATTAATGCTTGTAGTAACGGGGTGGTTTCTACCAGAGAAGTTATTCGTTTCATAGAAGAGAATACCGGGATAAAAGCGCTCATTCAAGAAGTAGGAGATAATATTGCTCCTTATAATGGAGTGATTAATTGTACGTTACATAATGGAAAGGCTCGTGAATTAGGGTTCTCGTTCCGAGAGTTGAAATTAGAGACGGAAAAAGTTTTACGTTATTACATAAATACAATGAAATAATCATAAATCCCCCGGTGGCAATCCGGGGGATTCTGGAGGATTTCGACAATACTAATTTTACATTACCAAATTTACCTTATACGCATGACTAATGTGTTTGTGATTGAATTGCTTGTAAATACTTTTCATTTACCCGGTCCCAGTTCACCGTATGCCACCAGTTGGTAACAAATTCTGGACGCCGATTTTGATACTTTAAATAATAGGCGTGTTCCCATACATCGATGACGAGTAATGGAATTTTACCTTCTTGCAAAGGTGTATCTTGATTGGGTGTACTCATAACGGAAAGTTCCTCACCGTCCAGAACAAGCCATCCATAGCCACTTCCAAAACGACTAATAGCTGCTTTGGAAAGTTGATCTTTTAAATTGTCAAAGGTATTGAAATAATAATCAATTACTTTTGCAACGTCTCCATTAGGCTCACCGCCACCTCGCGGGCTCATTAATTCCCAAAAAAGACTATGACAATAATGTCCACCACCGTTATTTCTGACAGCTGTAACAATTTCTTTTGGTAAATTTTCTAAATTACATAGTAACTCTTCTAAAGATTTATTATGTAATTCCGTATAGTTTTCTAAAGCGGCATTCAAGTTATTTACGTATGTCGCATGGTGCTTTCCATGATGAATAGAAAGCGTGTTGCTATCGATATATGGCTCTAGTTCATCATAGTCATATGAAAGCTTTTGCAATTGAAATGAAGACATAACATTCCCTCCTTTCTTATTAAAAAAAGTTGGTCTGGGTAAAAATAATTTACCTGAGTCAAAAATACACCTATTTTTTATACAAGTCAATAGTAATCTCTTTAATTTTCTGAAAAATATTACAATAAAAGTAACACTTCGACTTTCATTTGTGACTCTTATTCTTTTTGCTTATACTGTAAAGTAGTAACGTTTTGTTAAAATAGAAGGAGATCGTTTATGAGTAAAACGAAACAATTAATAGAGGAAGCGAGTCATTTTATTACGGTTTGCTATAAAGAGCTTAATAAAGAACAATTCATAGAAGAGAGAATAAAAGAAATTCAAGTTGAGATAGAGAAGACGGGGACGTATGAGCATACATTTGAAGAACTTGTTCATGGATCACGAATGGCATGGCGCAATAGTAATCGATGTATCGGAAGACTATTTTGGAGTAAGATGCACATATTAGATGCACGTGAAGTAAATGATGAGGAAGGTGTATACAATGCATTAATTCATCATATTAAATATGCAACGAACGATGGGAAAGTTAAACCGACAATTACAATTTTTAAGCAATATCAAGGTGAAGAAAATAATATACGAATTTATAATCACCAATTGATTCGATATGCAGGATATAAAACAGAAATGGGAGTGATTGGTGACTCTCATTCCACTGCGTTTACAGATTTTTGTCAGGAACTTGGCTGGCAAGGAGAAGGTACGAATTTCGATGTATTGCCACTTGTGTTTTCTATAAACGGGAAGGCACCTATATATAAAGAAATTCCGCGAGAAGAAGTAAAAGAAGTGCCAATTGAACACCCAGAATACCCGATTTCGTCACTTGGAGCAAAATGGTATGGGGTTCCAATGATTTCAGATATGTGCTTAGAAATTGGCGGTATTTCTTATACGGCAGCCCCGTTCAATGGATGGTATATGGGAACGGAGATTGGGGCTCGTAACTTAGCGGATCATGATCGCTATAATTTACTTCCGGCTGTTGCGGAGATGATGAAGCTCGATACATCGAGAAACGGTACGTTATGGAAAGACAAGGCGCTAATTGAATTAAACGTGGCTGTTTTACATTCTTTTAAAAAACAAGGAGTTAGTATTGTGGATCACCATACAGCTGCACAACAATTTCAACAATTTGAGAAGCAGGAAGCGGCATGTGGACGGGTTGTAACAGGTAATTGGGTGTGGCTCATTCCACCGTTGTCGCCAGCTACCACTCATATTTATCATAAACCGTATCCAAATGAAATTTTGAAGCCGAATTTCTTTCATAAATAATAGCTAGTATAGTTTTTTTTTCTGCAAAATATAATTTTTTTTAATTACTGTTACGTAGCAAATGGAAGCCTTTACTATCGGTTATTTTTGGAAAGGACTTTTTGAACCAAGGAGTTCCTTATGTTATAATCAAATTTCTGTTTCGAAGACCTTATAGAAATATAAGGTCTTTTGTTTTGCTTTTTTATGTAATAGGAATAGAGATTTTCTTTTAAATAAGGGATTTAGCATATTTTTAGGGACAACATAAGTGTGTAGGAAATTGATGAATTATTATACTTATATAATCATTGTGTTTTGGGTGTAAACAAGAAAACATAATAAAGTTGTTTTTTTAGATTGCTGAGGAAGGAGGAAGTGTAAATGAGGATGAAGAGTCGAAAAACGGATTGGCCTGTATTTCTTATTAGTGGTGGCTCACTTTTATTATTTGTAATTGCAGTTATTTTAAATAAAAGTTACGTAGAGGGAGCCATTAATAGCAGTTTTGCAGCTTCAATTAAATATTTTGGTGCCTTTTGGCAGGTTTTATTAATTGGTACATTTGTTGTTGCAATGTGTATGGCGTTTTCAAAATATGGGAGAGTTAAACTTGGGGGGCTAGAAAAACCTGAGATTAGTACGACAAAATGGCTCGCTATTATTATGTCTACATTACTTGCTGGAGGTGGCGTTTTTTGGGCAGCCGCAGAGCCGATGTACCATTTGATGACGGTGCCACCAATACATGAAGGTATAACTGCTGGAACGAAAGAAGCGGTAATGCCTGCTTTAGCACAAAGTTATATGCACTGGGGTTTCCTGGCTTGGACGATTTTAGGTACAATTAGTGCGGTAGTTATGATGTACGGACATTATCATAAAGGTATGCCGTTAAAACCTCGAACGCTTTTATATCCTATTTTTGGAGAGAAATTGCGAAAGAGTTGGCTTGGAACAATGATCGATGTATTTGCCATTATTGCGGTAGCTGCAGGGACGATTGGTCCAATCGGATTTTTAGGACTACAAGCAAGTTATGGGTTACAAGCATTGTTTAACATTCCTGATGTGTTTACTACTCAATTAGCCATTATTGTTTGTGTAGTAGCTGTTTCTACTATATCTGCGGTAACAGGAATTGATAAAGGGATTCAAATTATAAGTAATTTAAATGTTAGGTTAGCAGTTCTATTAATGGTATTTGTATTACTATTTGGACCAGGTGGATTTATTATCGATTCATTTGTTTCTTCGTTTGGATTTTATATAAATGAATTTATTCCAATGAGCACATATCGTGGTGATACAGCTTGGTTAGGATCGTGGACAATCTTTTTCTGGGGATGGTTTATTGGATATGGACCGATGATGGCAATTTTAGTGAGCCGAATTTCAAGAGGAAGAACAATCCGAGAAATCATCGTTGCAATTGGAATTATTGCACCTATTATTACAACGTTTTGGTTTACTATACTAGGGGGATCAGGTGTGTTTTATGAGTTAATGAATCCTGGTTCTATCTCGACCGCATTAAGTGAATCTGGTATGCCAGCGGCTATGATTGCAATTACAGAGCAACTGCCACTATCTAATATTATTGGACCTGCATTTCTTTTATTAACAATTTTATTTGTAGTGACAACAGGAGATTCAATGGCTTATTCGATTTCAATGGCAGTGACTGGAGATGGAGATCCTAGAATTAGTTTGCGAGTTTTTTGGTCGCTTATTATGGGCGCAGTTGCGGCGATTCTTTTATATATGGGTGAGGGAAGTATTAACGCCTTACAATCCTTCATTGTAGTGACGGCTGTTCCGGTATCTATTCTGTTATTCCCAATGCTATGGCTAGCGCCTAAAGTTGCAGGGGAATTAGCGTTAAAACAAGGTATTGTAAAAGAAGAAGATAAAACTAGCTTCTTGTTCCAAAAAGCTAGTAAATCAAAATAAATAATTGTATTTATATAAGAAGAGGAAGCATTTCATTTGAGATGCTTCCTCTTTGCTATTTATCCAAATACTTTTCCTGAGGGGACAGTATTTGGATAAACATTTCGTACAGTTTCAATCTATTCTAATACTTTATCTTTCGTCTCTGGGACACATAATAGCATTGTAACTAAACCGATTGGATAGATAATGAAGATGAGAGATAATGCTCCCATTAAATTACCCCCTGCAGCAAGTAAGCCGATAATAACAGGTCCAAATCCAGCTAACCCACGTCCTGTACCGAAAATAAAGTTCTCTGCTGTCGAGCGAGCTTCAGCAGGATAGTTTTCAGCTAAAACTGCTCCGAATCCCCCCATCATGCCATTGGCAAAGAATCCAAGCAGTGCACTTCCCCATAACAATGATGTTGAGTCTGTGAATAAGAAGAAGTAAATGAGACAGTATATAGTACCACCGACGTAATAGATTGTAAAAGTTTTACGGCGGCCAATTTTATCGGCTAGAATACCAAAAGTTGCAATTCCAATTAGCATGCCGATTGTAGAGATGAACATCCAACCGCTCGCTTTTGCTAACGTGTAATTATATTTATTTGCTAAAATAGTTGGCATCCAAGTGAAAATTCCATAATATCCGAAGTTCTGGATAAATGACATAATAATAAGACCAATGGTTGTTATCGTTACTTTTTTATTGGCAAATAACTTTCGAAGTGGGAACTTTTTTATTTGCTTTAGTTGTTCTGCTTCAGTGGTTGTTAAATTACCTTCAGCTTCTTTTTGTAACAATTCTTTTTTGTATCGTTGTTTTTGTTCCCATATTTTCGGTTCACTTAAACTTTTGCGGACGTAAACAGCTAATAGAGCGGGAATGAGTCCAAATAAGAAAACAGCTCTCCATCCAAAATGCGGGACGATAAATGCCGGAAGGAGTGAAGCGACTAGTACGCCAAATTGCCATCCAAGTGCAACAACGGATGTCGCCTTAGCGCGCATTTCTTTAGACCATGTTTCAGTTACGATGGCCATTCCAATTCCGAATTCACCACCAACCCCCATTCCAACTAAAAAGCGAAGAATTAATAATTGCCAATAATCTGTTGCAAAATAAATAAGTGCTGTTGCTAGTGAGAATAGTAAGATTGTGAAGGCCATCGTACGGATACGCCCAAATAAATCAGCAATAAATCCAAATAAATAAGACCCGGTTAGCATTCCTATTGTGGTAGCTAATGTTAAGTTTCCACCTTCAACAGGGCTTAAATGAAATTCTTTTAAAATGTAGACGAGTACGAAAGATAAGAGCAACATATCTAAACCTTCTGCTGCATATCCTAGCGCAGAACCAAACAATGTTTTATATCTTTTCTCCTTCGTTTCCTCTGTTGTTGATTGTACATCAGTAGTGACGTTCATCATTACTCCTCCTTATTTTCTTCTACAGTCGCTATGGAAGAATAACAAAAGGCCTTCTCACCTGATATGATGAGAAGGCCAAAAAAGCATACGTATCCCTAAAAAAGACCATACGTATAGTATATTCCGACTTCCTTCTCAACCTCACGGGGTTGGGTTAAAGGACTGTATTATATTACTTTATTTTTAGCACTCTTCTGTTAGATTGTCAAATAAAGAGGGGATAGTTATGTGTAAAATATTTCAAAAGATATTGCATTCTTCTTGACGCCCACTTCATTATTTTCCCATAATAAAACTAACTAATATAAAAAGGAATGAATCACAGATGCTAAATTTAGTACTTATGATGATTGAACGTGTCGGACTTATTGTTATTTTAGGATTTTTACTTTCTCATATTAAAACGTTCAGGCGCCTTCTTCATAGACAAGATGGGTATGTAGATAAGCTTAAGCTTATTTGTATTTTTTCAGTGTTTACAATTGTCAGCAATTACACAGGAATTGAAATTGCCGGGAATACAATTATGAAAGAAAATTGGCTACAAGGTGTTTCGTCATCTAGTACAATTGCGAATACACGTATTATGGGTGTTGGAATTAGTGGATTGCTTGGTGGTCCTATCGTCGGTATTGGAGTGGGATCGATTGCGGGTATTCACCGTTATATGCTTGGCGGGACGACAGCGCTCAGTTGTGCAATCTCATCAATTTTAGCAGGTGTTATAACGGGGTATATTGGATACATTTTCAAAAAATATAATCGTGTAATTACGCCTAAATTTTCTGCGATTTTAAGTGTTTTTATCGTTACTTTAGAAATGCTTATGATTCTATTAATTATAGAAGATGGACTTAGTGTTGTAAAAACAATTGCGCTACCGATGATTCTTGTAAATAGTTTTGGCAGTTTCATTTTACTTTCGATGATACTAGCTATTTTACGACAAGAAGAAAACGCAAAAGCTTTGCAAACGCATAAAGTATTACGAATTGCTGATAAGACGTTACCATATTTCCGCCAAGGGTTAACAGAAGAGTCTTGTAAACATGTGGCACAAATTATTCACCGCTTTACGGGAACAGATGCGGTATCCTTAACAGATACAGAGGAAATCTTAGCTCACGTTGGATTAGCATCAGATCATCATATTCCTTCACACAGTTTAATAACAGGTTTATCAAAAGAAGTATTAAAAACAGGGAAAATAATGAAGGCAAAATCACGTGAGATTATTAATTGTCAACATGAAGGGTGTCCATTACAAGCGGCAGTTGTTATTCCATTAACTTCACATGGAAATACGATAGGAACATTAAAACTTTATTTTAAAAACCCTAATCAATTAAGTCGTGTTGAAGAAGAGTTAGCGGAAGGGCTAGCGAAAATATTCTCCACACAGCTTGAGTTAGGTGAAGCTGAGTTACAAAGTAAGTTATTGCAAGATGCCGAAATAAAAGCGTTGCAAGCACAAATCAATCCGCATTTTTTATTTAATGCAATTAATACAGTATCAGCTTTATGCCGAACAGATGTAGAGAAAGCGAGAAAATTATTATTGCAGCTTAGCGTTTATTTTCGTTGTAATTTGCAAGGGGCACGACAATTACTTATTCCATTAGAACAAGAGTTGAATCATGTACATGCATATTTATCGTTAGAGCAAGCGAGGTTTCCGAATAAGTATGAAGTGAAGATGTACATTGAAGAGGCACTAAAGGTGACTTTAGTTCCACCATTTGTGCTTCAGCTATTAGTTGAAAATGCATTGCGCCATGCTTTTCCGAAAAAGCAGCCAGTGTGCCAAGTCGAGGTACATGTGTTTGAAAAAGAAGGGATGGTTCACTTTGAAGTAAAGGATAATGGACAAGGGATTGAGAGTGAACGTCTAGAGCAATTAGGAAAAATGGTAGTTCCATCAAAGAAAGGGACGGGAACAGCCTTATATAATATTAATGAACGACTTATCGGGTTATTTGGGAAAGAGACAATGCTTCAAATTGAAAGTGAATTAGAGCAAGGGACAAAGATCCTCTTTGTGATTCCGAAAAAAGTAGAGGAGGAAAAACGGAGTGTTAAAAGTATTAGTAGTTGATGATGAAATGTTAGCACGGGATGAATTGAAATATTTATTAGAGAAAACAAAAGAAGTAGAGATAATTGGTGAGGCGGATTGTGTAGAGGATGCATTAGAAGAATTAATGAAAAACAAACCAGATATTGTTTTTCTAGATATTCAGTTATCTGATGATAATGGATTTGAAATCGCAAATATATTAAAGAAAATGAAAAATCCACCTTCAATTGTGTTTGCTACTGCCTATGATCAATATGCATTGCAAGCATTTGAAGTAGATGCGTTAGACTACATTTTAAAGCCATTTGATGAAGAACGTATCGTACAGACATTAAAGAAATATAAAAAACAAAAGCAAATAAAGTTAGAAACAAAGCAAGATGTAAAGAGTGTAGATGTAACGGCCGAGATGCATAAATTAGCATTACCAATTGAGGAATCAATTGTACTTGTTAACATTGAAGATATTATTTATGTAGGGCTTGTAGATGGGAAAGTAACTGTAAAAACAATGAAAGAAACATATGTAACACATGATACGCTTGTCATTTTGGAAAAGAAATTACCACAAACAATTTTTATGCGTGTTCATCGTAGTTTCGTTGCTAATATTAATCATATTTCTGAGATACAGCCGTGGTTTAATTCGACTTATAACTTAATTATGAAAGAGGGATCCAAAGTCCCGGTTAGCCGTACATATGCAAAAGAACTTAAAAAGCTGCTTCGTATTTAAGAAGCAGCTTTTTGTATTTCGTCTGCCTATTTTTGTAACTAATTTTGTATATTTGACGTTCTGTTATGTAAACGCTTACATTTTTATTTTTATCTTATACAATAAAGGTACCAAATCGAAAGAGGTGGCCAAAATGAGTACGAAAAAAGTATATAGTTTCTTATCACAAGCATTCATATTTTCAGCTATTATGTTAGTTTCTAATATTATTGCAACGCATTTACCAATTCCGATGCCTTCATCGGTGATCGGATTAGTTATTTTATTTAGCCTATTATGTTTAAAAGTTATTAAATTGGAACAAGTTGAATCATTCGGAACGGCTTTAACAGGTATTATCGGATTCCTTTTCGTTCCATCAGGTATTTCGGTTATTAATTCTCTCGGTGTAATGGGACAATATTTTATACAAATTTTAACTGTAATTGTTGTCGCAACAATTATTTTACTCGCTGTAACAGGATTATTTGCACAATTTATTTTAGGAAAAGACGATAAAGAAATAGAAGATACGAAAGAATTGAAAGTAGTAAATAAAGGACGCAAGCACGGAAAAGTTGCGTAACCAATTTAGTATATATTGTTAGGAGGGAATGAACATGGCAAGCACAATGACTCCATATTTCGGAATCGTCGTTTCATTAATCGCATACGGAATCGGAACATTATTATTTAAGCATTCAAAAGGATTCTTCTTATTCACACCATTATTCGTAGCGATGGTATTAGGGATTGTCTTTCTAAAAGTAGGTAACTTTACTTTTGAAGAATATAATACTGGCGGAAAAATGATTAGCTTCTTCTTAGAACCAGCAACAATCGCGTTTGCAATTCCATTATATAAACAAGTTGATAAGTTAAAAAAATATTGGTGGCAAATTTTATCGGCTATTGTGGTTGGATCTATTTGTTCAGTGGTTGTTGTGTTCATTGTCGCAAAAGCAATTGGTCTAGATACAGCTGTAATGAACTCAATGTTACCGCAGGCAGCAACAACAGCAATTGCATTACCAATCTCTGAAAGTATCGGTGGTATTCCAGCAATTACATCATTTGCAGTTATTTTTAATGCTGTTATCGTATACGCATTAGGTGCGTTATTCTTAAAAACATTTAGAGTGAAACACCCGATTGCTAAAGGTTTAGCGCTTGGAACAGCAGGACATGCGTTAGGGGTTGCAGTAGGTATCGAAATGGGTGAAGTAGAAGCAGCTATGGCCAGTATCGCTGTGACAGTGGTTGGTGTCGTAACGGTGGTGGTTATTCCAATGTTCATGCCGTTTATTGGATGATAAAACTTACTAAAAAAAATATAAAAGCAAGTTATTTGTAGGACGGATTTCTACTGATAGCTTGCTTTTTATGTTACAGTAGTGGTAAGACCTATTGAAGGATAAAAGTTTCCTTAAATCTTCATTAATACTACGTATAATGCGTTCTGAAATAGGTCATTGTATTGTAAAATAAGAAGTAACATAATATATAGCACAATTAACGGGTGGTTAGGGTTGAATATAAATTGCTCGCAATGGCTTTAATATTAAAGGATAATTATAAGTAGAGAATAGAGAGAGATCTACTTGTTAACGTTTTACTTTATAGGACAGGAGAGAGTACTCGTCGATTATGCAAATAAAAAACCTGTTTCAAAGCAAAGGATTTCAGAGGTTAATCGTATTAGTATTACTTGCTCTCATATTGTATGGGATGCAAAGTATGTTAAATTTAATTTTAATTACGTTTATGTTGACGTATTTAATGGATCGATTCCAAAAGTTTATTTCTCGTAAATTAGATCATTTCATGCCAATTAATCGAAAAATTATTATAGCGCTTTTATATGTAATGTTAGTGGCAGGAATTGCCATTACGCTATTTAAATATTTACCGGTATTAACAATACAAATTTCACAATTGATTTATCAATTTAATGTATTTTTAAGAAATCCACCTGATAGTGAATTAATTAAGTATGCAGTTAATGCTGTTAATCATATGGAGCTTTCTAAATATGTGGGGCAAGGCGTAGACATTTTGTATAAATCTATTACGAATGTTGGGAAATTTGGCCTTCAAGTTTTACTTTCTGTAATTTTAAGCTTATTTTTCTTACTTGAAAAAGCACGTATCGTTGCTTTTACTTCAAAATTTAAAGAAAGCCGACTTGCAATTTTCTATAACGAAATAGAGTATTTCGGAAAGAAATTTGCACGTTCATTTGGAAAAGTAATCGAAGCACAATTTTTAATTGCAATTGTTAACTGTGTTTTATCTGTTATTGCATTATGGATATTAGGATTCCCGCAATTACTAGGTTTAGCGTTAATGATTTTCTTGCTTGGTTTAATTCCAGTGGCGGGTGTTATTATCTCGTTATTCCCACTCTGTATGATTGCTTACAATATTGGCGGTATTATGTATGTCGTTTATATTGTAGTTATCGTAACAGTAATTCATGCACTTGAGAGTTATGTATTAAATCCGAAGTTTATGTCTCAAAAAACAAACTTACCAATCTTCTACACATTTATGATATTAATTTTCTCTGAGCATTTCTTAGGTGTGTGGGGACTTATTATCGGTATTCCAATCTTCATTTTCTTATTAGATGTCTTAGATGTGACAAGTGATGAAATGGAGAAGGACGTTGGAAAAAAATAAAGTGAAGTAAAGAAAAAGCATCGATGTTCGATGCTTTTTCTTTTATAACATGACGTTCCTTATGCCATACTGTAAGGAGAAGATAGAATAGGGGTGAAATAATGGCTGTAAATGAAAAGATAGAGTTAGCTACGTTTGCCGGAGGGTGTTTCTGGTGTATGGTTTCGCCATTTGAAGAGATGGAAGGGATTATACAGGTTGTTTCAGGCTATACAGGTGGCCATAAAGAGGATCCAACGTATAAAGAAGTGTGCTCGGAAACAACTGGGCATTATGAAGCAGTACAAATTACATTTGATGCAAATAAAATGCCGTATGAAGAGTTGTTAAATATATATTGGAGACAAATTGACCCGACTGATATAGGGGGACAATTCCACGACCGTGGACAGTCTTATGAAACGGTGATTTTTTATCATAATGAAGAACAACATAAAAAGGCAGAGGCTTCAAAAGAAGAGCTCGAGAAAAGTGGGAATTTTTCGAAGCCAATTGCGACAAAAATATTGCCAGCTGCTACGTTTTATCCAGCTGAAGAATATCACCAAGGATATTATAAGAAGAATACATTTCGCTATGAGTTATATCGTAAAGGCTCAGGTCGAGATGCTTTTATTAAACAACATTGGCCAAAGAATAATGCTCATTTAAAAGAAAGATTAAACGAGATGCAGTTTTATGTAACACAGGAAAATGGGACAGAACCGCCTTTTCAAAATGAGTATTGGAATCATAAAGAAGAAGGGCTTTATGTAGATATTGTTTCGGGGGAACCATTATTTACTTCTTTCGATAAGTTCGATAGCGGCTGTGGATGGCCGAGTTTTACGAAACCAGTTATGTCAGCTAGTGTGAAAGAAAAAATGGATGTTAGCCATAATATGACGCGTACGGAAGTGAGAAGTAAAGAAGGAGATTCACATCTTGGGCATGTATTTCCAGACGGCCCAGGACAAAACGGCCTTCGTTATTGTATTAATTCGGCAGCGCTACGCTTTATTCAAAAAGAAGATTTAGAAAAAGAAGGATATGGTGATTTCCTAATCTTGTTTGGGAATAAAAAATAACCTCGCAGTCAGCGAGGTTATTTTTTTATTTTACTTTTTTCTTTTTAAATTTGCTTAATGCTTCATAAACGATTGGAACAATAAGAAGTGTTAATAACGTTGAACTTGTTAATCCACCAATTACTGTTACGCCAAGTCCTTTAGAAATTAAGCCGCTACCTTCAAATCCTAATGCAAGCGGGATAAGAGCCCCGATTGTTGCAATTGCAGTCATTAAGATAGGACGCAGGCGTGTTGTACCAGCTTCTAATAATGCTTCACGTGTTGATAGGCCGTCATTTTCTTTATGAATAACACGGTCAATGAGCACGATTGCGTTCGTTACAACGATACCAATTAGCATAAGAGCCCCAATCATCGCAGATACGCTTAACGTTTCGCCAGAGATTAATAAGGCAACGAGTGCACCAATGATTGTGAATGGTAGCGAGAATAAAATTGCGAATGGTGCAAGGGCACCGCCAAATGTAACAACAAGAACGAAGTATACAATGGCAATCGCAGCTAACATCGCTAAGCCAAGTTGTTTGAATGATTCTTGAATATCTTGTGTAACACCACCCATAGAAACATCTATACCAGAAGGAAGATCCATTTTATCTACTTCTTTTTGAACAGCGGCAGATGCTTTTGAAACGTCATCAGATGTTAGTTTTGCACTAACTTCCGCATAAACACGGCCATCACGATGTGTTACTGTGTTAGAAGTTTCACCTTCTTTTACAGTCATAACATCTTTAACAGCAACTTCATTACCAAGTGGTGTTGTAATTTTACGATTTGTTAAGTCATCGATCGTTTCATAGTTTTGTTTTTCAGTTTCTACATATACATTTATATCTTTATCATCTTTTTTAATTGTTGTAAGAACAGGGCGGTCATGTTGATTAGAAAGTCCCATTCCAATTTGAGCAGCAGTTAGCCCCATTTTACTTAACTTTTCTTGATCAGCGACTAAAGTATATTCTGCATATGTTTTTGCAACACTAGAGTCTATGTCTTTTAAATCTTTATTTTTCTTCATGATATTTTGAATGTCTTTCACGACAGGCTTAATTTCTTCAGAGCTATCTCCATAAACGTATAGCTTAATTTCGTTACTACCGCCACCTGCTCCAAAATCTTGGTTTTTCCATTCACCTTTTCCAGACATCTTTTGTAAATCTTTAACGACTTGTTCTTTCTCTTTTTCAAAGTTTTTCGTATCGTTATCATATTGAACGAAGAACATCGCTTGATTTGTTTGACCAGGGCTCATTGGGTTTTCGCCGCCTAATGAGAATTGAATCGTTTTGACGTCTTTTTTATCTTGGAAATGCTTTTCAGCTTTCGTTGCAATTTTTTCAACGTCGTCTAACGTTTGACCTGGCTCAGGTTTGTACGTTGCGATAATCATTTTTTCTTCTTCAGATGGTAAGAAGCTGACACCGATGATTGGTACAAGTGCAAGGCTGCCTACTAATAGGAGGACTGTGATACTTGATGTAATAATTTTATGGTTTAACGCCCATTCAAGTATACGTTTATAGCCGTTTGCTAATTTGCTTGGTTTTTCCTCATGATGTACTTCTTTTTCTCTCATGCTTTCCTTCTTAAATAAGGAATGTGCTAGCATCGGCACAATTGTAACTGCCACAAGTAAGGAAGCAAGTAGGGCAAAAACAATTGTTAAAGCAAATGGTAAGAACATTTCACCAATCATACCCTTTACAAGCCCAAGAGGTAAGAATACAGCGATTGTTACAATTGTAGAAGACATAATCGGGATAAACATTTCTTTCGTAGCTTCACGAATTAAATCTTTCCCACGTAATTTCTCTTCTGATAAAGACATACGTCGGTAAATATTTTCAATAACAACAATTGAGTCATCAACAACGCGTCCAATAGCAACTGTCATTGCTCCAAGTGTCATAATGTTAAGGGTAATATCCATTTGTTTTATTACTAAAACTGCAATTAATAAAGAAAGTGGTATAGAAACGACAGAGATTAGTGTTGTTCGAATGTTTCGCAGGAACAACATAATAATAACAATCGCAAAGATAGCACCGAAAATAGCTTTGCTAAGCATTGTTTCGACTGATTTTTCAATAGGCGCACCTTGATCGAATGTTGAAATAATCTCTAAGTCTTTATATTTTTTCTCAAGGTCTTTTACTTTATCTTTAACTGCATTTACAACATCAACTGTATTCGCATCAGCAGCCTTCACAATTTGAATACCGATTGCTTCTTTTCCATTCGTTCGAGAAATGGATTCCGCTTTTCCAACTTCTTTAATATCAGCAATCTCTTCTAATGTAACCGTTGGTATGCCATTCATAGCGGCCGGATTCATCTGTGGTGCTTGTGTTCCAGCACCAGCGTTTTGGCTACCTTGACCATTCGGTGATGAAGGGATAGCTGGAATTTTTAATTCTTTTAATGCTTTAATTGTTGTAATGTTACCATCGACAACAACTGATTTTTCCGTATCTTTAAATGTATATAAGCCAAGTGGTAACGATACGTCCGAACCTTTAACCATATTTTTTACAGTATCTTCACTTAAACCTAATTCTTTCATCTTATCTTTTTTGAAGACAAGCTGTACTTCGTCTACTTGTTGACCTGCGATTTGAACAGATGCGACACCATCAAGTCCTTTTAATCCAGGAACAACATTTTTTTCTACATTTTCTGTTAAGGCAGCTAAAGATTCATTTTTACTCGCTACGCTTAATGAAATAACAGGAAAGGCATTAAAGTTTACTCGTGAGACTTTCGGGTCTTTCACACCTTCTGGCAGTTTCACGTTTGCGAGCGATTCTTTAATTTCCGTTTCGGCTTTTTCCATATTTTTATCAAAATCATATTCTACCTGAATAGAAGATGCGTTTTGATAAGATGATGAACTAACAACGTTTACACCGCTTAAATTTTGGAGTTGCTCTTCCATTGGTTTTGAAATTTTATCAGCTACTTCTTCTGGTGTAGCACCAGGATAAACCGTGGTTACTGTTACAATCGGTGTTGTAATATCAGGAATTGTTTCCAGCTTCATATTGAGTCCAGAATAAATACCCGCAATAGTAACAATAATGGTTAGTAGCCAAACTGCGAACTTATTTTTTAACGTGAAATTGATGATTTTGTTCATGTTTGCGCTCCCTTTTTATTATATTGACCAATTGGTCAGTCTAATACATAATATAACTGACCGATTGGTCAGTCGTCAATGAAAAGAGATGGTATAATAAAATCAAACTGTAAGTAGTCGGTTTCCTATTCTTTTTCTGATCATTGGCTTTTACTAACCGAATTTTATAGATGGAGAGGCTTCTATATAAACCATTTACTCCATTAAATTTTAGATGGGGAGTTTTATTTTCAGTTAATGTGGAATAAAATCAAGTTTGAATTTACATAAGATGCGAGATTAAATTTAGGAGAGAGAATATGAAAGAAAAAGAGCGCTTAATTATAGAGATGGCTATGAGGTTATTTGCAACTAAGGGTGTAAATGCAACGTCAGTACAAGAAATCGTAACCGCATGTGGTATATCAAAAGGAGCTTTTTATTTATATTTCAAATCAAAAGACGAGTTATTATTGGCCACACTTCGATATTATTATGACAAGATTCAGAAGAAAATGCTGGATATTGAAAAAGAATCTTTATTACCACGTGAAAAATTTGAAAAACAATTATATTGTCAGTTTACTGATGTGCAAAAACATAAAGAATTTATTATTATGCATGCAAGAGAAAATGCAATTCCGTTTAATAAAGAAGTAGAAGAGTTTATGATGAGGATGAAATTAGAGTCTCATGCATTTTATCGGAATAGCTTACTGTCCATTTATGGTGAAAAGGTTATTCCATACTTGTTAGATCTAGTAATTATGGTGGAAGGGATATGCCGTGGGTATTTAGAATTAATTATTTTAAATGCACCAGAAATTGATTTGTCCTATGTCTCAGCTTTTATTTTAAAAAGGATAGACAATTTAGTAGAGGGGCTTCTAGAATCTTCGGAGGAACCTGTCCTACATGAAGAGAGACTAGGAGAATTTCTTTGTAGTTCCGAGCTTATTAAGGAACAGGTGAAGGAACATTTTCTAAGTGAAATTATTGTATTTAAACGAACATTAACTGATCAATTAGAAAATGATGAGTTACTTGTAACTTTAGATGTTTTAGAAGCAGAAATGAGATTGCAAAATCCAAGAATTCCAGTCATTAGAGGTATGCTTGCTAATTTAGCGGTATATCCTAGTTTAAATGAGTTTCGATTGAGGCTTACGGCATACTATAATATAAAAAATCCTTGCATATAGAACGCAAGGATTTTCTATTATAATTAAGAATTATTTTGTGACCATTCTTCAACATTCCAAGTTTTTGTAATCCAGCCTTCATAAAATTCTGGTTCGTGACATACAAGAAGGATTGTCCCTTTATATGCCTTCAGAGCTTTTTGAAGTTCTTCCTTTGCTGTAACATCAAGATGGTTTGTTGGCTCATCAAATAGGATCCAGTTACTTTCTTCACCCATTAACTTACATAAACGAACTTTTGCTTGTTCGCCACCACTTAATTGATTTAGCGGGCGAGAGATATGCTCATTTTTTAATCCGCATTTCGCTAACATTGCACGAACTTGATGTTGGTCCATGCTAGGGAATGTGTTCCAAACATCATCAATTGGTGTTATATTATCCGCTTTTACTTCTTGCTCGAAGTATGCAGGCTCTAAGAAGTCACCAAGACTTGTTTTACCGCTTAAAGGTTTAATTTTTCCTAAAATCGTTTTTAGTAATGTTGATTTACCAACACCATTACAACCAACGATGGCAATTTTTTCACCGCGTTCAATTGTCATTGTTAGTTTTGGTAATAACGGATGTGTATATCCGATTTCTACATCTTCACCTTCAAAGACGAAACGGCTACTTGCACGACACTCTTTAAATGAGAACTCTGGCTTAATTGCTGTTTCAGGACGATCAATACGCTCCATGCGATCAAGTTGTTTTTGACGACTTTTTGCACGACCTGTCGTTGAATAACGAGCTTTGTTCTTTGCAATAAAGTCTTCCTGCTTTTTAATAAACTCTTTCTGTTTTTCATAAGCATTTATATGTTGATTTTTATTAATTTCGGCTAACTCTAGGAATTTTTCGTATGTCGCTGTATAGCGCGTCATTTTTGTAAATTCTAGATGGAAAATAACATCAACGCATTTGTTCATAAATTCCGTATCATGAGAAATTAATAAGAATGCATGTGGATATTCTTTTAAATAATTAGTTAACCAATGAATATGTTCAACGTCTAAATAGTTAGTAGGCTCATCGAGTAATAACACTTCTGGTTGCTCAAGTAATAGCTTTGCAAGTAATACTTTTGTACGTTGTCCACCACTTAGTGCTGAAACATCACGATCTAAACCGATTGCATCAATTCCAAGACCTCTTGCTGCCTCTTCGATTTTCATATCTAGTAAATAGAAACCACCTGCTTCGAGAGCATCTTGGATTTCTGCCATCTGCTCAAGAAGGTCCTCTAATTCTTCCGGTGTTGCCGTTCCCATTTTTTCTGCAACTTCATTTAAAGCTTTTTCTTTTTCAAATAAAGGTAAAAACGCGTCAGCTAATACATCACGAATTGTGCGACCAGGTGTTAAAATTGTATGCTGGTCTAAGTAACTGTAATTTGTACCAGGTGTCCATTCTACACGGCCTTCATCATGGATAAGTTGACCAGTAATAATATTCATAAATGTTGATTTACCAACACCGTTTGCACCGACTAATCCGACATGTTCTCCTGCTAGTAAACGCATGGATACATCTTTAAATAATGTGCGATCGCCAAATGTATGGCCTAGTTTTTCTACTGTTAATAAGCTCATAGTATCCTCCGTCCAACTTGAAATAGTACCTTGAATCATGATACTAAATTATTGAGTATAATGCTATCCTTTCAAAATGTATCTTTTTGTAAGAAACTAATTGTATTTTTTTTGGGAAAAGGTTATAATTTTAATTGAACAGTGGTCAATTAAATTGTGAGGTATGAAAAATGTCGCCAAGAAGGGCAGTTAAACAAGAATTAACGAGAGAAATGATTATGAATGTAGCAAGAGACTTATTTATAAAATTAGGTTATCAGCATACTTCAATGCGTAAAATTGCAACAGAACTAGGATATAGCCATGGTGCCATCTATTATCATTTTAAAAATAAAGCAGAGCTTTTCTATGCGATGGTAGAGCAAGATTTTCAATTGCTAAATCAAAAATTAGATGAGATTAATGATCAAAATTTACCACAAGAGGAACAATTGAAAGCTGTTTTATTTGGTTTTATTGAATTTGGTTTGCAAAATCAAAGTCATTATGAAATCATGTTTTTAATTAGAGATGATGAGTTAAAAGAATGTTTAGCAGATGGCCCAAATGTTAGTTACGAAAAATTTGCTACTGTTGTATCTTCTTTGTGTAATGAGAAGGTAAATGTAATGACAATATGGTCTGTTTTTCTATCATTACATGGGTTTGTGGCACACTATTGTGGGAATGATCAAACATTTGAAGAAGTAAAAGGATTAGCTAAAGTACACGTGGAGTTTATTTCAAAATCACTTCTTATGTAAGTGATTTTCTTTTTAATATTAATTGAACAGCGGTTAATTAATTTAGGGGGGATATATAATGAAAAAAGCTTTAGTGTTAGGAGCATCTGGATCAATGGGGTATGCAATTGTAAAAGAATTATGTAGCAGAGGAATTCATGTAGTGGCCTTTGCGAGGAATAAAGAGAAATTAGAGATATTATTTTCTGGAGAAGAAAATGTGAAAGTTGTAGCGGGAGATGTATTTATACAGGAGGATATAATGGAAGCCGCGAAAGGCGTTGATATTATATTTCATGCTGTAAACATTCCATATTCAGATTGGGAGAAGAAGCAACCAAAATTATTAAAAAATATATTAGAAGTAGCAATGTATTACGACAGTAAGTTAGGGATAGTTGATAATATTTATGCGTATGGGAGGCAAGGGGAAGAACTTGTAGTGGAGGAAGTTAAAAAGGCACCACATACGAAGAAAGGGAAAATTCGGTTACAGCTAGAAATGATGGCAAAACAGGCTCGTGTACAAATGTTTATTGCACATTTTCCTGATTTTTATGGTCCAAATGCAGAAAGTACACTTGTTCATCATACTTTAAATGGGGTACTTGCAAATAAGTTATCAAGCTTTGTTGGAGATAAAAAGATTGCTCGTGAATATATTTTCACACCAGACGGTGCAAAAGCAATGGTTGAATTAGCTTTACGTGATGAGGCCTATGGACAAAATTGGAACATACCGGGTTGTGGTGTCATTACAGGTGAAGAGATGATTCAACATATACAAGAATTAACGGGATATACAAAACCAGTAATGACAGTAAAAAAAGGTATGATAAATTTAATCGGACTATTTGATAAGCAGATGAAAGAATTTGTGGAAATGCTATATTTGACAGAAAATCCTGTTGTATTAAGCGGAGAGAAATATGAGAGGTATATTGGTGAGATACCTAAAACTTCTTATTATAGCGGGCTAAAAGAAACGATTATATCTATGCAAAAAAAGGTATGTAAATATTAGTATAAAAAAAGTTACTTCTGTAGGTAGAAGTAACTTTTTTATTATGCTTTTTGTTTGACTTCACTAACTTTCTTTTCAGCTACAATAAAATGTGGTCTACGTTTTGTTTCATAATAAATGCGACCGATGTATTCACCCATAACACCTAGGAAAATGAGTTGAATACCACCAATAAATAATATAGCGGAAATTAAAGTGAAGTATCCTGGGACTTCAACACCACCAACAATAATTTGAATAAATGTAGTAATTACGTATAAAATCCCTAAAATAGTTGTTAATAATCCAAGATATATAGATAGTCTTAATGGTTTATTATTGAATGAGATAACACCATCTATTCCGTAATTTAACAATTTAGAAAAAGTCCACTTACTTTCTCCATCAGAACGTAATACATTTTCATATCCAATAATTAGTTCATTAAATCCAATCCAGGAGAATAAACCTTTTGAGAAGCGATTGTATTCGCTTAAAGATAATAGAGAATCAACAGCTCTTCTACTTAAAAGTCTAAAATCTCCAATGCCGTCTACTAGTTCAATATCTACAAACTTATTCATCACTTTATAGTATAGACGAGAAACGAAAGAGCGAACGGGTGAATCACCTGTTCTTGTTCTTTTTGCAATAACTTGGTCGTAACCTTCGTTATATCCTTCTAACATTTCTTTTATTAGTGTAGGAGGATGTTGCAAATCGGCGTCCATAATAACAACTGCATCACCTGTAGCGTATTTTAAACCAGCTAACATAGCGGCTTCTTTGCCGAAATTCCGACTAAATGATATATAATGAACAGCTGCATCTGAATTTGCCAAATCACGTAGAATATTTAATGTATCATCTTTACTACCATCATTTACAAAAACAAATTCATAATCGGTAGTTAATTTATGAATTTCTAGAGAAGTCTCTGAATAAAAGGCTCGAAGCATCTTTTCTTCATTGTAGCATGGTACGACTATTGAAAGAGTCATTTTTGACCCTCCTTGTTTATAATGGTTAAAACGTTATTTAATATTTTTTATGAAGCTATCCGCTTTGGATAGCTTCATGATTTATTGAGTGCTCATTGCTGCTTTTTAAAAGGCAATTTTCGGCGTCCTTTTTGATTTGTAAAAACTAGTAAGGCTACACAAATAATTAGTGAAATAATTGATATAATCATACCTAATTTAAAGTAAGGTGTAACATAAGTCATTTCGATTACATGTGCTCCTTTTGTAATTGGTACGCCAATAAAGGCAGAATTTGCTTTCGTGAATTCTGTTTCTTTTCCATCAACTTTTATAGTCCAACCTTTACTATATGGAACAGATAAATATAGTAATCCATCTTTTTTTGAGTTGATTTCACCTTTTAAATAGTTGTTTTTATAATAAATATTTTGAAGTCTATTTTCAGTTAGTTTTTTTGTTTCTTTTTGTACACCTTCGTAATTTACGATATTTGCTTGTAAGTCTTCAAGTTCGTATTCACCTGGCGCATCAATAGAAATAGTTAGTTGGTCTGGGCGATCGTCTTTACCTAAATTATAAACAAATCTTTCTAAAGGATATGAGTATGCACCAGTGTCTTCACCTTTCCCCATATCTTTCCCGTTAACTACTGCATGGAATGAACCTTTATTTTTTATCTTTAATTCTACAATTAAATCTCCAGGAGTATTAGGATAATTTATAGGTACAATCATATTTCCATTGCCGTGGACAATGAGTTTATTATTCTCTTTTTCCATACTTTCTAGTTGTACTTTTTCCATATTGATAGATACCGCTTTTGAATTAAGGTTCTTTTTATCAAAATGAGTTAATGAAAAGTCTTTTCCATTATTAACGACTACAGCATGTAATAATAATTGGTCACGCTGAGCGAAGTTTAATTTAGAAAATTCTTCTTCACTTATACTAGAATCATATACATACCCTAACGGTAAAGCATAGTCATTTTTGTAAATATTATATGGTCCTACTTGTTTTAATAGTTTATATCCATATGGGATATTTTTTTGATCTGTATCAGCGCTTAGTACACGATATTTTACACCTAACATATTTTCAAGTAGTAGTCGACTATCAACTTGGAAGAACATCGAAGGAGTGTCGAACCCTTGGAATACGTTGTATTTATTTTTCATAAAGTCATGAACATAATAATTAATCAAGCTTTGGTACGTACTTGTACCATGATAACCTTGTAACATTGGTGTGTTATGGGCGCTACCTGGGTTAAGAATACGATAAAAGTCCTTATCATATTCTTGTATATAACGAATGGCAGCAATCTCATCTTTGTTATCATAGCCAGATACATGTAAAGCTTCTTTTGTAGCATTGCTTTGTCCGAAAGCGGTACTAAGTATATTATTAGCATACATGTAATTCATGGAAATTGTACTAACGAGTACGTTCACTACAACTAAAAATTGTATGAAAGGTTTAGAAAGATAACGCCATAAACATACTGTAATGAGAGAAAGAACGATAGTTCCGATTAAAATATTGTCAACTACCTGTAAAGGTTTATCACTTACATTTATATTTACTTTTCTATAAAATGCATAAATGAATAATCCTATTGATACTAATGAACTCATTATATAAGGTAATTTATGTTCTTTCTTATGAACAATCATCCAATCTAAGATGTATGCTATAGTTTGAGCAATTACAAATACAAATAAATAAAGCCATCTATATTGCATTGCTGAGAAACCATTAAATACAGAGTATGTATACGGAAGCATAAACAGAATGAACATGAAAAATGTAAAGAATACTTTATTTTTAACAAGTTTATCACGTATAAACATTCCAAATATGATTAGGAATAAAATTAAAGCTGGTAAAGCTAATTGATGATTTTCAGCATCATATACGAAGAAGATAGTTTCCATTAGATCTTTATAAAATGTATCTTCAAAGAATAAAGGTATATCAAATTTCTTCGTTAACCGATCCGCACTAAATACCGCATTGACTGATGGAATAAAGCAAACTGCAGCCAAGCCAAGTGATAGACCGTATAATAATCCAATTTTAATATAATAGGTTAGAAAAGAGACGATTGTTTTATTTTGCTGTGTGGCAAAGTATTGGAAAAATGCGTAAATGAAAATGAAAATACTTGTGATAAAAGCAAAATAAAAGTTCGATGCTAACATTAAAGTAGCAGCTACTAAGAAAAGTCCACGTTTCTTTTCTATAATATATTTATCAAGTCCCCATATTACTAATGGTAAAAATACGATGGCATCAGCCATGAAATCCCAAAGTAATGAATGGCGCATAAAAGTAATACATCCACCATACATAATAGCAGCAATAAAAGATGAGAAGATTGTTTTATTATGATAACGTAAAGAACCATACATGAATAACATAGCTAAAAAGTTTTTTAAAATACTCATGTATAATTTCATATCATAGATTTGTTCAATATTTAATTTAGGAAGTAACAGCGTAATCCAGAAGAACGGCGCTGTACTGTAATAATAACTAAACTCTCCAAATAAATCTCCACCTAATCCATAATCAAAAGACCAAAAAAGATTACCATCTTTAAAGGCATGTTGCAGGAGAAATGTAAAGAAACCAAATTGGCTTAATGCATCACCTGTACCAGAAAAGATTTGATTAGATGTTAAAAAGAAATAATGAAAAGCAAAAGCACACAATAATAATATCGGAATAATCATTATAGCTTTCTTTGAGAAAATCTTATTGTTCGGCTTTATGCTCATAAAAATTTATAATCCTCCTTCGAAAGTTGTTACATATAAAAACACACCAATTATGAAGGTGTGTTTTTTAGTTTTAGCATAAAAAATATATATTTTTGTTGTATCATATATATTTTACAAGCATTGAGTTTCATAGTTTACTTGTAATTTAGTATAAAGCATTCTCAGAAAGTAAGTCAATTTGACATGGAATATATAGCATTTTTAACCACTGAAAATTCGAGAATAATGAAGTGCAGTCTTCCGAATTTATGTTCTGTAAATGATGGTATATAAAAAGCCAAAAGCTTTTCCATTCTTAATAGGAAAAGCTTTTGGCTTTTAAGCGTTTTTACGAACTAATTTTTTATTTACAAATCCTAAAATCAACCCGCGTATTTGTGGATCAATTGCAAGGCCAATAATACCGTACAATATACCAGTAAGTGTTAGAGCTACCAGTGGTGGTAAGTTAATTAATACTGTGCGGTATAGGGCGTAACTGATTATAAATGCTAGTGTATTAAATACAATCCCTTTGAATAGTAATGTAAATCCTTTACGAACGAATAAAGTAAATCCGATTAATAAAGTAACCTCAGTAATGATAGCAGCGACCGCAGCTCCCATCATTCCAAATTGGCTGCCTAATACGATGTAACTTACGATAGCGACAGCTAATCCAATTCCCATCGTTGTCGCACGCTTCCACTGTTGACCAATAGTTGTTAAATTATCAGCAAGTGGATAGTTGATAGATTGTAAAATAACCATAAAGGCTAAAATTGCAAGAGCATCACCGGCTGGTGCATATTGTTCACCTAATAAAGTAACAATCCAAAAACTTGGATCGGCGATAAATGGGATGGAAATTCCCATTCCTAAGAAAGACATAAGTTTTAATTCGAACTGAGATAGTTTTCTATGTTCATCAATATTCTTTTCATTTCCAAAAGCAAATAACTTTGGATAAAAGGCTGCTGCAATTACGCCCGGTATTTGATAAAGTACAGCAGGTATTTTCGATGCAGCGCCAAAGAATCCAACTTGCTCATATGTTGAGACTTTTTCTAATATAATAGGCCCTAACTGTGGTAAGAGCATAATGATAATGCCATTGATTGTGAAAATGAGCAATTGATCTAAAATGCCTTTATCCCAGCCCTTATGAACTGTTGTATGGCGAATTACCATTATAAAGGCGATAAGTCCTGTTACAAGACTAGATATCCCGTACATGGCAGCAACCATCATAAGTGACCATTTAAAGGACATTCCTAGTAGAAGAGCAGCTGCGGCTGTTACACCTTGTATTACAGAAATAATCGCTGTAAATTGCATGCGTTCTGTTACTTGGAAGTAAGCCATCCCAACACCTTGTAAAGTGGCTCCAAACATTGTCGGCAGTACAACCCAATATACCATCGCACGTAAGTAAGCATCGGGATAGAAGAACTGAGCGAAAATAGCGAAGAGCACAGAAATTACGATAGCTAATACTAAACGAATACGTAAATAACTACTAATTAGTACGCTAATGTTAGCGTTGCTTCTCGTTCCTTCACGCATAAACGTATGTGTCAAACCTGCATCTGTAAAATAACAAATAACAGCGGAAACTGCTAATGCAGTTGTAAACATCCCATAATCCTTTGGTGAAACATATCTTGCAAAGAAAATCGTCGCAATAGCAAGTACAAATCGAACAGTAATATTTCCTACAAATAGGTAGGAGGCGTTTTTAAGGATTTTATTTGTTTTCATGGAACAAGACCTTTCTATTTTTCAGGACGCACTTCGTCCTATTTGTAAATTTGATTTGTTTATGGAAAGTATGTTTAAAAGCGTATTCTTTATTTAAGAAAATATAAACTTTATTCGTACAAACCAAAGCATCGCGTATAGCTTTTTGCTTCGTTTTCCATTTTTTGAATAAATTTTGCGACAATATTTATTTATATCGCCCTTGATTAATTGAACTTGTGATTTATCTAACTTAGAGCTTCCTTTAAT
This sequence comes from Bacillus sp. FSL E2-0195, assembly GCF_038003645.1. NCBI lineage: Bacteria > Bacillati > Bacillota > Bacilli > Caryophanales > Bacillaceae > Bacillus > Bacillus sp. FSL E2-0195. Next base: position 5,219,185 of record NZ_JBBOPN010000001.1, on the reverse strand, counting down.
GTATATACAAGCATTGTTAATGACTGTATATGGGAATAGATAAGTTTCAAGGATTTCAATAAGTTCTGTAGAATCATTCACGATTAAGTCTTTTGATTTATTATGAACCCAATCTTTCATTCGATTAAACACTTCTAATTCTTTTGCTGTTTTTAATTCATAATCTTTATACTTTGAAGAAAGATTTCCTTCTGATAAGATTCGATAATATGTTAAATATTCATCTACATAGCATACATTTGTAACGCTCATTAATTTAAATAGAAATTCTAAGTCTTCTCCCCAGCTACATCCTGGTGTGAAACGAATATTATGATCCATCACGATAGATCTTTTGAAAATCCAAGTGCTCGTCTGAGCAACAACTTGATGCGTTAAGAAAGCTTTTGTCATATCACCTTTAATAAAGTTTGTCGTGTGCTCAATTTTTTCACCAGTCTCTTCGTAAAAGTTCATATAGCCACAATAACAAGCGTTCATGTTGTTTTTATGCATGCTTTCAACTTGTTTTTCGATTTTTGTTGGATTCCATAAATCATCACTATCAAGAAAAGCAACATATTCTCCGCTAGCATTTTCAATTCCTGTATTACGAGCAACAGAAACACCTTGATTTTCTTGAGGGACGTATTTTATTTGTCCTGGGTACTTTTGTACAAGATTTTTTACGATAGAAGGTGATTGATCTTTGCTTCCATCATCTACAATTACAATTTCAATGTTTTTATATGTTTGATCTAGTATTGATTGCATCGTTTCTTCAATATATTTTTCCGTATTATACAGAGGTATGACAACGGAAACGAGTTGTTTTTGTTCCATCATAGAGTTTTTATCTCCTCAAATTTTTTATGTTTTGTACCATATATACAAGCCTTTTGAAAGGAAGAAGACTACAAGAACATCTGTATAAGTTTAACGCATATAAACTTTGTAAATCAACTTTCTATTGTGGTATCTCTTATAATTAGAAAGAAATAATCTGAAATGATAAAAGCTCCTGAATTTTTCAAGCAAAATTCAGGAGCTTTTATATATTAGTATTTAGTTAGGAAGTTATTCTTTATCTGTTATCTTTAATTTTTGTTTTAATAATGCATAATCTTGCGTTAATGTTACAAGTTGATGGTGTAATTTGGAGATTTTTCTCGTCAGGTCAAAAATTAAGATAAAACAGAATAATAGTCCGAATAAGAATAAAATGGACGGAGGATATTCTACTTTTAATAGTTTTCCAATCCAATTTATAATTTTATCCGTAGAACTTAAAATAGCCATTGCAACACAAACAAAAATCCATAAAATAGCATATTTTGTTTCTAAAGTCCCACGACGAATGGAATTAATAATTAAGAAGAATAGTAATAAAATAAAGATAAATGAAAAGGTAATTATATGCATTTATTATCAACCTTTCACGATTTTTTGCATCAATATAGCAAGACTTACCTTCACCATGTAATATGCAGATTTAAGGGGAGTGATGGAAGATTGTCCACCTTGTCGCTCTTGCATATTTACAGATATTTCATTAATGCGGAGTTTTTTCTTTTTTAAATGAATAAGGACTTCTGGCTCCGGATAATCTTTTGGATAATTGTGTGCAAAAATCTTAATTACTTCTCGATTGATAGCACGATACCCAGAAGTTGGATCCATAAATGTTTGTTTTGTTAGTACTTTCAATAGAGCGGTAAAATAAAAAATACCGATTCTTCGGGAAATACTACCTTTATATGCTGTTTTTTCTGTAAAACGTGAACCAAGCACCATATCGCATTGATCCTCGGCAATAGGCTGTATGATTTTGTATAAATCATCAGGATTATGTTGTCCATCAGCATCGAACTGAATCGCAATATCATATCCGTTCTCATAAGCGTATTTATATCCAGTTTGTACAGCTGAACCGATACCTAGATTATATGGTAAATTAACAAGATGAACAGGGAAATCTTTTACGATTTGAGCTGTTTTATCTTTTGATCCATCATTAATAACGCAAATGCTTAATGCTGTAAAATGCTGTTTTAGTTCTAATAATCTTGTTAATGTATCTGCAATTGCTTCTTCCTCGTTATACGCTGGAATAATAATTAACGTTTTTGGTATTGAAATTGGTACCTCAATAGACATTACCGCACCATCCCTTATATACTTAATCATATTATGGTTATTTTTAAACGAACATTATTTAATATACCATTAATAGTATAACAAAATAAAGGAAAAGCTGATGGGTGATTTTAGGGAACAGGCATAGAATAAAAATGCTAAGGCGTAACACTTTATTATAATAAAAAATACATGCAAGGAAGAAAAAACCTGTGCATGTATAAGATAAAATCCTAATGTTACATATTCCAAGGCTTACTTAAAGTTAACACTTCAGCCATTTCTTTACTTTTTAAACGTCCTTTTTTTCTATTTTCGGCACGCTCTGAACCAGTTGTATGTAGCCAATGTTCTTCCTCTGTTTCAGGAATTACTTGTGGTACAGATGAAGGTTTTCCGTCTTTTAATGCGACAAATGTAATGAAACACGTTGCGGCCATTCTACGCTCGCCTGCTAGTAGATCCTCTGCAATTACTTTTACGAAAACTTCCATTGAAGATTTTCCTGTATAACATACGAATGCTTCATAACAAACAGAATCTGCTTGGTGAATTGGAGTTAAAAAATCAACGGAATCGATAGATGCTGTTACGCAATGTTTGCGGCTGTGTCTCGCAGCTGCAATTGAAGCTATACTATCAATTTCTGCTAATAATTTCCCCCCGAAAAGTGTTTGGTGATTATTTAAATCGTTAGGAAAAACACGTGTTGTTTTAATTGCTTTTGATTCTCGCATGAATTTCTTTTCCATATATTCATCCCCTATTTTCTGTTTTCAATCAGAGTGACATGTGTAAGTGGAGTACCCATATTAGATATTTAATGAAGTAAAGTGTTCCAAAAGAGGATTATCCCACTATTTGCGGGCTAATAGTCAGTGGGGGATGAACAAAACCCCCGTGGATTAAAGTTTCACTTTATTGAAATTTCTGTATTTGTATTCATGTAACTGAAAGAAAATTTATCATATATAAAATGTAGTGTAAAAGAGGATTCGCTTACATTGCAAGTGAAAAAGTAATGACTATGTATTTGTCATAGAAATTCCCTATTAACCTTGTGCTTATTCATGATAGAATCGTTTTGTTATGAATGGAAGTAGAGGTGCAATGGACATATGAATCATATAAGAACAAATTTTTCGTCTTTCTTCAGTAAAATAATGATTGGTGCGATGCTCGCATTTTTTGTCTATAGTTGTTGGTCGGCTTTTGAAACAAGTAAGCAATTTTTTGGAGGAAGCACAACAAGTATAACAATTGTATTAGTGATTTTTGTTATTCTTATTTTGTTAGTAGCATCAATTTTGCAATATCGTTTTACAGATAAACAATTTCTTGTTTTTCTTATGAGCATATCTATAGTTGTAAGACTTATCACAGTTCTATTTGTAGATGTTCCAATGATAGGTGATATGAAGGCTATGTATGAGTCTGCAAAGCAGATTGCAATTGGCAATAATATAGAAAATATAGCACAGTTACCTTTTATTATTTATGAATCGATCATCATTCGTATATTTGGTGATACGGTATTCGCTTTACAATTATTTAATATTTTATTTTGTACAGGAACTGCATTTTTCATTTATCGCATTGCGTCAATGGTCTTTGGAGAAGAGTGTGGTCGTATTGCATCAATGTTTTACGCTTTATATATTCCAAATATATTTATGAGTTCTGTATTAACGGCGGAATCACTCGCAATATTTTTATTTTATTGTGCTTGTTACATATTTTTATATAAGGGATTAGACCATCCTTATATGTGGGTAATTTCAGCCATTTTATTTGCGCTTAGCAATATGATTTTCCCAATGGGGTTATTTTTACCTATTTTTATAGTTGTATATGTGCTGTTAATTGAATTATTTCAATCAGCAACGAAACAAAAATTACTATTAAAAATGATGGGAATACTTATTCTGTTTTATAGTACTCATTTTGGTGTGAGCTATGGTATCAAGATGATGGGAATGTCACAGTATACGATTTCTAATCAGACTTATGTTCAATCTGTTTTAATTGGAAAAAGTCAAAATGAAGAAAAAACATTCAAAAATAAAAGTGTAAAAGAGCACATTGATCAAGAGTTAAAAGAAATGGAAGTAGAAAGATTTAAACTGTTAAAACCAGTTATTAACCAGCTTTCAGACGAGGGAATAAATTCTATTATTTTTAAATGTGAAAAGCTTATATATATAGTGGTGACATTATTTATGGCCATAGCTTTATTACATTTTCTAATTAAGAAACAGCAAAATGAAGGATATATGTTGTTTGTATTATTAATTACCGGATACGTGTCGTTAAGGCTCTTCCGAGTAGATATGGTATATTATAATATTATTATGCCAGCTTTGTTTATTTTACAAAGCTTTGGTGTTTATATGAGTTGTTTTTATTGCCAAAAAATATTTTTCAGAAAATAAAAGAATCCATTTTGGATTCTTTTTTTGTAGATGGATGATAAGGATGAATGCAAAGCGGAGATGACGAATCTCCACTTTGTATCGATTTGTCTTATCGGTTTAGTTCTAGTTGTAAATTATCCGCTGTTAAGGCCATTGTTGAGGAATCGTCTTGAATACTCTTCATTACTTGTGAGATAGTCTCTAATTCATTTTCAATTTTTTTATTTTGTTCTTTAGAGTTAGACATATCTTTTACGATTTCTTGGAAATATTGATCTGTCGCATGCATACTATCTGTCCCTTCAGATACGAGAGAGCTTATTTGTTCCACGGAAGAAGAGACGTGTATAATTTGTTCATTAGTTTTTTCAACGAGTTTTGTAACGTTGGAAATTGATTCTTTCGTTTGCTCTGATAACTTTCGGATTTCTCCCGCTACGACTGAAAAACCTTTACCAAATTCGCCAGCACGTGCAGATTCAATAGCAGCATTTAATGCTAGTAAATTTGTTTGCTCGGCGATTGATTTTACAATATCAATGATTTCGTTAATTTTGTTAGAAATATCAAGAAGTTCATGAGTATCAGTAATGATAGTTTCCATATTCGTTTGGATGCTTTCCATTCGTTTGTTTTGCAGATTTAATTGTTCTTTTCCTTTATTGGCCTTTTCTTCTGATGTCGTAGCTAATGATGTACCTGTTTTTGCAATTCCTACGATACTTTCTGATTTAGATGTTAACTGTTGAATAGAAGAGCTTGTTTTTTCAGATACTGCCGCTAGTTCTGTTGCAATATGTGTAATCGTCATAGCTGTCAGTTCTTTTTCTTTTTCATGTTCTTTTTGGATTCTTTCATATTCGGATTCATAAGCTGCAATAACAAGTTCTTGTTCTAATGTGAATAATTTATTTATTACGTTTATAGAATAAGAAAAATCGTCTATCGTTGAAATTTTCGTTTGCAAAATCTTTATGACGGAGCGGAATAATTCTTGATAAGCAGCGGTATACCATTTTCTATGTAAACCAATTTGTACGTGCCTTTTTGCAATTCTAACACGTTGTTCAATAAAATCTTCATTCATATTCCCGCTGAACAATTCTTTAATATGTGTCTTTAAAGTTTGTTTTAATTTGGGAATAGAGCTGTAGCGTTCAATAACAGCAATTAAATTAGGTTGTTTTGTGATGTTGGTGTAGAATTTTTCTGTTATCCAATCTATTTCCTCATAAATAAATGGCTGTAATACTTTAACAATTTGTAAATCTTCCTTTGAAATATGTAGCATATCCATTTGAGTTTTTAGTTCAGAATTAGCAGGCACGTTAAATATGATTTGTTGGCCTTTGCTTAATTCAATTATACTGGTGTTTGTTTTATTTTTTTTAAAAACCCCAAGCATCATTCTTCCCCCTGTTTATAAAACGTTTTCATTTTTTTGTTCTAATGTAATTATATATTTTTATATACAATTACTCTATAGTATATGGAATTGCATATAAATTAAGAGAATTCTATGTAGAATTCTCTTAATGGCCTTTATTAATTTTTGCATGTGTTTTAAAGAAAACTGGGAAATGTACATTATATATTACGGTGACTACACGAATAACGAATGTTATTAATAAACAGACATAGAAAGCTAATATGTGTGCCCCCATTGCATGTGTAATTAAGAAACTAACTGCTCCTAGAATAGAAGCAATTGCATATATCTCTTTTCGGAATACATACGGGATATCTTGAGCGCAAATGTCACGTAAAATACCGCCCCCAATACCTGTAATAACTCCCATTGAAACGACTAAAAACGAGGCGTCAACGTGATGTGACATTGCTGCATTTGCACCAATGGCTGTAAATACCCCTAAACCAACAGCATCAGAAAGCATAATAACGACTTGAAGTTTATTAATGCGCTCGAAAAACATACATGTGAATAATGCTGATAGTACACTTACGAAAAAGTAAATGGGTTTTACAAATGCGACAGGAGGCAGGTTACCAATCATAATATCACGAATAATACCGCCGCCGAGCGCAGTAGCTACAGCTAAACAAAGGACACCAAATAAATCTAGATCTTTTTTTAAACCAACTAATGTACCAGAAATGGCAGCGGCGATAATGCCAAGAAACGTAAATATATCGATTAATAACATGGCTTTAATTCCTTCCTCTTAAAGATGTTCCAGAGAAAAAATATACACTAAAGTTTTGGAAATAACAATTACTTTTCGCTACATGTAGAAAAATGGATGAAATAGCTAAAGAAAGCGTTTGAAAATGCTTGATAAGTAGCAATAAAGTAAAGCGAAAAAGTGTGGAAAGATTAATAGTATAGTTTTTTGATGTAGCTTAGTTGGAGGGATGGTACAATAAGATAAGTCCGCTTTGTACATTTGTATAAAATGATAAAAAAATATTTCTGTACGGTCGAAAATAAGTGCATATGTGTTAGATAGTTTTTATAGGGATAGGGAAGGATAGCTAAAGGACAATGTTTTCGGTTACTAATAATGCTGGATTTGACTAGTTTCGGCATGAAAAATAGTTCTCAATTTAAATATGAGTTATGTTATAATTGCTAGGTGTGTTTAAACAGTAGAAAACTATGATTAAAAGATAATGTGAAGATTTTGTATGGAGGTCTTGGAATGTTAGCAAATCAAGCTAGGGTTAGATTTGAGCATTTTTTGCTCTTTTTTATTATTTTACAGCCTGTTTTAGATTTATTAACGTCTCTTAGCATCGTTTTATTAAAGTCAAATGCCACTGTTGGAATTTTGGTAAGATTTCTTATTATGGCTGTTGGTGGTATTTACATTTTAATTCAGGCAAAAGAGAAGGAAAATAGGAAGTTTTTAATTTACTTAATACTATTAGCAGTAGTTTTAGGGATAGGGTTTATTAATAATAAACTAGTTAAGAATCCTATTGTACTTGGTGAAGAAGTTAAGTTTGTTGCGAAGGCATTATATATATATATCATGCTAGGATCATACATTTTAGCTTTAAAATCATTGAAAAAGAAAGTAAATATTAGTGACAAAGTCAGAAATAGTATTGTGTATTCAACATTAATCATTAACGCTATTATGGTTATTTCTATTTCGACATCTACAGACTTTGGTAGTTATCAATGGATGAAAGTTGGTTCCCGAGGGTGGTTCTATGCAGGTAATGAACTAGGGTCAATCTTAGCTATTATTTTCCCTATTGTGGTACTATATTCTATTCAAAAAACAAAGAGCGTGAAACACGTTTTATATTGGATTCCATCGCTTCTAATGATTTACTCGTTAATTCAAGTCGGTACGAAAGTAGGGATGGGCTCAATTGGTGCTACGTTAGCAGCAGCAATCGGGATTATCGTACTACAATTATTATTTGATAGAAGAAATCCAAACAAAATGTCTCTTGTACTTAATGGATTAATTGCTATTGTCCTATTGGCTGGTGTTGTTGGAACGTTTAAAATGACGCCATTAGCACAAAATATGGGTATTCATAACAACTATTTATCAGAACAAAATGTAGCGCAGCAAGGTCAAAAAGAAAAAGAAATTAAAGAGAAAATTAAAAAAGAAGAAAAACAACATAAAGTTGAGAAACCAGAAGAAAAGGCGAAGGTAGAAGCTGAAGTTAAGAAAGAGCTTGAGAAAGAGCAAAAGAAAGAAAATCAAGAAAATCTTATTTTCAGTGGACGTCAAGTATATGAAGAGAGACATAAGCAGTTCTTTAAAGAAGCGCCAATGTCACAAAAATTATTTGGAATGGGTTACGCAGGTAACTTTAAGTATAATGAACAAAAAGAGCCAGATCCGAAGCTAATCGAAATGGACTTCCATGATTGGTTTTATGATTTCGGAATTATTGGTTTTGCGTTAATGATGATTCCATTTATTTATTACGGCGTAAGAATCCTACTAGCATTTGTTACAAGATTTAAGGAAATATTTAATGTGAAATATGGAATGATTACAGCAAGCTTAGTATTAGCATTAGGTATTGCATATATTGCAGGACATATTTTGACAGCACCAGGAGTAGGGATTTACTTTGTAGTGGTGTTAGCTTGTCTAATTGTAGATTTAGAAATTGAATGATAAAAATAAAAGCTAACTTTTGTTAGCTTTTATTTTTTAGTACAGTAAAATAAAGATAGATGGAAATGTAGCGAGGATTTAAAGGAGGAAAAAATATGAGGATATTGCATATGAATGCAGGGGCAGAAGATGGTGGAGGAAAAACACATATTATTTCACTGCTCGATCAGTTTCCGGACGGTGAAGTAGAATTAGCAGTATTTGAAGATGGAATTGTTGCGAAAGAAGCAAGAGAGCTAGGAATAAAAGTTCATGTGTTTTCACAAAAATCTCGCTATGATTTATCCATTTTAAAGAACATAAGTGAATTCATTAATAAAGAAAAATTTGATGTAGTTCATACACACGGTCCTAGGGCGAATTTCTTTGTTTCTCTAATGAAGAAGAAATTCGCGGCAAAATGGGTTACGACAATTCATAGTGATCCATTTCAAGACTTTACTAAACAAGGCTTAAAAGGCTGGATTTTTACTAAATTAAATTTGAAAGCTTTAAAAAATATAGATTTATTTTTTGTTGTAACGAATAGGTTGAAAAAAAGCTTAGCCGCATTAGGTATTTCAAATGAAAAGATGCATGTTATCTATAACGGGATTGAATATGATCAGGAAAAAGCAGATGGCTATAATAAAAAGGAAATGTTTAATATTGATGAAGATGTGTTTACGGCAATCCAAGTAGCGCGTTTGCATCCTGTTAAAGGACATGAAGTTTTATTCGATGCGTTACAACAAACAAAATTGGAGAAAATTAAAGTGTTATTAGTTGGTGACGGGCCTTTAGAAAGAGAACTAAAGGCGTTAGCTACTGAAAAAGGGATTAATGATAAAGTTGAATTTTTAGGGCATCGTCAAGATGTGAAACAATTATTTGCTTCATCACATGTCAATTTGTTAACTTCCCATAGTGAAGGATTTCCATTAGTTTTATTAGAAGCGGCAAATCAACGTGTACCATCAATTGTGACTAGAGCTGGAGAAATCGAACCGTTAATTGCAGATGAAACTTATGGGTGGATTGTACCAACTGGTGATGGAAAAGCATTGGCATCGGCATTAGAAGAGGCGTATGATAAGTGGAAAACTGGAGAGTTATCAGTAATGGGCAAGCATATTTATGAGCATGCTACTATGAACTTCTCACTTCAAAAATTATATGAAGATACGAAAGAAACATATAAGCAATTAATAGCAAAAAACCTTTAATGATAGAGAGGATAGTTAATTATGGCAGTACAAACGGTTGATATTCTAGGTGTTCCTTTCTCTACAATGACAATGGATGAAACGGTCCAATATTTAAAGGAACAACTAGAATTGGAGCAAACTCATACTTTTCAGGTAGTAACAGCAAATCCTGAAATTGTTATGTGTGCAAAAAAGGATGAAGAGTTCCATAAAACATTACTAAATACCGATTTAATTACACCTGATGGTATTGGGGTTGTAAAAGCAAGTGGTATGCTTGGTACACCTGTAAAAGAACGTGTAGCAGGTTTTGATTTAATGTGTAATTTATTTGCGAAGTTATCAGAAGAGAATAAACCAGTATCTGTTTTCTTATTAGGTGCAAAACCACATGTTGTACAAGCCGCGGCTGATCATTTAACGAAGACATATTCGGCTGCATCTATCGTGGGGATACAAGATGGATATTTTAAACAAGAAGAAGAAGAGAATATTGTTTCACGTATTCAAGAGGCAAAACCAGATCTATTACTTGTTGCACTTGGCTTTCCAAGACAAGAAAACTTTATCCAAAACAATAAGCATCGTTTAGAAACGAAAATGGCTGTTGGAGTAGGCGGTAGTTTAGATGTGTGGGCTGGAGAGGTAAAGCGTGCGCCAAAATGGATTCAATCTATTCATTTAGAGTGGTTTTACAGATTATGTAGTAATCCAACACGTTGGCGTCGTCAGTTAGTATTAGCTGAATTTTTAAAAGAAGTAATGCGTTCAAAAAAGTAGCGGAACATCGCTACTTTTTTTTATTTGTTTATTTTTGATAAACATTTTACTTTTTGGGAATGATGAAGGAGAATTTTTATAAGAAAGTATTTTACTTATGCAATACACACATGTAAAATGATGTGTAAAGACACCTGTGTAAGGAGGACTTCTTGTGAGCAAGGTAAAAGAAATTTCGAAGCGAAAGCTACTTGGTATAGCAGGGCTTGGCTGGCTATTTGATGCAATGGATGTTGGAATGCTTTCATTTGTAATCGTAGCACTCCAAAAAGATTGGGGATTAAGTACTCAAGAAATGGGTTGGATAGGTAGCGTTAATTCAATTGGTATGGCAGTAGGAGCGCTCCTTTTTGGGATACTATCAGATAAAATAGGACGGAAATCGGTCTTTATTATTACATTATTACTATTTTCTATCGGTAGTGGTTTAACTGCTTTAACGACGACATTCGCGATGTTCCTCGTTTTACGCTTTTTAATTGGTATGGGACTTGGCGGGGAACTTCCAGTTGCATCTACTCTTGTATCAGAAAGTGTTGAAGCGCACGAACGTGGAAAAATAGTTGTACTATTAGAAAGCTTTTGGGCTGGTGGTTGGTTAATCGCAGCTCTTATCTCATATTTTGTTATTCCTAAATACGGTTGGGAAGTTGCTATGGTATTAAGTGCAGTTCCAGCGTTATATGCTTTATATTTAAGATGGAATTTACCCGATTCTCCAAGATTCCAAAAGGTTGCAAAAAGGCCATCTGTTATTGAAAATATAAAATCGGTTTGGTCTGGAGAATATCGTAAAGCAACAATTATGTTATGGATTCTATGGTTTTGTGTGGTCTTTTCCTATTATGGAATGTTCCTTTGGTTACCTAGTGTAATGGTACTGAAAGGCTTTAGTTTAATAAAAAGTTTTCAGTACGTGCTCATTATGACTTTAGCTCAACTTCCAGGATATTTCACAGCTGCATGGTTTATTGAACGTCTTGGTCGTAAATTTGTATTGGTTACGTATTTAATTGGTACAGCATGTAGTGCTTATGTGTTCGGAATTGCGGATTCATTAACAGCATTAATAGTGGCGGGTATGTTACTATCCTTCTTTAATTTAGGTGCTTGGGGTGCATTATACGCTTATACACCGGAACAGTATCCAACAACTATTCGCGGTACAGGTGCAGGAATGGCAGCTGCATTTGGGCGTATTGGTGGTATTCTTGGACCACTATTAGTAGGGTATTTAGTTGCTTCACAAGCTTCACTATCGCTAATATTTACGATTTTCTGTGGATCAATTTTAATTGGGGCACTTGCTGTAGTTATACTTGGTCAAGAAACGAAACAGAGGGAATTAGTATAAAGAGAAACCTTAATCAGTGGTGTTTTGTCCATCAACCACTGATTATTAGCCCGCACCAATCGGGATAAAAGAAAAGGGGAACCAAAGTGGTTTCCTTTTTTCTGTTTTTTTAGATAAATAATGGTATAGTAAGAAAAAGGGAATGTTTCTTACTAAAGCGAATGTATACAACAAGACATATGGACAAAGGAATTAGGTGGCTGGATAAATGAAAATCTTACTTATCATGGAAGAAACAGAAGAGCGAAGAAAATTAGTTGAGAACTTTACTGAAAACATTCGAAATGTAGAATGTTTTGAAGCGAAAACTGGAACAGAATCTTTGCTAATAATGAAAAAACATACACCTGATTTTGTTTTTTTAAATTCGCAATTAATGGATGGTACTGGTTTTGAATATTCGAGTTTGTTACGAGAAGTGAATTGTTATACGAAATTTATTTTTATTGGTGAGGATATAGAAGAGGCAATTACAGCTTTTCGTTTCCAAGCGTTTTATTATTTATTACGACCATTTCGTGAAGAAGATTTACAATTCATTTTATATAAAATGGGAAAAGAACAAGGTGAGAAAGCAAAGAGTCATCTGCGTAAACTGCCGATAGAAGGCCATGAGGGGATTAGATATATTCTCCCGGAGGATATTGTATATATTAGTAAAAATAAGGAAAATAAAACCGTTTCAATTTATACAACGAATAATCAGTATATTTCAACATACACACTCCAGGAATTAGAAAATAAACTAAATGCATATGATTTTTTACGTGTACATAAAAGCTATTTAATTAATATGTCATATGTACAAGAACTTAAACCTTATTATAATGGCACGTATAATTTGCATTTAGACAGGTACGATGAGCAACCGATTCCAGTAAGCCGTAATTATGTAAAACGGCTTCGAAATAAAATTGAGCTATGACAAGTAATGAGAGAATTTTAACATAATAGCCTAGAAATCCTTCATGATAAGGAGGATTCAAATTAAATATTCAGAAAATTTAGTACAATCTCCTCTAAGAAGTAGTAATGGGGGGATTGTACGTGAAAACATTGAAATCAATTTTACTTTGGGGAGTTATTGCAGCAGTAGGAGCATCTGCTTTTGGTGTAATAGCTTTATCACAAGGTGAGACAATTAATGCTGTATGGCTATTAGTTGCGGCTGTATCAGTGTATGCGATTGCTTATCGCTTTTATAGTAGATTTATAGCAAGGAAAGTTTTTGGCCTAGATAATAATAGGCAAACGCCTGCTCATACGTTAAATGATGGGAAGGATTATGTTCCAACAAATAAATGGGTTTTATTCGGACATCACTTCGCTGCGATTGCAGGGGCAGGTCCTTTAGTAGGACCAATTTTGGCGGCGCAGATGGGATATTTACCTGGGACTATTTGGATTATTGTTGGGGTAGTTATTGCCGGAGCTGTACAAGATTTTGTAATTTTATTTGCTTCAATGAGACGTAATGGTAAATCATTAGGAGAAATGATTAAAGATGAAATTGGTCCTGTTACAGGATTAATTGCGATGATTGGTATTTTAGGTATTATGATAATTTTATTAGCAGTATTAGCTTTAGTAGTTGTGAAGGCACTTGTTGGAAGCCCATGGGGAATGTTTACAATCGCAGCAACAATTCCAATTGCTATTTTAATGGGAGTTTACATGCGTTACATTAGACCAGGGCGAGTAGGGGAAGGATCAGTAATCGGTATTGTTCTACTAGTCCTATCGCTTATTGGTGGACAGTATGTAGCAGAAAATCCAACACTTGCAAGTATGTTTACTTTTAGTGGTGAAACAATTGCTATTATGCTTATCGTATATGGATTCATTGCATCGGCATTACCAGTTTGGATGCTCCTTGCACCACGTGATTATTTAAGTACATTTTTAAAAATAGGAACGATACTTGGATTAGCAATTGGTATTTTAATTGTAGCTCCAGATTTGAAGATGCCGGCAGTATCTAAGTTTATTGATGGAACAGGCCCTGTCTTCTCCGGGAATTTATTTCCGTTCTTATTTATTACAATAGCTTGCGGTGCTGTCTCTGGATTCCACGCTCTCGTTTCATCAGGTACGACGCCGAAAATGATTGAGCAAGAAGGTCATGCACAGCCAATTGGTTATGGGGCAATGTTAATGGAATCATTTGTAGCAGCGATGGCTATGATTGCAGCTTGTGTATTAACACCAGGAACTTATTTTGCAATTAATAGTCCAGCAGCGCTGATCGGAACAGATGTATCACAAGCGGCTCAAGTTATTTCTTCGTGGGGATTTGCTATTACACCGAATGAATTAAAAGAACTTGCTGTTAACGTCGGAGAACAGACCATTTTATCACGTACAGGTGGCGCACCAACATTAGCAATTGGTATGGCACATATATTTTCACAAGTAATAGGTGGAACGGCGATGATGGCATTTTGGTACCATTTTGCCATTCTTTTTGAAGCACTATTTATTTTAACAACGATTGATGCTGGAACACGTGTAGGACGATTTATGATTCAAGATATTTTAGGGCATGTGTACAAGCCGTTTGCGAAAACAGATTCCACAATAGCGAATGTGGTTGCTACAACGTTATGCGTATTAGGCTGGGGGTACTTCTTATATCAAGGGGTGGTTGACCCTCTCGGTGGAATTAATACGCTATGGCCACTTTTCGGTATTGCAAATCAAATGTTAGCGGGGATTGCACTATTACTTGGAACGACAATTTTATTCAAAATGGGGAAAAAGGCATACGTTTGGGTAACGCTTATTCCGACTATAGGATTACTTATTGTAACGATGACAGCTGGTTATCAAAAGTTATTTCATGAAAATCCTAAAATAGGATTTCTATCACATGCGAAAGTATTTCAGGGAGCATTAGATGATGGTAAGGTATTAGCTCCAGCTAAAAATGTTGCGCAAATGAAACAAATTATTTTTAATGACTATATTGATGCGGCACTTTGTGGAATTTTTATGATAGTTGTAATTGCTGTATTAATTTCTGCACTTCGAATTTGGATTCAAGTATTAAGAAATAAGCCAATGCCGTTAAAAGAGGCACCATATATTCCAAAAGATGAAAGTGAGTCGAGGAACTATGCT
Organism: Bacillus sp. FSL E2-0195; assembly: GCF_038003645.1. Classification (NCBI taxonomy): domain Bacteria; kingdom Bacillati; phylum Bacillota; class Bacilli; order Caryophanales; family Bacillaceae; genus Bacillus; species Bacillus sp. FSL E2-0195. The sequence continues at coordinate 5,204,103 of NZ_JBBOPN010000001.1, read as the reverse complement.
TAAAAATTTACGGAACGTATGGGGAAAGAGAAAGCAATTTATTAGTTTACTTGTCGGAGTTCCAAGTTATGAAACGTATGTAAATCACATGAAAATAAATCATCCAGAAGAGAAAATTCTATGTCAAAAGCAATTTTTTGCTGAGGCACAAGAAGCTAGATTTAATGCAAAAGGCGGAAAGATATCACGATGTTGTTAATGGAGGAGACGAAATTTCGTCTCCTTTTTTATTTTGCTGTTCCACGTGGAACAATAAAATAAAAAGTTTGGGAATTATAGGGATTTCGTAATACAATAACATATAGAAAGGGATAGAAGGAAAAGAAAAAGTAGGGAGATTATTTTATGTTTAGAGATCTATTTGTAAATATGACAATCATTCTGTCCTTTATCTTTGTAGGTGCTCAGCTTTTAAGAGATAAGCCATTAAAAGAAGGATTCTCTTTTTGGCAGAAATGTTTGGTCGGTATTTTAACTGGGATATTAAGTATATTATTGATGCATTTTGGTGTACATATTGAAGATATTATGTTGGATTTACGTTATTTAGCTGTTGTTTTGGCGATTATAATCGGTGGCCCGATAGCTAGTAGTATAACAGTTATGATCACTTTAATAACACGGGTATTTTTTACTGAGTATTCTTTAGCCTCTGAATTGGCTTGCTATACTATCGTGGCAATAGGGATTGGTGTTACTCTCATTTGGCGGATGAAGATTTCTATATTTACAAAATGGATATGGTTTAATGTATATAGTTTATCTATTTTAATACTACCACTTTATATTTTATTTAAGGATATATATGTAGTGGCATTATATTTAGTTTGTTGTATTGTAGCGGCATACGTCACATTTGTAAGTGCAAGTTATGTATTGCAATCCAATGAATTATTTCAAACGATGAAGCATTATGCAACGATAGATGCATTAACGAATCTAGGAAATGTAAGACAGTTTGATTTCGAGATGAATCGTCATATTGGTAGCAAGCATATGAAAAATGATTCACTTTGTTTATTACTTATCGATATTGATCACTTTAAGTATGTAAATGATACGTACGGTCATCCTGCTGGAGATGAAGTGTTAAAACAACTAGGGCGTATTTTGTTAGAAAATGCACCATTCCCAAATTTAGTCTTTCGAAAGGGTGGCGAAGAGTTTGCTCTGTTGTTACCAAAAAAGAGAGTAGCATTTGGAACTCGTATAGGGGAACAAATTCGACTAGCAGTTGAAAAGCATTCATTTCAACTGCAAAATGGGGAAAAAATTAAAATTACAGTTTCTGTTGGGCTTTCAGAATATAAAAAATCACCTGAGCAATTTATTCAATCAGCGGATGATGCGTTATATTATTCAAAAAGAAATGGTAGAAACAAGGTTAGTTCAGCATCATAGGAATTCGGGGAGTACTTTAAAAGATTTCTGTAAAGTAATTAAAACCCACAGAACAATAAATGTTCTATGGGTTTTAATCTATTTTTAAATTTATTAATAAAAAGCGTTATGTTAGACAAGTTCTTTCGGTGCAACGAATTTGCGGTATGCACCGTGATGTGTTGGTCCTACATATTCGTTAATCTTAAATGAATGACGAATTGCAGCTGTGATGAATTCTTTCGCAGTTTTTACTGCTTCTTTCACCGTTTTTCCTTTTGCAAGTTCTGCTGTAATTGCAGCAGAATATGTACAACCTGCACCATGTGTATTTGTCGTATCAATCTTTTCTGATTCTAGAAGATCGAATGTTTCGCCGTCATATAACACATCAATAGCAGTTTCTGTGCCTAGTTTGCTACCACCTTTAATCAGTACGTATTTAGCGCCTAGAGCATGGATTTTTTTTGCAGCTTCTTTCATGTCCTCAAGAGAATTAATTTTCACACCACTTAATTGATATGCTTCAAATAAGTTTGGCGTTACGACTAATGCCTTTGGAACAAGAACGTCACGTAAGCAGTCATTTGTTTCAGGATGTAACGCTTCATCCGCTCCTTTACATACCATAACAGGATCAACTACTACATTTTCGAAATTGTGCTTTTCAATTGTTTCCGCAACCATTTCGATAATTTCTACTGATCCAAGCATACCCGTTTTTAAAGCATCTACGCCAACGCCTTCAATTGTCGTTTCTAATTGTGGTTTTAATGTAGAAGCTGGGATTGGGAATACGTTATGTGCCCAACCGTTATGTGGATCCATCGTTACGATTGTCGTAAGAGATGTCATTCCGTATACACCAAGTTCTTGGAATGTTTTTAAATCTGCTTGTATACCAGCACCGCCACTTGTGTCAGAACCAGCGATAGTAAGTGCCTTATTCAATGTCATTATGAAAGCCCCCTCAAGTGATATAATGAAAACTATGTTTTCACCATTATATCAATGTTACGAATAAGTACAAAGTGAAAAGTAGATGATTTATGTTAAGTACTATTTAAAATCTTGTATGTAGGAGACGAATTATGTTTCAAGAGAATCGTACAAATGAATTAGTTATATTAAAAGAGATTGCAGAAACGTTGAATACCTCAAATGATACATATCACGTACTTCAAGCTGTGCTGGAAAAGCTGTTGAATGTAACTGGTTTAACGACAGGGTGGATTTTCCTTGCGGATGAAAATGGTAGATATACAAAATTAATTGATTACCAATTACCAGAGGGATTGAAATTCGAAAATAAACGACCGATGTGTGAGGGGAATTGCTGGTGCTTACACCGCTTTGTGGAAGGAAAACTAGAGCGAGCAGTTAATATTATTGAATGTAAGAGAATTAATAATGCGATTGAATACAACTGGGGAGATACAGAAGGGATTGTACATCATGCGACAGTACCGCTAAAAGCGGGAGAAGATGAATTTGGCGTGTTAAATGTAGCTAGCCCAGGTAAAACGCATTTTTCGGAAGAAGAATTAGTACTATTACAATCAGTTGCCTTTCAAATTGGAACGGCATTAAAGCGTACAAAACTGTATGAAAATGAAAAGAGAAGAGCTCATTATTATGTAAAGTTAGAACGCTTTATTCAAGCTTTAAGGACAATTCATAAATTTAATGCATTACCAGAAGAGATTGTAATGCAAATAGGGAGCTTATTTCTATGGGAGCAAGTTGTATTCTTTATTAGAGAAGAAAATGAACTAGCTGTGAGAGCTTCTTATAAGAAAGGTGAACTACAAGATGATTTGAGGGCAGTAGCACAGGAAGCGTTGGAAAAAGAAGAGTCTGTCTTGTCGAAGCGTCAGGTTGGTAATATAGAGCATCCCAATAGGACAGTTATCGCTATTCCGATACATATTCAAGATCATATATTTGGAGTATTAAGTGTAAGTTCTAATAATGGAGAATTTGATATAAATACGATAGATGTAGTACAAGCGTTAGCAAATCATATTTCATTAATGATAGAGAACTTAAGATTAAATGAAAAACGCCGCGAACTTGTACGAATGGAAGAGCGTAATCGTTTAGCTAGAGATTTACATGATTCTGTTTCACAAAAGTTGTTTTCATTAACGTTTATGACGAAAGGCGCTGAAGCTGTCTTAAAGGGTCAAAATGAAAAGGTAGATCAGTCTTTGTATGAGATGCGTGAATTAGCACAAGGTGCCTTAAAAGAAATGAGGACATTAATTTGGCAGCTCCGTCCGGCTGGATTAGAGAAAGGGTTATTACCAGCTTTAAAGCAATATGGTGAAAGTTTAGGATTGAAAATTCGGGAACAAGTTACAGGTGTACGTGATTTGCCGCGTGTAGTAGAAGAAGCGCTATGGCGAATTGGACAAGAAGCTTTAAATAACGTAAGTAAGCATGCGAATGTAAGAGAAGCGACGATTTATTTCAAAGTGACGGAGAAAAATGTATCATTAGAAATAGTCGATCAAGGAAATGGGTTTGTAGAAAAGGATATAAAAGAGAAGAAATCACTCGGTATGACTACGATGCGTGAAAGAGTAGAATTAGTTGGTGGAACAATTAAAATTGTAAGTAGTAAGAAACGAACGAGTATAAAAGTAAACGTACCATTATGATGTGAAAATGAGGGAAGTTTGTGAAAATAAAAGTATTGTTAGTTGATGATCATACAGTTGTTTTAAAAGGATTAGCATTTTTTCTAAGCACACAGGAAGATTTTGAATTAGTTGGTGAAGCAAATAATGGGAAAGAGGCGCTAGTGAAAGTAGGCGAAACGAGTCCAGATGTCGTATTAATGGATTTATATATGCCTGAGATGGATGGAATTGAGGCAACAGCTTGTATTAAAAAAGAATATCCAAACGTGAAAGTAATTGTATTGACTAGTTTTTCTGATCAAGCTCATGTATTGCCGGCACTAAAAGCTGGGGCGAGCGGTTATATTTTAAAAGATATCGAACCAGATCAGCTTGTTGAAGCTATTCGAAGCGCGTATAAAGGTAATATTCAATTACATCCAGATATAGCAAATGCCCTTCTTTCTCAAACATTACCACAGGAAGAGAAAGAAGAAGAACCTTCCGTTCAAGTGGATGTATTAACAGCGAGAGAAAATGAAGTATTGCAGTTATTGGCGAAAGGGATGAGTAATAAAGAAATTGCTTCTGTTTTAGTTATTACAGAAAAAACGGTAAAAGCTCATATGAGTAGTATTTTGAGTAAGTTACATTTATCCGATCGCACACAAGCAGCATTATATGCAGTGAAAAATGGAATTGTATAAGACAAAAGTCGTAAGACCTAGTTCGCCTTTAGAAGGTGGACTTTTTTTATGGAAAAATACGTCTATGTGAGGACGTAATTGTCTTGATATAAAGATAAAATGTATTTGTAAGCAACAATAATTATAAGGGAGTACCCTTTTTCGTAAGTGATATATAACAACATAAGAGTGAGTAGTAGGAGGAAAAACAATGGCAACAGTTTTATTTGTAAAAGCAAACAACCGCCCAGCGGAACAAGCAGTTAGTGTGAAATTATACGAGGCATTTTTAGCAAACTATAAAGAAGCGCATCCAAATGATACAGTGGTAGAACTTGATTTATATAAAGAAGAATTACCATATGTAGGCGTAGATATGATTAATGGTACATTCAAAGCAGGTAGAGGATTTGATTTAACAGAAGAAGAAGCAAAAGTGGTAGCAGTTGCTGATAAGTATTTAAATCAATTTCTAGAAGCTGATAAAGTAGTTTTCGGTTTCCCATTATGGAACTTAACGATTCCAGCCGTATTACACACGTATATTGATTATTTAAACCGTGCTGGTAAAACGTTTAAATATACACCAGAAGGTCCAGTTGGGCTTATTGGAGATAAGAAGATTGCGTTATTAAATGCACGCGGCGGCGTATATTCTGAAGGACCAGCAGCTGAAATGGAAATGGCTGTAAAATATGTAGCGAGCATGATGGGCTTCTTCGGCGCAACAAATATGGAAACGGTAGTTATTGAAGGACATAACCAATTCCCAGATAAAGCAGAAGAGATCATTGCAGCAGGTCTTGAAGAAGCGGCTAAAGTAGCAAGTAAATTTTAATTAAAAATATAATCGTCACTCGAAAAAACAGCATTAACATTTACATGTTAATGCTGTTTTTTTATATTAATTTGTAGTTTCGTTATGTTTAGGAAGCGGAAATGCATTCCCAATCGCTGCTGCCCCGAGCATCGGTAATAATAAATTGAGCGGGAAAAACATGAGTAATAGTAATGTTATAGCTATTGGTTTTCTTAATGCATAGCTTGAAATAGCTGTCGTGACGATGGCTACAGAAGCTATTGGATCTATAGGGATAATAGAAGCTATAGCATATCCGATACTTGATCCAGCAAATATAATTGGGAAAATATGTCCGCCGCGCCAACCCGTATTTAAACAAACGGCAGTAATACATAATTTTAAAACTCCTGAAAGAAGTAGTACCCAGAAGGATAAATGGCTCCATTCAACGACTAAATCTTTTAATTGATGTTCCCCTGAAAATAACGTGTACGGGAGAAAAGTTCCTGTAACCCCTAATAAAATACCGCCTATAATTCCAAGTGATACCTTGTATTCCCTGAAGGGGTGGATTAATTTCTCTAATGTGAATTCTAATTTGAAGTAAAAGAAACCAACTATAGCACTAATGCTAGCAAGTGGTAGAAAGGCGATCCATTCATTAAGAGCAAGAGACCCTTCCCCAAAATCAACAATAAAGGATCCACGATTATCGAGTTTACTAAGCAATAAATAAACGGAAAAACCAGCAAAAGTGGTAGCTAAATATACGATTGCTTTTTTTCCTTTCGAAAATTCATTAATTTGCTTATCCTCATTTTCATTGGGAGCTAAATAACCGAATAATGGTGCATTAAAAATAACACTTAAAGTGGCACCAATTCCAACCTCTGTTAGTTCATTCATTCCCTTTAAAGCAAATTTAAAGCGATCTCCTACCCATGTACAAAGTCCACCGATAATTCCAACAAGTGCAGCTTCTGGTCCTAAACTAGCTCCAAATATTAAAACGATAATCGCAGTTAAAGTAGCTTTATGTACAAAACGGTATTCAATTCTACCTGTTTTTTTATATTCAGCCATCACTTCCGGCATAAGACGTGGATATGTACCGAAGTATTTTTGTGTTAAACCAACGAGGATACCACCGATGATTGTTACACAAATGGTGTAATAAGGGGGAGAAGAGAAAAGAGTAGGTAAGTATCCCCAAATAAAGTGAATTCCGATATTTATTGTGACTAAAAATGACCAGACCGTGACTCCTACTATAGAGCCTAAAAGAATGCCATATAGGACGAGTATATGGTGCATGTCTTTTTTATTTGTCATGTTCTACCTCCGTTATGTAAGTTTTCCTGTAGAAAGGATTAAATATGCTAGTGTGAAATGAATTGAATATATATAGTATCTTTTTGAGAGGGTGGCTTATTCAATATATTGGGATCTCATGAAAATTTGAAACCAACGCGGTTAAACCACCTATTTAATTCTATATATGGATTGGAGTTTTTAAAAGGTCTTTTTCAAATGAATATGGAATATATTTCTTTTATTGTTTGTGTTAAATTCCTTGCATTTAATTTAGAACATTCAGAAAAACCATTTGACATCAGGAAATTATTGCTATAAAATCAACGGTAATTGCATAGTCTTATCAAGAAAAGGTGGAGGGACAGGCCCGATGAAACCTTGGCAACAGCCGTATAACGGAATTGTGCCAAATCCTGCAGGTAATAATCCTGAGAGATAAGAAAGAGCCTTAGAGCGTGTTTTCAAACTGCTCCTTTCTTGTTTTCAGGGAAGGGGCAGTTTTTTATTTTGGATAAAGTGAAACTTTAATCAGTGGGGGTTTTGCCCCTCCCCCGCTAATTATTAGCCTTCATCAATCGGGCAGTTATCTCCCGCCTAACTTCCTCGCATTTGCCGAATTTGGAGGTGGGAGTCTTACTACCCGCAAATAGCGGGATAAAAGAAAGGAGAATGAGAGATGGGAGAGTCATGGGGGAAAGGAACGATTTGTGTGCAAGGTGGCTATACGCCAAAAAATGGTGAACCGCGTGTTTTGCCACTTTATCAAAGTACAACGTATAAATACGATACGTCAGATGATTTAGCGGCACTATTTAATTTAGAGGCAGAAGGATATATATATACGCGTATTGGAAATCCTACTCTAGCTGCATTTGAGCAGAAGTTATCAGATTTAGAAGGCGGTGTAGGGGCTGTTGCAACAGCTTCTGGGCAGGCAGCCATTATGCTTGCGGTTTTAAATATTTGCAGTAGTGGAGACCATTTGCTTTGTTCTTCAACTGTTTACGGAGGAACGTTTAATTTATTTGGAGTGAGTTTGCGAAAGCTGGGCATAGATGTTACGTTCTTTAATCCTAATTTAACGGCAGATGAAATTGCGGCACTTGCTAATGATAAGACAAAACTCGTTTATGCAGAGTCGTTAGGAAATCCAGCAATGAACGTTTTGAATTTCAAAGAACTTTCAGCAGCAGCAAAAGAATTAGAAGTACCTTTTATCGTTGATAATACATTAGCGACGCCTTATTTATGCCAGGCGTTTGAACATGGGGCAAATATCATTGTCCATTCTACAACGAAATATATTGATGGCCATGCAAGTTCTCTAGGCGGGATTGTAATAGATGGAGGGAACTTCGATTGGACAAATGGAAAATACCCTGAGCTTGTCGAACCTGACCCGAGTTATCATGGCGTAAGCTATGTTCAAAATTTTGGAGCAGCAGCGTATATTGTGAAAGCACGCGTTCAGTTATTAAGAGACTACGGAAACTGTATGAGCCCATTCAATGCATATATTAGCAACATTGGCCTGGAAACATTGCATTTACGAATGGAGCGTCATAGTGAAAATGCTCTCGAAGTTGCTAAGTGGCTTGCTAATCATGATCGCATTGAATGGGTGAATTATCCAGGATTAGATAGTAATGAAAATTACTCGTTAGCACAAAAGTATTTGAAAAAAGGTGCTAGTGGAGTTTTAACATTTGGTATTAAGGGCGGATTAGAAGCAGCAAAAGAATTTATCGCAAATGTAAAGCTTGCAACTCTTGTAACGCATGTAGCTGATGCAAGAACTTGTGTAATACATCCTGCTAGTACGACGCACAGACAATTAAGCGCAGAAAATCAGCGTTTAGCTGGCGTTACATCTGATTTAATCCGTTTATCGGTCGGTATAGAAGATGTTTCTGATATTATTGCAGATTTAGAAGCGGCGCTAGTCGGAGGCAAACAACATGCCGATCATAATTGATAAAGATTTACCAGCTCGCAAAGTATTGCAGAAGGAAAATATTTTTGTAATGACGAAGGAGCGAGCAGTAACACAAGATATACGTGCTTTGAAAATTGCTATATTAAATTTAATGCCCACAAAGCAAGAAACAGAGGCGCAATTACTTCGTTTAATTGGAAATACGCCGTTGCAATTAGATGTGCATTTACTTCATATGGAATCGCATCTGTCTCGCAATGTAGCGCAGGACCATTTAACGAGCTTCTATAAAACATTTCGTGATATTGAGGATGAAAAATTTGATGGACTCATTATTACAGGAGCACCAGTTGAAACTCTTTCTTTTGAAGAGGTAGATTATTGGGAAGAGCTTGGACGTATTATGGAGTATTCAAAAACGAATGTAACATCTACGCTTCATATTTGCTGGGGGGCACAAGCAGGTTTGTATTATCACTATGGTGTGCCGAAGTATCCTCTTGCGGAAAAAATGTTTGGTGTATTTGAACATGAGGTTCGCGAGCAACATGTGAAATTGTTACAAGGGTTTGATGAAGTGTTTTTTGCTCCGCATTCTCGTCATACAGAAGTAAGAGAGAGTGATATTGAAAAGGTGAAAGAATTAACGTTATTAGCCAATTCTGAAGAAGCAGGTGTTCATCTTGCTATTGGGCAAGAGGGAAGGCAAGTTTTCGCACTCGGACATAGTGAATACAGTTGTGATACGTTAAAGCAAGAATACGAACGGGACTGCCAAAGAGGGTTAAATATTGATGTGCCAAAAAATTATTTTAAACATAATAATCCAGATGAGAAGCCACTTGTTAGGTGGAGGAGTCATGGGAATTTATTATTCTCTAATTGGCTGAATTATTATGTGTATCAAGAAACCCCTTATATATTGTAAATAATGATTGTATAACACGTGGTAGCGTTTTATTTGTAAAGATTAACCTTTATTTTTCTTAATATTCAAAATACATTGTTTTTCAGATTTTTTGTCTATATAATGGCATCTAAACACAATTTTTGAGGGGTGGACAGTATTATGAAAGACATTCAAGTGGGGTTATTAGGTCTTGGGACAGTTGGTAGTGGTGTAGTTCGTATTATTACAGATCATCAAGAACGACTTATACACCAAGTAGGTTGTCCAGTGAAAGTAACGAAAGTATTGGTGCAAAACATTGAGAAAGAGAGAGAAGTAGACGTGCCTTCTACTCTATTAACACAAGATGTGAATGAAATTTTAGATAATCCTAATATTGATGTTGTCATTGAAGTAATGGGCGGCATTGATGATGCAAAAGCATATATTTTACAAGCTTTAAAAAGCGGGAAGCACGTTGTGACTGCAAATAAAGATTTAATGGCGTTACACGGAGCGGAACTCTTAGCGGTAGCAAAAGATAATAAGGCTGATTTATTTTACGAAGCAAGTGTAGCTGGAGGGATTCCAATTTTACGAAGCATCGTAGAAGGACTTTCCTCAGATCTTATTACGAAAGTAATGGGAATTGTAAATGGAACGACAAATTTTATTTTGACGAAAATGTCAGACGAAGGGAGAGCATATAACGACGTGTTAAAAGAAGCTCAGCAGCTTGGATTTGCAGAAGCAGATCCAACATCAGACGTAGAAGGTTTAGATGCAGCAAGAAAAATGACGATTTTGGCTACCCTCGGTTTCTCTACAAATGTAGAGCTTGGAGATGTGAAGGTAAAAGGAATTACTTCTATTACAGCAGAAGATATTGAATATAGTAAGAGCTTAGGCTATACAATTAAATTAATTGGTCTTGCAAAGCGAGATGGCGAGAAATTAGAGGTTACAGTTGAGCCAACTTTACTTCCAAATGCACACCCTCTTGCGGCAGTGCAAAATGAATATAATGCTGTCTATGTGTATGGTGAAGCGGTAGGAGAAACGATGTTTTATGGACCGGGAGCAGGAAGTTTACCGACAGCGACAGCTGTTGTTTCTGACCTAGTTGCTGTAATGCAAAATATTAGGCTTGGTGTAAACGGAAATAGTGCGGTAGTCCCGCAATATCAAAAGGTACTAAAAGAGCCAGATGAAATTGTTGTGAAAAAGTTTTTAAGACTTCATGTGAAAGACGAAATTGGTGTGTTTGCAAAAATCACATCATTGTTCTCTGAGCGCGGTGTTAGTTTTGAAAAGATTATTCAAATGCCACTTGAAGAGAAAGGGAAAGCAGAAATCGTAATCGTAACGCATCGTGCTTCTCTTGCGGATTATGAGTACATTCTACATACATTGCAATCGTATGAAGAAATAGATTGTGTGAAAGCAAATTATCGAATTGAAGGAGATGCTAAGTAGTATCTCTTCTAATAAAACGAAAAAACCTATTAAGCGGCTTGCTTAATAGGTTTTTTTCTATTTAAAATTTGCGTACCAACTTGAATAAAAGCTTGAATAATCCAACCTGTTGTAAAGGATAAGATAATTGTTCCAAAATAGATTGGCCCATCTAATAAGAAGCTTAATGTTAAAAATAAAAAAGCTAATGAAATTTCTGTTCTTCTAAATGTCCATTTCTTTTTCTCAGCAACAGTTAAAACGAAAGCCTCTTGAGGTGCTGCGCAAAGGTTAGTAGAGACGTAAAGACCAATTCCGGCTCCGACGAATAGATTTCCGCAAACAAGTGTTATATATTTTGGAAGAGAGCGGATAATGTCCATAATAGTCGTAATAGAACCAACCCAATCAACAAAAAGAGAAATAAGAATCATTGTGACAATTGTGCCGATTGTAATTTGTTTTTTGTCCCAAAAGAGTACGATCAGGGTAAAAACAAAGTTAATCATGAAAATCCAAAAACCAATACTTATCCCAAAATTTTGATATAGTGCAATAAAGAAGGAATCATAAGGGCTAAGTCCAAAGGAAGTAATTGTCGTCATCATATTAATACCGATGGCGAGAATGAGTAAACCGCCAATGAAAAATATATATTCTAGTTTGAATCGAAGCATAGTTGTATATCCTTTCAAAATGTATTTGCTAAGAAAGGATATACTGTGGAAAGCTTACCAGGTCAAGCGAGAATTTTTGAGGGGAAGGGGAGAATGAGATGACTAATATAAGAAAGATTGCTGAACTTGCTGGTGTATCTGTTTCAACTGTTTCACGTGTACTCAATAATCATCCGTATGTGAATGAACAGAAACGAAAAGAGATTTTAGCGATTATTGAAGAATTAAATTATACGCAAAATGTGAATGCGATTCATTTAGTGAAAGGAAAAACGAATGTAATTGGCGTGTTATTGCCGCACGTAAATGATCAATATTACAGTGCCATTATTGGGGGGATATCAAAGGAAACCGCAAAGAACAATTATAATATGATGCTTTGCCAGACAAATTATAGCGAGGAAAAAGAGCTTGAAATTTTACATATGTTAAAAATGAAAAAGCTTGATGGAGTAATTATATGTTCACGGACAAATAGTAAGGAAAAACTTGAAGAGTATACGAAGTTTGGTCCAATTGTGATGTGTGAAGAAATAGATTCAAAATTCATTTCGAGTGTACATATTGATTACTACAAAGTATTTTTGCGCGGGATGAAAAGCTTAATAGATGCTGGTCATACACGTATCGGATATTGCATTGGAAGAAGTAATAGTATTAATAGCCAGAGGCGAAAAAAGGCGTATGAAGATTCACTTCAACAGATTGTTGTAACACCGTTAGATGCCTGGAAGTTTAAGGGCTGTTTTACGGTGGAAGATGGGCGCAATGTAGTCAGGGAATGGGCTCGTATGTCTGTAAAACCGACGGCTTTTCTTGTATCTTGCAATCATATTGCTGCAGGAATGGTAACGGAGGCGAAAAAACAAGGAATTCGTATCCCAGAGGATATTACGATTATCGGATGTGATGATCAAGAGGTGGCAAATATATTAGGTATTACGACGATTTCGCATTCTAGTAAAAATGTTGGTGTAAAGGCATTTGAATTATTATATGAAAAGATTAATGATGAGGAAATAGATGTGAAACATGTAGAGTTATTACCAGGTTTGGTAGATAGGGAAACGACATAATAGAGAAGGTGTGAAAATCGCTTTTCGAAAATTCGTTTGGTATAATTATGGACAATCTATAGGGGCTAAAAGGGGTTTTGATATGAGATCAAAATTAGTAAAAGTAATTCTACTCATTACAATTGCGTCTTTCTGTTTATTTGCATACGGTTTTGTTTCGGGTGTAAATGATGTATTAAATCCGAAAGCTTCAAAATTAATTACGAAGACTGACGTATTGGAAAAAGAGAAAAAGAAAACAGGAACGTTACAAGTAGTTAGTTTAGGTGATTCGTTAACGCGCGGCGTTGGTGATAAAGAAGGAATTGGCTATATTGGACGAATGAAAGAGAATTTACAAAAAGATTATAAACAAAAAGTTGCACTAAGCAATTTGGCAGTTAGTGGTGCGAAAATGCCCGATTTATTAAAACAAATCGAAAGCAGCGGAGCTCAATATTCAATTAAGCAAGCAGATGTAATTGTTTTAACAATTGGAGGAAATGATTTGTTCCCAGGATGGGAATCGCTCGGAAAGATAGATTTAGAGACGTATCGTCCTGATACGGAAACGTTTCAAAATGAAGCGAAGAAAATTATAGAAGAAATTCGTAAATTAAACACAGATAGTCCTATTTTTTGGCTAGGTTTATACAATCCTTTTGAGGATGTAGAAGATTTAAGAGGTTCATCAAATATTGTTGTTGATTGGAATGCTTCTTTAGAGAAGTTAGCATTAAATGATAAAAATGTATATATTACACCGACATTTGATTTATTCCAAAATCGTGGGAAAGATTTATTATACTCCGATCATTTTCATCCGAATGAAGTAGGCTACACATATATGGCAGAGCGATTAGTCCAAAACGTCGTAAGTAAATTAAAACTAGAGCAAGGAGGGATAAAATGACGACGATACTTTCTGTACGAGACTTGAAGAAGGTAATTGGAAAGAAGACGCTTGTAGAGGACATTTCATTTGATGTAAAACAAGGAGAAGTGTTTGGCTTTTTAGGACCGAACGGAGCCGGGAAAACGACAACAATTCGAATGTTAGTCGGACTGATTAAAGCGACAGAAGGTACTATTTCTATCGGTGGTTATTCTATTAAGGAAAATTTCAGAGAAGCGATGCGTCAAATTGGAAGTATAGTTGAAAACCCAGAGCTTTATACATATTTAACGGGATGGGAAAACTTAAAGCAATTTGCGCGCATGCTTGATGATATATCAGATGAACGTATTATTGAAATTGCAAAAATGGTTCATTTAGATGAGCGTATTCACGATAAGGTAAAAACATATTCCCTTGGTATGAAGCAGCGTCTTGGAATTGCACAGGCGCTGCTTGGAAACCCGAAATTGCTCATATTAGATGAACCGACGAATGGTTTAGATCCAGCTGGGATTAGAGAACTTAGGGAATTTATACATAAGCTTGTAAAAGAAGAAAATATGAGTGTATTTATTTCGAGTCACTTGCTAAGTGAAGTGCAACTGATATGCGACCGTGTTGCTATTATTCATAAAGGAAAAATGATAACAGTTGCACCTATTGAAGAGTTGATCAAAACAGCGAGTGATCGTGTGGAATGGGTCGTTACACCGATTTCCAAAGCGAAAGACATGTTAGACGCTGCTGAAGAGATAGAGGAAGTTAGTGTAGAAGATGAGCGTTTATTATGTCGTATGGATGTTGCGTCTATTAATGTTTGGAATAAGCATTTTGTAGAAAACGGGATAGATGTACATAGCGTCAAAGAGCTTGTATTTACGCTAGAAGATTTATTTATTGAACTCACAAGGGGTGAGCAACATGCGTGAATTTGCGAATCTAGTTTTAAATGAATCAGAAAAGATTTATCGTAAGAAACGAATTGTTGTTGTCATGCTTATTTTAGCAATCTTGATTCCACTTTTTGTGTATGCTCAGTATCGTGAAATAGAAACGACGCAAAAAAGGCTTGGTACGACCGATTGGAAAGTATCATTACAGCAACAAATTGTTGATTCACAAAACCGCTTGAACAATTCTAGATTGCCAGAAGAATGGCGGGATTGGTTAAAAGTAAGAGTGGAACAACAACAATATTATTTAGATCATAATATTAATCCGACTGCGCCAGGAGCACCGACATTTGTGAGGGCGTTTATTGAACAAGGAATAACGTTATTTATTCCATTGCTCGTTATGATTGTCGCCATTGATATTGTTTCAGGAGAACGAAGCGATGGTACGATGAAAATGCTTCTGACGAGGCCAATTCGGCGCTGGAAAATACTCCTTAGTAAATATGTGACGATGTTATTTTTCATTTCGCTCATATTGCTTCTTGTCGGTTTGTTTGCTTACGCATTATCAGGGCTTGTATTTGGATACTCTGGATGGAATTTACCTGTGTTAACAGGATTCGTCATTGATAAGGAAACGTTAAATACGAACTTTGTCCACCTTATTCCGCAGTGGCAATACATTTTAATGGCGTACGGACTAGCTTGGTTTGTTGCTATCGTTGTTGGAACTATATCATTTATGGTCTCTGTTTTAATTCGTAATACACCAGCTGGTATGGGCGTTATGTTAGCTGCGTTAATTGCAGGCGGCATTTTAAGTTCATTCGCAACGTCTTGGGAAGGTGCGAAATACATTTTTAGTGTCAACTTATCGCTAACGGATTATTTATCAGGAAAACTGCCTGCATTACAAGGATTATCAATGGGATTTTCTTTAATAAATTTAACGGTTTGGGCAGTAGTATCTCTTATCATTTCGTTTGTAGTATTTACAAGGCAGGATATGGTGAATTAATTGGATAGGAAGTGAAGGCATGGAAAACATTTTGCAGAATGATTGGGGACCATTACTGGGGCCAGAATTTGAGAAAGAATACTATCAAAATTTAGCTAACTTTTTAAAAGAAGAGTATGAGGAGCATGTGATTTATCCAAAGGTAGAAAATATTTTTAACGCTCTAGAGTATACAAGTTATGAAAATACAAAGGTCGTTATTTTAGGACAAGACCCATATCATGGACCGAATCAAGCGCATGGTTTAAGCTTTTCGGTACAACCTGATATTAAAACGCCGCCATCATTGCTAAATATGTATAAAGAACTTCGAGATGAATATGGTTATGAAATTCCGAATAACGGTTATTTAGTAAAGTGGGCGGAGCAAGGAGTTTTATTATTAAATACTGTGTTAACGGTTCGTCAAGGTGAAGCAAATTCTCATAAAGGAAAAGGATGGGAGCATTTCACAGATCGCGTAATCGAGTTATTAAATGATCGTAAAAAACCAGTTATTTTCATATTATGGGGACGTCATGCACAGGCGAAGAAAAAGTTAATTACGAATACGAATCATTATATTATCGAGTCCGTACATCCAAGTCCATTATCAGCAAGACGAGGTTTCTTTGGAAGTAAGCCGTACTCTAAAGTAAATACGATTTTAGTTAATATGGGCGAAAGAGAAATTGATTGGGAAATTCCAAATTTATAAATAGAAAAGGTAGTTAACAGTTGTTAACTACCTTTTTATTATTGTTGTTCGTTCTTTAGTTTTGCATCTAGTACAAAAGTACCAAATGGGATAACTGATGAAACGAATGCCCCAAGTGCCCATAAAATTGATTTACGGTGTACGATTGTTACTTGAATTACCGCAAAGATGAATAGAATAAATAAAACGCCATGAGCCATGCCTGTAATTTTAACAGCTGTTGCAAACCCTGCAAAATATTTTAATGGCATTGCTACAAATAATAGTAATAGGAAAGAAATCCCCTCAATTAAGCCGATTGCTCTTAATCTTCCGATTGGTGTAGATAACATGAAGTAGCCTCCTTTAATGTATGCTTGTATATAGTAAATTTGTATTCTTTTTCAAAATGAAATAGTCTATTTTGTTTAATTATATACAAAAAGAAAGTTTACACTACGAGAATAGTGCAAAGTTCAAAATATAGTCACAAAAGCATTGCAATTTAAATAAAAACCTATTTGAAGTATTTGACTTCAAATAGGTTTTATGAATGAAAATATTAAACAAGCGCTTCGCTTTTTAGTACAAATTTCTCTACAACTTTAGCAACACCATCGTTCATATTTGTATCTGTCACATAGTTTGCGATTTCTTTAATATCATCGGGTGCATTGCCCATCGCAACGCCAAGACCAGCAAATTCAATCATCGCTTGATCGTTATAGCTATCGCCCATTGCGATAACTTCTTCGCGTTTAATACCAAGTTTTTGGATTAGTTGGTTTAGGCTTGTTCCTTTTGTAACACCATGTTCAGTAAATTCTAAGAAGAATGGTTTAGAACGCATAACGCTTAATTGGCCTTCTAGTTGTTTTTGTAGTTTCTTTTCTACTTCAACAAGACGTTCAGCTTCTTTGTTCATTAATACTTTTACTACAGGCTCTGTTACAGCGGCTTTAAAATCATCTACTACAACGATTGGCATACCAGTAATGTCGCCCTCAATTTCAGTATACGGATTATTTTCTTCCGTTACGATATCATCGCCAATATAAGTATGAATCCATACGTCTTCAGTTTTACTAATTTCAAATAGGTTGTGAACGATTTCAGGAGATAGCGTACTACTGAAGATTTCTTCATTTGTTTTACAATTAATAATTTTTGCGCCGTTAAAAGATAGAATGAAGCTACCGTATTCCTCTAAACGAAGTTCTTTTGCAACATTGCGCATACCAAACGTTGGGCGCCCAGAAGCAAGTACAACTTTAACTCCTTGCTCTTGTGCTGTCATTAAAGCCTCTTTCGTACGAGGTGAAATTGTATGGTCGTCGCGTAATAAAGTATCATCTAAATCTAAAACAATCATTTTATAAGTCATATAGAAAATTCCTTTCTTTGTTGAAATAGAAATAAATTTTTATGAAGATAGTGGGGAATATATAGTAAGACATCGAACTTCTTTGCATGAAACTAGGAGAAGTTCTGCATTGTTAGTATAAATTATCATGAGCGTGTTGCCCATGATAATTTATTATTATCGTAACAACTCTAAAGATAGAGTGCAATAATGGAAGTTTTCCAATTTACGATGGTTGTTTTTCGTGCGAACGAGAAAATAATATTTCCAGCAAGATAGCCATTACAGATCCAAGAACAAGACCGTTACTTAAAAATGATGCTAAAAATGGTGGTAGCGTAGAAAACGCTCCTGCTGGAACGAACATAACGCCGACTCCTGTAAAGATTGAAAGACCTGCTACTTTAAATAATTGTTCTTTATTTTGTACAGTGTCATATTCGCGGAAAGCGAGACCAATCATGCTTGCAAATACAGGATAAATCGCAGCATACCCAACTGCAACGGGGATGGCTGCAAAGAATGAAGTAATCTTTGGGAATATACTAACAAGAATGATAAAGCTTGATCCTAACATAAATGGAAGGCGCTTATAAATATTTGTCGTTGCAATAAATCCTGCGGATCCAGAAATGGCAACAGGACCAATGGCTGAAAATAGACCGCCTAGCAATTGATTTATTCCTGTTATAATGCCAGCTTGTTTGAAGCGATTCTCCGCAGCATCTTCTTCATACTTAGAAACAACCTTTTGTACAACGCGAATACTTGCTAACATATTTGTTAGAAGTAGTAGTGTGACGAAAACTACCGTAATTGCCATGTTCCATTCAATGCGAGGCATTCCGAAAACGAACAGAGATGGAAGACGAATTATATCTGTCACAGGTGTTACTGGATTAGATAATCCGAAGCACGCAAATAATATCCAGCCGCAGACGATACTGAAAAGAACGGAATATTGTCCAATAATAGGTAGCTTCATAATGAAAAAAGATAGTAAAATAACAATGAGTGAAAGAATAAATACCTTTGGCTGTACTTCTGTATGTTGTCCATCAAGGCCAAACATGCCTTTTAAGAAGGAGCCACTAAGTTGTGCGACCAAAAGGAATAAATACGTTCCAATTACTGTCGGTGTAAAGTAACGAACTAGTTTATCAATAAGTCCAAAAACACTAAGAATAATACAAATGATGCCACTTAATAGGAAAGCGTACTGAAGGACCTTAAGTGTTTCATTGCTTGATCCAAATAATACGACGCCTAAACTTGCATACAAGGAGAAAATTCCCCACCAAAGGCCTGCAGGACCTTCTTGGATAGGAAGTTTATGACCAAATATAGCTTGCAAGAGACCGGCAAAACCGAGAACAAATAATGTTCTTTGTACAAACGCGATAGCTTCAGCGCCATCAAGGCCGTAACTAGTTGCGACACTAATTGGTACAATAAGACTTCCAGCTAAAATAAATAGTGCCCATTGTAAGGCAGAAAGAAATAGCTTCATTATATCAACCTCTTTCATAGATTCCGTTTTCTAGTATATACGTATTTCATTTCCTCTGGCAAAGATTGTAGATAGAGAAAAGAGTTGAAACATAATATGAATGTACGGAAGCAATTATGGATAGCGATTATATGTATGACTTTTGTTGTAATTCTAGGAATGCTATGATTTATGACAATTGAAGAGATTAGCCTGTTTCAAGCATTTTGGATGACGATGATTACTGTATTAACGGTTGGATATTGCGAATCCGTTAACAGTGCATTATATTGATACAGTATTGTATGGAATAGAGCAATCATTTGTAATTGAAGAAATTCAAGTTGGTAAAGGTTCTAACTTAGCTAGTAAATCGTTATTAGAGAGTAATGTGAGAAATCAATTTGGTGTAACAATTTTAGCGATTTTAAGAGATGGGTATATTATCCATAATCCAACGGGGCAGGAAAAACTGCAAGAACATGATATGATAATAGTATTTGGTTCAGTGGAGAAACTGAGGCAATTTGAGAAAGAACTACAAAGTAAGAGGTGACAAGGAATGCAAGTATCTAGCGATAAGGTTTTAAATAAAATGGCGAGTGAAATTGCAAAGGCAAAAAGTAGTGAAGGACAAAAATCAAAAGAGCATTTATTAGTTGTGCGTGCACTATGTGATTTATTATTAGATGAACAAGTTGAGCCTTCTACGTATAGAGAACCACAAGTTCAATCACAAATAATCGGATCTCAGCCTATAACAACAGTTCAACCGGTTATGCCAGTTTCTGGAGAACCTGTGTATATAAAAGAAGAAGGTGCAAATGGTAATTCTTTATTTGATTTTTAGGGATTAAATCGTTTGGATTATATGTGAAAATTGCTTATGATAAAAATAAAAAGGGGAATTAAGATGAAAATTTTCTTTTTACTAGGTTGTATTGCAGCGGGGCTATCTGTTGCATTAGGGGCTTTTGGAGCACATGGTTTAGAAAATAAAATTTCTGCAAAAATGTTAGAAGTGTGGAAGACGGGCGTTACATATCAAATGTTTCATGCAGGTGGCTTATTCGTAATTGCTCTATTAATGGACAAAATGCAATCATCACTTTTAAACACTGCAGGTTGGCTTATGGTAGCTGGGATTATTATGTTCTCAGGCAGTCTTTATGCATTAAGTACAACAGGTATTAAATTCTTTGGCCCAATTACACCCCTTGGTGGTGTAGCGTTTATTGTGGCGTGGATTTTAGTCGGAACTGCAGTTGTAAAAGGGTTATAAAAAACAAAAGCTGGCATTCGCCAGCTTTTTTTTATGGTCTTGGAGCATAAGTTGCTTGTTGACCAGGTAAATACGTAATTTCTCCTGGGAATTCTACATAATCTAAATAAATCATTAGTAGTAAAAAGCGTTTTCCAGATTTCGGCTCACTAATTACGATATGATCACGGCCAGCTGCCTCGATGATCCCTGTATAAGATTGTGTACCAAGCGAACTACCGCGTTCATAAGTCATTACAACTGTAGCTGGCTTACCCTTATTTAAACGAAGGATGTTTTCAATATACGATTGCTCTAGTGGTAACATACCTTGAGAAACTGCAAGTTGAGCCTGAGCAGCTTGTTGTTGCATCGCTTGCTGTTGTTGCTGTTGCTGCTGTTGTTGTGGGGTCATTTGTTGTGGTTGCACATAAGTTCCGGATGGTTGATAAAAACCTGTTCCATAGTATGGGTTTTGTTGCTGTGCCATTCAAAAATCCCTCCTCATTTTCATTCCTTAATATACGCCAGGACAATCTTCACCAGATGGTTGGAAGAAGCAGTGCTTTTTAAAACGTCCTGAATTTTGTTGGTTATACCAAGTTGGCGGGCAAGGACCTTCAGGCCTAAAGAACCATAAGGAAAAGTTGGCGGGCCAAAAACGTTGTCCCTGAATTGTCCGGCGGGCTAAGGCGATATCTTGTTCTCTCGCTCGTTGATAAAAATACCCTTTTTGAGTTGCTTCAAAACCACCAGGATTTTGATAAACCATCTGACGTAAATTTCGGACTTTTTTAAAGTCTAAGCAATCTCCGCGGACACGATTTACGCCGACATTTCCAACCATTAACATGCCTTGTTGTCCTTCTCCTTCAGCTTCGGCACGCATGAGTCTAGCTAATAACTTTACATCTTCTTCTGTATGCGCGATAACACCCATTATGTGTCACCTCTCTTTTTGGAATACCCTTCGGAAAGAGGTTTTTTCTAGATGAAGTGTGGAACAATTACTAGTTCATACGTATGAGAAAAAGGACGCAGATATGACAACCAAACGAAGTTTTACATCTAGAGGGGAAAATAAAAAAAGCTAGCGTGAGCTAGCTTTTCATCATTAAAATACTTTAGACCATAAATTTGAGAAGAAATCGCCAATTGAACGCATTGTTAATACGAACCAATTTGCTTTTTCTACTTCTTCAGTCGTTTTTGCAATAACTTTTATACTTTTATTTCCGTCTAAGAAACCATATTTATCAGATGGTTCTAAGACGATTGAACCTACCTTTGCATCTTTCTTAATAGGAGCAACTAAATGCTCATCTTCAGCAAGTGATTTATCTGCTTCAGTAGAAATTTTGTAAGGGGATTTGCTACCTTTTGCAGTAACTACTGTCACTTCTTTTTCTGGTGCAACTGTTACGTAGTCTTCTTTTCCTTTTACTACAGAAATTTTGTTGTTTTTATCTATTTTTAATTTCTGTTTTTCGAAGTTATTAAATCCATATTCAATTAATGCGCGAGATTCTGTGAAACGTTCGTCCATTGATTTCGTTTTAATAATAACAGATATAAGACGTAAATCACCGCGTTTTGCTGTAATGGTAAAACCATACCCAGCTGTATCGGAACTTCCTGTTTTTAAACCATCTGCTCCTTCATAAGAGAAAGCAGCACCTGGTAACATCCAGTTCCAATTTTCCATACGAATTGGTTTTGGATGATTATCTGGGAAGTTTCTAAATCTTTGTTTTGTATCCTCTAGCATTTCTGGATACTTTGTAATAATTGTTTTTGAGAGAATACCCATATCGCGAGCTGACATGGAGTTTTCTCCATTCGGATCAGTTCCTTCAGGATGTTTTCCTTTTAAATCAGCGTTATTTAACCCAGTAGCGTTTACAAATTTATATTTCTTTAACCCTAGTTTTTTCGCATGTTCATTTGCGAGATTTAAGAAGTTCTTTTCACTTCCTGCAAGTAATTCTGCTAAAGCAATACTAGATCCATTTGCAGAGAAGATAACGATAGAATGGTATAATTCTCTTACAGTATATTGACGTCCTTTTTCGAACGGCACGTTAGAGAATTCATTATTACGTGAAACTTCATAAGCGTAATCAGAAATAGTTACTTTCGTATCCCAAGTGATTTTTCCTTCTTTAATTGCTTCTAATACGGCATAAATAACAATTAATTTTGACATACTAGCGATAGCTAGTAATTCATCTGGATTTTGTTCATGCAGTATTTTTCCTGTATCCGCATCAAATAGCAGTGCAGCAGCTGCCTCTATATGTATTTTTTCTTCTGCATGGGATGTTGTTACTCCTAAGGAAGAAATTGACAATAGAGACGCTAGTAAAATAGACAAGATTTTCTTCATATACATCATCACCTTCGCATCGTTATTAGCATATAGCTCGTACCATTTTAGCATAAATTTGGATATAGAAAGGTTACAATTTTGTAAGGAAATTGAAAAGAATTTGTCGATTTTTATTCAAATTTGCAGAGAAAAGAAGTTTTTTGTGGGTAAATATAGAGGATAATAAAAAAAGGAACGAAATTCGTTCCTTTTTCATTATTATATGTGTAAAAATTTCTCTACTTTTTCGTCTGGTAAAATGTTCCCAACGAAGAATGTACCGAATTCACCGTAACGGGCACTTACTTCATCGAAGCGCATTTCATATATAAGCTTCTTAAATTGAAGAACATCGTCAGCGAATAATGTTACGCCCCACTCGAAATCGTCGAATCCGACTGATCCTGAAATTACTTGGCGTACTTTCCCTGCGTATTGGCGACCGATTTTACTGTGACTGTACATCATTTTTTTACGTTCTTCCATAGGAAGCATGTACCAGTTGTCATCACCTTGGCGACGCTTGTCCATTGGATAGAAGCAAATATGATTTGCTTTTGGTAACTCAGGA
Organism: Bacillus sp. FSL E2-0195; assembly: GCF_038003645.1. NCBI lineage: Bacteria > Bacillati > Bacillota > Bacilli > Caryophanales > Bacillaceae > Bacillus > Bacillus sp. FSL E2-0195. The sequence continues at coordinate 5,180,745 of NZ_JBBOPN010000001.1, read as the reverse complement.
TATAAGCGAGCTAAGATTTGTGGGTTTTGGTATGGATCTTCATCAGCTGGAAGGTAGTTGCTTAGTTCAACAACAGATACGTAAGAATATGCAGGAACTAAATATTCAGCTAATGTTGTTTTATTTAATTCTGTTTCGATTTCATTTAACTCTTCCATTGTTGGACGTAAGATCATAAGCATAATATCTGCTTTTTGACCAACAACTGTATACATTGCATGACTGCCTTTTTTTGCAGTAGCTACTTCGTTCCATTTTTCAACGACATTTAAAAATTCAGACACTGCTTGTCCGCGTTCGTCACTAGATAATGTTTTCCATGCTGCCCAATCAATAGAACGTAAATCATGTAAACAATACCAGCCATCTAACGTTGTTGTTGCTTCACTCATTCTATTCACCTCAGTTAATGATATTTTACACGTTAACTATAGCATATATAGGATTAAAAACATCTACATAAAGTTTCAGCGCATAAAATTGTCACATTTAAATTTACTTGAAAATAGGAGGAGATAAGGCTTAAAGGGGCTTTATTTCTATGCTGAATTTTATGAAAATATAATCATTTTCATTTTATCTATTTTTTGGGAGCTATAAGTTTAAAATATAGAGGAAAAGCAGTATTCTTAAAGATAGAGTTTTTTAACATATGTAGGAGGGTTTATTCGTGAGCAACTTATTTACAACAGTAAAAGAAAAAGTTCAAGGAAAAGGCATTTCTATCGTACTTCCTGAAGGAACTGATGAAAGAATTTTAGGCGCTGCAGAGCGTTTAGCAAAAGAAGAGTTAGTAAAACCAATCTTAGTTGGTAATAAAGAAGAAATTAGCGCAAAAGCAGCTAGCATGAACTTAACATTAGCAGGCGTTGATATTTATGACCCAGCTACATACGAAGAAATGGATGCAATGGTAGCATCTTTCGTTGAACGCCGTAAAGGTAAAGCAACAGAAGAAGATGCTCGCAAAATCCTTAAAGACGAAAACTACTTCGGTACGATGCTTGTATACATGGGCAAAGCACAAGGTTTAGTAAGTGGTGCAGCTCACTCTACAGCTGATACAGTTCGTCCAGCACTTCAAATTATTAAAACAAAACCAGGCGTTACAAAAACTTCAGGCGTATTCATCATGGTACGTGAAGAAGAGAAGTATGTATTCGCTGATTGCGCAATTAACATTGCACCAAACAGCCAAGATTTAGCTGAAATTGGTATCGAAAGTGCGAAAACTGCTGAACTATTCGGTATTGACCCACGCGTTGCTATGTTAAGCTTCTCTACAAAAGGTTCTGCGAAATCTCCAGAAACAGAAAAAGTGGTAGAAGCAACTCGCATTGCAAAAGAAATGGCTCCTGAATTAACTTTAGATGGAGAATTCCAATTCGATGCTGCATTCGTACCATCTGTAGCTGAGAAGAAAGCTCCAGGTTCTACAATTAAAGGTGATGCTAACGTATTCGTATTCCCAAGCTTAGAAGCTGGTAATATCGGCTACAAAATCGCTCAACGCTTAGGTAACTTCGAAGCAGTAGGACCAATCTTACAAGGTTTAAATATGCCTGTAAATGATCTGTCTCGTGGATGTAACGAAGAAGAAGTGTACAAGTTAGCTTTAATTACAGCAGCTCAAGCACTTTAATTCTATAACGAATTAATATGAAAAAAGACCATCCTATTTCTTTTGAAATGAGGGTGGTCTTTTTGGTTTCTATTTTTCTAAACCAAGTGCCTTATTATTACGGTCAATAATACGTTGTAAATTCGTCTCATATAAAGGAACTTCATCTACTGTTAGCTGAGATGGTGTTAACTTTGGCGCGAATTGTTGCAACGTTTTTAAAAGGCGCATCATTAAATCTTGCACTGTAATTGTTTCGCCAAGTAATTCAGATAGTGAAGCCATCGTACTCGGTACAATTTCAGGATACGTAAATCTTGTTTCTTCGCCTTGAATTGCTACGTTGTAAAAATCACGAACGAGTGCGGCACGCTCAGATCCGCTTCCTGTCGCACATAAGTAAATTTGTACAGCAACGCCTCCGCGAATACGACGCTGAGAAATACCAGCAAATTTTTGATCGCGAATGCTCAAATCGTAGCTACCAGGACAATAAGAACCAACAATTTCTTTTGCTTCGATAGTAACATCGTAATCTTTTAACATTTCCTTAATTAAATGCCACATCGTATCGTATCCAAGGTCGATATCGATACCCTTTTCTGTTTCTGGGAATAAAAGTGATACGTTTAAAACACCTTCATCAAGTACGACAGCAAGTCCACCAGAATTACGAACGATAACATTGAAGTCGTTTTCTTTTAAAAAGGAAATACCTTCTTCTAAATGTGGTAGGCGTGAATCTTGAATGCCAAGAACAATTGTATTGTGATGAACCCAAGAGCGCATTGTTGCAGCGGATAGACCATTTCCAATACTTGTGCATAACGTGTCATCCATTGCGAATGACTGAAGTGCATGGAAAGTTGGTCCTAAACTAGACTGATCTACAATACGCCACTCTGGCTGAGATAAAATCGAACGGGAATTGCTCATATAACTAACCCCTTATTTTTAAAATGACAATCTCTATTATAGCAAAAAATGTAGAAAGGGGTTTTCTCATATATAAATGGGAGTTTAGAGGTGAAAGAATAAAAAGGATGCATTGCATGCATCCTTTTTATTCTGCAATTTTTTCTAAGTTACCGTTTCGATCCATGCGGAAAGATGTTTGTGAGCGTTCCTCATCATCCATTACTGCTAATTTACGAGCACGGTTCATAATATTCATAAGTGTTTCGTAATCCTCTTGTACAGTATGAGATTGTTGTTCTAATTTTTCTAGTTTCTTTTCTAGTTCTTCATTTCGCAGGATTTGCGTTTTAATTTCTTGTTTCAATCTCGTATTCTCGTTTTCAAGAGCTGTTACTTTTATATTTGAAGATCCAACTGTTTGTAAAAAGTAAATAACATCTTGCATTGTTATTGAGCTTTTTGGAGCAGGGACAGTCGGCTTTTGATATGGAGTAGCTTCTGTATATTGAACAGCTGTTTCATACGGTACGTGTTCTTCATAATCAGTTATCGCCGCCGCTGAAGCTGGTGGTGTGTAAAGCAAACGTTTTTTTGTCTGTTCACCGCCCGCAGCACGCATTTTATCTTTACGATGTTTTTTTGCTAGTTGAAGAGCTTGTTCATAGCTATAGCGAACAACAGCATTCCAGCGGAAACCACAAGCAGCAGATGTGCGATTTAACTGATCTCCTACTTCTTCAAAAGCATTTAATTGAGTACTTCCTTCTCGAACATGGCGAAGCACCGTTTCAGCAAGTAATAAATCGTCCTCGTCTGTCCAAGCATCTTGTCTTACTTTCATAGATTCAACTCCCTTTCTTTTTATGAACTTCCTATTTTTATAATGGGCAAAAAAATGAGCTTTTATACAAAGCTTTTAAAAATATGGTAGATTTCAATGAAGAGAAGAAATGTGGCTATGAATGATGAAAGCTTTTGAAGGAGAAAATATAAAAAATAGGTGGCTTTATATAGGAATAGAGCTACGCCCGGAGACTTGCAACAAGCTTCAAAGAGCGGTAAAATACCATTTAGTGTTTATTTTTAAATGTACTTGTGAAAAGTTTAAAATAGAGGAAGTGTTATATATAATGGGAAACGAATTTCGTGTGTGTGATGATTGTCAGGCAACGAACGTTAAAACGTTGATTCCGAAGTTGAAAAAAGTAGATTCATGTGCAACGATTGAGGTTGCATGTCAGTCTTACTGTGGCCCTGGTCGTAAAAAATCATTCGCGTTTGTAAATAATCGTCCAGTTGCGGCTCCAACAGAAGACGAATTAATTGTAAAAATTGAAGCAAAATTAAATAAGTAAGAAAAAGAAGAGTGAACAGATTACTCTTCTTTTTTTATGTCCATAAGATAGCGTTTTGTATGAATTCGTATTTCAAAATAATGGTTGACAGTCTTTTGACGTGGTAGGTAGAATAGAAAGTGTCTGATTCTGATAATCATTATCACGAAAAAGGTCAATTCACCTAATTTTTTTATTATTATTTGAGAATAAATTTCATTTTATTAAATATATGTTGTTGGTTAGGATGGTTGAGGGATGGAAGCGAGCGCAAGGAGTATAGAACAGCAAGATGTGAATGTTAAAGAGATTAAGAGCAGACCGCTCGTTGCTTCTATTATTTTAATAGCAGGCACAATTTTGTTAGCTTTAAGTATGGCAGTTTCTATTTCGTTTGGTGCAGCAGATATTAGTTTAAAGACCGTTTGGCAAGCTGTATTTCAGTTTGATGGTTCCATAACGCACCATAACGTAATTCAAGAACTTCGCATGCCTAGAGCAATAGGGGGCGTAGTTGCAGGTGCTTTTTTAGCGGTATCAGGTGCAATTATGCAAGGTATGACACGAAATCCACTTGCATCTCCATCGTTAATGGGGATTACAGATGGTGCTGTATTCGGAATTGCAATTATGTATGCATTCTTCCCTAATTCACCTTATTTAATGTTTGTTATCGCATCTTTTATTGGAGCTGCGTTTGGAGCGAGCATTGTATATGGTATTGGGTCTTCTTCACCAGGTGGATTAACGCCTGTAAAATTAGCTTTAGCAGGTGCAGCAATTAGTGCTTTATTAGGGGCAATTTCATCTGGAATTGCATTGTATTTCAACCTTGCCCAAGAGGTAAGTATGTGGAATGCAGGCGGTGTTGCCGGAGTGAAATGGCAAAGTATTAATATGTTAGTACCGATTGGTCTTGTTTGTCTCATTATAGCAATTATGATGTCGAGATATATCACAATTTTAAGCTTTGGTGAAGAAATTGCGATTGGACTTGGTCAAAATACGACATTAATTAAATTTATCGGAACAGTACTTGTTCTTGTATTAACAGGTTCTGCGGTTTCTATGGCAGGATCAGTTGGATTTGTTGGACTTGTAATTCCGCATATGACTCGTTTCCTTGTAGGCTCAGATTATAGATGGGTTATTCCATGTTCTGCGGTCTTAGGTGGATTGCTAATTGAATGTGCAGATATGTTATCTCGCGTTATTAATCCACCATTTGAAACGCCAATTGGAGCAATTACAGCGCTAATTGGGGTGCCATTCTTCCTCTACTTAGCACGTAATGAAGGGAGAGGAAAGATGTGAGGACGAGCGTCTTAACAAAAAAGAACGTTTCTATTTTAACGATTTTAGTAGGATTAATTGTTGCTGTATTTTTAATAAGTTTAAATACAGGAACATTTAAAATTCCTCCAATAGATGTATTGAAGTCACTAGTTGGATTAGGTGCAGAAGATCAATCTGTTATTTTATTTGAATTTCGTATGCCGCGTATGGTTATTGCTATATTAGTTGGTTCTGCATTAGCTATGTCAGGTGCAATTTTGCAAGGGCTATCACGAAACCCACTTGCTGATCCAGGTATTATAGGTATTAACGCCGGAGCGGGATTAACAGTTGTTGTATTCGTCTACTTTTTCTTTGGAAAAGTTGGAACTGGTACATTTTTATCTGTATTTATCCTTCCATTCTTCGCGTTAGTTGGTGCGATATTAGCAGCGGTTATTATTTATTTACTAGCATGGAAAGACGGTGTTTCATCAACTCGATTAATTCTTGTTGGTATCGCTGTTGCAGCCGGATTTGGTGCGGTTAGTTTAATTTTCTCTATGAAGATGACATCTAACGACTTCCGTTTTGCAACGATTTGGTTGGCAGGAAGTTTATGGGGAACAGATTGGAAGTTCGTACTAAGTGTACTCCCATGGATGATTATTTTCTTACCACTTGCCATTAGTAAAGCGCACATATTAAATGTAATGAATTTAGGCGACTCTACAGCAGTTGGCCTTGGTGTAAACGTAGAAAAGGAAAGACGTAAATTATTATTTATTGCAGTTTGTTTAGCTGGTGCATCTGTTGCGGTGGCGGGAGGCATTGGTTTTATCGGTTTAATGGCTCCGCATTTAGCGAGACGCCTCGTTGGTGGTAAACATCAAATTATGTTACCAACGGCTGCATTAATAGGAACGTTCTTGCTTTTATTTGCAGATGTAATTTCAAGAAGTGTGTTACCAACTTCAGAAATACCGGTCGGTCTTGTTATTTCTGTAATTGGTGCACCATATTTCATATATTTACTTATGAGGACAAAATAAAGGGAGGCTTTTTGTATGGCAACTTTAGCAGTTGATGCGGTATCTGTTGGGTATAATGAAGGGTTAATTATAGATGGATTAACAGTTGAAATTCCGGAAGGACAAATTACAACGATTATTGGACCAAATGGTTGTGGGAAATCCACATTATTAAAAACGGCTTCTCGTATTTTGAAAGCAAAACGAGGTACTGTTTATCTTGATGGAAAAGCAATTGAGAAACAGCCAACGAAAGAAATCGCAAAGAAAATGGCGATTTTACCACAAACTGCAGAAGTGCCAACAGGCCTTACTGTGTTTGAACTTGTTTCATATGGACGTTTTCCTCATCAAAAAGGATTTGGAACATTGAAAGAAGAGGATTATCGCTACATTCATTGGGCACTTGAAGTGACGGGGATGACAGAATTCGCAAATCGTCCAGCAGAAGCTTTATCAGGTGGTCAACGTCAACGTGTATGGATTGCGATGGCTCTTGCACAAGGAACAGATTTACTTGTGTTGGATGAACCAACAACATACTTAGATATGGCTCATCAACTTGAAGTATTAAACTTACTGAAGAAATTAAACAAAGAAGAAGGCAGAACGATTGTTATGGTTATTCACGATTTAAATCATGCTTCTCGTTTCTCTGATCATATGATTGCATTAAAAGCAGGTAAGTTAATGAAACAAGGAACGCCAGATGAAGTTATGACGAGTGAAACACTTCGTAACGTATTTGAGATTGAAGCGCAAATCGTTCCATGTCCAGTAAACTGTAAACCAATTTGTTTAACATACGATTTAGCGATGATTAATAATCAATTGCGTAAAAAAGCATAATTAATAGAATTTCCCCCTCTTAAAGAGGTGAGAGGGGGAGTTCTAATGGACGTTGAGCTTCTTACCCACGGATGGGAAGTTGAACGCCCGTTAGAACGGGTTATAAACAACAATTAATAAATATATATTAATTAATTAATTGTTGTTTTGTTTCTTATAGTTACATGCAAATTATAAGAGAAATACAGCTAGAAGGAGTCGGAATATGAAGAATTTTAAAATGGCACTATTAGCAATGGTACTAGTTGTTACTTCTGTACTATTTGCAGCTTGTTCTAACAAAGAAGAAGAAAAGAAAGCAGATGCGAAAACTGAAGAGCGCACTGTACAACACGCAAAAGGGGAAATTAAAATCCCTGCAAATCCAAAGAAAATTGCTGACCTTAGTGGTTCAACAGAAGAATTATTAATTTTCGGTATGAAACCGATTATTACTGCAAATACAACACAAGAAAAAATTGATTCACATATTGAGAAGAAATTGAAAGGTGTAAAACCGGTTGGTTCTGCGTGGGGCGATAAAATTAACATCGAAGCAGTGGCTGCTGCAAAACCAGATTTAATTATTGTAAACAATCGTCAAGAAAAGATTTATGATCAATTATCTAAAATTGCACCAACAGTTATGTTAAAAACTCCATTAGACCAATGGCGTCCAAAATTCGAAGAAGTAGGTCAAATCTTCGGTAAAGAGAAAGAAACAAAAGAATGGTTCAAAAAGTATGATGAAAAAGCAAGCAAATTACATGACAAAATCGTTGCTAAAACTGGCGATGCAACATTCATGAAAATGGCTGCATATCCAAATGCATTCCGTGTATACGGTGACTACGGTTACGGTAGCGTAATCTTTGGTGATTTAAAATTACCAGCAGTTAAAGGTACACCAACTGATAAACCGTTAGTACAAATACAAAAAGAAGCTTTAATTGATTACAACCCAGATTACTTATTCGTATTTACAACTGGTGACGGTTCTCAGCGTCTAAAAGAATTCCAAGAAGAATCAATTTGGAAAAATATGAACGCTGTTAAAAACAACCATGTATTTACAATCAGTAATGAAGATGTAAACAAAGGATACTTCCCACTAGGTAAAGAAATGATCCTAGACGAAGTTACTGAGTTCATTTTAGGAAAATAATATATAAAGAAAAATCACCTTTGTTTTGGTAAAGGTGATTTTTCTTTATATAACAGGAATTAATATAGTCTTTCATTTCTTTCTGTTTCCTATATCGTTTATAATATATAGTAAGAATGCAGTAAAGAAAGGGGGATGTCGGAAAGTGGTATATTTAAACGACAAACTCAGCGAAACAAAAGTGTTTAAAGACCCAGTACATAAATATGTACACGTGCGTGATCGCGTTATTTGGGATTTAATCGGAACGAAAGAATTTCAACGCTTGCGCCGTATTAAGCAGCTTGGTACGACATTTTTTACATTTCACGGTGCAGAGCATAGTCGCTTTACTCATTCGTTAGGTGTATATGAAATTATTCGTCGTATGATTGATGATGTGTTTGATGGCAGACCGAACTGGAATGCTGAAGATAGATTGTTATGTTTATGTGCGTCATTACTTCATGATGTCGGTCACGGCCCATTTTCTCACTCGTTTGAAAAAGTATTTTCGTTAGATCATGAGAAATTTACGCAAAAGATTATCGTTGGTGATACGGAAATTAATCGTGTGTTAAGCCGTGTGGATAAGGATTTCCCGCAAAAGGTAGCAGATGTAATTGCGAAAACATCTACTAATAAATTAGCGATTAGTATGATTTCGAGCCAAATTGATGCCGATCGTATGGATTATTTATTAAGAGATGCATATTTTACTGGTGTAAAGTATGGGAACTTTGATATGGAACGTATACTGCGTGTCATGCGCCCGTACGGTAATCAAGTTGTCATTAAAAATAGTGGTATGCATGCTGTAGAGCATTATATTATGAGCCGTTATCAAATGTATTGGCAAGTATATTTTCATCCGGTAACACGTAGTGCAGAAGTAATTTTAACGAAGATTTTACACCGAGCTAAATCACTGCATGAGAAGTATTATGCGTTTAAAAATCATCCTGTTCATTTCTATTCTTTATTTGAAGAAGAAGTGACAGTAGAGGATTATTTAAAGTTAGACGAGAACGTAATGTATTATTACTTCCAAGTATGGCAAGAGGAAGAAGATCCGATTTTAAGTGACTTATGCCGTCGTTTTATGAATCGAAATCTATTTAAATATGTGGAGTTTACAGATAAGCACGGTTTAGATAATTGGATGGAGCTAAGTAGCTTATTTAAAAAGATTGGACTCGATCCAGAGTATTACTTAGTTGTGGATTCAACATCGGATTTACCGTATGACTTTTACCGCGCAGGAGAAGAAGAAGAGCGTCTGCCAATCTTACTTCTTATGCCGAACGGGGAACTTAGAGAGCTTTCGCGTGAATCGGATATTGTTGAGGCGATTACAGGTAAGAAGCGAACGGATCAAAAGCTATTCTATCCGCATGATTTAATCTATGAAGATGGAAGAAAAGGAAAATATAAAGAGAGAATTATCGAGTTGTTAGAAGGAAAGAAATAAGAAGCAGCAAAGAGCTGCTTCTTATGAAAAAACTTGAAATTATTTGTCGCTTAAGCGTTTTCCGCCAACTGCATAATGGTTTTTAGACATTTCTTCGATGAAAACAACGATGTTTTCTTCAGGAGCACCAGTTGTTTCGCTTACTGCTGCTGTTACTTTCTCAGCAAGAGCTTTCTTTTGTTCTTCTGTGCGTCCTTCTAGCATTTTCACTGTTACGTATGGCATGTATAATCGCTCCTTTTATGTAAGTTACACTCTTATTATAGCGGATTATGAGGAAGAACAATCGGAAAAACAAATAATTTCTTTTTTTGACATATGGAAGAGGAGATGAGTTATGGATCAGTTATTTAGATACCCATTGCAACAAATTCCATTGGTAGCAATGGCGATTATTATTGCGCTATCTGTGCATGAATTTGCACATGCGTATGTTGCATATAAATTTGGAGACGATACAGCGAAAAAGCAAGGACGTTTAACATTATCACCGATGGCTCATTTAGATCCTATCGGTATGATTGCTGTACTAATTCTTGGATTCGGTTGGGCAAGACCAGTACCTGTTAATCCGTATAACTTTAAAAGACCGCGTCTTGCGGGAATATTAGTTTCTATTGCGGGACCGATAAGTAATCTTATCTTAAGTGCAATAGGTTTAATTATTTGGTATAGCTTAATAACGTTTGGTGTGTTAGATGCGATGCCACTTGCAGTAGCAGATACGCTGGATCAATTTTTCCAAATTTTTATTATGCTTAATATTGTTTTACTTGTATTTAATTTATTACCAATCCCGCCACTTGATGGGTATCGCGTTGTGGAAGATTTAGCACCAGCAAATATTCGTGCGAAAATGACACAGTATGAAAAGTATGGATCAATTGCGTTATTAATTCTTGTTATTACACCGCTTAGCAATTACACAATTCAACCTATTTTCAATGTTGTTATTCCATATGTATTAGTATTTTTACAAAATATCATTGCGCCTATTTTCAGGCTTTTTTAATCATTAAGCGAGGAGGAGTTTACATATGACAGAGAAAAAGAAAAAAATCGGTTTTAATATCGTGAAAAATGATTCAACAGATGGACATGGTGGTTTTGGCGTTGGGGCATTAAGTTTAGAAAATATTTCTCCTGTATTTGTTGATGTATTAGAGAAAACTGCGTTCGTTGATATCGGTGCGATGCATGCGCGTAGTACAGTAGAAAAAGGAATTAAGTTTTTAACAAATAAAGATGAAGTTCCAAACGGAAAACCGTTTTGGCTTGTTTGGGTAACAATTGAAAGAACACCAAACGGTGCTTATTACGCAGGTGCAACAGCCTGTGAAATGACAGTTGATCGTGAAATTCGCCGCGGATATAAATCACTTCCAGAGCATGTAAATAAAATGGATAAATCCCTAAAGCGTCACATCATGATTGATCATATGGATGAATCATCTAAAAAAGTACTTGGTACATTCTTAAAAGAGCATAATGAAGCAATTTGGAACGAATCTAGTGAAGAATTGCGCCATGCATTATTAGGCGAATAAAAATAGCTGACGGATTTCCGTCAGCTATTTTTTTACCACGGGAGATATTTTTTCCACCAACCCGCCTTTTTCTTCTCTTCACTAACCTTTTCGAACTCTTCCTTATCATCAACGTGATCCATACAATACTCTGTTGGCTCTGTACCTTTTGCGAAATACATTTTCACAGAAATGGGACAATTTTTTGTAGCAATCTTACCGTTTTCAGGATTAACATCGACTGCAACAACATCTGCTGGTTGTTTAAACTCTTGTTTAGGCTGTCCATCTAATCCTTTTTCCATTGTATCGGTCCATATTTTTTTTGCGTATCCTTGTTCTGCTATGTTTGAAATGGATTTAGGTTGATCGTATCCAATCCAAACGCCTGTTACAAGTTGTGGGGTAAATCCAATCATCCAACTATCAGTTTCTGTAGAACCAGACTTTCCAGCATATGTTCTTGATAGTTTTGATAACATCGATTGACCGGTCACAGCGGCATAACTGCTTAGTTTTTTATTAAACATACCTGCCATCATTTCTTCCATCACAAAGGCTTTGCTTTTATCTAGAACTTGTTTACTTTCTAAATGAGCGTCGTATAGCATATTTCCTTCATGATCAACGATGCGCCTTATAAAGATTGGTTTTACTTCTTTCCCGCCGTTTGCAAACATGCTATAAGCATTGACCATTTCAATTGGTTTTACAGGAGATGTGCCGAGAGCAAGAGACGGAACATCTTTTAATGCGCTAGTAATACCGAATTGCTTCGCTGTTTTTGTAAGAATGTCTTCGCCTAAAAATAGATTTGTCTTCACAGCATATACGTTATCAGAAACAGCGAGTGCTTGTGCCATTGTCACAAAGTCGTCTGCATAATAGTTTTTATAATTTTTCGGTTTATATTTGGAAACACCGTCACCTAAAGTGAATACAGTATATTCGCTTTTTAAGCGCGTAGCAGGGGTGAATCCTCGTTCTAAGGCTGCGTAATATAGGAATGGCTTAAATGTAGAGCCGGGCTGACGAGCGGCTTGTGTAGCTCTGTTAAATTGACTCGTATTATAATCAGTTCCACCAACAAGGGCAGCCACTTCACCCGTTTTTGGATTCATAGAGACGAGGGCAGTTTGGATGTTTGTTGTTTCAGGTATATGATTTTTTACAGCTTGCTCTGCTACAGATTGTAATTTAGGGTCTAGCGTTGTATAAATACGTAAGCCACCTCGCTGTAAGGCTTGCTCATCTAATCCGATATCCCGAAGAAGAGAAGCTTGTACAGCATCTTGGAAATAAGGTGCGACCTCTGCAACTTTTTTCGTATCCAATGAAGCAAAAGTAAGTGTTTCCTTTTTTGCTGAGGTAGCTTGCTGTTTTGTAATATAACCTTGTTCTACCATTTCATCTAGTATGAGAGATTGACGCCCTTTAGCACGCTCCTCTTTTAAAAAGGGAGAGTAGAAGCTAGGTCCTTTCGGAATACCTGCGAGCATACTAGCTTCTGCTAATGTTAATTCTTTTGCAGTTTTATCGAAATACAGGCGAGAAGCAGCTTCGATTCCGTAAGCACCATGCCCGTAATAAATTGTATTTAAATATCCTTCTAAAATATGATTTTTATTATAGTTCACTTCAAGGCGAACGGTATACATTGCCTCTAATAGTTTACGCTTCCACGTTTTATCATGATCTAAGTATAGGTTACGAGCATACTGTTGTGTAATAGTACTAGCACCTTGTACTTTTGCCATTGCTTTTAAATCGGCAACAATGGCACCAACAATGCGCTTTATATCAAATCCATGATGTTTGTAGAATCGTTGATCTTCAATAGATAGTGTTGCCTCTTTTACATAAGGAGAAATTTCATCAAGAGATACATTATAGCGCTTTTGTGTTTCATTACTTTGTCCTATAACAGTGTCATCATTAGCGTAAAAGACACTCGTTTGCGGCACTGCAACAGGGGGAGGCCCCATAATTTTTGCAGCTATAATGATAATAAAAAAGGAAAAAACGAAAAAAAGAACACAAGAAAACATTACGGTGAAGAAAAGACGTTTATATTTTTTAAGTTTTGGATTCATAGTTTGATCCATCTTTTTCAGCCCCTCATTAATACAAGCATTATTGTATTAGTATTGAGGGTTTTCGTTTATTTTAAACAATGAAATTTTGAAAACAAAAAAGCCCCTTCAATTAAGAAAGGAGCTCAAAGGCACGTGCTGGCCAATCGGTAATGATGACATCTACACCATAGTCAATCATAGTTTGTAAATCTTTATATTCATTAATAGTGTAAGGACGAAAAACGTATCCTTGCCCCTGTGCTAATTGGACAAACTCTTTCGTTAATAATTGAAAGTTTGGATGTAATCCAGTCGCCTCGCGCCTTTTTGCTTCAGCAATAGGATCTGCAAGTGGTGTATCGTACAAAATCGCTCTTGGAATTTCTGGAGCAATTTCTGCTAATAATGAAACGGAATCGTGGTTAAATGATGAAAATACAATTTGATTGGATAGATGATATTCACGAACAAGAGCAACAACTTTTTCTTCAATATTTGGATAATGAAGAACATCTGTTTTTAATTCAATGTTAAGTTGTAAATTTGTTGTAGAGAGCCAAATAAATACTTCTCGTAATGTTGGGATTTTCGCCTCATGGAAAGAAGGATCTTTATGGCTACCAGCATCTAAAGCTTGTAATTCCTCTACAGTTTTCTCAGAAACAAGTCCCACGCCATTTGTTGTGCGGTCCACCGTTTCATCATGAATAACAACTAGTTCACCATCTTTTGATAGATGAACATCAAGTTCAATTCCGTGAGCCCCAATGCGTTCAGCCTCTTGGAAGGCAATCATCGTATTTTCTGGGTGTGTTCCTTTTACCCCGCGATGAGCGAAAATAAGTGGTTTATTCATGTGGAAATCTCCTTATCATCTCTTTTCTTTTATTATGAAACTGCTTTGAGAAAAATACAATTCATATGACAAACATTTACAAAAGTATAACAGTTGCACAAAAGTTAACGTTAACGTAAAATGTAATAATCGGTGAAGGGAGGAATACACATGTATAAAATCGATGAAGTAACAAAGCAAGTTGGTTTAACAAAGCGTACACTTCGTTATTATGAGGAAATTGGTTTAATTCATCCCCCAGAACGCAGTGAAGGGAATATTCGCCTGTATACAGACGAGGACATTGCGAGAATTAAAAGGATTGTGGAAGCGAAAGAAGTACTAGGAATTACGCTTCAAGAAATGCAACATTTCTTATCGTTAAAAGAAAGAATGGAACAAAGAAGAAATAGTGAGAATCCGCGTGACCGTGAAGTGATTCAAGAAATTAAAGAGATGCTTGAAAAACAAGTGCAAACGTTAGACGAAAAAATGGAGCAAATGCAGCGTGTTAAGGCAGAGCTAGAGGATAGTTTAAGCCGTGCAGTTACATTTTTAGAGAATACAAAAGGAGAGTAATCAAAATGGAGAGCAAACAAAAATTAGGGAGATTGATTACAGTGGTGGCTACCTTCCTTGCCTTTTCAGGTATAGGAGTAGTCGACCCAATTTTACCAAGTATTGCTGAACAAATTGGTGCTTCGCATTGGCAAGTCGAGATGTTATTTACAGCATATATTTTAACGATGGCAATTATGATGTTACCAGCTGGAATATTTGCATCAAGATTTGGTGATAAACGAATGATGACGATCGGTCTTGCGATTGTAACTGTATTTGCATTTATATGTGGTATATCGCAAACGATTGCTCAATTATCTCTTTTCCGCGCGGGGTGGGGATTAGGAAATGCGATGTTCTTTGCAACGGCGATGACATTATTAATTGCATTAAGTAAAGAAGTTCATGAAGCAGTAGGATTATATGAAGCAGCTATCGGTTTAGGGATGGCAGGTGGCCCATTGTTAGGTGGTATATTAGGTGGACATTCTTGGCGTTACCCATTTTTTGCGACGAGTATTTTAATTTCTTTAGCATTTATTTTAGTTTTCTTTTTTGTAAAAGAACCGGAGCGAAAAGTGAAGCGTAAAGCAGCAGGCGTAGGAGAATTACTTAACCTGGTGAAGTATAAACCGTTTATGCAAGGTGCCATTTCCGGGATGTTATATTACTACGGATTTTTCGTCGTGTTAGCATATTCACCACTTATTATGCATTTATCTGCTATTCAATTAGGATTTGTATTTTGCGGATGGGGATTAGCATTAGCTTACGGATCAGCAATTTTAGCGCATAAGCTAGAAGGTAAATATGAACCAAAAACATTGTTAAAAGGTAGTTTACTTGTATTTGCGATTTTCTTAATTGCACTATTCTTCGTTAAAATCATGTGGTTACAAATCGTGTTAATCGTTCTATCAGGATTAGCATCAGGCTTAAATAACGCGTTATTTACAAGTTATGTAATGGATATTTCACCTTATGAAAGATCTGTTACATCAGGTGTTTATAACTTCGTTCGTTGGTTAGGGGGTGCGATTGCTCCAATTTTATCAGGAGTCATCGGTCATACAGTTTCACCACAAAGTCCGTTTTTAGTCGGTGGAATTGTTGTGTTAGTTGGTTGCGTAATGATCTTAATTCCGATTCGTAAACCGGTAGAAATAGAGACAAAAACCCTTTCTTAAGAAAGGGTTTTCTTTCCTATTACAGAGCAATCCCTTTTCACATATATGTTAGAACCCTCTGACTAAAATATATTTTCGGTATTTTTTTACTTTTAACTATACTTTTTGGATGTTTTGTTTTATTTTTGTTAGGGGACATTAATGATGTCCCTATTATAAATTTGCATTGAAAGGCGTGATTGTACGATGGAACTATGGTTCACTGAAAAACAAACAAAGCATTTTGGAATTACGGCGCGTATTAACCGCACATTACATACGGAGCAAACAGAATTCCAAAAACTTGATATGGTTGAAACGGAAGAGTTCGGAAACATGCTTATTTTAGACGGCATGGTTATGACGACAGAAAAGGACGAGTTCGTTTATCATGAAATGGTAGCGCACGTACCTTTATTTACACATCCAAACCCTGAGAACGTATTAGTTGTTGGTGGTGGCGATGGTGGTGTTATTCGTGAAGTGTTAAAACACCCAAGCGTGAAGAAAGCAACTCTTGTTGAAATCGATGGAAAAGTAATTGAGTACTCTAAGCAGTACTTACCATCAATTGCAGGTGCATTAGATGATGAGCGTGTAGAAGTAAAAGTAGGAGACGGTTTCCTACACATCGCAGAAAGCGAAAACGAATATGACGTAATTATGGTAGATTCTACTGAGCCAGTAGGTCCAGCAGTAAACCTATTTACAAAAGGCTTCTACGCTGGAATTTCAAAAGCGTTAAAAGAAGATGGTATTTTCGTTGCCCAAACGGACAACCCTTGGTTTACACCAGAACTAATTACAACTGTGTTTAAAGACGTAAAAGAGATTTTCCCAATTACTCGTCTATACACAGCAAACATTCCGACGTATCCAAGTGGACTTTGGACGTTCACAATCGGATCTAAAAAACATGATCCATTAGAAGTAAGTGAAGAGCGTTTCCACGAAATCGAAACGAAATACTACACAAAAGAATTACACAATGCAGCATTCGCATTACCGAAATTTGTTGGCGATTTAATTAAGTAAGAGCGTTAAATTGAAATAAATAAAGTGTAAGTAACTCATTTAAGGTGTTTGTCTAGAAGGCTTGAACATGCTAGTTACTTACACTGCTACAAATGAAGTAGTCTTCTTGTGATAACAAGAAGGCCCAGGTAAATCGAGAAAGAGGAGCAATGCGCTCCAAATTTGAGAAATAGTGAAAGGTTGGGATACCTTAAGTTCCACATAAGGAGGAAAAGAATATGCGTTTTGATGAAGCTTATTCAGGTAAAGTATTTATTAAAAGTCATCCAAGTTTTGAAGAGTCAGAGGCAGTTATTTACGGGATGCCTATGGATTGGACAGTAAGTTTCCGTCCAGGATCTCGCTTTGGCCCTGCACGTATTCGTGAAGTATCAATCGGTCTTGAAGAATATAGTCCGTATTTAGATCGTGAACTAGAAGAGGTAAAATATTTTGATGCGGGTGATATCCCATTACCATTTGGGAATCCACAGCGCAGCATAGACATGATTGAAGAATATGTAACAAAACTATTAGATGCCGGTAAGTTTCCACTAGGTCTCGGCGGAGAGCACTTAGTGTCTTGGCCAATTTTTAAGGCAATGGCAAAAAAATATCCGGATTTAGCAATCATCCATATGGATGCTCATACTGACTTACGTGAGTCATATGAGGGAGAGCCTTTATCCCACTCTACACCAATTCGTAAAGTGTGCGATTTAATTGGTCCGGAAAACGTATATTCTTTCGGTATTCGTTCTGGAATGAAGGAAGAATTCGAATGGGCAAAAGAAGTAGGTATGAACTTATATAAATTTGACGTATTAGAACCGTTAAAGGAAGTATTACCGAAACTTGCAGGACGCCCAGTCTATGTCACAATCGACATCGACGTATTAGACCCAGCTCACGCTCCTGGAACAGGAACATTAGAAGCTGGAGGTATCACATCTAAAGAACTATTAGAGTCCATCGTAGCAATTGCAAATTCAAATATAAAAGTAGTCGGAGCAGACTTAGTAGAAGTAGCTCCAGTCTACGATCATAGTGATCAAACACCAATCGCAGCAAGCAAATTCGTGCGGGAAATGCTGCTCGGTTGGGTTAAATAAAAGCGTAGGTAGCTCGCTCAGAATCGCAGGTCATTGGAACGCTCGACCGAGAAGCGCTTTTGGCTTCGAACGAGAGTTTGAAATGGCCGGAGATTCTAGCTGCTGTAGCTGGATAAAATAAAAGCGCAAGCGGCTCGCTCAGAATGTGAGGGGGATGGAGCTTCAGACGTAGAGGCGTTTTTTGCCTCGAAGGAAGAAGCGAAGCCACCGATCATTCTAGCCGCTGTAGCTGGATAAAGTAAAAGTGAAGCCGACTCAAAAAGTATTTTGAGCCGGCTTCTTTTATTAATAGGTAGGTTATTATTGTCTTATTTAGTAGTTAAGTCGATATCCTTTGTCGAAACGTCGATATATGCGGAGTTGTGTTCAATATAATTTCACTTACCGTCACGCGACATAAAAAAGAGCTATTCTCAAACGATGAGAATAGCTCCCTTTCTTTACGCAACTTTCTCTTCCGAAGTAATTCCGCGAATTTCATCAGCAGAACGGATTGGATATTTGCGGAACACAATAGAACCGACGTATCCAACAATAGTGGTAACGATTCCACATAATACGGCAGCAATCGTTACTTTTATTACATCATTAAATCCGAACAGTACGAGAAGTCCTGGAATTGGTGATGCTGTCCCTGGTGCATTATTAACGAGCTGGAATAGCGACGTAATAATACCGGCAAGCGCACCGCCAACAAAGTTTGTCATATAGATAGGAATTGGATTTGCTGAGACAACATCGGCCTGTGTTAACGGCTCGATTGCCACGGCGATTGTATCTTTCTTTGAACAGATTTTTAGTCGTTTAAAGAAAATGAAGTTCATTGGGGCAGAAGCTGCTACGGCAAGACTACCAATTGCCATTGGTAAACCAGTTAATCCAAGCATTGCAGTTAGTGCCATAGAACTTAATGGAGATGTAGAAATAACTGTTATTAATCCACCAAGCATAATACCCATAATGATAGGACTTTCTGTAGTTGCAACTGAAATCATAGAACCGATTTTACCAAGTGTTGCGTTAACGAGTGGATCCATAAGCATGGCCATTCCGCGTGAAATTGGTGCAGCGATAAATAGGATTGCTAAAAACTCTACACCAGCTGGTAATTTCTTTTCGAGAAACTTCACGACGAAGGCACAAACGTATCCAGCGAAAAATCCTGGTAAAATACCGAATCCGCTAGTAGCGATACCGATTAAAACAGCGTATACGGGTGAGACACCGATTGCTAATGCGACTAAAATTGCCGCTGCGACACCGCTCATGCTACCAGAAGCTACTCCTACTGATTGTAAAAAGTCATTATGAAACATTTCTCCACCAATATAACGGTGAAATGCTTCAATAAGAAAACTTGCGATTGCTGCATTAGCTAAAGCGCCCATTGCTTTCATTCCGTAAGGCGCACGGTAACTGAAAAGTGTAAATAGACAAAGTACAACAAGTAATAGTGCTAAACCTTGCAAGATAGCCATTTGAAAATTGTCTCCTTTGATTTTTGTAATAAAAATTTGTATCATTCAATAATAATATAAAAGTTTGTTAAACGGAAAAATTTTTTATTGGGAAATCGCTGTAAGGTGAAAAACTCTTACAATAATGTAAGGAAAGTGTAAGGCATTTCGATAGAGTATAGTATGCCTTTTTTCGTATAATACAGGTATAGACATACGGCTAGTGAGAAAGCAGTGCAAACAGGAGGCGCATTTATGAAATTGGTAATTAAAGTTTTAGCTGTGTTCGCCATTATTTTAGGTGGAACAGCATATTATTTAAACACGAAAACAGAAGGTGTGCATGCTTTTGTAGACAACTTCTTTTCAAATAAAGAAATACAAGATTATTATGCTGTTATAGATAAAAGTGAGAAAAAAGACGATGAATATTTGTATACATTTAAAGGGTATACAGAAGATGGAAAGCTACAAGTTATTAAAAGAATGGTGAACCGTGAATTGCATACGGGTGCTTTTATAAAAATTTATGCAAAAGGTATGCAGGGAAAAGGATGGGCTGAAATCTCGAAAGAATCAATCCCGCAAAAAGCGTTGCAAAAAATAGAAAAACCATAAAAGGAGCGAATCGTTCGCTCCTTTTTTAGTGCGTTAAAATGGTGATAGCTGAACCTTCTTTATTAGAAATGATTTTTGCCCTTCCACCAATTGGGAAAGTAAAGATTGGAGTTGTATGTCCGAAACTGGCATTCGCAATAATAGGGATATGAGCAAGTTCAGGCTTTGAAGCAATCATTTCTTGAATGTCCTCTATCATACATTCTGTTCCTTTTTGCATTCTTCCTATAACGATGCCTTTTACGTATTCAAAATCAGTTTGCTGCATAAGAGAATGTAAATATCGATCGAAAGTTTTAAGTGTAGCTTTTCCCGTTAAACTATCTTCTTCAAGAAATAAAACTTTATTTCTTAAGCTTGGCATATATGGTGTACCTTGTAGTAAATTCAAAGTGCTCATATTTCCGCCGATAATATCCCCTGTAGCTTCTCCTTCTTGAATCGAAACATATCCTTCATTTTTAATAAATTCTCGATTTTCTTGATCCATATACCAAGAATCATCGCTCCATGTTTCAGATGGTAGGATTTCAATAGGTTCATGAGAAGTTAAGCACTTTAAAAAGTAATCGGTCGTATAATCGAGTCCTTTCTCCATTCCAAATGAAGAGAAGTGAGGACCTGAATATGTAACTAAGCCTGTTTTAGCATAAATCGCGTTACTTAAAGCGGTAATATCAGAATAACCGCAGAAAATTTTCGGATTTTCTCGAATTAAATCATAATTGAGATGTTTCAATAAACCATTAGAGTTGTATCCGCCAAGTGTCGTCAAAATGGCTTTTACATTAGGATCTCTAAATGCTTCGTGGAGGTCTTGAACTCGTGAAGAAATAGAAGAGGAAGCGAATCGATCTATCTCATCAGCATATTTTGAGAATGTAACTTGAAAGCCTATGTCGGTTAATCTTTTTATAGCAAGGTCTCTGTTTTCATTTGAGACAATACTTAAACTACAAGATGGTGAAATAACCCTTATTTCATCACCTTTTTTTAATTTTGTTAGTAGCACCAAATTCACCCCTTGAAATGAAAGAATATTTAGATTTAAAAAATATTTTAACATATGAAATAAAGTGAAGGTGAATTATTTTTTGAAAAGGAGTTTTCCTGATTTTTCAGCAGACAGACAGAGTCTTTTTTTGATATGATAGGAAAAGTGATTTATTATAAGTAGTATTTAATATCTATAACATTTGAAGGGTGTGCAAGACGTGAAGAAACAACTTGCAGGCTTGCCGGTACACGTTCATTTCGTAACAGAAATCCGTGAAGGGGCGAGGAAGGAAACCGTTGCTTTTGAAGCAAATGGTCAATACTATGTAAAAGGTCAAGGTACATATATAACATTCCAAGAGCCGAACGAACAAGGCGAAGTGAAAACAATTATTAAAATTCAAGATGAACAAGTTCTCATTATGCGTTCAGGTGCTATTTCTATGCGTCAGACGCATTTGAAAGGTGAATGGACAACTGGTACGTATACGAGTGAACTTGGTACGTTTGCATTGCAAACGAAAACTGATAACGTTCTTTTTAAATGGTCGGATGAAAAGAAAAAAGGACAACTCTTCTTAACGTACGCATTGCTTCTAAGTGAACAAGAAGCTGGCAGATATACAATTACACTTAATTTGAAGGAGGCAAAATAATGAATTCTTTAGAACAAGTAAAAGGATTGATTAAAGAAGAAATTCAAGCTGCTGTATTAAAGGCAGAACTAGCGACAGAAGAACAAATTCCAAACGTTGTATTAGAATCTCCAAAAGATAAAACAAATGGTGACTTCTCTACAAATATGGCAATGCAACTTGCACGCGTTGCGAAAAAAGCACCTCGTATGATTGCAGAAGAATTAGTTGCAAACTTCGATAAAGCAAAAGCTTCTATTGAAAAAATTGAAATCGCTGGTCCTGGTTTCATTAACTTCTACATGGATAATAGCTACTTAACAGACTTAATCCCAACAATCGTCAACGCTGGTGAAGCATACGGTGAAACGAATACTGGTAAAGGTGAAAAAGTACAAATTGAGTTCGTATCTGCGAATCCAACAGGCGATCTTCACTTAGGACATGCACGTGGTGCGGCAGTAGGTGACACTTTATGTAACGTATTAGCAAAAGCAGGATATGATGTATCTCGTGAGTACTACATTAATGATGCTGGTAACCAAATTCATAACTTAGCTCTTTCTGTTGAAGCTCGTTACATGCAAGCTTTAGGTTTAGAGAAAGAAATGCCAGAAGACGGTTACCATGGTGCGGATATCATTGGAATCGGTAAACGTTTAGCTGAAGAGTTTGGCGATCGTTATGCAAAAGCTGATGCAGAAGAAAGCTATGAATTCTATCGTTCATACGGTTTAAAATATGAGTTAGCAAAACTTCAAAAAGACTTAGCAAGCTTCCGTGTTAACTTCGATGTGTGGTTCTCAGAAACATCATTATACAAAAACGGAAAAATTGATCAGGCTCTTGCTGTATTAAAAGAGCGTGACGAAATCTTTGAAGAAGGCGGAGCAACTTGGTTCCGTTCAATGACTTACGGTGACGACAAAAACCGTGTATTAATTAAAAATGACGGTTCTTACACATACTTAACGCCAGATATCGCTTATCACCGTGATAAATTAGAGCGTGGTTTCGATAAGCTAATCAACATTTGGGGTGCTGACCACCACGGTTACATTCCTCGTATGAAAGCTGCTATTCAAGCACTAGGTTACGATAAAGAAACACTTGAAGTAGAAATCATCCAAATGGTACAACTGTACCAAAATGGTGAAAAAATGAAAATGAGTAAGCGTACAGGTAAAGCAGTTACACTTCGTGAGCTTATGGAAGAAGTAGGCGTGGACGCAATGCGATACTTCTTCGCAATGCGTAGCGGTGATTCTCATTTAGACTTCGATATGGACTTAGCTGTATCAAAATCTAATGAAAACCCAGTATACTATGCACAATATGCACATGCTCGTGTATGCAGTATCCTTCGTCAAGGTGAAGAGTTAGGATTAGCTACAGGCGGAGACGTAAATTACAAACTTGTTACTTCTGAGAAAGAAGTAGAGTTACTGAAAAAACTTGGTGAATTCCCAGCTGTAGTTGCGGATGCAGCGCAAAAACGTCTGCCACACCGCATTACAAGCTATGCATTTGAATTAGCTGCAGCATTACACAGCTTCTACAATGCAGAAAAAGTATTAAACCAAGATAACTTAGAATTAAGTAAAGCTCGTTACGAATTAATGAAAGCAGTACGCACGACACTTCAAAATGCATTAGCAATCGTAGGAGTATCTGCACCAGAAAAAATGTAATAAAGAAAAGCGGAGCCGAGTGTTCGTTTTAAATAAAAAGCAATCACATGATGTTGTGATTGCTTTTTTATATGGAATAATAAAAAAAATTATCCAACAAAAGGAGAGCTTGCATCGTCTTATATAAGTGACAGGGGGGTACGATGGAAGAAAAGATGGAGAGATCGAGTATTGGATTTGTTTCATAAAGAAGGGCCTTGTAAGAGGCCCTTTTTCTATTGAATTGTATAAGTAACAGAAAAGCTAACAGGACTGTAGTAAACGAAAGGTGCATGAAATTGAACATACATATTCCCATCTGTTTTTGCGGTAAAAATTCTCCCATAACCATCAGAATAACGTCCGATGAGATTATTATTTGTATCGTAAATGCTGTAACTAGGGGTTTTACTATTAGGATGAATTGTTAGCTCTTGTCCTTTTTTAAGGTAAATTGGTTCTTTTTCAGAGCTACTGCCAGTTTGAATAGAATAAAATTTTGTGAAGTTCTGTTCTTGAGTAGCTGCAGCAGCCTTTGTTTCAGGAATAAAAGCGGTAGCTCCTGTAACACCTGCTAAAGTCAATGCGCCTGCTAGAAAAATTTTTTTCATAGTAGAAAAGCCTCCTTATTAGTTGTAATCATTTTCGTTACAGTTAACATTGTATACGATAATTGATAGGAGAAAATATGCGTTTATGCATATATATTTTTTCTCAATAAAAAACCACCGAAGAGATCGATGGTTTTACGTATTATTAAGCCGCTTTTTGTTCTATTTGATTAACAGGTTTTTGGAGTGTGTTATAAACGCCTGTTCCGATGATTTCTAATGCCATTTTCATACGTTCTGGCGAAATGTTTTCTAATACATTATCTTGAGGTGTGTGATATACCTTTTCAATATGATAGATTAATGGATTCCAACTATCGACGCCCATCCAAATAAATAGTGCAGAAGGAATACCCACTTCAGCAAATGGTACGTGATCACTAGAGCCGAATTTTCCTTGAAGAACAAGATTATTATTTAATTGTTTACCTGCTTGCAAGGCAGCATCTGTTACAAGGTTTGTAGAACCATCAGGAGTCATAGCATATAAATTTTTTGCTTTATCATAATTTGTTGCAACCATGTCTGCGTTAAAGACACCTAAAATTCGATCACGTTCCTTTTGGGACAGACTATTAACATAATAATCAGAGCCAAGTAAGCCAGTTTCCTCAGAACCAAAAGCAATAAAACGAATTTCTTTATCAGTTTCTACATTTTGAAAAGTACGAGCCAGTTCTAATACTAATCCTGTACCAGAAGCATTATCATTTGCCCCAGGTGCTCCAACGACACTATCGTAGTGTGAACTTACAACGACGGCCTTTTCATTACCTGTACTATTTTTTGGTTTCTTTTTAGCGATGACATTTAAGGATGTTAAATTAGATTCATGTCTCGCTTTTAGGGAAAGAATTGTTGTCTCTTTTTTAGCGATTTCTTCTTTAAATGCATTTCCTTGAGCATAAGCAAGACCGAAGACAGGGATAGCCTGTTTTTTAGTTAAGCGAGGATTGAAAGTTTGTCCATAGTTTCCGCGTCCGCCAATTAAGCTGTATAAAAGAACACCTTTTGCCCCTTTACTAACAGCATTTTCAACCTGTTTATTATAATCTGCTACTGTTGCACCTCTTTCGAATAAAACAATTTTTCCGTTTACCTCATTTGGAATATCGTCTAATTTTGTACCACCTTGAACAAAGATAAGTGGAGCTGTAACAGCTTCTGTAGAAATTAGTGCATTTGGAGCAGCGCCAGCTTGCCAATTACGCTTTGTCCCTAATGGTGATTCGATAAATCCAACGTATTGATCCGGCACTTGAAAGGGTTGGTACTCTACTTCATATCCCATTGATTTAAGCTTCATACCAACATAGCGAGAAGCCCATTCTTCTGATTTTGTACCACCTGGACGGGGACCGATTGTTTCGGATAAGAAACGGATATGCTCGATGGCGCGGTTTGCATCAACTTGTTTTGTAATAGGTGGAGTCTGTGTAATTTCTGACGTGGAATCAGCTTTTGCTTGCCCGATTGGAGCTAAGCTAACGGCGAGTGATACAGCAAGCAAGGAGCTTACTATTTTTTGTTTCAGTAATTTTCTCATTTTTTCCTCTCCCATTCTTCTATTCTCTCTGACTGACAAAAGAAGACGGATAACGACTATATTTTACCTTTATATATTTGAATTTTCAATAAATATATGTTGAGAAATAAAAAACGCTATATGCACATTTACATATTTTTAGCGGATGTATGTATGCTATCATTTTAAATGAAGGATCGCTTTCTGTTTGGAAGGCTCCTACATTGCATGAATCTAGTGTACCCAAACTTTAGATTATGTAGGGAAAAGAGATCCGTTATAGGATTTCTTTTCTTTTGTTTGAATCATGTGATGATAACTATGTTTCCGCATTTCATAATTATCATCAGTGATATATGTAAGGCATCCATATGAAAATACGAGGCTGTTCAAGAGTTTTCCGTACTTTTGGACAGCCTCACCCCGTTAAAAAGGTGATACTTTGATGTATCACCTTTTTATTTTTATAAGCTTTCTGTTTATGGGGATGTTACATAATCAAAAACAGCCGCTTTAGTAGAAGGAATCTACAAAACGGCTATTTTTGATTATAGTTGAGTTAAAATAATTGGCTCGCCACGAGTGACGACAACTGTATGTTCACATTGTGCAACAAGGCTTTTATCTGGTGTAACGAATGTCCAACCATCATCACCGCGCTCAATGATATGATCAGCTTTCATAGAGATGAATGGTTCTACAGCGATAACAAGACCGTCTTTTAGAAGCGCATTATCCATTGGATCATAGTAGCTTAAGATGTGGTTTGGAGCTTCGTGTAAGCTAAGACCAATACCGTGACCAGTTAAGTTTTGAATAACGTTATATCCACTTTTATGTGCAAAGTTAGAAACAGCACGACCAATTTGATTTTGTTTTGAGCCAGCTTTTACTTTTTTCATTGCTTCCCAAAATGAGTCTACTGCTGCTTGGCAAAGTTTTTCTTTTTCTTCATCGTCACCAAGAACAAATGAGATACCTGTATCTGCATAATATCCGTCAAGTGCTGCCGATACGTCTACGTTTACTAAATCGCCTTCTTTTAATACGCGATCGCTTGGAATACCGTGAGCAACTTCTTCGTTTACACTAATGCAAGTTACACCTGGGAATTTATATTCTTTTTCAGGCGCTGAAATAGCACCGTTCTCGTCTAATACTTTTTTACCAATTAAATCAAGCTCTTTCGTTGTCATACCTGGCTTCGCTTGTTTTTTCATTTCTTCGCGTGCAAGTGCAACGATGCGGCCGATTTTTCGTAAACCTTCTAAATCTTGTTCATTACGAATAATCATGAAAACCACTGTCCTTCCTCGAATATATGTCTTATCCGATTGTATCATGTTTGTTTTTGTACTGCTACTCGCATGCGGTATGCAGGCTGATTCCTCTCATAAAGAATACATGACAATTGTCATATGGATGTCATGACGCATCATACTGTTTCCTAACTTTTCCAACGCATACAATGTAAATATAAGAAACGGCGGGGGTGGAGAGATGGAAAAGATTATTGAAGTAAATGGTGTTTCTAAAACATTTAAACATAAAAAAGCAGTAAATAACGTTTCATTTCATGTAAATAAAGGGCAAATAGTAGCATTACTCGGCCCAAATGGTGCGGGGAAAACAACGACAATTTCAATGATGCTCGGATTAAAAGATCCGACAGAAGGGAATGTTTCGATATTTGGAAAGAGCCCGAAGCATAGAGATGTTCGTAATAGCCTCGGTGCGATGTTGCAAGAAGTAAGCGTTATTGACAGCATCACAGTAGAAGAGGCAATTGAGTTATTCCGTAGTTATTATACGAATCCAGTAGCGAAAGAAACATTACTTCAGCTATCGAATTTAGAATCAGAGCGAAAGCAAAGATGTGAAAAGTTATCAGGTGGTCAAAAGAGAAGGTTGAATTTTGCACTCGCACTTGCGGGAAATCCAGATTTATTATTTTTAGATGAACCAACTGTAGGGATGGACATTACGTCTCGAAAAGTGTTTTGGGAAACGATTCGAAAGTTAGCAAGTGAAGGGAAAACGATTATTTTAACGACGCACTATTTAGAAGAAGCAGATGCGCTAGCAGATCGAATTTTATTATTTGCGAACGGAAAGATTATCGCAGATGGCACACCAGATGAGATGAAAGCGACGATTTCTCGAAAAACAATCTCGTTTTATTCGAAAGAGAAAATTCCTAAGAGTTTACTAAAGGAATTACCGCATGTAACAGAAGTACAGTCAAATGAAGGGCGCTTCACTTTAACGACGGAAGATACAGATGCCACTTTACAAGCAATTTATCAGAGGAATCTACCTGTAACAGACGTTTCAGTTGAACGTGGAAGCCTCGATGAAGCATTTGAACAGTTTGTTGCAAATCAGAAGGAGGGAATCGCATGAGAGCATTATGGATGCAATGTAAAATAGAGGTTTTACGTACGTTCCGCAATAAATTATTCATCTTTTTCTCATTATTAATGCCAGTTATGTTTTATTACATCTTTACAAATGTTATTCAAGTCCCGCAAAACGGAGATGCATGGAAAGCACATTATTTAATTTCAATGGCGACTTTCAGTATTGTAGGGACTGCCCTTTTTAGTTTCGGTGTGAGACTTTCTCAGGAAAAAGGGCAAGGATGGACACATTTGTTAAAAATTACACCGCTTCCAGAGGGAGCATATTTAGCAGCTAAAATTATTGCTCAAACAGTAGTGAATGCTTTTTCAATCTTAGTTATTTTTATGGCAGGAATATTAATTAATAATGTTGAGTTAACGATAGGCCAATGGATTGGTGCCGGATTATGGTTATTATTAGGCGTGACACCATTTTTAGCACTCGGAACAGTAATAGGTTCGATCAAAAAGGCGGATGCAGCTGCTGGCCTGGCTAATATTTTAAATATGAGCTTAGCTGTAGTTGGCGGATTATGGATGCCAATTGAAGTATTCCCAAAAGTATTAAGAACCATTGGAGAATGGACACCAACATATCATTTTGGTAGCGGGGCATGGGATATTGTAGCTGGAAAATCAATTGGATGGGAAAATATCGCGGTACTAGGAGGTTATTTCCTTATATTTGTTGTAGTATCAATATATATAAGAAAGAGACAGGAAGCGGTATAAATGATAGAGAAGAAGAGGTTTGAGTTTTTTCCGAAACATATGGGTTTCTTCCCATATATGTGGTTAGTGTATTTATTATTTCCAATTTATAATTTAACACAAGTATCGGGATGGAAGCTTGTAATAGGGATCGGTATGTTGATAGTTTTCATTATCACATACCGTCAACTTTATTTTGTTCAGAGGACGTTCGTGTTGTGGGCGTGTATTCAAATGATACTAACCTGTTTATTTGCCGTATTTTATAATCCTTTCATGATATTCTTTGGTTTTTTTACGGCAAGTGCGATGGGATTTGCGCCAAGTAAGAAGGCATTTCGTGTGTTGTTATGTTTATTAGTTGTAATGCTTGGGGCTTTTATATTTATAAATGTTAATCAACTAACAATCCCGAGTTTAGTGAATATCGTTCCGATGTTTATTTTAATGCTTCTTACGCCATTTGGAATGCGTAATTTTAATCAAAAAAAGATGTTGAAAAATCAACTAAACGAAGCAAACGAACAAATTAAAGACTTAGTAAAACGTGAGGAACGGCAGCGAATTGCAAGAGATCTTCATGACACATTAGGACACACACTATCTCTTATTACTTTAAAAAGTCAGCTTGTGGAGAAACTGATTGTGAAGAATCCAGAACGCGCAAGTATAGAGGCGAAGGAGATTACACAAACATCTCGTACAGCTTTAAAACAACTGCGCGAGTTAATTTCGGATATGCGTATGATTACAGTGGAAGAAGAACTTGAGCAAATAAAAGCGATTTTGCAAGCAGCCAATATTGAATTGGAAGTAAAGCAAGAGGCTAATTCTAGTTCGCTATCGCCAATTGAGCAAAATATTTTAGGTATGTGTTTACGTGAAGCTGTTACGAATGTCGTGAAGCATAGTAAGGCAAAGGCATGTACAGTTTCTATATTAGAATCACAGGGTGAGTTAATTTTGAAAGTAGAAGATAATGGCGTAGGTTTGGAAAATCAAAGTCATGATGGAAACGGTATTCGAGGTATGAAGGAGCGGATTTCCCTTATTGATGGAATAGTTGAACTGGATACGATCAATCCAGGGACACTGTTAACGGTGAAAGTTCCAATTGTAATTAGAACAGGAAAAGATGAGGTGAGGGCATGATTCGAATTATTATTGCAGAAGATCAACGAATGCTTCGTGGTGCATTAGGAGCCCTACTTGATTTAGAAGACGATATTGAAGTAATTGGGCAAGCTGCGAATGGTGAAGAAGCGTTAAAATTAATTGAATCGTTAAAGCCAGATATAAGTATTATGGATATTGAAATGCCGATCCAAAGTGGTTTAGATGTTGCTGAAATTTTAAAGAAAGAAAAATCATCTTGTAAAGTAATGATTTTAACAACATTTGCGCGTCCTGGTTATTTTGAAAGGGCAATGAAAGCTGGTGTTCACGGGTATTTATTAAAGGATAGCCCGAGTGAAGATTTAGCTTCAGCAATTCGAAATGTTATGAAAGGGAAGCGAGAGATTTCTCAGGAGTTAATGTTTGGCTTATGGCAGGAGAAAAATCCGTTATCAGAACGTGAAAAAGAAGTGCTTTTACTTGCGAAAGAAGGAAAGACTACAAATGAAATTGCTAAGATGCTTTATCTTTCGCCTGGTACAGTACGTAATTATATTTCTGAAGTATTAGCGAAACTGGAAGCAAAAAATAGAATTGAGGCAATTACAATTGCGGAAGAAAAGGGATGGATGTGAAAAAGAAGTTTACCTATAATCGGTAAACTTCTTTTTTGCTTATTTTCCTTGTTGTACTTCTACTACTTTACTAATTTTTGCTAGAGCCTTATATCCATGTGCTTGGAAAGCCTTTTCGAATTCTGTTGCTGTCATATTACCATATAAGTCTTTTGCAGCTTGTACAATGTGAGATTGAAGTGATTCAAAATCTTCTGCTGAAGTTGCGTAGTTTTGCAATGCACGCATAACAACTTTACTTACTTTTTCATTTCCTTGTCTTTGAACAGATATACCGTTATACGTTTTACCTTCAGCTAATTGATATAATACATGGCTGATAATTCCAGAATTCACGTGAGATTCTTGATCATTTCCATCATTATAGAAATCTTTTAAGTTTGTGTATAGTTTGTTGCCGCCGTCACCAATTTCCCCTGGGATGTCACGAATTGTTAGACCACCTAACGTATCACCCATAATCCAATTTCCTTTATCTTTCTTTACGTAATATTCTATTTGTGTACCCCAAAAATCTGCTAGACCTTCATTTAGCGCAGATGTTTCAGCACTTGGATATCGCACAATTTTATTTTTTGTCGTACCACTAAATACAGCATGTCCAAATTCATGAGCTGTTACGTCAAGAGCAGAGGTTAATTTTCCATTTAGCCCGTCACCAAAGACCATTTGATTCCAACCTGGATGCCAAAATGCATTTACATAGTTTTCTTTTACACCATCACTAACTTCAGTAGAATCAAATCCGTGGACGCTAGCAACAACTTTTGAGTCTTTATTATCGTAACTTTTCAGATTATGTTCTTTCTTAAAATAGTCGTAAATATCACTCATATTTTTCATAACACCAGCTGCTTCTTTATCTAAGAAGTTAGAGTTATCGCTTGAAATAAGTGTCCCTGGATAACCAGCTTGGCTATCGCCACCAAGGGAATCAGCGTAGTTTGCGTTGTAAATATAAATACCATTTCCGCGGGATAGATCAGCTAAATAAAATTTTCCATCAGAGCCTTTCGCAATATTAAATAATACATTTTCTTGTAGCGCATTTTTCCCAGTTCCTTGTTCTTTCGCTGGTGATAGTTTAGGTGCTGTTACTTGATTAATAGTTTTATTCTCTTTATTTTTAATAAACTTTTCTTGGAAAAGTACTTCACCAGTTTGTAAGTCCATGATTGCATTTCCGTTTATAACTTGTTCATTGTTTTCATAAGTAAATGTAAGGACCGTTGCGTATGTATAGTAGCCATCTTTTTTCTTATAAACTACCGTTTCGCTAGAAAATTCTGTTTCTGTCGCATCACTTGGAATTTGAAGTATATTGCGTAATTTAGATTTTACTTCATTTTTCGACAAAAAATTTGTTATAGTAAGATTAAGTTGTTGGTCTAAATTTTGGGCAACTTTACCACTAACAGTTGTAATTACTCCATTTTTATCTACTTTTACAATGAGATCTTGACCATATACTTTATAATTTTTGTATGTTTGTGCAAGGCGTAATTCGGTTTGATTTTCTTTTGTTTCTTTATTTGTAGGTTGAAAATCGACATTCTTTTCAGTAGTAACTTGCTCTTGTTGAGCTTTAGCCCCATTTACCTCACCTTTTAAATACTTTTTAGCAATATTCTCTTTTGTATCGTTTTGAGGTTGTGTTAATTTTCCGATTGTTAAACCAGGCTGAGCAATTTCAACTTTCACTTCATTTTTATCTAATTCTTGAGCGTGAATAGCTTCTGTTGATAAAGGACAAAGAAGACCGAATGTAACGAAAGCACTAGCAAGTTTTCTATAATTCATCTATAACACTCCTAATCTTGTATTGTGTATGTGAGATGAATTGTATGAGGAATTTGCCGAATTTTATATATATTATGCATTATTTCATATCAAAAATTGTCGAATTCACATTATTGTAGTGGTATGACAACTTAAAAAAATTAGATTGTTATAATGGGATGGTGAGTAAGTATGCACGCAGAAAAATTAGGAAGTGAAATAAAGAAAATTAGGGTAATGAGAGGATTAACACAGAAACAACTCTCCGATAATGTATGTCATCAATCGGAAGTGAGCCGAATTGAATCGGGCGCGGTATACCCAAGTATGGATATACTGCAAGGTATAGCAGCAAAATTACAAGTTCCCATTATTCATTTTTATGAGGTACTCATTTATTCCGATATTGAGAGGAAAAAGCTATTTAAAGATAGAATTCAAATGTTGAGTAAGAAGAAACAATATGCTGAAATTTATAGCATTGTTTCAAATGAATTAAAAAAAGAAAAGTTTCATCCAGAATTTAATCAGTTTCTTCTTTGGTACTATTACTTATCTGCATATGTTTTACAGAAAATTAATTTTGAATATTGCATTTTAGAGTTGAAAAAAATTGTACATCAATCATACGGAGGGATAGATGTATTTCAAAATTTATATATTGAAAATTCTATTGCAAGTATTTGTGCAGAAAATAATCAATTAGATAGGGCAATAACTTCATTTCGAGCTATTTTAGAACGGTTAGAATCGCTACATAATAATGAGGCATTCACAGTTAAGGTTCGATACAATTATGCAAAAGCTTTATATTTGAGTGATCAGTTTGAAGAGGCATTGTATCAAGTAAATGAAGCGATTGAAGCTTCTCGGTATATGGGAAGTATGGAATTAATCGGTCAATTGTATTATCAAAAGGGCGAGTGTCTTGAGAAATTAGAGTATTCATCAGATGATATTAAAGAAGTGTATAAAAAAGCGTCTTTCTTCTTTGATTTATTAGATTTACATTCTTACAAAGAGACGTTATTAAAAAAAAAGAAGTATTTAAATTAAAATGATTTGGAATATGTATAGTGGTATATTTCGTAAGTTACATCCACAAAAAGTAATTAAATATCCAAAAAATGGGTATGCATAATTGCATAAGTTGTGGATAAATTTTCATGATATATTAAAAGAAAACGATGTGGGTGATGGAATATGAAAAAACTACTTATTGGTAGTCTATTAACGTTAGCAATGGCATGGGGTATTTCATTAACAGATACAGCTTTAGAGAAAAGCCAAGTAATTTCTCATAATGATCAAGAGGTACAATTAGCTTCAGATTTACCATTTGAACATTAAAAAAACAACCGTCTTACTTAGACGGTTGTTTTTTTGTGGAGTAACCTCCAAACGTCTTTACTAGAAACAGGTTTGCTAAAGAGGAATCCTTGAATGTGGTCACAGTTTTGCTCGTGTAAAAACTTCCATTGTTCTTCTGTTTCTACACCTTCCGCAATAACCTCTAAATTTAATTCTTTTGATAGCGTAATAATGGAAGCGATAATGGCTTCTTCTAAAGGGCTATTTGTAATTCCACAAATAAATTCTCGAGCAATTTTTAATGTATTGATTGGATATTTCGTTAAATAAGCTAAAGAACTATAACCAGTTCCAAAATCATCAATTGAAATTTGAATACCGAGATTTTGAAGTTCTTCTAGTTTAGCAATTACAGAATGATTTTGATTAATCGCGATACTTTCCGTAATCTCAATATCTAGTGCTTCCGGTTTTAGTTCGGTTTCTTCCAAGACTTTTGAAATAGTTGGGATTAAATCTGAACGGTTAAATTGAACAACAGATAAATTCACACCAACCTTTAAGTGAGAAAACCCTTGGTTATGCCACTTCTTTGCTTCTAAGCAGGCTGTACGTAAAATCCAATTACCAAGTTCAATAATAAATCCTGTCTCCTCTGCTAGAGGGATGAATTGGGCAGGTGATACAATTCCGAGTTTTGGGTGTTTCCAACGAATTAACGCCTCGAAACCGATAATTTGTTTTGTTTTTGTGTTTACTTGTGGCTGGTATTCAAGGAAAAATTCATTTTGTTGTAGTGCTTTTGAAAGCTCACCTTCTAGGAAGTGTATTTCATTTTGCGCAATACTCATTTCTTTTGAGAAGAAAACGAATCTGTTTTTTCCATTTGCTTTTGCTCGATACATAGCCATATCTGCATTTTTCATTAATTCGGTTACATCGGTTCCATAGTCAGGGTACATTGCAATTCCGATACTCGGTGTAACAGAAAGTTCTTCATCTTTAATAAAGTAAGGCTTATTTAAGATAGTTAAAATTTGTTCAGCTATAAAAGAAGCACTTTTTTCAGAGTACATATCTGGTAATAGAATCGTAAATTCATCTCCGCCTTGGCGGGCAACGATATCTTTTGAACGTAAACATCCACGTAATCTTTTTGCTACTTCAATTAATAATAAATCCCCGACATCATGGCCGAGTCGATCGTTAATTTTTTTAAATCGATCTAGGTCGAGGAACATAACCGCAACGTCATTAGTGTTGTTTTGAGCTAGATTTAAAATCGTTTTTAAATCTTTTTCGAATTTCCGTCGATTCGGTAGTCCTGTAAGTGCATCATGGAAAGCCATATGCTCTACTTGCTTTTGTTTTTCATATAAAGTTGTAATATCACGTGCGATACCAAACATCCCAACAACTTCTTTATTTATAAAAGTCGGGATGAATGTAATGTGAAGGTGATAATAATAGCCTTCTTTTTCTTTTGTACGAATTTCTAGAGTTTGTGGTCTACCTTCTTTTGTAATTTGTAAAGATTTCTTCAATAATTCATGATCTTGTGGATCAATGAAGTGTTGAAGAGAATAGCTTGTTACTTCACAATAATAGGCTGTAAATAAACTTTCACAAGCCTTATTAGATTGTTGAAAAATCCCGTTCATATTTAAAGAAAAAACAGCATCAGGATGATCCTCGAATAAAGATTTATAACGTTGTTCACTTTTTGATAGTGCAGATGCGCCTTCTTCAACTTTACCTTCTAGTTGTGTAGTCAACTGTTCGTACGTATCGATTAATACTTGATTATCTTTCCACATGTAAAGTTGTCGTAAGAATAATAAGATAAGTGATAATACGAGACCGATTAACATGAACTTATCATCCCAAGGTTGAATGACAATAAAGGAAAAAGTAATGATTATACTAAAATAAGGTAATATAAAGCGTACATAATCGAATCGATAATATTTAGTCTTAGTTTCATGTTGCATTGGTTTATCTAAAATGTATAGTATGGACGATAAACCGATTAATAAAATTGAAGCAGTATGTATTAAATAAGAGACTTCAGAAGAAGTTTCCATTCCTGATCTTAACTGGAACAGGTGTATATATCCGTAAACAAGTATGATAGTGAAGCCGACAATTAATGAGATTCTACTAGAAGAATACTGTTCTCTTCTATATAAGCTAATAACGGCGTAAATTACTAATGATTGTGCAATGAAATATCCAATTAAAACCCATGTATCTGTTGTTAACATACGAAAGCTTGAAATGTCTAAAATAAAGGTTAAGGTAAAGTAAATATTCATAATAACAATAAAGATGCTATCGAATGAAAATTGAGCAAGGCCTCTAATAGAGTAATGTTTTATAAACTTTATAGCAAAGCCAGAAAAGAGCAAAATATATTGTATGATGAAGAAAGGCAATGCCTTATATGAGAATATGACTTGATCATATATAGAAAGTGAATGAAGAAATAAAGTTATCTCCATAGCTAATCCACATATACAAGTGCATAGTACTAGAACCCAAAATAGTTTGTCACCGTGCTTCATCTTCTTAATTGCTTTATATAAGCAATAGCAAGAAAAGAGTGCAGCAAAACAAAATAAGAAGAGAATTCCAATTTCTTTTATATTCAAGTCCTTAGGGATAAGGAATATCCAAAGAGAAAATATAATAATATACATAATGACAAATTGTACATATTTTTTTTGATTGATCATATAATGGCTCCGTTTCAATAAAGTTGAATCACAGGGGGAAAATGCTAATTTAAATAATAGCATATAAAACAGGAGCTTTTTTACTATAAGAAATACTTTTTGAAAAAAATAGCGCAACGTTACAATTTACCATTGTATTGTTGCGCCTTTTATTCTTTTCACTCCCCTTATAGAAGAGATTTCATCTATTAACTGAAGAAGTGCTAAATCCTTTTGTTTACTTTCAATCATAATATCGAAATCATGGTCAATTTTTTTTGTAATGTGTAAAAAGGGTTTAATAAACTCTAAATCAATATAATTTGCGTGAGCCCTAAATTCTTTTACGGATTTAGGAGAAGAAATATGAACTTTAGGAAGGACATTTGTATGTGACCAAGTTTTAAATATCATAGGAAGTAATTCTTCTAGCGGTTCATTACAAAGGTTCGCTATGTGGTGATGATAATCGAACACGAAAGGGATTTGCTCTTTTTGACAAATAGCCAAAGTTTCAGAAGTTGTATATGTTTTATCGTCATTTTCAAGAGTCATTTGTCTTTTTACATGGTATGGAAGTTTTTGTATATTTTCATGAAAACGTTCGATTGCCTTTTCCTTATTTCCATACGCGCCACCTACATGGATATTAATGTAGGAAGAATCTGCAATTCCCATAGCATTTAACACGTTATAATGATAGGTCATATCTGTAATTGCATTAGTTGTAATATGTGGTTTGTCGCTTGTAAATAGTGTGAATTGGTTTGGGTGAAAACTTACGCGTAAATTGTGTTCTTGAATTAATGCTCCTATTTTACGCCATAGTGGAGCAAATATTTGAATGTAATCAAATTCAACTTCAGGATGTGTTGCAAGCGGGACGATAGAAGATGATA
The DNA here is from genome assembly GCF_038003645.1 of Bacillus sp. FSL E2-0195. Lineage (NCBI taxonomy): Bacteria > Bacillati > Bacillota > Bacilli > Caryophanales > Bacillaceae > Bacillus > Bacillus sp. FSL E2-0195. The sequence goes on along the minus strand of NZ_JBBOPN010000001.1, from coordinate 5,143,755 downwards.
AACGATATAATGGAATTTCGTGTGCAATATTGTAATGAAGGATGCGTATTGTGTGTTCTAGATTTTGCAGTGTAACATTATATAATTTATCTTCACGCTCTTGTTTTTTTAGCTTTTTCCAGCTTGTAAATGTCATTGTTTTGGCAGGCGAACAGTCCCATAATGCCGTAGCATGTGAGACATATCCAAATCGAATTATCATATGTGATGCACCTCCTTGGCCCTTGAAATTTCTCTATAAAAAGAACGCGAGTATCGTTCCTATCCATTCCTTTCCTCTATCGATAATGGAGAGGGGATTGACATCTTCAAAGGAAAGTAATAAGGAGCGTTCCAAATCTTCCTCGAATTTACGTTTTACTTCTTGTATGAAATGTTTATCGTATAAAAGGCAATTGATTTCATGGTTAATATATATACTTCTCATATCGAAATTAGCAGTTCCGATATCACAAGTATGATCGTCTACTATAATAATTTTTGCGTGGAAAAATCCTTGCTGAAAAGCGTAAATATCACAACCAGCTTGTATTAACTTTCGGCAATATGGGAATTTTGCTTCTCGAACGAGGGCGTGATCAGCTTTTTGTGGAACGAGAATAGTTATTTGAACCCCACGTTTTCGCGCTTTTAATAATGCATTCATAATTTTTTTTCCAGGAATAAAATATGGTGTACCGATAAAGAGTTCTTTTTTCGCGCTTTCGATTAAATGTAAAAATGTATTTTGTAAATAGGCACCATCAGTAGGGATGAAACGATGTAGAATGGTCCCTGGTTGTTGCATAGGAAAATAAAGAGATGAATCTAATAAATTTTGGTCTGTATCGTCGAGCCAATCATGTAAAAATTGTTTTTGTAAATCTTGTATCCCTTCTCCTGTAAGACGTAAATGATAATCTCGCCATAACCCTAACCTTTGATTATGCCCTAAATATTCTTCGCCAATGTTAAATCCACCAATATAACCAATTTTCCCGTCAATAACTGTAATTTTTCTATGGTTTCTTTGATTTGCAGAAAAGAAAGGAAAAGGAAATTTCACTTTATGACAAAATGAAAAAGAGACACCATGCTTTTGTAGCGAGTAAATCGCTTCTTTTGATAAATAATGACTTCCAAACCGGTCGAGTAAAAGTCTTACTTCAATTCCTTCTTGTGCTTTATCGATAAGTAACTTTAAAAACGTACGACTTATATCATCGTTTTTTACAATAAAAAATAAAACGTGCACATGGTGTTTAGCTTGTTTTATATCAGTAAAGAGAGCATCGTATAGATCATTTCCGTATGTATAAAGGCGAAAATCACTTTGACGTAAAGGGAAAGAACGAGAACGTACACGCTTTAAATGAACAATTCTCCCATATGAAAGGTCGATTGTAATCCAGAGAGCGCTGCCTAATAACAAGAGAGATAAGAAAAACATAAGTAAATTCCCTCCTTCACGGTCTTTTCACCATCAATTTTTTACAAATCAAAATTTCACTGTATCCCGCTATTTGCGGGCAGTAAGACTCCCACCTCGAAATTGGGTTAAAGCAAAGAAGTTGGTTTGGATTCGGACCGCCCGTAAAATCCCGATTGGTGAGGACTAATAATCAGTAGGGAATAAACAGCTCCCTACTGATTAAAGTTTCACTTTATAGTTTCACCGAAATAAACAGCTTTATTAAAAAATGTGTTGTTGTATAACAAAAAACTGTTGACTGAATGCTCACTCATTATATAATGGGAATAGGGGATATAATTCAGAAAATTATATATTTTCGAAGATTCTAAAAAAGAAAGAGAGCTTACAAAGAGAGGGGTAGCATAAAATGAATAGCTTACTAATCATTAATTGGCTGGCTGCCATTGCTGTTATTGCTTATGCGGGGTATTTGTTTGTATATCTTATACGAACAAGGATGGCCTACATACAATTAGGAAAAAAGATTGAATTTGACCGTCGTTTTAAAGAGCGTTGGGATCTTCTTAAGGTCAATGTTTTCGGTCAGAAAAAGCTGCTGAAAGATAAAAAGAGCGGCATCATTCACGTTATGTTCTTTTACGGATTTATTCTTGTCCAATTTGGAGCAATTGACTTCGTTTGGAAAGGACTTGCACTAGGATCGCATCTTCCACTTGGACCACTATACCCTGCATTTACATTCTTCCAGGAAATTGTCACACTCGTTATTTTAATTGCAGTCTTTTGGGCTTTTCATAGACGCTATATTGAAAAGCTTGTTCGTTTGAAACGTAATTTTAAATCAGGCCTTGTTCTTATCTTTATTGGTGGCTTAATGATTTCTGTGCTACTTGGTAATGGGATGGGAATTATATGGCACGGCGAGGAGCTTTCATGGAGTGAACCTATCGCTTCTGCAATCGCTTACGTTTTCTCGGGATTAAATGAAACCGTAGCCATTTCAGTGTTCTATTTCTCTTGGTGGGTGCATTTACTAATTTTGTTAACGTTTTTAGTTTATGTTCCACAATCAAAACATGCGCATTTAATTGCTGGACCAGTTAACGTGTTTTTTGGTCGTCTTTCAAATCCGGGAAAACTTGAAAAAATTGATTTTGAAGATGAAACACAAGAAACATTCGGTGTTGGTAAAATTGAAGACTTTAGACAAAATCAACTTATCGACTTATATTCCTGCGTCGAATGTGGTCGTTGTACAAATATGTGTCCGGCAACAGGAACAGGGAAAATGTTATCACCGATGGATTTAATTTTAAAACTTCGTGATCATTTAACTGATAAAGGAGCAGCGGTAACATCAAAAGCACCGTGGGTTCCAGTTGTTGCTTTTAATAATACACAAGGAAATCAGTTAGCGATGATGGCAGCTGGAAAAGGACAACAAGAATCAGCGGCTACAGCGCTAGCGTACGACCCAAGTTTAATCGGAGACGTTATTACAGAAGAAGAGATTTGGGCATGTACAACGTGTCGTAACTGTGAGGACCAGTGCCCAGTTATGAATGAGCATGTTGACAAAATTATTGATTTACGCCGCTATCTCGTTTTAACAGAAGGAAAAATGGACGCGGAAGCGCAGCGTGCAATGACAAACATTGAGCGTCAAGGTAATCCGTGGGGACTGAACCGTAAAGAGCGTGAAACATGGCGCCAAGGTGACGATGAAGTAACAGTTCCAACTGTAAAGGAGAAATCAAAAGCTGGCGAAGAGTTTGAATACTTATTCTGGGTCGGATCCATGGGTTCGTATGACAATCGCAGTCAGAAGATTGCGATATCATTTGCGAAGCTAATGAATGAAGCAGGCATTTCATTCGCAATTCTTGGTAATAAGGAAAAGAACTCTGGTGATACACCGCGCCGCCTTGGAAATGAATTTGTATTCCAGGAAATGGCGACTAAAAATATTGAAGAATTTGAAAAAGCAGGAGTGAAGAAAATCGTTACGATTGACCCTCATGCTTATAACACTTTTAAAAATGAGTACCCGGACTTTGGCTTACAAGCAGAAGTCTATCATCATACAGAATTACTAGCCCAGTGGGTGAAGGAAGGTCGTTTAAAACCTGTCCATTCTATTGAAGAGACAGTTACGTACCATGATTCCTGTTACTTAGGAAGATACAACGAAGTATACGAAGCGCCGCGCGATATTCTAAAAGCAATTCCAGGTGTAAACCTTGTAGAAATGGCGCGTAACCGTGAAACGGGAATGTGCTGTGGTGCGGGTGGCGGCCTAATGTGGATGGAAGAAACGACAGGTTCTCGTATTAACGTTGCTCGTACAGAACAAGCGCTAGCTGTACAGCCGTCAATTATCGGTACAGGATGCCCGTATTGCTTAACGATGATTAGTGACGGCACGAAAGCAAAAGAAGTTGAAGAAACAGTTCAAACTTTGGACGTAACAGAGATTTTAGAACGCTCAGTTATCGGACAGAAGAAAGAAGCAATGTAGTTTGTAGGAATGCATTCAAATTTAGAAAGAGGTGCAATAATTGCACCTCTTCTAGGCGCAAGGATACCGAGCGAGCGCTCGGTGCTAAAAAAAGAAATGGGGGAAAGAAACATGAGTAAAACAGTTATTTTAAGTGCTGCAAGAACACCGGTTGGAAAATTTGGAGGAACTTTAAAAGACGTGAAAGCAACAGAGCTTGGAGGAATCGCAATTAAGGCAGCGCTTGAAAGAGCGAATGTTTCCGCTAGTGATGTTGAAGAAGTTATATTTGGAACGGTTATCCAAGGAGGGCAAGGACAAATTCCATCACGCCAAGCAGCAAGAGCGGCCGGCATTCCTTGGGAAGTGCAGACAGAAACAATAAATAAAGTTTGTGCATCAGGGCTTCGCGCAGTTACGTTAGCAGATCAAATTATTCGTACTGGTGATCAATCACTGATTGTAGCTGGTGGAATGGAATCGATGAGTAACAGCCCTTACATTTTACGAGGGGCAAGATGGGGATACAGAATGGGTAACAACGAAGTTATTGATTTAAACGTTGCAGACGGTTTAACATGCGCATTTTCAGGTATACACATGGGTGTTTATGGCGGAGAAGTTGCGAAGGAAGATGGAATCTCTCGCGAAGCACAAGATGAATGGGCATATCGTAGCCATCAACGTGCGGTTTCGGCACATAAAGAAGGGCGTTTTGAAGAGGAGATTGTACCAGTAACAATTCAGCAAAGAAAAGGCGATCCTATCGTCGTGGCTAAGGATGAGGCACCACGCGCGGATACAACGATTGAAAAATTAGCGAAATTAAAGCCTGTATTTGATAAGACGTCAGCGGTGACAGCAGGTAATGCTCCGGGACTAAATGATGGCGGTGCTGCACTTGTATTAATGAGCGAGGACAGAGCGAAGCAAGAAGGAAGAAAACCATTAGCGACAATTTTGGCGCATACGGCGATTGCGGTAGAATCGAAGGATTTCCCAAGAACGCCAGGTTATGCAATTAATGAATTGCTGAAAAAGACAGGTAAGACAATTGAAGACATAGATCTATTTGAAATCAATGAGGCATTTGCGGCTGTAGCAATTGCAAGTACAGAAATCGCAGGGATCGATCCGGAAAAATTGAATGTAAATGGCGGTGCTGTAGCAATGGGGCATCCAATTGGAGCGAGCGGAGCACGTATTATCGTTACACTTATCCATGCACTGAAGCAGCGCGGCGGCGGAATTGGAATTGCTTCTATTTGTAGCGGTGGCGGTCAAGGTGATGCAGTGATGATTGAAGTTCACTAATTAAGATTAGAAGATATATAGTTTATTAACAATTAAGGGGGAAGAAAAAATGAGTGTACAAAAGATTGTTGTAATTGGTGCAGGGCAAATGGGTTCAGGTATCGCACAAGTGTGTGCAATGGCAGGCTATGATGTGAAAGTGCAAGATTTAAAGCAAGAGCAATTAGATAGAGGGCTAGCTGTTATTTCAAAAAATTTAGCCCGCCAAGTAGAAAAAGGCCGTATGAAGGAAGAAGAGAAAGATGCGACTTTAAATCGTCTTACATGGACTCTCGATTTAAATAGTGTCAAAGAAGCTGATCTTATTATTGAAGCAGCTGTTGAAAAAATGGATATTAAAAAGAAAATTTTTGCGAATTTAGATGAAATCGCTCCAGAACACGCAATTTTAGCGACGAATACGTCATCGTTACCAATTACGGAAATTGCAGCGGTAACGAAACGTCCTGAGAAAGTAATCGGCATGCACTTTATGAATCCAGTTCCAGTTATGAAACTCGTTGAAATTATTCGTGGTTTAGCTACAGATGATGCAGTGTACGAAACGATTGAGGATATTACGAAAAAAATCGGGAAAGTGCCAGTTGAAGTAAATGATTTCCCAGGGTTTGTATCGAACCGTATTTTATTACCGATGATTAACGAAGCGATTTATACGTTATACGAAGGAGTAGCGACGAAAGAAGCGATTGATGAAGTAATGAAACTCGGTATGAATCATCCGATGGGACCTCTTACGTTAGCTGACTTTATCGGTTTAGATACATGTTTATACATTATGGAAGTGTTGCATGAAGGATTAGGAGATAGTAAATATCGCCCATGTCCATTATTACGTAAGTATGTGAATGCAGGATGGTTAGGACGTAAAACGGGTCGTGGTTTCTACGTTTACGAATAAAGGCCTCCCTTTATTGAAGTAGTGGTCTTACCAGATTGTTAAAAAGATATATAGCAAACGGAGGCGAAGTACATGAATTTTCACTTTACTGAAGAGCAACAAATGATGAGGAAAATGGTTCGAGATTTTGCACAGAAGGAAATAGCTCCCTTTGTTCCTAGTATGGAACAAGGGGTGTTCCCGAAAGAGATTTTGCAAAAGATGGGTGAGCTTGGACTAATGGGTATTCCAGCGCCTGCAAAATATGGCGGGGCAGAAATGGATTTTATTTCTTACATTCTAGCAATTGAGGAAATTTCAAAGGTAAGTGCAACGGTTGGTGTAATTTTAGCTGTACATACGTCAGTTGGAATGAATCCGATTTTATACTTCGGAACAGAAGAACAGAAGCAGAAATATGTTTCTAAATTGGCGACGGGTGAATATTTAGGCGCATTTGCTCTAACAGAACCGAATGCAGGATCAGATGCAGGTAGTTTGAAATCAAGAGCTGTAAAGAAAGACAATCACTACATCATTAATGGATCGAAAGTCTTTATTACAAATGGTGGTGAAGCAAGTACATATATCGTCTTCGCGTCTACAAATCCAGATGCGGGGAAAAGCGGGATTTCAGCATTTATAGTAGAGAAAGATACACCAGGCTTAATCATTGGAAAAGATGAGCATAAGATGGGTCTTCTTGGTTCTCGTACAGTGCAACTTACGTTTGAAGATATGAAAGTACCGGCCGAGAATTTACTTGGTGAAGAAGGACAAGGATTTAAGGTGGCAATGGCGAATTTAGATGTTGGGCGAATTGGGATCGGAGCACAGGCATTAGGAATCGCGGAAGCGGCGCTTGCATGTGCGATTGATTATGCGAAAGAGCGCGAGCAATTCGGCAAGCCAATTGCGGCGCAGCAAGGAATCGGATTCAAACTTGCAGATATGGCGACTAGCGTAGAAGCAGCGCGATTACTTGTATACAGAGCGGCATCGCTAAGAGCACAAGGGTTACCATGCGGTAAAGAAGCTTCTATTGCGAAATTATTTGCTTCTAAGACGGCCGTTGAAGTTGCGATTGAAGCGGTGCAAGTATTTGGCGGTTACGGTTATACGAAAGATTATCCAGTAGAAAGATTTTTCCGTGATGCGAAGATCACGCAAATATATGAAGGAACGAGCGAAATACAAAAGCTTGTAATTAGTCGAGCTTTATAAAAAGGCAGAGGGGGAGACGGGAATGCATTTTAAGTTATCAGAAGAACATGAAATGATAAGAAAAATGGTTCGGGATTTTGCAAGGAATGAAGTAGCACCGACAGCAGCAGAGCGTGATGAGGAAGAGCGATTTGATCGTGCTTTATTCGATCAAATGGCAGAGCTTGGTTTAACCGGTATTCCGTGGCCTGAAGAATACGGCGGAATTGGAAGCGATTACTTGGCGTATGTAATTGCCGTTGAAGAATTATCCCGCGTTTGTGCTTCTACAGGTGTAACGTTGTCTGCACATACTTCACTTGCTGGATGGCCAATTTTTAAATTTGGAACGGAAGAGCAAAAACAAAAGTTTTTGCGCCCAATGGCTGAAGGGAAGAAAATTGGTGCATATGGCTTAACAGAACCAAGCTCTGGATCAGATGCTGGTGGAATGAGGACGACTGCAAAACGAGATGGAGACCATTACATTTTAAATGGTTCGAAAATTTTTATTACAAATGGCGGTATTGCTGATATTTATGTTGTTTTTGCATTAACAGATCCTGATTCGAAGCAGCGCGGCACGAGTGCATTTATTGTGGAGAGTGATACGCTAGGATTTTCGGTTGGGAAGAAGGAAAGCAAGCTAGGAATTCGTTCTTCGCCAACAACTGAAATTATATTTGAAGACTGCCGTATTCCTGTAGAGAATTTACTAGGGGAAGAGGGCCAAGGATTTAAAGTTGCGATGCAGACATTAGATGGTGGCCGTAATGGTATTGCGGCACAAGCAGTCGGTATTGCACAATCCGCTTTAGATGCTTCTGTAGAATATGCAAGAGAACGTCATCAGTTTGGGAAGCCAATTGCGGCGCAACAAGGAATTGGCTTTAAACTTGCGGATATGGCAACGGATGTAGAGGCAGCGCGTCTTTTAACATATCAAGCGGCTTGGCTTGAATCTGAAGGGCTTCCGTATGGGAAAGAGTCAGCGATGTCAAAAGTATTTGCAGGTGATACAGCGATGAAGGTAACGACTGAAGCGGTACAAGTATTTGGTGGTTATGGTTATACGAAAGATTATCCAGTAGAGCGTTATATGCGCGATGCAAAGATTACACAAATATATGAGGGAACACAAGAGATTCAAAGGCTTGTAATTTCTCGTATGTTAACGAAGTAGGAACAAAAGCGTAGGTATTTTCCTACGCTTTTTACTTCCAAAAATAATAGAGAGAGGTGAAGGGATGGTTAAACATAATGTACATGCGTCAGTGAAAGATGAAAAATTAGTTGCGTTAAGACGTGAACAAATGATTAAAGGTGCGGTGCAGCTGTTTAAGCAAAAAGGATTCCCACGTACAACAACGAGAGAAATTGCGAAAGCGGCTGGATTTAGTATCGGAACACTTTATGAGTATATTCGCACAAAAGATGATGTATTATATTTAGTTTGTGATAGTATTTATGAACATGTAAAAGAGCGGTTAGAGGAAGTAGTGTGTACAGAGAAGGGAAGTATAGAAAGCTTAAAGATAGCGATAATGAATTATTTTAAAGTGATGGATGAATTGCAAGAAGAAGTATTAATTATGTATCAAGAGGTACGTTTTTTACCGAAAGAATCACTCCCATATGTATTAGAAAAAGAGTTTCAAATGGTCGGGATGTTTGAGGATATTTTAGAGCAGTGTACGGAAAATGGGACATTTACACTAAATAAAAAGGAAATACAGCTTCTTGCACATAATATTTTCATACAAGGACAAATGTGGGGATTTAGACGTTGGGCCCTGCAAAAACTGTATACTCTCGAAGAATATACAGAAATGCAAATTAGGTATGTACTGCAAGGAGCACATATGTCTCCGAAATAAAGAATGGACAAATTATAATTTTATTGCCCGTAAATAGCGGGATAAAAGTTTCCCGTTTTTTTTGTAGCATATTTGTGCGACTTTTGTTTATAATGAATAGTATGGATTTTTTTAAGCAGACCGTTATATATAAGCTTATATTTGAAGAAAGGAAGTGCCGCATAAGTGGGTTTTAAGCAATATTCACCAGAAGAGCTAAAAGAATGTTCAATGATTGAAGTTGTACATAGTGTTTTAGGGAATAAAAGACAAGCAACGACATTCAACGAGTTGGTTCAAGAAATCGCTCAAGTGCTGGGACTATCTCAAGGGCAAGTTAATACGAAACTCGCACAATTTTATACAGATTTAAACATCGATGGACGTTTCATTAATTTAGGAGAAAATCGTTGGGGGCTACGTAGCTGGTACCCATATGAGCAAATTGATGAAGAAATTCTGCCTCAGCCAAAACCGAAGAAGAAACGCAAAGTTGAAGAAGACGGTTTTGACGACTACATTGAAGAAGATGATGTAGAAGAAGAAGAAGAAGCAGAAGAAGTAGAAGAAGATGTAGTAGATTTGGACAAAGTTCTTGAAGACGAAGACGCAGACGATGAAGATGATGATCTTGATGATTTAGAAGAAGATAATGAAGACTTCGCAGAAGAAGAACTTGAGTATGATGAAACTGAAGAAGAAGAAGAGGAAGAGCGGTAGTTCTTGACTTTTCATTATCGTCCATGTAGAATCATTTTTGGGCTCTTTAAAAAAAGACGATAATACTTTTAAAGTGTAAATATAAAAGAAAATTGCTCCCTACTTATTACTTTATGTGATGAGGGGAGCAATTTTCTTTTTTGTTTTTTGTTTAGAAAATAAAAAGAGCCTAACAATAAGATAGATACAGTGTTATCTACATACGTTGCGCTTTGCAACGGTGATTATATAACAACGAAGTAGAAGGGAGTATTTTCATGACTAAGTATATTTTTGTAACAGGCGGTGTAGTATCGTCTTTAGGTAAAGGTATTACAGCAGCATCTCTTGGAAGACTTTTAAAGAATCGTGGTTTAAACGTAACTATTCAAAAGTTTGATCCATACATTAACGTAGACCCAGGGACTATGAGCCCCTACCAACACGGTGAGGTATTCGTAACAGATGATGGTGCAGAAACGGACTTAGACCTAGGTCACTATGAGCGTTTTATCGACATCAACTTAAACAAATACAGCAACGTAACAACAGGTAAAATTTACTCTTCAGTTCTTCAAAAAGAGCGTCGTGGTGAATATTTAGGAGGAACAGTTCAAGTTATTCCTCACATTACTAACGAAATTAAAGAACGTGTATATCGTTCTGGTCGCGAAACAAATGCCGACGTTGTTATTACAGAAATCGGTGGAACTGTTGGTGATATCGAGTCTTTACCATTCTTAGAAGCAATTCGTCAAATTAAGAGCGACATCGGTCGTGACAATGTAATGTACATTCACTGTACGTTAATCCCGTACTTAAAAGCAGCGGGTGAAATGAAAACAAAACCAACGCAACATAGCGTTAAAGAGCTTCGCAGCTTAGGTATTCAACCAAATATTATCGTTGTTCGTACAGAACTACCTGTTTCTCAGGACATGAAAGACAAGCTTGCATTATTCTGTGACATCGATACAAAAGCAGTTATCGAAGCACGCGATGCAGATACTTTATATGCGGTTCCATTATCTCTTCAAGAACAAAACATGGACCAAATCGTTTGTGATCACTTGAAGTTAGACAATCCAGCTGCAGATATGACAGATTGGACTGCGCTAGTTAATAAAGTACGTAACCTTTCTAAGAAAACAAAAATCGCTCTTGTTGGTAAATACGTAGAGCTTCAAGATGCATACATTTCTGTTGTAGAAGCGCTTCGTCATGCAGGTTATTCATTCGACACAGATGTAGAAGTGAAATGGGTAAATGCTGAGCACGTAACAGCAGAGAACGTAAAAGAATTAGTTGGCGACACAGATGGTATCCTTGTACCAGGTGGCTTCGGCGATCGTGGTGTAGAAGGTAAAATCGTTGCAATTCAATATGCTCGTGAAAACAAAGTTCCATTCTTAGGAATTTGCCTAGGTATGCAACTTGCATCAATCGAATTTGCACGTAACGTATTAGGATTAGAAGGAGCTAACTCTTCTGAAATTAATCCTGACACACCTTATGCAATTATCGATTTATTACCAGAACAAAAAGATGTAGAAGATTTAGGTGGTACACTTCGTCTTGGTCTATACCCATGTAAGCTTGCTGAAGAAACAAATGCTTACAATGCTTACAATGAGCCGGTTGTATATGAGCGTCATCGTCATCGTTATGAGTTCAACAATCAATTCCGTCCAGATATGGAAAAAGCAGGATTTGTATTCTCTGGTACAAGCCCAGACGGTCGTCTAGTGGAAATTATTGAATTACAAGATCACCCTTGGTTCGTGGCAGCACAGTTCCATCCAGAACTTGTATCTCGTCCAAACCGTCCACAACCATTGTTCCATGACTTCGTAAGTGCTTCTATTACGAATAAAGAGAGCAAGTAATAAAAAAAAGCGCCTGAAATAGGGCGCTTTTTTTAATATTCGTTTAACATTTCATCAATTGTAAATTTCAATCCGTGATAAGCAAATAAAGCTATAATTAAACTTGGGAACCCATAGCGGTTACCTTCATCATCTGGAATAAGACCTTTTAACAGCTTTGTATCAATATGTACATCTGTATATTGTTCCAGTGATTCAACACCTTCTTGAATAGCCGAGATTCCAACGATAGATTGGCCTTCTTCATGAAGTTTTTTCGCGGTTTTTATAATTTCTTCATCTGTCGAAAAACGACTAATAAGAAGTACGCGGTCCGCAGAAGTCACTGCCGCCGGTTCACCGTTTTCTATTAAACGTTTTGCTTGTTTCATTGGTTCGGCGCCAAATAATGCTTCTGAAACAATACCTTCCATTTCGTTTGTACCATGCAAGTAAATGAAGCCATCGCCAACTAACGCCTGGGCAAGTAGACGAGCGCTATCTTCTATATTCATTTCCTCTTTTTGAGAAATTTTGGAGAAATATCCACTTAATTGAGTCGAGAAAATTTTTAACATGTTGTTGCTCCTTTCTTTCGTGTTAGCTGGTTCTCATTATAGCTTATTTTTTTTGGAAAGGGGAAATAGTAGGGTGGCATAACAAAATAGGAAACGGTAAAATAAGAAAGAATAGGAAGGGATTTGGCAAAGAGTAGCGAAAATAAACCGATAAGATATAAGAAGCTTTAAATCTTGTACTTACACAGAAAGGTTGGGAGTTATGGAAGGGAAAATTTTAATCGTTGATGATCAATATGGCATTCGTGTTTTATTGCATGAAGTGTTCCAAAAAGAAGGTTATCAGACGTTCCAAGCAGCGAATGGATTTCAAGCTTTAGATATCGTGAAAAAAGATAATCCGGATTTAGTAGTGTTAGATATGAAAATCCCAGGTATGGATGGTATAGAGATTTTAAAACATGTAAAAGAAATTGATGAGAGTATTAAAGTGATTTTAATGACTGCTTATGGAGAATTGGATATGATTCAAGAAGCGAAAGATTTAGGAGCTTTAATGCACTTTGCTAAACCGTTTGATATTGATGAGATTCGTCAAGCAGTGAGAGATCAGCTTGCTGTAGAGGCGTAAAAAATGAATTTTTTATAAAAAATATGGAAAAAAGCGTTTACATGGACTATTGAGCAGGTGAATACAGTTGAGTTTTTGAGTACAAGTTGTTATCCTATTGAGTGTAGAAAGAAGTCCGGTATGTAAATATACATATTTTACCTTATTCTGGTCATACTACCAGCGATAAGAATTTATCGGATACAAAAAACGTTTTTTAGGAGGATTCACCATGCCTTTAGTTTCTATGAAAGAAATGCTAAACACAGCACTAGAAGGAAAATACGCAGTTGGTCAATTCAACATGAACAACTTAGAGTGGACTCAAGCTATCTTAGCTGCTGCGGAAGAAGAAAAATCTCCTGTAATCTTAGGTGTATCTGAGGGTGCAGCTCGTCATATGACTGGTTTCAAAACAGTTGTAGCTATGGTTAAAGCTTTAATCGAAGAAATGAACATTTCTGTTCCTGTAGCGATTCACCTTGACCATGGTTCAAGCTTCGAAAAATGTAAAGAAGCAATTGATGCAGGTTTCACATCTGTAATGATCGACGCTTCTCACCACCCATTCGATGAAAACGTTGAAACTACTAAAAAAGTGGTAGAATACGCACACGCTCGTAACGTATCTGTTGAAGCTGAGCTTGGAACAGTTGGCGGACAAGAAGACGACATCATCGCTGAAGGCGTAATTTACGCTGATCCAGCAGAGTGTAAGCACCTTGTTGAAGCAACAGGTATCGATTGCCTAGCTCCAGCTCTAGGTTCTGTACACGGTCCTTACAAAGGTGAGCCTAACTTAGGATTCGCTGAAATGGAACAAGTTCGTGACTTCACTGGCGTACCTTTAGTATTACACGGTGGTACTGGTATCCCAACTGCTGATATCGTAAAAGCTATTTCTCTAGGTACTTCAAAAATTAACGTAAACACTGAGAACCAAATTGAGTTTACAAAAGCTGTTCGTGAAGCATTAAACAAAGACCAAGAAGTTTACGATCCTCGTAAATATATTGGACCTGGCCGCGACGCTATCAAAGCAACTGTTGCTGGTAAAATGCGTGAGTTCGGTTCTAACGGTAAAGCGTAAGAATAAAATTCCGTTTTGGAAACCGTCTAGTCTTTTAGACGGTTTCCTTTCGTTGTATAATGAAAGCGCGAACAAGTCTAAAGATTTTATAAAGTGAATTTTTGGTTTGCAAATATAGAAAATAATGTGCATAGTCCTATTAATAAATGTGGTAAGTATCTGAATTGAGTAATTTGATTCGATGAATAGTTAATCTTCATCTATTTGTACAGCAGGGGAGCTACAGGTGATGGTTTTCTACTTATTGAGTTTCAGGATGGAAAGAGTGATTGAGATTCTTAAGGGGGAATCTTCTACTTCTTATAAAGAAGTAGAAGATAAATACATTCACAAGAAGGGAGCTCAATATGGAAAAGTTGCTAATTGAAGGCGGAAGAGCTTTAAATGGAACGATTCGTGTGAGTGGTGCAAAGAACAGTGCTGTTGCACTAATTCCAGCGACAATTTTAGCAGATACTCCAGTAACTATTGGCGGTGTTCCTAATATTTCGGACGTGAAAATGTTAGGAGACTTACTAGAGGAAATTGGAGGGAAAGTAACTTATGGGCAGGAAGAAGAGATGGTAGTCGATCCTTCTAACATGGTTGCGATGCCTTTACCAAATGGAAAAGTGAAAAAATTGCGCGCCTCTTATTATTTAATGGGTGCAATGCTTGGCCGTTTTAAAAAAGCTGTTATTGGGCTTCCAGGTGGATGTCATTTAGGGCCACGACCGATTGATCAGCATATTAAAGGGTTTGAAGCGTTAGGGGCATATGTTACAAATGAACAAGGTGCCATTTATTTAAGAGCAGACGAACTACGTGGGGCACGTATTTATTTAGATGTTGTTAGTGTAGGAGCTACGATTAATATTATGCTAGCGGCTGTACGAGCGAAAGGTAGAACTGTTATTGAAAATGCAGCGAAAGAACCAGAGATTATTGATGTAGCTACATTGTTAACGAGTATGGGAGCACGTATTAAAGGTGCTGGTACAGACGTAATCCGAATTGATGGTGTGGATTCACTGCACGGTTGTCACCACACTATTATTCCAGACCGTATTGAAGCTGGTACGTATATGATTTTAGGGGCTGCGTCAGGAGGAGAAGTAACAGTTGATAATGTTATTCCTCAGCATTTAGAATCCGTTACTGCGAAGCTAAGAGAAGCTGGTGTTCAAATTGAAACGAACGATGACCAAATTACAGTGAACGGCAATAGAAGGTTAAAAGTAGTTGATGTAAAAACGCTTGTATATCCAGGGTTTCCAACGGATTTACAACAGCCGTTTACAACGCTTTTAACAAAAGCGCATGGAACAGGAGTTGTAACTGATACAATTTACAGCGCACGTTTCAAGCATATTGATGAATTGCGCCGTATGAACGCGCAAATTAAAGTAGAAGGCCGTTCAGCAATTGTGACTGGACCGGTTTTATTGCAAGGTGCGAAGGTGAAAGCGAGTGACCTACGAGCTGGTGCGTCCCTTGTTATTGCGGGTTTAATGGCAGATGGCATTACAGAAGTAACGGGACTTGATCATATTGATCGAGGTTACGAAAATATAGTAGACAAGCTTAAAGGGCTTGGTGCAAACATTTGGCGAGAACAAATGACAAAGCAAGAAATTGAAGAAATGAAGAATGCATAAAGTGAAACTTTAATCAGTATGGGGTATCCCACGCCGATTATTAACCCTCACCAATCGGGATAAGGTGGTGATACTTCCGTTAATGGGGAGCGAAGAATCACTACTAACGGAAGTATACTTTATAGAAAAACAAGGTTCACAAAATACGGCAGAAATATAAAGACTTAAAGGAGAGGGATTATCGTGGAAAGAAGTTTATCTATGGAGTTAGTACGTGTAACAGAGGCTGCAGCATTATCATCAGCGCGTTGGATGGGGCGCGGAAAAAAAGATGAGGCAGATGGTGCAGCAACATCAGCTATGCGTGATGTATTTGATACAATTCCGATGAAAGGTACAGTTGTAATTGGCGAAGGTGAAATGGATGAAGCGCCAATGCTATATATCGGAGAAAAATTGGGTACAGGATATGGACCACGCGTAGACGTTGCAGTTGATCCTTTAGAAGGGACAAATATCGTAGCGGCTGGCGGCTGGAATGCGCTTGCTGTTATTGCAATTGCAGATCACGGCAATTTGTTACATGCTCCTGACATGTACATGGATAAAATAGCGGTTGGTCCAGAAGCAGTTGGTGCAGTTGATATTGACGCACCTATTATCGACAACTTACGTGCAGTTGCGAAAGCGAAAAATAAAGATATCGAAGATGTTGTAGCGACAGTTTTAAACCGTCCACGTCATCAAGCAATTATCGAAGAAATTCGTAAAGCTGGTGCTCGTATTAAATTAATTAACGATGGAGATGTAGCTGGAGCAATCAATACAGCATTTGACCGTACTGGTGTAGATATTCTATTCGGTTCTGGTGGAGCACCTGAAGGTGTATTAGCTGCGGTCGCATTAAAATGCTTAGGTGGAGAAATTCACGGGAAGCTCTTACCTCAAAACGAAGCTGAACTAGCTCGTTGTAAAAGAATGGGTATTGAAGATATCAATCGTATCCTTCGTATGGAAGACTTAGTAAAAGGTGACGATGCAATCTTTGCAGCAACAGGTGTAACAGACGGAGAACTATTACGAGGCGTTCAATTTAAAGGTAGCGTCGGAACAACACAATCCCTTGTTATGCGTGCAAAATCAGGCACAGTACGCTTCGTAGACGGCCGCCATAGCTTAAATAAAAAACCGAATTTGGTTATTAAATAAAAAGCGTAAGCGGCTCGTTTAGAATCGCAGGGCATTGGAACTCTCGACCTTGAAGCGTTTTTTGCTTCGAGTGAGAGAGTGAAATGACCGGAGATTCTAGCCGCTGGAACTGGATTAAGTAAAAAGCGTAAGCGGCTCGTTTAGAATCGCAGGACACTTCAAACTCCTGACGAAGAGGCGCTTTTTGCCTCGCAGGAAGAAGCGAAACCACCGACCATTCTAGCCGCTGGAACTGGATTAAATAAAAGCAGAAATGCCTTATCTATTCTGCCTTAAAATCAGGTGAGTAGAAAAAAGAAAGAAATATGAAAAGGCGAAGACAAATTTTCTTGTCTTCGCTTCTTGTATTTGTGTTTCAACGTATTGATTAAAACTAGATAAAAGGGTTACAATAGTGAATATTATCCTACTTGAACTTATTGCCTTTCATTATTATTTATTTGCCTTCCGTATTTTTCCCTTTACCCATGTGAAAAGAGAATAAAGTTAAAGTGTGGTGTCTGAATGAATTTGTCAATTGCAGCATTAGAAAACATGAAATTAAAAGAGTTATACGAGCTTGCGAAGGAATTTAAGATTTCGTATTACAGCAAGTTAACGAAAAAAGAGCTAATCTTCTCTATCTTAAAAGCTCGAGCAGAAAAAGAAGGTTTCTTTTTCATGGAAGGCGTATTAGAAATTATTCAATCAGAAGGATTTGGATTCTTACGTCCTATCAATTATTCTCCAAGCTCAGAAGATATTTATATCTCGGCTTCGCAAATTCGTCGTTTCGATTTACGTAATGGAGATAAGGTTTCTGGTAAAGTACGACCTCCGAAAGAAAATGAGCGCTATTTTGGATTGCTACAAGTTGAAGCTGTAAATGGAGATGATCCAGACTCAGCAAAAGAGCGTGTACATTTCCCTGCATTAACACCGTTATACCCAGATCGCCAAATGAAATTGGAGACGGAAACGAAAAAGTTACCGACACGCATCATGGATTTAATCGCACCAGTTGGATTTGGACAACGTGGTTTAATTGTTGCGCCTCCAAAGGCTGGTAAAACAAGTCTGTTAAAAGAAATTGCACACAGTGTCACAACAAATCATCCGGAAGCAGAATTAATTGTACTTTTAATTGATGAGCGTCCAGAGGAAGTAACAGATATTGAACGTTCTGTTAAAGGTGATGTTGTAAGTTCTACTTTTGATGAAGTGCCAGAGAATCATATTAAAGTAGCGGAGCTTGTATTAGAGCGTGCAATGCGTCTTGTAGAACATAAAAGGGACGTTGTCATTTTAATGGATAGTATTACCCGTTTAGCGCGTGCTTACAACCTTGTTATTCCGCCAAGTGGTAGAACCTTATCGGGTGGTATTGATCCTGCTGCTTTTCATAGACCAAAGCGTTTCTTTGGGGCTGCGCGTAATATCGAAGAGGGCGGTAGCCTAACGATTTTAGCAACAGCGCTTGTTGATACAGGGTCTCGTATGGATGATGTAATTTACGAGGAGTTTAAAGGAACTGGAAATATGGAACTTCACTTAGATCGCTCATTAGCTGAGCGCCGTATCTTCCCAGCGATTGATATTCGTCGCTCTGGTACGCGTAAAGAAGACCTATTAATTCCGAAAGAACATTTAGACAAGCTGTGGGGTATTCGTAAAACAATGCGTGATACACCAGACTTTGTTGAAGGCTTCTTACGTAAACTTCGTCAAACAAAGACAAATGAAGAATTTTTACAAAACATTGTTGCAGACTCAAAAAGGTATGTAACCACTAAGTAAAGGGAAAAGATGGGGACTCGCTTATTTCGTAGTAAGCGAGTTTTTTATGTTTTTAAGGGAATATTAGAGAGAGTAATATATGGAAAAAATTTGTTTTTTGAGATGGAAATCATATTTGGATTGAGAGCTTGAAGTGTCCTGCGATTCTAAACGAGCCGCTTACGCTTTTTACTTAATCCAGTTCCGGCGGCTAGAATCTCCGGCCATTTCGCTCTCTCGGTCGAAGCAAAAAGCGCTTCTTGGTCGAGAGCTTGAAGTGACCTGGATTCTGAACGAGCCGCTTGTGCTTTTAATTTTTAAAAAGACAAAAACAGGTAGTTGCAAAATGGAGTTAGCCTTGTTATAATTTCATCATATGTGTTTCATCAATATAGTTGTGTAAGCAGCTGAAGATGAAAAACTCTGTTTCGAAAATGATTCAGGGCGGAAGGAGATGAAAAGAATGAAAGCAGGAATCCATCCAAATTACAATAAAGTTGTATTTATGGACACGAACACTGGCTTCAAATTCTTAAGCGGGTCTACAAAAGGCTCTAGCGAAACTGTTGAGTGGGAAGATGGTAACACTTATCCATTACTAAAAATTGAGATCAGTTCTGATTCTCACCCATTCTACACTGGACGTCAGAAGTTTGCTACTGCAGACGGACGTGTTGACCGCTTCAATAAGAAATACGGCATCAAGTAATAAAGAACATAAAACAGGCAAGTGTATGTATTCGCTTGTCTGTTTTTTTTGCGAAAATATTAAACCTTTACCCTACTTTGGATTAGGAAAGTAGATGAAAGGAGAGCTCAATGTACTTAATGAATCAAAATGGTTGGATTGAAGTGATTTGCGGGAGTATGTTTTCTGGGAAATCAGAAGAGCTCATCCGCCGTATACGTCGTACACAATTTGCGAAACAACATGCGATTGTATTTAAACCATGTATTGATAATCGTTATAGTGAAGAAGATGTTGTATCACATAATGGATTAAAGGTTAAAGCAGTTCCTGTTTCAGCTTCAAAAGATATATTTAACCATGTAACAGAAGAAATGGATGTTATTGCAATCGATGAGGTACAATTTTTTGATGGGGACATTGTGGAAGTGGTGCAAGTATTGGCAAATCGTGGCTATCGTGTCATTGTAGCTGGATTAGACCAAGATTTCCGTGGTCTACCATTTGGACAAGTTCCTCAGCTGATGGCGATTGCTGAACATGTAACTAAATTGCAGGCAGTTTGTTCTGAATGTGGATCTCCTGCAAGTCGTACGCAACGTTTAATCGATGGAGAACCAGCGGCATTTGATGATCCAATTATTTTAGTTGGGGCTTCAGAATCGTATGAACCACGTTGTCGTCATTGTCATGCAGTACCTACAAAACAAAGATAAGTGAAACTCGCTATGTAGAGCGGGTTTTTTTCGAAAATAGATGAAGATTGGTGGCAAGCTCTTCGTGTCTAAGAACCGCCGCTACTCAAGGTGAAAAGCACCTTTTGTGCGAGAGAACCTTAGCCAGTCAGAGCTGAGCGAGCCGCTTGCGCTTTTAAATATTATCTAGCTCCAGCGGCTAGAATGGTCGGTGGTTTCGCTTCTTCCTGCGAGGCAAAGAGCGCCTCTCTGTCAGAAGCTCCAACCTTCTCCCATTCTGAGCGAGCCGCTTGCGCTTTAAATATTATCTAGCTTCAGCGGCTAGAATCTCCGGCCATTTCACTCTCTCGCTCGAAGCAAAAAGCGCTTCAAGGTCGAGAGTTCCAATGTCCTGCGATCCTGAGCAAGCCGCTTACGCTTTTAAATATAATTTGCGTTTTTTTGATTAAGTACCATATACTATTTGTATTAGATACTAGGATGTAGAGGTGAATGGTGTGTTAGATCGTTTGCAAGCTGTAGAAGATCGTTATGAGAAGTTGAATGAGTTGTTAAGTGACCCAGAGGTTATTAGCGATACAAATAAGCTTCGTGAGTATTCAAAAGAGCAATCTGATATTCAGGACACGGTAGAGGTGTACCGTGAGTATAAAGATGTTCGTGAGCAATTACGAGATGCAAAAGCAATGTTAGAAGATAAGTTAGACGCTGATATGCGTGATATGGTAAAAGAAGAGGTTTCTGAATTAGAAGGACAAGAGAAAACATTATCAGAACGTCTGAAAATTTTACTTGTTCCAAAAGACCCTAATGATGATAAAAACGTTATCGTTGAGGTTCGTGGCGCTGCTGGTGGTGACGAGGCAGCTTTATTTGCTGGTGATTTATATCGTATGTATAGCCGTTATGCTGAGGTGCAAGGTTGGAAAACTGAAATTATCGAAGCGAGCTATACAGAGTTAGGCGGATATAAAGAGATTATCTTTATGATTAACGGTAAAGGTGCTTTCGCGAAGCTGAAATTCGAGAATGGTGCTCACCGTGTACAACGTGTTCCTGAAACGGAATCTGGCGGACGTATTCATACATCTACAGCAACTGTAGCTGTACTACCAGAGGCAGAAGAAGTAGAAATTAATATTCATGAAAAAGATGTTCGTGTTGATACGTTTGCTTCTAGTGGTCCTGGTGGACAAAGCGTTAATACAACGATGTCAGCGGTACGTTTAACGCATTTACCGACTGGTGTAGTTGTATCTTGTCAGGATGAGAAATCACAAATTAAGAATAAAGAAAAAGCGATGAAAGTATTACGCGCACGTGTTTATGATAAATTTAGACAAGAAGCGCAAGCTGAGTATGATCAAAACCGTAAACAAGCTGTTGGTACGGGAGATCGTTCAGAGCGTATTCGTACGTATAACTTCCCGCAAAACCGTGTTACAGACCATCGAATCGGTTTAACGATTCAAAAGCTAGATCAAATCCTACAAGGTAAGTTAGATGATTTCATCAATGCCTTAGTGATGGAAGATCAGGCGCAAAAGATGGAGGCAGCTGAGTAATGCGTGTCTATGAAGCCCTGAAATGGGCTTCTTCTTTTTTACAGGAAAATGGACGAGATGAAAATGCGGGAGAAATTGTCCTTTGTCATGTATTAAAGACGAACAGAACCGGAATGCTCATGAATATGCGTGAAGAAATAACTGCGGAACAAGAGGAAAGTTTTGCAGAATTTATCCACAAGCATGTAGAAGGTATTCCGATCCAATATATGCTCGGTTATGAAATGTTTTATGGCCGATCATTCTTTGTAAATGAAGAGGTATTGATACCAAGACCGGAAACAGAGGAACTTATAGTTGGAGTACTAGAGAGAATTGAGCGCCATTTCGGTAATGAGGAGCTTCACATAGCGGATATTGGAACAGGTAGTGGAGCGATTTCTATTACGCTCGCTTTAGAAAATAAAAATCTTCATGTGTATACAGTAGATATCGCACAGGAGTCGATTGAAGTTGCAAAAGAAAATGCAAAAACTTTAGGGGCGGATGTAACATTCTATCACGGCGATTTACTGTCTCCGTTTTATGAAACAGGTCAGAAGTTAGATGTTGTTGTTTCCAATCCTCCGTACATACCAGAGGAAGATTGGCGTGGTCTTTCTACTGTTGTGAAGGAGCATGAGCCGAAGCGTGCGCTTGTTGGTGGGGAAGATGGACTAGATTTCTATCGTCGTTTTATGGAGGAATTGCCGAATGTATTACAGAACAAGGCGATTGTGGCGTTTGAAATTGGTGTAGGGCAAGGTGAAGATGTGAAAGCATTATTACAGCAAACTTTCCCGCGCGCTCAAGTTGAAGTTGTATTTGATATTAATGGAAAAGATCGCATGGTATTTGCAGAGATGGAGTAAGGCATAAGCCTTACTCTATTTTTTGTATGAAAAATTCGCAACTACTCAGCCATACATTTTATTTAGAATTTTGGTAAGGGGAATTATTTCAGCGAAAATACGCACCTTATTACCTATACATAGCCAGTTCCTCTCGCCAATTAAAAAAATGCTTTTCTATCGGTTTTTTATATAGATTTTGAATTTAATAGTTTAGAAAGATGAAAGTCTGTCCACACTGTTTCTAGAGGGGACGGTGGAGGAAATGAAAAAACAAGTTATTGCTTACTTTCTTTTATTATTAATTGGTGCACAGTTACTTGTGCAGTTTGGATATATGAAAGCTGATGCAAAAGGGCCTACTGTTATTCCGAAAGAGGCCGTTCGATTACGTATTTTAGCTAATAGTGATTCCGATAAAGATCAGGCGTTAAAGCGTAAAGTACGCGATGAAGTAAAAGCGCAAATTGATGGATGGGTAGCGGATTTAACGTCATTTGAAGAAGCTCGAAAAGTAATTCAAAATCATATTCCTGAAATTGAAAAGACAGTGGCAAATACACTGAAAAGAGAAGGAAGTAAAGAGGCGTTTCAAGTGAAATTCGGTAAGAATGTGAAGTTTCCTACAAAGGTATATGGGAATTTTATTTATCCGGCAGGAGAATATGAAGCGGTACTTATTACAATTGGAAAAGGTGAAGGTGCAAACTGGTGGTGTGTATTATTTCCACCGATGTGTTTCTTAGATTTTTCAAGTGGTACAGCTGTAAGGAAAGAAGAACATGTTGTGAAAGCTGAATCTCCTGAAGAGGAGCAGGTGAGACAATCAGATGAGGAAGTGGTGGATGTACCGGAGAAGAAAGAGGATAAGGTGAAAGAAAAGAAAGTAGTAAAGCCGGAAAAAGCTGAAAAAGTAACAGCACAGGAAAAGAAAGTAGTAAAACACGAAACACAAGTAGAAGAACAGCCTGTAAAAAAAGTAGAAACAAAAACTGTGGAAAAAGTGGAGAAACCTGTGGAGCAAAAACAAGAAAAGCAAAATGAGTATGTAACAGTAGAAGAGGAAGAGAAACCAGAGGTTAAATTATTTATCGTCGAAGCTTTTACATCTTTATTCTCTAAATAGTGCTATTAATAAATCCTTCCTCATATATATCAATGAGGAGGGATTTATTATGAAGAACGTGTATTTTGCTACGAAAGCAGATGTAGAAAGATTACATTCTTTTTTCGGACAAGCTAATAAAAAAGATGATAAAATAAATGAGTTGTACGCACAATTTATGATCTTGGAAGAGGCGGGAGAAATACGAGCGGTAATTGGATATGAACAAAGTGGAGAAAATGCACTTATCCGTTCTTGTTTATTCACACCTAATGTGGATAAACAGACTTTCTTATATTTTTTCGAGATGTTTTTGCAGTATATGAAAGAAAAAGATATTCGACAATTGTACTTACTCACAAATCATCCACAATCTGTGACCATCTTTCAGTTTTTTAACTTTGTCATTATAGAGAAAGAGGAAGTGCCAGAGGAAATTCGACAGTTAGAACACTTTTGTAAAAATATAAAAGAGCTAAATGCAATAATACTAAATTGTCAGCTATTCACAAAGTTATCCACGGATTAACAAGGTTTATCCACATTTTGTGGATAAACCTTGTTTGTCTTTTGGATAAATCTCATAGTAAACTAAAAATAGACAAGTATTTCATGGTAGAAAAGGACGTGGGAAAAAATGCATACAAATATGTGGGTTGTGGATAATGTTGTGGAAAGAAAAAAATATTATCCACAATTAAAAGAAGCAGCAAGATTATTAAGAGAAAATGAAGCGGTAGCCTTCCCAACGGAAACGGTATATGGGTTAGGAGCAAACGCAATGGATGATGAAGCGATAGCGAAAATTTTTGAAGCGAAAGGGAGACCGAGCGATAATCCACTGATTGTCCACATAGGAACAAAATCTCAGTTAGATGGTATCGTAAGAGAAATTCCGCCGGTTGCAGAAAAGTTAATGGAGCATTTTTGGCCAGGACCATTAACAATCATTTTACCGAGAAAAAAAGGGATTTCAGAGAGGGTTACAGCAGGACTTAATACAGTCGGAGTGAGGATGCCGGATCATCCAGTAGCGCTCGCCCTTATTGAAGAGGCAAACGTGCCTGTTGCGGCACCGAGTGCGAATCGTTCAGGACGCCCAAGTCCAACGTTAGCTTCTCATGTGTATGAAGATTTAAATGGGAAAATTGCTGGTATTGTTGATGGCGGGGCAACAGGAGTAGGCGTTGAATCAACTGTAATTGATTGTACGAGCGAGGTTCCGACGATTTTACGTCCAGGTGGGATTACGAAGGAGCAATTAGAGGCCGTGATAGGAAATGTTTCTTTAGATCCAGCTTTAAAGGATGAGAAAGAAAAACCAAAATCACCTGGAATGAAATATACACATTATGCACCGAAAGCGCCACTTAGTATTGTTGAAGGGTCCCGTGAGTTTATTCAACGTATTGTGGATGAGAAAAAGAAAGAAGGATTTAAAGTAGGTGTATTAACGACAGAAGAGTATCAGCATGTGTATAGTGCAGATGTTGTATTGTCTTGTGGTGTACGAAGCGATTTAGCCAGCGTTGCGACTAAGTTATATGATGTGCTTAGAACGTTTGATGCAAGTGAAGTAGATGTTATTTTTAGTGAATCATTCCCGAATGAAGGCATAGGAAATGCAATTATGAATCGTTTAACAAAAGCTGCGGGACATCAGATTATTATTGAATGATAATGTACCTTTAGCAAACAGAATATTTCTCCTCGGATAAGCATATTGTGAAGTAGCACGTCCGAGGGGGGATATGAATGACACTTGAACAATTAATACCTTTAATAATTATGGCATTTGCCCTGGGGATGGATGCATTTTCAGTGAGCCTCGGTATGGGGATGGTAACATTAAAGTTAAGACAAATCCTTTATATAGGTATGACGATTGGGATATTTCATATTATTATGCCATTTATCGGAATGGTACTAGGACGTTTTCTATCAGAGAGGTATGGGGATGTCGCAAATTTTGCAGGAGCTATTTTATTAATTGGGCTAGGGTTCTATATCGTATATTCGTCTATTTTAGAAGGGGAAGAGACTAAAACTGCTCCAATTGGAATTAGTTTATTTGTATTTGCATTTGGTGTCAGTATAGATAGTTTTTCAGTAGGTCTTAGTCTTGGAATTTACGGAGCAGAGACAATTATTACGATATTATTGTTCGGACTAATAAGTATGCTACTGGCTTGGATGGGTTTATTGCTTGGTAGCCATGCCAAAAATATACTTGGCACATACGGTGAAATAGTAGGTGGTATTATTCTTGTTGGGTTTGGATTGTATCTCCTTTTTCCTATATAATTTTATGTAGGAGGGAATTATGAACAAGCTATTGGAATGGTATGTTAAGCTTTTAACCTTCTTTCCTCGATGGCTAAGAAGACTTATAATATTGGGTGTTATTTTGCAAATTTCGATGTTAGGTTGGATTAAGTTAATTCGTGAATGGTGAGATAGTTCCTTTCTGTGCATAGTTTCGTTTGTACTATATTGATCACACTAAAAAATTACAAATATAGAAAGGATGAGATGAATGACGAGATTAAAGCAAGTTTTTGGTATTATTATTAGTTTTTTTGTTTTTTGGTTCAGTATGCTCGGTGTACAAATGTTTGCTGAGTTTTTAGATATTGAGTCATTGAAGTTTGTTGCAGGAAAATCGGAGGCGGCGCGTACTTTTTATTCTCCGTATCCGTTTTTAATTGTTTTCCTTATTACGTTACTTTCCTTATATTTCTTTGTAATAAAGCTTAGTAGATCTAAAAAAGAGAAATTCCCGTCATTAGAGGAGAAGAACGAAGAATTACGATAAAAAATTCCCCGCTTTCAGCGGGGGTTATGTTTAGGTGATGGAAGTGAACGGGCCCCTTGCGCTTTTAGGGGATATATCCAGTTCCAGTGGCCAGCTAAGAACCTTCCCCACGAGAAGATAAAAAGCATCTTCTGTGAGGAAGAACCTTAGCCACCGGGCCTGGGCAGTCGGTTCCGCTTTTAAATGTATCCAGCTCCAGCGGCTAGATTGGTCGGTGGCTTCGCGCCTTCCTGCGAGGCAAAAAGCGCCTCTACGTCAGGAGCTCCATCCCCCTCTCATTCTGAACGAGCCGCTTCCGCCTTTAGGGTGTGATATCCAGTTCCGGCGACTAGCTCTTCGCATCTAAGAACCTTCCGCCCGAAAGGCAAAAAGCGCCTTTAGGACGAAAGAACCTTAGCTGGTCAGAGCTGAACGAGTCGCCTCCACTTTTAGATAGGCCTCACTAATTCAAATTGTTCTCCTAGTTTTGCGTAGTTGTGTCCTGCTAGGCGGCTTATTGGTTTTAGTTCTTCGGCGTGAATTCGACCGTTTTCGTATAAGTGTTCAGCGACGTGAAAGCGAACGACGCGGCCGATTAGTAGGTCACAAGCTGGCGAGTCTTCGGTTCCGCCGAGTGGGATAGCGCGTTCTAATATGCACTCCATTCGAATGTTTGCTTCTTTAACCCCTGGTACTGAAATGACATCACTGTCAATCGGTGTTAGTTTTGCTAATTCGATTTCACTTTCATTAGGAGGTAGGTTCGCTGCTGTTTCGTTGATCGCTTCTACGTAAGATTCATCAGAAATATGTACGACAAATTCCCCTTTTTCTATTGCGTTTCTGGAAGTGTCTTTCGGTTTTCCTTCTTTGCGTTGTACTGAAACTGAGATAAGTGGTGGATTGGCAGCGACGATATTGAAATAACTATATGGCGCACCGTTCAATACGCCATCTTTAGTTACAGAAGTAACGAATGCAACAGGACGTGGAATGATACTTCCTGTTAGTAATTTGTAATTATCTTTTTCGGTTTGTTCGTTTGGATTAATGGATAACATGTTGTAATCCCCTTTCTAAATATGAATACTTATTGTTCCTTTACAAGATATCAATGGGAATCTCCTGCTGAAAATAATATTTTTTTGATGATGTAAAAAAAAGAGATTACTTCGATTGTACTGAAGTAATCTCTTTTTTGGTAAATATCTTGAAATAGAGATAAATATTAAAGTAAAACGTAAGCGCCAGGTCCAATTAAAGCTACACCGATAGCGACAGCGATTAACATTAAATTATATTCGAATCCGTTTTGTGTTACCCAGTAACCATTTTTTCCGTGAACTGTGAAAATTGCTACTAACATTGTTCCTACGATAAATAAAGAACCAACTACAGTGAAAATACCTGCTGCGAATAAGAAACCACCTAATAGTTCAGTTGCGCCAGCCATAAATGCCATAAATACACCAGGACGTAAGCCAATTGACTCCATCCAGCCGCCAGTTCCCTTTAAGCCGTAACCGCCGAACCAACCAAATAATTTTTGAGCACCATGACCCATGAATGTAATTCCTATAATAAGACGAATAATAAGAAGACCGATATCCATCATTTTAAAAAACCTCCTAAAAGTTATTAACTTACCTTATGTAAGTAATAATAAAATAGTTACTTACTTTAGTCAAGTGGATTTTAACGAAAATTTGAAAGGAATTTTACAAATTAACAACAAAAAATAAAATGTAGTAAAGACCTCTAGACAAGTAAGCGAAAAAAAGAGAAAATATAAGTAGAAGTTAAATTCTCATTGTTATTCAGACAATCAGAATTGACTGGAATTTTGTGAAGCGCTACAATAAGAGTCTAGTAGTAATGACATGATTTATTTCGAAAGAGTTTTTACAGTATAACATTCGAAGTATGAAGTCTTACGTGTATTTCGATCTTGAATAGAGATTGCCCTATAAACTTTTAGGTAAATTATAAGGAGGACTATCCTATGTTTAAAAAATTATTCGGTTTTGGTTCAAAAACAAATGAAGAAACAATCGTAGCTCCATTAACTGGAGCAGTGAAAAATATTGAAGAAGTACCAGATCCAGTATTCGCTGGTCGTATGATGGGTGACGGTGTTGCGATCGATCCTACTGAAGGTGTAGTTGTATCTCCAGTTGATGGTGAAATCGTACAATTATTCCACACGAAACATGCTATTGGAATTAAAGCGAAAAACGGTACAGAAATTTTAATCCACGTTGGATTAGAAACTGTAAAAATGGAAGGTGAAGGTTTCGAAGCTCACGTTTCTGAAGGACAAGCTGTAAAAGCTGGAGATAAATTAATCTCATTCGACTTAGAATTAATTCGTGAAAAAGCGAAAAGCACAATTACTCCAATCGTTATTACAAACACAGATGCAGCTGAGTCTATTAAGACAACTGTAGGTGTAACAGCTACAAAAGGTTCAACAGAAGTAATGAAAGTTACAATGAAATAATTATTTGATAGAAGGAATCCGTTTCATATGAAATGGATTCCTTATTTTGTTTCGTAGTGTGTTCATTATGTATGGTAAAATACTTTGGGCACTTGGAAATAGGGTTTCATATATGTGGATAAGGCGCATTTTTCTTAGAAAAAATATAAGAGAAATGCGCCTTTCGTATATTCACATTCCTTTTGTTCTATTCTAATGTACGCTATGATAAAGTGAAACTTTAATGAGTGGAGGGTGTTCATCCCCCGCTGATTATTAGCCTTCACCAATCGGGATAAATGTAGGAAACAGAAAAAAAGGGGTGGGTTTAGATGAAACGGGTGTTATTTGTTTGCACTGGAAATACATGCCGTAGTCCGATGGCTGAGGCTTTGCTTCGTCATTATGGAGAAGGTAAATTTGAAGTGCAATCTGCTGGTGTTTTCGCCTATCCTGGAAGCGATGTGTCGATACATGCAAAGGAAGCTTTAGCTGAAAAAGGAATTGTAATCGATCATGCCGCGCAGCAGGTAAACGATACTTTGGTTGATTGGGCGGATATTGTAGTAACAATGACGGAAAACCATAAGCAAATTGTACTTGGGTATTATCCGAGCGTGGAAAAGAAATTGGATACATTATATGGATTAACTGAGGGTGTAAGTAAGGATATTTCAGATCCATTTGGCGGATCGCTTTCTATTTATAAAGAAACGTTAGAAGAGATGGAAAAACTTGTACAAACTTTACTGAAAAAACATTCAGAAGGTTGATGTTTCGTGTATAATACGATATTGGAGATCACTTTGTTCCATTAAGGTAGCGAGTGTGAAATGAAGATAATTGATTGAAACTTCGGAGGGGTAAAAATGAAAGTAGTAGTAGCATCTGATCACGGCGGTATGAATATCCGTAAAGAACTTGTAAGTTTATTAGAAGAGTTAAATATTGAATATATTGATTTAGGTTGTGAATGTGAAGCTGGTTCTGTTGATTACCCTGATTTTGCGTTTCCAGCAGCAGAAATGGTCGCGAATGGTGAAGTGGATCGTGGTATTTTAGTTTGCGGGACAGGCATTGGTATGTCAATCGCAGCAAACAAAGTAAATGGTATTCGTTGTGCATTAGTTCATGATACTTTCAGTGCGAAAGCGACGAGAGAGCATAATGACACTAACATGTTAGCGATGGGCGAGCGTGTAATTGGAGCTGGTCTAGCGCGTGATATCGCGAAAATTTGGCTAACAACTGACTATGAAGGTGGCCGTCACGAAAACCGAGTAGGAAAAATTAAAACTTACGAAACAAAGTAATAGATTCTAACTATAAGTAGTATGAAATATAATTTGGTGAACCAACCTGTGAAAGGAAGAGGCGTAATGACAGAAATCGTAAAGGTAAGAGAACAGCTACAAATGTCGCTTTCTGATTTCCAAGAACAAGCCACGCTACAAAGTGGTCAAATTTTTGTAGTGGGGTGTAGCACGAGCGAAGTGCTAGGTGAAAGAATTGGAACATCAGGAACGATGGAAGTGGCAGAGGCGATTTTTTCTGAGTTAAAACAATTTCAAGAGAGAACAGGTATTGAATTGGCGTTTCAATGTTGTGAGCATTTAAATCGTGCTTTAGTAGTTGAGAGAGATGTAGCGATGAAATATCAATTTGAAATTGTAACAGTTACGCCTGTTAGATCAGCAGGTGGTGCATTAGCGACGTATGCGTATCACAATTTTAAAGATCCGGTAGTAATTGAGTTTATTAAAGCAGATGCAGGAATGGATATCGGCGATACATTTATCGGTATGCATTTAAAGCATGTAGCTGTACCGGTTCGTACAAGTGTGAAGGAAATAGGAAGTGCGCATGTAACGATGGCGAAAACACGTGGGAAACTAATAGGTGGAGCACGTGCCGTTTATGCGGCAAATGAAGAAGCTATTCCTTGCCGTTAAACATGAAAAATTATAAAGTCTTATAACAGCTGTATATCGAAAGGTAAAAGGTATGTGGTCTGACTTTATAATAGAAGAAAGAAAAGACCAATTTTGGTCTTTTTTTTTCTTTTATGATATAGAAAGTCATGTTAGAATGTAGTTGAAAACATGAAGGTTCGAAAGAATTACAACCTGAATTTTCGTTTTTTCTGAATAAATGAGAAAAAACTATTGGGAATTGATGTAATTCGTTCAGAAAAGGGGGATTTTGGTGAATCATTTAAAACGTCAAGATGAAAAGGTATTTGCTGCAATTGAGGCAGAACTAGGAAGACAGCGTTCAAAGATCGAGTTAATTGCTTCGGAAAACTTCGTAAGTGAAGCAGTAATGGAGGCGCAAGGTTCTGTTTTAACGAATAAGTATGCTGAAGGATATCCTGGAAAACGTTACTATGGTGGTTGTGAACACGTAGACGTAGTAGAAGATATCGCACGTGATCGCGCGAAAGAAATTTTTGGCGCAGAGCATGTAAATGTTCAACCACATTCTGGTGCACAAGCGAACATGGCAGTATACTTTACGATTTTAGAGCAAGGCGATACAGTACTTGGTATGAATTTATCTCATGGTGGTCACTTAACACACGGAAGCCCTGTTAACTTCAGTGGAGTACAATATAATTTCGTAGAATATGGCGTGGATGCTGAATCTCACCGTATTAATTATGATGATGTATTAGCAAAAGCGAAAGAACATAAACCAAAATTAATCGTTGCAGGTGCAAGTGCATATCCTCGTGTTATCGATTTCAAACGATTCCGTGAGATTGCAGATGAAGTGGGTGCATACTTTATGGTTGATATGGCACATATCGCTGGTTTAGTAGCTGCTGGTTTACATCCAAACCCAGTACCACATGCACATTTCGTTACAACGACAACACATAAAACATTACGTGGTCCACGTGGCGGTATGATTTTATGTGAAGAGCAATTTGCAAAACAAATTGATAAATCAATCTTCCCTGGTATTCAAGGTGGCCCACTTATGCACGTAATTGCTGCAAAAGCTGTTGCATTTGGTGAGACACTACAAGATGAGTTTAAAACATATGCACAACATATCATTAATAATGCGAACCGCTTAGCTGAAGGTCTTCAAAAAGAAGGACTTACACTTGTTTCTGGTGGAACAGACAATCATTTAATCTTGATTGATGTTCGTAACTTAGAAATTACAGGTAAAGTAGCAGAGCACGTATTAGATGAAGTTGGTATTACAGTGAACAAAAATACAATTCCATTTGAAACAGCAAGCCCATTTGTAACAAGCGGCGTACGTATCGGTACAGCAGCTGTAACATCTCGTGGTTTCGGTTTAGAAGAAATGGATGAAATTGCGGCACTTATTGCTTATACATTAAAAAATCATGAGAATGAAGTTGCATTAGAAGAAGCAAGTAAGCGTGTAGAAGCGTTAACGAGCAAATTCCCAATGTATACAGATCTATAATAGATTGAAAAAGACTGCTGAAACGTAATTGTTTTGGCAGTCTTTTTTGTGGACATATATTATTTTTAAAGTATGTATACAAATGATGAATAAATTTTGGCGATATAATGAAGGATACAGCTCCCATAATTGGTAAAGATACTAGATAGATTCATCGCAAAATCATGATTTTGCCAAATTTGCCCTTGAATATTAGTAGCGTTTTCTTTACAATCGTAAATAGTGTAAAGAAGCGTGTAAACGCATGAATATCATCTAAAGGAGAGATTCACATGGGAAAACTGTATGTATTTGATCACCCGTTAATTCAACATAAGATTACATATATTCGCGATAAGAATACAGGTACGAAAGATTTTCGTGAATTAGTGGACGAAGTAGCAAGCTTAATGGCTTTCGAGATTACTCGTGACCTTCCACTTGAAGACATTGAAATTGAAACGCCTGTAAGCAAAGCGACAACAAAAGTGATCGCTGGTAAAAAACTTGGCTTAATTCCGATTTTACGTGCAGGTTTAGGAATGGTTGATGGAATTCTGAAATTAATTCCAGCAGCAAAAGTAGGACACGTTGGTTTATACCGTGACCCTGAAACATTGCAACCGGTAGAATACTATGTGAAACTTCCAACGGATGTAGAAGAGCGTGACTTTATCGTACTAGATCCGATGCTAGCAACAGGTGGTTCTGCGGCTGAAGCAATTAATTCTCTGAAAAAGCGCGGTGCAAAGCAAATTAAATTAATGTGTATCGTAGCTGCTCCAGAAGGAGTAAAAGTAGTGCAGGAAGAGCATCCTGATGTTGATATTTATGTAGCGGCATTAGATGAGAAGTTAAATGACCATGGTTATGTAGTTCCAGGTCTTGGTGATGCTGGTGACCGTTTATTCGGAACAAAGTAAGACAACAGACGAGAGGGGGATTCCCCGCTCGTTTTTTTTTTCGCCCTCAGCGCACGGGGGAGGGGGAGATAAATATACAGGGTATATACAACATAAGTTATATACACATCACATATAATATAGAAGTCTTACGTCTCGGGGACACTATATTATGGAAGAAAAGCGCTATATCTTAAAAATATAATAGTGACAAACTTGTGAACATTTTCTTCTATTATAAAGAGAAAACTGTTAGAAATTGCATATCTCTAACCAGTATTTAGAAGGGGAACGTTTTCATTTTTGGGAGGAAATGCCTAATACTCAAATTTTTTGATTTTTTACGATTTCTCGTTGACACTGTTAATACCCTATTGTATGCTAACAACGGGGATAGATGGTAGGGCTTTCAGTGACAAAAATGCATCTATTCCGTGACGAAAATGTAAACTTTTTATTTTGTATAGAATTTATGCAGAAAAATGAGTTATTATTAACACATCGTGAATGAGGGTTACATATTGGAGGGATGAATCCTTGCAAAAAAACGATCGCAGCCATATAAAAGCGTATGCTTTAATGTCAGGAATACTTGCTCAGTTAGTTGGTTCTATTCTTATCGGAATCTTTGGTGGGCAATGGATTGATAATAAGGTTGGAACGTTTCCGTTGTTTCTTATTATAGGGTTATTACTCGGGTTAGGAACAGGGGTATACGCAATGATTCGACTCATTCAACATTACTATTCGGGAGAGCAATGATGAT
Source organism: Bacillus sp. FSL E2-0195 (assembly GCF_038003645.1). Taxonomy (NCBI): domain Bacteria; kingdom Bacillati; phylum Bacillota; class Bacilli; order Caryophanales; family Bacillaceae; genus Bacillus; species Bacillus sp. FSL E2-0195. The sequence goes on along the minus strand of NZ_JBBOPN010000001.1, from coordinate 5,110,018 downwards.
AGACGTACATGGACTTGTCCAACGACAAAAGAAATATATGTACTACTTGCTTGCGCTTCTAGTGCTAGGATGGGGAATTACCTCTTACAAGGATGTATTTCTTGGGCTGATTATCGGAACGATTTTCAGTTTTCTTAGTTTGCGCATCATTGCACGTAGAACAGACAAGCTATTAGATCGCGTAACAAATGGAGAAAACGTGAAGTTTAAGGCGACAGCGGTAAGTACATATTCAAGATTCGCCACGATTGGGTTATTAATTTTATTTGCAGCCAAATATCAAGAGTTAATTGCGATGTGGGGCTTAGGTGTAGGATTGCTGACAGGATACCTTGTCATGATCATAGATTTTCTTTATTTAGAGTATACGAGCAGGGAAGAGAGGTGAATTACTAGTGGAACACGGTAAATTAGTTGAATTTCTAGGTTTAACGTTCGATTTGTCATCAGTTATGATGGTTACTGTAGCAGCAGTTATTGTTTTCTTAATCGCTGTTATCGGAACTCGCAGCTTAGCGCTTCGCCCAACCGGGATGCAAAATTTCATGGAATGGGTGTTTGACTTCGTGAAAGGGATTATCAATAGTACGATGGATTGGAAAACAGGTGGACGTTTCTTAACGCTTGGCGTTACGCTTATCATGTTTATCATCGTATCGAACTTCCTTGGTTTACCATTCATGTATTCAACAGTTGAGGCTGGCGAACATATTGCATGGTGGAGATCACCAACGTCTGATCCAGCAGTTGCATTAACATTAGCCGTGATGGTAGTTACCCTCACCCATTATTATGGAATTAAGATGAAGGGTACGAAAGAATATGTTAAAGGTTATTTCCAACCTATGAAATTCTTATTCCCATTAAAGGTTATTGAGGAGTTTGCTAACACATTAACGTTAGGTCTTCGTTTATTTGGTAACATTTACGCAGGTGAAATCTTATTAGGATTACTTGCTAAGTTAGGCGGGGCATCATTCTTAGGAGCATTAGGTGCACTTGTACCGATGTTAGCATGGATGGGATTCAGCGTATTCGTTGGTTCAATCCAGTCATTTATTTTCGTAATGTTAACGATGGTTTATATGGCTCATAAAGTAAGCCATGACCATTAATATAATTTAAGTAAGAAAAAATTTATTTTTTTATAATACAAAGGAGGACAAATTAAATGAGTTTAGGTGTAATCGCAGCTGCAATTGCAATTGGTTTATCAGCATTAGGTGCAGGTATTGGTAACGGTCTTATCGTATCACGTACAATCGAAGGTGTTGCTCGTCAACCAGAATTAAAAGGCGCACTTCAAACAATTATGTTCATCGGGGTTGCATTAGTTGAGGCACTTCCAATTATCGGTGTAGTTATTGCTTTCATCGTAATGAACAAATAAGGGAGACTCCCCTTACATAGATGGCGAAGAGTGTTTTTCCGAACTTTCTTCGCCATTGCTTTATGAACGAAACGTATGTCTTTTTTTTTCATATGATCAATTTAGATATTTTGAAGGGAGTGAATCCTTGTGCCAACTTTATTATTAGGGGCTTCCATTCCATTTGGAACGATTGCTTATACATTGTTCATTTTCTTACTTCTATTAGTAATGCTACGCAAATTCGCGTGGGGTCCTTTAATGGGAATTATGAAAGAACGTGAAGAGCATGTTACTAATGAAATCGACGCTGCAGAAAGAAGTAATGCTGAAGCGAAGAAATTAGTAGAAGAACAACGTGAAATGTTAAAACAATCGCGTGTTGAAGCACAAGAGTTAATCGAAAGAGCGAAGAAACAAGCTGTAGATCAAAAGGATGTTATTGTTGCTGCTGCGAAAGAAGAAGCAGAATCAATTAAAACATCTGCTGTACAAGAAATTCAACGCGAAAAAGAGCAAGCGATTGCTGCTTTACAAGAACAAGTTGCTTCTTTATCTGTTCATATTGCTTCTAAAGTAATTGAAAAAGAATTAAAAGAAGAAGATCAAGTGAAGTTAATTCGCGATTATATTAAAGAAGTAGGAGAAGCGCGATGAGCAATGGGATTGTAGCAAAACGTTATGCTGTCGCTCTTTTCAAAATTGCAAAAGAAAAACACGTATTAGAAATGTTTGAAGAGGAATTACGCCTTGTACAAAACGTTTTTACAAAGAACGGAGAACTACATAGCTTTTTAACGCAACCGAACATTTCAAAAGAGCAGAAGAAAACGTTTCTTGCAAACGTATTCGCATCTGTTTCTGAATCTATTTTAAATACGTTATATATTTTAATTGATAACAAGCGTATTGATATCCTACCTGAAATTGCAAATGAATATGTTGTTCTTGCTAATGAAGAACGTAACGTAGCGGATGCAACTGTATATTCTATTCGTCTTCTATCGGAAGAAGAAAAACTTAACATTGCAGAAGCATTTGCAAAAAAAACAGGAAAAGATGCAATTCGCGTGAAAAATGTTGTGGATGAAGATTTACTAGGCGGCATTAAAGTACGTATTGGAAATCGCATTTACGACGGAAGCTTACAAGGAAAATTAGCACGTATACAGCGTGAATTAATGAAGAATAGATAGGGGTGAAGCACATGAGCATCAGAGCTGAAGAAATTAGCGCACTGATAAAGCAACAAATCGAGAACTATCAGTCTGAAATCGAAGTTAGTGATGTTGGTACAGTTATCCAAGTTGGTGACGGTATTGCGCGTGCTCATGGTCTTGATAACGTTATGGCTGGTGAACTTGTAGAGTTCTCTAATGGCGTTATGGGACTAGCACAAAACTTAGAGGAAAACAACGTAGGTATCATTATTTTAGGACCTTACACAGAAATCCGTGAAGGTGACGAAGTTCGTCGTACTGGTCGCATCATGCAAGTACCAGTAGGAAAAGAACTAATCGGTCGTGTTGTAAACCCATTAGGTCAACCAGTTGATGGTTTAGGCCCAATCAATACAACAAACACTCGTCCAATCGAAAGTCCAGCACCAGGTGTAATGGATCGTAAATCTGTTCATGAGCCACTTCAAACAGGTATTAAAGCGATCGATGCTCTTGTACCAATTGGCCGTGGTCAACGTGAGTTAATCATCGGTGACCGCCAAACAGGTAAAACAGCAGTTGCACTTGATACGATCATTAACCAAAAAGATGAAGATATGATTTGTATCTATGTAGCTATCGGACAAAAAGAATCAACAGTACGTAACGTAGTAGAAACACTACGTAAGCACGGTGCATTAGATTACACAATCGTTGTAACTGCATCAGCTTCTCAACCAGCTCCATTATTATACCTAGCTCCTTACGCTGGTGTAACAATGGGTGAAGAGTTCATGTACAATGGTAAACACGTATTAGTAGTATATGATGACTTATCAAAACAAGCAGCGGCTTACCGTGAGCTTTCATTACTATTACGTCGTCCTCCAGGTCGTGAAGCATATCCAGGGGATGTATTCTACTTACATTCTCGCTTATTAGAGCGTGCAGCAAAATTAAGTGATGCAAGAGGCGGCGGTTCTTTAACTGCACTACCTTTCATCGAAACACAAGCAGGGGACGTATCAGCTTACATCCCAACAAACGTAATTTCTATTACGGATGGACAAATCTTCTTACAATCTGACCTATTCTTCTCTGGCGTACGTCCAGCAATCGATGCGGGTACTTCTGTATCTCGTGTAGGTGGATCAGCTCAGATTAAAGCGATGAGTAAAGTATCAGGTACACTTCGTCTTGACCTTGCATCTTATCGTGAGTTAGAAGCGTTCGCTCAGTTCGGTTCTGACCTTGATAAAGCAACACAAGCGAAATTAAACCGTGGTGCTCGTACAGTTGAGGTATTAAAACAAGGATTACACAAACCGTTACGTGTAGAGAAACAAGTTATCATTCTTTACGCTTTAACACGTGGATTCCTAGATGATATCCCAGTAGTAGATATCACTCGTTTCGAAGAAGAATTCCATGCTTGGTTAGATTCAAATGCAACTGACTTATTAAGCGAAATTCGCACAACTAAGAAACTTGCGGATGACGACAAATTTGCAGCAGCAATTAACGGATTTAAAAAAGTATTCGTAGCTTCTGAATAATAAATAAAAGTGGAAGCGGCTCGTTCTGAATGTGAGGGGGATGGAGCTTCTGACGAAGAGGCGGTCTTTGCCTCGTAGGAAGAAGTGAAGTCACCGAGCATTCAAGCCGCTGGAGCTAGATAATATAAAGGCATCTCAAACTTTGAGATTGCTGACGGTTATGTAAAGGAAAAGAGTAGGTGCACCTATTCTTTTCCTTCAATCATGAGCAAGAATATCTTGCAACGTAGATTAGGAAGAGGATTCTTACTAATCGTGCCAACTTCCGGAAAAAAGGTGGTGAAAACCTGTGGCATCTTTACGCGATATAAAAGCGAAGATTAACTCGACAAAGAAAACGAGTCAAATTACGAAAGCGATGGAGATGGTATCTGCATCTAAGTTAAACCGTGCAGAACAAAATGCTAAATCTTTCGTTCCGTATATGGAAAAGATTCAAGAAGTAGTAGCGAGCATTGCGCAAGGAAGTAAAGGGATTAATCATCCAATGCTAAATGCGCGTCCTGTAAAGCGTACAGGGTACATCGTTATTACATCTGATCGCGGACTAGCAGGTGGTTATAACAGTAACGTATTACGTACAGTAAGTAACGTAATTCGTGAACGTCATAATATGGATTCAAACCAATATTCAATTATTGTGCTTGGACGACTAGGACGTGATTATTTAAAACGTCGCGGCTTTAACATTATTGATGAAGTAGTTGGATTATCTGACCACCCATCATTTACTGATATTAAAGATATTGCTTCTCGAGCAATTGCGATGTTCGCAGATGGTGCTTATGATGAGCTGTATATTTACTACAATCATTATGTAAGTAAAATTTCACAAGAAGTAACGGAAAATAAAATTTTACCGCTTACGGATGTGGCGTCTGATAAACCGACGACAGCTTATGAATTCGAACCTTCTGAAGAAGAAATTTTAAAAGTATTATTGCCACAATACGCAGAAAGCTTAGTGTACGGTGCATTACTAGACGGTAAAGCAAGTGAGCACGCGGCGCGTATGACAGCAATGAAGAGTGCTACAGACAACGCAATGGAAGTTATCGATTCACTTACACTTTCATTCAACCGTGCGCGTCAAGCAGCGATTACGCAAGAAATTACGGAAATCGTTGGTGGAGTAGCAGCGTTAGAATAGTATTAAAAAGCGTAGGTGGCTTGCTCAGAAGGGGAGGGCATTGGAACTCCTGACAAAGAGGCGTTCTTTGCCTCGTAGGAAGGGGTGAAATGACCGACCCTTCTAGCCACCGGAACTAGATTCAATAAAAAGCGGAAGCGGTTCGTCCAGAACAGGAGAGTCGCGTAAGCTATAAACTAATAAAAATTAAAAGCCGACTTCTCTTAGAAAGCTGGCTAATTAAAAGAAAGCTAGGAGGGAACCCGATGAATAAAGGGCGCGTTACGCAAATCATGGGTCCGGTTGTAGACGTTAAGTTTGATGGCGGAAAGCTACCAGAAATCTACAACGCCCTTACGGTAAAACAAAGCAACGAAAACGGAGCAAGCATTAACTTAACATTTGAAGTTGCACTTCATTTAGGTGATGACACAGTTCGTACAGTTGCAATGTCTTCCACAGATGGACTTGTTCGTGGCACAGAAGTAGAAGATACTGGTAAAGCAATCTCTGTACCAGTTGGTGATGTAACACTTGGTCGTGTATTTAACGTATTAGGTGATGCAATTGACTTAGATGGTGATGTTCCTGCGGATGTACGTCGTGATCCAATTCACCGTCAAGCGCCTGCGTTCGAAGAGTTATCTACTAAAGTAGAAATTCTTGAAACTGGTATTAAAGTAGTAGACTTACTTGCTCCTTACATTAAGGGTGGTAAGATCGGTCTATTCGGTGGTGCCGGTGTAGGTAAAACAGTATTAATTCAGGAATTAATTAACAACATCGCACAAGAGCACGGTGGTATCTCTGTATTCGCTGGTGTAGGTGAGCGTACTCGTGAAGGTAACGACTTATACCACGAAATGAGCGATTCTGGCGTAATTAAGAAAACTGCGATGGTATTCGGACAAATGAACGAGCCACCTGGAGCACGTCAACGTGTTGCATTAACAGGTTTAACAATGGCTGAACATTTCCGTGATGAGCAAGGACAAGACGTACTATTGTTCATCGATAACATCTTCCGTTTCACGCAAGCGGGTTCTGAAGTATCTGCCCTTCTTGGTCGTATGCCATCTGCGGTAGGTTACCAGCCAACACTTGCAACAGAAATGGGTCAATTACAAGAGCGTATTACATCTACAAATAAAGGATCTATCACGTCTATCCAAGCGGTATACGTACCAGCCGATGACTATACGGATCCAGCACCAGCTACAACGTTCGCTCACTTAGATGCAACAACAAACTTAGAGCGTCGTTTAACACAAATGGGTATTTACCCAGCCGTAGATCCATTAGCATCTACATCTCGTGCGCTTTCTCCAGAAATCGTAGGAGAAGAGCATTATGGAGTAGCTCGTCAAGTACAGCAAACTTTACAGCGTTATAAAGAGCTTCAAGATATCATCGCTATCTTAGGTATGGATGAGTTATCTGAAGAAGATAAGTTAGTTGTACATCGGGCTCGTCGTATTCAATTCTTCTTATCACAAAACTTCCACGTAGCTGAACAGTTTACAGGTCAAAAAGGTTCTTACGTACCTGTAAAAAATACAGTTAGTGGTTTCAAAGAAATTCTAGAAGGAAAATATGATGACCTTCCAGAAGATGCGTTCCGTCTTGTTGGTAGCATTGAAGAAGTTATTGAAAACGCGAAGAAAATGATGGCGTAAGGCCTTAGGAGGGACGAATTATGAAGACATTTCCAGTCAGTATTGTAACTCCTGATGGACCGGTTTACGAAAAAGAAGTAGAAATGGTAAGCGTAAAAGCAGAGAGTGGGGAAATGGGGATCTTACCAGGTCACATTCCAACTGTTGCACCTTTAAAAATTAGTGCGGTCCGTCTGAAAAATGGTGGGCACACTGATTATGTAGCAGTAAGCGGTGGCTTTATCGAAGTTCGTCCAGATAAAGTAACTGTGTTATCATCATCTGCTGAAGAAGCAAACCATATCGATATCCATCGTGCAAATGAATCGAAACGTCGCGCTGAGCAACGTATGCAAGATAAACAAGCGCATGTTGACTTTAGACGTGCAGAAATGGCTTTGCAGCGTGCTGTGAACCGTTTAAACGTTTCAGATATGAAGTAAAAAAATCCGTAAGGGCTCTTGCCTTTACGGATTTTTTGTTATGGATATAAATAAAAAGGGGAAAAAATGCCTCTCTTTAGGTAGGAGAGAGCATTTAGCCGTCAGAGCCTTTTTTTGCCCGATGCCAAGTGAAAATCAAGAAATAAAAAGAACTGCAGGTTCGTTTTTTGTTATGCATAGATGTGTTTTATTTAAATGTCGAAACTGAAACTCAATTTAATAGATAGAATAAACTTACAAAATTGGTATAATTATATTGTTGTTTGTATAAGTAGAAAATATATAACAATTTATATTTCATAAAGGAGATGAACAAATGATCGGTGAAATGAAACGAGAAGCATTGTACTCTTTAAAGGGAAAATGGGGACTAGGTGTTGGATCAACGATTTTACATATTATTTTAAGTTATGTTGTTTCAATGGCTGCAATGCTTATACTTTTAATTCCAGGAATTATTATATTTTTCTTAGTTGTTGGTTTAGCGGGTTCAATTGAAGAGGAAGCGATATCAGTCGGGGCAGGTATTACATTTGGAATTTTTTATTGCATAATAATCATTTTGAGTAATGCATCTTATGGTATTACATCATACGGTTATACGAATGTGTTGCTACAAATTAGTAAACGAGAAGATGCTAGAGTAGATTATTTATTTGAAGGATTTCGTGGCTTTAAAAGAATGATGAAAACAATGTGGGCTATGCTTGCGATTTTGTTATATACAGGTACGTGGATTCCGATGTTGTTACTAGGTGTATTCGCGTTTTTGGGTGAGGAAGGGAATGTATCGTTAACAATTGCTTTCTTTGTACTATTAGCTATTTCGATTGTTGTAATGATTGTGATGTATTTTTCTTATGCGATGACGTATTATGTTATGGTTGAAAATCCAGATTATAGCGTTTCACAGGCGATGAAAGAAAGTAAGAACTTTATGAAGGGACATAAACTAGATTTATTTCTTTTATGGCTTAGCTTCATAGGATGGGCTATTTTAGCAATTCTTACTCTTGGAATAGGATTTCTTTGGCTTAGTCCATATGTAGGTACAACGACAGCACATTTTTATCGCTATATTGCAAAAGGTGAATTGCAGTAGGAACATGCTATACTAATAGAATTATTACGTATTGGAGGCTAATTATGATTAGTGATTTAAAAGGAGAAGCACTAGATTCACTAGAAGGAAAATGGGGCTTAGCTGTTGGGGCAACATTACTTATTTCGATTCTTATTTCAGCTTTTAGTTTTAGTGTTGATTTCATTTTCTCTCAGGTTTGGGATTGGAAAGAAGTAGATAACTCACTTTCAGTAGATGTTATTACAATATTGATGGTAGGTCCATTAACGCTAGGTGGTTATTGTTTAGCACTATATATAATTCGTGAAAAAGAAGCGCGTATTGGGCATATATTCAGATGGTTTACGGAAGGAAGTAAGTTTATAAAGTCATTTTTATTATATATAGTAGTAAACATTTATATTTTCTTATGGTGCTTACTATTTATTATTCCGGGCATTATTAAATCATTTTCTTATGCGATGACGTATTTTATTATAAATGATCATCCTGAGTATTCAATAAATCAAGCTATTACAGAAAGTCGTCGTATGATGGCTGGACATAAGATGGAGTATTTCATTTTATGTTTAAGTTTTATTGGTTGGTTTATATTAAGTTGTATTACATTAGGGATTGGATTTTTATGGTTGATTCCATATTTTTATACAACGACAGCAGCTTTTTACGAAGAGATTGCAGAAGAATATTACGAAAAAAGAATTCCGACACTTTAAAAAACACCCAGTGTGAACTATTGGTTCATACTGGGTGTTTTTTGTAGGAATTTTATAAACTGTTTACTTGTTAGAGGTTTACTGAAATAGTAACCTTGCATGTATTTACAGTTGTTTTTTTGCAGAAACTTAAGCTGTTTTTCTGTTTCAATTCCTTCAGCAACTACAGAGAGATTTAAAGTATTTGCAAGGGAAAGGATAGTGGAAACGATGGCTCTTTCTTCAGGCCGATGATCGGCTAGTTGTGTAAATTCTTTTGGTACTTTTAATGTATCGATAGGGAAAATTGATAAATAAGCAAGAGAAGAGTAGCCGGTACCGAAGTCATCAATGGACGTTTGAATACCATATTCTTTTAATTGCTTTAGTCTCGATAATGTTTCTTTTTCATCAATCATCGCAATTCGTTCTGTTAGTTCAAGTGTTACATCTTTCGGGTCAATTTTAACGTCCTTTAGTATTTGTGAAATATTTTCGATTAATTGATTTTGTTGAAATTCTTTCGCTGATAAATTGACACTCATTTTTAAGTTTGTGTATCCAAAACTTTGCCATATTTTTAGTTGACGACAAGACTCTCGTAGCACCCAATGCCCAAGTGGGATGACCTGCGGAGTCTCTTCCACAATTGGAATGAACTCACATGGTGAAATGTCACCTAATAGTGGATGTTTCCAACGCATTAAAGCTTCGGCACCGATGATTTTATTCGTTGTAATGTCAACTTGTGGTTGATAGACGAGAAAGAATTCTTTATTTACTAAAGCAAGTGGTAAATCTTTTTCAATTCGAGCTTTTCGCTCCATTTTTTTATATAACTCTTTCGTATAAAGTGAGCTACCATTCTTTCCTTTATTTTTGGTTTCGTACATGGCCATATCAGCATGTTGTAAAATAGATAACGGATCTTCGCCTGCTTCGGGGTATATTGCAATCCCGATACTTGGCGAGATTTGTAAATGTTGATTTTCAATTTCGAAGGGCTCATTCATAGATAGTACAATCATATCAGCTATTTTTTGTACATCTCTATCTTCTTTATAATCTTCTATAAGAATTGTGAATTCATCCCCAGCTAACCGAGCAAGTTTCATATTTGACGTCGATATTCGTTCTAGTCTTTTTGCTACAGCAATTAAAAGAAGATCTCCTACCCGGTGACCGAGAGTATCGTTAATAACTTTAAAACGGTCTAAATCGAGAAACATAACAGCAAAAGGTCTTTTTGATATTTTTGCTCGTGCAATTGCCTTTTCTAACTGTTGATGAAATGAACGGCGATTCGCAAGTTCCGTTAAAGTATCGTGATATGCTAGGAAATTAATTTGCTCTTGTTGCTGCTTGCTTTCTGTAATATCTTTAATCATTAAATAGGCCCCAGAAATATGTTCCTTTAAAAAGATGGGAACAGCTGTAACATGTAAGTAGTAAATATCTCTATTTTTATGATATGCCCGTATTTCTAAAGAAATAGATTTCCCTTTTTTCACGTGATGAAAGGCAGTAATGATTTCTTCTAAATCTTCTTCATACATAAGTGAATAGTATGGTTGGTTTAATAATTCATTCGTTTGATAACCGAGTAAAGTAGTTCCAGCGTTGTTCACATTGAGAAAATTACCGTACAAATCTAATGTGAAAATTGGATCTGGATGATGCTCGTATAAAGATTTAAACATTTGTTGGTTATGATATAACTCATTTTTTTGTTCTACTAAATCTTCTGTACGTAGTTCGATTTGTTTCTCGAGTTCTAAGCTGAATTGCATTTGTGCTAGCAATAATATTTTATTTTGTCTTCGAACTAACGTATGGCGTATGAGAACGAAGGCGAAAGTTACCATAAGTCCAATTACTACGATAGGTGCAAAAACATTTTCGACCAATATAAAAACAATAAGCATCACGACAGAAATATACGGTAATGATAATCGGATTGATTCACCAAATTGAGGCGTTAGTAATATTTGTTCTTGTTTTTCGGGCTCTTTTGTGTGAAGTATACAAGCGATTGCTACCAATAATAAGGTTACTTGATATAATGGAGCAACTGTGAACATAGAGTGCTCAGGCTGGAAGTATTTTATATAAGCATAAATAGAATCCGTAGTAGCATACAAAATTAAAGCACTGCCAAGAAGAGCACCAACTTGCTTTGGTAGTAAGGATAATGGTCTGAATAAAAGGTTGATTCCTATTAAAAGAAAGAGTAGATCAGCCATTGGATACGTGAGTTGAACAAACATGTCGATATATGATGTTGTAAAAATATGAATGGTTCTTTCAATAAGTAAATAGTAGCTTAAAGTAAATTGAGCAGTAACAATAATACAAATATCACATATCGTAAAAAGCTGTTCCAATAAATCTCGGCCATAAATAATTTCATATAGAAAGGCAAATGCAAAGCTAACTAAAAATAATAAGTAAAAAAAGTCTGATGGATCAACGAATGTATAGTAGTCATGCAGAATTAAGCGTTGATAAGCAACTATTATATCGCCGATGAAATAAGAGAAGGATCCGATAGTTAATGTTATCCAAAACAAACGAGATAACCCTTGTTTTATATTTGAAAAATAAAATATATAACTGCAAATTGTAATATCAATTAATATGGTACTTATTCCAGTTAATATTTGAAATGGGAGTGCGTACTCATATAAAACGGACATTGATACGTAATGAATAGCTATATACAATAATGAAATGCTTATAAGAATACTTACATGTGTTTGTTTTTTCATTTATATCACCCACTGTATATACATAAGAACCACCTTTTTGTAGTTTATGTTTTTTATGATTGCTTGAAAACATATAGAATTTCTATATTTATTTTACACATTTATAATGAGTTGTAAAAATAGATTTGCTCAGCAAGTATTAATTGTTGTTTCTGTTCCCAATATATCGACATAGGAATTTGAAGTTTGCTATAATGAATTAAATAGTTGCATTATTTAGAAAAATTTAAAAATAATAAATAATGCAAGTAAGACATATTGTTTACTATGTGAACTTGTTCTTAATTCAGGGGGGGAGGGTTTCACAATGGCAAGTGTATATGAAAATAGTTATATGATCGTTTTGATTTTCTTGCTATTAGGTATATTGCTGCCGGTAGTGGCTCTTACATTAGGGAAAATGCTGCGTCCAAACAAACCGAGTGCAGCGAAAGCGACGACGTATGAGAGTGGAATTGAGCCTTTTCATGATGCAAATATTCGGTTTCATGCTCGTTATTACATTTTCGCTTTATTGTTCGTCATCTTTGATGTAGAAACTTTATTTTTATATCCATGGGCTGTTGCATATGACAAGCTTGGTTTATTTGCACTGATTGAAATGCTCATTTTTGTTGTGATGTTGCTAGTTGGATTAGCGTATGCTTGGAAAAAGAAGGTGTTACAATGGTTATAAATTTTGAGGAATTACACCCACAGGAGCGAGCGGAATTAGAAAGGAATATCTTTTTTTCTACATTGGAACAGTTGAAGGGATGGGCGCGGAGCAACTCTTTATGGCCGATGACATTTGGACTGGCATGCTGTGCGATTGAAATGATGGGAGTAGGCTCATCACATTACGATTTAGATCGATTTGGGTCATTTTTTCGGACTTCACCAAGACAATCGGACGTCATGATTGTGTCAGGAACGGTAACGAAGAAAATGGCACCTATTGTTCGGCGCCTATATGATCAAATGCCTGAACCGAAGTGGGTAATTGCGATGGGATCTTGTGCAACGGCCGGTGGTCCGTATGTGAATTCGTATGCTGTTGTGAAAGGTGTAGATCAAATTGTACCAGTTGATGTGTATATTCCTGGATGCCCTCCAAATCCTGCTGCTTTAATTTATGGAATTAATAAATTAAAAGAAAAAATTCGTTACGAGGCGAGGACCGGAAAGCAGGTGACGAATAAATGAGTGATCCAAATAAAGACTTAGAAAGTATGAAAAGAGAAGCAGCCCGTCATGCGAAAGAGGAAGCGCGAAAACGTCTTGCTGTGAAACATGGGGCGGAAATGTCTAAACTTGAAGGAGAACATCGAGAAAAAGAGAAAGCGCTACCAAAAGATAAGGGGATTAATGTAGAAGAAGCGAAGGCAAAGGCCGCAGCAGCTGCAAAAGCAAAAGCAGCGGCATTAGCGAAGCAAAAGCGAGAAGGATCAGAAGAAGTAACGGATGAAGAAAAAGCCAAAGCGAAGGCAAAAGCCGCAGCAGCTGCAAAAGCAAAAGCAGCGGCATTAGCGAAGCAGAAGCGAGAAGGATCAGAAGAAGTAACGGACGAGGAAAAAGTTAAAGAAAAGGCGAAAGCTGCAGCAGCTGCAAAAGCAAAAGCAGCGGCATTAGCGAAGCAAAAGCGAGAAGGATCAGAAGAAGTAACGGACGAGGAAAAAGTTAAAGCAAAGGCGAAAGCCGCAGCAGCTGCAAAAGCAAAAGCAGCGGCATTAGCGAAGCAAAAGCGAGAAGGATCAGAAGAAGTAACGGACGAAGAAAAAGCCAAAGCGAAGGCAAAGGCCGCAGCAGCCGCAAAAGCAAAAGCAGTGGTATTAGCGAAGCAAAAGCGGGAAGGATCAGAAGAAGTAACGGACGAAGAAAAAGCGAAAGCGAAGGCGAAAGTTGCAGCAGCCGCAAAAGCAAAAGCAGCGGTATTAGCGAAGCAAAAGCGGGAAGGATCAGAAGAAGTAACGGACGAAGAAAAAGCGAAGGCAAAGGCTGTAGCAGCTGCAAAAGCAAAAGCAGCAGCGTTAGCGAAGCAGAAAGCCTCACAAGGTGAGGGGGATTCTGGAGATGAGAAAGCAAAGGCAATTGCAGCCGCTAAAGCGAAAGCCGCTGCTGCGGCAAGGGCAAAGGGAGCTGTAAATAAGATAGAAGACGAACTGCAGCAGGAAGAACCATCAGTTAACCAACCATATTTAAATCACTATGTGGAGGTTGTTAAGGAGAAGATAGGAGAATATGCATTAGTAGATTCCTATATTAATAAGCTTTCAAAAGATGTTCCAACGCTTGTGGCGGAGCCTTCGAAATATTATGAAGTGATGGAATTAATGCGATTCCATGAGGGGCTTGCTTTTGATTATATGTCAGAGCTACATGCGACAGATTTTGTGACACATATGGAAGTATACGTTCATTTATTTTCATATGGAAAGAAACAGTCAGTAGCAGTGAAGGTAAAGCTGGATAGGGAAGCGCCGCAAGTACAATCGGTGACGCCGCTTTGGAAAGGGGCAGATTGGCCGGAGCGTGAAACGTATGATTTGCTCGGTATTGTATTTGAAGGTCATCCTAATTTATCTCGCATTTTAATGCCGGATGATTGGGTGGGGTATCCGCTTAGGAAGGATTATGAACCGTATGATGTGGAGGTGTAGCTTGTGATCCGTACGGAAGAGATGCTCTTAAATGTAGGGCCGCAGCATCCGAGTACACATGGTGTGTTTCGGCTTGTGATTAAGATTGACGGAGAAATTATTAAAGAGGCTACACCGGTTATCGGATATTTGCATCGCGGAACAGAAAAGATAGCTGAGAGCTTGCAATATACACAAATTATCCCGTATACAGATCGAATGGACTATTTATCAGCAATGACGAATAATTACGTCCTTTGCCACGCTGTAGAGACGATGATGGATCTTGAGATTCCAGAGCGTGCTGAATATTTACGGGTGCTTGCGATGGAGCTTGGGAGAGTTGCGAGCCATCTCGTCTGGTGGGGAACGAACCTGCTTGATATAGGAGCGGTTAGTCCATTTTTATATGCCTTTCGTGAACGAGAGATGATTATAAATTTATTAAGTGAATTGTGCGGTGCAAGGCTTACTTTCAACTATATGAGAGTCGGCGGTGTGAAGTGGGATGCGCCAGACGGCTGGATTGAAAAGGTGAAAGAGTTTGTTCCGTATATGAGAGAGCAATTGGCAGGTTACCACGACCTCGTTAGCGGAAATGAAATTTTCTTGAATCGTGTGAAAGGCGTTGGCGTATATAGCGCGGAAGAGGCGATCTCGTATTCTTTAAGTGGCGCAAATTTGCGGTGCACGGGAGTCCACTGGGATCTTCGCAAAGATGAGCCGTATTCTATTTATGATCGTTTTGACTTTGATATTCCTGTTGGGATCTCGGGAGATGCTTGGGATCGCTACGTTTGCCGGATGGAGGAAATTGAGGAGTCATTGAAAATTATTGAGCAAGCAGCCGAGCAGTTCCCGAAAGACGGCGCTGTGCTGGCGAAAGTGCCGAAAATTATTAAAGTACCTAAGGGAGAAGCGTTCGTCCGTATAGAGTCACCGCGGGGAGAGATTGGCTGTTATATTGCTAGTGATGGAAAGAAAGAGCCGTACCGCTTGAAATTTCGCAGACCGTCTTTTTATAATTTGCAAATCTTACCGAAGTTATTGAAAGGTGAAAACATCGCCAATTTAATTACGATTTTAGGTGGGGTTGATATTGTACTTGGGGAGGTTGACGGCTAATGATTGAGACGCTCTTACAATCACCTTCAAGCTGGACGAATTTCTTCATTTTTTTCGGATTAGCGGTGCTTCTATTATTTGCAGTCCTTGGCTTCGTTACATACGGTATTTTGGCAGAACGGAAAGTGATGGGATTTATGCAAGGGAGGATTGGACCAAACCAAGTTGGGGGCCGGTTCGGTTTACTCCAAACGGTAGCTGATGTTTTGAAACTATTATTAAAAGAAGATAGCATTCCGAAAGCTGCTGATAAACCGTTGTTTATATTAGCACCTGTTATTGCATTCGCACCAGCATTTATGGTACTTGCGGTTATCCCATTTACTGATAAATTTCAGTTCGCGGATATTGGCATAGGGTTACTGTATTACATTGCTGTTTCTGGGATTACGACGATCGGCGTCGTAACTGGGGGATGGGCATCAAATAATAAATATTCCCTTTTAGGAGGGATGCGTGCGGCAGCGCAAATGATTTCTTATGAGATTCCACTTGTGATGAGTGTAATTGGCGTCGTTTTGTTAGCTGGTAGTCTTAACTTGAATGAAATTGTAGCGGCGCAGGAAAAGGTATGGTACATTTTCGCACAGCCAATCGGTTTCGTCATTTTCTTAATCGCGGCAGTTGCAGAGTTAAATAGGACACCGTTTGATTTACCCGAAGCGGAGTCAGAACTTGTTTCAGGATACCATACGGAATACTCAGGTTTTCGATGGGCGTTTTTCATGCTTTCAGAGTATGTGTATTTCTTCGGGATGTCATCTTTAATTACAGTACTCTTTTTAGGAGGCTGGAATCCAGTTATGTTCCTTGGGTTTATTCCAGGAGCCGTATGGTTTGCTTTGAAATTCAGCAGTGTGGTCTTTCTATTGATTTGGTTCCGCGTTACGTTCCCGCGCATAAGAGGTGACCAGTTAATGGAGTTTGGTTGGAAAGTATTATTACCAATCGCACTTGCAAATATTTTCTTAACGGCATTGATTAAGGAGCTATTCTTCTAATCTATAAAGGGGGTGCCAGTAAGAGATGAAAGGACTATTTAAAGGGTTAAAATATACGCTTAGTAATTTGAGTAAGAAAAAGGTGACGTATGATTATCCAAATCAACCGTTGCCATTACCAGACCGATTTCGAGGTATTCAAAAGTTTTATCCAGAGAAATGTATTGTTTGTAATCAGTGTTCCAACATTTGTCCGACAGATTGCATTCAATTAACAGGAAAAAAACATCCTGATCCTACGAAAAAAGGGAAAATTATCGACACGTATGATATTAATTTTGAAATTTGTATTCTTTGCGATTTATGTACAGAAGTTTGCCCGACAGAGGCGATTGTAATGACAAATAACTTTGAACTTGCAGAGTATTCACGTGATGATTTATTTAAAAATTTGCAGTGGCTTGACGAGAACGACGAGAACATCAGGAAGGAGAATAAAGCATGAACGGCGAGTTTGTAGCTTTCTTTATATTATCCTTGTCTGCGATTATCGGTGGCGTTCTTATGCTGAATTTAACGAAAGTAATGCATATGATGCTGGCCCTTGTGCTTACGTTCCTTAGCATTGCGGGTTTGTACTTTCTCTTATCAGCCGAATTTATCGGAGTGGCACAAATTTTACTTTACTCTGGTGCAATCACTATTATTATGATTTTTGGCATTATGTTAACGAAACATAACGCGGAAAATGAATCGCGCCTTACTCTTCGAAAATGGATTATCTTCTTTGCGGTTGTAGCATTTGGAGCAGTTATGTATTTCGCTGTTAATAGTATCGATTTTTCAAATCAAAGCACACAAGGAAGTTTACCTCTCCATGAAAATAACACACTTCAAATCGGTACACTTCTCTATTCAAAATATATTATTCCATTCGAATTAACCTCAGTTATTTTACTTGTAGCACTTGTAGGAGCGATTATCCTTGCGAAGAAGGATGAGGGAGAGGAGGATTCCCATGAGTAGCGTTCCGGCTTCTGCGTATTTAACACTTGCGATTATTTTGTTTTGCATCGGCTTATTTGGAGCTTTAACAAAGCGAAATACAGTAATTGTACTAGTTTGTATCGAATTGATGTTAAACGCCGCCAATTTAAATCTAGTAGCGTTTAGTAAATTAGGCTTGTTTCCGAATTTAACAGGACAAATTTTTTCGCTGTTTACGATGTCTGTAGCGGCAGCGGAGGCAGCGGTAGGTCTTGCAATTTTGATTGCTTTGTACCGTAATCGCCCGACAGTTCATGTAGATGAGATGGATACGCTCAAAGGATAGCATTGTGACCGAAAAGGGGGAAGGAAACAATGATCGATTATGCATGGCTCATACCGCTTTTCCCGCTTGTTTCGTTTTTGTTACTTATTGTGTTCGGGAAGAAAATTAGAGAGGGAAGTAGTGTACTAGGTATTTTCTTTACCTTTCTCTCTTTTATATCCGCGGTAGTGGTACTAATAGAACGATTTTCATCCGAGGCAGTGAAGCATAAGTGGGTATGGCTTAGGGTAGGAGATATAGATATATCATTTGGTTTTGAAGTTACCGCATTAGGGGCTTTAATGTTGTTTATCGTTACACTTGTGAGTTTTCTTGTACATGTGTACTCAAAAGGTTATATGAAAGGTGACACCAGATTACCAACCTTTTATGCATATTTAGGGCTCTTTACTTTTGCGATGCTTGGGCTAGTTATATCGACGAATTTATTACAGCTTTATATATTTTGGGAGCTAGTCGGCCTTGGTTCGTTTTTACTTATCGGTTTTTATTTCTTTAAAGAAGAAGCGAAGGCTGCTGCGAAAAAGGCTTTTATTATGACACGCATTGGGGATGTTGGGCTATTTATTGGGATGATATTAATTTTTTGGCACGCAGGTAGTTTTGAATATGACGCGATTTTTAAAGCGATTCATACGGGCGACCTCTCTCCTTCTATGATTACAATAACGGCGATATTAATTTTTATCGGTGCGATGGGGAAATCGGGTCAGTTCCCGCTTCATACATGGTTGCCAGATGCAATGGAAGGACCGACGCCTGTTTCGGCGCTTATTCACGCGGCAACGATGGTTGCAGCCGGCGTATATTTAGTAGCGACGATGTTCCCGCTATTTTCAGCAAGTGCGGTAGCGATGCAAACTGTGGCAATCGTTGGGGCTTTCACCGCAATCTTTGCGGCCTCTATCGGTCTAGTGCAAACAGATATTAAGAGGGTTCTTGCTTATTCTACAGTTAGTCAGCTCGGGTATATGATGCTTGCGCTAGGCTCGGCTGGTTATGTAGCTGGTATCTTTCACTTAACGACACACGCCTTTTTTAAAGCATTATTGTTCCTGGCAGCAGGAAGTGTAATTCATGCAGTCCATACGCAAAACATTAATAAAATGGGCGGTTTACAGAAAAAGATGAAAGTAACCGGTGCACTATTTTTAATAGGCACACTTGCAATTAGTGGTGTTCCTCTTCTTTCCGGATTTTTTAGTAAAGATGAAATTTTAGCGGCGGCTTGGATGAATGGCAATTACTTTCTATTCGTTTTAGCAGTAATTGCGGCATTTCTAACAGCATTTTATATGTTCCGTCTATATTTTCTTGTCTTTACGGGGGAAACGAAGACGAAGGAAGAGGTGCATGAATCACCTCGCACCATGACGTATCCGATGATTGTCCTTGGTGTTCTTGCGGTAGTGGCAGGTTATATAAATACACCGTGGTTCGGGACGTTTCTTGGGGATTGGCTTACGAAAGATATAGGATTCCAGGTGAAGGAAGTGCATGGACCTGTTTGGATTATGGTTGTTGCGACGCTCGTTTCATTTGCGGGAATTGCCCTCGCATATTTCATATATGGCAAGAAATCTATCTCTAGAGATTGGGCCGGCGGAGAAGGGACGTCTTTTTATAACCTTTTGAAAGAAAAATATTATGTGGATGAACTATACAATGCGGCAGTACTTCCTATTACGAAAGGAATCGCTCATGTGCTTCGCTTATTTGAAGTATACGTTGTAGAAGGAATCGCAGTTTTAATTGCTGGACTCGTTAAAGGTATGAGTGGACTAGGATCGCGGCTTCAAAACGGGAATGTACAAGTGTATGGAACTGTAACAGCAGTTTCGCTCGCAGTGCTCCTAATTATTTTGTTATATACGGGAGGGGATTTACGGTGAATGGATTGCTATTAACGTTCTTCATTTTTTCCCCGCTTTTAGGAATTCTCTTGCTTTTATTAACGCCGAAACGAGAATCGCGTACAGTGCAGGCGCTTGGTTTATTCGGAACGGCGCTTCCATTTGGAATTGCTATCGTCCTTGCTTGTACATACGCTTCAGGAAAGAGCTTATCGATATTTGATGAAAAGGTGAAATGGATTCAATTTGGGGATTTCACAGCAGTGGACAAAAGGTGGTTTTCAATTTATTACGAGCTCGGCATTGATGGTTTATCACTTGTAATGATGGTGCTCACAGCCCTTCTAGCGATGCTTGCAGCAATTGCGGCATTTTCTATTAAAAGAAATTTGAAAGCATTCTACATGCTGTTACTCATGTTAGAAATAGGTATGCTCGGTGTCTTCGCTGCTCAAAATTTAATGTTGTTCTTCATGTTCTTTGAGATTACGTTGCCACCAATGTTTTTATTAATTGGCAAGTGGGGGAAATTGTCGAGTGAAAAGGCTGCATATAGTTATTTAATATATAACGGTATTGGATCAGCTATTTTACTTATCGTTTTCTCGGTTTTATTTGCGAAAACAGGTACAACAAATATTGCGGAGCTTAAAGAAATATTAACGAGTGTAGGTGCTGGGAGAGGAATAGCCGTCTCAAGTAGCGTACAGTTCGGCTTGTTTCTTGCCATAATGATTGCTTTTGCGATTAAACTCCCTGTTTTCCCTTTGCATCGCTGGATGGTCAATGTACACATAGAAGCGCATCCTGCTGTAGTTATGCTTCACGCGGGGGTTTTGCTGAAGATTGGCGCGTACGGTATTGTTCGCTTCGGGAAAGGATTATTCCCAGAATATTTTCGTGATTTTGCAACGCTAATTGCGATTTTAGGGGTAATTAATTTATTGTATGGGGCCTTTCTAGCACTCATCCAAACGGACTTTAGAAAGGTACTTGCTTACTCTAGTATTTCGCATATGGGCATTGTATTAATGGGGCTTGCAGCGTTAAATGCACCAGGTACACAAGGGGCATTGTTCCAAGTTGTGTCTCACGGTTTAATTGCGGCCTTACTCTTTTTCTTGCTTGGCATTATTGAAGAGCGTTTCGGGACTTCGGATATTACAGCACTTGGTGGACTTGCCAAAAGTGTTCCGGTGCTTAGCGGTTTCTTCCTAGCGGGCGGTATGGCATCGCTTGGAATGCCAGGGATGTCCGGATTTATTAGCGAATTCCTTGCCTTTCTCGGTTTATTCCAGGGGAAACCTGTTATCGCCGCCGTCGGTGTAATTGGAATTATTTTAACCGCTGTATACGTATTAAGAGCGACACTTCAAGTGATATTTGGTAAGAAAGAATGGGAAGCGAAATTTGATATACACGGATGGGAGTACGTTCCTGTTATAGTGCTTATCGTTTGTATTATTGCAATTGGGGTAATGCCGGAACTACTAGGGGATCCACTTCAAACTACATTGAAAACATTGGGGGTGAAGTAGGATGGATATGAACACGTTACTTAGTTTATCATGGCATCTTATGGTACCAGAATTCATTATTCTCGGGGCAGCCATCCTTCTTTCCATATGTGATTTGTTTTTTAAGCTGAACCATAGGTACGTAGCGATTGGTGCAATTGCCGCTGCCTTGTTAGCGATCGTGTCATTAATGACGCTATATAGCGAACCGGCAGGAGATATTTTAAATGGATCGTTTGTACTAGATGGATTTTCAAAAGGATTTAAAACGTTGTTATTAGGCGGAGCAGCTCTCGTTTTATGTATGGCAATAAGCGATGACAAGAAGGAGCCTATTCAAGATAAAGGAGAATACTATTATTTGTTTTTAATGGCGCTTCTTGGAGCGATGTTCATGGCTTCTAGCGTTGATTTCATCACATTGTTCGTTGGTTTAGAGTTGCTTTCGCTCTCTTCCTATATTTTAGTAGGAATCCGAAAAAGAAACCGCGCATCGAATGAGGCTGCAATGAAATATGTCATTAACGGAGGAATTGGAACAGCAATTACACTCTTTGGAATGAGTTATTTATACGGTATTACAGGGTCGACCAACATAGTGGAAATGCAAAAGGTATTTACGCAAGGATTGGCTGGGGGCATTCAGTTATTGTTAGCTCTCGCATTTCTACTTTTGCTCGTTGGACTCTCATTCAAAATTGCAACAGTGCCATTTCATATGTGGGCACCAGATGTGTATGAGGGAGCGGCTACACCTGTCACTGCTTTTCTCGGAACGATTTCTAAAATTGCTGGTTTTCTACTCATTACGCGTTTGTTTCTTATGGTGTTTGCAGGTGTGGCAATCCAAGGAGACGCACAATCCTTGTACGGGCGTATGAGTATATACATTGCGGTACTAGCTAGTATTACGATGATTGTTGGGAACGTAGTAGCATTAAAGCAATACAACGTAAAACGTCTATTTGCCTATTCAGGTATCGCGCATGCTGGGTATTTGCTAGTCCCTCTTGTAGCACTATCGCAGTTTACGATGGATAGTATGTGGTTTTATATGCTTGCATATATGCTTATGAATATAGGAGCATTTGCAATCATCCACGGATTAATCTTACAAAATGATAAGGAAAATATGACGATTTTTACAGGGTTATATAAGAGATCCCCCTTTACAGCTATAGTGATGACGGTCTTTATTTTATCGTTAGCTGGAATACCGGGGACAGCAGGTTTCATCGGAAAAATTAACATTTTTTTAGGGGCACTTCATGTTGAACCTGCTCATTACGTATTAGCTTCTATTATGATGGGGACGACGGTTATTTCATTCATATATTATTTCCAAATATTACAGCAAATGTTTTTCCGCAAGGGAGAGACAGAAGAAAAGCTCCGATTACCGTTAAATATAAAGATTGTCATGAGTCTTTGCGCAATTTCAATTGTAATACTAGGGATTATGCCGATGATTGGTTACAATTTCTTTTATGAACATTTTCCATTAATGAAGGATTTCTTCTTCTTGGGGAACGTGGTACAATAGTGGAAATAAAAGGTGTAGAGTCCGTACTCTACGCTTTTTATTTTGGAGTAACAGCAAATGAAAACGTCTATAGGCATATGTTTTCCGAGAGAAAATCACGATGTAAGATGCTTATTTGCGTTTGAAAAAGTGTGGCTCCTACTTATTTATGGTATCGTTTTTTACATTTTGCGTAAGTAGTAGCCAAGTAAAAAAAGGGGTCGATTTTTTGGCACATCTTTTAGGGCAACAAGCACTGATTGCCATTGTTTCGCATTTATTGTTTATTACCATTACGTGGTGGGCCTTACAAGGTATTCACATTGAGCGCTTAATGAAGTCTGGAAAAGTGATGCAGACGAGGGTATTACTTATCCTAATTACAATTGCAATTGGGACATCTGTAAGTAACTTTTTCCTTGATTATTTAGGCTATTCAAAGAGTTTAACGTATTTAGTAAAGTAAGTGTATAGAACCTCATATCTCCGTTAACAATGGGGATAGGAGGGGATGAAATTGAAGTTTAAAGCCATTCTTATTGTTATCGTAAGTGTTGTTTTATTTTTGGTTGGATATAAAGAGATGAAACCTATAAGCGATGAACAGAAAATGGAGAGCATGATTGCAGCTTTAGAGAAGAACGATGCAAAAGTAGAGCGGTGGTCATGGTTAGCGCGAGAAACGAAAACAATTTCTAATATACATACGTTTCAAAAATTGTTAAACGATGTGAAAGAAGAGGCGAACATCGAAAGTTGGGAATTAGAACAATCTCCAGATGGATATAAAGCTACATCCTATAAAAAATCTTCTTCACATGAAGAACGAATAGTAGTAACTTGGAGTAAGGAAAATACTAAAGAAAACACTTTTATTATTTTTGAAGTGAGCGGGGCGAAATGGGACCCGAAGTACGTTCAGAACATGGATAAAATTTTTAGTGAAAAACCTATAATTTACACTTGTGTTCAAGGTGTACTGAATGATAAGATTGAAGGTGTTTTGCAAAATAAAACCAATCAGGTTTTGAAAGATCTTTCAGCAAGAGCGATCGAACAGATAGAAGAAAGAGCATTTGTATCAGTCTCCGCATATAATAAAAAGTGGAATGACGCTCTTTCAACAAATAGAGAGAAAATAAATGTGCAAATAGCAATACGTTCTACAAACAACAAAGATACAATTGTGGTTGGCACACCGATCATAACTTCTGAGTATTGAGTGAATAGATACTGAAAAAAGGACACGGAGGGGAATAATTTGGAAAAGATCATCGTCCGTGGCGGAAAGCGGTTAAGCGGCACAGTGCGTGTTGAGGGCGCAAAAAATGCTGTATTACCTATAATCGCTGCAGCCCTATTAGCGAGTGACGGAAAGAATGTACTATCTGAAGTACCAGTATTATCTGATGTATACACAATTAACGAGGTATTACGTCATTTAAATGCTGAAGTCGTATTTGAAAATAACCAAGTAACAATCGATTCTTCTAAAGAATTAAACATTGAAGCACCATTTGAGTATGTACGTAAGATGCGTGCATCTGTTCAAGTAATGGGACCATTATTAGCACGTAACGGTCGTGCTCGTATTGCACTTCCTGGTGGATGTGCAATTGGTTCACGTCCAATTGACCAACATTTAAAAGGCTTCGAAGCAATGGGAGCGAAAGTAAAAGTTGGTAACGGATTTGTTGAGGCACACGTAGAGGGCGAACTAAAAGGAGCTAAAATTTATTTAGACTTCCCAAGCGTAGGCGCGACAGAAAACATTATGTCTGCAGCTACATTAGCAAAAGGGACAACAGTCCTTGAAAACGCAGCGAAAGAGCCAGAAATCGTTGACTTAGCTAACTTCTTAAATGCAATGGGAGCGAAAGTACGCGGAGCTGGAACTGGAACGATTCGTATTGAAGGCGTTGAAAAATTATATGGTGCAAACCACCCTATTATTCCTGACCGTATTGAAGCAGGAACATTCATGGTTGCAGCGGCAATTACAGGTGGAGACATCTTAATTGAAAATGCTGTGCCTGAACATTTACGCTCAATTACAGCGAAAATGGAAGAAATGGGTGTTAAAATTATTGAGGAAAATGAAGGTGTACGTGTTATCGGCCCAGATAAGTTAAAAGCGGTTGATATTAAAACTATGCCTCATCCAGGTTTCCCAACAGACATGCAATCACAAATGATGGCATTATTACTACATGCTGATGGAACAAGTATGATTACAGAAACGGTATTCGAAAACCGCTTTATGCACGTTGAAGAATTCCGTCGTATGAATGCTGATATTAAAATCGAAGGTCGTTCTGTAATTATGAACGGTCCAAGTAGCTTGCAAGGAGCTGAAGTTGGCGCAACTGATTTACGTGCTGCAGCAGCATTAATCTTAGCTGGTTTAGTATCAGAAGGTTATACTCGTGTAACAGAGTTAAAACATCTTGACCGCGGTTATGTAGACTTCCATAAGAAATTAGCTGCATTAGGTGCAACTATTGAACGTGTAAACGAAAAAGTAGAAGAAGTGAAAGAACAAGAAGTTTCTGATCTTCACGCTTAATTGAAGTAGTCTCTATGTCTTTTGACATAGGGGCTATTTTTTTTTGGGTTATTACTGTTATAGTCAATAAATTCCATACTTATGCACGTCTCAGTGAAAATATTTAGAAAATTTTTGTTTTATTCCACTATTTGCGGTCAGTAAAACCCCACTGATTATAGTTTCACTTTATATCGATACCCCCAAGTATGTTCTAAAAGATCCCGTATTTCCATAAGAATGAAAGGAATCCAACTTTATATTGGGGGAATAGGATGAAATTTTCAAAGCCACTTTTCATTACAGTAGCGCTCTTAATAGCGCTCGTTATCATTGTACCTGCTGCTCTTGTTATTCCGTTTGCGAAAGCAAAAGTAGGGGAAGAAGCAGCTTCTAAAACTCCTCCAGCGATAGAAAGTATACCAGCTCCAGGGAAAGTGGATACAGCGGTTCAAGTTGCTGTATATCGTGATCAGCAGAAGAAGGTAGAAACATTACCTATGGAGGAGTATGTGGCCGGTGTAGTAGCTTCTGAGATGAATGCCAGCTTTGAAATAGAGGCGCTAAAGGCGCAGGCATTAGCAGCAAGAACATTTGTAGTGCAGCGTATGCTAAGCGGTGGTAAGAAAAACAATGCGGATGTGACAGATACAGTGAAAGATCAAGTGTACAAAAGCAAAGAGGAATTGAAGAAACAATGGGGTAATAACTACGAAAATAATTTAAAGAAAATTGAGGAAGCCGTTTCGAAAACCGCAGGACAAGTTTTAACGTATGATGGAAAACCAATTTCAGCATCCTTCTTCTCAACGAGTAACGGACGAACAGAAAATGCAGCTGATTATTGGGGAAATGATTATCCGTACTTGAAAAGCGTAGATAGTCCGTGGGATCAAGCCTCTCCAAAATTTACGAGTGAGCAAAAATTCACAGTAGCTGATTTTCAAAAACGTCTCGGTGTGAAAGTACTAGCAAACGGAAAGGTTGGTAATATTAAAGACCTTACGGAAGGAAAGCGAGTAAAGGATGTAGAGTTCCAAGGGAAAACATTAACAGGAAAACAAGTTCGTGAAAAGTTAGATTTACGCTCCTCAGACTTTACGTGGAAACAAGAAGGGGATAACATCACCGTTACAACGAAAGGATTCGGTCACGGCGTCGGTATGAGCCAGTACGGTGCGAATGGTATGGCAGCGGAAGGTAAGAAATATACAGAGATAGTCGCTCATTACTATAAAGGCATTGAAATAAAGACGATGAATGATTATGAAGGAAAATTGATGGTGAAGAAGTAGGTGTCAGGGGTTTCCTGATACCTACTTCTTTTTTGTTTAAAATATCATAATCTTCCATTAATCATTTGGTATAATTAGGGAAAAACATTTGGGGGAGACAGAATGGCGCTACTGGAGTTGAAACAGGTAGGGAAGACGAACCAGTTACCGGCAATTGAACTGGAGGTTGAAAAAGGACAATGTGTTGTTTTGCAATGCAATAATCATACAGCTAAAGTGTTGCACCGCATCATTATCGGTGAAGAAGCAGCTTCAACTGGCAATGTACTATTTGAAGGCACAGCGATTGGAAAGAAGAATTATTCCCGCATCGGCTTTTGTTTTTTGAAAGATGAAGCATACGATCGTTTGAAGGTGAGGGAGTACTTCAAGTTTATATTAGGGCTTTATGAATCTAACATGAGTATGGAAGAAGTAGTACAATATGTCGGTCTCTTAGATAAGTTGAACGTTAAAATAGAAAAACTGTCATTTTCAGAGAAACGTCGCCTTCATATCGGGCGAGTTATGATTCATAATCCAGATTTAGTTATTTTAGAAGAGCCGGAGCAAAATGTAGATACAGAGAGTACGATTATTATTCGAAAAGCGATTATGAAAATGAAAGAGCAAGGAAAGGCGATTTTTATTACGTCATCTTTTTTATCAGATGCGCTCTCGCTAACAGAAGATGTATACATATTAAATAACAATGGTGTGAAAAAGGTAGAAATTGAGCAAGAAGAAGTGAAAGAAGTTGACGAAGAAAAGGTCATTCAAATGATTCCGCAAATGAAATTAGAAAGGATACCAGCGAAAGTGAATGATAAAATCATTTTACTGGATCCGATGGAAATCCATTTCATTGAAACACAAAATGGAGTGACACATATTCATGTGCGCGAAGGTGATTTCGTATGTGCATTAACATTAAGTGAACTAGAAGTAAGATTAACAGGATTCGGGTTCTTCAGATGTCATCGCTCGTACCTCGTTAATTTACAAAGAGTACGAGAAGTTATTACGTGGACTCGGAATAGTTTTAGCTTAATTTTGGATGATGAAAGAAAAAGTTCAATCCCGCTTTCAAAAGGACGAATGGATGAATTAAAAGGTGTAATTGGGCTATAAAAATGCTCCGATAAGCTCAAAATACGATTCATTCACCGGTAAAAATACTCCTTTTACCGGTATTTTACTGCGCCTACCCTTTGTTTTTCATATGATTGAGTCAAGAAAAGCGAAACAAACGAAAAGCGCTAAAGCGACTTTCATCTATAAAAAGAAAAACAAAGGGGATGACGAAATGAAATTGGCAATTGAAATGAAAGATGTAATGAAAAGTTTCGATGGAAAAACGGCCCTTCGAAATGTAAATATTGAGGTGAAGCAAGGAGAAATCTTTGGATTCCTCGGACCGAGTGGATCTGGGAAAACGACAACAGTAAAAATATTAACATCTCAATTGCTTCATAGCGTTGGAACTGTAAGAGTGTTAGGTAAAGACATTACAGGTCCAAGTAGTATCGATTACAAGCGAATTGGTATTTTGACAGACAACAGCGGCCTATACGAAAGACTTAGCATTTATGATAACTTACTACTATTTTGTGACTTATACGATTGTAAAAAAGAACGAATCGATGAAGTGCTAGCACAAGTGAACTTATTAGATGATAAAAAAACACAAGTAAAAAAATTGTCAAAAGGAATGAAGCAGCGTGTCACACTAGCGAGAGCGATCCTTCACAAACCAGATATCCTCTTCTTAGATGAACCAACATCTGCACTTGATCCAGTAAACGTACAAAACATTCATAAAATCTTAAAAGACTTAAATAAAGAAGGAACAACGATTTTCTTAACGACGCACAACATGGACGAAGCAGAAACGCTTTGTAACCGTATTGCCTTTCTGTGCGGCGGAGAAATTGTAGCGCTTGATACACCAGAAAACTTGCGATTAAAGTACGCGAAAGATCAAATACAAGTTGTGTTAAAAGATAAACAAAAAGAAACGGTACAAAAAGATGAATTAGGAGCAAAACGCATTTCAGAATGGATGAAAAAAGGCGAATTACTATCTATTCATTCACACGAGCCAACGTTAGGTGATATCTTTATTGAAGTTACTGGGAGGGGACTATAATGACATTTTCAATGAGACGATTTTCAGCTATTTTTCGGAAAGAGGTACAGGATTTTAAAACGAATTCACAAACTTTAATTATGTTGGTAATGCCACTTGTCTTTTCGGTATTATTTAGTCGCTCAGATAATATGAGAGAAGTTGGAGCAAGTACGTTAACTGCGATGGCGTTAGTTATGGTCGGAGGCTTTGTACAGGCAATGCTCATCGCTGAAGAAAAGGAAAAAAATACGCTTCGTGTTCTTATGCTATCACCAGCATCATCTATTGAAGTATTAATTGGTAAAAGTTCATTAACAGGTATGATTACAGTTGCAATCTGTTTTATTAATCTACTTATTTTAGGTAAATTAGAAGGTAATTTTGCATTATTATTACTCATCTTTGTTCTTGGAATGCTAATATTTAATCTCATTGGTACTTGTATTGGATTATTAGCTCAAAATGTGCCGCAAACATCAACAATTGGATTACCAATATTAATGACATTCCTTTTCGGTGATTTAATTGGAATGTTTGTGAAGAATGAAGTCGTTACAAAAATAGTCGATTATTTGCCAACTCGTCATATCGGTCTTGCAGTTAGTAGTGTTATAAAAGGTGAAGGTTTTAGTGCAATTACTAGTAACTTATTGAACATAACGATTTGGTTAGTCGCAGTACTTGTTATTACACTCTTCATTTATAGAAAGAAACAAATGGACTAAAAACTGAGCTGAAACGCTCAGTTTTTTCCTTTTTCTATCATTTCCTCGGAAATTTTGCAATTCCTATACATATTTTTACAGATTTTGTCGAAAAGTAATTAGTTATAGGTTGTATAGGATGAGTGAATATTGTTCAAAATGATTGCTGAGGTGATGATGGAATGCGAGGAAGAAATAGTAAAAAGTCGCAAAAAGTAGTACATTTATTTCAAAAAAGATGGGTGTTTCCGGCACTATACATTGCTTGTGCAGCGGTAATCTTAATGGTTGCGCTATGGTTCCAGGGAGCTAATCCAAAGAAAGCTCCGAACCAAGATCAAGCAACACCGTATACACAAACGGAAGATCCGGCAGTACCAGTAACAAAATCTTCAGAAGTAGTGAAAATGCCAACTGCAGCAAATGCAGAAGTAGTAGTACAGAAGAAATTCTATGAAGATGCAGCATCAGAGGCGGAACAAGAAAAAGCACTTGTCTTTTATAACAACACATATTCCCCGAATAAAGGAATTGACATTGCTGCGAAAAACGGAAAAGAATTTGATGTTACAGCTGCTTTAAGTGGTACAGTAACGAAAGCTGAAAAAGATTCACTTCTTGGTTATGTTGTAACAGTAGATAGTGGAAATGGTGTAGCAGCATCTTATCAAAGCTTAGGCAGTGTGAAAGTAGAAAAAGGTGCAAGAGTCGCGCAAGGTGAAGTGTTAGGAAAATCAGGTCTAAATGCAATGAATAAAGATGCAGGTTCTTACGTTCACTTTGAAGTACGTAAAGACAATGTGGCTGTGAACCCTGAGCGTTATTTAAATAAATCAGTAGCAGAAATTAAAGCTGATGCAGGTGCTGCAAAGGCGACAAATGCTTCTGGTAAAAAAGCTGATGACAAATCTCAAAAAGAAGAAAAGTCAACAAGCACGAAACCAGAAAGTAAAACAGAAGATAAGTCTCAAAAAGAAGAGAAATCGACAAGCGGTTCGACTAGTGATAAAGAGACGAACGGTAAACAAGATGACAAATCTCAAAAAGAAGAGAAATCAACAAGCGGTTCGACTAGTGATAAAGAGACGAACGGCAAACAAGATGACAAATCTCAAAAAGAAGAAAAATCAACGAATGGTTCTACAGAATCATCTAACGGTTCTTCTTCACAAGAATAATAAAGTGAAAAAATCAGTTCTCATTAGGAGAGCTGATTTTTTTATCCCGCATTAACGGGCAGTAAGACTCCCGCCTCAAAATTAAGCCGGAGTAAAGCGGTTAGGTGGGAATCAACTGCCCGTAAACGCCCGATTGGTTCAACTAATAATCAGTGGGAGATGAACCGTCTCCCACTGATTAAAGTTTCACTTTATTTTTATATAAAAATAATCAATTTCGAGAAAAAAGTTGCAATAACAAGGAAAAATGACGAGATTCTCGAATATATATTACAAAAGGGAGGGGATACTGTGTCATTTTTATCTGTTCTGTCGATTGCTATCATTTTATTGTTTGTTTTATTCGCTTTATATTATTATATTGCCGGTAAGAAAGAAGTCCCCCACCATCAGTTGTTAGAAGAAGAATATGAAAGAGAAGAGTGACACCTTTTATAAAGAGGTGTCACTTTTTTTCGCCGTAATTGTCATCGTTAACGTATTTCTCACAAAAAAACGTAATTTTTCTTAACTTAGTCCGCAAAAATAGTGAACATGTAGCATATATCAGTAGTGCGGGCAATACAATGGTATAAACCAATGCAAAGAGAGTGTTTGAGGTGAGAAATCGTGAATCATTTCATTATAAATCCAAGAATGTTTAACGCTTACAAACAGCACTCACATTTACTTCATAGTCGTATGCAGCGAGTCTCATTTCACACTTCTCACATCCAATTTAGGGAGGCGAGTGGTGTGCACGATTACATCAAAGAGAGAACTATCAAGATTGGCAAGTATATCGTGGAGACAAGAAAGACAGTGCGTGTAATCGCAAAGGAATTTGGGGTATCAAAGAGTACAGTCCATAAAGATTTAACAGAACGTTTGCCAGAAATTAATCCAGAGCTCGCAAATGAAGTGAAAGAAATTCTTGATTATCATAAGTCTATTCGTCATTTAAGAGGTGGAGAAGCAACAAAGCAAAAGTACCGAAAAGAAGATACAGAAAACCCTGTGCGCCAATAAATCTAAAATAGCAAACATTCCTTGTGAATTCGGTAATATTTTTCAGAAGAATTCTTTTTGCGAATATTACGTTTCTGTTAAATTTATGATAAAATCAGAAATTAGGTGTAAAAGAATTCGGGTGTAACCTGATTTTGAATATCGAGGAGGAAATGACGGGAATGTTTGCGCGAGATATCGGAATTGACCTAGGTACGGCTAACGTATTAATTCATGTTAAAGGTAAGGGTATTGTATTAAATGAGCCATCTGTTGTGGCAATTGATCGTAATAGTGGAAAAGTATTAGCAGTAGGTGAAGAAGCAAGAAGTATGGTGGGACGTACACCTGGTAATATTGTAGCAATTCGTCCGCTTAAAGATGGTGTAATCGCAGATTTCGAAATTACAGAAGCAATGTTAAAGTATTTCATTAACAAATTGGACGTGAAGAGCTTCTTTTCAAAACCTCGCATTTTAATTTGCTGTCCAACAAATATCACATCTGTAGAACAAAAAGCAATTCGTGAGGCTGCTGAACGTTCAGGTGGTAAAACAGTATTTTTAGAAGAAGAACCAAAAGTAGCCGCAGTTGGTGCTGGTATGGAAATCTTCCAGCCAAGCGGAAACATGGTTGTTGATATTGGTGGAGGTACAACAGATATTGCCGTACTTTCTATGGGTGATATTGTTACCTCTTCCTCTATCAAAATGGCTGGCGATAAGTTTGATATGGAAATCTTAAACTACGTTAAACGTAAGTATAAGCTATTAATTGGAGAACGTACTTCAGAAAATATTAAAATTAAAGTTGGTACAGTATTCCCAGGTGCACGTAGTGAAGAGCTTGAAATTCGCGGACGTGACATGGTAACAGGTTTACCACGTACAATTACAGTATGCTCTGAAGAGATTACAGAAGCACTAAAAGAAGACGCAGCTATCATTGTACAAGCTGCAAAAGGCGTACTAGAGCGCACACCACCAGAACTATCTGCGGACATTATCGACCGCGGTGTTATTCTAACAGGCGGTGGAGCTTTATTACACGGTATCGACATGCTTCTAGCAGAAGAATTAAAGGTACCAGTATTAATCGCTGAAAACCCAATGCAATGTGTTGCTATTGGTACAGGTATTATGTTAGAGAATATCGATAAATTACCACGTCGTGCATTGAAATAAAGTGAGAAAGAGCTAAGGGAAAACCTTAGTTCTTTTTTTTTATTTTTTTAATTCTAATTTTTTACGAAAACGGAAGAATAATAGAGGAAAATAAAGAAATGAGGTGATATATCCGTATATACAGTTAAATTTAATGTTTTCTTATTTGAAAACGTATGTAATATAATGATTCGGAATACGACATTAAGGCAAAAAATGTTCAAATACATATTGCCTTTCCCTAATTTGGGCATACACTCTTTTCTACCTCCGTGTCAGTTGCCGGGAAGTGCAACTATTTTAATGGAATAGAGTGTATGCATTTTTTTATAATAGAGAGTAAAGTGTTACTTTATAATGACAAATAATAAACAAAATGGGATAATAACAATATGTCCAAGTGGTAA
The DNA here is from genome assembly GCF_038003645.1 of Bacillus sp. FSL E2-0195. Lineage (NCBI taxonomy): Bacteria > Bacillati > Bacillota > Bacilli > Caryophanales > Bacillaceae > Bacillus > Bacillus sp. FSL E2-0195. The sequence continues at coordinate 5,076,861 of NZ_JBBOPN010000001.1, read as the reverse complement.
GACCAATATTACAAAAGGGGCGATTGTTACATGCTAAATATAGAACAAATTAAAGAAATCATTCCACACCGCTATCCATTTTTACTTGTTGATAAAATATTAGAAGTGGATGAGGGGAAAAGAGCGGTTGGAATTAAAAATGTATCTGCAAACGAGGAGTTCTTTAATGGACACTTCCCAGATTATGCAGTTATGCCTGGTGTACTTATTGTAGAAGCATTAGCACAAGTTGGGGCAGTTGCTGTATTAAAGAAAGAAGAAAACCGCGGGAGACTTGCTTTCTTCGCAGGCATCGACAACTGCCGCTTCAAAAAACAAGTACGCCCAGGTGATCAACTTCGTTTAGAAGTAGAAATGACACGCGTACGTGGACCAATTGGAAAAGGAAAAGCAATCGCAACAGTGGATGGTGAAGTTGCGTGTGAAGCTGAAATTACATTTGCAATTGGTGATAAGAAAGAATAGATAGTAATTAAAAAAATCCTTCTGCATATTACAGAAGGATTTTTTTAATTACTATATTTTTTGTTTGAAATATTAAAATGCAGAGTAATCAGAATTTTATTTGTAAATGAATGGGAGTTTGTATATAATGACGCTATAAATATCTTGAAATCAAGATGAATGATAGCGCGATAAAGATAGAGATGCCATTGTCACATTATGGAGGTTATAAGATAGGACAAAGGTTATTATGATTCGTTATGATGAACTGTAGAGGAAAGTAATGGGGAAATTTAACGGTAGAAGTAAATGAAAAATAGGCGTAGCATATCGAGCATAAAAGAGAAAAAGGGAAAAGGTCGCATTTTGAAAAAGGAGACTAGAACATGTTCGGAAGAAAGAAAAGAAAACCATTACGACAATTAATTACACATAAAGAGCCTAAATCACGTATTACAGAACAATACCGTAACATTCGTACGAACATTGAATTTACATCTGTAGATAACCATATTCGTTCTATTATTGTCACTTCAGCAGATCCAGGAGACGGGAAAACAACGACTATTTCTAATCTAGCAGTTGTTTTCGGTCAACAAGGGAAAAAAGTATTGTTAATTGGGGCGGACTTACGTAAGCCGACATTACAAAACTTATTTGCGGTTCACAATCCAAATGGTTTAACAAATTTATTATCAGGACAGGCTTCGTTTATGCAATGTATTCAAAAAACAGATATAGATAATGTATATGTCATGCCAGCAGGCCCAATTCCGCCAAACCCTGCAGAACTACTAGGATACCGTAAAATGGACGAAATGCTTTTAGAGGCATATAAGATGTTCGACGTCATTCTAATCGATACGCCTCCTGTGCTGGCGGTTACAGACGCGCAAATACTTGCAAACAAATGCGATGGAGTTGTATTAGTAGCTCGTAGTGAAAAAACAGAAAAAGATAAACTGATAAAGGCGAAACAAATATTAGATAAAGCATCTGGAAAACTACTTGGCGTCGTTTTAAATGATAAAAAAGAAGAACGAGAACAATATGGATATTATTAGAAAATAATGTGTAAAATAGTAATTTTTAAAGCTGGTAAGTGTTTTTACCAGTTTTTTTGAATTATTTTAAAATTATATATTGAATTATATAAAAAAAATGATACAATAGGAATTTTGTAAAATTGATGGAATGTGTTGTCATATTTAAGATTATTTTGTAAGATTATATATGTTTTCAAATAACAAAAGAACATAGATATGACTAAAATAAAAAAATGTAAGATTATATGTTATAATTTTTCTTATGTGCAAATTTTAGAAAGTTGGAGGGACTTATGGAAGAAACAATTAGTTTAAAAGAGTTATTTTATATTTTAAAAAAACGTTTAGCAATGATCCTCGTAATCGCCTTTGGTGCAGCTATTGTAAGTGCTATCATTAGCTTCTTCTTCATGACACCAATCTACCAATCTTCAACGCAAATTCTTGTTAACCAGAAAAAGCAAGAGGGTGCAATGATTCAAGCTGGTGAAATTCAAACAAATATTCAATTAACGAATACATATAAGGTCATTATTAAAAGTCCAGTAGTCTTAGACCAAGTGAATGAAAAATTAAATTTAAATATGACAGCACAAGCTTTAACAGGAAAGATTAATGTTGCGAATGAAAAAGATTCACAAGTCATTTCCGTTACAGCCGAGGATAAAGATCCAAAATTAGCTCGTGATATTGCAAATGCAACTGCAGATGTATTTAAAGGTGAAGTTGCAAAAATTATGAATGTTGATAACGTAACTGTATTGTCAAAAGCAGAAGTTGCGGAAAATCAATCTCCAATTAAACCACGCCCGATGTTAAACGTAGCAATTGCTTTCGTTGTTGGATTAATGGCCTCAGTTGGTCTTGCATTCTTACTAGAATACTTAGATAACACAGTGAAAAAAGAAGAAGATGTAGAAAGCTTACTTGGCTTACCGGTGTTAGGTATTGTAGCACGTATGGATGAAGAAACAGCAAGCGTGAAATCACATGCTCCATCATCAAGAAAAGTGAGGGGACAAACAATTGGCTCTTAATAGTTTATTTAAAAAGAAACAAAATCATCGTCAACGTCGTCAATTAATTGCTCATCAACAACCGAAATCACCAATTTCAGAACAATATCGTAATATTCGAACGAATATCGAATTTGCATCTGTTGATACGAATTTACATTCGTTAATGGTAACGTCTGCTAACCCAAGTGAAGGGAAAACGACGACAACAGCGAATATGGCAGTTGTTTTCGCTCAACAAGGAAAGAAAGTATTATTAATTGATGCAGATATGCGTAAACCAGCGATGCATCAAATGTTCCAAGTTGATAATATTTTCGGATTAACGAATGTATTAACACATAGTGAACGTTTAGAGAAGTGTGTACAAACGACATTAGTTGATAATTTACACTTTTTAGCGTGTGGTCCAATCCCACCAAATCCGGCGGAATTGTTAGGTTCGAAATCGATGAAAGAACTTCTTGGGCAAGCGTATAGTATGTACGATTTAGTTATTTTTGATTTACCGCCAATTTTAGCTGTAACAGATGCGCAAATTATGGCGAATGTATGTGATGCATCCATTCTTGTCGTTCGTAGTGAATCGACAGAAAAGGAAACAGCGGTAAAAGCAAAAGGATTATTAGAATCTGCAAAAGGTAAATTGTTAGGTGTTGTTCTGAACGATCGTGAACGTGAACAAGGCTTATATTATTACTACGGTGCAAACTAATTAAAAAGTGAGATATGGCAAAAACATATCTCCTTTTTTCCTTTGGATATGAGATAACTCATATTCAAAGGAAAAAAGATTTTTATATGAGAGAGGGAGGATGAAACAAATGATTGATTTACATTGTCACATTTTACCTGGCATCGATGACGGTGCACAAACAGTAACAGATAGTCTGGCCATGGCACAAAAGGCTGTCCAAGAAGGAATACATACAATCGTCGCAACACCACACCATCAAAATGGTAAATATACAAATGAACGTACTTCAATTATTCATCAAGTAAAACAACTAAATGATGAACTACAACAAAATGAAATTCCACTGAAAATTTTACCAGGGCAAGAGGTCAGGTTATATGGTGATTTATTAGAAGACTATGAAGCTAGTAAAATCGTTACCTTAAACGAAACGAATAAATACATATTAATTGAGTTTCCATCTAATCACGTACCTCGCTATGCAGAGCAACTATTATATGAATTACGTGTTAAAGGAATGATCCCAATTATCGTTCATCCAGAACGCAATGCCGAGTTAATCGAGCGGCCAGATAAGTTATACAATCTTGTAAGTAAAGGTGCATTAACACAAGTAACGGCAGGAAGTTTACTAGGAAAGTTCGGCAAAAAGATAAAAAAATTCTCACTACAACTCGTTGAACATAATTTAACGCATATGATCGCATCAGATGCACATAACACAACATCAAGAGGATTTCATCTAGCGGAAAGCTACGAATTAATCGGAAAAGAATTCGGAATGAACGTTATGAGTGATTTAAAAGAGAACCCCTATTTATTAATTAGCGGAAAAGCAATTTATAAAGAAGATCCAGAACAAATTCGTCGCAAAAAATTGTTCGGCATTTTCTAAATAAGGAATTGGTGATGTCTCCTAACCGGTATCAACGGGGGCACTCGGTCGTGCTGTGGGTAGAAATTTTTATTTCGAACCTACCTTAGACGCTTGTCGTCGGGAGTATGACGTGAGGATGGGTTAGATGCCCATAATTTTATTTATGATAGAAACTCTACCTATGGAGTTATAACTATGACTCTATAGGTAGGGTTTTTATTATTGATACATATAGATAAAGCGATATTTTTAGGGGGACTAGATTTGAAAAAAGTAAGAAAAGCGATTATACCCGCTGCTGGTCTTGGGACAAGGTTTTTACCAGCAACGAAAGCGATGCCGAAAGAAATGTTACCAATTGTCGATAAGCCGACAATTCAATACATAGTAGAAGAAGCGATAGAATCAGGAATTGAAGATATTATTATCGTTACTGGAAAAGGAAAGCGCGCAATTGAAGATCATTTCGATCATTCTTTTGAATTAGAACAAAGCTTACTCGAAAAAGGGAAGTATGAAATGCTTGAAAAAGTACAAGCTTCTTCAAAAATTAATATTCATTACATAAGACAAAAAGAACCAAAAGGCTTAGGGCATGCAGTGTGGTGCGCGCGTAAATTTATTGGAAATGAGCCATTTGCAGTATTACTTGGTGATGATATTGTCCAAGCAGAAACACCATGTTTACGTCAATTAATGGATCAATATGAAGGAACGCAATCATCTGTTATTGGTGTGCAAACAGTGCCGGAAAATGAAACACATCGTTACGGTATCATTGATCCAGTTGAACAAAATGATCGTCGTTATCAAGTGCGTCAATTTGTTGAAAAACCAGCAGAAGGTACAGCACCATCTAATTTAGCGATTATGGGGCGTTACGTATTAACACCAGAAATTTTCATGTTCCTTGATGATCAACAAACAGGTGCTGGTGGAGAAATTCAATTAACAGATGCGATTCAACGTTTGAATGAAATTCAGCGCGTATTTGCTTATGATTTTGAAGGAATTCGTTATGATGTTGGAGAGAAATTTGGATTTATTAAGACAACAATTGAGATGGCACTTCAAAATGAAGAGCTGAAAATAGATTTAATGAAATATATGAAGGAACTTGTAAAAAAGGAAGAGGCACATTCATAAGAGAATGTCCTTTTTTATTATTAACAAGATGCGAATTATATAAAGAAGGGAATAGATATATTGAGTTATCGAAAACGGCTCTCATTATTAATTTTATTAGATTCATTTATTGTATTAACCGCCGTATATTTAAGTTATTGGTTCATACATCCCAATGTATTAAGTAAAATTCCTGCGACAGTAATTATTAGTTCTATTACATTGTTATGTAGTCATCATATTTTTGCTGCTATTTATAAGCTTTATAACAAGGCGTGGGAATATGCAAGTATTGGAGAACTAAAACAAATATTTAAAGCAATTACGCTTTCAATTATTGTAACGGCAATTGTTCAACAAATTATAAATCATGATATTTATGTCCGAATTTTAGCGATCGCATGGATGTTACATTTACTATTAATCGGTGGTTCTCGTTTTGTATGGCGTATGTTCCGTGATACGTATATTAGTAAGGATGCGAATAAAAAACGAACATTGATTGTTGGAGCTGGTTCAGCAGGGACTATGGTAGTAAGACAGTTACTACATAATAAGGAAGCTGATCTGTATCCAATTGCGTTTGTTGATGATGATAGAAATAAACAAAAATTAGAGATTTATAATGTGCCAGTCGTTGGTACAACAAATCATATTAAAGAAGTTGTAGAAGATAATGATATTGAACATATTATTATTGCTATTCCTTCTTTAAGTAGAAATCAAATAAACGAAATTTTTGAGAAGTGTAGAAAAACGAAGGCGAAAACTCAAATTGTACCAATGCTTGAAGATCTTTTAGATGGAAAAGTTTCTGTTAATGAATTCCGGGATGTACAAGTAGAAGATTTATTAGGAAGAGAACCAATTCAATTAGATGATGCAGGAATTGGAGAAAAGATTACAGGTAAAACAATTTTAGTAACAGGTGCTGGTGGATCGATTGGATCTGAAATTTGTCGTCAAGTAATGAGGTATAAACCAGCAAAAATTGTTCTTTTGGGACATGGTGAAAACAGCATTTATAATATTGAAATGGAAATGAGAGTTACTTATAAAGATACAGTTGAAATTGTGACAGAGATTGCTGATGTTCAAGATCGTCATAAAATCTTTGAAATAATGAAAAAGCATCAACCATATATCGTATACCATGCAGCGGCACATAAGCACGTACCTTTAATGGAACGTAATCCTGAAGAGGCTGTGAAAAATAACATCTTTGGTACGAAAAATGTAGCTGAAGCTGCAGATACGTTTAAAGTAAATACGTTTGTTATGGTTTCTACAGATAAGGCAGTAAACCCGACAAATGTAATGGGAGCTACAAAACGATTTGCAGAAATGCTTGTACAACATATGGCTTCGGTTAGTACTGGTACACGTTTTGTTGCGGTTAGATTTGGTAATGTTCTTGGAAGTAGGGGGAGCGTGATACCTCTATTTAAGAAACAAATTCAAAAAGGTGGGCCTGTAACAGTTACTCACCCTGATATGATTCGTTACTTTATGACCATACCAGAAGCTTCAAGATTAGTTATTCAGGCTGGAACGCTAGCTAGAGGTGGAGAATTGTTCGTACTCGATATGGGAGATCCAGTAAAGATTGTTGATTTAGCCAAAAACTTAATCACTCTTTCAGGTTATTCTGTTGAAGAAATTGGAATTGAATTCACTGGATTAAGACCAGGGGAAAAAATGTATGAAGAGTTATTAAATGAAGGTGAGGTTCACCCAGAGCAAATATTCCCTAAAATTCATATAGGAAAAGCTGTTTTACTAGATCAAGATATTTTAAGACAGTTTATGAATGATTTTGAGGGAATGAGTAAAGAGGAAATAAGAGAACGATTATTAGGCATTGCGAATAATAAAGTTAATCTAAAAAATTAATTTAAGGGAAGGAAGTTTTAGAAATGGGAGACAGAATATTTCTTTCATCACCACATATGAGTGATGAAGGTTATGAAATGCATTACGTTAAGGAAGCTTTCGATACAAATTGGATTGCACCACTTGGGGAAAATGTGAACGGATTTGAAAGAGAACTAGCCGCTAAAGTGGGCTCTAAAGCAGCCGCAGCGCTATCTTCTGGAACAGCTGCAATTCATCTGGCTCTAAAAGCAGCTGGAGTAGGGGAGAGCGATGTTGTTTTTTGTCAAACCCTTACATTCTCAGCAACTGCAAATCCTATAATTTATCAAAATGCTACTCCAGTCTTCATAGATAGTGATTATGAGACTTGGAATATGTGTCCTAAAGCATTAGAAGAAGCTTTTAAAAAGTATCCAAATGTAAAGGCAGTTATAGTAGTTCATTTATATGGTCTCTCCGCGGATATGGATAAGATTGTTGAACTTTGTAAGAAATATAATGTTGCTTTAATTGAAGATGCCGCTGAATCTTTAGGAACTTATTACAAAGGTAAACATACGGGAAGCTTTGGAGATTATGGTGTTTTTTCTTTTAATGGTAATAAAATTATCACTACTTCTGGTGGTGGAATGCTCGTTTCTAATGATGAGGAACGAATTTCAAAAGCAAGATTTTGGGCAACTCAAAGTAGAGATCAAGCAAGACATTATCAACATAGTGAATTAGGGTTTAATTATCGCATGAGTAATGTAGTTGCTGGTATTGGTAGAGGGCAGCTTAAAGTGTTAGATCAAAGAGTTCAGAAGAAAAGATACATATTTGATTTTTATAAGAGAGAATTAGGAAATCTTGAAGGAATTGAATTTATGCCTAGTAATGAGTGGAATGAACCAAATTATTGGCTAAGTTCTATGACACTAAACGGCAAGATTCGTCCAATTGATGTGATGGAAGCCCTTGAAAAAGAAAATATTGAATCTAGACCGGTTTGGAAACCAATGCATATGCAGCCATTCTTTGAGAAATATGATTTTATTGGGACTGATGTATCAGAGAAGCTATTTGAGACCGGTGTTTGCTTACCAAGTGATACGAAAATGACAGATGAAGATTTAGATAGAGTCGTGAAAATTATTAAAGGGTTGTGGATATCGTAATGAAGGGTTCTAAAGTTGGCATCTATAGACGGTTTATAAAAAGGTCAATGGATTTTATACTGTCTTTAATTGCTATTATAATGCTTAGTCCATTATTCCTTATAGTTGCTTTTCTTGTAAAAACAAAATTGGGTAGTCCGGTATTATTTAAACAAGAGCGACCTGGATTAAATGGGACTATTTTCAAAATGTATAAATTTAGAACAATGACAGATGAAAAAAATGAAAATGGTGAGCTGTTACCCGATAGTGTAAGACTTACTAACTTCGGTAAATTTTTACGTTCGACATCACTTGATGAATTACCAGGGCTTTTTAATATTTTTAAAGGTGATATGTCAATTATAGGACCTAGACCTTTATTAGTTCAATATTTACCGTTATATAATGAGCATCAAAAAAGACGTCATGAAGTTCGACCAGGATTATCAGGGTTAGCACAAGTTAATGGTCGGAATGCTATTAGTTGGGAAGAGAAATTTAATTACGATGTAGAGTATGTAGATAATGTAAGTTTCACTACAGATTGGAAGATTATCCTTTTAACAATTAAGAAGGTTTTTATTAGAGAAGGAATTAATTCAGAAACTGCTGCTACAATGGAATATTTTGAAGGTAGTAAAGTGAGGGAAAATAATGAGAGAAATTAATATTTTAATTTTAAGTGCGGGACGACGTGTAGAGCTAGTGCAACATTTTCAAAAAGCAATAAGAGATTTAAATGTTAAAGGTAATGTTGTAGCAGGTGACTGTTCTAATACGGCACCAGCTTTATATTTTGCAGATAGAACTTGTAAATTACCACGAATTAGTGAACCAAATTATATTAAAGAGATTATAGACATCTGCAATCAAGAAAATATTTCATTAATAGTTCCAACGATTGATACAGATTTATTGTTACTTGCGGAAAACAAGGAATTTATTGAAGAAAAAACGCATGCCAAGGTATTGATATCTGATTCCAAGGCTATTAAAATTTGCCGGGATAAAATCAATACACAAAGATTCTTAGAAGAAGAAGGTTTTGGAATTCCAAAAATGTATACAGATGAGGAATTGATTTGTGGGGAGAATATACAGTTTCCTTTATTTATCAAACCTAAGTCTGGAAGTTCAAGTGTTAATACATTTAAAGTAAATAATTTAGCTGAATTAAAGACATATAAAAGTTTTATCAATGATCCTCTGATTCAAGATTTTATGGAAGGAGAAGAATTTACGGTTGATGTATTTTTAGATTTTCAAGGAAATGTAATTACAGTAGTTCCAAGATTAAGAATAGCTACACGTAGTGGTGAAATTTCAAAAGGGAAAATCGTGAAAGATAGAGAGATTATTAATGATGTGACGAAATTAATGAAGACACTCAAACCAATTGGACATATAACTGTTCAACTTATGAAGACAAAGAAGGGGATTGAGTATATTGAAATCAATCCAAGATTCGGTGGGGGAGCTCCAATGAGTATTCAAAGTGGTGCTGATTCATGCGGAAATCTTCTACGCTTATTAATGGGTGAGAAATTAAATTATAGTGAAGATTATCGAGAAAACCTTACATTTATTAGATTTGATAGTAGTATATGTTTAGATGAAAATATGGAGCTAGTAAAATGATTAAAGCAGTTATATTTGATTTAGATGATACGCTTATTTCCGAGAGAAGATATATCGAAAGCGGTTATAAACATATTTCAAAATTACTAAATGAAAAGCTTCAAAAGGATGAACAAGAACTATATCAATTATTAATAAATTTGTTCAATGAAAACACTAGAAACGTATTTAATAGAGTGTTTGATACATTTGGGATTAGTTATACTCAAAATGAGATAATGGAGCTAGTGGAAGAGTATCGTAATCATACACCAATAATACAGTTTTTTGAGGATGTATTACCGTGTTTAAAAAACTTAAGGACAAAAGGAATAAATGTAGGGATTATTACAGATGGTTATGCTAATGGACAGCGACAAAAATTAAAAGCGTTAAAAGCAGCTAACTACTTTGATGAAATTATTGTGACTGATGAGTTAGGTAGACGATATTGGAAGCCACATAGTAAGGCATTTGAAATAATGAAAGAGAAATTGGATGTTAAATTCGATGAGATGCTTTATGTTGGTGATAATCCAGAAAAAGATTTTTATATTAGTAATATTCATCCTATACAAACAATAAGGATCTATCGCAATGGAGTTTATGAAAACAGAGAGTATTTAAGTAATATTAAAGAAAATTATTCGATATATGGTTTAGATGAGTTAGATGTAATAGTAAAACAATAGGTAGAATTTTAAATAAACTATTTAATCAAAGTAATTTACGTTGGTCATAGATTACATTGTGTCAGGGAGAATAAAATGAAAAAGATTTTAATACTTGCCAATAATGATGTTGGTTTATATAAATTTAGAAAAGAGCTTATAGAACAGATGGTGAAGGATAATGAAGTATATATATCGTTACCTTATGGTGAATTTGTTCCAAAACTTATGGAGTTAGGATGTAAATTTATTGATACACCAATTAGTAGAAGAGGGACTAATCCAATAACTGATTTTAAATTATTAATGAGCTATAAGAAAATTATTAAAGAGATAAAACCCCAAGTAGTTTTAACATATACAATAAAACCTAATATTTATGGTGGATTAGCGTGTAGATTAAGTAAAACTCCTTATTTGTCTAATATTACGGGGCTGGGTACTGCAGTAGAAAATGGAGGATTATTGCAAAAAATCACTTTGTTTTTATATAGGACTGCTTTGAAGAAAGTTAACTGTGTGTTTTTTCAGAATGAAGAGAATAAAGAGTTATTTAGGGGCGAGGGATTGATTAGTGGCGAGTATAAATTAATACCGGGATCTGGTGTCAATTTAGATTATTATTCTGTATTAGATTATCCGTCAGATGATTTGATTAATTTTGTATTTATTGCACGAGTAATGAAAGAAAAGGGCATTGATCAATATTTAGATGCAGCTGAATATATTAGAGGGAAGTATCCTAAAACAGTTTTTCATATCTTAGGTTTTTGTGAAGACGCTTATGATAGTAAATTGAAAGAATTACAAGGTAGAGGTATTATTCAGTATCATGGAATGCAAAATGATATTAGGGCATTTCATGAAATTTCACATTGTACAATTCATCCTACATATTACCCTGAGGGAATGTCAAATGTTTTACTTGAGAGCGCTGCTTCTGGTAGACCTATTATTACTACTAATAGAAGTGGATGTCGAGAAATAGTTGATGATGAAATAAATGGTTATGTTGTGAAGCAACAAGATAGTCAAGATCTTATTGAAAAAATAGAAAAATTTATAGCGTTGGATTATGAAAAGAAAAGGCAGATGGGATTGGAAGGAAGAAAGAAAGTAGAAAAGGAATTTGACAGGCAAATAGTAATAGATGCATATTTTAATGAATTACAAAAAATTAAGACTATATTATAAAAAAGATACTATTTTTGAGGAGCTTTTATATTTATGATAGAACAATCAGAAAAATTAAGTCCTGTATTTTCTGTTATAGTAATTGCAAAAAATGAAGAGAAAAATATAGAACGATGTTTAAAATCTATAGCAGGTGTATTTAGTGAGTTAAATTATTCACATGAGATAATCTTAGTTGATTCAAAATCAAGTGATTGTACTATAAAAATAGCGAGTGACTTGGAAATAAATAATTTAAAAATCATAAAAATATCTGAATCGACTATATATAATGCAGCATTAGGCAGAAATATAGGAAGTAAAAGGGCAATAGGGAAGTATTTGTTATTTTTAGATGGAGATATGAAACTTTATAAGGATTTTTTAGAAACAGGTCTAAAGGAACTTAATGAAAAAGCGTGTGCAGGTTTAATTGGCATAAGGGATGATCTTATTTTAAATGAAAAATTGAAAACCAGCCAAGTAATAAAGAATAAATATAACATAAAGACATTAAAGGTAGCACAGCACTTTGGAGGAGCATTATTAATAAAAAAAGATGCTTTTGACGAAGTTGGTGGATATAGAAATTATATTAATGCGTTTGAGGAACCAGAATTATATGTAAGATTAAAGAGTAAGGGATATAAAATTTATGAGGTTCCGGAAAAAATGATTGATCATTTTGATAAACCAGTAGGAAAGATAGGAAAGCTAAAATCGATATTATTCTCAAAAAGAGGATTTGGACTAGGACAGGCTATACAATCTAGTACAGAAGAAGGTAACTTAAAGTACACGTATGGGCATAAGCCAATAGCGCAAGTTTTAGTGCCAATTACGTTTGATTTTTTCTCGATTATATTTCTAATCCTTTCGCTATTAAATGCCCACCTTGTTTTAGTATGTATATTTTTCCAAATTCTATCTTTATTAGTCTGTATATGTTTTTTTGATGTTAAAAAATTTATTGTTAGTAAGTTACTTTTCTTCCCAACTATAATAGGGACTATACATCGACCAAAAGTTGAATATAGCATTGAGAATATCAAATGATTATGTATTCATTCCTTATAATTAATTTAGATTGCTTATTAATAGTTAACGGTTAGATACTAAGCCAAGCATTAAAATTTATTTTAATGTGAAAATTATATAATAGATTTCTGCTCGTGCAGGATAAATAAAATGAGTAAATATGTTATTTCAGTGCAGTAAAAATATATAAGATTTTTCTAAGTGAGGTTTGATTCAATGAGAATATTATTTATAGCTGGCCAAGCTATTAAATCAAATTCATCAGTTACCATGATGAATGTAGCTTATATACAGGGATTGGTAGAAATGGGCAATTATGTTAAGGTGATTACTGCTAGATTACCCGAGAACCATATAGCTCAAGATAATGGTTTTGAGTTACCTAAGGAAGTAGATATTGAAGAGTACAGTATTAGTCCAACTTTTGATGCGTTGAGTAATAAAAAAGCTAAGAATCATAAATTTAAAAGTGTAAAAAATTTATTAAGAAAAATATATAATAATTTCTCTATATACGGAACTCAAAAAGCTTGGGTAAACAACGTTGAGCGTTTTTCTGATGAAGAGTATTATGATCTAATAATTTCATCCTCGGATCCGAAACATTCTCATTTGTTCGCTAAATATTTAATTGAAAAAGGGAAAGTTAGATATGGGAAATGGGTGCAACTTTGGGGAGATCCAATGTACCTTGATATAACAAGAAAAAGAAATTTATTAAATCATAGATTATATAAAGAAGAGGAAAATTTAATAAGCTCTGCAGATAAAATTATATATGTATCTCCCTTCACTGCGGAGAAGCAAAAGGAACTATTTCCTCAACAAAAAAATAAAATTGATTATATCTTAATACCATATTTTTCTATTGATAATCACTTATCTTATAATATAGAAAGAAATAAAATGACCTTTGGATATTTTGGGGATTATCACTCAGAGGTGAGAAATTTGGATCCTTTGTATGATGCAGCATTAGAAACAGGAGTAAATATGGTGGTTCGTGGAAATTCAGATAATCCTGCGAAATCCATTAATAAAATTAATATAGGTAGTAGGATACCAATTAAAGAGCTTAACGAAATTGAGAGAAATACTGATGTATTTGTACATCTTTGTAATTTAACTGGTACTCAGATTCCTGCAAAAGTATACTATTATTCGGGTACGACAAAGCCAATATTGTTTATATTAGACGGGGATTCAGCAAAAATAAAGGAGTTTTATTCTAAATACAATAGATATGTTTTCTGTGAAAATAATAAAGAAGACATTATTAAAGCAATAAATAAAATTAGAAATAATGATTACCCTAAAGAAATGATGAGAGTAGTAGATGAACTTTCCCCCGCCTTTATTGTGAAAGACTTGTTATTAAAAGTAGAAGCGATGTCAAAGTGATGAGTAGTAATGTAAAGATTAGTATAATAATTCCCATTTATAATGTTGAAAATTATGTAGGGCGATGCATAGAATCTATATGTAATCAAACACTTAAAGAAATTGAAGTAATAGTAGTAAACGATGGTTCAACCGATAGATCTTTAGAGATAGTTAATAGCTATAGGGATTTAGATAGAAGGGTTATATGTGTAAATCAAAAGAATTTAGGGGTTAGTGCAGCACGGAATCAAGGGATAAATATTGCCACTGGAGAATATGTGACTTTTGTTGATGGTGACGATTATATAGAAGAAACTATGCTTGAAGAGATGTATCAAATGGTTGAAGAAGAACGGAGTAATCTAATTTTTTGTAACTTAAGTAATGGACAAAAAATAAAGAGAATTGAGCCAGGGTATTATGAAACCTCAGAGAAGTGTATTGAAAATATGATTGATGGAAAAATGTCTAGAACAGCGTGCGGAATATTATTTTCTTTAAAGTTGATTAAGGAAAACGGTGTTATTTTTGATACAGATATGCCCTACGGTGAAGATTTTTTATTTACAATTAAATCACTGCTGTTAACAAATGAAAAAATCGGAGTTTTATCTAAAGACTTCTATAGGGTAGAAGAAAGAGCAGGTTCTGCTACAAGGTGTTATAATGCTAATCGATTCAGGGAAATCTTATTATTAAATCAGAGAATACAAGTATTATTAGAATCAGTTGGGCTATTTGATAAATTGAAAGAATTTCTTATGAAATATTATCTTCAAAATATTTTAAGTTCAGTTACTAATATAGTTATGTCAGAAGAAGTATTCTCAATAAAGTTAGCAAAATTAAGGGAAGTAAGAGAACATAATCATACAAAAGATATACTAAATCTCTATAGTGACATTGGAGTAAATAGGAAAACCAGTTTTAAAGTATTTTTATTAAAACATACAAATGCTTATTTCCTTTGGTTTTTTTATACATTTTATAGAAAAAATAAGGGCTGATTAAATGACAAATCAACATTACTCTTTAGGAAAACTTATAAGTTATATCTCAGCTATTACTGTCTGTCTCTTTCCTATATTCTCACCTTATGAAGTAGCTGGACCAATTTCAATTGGAACAATTATTCTTTTAATTGGTGCTACTTTTTGTTTAATTATAGGTGGTAGAATAGTTATTAATGTTCCTTTTATGATTTTATTAGGAACTCATTCATTGCTGTCTATAATAGCCTATTTTCAATTAGTTGAAGTAACTGGGACAGAGATGATTATTTGGAATATATCGATGGCGATAATTAACAGTCTATTAATTATGCAGCTTGTTCCATTCTATGAAAAAGAAATATTTATCAAAGTGTTAACAACTATGTCAATAGTTGTATCGGTATTTTTATTCTACCAATTATTCCTGATTTCTATTGGGAATATTCCGCATAATGGTATGTTGTTTAAGGGCCTGGTTGCAGAAGGGAAGTGGTCTACTTCATATATGAGACCAAATTCCTTTTTTTCAGAACCATCATATTTTGCAATTTATATACTTCCTATTTTAGGATGTATGTTGGCTAATAAGAAATATATAATTGCAATTCTATGTATTAGTGCATTAGTACTTTCTACTTCTACCCTTGGTATTGCTGGTGGTTTAATTATTCTTTTAATATATGGTGTTTGGAATAAGCGATTGAAGATGATTTTCTTTGTAATCACTGCATTATTCATAATAGCTATTATATGTGTTAAATATTTAAATTTAGATTGGTTATTAGAATTTAATGTGAATAAATCAATGAATATTGATGATAGGAGTCAAATAAGATTCACAGGGTATATTGGTTATTTTGACCTTTTACCAACATTCAATCAAATAATTGGTGTGGGATTTGGTCAGCTTTCAAACTATTTTAAAGGATATAATTTAACGAATTATAGTAACGCGTTTATTTTGGTGTTAATTAATTTTGGAATTATTGGATTGATGACCTATTTAATATATATTATTTGGTCTTTTTTCAATAGTAATAAAGAAGGATATATATTCATTGTAATACTAGTATTAATTAGTTCAATAGATGCATTTATATATAGTGCAAATTTCTATTATATATTGTACTTTATGTTAATATCTACCAAAAGTAAATTTATTCAAATTAAAATTAAAACATAAAAAATTTATAAAAGTGGATATGGATTTTTTATGTATGACTGAAGAGGGACGTTGTATAGCATGCGACGTCTTTCTCTTTAATTGTATTTATTTTTATGGATTTCGCGAGAAATCATGTCGCTGAAAGATAAATTCATTTTTATAAGATAATAAAGTGATTTAAAAATATAAAAGTGTAAATATTAACTGGTTTTTCTGTCAGCTTATTATCGTATATATTTGTTTTACGTTCATACTTTTATAAAAAATAGAGAGTCACCATAAGTACTATTCTTTATATGAATTATAATAATACTTAAAGTAGAGGTAATGTATTTTGAAAATTAATCAAAGAAAAGCGGGAGTATTATTATCGTATGCACTAACCGGGACGAACGCATTAGTAGGTTTTATATATATACCAATTTTACTCTATTTTTTAGGGAAAGACGAGTATGGTTTATACCAATTAATGGGTTCGTTTTTAGTGTATTTGGGTTTATTTGATTTTGGATTATCTAATACTGTAACAAGATATTATTCGAAGTATATCGCTTTAAAGGATGAAAAAGCTAAAGAGAATGTGCTTGCTATATCTACAGTTATATATATTCTATTAACAATGATCCTGGTTGTTGTTGGAATCATTTTGTACTTTTATTTGGATGAAATTTTCAATAATGCCTTAACACCTTCGGAAATTGCTTCCGCAGAAAAGATTTATATCATAATTTTAATAACAACTGTAATAACGATATCAACATCGGTATTTAATGCGATTATTACTGCTAATGAGCAATTTATGTTTTTAAAAGGTTTATCTATTATACAAACCATTATGCGCCCTATTATTGTTTTTGCTGTGTTTTCTATTGAAGCTAGTGCTTTAATTGTTGTGATAATTCAAGCGCTTATTAATGTTTTGGGAATAGTGTTGAAAATATATTATTCATTAAAAAAACTTCAGGTGAAAGTAAAACTTCATTATTGGGATATGCCATTGTTAAAAGAAATGTTCCGCTATTCGTTCTTTATATTTATTACGGCTTTAATGGACCAAATTTTTTGGAGATCTGATCAGGTGATATTAGGAATAATTGTGGGTACATCTTCAGTAGCTGTTTATTCTATTGGCTCACAAATAATAATGAATTATATGACCTTATCAACTGCGATGTCGGGAGTTTTTCTACCCAGTATAACTAAAAAAGTTACAGAAAATGTTTCTAATGATGAGTTGACGGATATTTTTATAAAATTAGGAAGGTTACAGTATATCATCTTAGGGGCAGTATTAACTGGATTTATTATGTTTGGGAAAGAATTTATTTATATTTGGGTAGGTGATAGTTTTAGTGAGGCGTATTATATTACACTAATAATCATGGTTCCTTTTACAATAGATTTGATTCAAAATATTGGATTAACTATACTTCAAGCAAAAAATATGTACTCATTTAGGGCATCTGTATTTTTTGTAATGTCGTTATTAAATATAGTGTTTTCAATTCCTTTAGCAATTCATTATGGAGGAATTGGGGCAGCTGTGGCGACAAGTACGTCGTATCTTATAGGAAATGGGTTGATAATGAATATATATTATTATAAGAAAGTAAAGTTAAATATAATCAAGTTTTGGAAAGAAATGATAAAAATAAGTATTCCTTTAGTCATTACGTGTATTTTTGGAATATTTATAAATGAGATTAATTTTAACTCGCAAATATTATCATTTTTACTTAAATTAATGTTGTATGTAGTTACTTACATTTTAGTGATGTGGATTTTAGGCTTGAATAAATATGAGAAAGAGTTAATTCTTGTCCCGTTAAAAAATTTGAGAAGACAAAAGAATTGAATTTGATTGTAGTTAGGATAGTTTTATCAAATGGACAAGAATAGTTTTTATTATCTATAGTTAAGCGATGGTAAGATAGAAAATCGAAGAGGAAGGTTTATCCATGTATAAAATAGCAGTAGCAGGAACAGGATATGTCGGCCTAGTAGCTGGTGTATGTTTTGCCGAAGTGGGGCATCAAGTAACTTGCGTTGATATTGATGAAAAAAAAGTAAAGTTAATGGAATCTGGTGTTTCTCCAATCTATGAAGCGGATCTAGAAGAGCTAATGCAGAAAAATTACACTGCAGGAAGAATTAATTATACAACAGATTATAAATCAGCATACAAAGATGCAGACGCAATTTTTATTGGTGTAGGGACTCCAGAACAAGCCGATGGTTCTGCAAACCTTTCATATATTGCAACTGTTGCGAAGCAAATTGCTGAAAGTGTAGAAAAAGATTGTCTTGTTGTTGTGAAATCAACAGTTCCAATTGGAACAAATGATAAAGTTGAGCAGTTTATTCAGGACTTTTTAGTAAATGATGTGAAAGTAGAAGTAGCATCAAATCCAGAGTTTTTAGCGCAAGGTTCTGCTGTTCATGATACGTTATATGCAGAAAGAGTTGTCATTGGTACAGAAAGTAAATGGGCTGAAGAAGTGTTAATGAATCTTTATAAGCCATTTCATTTACCTATCGTTTCAGTGAATAGACGATCAGCTGAAATGATTAAGTATGCTTCTAATGATTTTCTTGCCCTTAAAATCTCTTACATGAATGATATTGCAAATCTATGTGAGTTGGTCGGAGCAGATATTCAAGATGTTGCAAAGGGCATGAGCTTTGATGAGCGTATCGGAAGTAAATTTTTAAATGCAGGTATTGGTTTTGGGGGATCATGCTTCCCTAAAGATACAAAGGCATTAGAATATTTAGCGAGACAAAATGGTTATGAATTAAGAACAGTAAAGGCTACAATTGATGTAAATAAAGATCAAAAGACTTTATTATATAAAAAAGCTAGCCAAAGATTAATTACTTTTAATGGGCTTAAAGTGGCAGTATTAGGATTGACATTTAAACCTGGTACGGACGATTTAAGAGAAGCTGCATCCCTAGAAAATATTCCTCTATTGTTAGAGCAAGGTGCAGATATTTATGCATTTGATCCAGTAGGTGTAAACAACTTTGCTAAAGTGTACCCAGAGGGTAAAAATAAAAATGGCAATATTACATATGTTGCTAATGTCGAACAAGCTTTAAAAGGTGCAAACGTCTGCTTTATTTTCACAGAATGGGGAGAAGTGAAAGAATTAACTCCAGAAAATTATAGGAAGTTAATGAGAACGCCCCTTGTATATGATGGAAGAAATATTTATGATATTTCAGCGATGCAAGAAGCTGGGATAGAGTATCATTCTATCGGAAGAAAATTTACAAGTAGAGAACGTATGAGGGAGTCGGATAATATTGAATTACAAGCCTCTAGATAATAGTAAAGTATACCTTGTTACTGGAGCAGCAGGTTTTGTTGGATATTTCTTATCTAAAAAATTATTAGAACAAGGTTGCCAAGTAATAGGTATCGATAATATAAATGACTATTATGATGTGAATCTTAAATATGCTCGTTTGGAGCAACTGAAACCGTATGAGAAATTTACTTTTATTAAAGGTGATATTTCTGATAAGGATATGATTACTAAGCTTTTTGAAGAGTACAAGCCAAATATTGTAGTGAATTTGGCTGCACAAGCTGGTGTGAGATATTCAATTGAAAATCCAGATGTATACATTCAAAGTAATATCATTGGTTTCTATAATATTCTTGAAGCGTGTAGACATTACCCAGTAGACCATCTTGTATATGCATCATCTAGTTCTGTTTATGGAGCAAATAAAAAGGTTCCTTTTGAGGAAACTGATTTTGTGGATAATCCGGTATCACTTTATGCATCTACTAAGAAATCAAATGAACTAATGGCTCATACGTATAGCCATTTGTACAAAATTCCTGCTACGGGACTTCGCTTCTTTACAGTGTATGGTCCTATGGGGCGTCCAGATATGGCTTATTTTGGCTTTACTGATAAATATTTTGCTGGTGAGTCAATCAAAATATTTAATAATGGTGATTTTGATAACGACCTATATCGTGATTTTACTTATATAGATGATATTGTTGAAGGGATTCAACGTCTTTTGAGTAATCCGCCTGAAGGTGATGTTGAACATAAGGTATTTAATATTGGAAATAATAATCCCGAAAAATTGATGGTGTTTATCGAAACATTAGAGAAAGTACTAGGTAAAGCTTTAGGAAGAGAAGTTGCGTTTGAAAAGGTATTTGAGCCTATCAAACCAGGAGATGTACCGGCTACTTATGCATCAACTGATTTATTGCAAAGGGCTGTAGAATTTAAACCTGAAACTTCTATAGAAAAAGGCTTACAGGAATTCGCTAATTGGTATGTAAAGTACTATAAAGTAAAATAATATTAGTTATGCTTTTGGGAAAGAAAAAGCTATCAAAGGTTTAGGTTAATTAAGCTAGAATATGCTTTGATATACTGGTTATAGAATATCATTCCTAGTATAATAGACTAAATTGATATTTTTATTATCTGGAGATTTATTCAGAATGATTGAAAGAAGAGGTCTATAATAATGAAAAAGAAAATTCTATTTTGGATATTAGGAATCATAGGAGTGCTAATTATAGGTGGAGGAGTCTACGCTTATAATATATATTCTTCTGTTTCAAAAACATTAGATGAAGTTCATAAACCATTAAAACGTGATCAAGATAATAAACAAGAAGAAAAAATCAGTAAATCTGAACCAGTTTCAATTCTATTACTAGGAGCCGATGAACGCGGTGATGATAAAGGACGTTCAGATTCTTTAATGGTCATCACGTTAAACCCTAAAAATAACTCGATGAAGACAGTAAGTATCCCTCGTGATACATATACAGAAATCGTTGGAAAAGGGAAAAGTGATAAAATCAACCATGCTTATGCATTTGGTGGCGTAGACATGTCTGTCGCAACTGTAGAAAAGTTCTTAAATGTTCCTATTAACTATTATATTGAAGTGAATATGGAAGGATTTAAAGATATTGTTGATGCAGTCGGTGGAGTAGATGTAAATAATGATTTAGAGTTTACACAAAATGGTCATCACTTTGCTAAAGGAAATGTTCATTTAACAGGTGACCAAGCTCTAGCATTCACACGTATGCGTAAAGAAGACCCTCGCGGCGATTTCGGTCGTCAAATGCGTCAACGTCAAGTGATGCAGGCTGTTATTAAGAAAGGCGCAAGCTTCTCTTCTTTATCAAGTTATGGTGATGTACTTACAGCGATTCAAAAGAACGTGAAGACAAACTTAACGCAAGATCAAATGTTTGATATGCAAAAGAATTATAAAAATTGTTTGCAGAACAGTGAGGATATCCAAATCCCAGGTGACGGTCACAAAGCCGCTGATGGTATTTGGTACTATTATGTTCCAGATGCAGCAAAACAAGATTTAACGAACAAGTTAAAAGCACATCTTGAATTGACTAAGTAATATGTATTGGACCCAACTCTCTTGGAAGGAGTTGGGTTTATTTTTGCGTAGATTTATATTAGTATTATATATTGTGAGATTAATAGATGAGGTGAATCGATGAATAAGAAAGCAGTAGTTGTCCTATTTATTTTTGTATTGTTTATTGCTTCGGTTGTGAGCGGTAAACTATATTGGAATAAGAAGATTGCGAATGCAACAGGGCAAACGAGTGAAGTAACGAAAACAAAGGCTGAAGTGAAAGATAGCGGAGCGAAGAAGGAAGAGAAAAAAGAAGAGAAAAAACAAGATGCAAAGTCATCTTTTAATGAAGCATACGCGAAGAACTTACCTGATGCAGTGAAAGAGAAGTTAAAGAAAGCTGCTCAGGATAAGAAGGCAGTAAATCTTGTTATCGTTGGTGATGAAGCTTCTTCATCTGAAAAAGATGCTTGGGTAGCTAAGTTCACTGCTAATTTAGAGGCTTCTTACGGTAAAGGTTTATGGAATGTGACGGTAAAGGAATATAAGGGTGAAAGTACAGAGGAATTAATTGCAAATAAACGCGATAAAGAGATTGCGAAAGACAATCCGGATGTAATTTTATTTGAACCACCATTTATTACCGACAACGGAAAAACTGGTAATGGAAATTCTGTAGCGAGTACACAGAAGTTTGTGCAAGCACTTTCTACTAGTGCAAAAGGCGCTACAATTATGATTCAACCATCAAACCCAGTGTATGGTGCGAAGAATTATCCGAAAGCGATTGAAGCTTTAAAACAATTTGCGACGCAAAATGGTTATACATATGTTGATCATTGGGGAGCTTGGCCTGATGCAACAACGAAAGCGATTTTACCGTACTTACAAACAGAGTTCGGTTTCCCAAGTGCTAAGGGACATGAAGTTTGGGCACAATATGTAACGGATTATTTTGTGGCTAAATAATAAATGAGAGAGGGTATCGTCGACAAAATATGTTCGACAATACCCTCTCTTTTTTTGTCTTATTTTTGCTATACTAAACTGTACTATAATACAGGATGGAAGGAGGAGAATGATGAAAATACTTGTAGTAGATGATGAATCGAGTATTCGTAATTTGATTCGGATGCAGTTAGAGATGGAAGGGTATGAAGTGTTGACGGCGGCTGATGGGAGAGAAGCTTTAGAGAGATGGAATGAGCAGCCGGATGTACTTATTTTAGATGTGATGCTTCCTGATACGGATGGGTATGAGTTGTTACGCTTATTCAGAGAGAAGGAGCGTGATATTCCGGTGCTTATGTTGACAGCGAAGAGTCAGATGAATGATAAGTTACTTGGTCTTCAGCTTGGAGCTGATGATTATGTGACGAAGCCTTTTAATTATGCGGAGCTTATTCTTCGGGTGAAGAATATGGCGCGGCGCGTGACGAAGAAGGAGGTTCCTTTAAATCATGAGGTGATTGTGGCTGGTGATTTACTTATTTGTCCAAAGGAACGAAAGCTTCATGTGAGTGGGCAGGAGGTTCAGTTAACGTACCGAGAGTTTAATTTATGTCAGTTGTTTGTTTCGAATCCGCAGCGTGTGTTCATGAGGGATGAGCTATTAGAGAAGGTATGGGGGTTTGAGTATATCGGAAATACGAGAGCGGTTGATATTATGGTGCAAAGGCTTCGAAAGAAACTCGGCACGAGCGGGGAGTATATTAAGACAATTTATGGTGTGGGGTATAAGCTTGATTGCTAAAAGGTGATGATATGTCTTTAAAACGAAATATGGTGTTTGGAATAGTTGGGTTGTTGATTCCAATTCTTGTTCTTTTGTATGCGGTTGTTTATATTGCACTGGAGAAGAATGTGTATCATAATGCGGCAGATTCCTTAGAAAAGTTAAGTGTGGAAGCGCAAATTTATACGATGAATTATTTAGAGAAGGAAGCAGAAGTAGAGACGCTAGGGCCTAATTCGCTTTTAATTGCTTCGTATTTAGCGAAGCGAATGGATGTCCGGGTGCAGATGATTGGGAAGAATGGAGATGTTGTTGCAGATACACAAAAAGGAGCGTTACTTCATCGGAATATTGACATCGAGAGTTCTTTGAAGGGAAAGAAATCGTATGTTTTCGAGGAGGGAGACCCAGCTCCAATTCTTTTGTTTTCAAGTCCGGTTTATTATGGAAACGATGTCATTGGAAGTATTCGTTTTATAAATGAGTTAACGGATGAGAAGGAAGTTTTAACAAATGTGAGTTGGACGTTTTTAATGACTTCTCTTTGTTTAGTAGCTGCTGGTATTTTCTTTGCGATTCGTTTGGCGAAGTCTCTGCATAAACCAATTGATCAGTTAAGGCAAATGGCATATCGGCTTGCGAATGGAGATTATGAAAGTAAGATTGAGCTGAATGAGTATGTGGAAATTGCGCAGCTTTCAGCGTCCTTTAATGCGATGGCTGATGGGATTGAGCTGCATATTAAGCAGCTGAAGGAAGAGAAAGAGAAACAGAAAGATTTCTTGGACCGCATTACGCATGAGCTGAAAACACCGCTAACAGCAATTATCGGTTATGTAGATTTAATTCCGAAGTTACAATCGAAGGAAGATGTGCAGGAGAGCCTCCGTTATGTGTCTGTGGAAAGTGAGCGTCTATTATCACTTGTAGAGGAATTACTTAAGTCTTCAAAGTACGGGAAGAGTACGTTTGAAGTGTCACCTACAGTCGCGAATATTAAAGAATTGGCAGAAGAAGCGGTTTCGATTGTGAAACTTAGGTTGCAGCAGTTTGAAATTGAAGTTATGAATGAGTTAACAGAAGTACACGTCGTTGCGGATTTTGATAAGACGAAGCAAATTTTCTTGAATGTGCTTGATAATGCGATTAAATATAGTGATGCTACGCAAGTTCGTATGAATGTAATTATAAATGAGCAGGAAGCGAAAGTTTTTGTTCATGATGATGGTATTGGTATGGATGAAGGTGTGCTTGCAGAATGGAATGAGTCTCCGGAAGGTAAGGTGCTTCCTTCAAGTTACGGGAATGGCTATGGCTTATACATTTGTCAGGAGATTATGAAGAAGCAAGGCGGAAGTATGCGAATTGAGAGTAGTGAAGAAATGGGAACTACAATATGCATTACATTTTTACTTCCGAGACGGATGGAAGACATAAAAAACTTGAAAGCGGTTAAATGATACATTTATGAAACAATTATGCGGTATTTTCGAAACAACGTTTTTTTATCTTGGAGGTAGGCAGAAATGAAAAGGCTATCATTTCAAATTCTTATGTTTGTCTTTTGTATGATCGTTTCTCTTATTTTGTTTTATGTTATTGAGAAGCAAATATATAATCGAATCACAATTGTGGATGACAAACAAGCCGTTTTACAAAGAGTGAATGAATCTCTTCCTACTGAAGTGAAAGTAAGGCATGAGAAGTGGGGAGAAATTGTTGTAACGGATGAAGTTCGTTTGCATACGATTGTTTCATTCTTTGACCGAATTCGAATAGAACCGAGAGAAGCGAGGAATCAAGAACAAGTATTTACTGGAGAAGTAACGTACTTGAATGGACATAAACGTACTTTTGCAGTAGGTGACTTGTTCCAGTACGAGACTAATGTATACGGAAAGAATGGCACGGATCCGATGATCTCAGCATTTCAAACATATTTGTTAAGTCTGTATTATACACCAGAGCGCATTAGTAATTTCTTTGCGGAGGCAAAGGAAGTTGTAGTGAGGCAAGGGGATGTAATACGTACTATAGATCTTACACACATATTTGATTCTATTCGATACGCAAGGCAAATTACAGATTACGGAGAAATTCAGAAATTATTACAATCACAGAATGAGCCGATTGCTTATATTACTGCCTATAAAACAGGCAAACGTGTAAAGAATGAGCGGGAGGATATTCTAACTATTTCTGTGTATCCATCGTACTTTGTTGTGCAATATCTCGGTGATAATAACGGGAATGTCATGTATATGAAGGGCTCCCTAGCAGAATTCCTTGTAAAGGAGAGTGTGTCATGAGAAAGATAGCCTTTTTCTTCTTTTTGCTAGTAATCGGAGGAGCGATGTCTAGTTGCTCTCGAGATACAACCTCTATTAAATATAATAAAAGTGGTCTCCCTATTTTGGATGATCGTCATCTCGTTGCGTATGTAGCGGCCCGCGAGGAAGTTGGTGAAGCTTTGCTTTCGTCATTTTGTAAACAACGCGGGTGTACATATGAATTTATTCGTCTATCGACAGAAGAACTTCTTCGGAGAGTAGAAGAGGAAGCTGGAAATCCGAAGGCGGATATTATTATTGGCGGTACAGTAGATGCGCATCAAATGATGAAGCAAAAGAACCTTTCTATTCCTGTTACGACCCAGCATGCGAATCGTATTTCAAAGACTGTTAAAGATAAAGATGGTTATTGGTACGGTTATGAAGTGGAGAAACTGGCAATCGCGATTAATAAAGAGCGGTGGAATGAAGAAATAGCGCCGCTCGGTCTTCCATATCCATCAAGGTGGCAAGATTTATTAGATCCGGTATATACGGATAAGATTGCAATGCCTGATCCAAATGTTTCCGGCACAGCATATACTTTGTTTCAATCACTTATTGATACTTTAGGTGAAAGAGAAGCGAAAGAGTATGTTAAGAATCTTGCAAGGCAAGTTGGTGAAGTAACGGTGAATGGTTATATGCCTGCAGAACTGGTTGCGAGCGGTGAATATATGATAGGCATCAATTTTGCGGGAGATCAGAGAATGCTTCAAAAACAAGGCTTTCCTATTTTAAGTAACGAACCTGAGCAAACAGGATTATCTGTTAATGCGATTTCGAAACTGAAGCGTGCACCGAGTGGTTTTATTGCGGACTTATTTATTGATTATTGTTTATCAGAAGAAGCGGGGCACATTTTAGAAAAAGTTTCGTTTGGCGTACCAACGATGTTTGCGAAGAATCAGAAAGAGATAGAAGGTCAGCCGGTTAGAAGGACGAACAAAAATATATCAAATAGTGGAATAATCGAGATATGGAATAGACAGCGTCTCTCTCAGCAGTGAGAAAAGGAGACGAAAGAATATGTTTAAATGGCTTAAGCCAGCACCTGCAATTGAGAGATTGCCGGCGGATATGATTGACAGGGTATACAAATTATTACGTATTCGTGTGCTAATGGGAATTTCAGTTGGGTATGCTGCTTATTATTTAGTTCGTAGTAACTTTAATTTATCTACTACGTATTTAGTAGACGAGTACGGATTTAGCACTACACAAATCGGGTTATTAGGTGCAGTAATGGCTGTTGTTTATGGACTTAGTAAATTCTTTATGGGGAATTTATCGGATAAGGCTTTTGCTCAACGATTTATTGCAGTAGGTTTATTTTTATCTGGGCTTGTTAATATTTGTTTCGGTTTTGCATCTTCCTTTGGGATGATTTTAACATTACTTGTTCTAAACGGTATTGTACAAGGTATGGGAGCACCACCGTGTAGTATTGTTATGACGAAATGGTTTTCAAAGAAAGAACGTGGTACGAAAACAGGTCTTTGGAATATTTCACATAACGTGGGTGGATTACTTGTTCCGCCATTCATTGGAATTGGTGTAGGTATTTTTGGTGAAAGTCATTGGCAAGGTGGCGTATTTATTTTCCCAGCGATTATCGTTATGGTAATTGCAGTTCTAGTATGGATTAATGCGAAGGATACACCAGAATCTGAAGGTCTTCCGCCAATTGATGAGTATCGTAATGACTATGAAGATCTTGAAAAAGCAGATAATGCTAACAAGATGTCACCAAAAGAAATTTTAATGAAATATGTAGTGACAAATAAGTTCGTTTGGTATTTATGTATTGCCAATGCATTTGTTTACTTAATTCGCTTCGGTGTTATTAACTGGGTACCAATTTACTTAACAACAGTTAAAGGTTTTACAAAAACAGAAGCGCATGCAGCGTATTCAATATTTGAGGCAGCAGCGATTCCAAGTTCTTTAATTGTCGGCTTTTTAAGTGATAAATTATTCAAAGGGAAACGTATGCCATTATGTGTTATTAGTATGGCTGGGGTTGTTGTTGGTACGGTTGTATATTGGCAAGCAACTAGCATACTTGTTGTGAGTATTGCAGTTTCTGTTATCGGTTGCTTAATTTACGTACCACAGTTTTTAATTGGTTTAAGTGCAATGGAATTAGTACCGAAATTTGCAGTAGGTACAACAGTTGGTATGTGTGGTCTGTTTGGTTATGTTGGAGGAAGCTTCGTAGCAAACGCAGCAATTGGTATTATTGTTGATCGTTCTGGCTGGGATGGTTGTTTCATGTTACTGTTAGCAGGCGGTGTTTTATCAACAATTTTCTTACTGATTGTTCAAATGGGACATGAGAGAAAAGGTCCTAAAGTGGCGTAATAGTTTATTCGGGAAAGCGATCCAATCATTATTTTGGATCGCTTTTTTTATAATCGAAAGGACGACCATATGTAAAATTAAAGTTTTATGTGTAAATCGCTTATATATTAAATAGTACTTTCAGTTACTGAGGGGCTAGTTACTTAATATAATTTTTTTAGATTTAATAAACCGACTATATACATGGATAGACCAAAAAATCCGCCACCACAGCAGTAAAGCACAACATTAAATAAAGAAACCGAGATTTCTTCTGAGCCTAAATAGGGAAGGATATAATTCATAAAAACAAACATTTGGAAGCCCCAAAGTACACCTGCTTTTAAGCCAGCTTTTCTTAATGTTTTTTTATGTTGTAAATACTCTTCTTCTGTTGCACACTCAGTATCATTTAGGCCCTTTTTTTTCAATTTAAAGATTAAATAATTAGCATAAATCATATTAATAAGAAAAATAAATATAGTACCTATAGATATTGTATGGTTCATAGTATCGACGAGTAGCATAACAAGCATTACCAACATATTTAACCACCATAAACCAATTCCAGCTATAGCTAATTCTTTATTGATTTCTTGTTTTTGATACTCATCTCTTTCACTAATTGTTCCAATAAAATTATTATATACTTTTTCTTTCCATTCAATTTTCATCATTTAATCTCCCTCCCAAAATAGGCTGTTTAAATCTGTTTTTAACGCTTTTGCTAATTCGATACATAAAGCTAAAGAAGGATTATATTTATTGTTTTCAATTAAGTTTATTGTCTGTCTAGCCACATTAACTTTTTTAGCTAATTCTAACTGAGACAGGCCTTCAGATTTCCGATAGTTTTTAACGTTATTCAAATATAAACCTCCTATTAATATTTGTAGGCTTCGTGTACTGAAGTGTCATATATATATGACACTTTACACTTGGATAAATAAAATGTCAAATATATATGACAAAAATGAGGGCGATGCAATTGGGGGATTTAGTTTAATAATTCAAATTAGTAGGAAGTTCTTTAGTAAAGGAGGGAGCATGAAATTGATGTTGTGTAAGATGAAAATGTATCATCTAAATACAAAAAAACTAATTTAAATTGGATTTTTCTTTTCCTTAAAACTATCTTAAAAGATAGAATGTCATATTTCTAATCATTGGTATTTTTGTTACAATATAAATGATTGTGTAAAACTTTGTAAAATGAGTGTAACAATGTAAGTGGGGATAAAATTTTCCGAAAGTTTTATACAATTAAATATCTATTAAACTATTAAGATATAAAAGGAGAGAGAATATGTTACCAAATACGGTTCGTACTCCAAACAAGAAGAAGAAATGGATTATCATCGGAGTTATTGCACTAATTGTTATTGTAGCAGCAGTTAATATTTTTGTTATGCAAGGTAAGAAGAAAGGTACGGCGAAGACAGATGCTGTAAGTTTTGAGAAAGTGACAGAGCGTAAGCTTAATAATACGAAGTTAATTTCTGGTCAGGTGAAGCCAGGGAATATTGAAAGTTTTTATGCGGATCCGACTAAAGGAAAAGTGAAAGATATTGCGGTGAAAGAAGGACAAGAGGTAGAAAAGGGAACGAAATTATTCTCTTATGATAATGAAGAAATTAATCTTCAAATGAAGCAAGCTGATCTTGATCAGAAGATGGCGGATATGCGTTACGATCAAGGGAAAAAGAAGATTGATTCATTGAAGAAAGAAATTAAGAAGGTAAAAGATAGTGGGGCTGGGAAAGAAGTAACAGACCCGATGGAAGAGCAAGTAAGCGAGTTAGAAATGGCTCAGAAAACAACTGACCTTGAGAAAGAAAAAGGGAAGTTACAAAAAGAAGAGTTAAGTAAAAAACAGAAAGAACTTACGATTTATAGTAATTTTACTGGTGTTGTACAGAAGTTAGATAAGGATGCAGCGCAAAGTTCATCTCAGGCATTAGGTGGTCAAGGGAAAGCATTTTTACAAGTTGCTTCTAAAGACCCGTTCCAGGTTCAAGGGACTTTAACAGAGCTTCAAAAGTCACAAATTCAAAAAGATCAAACGTTCACTGTAACTGCGAAAGCAAATAATAAGAAGAAGTGGACAGGTAAGATTACGGAAGTAAGTGAATTCCCAACGAGTGCAGAGATGGCTCAAGCTGCTGGTGAGGGAACTCAAAATATGTCTCAATATACATATAAAGCGAGTCTTGATAGCCAAGATGGTTTATCTCCAGGTTATCACGTTTCTCTGCAAGTAAATTTAGAGAATAAGACGATGATTGCTGTTCCAAGTAAGAGCATTGTAGAAAAAGGCGAAGATGCATTTGTTTATATTGAAGAGAAAGGAAAGCTTCGTAAACAAAATGTGAAAAAAGGTTCTACTGATGGAGACTGGACAGAGATTGTTGAAGGCGCAACAGTGGGGCAAAAGGTGGTTAAAAATCCTTCCGACGACGTGTATGACGGAATGGAAGTGAAAGAGAAATGATTACGTTAAATAATATTGCTAAAACATATTATCAAGGAAAATTGGCAGTGCCGATTTTACATGGTATTAGTTTAACAATTCAAAGCGGTGAGTTCGTTTCTATTATGGGACCGTCTGGTTCTGGTAAATCAACGCTTATGAATATTATCGGTTGTTTAGATCGTCCAACAGAAGGTGAATATATGTTGAATGATGTGAATATCTTAACAGCAGACGAGTCAAAACTAGCTTTAATTCGTAATGAATATATCGGCTTTGTGTTCCAGCACTTTAATTTGCTGCCGCGTCTTTCCGCAGTGGAAAACGTTGAACTTCCGCTCATCTACGGTGGGGTGAAGAAAGCAGAGCGTCGTCAGAGAGCCCTTGAAGCGCTTGGGAAAGTTGGATTATCAGATAGAGTCCATCATTTACCTAGTGAGTTATCAGGTGGACAGAAGCAACGTGTAGCGATTGCGAGATCGATTGCAAATAATCCAACGTTTATTATGGCCGATGAGCCGACAGGTGCACTTGATACGAAGTCTGGTGCACAAGTTATGGATATTTTCACGAAGCTAAATGCAGAAGGTACGACGATTGTTATGGTTACGCATGAAGAAGAGGTAGCAGCGTATTCTTCCCGTCGCATTGTACTGCGAGATGGGAAAGTTACAGAAGATAGAAGGTGTGCAGTATGAGTTTACTAGATAGTATGAAAATTGCCTTATCGTCTATTTTAGCTCATAAACTACGCTCAGCTTTGACGATGCTAGGGATTATTATCGGTGTAGGCTCTATTATTACCGTCGTTGCGATTGGGCAAGGCGGGGAAGCTGCACTGAAATCCCAATTTGTTGGATCAGGTAATCAAACGGTACCGATTCATTATAGTGCCGATATGAATGATCCTTTTGGTATGGCGATGGTAGAAGCACCGAAGATAACTGAAGAAGATATTTTTGAAATTAAAAAAATTCCAGATATCGCACATGTTGTAACAACAAATTCAAGTATGGAACCAATTGATATTGAAGATAAAATAGAAATGGTGAGTATTACTGGATTAGACAGTGAGTATTTTTCAGTAAATAAAGTAAAGTTGTTAAAGGGACGTTCTTTACAAGAATCAGATGTGGATCAAGGTAATAATGTTGTCATGATTAGTAAACAAATGGAAGATAAGGTGTTTAAGGATGCTAATCCAGTCGGTAAAATTATTGAAATGAAGGGGCAACCGATGCAAATTATCGGTGTCTACAAATCAGATAACGAATTTATGGGAATGGGACCATCAGAAGCACTAGTTCCAATTTCATTATGGCCGACACTGTATGGAAAAGATGAAATTCAAAATATTTCTGTTCAAGCAAAAAATGTAGATAATTTAGAAAAAGCAGGTAAAAAAGCTGCAGATGTCTTAAATAGTCGTAAACCGAGTGATGCAACTGGTAAATACGAGGTTATGAATTTAAAAGAACTTCAAGAAGGTATTTCAAAAATGACTAATATTATGACGATGATCATCGGCGGTATCGCTGGTATTTCATTAGTCGTTGGTGGTATCGGTGTAATGAACATCATGCTCGTATCTGTAACAGAGCGTACACGTGAAATTGGGGTGCGTAAGGCACTTGGAGCAACACGTAGTAAAATTTTATTACAGTTTTTAATTGAAGCAGTTATGTTAACACTTCTAGGTGGTTTAATCGGAATTGGTCTTGGATATGGCGGGGCATATATTGTTTCCACATTTGCGAAATGGCCACCACTCGTTTCTTGGGAAGTTGTCGTTGGCGGCGTACTATTCTCTATGACACTTGGTATTATTTTCGGATTAATTCCAGCAAACAAAGCTGCGAAATTAGATCCAATTGAAGCACTTCGTTATGAGTAAATTATTAGTGTAGTAGAGAAGTTCTCTACTACAAGTTACCGTTCTAATGGGCGGTTCGTAGCCTCTACATGAGGATGTGAACCGCCCGTTAGAACGGGTTATATAAATAGAGGGAGGCGTTATAATGGAAGCGAATATTAATACGCAAGATGTAGGTTCGAAAAAGCCATCATTATTTGGAATGATTACATCTCCAGGTGTGCAATTTGAGAGAATGAAAACGAAAAGTCCGGTTTGGGGGGCATTTTTCCTGTTTGCTATACTTGGGACAATCACGGCAGCGGTAGTGGCTTATTTAGCGTTAGTTAATACTCCGGAGTTGGCAAAAGAGCTTAAGGGCGATTCAGCAGGTATGGTTAAAGGGTTTACTCTTGGAGGGGGAGCGATTTTTGGTTTCCTTGGAACAATTGTTGGTTTGTTTATTGTAGCTGGATTTTATAAGGTTATTATGATGTTCATGAGTAATGATACACCGTATATGAAGATATTATCTATTTACTTATATGCAAATATTGTTTATTATCTTGGTGGTATTCTAAATGCAGTGCTAGGTTTTATTCTTGGTGGAACTGGTACTGATAAATATACAAGTTTAGCGCCTTTATTTGATCAGGGCACGATTGCTTATGGTATTGGTTCTGCGTTTGAAGTGTTTAACATTTGGAGCTTGATCTTAACTGGTTTAGGCTTGCATATCGTTGCCGGTTTAAGTAAAAAACAGGCAATAATTTTAATTTCTATATTCTTTATCCTTACAATTGGATTTAGTATGTTAGGCGGTATGTTCTCTGGCTTTGGTAAGTAATATGTTATTTTGAAAAGATGGCTCATCCTAGAGCCATCTTTTTTATTTTTACCCCTATTTCAAATACCCCTATTAGAATTTCAAATACTGCTTAGTGTAATTTCAAATTCTGGCAGCAGTATTTGAAATTACCCACAATGAAATTTCCTTTCTCATTTTATATTGTAGAGGTACCGCGGAATACTTAAGAGGTATACCTTTTAGAAACGGGCACTGTGTGAAGCCAGCGACTTTTGCAGATACGGTTGTTTTGTATGAAGGTATGATTGTAAATCAAATAAAGAGGTTAAATATTTACCAAGATTATGAAGAGTATTATCAATGTGGTTTAATTGGTCTTTGGCATGCTTATGAAAGGTATGAGGAGGAGAAAGGGAGTTTTCCTGCTTATGCTGTCGTAACAGTACGTGGTTATATATTGGGAAGATTGGAGAAAGAATGTGTAGTGCAAGAGAGGTATGTATGCACCGATGAGTATGAGGAACGATTTGAGTGTGAAGATGTGGGAACGAGAGCGAAGGACTTTATGAGTGTGTTAGATGAGAAGGAGAAGCACATCATTTCAGAGCGATTTTTTACAGGGAAAAATATGGGGGAGATAGCTTCTGAAATGGGGATGACGTACTATCAAGTGAGATGGGTATATCGACAAGCGCTTGAGAAAATGAGGGATAGTGTAAGGGGATAAGAATAATAAATAGAATGGAAGGCAAGAGAAATATTACCTTCCATTCTATTTATTTTAAGGCAGTAAATGTGGCAAGAGGGTTTTTGAGTGTAGTGAATCTTTTATGTTCATTCGGGATAATACATGTCCAGCTTTCAAAAATTGTTGCTGTAACTTATGAGAACCTATTTGTATTGTTATGGTAGTTCCGTTAAAAAAATGAATGTTAGCTTTGTTAGTTTTTTTGGAAAACTCTATCTCATCTATATGGTTATAGAACAACCAAATGCAGCTTGGAGAAGAAGGAGATTCTGTTGGGAAAACGCAAATATATTCTTTGTGATTAATCGGAATTGGAACATTTTGTTTGAGCTTAAAGTTTATTTGGACTGCATGACGTCTACCTTGATAAGTAGAATGAACATGTGTTAGACAAGATTTCTTTATGAGTTGGATAGCTGTTTGGCAAGAGTACAGAGGGTTTCCGCTACTGTCGATAATTTTTGTCCGGTAATAAGGGTATTTGCAAGGTTCGAGCATCATTGTAGAACTAGAAATAAAAATATTATTTTCATTATCCATGATTCTAAAATCCTCCCTTATAAAAATTGTCATTCCGAATATAATTATATGCGAATTATGTAAAGTTATTATTAATCTTTTGTTTCGTATTGTAAATTTTTACGGTTCGTTTACAATCAATAGATGATAGTCTTTCTAATTTGCATCGCTTGTACATATATATGAAAATAGAAAAGAGTAGGCGGTGATATAGCATGAAGAAAAAGTATATTATTATGGCTCTAGCTGTTGTTCTCTTAGTTTATTTAGCAAACAGTAATCCGGGTAAGGGAGAATATACGGATTGGGCAGCAAAACAATTTATGAAGCGTAATGATGTGAGTAAGAAGCTAGAAGAGGTTGAGAAAGAAAACAAAGAGGGTATACTTGGCGACTTAGCATCGGCGGGAAAAAAATTGGCAAATAAGTATGTTGAACCACAAGTTGGATTATTAATTGAGCATTATACAAAGCGAAATGATTATATTTTCTTCTCAACATATACGACAGAGTTTGATTTAGGCGGAGAGAATTATAAGTATGTTTGTGTTGGTTTTTCAAACATCTTTATCCCAATTGAAATGCCGAAGAAAAAAGACGAATCTGCAAAATAATGCAGATTCGTCTTTTTGATTTACGGAGTGATCTGAACTTCAGATACGTTTTTTTCTATGAGGCGAGCCCCTTTTTTACGAGTATTTTCACTAATTGATGAAAATACAGATGAAGCAAGAATGGTATCCATTACTTGATTTACGACTAGTTCATTTACTGGTGTAATGGGATTATCGATAGACAAGACAACTGTTTTTCCATCTTCTTTCACGAAAACTAACTCTAGTACTTGCATGTTTTATTCCCTCCTTTTTAATTATAGATTAGAAAGATCTGACGTGCTTACAAGTTGTACAGCGTGAAGTGATGATTGTTGTAGTGAAGCAAGAGCACGTGCTACTTCATGTACTTTTCCTAAATCTGCATTTGTTTTCACACGTTTGAATTGTTTGTTCTTAAAAACTGTTTTACCGTTTTTGTCTAATCCTCCGTTTAATACAAGGTGTAAAGTTAAATCCATTACGATTGTTTCAACTGCCATGTTTATCACCCCCTTTCACTTTATAAATAGGGTGTAAATGTCATGTTTTGGCGTGAAATTTTTTCTTTTTTTTGGTACTCTTAAAAGACTAAGAGAGGGGTTTTCGGGAGAATGAATCGTAAATGGTTATTTTGGATTCCTGTATTACTATGGATGGGGATTATTTTCTATTCTTCAGCACAGCCATATAAAAAACAGGATATGCGCTCGGATATTGAGCAATATATAAATGTTGAGTTTGTGAAAGAGCATTTTTCATGGGTATCTATCGATTATGGGGGAGGTACACCTGTTAGTATCGCAAATAAAGGTGTAGGTGGATTTGTTGAGTTTTTCCTTCGTAAAGGTGCTCATTTTATGGTGTTCTTTATGCTCGGTTCATTGACGTATTATGCTTTTCATCGATCGGGTTATTCGAGAAAAAGGTGCTTTGCATACGCCCTCCTTTTCGTTGCGGGGTATGCAACATTTGATGAAATTCATCAATGGTTTACAGGAGACCGTACACCGATGTGGCAAGATTCATTGCTTGATACGTGCGGCGGGTTAACAGGAATTATAATAAGCAATTGGTTTTGGCATAGAAAAAGGAGCTAATCTCAGTTAGAGATTTGCTCCTTTTTCATTTATCCCGCTATTTGTGGGAATAGAAACATCCATCTTATCCCGCATTAACTGCCCGTAAAAGCCTTCACTTTATACGCCAAGTAATTCTTTTAGTTCGTCGGTTGATAGTTCGGTCATCCAACTATCGCTTGTAATGACGGCGTTGTTTAATGATTGTTTTCGTTCTAACATTTCATCAATCTTCTCTTCAAGTGTTCCCGTTGTAATAAGCTTATGAACGTGAACGAAGCGTTTTTGACCGATGCGATAAGCACGGTCTGTTGCTTGGTTTTCTACAGCTGGGTTCCACCAACGGTCATAGTGAATGACATGGTTGGCGGCGGTTAAGTTTAATCCTGTTCCGCCGGCCTTTAACGATAAGATGAAGATGTCATACGTTCCGTTTTGGAACTGCTCAATCATCTTGTCACGCTCTTTCTTCGGTACGCTCCCGTTTAAGAAGAGGACGCGCTGACCGAATGTTTCTTCTAACATACTTTTTAGCATGTTCCCCATGCCAATGTACTGAGTGAAGATTAAGCAACTTTCATTTTGGTCTTTTATATTTTCGATGAGCTCCATTACCGTTTTTGTTTTCATAGAGCGCTCGACGATATTTTGTGGTTCTTCTTCTTTCAAATAAAGGGCTGGGTGATTACAAATCTGTTTTAGCTTGTTCAGCATAAGTAATATAAATCCGCGTCTTTCAATTCCACTTAATCCTTCTACATTTTGTAATGTATCTTGAACAAGTTGTTCATATAAGGAAGCTTGTTCGCCAGTTAGTGGACAATAAGCTTTCTGTTCTTGTTTATCTGGCAAGTTTAATGCGACCGTTTGATCTTTCTTCGTACGACGCAGTAAAAATGGCGAGATAAACCGCTGAACTTGCTGGATTTTTCCTTCATCGCGGTCCTTTTCAATCGGTGTGACGAAGCGGCGCTGGAATTGTCCTAAGCTTCCGAGATACCCATGATTGATAAAGTCGAAAATAGACCAAAGCTCAGCAAGTCGGTTTTCCATCGGTGTACCGGTCAAAGCAATTTTGTGATTTGCTTGTAGGTTTCTTACTGCTTTCGACTGTTTCGTATGTGGGTTTTTTATATTTTGTGCTTCGTCTAAAATAACAGCGTCCCAGCATAACGTACTAAGTTCTTCTTCATCAAGCTGAGCTAATGCATAAGAAGTTAATATAACATCTGCTGATTGAAGGAAATCTTTAAATGACTCATCCTTAGATCGGTTACTTCCATAGTGTAACTGAACACGTAAGCTTGGTGCGAAACGCTCAAATTCTTTTTGCCAATTTCCAAGGACTGATGTTGGTGCCACAATTAATGCAGGACCTGTTTGGAGATTGTTTTCTTTAGCGTATAGTAAGTAAGTTATCGTTTGAATACTTTTTCCGAGTCCCATATCATCGGCTAATAATGCTCCAAATCCAAGCTTTCGTAAGTATATCAACCACTCAACACCGTGTTGTTGATACGGGCGGAGTGTTGCTTGTAGCGAAGATGGTACATCTACGTTTGGAATATCTCCAATGTGCAGAAGTTTTTGGAAAAGCTCTTCGTAATATCCATCTAGTTCGATTTCAATATCGGTAAACGGACTATCGTCTTCTACAATTTCTGTTTCTGCCGTATTAGATAAATGTTGCTGCAACACATCTTTCATTTCAAGTCCATATTTATCGGCACGGTGCATTAGTTTTTTTACTTCTTCAATAAAGGCAGGATCAAGTCTCATCCATTGACCATTTAAATTGAAAAGACGTTTGTTTTGTTCAACGAGTTCGAAAAATTCGCTTTCTGATAAATCAATTCCGTCTGTTGAAATGCGCCAGTCGAAATTAACGAGCGTATTCATGCCGAAGAAAGACTGTGTTTGTGCTGTACTTTGCTTCAGCTGTACACGCAACCTCGGTTTTGTTGCTTTTAAATTTTGCCACCATGATGGTAGTAAAATTGTAATACTTGCTGCCAGTAATTCATTACTTGCTTCGGTTAAGAAGTTCCAAGCTTCCGTTTCAAAGAGTTCTTCTCGGAACTTGTCGTCTTCTTTTAGCCACGGTACGAGCTTACTAAATCCTTCTTGTGTTTCAAGGATCCGTTCTTCGTAATCGTGCCATCGTTTTGGTAAGGAATCGATACTTTCATATACATATATGCGATGTGCACCACGTTTTGGTGTAACGATTGTTTCAAGCTTCCACATTTCAAGTTCTTCTTGCGGTTCTTGTAGTCTTAAGCCGACTGTAAATGGAAGGTCATCTTCAATGTAACCAATTTTTCGAAGCCAATCCTCTTCATGTAGTGCTGCTTCCAATTGCCTTTTCGTAAAGTCGTAATGTTCGTATAGTCTCTTTGCATCTTCCCATCCGTCATTTGAGCGAGCATCTTGCAAAATACTTTCGTTCACAGCGGCAGAGAAAAGAGATGCTAACATGTCATCTTCAATTGAATTATTCTGAACTTTCCAAGATGGCTGCTGAGACCAACGCTTTATGTCAGGTGCGAAGCTGCCGCTGACGAAAGCGTCCCATAATTCACTTGCGTCCTTTGTAAGCGCCGTAATAGGACCGTTCATTTGCATATTTGCAAATGAATTCATCGGTTTATTTGCGATGTATTCAAATGCCTGTGCATTCGTTAACATAACGCCTTGTTTTCCCTCATACGTTGCTTCTTTTAAAAACGTTCCGTAGAAAGAAGTAGAGTGCCATGCGAATGCATTTTTTTTCCAAGTTGCTACGGATAAGAGCGTACCGCTATCATCTTCTCCCCAAAGGAACCAACCTTGACTAACGTGCTGGAGCCTAATTGTTACTTCAGTTTGTATGATCATCGATTAATTTTCCTCTCCGTAATTCCTCTTGTAGTGCACGCAGACGTGAATGTAAGTTAGCGATATGAATAATGAAAGCATCCCATTCATCAGTTCGCTTCAGTCGTTTATAAAGCATACGTAATTTCTTTAAGTAACGAACGGCACGTTTATATGATTTGCGATTTCGCTCTTCAATTGCTTCAATTGCGGCATGGTGATAAAGAGGAAGTGCTGCTTCGGGCGCTTCTTTTTCAATATCTTTCAATGGTTCTTTCAAAAGTTCGATTACTTCGAATCCATATAAGAGCTGAAGTTCTGTCCATGCATGGTATTGTTTCTTCGCAAGTACATATTGTTCATAATTTGTGAAACTATACGGTAATAGTTCTTGTAAAATCATTTCTAATCCCGCTTGTTCATTCGTATGCGTTGCATATGTCTCATACATCATCACAAATAATCGAACGATATCTTGTATGAAGACGGTATTTTCTTGTTCCGTTATCGTTTCTTTTACTTGTTTATAAGTAAAGGAAAGCCAATCTTTAGCGCGGTCCCACTCCATCGTACTTAATAACTCTTCTAACCAATAGAAGTAAAGGCTCACAACAGAAGAAGGCTGTTTTTCCAGTAATTCCATTGCCGATACATCTTCACCGTTTAAAAAGAGCAGGTGAGAAGATGCTAATGCTTTGGAAAGTGGATTGATTTTAGTATCGATTCGTTTTTTTTCTTCTTGTAGTTGCTCTTCTGTTCTTAACAGTTCACCCCATACGTGACGATAAATGAAGAATCGCTCTTGTGTATAGGCATCGGTAGAGAAGAATGATTCATGTATGAGCCGCGCTGTTTCTGCTAAAATCGGTTTGGATTCTTCTGGAATCGCCTCTGTTTTTAGGTCCCTAACGGTAGATTCAACTTTATCAACGAATAGGCGAACGACGTTAACTGGTTGGTGATAAGAATATAGTTTGTTTGCTTCAAATTCTTGAATTTCTTCTAATAATTTTTTAAAGCAATAAAGTGCCGCGTGCAACTTAAATAATTCATGAATAGCAACGATGCGCGGAGCTTTCCGTTCTAATTTTGTAT
Organism: Bacillus sp. FSL E2-0195; assembly: GCF_038003645.1. Classification (NCBI taxonomy): domain Bacteria; kingdom Bacillati; phylum Bacillota; class Bacilli; order Caryophanales; family Bacillaceae; genus Bacillus; species Bacillus sp. FSL E2-0195. The sequence continues at coordinate 5,036,799 of NZ_JBBOPN010000001.1, read as the reverse complement.
AGAAGTCTGTAAAAAGACTCATAAGAAAATACATTTGTTTATAAGTGAGCCGCGCTTGTTCTTTTTTAAATGATTCATATTCATTTTCAAAGTATGTTTGCCAACTTTTATAATCCATTTCTTCAAAAGCTGATGATTGCAATACTTGTCGTGCAGTTCGAATAGGAGGAAGAGAAGGTTTTGTATTATTTTTGAATAAAGTTAATACATCTCCTACTTGCCCAAAACTAGAAGCTGCAGATAGTAACACAGCAAGCATATGCTGACATTGCGTTGGTGCGAAGCAATCGCAATAGCTTTCAGTGACATTACGAATCGGGATGTGAACGCTATATACACTGCCTTCAGCATTTACAGTTCCGGATAGCGTATAGCCATCAAAGTCAACGTTATAGACAACACCACTACGATATAGTTGCCGAGCTGTAGCGACATGCTCCTGATCAGCAACTTGCTGTGGATCAAGCCCTTGAACGAACTCATTCGCAATCATCATAATTTCATCTTTCGTAATTGAGTCTTGCAGCATAATATTCCTCCGTACACAGATTTCTTTCCTTTACCATTATAAACAAAAAATGCTCAAAACAGAAAAAATGAAATTTGGATTACAAAAAAGGATGTTGCCTAGTTGAAATTTCCTACTAGGTAGCATCCTTTTTGGGAATTAAGAGCGTGATTCTTGTAATACCGCTCTTACATATGGATCATGTAATATTTGTTTTATAATTGGTAATATGTTTTGCTCGAATGGAATATCAATAGGGAATGGCTTTTGAGAGCCTGGTTTTATTCCGTATTGTACGAGTTTGTAATGTGTATTTTCTTCAGACTTGAGCACAATTAATTTATAGCGATTGTCATCGTTTGTTAGTGAGAAGTCAATTGCGATTGCATCATATGTTATATCATCTTTATATATGTACGGTTTTGGTGTACCGACCCAGTCTACCTTAGCTTGTAAATTCATGGACGTCACCTCCTTATATGTATTATATAAAAAATAAAAGCCAGCTCTCAATAAAGAGAACCGGCTGTAATTTAGCAGTCATTGGTTATTTTAAAATTTTCACTTTAACAGTTTTGCGTCCCCATTTTTGAGCAGCGCTATCTGATCCAAGTAGGATGTCGATACGGTTACCTTTAATTGCACCGCCAGTATCTCCAGCGATAGCTTCTCCGTAACCTTCTACCCATACTTTAGATCCTAATGGGATTACTTTCGGGTCAACAGCGATCATTTTCATGTTTGGGTTCGCTGTTAAGTCATGACCCATTGCAGTTAATACACGGCCGCCGTATGTGCCACCGTTTTCACTTGGGTGAGCTGTATATGCCGTAGCTACAACTGTTAACTCACGACCACCAGAAGGTGTGCTAGTCTCAGCAGCTTTCACAGCAGGCTTAGCAGCTGGTTTTGCTTGTGCTGCAGGTGCTTGAGCTTTAGCTGGTGCTACAGTTTTAGCAGGAGCAGGTTGTTCTTGTTTCTCGATAACAGGTGCTGTACCTGTTAAGAAAGGAACGTGAACATAAGCTGTTTTCCCGTTATATTCAAATTGTAACCACTCATTTTGTACTTGGTTCGTTGTTTCGATCATATCGTCTTTCTTAAGCGTTCCAAGAATTTCTGAGTTTGTGTTCGCTTCAGCACGTACATTTAATACGTTAGCTGTTACATAGTAAGAGTTCTTTGTAAACTCTGCACTTACGAATGCGTCTTTACCATCTAATTTGATTTGTGACCATCCGTTTTCTGTATTTAGAACATCTAATTTATGACCATTCTGTAATTTACCGACAACTTTTGATTCAGTAGTAGGGTTTTCTCGTACGTTTAGTACGTCTGTTTTTACAACAGTTTCTGCATTAGCAGATGCGGTGAAAATCCCAAGACCAAAAACTGCTGCTGTTGCTATTCCAATTAATTTTTTCATGATAGCCTCCATTGCGTTTGTTTTCGTGTCCTCATTATAGCAACAGATTTTTTCGGATTTTGGGAAAACACACAATTACAAACCATTCGTAATAAGTCGTTAACACTTTGTAATATAGCTAGAATGAGAGGAAAGCGTTTTTCATTCCATATAATTAGTAGGTTTCTAGTTATATTCAAAATATTTAATACAACATATTTTTTTCGGTGTAAATAAAAATATTACAGAGGTATTACATAATGATTACTATACAGTTACATTCCTTGAGTATTTTACCGTTTTATGGGTAATATAGTTATATAAACATAAACATCTCGTTTGTGAAGTTATAAACACGCGCTATATACTAGCAAAAAACCGCATAATTGTTACAAGAAGAAAGGGTTGTAAAGAATAAATCTGCCCTTTTTTAAAACTGTAACACATCCTTTTTTGGGAAAATCTCTTCCCATCCGCATTTTTCTCACACAATTTGACAGTAGTATTCCAATCTTGTAGCTCTTGCAGAGTGGAAAGGTTGTACGGAAGGTAAGGCTGTCCATAAGAACTCTAATTGGTGAAGGCAAACTTGAGAGAGCCGAAAGAAAATCACCACAAAAAACTATGGTTTTCTATCCGATTTAACATATCGGAATTTATGATTTTCACAAGAAATGAAACATACGAAGGGGGATTTGATGAGGAAACTGACGAAAACATTTATTGTCTCATTAACATTATGTATTGCATTTACACTTTGGGGGATTATTCCCGAATCTATTATTGGAAAAGGTAGCTTAGGAAATGTAACGACTGTAATTCAAGCTGCGTTAGTTAGTAAGTTTGGATGGTTCTATATTATTTCCGTTTCTATTTTCTTAGGAATTGCTATTTTCTTAATCGTTTCTAAGTACGGTTCGATTCGTTTAGGTAAAGATGATGATGAACCTGATTATAGTTATATGACATGGTTTGCTATGTTATTTAGTGCCGGTATGGGAATCGGTTTGGTTTTCTGGGGTGTCGCAGAACCGATGAACCATTTATACACACCTCCGTTTGGAGAGAGTGCGACTGAAGAGAGTGCACGCCTTGCACTTCGTTTCTCATTTTTCCATTGGGGATTACATCCGTGGGGATTATATGCACTTGTAGCATTATGTATTGCGTATTTTACATTTAGAAAAGGAAGAGCAAGTACAATTAGTGCGGCGGTCGGTCCGCTATTTAAAGGCGGTGAACATGGCCGTATTGCCCATATGTTTGATGTTCTAGCTGTATTTGCGACAGTATTTGGTGTGGCGACATCATTAGGACTTGGGGCAAAGCAAATTGCGGGTGGTGTTAGTTATTTAACATCTATTCCAAACTCATTACCGACACAGCTAGTAATCATCGGAATTGTAACTGTTCTTTATATGCTATCTGCGCAAACGGGACTCGATAAAGGAATTAAATATTTAAGTAATGCGAATATTATTTTAGCGTTTGCACTTATGATAATTGTATTATTTGCAGGTCCAACAAACTTTATTATGAATTATTTCACTTCAACAATCGGTTCATACATTCAAGAATTGCCAAGTATGAGTTTCCGTTTAAGTCCATTAAATGAAGGCGGAAATCAATGGATTCAGTCATGGACAATTTTCTACTGGGCATGGTGGATTGCATGGTCACCATTCGTAGGTACGTTTATTGCTCGTGTGTCACGCGGGCGTACAATTCGTGAATTTGTTGTTGGTGTGTTACTCGTACCAACAGTAATTGGTGCGCTTTGGTTCTCTGTTTTCGGAGGAACAGGTATTCACATGGAGCTATTTGATGGTGCAAATATATATGGACAAATTAAAGAAATGGGCACAGAAGTAGGATTGTTTGCTATGTTAGACCAAATGGGTAGTATAGGACCGGCTTTATGTGTGTTAGCTATTTTACTTATTTCAACATTCTTTATTACATCGGCAGACTCTGCTACGTTTGTTCTAGCGATGTTAACGACACATGGTAGCTTAAACCCACCAAATCGTATTAAAATGGTTTGGGGTATTGTTCTAGCGGCGTTAGCTTCGATCTTATTGTATGTCGGAGGATTAGAGGCGCTGCAAACTGCGTCGATTATTGCGGCCTTCCCGTTCGTATTTGTTATTTTCTTTATGATTGCAGCACTATTTAAAGAGTTGCAAAAAGAAGGACGTATGAAACAACATTAATAATAGAAGAAAAAAATTCTGTATATATAAATAGTATTAGGACTGTCGAATGTCGGCAGTCCTTTTTCACTGTTCTATACTATTGTAGGAAAAGCATTACTTTGTTACGGAATACTATAGATATCGGTAATTTAAAAAGAAAAATCGATATAGTTCGACAATATCTGATATTTTACACGTTATATTCATATTTTTGACAAAAATATGTCGGAAATGTGTTGTCACTTTTATGTATATGTGCTATATTATTTCCTGTAAGCGATTTCAAATAGTTTTAAAGCGCATTCAAGGGGGACAACTAGAATAATGAAACGTTACGAAAGAAAGTGGAAGCATATTTGTTTGAAACGTGCGGCACATCGAAATGTCCAAGAAAGCACGGAACCAAAGACTGAAACTCGTAAAGAGCATAAAGAGAAGCAATTGGTTCTACAAAAATAGCAATCACTTTTTCGTATATAAATGAAGGTCGATCGTTCGTTGGGGGATGGACGTGAAATAACTTTCAGCTAAGGGGTATTGTCTGATATATAGTATTACGGTAAAAAATAAGCACAGAGCATACGGCGCTCTGTGCTTATTTTTTAATGAAATCTATTTTTCTTTTTTAAATCTTACTGTTTTATCCCAACCAATTACTTGTTTCTTGCTCTTTGCACGTAAGTAAAGAATGAGACTGCGAATAAACAAATACGTAAAGAGCTGTGCGTACGTAAAGTACATAATGACGCTTATGAAAATATTGGTCGGTGTAAAGGTTCGTTCGACGCTCTGAGCACTAAATAATTGAGAAACATATGTAATATATGCGACATACCACATAAATAGTAATGGAATGCTATATTGAATTTGGAATATGCCGAGCAGTCCAATTATAAACCAAACGTTTGAAATGATTAGGAATAGCCAAAATACGACATACACTAAAACTTGTTGTAAGGAATGGACGAGAAGTTTCCCTTTAAAAAAGCTTAATGAAGAAAACATTTTTTCTAAAATGTATAAGTTTCCTTGAAGCCAACGTGTCCGCTGTTTTATAAGAATTTTTAAATGTTCAGGTTCTTGTTCCCATGTAATCGATTCCGGGACGATTGGTAAGAGATAGCCCTTTTGGGTAATTCTTAATGTTAATTCAGCATCCTCTGCAATTGCATAAGGATCATAGCCGCCAAGTTCTTCTAATGCGGAACGACGAAGAAGCATGTTTGTTCCGGTTAGTGAACCTGTTTGGAATAATAGCCAGCGTCCAGATTGCATAAGGAGCTGGAAAATCTGAAATTCTAATGAAATCATTCGTGTAAGCCAGTTTCTTTTCTCATTTACTGTACGAACGTGTCCAACTGCTCCAACGGCATCCTTTGTTGTTTCAGCATGTTCTACGAGCATTCGCAGTGCATGCGGTTCAGGTTGATTATCTGCATCGTAAACACAGAAATATTCACCATCCGAAATGCTAAGGCCGTAGTTTAATACACGCGATTTTCCTTTCGGTTCGCCAGGTGGTACACGAATGTGATGAATATGAGCATAAGCTTTGTCGAAATCATCTCCAATTTCAGGTGTTTCATCTTGAGAGTTATCGTTTAATAAATAAACGTTTAGTTTGCCTGGGTATTCAATCTTTGCCATTGCTTCTAATGTATCTTTAATAACGACGCCTTCATTATGGGCAGGTATTAAAATATCTACACTTGGATAATGTTCTAGCGTACGATCTTTTCGTTTACTATTTCGATGAATTAAGCCCGCAATTGTTAAGAAAGAGTAATAAACGAGTAAAGCAGAGAATAGAAAGGCGGTAAAAATCAATACATATTTAATTGAAAATGTGATGCTGATCCAGAAAACAAGTACACAAAACAAAATAAATAAAAGAAGCATAACGAGTGTCATCATAATGTGATATGTCCCTTTGCATTGATTTGTTCTCGTTTTATTTTAATATCTTGAATTGCTTCAGCAGCAAGCCATTGTGCCATTTTTGGATGTAGACGGTTCATTACAATGTCAGCACCGGCTTCATTTGTATTTTGTAATAAAATAACTAATGTGTTGCTGTCATATTCAGCAGCAAGGTCAAAGTCAGCTCTGACTGTATCAACTAACAATGAAGCTACACGATCCATGACACTTTCCTTCGTATATTTACTAAAGGAAGTGAAATCAAAGAAAATGATAATGCCTGTTTCATTACGACGATTCATCGCAGTTGTTAATAAAGCTTGTCGTCTTTCGAATTCTTGTCTTGTTAATAATTTTGATTCTCCAATGTATTGCTCAAGCACTCTTACCCGTTCAGTTAACTCTTTATTTTTAAGGATAACCTTTTTTAATAGATGGGTTGAAATATAAACAATGAAGAAGTTAGCTGCCATCAGGAAGTGGGTAATAATATATTCCCATTGATCTGATGTACTCCATAAGTGAAGCCACGCTTGATAAAATAAATAGAATACTGAAATGATTGTTCCTAGTATGAAGAAAATAAATGCTGTTTTATCAGGTAAAAATAGGAATAGTACATTTATGATGACATATATAATTGTAAAAATGAGCGCGTGCTCATATTTCGTCACATGTACAGTAGTAAAATAAAATAAAATTTGTAAAATCCACATAGAGAGGACTTTATAGGACTTATCTTTCACGAAACTTTCCTCCTTAAAAATAATTCGTGCTGGATATTTGTAGTATGCACAATTATTAAGAAATGACCATGTAGCAGGAAGTTTTTTGGGGCGAGATACATCAAGTAGTATCCCTCTTTTATAAGAAAAAATAAACAGACATACTAATTATTGTAACATATCATCTATACATCTAGACATAAAGGATTTAATATATATGAAAATTATATTTAAAGTATATAAAAAAACCTCCTCTTTAAAAAGAGGAGGTTTTATATAAAATTATAGGAACATCATACCTGCGACTGCTGCGTTTAAGAAGTTCGCTAGTGTACCAGCGATAACTGCTTTAATCCCTAATTGTGCAATTTGTTTACGGCGAGTAGGAGCTAACGTTCCTGTTACACCTAATTGAATTGCGATAGAAGAGAAGTTTGCAAAACCACAGATTGCAAATGTTAAAATCATATTTGTTTTTGCAGAGAACTCTGCCATGTGTGGTCCTAAGTTTGCGTATGCAACGAATTCGTTGATTGCAAGTTTTTGACCGATAAAGCTTGCTGCTTGGATAGCTTCACCTGGAGAAACCCCGATTAAGATTGCAAATGGTGATAATAAGTAACCGAAGATTAAATCAAGGCTAAGTTTAATATCGAACCAAGAACCAACCCATCCTAATAAGCCATTTAATAAAGCGATTAATGCAATGAAGGCCATTAGCATTGCAGCTACGTTAATAACAAGTTGTATACCTTCAGATGCACCGCGTGCAGCTGCATCGATAACGTTTGCGTCTTCACGCTCTGTTGAAAGTTGAACATTATTATCTACTTTTTCTGTTTCTGGCATAATTAGTTTTGCAATTAATAAACTTGATGGAGCTGCCATAATTGCTGCTGCTAATAAATGTTCTAATGGAATTCCCATTGCTGCATATCCGACAAGAACTGATCCGGCAACAGCTGTCATACCACTTACCATAATAGTGAAGAATTCACTGTTAGTTAAACGTGCTAAGTATGGTTTAATTAAAATTGGTGCTTCTGTTTGTCCTAAAAATACAGTTGTTACTGCATTTAAGCTTTCTGCCTTAGAAGTTCCAAGAAGTTTACTTAATGCACCACCAACGATACTAACAAATTTCTGCATAATACCTAAGTAATATAAGATTGCAACTAATGAACTAATAAATACAATTGGAAGTAGTGCTTGAATAACGAAAACAAATCCCCAAGGGCCTTTTGCGTTGACTAAATCCCCAGCAACGAACCTAATTCCCTCGTAAGAAAAATTAATTAATCCTTGAACGCCGTCAGCAGCAACTTTTAAGCCTGCTTTTCCAGCATCCCATCGCAATACGATAAATGAAAATGTCATTTGTAATGCTAGCGCGATTAAAATTGTGCGCCAATTAATAGCTTTGCGGTTAGAAGATAGTAAGAAAGCAATTGCTAATACTCCAATCACGCCGCCAATTCCCCATAAAACATTCATGCAGTGTATGCTCCTTCCTCATAGTAAAAAAGTGTATAAACCAGTTGTCTATACTTTTGCGAATATAACATCTTAAGTAACTTATCATAATGGACATCGGAGGTCAAACGTCTAACGAAAAGTTTAAATAAAAAGAAAATTCTTTGAAAAAACACATATAAAATGAATAGACATGAAATAGGTTATGTTTTTTGTTGAAATATATTCATTATGATAACGTTTTGGGCAATTTCAATAGAATATAGTGTATGAAATAGGAGAATGAACGCATAATTTTTTCGTAGAGAGAATGAAAGGGGATTACTATGTTGAGTCTTTTAAAAAGAGCCTTCTAGTAAACTAGAAGGCTCTGAAACTATAACTTAAGGTGCTTTCGTATACCCTAAGAAATGGCTTTTCCAATAAGAGTTGTTTAATGAAGCGATTGCTACACCTTTATCTCCGGATTGGATGAATGATCCCCCGCCAAGGTAGATACCCATGTGAGAAGGACCTGCTTTATAAGTATCTTTGAAATAAATTAAGTCTCCAGGTTGTGGACTTGAAGTTTGTGGTAAGCTGCTCCAATATCCAGCAACACTTTGGCGGCTAATGTTATGACCAAATTTCTTAAATACGTGGTAGATGTAACCACTGCAGTCAACACCATTAGCAGAAGTACCGCCCCAAACGTATGGTACGCCTTGCATAGATTTCGCGTATGCAAGTAGAGAAGAACTGTCACCGCTATTATTAGTATTATTATTGTTGTTATTATTTTGATTGTTATTTTGGTTGTCGTTAGGCTTATTATCTACTGCGCCACCAACTGGTGTTTTAGATAGGAAACGTGTTCCGATGTAACCAGTTTGACCGTTGTAGTTAATTTTGCTCCATCCAGAGTTTTCAGAGATTACTTGAACCTTCTGTCCTTGTGGGAGTGCGCCTATGATTCTATAATTTGTACCTTCGCCGCTACGTACATTTAGTGCAGAAGCATTAATGTAGTAGTCGCCAATTGCACCTTGATCAGGTTGTTTTGGCTGTTCAGGAGTAGCTGTGCCACCTTTAACGAATTTTACAAATTCGCTACTAACATAGCCTGTTTTTCCTTGGTAGTTTACTTTAAACCAGCCGTTTTCAGATCCAACTACGTTTAATGTTGTACCATTTAACACGCCGCCAATTACACTATGGTAAGCTGCAGGGCCTGTACGAACACGTAGAGATGTTGCGTTAACAACGTAAGTACCACCAGTTTGAACAGTTCCATTATTATTTTGCTCTTGGTTGTTACCTTGAGTGACGTTTTCGTTAGAACCGCCTTTTGTTACGTAGTCCTTGCTTAAGTAAGCAGTTTGTCCCGCGTAATTGATTTTGAACCAATCTTGAACTTCGCCTACAACTTGTACTACTTGTCCTTGTTTAACAGAACCTACAGTTGGATGAGAAGTGCTAGGACCTGTACGAACGCGAAGGGAAGATACATTTACTGTATAGTTTCCACTTGCTGGTTGAACAGTTGCTTCATTGTTACTATTGTTGTTATTGCTTGTAGAGCCAGTATTTGAAGAAGCGCCTGATACAAATTGGCTACTAACATAACCAGTTTGTCCGTTATGGTTGATTTTCACCCAACCATTTTCTTCTCCAATTACGTTTAAAGTTTGTCCTTCATATACACGTCCTGAAACAGAACTAGAAGTGTTAGGAGCTGTACGTACACGTAATACATCAGCAGTAACTTTATTGTTTCCACCTGTGCTTACATTGTTATTCGTTGCTCCGTTTTTTGATACAAACTCGCCACTAACAAAACCAGTTTGTCCATTAACGTTAATTTTGAACCAACCATTTTCTTCTCCAATTACGTTTAATGATTGACCATTATAAACGCGAGAGATGACGTCGTGAGAAGTACTTGATCCTGCACGAACGTGTAGTACGCTAGCATTCACCGTATATGATGAATTGTTTGATGCGGAAGCTTGGACAGTTTGTGTAGCAGCTTTTTGTGTATTTTGTTCAGGGGCAGCTTGAACGCTATCAAGTGTAGGGGCTGCTCCTCCTGCTACAGACACTGCCGCAAGACCGGCAAGGTATTTTTTCATAATTTGTCGATTCCTTTCTGTCTGTAATGTAGTGAAGAAATATTTACCAACTGTTAAAAATTCTAAAGAGCATGTCGATTACTGTCAAGACTTATGTGGTAATCTGAATATGACAAAAAGGTTACAAAAAAAAAATCAAGGTATAAATCTGCACCTTGATTTCCATTTAAATACATATATTTGATGTGGAAAATGAGAAGATTATTCGTATTTAGGAAGATGTGCTGTTGGATTTTAAAAGGCTTTGAGAAAATGACCTTTGTAGTAATTTGGTGATAGGGCCAACTTGACCATCTTGAATCGCAGTTCCATCGAGATGGGTCATCGGTAAAATTTCAATAGTCGTTCCCGTAAAGAAGCATTCATCTGCTTGATAAACATCGCGAACGCTGAAAAGCTCTTCCTTTACAGGAAGTTGAAGAGTGTTAGCTAAAGAAAGGACGTACTGACGAATAATGCCGTTTAAAATAAGGTGATTGGCTGGATGCGTATACAGTGTTCCGTTTTTTATAAGAAAGAAGTTAGAGTGGCTACCTTCAGTTACAATACCATTTCGTACGAGAAGTGCTTCTTTACAACCTTTGCGTTCAGCTTTCGTATAAGCTAATACATTTGGTAATAAATTTAACGATTTAATATCACAGCGGAGCCAGCGTGTATCAGGTTCTGATATAGCACGTACACCGTATTCAATCCATAAAGATGGTCTTTCTTTTTTTGAAATATAAGCATAGATTGTCGGAGATATGTCATATGAAAATGCATGTGCTCGAGCTTGTACACCACGAGATACTTGTAAGTAAATTGTTCCGTCTTCGTGGAAATTATTGTTTTCAATTAATTTGTAGAGTAAGATGATGAGTTCGGCTTTTGAGAAAGGAAGTGATAATTCTATTTCTTCAAGGGATCGATATAATCTTGTTAAATGTGGGTCTAATAAGTGAAAGTTTCCGTTATAAAGGCGAATAACTTCATAGACGCCATCACCAAATTGTAAACCTCTTTCTTCAAGTTCTATGTACGCGCGATGTTTTGTTGTATCAATAACTGCATCATTCCATAGTACAAATCTTTCGTATGCCAATTTTCGTCCCATCCTTTCGTTAGTACATGAATAAAAATCACTATAGTAATTTTTATGTAAGCAATTCTATACATATGACGTATATGTATTTTGTAAATCACAGAGAAGTAGTGGTGATTTATCCTGCATTAACTGCCCGTAAACGCCCGATTGGTGAGGGCTAATAATCAGTGGGGGATGAACAAAACACCCACTGATTAAATTTTCACTTTATAGCATTTTGTATATACAAATTCGGAAATGAGAAATAAGAATCCTGCTTTTTGAAAAAAAAAAAGCAACATTCGTATGGAATGCTGCACAAGGAGGGTAGCTATCATTCATAGGGACATCGTCTTTAAAGGTTTCATTTATGCAAACAAAACACTTGGAAAGACAATTATAAGAAAGTTGAAAACAAATGATGCACACATTTCTCTAAGGGATCCTATTGAAGATGAGAGATAAGAAATATGTGGAACCTTGTTTACATATTTTATTATAAAGATGTTTCGTTAATATGGTGTAAATATTAGGTGAAGGTTATGTAATTTTAAAGTTAATGAATAGGAGAGGAAGGATAGCAGAAAATAAAAAAAGAGGCTGAGATTACTCAGCGCTCTTCTTTTCTTCTTTAATAGCTGTCTTTACTTCACCAGTTTTGATCTTGTTACTTTCAGAGAAGCGAAGTAAGTCACCTTCAATGATTTTGTCAGACATGTTTAGCTCGTTTTGTGCACGATCAATAAGTGGTTGAGCTTCTTCTTTCGGTAACTGCAGAACTTCACCAGTGTGGCGATCGTAGAATGTACTGTTCGTGTACATGTACTTATCTGTAACGAAGCTACCGTCACGAAGAACAACGAATCCTTTATTTTCTGGTGAGAATACATCATGACCGAATTGAATTTGATTCGTAGAATCTACACCAAGTAAGTTTAGAATGGTTGGCTTAATGTCAATTTCACCAGTTGGTTTTGAAATTGTTTTACCTTCTTTTTGACCTGGAACGTGAATAAACATCGGTGTTTTTTGTAAGTTCATATGGTCAAATGTAGTGATTTCTTCTTTTCCTAAGAACTGTGCCATTGCACGGTTATGGTTTTCAGAAATACCATAGTGATCACCGTAGAATACGATAACTGAGTTGTCGTAAATACCCTCTGCTTTTAGACGCTCAATAAAGTGTTTCATTGCTTCGTCTAAATAGCGAGCAGTTACCATGTAACGGTCAAATACGCCATCACCAGAATTGTATTCATCGATTAATTTCGTACTGTCATCATAAGTGAATGGGTAATGGTTTGTTAAAGTAAGGAAGCGAGTATAGAACGGTTGCTTCACTTGTTTTAACATATCGATAGATTGATCGAAGTATTCGATATCTTTTAATCCCCAATTTAATTTTGTTTCTGGCGTAATTTTGTAGTCAAGCTCGTTGTAGTAACGATCATAACCAAGTGCCGGATACATAATGTTACGGTTCCAGAACGTTGCGTTATTCGCGTGGAATACTGATGTGTGATATCCTTGCTGACGCAAAATTTCTGGAGTTGCTGTATATTCGTTATTACCGTGTGTGAAGAATACAGCACCACGGTCTAGTGGATACATTGAAGTATCTACTAAGAATTCAGCATCAGACGTTTTACCTTGCCCAGTTTGATGGAAGAAGTTATCGAAGTAATAACTTTCTTTCGCAAATTGGTTTAGGAATGGTGTAACTTCTTGTCCGTTAACTTGCGCACCAATTAAGAATGTTTGTAATGATTCAAGAGAGACAACAATTACGTTTTTCCCTTTTGCAGTACCAAACATATTTGGATCTGGTTTACTTTGTGTTGTTTTCACGTAGTTTTCTGTTTCTTGTAATTTACTACCATCAGCAAACGCTTTTTGTGAACTTGATTTTGCTTGTAAGCCAAGATCGTATGCTTGGTGTACATATAATCCTAAGTTTTTAACAAGCATAACGCGGTCGAATGAACGTGTTAATAGTTCTGGACGCTCAGCTTCTGCAAATCCTAGGTTTACGCAGAAAATAGCAACCGTTGACACGAAGTATAGAGAACGCATCGGACGCGCTACACGTTCTGTCGGTGCAAAATCTTTCTTCTTCTTCAATAGAACGAAGAATACGATGATATCCGCAAATGCAAGGATGATTTTGTAGTTAAATAATTCTTTCACACTAGAACCTAAACTTCCGAAATTAGACGTTTGTCCTAGTACTGGTAAAGTAACGAAGTCATTGTAGAATCCGTAGAACATTACGTTACCAACAAGAATGAACGTTAAGATAAAGTTAATTCCTAGTGCTATATAGTTACGTTTTTTCCCTTTTGCAAATAATGCAAGACCCACAAACAGTAATGATGCTGCTAATGGACTAATGAATAAAATGAATTCTTGCATGAAAGATTCAAGTTTTAAATCAAAGCTAGTGCGTGTAATGATGTAGGATTTTAGCCATACGGCCAAAGCTACGAATAAAGTAAAACGCACATTTTGAAATTGTGATTTCATGGTTTCTTTCATTCATTTCCACCCTTTCTCTATCAGGCTTGGTCGATTTTGGAGCGAAAAATGTTAAAATAAAAAATACATAGTTTTATTGGCCATAATTAGAGTTTCTATATTCACCCATATACGACTTTAACTATGCATACCCTTTTTGGTTTCTTGTGCTGCTCATAAGCATAACGTCATTTCTGTATTATACAACAAAATTCATTTCTGAGAAACACTATAACGTTTTACATTTTTTGTATGTGATTTGTCACTGCCAGAGAAAACTTTAACATTCGTTTATATGCCCGTCAACTAGAAAATATAACAAAAATAGAAAAGAATGTTAAGCGGAATTGAAAGTTTTTTGGTTGAGAAATATGGAATAGAAATCTTTAAGTGGTTGTCTAGAAAACTATTATATGAAGGAAAATATGAAAAAATTAACGAACACTTGTTCTTTTTGGTTTTGTTTGTTACAATGAAATTTCATTGATAGATTATGTGTAATTTTGATGAACTTTTACTGATAACATAACATATTGTAGCTTATTTCTTTTGAAAATAGGGAGGCTTTTGAATGAAACAAAAATTTTCAGTTGAAGCGTTTTGGAAGAAAATAAAACATGTTGCGAAACAGGCAGGGCAGTCGGTAATCTATGCGAGTTTATTGTTGTTTTACGTTTTGCAAAGACCGGATGTTCCAAAACGAGTGAAAATTATTGTAATCGGAGCACTTGCTTATTTCATTGCACCGATTGATGCCATTCCAGATTTCATTGCTGGAGTCGGTTATACGGATGATTTAGGTGCGTTAATGGCCGCACTATTACAAGCATCGATATACGTAAATGAAGATGTGAAAGATAAGGCACGAGTGAAGTTGGCAGAATGGTTTGGTTCGGATATAGACACATCATTTATCGATCAAAAATTAGATCAATAGGTGAGAACTGTCATAGGATGACAGGGCGAACGTAAGCGAGGAAGTGCATTATGCCATCAGGAAGAACGCATACGAAAATAAACTTAATATCCCTTCCGGTTGTTTTGTTTATGCTCTTTTCGTATGGATTAACAAGTTTTGATTTTTTATTAACTTTTGCAATTGGCTTTTTAGTAGGTACTTCATTTCTAACACCGGATTTAGATACGTACAGTAATGCGTATAATAAATGGGGATTCCTCCGCATTTTTTGGTATCCATATAGGAGCGTAATGCCCCATCGTTCCTTCTTCACACATACGATTATAATTGGTGATATTATTCGTATTGCATACATGTTAATCGTGTTTTCTCCGTTTTTATTCCTATTAAATATAATCGCATTCGGTGGAAATTTAATAGAAATTGCGAAGGAACACGAGGTTGAAATTGTAACGTTTGTAATGGGGATTGTTGTGGCGAGTACGCTCCACATTATAGCGGATAAAGCGAATACGCGCCGAAAGAAAATGATGAGAAAAAAGAAGAAACGCAGAAGATAAAAAAACCGTCCCAAAAGGTATTTTGGGACGGTTTTTTTGTTATTAGTAGGTAGGTTATTCTTGTCGTATTTTGTAGTTAAGTCGATATTCCTTGTCGAATCGCCGATAAAATTTCATTTACGATCATGCGACATTAATTTTTGGACAGTTCCTTTTTAATCAAACGTTTGTTTAAAACTAAGCTTTCAGTACCTTAATACCTTTCACGATATTCCAAATAAAGTAGTATAAGCTAATGATCCCGCAAATACATAAGACGATGATTGCTCCAATTCCAAGTGTTACGTCTGGTTGATCAGATCCGATGCCCATAATTCCTAAAATAACTAATCCAATAAATGTTGCGATACTTGGAATAATGTGTGTCCATAGAGCACGTTTTGCATGTGGTTTCGTTTCAGAATCGCCCACAATCCACACGATAATAGGGAATAAGATAGGCGCAAATAATACACTAAAGTATGATAAAGCTGCTAATATTTTGTTTCCGTTCATATATATCACCTCATAAGTAATGTTCGTTGTTATACCTTTAGTATGCAGTAGATTTGGCGAGCTTCCTATCGATTAACATTACAAGAACGTGACGTTTTTGTAAGATTTTCTGTTTTAAATGATGAAATTTTCAAAAAAATCTTTTTAAATGAAAATTGTTGTGATAAAATTATTGAAAACGTTTTCTTGAACGTTTTATATTTTTTAGACTTAAAGGTATGATGACCCGATAGTCTATTGATAAGGTTATTTTTATTTAAAAGGGGATTCTTTAGGGGGAGAGAACAATGAACACATGGACACAAGTTTACGATCCGTTCGGTAACATTTGGATTTCGGCAGCAGTTGCACTTATTCCAATCATCTTTTTTTTCTTAGCATTAGCAGTTTTCCGCATGAAGGGGTATGTGGCAGGATTTATTACAGTTGTATTAACGATTTTGGTGGCGCTATTTGCGTATAAAATGCCATTCACAATGGCAATGGCAGCGACCGGATACGGTTTCTTATACGGGTTATGGCCGATTGCGTGGATTATCATTATGTCAGTATTTTTATATAAAATTTCTGTGAAAACAGGTCAATTTGATGTCATTCGTGCATCTGTATTATCCATTACGAATGACCATCGTTTACTCGTTATTTTAATCGGATTTTCATTTGGAGCATTTTTGGAAGGGGCAGCAGGATTTGGTGCACCAGTAGCGATTACGGCAGCGCTTCTGGCAGGCCTTGGGCTAAATCCTTTATATGCAGCAGGTCTTTGTTTAATCGCAAATACTGCACCAGTAGCGTTCGGAGCGATGGGGATTCCGATTACAGTTGCTGGACAAGTAACAGGCATTGATCCGCATAAAATTGGACAAATGGCTGGGCATCAATTACCGTTCTTATCTTTATTTGTTCCGTTCTTTATCGTATTTTTAATGGATGGCTTTAAAGGAGTAAAACAAACGTGGCCTGCTTTATTTGTAGCGGGTAGTTCATTTGCAATTACACAGTTCATTACAGCGACGTTTTTAGGGCCAGAACTTCCGGATATTACGTCAGCGCTTGTAAGTTTAGTAAGTTTATCGCTATTCTTAAAAGTTTGGCAGCCGAAAGAAATTTATCAAACTAAGCAAGCGAATAGTGAAGTAGCAGCAACGACGACGGCGACATCTATGCCGAAACTAACAGTAGGAAAAGTAGTAAAAGCGTGGTCTCCGTTCATTATTTTGACTGTGATGGTAGTCATCTGGAGCCAGAGTTTCTTTAAAGCGTTATTCGCTCCGGGCGGCGCTTTAGAAAGTCTCGTATTTAAATTTGAAGTTCCAAGCTTGCACAATTTAGTAATGAAGGCAGAGCCGATTGTAAATAAACCAACACCTTATGAAGCAATCTTGAAATTAGATATTTTATCAGCGACTGGAACAGCAATTTTAATTGCTTGTATCATTTCTATCTTTATTTTAAAAATGAGTGCAAAAGATGCAGTAGCAACATTTAAAGAAACGTTAAACGAACTAAAAATGCCAATTCTATCTATTGGATTCGTATTAGGATTTGCATTTATCGCAAACTATTCTGGTTTATCTTCTACATTAGCGTTAGCACTTGCAGGAACTGGCGGACTATTCCCGTTCTTCTCGCCATTCTTAGGATGGATTGGCGTATTCTTAACAGGATCAGATACGTCAGCGAACGCACTGTTCTCGAATTTACAAGCAATTACAGCGCAGCAAGTCGGTGTATCTGAAGTGCTTCTTGTTGCAGCAAATACAACGGGCGGTGTAACAGGTAAAATGATTTCTCCGCAATCAATTGCGATTGCTTGTGCGGCAGTTGGACTTGCTGGTAAAGAGTCAGATTTGTTCCGCTTTACATTGAAGCATAGTTTATTCTTCGTTACTATTATTGGGATTATGACGTATGTGCAGGCTTATTATTTAACTTGGATGATTCCGTAAACAACAAAAGAAATAACCTTTGCATTTTTCAGATTAACGTGTATACTTGGAAAGTATTGAAAATTAAATCAGTGATAAACTAGGGGTGCCTAACGTATGCGTAGGCTGAGAGAGAAGCGTGTGAACTTCTTAACCCTTTGGACCTGATCTGGCTCGTACCAGCGTAGGGAAGTTAACGGCTTTACATAATGATGTCTTTATGAGCCAGGTCCTTATTCTTTTATGGACCTGGCTCTTTTTATTTTGGCATGCGCTGGCCATATCTCGTCCTTGTCACGAACAGGGGGGCAACAAAGGTTATGAAACAGTCTGTTTCAGCTGAGCAAATTGAATTGAAATCGAGTTTACCAGGAAGTAAGAAAGTGTATGTGGATGGAACACGTGAAGGTATGAAAGTACCAATGCGCGAGATTGAACAAAGCGATACGAACGGTGTTCAAAATCCGCCAATCCGTGTGTATGATACGAGTGGACCTTATACAGATCCAGAGTATAAAGTGGAGCTGGAAAAAGGGATTCCAACGCCGCGCCACTCTTGGACCTTGGGGCGTGGTGATGTGGAAGCTTATGAAGGACGCGAAATTAAACCTGAGGATGACGGTGTGAAAGTGGCTTCAAAACATACACCTGTTTTCCCGCAAATGGATCGTAAGCCGCTTAGAGCGAAGCAAGGTGCAAATGTTTCGCAAATGCATTATGCGCGTAATGGCATTATTACGTCTGAGATGGAATATGTTGCGATTCGTGAAGGGGTAGAGCCTGAATTTGTTCGTAAGGAGATTGCAGAAGGTCGTGCGATTTTGCCGGCGAACATTAACCATCCTGAAGCGGAACCGATGATAATTGGACGTAATTTTCACGTGAAGGTAAATGCAAATATCGGAAACTCTGCTGTATCGTCTTCTATTGCAGAAGAAGTAGAGAAGATGACGTGGGCGACTCGCTGGGGTGCAGATACGATTATGGATTTATCTACAGGTAAAAACATTCATACAACACGTGAGTGGATTATTCGTAATGCTCCGGTACCAGTTGGAACTGTGCCAATTTATCAAGCGCTTGAAAAAGTAAATGGAATTGCAGAAGATTTAACGTGGGAAGTATATCGTGATACGTTAATTGAGCAGGCGGAGCAAGGCGTTGATTACTTCACGATTCACGCTGGTGTATTACTTCGTTACATTCCAATTACTGCAAAGCGTATGACAGGTATTGTTTCGCGCGGTGGTTCAATTATGGCGCAGTGGTGTTTATTCCATCATAAAGAAAACTTCCTATATACTCACTTTGAAGAGATTTGTGAAATTATGAAGCAGTACGATGTTTCGTTCTCTCTTGGAGATGGATTACGTCCAGGTTCTATTGCAGATGCAAATGACGAAGCGCAGTTTTCTGAGCTTGAAACACTTGGTGAATTAACAAAAATCGCTTGGAAACATGATGTGCAAGTTATGATTGAAGGACCTGGGCATGTACCGATGCATTTAATTAAAGAAAATATGGAGAAAGAACTTGATATTTGTCAGGGTGCGCCGTTCTATACACTTGGACCGTTAACGACAGATATTGCACCAGGTTATGATCATATTACTTCAGCGATTGGTGCTGCGATGATCGGCTGGTTTGGAACGGCGATGCTTTGTTATGTAACCCCGAAAGAACATTTAGGTTTACCGAACAAAGATGATGTTCGCGAAGGGGTTATTACGTACAAAATCGCTGCGCATGCAGCCGACCTTGCGAAAGGGCATAAAACGGCTCATCAGCGTGATGATGCACTTTCAAAAGCACGATTTGAATTCCGTTGGCGCGACCAATTTAATTTATCTTTAGATCCTGAACGCGCGATGGAGTACCATGATGAAACGTTGCCAGCAGAAGGGGCGAAAACAGCGCATTTCTGTTCAATGTGTGGCCCAAAGTTTTGTAGTATGAGAATTTCACATGATATTCGTGAATATGCGAAAGAAAATGACTTAGAAACGACAGAAGCAATTGAAAAAGGAATGAAAGAGAAAGCGGTAGAATTCAAAGAAACTGGTAGTCACTTATATCAATAACACGTTACACCTCTTTACTTGATTGATCACACTGTACCTAACTTAAATATAGAAGAAGCCCCCTTTGCTAAGACGGTAGCAAAGGGGGCTTCTGTCGTCTATCCCGCTATTTGTGGGCAGTAAAACTCCCACCTCAACATTCGGCTGGAGCAAAGAAGTTAGGTGGGAGATAAACTGCCCGTAAACGCCCGATTGGTGCGGGCTAATAATCAGTGGGGGATGAACACCCCCCCCACTGATTAAAGTTTCACTTTATAAGGTGAAGAATAATTGTACCCAGTAGTATAAGAGGAATAATGTGACGACTGTTGTGAGTGGGATTACGATGAGAGATACGCTTAAATAATCTTTCCATTTCACTTTAATTTTGTTTTGTCTTAAGATATACATCCAAATGAGGGAAGCTAGTGTACCGATTGGTAATAATAGTGAACCGATGTCACTACCGATGATATTTGCGAGATAGATAGTTTTTAATGTGACTGGATCTAGTCCCATTTCTGTTAATGTGATTGTACCAATCATAAGTGCAGGGTGGTTATTGAAGACGTTAGAGAGGAGGGAAACGAGTCCGCCCATTGCAAAGCTGGCATAGAGTAGATGCTGACTTACAACTGGTTCGAGCCAACTTACAAGCGCCGCTGTTAATCCTGCGTTATGAAGCCCGTAAATAATTACGTACATAGAGAAGGCGAAAATTAAAATGTGCCACGGTGTCTTTTTCAAAATATCGACTGGGTTTGTTCGTAAGTAGTACCATCTCCAGATGAGAAGAACGAGTGAACCGAGTACGGCAACAATTTCGATTGGAATCGATAAGAAGGATGCAACGAATAGAAGACAGCGCATAAGGAAGACGAAGCCTAATACTTTTAACATGAATTTCGTACGTTTTTGTTTCGTATTAACAGAATTTTGTCCTTTTAACGGATGGAAGTTTTTCGTGAAGAAAATTTCTTCAATATCATATGAAGAAACAGGCAATCTTTCTGGAATTTTTTTCTTTAAAACTGTATACATGAGCCATGACATAAACAGTAGTCCTAGTGTTGCAGGTACAAACATCATAGCAGTATGCATATAAAGAGTCATGTGGACGATATTTAAGGCAATTAAGTTTACAATATTACTTACACCAATTGGTGCACTAGATGCAGTGGCGATTAAAGCACCGCTTAATAAATAAGGGATTTGTTGATGAGGTTTTAATTGAAGGTTTTTCAGAAGTAAAATTAAAATCGGTGTTGTAATTAAAATACTACCGTCATTATTAAATAAAAGAGTCATAAGAAAACATAGTAATTGAATGTACCAGTATAGGCGTCGTCCGGAACCTTTCGCTAAATTTGCGAGTTTCGCTGCGGACCAGTGGAAGAAGCCGAAGCTTTCTAATATAACTGCCATAACGATGGTCGCTAATATCGTTATAGAGGCACCGCCGATTTTACTTATAATGTCCATGACGTCTGGTTTTGATACAAGTCCAGTAATGAGGATAATGCTAGCGCCGACTGCTGCCGGCCACGCCTCATTTAAACCGCGAGGTCGCCAAAAGATAACAATCATCGTTAAGAAGAATACAATAATAGTAATCCATATTTCAATGCTCATATTTAACCTACCTTTCTATTTTCCCTTGAACAAATGTAGCTTGTCTCAAGTTTATATAGCATTATATTCAAAAGAAAATAAGAAGAACTAGGCATCTACCTTAATCTAGTGAATATGTGTATTTAGAGCAATAAGGCAAGTATAAGGGGTAGTGTAATAACTATTAGGAGAGGAGTCTAATAAATTAGGGGCATTCTATGTGTGAATGCCCCTAATTTACTATTTTTCCTTTAAAAATGTTCGATCTTTTAAGAATAAATTCCAGAAGAAAATAAATCCTGGTAGTAAAATTGCAATCCCGATTGCGTAAAGAATAAGAAGTGCATAGAATGTTTCAACCGTCGTAAAGCTTGTAAATACAGTTACGTCCGGGTAAATGATATAAGGTAAATGGGCGACGCCGTAAGCGTAGCTTGCAAATGCATATTGAGCGACGACAGCTAAAACTGCAATGCGAGGAAAGCCTAGTGTGCCATATTTCTTATTTGTCCACCAAAGGGAAGAGTATCCGATAACAAATAAAATGATAGAGACTGTAAACCATGGGAATTGCTTTATTAGTCCTTGCATAAGCCAGTGTGTTTCAGGGTCCATTACAACGAGAGCGATAATAGCAGTCACGAGCGTTGCAGGACCAAGTATGATGGCATTTCTTCTATAAATTCGGTACGTATCTTCAGAACCTTGTTCCCTAGCAAAATCAGCAAGAAAGAGAGATGATAGAAATAGTTCCGAAGTTAGTCCGAAGAGCATATAACAATAAATAACGGGACTAGAAAGAAGTTTTCCGTAAAGGAGCACTTCTTTTCCTTCAGACATCGTAATATAGGCACCTTCTGTAACTGGCAGAACGGTAATTAATAGAGCTGGGATTAAGAGCCCGGTAATACCTGAAATAATCCGAAGAAGGTGTTGGTATTTTGGCAGGGAGTAAGCAAATACCATAAATGTACTACGAATCGCAACGAGTACTAAAATTAACATAACTGGTACAAACATAACGGTTGCAAGGGTAAAGGCCGCTTTTGGGAAGAAACCGAGAAAAGCAACGACGACAAAGACAAGAAACGTATTTGTTACTTCCCAAGTAGGTGATAAGTACCGATTAGCAAGCTTGGCAGCAAGCGTCGGGTGTTTAGCGTATACCATGCCCCAAAAACCAGCTCCAAAATCAATAGACCCTAGTATGCTATATACGAAAATAAGAGCCCATAAGATGATGATTGCAATGCTTTCCTCATGCACGAGAATCGCCTCCTTCGTGATGTAAATCATTCTTTAACGGATGTTTCTTAAAGAATGTCCGTAGTACAAAGACTGTTAAAATACCGAGTCCGATATATAAAATGATGAATAAAACAAATAAAGGACCGACGAAATCAGCGCGCGTAGAAGCATCTACCGTGCGTTGCATGCCATAAATTGTCCATGGCTGACGACCACTACAACTAAAAATCCATCCGAATTCAATACCGAGCAACATAACGGGTCCACAGGCGGCAGCTCCCCAAAGAAGCCACTTCGGTAACTCTACTCCTTTTTTTCGGTAAACAAAGTACCAATATAAGAGGGCAATAGCTGCAACTGCAAAGGTAAAGGCAGCGGTGCCGACCATTAAATTGAACAGTGTATGTGTGTAAAATGGTGGCCATGTTTCTTGCGGGAATTCCTTTAGACCTTTTACAACGGTGTTAGGGTCTAGTCCCACTAATAAGCTAAGCATGTTCGGAATTTCAAGGGCATAGTTTAGTTCAAGTGTGTTAGGGTCCACAACCCCGCCAATCGATAAAGGCGCGTGTGATGTCGTTTCAAACAAAGCTTCAGCAGATGCTAGTTTTTCAGGTGAATGTTTATGTAAGGCAATAGCAGATTCGTGTCCTGAAAGCCACATCGTAGCACCTGTGATAAATGTAACGACAAGCCCTAACAGTAATCCTTTTTTATGGTAAGCAATTTCACGAGCGCTTAAATTTTTCTTTAATAATTTAAATCCAGCGATAGAAGCGATAACAGCTGCTCCAGTTGTATAGGCCGTAATAACGACGTGGAATGCACTTGTGCCAAAGCTCGGATTAAAGAAAGCTTTCCACGGATCAACGTTAAAAACTGAGCCATCTGGATTCATTGAAAAGCCCGCAGGTGTATTCATCCATGTGTTTGCCGATGTAATAAGCACGGCAGATGCAGTGGCGCCAATCATAACGAAAAATAGCGAGATTAATCTCATAACTGGAGGTAGTTTATCAGCCGCATATACGTAAATAGACATGAATAAAGCCTCTAAAAAGAAGGCGAAAATCTCAATTTGAAACGGAACGGAAATAACTTGCCCAACAATTTTGGCGAAACCAGGCCAAAGAAGTGAAATTTGTACACCAACAATTGTTCCAGTTGGAATTGCTACACCGAGAAGGATAGCAAAAGCCTTTGTCCATCTTTTTGCCATAATGGCATAGTCGGAATCTTTCTTCCAGTGATAGAGTATTTCACTTATAAAAATCATTAAAGAAAGCCCGACTCCAAGCGTTGCAAAGATAATGTGGAATGCTAATGAAGAACCAAAAAATGCCCTTGCTAATGTTACGGTATCCATATGTATACTCCTCTTCTTTTTGCCATTATTTTCTGATTGAATTGGAAAATTTATTCAAAAAACTACCAAAAACATATATGTATTTAAAAAATGAGTACGGTAATATAGTGTTTAAATATTCTAAAAAGAAAGAAATTGATATTTAGTAATATTTTATTTGTTTTTTAGGGCTGAATCTTTTATAATCTTTTATGCGAACGTAAGTTCTGTTTCCGGGATGAAGAAGTTTATGTGAAATGGAGAGGGTGTTTTATGTATCCTGAAGTCATTAAAAAGATGGCATTTTCAAGAGAGCATAGAGATTTATTATTAAAGTTGTATAATAAAGAAATTACGCGTCGTGAATATGATCGACTTGTGGAATCGCTATATAGACCTTCTAAAGAGGCTTGCGAAGGATAAGGTGGGAGAGACAATCTAAAGGATTGTCTTTTTTATATTTGCGTATGTTCTGGTAAAATTAAGGTTAGCCTTAAAAGGAGGTGAAAAGCTTGCGAAAACGTTTATATATAGGGATTGGGGTTATTCTCTTAATCGCTTTAGGTGGAGTTGTATTTTGGTCAGCTTTACAAGGAAATCGTACCGAGCATTTTATTTTACGACATATGGTGAATGAAAATGGAACACTTGCAACGTATCGCTTAGAGGATACAAAGGCAGGTAAGGGTGAAGCGAAGGGCCGTGAAGCTTTATCAGAATCTGCAGGGTTATGGCTACAATATACACTTGATAAAGATGATCAAGCTTTATTTGATGAACAAGTGAAGGTTATTCAAAATAACTTCGTACACAAGGATCGCATCGTTATATGGAAAATCTCTGAAAAGGGAGAAATGCAGTCAGCTACTAATGCACTTATCGATGATCTTCGTATTATAGAACAATTATATCGTGCTTATGAAATGTACAAGGAAGATCGCTATAAAAACCTTGCAGATCAATTGAGTGATTCTGTACTTCGTTATAATAAAAAAGGCAATTATTACGTTGATTATTACGATGCAGATACAGGAAAACAAAATAACTTTGCAACAACATCTTACATAAATCCGCATGCATTCTCTTATATGAAAAAGTATGGAAAAATTTCTGCACAGCAGTATCAGGAAGTTGTTCAGTTTTTAGCGGATTATCCAAGGCAGGGCTGGGCATTCCCGAAAGAGTATAAAGATGATGGGACATTTACGTACGATAAAGAAGTGAATCTTATTGATCAATCATACGTCGCTTATCATCGTAGTTTAGGCGGTCTTTCATCAGATGCTTATTTGGAATTTATAAAGAAGAAATTTCGCGAAGACGAAAAGTTATATGGTCGTTATAACTTAGAAACGGGAAAACAAGCTGTGAACTATGAATCACCAGCATCTTACGGATTAACAATTTTGTACGTACTACAAACAGGTGATACAAAGTTTGCGAAGGAATTGTATGAGCGGATGATTACATTCCGAAATGATAATGTATTTAGTAGATATTATGGTGGATATGTAACAGGTGAGAATAATAATACACATATTTTCGATAACGTATTGCCGCTTTTAGCGGAAATGGAATTGGATAAGAGTAAAAAATAAAAGGTGCCAACCTATGGGGATGGTACCTTTTATTTGTGTCGTTATTTGTTTGTAAAGCGATATAATTTTACGCCCTAATATCGGAGAAGTAATCAATCACGAATTCACGAAATTGCTGGGCGGTGTTTGATAAATAGCGCTTCTTCGACCAACTTAAGCCGATAGTTCGTTCGCAATTAGGTTCAATAATACGTAACTTATTTGATGCTAAAGTAGAGTTTTTTAATAAAGTTAAACTTGGGACAAAGGCGATGCCAAGACCTTGCTTAATGAGATCGCTAATCACGGTTGGTTCATCTACTTCAAAAGCGATATGTGGAGTGAAACCAGCTTTTTTACAAAATTCATCTGTTAAGTGCCGAAATCCGTAACCAGTGTTCATACTAATAAACGATTCGTCTTTTACTTCATGCAAATAGATACTTTCGCGGTTTGATAACCGATGTCCTGAAGGAACAGCTAAGAAAATTTCTTCTGTGATAAGTGGTTCCCAAACCATTTCCTCGCCTTCAATTGGTACAGAGGAGATACAAAAATCAATTTCCATATTATCTAGTTGCCGCTTCATAGAAGGAGTAGATGCGAGAAATTGTTGGAATCGAACGTTAGGATGTTCTAGTAAAAAAGAACCGAGTAGCTCGGGTAATATTCTTGGAATAGAAACTGCAAGTGTAATAGAGCCTTGTTGTAATTCAGCTAAATCTTTAATTTCGCGTTCCCCTTCACTTAATTCATGAAAAATGCGTTCTACTCGTTTTAAAAATACTTTGCCGAAAGAGTTTAATGTAATCTGTCGACCTTGGCGATCAAATAAGGGGACGCCTAAGTCCTTTTCTAGTCTAGCGATTGTTTTACTGAGTGAAGGCTGCGCGATATGCAATTCTTCAGCTGCTTTTGTCATATGTTCTAGTCGTGCGACTGTCTGAAAGTATTTTAATTGAAGAAGTTCCACTTCGAATCTCCTTTCTATAGACCAAAAGGAATGAATTGATAATTAAAGATGTATTATACAGTATGGAAAGTGACGTGTATAGTAAATCTGTTAAACCATTCGAAGGGTGTTAAATTAGGAGAAGGAGTATGTTTCATGAAGGGAATTCAACTTATATTTAAAGATTGGAAGGCGATGTGGAACCATAAACATGGACGTATCGCTTTAATTTTTTTATTAATCGTTCCTTTAATTTATTCAGGATTCTTCTTAGCTGGATATTGGGATCCGTACGGAAAATTAGATAAATTACCTGTTGCAGTTGTTAATTTAGATAAGGGTGCTGTGATGGATGAAAAAACAATCCAGGCTGGAGACGATTTTGTTAAAAATTTAAAAGAGAATAAGGAATTGGCGTTTCATTTCGTATCAGAAAAAGATGCTGATGAAGGGCTAAAAGAAGATAAGTATTATATGGTGGTTACGATTCCGGAGGAGTTCTCTAAAAAGGTAAGTACACTAATGGATGAGAAACCAGAGCCGGCACAATTGCAGTATAAAGTAAATCCAGGTAAAAACTTTGTAGCAGCTCAAATTGGAACGACAGCTGTTGAAAATATGAAAACAAAAATCTCAAATAGTATTACGAAATCTTATACAGAAGGTGTCTTTTCAAAGTTTCAAGATTTGGCACAAGGGTTGAGTGATGCAAGTAATGGCGCTGAGAAGTTACATGAAGGAACGACGGATGCAAAAAATGGGGCGAATCAGCTTACAGATGGTATTCATCGTTTAAATGATGGAACAGTGAAGTTAAAAGAAGGAAGTGATAAGCTTGCCTCTAGTCAATCGGCCTTAACTGGGGGAGCAAATGAGCTTAGTCAGGGAGCGACATCACTTCATAATGGTATGGAGCTGCTAGCACAGGGTGAGAAGTCTTTACAATCAGGAGTTAGTGAATTAAGTGCTGGTACAAATGAATGGGTGAACGGAAGTGAGAAACTTGCTGAAGGGCAAGTGAAAGCGGACAATGCAGCAAATAGTGTAAAACAACAATTAGAAGAGTACGTGAAAAGTCATCCAGAAGTGCAGCAAGATCCTGCTTTTCAAAAGATCATTGCTACTTCTAACGGATTAGCTAAAGCAACAAACACTTTAAATAATAGCCAACAACAATTGACACAAGGTGCGCGGAAGCTTACTGATGGTCAGCATAAGATTGAGGAAGGCATGAATACATTCGGAGTTAAGTTAAACGAAGCTACCGCTGGAACGAAAAAGATAGCAGATGGTACTTCGAATTTAGCTGATGGATTTACGAAGTGGGGAAATGGATTTACATCATTACAAGAAGGTGTAAATCACCTTGCGAGTGGCGGAACAGAGCTGAATCATGGTGCTGATAAGTTAACGAACGGACTTGTTAAACTTGACGATGGTGCGAAAGAACTTTCTACGAAATTGGGAGAGGGCGCAGAGAAGATAGCGGATGTTCGCAATGATGATGCACGCAATACGATGTTCTCAGAGCCGGTTCAATTAGTGAAGTCGACAGTTTCTGATGTGCCTAACTACGGTTCAGGTATTGCACCATACTTTTTATCACTGGCATTTTATGTTGGCGGAATTATGGCATCGAATATTTTACCTCTTGGCCGTAGACAAAATATGAAGGTAAGCGGAACAGTACATTTTATTAATAAACTAGGATTAGTATATTTAATTGGACTCATTCAAGCACTACTTGTAGATGTGGTAGTGTTAGGAGTTATGAAATTAGAAGTTGCAAGTGTATCACTCTTTGTTTTATCAAGTATTGTTATTTCCTTTACGTTCATGACATTTATTCTTATGTTAGTAACGGTATTCGGCATTGTTGGGAAGTTCGCAGCGGTAACGCTTCTCGTTCTTCAATTAGCGACGAGCGGAGGTACTTTCCCAGGAGAATTAAATATAGCTGTTCTTAGCAAAATTGGACAATTTCTCCCAATGTCTCATTCTCTTAGAGGGTTACAAGATGTGATTTCTTTGGGCGATTGGTCGCAATTACAAATGCAAATTTTAATATTGTTATGCTATCTCGTTGTTGCTGGCGGAATCACATGGGTTACGAGTCATATACAGCATAAGGAAACGAATGCAGAGCAAGTTTCTTAATAAAAGAAGCTATCCGAATAAAAGGTTTTATTATGACCTTTTCGGATAGCTTTTTCTTATTTCTTTTCCATAACTGCAAAGTAGTTATTTTCATTATCAGCAAAGTTGAATGCTCTACCAGTAGGTAAATCTACAACTTGTCCAACTGTAACACTTTTCTCAGAAAGATCTTTATACAGTTGATCTAAGTTATTAGAGAAGAACATAAGTGAAGGGGTATTTAAGTTTAATTCAGGTTGCATCTTCGCAATTAACGTCTTATCGTGAAGGACGATGCTTGTTCCAGCTTCTTTTGCCGGCGCAATTTCAATCCAGCGAAATCCTTGACCGTTATTTTCTTCTGCAACAATTTGGAATCCTACTGTTTCTGTCCAAAATTGTACTGATTCATCTTGGTTATTTACATATAACATAATTTGTCCAATTTGATTAATCATAGGTGTGTCCTACTTTCTTTTCTTGTATGGAATTCTATCCCGCATTAACGGGCAGTAAGACCCCTACCTCAAAATTCAGCAAAAGAAATGAAGTTAGGTGGGGATCGGGCTGCCCGTAAATGCCCGATTGGTGAGGGCTGATAATCAGTGGGGGATGAAGAACCCCTCCACTAATTAAAGTTTCACTTTATTATATCAAAGATATGGTTTGAATACCTTTTCGTGATTTTTCCGAATGGCAATCTTCGCCCATCTCATATTTGTCGTAGGGGAAGGCCCTGTAACCCACGTGTGAAATGGTAGTATGCTACCAATGACCATTGCTGAAATAGAGATTGTGGTCGTTAATATAAATAGTAATAGGCTATATAATATTGTGTTTTCTTGCAATGCGAATAAGGAAAGAAATTTTGTACATAGTTGCAAGAAGAAAAAATGAGCTAAATAAGCGCCATACGTGTAATTCCCGATAAAACGTAAAGCTTTATATAAGAAACCACGTCGCTGTACAATTGTAATAGATAACACGTACAGTATCATAATTTCACAAACAATATATAAAAACATGGACGGTTTTAAATAAGTAGAAACCGTTAAATGAATAGAATTGGCGCCGTAAAAACTAAATAACTCATAATTGATGAATAAAAATAAGATGAAAAATAGTATTGTGATAAGCGGAATATGTTTCATGACAAATATACGCCAAGTTTTTAATGATACAGCAGCTATTCCTCCCATGACGAAATAGAATGAGTAGAAGAAGAAGGAACGATCTGTATAATGTAAAATGGTTGAACTAGTCAGTTTCTCTCCATTAAAAATGTAGTGAGAAGAGTACCACATTAAGAAGAAATATAGACAAGCGAAAATGGTCATATATTTATATATGTCTTTTTTATTTTCTGTTCGTTTTTGAAACCAATAAAATAGTGTGCATAGTAACGGGAACAATAAGTGAATTTGGAACATCATAATAACGTACCAAAGATGAGGTGCAGCTGTTCCGAGTAATAAACTTTTTATTCCGCCTTGTAGTGTAATGACATCGTTTGTTGTTAATAGGTAAAGAATAGACCAGAAGAAATAAGGAATGAGTAAATGTGCGGCTTTTTCATAAATATATTCTCTGTAAACGAGTTGCTTCGTATATAGCCGAATTAAATGGAAGCCGACGATAAATATGAATGCAGGTGCTGAAAATTTTGCAAGATTAAATAGCATGCCCATAATGAGGGATTGCTCGAGTAAGACATTTCCTTGATTCATTGTATATAATAAGGAACTTTGCAAAACGACAGCAAGAAATGCAATGCTTTGCAAAACTTTGAATTCTGGTGCGCTTTGAGTCATTGTATCCATCTCCTTTTCCATACATGATTATAGTACGGAGAATGGATAATGGATGTGGAATATTTGTGAAGATTATAACAAAATTGTGGCGGGATGGGATTATATCGACGTTTCGACAAATAACAACAAAAAAGAGGATGCTCCACCGAGCATCCTCTTTCTATATATTAAGCAAATTTATTTTTGATCCAGTTTTTACCTTCTACAAGGCGAGCTGTCATTACGGCACAAGCGTTATCTCCTGTTACGTTTAACACTGTTGCAGGAGGATCGATGATTGTACTAATTGCTGCGATAATTGGCAATGCTTCTGGTGGGAATCCGTATAGAGAAACGATTAACATTTCACCAATCATACCTCCGCCCGGAATAGCACCCATTACTGTTCCTACTAATAGAGAAACAACAAGTGCAATTGCTAATGTTTTCGGTCCTTCGAATTCCATGTTGAAAATACCGAATAAGAAAGCAATTTTTAATACCCCGCCTAAAACAGATCCGTCTTTATGAAGTGTAGATCCAAGAAGGACAACTGTTTCACGAACGTCAGAAGAAATACCCATTTTCTTCGTTGCTTCTAAGTTCGCTGGAATACTTGCGGCACTACTACAAGTTGCAAGTGATGTAACTGTAGGAGAGACCATGTTCTTCCAAAATACTTGTACACCTTGTTTGCGACCTGCAAGGTACGCATAGAATGTAAAGAATACAAAGAAGTAAATAAGAGAAGCTGGATAATATACCATTGCTGCTCGGAAGTAAGTTCCAAGAAGTTGTGGTCCGAATTCACCAACTAATGCTGCGAAGTAGGCAGCTAGTCCGATTGGAGCGTAGTACATAATGAAAGATACGACTTTCATTGAAATTTCTGCACCAGCTTGTAGGAATGTAGCGAATGGTTTCCCTTTTTCACCAACTGCTGAAGTTGCAACCCCCATTAAGATAGAGAAGAAAATAAGAGCTAGCATGTTCTCTCGAGATAGTAACTTTGAAAAGTCTGATACTGTTATGATACCAACAATTTGATCAGCAACACTAACTGCTTTTTCAGCTTTATCAGGCTGCGTTAGTTCTAATACAACACCTTGTGCTGGCGGGAATACTTTCACGATAATAATCATAAAAATAGCAGCTAAAATACTTGTAAATAAGAAAGTTCCAGCCATACTAGATATAATTTTACCGAAACGTTTTAATCCATCCATATTAGCAATAGATGACGCGATGCTAAAGAACACTAACGGTACAACAATCGTAAACATTAAGTTTAAGAAAATGTCACCAAGCGGCTTTAAAGCAACTGCATCGGCACCCATGAAATAACCAATGAAACCACCAATTAGGATAGAAGATAATAAAATAAGCGGAAAGCGATATGCCTTCATAAATATATCCTCCTATCGATTATAAAAAATCATACTGAATTATTATAGCGAGTTAGAGACTTCTTTACTAGGAAAATACGGATAGATGGAATAGCGTGAAAACCGAGAAATTTTTGTTTTTAAGCTCGGCATACAGTTAGAAATCTAGACATATATATTTGTAACCTAGTGGTGGCAAGGGCTACACCATAACTTAGGTTTGGAAAAAGGGGGAGGGGAGCGAGATGAATATTTTACTTTGCTGTGCAGCGGGAATGTCTTCCAGTTTGATTGTTACAAAAATGGAGAAAGCAGCAGAGGCAAGAGGGATACAGGTAAAGATTTGGGCAGTATCAGGTTCAGAAGTGCGAAATCATATTGATACTGCAGATGTACTTTTACTTGGACCGCAAGTACGTTATTTATTACCGAAAATGAAAGAATTATGTAAGGACAAGGGAATACCTGTTGATGTCATTCAATCTGTCCATTACGGGCTTTGTAATGGAGAAGCTATCTTGCAAGCAGCTTTGTTAATGAAACCATGAGGAGTGTGGGATAGATGATAGGGTTTTTAGAGAAATATGTGATGCCAGTGGCAGGGAAGGTTGCAGAACAGAGACATTTGCAAGCGATTCGTGATGGAATTGTTTTAACGATGCCTTTCTTGATTATTGGATCATTTTTCCTTATTATTAGTGCATTACCAATACCAGGATATAATGATTTTATGGCAGGTTTATTTGGTGAGAATTGGCAGAGGGCTTTAGGGTATCCAGTTAGTGCAACTTTTAATATAATGGCTTTAATAGCTGTTTTTGGAATCGCTTACAGACTTGGAGAATATTATAAAGTGGACGCTTTAGCATCCGGAGCATTGTCGCTTGTGACGTTTTTACTTGCAACTCCATTTCAAGTTGCATATATTATACCAAGCACGAAGGAAAGTGTGATTGTAGATGGAGCAATCCCAGCGGCGCTAATGGGAAGCCAAGGTTTATTTGTAGCGATGATTATTGCAATTATATCTACTGAACTTTATCGGTTTATTGTACAAAAAAAGATGATTATAAAGATGCCGGAGACAGTTCCACCAGCTGTGACACGTTCATTTGCGGCACTTGTTCCAGGTTTTATTGTTGTAACGGTTATTTGGATTTTGCGCTTAATTATAGAAAATACTTCTTTTGGCAGTATCCATAATATTGTGGGGCAAATTTTACAGGAACCACTTAGTGTACTTGGTGCTAGTCTTTGGGGCGCAATAATAGCAGTTATTCTCGTTCATGTTCTTTGGTCGTGTGGAATTCATGGTGCTACTATTGTTGGTGGTGTAATGAGCCCCGTTTGGTTGTCGTTAATGGATCAAAACCGAGTTGCTTTCCAAGCAGGGCAAGATGTACCGAATACGATTACTGCACAGTTCTTTGATTTATGGATTTATATGGGCGGTTCTGGTGCAACACTCGCTTTAGTTGTAGGAATGTTACTATTTGCGCGAAGTCAGCAATTAAAAAGTTTAGGGCGATTGTCAATTGCGCCTGGTATTTTTAATATTAATGAAATGGTGACTTTCGGTATGCCGATAGTAATGAACCCGCTTTTACTTATTCCATTTATACTTGTACCAGTTGTGTTAACGGTTGTTTCTTACTTTGCAATGGAATGGGGATGGGTCGCACGTCCGAGCGGAGCGGCTGTACCTTGGACGACACCTATTCTTTTTAGTGGATATTTAGGATCAGGCGGGAAAATTTCAGGTGTTGTTTTACAACTTGTTAACTTTGCACTTGCATTCTTTATTTACTTACCGTTCTTAAAAATATGGGATAAACAAAAAGTAGCGGAAGAAAAGGGGGAGTAAAGAACTAAAATGGATACGATAGAGACGAAAGCTTTTCACTTAATTTTGCATGGTGGTAATGCGAGAAGCTGCTCAATGGAAGCAATTGATTGCGCAAAGCGCGGTGAATTTCAGGAAGCAGAAGCGAAACTACAAGAAGCTTTAAATGAATTGCAAGAGGCGCATCGTTTACAAACAGAGCTCATACAGAAAGAGGCTGCCGGGGAAAAAACCGAAGTTACCCTTTTGATGGTGCATGCGCAAGATCATTTAATGAACGCAATTACGGTGAAGGAATTGGCGAGTGAGTTTGTAGAATTATATAGGAAGATGTCGGTGGATGAATGAACCTTGCTTATGCGAGGTTTTTTTATGTATGTGTCCGTACCATCAGTGGAGTGTTTGTTCCACTGATGGTATTTACAATCCTCCTTTTTACGGATGAGTAAGAGTGATAATTAATCGGCAGTAACAATCTCTCCTGTACCACGAATTAGTTTTTTTATATGCATCTCATTTGGTCTTAATATACTTACGATATAATTAATCGCTATTTGCGGTTCAACGGTCGTACCGCACGTATAACAGTCGATGGCTGCAAAGTTTTTTTCTGGATAAGTGTGAATTGAAAGGTGGCTTTCGGATAGTAAAACTAAAACAGTAACGCCATGCGGATCGAATTCTTTTGTACTTACATTTAAAATATGGGCACCAGAGCAATCTGCAGCGTTAACTAAATGATATTCTAAAAAGTGAACATCATCTAATAGGGAAAAGTCCACTCCCCATAAATCTACTATTATATGCTTACCAAAAGTAGAATATTCCATAGGGTAGCACTCCTTACTATAATATTGTCAAAACTCCATTTCCTTTTTGTAACATTGATGTAGGATAAGATTCGATTCTGAGTTTAAAAGAGCGAGATTACGTTGTTCTAAATATTCTTCTTTAAATTGAAACAAAGGAGAAAGAAGAGAAGGTAATGTTCGAGGAGTTGGTATTACATATAATTGCTCAATTTGATCGAGTACATAGGCAGAATTAGCAGCAATATGAAATCCCCAGTCAGTTCCGAAAGAAGGAACGATTGTATGATAACTTTTCACAGTTAATCCAGCATGTTCAATAGTGTTACCGATGCTCCAATATACTAGAGGTGCATCAGCAGGTGAATTAGATTGGCAGACGAACGCACCATCTTCTGTTAAAAACGTAGCTATACGAGCAAAAAGTTCGCTTGTATATAAAGTACTTAATAACTCTGTCGCTGGATCAGGGAAATCAATGATGATTACATCGTATAAAGATGAAGGTGAATTTAGAAATTCTTTTGCATCGCATACGTGCACGTTCACGCGATTATCAAAAAAAGCGTTTTTGTTTAAAGATACTATTTCTGGAACATTACGTGCCATATTAATCATTGCCTCGTCTAAATCAACAAGGTCTACGTGTAGCACAGTTTCATATTTCAAAACTTCTCGTAAGGCAAGACCATCGCCACCACCTAATATGAGAACACGTTTTGGATCAATTACTTTTGCCATAATCGGATGTACAAGCGCTTCATGATAAATTTGCTCATCAACGGAGCTGAATTGTAGTTGCTTGTCCAAGTATAAGCGAACATCGTTTACTTGGACTAAATTAATATTTTGATAATTACTCTTTTCTTCAAATAAATTCGTATGTTCACCAGCTTGTATTTCCTTTAGAGAAATTTCATCCCACACATCTAAGCTGTGTGAATCTGTGGGTACTATAATTACATTTTCCGATTGTACTTGCTTATCGTCTTCATCCTCGTCGTGTTTGTCAGGTCTGTCTTGTTTATCCTCAGTGTCCTGTCGATCTAGTGTATCCGTGTTGGAATTTAATTCAGAATCCTCTTCTTGTTTATACCATTTATTTTGAACCTGTATTCTATAAATCTTCATTCTATTCTTTTTTCTATGCTTTGGCATTGGAATCCCCTTTCAAAATACTTTATTTTATTCTATTCTATGTAATTTAATAGAGTTTGACTGGACAATAACTAGACGAGTGTCTTGAATAGGTATTTGTTTTGATTTGAGTTGAAATATTATATTTTTTGGTACTATATTTTCACACTTTTAAAAAAATTAGTGTTTTTTTGTTTTAAACACAACTAGACAACTAAACACTAATCTATTTTCATACAGTTATGTGTTAAAAGTGAGGTGTTTTATAACACACTGTGTGTTTTTTGGGGGACACACTGATTGAAAGCGGTAACACACAAAGAAATCACTCGAAAAAACGCTGATTTTAGGTGTTTTGAAAAGTTGGCACGGTAATTGCATTAATAAATAGCGTAAAGAAAAATAAAAAACATAAATTTTTTATACCACACAAGGGGGATTTATAAATGAATATTTTATTATGTTGCTCAGCAGGGATGTCTACAAGTTTACTAGTTACAAAAATGGAAGCGGCCGCAAAAGCTCGCGGTCTAGAAGGAAAGATTTGGGCTGTATCTGGGGATGCAGTAAAAACAAATATCGATCAAGCAGATGTATTATTACTAGGACCACAAGTTCGTTACATGCTTTCTTCAATGAAAACGCTTGCTGATGAGAGAAACGTTGGAATCGACGTTATCAATCCAATGCACTACGGCATGATGAATGGAGAAGCAGTTTTAGATCACGCGTTAACACTTAAAAAATAATTAGGGGGGAAGCGAAATGCAAAAGTTTATTGCATTCATGGAGAAATATATTGTTCCTGTCGCTGGTAAAATCGGATCGCAACGTCACTTAGCTGCGATCCGTGATGGATTTATTGCAGTTATGCCACTTATTTTAGTTGGTGCACTGGCATCACTAATTAATGGTTTTCCGTCTGAAGCTTTCCAAGAGTTCATGAAAGGTTTGTTTGGTGAAACGTGGAAACAAGTTGGCGGTGGAATGTGGACTGGTTCTTTCGCAATTCTAGCACTAATCATAGCATTTACAACAAGTTATAACTTAGCAAAATCTTACGGCGTTGATGGTTTGTCAGCAGGTATTATTTCATTTGGTGCGTTAATTATTCTTACGCCAACAACACCGAAAGAAGGCGGATTGAACTTAGCTTGGACAGGGGCACAAGGGCTATTCGTAGCAATTATCGTGGCACTCCTTGTTACTGAGGTATTCCGTTTCTTTGTACAAAGAAACATTACTTTTAAAATGCCTGATGGAGTACCGCCAGCAGTTTTAAGATCTTTCGCAGCTATAGTTCCAGCATTTGTTATCTTAACAGTAGTTGCAGGTATTCAATTAGCAGTGAAATTAGCTGGTACAAGTGTTCATGAATTTATCTTTAATACGATTCAATCACCACTGCAAAGTTTAGCAGGGACATTACCAAGTGCAATTGTCATTGTACTCCTTGTTCATCTTCTTTGGTTCTTCGGTTTACATGGGCCAAATATCGTTGGTGGTATTATTGAGCCATTATACTTACCGGCATTAGAGAAAAATATGAAGTTATTCCAAGGTGGTACATCTGCATTTGATGTTCCAAACATTATTACAAAACCATTCTTTGATACTTTCGTATATCTTGGTGGTTCTGGTGCAACATTAGCGTTCTTAGTGGTCGTATTACTTGTAGCAAAAAGTGCACAATTACGCGGTGTATCTCGCTTATCAATTGGACCAGGTGCATTCAATATTAACGAACCAGTAATCTTTGGTACACCAATTATTTTAAATCCAATTTTATTCTTACCGTTTATCCTAACACCAATTGTATTAGTAATTACTTCTTATACAGCTATATCTATTGGGTGGGTACCAAAAACAGTTGTGATGATTCCATGGGCAACACCACCAATTATTAGTGGTTATCTTGTAACAGGTGGACATCTTTCAGGTGCAATTCTACAGTTATTCAACTTTGTAATTGCGATGGTAATCTACTATCCATTCGTTGTATTATCTGACCGTTCTGTTGTTCGTACTGAAAAAGCAGCAGCACAAGGAAATAACAACTCTGTACCTATGTAACATAGTAATTGTTCTCACAGGTAACATTATCTGTGAGAACAATTACCTTTATATCATGTTCAGAAAGATGAGACCCATCTACAAGAACACCAAACTATCATTAATAAAATAATAATTTAATAGAAATGTTCAAACTGAAGGGGTATTTAAATCGGTTGAACCATAATAGAGAGGGCGGTAATTATGATGACTACAGCAGAACAAATTCCATTCCAATTAATTTTAAATAGTGGTAATGCACGAAGCTTTGCGATGGAGGCACTTCAATTTGCCAAACAGGGGAAAATGGCAGAGGCTGATGAAGCGATGGTAAAGGCGAAAGAAGCGATTAATGAAGCGCATCATTTCCAAACAGAGCTCATACAATCAGAAGCAAGAGGAGAAAAAACAGAGATTAGTATTCTTTTAATTCATGCACAAGATCATTTAATGAATGCGATTACAGTAAAAGAATTAGCAGCAGAATTTATTGACCTTTATAAAAAGTTAGAAGCGAAAGGGGAATAAAGCATGACTGGAATTAAAATTGCTACAATCGGCGGTGGATCTAGTTATACACCAGAGTTAATTGAAGGATTTATTAAGCGTTATGATGAGCTTCCTGTTCGTGAAATTTGGTTAGTAGATATTGAGGCAGGAAAAGAGAAGTTAGAAATCGTTGGTGACTTAGCGAAACGTATGGTGAAAAAATCAGGTTTACCAATTGATATTCATTTAACACTTGATCGCCGTGAAGCATTAAAAGATGCTGACTTCGTAACAACGCAGCTTCGCGTTGGTTTGTTAGAAGCACGTGCAAAAGATGAAGCAATTCCATTAAAATATGATGTAATTGGTCAGGAAACGAATGGTCCTGGTGGTTTGTTCAAAGCGCTGAGAACGATTCCTGTTATTTTAGATATTTGTAAGGACATGGAGGAACTTTGTCCGAATGCATGGTTAATTAACTTTGCGAATCCGGCTGGTATGGTAACAGAAGCTGTACTTCGCTACACGAACATTCAACGAGTAGTTGGTCTATGTAACGTTCCAATCGGAATTCGTATGGGTCTTGCAAGATTACTTGAAGTAGATGCAAGCCGGGTACACGTTGATTTCGCTGGTTTAAATCATATGGTATACGGATTAGATGTATACTTGGATGGCGTAAGCGTAATGGATCGTGTATTAGAACTTGTAACAGATCCAGAAAAGCAAATTACGATGGAAAACATTGCTGCGCTTAACTGGGAGCCAGACTTTATTCGCGGTCTTCGTGCAATTCCGTGTCCATATCATCGTTACTACTATAAAACACGTGAAATGTTGGAAGAAGAGAAGGCAGCTTCGATTGAAAAAGGTACACGTGCAGAAGTAGTAAAACAATTAGAAGATGATTTATTCGAGCTATATAAAGACCCGAATTTAGATATTAAGCCACCACAATTAGAAAAGCGCGGCGGAGCTTATTATAGTGACGCAGCATGTAGCTTAATTACGTCTATTTACAATAATAAAGGTGATATCCAGCCTGTTAATACACGAAACAACGGAACAATTGCAAGCTTGCCACATGATTCGGCTGTTGAAGTGAACTGTATTATTACGAAAGAAGGTCCAAAACCAATTGCGGTCGGAGATCTTCCAGTACCAGTTCGTGGTTTAGTACAGCAAATTAAATCATTTGAGCGCACAACAATTGAAGCTGCTGTTACAGGGGATTATCATAAGGCGCTGCTTGCTATGACAATTAACCCACTTGTACCATCAGATAAAGTTGCAAAACAAATTTTAGATGAAATGTTGGAAGCACATAAAGAACATCTTCCACAATTCTTTAAGAAGATAGAGAAATAAGAAGCGGCGCTGTTTAGCCCGCTTTTTTTAATTCTAGTAGGAGGTATTGCGATGATTAAACTAATTGTAAATGCAGATGATTTCGGTCTTACGGAAGGTACAAATTACGGAATTATTGATGGACATAAAAACGGGATTGTAAATTCAACGACGATGATGATGAATATGCCAGGGACAGAGCATGCCGTACGCTTAGCGAAAGAGTATAAAACGTTAGGGATAGGAGTTCATCTCGTATTAACGGCAGGAGAACCGCTTCTTAAAGACGTTCCATCACTTGTAAGTAGCGATGGATTTTTTCATAAACAAAGTGTTGTATGGGAAGGAAATATAAATCCAGAAGAGGTAGAAAAAGAATGGACTGCTCAAATTGAGAAGTTTTTATCTTACGAATTAACACCAACTCATTTAGATAGTCATCATCACGTGCATGGATTACCGCTTTTACACGACGTTCTTGAGAGATTAGCAAGTAAATATAATGTTCCAATTCGTCGTTGTGAAGAAGAGCGAGCGGTGCGCCCATTTTCAGATGTGTTTTACAGTGACTTTTACGCTGACGGTGTGACGGAAGATTACTTTGTGAAGTTAAAGGAAAGAGTGCAGGACGAGCAAACGGTAGAAATTATGGTGCATCCAGCTTATATTGACCCAGAGCTTGTGAAACGTTCTTCTTACGTAATGGATCGCGTGAAAGAGTTGCGTATTTTAACGGAGAGTGAGCTGCCTGAGGGAATGGAGCTTGTGAAGTTTTAATAGGAAAACGACGGCTAAATGGGGCCGTCGTTTTTTGTGCTTACAAAATGGATAGAACATATCCACCGAAGGCCCCGATTATAACGATAATCCAAGGTGGTGTTTTCCAAAAAGCGAGTAAGCAAAATAGAAGAGAAGCAAAAACGAAATCTACAGAATTCATAATTGTACTCGTCCAAATTGGATCATAAAAAGCTGCAAGTAAAACGCCGACAACGGCTGCGTTTACTCCAAGTAGTGCACCTTGTATGTAAGATACTCTCCTTACACTGTCCCAAAATGGTAAAACGCCAACAACGAGCAGGAAGG
Organism: Bacillus sp. FSL E2-0195; assembly: GCF_038003645.1. Taxonomy (NCBI): domain Bacteria; kingdom Bacillati; phylum Bacillota; class Bacilli; order Caryophanales; family Bacillaceae; genus Bacillus; species Bacillus sp. FSL E2-0195. The sequence goes on along the minus strand of NZ_JBBOPN010000001.1, from coordinate 4,996,113 downwards.
CAGGAAGAAAGATAGCGATCGTTGCAACAACTGCTCCGGCGGTTCCATTTAGCACTGCTCCTATATAAGAAGCGAATGTAAATAGTGGGCCTGGCACTGCTTGTGTTAATCCGTATCCAGCAAGAAATTGTTCTTTTGTCATCATCCCGTTTTGTACAAACTCACTTTCAAGAAGAGGAAGTACGACATGCCCTCCGCCAAATACAAGTGCACCAGAGCGATAGAAGCTGTCAAATAAAGAGATGAAATAAGAGTATGGTCGTAACATCGGTAACAGTATTAATAGTCCGAAGAATAAGACGAGACAAGATATGGCTACCATTTTTGAAATAGGTACGTTTATTTTATGAGCTTGGCTAACTGGCTGACCACGATATAAAAACCAACCGATGAAACCAGATACTATAATGAGAATTACTTGTGTCCAGCTACTTGGCCATAATAGGGCGATTGCGGCAGTTGCAATTGCGATTGTTGCACGGTTTCGGTCTGGTGTTAACTTTTGAGCCATTCCCCATATTGCATGAGCGACAATTGCGACCGCTACAAGTTTCAGTCCGTGAATCCAGCCAGTACTTCCAAGCTCGAATTGGTTAAGAAATGAAGCGAAGAAAACTAAAACGAGCACAGATGGGAGAGTGAATCCGATCCATGAAATAATGGCTCCTAATAATCCGCCGCGCAATAAGCCAACTCCCATACCGACTTGGCTGCTAGCAGGGCCAGGAAGGAATTGACATAGCGCTACTAAGTCTCCGTAACTTCGTTCATCCATCCATTTTCTTTTTTGCACGTATTCATGATGAAAATAACCAAGATGGGCGACGGGACCACCAAATGAAGTAAGTCCTAATTTAAATGATACGAGAAAAATCTCTATTAATGATTGGAAAGAGTAGTTATTATTTTTCAAAATTTCCTCCTAGACTGTTTTTCTAAGTGCATTATACAAGAGGGAGTAAAGCAAAAGAAACGATTTTAATGTAAAGATTGTGTGAATCTTTTCTTCGTAATTAAAATTTGAAAAAGTCATAAATGATTATGTCTAAACCATAAAGTAGTAGAAGTAGTGCTGGGAAATTTATATGAGGAGAATGCCCGTATGACAACACATTTCTTTGCTAGGTTAACAGGGAAGAGGGAAGTACCTCCTGTAAATACAGAAGCTTACGGTGTAACAGAGCTCATTTTTAGTGAAGATTTAAAGAAGTTGCAATATCGGGTCATATTAAAAAATATAAAAAAAATCACGTCATGCCAAATTCATTTAGGAAAAGCGAATCAAATTGGTCCAGTTATTTTAAGTTTGTTTGGTCCGTTAGAGCAAGGAATTAGTGTGAATGAAGGAGTCGTTACTGGTGTAGCTAGAGTAGAGGATTTTGAAGGGCCTTTACAGGGGAGAGCATTTGACAGCTTGTTTCAAGAAATAATGCAGGCAAATGTATATGTAAATGTTAATACGAAATCTAATAAAAAGGGAGAAATAAGGGGGAGAATAAGGGAAGTAAAGAAGTAAGCGAAAAGGCTGTCCAAAAAACATTTTGGAACAGCCTTTTCTAATTATATAGAGTGCTACAATATCGCCTAGTTTAATTTTTTACAGGCTGATTTTTAATGAAGAAGTCCATTATATAAAATACTTCGTCATCTGGGATTTGTATTTCAAATGTATTTTCAATAGGTTGCAATGCTTTTTTCACTTTCATATACATCCAGTACTCATCTTGTCTTCGTTTCTCTTTATCAGGATGAGGGAGGAGACTTTCACCTTTTTGAAGACGGTCAACCATGCAGCTCATATGCAAAATCACACCCATTAAACTGTCGGGAGTTAGCTGTAAAGAAATCAATTCTTGAATTGTATTTAATGCATAACGAATTGTTTTAATAAGTAATGCTCCATCGTTACGCTGCATTTGTTGTTCAAGAATATCAGCCATTTTTGCATATGTTTCTTCATACGTAATCAATTCTTGAATTGGTTGAATAGCTGTGTAGTTCACAATGTCTTGGAAATGATATGTTAAGCAAGGTATTTGCATATCGAAATTCGTGACGATACAAATGATATTACGCTCTTTTTTTATGTTCTCGATCATTTTCGTTAAATCTTTTTCATGAACGATGCTAATCGGAATAATTTCAATTAAGTCTTTATCAAAGCGTAAATAGTTCTCTAACATTTTTTGAATTGCTAAAGCACTTCCTTCGCCGGTTAAACAAGCTGTTAAAATCACGGATTTCATTGGCGATAGTGGCTTTTTCTTTTCTTCCTGTACGTTTAAATAGAACGGCGTTAAGTTCTTAACTGTTTCGTATAGTGCATCTAATGAATAGCCAAGCTGAGCTTTTCGAGCTGCTTCTAGTGCGTGTGGTGTACTCGTCATGGAAAGAACACGTACAGGGATTTTGAATTCAGTTTCTAATATATCACCAATATAAGCGAGAGATCCCATATCAACAAGTAAGAGAAGCCCGTTTACATTTTGAAGTGTTTTCATATACACTTTAACACGCTCTAAGAAGTCTTTTGGTGATTCATGCAAGGGCATATCGATACCAGTTACTTCATCAATACCGAGAAGTTCGTTTGCAACGTTTGCCATTTCTGTTGCGATGCCATTACCGTGTGCTAATATTAATACTTTTACTTCTGTTTGTGAGGCAGGAATTGGATCAACAACGAAGAACATTGTTAAAAAGCCAGCTTCATCAATAGGTATTGTTATTTGTAATTCTTCTTCTAATAGCTGAATACATTGCATAGCTACGGAAAAAGCTTCTTTATATTTCGTACGAATTTGATTTAATTGTGGGTGGTGAATTTGTTTCCCGCCCTGTAAACGTTGTAGAGTTGTCTGTACATGTAAACTTAAAGCGAGAAATACTTTTTCATCGAAAGTTTTAGATAAATATTTTTCAGCTAGTTCCGCAATTTTTTCACATACGGAAACGATATTACGATCCACAATTTTAAAAACATTTTCATGACTTGTTTTTTTAGATATTTGGTTAAAGTATTGGACGAAAAAGCTTTGAATATCATTTTCTATTAGTAATTCTAATTCTTCCTCTTCAATGCCGCGTGCTTGAAGTTCTTCATATTTATAATCAATATAATCGTAAATAGAAGAGCGACTTCCTTCGGGTTTTATTGTATGTTTACTCCAACCTTCATCACCTGTAAATACAAATGTTTCATTTGGTATTTGATATAGATGACGGCTCTTTCTTTCAATAAATAATCCTTCTTTCATATACCAAGGTAAATCTGTACTTGAAACACAGACAGAATCACGTTTTTTTGTTACGAAATCAGAATAAGCTTTCGCACAGGCGATTTGTACGTCCGTTTTCAATTGGCCGATGTTATTTGGACAATTGTAAAAGACGAAAGCACGCATTGTATTTGGACTAACATGAATCTCTTTCCTTAGACGAATTGCTTCATTTGTGAAAAATAGCTGTAGTAAAGCAAACCGTTCTTTATGTGTTCGCTCACGAAGTGGTGGAAGCGTAACGGTCATCGGAATACGTCTTGTAAATGTTTTTAACAAAAATGAATTCGGTTCTTCGGTTGTTGCAGTAATAATCAACACTCGTGCCTTACGTTCATTTTCCGTTTCTCCAAGGCGGCGGTATACTCCGCGATCAATAAATGTGAAGAGCATCTCTTGTCCTTCTGGAGGAAGGCGATGTACTTCATCTAAGAAGAGGATTCCTTCATGTGCTTTTTCAATTAACCCTTTTTGATCACTGGCACCTGTGTAAGCTCCTTTTTTTATCCCAAATAACTGTCCAAGTAGTAGTTGTGGATTGTTTGCATAATCAGCACAGTTAAAGACGATAAAAGGTGCATCTTTTGGAAGTTGTTCCACTTCAATTGCGTATTCGTGCATTAAAGAAGCGAACATCGATTTTCCGACACCTGTTTCTCCAAGTAGTAAAGTATGCATACCGTTTGGAGGATAAAGAATAGAAGCTTTTGCTTTTTCAATTGCAATTTTTAGGCTTGTATTTTCAATAGCAAATGTATCTAATGAAGTGCCCTTTGTTGAATGCGTTTCCAATGAAGTGTTCGTTTCTATATAAAAACGGACAGGGCGTGTACTCGTTTTTAATAAACGATTATCTTTCACAAGCTTGTTTAAATCGCTACTAACATTTGCACGGTCTAGCTGTAGAAGTGTAGCGAGTTCTGATGCTGTTATACCTTCTGTATAATTCCCTTTTTGTATTGCGTTAAAAATGAGATCTATTCGTTTCATTTCTATTCACCTCGAAACTTCATCACTATTTAAAATTCTACACAAAAATGAGAAGTGTGGGAAGAGAAAAATAAAACAGCTTTAGTACATAGGCACTAAAGCTGTTACAATCTTGTGTCTTTCCAAAAATTCACTTCGAGATGGGAAGATGGATTGTAGGGAAGTAGTTTATATCCTTGTGAGTGTAAATAATCAATTACTTTTGGGAGTATTTGCACTGTGACACTAGAATCATGCATTAAAATAACCTCTACTTGTTCATCGCTTTGATTTCGTACCCTTTCTAGTATTGCGGAAGGATTATCATAGCTTTTCCAGTCATATGTATCAATTGTCCAATCCCACATTTTATACTGGGCAGATACGAGTGCATCACGGTAATTCTTTTTTAAGTAAGGCATGCTACCGTATGGGACCCGAACGAGATGTGTATTTAAATGTGTAACTTGCTGGACAATGTTTTGGGTTTGCTCCATTTCTGCAATTAAAACAGATGGATCGCCAGTATAAAGACGTTTTACATCATGCGACATACTATGGAGACCGATATAATGTCCATCTTTAATCAATCGCTCCATCGTTTTTTTATAATGTGGCACCTTTCCGCCAATAACGAAGAAAGTTGCTTTTCCGTTCTTCTCTTTTAAAATATTTAAAATTTGTGGTGTGTATTTATTTGGTCCGTCATCAAATGTTAAGTACGCAATTTTTGTTGTAGGAGAGGTAGTTTGAATACTTTGGTAATCTTTTACTTGAATGTCTGTAGTTGCTTTTGTATTCGATGATGCGTACATAGTAATAGTTAAAAATAAAATTATACATTGAAGTAATCGCTTGATCATAACATTCACCCTCAGTTTGACAATCAAGATGTAAAAATGAAAATTTGATACTTTTTTCGTTATACGTATATCTTTCTCCAATAGAGGCACTCTCAAACAATCTATATTTTGGAAATGGGGAATAAGGATTAAAAAATAAAAAATAGCATCCTCTTATGAAAAGAGGATGCTATTTGAATATTTCATAATAGTAAAGGCTATACTACAATTAGTCTTCGCGTTTTTTCACTTTTTTATAGAAGGAAATAATTGGTTTGTAACGTTCGTGTACAAGACCGATTACTTCAGCAATGATTTCTGTAAAGAAGATTAAAATGAAAAGAAGAATAATGGATAACCATAATGTTGCACTACTGAAAATAATTGCATTTACACTAAAGAAAATACCCAATGCGTAAATAATTAGTACCGTTTTACGATGAGAGAATCCCATTGCAAGCAAACGGTGATGTAAATGCGATTTATCAGGTGCTGAAATAGGCTTTTTATTTACGATACGGCGGATAATTGCAAATGTCGTATCGAATATAGGTACACCTAAAATGATGATTGGAACGATAAAACTGAATAACGTTACGCTTTTGTATAATCCAAGTAACGATATAACAGAAATACAGTATCCTAAAAATAGTGCTCCTGTATCTCCCATGAAAATTTTTGCTGGATGGAAGTTGTAGAATAAAAATCCAATTGTACTTGCTAATGTAATCAGTGCTAGAGGTAATATAATAGCTGCTCCAGTACCCCATGGGCTAGTGAAGGCCATATATGCTAGCGTTGCAAGTACGATAGATGAAATCCCTGCGGATAATCCATCTAATCCATCAATTAAGTTGATGGCATTTGTAATACCTACAATCCAAAATACAGTAATTGGATAAGCAAGCCATCCGAGTTCAGTATCTCCAAGAATTGGAATATATAATACTTGCACTAATAATCCACTTTTTACAATCATGATGGCAACTAATAGTTGTCCACCGAATTTTACCTTCGCAGATAGTTCGTACATATCATCTAAAATCCCGATGATAACAATGATGATAGCACCTAAAGTTATCGATAACATTCTTTGTTCGTACAATCCACCGACAACAAATCCTACGGCTACACCGATGAAAATTGCTAACCCGCCAAGACGAGGCATAATTTTTTGGTGTACTTTACGCGCATTTGGCTTGTCTGTTGCTCCTATTTTGAAAGCTAATTTAATAACTAAAGGAGTAACGACGAGTACAGTGATGAAAGATGCCAAAATGGCATAAATCACTTGTGAGTCCATTAATACCCCACCCTTTATAGTTTAACGTAATTTTTCTAATTGTATTTATCTGAAAATTATGATGTTTATTTACAGGCTCATAACATATGGTATCACAAAAAGATTAGAATTCAATCTTTTTTTCTTTCGGCTGTAAAGGGGAGTGAATAGAATATATGACAATTGGATATGGAATGTTGTGTCCTTAGAGAAGGTTGATCTCATATTGTGGCTTGTAATGTGACATTGTACTTCCCTCTCATATAGCGATGACTTTTGTTTCAGTATTATAAGTGTTGCACGTAAAATTGAGTAAGTTCCGTGTTAAAATGTGGGAATTTACATTTTGTATATATTGCATCATTTAACTTTACAAAATCTTAAAAAATAATAAAAAAACAATTCATATAATAAAGAAGTGAAAGAGTTTTCTCATTTTTAGTGTGAGAGGGGGAAGCACAGGGAGAATTCTGTGTATTCGTATATTTTCTTATGTATATTCCTGTGCGAAAGGAAAATGAAAATTACGATAATAGGTACCGGATATGTTGGATTGATTACGGGAGTAGGATTGGCGAGATTGGGACATTCAGTCACATGTTTCGATATAAATAGTGAAAAAATTGAACGGATTAAACAAGGCGAGTTACCTATTTATGAATGTGGATTAAGTGAATTAATAAATGAAGCATACGAGAATAATCATTTAACTTTTACAGCAAGTAAATCAACGGCATTTAATGATGTAGAGTTTATATTTATTGCAGTTGGAACGCCATCTTTATTAGATGGAACAGCAGATTTAACGTATATTCGTAGCGCTTGTGATGATATTGGAATATATGTGAATAACGATATTATTGTTGTTACGAAAAGTACGGTTCCTGTAGGGACAAATGATGTAATGAGAGAATGGATTGAGGATAAACTACAAGGTAGACATGAATTATATATTGTATCGAATCCAGAGTTTTTAAGAGAAGGTTCTGGTATTTATGATTTTTTTCATGGTGATCGTATCGTAATTGGAGCATGTAGTGAAGAAGCTGCAAGGAAAGTAGAGAATTTGTACAGTAAATTAAGCTTACAAACGTATATTACAGATATTCGAAGTGCTGAGATGATTAAATATGCATCTAATGCTTTTTTAGCTACGAAGATTAGTTTTATTAATGAAATTTCTAATATATGTGAGCAAGTGGGTGCAGATATAGTAGATGTAGCTACAGGGATGGGGATGGATAAGAGAATTGGTGCATCTTTTTTAAATGCAGGCATCGGATATGGAGGATCTTGTTTTCCAAAAGATACGAAAGCACTTGTGCAAATTGCAGGGAATGTTTCTCATGATTTTCGCTTGTTGAAAGCAGTCATTGAAGTGAATAATAAACAACAGTTGTTGTTAGTTGAAAAAGCGAAGAAAATTATAGATATGAAGAAGAAGCGAATTGCGGTTCTTGGTGCAGCATTCAAACCGAATACTGACGATATTAGGGAAGCGCCATCTCTTATTATAATAGAGGAATTAATTAATATAGGTGCGGATGTGGTTTTATATGACCCGCAAGCTATTCAAAATGTAAGAAGTTTATTTGGAAATACGATACACTGAGTGTATAGATGAATCGATTAGAGAGGCGCATGCAGTTTTTATCGTAACAGAATGGGAATCAATTCGAAATTATCCGCTAGAAAAGTATGCACAGCTTATGAGGGAACCTATTCTATTTGATGGGAGAAATTGTTATACTAATGGGGATGCCGAGAAGCATGGATTAGATTATTACTCAGTTGGGCGAAAAGGCGCCTGTAATAGTAATGTTTCTCAGGTGCGTTAAAAAGTGTATTTTCACATGCATATTTTTATATGCGATAATAGAAGTTTTAACTAGTGAAAGAAAAGAGGCAATGAAATGACTGAACGTTTAAAAGTAATGACAATTTTCGGGACACGACCAGAAGCAATTAAAATGGCACCTCTTGTATTAGAGTTGCAAAAGCACCCAGAAAAGATTGAATCAATTGTGACTGTAACAGCACAACACCGTCAAATGTTAGATCAAGTATTAAATATCTTTGGAATTACGCCAGATTTCGATTTGAATATCATGAAAGATCGTCAAACGTTAATCGATATTACAACACGTGGTTTAGAAGGTTTAGATAAAGTAATGAAAGAAGCGAAGCCTGATATCGTACTTGTGCATGGTGATACAACGACGACATTTATTGCAAGCTTAGCTGCTTTTTATAATCAAATTCCAGTAGGACATGTTGAAGCAGGACTTCGTACATGGGATAAGTATTCTCCATATCCAGAAGAGATGAATCGCCAACTAACAGGTGTAATGGCGGATCTTCATTTCTCACCTACAACAAAATCAGCAACGAACTTACAAAAAGAAAATAAAGATGAGTCACGCATTTTCGTAACAGGAAATACAGCGATCGATGCACTGAAGACAACTGTAAAAGAAACTTATAGCCATTCGGTGTTAGAGAAACTTGGAAATGATCGTCTTGTACTTATGACAGCACACCGTCGTGAAAATTTAGGAGAACCAATGCGCAATATGTTCCGTGCAATTAAGCGTCTTGTTGATAAGCACGAAGATGTACAAGTTGTATACCCTGTTCATATGAATCCTGTTGTTCGCGAAATAGCGAATGATATTTTAGGCGAGCATAGCCGTATTCATTTAATTGAGCCGTTAGATGTAATTGATTTCCATAACGTTGCAGCTCGTTCATACTTAATGTTAACTGATTCTGGTGGTGTACAAGAGGAAGCACCATCACTAGGTGTGCCAGTCCTTGTCCTTCGTGATACGACGGAACGCCCAGAAGGTATCGAAGCAGGTACGCTGAAATTAGCAGGAACGGATGAAGAGACAATCTTTGGTCTTGCTGATGAGTTGTTATCTGATAAAGAAGCTCATGATAAGATGACGAAAGCATCTAACCCTTACGGCGATGGTCGTGCATCTGAGCGTATTGTAGAAGCGATTTTACAACACTTTAAGAAGTAACAACAATTGCGTGAAATAAAAAGAGCCAAATCGTATAAGATTTGGCTCTTTTTTTATTCATGATTCCTCATAATCCACTCTGCATGAGCATTTGTAGAAGGGGGAGGAGGCGGTGGTGTTTTGTTCTCACTCGGCTCCTTCTTTGCTTTTGCGCTGGAGTTAGAATTTGAATCGGAATTTGTATTCTCATTTTTCGTAGTCTCTGTTGGAACTTTTGCTTTTTCTCCTATTTCCTTTTCAATTTCGTTACGTACAGTCTCTACACTGATTGGATCTGGAAGGAAGTAATAAATACCGCCAATTTTTCTGTCTTCTCCTTCAAGTTTTAACGTTTGTATTGTAGAAGGGTCGAATCCAGAGATTTTATTGTAAAGAGCAAGTCCGTCTGAAATAGGAATATCGGTTTTTATATATTTTCCAACTACCTTTGTTAAATCTTTAATTTTAAATACGGTAGAAGCAGAGTTTAGCTTTTGGGCAACAGCAGCCAGTACTTGTCTTTGTCTAGCAGCTCGACCATAATCACCGTTAGGATCTTGCTTTCGCATACGGACGTATGCGAGTGCTTCTTCACCATTTAAGTTCTGTTGACCTTGTTTAAATTGGATTTTTTTATAGTAATCCACGTCAGAGCGTTCCCAGAAATCGAAGGGGACATCAACGGTAATACCGTCAACAGCATCAACGATACCTTTAAATCCTTGGAAATCAATTTTAATATAATGATCAACAGGAACTTTTAAAAACTCTTCGACGGTGTCGATTGCCATTTTTTCTCCACCGTATGCATGGGCAGCGTTAATTTTGTCTTCTTTATTTTTGCCAACAATCTTAACACGAGAATCGCGTGGGATACTCATAAGTGAAAACTTTTTTGAGTTTGGATTAACTGTCGCGAACATGAGTGAATCTGTTCGGCCGTTTTGACCATCTGTTGCGTAATCCTCAATACCCATAATTAGTATTGTGAAAGGTTTTTTTGTGATTTCCACATCTTCTGCTCGTAATTTAGATTTTTCACGGCTAAATCCACTGTACATCCCCATGAGAGAAGTGTAGGAATTTAACATATAAAGTCCTACGCTACCAAATAAAAATGCGAAAATAAGAAAGAAGAAAAACTTTCTTCTACGTTTCTTTTTTATTCTGCTATTTTGGAGATGATAATAACGTTCTTCCATATATAATCTCCTTAGTTCATTTGTAGGGAATTAATTCACTACATTAATCTTTAAAGGCGATACGTTAGCTATTCTTAGATAACACCTTGTTCTAAGTACAACATATCTCCTTCTTTAATTGTACACTTCCCGTTTGTTAATTCAATCATCCAATCTGTAAATGTTTGTTTTCGATTTTCTTCTACATACGTATCGAATGTGACGTTTTCTAGATAATGTATATCTTTAATGTTATATTCTGAATTACGTAATTCATTTTCAACTTTGCCAAGCAATGTGTAATCAATTTCTGTTTCCATAACGCGCATTAGTTTTCGCTCAACAACGCCTACGTGATTAAGACCTTCACTTGTACACTTTCCATATGCACGAATTAATCCGCCAGCACCAAGTTTAATACCGCCAAAATAGCGCGTAACGACGACGACAGTATCTTTTAGACCTCGTTTTTTTAATACTTCTAACATAGGTACACCAGCTGTGCCGCTCGGTTCGCCGTCATCGTTTGCCTTTTGAATTTGATCTTGTTCACCGATTAAATATGCGGAACAATTATGTGTTGCATTCCAATGCTGTTTTTTTATTTTTTGTATAAATGCTTGAGCTTCCTCTTCCGTTGTGGCGCGATTCACATAGCAAATGAATCTTGATTTTTGAATCACAATTTCGTGCTCTCCATAGCCTTTTATTGTTAAATATTGTAATAACAATGGTATACGCCCCTATCTTTCAAAATAACTAGTACTTTACATTTTAAAAGCGAGCGTTTTTATATTCAAACATTTTTTACAAATATGTTGAAATTTTTGGTGAGTATTTTATCTTTTTGTTGTAATTTGTCGAGCGAGTGATTGTAGTTTCTAGCCGGCATTTTTATGTATGGATGCACCTTTTCTAGTTTTCGTGTAAAATTAGGGGATAAAAATTTTTTATAAGGCAGGTACGAAAATGAAAACAGCTATTGTTACCGATAGTACAGCATATATACCGAAGCATATTCGTGACGAACTCAATATATATATGATTCCATTAAACGTTGTGTTTGGAACGGAATCTTATCAAGAAGAGGCTGAAGTTTCAGCAAATGATTTTTATATAAAAGTACGTGAACAAGAAGAACTTCCGAAAACTTCGCAACCAGCAATTGGAAAGTTTTTAGAGTTATATGAAGGGTTATCTAAAGAATATGATGCAGTTATTAGCATTCACCTTTCCAGTGGAATTAGTGGTACATATCAAACAGCAACGGCAGCTGGACAGATGGTAGATGGTATTGATGTATATACGTACGACTCTGAAATTAGTTGTGAAGTACAAGGGTTTTACGTGCGTGAAGGGGCAAAATTAGTAAGTGAAGGGAAAGCCCCAGAAGAGATTATCGCTCGCTTTGATGAAATGAAGCAAACGATGGATGCTTATTTTGTAGTGGATGATTTACATCATTTACAACGTGGTGGAAGATTAAATAGTGCACAAGCTTTCATCGGTAGTTTGTTACAAGTAAAACCAGTATTATACTTTAGAGATAAAGTAATTATTCCATTCGAAAAAATTCGTACGCGTAAAAAAGCGTTAAAGCGTATCGTTGAAATCTTTGATGAGCAGGCAAATAAAGGTGTGCCTATGGAAGCTGTTATTATTCATGCGAATCGTGAAGAGGAAGCTAATGAATGGAAACAAGAATTAGAAGAGATATACCCTCATGTTACAATTCGTACAAGTTATTTCGGAGCTGTAATTGGGACGCATTTAGGTGAAGGTGCGCTTGGTTTAGGTTGGTATACGAAGTGATAAAGATATAAAAGCTCTCTTACTTGAAGAGGGTTTTTTTACGGGGATTTGACAAGTTAATATTTGGAAATGGTAAAATGTATGTAAAATTAAATAATGAGGAAAGTTTTATTACTTACTTTTTACAAGAAACTATATTATAATAGAAGAGAGGTGAAACATATGGAGCATAATTCTTGTTTATGTCCAAAGTTTGAGTCAGCTTTTACAATGCTTAGTAAGAAATGGACTGGCTTAATTATTAAATCTTTGCTCGAAGAGCCGAAACGTTTCAGAGAAATCGCAGATATTATACCGAATATGAGCGATCGTATGTTGTCAGAACGTTTAAAGGAATTAGAAGGCGAAGGTATTGTAGTTCGTAATGTTTACCCAGAAGTACCAGTTAGAATAGAGTACGGTGTAACTGATAAAGGGAAAGCGTTGGAAAGTGTTATGGATGAGGTCCAAAATTGGGCTGAGAAATGGATGAAGTAACGTTTCTATTTCATTCATATTGGAGTATTTTCAAAACGTAAGGGGTTCCCTTACGTTTTTTTTCAATTCTATAAAAAACGGTGTAAGGCTCTTGAAATTCTACATATATATACAAATTTAGATATACTTTGCTATAGAGATAAATGTAATATTACATTTATTTTACAAAACCGTAACATTAGCAAAAAAACTCCCGAATTATGGTATAAATTTTAATAGGTTATATACGGAAAATGAAAAAAGAAAGCGGTGTAAAAAATAAAATGAAAAAGCTAAAAATGGCATCTTGCGCATTAGTTGCAGGGTTAATGTTTTCAGGGCTAACACCAAATGTATTTGCAGAAGATAAAATTTCTGACGTGAAATCACAAATTAACACACAAAATGATACTTTACATAAACAACAACAAGAACGTGATGAATTACAAAAACAAATGAATGACTTAAACAAAACAATCCAAGGTTTGGATAAGTCTGTTCAAGAGAACGCTTCAAAACTTGATGAAACAACAAAAAAAGTTTCTGATACTGAGCAATTAATCGAAAATAAAAATAAAGATATTGCAGAACTACAAACAAAGATTGCAAAACGTGAAGAGTTATTAAGAAAACGTTTAGTTGCACTACAAGAACAGCCAAATACGAACATTGTAACAGAAGTTCTTGTAAACTCTAAAAACGTTGCAGATTTAGTTGATCGTTTAGCTTCTGTGTCTAAAATTATGGAATCTGACGAAGATATCATGAAAACACAACAAGAAGATCAAACGAACGTGAAAAAAGATGTTGAGACAGTAAAAGAAAAACAAAAAGAATTAAAAGAAGCACAAGCTCAAATTGAAACTGCTAAGAAAGAACTTGACGTTGAAAAAGAGAAAAAAGCAACAGCAGTAAACGATTTAAGTGGTAAAATGGATACAGTTGTAACTACAATGACAAGTACGGAAGGTCAATTGAAAGAGCTTGAACAACAGGCATTAAAATTACAACAAATCGCTGAAAAAGAAGCGCAAGAAAAAGCGGCACAAGAAGCTGCTGCTCAAAAACAAGCAGAGCAAGCTGCTAAAGAAGCACAAGCTCAACAAGCTGCACCAGCGCAAGCGCCTGCAGAACAAGCTGCTCCAGCAAACAATGCTGGACAAGCTCAAAAAGAAGAGCCTAAAAAAGAAGAGCCTAAAAAAGAAGAGAAAAAGCCAGCACCACCAACTCCACCAACTCCACCAACTCATGGTGTGATTGGTAAAGCACAACAATACTTAGGTTTACCATATGTTTGGGGGAGTGCATCTCCATCAAACGGTGGTTTTGACTGTAGTGGATTCATTTCTTACGTATTTGGTGTAGGTCGTCAAGACGTTGCAGGTTACTGGAACTCAGTTTCTAAAGTAAGTAGCCCACAACCTGGAGATTTAGTATTCTTCCAAGGTACTTATAAAGCAGGTCCATCTCACATCGGTATTTACGTTGGTAACGACCAAATGATTCATGCTGGTGATAAAGGGATTGCTTACTCTAGCTTAAGCAGTAGCTACAACCAAAAACATTTCTTAGGATACGGTAGATTCTAGGATTTATAATTGAATAAAAAACGTGTATAAAGTCGATAGCTTACTATTTTATAAGTAGGTTATCGGCTTTTTTGAGTTTTTACGAGATAAAGAGAAGGATTTATAGTAGTGCTGGAGGTGGTTATTGATGATGTTAGCTGGTAGACAGTTATTGTTAGAAGAACTCTCTTCAGATTTGCAGGATAAATTGGATCATCTGAAAAGGAATCGAGAAGTCGTTTGTATGCAAGGTGTAATTAAGAAGTTTTCAAAATATACGTGTCAGCGCTGCGGAAATATAGAGCAGCGACTATTTGCATCATTGCTATGTAAAAGGTGCAATGAAGTATGTACGTATTGCCGGAAATGTATAACGATGGGCAGGGTAAGTGAATGTACTGTACTTGTTCGCGGGATTGCTGAAATAAGCGGAGAAAGTTATTTGAATCCGTTACAGTGGGAAGGCGTTTTGTCTGACGGTCAGGAGTTAGCTGCGCAAAGTGTCGTTGACGCTGTTAGGCAGAAAGAATCATTTTTTATTTGGGCGGTGTGCGGGGCTGGAAAAACAGAAATGTTGTTTCGCGGAATTGCAGAGGCACTACAAAAGGGAGAAAGAGTTTGTATTGCAACGCCGAGAACGGACGTTGTACTTGAATTAGCACCAAGATTACAAGAAGTGTTTCCAAATATAAATGTAGCTGCTTTATACGGAGGGAGTTTAGACCGAGAAAAAGATGCGGCGTTAATCGTTGCAACTACACATCAATTGTTACGTTATTATAGGGCGTTCCATGTCATGATTGTAGATGAGATAGATGCTTTTCCGTATCATGCAGATAAGATGTTGCAGTATGCAGTAAACGAAGCGATGAAAGAGAAGGCAGCACGTATTTATTTAACTGCAACTCCAGATGAAAAGTGGAAGCGTAAGTTGCGAAGTGGTAAGCAAAAAGGGGTTATTATTTCAGGGCGATACCATCGTCATCCATTGCCAGTTCCGATATTTCGGTGGTGCGGAAATTGGAAAAAGGGTCTTATACGTAAAAAAATTCCTCGTGCTTTATTACAATGGTTAAATCTGTACTTATCGAAACGATACCCCATTTTTCTATTTGTTCCTCATGTGCGATATGTAGAAGAAATTAGTCAGTTATTAAAATCATTAAACAATCAAATTGACGGTGTGCATGCAGAAGATCCGGCGAGAAAAGAGAAGGTAGCAGCTTTCAGAAAAGGAGAAATCCCTTTATTAGTTACAACGACGATTTTGGAGCGAGGAGTAACTGTTAAAAATTTACAAGTTGCAGTTTTAGGAGCTGAGGAAGAAATATTTTCAGAAAGTGCTCTCGTTCAAATTGCAGGGCGTGCTGGCAGAAGCTCTGATGAACCGCATGGAGATGTTATCTATTTTCATTATGGAAAGACAGAGGCGATGGTGCGTGCGAAAAAACATATTCAAAGTATGAATAAGAATGCTAAAGAACAAGGATTGATAGATTGATGCATTGTCTACTTTGTGATGAGTATATTTCATATGCGATTAGTTGGTACACTTTTTTTGTTAAGCTTCATAAAAAGTATATATGTGATAGATGTGAACAAAAACTTCCCTATATTATAGGAGATATTTGCAAGGAGTGTGGTCGGCCTTTAGAACTTGTACCAGCTGAATATAAAAACGGGGATATTTGTATGGACTGCATAAGGTGGACGAACGAGCAGGGGTTTCCGTCTCTCATAAATCGTTCGTTGCATGTGTATGATGAAGGGATGAAAGAAATATTAGCACAGTTTAAATTTCGAGGAGATGCTGAATTAGTGCATATTTTTCATCAGCCTTTTCGAAGTCTTTTTCAAAAATATTTTGCGAATGTTTCAGTTGCCATTCCGGTCCCTCTTAGTGAAGAGCGAGAATACGAGCGTGGTTTTAATCAGGCGGAGTTACTAGCTTCTTGTTTGCCTATCAAAATGTTTTGTACATCATTAAGAAGAATAGAAACAGAAAAACAAAGTAAGAAGAAGCGTAAAGAAAGGATATCGGGAGTTAATCCTTTTTATTTTCAGGGAGAAGAGATGTTTCATGAGCAACACGTTTTAATCGTGGATGATGTGTATACGACAGGAATTACTGTTAGGCAAATTGGAAGCCTTTTGTATGATCGAGGAGCGAGAGAGGTTTCTTGTTTGACGCTTTGTAGAGGTTAATATGTGAATGTCGAAAGGAGTAATAAAAAGACGACAGGTCTTCTTTGACTTACAGTCTTGTCATTCGCTATAGTCAGAATATGGGGCGAATGCCCTGATTTTAAGAGTGAAGGGAATGGAATGAACATGCAAGGACGAGTAAAATGGTTCAATGCAGAAAAGGGATTTGGGTTTATTGAGCGTGAAGATGGTGACGATGTGTTTGTTCATTTTTCTGCTATTCAACAAGATGGGTATAAGTCGTTAGAAGAAGGTCAACAAGTGGAGTTTGATATTGTTGATGGAGCACGTGGGCCACAAGCGGCTAATGTTGTGAAATTGTAAAAATTAAGTTTTTGGAAAAGATAGAGCTGTATTTTTAGCAGCATTATATAGATGGCGAAAGCTCTTGCTCGTAACAAGGGCTTTTTTGTTTTAGAGGAGTTGTCAAAAAGTTGTTTCTTTTCTGTAACTAATTGTCCACAGTTACATTCGTTATTCACGATGTTAATAGGATAAAATAAAGATAGAAACGATGCATCTTTTCATTTCAACAAAAAACGATAAAAAAATCGCAATTCCACTAATTTTTTAAAAAAATTAGAAGGAGTTTTTAAGCCAATGTCGAAATTATAGTACATAGGCTTGAAAGGAGGAATTCATCTATGAAATTCAACATTCGTGGTGAAAATATTGAAGTAACTCCAGCATTAAAGGAATATGTAGAGAAAAAGCTAAGTAAATTAGAGCGTTATTTTGATACATTCCCAGAGATTAAGGTTAATTTAAAAGTATACTCTGACAAGCAACGTATCGAGGTAACAATTCCATTTACAGATTTATTACTTCGTGCAGAAGAAACAAATAGCGATATGTACGCTGCGATTGATTTAGTAGTTGATAAAATTGAGCGACAAATTCGTAAACATAAAACAAAGGTAAACCGTAAATTACGTGAGAAAGGTTCTATGAAAACTAACTTTATCCTTCCGGAAGCAGTAGCTGTTCTGGATGCGGTAGAAGAGGATGAATTAGAACTTGTACGTACAAAACGATTCGATTTAAAACCGATGGACGTTGAAGAAGCGATCTTGCAAATGGATATGCTAGGACATAGTTTCTTCGTCTTCACAAATGCTGATACAAATGAAACTAATGTTGTATATGGCCGTAAAGATGGGAAATATGGTTTAATCGAAACTAAATAATCATTCAAAAGCGCAGCCGAAATGGCTGCGCTTTTTTTATATGTTTTAGTGGTTGTATTGAGATTTTGAGTGTGATTATCTCTACAAGTATTTCCTTGCCATGAGCATACTAATTTTGTTTAATTTAACAACATTTTATAATTGTAAATAAAATGTTAAGTCTTCTGAAATTAATTGATAGTGCATTTCGGTTTTGATATCCTAATATTGTATTATAAGGATTTATTTTATTCCTTCAGTGAAAAAATAAAATCAATATAATGCTACAAATTATCGGAGGTGTTTTTAGTGAGTATTAAGAAAAAAAGTCGTTTTATGTTTGGGTCTGTTTTATCTTTAGGTATTTTAGCTAGTACTTTTGCTTTAACCGAACCGGCCAAGGCTGATACTAAGGCTAATACAAGGGATGATCATGTGGAATTTACCTTTAGACTTTGGAATGCATATGATTATACTAATGCACGTCCTAAAGAGAATGATACTTCTATGTATATGCGTGTGAGGAGCAGTGAGAAGGGCGGTGGTTCTTTCAACGTTTGGACAGAAGCGGATAAAAATAAAAATGCAGAAAATAGAAAATGGGTAAATGTTTCAGGTGATTCAGGTAAGCATGAAGGAGAAGTGCAACCAGGTAAAACATATCTTTTCAAAAATTATGCATATGAAAACTATGGGGAAAATGTTCCTGTTAGATTTGGTGGTTATTCTAGAGAAAATAATGCTTATCCTACTGCTTGGAGCCCTGATAGTGTAAGACCTAATGGACCTTACATCGAATATTGATTTAGAAATTATAAATTGAAATTATTTATTTTGTAGCGCTAGAAAAAGTCGTATAGTTTCTAATCTAGATTATACGACTTTTTCTGCTATTTAATTTTTAAAAATAGGAGGAGCTGTAATGAAACTTATTTCAAAATATATTTTAGTTTGTTTTTTTATATTGAGTATTAGTTTCTTAGTTTCTTGTCAAAAGAAAGTAGATGAACCTATTGTAAATATTGAAGATACTTTAACGGAAAAAGGAAATATAAAAAGTATTCAGTTGCAAGAAATTAAGAAAAATACTATTTATGAACAAGTATTTTTCGGGAATGAAAATGGTAATGATTTCTTTCAAGGTCAAATAGATAGAAATGATATTGCAATAGAAGATAAGCTTTTAGATAAAAATTTAAAGTCAGGAGTTATACCAGAAAATTATTATGTTTTTTTAACGGGTGTTACGAATAAGAAAAAACCAACGTATCTTTTGGGACGGATTGAACAAATTGATGGAAAAGTAATTCAGTGGAAACAAGAAGTTAAGAGTGTACAAAGAAAAGATGCAAATGGTGTTTATCAGTATGATGTTTATCAGTATGAAGTTGAGTTTCCTAAATTTGAAGGAGAGAGAGCAAATGTTTCTTTTCGTTACATTTGGTTAAATAAAGAAAATAAATGTTATGGTGTTGCGGATCAATTATTCATATTAAAAAAGATTTAAATTTAATTAATGGTTTATGGAGGAGCTATAGATGAGTTACTTTTTAGGAAGGATTTTAAAAGGTAGGATGTTTTGGTTGTCTTTATTTATTATGTTAATAATTGTTATTGCTCAATATATTGCTATGTGTGTAACAACTAAAGGATTTAACGATGATGGGATTATAAAGGTATCCCCATATTTGTCTAATATTTTATATTTTACTAGATTATCGTTTTATAGTGAGTTTTATCTACTTATATTTCCTATGCTTTCTGCAATGGCTGTAGCAGGTATTTATAGAACTGATAAAAATTATGGATTTATTTATCCTGTTATTTCTAAAATGGGAACACGTCATTATTTTAAGCTACTTTATTTTATGAATTTCATTGTATCTTTTTTTATTATAAGTGTCCCTTTACTATTTAATTTTTATTTATATGCAATGACTTATCCAACAGTTACTCCGCATCCAATATTAAATTATATGGCTTCTACTGTTTCACCAACAGCTCAAGTTCATATAGTTTATTATGAGTACCCTACTTTATATTTTCTAACGTATGTATTTTTAAATGGTTTATACGGTGCAGTTTTTTCAAGTTTGGCTTTATCAGTTTCGTTTTTTATAAAACGAGTTTATTTTATTTATTTAGTTCCATTTATTTTACATATTTTTTGGCTTGGTATTGGAAAAGGGATTCTCAATCCTAAAGATTATTTAATTAAAGATTTCGGCTTTTTTGAATTACAAGTTTTTCTTAGTGTACTGTTATGTATTTGGTTTTGCTCTGTAGTTCTTTATTTACGGGGGAGTAGGAAGCATGTTCTTTTATAATGTAATGAAAGAAACTATAAGGATGAAATATGTTTGGTTAAGTATTCTCTTTTTACTTAATGTCAGTATCATTGGTTGTTTGTTCAATTATTTTGAACCTGGAATTGTAAAAGAGAAAATGAATGAATTGGAAACTTTGTATAAGGTTATGTCGTTTTATAATTTATCAACTATATTTATTCCTTTAACAATCGTTTTTTCTGTATATTCTATGTCGAATTTTTTTAGTATTTATGTTGTTTATAGAGTGAATAATGCATTGAAATTAGTTTCTATATATTATTTAAAATTATTAGTTTTCGTTTATTTTTTTGCGGGGAGTATGATTTTACAGTTATTTTTGATGTCAAATATGATGGCTGTAAACAGTATTTCTGTGAATTATCCATTATTATTTTGCATTCAATTATTTGCGAATATTTTCATATGTATGATAAGTGCTTTGTTGCAATTATTTTTACCTAGTTTACTTGCAATAATATGTATGATCACTGCTGTTTTACTAGATAGATTTATATTACATGGATTTTTATTTACAAATGTTTTTTATATAAATGTGTTTGAAGATGCTACGGGTTTATTTATACGTTTATTTGGATGTTTTTCTATCTTTTTTATAAGTGTATGGATTTTATCTAAAAAAAGTTATATTTCTATAAATGATGAAACAGAGGTGATCTAGTTTACATTATGATTTTATATCATTTGTTAAAAAGAGATTTACATGTAAGGTTTAGAGATTCCATCAAGATAATGGCTTTTTTATTCTTAATTTACGCTATGATTGTATTTACTTTTTTATACAATCAGTCTCTTATTAATGGTAAAGAACCTGGATTAGTAGATGTTACCTTTTATCGATTTTTTCATGGAGTAGACTTTGTTGATTTATCTCACTTTTATAAGGAGGGGCGATTTTCTATCCCTTTTTATTGGATTTTTTTTCAAATCACTCCTTTGTTGCTTGTAGGGAATTTTGCTTTTTCAGATATTCAACAGAATGGTGTTTATTTATTTCCTCGTGTTAAAAAGAAGCATTTTCTTTGGTTAACGAAAATACTATCTTTGGTCTTTTATATAATTAGTATTTGGATTGTTATGTATTTTCTTTGGTTTACTGTTTACTATTTGCTTTCTTTTGGCGAGTATTCTTTTTTAAATTTATATAGTCAATTTTCTTATAAAATATTAGGTACTATGCTAATTCAAATAATCATAAGCTTTTTATTAGCTTTAATTTTTGAGTTTTTAACGTTTTATATACCAATAACTATTGTTTTTGTACTGATGTTGATGTACCTATTTATGTCTATTTTCTTTCATAATATTTATTTTTTAGGCTCTTTTGTTATGCCAAATCGCTGGTATTTTGTTGATCACAGTTCAATTCAATTGACTTTAGGTAATAATCAATCTATTCAATGTAATGATTTACTTTTAATAGGAGTAGTAATTGTTGTTGTAATGATTTTATTAGGTAGTTTTTGTTTTAAAAAACTAGATGTGATAGGTGAATAATTTATGGACAATTATATTAAATGTGAATGTATGATGAAAAAATTAAAAGGAAATATTGTGTTAGATAATATTAGTTTATCGATAAAAAAAGGCGAGTTTTTAGTTTTGAAGGGGCATAATGGCTCTGGTAAAACGATGATTTTACGAGCTATATCAGGGTTAATGCGTTTGAATTCTGGATTTGTTTATATAGATAATAAAATGATTGGGAAACAAAAGCAATTTCCTGATTCTATGGGAATATTGATTGAATATCCAAGTTTTATTCCAGGGTATACTGGTTTTCAGAACTTGAAATTTTTAGCATCGATTAACAATAAAATTTCTGATGAGGAAATTTATAATATTATTCAAAGGGTTGGACTTGATAAAGCAGATAAGAGAAAGTATAAAAGATACTCTTTAGGTATGAAACAACGTTTAGGGATAGCGCAAGCTTTAATGGAACGACCAAAATTATTGTTATTAGACGAGCCAACTAATGCTTTAGATAGTGATGGGATAAAAGATGTTTTAGATATTTTGGAAGTAGAAAAATCTAAGGGAACGACTATTATTGTAGCTAGTCATGATGTGCATGTTCTAGATAATGGAATAGTAGATCGTATTGTACATGTTAATAATGGAAAGTTGGTAGATTAATAGTGACAAGAAAACATGTCTTAATAATCATTGGATTGTGTGTGTTGCTATGTACATTTGCTAGTTTGTTTAGATTTAAAACATTAAATCAAAATAATGAATCTTATAAAGTGATAAAAGATGAGTTTTTATCTAATAGAACTTTTGATGATGGACAAGGAGTGAAGTTTCATGCACTTGAGCCTCTTGATCCTACAAAAGTTTATGATCCTTATGAAGACCGTGAAGTAGTGACGTATGTGTTACTTTTAAATATTACAAATACAACAAATCGGGATATTAACTTATTTAGTAATAAGTCTATTTCTAATACAATGTTTTATTCTAAAATAGGGGAGTTTTATAATTTAGTTCCTTATTCAATGGAATTACCTGAAAAATATCAGTTTGATCCTGTAATACCTGCTGGTAAAACAGTACGAGGATATATAGGGACAAATTATTTTATAGGAGATGACCCTTATAAAAATTATAAAAACTTTTCAAATGAATCAACTAAGGTGAAATTCATTTCTTTTATGAAGGATAAGAAAGGGAAATATCATGAATTAGAAATACCAATAAATTAATAACATTTATTAGTAGTATTAATTTGAAGTGTAATTGTAAAAAAAGAAAAAGTTCTATATAAAATGTATTAAGTAGAGTGTCTTTTTCTTCTTTATTGATATCTATATATTTTAAGTTTATTTTTGAGTTGCTGTGGTTGAGTATATCTTGCAATATAATGATAGATATTGTTTATAGAAATCAAAAGCTGAAGGTTTTGCGCATTGTGTGAGTATCTATGGATGCTGCACCGGCAAAATCTTTGGCTTTTGTAATTGTCGATTTGAATCTTACTAATATGTTCATTCCAGCTACTCTCTTTAAAGGGAACGGGAAAGAATATTATTTAGAATTAATATGAAATTTGGAATATGAATTTGAAATAGAGAGGTAGGGAAAAGAATTATTAATTTGTTGAAACGAATAAAATAAAAACTTTTTCTGAATCTACGGCTCGACATTTGGACGATTGTTGTCATAGTTATAAGACAAGTGTTACAATTATCATTAGGTTTATACATTTTAGTTTTTTAATTAGGAGAAAAATTGGCATAACATAAATTTGATTTTTATAACGACTGATTGTAAAGAGAAAAAGAAAGCAATCGGAAGTTTTATTTTAATAAAAGAGGAGCGTATTTCCTATGATCGGTATTTTAAAAAAGGTATTTGATGTCAACCAACGCCAAATTAAACGTATGCAGAAGACAGTGG
Organism: Bacillus sp. FSL E2-0195; assembly: GCF_038003645.1. NCBI lineage: Bacteria > Bacillati > Bacillota > Bacilli > Caryophanales > Bacillaceae > Bacillus > Bacillus sp. FSL E2-0195. The sequence goes on along the minus strand of NZ_JBBOPN010000001.1, from coordinate 4,972,596 downwards.
AGCAAATTGATGCATTAGAATCATCTATTAAGCCGCTAACTGATGAACAATTAAAAGGAAAGACGATTGAATTTAAAGAACGTCTAACAAAAGGTGAGACAGTAGATGATCTACTTCCTGAAGCTTTTGCGGTTGTTCGTGAAGCAGCGAATCGTGTTCTTGGAATGCGTCCATATGGCGTACAGCTAATGGGTGGTATCGCCTTACATGAAGGAAATATCTCTGAGATGAAAACAGGTGAAGGTAAAACGTTAACATCTACTTTACCTGTATATTTAAACGCATTAACAGGAAAAGGTGTTCACGTTGTTACAGTCAATGAATACTTAGCGCAACGTGATGCGAGCGAAATGGGACAACTTCATGAGTTCCTTGGCCTAACTGTAGGGATTAACTTAAATAGTATGTCACGTGAAGAGAAACAAGCTGCTTATGCTGCTGATATTACGTATAGCACAAATAACGAGCTTGGGTTCGATTACTTACGTGACAACATGGTGTTATATAGAGAGCAGTGCGTTCAGCGTCCACTTAATTTTGCTATCATCGATGAAGTCGATTCTATTTTAGTTGATGAAGCACGTACGCCGCTTATTATTTCGGGACAAGCTCAAAAATCAGCAGAGCTATACATGTTTGCAAATGCATTCGTTCGTACATTAGAAAATGAAAAAGAATATTCATTTGATGTGAAAACGAAAAATGTAATGTTAACAGAAGATGGTATTACGAAAGCTGAGAAAGCTTTCCATATCGATAACTTATTCGATTTAAAACATGTAGCACTTCTTCACCATATTAATCAGGCGCTTCGTGCACACGTTGTTATGCACCTTGATACAGATTATGTTGTACAAGAAGGCGAAATCGTAATCGTAGACCAATTCACTGGTCGTCTTATGAAAGGTCGTCGTTATAGCGAAGGTTTACATCAAGCTATTGAAGCAAAAGAAGGCGTAGAAATTCAAAATGAAAGTATGACGCTTGCAACAATTACGTTCCAAAACTACTTCCGTATGTACGGAAAATTATCTGGTATGACTGGTACAGCGAAAACGGAAGAAGAAGAATTCCGTAGTATTTACAATATGAATGTTATCGTAATTCCAACGAATAAAGATATTATTCGTGATGATCGTGCTGATTTAATCTTCAAATCAATGGAAGGTAAATTCAATGCAGTTGTTGAGGATATTGTAAATCGTCATAAGCAAGGGCAACCTATTCTTGTTGGTACAGTTGCAATTGAAACGTCAGAACTTATTTCAAAAATGTTAACACGTAAAGGTGTACGTCATAATATCTTAAATGCAAAAAACCATGCGCGTGAAGCAGATATCATTGCAGAAGCTGGTATGAAAGGCGCTGTAACAATTGCGACGAATATGGCTGGTCGTGGTACGGATATTAAGTTAGGCGAGGATATTAGAAACGTCGGTCTAGCAGTTATCGGTACAGAGCGTCACGAAAGCCGTCGTATTGATAATCAGTTACGTGGTCGTTCTGGTCGTCAAGGGGACCCTGGTGTAACACAGTTCTACTTATCAATGGAAGATGAACTAATGCGCCGCTTCGGTTCTGACAATATGAAAGCGATGATGGATCGTCTTGGTATGGATGATTCACAGCCAATCGAAAGTAAAATGGTTTCTCGTGCTGTAGAATCTGCACAAAAACGTGTGGAAGGAAATAACTATGATGCACGTAAGCAGCTATTGCAATACGACGATGTACTTCGTCAACAACGTGAAGTAATTTATAAACAGCGTCAAGAAGTAATGGATTCAGAGAACTTACGCAGTATTATTGAAGGTATGATGAAATCTACGATAGAACGTGCTGTTGCACTTCATACGCAAGAAGAAATCGAAGAAGATTGGAGCATTAAAGGTCTTGTCGATTACTTAAATACAAACCTTCTTGAAGAAGGAGATGTAAAAGAAGAAGAGTTACGTCGCCTTGCTCCAGAAGAAATGAGCGAATCAATTATCGCGAAATTATTAGAGCGTTATAACGAAAGAGAGAAGCTTCTACCTGAAGAGCAGACGCGTGAATTCGAAAAGGTTGTTGTATTCCGTGTTGTAGATACGAAATGGACAGATCATATCGATGCAATGGATCACCTTCGTGAAGGTATTCATTTACGTGCTTACGGACAAATCGATCCACTTCGTGAATACCAAATGGAAGGGTTCGCAATGTTCGAGTCGATGATCGCTTCTATTGAAGAGGAAATCTCTCGTTACATTATGAAAGCTGAAATTGAGCAAAACTTAGAGCGTCAAGAAGTTGTTCAAGGTGAAGCTGTTCATCCATCAAGCGATGGCGAAGACGCGAAGAAAAAACCGGTTGTAAAAGGTGACCAAATGGGACGCAACGATTTATGTAAATGTGGTAGTGGCAAGAAATATAAAAACTGTTGTGGCATTGGGCAGTAATAAGAAACTGTAGTTTTAGACTGCTTTGCAAATTTTTACATCAAAAATGTATAATGAAAAGGATTAAACTCTCTCCGTAATAAGCGGAGAGAGTTTCCCTTGTTTTCATATGAAAGTAACAGCAATTACATAGAGGTGAAGGAAATGGAATTAGTAGAAATTAGGCAAGAATTAGAAAAAATGGCTAAGAGATTAGCGGCTTTTAGGGGGTCTCTTTGACCTTCCTACTAAGGAAAAACAAATTGCAGAATTAGAAGAAACGATGATGGGCGCAGGATTTTGGGATGACCAACAAGGCGCACAAGCTGTAATTAATGAAGCGAATGCGCTGAAAGATATGGTTGGAAGGTTCCGTCAGTTAGATGAGACGTTCGAAAACTTAGAAATGACGCATGACTTACTTAAAGAAGAGTATGATGAAGATTTACATGAGGAACTAGAATCTGAAGTGAAAACTTTAATTCAAGAAATGAATGAGTACGAGCTGCAGTTACTATTAAGCGATCCTTATGATAAAAATAACGCTATTTTAGAATTACACCCAGGTGCAGGTGGAACAGAGTCACAAGACTGGGGTTCTATGTTATTACGTATGTACACGCGCTGGGCTGAAAAACGTAGGTTTAAAGTAGAAACGGTTGACTACTTACCGGGCGATGAAGCTGGTATTAAGAGTGTTACATTATTAATTAAAGGTCATAACGCTTACGGTTACTTGAAAGCGGAGAAAGGTGTACATCGTCTTGTACGTATTTCACCGTTCGATTCTTCAGGTCGTCGTCATACATCGTTCGTATCTTGTGAAGTTGTACCTGAATTCAATGATGAAGTTGAAATTGAAGTGCGTACAGAAGATTTGAAAATAGATACGTATCGTGCAAGTGGTGCAGGTGGACAGCACGTTAATACGACAGATTCAGCAGTTCGTATAACTCATCTACCGACAAACACGGTTGTAACATGTCAGTCAGAGCGTTCTCAAATTAAAAACCGTGAGCATGCGATGAAAATGCTAAAAGCGAAATTATATCAAAAGAAATTAGAAGAACAACAAGCACAATTAGATGAGATTCGCGGAGAGCAAAAAGAAATTGGATGGGGCAGCCAAATCCGTTCTTACGTATTCCACCCGTATTCTCTTGTGAAAGACCATCGTACAAATACAGAAGTTGGTAACGTACAAGCAGTTATGGATGGAGAAATTAATCCGTTTATTGATGCGTATTTACGTTCTCGTATTTAATAAGAGAAAAAGCCAACAGAATTGTTGGCACATGCTGAGGTCCAAGAGGATATAAAGAGGCTTATCTTATTTATATTGATGAAATAAAGAGGAAGAGAAGTTGGAAACGACAACTTCTCTTTTTGATGAGATTATATGTAGAATACAATGCCGTATATTGTTTTGTAAAAGGTAGAGAATAGTAAAACAAAGTGGTAATAGAGTAGGACTTTATATAGAATTTCTCAGTTTTGATTGGAGAAAAAGGCTCTTTATAGAACTTTCTAAGGTGTTCACAGAATTGAAACAATTTATGAAAGCTTATTTTATTAGGCTTCTCACTATATTTGTGAAAAATATGAAATACACCTTAGTTTTTCTATATAAAGATAATGCTTATAATGAATATTGAATGTGTTATGAAAACTATTGCCTAGTTATGAATGAAAAGAATATCAACAATGGGGAGCGATAGAAGTGAAAAAGAAATTGTTGGCTATTACGCTGGGGACGTCAGTCGTTTTTGCTTTAGGAGCATGTGGAAATAAAGAAGAGAGTAAACCATCAAAACAATCTGCAAGCACAGATAGCGCAGAGCAAATTTACCAAAAAAGTTGTATAGGTTGTCACGCTAAAGATTTATCAGGAGCAACTGGACCAGATTTACGAAAAGTAGGACAGAAATATGACGCAGCAGAGATTGAAAAGATTATTGAAAAAGGCCGCGGTTCAATGTCACCAGGAATTATTCAAGGTGAAGATGCAAAAAAAGTAGCTGAATGGTTAGCGGAGCATAAATAAGAAACGTAATTAATAAACGAGCTGATTGTATAACTTGACCGAAAAGTGCTTCGAGTTAAGTAATTACATGAGCTCGTTTACCTTTTATTGGGATGTAACATAACTGTAACAAAATTGTATCCGAATTGGAAACCGATTGATGTTACAATGGGGTTTGTAGAATTTTGATGAAATATATTACATAGAGTAGCATTGCTAATAAAAAGTATGTATGGAAGCTACCTTCAACAAGAATGGTCGAATGAAAATAAAGGTTTTTCTTTTATTTTCAAATGTACAGAAAAGTATTTCTAAAAAAATCATTAAGTATTGGGTGATAAATAATGATAAAAATGACGAATGTTTATAAGGAGTACCCAAATGGTATGAAAGCCATTGCTGGTCTCACAGTTAACATTAAACAAGGTGAATTCGTATACGTAGTTGGACCGAGTGGAGCCGGAAAATCTACATTTATTAAAATGATGTATCGTGAAGAGAAGCCATCTACAGGATCAATTAATGTAAATGGACTTGTAATTGAAACATTAGCAGAAAGAGATGTTCCATATTTCCGTCGTCAATTAGGCGTGATTTTCCAAGATTTTAAATTGCTACCTAAATTAACGGTATATGAGAATGTTGCGTTTGCTTTAGAAGTAATTGAAGAAGAGAAGGAAGCGATTCGTGAGCGCGTTACAGAAGTGTTAGGTCTTGTTGGTCTTGAAGAGCGTGCCGATGCACTTCCAAATGAGCTTTCGGGCGGAGAGCAACAACGTGTGGCGATTGCAAGAGCGATTGTAAATAAGCCAAAGGTTGTAATTGCCGATGAGCCAACAGGTAACTTAGATATTGAAACAGCTCTTGATATTATGAAGATTTTTAAACGTATTAATGAGCGTGGTACAACGATTGTTATGGCGACACATAACGCAGATATCGTAAATACAATTCGTCATCGTGTAATTGCAATTGAAGGCGGAAAAATTGTTCGAGACGAGATTGAGGGAGGATACGGATATGAAGGCTAAAACCCTTAGTCGACATTTGCGAGAAGGTGTGAAAAATCTATCCCGTAACGGATGGATGACATTTGCTTCTGTAAGTGCAGTAACAGTTACATTATTACTTGTAGGTGTCTTTTTGACAGCGATTATGAATATGAACCATTTTGCGACGAAAGTAGAGCAAGATGTAGAAATTCGTGTGCATGTTGATCCAGCAGCAAAAGAAGCTGATCAAAAGAAATTAGAAGAAGATATGAGTAAAATTGCGAAAGTAGATTCTATTAAATATTCTTCTAAAGAAGAAGAGTTGAAACGTTTAATTAAAAGCTTAGGCGATAGTGGAAAAACGTTCGAGTTATTTGAGCAAGATAACCCACTGAAAAACGTATTTGTTGTAAAGGCGAAAGAACCAACAGATACGGCAACAATTGCGAAAAAGATTGAGAAAATGCAGTTTGTAAGTAATGTTCAATACGGTAAAGGTCAAGTTGAAAAATTATTTGATACTGTAAAAACTGGTCGTAACATCGGGATTGCGTTAATTGCGGGTCTTCTATTCACAGCGATGTTCTTAATCTCTAACACAATTAAAATTACAATTTATGCTCGTAGTACTGAGATTGAAATTATGAAACTTGTTGGTGCAACAAACTGGTTTATTCGTTGGCCGTTCTTGTTAGAGGGATTATTCCTAGGAGTATTAGGATCAATTATTCCAATTGGCCTAATTTTAGTTATGTATAATTCGTTGCAAGGTGTGTTTAATGAAAAACTTGGCGGAACAATTTTCGAGCTTCTACCATACAACCCATTCGTATTCCAATTAGCTGGTTTATTAATGTTAATCGGTGCATTAATCGGTATGTGGGGAAGTGTAATGTCAATTCGTCGCTTCTTAAAAGTATAAAAAGTTGCAAACATAATTCGTACAAGCTTATCATATAGTAGAAATAGGTAAAGGCATCACACATCGTGTGATGCCTTTTGCTACACCACCTGTGTGTTCTGGAAAGGGGAATTCCGCATTGAAACGTAGAGTTGCAATTATTGGAATGGTTGTTGCATTTTTAATTGGTGCTGGCGGGATGTTTGGTGGTATGTACTGGTTTGGGATAAACCCAGCGTATGTAACGCAAACAGTATCGAATGGTAATGCTGGCACAGCGCAAGGGAATTTGGTAAAGATTAATGAGGCGTATGCACTAATTGATTCACGTTATGTGGAAGACGTGAAAGACGACAAATTAGTCGAAGGTGCGATACAGGGAATGTTGTCTACGCTGAAGGACCCTTATTCCACGTATATGGATAAAGAAACGGCAAAACAGTTTAGTCAGTCATTGGATCCTGAACTTGAAGGGATTGGAGCTGAAGTGAACAAGACGGACGGTAAGCTTATTATCGTATCGCCAATTAAAGGTTCACCAGCAGAAAAGATAGGAATTAAACCGAATGACCAAATTTTATCTGTAGATGGAAATAGTGTGAAAGATTTATCACGTGAAGAAGCAGTATTAAAAATTCGTGGTAAAAAAGGAACGACTGTTGCAATTGAAATTAAGCGCGCAGGAGTGGCTGATCCGATAGAATTTAAAATTAAGCGTGAAAAGATTCCGATTTTCACTGTATTTAGTTCCGTAAAGCAAGATAGCGGAAAAGATATCGGTTATATGCAAATTACTTCTTTCGCTGAAAATACTGCGAAAGAATTTAAGGATCAGTTAAAAGAGCTAGAGAAGAAAAACATAAAGGGCTTAGTTATTGACGTGCGTGGTAATCCTGGCGGTTATTTAAATAGTGTAGAAGATATACTAGGAGACATCATGACAGATAAAAAGCCAATGCTACAAGTAGAACAGCGAAATGGTGAGAAGAAGAAATTCTCTACGGAACTGAAAGAGAGAAAGTCATATCCAATTTCAGTATTAATTGATAACGGAAGTGCTTCTGCTTCAGAGATTTTAGCTGGTGCGCTAAAAGAAGGAGAAGGATACGATTTAATTGGTGAAAAAACGTTTGGTAAAGGTACTGTTCAACAGGCTGTTCCATTTAAAGATGGCAGCAACATTAAATTAACAATGTTTAAATGGTTAACACCAGATGGCAATTGGATTCATAAAAAAGGAATCGCGCCAACTGTAGAAGTGAAGCAACCAGATTATTATCATGCGACACCAATTCAAATTGAAAAGACACTTTCATACAATTCAAATGATGTACAAGTAAAACACGCGCAAGAAATGCTTAAGAGCTTAGGATATGTACCAGGACGTGAAGATGGATACTTTAGCAAAGAGACAGAATCAGCACTAAAAGCATTCCAAAATGCGAATGAGATGGAAGCAACAGGACAACTTGATAAAAAGACAGCTGAAGCGATTCAAACTAAAATCATTGAAAAAATCCGTTCTGGAGAAAATGATTTACAATTACAGACGGCATTGAAATTAATAGCGAAATAAGAAAGAATACAGGCACTTTGATGCCTGTATTTTTTTATGTGTTAAATATGATAAGATAAAAAGAAAGAATGATATAAATGGTGGTGAATGAATTCGTGGAGGCATGGCTTTTTGAAATACTACGAGCAGTTGGACGTTTTTTCTTACACCCTGCTGTCTATGTATTTTTAATTAGTAGTATCTTCGTTGGATACTTACGTATATTACGAGAACGAAAAGATTTTTCTTTTAAAGTATATGATATTTGGTTTGAACTACGAACAACTCTATTTGCAGGTATTGGGTACGGATTAATCGTATCTATTATTACGATTGGGCTTGGGCTTGTTGTTTCAAAAGCGAGTTTATGGGCAATTTTACTTTGGACGTTATTATTCGGATTAACTGCTATGTATCGATATTTATCTGTAGCTTATACTTTCGGAATCGCGATTGCACTCGTGTTGTTATCGTCTAAGATGCCAGTTTCCTTCTTACAGCTTGGAGAAGGTGAAGAGGGTACGATTGTATCCCTTGCTATTTTACTAGGCGTTATGCTCGTTGTAGAGGGTTTATTAATCTCTAAAAATGCAGTTCGTTATTCTACGCCGAAAATTAACAAAGGTAAGCGTGGGCTACGAATTGGACTACATGAATCCAATCGTTTATGGCTTGTACCAGTATTTATTCTTATACCAGGAGACGCGGTGACAGGATTTATTTCTTGGTGGCCTGTCGTTTCAATAGGTTCGACTACATACTCTTTATTCCTCGTTCCATTTTTAATTGGATTTATGAGAAAGGTTAGAAGTTATGAGCCGACGGAAGCTTTATTATTTACAGGAAGACGTGTCTATGGTTTAGCGGGGCTCGTACTCGTTTTAGGTATCGCAAGTTACTGGTGGCACGTATTCGCAATTATCGCGATGGGAGTCGCAATGCTTGGGCGCTTTACAATCTCGATGCAAGAGAAAATTGCAGACGAGAAAAGACCAGCATACTTTGCCGCACGTAATGATGGACTTGTTGTGTTAGATACAATTCCTAATACAATTGGGGCAGAGATGAATTTAAAGCCTGGAGAAGTTATTACGAAAGTAAATGGAATCATTCCAAGAAGTACCGAAGAGTTTTATGACGCGCTTCAAACGAAGACGACAGGAGCGTTTTGTAAATTAGAAGTAGTAGATACAAATGGTGAGCTTCGTCTTGCTCAAACGGCATTATACGCCGGGGGACATCATGAATTAGGTGTTGTATTTGTTCAGCAAGAGCACGAGTGGGATTCGGAAGCTATATGAAACTAAAAAAACCTTCATCAAATATAGATGAAGGTTTTTTTAGTTTCATAGACGGATAACTTGAATAATTATTTGATAATGGTTATCATTTAGAGAGTCTTTTAATTTGGAAAAGGGAGGAAAGATATGCTACGTAAATTTTTTTCTTACTATAAACCGTACAAAGGTTTATTCGTACTCGATTTTTCCTGTGCAGTTATCGCAGGTTTACTCGAACTTGGTTTCCCGCTTATCGTAAATCAATTTATTGATAAGTTATTACCAGGACAAAACTGGACGCTTATTTTATGGGCTTGTTTCGGTTTGTTCGTAGTTTATGTGTTAAATGCAGGTTTGCAATATGTCGTTACATATTGGGGACATATGCTTGGGGTTAACATTGAAACAGATATGAGGCAGAAATTGTTTGATCACATTCAAAAGCTATCATTCAGATTTTTTGATAATAATAAAACAGGTCATTTAATTTCACGTCTTACAAACGATTTAATGGAAATTGGGGAAATTGCTCACCATGGACCAGAAGATTTATTCATTGCCATTATGACTTTAGTTGGAGCATTTTCATTTATGATGATGATTAACTGGAAGTTAGCACTTCTAACATTCTTCGTAATCCCGTTCTTATTATGGTTGGCACTTTACTTCAATAAAAAAATGACAGGTACGTTTAGACGTTTATTCTCAGACGTTGCTGATTTCAATGCATGTATCGAGAACAATGTAGGTGGTATCCGCGTTGTACAAGCATTCGGAAATGAAAAGTTTGAGAAAGAGCAATTTGCTGTAAATAATGCTCGTTTCCGTACAACAAAATTAATGGCGTATAAAATTATGGCGTTAAATTCATCGATTAGTTATATGCTGATGCGTCTTGTAACACTCTTTGTATTAATATGTGGTACATGGTTTGTTCTGCAAGGTGAATTAACGTACGGTGGATTTATTGGATTCGTTTTATTAACGAATATTTTCTTCCGCCCAATTGAAAAAATTAATGCGGTTATTGAAAGTTATCCGAAAGGAATCGCTGGTTTTAAAAGATATGTAGAACTTCTGGAAACAGATCCGGATATTGTAGATTCTAAAGATGCAATAGAAGTTAAACATGTACACGGCGATATTCAATACAATAACATCACGTTCGGATATGAAAATAAAGAGCCGATTTTAAACGATATTAGTTTGAAAATACATGCAGGTGAAACAGTTGCTTTCGTTGGACCATCAGGGGCAGGGAAAACAACACTATGTAGTTTATTACCTCGTTTTTATGAACAAGCATCTGGATCAATTCAAATTGATGGCATTGACACCAAAGAGATGACGTTATCTTCACTTCGTAAGCAAATCGGAATTGTACAGCAAGATGTTTTCTTATTCTCAGGAACAATTCGTGAAAATATCGCTTACGGAAACTTAAAAGCTTCAGAATCTGAAATTTGGCAGGCGGTAAAACGTGCTCAGCTAGAGGACTTAATTTACTCGCAACCAGACGGTTTAGATACAGTTATTGGTGAGCGTGGTGTGAAACTTTCAGGAGGACAAAAGCAGCGCTTAGCAATTGCCCGTATGTTCTTGAAGAACCCGCCAATTTTAATTTTAGATGAAGCAACTTCTGCGCTAGATACAGAGACAGAACTTGCTATCCAAAAATCACTTGCAGAACTATCTGTTGGCCGTACAACATTAGTTATCGCTCACAGGCTTGCAACTATTAAAAATGCAGATCGCATCGTCGTTGTAAATAAAGACGGTATTGCAGAACAAGGTTCACATGAGGAACTAATTAAACGAGGCGAGGGTTACAGCCGATTGTATGAGGCGCAGTTTAGTTCGTAAATATAATTTCTGCTGAATTAGTGCACCATAAGTAAGTGGAAATCTTATACGGGAGGCTATCAATCATGATTGTAACAACAACTTCTACAATTCAAGGAAAAGAGATTATTGATTATATCGATATCGTCAATGGCGAAGCAATTATGGGGGCGAATATCGTGCGTGACCTTTTCGCTTCTGTCCGCGACGTTGTCGGTGGTCGCGCAGGCGCTTACGAAAGTAAATTAAAAGAAGCGCGCGACATTGCAATGGAAGAGATGAAAACTCTCGCAAGACAAAAAAATGCGAACGCCATTGTTGGTATCGACGTGGACTACGAAGTAGTTCGCGAAGGAATGCTAATGGTTGCGGTGAGTGGGACTGCTGTCCGTATATAAAGTGAAACTTTAATCAGTGGGGGGTTCATCCCCCACTGATTATTAGTTGAACCAATCGGGCGTTTACGGGCAGTTGATCTCCCACCTAATTTCTTTGCTCAAGCCGAATTTTGAGGTGGGAGTCTTACTGCCCGTTAATGCGGGATAAAGTGAAAAGCCGTGCTGGTGCACGGCTTTTTGTTGTTATTGTGTCTAACATGATAGGTAGGGTGATATTCTATGTCGAAGCCTCGATATTTCTTGGGAAATGTGGAAGGTCCCGTCGATATATGGGGAAGACATTAGAGCGCTTCTTTACACTGCCGAATTCGAACTAATAATTTTTCGTATTCTTGTTCGAGAAATGTGATGTCATCATGCTGATTTGGGATAGAAATCCGGCTGATGATTTCTGTTAATTTTGTTTGTAATCGTAATAATTCTTGTTCAGTAACGTTTACAGAAGCTTGGGTGGTTCTTTTTGTGTATTGCTCGTAATTGCCGTGGAATATTCTTGGTTCGCTCTCATCTACTTGTAGAATATGGTTTGCAACAGAACGAATAAAGGCACGGTCATGGCTAATGAAAAGTATTGTACCAGGATACTCCTGTAACATGCTTTCTAATTCTTCTTGCGTTGCCAAGTCTAAATAGTTTGTCGGTTCGTCGAGCAGAAGCATATTATAGTTTCCTAAAAATACTTTTGCGAGTGCAACCTTCATGCGTTCTCCACCACTTAAGATGTGCACAGGTTTATGAACATCTTCACGGCGGAATAGGAGCCGTGCAAGTATTGTTCGAACGAACGATTCTGTATAGTTTGTTTCTTCTAGAACGTTTTCTAAAATTGTTTTATCTGTTTTTAAAATAGATAATGTTTGTTCAAAGTATCCAATTTTACAACTTTTCGAAAGCTGAATGCCACGCTCGTTCGCGAGAAGCATTTTGAACAAAGTTGTTTTTCCGCTTCCGTTTGCCCCTAAAATAGCAAGCTTTGCCCCAGGGACAATTGTTCCATTCATATTTTTAAATAATGTGCGATCCCCTATTTTCTTCGTTGTTTTATTAAACTGAACAACTGCTTTACTATGAATTGGTGTGTGGTATTGTACGTCAAACTGAGCTTGAGAATAGTCCTTCGGTTTTTCTTTCTGTTCCAACTTTTCAAGGCGTGTTTCTAGTGCTTGCGCTACTTTGCTAACATTTTCTTGCCCATGAGCCCCGCTGCACTTATAAAGTTTAGATTCAGATGAACTGAACCGTGTTGGGATTTTTGTCATGCTAGAAGCACGTTGCTTTCTTTGTGAAATTGACTGTTCTAACCGATTTTTTTCTTGTATATATTGATCATATTCTGCCTGCTTTTGTATTCGCTCACGTTCTTTTTGCTTTCGATAGTTTGAATAATTACCTTTATATTCTTGAATAGTACCGTCTTCAACTTCGATGATTTTTGTACATATGGCATCTAAAAGATCACGATCATGCGATATTAAAACAAGTGCACCTTTATAAGATAAAAGTGCCTTTTCTAATTGCTCTGTACCGAACATATCTAAGTGACTTGTTGGCTCATCAGCAAATAGAATGCCTGCATTTTGTTCGAGGGCATGGGCGATCTTTAGGCGCATTCGTTCACCGCCGCTCATTGAATTTGCGACGTTTGAAATATTCCATTTGCCCTTAGCGAGGGAAGAAGCGGTTTCTGGTATCCCCTCGCTAAGCTGTGGAATGATGGCGATAGAACTATGATGAGTTACTGTGCCTTTGTCAGCTTCTATTTCTTTACTTAATATTTGTAATAACGTAGATTTTCCAGCTCCGTTGACTCCGACAATTCCTATACGATCGTTTGCTTGAATTTCTAGTGATGGTAACGTAAATATGGTGCGATCACCAAAGCTCTTTTCGATATTACGTGCGATTAAAATAGTCATAAAAAAACCTCCCTAGTTTCACTAGAGAGGATAAATGTCGCCCTTCAATGTAAAAATCGTACATAAATAAACGATTTTTTACATGATCGTATCGAAAGAAAGTATCGACAAATGGACAGACTAATCCTCTGCTAGTTTTCATCATTTTTGTTCACTATTTGTGATGGATGAAATAAATAAGAGAATTAGAACTTCATTGGTCAAAGTACCTTCCTTTCATAATATTACTTTTATTGTATGCGCATACAAATGGATTTGTCAAACTTATTTCTGTGTGCTATTTTTGAATTTATTATTATACAATTGTGCTTTTGCCAGTGCCTCAGCATCGTTCTTGATTTCATCTAGTCCATTCGCATCCCCAATAATATACCCTTCAAATGATGAACCAACAAAATCAAAGATATATTGAAACTGGGCGATAAGCGGCAATGCTTTCAGTTTTGGACTGTCTCCGCCAACGATGACAACGTACATTTTTTTGCCTTTCATTTTTTCTTTGAAATGAAGAGATTTATTACGCAAGCTTTGTGACCAGCGATCAACGAAGTTCTTCATGTGGCCGCTCATTCCGTACCAGTATAGCGGTGTAGCGAAGATAATCGTGTCGTGCTCTAGCATGCGTTTGGTTAACTGCTCGTAGTCATCATTTACAGGTTGAAATCCTTCTACATCATGGCGCTGATCTATGATTGGGTGGACGATATGATCACGCAAGTAAATTTGTTCTGTTTCAATCCCATCAATCACCATATGTGTTAAAGCTTCCGTATTTCCGTTTTGTCTTGAACTGCCATGTATAACAAACATGTAATCATCCCTTTTCTTTTGCTTGTTTTAGGAGTGAAACGTGTTTTTGTAAATTCGTTTGAATGTTGGAAAGTAATGTGATTTGCTTCGTTACCTCATCAAGTTTGTCTTCGTAAAGTGCAAGGATACTACTACACGGATTTTCGTAAAGATGTGGCTCGATTTCAAGGCAACGTAGCATTCGTTCTGTTTCTTCTAAATTTAAGCCGATTTGCAAGTACATTTGAATCAGCTCTACTTTTTCGATTGCACTTTCATCAAAATCACGGTAGCCATTTGCTAGGCGTTTCGAAGGGAGTAATCCCTTTTCTTCATAATGTCTTAGTGCCCTTTCGCTAACCCCAGTTTCTTTTGATAACTCTCCAATTCGCAATGTGTTTCACTCCTTTTACATGTATTGTAAACCTTCACACTAATGTGAAGGTCAACTCTGTTTTTTCGCAAAAGAATCTACGTGTTTTAAAAAGACTTGAATAGCTTTAGACGGGATAAAATATTTGCCGCGCACGATGGAGAATGGACGGATTAGCTCTTCGTTCGGAACAGGGATGTGGAATAGTTCTTTTGCTAATAGTTCTTTTCGAACAGTCCAATCTGAAAGGATGGCGATGCCAAGACCGGCTGCAACGGCTTCCTTCACGCTTTGAATACTGCTAAATGTAAAGAAGCGCTTCATTTTTAAATGATGTTGGTGTATAAAGCGATCGCTATAGGCACGTGTGCCAGAGCCGCTCTCCCTTAATACCCAGACTTGATCTTGCAATGTATTTTCGTTAATCCCCTTGATATGGAGCAATGGGTGGTTTGGCGGGACGACGAGTTTCATTTCATCTTGCATAAAAGTTTCAACATCTACGTCAGCGTATACGACTTGGCCTTCCACTAAGCCGATATCAATTTGATTAGAGCGGAGGCTTTGCAAAACTTCTTCCGTATTGGAGATAAATGTATGAACTTCGACGTGTGCATTTTCATTGGCAAAGCGCGCAAGTATTTTTGGAAGTAAGTATTCGCCAATTGTAAAGCTAGCGCCGATGCGAAGTGTCCCTGTTACGACGTTATGCAGCGCATTAATTTCCTGTTTTGCATCTTCATAAAGTGAGAGCATCTGCTTTGCGTGTATGTATAATATGTTTCCAGCTTCCGTAACTTGGACGTGCTTTGGGGAGCGCTGAATAAGTGTAGTCCCAAGTTCATTTTCCAGGTTGCGAATGTGCATACTAACGCCAGGTTGTGAAAGGTTTAATAGTTCCGCAGCACGCGAAAAATGTTTTTGTTCAACGACAGTAACAAAGATCTTTAAAATGTCGACGTTCATTTGTTAGGCCCCTTTATTTTTGCTTTTATTTTATCATAAGTATTTCTGATGATAGGTATTCAATATTGATATTAAACTTATTATTAAAACTCTCTTATAATGTAACTAGAAAGAACATGCATGTTCCAATACGATTATTGGGGTGGTACAAAGTGGAACAAACACTTGTTATACAAAAGAAGAAGGGCTTTGGATTTTCGCAAGGTATTGGGATTACGTTATTAATCGCCATTGCCGCGAAATATTTAGCAGAGCTTCCATTTTTAAATATTATGGGACAATTAGTAATCGCTATTCTAATCGGGATGGTTTGGCGCGCCGCAATCGGGATTCCTCAAGAAGCGATAGCGGGAACGAACTTTGCGAGTAAGAAGTTGCTACGCTTTGGGATCATCTTACTCGGAATGAGGTTAAATCTTGTAGATATTGCGAAGGCGGGGCCGAAAGTATTGGTCATCGCAGCGGTTGTTATTACATTTACAATTTTCGTTGTATATGGACTAACGAAAGTATTTAAAGTAGAACAGAAACTTGGAATTTTAACAGCATGTGGGACGGCAATTTGCGGAGCTGCAGCGGTCGTGGCAATTGCACCGCAAGTGAAAGCGAAAGATGAAGAAACAGCAGTCGGGGCAGCGATTATTGCAATTTTAGGTACAATATTTACACTTATTTATACGCTATTATACCCAGTGCTTGGCTTCTCACCCTACGGTTACGGGGTGTTCTCAGGGGCGACGCTGCACGAAATCGCTCACGTTATCGCGGCTGCGGCGCCAGGCGGTAGCACGGCTGTAGACATCGCGGTTATTGTGAAGTTAACGCGCGTAGCGATGCTTGTGCCAGTAGCGATTTTAATTGGATTATGGTTTGGTAAGAGCGAGGACAGCAAGGAAAAAAGATCGTGGCGCGACCTTCCGATTCCTTGGTTCATCTTCGGATTTTTAGCAATGAGTGCGGTGCATTCGATTGGGATTATCCCAGAAGTTGTTGCCGGATATATTGTAGTAATTGCGTACATGCTTATTGCAATGGCAATGGCAGGGCTCGGTTTAAATGTAGAGTTTAAAACGTTCCGCAAATTAGGAAGCAGAGCATTTGTGGCAGGGTTGATTGGCTCGGTTTGTTTATCTGTTCTTGGGTACGTTCTTGTGTATGCGTTAGGATTTATGTAGCAAAAAAAGAGGCATCTTATAGATGTCTCTTTTTTTTACCTTTTTTTGTAAAGATATCTTTACTTGGATTTGGAAAATATTTATAATTAAAGTAAAGATATCTTTACTTTCGAAGGTGGAGCCTATGGGTGTGAAAAATAAAATTAAAGAATTGCGAAAACAACATCATATAACGCAAATTGAAATGGCAAAGGCGATGCAAGTGACCCGCCAGACAATCGTGGCGATTGAGAACCACCACTATAACCCAAGTCTAGAGTTATCCCTAAAAATCGCCAAATATTTTGGAATGAAGGTAGAGGAAATATTTACGCTGGAGTAAGGGGAGAGAAAATGAACGATACTAAAAAATTGTATATCGCTACGGTCTTAGGATTATGTGGAGGGGGACGTTTTAGTTCGGATTATGGACCCATCCATACCGATGTTATCGCTTATAGTTAGTAACATTTTAGCAATTGTATTTCTGATATTGTATACGAATTACAAAAAGCGGAAGTACAAAAAAGAAGGACTTCCAGATATAGATGAGCGGGTAAATGAAAATATAAAAAAGTATGTAAATGCCTCATTTATATTCGCATTTCTTTTGCTTATTGTTTATATTGTTGCAAGCAAAGCGATAGGGCGAATTACTATACCGACTCCAGAAATATTCATTGTATGTAGTTTCTTATTTGCTGGTAGTCTCATCATAGGAGTAATGGCGGGAAAACGAGCATAACGATAGGAGGAATGAAAATGCAAGATGAGTTTGAGAGATTTCAGTCGGATAAAGCGTTTAAATATTTAGGGTTGTTTTTAACAATGAGTTTAGCGGTATGGAGTTTGTATAATTTAATTGTTTATGGAAATGCGGGCATGCCGTTTGTTTTATTTGTATTAGGACAGTTTGTTTATTTCTTTGTGAACTATTGGCCGAAATGGAAATATAGAAATCAAAAAGAGGCTGATCATGTATGAGTAAGCAAGATATTATACGGTTCATAGGAAGTTTGTTTTTAGCGGGTCTTGTTTTAAATGTGAGTTTAATGATTTTAAGTATTTCGTGGGGAACGATCTTCATATCGAATGTAGCACTAGTCATTTTATATGGCATTTCGGAATATAGAGAACAGAAGCGTTTGAAAGAAGAGAGAGTACCGTCAATTGATGAGCGAGTTGTGAACAATATGAAGTCATATTTTACGATTTGTATTACAAGCTGCGTTTTTTTTGTTCATTATGTATCTTTGTGTAAATAAGTATTTAGATAGGCAAGTAGTACATGTAAATGAGTTATTATATATTGCTATT
Organism: Bacillus sp. FSL E2-0195; assembly: GCF_038003645.1. Classification (NCBI taxonomy): domain Bacteria; kingdom Bacillati; phylum Bacillota; class Bacilli; order Caryophanales; family Bacillaceae; genus Bacillus; species Bacillus sp. FSL E2-0195. The sequence goes on along the minus strand of NZ_JBBOPN010000001.1, from coordinate 4,954,673 downwards.
TTTGGTTTATTAATAAGTATGGCATCGACGAGTGTGTTAGCAACAAGGAATAGATAGAAAAAGGGGAACTGGGATGGGATTACCGGTATTATGTGTCGCTACGGCTATTTTTGCTTTGTTTTGGGGAATACAAAACTTCTCTCGTAATCCAGTGCCAAGTGTATGTATTATGATTGGTGCTGTAGGTTTATCATACTATTTATTAATTTTAGCGCATTATCATAAAACAGCAACAAGTGTTGTTGTAGGGGCAATTATTTTATTTTGTGGTCGTGCTATACAAAAGGGGTTATTTCCATAAAAGCTGTTTATACAAAAGGTATAAACAGCTTTTTGTATTTTTTTTACAAACTACTTGAAAGTTACGTTACGTCATCTTTTATAATGAAGGAGAAGAGGTGATGGAGTTGATTTCAATTCAAGAACTAACGAGGGAAACAGGGGTTACAGTAAGGACGTTACGTTATTATGATCAAATTGATTTATTAAAGCCGAGTGGGAAAACTGATGGAGGACATCGGTTATATAGCGAGAGAGATGTTGTTCGTTTGCAGCAAATTTTATTTTTAAAAGAAATGGGTTTTTCATTAAAAGAGATTACGAATATGTTAATAACGGATGAGCTCAATTTAAAAGTATCGCTTGAAAAGCAACTTAGATTTGTACAGGAAGAACAGAAAAAATTTAATCGAATGGAACGTATTTTACAGGCAGTTGTTTATTCAGTAGATGTGGAGGGAGAACTGGATTGGAAAGTTATGTTTGAACTCATTCAGCTTTCGAAACAGTCTCCGCGAATACGTGAGATGTTTCAAAATGAAGTTTTTTCTAAGGGAGAACAAAAGTTGCTTCATAATTTGCCGAACATGAGTGAAGAAGATCCGAATGTTTTAGAATGGGTAAATTTATTAAAGCAACTACGTAACTTTATGAAAGACGGTAAGGAAGCATCATGTGATGAAGTACAAGGCGCAACAAAGAAATTAATGCAGAAGTGTTTAGAGATGGCAAATGGTGATGAAGCATTTTTAGATAAACTGTGGGAAGTAAGAAAGTCAAAAGAAGATTCACAGAAAATGAGTATGTATCCAATTGAGGAAGAGCTTCTAGTATATATGGATGAGGCTTTTCGTATATATGATGAAAGGGAGAGGGATAAATGAGTATACTCGCAGAATATCGTTGGTATTTTTTAATTGGGGCAGAGATTGTATTTTGGTTATCAGCTATTGGATTCTTTTTACTAAGGTATGGATTTCGCTTGAAAAAGGCGAGCTTTATTATGGGGATTGTGCTACTCATAAATGAAGTGTTTATTTTAACTTTAGGGGTATTGGACTATTATCAAACAGGGAAGTTCTCTAATTTTCAAATCATTACGGTAATCATTTTATTATATGCAGTTTTTTATGGGAAAAAGGATTTGAAAAAATTAGACATATATGCACAAAAATTAGTTGCGAAGTGGCGGAATGAACCGGCGCCTATTATCGAAGAACCACTTGAAGTAACAGGGATGGCGCATGCGAAGCAGGAAATAAAAAATTGGATTTTACATCTTATTTTGTTTATTGCGGTTCATATATTCTTTTTCTTCATGTATGGGCTTATTCCAATAGAACAGTGGGGGAATTGGTTAGAGTCAGGAATTGTTTTAAATAAAACAGCAAGCCGTGTAAGCCAAGTATGGGCTATTATTCTTTTAGTGGATACTGCGATTTCATTTTCATATATTATTTTTCCGAAGAAGGAGAAAGGAAACAAGAAGCTACTTTCATAGAGGAAAGTAGCTTTTTTCTAGTATACCAATAGTTTGTATAGGAGAGGATAACAATAGGGAAAAGAACAGGTTTTATATGCTTATTTCTCTTTAGTTTAGTAGCATGTTCACAACCTAACAGTGCAATTGATAAGAAGAATGATGTCGTTGCAAAGGGGGGTAGAAATTTCTAATCTAGATAAATTCGAGAAGTTCATTTGGAATGTGGAACAAGGGAAAGTTGATAAAATAAGAATTGTACAGTATACACATGAAGGTGATCCTGTTTTTCAAACGTTAGAGCATAGTAAGAAAGATATACTTTATGTGTTAGATAATAGACAAGATCAATTTGCTGGTGACCATAAAGGGTTACATAAAGATAGTTGTAAAAGGATTGTTAAAGAGCAACGTGGATCAGAAACGGCATATAGGTTAATAGATTGTACGAATGAAAATGGGCGCAATGGATATGACTTATTATATGTACTTGAAAAATAGAGTTAGTAGAGGAAGGAAGTATTTATTCCTTCCTTTTTCTATATATAACTTGTCGAAAACTTTACCGAATATCTGTTCGTTTTTTTAGGTTTTTTATGGGCATTCGTGGTAAAATAATAATACAGATTTTTATGAGGAGGTCGGTTTTTAGTTGGAACATCCATTTGAAATTATCTCAGAGTACTCCCCGCAAGGTGATCAGCCGGGAGCGATAGAGAAGCTTGTAGAGGGAATTAATAGTGGAAAGAAAAAGCAAGTGTTGCTTGGAGCGACAGGAACGGGTAAGACATTTACGATTTCAAATGTCATTAAAGAAGTGCAGAAACCAACACTTGTAATGGCTCATAATAAAACGTTAGCAGGACAGTTATATAGTGAGCTGAAAGATTTCTTTCCTAACAATTCTGTGGAGTATTTTGTTAGTTATTACGATTATTATCAGCCGGAAGCGTACGTACCACATACGGATACGTTTATTGAAAAAGATGCGCAAATTAACGATGAAATTGATAAATTACGCCACTCGGCAACGTCTTCTTTATTTGAAAGAGATGATGTTATTATCGTTGCGAGTGTTTCGTGCATATACGGTTTAGGTTCTCCGGAAGAATACCGCGAGTTAGTTGTTTCGCTTCGAGTTGGTATGGAAAAGGACCGCAATCAATTGCTTCGTGAACTTGTTGATGTACAGTATGGACGTAATGATATTGATTTTAAGCGTGGTACATTCCGTGTGCGCGGAGATGTAGTTGAAATCTTCCCCGCATCACTTGATGAGCATTGTATTCGAATTGAATTTTTTGGGGATGAAATAGATCGTATTCGAGAAGTAAATGCATTAACGGGTGAAGTATTAGCAGAACGTGATCATGTAGCAATCTTCCCGGCATCTCACTTCGTTACACGTGAAGAAAAGCTGAAGGTCGCTATTGAAAATATTGAAAAAGAATTAGAAGAGCGTTTAAAAGAATTAAATGATAACGGTAAGTTGTTAGAGGCGCAGCGCATAGAACAGCGAACGCGTTATGATTTAGAAATGATGCGCGAGATGGGCTTTTGTTCAGGGATTGAAAACTATTCCCGTCATTTAACACTTCGTCCAGCAGGCTCAACGCCGTATACGCTTTTAGATTATTTTCCAGAGGATTTCTTAATCGTTATGGATGAGTCGCACGTATCGGTTCCGCAAGTAAGAGCGATGTATAACGGGGACCAAGCACGTAAGCAAGTGCTTGTTGATCATGGATTCCGTCTGCCATCAGCTTTAGATAATAGACCGCTCACGTTTGATGAGTTTGAAGAGAAAACGAATCAAGTTATTTACGTTTCGGCAACGCCAGGACCGTACGAGTTAGAGCAGTCACCGAAAGCAATAGAACAAATTATTCGTCCAACAGGGCTTTTAGATCCACCAATTGATATACGACCAATTGAAGGACAAATAGATGATTTATTAGGAGAAATCCATGACCGGATTGCGAAAAATGAACGTGTATTAATTACGACTTTAACGAAGAAAATGTCAGAGGATTTAACGGACTATTTAAAAGATGTAGGAATTAAAGTGAATTATCTTCACTCTGAAATTAAAACATTAGAGCGTATTGAAATTATCCGTGATCTTCGCCTTGGTAAGTTTGATGTACTTGTCGGTATTAACTTATTACGAGAAGGATTAGATATTCCAGAAGTATCACTTGTAGCTATTTTAGATGCTGATAAGGAAGGGTTCCTACGTTCAGAGCGTTCATTAATTCAAACAATTGGTCGTGCGGCGCGTAATGCAAACGGCCGCGTTATTATGTACGCAGATCGCATAACGAGATCGATGGGAATTGCAATTGAAGAAACACAGCGTCGTCGTAGTATACAAGAAGCTTACAATGAAAAGCATGGTATTACGCCGAAAACGATTCAAAAAGGAGTACGTGACGTTATTCGTGCGACAACAGCAGCTGAGGATACGGAAATATATGAAGCAACACCAGCTAAGAAGATGACGAAAAAAGAACGTGAAAATACAATTGCGAAGATGGAAGCAGAGATGAAAGAAGCAGCAAAGGCATTAGATTTCGAGCGTGCAGCTGAATTAAGAGATTTACTATTAGAATTAAAAGCGGAAGGGTGAAAAGAGTGAGTAAAGATTTTATTGTTGTAAAAGGTGCTAGAGCGCATAATTTAAAAAATATTGACGTAACCATTCCGAGAAATCAGCTTGTTGTTGTGACGGGATTGTCTGGTTCGGGGAAATCATCGTTAGCATTCGATACGATTTATGCAGAAGGGCAGCGTAGATACGTGGAATCTTTATCTGCGTATGCGCGCCAGTTTTTAGGGCAAATGGATAAGCCGGATGTTGATATGATTGAAGGTTTATCTCCAGCGATTTCAATTGATCAAAAAACGACGAGTCGTAATCCTCGTTCAACGGTTGGAACGGTAACGGAGATTTATGATTATTTACGTTTATTATTTGCACGAATTGGTACGCCGATTTGTCCGAATCATGGAATTGAAATTACATCACAAACAGTGGAACAGATGGTAGACCGTGTTCTTGAATATCCTGAACGTACGAAGTTGCAAGTGCTAGCGCCTATCGTGTCAGGGCGTAAAGGTGCGCATGCGAAAGTATTAGAAGATATTAAGAAGCAAGGTTATGTTCGTGTGCGCGTTGATGGAGAGATGCTGGATGTATCGGAAGAGATTACTTTAGAAAAAAATAAGAAGCATTCAATTGAAGTTGTTATTGACCGTATTGTTGTGAAAGAAGGAATTGCAAGCCGACTTGCAGATTCACTAGAAAGTGCTTTAAAGCTTGGCGGGGGCCGAGTTTTAATCGATGTAATGGGAGAGGAAGAACTTCTATTTAGTGAACATCATGCTTGTCCACATTGTGGTTTTTCAATCGGAGAATTAGAGCCGCGTATGTTCTCGTTTAATAGTCCGTTCGGCGCGTGTCCTTCTTGTGATGGACTTGGATCGAAGTTAGAGGTAGATTTAGAACTTGTTATTCCGAACTGGGATGTATCATTAAATGAACATGCGATTGCTCCTTGGGAACCGACAAGTTCACAATATTACCCGCAATTATTAAAATCCGTGTGTAATCATTACGGCATCGATATGGATATGCCGGTGAAAGATATACCGAAGGATTTATTTGATAAAGTGTTGTACGGAAGCAGGGAAGAGAAGCTTTATTTCCGCTATGTGAATGAATTTGGTCAAGTAAAGGAAAATGAGATTTTATTTGAAGGTGTTATTCCGAATATTGAGCGTCGTTATCGTGAGACGAGTTCTGATTATATTCGTGAGCAAATGGAGAAATATATGGCAGAGCAAGCTTGTCCGAAGTGTAAAGGTGGACGCTTAAAGCCTGAGAGTTTAGCTGTTTTCGTTGGTGATAAAACGATTGCCGATGTAACGAAATATTCTGTTCAAGAAGTACAGGAGTTCTTCTCAACTGTTGAGTTAACGGAGAAACAACAAAAAATTGCTCATTTAATTTTAAGAGAAATTCAGGAACGTGTCGGGTTCTTAGTGAACGTCGGTTTAGATTATTTAACGTTAAGTCGTGCCGCAGGAACTTTATCAGGTGGTGAGGCGCAGCGTATTCGTTTAGCGACACAAATTGGTTCTCGCCTTACTGGCGTACTTTACATTCTTGATGAGCCTTCTATCGGTTTGCATCAGCGTGATAATGATCGTCTTATTCGTACATTGCAGGAAATGCGTGATTTAGGAAATACGTTAATTGTTGTTGAGCATGATGAAGATACAATGATGGCTGCTGATTATTTACTTGATATCGGACCTGGTGCAGGTATTCATGGTGGTCAAGTTGTATCAGCAGGTACACCAGCTGAAGTTATGCAAGACGAGAATTCATTAACTGGGAAATATTTAAGCGGTAAAGAGTTTATTCCGGTACCACTTGAAAGACGTAAAGGTGACGGACGTAAAGTGGAGATTGTCGGTGCGAAAGAAAATAACTTAAAGAATGCGAAAATGTCATTCCCCCTAGGAACATTTGTAGCAGTAACAGGCGTATCTGGCTCTGGAAAAAGTACGATAATTAATGAAGTACTATACAAATCATTAGCTCAAAAGCTATATAAAGCGAAAGCAAAGCCAGGGGCTCATAAAGAAATTAAAGGTCTTGAGCAGTTAGATAAAGTTATTGATATTGATCAATCACCAATCGGGCGTACACCACGTTCAAATCCGGCGACATACACTGGCGTATTTGATGATATTCGTGATGTATTTGCGCACACGAATGAAGCGAAAGTACGTGGTTATCAAAAAGGACGTTTCAGCTTTAACGTAAAAGGCGGCCGTTGTGAAGCGTGCCGCGGTGATGGAATTATTAAAATCGAAATGCATTTCTTACCAGACGTGTATGTTCCATGTGAAGTTTGTCACGGTAAACGTTACAACCGTGAAACGTTAGAAGTGAAATATAAAGATAAGAATATTTCTGAAGTGTTAGGGATGACAATTGAAGATGGGGTAGAGTTCTTTGCTAATATCCCGAAAATTAAGCGTAAACTTCAAACGCTTGTAGATGTAGGGCTTGGTTATATGAAATTAGGACAACCAGCTACGACGTTATCAGGTGGTGAGGCGCAGCGTGTGAAATTAGCTTCTGAATTACATCGTCGTTCTACAGGGCGTACGTTATACATTTTAGATGAGCCAACGACTGGCTTACATGCACATGATATTGCACGCCTTCTAGAAGTGTTGCAACGTCTTGTTGAGAGTGGTGAGACGGTACTTGTAATTGAGCATAATTTAGATGTTATTAAAACAGCTGATTATATTATTGACCTTGGACCAGAAGGCGGAGACAAAGGCGGACAAATTGTTGCTTCGGGAACGCCAGAGCAAGTGGTGAAAGAAGAGCGCTCTTATACAGGTAAGTATTTAAAAGAGATTTTAGATCGTGATAAAGCAAGAATGAAAGAGAAAATAAAAGAAGTAGAGTTATCACAATAAGTTGTTAATAAAAACCGAGTGGGAATTGCACTCGGTTTTTATTTCACTAAGGGAAACTGGTAAGAATGTTAGTAGGTATACAAGTATAAAGAATAGAATAAATTGGTATAAGTGTTTGCATGTTACTTGCGTTTATTATCTATTAGCGTATGATGAAATATATATATTAAAAGGATGTGTAAGGAAATGAGATGGATTGTATCACTTCTTGTAAATAGCGTTGTGTTAATCGCTGTATCCGGACTTTTAAAAGGGGTTGCACCAGACGCATTTTACATAGCAAATATACAAACTGCAATTATTGCGAGTATTATATTGGCGATTTTAAACGTATTTGTAAAGCCGCTTTTAATTTTAATTACGCTACCGATTACTCTTGTAACTTTCGGTTTCTTCTTAATTGTTATTAATGCGATTACGTTAAAGATGACGGATTCGTTATTAGGGGACGCCTTTAATATATCTGGATTTGGTGTAGCGATTGTTGCGGCAATTTGTATTTCTATTTTTAATATGATAATTGAAAAAGTAATTGTTGAACCATTACATGAAAAAAAGAGGAAATGACAAAAAGAAAAACATTTCATGACTCATATGAAATGTTTTTTTCTATTTATTAGAAACCGAGTTTCTTGTTTCCAGAAAAAAATGGTACAATATCCGATAGAATGGAATTTTACATCAAATGAGACTGAACCCGCAGCGGAGTGGAGGTTTATACATATGCCGAAAGTAAGGACAAAAGATTTAATTGAACAATTTCAATTGGAGTTAGTAAGTGGTGAAGAAGGGATTCATCGTCCGATTGATACGAGTGATTTATCGCGACCTGGAATTGAAATGGCAGGATTTTTTACATATTATCCAGCTGATCGCGTGCAGCTTCTTGGGAAAACGGAGCTTACGTTCTTTGATACGTTAACGACAGAGCAAAAGCAAGAGAGAATGAAAGCGCTTTGTACTGAGGAGACGCCTTGTATTATTGTAACTCGTAATCAAGATGTACCGGATGAGTTATTACAAGCATCACGTGAATCAGGCGTGCCTTTATTACGTTCTGCTCAAACGACGACGAGATTATCAAGTCGTTTAACAAACTATTTAGAAGGTAAGTTAGCGCCAACAACAGCTGTTCATGGTGTGCTAGTAGATATTTATGGTGTTGGTGTTTTAATTACAGGTCAAAGTGGTGTCGGGAAAAGTGAGACAGCGCTTGAACTTGTAAAGCGTGGTCACCGCCTTGTTGCGGATGATAGCGTAGAAATTCGTCAAGAAGATGAAGATACATTAGTAGGGAGCTCACCTGATTTAATTGAGCACTTATTAGAAATTCGTGGTCTAGGTATCATTAACGTAATGACGTTATTCGGTGCAGGGGCAGTACGAAATTATAAACGTATTACACTTGTTATTAATCTTGAAATTTGGGATCAAAAGAAAAATTATGATCGCTTAGGTCTTGATGAAGAGAAGATGAAGATTATTGATACAGAACTTACGAAGATTACACTTCCAGTTCGTCCTGGTCGAAACTTGGCTGTTATTATTGAAGTAGCAGCGATGAACTTCAGATTAAAACGTATGGGAGTCAATGCGGCACAACAGTTCTCTGAACGATTAATGAGTGCGATTGAGTTAGGAAGTCAAGAGTAGACTCTGGAGAGGGAGGTCATATATATGCTGTTAGGTTCTGTACCACAGCTTGACCGTATAGCAGTCCAACTTGGGCCGTTCCCTGTTTATTGGTATGGGGTTATTATCGGTACAGGTGTGCTATTAGGTCTTTGGCTAGCAACTCGCGAGGGAGAAAGGCTTGGTATTCACAAAGATACATTTATCGACCTTGTATTAATCGCAGTACCAATTGCCATTCTTTTTGCGAGAATGTATTATGTCATTTTTGAATGGGAATATTATTCGCAAAATCCGAGTCAAATTATTAATATTCGTCAAGGTGGTTTGGCGATTCATGGTGGTTTAATCGGGGCTGTTATTACAGGAATCCTTTTTGCGAAACGACGCGGGCTTTCATTCTGGAAGTTAGCGGATATTGCTGCGCCGAGTATTTTACTAGGACAAGCAATTGGCCGATGGGGAAACTTTATGAACCAAGAGGCGCATGGTGATGAAGTAACGAGACAGTTTTTAGAAGGTCTTCATTTACCAGATTTCATTATTAATCAAATGTACATTGATGGTGTGTATTATCACCCAACGTTTTTATATGAATCATTATGGAACTTTGCAGGTGTTATTTTACTACTCGCGTTACGAAAAGTGAATTTACGCCGTGGTGAATTATTCTTCACATATTTAATTTGGTATTCAGTGGGACGCTTCTTCGTAGAAGGTTTGCGTACAGATAGTTTAATGTTAGGACCACTTCGTATTGCACAAGTAATGTCTATTGGAATTGTTGTTATTTCTATCATTTTCATTATTGTGAGACGAAAAATGGGGCAAGCTGATAAAAGATATTTAGAAAATTAGAGAAAAGTAGCATCTTATAGAAGATGCTGCTTCTTTCATATTCAGGTAATGAAAGGATTAAGGACGATGAAAATAAATACAGTGTTATTTGATTTAGATGGAACGTTAATTAATACAAATGAACTTATTATCTCTTCTTTTTTACATACGTTAAATCACTATTATTCTAATCAGTATAAGCGTGAAGATGTATTGCCATTTATCGGTCCATCTTTGCATGATACTTTTAGTAAAATTGATGCAAGTAAGGTTGAAGAGATGATTACATGTTATCGTCAATTTAATCATGAGCATCATGATGAATTAGTGGAAGAGTATGAAACTGTATATGAAACGGTTCAAGAATTGAAGAAGCAAGGTTATAAGATCGGCATCGTTACAACGAAAGCGAGACAGACGGTTGAAATGGGATTAAAGCTTTCGAAACTTGATCAGTTTTTTGATGTTGTCGTGACGATTGATGATGTGGAACATGTGAAACCACATCCAGAACCACTTCAAAAAGCATTGAAATTATTAGATGCAAAGCCAGAAGAAACATTGATGGTTGGTGATAATCATCATGATATCGTCGGTGGACAAAATGCAGGTACGAAAACAGTAGCGGTTTCATGGACATTGAAAGGTAGAGCGTATTTAGAAGCGTATAAACCAGATTATGTGCTAGATAAAATGAGTGATTTACTACCGATTTTGTCCCGCATTAACGGGTAGTAAGATTCCTGCCGGTTAAAGTGTCACTTTTATATAAGTAGAGGAGAGAGTTCAGTGCGACGGACAACGCGCTATCCTGTTTCAGGAGAAAATTCATTGTGGAATGTGTATAAAACAGTTTCTTTTTGGAAGGTAATGAAAAATTTTATTATCATCCAAATCGCACGTTACACGCCATTTTTATCCGTAAAGAATTGGTTATATCGCACGTTTTTACGGATGGAAGTAGGAAAGAAAACGTCGTTTGCACTTATGGTAATGCCAGATATTATGTTTCCAGAAAAGATTACTGTGGGAGAAAATTCAATTATCGGCTATAATACAACGCTTTTAGCGCATGAATATTTAATTCGTGAGTATCGACTTGGAGAAATCGTCATAGGGAATGAAGTTATGATTGGAGCGAATACGACAATTTTACCAGGTGTGACAATTGGAGATGGAGCTATCGTTTCTGCAGGCACACTTGTCCATAAAGATGTACCAGGCGGCGCTTTCGTAGGCGGAAATCCGATGCGTATTATTTATACGAAAGAGGAAATGGCCACTAGAGAAGGTTGATGTTAAAAATGTAACATTTCCCTTCTCTTTTTATGAATAAAAAGGAAATAATTGATTATAATATACTGTTTTGTTTTTTACGGAATCGTTTATACTTATAGATAGAAGAATGTGTGAACGAAGAAAACAAAAAACTGGAGGATATATGGGGAAAAATCAAAGAATATATAAGGAGAACGGACAAGTTATCTCTTTTAATCAGTTAGCGGACTTCTTTTATAAAAAAGGGATGAGGGCTTATAAAGGGCAAAAATTGCAAGATGCAATTAAATATTTTCGAAGAGCAGCACAAAGCGAGAAGGAGCCGTTTATTTTATGCCAACTAGCAATAGCATTATCTGAATCTGGTGAATATCAAGAGTCGAATCAGATATTTCTAAAGCTTGTTAGATCCAATCCTGAACTTGAGCAATGCTATTATTTTATTTCAAATAATTATGCATATATGGGCTTGTTTCAACAGGCGAAGAAGTATGCAGAGCGATATTTAGAAGTTGCGGAAGAGAAGGAATTTGTAGAAGATACATTAGAATTGCTTGAGATTATGGAAGAAGATGCAATGGGTGCGGAAGAGATTGAGGATGAAGATGAGCTAATTGTTATGCAAGAAGAAGCGAACCGCTACATTCGTAACGGACAATTAGAAGAGGCGATTGCTACACTAGAAGTTGTTACGAAAGAATATCCAGAATTTTGGTCAGGACATAATAATTTAGCGATTGCACATTTTCAATCAGGTAATGTAGATCAAGCGCTTAAGTTAACAGAAATGATTTTAGAGAAAAATCCTGGTAATATGCATGCGCTTTGTAATACGCTTATTTTTCTATATTCAATTGGAGAGCATAAGCAAGTAGAGTCATTAGCGGGGCAGTTAGTATCGGTATATCCAATTTCATTTGAGCATCGTTTGAAACTTGGAACAACGCTTGCAACAATTGGTCATTTTGAACCTGCATATAAATGGTTCAAAGTATTAAAGCGTCAAGGGTACGAAGGAGACGTCAGTTTTTATTACTGGTTTGCATACTCTGCGTATATGGTGAAGGAACAGCAAGTAGCTGAAAAAATGTGGCAACATGTTGTAGAATTGCATCCTGATAAAAAAGGAAAAGAACCGTGGAATGCACTGAATTTAGCAGATGAAGGACAAAATCTTTTATTTGAAGAGTTACGAAAATCATTTCAGCAAAGTACGACGCTAGAAGAGAAAATGCTAGCTTTATATTTAATGAATGAATTGTCAACACCAGAGAAGGTTGGATTCTTCTTTGATGTAACGCAAGCGAAAAATGGTGTTCCAATCGTATCGCAACTTGCAAAATATTTCTTTTTACTTAATAGTCATAAAAGCATCCCAGCTGATTTACAGCAATTTGAACAGTGCGTACGAATCGCGGATGCATTATACAATTATACGAAAAAAGATGATGAATTAATCGAAGAGTGTTTAAATTTTTGGTTTTGCACGTTCATACGTTTATATACATCTGGAGCGACTTTTACAAATGTGTACGGTTGGTCAGCGGCAATTGAATACATTGTGCGCGGCGAACAAAGAAATAAGATGACACAGGCAGAGCTTGGTGATGTATATAATGTATCTGTAGCGACTGTACGAAAGTATGTGCAGGCTGTTAAGCGCACGCACACGTAGGGTAGGCAAATCATTGGGAAAAAAATGATGCTAACAGTATAATGAGGGTAACTTAATGTGTATGAATGAATGGGAGTGAATAGTGTGTCAGAAGAAAAAATTTATGATGTCATTATTATTGGTGCAGGACCAGCTGGTATGACAGCTGCGGTATATACATCTCGTGCGAATTTAAGCACACTGATGCTTGAGCGTGGTATTCCAGGTGGACAAATGGCAAATACAGAAGATGTAGAGAACTATCCAGGTTATGAGTCTATTTTAGGACCAGACTTATCAAATAAAATGTTTGAGCATGCGAAGAAATTTGGTGCTGAATATGCATACGGTGATGTAAAAGCAATCATCGATGGTAAAGAGTACAAAACAATTATTGCTGGTAAAAAAGAATATAAAGCACGTGCAATTATCGTTGCAAGCGGTGCAGAGTATAAAAAAATTGGTGTGCCAGGTGAAACAGAACTTGGCGGCCGCGGTGTATCATATTGTGCAGTATGTGATGGTGCATTCTTTAAAGGGAAAGAACTTGTTGTTATTGGCGGCGGAGATTCTGCTGTTGAAGAGGGTGTGTTCTTAACACGCTTCGCATCAAAAGTAACGATCGTTCACCGTCGTGACACTCTTCGTGCACAGAAAATTTTACAAGATCGTGCTTTCCAAAATGAGAAAGTAGATTTCATTTGGAATCACACTATAAAAGAAATTAACGATGCAAATGGTAAAGTAGGAAGCGTAACACTTGTAGATGTAAACAGCGGAGAAGAACAAGAAGTTAAAACTGACGGCGTTTTCATATACATCGGTATGTTACCATTATCAAAACCGTTTGTTGAGCTAGGTATTACAAATGAAAATGGTTATGTTGAAACGAACGAGCGTATGGAAACGAAAGTTCCTGGTATTTTCGCAGCTGGTGATGTTCGTGAAAAAATGCTTCGTCAAATTGTAACGGCAACAGGCGATGGTAGTATTGCAGCGCAGAGTGCACAGCATTATATAGAAGAGTTAGTAGAGGAACTAAAGACTGTAACAGAAAAATAAGGTTATTTTTCCTTTTGAGAAGAAAGCTACCGATAGGTGGCTTTCTTTTTTTTGTGAAAATGTCAAAGTTTTGTCAAAAACAATTAGGATTATAAGATTTCTTATTGATATACTGGACTTTACGGAAAAAATCACTATAAGAAATGAGGAATTTATTCAGTATGGAATGGCGTAATATATATCGTGGATTTTGTATGGGCGTTAGTGATTTAATTCCTGGTGTGAGCGGCGGAACAATCGCTGTTGTGTTAGGGATTTATGAACAATTGCTCGCAGCAATTAGCGGATTCTTTAGTCGTGAATGGAAAAAACATTTAGCGTTTTTAATCCCACTTGCAGCTGGTGTAGCGGCGGCTTTTCTAACGTTAAGTCACGTTATTAAATATTTATTAGCAAATCATTATGAACCGACTCAATTTTTCTTTCTCGGTTTAATTATTAGTATATTACCGATGTTAATGAGAGAAGCTGATGCAAAGGCAACATTTAAAGGTAGTCATATTGCCTTATTAATAATTGCAGCAATTCTTGTTGCAATAACAGCATTCTTTAAACCAGATAAGGCAGCTGATCCGATTACGACGTTAACAATTTTAAATGCAATTGGTTTATTTTTCGCAGGATGGATGGCTAGTATGGCTATGCTTCTTCCTGGAATTAGTGGATCGTTTATTTTATTAATTATTGGTGTGTATCCAACAGCAATTAACGCTTTAACTACACTCAATTTACCGTTAATCGTGGTTATCGGTGCCGGCGTGATGGCCGGATTTGTTGTAAGTAGTAAAGGAATTAGTTATTTGTTAGATCGTTATAAAAGTATGACATTTGCGGCAATTATTGGGCTCGTTATCGGGTCGATTGTCATTGTGTTCCCTGGCATTCCGACTGGTGGCATTTCAATTGTAAGTTCAATTATTACTTTTATTTTAGGATTTGCGGTTGTTACTTATTTCGGTAAGAAATAAGTGTTTTAATCCCCTTAACGATAAAAATCGTTAAGGGGATTTTTATGTGCTATTCATGGGAAGTAAGGTATTTTGATTGCTTGTTATAGAAAGAATTTTTACAATTGCTTAGCGAAAGGGGACTGGCACCTTCGTTGTAGCAAACTGTTTTTGATAGTATAATGAAATGAGTATGCAGTGAGAAATTTTGCTGCAAGTAGCTGAGGTGAAGAAACATGCAAAGAGTGACAAACTGTGTGTTAATTAGAGATAATGAAGTACTCTTACTCCAAAAACCTCGCCGGAATTGGTGGGTTGCACCGGGCGGGAAAATGGAGCGTGGTGAGACAGTAAGAGATTCCGTTGTTCGCGAGTATCGTGAAGAAACAGGTATTTATTTAAAGAATCCAGCATTAAAAGGGGTCTTCACTTTTGTCATCCAAGAAGGTGATAAAGTTGTTTCTGAATGGATGATGTTCTCCTTTTTAGCAACAGATTTTGCAGGAGAAAACAAATTAGAGAGCGAAGAAGGCATCATTGGTTGGCATACATTTGATAAAATTGATGATTTAGCAATGGCACCAGGAGATTATCACATTATTGATTATTTAATTAAAGGGAATGGTATAATCTACGGTACATTTGTATATACCCCAGATTTTGAGTTGCTTTCATATCGATTAGATCCGAGTTAAACCTGCAAGGAGAGGATACGATGACAGAGAATAATGATATAAAAATGGTAATTATTACAGGGATGTCTGGAGCTGGAAAGACGGTAGCGTTACAAAGTTTCGAAGATTTAGGATATTTTTGTGTAGATAATTTACCACCGATGTTATTGCCGAAGTTTATTGAACTTATGGCAGATTCAAAAGGTAAAATGAATAAAGTGGCACTCGGTATTGATTTACGTGGCCGAGAGTTTTTTGAATATTTATGGGGAGCGCTTGATGATTTATCAGAACGTACATGGATTATTCCTCATATTTTATTTTTAGATGCGAAAGATAGCACACTTGTAACTCGTTATAAAGAAACGAGACGTTCGCATCCACTTGCGCCAACTGGCTTGCCGTTAAAGGGAATTGAAGCTGAGCGTGGTTTATTAACTGATATGAAGGCAAGAGCGAATATTGTGCTTGATACATCTGATTTGAAACCGAAAGAATTACGAGAAAAAATTGTTCACTTATTCTCAACAGAAACTGAGCAAGCATTTCGTGTAAATGTTATGTCATTTGGATTTAAGTACGGAATTCCAATTGATGCTGATTTAGTATTTGATGTTCGTTTTTTACCAAATCCATATTATATTCCACATATGAAGCCATTAACAGGACTGGATGAAGAAGTTTCGTCGTATGTGTTGAAATTTAATGAAACACATAAGTTTTTAGAGAAATTGACGGATCTTATCACTTTCATGCTGCCTCATTATAAAAGAGAAGGTAAGAGTCAACTTGTAATTGCGATTGGATGTACAGGTGGGCAACATCGTTCTGTTACGCTTACAGAGTACCTTGGGAAACATTTGAAACCAGAGTATAGCGTTCATGTATCTCATCGTGATGTGGAGAAGAGAAAGGGCCATTAAGGGATGAAAAAAGAGAGAAAACCTAAAATTGTTATCATGGGAGGTGGAACTGGACTTTCTGTTTTATTAAGGGGATTAAAACAATATCCTGTTGATATTACAGCAGTTGTAACAGTAGCCGACGATGGAGGCAGTTCAGGTAGACTACGTGATGAGCTAGAAATTCCACCTCCAGGTGATATTCGTAACGTACTTGTTGCGTTATCGGATGTAGAACCATTAGTGGAGGCTTTATTTCAGCACCGTTTTACAACTGGAGACGGACTGAAAGGGCATGCGTTAGGAAATTTACTATTGGCAGGTATGACTTCGATTACAGGAGACTTTTACCACGCGATTACGGAAACGAGTAAAGTATTAAATGTCAGAGGACGTGTATTACCAGCAGCGAATCAAAGTGCGGTACTTCATGCAGAATTAGAAGATGGAGAAATTGTAACAGGTGAATCAAAGATTCCTCATTTCGGGAAGAAGATTAATCGTGTCTTTTTAACTCCAGAAGATGTAGAACCGTTATGTGAAACGTTGACGGAAATTAAACGAGCTGATTTGCTTGTTTTCGGTCCAGGAAGTCTGTACACAAGTATATTACCGAATTTAGTTGTTAACAAAATTGGAGACGCTGTTCTTGCTGCAAAAGCGAAGAAGGTATATGTATGTAATGTTATGACGCAAGCGGGCGAAACGAAGGGTTATACTGCATTTGATCATGTGCAGGCGTTACATGATCATTTAGGTAAACCATTTATCGACACTGCGATTGTAAATAATCGTGATATTCCTCGTGAATTACGTAAGTTATATGAGGAAGAGATGTCGGAACCAGTTGCACTGGATACAAATCGTTTTGCTGAACATAATATCGAAATTATTCAAGATAGATTAGCGAAATATGATGATCGTGTTGTAAGACATGATACATTAAAGTTAGCTTCTATTTTATATTCATTGTTATAAATGTGCGTTGCCTCATTTGAGGTAACGCTCCTCATTCATATAGGACAAGATTTTTGTTCCAAAGTAATAGTATAAGGAGGTGTTGACTGTGTCATTTGCATCAGAAACAAAGAAAGAGTTGACCAACCTTGAAATGAAGGAATGCTGCGAGAAATCAGAATTATCGGCGTTGCTTCGAATGAACGGATCGCTTTCTTTTTCAAACCGTCGCCTATCTATCGATATTCAAACGGAAAATGCAGCAATTGCAAGAAGGATTTATACGCTTTTGAAAAAAGGATATGATGTGACGGTAGAATTACTTGTTCGTAAAAAAATGCGATTGAAGAAAAATAATGTATATATCGTGCGGCTTGTTGAGAAGTCTCGCGAAATATTAGCAGATCTTCACATTGTTCGAGATGACTTTTCGTTTATTCGAAATATATCACAGGAATTAATCGAGAAGAAATGTTGTAAACGATCGTATTTACGCGGTGCATTTTTAGCAGGTGGTTCAGTAAATAACCCAGAAACATCATCTTATCATTTAGAGATCTTTTCGTTATATAAGGAACATAATGATTCTATATGTGAACTGATGAACGGATTTGATTTAAATAGTAAGACGTTGGAAAGAAGAAAAGGGTACATTACGTATTTGAAAGAAGCTGAAAAAATTACAGAGTTTTTAAATATTATAGGTGCTCATAATGCACTTTTAAGATTTGAAGATATTCGAATTGTTCGCGATATGCGTAATTCAGTAAATCGTTTAGTTAACTGCGAAACAGCTAATTTAAATAAAACAATTGGTGCAGCGCTAAGGCAAATTGAGAACATCCGCTATATTGATGAGACGGTTGGGCTTGATATTTTGCCAGATAAATTAAGAGAAATTGCACAGTTACGAAGAGATTATCAAGATGTAACATTGAAAGAGTTAGGTGAGATGGTATCCGGGGGGAAAATTAGTAAATCGGGTATTAATCATCGTTTGCGTAAAATCGATGAAATTGCAGAGAAATTACGCGCGGGGGAAACAGTAGCAAAAAAATAAAAGGTTAAAGGGGAAATGGAGCTGTGGTTCAAAAACTGGTTAAAGTGGCATTAAAAAACGGCTTACAAGCACGTCCGGCTGCGTTGTTTGTACAAGAGGCAAATCGCTTTCATGCGGATATCTTCATCGAGAAAGATGGAAAGACAGTGAATGCAAAGAGCATAATGGGGATTATGAGCTTAGCAATCGGAACTGGTAGCATGATTACAATCACAACAGAAGGTTCAGATGCAGAAGAGGCTTTGGAAGCATTAACTGCATATGTACAATAAAGGGTTATCGCGAATGTGCGATAGCTTTTTTTATTTTTCTGTTTGTGGGGTGCGTGGTTGGTGTGGTAACGAATGGTCGGTGGGTATATAGCTGGTTCGCACTTGTCGGTAAGTCGATAAGTTGTGTCGAAACGCCGATATAATTTGAGTTGTGTTCGATATAATTGAAAAATCACCGATATATTGGATTAGATACTAGGTTGGGTATGTGATACCCTTGTACATAATAAAAAAAGCGCCCTGTAATAGGGCGCTTCCGCTTTTAAGTATTAACGATTTGTAAAGATCTTATCGATTAAGCCGTATTCTAGAGCTCTTTCTGCTGTCATGAAGTTGTCGCGGTCTGTGTCGCGTTGTAGAACTTCAAGTGGTTGACCTGTGCGGTCAGCAAGAATTTGGTTTAATTTTTCACGTAAGAATAGGATACGTTTTGCAGCGATTTCGATTTCAGTCGCTTGACCTTGTGCTCCGCCAAGTGGTTGGTGAATCATAACTTCACTGTTTGGAAGTGCGTAACGTTTTCCTTTTTCACCTGCTGCAAGTAAGAATGCACCCATAGATGCAGCCATACCGATACAGATTGTTGATACTTGTGGTTTAATAAACTGCATTGTATCGTAAATTGCCATACCAGCTGTGATAGAACCACCAGGGCTGTTGATGTAAATGTGAATATCTTTTTCTGGATCTTGAGATTCCAAGAATAAAAGCTGGGAAACGATTGAGTTTGCTACATTGTCATCAATTGCGCTACCAAGCATAATGATGCGATCCTTTAATAGTCGAGAGTAAATATCGTAAGCGCGTTCTCCACGATTTGTTTGTTCAATTACTGTAGGAATTAAATTCATCTGTTATTTCCTCCTTTAAAAGCTTTCTTAGTCTTATAATACAATTATGGTCAATGAAGGTCAAACGAAACCACTTTAAATCAAAAAATATGTAGTTGTATCATGATTTATTCGCTATGTTTTTAAAATTCCCTGCTTATGTATCTTCAACATCATAACCGAATTACATAAATTTAAACGTGATTAATGGTGTGGAAAAGGCAAAAGAACGCCTTTTGTATAGAAGCGTTCTTTCATTTTTTATTCTTTTAACAGATAGGTTACTTTATTTAAGATTTTCTCGATTTGTTTTGCGTTTTTACTATACATATCACTCGCTGATTTTGATTTCGTTTCTAAAGAGAATAATTCAAGATCAGCATTGCATTTCTTTAAGGATGCTAATAATAAAGGCTTGTTTTGAGGAGAAGGCATTTGGAGTTTATCATTATAGATGTCGATAGTAAGTTGTCCGTATGAATCAACTTGACCAAGAAAGACATTTTCAATGACAACACCGAGTTTTTCTAGCTCAGAATGTAACCAAGCGCGATTATGTCCGCTAGCAGAAAGAGGTTCATCTAGTACATTTCCATCCATAATAACAGTTTGCGGTTCTTTTTCGTTTGGCACTTTTAGGCTGATATCTTTTGCTGTAAGTGGTTGGCGATCTTTCTTTAATAATACATTTAATTCACCGCTCGGTTCTAGTACAGCAAATTCAACATCAGCTACGCTGAACGCATTTTTTCCTCTGAGAAGCTCAAGTAATTCATCACTTGTATACTTTTCTTTCTTTAAATTATCTTCAAGTATTTTGCCGTCTTTTATTAATACGGTAGATTTTCCTTCAAAAAAATCTCGAGCTGTTTTGTTCTTTAAAGAGAGGATTCCAGTGAAAAAAGGTACCACAGCGAAAATGAGTATCGCAAAGACGCCGTGGAAAAATTTTGAATCAAGCCCTGTAGATACTTGGGCAGCGATGTCACCGATTGTCATTCCGGCTATGTATTCAAAAAAGGAGAGCTGAGAGATTTGTCTTTTTCCTAACCATTTCGTAATAGCGAATAAAATAATTAATATGAATACAGAGCGAAGAATGACAAGTGTCCATTCCGGCAGGTGAGACATAGTCATTTCCTCCAGTCTACTTAAAACCCTTTATATTGAGGTTCTTCACGTTCTAATACTGAAACCCTATTCTGTAAATCAGCGATGATGCTGTCCATTTCTAACATACATTCATGAAATACACGTTTTGATTCCGCGTCCTGTGAATTTAGTGAAAGGGAGCTTAAACTTGC
The DNA here is from genome assembly GCF_038003645.1 of Bacillus sp. FSL E2-0195. Taxonomy (NCBI): domain Bacteria; kingdom Bacillati; phylum Bacillota; class Bacilli; order Caryophanales; family Bacillaceae; genus Bacillus; species Bacillus sp. FSL E2-0195. Next base: position 4,934,000 of record NZ_JBBOPN010000001.1, on the reverse strand, counting down.
TTGAGCGCCCCTTACACTGGCAAGGCAGGTTTTAACGCTAGCGATAACTGTCATACGAACACCTTATCCTTTCGGTTTGAATAGCAATGCTCCAATGAAGCCGAAAATAATGGCAGCTGATACACCAGCACTCGTTACTTTAAACATGCCGGTAATAACGCCGACGATGCCATGTTTGGCTGCTTCCTCCATCGCGCCATGAACGAGGGCATTACCGAAACTTGTAATAGGTACAGTTGCCCCAGCGCCTGCAAAGTCGATTAATGGTTCATACAGATTGAATCCATCTAATATAGCTCCAGCAACAACGAGTGTTGCCATCGTATGAGCGGGGGTTAGTTTGCCGACATCAAACATAAGCTGTCCGATTACGCATATGAGTCCACCAATGACGAAAGCCCAGAAAAAAATCATTGCGTTGCACCTCCAAATTCAATCGAAACAGCGTGAGCGATACACGGAATCGTTTCTTCTTGTTGGAATGTAAGTGGAGATAGTAAAGCGCCTGTCGCAACGACAAGTATTTTTTTGAATTCTCCTCTTTTCATTCGGTTTAATAAATGTCCGTATACGACTGTTGCTGAACAGCCTGGACCACTTCCACCAGCTATGACAGGTTGACCTTCTCTATAAATGATGATTCCGCAATCTTGAAATTGCTCGCTCTTTACCTTTGTTCCGTGTTTATGTAGTAGGTCGTAAGCGATTTCGCGACCGACATGTCCAAGGTCACCTGTTACGATTAAGTCGTAATAAGAGGCATCAATTTGTCGTTCGCGTAAATGAGCTTCAATCGTATCGACAGCAGCTGGGGCCATCGCACCACCCATATTAAAAGGATCTGTTAGTCCCATATCAATAACTCGTCCAATGGTGGCCGATGTTACTTGTGGACCATATCCAGTGTCGCTTAAAATAGCCGCGCCTGCACCGGTCACTGTCCACTGAGCCGTAGGAGGTTTTTGACCACCATATTCAGTTGGATAGCGGAATTGTTTTTCTACCGCAGCGTTATGGCTTGATGCCCCAGTTAATAAATACTTTGCGCCTTTTGCATTTACGATACTTGCGCCGAGTGCTAAGCCTTCCATAGAGGTAGAACAGGCGCCGAATAAACCGAGATAAGGTGTTCCGAGTGTGCGACATGCAAAGCTCGTTGGAGTTATTTGGTTTATTAAATCCCCTGCGAGTACGAATTGAATATCGTCTTTACGGAGCTTTGCCTTTTCGGTAGCGCGGCTACAAGCTTCTTCAAATAAAATTTTATGCGCCTTTTCGTAAGAATCTTGTCCGAGCCATAAATCTTCATGCAGGGTATCGAAGTCTTCAGGAATTTTTCCATTTGCCTCAAATGGGCCACCGACTACACCTGTTGAGATGATAACTGGTTTGTTTTCGAATACCCATGTTCGGTGTCCTTGTAACATTTACAGCCCTCCCCATTGAAAGAGAATCGTTTTAATAAGAGCGATGACAAAAGCTGAAAATACGCCAAATAAGATGACCGATCCTGCTAGTTTAAACATGTTACCACCAACGCCGAGAACGAACCCTTCTGTACGGTGTTCAATACATGCGGCAATAACAGAGTTACCAAATCCAGTAACGGGAACTGCGGTACCAGCACCAGCAAATTGTCCGAGGCGATCGTAGACGCCAAATCCCGTCAGTAGCATGGAGATAAAAATAAGAGTTGCAACGGTAGGGTTCCCGGCAGATCTTTCAGTGAAATCAAAGTACGTAATATAAAAGGTGGAAATCAGTTGGCCTATTAGACAAATTAATCCCCCGACGAAAAAAGCTTTCATACAATTTTTTAAAACGGGGCGCTTCGGTTCGCGCTGTTGTTCGAATTTTTTATATTCTTGTTGCACAGGTGTTAAATTTTTATCTTTACTAGACATTTGAATCCTTCCTTCTCTTTTAGAAAGCTTAAATATTAGATCCCATTTCTGATTGAATGAGTTTTAACTGTTCTTTAATGTCATCCTTACTCACTTTCTTTTTCTTAATTTTGTTTTCAAGTTCTTCTATGAGCATAAAAATCTTTTTGTCTGTACTTACACGAATATCGAAAGTAGGGTTTTCATCACTTAGCTTCTTTTTTAATTTACTTCGTAAAGGTTTTAAACCAAATCTTTCGTGATGTTCAGGTTTAACGGCTATGTAAAGATCTAAATTTGTATTAACTGCGGTAGCTTCTATAATTCCCTCCATAGCAAGAGCTTTTTTCTTAGCGTCTTGCGATATAGATTGATTAAAGGATTCTGTACTCATTTTTGTTAATTTAGGGCCCTTTTTCTCATCTGCCCGCTTAGCTTCTTCTTTCTTTACTTTTTTATCTAACGGGCTATTATCACATCCGGTAAGTGAACCGAATAGGAGCATAAATAACGCGGTTATGATTCCAAGTTTTCGCATTATAATCATTCCATTTCTATTGCATTATGTAATTTGAGAAAAAAGGATGATTGCATATCACCCTTTTTCTCAAATTGTGTACCATTAGATACAATGGCACCTTTGGTTATTGCTGTGTGTATTGTGGTTCTTCTTGCTGGACTTCTTCAACACGCGGGTTTAAAGAATCGATAATTGTTTGTGTTTGCTGCGCAGCTGTTTGGAAAAGTTGCTTTGCTTGTTGGTTATCCGTATCAAGAGCGAATCCCTCTAAGCTAGCTTGTGCACTTTTTAATCCAGAAACAGTTTGCTTTAGTTTTGTAATTACAGTCATTGAATGAAGCCCCCTTTGGAATATCAATTCAAAGATTATAATTTGTGAGTTGGGGTGAATTTATGATTGGAAAATTTAGGTTTTTGAAGTTAAAGCTTTGATTCAAGCGTCAATGGATTCTGTGTTATAGTGGTGCTTTATAAGATGGAAGAGGATAATATGTAATTCATGATGTAGGTATGTTACCTGTTGAAGATTAAAAAGTAACTGAAAATTACACGAGGTTAAATTTCTAATTATTCACAAAAAACATATCAATAAAATATATATTTCTATTCTTGTAGTTATTTTTAATTTAAAATAAAATTTTCTTGTATAGTAAAAAAAAGGATGTGTTCAGTTTTAAAAAAATAATATCTTCATTATCTTATTCGTTCAATCGAAGTCATTCACGAAAGAAGAACGTTATTAAATCAACGTTTCTTTTAATGCATAAAACATTTACGAATTGTTTTGTTCATCGAAAGTCTTGCGAATTCTTTTAAATCAACGTTTAGAAGAGAAAGTCGAAAGTAACAAAAGTCATTTATGTTGTATTCGTCATTCATCAAAATGAATACGCTATTCACCACAAGCCAACCCAAACGAAAATTTTCCGAACCCTCCAAGCCACCCCGCTGAGCCGTCGCAGGAGTCCCTTAGAGATAGTATTTGTGATTTTTGAATCAGGGGGTTGATCTCTCGCGAAGTCCTGACGCAGCCCAGCGAATTGTCTTTTACCCAATCCTCGCCGAGTTTCTATTATCAAAGAAAATAACGTTTCTAATGCGATTGGGCAGCCGTTATCGGAACTTACCCCCGACAGTGTGTTAAAATTAATCGAAGCGGAAAACGAGGATCTCCAATTGACTGAACGTGTGATCGGTTGGACAGTTTAAGAGGGTTGTATAAAAAGGGAGATGGCGCAAAGATGGTGAGATCAAAAGAGAATGATTTAACGGAGAAATTGGCAGAAGGTCACCGAGAATATGGTGACGGCAACTTTACAGTACAGAACATCGGTGATGAAACTAACCCGAATTGGACTGTCGTAAAAAATGTGAGGAAGGGATCGGCAGGCATTCGTGAAGGGGAAGATATATTTAGCCTGCGATCAAAATATATAAAATAGTGCGGAGATGGGCGGGCATCACTTCGCCTGTCTTTTTTTTATAGACTATATGCGAAAAGTGCGATGCCGAGAGATGCAATTCTAGACGATTAGATTTAATATGATGAAGTATGAGCCTATATGCGTTCTATTTCGATTTAAGTAGATTAAGGGGGAACGAAAGAAGGAAAACTGCGCGCTAAAGCTAGTGTAGAAGAGGTTTTTATGCTTGCGTATTAGGTTAGCGTCAGGATATAATATCCATATGTAAAGAAGCGAACGTCTACGTGTTGGTGTTCGTATCCTACGTTTAACTTTCGGTAAGAACAAGTCGGAAGAAGACGGAGGCAAACCGTTGATATTATCGTAATAATCATGCGCCCATAGCTCAGTCGGATAGAGCGGTGGTTTCCGGTACCACGTCTGCCGGGGGTTCGAATCCCTCTGGGCGCGTTATGTATTGTTGTTGTGATGTGTTCTATTTAAAAGTATTGAGTAAATAGCACATAATAGCGTGAAGAACGTGTTGAAAATTAATAGTAAATCTAAAGAAACCCCTTGTATGTGATTAGAAATAATCGTGTATAGGGGGTTTTTCGTTATGAAAAGAATTAAAGAGTGAAATGCAATTCAAATCAGAACAGATTTTAGTACTAAAAGAAATTGTAACGAGATATATTGCACAAGCGTATTGTTAAGTTGCTGAACGAAGATATGAAACGTAAGATAGTAGTGATTCACAAAGCAATAGGGACAGGCTAGCCGTCTTTGCCAGTAAGCTGAAGTTTAATAAAAGTGATCATCTTTCGTTGGCATTATCGGACTTTCTTGACCGTTATGAAGGAGAAGAAGAATGAAAAAAGGTTCTCGCAAGCTATTTGAAATAAAATCGTTTCTTACATGTATTGAAGAAGAGGAGTGCGGAGAAAAGGTCTATTATGTAACGATGGAACATCATAACAGTAGTGTGACTCGTCACAAGATAACGAAAGATGATGCATTCGAAATGTTAGTTGCGTATGCAAAAGGAATACCTGAAATCATGGAGGGCTTCATGGAAGATGAAAATTTCAATGAAGTTTATAAGATAACGGCATCGCTAGGTATTTATTACAGTTAAGTAAAAAGTACATGTCATAAATGTTGTTCACTTGTAAGAATAGACCCTGGAAAAATAACTCAGAGGTAATCCAAGTCACAATTCGAAAATTACACAAAGCAGATAAACAAGAAAGTATCTTTATAGCAAATCGCAACGCTGTGAATTTGGTGCGTGTGGTACTCGTAGAGGATACGAACGGAATTAATCTATCAAATGAAAATGCGACAATGGTGAAGAAACGTGTAATATTCGATATGTACTCGCCATTGTAAAAAAGGTCTGAACTTACAAGTATAAGTTCAGACCTTTTTTTATTATCACTTGTTATATCTGATAATAAGATTTACTATTAGTATGTGGTAATAACTTTTATGCGTTATTATTTTCTTTCAATATTATTCAAATTTAGGTTGTAAGATGTAAATCTCATTAATACATATAAATTAATAATATTTTGGAATGGGTGTCTGCGATAGGATTCTCCTTTTACCAAACTTATTGTACAATAGAAACAAGGGGGAGATTAGTTTGAAGGCAAGTCTTTTACAAGAACAAAGCTTACGTTTGGCAATGACACAAGAGTTAAGGCAAGCGATTACAATGCTCCAGTATAATGTACAAGAATTATCGGAGTTTTTGTATGAGCAATCGTTAGAGAATCCCCTTATTGAGTTAGGTGGTTTTGAGAGGGAGAAGAAAAAGAGCTCTAACACAAGTAAAAGTACCCGCAAACAAGTCGAGAATCAAATGGAAATCTACAGTGTGGATTCTACAACGATTCAGCAACATTTATTAAATCAACTACAGTATTATAAAATAGATGAAGAAGAGCGAAAAGCAGCTTCTTTCATTATTATGAACATGGATGGAAATGGTTATTTACAAGAAACAAATGAAGAGTTATCAGAGCTTCTTTCTGCGCCAATTGATGTAGTGGACTGTTCCGTGGAGCTTGTTCAATCGTTAGAGCCAGCAGGGGTAGGTGCGCGTAATATTCAGGAATGTCTATCAATCCAATTGAAGCGCTTACAAAGAAGAAATGGGTTAGCGGAAGAAATTATAGATGATCATTTTAATTATTTCGTTAAGAAAGATTGGCGAAAGCTCGTTCAAGTGTTGAAGTGTACCAACGAGGAATTACAGGATGCGGTGAACTGTATTACATCATTGCAGCCGAAACCAGGTCTTGCATTTTCTTCTGATAAACCACTTTATATTGTGCCTGATATGGCGGTAAAAAAAGATGGCGATCATCTCGTTTTACAGATGAATGAGAGAAATATGCCAAGAATTGAAATTCACTCTGAGTATAGTGCGTTACTAAATAATAGTGAAAGTGAAGTGGCTTCTTACGTATCGGAGAAGTATCAGCATGTGCAATGGATTATGCGCAGTTTGAAACAGAGAAAACAAACACTCTTACAAGTGATGAATATTATTATGGAAAAACAGCATGATTTCTTCTGGGGAGGTCCAGAGTATTTAAAACCACTTGCATTAAAAGAGGTGGCGGAAGAGTTAGGTGTGCATGAGTCTACAATTAGTCGTGCAACGCGTAATAAATATGTGCAAACGCCGTACGGTTTATTTGAGATGAAATCATTCTTTAGTAATTCTATTTCTACGACGGAAGATGAGGCGGTTTCTACAAAGCGTGTGAAACAATTCATTCAAACGCTTGTTGGAGCAGAAAATAAGAAAAAGCCACTTTCGGATCAAAAGATTTCAAAATTATTAGAAGAAGAGCATGAAATCGTTATTTCTCGAAGAACGGTTGCGAAGTATAGAGAACAAATGCATATTCCTGCTTCGTCTCTAAGAAAAACAATTGGATAGGTGAAGAAGATGAAGGTTGTACTATATACAAAAAAAGATTGTGGTCTTTGCGTGAAGGCGAAACAAGTTTTAAAAGAAGTACAATATGAATATTCTTTTCAAATTGAGGAAATAGATATATATGAAGATAATGACCTTTTAGAGAAATACCATCTAATGATTCCTGTTGTAGAAATAGGCGGAAGACAAGTAGAATATGGTAACATTCACAAAGGTGTCATAATAAACTATATAAACAATGCAGTTAAGAGTTGAATAAGTTTCTGTCTCCTGTTACAATAATACACGTAGCAGGGATTATTTTTTTAACCTAAGTGGGACACAAAATGTCACTACGGGACATAAAATGACCACGAAGGGAAATGAACCGATGTAGTGAGGAGAAAAGATATGCGCTCATGGATTCAGAACACAAAAAAATTATTACCTGATCTGCTACCTGTTATGCAAACGAGAATGCAAGTGCTTCAGTACATTAGGCTTATGCAGCCGATTGGAAGAAGAAACTTATCTGCAAGTCTCGGTATGACAGAACGAGTATTGCGAAGTGAAGTTCAAGTTTTGAAAGAACAAAACTTAGTTCACGTCGCTTCTTCTGGAATGACTTTGACAGAAGAAGGAACAGCTTTAGTTCTTGCTTTGGAAGACTTTATGAAAGAAATTTCCGGGTTAAAGGTTTTAGAAAAACAACTTAAGGAAACATTAGACTTGGATGAAGTTTTCGTTGTCCCTGGTGATAGTGATGAATCACCTTGGGTCAAACTGGAGATGGGCCGTGCTTGTGTGACTTGTATAAAAGACCGTCTGACAGTGAATAATATCGTTGCTGTGGCTGGAGGAACTACGCTAGCTGCTGCTGCGGACATGATGCAACTTGATTGCAAAGATTTACATATGCTATTTGTCCCAGCACGTGGTGGAATTGGAGAAGGTGTCGAGTTAGAAGCCAATACCATTTGCGCCAAAATGGCACAAAATACGATGAGTAATTATCGCTTATTGTATGTTCCAGATCACGTTAGTAGCGAAGCATATGCGTCTATTGTAACCGAGCCCTCCGTGAAAGAAGTTCTTGAGTTGATTCGATCTTCCAATATCGTCATTCATGGAATTGGTGATGCGTTAACAATGGCACGTCGCAGAAATACTTCAGAAGCAGATTGGTTAAAGATTCAGGCAAGCGAAGCAGTTGGCGAAGCTTTCGGTTACTACTTTAATGAACAAGGAAATGTTGTTCATAAAGTAAGAACAGTTGGTATGCAACTTGAAGATTTACAACATGTATCTCACGTTGTCGCAGTCGCTGGAGGTTCTTCAAAAGCAAAAGCAATACAGGCTGTAATAAAGCAAGGGCACACTTCAATTCTAATTACAGATGAAGGTGCAGCAAAACAATTAACAAAGGGTATTACCCTTTAATATAATCCCCCAAGGAGGAAATTTAAATGACTAAAATTGGTATTAATGGATTTGGACGTATCGGACGTAACGTATTCCGCGCAGCTCTTAACAACTCTGAGGTAGAAGTAGTAGCAATCAACGACTTAACAGATGCTAAAACATTAGCTCACCTTTTAAAATATGATACAGTTCACGGAACTTTAAATGCAGAAGTATCTGCTAACGAAAACAGCATCGTTGTTAACGGTAAAGAAATTAAAGTTATCGCTGAGCGTGACCCAGCTCAATTACCATGGAGCGACTACGGAGTAGAAGTAGTAGTAGAATCTACTGGCCGTTTCACTAAAAAATCAGACGCTGAGAAACACTTAGGTGGATCAGTTAAGAAAGTTATCATCTCAGCTCCAGCTTCTGACGAAGATATCACTGTAGTTATGGGTGTTAACCATGAACAATACGATGCAGCTAACCACAACGTAGTATCTAATGCTTCTTGTACTACAAACTGTCTAGCTCCATTCGCTAAAGTATTAAACGAAAAATTCGGCGTAAAACGCGGAATGATGACAACAATTCACTCTTACACTAACGACCAACAAATCTTAGACTTACCACACAAAGATTTACGTCGTGCTCGTGCAGCAGCTGAAAACATGATCCCAACATCTACTGGTGCTGCTAAAGCTGTAGCATTAGTATTACCAGAACTTAAAGGTAAATTAAACGGCGGCGCTGTACGTGTTCCAACTGCTAACGTTTCTCTTGTTGACTTAGTTGTTGAACTTGACAAAGAAGTAACAGTTGAAGATGTAAACGCAGCATTCAAAGCAGCTTCTGAAGGCGAATTAAAAGGTATCCTTGGATACAGCGAAGAGCCATTAGTATCTATCGACTATAACGGATGTACAGCTTCTTCTACAATCGATGCATTATCTACAATGGTAATGGAAGGTAACATGGTTAAAGTACTTTCTTGGTACGATAACGAAACTGGTTACTCTAACCGCGTAGTAGACCTAGCTGCATACATGACTTCTAAAGGTCTTTAATTCTTAAGTATATAAGCAATCAATGACAAAACGAGGGAGAGGGTTTGTTCCCTCTCTCTCTTCTTTCGTTTTAGAAGCAAATGTGTTAAGCTTTTGAATGGGTTTTGTCAATCCTAACTAGTAGTCGGAGGGAAATCCAATGAACAAAAAATCAATTCGTGACGTAGATTTAAAAGGTAAGCGTGTATTTTGCCGCGTTGATTTCAACGTACCTATGAAAGAAGGCAAAATTACAGATGAAACTCGTATCCGTGCAGCTCTTCCTACAATTCAATATTTAATAGAGCAAGGTGCGAAAGTAATTTTAGCAAGTCATTTAGGCCGTCCAAAAGGTCAAGCAGTAGAAGAATTACGTCTTACTCCAGTAGCAGCACGTTTAGGCGAGCTTCTTGGTAAAGATGTTAAAAAAGCGGACGAAGCATTCGGACCAGTTGCACAAGAAATGGTTGCAGCAATGAACGAAGGCGACGTATTAGTTCTTGAAAACGTACGTTTCTATGCGGGCGAAGAAAAGAACGATGCAGAACTTGCGAAAGAATTTGCAGCTCTTGCTGATATCTTCGTAAACGATGCATTCGGTGCAGCTCACCGTGCTCACGCTTCTACAGCAGGAATCGCAGACTACCTACCAGCAGTATCTGGTTTATTAATGGAAAAAGAGTTAGATGTATTAGGTAAAGCACTTTCTAACCCAGAACGTCCATTCACAGCTATCATCGGTGGTGCGAAAGTAAAAGATAAAATCGGTGTAATTCGTCATCTATTAGACAAAGTAGATAACTTAATCATCGGTGGCGGACTTGCTTACACATTCGTTAAAGCATTAGGTCATGAAATTGGTCTATCTCTATGTGAAAACGACAAAATTGAACTAGCTAAAGAATTTATGCAACTTGCAAAAGAAAAAGGCGTAAACTTCTATATGCCAGTTGATGTTGTAATCACAGAGGAATTCTCTGAAACTGCAACAACTCAAATCGTTGGTATCGACTCTATCCCTTCTACATGGGAAGGCGTGGACATCGGTCCTAAAACACGTGAAATTTATGCAGATGTAATTAAAAACTCTAAGCTTGTTGTATGGAATGGACCAATGGGTGTATTCGAAATGACTCCATTCGCAGAAGGTACAAAAGCAGTAGGGCAAGCATTAGCAGATGCAGAAGATACATACTCTGTTATCGGCGGTGGTGACTCTGCAGCAGCTGTTGAAAAATTCGGTATGGCTGATAAAATGAGCCACATTTCTACTGGCGGCGGTGCGTCATTAGAATTCATGGAAGGTAAAGAACTTCCAGGTGTAGTTTGTCTTAACGACAAATAAGTAGCAGCCAAAGAAAAAGGACGGTGCAAAGCATGCGTAAACCAATTATCGCAGGTAACTGGAAAATGAATAAAACTCTATCTGAAGCAGTTAGCTTCGTAGAGGAAGTTAAAGGTCAAATCCCAGCAGCTTCAGCTGTTGATGCAGTAGTTTGTTCGCCAGCTCTATTCTTAGAGCGCTTAGTAGCAAAGGCTGAAGGAACTGACTTACAAGTAGGTGCACAAAACATGCACTTCGAAAAAAATGGTGCATTCACTGGCGAAATTAGCCCAGTAGCACTTAGCGACTTAAAAGTAGGCTACGTAGTACTTGGCCACTCTGAGCGTCGTGAAATGTTTGCTGAAACAGACGAGTCAGTAAATAAAAAGACTCTTGCAGCATTTGAACATGGTTTAACACCAATCGTTTGTTGTGGTGAGACTTTAGAAGAGCGCGAAAGCGGAAAAACATTTGATCTAGTAGCAGGTCAAGTAACAAAAGCACTTGCAGGTTTAACAGAAGAGCAAGTTAAAGTAACTGTTATCGCTTATGAGCCAATCTGGGCTATCGGTACAGGTAAATCTTCTTCTTCTGCAGATGCAAATGAAGTATGTGCGCACATCCGTAAAGTTGTTGCAGAAGCTGTTTCTCCAGAAGCTGCAGAAGCTGTTCGTATTCAATACGGCGGTAGCGTAAAACCAGAAAACATTAAAGAGTATATGGCACAATCTGACATCGACGGCGCTTTAGTTGGCGGTGCTAGCTTAGAGCCTGCTTCGTTCTTAGGTCTTCTGGGGGCGGTAAAATGAGAAAGCCAACAGCTTTAATCATTCTTGATGGTTTCGGACTACGTGAAGAAACTTACGGGAATGCTGTAGCACAAGCTAAGAAACCTAATTTTGATGGTTACTGGAACAAATTCCCTCACACAACGCTTACAGCTTCTGGTGAGGAAGTAGGTCTTCCAGCAGGTCAAATGGGTAACTCAGAGGTTGGTCACTTAAATATCGGTGCTGGCCGCATCGTATATCAAAGCTTAACACGCGTAAACGTTGCAATTCGTGAAGGTGAGTTCGATCAGAACGAAACTTTCCAAAATGCAATTAAAAGCGTGAAAGAAAAAGGTACTGCTCTTCATTTATTCGGTTTACTTTCTGATGGTGGTGTGCACAGTCACATGAACCATATGTTTGCTCTTCTTCGCTTAGCAGCAAAAGAAGGCGTGGAGAAAGTATATATCCATGCATTCTTAGATGGCCGCGATGTTGGACCACAAACAGCAAAAGGTTATATCGATGCAACAAATGAAGTAATTAAAGAAACAGGAGTAGGACAATTTGCGACTATCTCTGGTCGTTATTACTCCATGGACCGTGACAAGCGCTGGGATCGCGTAGAAAAATGTTACCGTGCTATGGTGAATGGTGAAGGCCCTACTTATAAATCAGCAGAAGAGTGTGTAGAAGACTCTTATGCAAATGGTATTCATGATGAATTCGTATTGCCGTCTGTAATTGTTAACGAAGATGACACGCCAGTTGCAACAATCAATAATGATGATGCAGTTATCTTCTATAACTTCCGTCCAGACCGTGCAATTCAAATTGCTCGTGTATTTACAAACGAAGACTTCCGTGAGTTCGATCGTGGTGAAAAAGTACCTCACATTCCTGAGTTCGTTTGTATGACACATTTCAGTGAAACTGTAGATGGTTACGTGGCATTCAAGCCAATGAACCTTGATAACACATTAGGTGAAGTTGTTGCGCAAGCGGGATTAAAGCAACTTCGCATCGCGGAAACTGAAAAGTATCCGCACGTTACATTCTTCTTTAGCGGTGGTCGTGAGGCTGAATTCCCAGGAGAAGAGCGTATTTTAATTAACTCACCGAAGGTTGCAACGTATGACTTGAAACCTGAAATGAGCATTTATGAAGTAACGGACGCTTTAGTAAATGACATTGAAAATGATAAACATGATGTTATCATTCTTAACTTTGCAAACTGTGATATGGTTGGCCATTCTGGGATGATGGAACCAACAATTAAAGCAGTAGAAGCAACTGACGAATGTTTAGGAAAAGTTGTAGAAGCGATTCTTGCAAAAGATGGTGTAGCACTTATTACTGCTGACCATGGTAATGCCGATCAGGAGTTAACTGCTGAAGGTGGACCAATGACAGCTCATACAACTAACCCGGTTCCTTTCATCGTTACAAAAAATGATGTAGAGCTTCGTGAAGGTGGTATTTTAGGAGATATCGCCCCAACAATGCTTACACTTTTAAATGTGGAACAACCGAAAGAAATGACAGGTAAAACAATTATTAAATAATTTGCTTATATAAAAAGGAGAGAATTTATTATGTCAACAATTATTGATGTTTATGCTCGCGAAGTCCTTGACTCTCGTGGTAACCCAACTGTAGAAGTAGAAGTTTACACAGAAAGCGGCGCATTCGGACGCGCTATCGTACCAAGTGGTGCATCTACTGGTGAGCACGAAGCAGTAGAATTACGTGACGGTGACAAATCTCGTTACCTTGGTAAAGGTGTTCTTAACGCAGTAAACAACGTTAACGAAGCAATCGCTCCAGAAATCGTTGGTTTCGACGTAACTGACCAAGCTGGTATCGACCGTGCTATGATCGAATTAGATGGCACTCCAAACAAAGGTAAACTAGGTGCTAACGCTATCCTTGGTGTATCTATGGCAGTAGCTCACGCAGCAGCTGACTTCGTAGGTCTTCCATTATACCGTTACCTTGGTGGATTCAATGCAAAACAATTACCAACTCCAATGATGAACATCATCAACGGTGGTTCTCACGCTGATAACAACGTTGACTTCCAAGAGTTCATGATCTTACCAGTTGGTGCTCCAACATTCAAAGAATCAATCCGTATGGGTGCTGAAGTATTCCATGCACTTAAAGCTGTATTACATGACAAAGGTCTTAACACTGCAGTAGGTGACGAAGGTGGATTCGCTCCAAACCTTGGTTCTAACCGTGAAGCATTAGAAGTAATCATCGAAGCTATCGAAAAAGCTGGTTACAAAGCTGGCGAGAACGTATTCTTAGGAATGGACGTTGCTTCTTCTGAGTTCTACAACAAAGAAACTGGTAAATATGACCTTGCAGGCGAAGGCCGTACTGGCTTAACTTCTGCAGAAATGGTTGATTTCTACGAAGAGCTTTGCAAAGACTTCCCAATCATCTCTATTGAAGATGGTTTAGACGAAAACGACTGGGATGGTCACAAATTATTAACTGAGCGTATCGGTGATAAAGTACAATTAGTTGGTGACGATTTATTCGTAACTAACACTCAAAAACTTGCTGAAGGTATCGAAAAAGGTATCTCTAACTCAATCTTAATTAAAGTTAACCAAATCGGTACTTTAACTGAGACTTTCGAAGCAATCGAAATGGCTAAACGTGCTGGTTACACAGCAGTTGTATCTCACCGTTCTGGTGAAACTGAAGATGCTACAATCGCTGACATCGCAGTTGCAACTAACGCTGGCCAAATCAAAACTGGTTCTATGAGCCGTACTGACCGTATTGCTAAGTACAACCAATTATTACGTATCGAAGACGAGCTAGGCGAAATCGCTGTTTACGCTGGTTTACAATCTTTCTACAATATCAAACGATAATTGTAGAAAATAACGACAGACCGTGAGAAATCACGGTCTGTTTTTTTTTGCTAAAATTGTTCGTCTGTCATAAGTGACATGAAGTATTTAAAGAAGAGATTATAATCAAAATCGATAGCAATTTGCTGCGAGGGCCGATTGGTGAATGGGTTTGATCCTACTAAAGAGCGGAAATCACCGATGCTTGCTCCTTGAGCGTAAGACTCGGTCATGACGGTAATTGGTGATTTGTAGTAGGTAAACATAGAATTATCAAGTAAAGCTAATATCGGTATCGTGTCATGAAAAGGGCAGCCTTTTAATCGTGGTAAAATTTTTTCGTAATATCCATAGTAGTAATGATCGAATAGAGGTTTGACGAGAGAAGCCTTTCCTTTCGCCTCAATATATTCAGCCATATCAGGTGTAACGATGGAATACTGAGTTACATTTAACGGGTATATGTACATGTTGGATGCAGATTGTAATACAATGTTAGCCGCGATTGGATCGCCATAAAAATTCGCTTCTGATACGGGAGTTACATTACCTGGGTGCAGAAAGGAACCACCCATTACATAATAAGATTTAATTTGCTGCATTAAGTTTTTACATAAAATAAATAAAGCAGCTAGGGAAGTGAGTCGCCCTAAACTTACAATGATTAGTTCGTCTTTATACTGCTCGATAAGAGGGATAACTTCAAAAAAATTCTCCATTTCTCCGTTTTGTAACTTTTCATTTGGGATGATTGGCCCTAACCCTTCTTTACCGTGAATATTAGTAAAAAAAGCGGGTGGACCTCCATTGAGAGGACGGTCTGAACCACCAAATATTTTCATATCTCTATTTCTTGATTTTTGTTTAAGAAAATGAGCATTTTGTACGGCCATTTCTTTTGGAACATTGCCGTAATCAGCGACAATCCCAACAATTTCAATTTCATCGATAAAGAATGCGAGGAGGAGGGCTATCGCATCGTCGATTCCAGGATCACAAAAAATGAGAATTTTTTTAGACATACGTTCACCACCTATCTTTATATATATATGTGTGCTAGAGAGAAGGCAGAATAAAAATGGAGTGAAGGATTTTGTTTTATTAAAATAATAACCATCAAAATTCAGAAAATATAAACTTTATATATTAGGTCAAGGTTTTTGACGTAAATTACATTAGGAAACGCAGTCATATCAAGGGTGTAAGCGTATAATATAGTGGGTTTTCGTTGTCGATTTGATAAATTGCAGGTTTTTACAATTTATACTATGATAAGGATATTAACAGAAGATCGTATAAACATGAGGGATGATGAACATGAAACTTACAAAGATTCTTGTCCAAATTGCTGCTCTTTATGTATTTTATATCGTTGGAAATTGGGTGCAAGAAATGTTGAATCTTCCGATTCCAGGAAGTTTGATTGGGATGTTCCTCCTACTTGTTTTGCTTAGCCTAAAAGTACTTCCAGTGAAATGGTTTGATTTAGGAGCAGAAACACTCGTTGCTATTATGCCGTTTTTATTAATTCCGCCAACGCTTGGCTTAATGAATTACGGTGCTTTTTTTATGAGTAAAGGAATTTCCCTTTTCATTACAGTTGTAGCGAGTACGTTTTTAATTATTATTGTCGCAGGACATACAGGACAATATCTTGCGAATAGAAAGGAAAAAGAGACACAATGAGCCAAATATTAATCGGAATCGGTTGGGTTCTTTTTACGGTGCTATTATATCAATTATCTAAAAAAATCTACAAATTATTTCCAACACCATTTACCATTCCAATGCTTGTTGCAACAGGATTAATGGCTTTCTTATTTATAATGCTTGATATACCATATCAAAATTATATGGAAAGTGGTGGTGGCTGGATTGCGAAGCTATTAGGACCAGGTGTTGTAGCATTTGCAATCCCGCTTTATAAACAACGTCATGTTCTGCAAAAATATGTTGTACCAATTGCTGGTGGTGTATTAGTAGGTACAACAGTTGCTATTGCAAGTGATTTTGCTATCGCCACACTTATGGGAACAGATAAAAGCTTGATTTTATCTTCTTTACCAAAATCAGTGACAATGCCAGTTGCGATGAGTGTATCTGAACAAGTTGGTGGTGTCCCGTCCTTAACAGCGGCATTCGTCGTTATCGCAGGGATTACTGGAACGATTTCAGGACCAATTTTATTAAAATGGAGCCGTGTTACAAACTCAGTTGGTAAAGGGATTGGCTTTGGATGTGCGTCTCATATTATGGGTGTTATGAGAGCGATGAAAAATAATGAGCATGAAGGTGTTATTGGATCGGTAACAATGACATTAACAGCAATTTTGACATGTTTGCTTGGACCGTTATTCGCAATGATGTTCATGTAATAGAAGAAAAGCGAGAGCGATTCTATAGCTCTCGCTTTTCTATAGGATTTATGCTACATTTAAAATAACTGAATCTTTGTAGGAGGTACGCCAAGTGCATACGTTATTATCAGTTTTACTTATTATTGTATCGATTTTAATGATTGTTATGGTACTTATGCAGTCAAGTAATAGCTCAGGCCTTTCAGGCGCTATTTCAGGTGGTGCAGAGCAATTGTTTGGTAAGCAAAAAGCACGTGGAATTGAAGCGGTATTAAACCGTGTTACAGTTGTCTTAGCTGTACTATTCTTCGTACTAACAATTGGTGTTACGTACTTAAATTTATAAAATTAAAAGAAGAAGCGTTAGCGGATTATGCTAATGGTTCTTCTTTTTTTGATTTGTTATTCAAAAAAAGTTTCTAATTAGATTATAGAATTATAAATATGGTACACTAAGAATAGAAAGAATACGACTAGATTACAGAAGAGAAAGAGGAGAAGTACATGATGAAATTAGCATCTCCGAAACCATTTACATTTGAAGGTGGAGACCGCGCTGTTTTATTATTACATGGATTCACAGGGAACTCAGCTGACGTACGCATGCTAGGGCGTTTCTTAGAGAAGAAAGGCTATACTTGTCATGCGCCAATTTACAAAGGACACGGTGTACCACCAGAAGAGCTTGTTCATACAGGCCCTGAAGACTGGTGGAAAGATGTAATGAATGCCTACCAGCATTTAAAAGATCAAGGTTACGAGAAAATAGCTGCGGTTGGATTATCATTAGGCGGAGTATTCTCATTAAAACTTGCTTATACATTACCGATTTTAGGTGTTGTACCAATGTGTGCACCGATGTACATTAAAAGTGAAGAAATTATGTACCAAGGTATATTGGCATATGCCCGCGAATATAAAAAGCGTGAGCAAAAATCACCAGAACGAATTGAGCAGGAAATGTTTGAATTTAAACAGACACCAATGAATACATTAAAAGCATTACAGGAGTTGATTCGTGACGTACGCAATAATGTTGATATGATTTATGCTCCAACATTCGTTGTACAAGCACGTCATGATGAGATGATTAATACAGATAGTGCTAACATTATTTATAACGGTGTAGAATCTACGTTAAAAGACATTAAATGGTATGAAGACTCTACGCATGTCATTACACTTGATAAAGAACGTGATGTGCTACATGAGGATGTATATAACTTCTTGGAGCAACTAGATTGGTAAGGTCTAGTTGCCTCTTTTTTTCATAAGGGAATTTTTATCCCGCTATTTGTGGGCTAATAATCAGTGGGGACGGACAAAAAACCACTGGTTAAAGTTACACTTTATGAAAGCTGTAAAAAATCATTGGGAGATGATTAAAGTTTCACTTTATACATCCCCCATCTTTCGGATACACTAAATAATATAAGGGTTTAAAGGAGGTATTTCTGCTTGGAAGAAATCATGCAAGAACATATTGATAAGTTGTTATTATTTATGAGGGAAGAAGCGTATAAACCGTTAACGATACAAGAATTAGAATCGGCATTTGGAATCGAAGGCTCTGAGGGCTTTAAAGATTTCGTAAAGGCACTTGTAATGATGGAAGAGAAGGGGCTTGTTATCCGCACACGTAGTAACCGCTACGGTCTTCCAGAAAAAATGAATTTAGTACGCGGTAAATTAATTGGGCACGCACGTGGTTTTGCGTTCGTTGTTCCAGAAGAGAAGAAAACAGGAGATGATGATCTTTTCATCCCGCCGACAGAATTAAATGGTGCACTTCATGGTGATACAGTATTAGCACGTGTTAGCGCACAATCAAGTGGATCACGCCAAGAAGGCGCGATTGTTCGTATTTTAGAGCGTGGAACGAAGGAACTAGTTGGTACATATACAGAGTCAAAGAACTTTGGATTTGTTATACCTGATAATAAACGCTGGACAAGTGACATTTTTATCTTGAAAAGTGCATCTATGGGCGCTGTAGAAGGTCATAAAGTAGTTGTGAAAATTACGGGCTACCCAGAGAACCGTTTAAGCGCAGAAGGTGAAGTTATTCAAATTCTAGGTCATAAAAATGACCCAGGAGTAGATATTTTATCTGTCATTCATAAACATCATTTACCTTTAGCATTCCCTGAAGAAGTGATGGAGCATGCAAACAGTGTACCAGAAACGATTTCAGAAGAAGATATAAAAGATCGTCGTGATTTACGTGATCAAATGATTGTTACAATTGATGGTGCGGATGCGAAAGACTTAGATGACGCTGTTACAGTAACGAAGCTTGAGAACGGTAACTATAAGCTTGGCGTTCATATTGCGGATGTAAGTCATTACGTTCAAGAAGGTTCTCCAATTGATGTTGAAGCAGCAGAGAGAGCAACGAGTGTATATCTTGTAGACCGTGTAATTCCGATGATTCCGCATCGTTTATCAAACGGTATTTGTTCATTAAATCCGAAAGTAGACCGTCTGACACTATCTTGTGAAATGGAAATCAACAATCTAGGTGATGTTGTAAAACACGAGATTTTCCAAAGTGTAATTAAAACGACAGAGCGTATGACGTATGCTGACGTAAGAAGCATTTTAGAAGATGAAGACGAAGCACTAATTGAACGTTACGAGCCGCTAGTACCAATGTTTAAAGAAATGGGGCAGTTAGCACAAATTTTACGTGAAAAACGTATGCGCCGTGGTGCGATTGACTTTGACTTTAAAGAAGCGAAAGTACTAGTAGATGAAGAAGGAAAACCGACTGATGTTGTAATGCGTGATCGTTCTGTATCAGAGAAGTTAATTGAAGAGTTTATGCTTGTTGCGAACGAAACAGTAGCGGAGCATTTCCACTGGATGAACGTACCGTTTATGTACCGTGTCCATGAAGATCCGAAAGAAGATAAGCTTGAGCGTTTCTTCGAGTTTGTAACAAACTTCGGATATGCAGTAAAGGGACGTGCGAATGAAATACACCCTCGTGCATTGCAGCAAATTCTTGAAATGGTTCAAGGTCAGCCGGAAGAAATAGTCATTTCAACAGTTATGCTTCGTTCTATGAAGCAAGCACGTTACGATTCGAACAGCTTAGGACATTTTGGTTTATCAACTGAGTTCTACACGCATTTCACATCGCCAATTCGTCGTTACCCAGATACGATTGTTCATAGATTGATTCGTGAATACATCATTAATGGTAAAGTAGACAACGAAACGCAAGCGAAATGGCGTGAAAATTTACCTGAGATTGCAGAGCACTCTTCTAATATGGAACGCCGTGCTGTTGAAGCAGAGCGTGAAACAGACGAAATGAAAAAAGCAGAGTATATGGTCGATAAGATCGGTGAAGAGTATGACGGTATGATTAGCTCTGTAACAAACTTCGGCTTATTCGTAGAGCTTCCAAATACAATTGAAGGTCTTGTACACGTTAGCTATTTAACAGATGATTACTACCGTTATGACGAAAAACATTTTGCGATGATCGGAGAACGTACAGGTAACGTATTCCGCATCGGTGACGAAATTACAATTCGTGTTATTAACGTAAATAAAGACGAGCGTGCAATCGACTTTGAAATCGTTGGCATGAAAGGCACACCTCGTCGTAAGTTCAAAGATCGTCCAGTTGTGATTGAACAGCCAAGAACAGGCAGAAAGAAACGCGGTGGACGTAGCGAACGTAGTAATGAGCGCGGTGGTGAACGCGGCACAGGAAGAAAGTTTGATCGTGGTGGACAAGGAAAAGGAAAAGCGTCTGCATCTGCATCCACATCCGCTAGTCAGCCAGGGAAAAAAGATGGTAATAGTAATGGTAAGAAGAAAAAAGGATTCTTTGAAAATGTACCAGGATTCAAGAAGAAAAAGAAAAAGCGCAAGTAAGAAAAGAGTGGCTTCGCCTTACATTCTGAGCGAGCCACTTTCGCTTTTTGTTTACATTTGTTACAATAGTAAAAATAGAGGAGGGACGTTATATGCCAAAAGGTACAGGTAAGGTTATTGCGCAAAATAAAAAGGCATTTCATGATTATTTCATCGAAGAAACATACGAAGTAGGGCTTGTCCTTCAAGGAACGGAAATTAAGTCGATTCGCGCTGGACGCGTGAACTTGAAAGATGCGTTTGCACGTATACATAACGGTGAAGTATGGGTTCATAATATGCATATTAATACATATGAACAAGGGAATCGTTTCAATCACGATCCGCTACGTACAAGGAAGTTACTTCTTCATAAAAAAGAAATTGATAAGCTAGCAGGTTACGCAAAAGAAACAGGATATGCATTAGTTCCAGTTAGAATCTATTTGAAAAATGGATTTGCGAAAATGGCACTTGGTTTAGCAAAAGGTAAGAAGCAATATGATAAGCGTCACGATTTAAAAGAGAAAGAAGCTAAACGTGAAATTGCACGCGTGTTCCGTGATCGTCAAAAGATGTAATACAGATATTTACATTTGTAAAACGGCGCGCGTATGATATAATAACTTATGTAAGATTGTTGCACATTGAAAAACAGCTCTTAGTAGCTATCACGATATTTCTTCGTATGCTCCATTTTTATCATGGGGACGTTACGGATTCGACAGGGATAGTTCGAGCTTAGGTTGCGAGTCGAGGGGATCGGCCTCGTTAAAACGTCAAAGCCTATAATTGGCAAACAAAACAATCTTTCTTTAGCTGCTTAATTGCACTAAAGGTTCCTCCCTCCATCGTCCATGTGGTAGGGTAAGGGACTCAAACTAAGTGGACTACGCCGGAGTTCGCCGTCTGAGGGCGAAGGAAGAGAACAATCAGACTAGCAACTTGGAAGCCTGTCGATAGGCCGAAGAGTTCGCGAAATGCTAATATATCGACTACACTCGTAGAAGCTTAAGTGCCGATATTTTTGGACGTGGGTTCGACTCCCACCGTCTCCACCAATACATATTTGGTGGTTTTTTTATTTTGTATGTGATATGAACCATAAGTTTGCCGTTCCGGCAAGCTTATGGTTCTTTTTGTTTGCGGCAAACTTATGCTTCCAGGATTTGAAGAATATTTTTAATGTCGCTTTTAAATAAAGTCACGATGTTTATAAAAAAGACGCGATGTTTTCTCCCTTTGGATCTGTTTATCTAAAGGGGTGTTTTTATAGTGAAAAGAAGATTTGAACTGAAAGACGGATTAAGGAACTGTTGAGTAGCAATAAAGTTACTCAACTAAAGGGCCATTTTGTGGAATAACACTTAATAAGAAAATTAGATATTTCTGTTAAAGAATATAGAGAATATTATGAAGAAACGTACTTAAGCTAAGTGGCAGGTTAGTTGAAGAAGGAATTTCTCTAAACTTGGAAGAATTTATATTCAAAAATATGTTAAGGAGCTTGTGAATTATATGGAATCCATTAGCAAAAGCGAAGTGAAGCTACGAGATATCACAGAGGAAGATCTTCCTATCTTTTTCGAACAACAACTAGATTCAACGGCGAACTATATGGCTGCCTTTACAGCTAAAGATCCCACTGATAAGGACGCATTTTTTGACCATTGGAAAAAAATTATCGCTGACGAGACTATCACAATTAAGACTATATTATTCAATGGCATTGTCACTGGACACGTCTCGAACTTTGAACAGTTCTGCGAACCCGAAGTAAGCTACTGGATTGGGAAGGAATACTGGGGTCATGGTATTGCAACTAAAGCGTTGTCAGAGTTTCTGGAGTATATTAAGGTACGCCCGCTCTATGCTCGTGCCGCTAAAGATAACCTCGCCTCCATTAGGGTATTGGAAAAATGCAGGTTTAAAATCATCTCTGAAGATAAGGGTTTTTCCAACGCAAGAGGCAAGGATGTTGAAGAATTTATTTTGAAGCTCGCATCTTATGATAGGTAATTTAATACCGTAATACTATTGGAGCGGTTCTTGACTAAGAAACCTTCTGTTGTTTAACCAACGGGTGCTTTTCTTCAATAAGGTTTGAATAATGATCTTTAGTAATCGGACGCGATTGTTGAGCAAACATAGATAGAAAAATGATTAAACTTTTTATAAAAAATTATTCACTAGCAACAAATAACCCAAGCATTTTGATCAAACTTTTTTCAAAATGTTTGGGTTTCTTCTGTTGAAAAATCAATTTTTGTAGCATGCTTTTAATCAAACTTTATTACAAACCAACAGTATTCACGGCAAGCTTATGGGTTAATAATTAATCCACGGCAAAGATATGCTTCCTTTAGCGGCAACTTTATGGGTAAAGTCACAAAAAGAACCATAACTTTGCCAGGTTGGCGAGGTTATGGTTCTAAAATTAGAATGTATTTAATTCTTCGGTTCTTTCAATTCCATTCTCAATGCATCTTGTGTGTGTTATCCCCTAACGATCACAATTTTATCTAAAATAAGCAATAACAAAATCACTTCTACACAAGTATTTATAAGTAGAAAAATAGAAAGAATACCGTTTTTTCATTTTGTGGTTTTATAAAATGCTTAAGTTGAGGACGGTACCCTTGAAACAGAAACTGAGGGAATAGTTATTGATAATAAGCAGCTAGATAATATAGTTGCTCTTAATGATTAAATAATATGTATTTAAATCTTCATATATTTTGTGTTTTTATCCATATCTATTGTAAGATTATATAGAGTTCTCCTAATAAGCTGTTATAATGGCTTTTTTTAGGGATTTAATATTTATAAATCTTAAATTATTTTTTGGAGATAACTTTTTATCCAACTAAGTTATATTGAAGTAGAGGTGAACCATCGGTGAAGCAGGTGTTAGTAATTAAGAATGAACGGTCTTTTGCAAAGAAAATAGTAAGCGGTCTAACGCAAGAGGGCTATTTCATTTTAAAACTTCACAATGAAAACCAAGGTTTAAATATAGTATATGAACAAGATTGGGATATTATCATATTGGATTGGGATTCATTAAGTATATCGGGACCAGAAATTTGCAGACAAATACGACTTGTTAAAACGACACCGATAATTATTGTGACCGACAATATTTCTAGCAAGGATTGTATAGCAGGGCTACAAGCAGGAGCAGATGATTATATTAGAAAACCATTTGTGAAAGAAGAATTAGTAGCGAGGGTTCAAGCTATTTTAAGGAGAAGTGACTGTATCCAGCAAAATGAGACAAATTTTTTTCAGTTTAAAGATCTCTTTGTTGATGCATCTAGCAATATTGTGAAAAAAGGTGGTAAAAATCTCACGCTTACTAAGCGCGAGTACGATTTACTTGTATTTTTAATCAAGAATAAAAACACAATATTGAGCCGTGAAATGCTTTTGAACCAGGTTTGGGGATATAACGTAGTAGTCAATCCCAATGTAGTGGATTTATATATTGGGTATGTAAGAAAAAAATTAAAGTGCGAGAAGAGAGATAGATATATTCAAACGATACATGGCAGGGGCTATTCAATGGTTGAATGATAAAAATAAGATAATAAAATAGTTTCTGTGAAATATTAAAAGACGGAAACTATAAAAAGAAGATTGCTATCAGATAGTGGAATATGAAAAAATTAGCTATTAATGGGCCCTTTTTTGCAGTAGAAATCATGGTTTATAAGGTGCTAATCTATCAGTTAGTACGTGTGGGGGATGGATCTGGTGGAGACTGTATCTAATTTGTTTTTAATTTTGTTAACTCACACCATTCACAAGATTTTCACAGAATTAATGACTATACTTATTTACAGGATGTTCAAATGAAAATGATTATCAATAGCAATTTAGATGCATAAAAGTTACTATCTAATTTAATCTATGGACTTTATCATTTTCGAACTAAATTACATAATAAGGAGTATACGTATGAAAAAAACTATGCTTTTAAAATTAGTAAGTATTCTAGCAATTTTCACTTTAATGTTAGTAGCTTGCTCAGATTCAAGTAAGGAAACTTCGAAAGCTAATAAAGGTGATAGTAGTGATAAGCCAAAAACGGTTGAAATCACTGATGCACATGGAACTGTTAAAGTCCCTGTAAATCCAAAAAATGTAGTTGCTTTAGATAATAGAACTTTTGAAACTTTAGCTGATTGGGGAATTAAATTAGCGGCTGCTCCAAAGGATGTAATGCCTGCAGATTCAGCATATGTAAAGGATAGTAAAGTTCAAAATATTGGAAATCACCGCGAACCAAATCTTGAAATTATTGCAGCGGCAAACCCTGAACTTGTAATCGTTGGTCAAAGATTTGCTGGCCATTACGAAGAAATCAAAAAATTAGTGCCAAATGCGGCTGTTATTGATCTTAATGTTGATGTTTCTGAGAAAGCTACTAAGCCTGGAGAAAACTTAGTAAAAGGACTTAAAGATTCTACAATTTCTCTAGGGAAAATCTTTGATAAAGATAAAGAAGCTAAAAAATTAGTAGCTGATTTTGATAAATCTATTGAAAATGTAAAATCTGCTTATAATGGAAAAGATAAAGTTATGAGTGTTATCGTTACTGGTGGGAATATTGGTTTTGCTGCTCCTCACTCTGGTCGCGTTTGGGGACCAATGTATGAGATTTTCGGTTGGACTCCAGCACTAGAAGTGTCTAATTCTACTGCAGGTCATAAAGGTGATGACGTTTCTGTTGAAGCTATTGCACAAACAAATCCTGATTGGCTTTTCGTATTAGATCGTGATGCTGCAACATCTGATGCTGCTACTTCAGCTCCTGCTCAAGATGTTATTTCTAAATCACCTGCTCTTCAAAACACAACTGCTGTTTCTAAAAAACAAATTGTTTATGCACCAGCAGATACTTACACAAATGAATCAATTGAGACTTATATAGAGTTATTTGGAAATATCGCAAAAACTTTAGCTAAGTAGTGTAAAGGAGTACGAAACAGTGTCAAAAAATATGATTTCTAGGGTTGAGAATATTTCTCAACCCCAGTTTTATAATCACAATAAAATATGGACAAAATCTTTTATAATAGCGATTATAGTTGTTATAATTTTAGGGATTATATCACTGTTTACTGGAGTTTATGATATACGTGGACAAGAGGACGGAATGGAGATGTTTTTCATAACTCGTGTTCCGAGAACAGTTGCATTAATGCTTACTGGAGCTGCAATGGCGATGGCAGGGCTCGTAATGCAACTAATTACACAGAATCGTTTTGTTGAACCTACTACAACGGGGACTATTGAATGGTCAGGCTTAGGCCTGCTTTTTGTATATTTATTATTTCCTGCCCCGACGTTAGTTCAAAGAATGACTGGTGCAATCATTTTTTCTTTTATAGGAACTATGATTTTCTTTCTATTTTTAAGAAGAGTTAAACTCCGTTCGTCTTTAATTGTCCCGATTATTGGATTGATGCTTGGAGCAGTTATTTCTGCAGTGTCTACTTTTTTGGGACTCCTTTTTCAAATGACGCAAAGTATTGAAACTTGGTTCGTAGGTTCATTTGCTACCGTTCAGGTGGGAAGATATGAATATTTATGGCTGATTGTTATCGTTACTTTGCTTATTTTTATGTATGCTAATAGATTGACTTTAGCTGGACTAGGAGAAGATGTCGCAACAAGCCTTGGAGTTAATTACAATAGAATTGTTCTTTTTGGGACTGGCCTTATCTCTGTTGCAGTTGGAATTGTTGCAGCTGTTATTGGAAATTTACCTTTCTTGGGATTAATTGTTCCAAACATTGTTTCAATGTTTAGGGGAGATGATCTTAGGAGTAATTTACCTTGGGTATGTGTAATCGGAATGGGGACAATAACTGCCTGTGACATCATTTCTCGAACAATTATAAAGCCTTTTGAAGTACCTGTTTCTTTAATACTTGCAACAGTGGGAGCAGTCGTATTTATTACTATTTTATTGAGAAAAAGAAAACCAAGGAGGCTGCGATGATCACATTAGACTATAGAAATAAAGAAAATGTCGAAATCGATTCTAGCCTTCATAATGAAAGTAGATCAGCTAGCGCTTTTCGTTCTAAGAAGGAAGCAAGACGTTATTGGATTGTACTGATAACATTGATCGCTTTAGGTCTCCTTTCTTCATATGGACTTTTAGTTTATAACAATCCAGTTCCGATAGATTCACCTTCTTTTATCCCAGTTGTTAAGAGAAGGATAATAGCCATTGTTGCGATGATTATTGCTGCAGTTTGCCATAGCTTGTCGACAGTTGCTTTCCAATCTATTACGAACAATAAGATTATTACTCCTTCGCTTTTAGGTTTCGAATCACTTTATTCAGCAATTCATACGAGTACAATATTCTTCTTTGGTGCTAGTGCATTAATAAACTTTAATGGAATTGGATCGTTTGTATTCCAAGTTGTTGTTATGGTCTTCATGAGTTTGATACTTTATGGATGGTTACTTTCCGGTAAATACGGGAATTTACAACTTATGCTTTTAGTTGGAATTATTATTGGTACCGGACTAAATTCTGTGTCAACTTTTATGAGAAAGCTACTTGCGCCTTCAGAGTTTGATATTTTACAAGCGAAATTATTTGGTTCTGTTAATCACGCAGATCCTGCATATTTTCCTATTGTAATTCCTATGATCATAATTGTAGCAGTATTAATTTTTGCTCATTCTAAGAATTTGAATGTTTTGTCACTAGGAAAGGATGTTGCTACTTCTTTTGGAGTTAAATATCAACCTAGTGTAATTTATACGCTTGTATTAGTTGCTATTTTGATGTCCATTTCAACAGCTCTAATTGGGCCGCTTACTTTCTACGGCTTTTTAGTAGCAACTTTGAGTTATCAGGCGGCGTCAACTTATGATCATAGATATATTTTTCCAATGGCTTTTGCAATAGGATTTTTGATAATGACGAGTGCATACTTTTTAATGTATCATGTATTCCATGCTCAAGGTGTAGTTTCAGTTATTATTGAATTATTTGGTGGAATAATATTCTTAACTATAGTTTTAAGGAAGAGGGCTTTATGATAAAAATTGATAATGTTAAAAAGTTCTATACTGATAAGGTGAAAATAGGACCTTTGGATATTGAAATACCAAAAGCGGGCTTTACTTCTTTAATTGGACCAAATGGCGCTGGAAAGTCAACGACACTATTGATGATTGGAAGACTTTTAGATATGGATGAAGGCCAAATTCAGGTAGCAAATATGGATGTTTCTGAATCCAAATCAAAAGACTTAGCAAAAGTTTTGACTATATTGCGACAAGAGAATCATTTTGTAACTAGGCTTACTGTTAGACAATTAGTTGGATTTGGGCGCTTTCCTTATTCAAAGGGAAGATTAACTAAAGAGGATGAAGCTATTATTTCTAAATATATCGATTTTCTAGATTTAACTAATTTAGAGAATAGATATTTAGATGAGCTTTCTGGTGGTCAAAGACAAAGGGCATATGTAGCGATGGTATTGTGCCAAGAGACTGAATATGTACTTTTGGACGAGCCTCTGAACAACCTTGATGTTGCTCGTTCTGTTCAAATGATGGAGCATTTGAGACGTGCAGCTAATGAATTTGGAAGAACAATTTTGACTGTTATGCATGACATAAATTTTGCAGCCAAATATTCGGATAAAATTTGTGCTATGAAGGATGGACAAATTGCTGCTTTTGGAACAGTAGAAGAGGTTATGGACCCGGAAATTTTAACAGATATTTTTGAAACGAAAATTGAAATTATCAATGGTCCTTATGGGCCAATCGCTGTTTATTAGTTACAAAATGTGAAAAATGAGTATGTCAAAAAAATACTGTAGCTTGTGTAAATCATGCCAGCTACTCTAGTTGAAGTTGCTGTCTGTATTTTATAGGCAGCAGCTTTTTTTAATGCGGTTGCCCATGATAACTCTTAATATTTCTGGCTGCTCGTAACAGTCCTGCATGTATTTCATTACTTCCGGTCCTGCGATGCTTCCAACAATAAACTTGTAAATTACTCATGAAATGCAAAGGAACGCTTCGCATTTTCAAGTATTTACCAAACGAAAAATTTATCTCTGTATAACTTTTTATAAGAATTCAGCTTGTTTTTTTTGTATGTAATATTGCATATAAGAGTGTATTGATAAAAGTGTAAGGGGTCACTATAATGAGGGCATAAAGATAAATCACATTTTCGTAGCAATAAAAAAGGAGGAAATAATATGGAAATCGCAATGGCAGTTTTGAAATTTGTAGGTGGCGTAATCCCGTTAATTCAAGAACTTTTGAAAGCATTTATGTAGGTTTATTAGTTAGCTATCATTTATCAATCATTATCATATCTTACTAAAAAAAGAACGGGGTTGTTTTTCTGAATATTAAGAAAAACACTAAAAGAAGAAAGTTCCTTGCGTGTTTATTAGTTAGTCTATGCACTATTAATTATTCATCTATTTCCTTCGCAGAAACACAAGCAGGTAATACAACTGATGTAACCAAAAATGCTAGTGGCATTGATACTGGTATAGCAAATCTTAAATATAATAATCAAGGGGTTTTAGCTGTAAATGGTGATAAAGTAGAGAGTTTTGTTCCGAAAGAGAGTATCAATTCAAATGGTAAATTTGTAGTAGTGGAACGCGAGAAAAAATCACTTACAACTTCACCAGTCGATATTTCGATTATTGATTCTGTGGCGAATCGTACGTATCCAGGAGCGGTACAACTTGCAAATAAAGCTTTTGCAGATAATCAACCTAGTTTATTAGTGGCTAAGAGAAAACCTTTGAATATTAGTATAGACTTACCTGGCATGAGAAAAGAAAATACAATAACTGTCCAAAATCCGACATATGGTAATGTGGCTGGAGCAGTAGATGATTTAGTATCTACTTGGAATGAAAAGTATTCTAAAACACATACGTTACCTGCAAGAATGCAGTATACAGAATCTATGGTTTATAGTAAATCACAAATCGCAAGTGCCCTTAACGTTAACGCTAAATATCTTGATAACAGTCTAAACATTGATTTTAATGCGGTTGCAAATGGAGAGAAAAAAGTGATGGTAGCGGCATATAAGCAAATATTTTATACCGTAAGTGCTGAACTACCTAACAATCCATCCGATCTTTTTGATAATAGTGTTACTTTTGGTGAGTTAACTCGTAAAGGTGTAAGTAATTCGGCTCCACCTGTTATGGTCTCAAATGTAGCTTATGGTAGAACTGTTTATGTAAAATTAGAAACAACATCTAAGAGCAAAGATGTACAAGCTGCTTTTAAAGCCTTACTTAAGAATAACAGCGTCGAAACGAATGGACAGTACAAAGATATTTTTGAAGAAAGTACTTTTACTGCTGTAGTATTAGGCGGAGATGCGAAAGAGCATAACAAGGTTGTTACTAAAGATTTCAATGAAATCCGAAATATCATTAAAGATAATGCTGAATTAAGTCTTAAAAATCCAGCATACCCAATTTCATATACAAGTACTTTTTTAAAAGATAATGCAACTGCTGCTGTTCATAACAATACAGATTATATCGAGACGACAACTACAGAATATTCAAGTGCTAAAATGACACTGGATCATTACGGTGCTTACGTTGCGCAATTTGATGTATCTTGGGATGAATTCACATTTGATCAAAATGGTAAAGAAGTACTAACACATAAAACATGGGATGGTAGCGGCAAAGACAAAACGGCTCATTACTCTACAGTTATCCCTCTTCCACCAAATTCAAAAAATATAAAAATCGTAGCAAGAGAATGTACTGGTCTTGCATGGGAATGGTGGAGAACAATTATTAATGAACAAAATGTTCCATTAACAAATGAAATAAAAGTTTCAATTGGAGGAACAACATTATACCCAACTGCTAGTATTAGTCATTAGGTATAAAAAGGCGCCCTGTAAGCAGGGCGCTTTTTTACTTAGTCACAAATTTTACTCTTTCCAAAACTGTTCCAATAGAATGATAAGCATGGTACCCACAAGTAATCCATTACTTAAAACATATTGTAAGGAAGAAGGAATTCCGCTAAATGCACTTTCTGGAAGAAACATTATTCCCAAACTGATTAATAATGAAATTCCTAATATTGTTAATCGGCGTTGATTTAATTCTTCACGTAAAATGGATTGAAATGAAATGCCTATTACTTGGACAAATGTTGCTAAAAGTGCGGCATTAGCAATAGGACCTGGTAGCAAGGATATAAAGTTTACAATTGAAGGAATAAAAGAAATTCCTGCTAATATAAGACTTGCTATAAGGAACGACTTCATTTTTCTTTGTCCTGTTAGTTGAATAAATCCTGCTGATGCAGGTAATGGTACAATTCCAATTGTAGAAAACAACGACGAGATAATATGCGATATACCTCCGGCCCACACGCCGCGGTTCAGTATTTGCTTTTCATTTTCTTTAGATAACGGAGCCACTTGTTTTACAGCCGAAATAGCAGCGATTGTATTTGCAACTAAAAGAAATGTAAATAAAGTTGCAGTTAGAGCCATTCCAATATCTAATCTAGGCATGCCCCAAGCGAATATCTCTGGTAACTTAACTAACGGTGTGTGTGAAGGTATATGAGATGATTTTCCTAATACAGCATACAAAAGCCAACCACATGAAATGCCAAGTAACACAGCGTAACTTTTCATCCATCCTTTCCCTTTAATTGATAAGAAAGTAATAAGGGCAAAAACAAAGAGCGCAATAGTAGCCGTTGTATAATCAGGATGAGTTACAGCTCCTTGTAATCCCATCATTCCTTTTAGTAACACACCACTAAGCTGAAGAGATAATATTAAAAGAAAAGTGCCTGTAACCAAGGGTGTAAATAAACGTAGAATTCGATGAACAAGCCCTGTTATACCAAGGAGGAAGAGTAATATACCTGCAATAATTAATCCACCTTCTAAAAGTTGTAATACATCCTTTGCACTTTGTCCCTGATGCATAGCGACTTGTCCCAATATGACAAATATACTTACCCATGAACCGGCTGGCCCATCCGCTATGGGATAGCGATGCCCAAACCATGCTTGTATAAATGAACTTACTCCTACAACTAAAAAAGTTCGTTGCATTAATGTTGAGATATCTTCTATTGATAAATGGAATATGCCACCAATAATGATAGGCAATGCAATTGCATTTGCTAATAAAAACACAAACCACTGTAGAATACTAAAGCTCGTATCGACGTATTTTTTATTCATATTATTCTCCCTTGTATAAAAAGAATCTCATAGTAAAAATCCATCCTTTCTATACAGCTAGATTAAAAAGGATGGATTTTATAAATCTATAAAATCACTTTAATTATATAGATAGATTTTTAATTAATTACCATGTACGGAACGGTAAGAATTTCCCGTTAAGTGTAATCACGATACGAGGGTCGCCACCTTTTGGATCTTCTTGTGTGTCCACACCTAGATTGAAGTTAATTGCACTCATTACACCTTCGCCAGCTTTTTCTAGGATTAATTCTCTAAGAGTCGGTGCGTATTGTAACATCATTTCATATAATCGATATAAGATTGGGTCAGTAGGAGGCATTTGCATTACTTGACCTCGAAGTGGAACTACTGTTAATGCCTGAACTACTTCTTCATCTAATTCTAATAGTTTACCAATTTTTTCTGCTTCCGGACGTGTCATTGTAGCTTGTCCTAATAACGCTGTTACAACCCAAGTCTCAGAGTTTTCACTTACTTTTGAAATTTCTTCCCATGTTAAACCTTTTGCAATTTTTGCTTCCATAATTTTTTGCGTAGCTTCTTGTCTATTCATATCTAATAACTTCCCTTCATTTAAGTAATAATTAATTTTTCATACCATTTAATGCTTTATATCCATCAACTATTAAATCTAATTTACCTGTGTGAGGATCAATAACTAAACCATGTACAGGAACATCTTTTGGAATAAGTGGATGATTTCTTACTAAATCAACATTAGCTTGAGTTGAACCGTTGACATCATCGAATCCAAATAACCATTTTTCAAGGTCAACACCAGCATATTCAATCGCTGATAAAATTTCTGGTGAAGCTACTCCACGATCTAATATTTTTTGAAGTGTTCCTTTTGGATTAGTTTGGCTCGCACCACATCTTTGGTGTCCGATAAGGAAGATTTCATCTGCATTTAGATCATATACTGATGCGACAACACTTTGCATAACACTATCGAAAGCAGAAGCAATTTTACCACCTGCATTTCTGATAACTTTTGCATCACCATCGTGTATATCTAAAGCTTTTGGAAGTAGCTCAATTAAACGAGCGTCCATGCAAGAAACAACAACCATACGTTTTTTAGGCAGTTTTGTCGCTTCACGAGGAGCGTATTCTTTATTTTCTACAAATTGTTCATTGAACGATAAAATCTCTTGTAATAACATATTTGTAACCTCCTTTAAATCTAGATGTATTTTTTTGTTGCGTCCTCTGTGTTATAAATAAATATAACTGATAAACAATGTGATGTAAGAGGATAAACTAAGTATAGTGAATTGTATCGACAAGCAGAATAAGTTGGCGAAACACTTTCTGGCTTTCTACTTTCACGATGAAAGGATTGGTTTATATCATTGATCAAACAGATTTTGAGATACTGAAATTATTAGGAGAAAACTCAAGAATACAATGGAAAGAACTTGGTCAAAAAATACATATGACAGGGCAGGCTGTAGGAAATCGAATTCGAAGATTAGAGGATTTAGGGATTATTGAACAATATACAATCACAATAAACCGAATCAAATTAGGACAAGTAGTGACTGCATTTGTTACTTTATTCGTAACAACAGCTAATCATCAAGAGTTTATGAATTTCTTTCAAAAAGAAGAAGGGATTTCTGAAGTAGACCGTATAAGTGGTGAGGGATGTTATTTATTAAAAACACATTTTGCTTCTAATGAAGAATTGGATAACTTTCTGGGGCGACTATTAAAGTATGGGAATTATCGTGTTAACTTATCAATAGGAAAGTTAAAATAAGATTTCTTTTTTTGAGGTTATAGTAACATTATTTGCTAAACCTTATTTGTATAGAGATAATAAAATTTTTATCTTAAATAGTCGGAGCCTTACTACAATTTATGTGTAGTAAGGCTTTTTAAAGCTGTTAAAAAAATGAGAGATATTATATTCAACAATCGTGCTGAATTGTTGAGGGGGATATAAGACAATTTTTTTCAAGGGAATCATAAATGATTTTTCTTTAAAAAAATCCTGCAGCTCAGTACAGGATTTGTAATCAAACGTTTTTAAAAGCTAAATTGTGGTTTTATATCACCTTTATAAGGCTCATGTTCAACGAATATAGTTATGTCTTTACCCGCTTGGTCTTTACCAGTTCTTTTATACGTAAATTTCTTATTATTCAGTTCAGTAAGTTCAAGAGCCGCACCATATTTATTATTTCCAATTGAAACATGAGCTCTTATTTTATTTTCATGTACAACATCGAAGTAGCCATAATCACCGCTGCTTTGACCTGTTTCGCTATTGAAGAACTCGTATTTATTAGACTTGTCATCAAATTTTGCTAGACTTATAAAATTCGAATTAAACTGCGTTACATCATTACCGGCTTCATCTAATACCTTTGTTCCATGCCAAAGGGTTCCGCCTAAAATTTTATCTCCATCCACGTTTTTAACGATATCACCTGTAGTAGAGTTTAGCTGCTTATCCGGATCCGTGAAAGAAAGCTCTTTTTCTTTATATGGAACATGTTCAACGAAAACTTCTACATCTTTACCGTTAGCATCTTTCCCCATTCTTTTATAGGTAAATACATTTTTATTTAGCTTTGTCATGTCAACAACAGCTTGATACTTCATTGATTCTGAAATTAATATTCTTTTCTTCCCATCATTTGTGACAAAGAAAGTTCCTTTATCGCCACGGCTTGCACCAGTCTTAGCATCAAAAAATTCATATCTTCCTGACTTCGCATCATATTTTGCAAGACCAATGAAGTTTGCATTTTCTTTCGTTAAGTCATTTTTATCTTTGTCATACACTCTTGTACCTTGCCAATTTGTCTCGCTAAGAATATTAGCCATTTTTTGCCCTTTAGTTAACTTATTTTCCTTTTTAGTATCTTTCGCAGCTTGTTCTTGTTTTTGTTTACTATGATTTTCTTCAGCTTTCGTGCCAGCGCAACCTGTTAATGCTAATGTGAATCCTAGCAGTATGGATGATAGTACTTTTGTTTTTTTATTCATTTTTATCGTCTCCTTATTGTATGATTTTAGTTAGTACGGTTTGCGATTATAGTAGCAGTTCGTCCTTTTAAATTTTTGTTATATGAAAAGATTCAGGTGGGAGCAACGAACTTAGTTACTACGTTTATCATGTTAATCCCCGAGTATAAACTCCCTCTAAATAAATCATTAAAAAAAGATAAACTAATTCCTAAAAAATTTTCATATTTATAAAAAACAATCGCTAGCTTACTGGATGGCCCTTTCGAACGCTTATCAATTTTTTTCTGATACCTACGAGTAATCGAAAAATACATAGTAAAGGAAGAAGGAAAGCTGTTAACAGTAATGTAATTCTTAATAGAGTTAATCGAGTGTATTATAAAAGTTTTTAAGATGAATTGTAGGGGAAATGATGATCTTATAGAAGGTGATTCCTATAGGAAGGGGATGTCCATGTTTGATTCAACAGATTTTAAAATTATAAAGTTACTACAAGAAAACGCTAGAATGAACTGGAAGAAAATTGGAGAGATAGTACATTTGACTGGCCAGGCTGTTGGGAAACGAATTAATAAATTAGAAGAGGCGGGTGTCGTTCAAAAATATACGATAGATATCGACAGGGATAAGTTAGAAGGGTCTATTATGACGTTTGTTACACTATTTCTGCATGCACCACATTATCATAATCAAATTCAAACTTTTTTTGAAAAAACGGACTTAATTACTGAAATGTATCGTATAAGTGGCGATGGGTGTTATATCATGATTCTTCACACATCTTCGCACCAGCAATTAGAAGAGACTCTTGCAGATGTTTTACATTATGGTGATTATCGTATAAATACTGTCATTAAGACAATCGAAAAAAAGAAAGAATAAGAGATTTATTCTTTCTTTTTTTATATGGAACTGTAATTCTTTATTTGCTCTTGTTTATAAAACAGTTTGCCGACATGATTTTCGCATAAATATCACCAAACTCTAACGAACTCATGAACGATTGATGAGCGTGTACTGCGGGGATCAGATTTCCTTGAAATTCTAAATCTCTTGTTGTACAAGCATCTTCAATTACAACACATTGAAATCCTAAATCACTGGCAGCACGTACTGTTGCATCAATACATACATGAGTCATCATACCGCAAATGACTAGTTGATCTATTTTTTCTTTCTTTAATGTTTCAAATAAATTGGTTCTTAAAAAACTGTTAGGGTGATGTTTTTGTATGACTCTTTCGTTAACAATTGGCTGTACATCATCATGAATTTGAACACCTACTGTTTCAGGTAAGAAGAAAGTAGCTCCTTCATTGTTCGCAATATGTTGTACGTGAATAACTGTTTTATGTTTTTCACGAAATACTTTCAAGACTTCTTTCGCTTTTTGTGCGGCTTTTTCAGGTTGATGTAATTCCATATTACCGCCTTCAAAGTAATCATTTTGTATGTCGACTAATAGTAACGCTTCGTTCATCATTAATCCCCCCACAATTATTTATACAGCAAGTTATTTGTACTGTACCGTTATTATATAAATTGCAACTATATGGAAGTAATAATGTCATGAAAAGATTTTGACGTATATGGTTTCATTGTGAAAAAGCTAAAGGATGCAAAGAAAAGATGGGGACAATTTGTTTGTGGTTTTTTGATTTAGAAACAGAAAGTGGATGGGGAAGTAGATATTAACTTAATGATGCATCTAAGCAAACGTACTATTAGATGAATCATTAAGTAACAAAGGAGCTGGGTATTTTCATGCGTTGTTATCTGTGTTTAGTGATAGCTTTTGTTGCTCTTTTAATTTTTCAGGAGTCACGTCATTTCCTAAAGGATCTAATATTTTTAATCCTGTAACAGTGGTGTTGATTTGACCGCGAATAATTTGAAGATACTCCTCGCGTAATTCTGTGCGCTCATTTAATTCTGTTTTTGTTAAACTTTCTTCTTTTTGTTTTTTAGCTAATTCATTAATTCGATTTAAAACTTCAAGCATTGTTTTCTCCGCCTTTCTTTTTTGTATTATTCGATTAGATTGTAGTTTTGCATTATGATTATGGTTGCTACCATCATAGTTTCGTTAATAGTGTTTATCGTACTTTTATTCCTAAAGTACGATAAACACTGTGATTAAAACTCGCCATTCCAAGACGTTACTTCATCTACAGTTAATCGTACTGTTGGGAATCCTGGCTCTTTTGCTTTGCCTAATGCAATCATTAAGACATCAGTTAAGTTTTCTGGAATGTTAAATGCTTTGCGGAATTCTTCAACGTTATAGCCAAGCATTGGGACTGTATCGTATCCTCTCGCTTTTGCAGCAAGCATACATTGCATAGCTAGCAAACCACCGTCAAGCATTTGCCATTCTCTTTTTCCTTGTTCGCTTACAGGTGCATAAAACTCACGAATACTGTTGTTCAGTCTGTTTTTAATTTCTTCTGTCATGAATCCAGCAGCTACTGCACGTTCATTCACTTTATTGATATGTTCGAATTCATGGGCATTATTTTCGCTTTAAATTACGATCATAGCGGATGCTTCTAGCACTTGTGGTTGATTTAAAGCAACTGGATGAAGTTTCTCTTTTAAGTCTTGATCTGTAATTACCATGAAACGCCATGGGTTTAAGTTGGAACTACTTGGTGCTAGCATTGCTTCTTCTAAAAGTTCTTTAATTTCTTCATCAGAGATTGTAACTGAAGGATCATAAGAGCGAACGGAACGGCGCTCACGAATCACATCATAAAAATTTGCAGTACGATTTTCTTTTTTCATTTTAAAATACCTCCACTAATTTAATGCTCTGTTATAAGTTGCTTACATGCATCATTATGGTATAGTACAGATATTATGAAAAGTACGCACTTTTCCGTGATATAGACACCATCTCGTGACATAGGCACGAGAAAGTGCCTATCAAAATACAGAAGGAATTTAATATGAAAAAAGAGTATAACAATAGAATTGAAGTCGTTTTGGATGTGATCGGAGGTAAGTGGAAATCCCACATTTTATATCATTTAACAAGCGGACCGACAAGAACGGGTGAGTTAAAACGATTGGTAACTGGTATTACACAAAAAATGCTTACTGAGCAATTGAAAGAGCTTGAAAAAGATGGGCTTGTGTCTAGAAAAGTATATAATCAAGTACCACCGAAAGTTGAGTATTCTCTTACAGAACAGGGAGAATCATTAAAAAAGGGTTTGAAGGTGCTTTGCGATTGGGGAAGCGATTATATTAAGCATAAATATCCGAATGGTGAAGTAATCGTGAAAGAGGACGATCATATATGATTTAACATTTCTGTAAGTATAATTTTGCTATAATGAATAAGTACTTACACGAAGGGGAGCTAAAAGAGAAAATGAAGTCATTTAATATCGATCATTATATAGCTAGCGTTTTACAGTGGATATTAAATATAGCATTAATCATATTATCCATTGTTTTATCGATTTTTTTAATTAACGAAACAATTACTTTTATTCAATACATATTTTCAGCGAAGAAGTATACATCTTATAAATTAGTTGAGAGTATCATCGTCTATTTCCTATACTTCGAGTTCATCGCATTAATTATTAAGTATTTTAAGTCGAATTATCATTTTCCGTTACGTTATTTTATTTATATCGGAATTACGGCGTTAATTCGTTTAATTATTGTGTCTCATGAGGAACCAATGGAGACGTTATTATATGCGGGATCCATTCTTGTTTTAGTTATTGCTTTATACATATCGAATATGAGAGATTTGAGAAAAGAGTAGTGCAGACATAAGTTTGCACTACTTTTTGCACCTTGACCTTCAAGTTACTTGAAGGTTTACAATGTAATTAGGGCGTTTGAAATCGAAAAAAATTGAGAAATTAAGTGAAGAGGTTATTTTACTTGGAGGTTATAGAAATGAGTCAGGAATTGAAATTACGTCCTTTAGAACGGGAAGACTTAAAGTTTGTACACGAACTTAATAATAACGCGCATATTATGTCGTATTGGTTTGAAGAGCCTTATGAAGCATTTGTGGAGCTGCAGGATTTATACGATAAACATATACATGATCAAAGTGAACGCCGTTTTATCCTGGAGAAAGATAATGAGATGGTTGGATTAGTCGAATTAGTAGAAATCGATTATATTCATCGAAGAACTGAATTCCAAATTATTATTGATCCGAATTATCAAGGACATGGTTATGCAGCGGAAGCGACGCGTTTAGCGATGGATTACGCTTTTTCTGTATTAAATATGCATAAACTTTATTTAGTTGTTGATAAAGAGAATGAAAAGGCTGTACATGTTTATAAAAAGGTTGGATTTATCGTGGAGGGTGAGTTACAAGACGAGTTTTTCGTTGATGGTAACTATCATAATGCGATAAGAATGTGTATGTTCCAGAAGCAATATTTTGAAAATAAGTAGTTGAATTATTTGGAAGTAATCTTGACGCTTCATAAAACCGTATGCTAAAATCCCTTTTAAGTATTAAGGAAGGTGCAGAACATGCTTTATATAAAATTTGTAAAACTCATTAGAAAACTTTGCTCCGCACAAATGTATACGGTGAAGCGTTGTACGGAGCTTAATCAAGGGGTATAAATCCCCGATATTCATCGGCTGAATAACTTTTCTAAAAAAGTATAGTTTATCTATGCTTATTTGGTTTTGGTTTTTAGCTGATGTATAAAATAGATTAAGGGGCCATAGACAATGCTTTGTCTATGGCCCTTTGTGTATATTATTCCGATGAGTTTTTACAATAAATTGGAGTAGTATAGGAAAAAACCACGAAGCAGAGGGCTAGTGTCGAATGACGCTATCTCTCTGCTTTTTTTAATTTCAGGAAAAGAGGAATACGAATGAGTTTACTTAAAGTTGAAAGTTTATCACATAGTTTTATAGATAAAGCCTTATATGAAAATGCTTCTTTTGATTTGCATAAAGGAGAACATATGGGGATTGTTGGACAGAATGGTGCGGGGAAAAGTACGTTAATGAAAATATTGATTGAAGAAATAATTCCTGATAAGGGAGACATAAAGTGGCAGCCTAATATTCAAATTGGGCATCTTGATCAATATGCAGAAATTGATGGAATTTATACCATTTCACAATATTTAAAGAGAGCTTTTTATGATTTGTTTGAAATGGAAGATAGAATGAACAAATTGTATGAAGAAAGTGCTATGACAGGTGATCCTGACAAATTGTTAAAAGCGGCCGCATATCAAGAACAACTTGAGGCTCGTGATTTTTATTCGGTAGATAGCACAATTAATAAAATTGCAGCTGGCTTAGGTATTGATGCTATTGGCATGAATCGTATAATCGCTGAACTAAGCGGGGGACAACGTGCAAAAGTAATTTTAGCGAAGCTTTTATTAGAAGAGCCTAATATTTTATTACTAGATGAACCGACGAACTTCCTTGATAAAGAGCATGTGGAGTGGCTTGCTAATTATTTAATGAATTTTGAAGGGGCTTTTATTGTAGTGTCACATGATTTTGATTTTCTGGAAAAAGTGACTTCTTGCATCTGTGATGTAGAGTTTGGAACGGTGAAGAAGTATTACGGAAAATACTCAGATTTTGTAAGACAAAAGGAGCATTTGCGAAAAGATTATATTCGCCAATATCATGCACAACAAAAGAAAATTGAAAAAACGGAAGAGTATATTCGTAGAAATATTGCTGGAGTGAATTCCAAAATAGCGCAAGGACGTAGAAAGCAGTTGCAACGTATGGAAAGAATTGCGCCACCAAGTTTTACTTATAAACCGTCTATTCATTTTCGGGAACTTCCTATTTCAGTTCAAACAGTTCTTGAGGTAAATAACCTTGAAGTTGGTTATGACTTTGCTCTCTTACCAAAATTGAATTTCTCAGTAATGGGTGGGCAAAAACTTGTTATTACAGGGTTCAATGGAGTAGGGAAATCTACTTTATTAAAAACAATCGTTGGCACTATTGCTAGTATTTCTGGAGAATTTCACTTCTCAGAGCAAATAAAGATTGGATATTATGAACAAGATTTAAATTGGAGCAATGATTCTTTAACGCCGCTTCAAATTATTTCAGAACAGTTTCCTAAACTGAATATGAAGGAAATACGTCATCATTTAGCTGCGTGTTGTGTGAAGGATACTCATGTTTCGCAAGAAATTCATACGTTAAGTGGTGGTGAACAATCGAAGGTGAAACTGTGCGGATTATTATTATCACCGTGTAATTTTTTAATCTTAGATGAGCCGACGAATCATTTAGATGCAGAAGCGAAGGAATCTTTGCAAAAGGCATTAATTCAGTTTAAGGGTAGCATCATACTCGTATCTCACGAAGCACGTCTGTATCATGATTGGGCAGATAGTATTTTCAACATAGAGAGCGGTTTAATTGAGGAGAGTAAAAAAGATGATAAATGATAATGATTGGAAAGTGAAAATAATAATGTTTTTGACCGCTCAAACGATTTCGTTGTTCGGTTCATCTCTCGTACAGTATGCGATCATATGGTATATCACCCTTACAACATCATCAGGAGTGATGTTGACCATTTCAACTGTTTGCGGTTTTCTACCACAAATTGCGATATCTTTATTTGCTGGTGTGTGGATTGATCGTTATGACCGTAAAAAGATGATTATGTTATCGGATGGGATTATAGCGATTGCTACGCTAGTTTTGGCAATTTTATTTTTAACAGGATATAAAAGTATTTGGATGTTTTTTATAGTATTACTCATTCGCTCAGCTGGTACAGGGGTACAAACACCGGCTGTGAATGCGTTAATCCCACAAATTGTTCCGAAAGATTATCTTATGAAAGTAAATGGGATAAATAGCAGTATTACATCTATAATTATGTTTCTTTCTCCAGCAGTAAGTGCTGCAATTCTTTCTATTGCCAGCATTGAAACGACATTTTTTATTGATGTTATTACGGCTATAATCGGAATTAGTATTATGTTTATCATTCAATTTGAAGGACATGTGAATGTAGAGAGTAAGCAAAAATCTAATCTACAAGGTATAAAAGAAGGATTTGTTTATTTAAAAGAAAATGTATTTATTAAAAGGCTACTCGTTTTATTAATCATTATCATGATTTTAATAAGTCCAGCTGCCTTTTTAACACCTTTAATGGTAACTAGTTCCTTCGGAGCAGAAATGTGGAGACTTACTGCTAGTGAGATGACCTTTAGTGCTGGTGCAGCAGCTGGTGGCGTACTGATTGCAGCGTGGGGTGGCTTTCGTAACCGCATGCAGACAACTGCACTAGCTTGTGCATTGTATGGACTGCTTATGGTTGGACTCGGGAGTGCACCAATATTTATTATGTATTTAACATTTAATTTTTTAATTGGTATAACAATGCCCTGCTTTAATACACCAGTTAACGTGCTATTGCAGGAGAAAGTAGAGCCTTCTATGCACGGGCGGATGTTTAGCCTTGTACAAATTGCAAATTCATGTGCTTTGCCTTTGGGGATGATTATATTTGGTCCTTTGGCTGATGCGTTTAGTGTAGAAATTTTGTTAATTTATGCGGGGATATTCGTACTATTGTGCGCAATTTATGTTGTATTAAGTAGGAGATTTGAAGTGTAAATATTTATGATTTAAAAGGTTTGTGAGGCAATTTAAGATGCTTCGTAGACCTTTTTCACTTCACACAAGTCAACAATTATTTATCGTTAAACAATAAATAATTGTTGACTTGTAATGTGGTTGAATTTATTATGATGGTAGTAAGAATAGTGAAAAGGAATACAGAAAATTAATTATGAAATTGAAGGGGAATATATTATGAAAAACAAATATTTATTAGCGGCTAGTCCGATGTTTTTAGGAGTGTTATGTATAATTATGTTTAATATAATTGGTTCGGAAGTGAAGCCGGATGGAACTTTAGTGGAACCATTTTTCTTAATTCCATTAGCCTATTTATTTGTTTTTACTGGAATTATTGCGATTTTGTTCATGGCTATTTTCTCGATGCTTCAAAAAAAGAAAGCATGCTAAAGTGAAAAGACCGTATATTTACGGTCTTTTCGCTTTAGTATGGAGTAGGAAGCGGGGATCCTGGTGGTCTCCACCAAGATTCAACGGTTTTCCAAGCGGTGTTATAATCGTAACCTCTTCCAAGTAAGTAGCCGATAGCGACAGCTTCGGTTAATGCGTGTTGATAGCCGAGATGAGCAGCTTCACGTAATCCGTGAGAAACAGCAGGACCAATTATAGCGATTGTTTGGTGTTTTAGTGGATTTTGGGGATGCCAATGTTGATCTCGATAATAGTTATCTTGAGTAAAAGGCTGTTGTTCGTAGAAACTCATATTCTCACTCCTTTTCATATATTTGTGGGCATTTATATACT
Organism: Bacillus sp. FSL E2-0195; assembly: GCF_038003645.1. Taxonomy (NCBI): domain Bacteria; kingdom Bacillati; phylum Bacillota; class Bacilli; order Caryophanales; family Bacillaceae; genus Bacillus; species Bacillus sp. FSL E2-0195. The sequence goes on along the minus strand of NZ_JBBOPN010000001.1, from coordinate 4,890,964 downwards.
CTATGAAGGTGTTTGATGTATGGGTTGGGCTAAAAACATGTTTTATGTAAATTTAAAACACTTGCATTGTATGTGAACATAACATATAAAAGGAATTCATTCTGTATAAAAAGTGAGCTGAATAATGATGAACCATCATTTTTACACTGGAAGACAAGTAGGTCCGGCTATTACACTGGCCGGGGCACAGGGGACAATTCAGGCAGTGCATCAGGCTATTCAGATGCAACAACAAGCGCAGGTAGAGCAAATGATGCAGAGTCAGCATATACCGTATACACAGCCTCCGATGCAAATCGTACATTATAATGTGTATCCAGCTGGTTTATTTTCAATTCCGTATGGTGCAACATACTTTTTATGAAAGAAAGCGACTGATAAGAGTCGCTTTCTTTTTTATATTCCGCCTAACTTCATCCCAAGGAATGCGAATGTGATACCGATTATATAAGTAGTGCTTAAATATAGAAGTAGTACGCGATAGTTTTTACGGTTGAAAAGCTGAATGGATTCTAATTTAAACGTTGAGAATGTAGTAAAGGCACCCATGAATCCAGTACCTAATAATAGTTGCCAACTTGTAGTTATCCCTTTGCCAATTATATATCCGAGTAAAAATGCTCCCGTTATATTAATGAGAAATGTAGCAATGGGAAATGAAGTGTTGTTTCTTTCTTTAAACCAATTGCTAATCGCAAATCGTGTGATGGCACCGAAGAATCCGCCGACTGCTACTAATAAAGTGTTAATCATGATTTTTCACCTTCCCCAAGGCGTTTTTGTAGTGAAAGATCACCAAGTTTATAGCCAAGTCCAGACATAATTAGACCACCTAGCATGCTGCATAATACATACAAAAAGGCGATACCTAGCTCAGAATGATTGATTAGTTTTACAGTTTCGACGCTAAATGTTGAAAACGTCGTAAATGAACCGATAAAGCCGGTTCCAATCCCTGTGATAACTTCGGAAGGTAAGATGTTTAACCGAGCGATATAGGTGGTCAACCAAGCTAGTAAGAAACAGCCAATTAAGTTAATCATTAATGTAGCGAATGGTAATGAATGATGCCAAAACATATCGATAGTAAGGCCTAAATAATAACGAGAAAGGGCTCCTGATATACCAGCTATGCCAACAATAATATATATCAATTTCTTCACCTCTCTAATAGTTTATTCAAAAAAATAGACTCCTACCAGTGTACATACTGGTAGGAGTCATTAGCTAATTCGCGGTTATGGCGAACTCCATCGCCTATAAGTTCTATGTATAGTTTACTAAATATTATTTTGGATTGCCAATAAATATGTTAATGAGAAGTGTTGAAAGGAGGATCTGTATATTCTTTGAATCTGCAATTTCTTCACAAGCTCACCTTCTTAAATGTTTATGATTGAATTTTAAGATGATTATATTAAGAGATGTAATAATTATTTATTAACTAAATATAATGATATAAAGTTTTTCTTGTGATAAAATATTTTGTATGTCTTTAATGTGTTTTTAGTTTACTGAAAATAAAGAAAAATTAGTTGATATTTTACAAAAAGGAGTCATTTATTTTGAAGAAATTTTTAAAGATAGTATTAATATTTATTTTAATAGTGGCCTGTATTCTAGGTGGATTTTTAGCGTATATGACACTTACAAAAGAACAGCCGGCTGATGTTATAAGCTTGAAGGTGGAAAACAATAGGGAGCGCGTAATTGCGCTTGGAAATGAATTTAAAGTTACAACATTTAATATTGGATATGCTGGACTAGATAAGGATCAAGACTTCTTTATGGATGGGGGAAAAGGGTCTGGTTCAAGTAGTAAAGAACAAACGGAAACTAACTTAAAGAATATGCTTTCGTTTTTACAAAATGAGAATAGTGATTTTGCGCTATTACAAGAAGTAGATATAAAATCAATGCGATCATTTGATGTAAATGGGCATGAATTTTTGAAAAAAGGACTGCCTGATTATACTTCTTCGTTCGGAAAGAACTATGATACAAAATGGGTTCCTGTACCAATCACAAGTCCAATGGGATATGCTGAAGCTGGATTAAGTACATTTTCTAAATATACGGTTCAAACAGCGAAGAGATTTCAGCTTCCTGGAATGGAGCCGTGGCCAAAGCGTTTATTTGATTTAGACCGAGCGATTGTTGAACATAAAATTCCTGTTAATAATGGGAAATTTGTTAGACTCGTAAATTTACATTTGTCTGCTTATGATGAAGGCGGAAAAATTAGAAAGCAGCAAGTGGAGTATTTAAAAGAATATATGAACAAGCATTATAAAAATGGTGATTATGTAATAATGGGCGGAGACTGGAATCAATTAATTTCTAACGCTCAGTTAAGTGATCCGAAGTTCGTGAAAGAGCGTCCTGAGTGGTTAGTAGAGTTACCAAAGGACTTTACTGATGGTGGCTTTAAGTGGGCTGTAGATCCGTCTGTTATGACTGTGAGAGATGATGTGAAGAAATATGTGGAAGGTGAAAATTTCGTCACGATTATTGATGGCTTTATCGTTTCACCGAATGTTGAAATTGTAAATGTACAAGGGAAAGATTTGAAGTTTGAAAATAGCGATCATAACCCAGTGAGTGCGGTATTCAAGCTGAAGTAATCGATACGTATGAGTAGAAGGTGGGGCTTCATATATGGAGTGGTTAAAGAGAACTTGTTTTTCTAACCTTGAGAAAGAATCACAGAAAAATCATTTATTGCTATTTATCACGATGTGTAGTTTCTTCCTTGGGATAATCGCGATTGGGTATTACGGATATATTTTTACAGAGAGAGCAATAGCATTTTGGATGTGTGGTATTTCTATCGTAGTATTTGGAACGCTGCTTACTTTTATAGAAAGTATGGAAGCAATGTATAAATACATCATGACATGTATGCTACTTATTATGTCTTTCATTATGGTACAAGCATTTAATGAAAGCCCAGCTGTATTTCAAATGGTCTATTTTACATTAGCGGTTTCACTTATTTATTTGAGTGAACGTCTTATTTTAATTCTTGGCGGGTTAGCAGTTGTTGTTACATTTATACTTTGTAGTTATTGGCCAAATCAATTTTTTGCGTATACAGCGTCATCTGAAGCTGCAAATTTCGCAAGCTTGTTAGCGATTGTAACGATTGCAATGTGGGGTGTAACGAAGATTGGTTCTAATCTGTTGGCTCGTTTAAGTGATGAGAAGCAAGCGGTGATGAAGAAAGCTCAGGAGTTAGAAGAAACGCAAAGGCTTATTGAGAGAACAGTTGTGAAACTAGATAGTAATTTCAATCATTTAAGACAAAATATGAATACATCGATGGAGTCAATGAGTGAAATTAACTTTGCTTTTGAAGAAGTAGCAGTGGGAACCCAATCGCAATCAGAGATGATGTCTCGTTCAGTAGAAGTATTGAATGATATGGAGGGAAATATTGAACAAATCATCTCTCAAGTAAGAAATGCTTCGATTCGTGTTGATGAAAGTTTAGAAATTTCAAAGGGTAGTGTAAGTACTTTAAGAAATTTTGAAGCTAACATGAGAAGTTTAAATGATGTTGTTTCACAATCAGGAACTATATTTAGAGAATTGATGACACAATCGAAACAAATTAATGAAATTGTAGATGTAATCACGAATATTTCAAGTCAGACGAGTTTGTTAGCTTTAAATGCAAATATTGAGGCTGCAAGGGCAGGCGAGCATGGAAAAGGTTTTGCTATTGTAGCGAATGAAGTATTAAAGCTTGCTGAAGAATCGAATCGTTCTGCGGGGAGAATTCAAGGGATTTTGAAGGAGTTTAGTAATCAAGCAAGTAAAGTAGAAGTGCAGGTAGAGAAGTCAGAAAGAGTACAAGAAGAATGTAACGAAATGTTAGCAAGTGTTTTGACGAATGTAACGGATTTAGGGAAGTTTATTGATGCGATTAATGATGTAATGAGGGAGATTGTTGGTCATCAAGAAAGTTTCCAAGCTAAAACGACGAATATCGTAAAGGACGTTACACATGCTTCTAACGTAATTCAACAAACTTCTGCAGCTACGGAAGAAGTGTTAGCGAGTGTTGAAGAAGAAAAGCATCGAAATGATACATCGGTGAAGACGTTACATACTGTTAGCGAGCAAGTGAAGTTGCTAGAAGATATTTTAGAAAAGTAATATCTCTTAAAAAGGGTACACCATGTGTGCTCTTTTTTCATTTAAATGAATACTTGATAGTAATTTAATTGCTTTTCTGCGCGTTTTCTGCCAAGCTTAAGGAGATAAACTGAGACTTTAATTAGTGGGGCTATACGCTACTGATTATTAGTTGAACCCCGCAAATAGCGGAATAAAATACTTCAAAGAAAGAATTATATAGGTGACGCATATGATCGAAGTTAAGACTTCTGAACTTAGTGATGGAGAATTTAATAGAGGGGTATTTGCAACTCGTGATATTAAAAAGGGTGAGTTGATTCACTCAGCACCAGTTATCTCTTATCCGAATGAACAGCATGAACACATTGAGAAAACGTTACTTGCTGACTACGCATTTGAGTATGGGGTAAATCATACGGCATTCCTGTTAGGATACGGCATGTTATTTAATCATGCATATAATCCGAATGCAACGTATGATATTGTCTTCGAGAATCATACGTTTAACTTCTTTGCTTACAAAGATATAAAAGCGGGAGAAGAGATTCTAATCAATTATAATGGTGAAGTTGATGACGATGAGCTATTATGGTTTGATAAGGAAAAAGAAGAGAATGAAAAATAAGTTAAAAAGTATAGAAAGGGCACATTCTGTGGGATGTGCTCTTTTTTTATTGATGAAAATAAAGTAAAGATTACAAAAAAATACCACTTTTCTTTCGTATGGTATAGTAAGATATTGAAGGGTATTACTTTGAAAAGCCTATATATTTTACAAATTGTTGTCTATATGGTTACATGTCAAGTTTAGTAGCCCATTTGGGTTGCTTTATTATGCGATATATATTTTAATATGAGTGGAACCTCTTATAATTTAAGAGGTTTATAGGTGTGCTTTATGTACACTGTATTCACCACGTTAGCTGTTGTTTTGTAATGCATTTTTATGTGGGGATATTATGGACCCGTATATAGCGGGATAAAAAGATTATAGAAATAGAGGAATCGTAAAATGGATATGCACGAGGTTTATAAATATTTAAGTACAGTATTGCCTGAAGGTCATGTGAAGCAAGATGAAATGTTAAAGAATCATACGCATATTAAAGTGGGCGGGAAAGCGGATGTGTTCGTTTCTCCTACGAATTATGATGAAATTCAAGAAGTTATAAAGTATGCGAATCAATACAATATTCCAGTTACGTTTTTAGGAAACGGCTCTAATGTTATTATTAAAGACGGTGGTCTGCGCGGGATTACAGTAAGTTTAATTCATATTACAAATGTTACTGTAACAGGGACAGCGATTGTTGCGGGGTGTGGTGCAGCAATTATTGATGTGTCACGAATTGCATTAGATCACTGTTTAACAGGACTTGAGTTTGCTTGTGGTATACCAGGTTCAGTTGGCGGAGCGTTATATATGAATGCTGGTGCATATGGCGGTGAGGTTGCATATGTGCTAACAGAAGCTGTCGTAATGACAGGTGATGGAGAGCTACGTACTTTAACGAAAGATGCATTTGAATTTGGATATCGTAAGAGTGTATTTGCGAACAATCATTACATTATTCTTGAAGCGAGGTTTGAACTTGAAGAAGGTGTGCGTGAAGAGATTAAGGAAAAGATGGATGATTTAACGTATAAGCGTGAATCAAAACAACCTTTAGAGTATCCTTCATGTGGCAGTGTATTTAAGCGTCCACCAAATAATTTTGCGGGTAAGCTTATTCAAGAATCAGGACTGCAAGGTAAGCGAATTGGCGGAGTTGAAGTTTCTTTAAAACACGCTGGATTTATGGTGAATGTTGATAACGGAACTGCACAAGATTATATCGATTTAATTCATTTCGTACAAACAACTGTTGAAGAAAAATTCGGTGTGAAATTAGAGAGAGAAGTAAGGATTATTGGAGAAGATCTACAGTAATCTTTGAATAAAAAACGTATAAAAGTATGAATTATTTCGAAATAACATTTGGTTATTGTTGACAATTTGATTTGGATTCAATATAATGGCTAATAATTTAACAAATAAAATATACGTTGAAAGAGCCCAGTAGCAGTTTGTCACTGTTATCAAAGAGAGCTAGGGATTGCTGGAACCTAGCACAAACAAACTTGTGAATTACACTCTGGAGTATCTTAGGTAACGCTAAGCGGACTAGCAATCGATATTATTGCTAAGAGTGGTATGAATAGCTATGCTATTTATGCAAACTGGGTGGTAACACGGTGAATAATCGTCCCTATGTCTATTGTAGACATAGGGGCTTTTTTGTTTTCAAAAAAATAAAGGGGATGACAAAAGATGAATATTATTGATGAATTAGAATGGCGCGGTGCTGTGAATCAGCAGACAGATGAAGAAGGTTTACGTAAGTTAGTAGAAGAGAAAAAGATTTCACTATACTGCGGAGTTGATCCGACTGGTGATAGTATGCATATCGGACATTTGATTCCGTTTATGATGATGAAGAGATTCCAATTAGCTGGTCATCATCCGGTTATTTTAATTGGCGGGGCAACAGGAACAATTGGTGATCCAAGTGGACGTCAATCAGAGCGTCAACTGCAAACTTTAGAAGTGGTGCAGCATAATGTAGATGCGTTAACAGCGCAAATGAAAAAGCTATTTGACTTTGGCGGGAATAGCGAAGTGAAGATGGTAAATAACTATGACTGGACACATAAAATAAACATTATCGAGTTTTTACGTGATTACGGAAAAAACTTTAGCATAAATAGCATGTTAGCGAAAGATATTGTCGCAAGTCGTTTAGATACAGGGATTTCTTTCACAGAATTCACGTACCAAATCTTGCAAGCGATGGATTTTCATCATTTATACACAAAAGAAGATGTTCAATTGCAAATTGGTGGTAGTGATCAATGGGGAAATATTACGAGTGGTTTAGATTTAATTCGTAAGTTAGAAGGTCATGAAGCGAAAGTATTCGGATTAACGATTCCATTATTATTAAAATCAGATGGTACGAAGTTTGGTAAATCAGCAGGTGGTGCTATTTGGCTTGATCCGGAAAAGACAACACCGTTTGAATTTTACCAGTTCTGGGTGAATACAGATGACCGTGATGTAATTAAATACTTGAAATACTTTACGTTCTTAACGAAAGAGCGAATTGATGAATTAGCAGCGAAGGTAGAAACAGAGCCTCATAAACGTGAAGCACAAAAAGTATTAGCGGAAGAAATGACGAAATTCGTTCATGGAGAAGAAGCATTTTTACAGGCGGTGAAAATTACAGCAGCGTTATTTAGCGGAGATATTAAGTCGTTAACAGCTGATGAAATTGAACAAGGCTTTAAAGAGATGCCGACATTCCAATCTTCAAAAGAGACGAAAAATATCGTAGAGTGGCTAGTTGATTTAGGAATTGAACCTTCTAGACGTCAAGCGCGTGAAGATATTAATAATGGGGCTATATCTATGAATGGTGAAAAAGTAACGGATGTGGGTACAGATGTTACTGTAGAAAATTCATTTGATGGACGATTCATCATTATTCGTAAAGGGAAGAAGAACTACAGCTTAGTGGAATTAGGAGAATAGTTCTTGTGAAAGAGCGGAAGTAGGGAAGATATCTACTTCCGCTCTTTTCATATACACAATTTCGACATAAAAAAGTCAGTATATTTTGATAATTAAAGAGGTTATATTATTCTTTTGTCGAATAAATAAGTTAGAGAAAATTACGGATAAAGTGAAACTTTAATCAGTGGGGGGTTTTGTACATCCCCACTGATTATCAGCCCGCAAATAGCGGGATAAAAATAGCCCGAACCATGCAGGGCATGATTCGGGCTTATATTCAGATTAGTATGCTAAGCTGAATAGACCTTTAATGTGTGATAAGTAACGAACGTTACTTGCTTCTTTCATTAATGATGCTGGTAAACCTTTAAGCGGAGTATTGCTTGCTCCGATTGTAGCAACAGCATCTTTACGTCCTAGACTAGCAAGTGTTCCAGAGTTGATAGGTGCGAACTCTTCGAATGCTTTGCCTTCTAGTGCTGCGTATAAGTTGTATCCAATTAACTCACCCATTTGCCAAGCGATTTGTGCAGTTGGTGGGTATGGACGACCGTCTGGAGAGAAGACAACAGCGCTGTCTCCAGCAACGAATACGTCTTTGTGAGAAGTAGATTGTAGATGTGCATCAACAGTTGCACGACCGCGGTTTACTTCAAGACCTGATTCACCAATTAATGGATTACCTTGTACGCCGCCTGTCCAAACGAATGTGTTAGCAACGATTTTTTGACCGTCTTTTAAGTCGATTTCATTACCAGCAACGTTTGTTACAGGAAGACCTGTTAAGAATGTAACACCGCGTGCTTCTAAGCTAGCAGTTGCACGTTCGATTAAGTGGTCTGGTAATACTGGAAGGATTTTTGGACCTGCTTCAACAAGAAGAAGTTTAACTTCTTTTGGATTTACGCCGTGGCTTTTTGCAAGTTTAGGCATAATGTCAGCAAGCTCACCAACTAGCTCAACGCCAGTTAATCCGCCACCACCGATTACGATTGTAGCATCAGCTTCGTTTTTCGTTTTAGCGTATTCACGAATACGGTTTTCAACGTGTTTGTAGATTTTGTTTGCATCAGCAGCAGATTTTAATACCATGCTGTTTTCTTCTAGTCCTGGAATACCGAAGTAAGCAGTTTTACTTCCTAAAGCAACTACAAGTGCATCGTAAGATAGCGTAGTGCCACCAGCTAGTTTGATTTCTTTGCTATCAACTGAGAATGACTCAACTGTTGCAATTTTAAGATCGATGTCTTTACCTTTGAAAAGCTTTGTAAGTGGCATTGCAATTGCTTGCTCAGCAACGTTACCAGCTGCAAGGCGGTGTAGTTCAGTGATGATTTGGTGCGTTGGGTATTGGTTAATCACTGTAACTTGTGCTTCTGATTTGCTGTAATATTTACGTACGTTTAAAGCGGCAAGAAGACCGCCATAACCAGCGCCTAAGATGACAATTTGTTTTGACATAGTATGATATCCCCCGTCTTTACTAATTGTTGTTATAAGTTAAATTATTTATTGTTACGTTCTGCACTAATTTGAAGGTATGCGTTCACAAAGCGGAACATTTTTTGTGCTTGTGGGTCTTTTAGTAATTTTAATAGACCGAACAGGCCGATAACTTCGTTGCTTTCATCAGCACGATCTTTCGCTTCGATAGCAGTTGCAGCCATGCTTTTCACTGTATCCTTTACAGGTTCTACAAGCTCTGTGATTGCACTAACAGTGTCGCTTTTTAATACTTCATCAGTAGCAACAGTTTGAGCGAAGTCATAAGACTTAGTTAAAATGTTAACAAGCTCAGTTAATTTTGGAAGCTGTTCTACTAGTGTTGTTAATGATTCTTGTACCTCAGGTTTTAACAACTGATCAAGTACATCAAGTTGTCCTTGGCTAGCAGAAATTTGTACAGTTTCTTGTTCTGGCTTTGTTTGAGTCATAGTTTCTGGCATCTCCAATTCTCCTTTACGATAGCAATACTCTTATTTTTGATAGATAAGATAGTAAACACTTGCGAAACTTTATACAAAGTTTCACAAAGCACAATAAAATGCCTTTAAATTTATGACAGCAAGTAAGCTGAAATCATAAATCCAAAACCATAATGTCCTACCTATTATTTATGAACTGTCCGATACATGGCTTGTCCGCATAATGGAAAGTTCCCTTATCGGAAAGTGTATATAATATATATCCTATATTATATACTATATACACGTATGTTAACATAAAAATGATTCCTAATTATTTGATATTGATTCTGTAACCTAGTACTGACAAGGCATGAAAGCGCATAAATTATTTTATCTATCTTAAAAATGTACATATATATAAAGAAAAAAAGGAGGAAATGGACAAATTTATGTTCATTTTTTCCTTTTTTTATTGTTCACCTTCTGTAATTAGCATTGATGTGTTACCGCTTTTTTCAAGGTGGCATTCGCCCCAAGTACAAAGAGAATCAAGAATGGATTCTAAAGACCAACCGTAGTCTGTAAGAGAATATTCTACTTTCGGTGGTACTTGATTGTATACCTTTCTTTGAATAACTCCGTCTTCTTCTAATTCGCGTAATTGCTGTGTTAACATCTTTTGTGTAATACCAGGCATGAGACGTTTTAATTCACTCGTTCTCTTTGTACCTTTCGTTAAGTGGCAAAGAATAACGACTTTCCATTTTCCGCCGATAACCTCTAAAGTCGCTTCAACGGGAATATTATATTTCTTCATATAAAAATCTCCTTTGATGAATGTAGATTTCAGTTCTCCAACAAAAGAAGCCAAATAATTTAAATGTTACTAAAAAGTACCTATAGCACTTTAAAGTACGTACTTTTTATTATGTTGAATATGTTCCATAATAGCATACGTAAGAGGGAAATGAGTAGTACGGTACTAAAAAGTGCCTATGTTACTTTTTGGTACCTATCGTACTTTAAAGTGCGTTCTTCAAAAAAAGAGTGAAGCCATTCATAATAGCATATATCAGCAGTAACATTATTTTTGTAGAAGATAAAAAGGCCTTTTTATCACACTATTATGATTGGATTTCTCGCATTAAGGAGGAGTTCAATTGAATTCATATACAGTATCTTCTTCAGCGGTACAGACGAATCGAAGAAGTATGTTTGCTTTATTAGCGCTAGCAATTAGTGCATTTGGAATTGGTACAACCGAATTTATTAGTGTCGGTTTATTACCATCTATTTCAGAGGATTTACATGTTTCTGTTACAACAGCGGGTTTAACCGTTTCTTTATATGCATTAGGGGTAGCGTTTGGTGCCCCAGTATTAACGTCATTAACAGCTAGTATGTCGCGAAAGACATTATTAATGTGGATTATGATTATTTTCATTATTGGTAATGGAATTGCGGCAGTGGCAACAAGTTTTACTGTGTTGCTTATGGCGAGGGTTGTATCTGCGTTTGCACACGGCGTTTTTATGTCGATAGGATCCACAATTGCGGCTGCGCTTGTACCAGAGAATAAACGTGCAAGTGCAATTGCATTTATGTTTACTGGTTTAACTGTTGCGACGATTACAGGTGTACCAATTGGAACGTTTATTGGTCAACAATTTGGCTGGAGAGCATCTTTTATGGTGATTGTGGTCATTGGAATTGTTGCCTTAGTCGCAAACAGCATGTTAATTCCGTCTAACTTAAAAAAGGGTACACGAGTATCATTTCGTGATCAATTCAAACTTATCACGAACGGAAGACTCTTACTTGTTTTCGTCATTACTGCATTAGGATATGGAGGAACATTCGTAACATTTACGTATTTATCTCCGCTATTACAAGAAGTAACAGGATTTAAATCGAGTACCGTTACAATCATTTTGTTAGTGTACGGGATTGCAATTGCGATTGGGAATATGGTCGGCGGAAAATTATCGAATCATAATCCAATTCGTGCACTATTTTACATGTTCTTTATTCAAGCAATTGTATTATTCGTACTAACATTTACAGCGCCGTTTCAAGTGGCGGGGCTTATCACAATTATTTTTATGGGGCTATTCGCGTTTATGAATGTTCCAGGACTACAAGTGTATGTCGTTATATTGGCTGAGCGTTTCGTGCCGAGTGCCGTTGATATCGCATCAGCAATGAATATTGCAGCATTTAACGCAGGAATTGCTCTTGGGGCTTATTTGGGCGGTATTGTAACGAACTCGTTAGGATTAATTCATACAGCTTGGGTAGGCGGCATTATGGTAGTAGGCGCTGTTATTTTAACAGCTTGGAGTATGAACTTAGAAAAAAGAGATCAAGCAAAATAAAGGAGAGAAAAATATAATGAAAAATTTACAAAGTGAAACAACATTGCATAACGGTGTGGAAATGCCTTGGTTCGGTTTAGGTGTATTTAAAGTAGAAGATGGACCGGAACTTGTAGAGGCTGTGAAAGTAGCCATTAAAGAAGGATACCGTAGCATTGATACAGCTGCGATTTATGGAAATGAAAAAGCAGTTGGAGAAGGCATTCGCGCTGGTATAAAAGAAGCAGGAATTTCTCGAGAAGATTTATTCATTACTTCAAAAGTGTGGAACGCAGATCAAGGATATGAAACGACACTTGCTGCATACGAAGAGAGCTTAAAAAAATTAGAACTAGATTATTTAGATTTATATCTTGTCCATTGGCCTGTTGAAGGGGAATATAAAGATTCGTGGAGAGCGTTAGAAACACTTTATAAAGAAGAACGCGTGCGTGCAATTGGCGTAAGTAACTTCCAAATCCATCATCTGAAAGACGTACTGGAAGGTGCGGAAATTAAGCCGATGATTAACCAAGTAGAGTATCACCCGCGTTTAACGCAGAAAGAACTACAAGCTTTCTGTAAAGAACAAGGAATCCAAATGGAAGCATGGTCACCACTTATGCAAGGGCAATTATTAGATAATGAAACTTTACAAGAAGTTGCTGATAAGTACGGTAAAACAACAGCGCAAATCATTTTACGTTGGGATCTTCAAAATGAAGTTGTAACGATTCCGAAATCAACGAAAGAACAGCGTATTATTGCGAATGCTAATATATTCGACTTCGAATTAACAAAAGAAGATATGGAAAAGATTGATGCTTTAAATCAGAACCACCGCGTTGGTCCAGATCCTGATAACTTTGATTTCTAATAGAGGTAAGTTCAAAGGGTGCAAAAAAGTTTGCACTCTTTTTTGTTTTGTCTATGCATAAAAAACTTTTCTAACTAAATAATACATAGTAGTAAATTTGTTATTTTATAAGGGGTTGTAGACATGAATATAAAACGATCGTTCAAGCTAATGGCCGCTTTTTTGAGTGTTTTATTTGTATTTGCGAACTTATTATTCCCACTTCAAAAGGCATCCGCAGAGGTTATGGATCACACGAAGTATCAAATGGATTGGAGTTATAGTAAGTCAAAGAAAAAACCAATTCGAACAGAGCTTATTAAAACAGCAGATGGCAAAATTGCTTTTTGCTTAAATGTGGATTTGAAATCTCCGAGCGGCCAAGATTTACCTGAAATGGGTAAAGTAGATATTAACGTATACCGTGTACTATTAAACGGGTATCCGCAGAAGAGCCCACAAGAATTAGGTGTTTCCGATTGGAGAGAGGCACATTACGCAACGCAGCTTGCGGTGTGGAATGCGTTAAAACAAATTGATATTAACGATTTAGATTTCCGTAATAAAAATGTAGAAAAAGTAACGAAAGATATAGTTGCAAAAGCAAGCGCTAGTGAGGAACTACAAGAAATTACGATGAGTGTAGTACCATCAGAAGAACAAGAGGCAGTATTAAAAAATGAGTTTTTTGAAACAGGTTTATACACAGTGCAAACAAATGCAAAAAGTGGAACGTATAAAGTGCAAGCAACAGGTGCACCAGAAGGCGCGAAGTTCGTAAATGAAAAAGGCGAGGGAAAAACAGAATTTAATGTAGGAGAAAAGTTCCGCATTTTAATTCCGAAACAAACACCATCGGGTGGATTTAGCTTTAAAGTATCAGGGAATTTAACGAAACTACAAGGAATTGCACATAAAGGAACACCGACAATTCAAAATGCAGTTGTATTATTAGAGCGTAGTGAAGAGAAAACAAGTCCAGAGTTGGCGGTAAGTTGGAAAAAAGCAAATGGTCATGATAATAAACCAAATAAACCCTATACACCAAATGAACCACATAAACCGAATCAATATAACAGATGATGAAAAAAAGCTCGTAAACATTATGTTTACGAGCTTTTTCTATTACTCAGCTTCAGAAACAACTGTGAAGCGTTCGTTTACATGTTTTGGATTTTCGATTTCATCAAGTGCTGCTACCGCAAAGTCTTCGTAACTTACGTAGCTATCACCTTTCGCATTAACAAGAAGGTTGTCTTTGCCAGCTGTATAAGAGCCAGTGCGTTTTCCTAATGCGAATAGTGCAGAAGGGCTAATGAATGTCCAAGTAATATCATTTGTTTGATTTAGGATTTCTAAGTTTTTACCTTGGTTTTGAGCTGTTGCAAGATATTCATTTGGGAATCCTGGTGTATCAAATACACGTGTTGTTTTCTCTTCGTCTACAAATAAGCTACCAGCGCCGCCAACAACAAGTAATTTTGTATTAGGTGCACCTTTCATAGCTTCGATAAGTACGTTTCCTGCATCTACGTGAAGGTGTTCTTGTCCGGCTGGAGCACCGAATGCATTTACAACTACATCGAATGCTTGTAGGTCGTTAGATGTAAGAGTGAATACATCTTTCTCTAAAATCTTTACATTTTCTTCTGTAATTTTTGCAGCGCTTCTTACGATTGCAGTTACTTCATGTCCGCGATCTAATGCTTCTTTTAAAATACGACTTCCTGCTTTACCAGTTGCTCCGATGATTCCGATTTTCATAATAAATCCCTCCAAAGTGTTTTGTTAAAGTGTATATCTGAAAGTAAATGAATTTGTTGTAATAAGGTTTGTTACAACTTGATGTAATCATTATAGTTACAGGTTGGTGTTTTTGTCAATGGGGTAGTTTGTAGATTTACTTTTTGTTTTAGTATGCACAGTTAGAGGGAGGAGAGTCATAAAGATATTGTTACTTCGTGTCTGGCTAATATTTGGAAAATGCAAATTGTCGAAAAATGTTGATTTTTAAATGTTTTTTAAATATAATTCGTTTTATGGAGAAAAGGAGGGGTTAATTGTATGGATATTTTAGAGCAATTTGTTTCATCAACGAATACAATTCTTTGGTCATATATTCTTATTGCAATGTTAATTGGTTTAGGTCTTTATTTTTCTATTAAATTGAAATTCGTACAAATTACTCATTTAGGGGAAATGGTTCGATTAATGAGTGATGGATTAACTGGAAAGACACGTAAAAAGGGAAGTGTATCGTCATTCCAAGCATTTTGTATGAGTTCAGCAGCTCGTATTGGTATCGGGAACTTAGCTGGTGTAGCGCTAGCTATTTCTATGGGAGGACCTGGAGCTGTATTTTGGATGTGGGTTATTGCGATTATTGGGGCGTCTTCAAGTTTCGTAGAAAGTACGCTTGCGCAAATTTATAAAATAAAAGATGGCAGTGGCTTCCGTGGTGGTCCTGCTTATTATATGGAAAAAGGTTTAAATAAACGTTGGATGGGAATTTGGTTCTCTATCCTTATTACAATTAGTTACGGTTTAATTTTCAACTCAGTACAAGCAAATACAGTGACATTAGCATTTAAAAATGCATTTGGTATTGAGCGTTATGTTGTAGGGATTGTGCTTGCGGTATTGGTTGCGGTTATTATTTTTGGTGGTGTGAAAAGTATTGCGCGTATGTCAGAAATGATTGTTCCGCCGATGGCGATTATTTATATTGCAGTAGCTGTGTTCGTTGTTATTAAAAATTATTATTTAATACCGGATATGTTTACAGAAATCTTTAAAGGTGCATTCGGTTTAGATTCAGCTGTAGGTGGCGGTATTGGTGCTGCAATGAAGTTTGGTATTCAGCGCGGATTATTTGCGAATGAAGCAGGTATGGGTAGTGCGCCAAACGCGGCTGCAACAGCTGATGTAACGCATCCAGCTAAACAAGGATTTATTCAAACAATTGGAGTATTAGTGGATACATTCTTAGTATGTACATCAACAGCGTTTATCGTACTATGTTCTGGTGCGTATAAGGCAACAAATTTAGAAGGTATTGAATTAACGCAAGTCGCGCTAAGTTCACAAATCGGTTCGTGGGCAAGTAGCTTCTTAGCGATTATCATTTTCTTATTTGCTTTCAGCTCATTACTAGGAAACTATTATTATGGTGAAACGAATATTGAATTTATTAAACGAAGTAAAACTTGGTTAACGATTTATCGTATTGCGGTTGTAGGAATGGTACTATTCGGCTCTGTTGCGACGCTTCAAGTTGTATGGAATATGGCAGACTTATTTATGGGTCTAATGGTAATCACAAACTTAATTGCGATTACACTTCTTGGCCGATTTGCGTATGCTGCGTTGGCGGACTATGTGAAACAAAAGAAACAAGGAAAAGATCCGGTATTCAGTGCAGATTCTATTCCTGGTTTAACGAACACAGAGTGTTGGGATAAGCCGGCGGTAACAGATAAAGAAAAAGCGGTATAATAAAAAGGCGAGCATCGAGATAAATTCGATGCTCGCCTTTTTTGTTGTAGTAAATGATAAAAAGGGTGAGAGGTAATTATTAATATAATTTTTGTTTGTTCATTCCTCTCGTTATTTGGAGGGAACGTACTGTCTTAAAAGTATGACTGGTCGAATAGGATGAGTGATTGAGTATTGGATAAATGCACGTACTAGTTATATTTTCACGTAAAAAAACATGTATGTTAGGAATCTTCACGTATCCATGTAATGAAACCTAACATAAATTTCTTGATTACTAAAAGTTTTTAGAATATAATTTTCTTATTGTTAGGAAGAGGGGGCAATGCAATTATGGATTTTTTAACTAATGTAATTGGGGATATAAATAATGTCCTTTGGTCATATATCATTATTGCGATGTTAATTGGATTAGGACTTTACTTTTCGTTTCGTGTGAAATTTGTCCAAATTCGTTACTTCGGTGAAATGATTCGCTTACTTGGGGATGGAGCGAGTTCAAAAACAAGAAAAGCGCAAAAAGAAAAAAGTGGTGTATCGTCATTCCAAGCATTTTGTATGAGTACAGCATCTCGTGTAGGAACTGGTAACTTAGCTGGTGTGGCAATTGCGATTTCAGCAGGAGGACCAGGAGCTGTATTTTGGATGTGGTTAATCGCGGTAATTGGAGGAGCTTCTGCATTTGTAGAGAGCACATTAGCGCAAATTTATAAAGTGAAAGATGGGAACGCATTCCGCGGTGGTCCAGCGTATTATATGGAAAAGGGTTTAAAGAAACGCTGGCTAGGAGTTGTCTTCTCTGTTCTAATAACAGTTAGTTTCGGATTAATTTTCAACGCCGTGCAGTCAAACACAGTAGCCGCGGCTTTTGATGGAGCATTTAACACAGATGGTAAGTTTGTAGGTCTGTTTATGGCTGGTTTACTTGCAATCATTATCTTCGGCGGAGTAAAACGTATTGCACGTGCGGTTGAAATGATTGTTCCAGTAATGGCAATTATATATGTAGCAGTGGCATTATTCGTTGTTGTAACAAACATTACGGCAATTCCATATGTATTTAAAGAAATTTTCTTACATGCTTTCGGAATTAAAGAAGTAGTGGGCGGGGGATTAGGAGCTGCGATTTTACTAGGGGTAAAACGTGGATTATTCTCAAATGAAGCAGGTATGGGTAGTGCGCCAAACGCAGCTGCGACTGCAAACGTAACGCACCCAGTTAAACAAGGTTTCATTCAAACTTTAGGGGTATTTACAGATACATTATTAATTTGTAGTTGTACAGCATTTATCATTTTATTATCAGATGTGCCTGGAGCGGCTGATTTAAACGGAATTCAATTAACGCAACAAGCATTAAGTCAACATATCGGACCGTGGGCTTCTATATTTGTAGCAGTTGCAATCTTCTTGTTTGCATTTAGTTCATTAGTAGGTAACTACTACTATGGTGAAACAAATATTGAGTTTTTAAATGGAAGTAAAGTTTTACTAAATGTTTATCGAATCGCGGTACTTGGTATGGTTATGTTAGGTTCTGTAGCAACAATTCAAATTGTTTGGGACTTAGCAGATTTATTCATGGGTATCATGGCTATTATTAACTTAGTGGCGATTGTATTCCTTTCTAAGTATGCTTTCGCGGCATTATCAGATTACGTAAAACAAAAGAAACAAGGAAAAGATCCAGTCTTTTATGCGGAGTCTATTCCAGGTTTAAACAATACAGAGTGCTGGGATAAGCCAGCAGTAGCAGATAAAGAAAAAGCTGTATAATAAAAAGGAACGAGCATCAGAGAAATTTGATGCTCGTTTTTTTTATGGTGATAAACTAAAGGAAGAGGGAAAATACGAACATTAATGAGTGTTTTATAATAAAATGTATTTTTTTAAGAAAAGTGCGGATGTGAGTTATAATTTGTGTTAGAATGGAAAATGGCTTTGAGACAAGAGATTTTATGGTTTTTCATATCCGATTGAAGATTTTGGAGGAGAAATGGAAAGTTCGGATTATTCCTTGTTTTGAGTAGTCAGACGTTCAACGTTAATGAAGAGTTAAATGGAGGATTTTATTAATGAAGTTTGTTATGTTTCTTGTAGGACTACTAGTTGTATTCGTACTCGGCTTTCTTATAAGTTCTGATCGTAAGAAAATCAAGTATAAACCAATCGCAATTATGCTTGTTATTCAGCTAGCGTTAACGTATTTCTTATTAAATACGCCAATTGGTTATATTTTAGTAAAAGGAATTTCAGATGGATTTGGAGCACTTCTTGGATATGCGGAATCTGGAATCGTTTTCGTGTTTGGTGGTCTTGTTAATAAAGGAGAGGTTTCATTCTTCTTAACAGCTTTATTACCAATCGTATTCTTTGCAGTGTTAATCGGAATTCTGCAACACTTTAAAATTTTACCGATATTTATTCGTGCTATTGGTACTCTGCTAAGTAAAGTAAATGGTTTAGGAAAATTAGAATCATATAATGCAGTAGCGGCCGCAATTGTTGGGCAGGCAGAAGTATTTATTACAGTAAAAGATCAATTAAGTAAAATCCCAAAACATCGTTTATATACATTATGTGCATCTTCCATGTCGACAGTATCGATGTCAATCGTTGGTTCTTATATGAAAATGATTGAGCCAAAATATGTAGTAACAGCACTTGTATTAAATTTATTTAGTGGTTTCATTATTATTCATCTTATTAACCCGTATGATATTACGGAAGAAGAAGATACATTGCAGTTAGAAAATAAGAAAAAGCAGTCATTCTTTGAAATGTTAAGCGAATATATTATGCTCGGTTTCACGATTGCGATTACAGTAGCAGCGATGTTACTTGGTTTCGTAGCATTAATTACAGCAATCAATAGCTTGTTTGATTCAGTGTTCGGTATTACATTCCAAGCTATTTTAGGATATATCTTCTCACCATTAGCATTCGTAATGGGTATCCCGCAATCAGAGATGGTAACAGCGGGACAAATTATGGCAACAAAATTAGTATCGAACGAATTTGTTGCGATGCTTGATCTGGGGAAAGTAGCTGGTGAGTTATCAGCTCGTACAGTCGGTATTCTTTCTGTATTCCTTGTATCATTTGCGAACTTCTCATCTATCGGAATTATCGCAGGTGCAACGAAAGGAATCGATGAAAACCAATCAAACGTTGTTTCATCATTCGGATTACGACTTGTATACGGTGCGACATTAGTAAGTCTTTTATCGGCGATTATCGTTGGTGTTATGTTATAAAGTGAAACTTTAATCAGTGGGGGGCTTTATCCCCCGCTGATTATTAGCCTTCACCAATCGGGCTTTTACGGGCAGTTAATCACCCACCTAACTTCTTTGTTTTCGCTGAATTTTGAGGTGGGGGTCTTACTGCCCGTTAAAGCGGGGTAAAAAAGATGGTCCTAGCTCATAGCTAGGGCTATTTTTTTATGGTAAATTTACATGAAAAAACCAATTATTTAGGAATATATTAACATATAAAAATATTTTAAAATTTATATTGCATTTCAATTAGTTAACGCTTACAATTTGATTTGTAGGTGGTATCAATTTCAGACTTTCAAGTATGGTAGGAGAGAAGAGGCTACCTTTTATAAATTGCAATTTATGTAAACGCTTACTGATTTTAGATAACAGTTGAATAATATTTAGGGGTTTTAAATTTTTTTAACATCAATGGTCAGACGTCATTCGTTATACGTTATACGACCAATAACTCGTGGGAGAAGTGGAGGATTCACATATGAAACTAGTAATGTTTCTAGTAGGTTTACTTGTAGTATTTGTACTAGGTTTCCTTATAAGTTCAGATCGTAAGAAAATTAAATATAAGCCAATTGCAGTTATGCTTGTAATTCAATTGGTACTTGCGTATTTCTTACTAAATACAAAGGTCGGATTTGTATTAGTAAAAGGGATTGCAGATGGATTTGGCGCTATTTTAAAATTTGCGGAAGCAGGGGTTAATTTCGTATTTGGTGGTCTAGCAAATGACGGACAAGCACCATTCTTCTTAACAGTATTATTACCAATTATTTTCTTAGCAGTATTAATCGGGATCTTACAACATATTAAAGTTTTACCGATTATCATTCGTGCAGTCGGTTTCGTATTAAGTAAAATTAACGGTTTAGGAAAACTAGAATCATATAATGCGGTAGCAGCTGCAATTGTTGGTCAAGGTGAAGTATTTATTACAGTAAAAGATCAACTAAGCAAATTACCGAAAAATCGTTTATACACACTTTGTGCATCATCAATGTCAACAGTATCAATGTCAATCGTTGGTTCTTATATGAAAATGATTGATCCGAAATATGTAGTAACAGCACTTGTACTAAACTTATTTAGTGGATTCATTATCGTTCATATCATTAATCCATATGACGTAAACGAAGAAGACGATATTTTAGAATTACAAGAAGATAAGAAACAAACATTCTTTGAAATGTTAGGCGAATATATTATGCTAGGTTTCTCTATCGCTGTAACAGTAGCGGCAATGTTAATTGGTTTCGTGGCATTAATTACAGCAATTAACGGTGTGTTCGATTCTATTTTCGGAATCACATTCCAAAGCATTTTAGGATATATCTTCTCACCATTAGCATTTGTAATGGGTATTCCAACATCAGAGATGCTAACAGCAGGACAAATTATGGCAACGAAATTAGTAACGAACGAATTTGTTGCGATGCTTGATCTAGGAAAAGTAGCTGGTGAGTTATCAGCCCGTACAGTAGGTATTTTATCAATCTTCCTTGTATCATTTGCGAACTTCTCATCTATCGGGATTATCGCAGGTGCAACGAAGAGTATCGATGGCAAACAAGCAAATGTTGTATCATCATTCGGACTAAAACTTGTATATGGTGCAACGTTAGTAAGTATATTATCAGCGATTATCGTTGGGGTTATGCTTTAATAAATTAAGAAAAGCAATGAGCGTAGGCTCATTGCTTTTTTGTTTAACTTGCTTTATCCAAGCCTTTTTTAAATCGTGGTCTCTCTAAATAAGTTCCCAGTCTCCACACATATTCTACAGGCCCCATTCGGTATTTCTGTAGCCAATAGGTACTAACGAATAATTGAATCGTATAAATTCCAATGGTTAAAAGAATACCGAAGAAATAGCCGATTTTACCGTATAAGCCAAACCCATATGCGTAAAAAATGGTTGTTGCAATAATAGATTGTGCTAAGTAATTACTAACTGACATTTTTCCCATGTTCGCCATGTATGTTAGTAAGCGCGATGCTTTTTTGTAATGGAACAATAAAATAATTGTACACCCGTAAAGGAAGGTCATGGTTACGGGTGTAAAGCCATCTTGTAACATAATTAAAATCGGATGCTTTACGAACATGGTTAAAATTTTGATTGTAAAAGAAAAAATACCAGTAATAAGCCAGATTTTTTTGACAGCAGGTATATGTTTATCAATCTCAAATAGCCATCCCTTTTTTCCTACGTACATGCCGAGTAAGAAGAGTGGAGACATAAAAATTAATGCGAAAATTGACAGGATAACTAATCCGAAGATACCGTTAATTCCCATGTAATCAAAAGGATTTTCAGTTAATCTAAAGTTGATATGATCCATATAGCTTCCAGTTTCATGAACTTTATGCTCTTTTTCAATATAAGGTGCGACATCATTGAATGTGTTTGATGTTGGTTCAGATTGATAAGATGCGAACATAATGAGTGCTAATAAAATGGATGCCCAAATGAGTAACGTTTTTGGTTTTCGATTGATGAACATCATTAAGAAAATCCCGACAATCCCGTAGGCAAATAAAATATCTCCCTCCCAAACAAAAGTGCCGTGAATGTAGCCTAGTAGTAAAAGAATGCTAATACGCCTTATATATGTAGGGAAAAACTTTTTTCCTTTTGCGATAATACTTTTTTGTAACAAAATAATGCTAAGCCCAAATAAAAAAGAGAATAGGGAAATAAAATTCTGTGTGCCGAAAAATTGAATAAACCAATTAGCACTTTCATCGAGTTTTCCGAAAATATAAGTGGGTTTTTCATTAGTGAATAACCCGAATTGAATTAATGTTATATTAACAAGTAAAATGCCAAATAAAGCGAAACCACGAATGGCGTCAACAAATTCTACACGTTGGTTCATTTTTTCTCTCCTCGTATATTGTTTTATATTGAAAATAATACCATTTATTTACTGTTGTTATGTCAAATACAAGGAAATTTAAGGTGATTTTAAGCTAGAGAGAAAATAAAAAAATCACCTTAATCCATTCATTAAGGTGATTGAAATATTATTCAGCTGGAGGCGTAAATGTACGTTTTTCTAGTTCAGCATCTAGCATAAATAGTGCGTTTGAATCGCTTGTAATACGTTTTAATTTTTGGATGATGCTATCAAATGAAGCTTCTTCTTCTACTTGCTCGTCAACGAACCATTTTAAGAAGGTAATTGTTGCGTGTTCACGCTCATCCCAAGCGATATCAGATAAGTGATAAATGCGCTTCGTTACTTCACGCTCGTGCTCAAGTGCTACTTCAAAAGCATTCAATACAGACTCATATTCGTTATTAGGATGATCAAATCCAGTAATAATAGCGCGCTCGCCGCGGTCATTAATGTAGTTGTAAAGCTTCATTGCGTGGAAACGCTCTTCTTCAGCTTGTACAAGGAAAAAGTTAGCGAATCCATCATAGCTTTCCGCTGTACAGTAAGCAGCCATTGCCATATAAGCGTGGGCAGAGTAAAATTCAAAATTCATTTGTTCATTTAGTGCGTCGTGCAATTTTTTAGATAACATAAAATCCCCCTTATTATTTTGACAAGAACATTATATCACAATTGATAATCTTCTCATTTAGATGTTTCGAATCTTTTTGAAAGCTTTGTGACGTGTGTTTCCATAATGTCTTGTAAATCCAAATCATATTTTTGTGAAAGAACAATAAGATTAGAAAGTACATCACCAAGTTCTTCTTTTAGTTCTTGTTTTAGCTCTTCTTGTGTTTTTGTTTGTTCATCAGGGCGATCACGACCGATTTCAATTGCGCGAACAACGCGTGAAACTTCCCCAACTTCCTCAGTTAAGAAATTTAAGCGAATAAAGGAGTTGTACTGTGACCAGCTTCGTTTCTCGTAAAATTCCTCCACCCATCTTTGAAATGCGACGATATCCATTTCTTCCTCATCCCTTCAATATGTTGTACAATATTCATTGTATCATAACAATATATAGTTTCGGGGTGTAGGAATGAGAAAGATTTGTGTGTTTGCAGGTTCAAATTTAGGGGGAAGACCAGAATTTAAGGAGCAGGCAATAGAGTTAGGGAAAATGTTTGTTGAGAACGATTATGAGCTTGTATACGGCGGTTCATGCGTTGGATTAATGGGAGAAGTAGCGAATGAAGTTCTTCGTTTAGGTGGACGTGTAACAGGTGTTATGCCGCGTGGTTTATTCCGTGGTGAAATCGTTCATACAGGATTAACAGAATTAATTGAAGTAGAAACGATGCACGAACGTAAAGCAAAAATGGCAGAGCTTGCGGATGCTTTCATTGCATTACCAGGTGGATACGGAACGTTTGAGGAATTATTTGAAGTTGTATGTTGGTCACAAATTGGTATACATGATAAGCCAGTTGGTTTATTAAACATTAAAGACTTCTACGGACCAATTCTGCAAATGGTTGATCGCGCAGCTGAAGAAGGCTTTATGAACCCGTCGAATAAAGAGTTGATTGTTTCAGCTGAGACGGCAGCTAAATTAATTCATGAAATACAAAATTACGAGCGTCCTGTTTTGGGAACTAAGTGGAAGCAGTTATCATAGTACATTTTTATAGTGGATTTTGGAAACACATGTCTTTTTATCGCAAAAAGACATGTGTTTTTAATTTGGTTAAATATATTGATAGTGAGATGTGAAATCGTTCCAAGAGGGGAAGTAGATGGAGGTATGTTTTGCTGATTTAAAAAAGAACATCTGAATAAAAGGTGAGTAAGAAATTATTGAGTGATATAGAATTGTTCCGTTAAAGGGTCAGATTGTGGAAGATGGCGAATGTTTTTTATGAAGTTAATAGAGGTTTTTCTAATCGGAATCAGAATAAATTTTATAAATCTAATCCTTTGGGAATTTTTAAGCAGCTATGTATCATAATCTAATCAGTAAAATGAAAATTGGAGGAGAAATGAGCATGGGGCGTTCGGTATTAAAAATGTATAACTACCACTTATGGGCAAATGAAGTTATTTTAAATCGCTTAAAAGAACTACCGCAAGACATTTTCCATAAGGAAGTTAAGAGTGGTTTTTCTTCGGTGGCAAAAGTAATGTCTCACATATACCTCACAGATTTAGCCTGGCTTGAGATTATTTCTGGTAAAAGTATGAGTGATGCAATGGTACACACAGACCAATTGAAAGAACAGCTAGAAACAAAAAATATTGAGGAAATGGAAACTAGTTTTTATGAATTATCTAAACGATATAAAGAACTTTTAAGTAGTCAACAAGATTATGAAAAAGTGTTTGAGGTTGATAATCCGTATGCTGGGCTCCTGGATACGACGGTTTCTGAAACAATACTACACGTCGTCACCCACGGAGCATATCACCGTGGGAATATAGCCACAATGTTGCGGCAAATGGGGCATACCTCTGTTATGCAAGATTTTGGACTATTTCTATATTCAAAATGAATTCTTTTTATTTACCATAGAATATGGATTGTATGATGTTTTTGAGGACTGCTTTTATTAGTGGTTTAAGCTTAATTATGTATTAGAGAAAAAAGGCATTCCATATTATTTCGGAATGCCTTTATCATTTTGATTACTTTGTTTTTTATACAGGTACCAGCCACCCCAACCGCCACCAATAGCTACAACAACGAGGAAAGCATAGTCTTTAACCTCGACACGTATGTTGAAAATATTAGCTATAAGTAAGAGAATCCCAACTGTTATTAACGCAAAAAATGCTCTAATTAAGTAGTCTTTCAACTGAACCACTCCCGTCATTTAAGTAGTAAATGATGAACTTGGACAAGCTTTTTGGATCTAATTACTAAAGGGTGTTTCCTATATTTTAACATAAAAGAGATTGTAATATATTGATAAAAGTAGTGGAGGGGAGTGCTAGTATTGTCGTGATTTGTTGGTAAAGCGATATTCTTTGTCGAAACGTTGATATATCGTGAGTTGCGATCGATATAATTTTATGTATTATCAAGTGCGACCAATCAATAGAAAAAAGCGACTCTGAACGAGCCGCTTCTGCTTTAAGTGTTATCTAGCCCCAGCGGCTAGAATCTCCGGTCATTTCGCTCTCTCGCTCGAAGCAAAAAGCGCTTCAAGGTCGAGAGCTCCAATGTCCTGCGATTCTGAACGAGCCGCTTCCGCTTTAAGTGGTATCTAGCTCCAGCGGCTAGAATCTCCGGTCATTTCGCTCTCTCGCTCGAAGCAAAAAGCGCTTCAAGGTCGAGAGCTCCAATGTCCTGCGATTCTGAGCGAGCCGCTTCCGCTTTAAGTGGTATCCAGCTCCGGTGGCTAGCTCTTCGTGTCTAAGAACCTTCCACATAAGAAGGCAAAAAGCGCCTTCTATGTGAAAGAACCTTAGCCAGTCAGAGCTGAACGAGCCACCGGAGCTTTTAAATATATTATTGATTCAAGAATGCACGTAGCATCCAAGCGTGTTTTTCTAGTTCTGTGTAGATGCCTAGCAATAGGTCAGATGTCATTTCGTCGTCAGATTCTTGAGCGATTACCATGCCTTTTTTTAGTTCAGTTAGCATCATTTCGTAGTCTTTCATGATTGCTTCGACCATCCCTTCTGCAGTTTCTCCGTAAGCTGCTTCTTGAATAGAAGATAGTTCTAAGTATTCTTTCATTGTTGCTACTGGTTTGCCGCCAATTGCTAAAATACGTTCTGCGATTTCATCGATGTGAGTAGCTGATTCTGTGTAAAGCTCTTCAAATTTTTCATGTAGTGTGAAGAATTGAGGTCCTTTTACGTACCAATGGAAGTTGTGTAGTTTTGTAAATAAAACGCTCCAGTTTGCTACTTGTTTGTTTAATGCTTCGATTACTTGTGTATTCATTATGATCAATCTCCTCTTGAGTTATTATTTTATATGAATTACTAATTTATAATTATTATAATCTGGTAATTTGTATAAATCAACCCTTTTGCTGGAATTAATTTGAACAAATTATGAACTGTTGTAAATAAAAAATCCCTATTACTATGAAGTAATAGGGATTTTTTATTATATAGCTCCAGCGGCTAGAATATTCGGTGGCTTCGCTTTTTCCTACGAGTCTCTTCCGCTTTTAGTTGTTATCCAACTTGTTTCTTCTCTTCTAAATCTTGCCCATCCCAACACTCTGTATTTTTTAAGCCAGGGATAGAACTTGCAATGAAAACAGGATCTTTTCCTTGTTTCTTTTGTTTTATATAGTCTACTAATGCCGCATAGGCGAACTTGCTAAGGAATGAGATGGCAATTAAGTTTGTAAATACCATTAGTCCCATAAAGAAATCAGCTAAACTCCAAACCGTTTGAAGGGCAGCGATAGATCCGAAGAACACCATTCCGACAACTGCAACACGATAAATCAGTAACCATGTTTTGCTTTCTTTAATGAATGCGATATTTGTTTCACCATAATAGTAGTTTCCTAGTAAAGAACTGAAAGCGAATAGGAAAATAATAATCGCTAAGAAAGTGCTTGCCCACGGTCCAATTTGTGAACTTAATGCTTGTTGTGTTAATTCAATACCTTCTAAATTCGATCCTTTGTAAAGTCCAGAACATAATACGATAAACGCTGTTGATGTACATACTAAGAATGTATCTACGAAAACACCTAATGCTTGAACAAGTCCTTGTTTTACAGGGTGAGATACATCTGATGTTGCTGCTGCATTAGGAGAGCTACCCATACCTGCTTCTGTCGCGAATAAACCGCGCTGAATTCCGAATTTGATTGCTGCTCCAATACCACCAGCGATAGCTTGGTCTAAACCAAATGCGCTGTTAAATATTTCTGTAAAAATGCTTGGTAACATAGTGAAGTTGTTAATTACGACAAAAACAGCTACGCCGATATAAATGATTGCCATTGGAGGAACAATCATTTCTGTAATACGTGAAATGCTCTTGATACCACCAAAAATAATAACTGCAACTAATAAAGCTAATAGAGCTCCTACGATCGTTCGCTCTAGTCCAAAAGCATTTTCAAATGCTATTGTTACCGTGTTTGCTTGTACAGAATTGAAAATTAATCCGTACGCAACTGTAATAAGAAGTGAAAACCAAACACCCATCCAGCGTTTGTTTAACCCTTTTTCCATGTAATACGCTGGTCCACCACGGAATCTGCTTCCATCTTTTACTTTATAAATTTGCGCGAGCGTACATTCTACGAAACTAGTAGCTGCTCCAAGGATAGCGATAAACCACATCCAAAATATTGCGCCAGGTCCACCCATTGAAATGGCTAATGCTACACCAGCTAAGTTTCCGATACCGATACGTGCCGCTGCACTTAAGCAAAATGCTTGGAATGGAGAGATACTATCTTTCTTTTTTTCTTTTCGATTAAATCCTTTACTAATTAAACTGACCATCTCACGGAAATGAGTAATTTGGACAAATTTTAATTTGAAAGAGAAATAAAGACCGAAGCCGATTAACATTGCAATAAGAATATATGACCATAAAATATTATTCGTTACCTCAAGGAATCTGCTAAAGATATCAACCATATAATACACTTCCTTTTTTTCATAATAAGAAAATTATATGCAAAAAATATACCAGAATCAATTTTTCTAAAAAATCATGTTACTTAAACGTACTTTGTGTTATGATTATGTTACATCGTAATATTTTTAGAATTATTTACATTTTAAAAAACTAAATTTAAAGCGAAAAAGAGGGGATAATTTGAAAGAAGAATCTTTATTGAAAGTAAGTCTTAAGAGTTTGAAAATAAGAAGTAATTTATTTTTTATCATTACATCTTTAAGTATCTTTTTAGGAGCCACTTATTATTACAATAAAAGATTTCCAAGTCATAGGTATCCTGAATGGTTAGAATTTCTAAAATTGATTGGATGAACAAAAGACAGAAAAACAGAAAATTAAAATAAAGAAGTTATGGAGGAGCTAAATATGAATATTAGAGAAAGTGAACTTCCGGGTATTGGTTATAAATTTCAAATCGTTACGAAAGGTAACGAAAAGATGGTAATCGTCATTCATGATGATGGGCGTAGAGAAATGTATCATTTTGATTCAGATCATGAAGAAAGCATCTCAAGTATTTCATTACGTGACTCAGAGGCGAGACAAATTGCAGCAATATTAGGTGGAATGGTATACAAACCTAGAGCATTAGAAAATGTTGAGATGGTCTTTGAAGGTTTAGCAATTGAGTGGTTTAAAGTGGAGAATGCAGCTCCGGCAATCGGAAAAACAATTGGCGACCTTGAAATAAGAAAAACATATAGCGTAACGATAATTGCAGTTATGAAAAAGAATATGAAAAAGCTATTTAATCCAGGTCCAGACACGGTGATTGAAGAAGGAGATATGCTTGTAGTTTCTGGTGAGAGAGAAGAAATTAAAAAGATTATTAATGAATTACTTTCGAATAGGGGGACTGACTAGATGGATACTTTAATTTTTGAAGTTGGTACAGCTTTAGTTTTAGTAGCAATTGCGGCGGTAATCGCTGGAAAGTTTAAATTCTCAGTAATTCCTTTTCTAATTGTTCTTGGCATGTTAGTAGGGCCGCACGCGCCGACAATAGGTGTTATCGATCTCAAATTTATTGAAAGTGCAAGTGTGATATCCTTCCTTGGAAGGATTGGTGTTCTGTTCCTTCTTTTCTATCTGGGATTAGAGTTTTCGATGAAAAAACTAATTAAATCTGGACGTTCTATCGCGATTGGCGGAACAATCTATATTTTGATTAACTTTTCACTAGGATTATTATACGGATTTATAATGGGATTCCCGTTACTCGAAATCTTAATTATTGCGGGTATTATTACGATTTCTTCTAGTGCTATCGTTGCAAAGGTATTAGTTGATTTAAGAAGGACTGGTAATAATGAAACCGAATTAATTTTAGGAATTATTATGTTTGAAGATATATTCCTTGCTGTATATTTATCAGTAGTTTCTGGCTTAGTTCTTGGGGATCACGCTTCCTTCTTAGGTGCCCTTACTTCAATTGGAATTGCTTTAGGATATATGCTTCTATTCTTTATTGTGGCTAGAAAAGCAACGCCGTTATTAAATAGATTGCTCAATATTAGTTCAGATGAAATTTTTATTATTGTAGTATTTGCTTCGTTGTTCTTTATTGCAGGTTTTTCAGAAACAATTCACGTTGCAGAAGCAATCGGGGCACTTCTTTTAGGGTTAGTTTTCTCTGAGACAGAGCATAGTGATCGAATTGAACATCTTGTTGTTCCATTTAGAGACTTCTTCGGAGCTATCTTCTTCTTCAGTTTCGGATTAAGTATCGATCCGTTTTCATTGGGCGGAGCAATATGGTTAACGTTAGGTGCTGTACTTCTGACGATAATCGGAAACTTTGTAGCAGGGATGATTGCAGGAAGACAAGCTGGATTATCTCATAAAGCATCAACAAATATTGGATTAACAATCGTTTCAAGGGGAGAATTCTCAATCATTATGGCTAATATCGGTATCGCGGGTGGGTTAATGTCGGTATTGAAACCATTCTCAGCACTATACGTGCTTATACTATCGATCTTAGGTCCACTTCTGACGAAAGAGTCAAAGAATGTATATAAATTTTTAAATAAAATCTTTAAGTGGGATACGAAGACTAGATAAATTTTGAAAAAATAAAAGTACAAGATATTTACTGCTTGTACTTTTATTTTTTGCAATGAAAACAGTAAAGAGAGGTAAATGATGTTAGGAGAGTTGATTCATTCAGTTTTAGTTTTTCTAGAAGGACTTGGTTATTGGGGAATTATGCTGGGATTAATGATAGAGGTTATCCCAAGTGAAATCGTATTATCTTATGCAGGTTATTTAGTATCAACAGGAAGCATTACATTTTGGGGGGCTGTCGCGTTCGGTACAATTGGTGGTGTAATCGCACAACTATTCATTTATTGGATCGGTCGATACGGAGGAAGACCTGTTCTTGAGCGATATGGAAAATATATTTTGATTCAGAAGAAACATATTGATTATGCTGAAGCGTGGTTTAATCGTTATGGAACTGGTGTTATTTTTACAGCGCGTTTTATTCCTGTTGTGCGTCATGCTATTTCGATACCAGCGGGTATTGCGAAAATGTCACATGCTAAGTTTATTACGCTAACTACACTAGCTGTTATTCCATGGTCAATTGTATTTGTATATTTAGGTTTTAAATTAGGAACAGAGTGGGAAAGTATTAATAAAGTAGCTGGGCCATATGTGAAATACTTTGCACTTGCTGCTATTGTTTGTGCAATTGGTTATTTTATATTAAAAAAAATGATGAAAAAAAAGTGATTACGGAAAAAGAATCTATGCTGACATAGATTCTTTTTTATTGTCATTTTTTAAAGGATGAAAGTGTATGTTTAATATTTACCATATTGTGGCATATATATAGGAAAAGGGAGTTTAGGAAGGGGATTATTGAGAAATGGAACTCCAGTTTCAAAATGTATATCAACAAGTTGAGAATTGGTATGTGTTGGATTCGGAGCTTCCTTGGGATGTCAAAAAGTTAAGAAATGATTTGTTTTCTCTTATTGAAGTAAGTGCAACGCCAGTTATTTTTTGTGATACGTGTGATGCGAATCATGTACTTTTATCATTAGGAGAAGAAGAAGAGGAGTTTTTATTCCCAGTAGGTGGTTTTTATCATAAAGAAAAACAATTAATTTTCGTTTGTATGTGGGAAGAATATGAGCAAGTGCTCAAAACGCTATTGCATGAATTCAGGCATGCGATGCAGCATAAGGACGATGTACTATATGTTGGAAATGAACTATACGAAGAAAGATGGATTGAGAAAGATGCGAGGCGTTTCGCGGAGAGGAAGCTAGATGAATATAAAAATAGAAATTTAATCTGAAGCATAGTGGAGAAAAATCACTGTGCTTTTATTTATTGCTAATTAAAAATAAGTAGTTGACCTTTAATAAGTTTAGTTCTAAACTAATAGTATCAAATGAGCGAGGTGATGGAATGAAAGCAGGGGAAAGACTTGGAGTACTATTATGGTTTCGTTTATCACGCTTTTATAATAGAAGTATTCGTGAGACGAATCAGCATTTGAAAAAGTGGAATGTATCTGCCGCTCAGTTTGATGTATTAGTTCAAATTGGAGGAAACGATCGTTTAACGCAGCAAGAACTTGGAAATAAGTTGTTTGTTACGAAAGGAAATGTTACTCAACTTTTAAATAAGATGGAGCAACTAGATTGGATTCAGCGTGAACAAGAAGGTACTACGAAATATATTTCATTAACAGAAAAGGGAAAGGTTCTATATGAAGAAATAGTCCCGCCGCAAGAAACATTTCAAGCAGAGCAATTTGATAAGTTAAATAGAGAAGAACAAAAACAATTATTAGAATTACTGAAGAAGTTGCAGTGATAAAATTAAAAATAATTATCTCGATTTCGAGATAATATGAGGTGAAGGATATGTTTAGAAAAGTTGATCATAAAAATATGGGAAGAGCAAATCACGGTTGGTTAAATACACATTTTCATTTTTCCTTTGCAAATTATTATAATCCAAACAACATGAATTTTGGAGCAGTACGTGTTATGAATGATGATTTAATAGCGCCACAAACTGGTTTTGATATGCATCCGCACCGTGATATGGAGATTATCTCTTACGTTATAGATGGTGAATTAACACATGAAGATAGTATGGGGAACCGCGGGACAATTGAGCGTGGGCATGTTCAATATATGAGTGCAGGTACTGGTGTATTTCACAGTGAGCATAACTTAGGAAGTGAAACATTACGTTTATTGCAAATTTGGATTTTACCAGACCGCGACGGTCATAAACCGAACTATGGTGAGTTTAAATTTGATTGGAGTAAACGTGAAAATGAGTGGTTCCATATGGTATCTCCTTCTGATGGAGATGCACCAATTCATATTCACCAAGATGCAAATTTATATTCTTTATCATTAGAAGCTGGTAAAGAAATTCATTTCCCTGTTAAAGAAGGACGTCAATTGTACATTGTACAAATTGAAGGTAGCAGCGTTGTAAACGGTGAAACACTTGTAATGCGTGATGCAGCGGAGGCTGTAGAAGAATATATTCGCATTCAAGCGAAAGAGAAGTCTCACTATTTAGCAATTGAAATGAAAATGCAATAAAGTGAGGCTTTAATCAGTGGTGGCTTTCCAGCATATAAATAGCGGAATGAAAAGTTATAGGAAAGAGGACATCGTTTTTCGATGTCCTCTTTTTGGTGAGTTTAATTATCAGAAAAAACTTTCTCAATTTTTGAGAGCAGGTATTAGAGAGATTATTCAGAATATTTATAAAGGTGTTAAAAACTTTTAGGGAAATGGGGAGTGTTAGATTGAAAAAGCAAGTAATTTCATCAGCATTAGCATTAACTGTTATCGCAAGTGGGTTTGGGGCATTTGGAGCAACTACGACGAAAGCAGAAGAGCAAAAAATCCAGTATCACCAAGAGTTTAAAACACCAGCTTACATAGGTGAAGAATGGAAAGCGCCGGAAGGACTAGATAAAAAAGAGACGGTCTTTCAATATTTAGAGAGTAAAAAAGATATGTTTAAACTAGCAGGAAATATTGACAAACATTTCAATATCGTTGGTGAAGAAAAAGATGCTGAGTCTGGTACAACACATGTGAAGTTAGTTGAGAAGCATAATAACATTCCTGTGTATGGTTCAGATCAAACAGTTACGCTTGATAAAGAGAACAATGTAAAAGCATTTTTCGGACAAGTTATTCCGAGTTTAGATGATAAAAATATTCCTACATCTGCAAGTATTAGTGCGGAACAAGCAGAAACGATTGCAAAAGCTAATATTGAGAAAGAAATTGGTAAAGTAAAGAATTATGATGGTGTGAAAAAAGATTTATATGTGTATGAAAAAGATGGTCAATACTATCTTGCATATCTTGTAAAAGCGTCGGTTTCGAAACCAGCTCCAGGATATTGGCATTACTTTGTTGATGCAACAAATGGAAATGTTATTGAGAAATATAATGCTGTAGATAACATTACTGGATTTGGTTACGGAGTATTAGGTGCTAGACAATCATTTGAAATTGCTCAAGATACGAAAACAGGAGCGTTCAACTTATTTGATGGTACACGAGGACAAGGTGTCCATACATTTGATGCAGAGAATATGAACGAAGACTGGTTTAATTTATTCTCACAAATTCTTGGATATACAGGAGAAGAAATTGCAAGTAAATCTAAGTTCTTCGAAGATAAAGCGGCAGTTGATGCGCATGTGAATGCAGGAAAAGTATATGATTATTATAAAAAGACATTTAACCGTAACTCCTTCGATGATAAAGGTGCAAAACTTATTTCTGCTGTTCACGTAGGTGAATCTTGGAATAACGCAGCGTGGAACGGTGTGCAAATGATGTATGGTGATGGAGATGGTAAGACATTTATTCCATTATCAGCAGGGCTAGATGTTATTGGCCACGAATTAACGCATGCTGTAACTGAACATACAGCAAACCTTGTATATAAAAATGAATCAGGAGCGTTAAATGAATCGTTATCTGATATTATGGGCGTCATGGTTGAGAAGAAGAGCTGGGATTTAGGTGCTGATATTTATACACCTGGTAAACCTGGAGATGCACTTCGTTCTCTAAAGGATCCAGCATCTATTCCAAACCCATTAAAACCAGGTGAAGGTTACCCAGATCACTATAATAAACGTTATACTGGAACAGCTGATAATGGCGGCGTTCATATTAACAGTAGTATTAATAATAAGGCGGCGTATTTAGTGTCTGAGGGCGGCACGCATTACAATGTGAAAGTAACTGGAGTGGGCCGCGAAGCGACAGAAAAAATTTACTATCGTGCTCTTACAAAATATTTAACTGCAAACTCTGATTTCAAAATGATGCGTCAAGCTGCACTTCAATCAGCAGAAGATTTATTCGGTAAAAACTCTAAAGAGGTACAAGCTGTAACGAAAGCTTATGACGCTGTAGGAGTAAAATAATAAGAGAAAAAAGACCTGACTGGATTGTCAGGTCTTTTCCTTATTTAGTCACGAATACCTAATGCGATTTTCGCCATACGCGACATACGTTCTTTTGTCCATGGCGGATTCCATACAACGTTTACTTCTATTTCATTTACTTCAGGTACGTTCGTTGATAATACTTTTTTAACGTCTGATACGATTTGGCCAGCCATTGGACAACCGATAGAAGTCATCGTCATTGTAATGACAGCATTATTATTTTCATCCGCTGTAACGTCATAAACTAATCCGAGATTGATAATATCAACACCTAGCTCAGGGTCAATAACAGCTTCTAAGTTTGCATATAACTTTTCTTCAAATGCTTGTTGTGACATGTGTAGCACCCCCTAAATATTAATGATATCGGTTCTCATTATAACGGATATGCGGGATAAGTGCAGGAAATGAGCTCAAAAAAATATTCCTCCCTGAGAGAGGAATATTTTTTTGAAAAGCTATTCAGTTTTAAAATGAGATACAAGCTGATCTAATTCTTCAACTGTTTGTTTCATTTGTTTTGCAGTGAGAGTCATTTCATTCATCACGATGACTTTCTGTTCAGCAGATTGTGCCGTTGCGGCTGTTTCACTAGATACTTCGTTTGAAATAGAAGCGATGTTATTAAGTGAAGCGTTCATTTCTTCAGCGCTTGCAGCCATTTCTTCAGCAGTTGCTGATATGTCTTGCATTTGAGTTGATACTTTATTTACTTGTTCAACAATTGTTGTGAAAGAAGTACCAGCCTCACGAACGACAGTAATGCCTTCAAATGCTTCAGAGCGGCCTTGAGACATCATAGAGCTAGCAGTTTCCGTATCATTTTGAATTTGATGAAGCAATTGATTAATATCTTTTGCCGCTGTTTTTGATTGTTCCGCAAGTTTACGAACTTCATCAGCTACGACAGCAAATCCTTTTCCTTGTTCACCAGCACGAGCCGCTTCAATAGAAGCATTTAAAGCAAGTAGATTCGTTTGCTCAGCGATATTAGAAATAGATTGTACAGCCGTATCAATATATTTCGTATGGGTGATTAGACGTTCGACTACTTCTGATGTAGCATTTACAGCTTCATGTATCGTTGTCATTTGTGAAACAGATTTTTGGATAACAGTACTTCCGTCGTTAGCGTGTTCATATGTAGCTACAGCAAGTTCGGCTACAGATGAAGCAGATTCAGCGATACGCTGAACACTTATTGCCATATCATCCATCGCAGTCGAGCTTTCTTCCATACTAGAAGTTTGCGATTGAATACTTGAATTTAAGTTGGACATCGAGCTTTGAACTCTTTTTGTTGCCTCGCGTGATGTATTAGTCTTTTCTAGCATATTTTCAGAAGCTGTTTGTACTTCTACAGATGTTTTTTGAACACGATTAATGATATGCTGCAAGTTTTCTAACATTTTATTAAATGATGTAGCAATAGCACCGATTTCATCATTGCTATTTACTTGTAGACGGGCTGTTAAGTCGCCTTCTTGAGAGGCTAATTCTTTTAGTTTAGTATCAATTTGTTGAATTGGTTTTACAAGCTTACCAGAGAACCACCATGCAAGAATAATTGCAGTTACAATACAAATAACAAGTGATAAGAAGACAACATATTCAATTCGTAGTGAAGATTGATCGATTTTTTCAATAGATTGTTCACGTAATTTAGCTTGTTCATTAGTGTAATTTGTGAAATCACCGATTACTTTATAAACAGTGCCATTCTCTGTAGAAGCTACTTGTAAAGCTTCTTCCCATTTTTGTTCTTTTGCAAGAGTGAATACTTTCTCTTCAATGAACTTTCTCCAAGTGGATCCTAATTCCATTGTGCTTTTCACGGACTGAGAAGTGTTAGGGTTAGAAAGAAGTTGCCCTTTTGTATCTTCAAGACGTTTACTCATCTCATTAAACTTGTCTAATTCGACTTGATCATGTTGTAGTAAATAACCTCTTAAAGCAGAAAGTTGTACTTGATAAGCGTCTCCGCGCTCTTTCAATTCTGTTGCAAGAGGAGAAATTTCTTTTTGTAATGTTTCAGCTTTATGAGACTGATCCATGGTAAAGAATAAAATAAAAGCTAAGGCGATGCCGAATAAAGCGCAAATCATTCCCATCATGAACATTAGTTTTTTTCGAATGCTAATAAAATTCATATGATAAAAATCCTCCTTGTAAAATCTTAGTATTAGAATTAATTAATTAATGTAAAAAATTGAAAGAAAGCTTTACTCCATCTGGAATAAAGCTTTCTTCTTTCCTTTAGGAATTATAGCAGACAGAATGGGAGATAGAAAGAGATATTTTAGCGTGAAAAAAGAGAGACTCTAAATCGCTCTTTCTAACAATTTAGAGTTCGTAGAAGTATAAATGAAATTTTCATTTTAACTATTTGTTTTGAAATGAGAAACGAGCACTTCAAGTTCTTGCACAATTGTTTTCATTTCTGATGATTTTTTAGCAACGACACTCATTTTGTTTACTTGGTCACCAGCTGAAGTTGCTGTTTTCGATGTTTCGGCAGCAACTTCATTTGAAATAGAAGCGATATTATTTAAAGCTGCATTCATTTCTTCAGAACTTGCGGCCATTTCTTCAGCAGTTGCAGACATTTCTTGTATTTGTGTAGAGAAATTGTTAATGTGATTAACAATTTCTGAGAATGAAGATCCAGCGGTACGAATGACTGTAATTCCTTCAGAAGCTTCTGACTGACCTTGTGTCATCATGTCATTTGCTATTTTTGTGTCCGCTTGAATTTGATGAAGTAAATGGTTAATGTCATTTGCTGCTAGCTGAGATTGTTCAGCAAGTTTTCGTACTTCATCGGCAACAACAGCGAATCCTTTTCCGTGTTCACCAGCACGGGCCGCTTCAATAGAAGCATTTAAAGCGAGCAAATTCGTCTGCTCGGCAATATTAGAAATAGATTGAAGTGCAGTATCAATATGATTCGTATGTGTAATGAGTCGCTCTACCACTTGTGATGTAGCGTTAACAGCTTCGTTAATTGTATGCATTTGTGTAATAGATTTTTCAATGACTTTATTTCCATCATCTGCTTTTTCAGAAGTTGTAACAGCTAGGCTAGCGGCAGAAGAGGCAGCTTGTGCAATGCGCTGAACACTCGTTGCCATATCATCCATTGCGGTTGAACTTTCTTCAATGCTAGAAACTTGTGAACGAATATTGTGCTCAAGAGCATTCATAGTCTCTTTAGTTTTTGCGGTATTTTCCATGGAAGCAGTTGTTTCGATAAACACATTTTCAGAAGCTTCTTTTACACTTGTTGATGTTTGTTGAACTTGCTTTATTATACGCTGTAAGTTAGCAAGCATTTGATTAAAGGAATTTGCGATGTCACCAATTTCATCTTTACTCGTTACGTGTAATCTAGCGGTTAAATCGCCATCTTGAGAAGCTAATTCTTTTAACTTCGCATCAATTTGTCGAATCGGTTTAACGAGTTTACCAGAGAACCACCATGCCAATAGAATAGACGTTAATGTACATGTAATGAGTGAGAAGAAAATAATATATTGAATAAGGGATGAAGAAGACTCTACGTCAGCAATTAATACGTCCCGTTTGTCATTTTCTTCATTTGCATATTTAGTAAAACGACTTAAAAGATCATTTACATAATCTGTTTGAGCAAGAGCAATTTTGGATGCTTCATCCCATTTTCCTTCCCGTGCAAGAGGAAGGACTTCATTATCTACGACGCTGCGCCATTTTGCTCCCATTAAAATGGCCTCTTTCATTCCTTCTGGGAGTTTTTTATCACTTGTTACTTTCTCCCTAGTATCAGCTAGTTTTTTTCCTTCCCGGTTGAATTTATCCAATCCTTTTTGGTCATGTGATAGTAAATATTCTTGTAAACCAGCGACTTGCGCTTGGAACCAATCGCCACGTTCTTTTAAAATCGTTGCTCTTTTCGATACATCATTCTTTAATGTTTCGATTTCACTTGCTTGATTCATCGCGAATGAAAGAATAACAATAAGAGCAATGCTAAATAAGGAAGAAATGCTTAAGAGTGTGAACAGTAGTTTTTTTCGAATGCTAACATATTTCATTGTTACCCCTACCTTTTTCTGAAAAACTATTTATTGTAATTTATAAATATTGAGAACGAAACTAATAAAAACATAATTAAGAAGTTATTAATCTGTTCAATGAAAATTATAGCAGATAATGGAATATGGCAGATTAATGTGAGTAAATGTTCTTAAAATGTATACATTTGTATATCAAAAAATTCATAAATAAAAATCAGAAATGGTATTGTAATTTGAAATAACATCCTGTATACTTCTAATTAGTTGATAACGATTATCACTATC
Organism: Bacillus sp. FSL E2-0195; assembly: GCF_038003645.1. Classification (NCBI taxonomy): domain Bacteria; kingdom Bacillati; phylum Bacillota; class Bacilli; order Caryophanales; family Bacillaceae; genus Bacillus; species Bacillus sp. FSL E2-0195. The sequence continues at coordinate 4,852,019 of NZ_JBBOPN010000001.1, read as the reverse complement.
AACTGAACATTACTCTTCGTTATGTTGGTCATACCCCTTTTTGACGACGTAAGTCAGAGACGAATGTTGAAATATCTTGTGTCCTATTCTACAGAATTATGGTAATCTCCAACCTCAACTTATATGCGTAAGCATGCAAAAAAAGGATCCTATCCGTGAAGGGATCCTTTTTTGCATGTTGTCGCAATTAATGTGTATAGACCTGGTATACGTTCTTCAATTCCTTCGGGTGAAGTAGAAGGGAAAACCCACCTTTGATGAGACCCGTGTTCTTCAACTAGCTTTTCAATTTTAAAACGTTCTTCCGCAAGTGTTGTAACAATTTCTCCTAACGTCCAGCGGCGTATGCTTGTCTTCGGTAATGATTCTTTCTGCGATTCTGTAAGAAGAATGCTATAAGCAACATCATCTTCAATCAATTCTTCATCGAAATAATTTCCATTGGCCCGAAATGATGGATGATCTACACCTAATAATTTAGTGTAAATAGGATGATAGTCACGAAGGATAAGCATTCCATCTTGTTTAAGTAAGTTAGCAATCTTTTGAAAGAGTGGTTTTAAATCTAAAAAGTAATGAAGTACACCAAGTTCCAGCAATACGACATCAAATGATTCGGAAAGATTTACATCCAGTACATCAGAGACGATGTATTGGATAGAGACACCAGCAGCTTCGGCTAGTTCGGTTGCGTATTTTTCATTACTTGCTGAAATGTCTACAACTGTTACATCGGCTCCTAAAAGAGCAAGAGCAACTGCTTTATTTCCTTTTGATCCGAGTAAATTAATAATACGCTTTCCTTTTGGAGATTGTATGTAAGCTAAATAATGATTTACCTCGCGCACGGGATCTTCCATGAGCTTTTTCGCATAATCCTCTGGCGCCCCGTGGCGATTTGTCCAAGCTTCATAAGCAGCTGCGTTCCAGCTTTTTTCATTAATAGTACTTAGTTGTTTTTGATTCAATTTTATCACTCCTTTTGTGAACGTATAGTTATTCGGTGAATGAGTAGGATTTCCTGTTTTTTTGAATAAAAGTTTGATTTTTCTGTTGTTAAGTCGTAAAATACGTTTTATACATAAAAGCGTTGAAAAGGAAAAGTAGAATGGAACCATTCTTTCCAGAGAGCTTCGGTAGCTGAGAAGAAGCAAGAATATTCATTTGAACAATGGCCTTTGAGCTTCGTCCTGAACTTATCAAATGATAATAGTAGGCGGCGACGAGAGTTGGTACTCGTTATCAAAACCACAGTATAAGAGCATATAGCTCCGTACTTGTTAAGGTTAGTTATGCGAATGACTGACGAAATAAGGTGGTACCGCGACTGTTTATACAGCCCCGCCCTTATCTTTTTTAAGATAAGGACGGGGCTTTTTATATTTTAAAGGAGGAATATAAGATGAGTATTTTTATTGGAGGCGCTTGGCCGTATGCAAATGGTTCGTTACACCTTGGACACATTGCTAGTTTGTTACCAGGAGATATTTTAGCACGTTATTACAGGGCAAAAGGTGAGCATGTGTTGTATGTTTCAGGAAGTGATTGTAATGGAACACCGATTACAATTAGAGCAAAGCAAGACGGTGTGATGGTGAAAGAAATTGCTGATAAGTATCACGAAGAGTTTGAGCGATGTTTTCGTAGCCTTGGTTTTACTTATGATTGCTATACACGTACAGATAGCGAGCATCATCATGAAACTGTTCAAAAAGTCTTTTTGCGACTATTAGAAGAAGGTTATATTTATAAAAAAGTAGTTGAACAAGCTTATTGCGAAACGTGTACGCAATTTTTACCGGATCGATATGTAGAAGGTATTTGTCCGCATTGTCATGAAGCAGCAAGGGGCGATCAATGCGATGCTTGTTCCGCTATTTTAGATCCACTCGATTTGTTAGAAAAGAAATGTAAGTTATGTGGTAGTACGCCATCAGTACAGGAAACAGAGCATTTCTATTTTGCATTGCATAAATTTCAGCAGCAAATTAAAGAGGTCGTAGAAATTGCAAAGCAGAAAGGAACATGGCGCGACAATGCAATTCAATTAACAGAGAGATATTTAAAGGAAGGATTACAAGATAGGGCAGTGTCACGTGATTTACCAATTGGGGTACCAATTCCAGTGGCAGGATATGAAGATAAGAAAATTTACGTATGGATTGAAGCAGTGACAGGATATTATTCGGCGAGTAAACATTGGGCTGAAGAAACAGGGAAAGATGATCAAGAGTTTTGGGATAGAGATGCGAAAACGTATTATGTACATGGTAAGGATAATATTCCGTTTCATTCAATCATTTGGCCAGCGGTATTACTTGGAATAGGAGAAGAAGCGATCCCGCGTCATATCGTTTCGAATGAGTATTTAACAGTAGAAAAAAGAAAATTATCGACAAGTAAAAACTGGGCAGTATGGGTACCTGATATATTGGAACGCTATAATCCCGATTCTATTCGTTACTTTTTAACAGTTAACGCACCAGAAAATCGTGATACTGATTTTTCATGGCGTGAATTCATTTACAGTCATAATAGTGAATTGTTAGGTGCATACGGGAACTTTGTGAACCGGACATTAAAGTTTATTGAAAAATATTATGGTGGTACTGTACCGAAGGGAAGTATTGATGTAGAGCTGAAAGATAAAGTAGAAGGATTATATAAAAGTGTAGGAGAGGCGATTGAACAAACTAAATTTAAGGTGGCACTAGAAACAATATTTGATGCAGTACGCTTTGCAAATAAATACTTTGATGAAAAGCAGCCTTGGAAACAAAGAGAAGACGACCCAGTTTCATGTGAGGAAACAATTTATAATTGTGTTTACCTAATAGCAAACTTTGCACAACTGCTTGAACCATTTTTACCGTTTTCAAGTGAAAGAGTTAGAAATACATTATCGAGTGTTAAAGTAAATTGGGAACCTCAAAATACGTTGCCAAACCGAATTGATAATGTGCAGCCATTATTTGAGCGAATCGATGTAAAACAAATTGAACATGAGGTAGAGAAGTTATATGGAGCGGTAAAGTGAAATATAAGGAAAAGACCTTTCAAATAAATGAAAGGTCTTTTGTTATGCTGTATAACCCTCTTTCTTATCTTTCAAAAAGAAAAGCACAGCAAGGATTACGAGAATAATAGCCGCAATATCATATGTTATTTTGAAGGTAGTAATAAAGTTTAACATATCGTAACTTTATTCACATTTATATACAAGTTGATGTTGTCACGCACTATGCACACGATTATGTTTTTTTTCTTTCCTAGCAGTAAGTAGTTGTGGTGTAAAAATACCGAGTAATATAACCACAATACCAATCCACTGCATTGGCGATACAACTTCATGAACAAGTGTAATAGAAGCGATAATTGCTGTTGGTAATTCAGCTGCACCTAATATTGTACCAAGTCCCGTTCCGACTTTTGGTACCCCAATTGAAAAACAAATGACAGGTATAATAACCCCGAACAGTCCAAGGAAGAAAGCATATTTCCATAGGCCTGCTTGTAAAGCGCCGTCCGTTAAAAAGGTAGGCGGGAAAAATAAGCATACAATAAGAGTAGCACTCGTTGTCATAAGAAAGCTTTTCGTATAAGGCGGAACATCTGTAGCAACGCGCCCGCTTACAAATACATAGAATGAGAAAGAGACGGCAGCTAATAGTCCGAAAATAATACCTTTCGTAGAAAAGTTTTGTCCAAGACCTTCAAATACTCCACCAGCAAACAATGTACCAGTAAATAAAATAATAATAGATATAACTTTCTCACGGCTTGGGAATGTCCGGTTGGCAATCGCTTCGATGACTACACCAATCCAAGTGAACTGAAAGAGTAAAACGACAGCGATAGAGGCTGGCAATTCTTCTACGGAAATAGCATAGAAAATACCTGTCATACTCATTGTTGTGCCGACTGTTAGTAACGAAAAGAATTGTTTTTTTGATACTTTATGACGTGAAAAGAACAGAACGAGTAAAAGTAGTCCAATCCATCCGAAGACATATTGCCCTCCTAGTAGTTGGTGTGCGGAAAATCCGTCGATGAATCCGAGTTTAAAAATAGTTGAAAGTACGCCGTAGCTACAAGCGCCGAATAAAACTAGTAATGAATACTTAAACTTCTCCATAAAAATCCTCCTTTTAAATAATAAAAAACGCCCGCCATCCAAATAAGGATAACGGGCGAACGAAACAGAGTAAGATACTCTACAAAATTCCGCCATTCATACGAAGTATGAATTTGGGGTATGAAATTAGAGTAGGTTTTACATTGCTTTTGGGAATACAATGGAGCATTTTACACCTTGAGGTGTGTTTTGTATTCCATAAGGAAACTGATGTTTATCTAATATTTGTTTTACAATATATAACCCAAGACCACTACCTTGTACTAAGCCATGTTTGTCAGGATTTGCGCGATAGAATGGTTCAAATAAATGGGCAAGTTTATCTTCATCAATTTGAGAACCTGTATTTAATACTTCTAATGCGTAACCGTTTGGCTTTTCATAAAGTTTTATATATACATGCTGATGGTCAATTGTATAATGAATTGCATTTGAAATAATGTTAAAAATAGCAGTTTGCATAAATTTAGGATCAGCTAAAATTTGTACATCTTGTTTAATGTTAGATTGAACATTTAATTGTTTTACAGATACAAAATAATCTACTTTCTTTATAACGTCCTCAATAATATTAGTTAATGAGATAACTTTTAAATTTGGTTTAAATTGAGGGTTTTGTATTTTGGATAATTCTGACACTTTTTCCGTTAATATGTTAATATCTTGCATCATCTCATATGAACGTTTTAAATATTTATCTCTATCTTTATAAGCGCCAATTCCGTGAATCATGCCATCGAGTTGTCCCATAACGGCTGCGATTGGTGTTTTTAATTCATGGGATATCATAGACATAAATTCTTTACGAGATTGTTCTAACTGTTGTTCCTTCTTGAGTTCATTTCTTAAATCTTGATTGCTTTCATGTAAATTTTTCACAATAGTAGGTACTTGTGAGGCAGCTACTTGCAAATTAAAATCTGTTTGATCTATATTTTTGTTAAGTAGCTTTTTATCTGAGAAATCAAGATTCATAATATCTTTTAAAGCATCGCTCATATATCGGAAAGGTTTGGCGATTATTTTTGCGTAGATTAAAGATCCAAGCAGAGATAATGCAAGCATTGTCGCCCCAATATGTGGAGCTAACTGCTGCAACACATCTGTTAACTTTGGATTATCATGTGTATCATTTGCTTTACTTGCTGCATTTTGTGTATGTAAGGCATCATTGTTAGTAACTTGCTTTTCCGCTTCTGTAAGTGAAGACGTTGTGTTACTTTTCCCCGGAATATTTTGTGCATGTTCTTTTGCTTTTGCAGTTTGGCTAGGCTGCAAAAGATGATTGATGGCTGTAGAGAGTGTTTTCATGTCTATTTGAGAAGATTGAAAATTAGAGATGCTACTCTCTGACACAGCTTTATTTTGCTTTGTTTTACTTTGGTCGTTTTGTTTGTCTGATTCCGCTTGTTCCGCAGTTTGCGTTCCAGAAGCTTTCAAACGATCTTTATCGTAATTTGAGGCTAGAAAATAAATAATTTGATAAAGACAAAGTGATAATAGAATACAAAATAATAAGGTTTTGATGAATATATTTTTGGTGATGTTGTCTTTGCTACGATTCGATTTTGTAGCCAATGCCTTTCACCGTTTTAATATAAGGAATTTCTAATTTTTTTCGTAAGTTTTTAATATGTGTATCTATAACCCTCACATCACCATAATGTTCATAGCCCCATACCTTATTCAACAAATCACTTCTTGATAGTACTTTTCCCCGATTTTGCAGTAAAGTATATATAATTTCAAATTCTTTTGTAGTCAATTCAATTTGATTACCATGAACATAAGCGGCATATGCTGTAGAATTTAACATCAATTCATGGAATTGTAGTATAGTTGCAGCTTCTGCTTCCTTTGTTGCTGCCCTTCTTAATACAGCTTCTACACGTTTTATAAATACGGTGTAATGGAACGGTTTTGTAATATAGTCATCAATACCTAACTCAAATCCTTTAATTTCACTTTCTTCATTATGTAAGCCTGTTAACATAATGATTGGTACATCAGATTGTCCTCGCATAATTTTACAAATACTATAGCCATCTATATCTGGTAACATTACATCGAGGAGGACAAGATCGTATGAATTTTTTTGGAAAAGAAGAATGCCTTCTGTTCCAGCACCAACTACATCAACAGTAAAGTTTTGTGCCATTAGAAATTCACGAATAAGTTCTTGTATATCTGGGTTGTCTTCAATCACCAGTATATGCGTCATAGTAACACCTCCTAAATAACGCTTTTTACTGCAATATTCGAATTCGTCATTTTTCGGATGACTCAGATTGTTTATACATATAATAAGCCCCCGCTATAAAATAGTAATGAAAGTAGCAAGGGGGATTGTTTAGTGTCACTGAATAGTTCAGAATTACAGTAGTTCTATTATAGTATGTATTGTAAAATTTATAAAACATTATAACTGTATAATTTTAATATCCATGTTTATCAATGTTACGATGAAGTTGAATGCAATCTATTTTTATTATATATGTAAATACAGTTACTTTGCTACTGTAAATGAATAAATAAAATAAGCCAAGACATAAAATTCTTGGCTACACATAAATCTTGTTCTTAGGCTAATTTACAGTGACAGTAGCTTGCTGCTGAACGCGCTCAAATAACCAGTGAATATCATTGTTAAACATACGAATACAACCAAGTGTTGTTGCTTTCCCGATTGCTTGATTATTGTTAGTTCCATGAATCGCATACGTTGTTCCGTAAGTTCCTGCCATATTTAATCCGAGCCAGCGGTCCCCAAGTGGATTACGTGGATCGCCGCCTTTAATTTTTCCTGTATAGTAAGGACGGTTTTTAATTTTATTTACGATTTGAAAAGTACCCTTAGGTGTTGGTGTTGCTGCTTTTCCAGTAGCGACAGTGAAACTTTTTATGAATTTTCCATCTTGATAATAATCCATTGTATTTATTTTTGTGTTTACGATAAGCTGATCTTTCGTCGTAGCTGCTTCTGCAGTAGTGAATGGAAGAGTTAAAAATCCTAATGATAATAGCGCACTTAATAATAGTTTTTTCATTATATTCTCCTTTTACTTATTGTAGTAGTCTTACATACAATGAATTTGTAAACCTCGTAATGCTTGATTGACATTTTCATCTAATGTTTCAAAGAAGGTAGTAATCTTTGGATTACATTTGTTGCTTTTATCAATAAGTAATCTTTCATTTAATAAAAGCTCACCATGTAGTCCAAAACTTTGAACTCGAATATTTAGTTCATCTTCAGTTTCAGAAATAATCGGTAAGAAATAGTGAAAAGCTTTCGTTGGAATGATGTAGCTTTTGCCAATCATGCTTTCTTGATTTGAATTAACCCATTTTCTCGTGACGATCTTAATGTTCTTTTTTGAAACGATAAAAGACAGCGTTGTAGATTTTGTTAAACTTACGTCAAATTCATTTGTTTCACATATTTGTAAATTAAAAACGGTTTCATTTTGATGAGATTCAGCATTCGTATTAATAAAATCGTGCATTTTATAAGCTTCCATTTCTTATTCACCCTTTTTTCAATTTCGAAAAGCGACTTATATTTATTCAGTTTAATGTTTAGTCATATATTAGCTAAATTTTTCAACAAATTCCGATATAATCTTACAATACGTATATGAAGCTAATATGAAGTTCATATGAGTTTGTGGTGGTTTTTTATAGAGAACAAAATCCGGTGGTTTTTGAGTGTTAAAAACCGGATAAAAATGTATATTAATGGTTTTTTTTACGATATATAGTTGTTAGCTCGTTTTTAAATGATAGTAGATATATGTAAATAAAGAACAGAAAACCTTAGCATGAGCCTTACAAAAATGTAATAAAAATGTAAGCTATTGTGATAGTTATTTCGACAATTTTTTTATACAATAATAGTAACAAGTTGTACGTGAATGAAAGGGGAGATGACATGGAATGGGTTCATGAATTATTTCAGCAATACGGGTATTATGTAGTACTTGTAGGCTTGCTGTTAGAATATATTGCACTTCCGTTTCCGGGAGAGCCAACATTAGCATATGCGGGATTTTTAGCACAGAAGGGTGATTTAAGTTTACCTATTTTAATTATCCTATCCTTTATTGGGACAAGTGTAGGAATGACAATCCAATACTTTTTAGGAAATAAGCTTGGTATGCCTTTTGTTCAAAAATACGGGAAGTACGTATTTTTAACACACAAAAAAATTGATTTAACGAGAATGTGGTTCGATAAGTATGGATATTTTCTAATCTTTATCGGTTTCTTCATTCCTGGAGTACGTCATTTTACAGGATACTTTGCAGGTATCATTAACTTACCGTTTCGCCGTTTCGCGATTACAATTTATTCAGGTGCTTTATTCTGGGTATCATTCTTTTTAATCGGTGGCTACTGGTTAGGTGGTAACTTACATGATATTTTCGGATTATTGGAAGATCATATCGGCAAAATCATTTTCGGAGCCATTGTCATTGTAGCAATTACGTTAAGCGTTCGTTTCCGCAAGCAACTAAAACGAGTATTTTTACAAAACGCAAGTTAATATGGAATCCATTCTATGTCAGATTTTAGGGAGGCAGTGCAAAAGCACTGCCTTTTTTATTGTATTTTCCAGTTTGCTTTTATTTTTCCATCGATACCGTAACCGGTGGCTGGTATATAATACGTTCCCGTTCTATTAGGTGAAAGTTCATACGTATCGTCACTTAGTTCGGAAAGGGGTTCATATTTATTAAATTCACTAGAAAAGCCAGTGCTATAACCTTGGTAGGTGCTATTTTCAGTAATAAGGAAGTTTACGTTGACCTCAATTATGTAGTTCTTGAAGATTATTATATAAGTTATGTTTAGTATAATATATATTCGTTTTTGACATGTATCTACGTCAAAATGACAATTATAATTGACAAAGATAAGGATATTATTTACAATTTTAATTAAATAAATGAAAAAGAGGGAAGACATGAAGCTTCAAAATCGAGTGAGGGAATTTCGAGCAAAGCATCGTTTATCACAAGGGGATTTAGGGAAAGCGATTGGCTCATCACGGCAAACCATTAGTTTAATTGAGCGTGGAGATTATGCACCATCTATTGTGTTATCGCTAAAAATCGCACAAATTTTTGGAGCGCCGGTGGAGGAGATATTTATGTTGGTGGAGGGGGAAGAGGACGATGAAGATGAAGAGTAAACGAAAAAAACAATTTGATTTTGTGGGGAAAATAGCATTAAGTATGATGGGTGGCTTTTTAACATCTTATATAGCTTTAAATTTACTCTCGAATGAACCGAGAAAATTATCATCTAATACATTTATAGGTGTATGTACTATTTTTGGAATCTTAATGATGTACTACACTTGGAAGAATACACGTATGTTAGCGGAGGCACGCGATGAAGAAGAGAGCGTACAAGGCAGAAAATTAGGCATTATAAGTATATATTTACGTGTAGGTGATATAGTTACGCAGGCATGGTTTGTATATGCAGTTATTACATGTAGACGTGCACTGTTACAGGATACAAATGTGTCATTTGCAGTGTGGAATTTAGTAGCTTCTATTGTCTGTTTAACTATTGTAGTGGTTATCGGGCTCATAACAAAAAATCGTTATAATAAGCTATATCCTGAACAAGGTGTAACATATATGGAATCTATGAAAATGTGGACGAAAAACGCAGATGAAGGATTAAAGCACATTGTGCATGAGGCTGGATATAAAGCATATGAATTTACGAATACAATATTGGCATATGTATGGTGGGCTGCCGTTATATATACAGCGGCTAGTGATATCGATTTTGTATTAATTGGCTTAATCTCATTTATTTGGATATTGCATCTCGGAAAATTCATGTACGAAATGCAGAGAAAAATGATTTATTAAGGGGAGAAAAAGGTGGATATTTTAAGAAGGCCAGCTGGTTCCATGACGGCGGCGCTAGTTCTGTCCATTTTATACGGAGTAATTCGAACTGGGAAATTAGAAGTAATGTTGAATATATGGGCAGTATTTGGAATTGTATTATTAGTGTTAGCCATTCATGAGCTAGGGCACGTAGTATTTGGTTTGATAGGTGGTTTGAATTTTAAATTTATGACAGTAGGACCTATCACTGTTCAAAAAGAAAAGGGGAAATTACGCATTCGAGAAAATAAATTATGGGCGTACTTTGGTGGTGTGGTGATGTTAGCACCGTCTTCTATAGAGACACCGAACCTTTCAAAGAAATGGGCGTGGATGACTTTAGGCGGACCAATTATGAGTTTATTATTCGGTATTACTTCAGGTTACATATACATGGTGAGCTATTATCAATATCTTTTATATTTTTCCGTTTTCCACTTTGTGATTTTTGCAGTTACAATCGTGCCGATAAAGGGAACGCTACTAAGCGATGGCATGCAATTTCTCATTTTAATTAAAGATGATGAAAAAGCTAAGCAGCATTTATATACGATTCAAATATCGAGTGAGTTATTTAGTTATAAAAGACCGAAAGATTGGGATGAGAGATTAGTAGAACTTAGTGAGGAAAAATTAAAAGAGGATAAAAGTATAAGAGAGATAATGAGCGGACTTATGCTCGTCTTTTATGCCCGAGCTGATCAAAAGGGAATGGAAAGAGCGATACCGTATATAGAACAAATTGTTCAGCTATCTGTAACGAAGGAAAATAAATTTTTCGTTGGTAGTTTTCATAGTTGGTATCTTTTATATAAAGCTCTTTATCAGACGGATAGCCTTTCTCTGCAAGAAGCAAAGGAACATGCAAAGGCCATTACCAAAATGGATTTAAACGGATATTACCGTACACAAGGAATTATTAAATATTTAGAGGACGATATGGAAGCTTCCCGCATTTATATGAAGAAAGCTGATAAAGAATTGGAGAGTGCTGAGAAGAGTGGAATGGGATATTTACAAGTAGAGAGAGAATGGTTTGAGCAGCTACAGGCGAGGGTATCTTACGATGGGTGAGGTATCCTCTTTTTTATATGTCATCTTATTCGATTTCATAAAAAACGAAGTACAGGTAGAATAAAAGAGATAGGAGGAGATACATATGGAAATTTTATCGATTATTTTGATAGTCTTGCTCATTTATGCTGTTTTTAAAGTGGCGTATGTAGCATTAAAGATACTCGCGATCCTATTAATTATCTTTTTAATCGTTGAGTTCGGCAGTAAGTTACTTGGGGGATAGGCATGTTGTGCGTTTTGAGTGTCGAACCGTCGATATAATGAAAAAATCGCTGATATAAGTGGAGAAACGATCGATATATTTTAAAAATCGTTGATATATTTAATTGAATACTAAGTGGGGTATATGGGAAAGAAGTTGCCGTGGAGGTAACTTCTTTTTATTTTGGTGATGGGGTATGAACACATCGCTATCAAGCTAATATTTTTAATTACCCCCATAACGAAAATTTTATGCATCGTTGACTATTGATAATGAGACGTTATGTTAACCGAGCATGTATACTATATACAACCAAAATCAAACAACATATCACTTCCTTCAAATGGTAAAATAGGGAAAAAGGAGGTTCTAAATAATGCCTTTAGAAACCAGTATTTATTACATAGAAGTTGCTATTATTTTAGTAATCATCGGTGCACTGTTTGGCGGGATTATACGTATAATTCGGCATACCAGCAATCGCAAAAAGCAAAATCCAATTGAGCAAAAGTTAGATAGGGTTATTCAACTATTAGAAAAACAAAACAAAGATTGACCCTCCCTCCAAACAGGAGGGGTTTGCAATAACTTCCAATAACGATAATTATGTAAATGAGCTGTCCATATGGGCAGCTTATTTTATTTTTTACTTAGCGTGGGTTTTTTCCGAAATGCTGGCGATACTCCTCAATGAATAAAATAACTTAACATGATAAAATAATATTTGGATGGGAGTCCAATACATATTATTAAAAGTAAAGTGGTTCAAGTCGGAGGAAGGCACCTTAGGTGTCTTTTTTACTGTAATTATATTAATGTTTTCTTTGTCATTTGTAATGCATTCAAAGAGTTTATAAGAAGCTTGATGGACGTCAACAAGGGCGATTCGCTAAACAATTAGCTTTATATGTCAAAATGTTACGTGATAACAAAGACATACTGTGATTTGACTTTAGAAGAAATTTTCCCCAATGAAAAACGGTAAAATTTCACACTATTTTACCATTCCTACCAGTGAGAGCTACGGCTCTCTTTTTTTTATTTTTATTCGACAAAATACGACAAAATAGTTGTAACCGTTTCTGTTATGATAGTTTCAGAAATCTTACATTCTACATAACTGGAGGAAACATAATGTATAAAAAAATGGGTACAATTGCATTAACTGGAGCACTTGCTTTTAGTTTGGCTGCATGTGGTGAAACAGAAGTAAAGGAAGTAAGTAAAACTGACGCTCCTAAACAAGAGGAAAAAAAGGACAAAAAAGCATCTACTGAAAACAAAGTTTATAAAACTGGCGAAACAGTAGAAGTTAATGGATTACAAATCACTTTCAATTCAGCTCAATTCGTTGAACCTAATGAGTATTCAAAAGCCGAAAAAGGAAAAGTACTAGAAATTGCTTTCTCTGCAAAAAACAACGGTAAGAAAGATGCTTATATTGGAACAGAAGAATTGAAGATCGCTGATGCTAGTGGTAACCAATTCAAAGAATATTTCGGCGCAGATAATGCATTTATGAATGAAAATGTTGGTCCAGGTAATCAAATTACAGGGAAAATGTACTTTGATGTATCTGAATCAGATAAATATACAGGTACATATAAACCAAACTTTACGTTGGACGATAAATCTGTGAAGTTCGAATTCACACCTGGTAAATAAAAGGAGAAATTATAAATATGAAAAGAACAACTGAATTTGTATTAGGACTTATTGGTGGTATTTTCGGTATTATTTGTGCATTTATCGCTTTAATGATCGGCGGTATGGGAGCTGCGTTTGAAGCTGAAGGTGCAGATAGCATTATCGGTTTAGGATGGGGAGCTGTCGCTCTATCAATCTTAGGGATTGTTGGCTGCGTAGTAGTTAAAAAGAATGCTAAAGTTGGCGGTATCATGATGACAATTGCTTCTATTGGCGGATTCATCTGTATCTCTATCGTTTACTTATTACCAGGAGTATTATTATTAATCGGTGGATTAATGGGCATCTTCCGTAAAGATAAAGCTGCTGTATCTGCATAAAACAGGCACTCGAAAGAGTGCTTTTATTTATGAATTAATACACAAAAGGAGATTAAACAGTGAAACTGACTTTATTTACAATATCTAACGAACAAATTAAAGAACAATTGAGCAAATTACAAACGAAGGTTGAATCTTTGGAATCTATAAAAGAGATTCAAGATAAAATAATCGCAACGAAAGATAGCCAAATAGCTTTTTTAAACGGGCAAATTGCAAATAAAATTAGGAGTAAGTCGAAATTAGGCACTCGAAAGAGTGCTTTTACTATTTCTCAATACTCGAAATTACTTAACGTGGTAAAATAATAATTGGATTGGCATCCAATACCATATTACGATGGTTCAAATCGCAGGAAGGCACCTTAGGGTGTCTTTTTTTTATTTTTAAAAAGGTATCGACAGCGTTTCAGAAAAATACCACGCTAAGAGCATGCAAGATTTTATACAGTTTTTCGGCTAATCCAGTAACAAACGAGAACTCTAAAACCGCGACAGAATAGGAATATATATAAAATACATAGATCGATAGAACAAAAAAGGAGGTTCCCCTGTGAAAATGGGATTCCCCCTTATCCTTGCTACCGATAATGATACGTTATGTTAACCGATCATGTATGGAATATACAGGGATTTATAACTTGATATAGAACATAAAAGGAGGAGTTTATACTGTAAATAAGGAGACATACATGATGTGGTGAATCTTTACACCCTTATTATAGTAAATGTTTATATATATATAATAATAATGCATTTTAATATGAAATATTGCATTTTTATACATTTAGACCTCTATTAGTCATCTCTTAATGGTATCATAGCGAGGTGAGAGTCTTCAAGGGTTCTCCTTAATAGGAGGAAACGATATATGGAAAGAGTGCAATCGATTGACAGTAATATGAAACTCAAGAGCTGGGGTAAACAGGTATTAGCTGTAGGCGGAATGTTAGGGTTCTGCTATTTGGTGTTATATGTTTTCAGTTTCTTAGTTGTTATATAAATACTATACAACTACACTAGTGGGGTCTTGCCTACAGAGGTAAGGCTCTTTTGTTGTACCTGAGGTAAACATACTATACACAATACCTCTCAAGATTTTCGGATTACCCTGTATGGTGCCTTGTTCCTCAGATGGTACAAATATAGGTTGATGGGCATGTGGCGGTACCCTATCGCTATCAAGCTAAGCTCATACAACGTCAATTATAGTAGAGAGTGTTTCTTTTTTCTAAAGGTTATGTGTAAGGAATTTAAAGATTTGCATACGAAATAAACCCTAGCGGGTTTCATTTTTTTGAATTAAGCCGCTTGATTATCAGACATGGTACAATTGTAAACGACACCTAATATAACAAAGACTGTTTTCTTCTCATATCGATGAGATTTTCTCCCGTTTTGCTGTAGGAGATTGAACAGGCGAAGTAACACCTTTGATAGCTCTTGGGTGTTTTTTTTGTATAGTTTGGAATAGAAGAAGGAAATAGTCTTTAATCATATATATGGCTTTATACTCACTAAGCTCTCGTTTTTTCTTCATGAGGAGCAATTGGCGCATTTGAAACATGATAGAAGAACAGAGTAGAATGGCAATCAATTGACCATATAAATGGCACTCTAATCGTTCTGGTTTTATCTTTTTACAATGATGAATTTGAAAGAATGACTTCCACGTTTTAAATAAAATTTCGATTTGCCAACGCAAAGAATACCAGTCATGTACCTGTCCCATCGGGACAATATCTGTAGGGGTGTTTGTCATATATACATTGATACCACTGAGTCGTTTACTACGAGGAGAATACTTCATTCCTTTCTTTTTTTCTCTTACAGCTTGATCTTGTAATCGTTTTTGTTGCTGTTGTTTTGTTAATCGATGAACAATTACACGAGCTGGCACTTTATCAATCATTCCTACATAAGCATCAGCTATTTCACATGTTTGTCCTGGTTGAAGGGAGCTCATTAACGTCTCCATATCTATCTGTATATACTCTGTACCTTTCTTAATTCTTCCGTCTTGAAAATAATCAGGGTTAGGATTTTTTTGATAAATACGTGTATTCGACTTGATACGAGAGATATAGTAGGCCTCTTTATCTTGTATATATTGAAGGTCTTTTAAATGAAAATAACCTAAATCTCGGATACATAAATCATTCGCTGTCACAGTTGGGGCACACAGAGAGCCGTAAGTGCGATCATGTTGTTTACCTGGTCCTGTATGAATATGGAGGAATTGTCCACTTAAAAGGTCATATTCAAGTTGAATTTTTACACCAGCCTTATGGCTACAACCTCCTGCACCAGGATAAACCGATGAAAATACATCTGGAAGTTGAAATGCAGTGGAATCTAAGATACGAATACGCTTAAAAATAGAAGTAAATGAAGAAGAAAACAACCTAGATGAAGATAATTTTTGGTTCAGAAGTTTAGCTAATACTGGTTGTAGAAACTGCACGGCTGCGGCATTAAATCGTTGATTTAGTCCTTCAGGACTGATGAGTACTTCTGTTGATGCTTCTAAACAACTACATAACTGGATTAAGGAAGTTTTTGCTACACTCTGGCTTATCCATACGCATAAAGCTACTAAATCTTGTGCTTGATACTTACTTGTTCGCTGTACAAACCCAACATCCCTAGCTAGATTCTGTAAGATATTTGGGGATGAAAAATTCTGAATCTCCTGTGCAAATAGTTGTAACTCGTCAGATATCGACATATAAAAACACCATCCTTTCCTATGATTCTACAGAAAGAATAGCGTATTTTTTCATTTTAAGAAAGTTTAGTTTTGTTAGCTTAATAGCGATGGGTCTTTACTCCAACAAGGGGATTTATGGAAAATTGTAGAATGTATTAATTTTAAATTCTTATACCCAATTTTTTAGGAGTGACTACAAATGCGAATATACCCTGATTGTCCAATTATTACTAGAACAGTAGAGGTTGGCGGACTTACGAAATCACAGCTTATTCAGAAATTGCAACAATACTCCATTTTGATGAATGAGTATGGAGAAAGACTGCTAGCTGATGATAAATTTACGACTTCTAATACAAAGTACAGCCTGCAGACCGTTGAACTAACCGTTATAGACCTTGGCTTTCCTGATGGAGCTACTACGGCTCAGCTCTTTAAAAGAGCGAGCGAACTTGGTTTGGAATTGTGTCCGCTTGAGCTGGGACCTCAACTAAGATTGGAGTATCTGGAACAGCCTGAAGGTTATTTGGGGAATGCCTCACAACAACATCAAGCTCCATCTGGCTCCATCACAATAGCATCGGAAATATTAACTAAAGACGATGATTTTCCGAAAGGCTTTTATCTTAGACAAATTAATGGCGTGTTTTGGCTACGCGGATACATCGCTGACCATCTGCACGTTTGGAAGCCTGAAGACCACTTTATCTTTGTCAAACAAAAAAATTTTAAAAAGTGAGAAATCATGAGAAACTTACCTGCTTTTGTTCAACTAAAGGGGGGCTTTACTTCATGAGACCGTCGTTAGACGGTCTTTTTTATTGTCCTTGTTTTTAGGGATCACCACATCACCATCAAGCTAAGAAAAGCAAATACCTCAAAACAAAAAAATAAGCTTTTTTGTTACAAGTTAATACAAAATTTAGTTCTGGGGGTACTATAAAATATTAGCTTGATAGCAATGGGGTATGAACAGGAAAGAACAGTAAACAAAAAAGCTGGAAGAATATCTTCCAGCTTACGAGTTACTTTCAATTTGACGACCATTTTCTTCTTCAGTGTCCTGTAATAGATTGAATACATCTGCTAGACAGAATGCGATAAACCAAGTCCATAGACCGTGGAAGAAAGCTGAGCTTAATTGAAGTGGTAATGTATAGTTTGTCATTGAGTAGGAAATACATCCACCAACGATTCCGATCATTGTTAATAACATTGTTTTTTGAGCATTTTCTTCTGGATTGAAGAGGAAGAAAATGTATCCGCCTAAAATTGAAGCGCTTACAAGGGTTTCGATTCCATTAAAAATGATATTCTCTCCAAGCTCTGTGTTTGTCCAGAAACAGATCACGCCGCCGACGATCGCAAATAGGACAGCTAGTGTGTATCGTATATATTGATTCATATGTTCATCTCCTTATGTAATAAGATGATTTGGAAGTCAAAAAGGTAGGTATAGTATATTGAAGTGAATTTTAGTTGTACGTATCTTTTATAAAAAGATCAGTGAAGAATAACTAAGATGATCGGTTTTTTTAAACCGTTACGTGTATGGTGTCTGAAATATACCCGACTGCTCGTTTCTTTTTGCTTATAAAAATAAGAGAAACTTCCAAGTCTATATACTCTTTTTTGTAAGTCTAGTTTTATTATAACATATTTAGTGATACAATAATAGAATTATCTGATTTTGTAATAAGTGTAAAAAATAAAAAACGCAAGGAATTGTAGTTCCTTGCGCCTTTTTATATACGTTTGAAACGGCCGACAATTTCAACTGTTTCAGTAATGTTCATAAATGCTTTATTATCCACTTGGCGGATAATACGTTTCATTTCGCCCAACTCGTAGCGAGTTACGACAGTGTAAATCATTTTTTTCTTATGGTTTGTATAGCCGCCGACAGCATCTACCATTGTTACGCCACGTATGCCGTGATGTAATAGTGAGCTTTTTATTTCCTCACCTTTTTCTGTAATTGTCATTATCGTTAATTTAATATGTTTTGTATGCACGGCATCAATTACTTTGCTGACTACAAACCGACTAATTAACGTATAAAGCGTAATATCCCATCCGAAAATAAATCCTGCTGCAACAAGTAAGATTAAGTTGAATCCAAAGATGATTGCTCCAATTGAAACATCGCGATGTTTCGCTACAATCAATCCAACAACATCAAAACCACCTGTTGAAGAAGCAAATCGGAATATGATTCCTGAGGCAGCACCGCAGATGACACCACCGAATACAGAAGACAGCAAAATATCATCTGAAACTTGGTGTACTGGGATAATGTTCATCGCTAAAGATGATACAGCCACAAAGTATGCCGTTAAAAAGGTTGTCTTCTTTCCTAAGTAAAAGTGACTTAAAATAAGAAGCGGAATGTTTAGTAAAAAGATAAGTGCTCCGATATTGTAGTGCATTAAATAACCGATAATCATCCCTACACCAGCGAATCCACCGCTAATCATATTATGCGGGATAAAAAACATATTCATAGAAATTGCATACAAAATAGAAGCTATAAAAATAACAACTAACTGTATGATGAATTCTAAATGAAATGTTTTAGCTGCTGGGAAGGATAAAAAGGCGGTGTCGGGAACGTAATCGGCGTCTCCTAGTTGACCCATAGTATGTTTCATCTCCATATTCATTTTTGATTACAAGAAGAGAATAAAGCTTTTTTCAAAAACTGGCAATAGTTTTATTATAATGCAAAAATTTTATAAATTTCTAACAAATTAAACCTATTCAAAGATACGTGTGAATATACTAAAGAAAGCGGATACATTAGTTTTCTAGCATAATTTTTTGAGAAAATATGCAAAAAAAATTTTTGAGAACAAAAGGAAATAGAGAATGTTTGCTGAATATGCTAAAATGACTTTATTAAGGATGTGAAGCGATGGAATTTTTATTGCAGGATGCAATTCTATATATATCGTTTGTAACGACAGCGCTTTGTGTATTAGAAGTCTTTTTTCTTGCTAACGTTTCTCGCTTTGTGCGTCAGCAAGCATCGAGCGGTAGACAGAGAGCTTTTAAACTAGTAGATACGTGTGAAGAGGGTACAAGAAATGTACCGCTATTTTCTATTTTTTATAAATATGGAATGATTCGTTCTGTCCGCAGACAAGAATCGAGTGGAGAGAGTGACGAGGTAGGTCCGTATACACCAATGTTTCGCTAATTAATTACGAAACATTGGAGGAATGAACATGTTAAAATCATACCGAGCTAGGCTCATTAGTTTATCATTATTACTTGTTTTTGTTTTATCTGGCTGCAGTAATGCAGGCACAATTGATTCACATAGTACGGGAATTTGGAACCATTATTTCGTATATCCAATCTCATTTATGATTCAATTTGTTGCTCATCATATACCTGGAGCTAGCTTCGGGATTGCCATTATTATCATGACGCTCGTTATTCGTTCAGCAATGATTCCATTAGCTGTTTCGCAATATCGTAGCCAAGCGAAAATGAAAAAAATGCAACCTGAATTACAGAAGCTGAAACAGAAATACGGTGATGTGGGTAAAGATCTTGAAAAACAAAAGCAGTATCAAAAAGAAATGTCAGAACTAATGAAATCAGGCGGTTGGAATCCGTTAGCTGGGTGCTGGCCAATCTTTATACAAATGCCGATTTTCTCTGCTTTGTATTATGCGATTAGCCGAACTGAAGAGATTCGTACATCTTCATTTTTATGGGTGAACCTAGGACATGCAGATCCATATCATATATTACCGATTATCGCAGCGTTAACAACATTTATTCAAATGAAGGTGTTCCAATCAAATGTAACGCCTGGAGAACAAGTTCAAATGCTGAAAATACAGCAAATTATGATGCCTGCAATGATTCTATTTATGGGATTTGCGGCGCCATCAGGACTGGTGCTGTATTGGATTACAGGTAACTTATTTACAATGACACAAACAATTGTATTAAGAAAAGTAATGGAACGTGAAGAATTACAATTACAAAAAGCTTAGAAAAACGCCGCTCGTGATGAGCGGTGTTTTTTATTTAAATCGTTAAGGAAATTTTAAGAAACCAACATTACTATTGGCATTGTATACGAAAGTGTACATGCTTTAGAACTATGAAGGAGGAAATTTCCTATGAAGAAGAAAACAGTTGGGTATGTAGCAATTGCAGGTGCTTTATCATTTGGAATTATAGGAGGAGCTTGCATACCAGCGTTTGCGGCAACGAATACTCCAGCGGCCGAGCAAGTTACAAAAGGAACTGCGAAGAAGAATTTAGATGAGGCTACAAAACAAAAAGTAAAAACGATTATGGACGATACAAAGAAACAGTTAGAGGAACTAGGTGTGAAACTTCCAGAGAAGGAGAAACGCAAAGACATGCTTGCGGACTTAGATGAGGCGACAAAAGAAAAAGCGAAGTCGATTCTAGAGCAAGAAAAATCCGGAAAATTAACTCGCGAACAAGCAAATGAGGAATTAACAAAGCTAGGCGTGAAATTCCCAGAGAAAGGTAAGCACAAAGATATATTCGCGAATTTAGATGAGGCGACAAAAGAAAAAGCGAAGTCCATTTTTGAGCAAGAAAAGTCCGGAGCATTAACGCATGAGCAAGTGAAAGAGAAATTGAAAGAATTAGGCGTAACGCTTCCAGAGAAAGGGAAGCACGGTGACATGTTCGCGGATTTAGATGAGGCGACAAAAGAAAAAGCGGAAGCAATTTTGAAGCAAGAAAAGTCTGGAACACTAACTCGTGAGCAAGCAAAAGCGAAGTTGAAAGAACTAGGTGTGAAATTCCCAGAGAAAGGGAAGCACGGTGATATGTTCGCGAATCTAGATGAGGCGACAAAAGAAAAAGCGAAGTCTATTTTTGAGCAAGAAAAGTCCGGGAAATTAACTCGCGAGCAAGCGAAAGAAGAATTGGCAAAACTAGGTGTGAATCTTCCAGAGAAAGGGAAGCATGAAGACATCTTTGCAAACTTAGATGAGGTGACAAAAGAAAAAGCGAAAGCGATTCTAGAAAAGGAAAAGAAACAATTAGCAGATTTAAATGTGGATCTTCCAAATCATAAATTTTTTATGAAAAAAGATGAAAAATAATTGAACTATGTAGTATCTTTCGTGTGGGCAACCGAAAGGTACATACGACAAATGCGAGGACCGATTTCTGTAAGCAGAAATCGGTCCCTTTTAATGATTCATTGAAATTCTTTTCATTGTTAGTATGTATCCAAAGATGCAGTAGAAGATTGCAAAACCGATAAACACTTCAGTATATTGGTATTTACCTAATACGTAGAAGGAAGCAGCTGGTATAATAGCTACCGCTAAAATGCTATAACCAGGATACTTATATCGATACATGATAGCGAATATAAAAGAAAGAACAGTAGCGATGATACAAAAAATAGCAATCATTATTAGTACACCTCCTACATGAATTATACCATTTTTAGGGAAATAGAGAAAAATGGTAACTTCTGTTATAATATAAGAAGAGAAATGTTTCTTATGTTATATAAAATATATATTGATTTTTTCTAACAATTCAATATAATGAACAATAACTACAAAATTCGACATCAAGAAGTGATGATGAGGACATGATCAATTTTTTACGATTCTCAGAGAGGGAAGCCTTTGGCTGTGAGCTTCCTAATACGAGAAAATCGATTACCACCTCTGAACTGCAGCAGTGAACGGATACCTAGTAATTGCTTGCCGGCAAAAACCGTTATTTGGACTTGAGAAATTGGTGAAGTGTGTCACTTTACGAATTGAAACAAGGGTGGAACCACGAATACAACACTCGTCCCTTTTTTAGGGAGGAGTGTTTTTTTATTTTATTTTTGCATCACACTAGTATTGGAAGGAGGATACGCAGCATGCATCATGATGAGAAAAACAAAATTGGTTTAACAGTAGCACTTTCTATCGTAGTAGGAACTATTATTGGGTCTGGTGTGTTTATGAAACCAGGGAGCGTATTAGATTACTCAGGGAGTTCTAATATGGCAATCCTTGCTTGGGTAATTGGTGGTCTGTTGACGTTAGCAAGTGGTTTAACAGTAGCCGAAATTGGAGCGCAAATTCCGAAAAATGGTGGGTTGTATACGTATTTAGAGGAGATTTACGGAAGTTTTTGGGGGTATTTATCTGGCTGGATGCAAACAATTGTTTATGGACCAGCTATTATTGGAACGTTAGGTTTGTATTTTAGTTCTTTAATGATTAATTTTTTCTATTTAGATAAAGTCTGGAATTTACCAATCGCAATTGGAACAGTTGTGTTCCTAGGCGTTATAAATAGTTTGGGAACAAAATATGGGGGCATCGTCCAAACGGTTACGACAGTTGGGAAGATGATTCCAATTATATTAATTGTTGTGCTAGGGTTTTGGAAAGGGAATAGTGATATCTTCAACGTAGTTGTACCGATATCAGAAAATCAAAGTATCGGGATGGCAATTTTAGCAACTTTATTTGCCTATGATGGCTGGATTTTGCTTGCTTCTATTGGCGGAGAAATGAAGAATCCAACAAAGTTATTACCGAAGGCAATGACAGTTGGGATTTTAATTGTAACAGCTGCTTACGTATTAATTAACTTAGCGTTACTAAATGTATTACCAGCAGCGAAAATTGTAGCCCTTGGAGAAAACGCAACGGCGACAGCTGCGGGAATGTTACTTGGAGAATATGGCGGGAAAATTATTAGTATCGGTATTATCATTTCTATTTTCGGTTGTTTAAATGGAAAGATTTTAACATTCCCACGTATTCCGATGTCGATGGCAGAGCGTGGACACCTTCCGTTTTCTAAGTTTATTGCAAAAGAAAATTCGAGATTTAAAACACCAGCGAATGCGATTACTGTTGAAATCATTTTAGGAATTATTTTAATGCTTATTAGTGATCCGAATAAGCTATCCGAGATTTCCGTATTTATTATTTATATTTTCTATGTAATGACATTTATAGGTGTCTTCATTTTAAGAAAACGTAACAAGAATAAAGAGCGTGCATATAGTGTACCGTTATTCCCGATTGTACCAATCGTTGCGATTTTAGGATCGTTGTTTGTACTTGGAAGTGCAATTATTAACGATCCGGTAAGCTGCTTCTTATCAATTGGAATTGTATTTACTGGACTTCCGGTATATTGGTACTTAAATAAGAAGAAAGAAACTGGAGTTTAATGATTGAAGGGCAGGCGTATTATACGCCTGCTTTTTTGCTATAAAAAAATTTGTACTTGCGTCCACTTTCTCTTTTGGTTACTATAATGGTAGTAACCAAAAGAGAAAGTGTGGGGAAAGGCTTGAATTTTCGTGTATATATTTTAGCTATTGCGGCTTTCGTAGTCGGAACGGTTGAGCTAATTATAGGAGGAACGCTTGATTTAGTTGCTAATGATTTAGGTGTGTCGATTAGTGCAGCTGGTCAGCTTATTACAATATTTTCAGTAGTATTCGCTCTATCAGGGCCGGTTTTATTAGCATTAACAGGCAAGTTTGAAAGAAAGAAATTGTATGTTGTGGCATTATCAATTTTCTTAATTGGAAATATCATTTCGGCATTTAGTGTGAATTACGAGATGTTAATGTTCTCGAGAGTAATTTGTGCAGCGAGTGGTTCGCTTATTATTGCACTATCGGTAACACTTGCTTCTAGTGTAGTAGAGCCGCATTTTCGTGCGCGTGCAATTGGAATCATTTTCATGGGTATTAGTGGATCACTCGTACTTGGAGTACCACTAGGTCTTGTACTCGGAAATGCATATGGATGGCGTGCACCATTTGTATTAATTTCAATATTAACGGTTATGGCGATTGCTTGTATTTCATTATTTTTAACGAAAGTACCAGCGACATCGGTATTATCAATAAGAGAACAAATTGCTACGTTAAAGGATAAAAAAATTGTAAGCGCACAGTTAACATCATTTTTATTTTTAACAGGTCATTTAACGCTATACGCATATTTAACACCGTTTTTAAAAGATGTCATGCATGTTGAAGCAAATTGGATTAGTGTGTTTTACTTCATTTTCGGAATTGCGGCGGTACTTGGAGGCGGCCTTGGCGGCTTGCTTGCTGATAAATGGGGATCGAAGAAAAGTATTATTTCCATCATTATCGTATTTGCATGTGCAATCTTTATGTTGCCGATGATGACATTCTCATTCCCGCTTTTCATTATTATGATGGGGCTTTGGAGTATGCTGAGCTGGGCAATTTCGCCAGCACAGCAAAACTATTTAATTGAAATTGCGCCAGAATCAGCTGGTATTCAGCAAGGTTTAAATAACTCTGCACTTCATTTAGGAATTGCACTTGGCTCAACAGTGGGCGGAGTTGTTATTGAGAAATCATCTGTTATATATAACGCTTGGGTAGGCGGCGTTTTCATTATATTGGCACTACTTTGTGCGATTTTCTCTATTACGAGAGGACGTTCGAATCAGCTTACGAAAGAAGAATCTATCATTTGATAGGTTCTTTTTTGTGTGAAAAATTGCAGGGGTTAGTAGAGAAATGGAGAAGGGAGTATATAGCGAGGTGATAGTATATGGAGTCTAATTTTTCAATTATTGGTTTTCTAATTTCTTTAGTCCCATTATTTCTTATTATTTTTGTATTTAGATGGATTCGTTTCATCTATCAAAATTCTGAGAAACAAGTAGAGCAAAATGAGAAGATTATTGAGCTTTTGATGGAGATAAAGGAGCAAAAAAAATCGTAAAATGAACGTTCTGTATTTACAAATCAAAACCATCCGAAAAACCAACTACATAAAATTGAATTAGCGAAAGCGTAAAAAAGAGCTGTACCAAATGAGTATGTAAAACTCCGTTTGGTACAGCTTTTTTTGTATGAAAAATTATATTATCTATTCAAATGGTAGAATCGATTTTTGGATTTGTTAATACCTCAACTTCATCAACAATTCCTTAATTTCCTCATCCTGCATAAAGAGATCATGGTGCTTCTCTGTAATCTTCGCAAGTGCAACGTCATGATAGAAGAACTCCGTAAAGAACTTCACGAAAGGTTGTGACATTGTTTTCATCGCTTGCCATGATTCTTGCTCTACACCAGCAAATAAAATTTCACTATCGTCAACGATGAGTAGTAAATAACGCTCTAATGCGTTAGGTTCTTGAGCTGGGATTAAAAAATGCATGTTTTCTAAGTCAGTTTCCACTTTTCCAACTATGAGGGACTCGACTTGGACGCCTTGTTTTTCTTTTTGTTCTAGTAAAGGAAGATATTCTAAAAGGGTATCGTTCCATGCGGAGATGCGTATGGATTCTTTCGCATCTTCTATAAGTTGCCTACTTTGTACTTTAATAGAAGACTGCATTTTTAAACTCCAAACGCGGTCATCTGTAAATGATTTTTTAGAAATATTATTTTCAAGTTCTTTAATATTAGATTGGAATTCTGTCGTTAACTTTTCAATTGCTAGCTTGAGTGGTAATGCTGTATACAATTTTTTCTTTTCAGAAACAGAATCCATTACCATCCCTTTATCAATGAGTCGTGCTAACACTTCGTATATTTTTGCTTTTGGAACACCTGAATGTTTAACGATAGTTGTTGCATCTAATGGGTCATTGCTTGATACGACAACTTCATAAGCTTGGCTTTCATATTGTGAGAAACCGAATTTTTGTAGCATAGTTCCCTCCGAACGAATGAGATTATATGTTAAGGATAATGAACTATTTGTTTTTACACAAGTGTTGAGATAACAAGTAGGTTGATTGAAATGAGAATAAATTTCAATTTTTTAAACTATATGGATTGAGCTTTCCGATTTATCTATTATACTTAATATAATGATTAATGCGATTGAATTTTACCGAGAAGGGGATGCTTGAGGGAATATGTTGAGAAGTTTACGTTTAAAAATTGCAGTAGTATTTTCGGTACTTATTTCTATGATGTTTGTAATATTAGGTACAGCTGTGTATCAATTGCAAAAAGAGAAAGAAACGCACTCATTAGACCAGTATTCTGAAAATACGATGGATCTTGTGACAGAGCAGTTAACTGCATTTATGCAGCGAATTGAAGAAGATATGGGTCATTATGGATCTCATGATGATATTCAAAACATGCTAAAAGATGGGGTTACTCCAGAAGAAGAGAGTTTTATTTTAAAGGAATTTTCAAGGTTTAAAAAGAATCATCCTGATATTTTAGATGTCTACATTGGGACGAAAGATAAAAAAACGTTGAGTGCAAATCTTGCAGATGGTGGGACAGTTCCAGAAGGATATGATCCGACGAGTCGCCCTTGGTATAAAGCGTCAGAAGCAGCTACAGAATCGACTATTTGGGGAGAACCACAATATGAAATCGCGACGGGTAAGTTAAGTATTGGAGTTTCAAAAGCCATTGTCGGACAAGATGGTTCTGTGTTAGGTGTTGTAGCAATGGATGTATCACTAGGAACGATTCAAAAGCTACTCCATAATATTCAATATAATAATGGCGGAGAAATGTTTGTTATAAATGATAAAAATATTGCCATTGTGTACCCGGAGAAAGTAGGAAAAGATGTTTCGAAAGAACCACTTGTTAAAAGTTTAAATAAAGATGAAACGAAATTTGCGGCGGCGACATTAGGTGGCAAAGATGTAGTAGCCTATAGTCAATTGTTTGATAAGATGAAATGGAAAATCGGGATTGTATATCCGAAAGAGTCCATTGATAACTTACTAATAGAAACAAGAAATACAGTTATTATAATGGCATGTATAAGTTTATTGATTGGAATATTAGCTTCATATGTATTCTCAAGAAGATTAGCAAGACCATTGCAACTATTAACAAATCACGTTCAAAAAGTAGCAGAAGGTGACTTAACGTTGCAAATGAAAGTGACAAGTAAGGATGAAGTTGGAGAACTGACAAATCATTTTAATCATATGGTTGAGCAAATGAATGAAATGGTAAGTAAAATTAAAAATAGTGTATCGACAGTACAGAAATCGACTCACAATCTGCATTATTTAACGAATGAAACTGTAGCAGCTAGTAGAGAAGTTTCAGGTGCAATGGATGATGTGAGCGGAGGCGCGTCTACTCTTGCTAATAGTGTAGAGGAGGTTTCAGCGCAACTTGAAAATATGGCGCAGTCGATGGGAGAAATGAATAGTTCCGTTGGTGAAATAAAGGGAGTGACTGGTAAGGCGGAAGAAGCGTCTAAGCAGGGACTCAATACGATGCGAAATTTAGTTCGTACAAGAGAACAATCATCTTCTATCGTTGTTCATACGGAAGAAGCGTCCGGTAAGTTAGAGCAAAGGGTTGGATCGATTCAAAATGTGGTAGAACTTATAAAAGGTCTTTCGGATCAAACGAATTTACTGGCTTTAAACGCTTCAATTGAAGCAGCACGTGCAGGTGAGCAAGGTAAGGGCTTTGCTGTTGTTGCGGAAGAGGTTCGGAAATTAGCTGAACAATCAAAAGAGGCAACGGGTGAGATTACAATAATGATTAGCGATGTGCAGTTAGAAGTAAAACGAGTTGTAGAAGTTGTAAGTAAATTGAAAGACATTGCGGATATACAAAATAAAGTTACGACAGAGGCGGAGACAGAATTCCGCACAATTATGTCAGTTGTAAATACTATTAGTACCTCAGTTGAAAAAATTGTAGAAGAGGTAAATAACATAGGTCACGAGCAAGAAGAAATTACAGAAGTTATGCAAACAATTGCTAGCACGAGTCAAGAGAGTGCGGCTGTTTCTGAAGAGGTAAATGCAGCAACTGAGTCACAAGTGAATCATTTAGAAAAAGTAGCTCATACGATGGAAAGTTTGACAGAGAATATGCAGGACTTAGAAAAATTGATTGAGCAGTTTAAAGTAGAAGAGTAACGTATTAGTAAAATGATGAGAATTTCGGTAAAATAGACAATGGATATATAAGAAGCAGTAATAGGAGGAAGATTATTATGGCAATTGTTGATGTATCGATTATTCCAGTAGGAACAGGTAACCCAAGTGTTAGTGAATATGTAGCAGAAGTACAAAAGGTCCTAGAGAAAAATGCTGATCGCGTGAAGTATCAATTAACACCGATGAATACAGTAATTGAAGGAGATCTTCCTGTCATTTTAGAAGTCATTCAACAAATGCATGAAGTTCCATACACGAAAGGTGCACAGCGCGTTGCGACAACAATTCGTATCGATGATCGCCGTGATAAAGTAAGTACGATGGAGAAGAAATTAAACTCTGTTCGATCAAAATTATAAGAAAAAGCAGCGATCTTCGCTGCTTTTTTCATATAGGAGGAAAATAAGATGAGTGAAAAGTTTAATGAGCAGTTTGATGGCTTGCTAGAGAAATACACGGAACTATTACTTGGAGAGAGCAACGAAGAGCGAAAAGAGCAGGTACAGAAATGGGCACTTTATTCTTATATGGCTAAGACGATGCCAGCTTTAGTGAAACATTGGAATGAGACGTATCCAGATGCAAAAGAAGAGATGGTACAGTTAATTACGAATATTAAAAAGCTGAATGATGAGAAGCGAAATGAGAAGTAAGAAGGCTTGAGATAATGTTACCTCAAGTTTTTGTTATTAATATCCTTATATAATTTACATGAAATATAAATGGTTTTGTGAGCATGTCGAATATTTTCGGCATGCTCATTTTTTCCCTAGTAAACCCGTTTTTTCTGAATGTCGAAAAATATTTTCTTTATATTTATAAACGAGAATATAGGGTTTTAAATGTTTTGATAGTATTTTATAAATTATCTAAATAATTATTTGTATCAAATAATTTTAAACAATGATATAATTTTGAAGAGGGGTAAAAAACAGATAAATTATAGTCGTAGGGGTGAATTACATGGAACAATTAATGCGAAATTCGTTTCTTTTCTTATCTAAAAATAAAGCGCTAACAAAACTGGCTAAAAAGTACGGTTTACGCTTTGGTGCAGGTCGCTTCGTCGCAGGGGAAACGATTGAATTAGCGACAGCTGCAATTAAAGCATTAAATAAGCAAGGTCTTTGTGTAACAATCGATTATTTAGGTGAATTCGTTGATAACGAAGCGGAAGCAAATGAAATGGCTAGCGAATCGATTGAAGCGATTCGTGCAATTGGAAGAGAAGGTCTTAATTCGCAACTTTCTTTAAAGATGACTTCTATGGGATTAGATATTTCTGACGAAATCGTAATGAACAATATGCGCCGTATTTTAGAAGCTGCAAAAGAAAATGGTGTGTTTATTACAATTGATATGGAAGACTATACGCGCTGCGGAAAAACAATTGATATCTTTAAACAATTAAAATCTGAATACGATAATATTGGTACAGTTATTCAAGCTTACTTATATCGTACAGAAAAAGATATGGAAGATTTAAACGCTTATAATCCTAATTTACGTCTTGTAAAAGGGGCCTATAAAGAACCTGAAGAAGTAGCGTTCCCGGAAAAGAAAGATGTAGATGACAATTATAAAAAAATTATTAAAATGCACTTATTAAATGGAAATTACACTGCAATTGCTTCACATGACGAAGCGATTATTGAATATACGAAAAAACTTGCGGAAGAACACAACATTCCAAGGGATCAATTTGAATTCCAAATGTTATTTGGTATTCGTACAGAGCGTCAACTTGAGCTAGTAAAAGAAGGTTACAAAATGCGCGTTTACGTGCCTTATGGAAACGACTGGTATGGCTATTTCATGCGCCGTCTAGCAGAACGTCCAGCAAACGTTGCGTTCGTATTAAAAGGTATGATCAAAAAATAACCAAGGAGAAAATACTCCTTGGTTATTTTAATTGCTGAAATGCGTAGTGCGCCATTTTCTTCGTATCAGGATATAGCTGCGTACGAGTAGAAGATAACACGACGTTAATGACGCGTTTACCGTCTTTTTCATCAACTGTTACGACTGTGTATTTTCCGAGTGCTGATAAACCGCTTTTACTTCCAATCGCATATGGATCATCATATAGTTCTTCCCGTCCATAGTTTGCGATTTTCGGAGAACGCTCTGAAGTATGTAGTGTTGTATGTATTGAATTCATATATTCTAAAACGATCGGATACTTCAAGGCTTCTTTCGTAATAATAGCAATGTCATATGGTGATACTTTATTTCCAAGTGCATCAGCACCGCTTGCGTTTTTGAAAGTCGCATGTTTTGTCCCAAGTTCCTTCGCCCTAGCGTTCATCATTTTCACAAACTCATTTTTTGATCCTGCGATATGTTCTGCAATTGACTCAGCGATTGGGTCTGCACTAATAATAAGCATAAGTTTTAATGCCTCATCACGTTTTAATTTTTCACCCGCGCGAAGCTTAATCTTCTTACTTTGACTTTCCGTTTTAATCGCATTCTCTGTAACCGTAATTTCTTCATCTTCTTTCACATTTTCTAGTAAGAGTAAGGTAGTCATCATTTTCCCTATACTAGCCGGATAAGAGCGTTCATCTTCCCGTTTTCCATACAAAATTTCACCTGTGTCTGCATCGATTGTAATCCCGTATTGCCCATTAATGTTAGGCTGATCTGCTCTTACAACTTGTTGCCTTTGTGCATAAGAGAAGAAAATCATCCCTGTAAATAGTGTGGCAATCATTACAATCATAATTATTGTTCGTTTCATCGTCGTTCCCTCTTTTGTTTTCCATATGTACAAATAAATTGGGCAGAAAAAGCAGCCATTAATCATTATGCCACGTCCTCTGCCCAAAAATATAGCGTTATTTTTCGCCCATATTATGCTTCTTATATTGTTGGTTATTACTTTGACGCCCTTTTTCAACACCGTGATTATGCGGACCTGCATTTCCAGTTACACTTGCTGCGCTAATTCCAGCTTTTGAAGGGTTCTTCTTAAGTTTTGCCATATATATTCCTCCAGTTTCGTCAGATTATAAAAAGGAAAAGTGCATTTTAATGAAGAAAATACACATGTATAGCATAGCCAAATGAAAGAAATATATTTATTTCAGAAAATTTTATCAATAAATATATTGCGAAAATTCAAACTGTATCATATATTTATTAGTAGAGGCTCACTCATTGATTGCGACTCATGTCGAAAAATTGAATGAGCATTCATTCAAGAATAGGGGGAGAAATGGATGTTCCAAATTAAAAAGGCTGCTGTTCTAGGTTCAGGCGTAATGGGTTCAGGAATTGCGGCACACTTAGCTAATATTGGTATTCCGACATTATTGCTTGATATTGTACCACCTGCGCTTACGAAAGAAGAAGAGGCGAAGGGACTTACATTAGAACATAAAAGTGTGAGAAATCGTTTTAGTAATACGGCTGTGCAAAAACTATTAAAGCAAAAACCAGCTCCTCTGACAGTGAAAGGAAATCTAGCACTGATTGAAGCAGGTAACTTAGAAGATGATCTTGAGCGTCTAGCTGATGTAGATTGGATTATCGAAGTAGTAGTTGAAAACTTAGATATTAAAAAGAAACTATTTGAAAAAGTAGATGCCGTTCGTAAAGCGGGTTCTATTGTAAGCTCGAATACGTCAGGCATTTCAGTAGAAAAAATGGCAGAAGGTCGTTCAGACGACTTCCAAAAGCACTTCTTAGGAACACACTTTTTTAACCCACCACGATATTTAAAACTTCTAGAGGTAATACCGACGAAAGAAACTGATCCACAAGTATTAAGCTTCATGAAACTATTTGGCGAAGACGTTCTTGGAAAAGGCGTTGTTATCGCAAAAGACACACCAAACTTTATTGGAAACCGCATCGGTACGTACGGTTTATTAGTAACTCTTCAAGAGATGATAAAACGCGGCTATAGCATTGGGGAAGTTGATTCTGTAACAGGCCCACTTATTGGTCGCCCGAAGAGCGCAACGTTCCGTACATTAGATGTTGTTGGTTTAGATACATTCGTACACGTTGCAAATAACGTATATGAAAACGTACAAGAAGAAGAGCGTGATGTATTTAAAGTACCAGCTTTCATGCATGACATGCTTGATAAAAAATGGCTTGGAAGCAAAACAGGTCAAGGCTTCTTCTTAAAACAAGGAAAAGAAATTTTAGAACTAAATCCTGAAACGATGGAATACGAAGCTCGCAAAAAATTAAAAGCTGCATCTATCGAATTAAGTAAACAAGAAAAAGGTTTATCGAATAAATTGAAAGCGCTTGTATACGCGAAAGACCGCGCAGGAGAGTTGTTATGGAACATCATCACACCAACTCTTTTATACTCTGCAAAACTTCATAAAGAAATTGCTGACGATATCGTTGCAATTGACCAAGCGATGAAGTGGGGCTTCGGCTGGGAGCAAGGACCATTTGAAGTTTGGGATGCAATCGGCGTTGAAAAGTCCGTTCAAAAGATGGAAGAAAACGGCGTAGTTGTTCCGACTTGGGTGAAAGAAATGTTAGAGAAAGGTTTCACTACTTTCTACAAACACGATAACGGAGATAGCTACTATTACGATAATGGCGAATATAAGCTAATCGAACGTAATAAAAAGGCAATTTCTCTTAAACAATTAAAAGCGAAAAATGGCGTATTAAAGAAAAATAGCGGAGCGAGCTTAATCGATTTAGGCGATGGTATCCTTTGCTTAGAATTCCATTCGAAGAGCAATGCAATCGGTATGGATATTACGCAAATGATTAACTACGCTGTTGATGAAGTAGAAAAGAATTATAAAGGTCTTGTTATCGGAAACCAATCGAAGAACTTCTGCGTTGGTGCGAACCTTGCAATGATCTTAATGGAAGCACAAGATGACAACTACTTTGAAATTGAGTTGGTTGTGAAAAACTTCCAAGATGCAATGACGAAAATTAAATACTCTTCTAAGCCAGTTGTAGCGGCACCATATGGTATGACGCTTGGCGGAGGTACAGAAGTTTGTTTACCAGCAGCGAGCATTCAAGCTTCTAGTGAGACTTATATGGGCTTAGTAGAAGTAGGTGTTGGCTTAATCCCTGGCGGAGGCGGTAACAAAGAGTTATACATTAAACACTTAAACAAAATGGCAAACGGTGTAGAATTTGACTTACAAAAAGTTGCGAATAAAGTATTCGAATCTGTAGCGATGGCGAAAGTTTCTACATCAGCACAAGAAGCTGTATCGAACAACTTCTTAGGCGATAAAGACGGTATTAGTGTGAATGGTGATCACTTACTATATGATGCGAAACAAAAAGCACTTTCTTTATATGAAGCAGGTTATAAAGCACCTATCCGCAAAAAGATACCAGTTGTTGGTGAGACAGGATATGCAGCGCTTGTACTTGGTGCAGAGGCAATGCATTTATCAGGTTACATTTCTGAACATGATCTGCACATTGCGAAGAAACTGGCATATGTCATTGCGGGTGGAAAAGTGCCGTACGGAACAGAAGTTGATGAGCAGTATTTATTAGATGTAGAACGTGAAGCATTTATTAGCTTAGTAAGTGAGATGAAATCACAAGCAAGAATGCAGCACATGCTTGTAAAAGGAAAACCATTACGTAACTAATAACGAGGGGAGATATCGTTCATGAGAGAAGCTGTCATTGTTGCGGGAGCAAGAACACCAATTGGAAAAGCAAAGAGGGGTTCATTAAAAACAGTTCGTCCTGACGATCTAGGGGCGTTAGTAGTAAAAGAAACGTTAAAGCGTGCGAATTATGAAGGACCAATTGATGATTTAATTTTCGGTTGTGCGATGCCAGAAGCAGAGCAAGGTTTAAATATGGCTCGTAATATCGGCGGGCTAGCAGGACTTTCTTACGATGTTCCAGCTATTACAATTAACCGTTACTGTTCTTCAGGTTTACAAAGTATCGCTTACGGAGCAGAGCGCATTATGCTTGGTCACTCTGAAGCTGTATTATCAGGCGGAGCGGAATCAATGAGTTTAGTTCCAATGATGGGGCACGTTGTTCGTCCGAACAGTCGCCTTGTAGAAGCTGCTCCAGAATATTATATGGGTATGGGACATACAGCAGAGCAAGTTGCTGTGAAATATGGAATTTCTCGTGAAGAACAAGATGCATTTGCAGTAAGAAGTCATCAACGTGCTGCGAAAGCATTAGCTGCAGGGAACTTTGCGGATGAAACAGTATCTGTAGATGTGACGTTACGCTCGGTTGGATCAAACAACAAACTGCAAGAAGAAACAATCATTTTCGCACAAGACGAAGGTGTAAGAGCAGAGACGACGCTAGACATTTTAGGTAAATTACGTCCAGCATTTAACGTTCGCGGTTCTGTAACGGCTGGTAACTCTTCACAAATGAGTGACGGTGCAGCATCTGTACTATTAATGGATCGTGAAAAAGCAGTGAGCGATGGCATGAAGCCACTTGCAAAATTCCGTTCATTCGCAGTAGCTGGAGTACCACCAGAAGTAATGGGAATCGGCCCAATTGCTGCAATTCCGAAAGCGTTAAAATTAGCTGGTTTAGAGCTATCTGATATCGGTCTATTTGAACTAAATGAAGCATTTGCTTCTCAATCTATCCAAGTTATTCGTGAACTTGGTTTAGATGAAGAAAAAGTAAACGTAAACGGCGGTGCAATCGCACTTGGACATCCACTTGGCTGTACAGGAGCAAAACTAACACTATCTCTTATTCACGAAATGAAACGTCGCAACCAACAATTCGGTATCGTAACAATGTGTATCGGTGGCGGAATGGGAGCAGCGGGAGTATTTGAATTACTATAAAAAAAGTGTAAGCGGCTCGCTCAGAATGTGAGGGGGATGGAGCTTCAGACGTAGAGGCGCTTTTTGCCTCGTAGGAAGAAGCGAAGCCACCGAACATTCTAGCCGCTGGAACTGGATTATATAAAAAGTGCAGGTGGCTTGCTCAGAACAGGAGGGCGTTGGAAGCCCTGACGAAGAGGCGCTTTTTGCCTCACAGGAAGGGATGAAACGACCGACTGTTTTAGCCACCGGAACTGGATTATAAAAAAAGCGCAGGCGGCTCGCTCAGAACAAGAGGGCGCTAAAGCAAAGAATGGAAGCAACAAAGGTTTATAAAAAAAATGAGAGCCAGCTTCTTTCAAAATGAGAAAAGCGGCTTATGAAAATATGAAGGAGGAAATTTTCATGGAAAAAACAGTAGGAAATGCGGTTAAAGGCGGTAGCTTTTTAGTAGAGGAGATTACGATTGATCAAGTATTTACGCCAGAAGATTTTTCATCTGAGCATAAAATGATTGCAAAAACGACAGAGGACTTTATCGTAAATGAAGTTCTTCCGGAGCTTGAATATTTAGAACAACACGAGTTTGATCGTTCTGTGCGTCTTTTAAAAGAAGCTGGTGAACTTGGTTTACTAGGCGCTGACGTACCAGAAGAGTACGGCGGAATTGGTCTTGATAAAGTAAGCTCAGCGTTAATCGCAGAGAAATTCTCGCGCGCTGGTGGTTTTGCAATCACTCACGGTGCTCACGTTGGTATCGGATCGTTACCAATCGTATTATTTGGTAACGAAGAGCAAAAGAAAAAATATTTACCATTACTTGCAACTGGTGAAAAATTAGCGGCATACGCATTAACTGAGCCAGGTTCAGGATCTGACGCATTAGGTGCAAAAACAACTGCACGTTTAAATGCAGAAGGTACGCATTACGTATTAAATGGTGAAAAACAATGGATTACAAACTCTGCATTTGCTGACGTATTTATCGTATACGCAAAAATAGACGGTGAGCACTTCTCAGCATTTATCGTAGAGAAAGACTATGCTGGTGTATCTACAAGCCCTGAAGAGAAGAAAATGGGTATTAAATGTTCTTCAACTCGTACGTTAATTTTAGAAGATGCGTTAGTACCGAAAGAAAACCTACTTGGTGAAATCGGTAAAGGCCATATTATCGCGTTCAACATTTTAAATATCGGTCGTTATAAATTAGGTGTTGGTACAGTTGGATCTGCGAAACGTGCAGTAGAAATTTCAGCACAATATGCAAATCAACGTCAACAATTCAAACAACCAATCGCTCGCTTCCCATTAATTCAAGAGAAACTTGCGAATATGGCAGCGAAAACATATGCAGCTGAAAGCTCTGTATATCGTACAGTAGGTTTATTCGAAAGTCGCATGAGCACATTATCTGAAGAAGAAGTAAAAGACGGTAAAGCAGTAGCAGCTTCTATCGCTGAATATGCAATCGAGTGCTCTTTAAATAAAGTATTCGGTTCTGAAGTGTTAGATTATACAGTAGATGAAGGTGTTCAAATTCACGGTGGTTACGGATTTATGGCAGAGTACGAGATTGAAAGAATGTACCGCGATTCTCGTATTAACCGTATTTTCGAAGGAACGAACGAAATTAACCGCCTAATCGTACCAGGTACGTTCTTACGTAAAGCGATGAAAGGTGAATTACCATTACTACAAAAAGCACAAAAATTACAAGAAGAGTTAATGATGATGATGCCAGAAGAAGTAGGCGATGAGCCATTAGCACTTCAAAAATATTTAGTAAAGAACGCGAAGAAAATCGGTTTAATGGTAGCTGGATTAGCAGCTCAAAAATACGGTAAAGCATTAGATAAAGAGCAAGAAATTCTTGTGAATATCGCTGACATCGTAAGCAATCTTTACGCAATGGAATCAGCTCTTCTTCGTACAGAAAAAGCAATTAAAACAACTGGTCTTGAAAAGAATAAACAAAAAGTGTTATACACTGAAGTATTCTGCCAAGAAGCATTCAACGAAATCGAAGCAGATGCGAAAGAAACACTTATCGCAGTTGAAAATGGCGACATGCTGCGCATGATGTTATCATCATTACGTAAATTAACTCGCCACACACCACTTAACGTAATTCCGAAGAAGCGTGAAATTGCTGCGAAAATTTTAGAAGATGAGCGTTATACAGTTTAATAGATGAAAGAGAACCAGTGGCCTGTTGGCTGCTGGTTTTTTATTTTTATTGATGTTAAAAATAGTTTACATGATGTTAAAAATAAATTACAATTAGAATATAGAAAATAATGTAAAATGAGGAGAGGTTATGAAACAGAGTGGAACGTTACAAAATAATCTCGTTGTACTCCGAGCAGAAAAACGCTGGTCACAAACGGATTTAGCGAACCAAGCTGGGGTAAGTAGACAAACAATCGCTTCAATTGAAGCGAATCGTTACAATCCATCTTTAATTTTAGCTTTTGAAATTGCAAGTATTTTAGGTAAGGAATTTCATGAAGTTTTTCAATATAAGATAGAGGGGGAAACGGAATGAGTATTGTAGTAGGGATAATAATCTCAGTAGCAGGACTAATAGGTGTTTTATATTCAACACGTTTTCAGAAGAATGAGGGGGAAGACGAAAGAGGCGAGCATATTACGGGGAATGCAGCTAAAATTTCGTTATTTGTATTTTTACTTCTATATTTAGTTATCTTTTTAATTGGAAATCTATATTCATTGACAGGCGAACAATATAAACTAGCGAATTCATTTTTGTTAGCAGGGGTACTTTGTTCTTATGCTTTAACTATTGTAGTTTTGAAAAGAAAATATTAACTGGAAAAGGGCTGTTTTACATATGTATTTGTAAACGGCTCTTTTTTATGGAGGTACAGGAGATGAGCGTAATAAAAGCAGGAACAGTTCATCAAATAGCATTTTTCCCGCATCTATTTCCAATCAACTGTTATTTTGTTGAGGAGGAGGCTGGATTAACTTTAATTGATGCTGCTTTATCATTTTGTGGAAAGAAGATTTTAGAATCGGCCCAAAAAATTGGTAAACCGATTACGAATATTATTATTACTCATGCTCATGATGACCACATAGGAGCGCTTGATGTTATAAAGAAAGAATTGCCGGATGTTCCGGTTTATATTTCTAAAAGAGATGCTCATTTACTTGAAGGAGATATGGCACTGCAAAAGGGAGAACGAAACACACCGATAAAAGTGGGTGTGTCCAAAAAGATAAAGACGATTCCAGATATTCTTCTTCAAGAAGGAGGTAGAATTGGTTCTCTTTTAGCGATTGAGACTCCAGGTCATACACCAGGTTCAATGGCGTTTTTAGATACGAGGAATGATGCGCTAGTTGTTGGAGATGCGTTTCAAACGAGGGGAGGAGTGGCCGTAGCAGGACAAATAAAGTGGTTATTTCCGTTCCCTGTGTTTGGTACTTGGGATGCAGAAACGGCGTTAATAAGCGCTCAGAAATTACTGGAATATAGGCCGACTATATTGGCGACAGGGCATGGGAAGATGATTAAGGATCCGTTAGTGCAAATGCAACGGGCGATTGAAGAAGCGGAAAGGAATTTAACAAGAAAGAGTCTCAAATAATTTTGAGGCTCTTTTTGCTAGATGATATTATTTTGCTGGTTTTAAAAATGTGTATATGGCTAAGGAAAAACAAAGGAAAATAAATGCGATAGGATCTTGATATGGATTAGGTTCAGAGCCCTTCTGGATTTCTGTAAGGAAGTCATGTGTTTTCATGTTCATTTCTCCTTTAATTAATAAGTTTTATATGATGCGAGGGTTATGGTGGATAGATAAGGAATTTTTGGAATTTCATCTAATAATTATTCTATAGTAATCTAATTCCTAAATCTATAGAATGCAAAGTTTTCGTGATATGTAAAATTGCATATTATTCTTGTTTTGGTTTTTGTTATGTTGTTTATATGTATATTAAGAACTAAAGATTATTATGAATTAAAACAAGTGGAGGAATAGTATGAGTAAAACAGTATTAGAGGCTTATAGCGTAGAAGAGAGGATAGACAATTTAACATATAAAAATTTATTAGTAATGATAGCAAGTATTTTGGGGTTCCTATTAATGGGGGGATTATTCCTTGCTTTAGCTCTTGGAATTTTTGGAGAAGAGGTATTACGTGCTAATTTAGAGGGATATTATTTACTTCTATTTGATGCGGCTGTGGTTGCTATTGTTTTATTTGCTTATAAACCAGTGCTTCATTTTATTAAGAACATTTGGGATGTATCTGTTTTAAAAAGTGGGAAAACCTACTTGTATTTATTACTAGGTTTTATCGTCATTGCATTAGCTCAGTATGTAATGTTAGAGCTGTTTAGCTTTGAAAGTGCAGGGCAGCAACGAGATCAATTAGGGGGAGAGACACTTCAAAATAGTGTGATACAAAGCATTATATATGTGTTAAGTGTGGCTATAATTACACCAGTTAAAGAAGAGGTTTTATATAGAGGGATTTTGTATCGATTTCTTGAAAAGAAATATAGTTTTCTAGTTGGTATCATTATTTCTTCCTTCATTTTTGGGATTTTTCATGGTGGTTTTCCAATTACGGCAACGATTATGGGGATTGTATTTGCTATGTTATATAAGAAGACACAGTCTATTGTACCTAGTATCATTTTACATATTGCATGGAACTTACTTGTGAGTATAAGTATGATTGTCTCTTTATAAAATTGAACGAATATTTAGCATAAAAGATGGATGGCTTAGCTATGCATCTTTTATTTTGTTTATAGGTAGGAAAAGTTAATTCATGCATACAATCCAAAAAGAACCAAATACTAATGACGAATGAACAAAGAAAGGTAGGAGTATCCTATGCAAAATTTAACAGAGCTTGAAGTAGAAAATTTACGTCATTTAATTGGTGGTCATGCGACGATTATTAACAAATTGGACCAGTATGCACAGGCTTGTACAGATCCACAGCTAAAGCAAATGCTACAAAAGGATGCGCAAGATGCGCGAAATACGAAACAGCAATTAATGACTTTTTTAGGATAGGAGGAAGAGAGAAATGAATGAAAAAGATATGGTAAACGATTATTTAGCAGGGTTAAACTCAAGTTTAACAAGTTATGCAAATTATATTTCTCAGTCTGATAACGAACAGTTACATCAAACGTTAATTCAAATTCGTAATCAAGATGAGATGCGTCAACGTAATATGTATGAATATGCAAAGCAAAAAAGTTATTACAAGCCGGCAGCACCTGCTAATCCAATGATTGTGCAGCAATTGAAAAGTCAATTAAGTGCGGAATAGTGTGATGAATGAAACGAGCGAATGGATTCGCTCGTTTTTTTGTTTGGTATATGTCAATAAATACATAATAAATATTTTTTCAGTTGTAACAAATATGACGAAAATTAAATATAACAATTCACAAAAAGGACAAAAGCTTTGCTCAATATTTCACAAAGTATCCATGGTTTCTATCGTGAGAACCTCTATAATTAGGGGTGTAAAGAACGAAAGAAATAGACTACATGATCAATTAGGAGAGATTGCTATGAATAGAAACACAAGAAAAATTGCAATTATCGGTACTGGATTAGTTGGATCAAGCTGTGCGTATTCCATTGTAAACCAAGGGATTTGCGAAGAGCTATTGTTAATTGATATAAATCATGAACGTGCAGTTGGAGAAGCGATGGATTTATCGCACTGCATTAACTTTACAAATACAAGAACAAAAGTATATGCCGGAAGCTATGAAGACTGCAAAGATATGGACATTGTTATTACAGCAGGACCAGCGCCGAAGCCTGGACAAAGTCGTTTAGACACTTTAGGAGCCAGCGCTAAGATTATGGAGGGTGTTGTTGGCGGCGTAATGGAAAGTGGATTTGATGGCATTTTCTTACTCGCATCGAACCCAGTTGACATTATTACATATCAAGTGTGGAAGCTATCTGGATTACCTAGAAATCGTGTGATTGGTACAGGTACATCACTAGATTCTTCTCGCTTAAGAACAATTTTATCTGAAATGTTACATGTAGATCCTCGTAGTATTCATGGGTATTCATTAGGAGAACATGGTGATTCTCAAATGGTTGCTTGGTCTCACGTAACTGTTGGTGGAAAATCAATTCTGCAAATTTTAGAGGAACAAAAAGAACGCTTAGGTGAAATAGATTTAGATGAAATTGTTGAGAAGACTGCAAAAGCTGGATGGGAAATTTATAAGCGTAAAGGAACTACTTATTACGGAATCGGAAATTCTTTAGCTTATATTGCGCGCTCAATTTTCAATGATGATCACCGTGTTATCGCTGTTTCAGCTATTTTAGATGGTGAATATGGCGAATACGATATTTGTACAGGAGTACCAGCAATTATTACTAGAGACGGTGTAAGAGAAGTTGTAGAACTAAACTTATCAGAAGATGAAGAAAGTCGCTTTGCAAAATCAAACGATGTTTTACGCGATTATATGAAAACAATTGGTTACTAAATTATAGGAGAAGGTGAAACAAATGAAGGAATATATAATGTCTCGTGTGTTTAAAGCTTCTGCCGGAATCGCACAGGGTATTTTCGTATCCCTTGGAATTGGTTTACTGATCGAAAATATAGGAAGAATTGTTGATATACCATTACTTATTACAATCGGAGTCGTTGCAAAATCACTTATGGCACCAGCAATTGGAGCCGGGATTGCCTTTATGCTCGGTGCAAACGGACTCGTAATTTTCTCAGCGATGGTAGCTGGAGCAATTGGAGCTGGTTCCATTTCAATTACTGAAGCTGGTCTCATCATTAAAACAGGTGAACCAATCGGTGCATTATTAACAGCGACTTTAGCAGTTTATATTGGTAAACGATTAAGTGGAAAAACTGCTTTAGATATGATGCTCGTTCCATTTGCAGCAATATTAGGTTCTGGTTTAGTCGGTATTTGGTTAGCTCAAAATATTAGCCCAGTTTTAAATACAGTTGGAGCATTCATTAAAGATAGTTCAGCTGGTAGCCCGTTTATCGCTTCTATCGTGATTGCTGTAGTTTGGGGATTGTTACTTATCTCTCCAGCTTCATCAGCTGCGTTAGCGATAGCGCTTAGCTTAGATGGTGTTGCAGGCGGTGCAGCACTTGCAGGATGTGTTGCTCAATTTATCGGATTCTCTGTTATTTCAGCGAAAGAAAATAACTTAGGTGGCATATTAGCCCAGGCACTTTGTACTCCAAAAGTGCAGTTACCGAACATTACTAAAAATCCAATGATTCTCGTCCCAACTGTCGTCGCCAGTGCAATAGTTGGCCCAGTATCGGCACTAATTTTCCAACTGGAAGCAGGAAAAGAAATTGCAGGTCTTGGATTAAGCTCTCTTATCGCACCAATTAATTTAATTTCCAGCCAAGGGTGGGAAGTTGTCCCAGCGATGGTAATCACTTATATCATCATTCCAGTAGCTGTTTCTTATATACTGTACATTGCTCTTAAAAAAGCAGGTCGTATTCATTCTGGTGATATGACTGTACCGCAATCTTAATTTGAAAATCTCCTTAATAATAGATAAAAGCAGACTGAGAAGACACAGTCTGCTTTTTTACATTTTATGATTTTGTTTTACTGGAACACGTACGGTTTCTTTTGCTAATAACAACTGAACGCCGAAGTAAAGTACGCTTGCAAGCGTCATTCCAGAAATGGCGTCTACAAATGCATGCTGCTTCGTAAATAATGTTGATAAAATAATAAGCGTACCGAAGAAAGTAAGGATGTAATATTCCAAAGTATGCTGTTCTCTACGCTTAAAGGCAGCTAACATAATTACAAATGTCGTAAGGACATGAATGCTTGGGAAGCAGTTTACTGGATGATCAATACTATAAATATAGCGGACTAGTTCGGAAAATACATCTGTTCCAACGACGGTTGGGCGTGGTACAGTTGTCTGCCAAAAAAAATAAATCGAAAAACAAGCAAGTTTTCCAAGAATTACACTACTTAAAGTGACATAATATTGCTTTCGATCAGCAAAACAGTAATAAATAAGTGCACCGTATAAGTATGGAAACCAAAGTAAGTAAGGAATAATAAATGCTTTCACAAATGGAATCCAATCATCTACTACAGTTGTGACATCTACTGCGTGAACAGTAGATTTATTTAATACATCGTAAAGGGGACTTACGAGTACGAGTAGAAGTATATAACTTAACGGAAGAAGAGATGAAAGTTTAAATTTCTTCATGATAATCTCCTATGTTTTAGTAATGTAAATAAATTCAATTGATTATAATATAGAAAATCCAATTGGGCTATCGATTTTACTTACATTTTCTTGAATTCACCTTACATTTTTGTCACTTGACTTAAAAGAGGGGGAGGGTGCTATATGAAGCGTTCACTGTATTTCTTAGTTTTTATATTGTTATGCCTAGTGAGTACTGGGTGTGCAAAGGATAAAGAAGGAGAAAATTTAGAATATAACGGGAGAGCACTCGTCATTGGAGTTGTTGGTGAAAAGCCGAAAGATACATTTAGA
Source organism: Bacillus sp. FSL E2-0195 (assembly GCF_038003645.1). Classification (NCBI taxonomy): domain Bacteria; kingdom Bacillati; phylum Bacillota; class Bacilli; order Caryophanales; family Bacillaceae; genus Bacillus; species Bacillus sp. FSL E2-0195. The sequence continues at coordinate 4,808,703 of NZ_JBBOPN010000001.1, read as the reverse complement.
AATATAAAGTTTGAAAAAGTGAAGTTAGAGGAATTGGAAAAGAAAGCTAAGGAAGTGGATGGTTTTCTAATAATGAAAGATCACTTTCAAGAAGCCTCAACAGAGCAGTATAAAGATGTATTTTCATCGCTAAAGAAACCAGTATTTTTTATTGGTTTACAAGATAAATCATATTCAACTTTTATTACAAAAGGGATAGAGTATAACAGTGCACGAAAAGATGTAAATGCTATGTACGCGCAAGGTTTTGCAAATATTGGAAGTGGCGAAGGGCAACAATGGGGAGTAGGTTTATTGAATGGTGGAAATACAGAAGAAAGTATTCATAATATGTATATAGTAGTATTTCAAACCATTTCGGACTATTTAAGTCGATGATGAAGGAGCCTGTAAAAGGACTTCTTATTTTTTAAATAAAGTGAAACTTTAATCAGTGGGGGGTGTCCATCCCCCACTGATTATTAGCCCGCACCAATCGGGCTTTTACGGGCAGTTATCTCCCACCTAACTTCCTCGCATTTGCCGAATTTCGAGGTGGGAGTCTTACTGCCCGCAAATAGCGGGATAAACGTTTGTTTAAGATATATGTTCGGTATAGAAAATCATGTATTCCAAAGGTGATATAGAAAAACATGAAATTAATCAAACGTTTGTTTAAGAGGTATGTTCGGTATGGAAGAATTCATGTATTCCAAAGGTTGGGGTAGAAAAACATGAAATTAATCAAACGTTTGTTTAAGGTATATGTTCGGTATAAAAGAATCTACGTATTCCGAAGGTTGAGGTAGAAAAATATGAAATTAATCAAACGTTTGTTTAAGATATATGTTCGGCGTGGGATGAGAAAAAATTTTTAAAAAATTATATATTTATTTTTTCTTAATAAATGGCGGAAAAATAAGAAAAATTAGCAGGATTATTAAAAATTATCACGAAATAAGTAAAAGTTTAGCGAATAATCGTTTGAAATAATAAAATGTTTTCTATATGATAAAGGTAAAGGTTAGTAAAAAAGTAGGTGAATTTATGACAGTAACATTTTATTCATATCCAAAATGTGGCACATGTCAAAAAGCAAAGAAATGGTTTGAGGCAAACGATGTAGCATATGAGATGATTCATATTGTTGAAAATCCACCGTCAAAAGAAGATTTACGTAATTTACATGAGAAAAGTGAATTACCATTAAAAAAATTCTTTAATACAAGTGGAATGCGTTACCGCGAACTTGGTTTAAAAGATAAGTTAAAGGATGCAAGCGAAGACGAAATGTATGAGCTTTTAGCATCTGATGGCATGTTGATTAAACGTCCAATTGTAACAGATGGAACGAGTGTAACACTTGGTTTTAACGAAGAGCAGTTTGAAAGTGTGTGGAAAAAGTACCAATAAGGTATTTTTACATAATTAATACATTCACTGGAGGTACAGTCATGAGCATTCCAAATAATTTACGTTACTCTGAAGAACACGAATGGGTAAAAACAGAAGGTAATGCGGTTGTTATCGGTATTACTCATTTTGCGCAAGGTGAGTTAGGCGATATCGTATTCGTTGAACTTCCTGAAGTAGGTGCAACAATCCAAGCTGACGAGCCATTCGGAAGCGTAGAATCTGTTAAAACAGTTTCTGAATTATACGCACCTGTAAGTGGTAAAGTTGTAGCAGTAAACGAAGAATTAAGTGACCAACCAGAACTAGTTAACGAATCTCCATACGAGGGTGCATGGATGGTTAAAGTTGAACTTTCTGATGCAAGCCAAGTTGAGAAGTTATTAACTGCAGAAAAATATGCAGAAATGACAAACCAAGACTAATTATAGTCGAAGAAAAAGGACAGCCTTTGTGCTGTCCTTTTTTATGTTGTGTACATAATGAATTTAAAAACATATATATTAATTATTATGTAGGAGAACGTTTTTGAAAAACTTTTTTCATGTAGGCTTCATGCTGAGCAAGCCGCTTGAGCTTTTCGTTATGATCCAGCTCCAGCGGCTAGAACAGTCGGTCATTTCACTCCTTCACTTGAGGCAAAGAGCGCCTCTAGTTCAGGAGTTCCAATGCCCTCCTGTTCTGAACGAGCCGCTTGCGCTTTTCTTTTGCAAAAATAAACAGGAAACAACATGAAAATAACGAATATACTATATACTAAGTTAAAGGTTGTATAGTATATGGTGATCGGGTGATGACATATGATTTATGTGGAAAAAGTCATTATTGTAGAAGGTAAATCGGATAGAAGAAAGATTGAATCTATTATTCGTGAACCAGTGGAAATTGTTTGTACAAATGGTACAATTGGTTTGTCGAAAATGGATGAGCTCATTGATCAATTTTTTGATAAGGACGTATATGTGCTAGTGGATGCTGATGATGCAGGAGAAAAGTTAAGGAAACAATTCCGAAAAGAATTTCCGCAAGCAGAGCATATTTATATTGATCGCTCGTATCGCGAGGTGGCGACTGCACCTTCTTCACATTTAGCAAATGTATTATGGGGAGCAGACATTGACGTTTATACAGAATATTTACGGTAAGGAATGATAGAAGTGATTGATTGGACAGGTGCCGAAGCTACAGCCCTAATAGGAAATGAAGAAAAAACAGTGTTATATGTGTATACACCAATGTGTGGAACATGCCAATTGGCAAAGAAGATGTTAACGGTCGTTGAGATGACGATTGAAGATTTGAAAATTGGAATGTTAGATTTAAATTATGCCCCGCATTTAGCGAAAGAGTATGGGATAGAAAGTGTACCGTGTTTACTTATTTTTGAAAATGGGACACTGATGAAGAAAATATATGCATTTCATTCGGTTGAATATTTATATACGGAATTAAAGTAGGCGGCAAAGTTTTTGCCGCCTCGACATATTTCTTGGGAAATATGTCGACATGCGTGATAGATACAGTATTTGTCGAGCGAAAATAACAGGATTGCCCTTTAATAAGAGGGAATGGTATGTAATAGAAAGTGATATGAGGGATGTGGTTTAGGATGAAATTATATTCTTTGCTTCAATCATTTGTAAATTACGCTAATGGTCAATATCATTTAGAACCGCTTTTAAGGCAAGGAGAAAGAACTGTTAATTTTCGTTTTGGAGATGAATGCTGTTCGTTACAAATTTCAAGAGATTATATAGAACTTTTGAAAGAGGCGAGAGGAACGGAACAAATCGTTTGTTTAGAGGAAGAGGATGTACAAAAGTTAGTGACTGGAAATATGAGGTTGCAAAAGTTAATGAGTGATGGACGGGTACAATATTCTGGAACGTATCGAACGATGTTATTAGTTGAATCGATGTTTCATATATGTAAACCGATGTCAGTCGGAGCTTAAAATTCTGAAGTTTCTTTTTTTACGAAAATTTCTGTTGACAGAGCGTGTGGATATTGATACAATTCAATTCATAAAATATAGACAATTTCATAAATTTTAAATCAGACGAAAATTTAATCTGATTTCTCTTATTAAGAGAGGTGGAGGGACTGTGCCCTGTGAAGCCCGGCAACCGTCAACTTATGTTGAAATGGTGCCAATTCCTGCAAAGCAAATGCTTTGAGAGATGAGAGAGAGGGATAATGTTGTTATATACGCATATAAACCTTTCTGCTTCTCTAGAAGCGGAAAGGTTTTTTGTTGTTTGAATGCGGAGGACATTCAAATAATAAGAGGAGCTATAACGATGGACTACACGCATGAAAAATAAAAAAATGCGGAGTCTATCCAAACAAAAAAGGGGTGAACATCATGATCTTATTAGAAAATGTAAAGAAAATATATAAGGCAAAAAGCGGTGATGTCACTGCTGTAGATAACGCCAACTTAAAAGTAGATAAGGGTGAAATATTTGGTGTTATTGGATATAGTGGCGCTGGGAAAAGTTCGTTAATCAGATTGTTTAATCAGTTAGAGAAACCAACTTCTGGCCAAATTACAATTGCGAATCGTGTGATTTCAGCGATTACTGGAAATGAACTTCGTAAGGCAAGACAAGAAATCGGAATGATTTTTCAGCATTTCAACTTACTTTGGTCACGAACTGTGCGTGAAAATATCGCATTCCCACTTGAAATTGCAGGTGTCGATAAGGCGGAGAGAAGAAAACGTGTCGATGAGTTAATTCATCTTGTTGGATTAGAAGGAAGAGGAGACGCGTACCCATCTCAGCTAAGTGGTGGACAAAAGCAGCGCGTCGGGATTGCAAGAGCGTTAGCAAATAATCCACAAGTACTTTTATGTGATGAAGCAACGTCAGCTCTTGATCCGGAAACGACAGATCAAATTTTAGATTTATTGTTAGATATTAATAAGCGTCTCGGCTTAACAATTGTATTGATTACGCATGAGATGCACGTTATTCGCAAAATTTGTAATCGAGTTGCTGTAATGGAAAAAGGGAAGATCGTAGAAACGGGTCCAGTACTTGACGTATTCCGTAATCCACAGCAAGACATTACAAAACGATTTGTACAGCAGTTAACTGATTCTGAAGATACAAATGAAACGATTGAAAGTTTAATAGAAAAGTATCCAGATGGAAAAGTAATTCGTTTGCAGTTTGTCGGTGAAGCGGTAGAAAGACCGGTACTTCAAAGGTTAATGCAGCGCGGTGATATAGAAGTTAGCATTTTGCAAGGAAATATCGCGCAAACGAATAACGGATCTTACGGAAGTTTAGTCGTTCATTTAAATGGTGAAGAAACAGCGATCCAGCAAGCAATAGAAGGGATTCATCAAGATCAAGTAGAGCTGGAGGTGATTGCACATGGATAAGTTAATCGCAAATATTGATTGGAATCAAATGTTAGAAGCAACTGGTGAAACGTTATATATGATGGCAATCGCAGCACTTGCTACATTTGTTTTAGGACTTATTTTAGGACTATTACTCTTTATGACAGCGAAAGATAATTTATGGGAAAATAAAGCGATTAATACGGTGATTGGAGCGTTCGTAAACATTTTCCGTTCTATACCGTTCATCATTTTAATTATTTTATTAATCCCGTTCACAAAGATTCTTCTTGGAACAATACTCGGAGCGAGTGCAGCGCTGCCAGCTTTAATTATTGGAGCGGCACCATTTTACGCGAGAATGGTTGAAATCGCGCTTCGTGAGATTGATAAAGGTGTAATTGAAGCTTCAAAAGCGATGGGAGCAAAAACAAGCACAATTATTTTGAAGGTGTTAATTCCAGAATCGTTACCAGCGTTAGTATCTGGTATTACGGTTACGACTATTGCTTTAGTAGGCTATACAGCAATGGCAGGTGTTGTTGGTGCTGGTGGTCTTGGAACACTTGCTTACTTAGAGGGATTCCAGCGTGGAAATAACGATGTAACAATCGTTGCGACAATTTGTGTATTACTCGTTGTATTTTTAATTCAGTGGATTGGTGATAGTTTAACGACTCGAATAGATAAAAGATAATGAAAACAGGGGGATATTTCAAATGAAAAAATTATTACTTACAGCACTTATTTCAACTTCAATTTTTGGGTTAGCTGCTTGTGGCGGGAAAGATAAAGATGAAAAGAAACTTGTTGTTGGTGCTTCTAACGTACCGCACGCTGAAATTTTAGAAAAGGCAAAACCGTTACTTGAGAAAAAAGGAATTGAGCTAGAAATTAAAAAATTCCAAGACTACGTATTACCAAATAAATCGTTAGCGGATAAGGAATTAGATGCAAACTACTTCCAGCACATTCCGTATTTAGAAAAAGAGATTAAAGATAAGAAATATGATTTTGAAATAGCAGGAAAAATTCATTTAGAACCGATTGGTGTGTATTCTCAAAAATATAAGAGCTTAAAAGAACTTCCAAACGGGGCGACAATTATTATGAGTAATTCTGTTACTGATCATGGTCGTGGTTTAGCAATTTTACAAAAAGAAGGCATTTTAAAAATTAAAGACGGAGTAGAGCCAGTTAAAGCAACTCCAAAAGATATTGCGGATAATCCGAAAAACTTAAAGTTCAAAACAGATATCGAGCCTGGTTTATTGCCACAAGTGTATAACAATAAAGAAGGCGATGCGGTTCTAATTAATTCTAACTATGCAATTGATGCGAAATTAAACCCAGAAAAAGACGCGATTGCAATTGAAGGAAATGATTCTCCATACGCAAACGTAGTAGCTGTTCGTAAAGGCGATAAAGATAAAAAAGAGATTAAAGCTCTTATAGAAGTACTGCATTCTAAAGAAATTGAAGACTTAATTACTAAAGAATATAAAGGGGCAGTTGTTCCTGTAAAAGAATAATTGTGGAAAAAGGGCTGGTGTATGCCGGTCCTTTTTTTACTACATAACTATAGGGGAGAAGGGGACATCATATGAAAAAGATTCTATTGTCAGTTGTTACAGCACTGTCTGTATTTACATTAGCTGCTTGCGGGGGGAAAGATGAGAATAAGCTTGTCGTTGGCGCTTCTAATATACCGCACGCTGTTATTTTAGAAAAGGCACAGCCAATATTAGAGAAAAAGGGCATTAAGTTAGAGATAAAAAAATTCCAGGATTATGTTTTACCAAATAAGGCATTAGCTGATAAAGAAATCGATGCAAATTATTTTCAACATATCCCTTATTTAGATAAAGAGATTCAAGAAAAAGGATACAAAATTGTAAATGCAGGAAAAATTCATTTAGAGCCAATGGGCATTTATTCTAAGAAATATAAAAGCTTAAAAGAACTTCCAGATGGCGGAACAGTTATTATGAGTAATAACGTAGCGGAGCGTGGCCGTATGCTCGCATTGTTACAAAAAGGCGGCGTTATTAAATTAAAAGACGGTGTAGATGTTGTTAAAGCAACAGTAAAAGATGTTGTAGAAAATCCGAAAAATTTAAAGTTTAAAACAGATGTAGAACCTGGACTTTCACCGAAGCTGTACGAAAACAATGAAGGTGATGCTTTATTTATTAATTCAAACTACGCAATTGATGCGAAATTAAATCCAACAAAGGATGCAATTGCAATTGAAGGATCAGACTCTCCTTATGCAAATATTATCGCAGTTCGTAAAGGTGACGAGAAGAAAAAAGAAATTAAAGAGTTAGTAGACGTATTGCATTCAAAAGAAATTCAAGACTTTATCAATAAAGAATATAAAGGTGCTGTACTTCCAGTAAATGAATAGGTGCTGGGAAGGACTGGGAATCATCCAGTCCTTTTTTCTTTATATATATAAGAAGAAAGGTGTATCATAAGAGGATGTAAAGGAAATACTTATATACATTTTTGAAAAAATTGTTACATTTTCTTAGTGTTTGCGATATCATTTTATTTGATATAAGATTAGAATGAGAATAAAATGAGAATATGAACGTTTTAGTAATTTTTAAAATGTATATAGAGGATTAATGGAGGTATTGAGATGGCTGGTTCTACATTAACGGTTAAAGACTTACACGTATCAATCGATGGCAAAGAAATTTTAAAAGGTGTAAACCTTGAAGTAAAAGGTGGAGAAATCCACGCAATTATGGGACCTAACGGAACAGGTAAATCAACTTTATCTTCTGCGATTATGGGTCACCCAAAGTATGAAGTAACAGAAGGTAGCATTATCATCGACGGTGAAGATGTATTAGAAATGGAAGTAGATGAGCGTGCGCTAGCAGGTCTATTCTTAGCAATGCAATATCCAAGTGAAATTAGCGGAGTAACAAACGCGGACTTCTTACGTTCTGCAATTAATGCACGTCGTGAAGAAGGCGATGAAATTTCTCTTATGAAATTTATCCGTACTTTAGATAAAAACATGGAATTCCTAGAAATGGATCCAGAAATGGCACAACGTTACTTAAACGAAGGTTTCTCTGGTGGAGAGAAAAAACGTAACGAAATTCTTCAATTAATGATGATTGAGCCAAAAATCGCAATCTTAGATGAAATCGACTCAGGTCTTGATATCGATGCATTAAAAGTTGTATCTAAAGGTATTAACCAAATGCGCGGCGAAGAGTTCGGCTGCCTAATGATTACGCATTACCAACGTTTATTAAACTACATCACTCCAGACTTCGTTCACGTTATGATGAACGGTCGTATCGTTAAATCTGGTGGCCCTGAGCTTGCACAACGTCTAGAAGCTGAAGGTTACGACTGGATTAAAAAAGAATTAGGTATTGAAGACGAAACAGCAGAGCAAGAAGCGTAAGAGAGGAGCATAAACATGACAATCGGTACATTACCTTTCGATCAAGAAACAATCCGTCAGCGCGCAAGCGAAGTAAACGAAGCTGCTTGGTTGACTGAGTTCCGCTTACAAGCTCTTGCACAAGCAACTGAACTTCCAATGCCAACGCCTGATAAAACGAAAATTGAAAAATGGGACTTTATCGGAAAAGGCGACGCTGCTAAGCAAGAGCCTGTAAGTTCTTTAACAGAGCTTCCAGAAGCAGTGAAAAACTTAATCGATGAAAATAACAGCGTATTAGTACAACGTACTGGTACAACTGCTTTCGTTTCTTTAGCAGACGAAGCAAAAGAAAAAGGTGTTATTTTTACAGACATCGTAACAGCTGCAACAGAGCATGCTGAATTAGTACAAAAGTACTTAATGAAAGACGGCGTGAAAGTAGACGAGCATCGTCTAACTGCACTTCATGCTGCATTAATCAACGGCGGTGCATTCGTATATGTTCCGAAAAACGTTGTTCTTGAAACTCCACTTCAAGCTGTATTCTTAGTAGACGGCGAAGAAGCTAACGTATATAACCACGTATTATTCGTAGCTGATGCGAACAGTACTGTAACATATGTAGAAAACTACGTTGCAAATGAAAATGCTAAAGGTATTGCAAATATCGTAGCAGAAGTAATCGTGGAACAAGGCGCACAAGTGAAATTCGGTGCGGTTGATCTATTAGCAAAAGACGTAACAACTTACGTTAACCGCCGCGGAATTGTTGGACGCGACGGCCGCATTGATTGGGCTCTAGGCCTTATGAATGACGGAAATACAATCTCAGAGAACGTTACGAACTTAATGGGCGACGGATCATATGCTGATACAAAAACAGTAACAATTGGTCGTGGTAACCAAACACAAAACTTTACAACTAAAGTTGTTCACTTCGGTAAACACTCTGAAGGTTGGATTTTAAAACACGGTGTACAAAAAGATAGTGCAACATCTATCTTTAACGGAATTGGTAAGATTGAACACGGTGCATCTAAATCAAATGCACAACAATCTTCTCGCGTTCTTATGTTAGATGAGAAAGCTCGCGGTGATGCAAACCCAATTCTTTTAATCGACGAAGATGATGTAATGGCAGGTCACGCAGCTTCAGTAGGCCGCGTAGATCCATACCAATTATACTACTTGATGAGCCGTGGGATTCCAAAACGCGAAGCAGAACGTTTAGTCATCCATGGATTCTTAGCACCTGTAGTAAATGAGCTTCCAATTGAAGGAGTAAAGGCACAGCTTGTTGAGGTAATTGAAAGGAAAGTTCGCTAATGAATATTCATGAAATACGCAAACAGTTTCCAATTCTTGATCAAAAAGTGAACGGCAAACAACTTGTTTATTTCGATAGTGCAGCAACTTCTCAAAAACCAATTCAAGTCATTGAAACGTTAGAACGTTATTATAAAGAATATAATTCTAACGTGCATCGCGGTGTTCATACGCTCGGTACGAAAGCTACCGATGCGTATGAAGGTGCACGTGAGAAAGTTCGCAAGTTTATTAATGCGAAATCAATGGAAGAGATTATTTTCACGCGCGGAACGACAACTGCATTAAATACAGTAGCAGCTAGCTATGGTCTTGATAATGTAAAAGAAGGCGATGAAATCGTCATCTCTTACATGGAGCACCATAGTAACATCATTCCGTGGCAACAAGTTGCGAAGAAAACTGGTGCAACTTTAAAATACCTTCCGCTTCAACTAGACGGTACAATTTCTTTAGAAGATGTTCGTCAAACAGTTACACCGAATACAAAAATCGTTTCTATCATGCACGTTTCTAACGTACTTGGAACGATTAACCCTGTAAAAGAAATCGGAGCAATCGCACATGAAAACGGTGCAATCATGATCGTTGATGGAGCACAAAGTGCACCTCATATGAAAGTGGATGTACAAGATTTAAACTGTGATTTCTACGCATTATCTGCTCATAAGATGTGCGGACCAACAGGTGTCGGCGTATTATATGGTAAGAAAGAATTGCTAAACAATATGGAACCAATTGAATTTGGTGGTGAAATGATTGATTTCGTAGACTTACAAGAGTCTACTTGGAAAGAGCTTCCGTGGAAGTTCGAAGCAGGTACACCGATTATCGGTAATGCAATCGGACTTGGTGCGGCAATTGATTTCCTAGAAGAAATCGGTCTTCATAATATTGAAAAGCATGAACATGAATTAGCGCAATACGCTTTAGAGAGACTATCAGAAGTAGATGGCGTTACAATTTATGGTCCAAAGCATCGCGCTGGTCTAGTTACATTTAATATTGAAGACGTACATCCTCACGATGTAGCAACTGTATTAGATGTAGAAGGCATTGCGGTTCGCGCAGGACATCACTGTGCACAACCGCTTATGAAGTGGCTAAAAGCTTCTTCTACAGCACGTGCGAGCTTCTATTTATATAATACAAAAGAAGAAATTGATACATTTGTTGAATCACTAATCAAGACAAAGGAGTATTTCACAAATGTCATTTAATAATTTAGATACGTTATATCGTCAAGTTATTATGGATCATTATAAAAATCCTCGTAACCATGGCGTGTTAGAAGATAGTGTTACCGTTAACTTGAACAATCCAACTTGCGGCGATCGTATTCAACTTACGATGAAAGTAGAAGAGGGTATTGTACAAGAAGCGAAGTTTGAAGGCGAAGGATGTTCAATTTCAATGTCTTCAGCTTCAATGATGACACAAGCAGTAAAAGGAAAGAAAATTGAAGAGGCCCTTAAGCTTTCTAAAATTTTCTCTGACATGATGCTAGGAAAAGAGTATGATGACAGCATTGATTTAGGAGATATTGAAGCATTACAAGGCGTATGCAAGTTCCCGGCACGTATTAAATGTGCAACATTAGCGTGGAAAGCGTTAGAAAAGGGCTTAAACGAAGATAAGTAATGTTAAAGGTTCCTAAAAACGAGGTTATATAAGGAGGGACACACCAACATGGCGAAGCAACTGCCAGATATCGGCGATTATAAATATGGTTTCAAGGATAAAGACGTTTCGATTTTCCGTGCTGGACGCGGTTTAACAAAAGAAATCGTTGAAGAGATTTCACGTATGAAAGAAGAACCACAGTGGATGTTAGACTTCCGTTTAAAATCACTGGATAAGTTCTATGAAATGCCAATGCCACAATGGGGCGGCGACTTAAACGACTTAGATTTCGATGAAATTACGTACTACGTAAAACCATCTGAGAAATCTGAGAAGTCTTGGGATGAAGTACCTGAGGAAATTAAAGCGACATTTGATAAATTAGGTATTCCTGAAGCTGAGCAAAAATATTTAGCTGGTGTATCTGCACAGTACGAATCTGAAGTTGTATACCACAACATGAAAGAAGACCTAGAAAATCTAGGAGTCGTCTTCAAAGATACAGATAGCGCATTAAAAGAGAACGAAGATATTTTCCGTGAGCATTTCGGAAAAGTAATCCCACCAACAGACAACAAATTCTCTGCATTAAACTCTGCAGTTTGGTCTGGTGGATCATTCATCTACGTTCCAAAAGGTATTAAAGTTGATACACCACTTCAAGCGTATTTCCGTATTAACTCTGAAAATATGGGACAATTCGAGCGTACGCTTATCATCGTAGACGAAGGCGCACACGTACACTACGTAGAAGGTTGTACAGCACCTGTTTACACGACTAACTCACTTCATAGTGCGGTAGTAGAAATCATCATTAAGAAAGATGCATATTGCCGTTATACAACAATCCAAAACTGGGCGAACAACGTATACAACCTAGTTACAAAACGTGCGGTTTGTGAAGAAAACGCAACGATGGAATGGATTGACGGTAACATCGGATCTAAATTAACGATGAAATACCCAGCAGTTATCTTAAAAGGCGAAGGCGCTCGTGGTTTAACATTATCTATCGCGATTGCTGGTAAAGGCCAACACCAAGATGCTGGTGCGAAAATGATTCACTTAGCACCAAACACGTCTTCAACAATCGTTTCTAAATCGATTGCGAAGCATGGTGGTAAAGTAACTTACCGTGGTATCGTACAATTCGGACCAAAAGCGAAAAACTCTCGCTCTAACATCGAGTGTGACACGTTAATCATGGATAACCAATCTACATCTGATACAATTCCTTACAACGAAATCAAAAACGATTACGTTTCACTTGAGCACGAAGCGAAAGTATCTAAAGTATCAGAAGAACAATTATTCTACCTAATGAGCCGCGGTATTTCTGAGCAAGAAGCTACAGAAATGATCGTAATGGGCTTCATCGAGCCATTCACTCGCGAACTTCCAATGGAATACGCAGTTGAAATGAACCGTCTAATCAAGTTTGAGATGGAAGGTTCTATTGGTTAATATTTAAAAGTGAAAGCGCCCTGCTGTGCAGGGCGCTTTTTTATGTTCTATAAGCTGAGATGGGTATATACCCCGAACCTAAATCGTATCCACCTTATCCACAGATTTAATACGCTCCCAAATATGTTTCATCCCAACGAAAGAACCATATCCAATTAAAGCACCTAGCATATTCAGTATGATGTCATCGATATCGAAAATACCACTAAAAGTAAGGAGTTGTAACGATTCGATTAATAAAATAAACTTAATAAAAATTTTGGATGCCATTTTTACATTGTTTATTTGTTTAAATAATAAAGGTAGAAGGAATCCGAATGGGATGAATATGATGACGTTTCCTAATGTATTCATAAGTACGATGTCTATATTATAAGGATCTAGTAGATGTGTTAGATCGAATCCATTTAAATAGCGGATTGTACTTTTGAGCGGAACTAAGTTTATTAATCCGCCGTGTATAAAGTGCCAGTCGCCTGTTTCAAAGAAGTACTTCAGACTATCAAAGTAAACGGCTGGCCTTCCGAGCAACAGTTTAAATAATAAAACAAAAGAATACGGTAAAAATAATCCCCAGCCAATCCACTGTACATATTTTTGCGTGGAAGATTGCATCGCTTTTTCAATTTCAGTTCCTAAAGTAGAGGCTTCTCCAAAATTTTGGATGGCTAATGTAGTAGCTTCTTCTTCTGATTTTCCTTGATTGAGAAATTCTTGCTTTAAGCTTGTAAGATGATCATAAATTTCAAAGTATAGTTCGTCTCTATCAGATTGCGATAGGCTTGTTTTTTGAACGATACTCTTTATGTATTCTTCAATCGTCATTAATTTAAAGCTCCTTTCTGACAAGTTTTAATAAGAGTTGTAACTGAATCCCATGCTGTTAGTTTTTCTTCTAAAATTTTCTTCCCGCTCGTAGTAATGCGATAAAATTTTCGTTTCATACCAGTTTCAGATTCACCCCAGTATGAATTGATGAAATCCTTTTGTTCCAAGCGTTTGAGTGCTGGGTAGAGTGTACCTTGGCTCATCGTGTATAAATCATTGCTGTTTTCTTTTAGCTTTTGAATAATTTCATATCCGTACGTATCGTGCTGTTTAATGATGGAGAGAAGTAAAATATCAATACTTCCTTTTAATATCTCTTTATCCATTTTATGGTTCACCACCTTATGATGAGATTGTAACACGACATATGTCGTATTACAAGGTATATGTGTAGGGTAATACTCCATCTAGTAGGCAGCAAAAAGCTCTTCGCCAATCCGTCCAACAAACTTCCTGACAAATAGGTCCCCAACACCGACTACAAAAAGAATCCCCCTCAAACTAATCAACAGACTAGAAAAAGTAAAATAAAGTTTTCCATATTAAAAGGGCAATCTTTGGCTTTTTCTTATAATGCGAGTACAATGTAGAATAGCAAGAAAAGACGAAAAGTATTTACAGGATTATTGCGTACGTATAGCGTAAATGGCAGTAAGGAACTGAGAGGAGGTTTTTTCTCTGAATATAAATAAAGAAACAATCATCCACCTTTATCATACAAACGATATACATAGTCATTTTGAAAATTGGCCACAAATTTCTCGGTTTGTACAAGGGGAGAAAAGGCGAAGACAGGAAGCGGGAGAGACTGTTTTAACTGTGGATATTGGCGATCATGTGGATCGTTTTCATAGTATTTCGGAAGCGACAAATGGACTTGGGAATACAAAATTATTAAATGAGGCGTTATATGATTATGTAACGATCGGAAATAATGAAGGAATTACATTGGCGAAAGAGCATTTGAATCGTCTATATGATGATGCTGGGTTTGAGGTGCTCGTAGCGAATTTATTTGAAAAAGAAGGTGTACGTCCAGCGTGGGCGCAGCCTTATAAATTACATACAACGACAGATGGGATTACGATTGCCTTTATTGGATTAACGGTAGCTTATCCAGAGTTTTATCATATGTTAGATTGGCATATTGAAGATCCAATCATCCATTTAGAGTCTATTTTAGAAGAAGTTAAGGATACAGCTCATATTACTGTTGTGCTTTCTCATCTTGGAAAAAGTATGGATGAGTATATGGCGGAGCATTATGATATAGATGTTATTTTAGGGGCACATACGCATCATTTATTTGAGCGCGGTGTTCTTGTGGATAATACTTTGCTTTGCTGTTGTGAAAAGTGGGGACATTACGTTGGTCACGTTCAGCTTACTGTGGATAAAGAGACGAAGAGACTGTTGAAAAAAGACGGTAGAGCGATTAAGACAGAACGGTTAGGTGCTTATAGCGAGCCGTTATCCACAATTGAAATGCTAAAGGAAGAAAGTAAACAGATAATGGCTGAGCCTGTCGTTCATTTAAAAGAATCATTGCCGGTTGATTGGTTTAAGGAGACGACGTTTTCTCATATGTTGGCAAGTGCACTTAAAGAGTGGTGTAATGCGGATGTTGGGATGGTGAATGCTGGTGTACTTCTTGAGGGATTAAATGAAGGTGTTGTGACGCGCGGAGATATTCACAGAATTTGTCCACATCCAATTAATCCATGTTTATTAAAAGTGCCAGGAAAAACGTTACGAGAAGTTATTTTGAAAGCGCGTCGTCCGAATATGGAGAACCTTGAGGTGAAAGGATTCGGATTTCGTGGAAAAGTAATGGGGAAAATGATTTACGATGGTTTGGAAGTGATTCCAGATACGATTCCAGGGAATAAAATTTTACTAGAAGATGTATTGATTAACGGCGAATCGCTGGAATTAGACCGGATATATACGGTAGGAACGATTGATATGTTTACATTCGGATACTTATACCCAGAGCTATCCACACTTTCTGACAAACAATATTATATGCCGGAATTGCTTAGAGATGTACTAACAGACATGTTGATAACTTATACATCTTCAGTCAAACTATAGGCTAGTTAACTTGTAACACTCATTTTTCTCTTGTCATAAAGATAAGAAAGAGAGGAGTGTGAACTATGGTTAATGTAGAGCCAATTATAATTGATAACTATACGTTCATTGCTGTTAGCGTAAAACTTCCAAAGACAAATTTGCTAGCTGTAATGAGCGATAAAGGATATATTATGTGCGGTGCTTTAGATGTAGGTCTTCTAAATGAGAAGTTAGGTGATAGAGGAATTATTGCTGGCCGTGCGGTTGGTGTAAGAACGATTGAACAACTTCTTGAAGCACCGCTGGAATCAGTAACGACTGGAGCCGAAGCTTTAGGTATTCCGGTAGGCACAATCGGAAAAGATGCACTATTAAAAATGAGATAAGCATATATCGTCCCTCTTTCTTGCATAGAAATAATATAAGAAGGAGGGTTTTCTTATGGGCATATTTCGTTCGAAAAATTCGCGGTTTCGAAGGGGACCGATTTCCTTTCGGTATATACTGCTTATTTCATTTATTATTTTTATCGTAATGGTAGTTCAAGGTTTATGGATTGTAAATAAAAGTATTCAGCCAACGTTAATTAAGTATGGGGAAACAGAGACTCATAAAATGGCAACAGCAGTTATGACGAAAGCGGTAAAAGACCGGATTAATGAAGGGTTTGATGTAGATTCATTAATGAAAGTACAAACGGATAGGAACGGGAAAGTATCTACAATTGATTTAAATACAAAACAAGTAAATGAAATATTAACATCGACTACTGCATACATAGAAAAATATTTACAACAAGTAGAAAAAGGGGATACGAAAGCACTTGGTATTTTTGAAGAGAATGGGGTATCTATGTCAGTTCCTTTTGGGCGCATAACTGATAATGCGCTTCTTGGTAATATAGGACCGGATATTCCGATTAATTTTACGCCAATTGGTCATGTGAATACGGATATTAAACAATTAGTTGAGCCGCAAGGAATTAATAATACAGCGATCAAAATTATTATGGAAGTGGAAGTGACGTTACAAGTTATGATTCCGTTACGCACGAAAGAAATTAAAGTGAAGCAAAACATTCCGATTGCAACGCGCATCGTTCAAGGTGAAGTGCCTACTTATTACGGAAGCGGGGGGGTTGTTGTACCAGATAAAAAGAAAACGGATAATTAGTCAGTAGTGTTCTATTGATTTATATTTATAAAAAATAACCGTAGCAATTTGCTACGGTTATCTTTTTGTATTTGCTCGTTCTTTTCGTTCCCAGAGGCTTAAATGCATGTATGGATCGAAAGCCCATTCTGTATAGCCATTGTCTTTATACATGCCGAAATGTAAGTGAGGCGGGAACTTTCCAGCTGTACCAGGAGGACCGTAGCCGGTACTACCGACAAATCCGATTACTTTTCCTGGTTCGACAATTTGTCCGAGCTGTATTTCTTTAGAGAACCCGCCTAAATGAGCGTAATAGTGGTAATTATTATGAAGGTCACGAATACCAATGCGCCATCCACCAAGGCGATTCCATCCTTTTGTTTCAATAACGCCATAGCAAGTTGATCGTACTGGTACGCCATATCCAGCAAAAATATCGGTTCCTTCATGAATCCTCCTGCCGCCAAAGCTTCTACCAGCACCGAAAGTACTACGATAGCTATGGTCACTGCGAATCGGGAGAGGGAAAGCATTACCTTCTAAATTAATGCGTCCATAATGTTTATAAATTCGGGCGTATTCTGTAATTAATTCAACTGTTTTTGCACGTCTATAATATTCCCAAAGCATAATGTTAATACGGTCTTCCGACGTTCCTTGTTTCTTTAAAATAGTTGCTGCTGTATGCAGAAGATCACGGTCGTTATTTGCATTTGCAAATCCATCTTTGTCACCATCTAAACCCATTCCGCCAAATAGAGAAATTGTATGGGGGAGAGTATCATTACTATTAACAGGTCCAGCCCATATTTCAGGTTTGAAATAAAGGGAAATGATGGCATCTGGTTTTTTCGGAATATTTTTTCTTACGCTCCGTATGTTTCTTTCGTATTGATCCATTGCGGCTAAGTAATACCACGGAATACCGGAAGATTGCTCAGTTTCTTTATATAGTGCCATGCGCTTTTCATATATGCTTTGCTGATTATCTTCACCGTAAGCGATGTTTTGGTGGAGAAGAAAGCAAATCGAAAGCAAAAGAGAAATTTTTCGAAGCATGAAATAGACTCCTTTCACAACATCACTCTTTTTAGTGTGGGATATACGGAGTATTTCATTATAGGGAACGATTGGAAAAAATCTTAGAATCTTCATTTGAGCAAATCGCTTTCATACGTTAGAATAGATATGTTACATTGAAAGAAGCGAACACGGTAAACTATTTCATATTGTGCGGAGTTGATAACCATGACAAAACAAACAGAGTATAAGCGCAAGCCCGAATGGTTGAAAATTAAGTTAAACACGAATGAAAACTATACAGGCTTAAAGAAAATGATGCGTTCTAAGAATCTTCATACAGTTTGTGAAGAGGCGAAATGTCCGAATATTCATGAATGCTGGGCTGTAAGGAAAACAGCAACATTTATGATCTTAGGTGCGGTTTGTACACGTGCTTGTCGTTTTTGTGCGGTTAAAACAGGCTTACCAACTGAGCTTGATTTACAAGAGCCAGAACGCGTAGCAGATTCTGTAGTACAAATGGGCTTAAAGCACGTTGTTATAACAGCGGTTGCACGTGATGATTTAAAGGACGGCGGAGCAGCTGTTTTTGCTGAAACAGTACGCGCTGTACGTCGTGAAAATCCATTCACGTCTATCGAAGTATTACCATCTGATATGGGTGGGGTAGAAGAAAACTTAAAAATGTTAATGGATGCAAAACCAGATATTTTGAACCATAACATTGAAACAGTACGTCGATTATCTAACCGAGTTCGCGCTAGAGCAAAATATGACCGTTCATTAGAGTTTTTACGTCGAGCAAAAGAAATGCAGCCTGATATTCCAACTAAATCGAGCATTATGCTGGGCTTAGGTGAAACGAGAGAAGATTTAATTGAAGCAATGGATGACTTACGTGCAAACAATGTGGATATTTTAACTCTTGGACAATACCTACAACCATCTAAGAAGCATTTACCAGTTATTAAATATTATCCACCAGCAGAATTTGCAGAGCTAAAAGAAATTGCACTTAGCAAAGGATTTAGCCACTGTGAAGCTGGTCCACTTGTACGTTCTTCTTATCATGCGGACGAGCAAGTACGTTCTGCAAAAGAAAAAACAGCAGAAGCGAAATAATGAAAAAAGAGAGCTAATCATTAGCTCTCTTTTTTCTTATACTCTAAAACTTTATTTTGACATGTGGATAAAATCTTTTTTAATTCCTCTGTGGATAATTCAATTGTAAATTCAGGTACACCAGGTGTAATTAAAATTTTATCGTAAGTATAAATTGAACTGTCCACAATAATCGTTACATTTTGTGAATAACCGAAAGGAGCTACACATCCAGGAGTGCAACCAGTCTCTTCTCTTAGCTCATTAGGAGAACAGAGAGATAAGCTCTCTCCTGTTATTTCTTTCATCTCTCCTCGGTTGAGGCGAGTGCCTTCTAACGTAAAGAATACGTAATGCTCCCCGGATTTTGATTTTAAAAATAAGCTTTTACTTGGAGTGCCTTGCAAACCAAGTCTTTCACGAACGATACGATCTGTTTCATAGTCAAGTACTGGTTCGTGTTCAAATTTTTCATAAGAAGCATTTGTTTTATGTAGTAAAGAAAGTACATCTTCATACATATGGAATGATACCCCTCTCTATTGTTAATACAGTCTCTTCTCGTGGCGTCAACTGAGTGTTTTGGAAAGGGATACTACTTGGACGATGCTTCCCATAATCGTTTTATGAAACTTTGTTCATCGATTGTAATTTCGTAAACATCAGGATTCGTTAAAGTTCTCCATTCACTAAAGCCGATCGTACGATCAAAGTGCTTTAAAATGAGCGTAAGTAAGTTTCCATGTGTAACGAGTAGTGTTGTAGTATGGTTTAACTTTAAAACGTCTTGGATAAGCGATATAGCACGGTCCGTTGCTTGTTTTGTTGACTCTCCGCCTGAAAAGGCAATATCTATGTTTGTAAAAGTAGATTCTAGTTTTTGCATCCAATCATCCATCGGAACGTTGCTTAATATACGTTCAGCTAATCGTTCATCCTCTTCGATAGATAGGTTAGCTTGAATCGCATAGGGCCGAATGGAATCGATAGCTCGGACAAATGGGCTCGAAATAATATGATCTATTTGTAGCTGATTTTCTAAGAGGAATGCAGCAAGGGTGTTAGCTTGATCTTTTCCGGCAAACGTTAATTCGGCATCACGTTTTTGTCCAGTTGCGGAACAATGTCGTATTACAATAATTTTCTTCATAATTCATCCCCATCTTTCAAGTTGACGCTATATACTTCGACAAATGTGGAAAAAATTCCTTTTTATTGGAAACGGAATAGTGATCTAAGTATGTGGAAAAGTAATGTGGATAATGAAAATTTGAGGTGCAATTATGAAAAAAATGATATGCATTGTATTCAGTATTTGTTTTCTCGCGCAATTGTCCACAACATATGCACAATCAAATCAAAAATTAGACTATCCAAGCAATCGAAATAAGCCATTTGTGAGTGAGGATGTGTTTTACGAACAGTTAGATAAAAAGGTGTATAAAGAATATAAAAATGCAGCATATAGTGTTCGGAAAAAGATTTTATTTAAAGAAGTGCCCGATGAAGAATTTTCTTTCAGACAAAAAACAGCCGTGGGTTGTCGGAGTAGCGTGGTGTTTCAAGATTTTTTTATTCACCCTGATCGCCAAGTTTACCCCGCATTAACGGGCAGTAAGACTCCCACCGCAAAATTCAGTTTTAAAGAAAAGTAGTTAAATGGGAGATCAACTGCCCGTAAAAGCCCGATTGGTTCAACTAATAATCAGTGGATAAACCCCCACTGATTAAAGTTTCACTTTATTTTTCGCTTCCTTTTCTCAAGATGAAGTAGATGAGTTCCATAAGTACATCGTTATAGATGCGGAAACAAAGAGGGGGCTGCAAGGGGGGAAAAGTTATCATCACTACGAAAATCCATATAAAAAATAACCCACCAACTGGTGGGTTATTTTTTACTCTGGCACACTTACTAATTTCGCTTTCATTTTACGAATAAGAATGAAACCACCAATCGCGAAGAGAAGAGTAATTCCTTCTGCTACAAAGATGTTAATCATTTTTGTTTGGTAAAGTGCCGCGAAAAAGTCTACAAGTGCGTGGAATAATATAGCGTAAACAAGGAAAATGTATTTCTTTTGTTTTACTGCGTATACGACAAGCATTGTGAAGGCAATTTGCAGCACGAGTGCCATAATTCTTTCTAGGCTACCGAGTAAGTATAAATAGGCAGGTTGTTCTATTAACATATCCTTTACAAGATTTAATTGTGGTAGTTTTTCTGCCATTTGAGCGAAGCTACCATTGTTAATAGCATTAGCGAATATAAGTGTCTGCAATGCAGAGAATCCGCCAACTAAAATGGATTCAATCCCGCCATGACCAATTCCATAAGCGAAGCCATCTTTATATTCTAGATATTTTTTTAGTAGGAAGAAGAAGGCAACGAAGCGTCCTAATTCTTCAAAAATACCAGCAGTTAGTCCGCCATAAATTGCAAAGACATACGGATTTTCTAAAAATGGAGCGATTGCTGGATTACCACGCATAAATAGGTGGAACGGTGTTTCGAGAATTTGGGTAAATCCAATAAAGATAAGAACACCAACGCCGACCACTTTCCAATTAATATTATATTTTTTACGGAAATAAACGAGTACAATAATTGGGACCAGAACCGAAACAACAAGTTGAAATATGATGCTGGCAATTACAGTATTTGAAACCATACTTTCACCGCTTTCTAATATATGTACATATCTATTATGCATGAAATATGGGAGAGATGAAACTTTTAGAGATAAATGAATTTACTTATTGACTCTAACGTTGCGTCATACTTTATTGTATGTACTAAGGGGGAGATACACATGACAATGAAGGTAAAAGAAGTAGCTAATTTAGTTGGAATTAGTGTGCGCACACTGCATCATTACGATGAAATTGGGTTATTAACCCCAGACGAGACGACAGAGTCTGGATATCGTCTGTATTCCAATGAAAATTTAGAGACACTGCAGCAAATTTTATTTTTTAAAGAACTAGGCTTCCCTTTGAAGAAGATTAAAGAAATTATCATGAGTCCATCATTTGATCATGAAGAAGCACTACAGCTTCATAAGAAAATGCTTCTTGAAAAGCGTGCCAGGTTAGATAAGGTGATAGCGACGATTAATAAAACAATTCAGCATACAAAAGGAGAGATTGATATGACGAATAAAGAGAAATTTGAAGGATTTGATTTTAGTCATAACCCGTACGAAGAAGAAGCACGTGAACGATGGGGAGATGAGGCTGTAGATAAAGCGAATAAAACAGCGAAGGGGATGTCTAAAGAGAAACAGGAGGAGTTTAATAATATTTACAGAAATTTAGCAACACTTCGAAATGGAGCACCGGATTCTAAAGAGGCGCAATCCGCAATCGGGGTATGGTACGATTACTTGCAAAACTTCGGTGAATATTCATTAGAGGCCTTTAAGGGACTCGGTCAAATGTATGTTGCTGATGAGCGTTTTACGAAAAATATTGATAAGTTTGGTGAAGGTTTAGCGCAGTTTATGTGTGATGCGATGGAGGTTTATGCGGATCGTAAGAAATAGTAAAAAGGTGGAGGTTTTCTCCACCTTTTTATTTTTTAATCATGTCATTTAAAGTTTGATCCCCCGTATTGTTCAAATGAGGATTATCGCTCATTTCACGTTTTAACATATCAAGACTTTGTTCATATTCTTTATCGTTTAAGCTGCCAGATTGAAGACCTTGAATTTGAGAAATCAACTTTTGGTTTGTTGATACATATGCTTTATAATAGCGAGGAACGATGGACAAAGCAGTTTTATATACTTGATCTGTTACGAGTTTCGGATCTGTTGTGTTTGCACGGTATACAACGAACACTTCGTCGTCGGTAACGAGTGTAGCGGCATTGGTGACGTCAGGAAGTTTGACTGTCATGCTTGTAATCATTTCAGCGACTTTCTCACGGTTAATGGCGCCTACTTGTTTGTTAGATACTTCATGTTTTTGTTTAGATGAATAGCCCACCCTTGTGAGCCGTGTATTTGTATTTTCCGTATGATACATGTCGTTTTTGTTGGAAACAAGAACACGACTTCCTTCTTCACGCTCCATTTCGGCTTTATTAGTTGATTGGCAGCCTGCAAATAAGGAAAGAGTGAGAAGAGAGAGTATAATTTGTTTTTTCACGATGTAGCACCTCCTTCTCCATAGCATGCACTAATTTTCAATTTTTTGTATTTGAAATTGTTGGTTGTTATGCTTTGTGATACGATAAAAAGAAGAATGCTTAGAGAGGAAGTTCATAATGGAGCAAAAGCAAGAGATTCATACTACGGTGAGCGTTAATAATGTTCAGTACGAAGTGATTAAAAACTTTCGTGACGGTTTTAGTGAAGAAGCACTTAAAGAGCGCTATGCAGAAATTTTAAATAAATATGATTATATCGTTGGAGACTGGGGTTATGAGCAACTTAGATTGCGCGGATTCTTTGATGATAGTAATCAACGTTCGACATATGATACGAAAATTAGTACTTTATCAGAGTATTTATACGAGTACTGTAACTTCGGTTGTGCACACTTTGTATTACGAAAAGTGAAGAAATGAAAAAATCCTCTTACGATTGTAAGAGGATTTTTTCATAGCAATTATGAGGAGACTGTTTACATTACATCTAAGTCATTCAATAAATCAATCGTACCTTTTCTCACCTTTAACATGAGAGTCCACCTTACAAACAAATTGAAATGTAATCACCTTCAGAAAGAGTTTTGTTTGGTTTCATTTGTTGTCCGTTCAATTGGATATGCCCATTTTTAATTTTATCCACAATGAGTGCACGGCTCCAATCTGAAATATATGTGGATAACACTTTATCAATCCGGTGGGAACCGAAAACTATGTCTAATACGATCGTTATTTCGGCTATACCACTTTCTTTGTATTGTGTAATGGAAATGGTAGTACTTGTTTCCGTTTGTTCTTGCTGAGTCATCTCGACAGTTTCGACGTGATCAGTAAATGATTTATAAATATGAAGTTTTTGATTCCACGTATGATCTTTCGGACATTTATAAATTGCAAATCGGTATATGTTCTTTCCGTTTGCGTTATGCCTGCGAATGTTCGTGTCGGTAAAAAGGGTAGTACGCCTGCAATTTTTACAATATTTTTCGATTGTTGCTAGTTCGTTTTCATATAAACTCCAAGAAAGTTGTACTTTCTGCATTTTCCTTCACCCCTTATATTAGTGGCAAAGGAACGTAATACAGCTATTTGGATGTCTTGTAGTATGAAGACATAAGAAGTAGACAAAAATAAAAAGAGGTTCCCCCAAGAGGAACCTCCGTAAACATCATACTACAGATGCGTTACGTTCCTTCGTAATGGGAATGGGCAGACTACTCCCTTGAAAAAGCACGGTGCTTTTTTGAGAGTAATGCTATCCAATTGCTGATCCATTACAAAGTAAATGTTGGCATACGCAGATAACGTCCTTTCTATCCAAATAGATTTGTTCATAAGTATAACACGTAAGATTGAAAATTCAAAATATTAATTGTAAAAAAGCACCAGCTAACATAGCTGGTGCTCCAGATAAATTATATAAGTTCAAATAAAAATGAGCGTAATTCTTCTGCATTTTCTTCAGACATCGAAAATGCATGCTCTAAGTAGCCTTGTTCGTTTAAATCGTCAGGACCGATGATAGCAAATTTGTTGCTTTGCATATCAAGGACTATCGTTTTACCGTAATGACGATCGGAGTATAAAAGCGCTAAATCATGACGCTCATTTTCCCCCAAAAAGCTAACGAAACGAGTTTTTGTAGCGACTGTATCGTCGTACAGAAAGAAACGTTCTTCCATACACATGGCTCCTTTATTAAATATCTAAGTTTAAGTGTGGTTTATGATCTAAATGGTGATGCGTTTTAATGAAACGTACTGTTCTTGTTTTGTAACGCATTACGATAGAATATGTTTCAGCTAAATCTCCGCCAAGGAATTTCACGCCGTCTAATAATTCACCAGCAGATACACCTGTTGCTGAGAAGATTGCATCATCACCAGATACTAAGTCATCTAACATAAGAAGTTGACGAGGATCTTCTAATCCCATTTCACGACAACGAGCTTCTTCTTCTTCGTTCATTGGAACTAAGCGAGCTTGCATTTCACCTTCAAGGCATTTTAATGCTGCTGCAGAAATAACGCCTTCTGGAGCTCCGCCAACACCTACGAATAAGTCGATACCTGTTCCAGGTAAAGCTGTTGCGATTGATGCACCAACATCTCCATCACCAAATAGTTTTACGCGTGCACCTTTTGCACGAACACGGTCAATAATATCTTGATGACGTTCACGTTCTTGGATGATAACCGTTAGGTCACGAATTTTTTTATTGTTTGCTTCTGCCACAATATCAATTGTTTTTTCAATTGGATCATCTAAGCTAATTTTACCAGCTGCTTTTGGACCAACCGCGATTTTTTCCATGTACATATCCGGAGCATGAAGAAGGTTTCCTTTATCTGCGATTGCGATAACTGCCATTGCATTTGCAAGGCCTTTTGCAACGATGTTTGTACCTTCTAATGGATCAACGGCGATATCTACTTCTGGACCGTTACCTGTTCCTAGTTCTTCACCAATATACAACATCGGTGCTTCATCAAGTTCTCCTTCACCGATTACAACTGTACCTGCCATGTTTACTGAATCGAACATATCACGCATAGCTGTAGTTGCTGCATCATCTGCTTCGTTTTTCTTTCCGCGGCCCATCCACTGTGCGGATGCTAAGGCTGCTGCTTCTGTTACACGGACAATTTCTAGTGCGAGTTCACGTTCCAAGGTTGCATTCCTCCAATTTCAAAAATCATACAAATATAACTATAACAAATAACGAGGAAAAGGTGAATTCGAAAAATTGTCGATTTTTTCAGAAGAAAGCGTTACAATTAAAATGTAAATGCTTTAATTTCCAGGTAGGTGACATTCATGTACTTCGTAGACAGAAAGAAAATAGAACAAATGCTAGTATGTTTAGAACGAGCAACAAATACATTTCAAGAGAAAAAGACATATGAAACCGAGTTTGAATTTTACGCATTAGAGCGCATGGCGCATCTTATTATCGATTGTATATTAGATGTAGGGAATGCGATGATTGATGGATTTATTATGCGCGATCCAGGAAGTTACGAAGATATTATTGATATTTTAATGGACGAGAGAGTTATAAGTGGAGAAGAGGGAGCGCATATTAAAGAAATTATTCTTCTTCGAAAAATGCTTACGCAAGATTATATTCAAATGAATCATGATGAATTATATAAGACGATTCAAAAACATATCGCCGTGGTAGAGAAATACCCAGCGAATATTCACAGTTATTTAGAAAAGGAATTAGGACCTGTATCTGCATTTGTACCAGAATAATTGTGCTTATAAGATCCCCGGGAATTCCTTTGGGGATCTTATATTGTATAGGAGAAAGAAAAGGGAGAAGGGTGAGCTATGGGGGAAGCACGTACTACGAGAGAAGAGATTGTACAATTACTGAAGATAAAAGGAGAGCATACTGTAGCAGAATTAGCCGAAGCTTTAGAAATTACAGAGATGGCGATTCGTCGACATTTAAGTAAACTAGAAAATGATGAGCTAATTTATTCAAAGATGGTAAGGCAGCATGTTGGACGCCCAACATATTTGTATGGATTAAGTCAAAAGGGAGAAGATACATTCCCGAAAGAATATAAGCAGTTTGCTATTGATATGCTAGAAGATTTAGCTCGAATGGGCGATGAAAAAATGCTGCGTCACGTCTTGCAAGCGAGAACGAAACGAATGGAAGAACAGTTGCAAAAGAGGATAAGTAATCAAAGTAATTTAGCGTATAAAGTTCAAGAAGTAGCTGCTATGCAAGAGAGAAACGGTTATATGGTTCAAATAAAGCGAGATGGGGAGCATTCTTTCATATTTGAAAAGCAAAACTGTCCGTTAAAGGAAATTGCAGAGAGATTCCCGCAAGTGTGTGAAGATGAAAAAGATATGTACAAGCGGTTATTTGCAGATGCAAATGTGAAGACGTTAGCAAACATGTGTGAGGGAGATTGTAATTGTTCGTACCAAATAAAAGAGAAAAAATGAACGTTATGGGACGCTTTAGGGTAAAGCGTTTTTTTCTTTTGAAAAAGGGGTTAATATAAGAGTGGTATGATAGATGAGAACGTTAGCATAGAAGGAGAGACAAACAGATGTATAAAGGCTATTTAATTGACTTAGACGGTACAATGTATCGCGGTGAAGAGCAAATTGAAGAAGCAAGTGACTTCGTAAAAGCATTAGGGGAGCGCGGTATTCCATATTTATTCGTTACAAATAACTCAACTCGTAAACCAGAACAAGTTGCAGAAAAGCTTGTTCGTTTCGATATTCCAGCGAAAGCGGAGCAAGTATTCACAACGAGTATGGCTACAGCGAACTTTATTTATGAGCGCAAACAAGATGCAACTGTATATATGATTGGTGAAGAGGGCTTACACGCTGCACTTGTGGAAAAAGGCTTTGAACTTGTGGATGAAAATCCTGATTTCGTCATTGTTGGTTTAGATCGCGATATCACATATGAAAAATTAGCAAAAGCGTGCCTTGCTGTGCGTAACGGTGCAACGTTTATTTCAACAAATGGGGATATCGCAATTCCGACTGAGCGCGGATTATTACCAGGTAACGGTTCATTAACATCAGTTGTTGCAGTATCAACAGGTGTGGACCCAATCTTTATTGGTAAACCAGAATCAATCATTATGGAACAAGCGTTAAAAGTGCTTGGCATAGGAAAAGAAGAAGCTTTAATGGTTGGGGATAACTACGATACAGATATTTTAGCGGGGATAAATGCTAGTATGCATACCCTTCTTGTCCACACTGGAGTAACAACTGTGGACAAGTTAACAGAATATGAAGTACAACCGACGCAAGTTGTGCACAACTTGACGGAGTGGATTGAGAAGATGTAATGAAATGCAGGTAACCGGAAGAGGTTGCCTGTTTTTTTATGCACAATTGCATATGTACTATAGGGATTTAAAATGTAAAATTTATATATAATGATGAGAAGGGGGGATAAGAGTGTACTGGATGTCATGTATTATGTTTATTTTTACATTATGTGTTTTATTCTTTGTTCTATGGAAGATATATAAAATAAATGAAATGAAAAAAAGCGCGGGAAAGCTTATTGCAGCATATCCTCGGGTGAAACGACGTTGGATTGCCTTACTTGGACCAGTGTACTTTATCGGACAATGTATGTATATATATGCTCAATACGTAAGTGGTGATATTGGTACATTTGAACAGTTTCTCATTCAGTCAGGTAGTTATGCTGTAGCAAGTTGTTTTATGATTTTAATAGCGATCAATCTTATTAAAAGTGTACAAATATATGGAAAAGGTGTAATAGACGGATTGAACTATTATTCATACGAAGAATTAAAAGGCTATAAAACATCAACATGGGAAAATCCAAAAGAAAATATATTTTTATATCGCGGGCGAGAAAAAATGAATGATAATGTGAATTTACTTATTAGACAGGAAGATATGAATGAATTAGAAAGCATTCTTCAAAGATATATTCCGAAATTGATGATGAAATAAAAACTCCGGTTGTTATAACCGGAGTTTTTTTATTAAAACGCACGATTCACTACGTCTTTAACTTCTTCAAGATATTGTTTACGCACACTGTCATCCACAGAAGGAACACTTGTGTAGAATGTATGTTCCAGTGTTTCAATGCCTGTAAATTCAAAAATACCAGCATCAGTTGTTTTTTTCATTGCATCAAACATACCGCCTGCTGTGTATACTTCTTTCGAATTTCCCATCGTAGATAATAACAATCCTTTTTTACTGCTTAATAACTTTTCAATACCATTCTCACCGTAAGCATAAGCGAAGCCGTGGCTAAATACACGGTCAACGTATCCTTTTAAAATAGCAGGAAGACCCGCCCACCAAACTGGGTAAATGAATGTAATACTATCAGCCCAAGAGATATGCTTTTGTTCTTCTTTAATATCTTCTGGTGTGTTTCCTTGGGAAAATGAGATGAAATCGGAAGCACCTAATACTGGATTGAAGTTTAATTCGTATAAATCACGAACGCGTACTTCATGACCTTTTCCTTCTAATTCACTTTTTACAGTTTCTAAAATTGCATGGTTGAAGCTTTCTGTATTCGGGTGTGCATAAACGATCACATGTTTCATTGTTCTTCCTCCTAATTGTGGATATGTGAATAGTTTTTATATATTCGTGTAATTATTATGGTTACTTCCGTTGCGAGAGTCAACTTTTCTGACGTGAGAAATAAAGTGAAATTTTAATAGGTGGGGGGTGTCCATCCCGCACTGATTATTTGCTCACACTAATCGGGCACTTACTGCCGGTTAATATAAATGTTAGTATGTGACAAAAAAATACAAAATAGTAGGTATTTTGCATTTTCGAATAGAATATATAGATTGGTAAATAGAGAGAAAAGGGGATATCGGGATGAATATTATTGAAATTGAAGGGTTAGAAAAATCGTTTGATATTGGGGATAGTAAAGTAAAGATCTTAAAAGATATTAATGTTCAAATTCAAAAAGGTGACTTTGTTTGTATTATGGGGGCAAGTGGATCGGGTAAAACGACTTTACTTCAGCTGTTAGGTGGATTAGATATTCCATCGGTAGGTAGTATTCGAGTTGATGGTACGGAGATTTCAACATTAAAAGAAAAAGAGCTCGCTTTATTTAGAAGGCATAAAATCGGTTTTATTTTTCAGCAGTTTAATTTAATTCCAGTGTTTAATGCGGAGGAAAATGTAGGGTTGCCTTTACTATTAGATAATGTTTCGCAAAAGAAGGCAACGGTGACAGCAAATCGTTTATTAGAGCTCGTTGGATTGAAAGGAAAAGAAAAGCATTTACCAGCACAGTTATCAGGTGGGCAACAGCAAAGGGTTGCGATAGCAAGAGCTTTTGCAAATGAGCCGGCTATTATATTAGCAGATGAGCCAACAGGGGCGTTAGATTCAGAAAACAGCAAAAATATTATCGCGGCACTTCGCAATGCATGTGATGAATTAGGGCAAACAGCTGTCATTGTAACGCACGATCCGTTCGTAGCGGCCCATGCTGATAAAGTCGTTTTCTTATTAGATGGTGAGGTGATTCATGAGCATACTGAAAGTAAAGGGTGGAAATTTCGAAATATCCCGCAACAAGTTACTCAAATTCAAGAGATTATGAATCGTCACTTTAAAGTAGGAGGTAAAGGTGATGCGATGGGTAATTAAGTATGCGGTAAAATCGATGAAACAAAATTGGTTGCGAAATATGTTGATTGCCCTCGGTGCAGCTTTAGGTGTTATGTTAGCGACGATGTTATTACTAGGTAATCAATCAGTAGAGCAAAGTGTGAAGGAACAAGTAGTAAGTCGGTATGGAGATTATAATTTACAATTTGGCTATATAAAAAATGACATGTATTTAAATAATGAAAGTTTAAAAGGAATAGATGGCTTAGAAAATGCTGAAAAAATATCAAAAGCACTTATACCGTATCCTTTTCCACATTATAAAGAACTATCGGGAAAGCCATCTTATTGGGGTGTTGAGCAAGATTCTCCAGAAATGCATTCTTATAAAATATTAGAAGGACGATATCCGAAAGAAGGTGCTGAAGTAGCACTGACAAAAGGGTATACAGATCGTGAAAATATACGGGTAGGAGATACGATTAAACTGCCATTCCCGCAGCATGGTGAAAAGGCTGTGAAAGTTGTCGGTATTTTAAATCCACCGTTAATGGCGTCAATGGGGCATAGTGCTTATTTTCCAATCCATTGGCTTCAAAAAGAATTAAATTTACCAAATCAATTCAATCTTGTTCAAGTGAAAGTACAAGATGTAAATGTGAAAAAAGCAATTGCTTTTGATGTACATAAAAAGATTGAAAATATAAAGGTAGACCAACGTACTTATGTAGATAAGGCATTTGAACGACTAAATGTAATGAAGCCATTAATTTTTAGTTTAGGTGGTATTGCCTTATTTGTTGTAGCCCTTTTAATAATGGGAAGTTTCTTCTTATCTGTCAGAAGTCGATTTAAGCAATGGGCATTATTACGTGCACTTGGTAGTAATCCAAATCAAATTATATTAGTCGTTTTATTAGAGGCTTTATGTATTGGGGCAATCGGATCACTAGCAGGAGTTATTCTTGGAGCAGGTACGCAAACAATCGCCGCATCATTTATTAATAAATGGGTGAATATTGAGGGGGCAGGGAAAGAAGCATTCTCGATTTCAGGCGAGATTTTACTCATTACGTTTTTACTAGGGATTGTTATGTCTATCATAGGGGCTATTATACCAGCCTTTATGGTTAGAAAGATTCCACCAGTTCAAGCGCTTAGGCCAGGTCTTCCTAGTAATGAGAAAAAAGAAAAAAGGTGGAGTGCTTTTAGTGGTAGCATTTTAATCATTGGTAATGTTATTGGACTAGCGGGTAACGTATTAGAGCGATATATCGGTTTTAATCCAAGTGCGATAGGTGCGCTGTTATTTGCGGTCGGTTTGTTATTTGCGATTCCGTTATTTATTCGGATGATAGCACCAGTGATTGCAAAACCACTTCAAATGATATTACGAATTGAAACGACGATTAGTAGCCGAAATGTAATTCGTTATCGAAATAAGGCAGCTGTATCGGTTGCTATACTAGCATTTGGTTTTATGTTAGCACTTGTTGGAACGATGTATATAAACTCTATTTACGAAGGGATGAAAGATGGGTTACAAAAACATTTACCAGCTGATTTAGTAATAAGAATTCCAATAGAGTCGCAAAGTACTGAAGTATTACCATTTAGTTGGATGGAGAAGGTTAAAAAAATTGATGGTGTAGAAGAGAGCGTAGCAAATGTTACTGACTTTACAGCGAAGCTTATAAATTATGATTTTAAAAAAGCGGATCAAGAGTGGTATGAAAATGTGAGGAAAGATGATTTTGAATATGATGTGATAGAAGTTGTGGGGAATGATATTGTTGCTTATCAAAAAGTAACAAAAGCGAAAGTGATTACAGGACAAGATTTAAATAAGCCATTACAAGATGGTGAGGGAGTCGTTACGAAGAGAACTGCTAAAACATTAGGGATTCAGTTGCATGATACGATTGAAGTACAAGGAAAAGGGAAAGAAAAACAAACGATTAAAGTCGTTTCGATTATTGAGAAAGGATTAAGGGGAAGAGGATTAGACATTTTCGTAAATGAACAATGGGTTCGTGATAAGTTTCACGTGCAAGGATATGAAGCAATTCAAGTTATGACAAATTCTAATCAATCATTTGAAGAGATTAAGAAGCAAGTAAAACAAATTACAAATAATAAAGAGAACGTAGAAGTTATTAATAGCCATGATTTATTAAAAGAACAGGAGCAGTTATTATCGCAAATGATGATGTTAATTCGCTTGTTAGTTGTAATTGTTTTCATTATTTCTGGTATAGGGTTAATGAATGCGATTGTCTCAAGTTTACATGAAAGACGTGCTGAAATTAGTATGATTCGTGCGGTAGGAGCTATTCCGAAGCAAATGAGACGGATTGTTTTATTAGAGGGCACTTTACTTGGAGCGATAGCTGGTTGTATTGGGGTTTTAGGTGGAATTGTATTTAGTTATATTGTGTTATCAAGCTTAGAGTTAACGGTTATTATCATTCCGTATAATCAAGTTTTAATATTGGCACTAGCTAGCATTATACTCGGAGCAGGAGCAGCAATGATTGCTTCATTACAATTAAGAAAGTTTAAATTGAGTGATACTTTAAAGGAGTTATCAGCATAAAAGATTATTATATCCCGCTCATACAAAGTACAAAGAAGACGAATAAAATGATAACAATACCGATACCAAAGTTAAATACAAGAGTACTATCCATATATGTAACCTCCTTGTTTGAAAGTAAAAAGCACTCTGGCTGGAGTGCTTTTTATTATCCGAATATGTCGCAACGAACGCCGCAACATATAGAAAGGGAATAATGCGTTTAAAGAGTTATATTAATTTATGCATTAATTTTGTAAATGAGCAGGTCCTGCTCAGGTATAGAAAAAAGACACTCTTTCGAGTGTCTTTCATGATGACAAAACGTGCCAATTGCTTGAGTTTGATAAGACGTTAATTTTCCGGTTAACAGTCTTTCTTAATCAAGAAGTGTAACAACAGCGATTCAAATAGATTTTAGCATTTTTTAAAGGGGTGTGCGTATGTAACTATGCATATTACGATTAGAGGAGAATCAAGTTTGGAAATGAATGAGTAAATACATATAGATTAGTAGAGTATTTGATAAGGAGCGAGATGAATGGATATACATAAGTTAACAGAAGAAGAAGCGAAAGAAATAAATACGTGGAAGTATGAAAATCCCTATACGTTATATAGCTTTTCGGGAGATGCTGAAGTAATAGAAGAGTTGCTAGATGGAACGTATTACGGTTGTTGCGGAGAGAATGGAGAATTCATCGGCTATTTTTGTTTTGGAGAAAATGCACAAGTGCCAGGGGGAAGAGATGCTAATTTATATAGGGGAGAAGATGTAGTAGATATTGGGCTTGGAATGAAGCCGGAGTTAACAGGGAAAGGGATGGGAGAAATATTTTTTCAAGCGGGAATAGCATTTGCTACTGAGGAATTGAATTCGAAAATGTTTCGACTGAGTGTAGCGACATTCAATAAGAGAGCGATTAGGCTATATAAAAACATTGGATTTCAAGTGGGACCTCTTTTTTTGAGCCGTGGAAGAGAGTTCATGCTTATGGAATATGAAAGGCCGTCAGTATGAAACTGACGGCCTAGACCCCTTATTCCGAATGCTCAGCACGGTGCGCTAAACGACTTGAAGCAGCGGCAGCGATTCCGCCAACGATATCATCAAGGAATGTATGCACCTTTCCAGTTGATTTATCATTTAAGTATTCTAAAATACCTGGTTTTAATTTATCGATATATCCAAAGTTCGTGAAGCCAATTGACCCGTACACGTTAACGATTGAAAGTGCGATGACTTCATCAATTCCATATAGTCCTTCATCGCGTTTTACGATATCTTGTAACGGCTGACTTAACATTCCTTTTTCAGCAAGGACATCAAGTTCAATGCCTGTAATAAGAGCGTTTTGTACTTCTCGTTTTGATAGTACACGCTCAACGTTATAGCGACATTCTGACATCTCTAAATTTGCATGGTATTTCTTTTGAAGAAAATGAACAAGATCAGCAATATCGTCAATTGTAACACCGCGCTCTTGTAATAGTTGTAATGCTCTTTCTTGTAGTTGATTTGAGTCTTTCATGTTTATCACCTTTTTTTCTTTTTAGTATTTGTATACGTTTCGTTGCTTTATCATGTGCATAGGAATGAAAGGCGAGCACAAGCTCATATATATAAAGAAAAACCATAGGTGGCGACTGCGATGATTCAGCATATTTATGAGCATTATCACATGCATGTTAAAGAATTAATCCCCCTTGGCCCCTATAAAAGCTTTTGGATTCGCAACAAAATTTATGTACTTGTTCCAATTGGAGAAATGGAGGAAGAAGTACTTGTAGAGATGAAAAAGCTCAGTGATTATATGAACCAGCAAGGGGATATAACTGTTTCGACTTTCGTTCCGACTATACACGGCTACTATGTAAGTGAGATAGAAGAAAAAAATTACTGCTTATTAAAAGGTATGCGTATGTTAGAGCGACATGCTACATCATTAGGAAGTGAGCTTTCTATATTCCATAAACGTGGCGCATTCTTTCCAGAAGAAGTTGAGCAATTAAGCCGCATTGGTGAATGGAAAGCATTATGGGAAAAAAGGCTCGACCAATTAGAAAGGTTTTGGCAATCGCAAGTGATGAACCATCCTTTAGACGTATTCGATCAATTGTTTATTGAATCCTTCCCGTATTACTTAGGAGTTGCAGAAAATGCAATTCAATATGTTGTCGATACAGAAATGGATGATACACCACAAATAACTGACGCAGCAACAATTTGCCAAGAACGATTTACACCTTTATTATGGCAGCAAACGAAGCGTTTAAAACTTCCTTTTGATTGGGTATATGATCACCCAAGTAGAGATATAGCAGAATGTATTCGCTATATGATGATAGAAAAAAAGAAAGATTGGGAGCAAACGGTAGTTCAATTCATTACAGATTATGAACGTAATTATTCGCTCTCTTCATTTGGTTGGCGCTTATTATTCGCAAGGCTTCTGTTCCCGCTTCACTACTTTGAAACAATTGAACGATATTATCAAACAGGAAACGAAGAACAAAAAGGCATATATAGAGCCCGTTTAGAAATCATTTTACATGATGTGAAGCGCACTGAGCAATTTATGAATCATTTTTACGAGTCATTTCGTTTACCTGTTGATAAGTTAGGCATTAGGAAATTAGATTGGCTGTCTTAAAATGAAAAAAGAGACCGGGTGAGGTCTCTTTTTTATATATCACAATTGTATGTAATACATTATGCCCCTACCTGTTGATCTGCACATATATTTAAAATGAATTGATGTCTTTCGATTTTTTCATTTACTTTACTCAATAATTCTTGCTGGATTTCTTTAAATAAAAATTGATAACTTGCATTCCATGTTGGTATAACGGATGAAAGGTCTAATAAATACTCTTTTTTCTTTTCTAGTTCTTGAATTGTTAAGAAAGTGTTCCCCATTCTTGGCATGTGTCGTCCCCCTATGTTTTTTTCTGTATATGTGTGAACGATTCTATAGTATTAATTATCGCATTTTTTGAGAAGGATTTCCAATTTTGTTTTATGATGTTAAAGGGGAAGTGTTATTTGAATAAAAAAAGAGACCCATTTGGGTCTCTTTCTAGGAAGCGATTCTGAACGAGCCGCTTCTGCTTTTAGATTAAAATACTTGTTCTACTTCAATAACGCCTGGTACTTCTTCAAGTAGTGCGCGTTCGATACCAGCTTTTAGTGTGATTGTAGAACTTGGGCAGCTTCCGCAAGCACCCATAAGGCGTAATTTTACGATACCTTCTTCAATGTCTACTAATTCAACGTCTCCGCCATCGCGAAGTAAGAATGGACGTAATTTATCTAATACTTCTAATACTTGTTCTTGCATATGTGGGTTTTCCATTTTTATCGACTCCTTTCATCAGTTTTATTATAATCAAGATAGAGGGGAAAATCTATTTTTTCTGTTCTTGTTTTATTGTCGAAATTTTTTATCATGTTTACAACGTGTTTTTTCAGTATAGGGGTAGGGAATAAGTTTGTAAAATGATGTGCTTATGTACTAAGACATCTGAATATACTGTTGAAACAAGAAGCGGGGGAGAAGAAATGGTTAATGTGCAAGTGTATGGGACGAAAGTAATTTGTGCGAGCTGCGTTGGAATGCCATCTTCAACAGAAACGTTTGAGTGGTTACAAGCGGCGATTGGTCGTAAATATGAAGGACAAGAAAATAAATTTAATTTCGAGTATATTGATTTTCAAGAAGAACAAGAAGATGAAGATAAAAAAGCATTCGCAGAGCGCGTAGTGGAAGAAGATCTATTTTATCCGGTCGTTCTTGTAAATGGAGAAATTGTTGGAGAAGGAAATCCTCGTTTGAAGGATGTTTACGAAGAAATCGAGAAATATTTATAAAGCAGGAAGCCTTTGCGAATTTGCGAAGGCTTTTTTTATTGGAGGGATAGATGTGGAGAATGGAATAAAACATGCTTTACCAGAAGAAGTAAAGCAATTAATGGAGCAGTACATAGTAGAATTAAAAGAAATTTTTTCGGATGAAAAAATAGTCGGGGTATATATTTACGGATCAATCGCGCTAGGAGCATTTCATATAGAAACGAGCGATGTTGACTTTGTTACGGTAATAAGTGATTCCGTGAATGAAGCTGAAAAACAACAAATTATAGAACTGCATAAAAAAAATAGTAAAAGTACGTTAGGTAAAAGAATGGATGGTATGTATATTCCGCTTGCTGATTTAGGGAAATACAATGATGAAATGAATGCGTACGTGTATTGTGCAGATGGTAAGGCTGATATTGGTCATTGGGATATTAACGCGGTCACATGGTGGACATTGAAAAATCAAGGTATTACAGTTAGCGGGAAAGAAGTAGAAGACCTTTCCTTTCAAATAAAGTGGGACGATGTAGTAAATACAATGAAATACAACGTAGAACATTACTGGCTTGAAAAAGCGAAGCGTCCTTATTTATTTTTCATAGAAGAATGGGTAGAATCAGCTGTCGTTACGATGGGACGTATTTTATATACGTTAGATCATGAAACAATCGTTTCAAAAGATAGAGGATTACAATACTTATTAGAACGTTCAGCGAAAGAATGGGAGCCTTTATTAAAAGAGGTAGAGCGAATGCGAAATAATCCAAAGGGAAAGCGCAAGCTCTCTATTTGGAGGAGGGCTGATATGACGAAGAGGTATTTGCTGTGTTTGATTGAAGAGTGTAGGGGGAAGTGGTAGGTGAATAGTAAAAGCATCCTTCATATAAAGGATGCTTTTACTATTTTTATATAATGAAAAAGTACTTTGCAAGGAATGAGAAGTCGAAAGATAATCTAAAATATGGATAGTTTCATGTGAAACATTATGCAATAGACTGTTCTTTTTGATGTTTATCCCGCATTAACGGGCAGTAAGACTCTCACTTCAAAATTCGGCTGGAGCAAAGAAGGTAGTTGGGAGATCAACTGCCCGTAAAAGCCCGATTGGTGAAGGCTAATAATCAGTGGTGGATGAACAAAACCCCCACTGATTAAAGTTTCACTTTATAATGAAATCTTGCACTATTGCGCACTCCTTTAGAGATAGGTTTACTCTTCATCTTCATCATAATTGTATGTAGTTAAATTTTGTAAGAAAGTTTCAAAGTTAGGTGCTAATTCAATAATTTCCTCAAACTCATTATCGATAAATATAACTGGAGGATTTTCAGCTACGTTTCGATAGTCTAGTGCAATCCACGTATGTCCGTCACCAGATAAAAGCACGATATTCTCAGGCGTGTCCCATTCCTGAATTAAATAATGGCTCTCTAAAATACTAGATTCATTTTCATCAAAAGAAATGCCATATAATCCAGAAACATTAACGTGATCGTCTGCCCAAGAATTTGGCTCTGAAGTAGGATGAGCATCTAATCGAAGAGTTCCTCCGTTTTGTTCTTTTAGAAGATTTATGTACGATTCTGGGAGCTTTACGTTTAGTACTTCTTCTGCTTTTTTTATTAGTTCGTCGTTAATAGGTGCTAATTTTAAATAGTCATCTTCTGCCCAAAGTGTAGTCTTCATATTTGGTCACCTCAAATAATAGTTTTAAGAATCTTATTTCATATATTATAGTTAGTTTAAATGACGAGCAATAGAAAGGGGGAATGAATATGGATATATTCAAATACCTTGATCATGTGAATTCTAAGGAAGACTTGTTGAAGTTTCTTGTATATCTTCAAAAGGATTTCAAAGTGAATCAAGATGAATGGGAGAATATAGAGGTAGAGACTTATTTAGAGGCATTACATGGTTGGTTAGGTGCTTATGAAGGTGTTTATATAAATCAAGGGGAGAAGCTTCCAGAAAATATTCCATGGAAGTTTATTGCCCAGATGTTGCTTGCAGCAGCTTATTATGAATAAAATTAAATTTTTAAAAGATCTAATGGAGAAGATATTATGATTAACCACAATAAAATTAAACAACTTTTAGCACATGTAGATCGCGCTGAGGATAATGAAATTGAGTTAGAGTGCGAATTTGAACCTATGACAATCGAATTATTTAATAGTGAAGAAATAGAAGAAGGACAACTTGGTTATAGCTTTGATGAGGGAGGGCAAAACTTAGTCGGAAATGAAGAGGGAGATTGGAAAGACGGGTGGATTGTAATTGGGATAGATTCTTATCTCGGAGACCCGATCTTTGTAGATAGTAATGATGAGAATTGTCCGGTTTATACAGCTATGCATGGTGAGGGAGATTGGGAGCCAGAATGTATAGCTAAACGTATAGAAGATGTTATTGAGAAAGTGAAGGGTAATGTGGGATAGTTGTGTAAGTGGAAATATGTTTGAAATAGTAGAGAGCTAATTTGTGAAGTCTCTTAAGTCGAGATTTTAGGCTAGGTCATATTACAATAGTAGTTTAATAGGAGAAGGGTGTTTCAAAATGATTTTGATACATCCTTTTTTGCGAATATACAAGATGTTTAACGTAGTGTATTAAATATCTTATATATGAGTATTCTAATATATTTAATAGTAAAATGGAATATAGAATGGATAATTGTCGGAATGTATTCGATTTTTGTTCATTTTTATGAAATATAACTATTTTTTGTTAGATTCCTTCTTTTTATAGATATACAATAAAGTTATATAGAAATAAGAGAAGGATGATGTACGTGAAGGACACTGTTTTACAGGAAGCGATAGCTCCTAAAGAGTTACATAAAGTTGTGAGAAATAATACTGCATATTACGACTTTAAGTGGGGGAAAGCAAAAGATCCCGAGAAGGGAAATAGTTGGAACTGGATAGCCTTTTTCTTCCCATTATTGTGGTTAGCTTATCGCAAGATGTATAAATTATTTATTATTATTGCATTAGTAGGAGTTCCTACTTTAATTACCTCTGTTTTTATAGATATCCCGATGTGGATCGATTTTATTGTTTATTTCGGAACTATGCTATTTACTGGATGGCAAGGGAATCGTTTATATTACAAGCATACAGTTCGTGTTTTACATAAGGCAAAAGAGTTATCTGATGCACAACACAATTATTACTTCCAAACAAAGGGTGGCACTCATGTTGGGATTATGCTTGGATTAAATGCGTTATTATTTGTAGTATTTGGTGCAGCTGGTTATGGGTTATCGTATTTATCGACGGAACCAAATATAAAAGATGTAGTTCGTTTAAGTGATGAAGGGATTACATTGGAAGTTTTTACTGATGATCCAAAATGGACGTATGTAAAAAAAGAAGGACGTTTTGATATAGTAGAATTTACTGGTTATGATTATGAGGAAAAAAAGGATGTAAAGGTTAAGTTCGCTGTGTATTTAGATAAACAGAGATTTGAATGGAAAGAAATTTATTTAAACGATAAAAAGTTAAATGAAGAAGAAGCAGAAGAGTATCAATTTTATATTGAAGAAAATGCCTGGTATTAATATAAATAGATAATGATGTATCGCAAAAAGAAGAGTCTAATGAAGATTCTTCTTTTTATTTATGAGAAAGGATATGTAACAAGAAGAGAAAAACATTAGTAAACAAACGCCATACTAATTGAAATTTTGTAAAATACAATAAAAAATGAGAATTTGAGGTAGGCTTGTCAATAACGTGAGACTATGGCAGTATAAAGAAATGCTATACAAATTTTATTTATCGACATGTAAAAATCCGATTTGATTTTTACGTATAAATAATGAACGGAGGAAATGAATTTATGGCTACTTTACCAAATTGTCCAAAATGTAATTCAGAATATACGTATGAGGATGGCGCTCTTTTCGTATGTCCAGAATGTGCCCATGAGTGGGGTCAAGAAGCGGAAGCTGAAAGTAATGATGGTGCAAAAGTTGTAAAAGATGCGAATGGAAACGTTCTTCAAGATGGCGATGCTGTTACTGTAATTAAAGATTTAAAAGTAAAAGGAACTTCTTCAGTTGTAAAGATTGGTACGAAAGTAAAGAGTATCCGTCTAGTTGAGGGAGATCACGATATTGATTGCAAAATCGACGGTTTCGGAGCTATGAAGTTAAAATCACAGTTCGTTAAGAAAGCGTAAGATTAGCAAAGAAAAAAGACGCTCTGTAAGTAACTTGCAGAGCGTCTTTTTTATGATTGTACTTCAACTTCTTTCAACTGGCACCGCTTATTAAAGAACGTTTTATACCCAAGCTGTAAGAAGATAATAACAGAGAAAGCTGTACTTCCAGAAATGCCAAGTATAATCGCAATTTGATATTGGATAGCTGTAAATGGTGATACACCGGATAAAATTTGTCCTGTCATCATGCCGGGAAGACTTATAATTCCCATTCCGACCATGGAATTAATTGTTGGTAAAATAGCAGAATCGAAAGCGTCCCGTATGAGCGGAGCAGCTGCTTGTTTTGGAGTTGCGCCAAGCATAAGTGCACCTTCAATATGGTCTCTTTGTGATTTCATACTGTTTAAAAAGGTGTTTGCCCCGAGGCAAATACCTGTCATAGCATTACCGATTAGCATGCCGGCAATAGGAACGATATACTGCGGAGCATACCAAGGATCGTGTCCGATAATGACAAAGATAAATAGTAGAAGAGGGCCAATTGATCCAGCAATCATGGAGAGGGCAGCTACTCGTTTTAATTCTTTTGACATTGGAATATTAACTCGTTTATAAATATTGAAAATCGCAAAGGTAGTAATAGAAGTAATGAGAGCTATTGTATAAAACGGATTACTATTTTCAAATATGTATGTAAGAACATATGCGACTAGTACGAGCTGAATTGTCATACGTAATGTAGCAATTGTAATTTGTTTCTCACGCGGTATTCCTTTTAATTTCACAAGCCCGATTAAAATAAGGATGAAAATATATGCAGCTGCAAGTTGCCAAATTTGTAGTTCAATAACGCCCTTCAATTGATAGCACTTCCTTTCTAGTTGCACCGTTTGTTTTACTAATTTCAATAATATCGTCTGCGATTTCTTCTGGAAGTTGTTGCGAGTGCGTGATGAAGATAACTGTTTTTTTCTTTTCTCTTGCTAGCATAGTAAATTGTTTCATAACGCGGCGTTCTGTGTCACCATCTAGCGCAGAAGTTGGTTCATCTAATAAATAGACGGGCGGATCCATTAGTATAATACGAGCGAAAGCAAGTCTTTGTTTTTCGCCACCTGATAAAGAAGAGGCGTTATCTTCTAATTTTTTATCTAGGCTAACAGTCGTTAATGCGCCTTGCAGGGCGTCGTCATTTGGAAATGGCTTTTCAGAAAATCGAAGCCCCATTAATAAATTATCTTTAATTGTTCCATCAAAAATAGGCGGAGTTTGTCCGAGCATGACAACTTCACGGCGTAATTGAATGGGAGGATAATCTAAAATAGATTTTCCGTTATATTCAATTGTGCCAGATGTTGGTGATTGTAAATCGTTTAACATGCGAAGTAATGTGCTTTTACCACTACCACTTTCACCGATAATACAAGTTGTTTTTTCTTTTTGAATCTGTAAATAAGGAATGTGTAGAATATCTTTATATGTGATGTCTTTTAATATAAACATAAATTGCTCCTTTCTGATTCTAGTTATATCGTATCAAAAAGAGAGAAAAATAGAAAAATAAAGTCTCTTTAGAAGGAACATCTTTTTTCTTTGTTTTAAAACTTTGCGCGTGGCAGGAAAAGGTACTGACGGATCCTATACATAGCCAGTCCCTTTCGACCATTTAAAAAAATGCTTTTTTGTCGGTTTTTCATAGAATGACTGAGTAGTTACAAAAAATGAATAGAAAAAGGCTGTCTACTATGTAGGCAGCCTTTAAAGTATTAACCGTTATGATATTTGTACATCCAAAGAAGACCGGATTTTAATAATCTCGGTACACGTCCCATTAATGGTTGGTTTGCTAGTAAACCAAATCCATGTTTTTTGCCGAGAGAACCGAGAACACCTTTTAATTTAATAACAGGCAGTTCATCAGGAAGGGGTTCATTATTCCAACGTTTTAATAATATTTGGACAATTTGTTCTCCTTGACCTTCAGCAAGTTGAGCAGATGGTGCGTGTGGAAGTGCTGCACAATCTCCTACGACATAAACGTGCTCGTTATTTGGAATATTGTGATATTTCGTTAAAACAACCCGTCCGCTACCATCTTGTTCTACTGGAAGGTTTCGAACAACTTCATTTGCTTGAATACCAGCTGTCCAGACGATTGCATCACATTCAAGTGGTTCATCATGGTTGTATACAATGTTTGGTTCCACTTTTGTAATGTTAGAGTTTCGTATAATGGTAACTTTATGTTTTACAAACCATTCTTCTACGTATCTACTTAATTTCTCTGGATATGGGAATAAAATTCTATCTTTTCGATCAAATAAATAGATTTTTAAATCCGAACGGCTTTCGCGAAGTTCACTTGCCACTTCAACGCCGCTTAAACCAGCCCCAACGACAGCTACTGTTGCATTTGGTTCTAAGCTATTTAATTGTTCATATGTCTTACGTGTTTGTTCAATTGATTGTAGGCTATGTGTATATTCCTTTGCCCCAGGAACGTTATGATATTTATCTTCACAGCCAAGCCCGATAATTAAATCATCATATTGAATCGTTTCACCGCCATCGAGATGAACGGCTTTCGTTTCGAGGTCAATATTTGTTACTGTTCCGTATTGAATATTGAGACGTGGGTGCTCAGGAAACGGTATGCGAATATGCGTTTCTGAAATTGTACCCGCAACTAATGCATAATATTCAGTTTTAAAGCAATGATATGGTACTTTGTCGATTAATGTCACTTGTACATCATCTGGAAGTTGGTTGCTTGGAAGTAGCCGCTGCAGAATTCTCATTCCACCGTAGCCACCACCTAGTAGTACGAGGTGTTTCATGATGGATTACCCCTTTTCTGTTGAAATATCCCCTAATCATACAATTTTATATTAATAAAATATTTTGACTTTACACAATCAAATTATATCGAATTTGTGAACAAATAACAATGCATGAATGAATACTCTGTTGTACAATAAGAAGAAAAGTAAAGTAAGTGGTTTTCATTTTCTAGTTACTATTTACTATTTCATTATGAGTAGTATGTTATATAAAGAAGACCATCTATTATGAAGTGAAATAGTGAAGTAACTAAATAGTTTAGAATATATAACGAAAACAACAAGAAACAGCTTAGTTTTCTTCTTATAAATAAAGTGGAATGGTAACAAGTAGAGAGGGTTACTTATCCGTTTCGCAAATTAGGTATGCACATACCATATAAAGTAAATGGTAATTTGTTTAGAGATACAGGGGGGAGAGAGTTTTGATTAAACCATTAATCGAATTTTGTGTAGGTAACCTTGCAAGCGGTTCGCAAGCAGCTTTAGAAAAATTAGAAAAAGATCCTAATTTAGACGTAATGGAATATGGTTGTTTAGGATATTGTGGCATCTGTTTTGAAGGTCCATTTGCACTTGTAAATGGTGAAGTGGTACAAGGTGCAACAGTAGAAGAACTTGTAAATAATGTATATGATTATATGGATGAAAATCCAATGTTTTAAAGCGTTGCAAACAGGCAACGTTTTTCTTTTTTCATTTATCCCGCTATTTGCGGGCAGTAAGACTCCCACCTCAAAATCCAGCTGAAGCAAAGAATTTAGGTTAAAGCCCTGTTGCCCGTCCCCCCACTGATTAAAGTTTCACTTTATTAGGAGTGTTTATTTCGAAAAAAAAGCCCTTTTAGAAGGGATTTTTTCTTACACGATTTGTGTAAGAACGGCTTATTGCCAAAACACTGTCAAATATGAGAAACGGGGGACATTCATATTGTGTTCTAAAAGCATGCATTTTATACTTGAAATAATAAATTATTTTTGGAGTGAATAAAAATGAGCCAATTTTCTTTTACAAAAATGCATGGTCTTGGAAATAGTTATATATATGTAAATATGTTTGAGGAACAAATTAGAGAAGAAGATTTAGCAATTGTAGCGGAAAAGGTTTCAAATATTAATACTGGTATTGGTGCAGATGGAATGATTTTAATTTGTCCTTCTGACGTGGCACCAGTAAAAATGCGCATGTTTAATAACGATGGCTCAGAAGGAAAGAGCTGTGGAAATGGTTTACGCTGCGTAGCGAAATATGCGTATGAGCATAAACTAGTAGAAGGTAAAGTTTTCACAATTGAAACGTTAGCTGGTATTGTTACGGCAGAAGTAACGGTAGAAGATGACAAAGTTACATTAGCGAAAATCGA
The DNA here is from genome assembly GCF_038003645.1 of Bacillus sp. FSL E2-0195. NCBI lineage: Bacteria > Bacillati > Bacillota > Bacilli > Caryophanales > Bacillaceae > Bacillus > Bacillus sp. FSL E2-0195. Next base: position 4,763,851 of record NZ_JBBOPN010000001.1, on the reverse strand, counting down.
CATGGGAGCACCTCGTTTAACACGTGAAGAGATACCGATGCTTGGTGAAGGAGAAACACCATTTATTCGTGAAAACTTCTTATACAATAATCACCGTTATGCATTTACAGCTGTTTCAATGGGGAATCCACATGCGGTTATTTTTGTTGATGATGTAGAAAAAGCGCCTCTTACAACGTTAGGACCGGTTCTTGAGACTCATGAAATGTTCCCAGAGCGAGTGAATGTTGAATTCATCGAGATTTTGAATGATGAAGAGATGAATTTCCGCGTTTGGGAACGAGGATCTGGTGTAACACAAGCTTGCGGGACAGGAGCATGCGCAGCTGTCGTTGCGGCAATTTTAAATGGGAAAATGGAACACGGTAAAGAAATTACGGTTCACTTAGCAGGCGGCGACTTAATGATCGCATGGACAGAAGAAGGAAATGTATTAATGAAAGGACCTGCGGAAATAATTTGCCGCGGAGTGTATGAGTACAAGATAGAAGCGTAAAGATGTATAATAGAATGAGAACAGAAAGGATGGTGTATTTCATGATTGAAGTAACAGAACAAGCAGCTTTTCAAATTAAAGATATGTTAAAAGATGCTGAAGATGGAGAGAAGTACGTGCGCCTTGCTGTACATGGCGGCGGATGTAGTGGTCTTTCTTACGGCTTAGGATTTGAAGTAGAACCAAAAGAAGACGACACAGTTCTTGAGTTTTTCGGTGTTGAATTTGTTATCGATAAAGAAAGTGCTCCGATTGTAAAGGGAGTGAAAGTTGACTATAAGCAATCTATGCTTGGCGGCGGATTCACAATCGACAATCCAAACGCGATCGCATCATGTGGATGCGGATCATCTTTCCGTACAGCGTCGAATGCTGGTAAGCCAGAAGATTGCTAAGTTTTTTCATCCCTTTATTCTAAGTGGAAATTGAATGGGTAGGTTGCATATAAAGACCTTCTTAGCGATGAAACCAAATCGTTAGGAAGGTCTTTTCTTTTGCGCTAAAAAGAAAAAGAGCATGACAAAGATAACGAATACATGCAAGAAGAAGGCTAAAGAGGATGCATGAAGGTGCAGGCTATATCGAATTGTATAGAACTGACTCGTTCCATATTAATTAAAATACGCTGATTACTAGAAATTAAAAACTACCGGAGGAATTACAATGAAGTCATTTAAGAAAGTACTGGTATTAGGGATGACGTTGGTTACAGCATCAATATTTGGAGCTTGTTCTAACGATACCGACGTGTTAACAAAAGCGGGAGCAAAGCAACAGGTGAAATCGGAAGCGGAAGTACTAAAAGAACAGAAGGAAACCCCTATGACTACGAGCGAACGTGACAGCATTAAATATGAGGACGCTACATCGTCACAGAAGCGTTATATTTCTCGTGACGAAGCCGAAAAGATTGAGGAAGGCATGACATATACGGATATCCTTAACAAGATTGACTACGGTGGTGAGAACATAAAACATTATAATAACAAGGAAAAACGCGTGTTTTATACTGAAAAGGATACGGATGGTACATATGAAATTATGGTTGAATTAAATACATATGGTTACGTTGTGAATATTGAACGCACTGCTATAAGGGATGCGGATAAAGAGAGTCCGGTATCTACGAAAAGCAGTGAAGAGCCTGTAAAGGAATATGAAGAAAAAAACGACCGCGTACCGTGGTATAAAGATGTAAATAACGATTCGGCGGAAGTAGACTATAATCACTATTTGAAAATAAAAAAAGGTATGCCTGCGAATCAAGTAAAAGCTGCGATTGGACAGCCACGTATGATTGAGAAATATAAATCGTATTCAGTATACGGCTATACCGGTTATGGCGGCGAAGGAACATTACGTGTAATCTTCGAACCAAATGGAACTGTTACGCAGGTAGTAGAAGATGGATTACAACGATAATAAATTAATTACGGGAACAATTGCAGTAAAGTTGTCGGTGGCTTTATAAAGTCTTGGAGAGAGAACCGAGAGTAATCGGAGAGGACAATGATGAACGAAGATAAGATAACGATAATTATGCTAGCAGTATTAACGATAGTGTTAGTATTTGTTGGGGTTTCATCCAAATTCAATAGCCTCATTGTGGACGCTATCGCCGTACTATTTTTGTTGATAGTTACTGCAGTAGGCGCAGCGGTTGTAACAGAACGTAGATTACGCAAAAAGAATGGGAAGTAGCAGTTCTTTGTACGAGCGGGAGGGGACGCAAGATTGACGATATTTTTGAATTCGTAAGGAGATATGTGATTAAACCTATAATTAGATTTGTAAGTTACCTTGTAATTGATATCATAATAGAGTGCGTAATAGAAGGTGTAATAAGCGGTATAAGGAAATTACGTGATAAGATTCGTGACAAGTGGAAAAATTGGCGTTAATAGATTGTCATGACTAGGCTAGATGAGTGTCAATAACGTTTTCAATGAAAAAACACTGATTAAAGTTTTAATTTACTATCTTACAAAAGTGTAATGTTTATGTCATGTTTTTGAATTTCTTCTTTAAAGCGAAGGCCTTAAGATAACAATATAAGAAAAACATATGAGGTGAAGGAATTGAAAAGATATATTGCACTTTTTAGTATTTTAGTCGTATTTGCAAGCCTATTAGTTGGCTGTGATTTAAACCGTATGGGTAAAGATGAGTATTACGTTCAAATTACAGTAGATGGAAAAGAATATCATAGTAAAGCTGATAATGGTGAGACGTTTAAAGATTATCAATATAAGCTAACTGGTTTTAATAAAGACGGTAAAGAGAAAGAATTAGAATTCATAGCGCAAAAAAATCTTCGTAAAGAAGCATTCCTACGCGTATACCACTCAGATAAAAAAGGTGTATCAGCTTGGGAAGAAGTGAAAAAGGACGAGCTTCCTGCGAAAGTGAAAGAAAAATTAGGTGTGAAATAAGACAGATGGAAAAGGAATTGACGAACAGGGTCAATTCCTTTTTTTACTTTCAAAATCCTCTTCTGAAATGACTTTAAATCCGTGTCTTTTAAATAAAGCAGTTGTCACTCCGTAACCAGTTTGTTTATTGCCGTTAAATTCCCCTGTGTAAATAGTAGAACTACCACAAGATGGGCTGCGTTCTTTTAAAATTATATATTCTGGGTTTAAATCTTTTATTTGTTCTAATGCTTTATAAGCACCACGCACGAAAGCTTCCGTGACATCTTGTCCTTCTTTCGTCATTACTTTTGCTTTTCCATCTAAAACATCATCGCCATTACCGCCGATAATTTCAGCAGAAGGGCGTGGTGTTGGTAAACCGCCTAATACTTCGGGACAAACAAGGATGGTATCTTCCCTCTGTAATAACTCTTCTATTTGTGAAACGAGATTATCGTTACCGTCATAACGACAAGCAATACCACCTAAACAAGCACTAATTACAATCATATTTTCATCTCCAATAAAGTGAAAATTTAATCAGTGGGGGTTTTGTCCATCCCCCACTGATTATTAGTTGAACCAATCGGGCTTTTACGGGCAGTTGATCTCCCACCTAACCTCCTCGCATTCGCCGAATCTGGAGGTGGGAGTCTTACTGCCCGTTAATGCGGGATAAAAAATATTAAATATCACGCCAATTTCTCTTCCTAGTTCTTACCTATAAGTGAGGTGATAAAAATGGGAAGCTTATATAATTTAATGAAACCATATAGTCAATTTCGAAGTAAAGAAGAGTTTAATACATATCAAAAACAAGTTTTGAAGTGCTATCGATTTCAAATGAATAAAACGGATTCTATCATTATTCATTTTTTAGGAAAGTATGCAGTGAATGAGAAACAGAAAACAGTGGGAGTTGCTTGTCCGTTAATGGAGACGATTGCTACAAATGTTGGAAAGAGTATTCGTACGGTACGCCGCTCGATTGCAAAGTTAGAGGAACTAGGGATTATAAAACGTGTTGCGACAAAAGAAAGATATAAGCGCGGGGGATATAGTGCAAACTTATATGTATTTCTTAAATCCGCAATTGACCGCATGGATGACCGTATGAAAATGTCCGCATGTGAAAGTGATGATCGTACAGATGGCTGTAGTGGAAACGAGCAAAAAAATGAGGGGGAAACAATTCTTTCTAAAAACATTCCACAAATAAAAGAGAAAAGAAAAGTAACGTACGAGCTTGATGAAACGTATTGTCGTCACGATATACCGAAGCCTTTTATATACGCACTGGTGCCGATGACGAGTAATCCGAAGAAGATTAATATATTTTGGAGTAAGGTGGAACTTGCTTATAAAAAGAGCGGATTACTAGAGCAAGGTGCTTTATTAGAGGGAATATTAGCTGATGAAGAAGTGTGTGGAAATTTAATTTGGAGGGTGAAAAGTGTTGTGAGAGCGTATAAGTACGGAGAAATTCGTAAAGATGTTGGAGCACTATTGTATAGTACGATGCGAGATTTATTTTTAGAAATTGGATTAGAGTGGGGAGCGGCATTAAGGAGAAGTAAGGGAATACCGTTATTCGATCCATTTAAAAAGGAGCCATGCGTATAATACATGACTCCAAGTAGCTAATCGAACTTTCTTACAACTGGAACACGAATTGCTACAAATAGTACAAAGACGATAACAGCGATTGCACCGCTTTTCATAACCGTTACAATTGGAATGCCTACCCCAAGTGCAAGCGATGTAAATGCGTAAGAGAGCGGAATGAATCCCATCGATGAAAGCATGAGTAAGCTCATAACGCGTCCCATCATCTCTTCTTTTACTGTTGATTGAATCATTGCCATAAGTGGAACGATAGCCATCGCAATTGTAATACCGTAAAACATTCCAGCTAATAACGCTTGCCAAAGTACGCTGCTAAAGTTGATGGCTAGGAAGAATACACCAGACAGTAGCATCATGATAATACAAAATAGGCCACGTCTACGGTTAATGTTTTTTAATCCGACAATGACAGCTCCTATCGCCATCCCGCCGCCAACAGACGCTTCTAAGTAACTAAACTGAAGTGAATCACCGTGCAGGACGTTTTTGACGAAGAGCGGAAATCCTACTTGCATTGGGCCGATTAAAAATAAGTTTAAAAAGGCGCTACATATAAGGAAAGTTGAAAGAAATGGTGATTCTTTTACATATAAAATTCCCTCTTTAATAGAAGTAAACATGCCTTTATCTGTTTCATTTTTTTCGGGTACGGTAAATTGTATTTTTTGAACGAGTATTGCAGCGATAATGAGTAGCAGGATTGTAATTGAAAAAATTGTTTCATAGTTCGTAAATTTAATGAGAATACCGCCAAGTACAGGTCCTAAAATGACAGATGCTTGGTTTGTCATTTGAGTAAGTGAATTTGCTTGTGTTAAACGGCTCTTTTCTACAAGTTCAGGCAGAATAGATCCATCTGCTGACCAGAAGAAAGCGTCAGCAAGTCCGAAGAACAATGCGAATAAAGCAAATGTATATAGTGTTACATCACCGACGATGAACCAGGTGAGAATAGTTGCGACAAGAATAGCGCGAATAATATTAGAGTAAAACATGATATTTTTTTTCGGGAATTTATCAGCCAATGCTCCGCCGATAATCATAAAGATGAGCCTTGGAACACTAAGAGCCACGAAAACAATACCGAGTGAAGCCTCAAGGTTTAATGTTTTTGCTATGTACCATGTTTGTGAAAAAGTAAAAAAGGCTAAAGCAAAGCTTGAAAAGAGAGTAGCTGCCCAAAGAAAAAGGAAATTCGTATTTTTTAATAACGGTTTTCCGCTTCCTTCTAAAGCAGATTTATTTTGTTGTAGTTCCTCCATATTGCTTCCTTTCTATGTACCGATTTTAGACTGAAAAACCTATTAACAATCGTTTTATCCCGCGTTAACGGGCAGTAAAACTCCCACCTCAAAATTTGGCTAGAGCAAAGAAGTTAGGCGGGAGTCGGGCTGCCCGTAACCACCCGATTGGTGAAGGCTAATACTCAGTGGGGGATGAACAAAACCCCCACTGAGCATAGTTTCACTTTATACAGTTTCTAATAGTTCTATACTGCACTTTCTCATTGTAGACAATAATAATGAATTTGCACAGTGGCTATTTAACGACAAAAAAGAAGATACCAAAGGGTATCTTCTTTTTTGTCATTCAGGCTAAAGCAATATAAATATCCAATTGTACGTTATTTGGATCAACTGCACTTTCGTCATAAAGCTCAAAGTCTGCTGTAAAAGCACGTGTGTTTTCTTTCGACCATTGCCAAATATATTCCCAAGCTTCACAAACGACTTCAGACACAGGACCTTTTCTCGTTGTAAATACCGCATACGTAGCAGCAGGTATTGTTAAGGTTGTCATATTTTCAGGAACTTCTTCTAATGAAGAAACAGGCATGCCGATAGTAAATTGATATGTACCAGTTTCATCCGATTCGTAGTTTGAGTAGAAAGCGAATGTTTCTTTTGTTTGTTGATTTGGAATTTGATGCATGATTTTTTCTTGGAAGTAGCGATTCCAAAGCACCGGAATCTTTCCTTCATTTGATGCTTCTTTTTCGTTTGTAGTTGTAATAGAAACACCGATTGCTTGGAAAGCTTCTTTTTTTACGATAATAGGTTCTTTCATTAATAAAACCTCCCTTTATTAAATGAAACGTACGTTCTGTTTTATTGTAACATATTTTGGAAAGAAGTAGTGTTTTTTATCAAATTGCGATGTATTTTAGTTAGGAAAAAGAGAGAGTATGAAAAGAACTCCTTTCATGTAAAAGGAGCTCTTTTCATTTCTATATTAAAACATACTTGAGCTATGCATTGGTTGAAGTTTTGCGTTTGGATCGAAGTAAGCTTTTGCATTGTTTACTGCTGTCGGTGCTTCACCAAAGCCGCAAGCAATGAGTTTTACTTTTCCTTCATATGTACAAATGTCACCAGCAGCGTAAATGCCAGGAATATTTGTTTCCATTTTTGAGTTCACGAGGATGCTGTTTTTTTGAATATCTAAGCCCCAATTTTTAATTGGACCAAGTGAAGAAACGAAGCCGTAGTTTACGATTACGTCATCAACATCGATGATAATTTTTTCTTCTGTTTTTACGTGCTGAAGAACAACTTGTTCAATAGTATCATCACCAATAAGTTCAACTGGAACGTAAGGTGTGCTTACTTCTGCACGGGAATTCATTAAGCTTTCTACGCTATGTTCATGTGCACGGAATTTATCACGGCGATGAACAATTGTAACTTTGTCCGCGATCGTTTCTAACATCATTGTCCAATCTACTGCTGAGTCACCGCCGCCGAATACAACGACGCGTTTTCCAGCAAATTTATTCATATCATCAACGAAATAATGTAAGTTTTTCTTTTCGTATTTTGCTGTGCCTTCTAATTCTAAGCGGCGTGGTTGGAAAGCACCATTGCCAGCAGTAATGATGACAGATTTAGAGTAGTGAGTTTGTTTATTTGTAACAAGTTTAAATATACCGTCAGCTTGTTTTTCAAGCGTATCAACAGCTTCTTCTAAGCAAATAGTTGGATCGAACTTTTTCATTTGCTCTTTTAAGTTATCAACTAACTCTTGTGCACGCACTTTTGGGAATCCAGCTACATCATAAATATATTTTTCGGGATATAGTGCGGATAATTGCCCTCCAAGTTGAGGTAAGCTTTCAATGATTTTTACACTTGCTTGTCTCATTCCGCCATAAAATGCAGTGAATAGTCCTGTTGGGCCACCACCAATAATCGTTATGTCGTAAACTTTTTGATTTTCTGTCACTTTCATTCCCCCTATAGATGGAATTTTAATATTGATTTCATATATTGTTCATATGTACACGAAAATCCTGCAAATGATGACACTTTCAAATAAATGATAGCATATTTCAGTTAATAATACTTCTGAAAACGACTGAATAATAAGTAAGTTTGCGTATAGATGTTTTAGAATCGTATAAAATACAACGGAAGGAAAATACATGAAAAAAAGGCTAAAAAATCCTTGAAAACGCTATGTTATTTTAAAATATCGATAATTCTCTAGGTGCTTGAATTATGGAATGAAACCGACTAATATAGGGAAGTATTATGTTAAATTTCTATGACAAATTTCGTACGATTTTTTGACTGCGTTTTGTTATGATATAGAATGTGATAAATTCCACATTCTTGACAAATAGAGTTTTTAGTACTTGGTATTATTTTTTATTACTATTATATAAAGAAAAGGGTTGTGATTTAGTGAAGACTCCAAAAATCGTAGTTTTAGGTGCAGGTTATGGCGGGATGATTACGACTGTTCGTCTGCAAAAAACATTATCTGTAAGTGAAGCTGAAATTACGTTAGTAAACAACAACAGCTATCACTACCAAGCAACTTGGTTACATGAGAGTGCAGCTGGTACATTACAAGATGATAAAATCTGTCTAGATATTCAAGACGTTATCGATACAAATAAAGTGAACTTTGTACAAGATACAGTAGTAGAGATTAAAGCTGCTGAAAAACGTGTTATCTTAAAAGATGGTGAATTAGAGTATGATTACTTAGTAATCGGTCTTGGTTTCGAATCAGAAACGTTCGGAATTAAAGGATTAAAAGAGCATGCATTCTCAATCACTAACATTAATGCAACTCGTCAAATTCGTGAGCATATGGAAGAAAAATTCGCTCAATATGCGACTGAAAAACGTGATGAGTTAGTAACAATCGTTGTTGGTGGCGCTGGATTTACTGGTATCGAGTACGTAGGTGAGCTTGCAAATCGTATTCCTGAACTTTGCAAAGAGTACGATGTTCCACGTGAAAAAGCACGTATCATCTGTGTAGAAGCTGCTCCAACAGCACTTCCTGGTTTCGATCCAGCATTAGTAGAGTACGCTGTAAAACAACTTGAGAAAAAAGGTGTAGAATTCCGCATCGGTACAGCAATTAAGGAAGCAACTGAAGAAGGTATTATCGTTGCCAACGGTGATGATGCTGAACTTCTTAAATCTGAAACTGTAGTTTGGGCTGCAGGTGTTCGTGGTAATGGTATTGTGGAAGAGTCTGGATTTGAAGCAATGCGCGGACGTATTAAAGTGGATGAGTACATGCACGCTCCAGGTCATGAAGATGTATTCATGGTTGGTGATGCAGCGTTAATCATCAACGAAGAGATTAACCGTCCATACCCACCAACAGCACAGATTGCAATTCAAGAAGGTTATAATATTGCACACAATTTAACTGTGTTAGTTCGCGGCAAAGGTGAAATGAAAAAGTTCGCATTTGATAATAAAGGATCTGTATGTTCATTAGGTCATGACGATGCAATGGGCGTTGTTATGGGTAAAAAGTTAACAGGTTGGAAAGCTTCATTCATGAAGAAAGTAATCGACAACCGTTACTTATTCTTACTAGGCGGACCTTTATTAGTTCTTAAAAAAGGTAAATTGAAGTTCTTTTAATATATAGTAGAAAAAGCAGAAACGGCTATGAGCTGTTTCTGCTTTTTTCGTATTGAAAATATAGTATAATATATAAAAAAGAAAGAATATTCTGTTCGTTTTGATGGAGGAGGTTATATCATGGGGAAGCGAGGGAAAGTGTGGTTAGCTGTCAGTGGCTTAGTAGCTACAGAAGATGGGAGATGGCTATTCGTTAAGAAAAAATACGGTGGATTGAAAGGGCAATGGTCTTTACCTGCTGGTTTTGTTAATGAAGGCGAGACTGTTGATGAAGCTGTGAAACGTGAAATTTTGGAAGAGACAGGCATTGTTGCTCATGTAAAGGGGATTATTGGTATTCGCTCAGGTGTTATTCATAATGAAATTAGTGATAATATGATTATTTTTCTTCTAGAGCCAGAGGGAGAAGACGTTATCGTACAGGAGAAAGAATTGTCGGAAGTAGCTTTTTTACATCCAGAAAATATTGCAGATGATCAAAATACTTCTGTACTCATCAAATATTTATTAGAAGGAAGAGCAGAGTCGCATTTTGAAATGGACAAAACATTAAATCCAGGAGAGCAATTTGGTTATACGGCTTATCATGTGTTTACGGCGTATGCGAAGGAGAGGGAGAAGAAGTGAGTATACCGGTACTACTTATTTCAATGATGTTGTTCTTTATTTTATTTTTTGGAATTGGATTTTTACTCAACATGATTTTGCGAGCTACGTGGGTAATGGTTATTGTATATCCGATTATTTGTATGCTTATTATTAATAAAGCGAGTGTATGGGACTATTTTTCAAAGCCAAAAGAAACATTTTCTTCATTTGGGACAAGTGTATCGCATTTAGGACACGCAGATGTGTTTATTCTATCTACTGGATTAGTAGGTGCTGCTTTAGCAGGAATCATAATTAAAAAACTTCGAAAAAGTGGATATCAAATGTTTTAATCTCCAATCAATTTGGAGATTATTTTTTTGCATATTCCTTCATCGTATAGGGAATGATTAACGATGAAGGAGTGTGGAATATAAAAATGTTAAAACGATATTGTATTCGCATTATGATGACTTGTTTACTTGCATTCGCATTATGCGTAACATGGCAGGCTTTCACAGGAGTTTCTTTATTAGAGATTATAAAATTATATGAAGGAACAAGTGTAAAAGAAGTACATGCAGCAGAAATTGAGAAAAAAGTTGCTCCGAGTAAAGAAGTGATAAATGCTTTAGAGCAGGCAAATGACTGGTCTAAATATCGTGTTATAGAAATGACTGCAACTGGTTATACATCAGGTATAGAGTCGACTGGAAAGAGGCCGGGGCATCCAGAGTATGGCATTACATATTCAGGTGTTAAAGCAAAAAGGGATTTATATTCCACAATCGCTGCCGATTTACGCGTATTCCCGCTTGGGACAATTCTATTCGTGCCAGGTTACGGATATGGTGTTGTAGCTGATAAGGGCGGTGCTATAAAAGGAAATCGTCTCGATTTATATTATGATACGGTGAAAGATGTTTATAGCCAATGGGGTAAGAAAAAAGTAAATGTGTATATAGTGAAAATAGGAAATGGCAAGTTTTCGGAAGAAGAGTTAACGATGTTAAATCAAGACGAAACGATGCAAGTGTTTCGTGGACAATATTTAAAACAAAGATAGTCTAGTGGCAATAACGCTAGACTTTTTTCTTGTCTTATTTCACCATAGAAGATATTGGAGATAGCATCTTTATCCTGCTATTTGCGGCCGGTAAAACCCCCACTGATTAAAGTTTCACTTTATATGAAATAACAGAATTTAGAATTGTCGCATTTTATCGAAAATAAAGTTATAATGGACGTAGAGAAATTTAGGGGGTCTGAACATGTTTCAAGTACAAAAAGAATTAGTAAGTCATGAAGCGGTAATTGTTGCCTTATTTGAAGAAGATAAAAAGAGTAGCTTTGTACAAGAACTGGATAAAGCGTTTGAAGGACAATTACAAGTTTTATTAGAAGAAAAAGAACTTTCAACTAAGAAGAAAGCCATTTCAAAAGTACATAGCTTAGGAAAAACAAATGTTAAACGTTATTATTTTGTTGGTTTAGGTAAGAAAGAGTCATATACAACGGAAACGTTACGTGCTGCTCTTGGTAAGGCGTTTAAAGCATTACAAGCAGCAAAAGTACAAGATGCAGCAATCTTACTTGATTCTTTCGTGACAGATAAATTAGATGCGATTGATGTAGCTCATATTGCGGCAGAAGTACAAGGTCTTGGTACATATGAATTACAAACGTATAAAACAGATAAAAAGGATCGTGTAGAATTAGAGAAGTTTACGGCTATTACAGCAGAAGATGCACAAGAAATTGAAGCAGCATTAACTGTAGGATACGTACATGGACGTGCAACGAATTCAGCTCGTACGCTTGTAAATATGCCGCCAAACGTATTAACAGCGACAAAGCTTGCTGAGTATGCAGTTGAATTAGCAGAAAAATACGATATGGATTATAAGGTTCTTGAGAAAGAAGAGATGGAAGAGCTTGGTATGGGTGCATTACTTGCAGTAAACCAAGGATCTACTGAACCGCCAAAAATGATTGCTCTTATTTATAAAGGAAAAGAAGAGTGGAAAGATGTAATTGGATTTGTTGGAAAAGGGATTACATATGATACAGGCGGTTATTCTTTAAAACCACGTGAAGGCATGGTTGGTATGAAAGGTGATATGGGCGGAGCTGCAGCTGTTCTTGGCGCGATGGAGATCATCGGTGAACTTCGTCCAGAGCAAAATGTAATTGCTGTTATTCCATCAACTGACAACGTTGTAAGTGGTACAGCATTTAAGCCAGATGATGTTATTACATCTATGAGCGGAAAAACAATTGAAGTATTAAATACAGATGCAGAAGGTCGCCTAGCGTTAGCTGACGGTATTACGTATGCGAAGAAACTTGGCGCAAATTACTTAGTTGATGTTGCAACATTAACAGGCGGTGTAATTGTTGCACTTGGAAATCATACAACAGGCGCGATGACAAATAATGAAGAATTGTTTGAACAAGTGTTAGAGGCTTCTATGGAAACGGATGAGCCAATTTGGCAATTGCCGATTTTTGAACGTGATAAAGAACGTGTCAAAAACAGTAAATTTGCTGATTTAAATAACTCACCAGGCCGTGAAGGACATGCGGTTATGGCTGGGACATTCCTTGGTGAATTTGCAGAAGAAACACCATGGGTACACTTAGACATCGCTGGAACATCTGAAACATCAGGAGCACATGATTTAGGACCATCTGGAGCAACAGGTGCAATGGTGCGTACACTTGCAACACTTGTTGAGCGTTTCGGAGAAGAATAATTTTTGAAGAAAGGGCTGTCTCAAATTTTTGGGATAGCCTTTTCTTAGTGATATGGTATGACTATTGTAAGTTTTTGTCGGTAAGTCGATATATTTGGAGTTACGGTTAATATAATTTCATTTACTATTTTACCGTTTCAAAAAGTGCTACATAGTGAAAGATTCGTCCTATAAAGAAATCGTATATAACGTCCCGCCTAAAGCGAATGAAGTACGCCCTGTTTCCTCAGAGACAACTAATATAAGTGCATCAATTTTCTCGGATAAGCCAATTGCAGCCCTATGACGTGTTCCTAGCTCAGGATTGATTTCCATGCTTTTTGTTAATGGGAGAATATTAGCTGCTGAGACAATATGATTATTTTTAATGAGAACGGCTCCGTCATGAAGAGGGTTCCCTGGATAAAAAATCGATTCAAGTAGTGGCGCGGTTAAGTGTGCGTTTAATGTCGTTCCAGTTTGAATGAAAGAATCAATAGCGTCACTTCGTTCCACAATAATAAGAGCACCGTGTTTTCGAGCGCTTAAATGTTGGACAGCTGTAGTGATGAAATGTGAACTTTCCGTATAAGGTGATAAATATGCTTGAATATAATATGTAGCTGCTAACGTCTGTACATTTGTTAACATATGATGAATATCTTCCATTTTACATAAAATACATTCATCTTCTTTATCGATTGCATGCTTCATGTTTGATAATTCTTTTTCAGCAATTTCAATCATCTGCTTTGTTTTTATTTTGAGCTCTTCTGACAAGCCCCATTCTTGCATAATCCTCATTCCCTTTGGTGGAGTATTTAACCATAGTGTATACAAATATTTATAGTAAAATCCTGCTAGATTTTAAAAAATATTGAGATTCAGGTTGTTTTTTTCATATAATGAAGGTACGACAGGCGAGAGGAGATGGAAGTATGAATTGGAAACAAGAATTTAGTCGCTGGCTTTCATATGCAGAATTAGACGCAGAATTAAAAGAACAGCTAGAAAACATGAAGCAAGATGAGAAGAAAATCGAGGATAGCTTTTATAAAAATCTAGAGTTCGGAACAGGTGGTATGCGTGGTGAACTTGGTGCTGGTACGAACCGTTTAAATGTATATACAGTTCGTAAAGCAACAAAAGGATTAGCTATGTTTATTGAAAAACTAGGTGAAGAAGCGAAAAAACGCGGTGTTGTTGTCGCGTATGATTCTCGTCATAAATCACCTGAATTCGCAATGGAAGTAGCTGCTACTCTTGGTGCACACGGTATTACAACATATGTATTTGAAAGCTTACGTCCAACACCAGTGCTTTCTTTCGCAGTTCGTCATTTACATACAGCAAGTGGAATCGTTCTTACGGCAAGCCATAATCCGCCCGAATATAACGGTTATAAAGTATATGGTGAAGATGGTGGCCAGTTGCCTCCAAAGGAAGCTGATGAGTTAATTAGCTACGTAAATGCAGTAGAGAATGAATTAACAGTTGAAGTTGCTGATGTTGAGCAATTAAAAGCTGACGGTTTATTACATATAATTGGACAAGAAGTAGATGATGCTTATGCAGCAGAATTGAACAATGTCATTATTAATAAAGAGATGGTGAAAGAAGTAGGAAAAGATTTAAAAATCGTCTTTACACCATTGCATGGAACATCAAATATTTCGGTACGCCGTGGTTTAGAAGAAGTTGGATTTACAGATGTAACAGTTGTAAAAGAGCAAGAGTTACCAGATCCAAATTTCTCTACAGTAAAATCACCAAACCCAGAAGAGCATGCAGCGTTTGAGTATGCAATTCGCGACGGTGAAAAAGTAGGCGCAGATGTGTTAATCGCAACAGATCCTGATGCAGACCGTCTAGGTGTAGCAGTTCGCAATCACGATGGTGAGTTCCAAGTATTAACTGGTAACCAAACAGGTGCGTTAATGCTTGATTACTTATTATCACAAAAGAAGGAAAACGGAACGCTTCCAGAAAACGGTGTTGTTTTAAAAACAATCGTAACGTCTGAAATTGGCCGTACAATCGCAAAAGCATACGGTTTAGATACAGTTGATACGTTAACTGGATTTAAATTTATCGGTGAAAAAATTAAACAGTATGAAGAAAGCGGACAATATGAATTCCAATTCGGTTATGAGGAAAGCTACGGTTATTTAATCCGTCCATTCTGCCGTGATAAAGATGCGGTACAATCCGTCCTATTTGCATGTGAAGTAGCTGCATACTACAAATCACAAGGTAAAACGTTATACGATGGTCTGCTAGAAGTATTTAAGAAGTATGGGTTCTTCCGTGAGGACCTTGTATCGTTAACGTTAAAAGGAAAAGATGGTGCCGAACAGATTCAAAAGATGATGGCAACATTCCGTGAGAATCCTCCGAAAGAAGTAGCTGGTTTAACAGTTGTTGCAGTTGAGGATTATAAAGAAAGCATCATTACAACGTTACAAGATGGAAATAAGGAAGAGATTCACTTACCGAAATCAAATGTGTTAAAATATCAATTAGAAGATAGTTCTTGGTTCTGCTTACGTCCATCTGGAACAGAGCCGAAAATTAAATTCTACTTTGGTGTACAAGATGATTCCTTACAAAATAGTGAACAAAAGTTACTTACTATTAAAGAAGATATTATGAATTGTTTATAATAGAATAGAGTGCTACTGATAGGAAAAGAGGAGAACGGAGAACGGCCTCCTCTTTTCTTGTAGTTTTGTTTGATGTAGAGGATTATTACGAGCGAGTGTTATAAATTTACACTTTACTAAGAGAATTAGAATGAAAAGCGAGGGTATTTGTCATGAAAAAAGTGAGAAAAGCAATTATCCCGGCAGCGGGATTAGGAACACGCTTTTTACCAGCAACGAAAGCAATGCCAAAAGAAATGCTTCCAATTGTAGATAAACCAACAATTCAATACATCGTAGAAGAAGCAGTAAAATCAGGCATCGAAGATATTATTATCGTTACTGGTAAAGGAAAGCGCTCTATCGAAGATCATTTTGATAACGCATTTGAATTAGAGCAAAACTTATTAGAGAAGAAAAAGTATGAGTTACTTGAAAAAGTACAAGCTTCTTCTAAAATGGTAGATATCCATTACATTCGACAAAAAGAACCAAAAGGATTAGGACATGCTGTTTGGTGCGCACGTAAATTCATTGGTGATGAGCCGTTTGCAGTATTATTAGGCGATGATATCGTTCAAGCTGAAAAACCATGTTTACGTCAATTAATGGACGAGTATGACAAAACACTTTCTTCTGTTATTGGTGTACAAACTGTTCCTGAAGCAGAAACACATCGCTACGGAATTATTGATCCGTTAGAGCAAGAGGGACGTCGTTATCAAGTTCGTAAATTCGTTGAGAAACCAGCGCAAGGTACTGCGCCTTCAAACTTAGCGATTATGGGACGTTACATTTTAACTCCTGAAATCTTTATGTTCTTGGAACAGCAACAAGTTGGAGCGGGTGGCGAAATTCAGTTAACGGATGCAATTCAAAGCTTAAATGAAATTCAACGTGTATTTGCATATGATTTTGAAGGAAAGCGTTATGACGTTGGTGAAAAATTAGGATTTGTTCAAACGACAATTGAAATGGCATTGCAACACCCAGAATTACGTGATGATATGCTAGTAATGATGAAGAAAGTTTTAGACGAGCAAATGAAGCAAGAGTCTTAATATAGTGATATAATCCCCTGTTGGATGAGCGGTAAAGGAACGTATTTACTGCTTAATCTAAAGGGGATTTTTTTGAGAAAAAAAGACACTCTGGAAAGAGTGTCTTTAATTAGAACTTAAATTTTTATCGGTAGGATTCAATTCATTAGCTTTTGATTTAATTTCATCAGTAATAGCGATATTAATATTTCCAGCTGCTTTTTTGTATTCCTGAATTAATGTATTAACGTTTTGGTTGAATGTGATTAAACTGCCACTTGGAGATTGAGCTTGTTCATTGAGAGCGGTAATAATACCATATATTTTTTTATATTCTTCATAGGTTTCTTTATACTTATTTGGCTGTTCTTTTGCAGCTTCAGAGACTAACTTTAAATCTGTTCCCATATTGCTGTAAAACGTATCTACAGTTGTAACCGTCCCATCAATTTCTGTTCTCTTAGATCTAAGCGCATTATTGAAGTCATTTCTTTGATCAATCGCTTTTGACCATGTAGTTGAATACTCGGATAATACATAAGAAGCTGAATATCTAAAGGTTTCTATATCATTATAAAAAGATGCCGCAGCAATTAAGTAATCAGCTTCTTTTTTCTTTTGGGCTTGAATAGCTTGATATTCTTCCTCCATATTCGTTACTTTTGTTATCGTAAAGAGAAGGATGATGATTGATATAACTGATGTAAGAAAGAGTATTATAGATGTTAATAAAGATTTTTTTGCTGGTAATTTTCGTACTTTCTTAATTAACCCAATAACAATAAAGATTAAGGCTGTGCATAAACTAATTATAGTAAGTATTAAAAAGAAAAATGCTAGACCGTTTCCAAAGGTATATTGCATTCCTAACTCGCTATTTCCATATAATTTGTAACTGATGCTCATACCTAGTATGAAAAATAAAGATAGTACTCCGACACTTATTTTAATAAGTGTATTTTTTGATAGCTTCACTGATTTTCCTCCAAAATATTGTTTTAATTAGATGTGCAAAATGTAAGATTTGCTGAACTATCATAACAAAATTTATTTCTAATATGTGTCGTATATTGTCGAAAATAAAAAATGAGTTATTTCAGTATACTGAAATAACTCATTTTTTATTATGAAATCGTCGAATGAGAATGCTGATAAGCGGAACGACGTACAGCATAGTATATGCGAGGTGCGATAATAGCGCCGATAATTGTAAACGCAATATCCTTTACTGCGAACCACATCATAATCATCCAGGCAGCTTTATAACTCATATTACCACCCATGAAAATATTGACTGCCCCGTACATATAAGTAGTACCGATAATATACGTTAAAATGATTCCGACGAAAGAAGAAATTGCAAAGGTGCTGAATGTTGGTCGTTCTTTTTGTTCTACTAGTTTTCCTGATACGTAAGCAACGATAATAAATGCGATAATAAAACCACCAGTAGGATCTAAAAGTGCTCCAAATCCAGCTTTGAAGTTAGCGAAGATTGGCGCACCTGCTACTCCAACAAGCATGTAAACAGTCATTGATAATGCCCCAAGTCTACTCCCAAGAAGAAGACCTGCTAAAATTGCGAAAAATGGTTGCATAGATAATGGAATGCCCGCTATTTGTAAGAATGGTGCCCACGATACAATATTTGCACCAATAGCCATAAGAGCGACGAACATGGCAGCTAATGCTAAATCTAAAACATGAAGCTTCTTCATAATGTTAACCTCCAGTTGTGTTTAGGTTAACATTATCGTAGCGAAAATATTTACTTGTTGTCAATCAAAATATTTTGATAAGAAGGCTTTAAATAGTCTCTAAGCAATGTGTATGGAATACGAAACTGCGGAATTCCGCTTGAATAAGGAGCAATTTCATATAAAGAGAAATAAATTACAAGATTATCCGGTTCTAAAAAGTAGTGAAACTTTTTAGTGCTCGTTACTTTTTCGACTGCATCAGGAAAATAAATGCTTTCATTTTGTTTAATTTGTCTTACAATCTCTGTGCGAATTATTTCTTTATATTTATCCTCTTGTTGAAATAAATCGTCTAAGTGTAATAATTTTTTTTCGTTTAAATCAAATGTATTTGCCTTCCACGTATACAGTCCGTGCGCTCCGCCTGTATATTGATAGTAATTCACATATAGGCTGAGGAAAGGTGGTTTGTTTAAAGCTACTTTATAGTCAACATTTGCAACGTATGGATGAAAAGGTGTGCTAGATCCTTCTGTTTCCTCATAATATTTCTTCGCTTCTTTTTCTAATTTACTTTTAAATTTAGTAGTAGAGTTTTTGTAATAGGAATTCAGCTTATTTTGAAATTTTGAATCAGAAAAGTTGTGAAAGGAAGGCCTATTAATTTGATATTCTATATAAGGTTTCTTACCTTTTTGCGTTACAGTCTTAACATTGATTGTCAGGTTGGATGCTTTGGCTGCTATTGCACAATTTGGTACAATAGTCAGCAAGGAGAACATAAGCAATAGTATACAAAATTTCTGTTTCATTTAGGTGAAACCTCCTTATATAAGTGTTATAGGTAGTTTGAAATTAAACAGGTAAAATTATACATTTGATCTAAAGTGAGAGAGGTTGAAAACGATATGTCAAAAACTTTAATGGATTCGCTTGGAATTGAGTTGTTAGAAATGACAGAGGATAAAGTAGTTGCTACAATGCCTGTTGATGAACGCACGCATCAGCCGTTTGGATTTTTACACGGTGGTGCATCTGTTGCATTAGCAGAAACTGTGGCAAGTGTTGGTTCATACAATTTAATTGATCAAGAAAAATGTATTTGTTTCGGATTAGAAATTAATGCAAATCATATTCGCTCAAAGCAAGATGGAATTGTAACAGCAATTGGAACACCGATACATAGAGGACAATCGACAATGGTTTGGGATATTCGCATCATTGATGAAAATGATGAGTTACTATGTATATCAAGATGTACAGTAGCAATTAAAGAAAAACGTGAAAAGTAAAAAGAGGCGGCTCAATAGAGCGCCTCTTTTTTATAATTAGAACTGGATTTTTTTCTCTAAGAAACCTTTTAGTTCGCTAATTGGCATACGAACTTGTTCCATTGTGTCACGGTCACGTACTGTAACAGCTTTGTCTTCAACAGAGTCGAAGTCGTATGTGATACAGAATGGAGTACCGATTTCGTCTTGACGACGGTAACGTTTACCGATAGAACCAGTTTCATCAAAGTCTACCATGAAGTCTTTAGCTAGTTCTGCGAATACTTCAGTAGCACCTTCAGATAGCTTTTTAGATAATGGTAAGATAGCTGCTTTATATGGTGCTAAAGCAGGGTGGAAACGAAGAACTGTACGAGAATCGTTTTCTAATTGCTCTTCTTCATATGCATCACATAAGAATGCTAATGTTACACGGTCTGCACCTAGAGATGGCTCGATGCAGTAAGGCACGTAACGCTCATTCGTTTGTGGATCGATATAGTTAAAGTCTTCGTTAGAGTGTTCCATATGACGTTTTAAATCGAAGTCTGTACGAGATGCAACGCCCCATAGTTCGCCCCAACCGAATGGGAATCTGAATTCAATATCAGTTGTTGCGTTACTGTAATGAGATAACTCGTCTTCACCGTGGTCACGAAGACGCATGCTTTCTTCAGTCATACCAAGTGAAAGTAACCAGTTTTTACAAGTTTCACGCCAGAATGCGAACCACTCTAAATCTTCACCAGGCTTACAGAAGAATTCAAGTTCCATTTGTTCGAATTCACGTGTACGGAATGTGAAGTTACCAGGTGTGATTTCGTTACGGAAACTTTTACCGATTTGGCCGATACCAAATGGAAGTTTCTTACGCATAGAGCGTTGTACGTTTTTAAAGTTTACGAAAATACCTTGTGCTGTTTCAGGACGAAGGAAGATTTCGTTTGTGCTAGACTCTGTAACACCTTGGAATGTTTTGAACATTAAGTTGAACTGACGGATTTCCGTGAATTCTTGGCTACCGCAATCTGGGCATTTTACTTCATGTTCTTTCATTAAGTCAGCCATTTGGTCGAAAGTAAGACCGTCAACGACCATTTCGATACCTTTTGCGTCTAATGCATCTTCAATTAATTTGTCAGCACGGTGACGAGCTTTACATTTTTTACAGTCGATCATTGGATCATTAAAGTTACCAACGTGACCAGAAGCGATCCAAGTTTTTGGGTTCATTAAAATAGCAGCATCTAAACCAACGTTGTGTGGAGATTCTTGAATGAATTTTTTCCACCAAGCTTTTTTGACGTTATTTTTTAATTCGATTCCAAGTGGACCGTAATCCCATGTGTTTGCAAGACCACCGTAAATTTCAGAACCAGGGAAAACGAAACCGCGATGTTTCGCTAAGTTTACAACTTGTTCCATTGAATACATAATAAAATCCTCCTTTTGAAAGTTAACGTATTTGCGATGACGTGATAGGTACTTTGGAAACGAGCAATATATGCTTTAAAAAACATAAAAAAACGCTCATCCCAAGGCTTAATCGCCTAGGGACGAGCGTTTGCCCGCGGTTCCACCCTAGTTGATACACAAAATGTGCATCCACTTTATCACGTATTGCTCGAGACTGCCGTTTCCTCGCAGCTTCAGGCTTTCACTATCCCTGAATCGCTTTTTATGCAAGTACTTATAAGTCCGTCATCGCTACTTATATTAATAATAATGAACATATTTTAACACGTTCTTTTTTAAATCTCAATAGAGGAACGTGCCCATCTAGGATAGAGTCTCGCCTATTTTTTCGTTATTTATTCCGTAATTTTGCTTAATATGCTTAATTGCTTCACGTTTACTAAGTGGAGCGAGCTCGTTAGTTTGAACGTATTCCCATACTACATCTGGTTTTGTTTTTGCATATTCGCGAAGGACCCAGCCGATTGCTTTTTGAATGAAAAATTCTTTTGAGGAATGTAGTTGTCCGATAATCCAGAAAAGGAGTTCTTCATCCATTTTTTGTTTGTATTTTAGCTGGAATAAAATAGCGGTACGTTGTAACCATATGTTTTCTGATGCAATCCATTTTGGAATGTATGCAGAAATTAATTCTGGATGTTTTAAAAAGATAGCACCTAAAAATGTAGGGACGATGCTATCGACAGAGTCCCACCAAGATTTTGTGACAATAAGTTCTTCTAAAAATGGGATGTGAGTTTCATTTATGTGTTTTTTATATTTTTGCATGATATCGAGTGCGGCAGCTTGAAATTCACGTTCTGGTAGGTCCCAAAGTTCACGCACGATAATTTGGAAGTCCTTTTTATCTGGGAGAGTATGTATTTGAATTACGTCTTTCAATAACTGTCTTCTCTCAGGAGTTTGAATACCGAGAAACGGGAAGTGATTTTTCATATAACGTGCCATCGGTTCTGCTTTTTCGGGATTTTGATGAGCTGTAAAATGCTCTTGTAATGCCTTTACAAATGGATGCATAGGTATGTACTCCTCTCTCATTATCTTTCTCTTCTTATTATACAAAGAGTTTGGTTAAATTTTAAAACATAACTTGCACTGTAATGAAATATGTTGAGAAGAGAGAGGAGAGGATAAGATAAGATGGAAGATCAAGGCGTACTAGCAGGTTTCTTTGCTCTTAGTTTTGCGTTTATGCTTGTTATAATAATTTGGGCAATTATTTCGTATTTGTTAACGGCTTTTGCACTTTATACGATGGCGAAAAATGATGGTGCAACTGATGGTGTTCTTGCTTTTATTCCGTTTATAAATAGTAAGATATGGGGTGATTTAGCGAAAGATAAATTACCAGATTTCTTGAAAGAAGAAGCAGGGTGGAAAGTATTTGGCATATATGTTGGATGCTTCATCTTTAATTTCGTACCAATTCTATATATATTAGCAACAGCTGTATCACTTGTACTGTCTATTTATCTTATCTATGCTATTTTGGATAGATACGGAACGAATTCCATACTGTTTACGATCATTCATACAATCACGTTTTCGGTTTTCTTGCCGATTCATTTGTTCATTATTCGGAATGAGCCGGTGAGGTATAACGAGTAGGCGTATCAAAGTTGCCCTGCGGTCGATATATTTGGTTCTATAATAATTCGGATATGCTGAAAAAAGAACGAAAGCGCCCTGCTGAGCAGGGCGCTTTTTTCTACTACATAAGATAGCGTAAGTAAATGTAAATGTGAGAAATGATTAATGAAACGATCATAATTGGGAAGCCGACTTTAAGGAATTCCATGTAGCTGAATTTATGTCCTTCACGACTTGCGATTCCGGCTACGATTACGTTAGCAGAAGCTCCGATTAATGTTCCGTTTCCACCTAAGCAAGCACCTAATGCTAATGCCCACCATAGTACGTCAATTTGTGCGTCAGAAGGTGATAAACCCAGCCCAACTGCCATATCGTTAATAAGTGGAATCATTGTTGCAACGAATGGAATGTTATCGATTGTTGCAGAGGCGATACCAGATACCCATAAAATAAGGATAGATGCGTGAGAAATATCTCCGCCTGTTATTCCAATTACTTTTTGAGCTAACATTTTGATAAGCCCGATATCGATAAGTCCTCCAACGAGTACGAATAGTCCCGCGAAGAAGAAGATTGTTACCCACTCTACACTTGCGAATACCTCTTCAATTTCATGTTCTTTCACACCGATTAACATAAGTACAGTAGCGCCAGTTAAGGCGATGATAGCTGCATCAATATGGAAAATAGAATGAGTCATGAAGCCTACAATAGTAAGGCCAAGTACTGTTAAAGATTTCTTCATTAATACTGGGTCTTTAATGTATTGTTTTTCATCTAAGCTCATTAACTTTTTAATTTGTACAGGATCAGCAATTAATTGCTTACGGTACATGAAGTAAAGCATTGTTGCCGTAACAGCAATAATGATGATCACGATAGGTGCTAAGTTGAATAAGAAAGCATTGAAATCTAAATGCTTATTTGCAGAACCAATCATAATATTTGGCGGATCACCAATTAATGTTGCTGTTCCTCCGATATTTGAAAAAATAATTTCAGAAAGTAAATATGGAACAGGATTTACTTGCAAGATGCGCGTAATAGATAAAGTAACTGGAACAACAAGAAGTACTGTTGTAACGTTATCTAAAAATGCTGAGCCAAGCGCGGTAAGTAAGGAAAGTGAAATTAAAATTTTAATTGGATTTCCTTGTGCTCCTTTTGCGGCTTTAATGGCAACGTATTGGAAGACACCTGACTTACTTGTAATGTTTACCAGTATCATCATACCGATGAGTAATGTAATTGTTCCCCATTCAATATGTTTCGTAAAGGCATTGTGTAAGTCAACGACCCCTGCAATTACCATGAATGCTGCACCAAGAAGTGCGATGACAGCACGGTTAATTTTTTCAGAAATAATAATGGCATATGTAATTAAAAAGACTGCGATAGCGAAATAATACTGCCAGTTTGCGAGTTCTTGCGTTGTTTCGTGCAAAACTCTCATCTCCTTTCATTCACTTTTCTTAGTGTGTCAAAAAATTAACTAGATGAAACACACATAACGTCATTATAAAGTAGAAAAATGGCGGATGTAAATGAAAGGGTTTATTTTGTCATATTTTCTGCATAGGTCATTTTTTCTTATTTTTAAAAATATTTGTGGGCATCTGACATATATATAAGATACATCCAATCTGAATATTTAAAATCGAATCAGCATTCGAGCTTGTTCGTGTAGGAGTGTCAAATAGAAAGGAATGACAAATATGATAAGGAAGGGATCGTATGGATGAACAACGATTTTTGTTTTTAGACTTTGAGTTTACGATGCCCCAGCATAGAAAAAAGCCAAAAGGTTTTTTCCCAGAAATTATTGAGGTCGGACTCGTTTCAGTTGTTGGTTGTAAGGTGGAAGATACGTATTCATCGCATATTAGACCGAAAACATTTCCGTCTTTAACGGATCGATGTAAAAAATTTTTAGGAATTAAACAGGAAGTAGTGGACAAAGGAATTTCTTTTCATGAACTTGTTGAGAAACTTGCAGAATATGAAAAGAGTGGTAAACCGACAATTGTAACGTGGGGAAATATGGATATGAAAGTCTTAAAGCATAACTGTGAAATGGCGGGAGTAGAATTTCCATTCTTTGGACAGTGTCGTGATTTATCGCTTGAGTATAAGAAGTTTTTTGGAGAGAGAAATCAAACAGGGCTGTGGAAAGCAATTGAGGCGTATGGAAAAGCAGGAACAGGAAAGCATCATTGTGCGCTTGATGATGCGATGACGACATATAATATTTTTAAGTTAGTAGAAAAAGATAAAGAGTATTTAGTCAAACCAGCACCTCCGACATTAGGGGAACTTGTTGATTTTTCGAAAGTGTTAAAGAAAGTGAGTACACAGTAACGACCAAATTGCAAAATATGTAATTTGGTCGTTTTGTTTTTTAAAGTTTGTAATCTTGCTTCAATTGCTGAAGTGTTTCTAGACTACGCCCCGCAAAAGGTGAATCATCTTCAGAAAATGAATTCATTTGAGTTTCTAATGCTAATTTTAGTGACTCTGTATAATCCGGAATTTCTCCTTCATATTTCTTCACCATTTGCTCTGGAATGTTCGTCTGTTCACGAAAAGCTAAAGCACGTCTTTCATGGAAGAATGGTACGTCAGCTTGTTTTACATTATGTAAATCACCTTGCACTGGATGTTTTAAAACAGCTAGTACTTTTACGACGTAACTGCCAGGACGGCTATTTGTAATTTCGCCGATGTATTTTCCAGTTTTATAAATACCAGTAACGATTTCACCAATTTCAAATGTTTCTCTCATATTTTTCACCTCAAGTTTATAGTAAGGAAAGTGCGCGAAGGAGTCAAAGAAATCATTCGCTTTCGGAACGCCCCCTTGAGAATATGAACTGGTTCAACTATAATTTAAAGATATATAACAGAAAATTCTGATGTTTTTTGAATCCTATAATAAGGAGTGTTCGTTATGATGCCTTTATATTTCCCTGAAGATAAAACGGAGTATATTATTCCAGGTATTGTTTGCGTTCTATTTATCATCGGTGCGGTTGCTACGTGGCGTATGTTTATTCGTGTATCAAAACGAGAAGCAGAGCGATTACAGAAAGTAGAAGAAAAGCTTTTAGCTGAAAAGAAACGGTAATTCATTTTTGTATGTTTCCCTCTATGCTCGGACAATCTAAGGGCAGAAAGCATTTTGGAGGGAATTGAATGAAAAGACGGCTTTTTTTCAGTTGTTGTTTATTATTTCTAATGGCGGGTTGTGACCAAGGGAAGCCGAAAGAAATTGATGTGAAATTACATAATGCTTCAGGTGATGAAGTTGGGACTGCAAAAGTAGCTCAGCAAACAAGTGGAGTGAAAATTACGATTAAAGCGGAAGGTTTTACACCAGGACCACACGGTATACATGTACACGAAATCGGAGAATGTAAAGCGCCTAGTTTCGAATCATCTGGGAATCATTTTAATCCAGATAATAAAAAACATGGGCTCTTGAATCCGAAAGGTGCGGAAAATGGTGATTTACCGAATGTAGTGGCGGATGGTTCTGGAAAGATTAAAGCAGAAATCGATGCTCCGCATATAACGCTTGAAGAAGGAAAAACGACGATTCATAGAAAAGATGGAGCGTCTATTATTATTACAGAAAACGCTGATGATGGTATGACGCAACCAACTGGTAAATCTGGTGGCCGAATTGCTTGCGGTGTTATCGTAAAAAAAGCGTCGGATCTGAAGAAAAAATAGAAGCTACCGTGAATGATAGCTTTTGTTGTAAAACCGCATGATAGTAAGTGGAATTATATCGATTTACCGAAAAAAGGAGGCTATCTCAATATCATTTTGGGATAGCCTCCTTTTTTGTTATGAGAATGTATGGTGTAGTCTGTTTAAAATTTCTTCTAAAACAGATCTAGGACAGCCAATGTTAATTCGGATATGGGCTTCTCCACCTGTTCCGTATTTCTCACCGGGCTCAATGATGATTTTACCTTTCTCTTCAAGCAATGCTGTTCGTTCATCTTGAGAAAGATCCAAGTGGGAACAATCAATCCACAGTAAAAAACTACCTTCTGGTTTAATTACAGAAAGAGCTGGTATGTGATTTTGAATATACTCACAAGCAAATTGAGCGTTATCTTCAACATACAATCGAATTTCATTTAGCCAATCATTACATTCTGTATAGGCACTTTGCATTGCTGTATAAGCAAATGTATTTAATCCGTGGAATCCTTGTCTATATTGGATAGACATAAAGGCATTACGGAGATTTTCATTCGGAATAATAATGATCGATGCTTGTAATCCAGCGATATTAAATGTTTTGCTCGGAGCCATACAAGTAATAGTGCGTGCTGCTAATTCTTCAGATAAAGAAGCAAACGGTGTATGAGTATGGCCTCTATAAATAATATCGGCGTGAATTTCATCCGCGACAACGGTTACATTATATTGCGTACATAACGTACCGAGTTTTGTTAGCTCCTCTTTCGTCCAAACGCGCCCGATAGGATTGTGAGGGCTGCAAAGAAGCATTAGTTTTACACCTTGTTTAAATTGAGTTTCTAGATGCTCGAAGTCTATCTTATATATGCCATTTTGTTTAAATAAGGGACTCTCACATAATTGTCTATTATTTGTTTTGACCATTTCAAAAAATGGTGGATAAATAGGAGGTTGTACTAGTACGGCTTCTCCTTCTTTCGTTATAGCTTGTATGCTCGTACTAAGAGCTGGAACGATACCTGCGCTAAATACAATCCATTCTTTTTGTATTTCCCAATTGTATTGGCTTTTCGTCCAATTACAAATGATATCCCCAATATTTTCAGGAGGAAGTGTATAGCCGAAAATAGGATGTTCTGTGCGTTTTTGTAATGCAGTTTGAATTGGTTTTGGTACTTCAAAATCCATATCGGCAATCCAAGCGTGGATGAGCTCTTCATTTTTATATGTATCCCATTTTGTACTATGCGTTCCGCGACGATTTACCGTTTTATGAAATAGTTGCATATGTTGGCTCCTTTCTTCTGTCAAACTGTTAAGTTATGAAAATTCTCACTCTTCTTATAGAATAGCTGATGTGATACGATAAAGAAAAGCATTAAAAAGTGAAAAGGCGGGAAGCAGATGGGTGCATATGACAAAATGATTGAGGTTGTGAAAAATTGGGATCCGTTTCAAATGGGACCGGAGTTTTATGAAACAGAAGCGAGCGATGTTGTAAACGTCGTAAGTGTGTTTGATGATCCGAAATACATCGCAAAGAAGATTCAACATATATACTTTATGTCTTTTGAAGAAGTACCTGCACTTGAAAAATGCGAAAAATTAGCAGTAGAGTTACTCGTACTAAAAGAAGGCGGAAGTTGTTCGTTATAGGCTGTCGGAATTTACGACAGCCTTTTTGTTTATTTTCATTTGTGCTGATTGATTAAAGCTTCACTTTATCCCATTTTAACGGGCAGTAAGACTCCCGCCTCAAAATTAGGTTGAAGCAAAGAGGTTAGGCGAGAAATCAAACTGCCCGTAAAAACCCGATTGGTGAAGGCTAATAATCCGTGGGGATAGAGCCTCCCAAGGATTAAAGCTTCACTTTATTGCGTCGCAAACGTAATAATTTCTTCATAAACATGATCGGGCTTTTCTTCAGGTAGTAGGTGCCCTGTATTTTCGTAAGAAATGAAAGTTGAATTAGGTAGGTCCTTATGGAGACGGTGTCCTACATGTACAGGGACGACGCGATCTTTTTCACCCCAAATGAGTAATACTGGGGTTTCGATTTTTTGTAATTCAGTTGAAGATAAGTCACCTTCACGGTCTCTTATCATTCGAGTTAAAGCAGGGAATATACGATCATCATAAAAAGGAGCAGCATAGCCTTCCATCATTTCATTGTCAATTAATGAATGGTCATGAACGACATTCATTAAGTTATGGACGATGCCCCTTCGAATAATCCAGTTCTTCACGTATAAGTGGAAGAACGGTAAATAAGAGGAGTACAGTAAAGGTAAGTTTGCGCGTGCTAAATAACTAGAGCTACATAGTAAAATCGTCTTTGAAATTAATTCAGGGCGTAGTCGGTTTACAAAGAGTGAAATTTGTCCGCCCATAGAATGGCCAACTAGTACAATATTCGAGAGAGATAAATGTTCGATTAAATCGATAATAATAGCTGCTAAATTGTGATAAGAATATTTAAAGAGATGAGATTTATCACTTTTTCCGAATGGTGGTAAATCAAGGGCAATTACTGTACCTTCCTTTGTTAGTAAAGGAATGAGTCGTCGATAGCTAAATGAGGAAGAGAGGAAGCCGTGAACGAGTACGAAAGTAGGTCGTTCTTTTTTAGTATTATGTTCATACAATTCGTAATGAATAGTAGTCCCGCGAGTGGAAAAAGTGAAGTAAGGGCATTTGCATTCATGGTTCATTTTTTGTCACTCCATTGATTTTTGTTCATATCATCTCCCGGTAAGAAACAAAATATGTTAACAAAAAAAGGCAAGATGACATCGTCATCTTGCCTTTCGCTTATTTATCCCGCTATTCGCCGGGCAGTTGACTCCCACCTCAAAATTCGGCGAATGCGAGGAAGTTAGGTGGGAGATAACTGCCCGTAAAAGCCCGATTGGTGAAGGCTGATAATCAGTGGGGGATGGACAAAACCCCCACTGATTAAAGTTTCACTTTATAATTACCCACGCACAATATTAGGTGGTGTTTTTCCTTGTAATCCTGCTACTAAATTTTCAGCAGCTGTCATTGCCATTTGCTGCCGAGTTTTTAATGTTGCAGATCCGATGTGCGGTAAAGTTACAACGTTTTGTAATGATAAGAGCGGATTCTCTTTTTGAATCGGCTCTTGTGTAAATGTGTCGATGCCGGCTGCAAATATTTTCTTTTCTGTTAACGCATGAATTAATGCAGTTTCATCTACTGTTTTCCCGCGAGAAGCATTAATGAAAATTGCTGTTTCTTTCATTAATGAAAATTCCTTTTCACCGATAAGATGATACGTTTCATCTGTTAATGGAGTAAGAAGAATAATAAAATCAGATTGTTTGATTAAAGTTTGTAAATCACAATATGTAGCATCAAATTTTTGCTCAGCTTCTTCTTTACGGCGACGATTATAGTAAAGGACATTCATATCAAAGCCGAATTTCGCTCGTTTTGCGACAGCTTCTCCAATTCGTCCCATTCCGATAATACCAATCGTACTATGATGTACATCTAGTCCGAAGTGTTCTTTTCCAATTTCAGCGTTCCATTCACCATTTTTTACATAGGAATTGAGTTCGCAAACACGGCGACCAGCAGATAACATAAGAGCGAAAACGAGATCGGCTACTGTATCATCTAACACATATGGAGTATTCGTTCCGATAACATTTTGTTTTTCCATCGCTTTTAAATCAAAGTTATCATGGCCAACAGAAATGTTACTTACTACTTTTAAATTAGGAGCAACCTGCAATAACTCTTCATTTATAGTAGATCCGAAATTTAATAACCCATCTTTATCTTTTATTTTTTCTAATAGAACATCACGAGGTACTTTCTCATTTTGATCCCATTTTTCAAAATCACAGTGTTCTGATAAATAGTTTTCTACAAATGTTGGAACTGGTTCGGCAATATATACTTTTGGTTTCACGGTTCCATCCCCTTTCCTCTTTACCTGGATTGGTGTGTGCTAATAATCAGCGGGATAAAGCATTCCGCTGATTAAAGTTTCACTTTATCCCGCATTAATGGACAGTAAGCTTTCCGCCTTGAAGAACAGCTAAGGCAAAGAATATAAGTTGGAAAGCAACTATCCGTAAATGCCCGATTGGTGCGGGTTAATAATCAGCGGGATAGAGCATTCCGCTGATTAAAGTTTCACTTTATTTTGACATAATTCTCAAAAAAAATCTTCTTTTCAAACTGGAAAGAGTATTTGTATAATTTAGACAGAAACTAAAAGGAAGGATGATTTATATGGTGACAGAGAAAGAATTGGAATTATTAGCTTGTCTTGAAAAGAATAGTCGTTTATCTGTAGATACATTAGCGAAGTTGTTAAATATAGAAGTAGAAGAAGTGAAAAAAATGGTTGCGAAATTAGAAAGTGAAAAGATTATCGTGGACTATGTAACACATATCGATTGGACAAAAGTGAAAGAACATACTGGTTTAACGGCGATGATTGATGTGAAAGTTACACCGAAGCGTGGTGTCGGTTTTGATGCAGTAGCTGAACAAATTTATCGCTATTCAGAAGTGAAATCCGTTTATTTAATGTCTGGGACATATGACCTTTCTATTACATTAGAAGGAAAGACGATGGGAGAAGTAGCGATGTTTGTTTCTGAGAAATTAGCAACAATTGAATCTGTCGTTTCAACGACAACTCATTTTATTTTGAAGAAGTATAAACATGAGGGGATTATTTATGAAAAGACAGATGATGATAAGAGAATTGTGGTGACACCGTGAAGCAATTTGACCTATCTAGAGTAGCAGAATCTTTACAACCGTCCGGTATACGAAAGTTTTTTGATTTAGCGGCAAGTATGAAAGGTGTTATTTCACTTGGAGTGGGAGAGCCGGACTTTGTTACACCTTGGAATGTAAGGCAAGCATGTATTCGTTCTTTAGAACAAGGATATACGTCATATACAGCAAATGCAGGATTATTGGAGCTCCGTCAAGAAATAGCAAAGTATCTAAAAAAACAATTTGCAGTATCTTATGATCCGAATGATGAAATCATTGTTACAGTTGGAGCGAGTCAAGCGCTAGATGTAGCGATGCGTGCTATTGTAAACCCTGATGATGAAATACTTATTATTGAACCAAGTTTCGTTTCGTATGCACCGCTTGTTACGTTAGCGGGCGGGGTCCCTGTTCCAGTGGCGACTTCATTAGAAGATGAATTTAAAGTACAGCCAGATCAAATTGAAGCAGCTATTACAACGAAAACAAAGGCAATATTACTTTGTTCTCCCAATAACCCAACAGGCGCAATGTTAAATAAATCCGAATTAGAAAAGCTAGCTGTTATTGTTGAGAAGTATAATTTAATCGTGTTATCGGATGAAATTTATGCAGAGCTCGTATACGACGAAGCATATACGAGTTTCGCGAGTATTAAAAATATGCGTGACCATACGATTTTAATTTCAGGATTTTCAAAAGGGTTTGCCATGACGGGATGGCGTCTTGGGATGATTGCAGCCCCTGTTCAATTTTCAGAATTAATGCTCAAAATCCACCAGTATTCAATGATGTGTGCACCGACGATGTCTCAATTTGCAGCACTTGAAGCATTACGCGGGGGAAATGATGAAGTAATTCGAATGAGAGATAGCTATAAAAAACGTCGTAACTTTATGACGACATCTTTCAATGAAATGGGCTTAACATGTCATGTGCCAGGCGGGGCATTTTATGTCTTCCCTTCTATAGCTTCAACCGGACTATCTTCAGCAGAATTTGCAGAACAATTATTATTAGAAGAAAAAGTGGCTGTTGTTTCTGGAAATGTGTTTGGCGGGAGTGGTGAAGGATTTATTCGTTGTTCATATGCAACATCGCTTGAGCAACTTATGGAAGCAATGAAGAGAATGGAACGGTTCATAGAGAATAAAAAAAGGACAAAACACAATACGTTTTGTCCATAAAAGGGGGGGAATACTAGAAAGCCATGTGTTAGTATTCTATCCTAATATTGGAGAATTATACGTATTACAGGAAATTTTTTCGTGAATTTTGAATGAGTTCTATCAAAGTGGTATAATTTACTAATATAAGGTGGGAGTATCCTCGGTGTTTTACTTAGGATACTTACCACTAATCGGATATTTAACAATAAATACATCTGCTTTGCTATTTACAATTGTAGAGAAAATGGTAAACGTATGGGAGTGTTTCACATGTCAGAACAATATACAACGGGAGTGGTTGTAACAGGGAAAGTAACTGGAATTCAAGATTACGGTGCATTTGTAGCTTTGGATGCAGAAACACAAGGACTTGTGCATATATCTGAAATCACAAATGGGTATGTAAAAGACATTCATGACTTTTTAAAGGTCGGAGATACAGTAGAAGTAAAAGTACTTTCAATTGATGAAGAACACAGAAAAATGAGTTTATCGTTAAAAGCGGCGAAAAGAAAGCAAGGACGAATTCTTATACCGAATCCATCAGAGAACGGATTTAATACACTGCGAGAAAAGCTAGCAGAATGGATTGAAGAGTCGGAGGTAATAAAGTAAAAGAGGAACGCATATGAGCGTTCCTCTTTTACTGTGACTTATGATATATATATTTGCAAATATGATTGCATGCAATCATATTCGTATGTCGGAGGCGAAAAAGACATACTGACTATTGAATTTCATGTGTTTCTGGGTGAGTACCAAGATTCTCGGATGGTTTAAATAGTAAGCCGAGATTGATAAGCCCAGAAATACCAACGATGCCGTAAATAATACGTGCAAGAGCTGATTTCTGTCCCCCGAAAATAGCTGCTACTAAGTCAAACTGGAAGAACCCGATCAGTCCCCAGTTAACAGCGCCGATTACAGTGAAGACTAATGCGATACGTTGCAAGGTACTCATGAAAAGCCCCCCCTTAATGTGAAGCGTGAGCAAGCAAGGAGTTAATAAGAAAATTTAACTCCTTTATAGAATGGTATAGTTTTGTTGTTTTTATACATGAAAAATGTACGAAAAACGATGTATATACATCTATACCGAAAAATTCGAATTTTTATGCAAAAAATGAACTTTTTCTAAAAAATAAATAATGGTTACGTTTACAATTGTTGAATCGCTTGATTTACAACTTTAGTTTCGCTAAAGTGAATACAGAAATACATATACATAATTGGAGGGAAAAAGATGAGTACACATGTAACGTTCGACTATTCTAAAGCGTTATCCTTCATCGGTGAAAATGAACTAACTTATTTACGTGATGCAGTAAAAGTAACACATCATGCAATCCACGAAAAAACTGGAGCTGGGAACGATTTCCTTGGGTGGGTAGAGCTTCCGCTTCAATATGACAAAGAAGAATTCGCTCGCATTCAAAAATGCGCAGAAAAAATTAAAAATGACTCTGACATTTTACTTGTTGTAGGTATTGGTGGTTCTTATCTAGGAGCACGCGCAGCAATTGAAATGTTAAACCATTCTTTCTATAACACGCTTTCTAAAGAACAACGTAAAACTCCACAAGTGCTATTTGTTGGACAAAACATTAGCTCCACTTACATGAAAGATTTAATGGACGTACTAGAAGGTAAAGACTTTTCTATTAACGTTATTTCCAAATCAGGTACAACAACAGAGCCTGCAATCGCATTCCGTATTTTCCGTAAATTATTAGAAGAAAAGTATGGAAAAGAAGAAGCACGCAAACGTATTTATGCGACTACAGATAAAGCGCGCGGTGCTTTAAAAACATTATCTGATAATGAAGGCTACGAAACGTTCGTTATTCCAGATGATGTTGGCGGTCGTTTCTCTGTATTAACACCAGTAGGTTTATTGCCAATCGCTGTAAGTGGCCTAAACATTGAAGAGATGATGAAAGGTGCAGCTGCTGGCCATAATGATTTCGCGAAATCAGAACTTGAAGAAAACCCAGCTTACCAATACGCAGTAGTTCGTAATGCTCTATATAATAAAGGGAAAACAATTGAAATGCTTGTTAACTATGAGCCAGCACTTCACTACTTCTCTGAGTGGTGGAAACAGTTATTTGGTGAAAGTGAAGGAAAAGATCAAAAAGGTATTTTCCCATCTTCAGCAAACTTCTCAACTGACTTACACTCATTAGGTCAATACATTCAAGAAGGTCGTCGTGACCTATTCGAAACAGTTCTTAAAGTAGGTAAATCTACACACGAACTAAAAATCGAATTAGACGACAACGATTTAGATGGATTAAACTACCTTGCTGGTGAAACGATAGACTTCGTAAACACAAAAGCATACGAAGGTACATTACTTGCACATAGCGATGGCGGAGTACCAAACTTAATCGTAAACATCCCTGAATTAAATGAGTACACATTCGGTTACCTTGTATACTTCTTCGAAAAAGCATGTGCGATGAGCGGCTACCTATTAGGCGTAAATCCATTTGACCAACCAGGAGTAGAAGCATACAAGAAAAACATGTTTGCTTTACTTGGTAAACCAGGATTTGAAGAATTAAAAGCAGAATTAGAAGAGCGTTTAAAATAATGAAAAGCGATCGGGTCTCCGGTCGCTTTTTATTATTTTATTGAAAGGTACATCGGTATATTCAAACTAGAATGGGTATGCTAAAGGAAAAGTCTAGGAGGGATGGGCTTGATTCCGATTCAATCAAAATTAGAAGGATGTACATATGCGTTATATAAGTTAGAAGAGGTTATGAAACCACTTGGATATAGTATTGGCGGTAATTGGGATTATGATAAAGGATGCTTTGATTATAAAATCGACGAAGAAGAAGGGTATCAATTTTTACGCGTACCATTTACAGCGGTGGATGGGGAACTAGATGTGCCTGGTGTAATAGTCCGTCTTGAAACACCGTATATTCTTTCGCACGTATATCAAGACGAACTAGATGATAATGTTAATGCTTTAACAGCTGGAACGAGTGGATTGGATCAATTTGCGGAGCCGCAAGATCCAGATGGAGATGTGAAAAGAAAGTATGTCAATATTGGTAAAGTATTGGTACAAGAACTAGAAAATCATTTTTTTAATGGTGAATAACGATGAGTATGTCGCTTTCGATGAGAATGAAAGAATGAACTGGATTGATCATATATTGTTCGTCGCGCTTTACACCTAGTAAGAGAATGTTTTGCTTTAAAAGAGTATAGCTACAATTTGCAAAGGATTGTCCGGTGCAGGACGGGGGAATCTCCATCAGTTGTAATTTGTTATCAGAGATTTCATCGTAAAGTGAGAATAGTACACCTGAAATGGAAGGGAATAAAAGAGAAGCGGTAAATACATAGCTCGTTAATTTATTTCCTTCTATAATTTCTGATACGCCAGCTCTCGTTGCATTTTGGATTTGTTCAGAAGTAAGAAGTTCAGCGATGCAGTGAATGTTTGGATTAAGTCCTTTTGCAGTTAAAATATTTAAAATGGACTGTGTATCTGCTAAGCTTTCGTTCTTCTCTTTATCCGCTGTTATTAATATAGTGTGAGCTGTTGTAATGTTAGCTTTTAATAAAGTTTGATCGTGATGCGGACAACCTTTTATAAATTCTAAATGATGAAATGGCTTTGGAAGTAAAGAAAGTGTTTCATCAATTAAAACGATATCAAGGTCCGGTTGTAATATGTGCATTTGTTTTACAACATGTTTTGCACGCTCATTCCAGCCAACGATAATCATATGACCATTAGAGGTAGCAGCTGCTTCACCCTTAATTCTCATATATTGTTTATTAATCATGTCGGTAGCGAATAGAACCATATAATAAGAACAAAATCCCGTTCCTAATAAAATAATACATATACCAATAAGTTTTCCTATCGTTGTATGAGGGGCGAAATCGCCGTATCCAACGGTGAAAATGGTAACGATTGACCACCAAACCCCGTCGAACCATGTGGTGAAGTGAGATGGCTCTAATATATGTATAAGAAAGCCGGAGAAGGTAGTAAGTACAATAATAAAACAAATTAAACGAAATATAATGGAATCACGAAATGTATCTACTAAATTCGGACGGGATTTCAAGTTCCTATTCCTCCTTACTTTTCAGGACTACATTCATTGTTACCATTATAGAAAAAAGAAAAACTCTCTAATTAAAAAGAGAGTTCATTTCATAATTAATACATACTTTCAACTTCAGTTTGTTGAACACTTTCAAGATGCTGAAGAGCATAATAAACATCAGCAGTATGTCTTTTTTGATCGATAGACAATTTTAAATGTAAATAGTGCGAACCATTTTCCAATGTTTTGAGCTTCATGTTCTTAACTTTTATATCCATTTCTTTTATTTCTTCAATTACGGTCGGGATATTGTCCATATTTCGTACAACGAGTTTCACTGCGATATCACGTTGGCGAAATGATCTAGGACCGACGTATTTCATCGCTAATGGTATAAGTTCTACACTAATCATAAGGAAACACATTCCAAAAATAGCCTCGATATAGAAACCAGCTCCAACGGCAATGCCGATGCCAGAAGCACCCCAAATCATAGCGGCGGTCGTTAACCCCGCAATACTATCGTTTCCTCTGCGTAAAATTACACCGGCACCTAAAAAACCAATTCCTGATACAATTTGAGCGGCAAGTCGAAGTGGATCCATATTCATATGATCGGTATGTGGTAAGTTGTAAGCTGCTTTAATAGAAACAATGGTTAGGAGGCAACTAATAATAGAAATAACTAAACACGTTTTTAAGCCGAGTGGTTTACGTTTTAATTCGCGCTCTAAACCGATAGCGAATCCTAAAATAGCCGAGAGACCTAGTTTTATTAATAAGTCGGTGTAGTCCATGTATATTCCTCCTTGTATGATATGGTATATGAATAAAACGTTTATCCCACTATTTGCGGGCAGTAAGCCCCGCCTCAAAATTCGCCGAATGCGAGAAAGTTAGGTGGGGGACGACTGCCCGTACATGCCCGATTGGTGAAGGCTAATAATCAGTGGGGGATGAATACCCCCCACTGATTAAAGTTTCACTTTATATAGAAAGAAACGTTTTTTGACAGAGTGACTTTCTATAGAATATATGTAGGAATTACTTAGAAATGAAAGAGATGTTTCGTTTAAGTATATGATATTAAAAAAGAAATGTAGTTGGTTTCAAAAAAGTTTTCAAAAGGTGTTGCATTTCATTTTTTCACATGATATATTAATAAACGTCGCTGATGCAGAAACGCAGAAAACGACAAAAAAGAAATTGAAAAACATAGTTGACATCGAAAAATGAAGATGTTAATATGATGAAGTCGCTTCTGAAGCGGCAGATAAGTTCTTTGAAAACTGAACGAAACAAACAACGTGAACGTCAATTTTTATTTTTAGATGCTAGACAAACTAACTTTATTGGAGAGTTTGATCCTGGCTCAGGATGAACGCTGGCGGCGTGCCTAATACATGCAAGTCGAGCGAATGGATTAAGAGCTTGCTCTTATGAAGTTAGCGGCGGACGGGTGAGTAACACGTGGGTAACCTACCCATAAGACTGGGATAACTCCGGGAAACCGGGGCTAATACCGGATAATATTTTGAACTGCATAGTTCGAAATTGAAAGGCGGCTTCGGCTGTCACTTATGGATGGACCCGCGTCGCATTAGCTAGTTGGTGAGGTAACGGCTCACCAAGGCGACGATGCGTAGCCGACCTGAGAGGGTGATCGGCCACACTGGGACTGAGACACGGCCCAGACTCCTACGGGAGGCAGCAGTAGGGAATCTTCCGCAATGGACGAAAGTCTGACGGAGCAACGCCGCGTGAGTGATGAAGGCTTTCGGGTCGTAAAACTCTGTTGTTAGGGAAGAACAAGTGCTAGTTGAATAAGCTGGCACCTTGACGGTACCTAACCAGAAAGCCACGGCTAACTACGTGCCAGCAGCCGCGGTAATACGTAGGTGGCAAGCGTTATCCGGAATTATTGGGCGTAAAGCGCGCGCAGGTGGTTTCTTAAGTCTGATGTGAAAGCCCACGGCTCAACCGTGGAGGGTCATTGGAAACTGGGAGACTTGAGTGCAGAAGAGGAAAGTGGAATTCCATGTGTAGCGGTGAAATGCGTAGAGATATGGAGGAACACCAGTGGCGAAGGCGACTTTCTGGTCTGTAACTGACACTGAGGCGCGAAAGCGTGGGGAGCAAACAGGATTAGATACCCTGGTAGTCCACGCCGTAAACGATGAGTGCTAAGTGTTAGAGGGTTTCCGCCCTTTAGTGCTGAAGTTAACGCATTAAGCACTCCGCCTGGGGAGTACGGCCGCAAGGCTGAAACTCAAAGGAATTGACGGGGGCCCGCACAAGCGGTGGAGCATGTGGTTTAATTCGAAGCAACGCGAAGAACCTTACCAGGTCTTGACATCCTCTGAAAACTCTAGAGATAGAGCTTCTCCTTCGGGAGCAGAGTGACAGGTGGTGCATGGTTGTCGTCAGCTCGTGTCGTGAGATGTTGGGTTAAGTCCCGCAACGAGCGCAACCCTTGATCTTAGTTGCCATCATTAAGTTGGGCACTCTAAGGTGACTGCCGGTGACAAACCGGAGGAAGGTGGGGATGACGTCAAATCATCATGCCCCTTATGACCTGGGCTACACACGTGCTACAATGGACGGTACAAAGAGCTGCAAGACCGCGAGGTGGAGCTAATCTCATAAAACCGTTCTCAGTTCGGATTGTAGGCTGCAACTCGCCTACATGAAGCTGGAATCGCTAGTAATCGCGGATCAGCATGCCGCGGTGAATACGTTCCCGGGCCTTGTACACACCGCCCGTCACACCACGAGAGTTTGTAACACCCGAAGTCGGTGGGGTAACCTTTATGGAGCCAGCCGCCTAAGGTGGGACAGATGATTGGGGTGAAGTCGTAACAAGGTAGCCGTATCGGAAGGTGCGGCTGGATCACCTCCTTTCTATGGAGAATTGATGAACGCAGTTCATCAATAAACGTTGACTTGTTTTGTTTCGTTCAGTTTTGAGAGAACTATCTCTCAAGTTTAAATGTATGTTCTTTGAAAACTAGATAACAGTGTAGCTCATATTTTTTTAATTTTAGTTTGGTTAAGTTAGAAAGGGCGCACGGTGGATGCCTTGACACTAGGAGTCGATGAAGGACGGGACTAACGCCGAT
This sequence comes from Bacillus sp. FSL E2-0195, assembly GCF_038003645.1. Classification (NCBI taxonomy): domain Bacteria; kingdom Bacillati; phylum Bacillota; class Bacilli; order Caryophanales; family Bacillaceae; genus Bacillus; species Bacillus sp. FSL E2-0195. Next base: position 4,724,533 of record NZ_JBBOPN010000001.1, on the reverse strand, counting down.
ATGCTTCGGGGAGCTGTAAGTAAGCTTTGATCCGAAGATTTCCGAATGGGGAAACCCACTATACGTAATGGTATGGTATCCTTACCTGAATACATAGGGTATGGAAGACAGACCCAGGGAACTGAAACATCTAAGTACCTGGAGGAAGAGAAAGCAAATGCGATTTCCTGAGTAGCGGCGAGCGAAACGGAATCTAGCCCAAACCAAGAGGCTTGCCTCTTGGGGTTGTAGGACATTCTATACGGAGTTACAAAGGAACGAGGTAGACGAAGCGACCTGGAAAGGTCCGTCACAGAGGGTAATAACCCCGTAGTCGAAACTTCGTTCTCTCTTGAATGTATCCTGAGTACGGCGGAACACGTGAAATTCCGTCGGAATCTGGGAGGACCATCTCCCAAGGCTAAATACTCCCTAGTGATCGATAGTGAACCAGTACCGTGAGGGAAAGGTGAAAAGCACCCCGGAAGGGGAGTGAAAGAGATCCTGAAACCGTGTGCCTACAAATAGTCAGAGCCCGTTAATGGGTGATGGCGTGCCTTTTGTAGAATGAACCGGCGAGTTACGATCCCGTGCGAGGTTAAGCTGAAGAGGCGGAGCCGCAGCGAAAGCGAGTCTGAATAGGGCGTTTAGTACGTGGTCGTAGACCCGAAACCAGGTGATCTACCCATGTCCAGGGTGAAGTTCAGGTAACACTGAATGGAGGCCCGAACCCACGCACGTTGAAAAGTGCGGGGATGAGGTGTGGGTAGCGGAGAAATTCCAATCGAACCTGGAGATAGCTGGTTCTCCCCGAAATAGCTTTAGGGCTAGCCTTAAGTGTAAGAGTCTTGGAGGTAGAGCACTGATTGAACTAGGGGTCCTCATCGGATTACCGAATTCAGTCAAACTCCGAATGCCAATGACTTATCCTTAGGAGTCAGACTGCGAGTGATAAGATCCGTAGTCAAGAGGGAAACAGCCCAGATCGCCAGCTAAGGTCCCAAAGTGTGTATTAAGTGGAAAAGGATGTGGAGTTGCTTAGACAACTAGGATGTTGGCTCAGAAGCAGCCACCATTTAAAGAGTGCGTAATAGCTCACTAGTCGAGTGACTCTGCGCCGAAAATGTACCGGGGCTAAATACACCACCGAAGCTGCGAATTGATACCAATGGTATCAGTGGTAGGGGAGCGTTCTAAGTGCAGTGAAGTCAGACCGGAAGGACTGGTGGAGCGCTTAGAAGTGAGAATGCCGGTATGAGTAGCGAAAGACGGGTGAGAATCCCGTCCACCGAATGCCTAAGGTTTCCTGAGGAAGGCTCGTCCGCTCAGGGTTAGTCAGGACCTAAGCCGAGGCCGACAGGCGTAGGCGATGGACAACAGGTTGATATTCCTGTACCACCTCTTTATCGTTTGAGCAATGGAGGGACGCAGAAGGATAGAAGAAGCGTGCGATTGGTTGTGCACGTCCAAGCAGTTAGGCTGATAAGTAGGCAAATCCGCTTATCGTGAAGGCTGAGCTGTGATGGGGAAGCTCCTTATGGAGCGAAGTCTTTGATTCCCCGCTGCCAAGAAAAGCTTCTAGCGAGATAAAAGGTGCCTGTACCGCAAACCGACACAGGTAGGCGAGGAGAGAATCCTAAGGTGTGCGAGAGAACTCTGGTTAAGGAACTCGGCAAAATGACCCCGTAACTTCGGGAGAAGGGGTGCTTTCTTAACGGAAAGCCGCAGTGAATAGGCCCAAGCGACTGTTTAGCAAAAACACAGGTCTCTGCGAAGCCGTAAGGCGAAGTATAGGGGCTGACACCTGCCCGGTGCTGGAAGGTTAAGGAGAGGGGTTAGCGTAAGCGAAGCTCTGAACTGAAGCCCCAGTAAACGGCGGCCGTAACTATAACGGTCCTAAGGTAGCGAAATTCCTTGTCGGGTAAGTTCCGACCCGCACGAAAGGTGTAACGATTTGGGCACTGTCTCAACCAGAGACTCGGTGAAATTATAGTACCTGTGAAGATGCAGGTTACCCGCGACAGGACGGAAAGACCCCGTGGAGCTTTACTGTAGCCTGATATTGAATTTTGGTACAGTTTGTACAGGATAGGCGGGAGCCATTGAAACCGGAGCGCTAGCTTCGGTGGAGGCGCTGGTGGGATACCGCCCTGACTGTATTGAAATTCTAACCTACGGGTCTTATCGACCCGGGAGACAGTGTCAGGTGGGCAGTTTGACTGGGGCGGTCGCCTCCTAAAGTGTAACGGAGGCGCCCAAAGGTTCCCTCAGAATGGTTGGAAATCATTCGTAGAGTGCAAAGGCATAAGGGAGCTTGACTGCGAGACCTACAAGTCGAGCAGGGACGAAAGTCGGGCTTAGTGATCCGGTGGTTCCGCATGGAAGGGCCATCGCTCAACGGATAAAAGCTACCCCGGGGATAACAGGCTTATCTCCCCCAAGAGTCCACATCGACGGGGAGGTTTGGCACCTCGATGTCGGCTCATCGCATCCTGGGGCTGTAGTCGGTCCCAAGGGTTGGGCTGTTCGCCCATTAAAGCGGTACGCGAGCTGGGTTCAGAACGTCGTGAGACAGTTCGGTCCCTATCCGTCGTGGGCGCAGGAAATTTGAGAGGAGCTGTCCTTAGTACGAGAGGACCGGGATGGACGCACCGCTGGTGTACCAGTTGTTCTGCCAAGGGCATAGCTGGGTAGCTATGTGCGGAAGGGATAAGTGCTGAAAGCATCTAAGCATGAAGCCCCCCTCAAGATGAGATTTCCCATAGCGTAAGCTAGTAAGATCCCTGAAAGATGATCAGGTTGATAGGTTCGAGGTGGAAGCATGGTGACATGTGGAGCTGACGAATACTAATAGATCGAGGACTTAACCATATAATATGAAGCAATGTTATCTAGTTTTGAAAGAATATAAAAAACTTGTTGACTTTAAATGTCGAATAAGTTATGATAATTCTTGTCTTAAATGAATACAGTCTGGTAATGATGGCAGAGAGGTCACACCCGTTCCCATACCGAACACGGAAGTTAAGCTCTCTAGCGCCGATGGTAGTTGGGACCTTGTCCCTGTGAGAGTAGGACGTTGCCAGGCAATTCGGAGGATTAGCTCAGCTGGGAGAGCACCTGCCTTACAAGCAGGGGGTCGGCGGTTCGATCCCGTCATCCTCCACCATTTAGCCGACTTAGCTCAATTGGTAGAGCAACTGACTTGTAATCAGTAGGTTGGGGGTTCAAGTCCTCTAGTCGGCACCAGAAAATCATGGCGGTTGTGGCGAAGTGGTTAACGCACCGGATTGTGGCTCCGGCACTCGTGGGTTCAATTCCCATCAGTCGCCCCATTTTTCTTTTTAAATTATAATATGCGGGTGTGGCGGAATTGGCAGACGCACTAGACTTAGGATCTAGCGCCTTTGGCGTGGGGGTTCGACTCCCTTCACCCGCACTTTTAACAAAATAACTCAAACATGTCTTGCGGAAGTAGTTCAGTGGTAGAATACAACCTTGCCAAGGTTGGGGTCGCGGGTTCGAATCCCGTCTTCCGCTCCAATTTTCAGTATGACATGCCGGGGTGGCGGAACAGGCAGACGCACAGGACTTAAAATCCTGCGGTGGGTGACCACCGTGCGGGTTCGACCCCCGCCCTCGGCACCATATGCGCCCGTAGCTCAATTGGATAGAGCGTTTGACTACGGATCAAGAGGTTAGGGGTTCGACTCCTCTCGGGCGCGTTTTTTATTAACGGGAAGTGGCTCAGCTTGGTAGAGCACCTGGTTTGGGACCAGGGGGTCGCAGGTTCAAATCCTGTCTTCCCGATATTTTCAAAATATGGGGCCTTAGCTCAGCTGGGAGAGCGCCTGCCTTGCACGCAGGAGGTCAGCGGTTCGATCCCGCTAGGCTCCACTTATTTGAATATAACTTATGGCGGTGTAGCTCAGCTGGCTAGAGCGTACGGTTCATACCCGTGAGGTCGGGGGTTCGATCCCCTCCGCCGCTACCATAAAGGACCTTTAGCTCAGCTGGTTAGAGCAGACGGCTCATAACCGTCCGGTCGTAGGTTCGAGTCCTACAAGGTCCACCACTCAAAGTTCATATCTCGGAGGTATACCCAAGTTCGGCTGAAGGGATCGGTCTTGAAAACCGACAGGCGGCGAGAGTCGCGCGGGGGTTCGAATCCCTCTACCTCCTCCATTTTTTCTAAATTAAATATTATATCATCGCGGGGTGGAGCAGTACGGTAGCTCGTCGGGCTCATAACCCGAAGGTCGCAGGTTCAAATCCTGTCCCCGCAACCAAATGGTCCCGTGGTGTAGTGGTTAACATGCCTGCCTGTCACGCAGGAGATCGCCGGTTCGACCCCGGTCGGGACCGCCATTTTTTTACATAAAGGCTCGGTAGCTCAGTCGGTAGAGCAGAGGACTGAAAATCCTCGTGTCGGCGGTTCGATTCCGTCCCGAGCCACCATTTTGAAATCGCAAGCCGGCTTAGCTCAATTGGTAGAGCAACTGACTTGTAATCAGTAGGTTGGGGGTTCAAGTCCTCTAGCCGGCACCACTTTCAAAATGAGCCATTAGCTCAGTTGGTAGAGCATCTGACTTTTAATCAGAGGGTCGAAGGTTCGAATCCTTCATGGCTCACCATTTTTAATTTAATGCGGGTGTAGTTTAGTGGTAAAACAAGAGCCTTCCAAGCTCTGGTCGAGAGTTCGATTCTCTTCACCCGCTTTTTATGGGCCTATAGCTCAGCTGGTTAGAGCGCACGCCTGATAAGCGTGAGGTCGATGGTTCGAGTCCATTTAGGCCCACCATAATTATTCCGCAGTAGCTCAGTGGTAGAGCTATCGGCTGTTAACCGATCGGTCGTAGGTTCGAGTCCTACCTGCGGAGCCATATTATAGAGAAGTACCCAAGTGGCTCAAGGGGCTCCCCTGCTAAGGGAGTAGATCGCGAACGCGGTGCGAGGGTTCGAATCCCTTCTTCTCTGCCAGATTTTGGCCCGTTGGTCAAGTGGTTAAGACACCGCCCTTTCACGGCGGTAACACGGGTTCGAATCCCGTACGGGTCATACTAAAAGAGATAGCATAATCTGCTATCTCTTTTTTGTTGTATATATGTTATCTAAAGCGAACTTTTAGTAGTCTGCTTTTTTTATAAAAGATGGAGTATGAAAAGGTCATTATAGGGGGGGGGGGTTCTACTGGAAAAGATACCTAAAATGTTAAAGCATCTTTCGCTAGATAACCACCTTTACACTGATTTCGCCATCGCTCTACTGAATATCAAGTTCACTGCAATCACGATGACTGCACCGATAAGGGTTGCAAATACACGGTCGAACAGAATGATAAACTGGAACGGCTTGCCGGCTTCCATGATCAAAATAATGAGCGGGATCATGGTTGCAGAGTATACAAGATAATTTCGAACCTTTAGAAGAGGTCGAACACCTGCGAATAGCCCGATACTTATAACTAACCCCAAAATTGGTAGACTAGTTGCGAGAAGCAAGCTCGCAACAATCACGCCGATTACTGTACCAAGCACTCGTTGTGTTGTTTTGATTGGAAAGAGTTCTATTTTCCGCTGAGTAAGGATTGCTACGGTAATTGCAATCCAATAGAAGTGGTGCTCGGGCCAAAGTATTCGCAATCCCTCAGCTATACCTAGACATAATGCGAGCCTGATTGGGAATTGCCAACTGGATAGGTGTACAAGAGAGTTCCACCATAGAATGATTTTTTTCGATGTTGGCCCTTTCACAGCTCCATCCAGCGATGATTTAAAACAACGGTGTACCCAGATGCCTAGCACCAAGCTGATACTGACGGTCCAAATCGCCCCTGCTAAGATTGAAAAAATTAGTTCCATCCGGTACTCCGTCTGGTCGACCATATTGAGGATGATAATCAGGAATACGACAAAGCGTGTTGTTGCCACCGCCAAGGCACGACTATATCCGCCAATTAACGCAGCAAGGCTTACCAGCAGGATCAAGACTCCAAATGTCAGATAGCCATGTCCGAAAGAGAGAACAGCAGCAATCGCAGCGAGCACTACTGATATCAGCGCTGATGCCAACCTTTTCCCGTGATTTATAAAACTCGAACCGACTTTCACGCTACTGACTGCCAAACTGCCGACCGATGCAGCAAAACCAAGAGCGGGATAGCCTAGAACTGTGGCGAACAGAACGGGTCCGGCCATACCTATGCCGGCGGAAATGAGTTCTACTATTTCTACCTTGGCCTCCTTAGACCAAGAAAACACTTGAGCCCTATATGTCTTTACATTCATCTATAGCACCTCTTCCGACCCAAAGAGTAGGGTACAGTTTAATAATAGGCTCTTTCTTTAATCCATGGACATGTGGTGATACCTATGTCCATCAGGCTAATATTTTGAAGTATCCCCAAAATGAAAATTTTATCTTTCCAGAGTTATTTATAATAATTCAGCTCATTTTTTTCGATATGGGGAAATACCAATTTCTTAAGTTGATGGCAATGTATGGTGACCCCTTATAAAAACCTCTAAAAGTATTGCTGCGGATTTACAAAAGTTAAATGATGAGAATTATGTGAAGGCTAACTTCTTCGCTCCAGCCAAATTTTGAGGTGGGAGTCTTACTACCCACAAATAGCGGGATAAATAATATAGATAGAAGAAGCTATTCTTGTCGAAACGTCGATATAACCAAAGTTGTGTTCGATATAATTTCACTTACCAAGAAAACTTTAAGAAAAAACCTTTCACAATCTAAAGAAAACGCCTCCATTGAGATGGATTTCACCCGCATTCTAACAACTTTACACTCTATGTGAAAAAGTTCACAAATAGGTCATAATTTGTGAAGGAATTCACAATAATCCGTGCTACAATATGTATGTAAAGAAGTTAAACAACATTAAATTAGTATTTTAATTAATTACTTAAACAATAATAAAAAATAGATATAAACAATTGAAAGGGGAAATTAACATGAAAAAAGGTATCAATCGCGTAGTATTAGTAGGAACAGGAGCTGTAGGTTGTAGTTACGCTTACTCAATGATCAACCAAGGTGTAGCTGAAGAATTCGTACTAGTAGATGTTAATGAAGCAAAAGCAGAAGGAGAAGCAATGGACTTAAGCCATGCGGTACCATTCTCTCCAGCACCAACAAAAGTTTGGAGCGGTAGCTATGCAGATTGTAAAGATGCAGATTTAGTAGTTATCACTGCTGGATTACCACAAAAGCCAGGCGAAACTCGTTTAGACTTAGTTGAGAAAAATACAAAGATCTTTAAACAAATTGTTCGTGGTATTATGGATAGCGGATTCGATGGAATCTTCTTAATCGCAACTAACCCAGTTGATATTTTAACTTACGTAACTTGGAAAGAATCCGGTTTACCGAAAGAGCGCGTAATCGGTTCTGGTACTACTTTAGACTCTGCTCGTTTCCGTTACATGTTAGGTGACTACTTAGATGTAGATCCACGTAACGTTCATGCTTACATCGTTGGTGAGCACGGTGACACTGAACTTCCAGTATGGAGCCACGCTACTGTAGGTGTACAAAAACTAGAAACAATCTTAGCGAACAACGAACAGTATAACCAAGAAGATTTAGATAAAATCTTTGAAAATGTACGCGATGCAGCTTACCACATTATTGAGCGTAAAGGTGCAACTTACTACGGAATCGGTATGTCACTACTTCGTGTAACTAAAGCAATCTTAAGCAACGAGAACAGCGTATTAACTGTATCGGCATACCTTGAAGGTCAATATGGTGAGAAAGATGCTTTCGTAGGTGTTCCAGCTGTTATTAACCGCGAAGGTGTACGTGAAATCGTAGAACTTGAGCTAAATGAAGAAGAAAAAGCGAAATTCGCTCATTCTGTAAAAGTATTAAAAGAAACAATGGCACCAGTACTATAATAATTGCTAAATAATTCAGAGGCGGGAAACTGCTTCCTACCTCTGAGTTTTTATATAATTTAATATAAATTCCTTTTCCGGTTTCCCTTGTATATCCCCAATATACCCCTTTTGCTGGATAAGGGTCGTTTATAGAAAAGAGCACTCTACTTTATATAGAGTGCTCTTTATTATTATTTTTTAGGTGTTAATCCTAATTTCTTTAAAATATCTGCCAGTGTACCGCTTTTTGATTTTTCTACAGGTGTTTGTGATTTTGCTGCATCTGGTCCTTTTTTCAAGAATTTCTTTTCTACGAAGCGAATGTCTTTTTCGTCGACGATGCCGTCATTATTAAGATCGCCATCTTTTACAGATACTCCTTTTTTACCATAGTTATTAGCGATAATTTCAGCATCTTTAATATCAATTATTTTATCGCCATTTACGTCGCTTGCAAGGTTTTCATCTGGACGAGCATATTAATATTGAACGAGTAGCTTACCATCTTTTTCAGTACCTAATTTCGTTGTTAGACGGTTTGAAATGAATTACTCGATGTTTCAGAATCACTGAAATAGGCGAATACACCGCCGAATGTAAGGGATAAGCCAAGTGAAGCTGTGACAACTCCCATTCCAACCTTTTGTTTTAATGACATAAGAAAGCCCCCTAATTTAATTTTTATCAGACTTTCGCCTGGAGCATCGATAGAGTAAACATAGTGTTTCAGTATGAATTATATTTGCGAAGGTTCAATGTTCTTTATTGAGAATGAGTATATGCTTATGAATTTTCCATTTCAATAAAATTGTGACAAAAAATATTGAGAAACATTTTTTTATGACAGATTATTTTGTTACGATTTTAAGTGATAAATAGCGAGTAAAATAGGATAAATCTTATGAAATAAAGGTTGAGAAATAAATAATAGGATGAAAGGATAGTAGGAAATGAAGCGTTTGCAATGAATATTCGTCAAAATTCGATAATTTACACGGAAAATGTGAAAATTTTAAGTGAAATTTAAGAAAAAAACGAATATTTTTTAAAAAATAACAAGGATATTTCAGTTTTTCGCAGAAATGATAAAGAGTAAAAAAATTCTGTCATCTTAGTGAGGTGAACATATTGGATGTAATAAATTGTGAAGAAGTGAAACGAGATGAGTTTCATACAGAAAAGTACTATGACAGTTATAACATCTTTGGCGCACATATTGTGACGGAAGATGGGATGCGAGGTGTACGATTCACAGTATGGGCTCCTCATGCGAAAGCAATGAGTGTTGTTGGGGATTTTAATGAATGGGATTATGAGCAACATAAGATGCTACAAGTGACAGAAGAGGGGATTTGGTCCTTGTTTGTACCGCATATTGAAGAGAATGATATATATAAGTATGCGATTGAAACGATGGATGGTGACGTTATTTTAAAAGCGGATCCTTATGCAGTATATGCAGAAGTAAGACCAAATACGGCATCTGTAGTTTTTGATATAGAGGGATATGAATGGAATGATAAAAACTGGATTCGTAAGAGAAAGAAAAAATCGATTTATAAAGAAGCGATGACAGTTTATGAATTACATTTCGGTTCTTGGAAAAAGAAAGAAGATGGCGCTCTGTATTCTTACAGAGAAATGGCCGAGGAGCTCATTCCGTATGTGGTGGAACATCAATTTACACATATTGAAATTATGCCGCTTGTTGAGCATCCATATGATCGTTCTTGGGGATATCAAGGAACAGGATATTATGCAGCGACAAGTAGATTCGGCACGCCACATGATTTGATGTATTTTGTCGATGAATGTCATAAATATGGAATCGGTGTCATTTTAGATTGGGTACCGGGGCATTTTTGTAAAGATGCTCACGGTTTATATTTGTTTGATGGGACACCGACTTATGAATATAAAGATAGAGACGTACAAGAAAACCTTGTATGGGGAACTGTTAATTTTGATTTAGGGAAGAGAGAAGTACGTAATTTCTTAATTTCAAATGCGTTATTTTGGATGAAGTATTTCCATATTGATGGTTTCAGGGTAGATGCAGTTGCGAATATGCTGTACTGGAATAAAGAAGGAAAAGAGCAAAGCAATGAACACGCCGTTTCTTTCTTACGAGAGTTAAATGAAGCCGTGTTTGCAGAAGATGAAGAGTTTCTTATGACAGCGGAAGATTCAACAGCTTGGCCACTTGTAACAGCTCCAACATACGAGGGTGGACTTGGATTCAATTATAAATGGAATATGGGTTGGATGAATGATGTGCTGAAATATATGGAATGTGCGCCAGAGTACCGGAAATACATTCATGAGAAAATGACATTCTCTTTAATATATGCTCACTCTGAAAACTTCATATTGCCGCTTTCTCATGATGAAGTCGTTCATGGGAAAAAGTCGTTATTAAATAAAATGCCGGGAGATTACTGGGATAAGTTTGCTCAGCTTCGTTTATTATATGGATATTTCTTTACTCATCCAGGTAAGAAATTACTCTTTATGGGTGGAGAATTCGGGCAATTTGATGAGTGGAAAGACCTTGAAGATTTAGATTGGAATTTACATGATTTTGAAATGCATCGTAATATGCATGATTACTTTAAAGAGCTCATAGCATTGTATAAGCGCTCAAAACCACTTTGGCAGTTAGATCACTCGCCTGAAGGATTTCAGTGGATTGATGCTAATAATAATGAGCAAAGTATTTTCTCGTTTATCCGCCAAGGGGATAAGCAGGAAGATGCGTTAGTTGTCGTATGTAATTTTACGAAAGCTACATATGAAAACTATAAAGTAGGTGTACCAGATTTCGAGTACTATAACGAAATTTTAAACAGTGACTCGGCGCAATATGGCGGATCGGGGCAAGTTAATAAGAAACGTCTCAAGACGATTCTAGAGCCATATCATAATCAAGCGGCACATGTAGAAATTACAATTCCACCATTTGGCGTATCCATATTACGACCAGTGAAGACGAGAAAGGGGAGCAAAAAACAAGATGGCTCAAAAACAAAAGTGCGTAGCAATGTTACTAGCAGGGGGAAAAGGTAGTCGTTTAAGTGCATTAACAAAAAATTTAGCCAAGCCAGCTGTTCCATTTGGTGGTAAATATCGCATTATTGATTTTACGTTAAGTAATTGTGCAAACTCCGGTATTGAAACGGTTGGGATTTTGACGCAATATCAACCACTCGAACTTCATAATTATATCGGAATCGGCAATGCTTGGGATTTAGACCGAGTAAACGGTGGAGTCACAGTATTACCTCCTTATGCGGAGTCTTCAGGTGTGAAGTGGTATACAGGTACGGCAAGTGCCATTTATCAAAACTTAAACTATTTAAGTCAGTATGAACCAGAGTATGTCCTTATTTTATCAGGAGATCATATTTATAAAATGGATTACAGTAAAATGCTAGATTACCATGTTGAGAAAGAAGCGGACGTTTCGATTTCTGTTATTGAAGTGCCTTGGGATGAAGCGAGTCGCTTTGGCATTATGAATACAAATGAAGAGATGGAGATTGTTGAGTTTGAAGAGAAACCGCAATTTCCAAGAAGTAATCTTGCATCAATGGGAATTTATATTTTTAACTGGGCAATTTTGAAAGAGTATTTAGAAATGGATGCAAGAAATCCTGAATCTAGTAATGATTTCGGAAAAGATGTACTTCCGCTTTTATTAGATGAAGGGAAGAAGCTAATGGCGTATCCGTTTGAAGGGTATTGGAAAGATGTTGGAACAGTGAAAAGCTTATGGGAGGCGAATATGGATTTACTTCGCGATGAAACATCGTTGAATTTAAACGACCGTAACTGGCGTATTTATTCTGTCAATCCAAATGAGCCACCTCAATATATTGCGGAACAGGCGAAAGTAGAAGAATCGCTTATTAATGAAGGATGCATCATTGAAGGGGACGTGAAGCATTCTGTGTTATTCCAAGGGGTAACGGTGGAAGAAGGTAGTATGGTTATTGATTCCGTTGTTATGCCAGGGGCAAAGATTGGAAAAAATGTTGTGATTGAAAGAGCGATCGTTGGATCGGAAATGGTTATTGAAGATGGAACAATCATTCGTCCAGAAAAAAATGTTGACGATGTAGTATTAATTGCTGAAGGGAAATAGAAAAGGGGGATGAAATGAATGGGAGAAAAAATGTTAGGAATTATTAATGCAACGGGAAGTTTTCCTTCCTTAAAGAAAGTAACAGGGCATCGTTCATTAGCGGCGTTACCGTTTGGGGGCCGTTACCGACTCATTGATTTCATGCTTTCAAATATGGTGAATTCTAATATTCATAGCGTAGCGGTTTTTACAAGTCATAAAAATCGTTCTTTAATGGATCATGTAGGTTCAGGGAAACAGTGGGATTTAGATAGAAAACGAGACGGACTGTTTTTATTCCCACCAAATTGCCAATGTGACCAAGATGAGTTTGGGTCTTTTGCACATTTTAGAAGGCATATTGATTATTTTCTAAGAAGCAGAGAAGAATACGTTGTTATTACGAATAGCCATCTCGTAACGGCATTAGATTTTCAAGCAGTGTTAGAGCGACATATACATACGTCAGCTGATATTACCGAGGTTTGTCATGAAGGCATTTCGCTTCAAACATACGTGTTAAAGAAACAATTGTTGTTAGATTTATTTGAGACATATAAAGATGTGGAGCAATACAGTTTATTTGATGTAGTGAGAGAAAAGCGCGGAAAATCACTACATATTGCTACGTACGAGCATACAGGATATGTAGCTATTATTGATTCGATTGAAAATTACTATAAACATAGCTTAGAAATTTTGCAACCTTCTATTTGGAAGCAATTATTTAAGAAAGAAGCACCAATCTTTACGAAAGTAAAAGATGAGCCACCAACTCGTTATATGAAGGGTGCAGTCGTGAAAAATACGATGATTGCAAACGGCAGTATTATTGAGGGTGAAGTAGAAAATAGTGTTGTCTCCCGTTCTGTTAAAATTGGAAAAGGTTCAATTGTTCGTAATAGTATTATTATGCAAAAGAGCCAAATTGGAGATAATTGCATAATAGACGGTGTTATTATCGATAAAGATGTGAAAATTGGCGACGGCGTAGTGTTAAAAGGAAATGCCGATGAGCCATATGTTGTAGAAAAAGGTAGTGTACAAAATAGTACAATCAACAGTTATTCGTAAATAGCAGGTGCATAATTAGTGGGGGATTTAGAAAACCCCCACTAATTAAGGTTTTACTCTATATGAAAACTTGAAGGGAGGAAGCTGTAAGAAGAGCGATTTATGATGTATACGCTTTTCGTGCAGTGGAACAACAGGTGAATATTTTATTTGCAGTATCAGAATGTGTACCGTTTATTAAATCCGGAGGTCTAGCTGATGTAGCAGGAGCGCTTCCAAAAGAATTAAAAAAATTAGGAGTGAATGTTCGCATTATACTTCCAAACTACAGTCTTATCCCGAAAGAGTTAAGAGAAGGATGTACGCTTCATAAAGTAATTAGCGTTCCCCTTGGATGGAGAAATCAATATTGCGGGATTTTAAAAGGTGAGCAGGACGGGATTACGTATTACTTAATAGATAATGAATATTATTTTAAGAGAGATTCTCTATATGGCCATTATGATGATGGGGAGCGTTTTTCTTATTTTTCAAAAGCAGTTTTAGAGTGTATTCCGCATCTTGATTTCGAAGTAGATGTTCTTCATAGCCATGATTGGCATACAGCTATGGTTAATTTCTTACTTCGTGAAAAGTATCAAGATAACCCGTTATATGAGCATATTAAAACGGTATATACGATTCATAACTTGCAGTTCCAAGGTGTATTTCCTCCTGAAGTGATGTACGACTTACTGGAGCTTGGTCATGAATATTTTCATAGTGAACAGCTTGAGTTTTATGGAAACGTGAACTTTATGAAAGGCGGTATTATCGCATCTGACCAAATTACAGCGGTTAGCCCGACATATAAAGAAGAGATTCAATATGAGTTTTTCGGTGAGAAGTTAGATGGATTGCTACGAAAATATAATGATAAGCTTAGTGGCATTGTAAATGGAATTGATACGAGCGTATATAATCCAGAAACAGATCCATATATTACGGCTCAGTATAGTGCAGAATCGCTAGATGAAAAGAATGAAAATAAACGCGCATTGCAGCGTTATTTTGGTTTACCAGAAAAAGAAGATACACCAGTTATTTCGATGGTAACACGATTAACGAAACAAAAGGGGCTTGATCTAGTACGTACTGTATTCCGTGAAATAATGGAAGAAGATGTACAATGTATTATTTTGGGGTCAGGCGATTCTGAATACGAGCAGTTCTTTGAATGGATGGCATACGAGTATCCAGAAAAGGTAAAAGTATATATTGGGTTTAATGAAGCGTTAGCGCACCAAGTGTACGCGGGAAGCGATTTGTTTTTAATGCCATCGCTGTTTGAACCGTGTGGACTTGGACAACTTATTGCGTTAGCATATGGCACGATTCCAATTGTAAGAGAAACAGGCGGATTAAATGATACTGTACATTCTTACGATGAGGACACTGGAATTGGGAATGGCTTTAGCTTTACGAATTTTAATGCGCATGACATGTTACATACGATTCTTCGTGCAATTGAGTTTTATCAAGATAAACCGGTATGGGATAAGCTTGTAAAGCAAGCGATGACTGAAGATTATAGCTGGGGGAAATCTGCTCTTGCATACAAGAAATTGTATAAAAGTCTCATGGAATAACATTGAGGTGGTGAAAAAATGTTTACTCATGTTGAAAGCTTCAAATCCGCTTTTCTAGAAAAATTAGAAACGATGTATGGGAAAAGTTTCAAAGATTCTACAACTCGTGATCAGTATAATACGCTCGGTCATATGGTACGTGAGTATATGAATAGTCAATGGATTGCAACGAATGAAAGTTATCGTTCTGGAGATCAAAAACAAATGTATTATTTATCCATTGAATTTTTACTTGGGCGTTTACTAGGCAGTAACATATTGAATTTAGGCATTCGAGATGTATGTGAAAAAGGACTTTTTGAACTTGGAATTTCTTTGCACGAGTTAGAAGAGATTGAAGCAGATGCTGGCCTTGGTAACGGCGGACTTGGACGTTTAGCAGCCTGTTTCCTCGATTCACTCGCTTCTTTAAACTTACCAGGACATGGCTGTGGTATTCGTTATAAGCATGGTCTGTTTGATCAAAAAATTGTTGATGGCTATCAAGTAGAATTTCCAGAACAGTGGCTTCTTCATGAAAACGTTTGGGAAGTAAGAAGGTATGACCAAGCTGTAGAAGTAAGTTATTTTGGAAACGTTGAACCACTAGAAATTGATGGACGTTTAGAGTTCAGGCATACAAATGCAGAAGTTATTATGGCAGTACCATATGACGTTCCAGTTGTAGGGTATGAAACGAGTACTGTAAATACGCTTCGGCTTTGGAATGCGGAGCCAGTTCCTTTCCCGCAAAATTGTAAAGATATTTTGAAATATAAGCGTGAAACAGAGGCCGTATCGGAGTTTTTATATCCAGATGATACGCATGATGAGGGGAAAATACTTCGTTTAAAACAACAGTATTTCCTCGTATCAGCAAGTTTGCAAAATATCGTTCGTATGCATAGGGAGAGACACGGTAGTCTTCGTCAGTTACATGAAAAAATCGCGATTCATATAAACGATACACATCCGGTTCTAGCAATTCCAGAACTTATGCGTATTTTATTAGACGAAGAAAAATTGACATGGGAAGAAGCTTGGCACATAACAACGCAGACGATTTCCTATACGAATCATACGACGTTATCAGAAGCGCTTGAGAAATGGCCAATTCGCATTTTTAAACCGTTATTACCGAGAATTTATATGATTATTGAAGAAATTAATGAACGTTTCTGTCATGAGCTTTGGGACCGTTATTCGTACGATTGGAAGCGTATTGAGGACATGGCCATTATTGCGCATGACCTTGTGAAAATGGCTCATTTAGCGATTGTTGGTAGCCATAGCGTTAACGGTGTGGCTAAAATTCATACAGAAATTTTAAAGCAGCGTGAAATGCGATTGTTCTATGAATTTTATCCAGATAAGTTTAATAATAAAACGAATGGAATTGCTCATAGGCGCTGGTTAATGAAGGCGAATCCACAGCTGACGAATCTTATTTCGGAAGCGATTGGAGAAGAATGGAAGAAAGAGCCAATTAAGCTGCAAGCACTGCAAAACTTCATACATGATACTAGTTTTCAAGAAAAGCTTGCAGGGGTAAAACAAGAGCGTAAGATTATTTTAGCGGAGAGCATTCATAATAAAATGGGGATCACTATTGATCCAAATTCTATTTTTGATGTGCAAGTGAAAAGGTTACATGCCTATAAACGACAGTTATTAAATGTTCTTCATATTTTGTACTTGTATAACCGTTTAAAAGAGGATACTAGTTTTTCATTTTACCCGCGTACTTTTATTTTTGGAGCGAAAGCATCACCTGGCTATTATTATGCGAAGAAAATTATTAAATTAATAAATGAGCTTGCAAGAAAAGTGAATACCGATCCGTACGTAAGTCAATTTATGAAAGTTATCTTTCTAGAAAACTACCGAGTTTCTTTAGCTGAAGATATATTCCCGGCGGCAGATGTAAGTGAACAAATTTCAACTGCGAGTAAAGAAGCATCGGGAACAGGTAACATGAAATTCATGATGAATGGTGCAATTACACTCGGAACGTTAGATGGAGCTAATATTGAAATAAAAGACCGGGTCGGTGATGATGCCTGCTTCATTTTCGGCTTAACAGCGGATGAGGTTCTTCATTACTACCAAAACGGTGGATATCGTGCAAGTGACTATTATCACCACAATATGCACATTAAAAAAGTAGTAGATCAGTTAACGAATGGTTTCTTTGCACAGTCGGGAGCTGAATTTGAAGCGATTTATGATTCTCTCGTTATTCAAAATGATGAATACTTCGTTCTTCGAGATTTTAGCCCATATGCTGAAAGACAAGAAGCTGTCGGAAGGGCCTACGAAAATAGGGAGAAATGGCTGGAAATGTCGATTTTGAACATTGCACAATCGGGGCATTTTGCGAGTGATCGAACAATTTTGCAGTACAGTAATGAAATTTGGGGTATTGGTAATACTGTTAAACTTTTTTAGATGAAGGCCCCTTTTGAAGGGGCTTTTATTTATTTTGCTTAAGAAAGGTAAGGCATGAACGTATATATTATACCTGTTCCGCCATATTCGCCTGTCGCAAAGTATGAAAATGTAAAGAAACCTGTAAACGAAAAAATTATTATAAGAAAAAGTGCAAAGAAAAATTTTAGCATGTAAGGTCCCCTCATCCGAAAGTAATTTCATAGATTATTATAGTATACAAATATTAAATTTCCAATTGTTTACTGGTTAAAAATGAGAGGTCAGACATGTTTTGTATGTTGTAATGGAATGGTTATTCGTAATGGATTTTGTATTTTTCGTAAATGTCATGTTGTGATGGACGTGTGCATATTCCCAGTCTTTATCATTAAAATGGACATTTCTTGGAGGGAGAAGAGGAACGACATCGAATAAATTGACAAAACGAAAGCTACTAGCTACTTGCAGTTTATAATAATTTCGAAAGGCGATATCTCCAACTTTTGGAGAGGCAAAGGTATAAAGACCGTACTGTGCGAAGGCAGTATTTATACGTGCATCTAGTATGTGTAGTGTAGCGAGTGCACCGCCTAAGCTATGGCCTGTTGCAAGAAGTTTCTTATGGGCTGGTAATGACACGAGCATATCCATAATGGAATCCCGGCAAGATTCATAAATTGAAAGAAAGCCATTATGGACATTTCCACTATTTAAAGCATATGGGTATGGCTTTTGGTTAACGAGTGAATCGATAATCCAATCTGTATCTGTTTGTGTGCCCCTAAAAGCTACAATAATTGTATCCTCAGATTCTAATATGAATCCGAACCATTCTGTCTTTTGAATGGCCTTTCCTTGAAACCCTTGTACATATTGGAACCCATCGGGTATTTCGAAAATGCCATTTTGTTTATATTGTTCATACGTTAGATCGCAGCAAGATGCTAACAATATGGCAGTGTCTTTATCAAAGGATAAAGGAGTACGCATCAAGAAAGCCCTCCTTAAGAAAAGGTATAGTTCAATATATGCAGTGAGGGACTTGATTCATTCTTTTTGAAAAAAGGCTTGAACCTACAGTTACGTGAGGGAGTATGATTTTTGTAAACATATTGTTAGGAGGAGTGTAGGATGAGCAAAAAGGAAGGCTATTCAATTGGTGAGTTTTCAAAGAGAACAGGTATATCAATACGAACACTACAGTATTACGATGAACTTGGCCTGCTTAAACCTGAAAAAAATATAAGTTCAGGACACCGTGTATATAAAGATAGAGATATATTAGCGCTCCAAAAAATAGTGAGTCTTAAAGTATTAGGATATAGTTTAGAAGAAATTCGTGTCATGCTCAATGTGAAAAGTTTGAATATAAGCTTAAAAGAAACATTACAAAATCAAAGAGTAGCCTTTGAAGAAAAGAAAAAACAACTTGAAGTTTCGATAAAGGCGATTGAACGAACAATGGTATACCTTGAGGAAGATGAAGAGGTAGATAGTAACATATTAATGAGCTTAATTAATAGTATCCAAAAAGAAAACGAACAACGTTTATGGCTTGAAGAATATGTATCAAAAGAAGTGGCTGATGGATTATATAATAAGCCGGAAGAAGAGGACATAGCACTTGATAAAGAGTTTATGCGTTTAGCAAAAGAAGTGAAAAGGTTATTTGGAAGACAAATTGAGGATTCAGAAGTGCAAAAATTGGTTGATGAACATATGAAAGTGACTCTTAAGTATGTCGGTGAAGAGACAATGTATTCTCTAGGTAAATTAGAGAATGTAGAAGAACAATATAATAATATGATGCCTTTTCCTTATACGGAAGATGAAGGGGCGTGGCTTAATGAAGCGATGAAATACTTTATGATCCAAAATGGTTTGTATAGTCCACCTAAATAAAAAGTGCCCTATAAGGGCACTTCTTACTCTTTTCCATCTAATAAACGACCAAGTCCGCCTAAAACGCTACCTTCACCGCTGTTTTGAGCTGCTGGGCTTGTAAGGCGTGCTGCTAAGCGGCTAAGTGTTAAGGACTGAATCCAAACCGTTCCAGGACCTTCTAGCGTTGCGAAGAATAAACCTTCACCGCCAAATAGAGCTGTTTTTACTTTTCCAACGAATTGAACATCGTAGTTAACGTCTTTTGTCATTGCAACGAGACAACCTGTATCAATGCGAAGTTTCTCACCAGGTTTTAATTCACGCTTATATACAGTTCCGCCTGCATGCATGAAAGCTAGACCATCACCTTCAAGTTTCTGCATGATGAAACCTTCACCACCGAAGAAGCCAGTTCCTATTTTTTTAGTAAACTCAATTCCGATAGAAACACCTTTTGCGGCACAAAGAAATGCATCTTTTTGGCAGACTACTTTTCCTTGATATTCTGTTAAATCAACAGGAATAATTTTTCCAGGATAAGGAGCGGCGAATGATACGTGTCGTTTGCCATGACCTGTATTTGTAAATACAGTCATAAACATACTTTCACCTGTAACGAGACGTTTACCTGCGCCCATTAATTTACCGAATAGACCATTAGATGGTCCAGAACCATCACCGAAAATCGTTTCCATTTCGATATGATCTTCCATCATCATCATTGCGCCAGCCTCTGCGACAACGCTTTCTTCTGGATCCAATTCAATTTCAACAAACTGCATATCATCGCCATATAATTTATACTCGATTTCATGTGCTTGCATTTTTTCACCTCATCATATGTAGTAATTATATTGTACAGAAATCAAAGGAATTAGAATACTGTAGTTTTATTAATTTTTGAATAAAAATAGAATGAAAATTTAAGGTTATACTAGAATTATAAAAAACGATGGGACGAAAGTGTTCTCATTTGACGTTTTTGATATAGCATGATATAGTGAAAACACTATTGAGCTACATAATGTGGTACGGAAATAAAGCACGTTGTATTAAAGGCTGTAAGCTTGTTATACATTCATGTCCTTTATATCCACCTTTTCATGTGGATTCATAGTTTCATTTTTATTTAGGAGGTACATGACATGCAAACAGGTAAAGTTAAATGGTTTAACGGCGAAAAAGGTTTTGGCTTCATCGAAGTTGAAGGCGGAGAAGACGTATTCGTACATTTCTCAGCTATTCAAGGCGACGGCTTCAAAACTTTAGAAGAAGGTCAAGAAGTTTCTTTCGAAATCGTTGATGGAAACCGCGGACCACAAGCAGCTAACGTTACAAAAAACTAATTAGCTAGCGAAAAGAAGCATTCCGAATTTCGGAATGCTTTTTTTATGCTTTAGAACCAGACTCATCTGAAGATAATTCACCTTTAAAGGTGCGTTCTTCAAAGTCATCAAGCAATTGTTCATATTCTTCATGTTCTTCTGTTGCGAAAACTTGTGGGTTTTTTCCATACATATCTGTTCCAATAAAGTTTTCGAAATCCTCTACATACCCAACATTTTCTTCACTATTTACGTACATGCCATTATAGTTTTTTGAATCCTGTCTTTCTAAATCGGATGGTGTTTCTGATGTTCCGTAATTTGCGACGTCTTGCCAAGCATCTTCAGCATCGTACTCTACAGAATGATCTTCGTCGTGCTTATGAAACGAAGGATCTAGCACCTCTTCTTCAACTGGGCGCGTCTGCATATCTAATTTATTTGTAGTGTGCTGAATACACGTTGTAGCAGTTGGCATTGCTTCTAATCTTTCAAATGGAATTTCCTCACCAGACACTTCGCAAATTCCGTACGTACCAGCTTCAATTTTTTGCAGAGCATGTTTCGTATCTTCTAACTGTTTATGCCAAAATTCGATGAGTCCGAAATCTTTCTCACGTTCGTACAATTCTGTAGCCATATCACCTGGATGGTTGTCATAGCTAGACAATTCTCCTACTGAATCACGTTCAGATGCACGGTTTTCATCTTCATGAGTTTGTATCGTTTGTTCAACTTCTTGCTGTTGTTTTTCTAGAATAGATTTAAATTGATTTATTTGTTGTGGAGTTAACATAGTCGTCCACCTTCCTACAATTCAGTTTCTTTACATAGTATGAGCGTTGAGAGTAGGAATTATGAGATGAATTTCAGCCGGGAAGTCGGTATATGAAAAAAGGAGCCGCATAAGCAGCTCCTTTCTATAGGAAATATCCAAGCAATAATCCGATTCCCATTAGGAGACCGAAAATTGTATTTGTTTTTGCTGTTGAAATCATCGCAGGTACCATTTCCATTGGAATGCTTTTGCCGATAAAGCCTTTCGTCGCTTTAAATGCTTTCGGTACACTTAAGAATACGATAAGCATCCATGGTGATACGATGTTAACGATGATTAAAGCGATTGTCCAAATGTAGGCAACGATAAACATAGAAGCAAGTACACCAACGGCTCTTTCGCGTCCAACGAGAATTGCTAACGTTTTACGACCATTTTCTTTATCACCATCTAAATCACGAATATTGTTAGATAGTAAAATTGCACCAATTAAAATGGAGCTTGGAATAGATAATAAAATCACTTCTGATGTTACTGCGCCTGTTTGGATAAAGAATGAAATACCAATAATAATGACACCCATAAATAATCCTGCTGTTAGCTCTCCAAATGGTGTGTACGCAATTGGAATAGGGCCACCAGTGTAAAGGTAAGCAACGGCCATACAAACAAGACCGATTGCAGCAAGCCACCAGCTAGAGTTCATACAAATATAAACACCTAATAGCGTTGCGATGCCTAAAAATCCGAATGCTAAGTTAAGAACGGTTTTTGGTTTAATGCCATCGCGGACGATAGCACCGCCTATTCCAACTGAACCTTCATGATCGAGTCCTCTTTTATAATCAAAGTATTCATTAAACATGTTCGTTGCTGCTTGAATGAGAAGGCAAGCAAGAAGCATCATAAAGAAAAGAGGAAGATGTATTTGATTTATACCTCCGACCTGCATTGCAAAAGCTGTTCCGATGAAAACAGGAACGAAAGCTGCTGTTAATGTATGGGGACGTAATAAACTCCACCAAATTCGCCAGCCTGTTTGTTTACTTGGCTTTGGCGCCGTAGGAGAGGAATTCGTTTCGACGTTCATTTCCATGTTGAATCCTCCTTGGTCACATATTGTACACAATTAAGTGTAGAAAAAGCATCATTTAGTGTCAACGTTTATTTTCTAGGAAGAGAAGGTGAATTTCTCAGAAATGCTAAACGTTGACAGGCCTTTCCTTTGAGGTGTATCTTAAAATCAAGCGTAATTATGACTATTTTTCGCCCATAGGGGGGAGACAATTGTGATTCAAACGAAACGAAAAGGCTTACAAGAAGTTCTTGTTACAGCTATTAAGCGTGCGACTGATGAAAAAACATTAGTTAGTTTTGTAAAACAAATAGATTGGGTGGATCCACTTCTGTTTTATGCAGCAGGAAAAAGGATCGCATTCGAAAATAGATGTTATTTTGCAGACCCAGCTCAGCATGTAATATTTGCTGGAATTGGCTCTGTTTTCACTATAGCAAATTCTTCTCACAAACGCTTTCAAACTGCTCGTGACGAGTGGGATAAAGTAAAAGAGAAAGCATTCGTACAAAGAGAAGGATACGAATTTGGAACAGGTCCTCTTTTATTTGGTGGATTTTCATTTGACCAAGAAAAAGAAAAAACGAATCTTTGGAAAGAATTTGATGATACCACATTTTCACTACCAGCATTTTTATTAACTGTAAAAAATGAAAAGGCGTGGTTAACGATTAATCAGTTCGTTTCAGCTGAAGATTGTGCAGAAACTCTTTATAACGAAATTATTTCTGTAGAAGAGAGAATTTTACAAGAGAGTAAATGTGCACTAGTAGGATCAAAATTAACAGTTACTTCTAAAGTAGAAGTTGATCCGAGTGGCTGGATGAACGCGATTGGAAAAGTGCAAGATGAAATGAAGCAAGGGAACGTGCAGAAGGTTGTATTAGCAAGGGAGCTAAAATTAACGATGGATCAGCATATTGATTCCGTTCTTGTTTTAGAAGCGCTTCGCATTGGGCAACCGGATTGTTACGTATTTTCTTTTGATTATAAAGGAGCATGCTTCTTAGGGGCGACACCTGAGCGATTGATTCGAAAAGAAGGCGAGAAGTTCACATCGATGTGCCTTGCTGGTTCAATTGGTCATGGCAATTCTATAGAAGAAAGTAAACAAAATGGTGAGACGCTTCTTCATGATGAAAAGAATTTGGCTGAACACGGTTATGTAGTTAACATGATTCGAGGTGTGCTAAGTGAGCATTGCGAATCTGTTAATATTCCGGAGAGCCCAGGCTTATTAACGACGAAAAATTTAATCCATTTATATACGCCAGTAGAAGCAAAAGGTGATGCAAGTCTTTTAACGATGGTAGAAGAATTACATCCAACACCAGCTCTTGGTGGTACACCTCGTCATGAGGCGTTGAAATTAATTCGTGATGTAGAGCTTTTAGATAGAGGATTATATGGTGCACCAATTGGCTTTATAGATGATGAAGGAAATGGTGAATTTGCGGTTGCACTTCGCTGCGGATTATTAAATGGCGAGAAGGCATCCTTGTTTGCCGGCTGTGGTATCGTAATTGATTCAGTAGCGCAGCTTGAATATGAAGAAACAAGTTTGAAGTTTAGACCGATGCTTGGTGCTTTGGAGGAATTAATGAAATGAACAATCATATAGAAGCATTATCATATTATTTAGGCGCGTTCGTGGACGAACTGACGCGTCTAAATGTATGTGATGTTGTCATTAGTCCTGGCTCACGGTCAACGCCGATTGCCTTACTAATGGAACAACATGAAGGAATGAAAACATATTTACATGTAGACGAAAGATCAGCAGGATTTTTTGCGCTCGGTATTGCGAAAGCAAAAAAACGTCCTGTTGCGCTATTATGTACGTCAGGGACGGCAGCAGCGAACTATTATCCAGCTGTATGTGAAGCGTTTCATTCACGAGTGCCGCTTATCGTATTAACAGCGGATAGACCGCATGAATTAAGAGATGTGGGTGCACCACAGGCGATGAATCAATTTAATTTATACGGTACTTTTGTGAAGCAATTTACAGAGATGGCACTTCCTGAAGCGAGTGAAGCAATGTATCATTACGCTCGAATAACAACGCAGCGTACGATAGCAAGTGCACTTCTAGCCCCGCAAGGACCTGTTCATCTTAATTTTCCAGTTCGCGAGCCGCTTATACCGGATTTCTCATTAGAAAGTTTATGGGATAAAGGGCGTGGTGAATATACAGGAGTAGTTCAGCAAGGGAACGTGACGATGCCGAGTGAATATGTAGATTCTCTTGTAGGGCGCCTTTCACATATGGAAAAGGGGCTTATTATTTGTGGAGACGGCAGTCATCCAGAAATAACAGAAGTTGTTATGAAAGTAGCTGAGAAAACAGGGTATCCAATTTTAGCAGATCCACTTTCTAACCTCCGTAGTGGTAATCATGATAAAACGATGGTTATAGATTGTTACGATACATTTTTACGAAATGAATTGTTAAAAGAAACGTGGAAGCCGAATGTTTTAATTCGTTTCGGAGGAATGCCTGTCTCTAAAGCATTAACGCAGTTCATCAAAAAACAAACGAAAGCTGTTCATATCGTTGTCGATGAATCTGGACAATGGAGAGATCCAGCTCTAGTTGCGACAGAAGTTGTACAAGCTAGTGACAGTGAATTTTGCAGAGCATTACTAGAGAAAATGCCAGTTATGAAAAAGAATGATTGGTTCGGAATGTGGAAACAAATAAACGAGAAAACGAGAGAAACGCTTCGTGAGATGGAAACATATGAAACGGCATTTGAAGGAAAAGTAATTACGGATATTGTAAGTGTATTACCAGAAGGGGCAACGTTATTTGCGAGTAATAGTATGCCAATTCGCGATACCGATTCATTTTTCTTCACATCGGATAAAAACATTCAAGTAATGGCGAACCGCGGTGTAAATGGTATTGATGGAATCATTTCAACAGCTTTAGGAGCGAGTATTATTTGTGATCCGCTCGTATTAGTAATCGGTGATTTATCATTTTATCACGATTTAAACGGACTATTAGCCGCGAAACTACATGAGTTAAATATAACGATTGTTGTTGTAAATAATGATGGTGGAGGTATTTTCTCATTCTTACCACAATACGAGAAAAAGGAACATTTCGAATCATTATTTGGAACACCAATTGGGCTTGATTATGAACATGTTGTCAAAATGTATGGTGGTTCATTTAGCCGTGTAAATGGTTGGGAAAACTTCCGAGAAGAAGTACAAACTGGAACGAAAACGAATGGATTACACGTCGTGGAAATTTGTACGAATCGCGAAGAAAACTTGAAATTACATCGTGAACTATGGGCAAAAACAATGGACGTTATTACTACATCTTTGCAAGGTGAATCAAAATGAAAGTAACATTGCAAGGTGTATCGTATGAATATGAAGTAGCCGGAAGCGGGGAACCACTTCTACTTCTTCATGGTTTTACGGGAAGCATGGAAACGTGGGGTTCCTTTATTCCTTCTTGGAGCGAGCAGTTTCAAGTCATTCTAGTAGACATTGTTGGACACGGGAAAACGGAAAGTCCTGAAGATGTGATGCATTATGATATTCAAAATGTGGCGCTGCAAATGAAAGAACTACTGGATCATCTTCATATTGAAAATGCGCACATACTTGGCTATTCAATGGGTGGTAGACTTGCGATTACGATGGCATGCTTATATCCAGAATATGTGCGTTCGCTTCTTTTAGAAAACTGTACAGCTGGACTTGAGAGTGCAAAGGAGCGAAAAGAACGCAAGGAAAAAGATGAACGACTTGCCGATAAAATTGAGCAAGAAGGCATCCGAAGTTTTGTATCGATGTGGGAAAATATTCCGCTATTTGAAACGCAAAAACGTTTAGTGCAAAACGTAAAAGAAGCGGTGCGAAAAGAACGACTTGCTAATAATCCAAAAGGACTTGCAAATAGTCTTCGTGGCATGGGAACAGGGGCTCAACCTTCATGGTGGAACGAATTGCAAAACCTAAAAATGCCTGTCCTTTTACTGAATGGAGAAAGCGATGAAAAGTTCTTTCGCCTATTAAAAAACATCGAAAAATGCATCCCTCATGCGAAATTTGTCAAAATTGATGGGGCTGGCCATGCAATTCATGTGGAACAACCGGAAAAGTTTGATACAATAGTAAAGGGATTTCTAAAAACTATGCAGTGATACTTTTTTCAGCAAGAAGGAAGTTGCACTTATAGCGGAGATCAGAAATATAAAAGGAGGTAATAGTAATGACTATTGAATGGGTAAAAGAAGGCAATTACGAAGATATTATTTATTCAACATACAATGGCATCGCAAAGATTTCGATTAACCGCCCTGAAGTACATAATGCATTCCGTCCTAAAACGGTAATGGAGTTAATCAATGCTTTTGCACACGCTCGTGATGATGCAAATGTTGGCGTTATCATTTTAACAGGTGAAGGTGGACGTGCATTCTGTTCTGGCGGCGACCAAAAAGTTCGCGGTCATGGTGGCTATGTAGGTGACGACCAAATCCCACGTTTAAACGTATTAGACTTACAACGTCTAATTCGCGCAATCCCTAAACCGGTTATCGCAATGGTAGCAGGTTATGCAATCGGTGGTGGACACGTACTTCATATCGTATGTGACTTAACAATCGCTGCAGACAACGCTGTATTCGGACAAACAGGTCCTAAAGTAGGAAGCTTTGACGGTGGATACGGAGCTGGTTATTTAGCTCGTATGGTAGGCCATAAGAAAGCTCGTGAAATTTGGTACCTATGCCGTCAATATAGTGCACAAGAAGCACTTGATATGGGCTTAGTAAACACAGTAGTACCATTAGAAGAACTTGAAGCAGAAACAGTACAATGGTCACAAGAAATTTTAGCAAACAGCCCAATGGCACTTCGTTTCCTAAAAGCTGCATTCAACGCAGACACAGACGGTTTAGCTGGTATTCAACAACTAGCTGGAGACGCAACGTTATTGTACTACACAACTGACGAAGCAAAAGAAGGCCGCGACGCGTTCAAAGAAAAACGCACTCCGGACTTCGGTCAATTCCCTCGTTTCCCGTGATCAAACCAAAAGCGGAAGCGGCTCGCTTAGAATGTGAGGGGGATGGAGCTTCTGACAGAGAGGCGCTTTTTGCCTCGTAGGAAGAAGTGAAGCCACCGAACATTCTAGCCGCTGTAGCTGGATGAAACCAAAAGCGGAAGCAGCTCGTTCAGAACAAGAGGGCGTTGGAACTCCTGAAAAAGAGGCGCTTTTTGCCTCGCAGGAAGGCGTGAAACGACCGACTGTTCTAGCTGCTGTAGCTGGATGTTTTAAAAGCGGAGCCGACTGTTTAGCCCCGTAGGCTAAGGTTCTTTCACACAGAAAGTGTTTTTTACTTTCTCGTGCGGAAGGTTCTTAGACGGAAGGGGCTAGGAGGCGCAGCTGGATGTGATGAAAAGCGGAAGCAGCTCGCACACAATGTGAGACGCAACCAAAAGATCACACCGGAAACAAAACAACTAAGAGACTTGATGTCATATCAGGTCTCTTTCTTTCATGAAAGGAGAATGAGTGATGGAGACGATGCCGAATTGGTTAATGCAACGTGCATTTTTAACACCTGATCGCACTGCAATTGAAATTGAAGAGGAGAAGGTTACTTTCGTGCAGCTGCATGAAAAAGTAGTATCTGTTTGTGAACACCTCACGCATGTAGGAGTGAAGCGGGCGCAAAAGGTGGCTGTTCTGATGAAAAATGGTATGGAGATGATTACAGTTATTCACGCCCTATCTTACATAGGTGCAGTAGCTGTGCTTTTAAATACGCGTCTTTCAAGAGAAGAGCTACTTTGGCAAATGGATGATGCGGAAGTTGTTTGTTTAGTGACGGATCAAGAGTTTGAGACGGAAAATGTTCCAGTATGTTCATTTGCTGAAGTGATGCAAGGACCGAAGGCGGAAGCATTTATACAAGAAGAATTCTCTTTAGAAGAAGCGATGACAATTATTTATACGTCAGGGACGACAGGGAAACCGAAAGGCGTTGTTTTAACGTACGGTAACCACTGGGCAAGTGCAGTCGGTTCTTCGCTTAATTTAGGGCTTCGTGATGATGATTGTTGGTTAGCTTGTATGCCAATGTTCCACGTTGGCGGGTTATCTCTTTTAATGAAAAATATTATGTACGGTATGCGCATTTTACTCGTTCCAAAATATGATGCTAATTTTATTCATAAAGCACTTCAAACGAGAGGCGTTACGATTATTTCTGTCGTTTCTAAAATGCTAACAGATTTATTAGAACTACTTGGCGAAGGTACATATCCATCTTCTTTACGATGCATGTTACTTGGGGGAGGACCAGCACCGAAGCCGTTATTAGAAACATGTGTGGAAAAAGGAATTCCTGTGTATCAAACGTACGGTATGACAGAAACATCATCGCAAATTTGTACGTTAACAGCAGATTACATGTTAACGAAAGTAGGATCAGCCGGAAAACCACTATTTCAGTGTCAGCTTCGTATTGAAAAAGACGGCGTAGTTGTGCCGCCCCGTGCTGAAGGAGAAATTGTAGTAAAAGGACCGAACGTAACAGGTGGCTACTTTAACCGTGAAGATGCGACGCATGAGGCGATCAGAAAGGGATGGCTTCATACTGGTGACCTCGGTTATTTAGATGAGGAAGGATTTTTATACGTATTAGATCGACGCAGTGATTTAATTATTTCTGGCGGAGAAAACATATATCCAGCTCAAATTGAAGAAGTATTGCTCTCTCATCCGGCGGTAGCAGAAGCGGGTGTTGTCGGTATGGCTGACGAAAGTTGGGGACAAGTACCAGCTGCTTTTGTTGTAAAAAGTGGAGAGGTAACAGAAGAAGAAATTCTTCGTTTTTGCGAAGAGAAATTAGCGAAATATAAAGTGCCGAAGAAAGCATGTTTCTTAGAGGAATTACCACGAAATGCTTCGAAGAAATTGTTAAGACGAGAGTTAAGACAATTAGTGGAGGAGATGTAGGTGGAAATAAAAAAAGCGACACTTTATATAACGGAAATGCCGCTCATTATCCCGTTTGCGGCAAGTTACGGGACTTATGAAAAGCGTGAAAGTATCGTCATTGAATTAGAAGATACAGATGGATACATTGGTTTTGGTGAAGTCGTTGCATTTTCTGAACCGTGGTATACGGAAGAAACGGTAAAGACAGCGCTGCATGTACTTCAGGATTTTTTATTACCAGATTTATTGAAAGCTGAAATTTCTCATCCGAATGAAGTACCGTCTTTGTTCAAACATATAAAGAGAAACCGAATGGCAAAGGCCGGAATTGAAGGTGCTGTTTGGGATTTATATGCGAAGCGTCAAAAGCAGTCGTTAGCGATATTGCTTGGCGGAAATAGGTCTGAAATTGAAGTCGGCGTTGTGATTGGGATCAATACAATTCCAGTTATGCTAAAACAAATCGAGGAGTACGCGGAAGAAGGATACGAGCGCTTTAAAGTGAAAATAAAGCCAGAACATGATTACGAATTGCTGAAAGAAATTCGTAAAGAGTTTCCGAATATCCCGTTAATGGCTGATGCAAATTCAGCTTATACATTAGCGGATACGGAGAAGTTGAAACGACTAGATGAATTCCAACTTATGATGATTGAACAACCGTTAGCGGATTACGATTTTCTGGATCATGCACAGTTGCAAAAGAAAATTGAAACACCGATTTGTTTAGATGAAAGCATCCATAGTTTAGAAGACGCACGTGTTGCGATTACGCTTGGCAGTTGCCGCGTCGTTAATATTAAACCAGGGCGAGTGGGCGGATTAACAGAGTCCGTTCAAATCCATAATTATTGTATGGAGCATAACATACCAGTTTGGTGCGGTGGCATGGTAGAAATGGGGATTTCACGAGCTCAAAATGTTGCACTCGCTTCATTGCCAAACTTTACGATTCCTGGAGATATATCTGCTTCTAGTAGACATTGGGAGAGGGATATTATTTCACCGGAAGTGATGCTTGAAGGCGGAAAAGTAAGGGTACCGCAAAGTATTGAACGTGAGTATGAAGTAGATCGAGGCAGGTTGGAAGAAATAACAAAGCAGCGGATTATTTTTGAGCGATGAATGGGAGCTTTTATTAGTACTGACTACCTGCAAATAGCGGGATGATTTTGTCGTTAATTTTCGGTAAGTCGATATACTTAAAAAATCGCCGATATAATTTCATTTATCAAGGTTACTCTTACGGGTAGCCTTTTCTTATTGTACAAATTGGATAGACTAGTTTAAAATCGAGCGTATGAAAACAGAATAAAGTAGGGGGACTAAAATGAAGCGCATTTCAATTTTAATAGCTGATGATGAAGCGGAAATTGCTGATTTAATTGAGATACATTTAGAAAAAGAGGGTTACCACGTCGTTAAAGCAGCTGATGGAGAAGAAGCCATGCATATTATTCAAACGCAGCCAATTGACTTAGTGGTTTTAGATATTATGATGCCGAAAATGGATGGATATGAAGTGACGAGGCAGATTCGCGGCAAGCACCACATGCCAATCATTTTCTTAAGTGCGAAAACATCTGATTTTGATAAAGTGACAGGTCTTGTATTAGGCGCAGATGATTATATGACGAAACCTTTTACACCGATTGAATTAGTTGCACGTGTAAATGCACAACTGCGTAGATTTCTTACGTTAAATCAGCCGAAAGTAGCGGAGAATAAATCTGCTTTAGAAATAGGCGGAGTCGCTATTGATCCTGAGCGAAGAACAGTAAATGTGTACGGAGAGCCAATTGAATTAACACCAAAAGAATTTGATATTTTATATGTATTAGCAAGTCATCCGAAGAAAGTGTACAGTGTGGAAAATATTTTTCAGCAAGTATGGGCTGAAGGGTATTACGAAAGTGGAAATACAGTTATGGTACATATCCGTACTTTGCGAAAAAAGCTTGGGGAAGATAAAAGAAAGGATAAGTTAATAAAAACAGTGTGGGGGGTAGGTTATACTTTCAATGGCTAAAACGATGAGAAGCTTTCGCTCGAAGATGATTATGCTATTTGCGTTAAGTATGATATTAGCTGGTGGCGTAACGTATTTGATTTATGAGGGGCTACGTCTCTATTATAAATTAGCAGTTCGTTATGAGGATCCTTTAGCCCAATTTCGTTCAATGGTAAGACAAATTGGGGACATTAATTTCTTTTTAATTGTATTTATTCCTCTGTCCATTATGTTTTTCTTCTTCCTTACTAGACCGTATTTAAAATATTTTGATGAGATTTCGAACGGGATTCATCATCTTGCGAACGGAGATTTTTCAAATCAAGTTCGTGTTTCATCAAATGATGAGTTTGGATATATCGCACGCGAAATTAATGTAGCGAGTGAAAAATTAAAAGAAGCGGTTGAACGAGGGGACTTTGCGGAAAGTAGTAAAGATCAGCTCATTGTCAACTTAGCTCATGATTTAAGAACGCCGCTAACATCTGTTTTAGGGTATTTAGATTTAATTCTTAAAGATGAGAATTTGACGAAGGAACAAATTAAACATTTTTCCACAATTGCTTTTACGAAATCCGAAAGGCTTGAAATCTTAATTGATGAATTATTTGAAATAACAAGAATGAATTATGGCATGTTGCAAATTGAAAAAAGACCAATTGATATAAGTGAATTACTTATACAGTTAGATGAAGAATTATATCCGTTATTAGAAAAAAAAGGTTTAGAAGCGAGATTGAATATGGATTCACATTTACCTATTAACGGTGACGGGAAATTGTTAGCTCGAGTATTTGAAAATCTTTTAACGAATGCGATTCGCTATGGATACGATGGAAAGTTTGTTGATGTGAACGGATATATTGATCATGAAGAGGTAGTTGTACAAATTATTAATTACGGAGATAGCATTCCAGAAGAGGATTTACCATATTTATTTGATATGTTTTATACAGGTGATAAGGCCAGGTCAGAGCAACAGGGCGGAACAGGCCTTGGGCTATTTATCGCAAAAAATATTATCGAACAGCATGATGGGACAATCTCTGCTGAAAGTAA
This sequence comes from Bacillus sp. FSL E2-0195, assembly GCF_038003645.1. Taxonomy (NCBI): domain Bacteria; kingdom Bacillati; phylum Bacillota; class Bacilli; order Caryophanales; family Bacillaceae; genus Bacillus; species Bacillus sp. FSL E2-0195. Next base: position 4,692,374 of record NZ_JBBOPN010000001.1, on the reverse strand, counting down.
CGTAATTAGAACGATATTTGAAGTGAGATTACCAAAAGAAGAGAGCAAAGCAATTTAATAAAAATTTAAACTTTACCCCACTTTTTATTTTAATAGTTTTTTCTATTCTATACGTAAGTTACGTTAAGGAGGAACTAGAAATGAAAAAGTGGGTATTTATTTCTCTTTTTATAGTATGTACAGCATGTGTAGGCTTTTATATATTACCAGTATTTCAAAAGGAGATCGATGTTAAAATTGCAGAAAAAGATAATAAAGTAAAAGCCGCGAACACTGAAAAGATAGAGGTCACAAAGGAACAAATTTATAAAGGGGATCTACTATTAGTTAATAAAGATTACCCGGTTAAAAAAGATAGTGTTAGGTCCGATATTATAAATGTAAATCACAATAGTGAATTAGTAAGGGGCTATGTAATATTTGATAGAAATCTTCGCTTATCAAAGGGTGTTGTAAAAAAGTTTTTGAACGTTGTCGATGCAGCTGGGAAAGATGGAATACAGCATTTCTTAATGAGTAGCGGTTACCGAGATTTTCAAGAACAAAGTAAATTATATAAAGAAATGGGATCTGATTATGCACTTCCAGCAGGATATAGTGAACATAATTTAGGGCTATCACTCGACGTTGGGTCTACTCAAAAGAAAATGGAGAAAGCTCCTGAAGGAAAATGGATTGAAGAGAACGTATGGAAGCACGGATTTGTTTTACGTTATCCGAAAAATAAAAGTGATATTACGGGCATTCAATATGAGCCGTGGCACATACGTTATGTCGGCTTACCACATAGCGCAATTATGCAAAAAAAGAAGATTACGTTAGAGGAATATTTGGACTTTTTAAAAGAGGAAAAAGAAGTTTCAACTGAGGTTGAAGGTAAGAAATATACGGTTTCTTATTATAAAGTTTCAGATCGTATGAACGTGAATGTTCCAGTAAATAAGCAATATGAAATTTCGGGGAACAATATGGACGGGGTTATTGTGACTGTTCAAGAATAGAGAAAAAGGCTGGTCCGTTTTGGGTCAGTCTTTTGGCATATAAGAAATAGATTGCCGTTTTTTGTCGGTAAATCGATATTCCTTGTCGAATCATTGATATAATTTCCTGTACTATCAACATTTTGTGGATTTTTTTTTATTTACCATTAAACATTATAACGTTATATTTACTTTTCTTTTTTTTCGTGATACTCTAAATATGTGAAAGAGATATAAAATGAAATTTTAATGTAAGCGTATTCTTATGGCTTCTTATAGAAAAGGGTGGAAATACAATGACAGAACGATTCGTGCTACGTAATGTGAAGCGTGTGAACGGGGAAGAGATTGACATTGTAGTTGAAAATAATAAAATCGCACAGGTGACGAAAGCTGGTTTTGGCGAGGGCGAAAAGGTTCTTGATTACGCAGGTACTTACGTATCGAGTGGATGGATTGATTTGCACGTTCATGCTTTTCCAGAGTTTGATCCGTATGGCGATGAGGTAGATGAAATTGGCGTTAAGCAAGGGGTAACGACAATTGTTGATGCGGGAAGCTGCGGAGCTGATCGTATCGCAGATTTAGTACAAAGTAGAGAACAGGCAAAAACGAATTTATTTGCCTTTTTAAATATTTCTCGCATCGGTTTGAAACGAATTGATGAATTATCCAATATGGAATGGATAGATAAAGAGAAAGTAATAGATGCAGTAGAAAAGTATAAAGATGTAATCGTTGGATTAAAAGCGAGAATGAGTAAAAGTGTCGTTTGTGATAGCGGAATTGAACCGCTGCACGTAGCGCGTTCTTTATCTCGTGAAACATCATTACCGATTATGGTACATATCGGTTCAGCTCCTCCGCGTATTGAGGAAGTTGTAGCCCTTTTAGAAAAAGATGATGTCATTACACATTACTTAAACGGGAAAGAAAATAATTTATTTGATGAAGAAGGCAAACCGCTACCTGTGTTGTTAGATGCAGTGAAACGCGGTGTGCATTTAGATGTTGGGCATGGTAATGCTAGTTTTTCTTTTAAAGTAGCAGAGGCAGCGAAGCGTTACGGTATTGCCTTTAATACAATTAGTACAGATATTTACCGGAAGAATCGTATACACGGTCCAGTTTACAGTATGGCTAACGTTCTTTCGAAATTCCTTTACTTAGGGTATCCGCTAGAAGAAGTAATTGATGCAGTTACGAAAAATGCGGCAGAGTGGCTGAAAAAACCAGAGCTTGGCCGTATTCAAGTAGGGGATATTGCAAACTTAACTTTATTTACGGTGAAAGATGAATCGATTACGTTAATTGATTCAGAAGGGGATCAGCGCGTTGCTGAAAGAAGAATTGATACGAAAGGGGTTGTAATCAATGGGTTATTCATTGAATGCTAAGTACGGATTAAAAAGAGTTATTAATGCGAGCGGTAGAATGAGTATTTTAGGTGTATCCGCTCCGACAAATACAGTGATGGATGCGATGAAGCATGGTGGACAAAATTATGTGGAAATTGCCGATTTAGTAGATAAAGCAGGAGACCATATTGCAAGAATTTTAGATTCAGAGGCAGCGGTCGTTGTGAACTCAGCATCGAGTGGAATTGCGCTTTCTATCGCTGGTATCGTTACAGAAGGAAATCGCCGTAAAAGTGAAAGACTTCATCAAGAAGTAATCGCGAAAAACGAAGTGATTATGTTAAAAGGTCATAACGTTCAATACGGTGCTCCTGTTGAAACGATGATTTATTTAGGCGGCGGTAAGCTCGTTGAAGTAGGTTACGCAAATGAAGGGAAAGCGGAGCATATTGAAGATGCAATTGGCGAAAATACAGCAGCTATTCTTTATGTGAAATCGCATCATGCAGTGCAAAAAAATATGATTTCTGTTGAAGAAGCGTGGGAAGTAGCGCAGCGAAATAATGTACCACTTATCGTTGATGCAGCAGCAGAAGAAGATATTCAAAAATATGTGAAGTATTCAGACCTAGCCATTTATAGCGGTTCAAAGGCAATTGAAGGACCTACTTCTGGTATTGTCGGCGGGAAACGAAAATATATCGAGTGGCTGAAAGTGCAATTACATTGCAGTGGTAGAAGTATGAAAGTTGGGAAAGAAACAACTTTCGGTTTACTTCAAGCGCTTGATGAGTACGGAGTAAAAGAAGATAAGAGTGAACAAGAAAAAGAGTTATTACAAGTACTTATGCCGCTAAAAGAATTAAATGGTGTAAATGTAACGATCGTTCAAGATGAGGCAGGAAGAGCAATCTTTAGAGCACGTATTCATATTAACGAGAACGAGTTAAATAAATCAGCAAAAGACGTTGTAACAGCATTACGCGAAGGGGAAATCGCAATTTACACACGTGATTACGGAGTAAGACAAGGATTCTTTGATATTGATCCACGCCCACTTCAAGGTGATGACATACATGTAATTGAAGAAAAAATGAGAGAAATTGTAGGGGGAAACTAAGATGACAAACATTCAAAAACGTTTTTATAAAGGCCGCGTAGCATTAAATGTATTAGCGAACAATACCCGAAATGCGAAAGATATTTTTGAAGCCGCAGAAGGTTATGTAGTAGTCGGAGTGTTATCAAAAGATTATCCAACAGTAGAAGAAGCAGTAACTGCGATGAAAGCATACGGAAAAGAAATTGATGACGCTGTATCAATCGGACTAGGAGCAGGAGATAATCGCCAAGCAGCAGTTGTAGCTGAAATTGCGAAGCATTATCCAGGTAGCCATATTAACCAAGTGTTCCCTTCAGTTGGAGCAACACGTGCAAATCTTGGCGGAAAAGATAGCTGGATTAATAGTTTAGTATCACCAACAGGAAAAGTAGGGTACGTAAATATTTCTACTGGTCCAATTAGTGCAGCTGGAGAAGAAAAAGCAATCGTTCCAATTAAAACAGCGATCGCACTTGTACGTGATATGGGCGGGAATTCATTGAAATACTTCCCAATGAAAGGTTTAGCGCATGAAGAAGAATATCGCGCTGTTGCGAAAGCATGTGCGGAAGAAGGATTTGCATTAGAGCCAACGGGCGGAATTGATAAAGAAAACTTTGAAACAATTGTACGTATTGCATTAGAAGCAAACGTAGAGCAAGTTATCCCGCACGTGTACTCTTCTATTATTGATAAAGAAACTGGCAATACGAAAACAGAAGATGTTCGTGAATTACTAGCGGTCGTGAAGAAGTTAGTTGATCAATATGCGTAAGAAAATTGCAGCATTCGGTGAAGTTATGATGCGCCTGCAAGTGCCAGGGTATGAATTGCTATCGCAAGCAAACTCATTAAATTACTCATTTTCAGGTACAGGTGTGAACGTTGCAGCAGCACTTTCTCATCTAGGGCATGAAGGTTTTCTTATTTCAACTTTACCGGAAAACTCTGTTGGGGATGCTGCGGTATCACATATTCAAAAGTTAGGCATTCAGGCACCGCTTGTTTCAAGAGGCGGTAAATATGTGGGCATGTACTTTTTGGAAAATGGATTTGGCGCACGCGCAAGCCGCGTTACGTATTCTAACCGATTAGAAAGTAGTTTCAATACGGCATGTGAAGAGATGTACCAATTTGAAGAAATCGCAAAAGAAATTGATATCGTTCATTTTTGCGGGATTACCCTTGCTATGAATGATACTGTGCGCCATCATATGAAATCTTTGGCGAAGGCAGTTAAAGAAAATGGAGGCACTGTTGTCTTTGATTGTAATTATCGTCCATCGCTTTGGGGAGAAGATGGGTATGAACAGGCGAAACCGCATTATGAAGAAATGCTGGGACTTGCTGATATTGTTATGATGAATGAAAAAGATGCGATGTTTGTTCTCGGAATGAAAACGGAAGAGACGGAGCGAGAAGCACAGCTTGTTGATCTTATTCCAAAAGTCGCTGAAATATATAATATCGCTACGATTGCGGGAACGCATCGCTCTATTAATAGTGATAATACACACTCACTTCGCGGATTCATATGTAAAGATGGGACGTTCACTTTTGCCAAAACACTTACGTTTTCTGTATATGATAGAATAGGTGCTGGAGATGCTTATACGAGCGGAATTATTCATGGCGAGATAGAAGAGTTTGCACCAGAGAAAGCTGTTTCATTTGCGTCAGCAGCTGGAATGCTTGCACATACAATCGTCGGTGATACGCCAATGTCATCAGAGAAAGATATACTCCGGGCAATGACGGCATCAGTAGGTGATATAGAAAGGTAGTGGGTGTAACGGTGAACGTAACGAGAAAAAGAGGTCCATTATATTTACAAATTAAAAATATTATTCGTGATCGAATATTACATGGTGTTTATGCCATTCATACAAATATTCCTTCTGAACCACAATTAGAAGAAGAGTTCAAAGTGAGTAAAATTACAGTGCGAAACGCAATTAAAGAACTCGTTCAAGAAGGGTATTTAGAAAAGAAAAGTGGTAAAGGAACGAAAGTCATTCGAAATACTTCTGCGACAAAGCTTTCAAAGGGAAAGAAATTTACAGAAGTGTTAGTGGAAGAAGGCTATAAAGTACAAAAGAAATTGCTAAAGGCAGAAGTGGTTCATAATGAGGAAGGAACAGTACCATTTCGTTTGTTTGGTAAAGAGAGTTTTCGTATTGAGCGTCTATATACTTTAAATGATACTCCGTACATTCATTATACGCACTATTTCTCAGCACAAATGGCAAGTACAGACTTAGCGGACTTTGACTTACAATCGCTTTACGATTTAGTTGAAGACCGTGGTATACATTTAGAAAACTTCAGAGATGAATTCGCTGTTGGATTTGCGCCTAATTTCGTTGCAGAAGCGTTAGGAGAAAAAGAGGGAACAGCGTTATTAAAACGTATGCGCTATTCTTACGATGAAGTTGGCGAAGTAATTGAATATAGTGAAGGCTACTACAATACGGAAATGCAGCATTACGTTGTAAATTATGATGTGTAAAAAATGAAGAGGGACCAATTCCCTCTTTTTTTGTAAAAAAATTTCATATCGAAGGGGAATGGGATATGGATATATACTTATTAATCGTCACGTTAATTGCGATCGCAATTGTTATTTTAGGGGTATCATGGTGGAAATGGCATGCGTTTATTAGTTTAACAGTTGCTAGTCTATTTTTAGCTATTATGTCTGGGTTGAACTTGACCAAAATTGTTACTGTCTATGAAACTGGTGTTGGTAGTGTACTAGGGCATTTAGTTGGTATTTTGGCTCTCGGAACAATTTTAGGGAAAATGATGTCTGATTCAGGGGCTGGCATGCAAGTAGCAGATTTCTTCATTCGATTCTTCGGGGTGAAAAAATTACCTTGGGCTATGTTATTCGCCGGATTTGTTATAGGGATTCCAGTGTTTTTTGAAGTGGGAATCGTCATTTTATTACCACTTGTTATTTCAATTCGAAAAACAACGAAACAAAATATATTGTTAATTGCTTTACCTGTTATTGCTGGATTATCGATTGTACATGGGCTAGTGCCGCCGCATCCAGGTGCGATGACAGCAATCGGGATTTATAACGCGAATCTAGGAAAGGTACTATTGTATTCATTAATTATCGCGTTACCAACAGCAATTATCGCAGGACCGGTATTTGCAAAGTGGGTACATAAGAGGGTTATACCTGAAAATGAACCGGAGCTTGTTCGAGTTACGACAGTATCTACTGATTTGCCAAGTCGTAAAGCTTCATTCTTTATCATTTTATTACCAGTAGTTTTAATGATTTTATCAGTAGTCGCACCATATATTTCATTACCGAAAAAAACTGAATTTTTAGTATTTGTAGGAAGTCCGGTAATCGCTTTACTTATTTCATGTTTCGCAGCGTTTTATTTGCTTGGTATAAAACAAGGAATTAATAAAAAGATGATTAAAAAATTAACAGATGAAAGTTTACTACCTGTCGGTTCCATTATTTTAATAATTGGTGCAGGCGGTGGATTTAAACAAATATTAATTGAAAGCGGCGTTGGAACAGCCATCGCTCAAATGGCAGAACATATTTCATTATCACCAATCGTCTTAGCGTTCATGGTAGCGGGATTAATCCGAATTGCAACAGGTTCAGCTACTGTAGCATTAACGACAGCAGCTGGAATTGTTTCACCGGTTATTCAGCACATGTCTGGTGTAAATTTAGAATTACTCGTTATTGCAACAGGGGCAGGATCATTAATGTTTTCTCATGTAAATGATGCAGGATTTTGGCTTGTAAAAGAGTATTTAGGATTAACAGTGAAGGAAACGTTTAAAACGTGGACTGTACTTGAGACATTATTATCATTTATTGCATTTGGCTTTGCTCTTTTACTTAATATGTTTGTTTAGAAGAAGGGGGTGCCTATTTAAAGGTATCCTCTTTTTGTGTTGGGGCTCTTTTCATGAAACAAGCCCGTTTTTAGGAGTGCCAAGCTTCCGATTTGCCCTGAAAACATAATATAAATGGAATCCCCTCATTTAGAGCAAGAAGAACTTGTTATGAATGATACTAAAGGAGGAATAGAATAATGGGCGAAAAGTGTGAACACAGACATGATGATTGCGACCGCAGATGTGATGATTTCGATCGCAGACGTGGCTGCGGAGGCGGTTTTGCGCTTCTAATCGTATTGTTTATTTTATTAATCATTATCGGTGCTAGCTGCTTCGGCGGAGGCGGCGGTTATGGTGGCGGTTATGGTGGTTACGGCGGTTATGGCGGCGGCTATGGTGGATATTGCTGCTAATTATTTAAAAACTATTGAAAATGGCCTTGTGCAATATGCACAAGGCCATTTTATTCATATTTTTATATGCTGTGATAATTTACTAATGTACAGAGAACGGATTAAGAAGAAGAAAATGATCTCGATAATCCCGAACAACGTAAGTATAATGATTAATTCTTTTAATAAAGAGAAAGAAAACATGCTTTGTAAAAACTTAATCGCAAATATTGTATGAATACCAGCAACTATATAAGGAATGAAAAATAAAATTCCTAACTGAATCGTTGCAGAACGAAACATTTCCGATTCTGTTAAGCCGAGTTTTGTAATCGTAATGTACTTTTGTTTTTCAGTCGTTAAGTCGTTATACATACGGAAGTATAAAACGCTAGCTGCTCCGATAAAGAAAATAAAGCCGAGAAATGCCCAAATAAAGAAATTAGCAATTGCATCTTCTTTACCGTGAACTAGTTCATCAGTAGCCGTATATATGTAGAAAGGAACTTGCGCTTTCTTTTCTTTATGTTTTTCGTAGAACTCACGTGCATCATCACCAATAGCACGTAACATATTTTTTGTTGGAACCATTGCATTTTCCCAGTTTTCTACGAAGTAGTTATAGATTACGGTCGTTTCAATATGAGGAATCATATTGTCAAAAACATAATCTTGTACAACAATTAAATGGGGGAATGCAAAGGATGGTTCTATCCCTTTATTAATAAATCCTTTAATATGAAATTCTTTTTTATTAGATCCGATTGCAATTGTATCTTGTTTTGCAAATGGATTTGATACAAGATTTAAGAGCGCTGGTGAATGACGAGAAATAATATAAACTTGTGTAGAATCAAGAGCTATTTCTGGTCTCTGTAATTGCTTAGCAATCGAGTTATAATCACTCATTTTCATAAGCGCAATCTCTTCTTTTAAAGCTGTATCTTTTAAAGCTGTATCTTTTAAAACTGTAAACTTATACTTATTGTATTGAAAATTAGCATTTGTAAGCTCAGTTTCAATTGTAGTAATGTGCTTTTGTTCTAGGGAATTTTCACCTTCTGATGTATACGTAAAGGGGACAGGATATCGCTCTAATACCGATGCCTTTGTATTGTTATTAGCAGCAAACAGCCCAATAATAATTGTAAATGCAAGTGCAGACAACATAGAAACGATAAAAAGTACATTAATATTACTACGAGTACGAGCAACTAAATCTGAAATCCATAACATATTTATTTGTTTCATATAAAACTTTCTTCTTTTTTTTAGAATGAAGATGAAGAGAAGAAATGTTTGTGAAAAGAAAAAATATGTCCCGATTACTACGAGTGGCAAAATAGATAATATGATAAAGAATACAGATCCATTTTGTACATTTTTTTCCGTTACATAGCCTTGCGGATAACCAGCAATATAATAGCATAGTCCTAAACAAGTTAAGGCAAACAACGAGATTATTATTGATGGTCTTTTTTCTTCCGTTTCTTTTTTAGTAACTTTAATTAGTCGAATTGTTTTACGAGTACGAATGAACATCGGTGTAAATGTAGAAACGATGAAAAATAAAATAATAAAAGTTAATGTTGTAACGATAATTGCCTTTGTAGGCCAATATAAGTAGAGGCCTTTCGCACCTGTTAATTTAGAAGTAACTAGTAAGAAAAAGTTAGAAAACACAAGCCCGCCTTGTATACCAACAAAAATAGCCAGTATTCCAATTATCATATTTTCAGTAAATAAAAGTCGCTTTAATTGTTTTTTTGATATACCAAGAACGGTTAATACCCCGAATTGTTGCTTCCTTACATTTAAAAATGTTCCAAGTGAATAAAGCAGGAAGAAGAATGAGAACAAGACAATGACAAACTGTGCTGAACCAGCTAAGTTCATCAGGGTATCTCGTTCTTGATAGCTCTGAACATTTTGTAGGCGCGGATGATACGTATAAACAGCAAATGAAAAGAAAACCATGATAGAAAAAGCGCTACTTACAAAGTAGGCGAAATATGCTTTAGAATTACGAGAGACATTTTTAAATGCGAATTGCCAAAATGTCATCCACGTCTTCCTCCTAGTAATGCTAGGACATCTAATATTTCTTGATAAAATTTCTCGCGATATAATCCGCGGTGTAGTTCATTGTAAAGCCCACCATCTTTAATGAAAATAACACGGTTACAATAACTAGCTGCAAAAGGATCGTGCGTAACCATTAAAATTGTTGCATCTTCTTCTTTATTTAACTTCGTAAATAGTTCCATTACATCGATAGCTGCTTTTGAGTCCAAGTTTCCTGTCGGTTCATCAGCTAGTAAAAGAGAAGGGTTATGAATAACGGCACGTGCTACTGCAGTACGCTGTGCTTGTCCTCCAGAAACTTCAAAAATACGTTTGTCCAAAATATGATCAATTCCAAGCTTTTTTGAAATGTTATCGAGTTTTTCGTCCATTTCTTTTAAAGGAATATTGTCTAGCGTTAAAGGTAATACGATATTTTCACCAATTGTTAGTGTATCTAATAAGTTAAAGTTCTGGAAAACAAAACCTAACTCTTGGCGGCGGAAAATAGCTAACTTTTCTCTACGGAATGTATGCGGTTGTTTTCCGTTAATAACGACTTCTCCAGAAGTAGGTGAATCGATAGTCGAAATAACGTTTAAAAATGTGGATTTCCCACTTCCGGATGGTCCCATAATCGCAACGAATTCACCTTTATCTACGTGTAAATTTATATTTTTTAAAGCAGTATGAGGGACTTTTCCTTCATACACTTTTGAGACGTTTTTTATGTGTAATACCTCTTCCATAATAATCACCTTTCTATTTTTAAAACTTAATATGTTGTGATAACTTTTGCATATAAAAGGAACGAATTAAAAGGAAAAAGAGAATTTCAACCGTTCCAAAAATCATAAGCACGACTGTAATTTCAGCGAAGAACGAGAGATTTAATACATCTTGTAGCATCTTTGTCGCAAACATCGTATGGATGGATGCCATAATGTAAGGGACGAAGAATAAAATAGCAAGTTGGATTGTAGCAGATTGCTTCATCTCAGTTTCTGTTAAACCAATTTTTGTAATCGTTATATACTTTTCTTGCTCATTTGTTAAATCTGTATACATTCGGAAGTAAAGAACACTGCCAGCACCAATAAAGAAAATAACGCCAAGGAAAGTTCCGATTAAGAAAAAGGAAGCAACATTTAGTTTCTTGTTGTATAAAGAGTCACTTGCTTCACTTGCGTGGAACGGTGGATGTTCTGCTTGAATCGCCGCATTGTCGTTAGCGATTTTTGTTATAAATGCTGAACCAATATTATATGCTTTTTCCCAATCCATAACTTTGAAGCTATATACACTCATTTGTTTCGAAATAGATGATAATGCTTCTACATTTTCATCAGATAGTACGATTAATTGAGGTACTAAACCAATTGGGAACGGGCTATAACTTGTATAGTCTTTAACCTGCAATGGTAAAGAGTTTTGAGTAAGTGTAAGAGTGTTTTTCTTTTCCTTATTATGAAGCGTTCCAATGACTTGAGCATCTAAATCTTTAATTAATATATAAGACTCGTCTTTATTCACTGTGAGAGTTTCCCAATTTAACGCCTTAGCCAGTATATTATAGTCACTTTGTTTAATTGCATAATAGAGCTGCGGGCTTTCTTCCGCCGAAGATACTTCATATATATCCGTTTTAAATTTCTTATAAGTAAACTGCTCTTCGTTAAATTTTTGTTCTAACCAATTTAAATGTTCATCAGCTAACGTATTTTCAGTATGTGATAAATAAGTAAACGGGAAAGGGTTTTGCCTTATTTCATCAAACTTTGTGAATTTCCCAAACCCATATAAGAATGTAATCATTGTGAAAGCGAGTGTCGATAACATCGTCACAATAAAGAGCATGTTAATATTCGTCCGAATACGGGTTGCTAAATCAGAAATCCAAAGCATATTAATACGTTTCATATAAAATTTTCTTCTCGTCTTTAATATGCGAATGAGTAAGAAGCTAATTTGTGAGAAGAAAAAATATGTCCCAGCTGCAGCAAGTGATGGGATGACAAATATACAGGAGGCAGCGTACAAAAGCCCAGCGATATCTCCTAGTGAAATAAAATATAGCGGGTTTGCTGCTAAAACATATCCAGATATTAAACATATCGCACCAAATAGAGAGATGAGTACGGATGCTTTTCTTTCTTTTTGTTTTGTTCCTTCTTTTAAAAGACGTACAGCTTTTCTCGTACGGATTAGCATCGGTGTAAAAGATGATACGAGAATGAAGAGTCCAAGAAAGATAATTATAGTTAAAATGATAGCACCTGTAGGCCACCAATATAAATATAAACCAGGCACATGCGTAATTTTGGCGGTAACTAATAAAAAGAACTGTGAAAAGACAAGGCCAAATTGAATGCCGAAAAATATGGATAGGCCACCAATTAACATGTTTTCTAGAAATACAAGCCTCTTTAACTGCTTTGGAGATATGCCAAGTACTGTTAAAATCCCGAACTGTTTTTTTCGTACTTTTAAGAAAGTACCGATTGAATATAGTAAAAAGAAAAATGAAAAGAATACAATGACAACTTCTGAGATTGTCATTAATATGTTCAGAGCAGCATTCACGCCTGTCATATGCAATTTAGGATGAAATAAATAAACTGCAAACGAGAAGAAAATTGCAATGGAAAACGCACTGCTTACAAAATAGGCGAAATAAGCTCTGGCGTTCCTTGTTACGTTTTTAAAGGCAAACTGCCAAAATGTCATTCACCTAAACCTCCTAATAGAGTGAAGAAGAAAAGGATATAAGAGATACCCTTTTCCTGTACTAATATATTCATAAAACTTAACCATTCGTATACTCTGATAACTTTTGCATGTAAAAGGAACGAATGAATAAGAAAAAGACGATTTCAACTATGCCAAAAATAATAAGAACGGCTGAAATTTCTTTGAATAGTGATAAATCAATTACATCTTGAAGCATTTTTGTTGCGAACATTGTATGAATGGATGCCATAACATATGGAACGAAAAATAAAATGCTAAGTTGAATGGTTGCAGATCGTTTCATCTCTGCATTTGTTACACCAATTTTTGAAATTGCTACATATTTTTCTTGTTCGTTTGTTAAATCTGTATACATTCTGAAGTAAAGAACGCTACCTGCTCCAATAAAGAAAATGACACCTAAGAATGTCCCGATTAGGAAGTATGCAGCACTTCCTGATGTGATTCTATATAATGAGTCTGCTGATTCATAGGGGCGGATAAGGGGGCCTTCGTATTGGAATTCCTGTCGATCTTTTTGTATTTTTTTCATAAAATCATTAGCAATTTTATACGTCTTTTCCCAATTTTGTACGTTATAATTGTACGCTGATATATGCTTTGTTGTACTTGGTAAGTTGTTTACAACAACATCAGGTAAAATTAAAGTTTGATATGAAAAGTTAGATGGAATGGCCCCTACTTGTTCATAGCCCTTTACTTGTAATATCGTATTTGTGCTAGAAAGTGTAATGGATTTTCTATTGAAGCTTGGCTCAAATTGGCTAAATAAGGTGAAATAAGCGCTATCGCTTAAGACATATGCTTCGTTATCGCTCATGAATAGTTGTTTCATTCGTAGGGAAGCTGCAAGTTTATTATAGTCACTTTGTTTCATTGCATAGACGTCATTGTAAGCCGTTATACCTTCATCTTCTTTCAGTGGTGTTTCATATAAATCAGCTTCTATCTTTTTATAAGAGAAATTTTCTTTTTGTAACTGCTGTTCAAGCCAAGTTAAATGCTTGTTAGCAAAAGGATTTGCGTCATATGAAAAATAAGAAAATGGAAAAGGTGAACTTCTCGTAACATCTAGCTTTGTAAACTTTCCAAATCCATATAGAAATGTAATCATTGTAAAGGCTATTGTAGATAGCATCGCTACAATAAAAAGCATATTGATATTCGTGCGAATACGACTTGCTAAATCCGAAATCCAAAGCATATTAATACGTTTCATATAAAAATTTCTTCTTTTCTTTAAAATATAAATAAGTAAGAAACTAATTTGAGAAAAGAAAAAATATGTCCCAATTGTAACAAGTGCTGGAATCACAAAAATACTTGAAACCATATATATAACGCCTACTTGCGGGTTTATTGAGAAAAAATATTTAGGGTTTACAGCTAAAATATAACCACCTAATAAACAGATAGCACCAAATAGAGAAATGGATATGGATGGTTTTCTTTCTTTTTGTTTTACATTGTTTGTTTTTAAAAGGTGCACTGCTTTTTTTGTTCGAATAAGCATTGGTGTGAATGCAGATACAGCGATAAAGAGACCAAGAAACACAATCGTTGTTAAAATGAAAGCATTCGTAGGTATATATAAATATATCCCTGGTAGGTGTGTAATTTTCGCTGTCACTAATAAGAAAAATTGTGAAAATACAAATCCAAACTGCATACCGAAAAAGATAGATAAAATACCAATTAGCATATTTTCAGTGAAAACGAGTCGATGTAATTGCTTTTTTGATATACCTAAAACAGTTAAAATCCCAAATTGCTTTTTACGAACCTTTAAAAACGATCCGATTGAATAGAGTAAAAAAAAGAACGAGAACAAAACAATAACAACTTCTGAAAAAATCATTAATCCTGAAATTTCAGAGATCATAGTGGAATTTTGTAATTTTGGATGAAACAAATAAACAGCGAATGAAAAGAAAACAGCAATGGAAAAGGAACTGCTTATAAAGTAAGCAAAATAAGCTCTTGAGTTGCGCGTTACATTTTTGAATGCGAATTGCCAAAATGTCATAATAAGTACCTCCCGATAGAAGGCTGATATGTAGTTTTATTGCAAAAAATGTATGAGAGTAAATTCTCATACATTTTGCTAGCATATGTTATGGTCATGCTTCGGTCACCTTCTCCGTGTTTTCTGCTTGGTTATTGGCAGCGTTGTGGAAGATGATTTTAATCGTCGTTCCTTTACCAACTTCAGAGTCTAGTTTCACAGAGTGACCTAAATAATCACAAATTTTACTTACAATATAAAGCCCCATACCAGTAGATTCTCCAAATGCACGACCGTTTTTTCCAGTGTAAAAAGGTTCAAATACTCTTCGAATATCTTCTTGCGGAATACCAACGCCTTCGTCACGAACTTCCAAAATAATATCTTTACCATTGCGATAAGCTGATAAGAAAACTTTCTTTCCGCGCTCACCAGAGTAGCGAACTGCATTTGTCATTAACTGATAAATAATGAACTTTAGCCATTTCGCATCAGAAGCAACTTTTAAATCTGAATGAACTTCTAAAACGGGGAAGACTCCGTTTCGAATGAATAGTTCTTTTAATCCGTTAATATTTTTTGTTACAGCATCTTTTAATGAAATCGTCTCAACATGGAAGTCCTCATGGAAGTTATTTAATCTTGCCATGTATAAAGCCATATCGAGCCCTTGATTTAATCGCTCTAGCTCTTTTTTGAATTTAGGGATTAAATGCTCATCTTCCATTTCAAGCACCATAAGCTGCATAACAGAAACAGGCGTTTTCATTTGATGTACCCAATGGTTAATAAATAATTGGTGTTCTTGCTGTTTTACTTCGAATGTTTGTAGGTCTTTTTGGAATAGGCGATATTGCGTACGAACGAGCTCGTTTACACTGTGGGGCATAGGAGCAGTCGCTCTTTCAATAAACGCATCTTCCATTTTCTCTGGTGGTTCACTTAATCTGTGGTACATTCTACGGTTACGAACGTAACGATAAGCGAGGAAACAGATGAATAAGTATAAGCTTAAAACGATGAAGTAAAACTTATTATTTTGAAATCCGTCTACTGCATCATAAAGAACGAAAATGATTCCGAAGTTTAATACATATAGTAGGAAAAATGCAAAATGATCACGTAAAAATAGCTTCATGTTTATTCACTCCAAGTTGCGTTAAAACGATACCCAAGTCCACGTACTGTTTCAATAGCATTTTCAATACCAAGCTCATTGAACTTTTTACGAAGACGCGTGATGTTTACGTTTAATGTATTTTCCTCAACGAAGCTTTCGTCGTCCCAAAGAGCGGCTAGTAAATCTTCACGACTCGCTGTACGCGGGAATTTAGATAATAGCATTTCTGCTAAAATTGCTTCTTTCTTCGTTAAAAGAACTTGCTCAGCTCCAAAATGAATTTCTGGACGCTCAGGGAATAGTTTTAGTCCTTCAACCTCAACGATACGTTCAGAAATATTTGGTGCATAATCACCGTAAATACGGCGTAATTGACCTTTGATTTTCGCCATTACAACGTCGTAGTGGAACGGCTTCGTAATATAATCATCCGCACCGCTTTCAATCGCCATAATTTGTTCCATTTCACCAGCACGAGCTGAAATGAAAATAATTGGACAAGTAGATTCATGACGAATTTGACGGCACCAGTAGAAACCATCGAATTTCGGTAAGTTTACATCAAGTAAAACAAGATGTGGTTTCACGGCGTTAAACGATTCCATAATATCATCGAAGTTCTCCGCAACAACAGCATCATAGCCATATTTTTGAATGTGAGATTGTAATAATGATGAAATATTTGGATCGTCTTCAACGATTAAAATTTTATACATATGTATATTCCTCCTAAAAAAACAATTGTAGCTATAGTGTATCATGTGTTTCAAGTCTTTTCATTATGTTGAAATGAGAGCTATATAAATATAAAAGTTTAAAAGACGACATAGAACTTGTCTTTTTAGGGGAGAGAGAGGATCCAGCCATGCATAGAAGCGGTCAGAGCCTTTTTTGCCCCGTACGAAGTAAAAACAAAGAAATCAAATGAATAGGCTTTCCTTTTTTGTTATACATAGCATAGTTGTGGCGTATTTATATGATGAAAGATTAAACAGGATTTATATAGTAAACAGTATGGGTCAAAAGTGGAAAAAGTAAAAAGGGCCTTATATATAATTGACAATTGACTGAAATCATTTTAACATTTAGATAAATATCTAAACGTCTAATTAGTGAAAGGAAGAAAGACATTGAATCAAGCATTCAAAGCATTAGCAGACCCAACAAGGCGAAAAATTTTAGATTTATTAAAAGAAGGCGATTTAACTGCTGGGGAAATTGCTGAACAGTTCAACATGACAAAGCCAAGTATTTCACACCACTTAAATGCACTTAAAAATGCTGAACTTATTCAAGATGAAAAAAGAGGGCAATTCGTTGTGTACTCTTTGAACACAACTGTCTTTCAAGATTTATTGACTTGGGTGTTTACATTTACAAATAAGGGGGAAGAGGGGAAATGAAAAAGCATCTTTTTGCAATTATATTAATTCTTATAACTTGTATAGCTTGGGCGTTTGCTTGGCCACATTTGCCGGATACAATCGCGACACATTGGAGTGGTGGTAAGGTAGATGGTTATTCTTCTAAATTATATGGAATGATTTCTATGGTTGGAATTATGATTGCGTTATATGTATTTCTAAATGTGATACCAAAGATTGATCCAAGGAAAGCAAATTACGAGAAATTTTCTAAAGCTTTTATGATGATGAATAACGGGATACTATTGCTACTATTTGTAGGAAATATAGATATTATTACAAGTGGACTAGGATATAACTTATTCATTAATCGCATGCCTGAATTATTAGTTGGTATTCTATTCATAGTTATCGGAAACTATTTACCACAATGTAAACCAAATTACTTTGTAGGCATAAAAACACCGTGGACGTTAAGTAACGAAGAAGTATGGAGAAAAACACACCGTTTTAGTGGAAAGGTGTTTGTTGCATTAGGAATCATTATGATTTTAAGTGTTTTCGCGCCGGTAGCATGGAAATCTTTCGTAATGGCTGGAATTATTATTGGTGCAGTAGGACTAACGATGGGATATTCCTATGTTGCTTATAAGAAAGAGATAGGGGCTTAATATAAAATTTATGGGGGAGAGAGGATGAAAAGACACGTATTACCATGGAGTTTAATTATTGCAATTGCAATTGGCTGGTACATTGTATGGCCTTATTTACCGAAACAAATTCCACGTCATTATAATGCTGCAGGAATGGTAGATGGATATTTTTCTAAAGTAGAAGCGAGTTCAGTTTCAATAGGTAGTATGGTGTTGCTGTATTTGATATGGCTAGCTATGGGGTATATTGATGTAACGAAAGATAAGTATAAACAGCATGCTAAAGTCCTTTCTGCAATCCATTATGCAATTCTTTTGATAGGGTTCGGCTGTAATAGATTTGCGCTATTAGCAGTGTCTAATTATATTGCATCGGGCTCCATTGCATTTAATTTCGGACTTGGAACATTGTTTTTAGTACTCGGCAATTATATGCAACAAACGAAGCCAAATGGCTTAGTAGGAATCCGGGTGGACTGGACATTAGAAAATCCTGTAGTTTGGAGAAAAACACACAGATTTGCTTCGAAGGTATTTGTAATAGGTGCACTTTGTATATATGCTGGGGCGGTACTTCCAGATCCATTCAATATTTTTATGGGGATTGGAATAATATTAATATGCATCTTCATATCAACGATAAAGTCATATGCTATTTATAAAAAAGAAATGCAATTGTGAGCAATAAGGGATTGAACTGTACTAGTCAAATTTTATATTTATAGTTTCTATGTGTTAAGAAATTTTAATACTCAGTGGGGATAACGAAAAAGCTCGCTGAGTAAATTTTTTGCTTTTGGGTCTGAAAATTCAGTTAAAAAGATAGTTTGGGGGAAATCACATGTTAGAAATTATAAATTTTAGTAAGACATACAAAGGTGGCAAAAAAGCAGTAGATCAGTTAAATATTACTGTTCAAGCAGGAGATATCTTTGGATTTATTGGGCATAACGGTGCGGGGAAAAGTACAACAATTAAGTCGTTAGTTGGAGTTATAGATTTTGAAGAGGGTGAAATTTTTGTTGATGGATATTCAGTAAAAAAGGATCCGATTGCATGTAAGAGAGTAGTGGCGTATATTCCCGATAATCCAGATTTATATGAGCAATTAACAGGAATTCAATATTTAAACTTTGTTGCGGATGTGTTTAAAGTGTCTGCAAAAGATCGGGAAAAGGAGATACAAAAGTATGGAGATGCTTTTGAGATTACACCGTACCTAGGTGATTTAATATCTTCTTATTCACATGGTATGAAACAAAAAGTGGCGATTATATCAGCGGTTTTGCATAAACCGAAATTATTAGTTTTAGATGAACCCTTCGTCGGTCTTGATCCAAAGGCTGCTGTAGTATTGAAAGGTATTATGAAGGAGCTTTGTGAAAAGGGAAGTGCGATTTTCTTTTCTACGCATGTTTTAGATGTGGCGGAGAAGTTATGTAATAAAATAGCGATGATTAATAGAGGGAAATTAGCACTTTCAGGGGAAGTGAATTCTTTAATAAAGGAAGGATCATTGGAAGAGCTCTTTATGAAGGAGCTTGCTAATGAATATTAGTAGTCTAGGTCTTTTAAAAATCCGCTTGATAACGCAGCTTGGTTTAAATACTTTTAAATACGAAAAAGATAAAAAGAAGAAGCAGAATAAGATTTTACTGTCAGCATCTATTGCCTTAGTTGGTGTCATGTTAATGCTATATTGTGGGGCCTCGGCATATGGATTGGTGAGACTAGGAATAAGTGAAATTATCCCAGTTTATGCACTAGTTATTAGCAGTGTATTGACGTTGTTTTTCACTATATTTAAGGCAAATGGAGAGATTTTTGCTTTTAAGGATTACGATCTTTTAATGTCATTACCGATTCGTGTAAGTACGGTTATTACAAGTAGGTTTTTGTATTTATATTTGCTGAATACGATCTTTTCAATCATAATCATGCTACCAATGGGAGTTGTTTATGGCATACATGAGAGGCCATCAGTTTCTTTTTACTTTATGTGGTTCATCAGTATGTTTATAGCATCTTTAATTCCAACAACAATAGCAGCGATTTTTGGAGCTGCGATTACGGCAATCGCTTCTAAATTTAAAAATACGAATAAAATAACTACGACTTTAAGTTTTATAGTAATTATTACATTCGGTTTCTTTATGCTAAAAAGCGGAAATGCTCAATATAGTCTTAATGATATGAACGGAATAGGTGCAATTATTTCAGAGCAACTAACTAAAGTGTATCCATTAGCTAACATGTTTCAAAAAGCAATTGTTCATGCTGATATTGTAGCTTTCATCCTGTTTGTTGGGATATCGGTTATTTGGTATTATCTTTTTGTAAAAATCCTTTCGTTAAAATATAAGCAAATAAATACAGAGATTACCACTTATCATATGCTTTCAAATTATGAAATTCATAGCATGAGAAAAGAAAGTGTATTGGCCGCATTGTATAAAAAAGAACTGAAGCGTTTCTTTTCTTCTACAGTGTATGTGGTAAATAGCGGAATGGGAGTTGTGATGGCGCTAGCTTTCGCACTAGCTATAGTTGTAGTAGGGCCAAGTCAATTAATAGCGTATCCTGGAATTGAGGCCCTGTTGCAAAAGGTTGCGCCATTTGCTATTGCAGCAGCGATTTCGATGACGTGTACAACATGTGTATCATTGTCATTAGAAGGAAAAAATGTATGGATTATTAAGTCGTTGCCTATAGCGCCAAAGATGATTTATGACAGTAAAATTCTTATGAATCTTTCATTAAGTATACCTGCATCACTTATTAGTGCTGTATTACTGATAATAGGGTTAAAACTAGATGTTTGGAGTTCTCTTTTCATCGTAATAACACCGATAACATATTCATTCTTTTCGGCAGTATGGGGGATTTTTATTAATAATCGATTTGGTTATTATGATTGGGTATCAGAAACTCAAATAGTAAAACAAAGTGTAGGATCGTTTGTCGGTATGTTTGGTGGCTTAATTACAGCTGTTATACCTGCCTTGTTAATCGGTACTGCTACGATCTCGAACTATAGAGTATTTACTTTGGTAGTTATTATAGTGCTTGCGATTATTACTATTTTCTTGTATAAGAACGAGTCGAGAAGAAGTATAAAATAAAAAGCTGCTTTTCCTTTAAAGAGGAAGAGCAGCTTCTTTATTTTGAAAAATTTTAGACCTTTATATTACTTTTTTAAAACAGGTACCCATATCTCGCTTCTGAAATTCGGCGATGATACGTCTTTACTTTCATTCCACAATATTTCCGGTCCTTCCGCTAGTTCATAGTTCGAAGAAGGGAACCATTCGGAATAAATACGTCCCCACACATTTTGTAATGCATCAGGAAATGGACCGACAGCTTCAAATATAGCCCATGTTGAAGCTGCGACTTCAAGTTGTTTGAATTGCTTTGGACAATCTTTCGTTGTGGCTACTCCAATATAGTGATCGAGTTCGCCTTTTTCCTCCATTCTTCCTTCAGAAAAATTCGTAGAAGCACTAATAATTCCGGTAGGTTCAATATTTGAAAGGGACTTTAATGTTTCGATTGATTGGCTGTCTAAACTTTTCCACATAGAAGCAATTTCTTCGTTTACACCGTTAAAAACAATCGGTACTCGTTTTTGTATACCAATGATTTGAAATGGCCCTTTTTCTTCAATTCGATAGTTCATTTCATTTCCTCCTTGAATGGATAGTTGGAAGGTCATTGGTGAATAAGCTTTCAAAGAACGACTAGTACTTCGAGCTTCTGAAGGCGTTATTCCGTGCAAATTTTGAAATGCACGTGTAAATGAATCTGGTGAGTTGTAGCCATATTTTATAGCGACATCAATGACTTTTGCATTGCTATCTGTTAGTTCAAAGGCAGCAAGGGTAAGACGTCTACAGCGAATATATTCTGATAGTGATATGCCAGCTAGAAAAGAAAACATTCTTTTGAAATGATATTCGGAGCAGAAAGCTATTTTTGCGACTTCTTTAAAATCAATTTCGTGTGTAAGGTTGTCTTCAATATACTGCATTGCCGCATTCATATTTTTAAGTGAATCCATTATATGACCTCCTTTGTATATAGAATATCAGGAACGAAATAGCTCCATCCGACATTTCATGCACAACTTTGTGGGGGCATTTTTAACCTTACAAAATTGTAATGTTCCTGTAAGGAGAATGAATGGATGGCATGATATCCCAATGTTATAGTAACAAAGTACTTTAGTACATTAGGTTAAATTCTGATGTCTTTACTTATGTGCCTTACATAACTGTCATGTTTGTGTAAGAAACATCGATAGTGGCAAGAGTAGAGAGTGTATATAGTTGAAAATAGAGAATAGAAGAAATGAGGGATGTCGAGATGAAAACAGTGTTAGAAGCAAAAAATATTGAAAAAGTATATGACACAGGTGGGAATAAATTTGCAGCTTTAAAAGGTATTAACTTACAAGTAAAAGAAGGTGAGTTCGTTGGAATTATGGGACCTTCTGGTTCGGGTAAGACGACTCTTTTAAATGTTCTTTCTACAATTGATAATGCGACGAACGGTGAGATTTTAATTGATGGAAAAGACATCGTGAAGATGAACGATGATAAGCTAGCGTTATTCCGCCGTGATCATTTAGGGTTCATTTTCCAAGATTATAACTTATTAGATACGTTAACGGTGAAAGAGAATATTGCGTTACCTCTTGCGTTATCAAAGGTGAAAGCGAGTGAGATTGATCGCCGCGTTCTTGAAATCTCAAAGAAATTCGGTATTGATCATATTTTAAGTCAGTTCCCATATCAAGTATCCGGTGGACAGAAGCAGCGCTGCGCAGCATCGCGTGCGATCGTTACAAGTCCTAGTATGATATTTGGGGACGAGCCGACTGGAGCACTTGATTCTAAATCAGCGACAGATTTATTAGAAAGTATGAAGTCGTTAAATGAATATGATAATTCTACAATTTTAATGGTAACGCATGATGCGTTTGCGGCTAGTTATTGTAAACGAGTTATTTTCATTAAAGATGGTGAGTTATATAAAGAATTACACCGTGGTGAATTAACACGTAAACAGTTCTTCCAAAAAGTCGTTGACGTAATGTCTTCCATTTCTGGAGGTATGGCTGATGACCTTATCTAGCATTGCCCTCCGCAACATACAGCGGAACTTTAAAGACTACTTTGTATATTTTGCATCTATGATATTTAGTATCGTAATTTACTTTACATTTAAAGCACTGCAATATAATTCACAAATGGAAAAAGCAGCGGAAGCATCAAAAAAGATTAGCGGTGCATTCCAAGTTTCCAGTGTAATGCTAATCATTTTCGTAGCAGTGTTTATTATATATTCGAACGGTTTCTTTACAAGAAAACGTAAAAAAGAAGTTGGGCTATATTCGTTACTTGGTATCCGAAAAAGACAGATCGGTAAAATGCTCTTTTATGAAAATATGTTAATGGGATTAATGTCTTTAATTATCGGGATTGCGATCGGTAGCGTCCTTTCGAAACTATTCCTTGAACTACTAGTAAGTATGATGGGATTAAACTTAAATGTTCATTTTGAAGTACCGATGGCTGCGATTATTGATACAGCAATTATTTTCTTTGTGATTATTTTATATACATCACTTCAAGGGTATCGTTTAATTTATCGCTTTAAGTTAATTGAACTTTTCCGCGCAGAGCGTGAAGGAGAAGCAATGCCAAAAGGATCCGTAATTATGGCGTTAATTTCAGTTTTCTTAATCGGCTCAGGTTATTTCTTAGCGTTAATGTTTATGAAGGCAGTTATGTATGCAAACTTTATGGCAGTCGCACTTTATATATTACTTGCGACAGTATTAGGTACGTATTTACTATTTATGTTCTTTACAGTATTCGTATTGAAACGTGCAAGAAATAATAAATCATCGTTTTATAACGGTATGAATATGATAACGACGTCACAGTTACTATATCGTATTAAAGGAAATGCAAAGTCACTTGCGACAATTTCTATTTTAAGTGCAGTAACATTAACGGCGGTTGGTACGTCAGTTACGATGTATTACAACACATTTACACAATCAAAAGCAGTTGCACCATACAGCTACTCTTATGAGAAGAAAGATGCAGAACTAGATAAGAAAGTAAATGCGATTTTTGCTGAAGAGAAAGAGAATCACCCTGTAAAAGATCAATTTGAAGTTGAGATGGTTCCTGTAAAAGGAAAGTTTGAAGGAGCTAAAGTCGATTTCATCTTTAATATGAACTACAGTATCTCAGAGAAATATCAATTTATATCTCAATCTGAATTCAACAAACTTGCGAAAAAAATCGATGCGGAAACAGTGAATATAGCTACTGGCGAAGCATTTATATATGATAGTTCTTATATTGAAGGGTATGAGTTTAGCCCTGAATATAAAGGAAATAAAGCGGTATTCCAAATTGGAAATGAAACGAAGACATTGACGATCCAAGGTGCAAATAATAATGCAATTACGAACTTAGGTGAATTAGTTGTTGTCGTTTCAGATGAAATGTATGAACAGGCGAAGCAAGCATTTGGAACACGTGTTGTAAAAAATATTGATGTAAAAGATGAAAGAAACAGTAAAGTATTAACAGAAAAATTAACAAAAGTGATGCCAGCTAGTGAATCAGAAATGGCACCACCATTTAGAGACTTCTATACTGGTTTCCATATGGGACTTGAAGCAACTGGACTAATGATGTTCATCGGAATGTTCTTAGGACTTGTATTCTTACTAGCAACAGGTTCTATTATTTACTTCAAACAGCTAACAGAAGCAAGTGCAGATCGTGAGCGTTACGTTGTCCTTCATAAAGTCGGTGTAACGAAACAAGAAATGAAAAAAGCTATTGCAAAACAAGTGAGCTTTATCTTTGCAATTCCACTAGTAATCGGAATTCTACACAGTTTGTTTGCATTAAAAGGTTTAGGGAACATACTACCATTTGAAATTATGATTCCGCTTCTAATTAGTATCGGAGTATACAGCGTTATTTATATCGGATATTACTTCTTAACAGTTCGCTCTTATTATAAGATTGTGAGCGCGAAGTAATGAAAGAGTTGTTTTATCTTAGTAAAAAAGCATCCGACTAACATGTTAGTCGAATGCTTTTTTGTCTATACGTGAGCTTTATTTTCGTCCGAACTATCAAACATGTCCATTACTTTAAAAATACCTTCCAATAGCAAGGTACATAGAATAGCGAAAATTAATACGGCATGAGGTGATAATTCAACTGATGTGAAGTTAAGGTCTGCCAACCAAAAGTAACCTACATAAAAACTTAGAAATGTGCTAACAGCCGAAAGTGTAAATCCTAAAAATCCTAATTCCTTTAATTTTTCCTCAGATAATTTACATAAACGTAAAACAATAGAGAAGAGAATTCCTACTATGAAAAATCCCATACATAATGCGAACAATGATATTATGCTTGGATACTTAACTTCATCGGGCATCCACTTTTTCATTCCCACTATTAAAAATGTAGGGACAAGAATAGGTAATAAAAGTGGTAGCACTATTTGTATAGCTGCAAATAATGCATTTGATTTATTATCGTTTTGATTATTCATAAAGCCTCCAAAAATGATTTCTATACTAATTTCAAATATCTTAGAGGATTCTAACATAAAAATAGTAACTTCGCTATACAAAATCGGAGTAGGAACATGATCATTCATGGTAAATAAACAAGCTGACTTATTTGTATATGTTTGATTCGCTTATCTTTGGAATTCAATTTTTTATGTTTGTTTATAGTAAAGATGAAGATTTCCTTCATCTTCATAAAATCTTAAGAAATCTCCTCAATATTTGTTAAGAAACGATAGTTATACTTAAACACAAGTTAAAAACTATTGAACGAATGGAGAGAGAGTATATGCAGCTCATAACATTCTTAAATGAATTTATTAAACATCCGAAACATACTGGTGCGATTGCGCCAAGTTCAAAGATATTAGCAAAGAAAATGGTAGATGTAATTGATTTTAATAGAGCGAAATGCATTGTAGAGCTAGGGCCTGGTACAGGAGCCTTTACGAAAGAAATTATAAAGAGAAAGAAGAAGGAGACAATATTTCTTCTTATTGAAATTAATGAAGTATTTTTCAAAGAGTTAAAGAGAAAATTTAAAGATGAGCAGAACGTGATTGTTATACACGGATCAGCGGAAAATATAAAGAAGTATATGGAACAATTGAATATAGAATGTATTGATTACGTCTTATCGGGATTGCCTTTCACTTCTTTACCAGAAGAGGTTTCAAAGCGCATTTTAAACAGTGTAATGGAAACGATACATGAGAATGGAGAATTTATTACATTCCAATATTCACTTGTGAAAAAAGGATTTATACAGCATTTCTTCCCTGAAATTACACTAGAAAAAGTGTGGTTCAATTTCCCACCAGCTTACGTCTTTAGCTGTAAAAAAGAGCTAAGGGGAGCATATGCATAATGGAGCTACATGAATTAATGTCATACATTGAGCAGTATGGTTATTGGGCACTATTTTTTTGTTTATGGCTTGGTATTATCGGTATGCCGATTCCAGATGAAATGATTGTAATGAGTGGTGGATTTGTATCATCGATGGGTATATTGAATTTGATTCCCGCCTTTTTATTAACGTATTTAGGCGTTGTATCCGGCCTTTCTTTAGGGTATATACTCGGGAAAATCTTTGGCATAAAAGTGCTTAATAAATTGATGAAAAAGAAAAAGATGAAGTATCTTCTAAAATCGCAAGAGATGATAGGGAAATATGGTCATTATGCATTAGTTATAAGTTATTTTATACCTGTTGTGAGGCATATCGTACCGTATTTAGTAGGAATGAATAACATGTCTTTTAAGACATATGCGATTTATTCATATGTAACAGGATTTGTCTGGACGTTAGTTTATTTTGTACTAGGTTCTATATTTGGAAAGCATATAGAAGTGATAGTAACCCTTGCGACCGAGTACGGTATATATTTTGGTGGCATCGTTATTGTAGTTTGTAGTATTTCTTATGTGTATATGCATAAGAAGAATGCAGTAGTGAGTGAAATAAAGCAACATTCTTAGTTTGGTAAATGATGCTGGAGGAGATTTTGTGAGTAAAGGAACGATACTAATCGTGGACGATGAGAAGGAAATTAGAAAACTTATCGCTATCTATTTAAAGAATGAAGGATACGAAGTATTACAAGCTGTAGATGGTGAAGAGGGGTTAGAAATAGTAAAGAAAAGAGACGTGCATCTAATTGTACTTGATATTATGATGCCGAAAATAGATGGCATTCATATGTGTATGAAAGTGAGAGAAATAGCGGAAATGCCTATTATTATGCTGTCGGCAAAAACGCAAGATATGGACAAGATTTTAGGGTTAACAACTGGGGCAGATGATTACGTAGCAAAACCATTTAATCCGCTGGAACTCATTGCTCGGATTAAATCACAACTTCGGAGATATATGAAAATGAGCGGGACAAGCGTAAAAGATGAAAGTGTATTTGAAGTTGGAGATATAAAGATAAATATAGTAACGCGTCAGGTCATTATTGCAAATGAAGAAGTGAAATTGACACCGAGAGAGTTTGAGGTATTAGAATTGCTCGCACGAAATCAAGGAATGGTATTAAATGCAGCGCAGATTTATGAAAGAGTATGGAAAGAACAAGCTTTCCAATCCGATAATACCGTGATGGTACATATTCGGAAAATACGCGAAAAGATAGAGGCGATTCCAAGAAAGCCTCGTTATATTAAAACAGTATGGGGAGTTGGCTACAAGATTGAGAAAGATATTTGAACCGATAATATGGATGAATCAAATTTTTAAAAAAATGATAGGTAAAACAGTGAGTTATTTGGAAAAAAGTATACGGATACAGCTAATTGCTACATTTACTTTCTGTACGTTACTCGGTGTATTAGTAGGATGGTCTTCATCTTCCTTTTTCGAGGATGCGAATAAAATTTCTATCATTGATTATGCATCAGGTATGGAAGCCATTGATGGACAGACACAATGGCTTGTTGGAAGTATAACAGAGGAAGGTAAGGAAATTAATATACAAGAACTGCTTGATCAATCGAATCATCAAAATCAACTGAAAATTTTAATAATAGATGAGAATGGGAAAGTCGTTTATAAAACAAAGGGAGCGCCGGAAGAACAAATCAATCTTCATGAGACGATGCGTAATGTGATGGATTTTAAAATGGATCAAGTACGATATGTAGAGGCGCAAAATTTAATTCAAGATGGAACTGAACAAAAGCGTAAGGAGTTTACAACCTTTTATCCGGTTACTGTTAATACGAAAAATATGTATATCATTGCAAGTGGTATACCACAAGGAAATGTGAAGTATATAGTGAATGAGAGTAGCCCATTTCCATCTTTACTAGGTTTTATCACTTTTATACTGTCTTTCTTTTATATAACGAAAAGGAAGATGAATCAGATTGAAGCGATGGCAGAAGGAGTAAGGGAATTTTCGAAAGGTAATTTACAATATAAAATCAAGCAGGCAGGTCAAGATGAAATAGGTTTATTAACTTCTAATATTAATCAAATGGCAGAAAAGCTTTTGGCTAATATAGAAAAGGAAAAACAAATAGAGAAGCAAAAAAGTGAATTGATTACAAATGTATCACATGATTTAAGAACACCACTTACTTCTATTATGGGGTATTTACGTTTACTAGGTGATGCGAAATATGAAAATAAAGAACAGCATGATGAGTATATAAAAATTGCTTTCTCAAAATCAGAGCAGTTGAAGATGTTAATAGAGGATTTGTTTGAGTATACAAAACTAACAGATGAAAATATGGCGTTAGATTCGCAAGAAGTGTGTATGAATGAACTACTTGATCAGTTAATAGAAGAGCTAGTACCACAAGCGGAGGAGCATAATCTTTCTTTTGTGAAAGAATTTCAGGAAGATCGTATATATGCTGTTGTGGACTCAGAAAAAATGGTACGTGTGTTTGAAAATCTTTTAATAAATGCAATTAAATACAGTATAGATAAAGCAGAAATTCGAGTTTTACTTCAAAGAGAAGAACAGCATATCAAAATTTCTATAGCGAATCATAGTGAAGAATTTACAAAAAAAGAATTAGAGAATTTGTTTGAGCGTTTTTATAAAAAAGATCAATCAAGAAGTAGAGCTGTAGAAGGTTCAGGTTTGGGGCTTGCAATTGCAAAAAGCATTGTTGAATTGCACAAAGGAGAAATTCGAGCAGAATATGAAAATGGGGTTATTCAATTTATTATCTTATTGCCAATTTAATTAGAAGAGCATTAGGAAATTTGGTTACATTTTAATAAGTAATAGCGCTGCGATTGATTTAGAGGAAGTCCTTTAAGGGGAAGTATCTGAGAAGAGGAGAATAGAAAGTTTCATGAAAAAAATAAGTGTGTTTATCGTATTGATTATAGTTGGAGTTACATTACTTATCGGGAAAGGTGGACCGATTGTAGATCAACTCAATCCATTTATTAAAGAAGATGTTTATTATGCTGTTGTAGACAATGATGGTAAATTTGAGGCTAAGAAAGATGGTTTTGGTAGATGGCAATATAAATTCAAAGGATATAATGAATCCGGTCAAGAGCAAAAGATCGCGATGACTGCTTCAAAACATTTAAGAATAGGGTCATATTTAAAGATTAGATCTAAAGGAAGTTATGGTATGAAATGGGAGGAAGTACAAGTAGATGAAATACCTAATAAAGTAAAAGAGAAAGTACAAATAAAACATAATTAGTTATAGAAATTATAAGTTGCATTCCATGGATAAAGTAACGATCAAGCTTCGAATATAGTGGCAGTATATGATAATTTCTAAATTTTTTATAAAGAAGATAAAGTTTATCTGAACTTTATCCAAACTGCATTTCTTCTGTGTACAATGACTAGTATTCTATAGTATGTAGATAAAAAATAGTAAGGAGTAGCAGGATAATTATGCAGGTTTCTAAGAAGAAAATATTATTATTTCTTTCAATTATTCTTTTGGCTTTATTGATGGTGTATGTATGTACAAATAATAAGCATGTCCAAAATATTGTTCATAATATAGAAGACATCTATAAAGTATATAAAGAGAATCAGGTATTGAAAGGGAAAATTGAACATCAAGAATCGTTAAAGAGTAAAGTGCAAATGTTAAGTGAGGAGAAAGAAAGCCTTACTAAAATTATCAACAAAACGAAAGAATTAAAGGAACAGGGAAAATATAATTTCATTCAAGCTACAGTAGTAACCCGTGTAGCAGAAGAGTGGTATAGAGAAATTACTCTCGATAGAGGTTCACAACATGGTGTAAAGGCTGATATGGCTGTTATTACAGTGAACGGTTTTATCGGAAAGGTAGAGAGTGTAGATCAATATACATCTGTTGTGAAATTAATTACGAAAGATGAACGAACAAATCGTTTAGCAATCACCTTCCAAAATGATTCATCTATTTTAGGATTTGTTACAGGGTACGATAAGAAAAAACAAGCCCTTCGAATTGATAATATTCCATCAGATAAAGCGAAAGAAATAAAAATAGGTGATAGCGTTATTACCTCTGAATTAAGTCAGAAAATACCACCCGGTCTTGAAGTAGCAGAGGTGATAGAGCAAGAACCAGATCAATATGGTCTTGCTTATATTATTTATGCAAAACCAAAGGCAAATCTATATGATTTAGAAGATGTAATTTTAATAGAACCTAAATAATAGTTTTATATAGTGTCTATGAGAGGTGAATTAGAAACGAAGAGAATTAATGTAAAGTAAAGAGTAAGAGGGATAAGGGAAAATAAAATGGTACTAAATTTAATAATATGTAGTTATATCTTTATATCGTTTTTATTTTATCTTTATCTTATCTTTATCTCGGACAATTATAATGAAGAGGTAAACTGATGATAAGTGCAAAGTTATTAAGTATTACAGTGGGTCTTTTTTTGTCCATTTTTAATATTAATTATTTATATAACCTCTCCAGTAGGCTAGAAAACCTATACAATATCCTTCGAATTTATATTTGTAAATGCATTATTTGAGCGCGAGAATAATGGCTCTTCGAAAACGTTATTGACGCCATCTTCGTGAGAACAAAGTAATGGTATATGAATTGGGTTATAAAACATTTAATTCGTATATTATAATTTCATTAGAAATATACATTACAAAAATGTAAGGATAATGTAAGGGGAATCAATATTGCTGTTTGTAAAGAAAAGATAAAATGATAGTTAGTGTCTATAAAAATAGCATAATCGCAACACTGGCCATATGACAGGAGGCAATATGAAAAATTTAATATTTGATGAGAACGTTGTGCAAAAAGTGCATAGTAAAAAGGTGAATGTAGTACACCATACTGTAGAGAAGCGTGGGCATAGAGTATGTTATTAAAACTTTCTATTTCCAGTATGAAAAAAATGATAAAGGATTACATCGTTTTACTAATAGGTCTTGTAATCTCAATTTCTATATTTTATATGTTTCAAACGCTTGCGTTAAATAAAGAATTTACAATGAATAACAGCATTATTGGTTCAATTGTATTTGTATTTCAAATAGGATCTATTTTGGTGGCGTTTATTACCTTCTTTTATATTTTTTATGCAAACTCATTTCTCCTCTCACTCCGGCGGAAAGAACTTGGCATGTATCTTGTATTAGGAGCAAAAAAGAGTAAAATCAGCCAACTCTTATTTTTTGAGACGTTAGCCATGGGAATGATTTCACTAGTATTAGGTAGTGTATTCGGAGCTATTCTTTCTAATTTCATAAGTGGGTTTTTAACAAAACAATTGGAAATATCAGCTGAAGGTTATCAAGCTTTTTATGGTCCTGCATTCAAAATAACATTTATATTCTTCAGTGCATTGTTTCTGCTTACATCTGTTGTGAATGCAATTCGAATAACACTTAAAACAGAGTTAGATTTAATTCGTACAGAGCAAAAGGCGGAGCAGATACGAAAAAAGGGTCCTGTCACAATGGCGTTAACTTTATTTAGTTTATTAGGACTAAGTGTAGGATATTATTTCGTAATCT
Source organism: Bacillus sp. FSL E2-0195 (assembly GCF_038003645.1). Classification (NCBI taxonomy): domain Bacteria; kingdom Bacillati; phylum Bacillota; class Bacilli; order Caryophanales; family Bacillaceae; genus Bacillus; species Bacillus sp. FSL E2-0195. The sequence continues at coordinate 4,660,612 of NZ_JBBOPN010000001.1, read as the reverse complement.
TTGTAGGAATAAAAGGTGCTGGTGCCATTTTACTCCCATTATTCACAATTACATTGGGAACATATCTTATATTTATTTCTCTTTTACCCACGTTTGTTAATAGATTAAAAAAAACGCGCTATTTAAACGAAAAGAAATTAAGTGCATTTACATTTGCACAATTGCAGTTCCGTGTAAGTAGTTTGGCGAAAATATTAGGAACGGTAACGATGCTAATTGGACTAGGCGTGGGGGCAATGGCCGGTGGCATGTCTTTACAGAAAAATGTAATCCTTACAGCAGATAAAATGCCAGGGTATGATATTACAATTCATGATCCAGAAGCAACGGATTATAAAGCTATGGAAAAAATGAAAATTATAGATAAAAAACAGTATAAATATAAAGTTGATAATGAGGCTGTTTACTATTTAAAAGAGGAATTATTAGAGAATCCTCCACTTCTATTCAGAAAGAAAGAGACAACACATATTTCTGAACAACTTCCATCTTCGAGCTATAGGATGTTTAAGGGAGAGGAAGTTGATCCATCTAGTTCTACGTTACCGATGAACTGGGACAAGATTGTGGATAGTGATTTTAGGTCGAATATTACTGTATATGATCGTAAGCCTGTCTATATTGTCGATAAAAACCGTTATGAAACAATTCAAGGGAATGAGCATACGTTTTTTATTGCTAAAGTAGATAATATTTTACAGTATAAAACAGAGTTAAAAGAGATGGATAATCGTCAAATTGAAAAAATAGCTGCTGCCACTAATAGGCCTAAAGCAGATGTATATTTACCAACGAACTATGGTGATTATGAATCTATGCTCGCCTTTTCAAAAGGAACTTCCTTTATGGGATTCTTTTTAGGTCTTGCTTTTTTAGCTATGATGGCAAGTTGTTTAATGTTTAAAATCCTTTCTGGGGCTACGAAAGATATAGGGCGGTATGAGATGCTTCGAAAAATTGGGGTGCGTAAAGAATTACTTATAAAATCTATGTATAAAGAATTAGGTATCGTATTTCTATTTCCAGCAATATTGGGTCTCATTCATGTTTTGGTAGGAATGAACATATTTACATTTGTTAAATTTTTTGTGAATCCATATGTGAACATATGGATGCCGATTTGTATATTCCTAGGAATTTATATAGTCTACTATTTAATCACTGTACAATTATATAAGAGGATTGTTCTTCCGAAGGAAAGATAAATATATAACGAGGAAGACTTGAAAAGCTAGATTAATATTTCATTAATAAGTAAGGGATGTAGAAAGGAATTAATAGAATGGGGAAATTGTTAAAGATAAAAAACATAGTTGTAATGACAGTAGCTACAGTTGTAGTGGGAGGAGCTTTTTTCGTATTTCAATCGATAACCTCACCTGCAAAAGCGATAGCAAATCAAGAAAATTCAGTTCAGTATGCAAATGAACAAATAAAAGTGGAAATGAATAAGGTAGCACCAACGCAATTTAATGGTCAAACTAGGAAAATTGCCTATCTTACTTTTGATGATGGTCCAGGAAAGTATACGGCACAGTTACTAGATATATTAAAGGAAAATAATGCGAAAGCAACATTTTTTCTAATCGGTCAAAATGTAAAATCATATCCTGATTTAGTAAAACGAGAAGAAGTAGAAGGACACTATGTGGGAATGCATAGTATGACGCATAATAACAAGAAATTATATGCCCAGGGTGGCTATGTTGATGAAATGAAAGAGGATCAAAGTTTAATTGCTAGTATTCTTGGACATGCACCAAAACTCACACGTCCGCCATATGGTTCGAAGCCTGGGTTACACGAAGAGCTTCGTAATAAAGTTGTAGAAAATGGTCTTAAAGTATGGGATTGGACAATTGATTCATTAGATTGGGAATACAGTGGGATGCCGATAAATACGGCAACAGTAAAAATTGTTCAAAATGTACTGGCTGGTGCGACAGATCAAAAAGAAGTGATTTTGATGCATGACATTCATCCGCAGTCCGTTGCAGCAGTACCTGCTATTATTAAAGGTTTAAAAGAAAAAGGGTATGAATTTGAAGCATATCATGAAGATGATCATTTCCCATTGAACTTTATGCATGATAAACGTATGTAACATAGGGGGAATTGACATTGACTTATAAAGCGTTAGCGATTACGGGAATTATATCTATAAGCTTATTGACAGGGTGTTTTGGCGCAAAGCCAGAAGCAGAATTGTACGTCGCATTTGAAAACGCGATGAAGCAAGAAAAGATGGTTTCTGAAGATGCGAAAAAACTAGAGGTCTTAGAAAAAGAAGGTCAAGAGTTATACAATCAAATTATAAATGAGGGTAAAGATAGTAACCAAGCAATTATGCCGAAGTTAGAGCAAGCTACAAAAAGTATTGATGAACGTGAAAAAGTATGGAACAAAGAAAAAGAAGCTTTTGGAAAAGCACAAGAAGAAGTAAAATTAGTTCATAAAACTATAGATAAAATGGAAGATGCAGCTCTTCAGAAACAAGCGAAAAACATACAGGATATTTATAAAAAGCGTTATGCATCTTTTAGTAAGATAAATGATTCGTATCAAAAGTTAATGAAATCTGAAAGAGAATTATATAAAAGCTTAGGTGAAAAAGAAACGAACTTAAAAAAGGTTAGTGAAAAGATTAAAGGTGTAAATCAAATGAATGAGGACATTCAACGAGAAAAAGAGAAATTTAATAGATATACACAAGAATATAACAAAGAGAAATTAGATTTTTATAAACAAGCGAAAATTAAGATGAAAGAGGAGAAATAAATACTTTATTTCTTACTCCAAAATAGAATAGAGAAATCAAAAGTCCCAAGCTACTAGCCTTGGGGCTTTTTCATATTCTTAAAGAAATGTTAAGAATATCCGCTGCTATTTATTAAGAAATGCTATCTATACTTAGAAATGGGTTAAGAAGTGCTCGGAAAATATGTAGGGAAAATAAAAGATAGGAAAAAGAAGTGTAGGAGGATATATATGAAAGCATCAGTTGTAGAGGTAAAGAATGTACAAAAGGTATACGGTAAAAAAGATGAGAGTCAATCACATGCGCTAAAGAATGTATCGTTCTCAATTCAAGAGGGTGAATTCGTTGGAATTATGGGACCATCTGGTTCAGGAAAAACAACAGTATTGAATGTAATTTCTACATTAGATAAGGCAACAGGTGGAATTGTTGAAATTGCTGGAATAGATATTACGAAAATGAAGCAGGGGGAATTATCTGATTTTCGCTCAGAGAAACTAGGGTTTATCTTTCAAGATTTTAACTTACTTGAAAATTTATCAATCTATGAAAACATTGCATTACCGCTTTCTCTGCAAGGTGTTCATTCGAAAAGAATTGAATCAAAGGTGAAAAAGGTAGCAGAAATGTTAGGAATTTCAGAGATTCTTCAAAAATATCCGTCCGAAGTATCTGGTGGACAAAAACAACGTTCGGCAGCGGCCCGTGCACTTGTACATGAGCCAGCCATTATTTTAGGAGATGAGCCAACAGGAGCGCTTGATTCTAAAAATGCGAAAAGTTTATTAGAGTCGATGACCAACTTAAATGAAGAACAGGATGTTTCGATTATGATGGTTACACATGATCCATTTAGTGCGAGTTACTGCCGACGTATTTTATTCATCCAAGACGGAGAACTGTATAAAGAAATTCATCGCAGAGGTACGCGTGATGAGTTTTATAAAGAAATTTTAGATGTGCTTGCGGATTTAGGCACACAAAAAGCATAAGAAAGAAGGTTCAACATGTTATTCAAACTTTCCATGTCGGGACTAAAAAGTAAACGAAAAGACTATATGGTCTTATTAGTTGGGCTTATTATGTCTATTTCAATTTTTTATATGTTTCAAACGTTAGCGTTAAATAAAACGTTTATTGAAGGGAATTCTATGGATGGGATTTTTTCCGTCTTTCAAACGGGCTCATTTTTATTAGGATTTATTACATTATTTTATATTTTATACGCCAATTCATTTTTATTATCACTTCGGCAAAAAGAATTTGGTATGTATATGGTATTAGGGGCAAAAAAGCATAAAATTACATTGCTCATGTTTATTGAAACAATTGTATTAGGAATAGTATCTCTTATAGTAGGTGTGATAGTCGGTATAATCTTGGCACAAGGTGTTGGACATTTACTGATGAAGGAGCTGGAATTTACTGGTGGTGGTTATCATGCATTTTATGTACCATCAATCGTTGTTACTTTCATCTTTTTCATTGCATTATTTATGTTGTCCGCAATTATGAATGGTATGAAACTAGTGCGTAATTCGCCATTACAACTCGTTCACTCCAATAGTCAAACAGAGCGTACGTTTACTAAAGGGAAACTAACGAATATAGTAGCACTTTTATCAATTATTTTATTAGTAGTTGGTTATGTTTCGATGATATATATGAAGGAGCTAAAGGAATCAGGATTTATCATTGCTACAATTACAGTAACATTAGGAACTTACATGCTATTTGCATCATTCCTTCCCATTATTATTAATAAACTAAAAGCGAATAAAAATCATAGTGAAAAAGGAATCAATGCGTTTACGTTTGCACAGTTAAGTTTCTCTATTAATAGCTTAACGAAAGTATTAGCGACAGTTGCTATGTTAGTGGCTCTTGGTGCGGGTGCAATCTCCAGTGGTATGGCGTTAAAAAATAATGTTACAAATATAGTGGAGAGTGCAGAATACTATGATGTCGAAATTAAAAATCCCACAGCAGAAGAAAAGAAAATACTAGATAGTATTACATTTAAAGAAAAGAATGAATATCGATACAAAGTAGATGAGCAGTTTATTTATCAGTTGAAAGAAGATTTGGAAAGAAATCGTCCGCTAACACGTACTGGAAAGGACGAGAATAGTAGCCGATTCGTTCCTGTTTCGAGGGAACTAATTGCGGGATCCGTTTTAAGTCATAGCCAAGAAAAAAATGAGAATAATACCAATGTAATTCCAGAAGAATGGGGAAATATTTTACGGTCTCTTCAAAAGACATATATGAATCCTAGTCAAAAGATAAAAATTGTAGATCAAAAGATGTATGATGGGATACAAGGTAAAGAAGAAATTATAATACTGGGGAAAACGGACAATTTTATAACGTATAAAGAAGAATGGAAAAAAATTGATGAATTAGAGCTAGCTAAATATAAAGATATGAAAGAAGTACATCTTTTGAGTAAATATATGCTGTATGAAGGATATTACAGTACTTACAGTGGAACAGTATTTATGGGATTTTTCTTAGGCATAGCTTTCTTAGCAATGTTGGCAAGTTGTTTAATGTTTAAAATTCTTTCTGGTGCTTCAAAAGATATTATTCGCTATCAAATGCTTCGTAAAATTGGTGTACGTTATGAGCTATTAACGAAATCAATTTATAAAGAGTTATTTTTCATTTTCTTGTTCCCAGCGATCGTAGGTATAACGCACGTATTAGTCGGAATGAACATGTTCTCGTTCTTAATAGATAATCCATATTTCCGGATTTGGCTGCCGATTATTATTTTCTTAGTCATTTATGTGTTTTATTATTTCATTACAGTTCAATTGTATAAAAAAATTGTTCTTCCGAAAGAAGTGTAGTATGTAGTGAATAAGGGGGATGATGAATCGAGCTAAATTTAGGGGAATATTATATGGAATTTATAGCGATGAAGAAGTTAAATAATGAAAGAAGCAACTTGTACTGTAGATAAGGAGAAACAAAATCCTCTATTTTTTCAGTATATAAAAGATAAAGAGGGAAAGGTATTATAACTTCTGTAGTAATCGTTCGCCGCTTTTCATGTCGCCTTTACACAACGGGCATTGTGGCTTATCTTCTAAAGAAAAGTTTTTACGCATCCATCCAAGGCAGTCGTCTGCTTCGCATTCCCACACAGCAATTGCTTCTGGTTCTTCTACAGGTTTATCATTTTTTCTCCAATACATGTGATCGCTTCTTTAATTTGAAAAGTTTTTCGGAAAAAACAAAAAAGGTTGTTAACGTTTTTTGTTAACAACCTTTTATTTATTCATTATACTGTATTTTTTAAAAAAATGCGAAGGTTAGTAATTGTTAAAGTATAGCGAAATAGCGATTATACAAGCTCAGGATTATAAATCATCGTTGAACGCCTTAGTAATAATTCAATTTGACACGGTGTATGCCGTCAACCTTCTCCGCATGTTTCTACCTCTTTTTCTTCTCTTATTTCAATTCAGATAAGCCTAAAGAACTATAAAGGAAAATGAGTATACTATCAAAAAAAATTTTAAGAGAACTGAATTAAAATAGATTTAATATGAGTAATTGAGGAATATATCCATTAGTAGTTAGAGTTTCACATAGTTTATTTGTGCTAAAAGGCTTATCGGCAGTACTTCCGTATGAAATTGCAGTCCCGTTATTAATTAGTATTGGTCTGTATAGCACCATGTATATTGGCTATTATTTCTTAACGGTTCGTTCTTATTTTCGGATTGTTAAGGAATAAAAATAGTGATGAAATTTCTCGTGAAACGAAAGGAAACATAGTGGGAATTATGTTCTCTTTCGCTTTTTTATTAGTTAAAATGAAGTGTGTATGACAATGGTATTTAAATGGAGTGTTATAATTGGGGATTTTAATTATAGTAGGATGCCTATTAATAGGCATCCTTTTGATTGGCCTAAGTATTTATAGGTTTGTAAAAGAAATAAAAGAAAAAGATTCAAAGAAAGATAAATGGACAGTAGTGGCACAAAATATTCTAGGGTTATTTAGTGATCCGCTGCACGGAGCACCATTCTACTTTTTAATTGGTGCGCTCTTTTTTGTAGTGGGGCTTTTATTTCTCTCTATGGGAATGGGCTGGGTTGAAATTGATTAGTTGGTGCTAGAGAATTAATTATATAATCGTAGTGGTATTAAGAAGGAGAGAGTAAATGCCAATTATAAGAGATATCCAATTAATGTTTCTAAAAAGAAAAGAGAATATAAGTAGCCTAGAGATATTAAAATTAACATCCTCAAGCAACTACGATGAAGAAATATCTTTTTTTAAAGAAACGAGCTGTATTACTTCTTTATATTGGCGACATATGCCAAAGTTAAGAACAGACTATGAAAAAGGTATCTTGATTCACTGTGTGGATGATATTTCATTATTAAATCAGTGGGAGAAGGAATATCAGATTTCCCCTGAATATATTAATGTTTTTGTAGATTATGGGAGTGAAAAGGATTTTTCGTATTTATCAAATCGAGAGAAAAAAGAATTAGCTCTTCGTATTGTACACTCTGAAATGAAGAATTTAGCTGTGAAATATGATTGGGATATAGAGGCGTTAGAAAAAGCATACAATAAGATACTGGATTTGGATTATAAAAATGAACTGGCATATATAAAGAAGAGTAGTCTAAATAAAAAATATGTATGTAGTATAATTTGTCAGCATGAAGTGGCTTATGCTGATATTTACTTAGAAATAAGGGAGTATAGAACTAGAAGGTTAATTAGAAAAGACAAACTTATTAGAGAAGAAGACATGTATAAAATGTTTAATCATGTTAGTGACGTGGCTTGGAAATTAAACTATAAAGTGATGTTGATGAACGATAAAGGGAAAACTATGTGGATGTTAACCTTTTTGGAGAAAAACGATCCGGCTAATTTAGTTTGGAAAATTGAGAAGATAGATTAGAAAGAGGGATTCTTCCTACTATAGTAGAGTGTGATGAATATTATAAGACTCATTTAGATAATATTGAGAGTTAAATTTATATAAAAAATAGGAGAATAACAAAAGATGAAAAGAAGAAGAAAGTCCGGAGAAAAGATACAAATGAATCGCTTTACACTCCCTTTATGTTATGGAAGTGAAGCACCATATTATTACTACGAGGTAGCACCTCATGAAAGAGAGGGACGCTTCCATTTAACATCAGATCTTTGCATAATGGACGATGAACATTACTTCATTAGAGGGTGTTTAGAACTTCCTATAATTGATTACCACGAAAATTTCATCTGGGCTGTGTGGGTCTCACTTAGTAAAGAAAGTTATGATAAAGTACTAGAAAAGTGGGATGAAAGAGGGCGAGAAAATAGCGATCCTCATTTTGGCTGGTTATCTGTAGAAATACCAGTTTATCCAGAAACACTAAATTTAAAGACAAATATACATATAAGAGAAGTTGGAATGGCGCCGTATGTTGAATTAGAGCCAACCAATCACCCTTTAGCGATAGAACAAAGAAATGGAATTACTTTGGAGAGAGTGAAAGAAATACAAGAAATTATACAACGATATAATTAGATTAGAAGAGAAAAAACGAGTGATATCACTCGTTTTTTTCATTACACAATATTAGGATTATAAATCATCGTAAAGTGCGCTTGTAACAACTCAATATGACACGGTGTATGAAGAGAGCTTTCACCATCTGTATCTACTTCTTTTTCTTCTTCTGTTTCAATATGAATGGATTTAGCTTTGACGTGGAAGATGTCATTTTCATTTGAGTCTTCAAATAGTTTCTTTCCGATATAATCTTTAAACGCTTGAATGCCTGTTGATTTGACTACGAAAATATCAAGTGTTCCGTCATCACATTTTACGTTCGGAATAAAGGATGGGATACCCCCGAGATATTCACCGTTTCCAACCATAACAAGGACAGCTTCATCTTCATACACTTGTCCGTCGTAAGTAATTTTTACTGGGAATGGTTCAGCATTTTTTACAGTTCGAATGGTGCTTAAATAGTAACCAATTTTACCAAGCTTTGCTTTCTCTTCTGCATCAATATTGTTTGATACTTCAGATACGAGTCCAATGCCCCAGAAGTTTAAGAAGTGTTGTCCGTTTGCTTTTGCGACATCAATTGGTTTTACATGTCCTTTTGTAATGAGTTTCGCTGCTTCTGCAATATTTTGCGGAACACCAAGTGTGCGAGAGAAGTCGTTGCAAGTTCCGCCTGGAATGATTGCAAGTGTAGGTCTAGTTTCAAGAGGGGCTAAGCCATTAGTGCATTCAAATACAGTTCCGTCACCACCAAAGACTATAATTAAATCTACTTTACTAGCAAACTCTTGGCAATATTTTGTTGCATCACCTTGTTTTTTCGTATGAAGGATATGTAGGTCAGGAAAAGCTGTGGCAAGTGGTGGTACGATTTTTGTTAAGTTCGTATGTAAATCGCCTTGTCCTGCTTTCGGATTTACGATGAGGAGTACTTTTTCAAATTTTGTTTTTGTCATTCTTCATCTCTCCCTTTGTTTTTATAAATTACGGTAGAAATAAAACTTCCACCAATAATGCATGGAAGCTTATTTGATCCCGCTATTTGCGGGCCAATAATCATTGGGAATGGACAAAAATCCCACTGATTAAGGTTTCACTTTATTATATTATTCCGTTACAACTGAAGCGATAAATGGTAAGTTACGATATTTTTCTGCGCAGTCGATACCGTAGCCAACGATAAATTCGTCTGGAATTTGGAAGCCAACATATTCAGCTTTTAAGTCCACTTTACGGCGTTCAGGTTTATCAAGTAACGTACAGAATTTCAATGCTTTTGGTTTATGCATGAAGAAGTGATCTTTTAAGAAGTGAAGTGTTAAACCAGAATCGATAATGTCTTCTACGACAATTACGTTTTTTCCAGTAATGTTTACATCGATATCTTTTAATAGTTTTACTTTTCCAGTTGTTTCTGTTTGATTTCCGTAGCTAGATGCAGAGATAAAATCGATAGTTACTTCGTTTTTAATATGACGAATTAAATCAGCAGCGAATACGAAAGATCCTTTTAATACAGCGATTACAACGATTTCTTCTCCTTCAAAATCACGTTCGATTTGAAGTGCTAGTTCTTTTACTTTTTCTTGTAATTGTTCTTCAGAAATTAAAGTGTCTTTTATTTCAATTTTCATTTGAATCCTCCTACAGTGTAAAACTTGTGAACATTTCGACTGTAAAGGATAGAAAGAAAAAAGTCAAAGAAGATATAAGGTTTTTACAGAAATGCCCACAAAATAGTCAGATGATATGATATACTGATCATATTAAGAAAACGCTTCCGTGAAGGGTGATTATGATGAAAAAGAAACAGTATACAAGTGTAACATTTATAAAAGCATTGCTTTTAACAATCGTTCTTGGTATGTTGGCTTACATAATTGATGTACCTGCAATTCGGATTTCATTAATTGGAATGACTTTAGTATTAGGCGCAATTTCCCATGGTATGATGTCACAGCTGCAAGAAGTTGGACTTGATGATATGAAAGATCATATAGATAAGAAATGAGAAACCTTCACGTATATAGAGTGAAGGTTTTTTCGTTTCTTACAAAAATGTAAGGTGATTTGTAAGACAAATCGATAGTTGCATAGTAGTGTTTTGGATAAACTATAAGTGTAAGGTAAAAGGCAAGCATATTTTAGGTAAATTAAGTTTTAGGCACTCTATATGTGAAAAAGGAGTAGGAGGGCATGGAGAAACATTGGACGACCTTTTCTTTTTTAGCAACTAGTAACACCGTAATGCTAGCTGGAGAAATGGATTTTTTGCATACGTTTGATCGAGAAGACGATCATTCTTCTTCTAAATTTACAATGAAATGGAGTAAGTGGAGCGATAGTTGTAAATTGGAAGAAGAGGCCCCTAACGAAAGGCAAAAAATTATTTTAACAAATCCTATTAAAGCATGGGTCGTTCAATGTCGTAAGTGTAACGTCAAAAATCACTTCAAGAAAACTGAGCCGAGACAATTAGTTATCACTCCGGCCCTTTCTACTTCTCAATCACGCGAAAGTAACAAATAAATATCGAGACACACACCCGAAAAAACATCGTATATATTACGGTGTTTTTTTATTTTTCTAAAATGAAATCTTTAACAGAATTCCATTTCATCTGCATCTTATATTTACATCTCTTGTTTATTCTAGTAATACATCCGGTGCGACGTGATGTGTTACTAGAATAAAGTATAAAAGGAGAGAAATAAAATGAAAAAAAAACTATTACCAATTTGTGCAATGGCACTTTTAACAGTAGGATATTCTTCAGTAGCGAGCGCTTCTACTGGAACATTAACAAAAGAAGAATCAGCGCAAATGCAGCAAGATAAAGCTAAAAAAGAAGAAGCAATTAAGGAACAGCAAAAGAGCGAAGTAGAGAAAAAAGAAGCAGCACAAGTACAAGAAAAAAGTGATATGGCTAAAAAAGAGGAAGCAATAAAAGCAGGGCAAAAGAATGATACAGCGAAACAAGAAGTAACACCACAAGTGCAAGAAAAGGAAGCTCTTGCAAAAAAAGAAGCAGCAATTAAGGCAGGGCAAAAGAATGATGCAGCGAAACAAGAAGTAGCGAAACAAGCTGTACAAGGTGAAAAATTACCAAACACAGCATCAAATAATGTAGCAATGATGGCATTAAGCGCATGTCTTGTAGCGATAGGGACATTATTTGGTTTGAACCGTCGTAATAAGATTAAGGCATAAATAAAATATTGTTCTATAAAGAATGGGATAATTTCATATATTAAAAATGGTAGGTTACTCCTACCATTTTTTGCATGGAGGGATTCACAGTGACAGTTCTAAATCGTATTGGATTTACGTTAATGATAGTAGGCTTATTAATGGGAGCCTATTACGCTTTTGAATGGTATAAAGGAAAAAGTTCTGCACAAGATTTAACGACAGAAGAAATTAAAAATTTTGAACAACAAACATCCAAGCAGCATTCTAGCGAAGTACCAGTAAATGCACAAGTACCTTCTTCTCAAATACAACATAAAGAAGGAGAAAAGATAGCTATGTTAAATATACCGAAAATAAAGAAGAAATTTTCTGTTTATTGGGGAGCGAATGATGCAACTTTGAAAAAAGGAGTGGGTATGTTTGTTAGTGATTTAACGACAACTCCATCTGGAGGAGGACATACTGTACTCAGTGGGCATCGAGATACTGTATTTACAGATTTAGGAGAGTTAAAAGAAAAGGATAACCTTATTTTGGAGTATGATAATAAAACTTACACATACGAAATTCAAAAGACATGGATTACACATGCGGATGATCGTACCGTTATTGTTAAAAAAGAAGAACCTACATTAACATTGACGACTTGTTATCCATTTGATTATATAGGGGATGCACCGGATCGATATATTATCGAAGCAAAGTTAATTACGAGTAATTCAAAATAAATTATAGAGCTTTGAATAGTAATTTCTTAAAGCGAGAGGGGGAGACATAGATTATGTCAAAAAACATTTTGATTGTTGAAGATGAAGATATTTTACGCGAAATATTAAAGGATTACTTTTTGAGTGAACAATATAAAGTGCTTGAAGCGAGAGATGGAAAAGAAGCTTTAGTCTTATTTGAAGAAGAAGAGGTCGATTTAGTTATACTTGATATTATGTTGCCGGAACTTGATGGATGGTCTGTTTGCCGAAGGATTCGTAAGACGTCCGGGGTTCCAATTATTATGCTGACGGCACGTGTAGATGAAGATGATACATTACTTGGGTTTGAGCTTGGGGCAGATGATTATGTTGCGAAACCATATAGTCCGCCTATTTTATTAGCGAGAGCGAAACGATTATTAGAAAGCAGACAAGCATCAAAAAAACCTTTGGAAAATGAAGATGATACGTTATCAATTCATGGCATTCACGTCCATTTTCCGTCACGTACTGTTACTGTTGATGAGGCAGACATTACTTTAACACATACAGAATTTGAAATATTAGCTTATTTCATGAAAAATCAAGGGATTGTACTAACAAGAGAACAGTTAATTTCAAGAATTTGGGGGTACGAATTTGCTGGCGATGATCGAACGGTTAATAGTCATATTCGTAATTTGCGAAATAAATTAGGAGAGAAAGCAAAGTACATTACAACTGTAGTGCGAACCGGTTATAAATTCGAGGGGAACATATGAGAAATGGGATTGTACTTAAATTATTTACACTTACAACAGCTCTATGTATGTTGATTTTAGCGACGATATTTATTGGGCAAACAATATTTTTCAAACAATATTATGCGAATCGAAAAGTGGAAGATATTAAAGTGAACTTAAATTCCTTTGCAAAGAACTATTTAAATTATGCAGGAAGTGCAGAAGAAGTTCAGAAACTGGAGCAAGATTTTTTAAGAGAAAATAATACGTGGATTACGACTTTAGACCAGTATGGGAATTTAAAACATGCGGATGATTTTTATTTTGAAGTAACGATAGACCGTAGGCAACAAAAGAGCTTTGGACAACAAATATTCAAGATTCCCTTAGGTAATCTCGTCAATATAGAGGAGATTGATAATAAATTATCAGAGAATTTTTCAGGACAAGAAATTTATTTTTCTGGAGTGAGAAAAGAAGAAAGTTTTATTCCATTCTCTTTCTCGTTAGGTAAGCAAAATTTAAGTGGATCTAATAAACCGTTAGAAAAAGCATTTAATGAGAAAATGATTAAATTAGATCAGGAGAAAAAGATTAAATTAGATCAGGAGAAAAAGAAAGAAGCTGAGGAACAAGTTGTTAAGGAAAAGAAGCCGGCCGTTCAGGAGCAAGCTGCTCAGGAATTAGATGCTCCCATAGTAGGACGTGTTACGAAAGTACAGTTCCCCGATGTAAAAGGTCCTGTGAATCCAATTTATAAAAATAGTTTATTCTTAGATAGCATAAAGGAATTTCAAACTGATTTATTATTAAAAGAGAATAATCATATACAGTATTCAACACAAATAATGGACTATGAAAAAAATGATATAAAATATAAATTATTAATTAAACCCAAAAAAGAAAAAGACGGATCGGTAACATATATATATGCGATGGCTTCTTTACAGCCTGTAGATGAGGCTGTACAAATGGTGCAAGATTATTACATCTATATTGTTGCATTTGTAGTCGTTCTAATTTTTCTAGCTTCGTTTTATTACTCAAAACAAATTGCAAAACCGCTACTAAAAATAAATGATACAACGAAGAAAATAGCTCATTTGGATTTCACAGAAAAAATTCCGATTACTTCAAAAGATGAAATTGGTGATTTATCGCAAAATATTAATACATTATCTAATAAACTACATTCACATATTGGACAGTTAGAACAAGATATTGAAAAAGAAAGAAAGTTAGAAAACACAAGGAAAGAATTTATTGCGGGTGTATCGCATGAACTAAAAACGCCGCTGAGTATTATGAAAAGCTGTATTTCCATTTTAAAAGATGGGGTAGCTGAACATAAGAAAGACTACTATTTTCAGGCGATGGAAAAAGAAGTAGACAAGATGGATATACTAATTTTGGATATGCTTGAATTAGCTAAATTTGAGTCTGGCACATATAACATGAAGATGGATTCTTTCTATATCGATGGAGTGATTGAAGAAATATGTGAACAGCTTTCATCGGAGATAGAGAAAAAAGAACTGAGTGTGCACAAACATATATGTCCAGCTGAAGTGGTTGGGAATCAAAATAGAATTGAACAAGTAATTGTGAACTTCATTACGAATGCAATACGTTATACACCAGATAAAGAGGATATTATTATTTCCACAATAGACGAGAAGAATTATATAAAAGTGTGTATTGAAAATAAGGGTGCCCACATTGAAGAAGAACAATTAGATAAAATTTGGGATCGTTTTTATCGAGTAGATGCGGCACGGAAACGTTCACAAGGTGGAACCGGGCTTGGCCTTGCGATTTCAAAAAACATTTTAGAGCTGCACAATGCTGAATATGGGGTCAAGAATACAAAAGATGGTGTGTTATTTTACTTCTATTTACCGAAAAAAGCGTAGACAATACTATCTACGCTTTTTTAATTTATTTTCATATTATCTTTACCTAATCTTTACTTCTAAACAGTATACTTTGAATAGAAAATGAGGTTATGTAAGGAGTCGATGAACCGTGCATAGCAATTGGCTAAGTATAATGGTATTTATTTTCTTTTGTGCATTTATTGTATTTTTAATTGATATTACGATGTGAAAAAAGAGCGCTAAGTTAAGCGCCCTTTTTTTGTGAATTTATTTGATAAGCACTCATGCTTTTGAATAATCTTGGTGAAGTGATAAATAAAAATATAAGTAAAACGGTACATAGAATATAGGAACCAATCATTGTGCTACCGTTAAATATTAAAGAATATAGAATAGCTGATTGACCTTTCGGTGCATATTGTCCCCAGAAAATAATACCGGCAATAAAGTGACAGAAGTAACGAGCTAGACTACCGATAAAAGTAGCGATGATAATGTATCCAATTACTTTCTTTCCTTGGTTTTGTTTTGATGAAGGCTTATCTTTACGGCTACTTAAGTTTGATTGTTCGTTTTCATTCTTATTAGATGCTAGAAGTGCTTTTTGAATTGGACGATAGAATAAACCAGCAAATCCAATGAATGCGAAAGCAACGAAGTATTCAATGATTACTTGAATTGGTGTGACGATAATGGCATCGCCTACGACAATTTGTAATAATCCCCAAATTAAGCCTCCTAAGAAAGCCATTTTGAAGCCCCAGCGGTATGCGATAATAAAGATAGGAATCATAGCGAATGAGATGGAACCGCCTGTTGCTGATATTTTGATTGAAAGTGGTAAAATATCGATGACCAAGGCGAAGGCTGCAAGAATAGCAGATTCGATCATCGCTTGTAAATTGGTGTTACGCATGTTGTCTCCCCCTAAATCCAAGTTGCAAAAAAAGAATAGATATCATAGGAGGATACGAAATACGTAAATAAAAAAAGAGGTGTGTATTTCGGACGTTTGCACAATTCCTGCGTTAGCATTAACTAACAGGTTCAAAGGGTCGGAACGAATTGTTCCCTCTCAGCGGTAAGGCTCCCCCTGTGATAACGAGATTCTTTATTTGCTATTGTTCATTGTAAGCGAAATGGATGAGAATGGCAAATGAATACCGTATGACAATTATTGAAATAGAATTGTAGCGAAATGTTAATAAATATGAAGCAAAAGGGTATAGTCCAATTGAAATAGAGTATGATATAATTTTCCTGAAAATAATTATCATTCTCTTCTGAGGGGGAAGGTTATGAGCTTAGTAGATATTAAAATTGGCGAGAAAGTGTTAGTAAAAAGTATTCAGTCTTTAGATCAGTTATTAAAGCGTAGACTAGCTGCTTTCGGTCTCGCGGAAGGAAGCGAACTTCGCTTGAAACAGAAAGCGATGTTTAAAGGTCCTTGTACATTGGAGTGTCGTGGACAGTTAATTAGTATTCGTCATTGTGACGCGAAAATGATAAAGGTGGAATTAGCGTGAATAAGGTTGCTTTGCTAGGGAATCCGAATACAGGGAAAACATCATTATTTAATGCACTTACTGGTTCTTATGAATATGTAGGAAACTGGAGCGGTGTAACAGTAGAAAAGAAGGTTGGTAAATTAAAAGATAAGCAAGGAACATTAATTGATTTACCAGGCGTTTATGATTTGAATCCAGTTTCACGTGATGAAGGTGTCGTTACGAATTTTCTACTAACAGATGAATTTCATCATATGTTAAATATAGTGGATTCTTCTCAATTTGAGCGAAATATGCATTTAACATTGCAATTACTTGAATTTGGTAAGCCCGTTTCAATTGGTTTAAATATGATTGATGTGGCAAAGCAAAGAGGAATTGTGATTAATGTAAAACGGCTATCAGAAATATTAGGTGTAACAGTCGTTCCTGTCATCGCAAGAACCGGAAAAGGCTGTGAAGAATTACTTACTACTCTTCATGAAGAGAAACAAAAAGAGAAAAAGCCATTCATTATTTCATATGGTGTACAAATGGATGAAGGAATTGGAGAGGTAATCGCTCTTTTAGAGACAGCGAATTATGAGCATCCGAGATGGTTAGCCCTTCAATTTTTAAGCAATAACGAAGTAGTAGAAAAAGAAATGAAAGCATTACCAATTTATAAGGAACTTATAGCCATTCGATCTCGTTTAGATGGAAAACTTGATTGTACGTTGGAAGAGCACATTTACAAGACTCGTGAAGCGTATATTGAAAAGTTAAAAACAAATGTTATGCAACATGAGAAAGAAGGAAAAATTCCTTTTTCAGAAAAAATTGATAGGTTAATTACACATAAAATTTTAGGACTTCCAATCTTTTTAGCAGTTATGTTTTTTATTTTTCAGGTTACGTTTACGTGGATTGGTACACCTTTATCTGATATGCTTGATGGATTTTTTGGCGGACAACTTACTGATTGGGTTACAGCTGGGCTCACAAGTGTTGGGGCTTCTGACTTTATTCAAGCACTCGTTACAGAAGGTATTATTGCTGGTGTTGGTGCGGTATTAGTATTCGTTCCACAAATCTTTGCACTATTCTTCTTCATTTCATTATTAGAAGACTCAGGATATATGGCACGAATTGCAGTTGTTATGGATAGAATTATGGAGTTTTTCGGTTTAAACGGAAAAGCATTTATTCCGATGATTATCGGCTTTGGATGTAACGTTCCAGGTATTATGGCAGCGAGAACGATTGAACAAGAAAAAGAAAGATTACTTACCGTTCTTGTAACACCATTTATGTCTTGTTCAGCACGTTTACCTGTATATGCATTATTTGCGGGAGTATTCTTCCCTAATAGTCAAGCGACTGTTGTGTTCTCTTTATACATTGCAGGTATTGTTCTTGCATTACTCGTTACAAAAATTATGTCTCTTACTATTTTAAAAGCAGAAAAATCTATTTTTGTAATTGAACTACCACCTTACCGTGTGCCGCAAGCGAAAACGTTATGGCTGAGCACGTGGGAGAAAGGTAAAGGATTTGTTCGTAAAGCGGGTACATTCATCTTCGGTGGTTCTGTTGTCATTTGGTTATTAAACTATGCAGGTCCATCAGGATTTGGTGTTGATATGGGAGACAGTTTCTTAGCGATGATTGGTGGATTTATTGCACCACTTTTTGCACCGCTCGGCTTTGGAACGTGGCAAGCTGCAGCATCCCTTTTAACAGGATTTTTAGCGAAAGAAGTTGTCGTTTCTACGATGGCAATTATTTATGCGGTTAAAGAAGATGTGCTAGGAAATGTAATGGGAGCACATTATACTGCGCTATCAGCCTATGCATTTATGTTCTTTATTTTATTATATGTTCCGTGCTTAGCGACAGTAGCTGTTATTAAACGTGAAACAGGATCGATGAAATGGACAGTTTTCTCTGTCGTTTATCCGCTCGTTGTTGCTTATGTATTAACGCTCATTATATACCAAGTTGGATCCTTACTGGGATTCTAGAAGGAGATGTATCGCGGTGATGGTCAATATTATAATTGGAGCTATCATTTTTGGTTATGCAGCATATACGTTAGTTAATTTTGTAAAGAGAAGTAAAAAGGGAAAATGCGCAGCATGCTCTTTAAGTAAGTCATGTCAGTCGCAAACTTGTAGTCCAGATATGGAGCAAATTGCTCATAAATAGAAAAAAGCTTTGCGAATTTCGCAAAGCTTTTTTGTTTACTTTTTAATTTTTACAAGCTGAGAAGCTTCTACTCCGTTGTAACCAGGGAATTCTTTACTAGGGTCTTTATCGAATTTTAATACACCAACAGATTTTTCATCACCTTTTACATTTCCATAAGTTGCATCGTCAACAATTGCGAACATGTCTGCATATGCACGGCCACTTCCGATAATTGTGTTGCCTTCGTATTTTAATTTTGCCCCATCAAGTGTAGCATTTTCTACTTTCTCTTTTGCAAATAACACGCCTTCTTCTGTTGTTACAGCTGGTAATTTATCAAGTGGTCTTGTATCATCGTTTTTATCAACTTTGCTAAGTAATTCTTTTTTCACCAGTTCTTCACCAGTTTTCTTATCCATTACAAGAACTTTTTTACCCTCTAATGTTGTCATTTTCATTTTATAGAAGTCTTTTTCTTTCACTTCTTTTTTATTTTTATCTGTAACTTGTTGAATTTGCTCATCTGTTCCGTATAGTACAAAGCCGTTCGCTTTTTCTCCTAATAAAGAACAACCTGATAATGCTCCGAATGAAATTGCTGCTGCTAATCCGATTCCTACTAATTTTTTCATGATGATTGCTCCTTTTATATGTTTTATAGTAAATACATTTTTTGTATTAGTCCTGAAATTATGAGAAGCTTGTTTGTTGCTTCTGGTATTAGTGTATAAGAAATATTGAAACGTAACTATCGAGTTAGCTTACAGTAACATTACAATAATGTAATTTAGTGAAAGTGCATAAAAATATGTCAATTCTGAAGAGGATTAATGAGAATATATTAGGAATACAATGTTTTATCTAGAATGTCATATTATATTGGCTGTATTTTGGAAATAACATGTAAGGACATATTAGTTTTGTTATAATAAACACATAGGCTGTAAAAATGAATATTCTTTACTGTTAAGGGAGATTTTTCAGTTTTCCAAGTAGTGAATTTGAAATATGAGGTAAGTCATAGGAGGAATTAGAATGTCTGTATTTAAACGATTACGAGATTTAACAATGTCGAATGTATATTCATTAATTGAAAAAGCGGAAGATCCAGTTAAGATGACGGATCAATATTTACGCGATATGCAAGCGGATGTACAAGAAGCTGAGAAAAGTGTAGCAGCTCAAATTGCACTTGAGAAGAAATTCAAAATATTATTTGAAGAGCAAGAAGCACTTGTGAAAAAACGTGAAGAGCAAGCTCATATGGCTGTTCAAGCAAGCAATCTTGACCTTGCGCGTCGTGCTCTTGAAGAAAAACAAAATGCAGAGCAAAAGATGAATGAGTATAAAGCGAGCTATGAGCAAAACAAAGCAGCTGCTGATAACCTTCGTCTTAAGCTAGAAGAAATGCGTAAGCAATTAACAGAGCTGAAAAATAAACGTGAAACACTTGTTGCACGTGTAAATGCAGCGAAAGCACAAAAGAATATTAATCAGGCGATGTCTGGATTTGATTCAAATTCAGCAAAAGCTGGTTTAAGCCGTATGGAAGAGAAAGCACTTCAATTAGAGGCTGAAGCAGAAGCAAGCGGTGAAATTTACAAGAAAGAAAAGTCGTTAGATGATGAATTCGCAAGCTTAAACAAAAATTCTGTTGTTGACGATGAATTAGCTCGTATTATGAAGCAGTACGAGAAATAATATAGAATAGACAAAGAAACCGACATGTCTGAAGAGAATTCATGTCGGTTTTCTATTACTTTTTTAGAGGAGGTTTTGTAATGACGTGGATGAATGTTTTAGCTATGCTTGTATGGACTGGAGCGAGTGCGGTACTTTTATTTGCAATTATGTGGGTTGATTCGATTTTTACAAAATACAATGATTTAAAAGAAATGAAAAATGGAAATACAGCAGTGACAACGCGTTTCGTTATGAAATTATTTGCGCAAGGGTACATTTTATCTCAATCTATAACGAAAGCGAATGACTTATGGCAAGCGCTTCTTGCCTCAGCAGTTTCATTCGTTATTTTATTAATTGTAGAAATGTTCATTGAGTTTGTGTTAAAGAAAATGTCTGGTTTAGATTTAGAAGAAGGAACGAAAGAAGGCAGCTTAGCACATGCGTTGTTAGCTGGTTCATTACATATCGTTGGTGCACTTATTTTAGGTGCTTGTTTATAAAGAGAAAAGGAGGGGTAGATTGTGAGTTTATTTAAACGTATTAAAAATATAATGAAGAGTCCGGAGCCGCCGAAGCCAGAAAAGAGTCTTTTAACGTTGGCTCCTGGCGATATGATTGAAGTCTCGTTAGTCATGTACGAATTAACTGGGAAAATGAGCATGCATTCTCGCAAGGAGATTATTTTAACTTTGCAGGATGGGAAAGATATTCGTTATTTGAAAATTGAAGACCGTGAAAATACGTATTACAAATTGTATACACCGATTGATGGTCGTTTAGATTCAATCGATGAAATTCCGACGACGATTGAAATGGATGATATAGAGTATCATATGGAAGAACAATATAATGGACGTGTTGTTGTTATGGGGAAAACACCATTCGCTGCTTCAGAAGAACAGTACGTATGGGAATTCCAATCTGATAACCGCAAATTATTACGTGTTGAATGGCAAAATGGTCGCACAATGATGTATGAGGGAGAAGTAATTATTCCTGCTGATGTACAAATCATAAGAGCAACATAAGGGGGGCGTAATCATGTCAAACCGATTGTTTACCATGATTAAATCGTTCGTGATCCCTATACTTGCTATCGTTACATTACTTGTTATTGCCGGTTATGCTTTATCGGGCTGTCAAAGTGGTCAGGCGAAGTCAATTCAGGACCGTTACCCACTAGAGTCTGTCGCAAAGGATGGTAAACAAGAATCTTACGTGTATAGGGCCGCCAATCGGTCAGTTCCTGAAGTTGCAAAGGAACTTATAGCCGAAAGGAAACCGAAGCAAGCATCTAAAGAAGACGAAAATCAAATGTTCCTCGTTTATTCTGATAAAATGTATAATTTACAAAAGGATAAAGAGAAACCATCTGATACGTTAATTGAAATAAGCAATGAAGAATTTGTCCGTCAAAATTACCAACCATCCTTCTTACAAGGATATATCATGGGGAGTATATTAAACGATATATTCGGTTCACGCAAATCATCATACGGTGATTATCGCGGATATAATGACAGACAAAATCATAAACCGGTGATCCCGGAAAGACCACCTACGAAAGAGGAAAAGAAAACCCCGCCTCCAATTACGAAGGAAGGGAAAGGATCTATTATTAAGCGAGGCGATAATGTAGATCCGAAATCATCTGTAGGTGATAAAGGAAGTATTACGGAAAAAGGAAGTAAAACGACGCCACCGCCTTCTACCGGAAGCAAAGGGAAAATTACGAAAAACCCGGGTGGCTCGAGTGGATCTGATGTGAAGCCGAAATCATCCATTAAAACCCCACCAAAGAATACGTCGCCCCCGAAAACAAGGGTTGGCGGTTCAGGGAAAATTATGAAGAGAAGATAGTATAGAGACCGAAAAGTGGAATTTGCTTTTCGGTCTTTTTATTATGGGAATTAATTCCTTATAGCTGGTACAATTAAGTTATAAGGAGGAGATTATTATGAGTATATATAAAAGGTTTAGTTTGATTATGTTCCTCGTCTTATTCCTCAGTTTGTTTATTAGCACAACGATGAAATTTCACTTTATAGTAGGTATTCTATGGATACTGTGTACATGTACTCTCTTTCTATATGTTCCGCTTCGCTTTCAGCATGAAGTGCCCGCCTTTCAAAAGTACGTCGATTGGATTAAAAGCGGGGGAAGATGGGGGGAGTAAAATATATCAACGGTTTTTCGATTATATCTATCGTAGCTCAAAATATATCAACGATTCGAAAAGGAATATCGATTTACCAACTTCATAATAAAAAGAGGCTGCACCAATATTTTGGCACACCCTCTTTTTTCATAATGATTAATGAATATCACGTTTCTTAAAGTTACCGCCTTTTACTTCAGCTACGTCATAAACTGTAATAAAGGCATTAGGATCGATTTCATTAATCAGGTCCTTCATTTTACTTTCTTCTAAACGGTTAATTACACAAGAAATTTCTTTGAATTTCTCTCTTGAATAACCACCATATACTTCGTTATACGTTGCGCTTCGGCCTAAACGATCGCGAATTGTTTCTACCATTAATTCAGGCTCTTTCGTGATGATTTTAAATGTTTTCGAACCACTTAAACCAACTTCAACGATATGAATCACTTTCGAAGCGATAAAGTAAGCAATTGCCGAAAGGATAGCCCCTTGAAGACCAAATACTGTTGAAACAAAAATAAAGACAAACATATTTAAGAATAAAATAAGGTCACTTGTTCCAAAAGGTAACTTACGAGAAAGTAATACAGCTAGCATATCGATTCCATCTAATGCGCCGCCGTTACGTAAGGCTAGTCCCATACCGAAACCGATAATAATACCACCAACAACTGTAACGAGTAGTGTATCGCCTTCAATAATAGTTGGTATTCCGTGCATGACAACGGTACCTATTGCTAATGAAGCAATCCCGATGATGGAATAAATTGCAAAGCTTTTACCGATTTGTTTATATCCTAACCAAACGAAAGGAATGTTAATAACTGCGATTAGAGCTCCTAATGGCAATCCAAATAATCTTGAACTAACGATACTTAAACCAGTCACACCACCGTCGGATACGTTATTTGGAATTAAGACAGCTTCTAATCCGTAAGCTGTGATAAATGCCCCAATAATAATCATCAAAGCTTTTGAAGCAATTTTCAGCTTATTGGGCTTACTCTTGATCATTTTTTTCATATAATTTCCTCGTTTCAAACTAGTTTCTTTTCCTTACATGTTTGCTAATCAGTTCGATTCATGCCTAACAACCATTTTAACATTATATTTGAAAAAATTCTCCTTTAATGGATGTATGCAGGGAATATTATCACCATAGTACCATTAAAATATTTTTGAAATTCGTATAAGAAATCCCACCCTTTTAAAGGATGGGATGTTGTTAAGAAAGTATAAAACTAACGACTGTTAGGAATAAAGCGAAACCTAAAATAGTTCCACATATTTTCATATGGCGCTTACGCCCCATAACGACAATTGCGACATATTCGCGAATCATTGCATTAGGCCAGTAATAAAAGGCTGTTTTTGATCCGATTCCTTGGCTATTAAGGCCAGCTTGTCTTGCATATATGCCAGCACGGAAAAGATGGAAATTATTCGTTGTAAAAATACTTTTATACTTACCTTCTGGTTTTAAAGAATCCATAATTTCTTTAGAGAACGACATGTTTTGATATGTGTTTACAGAACGATTTTCTTGTACCGTATGTTCAAGCGGAATGCCTTTTTCAACAGCATAATTTTGCATCGCTTCTGCTTCCGGAAGACCTTCATCAGGCCCTTGCCCACCAGAGAAAATGATTGTTGGTGGTGTATTCACAGCGGCTTGCTTCCAATAAAAGTCGATTGCTTTATTAATGCGACTTGCAAGTAAGGGTGGCACTTTGTCATTAATTAAGCCGCTACCAAGAACGATGATGAAATCTTGATTACGTCTCGGTCTATTGAATTGGTATAGAAAATAAGCGCTTAAGAAGTTAGATAAATGTATAAAGAAATACATAGTTACAAGAGAAATAGCAGCAAAAATAAATTGAAAATGCTCTGAGAATAAACTTGCTGGATTTATGATAGGGATTAGTATACAGAATAAAATCCCTAAAGCAGCAATTAAAGTTAAAGAGTTTGTAAAGCGTCTTCCTTCACGCCTCATCAAGATTCTCGCATTAAGAAATAGTCCAAACATTAGAGCAACGATGCCAAAAGGTATCATGAAAAGTAGAGCTAACATGGGTAGAATAACGATGAAATGTAAAGTGTTACTACCAGATGCAAACGAGGCGATTGCACAAAATAATAGAAATGAACAGAAAAAGGCATTAAATAAAAAGCCATTTATTATTTTTCGTGGATCTTTTAAGTAAGAGATAAGAAAAATAATAAACAATATAAGAGGAATGATTCCGAAAAACATAAATATAGTACACCTCAATTTGTATAATGTTTTATTGCATCCTTAATATTACATGATTTTGAAGATGTTGATAAAAAAATAACGATTTAGAATTTTCTCAACAATCGATATAGTTAAATATGGTAAAATGTATTCAAAGTGATATATTAAAAGTAAAATGGTTGAAGAGGCACTCTGTGGAGTGTCTTTTTCTTTTTGGTATGTAATTATGCATATTATGTTTATTTTCAAGGGAAGAGGATTAAAATATAAGTTGTGGATACACGCTATAAAGCAGAATTTTATATTAATATTTACCTCTACTCTTTTTGTACCTAACAATCTTGTAACAATTCATGATTCTGTTTTCTAGTGTGTGTTTACAAAAAGCTGGATGGGGTATATATAAACAGGGGAAAGGACGTCTTCTTGAAAGGCGTCTTTTTGTTTCTTAGTATAGATAATTTCCACTATTAACGTAGTGCAAACTATCTATACTAAACATTAGCAATCTTCCGTATAAAGATTATCAATTTACTATATATTCCAGTGGTGTTAAGCTACATATGAAAGGCTTTCTTTTTCAAAATATTACCCCTAATAAATTTTGAAAGAGTCAACTGTCTCCAAAATTGCCATTTGTGCTTAGCAAAAAAAGAATCCTTCGGGGTTCTTTTTTTGTATTCGACAGAATATGACAAAATGAATTTATATAATTTGTTATATTGTTAAATGGTTATTATGGAAAAGAGAAGGAGAATTAAGTATGGGATTTAAAAAATTACTTTTAACAGGTGCAATTGTTGCAACTACAGCATTTACTTCAATCGGGACAGCGCAGGCAAGTACTCAGTTTAAAGATGTTCCAAACAATCATTGGGCTTATAAGGCAATTATGGATTTAGCAAATAAAAACATTGTTGCTGGATATGGAAATGGGATTTTTGGATTTGGTGATGATGTAACTCGTGAGCAAGTTGCAGCCCTTATGTTCCGTCAATTAAAGCCAGCAGTAAAAGAACAGTATAATAATCCTTATAAAGATGTTACTGATCGTTCGACTCAGTTTAAAAAAGAGATTCTTGCTTTAACAGAGATCGGTGTATTCGCTGGAGATGACACAGGGAACTTTAGGCCGAAAGATTCGTTAACTCGCGATGAAATGGCACAAATTTTAACAAAAGGGTTTCAATTGCAAATTAGAGGGGATCATAATTTCCCGGATGTAGATAGAAATGGATGGGCGAATCCTGCGATTACTGCAGTTAAATCAAATTATATTACAGCTGGAACTGGTGATGGTAAATTCGCACCTAGAATGCATGTAAGTCGTGAGCAATATGTTCAGTTCTTATATAACGCGACATTACCACTTGAAGAAAGACCAGGAGCAAGACAAGAACAACCACAACCAGAGGTGAAGCCGGAACAAAAGCCAGAACCAAAACGCTTTGCTAACTGTAAAGAAGCAAATGATGCTGGAGTTTACGATATTACAAGAGATAGTCCGTATTACGGTAAGCATTTAGATCGTGATGGCGATGGAATTGCTTGTGAGAGAAAGAAGAGCGGTAAATAAGAAAAAAGCACTCAGCCTGAGTGCTTTTTTCTTATTCACACATGCTATTTTTTTAGGCGATTCTCATAGAATGGGAGTAACGAAATGAAAGTAGGTGATAAAATGCCAGCTATTGTGGAAGGGGTTATTATTGAGAACTGTAATGGGACAATTAACTTAGGTGATAAATATAACGTACATCCAATTGAAAAAACGAAAGCTTATAATGGATCGGGATCTTCAAATACCGGATTAAATGTGAGGACATTCAGTGGTATTAGTACGGCAGATGTAACGGATAACGATGTGTATGACCAAGTAATTCAATCTACGTTATAATTTTTATATGTAAAATTGCATAAAATGATGTGCTTGCCCTGTGATACAATTTAGTTGTGAGCTGTTAGTGATTCTTCTTTATCATAGTTGTTAGATTAGAAATGTAACATCTTATCGAAAATCATACGTAAAATAAAAAAGACACTTCGCTCGAAGTGTCTTTTTTATTTTAGTGATATCCTTTAGCAGAGTCTTTATGAATTTTATTTTTAAATATGCTGTAGCTCCAAAGCTGATATCCAATAACGATTGGTACCATGACGATTGCAACGAAGAACATAATTTTTAAATTTAATTGACTACCAGCTGCGTTGTATAACGTTGTACTATAAGCGTCGTTAATACGAGATGGTAACATTCTTGGGAACATACCTGCAAAACCAGTTGTCATAAACATTGCGATTGTTAAGCAAACGAATGTGAATGCAAGGCCGATTTTATGTTTGTACACCATAATAAGTGTGAGTACACTCATTAACATTGCAAGTACTGGAAGAATGAATAGTACAGGATATTCCGTGAAGTTTTGGAATAAATTTGTACGATTTGCAGTTGCGACATAGAAGATAGCTAAAATGATAGCAGCTGCCATTGAAAATGGTCTTGCAATTTTATAAGCACGATCAGATACTTCGCCAGTTGTTTTAATCATAATCCAAAGGGCACCAGATACGACGAATATAGCAGTGAAGAAAAGACCGCCTAAAATACCATAATGGTTTAGTAAGCTAAGTAAAGTTCCTTCATAACCATCTTTTCCGATTTGCAGCCCGTAATACAGGTTAGCGAATGTAACACCGAATAAGAAGGCGATTAGGAAACTACCAATTGTAAATGCCCATTTACAAGTTTTTTGCCAAATTGGTGAATCGTCTTTATGCATAAATTCAAGTCCAGCGGCACGAGCAAATAGTGCAAGTAATACTAAAAATAGTGGTGTATATAGGTAGCTAAACATATTTGCATATGTGACTGGAAAGGCAGCAAATGTTGCACCACCAGCTGTAATTAACCATACTTCATTACCACCCCAGAACGGGCCGATAGCTTCTTGTAATTGATTTCGTTCTTGTCGGTCTTTCGCAACGAATGGGAAAATCATTCCGTTACCGAGTGCGTAGCCATCAAGAATGAAGTACACTGTCCAAATTACGCCCCATAAACCGAACCAGATAATTGCAAGCATATCATGAGACATGAGCCACACCTCCTTCAGTAGCAGGTTCTTCTAATGCAGCGGGTCCTTTTTTCGCGAACTTCAGCATTAAGTATACGTCTGCAATTAAGAGTAAAGTGTAGAACAATATTAAACTAATTAATGAGAACCAAATTTGTGGAACTGATATAGGTGACACGGATTCTGCTGTACGCATTAGTTTATAAACTGTCCACGGTTGACGACCTACTTCAGCGACAATCCAGCCAGCGTTAATTGCAATATATGGAAGTGAAACGGACCACATTGTAATTTTTAAATAACGTTTTGAGTTTTCTAGTTTTCCTTTTCGGTTTAAATAGAAACCGTACCAAGTTAATGCCATAAAGAACATGCCAAGTGCAACCATTAAGCGGAAGCTATAGTACACGAGGTTAACATTTGGACGATCTTCTTTTGGAATATCTTTTAAACCAACAATTTCTCCATCAAATGAGTTTGTATAGAAGAAACTTCCGAGCTTTGGAATAGTAAGTAGTTCAAAGTTTTTTTCATTTTTCACATCAGGAATTTGAATGATTGAGAAGCCTTGTCCTTTTCCGGTTTCCCAAACAGCTTCCATCGCAGCTCCTTTTGCTGGTTGATATTTAGCAGCTGATACACCGGATTGATGGCCCATAAATGGTGTAATTGTTGCGGCGAATAAACCTAACATTAAACCAAATTTAAATGATTTTTTGAAGAATTCCACTTCGTTTTTACGTAGTAAGTGATATGCACTAATTGCCATAACGAAGAAAGCACCGACAATATAACAACCAATTACAGTGTGGAAGAACATATTCCATGCATATGGATTTGTAACAAGTGCCCAGAAGTCATTTAATTCAGCGCGGCCGTTACGTACTACGTACCCAACAGGATTTTGCATGAATCCGTTTGCAGTAATAATCCAAAGGGCAGAAATATTTGTTCCAAGTGCAACCATCCACATACAGAAAGCACGGAATTTTGGTGAGATTTTGTCTTTACCGAATAACCATATTCCCATGAAAGTAGATTCTAAGAAGAAGGCAACGAGTGCTTCGATTGCGAGAGGTGATCCGAAAATATCCCCCATATATTTGGAGTACTCAGACCAGTTTGTTCCAAATTGGAATTCCATCGTAATCCCAGTTATAATCCCCATTACGAAGTTAATTGTAAAAAGTTTTCCCCAGAAATTTGCCATTTTGCGGTATGTTGGATTCAATGTGCGGGCGTATTGAGTTTCCATACATGCTACTAAAATAACAAGTCCGATTGTCAAAGGTACAAATAAAAAGTGATAAAAAATAGTAATTGCAAATTGAAAACGACTTAGTAACAGAACGTCGGACATAATAAATATTCACTCCTTTTTTACATTATCTACAATCAGTTTATAGTGAAAAACGTTTAAAGTATGTGAGACTTGTTACAAAGGTGTGTGTATATTTTGAAAGAATTATGTCGATTATCTGAAAATATCCTATTTTTACTATAAAGCAATATCCTTTTTGAGTTTTTCAAATTTTGGTACACTACATATGTAATGTAAATGAGAGAAAAGAGGGTTCTTTACTATGAAGTCATTAGAAGAGATTTTACAATACAATGAAAAATTCGTTGAAGAGAAAAAATACGAAGAGTATGAAACAGGAAAATTTCCAAATAAAAAAATGGTAATTATCTCTTGTATGGATACTCGTCTTGTTGAATTATTACCGAAAGCAATGAATATGCGTAACGGTGATGTGAAAATTATTAAAGTAGCAGGCGCTGTTATTTCACATCCATTCGGAAGTATTATGCGTAGTATTTTAGTCGCTGTATATGAGCTTGGAGCTGATGAAGTATGTGTTGTCGGTCATCATGATTGTGGTATGGCAAAAATTCAAGCAAGCAGCACAATTGAAAAAATGAAAGAGCGCGGCGTAACAGAAGAGAAATTAGATACACTTCGTTATTCTGGAATCGATTTAGAAAGATTCTTACAAGGGTTCTCTAGTGTAGAAGAAAGTGTAGAACATAGTGTGTCAATACTCCGCAACCATCCGTTACTTCCGGAAGAAGTACCTGTTCACGGTCTTGTTATAGATCCTGACACAGGAAAATTAGATTTAGTTGTAAATGGTTACGACAATTAAGAATTTACTTTGTCATCCTTTTTATCTGGGACAGGATCAAATCCTCCTGGATGGAAAGGGTGACATTTTAATATACGCTTACATGTAAGCCAAAATCCTTTGAAGGCACCGTGTTTTTGAAACGCTTCTAATCCATAATGAGAGCAAGTCGGATGAAAGCGGCACGTTGGCGGTGTCATCGGAGAAATGAACTTTTGATAAAAGCGTATAATACCGATAAAAATCTGTTTCATAATGGTCTCCTTTTCAGCATAGTCTTAAAGTATTATAGCACGACAGTACATAATACTTTACTAATGTGCATTTCCGTTATATCATATTGGATATAACGGAATTAAATTAAAAGCGGGAGAGATGTTGTATGCCATCAGTAGAAAGCTTTGAATTAGATCATACGATTGTAAAGGCACCTTATGTAAGACATTGCGGAGTTCACAACGTAGGTAGCGACGGTATTGTAAATAAATTCGATATTCGTTTTTGCCAACCGAATAAACAAGCAATGAAACCAGATGTTATTCATACGTTAGAACATTTATTAGCATTTAATTTACGTAAATATATTGATCGTTATCCGCATTTTGATATTATCGATATTTCACCAATGGGTTGCCAAACAGGATATTATCTTGTAGTAAGCGGAACACCGACGGTTCGAGAAATCATTGATTTATTAGAACTAACATTAAAAGATGCGGTTCAAATTACAGAAATTCCAGCTGCAAATGAAACACAATGTGGCCAAGCGAAGCTTCACGACTTAGAAGGAGCACAACGCTTAATGAACTTCTGGCTAAGCCAAGATAAAGATGAACTTGAAAAAGTATTTGGATAAAGAAAAACTGCCTGTGAAAGGGCAGTTTTTTTATTTGTAAAAAAGAAAGGTACAGATTTTATATAAAAACAATGAGTTTCACTTATGAGCATTTTTAAGAAATGAAAGGCAGTAGGTGAATATATTAATGAGAGCTCCTGTTTAAAAAACAGGAGTTTTTTGTGTGAATGGAGTATTGACTTTAACGTATACGTCAAAGTTTATAGTGAAGATAAATAAGGCGTGAGGAGGAAACGATGGATAAGTATAGCATTGGTGAAATTTCAAAAGAAACGAATGTAACGACGAGAACACTTAGATATTATGAGGAAATTGGATTATTAAAACCGTCGTACGTTGCCGAGTCAGGATATCGTTACTATTCAAAAGATGATGTAATTACATTGCAACAAATAACAACGTTTAAAAAGCTTGGTTTTAAGCTTTCGGAAATAAAAAAAGTGTTAAAAGAGGAAAAGGGAAATTCAGAAGAAAGATGGAAAAGTGCAATTCAAAATGAGATTCGAACAATACAAGCAGAAGTAAAAAGATTACAGGACTTAGAAAAACTATTATATACAACATTTCATTCCATTGAATTAACAGGGGAGCTTAAAACAGAGGATTTAATGTTATTTATAAAATCAGTACAGGGAATTGATCAGAGGGAGAAATTTTGGAAAAGGTATTTTAATGAGGAAGAGCAGCAGATTATTCAGGGCTTACCAACATTTGAAGAAAACGATAAAAGAACGAAAGAGTGGTTGCAAGTATTAAGAGAAATTCGTGAGCGTATAAATGAACCAGTAGATTCACCAGAAGTTCAACAATTGGCGGAAAAAGTAGTGGATTTTTCCATGCACGTATTTCAAGAGGATGAACAATTAATAAATAAGTATTGGGAATTAATTAGACCTGAAGAGGGGGAGATTGAAAAAGTATATGGACTTGATTCGGAAACAATGGAGTATATAGATGAAATGGTAGAGTATTATTTGAAAAAGGAGGAAGATAAATGACAGCTATGCAAAAAGAGAAGCTATATGGAAAGGAGCACGCACGATTAGAGCGGCAATACTTTTATAAACATGTGAGCATTTTCATTCTTGCACAGCTTTTATTTATTTTTGTAATAGGGCTTGTACCAGCTCAAGAGTTACCAAGTGGATCTTATATTCTTCATATGAAAGAATGGATTTTGAATAAACAAATAGGCTTTTATAAAAATGAAACTATTAATACCATTGTCAGTGTTTGGACATCGGTACTTATGATTCATTTTATATGGGCGATGTCTTACATTCTTTTTCCGAAAAAGAAACGTAGCTCTTCAAAACAAGAAATGCGACAAGAGGTAAAAGAAGAAGTGAAAAAGAAAAAGGAGATTAGTACAAATAGGGCGTGGCTGTATTTAGTATTTGGAGGCTTAATCGAAATATATTGGGCAACAGGATTAAAAACAAATTCGATGAGTATTTTGACACTTATTGCAATTTTATCTAGCTTTCATCTATTAATTGAAGCAACTAAAAGAATCCCAATTGGAACGGCATATGCAGTATTTACTGGAATTGGGACAGTGGGAACGATAGTAGTAGATATTTTATATTTTAAAGAGCCATTTTCGTTTATTAAAATTTTCCTTGTTTGTTTATTAGCATTATTTATTATCGGATTGAAATTTAGTGGCGACAAGGAAGAGGTGAAATAAAATGGCATGGATGTATTTAATTATAGCTGGGCTCTTTGAAATTGTCGGTGTAATTGGGATAAAGAAAGTAGCAAAAAATAATAGTTGGACGAATAATATTATTTTAATAGGTGGTTTTATTATTAGTTTTCAATTTTTAACGATGGCGCTTCAAGAAATTCAGTTATCCATCGCATATGCAGTTTGGACTGGAATCGGAACGCTCGGGGCAGCAGTTGTCGGTATTTTATTCTTTCAAGAACCTAAAAACGCTTTTCGGATTATTTGTATCGTTGGGATTATGGGGACGATTATTGGATTGAAAGTAGTGAGTTAAAGAGGAGCAAAATCTGCTCTTCTTTTTTTATGAAAGTAGACTAGACACCCCAACATATAAAATAAAGGCAGAACCGAGAAAATAAACAAATGCTTTTGCTTTTTGCCACTCTTTTATTTCATCAATTCCAAAAAGGATAAACATAATACTTAAAAGGATAAATACGAATGGTAAAAGCATAGAGAAGTTTGAAAAGAGGCTAAATAGGGCGAGAATAAGAGCGATAGTCGCTATTATAATTCGAATGTTTTTTAACATGAAATCCTCCTTTAGAAGAACAGTATAAATGGAATGACAAAAATAATGGTAAACATACTTAAACCGATGCTAATAGCTCCAATTTGCTTTTACTGCTTTTGAATCATCTCAATTCCTACTAAAATGCCATACAAATGGTAGGTGAAAAGATTTGTATGGCATTGTAAATGTACTGTATAAACATAGAATCAAAGTAATAAAAACGATGATTAGTTGTATTTGTTTTATGTGCATTTTAGCCCCTTTTAAGTAGAAAGAGTTAGTTACCTGGAGATAATAATTATAATAGCGACGATTAAAGTAAATACGCCAGAAAAGAAGGAGAGTGTACTATGTACTTTCTTTCCTTTCTGTTTTTCTTCTGCGCTCATGATGAAAGTCATAATAGATAAGGCAATAAGCATATAGGGCATCGTAACAAGCGGGTTTGTAGATATTCCATATAGAGCGAGAGAGATGACAATAAGAGCGGATATGATGCGAAATGTTTTTAGCATACTACCACCTATCTTCTTGTAGTTTTAAATTAGCCTTCAATGTAATAACAGTTCGTAGTTGGTATTTAAAGTTTCATTCTACATGTAACGAAGGTAGTTCGATATTACAATGAAGAGCATAAGAATAGAAACGAAAAAATGCGAGATACCCATTGATTTTCTTCCGGATTTCAGTTCATTAATTCCTAGAAGAATAAAGAAACAACTGAGAGCAAATTGCATGTATGGGAGAAGTGTGAAATTATCGGTAGCAAGAGAATAAGTGCAAAGAGAGATTGTGAGAAGCATGAAAAAATAGCGTATTCCAGTTAGCATCGAATTCCTCCTTTAAAGAGACTATTTATCGAAATATTTCTGAGAAGCCAAGAAATAAAGCAACAGCTCCTGCTAACAGAGCAAGTATGCTACCACTTTTTTGCTGTTTTAAGATTTCCTCTATACTAATAATGAAAGCCATCCCCCCTAAAAAGATGAACATATAAGGCATGATTTCCCTATTACCAGTAAAAAAGCTATAGATTGCTATAGATAAAGCAATAAGTGATAAAGTAATCCGTAATCCTTTCAGCATAAAAGACCCTCCTCTATTTTATGTAGGTAATGATAAAAACAAGCCAAATGAAAGCACCAGCAACAATGCAAATAAATCCGGTTCCTGAATCCTTCTTTTTTATTTGCTCAATTGCGATGAGAAACATTAAAGCTCCTAATAGAAATTGTGAAAGTGGTAGAAAGTTATTTTGACCTGTCAGTAAACTAATAGCGGATATGATGATGACACTGAGTGCGATTAAAATGCGTAGTATATTATGAATGCTCTTTACTGTTTTTTGTATAAGGGTTATCTTCTGGTTTATCAATCGAATGTTTGTAAGAATAGCCTTTATTAATCGTCATAACGGAGAGTACTAATACGATCAGTACGATTATAATGCCGATAATTAATATTTTGAGCATGAAATCCCTCCTTTTCTTTATTTTACATAATTTTGTAATTGATGAAAACAATAGAAATTAAAAGGATGAAAGAAGGGTGTTACATGGAGAATAAAAAAACATATTATATATCAGTTGGAAATGGTCAAATTTCGCAAGTGAAGACGGCGGATACGTATAATTTTGAAATTTATGCAAATGACGAAGAGATTACGGAGTTAAGAGAGTATTTTGATCAAGCGTATGAAGAGGACTTAGGTTCGTATGTACGCTCTCACGTTCCATTCGTTGAGTATCATCACGATTCGAATAATGATCGATATGATGAACAACTACAAAAAGCATATAAAATGATTTATGATCTAGGGAATCATGAAACGAAAGAATTAGTCGCACAAATGGGAATAATCAATGGATTGTAATTGGATAATATTATGCAGAAAAGCGAGAATATGCTACAATTTGTGGTAGGAAAAACTTGTAATCATCAATAGGGGAGTAATGGCATGTACAAATTTAAAGATTATTACCACAACACTGTACAATTATCGTTTGAACGTTACCCATTTTCTCCTGAGCCAAAGCATGTTTGGGTTGTATGCCGGTACGGGGATCAATGGTTATTAACGCATCATTTACGCCGTGGTCTTGAATTTCCAGGTGGTAAAGTAGAACTCGGGGAAACACCGGAAGAAGCGGCAGTTCGAGAAGTTCATGAGGAAACCGGCGGCATAGTTTCTGATTTAACTTACTTAGGGCAATACAAAGTATCCGGAAAAGACAAAATAATCATTAAAAACATTTATTTTGCAACAATTAGTGCGGTAGAGCAACATACGCATTACGAAGAAACGAAAGGGTCTGTGTTATTAAAAGACATTCCTGATAATATTAAAACTGATAGAAAATTTAGCTTTATTATGCGCGATGATGTATTAGCGCGTACGATGAAACATATAGAAGAAATCGGCTGTTTTACGAAGTAAAATGGCCGGTTTCTTTTTTTATGTTCAAAATGTAAATATATCTTTATATTATTTTGGGTATATTATACAATTTTGTAAAGATATATTTACATTTTAGGAGGTGAAAAGGTGGATAACAGAAAAGAAACAACCGTCTCTGTTTCAATGGTTAAATTAAATATTTATTCATTTTTTATAATATTTGCTCTGGCGATTGGAATTGGTTATTTACATGCGCTTTTTTCAGGCGAGTTTCAAATTGAAATTACATTGCCGATTATGTTTCTTTTGATTATTGGAATGATTATTCTCGTTTGTATTCATGAGGCAATACATTTAATTGGATTTCGTTATATCGGAGGTGTTCCGTGGAGTGAACTAAAATGGGGCGTCAATTGGAAATTAGGTGCTGCATATGCTCATTCTAAACAGGTGATTACAGTAAAGCAAATGAAGACAGTGTTAATGCTTCCGTTTTTACCAACTGGAATTTTACCAATTGTATTGGGATTAGCTATGAATCTGGAGCCACTCTCATTTTTAGGGATTCTACTAACAGCAGGTTGTATCGGTGACATTGCTTTATATAAAAAAGTTTCAAAGTTTCCAGATGATGCGCTAGTTAAAGATCATCCGAGCAAACCGCAGTTTACAGTATATGAATAATAAAGGAAGAGGAGGCATTTTTGAAAAATGGCCTCTTTTTTGTTTGTCAGCTTTTGTCGGTAAGCCGATGTTTCTTGTTGAATCGCTGATAAAGTGAAATTTCATTTACTATCGTCTTGTTTTTCTCTCCACCTCTAAAAACGAAAGCACCTCTAATAAATCATCCACCACACGTGAATGTTCAAAGTCACCCCAAAATGAATCTCTCTTCCAAACGCCAAGAATCCCTACTTGTTCAGAACCAAGCACATCATTTTCTGGATGGTCCCCAACGTAAAGGCATTCTTCTGCTTTTACGTTTAGCTTTTGTAAAGCCCGTTCGAAAATCTCAGGGTGAGGCTTTTTAATTCCTTCTGCTTCTGAAACAAGAATCGTGCTTGTATACGTATGTATGTTTAGTGCTCGAAGGTTGCTCATCTGAAATTTAGTAAAGCCGTTTGTAATAATACCAATTTTAATGTTTCGCTGTTTTAATTGTTGAAGTAGTTCATGCATGTTTTGGAAAGGAATACAATGATGTTGGAAGTTTGTAATGTAGTCGTGCAGCAGTTGCTCTTGCGTTAAAGTGGTAATGTTGTATTCGCAAAGGAGAGTGGAATATACCTTATCTTTCCACATGTAACCATTATTGTCGAGTTCGAGAAAACGAGAGCAATACTCGAATTTTTCTATGTTTATCAAATGAAAGGCGAAGCGATTATATTGATCACGAATAAATTGCTCTAAAGATTGACGACGATCTAATAGTGTTCCATCTAAGTCAAATAAGACTGCTCGAATCATGGGAAACCTCCATACAGTTTTTATAATTAATTATCGCATATTCGTTAAAAAATGATTATGATATTTTTGTAGAATGGAATAATGGAGGGGCGTATGAAGAAACTGTATGGCAAGTTAATGTGTTTTATGATTTCAATGGGCTTAGTAGCTGGATGTGATATGTCGGAGCAAACTTCGAAAAGAGAGAAAAAAGATGTGTGCGAAACGACAGAAGAATGCACACAAATAGGTGATAAAACACTTCAAAAAGTATATAAAAAGATAGATGGACTTTCAGAACTTGAAGTACTAGAGGATTATGATTTAGAAGGACATTCAAGTAACGATATGAAAGAAGCAGAAATGAAAAAAAAGGATGATGAAAATTATTTCTTTTTAGCTTCTTATTATATTGATGGTGATGAAATTGTAGATCCTTATTTCGATAAACTAGATCGCAAACGATTGAATAAGGCTTTTGCGGAGGATAAGGACGCGAAAGAAGAAGTATTAAAGCAACGTCAAGATAGGGATTATCATGAATCGTTATGGGAGATGTATAGCACGCTTATTCCTGCTAAGTATCGCACTGACATAAAAGAGTTTGATATGGTAACAGATGGATACGATGGAATTGTCGCTCATGTTATGCCGAGTATGGAGTATCCGAAAGAGTGGACCATTAGCTTAGATACGCTTGATTCTGCAGTAAATATCGATCAAGTGATGAAAACATTAATACATGAGACGGCTCACGTATTGACACTGGGACATAAACAAATACCAGTAAATGAAAAGTACTTAAAGGCTTTTGAAGAAGATAAAGATATTTCATCATACCAAAATAAATGTAAATCTCTTTTCTTACAAGAAGGATGTGCGAAGGAGAGCTCTTATATAAATCAATTTTATAATTCTTTCTGGAAACCAATTGACCAGGAGTGGACAGAAAAGAAAGTGGAAGAAAGCGAAGAAGCTCAAATTGAATTTTTTAAGGAAAAGCATGGTGAGTTTGTTTCACTGTATGGGACGACAAATGTAGCAGAGGATATTGCGGATACATTTACAGCGTTTATTTTACAAGATTCAAAAAAGGTGAAAGAAGGAACAGAATTAAAATATAAAAAAATTGCCTTCTTCTATCAATTCTCCGAGCTTGTAAAAATGAGAGTGGAAGTGTTAGCTGGGTTATATAATGTGTCGAAAACGATGGAACAACCAAGTGGACACTAATGCGAATTATGTGTTCGATATATTTTAGCCAAGGGAAAACGTGAAGAATTGTAGTTCTTTGCGTTTCTTCATGTTGATAAAATTGAAAATTCTGTCTTTTTTAAAAAAGAAGAAGGAACTGAATCATTAAAATAGAATTAGTATAAAAACGTCACAAATTAGACACAATTATAATGCGCATAGTATAGGGGCTATAAGTTTACTCTCGAGGAGGTAATGAAACGTATGAAAACGATTCTTGCTGTTGCTGGTCTCATTTGGGTAATGTCTCACGGTTTTCCGATTTTTGAAGGGGAGCAAATTCGTAGTGCATTAAATAAAGAGTTTAATGATTATCATATTATTGATCGAAAAGATAATGTCGTTACGGTGCGTGTGAAAGATTGTTTCCATACAGTTACGGTTGCTAATGGGAATATTGCAGACGATTCGAAAATGTGTGATAAAAGGTAAGAGAAAGAAGCTGACTCTAGCATATCGCTCTAAGTCAGCTTTTTTTTCGTTTTCCAATAAGGAGTTTTTCAAATGCCTCGACAAATACATACATAAGAGTTGCGAGGACGCAAGTGAGCAATACACTGAGCAAGACGAGTGTGAAGTTAAAGACTTGGAATCCGTAGCTAATTAAATAGCCAAGTCCTTGTTTAGAAACGAGGAGTTCCCCGAAAATAACACCGACCCATGATAAGCCAACATTCACTTTTAACGTTGAAATAATTGCAGGGAAAGATGAAGGGAGAATAACGTGCTTATAGCATTGCCATTTATTTGCGCCGAATGTGTCCATGACCTTAATATAGTTGGAATCGACTTCTTGAAATGCGCTGTAAATAACGAGAATGGTAATGATGATAGAGATGATTACCCCCATTGCGATAGAGGATGAAATATTTGGACCGAAAATAACAATGATGATTGGACCGAGTGCAACTTTTGGCATTGCATTTAGGACGACGAGATAAGGATCAAGTACGCGGGCTAAAAGTGGCATCCACCAAAGGAGAGTAGCAATAATAGCTCCAAGTACAGTTCCGAGAATAAAACCTACTCCTGTTTCAAGTAATGTCGTCCATATGTGGACCCAAAGTGAACCGTCAATCCATTTCGTTAAAAAGAGATCCCAAATACTTGAAGGAGAACTAAAGAGTAAAGGATCAATCCATTCTTTTTTACTAGCTATTTCCCATAGTGCAAAGAAAAGAACAAGAAGTACAAGTTGTAAAGAGCGAGCTAACCATGCATGTTGTCTTTCTTTTTTTCGAAACTGTTCATGTAGTTGTTTTATATTATCCAAGTCGTTCCAGCTCCTTCCATATTTCTTGGAAGAGGGATGGGAAGTCATGATGGTGGCGTGCTTCTAACGGCGATAAGGAACGGATACTTTCTGGGACGATGAATGTTTTTGCGATTTTTCCAGGGTTCGCCTGCAGTAAATAAATACGATCACTCATCGCAATTGCTTCTTCAATATCATGTGTCACAAGTAGGGATGTTTTCTTATAGTTACGTAGTAATGTGAAGACGAGATCTTCTAGTTTTAATTTTGTTTGATAATCAAGAGCGGAAAATGGTTCATCTAACAATAAAATTTTTGGGTCGGTCGCTAATGTTCGAACGAGTGCAGCACGTTGGCGCATACCACCGGATAGTTCACGAGGGTATTGCTGTTCTATATCATATAGGCCGACTTGTTTTAAAAGCTTTAATGTATGTTCTTTCGTATTTTCATCATAAACCTTCCGAATATGAAGTCCGAGCATAATATTTTCTTCAATTGTTTTCCACGGAAACAAGTAATCTTGCTGGAGCATATAGCCCATAGAGGGGGTCTTACTTGTAATCGGTTCACCATCTAAAAATACGATACCTTCAATTGGATCGAGTAGACCTGCGATGATGGAGAGGAGCGTTGTTTTTCCGCAACCACTTGGACCAAGGATTGAAATAAATTCGCCTTCGTCTACTTGCAAACTCATATCTTCAAGAATAAGTTTGGCATTTTCTTTTGCAAAAAA
This sequence comes from Bacillus sp. FSL E2-0195, assembly GCF_038003645.1. Lineage (NCBI taxonomy): Bacteria > Bacillati > Bacillota > Bacilli > Caryophanales > Bacillaceae > Bacillus > Bacillus sp. FSL E2-0195. The sequence goes on along the minus strand of NZ_JBBOPN010000001.1, from coordinate 4,620,652 downwards.
GCAGTGAGAAACGTTACGTATTTGTAAAAAGCTCATACACTTCGCCTCTATTTCTTAATAACGCTTTCGGCAATTTTTGTATTGACGAGCGCTTCATGTGGAACTTCTTTTTGTAATTCACCAGATTCTTTCATAATCGTTTGGAGTTGTTTCCATTCTGCATCATCTAATAATGGATTTGTCGCATAAGAATGTTGTTTTTTGTAGCGCTCAATTACTTTTACTGAAATGTCTTTTGAAGTGTCTTTAAATAGTGGTGAAACGGCATCGGCAATCTCTTCTGGACTATGTGTATCAACCCATTGCTGCGCTTTATATAGTGCGCGCGTGAATTTTTCAGCAGCAGCTTTATCTTTCTTTAAGAAACTTTCTTTTGCCATAAACGTTGTATAAGGGACAGTACCAGATTCAGCTCCGAAAGACGCGACGATATAACCTTTTCCTTCTTTTTCAAGTATACTTGCAGTCGGTTCAAAGAGCTGTACAAATTCTCCCGTACCAGATGCAAAGGCATTTGCAATATTAGCAAACTCGATATTTTGAATTAAGTTCGTATCTTTGCGAGGGTCAATGCCATTTTTCTTTAAAACGTATTCACCAACCATTTGCGGCATGCCGCCTTTACGCTGTCCTAAAAACGTAACGCCTTTTACGTCGTTCCAATTAAAAGAGTCTAATTTTTTACGGGAAACTAAAAATGTGCCATCTGTTTGTGTAAGCTGTGCAAAATTAATGACAGGATCTTTTGCTCCTTGTTGATGAACATAAATAGACGTTTCTGAACCAACGAGAGCAATATCAATTCCGCCAGATAAAAGGGTGGTCATCGTTTTATCTCCGCCAGCTGTTGTTTGTAAGTCAATATTTAAGCCTTCATCTTTAAAAAATCCTTTTTCAATTCCAACATATAATGGTGCGTAGAAAAGAGAGTGTGTAACTTCGCCAACGCGAATTTTTTGAGCTTGTTCTTTCGTACTTTCCTTTGTACTACTACAAGCAGCGAATGTGAAAACAGCTAGTAACATGATGCAAAAAACGGTTATTAATTTTTTCACTATATGACACCTCCTAGAAGTCAATCTACAAGCATAATATGTAGGTAAGTGCCCATATGTGAGTATATATAGCAGGAATTTTTTGGGTAGTAAAGAAGTACAAATATAAGGGGTGATAAAATGGATTACGAATACGATGATAGCGTACATTTACATCTTGATTATTTCGGAACTGAATGTGATATGGAATCGATTGCTTATAAGAGGAAGCATGAAGACGTGTGGGATGTGTATTTTAATTTTGGAGTATACGGTATTCAAAAAGATGATGTAGGGGCAGGGGTGTTTATGGACGAATATGCCGGTTATTACGTTTTTTCTGTACATGCTCGTGATTTGAGCTGGGAATTTGGAAGTGCTCAGTTTGAGGAATGGGTTTTGAAGAACCGTATAGTAGAAAGAACGCTTCAAAAATAGGGAGGAATTTTGTATTTGAATTTCTCATCTTATTGCTTATTTGCGTAATTGGAATTTACATCATGCAAGTGCTTACTTACCGATTCGCAAAGAAAAATATTCATAAATATAAGGAAATGAAATGGATTTATATGTGGCTAGACATGACTATGAAAAAGGGTCCGAGATTAGATTTGTTTGATTTTGTACTTATAGTAATCGTAAGTATCATATGGAAAATATGGATGCTTCCTCTTGTATAGTAAACATGCTAATCTAATCATCGTATCCTAATAAATAACGAGAAGAACCTGTCACACGACAGGTTCTTCTCTATTTGGAGCATGTAGTGTTACATGGAAAATCCAATATATACGACAAATTACGACAAAGGGATTCATACATATTTGTTATTCTATTAAAGGTCATTATTTGTAATGTATATATAGGAGGATTTTTTAATGTTAAAAAAATTATTATTATTTTTACTTACGGGCTTATGTGTAGTTGTTTTAACAGCTTGTAAAGATGAAGAGGAAAAGCTGAAGGTAGCGGAAGAACAGAAAATAGATGAGAAGAAAGTTGAAGAAGATAAGAAGGTAGAAGAGGAAAGCAAACAAGAAGAGCAGCAAAAGGAAGAGGAAGAAAAACGTAAGCAGGAAGAGCAGCAAAGAGTAGAGGAAGAAAAACGTAAGCAAGAAGAGCAACAAAAAATAGAAGAAGAAAAGCGTAAGCAAGAAGAGCAACAAAGAGTAGAGGAAGAAAAACGTAAGCAAGAAGAGCAGCAAAGAGTAGAGGAAGAGAAACGTAAGCAAGAAGAGCAGAAGGCTCAGCAACAGCAGTCGGCACAACAAGAGAGAACACAGAAACAAGAAAAAACAACAGAAGCAAGAGGTGGGAAACCGACAAGATCACAAATTTCGGTTGGTTCACATGTAGTTATTCAATTAGATAAAGATTATAGTAAAACAGTGAGCGGTGTTGTGAAAGATATTTTAACAAACACGGAAACACATACGTACGGAATTAAAGTCCGATTACAAGATGGACAAATTGGCCGTGTTCAAAGTGTTGGATAAATAAAAAAAGAGGTCGTCCATTTTTGGACGACCTCTTTTTTTATTATGCTTGACTAGTGCGGAAAAATGGAAGCTTCTGCACAGCGTAAACTAACCCGTATGCAAGAATTAAGCACATAAGAGGGTTAATGAAAAATCCGTAGCGATTAATCGCTAAGAATAAGTTTGAGAAGATGATGTAAATAACAGAACTTGCTACTAGCATCATAACGCGTTTATGTTTAAATGAATTTAGCATGCAGCAGAAACTGCTCAAGAATGTGCCTATGATGAAGACTTTATGACACATTTGCATAAATTTATGAATATGGTATTGGTCTACAGCAGGAGCTGTTTTGAATAATTCAATTGTTTTACCAACAGTGAACCACGAGAACCAATATGTGAAGTCCGTTTTAAATCCATTTTTGATTAAATCTTTTGCGTATGCATTTTTATCTTCTAAACCCTGGGCCTTCATTTGGTTAACTACATTTTCATAGCCGATTTTGTTAAATGGATCCGCACCGGCAATTAATGGGTCCGCACCTTGCGTTGAGAATAAGATAAATTGATTGAACGCTAAATAGTTACGAACAACCCAGGCACCGATAATAAAGAACGGGCCAATGAGCCATAATAATCCAATTCGAATTGAGTCTTTAAATCCATATGTGAACAAGACGACAAGAACAGGAATGAGCATCATTGGAGCTGGATTTGGACGGAACATAAGTAAAATGGAAACGACAATTCCGAACCATATATGGAATTTCACTTTATTATATTTCCATGCGAGAACAAATACATATACACTTAACGTTAATAAGAATATTGAAGGAACTTCGGTTAATAACGTACGGAAGTATGTATAGTTACTTGGATAAATAGCATATAAAATACTTGCGACAATTCCATAAATATTCTTTTCAAATAACTCTTTTCCTATTAAGAATACTAATAACACTGTGCCGAGGTTCAGTATCATATTAATGACGGTTGCCACGTAATAGTAAGGAAGTGATGTAACATCAGAAATAATCATAGCGCCAGCTAATAATAGTGGCTGACCTGGTGTGATGTATGCATTTTTTCCAGGAACTTCACTAGGCTCCAAATAAACATATCCAAAGACACCGTGTTTTAATAGCTGTTCAGCTGTTAACGAATAGTTGAACGCATCATATGCACCATATGTTACTTTGACTACTTCTCCATTTAATCCTGGCTGTTTTACTAGACAAAAAACATGCAACAGGAAAGAAAGTGCCAAAATTACATATACCGCTTTAGGCAAATTTTTAAACTTATTTAACAAAAATGAGCATCTCCCTTTTTATTATTTCCTTCGTATTTTCATGATAAAACCATATTAGTATTAAGGTTTTCCAAAACATAGTTATTATATCATAAAGTGGAATGAAGGAATTTAGTTTTTTAAGAATGAATAGTTGGCATTCCAAAAATTAACTGTTGATTAAGGGAGAATTAAGAAACTACAGTTATAGTAGAATCCAGTGTGAAGACGAAATGCATGAAGTATGTTATCTTAATAGAAACTGTTTTTACGGTGCGGGGTGAAATTAATAAACAGAAAAGAGGGAGTGAATTGAGGGATAATTATTCATTTCATCAGCCAAGAAGAAGTATATTAATTTCAGCGGTTTTAAGTGGTTTAGTAACCTTATATGTTGTACCCACACTTTTCTTGATTTTAAAATATTTTAGTTTAGATGCGATGAAAGATATGTTAAATCAAAAAATTGTTTTAAGTATAATGACAATTTTGATGTGGGTTGCACTACTATATGTTGCGTATTTAAATAAAGGTATAGTTAATAAATTTAAACCGATTATTCGGATTTATATTAGAATGTTTTTAGTAGCTCATGCGGTTACTTTTCTTTTTATTTTTATGCAAAATAATATGAATCTCGTAAATACACTGAATTGGATTTACAATTATAACGCACAGTTTATATTTAGTTTAATTGTAATTTATGCAATATATGTTTTGGTGTACAACGTACTTGGAAAAGTTTTTTTGAGTACTATTTTGACAAGCATTTTGCTAATCATTTTGGCTATTGTAAATCACTTCAAAATTGTTTTTAGGGGAGACCCACTATATCCTTCTGATTTTACACAGATTGGACATATGCAATCTGTTATACCGATGGTGATGGAATATTTTAGTTGGAGTTATATTTTTGTCGTTATCGTAAGTATTGTAGCTTGTATTATAGCGGGGATATATATTAGAAAATATATTCAAAGTGTAAAGATTCATCCAGGAGTAAGAGCCTTATTAGTAGTAGGATCCGTTTTTATTTTATATGTGTATGGTAATTTTACGAATACGTTTATGAATAAATGGTTTCAAAAGTCGGGTATAGAGTTCGTTTTGTGGAATCAAAATGAAAATTATGCTTCGAATGGTTTTGTGCTAGGCTTTATAAGTAATTTAGATACGACAGTCATTGAAAAGCCGAAAGATTATTCAAAAGAAAATATGCTTCAAATAGCAAACGATATAAAGAAACAATATAGTAGCAATATAGGGGCGCAGAAGCAAAAAGAGAAACCGAATATTATTTTTGTAATGAGTGAATCGTTTTGGGATCCAACGAAGTTAACGAACCTGTCCTTTAGTGAAGATCCTTTACCTAATTTGCATCATTATATAGAAAGTTTTCCTGGTGGACAAACTATTTCTCCTGCATTTGGAGGAAATACTGCAAACGTTGAATTTGAGGCATTAACGAGTTATTCAATGAGTTTGTTAAAACCAGGCTCTATACCATATCAGCAAGTCGTTACAAATAAGAAAGAAATTCCATCAATTCCTCGAGCATTGAAAAAAGAAGGGTATTATACAAGTGCAATTCATTCGTTCGGTCGCTCATTCTTTAAACGGGATGATGTATATAAAGTGTTAGGATTTGATAAGTTTAATGCACAAGATACGATGGAAAATGTAGAAGTTGATGGAGATTATATTAGCGATCTATCTATGAGTAAAGAGATAATAGCTGAATTAGAGAAGCAAAAGAAACCTACGTTTGTTCATGCAGTTACGATGCAAAATCATTTTCCATTTACAGAAGGAAGATTTGGTGAAAATCAAATAGAGATTAGTGGATTAGAAAATGAAGAGTCGAAGGCTGAATTAGAGACTTATACAGAAGGGTTAAGACGTTCAGATGAAGCTCTTCAATATTTAATAGAGGAGCTAGATAATTTAGATAGACCTACATTATTAGTATTCTTTGGGGACCATCTCCCATCACTAGGAACAAATAAATCTCTTTATAAAGAGACTGGTTATATAACAAATGAAAAAACGCCAAGTGAACGATTAGCGATGGCACAAACGCCGTTATTAATGTATGCAAATTTTGATATGCCAAATGACAATTTAGGTTTAGTAAGTCCAATCTATTTTTCAAATCTTGTCTTTGATTATGCTGGATTAAATAAGGTACCGTTCTATCAATTTTTATCGAAGTTATATGAAGAAATTCCCGTACTTCGTGATGAATTGAAGATAGGAAAAGACGGAGAAGCAATAAAAATTTTAACAGAAAAACAAAAAGAAATGTTAAAGCAATATGAGTTTATTCAATATGACTTACTCATCGGAAAGCAATATAGTAAGGATATATTATTTAAATAGGCGACAAAAAAGAACTTGTATACGATACAAGTTCTTTTTTCATAGTATTTAACGGGATAACCAGACAAGCTAGGTTTAGGGAGTATTACTTGTACATTTAGTATAAATTAAAATAGAGTCGTTTTAATAATTGATTTGTGAGAAGTATGTGAATTTTTCATCTAGTATATAATTGGACAATTTGTTTAATTTTAATAGAATCAGTTCCAGATTTGTTATTAATTTTTAGTTTGCAATTATTTGTTGTATGGATTTATAAACAAACAGGATTTCGAGTTGTTAGTATTTATGCGTTTAACGATGAGCGTGTTTATTTTTTATCTATTCTTTGTATGACTATTGTTCCAACTCTTCATTTTTTCCGCATTATCGTTTTGTTTTTAATGGAAGAGAAGAATAAGTCATATGTGGAATTTGCTCGTGCAAAAGGTAGTTAAGAAAAAAGAATTTGCCGTAAGGGCAAATTCTTTTTTTACTGTAAAGGAACTATGAATTTAAAAATTTTATCAGTTCCTTATTTAATTCATCCGCTTGATCGATTGGAGAGCCGTGGCCACTATTTGTAAGAGGATATAGTTCAGAGTTTTTAATTCGCTCTTTTGTTAGCTCAGCACTTTTATAAGGGATGAGTTGGTCGTGAACACCGTGGAATATTTTTGTTGGGACGTTAATTTTACTTAAGTCTTTCGTTACGTCTTCGTTTGCAGCAGCTTGCAAAATTTTGATGAGAGCATAAGAAGCGGACTGCATACCGAGATAAGAAAACCATTCTAACGTGGCAGCTCCTAAGTTTCTATTAAAAAATGATAAAGATACATCACTTAGAAACTTAGGTAAATTTACATACATTTGAGCAATCAGAGCATCTGCTTGTTCTTTCGGTACGCCGTAAGGGGATTCTTGGTTTTTCACGAAAGAAGGAGAGACAGCATCCACTAATGCAAGTTTGGAAATACGACGCCCATTATATCGTGACATATACCGAATAGAGAGAGCGCCACCGACTGAGAAGCCGACTAACGTAGCATTTTCTATTTGAAGTGCATCTAATACAATTGCGATATCATTAGCTAAACGATCATAAGTGTAACCAGTCCATGGTTTATCAGACTGTCCGTTTCCTCGTATATCCATGGCGATGCAGCGGAAACCATGTTGTGGTAAGATATTAAATTGATATTGGTACATTTGATGATTTAAAGGCCAGCCATGAACGAAGAAGACAGGTTTACTTCCAGGGCCTGGGTTAATATCCTCAACAAAAATGTGTACATCTTTTTCCACTGTAACGAACATGATGTATCCTCCTCATGCATTTTAGTAGGCTCTCTCCCAAAATCGCTGTTTTGTCATTGCCTGAATAAATTCATTCGCAAGTAAGATAGGATTTTGTTCTGTTATAACGCCAGGTTTTCCTTCAATGTTTAAAGATTGAACAATAGTAGTTCCATTTTGGAAAGCGCCAATTGGCTTAAAGTGATTATACGATTCTACGACGAATGAACTTGCCTTGTTAAGAAAATGATCATTAATATTTCCGCCAATAAGAAGTAGCCCATCATAAAGAAGTGGTGATCCTGTTAAGAAAGTATCATTCACTTCCCACTGTCCATTTTGAGAGCCTTGCACAAAACCTAATCGTTCGGAAATAATAACGGGCTGAAGACCGGCTTGTTTGAATTGATTTATAATATATTGTGCGTTTTGACCGTCATATCCGTTTGCGACAATGACGCCTACTCGTAATGTATTTGGGCTGAATGTTGTATGTTCCATACTTAGTGCTGGTGAGGATTTTGTAACATTTGATTCTTGAACATTTGGCACTGTTGCCCCGACTGCTTCAGCTACTAAAGTAGCTAATTCTGTACTTATATGACCAATCATACCTACGACTTGTTGGCGAACTGATTTACTTTTTACTTTTCCTAATTCAAAGGAAAAGGCCTGCATAATATGGATTTTTTCGACGTGGCTCATACTATTCCAAAATAAACGGGCTTGTGAGAAATGGTCTTTAAAACTAGCGGCTGTTTCTCTTGTTTTATGTCCAGAAACAGTAGAAGGATATGTAACGAAACCGCCTTTCGTACCAGGTACAGTAAAGGGAGAGTTATTAGCTAAAGAGTTATTATGGTAAGCGACTTTTCCTTTATCAATTATATATTTAGACGCACCATCTCTTTGATTATTATGAAAAGGACATACCGGACGATTAATCGGTAACTCTTGATAGTTTGTACCGACGCGTGCTAATTGTGTATCTGTATAAGAAAAGAGTCTACCTTGTAAGAGAGGATCATTTGTAAAATCGATACCGCGGACGATGCTTCCAGGGTGCAGTGCGACTTGTTCTGTTTCCGCAAATACGTTATCAACGTTTCGGTTTAACGTCATTTTTCCGATGATCTTAACAGGGAAGTCTTCTTCCGGCCAAATTTTTGTTGCATCTAATATATCGAAATCGTATTTAAATTCATTCTCTTCTTCTAAAATTTGAACGCCAAGTTCGTACTCAGGGTAGTTTCCGGCATTAATATTTTCCCATAAATCACGGCGATGATAATCTGGATCAGCGCCGCCTAGTTTTTGAGCTTCATCCCAAATTAACGAGTGAACGCCAAGCTTTGGCTTCCAGTGGAATTTTACGAATCGTGACTTCCCATGTTTATTAACTAAACGAAATGTATGAACGCCGAACCCTTGCATCATTCGAAAACTTCTCGGAATTGTGCGATCCGACATAATCCACATCATCATCGCAGCTGATTCTTGATTATTGGCGATAAAGTCCCAAAAAGTATCGTGTGCTGTTTGTCCTTGGGGAATCTCATTATGTGGCTCTGGTTTAAGAGCATGAATAAGATCCGGAAATTTAATACCATCTTGAATGAAAAAAATCGGAATGTTATTACCCACTAAATCGAAATTTCCTTCCTCTGTATAAAACTTAACAGCGAATCCTCGTACATCTCGGTTCGTTTCATTTGCACCTTTTGATCCAGCAACTTCAGAAAAACGAATAAAAATAGGTGTCTTTTTAGATGGGTCTTGTAAAAAATGAGCCATTGTTAAGTCTTCTAAAGAATCATATAGCTCAAAAACACCATGTGCTCCGTAACCGCGGGCATGAACGACTCTTTCAGGAATTCGTTCACGGTCAAAATGAGCGAGTTTTTCTCGCATCAGGAAATCTTCTAAAAGTGTAGGACCACGATCGCCGGCGGTTAAAGAGTTTTCATCATTTGAAATTTTGACACCCGTATTCGTTGTCATCTCTTTTCCTTCATTGTTTTTCGTAAAGGATTGTAACTGTTCTATCTTCTTATTTTCACGACCGTCCATATAAAGCACCTCCCATATTATACGTATTATTGTTCATGGTTTTTATGCTTACATATGGTATGGGGAAGTATATTATCTATGGATTGATTTTCCTCATTTGTTCAATTTATCTTTGTTTGTCTATGAAAATCATTTATTATAATAAATGGTATTCTTTTGAAGGGGTGTTGAAGTGGAAGAGAGTTTTCTATCAGCTAAAGAAGAAAAGAAAAACGCTAAGATTTTCTTATGGGTAATACATGTTATTTTAATTGTATACGAGGTTGCATACGCGATTATATTAGAAGATACAATGCCTTTAGCAAATTGGCATAAAGGGATATGGAAGCTTGCATATATTATGGCTATATTAGGTATTAGTGTTTACTTATTTGAGAGAGAAAAAGCATATTTAGTTAAATATACATATTTATTTGCATACATGATCGCAGAGACTTTTAATATTGGATGGTATGCTTTTCATAATACAATAGCATTTGATGAAGGGAATGTAATTGAATATATTTTCATTTTCTTCGTACCGATCTTTTTGAGTAAAAGATATTTATTTGTCTTAGCGCCATTCCTTATAGGGAAATATATGATATACCTATTTGTATTTGGAGAACTTAACCTGTTTATGTCTCTTGTTATAAATATGGTGTTACTTTTCGTGTCATTTATTATTTTAAATCGATTTTTACAATATCTTTCAGCAGTAAAGGGACGTATTGCAGAGGCAAGTCAGTCACAAAAATTGGCGGTTATCGGAAAAATGGCAGCGACAGTCGGACATGAAATTAAAAACCCACTTGCTTCATTAAAAGGGTTTACGCAATTACAAAAAGAGAAACACGAAAAAGATGCAACATATGAACAAATGATTCTCGAAATCGAAAATATGAATAATATGATTAGTGAATTAATGGAGGTTGCTGCATGTAAACCTTCTGTTTATGAAAAACACATTGTAAGTGATGTTTTAGTACAAGCGGTAGAAAACATGCGCGGAAAAATGAACGAGTTAAATATAAATTGTACCTTTAATGAAGAGAAAAATAGAAGCGAAATTGAATGTGATAAACGCAAATTAAAAGGAGTATTTTTGTATGTTATTAAAAATGCTTTAGAGGCAATGGAACATGGCGGAACATTAAAAATACAAGTTGAAAATAAAAAAAGAGATTATGTAATAGTAAGTATAGTAGATAGTGGTTTTGGGATAAAAAAGGATAATTTAGGACGAGTTAAGGATGCTTTTTATACAACGAAGCAAGATAGAATTGGATTAGGTCTTACGGTAGCAGAGCGAATTGTGACAGATCATCTTGGAGAATTACACATTTCTAGTGAAGTAAAGAAAGGAACGAGAGTAGAAATACTGCTCCCGAAAAAATGTGAGCGCAATGTGACACAAGATTAAGAGGTGTTGTTAAAGGAGTTATCATATGGAAAAAGGAAATATATTTGAAAAAGAAGAGATAAAGGCATTAATAATATTTTTAAGCTTATTCTTCGTTATATTTTTTGCGTATGATTTTGCTGAAAAAGCTATTGTCCTTTTATCAGATAAAAATCAAAAACTAGCAGATGCTTTTGGAGAAGGATTAGGTTTATGGCTATATAGTTTTATGGTTGGATTATTCTTTATAGGACTTTATTTTATGAAATGGAAAAAGCCGTATATTGTGAAGTATATTATTTTAATTGGCTATAATATATTGGATTTTATTAATAACTTCATTATTTATTACGGAAGTGATGCGGAATTTGATGGCGGGAATATAGTAGAAGGATTCTTTATTTTATTTGCACCAATATTTGTGAATAAGAGGTACTTTTGGTTAGTTGCGGGAACTATTGTTGGAAAATATGCACTTATGGGATTCGTTGTTCAATCCTTTATTGTTCTTATCCCAATAGCATTATATAGCGTGTTTGTTATTATATGTTGGATTATATTTTTAAGATTCCAATCTTACGTTCGTACACTTGAAATGATGGATAAAGAAATACGAAATGTAGAGAAATTAGCAATGGTTGGAAAAATGGCGACAGTAATTGGCGATAAGATTAGAAGACCGTTAGAAAAATTGAAAAAACTTGTGAATAAGCAAGCGAAAAAATATCCAGAAGATAAAATTTATAGTGAAATTATGAGACAGGAAGTAGAGCGAATTCATACAATTGCTACAGAACTAAATGGGTTTGAGAAATCTAAATCGGTAGAATCCGAAACGTATAATATTAAAGAAATCATCTCTTATGTTATCAGGGTTATGGAAAAGCCAGCTTTAGAACAAGGAATAAAAATGCATGCTATTTATAGTAAAGATATACCATCAATTACATGTGAGGAAAAACGATTGAAACAAGTATTTTTTAATTTAATAAAAAATGCGATTGAAGCAATGTCAGTTGGCGGAACTATTACTGTAAAAGTTATAGTGGAAGATGTGATCATTGTTCAAATTATAGATGAGGGATGCGGCATTCCGAAAGATAAAATTCCGAAGCTAAATGAAGCTTTTTACACAACGAAAGAAACTGGAACAGGCTTAGGATTAGTAGTTACGGAAAAAATTATTAAAGATCACCACGGTAAATTGAACTTTGAAAGTGAAGTTGGAGTTGGAACGACTGTTGAGATTATGTTGCCGATTTAATTATAGTGGGATATTTTAAAAAGGGGAAATCACTTTCTTTAGAGTGATTTCCCTTTTCAGTGTGGAAGGAAGTACGGAATTTTAATAAACGGGATGTTTACAACATTGACAAACTGTACAAATTCACAATCCAAAATATGGGTGTTTTAAAGCGAGAGTATATAATAAATTTGTCTGTTATTTGTTTTAATTTATTTGCAATTTTTTTGGCCTCGGCATCGAGGTCCTTTTTGTAAATGAATGATTTGTAAGTGTGGATTATATATCAGTGATTAGAAAAATAGAATATACAGAACTTGCCGTAATCCCGGGGGTAATATAAAGAGATATCGCATCCCCCCTCGAAAACAGGTTTCCGGTTGTAATACTAGTCCAAGTTACAGTGGCAGGTCCAGGTGCTGGAGTAGGGTTATACACTTGAGGTTGTCTAGAGCCAATATCCGTAGGTTTAATTGAAAATGTCATAGTTCCCGTAATTTTATCTGTAGTAGTTAAAGTAATAGTAGATAGGATGTAACTAGAGGTCGGGGCAGAGAGGTTTGTTGGGACATTCCTGCAAATATCAATCGTATAAACAGCAGCGGGTAAGTTATTAATATTTATAGATGTAGCAAAACCAACTATATTTCCAGCTCCAGCAGTTACATATGGAATAACGTTAGAATCAATTCCTGGAGAACCTGCTATACGTTGAAACCCAGCATTCGTCCCTTGAAAAACAATACTTTTCGCTGTTGAACTACCAGCAGGTCCAGTAGTCCCGGTAGAACCAGTGGCACCAATAGTTCCGGTAGCTCCGGTAGAACCAGTGACTCCAGTAGAACCAGTGACTCCGGTAGAACCAGTGACTCCAGTAGTTCCGGTAGAACCAGTAGTTCCGGTAGCTCCGGTAGAACCGGTAGAACCAGTAGTTCCGGTAGAACCGGTAGAACCAGTAGAACCAGTAGATCCGGTAGGACCACCTTCTACCAATACGATATAATCTTGAGACACATTCGGAAATCCTTGAGGTGCATCTTTTTTTACAACATAGCCGCTACTCGTGTAAGTGACAACTTGTCCCTTTTTATAGTTAGGAGCGGCTGCTAGACTAAAAGCGGTAGTACTTTGCAAACCGGCCCCGGTAGGCCCGGCATTGCCAGTAGGTCCAGTAGCACCAGTGGGTCCAGTAGCACCAGTGGGTCCAGTACTGCCGATAGAACCGCTGTTGCGTCTACCGTCACAACTAAAGCAATTGCGTTGGTACATATATTATCTCCTTTCTATATTTTTGAAAATCTAGTTTTAAAAGTAGAACTACTATATATATATTGTAGATTCTATATTTTGTGTGGTGGATCGTATTGTGTATATAGATTTTAAAAATAGGGGAGGTGTTATTAGTTTTATAACCACCAGGTCTCCTGCGGAATCAACTACATCAAAATTCTCTTTAAACCAATCATACATCAATGTCTCTTTCACTAAATATTCAGAGGCAGAGTGTGACAAACCGATGAGTGACATATTTGTTTCTTCGCATAATCCATAATGAGTGAGTATTTATGCCTACCATAATCATTGTCGATATGGCAATGGATTTCTCCTGTAATAAATGATTAAGTTATTGTTCTATTTCTTTTAAGGCTGGCATATTTGATAATCCTCCTTAAGATAGTTCTTACTTTGTTAGTTGTTTTTGTTTTTTATGGAAAAATAAGAAGCGGATAGGAAACAAATAAAACCTAGAATCCAGCCAATAGAAGGAGAATAGGGAAGTATATGTTGTAATACCATTCCGCTAGAAATAAAAAAGCTACCTAATAGACCTAAGAAAATGAGATATCGTTGTAGTTTGAACATCAGTGATACAACCTCCTTTATCACGCATTAACTACCCGTAAAAGCCTGATTGGCGAGGGCTAATAATCAGAAGGGGATGGATACCTCCCTGATTAAAGTTTCACTTTATCACATATATTTTATAGTAGTCTTAATTTTCCGCATATAAAATTCAAGAAAAATGGTGGTACAATATATAAATGATACGAGAAGAGAGGATGTAGGTTAACACATGTACGTTACTGTAACAGAGGCAGCATATAAAAAGATTATGGATACGATTCCAAGTGAAACGAAATATATAAAGTTATTTTATGATAATGAAGGTTGCGGTTGTGTTATGAGCGGGATTATTGATTTAGTAGCCGTTTCAGAGAAAGATGAGCGCGATGTAGATATCGAATCAAGCGTACTAAACTTTATTGCAGATCGCACAAAGCTTGTATTTATGGATGATAAATTAACAGTTGATTGGCATGAAGTTGGAGGAAATTTCCAGCTGAAGAGCCCAAGCCAGTTTTATAATCCGAATATGAAGTTACATGTTCGAGTATAATGAAGAGAGAAGGAGTATATAATATGCTCCTTTTTCTTATGGATTTTTTCACATAATGAAATGTACATATAGTTGAATTTTCTGTATAATTCTCTTTGCGGAGGGGGTTGCGCATGAAAAGATGGGGAATTGAGTTATCAATTTTAAGTGTCGTTATTATTTGGGGGATTAACTATACGATTGCGAAATATGGACTTTTAGAATTTACAGCAATTGAGTTTACTGCAGTTCGAATGATGACAGCAGCACCACTACTGTTATTACTTACGTTCTTTATCGAAAAGTCACTTTATATGGAGCGAAAAGATATACCAAGATTAATCATCGTTAGCGTTGTAGGTATTGTACTGTATCAAACGTTATTTATGGAAACTGTAAAATACACATCCGCTACAAATGCTTCTTTACTCATATCTATTTCACCTATTTTTACAACTTTATTTGCGATTTTCTTGAAACAAGAAAAATTTTCTTCTCGAAAGTTAGTTGGTTCCATGATTGCCTTTATTGGTGCTACATTAGTTTTAGTAGCGGGGCATTCACTCGCTAGTTCTTTCTACGGAAATGGGATTGGACTTATTACATCAATATGTTGGGGACTTTATCCCGTTTTAGCAGGGCCGCTTATTAAAAAATACTCAGCATTACGTGTTACTGCATGGTCGACATTAGTTGGAGCGATTCCGCTCTTATTGTTAAGTGGTCCACATGTATTTGTCATGCCATTTCACATTACACACGGAATGACATTGTTTGCTTTACTATATTCTATTTTCTTTGTAACAGTATTCGGTTTAGTCATGTGGTATGTAGGTGTTCAAAAAATTGGTGCGTCACATACGATGGTATATATGTATATTACGCCGCTTGTAGCTGTTTTATTTGCAGCTGTATGGGCAAATGAATATGTATCGTTTCAACAAATAATTGGTGGAATCATCATTTTCTTCGGTCTATGGTTTGTGAAATCAGAGAAAGTAGAAGCTAATTCTATCGTGCAAGAACCTATATCAAAATAGGAAAACAGATCACCTATGATCTGCTTTCCTATTTTTTTATTTTTGGTAAAAATACGAGGAATAAAATGGCAGTAATAAGTGGGATTAAATTAAGAAAAGGAATGCGGAAGAGTGTAATTAGAATAATTCCTGGAAGAAGAACACCGAGGACAGCATAGAAAATACTATGTTTTTTCATGTACCAATATAATGAAAGTCCAATAAGTGCAGGAACAATGAGATGAATGAGAGCCATTAAAAAATAAATCATTAGACGCCCCCTTTATTTATGTGCTTATTACATCATATCCGTATGTTCATAGATTGATATCAATTTTTTCATAATTGGACGAAAATGTTTTGAAAAACGTCACATTTACGAGGGATTCTATATTAGAAATCTTGTATAATATTATTTCCTAAAAGCATTTAAAAAACATAAACATACTGTTTATGTTTTTTAAATTTAAGTGAAATGAATTTTTAGTAGTATGGACTCGAAAGAAATGAGTTATATAGCTTTGGTTGGATAGATAAAAACTATTGAAGGGGAGTACAACATGATTAGTATGTCATTAAGGTCGTTTAAAATTCAATCGTATTATCTACTAGGTATTCTGTTATTAGGCTGGATGTTAACACCGTTTTCAGCACATTTTCTAGGTGCAGGAATTGGACTTATTGTAAGCATGTATTGTGTTTGGATTTTAGGAAGGCGTATCGAAAAGCTTGGAGATAGTATAGTAAAGAAGACGAAAGCGCCGACGCTTGGTATGTTTAATCGCTTTGCAGCTGCAATTTTGGGTGCTATTATCATGTACGAAATTGAGCATCATATGGTAATGTGGGCATTTGCAGTAGGTATTCTGGGTGGTTATTTCTTAATCGTTATTAATTTAGGGTATTATAGTATGAAGGATGAGGAAGAATTAACGAAGGGCTGAAAAAGATAAAAAGATGAAAAGCCTCTTTTTAGATGGAATAGAGGATCCAGCGGTGGATAGAAGCGGTCAGAGCCTTTTTTAGCCCCATGCGGTGTGAAACCAGAAGGAGCAAGTGAGCAAGTGAGCGAGAGATCTCTTTATATTTTCAAAGCCTTGATTTGTATGTGTGAAAATCCGAGTAAATCAATTGAAAATTAGGTTTGGAACTTTTTTAGATGGAATAGAGGATTCGGCGGGGGATAGAAGCGGTCAGAGCCTTTTTTAGCCCCATGCGGTGTGAAACCAGAAGGATGTAGTGAGTGGGAAAATAGTTTATATGTTCGAAGCCGGGATTTATATATATGAAAATCTGGTTATTTAAATTGAAAATTGGCTTACTCTGGAATAAGGGATCCGGCGATGGATAGTACAACAGGAAGCGTAACTTTGTATAAAATATAGGTTTCCGCTTCCAATAAGTTAATATGAAATCACTTAGTAGTATGACTCTTAGGTTCTTTAAAAAAGTTGGATACAATACAACAAACTATTCCGGTAATTAGAATAATGTATTTTATCGTTTCACTTGTATGCTCAAATAAATTAACGTTAAGCATTACAAGTCCCCAAAACATTTGAATCGCTCCATAACTGAATAAAATTTTTCATGGGTCTCACCCTTTCCTTTATATGTAAAATATATCATAGGAAACTACAAACGAATGATTATAAAATGAATTTTCTGTAAGTTTATGGGTATTGGTATGCAATAGATGAAGAGATTAAAGTTTCACTTTATATAAGATATAGAAAGAAGCTTACGTTTTTAACGTAAGCTTCTTTTTTATGTAAGTGTGTGTAACCGTTAAGCCGCATTGGGTTTTGTCGGTGAGTACGCGGAACTTTACGGTTACACGACACTTATTCATATGAGTAAAAGGGTTATTCCAACAGAAAATTTGTAATTAAGCGATTGGACCGCCTAAGTTAATAATAGCTTCAGAAACGCTGTCGAATTTTTTGAAGTTTTCTTTAAATTCGTTTGCAAGCTCAATTGCTTTCGCCTTGTAAGCATCTTTATCAGCCCAAGTTTGTTCAGGCATTAATACTTCATCAGGTACACCTGGAACATGACGAGGTACTTCAAGGCCAAAGATGTCGTGTTTTGCAGTTTCAGCTTTAGCAAGTTCACCGCTTAGTGCTGCTTGAATCATTGCACGAGTGTAACCTAAGTTCATACGTTTACCAACGCCGTATTCGCCACCAGTCCAGCCAGTGTTTACTAAGAATACTTTCGCATCATGTTTCTCGATTTTTTCACCAAGCATTTCAGCATAACGAGATGCATCAAGCGGTAAGAACGGTGAACCGAAGCAAGTAGAGAATGTAGCTTGCGGAGATGTAACACCGCGCTCTGTTCCTGCTAGCTTACTAGTGTAACCGCTTAAGAAATGGTACATAGCTTGCTCTTTTGATAACTTACTGATTGGAGGCAATACGCCAGATGCATCAGCAGTTAAGAAAATAATTGTATTTGGATGTCCTGCAACACTTGGCAGTACGATATTGTCAATCGCATGCATAGGGTATGCAGCACGTGTATTTTCTGTTAAAGTAGTATCGTTATAGTCAGCGATGCGTGTTTGACCATCAATGACAACGTTTTCTAAAACTGAACCAAATTTGATTGCATCGAAGATTTGTGGTTCTTTCTCATGAGAAAGGTTTACACATTTTGCATAGCAACCGCCTTCAATATTGAATACACCGTTATCAGACCAACCGTGCTCATCGTCACCGATTAATTTACGGTTTGGATCAGCAGATAATGTTGTTTTGCCTGTTCCAGATAAACCGAAGAATAGTGCTACGTCGCCTTCTTCGCCTACGTTTGAAGAGCAGTGCATAGAAAGAATGTCTTGTTCAGGTAGTAAGAAGTTCATAATAGAGAAGATTGATTTTTTCATTTCTCCAGCATATTCTGTACCACCGATTAGTACGATACGTTTTTCGAATGAAACCATAATGAATGCTTCAGAATTTGTACCGTCAATTGCTGGATCTGCTTTGAAGTTTGGTGCAGAAACAATTGTGAACTCTGATTCGTGAGTTGCTAATTCTTCTTCATTTGGACGAATAAATAATTGATGTACGAACAAATTATGCCATGCATATTCGTTAACAACTTGAATTGGTAGGCGATAGTTGCGATCAGCGCCAGCAAATCCTTTGAAGATGAATAACTCTTCTTTTTCTTTTAAGTATTCTAAAACTTTTATATATAATTTATTAAAATGTTCTTCAGAGATCGGTTGGTTCACGGCTCCCCAAGCAATTTTGTCAGCAACCGATGCTTCCTTCACAATAAATTTATCCTTAGGAGAACGTCCTGTGTATTTTCCTGTTGAAGCAGAAACGGCACCAGTAGAAGTTAATTTCCCTTCGTTTCGCATTAATACTTTTTCCACTAATTGCGGAACACTTAATTGAATCTGTGCATTGCTTCCGTTCAATAATTCATGTAAACCAATTTGGACATTCACAGTACTCATATTTATATACCATCCTTTTCATTTAATGAAATATTTCTCGTAATCCCCATCAATAGTATAACACAATTATATAAATAATGTATACTATTTATTTATTTTTGTTTGTGTGAATGTATCATTTCCCTATTAATATTTCATTCTATGGGTATTGAGAAAAACTTTCAGGAAAATGTGAATATTAATTGACAAATGAATATCATTTCTTTAGTATAGGTTGGGACGGATACTCTCTTATCCCGAGCTGGCGGAGGGACAGGCCCGATGAAGCCCAGCAACCTCATTTGTAGTGGTAAATACAGGTGAATAGGTGCTAAAACCTGTGCGAGGCTAACGGTCTCGAACGATAAGAGCAAAGGGCAAAAAGCAGTATGCAAGTAGCAAATTAAACCTTTCCTCTATGTTAAGTAGGAAAGGTTTTTCTGTATGCTTGTGTGGGAGAATAAATGTATGTCGCAGTTTGTGGCAAATTAAGGATGAGTTCCGTACAATATATACAATTACTGTAGGGAGGTTTACCACATGACAAAAAAACGTCATCTGTTCACATCTGAGTCTGTAACTGAAGGACATCCAGATAAAATTTGTGACCAAATTTCTGATTCAATTTTAGATGCGATCTTAGCAAAGGACGCAAATGCACGTGTAGCTTGTGAAACAACTGTAACAACTGGTTTAGTATTGGTAGCGGGGGAAATTACGACTTCTACTTACGTAGATATTCCAAAAATCGTTCGTGAAACAATTCAAGGCATTGGTTACACACGCGCAAAATACGGATTCGATGCAGAAACTTGTGCAGTTTTAACATCTATCGATGAGCAATCTGCTGACATCGCTATGGGTGTTGACCAAGCACTAGAAGCACGCGAAGGTCAAATGACTGACGCTGAGATTGAGGCAATTGGTGCGGGAGACCAAGGTTTAATGTTTGGCTTCGCATGTAATGAAACACAAGAATTAATGCCACTTCCAATCTCGCTTGCTCACAAATTAGCTCGTCGTTTAACTGAAGTACGTAAAGATGACACATTAACATACTTACGTCCGGATGGAAAAACGCAAGTTACAGTTGAGTATGATGAAAATGGTAAACCTGTACGTGTGGATACAATTGTAATTTCTACACAACATCATCCAGATGTTACGTGGGAAGAAATCGATCGCGATTTAAAAGAGCACGTAATTAAAGCTGTAGTTCCAGCAGAATTAATGGATGGAGAAACGAAATTCTTCATTAACCCAACTGGCCGCTTCGTAATTGGTGGACCACAAGGTGATGCTGGTTTAACAGGACGTAAAATCATCGTTGATACTTACGGTGGATACGCTCGCCATGGCGGTGGTGCATTCTCTGGTAAAGATGCAACGAAAGTTGACCGTTCTGCAGCATATGCAGCTCGTTATGTTGCGAAAAACATCGTAGCAGCTGGTCTTGCTGACAAAGCAGAAGTACAACTTGCATACGCAATTGGCGTAGCACAACCAGTATCAATTTCAGTTGATACATTAGGCACTGGTAAAGTATCTGAAGACGTATTAGTAGAACTAGTTCGTAACAACTTCGATCTTCGCCCAGCTGGTATTATTAAAATGCTAGACTTACGTCGCCCAATTTACAAACAAACAGCAGCTTACGGCCACTTCGGACGTACTGATGTAGATCTTACATGGGAACGTACAGACAAAGCAGCTACTTTAAAAGAGCAAGCTGGTCTATAATATATGAAAAAAAGCTTTGCGCTGTGTGCGCAAAGCTTTTTTTATTTGGTTTTATCCCGCATTAAAGGACAGTAAGCCTCCCACCTCAAAATTCGGCTGTAAAGCAAAAAAGTTAGGTAGGAGGCTAACTGCCCGTAAAAGCCCCACTGATTAAAGTTTCACTTTATTTACTACTTGAATGCAAGAACTACAATAAACTTCCCCGTCTAGCTCAATATACTTCTTCATATTTGTCATACCACTTGCCGGAAATGGCATATGAATCCACGCTTTTTCATACGTTTGTATTTCCTTTTCACATGATTTACAAAGGATTGGTTTCTTACGGAACATAGACGGTCAGCCTTTCAGTTGACGCGCTTTTCCTGCGCAAAAAGCACTGCTCATTAAAAATAGCGTTGCGAATATAATACTCACTAATGTAGCGTATGGAATCGCGCCTTTTAAGGAAAAGCCGACAGTGATGGAAGCAACAAATAAGAGGATGAATGTTGTTGTTAATTTTTTGTATAGTTCCATAGTGAGTGAACCTCCAAATTATTTTGTAATTTAAAATGAAATCTACTATGTAGAAAATATAAGGGGATTTAAAGAGTAGCTAATGGTGTGTAGTCCAGGCGTATAAGAAAGTATATTTTCCTTTTTGTAGTCGTATATACTTATATTGTATCACGGTGCATCATTGGCTTCATACATAATTGTGTAAAGATATGTATGATAAAATGAAGAAAAGTCTTTAAGAAAGGAAAGATGAAAAATGAGTGTAACTGAACATAAAAAACAAGCTCCAAAAGAAGTGCGCTGCAAAATCGTGACGATTTCCGATACACGTACGGAAGAGACGGATAAGAGCGGACAACTATTACATGAATTATTAAAAGAAGCAGGACATAAAGTGACCTCTTATGAAATTGTGAAAGATGATAAAGAAAGTATCCAGCAGGCTGTGTTAGCTGGTTATCATAGGGAAGATGTTGATGTCGTGCTAACGAATGGCGGAACTGGTATTACGAAACGTGATGTAACGATTGAGGCAGTGTCAGTGTTATTAGATAAAGAAATTGTTGGATTTGGTGAGTTGTTCCGTATGATAAGTTACTTAGAAGATATCGGAAGTAGTGCGATGTTAAGTAGAGCAATCGGTGGTACAATCGGGCGTAAAGTTGTCTTTTCGATGCCAGGGTCTAGCGGAGCGGTTCGTCTTGCGATGAACAAGTTAATTTTACCGGAATTAGGTCATATTACATTTGAGTTGCATCGTCAATGAGTAAGTGTGCTGGAATTGTATTAGCAGGAGGTATGTCGAGCCGATTCGGTGAGCCGAAAGCGTTAGTAGGCTGGAAAGAGAGTACTTTTATTGAGCATATTGTGAAAGTAATGGAAAGCGCTGTGCAAGAAATTGTAGTCATTAGTCATTCTGATATAAAAGAGAGAGTAGAGCAATTAGTACAAGTTCCAGTTATAGAAGATATGTCGCACTATAAAGGAAATGGGCCGCTTGCTGGAATTGTATCAGGAATGGAATATATAGAAGCAGATTGGTACGCTATTATGCCTTGTGATGCACCGAACGTTTCAAATGAATGGATTACCATTTTATTAGAGCAAACGAGCGATGAATATGATGCTGTTGTCCCTATTATTAATGGAAGAAAACAACCGTTACTTGCAGCGTATAATAACCGCGTGAAAGAAAAGATTTATGCTTTGCTTCAAGAAGAAAAAAGAAGTATGGGCCAGCTTTTATCACAATGTAATGTGAAATATATTGCTGGTGAAGATGTACAAGCGAATGTAGATTGGTTTATAAATGTGAATACGAAAGAAGAATATGTGCAGGCTCAAAAAGACCTTTCAAATGAATGAAAGGTTTTTTGATATACAGAAATTGGGGAACAATTGCTGTATAAAGGTATGTGAGTAAGTTGATTTTAAGGGGATTTCGTGAACTACCCGCCACTTAACGTCCTAAAGGAGTGTTTGAAGTGAGGGCTTCTCGGTTAATCATTACTTCTGATAGCTAACGAATTCGTCCTAAGACAGCCGAGCTAACTCCCTTGTTCCAAAGGTTATTTTATTACAATTTATGCTGACGCTAAAAGACGTATTGCTTCATTTTTGATATTGATGGCTGAGTTATAATCTCTATCGAGATTTACACAGCATATACAAGAATAGATTCGTTCAGACAATGTCAGACTTTTCACATTTCCACAGCTACTACATGTTTTTGTTGATGGAAACCATTTGTCTATTTTCACAAGTTGTTTTCCTTGTTCGTTTAGTTTATAAGTTAAGAAAGAAGTGAACATACCCCACCCATTATCAGCGACACTTTTTCCAAAATGAAGTGCTTGCGATATTCCTTTCATGTTTAGATCTTCAATAGCTACAACATCAAAATTGGCAGCTAACTTTTTAGACTCATGATGAAGAAAATTCTTACGTTGGTTAGCTACTTTCTCATGTAACGTAGCTACACGAATACGTTGTTTATTCCAACGTTCAGAACCTTTATTGCGTCTTGATAATACTCGTTGCGCCTTTGTTAATCGGTCTAACATGTTACGATAGAACTTAGGATAATTGGCTTTCTCATCCTCAGAACTGACGTATAATCCATCCATTGCAAAGTCTAATCCAACAACTGTTTCTACTTCTTTTTGTACAATCTCTTTTTCGTATTCAGTCAAGATTGACACATAGTATTTACCAGTAGGTGTCATAGAAATCGTACAAGACTTGATCATATAATCTTGTGGTATCTCTCTATGTTTTTTGATACGTACCATTTTCAGTTTTGGCAATTTGATATGACCATTAAGCAACAGAATATTACCGTTTACTACATTCGTTGTATAAGACTTTCTGTCCTTTTTACTTTTGAATGTTGGGAAGTTATTTTGACCACTAAAGAAATTCTTATATGCAGTTTGCAAGTGTAGTTGAGCATTTGCCAAAGCTAATGAATCAACTTCTTTTAACCACTCAAATTCTGCTTTATATTTCGCAGGGGTTGGAGGCTTTTGTTTCTTTAGTTGTTCCTTATCATCTTTGTATTTTTCGTACGCTTCTTTTCTCTCAGCTAACATTCTATTGTACACGAAACGTACACAACCGAAGGTTTTACGTATAAGATTTGCTTGTTCTTCTGTTGGATACAACCGGAATTTATATGCTTTATTCTGCTTTGTCATATCATTTCACCTCACTTTTTACCTTGATTTTCAATATATTTCTTTACTACGTCTATTGGCGAACTACCAGTAGTTAGTAAGCAAAAACTTCTTGACCAAAACATTTCTTTCTAAAGTTTTTTTCACTTGTGGAAAGTCTTTTTTGATTAGTTGAGAACTTGCACTTTTATAAGCATTAATAAATTTTGTCATTTCTTTTTAAGCGAGTAATTCTGATGCAGTGTGCTGAAGGACTTCTTCATATTGGTCAAGTAAGCCACGAAAGATCTCATCCCAGCTTTTTGATTTAGCATAAGACGAAGCTGCTATGCCCATTTGCATAAGCAGCTCTTCATTTTGCAATAAAGAATGGATGGAGGATAGAAAGGAATCTGTATCTTTTGGCGGACAAAGAATTCCCGTTTTTCCATCTGTAATAATATTTTTAACCCCGCCACTATTTGCACCAATGACAGGTGTACCGCATGCAAATGATTCAAGTACGACATTTCCAAACGTTTCAGTAGCTGATGGAAATACCATCATATGAGAAGAAGCATATGCTCCAGCTAAATCCGTACCTTGTAAATATCCAGTAAAAGTGACATTTGTTTTCGGAACAGCTTCACGTAAATTTGTTGCTAGAGGCCCGTCTCCAGCGATGAGCCAATGAATATCGTCACGTTCTTTGTTTGTCGTTTGAATAAGTGTTTGAAGAGTATCGATATCTTTTTCAGGAGCAAGGCGCCCGACGTAGGAAAGAATATATTTCGCTGTAATTTTATATTTTTTTCGGAATAGGTCTTTATTGTAAGTTGGATGAAAGAGAGTACAATCTACACCACGTCCCCAAATGTAGAGCTGTTGAAATCCTTTTTTCTTTAATTGATGTAATGTTTCAGGAGAAGGAACAAAGTTTTTTTGCATATGACTATGAAACCAGCTTAAATAGTTCCATAGCATATTGGAGAGAAATTCGATTTTGTAATAGCGTAAATAGGCGTCAAAATCAGTATGATAAGAACCGACAACTGGGATATTTAACTTTTTGGCATAATATAACCCACAAAGTCCCATATTGAAAGGCGTAGCGATGTGAATGATATCAGGTTTAAAGGCAAGAAGTTCCCGCTTAATGCGCGGAGTAGGAAAGGCAAAGCGACATTCTGGATATAATATTGTTAACGGGATACTTCTCATTTTGTTCACATTCGCTACGAAATTATCTTCTGCCGTATGCTGAGGGGCGAAAACAGAATAGGCGATATTTTCTTTTTGAAAATATTTAGTTAAACGTTCCAAAGTTTTCGCCACACCGTTGACTTGTGGTGTAAATGTATCGGTAAATATGGCGACTCTCATCATATCGCTCCTTTACATGAGTGGAATGAGTTGATAAAAAGAGATGATGCCAGAGCAAGTGCCAAGGCACATGCCTACAAATACATCTGACGGATAATGAAGCCCTAAATAAATACGGGAAATACCGACGCATAATGCTAACGGTAATAGAAAAGCAAGCAAGTTTGGATTATAGCAAATAAATGGAATGAGGACAGAGAAAACAGCCGTTGTATGTCCGGATGGAAAAGAATGATCTTTTAAAGGCTGTACTGGATATTTCGCATCTTGAATTGTTAAATAAGGACGTTTTCGTGGATACCATCTTTTTAATATTTGCACAGGAATATGGCTAATTGTTAAAGAAATAGCAGTTGCAATTGCAGCTTGATGCAAATTCCCTGTTGCGAAAATTAAAAAGAATAGGGTAAGTGCAATGGAAAAACTTGCACCACCGATATGGGTAATATTGCTAAAAAAGATGTTTAATGTTTTTTGATCAAAGTAGCGATTAATTCCTTTGAAGATGTAACATTCTATTTTATATAGTCCACTGACCTTCATGAGATTTTTCCTCCCTCATTTACATATATATGGAGTTATTAACTTCTATTTTAATAAGATTTTATTGAGGGGATAATAAGGTTTTGTAAAGAAAAAGTTAGATTTTTTCATAAAAAAAGCTGCCAGTCTTATGGCAGCGATAAAATCACTTTTGTAACGATTTATAATATTGTCCTTTTTCAACGTATTGTGTGCGGATACGTTCCATATCTTTACGGTCTTCTTCTGTTAATTCGCGAATGACCTTCGCAGGGCGACCGAAAGCTAACGTATTAGGAGGGATTTTCTTTCCTTGTGAAACGAGACTACCAGCACCGATGAAAGCTCCTTCACCAATTTCAGCGCCATCTAATATGATAGATCCCATTCCGATTAAAGCATCTTTTTCAATTTTGCAGCTATGTAAAATAACTTGATGCCCAACGGTAACGTCATCTTCTAAAATAAGAGGATACTGGGGGCTTTGGTGAAGTGTACATTGATCTTGTACATTTACTCTATTTCCAATTATCGTTGGTGATACATCACCGCGGATGACTGTATTAAACCAAATGCTAGATTCTTCGCCAATTGTCACATCGCCTGTAATGGTAACATAGTCAGCGATAAAAGCACTACTCGCAATTTTCGGATTTTTTTCTTTGTAAGGATATATCATGTAAAGCCTTCCTTTCCTAGAGACTAGTTTTAGTGTATCAAATTATGAGAAAGAGTGAAATGGAGGAGGTCCGTATGTGGAATTATGAAGCAGAGGAAGCGAAAGCTGTAGTCGTTATCGTGCACGGCGCAATGGAATATCACGGACGTTACGAAGCTATAGCAGAAATGTGGAATCATATCGGCTACCACGTTGTGATGGGAGACCTTCCATCACATGGAACGACTTCGAGAAATAGAGGACATATTGATTCATTTGATGAATACATAGAGGAAGTTAAATTATGGGTGAAAGAGGCAAGGAAGTATCGATTACCTATTTTTATATTTGGTCATAGTATGGGTGGTCTTATTGTCATTCGTATGATGCAAGAAACGAAGAGAGAAGATGTAGATGGTATTATTTTAAGTTCACCATGTTTAGGTGTATTAACTGGACCTTCTGCTCCGCTTCGAGCTGCCTCAAAAATATTAAATGTTGTTGCTCCAAAATTGCAATTTGCAACGAATCTTACAGTGGAAATGTCAACTCGTAATCATGAAGTGAGAGATGCGATGGAGAATGATTCATTGTTCTTGCGCAAAGTATCAGTACGTTGGTATAGTGAATTGATTAAGTCTATCGAAATTGCGCATAAAAAAATAGGCGATTTTCCAGACGTTCCACTCTTGCTAATGCAGGCTTGTGAGGATAAACTTGTAGATAAAACACGTGTCCGTACTTGGTTTGATAATGTTAAAATAAGTGATAAGGCTTTTAAAGAATGGCCGAATTGTTATCATGAGTTATTAAATGAGTATGAGCGTGATGAAATTTTGAATTATATTCAGTCATTTACTGAAATACGCATCAATAACATAATAGAAACAAATAAGTAAATTATTTGTACATTGAATAGAGGAGATGAAGGAAGAAGTGAACGTACCGAGTAATCCCATAACGCTCATGGCGAAAGTATACCGTGATGTGTTTCCGGTAGTACACCATGAGCTAGCGATGTGGAAAGAGCGTGCCTACCATATTCCGAATGACGAGCTTCATAGTCAGGCAATCGCAAGTATTGAGAATAAAACGTTTCATTGCGAGGGCGGTGGCATTTTAGCGCTACTAGCAAATGAACATCGTGAGGAATGTATTCGTTTTATCGTAGCTTATCAAACGATTAGCGACTATTTAGATAATTTATGTGATCGTAGTACATCACTTGACCCGAAAGACTTTGCGGCTCTTCATGAGTCGATGGTAATGGCGTTAAGCCCTGAAGTTGAAGGGGGCGGTAACTATTATCGTTATCGTGATGATCAAGATGATGGTGGTTATTTAGATGAGCTTGTTGAAACATGTCAGGATGTTTTAAAGAAAACGAAGCATTATGATAAAATTGCTCCAATTCTTCATGAACTTGCTTGTTATTATTGTGATTTGCAAATTCATAAACACGTGAAGTTAGAAGAAAGAGAACCACGCTTAAAAACATGGTTTGAAGCGCATAAAGAAAATTTACCACCGATGAGTTGGTTTGAGTTTTCAGCATGTGCAGGTTCTACGCTTGGAATTTTCTGTCTTGTAGCATATGCATTTCATGATGAGTTACATGAAGAAGATATTGTGAAAATTAGACAAGGGTATTTTCCATACGTACAAGGACTTCACATTTTACTTGATTATTTCATCGATCAAGAAGAAGACCGTATCGGCGGAGATTTGAATTTCTGTAGTTATTATGAAAACGAGCAAGCTATATTAGATCGTATGAAACATTTTGTAGAAGAAGCAGAGAAGAGCATTGGTGATTTGCCTCATGCGAAGTTTCATCGTCTCATAAGCCGAGGATTACTTGGTATTTATTTATCAGATCAAAAAGTATCAGCGCAAAAGAATATGCACAAAATGGCACGGCGCATTGTAAAATACGGAGGGCTCACTTCACGATTCTTCTACTGGAACGGGAAGATGTACCGAAAGAAAATGGCGCAGTGATGAAGAAAACCACTCTTGTAGAGTGGTTTTCTTATTATGATTGTATTTTTGAAAATACATATATGAGAAGTTCAATTGCGAAAATAACTAAAACAGATAGTCCGAATAAAGGCATGACAGCGCCTAGTATAACCATCATGATAAAGAAAACGATTATGCTTTTCTTATCTCTTTGCTTTGGCGGTGCTGCTAATTTTCCTTTTGGCTTTCTTGCTAACCACATTTTTATTCCGTAATAAATGAGAAGTAATAAAGATAATGTCGTTAGTAAGCATAATATTTTATTTGGCCATCCGAATAAATGTCCTTCGTGAAGCGGGATACCGTAAGTAAACCATTGTGCAAATAATCCATAATCACGATAGTCCGTTTTGGAAATAAGTTCTCCGCTATATTGATCAAAATAAGCTGTTATTTCTTCATTTGGTGCGACATGCATACCCGTAATACCGGAACCGCTTGATTTCGAAACGGTGAATACACCTTTCGGATCAGCCGGTAGTGAGATAACATATGGCTTCTTTATTTCAATTCCTTTTTGTAATTCATCGACAGAAATTGCTTTTGGCTCATTTGAATTCGATTCAGGAGGAGCTTCTTTTCTAGTTGCCCACGGTAATTCTTTTACCTTCGATTCAGGCGGTGCCATATACAATGTCGGATATCCAATCGATTCATTCGACGATGCGATTTTATAAATTTGGTTCCCCATAAATCCTGACCATGGTAATCCAGATGCGACTAACAAAACGAGTGGAATTGTAAATATAATACCGATAATAGAATGACGTCGTTTTGCTTTTTCTCGCTTAGTGGATGCGGGTGTGTTTTTGAATTGGCGTATACTCATATACAATCCAGTCACAATTAAAAAGATTGTCCAGCATGCCGCAAGCTCTACAGTATAGTTGACGACAGTACCACCAACTAAAAGAGAACTATGTAATTCCCGCATTATATTGGCAAAAGTTTCACTTGCATTTTGATCTCCAACAATTTGATTATTGCTATCTAAATACACATATTTTTGCTTTCCTGTATATTCATTTGCAATAGTAAGTCTCGTATTATAATCCCCATTAAACTCACTAATTTTCGCCACACTATAATGTGGATATTTTTTCTCTGTTAAGAAAAGCGAATCAGCCATCGAAATAGACTCTGTTTGGGCGCTCTTCCCAAAATATAAATCTTTATA
This sequence comes from Bacillus sp. FSL E2-0195, assembly GCF_038003645.1. Lineage (NCBI taxonomy): Bacteria > Bacillati > Bacillota > Bacilli > Caryophanales > Bacillaceae > Bacillus > Bacillus sp. FSL E2-0195. The sequence continues at coordinate 4,590,991 of NZ_JBBOPN010000001.1, read as the reverse complement.
GATGAAATCTTCAACTTCCTCCCGAAATAAATACCCAATTCCGCTCAGTGACAATGTAATAAGAAGCGGCGTAATAAAAAGCCCGGCGTAAAAATGCCACCTCCAAAAAATATAATGAAGCGAACGATTTACTTTCATACTTCAGTTCCCCTAACCTTCCCTATATGAATAAACTACTTATTTAATATAGCGAGATTAAGTGTGATTACTTTGAAATAATTGTGAAAAAAGTTAAAAGTTTTGGTTGTTTTTATCAAACATAAAACACATTTTAAAAAGGATGTGTTCTATGTTTATGAAGACTTTTTTATATTTGATGCATAGATCCTAACAACTGCTTTCGCAAGACATTGAGCGGAATCAACAAAGTCCTCACTCACCACCACATTCAAATCGGTACATGCGATAATAGCGGTATCTACTTCGTCTTTTAACTGTAAAACGAGCAGACTCCATAATTTACGAGCTTCCTCAATTTCTCCGCCTTTAATACAAGTAATAATTTGATTAATCATTTCTTGCCATTGTTCATTATGAATGTACTCTATATCACGTTTTGTAATTCCATCTTGGTAAATACTTGCTTGAACAGTCGCTTCTGTTGCAAGAAGAGCGACTCTTTTTGTATTTTCAGGAATTGCTTTTAACGTCTCATCGACTATATTCAAAATAGGAATGGTAATAGAACGCTGTAATTCCTCGAAATAAAGATGCGCTGTATTACATGGCATTGCGATGAAATCTACACCAGTACTTTCAAGTTTTTTCGCTCCTTCAATAATCGCTTTTTTCATCGCCGCATGATCAATAGGGCGATCCATATAAAACGGTGTTGGGCACGAATAAATCATCATATGAGGAAAGTCCATATCATGCTTTGCTCCATAAATTGTTTGGCACTCTGCTACAACTGTATCGACGAATGGTCCGGTTGATTTTGGACCCATTCCTGCTAGTATTCCAATCATTGTTTAGTCCCCTTTAATATGTAATCAAAAACGTTTTCTGCGAACGAGAAAAAGAAATAAAGTAAGTAATAAAAATGAATATACGATAGCCCAAGCTGTAAGCCATAGAGTATGAGTAAGTATATTATATTTGTATTGTCCAAGCATTATAAAGCTTTCGACAGGTGGTAAAAACCATAGTAACTCTTTTTTTAACCGGATTGAGGCAATCGTCATAAGTAATATAAATGTAAGACTAAGCCAAGCGGTGCTTGCTTTTTGAATAATATTTCTAGTAAATAATGTTGCGATTGAAATTCCTAGTATAGATAAAGACATGTGAGCGAGAAATCCGACTAGAAATAAAGAAGCTGTCATTTTTTCATTAAACATTTGCAAAATAATTGGATAGATTACGGATATAAAAGATAAAACAGTACAAATAAGAAAAGCCGTAATATATTTACCAACGTATAATGCCGAAATATTATTTGTATGTGAAATAGTGATTTGTTCTTGTACAGGATCTTCAGTATGAAAAATTGTGACTGTAATCCAGGCAGATAATAAATAAAGTGCGAGTGCTGTTTCTAAGTATGTTGGTACAATGGGAGTTGGTTTATATGTATATACAAAAAGTAAGCTTATGCAGTACATCGCAATAGGAGGAATGTACTTATACGATTTCGTGTAGTCGAGAAAATGGTAACGAATAAGCGCAAACATAATAAACCTTCTTTCGATTTAAAAATTAGGCTGTAGCAGTGTGATAGATGCTTTTTTATGTAATAAAAACTGAAGCATTTCGTTTGCATATTCCTTTTCGATTTGTAATTGAATGAGGTTTTGATTTGAATTGTGTGTAACTTGTATAAATCCTGATTGCTTTTGTAGTTCTATAGCTGAAAATGTTTCGTGAACAATTGCCTCAATATAGACCTGTTCTGTTGATTTTTGCACAGAGGTATCTTCCGCAATTGTATGATTTGCTAATGTCACAATTCTATCGGCGAAGTTTTCTAGTAGTTGTTTTTCGTGACATGTGAAGAGTATAGATATACCTTGTTGTTTTAATGAGAGTAAAATATGCTCTAATTCTTGCTGAGAGTTAGGGTCGAGTCCAGAAAGAGGTTCATCTAGAATTAATAAATGGACGTCCGTAAGTAATGCTTGCATAATGCCTGTTTTTTGTTTCATACCTTTTGAAAAGTTTCGTACAACGTAATGCTTTGCATGATGTAGATGAAAAGATTCAAGGAGCATCGGAATTTTATTTCTTAAATATTTTGTTGATAAACCGTGAATGTGGCCGAGATGATATAAATAATCCTCTAATGTAAAACGAATTCCTTCAGGAAAATGTTCAGGGACATAACTGATTTGTATATGTTCTTTTCTTTGAAGTGTCCCTGCCGTAGGTGGAATAAAGCCTGCAATTATTTTGAGTAAAGTACTTTTTCCAGTCCCGTTCCCACCAATAATAGAGAGTGCTTCTCCTTCTGGAATGGATAAATCGATGTTGTCTAGTATAAGTGATTTGCCATACTTCTTTTGAATTCCCCTTAGTTCTACTAGCAAAGTTCTATCCTTCTTTCTTCAAATATTGTATACATCCATTATATAGGAGAATAAGAAAAAGACGTGCAATGAATGCACGTCTTTTTTTGTTATGTTTTGTCGAATGATCGATATATCTGAAAAATCGTTGATATAATTATCCTGCTATTTGCCGGACAGTAAACCTCACTGATTAAAGTTTCACTTTATCGCTTCTCAATCGCCACAATAAATGGCGGGTTATTTTGCTGGTTAATGAAGCCGTATCGCAAAACGTGAGCTTCTTTTTGATCTAGTTCTTCTGCAAATTTAAGTACAGCGTCGCGTTCTACTTGTCCTTCTGGATGTCCGTGGTAAATGACAAGGACGATGATACCTTCAGGTGCCATTACTCCTAGTAATTGTTCAATTGCCGAGAGTGTTGAGTTCGGTTTTGTGACGATATGCTTGTCACCACCTGGAAGGTAACCTAAGTTGAAGATAGCGCCTGTTACTTTTCCTTTTGCATCTTCTGGTAGTACGGATAGAAGCGTATCGTGACTATCGTGAACTAAAACAGTACGTTCAAAAAGCTCTTTTTCTTTTAGGCGGATAGTAGAGCTTTCAATTGCTTCTTTTTGAATATCAAATCCAAATACTTTTCCGCTATCTCCAACGATTTCAGCTAGGAAGCAAGTGTCATGTCCATTTCCTAAAGTTGCATCTACAGCGTAATCGCCTTCTTTAACAGCCGTTTGCAGCAGCGAGCGAGCAAACGGTAATACACGTTCTAATTTCATTTTTGTTTCTCCTCATTTGCATATTTTCCTTGCCAGCTTCCGCGGCGTACAAATTCTGCATCGATGGAATTTAATACTTCCCATTTATTTAAGCTCCACATTGGACCAATCATTAAGTCAGGTGGACCGTCACCTGTGATGCGGTGCACAATTACGTCTTCAGGAATAATTTCAAGTTGGTCAACAACGAGACTTACGTAATCTTCAAGAGAAAGGAACTCGAGTTGTCCTTTTTCATATTGCTTCACCATTGGCGTTCCTTTTAATAAATGAAGTAAATGAATTTTAATTCCTTGTACGTCAAGCTTCGCTACTTCACGAGTTGTTTCCATCATCATGTCGTAATCTTCAAGTGGAAGACCGTTAATAATATGAGAGCAAACTCTAATGCCATGTTTGCGTAATTTATTTACGCCTTCCACATAAGATGGATAATCGTGAGCACGGTTAATAAGATTTGCAGTACGTTCATGAACAGTTTGTAGTCCGAGTTCAACCCAAAGGTACGTACGTTTATTTAAGTCCGCTAAATATTCAACGACATCGTCTGGTAAACAATCTGGACGAGTTGCGATAGAAAGACCGACAACGTCTTTTTCTGCTAGAAGCGGTTCGAATTTTTCTTTTAACACTTCAAGTGGTGCATGTGTATTTGTGTAAGCCTGAAAATAAGCGATACATTTTCCGTCTTTCCACTTTGAGTGCATTTTTTCTTTCATTTCATGATATTGCGTTATAACATCATCGCGGCGATCGCCAGCGAAGTCACCAGATCCAGCAGCACTACAAAACGTGCAACCACCGTAAGCAACTGTACCGTCACGGTTCGGGCAATCGAAGCCAGCATCTAATGAAACTTTAAAGATTTTTTCACCAAATTCATTTCGTAAGTGGTAATTCCATGTATGATAACGTTTATTGTCATTTGTATATGGAAAAGGGTTTTGAACCTTCATTATTTTCCCTCCTAAGACGAGTCAAAATGAAACAAAATCCATTATAACATACTCATAAGGTTCATATGGAAGGGACACACTAAAGGGGAATTGAAGCAAGGAGGGACAATTATGGCAGAGCGTCAATCACTTGAAGAGTATATTACACAGGCAGAACAAGCGGTGGAATATGCGAAAGAACAATTAGACCAAGGCATGAGACAAGAGCATTACAATACGATGGAGTATTCGGATGCTCAGTTACAATTAGAACAAGCATATAACGACTTACAAACTATGCAGCAACATGCGAATGATGAGCAACGTGAGCAATTAAATAGAGCACGTATGGCAATTCGCCAATTGCAACATCAAATGATTATTACACCGCACTAATAAGGAGTGAATGTAATGGCGAAACGTTCAGATCAAAATAATCCAGAGCAAAAAACGCAAAATGGACATAACGCTGAATTTTCAAATGAACTTGATCCAGTTGTTCAAGTGAAACAGCGTAACAGTAAAAAAGGACAACCTCAAAGATCGAAGCAATCAGAGTAAACCAGGTCGAAATACGACCTGGTTTTATTTTATTACAAAAGTGTAAGGTAATTGTAATGTTAACAAATAGCAGTTCACCTCCAAAAGGCGCAAAATAGGTAATGGAAAAACAAGTGTAGGAGGATATATATGACGAAACCAGTTGTAGACGTGAAAAACGTTCAAAAAGTGTACGGTAAAAAAGGTGAGAACCAATCACACGCGTTAAAAGGTGTTTCATTCTCAATTCAAGAGGGTGAGTTTGTTGGAATTATGGGACCATCTGGTTCTGGTAAAACGACATTGTTAAATGTAATTTCAACGCTTGATAAAGCAACGGGCGGCGTTGTTGAAATTGCGGGTACGGACATTACGAAAATGAAGCAAGGTGAGCTTTCTGATTTCCGTTCGCAAAAGTTAGGATTCATTTTCCAAGACTTCAACTTATTAGAGAACTTATCTATTTATGAGAACATTGCACTTCCACTTTCACTTCAAGGTGTTTCATCACGTAATATTGGACCGAAAGTAGAGAAAGTAGCGGATATGTTAGGGATTACAGAAATTCTTCAAAAGTATCCAACTGAAGTATCCGGTGGACAGAAACAGCGTTCAGCAGCAGCACGGGCACTAGTGCATGAGCCGGCAATTATTTTAGGAGACGAGCCAACAGGAGCTCTTGATTCGAAAAATGCAGCAAGTTTACTTGATGCGATGACAAACTTAAATGAAGAACAAGGCGTATCTATTATGATGGTTACGCATGATCCATATAGTGCAAGTTACTGTCAGCGTATTTTATTCATTCAAGATGGTGAGCTATATAAAGAAATTCATCGCGGTGGTACGCGTGAAGAGTTCTACAAAGAAATTTTAGATGTACTTGCAGATTTAGGTACACAAAAAGCGTAAGAAAGGAGGTTCCAGTATGTTATTTAAACTTTCCATGTCAGGGCTAAAGAGTAAGCTGAAAGATTATATTGTCTTACTTGTTGGTCTTGTCATGTCGATTTCAATTTTTTATATGTTCCAAACGTTAGCGCTGAATAAAGCGTTTATCGAATCCAATTCTGTTATTAAGTCTATTGGTTTCGTATTCCAAGCAGGTTCATTTTTATTAGCAATTATAACGTTCTTCTACATTTTATATGCAAACTCTTTCTTATTATCTCTTCGTCAAAAAGAGTTTGGTATGTACATGATGTTAGGTGCAAAAAAGCATAAAGTTACATTACTTATGTTTATTGAAACGATTGTATTAGGTGCTGCGTCTCTTACGATTGGACTTACAGTTGGTGTAGGACTTGCAGAAGGTATCGGACAGTTATTAATGAAACAATTAGAATTTGCTGGTGAAGGCTATAAGGCATTTTATCTACCATCTATGACTGTTACTTGCATTTTCTTCTTTGCATTATTTGTATTATCAGCAATTATGAACAGTATTAAGTTATCACGTATTTCAGTACTGCAACTTGTACATGCAGATGCACAAACAGAACGTGTTGCGGTAAAAGGAAAAATGACAGGTGTCGTTGCAATCCTTGCTGTTATTTTATTAGGAATTGGCTATGCATCAATGATTTACATGGAAAAACTAAGAGAAATGGGAATCCTTATTGCATTAATTACAACAACAACTGGTACTTACATGCTATTTGGATCACTTCTCCCAGTTATCATTAGAAAGTTAAAGAGTAATAAAAAGCGTAGTGAAAAAGGACTTAATGCTTTTACGTTTGCACAATTAAATTTCCGTATTAATAGCTTAACGAAAGTACTTGCAACGGTAGCGATGTTAGTTGCTCTTGGAGCGGGTGCAATTTCAGGTGGTATGGCGTTTAAAAATAACGTTATAAAAATGGTTGATGGTTTAGTAATATATGATTCAGTTATTCATAACCCAACAGCTGAAGAAAAGAAAATTTTAGATGGTATTACATTTAAAGAGAAAAATGAATATCGTTACAAAGTTGATAATAAATACGTTTATTATGTAAAAGAAGATTTAGAGAAAAAACCTCCTTTCGTACAAGATACAAAACAGATGGAAAGTATGAAGGATTTAGGAAAAATAAAGAAAGTTTCAGAGGAACTACCAGTAGGTGCAGTTTCTAGAGAAATGAATGAAAAAGATGCGAGTGCTAAAGAACTTCCAGAAGACTGGAACGAGGCTTTCAGAACAATTCAGCCATTTTATCTATATGAAGATCATGCAATTAAAATTGTAGATCAGAAAATGTACGATACTGTAAATGGTAAAGAAGGAATCGTAGTTACTGGAAAAACAGACGATTTTGTAGCATACACAAAAGAATGGAAAAAACTTGACGAGTTGCAGCTAGTTAAATATAAAAATGTAAAAGCTGAAAGATTAGATAGTAAATATCAATCTTACAATGGATTCTACGGCATTGCGAGTGGAACAGTATTTATGGGATTCTTCCTTGGAATTGCGTTCTTAGCAATGATGGCAAGTTGTTTAATGTTTAAAATTCTTTCTGGTGCATCAAAAGATATTACGCGTTATCAAATGCTTCGCAAAATCGGTGTGCGTCGTGAGTTATTAACGAAATCGATTTATAAAGAATTATTCTTAGTATTCTTATTCCCAGCAATTGTGGGGATCGCTCACGTATTAGTTGGTATGAATATTTTCGGATTTATTTTAATGGATCCTTACTTCCGTATTTGGGTACCAATCGTAATTTTCGTAGTTATTTATGCGATTTATTACTTCATTACAGTTCAATTGTATAAAGGAATTGTTCTTCCAAAAGAAGATTAATAGGTAAAAAGCCGAGTGAAAGTGCTCGGCTTTTTGTATTTTCAGAAAAAACACTTTAATGTTACTGAAATATATAATATAATGTAAATAAGTAACATAATATGAAAGTATCAGCAACCGAAAAATGAAAGGAGGAATCCGATCTGTAGAAAGAAGCTGAACTTGTACTCCCCCTATTTTTTCTACCCACACCGTATTTGTACAATCATAAATTTCCAAATGAAAAATTGTCGTAAGAGTATATTGTGAAAATAATGGATAATACATGGAAATCTCATAGCATGATAAGGTAAAATGGACAGGATAATGAGAAAATTACCGTTCATAAGATGAGGAGATACATGTATGGAAGTTGTAGAGGCATTAAAAGATATAAGCCAAATTGAGGCTATGAAAAAGTACTTAAAAGAGCACTCGCAGCGAGATTATCTTTTATTTGTTATTGGAATTAACACTGGATTAAAGATTACTGAGCTACTTAGTATGAAATTTGAAGAGGTATTAAATGAAGATAAGACTGTTAAAGAGTTTTATTCTCTTCCTGTGAAAGATGAAAAATTCAAACAAGATATTTATTTAAATACAAAAGTAAAAGAAGCCCTTTTAGAGTATGTAAAATCTATTGATGCTCAAAGAGAAAACTACGTATTTCAATCTAATAAAACGACAAATTCAATCTCACGCCAACAAGCATATCGTGTTATCCATAGCGCAGCTGAAGCGGTTGGGATTGTTGGAAAGATTGGAACGAATTCAATGCGAAAAACATTTGGATTTCATGCGTACAAAAGAGGAATAGCGATTGCGCTATTGCAAAAGCATTTTCATCACGCAACTCCATCAGAAACGCTCAAGTATTTAGGAATCTCAAAAGATGAGAAGTTTAAAACAGAGATTGATGTAGATTTGTAAAAGCCGTAACTAAAAACTTTAGGAGGCGGAAAATATGAATATTAGAGAGAGTGAACTACCGGGCATTGGATGTAAATTCGAAGTGATAACAAAAGGTAATGAAAAAATGGTTATCGTTATTCATGATGATGGCCGAAGAGAAATGTATCATTTTGATGCGGATCACGATGAGAGTATTTCAAGCATTTCTCTTCGTGATTCTGAAGCGAGACAAATTGCGGCTATATTAGGCGGAATGGTATATAGGCCGCAAGCGCTAGACACAATTGAGATGGCTTTTGAAGGATTATCAATTGAATGGTTTAAGGTGGAGAATAATGCACCAGTAGTACAACAAACAATTGGTAGCTTACATGTCAGAAAAACGTATAACGTAACGATTATTGCTATTTTGAAAAAGAATATGAAGAAATTCTTTAATCCAGGTCCAGACTCTATTATTGAAGCTGGCGATATGCTCGTATTGTCGGGTGAAAGACATGAAGTGAAAAGAATTATTAATGAATTGCTTTCAGCAGGAGGTGATTCCTAATCGATGGATACTTTAATTTTTGAAGTTGGAACTGCGTTAGTATTAGTAGCTTTTGCAGCTATCCTCGCTGCGAAGTTAAAGTTCTCGATTATTCCGTTTCTCATTATACTCGGTATGTTAGTGGGGCCTCATGCCCCAGATTTAGGACTTATCGATTTAAGATTTATTGAAAGCGGAGAAGTTATTTCCTTCCTCGGCCGTGTAGGCGTCATATTCCTCCTATTCTATTTAGGCTTAGAATTCTCAATAAAAAAATTAATTAAATCAGGAAAGTCGATTGCTTTTGGGGGTAGTGTTCATATATCGCTTAATTTCATATTAGGTTTACTTTATGGATATGTTATGGGCTTCCCCTTACTAGAAACATTAATTATTGCTGGAATTATTACAATCTCATCGAGTGCAATTGTAGCGAAAGTAATCGTTGATTTAAGAAGATCTGGTAATAAAGAGACAGAGCTAATTTTAGGAATCATTATGTTTGATGATATCTTTTTAGCTGTATATTTATCAGTTGTTTCAGGATTAGTACTCGGAGGTGCAACATCATTTGTAGGTGCTCTTACATCCGTACTAATCGCAGTAGGATATATGTTACTATTCTTTGTAATCGCTAGAAAAGCTACGCCGTTCCTAAATAAAGTATTAGATATTTCGTCAAACGAAATTTTTATTATCGTAATATTCGCTATTTTATTCTTTGTAGCAGGATTTTCAGAAACAATTCATGTTGCGGAAGCGATTGGGGCTTTATTGTTAGGACTCGTCTTTTCAGAAACAGAGCATAGTGACCGGATCGAGCATCTCGTCGTCCCGTTTCGTGATTTCTTTGGAGCTATATTTTTCTTCAGCTTCGGTTTAAGTATAGATCCGTTTTCGCTTGGAGGAGCAGTATGGTTGGCATTAGGAGCAGTTTTCATTACTCTCATCGGTAATTTTACAGCTGGAATGATTGCAGGGCGTAAAGCCGGGTTATCGCATAAGGCTTCTACGAATATCGGTTTAACACTTATATCACGTGGGGAATTCTCCATTATTGTCGCGAATCTCGGAATAGCGGGTGGCTTAATGGCAACGATTAAACCATTCTCAGCTTTATATGTTTTAATATTGGCGTCGCTAGGGCCATTATTAACGAAGGAGTCTGGGAGAATATACTCTCTACTAGACAAAATATTTAAATGGAGTGCGAAAGAAAGTGCAAAACGTAAAAAGGAAGTTGGATAACCTTTCGCGAGGGAACGATTCCATTATTTATAGATTAATATTTTACAAAGACGATTAGAATACATTCTAATCGTCTTTGTGCTATTATCTGAATTTCATCAACTATTAATCAGTTGCCTTCCTATTTAAAAACGACTACAATTTTACTGTTATATATATGAACGAAAAAAAGAGAATAGGAGGGGAGACTATGCCAAGGAAAGTATGGCTATTAGTAGCTGGGATGATTATTAATGTCACGGGTGCTTCTTTTTTATGGCCTTTTAATACAATTTACTTACATGATAGTTTAGGGAAATCTTTATCAGTAGCCGGAATGGTATTAATGATCAACTCGCTTACTGGTGTAATCGGAAACTTGCTCGGCGGTGTTTTATTTGATAAATGGGGCGGTTATAAATCAATTTTAGTAGGGATTGTCATTACACTTGTATCGATTTTAGGTCTTGTATTTTTCCATGGTTGGCCATTATATGTTGTGTGGCTAGCATTAATCGGATTCGGTTCTGGAATGGTGTTTCCATCGATGTATGCGATGGTCGGTACGGTTTGGCCAGAAGGCGGGAGACGAGCGTTCAATGCAATGTATGTTGGACAAAACGTTGGGATTGCGATTGGAACAGCGTGCGGTGGATTAGTTGCGTCTTATCGTTTTGATTATATTTTCTTAGCGAACTTTATTTTATATTTTATTTTCTTCTTAATTGCGTTTATTGGATTTCGTGGTATGGAAGCAAAAAAAGAGCAAGAGGTACAAAAAGAAGCCGAAACGAAAAAAGGTTGGTCACTTACACCTGGCTTCAAAGCGCTTCTAATCGTATGTGTAGCATATGCTTTATGCTGGGTTACATACGTACAGTGGCAAGGGGCAATTGCGACTCATATGCGAGAATTAGATATTAGCCTCCGCCATTATAGTTTATTATGGACGATAAACGGAGCGATGATTGTTTGTGCGCAGCCACTTGTTAGTATGTTAATTCGCTGGATGAAGCGTTCTTTAAAACAACAAATTATGATTGGAATCGTCATTTTTGCGGCGTCGTTTATTGTTTTAAGCCAAGCGCAGCAATTTACGATGTTTCTCATTGCGATGGTGACATTAACAATTGGTGAATTATTCGTATGGCCGGCAGTTCCGACCATCGCAAATATACTTGCACCGAAAGATAAGCTAGGATTTTATCAAGGTGTTGTAAATAGCGCAGCGACTGTAGGGAAAATGTTCGGACCGGTCGTTGGCGGAGCGATTGTTGACTTATACAATATGGAAGTATTGTTTATTGCGATCATGGTAATGCTTGTAGTAGCGCTTATAGCAACGAGTATTTATGATAGACGAGTAAAAGTAGAAGAAACAGTTGAAGAAAAAATTGCAGTTTAGTTTGACGGAACATGCAACATGTTTTAGAATATATTTAAATAAATAGTAATAAAATATCCTTTGGAACAAGGGAGTTAGCTCGGCTGTCCTAAGACGAATTCGTTAGTTAGCAAGAGTAACGATTAACCGAGAAGCCCTCGCTTCAAGTAAGCTCTTAAGAGATACTAAGTGGTGGGTAGTTCACATTAACTCATATTTGTAATAACAGTGAGAAGGAGTAGTAGTAATAGAAGCTGGTTTAGAGAGTTGACGGTCGGTGCAAGTCAATCCACGTTTCGTTATGAACTCGCCTTTGAGTTGCAGTTGTGAAATCATTAGTAGCAATTGCCGTTAATCCACGTTACGGATCTAAGCGAATGTATTTATTACATTAATTTAGGGTGGTACCGCGGGAATCTATAACCTCTCGTCCCTTTCTAGGGATGAGAGGTTTTTTGTATTTTGGGCGGTGAAAATAAATAGAATTTCAAGGAGGGTATCTCATGAGCTTTAATCATCAAGAAATTGAGAAGAAGTGGCAAGGGCATTGGGAAGAGAATAAAACATTCCGTACGCCAGATGAAACAGAAAAACCAAAATTTTATGCACTAGATATGTTCCCATATCCATCAGGTGCAGGCTTACACGTAGGTCATCCAGAAGGTTATACAGCGACAGATATTTTATCTCGTATGAAGCGTATGCAAGGATATAACGTTCTTCATCCAATGGGATGGGATGCATTCGGTCTTCCAGCAGAGCAATATGCACTTGATACTGGGAACAGCCCGGCTGAATTTACAGAGCTTAATATTAATACGTTCCGTAATCAAATTAAAGCATTAGGCTTCTCTTACGATTGGGATCGTGAAGTAAATACAACAGATCCAACCTACTACAAGTGGACACAATGGATCTTCCTAAAACTATTTGAAAAAGGTTTAGCTTACGTTGATGAAGTACCTGTAAACTGGTGCCCAGCACTTGGTACAGTACTTGCAAACGAAGAAATCATTGACGGTAAGAGTGAGCGCGGTGGACATCCAGTTGAGCGTCGTCCGATGAGACAGTGGATGTTAAAAATTACAGCTTACGGAGATCGTCTATTAGAAGATCTAGATGAGCTTAATTGGCCAGAAAGCTTAAAAGACATGCAACGTAACTGGATTGGTCGTTCTGAAGGTGCAGAAGTACACTTCAACATCGACGGTACAGATGAGAAGTTCACAGTTTTCACAACGCGTCCTGATACACTATTTGGAGCAAGCTACTGTGTACTGGCTCCAGAGCATGCACTTGTTGCTAACATTACAACACCAGAACAAAAAGAAGCTGTAGAAGCTTACATTAACTCTGTTAAAATGAAGAGCGATTTAGAGCGTACAGAACTTGCGAAAGAAAAAACTGGTGTATTCACTGGTGCTTACGCAGTTAACCCAGTAAACGGTGAGAAATTACCAATCTGGATCGCTGATTATGTTCTTGCAACTTACGGAACAGGTGCTGTAATGGCAGTTCCAGCTCACGATGAGCGTGACTATGAATTCGCATCAACGTTCAATCTTCCAATGAAGGAAGTTGTAAAAGGCGGAGACATTTCGAAAGAAGCATATACAGGTGATGGTGCGCACGTAAACTCAGCATTCCTTGATGGTTTAAATAAAGAAGAAGCAATTGTAAAAATGATTGAGTGGCTTGAAGTAACAAGCGCAGGAAATCAAAAAGTAACGTACCGTCTACGTGACTGGTTATTTAGTCGCCAACGTTACTGGGGTGAGCCAATTCCAGTAATCCATTGGGAAGATGGTACAATGACAGCTGTGAAAGAAGAAGAATTACCATTAGTTCTTCCGAAAACAGAGAATATTCGTCCTTCAGGTACAGGTGAATCACCACTTGCAAACATTGAAGAGTGGGTAAATGTTGTTGATCCTGAAACTGGTAAAAAAGGTCGTCGTGAAACGAATACAATGCCGCAATGGGCTGGTAGCTGCTGGTACTACCTACGCTACATCGATCCAAACAACAGCGAAGCACTTGTAGACCCTGAAAAAGTAAAACAATGGCTTCCAGTTGATATTTATATCGGTGGAGCAGAGCACGCTGTACTTCACTTACTATATGCTCGTTTCTGGCATAAAGTATTATATGATATCGGTGTAGTTCCAACGAAAGAACCGTTCCAACAATTATTCAACCAAGGTATGATCTTAGGTGAAAACAACGAGAAAATGAGTAAATCAAAAGGTAACGTTGTAAATCCTGATGATATCGTAGCAAGCCACGGTGCAGATACACTTCGTCTATACGAAATGTTCATGGGACCATTAGATGCTTCAATCGCTTGGTCTGAAAATGGTCTTGACGGAGCTCGTCGCTTCCTAGACCGCGTATGGCGCCTATTCATTCAAGAGAACGGTGAATTGAGTGAGAAAATTACTGATGCACCAAACAAAGATCTTGAAAAAGCTTACCACCAAACAGTGAAGAAAGTAACAGAAGACTATGCAGAGCTTCGCTTTAACACAGCGATTTCTCAAATGATGGTATTCATCAACGATGCATACAAAGCTGAAACACTTCCGAAAGAATATGTAGAAGGTTTCGTAAAAATGATTGCACCAGTTGCACCTCACATCGGGGAAGAACTATGGAGCAAACTTGGATACAGTGAAACAATCACATATGCAAGCTGGCCAACATTTGATGAGTCTAAACTTGTAGAAGATGAAGTTGAAATCGTTGTTCAAATTATGGGCAAAGTTCGCACAAAACTAACAATGAGTAAAGACGCATCAAAAGAAGAAATGGAACAACTTGCACTTGAGGCAATCAAAGAACAAATTGAAGGAAAAACAGTTCGTAAAGTAATTGTTGTTCCTGGAAAACTTGTTAACGTTGTTGCAAACTAATTAATTATTAATAAAAGCTCAGAGCGTTTATGCTCTGAGCTTTTTTGCGTGAAAAATAAGCTCAGGATCACCTTCATCTAAGTTTTCGATCATTCCACTACGCATAAATCCATTTGCTTTAAAAACTTTTTGCATATTTGTATTCGATTTGTTCGTTGAAGAAAATATTTTTTGAGTAGGAGAATGTCTTAACATATATGAGATTAATGAGCTTGCATGACCTTGTCTTCTTTTCGTTGGCGAAACAATGATTAATGAGAGGAAAGTATAACCAAAGAAATTTGTATCGTATGTTAGAAAACCAGAAATGGAATTGTCCTCTTTTGCAATGATGCAGGTTCCTTCATCAATAGCGTGTTTAATATAATCTCGTCTACTATCGTCTCCGATTACATCAACATCTATATGTAAGATTGAATCTAAATCGTCGATGGAAGCTTTTGCTACGTTCTCCAACGAAAACGCCTCCTTTGGAAAAATCAGTTAATTCAGTTTATCATGAATGAAGAACGAAGAAAAAGGCGCGGAATTCCCATATAGACAAACACCTATTCTTCTATAGAAAATATGATAAAAAAGGTAGGTTAAATTGAACAGAAGAGGTGAAAGGAATGAAAGGGATGGACAATAATGCACCACATGGCTTCTTCGGAGGTGGATCGGATAGTTATGGACAAATGATGTTCATGGGAGGAGATGGTCAACACGGATATGGCGGAATCCCAAGTTGGATGGGAGGAGCAGCTGGAGGATTTCCGACGTCAGTGGCGGGTGTACAAACAGGATTTCCAACGTCAGTAGCTGGAGCGCAAACAGGATTTCCGGCACTAGTAGGAGGTGCACAAGGAGGAGTTCCTGTAGGTATGCCAACTACATTCCCATCTTTCGTTGGCGGTGTACAAACAGGATTTCCTGTACCTGGCGTTGGTGTTGTAACTGGTGGGATCGGCGGATTCCCTCAAGGTGTTCACGGTCATCATGTGCATCACGGCCATCACGGTCAGCATGTACATCATGAGCATCACGGCCATCACGGTCAGCATGTACATCATGAGCATCACGGCCATCACGGTCATCATCAACACCACGGCCATCATCAACACCACGGCCATCATCAACAACAAGTACATCATCATGGTCATCATCAAATTCATCCGCAGGCTGTCCTTTATCAAACACACCAAGGTCAACATCAACACCATGGTC
Organism: Bacillus sp. FSL E2-0195; assembly: GCF_038003645.1. NCBI lineage: Bacteria > Bacillati > Bacillota > Bacilli > Caryophanales > Bacillaceae > Bacillus > Bacillus sp. FSL E2-0195. The sequence goes on along the minus strand of NZ_JBBOPN010000001.1, from coordinate 4,575,293 downwards.
ACCAAGGCCAGCATCAACACCATGGTCATCATGGTCACCAAGGCCAGCATCAACACCACGGTCATCATGGTCATCATCAACACCACGGCCACCATCAGCAACAAGTACATCACCAAGGTCATCATCAAATTCACCCGCAGGCTGTCCTTTATCAAACTCATCAAGGTCAACATCATCACCAAGGCCAACAGCATCACCAAGGCCAACATCATCACCAAGGTCAACACCATCACCAAGGTCAACACCATCATCAAGGCCAACACCATCACCAAGGCCAACAGCATCATCAAGGCCAACAGCATCATCAAGGTCAACAACAGCATCAGGGTCAACAACAATACCAACAGTATCAGCAGCAACAACAGCCTTGGGCAGGTGGAATTGGAGCAGGGACGGCAGCAGGAGCAGCAGCTGGTACTGCAGGAGCAGCAGGACACGCGGGACACGTGGGTCATTAATAGACCAAAGGAAAAAAGACATAATAAAAAACTGCTAGGAGATCCTAGCAGTTTTTTTCTGCCTCTTGACGTTGGCGTTCGATTTCCGCACGAAGTTGTGGTTCCGGTGCTTGCCATCCTTCTGGTTTCATAATTTTGCCGTCGCCCTCGCGGAATCGAGGCTTTCCATCAGGGAATAGTTTTGCCATGTTAGCATTGTTTACAATTTCGAATCCTTTATCTGGACGTACGCCCATTTCTGCAAACGTTCCGAATGCAAAGTAAATAAGGTCAATAAGTGCATCATATTGATCTTCAACAGTTGTTGCTTCTAGAAATTCTTCTAGCTCTTCTTGCATAAAGCTAGCACGAATTTTTGCACGCTCTTCTGTTAGTTTTGTTGGAGTACTTGTCACAGGATGTCCGAATTCTTCATGCATTTTTGCAACAAGTTCGTATCCTTTATCTAAACCTTTTTCGTTTGTCATGTTGTTTCATCCTTTCTTACGTTATGCCGAATTTTATTGTAACATAAGGTAGTTATTAAATAAAAAGAACATCTTATGAGAAATAAGATGTTCGCTCGTTATTCTTCTTTCTTAATTAAAACGGATAAAATAAGATCGATGCCAAACATTCCGATGAGTAGCATTGGTATAACTACAAGTAAATAACGTGTGAAAGAAACATTTTTTAAGTATGTATGAGCAAATAAAAAGACGCCGAGAAATAAAATACCATTTAAAATAGGTTTTACTAATTTTTTAGACATAAGCTCCCCCGTAAATATCCCTTTTCTCTATTTAAAAATAAAAACTCCTCTTTCCGTTGTATCATGCTGGAGAGAGGAGTTCAATCATTATCATTCAATTACACCAGAATTTGTAATGTTGACAGTATATTTCACTTGAATTGGAACATCTTTATACATTCTTCGCCACTCTTCTAATTTGAATGAGCGATAATGTTGTCTATATTTTGCCCCCAGTCCAAGAGGATCAACATTTAGAGATTTAAATTGTTTAATAAGTTTTGTAGCTTTCACGTCTAATTGCTTTTCGACTGACTTAGCTATTTTTGTTGTATTTTTTTTGTTTTCTAAATTAAATTTTCTAGAGAGCTCCTGAATACGAGCTTCCATTTTCACATGAATATAGAAAGAAGGTTTTCCGTTTTTTATGTTTACTTCGTAGGTAGGGACGGAACGGATATTATTAATCATTGCATAGCCAGGATTGGTTTTAAATTCATGTGAGTCTAAGCGGTGCTTTTCTAGTAGTCCTTTGAAAACAAACATATCTTGGTACTTGATTGTTCCAACTAACTTATCCTTTTTTAAGAGACCGATACCAGTAATTTTTATTTTATCTCCATGTTTTTTCAGGATAGGCATATAAGAATCTTGTCCTTCACGGTAGTACCGAAAAGCACCTAAATATAAATTGTCAGTTGGTAAAGGGCCGGTTTCCATATTATGTTCTAACATTTTTTTTATATAAATTGCAACATTATAAGATGTACTGTATTTTCCTTTAAATAGTTCAGTACCACTTCCTTCTAATAGTCCCACATACAGTGAATTACCAATATTCACATCACGAATTAATGTGTCAAAGGAGGTGGATAATCCTTTTTTAGCAACCTTTGTTGTGAATAAGGCAACACGCATTTGACCGCTTGCGAACGGTTGCGAAGATTCTAAAGATGTATCTGCCTTTACTTGTTTTACTGCGTTTCCTGTTCCCTCATAAACTTGAACTTTATTGCCCTTTTTTTGTATAGGACAAACAAATGTAACTTTTACTTTATTATCTTTTGCTGTATCGAAGACAGTTCCTTGAATGAGTTGAACATCATCAATAATATTTTTTTGTAAGCAACCAGTTAGACTGAAGATACTGATGCAAATAAGAAGTATTAATTTTCTTTTGGTTTTTTCCATTTTCTTTTCACCCACACAATAATAAATAGAATTGGGATGTATACATATATAAGCCAAAAACTAACTTTAGATGTATTGCTAATAAAATCATTAATATCATGCCTGTTCGTTAAAAGTTGTGAAACAACTAAGGTGATAAGCATAAAGGCGATTAAAATGCTACGTTGCTTAACACGAAAGATTTCATGAGTTCCTCTAGTAGCAGCCCATAAAGGTAGAATAAAGCTCGTAACAATAACGAGAGCATAAGCGGAAATAGCAATATACTCAAGTCGCTCTATAAAAGGAAGCTTAATAACTTGTGTCATTGAAAGTTGAGACCAAATTGTTTTGAGTAGTTGTTTTTCACTAAAGAAAGTAAAAGCGAGAATAGTACTAAACAAATATAAGCAGTTAGAGAATAATGCCCCATATTGTGCGAATTTATGGGACTTCTCTGGCTCTTTAACAAACGGATAAACCATAAGAAAAATTTCAAACCCTGTCATACTATAAATAGATAGTTTGGCCGCTTTCAAAATATCGGTAAAAGAATGTGAAAACATCGGAAGTAAATTATCCCAATGTGCGAATTTCAAAATAAAAAGACTTAGAAAAAGATATCCTAAGGTCCCGCCAACAGAAATGACACAAATGCCTGTAATGACGCGGAAGCCTGATGAAATAATGTAATAACTTATTAAGCATAAAAAGAATGTGAGCATCCAGGTGGATGCACTAGGAAACATCCATACTTGAATAATTTCGACATATGTTCTAACTACAGAAATACTTACAATAAAAAAATAAGCCATAAAGATGATACTAATGCCGTTTCCTAGCCATTTCCCAAATGTTTGCCGATGTAAATCAATTAAATTTCCGTTTGTTTCTTTTAATAAGAAATACATCATCCATATAAGAATATGGATACCGATTCCTGTAATTAAAACTCCCATCCAGCCGTCGTATCCAGCTGCCTTTGCAATGATTCGAGCGAATCCGAGAACACCAGCACCAAATTGTGCACCGTGAATTAAAAAGAAAACGAAGACGGGTGATATTTGGTGTTCTGCTTTAATTTTACTCATCGATGCACCTCATTTCTTAATCATCAAAATCTGACGTATGTTTTGTAGAAATTCCATTAGTTGCTTTCTTTACGTGTTGCGGTCTTGCTTGAACATCTCGAGTATCAATCATTGTTAATGGAAAACGAATCCAAGAATCTTTAAAGGATTGTTGTCTCGTTGGATAAAAGAGAGCGTACGGCTTACGTAAAGAAGTAAGTCTAAACAAATGGGTAAATAAAAAGATAAATCCAAGAGATATACCGAAGAGCCCACCTATTTCTGCAAATGCGAGAAATGGGAAACGTAGTAAACGAACAGCGTTACCCATTTTATAAATGGGCGTAATAAAGGAAGCTAACGCTGATAAAGCAACGATAATTAATAAAATATTACTCGTTAAACCAGCTTGTACAGATGCTTGCCCAATTACAATACCGCCTACAATACCTAGTGTTTGTCCAACTTTCATTGGTAATCGCGCGCCAGCTTCTCTTAATAAATCAATCGCAAGTTCCAAGAAAAGTGCTTCTATTAAAGGGGGAAATGGTACTTGAGCCCTTGATAAAATCAATGTTTCAAGTAAGTCACTCGGAACCAATTCATAATGATAATTCAAAACTGCAACGTATAATGGAGTTGCACAAATTGAGAATAGAACAGCGATCAATCTTAAAATTCTTGAGAATGTAGCGTACAGCCAAGAAACGTTATAGTCTTCTGGTGAAATGAAAAAATCGAAATATGATACAGGCGTTAATAGGACACTTGGAGAACCATCAACAAAAATAGCGATTTTTCCATCAATAAGTGCTTTTGTGACTCTATCAGTGCGTTCTGTATTTATATAGAGAGGAAAAATTGACTTTTCACCCATTAATTCCTGTATATAAGCACTATCGTTAATTTGATCATATTCAAGAGCTCGAAGTGATTCTTCTAGAAAGTCTACATTATCTTTTTCGGCAAGGTTGTCTAAATACATCATGACAACCTTTGTTTTTGAAAACTCTCCAATAATCATCTCTTTTGTGTGTAAATCTAAAACAGGAAGACGTTTTCGTACTAAATTAATATTCGTATCAATATCTTCTACGAATCCTTCTTGTGGCCCGATAACGGTGGATTCATTTAATGGAGGAGTTGGTGCACGATAATTATCAATTGCAATGTTTGCAAGCATACATTTTTGATCTTGCTGATTTAATTGAATAATTGCATGTCCCTTTAAAACCATGTCCTCAATTTTTTGTAAGTCGTTCGTAATCGTTATACCACTCATTGGAATATGTTCTTTTAATTCTTCTAATGGAGCGCAAGGACGTTCCATTAGAGTAGGCATTAAATACTTTTGCAATTTCTCACCATCAAGTGAAGGACGATAGTAAGAAATCCAATAAGGCATCGTGTCATCGTCAGATGTATGGTAATTAACAAAGTCACTAGACTGTTTCATCTTCTCTATTAAATCTTGTAGAGAATGAATATGGTCACTTTCTGGTTTGCTAAAGTCATAAATGCTGTTACTTCCTGAGCTTTGCTGTTTGTTTTGAGAATTATCATCTTGCTTAGAATTTTGCTGTTTGTTTTGAGAATTATCCTCTTGTTTAGAACCTTGCTGTTTGTTTTGAGAAGAATCCTCTTGTTTAGAATTTTGCTGCTTATTTTGAGAATTATCCTCAGTTTGTTCCGTACTTTTTGGCTCGCCATTCTTATCTTTGTTATGTTCCTTTTGATCATCTGGCTGTTGTTTCGAATCATCTGTCTCTTTTGTATTTGAGTTTTTTTTCTTACGTAACCAATTCCAAATCATATGTATGCCCTCTTTGATCTTGTAATATAGTGCTATTTTGTGGCTAATTTTGTATATTATTCATTTATTTATGAAAAGAAGGAGGAGATTGGTTTGTATAGAAAAAATCCTTTAGTAAGCAGTTCATAATATGACGGGAAGAAGGCGAGTCTGTGCAAATTGTAAAAAAGGAGAAGTTTGTTTTAAAAGAATTTGTGTTTGAAAATGGTAGGGAAATTCCTGTTCAAATGGGGTATGAGACGTATGGCACTTTAAATAGAGAAAGATCAAATGCGATTTTGGTTTGTCACTATTTTAGTGCAACAAGTCATGCGGCAGGAAAATATACAGAGCATGATGAGGAAGCTGGTTGGTGGGATGGATTAATTGGACCTGGAAAAGCAATTGATACAAATAAATATTTCGTTATATGCACTGATAACCTTTGTAATGTACAGGTGAAGAATCCCTACGTAATTACAACGGGACCAAAATCGATAAATCCGATGACTGGTTTTGAGTATGCGATGGATTTTCCAGTTTTCACATTTTTAGATGTAGCACGTATGCAATATGAGTTAATAAAAGATATGGGGATTGCTAGGCTACATGCTGTAATGGGACCGTCGGCAGGTGGGATGATTGCGCAGCAATGGGCTGTTCACTATCCTCATATGGTAGAGCGAGTGATTGGAGTTATTACGAATCCACAAAATCCAATTATAACGTCGGGAAACGTAGCGCAAAATGCGATTGAAGCAATTCAGCTTGATCCAAACTGGAAAGGTGGAAAGTATGGAGAAGAGCAGCCAACGAAGGGTCTTCATTTAGCAAATCGAATGATGTTTATGAATGCGTTTGATGAACATTTTTATGAAACGGCATTCCCGCGGAACAGTATAGAAATGGCACCTTATCAGGAATTTTCTGCATTAACATCATTTGAGAAAGAGATTAATAAAGTGACATGCAAAAGTATAGATTTAGTAGATGCAAATTCGTGGATGTACACTGCGAAAGCAGTCTTATTACATGATATTGCGCATGGATTTTCTTCTTTAGAAGAGGCTCTTTCTAATATAGAAGCGAATGTACTCATGATTCCGTGCAAACAAGATTTACTTCAGCCACCTCGTTATAATTATAAAATGGTAGACATTTTGCAAAAGCAAGGGAAGTACGCAGAAGTATATGAGATAGAAAGTATAAATGGGCATATGGCAGGAGCGTTAGATGTTCATTTATTTGAAAAGAAAATTTATGAGTTTTTAAACCGGAAAGTATCTAGTTTTGTGTAGGAAATAATTAATGTGGAAAGGTGCATGATTTATAGTAGGCACCTTTTTTTACATGATTTGCAGACGGAAAATATATGAAGCGATTGATAAACCGAAGAAAGCTATACTAAGTAATAGAAATAAGAATGACATTTCTTGAGGGGATTTTATCTTTTTATTATTTTTCATACTAAGAGCAATAACTGCAAAAACTAAGAAAATGATGCCCATAATGAAAAGAAAAAGTGTCATTTTAACTGGCTCCTTTCATCAAACAAGTATATTGAGGATACAATGCGTCAGTTATGTTTGTAAAGAATAAGTTTTGCTGGAAAATTGAGAAATAAATGTTCCATTCTTTGCGTTCCTTCCTTCGCGTGCTAAAATTGATGAGAAATGATTGTTTAAAGAAGAAACTGAAGGTTTTATTGTATATAAGGAGGAACTACATATGACAGAAGTAAAAACAATTACTACAGAAGAAGTGCAAGAGCGTTTAGAAAATGGAGAAACATTATTTTTAGTAGATGTAAGGGAAGATGAAGAAGTAGCGGCAGGGAAAATTCCAGAAGCTGTACATATTAAAATGGGCGATATTCCAAATAAAGTGGATTTCTTTGAGAAAGAGAATGAATATATCTTTATTTGCCGTTCGGGAATGCGTAGTGAAAATGTATGCCATTATTTAAATGAGCAAGGGTTTAAAACGGTGAATATGGTTGGCGGTATGCTTCAATATGAAGGCGAAACTAAATAAGTAGCTGCAAAAACTTGAAACGTGTTTGTTTCAAGTTTTTTTCTTTTGCATACAGTATACAAAAGGGGGAGGCGAAATGGGAATTAACATGCGTAAAGTAAAAATTATAAATAATACAGGAGCTGTTAATGTTGGCGACTGTTATGATATCTCACCTTTAGCTGTGGCAAAAATATATGCTGGTGCTGGAGGATCGAGTGCGGCTGTTTTTTTAAATGGGAAACGACAGCCAGAAGCTGTGATTAGAACATCAGTGTTTCTTCCGCCATTAGCGACGAGTACACGTACATTAGGTGCATAAAGGAAAGGTAGAGTGTAAGTATGCCTGCACGTATTAAAGAATTTATTATCGTTAATAATACTGGGAATATATTTACAGGGGATAATTTGAGTGATACTTCATTTACTGCTTCGAAATCGTATAGTGGTTCAATGGGGTGCACTTGGATTGACGTTGTTACAGTAATAGGGACGGAGACGAAGCTTTGTTTACAACCGGGAGATTCGGTGACGACAACCTATACACGAGGTACCCCTGCTGGTACTGTAACGGGAACAAATATGGGGCAAGGTGCAAATGTGTCGAGTATATCGCAAGCTGTCCCTAATACAGATAATATGGATTCAGTTGCTGGACTCCCTTAAGGAATTAAGGGAGTTTTTATTATTTAGAATAAAAATAGTCTTTGAGATTGTTTTTGTAAATACATATTAAGAAGAAGAGGTTTGTTTAAAGTAAAAAAGATGGTGTGTAGGTGGTGAAAGTGTGAAAGAGCGCGATAGACAAAATTCATTAAACTCTAATTTCAGAATTTCACCGAATCTTATTGGACCTACTTTTCCTCCCGTTCCAACGGGATTTACTGGCATTGGGATTACTGGTCCAACCGGTCCACAAGGCCCGACTGGCCCACAAGGACCAAGGGGATTTCAAGGTCCGATGGGGGAGAAGGGCCCGACAGGACCTCAAGGAGTGCAAGGGATTCAAGGACCAGCTGGACAAATGGGTGCAACAGGACCAGAAGGACAGCAGGGCCCACAAGGATTAAGGGGACCACAGGGAGAAACTGGAGCGACAGGACCTCAAGGAGTGCAAGGGTTACAAGGTCCAATTGGTCCGACCGGAGCGACTGGGGCACAAGGTATACAGGGGATACAGGGATTACAGGGGCCGATTGGAGCTACCGGGCCAGAGGGACCTCAAGGAATTCAAGGAGTGCAAGGGGTACCGGGTGCAACAGGTTCACAAGGAATACAAGGAGCTCAAGGGATACAAGGCCCACAAGGACCGAGTGGAAATACGGGAGCAACAGGAGCGACTGGTCAGGGGATTAGTGGTCCGACTGGAATAACAGGTCCAACAGGGATAACTGGCCCATCTGGAGGACCTCCAGGTCCGACTGGAGCAACTGGTGCGACAGGGCCAGGAGGTGGACCGAGTGGAAGTACAGGTGCGACGGGAGCGACTGGAAATACTGGAGTAACTGGAAGTGCGGGAGTGACTGGAAATACAGGTCCGAGTGGAAGTACAGGAGAAACAGGAGCACAGGGCCTGCAAGGAATACAAGGGGTTCAAGGGCCAATTGGACCAACGGGTCCAGAAGGTCCGCAAGGTATTCAAGGTATTCCTGGTCCGACAGGAGTAACTGGTGAACAAGGAATCCAAGGGGTTCAGGGAATTCAAGGGATAACGGGGGCAACTGGAGATCAAGGTCCGCAAGGTATACAAGGGACCATAGGACCTCAAGGTATAACAGGAGCAACAGGAGATCAAGGCCCACAAGGAATACAAGGGGTACCTGGTCCAACCGGGGACACAGGCTCACAAGGAGTCCAAGGAATTCAAGGGCCAATGGGTGATATAGGACCAACAGGCCCAGAAGGCCCAGAAGGACTTCAGGGTCCGCAAGGAATACAAGGAGTGCCAGGACCAGCTGGAGCAACAGGTCCAGAGGGCCCACAAGGAATCCAAGGAATTCAAGGACCAATAGGAGTAACAGGTCCAGAAGGCCCACAAGGAATTCAGGGAATACAAGGGATTCAAGGTATAACAGGAGCAACCGGAGCACAAGGAGCAACTGGAGTTCAAGGTGTTCAAGGGAATATAGGAGCAACAGGTCCAGAGGGCCCGCAAGGAGTGCAAGGCCCACAAGGAATTCAAGGAATCCAAGGGCCGACAGGAGTAACTGGAGATACGGGTACAACAGGGATGACAGGGGAAGGGACTACAGGAGCAACTGGAGTAACTGGTCCAACAGGTGTAACAGGTCCATCAGGAGGCCCAGCCGGACCGACTGGCCCAACAGGTCCATCAGGTCCGACGGGAGTGACAGGTCCATCAGGTGGACCACCTGGTCCGACAGGAGCGACAGGTGTAACGGGAGGAGTAGGAGATACGGGAGCAACAGGGGCGACGGGTGTGACCGGAGCAACTGGAGTAACTGGTGCAACCGGAGCAACAGGGCTGCAGGGTCCACAAGGAATACAAGGAGTACAAGGAGACATAGGCCCAACCGGTCCGCAAGGTGTTCAAGGTCCACAAGGGATCCAAGGTATAACGGGAGCAACGGGAGATCAAGGGCCGCAAGGAATTCAAGGCCCGCAAGGAATCCAAGGTCCAACAGGTCCTCAAGGAATCCAAGGAGGTCAAGGTCCACAAGGGATACAAGGGGCAACAGGTGCAACCGGAGCACAAGGCCCACAGGGAATTCAAGGGATACAAGGAGTGCAAGGTCCGACTGGTCCACAAGGCCCAACCGGAATACAAGGTGTGCAAGGAGAAATAGGTCCAACAGGTCCGCAAGGTGTGCAAGGTTTACAAGGTCCACAAGGCCCAACCGGGGACACAGGTCCAACAGGCCCACAAGGCCCACAAGGAATTCAAGGTCCAACGGGGGCAACAGGAGCGACAGGTTCACAAGGAATTCAAGGTCCAACGGGGGCAACAGGAGCGACAGGTTCACAAGGAATCCAAGGTCCAACGGGAGCAACGGGAGCAACAGGAGCGACCGGGGTGACTGGAGTTAGTACAACTGCAACGTATTCCTTTGCAAATAATACTTCAGGAAGTGCTATTTCCGTGTTGTTAGGCGGTACGAATATACCATTACCGAACAATCAAAATATTGGACCGGGAATAACAGTTAGTGGTGGAAATACTGTGTTTACCGTTACAAATGCAGGTAATTATTATATAGCCTACACAATTAATATAACGGCAGCTTTACTTGTAAGTTCGCGTATAACTGTAAATGGAAGTCCGCTAGCAGGAACAATAAATTCACCGGCAGTGGCTACAGGTTCATTTAATGCGACAATTATTAGTAATTTAGCTGCGGGCTCTGCTATTAGTTTACAGTTATTTGGATTACTTGCAGTGGCTACATTATCTACGACAACGCCAGGAGCTACTCTAACTATTATTAGATTAAGTTAATAAGCAAAAAAACCTTGGAACTTTTATGTTTCAAGGTTTTTTATCCCTCTATTTGTGGGCTAATAATCAGTGGGGATGGACAAAACCCCCACTGATTAAAGTTTCACTTTATTCACTTGAGCAAAAACATCGCGGTTCAAAAATATATTATAATAGAATGAAGAGAGGTATAAATTTGGCAGAAAGGGAGAGTGGCGATGCAGGAGAAGGTTAAAGATTTTTTCGGACGCCCACTTCAAGATTTACGCATCTCTGTCATTGATCGTTGTAATTTACGGTGTACGTATTGTATGCCAGCCGAAGTGTTTGGTCCTGATTATGCTTTTTTGAAAGATGAGTTTTTACTGACATTTGATGAAATAGAGCGATTAGCAAAAGTATTTGTTAGCATCGGTGTACGGAAAATTAGACTTACTGGTGGCGAACCCTTGCTCCGTAAGGACTTAGCAAAACTTATCGAACGTCTCGTGAAAATTGACGGTTTAGTAGATATAGGATTAACGACAAATGCGATTCATTTAACGAAGCAAGCGAAGGCGTTAAAAGAAGCTGGGTTACACCGAGTAAATGTTAGTTTGGATGCGATAGATGATAATGTGTTCCGCGCAATTAATGGCCGGAATATGAATACGAAGCCAGTGTTAAAAGGAATTATGGCAGCGAAAGAAGCAGGCCTTGAAGTGAAAGTAAATATGGTTGTGAAAAAAGGAATGAATGATCATCAAGTACTTCCGGTTGCTACGTATTTTAAAGAACAAGGAATCACGCTTAGATTTATTGAGTTTATGGATGTTGGCAGTACGAATGGATGGAATTTTGATCAAGTTATTACGAAACGAGAATTAATTGATATGATTCATGGGGTGTATCCAATTGAGCCAGCTGAAGCTCATTATTTTGGTGAGGTTGCGAAGCGGTATCGATACGTTGGAACGAATGTAGAGGTTGGTTTTATTACCTCCGTTTCTGAGTCATTTTGTTCTTCTTGTACGAGAGCAAGAATTTCGGCAGATGGAAAGTTTTATACTTGCTTGTTTGCGACAGAAGGAATGGATTTAAGGAAACTTCTCAGGGAAAGCCTTTCGGATAATGAGTTATTAAAAGCTATACAATATGTATGGGAGAATAGAAAAGATCGATATTCAGATGAACGGACAGAAGAAAGTGCGAAAAATCGTCCGAAAATTGAAATGTCTTATATAGGAGGATAAGAAAGGGGGATGTCGTATGCAAGAGCGATATTCAAGACAAATGTTATTTTCTGGTGTTGGGGAAGAAGGGCAACGGAAAATAAGAGGGAAGCACGTGCTCGTCATCGGTGCTGGTGCGCTCGGAGCAGCGAATGCAGAAGCAATTGTTAGAGCAGGTGTTGGAAAAATTACAATTGCGGATCGTGATTATGTAGAATGGAGTAATTTACAAAGGCAACAATTATATACAGAAGAAGATGCGAAGCATTATAAGCCGAAAGCAATAGCGGCAGCAGAACATTTAAAGGCAATTAATTCCGAAGTAGAAATTGTACCGGTTGTGACTGATGTAACGGTGCAAGAAATGGAAGAGTTAATTAAAGGTGTAGATTTAATATTAGATGCGACAGACAATTTTGAAACGCGCCTTCTTATTAATGATATATCCCAGATGTATAACGTTCCATGGATATACGGAGGATGTGTTGGAAGTTACGGAGTAACTTATACAATCTTGCCAGGGAAAACGCCGTGTTTTCGATGTTTAATGGAACATCCGGCGAGCGGAGCGACATGTGATACGGCCGGTATTATACAGCCAGCAGTGCAATTAGTAGTTGCACATCAAATAACGGAAGCCTTGAAAATATTAGTAGAAGATTTTGAGGCACTTCGTGAAACGATGCTATCATTTGATCTTTGGAATAATCAACAGATGGCATTTAAAGTGAATAGGCAGAAAAAGGATACATGTTTATCCTGTGGAAAGTTACGTACATATCCGAGTTTAACATTTGAAGCACAAACGAAAACAGAAGTATTATGTGGGCGAAATACAGTTCAAATCCGTCCAGGTGTGCGTCAGGGTTTTAATTTAGAAGAAATTAAAAAGCGCTTACAAAAAAGTGTGGATGTAAAAGCAACGCCGTATTTATTATCATTTCCAGTGGAAGAATATCGTTTTGTTTTATTTACAGATGGCAGGGCGTTTATTCATGGTACGAATGATATGAATGTTGCGAAACGACTATATGCAAGATATATAGGTTGAACCTAAAGGGGAATCCTTTAGGTTCAAATGGAAAAGGTAGGATTAAGAATTTCTAATATAATCTCCATTTTTTCCGCCCGTTTTTTCAAGTAAGTACGTTTCGCCAATGATCATACCTTTATCAACGGCTTTACACATGTCATATACAGTAAGAGCGGTAGCGGAAGCAGCTGTTAAAGCTTCCATCTCAACGCCGGTACTACCTTCTGTTTTAACTTTTACTTCAATAAGTAGCCGATACTGTTCTTCTGACTGTTTCCAATCGAAAGAGACGTCAACACCTTTTAATAATAAAGGATGGCACATTGGGATAATATCAGAAGTACGTTTTGCAGCCATAATACCTGCGATTTGTGCGACGGCTAATACGTCACCTTTACCAATTTCGTTGCGTGAGATTTTATCAAAAATTTCTTTCGAAACGAGAATGCTAGAGCATGCTATTGCTGTTCGAACGGTTATTTTTTTGTCACTTATATCAACCATTTTAGCGCGCCCTTGGTCGTTGAAATGTGTGAATGAAGACATGGAATTCCTCCTTGAAGTAATTGCGATTTAATATATAAAGTGTAATCGAGATTAGATATTTTGCAAATATGAGGTGAGAAACAATGGTAGAAAAACGAATCCCGATTCAAGTTGCTGAGGCTGTAGAGCGGGTTATGAAATATGCTAAGCATGGTGAAGTAGAAGAAGTTTCTATTACAGAAAGTTATGGGAGGATTCTTGGAGAGGATGTTGTCTCAGATCACGACGTTCCTCACTTTGATCGTTCTCCTTACGATGGTTTCGCAATTCGAGCAGAAGACACGAAGGAAGCGAGTCAAGAGCAGCCGATTGAATTTGAAGTAATAGGAGAGATCGGAGCAGGATCTGTTTTTACAGAAGAAGTAGGGGCTTTTCAGGCGGTTCGTATTATGACAGGAGCAGCTATTCCAGAAGATTGCAATGCAGTCGTAATGCTAGAACTGACGGAAGGATTCGAGAGGAACGAAAGTACATATATGAAGTTAAAACGTCCTTTCCAAAACGGTGACAATGTGTCATTTAAAGGAGAAGATATAAAACAAAATCAAGTCCTCGTTAAGAAAGGTGTTGTAATCAATCCAGGTGTTGCCGCATTATTAGCGACGTTTGGATATAGCACTGTGAAAGTTGTAAAACAGCCTGTTGTCGGTATTGTAACGACAGGAAGTGAATTACTAGAAGTGCATGAGGCGTTAGAGCCAGGGAAAATTAGAAATAGTAACTCTTACATGATTGCCGCTCAAATTATGAAAGCTGGCGGGAAAGTGCGTTACTATGGACAACTTGCCGATGAGTTAGATGCATGTTTTACAGCTGTTAAATCAGCGATGGATGAGGTTGATATTTTAATTACAACGGGCGGTGTTTCAGTAGGGGATTACGACTATTTGCCAGCTATTTATGAAAGGTTACAGGCGAATGTACTCTTTAATAAAATAGCGATGAGACCGGGGAGTGTAACGACAGTAGCTGAAGTTGATGGAAAGCTACTCTTTGGTTTATCAGGTAATCCGTCAGCTTGTTATGTAGGTTTCGAATTATTTGTGCATCCAATTATGAAAACGTATTTGCATGTGAAGGAGCCTCACGTATATAGAACTGATGCTATTTTACAAAAAGATTTCCCGAAACCAAATCCGTTTACTCGTTTTGTAAGAGCAAAAGCGAGTATTGTTAATGGGGCACTACAAGCGATGCCAGTCGGTTTAGATAAATCGAGTGCAGTCTCTTCACTTGCGGATGCAAATGCTTTTATCGTGCTGCCTGGAGGAACGAGAGGATTTGAAGCAGGAATGAAAGTGTCTGTATTATTGTTAGAATGCTCTGAGGGAAGTGATTGGCCGTGGAGAAAGCCTCTTCAATCTTACAAATAGTAGGGTATCAAAATAGCGGGAAAACAACACTTGTAGAGAAGATGGTGCATGCATTAACTGAAAGAGAAATGAAGGTTGCTACAATTAAACATCATGGTCACGGGGGCTTTCCTGAAGTAGCGCAAAAAGATAGTGAAAGACACAGAAAAGCTGGTGCTGTAGTAAGTAGTGTAGAAGGTGCCGGATTACTATCTTTGTCCTCTTTGCGAGATGAATGGTCCTTGCAAGAAATTATCCGCTTGTACGAATTTTTTGAAGTAGATACGATTTTAATAGAGGGCTATAAAGCTGAGAACTATCCGAAAGTAGTGTTACTTCGTTCTGCGGAAGACGCTGAACTTTTACATAAAGTAGAAAATATAGCGGCAGTTATTACGTGGTATGATGCTTCGTCAAATGTACGAGAAGAATATAAAGTATTTCATATAACAGAAGAAAAATTGTATATAGACTGGTTTTTACAAACGGCTAGGGGTGCAAAATGATAAATACGTATTATGAAGTAATTGATACAGAAATCTCGATTGAAGAGGTGACAAAGAAAGTAGTTCGCCGTGAATGTGGTGCTGTTACAACATTTATCGGGACAGTTAGGGAGTTTACGAAAGGGCGTCGTACACTATACTTAGAGTATGTAGCTTATAAGACGATGGCAGAAAAGATGCTACAGAAAATTGGGTCAGAAGTGAAGGAGAAGTGGCCCGGTACACATGTTGCGATTACGCATCGCATCGGCACGCTGCAAATTTCTGATATAGCGGTTGTTGTTACTGTATCAACGCCTCATCGCAAAGAGGCTTATGAAGCGAATGAATATATTATGGAGCGTATTAAGCAAATTGTTCCAATTTGGAAAAAGGAGTTTTGGGAAGATGGTGACTCATGGATTGGTGACCAATTAGAAAAAACACCATATCCAGCAGGAGAGCCTGGGAAGGAGTTATAAATATGATTCGAGTATTGTTATTTGCGAACTTGCAAGAAGAAGCAGGAACGAGTGAATTACAAATAGAGAAAGAAAATATTACTGTTGCAGAGTTAAAAGATATTGTTGCGAAAGAATATAATGTACCAGTGTCAGCGCCAATTATGGTTGCGATTAATGAAGAGTACGCAAATGAAGATGACACGATACACACTGGTGATGTAGTTGCACTAATACCACCAGTGAGTGGTGGTTAATATTGGATTTATGCTATAAAAAACGACTTTCCTAAATAGGGAAAGTCGTTTTTTTATGGCATTTTGGAGAACACTATCTTATAGGAAAAGGAGGAAGTTATGAAAAAGATATGTGTAATGATTGCAATGATATGTTCTGTTTTTTTCTTTTCTCCAAGCAATTCTTTGGCAAAGGAATCGACGGAACAGCTTTTAGAAAGTGCGTTACTGAATCGATATTACTCGGTTATAAGGCAAGTGACAGAAGATCAATATGAATGTGACTCAGTTACAAATATAAAGCGTCTAGGCAAGAAAGATGAGTTTGTTCCTAGGTTTGAAGTTACGATACAATTTCTTACATTTCAAGGGGCACATAATCCGCCGAATGATAAAGTTACACTTACTTTGGAAGACAATTTAGATCACATAAAGATAAAGAAAGTGGAGCGAGAAAAGAATGTTTCTGGTGCTATTGTAGAAAAGATTTGTGCACGAAAAAACGAAAAAATAAAAGCTCACTCTAATGATTTAGAGCGATAACCTATGACATTTTGTAGAGAAAGGTAATGAGCGATGGATATACTTTTAGCGATTTTACCAGCTATATTTTGGGGGAGTATTGTGCTATTTAACGTGAAACTGGGTGGGGGACCGTATAGTCAAACGCTCGGTACAACGTTCGGTGCACTTATCTTCTCAATTGTTGTTTATATTTTTATGAAGCCGGTATTAACTCCGACCGTTATTGGAGTTGGAATTGTATCTGGCTTATTTTGGGCACTTGGTCAAGCGAATCAATTAAAAAGTATTGATTTAATGGGTGTTTCTAGAACGATGCCGATTTCAACAGGGCTTCAATTAGTCGCAACAACATTATTTGGGGTTATCGTGTTTCATGAATGGTCAACGACGATATCGGTCGTTCTTGGAGTTTTGGCGCTCGTTTGTATTATTATCGGGGTTATTTTAACATCGCTTCAAAGTAAAGAAGAGAAGAATGCAGAGCAAGCAGGAAATTTTAAAAAAGGAATTATTATTTTATTAATTTCAACAGTCGGTTATTTAGTTTACGTAGTAGTTATCCGGTTATTTAACGTGAACGGTTGGTCGGCTTTATTACCACAAGCGGTCGGTATGGTATTAGGCGGGATTTTACTCACATTTAAACATCATCCATTCAATAAATATGCGATTCGAAATATTCTTCCAGGATTGATTTGGGCAGCTGGAAATATGTTTTTATTCATTTCGCAGCCAAGAGTTGGGGTCGCAACAAGCTTTTCCCTTTCACAAATGGGAATTATTATTTCGACGCTTGGCGGGATTTTTATATTAGGTGAAAGGAAAACGAAGCGTCAATTAATTGGGATTGTTATTGGTATCGTTTTTATCATTGCAGCTGGAATTATGCTGGGGATTGCGAAAGGTTAAGGAGGTATTAAAATGTATAGCGATTTAGAAGGGAAAGTCGTCGTTATTACAGGATCAGCAACTGGTCTTGGAAGAGCCATGGGAGTAAGATTTGCTAAAGAGAAGGCGAAAGTTGTTATTAACTATCGCTCAAGAGAGTCAGAAGCGAACGATGTATTAGAAGAAATAAAAAAGGTAGGTGGAGAAGCGATTGCTGTAAAAGGTGATGTGACGGTCGAGGCAGATGTTGTGAATCTCATTCAATCTGCTGTGAAAGAGTTTGGTACGCTCGACGTTATGATTAATAATGCAGGGATAGAAAACGCGGTACCGTCGCATGAAATGCCGTTAGAGGATTGGAATAAAGTAATTCATACAAATTTAACAGGTGCTTTTTTAGGAAGTCGTGAAGCGATTAAATATTTTGTGGAACACGATATTAAAGGTTCGGTTATTAATATGTCTAGTGTTCATGAGAAAATCCCGTGGCCATTATTTGTGCATTATGCGGCTAGTAAGGGAGGGATTAAGCTTATGACAGAAACGTTAGCGTTAGAATATGCACCAAAAGGTATTCGGGTAAATAATATTGGTCCTGGTGCAATTAATACGCCAATTAATGCTGAAAAATTTGCTGACCCGAAAAAACGTGAAGACGTAGAAAGTATGATTCCAATGGGGTACATTGGAAAACCTGAAGAAATCGCAGCAGTAGCAACGTGGCTCGCTTCAGCAGAGGCAAGTTACGTAACTGGAATTACGTTATTTGCAGATGGTGGAATGACTTTATACCCATCGTTTCAAGCGGGGCGTGGGTAATATAAAAAGCCAAAGAGATTTAACTCTTTGGCCTTTTTTACGCAAAAAAAAATAGCGGTCGGCTATTTTTAAAATTAATGATTGATTGTATCTTGAAGAAATTCTGTTGCTTGATGTTCTGAAACATTCTGTACGAGCGCAACTTCACTAATAACCATTTTACGCGCATTATCTAGCATTTGTTTTTCGCTCGCATTTAATGCTCTTTCTTTATTGCGACGAAGTAAATCACGAACAACTTCTGCACTATCTTGAAGATTGCCGTTCTTCATTTTTTCCATATTCATTGTATATCTTTGTTTCCAAGAGAGTGAGGGGTCTGATTCCCCATGATGAAATTCAAGAAGTATACCATCTAACGTACCTTTATCGACGATATAACGTATACCTGATTTTTGTAATTGATTCATCGGAAGCATTACTTGCATATCTTTACTAATGATGCGTATAACACAATATTGACGCGTAGTGCCTAATATTTCTTTCTCTTCAATTGCTTCGATGATTCCTGCACCGTGCATTGGATAAACGATTTTATCACCAATTTGAAACAAATCATCCACCTCCGTATGTGGTAACTACTTTTAATGATAACATACTAGGATAAAAATGTCAAATTTTATATAATATCACATCTGATATGCTGTAGTCAATATATAAAAGTCGTTTTTTTGTTTGTTTTTTGCTCTTATAAGTTGAATAAATAGGGGGGATTTTTTTAGAAAAATAGTACAGGCGCAGAAAGAGGGCATATCCACTTATTTTTAAGCATAAAATATAAAATCGCTAATACAATATACCTAAATCCGTTCTTTGCAAGGGAGGGAGAGAAGGTGGGGCGCACAATTAGAATTGATATTACAAATAAAGTTGTAGCTAAATTTAGGCAAGATTATTTGGAATTATATACGAGTAAGTTTATGATAGGTAAGTTTTATGTCTATACTGAAGATAAACAATATGTGTTAGAAGACGGATATATATATGAAGATGGAAAGTTTTATCGCATCATAGATACGCACCGTGGCAATAAACAAGCGGCGGAGGGCTGCGATCTAGGATGGTGTTAACATGATTCGTGTGAAAGTGTTTGATGAAAGTCATGAAAAAGACTTAGAAGACGCTGTAAATGTATTTTTGAAAAAAATTGATGATAGTAACTTTGTAGATATTAAGTACCAAGTCGGTGTTTCTATTAACGATGACGAAAACCAAATTTATTGTTTTTCAGCAATGATCGTTTATAAAGCATAAAAAAGAGCTGGGTGAGCCAGCTCTTTTTTATGTTTTATGTTGGGACAACATGTGTCGGTAATACGTTCATAATAGATTGAGTTGTGCCTAATTTCTTTGTCGCTAAAAGAGGCGCCCCTGTTTCATGGTTTTGGGCATCTGTACACATACCAAGGTGATAACGATCACCTAAAAATGGATCAATATAAAAACCGTTTTTAAAAACTTTATCATTCGGGTGTTTTTCATGGTGAATTTCAGAACAGTTAATGCAATAGAACATAGCTTTCATCTCCTTTTTATTTTTGTTTGAAAAAGTGGGTCGGTAGTCATTTCGCTCCTAAGGAAATGTTGAGGAGAAGAGAAATAACTACCTACCCAAATGGCGGGCATACTCCTTCTGATTTTTACATATCTCGCGTATTGTCCCCGAGGGAAGGAGGAGAGACGAAGTACAGATGAGATAAGTTAGGCGCTTCTCTCAATAGGAGTGATAGAGTTTCATATTGAGGGAATTTTCTATTTTTCATTGCCTTTGTGAGTATATTATGAAGGAATGGTGAGAGGGTGTTTGTCCTGTTGAAAAAATGTTGAGAATTTCTCAACAGTGAAAAAGAGTCTTTCTTGACATGAAACTAAAAGGTGTTATATTGTTGATGTGAAACTAAAAGGTGTTATATTTTAATGCCGAATAAAGGAGATATAAAATGGAAAAACAAAATACATTAAATGATATTAAACAAACAATCGTTTTTAACGCGCCTATTCAAAAAGTATGGAATGTAGTATCGACTGCAGAAGGAATTGCGTCATGGTTTATGCCAAATGATTTCGAATTGGCGGTAGGACATGAGTTTCATGTGCAATCACCTTTCGGACCATCACCATGTAAAGTGTTAGAGATTGATGAGCCGAATTATTTATCTTTCTCATGGGACACAGATGGCTGGGTTGTTTCATTTAATTTGAAAGACCTAGGAGATAATAAAACAGAATTTACGTTAATTCACGGCGGCTGGAAACATCCTGATGAAATCCTTCCGAAAGCGAATGCGAAGAGCTCTATTATTCGCGATAGAATGAATGGTGGCTGGGTAGCGATTGTAAATGAAAAACTGAAAAAGGTTGTCGAAGGTTAAGTGTCCTCGTCAGCAGCGAAATATGATGTATTTCAAGCAATTGCTGATCCAACCCGCCGAGAAGTGTTACGGTTATTAAGTGATAAAGAGTTACCAATTTCAAAAATAACGGATCATTTTCCGATGAGCCGTACTGCAGTTGTAAAGCACCTTCATATTCTTTCAGAAGCGAATTTAGTGAGTGGAAGAAAGAGTGGAAGAGAGAAGATATATCGTTTGCACCCAGAACCATTAGAGGAATTACAGCAGTGGCTCTCGTACTATGAACGATTTTGGGATAATAAATTGTCCGTGCTTAAACATATTGTGGAGAATGAAGAGTAGATTTTATGCAAAAAGGATGACCAAAATGGTCATCCTTTTTTTATTGTTCACTTGTTTGTTTAGCTGGCTTTAATAGGATCCAAGCGATAATTAATGTGAATACCGCTAATACGAAAGTGCTCATATAAATGACGTGTACACTTGATGCTAATGCGGATTGTGACTCGGTTGCTACGTTTGCTGTATCCCCTCCATGTCCGCCAGAAGAAACAAGATCAAGGTTTTTAATGCCACGTGCATGAATCATCGTATTGAAGATCGTTCCGAAGATTGCAGCTCCTAGTGTTTGACTAAATGTATTAATAAATGTATTTAAACCAACTGCCGTTCCGCGCGTATGGGCCGGTACAGCTGCTTGAATTGTTACCATGTAAATTGGTGTAACAAGCCCCATTCCTAAGCCGAATAATCCGACTGCAACATAAATAAGGAATGATGGTGAATCTGTTGATAATGTAAATAATAAGAAAGTAGCAACTGATAAAATGCTAGCTCCAAGTAAAATAATTTGTTTCGTTTGTAACTTGCCAACTAAGTTACCGGAGAACATAGCACCGAATGTCCACATAACAGGAATCGGCATTAAAATGAGTCCAGCCTCTGTCGCATTTTTTCCTAAAACACCTTGGCTCCAAATTGGAAGATACACTGTAATACTAATAATCATTGCGCCAGCAATAAGTGTTAGTATGTTTATTGTAGATAATGTACGGTTAGAGAAAAGTGCTAGCGGAATTAATGGCTCCGGAGACTTTTTCTCGATGTATAAGAAAATAATGAATGAAACAGCGGCAAAGATTAATAGGCCGATAATTGAAATGTCTCCCCAGTTTTGCTTACTGCTACCTGTTAATAATGCGTATAGTAAAGCAATTGTACTTAATGAGAAAACTGTCGCACCAAGATAGTCGATATGTTGCTTAGCGGCGGACTTAACAGATTCCTTATAAGAAGTGGCAAACATTAAGCAAGCGATAATTCCAAAAGGAACGTTTAAGAAGAAAATATAGCGCCAAGAAAGAGAATCGACTAAAAATCCACCTACTAACGGCCCAATAACACCAGATACACCCCAAACGGCACTCATCCAGCCTTGTGCTTTCGCGCGGTCTTTAGCTTCGCTATATAGATCTCCAATAATCGTCATTGTGATCGGCATAACAGCACCAGCCCCTATACCTTGAAGAGCACGGAAGAAGATTAATTGTTCCATTGATGTAACGACTCCGCAAAGTGCAGAACCGATTAAGAAGATTGTTGCTCCGATGAGCAGAACTTTTTTACGGCCGAATAAATCAGCTAGCTTTCCGTATATTGGAGTCGAAACAGCTGTTGCAAGCATATAGATTGCATATACCCAACTAACAAGTTCGACACCTGACAAATCACTCGTTATACGAGGGATCGCTGTACTAACAATCGTTCCTTCTACCGCAGAAAGAAACGTCATTAGCATTAAAGACATCATGACTTTTTTTCTCATTTGTTTTCCCCTTACCCTTTTTCGAATATTCAACAATATAAAATATAAAGGTACTAAGGTATATAAAGCAACAAAAAAGCAATGGGGAGTTAGGAGGAAGGGATATTTTTGAAGAAACGGTCGACATATTTAAAGTATCGCCGATATAATTTCGTGTATTACTTTGCTATTTCAACATACTAAAAAAAGAAACAGGAGTCCCTGTTTCTTCTTTAATATTGCATTTTTGAATTTTGTCCTGCTGTTGTTCCGGCAATTCGGCCAGTAACAAGGGCAGATGTAATGTTATAGCCGCCAGTATAACCGTGAATATCAAGAACTTCTCCACAGAAGTATAAACCATTCGTGAATTTCGAAGCCATTTCTTTCGGGTTAATTTCTTTAACGGATACCCCTCCGCCAGTAACGAATGCTTTTTCAATTGACTGCGTACCATTTACATGGACGGTCAATTCTTTAAAATCTTTCACAAGTGCGCGAATCTTCTCATGAGAAATTTGTCCAGCTTGTTCGCTACCGTCAATTTCATTTTTTTCTAATAAGAATAGGAAGTAACGTTCAGGAACATAGCCTTTTAAAACGTTTTTAATTCCTTTTTTCGGATCTTCTTTCATTTGTTTCAGCATGCGTTGGAACAGTTGCTCACTATTTTCTTCTGGCAATGCATCGATACTCATGTGCACTGTGTTCGTTTTAAACTTTTTCATCGCTTTCACAACGAATTGGCTACAGCGAAGAGCAGCAGGACCAGATAGGCCGAAGTGAGTGAAAAGCATGTCCATTTTATGAGAAATGATAACTTTTCCTTTCGGGTTTAATACACTTAAGTTTACATCTCGTAAAGCAAGACCTTGTAATGTGCGGTCACGAATAAACGGTTCGTTTGAAAGAATTGGTACTTCTGTTGGGAAAAGTTCTGTAATTGTATGCCCAGCTTTTTCAGCCCAAGCGTATCCGTCTCCAGTAGAACCAGTTTGAGGAACAGATTTTCCGCCAACAGCGATAACGACGTGATTCGTTTCTAACACTTCACCTGTTTGCAGAATAACAGCCTTCGTTTGACCGTTTTCATACTCAATCGTTTCGACAGGCGTATTCGTACGTATTTTCACACCTAAGTCTTTTAATCGTGTTAACAGTGCATCTACAACAGATTGCGCTTTATTTGATACTGGGAACATGCGGCCATGATCCTCTTCTTTCAGTTGTACACCGAGATTTTCGAAGAATGTAATAATATCTTCATTACTGAAAATAGAAAAAGCACTGTATAAGAAGCGACCATTTCCAGGTATATGTTTAACGATTTCATCAAGTGGTAGACGGTTCGTTACGTTACAACGACCACCACCAGAAATCGCAAGTTTACGTCCTAGTTTATTTCCTTTATCAAGAAGTAAGACGCTTGCGCCTTCTTCAGCAGCACCGATTGCAGCCATTAGCCCTGAAGGACCGCCGCCGATGACAATAACATCATAATGCATAATATATCGACCTCATTTTCTACATTTCCTGCCTAAAAGAATAGCATGTTTTCCCTTAAAAGAAAAATAGAGTGAAGTACTGCTTAAGAGGAGAATTGTGGTACAATACAAAAGTTAGAGTTCAGCATTATCCTGCTATTTATGGGCAATAAGACTACTACCTTAAGATTTTGGAGAAGTAAAGAGGGAGTTAAAGCAGCCTGTAAATGCTTGAATGGTTAGTAGGAGGAGAGTCTCCCACTAATTATAGTTTCACTTTATGTAGATGTAGGAGGATTTTCGTATGTCCGATTCAAAATTTCTGCGCGGAACGCTTATTGTGACGTTAGGGACATTTTTAGTAAAGTTCTTAGGCATGATTTACGTTTTTCCGTTTCATGCATTAGTAGGCACAGAAGGCGGAACGCTCTATACATATGGATACATTCCATATACGATATTTTTAAGTATCGCAACGGCAGGAGTGCCGCTTGCTGTTTCTAAGTTTGTTTCCAAATATAATGCACTTGGAGATTATAAAACGAGCCGGAGAATGTTCCGCTCGGGAATGGTTATGATGATAGTAACAGGAGTTCTTTCCTTCTTAGTACTGTACATGACCGCACCATTATTTGCAGAAGCAATGCTTGGTAAACAAAGTTTACAAAATAAGATAGAAGAAGTTACGACGATTATTCGCCTCGTAAGTTTTGCGCTTATTGTTGTGCCGGCAGCAAGTTTGATTCGTGGTTATTTCCAAGGCCACCAATCGATGGGACCGACTACGGTTTCACAAATTATTGAGCAAATTATTCGTATCGTCTTTTTATTAGCGGGTAGTTTCATCGTTATTAAAGTACTTGGCGGTACAGTAGCAACGGCAGTTGGGGTTGCGACATTCGCTGCGTTCGTTTCAGCAGTTGGAGCACTTGGCGTATTAATTTGGTACTGGTTAAAACGTAAAAAATATTTGGATCAATATTTAATTGAGCAAACTGTACCAGAATCGACGGTAAGTACCGCTCAATTGTTTAAAGAGTTGTTTGCATATGCAATCCCTTACGTTGTAATTGGATTAACAATTCCTTTATATCAACAAATTGATACATTGACATTTAACTCTATTATGCAGGCGATTGGTCAAGGAGATATCGCAGAGCGAGCACTCGGTATTTTCACGATGTGGACGCATAAATTAATTATGATTCCAGTATCACTTGCAACAGCGTTTAGTTTAACGCTCGTGCCAGCGATTACAAAGTCGTTTACTGAAAAGCAATACCGTTATTTGAAATTACAAATTACACAAACATTCCAGGCGAATATGTTTTTAACATTGCCAGCAGTTGTCGGTATTTCTACACTTGCATATCCGATTTACACTGCTTTCTACGATTCAGACCCACTAGGTGGACAAGTATTAATGTGGTATGCGCCAGTTGCATTGTTATTCGCTTTATTCACAGTAACAGCAGCAATTCTGCAAGGGATTAACCAGCAGAAACATGCGATTGTTGCGCTTGTGATGGGTGTTATTTTGAAATTTGCATGTAACGTAATCTTTATTCGTTATTTCGGTACAGTTGGGGCGATTTTGGCTACTGCAGTCGGCTTCTTAGCTTCCGTATGGTATACGAATAGACAAATTAAAAAACACGCACACTATTCATTTGGTGTTGTATATAAGAGAACATTCCAAATTGCAGTCTTAACACTTGTAATGGTTATTGCTGTAAAACTATCACAATGGCTTCTATCCTTCATGATTTCGCCTGATGGCCGTATTGGTGCTCTTATTACAGTTGCGATTTGTGCAGGTATTGGTGGTCTTGTTTACGGATTGTTAGCGATTCGCACAGGAGTACTAGAAAGAGTATTTGGCGGAGAAGCTTTAGAGAAAATCCAGCGTAAACTTGGTAGTAGATTCAAAATAAAGTTGAAATCAAAAGGGGCGTAAATACGTCCCCTTTTCTATGATAAATAAAGAAGGTGAAGAACATGAGATTAGATAAATTATTAGCGAATATGGGACACGGAAGTAGAAAAGAAGTAAAGAAATTACTGAAAGACGGCGTTGTGAAGATTGATGGAACGCCAGTGAAAGATGCGAAGTTTCATGTGAATGTAGAAGAGCAAGAGGTTATGATTCACGGTGAAGTTGTGGAATATAAAGAGTTTGTTTATTTAATGATGCATAAACCACAAGGTGTTATTTCAGCGACAGAAGATGATAACCACGAAACAGTAATAGATTTATTAGAATTAGAAGATGCGATTTTCGATCCATTCCCTGTTGGAAGGCTCGATATTGATACGGAAGGTTTCTTATTAATCACAAATGATGGGAAGTTAACGCATCAACTATTATCTCCGAAAAAGCATGTGCCGAAAAAATATTATGCACACATTTCAGGTGTTGTAACGGAAGAGGATGTAATAGAATTCGCTAAAGGTGTTATTTTAGAAGATGGCTATGAAACGAAGCCAGGCGAACTTACAATTTTAAAAAGTGATGATATTTCTGAGATTGAACTCGTTATTACAGAAGGAAAATTCCATCAAGTGAAGCGTATGTTTGAAGCGGTAGGGAAAAAAGTAGTTTATTTAAAGAGAACAGAGATGGGACCTTTAATGTTAGATGAAGAGTTAGAACTTGGGCAATATCGTGAATTAACAGATGAAGAAGTAGAAATGTTAAAGACGTATCAAGTAGATAACGAAAAGTAACGCCAATTTCAGAGCATAGAAAAGACCCCTTTCTAATGAGTTAGAAAGGGGTATGTATTTATTTACATACAATTATTTTTTATTATGAGGTCATTCTCACTTTCTTTCCTGTCGTTGTCCACTTGCCGCGGCAAGGGCTATACACGAGTTCATTAAACTGCAACACATTTAGATCACGTTGTATTGTTCGCGGTGTGATCCCGAACTCATCTACAAGGTCTTTCGTTGTTACCGTACCGTTTTCATTGATGTACATATAAATCGATTTAATGCGTGTTAGCATACGAGTAGTTGTAGGTTTCAAGAGAAAACCGCTCCTCTACTAGTTTTTTTGACCCCATTCAGGAAAGAAGGTCGTTACTACCATTGTACTCTACATGATAAAATTCATGCTTTAACTTACTTAAATTTTACAAAAGTTTAACAAATATTCATATAGAAAAATATTGGTAGTTGACATTGTATGTCTGGTCAGTCAACTAACTCATAAATTTCTACGTAAAACGCCAAATTCCTGCAAATTTTTTTAAAAAAATAAAAGAAAAACTAATAAGAAATATCTGAAATATTACAATTGTCCGTTATTAGGTTTTCATGTATGGCATAAGAGATTTTCGTTTGCTATGATGAAAGAGACAATATAGTGAAGGATGGATGCGTGATGTCGACGATTAATTGGACAGAAGAAGTTACAAAACGAAAAGATGATTTAATTCGTGATACACAAAATTTTTTACAAATTAAAAGTGTATGGGAAGAAGAATCTGCGAAAGAGGGCGCACCATTTGGTGAAGGTGTAGAAAAAGCCTTATCTTTCATGTTACATAAAGGAGAAGCAGAAGGTTTCTGTTCTAAAAATTTAGAAGGATATGCAGGTCATCTTGAAATGGGACAAGGAGAAGAATTAGTAGGTATTCTTTGTCACGTTGATGTTGTACCAGAAGGAGATGGCTGGACAACGCCTGCGTATAGTGCGGATATTCGCGACGGGAAGATTTTTGCACGCGGTGCAATTGATGATAAAGGGCCGACGATGGCAGCTTATTATGCGATGAAAATCGTTAAAGAATTAGGCTTACCTCTTTCAAAACGTGTTCGTATGATTTTAGGAACAGATGAGGAAAGTAATTGGAAGTGTGTAGATCATTATTTTAAAAATGAAGAAATGCCAACAATCGGTTTTGCGCCGGATGCAGATTTTCCGATTATTAATGCGGAAAAAGGAATTTCTGACATACAAGTTGTGCAAAGTGGTGGCGAAGAGGAAGAAGGCACATTTAAGCTTATTTCATTTGAGTCAGGTCGTCGTTTAAATATGGTTCCTGATTTTGCAGAAGCAGTTATTACAGGAGAAGATGTAAATACACTTACAGTAGCATATGAAGAGTATTTACAAACTGCTAAAAAAATAGGTAAAGCAATTGTAGAAGGAAAGACGGTGACGTTGCAAATCAAAGGGATTTCAGCTCACGGATCTACTCCGGAAAAGGGAGAAAATGCAGGTTTATTATTGGTAAACTTCTTAACGAAAGTTTCTCTTGATGGAAAAGGGGCTTCATTTGCCTCGTTTGTAACAGAAACATTTACAGGTGATATTATTGGAGAAAAAGCTGGTATTTCTTATAAAGACGATATTAGCGGGCCGTTAACAGTGAATGTTGGTCGCCTGTCTTACTCGCAAGAAAACGGTGGTAATTTAGGATTAAATGTACGCTATCCAGTTACAACTAACTTTGAAGAAACAATTGCAAAGTTAAAAGAATATGTTGGTACTCATGGATTTGAAGTAGCGGATTATTCTAACTCTCGCCCGCATCACGTTGACAAAGATCATACGTTAATTCGTACTTTGCAACGTGTATATGAAGAACAAACTGGTGAAAAAGCTGAATTGTTAGCAATTGGCGGTGGTACTTATGCTCGTTCATTGAAAGCTGGTGTTGCATTTGGCCCGTTATTCCCAGGAAAAGAAGAACTTGCGCATCAAAAAGATGAGTACATTGAAATTGAAGATTTATTAAAAGCGACAGCGATTTATGCTCAGGCAATTCATGAATTAGCGAAATAAAAGATATTTAAATAATGACCGCTCTCTACTTTAGAGGGCGGATTCTTTTTAGCTGAATGAGATAAGGAAGAAAAGCAACAATAACATAAAGGAGACGATGTAGATGGTGCCGCATTATTTTGTCGCAGTAACTTTACCACGTCATATAAAAGAAATTCTTTCTAATTATAAAGAGGGAATGAAGGATGAATTACCATTTCGCTCGTGGGTACATGAAGAAGACTATCATATTACCCTTTCATTTTTAGGAAGTGCGACAGAGGAACAGTTAGAAGGAATAAAGAATGGATTACAAACACTTACAGAAAAAACGGAATTATCGTTCACGTTACAAGGACTTTCTACATTCGGACAGGTGGACCAGCCGCGTATATTTTGGGCGGGGATAAGTGATAATCAAGATTTGTTTAGTTTACAAAAGCAAGTGCATACAATTTGTGAAGAAAATGGCTTCTCTCTAGATACACGTCCTTATCATCCACATATTACTGTTGCGCGTAAATGGGTAGGAGAAAAAGTGTTTGATCTGACAAATGTAAAAGAGTTACCTGTAACATCATTTCAAGCAGATACGATTACTTTGTATGAATCTCACGTTAAGGAAACGCCGAAGTATAAATCGATTACTGAAATAAAACTACAAAAATAGAATGTATGAAAACGTTTTTTATACAGGTGAATATACTATAGGGAATAATGTGTTACTGTATAGAGCTTCGCTGATAAGAAAACCCTTATCACTTGCAGCTCGTTTCACCCCCCTATTTGCGGGCAGTAAGACTCCCATCTCCAAATTAGGATGAAGCAAAGAAGTTAGGTGGGAGATCTACTGCCCGTAAAGGCCCAATTGGTGAAGGCTAATAATCAGTGGGAGTAAAGCGTTCCCATTGATTAAAGTTTCACTTTATTTTAATTTTGAGAATGATGGTGATTTTTTATGTTGAAAGTAAAACGTCCATTTGATGCCTATTTAGATGAAATGAATAAAATTACAATTTTGCTCCCGCATGCGTATGGAACAAGCCGGACATTTCGTTTACAAGAAGGAAGCAATGTGAAAGAGTTACCGATTGTTCATACTATTGCTCTTCCAGATGCAACGAAGTATGAATGCTTTATAGAAGAGCCGATAGATGTGGGGAAGTATTATACAGTACGGGATGAACGGAATGAAGAAACAGATTTACAAATAGGCGCTGTGATTCGAACAGTAGTTTTCGATGAAAAATATTATTACGAAGGTACCGACTTAGGTGCTGTGTATAAAAAAGAAGAAACAATATTTAAAGTATGGGCTCCGACTGCAAGGCTTGCGAAAGTACGGATTTATAAAAGTGATAAAGAATATATTGATTATGAAATGTACAGAGAAGAAAACGGAGTGTGGATTCATACATTACAAGGTGATCATGATGGAGCACGATATACATTCCTTGTTTGTATTAATTTAATATGGAACGAAGCGGTTGACCCTTATGCAAAGTCTGCGACGATAAATGGAAAATACGGCGTCGTTATCGATTTGGAAAAAACGAATGTGACAAAACGAGTAGAATTATCACCATTACAGTCAATGACAGATGCCATATTGTATGAACTGCATATTCGTGACGCTACTATTCACCCAAACAGTGGGGTGAATAAGAAAGGGACATATAAAGGGCTAATGGAAGAGGAGACAGTAGGGCGAAATGGGACATTAACAGGATTGTCTTATATAAAAGATTTAGGCGTTACACATGTTGAACTATTACCTTTACATTGTTTTGGTGGTATAGATGAAGTGAATCCTGCTTCCGCATATAATTGGGGCTACAATCCGTTATATTACAATATACCAACAGGATTTTATGTTACAAACCTTTCTGATCCATATAACAGGATAGTAGAGTGTAAACAACTAATTGAAACATTTCATGATCACGGCATCAGGGTGATTATAGATGTTGTATATAATCATGTTTATGAAAGAGAATTATCATCATTTGAGAAGCTTGTCCCGGGATATTATTTTCGTCATGGGGAAGACGGTATGCCTTCTAATGGGACGGGAGTTGGAAATGATATAGCATCTGAACGGAAAATGATGAGGAAATTTATTATAGAATCTGTTTTATATTGGCTTACTGAATACAATGTTGATGGATTCCGATTTGATTTAATGGGAATTTTAGATGTTGAAACGATGAATGAATTAGAAAAAGAAGTACGAAAAATAAAGCAGGATGCGCTGTTATTAGGTGAAGGATGGGATTTGCAAACACCGCTTCCTCTTGAAGAGAAAGCGACGTTAAATAATGCGAATAAAATGCTATGTATCGCACAGTTTAATGATCAATTTCGTGATGGAATAAAAGGAAGTACTTTTAATATAAATAAACGTGGCTTTGCATTTGGTGGGCATGTAGACTGTAATCATTTGCAGTATATAGTAGCTGGTAGCCTTTTAAGTATGAAAGAAACAGGATTGTTCCTAGAGCCAGTACAAAGCATCAACTATGTAGAATGTCATGACAATATGACGATGTGGGATAAACTAGTGCAAAGTAATCCAGAATCAGAAGAAATTTTGAAAAGGCGTCATCGTTTAGCAACCGCAATGGTTATTCTTTCACAAGGGATTCCTTTCTTACATGCGGGGCAAGAGTTTTATCGTACGAAGCAAGGGAACGAAAATAGCTATAATGCAAATGATGAAATTAATCAATTAGATTGGGATCAAAAAGAGAAAGAGATGGAGACCGTTAACTATATAAAAGGGTTAATTGCGATTCGCAAAGGGCACGGGGCATTCCGATTACAAAATGCGGACCTTATAAAAAAGCATATGAATTTTTTGCAAACATCTACAGAAGTACTGGCATACCACCTAGAGCATGTAGAATTATTTGGACCGTGGAAAGAGATTGTAGTTTTATTTAATAGCGGTTTAGAAGCTAAAACGGTGCAGCTTCCAAAAGAAGAAACGTGGCATGTGTTAGTAAACGAAAAGCAAGCGAAAATAGAGCCAATTTCTTCATTTAGAGGAAAGGAACTTCAATTGGCTCCAATTAGCACGTATATATTGACGATAATGTGACAAATCGCTACTTGACGATGAGAATGTAATAAATGTAGAATTGACAAAGGTGACGATTTTCATAAGTTGTCATTCTATGATTGATTTTGTAAAATAAACTAGAAGAACAGGTGATTTATCCTGTTTTCGGCTTATGCCAAGTTTTTTCATTCAAATACAGTAAAATATATGAATCCACAACATGCGTAGAAATGTTGCGGTTTTTCTTTTCATAACTATAAAAGATAAGGATTTGTTAACGGGTAATGAATATGGAATGGTTGGAACAATTATTAGGAAAAGAGTGGAGTCTTATACCGGCTGGTGGAGTAACGGGCGATGCATATATTGCGCAAAACGGACAACAAAAGTTATTTTTAAAGCGGAATACATCGCCCTTTTTAGCGGTATTGTCAGCAGAAGGAATTGTTCCAAAATTACTTTGGACAAGAAGGGTAACGAACGGTGATGTAATTTCTGCTCAAAAATGGCTTCCGGGACAGAAGTTAGAGCCAGAGGATATGAAACTAGAGCGTGTTGCGAAACTTTTGAAGAAAATACACTCCTCTAAAGCGCTTGTGCAGATGATTCAAAGGCTAGGAAAGCAGCCGCTTCATGCGCAAGAGTTATTACAACAATTACAGCTCGTTTTAAGAGGAGATATAAGAGTTGATGAAACAATTCAGCAAGGCCTGCAATATTTAACGGAGTCATTAAAAGATATTGAGTACAATGAATTCGTTGTATGCCATTGTGATGTAAACCATAACAATTGGATATTGTCGGACGAAGATGAATTGTTTTTAATTGATTGGGATGGGGCTGTTATTGCTGACCCAGCTTTAGATCTTGGTATGTTATTATATTGGTATGTTCCGCGCCATGAATGGAGTGAGTGGCTCGGATATTATGAGATTGAACTAGATGAATCATTGCTTAGGCGTATGAGATGGTATGTGATAGCACAAACGATTTTATCTATGCAATGGCACACAACAAAAAAGCAGCAAGCAGAAGCTAAATATTGGCATCAATATTTACAGCAACTACTTGCTTCAGAATAATACTTAAGAAAAATTGTCCATTCCAGCAATCCACTGAGTAAGTTGTTCTTGATTATTGGAAATATGGTTGTCCAAATTAGAGGAAGATTTACCCGATTGACTATAAGAATATACATCGTTTAGCATTACTTTAGTGTCACTACTTATACTATCGTTTGCGAGTAACGATTGAATGAGTCGCTCTAATTGCTCGCATTCAGAAACTGTCCCGCAGCAATCACTTTGATGGTTGATTAAAATATCTTTTAACACTTCTAATTGATGCTGTTGATTAATTGGCATGAACGGATCATCCTTTCGAGTGTTTTTCTCTCCCTAGAAATGTAAGAGAAAAAGCTGTTTCGTCATGGAATGTTTAATGCTTTATGTAGTTTTTATCAAAATGGTACATCTTATACTTGAAAGAAACGGACCGAGTGCTCGTACGTACTGGGTTTTTTGTTTGATAGATTGATTAAAACAGAAAGAAGGAATTTTTCCTTTAAAATAGTTTTGTAAAGAGAGGGAGACATCTATGCGTTTAAGACATAAGCCTTATGCAATGGATCGAATTAATGAGTATTCACATATCGTAATTGGAAACCCAGAGGAGAGCGCTGGTAACTGGAAAGAAATATTTGGAAATGAACAGCCAATTCATATTGAAGTAGGTACAGGACGTGGCCGCTTCATGTATGATATGGCAAAAGCAAATCCGCATATTAACTATATTGGAATTGAAAAATTCACAAGTGTTGTTGTAGATGCACTTGATAAATTAATTGAAGAAGAAGTACCGAACTTAAAGTTAATTAATAAAGATGCTGAAGATTTAACAGTTTTCTTTGCGAAAGGTGAAATTGACCGCGTTTATTTAAACTTCTCAGATCCATGGCCGAAGAATCGTCATACGAAGCGTCGTTTAACGTATAAAACATTTTTACGCAATTATGAAGAAGTGTTAGTAGATGGCGGAGAAATTCATTTCAAAACTGATAACCAAGGTTTATTTGAATATTCTATTATGAGTATGGCTGAGTATGGTATGTTATTAACTTACCTTAGCCTAGATCTTCATAATAGTGATTATGAAGGAAACATTATGACAGAATACGAAGAGAAATTTTCTAGTAAAGGTCATCGTATTTATCGAGTTGAAGCAAAATATCGTACGGAGCCTATGCAGTAATGCATAGGTTTTTTATATGAAAAATAATCGGAATATTATGTTAAAATTAAATGAAAAAGGGGGATGGGATATGGAACAGTTACAAATTGGAAATATAAAAGTGACGTGGCTAAAAGGTGGGAATACACATTTAGATGGAGGCGCGATGTTTGGAGTTGTGCCAAAAATACTTTGGTCACGAAAATATAAACATAATGATACAAATCATATTTATTTACGAACAGATCCGTTACTCTTACAAACGAAAGAAGGAAACATACTTATTGATTCAGGGATAGGGAATGGTAAATTGAATGAGAAAATGAAGCGAAATCAAGGTGTAACAGAAGAATCATCAGTTAAGGAATCTTTGGAAAAATTGGGACTGCATACTGAAGATATTCATTACGTCTTAATGACGCATCTTCATTTTGACCATGCATCTGGTTTAACAAAATGGGAGGGAAATCACCTTGTTCCGGCGTTTCCGAACGCAACGATTTATGTAAGTGAGACTGAATGGAATGAAATGAAAAATCCGAATGTTAGATCGCGTAATACATATTGGAAGGAAAATTGGGAGCCAATCGTTGATAAGATTGTTACGTTCAGGAAAGAAATAGAAATTACGGATGAAATAAAGATGGTGCATACGGGTGGTCATAGCGATGGACATGCCGTTGTCGTCCTTGAAAGTCAGGGTGAAACGATGCTTCATTTAGCGGACATTTTACCGACGCATGCACATCAAAATGTATTATGGGTAATGGCATACGATGACTATCCAATGACATCGATTGAACATAAACAAAAGTGGATGAAGTATGGTGCTGAAAAAGAGGCGTGGTTTACTTTTTATCATGATGCATATTACCGTGCAGTAAAGTGGAATGAGGAAGGGCATATAGTGGAGAAAATAGAGAGACAAACAAATATAGAAGCTTAATATTAATAAGAGGAAGGTGTCCAAAAATATTTATTGGAACAATCTCCACTTATTATGTATTGCTGTTATTATCAGCTTTTGTTGGTAATTCTAAAAAAAAAAGAGGTTCACCTAATGGGAAACCTCTTTTTATGCTGCTATAACCTCTAAAACAGTACCTGTTTTAGCATCAACTAAAAATTCAAATCGTTCTTGTATTTCATCTAACATCGTTGTAAGACCGCCGCGATAAACTTCGTACGCGACATCATATTTTTCAAATGCCTCTGGAACCATATGTACCCAAGAGCCAGTAATTTCACCTTTATGACTTAATGCTTGTTTCACCATTTTCAATGCTTTTTCTGAAGAAATATGGGATTGTTCTTGTACTTTGTTTGCAACGAAATAACCAGCTGCGAACCCAACGCCAAGACCTGTGACTAAACCTTTCCAGCTCATATATTCACCTCAATTCTGTAAAATAAAAATAGTGTACCAATAATAATTATAATGCAAATGCAACTAAAAAAGAAGAAACTAGAAACATTTCGAAAATTTCGTTACAATAAAAGAGGTATTCTACTAAGGTTTGAAAGAAGGGGACTTCGTGAATAAAGAGACATTACAATTATTTCGTACGTTAACAGAATTACAAGGTGCATCAGGTTTTGAACATGATGTGCGCAGTTTTATGAAGCAAGAATTAAGCAAATATGCTGATGAAATTGTGCAAGACGGTTTAGGTAGCGTATTTGGTCTGAAAAAAGGGGACGAAACTGGCCCGCGCGTTCTTGTAGCAGGTCATATGGATGAAGTAGGTTTCATGGTTACGCAAATTACGAAAAATGGGATGCTTCGTTTTCAAACGTTAGGTGGCTGGTGGAGCCAAGTACTATTAGCTCAGCGTGTACAAGTTATGACGAAGAATGGTCCTGTTATTGGGGTTGTTGGTTCCATTCCTCCTCATTTATTAAGTGATGCGCAACGTGCAAAACCGATGGATATAAAAAATATGTTAATTGATATAGGTGCAGATAGTTATGAAGATGCGATTGAAATTGGCATAAAGCCAGGGCAACAAATCGTTCCAATCTGCCCATTCACGCCAATGGCAAATGAAAAGAAAATTATGGCGAAAGCTTGGGACAACCGCTATGGATGTGGCCTTGCTATCGAATTGCTAAAGGAATTAAAAGATGAAACATTACCAAACACATTATACTCTGGTGCGACTGTACAAGAAGAAGTAGGTCTTCGCGGAGCACAAACTGCTGCAAATATGATTCAACCAGATATTTTCTATGCGCTTGATGCAAGTCCAGCAAATGATGCATCTGGTGATAAGACGCAGTTCGGTCAATTAGGAAAAGGCGCTCTTCTTCGTATTTATGACCGTACAATGGTAACACATAGAGGAATGCGTGAATTCATTTTAGATACAGCAGAAACACATAACATTCCGTACCAATACTTTATTTCACAAGGTGGTACAGATGCGGGCCGTGTGCATACAAGTAACTCTGGTATCCCATCAGCAGTAATTGGTGTTTGTGCACGCTACATTCATACACATGCTTCTATTTTACATGTTGATGATTATGCGGCAGCGAAGGAATTAATTACGAAGCTTGTGAGAGCAACGGACAAAACGACGTTAGAGACAATTAAGAATAACGCGTAAAGAGGAAGGGTGAAAAACCCTTCTTTTTTTAGGTTGAATAGATGACCCAGCGATGAATGGGAGCGGTCAGTGCCTAGTTGGTGCTCGAATGGTGTATTAAGACCTTGGATAGGAAGAGAGAGGAAGGCTGTTTTTGGAAAACCTTTTCTTTTTTTAGGTGGGAGAGATGACACAGAGATGCGTGTGTGCGGTCAGGCGCACTACGGTATAAATCTCAGTCATGAAGACTGATTTGGTGTTCGAGGCTAGTATTAGGATAGAATGATGAATTTATATAGAGGTGAATGAAATGAAGGTAGTAGTTGGATCGAAGAATAAGACGAAGGTTGGGGCTGTGGAGAAGGTTTGGGAAGATGCTGAAATTACATCTCTTTCTGTTCCATCAGGAGTAGCAAATCAGCCTTTTTCAGATGAAGAGACGATGCAAGGAGCAGTAAATAGAGCGAAGAGAGCATTGCAGGAAGGTGCAGCTCATATCGGCATTGGGCTAGAAGGCGGCGTTATGAAAACGGAGCATGGGTTATTTATGTGTAACTGGGGTGCTTTAGCGACGATTGAAGGTAAAACATTTGTTGCGGGCGGGGCGCGTATTAAGTTACCAGACGATTTTTTAGCACCGCTTGAAGAAGGAAAAGAGCTAAGTGAAGTGATGGAAGAGTTTGTAGAGCGAAAAGATATTCGTAGTCACGAAGGTGCTATCGGTATTTTTACAGATGATTATGTCGACCGAACGGAATTATTTGTACACGTTGTTAAGTTACTTGTTGGGCAATATAAGTATGATGAAAAGCAAGCATAAACCTTGCACCATGCGCGATGTATGGTAGTATAAAGAAAAGATTATAGTGTGAAAAAGTGCACTCGTTAGAGGAGGAAATATAGATGAAATCATTAGAAAGCATGGAACAATTCCAAGAATTAAAAAATGAAGAGAATGTAGTCTTCATGTTCTCAGCAGAATGGTGCCCAGATTGCCGTTTCGTTGATCCATTTATGCCAGAAGTGGAAGAGAAGTATAGTGACTTCTCATTTTACTATGTAGATCGTGATGAATTTATTGATTTATGCGTGAAAGTAGACGTATTTGGCATTCCAAGCTTTGTAGCGTACAATAAAGGTGAAGAAACTGGACGCTATGTAAATAAAGATCGTAAAACACAAGAGCAAATCGAAGAGTTTATTGAAGGTTTAAAATAAGACAATTAGCCAATTGAATTGTAATAACAACCTCTACCTTCGCGGGGGAGGTTATTTTTTTGGAAGGGAGGAAAAAGAGATGAAAATGACAAGTAAAAAGATGAAAGACGAGTTAATGAAGAAATTATCTCGACCAGAATGGGACTTTCATTATGATAGCGAGAAAGAAGTTCTTCGTATTGAACAAACAGACTCGAAAAAAGGTATTAACGTATCACTTCCAGGAGTAGTTGCAAAATGGGAAGTGAACAAAGAAAAAGCAATTGAAGAGGTCGCTTATTACGTACAAGAAGCGCTAATTGCAATGCATAAAGAAGAAAATAGCACGGCGAAAATTTTACCTGTTATTCGCTCTACTTCTTTCCCGAAACAATCAGAAGAAGGAAATCCGTTTATTATGACGGACCATACGGCGGAAACACGTATTTACTATGCGCTAGATTCTAATAAAACGTATCGATTAATTGATGAGCGCTTATTGCAAAAATTAGAGCTTACAGAGGAACAAGTACGTGAAATGGCATTATTTAATGCTCGCTCATTAGGCTATGAATTTAAGCAGGAGACAGTAGCAGGTAATACATTCTACTTTTTAAACACAAATGATGGATACGATGCGAGTCGTATTTTAAACGAATCGTTACTACACTCGATGCGTGAAAAGATCTCTGGTGATATGGTTGTTGCAGTTCCTCACCAAGATGTATTAATTATTGCTGATATCGTCAACGAAATCGGTTATGATATTATTGCACAAATGACAATGAAATTTTTTGCCGAAGGGCATGTTCCGATTACATCACTTTCATTCGTATATGAAGATGGGGACTTTGAACCAATCTTTATTTTAGCGAAGAATCGGAAGAAGACAGATGGAAAAGAGAAAGGATGAACGAAGTGAACGTTTTTTACAACCTTGAAGGAATTGGTGACACTTTAATTGTTACCTTACAAGATATTACTTTAGAAAACCGTACATTTGACCGCAAAGGAGATGTTGCTCGCGTATACGATCGTGAAAGCAACGTAACAGCAGGATTCAACATCTTTAATGCGTCTTCTTATGTAGAAGTAACAGACAACGGAAACGTTACATTAACGAAAGAGTTTGTTGAAAAAATTAACGGAATTTTAGCGAAGAATGGCTTTGAAGAAAAAGTAGAAGCTGATTTCACGCCGAAATTTGTTGTAGGCTATGTAGCTGAAAAAGAGAAGCATCCAAATGCTGATAAATTAAACATTTGTACAGTAGAAATCGGTACAGAAACATTACAAATCGTATGTGGTGCACCAAACGTTGACGCAGGACAAAAAGTTGTTGTTGCAAAAATCGGTGCTGTAATGCCAAGTGGTATGTTAATTAAACCAGCTGAACTTCGCGGTGTTCCTTCTTCTGGAATGATTTGCTCTGCACGTGAATTAGAGCTTCCAGATGCTCCAGAAGAAAAAGGTATTCTTGTATTAGAAGATAGCTTTGAAGTTGGACAAGAATTTAAATTTTAATTGATGTTAGAAAAAGTAGTCTCGCATATGTGAGGCTATTTTTTTTTGTACGAAATTCCTAGGATTGTAACGTTTCCTCTCAAAATCTATATTGTATTTCAAAAATGGATTAGGTAAAATTTAGAAAAAAGAAGGGGGTAGACGTATGAAACAACAACCAAAAATTGCAGAACTTCTGAAACGAATTGAAACTTCAAAACAGCAAGATATCGAACTAGGTTCCTATGAAATATATGTGTTTAGCGAAAATGAATTAGAAAAAGGACAAATCGGTTATCGATATGATAAACATAAAAATTCATTAATAAGTGAAGAAAGTGGAAAATGGAAAGAGGAATGGATTGTTATCGGATATGAAACGGATATGGGGGATCCTGTTTTCGTAAATGTAGCTGATGATGCTTATCTAGTCTATACCGCAGAGCGTGGTACAGAAACGTGGCAACCCGTTCATATTGGAAATATGGATGAAATTATAAAACAATTATAAGAAAAACTTTGAGACCGGTGCAAAGTGATAGGAGAGAAAAATGAAGTATATAAAAATAATGAGCGCTATTGCAGTCATTGGAATATATATGGGAGGTTGTTCGCAAGAAGAGCCGAAAAAAGAAACAACATCTTCTATACAAGAAAAAAACAAAGATAATAAGGAAGACGCACCGGTAGAAAAGCAGCAAGAAGAACAAGAAAAGAAAGAACAACCGCAAGCAATTCAAACGAATGAGCAAGTGGAACATAAGCAGGAGGAAGTGCCGGCCGAGGAAAAGAAAGAGGAAACTACGCCGCTGCAGCCAACTGAGCAACCAGTACAAAATAATGAACAAAAAGTAGAGAGTAATGAAAAACAAGAAAAGTTTCTCGTCGTTATTGATCCAGGGCATCAACAAAAAGCGAACTTAAATTTAGAGGCAATTGGTCCAGGAGCAACTACGCAAAAATATAAAGTAACAGACGGAACAGCGGGGGTTGTAACGAAAAAGAGGGAATCAGTTCTTGTATTAGAGATGGCTTTTATATTGAAAGAAAAACTGGAAGCAAAAGGTATACAAGTATTGATGACGAGAACGTCACATGAGGTTGATATAAGTAATAAGGAACGAGCAACATTCGCGAATGATCATAAAGCGAATTTATTTTTGCGCCTTCACGCAGATGGTTCTGAAAATCCAAATCAAAGTGGATTTGCTGTATTGACACCGGCAGAAGGAAGTCCGTATACGAAAGAGATTTATGCTGAAAGTCTTCAAATCTCTCAAACGAT
This sequence comes from Bacillus sp. FSL E2-0195, assembly GCF_038003645.1. NCBI lineage: Bacteria > Bacillati > Bacillota > Bacilli > Caryophanales > Bacillaceae > Bacillus > Bacillus sp. FSL E2-0195. Next base: position 4,534,789 of record NZ_JBBOPN010000001.1, on the reverse strand, counting down.
AGTAAATAAAATGAGAGAGAATCATCAAGTGAAAGTAAATGGAATTAAATTTCGGGATGATCTTTCTGGATTTAATTGGTCAAAAGTTCCAGGAGTACTATTAGAACTTGGATTTATGTCAAACCCTGAAGAAGACAAAAAATTATCTGACCCACAGTATGTAAATTCCTTATTGCAAAGTGTAACGGATAGTGTGGATGAATATCGGAAGGGTAAAGATTAAACGAGGTCTTACATGTAAGACCTCGTTTTTCTATATGAAAAACAATCGTGAATTAGAATATTATGGATAAAACTAATATGCTTAATTTTACCTGCACTTTTTGCCGAATGCTGATACAATAAAGGATGTTACTATTTAGTAGAAAGAGTGGTAAACATGTTAGATTGGATGAAAAAGCTGTTTAACAAAGAGGAAGAAAAAACAGTGATGAATAAAGAAGTACCGGCACAAATTGAAAGTCAGCCGAAAATTCCTCGTGTAAACCACTACACTGAAGCAAGAGAAGCACAAATGGCAAGTCGGAATGCAGGGAAATGTCGTTTTCCATTAATACCAGATAATGGCTTCGATGAGGAGGATGTAAGAGAACTGCCTAACTTTGAAGAACAACCTATTCAAAGAGGAGCATATGAAGAACAGCCTACTCAAAGAGGAATAAAAGTGGAAAGAAGCAGACGACCGTATGTGGAAACAGAAGCACCTACATATGAGGAACCGGAATTGCAATATGAACCGGAACCAGAGCCTGTCGTAAAAAAAGCATTCGTACCGTCGCAAGAAAGTAACCGTAGACCATTTCGTCCAACAGAAATGATTTCTCCGATTTATGGATATAACCGTCCTTCAGTAGAAACGAAGGTTGTGCAGGAGGAAGAAAAGGTAAGAGAAGATCTTGAAATATCTGTTGAAGGAAAAGCTGTTGTTGACGCATGGTTAGAGAAAAAGGGATATACATTATCTGACTTTTCGGGAGTTCTACAAGGAAGTTCATCTGTTAAGAACGGAGTGAACGAACGAAGTAATAAAGTAGAAGAAAAATCGGTTGTGGATACATGGTTAGAGAAAAACGGTTACGAAGTTGAACGTCAAGCCCCTTCATTAGAAGAAAGCCTAAGTGATGATTTGCTTCATAAAACAGTAGGACAGCATGTGGAAAAAGAGGCTACAATTGTACAAGCCTTGAAGCAGGAGCAAGATGTAGTGGCGTTATCATCTACAGAAGATAACGAAGAAACTTTACAAGAAGAGTCAATAGATTCTAAAGTAGAGCATGTGTATTCGATATTAACAGAAGAAAATGAATGTAATACAGAAATAGAAGAAACTGTTGCTGAAGTTGCAGCAAATCAAGTCGAAGAAGAAACCTTAGAAGATGTAGTGATTGTAAAAGCAGATGAAAAGCTTGAAGAAACAATTACTATAGAAATACCAGATGCTTTTGAAGAAGAAGCTAAGGAAGCAGAAGAAGTTGTGGAATTAGAGAAATCTGAGGAAGCAGCAGAAGAAGTTGTGGAATTAGAGAAACCTGAGGAAGCGACAGAAGAAGTTGTGAAATTAGAAGAAACTGAGGAAGCAATAGAAGAAGTTGCAGAATTAGAGGAAGCTGAGGAAGCGACAGAAGAAGTTGTAGAATTAGAGAAATCTGAGGAAGCAGCAGAAGAAGTTGTGGAATTAGAGAAACCTGAGGAAGCGACAGAAGAAGTTGTGGAATTAGAAGAAACTGAGGAAGCAATAGAAGAAGTTGCAGAATTAGAGGAAGCTGAGGAAGCGACAGAAGAAGTTGTGGAATTAGAGGAAGCTGAGGAAGCAGCAGAAGAAGTTGTAGAATTAGAGAAATCTGAGGAAGCGACAGAAGAAGTAGTGGAATTAGAAGAAACTAAGGAAGCGACAGAAGAAGTTGCAGAATTAGAGAAATCTGAGGAAGCGACAGAAGAAGTTGTGGAATTAGAAGAAGCTAAGGAAGCGACAGAAGAAGTTGTGGAATTAGAAGAAACTAAGGAAGCGACAGAAGAAGTAGTGGAATTAGAGGAATCTAAAGAAGCAGAAGAAGTTGTGGAATTAGAGAAATCTGAGGAAGCGACAGAAGAAGTTGCGGAGTTAGAGGGTACTAAGGAAGAAGAACCAATTTCTCAAGAAACAGTAATTGAAGAAACGATGAATACAGATTTAGTGGAAAATACACCAGTTGCAGAGCAACCAGTGATTTCTCAACAAGAAACAATTACGTTCAAGGAAGAAAGTGAAGTATTCGTACCAGTTTCAGAAACGGATGAGCAAACAAAGAAAGATGTTCAAAACTTTGCGAACGTTTTAATTGAAGAAGCGGAAGAAAAGAAGCAAGTTGCTGAAGAACAGCCTGCTTTACAAATAGAAGAACCGAAACGTGAGAAAAAACGTCATGTCCCATTTAATGTTGTCATGTTAAAGCAGGATAGAAAGAAATTAATGGAAAGACATGCGGCAAGAACGAACGTAATGCAATCAACTGTCAGTGAACGAGTGGAAGAAAAGCCAGTGCAGCAAGTGGTAGTAGAACCACAAGCAGAAGAAAAGCCAATGCAGCAAGTGGTAGTAGACCTGCAAGTGGAAGAAAAACCAGTGCAGCAAGTGGTAGTAGACCCGCAAGTGGAAGAAAAACCAGTGCAGCAAGTGGTAGTAGACCCGCAAGTAGAAGAAAGTCCAGTGCAGCAAGTGGTAGTAGAAGCCCAAGTGGAAGAAAAACCAATGCAGCAAGTGGTAGTAGAAGCTCAAGTGGAAGAAAAACCGATGCAGCAAGTGGTAGTGGAACCGCAAGTGGAAGAAAAACCGATGCAACAAGTAGCGGTGGCTGGACAAGTACAAGAGTCAATTTCAAGTACGGAAGTACAAGAGAAAGCATATGTCGTAAATCAAAAAGAGAATGATATGCGCAACGTACTACAAGCGCCACCGAAGTATGAACTTCCGCCATTAACGTTGTTGTCAATTCCACAGCAGGCAGCATTAGATAATACGGAGTGGCTAGAAGAACAGGAAGAATTATTAAATACGACATTTAATAATTTCCATGTTGGAGCACATGTTATTAATGTGTCACAAGGGCCGGCGGTAACTCGTTTTGAAGTACAACCAGACCCAGGTGTGAAAGTAAATAAAATTACAAATTTAAGTGATGATATTAAGTTAAGTTTAGCTGCGAAAGATATTCGAATTGAAGCGCCAATTCCAGGGAAGAGTGCAATTGGAATTGAAGTTCCAAACAAGGAAAGTAAGCCAGTATTCCTGCGTGAAATTTTAAGAAGTCCTGTATTTACAAAGAGTGAATCACCGCTTACAGTTGCGCTGGGGCTTGATATTTCCGGTGATCCAATTGTAACGGATATTCGAAAAATGCCACATGGACTTATTGCGGGTGCAACTGGTTCAGGGAAAAGTGTGTGCATTAACGCGATTTTAACGAGCATTTTATATAAAGCGAAGCCGCATGAAGTGAAGTTGATACTAATTGATCCGAAGATGGTTGAGCTTGCACCATACAATTCTGTTCCACATCTTGTAGCACCTGTTATTACTGACGTAAAAGCAGCTACAGCTGCGTTAAAGTGGGCGGTTGAAGAGATGGAACGTCGTTATGAATTGTTTGCTCATGCTGGTGCTCGTGATTTAACTCGTTACAATACGATTGTAAGTGGTAGAGAAATCCCAGGTGAGACATTACCTTATATTGTAATTGTCATTGACGAGTTAGCGGACTTAATGATGGTTGCTCCTGGTGATGTGGAGGAAGCGATTTGTCGTATTGCACAAAAAGCGCGTGCTTGTGGTATTCACTTATTAGTTGCGACGCAGCGTCCATCTGTAGACGTTATTACAGGTTTAATTAAATCAAACATTCCAACGCGTATTGCGTTTACAGTATCATCTCAAGTTGATTCGCGTACGATCATCGATATTGGGGGCGCGGAGAAGTTACTTGGTCGTGGTGATATGCTATTTTTAGGAAACGGCACATCTAAACCAGTTCGTGTACAAGGTGTATACGTATCAGATGATGAGATTGAAAGAACAGTTGATCATGTGAAAAAGCAAATGAAGCCAAACTACTTATTTAAGCAAGAGGATTTATTAGCAAAATCAGAGCAGAGTGAGTCTGAAGATGAACTATTTTTTGATGCATGTCAATTTGTTGTAGAGCAAGGGGGAGCGTCCACATCTTCTGTACAGAGAAAATTCCGCATAGGTTATAATCGCGCGGCACGTCTAATTGAAGAGATGGAGTCGCAAGGGATTATTTCTGAAGGAAGAGGAACGAAACCGAGAGATGTCCTTATTTCTGAGGATGAATTCGCTGCTATGCAGGAAACAAATGTATAGGAAACGGTTTTGCTGTATACTAATAGAAAATGTTGGATAGTAAAGTAGGGAGTAAAGCGACATGAAAGAAATTGAATTAAAATTAAAAGGTGAAATAAATCGACTAACAAATAAAACATTTAAATTTGATGAACGTGTTGGAGAAGGCTGGTTCTCTGCCGTTTACTTTTTAAAAACTAGAGAAATCATTGAAGAATTTCGCCCGAAAAGCGTTGTAACAATGCAGTTTTTTCAAAAAGAACATGCAGTTCTTTGCGGAGCAGATGAGGTAATCGCATTGCTACAAACATTTGCCAAAAATCCTGAGGAATTAGAAATTCATTCTTTAAAGGATGGCGATAATATTAGTCCGTTTGAAACAGTTTTAACAATTCATGGTCCTTATGAATACTTCGGCTTTTTAGAAGGTGTAATTGATGGGATTTTAGCTCGTCGTACATCAGTTGCGACAAACGTATATAACGTTGTCCAAGCTGCACGTAGTGTAGATAAAGAAAAACCGGTTATTTTCATGGGAGATCGTGACGATCATTATACGCAACAAGCTGGTGACGGCTATGCGGCATACATCGGAGGTATGAGCGCGCAAGCGACGCATGCAATGAATGAATGGTGGGGCAGAAGTGGTATGGGGACGATGCCTCACGCTTTAATTCAAATGTTTAATGGTGATGTTGTTGAAGCTGCAAAGGCATATCATAAAAAATTCCCAGAAGATGAATTAGTCGTACTAATTGATTATAACAATGATGTCATCACAGATGCACTTCGCGTAGCGCGTGAATTTGGATCAACATTAAAAGGTGTACGTGTCGATACGTCTCGCACAATGATTGATCAATACTTCATTCGTCACCCAGAAGTACTTGGAACATTCGATCCACGTGGTGTAAATCCATCACTTGTATTTGCACTTCGTAAGGCTCTTGATGAGGAAGGGTTCCAACATGTAGATATCGTTGTAACTGGTGGGTTTGATGAGAAGCGTATTCGTGAATTTGAAGCTCAAAATGTTCCTGTCGATATATACGGAGTAGGAAGTAGCTTATTAAAAATGAATATTGGTTTTACTGGTGATAACGTAGAATTAAATGGAAAACCAGAAGCAAAAGCTGGTCGTAAATACCGTCCAAATTCACGTCTAGAGCGTGTTCAATTAGAAACAAAAGAAGATATGTAAAAGCGAGAAAAACTGATAGGTGATTGACCCTATCAGTTTTTCTGTTATCATAGTATAGCGGCTTGTTTTTTGCTATAATAAATGTGTTATGGACATAAAAGAAGTACGTACGAGTTTATCACTGATAAGTGAATATAAAAAGAAATTCACTGCATCAGAAATGTATGATGATTACCAAAATAAGAAAAGATTCATATACTGTCTTATAGATAGGCCGTTGTATTAGTTCGAAATGTTGGAGGTTCTTTAAGATGACAGTTTACCATTTTGTAGGAATTAAAGGAACAGGAATGAGTTCATTAGCACAAATTCTTCATGACATGAAGCATACTGTTCAAGGGTCTGATTATGAAAAGCGTTTCTTTACACAAACAGCATTGGAAAAGCGTGGTATTTCCATCCTTCCTTTTGATAAGAATAATATTAAAGAAGGACAAGTGATTATCGCAGGAAATGCATTTCCTGATACGCATGAAGAAATCGTAGCAGCAAAAGAATTAAATATCCCAGTACATCGTTACCATCACTTCTTAGGTGATCTTATGAATCAGTACACAAGTGTTGCTGTAACTGGTGCACATGGAAAAACATCAACAACTGGTTTGTTAGCCCATGTAATGCAAGGTGCACACCCAACATCATACCTTATTGGAGATGGAACGGGGCATGGGGTAGAAAATAGTAAGTATTTTGTATTTGAAGCTTGTGAGTATCGTCGTCATTTCTTGTCTTACTATCCAGACTATGCAATCATGACAAATATCGATTTCGATCACCCAGATTACTTTGCAGACATCAATGATGTATTTAATGCATTCCAAGAGATGGCATTGCAAGTGAAAAAAGGTATTATTGCATGTGGTGATGATGAAGAACTTCAAAAAGTTCAAGCGAAAGTACCTGTTATTTTCTATGGATTTGGAGAAGATAATGATTTCCAAGCACGTAACATTCAAAAGAGAACTGATGGTACTATATTCGATGTATTCGTTCGTAATACGTATTATGACACGTTCAAAATTACAGGATACGGCGATCACAGCGTATTAAATGCATTAGCAGTAATCGCGCTTTGCCATTATGAAAACGTTGATGTAGAAGCAGTTAAGCATCAGCTAACAACTTTTGAAGGCGTAAAACGTCGCTTTAATGAAAAGCCAATGGGAGAACAAGTTATCATTGATGACTATGCACACCATCCGACAGAAATTAATGCAACGATTGAAGCAGCTCGTCAAAAACATCCAGAGCGTGAAGTTGTCGCTGTATTCCAACCACATACATTCTCACGTACAGAGAAATTTTTAGATGAGTTCGCGGAAAGCTTAAGTAAAGCTGACCAAGTATACTTATGTGATATTTTCGGATCAGCACGTGAAAACAAAGGTGAATTAACAATTGAAGATCTGCAAAAACGTATCGATGGCGCAGAACTAATTACAGATACAACAACGGATGTGTTAAAGAAACATAAAAACGGCGTTCTTATTTTCATGGGCGCAGGTGACATCCAAAAATTCGAAGCAGCTTACGTAAAAGAAGTTCAAGTTGCAGAGAAGTAATAGAAAAGACGCATAGCTTGGCTGTGCGTCTTTTTTTGTTGTGTCCGATTTTTATTTATGTATTGACCTAGAGTTAGCTCTAGGTTGTAAGATGAATATGTAAAAACAAGGGGGAGAAAACATGTATAAAATCGGTGAAGTCGCAGAATTAACAGGGATGGGTATTCATACTTTGCGCTATTATGAGAAACTAGGTTTATTGCCACCACCAACGCGGAATAGTGGCATTCGTCAGTATACAGAAGGTGATGTGCGCCTATTAAAATTTTTATATTCATTAAAGCAAACAGGAATGTCTTTAGAAGAGATGGCTGAGTTTGCAAGTGACGGATGTATTATAGAGGAGATTAGACAGCGGGAAGAGGAAGTACCTGCGAAAATAAAAAAGAGGATTTCAATTTTAACAACACACTTAGATCGTTTAAGGGAACAGCAGGAGCAATTGCAAAAAGTAGTTTTGTTAACAGAGGAGAAGTTAGAAATTTATTATGGTTTTCTAGAAGAGAAAAACTCGGAGGCCAACAATGAAGAATAAAGTATACGCTCAGTTACTAGGGTTTGCGATTTTCACTGGTGGAACATTTAATGCTTCGAAATATGCGGTGCAATATTTCGAAGCGATTCATATAGCGGCATGGCGTTTTGGGATTGCTGCATTTGTGATGTTATGTCTGTTAAAAATACGAAAAGATTTTGAGGTGGAGGTATGGAGGCAGAATAGGGCTTATTACCTTTTGCTAGGTATTGTTGGTGTATTTGGTTTTAACTTCTTTTTCTTTTTAGGTATGAAACATACAGAAGCTATTAATGGTGCACTTATTATGGCGACGAATCCGCTCGTTACGATGCTATTAGCAAGTGTTATTTTACGAGAAAAAATTATAAAGCGCCAAGGTATTGGAATGTTACTTGCATTACTTGGTGTTGTTTTTGTACTTACACAAGGTTCATCTACAATACTACAAAGTTTATCATTTTCAAAAGGGGATTTTTATATTTTATTAGGGAATATTTGCTGGGCGTTATACGGTGTACTAGGCAGAAGGTTTATTAAAACTGGTAGCCCAATACAAACTACGACATATACGATGACGATTGGTGCTCTTGCCTTTATTGTGATATCTGTCACTCAAAAAAGTATAGTACCAGTTTTGGAAGTTCCTTTGTTAGCTTGGGGAGCGATTCTCTTTATGGCAATTGGAATGAGTGTGCTCGGTTACTTATGGTGGAATAATGGAATTGCTCAAATTGGGGCAGCAAGGACATCTTTATTTTTTAATTTAGTGCCTGTTGTTACAATGATTATTTCTTTTATTGAAGGAGTAAATATAACGCCCGCACAATCTGTAGGAATGATATTAGTTGTTACGGGAGTATTATATTCTTCTGGTTTTATACAAATAAAACCGAAAAAAGTGTGAATATTTAACATTTTGTATCTGTAAGTGTTAGAATAATAAGAAAAATAAAAAGGGGCTAAAAAACATGTTCACACTCCGAGTAGATGACGAAATCGAACTACAACTATTAGAAAAACATCATAAAGAGGAATTATATCAATTATTAGATCAAAACCGTAACCATTTAAGAAGATGGCTCCCTTGGGTAGATGGAACGAAATCAGCTGATGCGTATAATGAGATTTTTCCGATGTGGTTAAAGAAATTTGCAGAGGGAGATGGGTTTGAGGCTGGTATACGCTATAAAGGAAAGCTCGTTGGGATGGTAGGTATTCATCCGGTGAGCTGGGGTAAGAAAGCTACGAGTCTTGGATATTATCTTGCAGAAGATGCTGGCGCGAAAGGTATTATGACGCGAAGTGTGAAGGCTGTGCTTCATTATGCATTTGATAATTTAAAGCTGAATAAAATTGAAATTCGTTGCGGTGTTGAAAATGCGAAAAGCCGTGCGATTCCAGAACGTTTAGGTTTTAAATTAGATGGTATTTTAAGAGATGACGAATGGTTATACGATCATTTTCAGGATATCGCTGTGTACAGTTTACTAGCTTCAGAATGGAAAAAAATTCGATGAACGAGAAGGTTTGTATTATTCCGTATGAAAGTATGTTTCAAGAGGAAGTAGTAGATCTTATCGTTCATATTCAGCGAAAAGAGTACAAGGTCCCTATTACGAAAGAAGAGCAGCCGGACTTACTTGAAATAGAAACGTTCTATCAAAGGGACAACGGAAATTTTTGGGTAGCAACTTATGATGGGAAAGTAGTTGGAACGATAGCTTTATTAGATATTGGGAAGCATCAAGTAGCGCTAAGAAAAATGTTCGTGAAGAAAGAGTTCCGCGGAAAAGAATGGGGCGCATCACATACACTACTTCAAACGGCAATTTCTTGGGCGAAAGAAAAGAACTTGGAAGACATTTATTTAGGAACAACAGTTAAATTTCTAGCAGCACACCGTTTCTACGAAAAGAATGGTTTTCAAAGCGTGAGTATAGAAGAGTTGCCAAAAAGTTTTCCAGTGCTAGAGGTAGATAAGAAATTTTATAGGTATACTGTTTAAAAAGGTCATTCATAAATGGCCTTTTTTTATGAACTAAAATGGAAAAAATGGTATAATTTAGTTAGGGGGTGTGTGTATGGATTTTCCAATTCAAAGAAGTAAGTCAGCGGTAATTTTCGTTAGTCTCACATTAGCTTTTATGTTTGTGTATCCAATTGTCATGCTTTTCACAAATAAAGAGCAGTGGATGTCAGCGTTGATTGGAATGGGTTTATGCTTCATTGTAAATGTACCAATCGTTTGGGAAATATTTATTAAAAAACATAAAGTGGAAAATGGCGTATTAAAATATGGTATTTTAAATGACGATGTTGTATTAAAAGATATAAGAGTTGTTCGTCAAGTTGGGAAATCACTTGAAATTACGACGAATGCATATAAAGTACATATGATTGCGATGCCGCAAGATATGACAAGTTTTTTGTCACTTGTTGAGAAAGAGAATCCACATGTAAAAATAGAAATGGTAGGTAAGAGATGAAGTATGTAAAACTTTTACCCCGCATTAACGGGCAGTAAGACTCCCACCTCAAAATTCGGCAGGAGCAAAGAAGTTAGGTGGGAGTCGGGCTGCCCGTAAAAGCCCGATTGGTGAGGGCTAATAATCAGTGGGGGATGAACAAAACCCCCACTGATTAAAGTTTCACTTTATTTTGTTTGTGCTTGTTGGTTGCACTAGAGTATATATGAAATGGGATTTGCCCTTATATGTCCCAATATTAATAGGTACTATCGCAGTGACGCTTTTATTTTATTTTCATTTTTAGCAAACAAAAAGCGAGAAAAATAGCTCCATATAAAGTAGGGGGATTAGAAATGAAAAAGATCTATATGTTGTTTTTATTTCTGCTAACTGCATCCATTCTTTTAATAGGATGTAGTGCGAAGAAAGAGAAGTCTGATGTTAGTTTAGAAAAGGCACAAAAAATTGAAATTGAATCGCTTATTGATTCGAGTGATAAAAAAACAATTACCGATAAGAAAGAAATCACAAAGTTGTTTGAATCAATCAAAATGGATGAGTGGGAAATGGAATCGGCTCCTTTAGATACTCCGCAAGGGAAAACGTTTAAAATGTATCAAGAGGATACACCGAAATTATTGGATTCGGGTAAAGATAAAAAAGAGTTACATGAAATTGGTACTATGACAGTATATAAAGATGTCCCTTATGTCGAAGTTGAAATGAAAAATAAGAAAATGAGTTTTAAAGTGCCAGAAGATGTGGCGAAAGATTTATTACAATATTAATAAAAAGACGCTCGGAGAAAATTCCGAGCGTTTTTCATTATTTTAAGTTCTCTGGGTTTAAAGCTTCTAGTTCAGTTACAACGAAGCGTCCGTCTTTACGGATTAATACGTCGTCGAAGTAAATTTCACCGCCGCCGTATTCAGGGCGCTGAATGCATACTAAATCCCAGTGAATGTTAGAGTTGTTGCCGTTCCATGCATCATCATAAGCTTGTCCAGGTGTGAAGTGGAAGCTGCCATCGATTTTTTCATCGAATAGGATGTCTCCCATTGGATGTAAGATGTATGGGTTTACGCCGATTGCGAACTCACCAACGAAACGCGCGCCTTCGTCTGTATCGAAGATTTTGTTAATGCGCTCTGTATCATTTGCAGTTGCTTCAACGATTTGACCGTTCTCAAATTTAAGTTGTACATTTTCAAATGTATAACCGTTGTAAGGAGATGGTGTATTGTATGAAACTGTACCGTTAACAGAATCGCGAACTGGTGCAGAGTATACTTCACCATCTGGAATGTTTAAATGACCCGAGCATTTAATAGCTGGAATGTCTTTAATAGAGAATGTTAAGTCAGTTCCAGGGCCAGTTAAGCGAACCTTATCTGTTTTATTCATTAATGTAACAAGGCTATCCATCGCCTTATCCATTTTACCGTAGTCTAAGTTACAAACTTCGAAGTAGAAGTCTTCGAAAGCTTCTGTGCTCATTTTAGCAAGCTGCGCCATAGAAGCATTTGGGTAGCGAAGAACAACCCAGCGTGTTTTCGGAACACGGATGTCTCTATGAACTTTTTTGCCAACTGTTTGGCCGTGAACTTTCATACGTTCACTTGGAACGTCAGCTTGTTCGTTAATGTTATCACCAGAGCGAAGGCCGATATAAGCGTCCATATCTTTCATTACGCTCGCTTCATATGCAGCGATTTGTTCGAAATGTTCTTCAGTAGCACCCATTAATAAAGAGCGATCTACTTGATGATCTTTTAAAGAAACGAATGGGAAACCACCAGCTGCATATGCTTCTTTTACAAGTGCAGTTACAAGTTCTTTTTGTAAGCCAAAGTTTTCAATTAATACTTTTTCGCCTTTTTGTAAACGAATAGAGTAGTTAATTAAATTGTATGCTAACTTTTTAATGCGTGGATCTTTCATATGTAAAGCCTCCCTACTAATTATGTATCCTCTCCTATTGTAACCTACTTAGTGGAATTTGTTGAATCATTTATGTTACAGTTAACGAATAAGTATGAAAATTCTAATGATAAGATAGGGATTAGAATGAAACGGAAAATGATTGTATAATGGGAGAAAGTATGAAAAAGATAAAGGAAGTGATGAAATGCAAGTTCTTCTATATGTAAGTGCGGCTATTATCGCGGTTGCTTTCGCAGTATTAGTAGTGTATGTATGCAGAACGTTGTTATCGGTTCAGAAGACGTTAGAAAACGTTGCGAGCACGTTAGAAGGTTTAGAAAAGCAAATGCAAGGAATAAGCGTAGAGACGGAGCAATTATTACATAAGACAAATGCGTTAGCTGATGATATTCAACAGAAGTCACAGTCGCTAAATAAAGTAGTAGAAGGTGTGGATGGAATCGGAACGACGATCCACTCTTTAAATACGAAGCTTCGCAACGTTTCAGAGTCTGTTACGGACGAAATTGAAAATAATGCAGATAAAGTGGCACAAGTTGTACAGTGGAGCAGTGCAGCAATTGAAGTATACAACCATTACCGTACTACGAGACAAGAGAAAAAGGTTGAAAAAGAAGAGCGTAAACTTGAGAGAGCTGAGCAGAAGGCTGAAAAGAGAGAGAAGCGCTCTAGACTTCGCATGAGAGGTGAGTAACGATGAGTATGATGAAGATTGAAACGATTGAAGAACTTGAAGCGTTAGTAGAAAAGAACGAGCCTTACGTTCTTTTTAAGCATAGTACGACATGCCCAATTAGTCACGGTGCATATACTGAGTTTCAAGCGTATTGCGGTGAAGAAAGAGAAGTGCCAGCATATTACTTATACGTACAAGAGGCGAGAGATGTTTCGAACCATGTTGCAGAGCAGTACAGCATTAAGCATGAATCTCCGCAAGTGTTATACATAAAAGATGGAATGGTAGTATGGCATACATCGCACTGGAATATTAAAAAAGAAGCTTTAGAAGAGAATGTAAAATAGGGAGAGGCAAGCGAAGGGCTTGCTTCTTTTTTATTTTGTTGCAATATATTTAGTGGTACACTAGAGATACTTTAAAACTAAGTAAATTGACTTTTGAAAGTGGGTTTTAAGCAATGAAGAAAATGGCATTATGCATCGCAAGCTTAAGTTTATTACTGGGGGCTTGCAGCAATAATACTATTGAGAAGAAGGATGAAGTTGTACAGAAAGATACGAAAGAAAAAAGTATGATTCCAAGAACTGCTGTTTCTAAGGATTACTATAGAACTGTTATTCCTTTAAAAGAACAAAAGGTAATTAATACAGTTAATGTTAAAACTAATTCTAAACTAGATTTAGCAGAATATGAAAATGGTTTAATGGATATTGCTTCAAAACAATTCGATACAGAAAATTACGTATTACAATTAAATCAATATATTCCAGAGAAAACAATTGATGAATTAGTTACGAAACAAGAAGTACCAGTTTTGACTAATATTATAGAACAGGACTACTTCGGCAAACAAAATTCAAATGAACTAAGCTTATCTGGCGTTGTTATTGGTTTATCTATGTCTTCAAGTGTATCTAATGAGGAAGCTATTTCTAAAGGTACTGAAGTCGCTAAGGGGCTTATAGAAGCTATTAATAAAAATGATAAATATAACAAATCTCCAATTACGTTTGCTATATTTAAGCAAGAAAGTACAAGTTCTTTAAAGAATGGTACTTATATTTCAAGCGCTACTGTTCAAAAGAACGAGACTAATCTTGGAAATTGGGATACTATTGATGAAAAGTCGTATTCGTATCCTTCTCAAGAATTTGAGGGGGCACATGGAGAAGATAATGATAAGCTAAAGGATTTTTCTAAAGCAATGAAGGCATTTTCTCCAGGAGATTATATCCCTGTTAATGCTAAGATTTCTTATAAGCAAAATAAGATGGATAAATTAAAGATGGATATTGTCGTTAAATATAACGGTAAGTCAGAATTAATGGCACTCTCTCAAACGGCTGCTCAAAGTATGTTAGAACAATTTCCTAAAGATGCTAAAGTTCAATTACAAATAAAGTCCGAGAATAAAATCGAGGCTGTTATTATAAAAGAGAAGAACAGCGATAAACCGTTTGTTTCTTTCTTATAATGAAAAGACAGTTTTTAAGCTGAGGCTACTGAAAAAGTGAATACTTCGAGAAAAACATTTCGAATTTCCTAAAGATGTTGAAAGAAGAAAGGAGGTCATTACCTGTACATAGTAGGGAATGACCTCTTTTTTCTTATGAAATAGACTCTTTCAGTGCCTTCTTTAAAGTGTCAGATTATGTTGATGTTATTCAAATTGGCGCTCGCAATATGCAAAACTTTGAACTGTTAAAGGCAGCTGGTGCTGTAAATAAACCAATATTATTAAAGCTTGGTTTATCAGCAACAATTGAAGAATTTATTAATGCAGCAGAATATAGTATGGCAGAGGGGAATGGTACTATCATTTTATGTGAGCGTGGTATTCGCACATATGAAACAGCAACGCGTAATACGCTTGATATTTCCGCTGTGCCAATTTAAAAGAAAGAAACACATTTACCTGTTGTTGTCGATGTAACGCATTCTACAGGGCGACGTGGCCTTCTATTACCGTTTGCAAAAGCGGCTATGGCAATTGGTGCTTTTGCTATTATGGCTGAAGTACATCCAGACCCAGTAGTTGCATTATCAGATGAAGCGTAGCAAATGGACATTCCAGAATTCAATGAGTTTATGAAAGAATTAAAAGCATTCGGAAGTAAATTATAAAAAGATTTCTTAGTCTATGTAGGCTTGTTACATAGATTTTTTACAAAAATTGACCTTTTTTGCATAAAAAATACGAAAATACGAGAAAAGAAGCGAATTTTTTCGAAACTTTTGCGGGAAAATATTGTATGACCCTGTGTTTTTAGCGTATCATTAGTAAAAGGAAGAACTCGGGACGATTGTTGGCATCTGCAAATAGAGTTGATGTCTTTTTTTCATTCAAGTGAACCGATACATAAAAATAGATAACATAAATAGAAGGAGTGTGCGAAGAGATGAACGTAACAATCTATGATGTAGCGCGTGAAGCAAATGTTTCAATGGCTACCGTATCACGCGTTGTGAATGGTAACCCAAATGTAAAGCCTACAACAAGAAAGAAAGTATTAGAAGCAATTGATCGTTTAGGATACCGCCCGAATGCGGTAGCACGTGGACTAGCAAGTAAGAAGACAACTACAGTGGGTGTTATTATTCCTGATATCTCAAATACGTTTTATGCAGAACTTGCTCGTGGAATTGAAGATATCGCAACAATGTACAAATATAACATCATTTTAAGTAACTCTGACCAGAACAAAGAGAAAGAGTTCCACTTATTAAATACGATGCTTGGGAAACAAGTGGACGGGATTGTTTTCATGGGTGAAGATATTACAGATATTCACGTTGAAGAGTTCAAAAAATCTCCAGTACCAATTGTATTAGCAGCGTCATTTGATGAACAAAATGAAACGTCATCAGTAAATATTGATTATACACAAGCAGCTTACGATGCAATGAAGCATTTTATTGAGCAAGGACATAAACGTATCGGTTTCGTCTCTGGTCCTTTCATTAATAAAGCAGGAAGCGCGAAGAAGTTACAAGGTTATAAAAAAGCTTTAGAAGAAGCAGGTATTTCATATGATGAAAATCTTATAATTGATGGAGATTACACATATGATTCAGGTATAGAAGCGTTTGAAAGACTTTGGGGCATGGATGAAAAACCAACAGCAATCTTCGTATCTTCTGATGAAATGGCACTAGGTGTAATCCACGCAGCACAAGACGCGGGATTAAACGTACCAACGGATATCGAAGTGCTTGGTTTTGACAACACACGTCTTGCATTAATGGTTCGTCCGCAACTTTCGACAGTTGTACAACCAATGTATGATATCGGTGCAGTAGCAATGCGTCTACTAACGAAATATATGAACAAAGAAAAAGTAGAAGATCACTCAGTTATCTTACCTCACCGTATCCAATTTAGAGATTCAACGAAGTAAGAATAAGAGAGCTCACAGCGATAGCTGTGAGCTTTTATTCATATTCAGGATACTGGTGTTTAACTACTGTATCTACACTTTCAGTTTTCTTAACATGTAAAAAGCGTGCATATAATTCTTTTCCTGTCTCAAATGGTGTGTCATCTAATTCGAAAACATGCAACACTTTTCTAAACGTCCATGTTACTTGCTCACCGTACATATTATCGTACGTATCTTCAGACTGTAGAGCTATCTTTTCACCTAGCTCATGAGCTTCCTCTAAACTGTTCGCCTTAACGAGAATGATACTTTCTTCAAAAAGTGTATCGTGATTCTCTTCATAATGTTCATCAATTTTACTAGGATTAGGCTCACCTGAATGGACAGATTCAAATAATAATTTTACAGCATACATATGGGAGAATCTCCTTATGCTGAATGTTTTACTTTATAAACAATACTCGCGATAAGTGAAGCGGGTATTGTAAATACGTTGCTTTGATAATGGTAATGTATTTGGGATTCTTTATAAGACATTCGCTACAGTTGGGGGTATTCCTTGTTATATGTCACACAAGTGCAAATTTAACTATTATAGGGCAATGTCATGTATAATAGAAAGAAAAGGCTTGTGAGGGGGGAGAAGAGATGATCGTTCTTTGGATAATTACGCTTTGCATGACTGCTATTTTTGCATATATGACGTTAAAACAAAATGGCTTAAAGCGATTTGTTCCAGGAAGTATTCTTGCAGGAATCGCCCTTATCACGTATGTAATTTCTATTTTTATTGAAAGTGTATCAGTGGACATGAGCACAAGTTTAATGTTCATGGGTATTACACTATTTGCAGGTAGCATTATGGTACTTATGGTTGCAGGTATTATTGCATTTATTCATATGAATTCGGAAACGTTATAGCATATAAAAAAAGGCATGTCCCGAGGGGGCATGCCTTTTTATCCGTTCAATTATGCTCTATCTTTAGAAGAGTTTTGTTGTTTTAGTAAGTCGCGAATTTCGCCAAGAATTTCTTCTTCTTTTGTTGGTTCTGGAAGTTCTTCTTTCTTTTCTTCTTCTTCTCTTTTAGATGTTAGTTTGTTGAAAACTTTAACAAACATAAAGATAGCAGCTGCAATAATTAAGAAATCAAAAATAGTTTGGATGAAGTTACCATACATAATAGATGATTTACCGAATGTAAGTTTTAAATCTGTAAAGTTAACGCCGCCCAGTACCATACCAAGTAATGGTGTGATGATATCTTTAACTAAAGAACTAACGATTTTACCGAATGCAGCACCGATTACAACCCCGACAGCTAAATCGATTACATTCCCTTTGAATGCGAATTTTTTAAACTCGTTCCACATGTGTTAATCCCATCCTTTCCACGATTCAATATGAAATTTATAATTCCTATCAACATATTCTATAGAAATTTGTGATAGAAATAAAGAGGAAATGGGAATGAAAGTAAATTCTGAAAAATGTATCCGTTTTAATTTTTGCTTACAGCTTGCAGTAGAGATTGGAGCATTTGTTGAGATTTTAATCCTTCTAATCCATCTACAATAGGCTGTGTATCACCTTGTACACATTGGATAAAATGATGAACAGCATCTTCAAATCCGCGCTGCTTTAACGTTGTCTCCCATGATGGTGAACCACTTTGTGAAACGGAGTTTTCTTGCTCAATTTCAAATGTGTTCATATTTTTTACGCGAATGATTTTACCTGCCGTTACAAGTTCAATTTGTTCTAAATTTGTACCTGCATGGCGGTGCATCGCCGTAGAAAGTAAAAGTCCATTTGCAGTTGTATATGTATGATGTCCGTAAAGAAGTTCGTTCTTTTCATTGATTTGCATCATATTATGAACGATGTTAAGGTCATCGTTAGCTAACCAGCGAGCAGTATCTACAATATGTAAGTAATCATCTAACATAGTAAAGTCATACGTATATGGCCCCACCTTATTTGTGCGGTGCTTTTCAATTCGAATCCATGAAGTATCATTAGCTTGCTCTTTGGCAGTAACGTACATAGGAACGAAACGGCGATTAAATCCCACCATTAACTTTCGATTATACTTTTCACTCATTTCAACTAGCTTCTCTGCTTGCTCAGTAGTAGCAGCTAGCGGCTTATCAACATAAACATCGATTCCTTTTTTCAGAAGTTCAGAAACGATTTCATAATGTGTAGCAGTTGAACTATGAACGAAAGCCGCATCACATTCTGAAGCGAGTGCCTGAAGGTTAGCGAAATCTTGAATACGATATTGCTCGCAAATTTGTTTTCTTTTATTAACATTAGGTGTAAACGCTCCCACAAAAGTCCAATCAGTTTCCTTTGTCAGTGTTGGAAGGTAAGCCTTTTGTGCAATACTGCCTAATCCAATCATTCCAATACGAGGTTTGCTCATGTTTTTTTCCCACCCTATTATAAATATATAAGTTGTCTAGCTGTATAGCTATGTGACGAAATAACTGTAGCATAGACTGGGGAGAATGGCAAAAAATAGATTTAAAAATGATACGTTTTTTATAGGAAATGAGCTTTTATTTATTTGTCGCTAACAAAATCTTCTCTATCTCTTCAAAGTTATGAACACGGGCATGCTCTAGCGGGGTAACACCATCGTTGTCGGGAATATTTACATCTGCACCGTGCTCAATAAGAAGCTGAATGACTTGTTGCTGTGTTTCGTTTCCATTACTTAGTACGATGGCTTCCATTAAAGCAGTCCACCCGAGATTATTTACATGGTTAACATCAATAGTTGTTCGCGTAAGGAGTTCTTTAATAACATCAATATAGCCATGTTCTGAGGCGGGGATAAGAGCTGTTCCGCCGTAACGATTTGTAAGCGATGGATCTGCACCGGCATCAATCGTTAGTTTTAAAATATCAAAGTAACCTTCTGCACCGGCGTATAGAAAGGGATTGTTTTTCATATCGTCTTGGATATTTACGTCAGCCCCTTTTTTGAGTAATGATATAACAGTATTCGTTTCTTGTTTCTCAGTAGCTGTTAGTAGTGCTGTCTCCATGTTTGTCATCTCCTTTTTAACTTCTTGTTCTTGTGAGCATCCTTGTAAAAAAATTACGCAACATATCATGCTTAATGTTTTTTTGAACATGGAATTTCAACCTCCTTTTGCAAGCAATTCGGTATCCTAATTTAAACTGTAAAATAGGAACATTAAATTTTTATAAACTGGTGCTAAAATTACTATAAAATCGCTTGAGTATTTGAACATATATTTTTATGCTTATGAATAACAAGGTTTGTTAAAGTGAGGATGTAAGATATGTCTATTAAAACAAGATTTTTATTTTCTTATATCGCTGTTATTCTCGTTTCCATCACGCTCATATTAGTCGCGGGATTTTTAATTGTTTTTTCCATAACAGGAGACTTGGAATCAGTGAAAAATTTCTATAAAAGTTCCTATATTCAAAAGCCGCTTACGCCAGAAGAAGAGAATACGTATATTGAATTGAAATTAGCGGCAAAGAAAAATCAATCACAACTATTAGATGAATCGTTCGTTTCATCACTTGAAAAAGAAGGTGTGAAAATAGTTGTAAGAAAGGGAGAAACCATTTCTTATGCTACAAAAATATTTGAAGGTGTATCTTTAAAAGAAGCCATTCCGAAATTTGAATCAGCAAATATTAATAGTCGTGGTACAACGGAACTAGGCGATACATTTTATCGATATGTAAAATTTGATTTTTATTTTCCCGGAGATGAAGAAGGGAGTATATTTGTACTAAAAAGGCAGAGTTCATTTGTCGATCTTACACAAAAATTATTTCCAATTTTGTTCGGAGCGCTTTTACTGTTAGCCATTTTACTCATAGGGTTATTAAGTTATTTCGTCTCAAGAAGTGTGATAAAACCAATTTTTGTATTGAAAGATGCGACTGGGAGAATTAAAGAAGGGGATTTAGATTTTCAAATTCCAGTTACATCCTATGATGAGATTGGGCGATTAAATCAAGGGTTTGAGGAAATGAGGAAGAGATTAAAAGAGTCGATAGAGATGCAAACACAGTATGAAGAAAATCGAAAAGAACTCATTTCAAACATATCTCATGATTTAAAAACACCGATTACATCTATTATTGGATATGTAGAAGGCATAAAAGATGGAGTCGCAAATACGCCAGAAAAAATGGATAAGTATTTAACGACCATTCATACGAAGGCAAAACATATGGATACACTCATTGATGAGCTCTTTTTGTTTTCAAAGCTTGATTTGAATCGAGTTCCCTTTCAGTTTGAAACGATAGAGTTAAACGTGTTTATGCAGGAATTATTAGAAGAGATGCAGATGGATTTAAGTGAGGAAGGTATAGAAGTTTACTTACAATTACAATCATCACCACTATATGTAACGGCTGATTGCGAAAAGATAAATAGAGTTATATCAAATTTGATTCATAATAGTGTGAAATACATGGATAAAGAAGAGAAGAAAATTACTGTAACAGTATTGAGTGATAACAATAAAGTTATTGTGAAAGTGATGGACAATGGGTCAGGTATAGAAGCTGATACGCTGCCGTATATATTTGAGCGGTTTTATCGTGCAGAGCAATCGCGAAATTCTAGCACAGGTGGAAGTGGACTTGGCTTAGCGATAGCGAAGCAAATTGTTGAAGAACATGGCGGGGAAATTTGGGCGGAAAGTAAGCTTGGGGAAGGTACAAGTATTTTCTTCTCATTGAAAAAAGTACAGGAATGTGGTGAGTAGAATGAAGAGAATTTTACTAGTAGAAGATGAAATAAGTATTGCAGAATTACAGCGAGATTATTTAGAAATTAGTGATTTTCAAGTTGATGTAGAGCATTCTGGAGAAACAGGCTTACAAAGGGCTTTACAGGAAGATTATGATTTAATTATTTTAGATATTATGCTTCCGAAAATGAATGGTTTTGAAATTTGTAAACAAATACGTGCTATAAAAGACATTCCGATTTTACTTGTTTCAGCAAAGAAGGAGGATATAGATAAAATTCGCGGACTCGGTTTAGGCGCGGATGATTATATAACGAAGCCGTTTAGTCCAAGTGAATTAGTCGCAAGAGTAAAAGCACATATTTCTCGTTATGAAAGATTATCAGGAAATGTGAGTAAGCAACGCGATACGTTATATATTCATGGAATTTCTATCGATCAGCGAGCGAGAAAAGTTTTTATAAACAATGAAGAAATTGCGTTTACAATGAAAGAATTTGATTTATTAACATTCTTTGTAACGCATCCAAACCAAGTATTAAATAAAGAACAGTTATTTGAACGTATTTGGGGACTAGAATCAGCTGGCGATTTAGCCACTGTCGTTGTTCACATTAGAAAGCTACGTGAAAAAATTGAAAGAGATCCTGCTCACCCGCAATATATTGAAACAGTGTGGGGAGCTGGTTATCGCTTTAACGTGTAATGTACCTGCCAAGTAATTGGTAGGTTTTTTATGTTAAGATATAAAGAGAGATAAAACATAGGAGAGCATGAGAGGGCGTGCTACATTTTGGGAGATACATTAAAAGATAATAAATCAAACAAGGCTTTAAAGATTGGAACCAATATCATACTTATCTTATTAATTATCGGTGCAATACAAATGTTTTATGATGAAGATTCTACGAATGATCATTTCGGTGGGTTATTTATGATGGTCTTTTTTGGAATTAAAATAATTTCTAATTTTATGATGAGTATAAAAGCAGGAGATAAAAAGTCGATATTCATTGATGTAGGCTTAATGATTTTTTTGTTCTTCTTGTTGTTTCTAGTGTGAAATATTTCTTTTGAAAAAAGTTCATATTCTTATAGAGGCTGTGAGCTTTCCTTAGTAATAACGGTACTAGTGTAACGATTTATAAAATGTTTGAGTAGTAGAAGTAAACTGAGCAGCTTCTTCTAAAAAAGGATAATGGTTACTCTCCTCAAATATCACAAAGATAGAATTACGTATACCCTCATGCATCTCGATAGAATATTGGATCGGGCACTGTACATCATGTCTTCCGCATATAATAAGGGTCTTTGTTTGGATGGAAGGTAAATTCTCTCTTAAATCAAATGACGGATATTCATTGGCGAAAGTATTCATCCGGCTAGCGGACATAGTTTTTTTGATTGGTTTACAAAAATAAAATTTGTAGTTTTCGGGTTTATACAATGATAATTTTGTTCTCTTAGTAGATAGTTCTTTCCGTTCTTCACTTGTAAGGTGAGGGCTTTTTAAAGTTTCGATGAGTTGTTGCATATAATGAAACTGAGGATGTGCTGGGTGATAAATGCAAAATAGTGTTTCGGTATAGTTACTTGCTGCGGCTCCAACGATGACTAATGATTGTAAGGAATTTGGATATGTAATCGCATATAAAAGTCCAAGCATACCGCCTGTTGAGTGGCCAGCGAAATGCCATGTTGGGAGTTGTAAAGCTTCTCGTATTGCTTCTAAGTCGTGAACGGTTTCAATCATACTTAATTCTTTTTCTGAATTGGCTTTTGCTGAGTTACCAGCGTTTCGTAAATTAATGAGCAATACACGATGCGTAGCAGTGAAAACATCCGCAAAGTAATCGCCAGTGTCATTAAATTGTGAATAGTGATGTGTAATACAAAGCGGTTCGCCATTTCCTTTTGTAAAGAGTTCGAATGTGCCGCGTTTCGTGTTGATTATTTGTTGTTTCCACATAGTGTCACTACCTTTTCTCATTAGAGTTGGGGTTAGTTCATTAATAAATAAAAAATATATCATCGATTCGACACGGAATATCGATTTAACGACAAAACACAACAATAGTAGCAAACAAACTATAAAAGAAAGGAGGCTGTTCAAAAAGCGAGCCTCCTCTCTGTTTAATATAAAGATTTTGTCATATTATTCCGAATAATTTCAAGAGATTTCGCTACAGTTAATGCATTTTTTTCTTCGATTTCTGGTTTTCTAGGGATAGGTTGATACATGTTGTCTGGATCTTCCCATGTAAGGGGAAGGTCGGTTTCTGCTTGTCCTTTCCAAGCGTCAATCCATTCTGGAGGGAGATAACCTGAGATGTTTTGGATGTTGTTCATTTCGAGCCAAATGAGTGCCCAAGCTCTTGGTACGACGCGCCAGTGATCATAGCCACCACCGCCGACAGCAATCCAGCGACCGTCGCAATATTCATTAGCGATTTCACGAGCGAGCTTCGGTATTTCACGGTAAATGTTCATCGTTGCGCAAAGGTGTGTAAGTGGATCGTAATAATGTGCATCAGCACCATTTTGCGTTAAAATAATATCCGGTTTAAAGTATGCTGCCACTTCTTTTACAACTGTTCGATATGAATCTAAAAATGATTCGTCTTCTGTAAAAGCGTCGAGTGGAACGTTAAAAGAATAATTATATCCATTTCCTTGTCCACGTTCATTTACTGCGCCAGTTCCAGGAAATAAATAACGCCCAGTTTCGTGTAATGAAATGGTGCATACGTTAGGATCGTCGTAAAAAGACCATTGTACCCCGTCACCGTGATGAGCATCTGTATCAATATATAAAACGCGTAAACCGTATTTCTTCTGAATATATTTCATTGCGATAGAGCTATCGTTATAAATACAAAAGCCAGATGCTTTCCCGCGAAAGCCATGATGTAAGCCGCCGCCTAAATTAAGCGCATGCTTTACTTTTCCGGAAAGAACAGCATCGACAGCTGTTAATGTTCCGCCAACGAGTAATGCACTTGCTTCATGCATATTTGGAAACATTGGTGTATCTTCTGTTCCAAGCCCATATGTCATCGCAATTGATTTTTCTAGCTTTCCTTCTCCAGCAAGTTTTACCGCATTTATGTACTCCTCTGTATGAATGAATGCAATTTCCTCATCTGTAGCCATTCTTGGCGAGATGACTTGAGAAGGGGAGATAAAACCACTCTTTTGTAATAAGTCATACGTAAGTGTGACGCGTAGTTGGTTAAAAGGATGATCAGGGCTAAAAGAATAGCCCCGAAAGTCATCCGAATAAATGAAGGCGCTGCTCATGCTTGCATCCCCATTATGTTTGGCCATAATACGCGGTAGCCCTCTGCTTCGAGTGCATCGATCACTTTTAGAGGATTCATCGTTTGAATGCGGAAAACGAGTACTTTATCATTCTCATCTTTTGCTGGATAGACGAGAACGCTCACAATATTTATTTGTAAATCACTAAAAATAGCAACGACTTTTCCAAGAATACCAGGTTCATTTTTCACTTGAATTTCAATTTGTGAACTTGGTTGATGAGCTCCTGTTAATTTTACTAACGTGTGCAGCACTGTAGATTCAGAAATGATACCTACGAGTTTTCCAGCTTTCGTAACAGGAAGACAGCCTATTTTATTTTCAAAAAATAAAGTCGCAATTTCCTCAACGAAATCGAGAGGGTGACAAGTCATAATAGGGTGTTTCATTATGAGTTCAAGCGGTTGCTTCAGCATATCGAGTGAAACTTGTTCATCTAAAATAGACGGACTTGCATCTCTTACATCTCGATCAGAAATAATGCCTACTACGTGATTATTTTGATCGACAATTGGAATGTGCCGAATACCTTTCGTACGTATCGTTCGGATTGCTGTTTCAATTGTATCGTTTGGATGTAGTGTTACTACATTTTGATTCATAATTTCTTCTACAATCATTCCAGTTGCCCCCTTTATTAATACATAAAACGATTGTGAAAACGTAGACGATCAAATGCTTGAATGGAATCCGTATCGACGCGTTTACCGATGCGAACCATTAAACAGTTAGCCGGGTGTGAACAAATTTCAGGATCGTCTGTAGCCATCCATTGTAAACCACCAGCATTCATCATTTTTTCCATTACTTTTCGGTATTCCCAAACATTTAAGCCTGTTTGTTTTAAATCCCAGTGCCAATAATATTCAGTCGTTAATATAATGTAATCTTCCATATGATCGTCCATCATTGAAACTTCTAATAAATTTTTTCCGACAGAGCAACCACGAAAGGCTGGGACAACTTCAATCGCCCCGAGTTCAATTAAGTTTTCAATCTTTCCTTCTGACCATCGCTCGAGCGGATCAGGATATAAGTATGTAACATATCCAACGATCGTTTGGTCATGTCTAGCAATAATGAGACGAGCTTCTGGTAATTTAGAAATTTCGACAATTGCTTTATATTGCTGCTCGGCAGGACGAAACGCAATTAAGTCTGGATGAAATTCATACATTTCAAGATTATGTGTAGAGACAGGACCTTCAATAATTAAAGTGCCTTTCGCTGTTTTTAAGTTTCTGGCATTATATATTTTTTTATGAATCAATTTATTGCTCACCACCTTGAGGGTTTGTGAATCTATTAATATCGTACTT
Source organism: Bacillus sp. FSL E2-0195 (assembly GCF_038003645.1). Taxonomy (NCBI): domain Bacteria; kingdom Bacillati; phylum Bacillota; class Bacilli; order Caryophanales; family Bacillaceae; genus Bacillus; species Bacillus sp. FSL E2-0195. Next base: position 4,509,305 of record NZ_JBBOPN010000001.1, on the reverse strand, counting down.
TATAATATATGCGATGTGAATCGAATTTTGTCATTAAAAATTTGTCTAAAAATCAACAAAAATACTGAAAATTTTAAATAATGTCATTATAATAGATAATAGAATACATAGGAGGGGGATGTAAAGTATGAAAGTGGAAACGCTTCCTGTCATTAAAGGAGAAAATAATTTGCCGAATTATGAAGAGGCATACGTGAATTTTAACTGGGAAGAGGTTAATAAAAATTTTACTTGGAATGAAACAGGACGAGTAAATATGGCGTATGAGGCAATTGATAAGCATGCGAAATCAGATCGAAAGAATAAAGTAGCACTTTATTATCAAGATGGATCGCGAAAAGAGAAATATACGTTTAAGGAAATGAAGGATTTTTCTAATAAAGCAGGAAATGTCCTGAAAAACTATGGCGATGTTGAGAAAGGCGATCGCGTTTTTATTTTTATGCCGCGTTCCCCAGAATTATATTTCGCACTTTTAGGTGCAGTGAAATTAGGGGCAATTGTTGGACCATTATTTGAAGCATTTATGGAAGGCGCAGTTCGCGATCGTTTAGAAGATAGCGAAGCTAAGGTGTTAATTACAACTCCTGAATTGTTAGAGCGCATACCATTAAATGATTTACCTGCTTTAAAAACAGTCTTCCTTGTTGGAGACAATGCAGAAGAAGGCGGTAAAACTGTAGCGTTCAATCCTTTATTTGAACAAGCTTCAAAAGAATTACATATCGAGTGGTTAGGCCGTGAAGACGGTTTAATTCTACATTACACATCTGGTTCTACTGGTAAGCCAAAAGGCGTCCTTCATGCTCAAAACGCAATGGTTCAGCACTATCAAACAGCGAAATGGGTATTAGATTTAAAAGAAGATGATGTATATTGGTGTACAGCTGACCCAGGCTGGGTAACTGGAACAGCTTACGGTATTTTTGCACCGTGGTTAGTGGGAGCATCAAATGTTATTTTAGGCGGGAGATTTAGTCCAGAGGCATGGTATGAAGCACTGCAAGATTACGGTGTAACAGTTTGGTATAGTGCACCGACAGCGTTCCGTATGTTAATGGGAGCTGGACAAGACGCAATTAAAAAATATGATTTATCACAAGTGCGTCACGTATTAAGTGTTGGTGAGCCATTAAATCCAGAAGTAATTCGCTGGGGTATGAGCGCATTTGGACTTCGTATTCATGATACGTGGTGGATGACAGAAACAGGTGGACAAGTTATTTGTAACTATCCTTGTATGGAAATCCGTCCAGGTTCAATGGGGAAACCAATTCCGGGTGTGAAAGCAGCGATTGTTGATAATGAAGGAAATGAAGTGCCTCCATACACAATGGGGAACTTAGCAATTGGTAAAGGTTGGCCATCTATGATGCGTGGAATCTGGAATAACCCACAAAAATATGATTCTTACTTTATGCCGGGAGATTGGTACGTATCAGGTGATTCAGCTTATATGGATGAAGATGGATACTTCTGGTTCCAAGGGCGCATTGATGATGTAATTATGACGTCAGGTGAGCGTGTTGGTCCGTTTGAAGTAGAAAGTAAATTAATCGAGCATGCTGCTGTAGCAGAAGCTGGTGTAATTGGTATTCCTGATCCAGTACGCGGGGAAATCATTAAAGCATTTATCGCGCTTCGCGTGGGATACGAACCATCTGAAGAATTAAAAGAAGAGATTCGTCAATTTGTGAAAAAAGGCTTAGCAGCTCATGCAGCTCCAAGACAAATTGAATTTAGAGATAAATTACCGAAAACGAGAAGTGGTAAAATTATGCGCCGCGTATTAAAAGCGTGGGAATTAAACTTACCAACAGGTGACTTATCGACGATGGAAGATTAGAGAATATTTAAATGTAAGTATTATCGTGATTTGAAATTTTGAAAATAGAAGGTAAGCAAACATATTAGTTATGTTTGCTTACCTTTTTCAATGGGATTAAAGATTTAAAATAAAGAATAATTAACATAGCGGGAGGAGAAATACGTGATTACACTAAAGCCTATGGCCGAAGAGGAGTTTCAGCGTTATTGTGAGTATGCGATTGAAGATTATGCGAAAGAGAAGGTTGCTGCTGGAAATTGGAGTGAAGATGAAGCTGTTAACTTGTCCAAAATAGAATTTGACCGGCTGTTACCAAAAGGTGAAAAAACCGAGTACAATTACTTATACTCTATCTTTCATGATCAAAATCTAGTTGGAATGATTTGGATTGCGCAAAAAGCGCCTACAAGTAATGAGGCAGGTTTTATTTATGACTTTATTATTTTTGAGCAATATCAAGGGTTAGGGTATGGTAAAAAGGCAATGAAAGAACTTGAAGTGATTGCTAAAGAATTAGGAATGAAAAAAATTGGACTTCATGTTTTTGGTCATAACAAAGTTGCTCGTGGATTATATGAAAAGTTAGGCTATGAAATTACAAATATAAATATGATTAAATCTATTTAAGAAAGCTATTTATAAGTATTAAAAGGGGACTTCCTATAAAACAGTTGACTTTCGTTACGTAATTTGACGCCGAAAAGAACCGGATTTTTTATGGAAGAAAGAGTGTGTTTGAACCACACTCTTTCTTTTTGTATGCTATTATAAGAATGAATAACTTATATATATAAGTTAAAGGGGGCAGTAAAATGAAAACAGAAAAAGAAAAGATGATACAAGGGGAAATGTACATACCGGCTGATCCAGTTTTAGTAAAGGACAGGGAGCAAGCTCGTATATTAACGAGAAAATTAAATGAAACACCAGAAGTAAAGCTAGAAGAACGTAGTGCAATCGTAAAAGAATTATTCGGAACGACTGGAGATAACATTCATCTTGAATCTTCTTTTAGATGTGATTACGGTTATAACATTCACGTTGGTGAAAACTTTTACGCAAACTTTGACTGTACGATTTTAGACGTATGCCCAGTTACAATCGGAGTGAACTGTATGTTAGCTCCAGGTGTTCACATTTATACAGCAACGCATCCGCTTGATCCAGTAGAGCGCATAAGCGGATCAGAGTACGGAAAACCAGTTACAATTGGCGATAACGTATGGATTGGCGGAAGAGCGATTATTAATCCGGGCGTAACAATTGGAGATAATGCTGTCATCGCATCTGGCGCTGTTGTAACGAAAGATGTGCCAGATAATGTAGTAGTTGGCGGGAATCCTGCGAGAATCATAAAAAAAATAAAATAATATTTGAACGAAGCGCCTTCCTCGTCTGTATACATTTATGAAAGAATAGATGAGGGAGGATTTTTATATGTCCAATAAATTGATGCTTACTTTTGCTTTAATTGGAATTATAGTTGTGTTTTCTTGTGGTATGTTATTACCTATACCAATTGGATTTAAAATTTCAATGATTACATTTGGGATTATTATGATTGTTATTTTTTCAATCCTTATTCCGTTTGATAAGAAGTATATTGTACGAAAAAATGGAAATAAAATTGATTTTACAAAAACAAAAATATATTTTCGTTGGAATGTATTTGATACAATTTCGGTCTGTCTTGCAGTGTATGCATGTATATGTGTGCTAGCGTTAAATATTTTAGTTTCAACCGGCCATACGATTCAAAACCCATATATTCAATTTTTTACGAATCAGTCACAAGCATGGGTCATTGTCGCAAGTGCATATTTAATTTCCCGTATTTCATTAACGTTAAAAGGAATAAAGGAGATCAAAAAAAATGGCGCAGATTGGGATTGAGGAGGAGCTCATGCTTGCGTACCAAAATGGAGATAAGCAAGCTGGAGAAAAACTATATGTTTTAATCAAACCAGCGCTATATACATTTTTGTATCGATTTAATCGTGATGAACAACTGAGTATAGATCTCGTTCAAGATACGTTTTTGACTCTAGAGCGTAAGAAACATATGTATGAAACCCGAAAAGGAAAAATTAAAACGTATTTATTTCAAATCGGTTACCGTCTTATGATTAATAAATTAAATAGAAGAAAAAAGTGGCGTTCGCTCTTACCGTTTTTAGTACCAATGCAAGAGGTAGAGTTTTCCCACGAAGACCGGCTTACGGTAAGAGAAGCAATTTTGAAAGTTCCTGAAGAACAGCGAGCGGTCCTGATTCTTTCTTATTATCATGATATGCAGCAAAAAGAAATTGCAGAGGTACTGGATATTCCTGTTGGAACAGTGAAGTCGAGACTTCATAACGGGATAAAGAAATTAAAACAATTGCTGGAGGTGGATGAAATTGAACGAAAATCCCTTTAAGAATGAATATAAATTAAAGCAGCATTTAGATAGCGATCATGTAGAAATACCGGATTTTCCAAAAACGGTAAGCCGCTTCGAGCGATTTCTTGGATTTCTTGCTTCTCCAGCGAAAGATCCTGTGGAAGCGACGATTGGGAATGATTTATCGGTTGTGTTTCATGTGTCGTTATTAGTTGGTGTTCCAGTTATTTCTCTTATTACGATATTCCTTGCGACTTTATAAAGGATTGGTAGGGAAAGAACTCATACCTCTATTTGACACGCCTATATAAATGATGGTATAAAGAAAAGTATATGAATAATTGAGCGTGGAAAGGGAGAAGTAGTGATCATTTCCCTGTTTTAGAGAGCTGATGGTCGGTGGAAATCAGCACATAGATGATCGCGAATTACGCCCCTAGAGCATCTTTTTTCGATTGAAGTGTATTCAAAAGGGAAAAGACGGTGCTAAGCCGTTATGTAAATAAGGTGGTAGGCTTTTTTTGCCTGCAACTAGGGTGGTAACGCGATAATCAAAATCGTCCCTTATTTAAGGGGCGATTTTTTTATGTTTTCAACCTTCACGCCAGTAATGAACTTAAAGGAGAGTATGTAGGATATGGGTATTTTACAAGATCTTGAATTTCGCGGTTTAATTAATCAGCAAACAGATGCTGAGGGACTTGAGCAATTATTAGAAAAAGAAAGCGTTAAATTATACTGTGGTTTCGACCCGACAGCGGATAGCTTACACATCGGTCATATGTTACCAGTATTAATGTTACGTCGTTTCCAATTAGCTGGTCACCAACCAATTGCACTTGTTGGCGGTGGTACTGGCATGATCGGTGACCCAAGTGGTAAAAAAGCAGAGCGTACATTAAATACGAAAGATACAGTTGCTTACTACACAGAAAGCATTAAAAACCAACTTTCAAACTTCTTAGAGTTTGAAAACGTGGACAACCCAGCAACAATGGCTAATAACTATGATTGGCTTGGTAACTTAGATGTAATTTCATTCTTACGCGATATCGGTAAAAACTTCGGTTTAAACTATATGTTAGCAAAAGATACAGTAGCATCTCGTTTAGATACTGGTATTTCATTCACTGAGTTTAGTTATATGATTTTACAATCATACGACTTCTTAAACTTATACCAAAACCATAATTGCCGTCTACAAATCGGTGGTAGTGACCAATGGGGTAACATTACAGCTGGTCTTGAATTAATCCGTAAATCAGAAGAAGATGCGAAAGCGTTCGGTTTAACAATTCCACTAGTTACAAAATCTGACGGTACGAAGTTTGGTAAAACAGAAGGCGGCGCAATTTGGTTAGACCCAGAGAAAACAACTCCTTACGAGTTCTACCAATTCTGGATTAACACAGATGACCGCGACGTTGTTAAATACTTAAAATACTTCACATTCTTATCTCATGAAGAAATTCTTGAGCTTGAAAAGCAAGTAACTGAAGCACCAGAAAAACGTGCAGCACAAAAATCATTAGGATCTGAAATGACAAAACTTGTTCATGGCGAAGAAGCGTTAGAGCAAGCAATTAAAATTTCAGCTGCATTATTCAGTGGCTCTGTAGCAGAACTTACTGCAAGCGAAATCGAGCAAGGATTCAAAGACGTACCATCTGTAGAACGTACTGCAGAAGATACAGTATTAATCGACTTACTTGTAGAAAGCAAAATTTCACCATCTAAACGTCAAGCACGTGAAGATGTAACGAACGGTGCAATCTACGTAAACGGTGAGCGTACACAAGCGTTAGACTACGTTGTAACAGAAAACGACCGCATCGAAGGTAAATTTACAATCATTCGCCGCGGTAAGAAGAAATATTTCTTAATTCGTTACTAATCAGAAACGAATTTAAAACAAATAGTACCCCGAATGGTAGGCTGAAAAGTCTATCGTTCGGGGTTTTTATGTATGCATTTAAATTGCCTCATGATTTCTTTTAAATAGAATATGAAGAATTAATACGAGCATGTAAAGTAAGCTAATTAGCATAACGACAAATGCCCCGGGATAAAATTTTGCCGCATATATAAAGAAATCGATTTGATAAATATCGTCATAATGTGAAACGTACCCTTTAAAATAATTCGTAAACTTAGCGCTATATTTCCATTCATCAGGATTATCTATTAAATTACTCCCTTGATACCAACTCATAAGTGCTGAAGTAATAAACAGCATAAATGCACTGCCTAACTGAACCATTTGGTTTATTGTCAAAAAAAACACCCCCATTTTATGGTTATTATAACGTGATAATTTGCCTTAATAAACTATTCTGTAGATAAAATATAGTTAGCAATCCTGTAACCTTTTTGTTGTAATCTCCTTTTCGAGTTCATACGGAAATCACATGTAAGCGATATGATAAACGTATAACAAATAGAAAGGAGTGGTAAAACAAAATGTCACTAGAAGCGCTCATTATTTTTTCTTTGCTAAACGCTGGTCAGCTTGCAGAGCATTCGAAGGTTGATGTACATAAAGAGCAGAAAGATGCTTATGTATATGTTCAAAAAGAGGAAAATAAATAATTTTAATATATAAATAAAAGCTACCAGAGAGAACGTTTTAGTTTCTTTGGTAGCTTTTTCTATTGAGATATAATTTGGAAGTAATGAAAAAAGGAGTAGTCTGAAAATGAAATGATTATATGTTTAAGGAAATAAGTATAACAGCATGTAATGAAGATGGATTATAAAATTTTGCACAATAAACGGAGCTAGTATTAAAGAGAATCCAATCGTTGGAATGAATAAAAGAGAAGTAAGGACGATTATCCATAACTCATGAAAAAACTTCCTTGAAGTATCTTACTATACATACGATATTTATATAAATAAAAAAAGCCCAGGACCCTTGATAAACAAGGTTCCTAAGGCTTTTAATAATACTCTTTGCAGAGTACCGAGATTAACGAGAGTAGAACTCTACGATTAATGCTTCGTTGATTTCAGCTGCTAACTCAGAACGCTCAGCGTGACGAGTGTAAGTAGCTTCTAACTTATCAGCATCGAAAGTTAAGTATTCTGGTACGAAGTTGTTAACTTCGATCGCTTCTTTAACAACAACAAGGCTGTTAGATTTTTCGCGAACGCTGATAGTTTGGTTAGGTTTAACGCGGTAAGATGGGATATCTACGCGAGCGCCATCAACCGTGATGTGACCGTGGTTTACTAATTGGCGAGCTGCACGACGAGTGCGAGCTAAGCCCATGCGGTAAACTAGGTTGTCAAGACGAGCTTCAAGAAGGATCATGAAGTTTTCGCCGTGCTTACCAGGCATTTTACCTGCTTGGTCAAATGTGCGACGGAATTGACGTTCAGTCATGCCGTACATGTGACGAAGTTTTTGTTTCTCTTGTAATTGTAAACCGTATTCTGAAAGTTTCTTACGTTGGTTAGGACCGTGAGGACCTGGTGCGTAAGGGCGTTTTTCTAATTCTTTTCCTGTGCCGCTTAGAGAGATTCCAAGACGACGAGACAGTTTCCATGCTGGACCTGTATAACGAGCCATAGTTGACTCCTCCTTTAAAAATGTTTTTATTTTCGTAAAATAAAAACAGACGTAATCGATATTTACGGGTATTTTGTTTTCATGTACCTTCGCTCCAGCAGCAGGGAGTTACGAGATACACCTCCGCAGAGGAACAAAATACAAACGATAAACTCACATTACAAGGCTGCCTTTTTATTTTACACAAACGCTATTATATCTTTTACTTACAGTTTCGTCAAGAGACTCCCTTTTTGTTTTATGCAGATAAATTTTGGAAATTAACAAGAAGGAATTTAAAACAATATAAAAGAAAAGATAGAAACACAAATAAAACGCTTACATAAAATGTAGTAAAAACGTTCATCAGATTTTTCCTGGTGGATATGTGGCAATAAAGACATAAGGGGGATGTTTTTATGAAAAAGAAACATATAGAGACAGCATTAATTCATCATGGATATGAATCAAATGAAAATAAAGGGAGTTTAACACCACCTTTATTTCAAACTTCTACATTTACGTTTGAGACAGCACAGCAAGGGGAAGCGAGTTTTGCGGGAGAAGATCCATCTTATATTTATTCAAGGCTTGGGAATCCAACTGTGAAATTATTTGAAGAACGTATGGCTGTTTTAGAAGGTGGAGAGGAAGCGCTGGCGTTCGGTTCAGGTATGGCAGCCATTTCAGCAACGTTAATCGGTTTTCTAAAGGCTGGAGATCATATTATTTGTTCAAATGGATTATATGGATGTACGTACGGTTTTTTAGAAGTATTAGAAGAGAAATTTATGATTACGCATTCGTTTTGTGATATGGAGACAGAGACTGATATTGAAAATAAAATTCGTCCAAATACAAAGCTCATTTTCGTTGAAACACCGATTAATCCAACGATGAAATTAATTGATTTAGAAAAGGTGATCGGGGTAGCGAAGCGAAATGACTTGCTTGTTATTGTTGATAATACGTTTTGTTCACCTTATTTACAAAGACCTCTTGAACTTGGTTGTGACGCCGTCGTCCATAGTGCGACAAAATATATTGGTGGTCACGGGGATGTTGTAGCGGGTGTAACAATTTGTAGAACGAAAACGTTAGCTGACAAAATCCGTCCGATGCGAAAAGATATCGGCGGTATTATGGCGCCGTTTGACGCGTGGTTATTGTTACGCGGATTAAAAACATTAGCAGTAAGAATGGATCGTCATTGTGATAATGCGGAAAAAATTGTATCGTTTTTGAAAAATCATGAAGCAGTAGAAGGTGTTTGGTATCCGGAGGGAGAATTAGCATCTCGGCAAATGAAACGAGGTGGGGGCGTTATTTCTTTTTCAATTAAAGGCGTGAAAGAGGAAACACAGTCGTTTATCAATGACCTCCATTTTATTACAATTGCCGTAAGTTTAGGTGATACAGAAACGTTAATTCAGCATCCAGCGACGATGACACATGCAGCTATTCCGGCTGAACTAAGAAAAGAAATGGGTATTTTTGATAATTTAATACGCCTATCTGTCGGCTTAGAATCATGGGAAGATATCGTTTCTGATTTAGAACAGGCACTAAAGAAGATATCTACTGTTAGTAATCAATAAAATGAAACTTTAATCAGTGGGGGTTTTGTCCATCCCCGGCTGATTATTAGCCCTCACCAATCGGGCTTTTACGGGCAGTTATCTCCCACTTAACTTCCTTGTATTCGCCGAATTTACTGCTCGTTAATGCGGGATAAAAAAGAGTGAGCTATCGGTTTCGTACGTTACGTACGTAATCGATAGCTCACTCTTTTCTTTATTAAATATGTTTTAGGAGTGTTTCCACAAACTTTTCTAAATAGTGCTGATCTACTTCATCGAAACGATTTTTTTCAGGACTATCAATATCAAGCACACCAATGATATTTCCTTCTTTTATAATCGGTACAACGATTTCAGAATTAGAGGCACTATCGCAAGCGATATGTCCTGGGAATTGGTGAACATCTGCTACAAGTTGCGTTGTTTTTGTTTCAGCTGCAACGCCGCAAACACCACGTCCGAACGGAATACGCACGCAAGCTGGCATCCCTTGGAATGGTCCAAGAACAAGTTGATTTCCTTCTGTTACATAAAAGCCAACCCAATTAACGCGATCTAAAAATTGATTTAATAGTGCGGACGCATTTGATAAGTTTGCGACTACGTTCGGTTCGCCAGTTAATAATGCATCCAGTTGTTTAATTACTGTCTCATATTGCTCTTCACGAGATCCTGCATAACTTTCTTTTGTAAACATGGAAACAACTCCCTTTTTAGCGAGATATGTAAAACGATAGCAAAATACGATGTATTTCACATGACTTTGTCGATAGAAAATTAAAGGAATTTGTCTTAAAAGTCAAGAAATTTAAACTATAGCTGTTCATTGAGAGGAAGTGAGCGCATGAAACAGACGAAACAAAAAGTAATTGATGCGGCAATATCGTTGTTTAACACGAAAGGTTATGATGGAACGTCGGTGCGAGAAATTGCAAAGCGAGCGGATGTGAATGTAGCGAATATTTCATATTATTTTGCTGGAAAGCAAGGGTTATTAGAACAGCTTATTACTGATTTTTTAGAAGGATATATTCACGTAATTGAAACGTCATTTGAACAGAGAGAATATTTATCGGCTAAAGATGTGATGGTGCAAATGGTGCGCGGGATTTTACGATATCAATTTGATAATAGAGAACTGACACGTTTTTTTTATAGAGAGCTTTCGCTTGATACGACATTAATTCGTGAAGTGATGACCGTCTATTTTTCTAGAGAAAGATATTATATAGAGCAAATCATTAAACAAGGACAAATGAAGCAAGAATTTAAAAAGGTATCTTTTACAATGTTTATGACGCAATTAAAAGGCATGATGAATATGCCGTTTTTATATCCACAATATATATCAGAGGTGCTACACTCATTTCCGTCTGAGACGTTTTTCTTAGAAATGTATACGAAGGAAATTGAGCAATGGATGGAACGAACATTATATAAAGCGAGTATGTATTATGAACTACCAAGAGCTGTTCATATGTGAAAAATCCCCACCTAACGAACTGAGGTGGGGATTTTTATATGTTGTTTTCTTTGCCATAAATTGTTGCATACTAGCGCAATAATTGTTAATGAGGCAACGGCAATTTCTATGTTATCGACAGTATAACTTTGAAACATAGAACCGATAAGTGCAAATACAGGAACTAAATTCATAAATAATATGCCGTTAATAGATGAAATATATCGATTTCCCGTGTTCCAGCAAAATACAGTGATACCCCCCGCAACAATCGACATATAAAGGAGTTCAAAACGAACGCTCATAACGGTATGTAGTGACGGTACAGAAATTATATTTGTACCGAGTTTAGCGGCTCATTACATATCAAAGTGTAAAGACTTATTAGAGGATACATATGAAATAGAATGGAAAATTGAGCATATGAAAGTATTAATAGAGTTATTTAAAGAGTGAAAAGTTGAAGCGATGTTCATCGATTCAGTAGTAGAAGGCGCTACATATATATAAGAAATGCGGGAAGAAAAAATCGTTTGTGCTGTTTCAAATGATCATCCGTATAGAGTGAAAAAGGTAATCCGAATGGAAGAGTTGCAAAATGAACAGCTAATTGTATACCCAGAAATATGTGATGTAAGGAAAATGATTATGAATGTGTTTCAATGTATGGGCGCGAAACCAATAATTGCGGTTGAAACATCTTATGCAGAACCGATGATTGCGATGGTAGGAGCTGGACTTGGTATAACATTGCTTCCGGAAACCGCTTTACAGTAAGCCGTAATGCAAGGTAACGTACGTGCGATTTCTGTAGAACCACCACTAATGCGAAAGATTTATTTCGTCTCTCATATGAAAGAGAGCTCGTTATCCTGCATTAACTGCCCGTAAAAGTCTTACCTTTATTGCATTCATTTGAGGACGGATAATGGAATAAGTGGAATATTAAGAAATATTACAATCACATGTAAAGAAACATGAAATTTTAAAAAAAACTAGGTCAAAAACACGTCATTACATGGTATGATTAGAACATTGTTAGTTGTTAAATATAGGGGAATTCCCTTTTTATACATAATGCCTTCCATTTCATAAACGGAACGGACAAAAAAAGAGATATAACTAGGAGGCTTTTTTGCATGGATTCTATCCTGACGATCGTTATCATTGTAGTAAGCTCTATTCTAGTGCTGCTCATGATAGAGCTTGTGATAAGAAATCGTTCATATAAAGATATTGAAGCACTGGAGCAGTGGAAACAAGAGATAAAAGATAAACCTGTGGCAGATGAACTAAAGCGGGTAAAAGATTTAAATATGACAGGTCAAACGGAAGAGCTGTTTGGTAAATGGCGTGAAGAGTGGGATGAAATTGTATCAACAACTCTTCCGAAAGCTGAAAAAGATTTAGGGCAAGCGCGAAAATTCGCCTCGCAATTCTCCTTCCGCAAAGCAAAGCATGCGATGAAAGAATCCATAAGTGGTTTAGATGACGCTGATAATCGTATTACAGACATTTTAAATGAATTACAGCAACTGTTAGAAAGCCATGAGAAAAATAGCGCGGAAATTGAAGGGTTACGTGATACATATCGTAGTATGAAAAAGAGCGTTCTTGCTCATCGACACATGTATGGAGCAGCTGAGCAAAAAATTGAAGAGATGTTAGATGTTGAATCCGAGAAGTTCAAAACTTTTGAAGAGGCAACAGATAATGGTGATTATTTAAAAGCGAGAGAAATTGTTATTAGTTTAGAAGAAGGTTTAGCAAGTTTAGAAATCGTTATTCATCAAATTCCGGATTTATTGGTAGAGTGTCAAGCGACATTACCAGTTCAGCTGGAAGATTTATTACAAGGTCATGATGATATGATAAGACAAGGCTATGTATTAGAGTATTTGGAAATCCCTAAAGAAGTCCGCGATATGACGACACAACTACACACATGTTTAATGGATATACAGGAACTTCATATAACAGAAGCAGCAGAAAAAGTAGAGAACTTAAAAACTCGTTTAGACAGTTTTTATGATCAACTTGAACAAGAAGTGCATGCGAAACATTATGTGGAGCAAAAAACACTGTCTGTTTATGAAGATTTAGAAGAAATTCGTACAGAAACAATTGAAACGAAAATAGAAACACAACTTGTGAAACAAAGTTATCAATTACAAGACAAAGATATTGAGTCACAAAAAGTAATTGAAAAGCAAATGCATATTTTAATGAAACGTTTTGAAGTGTTACAAATACGCGTTGCTGAACAAGATATTGCATTCTCTATTATTCGTGAGGAACTAGAAGAGGTTTATGAGCAATGTGAAACTTTAAAAGTACTTCATGCAGAATATAAAGAAATGCTGCAAACGATGCGCAAAGAAGAATTTGAAGCACGTGAGAAGTTACAAGAAATGCGAAATACAATTTTTGAGACGAAACGTTTTATGCAAAAGTCGAATTTACCAGGTCTTCCAGAGAGTATTATGGAAGATTTACAAAAAGGGCAAATGGCGATGCAGGCTGTATATGAGCAATTAGAAGTAAAGCCGTTAAATATGAATACTGTAAATAGCAGTTTAGAAGAAGCATACACAGTTGTGAATGGTGTATCTGAAATGACAGAAGAATTAATTGGACAAGCTTATTTAGTTGAAAAACTAATTCAATACGGTAACCGATACCGCAGTCATGATGAGAATCTTGCAGAAAGCTTAAATTATGCGGAGAAATTATTCCGTGAATATCAATACGATGCAGCTTTAGAACAAGCGGCTTCTATATTAGAGCAACTTGAACCTGGTGTTGTTCAAAAAATAGCTGAATATGTAGACAATGAGCAAACCCTTTAATAAAGGGTTTGTTTTTTTGTGTAATTTTGAAGTCGATGTTGCTATAATGAATAGCGGAATACAGTAAGGTTGTTCGTTTCAAAATAAAGTGAAACTTTAATCAGTGGGAGGGGGGCCATCCCCCCACTGATTATTAGTTGAACCAATCGGGCATTTACGGGCAGTGGATTTCCCACCTAACTTCTTTGCTCCAGCTGAATTTTGAGGTGGGAGTCTTACTGCCCGTTAATGCGGGATAAAGTGAAACCATAAGTGATGGGGTTTCATCCACCACTGATTATTAATCTTCACCACTCAGTATGCCTGCAAATGGCCGGGGGAAATGTACACTTTTATATAAAAACGGAACCTTTGAGTAGTCTTAGCGTAATTACACGTATTTGTGATATGATTATATGATGTGATAGCGCTGAAAGGGGAAGAACGATGATCTATTTTGATAATAGTGCGACGACGAAGCCATATCCAGAAGCGCTTCAATCGTACGTAACGGTTGCAGGGAAATATTTTGGTAATCCTTCTTCTATCCACTCGCTTGGAGGAGAGGCAGAGCGTCTATTAACACAATCGAGAACGATTGCGGCACAGCTCCTTCACGTTAAACCTTCTGAAATTATTTTCACATCAGGTGGAACGGAAGGGAATAACCTTGCGATTAAAGGGATAGCGATGAGGAATCGTTCGCGCGGCAAACATATCATTACAACAAATATTGAACACGCGTCTGTGTTTGAAGCATATAAACAATTAGAAGATCTCGGTTTTGATGTAACGTATTTACCGGTTAACGAGCACGGTGTTGTATCGGTAGAAGATCTAAAACGAGCACTTCGTGAAGATACGATTCTTGTGTCAATTATTCACGTGAACAACGAGACTGGAGCGATTCAGCCCGTTGCTGAAATTGGAACATTATTAACGAACTATCCGAAAATAAGATTCCACGTGGACCATGTACAAGGGATAGGAAAAGTACCACTTGATTTATACGCTTCTCATATTGACCTTTGTTCAATATCTGGACATAAATTTCATAGCGTAAAGGGGACAGGTCTTCTTTACGTACGTGATGGTGTAAGATTAGATCCAATCTTATCAGGTGGTCAACAAGAGCTCAAGTATCGTTCAGGTACAGAAAATTTACCTGGTATTGTAGCGATGGTGAAAGCACTTCGTATGACGATGGAACAAGTGAAAGAAAAGATAGTTCATTTGCAAAATTTACAAACAGAGCTGGTCCGTTTCTTTAAAGAGATGGAAACTGTAACGATTAATACATCACTTGAATATGCGGCACCGCACATTTTAAATGTATCATTTGTCGGTTTAAAACCAGAAGTAGTCGTTCATGCTTTAGAAGAGCATGGTGTATATGTATCGACGAAGTCTGCTTGTTCTTCAAAAGCAAATGAAGTGAGCAGAGTACTAGTGGCAATGGGAGTACCGCACGCCGCAGCTACAAGTGCGATTCGCATTAGTCTAGCACCAGACAACACGATGGAAGAAGTAAAACAATTTGAAGGTATTGTTAAAGAGACGATGCCAAAATTATATGAAGTGATGAGGTAAAGAAATATGATGACATATGAATATATTTTAGTTCGTTATGGAGAAATGACGACAAAAGGAAAGAACCGTTCTAAGTTTGTAAGTACGTTAAAAGATAATGTGAAATTCAAATTAAAAAAATTCCCAAACATTAAAATTGATGCAACACATGATCGTATGTACATTCAGTTAAATGGTGAAGACCATGAAGCAATTTCTGAAAGATTGAAAGATGTATTTGGTATTCATAAGTTTAACTTAGCAATGAAAGTACCATCAGAATTAGAAGATATTAAAAAAGGTGCATTAGCAGCTTTCTTACAAGTAAAAGGTGATGTGAAAACATTTAAAATTACAGTGCACCGCTCTGATAAGCGCTTCCCAATGAAGACGATGGAGTTACTTCCAGAAATCGGTGGGCACATTTTAGAAAATACAGAGGATATCACAGTAGATGTTCATAATCCAGATGTGAATGTACGTATAGAAATTCGCAGTGGTTACAGCTATATTATGTGTGGTGAGCACATGGGAGCTGGCGGTTTACCAGTTGGTGTTGGCGGAAAAGTAATGGTACTTCTTTCTGGTGGTATCGATAGCCCGGTAGCAACTTACTTAACGATGAAACGCGGCGTATCTGTGGAAGCAGTTCACTTCCATAGTCCACCTTTCACAAGCGAGCGCGCGAAACAAAAAGTAATCGATTTAGCACAAGAGTTAACGAAATACTGTAAACGTGTAACACTTCACCTTGTTCCATTTACTGAAGTGCAAAAAACGATTAATAAAGAAATTCCATCTAGCTATTCTATGACAGTTATGCGTCGTATGATGATGCGTATTACAGAGCGTATTGCAGAGGAGCGTAATGCACTTGCAATTACGACTGGTGAAAGTCTTGGACAAGTAGCGAGCCAAACGTTAGATAGTATGCATACGATTAACGAAGTGACAAACTATCCTGTTATTCGTCCGCTTATTACGATGGATAAATTAGAAATTATTAAAATTGCAAAAGAAATTGGAACGTATGATATTTCAATTCGTCCATATGAAGACTGCTGTACAGTATTTACACCAGCAAGTCCATCGACGAAACCGAAGCGTGAGAAAGCAAATCGTTTTGAAGCGAAGTACGATTTCGCGCCGTTAATTGAAGAGGCTGTAGAGAACAAAGAAACAATGGTATTACAAACAGTAGAAGTAGTGGCTGAAGAAGAAAAATTCGAAGAACTTTTCTAAACCCATAAATTACCACATTCAAATGTGCATGAAGTCATGTTGTTTATCACACTCTATACTCACAAGGAGGTGATACAACATGGCAAGCACAAATAAATTAGCAGTATCTGGTGCTCAAGCAGCATTAGATCAAATGAAATACGAAATCGCTCAAGAGTTTGGTGTTCAACTTGGAGCTGATGCAACATCTCGCGCTAACGGATCTGTTGGTGGCGAAATTACTAAACGTCTAGTTTCACTAGCTGAGCAACAATTAGGCGGTTACCAAAAATAATCCCATATACGATGGCTTAGAAAGAGCGGGTTCTCCCGCTCTTTCTTTTTGTCGTTATTTGCCAGTGAATCGTTATGTTAAAAACATCGTCGCTATACATTCATACATCATTTCGACATAAATATAAAAAAATTGTCAAAAGAAGAGGGTTCAAAATTTACTGAAAATTCTTTATTATATAAGGGAGGCATAGAAATAAAGGAGGATGTTATATGAAGAGAGAGGAATTGTTAGCGCCGCCGTCTTATAATTTAGTTTCGGAAATAGAGAAATATACGAGTGATAAAGAGAAGCTTGCTTTAATTTGGCAAGATGATAAAGGGAATAGACGAGAGATTACATATTTTGAATTAATGCAAGGTGCGAATAAAATTGGAAACGCTTTTATAAAAAGTGGCTTACAAAAAGGGGACAAGCTCCTTATTATGATGCCGCGCTTAATTGAAGCTTACATGACGTATATTGCTGCGATTAAAGCAGGATTTGTCGTTATTCCAAGCTCAGAAATGTTGCGTAAAAAAGATATTGAGTACCGTATTGGGCACGGAGAAGTGAAAGCAATTGTAAGTTACGAACCGTATATTGGACAATTCGACGGCGTAGAAGCGGTCGAATCTCTTCAAAAATTCGTTTTGAGCGAGCGTTCAGTAGATGGATGGACGAATTTAAAAACAGCATTAGAAACGGAAAGTGATACGTTAGAAATGGCGAAGACGGATAAAGAAGATATGGTCTTTTTATCTTATACGTCAGGGACGACAGGAAATCCAAAAGGAGTTGTTCATACGCATGCATGGGCATACGCTCATTTACGTACAAGCGCCCCGAACTGGCTCGGAATCGAAGAAGAAGATGTTGTATGGGCAACGGCTAGTCCAGGTTGGCAAAAATGGATTTGGAGCCCGTTTGTAGCGACTCTCGGTTCAGGTGCAACAGGATTTGTATACAATGGTAAGTTTGAACCAAAAACGTATTTAAATTTATTAGGCGATAATAAGGTGAATGTGCTTTGTTGTACGCCGACTGAGTATAGATTAATGGCAAAGGTAGAAAATTTAAGTGAGTACAATTTAGAAGCGTTACATAGCGCTGTATCAGCTGGTGAGCCGTTAAACAGGGAAGTTATTGAAACGTTCCAAAGGCATTTTGATATTACGGTAAGAGACGGTTATGGGCAAACGGAAAACACATTACTCGTTGGGATAATGAAAGGGATGGACATTAGACCAGGATCAATGGGAAAACCGACGCCAGGAAACCATGTTGATATCGTAAATGAAGAAGGAACTCCTGTACAGGTAGGAGAAGTTGGTGATATTGCAGTTCACATTGAAACACCAGCACTCTTTAAACAATATTATAAAGACGATGAGCGCACAGCGATGCAATTCCGCGGTGATTATTATATTACCGGTGATAAAGCGAAAAAAGATGAAGAAGGCTATTTTTGGTTTGAAGGTCGCGGTGATGATATTATTATTAGCTCTGGTTATACAATCGGACCGTTTGAAGTCGAAGATGCACTTGTAAAACATCCATATGTAAGAGAATGTGCGGTTGTCGCAAGCCCTGATGAAATTCGCGGAAGTGTCGTGAAGGCATTTATCGTATTAAGAGAGAATATAGACAAGAACGAAGAAACATTAATTCCAGTGCTCCAACAACACGTCAAAGAATTGACTGCACCATATAAATACCCTCGCAAAATTGAATTTGTAGATGAACTACCAAAAACGATTTCCGGAAAAATTCGCCGTATTGAACTTAGAAAACAAGAGATGGAGCTGCCTTCAAAATAATTTTGAAAATAGTGAAGTAAATAGTTGAATGAAATGTTAAATGTATGATATTATAAAAACGAACATAAGTTCGATTTTGTAAATTAAAAAAAGAGGTGTCCGTATGATTTTAGGTATTAATCCGTACTTAGTTTTAGATGGTGGTGGGCAAGAGGCTGTACAGCTTTATAAAGAGGCGTTAGACGCAAAAGTAGAAGTAATGCAAACTTTTGGTGAGATGCCTGAAAATCCAGAATACCCAATTCCAGCTGAAGCGAAAGAGCGCGTTGCACATGCTCATTTGAAAATTGGTAATACGGAACTTATGATTTCTGATACATTCCCAGGTCAGGGGCATACGATTGGATCTCAAGTGACAATTGCAGTTCGAATTAGTAATGCAGAAAAAGCGAAAGAAGTATTCGATAAGTTACAAGAAGGTGGAGAAGTTATTATGCCACTTCAAGAAACTTTCTGGAGCCCAGCTTACGGACAAGTAAAAGATAAATTTAGCATTGAATGGCAAATTACAACGAATCCTACTGAACAAAATTAATTTTTGGAAAAGTACCATTTTTAATCGAAATGGTGCTTTTTTTATACGAATGAATTTCGTAGACTAAAGGGAAAAGGGGGATGAGTATATGGGAGAAATTTGGTATGGCGGCACCATTTACACTATGCGAGAAGAGAATGAAAAAGTAGAAGCTACTTACGTTGAAAATGGCGTCATTGTTGATATAGGGAATAAAGAAGAGTTAGAAAACCGATATTCAGAAGTGAAGTTATATGACTTAAAAGGGAAAACGATGATTCCAGGGCTGGTTGATAGCCATATGCATCTTATTGGGCATGGGGAGAGGTTACTTCGTCTAGATCTATCAAATTGCAAATCTTATAGCGAAGTACTTACTCTTGTTCAGAAGCGCGTAGAAGAAGCGCCAAAAGGATCTTGGATTATCGGAGAAGGATGGAATGAAAATAATTTTACAGATACAAAACAAGTTCATGTACGTGATTTAGATGAAATCTCTAAAGAACATCCGATTTTATTAAAGCGTGTTTGTCGTCACGTGACATGGGTGAATTCATACATATTGCAAGAAGCGAACATAACAGAAGCGACGCAAGATCCAAAGGGCGGGAAAATTGGCCGTGATGCGTCAAATAATTTAACAGGACTTTTATATGAGCAAGGACAAGAGTTAATTAAACATGTTCAGCCCGAAATAGATGGAGTGTATTTGCAAAGTGCGCTGCAAACAGCGATTTCAGACTGCTGGCAATACGGACTCGTTGGCGGACATACGGAAGACTTAAATTATTATGGCGGCTTTCAAAAAACGTACAATGCGTTTTCACACGTTATAAAAGAAATGCGGTTTAAAGCGCATTTACTCGTTCACCATGAAGTAGCGAATGAACGAAAAGAATATGAAAATGAGCACTATATTGAATTTGGTGCGATGAAAATTTTTTCTGACGGCTCTTTTGGCGGAAGAACAGCTTTATTAAGTGAACCGTATGAAGATGCGAAGGAAACAAATGGAGTTGCCATTTTCTCACGTGAAGAGCTTGCAGGTTTAGTGAAAAAAGCACGAGATTTACATATGCCAGTTGCGATTCATACAATTGGTGATTTATCGCTTGAATATGTCATTGATGCGCTTGAATTACATCCACCAGCAGAAGGATTACGTGACCGTATTATTCATTGTCAGCTAGCTCGTGAAGAGTTGATTGAAAGAATGAAACAATTGCCAGCTATTATTGATATTCAACCAGTCTTTGTTTCATCGGATTTTCCATCAGTGATTGAAAAACTAGGAGACCATCGTCTTCGTTATGCGTATGCTTGGAAGAAGTTACTGGATGCAGGATTACACTGTAATGGAGGCTCTGATGCTCCAATTGAACAAGTGAATCCGTTTTTAGGTATATATAGTGCTGTTACACGTAGAAGTTTTATTGATGGTGTATGTTATATCCCAGAAGAAAGATTAACGGTATATGAGGCTGTTTCTTTATTTACAACAGGAAGTGCGTATGCAATTGGAAAAGAAGGAAAGCGAGGACAAATTACAAAAGGATATGAAGCAGACTTTACGATATTAGACCGCAATATTTTTGAAATTGAGGCGGAAGAAATAAAAGAAGTACAGGCAGAAATGACCGTCATTGATGGGAAGATTGTTTATAGAAAAGACGTCTAAAAATTTGAGGGAGCGGCTCCGAAAATACATTTTGGTGCTGCTTCCTCTTTTTAGATAGGTTGATGATGTCGGTAAATTGATATTTTGGGTAAAATCGTTGATATAATTTCATATACTGTTGTCCTGTTCCAAAATGTTTTGTGAAACAGCGTCAAGTTGCATTTGATAAATAAAAAACCCTCGAATTATGGAAATTCCATAATTCGAGGGTTTTTTGATTACTATAAAAACGTTCTCTGTACTTTTTCCCAGAAAGAGTTGTTTTTTAATTTAACAGTTTTAATTTGTTTATCGCTTAAACGAACAACGGCTTTTTCCACTTGTTTAATGCTAAGTGCTTCGTTATCCATTCCGATAACAGGATAATCATTTCCATCTGGTTTAAGT
Organism: Bacillus sp. FSL E2-0195; assembly: GCF_038003645.1. Taxonomy (NCBI): domain Bacteria; kingdom Bacillati; phylum Bacillota; class Bacilli; order Caryophanales; family Bacillaceae; genus Bacillus; species Bacillus sp. FSL E2-0195. The sequence continues at coordinate 4,488,211 of NZ_JBBOPN010000001.1, read as the reverse complement.
GTTAAAGTTAACGTACGCTCGTGATTTAAAAGGAACGGTGACCCGAGTGTACGGTATGTGTTGTTATTTAAAGATGCTAGTTCGCTTACTTGGAAACATGGGATAAGTGGATCGACAACTGCACCATGTAATGATTTATTGTAAGCGGTACTTCCTGTTGGTGTGGAGATAACTAATCCATCACCTCTAAAGGTTTCGAAATGTAAATTGTCGACGTGTACATCTACGACAAATGTTTTAATGATACTAGAGCGTAATGTGAATTCATTTAAACAATGGAAAGATGTACCGTGATCTACATCTACTTTAATTGTTGGATATTTTCGCACTTCAATTTCGTTTTTTGTAATTTCTTGAAGGGCTGTATCAACGTGATCGATGTGGAAATCGCAGTAGAAAGAAATTTCATCTTTCGTAGAAATACCTGCGTATAAGCAATCTTCTCTAAAGCCGGTTTTACGAACGGCTTGTAAGAAAGTCCCATCATCTCCAACGCTGACGATAGCGTTTGCATTTTTTGGATGATCTAATATGGTAAATCCATTCTCCTCTAAAATACGATATACTGGTTTCATTTTTTCAACGAGCGTTACTTTGTCATCACCATAAAAGAAAAATAAATTGCGACGATTTGCCATTATGTATCCCTCCACTGCAGTCAAATTTTCTAGTCTTAGTGCTACATATCGTCAGAGTATGTTTCTGGATGATATGTTCAAATAGTATATTTCGATATAAATTGTCAAAATTCCTTTTTATTTTTAGAAAAATTTTTATATTCAATTTTATCAAAGTCTGTTTAATGATGAATAAACTTGTCGATAATGGGTATGGAGTGAAAGGATGGTACGAATGAAGTGGCTCGTAATTGGAATGATAATTCTTCTACTTTTTATTTTGCTTATACTATTATCGAAAATATCGCTTAAGGTGACGTTTTTATATTCAGAAATGGAAAAACAATGTTTGTTTCAAGTGAAAATATGGATGATTCGATATACGTTTGATGTATTGGAAAGAATTGAAAAACAGCAGAAGAAGACAGGACAAAAAATTAAAAAAGCTGAAGAGGACGGCGGAATAGATAATAAAATTATGGCACAACTCGATAGTATAGGGGAACTGATAAAAAAGCTTCAAGACGTTCATACTATTGTTAAAGATTTTCTCAAAAGAGTGAAAATCAATGGTTGGAAATGGCATACGCAAATTGGAGCAGGCGACGCGGCTAGTACTGGAATTGTCACTGGATATGCATGGGGGACAAAAGGAATGGCTGCTGGAGTTGTAGGACAATATATGCATATTGTCGACGTACCAGAATTTGAAATTACTCCTGTTTTTCAAGGAAAGGGATTTGCATCAAGATGCGAGTTAACAGCATCTTTTCGTATATTCCGTACTGTAAAAACAGCGATAAAATTACTCATGTTTATGAGAAAGCAAAAATCTGGTATGACAGAAAAATCTGTTCAAGCATAGGGGGGATATAGAATGGACCATCCAATTCAAGGTTTAATGACAACCGCAATGCAGCATTTAAAACAAATGACTGATGTAAATACAATTGTTGGTGACCCAATTAAAGCGGCAGATGGAAGTGTAATTCTTACAGTTTCGAAAGTCAGTTTTGGATTTGCTGCTGGTGGAAGTGAATTTGGTAAAGTAGAACATTCAGGCCGTCATCCATTTGGCGGGGGAAGTGGTGGAGGAGTTTCTATTAATCCTGTTGCCTTTCTTGTTATAAATGGAGAAGGTGTGAAAGTATTACACTTAGATAAGCAAACACACGTCATCGATAAAATAATTGAATTAGCGCCACAAGCTGTTGATAAAGTGAAAGAAATGATGGATAAACGAAAAGAAGATGATCCTGAATTTCAAATTTAACGAATAAAGAAGCTGATCAGTGGATTAGCTTCTTTAATTTTTTTGTAAATAAAGCGATTTTATTTGCATTATCGATAGGGACAAACTATCATTTACATTGTACATATTTTGTTTAAAATAAGGGAGGATTTTTAAGTGGCAAATGTAACTTTTAAAGGTAACCCAATGACTTTAGTTGGAACAGAAGTTAAAGTTGGCGATCAAGCGCCTAACTTCCAAGTATTAGCAAATGACTTATCTCCAGTAAGTTTAGAAACATACAAAGGTGAAGTGAAATTAATTAGTGTTGTACCTTCAATCGACACAGGTGTATGTGATGCACAAACTCGTCGTTTTAACGAAGATGCAGCAGGTATTGAAAACGCGAAAGTATTAACAATTAGCGCTGATTTACCATTCGCTCAAAAACGCTGGTGTGCAGCAAACGGTTTAGAAAATGTTGTAACACTTTCTGATCACCGTGACCTTTCATTCGGTGAAGCTTACGGCTTAGTAATGAAAGAACTTCGTTTACTTGCTCGTGCAGTATTCGTAGTAGATAGCAATGACAAAGTAGTTTACGCAGAATACGTAGGCGAAGGTACAAGCCATCCAAACTATGAAGCAGCATTAGAAGCAGCTAAATCTGCGAAGTAATGTAAATGAAGACGACCTCTCATTAAAGTTTTACTTTAGAAGAGGTCGTCTTTTCTCATGTATTGTTAACTGAACCAATACATGAGAAAAGACGTTACATCATAAACAACTTGAAGGGGAGCTCTTTGCAAGAGGTCGCTTTTTCTTTTGGGAAAAATTTAGATTATGGTATGATATAAGTTATGTGTAAAAGAGAGAAGGAGGAATGTACGTGAGTCAGGCAGTAGAAACATTATTTTCTATTTTTGATTCTTCTACGGTAGTTTTACGTAAAGAATTAGATGTAACATATTTAGAGGCGCTTGTAGAAACAGGTGATAACTTGTTTGAAGGAGCGATTTTACAAGAGGAATTATCCGAATCAACAATTGAAAGGTTGAATCGTGAATATAGTACGTTTAATGAAGAAACATATAAAGGGGAAGAAATTCGTAAAGCATTTCAGCTAGCCATTTTAAAAGGAATGAAAGAGGGCGTACAAGCGAATCACGAAATGACGCCAGATGCAGTTGGAATGTTCATGAGCTACTTATTCCATAAATTTATGCAAGGTCAAAAAGAAATTACTGTTTTAGACCCTGCAATTGGAACTGGTAACTTAATGACTACATTGTTTAATAGCGCCAAAGAAGAACTAACAATGAGTGGATTTGGTGTAGAAGTGGATGAGGTGTTAATTAAACTTGCTTTAGTAAATGCAAATTTACAAAAGCATGCAATCGAATTCTTCCACCAAGATGGACTAGCACCACTTTATATTGATCCAGTTGATGCAGTCGTTTCAGATTTACCAATTGGTTATTATCCAAATGAAATTGTTGCAAGTGAATATACATTAAAAGCAGATGAAGGAATGTCATATGCACATCACTTATTTATTGAACAAAGTGTGAAACATACGAAAGAAGGCGGGTATTTATTCTTCTTAGTACCAAACTTCATTTTTGAAAGTGATCAAGCGCCAAAGCTACATGCATTCATTAAAGAGACATGCTTTATTCAAGGATTATTACAGCTTCCTGTTTCCATGTTTAAAAACGAGAAAAATGCAAAAAGTATATTTGTTCTCCAAAAGAAAGGCCAAGGTGTAACAATGCCGAAACAGGCACTACTAGTGGAATTACCTAAATTCTCTAACATGAAGGCTATGGAGAACATTATGGATCAATTGAATACTTGGTTTGCAACACATAAATAATACGATATATATGTAACAGGGTTAGTAATTAATGTAGTACAGTTTTATAGGATATGTAATGTTTTTTAATATATACAAGATTTAACTGAATTTTTTTGAAATCTGTAATATATTTTTTTTCTTGGTGTTATAATTTTTTCACTTGAAATATATGTCGGACGATGTTTAAATTAAAATCGTGAGTATAAAATTTACTAATGATGAAACGTTTTCATAATGAGTGAATTTAATTAGATAAAATCGAGCGGTTTGTGGAATGATCCACACAACTACCAAGAGAAAAAGGGGCGAAAGACTAGATGTCAAAAATCATCGCGATTAACGCAGGAAGCTCTTCCTTAAAGTTCCAATTATTTGAAATGCCAAGTGAAACAGTATTAACAAAAGGTTTAGTAGAACGTATCGGTTTAGAAGATAGTATCTTCACTATTACTGTAGATGGCGAAAAACAAAAAGAAATTACAAACATCCCAGATCATGCAGTAGCAGTTAACATGCTTCTTAAGAAATTAACTGAAAACGGAATCGTAAAATCTCTTGATGAGATTGGCGGTATCGGTCACCGTGTTGTACACGGCGGCGAAAAATTTGCTGATTCTGTTTTAATTGATGCTGAAGTATTAGCTGATATCGAAGAATTAAGCGATTTAGCACCACTTCACAACCCAGCAAACCTTGTTGGTATTAAAGCATTCCAAGAAGTACTACCAAACGTACCAGCAGTAGCAGTATTTGATACAGCATTCCACCAAACAATGCCGGAATCTGCATTCCTATATAGCTTACCATATGAATACTATGAGAAATTTGGCATCCGTAAATACGGTTTCCACGGAACTTCTCATAAATACGTAACAGAGCGTGCGGCTGAATTATTAGGTCGTCCACTTGAAAGCTTAAGCCTACTTTCTTGTCACTTAGGTAACGGTGCAAGTATCGCAGCAGTAGAAGGTGGTAAGTCTATCGATACTTCTATGGGCTTCACTCCACTTGCTGGTGTAACAATGGGTACACGTTCTGGTAACATTGACCCTGCGTTAATTCCATACATCATGGAAAAAACAGGCCAAACTGTAGAAGAAGTAGTTAGCGTATTAAACAAGAAGAGTGGTATGTTAGGTCTTACTGGTTACTCTAGTGACCTACGTGACATCATTGCGAAAGAAGAAGAAGGCGACCACCGTGCGAAAGTAGCACTTGACGTGTTCGTGAGCCGTATCCATAAATACATCGGTTCTTACACAGCTCGTATGAAAGGCGTTGACGCTATCATCTTTACAGCTGGTGTAGGTGAAAACAGTGCAATTATTCGTGAGCGCGTATTAGAAGGCCTTGAGTACATGGGCGTATACTTCGACGTAAAACGCAATAACGTATTCGGTGAAGAAGCATTCATCAGCTTCCCACACTCTCCAGTAAAAATTATCGTAATTCCAACTGACGAAGAAGTTATGATTGCTCGTGACGTATTACGTCTTGGAGATATTGGTTAATATACTATATGAAAAAAAAGACGAGATCCTATAGGATCTCGTCTTTTTTCTTTTGGATATATTTCAAAATTCCATCCGGATATAGTAATTTTTCTTTTTGAATGAATGCAGTGAGGGAAATCCATTTTGCATATGACAGTGTTTGTTCATCTGATATATTCAGTATTTCCATTTCATATAGTGACATGTCTAATAAGCGTAAAGAATATAGCTGAATGATTTCATGACCAATTTCTCCATCTAGATGAAAGATGTTTTCTAAGCAGCCTAAATAATTGGTGATTTCCACTTCTGTGTGAAGCTCTTCTTGAAATTCGCGAATAACAGTATGTGCTGATTTTTCACCAAGTTCAATTGATCCGCCAAGAGGTCGGTAATATGTTTCATCGCCTGTATGATATTCTTGTACGAGAAGGCGACCGTGATGTATAGCGATGCCAAAAGCTTTTGCACGTGGATACATATATAATCACTCCTTATTTATTTTGTATAAGGATGATTATAAGGCAGGGTGTGATAAAAGGTGACGTGTATTTAAGCGTTTGGCCGAATTGTGATGCCATTAAATAAGTCATTCCAAAATGCTTCATTGTACTGGTATATATCCATCACTGGGCATTTTATAACACAAATATTTTGTAATCCCCAATCTTCTTGGGCGATAGTTGGTACATCTTCAGGAATGAGTAATAGGACAGAGAATGTATGTTTAACTATTTGAGATAAAATTTGTTCCAAGGAACGTGCTTCTTCGTATGTTCCTCCCGTTCGAATAAACAATGTGGATTCTGCCGTTTCGATTGTAGTTAGAAAACGATTAATTCGATGCTCATAGTTTAACTTAATTTCTGTATAAGAAGGCCAGGATGTTGGTGTGTTTACATCTGTTTTAAAGTCGTGACAGGAGTCGATTTCATATAGGTTGTCACGGAGTCTTAATTTCGCATCATCATCCCAAAATGAGATGAAGGATAAGTTTTCGAACTGTAAAAAACGGTCAAATCGATTTTGTAATAATAAATTCACTTTTTCTAATGAAGGGCTTAGCATAAAATCGATAACACCAAAAAATGGTGATAATTCGAATTGATATAAAGCCCAAGCAGGCCAGCAGTTTTGTCCTAAGCTGAATACTGCATTATATTCTTTTTTTATATTGGATAGATTCATGTGATTCATCTCATCCTTTTTGCTAATATTTTATGTCACTAAAAAATGGTATGTGAATAAAGATAGACAAGCATATTTGCAAAGAAGAAGCAGAAATATGTTACAATAGAAAAAAATCGAACGAGGTGGTTGTTACGATGCGATCGAAGCGAGAACAAGCCATTTTAGACAATATAAAAGAGTGGGAAGGGCAATTAGTAGAGCAAGAAGCGACCGATTTTCAAAAGATGTTTGATAAGTGGTTGCATACGACAATTGCGAAACTGCCTGAGAAAAAACGAAAAGACTTTTTTACGAAAGCAGATGGATGGCTCTTTCATTTGCATGCGCTTATTCAAAGTTCACAATCACAGCTAGATGCACGTAATCGTATTTTAGGAACGTCGAGATTATTTGATGAATCGATTGAGCAACTTGAAGATTTGAAGGCGTTATCTATTGATCAATTAACATACATAGCAGAGCAGCAAACAGCACGTCATCGTCTATATTCATTCGTACAAGGCGGAGCAACAGGTGCTGGTGGTTTATTATTATTAACGGCTGATTTTCCGGTTATGATTGCGTTAAATGTGAAGGCTGTCCAACTTGTTGCGACATCATTTGGGCATGATGTGAACAAGCCGTATGAAATGATGCTTGCGTTAAAGGTATTCCATGCAGCATTATTGCCGGCGAGACTTCAGCAATATGCATGGTACAATTTACTGAGAGAACTCGAACAAGAGGATTCATTCTTCTATGAAGGAGACGAAGCAGTATTAAAGCCAGCTTCTACTGAGGTTGTGTTAAAACAACTTTTGAAGACGTTTTCGATTTATGCTCTTCGTCGTAAAGTATTCCAAGGCATTCCTGTACTCGGAATGGCGATTGGCTCTACAGTGAACTATCGCTTAACGAGGAATGTTACTGAATTTGCAAATAAGTTTTATCAAGTACGCTACATATTAGAAAAAGAAAAGAGAGCATGAAAAAAAGCGAGAGGCCGAAGCCTTTCGCTTTTTAGTTTGTCGCATGTTTTTTGGATATTGGAATAGAAACGGGTTGCTTTGCTGCTTTCTTTTCTGTTTTTGGATAGTAAATTAAATCCAATGTTTTTGCCTGTACGGCAATCGAAAGAATAGTAAAAGCAATTTCTGTCCAATTTAAATAATATAATGAAAGCGCAAGAACAATCGCGTCAAAGACGAAGAAAATTTGCCCAATTGTAAACCGAGTTCGTTTACTTAATATAATTGTTAAAATATCGTCTCCACCGGTTGCACCGCCAAATCGCAATATAAAACCGAGTCCAATACCAGCTAACGCACCGCCAACTACTGCAGCTACAAATAAATTATTTGATAAATCTACCGTAAAAGGAGAATAATTTTCCATAAGGGAATAAAATACTCCAAATGAAAGTGAACCTAAGAATGAATAGCCAACCATTTTTCTACCTAAAAATGAAGCACATAGTAAAATAATAGGGATATCCATTACTACAGTTGAAATAGATGGTGAAATATCATAAAAATTTTGGATAAATAGTGCAATACCTACAAAGCCACCTTCTGTTAAGTGGTTTTGGAAGTGAATGTGATATAGCGCTGCTGCTAATATAAATGAACCGATTAAAACCATAAAAACTTCTTTAATAATTTGTCGACTTTGGATGTTCCTCATCGTTATTCCTTCTTTCCGTAGTTAGTAGTCCTTTTGGTGTTGTAAACTAACTACGAGCTCACATGTAGCTTTCAGTTAGTTTACGAAAAAAACTAACTACGCTATATGTCGCTGAAGAAATAACGAATAATCCTCTCGTCCATCAATTCTCCCTACCTTCGTTTTAGTTTAAGTCTTAAAGCGACTAAACAAAACGGGGAGTAGGATTCTTCATTTAGCAATCCTGCTCTTCTTTGTTTTGTTTAGCTAGTAACAATTAAGTCCTAAACAAAACGCTATGTGTAAGAAGAGTCTTTTTTTTGCCAAATTATCCTTCGGGCAATCATAATTTCCCCACTCTCGTATTTTTTTTCGCTAGACTAAAGTATCTGAGCTAAAAAATACGCTACGTGTATGATTCGTCAATACGATGCCACATGCTCCTTCGAGCGATCATGATATCAAAATCCCTTCCTTCAAGATTTATATTATTATATCATACTTTCAAAAAATACATGCGGATGGAAACCGACAATAACCGGAGGGAATCTACAAAAAATGTTATGTTTAAATATTTTTGTAGAAAAGCCTAAGTTATTTCGTAGAACTGGACAACTTTTAGAAGTTTGTCCAATAAGTAAGAAAAGAAGGGTTTTTATTCAATTGTATTGTTCTCATCACTTTTATCTTTAAAAAATGCATCCCAGCTAATGATACTTAAAAAAGTTAAAGCGATAATAATGAAAGCTCGCATAAGTTTGAGACCTCCTTTTGTACATAGTATATGAATAATTTGTTTCGGAATGTGTCATTTTTTTACAAGCTCTAACTATTATGAGAGTATATTAATATAGATAGATGAGGGGGAGAATGGAGATATGCTAAAAGACATGTTTAAAAGAAAAGAATTAAAATGTGTTTCATGTCAGAAAAAGATTCAATATGAAGAAGAGCTAGTTGCTTTTGTAAAGTTGCCGAAAGAAAGAAGTATATTAGTAGGCCCGTTTGATGTATGTTTAGCAAAAACGGCGCAAGAAATATATTGCAAAGCTTGTTACGACAAAAAAGCATGACCCAAATTAATTGAGGGGCATGCTTTTTTCATTGGTGTGCTTTTCCCTCAGATACGTTTTGGGTTAGACGATACCAAAGCCAAAGATCGTTAATAATTGAAGCAAGATCGGCAATTTCTGAATTTAGCTTGCAAGAAATTCCAAAGTCTTCTTCGTTATTTAAGTGGTGTTGTTTAGCGTTAATATGGTGCTCAAGTTCCTTTATGCGATCAGGTATTTTTCCGCGAACTTGCTCCCATTTTAATAAAATAGAATGCTGCGCTTGTTCAGAGATGTCTTCCCATTTTTCTTGTATGTTCGGTACTTCAATTCCTAGATGTTCATTGTATATAAAATACTTTTTCATAGACACCCCTCCATTTCCCTTCCTCTATTTTACATAAAAAAAGAAAGAAGTTCGACGGAATTGTTTGAAAAAATTTTATAAATTCCCCTTGATTCATTTTATGAAAGGTGATAAAGTTTGGATTATTATAAGAAAAAATGAATATTTATTCTTTAGGGGGATGCAAAATGGAGAAGAAAAAAGTTGTATTAGCATATTCCGGAGGTCTTGATACTTCCGTTGCAATTAAATGGTTACAAGAGAAAAATTATGATATTATCGCGCTTTGCTTAGATCTAGGGGAAGGTAAAGACTTAGCGTTTGTAAAAGAAAAAGCACTTTCAGTAGGTGCAATTAAATCATATATGATTGATGTTCAAGAAGAATATGCGAATGAATATGCATTGATAGCGATGCAAGCTCACACGTTATACGAAGGGAAATATCCTCTTGTCTCTGCATTATCTCGTCCGCTTATTGCAAAAAAATTAGTAGAAATTGCAGAGCAGGAAGGCGCAAGTGCAGTTGCACATGGATGTACAGGAAAAGGGAATGACCAAGTTCGTTTTGAAGTTTCTATTCAAGCGTTGAATCCATATTTAGAAGTTATTGCGCCCGTACGTGAATGGAAATGGTCACGTGAAGAAGAAATTGCATATGCAAAAGAAAATGATATACCGATTCCAATTAATTTAGATAGCCCGTTTTCAATCGATCAAAACTTATGGGGACGCAGCAACGAATGTGGAATTTTAGAAGATCCATGGGCAGCGCCGCCAGAAGACGCATACGAGATGACGTTGGCATTAGAAGATACACCGAATAAACCAGAGTTTGTAGAAATCGGATTTGAAGCAGGGGTACCGACGACTTTAAACGGCACTGCATACCCACTCTCAGAACTAATTAAAACGTTAAATGCACTTGCTGGAAAACATGGCGTGGGACGTATCGACCATGTAGAAAATCGCCTTGTCGGTATTAAATCTCGTGAAGTATATGAATGCCCAGCAGCAATGACATTAATAACAGCGCATAAAGAACTTGAAGATTTAACACTTGTGAAAGAGGTCGCTCATTTCAAACCGATGATTGAGCAAAAACTAACAGAATTAATTTATAACGGTTTATGGTTCTCACCTTTAAAACAAGCGCTCAATGCTTTCTTACAAGAAACGCAAAAAAATGTAACAGGTACAGTACGTGTGAAATTATTTAAAGGTCATGCGATTGTAGAAGGGCGTAAATCTGAGTACTCTTTATACGATGAAAAATTAGCAACGTATACTGCCCAGGATGAATTTAATCATGATGCAGCAGTTGGATTCATTTCATTATTCGGTTTACCTACGAAAGTATACAGTCAAGTGAATCAAAAGAAGGTGGAAGCGTGAGCAAACTTTGGGGCGGACGTTTTACAGAAGAAGCGGAAGCGTGGGTTGAAGAGTTTGGAGCATCCATCTCCTTTGATCAACAATTAGTAAATCAAGATATAAAAGGGAGTATCGCACATGTAACGATGTTAGCAAAGCAAGGCATTGTTACGAAAGAAGAAGCAGAGAAAATAAAGATAGGGCTTCAATATTTACTAGAGGAAGCGAAACAAAATAAATTGAATTTCTCAGTCGAGGCTGAGGACATTCATTTAAATATTGAAAAGATGTTAATTGAAAGAATCGGTGAAGTAGGAGGGAAACTTCATACAGGCCGAAGCCGTAACGATCAAGTAGCGACAGATATGCATTTGTATTTAAAAGAAAAAGTAGAAGATATTATAAAAGCTACAAAACAATTGCAAACTGTTCTTGTTCATCAAGCGGAAAATAACATTGAAACAATTATGCCCGGCTATACGCACTTGCAACGTGCACAGCCGATTTCATTTGCGCATCATATTCTTGCTTACTTTTGGATGTTAGAGCGCGATGTGAATCGTTATGAAGATTCGTTAAAGCGTATTAACATTTCACCATTAGGAGCAGGAGCACTAGCTGGTACAACATTCCCGATTGACCGAGAATATAGTGCGGAGCTTCTCGGATTTAATGGAATCTATGAAAATAGTTTAGATGCGGTAAGCGATCGTGATTTCATATTAGAGTTTTTAAGTAACTCATCTATGCTTATGATGCACTTATCACGCTTTTGCGAAGAACTTATTTTATGGAGTAGCCAAGAATTTCAATTTATTGAAATGAGCGATCAATACGCAACAGGAAGCAGTATTATGCCGCAGAAGAAAAATCCGGATATGGCGGAACTGATTCGTGGTAAAACGGGCAGAGTATACGGTAATTTATTCAGTTTACTTACAGTAATGAAAGGATTGCCGCTCGCTTACAATAAAGACTTACAAGAAGATAAAGAAGGAATGTTTGATACAGTGAAAACAGTAGAAGGATGCCTTCATATTATGGCAGGCATGCTTGAAACGATGACTGTAAACAAAGAAAAAATGGGGCAAGCTGTGACGCAAGACTTCTCTAACGCAACAGAAATTGCCGACTATTTAGCAAGCAAGGGACTGCCGTTCCGTCAAGCTCATGAAATTGTCGGGAAACTAGTTCTTCATTGTACGCAAAAAGGAATCTATTTATTAGATGTACCACTTGAAACGTATAAAGAAATGAGTCCGTTATTTGAAGAAGATTTATATGAAGTTCTTTCACCTTATGCAGCTGTAAAGCGCCGTAACAGTGCTGGCGGGACAGGATTTGAGCAAATTGAAAAGGCTTTGGAGAAGGCGAAGGGGTTAGCAATAGAGTTTGTTGGAAGTTAAATGATATATGATATAGAAGGTAAGGTGCTTTTTTAGAAAGTACCTTACCTTTTTGTATTTAGATTTTTAGGTATGTATCTATCATTTCATAATTATGTTTCATAATCATAAAATGATGCTTCTCATGAATCGCTAATAGTTGGATAGATTGAATAAGGTTAGGATAGTGAGCAATTGGATCTAAAAATACGATATGTCCTGCAATATCTTCTTCTATATTTTGAACTAGTTTTTTTATTTCATCTGTTTCACGTGAAAGTAATTCTTCTAATTCATTTACATTCATAGAGTAATAGACTTTTTTTGAAGGGATTAAAATCCAAGGAGCTTTCATTCCTCTGCCATGCTTCTCCTTGTATTCGGCATAAATGTCATGAATTTCAGTTGCGAATGGGGTGTTTCTTCTTAGTTTGGCATAGGGGATAAGAGTGAAAGAGAATTTAATCGCTACTTTTAGCATCCTTGTAATTAAATATAAGTGATAAAAGTGCTCTCCAATAGACCATTTTCCGTCCTCTTTTCTATGCCATAGTTGTTCTTGTGAAAGTGAATGAAGCTCAGGAAGGAACTGGTTTCTTTGCACATGTAATGTGTGAAAATGTTTTGAGATATTTTCAGATTTCATATTCTGGTATCCTCTGCGTTTTTTTCCTAATTATAACATTTTTCGTATAGATGTAATTAAGCCTAGAACAATATGTTCTAGGCTTAAAGCTTCATTGATTAATCATACTTGTGGCGATCTTCTGTAATTCGAATGTATTCAATATCCATTAAATCTCTAAGTAATGCACCGTGACTTAGTTCAACACCATGTTTTTCTTTAAAATGCTCGCGAATCATATCTAACATTTCGATTTCTTTCCCATTCACATCTAAAATAATGCGTTCATAATCATCCATGTAGCATCCTCCTTTTCTAAACACATATATTTTGTCCGTCTATTTCTAAAAAATGTATGTTAACCTAATGTTAGGAAATGAGAAAGGAATGGAAGATGAGACGTATTTATCCCGCATTAACGGGCAGTAAGACCCCCACCTCAAAATTCAGCGAAAGCAAAGAAGTTAGGTGGGGGATCAACTGCCCGTAAAAGCCCGATTGGTTCAACTAATAATCAGTGGGGGATGAACAAAACCCCACTGATTAAAGTTTCACTTTATTTTGTAGGGTTAATTTTGTACACGCTAATTGTATTACACGTTGCATTCCCAGAAGTATTTTCATTTGAGAATGTAACAACAATGCATATAGCAATCTTTATCTTTACTTTATTTGTAGTAGATTGCTGTATTTCTGTATGGCTTTCTAGAAAAAAGAAAGTACAAGAAGTAAAAGATAAAAAAGAAATAGAACGGAAAAAGAGAAAACGTTCATTTTGGATGATGACGTATTGTTTTTCTTTAGTGATTGCTGCTGCATTTTTTAGTGAGCATATTCCACTAGAAAGATTGGATATTGAATTTTGGGCAATTATATTTACATGTTATTTTTTCATGCACTTTCTTCCTTATATGAAAGAAAAGCGAGAGAACAAGAGAGTAAGAGAATAGAAGAAGACATAAAGAAACTTGGAGAACACAAGTGGTATTTAAAATCTAAAATCATATATGTTCTTTGTTTTATTACGCCGCCAATTGGTTATTTGTATGTTTTTTACTTCGCAAAAAAATGACAGAAGATGCAAAACAAACGTACTTAACGGTTGCGACGTTAATGATGGCGTTATGGTCTTTGAAGTTCCTTCCGCCTTATGTGTTTGCAGTTGTCATTGTTGTTCTAGCTTGTCTCGTATTTGTAGTGAAATATGTGAAATGAAAAACACCAAGCCCATGTGGACTTGGTGTTTTTTTATTATAAATTAAAGATCACCTTGCTCCTCGTCACCACGAACAACAAGGACATCGCATTTCGCATAGCGAATAATATGTTCAGAGACGCTACCAATTAGGAAACGTTCTACAGCATTTAAACCAGTTGCACCACACATAATTAAATCCACTTTATGGTTTGGAGCGATTTCTTTTGAAATTTTAGATTTAGGATTACCAAATTCTAATACAGTTTCCACTTTTTCAAGACCAGCTTCAAGCGCAGTTTTTTTGTAGTCTTCTAATAAGTCTTCTGCAAATAGATTTGCACGTTCAGCAATTGCGCGGCTATAAGCCTCTACTGCTGAGTATGCTTTTACATCAACGATATGAGCAATTGTTAATGTTGCGTTGTTTCGTTTTGCAACTTGAATTGCTTTTTTAAAGGCTTTTTCTGCTTCTTTAGAACCGTCCACCGCAATTAAAATATTTGTATATGTATTATTCATAGTAAATTCCTCCCAATCATTTTTATTACCGTTTACAACTTTATTATAAAACAAATTTTGGTAATGTGCTTGTTGGAAACGTTACAGAATTTTGAAAACTTTGCCTTAATTCATTTTAGTTGTAATTGAAGCGAGAACTTGTTACATATGGAGTATAGCAATTTAAAAGGAGGCATGTTTGTGAGACACGCGCTCATTACAGCCGGTACGAAAGGTTTAGGAAAGCAAGTAACAGAAAAGTTATTGGCTAAAGGATATTCAGTAACAGTAACATATCATAGCGATACAAGTGCTATGGAAACAATGAAAGAAACATATAAAAATATGGAAGAACGTCTACAGTTCGTGCAAGCTGATGTCACGAAAAAGGAAGATTTACATAAAATAGTAGAAGAAGCGATGAGCCGTTTTGGCAAAATTGACTTCTTAATTAATAATGCTGGTCCTTACGTATTTGAAAGGAAAAAATTAGTCGATTACGAAGAAGACGAATGGAATGAAATGATCCAGGGTAATTTAACAGCGGTGTTTCATTTATTAAAACTTGTCGTACCGATTATGAGAAACCAGCAATTTGGCCGTATTATTAACTATGGATTTCAAGGGGCAGATAGCGCGCCTGGATGGATTTATCGTTCAGCCTTTGCAGCTGCGAAAGTCGGACTTGTTTCTTTAACGAAAACAGTCGCATACGAAGAAGCTGAATACGGTATTACTGCGAATATGGTATGTCCTGGTGATATAATTGGTGAAATGAAAGAGGCAACGATTGAAGAAGCACGAAATCTGAAAGGTAGTAACACACCAATTGGTAGATCTGGAACAGGGGAAGATATCGCAAGAACCATTTCGTTTTTATGTGAGGACGATTCTGATATGATTACTGGCACGATTATTGAAGTAACAGGCGCTGTTGATGTTATTCATAGACATCGATAGAATTAAATAAAGTGAAGTTTCGAATAATTGGACAGTTTATCCTTTATACTGAGAGGTACGGATAATACTGTCCTTTCATGTAAGATTAAATCTATCGGAAAACTTGTATTATTTTTTTGTCAAATATTGAGATATTATGTTAGAATATAAGAGTATAGAAAGCGCTTTAAAAAATGATTCAGGGGTCATTTCATAACTCAAGGGGGAACTAATAATGCGTATCGGAATTCCAACAGAAATTAAAAACAATGAAAACCGCGTGGCGATGACGCCAGCGGGAGCTGTACATTTAGTACAAAATGGTCATGAAGTTTTTGTTCAAAAAGGATCAGGTGTAGGATCAGGCTTTACAGATGAAGAATACGTACAAGCTGGTGCGAAACTTGTTGAAACTGCTGAAGAAGCATGGAATCAAGATATGGTTATGAAGGTAAAAGAGCCAGTTGAAAGTGAATACGGTTATTTCCGCGAAGGTTTAATTTTATTCACATACTTACACTTAGCTCCAGAGCCAGAATTAACGAAAGCATTAATTGATAACAAAGTGGTATCAATTGCATACGAAACAGTACAATTAGACAATCGTTCTTTACCATTACTTGCACCTATGAGTGAAGTAGCTGGTCGTATGTCTGCGCAAATCGGTGCACAGTTCCTTGAGAAAAACAAAGGTGGTAAAGGTATTTTACTTGCAGGTGTTCCAGGGGTGAAACG
Source organism: Bacillus sp. FSL E2-0195 (assembly GCF_038003645.1). Taxonomy (NCBI): domain Bacteria; kingdom Bacillati; phylum Bacillota; class Bacilli; order Caryophanales; family Bacillaceae; genus Bacillus; species Bacillus sp. FSL E2-0195. The sequence continues at coordinate 4,472,029 of NZ_JBBOPN010000001.1, read as the reverse complement.
CGGTAAAGTAACAATTATCGGCGGTGGTCAAGCTGGTACAAACGCAGCGAAAATTGCAGTAGGTTTAGGTGCAGATGTAACAATCATCGACTTAAGTGCAGAACGTCTTCGTCAATTAGATGACATTTTCGGAAACCAAGTAAAAACGTTAATGTCTAACCCGTATAACATTGCAGAAGCTGTAAGAGAATCTGATCTTGTAATCGGTGCAGTATTAATCCCAGGTGCAAAAGCGCCAAAACTTGTAACAGAAGAAATGATTCAATCAATGGAACCAGGTTCTGTCGTTGTAGATATCGCGATTGACCAAGGTGGTATTTTCGAAACAACTGACCGTATTACAACTCACGACAACCCAACTTATGAGAAACATGGTGTTGTTCATTATGCAGTTGCAAATATGCCAGGTGCGGTGCCACGTACATCAACTCTTGCATTAACAAACGTAACAGTACCATATGCAGTACAAATTGCTAACAAAGGCTACAAAGAAGCTTGCCTAGGCAACACTGCATTATTAAAAGGTATTAACACATTAGATGGCTACGTAACATTCGAAGCAGTTGCAGAAGCGCACAGCTTACAATATGCAGATGCAAAAGAGCTTCTTGAAAAAGCTCCTGCTTTATCATAATAGAAATAAAATAAAGACCTTTCCTTTGTAGGAAGGGTCTTTTTGTTTAAACTAATTATCTAATTTCTTCACAATTTTCAAGCCGAACATCATTGTGAAGAAAAGAATTCCAAACAAGTAATACAGGGCATACTCTACTCGTATCGTCGAATTTTTGTCAGTAATATATAAAATAAATAGTATCGCAGAGCCGATTAAATGAGAGAGACCGAAAATTTGCGCCATAAGCTTTAAGCCCATTTTTTCAATTCTTTCATCTGTCTCAGGTAATGGGTATTGCTCGGACTCTTTTTTTTTTTTCTTAAAGAATATTCGTTTCACTACTAATAGTACCAAGGCTAAGAGTATGTATACGCTAGCGAATAGAAGGACAGAACGAATCTTTTCTTCATCACTACTATTGAAATAAAGAAAGGCCGATCCTAACACTAAAATAGTAAGATGCGAAGCAAACCCTTGGATAAAATTATTTTTCATTTTTTTCCTCCCCAGTCTTATCTAATTGAAATAAATCCTCCACTTTACAGCCGAAAAACTCACATAATTTCAATGCTAATTCTAAACTCGGGTTGTATTTATTCTTCTCGATAGCGATGAGGGATTGTCTAGTGATTTGAACAGAGGAAGCTAATTGCTCTTGGGTGATGTCTCTAACGACGCGGAATTGTTTTACTTTATTTTTAATCAAATATACAAAGTCTCCTTTTTGTAAATTTGTTACATTTATAATATCCATTTTTAGGTAAAAAGTAAATAAAACTTTACAAAAAGTAAATAAAACTTTACGAGAAATATTGCTTGTTATGATGTTGTTTTTTGTGATAATTTGGAATTAAATGAAAAATGAAAGTCGATAGAGGAGATTCAATGGGGAGCAAAAAGAGTAAGAAAAAGCAAGCTAAAAGACAAAAGTATATAAAGAAAAAACAGGAACAGAACATACCTCTTTCAAAAAAAGTAGTCATTATGATAGAAAAAACATTTCGGTATATTTGTATGGCTCTGTATGTGATTTTGTGTATGTATTCATTTGGACTGTTTTACAGTTTTGAGATAACTCCTAATATTATTGAGAGTAGTCTAGTTTTTATCCTTGTTGTAATAGAATTGGTTTTATTCGTTATATTCTTTCATAAAGTATGGCCTAGTTATGAAAGTAAGAGAGATAGGAAAAGAAAAAAGAGAAAAAATCTTCATCCGATTCAAGCTCATCAAGTGGATTTGGTGATTATAGTAGCAACGATTGTAGCAGCTCAAGTGATGGTGGAGGAGATTGCGGAGGTGGTGGAGACTAAGTTAGTTTTTCAGAAGAACGACTAATGAAAGGATGAGACAAAAGGTGGAAACTGCAAATTTATTAGAATTAACAAAGGACATTCAAGAACAACATAAAAACTTCGTCGTTTCAAATGTAAATAATCATTGCTTACGAATCGCCGTATTTACTGGTGAATATGATTGGCACTATCATTCTAATTCGGACGAATTATTCATTGTATTAGAGGGAGAATTACTTATTGATTTTCAAGATGGGGAGACAGCAATTTTAAAACCGAACGATTCCATCTTAATTCCAGCAGGAACAATTCATAGAACGAGAGCATTCAAGAGAACGGTAAATCTTTGTTTTGAAAATATAGAGGCGGATACGATTAAAGTGGAGCAATTATGAAAAAATTATCTGTAGCCCAGTATAGAAAAATCCTTCCGATTTTAGAAGGTCATACAAGGACAACAACCTTTGCTCATGCGGTATGTGATCAAATGATAGATGGTGAAGTTTTTGCAAACGAGAAGTTAACAGCAGGACTAATTCGTACAGCTAATGGTATCTATTATTTATTTGGTGATACGGATGATCAAAATTATAACGAATATTTATTTGCATATTTAAAAATGGCTATTGAAAAAACAGAGAAGAGATTTACATTGTTCACTTCGAGTGACGAGTGGGAAATGATGTTAGAAGAGCGTTTTAGTAATGCATTTCGGAACATTCCACGAATGACATTTCAATTTCAAAGAGAAGTTTTTGAAGATAGAAAAATAGAATTAAATAAAAATACATATGAAATTAAACGTATTGATAAAAGTGATATAGAACGAAGTAATGAATTTACAGAGGATTATTATAAAGAATATTGGGGATCAAAAGAAGTGTTTTTAAATAACGGCTTTGGTTTTTGTATAGAACAAGATGGGATGATTGTAGCCGAATGCGTCTCAATATTTAGAGGGAATGGTTTTGCTGAAATTGATATTGCAACACATGAAGCACATCAAGGGAAAGGGTTAGCTCAAGCTGTCGCAACACGTTTCATTGAACAGTGTATACAAAATCATATTACACCATGCTGGGATTGTTATGTAGACAATATTCCTTCGCAAAAATTAGCTAGTAAATTAAGTTTTCATAATCCAATAGAATATAGTTTGTTTGTACGTAAGAGAACGGGGGAATAAAAATGAATGTGGAGCTAACGAGATTTAAAGTGAAACAAGGTAAAAGTCATCGGGTAGATGAATGGATGCAGCTTCTTAATGGCAATATGAAAGAAGTGCTTTTGACATTAAACGACGAGAAAATGTATGTAGAGACAATTTTCCGGGAAATAAGAGATGGAGAAGAGTACTTATATTGGTATTCTGTGCAAGGAGAAGGCGGGGCTCTTGTCGAAAATTCTCATCATGCAATTGATAAAAAGCACTTAGCGTTTTGGTATGAATGTATTGATGAAGAAGCACTGGCTGTCGATCTGAAGACGGAAGTCGTTATGATTCAAGATGTTGTGAAAGAAGCGATGAAATAATAGAGTAGTATTTTGTAAAGATAAACCATCCTCTTTTTTGGTGAAATATATATTATTGGAGATGCTGTAAGATGCGAATTAGTCATAAATATATCACTCTCGATGAAATAGAGATAATCAGAGACTCATTAGATAAATTGCATGAATATCATAACAGTAAATCAAAATATTTTTCTGGTGATTATCCAAGAATGACATTTGAGGAACGTATTGAAGATTATAAAAAAAATTCAAAGTACGGAGAATATAGAATTGAACTATTGATTGAGTTAGAAACAGATAATATATTAGGCTTTTGTATAGCGTATAGTAAAAGCGTAAGTGGGAAGATTGAAGTTTTATTTGTTGATGAAAAATATCGAAGAAACGGATTCGGTTTGAAATTAATGAATAGTGCAGTGGAATGGTTTAAAGAAAAGCAAGTAGATGACATTGAATTAATAGTAGTGTACGGAAATGAAGCTGTATCGTTTTATCAAAAGCTGGGATTTTATCCACGTTCAATTATTATGACAACTAAATCATAAAGATATTATGAGAATATATCTTTTAAATGAGTGGAAGTTTTTATTTCGAAAAAATTGATTTGTATGTTAAAAAATTAAAATATATGTGCTTTTTATTATGAAAATTTTTTTGGATTTGAAGGGAGTTATGCAAAAGTAACAGAAGGTGTGAAAAATGATTTAACAATAAACTCAAAAGAGTTTCTGTACCAAATGAAGTCTTTAGCAAAAAATAGTGAAGGTATACCAAGTGATTATTTTGAACAATATTATAAAGAAATAAAAAACACGAAACCAAAAGACATACCAATATACGGAGTAGTCGTAACTGGAAAAACAGAGGATTTACAAGGTTTACAAGGAGCCCCATATATTAAAGCGGCTGTTAGAGGTGTAACAGTGGAGAAATATTAATTACAGTTAATTAATGTGAATAATCAGAAAATTTATGTTATAATATGGGAAAAGGAGGTTTATATGAGGCAAATACATGGAGCAATTTATATTTACATAACAATGTTTTTCGTGGCGATATCCTATGGATTAGGGCACGTGTATTCGCATCCTATACTAACTTTTTTAAGCGGAGCATGTATGGCGTTTGCGCTTCTTGTCCACCTTTTCTCAGTTTGGATCGTGAAATTTCAAATAAATATTAGTGAGATAGAAGAAGGCACTTTTTAAAGGGCCTTCTTTAATAAAAAGGTAGCGATCACGCTACCTTTTTTATTATTTCACAAATTGTAATTCTTTCGGGAATTTCGTTAAGATTTCTGATCCGTCTTTTGTGATGTAAATATCATCTTCAATACGAACGCCGCCTACGTTTGGTACGTAAATACCTGGCTCGATTGTGAAGACCATACCTTCTTTTAATAGAGACTCATTGCCTTCTTTTACATCTGGATATTCGTGTACGCTAATTCCAAGTCCGTGACCAAGTCGGTGTGGGAAGAAGTCTCCATAACCTGCATCTGCGATAACAGAGCGAGCGGCGTTGTCAATTGCACCAAATGTAACGCCTGGTTTACATGCTTCAACTGCTTGTAGTTGTCCAGCAAGTACAGTGTTGTAAATGCGAGTTTGTTCTTCAGAAAGTTCACCAAATGCTACTGTACGCGTAATGTCAGAGCAATAACCTTCAATGATTACACCTAAATCAAATAGTACGAAATCGCCGCGTTTCATTTTGTTTGCACCTGGAATACCGTGTGGAAGAGCAGAGTTCGCACCTGCTAATACCATCGTGTCAAATGACATTTTATGTATGCCTTTTGTTTTTAATTCGTGTTCAATGATTGCTAATACTTCTAGCTCACTACGATTTTCTTTAATTGCATTTACACCAACTTCAACAGCATAATCTGCCATTTTAGCCGCTTCACGCAAAATAGAAAGTTCTTTTTCATCTTTAATTAAGCGAAGTTCGCGAACTTTCTCTTCAGCTGATTTGAAAGCTGCATTTGGGAATAACTTTGTTAATTCTTCGTAACGTTCTACGTTTAAATGTTCTTTTTCAATTGCAACTGCATTTGCATCAATACCACGATCTTTAATTGCTTTTGCAATCATATCCCATGGTCTGTCCGTATCAGTAAATCCGATAATCTCATGTGCCCAGCCAGCGTTACGTGCTTGGCCTTCTTCCATTTTAGGACAAATTAAAATAGGCTCTTTTTCTTGGAATACAAACATACCAAGTAGTCTTTCATGTGGTTCACAGTGGAAGTTTGTCATGTAGAAGACGTTCGGTGTAGAAGTTAAGAACGCAGCTTCTACGTTTTTTTCTTTTAGCCATTGCATTAAATTTTCTAATCTAGCATTCATCGATTGGCACCCCCGAGATATTTAATTACAAATATAACTTTACATCGGACGAAAGCGTTATGACAAGTAAATCGATGTTAGAAAAGACAGGGAATTGAGAAATCATGTAGAATAAAAAGTGTGAATGTGAATAGGGGAGGAATGTAATGATGAAAGTATCGTATCACGGGCATTCAGTTGTAAAGATTGAAACGAATGGAAAAGTTATTTTAATTGACCCATTTTTAACGGGAAATCCGAAAACAGATTTAAAGGCTGAAGATGTAAAAGTTGATGCGATTATTTTATCTCACGGTCATGGTGATCATGTTGGAGATACAGTAGAGCTTGCGAAGAAAAATAATGCAGTTGTTGTAGCACCATTTGAACTGGCGACATTTTTAAGTTGGCAAGGTGTAAATACACATCCAATGCATATTGGAGGTTCTCATGAATTTGACTTCGGAAAAGTGAAGTTTACACAAGCATTCCACGGTTCTAGTTATATTGACGAAGAAAATAAGACGATTACATATACAGGTATGCCAGCGGGTATTTTGTTTACAGCAGAGGAGAAAACGGTATATCATGCAGGAGATACTGCTTTATTCTCTGATATGAAGTTAATTGGAGAACTGAATAATATTGATTTAGCATTTTTACCAATTGGCGATAATTTCACAATGGGGCCAGAAGATGCTGTGTTAGCAGCAAAATGGATAGAGGCGAAAACAGTTGTACCGATGCATTACAATACGTTCCCAGTTATTGAACAAGATCCATATCAATTTGTAGGAAAGCTACAAAATTGTACAGGGAAAGTATTAGAAGCTGGAGAAAGTATTACACTATAAAAAAGAAACCCTTCATTTGAAATGACAAGTGAAGGGTTTTTTATGTGTGTAGTACAGTTTTTAAAGCCTGTATTTGTTTAGCTGATTCTTCTCGTTTTGTACGTGGCTGTTCAGGTGTTTCATTCAATTCCATCGCAACTTTTTTCCCATCTACGAAAGCTAAAAACACAGCACCTATAACCTCTAAAAACTTTTTCATAATGTATTCGCTCCTTTGTTTCATTTCTTGTCTTAATTGTATATTGAAGCGTGTGGACAAACTATCGAACGAGATGACAATACCATTACATTGTTGTAATAGAATGACTGGTGTAATGTAAGGAGCATTTTGTTATAAAAAAAATAGTACAGACATACAAAGAGAGAGTGTAACAGTTTTGGAAATATAGTATACTGAAAATACAACACATGAAGAATTTAGGGAAAAGAAAGTATGGTGAAACCATTTGGCTACCAAACATAATCAAATTTTAGAACATATTAATAGCCTGCCAGTAGGGCATAAAATTTCTGTGCGGCAAATTGCGAAAGATTTAAGTGTAAGTGAAGGGACCGCTTACCGTGCAATTAAAGACGCAGAAAATAAAGGATATGTTAGTACAATTGAACGTGTCGGAACAATTCGAATTGAACAAAAGAAGAAAGAGAATATCGAAAAACTGACATATGCAGAAGTCGTTAACATTGTCGATGGTCAAGTACTTGGAGGCAGAGAAGGACTACATAAAACATTAAATAAATTCGTAATTGGGGCTATGAAATTAGAAGCGATGATGCGCTATACAGAAGCAGGGAATTTACTTATCATCGGTAACCGTACGAACGCACATCAATTAGCATTAGAAACAGGGGCTGCTGTATTAATTACAGGTGGATTTGATACAGAAGAGCATGTGAAAAAGTTAGCAGATGAATTGAAATTGCCAATTATTTCAAGTAGTTATGATACATTTACGGTCGCAACGTTAATTAACCGTGCAATTTATGATCAACTTATTAAGAAAGAAATTGTACTAGTTGAAGATATTTTAACACCAATTGAAGAAACACTATATTTAAAGCCTAGTGACATAGTGCAGAAATGGCATGAGTACAATGAAGAGACGATGCATGGACGTTATCCAATTGTGGATGAAAATAAAAAGGTGTTAGGTATCGTAACTTCGAAAGATATGATTGGTGTTGCGAAAGAAACACCGATTGATAAAGTTATGACGAAACACCCTATTACGGTAAACGGAAAAATGTCTGTCGCAGCTGCAGCACGTATGATGGTGTGGGAAGGTATTGAATTACTTCCTGTTGTGGAGGATGGAAATAAATTGCAAGGTATCATTAGTCGTCAAGATGTACTTCAGGCCTTGCAGATGATTCAGCGTCAACCACAAGTTGGTGAAACGATTGATGACATTGTAACGAATCAATTTATGACGCCGAAAGAAGCAAAAAATGAGCATTTATATCAATTTTCAGTGACACCACAAATGACGAATTCAATCGGGACGTTATCTTACGGTGTATTCACAACAATTGTGACAGAAGCAACAAACCGCGTCATTCGTGCGCAGAAGAAGAGCGATTCAATTGTTGAGAACTTAACAATTTATTTCGTAAAACCGGTTCAAATTGATAATGTTGTATCGGTTCATCCGAAAGTATTAGAAATTGGCCGTAAATTTGGTAAGGTTGATGTAGAAGTACATCATGAAGGTAATGTTGTCGGGAAAGCATTACTTATGGTGCAGTTAATCGATAAATAAAAAGGTGGAACAAATCGCTTTGGTTTGTTCCATCTTTTTTGTTTTATTGGGTTTTGAAGCTGTTGCTAAAGATGTGGAGGAGTTTTAGCTGGAAATATATATATAAGGAGAGATGATTGTATAATTAGAAAAAACAGAATATTAATCCATTTAGAGTGTATACTATGATATAATTAGATTGTAAGATAATGGATGACGGAAGGGGGATGCAATATGTCATCAGAATTACTCTTTTTTGGTGGTATCGCACTCTTTTATTTCCTTGTGATGATACCAATTCAATACTTATACTTACAAGGATTAAATGAAAAAAAGAAACGAACAGGATTATCTCAGCAAGAACTATACAAACAGATGTCTTTTGGAGAAGAACAATTACATTTTCACGTGCAAGGTAATCCCTTTAATATACCATCTGCGTTTGTTGCATATATGATTTTGAAAGTGAAGGGACGTAAAAAAGCATCACAATGTTGATGCTTTTTTTACGTTGTTTTATAAGATTCGGCTTCTTTGACTGCTAATGGTAGAAAATGTTTATATTGGCGGAATCCATTAAATGTACTCGCGCTGCCAAGTAACATAAACAAAACACCAACGATAATGCGTGCAGTTGAAAGTTCTAAAAAGAATTGGTTTATCCCAAAGAATAGGACGAATAAGCCGAGTGCCATTGCGGATTTTCCAGAGAGCCAACCTTTCTCCATTGGACGGTTTGTACGAAAGAATTTTGTTTTATAGAAGAGGTACAACACAAATGAGATGATAATACAAAAGACGAATACTGGCATAATACACGCTCCCATCGATTGGTATAAAAATAACAATTTAGAAAAAAGAAAAATCTAAACTTTCTAACTTTTATTATAAAGCAATTGTTCGCATGTATGAAATGTTTTCCGTTATAATGGGGGATAAAGTGAAACTTTAATTAGTGTGGGGAGATCCCACGTGCTAATTATTAGCCCTCACCAATCGGGCTTTTACGTGCATCCAGGCTCCAAATTAATTTTGCCCCATTGTTTTTAATACTTTTGAGGTGGGAGTCTTACTACACGTTAATGCGGGATAAAATGAAGAAGTTGAATAAAAAGGAGATTATACATATGCATGAGCAAATTTTAGGAGCAATTAAAGAGTTTGATACAATTATTATTCATCGTCATGTACGTCCGGATCCGGATGCGTTAGGTTCTCAGTGCGGACTTGGTACAATTCTGCAAGAATCGTTTCCAGAGAAAAATATTTATATGGTTGGGTACAACGAGCCTTCTTTATCGTTTTTACGAGTAATGGATGATATTGAAGATAGTGTATATGAAGATGCACTTGTTATCGTTTGTGATACAGCGAACCAAGAGCGTGTTTGTGATCAGCGTTATGCAAAAGGAAAGATGTTAATTAAAATTGATCATCATCCGAATGAAGACCCGTACGGAGATATTACATGGGTGGATACGACAGCAAGTTCTACAAGTGAAATGATTTATGAATTTTACAGTTATGGAAAAGATAAAGGATTAACGATTTCAAAGGAAGCAGCTCGCCTTATTTTAGCGGGTATTGTTGGAGATACAGGGCGTTTCTTATTCCCGAATACAACAGCGAAAACACTTCGTTACGTAAGTGAGCTCGTTGACATGGATGTAAAATTCACAGATTTATACAATGAAATGTATAAGACGAAAGAAAAAATTGCTCGTTTGAACGGTTATATTTTACAAAACTTTACGATGGTAGAAGAAGGTGCAGCGTACATTAAATTAACGAAAGAGGTACTAGAAGAGTTTGATGTACTTTCTACTGAAGCATCTGGTGTTGTCGGAGCACTTGGTAATATTGATGGATTAAAGGCATGGGTTCTATTTTTAGAGGAAGATGATGTTATTCGTGTTCGTCTTCGTTCAAAAGGACCAGTTATTAATAAATTAGCAATGCAATATAATGGCGGAGGACATCCGATGGCTTCTGGTGCAAAAGCATCTTCTTGGGAAGAAGCAGATCGCCTGTTTGCTGATTTACGTGAGCTGTGTAGATAAAAATTGTATGTTGAACGAAAGAGAAGGAGAGGCACAGAAGCCCTCCTTTTTTTTATTTTTCTTTCTCTATATCAATACTAATTTCAAGTACGGTATCAAAAGAGACTGTGTCTACTTTAAAGCGGTATATACGATCGTAATGTTTGTACGTTTTATTTTCGATGACTTTTTTGAGCAGGTCTTTATTTTTTGCGATGCTTTGAATGTTTTTCGTTAAAAGATGCTGGAGATCATTATGGATAGAAGTGGTCATGTTTTCAAGTGTAAGATTGTCTAAATCATATTTTTTTCGATTTATAATTTTTATTTTGATTTCTTGAATTGTTAAGAGCCGTTTATTTTCTGTGTTCAATTTCTCTTGGTCTTCGAGAAGGACGTGGAGTTTTGCTTCTTGTTTTTCGATAATTTCTTTTTGTTCTGCTATTTTACTAGTTTGTTCTTCTTGAAATACACCGTATATGTACAAAAAAACAAACCAGCTCAATACTCCTCCAACAGCAGCGCCAGCTAAAACTAAATACCACCTTTTGGCTGTATTGGCACTGGGTACTCTCATAAATGTTCCTGTGTAAGCCATTTAATAATAATAAGACCAGTTTGCATACCGCCAGTTGCAAAAAAAATAAGGAGAATTTGTTTTACGATATCTTTCATATCTCCGCCAAAGAAGCTTCTTTCAAAGCTATAAAAGGTATCGAACGTTCCGCCAATTGCTGCAACGAGTGCCCAAATTCTTAAATTTTGGGCGAATTGATTAATATAAGTTAGAGTTGGTTTTCCGATGAGAAATGCACCAAATCCGCCTATTAATGAACCACCAAGTATAACTCCAAAGGCAATAAAATAACTAATAATAAGCAGAGAGAAAAAAGTATGTTCTCTTACATCCATCGTCATTCCCCTTTCTTCTTCATATATATGGACAAAGTATGAGAAGTATGTTTTGATTTCCGCTTTCCTCATCACCTATAATAAAAGTAGTCACATAGGTAAAGAGAGGGTACAACAGTGAAGTTTGTGCATTTACAATGTCAAACCGTTTTTAGTTTATTAAAAAGTGCTTGTAAAATTGATGAGCTTGTCATTCGGGCGAAAGAGCTTGGATTTTCATCGCTGGCCATTACAGATGAAAATGTTATGTATGGAGTTATTCCGTTTTATAAAGCATGCAAGAAAAATGGTATACAGCCTATTATCGGCTTAACAGCTTCTATTTTTAGTGAAGAAGAAGAAAGGTCTTATCCACTTGTCTTACTTGCTGAGAATGAAATAGGCTATCAAAATTTATTAAAGATCTCTAGCAGCATTATGACGAAGTCAAAAGAAGGTATCCCGAAGAAGTGGCTTGCTCATTATGCGAAAGGGTTAATTGCAATTTCACCAGGGAAAGACGGAGAGATTGAACAGCTATTATTAGAAGACAAAGAGAGTCAGGCTGAAGAAGTAGCTCATACGTATCAAAATATGTTCAGCAATTTTTATATAAGTTTGCAGCATCATGCAATTCAAGATGAACTGCTTTTACAAGAAAAACTGCCTGAATTTATTAATAAGGTAAACGTTCCAGTCGTTGCAACAAATGATGTTCGCTATATTAATCAAAGTGACGCACTTGTTCATGAATGTTTATTATCTGTTGAAGGCGGAACGAAAATGACTGATCCAGATAGACCGAGAATGAAAACGGATCAGTATTATTTAAAGTCATCGGATGAAATGGGAGCACTATTTTCTCATGCTGAGGAAGCGGTTCAAAATACAATAACAATCGCGGAACGTTGCCAAGTAGAAATTCCTTTCCATGTAAATCAATTACCGAAATTTCCTGTTCCATCTAACGAGACGAATGATACGTATTTGCGCCGTGTTTGTGAAGAAGGCTTGCAGAAACGCTATGGTACGCCGAAAGAAGCGCATATAGGACGTTTGGATCATGAATTAAATGTTATTTCTCGTATGGGATTTAGCGATTATTTCCTCATCGTATGGGACTTTATGAAATATGCACATGAAAATCATATTTTAACTGGGCCAGGCCGTGGATCGGCAGCTGGTTCACTCGTTTCTTACGTATTGGAAATTACAGATATTGATCCGATTGAATATGAATTATTATTTGAAAGGTTTTTAAACCCTGAACGTGTGACACTTCCAGATATTGATATTGATTTTCCAGATATAAGACGTGATGAGATGATTCGATATGTGAAAGATAAATATGGTCAGCTTCGTGTTGCTCAAATTGTAACGTTCGGAACTCTTGCAGCGAAAGCCGCAATTAGAGACATTGCTCGTGTAATGGGGCTCCTGCCAAGAGATATTGACATATTTTCAAAACTTATCCCATCAAAGCTTGGTATAACGTTAAGAGATGCATATGAGGAATCGCAATCGCTCCGTGAGTTTATACAAGGGAATCTGTTACATGAGCGTGTGTTTGAAATTGCAAAACGTGTAGAGGGATTACCGCGTCATACGTCTATTCATGCAGCTGGCGTTATTATGAGCCAAGAACCGTTAACGGGAAGTGTAGCGATTCAAGAAGGGCATAACGATGTTTATGTTACGCAATATCCAGCTGATGCATTAGAAGAACTTGGATTGCTCAAGATGGACTTTTTAGGCTTACGTAATTTAACGTTACTTGAAAATATTATAAAATTTATTGTTGAAAAAACTGGGAAACAAATTGATATAAGAAATTTACCTCTGCAAGATGAAAAGACGTTTCAATTGTTAGGAAGAGGGGATACAACAGGTGTATTCCAGCTTGAATCAGGTGGTATGCGAAATGTACTTCGTGGGTTAAAACCGAATGAATTTGAAGACATAGTCGCTGTTAACTCGTTATACAGACCAGGACCGATGGAACAAATTCCAACCTTTATTGAATCGAAGCATGGGAAAAGACAAATTGAATATTTACATCCGGATTTAAAGCCGATTTTAGAAAGAACATACGGCGTAATTGTATACCAAGAACAAATTATGCAAATCGCATCGAAGTTAGCTGGATTTTCGCTTGGAGAAGCGGATTTGCTGCGCCGTGCAGTGAGTAAAAAGAATCGTGATATTTTAGATCAAGAACGTAAGCATTTTGTTCAAGGTTGTTTGGAAAATGGATACGATGAGACATCTTCAGAACAAATTTATGATTTAATTGTAAGATTTGCGAATTACGGTTTTAACCGAAGTCACGCTGTAGCTTACAGTATGATCGGATATCAGCTTGCATATTTAAAAGCAAATTATACGCTGGAATTTATGACTGCGTTATTATCAAGTGCAATTGGAAATGAAGATAAGATTGTGCAGTATGTACGAGAAACGAAGCGGAAAGGTTTTCACGTTTTACCGCCTTCTCTTCAGAGAAGTGGTTACAACTTCCAAATAGAAGGAAATGCGATTCGATATAGTTTACTTTCGATTCGGAATATCGGAATGGCTACCGTGACGGCATTACTCGAAGAACGAGAGGAAAAAATGTTCGAAGATTTATTTGAGTTTTGTCTTCGTATGCCATCAAAATTTGTAACAGAGCGAAATTTAGAAGCGTTTGTCTGGTCTGGTTGTTTTGACGGTTTTGGTGTTTCGAGGACGACGTTATGGAGAAGTCTTAAAGGAGCGTTGGAGTATGCAAATCTTGCACGTGATTTTGATTTAGGGGATGCTGTTCCGAAATCAAAATACGTACAAGGAGAAGAGCTATCCTTTATTGAACAGTTAAATAAAGAGAAGGAAGCACTCGGTTTTTATTTATCTAGCTATCCGACAGCGCAGTATGCGGAACTAGGAAAAGAATTAGAAATTCCATCTCTTGCTCAGGCGATGCGACATAAGAAAAAAGTACAAAGAGCGATCGTATATATAACAAGTGTGAAAGTTATTCGTACGAAAAAGTTGCAAAAGATGGCGTTTATTACATTCTGTGATCAAAATGATGAAATGGAAGCCGTTATTTTTCCAGAAACGTATATACATTTTTCGGACAGGTTACAAGAAGGTGCAATCGTTTTAGTTGATGGTACGATCGAGCAAAGAAATCATAAGTTGCAATGGATCGTGAATGGACTATATCCGCTAGAAGAAATGGATGTTTATGAAGGAATGAAAGAAGCGTCTGTTTACGTGAAATTGCCGTCTCAATATGAAAAAAAGCTTGTAAATCAAGTTACCAAAATATTGTTTGATTATTCAGGTTTTACGAAAGTACTAATTTATTATGAAAAGGAACATAAAATGGTACAATTATCTCGAAGTTTATCGATTCATCCAAGTGAAGAATGTCTAGGAGCACTTCGAGAAATTGTCGGTGACGAAAATGTCGTTGTGAAAATATAATGGACAATTTCCCTACACTTCGATTATTATAGTAGTAGTGTTCGTGGTCAGACCACTTGGAGAAATTGATATCAGCAAGCATAATTTGAGGAGAGTGGATAGTTTGTCAACACTTCGTGAAGAAGCACTTCACATGCATAAAGTGCATCAAGGAAAATTAGAAACTGTATCAAAAGTAAAAGTAGAAAATGCAAAAGATTTAAGTCTTGCATATTCTCCAGGGGTTGCAGAGCCTTGTAAAGAAATTTATGACGATAAAAGTAAGGTATATGAATATACAATGAAGGGAAATATGGTAGCAGTTGTGACAGATGGAACGGCTGTACTTGGTCTTGGTAACATTGGACCTGAAGCATCTCTTCCAGTAATGGAAGGTAAAGCTGTATTATTCAAGAGCTTTGCTGGTGTAGATGCATTCCCGATTGCCTTAAATACAAACGATGTAGATAAAATTGTTGAAACTGTAAAATTAATGGAGCCAACTTTTGGCGGTGTAAACTTAGAAGATATCGCAGCGCCAAACTGCTTCGTTATTGAAGAACGTTTGAAAAAAGAGACAAACATTCCAATATTCCATGATGATCAACACGGAACAGCTATCGTAACAGTAGCAGGCCTTGTGAACGCGCTGAAGTTAGTTGGAAAGAAAATGTCTGACATTAAAGTTGTCGCAAATGGTGCAGGTGCAGCAGGTATTGCAATCATTAAACTTTTATATCGCTATGGTGTACGTGACGTTATTATGTGTGACCGTAAAGGTGCAATCTATGAAGGTCGTCCTGTCGGTATGAATCCGGTGAAAGATGAAGTTGCAAAATATACAAATAAGAGTCGTATAGAAGGTTCTTTAGCTGATGTTTTACAAGGTGCGGACGTATTCATTGGTGTATCTGCAGCAGGTGCATTAACTGAAGAGATGGTTCGTACAATGAATGACGATGCAATTATTTTTGCAATGGCGAATCCGGTTCCAGAAATTATGCCAGAATTGGCAAAAGCAGCGGGCGCAGCTGTTGTTGGAACAGGTCGTTCTGACTTCCCGAACCAAGTAAATAATGTACTAGCGTTCCCAGGTATTTTCCGCGGTGCACTTGATGTACATGCGACACAAATTAATGAAGAAATGAAGATGGCAGCTGTACAGGCCATTGCAGAGCTTGTATCAGAGGATGAGTTGAATGCAGATCATATCATTCCAGCACCATTTGACGCGCGTGTAGCGCCTCAAGTAGCGGCTTACGTTGCGAAAGCAGCAATGGAGACAGGAGTAGCTCGCCGTCAAGTAGATCCAAATGAAGTCGCTGAGAAAACAAAACAATTAGCGCTGATTGGTAAAGAATAAGCGAGGAATTTCCATTGACATCATCAAATACAAAAGTATATCTCGAAATTGTAAAAAAAATCCGTTCCATTATGGAAGAGGATTGTTTAGTAGCAGGGGATCGTTTGCCATCTGAGCGTGAGTTAAGTTCACGCTTAAATGTTGGACGTTCCTCTGTAAGAGAAGCATTACGTGCGTTAGAACTGGTAGGATTAATTGAAACGAGACGTGGTGAGGGAACGTTTATTCGAAACTTTTACGATAACGGTCTTGTACAATTAATTGCTCCGTTCTTGCTGCAAGATGAGAAAACAATTCGTGATTTATTACAAACAAAACGATTGCTTGAGAAAGATATGATTCGACTTGTATGTAATTTACCGAAAGAAACGTTTTCTGAAGTACTAAGTAAATTACACCAAGTGCTTGAAGAAAATGAAAGCTCAATTCCGGTGCTTCATCAAACGTTCTTTAAAACACTTATTGAACAATTCAATAATTATTTACTCTATCGCATTTGGATGATCGTAAATGATTACGTTGCAACTCTTTCTTGTGAAGTTTCAGGAGATTCTATCGAAATGTATAGAAAGCTTTATGCTACTTTGGAAGTGAAACAAGAAAATGATGCGTTAAAAATTTACGATGAATTAGTAGAGAATATACAGTTTCACTCGTAATGTATAAAATTTGTCGAAATGACCATGACACGTTATGACAAACATTCTACCGCATAGCGGTTAAAGTTAAACGTAAAGAGAGAGGTTATTAGACAGATTGAGAAGATAAGGCTAACATCAAACATTGGTGTTAGCCCCATTTTCTTCTTACGCTAACCTTAGCTCTCAATGAAGGGGGTCAAATTGTGCTAAGAGATTTATTCGTGAAAAAGAAAAAGTACGCTGCAATACCTTCAGAACAAGTACGAAAAGATGTACCAGATGGCGTTATGACAAAATGTCCGAAATGTAAAAAAATCATGTATACGAAAGAGCTTCTTAAAAATTTAAAAGTATGCGTGAATTGTGGATATCATCATCCGATGAATGCATGGGAACGCCTTGATAGTATATTGGACGAAGGTTCATTTCGTGAGTATGACAAAGAGATGGTTTCACTAAATCCACTTGAGTTTCCGGGATATGAAGAGAAACTAGAAAACGATCGTAAGAAGACTAAATTGAATGAAGCGGTTGTAACTGGTGAAGGAACAATTGATGACATGCTTGTTGTTGTTGCAGTAATGGATTCTCGTTTTCGAATGGGCAGCATGGGCTCTGTTGTAGGAGAGAAAATTGCCCGTGCGGTTGAAAAGGCATACGACTTACAAGTTCCATTTATTATCTTTACTGCGTCGGGTGGTGCTCGTATGCAAGAAGGGATATTAAGTTTAATGCAAATGGCAAAAACAAGCGTAGCTTTGAAAAAGCATAGTAATGCAGGAGGGTTATTTATTTCTGTTATGACTCACCCAACGACGGGCGGGGTTTCAGCGAGTTTCGCTTCACTTGGTGATTACAATCTTGCAGAGCCAGGTGCACTTATCGGATTTGCTGGTAGACGCGTAATTGAACAAACAGTGCGTGAGAAACTGCCGGAAGATTTCCAAACGGCAGAATTTTTACTAGAGCACGGTCAATTAGATGCGGTGGTGCATCGTGATGATATGAGAGAATCACTCCGTAAGATTTTAGAAGTTCATCAAGGAGGGGAAATGGCTGTATGGCAGAGCTAGAATTTGAGAAACCAGTTGTTGAGCTAAGAAATAAGATTCGTGAACTGAAAGACTATACGAAAAACAGCCAGATGGACTTCAGTGAGGAGATTCGTATTTTGGAAGACAAGCTAGAAAAACTAGAGGAAGATATATACGGCAATATGAAAGTATGGGACCGTGTTCAAATTGCTCGTCATGCAGAACGACCGACAACGCTCGATTATATTGAGCACTTATTTACTAATTTTTTTGAATGTCATGGAGATCGCCTATTTGGCGACGATGCAGCGATTGTCGGCGGCATTGCGAAATATAAGGGGATGCCCGTAACTGTAATTGGGCACCAACGCGGAAAAGATACGAAAGAAAATATTCGTCGTAATTTTGGGATGCCTCATCCAGAAGGATATCGAAAAGCACTGCGTCTAATGAAACAAGCGGAAAAGTTTAATCGTCCCATTATTTGTTTCATCGATACGAAGGGAGCTTATCCTGGTAAAGCAGCTGAAGAACGTGGACAAAGTGAGGCAATTGCCCGTAATTTATTTGAAATGGCGGGTTTAACTGTACCTGTTATTTGTATCGTTATCGGTGAAGGTGGTAGCGGTGGTGCGTTAGGTCTTGGAGTAGGAGATTACATTCATATGCTGGAAAATTCCACTTATTCTGTTATTACACCAGAGGGTGCGGCGGCGATTCTTTGGAAAGATGCTGGTAAAGCAAAAGAAGCTGCAGAAGCGATGAAAATTACAGCGTTAGATTTGAAAGAATTAGGTGTAATTGACGAAATTATTCCAGAGGCAAAAGGCGGAGCACATCGTAATGTTTTGAAACAATCAGAAAATATAGATTTAATGCTTAAGAAAACTTTTGAACAATTAAGCGGAATTTCGAAAGATGAATTAATCGAAAAACGTTATGAAAAATATATGAAAATTGGGCAAGTTTCGTTTTCAAACGCTTCCATTGGGATAAAATAAGAAAAGCGTGCGTTCCTCTTCGCGAATGCACGTTTTTATTATGAAAAGACACATCTTCTCCATTGTGTTTTTGTATTTTTTCGTGTTATTTTATTATAAGGCAAATAATCTTTATGAGGTGAGTACAAATGAAACGTATTGGTGTATTAACAAGTGGTGGAGATTCACCTGGTATGAATGCTGCCATTCGTGCAGTTGTTCGTAAAGCGATTTTCCATGATATTGAAGTATATGGTATTTACCATGGATACGCTGGTTTAATTTCTGGTCATATTGAAAAATTAGAACTTGGTTCTGTTGGCGATATTATCCACCGTGGTGGTACAAAATTATATACAGCAAGATGTCCTGAGTTTAAAGACCCAGAAGTACGACTAAAAGGAATCGAGCAATTAAAGAAACATGGTATTGAAGGACTTGTCGTTATTGGTGGAGATGGTTCGTACCAAGGCGCAAAAAAATTAACTGAGCAAGGATTCCCATGTGTAGGTGTACCAGGTACAATCGACAATGATATCCCTGGAACAGACTTCACAATTGGTTTTGATACAGCTTTAAATACTGTTATTGATGCAATTGATAAAATCCGTGATACAGCTACATCTCATGAACGTACATATGTTATTGAAGTAATGGGACGTCACGCTGGAGATATCGCATTATGGGCTGGTTTAGCTGATGGTGCAGAAACTATCTTAATTCCAGAAGAAAAGTATGACATGGAAGATGTTATCTCTCGTCTGAAACGCGGTAGTGAACGTGGTAAAAAGCACAGTATTATCGTTGTAGCTGAAGGTGTTGGAAGTGCAATTGACATCGGTAAGCACATTGAAGAAGCAACAAGCTTTGATACTCGTGTAACTGTATTAGGTCACGTACAACGTGGTGGATCACCAAGTGCACAAGACCGTGTATTAGCTAGTCGTCTTGGCGCAAGAGCAGTTGAATTATTAATTGCTGGTAATGGCGGACGTTGTGTTGGTATTCAAAATAATAAACTTGTTGATCATGACATTATCGAAGCGTTAGCTCAAAAGCATACAATCGATAAAGATATGTATCAATTATCTAAAGAATTATCTATCTAATCGGCTTAATGCCTTGTATTTGGGAACGGTTTCATAATTTTCGGAGGTGCAATATGCGTAAAACTAAAATTGTATGTACTATAGGTCCTGCTAGTGAAAGTATTGAGAAATTAGAGCAATTAATGGAAGCGGGTATGAACGTTGCTCGTTTAAACTTCTCTCATGGTAGCCATGAAGAGCATGGAGCTCGTATTAAAAATATTCGTGAAGCTTCAAAGAAAACTGGTAAAAC
This sequence comes from Bacillus sp. FSL E2-0195, assembly GCF_038003645.1. Taxonomy (NCBI): domain Bacteria; kingdom Bacillati; phylum Bacillota; class Bacilli; order Caryophanales; family Bacillaceae; genus Bacillus; species Bacillus sp. FSL E2-0195. The sequence continues at coordinate 4,451,941 of NZ_JBBOPN010000001.1, read as the reverse complement.
AGTTGGTATCTTACTTGATACAAAAGGTCCAGAAATCCGTACACATGACTTCGTAGACGGACAAGCTGAGCTTGTAACAGGTGCAGAAGTAATTCTTTCTACTGAACAAGTATTAGGAACTGCAGAGAAGTTCTCTGTATCTTATGCTGGTCTTTATGATGATGTTGATCCAGGTTCTCGTATTCTAATCGATGACGGTCTTATCGAACTAGAAGTAATCGAGAAAGCTGACGGAAACATCCGTACAAAAGTATTAAACAGCGGAACTGTAAAAAATAAAAAAGGTGTTAACGTACCAAACGTAAGCATTAAGCTTCCTGGTATCACTGAAAAAGACGTGCAAGATATCGTTTTCGGTATCGAGCAAAAAGTTGATTTCATCGCAGCATCTTTCGTACGTAAAGCATCTGATGTATTAGAAATTCGTGAATTATTAGAAGGGCATAACGCTCAATACATCCAAATCGTACCAAAAATCGAAAATCAAGAAGGTATCGACAACATCGATTCAATCTTAGAAGTTTCTGACGGTCTAATGGTTGCTCGTGGTGATATGGGTGTAGAAATTCCACCAGAAGAAGTACCATTAGTACAAAAACGTCTAATCAAAAAATGTAACGTATTAGGCAAACCAGTTATTACTGCAACACAAATGTTAGATTCTATGCAACGTAACCCACGTCCAACTCGTGCGGAAGCAAGTGACGTAGCAAACGCAATCTTCGATGGAACAGATGCGATCATGCTTTCAGGTGAAACTGCTGCGGGTCAATACCCTGTAGAAGCTGTAACAATGATGGCTAACATTGCGGTACGTGTTGAAAAATCATTACAATATGAAGATATGTTTAAAAAACGTATTAAAGAGTTCACACCAACAATTACAGATGCAATTAGCCAATCTGTTGCGCACACAGCACTTGCTCTTGATGTAGCTGCAATCGTAGCTCCAACAGAAAGTGGACATACTGCGAAAATGATCTCTAAATACCGTCCGAAATCTCCAATCGTAGCTGTAACATCTGACGAGCAAGTAGGACGTCGTCTTGCACTTGTTTGGGGTGTTCAAGCATTTATGTCTGAGAAACGTGCAGCTTCTACTGACGAAATGTTAGATACAGCAATTCAAACAGGTATGGATGCGGGTCTAATCGGACTTGGAGATACTGTAGTAATCACTGCTGGTGTTCCAGTTGCTGAAACTGGTACAACAAACTTAATGAAAATCCACGTTGTTGGTGAAAAAGTTGCTAAAGGGCAAGGAATCGGTCGTAAATCTGCAAAAGGTAAAGTAGTTGTAGCGAAAACAGCTGCTGAAGCTGTAGCGAACGTAAACAAAGGTGATATCCTTGTTACAACAAGCACAGATAAAGATATGATTCCTGCAATTGAAAAAGCTGCTGCTCTAGTTGTAGAAGAAGGCGGTCTAACAAGCCATGCAGCTGTTGTAGGTGTATCAATCGGTATTCCTGTTATCGTTGGTGTAAACGGCGTAACAACAACTTTAAAAAATGGCCAAGAAGTAACAGTTGATGCAGCACGCGGAATTGTTTATAATGGACATGCGGAAGTGCTATAAGAAGTAATACGGAGAGAAGGATCGGAGTCCTTCTCTTTTTTTTACACAAAAAAGGATAGAGATAGCTTTAAATACCTGAAATCGCTTTGAAAAACGTTTATTATAATGTTTAGTGGAAGAGGGTTATTTGTCCTTTATGAAGCTTGTATGAGCGTTTTAAGGGGCTTATAAGGGGTTTTGCAAGGGTGATACTTTCAAACCTTTTAAATGAAATATGAAGGAGTGCGAGCTATGAAGTGGTTACTGTTCTTACTTATTTTAGTGCCGGCGATTGAGATTACGGTGTTAATAGGATCGAGTCATGTAATAGGTTTATGGTCTACGTTCGCTATGATTGTATTTACGGGTATTGTGGGTGTATATTTGGCGAAACGACAAGGGTTTAAAGTACTTAGAGAGATTCAATTTAGGCTAAATAGAGGAGAAATGCCGGGTGATGCGGTTCTAAATGGTATTTTTATATTCGTAGGAGGTATTCTTTTAGTACTGCCTGGATATGTGACGGATATAATAGGTTTTATCTTTGTTGTTCCTATAACGAGGGCTTTATTGAAGCCGGCTGTTATGAAGTGGATTGATTGGAAATTTAGAAAGAGAACTACTATTATTGTTCAGAAATAACGCGTAGATTATAGCGATCTACGCGTTATTTTTTTATTTGCTATTTATAGTCAATCGTTAGCTTCCTGCTCGGGTTGGATTTTTGTTAGTTATTAAACGATAGGATGCAGAGGGTTCTTGTGAATGAAAAGTGTTACATTAGGATGCTGTTTTTTGCTTGTAGTAAGATTCGACTAGTGAGCAGAAGTTAGACAGGAGAAGAAAAATTACTGATTAAAGGGTTCATCTGCCTCGTTTTGTATATTTATTCGTTTACATAAAAAGTAATAAATGTAAGTAATAATTATAAAATATATAGAATAAAAATGTATTTTCGTCCTAAAATATGCGTTTTTATGCAAAAAAATAAGAGGATTATCCTTTTTTAGGAAATTCTCTTATAGATGTAGGTAGTACAAAAAAGTACAGTGAGTAATCAGTGGGAATTTCCCACTGATTACAGTTGATTTTTTATTGTGTATGAATTAGGAAATATTATTTTGATGGTGAACCCTTAATGAATTTCCATAAGTCGTGGAATACATGAGCTTTGTGTAATGTATTAAGTAGTACTAATATGACTGGACCGATGATTAATCCTAAAAAACCAAAGAGCTTAAAGCCGACAAATAGAGCGATGAGTGTCGCTAATGGATCTAGTCCAATATTAGATGAAAGTACTTTTGGCTCCATGATTTGTCTTTGGACAATCACGACGATGTATAGGATGAGAAGACCGATGGCGAATGCAGTATCGCCTGTGAAAAATACGTATATAACCCAAGGAACGAATACGGCTCCAGTTCCTAAATACGGGAGTAAATCTACAACCCCTGTAATAATCGCGATAGTAATTGCGTATGGCACGCGTAATATTAAAAGGCCGATTAGTACAATGATAGTTGTCATAGATACGAGTGTAAGTTGCGCTTTAACAAAACCAAACAAAGCTTTTCTTAAATCGACAAAAATAGTTTTTCCGTATCCATGCAAACGATTAGGTAGAAGTTTTCTTACTTTATGAGCAAGACGGTGCCAATCGTAACTAATGAAGAAGGTGGCTAATAAGACGAAGACAAGGACAGTTAAAGTTGTTGGTAATGCACTAATGAAATTTGTTAACCCACTTATAATGGCGGTTAAAAGTTCTTTCATTTGTGTCGTTGCTTCGGTGCCTAAGTTTTGAATGTTTTGTGTAATAGTGTATCGCTGTGGTTCTCCGAGATGATTAAATTTAGAGATTAAATCATCATAGAGAGGCATAATATGATTAAGTGCAAATTGTTGGGCGAATGCAACGATATCTGGAAACTTAACTGTAACAATTTGTAGTAAGTACGTTGTGGCAGATATAGCTTCAGTTACAAGGTATGTAACAAGTCCAACGATAGCTCCGAATACGAGAATTAAGCTAACGAGTACCGCTAATGCGCGAGGGAATTGTAGTTTTTGATTAAGGAAATTGACGACAGGATTAATCAAATAAGCGAATGCAAAAGCGATAATAAAAGGGTAGATAAGACCTGACATGTACAGCAATGCATAGAACCCAACTACCGTTGCTACAATGACAAATATGAGTCGTAATATCATATATAGTAAGTTTCGGTTCAAAGATGTATACCTCCCATTCCAATTTGGATTATCCTAATTCGTTCAACTTATAACTAGTGAGATTCACTGATCAAAGTTTCACTTTATGTTATAGTGGAATGATGGATTTAGCCTGCTTCTGCAGCGGATTAATGACTACAGAAGCTTGTTGGTGATGCTTCTACTATATGGTAAAAACTTCATTTTCTCTCCTTTTTATTTTACCTGTTTCTTATTATAAAAGAAAGGAGAGACATCCGCTTTTAAATGTATATGCATGCTTTATTTTTTTCTGGTTAAAGTCTTGTTTGTAATTTTGAAATGCGCATGAAAATCAATTTGTTTCTTTATTATAATTGATAAATACGCATCGATATAGCATGTATAACGATAGGTTTAAAGGTATTTTTGTTTGGAAGCGAGTTCATTATTTTCAGAAAGGAAGTGCAAACATGATTAGTCAGTCAACGTTATTTTTATTCATACTACTTATTATAGGACTTATTGCTAAAAACCAATCGCTTACTGTAGCTATTGGAGTGTTATTCTTATTGAAATTTACGTTTTTAGGAGATAAAGTCTTTCCTTATCTACAAACGAAAGGGATTAACCTTGGTGTAACAGTCATTACAATAGCAGTGCTCGTACCGATTGCGACAGGGGAAATAGGCTTTAAACAACTCGGAGAAGCAGCGAAATCGTATTATGCATGGATTGCTTTAGCCTCAGGTGTGGCGGTCGCTTTGTTAGCGAAAGGCGGCGTACAATTATTGACGACGGACCCACATATTACAACCGCACTTGTTTTTGGGACAATTATAGCTGTAGCTTTATTTAATGGAGTCGCTGTAGGTCCATTAATTGGGGCTGGAATTGCCTATGCAGTTATGAGTATTATACAGATGTTTAAATAAGGAATTTTATAGTAATATAAAATTTTTGAATTCTTTCTGTTCACAAAAGTCAGATAATTGTTTATAATAGGATTAGAAACTTTGAAAAGTTACATAACAGCAGAGACTTTACACCAGATAAAATAAAAACAACATAAAACAATTTTATAATGATATTGTTTTATGTTGTTTTTATCATAAACTCTTCGGAATTCATTTTCCTCACTAACTTGTTGTTCTGAGCGTGAGGATTCGGGGAGACATTCACGCTCATGCTTTCCATGTAAGCAATGGACAAAAAGAGGGGAACATCGCAATAAATTTGCATGAACGTGCATTTTGCTTGCCTAAAGAGTGAACGAGCGTTCATAATTTATAAGGGGAGCAAATAGATATAAGGAGCAAGGTTGGGAGAATTTTCAGGAAAAGGAGAGAATGTCATGACTGTTATTCGAGGTTTAGAAGGGGTAGTAGCAACAACATCATCTGTGAGCTCTATTATTGATGATACATTAACTTATGTTGGGTATAATATTGATGATTTAGCTGAGAATGCTACGTTCGAAGAAGTAGTGTACTTATTATGGCACCGCAAGCTTCCTAACGAAAAAGAACTAGCGGAATTTAGTGGAACAGTATCTGAATACTATAAGGTACCAGGTGAGGTTTTAACATATTTGAAACAAGTAGATTTAAAAATCGCGCACCCGATGTCGGTTTTACGAACTGCGATTTCCATGCTATCATTATATGATGAGAGCGCTGAAATAATGGATGGAAAGTCTAATTATTTGAAAGCGGTTAAATTACAGGCTCAAGTCGGAACTTTAATTGCGGCTTATGCAAGAATTCGCAAAGGTTTAGATGTTGTTGAGCCAAGAAAAGATCTATCATTAGCTGCAAACTTCTTGTACATGTTAAATGATCGTGAGCCAAATGAAGTTGAAATTGAGGCTTTTGATAAGGCACTTGTACTTCATGCCGATCATGAGTTAAACGCTTCTACATTTACTGCACGTGTTTGCGTAGCTACACTTTCAGATGTGTATTCTGGTATTACAGCAGCAATCGGTGCATTAAAAGGTCCTCTTCACGGCGGGGCAAATGAAAATGTAATGAAGATGTTAACTGAAATTGGCGAAGAAGAAAATGTAGAATCATATATTCATAATGCTCTTCAAAATAAAGTGAAAATTATGGGATTTGGTCATCGCGTATATGAGCATGGTGATCCACGCGCGAAACACTTACGCGAAATGTCTAAGAGATTATGCGTGCTTTTAGGAGAAGACAAATGGTATAATATGTCTATCAAAATTGAAGACATTGTAACAAAAGAAAAAGGTCTTCCACCAAATGTTGATTTCTATTCAGCTTCTGTATACCATTGTTTAGGAATTGACCATGACTTATTTACACCTATCTTTGCAATTAGCCGTATGTCAGGCTGGTTAGCTCATATTCTAGAACAATATGAAAACAACCGTTTAATCCGTCCGCGTGCTGATTATGATGGACCGACACATCAAGTGTACGTTCCGCTAGCGCAACGATAAGCGAAAAACACTATTTTGATAGTGAAAATACGCTTTCAAAAGTCTGATTTTTTTGGGAAGATGTAATGATTAGAATATTTAAATTTGACTAACGGTTTGAACTGAGGGGTTATTCCCTCAGTTTCATACATATGAAATTTCAAACATGGGGGTTATCACATTGACGACAGGTGAAAAAATTACTGTAACTAATGGTGTTATGAATGTACCAAACAATCCGATTATTCCATTTATCGAAGGAGATGGAATTGGTCCTGATATTTGGGCTGCAGCATCTCGCGTAATAGAAGCAGCAGTTGAAAAAGCTTATGATGGTGAGAAGAAAATCGTTTGGAAAGAAGTGCTTGCAGGGGAAAAAGCATTCAACCAAACAGGCGAGTGGTTACCAGAAGAGACTTTAAATTTAATTCGTGAATATTTAATCGCAATTAAAGGTCCACTTACAACTCCAGTTGGTGGTGGTATTCGTTCTCTAAACGTTGCGCTTCGTCAAGAATTAGATTTATATGTATGTCTACGTCCAGTTCGTTACTTTGAAGGTGTTCCTTCACCTGTAAAACGTCCGGAAGATACTGATATGGTTATTTTCCGTGAAAATACAGAAGACATTTACGCTGGAATTGAATATGCACAAGGTTCTCCAGAAGCAGAAAAAGTTCTTGCTTTCTTAAAAGAAGCAATGGGTGTTAATAAAATCCGCTTCCCAGAAACATCAGGGATTGGTATTAAACCAATTTCAGAGGAAGGGACAAAGCGTCTTGTTCGCGCTGCAATTCAATATGCAATTAACGAAAAACGCTCTTCTGTTACATTAGTTCATAAAGGAAACATTATGAAATTTACAGAAGGTGCTTTCAAAAACTGGGGTTACGAAGTAGCTGAACAAGAATTCGGCGACAAAGTATTTACTTGGGCTGAATATGATCGCATTGTTGAAAAAGATGGAAAAGATGCAGCGAATAAAGCGATGGCAGACGCAGAAGTGGCTGGGAAAATCATCGTAAAAGATTCTATTGCAGACATCTTCTTACAACAAATTTTAACTCGTCCACGTGAGTTTGATGTTGTTGCAACAATGAACTTAAACGGAGACTACATCTCTGATGCACTTGCTGCACAAGTAGGTGGAATTGGTATTGCACCTGGTGCAAACATTAACTATGTGACTGGACATGCTATCTTTGAAGCTACACATGGTACAGCTCCAAAATATGCAGGTTTAGATAAAGTAAACCCATCTTCAGTTCTTCTTTCTGGTGTATTATTATTAGAGCACTTAGGATGGAACGAAGCTGCGAATTTAATAACTGATTCAGTTGAGAAAACAATTGAATCAAAAGTAGTAACTTATGATTTCGCACGCTTAATGGAAGGTGCAACAGAAGTGAAATGTTCTGAGTTCGCTAATGAACTTATTAAAAACATGGATGTAGCGATAATCAAAAACGCATAATTAAAGCGGGGGGTAAATTATGACAATCAAACGCAAGAAAGTTTCAGTCATCGGTGCAGGATTTACAGGAGCAACAACAGCATTCTTATTAGGACAAAAAGAACTTGCAGATGTTGTATTAGTGGACATTCCACAGCTGGAAAATCCAACAAAAGGGAAAGCGTTAGATATGTTAGAAGCGAGCCCAGTACAAGGTTTTGATGCTAACATTATTGGTACATCTGATTACGCAGATACTGCTGATTCTGACGTTGTCGTTATTACAGCAGGTATTGCGCGTAAGCCTGGTATGAGCCGTGATGACTTAGTAGCAACAAACTCTAAAATTATGAAAAGTATTACGCGCGACATTGCGAAACATTCACCAAATGCGATTATTCTTGTATTAACAAATCCAGTTGATGCAATGACATATTCTGTATTTAAAGAAGCGGGATTCCCGAAAGAGCGTGTTATCGGTCAATCGGGTGTATTAGATACAGCTCGTTTCCGTACATTTATTTCACAAGAGTTAAACCTTTCTGTGAAAGACATTACAGGATTTGTTCTTGGTGGACATGGTGACGATATGGTACCTCTTGTACGCTATTCCTATGCAGGTGGCATTCCGTTAGAAACATTAATTCCAAAAGAGCGTTTAGAAGCAATCGTAGAACGTACACGTAAAGGTGGCGGTGAGATTGTAGGCTTATTAGGAAACGGTAGTGCATATTACGCACCAGCAGCTTCTTTAGTTGAAATGACAGAAGCGATCTTGAAAGATCAACGCCGTGTATTACCAGCTATTGCGTACCTTGAAGGTGAATATGGTTATAGTGACCTTTACTTAGGGGTACCAGTAATTCTAGGTGGTAACGGAATTGAAAAAATTATTGAATTAGAACTTCTTGCAGATGAGAAAGAAGCGTTAGATCGCTCTGTAGAATCTGTACGTAACGTTATGAAAGTTCTTGTTTAATAATTAAATATAAGTGGAAAAAGATTCGGGGCCCCGAATCTTTTTCTACTATATATTGAAATGTTTTTTTGAAATAATATGAAAACGCTATCATTTGGTGTATCCTATAATGAAACTATAGACTTATACTATACATTGCCCTCATCACAGTAAATTTCGGATAAGGTATCGCTTTTAGTAGGATAATAAGGTGAAAAAATCGGAGGGGGTTGTAACATGTTAAAGAAAAAAGTTCAAATTGGTCGTAGAATGGATGAAATTACAGTAGGAGAGAAATTATCTATCACTGAAAAAATTGAGGATAAAGATTTGTTATTGTACTTAGGGTTAACGAATGATGCCAATCCATTATATATTCAGCATGATTACGCATCCCAAACTCCGTATGAAAAGCCGATTGTCCCAAGCATTATGCTAACGGGACTGATTACAACGGCGGTTACGAAATATTTACCAGGTCCAGGTAGTCATATTACTAGGAAGGACCTTACGTTCGTGAAACATGTTCACCATTATGAAACGTTACAAATCCACTTTGAAGTTGTGGCTGTTTCAGAGGAGGAACATACAATTGATATGCTTGTATTTGCTCATGATGAAAAAGGAGAAACTGTTGTAAAAGGTTCATTAACAGTAACACCACCTTTTAAATCTGTTTCCATTATGGAAAAAGCATTAGATAATTTTTAAAATATGAAAATATGAATAGCGCTAGCATACCTTTTATAAGGGGCTAGCGCTATTTTAGTTGAAAAATCCTTCTTTGAACCCTTCAGCAAATTCTGAACAACCTGTTTTAATCGTATCCCAGCTAGGTACGTTAAAAGTAAGGAAACATGTTACTACTAAAGTTAAAATAGGTAGTAATATTCGCATAATAGCCCCCTTTTATCGAGTTTATTTATATATTTGAATTAATAATATGGTTATTGGTAATTGAAGTCAATTAAGGGGGAGGTTTTTTTAGATGAAGTGGAAAAGAGAAGACGTTATCTTTGAAACGATAAGAGAAGCTGAAGTATGGGCCGATTCAATCGCAAATGAAATGTACGGGAAAGTATTTGATGGATATGAAACACCAGATTATAAAATAGCGTATGCTCTTTCGTTTTTCCTAGCGCAAAATCGAGAGTTTATAGTTCATACGGAAGAAGAGTTTAAAAAAGATAGATTCATCTATAAAGTTTGGATAGCGACCGGATAGAGGGAATGAAGTTACGATTGCTTTTATTTTCCGAAACTCTAGTACAAACGAGCTCCATGAATAGACAATTATATTGAGGGAGACCTTGTTTTCTAGTATGATGAGAATAACGGGGAAAATACTAGGATGAAGAAGGTTTCAAGTCTATAACTTGGAGGAAAAGAATGAACAATCGTATTTTAGTAGTTGATGATGAGGAATTTATCTTAACTTTAATTGAATTTAATTTACAACAAGCTGGGTTTGAAGTTATTACAGCAATGGATGGAGAAATGGCGCTTCAAAAAGCGACTACAGAACGCCCAGATTTAATTATATTAGATTTAATGCTTCCAAAAATGGATGGTATGGAAGTTTGTAAAGAATTACGATTGCAGCGTATTATGACGCCGATTTTAATGTTAACAGCAAAAGATGATGAATTTGATAAGGTGCTAGGTCTTGAGCTTGGGGCTGATGATTATATGACGAAGCCATTTAGTCCAAGGGAAGTTGTTGCTCGTGTGAAGGCGATTTTGCGCCGTACGAAATTACAGCAGGAAGAACAAGTTTCAGAATCGCCAGATGAAGAGAGCATCAAAATTGGAGAGCTTAAAATTTTACCGGAGTTTTATGAAGCGTACTTCCAAGGAAGGAAACTGGAATTAACACCGAAAGAATTTGAGTTACTTGTTTATCTTGCGAAAAATAAAAGTCGTGTATTAACTCGTGACCAATTATTAAGTGCTGTATGGAATTATGATTTTGCCGGTGATACAAGAATTGTTGATGTCCATATTAGCCATTTGCGCGATAAAATTGAACAAAATACGAAAAAACCGACGTACATTAAAACGATACGTGGTTTAGGTTATAAATTAGAGGAGCCAAAAGTGGATGAATAAGTTTCGTTCCAGGCTTCTTTTTACATTTGTTTCTCTTATCGTTTTTATTTTAGTTGGACTAGGTGTATTATTAGAAACTGTATTTGAAAACTACTATATAGATCATGCTAAAGAGAGAATGATAAAAGAGACACAGTATGTTGCGGTATTAGCAGAAGAGCAAGGGTTTGATGCTGTTTTAAAAAAGCCTTATGTATTTGAAAAGTTAGAAGAAAAAATACCAGCTTCTATTATATTTGTTGATGAAAAAAAGAAAGTTCAATATAGCGGAGGGCAACCATCTGCATTTAATCAAGAGATGATTAAAGAACTTTCTTCTGAAGCAGCAAAACAACGAAGTAAAGTGATTACGCAAGAAACAGATCAAAAGAATGAATTTTATCATGCGGTGTTCGTTCAAGATCTAGCAGGAAAACAAGGATATATTTTGGTGAAAAGTACAATTGAGCCATTGAAAGACGTACATCAAAAAACGTGGGGATTATTAATTATAGGATTTGTTATCGCTTGTCTCGTAGTCGTATTTTTAGGTATGAAAATTACGGGGCAATATATTAGGCCGATTGAATCGGTTACGAAAGTTGCCATTGAATTAGCGAAGGGAAATTATAAAGCACGCGCTTATGAAAGTCATTCGGATGAAACAGGGATGCTGAGTAAAGCGATTAATATTTTAGCTCGTAATTTACAAGAGATGACTCTTGAGCAGGAAATGCAACAGGATCGTCTGCATACGTTAATTGAAAATATGGGAAGTGGAATGATTTTAATTGATAGCCGCGGTTATATAAACCTTGTAAACCGTTCTTATAAGGAAACTTTCCACGTAACAGATGAAGAATATTTAGATCGCTTATATTATGAATCGTTTCATCATACAGAAATTATTGAGCTTGTGGAAGAAATCTTTATGACAGAAGTGAAAGTGCGTAAACAAATGTTATTGCCGCTTGGAATTGAGCGAAAGCATTTCGAAGTATATGGAGCGCCAATTATTGGGACGAACCATGAATGGAAAGGTATTGTTCTTGTGTTCCATGACATAACAGAGTTAAAGAAATTAGAACAAATGAGAAAAGACTTTTTAGCGAATGTTTCTCATGAACTAAAGACGCCAATTACTTCTATTAAAGGTTTTTCAGAAACGCTCTTGGATGGGGCTATGGATAATAAAAAATTCTGCGAACATTTCTTACATATTATTTTAAAAGAAAGTGAACGCATGCAAGGATTAATTGAAGATTTATTAGACTTGTCAAAGATCGAGCAACAAGGGTTTAAACTAAATATGGGGACCGTTGATATGAAGGAACTTCTTGAAGATATTCATATGGTGCTTGATAATAAAGCGGGAGAAAAAGAAATCTCTTTACAAGTGAATGCATTAAAACGTGTCTCTGTCATTGGGGATCCAGGTCGCTTGAAACAAATCTTTATTAATTTAATTAATAACGCGATTGTATACACACCGGCTGGAGGCGTTGTTTCTGTTGAATTGGCAGAAGATAAATATAATGCTTATATAAAAGTATCTGATACTGGAATTGGTATTAGTAAAGAGGAAATCCCACGTATTTTTGAACGCTTTTACCGAGTGGATAAAGCAAGAAGTAGAAATACGGGTGGAACGGGTCTTGGTTTATCAATTGTAAAACATTTAGTTGAAGCGCATCAAGGTACGATTACAGTGGATAGTGAGGTTGGGGAAGGAACAACATTTACAGTTGTTTTACCAAAATCAGCTACTGAAAAATAGGATGAAGGATATTTACAATATATTAACAATGGCTTAATTAAATATTAATAAAGCTCTGTTAATATAATATATGAAAACCCCTTCATCCAAGGAGTAATTTTGGACGAGAGTAGTTATGCTATTCTCGTCACTTCCCTTTATGCCAATGTAAGTCTGTTTATATATGATAGAAAAAAACCGTTATTTTTCTTCTCTCTATTAGTCATGTTAATATAGAGAGAGGACAGGAACGGTTTTTTTCTGTGGGAAAAATCGTTTCAAATATGTATGGGGAGGTTTGTAGTTTGGAAAAAAAAGTCGTATTAGTAGATGGTAATAATATCGCGTATCGTGCTTTCTTTGCACTACCGCTTTTAAATAACGACAAAGGTATACATACGAACGCAATTTATGGTTTTACAATGATGTTAATGAGGATACTAGAGGAAGAAAAACCGACGCATATGCTTGTGGCGTTTGATGCGGGGAAAACAACATTCCGTCATAAAACGTATAGTGATTACAAGGGAGGGCGTCAAAAGACTCCACCTGAGTTATCAGAGCAATTCCCGTTTATTCGTGAGGTGCTTGATGCATTCAATGTACCGCGTTATGAGCTGGAAAATTATGAAGCGGATGACATTATGGGAACGTTAGCGAAAGAAGCGAGTGAGCAAGGGTTTCATGTTAAAGTTATTTCAGGAGATAAAGATTTACTGCAACTTGTTTCAGATAATACACTCGTATGTATTCCTCGCAAAGGGATTACGGAAGTAGATGAATATACGAAAGAAGCTTTATTTGAGAAATATAGCTTATCACCAAAGCAAATTATCGATATGAAAGGTTTAATGGGAGACCAATCGGATAACATTCCAGGTGTACCAGGTGTTGGTGAGAAGACAGCCATTAAATTATTAACGCAATTTGAAACAGTAGAAGCAGTATATGAAAACTTAGATCAAGTGAGTGGAAAGAAATTAAAAGAAAAGTTAGAAGCGAATAAAGAACAAGCTCTTATGAGTAAAGAACTTGCGACTATTATTACAGACGCACCGATTACTGTGCATGTAGATGATATGGAATATAAAGGGTATGAACCAAGCGATTTGATTCCAATGTTCGAGAATTTAGGATTTACATCCCTTTTAAATAAGTTAGGTGTTACGCCGGAGGAAACGGCTCCAGCCGAATTAGATGATATTACATTTGATATTGTAGAAGAAGTTACAGAAGAAATGCTTCAGCAAGATAGTGCGCTTATTGTTGAAGTGCAAGAAGATAATTATCATAAAGCCGATATTCAAGGTTTTGGTATTCAAAATGAAAATGGTTGTTACTTCATTCCAGCCGATGTTGCTCTTAAATCGGATGCTTTTAAAGAGTGGCTTGCAAATGGAGAAATGAGAAAACATACATTTGATGCGAAGCGTGCTATCGTTGCTCTCAAGTGGAAAGGTGTAGATATTCAAGGGATTGACTTTGATTTATTAATTGCCGCTTATTTACTTGATCCAGCCGATACAGATAAAGATTTCCGTACTGTAGCGAAAATGAAAGAAACGCATGCCGTAAAATCTGACGAAGAAGTTTACGGGAAAGGTGCGAAGCGTGCTGTTCCGGAGCTAGAGGTAGTAGCGGAGCATGTAGCTCGTAAAGTGCATGTATTATATGATGTAAAGCAAACGTTCTTAGAAGAATTAAAAAAGAACGAGCAATATGAATTATTTACGGAATTAGAATTACCACTTGCACGTGTATTAGCTGATATGGAAGTGAAAGGTGTAAAAGTTGATACGGAGCGTCTTCGTAATATGGGAGAAGAACTTGCAGGTAGATTAAAGGAAATGGAACAGGAAATTTATAAGCTTGCGGGAACAGAATTTAATATTAATTCACCGAAGCAACTTGGGGTTATTCTGTTTGAGAATTTAAACTTACCAGTTATTAAAAAGACGAAAACAGGTTATTCTACGTCGGCGGATGTATTAGATAAACTTATGGATCGTCATGAAATTATTCCAAATATTTTACATTACCGTCAATTAGGAAAGCTAAATTCAACTTACATTGAAGGTTTATTGAAAGTCGTACATGAAGATTCATCTAAAATCCATACTCGTTTTAATCAAGTGTTAACGCAAACAGGTCGATTAAGTTCAACAGATCCGAACTTACAAAATATCCCGATTCGCTTAGAAGAAGGAAGAAAGATTCGTCAGGCATTCGTTCCATCAGAAGAAGGATGGATCATGTACGCGGCTGATTATTCACAAATCGAACTTCGTGTGCTTGCTCACATTGCAAATGATCCAGGGTTAGTTGAAGCGTTCCAACATGACATGGATATTCATACGAAAACAGCTATGGATGTATTTGGTGTTGGGAAAGACGAAGTAACATCTAACATGAGACGACAAGCAAAAGCTGTTAACTTCGGAATTGTGTATGGTATTAGTGATTATGGTCTTTCGCAAAACTTAGGAATTACAAGAAAAGCAGCAGCGGAATTTATTGAAAAGTATTTAGAAAGTTTCCCTGGTGTACAAGAATACATGGATGAAATCGTAAAAGATGCGAAACAAAAAGGATATGTGGTTACATTATTAAATCGTCGCCGTTATATTCCGGAAATTACGAGTCGTAATTTCAATTTACGTAGCTTTGCTGAGCGTACAGCTATGAATACACCAATTCAAGGTAGTGCGGCTGATATTATTAAAAAAGCGATGATTATTATGGCAGATCGTCTAGAAGAAGAAGGATTACAAGCGCGTCTTCTTCTGCAAGTACACGATGAATTGATATTTGAAGCACCAAAAGAAGAAATTGAAAAATTAGAGAAGCTTGTACCTGAAGTAATGGAGCATGCAATTGAACTAGCCGTTCCATTGAAAGTTGATTATTCTTACGGTCCAACTTGGTACGATGCAAAATAAGGACGTGATGAAATGCCGGAATTACCAGAGGTTGAAAACGTTAGACGGACGCTTGAAAATCTTGTAACAGGAAAAACGATTGAAGATGTCGTTATTACTTATCCCAAAATAGTAAAACGACCGGATGATGCAGAAATTTTTAAAGAAATGCTAAGAGGCGAGACAATTGAAAATATAAAGCGAAGAGGTAAGTTTTTGCTTTTGTATGTAACGAACTATGTAATTGTTTCACATTTGCGCATGGAAGGTAAGTTTTTACTTCATCAAGAGGATGAGCCGATTGATAAACATACGCACGTCCGTTTCTTATTTACAGATGGAACTGAATTACATTATAAAGATGTGAGAAAGTTTGGTACGATGCATCTCTTTAAGAAAGGTGAAGAGTTGAATCAAATGCCTCTTGCTGACTTAGGCCCGGAGCCATTTGATGCTGAATTGACACCGCAGTATTTACAAGAAAGATTGCAAAAAACAAATCGTAAAATAAAAGTCGTATTATTAGATCAGCGTCTTTTAGTAGGGCTTGGAAATATATATGTAGATGAAGTGTTATTCCGTTCTCAAATTCACCCAGAACGAGAAGCTGCATCTTTAACAGAAGAAGAAATAGAAAGAATTTACGAGGCGATTGTTACAACGCTGGGCGAAGCTGTTAAGCGAGGCGGAAGTACAATTAGAACGTATATTAATTCACAAGGACAAATTGGTTCGTTCCAGGAACTTCTAAATGTATATGGGAAAAAAGGAGAACCGTGTGTGACTTGCGGTACGCTATTAGAAAAAACAGTTGTTGGCGGAAGGGGAACACATTACTGCCCAATTTGCCAACCTAGAATATAGAAAAGGGATAACATCGGATAGGCATTTGTCATATACATAGAGCAGAGCTATGTATAAGGGAGGAGCTTACCGATGTACCTTTATTTATCTCTTATTTTATTAGCTTTTACATTAAGCTTAGATAGCTGTAGTGTAGGGCTAACATACGGGTTAAGGAGCGTAAGAATTCCACTAAGATCAATTATAATTATCGGGATCTGTTCAGCAGCTGTAATGCTCGTTTCCATGGGAATTGGACATATGATCGCGAAAATATTTTCACCTGTTATCGCAACGCGTATCGGCGGATTTGTTCTTATTGGAATAGGTATTTGGGTATTATATCAATTTTTTCGAAGTGATAAAAAAGAAGAACCGAAGCAAGAGGAAAAGGTTTGGAAACTAGAAATTGCTTCGCTAGGGTTAGTGATTCAAATTTTGCGGAAGCCGACTGTTGCAGATTTTGATAAATCAGGAACTATCTCTGCAGGAGAAGCGCTACTTCTCGGTATCGCTCTTTCTATAGATTCGTTTGGTGCTGGAATTGGTGCATCTTTATTAGGTTATGCACCCGCGATGATGGCGGTATTAGTTGCGGTTATGAGTTCTTTATTTTTATTTATTGGAATGAAGCTCGGTACGATTTTATCAAATATGAAATGGTTACAAAAATTTACATTCCTGCCTGGGGTATTACTCATTATTATTGGAATTTGGAAAATGTAAGTATGGGCGTGGAACATTAGTTTCGCGCCTTTAATATTGTGAGGAGGATTATTATGACAGTAGTAATTGGATTAACAGGAGGCATTGCAAGCGGAAAAAGTACGGTATCAGAAATGTTTCGTGAAATGAGTATACCGGTTATTGATGCAGATATTATTGCGCGAGAAGTTGTAGAACGAGGAAAACCGGCATATAACAAAATTGTAGAGGTGTTCGGAACGGAAGTGTTACAAAAAGATGGAGAGCTTGATCGACCAAAGCTTGGGAGTGTCGTTTTTTATAATGAAGAAAAACGATTGCAGTTAAACGAAATTGTTCATCCTGCGGTGCGTGAAGAAATGAATGCACAAAAGGAGATGTGCATAAAAGAAAGTATGCAAGCGGTTGTGTTAGATATCCCTCTTTTGTTTGAAAGTAAATTAACAAATCTCGTTGATCGTGTTTTAGTTGTAGCAGTCACACCGAATACGCAATTGGAACGTTTAATGAAACGAAATAACTTTTCAGAAGAAGAAGCAACGGCTCGTATTCAATCTCAAATGCCATTAGAAGAAAAAGTAAAGAAGGCAGATGAGGTAATTTATAATGATGGCACAATTACTGGAACGAAAACACAATTAGCTTCTATTTTGAAAGAATGGAACATTATTGATTAAAAAATTGTGAAATTAATGAAAATGCTTAGTGACATATCTCCTTTTTGTGTTATACTATTATTGGGATTGGAGATAAATAGTATAACGCATTCAAGGGGGATAACATATTATGACTCGTGTGGCAATTAATGGATTTGGACGTATCGGGAGAATGGTATTTCGTCAAGCAATAAAAGAAAGCGCATTCAAAATTGTAGCAATAAATGCAAGCTATCCATCAGAAACGTTAGCGCATTTAATTAAATATGATACAGTTCATGGAAAGTTTGACGGAACAGTGGAAGCATTTGAAGATCACTTACTAGTTGATGGGAAAATGATTCGCCTTTTAAACAACCGCGATCCAAAGGAGTTGCCTTGGAAAGATCTAGGTGTTGAAGTTGTAATTGAAGCAACTGGTAAATTTAACTCTAAAGAAAAAGCAATTCTTCATGTTGAAGCTGGAGCGAAAAAAGTTATTTTAACAGCACCTGGTAAAAATGAAGATGTAACAATCGTAGTTGGTGTGAACGAAGACCAATTAGATATCACAAAGCATACTGTTATTTCAAATGCATCTTGTACAACAAACTGTTTAGCGCCTGTTGTAAAGGTGTTAGATGAGCAGTTCGGAATTGAAAACGGTTTAATGACAACTGTTCACGCTTATACAAATGACCAAAAAAATATTGATAACCCACATAAAGATTTAAGAAGAGCGCGTGCTTGCGGACAGTCCATCATTCCAACAACGACGGGTGCTGCAAAAGCGCTAGCAAAAGTTCTTCCACACTTAAACGGAAAACTTCATGGTATGGCACTTCGTGTACCAACACCAAACGTGTCTCTTGTTGATTTAGTAGTAGACGTAAAACGTGATGTAACAGTTGAAGATATTAATGAGGCATTCAAAACTGTTGCAAACGGTGCATTAAAAGGAATTGTAGAATTCAGCGAAGAGCCTTTAGTGTCTATCGATTTTAATACAAATACACACTCAGCTATTATTGATGGTTTGTCTACAATGGTAATGGGTGATCGTAAAGTGAAAGTACTTGCTTGGTATGATAACGAGTGGGGCTACTCTCGTCGTGTTGTAGATCTTGTAACGTTAGTTGTTGATGAATTAGCGAAACAAAAAAATGTGCAACATATTTAAGTGAACGAGAGAGGGCAAGTGAAACTTTGCCCTCTTTTTTATTTTTTTCTGAAAAGGAAAAAAATTATATAAGTATATTTTTAAATAGTGGACATACCACGAAACGTTGGGATTACTGTATTCGTGAATCATTAATTTTTTTTAGGGAAAAGTAAAGAGGAAAATATGACAGAAAATCGAAAAAACTGTTGTTGCAAAATGAAAATAAACAAAGTATACTAACACTCGTAAACTTAAGAGCTGAGGTACGTAGTCACTACTTAAAGGGTTAGGACCTCTCTGGACTAACTTTCCCCCGTGGTAGTGGAGCAAGCCAAATTGCAAATTAGTTTTCAATTCGAACAGTTAGAATAAATTTACAAGGGGGAACTGTAGAATGGATACTATGGATACGATGGGTCGTCACGTGATTGCTGAACTTTGGGATTGCGATTTCGACAAGCTTAATGACATGCCGTATATTGAACAATTATTTGTGGATGCAGCACTAAGAGCTGGTGCTGAAGTACGTGAGGTTGCTTTTCATAAATTTGCACCACAAGGTGTAAGTGGAGTAGTAATTATCTCGGAATCACATTTAACAATTCATAGCTTTCCGGAGCACGGTTACGCAAGTATTGATGTTTATACTTGTGGGGATCGTATTGATCCAAATGTTGCTGCAGAATATATTGCAGAAGGTTTAAACGCGAAAACGCGTGAGAGCATCGAGCTTCCTCGAGGCACTGGTAGCTTCGAAATTAAGCAGAGAGAAACAAAAGCTCTTTAAAAAAGAACATAATTGATTTAAAATGTAAAGAGGTGTATAATGCACCTCTTTTTTAGTTTATATAAAATAGGATCACGATATGTAATAACTTAGAGTGGTCATTATAGAAGAATGAGTTATATAATATTGTATATATATTTTCACATGTAGGTGAGTAGCGAAAGAATAAAGATTATAGTGTAAAGGAGTGAATGAATTGCGTTGTCCATCCTGTTTTCATAATGGAACAAGAGTGTTAGATTCGCGTCCGGTAGACGAGGGGCGCTCTATTCGAAGAAGAAGAGAGTGTGAAAGTTGTTTAAGTCGCTTTACGACATTTGAAAGAGTAGAAGAATCACCTCTTATCGTTGTTAAAAAAGAAGGAACACGAGAAGAGTTTAATAAAGAGAAAATTTTACGCGGTTTAATTAAAGCGTGTGAAAAAAGACCTGTATCTTTAAGGCAGTTAGAGGAAGTAACACAAAGTGTGGAGCGTGAACTTCGTAACTTAGGTATATCAGAAGTGAAAAGTGATATGATTGGTGAAATTGTTATGGAAGAACTTCGTGATATTGATGATGTTGCGTACGTACGTTTTGCTTCTGTGTATCGTCAATTTAAAGATTTAAATGTATTTATTGAAGAATTAAAAGATATACTGCAAAAAGAGAGAGAGTAGAAGGAATCTCTTTATATACTGTAAGTAAACGAGATAAGAGAGCTAGAAGCGGAAGCTAATAGCTCTTTTTCGCTAATAAATTATATAATAAAGATAGAACGAGTGAAATGTAGGCTAGATTGGATGAGAGAAAGGAAAAGCAAGAATGGAAAAACAGTCATGGATGGAGCTATTGCCGATTGATCGTTATAAAGTAAGTGCGAAAGGGTTGTTACATAATTACGACCGGAAAGTATTAACGATGTTGTATCAGCCGTTAATAGGTAGTAGAGCTTTTAGCTTATACATGACACTATGGGGAGAGTTAGAGCAAGATCGTGTGTTTGGAAAAGAGAATACACATCACTCCCTTATGGTGACTATGCAAATGCAACTTCCTGAAATATATGGGGAACGAGTAAAGTTAGAAGCGATTGGTCTTTTAAATGTATATATTAAGAAAGAAAAAGATATTCGGATGTTTATATATGAATTGCAACCACCTTTATCTCCGAAGCAGTTTTTTGATGATATTGTTTTAAGTATCTTTTTATATAATCGCTTGAGTCGGACAAAATACAACCAAGTAAAGCAATATTTCTTAGAAGAAGAATTCGATTTTGCTTCTTATGAAAATGTTACGCGCTCCTTCAACGATATATTTGATTCGTTTAACCCAGGTCAGTTTGAATATGCGCAAGAAGAACTGCGTATCCCGAAAACGACAATTATGCCAAGTAACGAGAATGGGGATGCTCCGAAAGTTTGGAACGATTTCTTTGATTTCTCGTTATTTGTAGACGGACTATCAGCCCTTGTTCCTAAAAAGGCGATTACAGATCAAGTGAGAGAATGTGTTATTACACTCGCTTATGTGTACGGTGTGGATGTGTTATCGATGCAAAATATCGTTCTTGGCGCAGTGACAGAAGTGCAAACAATTGATATCGAAAGGCTTCGGAAGGGAGCACGCGATTGGTATCAATTCGAAAATGGTCAAGCGTTACCTGTATTAAGTGAAAGAGTGCAACCTCATGCTGCTCGTACAATGAAAGAGAAAGAGCCATCTACGCAAGAAGAGATGCTAATGAAACAGTTAGAGGAAATCTCGCCAAAACAACTATTGAAAGAGATTTCAGGCGGTGCAGAGGCGACGAAAGCGGACTTGCAAATCGTTGAGGATGTAATGACAAATCAAAAGTTAACGCCAGGGGTTGTGAATGTACTTATTTATTACGTTATGCTACGCTCAGATATGAAGCTTGCTAAAACGTATGTCGAGAAGATTGCTGGACATTGGGCGCGAAAAAAGGTCGGTACAGTAGGCGAGGCGATGGCGCTAGCGAAAGAAGAGAATCGTCAATATCAAGAGTGGGCTGAGACGAAGAAAAAAGGTCGTACAGCGAAGAAAACAGTGCGAAAAGAAATGGTACCAGATTGGCTTAAAGAAGAGTCGAAAGAAGAAGAGAAAGAACCTGTAAAAAATGACGTAAGTGCGAAAAAAGATGCAAGTACGTTAGAAGATGAACGGAAACGATTAGAAGAAGTATTGAAAAAATATAAGCGTGATTAATAAAAGAAAATGAACGCTCTTTGAGGTGAGAAAATGGAGCATATTCAAAATTCATTTACGAAATTAATGGAAAATAAAAACTTTAAAAATAGATATGAAGTCTTAAAGGCAGAAGTGATGGCGCACCCTCGTGTGAAAGAATTTATAGACGAACATAAAGGTGAAGTAACGACTTCTATGATTGAACGAAGTCTTGTGAAGTTATATGAATATATTGGACAAAGTGTAGGGTGTGCGGATTGTCCAGATTTAGGGTCATGTAAAAATATGCTACAAGGATATGAGCCGAAGCTCGTCATTCAAGGTAAGATGATTGATATTCAATACGATCGTTGTATTAGAAAAGTAGCATATGATGAGAGAAAAAAATATGAAAAACTCGTTCAAAGTGTATATATGCCGGTTGACATTTTGCAGGCAACTATGGAAAATTTAGACCCTTCAGATTTAGATGCACGTATTGATGCAATAGGTGCAACGAATGAATTTTTAAACACATACGAACCAGGTAAAAAAGCACAAGGTTTATATTTGTACGGTAAATTTGGTGTAGGGAAAACGTATCTTTTAGGGGCAATTGCAAATGAGCTTGCGCGAAAGAAAATTAGTTCGATGCTCGTATACTTCCCTGAATTTTTACGTGAAATCAAAAGTTCGATTCAAGATAATTCGATTAGCGGAAAGATTGATGCTGTCAAACGTGTACAAGTATTAATGTTAGATGATATCGGGGCAGAAGCGATGTCAAGTTTTGTACGTGATGATGTACTCGGTGCAATCTTGCAATTCCGTATGTTGGAAAACTTACCGACGTTCTTTACATCTAACTTTGATTTCAAACAGTTGGAACATCATTTAACGTATACACAGCGCGGTGAAGCAGAAGAGATGAAAGCGGCCCGTATTATGGAACGAATTAAATATTTAGCGAAGCCAATCCCAATTGGCGGGAAAAATCGTCGTAATAAGTAAAGAGCGAGCTGAGAAGCTTGCTCTTTTTTATCCGGCTATTGGCGGGCAGTAAGACTCCCACCTCAAAATTCGGCTGTAAAGCAAAGAAGTTAGGTGGGAGCCCTGCTGCCCGTAAAAGCCCGATTGGTGCGGGCTAATAATCAGTGGAGGATGGACAAAACCTCCACTGATTAAAGTTTCACTTTATTTTAATCATTTTTTCAGAGTAGCTTGTATCATTTTTTTCTCCCTCCCTTAATATATATAAAATTAGCAAGCCATATCGAGTGGATGTTCTAACGATGGGAGATAGGTTTCTACTAAGAGTGAACTTCCATAGATCGGACTCTTATAGGATTTGTAACGTATAGATGCAATCCTTTAGAGCGGGGATAAAAGGGGGGACAAAAGTGATTGAAATTTGCTTCGAAGAAAAAAATGATGCTGTGTACGTATACAGACAACTAACGAAAAGAACAGAATCCTTATATAAGGAAACAAGTGTATATTTAAATGAACAAAAGGTTGTTATTCATATACCATTATGTGAATCAAATTATATTGAAAAGATTTTATTGCCAGTATTACTATATTTCATTATGAATGTGAAACAAAATGAATGGATTCATACCATTTTAAAGGAAAAGTTTTTTTATGAAGAACAAGAAGAGTGTCATCAAATATTGCATATGGCACATGAGATTTTAAAGGAAAGAAGAAAAGGAGTAGCTAGTGATTTAACACGTCAAAAATTTGAATCTTATATTGCGTCGTCTTTGAATGATTGGCTTTGTGATCCGCTCTCATTCTCGTTTTCATCATACGTTCGTTTTCGTCTTCGTACATATAGGGAAATGGTAACTAAGCTTGCTGAAGTTGCAATTGATGAGTATAAGATGGAGCAGGAATACCAAATATTCATTGAGACACTTCGCCAACAAGTAAGTAGCCGGAAATCACGTTTGTCCTGTGTACATCTTATTTTTGATGAAAGTTTTATTTTCTATGATGATAAAGGTAGGCGTTTAAAACAGGAGAAATTGGTTCAATATATAGATGAAGAATTATTAAAGAAACAGGATGTATATATCGATACGAAAGTAATTGCACCACTTCTTTCTATTTCGCCGAAAAAGATTTATTTATATACGAAAGAACAAGATCATAATATGATTATTACTTTGCGAAATGTATTTCAGGAACGAGTGCAACTACATGGATTACATGAATTTGAGCGCAATGTGAAAAATTTAAAAAATAAAGGTAACGCCCTTGATTTTCTAAGTTTTTGAGCATATAATTACCTACATAAATGAAATATATTGAAATGTCATGATGAGGACATGGGTAGTTTTCTACGATTTTCAGAGAGGGAAGCCTTAGGGTGTGAGCTTCCTAGTACGGGATAATTACTTACCACCTCTAAACTTTAGCAGTGAACGTTTTTCTAGTAATTGCTAACGGACAACACCGTTATGTTGAACTTGAGCAATTAACAATAAGGTTAATTGGAACAAGGGTGGAACCACGAATTCAACACTCGTCCCTTTTTATGGGATGAGTGTTTTTTATTTTGAAAAAAAAGAGGAGTGACCAGTGATGGCAGATGTAGTTAAAATTACTTTCCCTGATGGAGCTGTGAAGGAGTTTCCAAAAGGAGTAACAACTGAAGAAATCGCAGCTTCTATTAGCCCAGGCTTAAAGAAAAAAGCTGTGGCTGGAAAATTAAACGATGAGATGATCGATCTTGTTACACCAATCGAAGAAGATGGTGCAGTTTCTATTATTACATTAGATTCTGAAGATGGCTTATATATTTTACGCCACTCAACAGCTCACCTTTTAGCACAAGCGTTAAAACGTTTATATAAAGATGTTAAGCTTGAGCTTGGCATTGGTCCAGTAATCGAAAATGGCTTCTACTACGATATTGATATGGAAGAAGCAATTACAGTTGAAGACTTCAAAAAAATCGAAAAAGAAATGCAAAAAATCGTGAACGAAAACTTAGAAATCGTTCGTCATGAAGTGCCACGTGCAGAAGCACTTCGTCGCTTTGAAGAAATCGGCGATGAGTTAAAATTAGATTTAATTAACGATCTTCCAGAAGATGCAGTTATTTCAATCTATGAGCAAGGCGAATTCTTCGACCTTTGCCGTGGTGTTCACCTTCCATCTACAGGGAAGATTAAAGTGTTTAAATTATTAAGTGTTGCTGGTGCTTACTGGCGCGGCGATAGCAATAATAAAATGTTACAACGTATTTACGGTACTGGATTCGTTAAGAAAGCAGAATTAGATGAGCACTTACGTATGCTTGAAGAAGCGAAAGAGCGCGATCACCGTAAATTAGGTAAAGAGTTAAAACTATTTACTAATAGCCAAAAAGTAGGACAAGGTTTACCACTTTGGTTACCAAAAGGTGCAACAATTCGCCGTATTATCGAGCGTTACATCGTTGATAAAGAAGCAAGCTTAGGCTATGATCACGTATACACTCCAGTATTAGGAAGTAGAGAGCTTTATGAAACTTCTGGTCACTGGAACCATTACCGTGATGGCATGTTCCCATCAATGGAAATGGATAATGAAGAGTTAGTTCTTCGTCCAATGAACTGCCCTCACCATATGATGGTTTATAAAAACGATATTCACAGCTACCGTGAATTACCAATCCGTATTGCGGAACTTGGAACAATGCACCGCTATGAAATGTCTGGAGCATTATCTGGATTACAACGTGTACGCGGAATGACTTTAAATGATGCGCACATTTTCGTTCGTCCAGATCAAATTAAAGAAGAATTAAAACGTGTTGTAAACTTAACATTAGAAGTGTACAAAGATTTCGGTTTAGAAAACTATTCATTCCGTCTATCTTATCGTGACCCAGCAGATACTAAAAAGTATTATGCTGATGATGAGATGTGGGAAAAAGCACAAGGTATGTTAAAAGAAGCTATGGATGAAATGGGTCTTGATTACTATGAAGCTGAAGGTGAAGCGGCATTCTATGGTCCGAAACTTGACGTTCAAGTTCGTACTGCTCTTGGAAAAGACGAAACACTTTCAACTGTACAATTAGACTTCTTACTTCCAGAACGCTTTGAATTAACTTACGTTGGTGAAGACGGTAAACAACATCGTCCAGTTGTAATTCACCGTGGTGTTGTATCAACTATGGAACGTTTCGTAGCCTTCTTAATTGAAGAATACAAAGGCGCATTCCCAACTTGGTTAGCTCCAGTTCAGGCGCAAGTAATTCCAGTTTCTCCGCAAGTACATTTAGACTATGCGAAGAAAGTACAAGATGAATTACGACGTGCTGGTATCCGTGTTGAATTAGACACTCGTGAAGAGAAAATTGGTTACAAAATCCGTGAAGCACAAATGCAAAAGATTCCGTACATGCTTGTAGTAGGTGACAATGAAGTTACTGAAAATGGCGTTAACGTACGTAAATATGGTGAACAAAAATCAGAAACAATCGCATTAGATGCGTTTGTTGACATGATTAAGGTAGAAGGAAAACGATAAGAAAGAGCCGCGGTATACCGCGGCTTTTTTATGTATTATAAAAAAGAAAATCTAGAAAAAATAACCAAACAATACTTATCATAAAAAAGTATTGCAAGTATGCTGGTTGTTTGTTACAATATTTCTTGTTGTTAGTAAAACACATCGCGTCTTCTTGACAGACGTCATGTCCTATGATAAACTCATCAAGGATAATAGAATATGGTTTTGACAAGTAGAAGCACCCGCTTCTCACCTGATGGACGCATTCGCAGTTAGCAGGTAAATGTATTTCTTACTAAAGATATTACAAGTGTGGGTGCCGTGTGCCCGCACTTTTTTTGTTCGGGTTTTACAATTGCAAAACGTATTCTAAGAAAACCTTGGAGGTGGCTTACTATTAGCAAGGATATGATGATTAACGAGCAAATTCGTGCACGTGAAGTACGCTTAGTTGGCGCAAACGGCGATCAACTTGGAATCAAGTCTCGTAATGACGCTTTAGACTTAGCTGCAGGTCTTAATCTTGATTTAGTATTGGTTGCTCCAAATGCGAAACCACCAGTATGCCGCATTATGGACTACGGTAAATTCCGCTTTGAGCAACAGAAGAAAGAAAAAGAACAGCGCAAAAATCAAAAAGTAATTAGCATGAAAGAAGTTCGTTTAAGTCCAACAATTGATGAACATGACTTTAACACAAAACTTCGTAATGCTGTCAAGTTTTTAGAGAAAGGCGACAAGGTTAAAGCGTCAATTCGCTTTAAAGGACGTGCCATTACTCATAAAGAAATCGGTCAACGTGTTTTAGATCGCTTCTCAGAAGCTTGTGCTGAAGTTAGTACAATTGAATCTAAGCCTAAAATGGAAGGACGTAGTATGTTCTTAGTTTTAGCACCGAAAAACGATAAGTAATAGATAGAGGAGGAAATACCTATGCCTAAACAAAAAACTCATCGCGGCGCTGCAAAGCGTTTCAAAAAGACTGGATCTGGTAAACTGAAGCGTTCTCACGCTTACACAAGCCATTTATTCGCTAACAAATCTACAAAAGCTAAACGTAAACTACGTAAAGCTGGTGTAGTTAGCGCTGGTGACTTCAAACGCATTCGTCAAATGCTTGACAACTTAAAATAAGTTCGGCTGATATATAGAACAAACTAGGAGGTAATATTATGCCAAGAGTAAAAGGTGGTACAGTTACTCGTCAACGTCGTAAAAAAGTTATAAAATTAGCAAAAGGTTACTACGGTTCTAAGAGTACATTATTTAAGGTTGCTAACCAACAGGTTATGAAATCTCTAATGTATGCATTCCGTGACCGTCGTCAAAAGAAACGTGACTTCCGTAAATTATGGATTACACGTATCAACGCAGCAGCTCGTATGAATGGTCTTTCTTACAGCCGCTTAATGCACGGTTTAAAAAATGCTGGCATCGAAGTTAACCGCAAGATGCTTGCTGACTTAGCTGTTCATGACGAAAAAGCTTTCGCTGAATTAGCAACAGTTGCAAAAAACAACATTAACTAATTGTTTAAAACCTTAGAAGATTTTCTTCTAAGGTTTTTTTGTTTGCATTTATTGTAAAATCCTCCACTTATTATCGTTATTTCTTGCTCAAGTATATTAAGATGTGCTTGTAAGAATTTTTGTAACGATAACGAGGAGACTTTTACATGAAAGTAGGAAAGATTAACGGATGTGTCGTTATCGATATGACAAAATCAATATAAAAGCTATAGCGATATAAAAGAATATATATATAAAGTCAGGAGAATCCTCCTGACTTTTTTTATTTGAACTCATTCGTGAGAAGTGCATCTTTCCTAGCAGAAACGACACTGCTATAATGGAAAGATGATATGGAACTTTCATCAAGTGAACAATATATGAGTGATGATTGAAACGTATTTGCAAATTAAGGACAAGCTATCTTTATAAAGATGTAGGTAGCTGACTTGTTAATAAGAAACGAAAAATAATAATGAACTTTGAGATGAAACAACATTGTTGCGGAAAATGCGATGTTGGAGGAGGACAATAGAATGGACTTACTACAACTATTTAAATTACAAAAAGAATTAGATGACCGTATTGTGAAAGAACATGACTTACAACCGAAAAAATTGTTAAAAGAAAAAATGTTAGCTCTTCTTGTAGAAATTGGAGAACTTGCAAATGAAACACGTTGTTTTAAATATTGGAGCAATAAACCAGCTTCAGAACGTGAAGTAATATTAGAAGAATACGTAGATGGTTTACACTTTATTTTATCAATCGGAATCGATTTAGGAATTGATAAAAACTTCTTATTCTATAAATGTGCGCAAACGAATAAAACACAAGTGGAAATTTTCTTAGACACATATGCGAAAGTAATTCGTTTTACAGATCAACCTTCTATTACGAACTATATTGAACTATTTACAAGCTATCTTCGCCTTGGACAAGCGCTTGAATTTGAACAAGATGAAATTGAAAAAGCATATTTAGATAAAAATGAAGTAAATCATCAGCGTCAAACACAAGGATACTAATTTAATTTTTGAATATTTCAATTTCCTTTTGTATAATAAAGTGACTGAAGAAAAAGGAGGGTGTTGGCAATGATAAAATTAGACGATACATTGACAATGCTAAAAGAATTAACAGACGCACGCGGTATTGCGGGTAACGAGCGCGAACCACGTGAAGTAATGAAGAAATATATTGAGCCGTTTGCAGATGAACTTTCTACTGACAATTTAGGAAGTTTAGTTGCGAAAAAAGTTGGGGAAGAAAACGGCCCGAAAATTATGGTTGCAGGTCATTTAGATGAAGTCGGCTTTATGATTACGCAAATTGATGACAAAGGCTTCCTTCGTTTCCAAACGGTGGGTGGCTGGTGGTCGCAAGTTATGCTTGCACAGCGCGTAACGATTGTAACGCGTAAAGGAGATGTAACAGGTGTAATTGGTTCAAAACCACCGCACATTTTACCTCCAGAAGCTCGTAAAAAGCCAGTTGAAATTAAAGACATGTTCATCGATATTGGTGCTTCTAGCCAAGAAGAAGCGATGGAGTGGGGCATACGACCAGGAGATCAAGTTGTACCGTACTTCGAATTCCAAGTGATGAAGAATGAAAAGATGTTACTTGCAAAAGCATGGGATAACCGAATTGGTTGTGCAATTGCAATTGACGTATTAAAACAATTAAAAGATGAAAAGCATCCAAACGTTGTATACGGCGTTGGTACTGTACAAGAAGAAGTTGGTCTTCGTGGTGCGAAAACATCTGCAAACTATATTAAGCCCGATATCGCATTCGCAGTAGATGTAGGTATTGCTGGGGATACACCAGGTGTAACGGCAAAAGAAGCGCAAAGTAAAATGGGCGATGGACCGCAGATCATTTTATATGATGCTTCTGTTATTGGTCATACAGGTTTACGTGATTTCGTAGTTGATGTTGCTGATGAATTACAAATTCCATACCAATATGATTCTGTAGCGGGCGGGGGAACGGATGCAGGAGCAATTCACATTTCTGTAAACGGTATTCCGTCTATGGCAATTACGATTGCGACACGCTACATTCATTCTCATGCAGCGATGTTACATCGTGATGATTATGAAAACGCAGTGAAGTTAATTGTAGAAGTTATTAAACGTCTTGATAAAGAGGCTGTACATAACATTACATTTAATTAATAGAAAAAAGCGAAGGATAACCTCCTTCGCTTTTTTCATTTTTAAAACGGTCTTTCTAATCCTGCTGCAGTATGAGCTCCTAAAATAATTAAGCGAGTTAATTGCATTGCCATGAAATGTGGGGTATAAATCATGCCTCTTTTTAACCATGACATAATCATTCCGATATGAGCGCCTGTAACATAACTAATAAGAATATCACGAGGGACCATAAGGTCTTCATCATCTGGCTGGGAAATAGATAGGCTTAATGTTAAATGTGTTTGAATTGTTTTCATCATTTTATAAGAATAGTTTCCAGCTGCCTTATCGCCGAGCATAACGTTATAGAAATTAGTATTGTCTGCGATATGCTCAAACAAAGCTAAAAAAGTTGGATGCGGTGAATCAAAAGTGAGCTGAAAATCTTCTTTATTTCGATTTTGTGGTTTAATTACTGCAGCTAGTTTTTCTAACATTTCTTCTATGCTTTTTTCTAATAAATCATATTTATCATGGTAATGGCTATAAAATGTAGCACGATTTACAGGAGCGCGTTCCGCGATATGTTGCACAGTTACATTTTCGAAGCCCTTTTCGCCTACTAAAGCGACAAAAGCATCCTGTATGAGTTGTCTCGTTCGTTTTACACGTGGATCATTTGTATTTTTAATAGACATTTTTACTTCACCTCGTTTAATTTTTTAACCTTAAACAACACATGTATAGTGTAATGTTGTTTAAACAACATATAGGTTTAAATTGTTGGTTGTAGATTCGGGATAATTATTTATAATTATAAACGATAGTCCTTTAGAAATCAGCACCGCTAGGATGCAGACAAAACATAGTTTGCGTCGTAAAAGGTGTGCTTTTTTTGTTTAAAGGTTAATATAATTAACAATTAAACAATATAAACACTAAGGATATAAATAGTTTAGAAAAAAATTATATGCGATATAAGGAGAGGAATGCAATGAATCAGTTTCGAAGAATGGTAATTATCAACATTATCACATTAATTGTATTAGTTGGCGGCGGTATTGGCGGTTATTACTATTACAATCAAACAGAAAACTATTTAAAAACAGAAAATGCAAAGATTGACGGGAAAGTAATCCCAATTGCATCACCAGCAGCAGGTAAATTAACAGACTGGAAAGCTGAAGTAGGAAAAAACTACAATGAGAACGATAAATTAGGTGCGGTTACTGTAGCAGGAGCAAATGGTGAGCAAACAGTAGATGTAACAATTCCACAAAATGCAACAGTTGTACAATCAAACGCAACAACTAATGCGTTCGTTGGGGCAGGTAGCCCAATTGCTTATGCATTTGATATGAACAATTTATGGGTAACAGCAAATATTGAAGAAACAAATATTGATGATGTTCAAAAAGGCCAAACAGTAGATGTGTATGTAGATGCATACCCAGATACAACGTTAACAGGAAAAGTAGAACAAGTTGGATTAACAACGGCGAATACATTCTCGATGTTACCATCAAGTAACTCAACAGCGAACTATACGAAAGTAAAGCAAGTTGTACCAGTTAAAATTTCTTTAGATCATAGTAAATCAGTAAATATTGTTCCTGGAATGAATGTGTCAGTTCGTATTCATAAGTAAGGGGGAGATGAGATGTCCTCAATTGCAATTGTAGGATATGCACTATTTTGTATAATCGTCTTCTTCCTTATAAATCGTCTTTTACGAAAGAAAAAAACGAATGTGGGAGAAGAACAAGTCCCAGCCGTAAGTAAGATAGAAGTAAGTCAAGCAGAAACAGTAGAGAAAGAACTTGAACAAAAACAAGAAACAGAAGCTTCTAACGTAGTGGAATTAGAAACAGGGAAGCAAGAGCAAGTAAAACAGGAAAAAGAAATGCTGAAGAGACAATTGCCGGTAGAGAATGTGAATGTAAAGGCAGTTGTAGCTGTACTAATTCTCGGTATGTTCGTTTCTATTTTAAACCAAACGATCATTAATGTTGCATTGCCTCCATTAATGAACGAATTTAACGTATCAACTTCAACAGCACAATGGTTAATTACAGGCTTCATGCTTGTAAACGGAATTTTAGTACCAATCAGTGCATTTTTAGTTTCACGATTTACGTATCGTAAATTATTCATAGCAGCAATGTTATTCTTCACTGTAGGATCTATCATTTGTGCTACATCAGGAAACTTTACAATGATGATGACGGGCCGCGTTATTCAAGCGGTTGGTGCGGGTATTTTAATGCCAGTTGGTATGAATATCTTCATGACATTATTCCCGCCTAATAAACGCGGAGCAGCTATGGGGTTACTTGGGGTAGCGATGATTTTAGCACCAGCTATCGGACCAACTGTAACAGGTTGGGTAATTGAAAACTATAGCTGGAACTTAATGTTCTATGGGATGTTTGTTATCGGTTTAATTATTACGTTCTTATCTTTTAAATTCTTTACACTAGCTCAGCCAGTGTCTAAAACAAAGTTAGATGTATTCGGTGTTATTAGTTCAAGTATTGGACTAGGTAGCTTACTGTACGGATTTAGTGAAGCTGGAAATAATGGCTGGACTAGTGCAGAAGTTGTTATAACACTTATCATCGGTGTCATTGGTTTAGCTGTATTTATTTGGAGAGAGTTAACAACAGACAATAAAATGCTTGATTTACAAGTGTTTAAATATCCGACGTTCACTTTCACATTAGTAATTAACGCGATTGTAACGATGGCCTTATTCGGAGGTATGTTATTACTTCCAGTATACTTGCAAAACATTCGCGGTTTTACACCGATGGAATCTGGTTTATTATTACTTCCAGGATCATTAATTATGGGGATCATGGGACCAGTTGCAGGTAAACTATTTGATAAGTATGGTATTCGTCCGTTAGCAATTGTCGGATTAGCCATTACAACATTTGCGACATATAAATTTACAACGTTATCGATGGATACACCGTATAGCGTTATTATGACGGATTATATTATACGCTCAATTGGTATGTCATTCATTATGATGCCAATTATGACAGCTGGTATGAATGCACTGCCGATGAAATTAATTTCTCACGGTACAGCAACGCAAAATACGTCAAGACAAGTAGCTGGTTCAATTGGAACAGCGATATTAATCACGCTTATGACGCAACAAACTACTGCTCACGTAGCGGATTACGGCAATATGTTAACAACGTCAAACCCGATTTTAGTTGATAAAGTACACGGTATGGGCCAAAGCTTAGCGGCATTAGCCGGATCAGCTCAAGCAGGAGATGCGATGAGTACACAACTATTATTCGGACAAATTTCAAAGCTATCTGCAATTAACGGTATTAACGATGCCTTCTTAATTGCAACAATATTAGCAGGTATTGCTTGGGTGTTATCGTTCTTCTTACCATCAGGCAATAAACCAAATAGAAAAGCAGGGAATTAATTTCCCTGCTTTTTTGTCTTTTTAAAGAGTGAGATATAAAAAATGATAACCAGCTACGGAGCACAGCCCTGTTATAAACAAAATTGTTCCCATAGCACGAATGCTGGATATTTGTCTTCCACTTATAATAGCTAATAGTCCAGCTAAAGAGAAGAAACACCAATATAAAGTTCCTGAAATTGGAACCATCCCCTCTAAATCTATTCCAAAACCTATACAAATGATAGGAACAACGATAATCGATATGCTAATCAAACCAGCTATAATAGTAAGTGATTTACGATATTTAATGCCAGCAATAATTAAAAAAATGCCAACGATGAATTGGCATAACATCAAAGTAAGAGCCAAAACCATCCAAGTTAATATTCCAAACACTTCTGTATTACCTCCGATAAAATATTATATATAGAATGAATCCCCTACAGACATAAGTACCCAGAAAATAACCCCTAATATGCCAGCGATAAAAATAATGAATCCCATATTACGTATACTTTTAATCTTTGCCTGTAATCCATTTAATCCTGCCAATAATCCAGTTAAAGAAAACAGTATCCAATATAAAGTAGTTGAAATAGGGAGGATCGTATCGCTATTCACCCCCATGCCCCAAAAAACAAAAGGTAGTGTGACAAAAGATAGGCTAAGTAGCCCCATTAAACCCACAAATAATTTAAGATGTTTAATGCTAGTAATAATTAAAAAAATACCACCGAAAAATCCGCATAAAACAAGAAGTGGCATATAAAAAATCTAAAGTAAGCTCGACATAAATAATCTCCTTCTATGGTGATGAGTTATATTTTACTACATGAGGTTTATTTTGGATGTTATTAATAAATATGTATAAATTGATAGAAATGAGAAGTGATGATACGAATTAATAAAAGAGGTATCGCGATGACACCTCTTTCTAACTCAAGAATGCTAACATATTATTCATAATATGAAATAACATAGCTGGAATAATGGATTTTGTTTTTTTACATAAAATAGCCATTAATAATCCCATGAAGAAAGTAATTACCATTACTCCAAGTGAGTATGTATGAGCGATACCGAAGAAGAAGCTTGTTATGATGGCTGCAATCCAAAATGGAAAGCGTTCTGAGAAGAAGCGAAGTATAAAACCACGGAAAATAAGCTCTTCAAAAATTGGTGTGAGTATAGCGAAGCCGAGAAGTAATAATATTTGATACTGCTTAAAAACGTCTAAGTTTAGTGCGGAAGATTGCTGCTTCGTTGCGTCTTGGAACACATAATTTAACAAGATGTAATTGAGTATAATGTTTATAGCGAAGAAAAGAAGTAAGTATACGTATGTACGCCATTCTTTAAGTACTTTAAAGTTAAAAGATTTTAGTAGTAATTTTTTTGCGGGTTCGAATTTGAAAATGAAGAATAACAACACGGCTAGTTGTAATATGATACTTGCAGTATTTGCAATAGATTCATACAGGGCAATTTGTTTTTTATCTGTAAGGCCGGCTGTATAAATTGTTAAGGGCATTGCGAGGAACACAGTAATAAGTCCGGTTCCGAAAAAAGCGAATAAAACGGAGCTAATAAATTGTCCCCATGACATAGAGTATTTCTGTTCATTAGAAAGTTGTGTAGCGGGTTGCATTTGTAAAACCACCTCTTTATATTTGTATATTTAATTATAAAGTATTTTGCTTTTGAGTGTAACATTTAAATATTACATACAAAGGTGTATTTTTCGCAAAATAATAAAAGAGGTATCACCCTATAGTGATGCCTCTTTCTCATTGATAACTATGTTCTGCCTTGTCATTCAATTTCTTTTGCTCTATTTGTAATTCACGCTCTACCAATTGGTCTAATTGCTGAATTGCTTTCAATGCTTTTTCATAAGAAATCGTTCTATAATGATGCGCTCCGCCCGGTTCTTCATCTGCTTCGTCTGCCCATTTAATAATGTTTTGAAGAGATGTTCTTTCAATTTCTTGCTGTACTAAGAAAGAATCTGTATGAAGAAGAATCGCAATAGAAATTTCTTTTGCTAGTTTAGGATGTTCTCCTAATCTAATAAGCAATTTATGAGATCTTTCTGCCCCTTTAATCGCATGTATATCATTCTTTTTATACAAGTCATAGTCCCATTCGCCGCCCGTGTACCACGTATGATGTCCGATATCATGAAGGAAGCCAGCCTTTGTCGCAGCATCGACTGAGGCGTGATGCTTTTTGGCTAAGTGAAACGCATGATAAGCGACAGCAATCGCGTGGACCATTCCAGAACGGTTTACATATTTTTGCGTAATGTGATGTTTAAAAATTTGTTCAAGCGTAATACGGTGCATAAAACATTCACTCCTTTTATCCAATGATGTATATGAAGAAAATCGATCGGTTTAAATGTATTTTGAACATTGTACTCCATCAATCAGCGTTAGTAAAGTAGAAATGTTTAGGAGAAGAAAAATTTTATAGACATAAAAGGTCACCTTAGTTTTTTTTCTAAGGTGACCTTTTATTGCTTATTTTTTTAATCCTTGCTCCAGTGTTCCTAACATTTCGTGTTTTTCATTTTCATCAGCATTTTTCCAAATGACTTCGAATAAAACGCCAAGACCTGGAAGCATTTTTTCTTCACCGCTTTGAATTGCATCGACAATCGTTTCTTGTAATTGGTCTTGTGAATTTCCAGATACATTCGCTAATACCGCGCCGCGTAAATTAAAACTCATTATCTTCACCTCTTCTTCAGAATTGAAACTGACGTTAGTTTTTGTTCTTTTTTATGTAAATATGTATGAAAAATAGGCTATAATGATAAGACAAGAAGAGAGGGAAATACATATTATGAAAAACATTGATTCAGTACAAAACCCGCGTGTGAAGCAGTGGAAAAAGCTGCAGACGAAAAAAGAGCGCGATAACAAAGCTTTATTTTTTGTAGAAGGATTCCATTTAGTAGAGGAAGCGTTAAAGGCAGGAGTTGTAACAGAACTTATCGTTTCAGATCAGACAGATCTTCCGAAAGATTGGACAGTTAATGATGTTGAAATGTATATTGTGCCTGAAGCAATTGTAAAAGTACTCCGCGAAACAGAAACAACGCAAGGTGTATTTGCTGTTTGTGAGAAACATGAGAAAGAAGTAGCTCTTACTGATGGGAAATTTCTTTTATTAGACGGCCTTCAAGACCCAGGTAATTTGGGAACGATTATTCGTACAGCGGATGCAGCTGGTATTCATGCCGTTGTGCTTGGAGAAGGGTGCGTTGATGTTTATAATAGTAAAGTACTACGATCTACACAAGGTTCTATTTTCCACTTACCGGTTGTAAAAGGGAACTTAGAAGAATGGGTAGACAAGTTAAAAGAAAATAACGTCCCTGTATATGGAACAGCTCTTGAAAATGGAGTTCCATTTGGTGAAGTAACCCCGGCTGGAAGTTTTGCATTAATTGTAGGGAATGAAGGAAGCGGCGTACGCCAAGAAATTCTGGCGAAAAGTGATCAAAACTTGTATATTCCGATTTACGGCGGGGCAGAATCATTAAATGTTGCGGTTGCAGCAGGGATTTTAACGTATTATTTACAAAGCCCAGTTGCGAATCGATAAAAAACTTCTTATAATAAGTTGAAGTACATGTTCATAAAAAAGTGGTGAAATGAGTATCGAACTTTTTTGAACATATAATAAAAGTATATTAATGAAAAACGTTGATAGAGAAGAGTAGCTTACAAAATCGCCATATAGGGAGAGAGTGCCGTAGACTGAAAGCATTCTTATGGTAGATGGAAGTGAATTCACCTCTGGAGTTGGCGCCAGGACCATTTATATGTAAAGGCGTTCCGGTCAGAATTGATCGTTATAACTAATGAGTGGGCAGACTTGTTCTGTCAATTTAGGGTGGTACCGCGAATTTACCTCGTCCCTTTTTGGGAGCGGGGTTTTTTTATTTTTAAAATTAGGAGGGTTCCAAATGGAAGCACGTTTAAAAGAGCTAAAGCAAAAAGCGTTAGAGCTTATTGAAGAAGCGAAAGAGCTAAAGGGCTTAAACGACGTACGCGTAGCGTATTTAGGGAAAAAAGGTCCAATTACAGAAGTATTACGCGGCATGGGAAAATTATCAGCAGAAGAGCGTCCACGTATGGGAGCATTAGTAAATGAAGTACGTGAAGCGATTCAAACGCGTCTAGAAGACAAAATTGGCAACTTAGAAAAAGCAGTAATTGAGGCGAAATTAGCTACTGAAACAATTGATGTTACACTGCCAGGTCGTCCTGTTGAAACAGGTTGTCACCATCCGTTAACAGCAGTTGTTGAACAAATTGAAGATGTATTCATCGGTATGGGTTATGAAGTAGCTGAAGGGACGGAAGTAGAAAAAGACTACTACAACTTCGAAGCATTAAACTTACCGAAAGATCACCCAGCGCGTGATATGCAAGATACATTCTACATTACAGAAGAAACGTTACTACGTACACATACATCTTCTGTGCAAGCACGTACGATGGAAAAGAATAAAGAAAAAGGACCGATTAAAATTATTTGTCCTGGTAAAGTGTATCGCCGCGATGACGATGATGCGACGCATTCACACCAATTCATGCAAATTGAAGGTCTTGTAATTGATAAAAACATTCGCATGAGTGACTTAAAAGGTACACTGCAAGTATTCGTGAAAAAGATGTTCGGTGAAGATCGTGAAATCCGTCTTCGTCCAAGTTTCTTCCCATTCACAGAGCCGTCTGTAGAGATGGATATTTCTTGTATGATGTGTCACGGTAAAGGTTGTGGCACTTGTAAAGGGACTGGCTGGATCGAAATTTTAGGAGCAGGTATGGTTCACCCGAACGTACTTGAAATGGCTGGTTATGATTCAAAAGAATATCAAGGTTTCGCATTCGGTATGGGCGCAGAGCGTATCGCAATGTTGAAATACGGCGTAGATGACATTCGTCATTTCTATACAAATGATGTACGTTTCTTACAACAATTCAAACGAGCGTAAGGGAAGGAGAGGATAAATATGTTCGTATCATATCGTTGGTTACAAGAGTATGTAGATATTAAAGATGTAACAGCACAAGAACTAGCAGACAAAATCACGAAAAGTGGTATTGAAGTAGAAGGTGTTGAAGTATTAAATAAAGGTGTAAAAGGTGTTGTAGTTGGTCACGTATTAGAATGTGAAAAACACCCAGAAGCTGATAAATTAAGCAAATGCTTAATCGATATCGGTGAAGAAGAGCCGGTTCAAATTATTTGTGGAGCTGCTAACATTGCAAAAGGTTTAAAAGTACCAGTTGCAAAAGTTGGCGCTGTACTTCCTGGTAACTTCAAAATTAAAAAAGCAAAACTACGCGGGGAAGCTTCTCACGGTATGGTTTGTGCTCTTCAAGAGCTTGGTATTGATGGGAAATTCGTTGCGAAAGAATATGCAGACGGTATCTTCATCTTCCCAAGTGATGCTGAAGTTGGTGCAGATGCACTTGAAATTTTAAATTTAAATGATGAAGTACTTGAGCTTGGTTTAACACCAAACCGTGCAGATTGCTTAAACATGTTAGGTGTTGCATATGAAGTAGCTGCTATTTACGGCCGTGAAGTAAAACTTCCAGCTATCGACTTACAAGAAACAGCAGAAAAAACTTCTGATTACATTTCTGTAAGTGTAGAAGCGAAAGAAGAAAACCCATTATATATTGCAAAAATGGTTAAAAACGTAAAGATTGGTCCATCACCAATGTGGATGCAAACTCGTCTTATGGCAGCTGGCATTCGTCCAATTAGTAATGTAGTTGATATTACAAACTACATTTTAATGGAATACGGTCAACCGTTACATGCATTCGATTACGATAAATTAGGTTCAAAAGAAATCGTTGTTCGTCTTGCAAAAGAAGGCGAAAAGATTCAAACATTAGATGCTCAAGAACGTACGTTACAAAGCCACCATCTTGTAATTACAAATGGCACAAAAGCGTTAGCTGTTGCTGGTGTAATGGGCGGAGCGGATTCTGAAGTTGATAGCGAGACAGTAAACGTTCTAATTGAGTCTGCATACTTTGCAGGTCAAACAGTGCGCCGTACATCAAAAGACTTAGGTCTTCGTAGCGAATCAAGTGCACGTTTTGAAAAGGGAATCGACCCAACACGTACATTTGAAGCAATTCAACATGCAGCTGCTTTAATGGCAAAATACGCTGGTGGAGAAGCACTTGAAGGTGTAGTAGAAGCTGATAACTTACAAGTACAAGAACGTACAGTATCTGTTACAGCTGAAAAAGTAAACCGTGTATTAGGTACAGATATTTCTGCGAGTGAAATGGGTACAATGTTCACAAACCTGAAATTCCCATTCACAGAAGTAGAAGGAACATTCCATGTAAATGTACCAGCACGTCGCCCTGACATTACAATTTCAGAAGACTTAGTAGAAGAAGTAGGTCGTCTGTATGGTTATGATCACATTCCAGTTACATTACCATCTGGAACAATGACACGTGGTAAATTAACATCAGCACAAACGAAACGTCGTAAAGTACGCCGCTTCCTAGAAGGTGCTGGTTTATATGAAGCAATCACATATTCATTAACAAGCGCTGACAAAGCGAAACAATATATGGTTGAGCCGAACGAAAAAGCTCCTGTAAATCTTGCGCTTCCAATGAGCGAAGAGCGTAGCCAACTTCGTTTAAGCTTAGTGCCACAATTGTTAGAAGCAGTTTCATACAATGTTGCACGTAAAAACGACAGCGTTGCATTATATGAAGTAGGTTCTATCTTCTTACCAACAGAAGCAGGAGAACTTCCGAAAGAAGAACAACATCTTGCAGGTGTTATGACAGGTCTTGCTCTTCACCATGCATGGCAAGGTGAGAAGAAAGTTGTAGACTTCTTCGTTGTTAAAGGTGTATTAGAAGGATTATTCGACGTACTTGGCGTGGCAAATCAAATCACTTATGCACCAGCAAAACGTGAAGGTATGCACCCAGGCCGTACAGCTGACATCGTATTAGATGGTGAAGCAATCGGATTCATCGGTCAATTGCACCCGGAAACAGAAAAACAATTAGATGTGAAAAATACATTCGTATTCGAATTATCTCTTGCAAAAGTATTCGGTGCAGACGCTGAGGAAACTTACTACTTAGCAATTCCACGTTTCCCATCTATGACACGTGATATGGCTGTTGTAGT
The DNA here is from genome assembly GCF_038003645.1 of Bacillus sp. FSL E2-0195. Taxonomy (NCBI): domain Bacteria; kingdom Bacillati; phylum Bacillota; class Bacilli; order Caryophanales; family Bacillaceae; genus Bacillus; species Bacillus sp. FSL E2-0195. Next base: position 4,411,465 of record NZ_JBBOPN010000001.1, on the reverse strand, counting down.
AACAACAGAAACAAAAGCTGGTGAAATGAAGCAAGTCATTGCTGAAGCTGGCGGAGAACTTCTGAAAGACGTAGCACTATTCGACTTATACGAAGGTGAAAAAATGGAAGAAGGCAAGAAATCACTTGCATTCTCTATGAACTACTTCGATGCAGAACGTACATTAACAGACGAAGAAGTAACAGAAGCGCATAACCGTGTATTAACAGCGGTAGAAGAGAAATTTGGTGCGGAGTTACGTAAGTAAAAAAAATTGCCGGATTAATTCCGGCAATTTTTTTATGGCACGATTGTCGGAAAATGTCGGTAAGTCGATATATTATAAAAATCGCTGATATATTTTCTGGCATCTTGCATCTTTCTCTCGAATGTAGTACATTAATTTTAGTTTAACAAAACGAAAGACGATGATAAGGAAAAGTAGTATATACTATAATCCAAAGCGAGTCAGGGACGGTGAGAGCCTGATGAGGCGGTATATGTGAAGAACACCTTGGAGTTGCTAACCGAAATTGAAGCTTGTATTCAAGAGTAGACTTAGACGGGAATCCGGCCTGTTACAAACCGGGAAGTATGTATTACATACGAGTTAAAGTTGGTCTTTATGACAAATTGGGTGGTACCGCGAAGTTTAACCTTTCGTCCCTTTATGGATGAAAGGTTTTTTTGTATTTAAATATATGAGTAAAGGAGAATTTTACTATGGAAAACACATTAGTAAAAAGTCTGTATAGAGATACAGATAAATACGCAGATCAAACAGTACAAGTATCGGGTTGGATTCGTAACTTACGTGATTCAAAAGCATTTGGTTTCATCGAATTAAACGACGGTAGCTTCTTCAAAGGTGTTCAAATCGTTTTCGATACAGAATTAGAGAACTTCAAAGAAATTGCAAAGCTTCCACTAAGCTCTTCAGTTAAAGTAGAAGGTAAAGTAATTGCAACACCTGGAGCGAAGCAACCATTTGAAATTAAAGCAGAAAAAATTGATATCGAGGGCTTATCAGATTCTGATTACCCACTTCAAAAGAAGCGTCATACGTTTGAATACTTACGTACAATCGCTCACTTACGTCCAAGAACAAATGCATTCTCAGCAACATTCCGCGTGCGTTCTATCGCAGCATTTGCAATTCACCAATTCTTCCAAGAGCGTGGATTCGTACATGTTCACACACCAATTATTACTGGTAGTGATACAGAAGGTGCAGGCGAAATGTTCCGCGTAACAACGCAAGATTTAAACAACGTAGCAAAAGGTGAAGACGGACAAGTTGACGAATCAAAAGACTTCTTCGCTAAAGAAACAAACTTAACAGTAAGTGGACAGCTGAACGCTGAAGCTTATGCATTAGCATTCCGTGATGTGTACACATTCGGACCTACATTCCGTGCGGAAAACTCAAACACAACTCGTCACGCAGCGGAGTTCTGGATGGTTGAGCCTGAGATTGCATTCGCTGAGTTAGGCGATGTAATGGATCTTACAGAAGATATGCTGAAATATGCAATGAAATACGTACTAGAGCATGCACCAGAAGAAATGGACTTCTTCAACAGCTTCGTTGATAAAACAGTTCTAGAGCGCATGAACAACGTAATCAACTCTGACTTCGGTCGCATCACTTATACAGAAGCAATTAAAGTACTTCAAGAATCAGGTGCTGAATTCAAATACCCAGTAGAATGGGGTATTGACTTACAAACAGAGCACGAAAGATACTTATCAGAAGAAATCTTCAAACGCCCTGTATTCGTAACTGACTATCCGAAAGACATTAAAGCATTCTACATGCGTATGAACGAAGATGGTAAAACAGTAGCAGCTACTGATCTTCTAGTTCCTGGCATCGGCGAATTAATCGGCGGAAGTCAACGTGAAGAAAGAATGGACGTTTTAGTAGACAGAATTAAAGAATTAGGTATGAACGAAGAGGACTACTGGTGGTACTTAGAACTTAGAAAATACGGCGGTACAAAACACGCTGGATTCGGTCTAGGTTTCGAGCGCTTCCTAATGTACATCACTGGCATGGCTAACATCCGTGACGTAATTCCATTCCCAAGAACTCCAGGTTCTTCTGAGTTTTAAGATGAAAAAAGCGAGAGCAACTGCTCTCGCTTTTTTTGTTTGGAAAAATGTTGTTCATAGGTTCGTTCATATCTCACATATAGTAAAACGAATGAAATATTTATGGGCAAGGGAAGGGGTTTTTGTACAATGGGGGAGATTCAAAGTCATACAAAGTGGGCACTGCATGACAAGTATGTGGTGATTACTGGTGCAACAAGTGGTATTGGATTAGCGGCAGCTAAGACATTTGCAGAGCGCGGTGCCAAACTAGGAATCATTGCACGTAACGAGGAAAAAGCGAATGCTGCTATTGCTCAAATTAAGGATGTAACGAATGGGGATGTGATGATAGATCTATTTTTAGCTGATATGGCTTCCCAACAATCTATACGCCGGGTAGCTACTGATATTTTGGAAAGGTGTCCGAGAATAGATATATTAGTGAATAATGCTGGTGCTTTATTTCAAACAAGGCAGCTTACAGAGGACGATTTGGAGATGACTTGGGCGGTTAACCATTTAGGTCCATTCCTAATCACTAATTTGCTGTTGGAGCGTTTAAAAGAAAGTGCTCCTGCTCGTGTTATCACCACCGCATCTCACGGTCACAAAATGGCTAAAAAGGGAATTGATTTCGGTGATTTAGATGCAGAACAACTTTATCGTGGTGTTAAGAAATTTATGGGTGGTCCTACAATGCGTTATGCTCAATCAAAACTAGCAAATATTTTATTTACCGCTGAATTGGCAAAGAGGTTGGAGGGGACGGGTGTTAGTGCATACAGCTTCGATCCAGGGCTAGTGGCTACGAATTTCAACCAGGACAATGGTCTAGTTGCTCGCTTAACTATGGCAGCAATGAAACCTTTCTCTCGTACACCCGAGAAAGGTGCTGAAACTCTAATATGGCTAGCAGAATCAACTGAATTTACTGATCATAGTGGTTATTACTATGCCGATAAGCAAATAGGAAAAATGTCTGAAGCTGCCTTGGATAAGGATGCCGCAAAACGTCTATGGGACATTAGTGAAAAACAGACAGGAGGATAAAAGAGTAGCCAGTATATGTTCAGATGGTTATGCTGAATAGTTTTTTACTCTTAAGTGAAAAGTAATCTTGGGGGTGATTGTAATGAGTAAGAAAGTGAAAACAGACCATTCTAGATCAAGCTTAGGTTCTCCGGAAGTGGAAGGACAAGGAACGACTACGCATGAAACGGGTTCTTATAAAGTACCTTCATCAAATAAGAAGCAGAAACGAAGTTAAACATAAAAAGGGAGTCATGGAGACTCTCTTTTTTAGGTGAATAGTAAATGAATATATATCAGTCTAAATTTAAATATATATATATATACAGAATAAGTGCGGCGAAAATAGGAACGTGTGAGATCCTATTTATCCATTTTTTATTCATAAAAGGCGAAAAGAATTCAATTCTTTTCGCCTTGTTTAGTTCATCCATATCCTGTCGATACTAAAAAGTAGTTATTTTTTCAGTAACCGAAACGCCTTCTCTGTATTAGCAAAATGCACTTTCACAAATTCAGGTAGTCTTTCTTTACCGACTTTTTGAATTAATTTAGCAGCGGCAATATCAACTTGTTTACCAGCACCTTTCGGAAGTTGCATACCAGCTTTTTTGCTTAGTTCGTCAAATTGTTTTACGAATGAGTAACGAGCTAAAATGGAAGCGGCGGCTACTGCTAAATGGACACTTTCACCTTTTGTAGCGAAGTAAACATTTTCACGCTGTACCTGTTTTTGTTTCGCTAAATATTTATAGTATGTATCAGGCTGTGTAAATTGGTCGATTAAGATGCCTTCTGGTTTTGTAGGTGCGATTTTTGCCAATAAGTTTGTGATGGCTTTGTTATGCAGTAAAGCTTTTAGTTTACCTTGGTTGTTTCCTTTATCAAATAGCTCGTTATATTTTTCATTATGAAGAACGAGGGAGCTGTAAGGAACAACGTGAAGGAGTTGTTTTGCAATCTCAGCAATTTGAGCATCATTTAAGTTTTTGGAGTCTTTTACACCAAGTTCTTTTAAAAGTGGAATTTGCTTTGCATCCACATATACAGCAACTACTGTCATCGGTCCGAAGTAATCACCAGTACCTACTTCGTCTGATCCTAGAATAGACATTGTGCCGATGGAAGCGGGCGGCGCATAACGATGTGAATTGACCGATTTTTTTACAGCTGATTTTGGTGTTTGAGAGACAGTTTGCCAACGAGAAGCTTCTGCTTCAGCACGTCCACCCTGAAACATCACTTTTCCTGATTTATAAGCTGTAATTGTGCAAGATTGAACTTTTGCCATAAAGATACCGCCTTGCGGAATTTTGGGGCTAAGTGCTTGTTTGTATTGTTGTTTCATGTCTTCAATTACTGTAGAACTTGTTTGTATTACGATAGAATTTGACAAAATGGTCGCTCCTTTTTTATGTTGTTATTTTTATCATATCGGATTGTTCTTTCTGTTTCCATATTATGATGGTTCATGGTATGATAAACTTTAGGATTCTGTACGTGATTGGAGGCCGGTGAGTTGTCACAACAAAAGGGAAATAAAAGTCGAATTAATGTAGAAATATATGGCCAACAGTATTCAGTTGTTGGCGATGAAAGTACAAGTCATATCCGCATGGTAGCAGCGATTGTGGATGATAAAATGCGCGAACTCAATGCCAAGAATCCTTCGCTTGATACGAGTAGACTAGCGGTATTGACGGCGGTAAACGTCATACACGATTACATAAAATTAAAAGAAGAACATGAGAAATTGAAAGAAAGTATGACACAAAAAGGAATTGAATAAACATGATTGATATTATTATCATTTTATTGCTTGTTATGGGATTCTTCCTCGGTTTACGCAGAGGATTTATTTTGCAACTTGTAAAGTTAACAAGCTTTATTATCGCATACCTCGTTGCATACTGGTATTGTAAAGATTTAGCGCCAGCACTTGCGAAAATTATTCCGTATCCATTTGATAAGAATGTTTCTGTTCCAGAATGGATAGATGCGAATAATATTGAGGGTGTCTTCTATCAAGCAATTGCGTTTATCGTATTATTTATTATTACAAAAATCGCACTTTCACTACTTGGTAATTTACTGAATATGTTTGCAGAAATCCCAGTTTTAAAGCAAGTCAATGCGGTTGCTGGGGCACTTCTTGGCTTTTTAGAAGTGTATATCATTCTGTTTGTCTTAATTATTGTTGGAACAATTCTTCCAATTGAACAAATACAAACACCATTACAAAAATCATCAATTAGCAAAATAATTGTAGACGATACACCGATTCTTTCTGAAAAGGTGAAGGAACTATGGCAGACAGGTAGCAGAGTGTAACTTCTCTTTTTTCGGAAAGAGAAGTTTTTTTCTATGAAAGAAAGGCGGGGCAATGATGAAAGTGAATAAAAAACAAGTTATCAAATTACTAGAGACAATCGGCCTATTTATGGAACTAAAGGGCGCGAATCCATTTAAAATATCTGCATTCCGTAAAGCGGCGGCAGCACTAGAAAGTGATGACCGTAGTCTTTCTGAAATTGAAGATTTCACAAAGATTCCAGGTATCGGAAAAGGAACGGCAGCAGTTATTCAAGAATATATAGAATCGGGAACATCTGAAGTACTACAAGAACTTGAAAAAGAAGTACCAAGCAGTTTATTACCACTATTAAAACTACCAGGCCTTGGTGGTAAGAAGGTGGCCAAGTTATACAAAGAACTTGGTGTTGTTGATATGGAAACGTTAAAAGCTGTTTGTGAAGAAAATAAAGTACAAGCTTTAGCTGGATTCGGTAAGAAAACAGAAGAGAAAATATTAGAAGCAATTGATCAAGTAGGCTCTCGTCCAGAGCGTTTACCAATTGCGATGGTATTGCCTATTGCCGGGGAAATAGAGGAGAAATTGTCGAATGTTGCTGAAATAATTCGTTTCTCACGCGCTGGTAGTTTACGCCGTGTTCGTGAGACAGTGAAGGACTTAGATTTCATCATTGCAACGACAGAGCCAGCAGTAGTGCGTGAACATTTACTACAATTTGATAATATGATTGAAGTGATTGCAAGTGGAGATACGAAAGTATCTGTTCGTCTTCAATATGAATATGATATTTCAATTGACTTCCGCTTAGTAAAACCAGAAGAATTTATTACAACTCTTCACCATTTCACCGGATCAAAAGACCATAACGTAAAAATGCGCCAAATTGCGAAAGATAGAGGCGAGAAAATTAGTGAATACGGTGTGGAAATCTTAGACACAGGTGAAGTGAAAACATTCGAAACAGAAGAAGCATTCTTCGCCCACTTTGGCCTTCCATTCATCCCACCAGAAGTGCGTGAAGATGGAAAAGAAATTGAATTAATTAAAGAGTATCCGAACTTAATTCAGTTCTCTGATATACAGGGTGATTTACATATGCATACAACGTGGAGTGACGGTGCTTTTTCAATTGAAGAAATGGTACAAGCGTGCCGCGCTCATGGATATAAATTTATGGCAATTACTGATCACTCGCAATACTTGAAAGTAGCGAACGGTTTAACGAAAGAGCGTCTTCGTGAACAAGCGAAAGAAATTGAACGTATGAATGAAAAGTATCCAGACATTACAATTTTGCGCGGGATTGAAATGGACATTTTACCAGATGCGACACTTGATTTTGACGATGAAGTATTAGCAGAACTAGATTATGTCATTGGAGCTATTCACTCAAGCTTCTCACAAGACCGTGAAACGATTATGAAGCGTCTTCGCACTGCACTTGAGAATAAGCATGTCACAATGATTGCCCATCCGACAGGACGTCTTCTTGGGCGCCGTGAGGGTTACGATGTAGATACAGATTTATTAATCCAGCTCGCAAAAGAAACAAATACAGTTTTAGAATTAAATGCAAATCCAAACCGTCTAGATTTAAGCGCGAAATTATTAAAACAAGCACAAGATGCTGGTGTAAAAGTAGCGATTAATACGGATGCCCATACACTTGAAATGTTAGAAGATATGGAAACAGGTGTAGCAGCAGCGCGTAAAGGTTGGATTCAAAAAGATAACGTGATTAACACATGGGATATTGAACGTTTATTAGACTATATTAAACGTAATAAGTAATACAGGGGGGACCTGCAACATGTTAGAACGAACGTTGCGTGTATTAGAATACAATAAAGTAAAAGAACAATTACTTGAACATACAGCATCTTCACTTGGTCGTGATAAAGTGAAGAATTTAGTGCCAAGCACAGATTTTGAAGAAATTGTGGAATTGCAAGAAACAACGGATGAGGCAGCGAAAGTCATCCGTTTAAAAGGACATGTACCACTTGGAGGGATTTCTGATATTCGTTCAAATATTAAGCGTGCGAAAATTGGAAGTATGTTAAGTCCTTATGAATTAATTGAAATCGCAAGTACGATGTACGGTAGTCGCCAAATGAAACGTTTCATTGACGATATGATTGACAACGGTGTTGAGCTTCCAATTTTAGAAACACATGTCGCGCAAATTGTGTCTTTATATGATTTAGAAAAGAAGATTACAAATTGTATTGGTGACGGCGGTGAAGTAGTCGATAGCGCAAGTGACAAATTGCGTGGTATTCGTAATCAAATTCGTACTGCGGAAAGCCGTATTCGTGAGAAATTAGAAAACATGACGCGTTCTTCAAACGCGCAAAAAATGTTATCAGATGCAATTGTAACGATTCGTAACGAACGCTACGTAATCCCGGTAAAACAAGAATACCGCGGCGTATATGGTGGTATTGTTCACGATCAATCTGCTTCTGGACAAACATTATTTATCGAACCGCAAGTAATCGTGGAATTAAATAACGCACTTCAAGAAGCACGTGTGAAAGAAAAACAAGAAGTAGAACGCATTTTAATGATGTTAACGGAAGAAGTGGCAGTGGAAGCTGATATTGTTTTATCAAACGTAGAAGTAGTTGCAAATCTTGATTTTATTTTTGCGAAAGCTCTTTATGCGAAGCGAATTAAAGCGACGAAGCCAATCGTAAATAATGAACGCTACATGGATTTAAAACAAGCACGCCATCCGCTTATTGATCCGGAAATTATCGTGCCAAATAACATTATGCTTGGTAAAGACTTTACAACAATCGTTATTACAGGACCGAATACAGGTGGTAAAACAGTTACACTTAAAACAGTCGGTATTTGTGTCTTAATGGCGCAATCTGGTCTTCATATTCCAGTAATGGATGAATCAGAGATATGTGTATTTAAAAACATCTTTGCTGATATCGGTGATGAGCAATCGATTGAACAAAATTTAAGTACATTCTCTTCTCATATGGTAAACATTGTAGATATTTTAGAAAAAGCTGATTTTGAAAGTTTAGTCCTCTTTGATGAATTAGGTGCTGGGACAGATCCGCAAGAAGGGGCTGCACTAGCGATTTCTATTTTAGATGAAGTATGTAACCGTGGTGCTCGCGTTGTTGCAACGACGCATTACCCAGAATTAAAAGCATATGGATACAATCGTGAGCAAGTTATTAATGCGAGCGTTGAGTTCGATGTGAATACATTAAGCCCAACGTACAAATTATTAATCGGTGTACCAGGACGTAGTAACGCCTTTGAAATTTCGAAGCGTCTTGGTTTGTCTGATCGCGTTATTGATCGCGCTCGTAACCATATTAGTACAGATACGAACAAAATCGAAAATATGATTGCAAAGCTAGAAGAAAGCCAAAAAAATGCAGAGCGCGAACGAAAAGAAGCGGAAGAGCATCGTAAGCAATCTGAAAAACTTCATCGTGAATTACAACGTCAAATTATTGAATTTAACGATGAGCGCGATGAAAAATTATTAAAAGCGCAAAAAGAAGGGGAAGAAAAAGTCGAAGCTGCAAAGCAAGAAGCAGAAGGCATTATTCAAGAACTTCGTCAATTGCGTAAAGCACAGCTTATAAACGTGAAAGACCATGAGCTTATTGAAGCGAAGAGCCGTCTAGAAGGTGCGGCGCCAGAGCTTGTGAAGAAACAAAAAGTAAACGTGAAAAACACAGCGCCAAAACAACAATTACGCGCAGGTGATGAAGTAAAAGTGTTAACGTTCGGTCAAAAAGGTCAATTGCTTAAAAAAGTAAGTGATACAGAGTGGAGCGTACAAATTGGTATTCTGAAGATGAAAGTGAAAGAATCCAATATGGAATACATTAATACACCGAAGCAAACTGAGAAAAAAGCAGTCGCAAGTGTGAAGGGTAGAGATTATCACGTGTCGTTAGAGCTAGACCTTCGCGGCGAACGTTATGAAGATGCAATGATGCGCGTTGAAAAATATTTAGACGATGCACAGCTTGCAAGCTATCCTCGTGTATCAATTATTCACGGCAAAGGAACAGGAGCGCTTCGCCAAGGTGTACAAGATTACTTGAAGAAACATCGCGGTGTGAAAACCTACCGCTACGGTGACATGGGCGAGGGAGGCCTAGGCGTAACAGTTGTCGAATTAAAATAGCAAACAACCAAACAAAAGGGGAAACCATTATATGTTTATGGACAAACTTGCAAAAGTATTGTTAGCTTGTTGCGGAATATTTTTGGTAATTGGGGTTATTTATTTAGTTGTTTTTGCGAAGTAAAGGAGCGTCAATCTTGGCATAATGATATCGCCATGGATTGACGCTTTTAATCTATAAGAAAAGGAACAAAACATGAAAATCAACCAATACATAAGCGAAGCAAAATCCTGCTCAAGACGTGAAACAGACCGTCTCATTAAAGCAGGACGTGCCTGTATTAACGGTGAAGTATGTACGCACGGTGCACTCGTTAATGAAGGTGATATTGTAACGATTGATGGGCAAGTTATTGTAAAAGAAGAGAAAGAAAAGGTGTATATTGCCTTCCATAAACCAGTCGGAATTACTTGTACAGCAGCTGAACATATTGAAGATAATATTATTGATTATATCGATTATCCAGAACGAATCTTTCCTGTTGGACGATTAGATAAAGCATCGGAAGGACTCATCTTATTAACGAATGACGGTGCGATTGCGAATCAAATTTTGCACGGTGATCATGAGCATGAGAAAGAATATGTTGTCACTGTTGATAAGCCGTTTACAGATTGGTTTATTGATGAGATGTCCAGCGGTGTAAAGATTAAAGATGGAATGACGAAGCCATGTAAAGTGACGAGAGTTAATCAGTCTACATTCCGCATCGTTTTAACGCAAGGAATGAATAGGCAAATTCGTAGAATGAGTCGTGCTTTCGGATTTACTGTAACAAAGCTAAAGCGAGTACGCATTATGAATATAGAGCTAAATGAGCTTGAAGCTGGAAAATGGCGAGACATTACACCTAAGGAATTAGAAATATTAATAGGGCAGTTATAGGGAGGAAAGTTTTCTCCCTATATTTTTTTGTCAGAAAAAATAAAACTATTGATTTTTTAAAAAATAGCCCATATAATAAAAAACAACAAGTTTCGACAACATATTTTATAAAAGTAATGATGAGGACATGAGTTGTTTTTGACGATTCTCAGAGAGGGAAGCCTTAGGCTGTGAGCTTCCTAATACGGAAAGACAAACTTACCACCTCTAAACTTCAAGAGTGAACTGCAGATGCATTGTAATTCTTGGCGGATAAAACCGTTATCAATTTACACGAGCTATAAAATGAGCTTATTTCGTTATAAATTCATTTTATTAGAATAAGGGTGGAACCACGATTTCAACACTCGTCCCTTTGTTAGGGACGGGTGTTTTTTGCGTTCTTTTACGGGGAAGTATGCTTGAAAGAGGATATGTGACGGATTTTAATTCAGAATATTTTGTCAATAAAATAATTAGGAGGTAGTAGAAATGAAGTCATCTTTAAAGTTTTCTGAGATGTTTGCAATAAGCTTAATGTTATTTGCACTGTTTTTCGGTGCCGGTAATATGATTTTTCCACCAGCGTTAGGGCAAGGTGCTGGAACAGATGTATGGATCGCGTTATTTGGCTTTATCGTAACAGGTGTAGGACTGCCTTTATTAGGAGTTATTGTTATAGCTCTAAAGGGAGATATTAATGAATTAGCAAGACGTGTACATCCTGTATTCGCGCTAATTTTCATTACTGCAATTTATTTATGTTTAGGCGTATTTGTTAGTGTGCCACGTACAGGGACTGTTGCTTATGAAATGAGCATTGCACCATTTTTACCAAGTGAGGTAGCTAGTCAGGCTTATCCACTTGTCATCTTTACATTTATTTTCTTTGCGGTAACTTTCTATTTAGCATTAAACCCATCGAAATTAGTGGGGCGCATTGGTAAAGTGTTAACTCCAATTTTATTAGCTGTTATTGCAATTATTGTAGCGAAAGCAATTATGACTCCAATGGGAGAGTTTGGTGCCCCTACAGAAGCGTATAGTGCCCCACTCTTTAAAGGTTTTATTGATGGATATTTAACTTTAGATGGACTTGCAGCACTTGTTTTCGGAAATGTTGTGATCAATGCTTTAAAAGCAAAAGGCATTACAAATAAGAACAGTATTGCGAAAGTAACAATCTTTGCAGGATTTATTGCAGCACTTGGCTTACTTCTTGTTTATTTAGCACTTGCTTACCTTGGAGCTTCAAGTGTTTCACTTGGAATGGGAGCAAACGGCGGAATTATTTTAACAAACGTCGTGAATCATTTATTTGGTAGCTACGGAACATTATTACTAGGTATCGCAATTACAGCAGCATGCTTAACAACTTCTGTCGGTATTGTAGCAGCTTGTGGAGAATATTTTTCTTCGTTATTACCAAAGCTTTCTTATCAAAAAGTCATTTTTATTTTCTCTGTATTAGCATTTATGGTAGCAAATCTTGGTTTAACTCAGTTAAACGCATTAGCATTGCCGATTTTAATTGCAATTTACCCAATTGGTATCGTACTGATCGTATTATCACTTGTTGAAAACTATATTCGTCTTCCATTAGCTATGTATGTAGGCGGTATTGTAGGCGCATTTGCAATTAGCTTCTTTGATGGATTGCATAATGCAAATCTTCAAGTAGCGGCCCTTGCTCCTATTTTAGATAAAATTCCATTATATAGTGTAGGGATTGGTTGGCTAGTTCCGGGTATCATTGGAATTGCAATTGGATATGTAGTTTCTTTATTTCAAAAGCAAGAAATTGCTGTAGAAAAATAAGGGAAAGAGGCTTTCTTTAAAAGAAAGCCTCTTTTTTTGTAGAAAAATTATATATAGAAGAATTCAGATATTAAAAATTTTATACGTAATATAGTTGACAAAAAAATTACCAGTAGGCTAAGATTGACTTAGTTGTGGAAATATTGGAAGGGAAGAGGTTTTCTATGACTATATCATTTTTGTAAGAAGAGGTGATAGAACGATAGAATTAGGCGGTTTATTTTTTTTGGAATTAGTTGAGAATGATAATCAATAAAATGATGAAAGAGTTTTATGTTTATTCTTATAGGAAAAATTGGTGGGATTATTTTTTTGTCTATCAATGAGAATGATAATCAATATATTTCTAACTACATAGTGTTACTCGTTATAAAATAGAGATAGAAAGATTATTTTTTTTCTTATATATTGAGAATAATTATCATTTTCAAAAAAGAAAAACAAGGAGGCAGTAAGGTAAATGAGAAAGTTTTCGGTATTACCCGCTTTTATTATGACATTCGTATGTATGCTAGCTTTTCTCGTAGTGCCATTCGGACAAGCTTCGGCAAATGTAGCTGACGGTACTTACGATATTAACTATGTCATACAAAAAGCAGAAAATGATTCAGCTTCAATGGCAAATGATTATTTTGAAAAACCAGCTAAGTTAATTGTAAAAAATGGTGAGATGAGAGTACAAATTCCTATGAATCATAGTGCTTGGATTACAGAATTTAAAGCACCAGAGAACGGGAACTTTGTTGATGCAAAAGTTGTTAGTAAAGATGAATCTGCAGATAAAAGAACTGTAGAGTTTAAAATAGACGACTTATCTAAACCAGCAGCTGTAAAAATTCATGTTGTTGTACCGAACGTAAATTATGACCATAACTACACAATTCGCTTTGCGTTTGATGCAAATGTAAAAGCAGTAGGTGGAGAGAATAAGGAAACTGCTGCAACAAAAAATGAAGATCAAACTCAAAAAAATACACAAGTAAAAGAAGAAGTGAAGAAAGAAGAGAGCAAAGAAACAAACAAAGAAACAAGCAAAGAAACAAACAAAGATGTAAATAAAGGAACAAATGAAAGTGGGAAAGCTGAAAAAACAGATAACCCAAAAACAAGTGATGAAGCACGTATCGGATTATTTGCAGCATTACTTCTTATTTCAGGTGTTTTCTTAGTTCGTAAAGTGAAGTTAGGTAAATAAATCTTTGGAAGGGCGATGAATATATGTTTAAACAATTCAAAATGATTATTGCCGTATTTGCTGTCTTATTTACGTTTATAGCAACACTAGGGTTACAAGATGCAAAAGCTGCTACACAACTAGCTGATGGAAAATATAATATTGCTTTTACTGTATGGAAAGGCGATAAAGATGAATCATCTAGAATGAATAGTTATTTTGAAAGTCCGGCAACATTAACAGTTAAAGATGGAAAACAATATGTTTCATTCAAAGTGAAAGATAGTACTTCTATTAAAAGTTTACAAGTAGAAAAAAATGGTCAATTCGTAGAAGCTACTGTGTTAAGTGAAAATACAAAAGAGAATACTAGAGTTGTAGAATTTGAAGTTGCTGACTTGTCAAAAAAACTAAATGGCAAGGTGAAAATTAATATCCCAATTATTAATTATAACGCTTCATATGATATTCGTTTTGTATTTGATGGGAACAGCATTAAATAATTGGAAATTTTTAAAAAAGGAGAGTCATTCTATTGAACAGGTATTTTAAAATTGTTGTTGCAATGTTTCTAACGATTTTCACATTCGTATCAACGCTACAACCACTTGCAGTTCAAGCTGCTAGTCAACTAGCTGACGGTGAATACTCAATCGGTTTCAAAGTTCTTAAAGACACATCAGATGAAGAATCTATGATGAATCAATACTCTGTAAGTCCAGGAACTTTAAAAGTGAAGAATGGGAAAAAGAAAGTATCCTTTACGTTAGAACATAGTTCATGGATTACAAAGTTTGAAACCGAAAAAAGTGGTCAGTTTGTTGCGACAAATGTAATTAGTGAAGATCAAGAAAAAGATACAAGAGTCGTAGAATTTGATGTGGACGATGTAGAGAAGGTATTAAATGCGAAAGTAAAAGTAGACATTGATTTTTTAAATTATCATCATGACTATGATGTACGTATTGCATTTGATCAAAATAGTATTACACCGATTCATGTAGAACAACCAAATGAAAAAGAGGACCCAGCTAATAAGCCAGATCCAAATGAAAATCCGGATCCGAGTCAGAAGCCCGACCAAAAGCCTGACCCAGATCAACAACCAAATTCTAACACAATTAAAGATGGAGAGTACAGCATTCCATTTAAAGTGTTAAAAGATCAAACAGATGAAGAATCTAAGATGAATACTTACATGGTAAATCCAGGGGTATTAAAAGTAGAAAACGGTAAGAAAAAAGCAATTGTAACGTTAAAAAATAGCTCATTAATTAAAAATTTCCAAACGGAAAAAGATGGCGCATTTGCTGATGCAAAAGTAGTGAGTGAAGATAAAGAAAAAGATACAAGAGTAGTAGAGTTTGAAGTAGACGATTTATCTAAAAAACTAAATACAAAAGTATTTATTGAAGTGGCATCACAAGGTTACAAGCAAACACATAATGTACAACTTTTATTTGAACAGGATAAACTTGAACAAATTAAAAATGAAGAGAAACAACCGGAAGTAGAAAAACCAGATACTGAAACAATTAAAGATGGAGAGTACAGCGTTCCGTTTAAAGTGTTAAAAGATCAAACAGATGAAGAATCTAAGATGAATACTTACATGGTAAATCCAGGGGTATTAAAAGTAGAAAATGGTAAGAAAAAAGCAATTGTAACACTAAAAAGTAGCTCATTAATTAAAAATTTCCAAACGGAAAAAGATGGTGCGTTTGTTGATGCAAAAGTAGTGAGTGAAGATAAAGAAAAAGATACAAGAGTAGTAGAGTTTGAAGTAAACGACTTATCTAAAAAACTAAATACAAAAGTATTTATCGAAATGGCATCAAGAAACTATAAGCAAACACATGATGTGCAACTTTTATTTGAACAAGATAAGCTTGAACAAATTAAAAATGAAGAGAAACCAGAAGTAGAAAAACCAGAAGTAGAGAAACCAGAAGTAGAGAAACCAGAAGTAGAGAAACCAGAAGTAGAGAAACCAGAAGTAGAGAAACCGGAAGTAGAGAAGCCAGAAGTAGAAAAACCAGATGCTGAAACAATTAAAGATGGCGAATACAGCATCAATTTTAAAACATTAAAAGATCAAACAGATGAAATATCAATGATGAACACATATACAAAAAGTCCAGGTGTGTTAAAAGTAAAAGATGGTAAGAAGTATGTATCATTTACGTTAACGAATAGCGCTTGGATTACAAAGTTTGAATTTGATAAAAATGGTTCGTTTGTTGATGCGAATGTATTAAGTGAAGATACGAAAGCTGATACACGTGTAGTAGAAGTGGAAGTAGCAGATTTATCGAAAAAATTAAACGCAAAAGTAAAAGTCGACATCGATTCAATGAATTATCATCATTTCTATGATATTCAATTTGCATTTGATAAAGATAGCATTAAACCGTTAGATAACCAAGGCGGAAATGATAACCAAGGCGGAAACAACAACCAAGGCGGAAACAACAACCAAGGCGGAAACGACAACCAAGGTGGAAACGACAACCAAGGCGGAAACGACAACCAAGGCGGAAACGACAACCAAGGCGGAAATGATAACCAAGGTGGAAACAACAACCAAGGCGGAAACGACAACCAAGGTGGAAACAACAACCAAGGCAATAATACAACAATTGATCCAAACGCTCTTAAAGACGGTGAATACAGCATTGGCTTTAAAGTATTAAAAGATCAAACAGATGAAATATCAATGATGAATACATACACAAAAAGCCCAGGTGTATTGAAAGTAAAAGATGGTAAGAAATATGTATCGTTTACATTAACAAATAGTACATGGATTACAAAGTTTGATTTTGAGAAGAATGGCTCGTTCGTTAATGCAAAAGTATTAAGTGAAAATAAAGAGCAAAATACAAGAGTAGTAGAAGTAGAAGTAAATGATTTGTCTAAAAAATTAAATGCAAAAGTAAAAGTAGATATTGATTCAATGAATTATCACCATTTCTACGATGTTCAATTTGTATTTGATCAAGATAGTATCAAAGCTTTAGGGAACCAAGGTGGAAACGATAACCAAGGCGGAAACGACAACCAAGGTGGAAACGATAACCAAGGCGGAAACGATAACCAAGGCGGAAATGACAATCAAGGTGGAAATAATACACCGAAAGTAATAGTTGATCCGAAAAATTTAGTAGATGGTCAATATGATATTACATTTAAAGTGTTAAAAAACAAAACAGAAGAACTTTCAAAGATGCATGACTATACTGTAAATCCAGCAAAATTAATCGTTAAAGATGGTAAAAAGTACATTGAGATGACGCTGAAAAATAGTGCGTGGATTACGAAATTCCAAACAGAAAACAATAGTCTTTTTGCTGATGCAAAAGTAGTAAGTGAAGATAAAAATGCAAATACGCGAGTAGTACAATTTGAAGTAGAAGATTTATTTAAAAAATTAAATGCAAAAGTGAAAGTAGACATTGATGAGATGAACTACCATCATTTCTACGATGTCCAAATTCAATTTGATACAAATAATATTGGTGCGTTAGGAACAATTAAAGAGGATCCAAAAAAAGATCCGAAAAATGATCCGAACAATCCAGTGATTACACCGAAAGTAGATAATGTAAAAAAAGTAGATAATCCTGATTTTAACCGAAATGCAGATGATAAGAAGAAAAAAGAAGATCAAAAAAATGATCCAAAAAAAGAGAAAAACTCAAAAACGGCAGATACAGCACAACTAGGTTTATACATGGTGCTATTGCTTGGGTCACTTGCTTTACTAGTTCGTAAATATAGAGCAGGAAGATTGTAATTTTTGGAGTCTTGATGCATGTTCGCATGCATCAAGACTTGTTTCATATTGTTTGGAAAGGAGTGGTGATTGAGAGTGAAGAAAATTGCTAGTGTACTAATGGCTATCATTCTATTAGTGAGTGTAGCTGGATGCTCGGCGCCCAAAAAAGAAGCAGCAAAACAGGTAAAGAGTGAGAGTAAAGAGAGAATTGTTGCAACGACAGTTGCTGTTACTGAAATTATGGATGCGTTAGAAGTAGATTTAATTGGTGTACCAACAAGTACTAAAGATTTACCAAAGAGATATAAAGGTTTACCTGAAGTTGGGAATCCGATGAGTCCTGATATGGAAAAGGTAAAATCATTAAAGCCGTCAGAAGTATTATCCGTGACAACACTTGAATATGAATTAAAGCCAGTTTTTGATGGTGTAGGTATGAAAGCAAACTTTTTAGATCTAACAAGTTTAAAAAATATGCAAAATTCCATTAGTAATTTAGGTAAGCAATATGGACGTGAAAAGCAGGCTGAAGCAGTTGTAACTAAGTTAGATAACAAGGTTGCAGAGATTCAAAAAGCAGTAAAGGGAAAGAAAGAACCGACAGTGCTTATTTTATTAGGTGTACCGGGGAGTTATTTAGTAGCAACAGAGTATTCTTACATTGGAGATTTAGTGAAACAATTAGGTGGTAAAAACATTGTACAAGGTGAACAAGTAGAGTATTTAGCTTCTAATACAGAGTATTTAAAAAAAGCTGATCCAGACATTATTTTACGAGCGGCACATGGTATGCCTGATGAAGTTGTAAAAATGTTTGATAAAGAATTTAAAACAAATGATATTTGGAAACACTTCGCTGCAGTTAAAAATAATCGTGTTTACGATTTA
Source organism: Bacillus sp. FSL E2-0195 (assembly GCF_038003645.1). Classification (NCBI taxonomy): domain Bacteria; kingdom Bacillati; phylum Bacillota; class Bacilli; order Caryophanales; family Bacillaceae; genus Bacillus; species Bacillus sp. FSL E2-0195. The sequence goes on along the minus strand of NZ_JBBOPN010000001.1, from coordinate 4,393,352 downwards.
GAAGAGCGTTTATTTGGAACGACAGGAAATTTAGCAGCGACTGAAGCGCTAGATGAATTGAAAAAAATGATGTATCCGTGATGCATTTTAATATAAAGGAAGATTAGCATGAATAAAAAATTTTGGAGTTTCTTTATTGTTACTGTATTACTCATCATTATGACTTTGTTGTCAGCGACGAAAGGTAGTTTAGAAGTAGGTATTATTGACCTTGTACAAGGAATATTTACAGGGGCAAATGAAGATGTTGAAGTGATTAAAGATTTACGTTTCCCACGTATTATTATTGCACTATTTACTGGAGCAGCTCTTGCTGTTTCGGGCGTGCTCTTCCAAGCTGTCATGAAAAATCCACTTGCTGATGCTGGGGTAATCGGGATATCTTCAGGAGCAAGTTTTATGACACTTGTTATTATTACGCTATTCCCGCAATTCTTTTTCTGGACGCCGGTATTCGCCTTTCTAGGTGGTGCGTTTGCGTGTTATCTCGTTTATTCGTTTTCATGGAAATCAGGATTAAGTCCACTTCGCATTATTTTAATTGGTATTGCCATTAATGCGATGTTCACTGGATTAAATGAATCGTTCATTACGATTTGTGGATACTTCATTAAGAGTATTAAGCAAACGACGACTTCTAATATAACGATGAAGACGTGGGGCGATGTAGAAATAATGGTTATTTATGGAACAATTGGTCTTATTCTTGCACTGTTTGTCGGAGCTTGGTGTAACTTATTATCTCTACAAGATAAGACTGCAAAAAACTTAGGCTTGCACGTGACGAGAGTTCGTCTTATTATTTCTGCCATTGCAGTACTCTTAGCGGCAGTATCAACAGCAATTGCAGGTGTTATCGCTTTCGTAGGATTACTCGTTCCGCACATTTCAAGACAACTAGTTGGTTCAGACCATAAAGCATTAATTCCATTTTCTGCTCTTGCAGGGGCGTTATTAATTTTGACGGCGGATACGATTGGAAGGTTAATTGTGCCACCTAACGAAATTCCAGCAGCGACGATTATGGCAGTTATTGGTGGCCCATTCTTAATATTCTTGCTTAGAAAGAGTGATAAAGTTCATGGAAATTAAAAATGTAACCTTTTCGTACGATAATGTAACGGATCGATTAAAGTCGGTTAGTAGTGAAATAGAGATTGGTAAAATTACAACAATTATTGGACCAAACGGTTGCGGGAAATCAACATTACTTGGTGTGATGTCAAGAAATCACGATCCTCGTAGTGGAGAGGTAATACTTGATGGGAAGGCAATTAGCCAATATAAACCGAAAGAGTTTGCTAGAAAGTTAGCCGTTGTCCATCAACAAAATGAAGCACCGGCAGATATGACGGTAGAGAAATTAACAAGCTTTGGCCGTATGCCTCATAAAAATATATTTTCTTCGCAAACTGATGAAGATAGAGAAGCAATAGAAAGGGCTTTAGCATGTACGAATTTGCTAAGTAAACGTGATAAGGAAATTCATGCTTTATCTGGTGGAGAAAGACAGCGTGTTTGGATTGCCATGACGTTAGCTCAGAAGACGCCAATGCTCTTTTTAGATGAACCGACAACATATTTAGATATTTATTATCAACTTGAAATATTAGAGTTAGTAAAAGAATTAAATGAAGCACAAGGATTGACAATCGTTATGGTATTACACGATATTAATCAGGCGATTCGCTATAGTGATCATATCATTGTTATGAAAGACGGCGAAATTGTTACAAAAGGCAAGCCGAATGATGTTGTGACAGAAAGTATGATAAAGACGATATACGGTGTAGATGTCGTTGTAAAGCGAGATGAAGATACAGGATTGTATATGGTCCCAATGGGTATTTAAACATGCGAACAATCCGTTTTGAGGTGATAATTTGAGTAGCAAAAAAGAAAGGAAGAAGAATTCTTTTTTTCAACGAATACTTACAGTTGTTTTTTTAGGTACCTTTTTCTATTCAGTATATGAATTAGGTGATATTTTCATGGATTACTATGAAAATCGTAAAGTAATGGCCGAAGCACAAAACATTTATGAAAAAAGTCCGATGGAAGAGCAATCACAAGACGGGGAAGTGCGTAAACAGTTCAAAGTTCTGCAGCAAATTAACCAAGAAATAGTTGGATGGATTACGATGGATGATACACAAATTAATTATCCAATCGTTCAAGCAAAAGACAATGATTACTATTTATTTCGAAATTATAAAGGTGAAGATATGAGAGCAGGAAGCATTTTTATGGACTATCGTAATGATGTGAAATCTCAAAATCGAAATACTATTTTATATGGTCACCGTATGAAAGATGGTTCTATGTTTGGAAGTTTAAAGAAAATGTTGGATGAAGATTTCTTCATGTCGCATCGTAAATTATATTACGATACATTATTTGAAGGATATGATCTTGAAGTGTTTTCGGTGTATACAACAACAACTGATTTTTATTACATTGAAACGGATTTTAGTAGTGATATGGAATACACATCATTTTTGGAGAAAATTCAAGAAAAATCGCTGTACAAAACGGATACAAAAGTGACAGAAAGTGATCAAATCGTAACACTTTCGACGTGTGACTATGCACTTGATCCAGAAGCGGGAAGATTAGTAGTACATGCGAAACTAGTAAAAAGACATTAAATAAAAAAAGTATAGAATATGAGAAGTGGTAACACTCTTCATATTCTATACTTTAAAAAAGAAATATGCTTACTGTGCTGCAGCCATTGGCATACGTACAACTTTTACATCATAGTAAGCAATTTTATTATCAAGAATATAGTCTGGCATCCCGCCTTGATGTGAGTGAGCATCTTTAAATGCTGAGCTCTTTGTCCAACCTTGGAAATCTTCTTTTGCATTCCAGCGAGTGCTAATTGTTACTTCATCATAATCAACTGTATTTTGCGTTAAAAGAACTTCTAATCCTAAAAATCCTGACATTGTTTCGACTTTACCTACTTTATTAAAACGCTCAATTAATTTATGGCCATTTCCCTTTGTAATTTTAGTTGTATTTGTAACAATAATCATGTTTATTCCTCCTATAAATGTGTAGCCTTTATTTTCAAGAACTCATATACATTAAATGATAATGAAAATCATTATCATTGTCAATAGTAATTTTCATATAAATGTAGAATTAAGGATGAATTTACTATTATATAAATAATTTGACCATATAGTTAATGAAGTTATATATTATTAAAATAAAACAAAATAAGAAATATACACAAGCAAAGTATGGTTTATACCTTGCTTTCGCAATACTATGAACAAGGAGGGGATTATGGTCGAATCACTGTTACTTAGTATCGTTATTATTATTACACTAGGCATCGCCTCACAATGGACTGCATGGCGCTTCCAGCTCCCTGCTATTGTTGTTATGGCAGTTGCCGGATTATTAATTGGTCCAGTTTTCGGTATTATTAATCCAAAAGAGGTGCTTGGAGATGTTTTTAGTCCACTCGTATCACTTTCTGTTGCCATTATATTGTTTGAGGGTAGTTTAAGTTTAGATGTACGTGAACTGAGGGGACTATCAAAACCAGTATTTCGTATTGTTACGTTTGGTGCGTTTATTGCTTGGATTGCTGGCTCACTTGCAGCCCATTACGTCGCTGGATTAGATTGGGCGGTTGCATTTATTATTGGAGGACTTTTTATTGTGACAGGTCCAACTGTAATTATTCCGTTGTTACGCCAAGCACGATTAAAGCCAAGGACAGCTGCAATTTTAAAGTGGGAAGGGATTATCGTTGATCCGTTTGGAGCATTACTTGCTGTATTCGCCTTTCAAATTGTAAATTTCTTAACGAAAGAAAATGTACACTTACATACGTTACTATATTTCTTTGCAGGTTCGTTATTTGCAATGGTACTTGGGTATGCGTTTAGTATTTTTATGAGTTATATGATTTTAAAAGGGAAAGTACCAGAATATTTAAAGGCACCGATTTTGCTCGTTACGGTATTACTATGCTTCGGCATTGCAGATGAAGTCATGCATGAAACAGGTATGCTAGCCGTAACAGTAATGGGGATTACACTTGCACGGATGAAGAAATATATTTCTTCTATCGGTGATATTCGTCATTTTAACGAAAATATTTCCGTACTATTAACATCGACTGTTTTCATCATCTTAACAGCATCACTTCCAAGAACGACGATTATGGAGATTTTTAGCTGGCCTATTATTAGCTTCGTACTTATGATGATATTTGTTGTTCGTCCTTTATCAATTTGGGTATCGACAATCGGAACAGAGTTAACAAAATCAGAAAGGGCGCTAGTTGGTTGGATTGCGCCGCGAGGTATTGTTGCATTAACGGTTTCAAGTTACTTTGCGACGGAGTTATTACAAGAAGGGTATAAAGATGCTTCTATATTAACAGCACTTACATTTGCACTCGTAATTACGACCGTTTGTGCTCATGGATTTTCAATTGGATTTTTAGCAAAAAAATTAGGATTAGCCAATACACAGCCACCAGGTATTTTAATTTCAGGAGCTAGTACATTCTCAACTGCATTCGCTATGCATTGTAAAGAGATGGGGATTCCGAGCTTAATCGTAGATGTATCGGAAGAACATTTGCAATGCGCAAAGGTGAAAGGGCTTAATACATATAACGGCCAAGTACTCTCAGAGCAGTTGCAATTTGAAGTAGATATGAATCAGTATGAATACTTAATTTCAGTTACAGATACGGATTCTTACAATGTATTAGTCGCAAACACATATGTACCGCAGTTTGGACATCATAATACATTTTTACTTCCGATTCATGATGTGGAAAAGATTGAGCAAGAACGCATCTCTCTTTCGAAAAAAGCTCATTTACTGTTTGGTCAAAATGAAATTTATGAAGAGTTAGATAGAAAAATTGAAGAGGGTTATACATTTAAAACGATACAAGTTGAGGAAGAACAAAAAATTAATAAAGAAGAGAGCGATTCAGAGGATGTAATATTATTTATTCGTCACGATGATGGTAGTCTTACTTTTTCAACATTGTATAAATATATAGCGGTTATACCAGGAGATGAGCTAGTTGTACTAGCAAAGCAATAATATGGTATAGTGAAACGAGGCTTTTTTCAGTCTCGTTTTTTAAATGCTTCCTACTAATAGAAAGCATTCAAATGGAAAGGAAGACATTACATGCGATCTGAAGTAACTATAAAAATAAAACCGAAGTTTATAAAAGAAATTAAAGGTGGATATCCACTTATTTTAAAAGATGCAATTCAAAATTTAAATGATGTACGTGAAGAAGGGACAATCATCAACGTAGTGGATGAGAAGAACCAATTCATCGGAAAAGGCTATTATGGAAAACAAAATAAAGGATATGGATGGATTTTAACGAGAAAAGAGAAGGAGGAAGTGAATCAATCTTTCTTTGAAAGTAAAATCAAATCTGCTTTACATAAACGAAAAGATTTTTATAAATCAAATGATACAACAGCATTTCGTGCCCTGAATGGTGAAGGTGATGGCCTTGGCGGTTTAATCATCGATTATTATGACGGCTATTACGTAGTAAGCTGGTATAGTGAAGGGATTTATACTTTCCGAGATGAAATTATAGCAGCTCTTCAAAAAGTAGCAAATTTCAAAGGGATTTATGAGAAAAAGCGTTTTGATACGAAAGGGAAATACATTGAAGGTGATGATTTCGTCGCAGGAGAGCGCGGTGAGTTCCCACTTATCGTAAAAGAGAACGGTGTAAACTTTGCTGTATATTTAAATGACGGGGCGATGGTTGGTGTGTTTTTAGATCAGCGTAACGTTCGAAAACAAATTCGTGATAAATATGCAAAAGGAAGAACGGTTCTAAATATGTTCTCTTATACTGGGGCTTTCTCTGTATTTGCAGCGCTTGGCGGAGCGAGTAAAACAACGAGTGTGGACCTTGCAAATCGTAGTTTAAGTAAAACGATTGAGCAGTTTAGTGTAAATGAAATTGATTATGAAGCACAAGATATTATTGTAGAAGATGTATTTCTGTATTTCAAATATGCAGCTAAGAAAAAGATGAAATTTGATATGGTTGTACTTGATCCCCCAAGCTTTGCACGCTCGAAAAAATATACGTTCAGTGCGGCGAAAGATTATAAAAACTTATTAAAAGAAACAATTGCGATTACAGAAAATAACGGTATTATCGTTGCTTCTACAAATTGTAGCGCATTCGATATGAAAAAGTTTAATGGCTTTATCGATACAGCATTTAAAGAAATGAACGGTAAATATAAAATATTAGAAGAACATTCTTTACCAGAAGATTTCCGTACAATTGATCAATTTAAAGAGGGAGACTATTTAAAAGTAGTTTTCATCGAAAAAATTAAAGGTTAATGAAAATAAGAAAAGGAGCTCAAGTTTAAATGAGCTCCTTTTCTTATTGAATGATATTTTGGACTCTGCCAACTTGCCCGTCCTGCAATCGTACTTTAATGCCGTGCGGATGAGAGGGTGAGTTAGTTAAAATATCTTTTACAATTCCTCTTGTTAGCTTGCCTGTACGTTGATCTTGTTTTAATACAATATCAACTTCAAGGCCTGATGAAATGTTAGATCGTTTTTGCCCGTTCATTTATACACCTGTACGTCTACGTTGGTTGTTTGTTTTCTTCGTTTGTTGGTTTTGTAATTTTTTCGTTTCTTGACTTTGACTTCCATTATTTGAGCCGTTTCCATTTCCTTGCTTTTTCTTTGCAAGTTGTTCGCGCATTAAATCAGCTAAGCTTACTTTTTTGTTTTCTGACATGATAAGTCTCCTTTATATAAAGTTAATTATGAACAATAGTAGTGAATTTCATCATATCATTGTTAGGGAAGGAAGGGAAGTTGGTTTGAAAATTCATATAATTCTTTCCAGTATTCATTCGTTACGATACAATTAAAATGTTAATGTTTGTAAAAAAAAGGGGATAGAAATATGTCACATCATATTTTATTAGTTGAAGATGATATCTCAATTCAGGAGATGGTTGAAACATATTTAGTAAAAGAAGGTTTTCAAGTTACAATCGCATCTGATGGAGAAGAAGGAGTTAACGCATTTTTAAAAGGTTCATTTGATTTGATTATCCTCGATATTATGATGCCAAAGTTAGATGGCTTAGAGGTTGTGCGAATCATTCGAGAAAAAAGTGCCGTTCCGATTTTAATGATGTCAGCGAAAGATACAGATGTTGATAAAGCTGTTGGATTAGGACTTGGAGCAGATGATTACATTTGTAAGCCATTTTCTATGATTGAATTGGCTGCACGTGTAAAAGCGGGGATTCGGAGGTCTACGAAATATTCGGCTACAGAAACAACAGAAAAGAGGATTCAGATTGGTGATTTAACAATCGATCCAATTAATTTTACGGTTGAAAAAAATGGGAAGCATCTCAAACTTACGTTAAAAGAATTTGAGATTTTAAAACTGTTCTTAAAGAATCAAAATCGTGTATTTACAAAAGCACAAATATATACGTTAGTTTGGAATGAAGAGTATTACGGTGACGATAACGTTATTAATGTTCATATGAGAAGATTACGTGAGAAAATTGAAAGTGATCCATCTAATCCAGAATATATTAAAACATTATGGGGCATCGGCTATAAGTTGGAAGTGATGTAGTATGGTTGTATTTTTAACAGTGGTGATTATTATATTGCTTATCGTTATTTATGTGCAATATAAAATTAGAAAAAATAGTAGTAGGAATTTACGCCACACGTATGAGAAGTTAAATCGAATTGTAAAAGAACAAACTGGTGAGAAGCTATTAATTATGACAGATGATCTAGAATTGCAAAAGTTATTAGTGGCGATTAATCATTTATTAGATGCAAAACAGAAAACGAATGCAGATCATGCGAAAGTGGAAATTTCGATGAGAAAAATGCTTTCAAATATTTCACATGATTTGAAAACACCACTAACAGTTATTCTTGGATATACCGAAATGTTAAATAAGGATAAAACGATAAATGAGGAAGAGCAGCAAATATTACTCGAAAAGGTGCATGTAAAAACACTAGAAGTGATGGAACTGATTCATAAGTTTTTTGATTTAGCAAAATTAGAATCCGGTGACAAAGCAATCGAGATGACAAAAGTAAATATGAATGAAGTTTGCCGCGAGAAGATTTTATCTTTTTATGATTTAGTGACGACGAAAGGATTTCAAGTTCATATTGATATACCAGAAAGAAATATATTTGCACTTGGAAATGTAGAAGTATTAGGTAGAGTATTGAATAATTTAATATCCAATGCAATTACATATGGAGACGATGGAAAGACACTTGGTGTGACGTTAAGAGATGATGAAACGAGTGTGTATATAGATGTATGGGATACAGGAAAAGGAATTGATGAATCTCATATTGATAAAGTGTTTGAGCGTATGTACACACTTGAAGATTCCAGAAATAGATTGTACCAAGGGAGCGGTTTAGGGTTAACGATTACGAAAAGACTTGTGGAAGCGATGGATGGAAAAATACATCTTTCTAGTAAGCCGTATGAAAAAACAATTTTTACTGTTGTATTAAAAAAGATGCTGTTTTAGCTTGTAGAGAAGTAGATTCTACAAGCTTTTTTTCAGCGTAAGGAATTTGTAAGGAACGGGTAAGAAAAAAGAGAATTCCGTTGTCTATTATAGAAGTATAAGGTAGTGCGAAAGGAGATAGTGACATGACATATATATTAAAAACGAATCAGTTAACGAAAGTGTTTAAAGGGAAAGAAGTAATTTCTAGCGTTAACATGCATGTGAAAAAAGGTGAGATATATGGTTTCTTAGGACCGAATGGTGCAGGTAAAACAACGATTATGAAAATGATTACAAACTTAATAAAACCGACGAGCGGTGATATTGAAATTTTTGGTGAGAAGCTAACGGATACATCTTATGAATTGTTAAAGCGCATGGGGACAATTATCGAATATCCAATTTTTTATGATAAATTAACGGCGAAGGAAAACCTAGAATTACATTGTGAATATATGGGGTATTACGATAAAAACGCAATTGATCATGCTTTACATTTAGTGAAGCTGCACGGTATAGATGATAAAAAAGTAAAAGATTTTTCATTAGGGATGAAGCAAAGACTTGGTATTGCAAGGGCGATTATGACGAAGCCAGAATTACTCATTTTAGATGAGCCAATTAACGGATTAGATCCAATTGGTATTAAAGAATTAAGAGATTTATTTAAAATGCTTTGCAAAGAATATGGTATTACGTTATTAGTCTCTAGTCATATTTTAGGCGAGATGGAACTAATGGCAGATACAATCGGTATGATTCAAAATGGAAAGCTAATAAAAGAAGTTTCAATGAAGAGTATTAACGGAAAACAAACAGAGTACATTGAAATTACTGTTCCTGATGTGAAGCGTGCAGCTTATATTTTAGAAGATAAACTCGCTATAAAAAATTACAAAATAATGAGTGGAAACATGATTCGTGTGTATGAATTGAAGGCGACGCAGCAAGCCATTTCAAAAGCACTCATTATGAACGATGTAGAAATTGAAAGTATTAATAAGAAACATAGTTCTTTAGAGGAGTATTTCTTATATGTAATGGATGGAGAGGGCATTCATGCTTAATGGATTGTTAGTGAATATAGTAAGTGGATTGATCGTAATGTTCATAAGTGGGATTTTATATTATAGAAAACCTGAGCGGAAATGGATTTTAATTTTATTAGTGATAGGAATGTTAAGCGTAGTTACTGCTGGAATTAGAATGTTAGTAGCGTAGAGGCAGTTATATAAGGAATGGAGGCATGGTTTACATGTTTAAATTAATGAAGCTTGAATGGAAGAAACATCAATTATCTAGTTATTTTAAAAGTGTAGCAATTTGTATTATAGCAATTTTCACCGTAGTAAACCTCATGGCGTTGGGAGCGAAAGACGAGGTAGATGGGCTATTCTCTGACTTCACGCAACAAATGGTTTTAATAAACACTGTTATTAGGATAACATTCATTATTTTTAGTTCGGTCATTTTATCACGTTTAATAATTGATGAGTATAAGAACAAAACAATACAACTATTGTTTATGTACCCACTGCAAAGAAAAATGCTAATGAGGGCGAAATTAACAATTGTTTTTTGTTTTTGTTTTGTGAGCACGATTATCGCTACTTTCAGTATTAGTTTACTCGTATATTTTGTGAGTCCAATGATGGGGCTGATTGAAACGCCAGCTACGATAGGTGAAATAATAGCTATCGTTCCAGCTACTTTTATAAATGCATTTATGATATCTGGTATAAGTTTAATTCCTTTATTTTTTGGGATGAGAAAGAAATCGACACCGACAACAATTACTTCTGCAGTAATAATTGGGATGCTAATTAGTAGTAACTTTGGTTCTGGAAACGGTCAAGTAAGTATGTTTAATTTTATCGCTATCCCAATAGTGCTCTGTTTATTAGGGATTTTTATTAGTTATCTTTCATATCGTAAAATCGACAAGATTGATGTGGCGTGAAGCAAGCTTAAAACAACAACGAACTGGGGTATGAATAGTGGAAAAAATAATAGTAATTGCAATTTTAAGTTAATTTAAGTGGCTTACATGAAAGGAGGACTATCATGCTACGTCTTATGAAGCTAGAATTGAGGAAGTTTAAGCTTGGATGGTATGTGAAGAGAGCGGTTATTGCAAATATCGTTATACTGGCACTACTAATCTTCGTTAGTATCGTTGCTCAAATAGAAGGGGATCCAAAAATAAGGGATCCGCAGATAATTTTGTCGATGGCTAGTGCGTTAGTAAGAGCAACATTTATTATTTTTGGTGGCGTACTAATAGCCAAGTTAATAATTGATGAATATAAAAGTAAAACAATACTACTCATGTTTTCTTATCCAATTAACCGAAAGAAAATGATGGTTAGTAAGTTGGCTATTACAGCGACATTAACATTTATAACAGTTATTTTATCGAACATTTTAGTAGTAGGAATTTTCTTTGGGATAGATAGTTATTTTTCAATTCTTCCTAATTCATTCACAGTAGATCAATTGATTCAAGAAGGGATAAATCTTATTCCTTTAGCCATTGCCACGGCAGGAATAAGCTTAATTCCTCTATATTTCGGGATGCGTAAACGTTCTGTGCCAGCTACAATCGTTTCTTCTATTATCGTTGTATTAATCGCAATTAATAACCCGCCCATATTTCCTATAGCGACGTTTCTTCCTCTTCAATTCACATTTGCAGCGATTGGAGTTGCGATTGCATATTACGGAATTAAAAATATAGAGAAGGAAGATATAACAGTATGACAAGAATACGTAAAAAAGAGTTGGCGTTATACCAACTCTTTTTTGTATATGTATGCTTCGTTACTACTCTGTAAATTTATAGTGTTTGCTTAAATACTCTTGCACTCCTGGAGAAATGTTAAAGTTATTAGAACCTTTATATTCGATAGTAAACTCTCCATCTTCAATTGTTTCAAAGGCGATTGCATAGCTATCCATTTTAGAATCGTAAGAAGTATTTTTGACTTCTGCATCTAGATCAAAGTATTTTGTAATATATTCTTTTGATTCCGTAACTGCTGTTTGTTTTCCCCAAGGGGTACCATAACTTGTGAAATAAAGAGATACACCGATAACTCCAATGATAGAAGTTAGTAAGAGAGTTCTTATTGTTATTTTTTTGTTTTTTGTATTCAATTTAGTTCCCTCCAATTAATATGAATTTATCTTAACGTATTTTCTCATAAAATACCATTTAGTAGAAAATAGTTTCACATGAAACAAGTTACAGAAAAAGACAAGGTGCATAAACACCTTGTCTTTTTCTGTCGTTACATTTGGGGAGCTTCCATTCCAGTAGCAGCCCATTCTTCTTTTTCAGGACCATAAACGCCAGGGACTGTTAAGCCAGCTTGACGCATTAAAACAGTCATCTGTCCGCGGTGGTGATTTTGATGATTGATGAGTGTCATTAAAAATATAGAATTCGGCATAGGACGACCAAAGAAGTTATTAATAGTAGCTAAGTCTTTATCAGTCCACTCACTTTGAAGTGCTTCAATAAAAGCCGTATTCACTTTGCGATACCCATCTGCAATTGTTTTTGCTGAAGTTGGTACAGGATAATCTTTCGTTTCTCCTTCAAACTTAAGTCCTGTCCCTGATAGCATAATAGGAAGTGCTGTAACGATATGCCAAGCGACTCTCCCTAAAGTCCAGTGCCCAGGTGCAATTTCTTGTGATAAAGATTCATCGGTTAATGCATCGAGCATCTTCTGAGTAGACTCAGCCTCGTATGTCCATGATGTTAAAAAATCTTCAATAGTTTGGTACATAGTTATCCCTCCTGTTTTTCGCTCGTATATTAAATTCGTGAGAGATAATATAATCCCTGTTTCATAAGCGATACTTAATTAAGCATTGCTACAATATAAAAATAATTAGAGAATATTTGTAAAAGTGTCAGAAAACCGCTCTATTCATTCGTATATATAATGAATAGAGAATGGAGTAAAGAGTGGTGATAAGGGTGAAGGATATAGAAATAGTAGAAGGTCTTCGAAAACAAGACATGTTAGCGTTACATACAGTCATTGATCAATATGGAGATTTAATTTATAAGGTGGTTCATAGTGTTTTAGATACGGCACAGAGTAAGGTGCTAGTGGATGAATGTGTTGACGATATTTTATTAATCGTTTGGTACAACATTAATAGTTATGATGAAAATCGTGGGAAGTTTAGAAATTGGCTTATATCTGTTGCGAAATTTAAAGCCATTGATTATAAACGAAAAAGTAATAAGGTCTATCAATTACAAGAGTTTCAGCAAGACATATATGTAGAAGGAAAAAATGTTAATTTAAAAAAAGAAGAGCTAGATTGTAATTTTTTCATTTTGATTAAAGAATTGAACGAAGAAGATAAGAAAATTTTTATAAAAAGGTATTTAGATGAATATAGTGTACAAGAAATAGCGCTTGAGTTCGGTATGACACGAGATACGGTGTATAGCAGGCTTTCAAGAGGGAGAAAAAAATTGAAGAAGATGTTGGGAGGGAATAGGGATGAATAAAGAAAAGTTCCTTCAGGAATTAAATAATTTGCAGTATAGTGATGATTTTGTAGATGACGATATAAATGATGAAAAAATAGATGAAAAGAAAATAAATCGTACAAAAGAAGTTGTAACAAAAAAAATTTTAATGAAACGATGTCATGAGGTTGTAAAAGAAGGATTACAGGGAAGTGAAGAGATTTTATATAGTATGTTTGCTGAAAATCCTCGCGTGAAAAATTGGCAGACAGGAACAGCGATGAGCTTAGGGGTAGGCGTTCTTGCAATGAACTTCGGTATTAATAATATGCTAATCGTTACAAATGAACGATTGTACGTGTTTTTTGTCGATCGTTATTATAATGACGTTGATCTAAAGGTATGTTTATTAAATGAAATAGCTTCTATGAAAACAATATTAGACCGTAAAGGTGGAAGTGAATTTCTGTATATAAAGTATAAAAATAATAGAGAATACGTATTGTTAGGAAACGCTGATGATTACAGAGAGCTATTTCAAATAGTAGGTGGATTGAAAATGGCAAGCGGAATAGAACTAAGGTTACAGGATAAGAAATTAAAGAGACAGTTAACTTTAAAACGAAGTGTGTTTAATATAATCATGTATTCAATTGTTATATACTTTATTTACAAAGCTTATATTAATTTTATCCCGCATTAACGGACAGTAAAACCCCCACTGATTAAAGCTTCGCTTTTGCATCTGCAAAGTGATCGTTATTGCTTGTTGATGGATCAAACATAACTGTTGGTGCAATTTGCTCTAATTCATTTTTAATAGCTTTACTACGGAATGAAGCTATGATAATTAAATCTGGTTTTAGACGGCTGATTTCCTCTAAGTTTGGTTGTTGAAGTGTCCCAACATCTACAACATCCTTACTCGGTTTTGTTTCTGTATTTACCCATGTATTATAATTCTTAATGTCTGCCATCCATACTGGCTGAACACCAAGTGCTAATAAGTCTTCTGAATATCCCCACTCAAGTACAACAACTTTTTTCGCTGATTTATCTAACTTCGTTTCCCCTTCAGCGTGTTTAATTGTTATAGCTTGATTTGTATTGTCCGCTTTTGTTTCTTTTTTCTCCTTTTTTTGTTGTTTGTATCTGATATACGATTTATACAAATTTTAATATATTGTATTGAAGTGCATACGTGTATCAAGGTTGAAGGAGCTGAAATTCCTTTAATGAGGAAGGCGAAAGTACAAGCGAAGGGAGAGCGTATTGCATGTAATATTTATTAGAATGTAAGGAAAAAAACTTTGTTTATAAAAGGTTTGTTCCAGAGCGGGTAGTTGATAAGGAAAATAAAAACTGATTTTTATTAGAAAGATATTTTTAATTAGTGGGCTTACTTAAAAAATCGAACACGAAGGAGGGTCAACATGTCTTTATGGAGTAATAATGCAAATGGATATTGTGGATGTAATAATCAAAATGGTGTGCATGTTGATTCATGCTGTTTTAGTTGCGATGGGACAGTTCCTAAGCTCGGTCCAACAGGCGAAACGGGAGCAACGGGAGCAACGGGAGCAACGGGAGCAACGGGAGCAACGGGAGCAACGGGAGCAACGGGAGCAACGGGAGCAACGGGAGCAACGGGAGCAACGGGAGCAACGGGAGCGACAGGAGCGACAGGAGCAACGGGAGCGACAGGTTCAACGGGAGCGACAGGTTCAACGGGAGCAACAGGAGCAACAGGAGCAACGGGAGCAACAGGAGCAACAGGAGCAACGGGAGCGACAGGAGCAACGGGAGCAACGGGAGCAACGGGAGCGACAGGAGCAACAGGAGCAACGGGAGCAACAGGAGCAACGGGAGCAACAGGAGCAACGGGAGCGACAGGAATAACAGGAGCAACGGGAGCGACAGGAGCAACAGGAGCAACGGGAGTAACGGGAGCAACAGGTCCAACAGGAGCAACGGGTGAAACAGGAGCGACGGGAGTAACAGGTACAAGTATAACTGCGACGTATGCATTTGCGAATAATACATCAGGAGCGGCAATATCAGTGCTTCTTGGTGGGACAAATGTCCCACTTCCAAATAATCAGAATATCGGTCCAGGAATTACAGTTTCGGGGGGGAACACAGTATTTACGGCCGCAAATGCAGGGAATTATTATATTTCATATACAATTAATATAACGGCTTCATTATTAGTTAGTTCGCGAATTACAATTAATGGTGCACCGCTTGCTGGAACTATCAATTCCCCTGCATTAGCAACGACTTCATTTAGTGCGACAATTATTACGACTTTGGCAGCGGGTAGTGCAATTAGTTTGCAGTTGTTTGGATTGTTAGCTGTTGCCACATTATCAACGACTACACCTGGTGCAGTTTTAACGATTATAAGATTAAGCTAAGTAACGTGAACTCTCTTATTCTTTTAAAATGAGGAGAGTTTCTACATATAATAAGAAGTTAAGGAAGTAAAGCATAGTTATATAGAAGTCAGAATATTATGATTGTAACGATGTTACGACTATAATATAATGAAAACAACCATCATGAATGAACATTCATTTATTTTCACAAATATTGGAAGGAGGAATGAGAGTGGAAAAACCTTGGTTGCAGAGTTATCCAGAGGAAATCCCAGGTACGATTTCATATGATATTCAGCCACTTCATGGATATTTAGAGAAAATGGCTGCTCGTTATCCAGAAAAGAAAGCGCTTCACTTTTTAGGTAAAGATGTTACATTTTCAGATTTCCATGACAAGGTAAAGAAATTTGCGAATTACCTTCAAAGGCTTGGCATTGAAAAAGGCGATAGAGTTGCGATTATGTTACCGAATTGTCCGCAATCTGTAATTGGTTATTATGGTACTTTGCTTGCGGGGGGGGTTGTTGTACAAACGAATCCTCTTTATACAGAAAGAGAGCTTGAGTACCAACTTCATGACTCAGGGGCAAAAGTTATTCTTTGCCTGGATTTAGTGTTTCCGAGAGTTACTAATGTTCAAACGGCAACAAAGCTTGAGCATATTATCGTAACCCGTATTGCAGATTTTTTACCATTCCCTAAAAATTTACTTTATCCATTTGTACAAAAAAAGCAGGCAAATCTTGTTGTGAATGTGTCGGAAAGCGAAACGATTCATCTTTGGAAATCGGTAGAAAGAGAAAGTAATGCTGATGTTGAAGTTTCATGTGATCCTGAAAATGATCTAGCCCTTTTGCAGTATACAGGGGGAACGACAGGGTTTCCAAAAGGGGTTATGTTAACGCATAAAAACCTCGTTTCGAACACTTTAATGGGAGCGCATTGGTTATATAATTGTAAAGAAGGAGAAGAGGTAATTCTTGGTGTTCTTCCGTTTTTTCATGTGTACGGGATGACAGCTGTAATGAATTTAAGTATTATGCAAGGATATAAAATGGTGCTTATTCCGAAGTTTGATATGAAAATGGTTTTTGAAGCAATTAAGAAACATAAAGTTACACTATTTCCAGGAGCACCAACCATTTATATTGCTCTATTAAATAGTCCTCTTTTAAAAGAATATGATATTTCTTCAATTCAGGCTTGTATTAGTGGTTCTGCACCGCTTCCTGTAGAAGTGCAGGAGGAGTTTGAGAGAGTTACAGGTGGTAAATTAGTAGAGGGTTATGGATTAACGGAGTCATCACCAGTTACACATGGGAATTTTTTGTGGGAAAAGCGTGTGCCGGGAAGTATTGGGGTACCGTGGCCGGATACAGAGGCAATCATCATGTCACTTGAAACAGGAGATTCATTACCTCCAGGTGAAATTGGTGAAATTGTTGTAAAGGGCCCACAAATTATGAAAGGGTATTGGAATAAGCCAGAAGAAACGGCAGCTGTACTGCAAGATGGCTGGCTCCATACAGGTGATGTAGGATACATGGATGAGGATGGCTTTTTCTATGTGAAAGATCGTAAGAAAGATATGATCGTTGCTAGTGGCTTTAACGTATATCCTCGTGAAGTAGAAGAAGTGTTATATGAACACGAAAAAGTGCAAGAAGTGGTAACAATCGGTGTTCCTGATCCGTATCGAGGGGAAACTGTAAAAGCGTTTGTTGTTTTGAAAGAAGGCGCTGAGTGTTCTGAAGAAGAATTAGATCAGTTTGCACGTAAATATTTAGCAGCTTACAAAGTTCCGAAGGTATATGAGTTTAGAAGTGAGTTGCCGAAGACGACAGTCGGAAAAATTTTACGCCGTGTCCTAATAGATGAAGAGAAGAGAAAGAATGAGGATGAGCAAACGGGCTAAGGCCCTTTCTTTTTGAAAAAATAGGATTGACACTTTTCTAAATAGTCAGTATTATAAGAATATGAATGACTATTCATTCAGTCATCTTCTTGAAGGGGACAGTAAAGTGAAGAAAAATAGACCGAAATACAATCAGATTATTGATGCTGCAGTCATTGTGATTGCGGAGAATGGATACCATCAAGCGCAAGTTTCTAAAATTGCAAAGCAAGCTGGGGTAGCTGATGGCACGATTTATTTATATTTTAAAAATAAAGAAGATATATTAATATCCTTATTCCAAGAGAAGATGGGAGAATTTGTTGAAACAATTCGTCAAAAAATAGCAGGAATTGAAAGCGCTGTAGCGAAGTTATTCATGTTGGTAGAAACGCACTTCTTGCTGTTGTCACAAAATGATCCTCTTGCTATCGTTACGCAATTAGAGCTAAGGCAGTCCAATCAAGACTTGCGCCTTAAAATAAATGAAGTATTAAAAGGCTACTTACAAGTTATGGATGAAATTTTAGAGACAGGTATAAAGCAAGGTGAATTTCAGGCGGATTTAAACGTTCGCGTGGCAAGACAAATGATCTTTGGAACAGTAGATGAAGTTGTGACCAATTGGGTAATGAGCGATCATAAGTATGATCTGGTCGCACTTTCAAAAACGGTACATGGGCTACTTATTGCAGCTTGTGGTTATCGTCAATAATGGGAGGGATCATGTTGAAATTCCTATCTGTAAAAGTTGAAGATCATATCGCGGTGGCGACGTTAAATCATGCGCCAGCTAATGCGATGTCTTCACAAGTTATGCATGACGTTACTGAATTAATCGATCAAGTGGAAAAGGATGATAACATTCGTGTTGTTGTTTTACATGGTGAAGGACGCTTCTTCTCAGCAGGGGCAGATATTAAAGAATTTACATCTGTTACTGAAGCTAAGCAAGCAACAGAGTTAGCACAGCTTGGACAAGTTACGTTTGAGCGTGTTGAAAAATGCTCAAAACCAGTTATTGCGGCAATTCATGGAGCGGCACTTGGCGGCGGCCTTGAGTTTGCTATGTCTTGCCACATGCGCTTTGTAACTGAAAGTACAAAGCTTGGTTTACCTGAATTAACACTTGGATTAATTCCTGGTTTTGCAGGTACACAGCGCTTACCACGTTATGTTGGTAAAGCGAAAGCTTGTGAAATGATGTTAACAAGTACACCAATTACTGGTGCAGAAGCATTACAATGGGGACTTGTTAACGGAGTGTTTTCTGAAGAATCCATTTTAGAAGATACGCTTAAAATTGCAAAACAGATTGCTGGAAAAAGCCCAGCAACAACTCGTGCTGTGCTAGAGTTATTACAAACGACAAAATCGTCTCATTATTATGAAGGTGTACAGCGTGAATCACAGATTTTTGGTGAAGTATTTACGAGTGAAGATGGAAGAGAAGGCGTAGCAGCGTTTTTAGAAAAACGTAAGCCTTCATTTAGTGGTAGGTAGTCCAATTATTTTTTTAATAAAAATTAACAGAATTTTAAAATTGATAGAATCTTTCTGAAAAATAAGGGGGTAAATGGAATGAACATCTACGTACTCATGAAACGAACATTTGATACAGAAGAAAAAATCGTAATTAAAAACGGTGCAATTTACGATGGCGAAGCGGAATTCATCATCAACCCTTACGATGAATATGCGATTGAAGAAGCGATTCAAGTAAGAGATGCACAAGGTGGAGAAGTTACTGTTATAACAGTTGGTGGCGAGGATAGTGAAAAAGAACTTCGCACAGCATTAGCGATGGGCTGCGATAAAGCGGTACTAATTAACATTGAAGATGATGTTGAGAATGGTGACCAATTTACAACAGCAAAAGTGCTTGCTGAATATTTAAAAGATAAAGATGCAGATTTAATTTTAGGCGGAAACGTTGCGATTGACGGTGCATCTGGACAAGTTGGTCCACGCGTAGCTGAAGCGTTAAATATTCCGTACGTAACGACAATTACAAAACTTGAGATTGACGGTACAAACGTGAAGATTGAGCGTGACGTTGAAGGTGATACAGAAGTTATTGAAACGTCATTACCAGTTTTAGTAACGGCACAACAAGGTTTAAACGAACCGCGTTATCCATCGCTTCCAGGTATTATGAAAGCGAAGAAAAAGCCACTAGAAGAAGTAGAATTAGATGATTTAGATCTAGAAGAAGATGATGTGGAAGCAAAAACAAAAACAATTGAAATCTATTTGCCTCCTAAGAAAGATGCAGGAAAAGTGTTACAAGGCGAGCTGCAAGATCAAGTAAAAGAACTTGTATCGTTGCTCCATACAGAAGCGAAAGTAATCTAATAAAATACGAAATTATATATGCAGGAGGGAAAATCTATGGCTCGTAAAGTATTAGTAATGGGTGAAGTTCGTGATGGATCGCTACGTAACGTTTCGTTTGAAGCGGTAGCAGCAGCAAAAACAATTGCAGAAGGCGGTGAAGTGGTAGGTCTTCTAGTTGGAGACAGCGTTGCCTCTTTTGCAAATGAATTGATTCATTACGGTGCAGATCGCGTTGTGACAGTTGAAAATGATAAATTAAAATCATATACATCTGATGGATATGCACAAGCGTTTTTAGCTGTATATGCTGAAGAAAAGCCAGAAGGCATTGTATTTGGACATACGGCACTTGGTAAAGATTTATCACCAAAATTAGCAGCGAAATTAGAAGCTGGTTTAATTTCTGACGTAACGGCTTTAGAAGTTGAAGGTGGAAATGTTATCTTCACTCGTCCGATTTACTCTGGTAAAGCATTTGAGAAGAAGATTGTAACAGATGGTATATTATTTGCGACAGTGCGTCCAAATAACATTGCAACTCTTGAAAAAGACGAGTCTCGCACAGCTGACGTGTCTTCTATTACAGTTGATGTGAAAGATTTACGTACAATCATTCAAGATGTTGTCCGTAAAACTGCAGAAGGTGTTGATCTTTCTGAAGCGAAAGTTATTATAGCTGGCGGACGTGGTGTGAAGAGTGAAGAAGGATTTAAACCGTTAAAAGAATTAGCTGACGTACTAGGCGGCGCTGTTGGAGCATCTCGTGGTGCTTGTGATGCAGAGTACTGTGATTATTCATTACAAATTGGTCAAACAGGTAAAGTTGTTACACCAGACCTATACATTGCATGCGGGATTTCTGGTGCGATTCAGCATTTAGCTGGTATGTCTAATTCAAAAATAATTGTTGCGATTAATAAAGATCCAGAAGCTAGTATCTTCAAAGTAGCTGACTATGGTATTGTCGGTGATCTGTTTGAAGTATTACCTCTTTTAACAGAAGAGTTTAAAAAGTTAAAAGTACATTCATGATTTGAGTACCCTTGAGTTCCAAGTGAAGTACCCCTATATATAGAAAAAGGTGAGAGATCCCCTGTCTCTCATCTTTTTAGTATTTCATCCATATTTTTATATAGTATAAAGGAACATTTTTTTGTTACAATACATAACGATACATAATATTCGCCACGTATAAAAGTTAATGATATACTCTTGGTAGAATATACTTGAAGGAGGAAATAAAATGGCAATTATAAATGCAAATGACCAAAGCTTCGCAGCTGAAACTAGCGAAGGTGTTGTACTATTAGATTTCTGGGCGCCTTGGTGCGGACCTTGTAAAATGATCGCTCCTGTATTAGAGGAAATCGATTCAGAGTTAGGCGAGAAAGTAAAAGTAGTAAAAGTGGACGTTGATGAAAACCAAGAAACTGCTCGTCAATTCGAAGTAATGAGCATTCCAGCTCTTTTCGTATTAAAAGACGGTAAAGTGGTTGATCAAGCGTTAGGATATAAACCGAAAGAAGCGTTAGTAGAATTAGTTTCTAAACACTTCTAAAATAAAGAAGCTACCATTTGGTAGCTTTTTTTATTTTCTTTTTTACAACCTTTCCGTTACAATAAAAGAACGTATGTTGGGTGTTTTGGCATAGTATGTTTTTATGTGAAAATAAAAATGATAAGCATGTAGAAATGGAGGGAGACGAGTGCACGAGCATTTAAAAGAGAAGTTAGCAATTTTGCCCGATCAACCTGGTTGTTATTTAATGAAGGATAAGCAGGGAACGGTTATATATGTCGGAAAAGCAAAGGTACTCAAAAATCGTGTGCGCTCGTACTTTACTGGTTCGCATGATGGGAAAACACTTCGGCTTGTTGGAGAAATTGTTGATTTTGAATATATTGTGACTTCCTCAAATTTGGAGGCTCTTATTTTAGAGTTAAATTTAATAAAAAAATATGATCCAAAATATAATATTCAATTAAAAGATGATAAAACATATCCTTTCATTAAAATTACAGCTGAAAAACAGCCGCGCTTACTCATTACGCGAAATGTAAAAAAGGATAAAGGAAAGTACTTTGGGCCTTATCCAAATGCGCAATCGGCACATGAAACAAAGAAATTATTAGATCGTATGTATCCACTTCGTAAATGTTCAAATATGCCAGATAAAGTTTGCTTGTATTATCATATGGGTCAATGTTTAGCACCTTGTGTGAAAGAAGTAACGGATGAGCAAAACAAAGAAATTGTTGATGAAATTATTAAATTCTTAAACGGTGGGCATAAAGAAATTCGTTCAGAATTAGAAACGAAGATGTATGAGGCTTCAGAAAAGCTAGAATTTGAACGGGCGAAAGAGTTGCGAGATCAAATTGCTCATATTGATGCAATTATGGAAAAGCAAAAGATGATTATGAGTGATTTAGTGGATCGTGATGTGTTTGGATATGCAGTTGATAAAGGGTGGATGTGTGTTCAAGTTTTCTTCGTTCGAAAAGGAAAGCTAATTGAACGTGATGTTTCTATGTTCCCGATTTATGATGAACCAGAAGAGGGATTTTTAACTTTTATCGGTCAATTTTATGAAAACAGTAGTCATTTCAAGCCGAAGGAAATTGTTGTTCCAGGAAGTATAGATTCAGAATTAGTAGAGCGCTTTTTAGAAGTTGAAGCGACACAGCCGAAGCGTGGGAAGAAAAAAGACCTTGTAGAATTAGCAAATAAAAACGCAAAAATTGCACTAGAAGAGAAATTTCACTTAATTGAACGTGATGAAGAGCGGACGGTTAAAGCCATTGATAATTTAGGGAAGCAGCTGGGCATTGAAACCCCATATCGTATTGAAGCGTTTGATAACTCGAATATTCAAGGGACAAATCCCGTTTCCGCAATGATTGCTTTTATCGATGGGAAACCAGCAAAGAAAGAATATCGGAAATATAAAATTAAAACGGTTCAAGGTCCTGATGATTACGAATCTATGAGGGAAGTTGTAAGACGCCGTTATACGAGGGCGCTTAAAGAGAATTTACCTTTACCAGATTTAATCATTATTGATGGTGGAAAAGGCCATCTGGCCGCTACAAGTGATGTTCTGGAGAACGAACTCGGTTTATATATTCCGATGGCAGGGCTTGTAAAAGATGACAAACATAAAACCTCCCATTTAATTATTGGAGATCCACCTGAACCTGTGATGCTTGAGAGGAATAGCCAAGAATTTTATTTATTGCAACGCATTCAAGATGAAGTGCATAGATTTGCAATTACATTCCATCGCCAGTTGCACGGGAAATCGGTCATTCAATCAGCATTGGATGATATTCCAGGAATCGGCGATAAACGAAAAAAGGTATTGTTAAAACATTTTGGCTCGTTAAAAAAGATGAAAGAAGCTTCCATAGCTGAATTTGTCGAAGCAGGTATGCCGAAAAATGTTGCAGAGATGATATATACTTATTTAACAGATAAGAAGACGTTGTAGTTTACAACGTCTTCTGTTTTTTGGTATAATTTCTGAAGATTTAAAATAAACTCATCTGAATGAATATACAAAAAAGTCAACTAAACTTATATGTCTAGTTGACTGTAGGTAGATGCTACACTTCAATGAGATCTTTTATATCCCATTTAACAAGAAATGTAATAGAGTCTGAACGCTTTTTCTGTTCCTCATAGGACTCTGCAACGACGTTTCTTTGTCTTTGAATTTGCTCGGCGATAAATCCAGCTTCTAATTGATAAGATGAATGTCTTTTTTGTTTTTGACGCTCAGTAATAAGTGTACCTTTAAGTTGAAACTGCATTTCACGACGTTTATGTTCAATGATGCTTAAAGTGCCCCAACCAGCTTTTTCAAAAAACTGAATGACTTCTTCAATTGTTTCTAGCGGATATTTTCTCGCAAGGTTTCTACCGGCCCAGTATAAAATACCATCTAAATCGTTACCAATTAAATCAGGTAGTAATTCTTCACGTAGCAATTCATAAGCGAAGGCGTTCAATGAAACATCTTCTAAAGATGTTATATCGATTGTATTTTTGCTCACAATATTCCCCTCTTTCTATAGGGATTATTATATAACATTTTTCATTTATAAAAATAGATTTTTCTTTGGGGAAATCTGAATATATAAGAAAAAAAAAGAATTGGCAAATTATATGCAAATTATGTATACGTTTTCTTGACGCTTCGACAAAAATAGGGGTAAAATGAACTTGGTATTAAATTATGCTGAAATATTTTGAATAATTTTTTCAGTTTTTCTTATGCCAATAGTGAAAAAACATTATTGTTGTAAATTAATCTGAAAACAGCAGTCAAACATTCAAGGGGGTAATGGGGACATGAAAGGCCGCGAGTATACGTTTCGTAAGTGGCACTCATTAATGGGGGTCATTCCGGTTGGTGTCTTTTTGACGCAACATTTAATTGTAAACAACTTTGCAACAAGAGGAGCAGAGGCTTTTAACAAAGCTGCAGGCTTTATGGAGCTCCTTCCATTCCGGTATGCGCTAGAAATTTTCATCATCTTTTTACCTATACTGTACCATGCTATATATGGCTTATATATTGCATTTACAGCTAAGAACAATGCGGTATCTTACGGCTATTTCCGTAACTGGATGTTCGTCTTCCAACGAATTTCAGGTATCGTTACGCTGATCTTCATTTCTTGGCACGTCTGGGAAACTCGTATTCAAGCATTGTTAGGTAAAGAGGTAAACTATGATATGATGGCAGATATTTTAAACAACCCATTTATGTTTGGTTTCTATTTAGTTGGTGTTGTTTCAACAATTTTCCACTTTGCAAATGGACTATGGACATTCTGTATAAGCTGGGGAATTACAGTATCTCCACGTTCACAAAGAATCTCTACTTATGTAACATTAGCTATTTTCTTAGGTCTATCTTATGTAGGTGTGAGTGCATTATTAGCGTTCATCGATCCACAGCTAGCAAACCAGTAAGGAGTGGGAGAGCATGAAAGGGAAACTTATAGTAGTCGGCGGTGGCTTGGCCGGCTTAATGGCAACGATTAAAGCGGCAGAAGCAGGAGTAAATGTTGAACTATTTTCTTTAGTACCAGTAAAACGTTCACATTCTGTATGTGCCCAAGGTGGAATTAACGGTGCCGTAAATACAAAAGGTGAAGGGGATTCTCCATGGATCCACTTTGACGATACAATTTATGGTGGGGACTTCTTAGCGAACCAACCACCAGTTAAAGCGATGTGTGATGCAGCACCTGGTATTATTCATTTAATGGACCGCATGGGTGTTATGTTCAACCGTACGGAAGAAGGACTTCTGGATTTCCGTCGTTTCGGTGGAACACAACATCACCGTACAGCATTTGCTGGCGCAACAACTGGTCAACAATTACTATATGCATTAGATGAGCAAGTACGTCGTCATGAAGTAGCAGGACTTGTAACGAAATATGAAGGTTGGGATTTCTTACGAGCTGTTGTAGATGATGAAGGTGTGTGCCGAGGAATCGTCGCGCAAGACTTACAAACTATGGAGATAAAAAGTTTCCAAGCTGATGCCGTGATTATGGCAACAGGGGGCCCTGGTATCATCTTTGGAAAATCAACAAACTCTATTATTAATACAGGTACAGCAGCGTCTGCTGTATATCAACAAGGTGCATATTATGCGAACGGTGAGTTCATTCAAATTCATCCAACGGCAATTCCTGGAGACGATAAGTTACGTCTTATGAGTGAATCTGCACGTGGTGAAGGTGGACGTGTTTGGACGTATAAAGATGGTAAGCCATGGTACTTCTTAGAAGAAAAATATCCAGCTTACGGAAACCTTGTACCTCGTGATATTGCAACGCGTGAAATCTTTGATGTTTGCGTAGAGCAAAAACTAGGTATTAACGGTGAAAACATGGTGTACTTAGATCTTTCTCATAAAGATCCGAAAGAACTAGATATTAAACTTGGTGGAATTATTGAAATCTATGAGAAATTTACAGGTGATGATCCTCGTAAACTACCAATGAAAATCTTCCCAGCAGTTCACTATTCAATGGGCGGATTATGGGTTGATTATAAGCAAATGACAAGTATTCCAGGTTTATTTGCAGCAGGTGAGTGTGATTATTCTATGCACGGTGGTAACCGCCTTGGTGCGAACTCATTATTATCAGCAATTTACGGTGGTATGGTAGCAGGACCGAACGCAATTGAGTATATGAAAGGTCTTTCTAAATCATCTGATGCTGTTTCATCTACTGTATATGAGCAAAATGAATTAATTGAAACAGAGAAATTTAACAATATTTTAATGCTTGATGGTAACGAAAATGCATATGTTCTTCATAAAGAGCTTGGAGAATGGATGACAGATAACGTTACAGTAGTTCGTGAAAATAAAAAGTTACTAGAAACTGATGCGAAAATTGAAGAGTTAATGGCGCGTTACAAACGCATTAACATTAACGATACAGCAAGATGGAGTAACCAGGGTGCTTCATTTACACGCCAACTTGCAAATATGTTCGAGTTAGC
Organism: Bacillus sp. FSL E2-0195; assembly: GCF_038003645.1. Classification (NCBI taxonomy): domain Bacteria; kingdom Bacillati; phylum Bacillota; class Bacilli; order Caryophanales; family Bacillaceae; genus Bacillus; species Bacillus sp. FSL E2-0195. Next base: position 4,367,137 of record NZ_JBBOPN010000001.1, on the reverse strand, counting down.
ACGTGTTATTACAATTGGCGCATATAACCGTAATGAAAGCCGCGGAGCGCATTACAAACCAGAATTCCCAAATCGTGATGATGCAAACTTCTTAAAAACTACGATGGCGAAATTTGAGGGAGAAGGAAAGGCACCAGCATTCCATTACGAAGAAGTGGATGTTTCATTAATTAAACCACGTAAACGTGACTATTCCTCAAAACATGATGTAGCTGCTAAGGGTGAAGAGAAGGGGGATAAACAACATGTCTGAGAAAACAATCCGCCTCATCATTACGAGACAAGATGGCCCAGATGCACAAGAGTTTGACCAAGAGTTTGAAATTCCATATCGTCCTAATATGAATATTATTTCGGCGCTTATGGAAATTCGCCGTAATCCTGTCGACTCAAAAGGGAACCAAACAACTCCGATTGCATGGGATATGAACTGCTTAGAGGAAGTATGTGGAGCATGTTCGATGGTGATTAACGGAAAACCACGTCAATCATGTACAGCCCTTATTGACCAGTTAGAGCAGCCAATTCGCTTAAAGCCGATGAAGACATTCCCGATTGTACGTGATTTACAAGTTGACCGTAGCCGTATGTTTAACGCGTTAAAACGTGTTAAAGCTTGGATTCCAATCGACGGTACGTACGACCTAGGACCAGGTCCGAGAATGCCAGAGAAAAAGCGTCAATGGGCATATGAACTTTCGAAATGTATGACATGTGGTGTTTGCTTAGAGTCATGTCCGAACGTAAACAGTAAGTCTGACTTTATTGGTCCAGCACCGCTTTCACAAGCACGTTTATTTAACTCGCATCCAACTGGTGAAATGCATAAAGCAGATCGCTTACGTGCAATTATGGGTGATGGAGGACTTGCAAACTGTGGTAACTCTCAAAACTGTGTGCAATCATGTCCGAAAGGTATTCCATTAACAACTTCAATTGCAGCATTAAACCGTGATACAACAATTCAATCGTTCAAAGATTTCTTTGGTAGCGACAATAACTATTAATAAATATTGCCTCTTCATGTTGAAGAGGCAATATTTATAACTTTATATTTCTGTTTATTCAGTTTATTTTAAGGGCGAAAAGGAGAGGGAACGATGAAGAGAATTTCTTATATTGAAGACTTTGAGCAATGGGAAAGTGGTTTTTCATTTTATAATCCTGTCAAAGTTCGTTTTGGTGAAGTAGATATGTTTGGACATGTAAATAATGTCGTTGCTTTTACATATTTTGAAGAAGCGCGTATCGCATTGTTTAAAGAACTCGGATTTATGCAAGAATGGACACATGAATCATCAGAAACGATGATAGTCGTCGCAGATCTACAATGCAATTTTATTAAACAAATTTATTTTGATGAGCAGTTGAAAGTATACGTAAAGGCGGGAGCGGTTGGGAATTCCTCTTTAGATTTACACTATATGGTCAAAAATGCAGAAGGAGAAGTTTGTTTAGTTGGACGCGGTATGATGGTCCAAGCATCGAAAAAAACTGGAAGAGGCGAACCGTGGCCTGAGGAATGGAAGGAATTGCTATTATAATAGAATAAAAGAAAAATAAGAGAGCGATTCGCTCTCTTATTTTTTGTCCTCCATCGCCTCTTCTAATGTTAGGTGGTGCTTATATATGTATGTGGCGTATGGATTACCGACGTAGCGTAAGTGCCACGGTTCATATGCATACTCTGTTGTTTTTGTTTTATCCTCTAAATAACGAATGACAAATCCGAACTCATGGGCATGTTCTGCAACCCATTTTCCTTCTGCTGTCTCTCCGAAGATTGGTTCTAATTGGAATTTAGCAGATTTTGAGCTAATATCCATTGCTAGACCGGTTTGATGCTCACTTGTTCCAGGAATTGCACTTACCGAATCAGCCTCAGCTTTTCCTTGGCGTTTAATATATGTATTATGTAATGACTGTTGGCGTTTGTAAGAACGGTAACCTGAAACTGCTGTAAGTTCTAAACCTTCTTCTTTCGCTGCTTGGAACATTTTTTCAAGAGCGTCTGCAGCATCTTTGCGAAGTAATGTTTTCTCTTTATCTTTTGGACTAGTAAATGGTACGTTCGGTTTCGTCAAATCTTCTGGAGTGTACCCATCTGGTAATTTACGATGTTTATTGACTAATACAAGAGCAGAATCTGGATTTGTTACAACGGAAAAATTATCATCTAGTTTCTTTGCATTATGATCAGCTTTTTGAAAAGCAGGAATCTCTTCTTTTTGGTGGTTATTATGTTTTTGATTTTCGACAGCTTTCGCTTCGTTTTGTAGTGGTGATTTAGAACCAAAGTAAACGAAAGATGTGATACCGATTACAATAGTAGCGGCAGAAATAATTATTATTTTTTTCATGATGCCCTGTAATCACAGTCCTTTCTTAATAAAATATGTATCGTTTTTATTATAAGTCTAGTTTGTTGAAAAAGAAATATAAGAGTCGTAACGTAATAGAAATGCAAAGAAAATGTCAGAAAATGTGTGAAAATGTAGTATTTTTTCATATAATTCATTTCTTATCTTTCATGAAGTTCATTTTTTATGTAATATATGTATATAAGAAGATGTAGCGATTATTGAGAATAAAAGACCTCTGGTATAGACTAGGAGTGGATGGGAATGGATTTTGCAACAATTATTGGAATCATTTTAGGAGTATTAGCGGTAGTCGTAGGGATGGTCGTCAAGGGCGCTGACATAACAGCCTTACTAAATCCTGCCGCAGCACTAATTATTTTCGTCGGTACATTTGCTGCAGTGTGTATTGCATTTCCGATGAATCAACTAAAAAGAGTTCCAAAATTATTTAAAGTTCTTTTTGGTTCAAATAAAAAAGATTTAAGTTATGAACAATTGCTAGAATTATTTGTTCATTGGACATCTGAGAGTAGAAAATACGGTATTTTGTCTTTAGAGCAACAATTAGATGAAATTGAAGATGAATTTCTTTTGCGTGGTATGAAATTTGTTATTGATGGTGTATCTGCAGAGGATTTAGAACAAATTTTAGAAGCCGAATTAGAAGCGATTGAAGAGAGACATGCAAAAGGGGCTGCTATTTTCTCGCAAGCTGGTACATATGCACCTACACTAGGGGTTTTAGGTGCTGTTATTGGTCTTGTAGCTGCACTTGGAAATTTAACTGATATTGAAAAGCTAGGGCATGCTATTTCAGGTGCGTTTATTGCAACGATTTTCGGTATTTTTTCAGGTTACGTATTATGGCATCCGTTTGCAAATAAATTAAAGCAAAAGTCTGCTGCTGAATTAGAGAAGAAACGTTTAATTATTGATTGTTTATTAATGTTACAAGAAGGTACATATCCGTTTATTATGAAGAACCGCATTTTAGGTGCACTTTCTGCAACTGAGCGTAAAAAGCTAGAAAAAGGAGCAGAAAAAAATGCGGAGTAAGAAAAATAGAAGAGGTAAAAAGAAAAAACATGATGAGCATATCGATGAAACTTGGTTAATTCCATATTCTGATATGTTAACGTTGTTATTTGCATTGTTCATCGTATTATTCGCAATGAGTAGTATAGATGCTGCGAAGTTTAAACAGATGGCAGTTGCTTTTCGAAGTGAGTTAGCCGGTGGAACAGGAAATAAAGAATTTTTAAGCGATCAAAAACCAAATGAGGAAAAAGAATTATCAGCAAATAGCCTTGAGGCAGAACAAGCAAAAAAACAAGCGGAAGATAGAGCTAAAGAAAAAAAAGAAATGGATGAGTTGAAAGCATTACAAAAAAAGATTGATCAATATATTAATGAGAAACAACTATCCTCTTCTTTTCAAACTAAGTTAACTGAAAAAGGATTAATGTTAACGATATTAGAAAATGTACTATTTGATTCAGGGAAAGCAGATGTGAAGTTGGAATCGTTAGGGATTGCAAAAGAGATGTCTAACCTACTTGTTTCAGCATCACCTCGTGAAATTACAGTGTCGGGTCATACAGATACGGTTCCTATCGCAAATGCTCAGTTTGCATCAAACTGGGAGTTAAGTACACAGCGTGCAGTTAATTTTATGCAGGTGTTACTCCAAAATAAAGAATTGCAACCAGAAAAATTTAGTGCAGTTGGTTATGGAGAATACCGTTCAATTGCACCAAATGATACGCCAGAAGGAAAAGCGAAAAATAGACGTGTAGAAGTATTTATTTTACCTTTAACAAGAAATATGCAATAAAAGAGGATGGCGAAGGCCATCCTCTTTGTTATTTTGCATCAAATGATTTTAAATTGTCACGACGGATTTTGTCTTTTTCTGCATCTGATTTTTTGAAATTATAGTCATATAGAGCACCTTCCCAATCACCGTACATTGGATTAGGGAAAATGATGAATTTCTCACCAAATTGTGCTTTTGATTCTGCTACTGTTTCATTGCGATCTTTCACAGATTTTCCATCAAAACCAGTGAAATCAGATAAGTTGTCACCGAAGAATAGGACGATGTCATGTGTTTGAGAAACAAGTTCACGACGCTTTTCTTTCCCTTTTTCTTTCGGGTCCTGTAGTAATATATGTTCTTTCGTCGCTTGAGGAGCACCTACGCGCTCAAGGTTTTTAATTGTTGCATCTAGTTGATTTGTTTTACGATTTGAGATGTAGTAAATATCTACACCTTTAGACTCTGTATATTTTAAGAAATCAATAGCGCCTGGAAGAGCTTCAGCTTCAGCCTTATTAATCCAATCGTCCCATTTATAAGGATAGCCTTTTCCTGTTTTTACGCTCATTGCTTGATGGGGACTGTTATCTAAAACAGTTTCATCTAGATCAAGTACGATAGCAGGTTTTTTTTCTGTCCCTTTTGCAAGAGCTGCATCAAGCTTTAATTGACCAATATTGTAGCCTTGGTAGTAAAGTGCTTTCGTTTCGCCAGCTGTTTGATACCATAAATCGGCCATCAATTGCTGGTCTGTTAATTGTACTTTCTCTTCTTTTGCCACTGTTTTCTCAGCTGTTCCTGAACATGCTACAAGCGATGTGGAAAGAACGGCTATAGATAATAAACTGGTAATACCCCTCTTCATCTTCATATGTATCCTCCTCGATGTTAGAAAATCATTTTATATTATATATTAAAATATGATATTTTTTTATGAACATTTGCATATTGTCTTTTGTATATGTAGTAGTTTGTCCTATATTAGAAAGGTCAGTTAAATAATAATAATAATTGTTTTGACAAGTTTTATTGTCGTAATGACAATTATAATTGACAAAAACAGGATTTTTATTTACAATTTTAACTAAATGAAACAAATGATGGGTTAGATGTAGTGATACATATAAGAGAATGAAATATAGTACTATATTTCATTCTGAACAATCATAGGCTTTAACAGAGGGTACGAATGATACTAAAGGGGAGGCTTTATACATTGAGTTTACAAATTCAAAACTTAACAAAAATATTCGGAGAATCTAAAGCGGTTAATGGTTTGCAAATCTCGTTACCGAAAGGTGAAGTGTTAGGGTTACTTGGCCGAAATGGTGCAGGGAAAACAACGACAATTAAAATGTTACTAGGTTTATTAACGCCAAATGAAGGTTCTATTACGTGGGATGGAAAATCATTTGGTGATAGTGGGGTAACAATTGGATATTTACCAGAAGAAAGAGGATTATATACAAAAAGTAGAGTAATAGATCAGTTGCGATATTTTGGCAGATTAGAAGGAATGACGAAAAAAGAAGTGGATCTTGCAATTGATTACTGGTTAGAGCGCTTAGCAATCCCAGAATATAAATTCAAAACAGCAGGAGAACTTTCGAAAGGGAACCAGCAAAAAATTCAATTGATTGCTGCTCTTCTTCATGATCCAGAACTTCTTATTTTGGATGAACCATTTAGCGGACTTGATCCAGTTAATGCTGGAATGTTGGCTAGTATTATTGGAGAACAAGTACAGAGCGGAAAGACAATTATTTTATCTAGTCACCGTATGGAGCAAGTAGAGGCTTTTTGCCAACATGTATGTATTTTGAAAAAAGGTGAAGCGGTCGTAGAAGGACAATTAAGTGATATTAAGAAAGAATACGGTTTTCGTAATTTAACAATCGAAGATACAAAAGAGAATGAAAAAGGATTAGAAGCTATACATGTTTCATATGAAAAGCAACAAGGCCTTCTTTATGTGAAAGTACAAGATGATGCAGAAGCTCTAAAGATTTTGCAACAATTGCAAGAACAAGGTGTTGGTTTACGACAATTTAAAATGTTAGAGCCGACGTTAAACGAAATCTTTGTAGAGAGGGCGAAATAAAGATGCGTAAATTTTCTCATGTATTTTCATTTTATTTTAAAGAAGCATTTTTATCTAAAAAATCATTAATTACGAGTGCGATTTTATTTTTGGTTGTGTTTGGGATTTTTGCATTTAATCATTTTACTTCAGGCGATGATAAAAATAAGGATAAAGATAAAATTGCAGTTGTAGTAGAGAGTTCCACATACAAAGTACAAAAAGAAGAGCTAAATAAGCTATTGCCATCAGCAAAAATAACGGTCGGTTCAAAAGATGATTTTGATAAACTACATAAGCAAGTAGAAGAGGGAGATTTAGATGGTCTATTCCATGTGACGGAAAAGGATGGGACCCCAGCAGTTACATATATGTATAATGGATTTCCAAGCCAAGCGACTTCTGCGATTATGGCGGGTTATTTAAAACAACAATATACGAAGGTGACGATTGCAAAAAATAATGTTTCACCAGAAATTGCGCAGCAATTACAAGCAGAAATTCAAGTGAAGCAAGAAGCGATAAAAGATCGTACATCTTCTTTCGGAATTGCATATTTCTTTACATTTGCTTTGTATATGTTTATTGTAGCTTTCGGAAATACAATCGCAATGAATATTGCATCTGAAAAGGCGTCACGTGTAATGGAAGTAATGCTTCCGAAAGTAAAGCCTCTTACGATGATGTATGCGAAAATTTTGGCGGTTGTTTCAACGGCGTTATTACAACTTGTAATATTGGCGTGTGGTTATCTTATTCCTTATTTGTTAGGTTGGGTCGATTTAGAAAGTGCTTCATTACTTGGTGTTCCAATTGACTTTACAAAATTAGATGCAAAGGTTATAAGTATGTTTCTTGTTTATTTCATTACGGGGTATTTACTTTATGCGATGATGTACGCTGCGGCTGGAGCTGTTGTGTCTAAGACAGAGGATTTACAAGCTGTATCTTTCCCGATAATGATTTTGATCATGGCTGCATTCTTCATTAGTATTAAATCATTAAGTGATCCAAATAGTACTATTGTTGTTGTAAGTTCGTATGTTCCGTTTTTCACACCGATGGTCACCTTCTCGCGGATTGTAGCCGGTGAAGCAGGTATGCTAGAGATTACGATAACATTAGTAGTTTTATTGGCGACAATTGGTATATTAAATGCTGTTACAAGTCGTATCTATGTAAATGGTGTAATGAATTACTCTGATAAAGTGAAGTTTAAAGATTTAGCGAAATTTATAAAGCGTCAATAATAGAGGGAAAGCATGATTTTCTAATGGAATCATGCTTTTTCTTTATGTATAAATTAAAAATAGTATATAATAATAAGAGTTGTCTTTTAATAGAATGAATAAAAAGGAGGGTGTGCAGATGGGAATTAGTAGTCGTTTTACAGTAGGTGTTCATATGTTAACGTTACTTGCAATAGATCGAAACTCTCGCTGTACCTCTGAATGGATTGCTGGTAGTGTGAATACAAATCCAGTTGTGATTCGTCGCATTACAGGAATGTTGAAGAGAGCAGGACTTGTTGATGTACAAGCTGGTAAAGGTGGTACGACACTTGCTCGTGATTTAGATGAAATTACATTACTTGATGTATATAAAGCTGTGGAAGTTGTAGAAGAAGGACATCTATTTTCTTTCCATGAAAATCCCAACATTGAATGTCCAGTAGGAGCTAATATTCAATCGGTATTAGAGATTATTTTAATACAATCGCAAGAAGCGATGGAAAACGTACTTGCAAATGTAACGGTGCAGCAATTAGTTACAAATTTAAAGTCGAAAATTAAAGAATAAAAAAAAGCGAGCTTCCTCATGATGAGGGCTCGCTTTTTTTATTCGGAAATATTGAAAGTTCTATTTTTCCGTATTTAAAATAAACTTTCCTACAACAGCTGCTACGATACCACCAAAAATTGGGGCAACGATGAACACCCATAGTTGAGAAATTGCTTCTCCGCCAGCGAATAGAGCTGGTGCGATACTACGAGCTGGGTTAACAGATGTTCCAGTTAACGGAATACCTAATAAGTGAATTAATACTAATGTGAAACCAATTACTAGTCCAGCTAAAGAAGAACTTCCCTTTTTACCTGTTACAGCAACGATAACTAAAACAAATACGAAAGTTAAAATGAATTCAACTAAAAATGCTCCAGATAAACCAAGAGTTCCAAAACTATTTTGTCCTAAATTATCTAAAGGTAATTTAGCAGATCGTAAAATTGTTACTAACGTTGCAGTTCCTAATAAACCACCTAAAATTTGAGCTAATAAATAATAGCTAAGTTCCATAGCGTTCATTCTTTTGTTGATGAACATAGCGATTGATACTGCTGGGTTAATATGACATCCAGAAATTGTTCCAATGCTATATGCCATAGCCACGATAGATAATCCGAAAGCCATAGCGATACCTAATGTTCCAATTCCTTCAATTCCGCCACCAATGACAGCTACTCCAGTTCCGAATAATACAAGTACAAATGTACCAATAAATTCAGCAATTGCTTTTTTTAACATAATTTACCTCCTATTAATGCACATGAAAGGTATTATAACATAGGTTTTAGTATAAACAGCTAATGAAATACTATTCTGATAAGGCGAAATAGGGAGATAATAAAAATAGATATGGTTCTATGAAGAAGAACCATATCTATTTTTATGCTGATTTTTTTTGTTTAATGACTGGAACAGAACGGTTTAAAACACTATTTAAGATCATTCCTAGCATGATAATAATCATCCCAATCAGTGACAGCCCGCTAGGGAATGAACCATTTAAGAAAATAATCTCACCAAGCACAGTGAAGACCATCGTTCCAGCTTGTGTTGCTTCAACAGCTCCAAGTAAAGCAAGATTGTCTTTTGCTAAGTCAGTAGCAAAGAAAAATGTCATCGTCGCAATAACTCCGGAACATAATGCTAACAAAAATCCTTGCATCATTTGACTTGATGATGGAATACCGGTAGTAGAAAATCCGTATATACCAAGTAGGATTGTAATAGGGAGACTTCCGATTGCCATTCCTAATACACGTTGGAATGTATCAAGACGCCCGCCAACAAGTTCCATCATTTTTCGGTTACCGAACGGATATAAGAAAGCCGCTAATACGACAGGTAAAAATCCCGAGATGAACTGAGTCATTGTAATATGACCCGCTGCAGTCGCTTGCATACAAATTACACCAAGTAAAATAAATAATGCTACATATAAACTGCGAAGTGGAATTTTTCCACGTACAAGTTTTGTACCTGATTTCGTTTCTATTTTAACGAAAAATAATGGTGATAGTAGTAAACCTGCTAATATCGTAACTTGCCAAGTTCCAGCAACGAGCCAAGCTGGAGAAAAAACAGCTGCGAAACTTAATAAAGAATAGAAGCCGATGCCAGCGACCGAGCCCCACCCGATCCATACAAATGGATGTTTTTTTAATTCTGCCCATAAAGCTCCTAAGTTTTTGCGAAATAAAACGATAAGGAATAAAATAGGGAGAGCAAATAGAAAACGGAAGGAAGCAGTCCAAGCCCAGCTTGTTCCAGATACATTCATTGCTCTGTTAATAATAAAGGTTGCAGAAAAAAAGGCCGATGATAAAAGACCTAGTAATATTGCGCGCATGAAGTATGGCACTCCTTTCGGAATTGAGTATTTATGTATAGTATAATATACTTAAAGTTAATAAAAGTAAACTATTTTATATTTTAAGGTGGTTTTTATATATGAAAGAAAATGAAGATATGCAAACGAAAGAAGTAATTCAGCAAGTAGGTCAGCTATTAAGACAAATTCGAAATGAACAAAAATTAAGTTTAGAAGAATTAGCCCAAAAAACAGGGGTTAGTAAATTAACATTAGGGAAAATTGAGAGAGGCGAAACGAATCCAACGTTAGCTGTTATTTGGAAAATAACGAAAGGGTTATCGATTCCTTTATCGAGATTAATGGTTGTTGGAGAACCTGTAGCTGTTGCGCGCTGCGGAGAAGGATTTGCAGTAGATGTAGGACAAGCATGGCATTTAGAAACGATGTTCCGTTACACGAAAGAAACAGGGATGGAAATGCACCGTGCTTGTTTAAGAGCGAATAGTATATATGAACCGGAAGCTCATCATGAAGGAGCAATTGAGCTTGTAACAGTAATGAAAGGGAAAGTTTCTATTCAAGTTGAGAATGACGTATATGTGCTAAATGAGTTTGACTCCATTCAGTTTGAAGCTAATAAGAAACATAGTTATAAAAATGAAGAGGATGAAGTAGCGGTATTACATTTAACGATGAAATATTCTTCATGAAAAAATCCCCTATAGAAAAATCTATAGGGGATTTTTTATACGCTATGCTCAAATATATGAAAGAATGTTATTAGTAAGAGCGTGGCATAAGTAATAAACAAATAAAATAAACTAAAAACCCCGTCCCAAAACATAAAATAGCAATGACCCAAAGTATGCGAATGAGAGTAGAGCTAATATCAAAATATTCTCCTAAACCACCGCATATACCAAATAACATTTTATCAGTTTCGGATTTATATAACCTCTTCGACATATTATGATCCTCTCCTTTTTATATCACCGCTGTTATGTATGAGTGATACAGTGTACTTTTATTCTATATGGAAATTTATGAGAAGACCATTAGGTTATATTACATTTTTTTGTGAAAGGACAATACAGTGGATTAATTGTCTTAATTTTCAGTTGGTATTAAAATGAAAATGAGGGTGTGACGTATTTTCTAATATAAGGTGGGGAAATGGTAATGACATTATATTGGTTGACTAATGTAAAGCTTGAAACAGGTTATACATATGAAGAAGCGAAAATTTCACAAACGGAAACTGAGATATGCAGTCTTCTTATTGAAGATGGGCGAATTAAAAGAATTATAGCGGGAATCGCCCAAGAGGAAGGAACGTTAACTTTTGATGCTAATCGTTTATTAGTTTTACCAGCTTTTGAAGAGATGCATATTCATATTGATAAAACATATTATAGTGGGCCTTGGAAAGCTTGTATGCCAGCAGAAAATATTTTTACACGTTTTAATGAAGAAAAAACGATTTTACCAAAGCAATTAGCAACTGCTCAAGACAGGGCGGAAAATATGCTAGAGTTATTGCTTCGAAATGGCGCAACAAATATTAGAACGCATTGTAATGTGGATCCGGTTATTGGACTTCGTAATTTAGAGGCAACGTTAGCGGCTTTAGGAACATATAAAGATCGGTTGTCTGGTAGAATAGTTGCATTTCCACAACATGGATTATTGCGAAGTAATTCTATGCAACTTGTGAAAGATGCGATGCGTATGGGCGCACAATTAGTTGGCGGAGTGGACCCAGCTACAGTAGATAATGATATTGAAAAATCATTACATACGATTATGGACATTGCGGTAGAATTTAATGCGGATGTTGATATTCATTTGCACGATGCGAATAATCTTGGAACGTTTACAATGAAGAGATTAGCAAGTCTAACGGAAGAAGCAGGATGGCAAGGTCGTGTAACAATTAGTCATGCGCTTGGACTTGGTGGTGTTACTGATAAAGAAGCTGAAGAAGTGGCAGAAAGACTAGCAGCATTAAAGATTGATATCACTTCAACCGTTCCAATCGGTAAACAAGTAATCCCAATTCCATTATTAGATCGAAAAGGAGTTAAAGTTTCATTAGGAAATGATAGTATTACAGATCATTGGTCTCCGTTCGGCACAGGTGATATGCTTCAAAAGGCAAATCGATTGGCAGAACGATTTGGTTGGAGTGATGAAAGGTCTTTAGGGAAAGCTCTTCGTTTTATTACTGGAGGGAAAGAAACGTTAAATAATGAAGGAAAACGAGTGTGGCCGAATGTAGGGGATGAGGCAAGTTTTGTTTTAACGAATGCAACATGCGCCGCGGAAGCAGTGGCTCGTCAAACAGAGAAGCGTGTAGTTATGTATAAAGGGAATGTTGTTATAGGGGATTTAGATCAAGTGAAATCTGATAATCTTGTATAGAGGAATCGTTTAGATGTTTTTAGAAGGGTTCTAATTGTGAAAATAGAACCCTTCTTTTTTATTTAGTAGAAACAGGGAAGTACTATACTTCCTTATAAGGAAGCAAGAAGGGATGAAAAGTTTGGACAATCAACATAATCAAAATCATATTATGGGAACTTTGCAATGGTTTATTTTTTTATTAGCAAACTCAATCGCGCTACCAATTGTCGTTGGCGGATTATTTCATCTTACGACGGAAGAAGTATTTTATTTAATGCAGCGTACGTTTTTCGTAGTTGGTATATCTTCTTTTTTACAAGGATGGCTTGGACATAAGCTTCCGATTGCGGATGGACCAGCTGGATCTTGGGTTGGTGTATTTACCGTGCTTGCTTATGCAACTGTAGGGCAGGATCAATTACATAGTACATTGCAAATTTTAGAATTAGGAATGATGGTTGCGGGAGTTGTTTTAATAGGGCTAGGAGTAACGGGAGTTATCGGGCGTATTTTATTTTTATTTACGCCGCTCGTGACAGGGACGTTCTTACTTTTATTATGTTTACAATTAAGTGGTGTATTTTTAAAAGGAATGCTAGGAATTACAGCTACTGTTTCTCAAATTGATGGATTTACAGCATTAATTGCTTTTGGCATATTTTTATTCGTAGTCATACTCTCCAACTTCGGAAAAGGGTTTGTTAAAAGTTATGCGGTTTTAATAGGGTTAATTAGTGGCTGGATTATTTTTCTCATTGCAGGAAAAGTGACGATCCCATCTCAAGTAACTCATTTTGTGCAACTTCCACATATATTCGCGTGGGGAATTCCAAAATGGAATACAGGTATGGCTGTATCAAGTTTCGTTATGGTATGTATTTTAGTTTCAAATACAGTGGCAGCTATTATAGCAATTAATCAAGCTACCATTCATAAAGCGACTATTGAACAAAAACAGTTGAAGGATGGAACGTGGGTTGGAGGGATTTCACATATCATTTCCTCTGTATTTTCAACTGTAGGTGTCGTTCCGTTACCAGCAACGGCAGGGTTTATACGCTTAACAAAACAAAAATATATACGATCGTTCTTAATGGCATGTGCGTTACTAGTCGTAATGTCTCTTTTTCCAAGTATCATTCGTTACTTAGCGTCTTTACCATCCGCTGTCGCATCAGCCGTTTTAATGGCTTCGTTCGTACAGTTAATTGGAATTGGATTTAATAATATAAAACAAGTGCCAATCAGCGAAAGGAATGTAACGATTTTAGGAGTTGCTATATTATTTGGAAGTGGTGTTATGTTTTTACCGTCTGGAGCACTCCAATCCTTGCCGTCTGTGATGCAATATATATTCGGAAATGGTTTGTTCGTAGGTACAGTTGTCAGCATATTACTAGAACAAATATGGCGTACTGAAAAGTAAGTGGATAAAAAGAGTGTACGCACTGTATAAAAGTCTAAAATAACATAAGAAATAAAGCCCATTTTCATTCACCACCTGCACATTTCGTTCATACAATATCTTGACTAAATAAACACCCAACTTACACATATACAGCTCTGGCTTAAGCAAGGAGGGTTATACCAGTTGAAGGAAAAAGCGTATCAATCTAAACCGTTACTCACAAAGAGAGAAAGAGAAGTATTTGAATTACTGGTTCAAGATAAAACGACGAAGGAAATTGCAGGTGAACTGTTTATAAGTGAAAAAACAGTACGTAATCACATCTCAAACGCAATGCAAAAGCTAGGGGTTAAAGGACGTTCACAAGCAGTTGTTGAGCTTCTTCGTATGGGAGAGCTCGAACTATAAGAAAGCAGCCGACTTTTATACAAAAGGTCGGCTATTTTTCTGTTTGTTTCATGCTCCATATGAATGATAAGAATGTTTCATACATAAATAGGTAGTAAGGAGGGGATATGTTGAAAAGGGTATTATTAGTTTCAACAAGCGCTCATGATTTGAATGGACACCCGACTGGTTTGTGGCTGGAAGAGCTCGCAGCTCCTTATCATTTATTTAAAAAAGCTAAGTTCGATGTTGATATTGTGTCGATAAAAGGCGGGAGAGTACCAATTGATAGAGTGTCTATTCCGAATGGCATACCTCGTGAATTTAAGCATGTCGCTTCTTTATTGCAAAATACGAGGGCGATTTCAACTGTTCACTCTTCAGAGTATGATGCGGTATTATTTTGTGGTGGGCACGGGGCGATTGTAGATTTTCCAGGTAATCCATATGTAGCAAATTTAATTGAGAATATGTACAATAATAACCGGATCGTAGCGGCTGTTTGTCACGGGGTAAGTTCTTTAGTTGGTGTGAAAAATAAAGATGGCTCGTTTTTTGTTGCCGGTAAGCGTATAACAGGTTATACAAACGATGAAGAAAAAGCTGTACATTTAGAAAATCGAGTTCCGTTTTTGCTAGAAAGTAAGTTGAAAGAAGGAGGGGCTTTATTTTATGTAGCACCTAATTTCACGCCGCATGTTGTAGTAGGTTATTCCTTAGTTGTCGGTATTGGTTCGATGATATATGGGAAGTTGGCTGATCGTTATAGCGTAAAAAAACTATTGATTATTTCAATTATCATATTTGTAGCGGGTTCTATTATTGGATTTATGAATCAATCTTATGCGATTACCATTCTTGCAAGATTAGTGCAGGCGAGTGGGGGCGCGGCGTTTATTGCGCTTAGTATGATTGCAGTGGCAAAATTAGTTGCTCCCGCTAAGAAGCCTGGTGCATTAGCGATGATTAGTTCTTCTATTGCATTAGCAATAGGCATTGGTCCTTTAGTTGGCGGGGCTATTACAAATACATTAGGGTGGCCATATTTATTTTTATTTATGGTTATTTCAGTAGTTGGGATTTTCTTGCTTATAAAATTTATGCCAGAAGAAGCGCAGCATACGGATGAAGCGTTTCATTTTGATTACATTGGAGCGGCGTTATTATTTGCATTCATTACGACTGTTTTATTAGGTGTCAATATTAATAGTTGGCTATTTGTGTTATCGGTAGCTTTCTTATTTTTATTCACGGTTCGTATGAAGAACGCGGAGCATCCATTTATTGATATTGAGTTATTTTCGAACAAACCATTTCTTCGTTTAATAGCGGTCGGGTTTATAATTAATGTGGCGTTATGTGCTAGTCTATTATTATTGCCATCACTGTTAGGAAGAGTGCACGGATTGTCGCCATTCGTTATCGGAATTGCATTGTTTGTTGCATCACTCTTTGGTATTGTATCTAGTTTTATTACGGGGAAGATTGTCCCTTCGTTTGGAAATGTGAATATGATTTATGTAGCGTCTGTCATTATGATCGTTGGCTTTTTAATTTTAGGGCTTATTCCGAACGGGAACTTAATCATTATTTTAGTGGCGGTTATTTTAACATTTATGAGTTATTCAGCTATTCAAGTATCATTAAACACATTTATACCGAAAACATTACATCCAGCTAAAGTTGGAGTCGGTCTTGGTTTATATAATTTAATTAACTTTTTCGGTATGGCATTTGGACCAGCTGTAGCGAGCAAAGTTATGGAAGCTACAAATAGTTATCGTTTGAATTTTATTTTAATCATCATTTTAATTTCTGCTCATTTCTTCTTATTAATAGGAATGTCTTCTTTCCAAAAAAAGATGGAGCAATAAAGTGAAACTTTAATTAGTGGGGGGGCATCCCCCACTAATTATTAGCCTACACCAATCGGACTTTTACGGGCAGCCCGATCCCCCATATAACTTCTTTGCTTTCGCTGAATTTTGAGGTGGGGGTCTTACTGCCTGGCAAATAGCGGGGTAAATACGCAATTTATATAGAAGAAACCGACTTTCATATAGAAGGTCGGTTATTTTTCTGTCTTGCAAATTATGAAAAAAAGGAGCAAAATAAAAAAGGTCCTGATCTATATAGGTACAAATGAAAATTTTTATACAGGGGCACTTTAAGTTAGCGAACTTAAAGTGTGTAAAATATACTGATAAACATAAAAGATGATGAATGAGAAAACGGGTGATTAAGTTGAATAGAGCGATCGGTGTTATTGATTCGGGAGTGGGCGGTTTAACAGTAGCGAAGGAATTAATTCGTCAGTTGCCGAAAGAGCGTATTATATATTTAGGGGATACAGCACGTTGCCCTTATGGTCCGCGTTCTCGTGAAGAAGTGCGTCAATTTACGTGGGAAATGACGGAGCATTTATTAGATTTAAATATCAAAATGTTAGTTATTGCGTGTAATACAGCAACTGCGGTTGTATTAGAAGAAATGCAGAAACAATTACCAATTCCAGTAGTTGGAGTTATTCATCCAGGATCACGTACAGCTTTAAAAGTGACAAATACGTATCATGTTGGGATTATTGGAACGATTGGAACAGTAAAAAGTGGCGCCTATGAAGAGGCGCTAAAGTCTATTAATAACCGTGTTATGGTAGAAAGTTTAGCGTGCCCACCTTTCGTTGAGCTTGTAGAGAGTGGGAATTTCGAAAGTGAAATGGCGTATGAAGTTGTAAGAGAAACATTGCAACCGTTGAAAAGTACTGACATTGATACGCTTATTCTAGGATGTACACATTATCCGATTTTAGGTCCTGTTATTAAAAAGGTAATGGGGGATCAAGTACAATTAATTAGTTCGGGTGATGAAACAGCGCGTGAGGTAAGCACGATTTTATACCATAGTAAGATGCTAAATGAGGGAGAAGAACAAAGTGATCATCTCTTCTTAACGACTGGTAAAATAGGCCTGTTTAAAGAAATTGCATCAAAGTGGTTCGGTCAGCCGATTGAAAATGTGAAGCATATCAATTTAGAAACAGAATAATAGTAGATTCATATAAGAGAACTCCTGAAAAATCAGGGGTTTTTTCTGTATAAGTAGCCATAGCTTGTTCTAAAACATGAAACAGCTCGTATACATAATAGTACAAACTTAGATTTTAGGGGGGAATGGCATGCCTAAATCCACTTTTAAATGGGTTGTTGGTGCTACTGTGAGTGCGATTTTATTATCAGGGTGTGGCTTGTTAAATCAAGAGAAAGCGACAGAACAAATTGATCCGCCAAAAAAAGTTACGTATACAGAAGGTGAAAAGAAAGAAACTGCTAAAAAAGATAAACAAGGGCAAACAGTAAATAGAGAGTTATACCTCGTTGATAAAAATGGATATGTCGTACCGCAAACTATTGCAATGCCTACTCCGAAAGCGAATGAAGTTGTACAGCAAACGTTAGAGTATCTTGTGAAAGATGGACCAGTTACAAATTTATTGCCAAATGGATTTCGAGCAGTCCTTCCAGCGAATACGACGATGACCTTGAATTTGAAAAAAGGCGGGACAGCAGTAATTGATTTCTCTAAAGAAATGAAAAATTATTCAAAAGAAGAAGAACGTCAAATTGTTGAATCAGTAGCGTGGACTTTGACTCAATTTACAGAAATAAAACAAGTGCAGTTCCAAATAAATGGTGAAAAGTTAGTGAAGATGCCTGTTGCGGGTACACCGCTAGGTGAAGGTGTAAGTCGTGCGAATGGAATTAACTTTGATGATGAACAAGTAGCAGATGTGACGCATACAAAACCGGTTACACTTTACTTTATGGCGCAAAATAATAATAAGCAGCAATATTACGTACCGGTAACAAGGCGCGTTGCAGAAGGAAAAGAAAATGATTACTCGGCAATTGTGGATGAGCTTGTAAAAGGTCCGATTCAAGGGTCGCTACTAAATGATTTTAATCCAGGAGCTAAGCTTATTACGAATCCAAAAGTGGAGAACGGAAATATTACATTAAACTTTAATGAAAATATATTTGTGAACCCAGACAAAAACATGATTTCAAATTATGTGTTGAAATCGTTAGTCTTATCTTTAACGGAAAAACAAGGTGTGAAAAATGTTTCTATTGAAGTGAATGGGAAAGCAAATCTTATGGATGAGAAAGGTGAAAAGTTAATAAAACCTGTTGATCGTCCACAAAACGTGAATACAGGTAGTTTTTAATCGCGAATAATTTGATATACTTATGTAAGAAAGGGGAATTGCTTTTTGAGTTCCCCTTCTTTTATTGTTATACATATCGTACATTTAAATTTGGCTATACTAATGAGAGTATTTATGAGGGGGTTATTTTTATGCGAGTAGATGGTAGAGGAAAAGCAGAGCTACGCCATATACATATTCATACAAATTATTTAAAACATCCAGAGGGATCAGTACTAATTGAAGTTGGGGATACAAAGGTAATTTGTTCAGCGACAATTGAAGAGCGTGTACCGCCGTTTATGCGCGGAGAAGGAAAAGGCTGGGTAACAGCAGAATACTCAATGATTCCACGTGCGACAGAGCAACGTACAATCAGGGAGTCAAGTAAAGGGAAAGTAACAGGGCGTACAATGGAAATCCAGCGTTTAATTGGACGAGCATTACGTGCGGTTGTTGATTTAGAAGCGCTTGGCGAAAGAACGGTTTGGATTGACTGTGATGTAATTCAAGCGGATGGCGGAACGAGAACAGCTTCTATTACAGGTGCTTATGTAGCGATGGTATTAGCTTTTGAAAAATTATTGCAAGCAGAAAAAGTATCTAAAATTCCGGTGAAAGATTATTTAGCGGCAACGTCAGTAGGTGTTGTTGAAGAACAAGGTGTTGTTTTAGATTTAAATTATGCTGAAGATTCTAAAGCAGACGTTGATATGAACGTTATTATGACTGGAAAAGGTCAGTTTGTTGAAGTGCAAGGAACTGGAGAAGAAGCGACGTTTAGCAGAGCTGAATTAAATGAATTACTTGATGCTGCTGAACAAGGGATTTTCCAACTTGTTGAAAAGCAAAAAGAAGCGTTAGGTGACATCGTATCTCATATAGAGTAGAGGTGGAAAATATGAAGCAAGTTGTTGTAGCGACGAAAAATCTTGGGAAAGTACGTGAGTTTGCTGAGTTATTTGAGAGATTTGACTTAGAAGTGAAATCTTTACACGATTTTCCTCATATTGAAGAAGTCGAAGAAACTGGTGAAACATTTGAAGAAAACGCAATTTTGAAAGCGGACAGTCTTAGTAGACAGTTGAATTCCATCGTAATTGCGGATGACTCAGGTCTTATTGTAGATGCCTTAAACGGGAAACCAGGTGTATATTCAGCTCGTTTTGCTGGAGAGCCGAAAGATGACCAAGCGAATATCGATAAAGTGTTGCAAGAGTTAACTGACATCGATTTAGAAAAACGTACAGCTCGTTTTTACTGTGCACTAGCGGTTGCTTTCCCTGAGGCAGATAAAGAGCCGGTTATTGTAAACGGAACGTGTGAAGGGAAAATCTTAGAACAGCGCCGCGGGGAAAATGGTTTTGGATACGATCCGATTTTTTATGTAGAAGAATATAAAAAGGCAATGGCGGAACTAAGCTCAGATGAGAAAAATGCCATTAGCCACCGCGGACGCGCTCTTCGTAAATTAGAAGAGAAAATCCCGGAATGGTTTTTAGAAGAATAAGGGAGAGAGATTGATGAAAGCTTTAATCGTAAGCGATAGTCATAGCTCTGTGAAGGAATTACAGCAGTTAAAAGAGAAATATGAAGGGAAAGTAGATGTCATGATTCATTGTGGTGATTCAGAGCTAACGCCTGCTCACGAAGAGCTACAAGGTTTCCAAGTTGTAAAAGGGAATTGTGATTATGCTAACTTTCAAGATGAAATTGTAACTGATGTAGATGGAATTCGTTTCTTAGTTGTACACGGTCATCGTCATGATGTGAAAATGACGTTACAAACGTTAGCGTATCATGCAGAAGAAGTAGGAGCACAAGTAGCGTGCTTTGGACATTCTCATGTATTAGGGGCAGAATTACTTGATGGGATTTTATTTATTAATCCAGGAAGTATTTTGCTCCCGCGCTCTCGTGTGGAAAAGACATTCGCTTTATTAGAAATGGATGAAAATCATATAGAAGTTCGTTTTGAAACATTAGATGGACAGCTGGTGGAACAAGCAATTTTTAAAAGAGGATAAGAAAAATTATCCTCTTTTAAAAAAGTGTTGACTTTATAAGTAGTTATGAATATAATAAATATTGTCGATAGGGCAACGGCGCTAACGAAGAAAAATAAAATAACATATGCGGGTGTAGTTTAGTGGTAAAACAAGAGCCTTCCAAGCTCTGGTCGAGAGTTCGATTCTCTTCACCCGCTCCATGTCCCAGTAGCTCAGCCGGATAGAGCATACGCCTTCTAAGCGTACGGTCGGGAGTTCGAATCTCTCCTGGGACGCTAAAAAAACCTTGTTATCTTTTGATAACAAGGTTTTTTGTTTGTTTTAAATTAGTTATTAATAAATTTTTCAAAGACAAAACCGTAATCTTTCACGTTATATTGCTTTTTCGTATCAACGAGCCAGTTAAAGGCGATCTCGTTCATCTCTTTAAACTGTTCTGCTAAATTTACTTGTGCATTTGAAATACGGCTGAAAGCGTTAGATGCCATATCTAAACTTTTATGTGCATACTGCAATGTAATGTCGTTGTCGTATGAAATTTCTTCGATTTTAAGAAGAGCCTTATATAAATCTTTTAATTCTTCAATATGTTTTTTATGAACATCAATTGAGTAATGCTCATCTCCCATTTGAAATTTAATTTCTACATCTAAATCAATCGTTCCTGCAGTTTCAAGTGCTACGTTTTTAATTTGATATTTACTATAGCTAAAGCGGCGTAATGTACGTTTTTTGCTTGTGGCACTTGTACCATCTAAGTGAATTAATCCTTTGTTTGTAAAGCAATATTCATCCGATTTTGATTTAATAAGAAAGTAAATTTTCTCCCCATCTTCATGCATTACGTAATCATCAGCATCGACCTTATCGTAATCTTTTGGTGTGATAACGGAACCTACATCGCTTAATCCTAAAACGTCAGCTGCCATTTTTTTGAACATATATAATCCCCCTTGTAAATTAAATTCTTAATTGTACAAAAATACATTAACATGATTTTAAACTTATTTTTGAAATCTTACAACTCTGTAAGGTAAGTGTAAGGAAGTTCGATGGTAACAAATTACTAATCTTATATAATGAAGATAACAACGATAAATGAGGAGGAAGAGATGATGAAAGGATTAATCGTAACGGGTTTAACAGTAGCTTTTGGGTTTGTGGCGTATGAAAAGTTAACATATGTAATTGATGTTGTAAAACATTTAGTAGCGTAGAAAAAACTGCCATGAGAGGGAAAGGGAATGAGTGAATGAATGGAATGGTTATTTGGAATTATAGGTACTTGTAGTGTAGTTTTATTGTTCTTTGTCCCAAGTGGTATACTTAGTTCGACAACGAGTTTGTTCTTTTTAAGTTTGTTTGCTTGTACGATGCTTATTATTATGTTTTTAATGAAGCGAAGTAAACCAATCTTCTATTTTAGCATGATTGTTATGGCAATTATTGTTCTCCAAATTATTACCCTTGTTATATACCCCACAATTATAAAAGCTTTCCATTAATGATGAACCCTCTGCCGTCTGTTGCTGAGGGTTTTTGTTTGTGAAAAATGAATTTCATTTAGAAGTTTGTTGCTTTTTTGTTATGAAAATAGAATATTCCTATATTTCAAATAAATAATTTTGGAATGTTGTGTTCTCATTACGCATTTGATATATTTACTTTGAAGATCATTAAAATCTAGAAAAAGAGGCGGACGTATGGATAAAAAAGAAAATACGGTCGTATTGTTTCCGCAACTATCAGAACGCTATATTGATAAAGGTTTTTTAGCGTTGAAAGAGCGGGAATTCGAAGATGCATTGCGCTGCTTTGAAATATTACGTCAGTATAATGCAGAAACGGAACAAACAGAATTAGCTTCCGTTATTTGTTTGCTAGAATTAAAACGTATGGAAGAAGCGAAAGAAAAATGTGAGCAGTTGCTTGAAACAGGAGCTGTATTATTTGGTGATATTCTTGAAACGTATGTAACTATTTTAGTTCAAACAAATGATTATGAAGGTGTCATTGAAACTGTTGAGGAAGTTTTGCAAACGAAAGATATAATTCCTGAGCAAAAGGAAAAATTGGCGCAGCTTGCTTTGTTTGCGCAAGGGATGCTGAATGAAGAAGATACACCGCTAGTGGATTCGAATTTTGAATTAGAAGAATTTACCGATGGGCTTTTTGGAGAAAACTTTGGTCAAAAGCTAAGAGTGATCCAGAAACTTTCGTTAAAAGACCTGGATCTCGCACTTCCTACTTTAAAGAAATTTTTAATAGACGAAGATCAGCACCCTTATTTAAAAACTTCTATTTTGTATAAAATGGTAGAAAATCAAATAGAAGAAGAGATAGAAGTAGAGAAGTTTGGAAATACGATAAAGGTGATTCCAGCATTTACAGGTCATAATGAGGAGCAATCCGATAAAATTATACATAAATTCTCAAACCGATTAGAGCAAAATTATCCAGATATATTTAGTACGATGGTTACATACTGGAAAGAATTACAAATTAGCATTTTTCCGTTCCCTCTATTAATGGATAAAGTAGAAATTTGGGCTGCTGTCTTAGAGAGAATTGGAAGAAAGCGTTTCGGATTGGCTATTGATGAAGAAGAACTTATGACAGCGTACAATATTGAGTTTGAGGAATTTCATATTGCCTATCAATGGTTACTGCGCATTGAAAGAGAAGGGTATTTGCCCGTATAATTATGAAAAAGAATCGTTCAGTTATTGAAACGAGCACATTCTATGTTATAATGTAAGGGTTGCAAAAGGCAGAAATCTGCCTGTTTGTAAGAGAAGAGGAGTATAATTCTCTTACTTAATATGTTTCATATTAGTCTCGAACAAAATATACCGTAGTTGTCTTTTAGACAATTAGTAGATTGGAACATTGTATCTGAAAGCTTTTTGCTAGAGGGTTATTTGTACATTTGTTATTTCAAGAAAGAGATAATAAAAATTTTGATCTATAGAGGTATGTGCATACATTATTATAGTTGGAGGGAAAGAATAAATGTCTACAAAATGGGAAAAATTAGAAGGTAACGTTGGCGTTTTAACAATCGAAGTTGATGCTAAAGAAGTAAATAACTCTATCGACGCTGCATTCAAAAAAGTAGTAAAAACAATTAATGTACCAGGTTTCCGTAAAGGGAAAATGCCTCGTCCATTATTCGAACAACGCTTTGGTATTGAATCTTTATACCAAGATGCTTTAGATATCATCTTACCAAAAGCATACGGTGAAGCAATCGATGAAGCTGGTATCTTCCCAGTTGCTCATCCTGAGATTGACATCGAGAAATTCGAAAAAGGCCAAAACTTAATTTTCACTGCAAAAGTTACTGTAAAACCTGAAGTTAAATTAGGTGATTACAAAGGTTTAGCAGTAGAAAAAGTTGAAACAACTGTAACTGACGAGGATGTAGAGAACGAAGTAAAAGCTTTACAAGAGCGTCAAGCTGAACTAGTTGTTAAAGAAGACGGAACTGCTGCAGATGGTGATACAGCTGTAATCGACTTCGAAGGTTTCGTTGATGGCGAAGCATTTGAAGGCGGAAAAGGCGAAAACTATTCTCTTGCAATCGGTTCTGGTACTTTCATCCCAGGTTTCGAAGAGCAAGTAATTGGTCTTAAATCTGGTGATTCTAAAGAAGTTGAAGTATCATTCCCAGAAGAGTACCATGCTGCTGAATTAGCTGGTAAACCAGCAACATTCAAAGTAACAATTCACGAAATCAAAACAAAAGAACTTCCTGAGTTAAACGACGAGTTCGCTAAAGATGCTGACGAAGAAGTTGCAACTCTTGATGAATTAAAAACAAAACTTCGTACAAACTTAGAAGAAGGCAAAAAGCACGAAGCTGAGCACAAAGTACGTGACGAAGTAGTAGAATTAGCTGCTGCTAACGCTGAAATCGACATTCCAGAAGCTATGATCGACACTGAGTTAGATCGTATGGTTCGTGAATTCGAGCAACGTTTAAGCCAACAAGGTATGAATCTTGAGCTTTACTACCAATTCACAGGTACTGACGCTGACAAATTAAAAGAGCAAATGAAAGAGGATGCACAAAAACGTGTAAGAATCAATCTTGTTCTTGAAGCTATCATTGAAGCTGAAAACATCGAAGTTACTGAAGAAGAAGTAACTGCAGAAGTTGAAAAAATGGCTGAAATGTACGGTATGCCAGTAGACGCTATCAAGCAAGCTCTTGGAAGCGTAGACGCTTTATCTGAAGATCTTAAAGTGCGTAAAGCTGTAGACTTCTTAGTAGACAACGCTGCATAATAAAATAACAAGGCGCGATTTTAATCGTGCCTTGTTTTATAAATATAGAAATATATTTATAAAACTTTTCGATGAAGAAGGAAAAGTGCCTTTGTAAGTCGAATATACATATTTCAAAAGTTTTAAAATTTTTTTATTTGTACATAACTAGTCATATTATTTGTATTTCTCGCTACGTAGTGACATAATATGTATTTACATACGATACATTTATCGTGTACATACGAAGGCAAGAGGTTAGCACTTTGTAAGGGGTGTGAAAATATGTTTAAATTTAATGATGAAAAAGGTCAATTAAAATGTTCTTTCTGTGGTAAAACACAAACGCAAGTTCGAAAGTTAGTTGCAGGTCCAGGTGTTTACATTTGTGACGAGTGTATCGAGCTTTGTACTGAAATTGTACAAGAGGAGCTTGCGAAGGACGAAGAAGTAGAATTCAAAGATGTACCGAAACCGGTAGAAATTCGTGAAATCTTAGATGAGTATGTCATCGGACAAGATAACGCGAAAAAAGCACTAGCGGTAGCGGTATATAACCATTACAAACGCATTAATTCTAACAGCAAAATTGATGATGTAGAATTAGCGAAGAGTAATATTTCACTTATTGGGCCAACTGGTAGTGGTAAAACATTATTGGCACAAACATTAGCGCGTATTTTAAATGTTCCATTTGCAATCGCGGACGCAACATCTTTAACAGAAGCTGGATACGTTGGGGAAGATGTAGAAAACATCTTACTAAAACTAATTCAAGCGGCTGATTACGATGTAGAAAAAGCGGAAAAAGGAATTATTTATATTGATGAGATTGATAAAGTGGCACGTAAGTCCGAAAATCCATCAATTACACGTGATGTATCTGGTGAAGGTGTACAGCAGGCACTTCTGAAAATTTTAGAAGGTACTGTAGCGAGCGTTCCACCTCAAGGTGGTCGTAAGCACCCGCATCAAGAGTTTATTCAAATTGATACAACGAACATCCTATTCATTTGTGGTGGAGCGTTTGATGGCATCGAGCCTATTATTAAACGTCGCCTTGGTGAGAAAGTAATTGGATTTGGTGCTGAGAAGAAAAATGCTGATGTAAATGAGAAGCATGTTTTATCTCACGTTTTACCAGAGGATCTTTTAAGATTCGGTTTAATTCCGGAGTTTATCGGTCGTCTTCCAGTTATTGCGAACCTAGAGCCGCTTGATGAAGATGCTCTTGTAGATATTTTAACTAAACCGAAAAATGCACTTGTTAAGCAATTCCAAAAATTATTGGAGCTTGACGATGTTGAGTTAGAGTTTGAAGAAGGTGCACTAGTTGAGATTGCGAAAAAAGCAATTGAACGTAAAACAGGTGCTCGTGGACTTCGTTCTATTATTGAAGGCTTGATGCTTGATGTAATGTTCGAACTTCCATCTCGCAAAGATATCGAGAAGTGTATTCTTACGAAAGAAACAGTAGCTGATAATGAACCGCCGAAATTGGTGTTACAAGACGGTACTGTACTTGATACAAAAACATCTGCATAATGCGAAGAAGAAACAGCAATTTTTATAATTGCTGTTTTTCTTTATGTTTAGCACTATTCCTCCCAGGAAATACTAAAAGGTAAAACATAGCGGGAGGAAATGAATTATGAGCTGGACAAATATATTTTTACTTGTTCAACTTGTTTTTGGCGTAATTGTCGGATTGTATTTTTGGCATTTACTTCGAAATCAGCGAACACAAAAAGTTTCAATTGATCGAGAATCGAAAAAAGAATTAGAGCAGCTTCGTAAAATGCGTGAGGTTTCTTTAACAGAGCCGCTTGCGGAAAAGGTACGTCCTACATCCTTTATAGACATTGTAGGGCAAGAAGACGGGATTAAGTCGTTAAAAGCGGCTCTTTGTGGTCCTAATCCGCAACATGTGATCATATACGGTCCGCCAGGTGTCGGAAAGACAGCGGCAGCACGCCTTGTATTAGAAGAAGCGAAACGAAATCCGAAATCTCCATTTCGTACAAATGCAACATTTATCGAACTTGATGCGACGACAGCTAGGTTTGATGAGCGTGGTATTGCGGATCCATTAATTGGTTCAGTGCATGATCCTATTTATCAAGGAGCAGGTGCAATGGGACAAGCGGGTATCCCGCAACCGAAAAAAGGGGCTGTAACAGATGCGCATGGTGGTATTTTGTTCATTGATGAGATTGGTGAATTACATCCAATTCAAATGAATAAAATGTTAAAAGTGTTAGAAGATCGGAAAGTGTTTTTGGAAAGTGCGTATTATAGTGAAGAAAATTCGATGATTCCAACGTATATACATGATATTTTTCAAAAAGGTTTACCTGCAGATTTTCGCTTAGTTGGTGCAACGACACGTTCACCAGAGGAAATTCCTCCTGCAATTAGGTCGCGTTGTTTAGAAGTGTTCTTCCGTGAGTTAGATACAGAAGAAATTCAAAAAGTAGCGAAAAATGCAGCTGACAAAGTGGAGATGCAAGTAGGTGAGAACGGTATCGAAATGATTGGAATGTATGCAAGAAATGGGCGAGAAGCAATTAATCTCGTGCAAATTTCTGCTGGTATGGCGATAAATGAAGAACGACCTTTCATTAAAGATGAAGATATTGAATGGGTTGTTCATTCTAGTCAGCTTACACCAAAGTACGAAAAACGTATTTATCCAATTCCGAGAATCGGTCTTGTGAACGGGCTTGCTGTATATGGGCCGAATACAGGTGCGTTATTAGAAATTGAGGTAACAGCTATTCCTGCGAAAGATAAAGGATCAGTAAATGTCACTGGAATTGTAGAAGAGGAAAGTATTGGAAATCAAACGAAATCAATCCGCCGTAAAAGTATGGCGAAAGGTTCTGTTGATAATGTGTTAACAGTACTTCGTTCTCTAGATGTGTTGCCAGAAGGGTATGATATACATATTAATTTTCCTGGTGGTATCCCGATTGATGGTCCTTCAGCAGGTATTGCTATGGCAACAGGTGTCTATTCAGCAGTGCATCGTACGTATGTGAATAATGAAGTAGCGATGACAGGTGAGATAAGTATCCACGGAGAAGTGAAGCCTATTGGTGGTGTGTACGCAAAAATAAAAGCTGCGAAAAAAGCGGGAGCTAAGAAAGTCATCATTCCGGCTGAAAACATGCAACCATTTTTGTATACAATAAAGGGAATTGAGATCATTCCTGTTCGCAAATTAAAAGAAGTATTTGAATTAACATTTATGCAGGAAAATATGCATCGTGAGCTTGATGCACATAATGATTTGGACGAAACAGATGCACAATCAATGTGAGAATATACAATAATAAAAATTTGCCAGACTTCGTTTAAGTTTGTATGCTTAAGCGGAGTCTTTTTTCTTTTCGTGAGGCACAAAAAAACAGGGGATTAACAATTGCGAAGAATCTCTGCAATTGCATCTAGATGTATTGTAATATAAAATAGTTGAACAGGAGTTTAATTTATTATGGAGGTGCTATGTCTAGTATGAATACGAATGAAAGAATTGTGCCCCTCCTACCATTAAGAGGCATTCTCGTATATCCAACGATGGTTCTGCATCTTGATGTAGGACGTGATAAATCGATACAAGCACTAGAGCAGGCGGCAATGGATGAAAATATCATCTTTTTAGCAATGCAAAAAGAAATGAATATCGACGATCCGAAAGAAGATGACATATATAGTGTAGGTACAGTGGCGAAAGTGAAGCAAATGTTAAAATTGCCGAACGGTACGCTTCGTGTCCTTGTAGAAGGTTTACATAGAGCAGAAGTAGTAGAGTTTATCGAAGAAGAAAATATAGTGCAAGTTTCTATTAAAACGGTAACGGAAGAAGTAGAAGATGATTTGGAAGAGAAGGCTCTTATGCGTACGTTACTGGAGCATTTCGAACAATATATTAAAGTTTCGAAAAAAGTTTCAAATGAAACATTTGCAACGGTAGCTGATGTAGAAGAACCGGGAAGACTAGCTGATTTAATTGCTTCTCACTTACCGATTAAAACGAAGCAGAAACAAGAGATTTTAGAGATTGTATCTGTGAAAGAGCGACTACATACACTTATTTCAATTATTCAAGATGAACAAGAGTTACTTAGCCTAGAAAAGAAAATTGGACAAAAAGTGAAACGTTCAATGGAGCGCACGCAAAAAGAATATTTCTTACGTGAGCAAATGAAGGCAATTCAAACTGAACTTGGTGATAAAGAAGGCAAGGGCGGGGAAGTTGAAGAACTTCGTGAGAAAATTGAACAGTCGGGAATGCCTGAAGAAACAATGAAGGCTGCACTGAAAGAATTAGATCGTTATGAAAAATTACCTGTAAGTTCTGCTGAGAGTGGTGTCATTCATAATTATATTGATTGGTTATTAGCTCTCCCATGGACAACAGCAACAGAGGATATGATTGACCTCACTCATTCGGAAGAAATTTTAAATAAAGATCATTACGGTCTTGAAAAAGTGAAAGAGCGAGTACTTGAATATTTAGCTGTACAGAAGTTAACGAATTCATTAAAAGGGCCAATTCTTTGTCTAGTAGGACCTCCTGGGGTTGGGAAAACTTCGTTAGCTCGTTCTATCGCAACATCGTTAAACCGTAATTTTGTACGTGTTTCTCTTGGTGGTGTGCGTGATGAATCTGAAATTCGTGGTCACCGTCGTACATATGTAGGAGCGATGCCAGGACGTATTATTCAAGGTATGAAGAAGGCGAAAACAGTTAATCCAGTCTTCTTATTAGATGAGATTGATAAAATGTCTAACGATTTCAGGGGAGACCCATCAGCGGCGTTACTTGAAGTGTTAGATCCAGAACAAAACCATAACTTCAGTGATCATTACATTGAAGAGCCATATGATTTATCGAAAGTTATGTTCGTTGCAACTGCTAATACACTTGCAAGTGTTCCGGGCCCATTGCTTGACCGTATGGAAATCATTTCAATTGCTGGTTATACAGAACTTGAAAAGGTGCACATTGCTCGTGAGCATTTATTGCCGAAACAATTAAAAGAGCACGGTTTGCGAAAAGGTAATTTGCAAGTACGTGATGAAGCGCTTCTTGAAATTATTCGTTATTATACACGCGAGGCTGGTGTTCGTACGTTAGAGCGTCAAATTGCAAAAGTTTGCCGTAAAGCAGCAAAAATTATCGTTACAGCAGAACGCAAGCGCATTGTTGTAACAGAGAAAAATATTGTTGATTTACTTGGTAAGCATATATTCCGTTATGGTCAAGCTGAAAAAACAGACCAAGTTGGTATGGCAACAGGTTTAGCTTACACAGCAGCGGGCGGCGATACACTTGCAATTGAAGTGTCTGTAGCGCCAGGAAAAGGGAAATTAATTTTAACAGGGAAACTTGGGGATGTTATGAAAGAATCCGCACAAGCCGCGTTTAGCTATATTCGTTCTCGTGCAGAAGAACTTCATATTGATCCGGATTTCCATGAGAAAAACGATATTCATATTCATGTTCCAGAAGGAGCAGTTCCAAAAGATGGACCATCAGCAGGTATTACGATGGCAACGGCACTTATTTCTGCACTAACAGGTATTCCTGTAAGTAAAGAAGTTGGTATGACAGGTGAAATTACACTTCGTGGTCGTGTATTACCGATTGGTGGTTTGAAAGAAAAAACATTAAGTGCTCACCGCGCGGGATTAACAAAAATTATTTTACCGGCGGAAAATGAGAAAGATTTAGATGATATTCCAGAGAGCGTAAAAGAAAACCTTACGTTTGTGCTTGCATCTCATTTAGACGAAGTATTGGAGCACGCATTAGTAGGAGTGAAACAATGAAAGTAACAAAAGCAGATATTGTAATTAGTGCCGTTAAACCGGAACAATATCCAGACAGTGATTTACCAGAAATTGCCTTAGCAGGTCGTTCTAATGTCGGGAAGTCTTCCTTTATTAATAAAATTTTAAATCGTAAAAAGTTAGTACGTATTTCTTCTAAACCAGGAAAAACGCAAACGCTGAACTTTTTCTTAATCAATGAAATGATGCATTTTGTTGACGTTCCAGGTTATGGATATGCGAAAGTATCTAAAACAGAGCGCGCGGCATGGGGCAGAATGATTGAAACTTACTTTACAACACGTACGCAATTAGACGCAGCTGTATTAGTAGTTGATTTACGTCACCAACCAACAAAAGATGACATTATGATGTATGATTTCTTAAAGCATTATGAAATCCCAACAATTATTATTGCAACGAAAGCCGATAAAATTCCGAAAGGGAAATGGCAAAAGCATTTAAAAGTTGTAAAAGAAACGCTTGCTGTTGAAATTGGCGATGAAATCGTTCTATTCTCTTCTGAAACAGGACTTGGAAAAGAAGAAGCATGGAAAGCAATTCATAAAATGACAAAAACAAAAAACGCGTGACGAATGTCGCGCGTTTTTTTTTATTTACTAAACTTTTAGCGTACGTTTAATGTAACTTCAATATTTCCTCTTGTTGCTTTAGAGTAAGGACATACACCGTGAGCGGCTTCTACAAGTTCTTGTGCTTCGGCATGAGAAACACCAGCAACATGTACGTCAAGTACAGCAGATAGTCCGAAACCACCATCTGTATCTTTACCGATAGAAACGTGTGCAGTCACTTCTGTACTTTCCACCTTCATACGTTTTGTACGAATTACAAGTTGTAATGCACTATCAAAGCAAGCTGCATAACCAGCTGCAAATAATTGTTCTGGATTTGTTGCTTCTCCGCCTGCGCCACCTAGTGCTTTTGGCATTTTTACATCAAGATTTAATATGCCATCATCTGAAACTACCTTACCGTTTCTTCCACCTGTTGCTGTTACTGAAGCAGTATATAATTTATCCATGTTTATTCCCCTTTTCTGTCATTAATTTTTTTCATTGTTTCAATTAATGTGTTTAATTGGATTAATAAAGAATGATATTCTTGCTCTGTAATGCCTAAATTTGTAGCCATCGTTGTTGGTAATGAACAAGCTATTCCTTTTAAATCTTTACCTTGTTTTGTTAATTCAATACAAACTTTTCGCTCGTCTTCTTTTGAACGAACACGTTGTACAAGTTTTAATGATTCCATACGTTTTAACATAGGTGTTAAAGTACCAGAATCTAAAAATAGACGTTCTCCAATTTCTTTTACTGTTAGTCCGTCTTGTTCCCAGAGTACGAGTAAAGTAATGTACTGGGGATACGTAATGCCCATTTCTTCTAAATAGGGGCGGTAAAAACGGGTAACCTCTCTAGAACAAGCGTAAATAGAAAAACAAAGTTGGTTATCTAGATGCAAAGGATTTTCTTTCATAGGCAACTCCTTGTATTTTTGGATTGTGCACAATTTAATTTTGTAAAACCAATATAACGAAAAAGAAATACAATGTCAATTGCATTGCATCGAGAAAGTGAGTACTATATTTTGGAACAATCATACATATTTTCCTTCATGATGAAAGAAGATAGAAAAGATGATGTTATAATTAATATGGAATAGTTTCCATCACTTGATTATGAGGACTTTTTTTGGTAACGTACAAATAGAGTTGTTATTTTATAATTATTATAAAGTAGAAAGTTCTTTATTAATCTTACTGAAGCTCCTTTATTACATATGGAGAATAAATAAAAAATAATCAGTTGTTCACACGATTGTCAGATTCATAAGAGGAAAGTTGTATTATGATAGTAGATAAAGTGATAAAACGGGTGAAGGGGGACATGCTGCGTGCATATTCTTGTTGTTAGTGTAAATTATCGAACAGCCCCTGTAGAATTTCGTGAGAAACTCACATTTCAGGCAGCAGAGCTAGAGCAAGCAATGACTACATTACAAAACCAAAAGAGCGTGCTAGAAAATGTCATTGTATCAACTTGTAATCGCACTGAGATTTACGCTGTTGTCGATCAATTACACACGGGACGGTATTACATTAAGAAGTTTTTAGCTGATTGGTTTCAGCTTGAAATAGAAGAAATCGCACCATACTTGTCTATTTTTGAACAAGATGGCGCAATAGATCATTTATTCCGCGTAACGTGCGGTTTGGATTCTATGGTTGTTGGAGAGACGCAAATTTTAGGTCAAATAAAAGATAGCTTTTTAGAAGCACAACAAGTAAAAGCGACAGGTACAATTTTTAATGAGTTGTTTAAGCAAGTGGTTACGTTAGCAAAACGTGCGCACTCAGAAACAACGATTGGTGAAAGTGCGATGTCTGTTAGTTATGCTGCTGTTGAGCTCGGAAAGAAAATATTTGGCGATTTAACAGATTGTCATGTACTTATTCTTGGTGCGGGTAAGATGGGTGAACTTGCACTGCAAAACTTATACGGAAGTGGAGCTCGTAAAGTAACGGTTATGAATAGGACGCTTACGAAAGCGGAAGTGATGGCTGAGAAATATATGGGACATGCAAAGCCTTTAAGTGAATTGCAATGTGCATTATTAGAAGCGGATATTTTAATTAGTTCAACGGGTGCATCAGAATATGTCATTACGAAAGAAATGATGACAAAAGTAGAGAGAATGCGCTCTGGTCGTCCGTTATTTATGGTTGATATTGCAGTACCACGTGATATTGATCCGGCGATTGATGAATTAGAAGGCTCTTTCTTATATGATATCGACGATCTGCAAGGTGTAGTTGAAGCAAACCGTGCTGAACGTTTAAAAGAAGCAGAGAAAATTCAATTTATGATTGAAGAAGAAATGGTTTTATTTAAAACGTGGTTAAGTACGCTAGGTGTTGTACCGTTAATATCAGCTCTTCGTGATAAAGCGCTAGCAATTCAAAGTGATACGATGGAAAGTCTTGAGCGAAAAATACCAAACCTTAGTGATCGTGAGAAAAAAGTAATTAGTAAACATACGAAAAGTATTATTAACCAATTGTTAAAAGACCCAATTTTAGTAGCTAAAGAATTAGCTGTTGAAGAGGGAGCTGGCGAAAAATTAGCTTTATTTGCGAAGATTTTTGATTTAGAAGTGGAAGAAGCGGGAAATACGGAAGAAGTAGAACATAAAAGAGCGTGGACACCATCCGTTCCATCTTTATAACTTGGAAGGATGATCGGATGAGTTTTTTAAATAACAGTATTATTTATCATATTGCAATTATTTTATATGCTTGTAGCATTAGTTTATATTTTATAGATTATTTCCAAAGTAACCGAAAGGCGAACCGCTTTGCTTTTTGGTTACTTTCGATTGTATGGGTTCTGCAGTCTATCTTTATGTTGCTTAGGGCTACAGATTCAGAAACGAATCCTATTTTAACTTTATTATCAGGGATTTATTTTTATGTTTGGTTATTGATTACGATGTCATTAGTCATTAATCGATTTATGCGTATTGACTTTTTAGTCTTTTTTACAAATGTTGTAGCATTTGGCGTAAGCGCTTTTTCTATTTTTACACCGCTCGGGAAGATGTCGCCAGTACTTGCAGAGCAATTAGTTTCAGAACTTGTATACGTGCATGTCGGTATGGCGATTATTTCTTATGCAACGTTTACTGTATCGTTTATTTTTTCTATTATGTATTTATTGCAATACCGACTATTAAAAAAGAAAAAGTGGAATGCGAGATTAAGAAGATTAGGAAATTTGCCGAAGCTTGAATCTATGTCTTACGGATTAAATTTATTTTCTGTTCCGTTTTTCTTATTAGCAATTATATTAGGATGCATATGGGGATATACAAAATTGGATAATTTCCATTGGTATGATACGAAAGTAATTGGGTCTTTTGTCGTTCTATTTGTATATTGCGTGGGCTTATATTTACGAGCAGCAGATGTGTTGCAAGGTAAGAAAATTGTGCAGTGGAATATCGGGGCATTTCTCGTAATGCTAGTTAACATTTTTCTATTAAGCAGTTTATCTAATTTCCACTTTTGGTATTTATAATGAGGAGAGAGAATTATGCGCAAAATTATTGTAGGTTCACGAAAGAGTAAACTAGCATTAACACAAACTAATTGGTTTATTGATCAATTAAAAGCGCTCGGTTTACCATATGAATTTGAAGTGAAAGAAATCGTCACAAAAGGTGATGTTATTTTAGATGTTACTCTTTCAAAAGTAGGCGGAAAAGGTTTATTTGTAAAGGAAATTGAACATGCGTTACTTACGAAAGAAATTGATATGGCTGTACATAGTATGAAAGATATGCCAGCTGTACTTCCAGATGGATTAACGATTGGTTGTACGCCAAAGCGCGTTGACCCTCGTGATGCTTTTATTTCTAAAAACGGAGAATCGTTTAAAGACTTAGCAGAAGGCGCGATCTTAGGAACGAGTAGTTTGAGACGTAGTGCACAACTACTAGCTGCGAGACCAGATTTACAAGTGAAATGGATTCGCGGGAATATCGATACACGCTTACGTAAGTTAAAAGATGAAGATTACGATGCAATTATTTTAGCGACAGCTGGATTACAGAGAATGGGCTGGGACGGAGAAGTTATTACAGAACATTTAGATGAAACGTTATGTGTACCAGCCGTAGGACAAGGTGCATTAGCGATTGAATGTCGTGAGGATGATACGGATTTACTTCAGTTGTTAGCGCATATTAATGATGCAGTAACAGAAAGAACAGTGGCTGCTGAACGAGTATTTCTTCATAAACTTGAAGGTGGATGCCAAGTTCCAATCGCTGGATATGCAACTCTTAAAGAAAATGATGCAATCGAATTAACAGCGCTTGTCGGTTCTATGGACGGTTCTGTTTTATTGAAAGAGATAGTAGTAGGTAATGATCCGAAGCAAGTTGGATTAGAGGCTGCGGACCGTTTAATTAAACAAGGAGCAAAAGAGCTCATCCTTGCTGCAAATAAGGAGCAACAATAAATATGAACGCTCTCGCTGGCAAAACAGTATTGATTACACGTGCCCAGCACCAAGCGAAACAAATGAGTGTAGCAGTGAAAGAAAGGAGCGGAATTCCATTGGAAATTCCGCTTTTGCGTATGGAAGGTACGTCTCATAGGCAAATTCAACACATAGCAGGGCAGCTACATTCGTATGACTGGGTTATTTTCACGAGTAAAAATGGTGTAGCTTTTTTTCTAGATGGTTTAGAAACAAAAATACCATTAACTATTAAAATCGCTGCGGTAGGCGTGAAAACAAAATTAGAGTTAGAAAAAAGGGGCTATCAAGTTCATTTTGTTCCGACCTCGTTTGTTGCAGAAACATTTGCCGAAGAGTTTCTAAAAGAGTTAAGTGGAAACGAGCGTATTTTATTTCCGAAAGGGAATTTAGCAAGAGATGTAATCCCGGTTAAACTTAGGGAGTTTGGTGTTTTTCTAGATGAGTTAATTGTATATGGTACGAAGGTGAATGTAGAGAAAAAACAAGAACTTATAACAGCATTGAAATTAGGGGAAGTAAATATTATTACATTTACGAGCCCTTCAACTGTTGATAGTTTTGTTCGTTTACTTGAGGGTACAAACTGGAGAGAATGGACGAAAAAATGTACAATTGCTTGTATAGGGCCTATTACGGAAAAAGAGGCGAACCTCTATTTTTCACATGTTATTGTGCCAAAAGAGTACACTGTAGAAGCATTACTGCAATGCATTTGTGAATCTATAAAATAAAAGAATGGGGATAGAAATCTATGAATTCTTTACAATTTAATCGTCATCGTCGTTTAAGACAAAGCGGGGGCATGCGTGCGCTTGTACGTGAAACATTTTTACATACAGAAGATTTTATTTACCCTATTTTTGTATTAGAAGGAGAAAATACTCGTAATGAAGTTCCTTCTATGCCAGGCGTATATCAAATGTCTTTAGATTTATTGCAAGCTGAAATGCAAGAGGTCGTTGATTTAGGTATTCGTTCTGTTATTGTATTTGGTTTACCTGCTGAAAAGGACGAAGTTGGATCATCGGCATATTGTGAGCATGGAATTGTACAGCGTGCAATTAAGCAAATTAAAGATGAGTTCCCAGAGCTAGTAGTAGTTGCAGATACATGTTTATGTCAATTTACAAGCCATGGTCATTGCGGTGTTATTGAAGATGGCGTTATTTTAAATGATGAGTCTCTTGCAGCTCTTGCAAAAACAGCTGTAAGTCAAGCGAAAGCAGGGGCAGACATTATTGCACCATCTAACATGATGGACGGATTCGTAACAGCAATTCGCCATGCATTAGATGAAAATGGTTTCGCGCACGTACCAGTTATGTCGTACGCTGTGAAATATTCATCAGCATTTTACGGACCGTTCCGTGATGCAGCACATGGTGCACCGCAGTTTGGTGACCGTAAAACATATCAAATGGACCCAGCGAACCGTATGGAAGCATTCCGTGAAGCAGAATCAGATGTAATGGAAGGGGCCGACTTCTTAATTGTAAAGCCAGCTCTTTCTTATCTAGATATCGTTCGTGATGTGAAAAATAACTTTAACTTACCAGTCGTTGCTTATAACGTAAGTGGTGAATATTCGATGATTAAAGCAGCAGCACAAAATGGTTGGATTAATGAAAAAGAAGTTGTACTTGAGAAATTAATTAGCATGAAACGCGCAGGAGCAGACTTAATTATTACGTATCATGCAAAAGATGCAGCAAGATGGTTACAAGAAGGAGGCGCTAAATAATGAAAAAATTTGATAAATCGATTGCGGCGTTTGAAGAGGCTCAAAATTTAATGCCTGGAGGCGTAAACAGCCCTGTCCGTGCTTTTAAGTCTGTTGGTATGAATCCGCTGTTTATGGAGCGCGGAAAAGGCTCTAAAGTATATGATATCGATGGGAATGAATACATCGATTACGTATTATCGTGGGGACCTTTAATTCATGGTCATGCGAATGATCGTGTTGTTGAGGCTTTAAAAGCTGTTGCTGAAAAAGGAACAAGCTTTGGTGCACCAACAGAAATTGAAAATAAATTAGCGCAGCTTGTTATCGAGCGTGTACCATCAATTGAGATTGTGCGTATGGTTAACTCTGGAACAGAGGCGACAATGAGCGCGCTACGTTTAGCTCGTGGTTACACTGGACGTAACAAAATTTTGAAATTCATTGGTTGTTATCACGGTCATGGTGATTCTTTATTGATTAAAGCAGGTTCGGGTGTAGCAACGCTAGGTTTACCAGATAGCCCTGGTGTACCAGAAGGTGTAGCGAAAAATACGATTACAGTAGCGTATAACGATTTAGAAAGTGTAAAATATGCTTTCGAACAATTCGGTGATGACATCGCTTGTATAATTGTAGAACCAGTGGCAGGGAATATGGGTGTTGTTCCCCCTCAACCAGGGTTTTTAGAAGGACTTCGTGAAGTGACAGAGCAAAACGGTGCACTACTTATTTTTGATGAAGTAATGACAGGATTCCGTGTTGCTTATAATTGTGGACAAGGTTACTACGGTGTAACTCCTGACTTAACTTGTTTAGGTAAAGTAATCGGTGGTGGCTTGCCGGTAGGAGCATACGGTGGGAAGGCAGAGATTATGCGTCAAGTTGCACCAAGCGGACCGATTTACCAAGCTGGAACATTATCGGGTAATCCACTTGCAATGACAGCAGGTTATGAAACGTTAGTGCAGTTAACGCCAGAATCATATGTGGAATTTGAGCGTAAAGCAGAAATGTTAGAGGCTGGACTACGTAAGGCAGCTGAAAAGCATAATATCCCGCATCACATTAATCGTGCAGGTTCTATGATTGGTATTTTCTTTACAGACGAGCAAGTTATTAATTATGATGCAGCAAAATCTTCAAACTTAGAATTCTTTGCAGCTTACTATCGTGAAATGGTAGAACAAGGTGTATTTTTACCACCTTCTCAATTTGAAGGTTTATTCTTATCGACAGCACATAGTGATGCAGATATTGAGGCGACAATTGCGGCGGCCGAAATTGCAATGTCAAAATTAAAAGCATAATTTCTTAGAGAAAATCGCTTTCCATTAGGGGAGCGATTTTTTTTATTCATAAAGTAGCCTTAGGGAACATAAATCTGTAATGACATATAGTTTGGGAGGGGGAAAAGAAGTGGCAACAGATCATTCATTACGATTTTCATTAAAAGAATCTGTTTGGTTCCAGAAGGGACAGGAAGTCGAAGAACTTTTGTCAATTTCGTTAGATCCAGACGTTGAGATAGAGGAGCTCGATCATGAAGTTATCGTGAGGGGGCAATTAGATTTAACGGGAGAGTATGTTGCAAGGCAAGATGATTCAGCTTATTCATTAAGAGAGCTATCACCAGCAAAGGCAATTGATTATGTAGAAACAAGGGCAGACGGGGTTAATGAGCTTGTCCATTCCTTTCCGCTCGAAATATCAATTCCAAGAAATCGAGTGAAAGTAATTGAAGAATTATATGTATCAATCGAGGAATTTGATTATGAATTAAAGGAAAATGGTTGCTTACAACTATTAGCGGATATATCTATTACAGGTTTATGTGACGAAGAAAGAACCGAGGATGAAGAGGAAGAGACTGTGTATGCCGAGTTGGAAGCTGATTCAGCTGAAGAAGATGAAAGTAGACCTGCGCCGCACGAAGAGGTACCAGCCTATAAAGAATCAGATGGATGGGAAGATTATGCATTTGAGCCGTTTCAGTTAGAAGAAAGAAAAGAGCAAGAAATAGAAGAAGAGGAATTAGAAGAACATGAACTTGTGGAGCGTGAAGAGGAGCAAGAAAAGACGCCACAATTTGAATTGTTCGGGCGGAAAAATTTCAAGAAAGAAAAAGCGAAAAAGCAGGAAGAGCCAGAGGAAGAAGCATATTCACAGCGAGATGAAAATGCACTTTATTTAACGAAATTATTTACGAAAGAACCAGAAGAAGAATTTACGAAGTTAAGAATGTACTTCGTACAAGAAGGAGATACAATTGAATCGGTTGCAGAACGTTATGAAACGACTGTACAAAGCTTATATCGTGTAAATCAATCAGAAGATATATATTTAACTACAGGGCAAATTATATATATTCCTGTTTCAAAAGCAACAGTGAAATAAGTGAGTGAGTTTTTTCACTCACCTCTTTTCTTTTCCTAGAAGCTATGTTTTGAATAAGAAAGGGTTATTCGTATGGATATTGAATTACGAAATCGCTATGAACCCATTGTGAGGCAATATAGATTGGACACTCAGCATATGGAAGAGCACGGAAGTGTAATGAAAATTTATACGAATCAAGGTCCGTATGCGTTAAAGAAAATACAAGATAGAAAATTAGAGCGGAATAATTTTTTACACCATATTCAATATTTGAAGGAGAAAGGTTTTTCGAATTATGTACCTATCTATCACACGACGGACGGGAATTATGTTTTAAGTGATGGGGCGTATAGCTATTATTTAATGCCTTGGTTAGAACGTGCGGAAGGAAATGGCGAAGATAATGATCAATACCATAAGATGTTTCAAACGCTCGGGACGTTGCATCAAAAAACGGTGAAAGAGGAGACTTATACAGAAGAAGATTTAGAAAAACATTATACAAATATATCCGACCGTTGGGAAAATGATGGTGAGATATTAGAAGAGTTTCTTGTAGAATCAGAAGCGAAGTGGTATATGTCTCCATTTGAATTACAATATTGTACGTATTATCACCACGCTATGAGAGCACGTGAGTTCGCAACGAAACAATTAAGTGAATGGCATGATGCAATGAAAGAAAAGGAAAAAACACGTACTACTTTCGTTCATGGAAATGTATCGCTTAATCACTTTTTATTTGATTATGAACGAAACGGTTATTTTATTAGTTTAGAAAAGTCTCAGTTTGCTACACCGGTACAGGATATCGTCAGCTTTTATTCAAGGTCTTTGAACACATATCCAATTGCGCGGAGCGACCGCTTTGAATGGTATCAAATGTATCAAAAAAATTTTCCATTTACGAAAGAGGAGCAGCTTCTTATGTTTGCGTATATGACGTACCCGTCGCATTTTATTCGGCAAATTCAGTCGTATACGAAAAGAAGAAAGAGTCGTAATGAAGAAAATGAGCTTCGCGGGGTAAAAATTCTGCAGCAATCGCATTGGCTCATTAGTAATACAGAATATTTCCTTTCGCAATTACAAGCTGCCCAGCAAGGGAACGGATAAAGAAGATAAGTAGGGAGAACCCTGCTTATCTTTTTTTATTAGTTCCATAAAGAGATAAAAGCCGTAGTTTCAAATTTATCTTGACGAATAAGGTTTCGTTTTTTACACTATTGTATATAATAATTAACAATCACATAAATGCATTGAAGGGGAAGAGTATAACATGAAACGTCTTCAGAGAGGGGAACCATTGGCTGGGAGGTTCTCTAGATAGTTATGTTAGAAGGTAGCCCTGGAGCATCTTTTCTGAACGGAATGATTCTTATTAGGAAAAGACGGATTTGTCCGTTATCAAATTAAGAGTATAAGCAAATTCTGAATTTGTTTGTAAATAAAGGTGGTACCGCGATGTCCCTCGTCCTTTTTTGGATGAGGGGCATTTTTTATTTTAAGGAGGGAAAATAATGTCAAACACGGAAAATAATTTACCAACTAAATATGATCATATGTCCGTTGAAGAAGGCCTTTACAAGTGGTGGCTTGAAGGCAAATATTTCGAAGCAACAGGAGATGAGAAGAAACAACCATATACAATTGTAATTCCACCTCCGAACGTAACTGGTAAGTTACACTTAGGTCACGCTTGGGATACGACGCTTCAAGATATTTTAACTCGTACAAAGCGTATGCAAGGTTACGATGTATTATGGCTTCCAGGAATGGACCATGCTGGTATCGCAACGCAAGCGAAGGTAGAAGGAAAACTTCGTGAAGAAGGTATTTCACGTTACGATCTTGGTCGTGAGAAATTCCTTGAAAAAGCTTGGGAATGGAAAGAAGAATACGCTTCTCACATTCGTCAACAATGGGGAAAAGTTGGTTTAGGACTAGACTATTCTCGTGAACGCTTCACATTAGACGAAGGTTTATCTAACGCTGTTAATAAAGTATTCGTTCAATTATATGAAAAAGACTTAATTTATCGCGGTGAGTATATCATCAACTGGGATCCAGCAACACGCACAGCTCTTTCTGATATTGAAGTAATTCATAAAGAAGTTCAAGGTGCATTCTACCATATGAACTATCCGTTAACAGACGGTTCTGGTCACATTCGCCTTGCAACTACTCGTCCAGAAACAATGCTTGGTGATACAGCGGTAGCAGTTCATCCAGAAGATGATCGCTACAAACATTTAATCGGAAAAACAGTTACACTTCCAATCGTAGGCCGAGAGATTCCGATTATTGCTGATGAATACGTAGAAAAAGACTTCGGAACAGGCGTTGTGAAAATTACACCAGCTCATGACCCGAATGACTTTGAAGTAGGTAACCGTCATGACTTACCACGTATTTTAGTAATGAACGAAGATGGAACGATGAACGAAAAAGCTGGTAAGTATAACGGTATGGATCGTTTCGAATGCCGTAAAGAGTTAGTGAAAGACTTACAAGAAGCTGGCGTATTAGTAGAAATCGAGCCTCATATGCACTCAGTAGGTCATAGTGAGCGTAGCGGTGCAGTTGTTGAGCCTTATTTATCAACACAATGGTTCGTAAAAATGGCTCCACTTGCAGAAAAAGCGGTAGAACTTCAACAAAAAGAAGAAGAAAAAGTAACGTTCGTACCAGAGCGTTTTGAAAACACATACTTACGCTGGATGGAAAACATTCATGACTGGTGTATTTCTCGTCAATTATGGTGGGGACACCGCATTCCAGCTTGGTATCATAAAGAAACTGGTGAAGTATACGTAGGTACAGAAGCGCCAGCAGATCTTGAAAACTGGAATCAAGATAATGACGTGCTTGATACATGGTTCAGTTCAGCATTATGGCCATTCTCAACACTTGGCTGGCCGAATGAAGATGCAGCAGACTTTAAAAAGTTCTATTCAACAGATGCTTTAGTAACTGGTTATGATATCATCTTCTTCTGGGTATCTCGTATGATTTTCCAAGGTTTAGAGTTTACAGGAGAGCGTCCATTTAAAGATGTATTAATTCACGGTTTAGTTCGTGATGAGCAAGGACGTAAAATGAGTAAATCTCTTGGTAACGGTATTGATCCGATGGATGTTATCGAGAAGTACGGTGCAGATGCAATGCGTTACTTCTTATCAACAGGAAGTGCACCAGGTCAAGATTTACGTTTCAGCATGGAAAAAGTAGAATCTACTTGGAACTTCATTAATAAAATTTGGAACGCATCACGTTTCGTATTAATGAACATGGATGACATGAAGTATGAAGAAATCGATTTAACTGGTGAAAAATCAGTTGCAGATAAGTGGATTTTAACTCGCTTAAACGAAACAATCGAAAGTGTAACACGTAACATGGATAAATATGAGTTCGGTGAAGCTGGTCGTTCATTATACAACTTCATTTGGGATGATTTCTGTGACTGGTACATTGAGATGGCGAAACTTCCACTATACGGTGAAGATGAAGCAGCTAAGAAAACAACTCGTTCGATTTTAGCTTACGTATTAGACCAAACAATGCGTCTATTACATCCATTCATGCCATTTGTAACAGAGAAAATTTGGCAGCATTTACCGCATGAAGGCGAGTCTATTACAGTAGCAGCATGGCCAACAGTTCGCGAAGATTTACAAGATAAAGAAGCGGCAGCAGAAATGCACCTTCTAGTTGATATCATTCGCTCTGTTCGTAACATCCGTGCGGAAGTAAATACACCAATGAGCAAAAAAGTTCAAATGCAAATTAAAGCAAAAGACGAGGTAGTACTAGCTCAGCTTACGAAAAACAGTTCTTACATTGAGCGTTTCTGTAACCCAAGTGAACTAACAATTAAGATTGATTTACAAGCGCCAGAAAAAGCGATGACTGCAATCGTATCAGGTGCAGAGTTATTCTTACCGTTAGCTGATCTTATCAATCTTGATGAAGAGAAAGCGCGTCTTGAAAAAGAACTTGAGAAGTTCGATAAAGAAGTAGAACGTGTACAGAAGAAACTTTCAAACCAAGGATTCGTAGCGAAAGCTCCTGCAGAAGTTATTGACGGAGAGCGTGCGAAAGAGCAAGATTACCTAGAAAAACGCGAAGCGGTTCGTCAACGTCTAGCGGATCTTGAGAAATAAAAATGTTTTTCAGAGACTCACTATATTGGTGAGTCTCTTTTCTTTGCGTATAATAGAATTAAGAAGTTTGTCTTTTGAAAGGGGAATAG
Source organism: Bacillus sp. FSL E2-0195 (assembly GCF_038003645.1). Taxonomy (NCBI): domain Bacteria; kingdom Bacillati; phylum Bacillota; class Bacilli; order Caryophanales; family Bacillaceae; genus Bacillus; species Bacillus sp. FSL E2-0195. The sequence continues at coordinate 4,323,333 of NZ_JBBOPN010000001.1, read as the reverse complement.
CAAACGTGATACATACATACGAAGAAGCGATAAACTGGATTCATAGCCGATTGAAATTTGGGATAAAACCAGGGCTAGAAAGAATGCAATGGATGTTAGAAGAACTCGGAAATCCAGAGCGTCATATAAAATGTGTTCATCTTGCCGGCACAAATGGAAAAGGTTCAACTTTAACATATATGCGCTACATGTTAGAAGGCGCGAAATATAAAGTAGGAACGTTTACATCGCCTTACATAGAAACATTCAATGAACGTATTAGTGTAAACGGAATACCGATTGCAGATGAAGAGATTGCGGAACTTGTAAATATGGTAAAGCCAGTCGTTGAAAAATTAGATGAGACGGACTTAGGAGAAGCGACTGAGTTTGAAATCATTACAGTAATGGCAATTTATTATTTCGGTAAAGTTAATTTCTGTGATGTTGTTTTATTTGAAACGGGGCTTGGGGGAAGATTTGATTCTACAAATGTTATTCATCCGGTTCTCACGATTATTACGAATATCGGCCACGATCATATGCATATTTTAGGCAATACACTAGGAGAAATTGCATATGAAAAGGCAGGGATTATTAAGTCTGGTGTTCCAGTTATTACTGGTGTGAAAAATGAAGAAGCATTGCAAGTAATTCAAAAGGTTGCTAAGGAAAATCATGCAAGCTTATATGAACTTGGAAAACAGTTTACAACACTACATAAACATTCTAATAAAGATGGGGAACACTTTGATTTTGATTGTCCATTTGCCTCGTTTAAAAATGTTCGGATTTCAATGAAAGGCATTCACCAAGTAGGCAATGCAGCACTAGCGCTTATGGCAGTAATGTATTTAAAAACATATTTATCATTTTTAATTAATGAAGAGGAGATGAAAGTTGGCTTACAAGAAGCATACTGGATTGGTCGATTTGAAAAGTTACAAAGTAATCCAGATATTATAATAGATGGTGCTCATAATCCAGAAGGTATTGAAAGTCTTGTAAAAACAGTAGAGGCACATTATAAAAAGAAGAATGTAATAGTTTTATTTACTGCTCTTGGTGACAAACAGTTACATAACATGGTAGGGCAATTAGAAAAAGTTGCTGATGAAATAATATTTACGACGTTTGCCTTTGATCGTGCCATTTCTGCTGACAAGCTTGCATCGTATTCACAACAAGAGTCAAAATTAGTTTTTGAAGATTGGAAAGAGGCAATTGATACAAAGGTTGACAGGATAGGAGAACATGATGTTTTTATCATAACAGGTTCTTTGTATTTCATTTCCGAAGTTAGAAAATATATTCGCGAGAAAAACTAGATAGTCTTTGCTATCTAGTTTTTTGTTCTACAAATGAAGTCAAATGCATACATATAAGATAATAATATAGGGTTATTTGACGAATTCCTCTGACAAATATCTCGTTTTTTTGTGGAATGAATATGATATGATGCGGACAATGACAAGAGGTGAGGTGTGAGTGTATGGACAAGCAATCACGAACGATCTCGGTGAAAGTAAATGGAACAGAAGCGAAGTATGAGGAAAAAAAGAAGGATGAGTTTGACTGGATGATAGCAGAAAGTGAGAGACCGAAAAATGTAGTTCCGTTTCAAAAAGCGAAATCAGTATCTATGGAAAAATATCGAAAGAAGTGGAGCAATACAATAATCGCAATCGTTGCAACTGCAATAATTATCGGTACTGCATTTGGGATGGGTATGATTCATTTATTAACTGGACAAGGGACGACAGGAGAAGGTAAGGTAACGGCTTCGAAGCAGACAGGTAATGAGGAACAAAAGGTGGGTGGAACGGCAGAACAAACACCAACACCGAAAGAGGAAAAACCAAAAGCACAGGTAGGAACGTCATTAGAACCAATGAAACTATTTTTCGTTCAAGGAGGGCTTTATTCCTCTGAAGAAAAAGGACAGGCTGCTATTGAAGAGTGGAAAAGTAATGGGGGCGTGGCTACTTTGAAACCGAGTGGTGATAAGTATGCGTTAGTTGTTGCTATTACGAGCGATGAACAGGCTGTTAATCAATTAATAGATCAGTATAAGCAAGATGGTGTTTCAGTTTTGAAAAAAAATTGGGATATTACAGATAAAGCATTGCTCAAAAATGATAAAGAAGTAGGAATGTTTTTAGCGAAAGTGCAGCCATTATATACTCATTTAGCAAAATATGTGTCCAGCGTACAAACTAGTGGAAAAAGTAATCCAAAAGATATAGAAGCGATTCAAAAAGAGTGGAAAGCTATGGAAAAGGAAGGGAAGAGTATGAAGCGTGAAGATGCAAAGAAGCTTTATACGTATACGTCAATAGCGGTGCAAACGATTAAGGAAGGGAAGAGCGATAAGGAATCTGTAGCTAAATTAAATCAAGTTATTATTGATGGTATACTTTCGTATGAAAAAATGGTTTCACAAAAAGTGAAATAATAGGATAATGAAATGACGAAGAAAGAAGTACATATACTTCTTTCTTTTCTTTTGAATTTAGAACAAAGTGCTTTCTGTATGGGCAGCATATAATCGTATTTAAAAAGAACTATTATTTTGTTTAGAGAAAATGATATTTCTAGAATTTGTGGGGAAACTATTCCTTTGATACGATTGATTTGAATTATTCTGCTTCATGTGAGAAGGGAAGGAGAAAATATGAGGAAAATTATTTTAGCTTCAGGGTCACCTAGGAGGAAGGAACTGCTTGAATTAGCAGATGTGCCATTTGAAATCGTTGTTAGTGAAGTAGAAGAGACGATTGGTGCATATTCATCACCTTCTGATATTGTTATGTCGCTTGCTTTGCAAAAAGCATCTGCTGTGGCAGAAAACCATAGTAATCACGTTGTACTAGGTGCAGATACAATTGTTACATATGATTCGCGTATTCTTGGAAAGCCGTCTAATGAGGCTGAGGCGAAAGAAATGTTACGATTATTATCGGGGAAAACACACGAAGTATACACAGGTGTTGCAATTATATCGAAAGAAAAAACGGTAACTTTTTATGAACGTACAGAAGTAACATTTTGGGGATTAACAGAAGAGGAAATAGACGTATACGTTGCATCGAAGGAACCACTTGATAAAGCAGGGAGCTATGGAATTCAAGGTAAAGGGTCTATTTTTGTTCAACATATTCAAGGGGACTACTACAGTGTAGTTGGCTTGCCAATTGCGCGTCTTGTCCGTGAATTAAAACAGTTTGATAGCGATGTAACCCATGCGTAAAATTGCATGGGGTTTTCTTTAGGAGAAATCGTAAAAAAAAGGGGTGGAGAGATGAACGGTATTCGTGATGTTGTGAGAGAAGAACAGCCACGGGAGCGTTTATTGTTAGAAGGAGCAGGAAGTTTATCGAATCGAGAACTTCTTGCAGTTTTACTCAGAACGGGTTCTAAAGAAGAAACGGTGTTAACGTTATCAGATAATATTCTCCATCATTTTGACGGCTTACGAATGTTAAAGGATGCAACGTTAGAAGAGATGATGAGCATTCATGGTGTTGGGATTGCAAAGGCGTCGCAGCTTATGGCTGCTTTTGAATTAGGTAGAAGAATGGTACGTTTAGAATATCAAAATAGATATAGTATTCGAAGTCCAGAAGATTGTGCGAGTTATATGATGGAAGAGATGCGTTTTTTGCAACAGGAGCATTTTGTTTGTTTATATTTGAATACGAAAAATCAAGTGATACATAGGCAAACTATTTTTATTGGAAGTTTAAATACGTCGATTGTGCACCCAAGGGAAGTTTTTAAAGAAGCGTTCCGTCGGGCAGCAGCCTCTATTATATGTCTTCATAACCATCCCTCAGGAGATCCGGCGCCGAGCCGTGAAGATATTGAAGTTACAAAACGATTAGTAGAATGTGGTCGAATTATCGGAATTGAAGTACTTGATCATATCATAATAGGTGACCATAAATTCGTGAGTTTAAAGGAAAAAGGTCATATTTAAGACTATTCTTTTTACTTATTTTGTTTTATAATGTGATTTATGAGTTTTTTGTAGAAAATTATCTACAAAAAGGATGCAGATATAAAAAAACGTACTGTTTTTATAAATATAAAGTAAGAAAAATGAGTCCGTGAAAATAAGAAGGGAAGATAAATGATATGTTTGGATTTGGTGGATTTACTCGCGATCTTGGAATAGACTTAGGAACAGCGAATACGCTTGTATATGTGAAAGGGAAAGGTGTAGTTTTACGTGAACCTTCAGTAGTAGCATTACAAACTGATACGAAACAAATCGTTGCGGTAGGTAGCGATGCAAAACAAATGATTGGTCGTACACCAGGAAACGTAGTGGCACTTCGCCCTATGAAAGATGGTGTAATTGCTGATTACGAAACAACAGCAATAATGATGAAATACTACATTCAACAAGCTCAAAAATCAAATGGATTCTTCTCACGTAAACCATACGTAATGGTATGTGTACCATCTGGTATTACAGCTGTAGAAAGACGTGCAGTAATCGATGCGACTCGTCAAGCTGGTGCTCGTGATGCTTATCCAATCGAAGAGCCATTTGCAGCAGCAATTGGTGCAAACTTACCTGTTTGGGAGCCGACTGGTAGTATGGTTGTTGATATCGGTGGTGGTACAACAGAAGTTGCAATTATTTCTTTAGGTGGTATTGTAACAAGTCAATCAGTTCGTGTTGCTGGTGATGATATGGACGATTCAATCATTCAGTACATTAAGAAAAGCTACAACTTAATGATTGGTGAAAGAACAGCAGAAGCACTAAAATTAGAAATCGGTTCTGCAGGCGAGCCAGAAGGTATTGAGCCTATGGAAATTCGCGGTCGTGATTTAGTAAGTGGTTTACCGAAAACAGTACTAATTCAACCAGAAGAAATTGCAGATGCATTAAAAGATACAGTAGATGCAATTGTAGAATCAGTTAAAAATACGTTAGAAAAAACTCCACCTGAATTAGCAGCGGATATTATGGACCGCGGTATCGTATTAACGGGTGGCGGGGCATTACTACGTAACTTAGATAAAGTTATTAGTGAAGAAACAAATATGCCAGTTCTTGTTGCAGAGGATCCATTAGATTGCGTAGCAATTGGAACGGGTAAAGCATTAGACAATATCGACCTTTTCAAAACTGCTGCTCGATAATATTGCAAAATAAAAATCAATGAAATTAAGAGGGTGTGAACGTGCCACAGTTTTTCTTAAACAAAAGATTAATTGTTTTGTTAGTTAGTATTATTCTTCTCGTGGCATTGATTGGAATCTCATTGAAAGAACGGAACAGTTTATCATGGCCAGAGCAGTTTATAAAAGATACTGTCGGTGTTGTAGAACGTGTATTCCAAAAGCCAGCGAATTATGTTGCCGGATTCTTCGAGAATGTAGAAGATGTAAAGCGCACGTATGAAGAGAATAAAAAGCTGAAAGCAAAATTAGATTCTACCGCAGATTTATCTGCCGTAGTGAAAAATTTAGACGATGAGAATAAAAAACTACGAGAATTAACTGGTAAAGAAAAGTCCCGTGGTGATTATACGGAAGTACAAGCTAGTGTGGTTTCTCGTAATCCCGATAAATGGTACGATTTAGTTGGAATTGATAAAGGAGCACAGCAAGGGATCAAAAAAGATATGGCTGTTGTAACTCCGAAAGGTTTAGTTGGACGCGTAAAAAGTGTATCTCAGTTTACATCGTCAGTAGAGTTGTTAAGTTCGATGAGCCGAACAAACCGTGTTTCTGCTATTGTACAAGGACAAGAAAATATCTTTGGATTAATTGAAGGTTACGATAAAGAAAAACAACTACTTCTTTTCACAAAGATTAGCTCTGATGCAGAGGTACAAAAAGATCAACTAGTTGTAACATCTGGACTTGGTGATATCTTCCCTAAAGGTCTTGCGATTGGGAAAATTGTTGATGTTCAGCCAGATCCATACGGTTTAACAAAAACGGCTTATGTAAAACCATCCGCTGATTTGAATGATGTAGAGCATATTATAGTTGCAAAACGTGATATGCCTACAGCGCCGTTAGAATAGGAGGGAGAGAAGAGATGATGACGATTTTAAAAAGAGCAGCTCTTCCTCTTTTGCTCCTTTTTGTTTTTTTATTTGAAAATATGTTCTCTACTGTTGTTCCAACAGACGTCTTTTGGAAAGGCAGTATAGCAGCACCGCATTTCTTTATAATTGTGTTATGTTTTATTACAGTGTACTATAGTCCGGTTCAAGGGATTTACTACGGACTATTATTTGGTTTCTTATTTGATACCGTATACACGGAACTTGTCGGTATATATATATTTGCTTATCCGATTTTAGCTTATTTAGTTTATAGTGTGATGAAAGTATTACAATTGAATTTATTTATTGTCGCTTCTATCGTACTGGCTGGCATTGCAGCATTAGAGTATTATGTGTATGGGTTTTTAACTTTGTTAGGACGTACTCACATGTCAGCATCTGTCTTTTTCACAGATCGTCTCCTTGCTACTTTATTGCTAAATGGAATTTTCTTATTAATAGTTTGTTTCCCACTGAGACGATATTTAGTGCGTCTTTCAAAAGCGATAGAAGAAAAAGAAAAAAGGATTTTCTAATTTTATGTCGAATTGAATCGGTGGGGTGAACTTTAGTGGAAGAAAAAAAGCAACAAAATGTAACGATAAAAGGGACAAAAGATGGAATAACACTTCATTTAGATGATTGCTGTTCATTCTCTGAGCTACTAAAAGAATTGGATGAAAAGCTTTCTACACATTACTATGAGAGTGACGGACGTTCTTTAATTGAAGTGCGTGTTAAAGTAGGAAATCGCTATTTAACAGAAGTACAACAAGAAGAGATTCGTACGTTAATTCGCAATAAGAAGAACCTTGTTGTAGAATCAATCGAAAGTGATGTTATAACAAAAGCAGAAGCAATAGCTTGGAAAGAAGAAACAGAAATTGTCCCTATTTCCAAAATTGTTCGCTCTGGACAAGTGTTACATGTAAAAGGCAATTTATTATTAATTGGAGATGTTAATCCAGGCGGAACGGTTATCGCTGGGGGGAATATTTTTGTCTTGGGATCATTAAGAGGAATTGCACATGCGGGGTATGATGGAGATTCAGAAGCTGTTATTGCTGCATCTATTATGAACCCTATGCAACTCCGAATTAGTGATGTGACAATGCGGGCTCCGGAAGAGAAAGAAGACGGAGCAGAGGCGGCAGAATGTGCGTACATTAATGAGAATAATCACATTGTTGTCGATCGCCTGCAACTTCTCACTCATCTTAGACCTAATTTAACAAAGTTAGAAAGGGGAATTGTATAGCTGTGGGAGAGGCAATAGTAATTACATCTGGAAAAGGCGGAGTAGGTAAAACTACAACGTCTGCGAACATTGGTACAGCCCTTGCGTTATCTGGAAAAAAAGTGTGTTTAATTGATACAGATATCGGTTTACGCAATTTAGACGTAGTAATGGGGCTAGAAAATCGTATTGTATTTGATCTTGTTGATGTCGTTGAAGGGCGTTGTCGTTTACCTCAGGCTCTTATTAAAGATAAGCGTTTTGATGATCTTTATTTATTACCTGCAGCACAAACGAGCGATAAATCGGCGGTAACACCTGAACAAATGGATGAATTAATACAAGTATTACGTCAAGATTATGATTACATATTAATTGATTGTCCTGCGGGGATTGAGCAGGGGTTTAAAAATGCAGTAGCAGGTGCGGATAAAGCAATCGTTGTAACAACACCAGAAGTATCCTCAATGCGTGATGCGGATCGTATTATCGGGCTTTTAGAGAAAGAGGATATTGAACCACCGAAACTTGTCATTAACCGTGTGCGTAGTCATATGCTTCATGAACAGGATATGTTAGACGTTGATGAAATCGTACGTACACTGTCAATCGAGCTTCTTGGAGTTGTCGAGGATGATGATGAAGTTATTCGTGCTACGAATACAGGTGAACCTGTAGCGCTGCAACCTAGCGGGAAAGCAGCAATAGCTTATCGTAATATTGCAAGACGCTTGTTAGGTGAGAATGTACCATTACAAGCATTTGAACAAGAAAAAGTATCGGTATTTACAAAGATGAAAAATTTCTTTGGAATCCGTTAAAAGCACTTCGCATAAATGCGGAGTGCTTTCTTTTTTCTTCGCATGAATATCTTCCTTCTATAACTCATACATATGTACAAACTGTATATAACTGTTTCTATTTGAATAAGGCTAACGAAAGAAAGGAGACAGTATGAAGAATAGACGTGTGGAAGAAATTAAAAAGCGGATTGCGAAAAGGAAAGCAGAGCAAGAATTGCTAGAAGAAGAGCAGTATTTTGCGGGAGGAGATTTTGATAGCGAAACGGTCTTTATTGAAGAGGGGGAGAAGGAAATTCATCCTCTATTTCGAAAAGAAGTTTTTCTCTTCAAAGTTTTGCTATCAGCAATATTAGTTCTTTCGGTTGCTATTTTATTTAAGAACGCACCTTCTTCTTTTGATGGTACTAGAGCTGTTACAGAAAAAGTTATGCAAGAAGAATTTCAATTTGCTACTATATCGAAATGGTATGAAAATCAGTTTGGAAAACCTCTCGTGTTCTTTTCTCCAAATGAGAAAAAAGAAGAGGCTATTCAGCAAAAGGATTATGCGATTCCTGCCTCTGGAAAGGTGATGCAAGGATTTCAAAAAAACGGCCAGGGTGTATTTGTTCAAACGGCTACAAATGCAACGGTGGAGTCAGTAAATGAAGGTATAGTTGTTTTTGCGGGCAAGAAAGAGGAACTTGGAAATACAGTTCAAATTCAGCACGCTGATGGTACGGAGTCATGGTATGCAAATTTAAATGATATGTCAGTAAAATTATATGATTACGTTTCAAAGAAACAAAAAATTGGAATAGTGAGTAATGATGAAAATAATAAAAATGGCAAATTTTATTTTGCAATAAAAAAGAATGAAAAATTTATTGATCCAATTCAGGTGATTTCATTTGATTAAATATAGGGATGTTTTCACGAAAATTTCTGTGCATCCGTTGTTTTGGGTTATTATTGTCATTGGTATTTTTACAGCACGTTTTAAAGAGTTACTATTACTATTTTGTATCGTTTTAGTTCATGAACTTGGGCATGCTTTTGCCGCAGCGTATTATAATTGGCGTATTAAACAAATTCAGCTTTTGCCGTTTGGTGGCGTAGTTGAGATGGAAGAACATGGGAATAAATCTTTAAAAGAAGAATTAATTGTCGTTATGGCGGGGCCAATTCAGCATATATGGATGATTGCGGTCGCTTACATTTTGTATAAAGCGGGCTGGGTAACTGACGATTTGTACCATTTCTTTGTATGGAATAATGTCATTATTTTAGGGTTTAATTTATTGCCTATTTGGCCACTTGATGGTGGAAAAGTATTATTTAATGTATTATCATATCGTTTTCCCTATTTACAAGCACATGAAAAGATGATGAAATTGTCATGTGTTTTTTTTAGTGTAATATTAGGATGGCAGTTACTTTGGAATAGTAATAACATTATGATGTGGGTATTACTCGTTTTTCTAGCGATTTCTTTATATCAAGAATGGAAACAAAGACGGTACGCATTTATGCGTTTTTTATTAGAGCGTTATTATGGGAATAAAAGAGATATTGAAAAAATAGCACCTATTGAGGTGAAAACGGAAGATCATTTATATACGATTTTCACAAAATTTCGCAGAGGATATAAACACTCTATTATCGTCCATGGAAAATATAAAGAGCATTACACATTGGACGAAAATGAATTGTTGTATGCGTATTTTGCTGAAAAACGAACAACCTCATCTGTTGAAGAATTAATTGGTTAGTGTTGACGACGACACTAACCTTTTATATTGTAAGGAAAAGAAATGAAAAGTGAGGAAAGAATTTTGAAGACGTTATATATTAACTACACTGGTTCGGAAAAGCGTGTTGCGATAGAAGAGAAACAAAAAATTGTAGAGCTTTTATGGAAACGGAATGAAGAGCAGGAGATTGTCGGACATATTTATGTTGGGCGTATCGTAAGAACAATTGCTGGAATGAACGCAGCCTTTGTAAATATCGGATTAGAAAAACATGCATATCTTTCATTTGATGATGTACCATCTTCATATCGCATACATGAAGGACAGGCGATACTTGTACAAGTTGTGAAAGAGGCAATTGATACGAAGGGGCCAAAATTAACGGCGAAGATAGAAGTTACCGGAAAATATGTCGTTTACATGCCCTATGATGACATGCGCGCTGTTTCTCGGAAAATAAAAAATAATAAAAGAAGACAACAGTTACTGGGAATTGAAGTAGAAGGAACAGGTGGATACATTTTCCGTTCTGCTTCTGAAAAAGGAACGATCGATGAAATACAAGCTGAAATGCAAGGGTTGCAGCAGTTATATGAAGAGTTAAAAAGAAAAGAAGATCAAGGGAAGGCGCCCTTACTACTTCATCAACCAGCGACGTTTTTAGATCGTGTATTTCAGGAGAACCCAATTGAAACAATTGAAAAAATAGTTGTAGATACGAGAAGTATAGTAAAAGAATTAGAAGAAAAAGTAGGGAAAGAAAGAGTATCCTTTTATAATGAAAAATCTTCGATGTTTAACCACTTTGGAATAGATCGTGAAATCGAGAAAGCACTTCAAAAAATTGTGTGGCTACCAAATGGTGCCTATCTAATTGTAGAACAAATGGAGACGATGACTGTAATTGATGTGAATACAGGTAAATTTACTGGAAAACAAAATTTACAAGATACCGTATTTCGCACAAATGAAATGGCTGCTGAAGAGATTGCTCGTCAATTAAGACTTCGTGATATTGGCGGGATGATATTAATTGATTTTATTAATATGAAAAGACGGGAAGATAAAGAGAAGGTAAGAGAGCGTTTAATGATAGCTTTACAAGATGATCGCACATATACAAGAGTGCTTGGGTTTACAGAGTTAGGTATTTTAGAGATGACGCGTAAGCGCAAGAAACATTCGTTACGTGACGTATTATTAGAAGAGTGTGCGCCTTGTAAAGCGACAGGTTACGTTATATCTAATGAAACAATTGCGTATGAGCTAGAGAGAGAGCTTATTACTTATGGTAATATAGAGGATGAAGCTGTATTGATTGGTGCTTCAAAAAAAGTACAAAAACATTTTTCACAAAAAGAATTACAAAAAAATATTCCATTTGAAATTTATTTCAAAGATGATATTATCGAAAAGTACGCTATTATCCGTTTTGGAAGTAAGAAAGAAATTGTAGAACGGAAAAAATAGTTAGCAGAACATTCATTGACAATAGTCAATGAGTCATGGTAATATTTTTATGTTATAGTTTATAGCACCTAAACTGCTATATGCTACAACCGCACAAGACAGGTTCCCTAAAGACATTTTATGTCTACCTCGTTTTTGGCGAGTCTTAGTAATTAAGAGGAGGTGCAAGTATGTACGCAATTATCGAAACAGGTGGAAAACAAATTAAAGTTGAAGCTGGTCAAGCAATCTACATTGAAAAATTAGATGTTGAAGCTGGTGAAACTGTTACTTTTGACAAAGTTCTTTTCGTTGGTGGCGAAAACGTGAAAGTTGGTAGCCCAGTTGTAGAGGGTGCAACAGTTACTGCGAAAGTTGAAAAACAAGGTCGCGCTAAGAAAATCATCGTTTTCAAATACAAAGCGAAAAAGAACAATCGTAAGAAACAAGGTCATCGTCAACCTTACACTAAGCTAGTAGTTGAAGCTATCAACGCTTAATTCTGGTTAAGATGATTAAGATTACGATAAGTCGCACGAAACTAGGAAGTATCCGATCATTTAAAATGACTGGACATGCCAATTATGCGCCACATGGACAAGATCTTGTCTGTGCTGGAACTACAGCGGTTGTGTTTGGTTCTATAAATGCAGTGGAAGAACTTTGTAATGTGCAGGCAACTATTGAACTCGGAAGTGATGGCGGATTCTTGACGTATGAATTGCCTAATGATTTAGACGTTCATACAGCAGAAAAAGCACAAATACTTTTAGAAGGATTGGTTGTTTCACTTAAGACGATTGAACTTGATTACGGAAAGTATATCCGTTTAATAGAAAAAGTGCAGGAGGTGTAACGTATGTTAAGATTAGATCTTCAGTTTTTCGCATCTAAGAAAGGTGTAGGTAGTACAAAGAACGGTCGTGACTCTCAGTCAAAACGTCTTGGTGCTAAACGCGCAGATGGTCAAACGGTTTCAGGTGGTTCAATTCTTTACCGTCAACGCGGTACAAAAATTTATCCAGGTGTTAACGTTGGTCGTGGTGGCGATGACACTTTATACGCGAAAGTTGACGGCGTAGTACGCTTTGAGCGTCTTGGTCGTGACCGCAAACAAGTGAGCGTATATCCTGTTGCTCAAGAAGCATAAGAACTCACGGAAAACTCTAACCTGAGTGCAGGTTAGAGTTTTTCTATATTAAGGGGTATCTAAATGAATGAAAAATGGACAATTATAGATGCGTTGAGCCACTCGAGACATGATTGGCTCAATCGTTTGCAGATGGTTAAAGGAAATCTTTCCCTTGGAAAAGTGGAAGAGATTCATAGGCTCATCGATCGTTTTGTCCAAGAAGCGAGACAAGAATCCAATCTGATGGGGCTATCAATGCCTTGATTTTCAGAGTGGATTTTAACATATAATTGGAAACAGCAACCGTGCTTATTGGAGTACGAAGTATTAGGGAAATTACATAACTTATCTCATCTAGATGAGACTGTATGTACATGGACGAATCAGTTTTTCTTAATGCTTCAGCATAGTTTAGACGTATATGTTGAAAATTATGTTTGTATCACAATTGAAAGTGACGCGGAGAATGCTCGTTTCTTTTTTGATTTTCGTGGAAAGCTAACGAATGTAGAAGAACTACAAACGTGGCTTGCGAACGAAAACAATAAATGGTATTCCATTTCTTATACAGTACGAGACGAAGAAGTCTCAGTTATATTACAACTAATCGAAAAAAGTGTGGTGAAATAATGTTTGTAGATCAGGTCAAGATATATGTAAAAGGCGGCGACGGTGGTAACGGAATGGTTGCGTATCGTCGTGAGAAGTATGTACCTAAAGGTGGCCCAGCAGGTGGCGACGGTGGTAAAGGTGCAGATGTTGTTTTTGTTGTTGAGGAAGGCTTACGTACATTAATGGACTTCCGCTACCAACGTCATTTCAAAGCTGATCGCGGTCAGCACGGAATGAGTAAAGGTCAGCACGGTCGTAAATCTGAAGATTTAATCGTAAAGGTTCCACCAGGAACAATAGTGAAAGATGAAAAAACAGGTGAAATTCTTGCCGATTTAGTAACGCATGAACAAACAGCTGTAATCGCAAGAGGTGGCCGTGGTGGCCGTGGTAATTCACGTTTCGCAACAGCGACGAACCCAGCGCCAGAAATCGCTGAGAACGGGGAACCAGGTCAAGAACGTGATGTCACGCTAGAACTTAAAGTGCTAGCAGATGTTGGACTTGTTGGATTCCCAAGTGTGGGTAAATCTACATTATTATCTGTTGTATCATCAGCACGTCCGAAAATTGCAGAATATCACTTTACAACAATCGTTCCGAATCTTGGTGTTGTTGAAACTGGTGATAACCGCAGCTTCGTTATGGCTGACCTTCCTGGACTAATTGAAGGCGCACACTCCGGCGTTGGACTTGGACACCAATTCTTACGTCATATCGAACGTACACGTGTAATTGTACACGTTATCGATATGTCTGGTTTAGAAGGACGTGAGCCATATGAAGATTATGTCACAATCAATAATGAACTAAAAGAATACAATATGCGTTTAACTGAGCGTCCACAAGTTGTTGTTGCAAACAAAATGGATATGCCAGATGCAGAAGAAAACTTACAAGCATTTAAAGAGAAATTGGGAGACGAAGTGAAAATTTTCCCAATCTCAGCTGTAACGAAACAAGGTGTTCGTGACTTACTATTTGAAGTAGCGAACTTATTAGAAACAACACCAGAATTCCCAATGTACGATGATGTAGAAGAATCTGAAGCAAGTGTAATGTACAAATTTGAATCTGAATCTAATTTTGAAATTACACGCGAAAGTGATGGCACATTTGTTATTTCTGGTTATGACATTGAGAAAACATTCAAGATGACAGACTTCTCACGTGATGAATCTGTACGCCGATTTGCTCGTCAAATGCGTGGAATGGGTATTGATGAAGCCCTTCGTGCACGTGGTGCAACAGACGGAGATATTGTGAAAATTCTTGAATATCAATTTGAATTTATCGATTAAGACTGCCGAAATATGGCGGTCTTTTTTTTTTTCGTTATTTGAGTCCAGTAAAAACCCAATTCATATAGGTGAACCATAAGTCGATATAGGAAAAAATCCCCATTGATTAAAGTTTCAATTTATAATAGAAAAAGGAGTGATTTTAGAAGAATATTTTATGGGGAGAAAAGGAATATGTATAAAATATTAATTGTAGAAGATGATGAAAAAATTGCAGAGATATTAGAGGAGCATTTAGAAAGGTATGGATATCAATCTTTCAGAGTGAGCGATTTACGGCATATAAAAGATGAGTTTGTAAAAGTAAGTCCTCATCTTGTGTTACTTGATATTAATTTACCATACTTTGATGGCTTCTACTGGTGCCGCCAAATCCGCACTGTATCGAATGCGCCGATTATTTTTGTTTCTGCAAGAACAGGGGAAATGGATCAAGTAATGGCGATTGAAAATGGCGGAGATGATTACATTACAAAGCCATTCCATTTAGATATTGTAATGGCAAAGGTGAAAAGTGCACTCCGCCGCGGGTATGGTGAGTATGCTTTGGCCGCGGAAAGTGACTGCTTAGGTGTTAATGGATTGTTATTATTCCCATCACAGCACACAGTAGAGTGGAAAGGTCAACAAACGGAACTTACAAAAAATGAGTTTTATTTATTAGAATGTTTAATGAAACAAGCAAATCAATACGTGACACGTGAAGAGCTGTTAGAGGCTTTATGGGATGAAGTAGCTTTTGTTGATGATAATACATTAACCGTGAATGTAAAGCGTGTAAGGAAGAAACTTGAGGAGTTAGGCATTAAAAATGCAATTGTCACAAAGCGTGGGTACGGTTATGCTCTTCTTACTGAGTGGGGCGAAGGGCATGAAGGTTAAAAATTACCTCATAGAACGTTTTTCCTTAATCCTTTCTTACATTATAAGCCTTTGTTTATTTGGACTCGTATTGCAGTTGCAAAGCCTTTTAGAAAAGCGTGCGCTGGACTGGAGTACATGGTTATACGGACTTTTATTAGGGACAGTTGTGTTTAGTGTATACCTTATTTACGATTACCGAAAACGAAGTGTGTTTTTAAAGAGGATAGAACAGTATATTGCCGGTGGACATACATTACATGACTCTTTACTTATCGATACTTCTTATACGTCAGAGCAAGAAATGGTTGTTGAAGCGTTTACGCTATTAAGGCAGCAATATATGAATGAAGTTCATAAGCAGCATGCAAAAGAGCAACAGCAAATGATTTTTATGAACCAGTGGATCCATCAAATGAAAACACCAGTATCCGTTATTGAATTATTGTTACAGAAATATGGTAAGGAGCACCGTGAAGCAAGGGGAACGATTGAAAGTATTCGTGAAGAAAATAACCGTATTTTAAATGGGTTAGATTTAGCGTTACATATGGCAAGGTTAGATCAATTTTCGAAAGACTATAAAGTAGAAGTAGTAAATGTTATAGAGGTCATTCGAGATATTATTAATGAAAATCGGAAGTCGTTCATTCAATCTTCTGTATTTCCGAAAATGATGTTTGAAGAAGAGACTTGTATGATTGCGTCTGATAGAAAGTGGCTTAGTATCGCGATGAGCCAAATTGTTGTGAATGCAATTAAGTATACAAAAATTTCAGAAGCAGAGAAAAAAGAAATTCAATTTCAAATTGAAGAGAAAGATCAAAAGGTGTTATTACATATTAAGGACAATGGAATTGGTATTCCTGAGCAAGATGTAAAGCGTATATTTGATCCGTTCTTTACGGGAATAAACGGCCGTAAAACAAGGGAAGCGACAGGTATGGGTTTATATATTACGAAGGAAATCTGCGGTAATTTACATCATGGAGTGTATGTACAATCAACTGAAGGGGAAGGAACAACAGTTACGTTCCAATTTGCAAAAGATGAAGAATATCATACATTAATGAGAAAAATGACAAAACTGTAAGATAACAAAACGTTTTGTAAGGGAAATCACTCGTTTCTTTTTCTTATTTTTCTTATAGTAAATGTAAGAAGAAAACACGTAGGGGGATTAGAAATGAGTGTTCTTGAAGTAAAAGGATTAACAAAGGTGTACCAATCAAAAGGTTCAGTAGCGACGACTGCTTTAAATGATATAAATTTTAAAATTGAAGAAGGCGAGTTTGTAGGGATTATGGGGCCTTCAGGAAGCGGAAAAACAACGCTTTTAAATTTATTAGCAACAATTGATAAGCAAACTTCAGGTCATGTGCTTGTAAATGGTGAAGAAATTAATCAAATGCGTGCTGCAAAATTGGCGGAATTTCGCCGTACACATCTAGGATTCATTTTCCAAGATTTCAACTTACTTGATACATTATCGATTAAAGAAAATATTATTTTGCCGCTTGTAATGGCGAAGAAATCTGTAAAAGAAATTGATGCGAAAGTACTTGAAATTGCGAGGTTTTTAAACATTGAAGAAATTTTAAATAAAAAAGTATACGAAGTATCAGGTGGACAACAACAACGTGCAGCAGCTGCAAGGGCGATTATTCATGAACCAACATTAATTTTAGCGGATGAGCCAACAGGAAACCTAGATTCTAAGTCAGCGAAATCATTAATGGGAGCACTTCAAGATTTGCATGAGCAAAAGAAAGTAACGATTGCAATGGTAACACATGATCCAGTAGCCGCTAGTTATTGCGAACGTATCCTTTTCATACGTGATGGAGAGATTTTTTCAGAAATACATAAAGGAAGAACGAAGCAAGCCTTTTTCCAAGAAATTTTAGACGTACTTGCGATGCTAGGAGGAGAATATCATGAACTTTCGCCAGCTCGCGCTTAATAACGTAAAAGGAAATTGGCGTAATTATAAAGCGTTTCTTATTAGTAGTTGTTTATCGATTGTCGTATTTTTCATGTATGCTTCCTTCATTTATCATCCAGATGTCGTAAGCGGTAATATTAGTATGAAGACGATGATTACAAAAGGGTTAGAATCGATGAATTATATTGTAGTCATCTTCTCAGCACTCTTTATTTTATATGCGAATTCAACGTTTTTACGAGCAAGAAAAAAAGAATTTGGCTTATTAACGTTAATAGGTGGAACAAAGTCTCAGCTCGGCCGAATGATTATATTAGAGCAACTGATGTTAGGGAGTATTGCCATTGTAGTAGGTATTGGGATTGGAATGCTTTGTTCAAAACTTTTCTTCCAAGCACTCAGTGTCTTACTAAAAATTGATAAAACACTGCCGCTTGTGTGGAATGGAAAAGCAGTTCTTACTACAGTTGGCATATACTTTGTCCTCTTTTTAATACTATCATTGTTTAGTGTTTGGACAGTAGGCCGCTTGCAAATTATTGATTTATTAAGAGAGGCAAGAAAACAAAAAGTAGAACCTTTTGCATTTACATGGTTAGGGGTAGTTGGTATAGGCTGTATTATTGCTGCGTATATACTTTGTTTCCAAGTAACAATTATGAATTTCATTATGTATTTCTTACCAATTGTCGGACTGACGATTGGCGGAACGTATTTACTATTTACGCAAGGAAGTACAGTCGTATTAAAGGCATTGCAAAAACGAAAACAATCTTTTTATACGTATCCCAATATGTTTGTACTTAGCAATCTTATTTATAAAATGAAAGATAATGCTCGTTTTCTATTTGTTATTTCTATTATTACGGCGGTTGTTTCTTCAGCGGTTGGTACGCTTTATGTATATTTTGAAAATATGAGTGCGAAAACGATAGAGCTTACACCGCATGCTATTTCATATGAGGAAAAGGGACTAAATACGCATAGCCTGATTAATGAAGAAAAAGAACAAGAGATTGTAAAAAAACATGGGTTTGAAGATGCACGAAAAGTAACTTACGTAAAACTACCTGCAACACAGAAAATAATGTTGTTTAACAGTGAACGTGAAGTACCAATGACGATTATTTCAGAAAAAGAATATAACGCGGAAGTACGTGAACAAAAGAAAGAGCAAATTACAGAGGTTCATAATGCACCAGGTAGTGCGACGATGGTTATGGTTGATGCAGCAAATGAACTTATGAAGATAGATCGTACGAAACCGTATGAATTTACAATCAACGGACAAAAGCAGTCTGCTCAATTAAATGAGCCAACGTCATATTCTGTTTTTAATGATAGCGAATATCTCATTGTGAATGATCAAGATTTTGAGAAATACGAAAAGCTCGTACCAGATGAAGAAAAGACGAAATATTATGGTTATTATATTGAAGACTGGAAAAGTACGGAAGACCTTGTGCTAGATTTGAAAAAGGAAATTGCACCAGAAAAGCAAGGGGAATTGAGAAACGCAGTGTTCGCTTATAAAGATATAAGAGAAGGTGGAGCAATTACAATGTTCATCGGCTTCTTCGTAGCAGTACTGTTCTTCTTCTTTGCTTGTAGCATGACATACTTTAAATGGTTTAATGATAAAGAACAAGATCGTATTCAATTTAAGTCATTAAAAAGAATTGGTATGACAGATAAAGAAATTCGTAAAATTGCAATTCGACAAATGGGTGTTATCTTCTTTATCCCAATTTTAATCGGTACAATTCATAGTGGATTTGCTCTTCATACGTTAGGAAAAATGCTTTATATTGATTTGTGGAAATCAGGTGCGATAGTAATTGGAGCATATATTTTAGCTTCTACAATTTACTTTATGATTGCGCAAAGAGGATATTTAAAACACGTAAAAAGCTAGGGGAACCTCTAGCTTTTTACGTGTGTAGTAAGTTACAGGAGGACGATAGATGAACATTCGGCAACTAGCGCTGCAAAATATAAAGGGAAATTGGCGTAATTATAAAGTGTTTTTCTTAAGTAGTTGTTTTGCCATATTAGCTTCTTATGCATACATGTCTGTCATTGTACATCCGTATATGCAAGAGACGATGTGGTATCAAAATGTACGCTGGGGGCTTATCATATGTAACGTTATAATTATTTCTTTTTTCGTCATATTTATTTTGTATTCTACTTCTATTTTCATAGAAGCACGTAAGAAAGAATTAGGGTTATATATGTTAATGGGAGCAACGAAATCTAAAGTAATAGGAGTGATTATGACCGAGCAAATATTGATCGGAATTTTCGCTAATATTTTCGGTATTGGGCTTGGCATGATTTCTTTAAAACTCTTTTTTATGGTATTTAGTATGTTACTTCATCTTCCGAAAGAACTCCCTGTCATATTTGACATGAGAGCGATTGGTGTAACGTTTGTTACATATATGCTTGTCTTTGTTCTGTTATCTTTTATAAGTGCTTTACGTATATGGAATATAAAAATCATACGGTTATTAAAAGAATTTCGAACAGATAAACGAGAGAGGAAAACATCAAAGTGGCTTTGTTTATTCGGTTTTGCTTGTTTAGGGACGGGATATGCGTTAGCGCTACAAGTGACGATGACAACGATAGCATTATACTTTTTTCCGGTTGTTATACTCATTTCTTTTGGGACGTATTTTTCATTTACACATGGCGCTACACAAATATTAGAAGTGATAAAAAGAAATAAAAGGATTATGTATACATATCCGTATTTATTTATAGTGAATCAATTGTCACATCGAATGAAGGAAAATAGTCGCTTTTTCTTTCTGTTGTCTATGGCAACAACGTTTGTCGTTACGGCGACAGGTACGGTGTTCTTATATTTTTCTAGCATGCAAGATATGTGGCGTGGCGGAGGAGTACACTCATTTTCATACATAGAAAAAGGCACTTCTGCTCATGAAGTTTTCGAGAAAGACAAGGTTGAAAACTTATTACATCAATATGGATATGATGATTTTCAATATATGAGTTTTGTTGGAGTGTATGCATCTTTTCAGTCCAATAAGGGAGAAACAGAGGTAGCGCCGCTTATAAAGGAAAGTGAATACAATCAAGAGGCGAGAAAACAAAAACAGAAAACGTATCATCCTAAAAAAGGAACAGTTACACTTGTTTATTATAATAAACGCAATCATCCGAATGTATATAATCAAAAAGAGATTCAATTACAAGTAATAAATCAAACATATCAATTTGCATTTAACGGTCAGAAAGAAGGGGTACAATTTAACTATCACCCTTCGCACATTAATGGTCTGTTTTTCGTCATGAATGATGAAGATTTTGAGATTATATCAAATACAATTACGGATTCTGAAAAAATGATATATAGAGGTTACACATTACCAAATATCGAAAATACGAAAGATTTGAATGCAGATTTACGGAAACATATGAAACAAGATACAAATGATGCATTTCGAAGTAATATGGAGTTATATGTGAATATGAAAGAGTTCGGTAATATTACTCTATTTGTAGGCTCATTCATTAGTATATTATTCTTCCTTACTTCATGCAGTATCGTATATTTTAAATGGTTTCATAATATTGCATCGGATCGTAAACAGTATGGTGCACTCTCTAAACTTGGGATGACAAAGGAAGAGGTGTGGAAGATTTCTCGTTGGCAATTATGTATGCTATTTTTTGCGCCTATTGTAGTAGGGAGTATGCATAGTGCAGTTGCGTTATATACGTTTCATAATACGATCTTTATGGACGGTTCATTAAGAAAAGTAGGCTTGTTTATTTTATTTTACATTGCTGCATGCATTATGTATTTCTTCTTCGCTCAAAGAGAATATAGGAAACATTTAGACTAGCGAATGCTAGTCTTTTTTAAATATTCGAAATTTACATAGAAGAATATTTAAAATTGTGGTATAACAGTAAGAAAACGAAAAAGAGAGGGAAAAGACGATGATTCGAGTAGGATATTTAGGACCAGAGGCAACATTTACAAATATGGCGGTGAGTCGTTTTTTTCCGGAAGCAGAGCATGTACCGTATCGAACGATTCCAGATTGTATTGATGCAGCTGCAAATGAAAATGTAGATTATGCGGTTGTACCGTTAGAGAACGCCATAGAAGGTTCAGTTAATATAACGGTTGATTATCTCGTACATGAGCAGCCACTTTCCATTGTAGGAGAAATTACAGTGCCAATTCAGCAACATTTACTCGTACACCCGCAGTACGAAGGAGTGTGGAAAGAAGTATACGCTGTGCATTCTCATCCGCATGCCATTGCACAGTGCCATAAGTTTTTAAATGAAGAATTAAAAGGAGTAACTGTTCGAGATATGACATCCACAAGTGCCGCTGCACAATATGTGAAAGAACATCCTGAAGAAAAAATTGCAGCTATTGCAAATGAAGCAGCGGCAGAAAAATACGGATTAACAATTGTAAGGCGTGATATTCATACGCATAAAAACAATCATACACGTTTCCTTGTTCTCCATAAGAAAAAGAAAGCAGTAATCCCAAATAACGGAGAAAACCGAGGAGAGAAAACGACGCTTATGATAACGTTACCTGCTGATTACGCAGGGGCACTATATCAAGTGTTATCAGCTTTCGCATGGAGAAAATTAAACTTATCCAAAATTGAATCGCGCCCGATGAAAACAGGCCTTGGAAATTACTTTTTCTTAATCGACGTCGACAAAGCATATGATGATGTATTATTGCCAGGCGTAACAATGGAACTTGAAGCACTCGGTTTTTCTGTTACTGTGCTGGGGAGTTATTCTTCTTATTGGTTGTAAGGGGAGTGTTTGTCGTATTTTGTAGTTAAGTCGATATAATTTCGGTCGCTAGTATACCGTATGATAGATAAATAGAGTCCCACCTATAAAAGGTGGGATTTATTATTTTAACTTCGAAAGACGATCCTCTAACTGACTACGCCAAATCCCGGCTAGTTCTTGTACAGCAAGAACCTTCTCAATGCCATCTTTATCTTTCCTATTATGAAAATAAATTTCGTTAGAGAACAAAACAGATACATTGTTTGATGGACGCTCTAGTAATGTAATTTTAGAATCTTTACGCACAGTACCTTCTTGAAGAACGCGGCATAAGTAGCCAGTATATCCAGTTGCTACAATGCGTGGTAAAATGCCAGGAATACCGACACGTTTTGAAATTGTGCTACAAGGTACGCGAGCTTGTGTTACTTGAATGATTGCTTCGCCTAGTTGATATGTATCTCCGATGCAAACATCACGCTCTAACATATTTGTTACGGTAATGTTTTCGCCAAATGTGGAAGCTGGAAGTGTAGTTTGAAATTCCTCTTCCCATAGTGCGTAATGCTCGTGTGGGTACACACAAACTGCGCGATCAGGTCCCCCGTGGTGTTTTAAATCCGCTACATCATCACCACGGAATCCGTCTTTTGAGAGGAAGGCCTCTTCTGTAGGATCTTTACATATACCTGTTATCATTTCTTTATCTTCGCCATATTTCATTTGTTTCGGTTTACCAGTGCTAAAGTGAACGAGTTCAATTCCCATAGTTGATCTCCTTTACAATTGATTTCAATATTATATCACTAAAAAAGCACAGAGAATGATGAAAAACTCTGTGCTGTACATTAATTAATAAACGAGAAATCCAGCTCGATCTAGTGCCTCACAGGCAGCATCTAATTTCTCTTTAGAATCTGCTTCGATTGTATGTAAGTGAATACCATCTGTTAGTTGCGAAAGATAGGAAGCGTTTGTGTTTTCGATTTTTTGTAAATATTGTTCTACATCGAAGCGATTACTTACCATAATCGATGCTGTTAAGTCGCCGTATACAGGATGCTCAACTTTTACGTCTTTAATTGTAACGCCGTGGTCAACTAACATAGTAAGTTCTTGACGTACTTCTGCCGGTTTATGTTGGCATACGATTACGCGTTCAAAAGCTTGTTGTCTTGTTTGTGGCTTTAAATATAAATACCCTTGTGCAGTCGCAATAATTGGTTCATTTCGTGCTTTTAGTAAGGAAATGTCTTGAACGATAACTTGCCTACTTACGTTTGTCTTTTTAGATAGTTCATTCCCTGATAACGGTTCATTTGCAGCAAGAAGCCACTCAAGGATGAGTTGTCGTCTTTCTTCGCCTAAAATCTTTTTTTGATCATTTTGTTTCATTATGATTTAACACCTCTATAAAATTGATTTCCAATTGTGTGTAGTGCATGAATAGTTGTATCAATTTGTTCTTTCGTTGTGTGATGTCCGAAAGAAAAGCGGACATATTGTTTTGCCTCTTCATACGTTTTTCCAATTGCAAGCATTGTTTTTGAAGGGTCTTGTTTACCGACTTGGCAAGCACTTCCAGTTGAAATGGCTATACCATGACGGTTACATTCTAACATTGTATACTGACCTTCTATTCCTTTTATTGTAACCCCAATAATATGTGGTAAACAAGAAGTAGAATGTCCTTTCACTTCAATTTCTAGAGGAAGTGTTTGTAATTGCTCTAAAAAATAAGATCGTAATTGTTTAAAACGAAAGCTCTCTTCCTTTTGATTCTTTAATATATGCTCTGCGGCTGTTAAAAAAGCAGCGATTCCAGGAACGTTCACTGTACCAGGGCGAAAGCCTTTTTCATGAGAAGTTCCCGGAAATACTTGTTCCCAGCGAACTTGCGGATTTATATAGCAAGCTCCAACTCCTTTTGGTCCGTATATTTTATGGGCTGAAACAGAAAGACTATCAATCTCCATCGCTTTAACGTCTATTGGAAGTTTACCAAAAGTTTGAACACAATCCGAATGAAATAAAACATTATATTTTTTTAAAAGTGCTCCGATCTCTGCAATGTTTTGAACGGTCCCGATTTCAGAGTTTCCGTGCTGTATACTTGCTAGAGCAGTATCTTCTGTAATAGCTGCTTCTAAATCTACTAAATGAATTATCCCACTTTTATCAACAGGAATCTCAGTAATAGTATAACCTTGCGATTGTAAGGATTGAAAATAACTTCGAATCGATGCGTGTTCCATAGGTGTCGTAATAATGTGCTTTCCATTTCTAGCATTTAGAAGGGATTGAATCGCAAGGTAGTTAGATTCTGAACCGCCGCTTGTAAAGAATACACCTTGTTCCTTACCCCCAATCATTTCTGCAAATGTTTCTCTACAAACTTGTAATAAAGATGATGCACTTCCGCCGATATCGTGTAAACTTTGTTCATTTCCGAAATATGTTTTTGCCGCTGCTATATATGTTTCTAAAGCTTCTTCGCTCATAGGTGTTGTCGCTGCATAATCTAGATATATCATCATGTAATTTCCTCTCTTCAGTAAGAGTGACATTTGTTTTCGTTTTTAGAATGGTAGTGAAAATAAGAATTGTAAAAAAACTCTTGTCATTATTTTAAAACTATGTAAATATAGGTGTCAAGACAGTTGGGAAGTGTAAAGTGGGAGGCAACAATTATGCCAAGTGCAGATGTCTTGATTATTGGAAGTGGCGTTGCGGCGCTTCGTGTTGCGAAAGAGCTTTGTCACGAAAAGAATGTGATAATTATCACAAAAAAAACAGGACGTAATAATAATACACATTTAGCTCAAGGAGGAATTGCAGCAGCTGTTGCTACATATGACGATCCGAGTGGGCATTTTGAAGATACATTAGTGGCAGGTTGCCATTATAACAACGAAGAAGCAGTTCGTTATTTAGTTGAAGAGGGACCGAAAGAAATAAGTAAGCTTATTACGAATGGAATGAAATTTGATGGGGATGAAAAAGGGATCCACCTTGGTAAAGAAGGGGCGCATCGAAAACGGCGCATTTTACATGCCGGAGGAGATGCAACTGGTAAAAATCTATTAGAGCATTTAATACAAGAAGTAGTTCCGAACGTTACTGTCGTTGAGCATGAAATGGTGCTCGATTTCATTATAGAAAATAATAAATGCATAGGAGCTTTAACGCGAAATAGTGAAGGGAAGCTGAAGCGTTACTATGCTGATAATACGGTGTTAGCATCAGGAGGGATAGGTGGTTTGTACGCCTTTACATCGAATGATGAGACAATTACAGGCGATGGACTTGCGATGATATATCGAGCTGGGGGGGAACTTGTTGATTTAGAATTTGTACAATTTCATCCGACGATGTTATACGTGGACGGGCGATGTTGTGGTCTCGTTTCTGAAGCAGTCCGTGGTGAAGGAGCTGTCCTTATAAATGGAAAAGGACAGCGTTTTATGATGGATATACATCCCGGGAAAGATCTCGCACCGCGTGATGTAGTGGCAAGGGCTATTCATGAACAACTTCTTGCAGGTGAAAAAGTGTACTTAAACATCGAAACCATTCAAAACTTTGAACAACGTTTTCCGACCGTCTCATCATTATGTAAAAAGAATGGTATTGATTTAAAAGAAAATTCTATTCCGGTCGTACCGGGCGCTCATTTTCATATGGGCGGCGTGAAGACGAATTGTGACGGAGAGACGTCCATTTCAAACTTATATGCGGTCGGTGAAGTGGCTTGTAATGGAGTTCATGGTGCGAATAGATTGGCGAGTAATTCATTATTAGAAGGTCTTGTGTTTGGAAGACGAATAGGAAAACACATTTTAGCTAAGCCAGCAGAGGAAAGAAAAAATGTGCCGGAAGAGAGAGGGAAAAGTTTTATAGCTCTTAATCATTTACCGTTGAAAGAAGAAATACAAGAATGCATGATGAAATATGTTGGGATTGTGCGAACTGAGAAAAATTTATCATATGCTCAGAGATGGTTTAGTAGGTACGGTGTGCGAAATATGATCTTACAATATGATGCACTTACAAATGAAGAGATAACGCTTATTAATATGTTAACAGTTTGTGAGCTTATAACAGTATCAGCTTTGCAAAGAGAAGACAGTATTGGTGGTCATTATCGCATTGATTATCCAGAAAGAAATAGCGTGAAAAAAGAGATTATCCGAGTGAGAAGAAAACTACAACTTGTTTAATAAGGGGAAGAGGGGTTTTATGAATACGTTAAAAGTTAAGGAAGCATTAAATCGATTTTTTCTAGAAGATATAGGAGAAAGAGATGTAACATCTCAGCTTATCTTTCCCGATAATGCACTTGCGAAAGGAACGTTTCTTGTAAAGGATACAGGGGTATTTGCAGGGTGCTTAGTAATTGAAGAAGGATTTAAATTAATTGATCAGAGAATTGGAGTTGAACTTCATAAAAAAGATGGGGATCTTGTAGAAAAAGGAGAAATAATTGCAACCGTGCAAGGCCCAATCGCATCATTATTAACGGCAGAGCGCGTTATATTAAACGTTATTCAGCGTATGAGCGGGATAGCGACGATGACACGTAAGGCGGTTTTTGCTTTAGATAGCAGTCATACACGCATTTGTGATACGAGAAAAACGATGCCAGGACTACGTATGTTTGATAAATATGCTGTAGTATGCGGGGGCGGATTTAACCACAGATTCGGTTTATATGATGGTGTCATGATTAAAGACAATCATATTGCTTTTGCTGGCTCGATTACAAAAGCTGTTACATCGGTGAAAGAAAGATTGGGACATATGGTGAAAGTAGAAGTCGAAACAGAGACAGAGGCGCAAGTAAGAGAAGCAGTAGAGGCCGGCGCAGATGTTATTATGTTCGATAATCGTACGCCAGAAGAGATTCGTGAGTTTTCAAAAATTGTACCAAGTGCCATCGTCACGGAGGCTTCAGGTGGTATTACAATTGAAGATTTATCAAAATACGGAAAAACAGGGGTAGATTATATTTCACTTGGAGCGTTAACACATTCAGTGAAAGCACTTGATATTAGTTTTAATATTGAGGCCTAATGAGAGTGGTTTAGAGGGGGAGAATCATAAATGGGTATTTTAGAGAAAGTTCAGCCAATCGAAGTAATGTTACCAGAGCGTTATCAAACGATGTCTATATTAGAGATGGAAGAGCGTGTCCGTGAAATTAAAGAAAAAATGGGGGCATTACTATTTATTCCAGGACATCATTATCAAAAAGATGAAGTGGTGCAATTTTCAGATGCAGCAGGGGACTCACTTCAACTCGCGCAAGTTGCAGCGAATAATAAAGAGGCAAAATATATTGTGTTTTGTGGTGTGCACTTTATGGCAGAAACGGCAGATATGTTAACGACAGATGATCAAATTGTCATCTTACCAGATATGCGTGCCGGCTGTTCTATGGCAGATATGGCAGATATTGAACAAACAGAAAGAGCGTGGAAAGAGCTCGCGAAATTATTTGGGGATACGATGATTCCATTAACGTATGTAAATTCAACAGCTGCGATCAAAGCGTTTTGTGGTCGTAATGGAGGGGCAACAGTAACCTCTTCAAATGCAAAACAAATGGTGTCTTGGGCGTTTACACAAAAAGAGCGTCTCGTCTTTTTACCAGACCAACATTTAGGAAGAAATACAGCGTATGATTTAGGTATTCCGTTAGAAAAAATGGCAGTGTGGAACCCGCATACAGATTCATTAGAGTACGATGGAGATATAGAAGAAATTCAAGTGATTTTATGGAAAGGCCATTGTTCTGTTCATCAAAACTTCACTGTGAAAAATATTGAAAATGTGCGAAAAAATCATCCGGATATGAATATTATTGTTCACCCTGAATGTTGTTATGAAGTGGTTGCTGCTTCTGATTATGCAGGATCAACGAAATATATTATTGATATGATTGAAGCAGCTCCGGCGGGAAGTAAGTGGGCGATTGGTACAGAGATGAATTTAGTGAACCGAATTATTCAGCAACATCCAGATAAAGAAATTATTTCGCTAAATCCGTTTATGTGTCCTTGCTTAACGATGAACCGAATTGACTTACCTCACCTGTTATGGGTACTTGAGAACATAGAAAGAGGAGAACAAATTAACGTTATTCGTGTAGAGAAACAAGTAACAGAAGAGGCAGTTCTTGCATTAAATCGTATGTTAGAGCGCGTTTAAAGCAGCGGGATTTCCGTTGCTTTTTTTCGTACATATAATCATAACAAGGATGGAATAGGCATACATTGTGTTGAGGAAATCATTGCGGTTTTTCTATGCTTATTCCACTTCGAATCATATTGAAAATAGAAGAAGTGATAAAAGTAAAAGAAGTTAATGTTGTTTAGAAAGTGTTACTTCAAAGTGTTTTTACTTATAGATAAGTTATACAGGAGGGGGAAAATTTGAAAATTCATATCGTGCAAAAAGGGGAGACCCTTTGGAAAATTGCAAAAAAGTACGGAGTGGATTTTGAAACGCTAAAAAAAACAAATACACAGCTTAGCAATCCAGACCTAATTATGCCAGGGATGAAAATTAAAGTGCCATCGCATAGCGTTCATGTGAAACAACAAACTGGATCGGGTTCAGCGCCCCCGAAACAATATGTAAAAGAGGTGCAGCAAAAAGAGTTTGCATCAACACCAACGCCACTTGCAATAGAAGATGAAGATGAGATCACGTATCAATCAACACCTATTACACAACAACCAGCTATGCAACAAACGCAAAAAGAAATGCAGATAAAACCGCAAAAAGAAATACAGGTGAAGCCGCAAAAGGAAGTGCAAGTGAAGCCACAAAAAGAAGTGCAAAAAGAAATTCCGATTCAAAAAGAGAAGCCAGTTGAAAAGCCGCCTGTCATTCAAAAACCACCTGTTGTAGAGAAAGTAGAAAAACTAAAACCTACTACAAAAGAAAATACTAAATTTTCTATCAATGTGTTACCACAGCCACCGCAACCACCAATTAAAGCGAAAAAAGAATATAAAATTTCAGACGTAATAAAAAAGGGAAGCGAGTTAATTGCTCCTCAAATTAATAAAATGAAACCTAACAATGTCATTTCTCCGCAAACGAAAAAAGACAATATAGGAAACATAGTGTCACCGCAAGTGAAGAAAGAGAATGTAGGGAATATAGTGTCGCCGCAAGTGAAGAAAGAGAATGTAGGGAATATAGTGTCGCCGCAAGTGAAGAAAGAGAATGTAGGGAATATAGTGTCGCCGCAAGTGAAGAAAGAGAATGTAGGGAATATAGTGTCGCCGCAAGTGAAGAAAGAAAATGTAGGGAATATAGTGTCGCCGCAAGTGAAGAAAGAGAATGTAGGGAATATAGTGTCGCCGCAAGTGAAGAAAGAAGAAATGTAGGGAATATAGTGTCGCCGCAAGTGAAAAAAGAAAATGTAGGAAGCATAGTCTCATCAAACGTATCAAAAGAAAGTGTTATTATCCCGCAAGTAATACCGCCTAATATTCAAGTGCCGAATATAATGCCAATAATGGATAACAATCAACCACCAAATATAATGCCAATAATGGATAACAATCAACCACCAAATATAATGCCAATAATGGATAACAATCAACCACCAAATATGATGCCGATAATGGATAACAACCAAATGCCAAATATGATGCCGATAATGGATAACAACCAAATGCCAAATATGATGCCGATAATGGATAACAACCAAATGCCAAACATGATGCCGATAATGGATAACAACCAGATGCCAAACATGATGCCGATAATGGATAACAACCAAATGCCAAACATGATGCCAATAATGGATAACAATCAAATGCCGAACATGATGCCAATAATGGATAACAATCAAATGCCGAACATGATGCCGATAATGGATAACAATCAAATGCCGAACATGATGCCGATAATGGATAACAATCAAATGCCAAACATGATGCCGATAATGGATAACAATCAAATGCCGAACATGATGCCATATCAACAGCCAATGATGCCGCCATATCCGCAGTATCAGCAACAAAATCCATACAATCAAATGCCGTATCAACAAATGGCACCGCAATATACTTCTATGCCAAATCCAAATATGATGCCAATGGATAATAATATGCCACCACTTGTACAAGGGGAAGAAGATTGTGGATGCGGAGGAGAGAGTAGGTTATATAGTCCGCAACCGGGTGGACCACAATACGCCAATCCTTTATATTATCAACCAACTCAGCCAGCATATGCACCACAGCCAGGAACGATGTATTATCAGCCGGACCCACCAAACGTATTTGGAGAACCAGTTTCAGAAGAAGAGGACGAAGAGGAAGTTTAAAAAAAGGTGGGGTTATTCCCACCTTTTTTGTATTCGTGATAGTCAGGAATATGGTGAATTTACATTAAGTGCTAGAAAATTCCTAGTGAAATATTAACAGTGTAAAAACCCTCTCTGTTACTCATCATAAGGGGGAGCTTTTCGAAAGAGAAGTTCATTCTAACAGAGGGGGTTTTTGTATTGAATACGAAAGTAAAGGTTATTGCTGCTTCTTTGTTAGTTACCAGTGCATTAGCTGCATGTGGTACACCAAAAGATAATAATGCGATGGATGGACGTAACTACAATTACGAGCGTACATCTTATAATGATACACACCAGTATCGTGATAATGTAGCGCGTAACGATCGTTCTACAGATTATGTAACATATAGAAACGGTCGTAACGATACAGGATATAATAATTATTACCGTGATGTAAATTACAATGGGCAAATTGCTAATCCACATCCAACTCGTAATATTACAATGAACAATTCATACATTAACAATGATGGTAAAACTGCGGAGAAAATTACGAATCGTGTGAAACGTATGAATAACGTAGACCGAGTTTCTACAGTTGTATATGGAAACGATGTAGCGATTGCGGTAAAACCACGTAATACAGCGACGAATGAAACAGCGATGGCGAACGAAATTCGTCAAGCTGTTGTGAATGAAGTTGGAAATAGAAACGTATATGTTTCTGTAAGAAATGACATGTTTACTCGTGTCGATGCAATGAGTACGCGTTTACGTAACGGCACAGCTACAAACGATTTTAATCGTGACATAACAAATATGTTCCGAGACATTCGTTACGGTCTGACTGGTACTATGCGATAACAAATTAAAGAGGAAGG
The DNA here is from genome assembly GCF_038003645.1 of Bacillus sp. FSL E2-0195. NCBI lineage: Bacteria > Bacillati > Bacillota > Bacilli > Caryophanales > Bacillaceae > Bacillus > Bacillus sp. FSL E2-0195. The sequence continues at coordinate 4,292,206 of NZ_JBBOPN010000001.1, read as the reverse complement.
GATAGCCCTTCCTCTTTATTCATCGTCGTCTTGTAAACGTCGTTTTTTTATAAAATAACTAACGGAGTAAGACGCTAAAAAGCATATGAAGAGAATACCACCTGTTAAAATAGCTTCAAATAGAGGTCTTTCTGGACTGAAAATGATATAAATAATAGCCATGATAATTCCTACAATAAGAGAGCGTAAAATAATTTTGTAATAAGGAGTTAACTTTATTTCATTTTCGCTTTCTTCTACATCGATAGAAACGCTTAACTGTAAATAACTAAGTACAATACTTGTAAGAATAAATAATAACCACAATGGAGATTTCGTAATTTGATCCATTCCTTCTGTGAATCCGATATAGCCTAAAATTCCGATTATACCAATTGATTGAAAAAGAAAGGCAATACGTATGTTTTTTAACATTTGAAGTATGAGGCGTTCATCTTTAATTTTTTTCAAGACATTCATCCCCTGTTTATATTTATAGTATTAATTGTAACATATATATTGCATTAATCCATTTATAATTTACATAAATTTCAATTGGTTGAAAGAGGAAGAAAAATATATTTAGAAATATATTGCGCTTCTACCTTGTTAATGTTATATTAGCAAAGCGATGAGCTAATTTACGTAAGTCGAGAGATATGCTTAAGTGCTAAACACGCGAATGTGGTCGCCTGGTCTTTCGCCGTAAACGCATCAGACGCCTGCTTTGCAGGCGTCTTTCATTTTATATAAAAGTAAATGATACATGCAGATGAGGATTAACCCTTATCTGCATTTTTTGTCCCGCATTAACGGGCAGTAAGACTCCCACCTCAAAATTCGGCGAATGCGAGGGAGTTAGGTGGGAGATCAACTGCCCGTAAAAGCCCGATTGGTTCAACTAATAATCAGTGGGGGGATGAACAAAACCCCCCACTGATTAAAGTTTCACTTTATTTTCCTTAGAAATTTAATGCTATTGTTTATATGGATAAAACCCCCATTTCCGGAAAAGCTACAAATGAAAGTATGATTTTGCCTAGAAGAGGTGAACGGAAATGAAATGGATGCTAATTGCAGTGCAAGCTTTCGTTGTGATGTTTTGCTTAGCTTATGGATCCGATGTGAGGGCAGAAATAACAGAAAAAGTACCTGAAGTTACAATTTTATTAGAGCGTATGTATGTTGATGGAGAAGTAAGCGAGGAAATACTGACAGAAAAAGTAGCGGATTTAGAAAAGTTTTTGCAGCAATATAAAGAATGGCAACTTGTTGATCGTGATGATGTGCAAATCGTATTACAAAGGAAAGTTGATGATATTTCTCCTTTACTGAAAACGAGCGGTTATTTTGGTGTTTCAGAGGAGGGGATATTGCAAATTTTTAAAGGGGTACCGAAAAGTGATAACGCGATCCATTCCTTCTTTCAAATTGATATGAAAAAGCTTGAGAGTTATGAGCGAGCAAAACTAAAGCGTGGTATTCGTATTAAGTCAAAAGAAGGATTCGTGAAGACAATCGAAAAAATGAAGCAATACGCAGTGCAAAATAATAAAAAAAGCAGCTCAGGGTGAGCTGCTTTTTTTATTTATTCTTAGCTAAAATCTCTTTTGCGATTTCATCAATTAGCATATCTTTTCCGATTGGATTGAATGCTTTCGTATTGAAGGCTTCATTCGATACTTCATATACGTGATTGTTTTTTACTGCTTTATTATCTTTCCAAACCGCACTGTTTTTATAGTCTTCGTACACTTTATCAGCTTCTCCGCCGAAGTTTACAATAAACATTTGATCAGGCTGGAATGCAACAAGACCTTCTAGTGATACTTGTGCCATCGTTTGTTTTAAATCTGTACCTTTTGTTGCTGGAAGCTTTAAGTCGTTAAAGATGATGTCACCGTATCCGAAGCTACCGTATACACGGAAGTTTTGTGGTGTAACTGCAACGAACATAAAGTTCTCATCTTTTGTTTTCTCTTTAATTTTTTTAGATAAAGAGTCTGCTTTTTTATCGTAATCTGCAATCCATTTGTCTGCTTTCTTTTCTTCGTCAAATAGTTTACCTACTTCTTTAAACTTACCGCGCCAGTCTTCTAGATTTGTTTCCAGAACAACTGTCGGTGCCACTTTTTCTAGTTGATCATAAATTTTCAATTGACGATTGTTTAAAATAATTAAGTCTGGTTTTAAAGCAGTAACAGCCTCTAAATCAACTTTAGGTGCCCAATACCAGCCAACTGCTTTTACTCCGTCTAACTTTTCAGTTAAATGATTTTGGATTTTATCTTTATATGTGTTTGCTGTGCCAACAGGTTTATGTCCAAGGATTAATAATTCCTCTGTTGATCCAGATAAATCAACAATTCTCTTTGGATTAGCTGGAATTGTTGCTTCCCCTTTAGCATGTTTTACAACTTTTGTTTTCGGTTGTTCTTTTGTTTTTTCTTCTTCTTTTTGAGAAGAACAGCCAACGATAGAAAGAACAACTAGCATGATAGTAAATAAAATAAATAGCTTTTGTTTCATCCTGATGTAACCCCTTTAATTAATATTGATAATCATTATTGACTCCTGTATAGTAATGTTCTTTTTGTATTTATGTCAATAGAAAAAAACGGAAATTGTAAACGGGGAACATTTGTTGGGGCAGTCTCGCTTTTCTATTGTTAAATATGTTAAAATGGAATACATGATTTGAGAGGGAGAGATCGTATTTTGTTTGAATATGTTACAGGTTACGTGGAGTATGTAGGACCGGAATATGTCGTAATTGACCATAATGGAATTGGTTATCAAATTTTCACACCAAATCCGTATGTATTTCAAAGAAGTAAGCAAGAAATCCGTGTCTATACATATCATTATGTGAGAGAAGATATTATGGCACTTTACGGTTTTAAAACACGTGAAGAGCGTTTATTATTTACAAAATTGTTAGGTGTATCGGGGATTGGACCAAAAGGTGCTCTTGCAATTTTAGCTTCTGGTCAAACCGGACAGGTCGTTCAAGCGATTGAACATGAAGATGAGAAGTTCTTAGTGAAGTTCCCAGGCGTCGGAAAGAAAACAGCGCGCCAAATGATTTTAGATTTAAAAGGAAAACTAGCAGATGTTGTACCAGATGCGTTTGTTGATTTGTTCTCAGATACTGAAAGTTTTGATACGAAGAAAGGTTCATCAGTTGAACTTGATGAAGCACTGGAAGCACTGCGTGCACTTGGCTATGCAGAACGAGAAGTCTCTCGCGTTGTACCAGAGTTATTAAAAGAATCACTAACGACGGATCAATATATTAAAAAGGCACTTAGTCTTTTACTAAATGGTAAGAGGTGAGTATAATGGACGAACGTCTCCTTTCAGGGGAATCTGGATACGAAGATGCGGATTTAGAGTATTCATTACGGCCACAGACGCTCCGTCAGTACATTGGCCAAGATAAAGCGAAACATAATTTAGAAGTGTTTATTGAAGCGGCGAAAATGCGTGAAGAAACGTTAGATCACGTACTTTTATATGGCCCACCTGGAATTGGTAAAACGACGCTTGCGAATATTATTGCCAATGAAATGGGTGTTAACATTCGAACGACGTCAGGTCCCGCAATTGAAAGACCAGGAGATTTAGCAGCTGTATTAACAGCGCTTCAGCCAGGAGATGTATTATTTATTGATGAAATTCATCGTTTGCATAGATCTATTGAAGAAGTGCTATACCCAGCGATGGAAGACTTTTGCCTTGATATCGTTATTGGGAAAGGACCATCAGCTCGCTCTGTACGCCTAGATTTACCTCCATTTACGCTAGTTGGGGCAACGACGCGTGCAGGTGCATTATCAGCACCACTTCGTGACCGTTTCGGTGTACTTTCACGATTAGAGTACTATACAGTAGATCAGCTTTCTGCGATTGTAGAACGCACAGCAGAAGTGTTTGAAGTTGAAATAGATTCGTTAGCTGCATTAGAAATTGCAAGACGTGCCCGTGGTACACCTCGTATTGCGAATCGTCTATTACGACGTGTACGTGACTTCGCACAAGTTCGCAGTGACGGAACGATTGCGATGGAAATTACACAAATGGCGTTAGAACTATTACAAGTAGATAAATTAGGACTTGATCATATCGACCATAAATTACTGCTTGGTATTATTGAAAAGTTCCGCGGTGGTCCAGTTGGATTAGAAACTGTTTCAGCAACGATTGGGGAAGAATCTCATACGATTGAAGATGTGTATGAGCCGTATTTATTACAAATTGGCTTTTTACAAAGAACGCCAAGAGGCCGGATCGTAACACCGCTCGCATATGAGCATTTCGGAATGGAGATGCCCAAAGTATGACGGAGATGCCAAAGCTGCTTATTACAGCTGGTATTTTGCTCATTGTTGTTGGATTAGCTTGGAAGTTCATAGGAAGGCTTCCAGGCGATATTTTTGTGAAAAAAGGTAACGTTACCTTTTATTTTCCTATCATTACATGTATTGTGTTAAGTATTGCATTATCTTTCATTATGTATATAATAAATCGATTCAAATAAGAAATAGGTGGATACAGTTATGGATATTAATCTGTTTGATTTTCATTTACCAGAAGAACTCATTGCACAAATTCCGCTTGAAGAGCGTGAAACATCAAGATTGATGGTGTTAGACCGTGAAACAGGAGATATTGGGCATAAACATTTTACAGACATTCTTTCTTACTTACAAGAGGGGGATTGCTTAGTTTTAAATGAAACGAAAGTGATGCCAGCTCGCTTGCACGGTGTGAAAGAAGATACAGGTGCACACATTGAAGTGCTTCTTTTGAAACAAGAGGAAGGCGATAAGTGGGAAACGCTTATAAAGCCAGCGAAGCGTGTAAAAGAAGGAACTGTCATCTCTTTTGGTGAAGGAAAGTTAAAAGCAACTTGCATTGGAACAGCAGATCAAGGTGGGCGTCAACTTGAGTTTTCATATGACGGCATCTTTTATGAAATTTTAGACGAGCTTGGAGAAATGCCACTTCCTCCATATATTAAAGAGACGCTAGAAGATCGCGATCGTTATCAAACGGTATATGCGAAGGAAATCGGTTCAGCAGCAGCACCGACGGCTGGCCTTCACTTTACAGAAGAGTTACTTGAGAAATTGAAGCAAAAAGGCGTCGGGTTAGCATTCATTACACTCCATGTAGGACTTGGAACTTTTAGACCAGTTTCTGCAGATACTATTGAAGAGCATCATATGCACGCAGAGTATTACCATATGTCTGAAGAGACTGCGGCGTTATTAAACCGCGTGAAAGAGAATGGCGGCCGTATTATTACTGTAGGTACGACATCAACTCGTACGTTAGAAACGATTGCGACAGATAATAGTGGTAAGCTTTGCGCAGCTTCTGGCTGGACAGATATTTTTATGTATCCAGGATATGAATTTAAAGCAATTGATGGTTTAATTACAAACTTCCATTTGCCGAAATCAACATTAATTATGCTTGTAAGTGCATTTTCAAATAGAGATAATGTACTTCATGCTTATAATGAAGCAGTAAAAGAAAAATATCGTTTCTTTAGTTTCGGTGATGCGATGTTCGTTGCATCTCACGCTAAAATGAGAAACAAATAAAAGGAGTAAATTATGACAGCAATTCGTTATGAATTTATTAAAACTTGTAAACAAACGGGTGCGCGTTTAGGTCGAGTGCACACGCCACACGGCTCATTTGATACACCGACATTTATGCCAGTTGGTACACTTGCAACAGTTAAAACAATGTCACCAGAAGAATTAAAAGCAATGGATTCTGGCATTATTTTAAGCAATACGTATCATTTATGGCTACGTCCAGGCCACGAAATTATTCGTGAAGCAGGTGGCTTGCATAAGTTTATGAACTGGGATCGTGCAATCTTAACGGATTCAGGTGGATTCCAAGTATTTAGCTTAAGTGATTTCCGACGTATTGAAGAGGAAGGTGTTCATTTCCGCAATCACTTAAATGGCGATAAATTATTCTTATCTCCAGAAAAAGCGATGGAAATCCAAAATGCATTAGGTTCAGATATCATGATGGCATTTGATGAGTGTCCACCGTTCCCAGCTACTTTTGAATACATGAAAAAGTCGGTAGAGCGTACAAGCCGCTGGGCAGAGCGTTGCCTAAAGGCGCATGAACGTCCGCAAGATCAAGGTTTATTCGGTATTGTACAGGGCGGGGAGTTTGAAGAACTTCGTCGTCAAAGTGCGAAAGATCTTGTTTCAATGGACTTCCCTGGCTATGCTATCGGCGGTCTATCTGTTGGTGAACCGAAGGATATTATGAATCGTGTTCTTGAGTTTACAACACCACTTCTTCCTGATGATAAACCACGTTACTTAATGGGTGTAGGTTCTCCTGACTCGTTAATTGATGGTGCGATTCGCGGTGTTGATATGTTTGACTGTGTACTTCCAACTCGTATCGCTCGAAATGGTACATGTATGACAAGTGAAGGCCGCTTAGTTGTGAAAAATGCGAAATTCGCTAGAGACTTCGGGCCGCTTGATCCGAACTGTGATTGCTACACATGTAAAAACTATTCTCGTGCGTACATTCGTCACTTAATGAAATGTGATGAAACGTTCGGAATTCGTTTAACGTCTTATCACAACCTTCATTTTCTGTTAAACTTAATGGAGCAGGTGAGACAAGCTATTCGTGAAGACCGTCTTGGCGATTTCCGCGAAGAGTTCTTTGAACAGTATGGCTTTAATAAACCGAATGCTAAAAACTTCTAATACATAATTTAAAAGGAGGAACACAAGATGAATGCAGGTATGATGAATATCGTTATGATTGTTGCGATGTTTGCGATTTTCTATTTCTTATTAATTCGCCCGCAACAAAAGCGTCAAAAAGCAGTTGCACAAATGCAAAATGAAATCAAAAAAGGTGATGCTATCGTAACAATCGGTGGTTTACACGCTACAATCGAATCAGTGGATGAAACAAAAATTGTTGTTAAATCTGGTGGTGCACACTTAACTTTCGATCGCAATGCGATTCGTGAAGTTGTGAAAAACTAATGATGAAGGCCCTGCATGAAATGTGCAGGGCCTTTTTTTAACTATTTTGTTTTGACATATTTACACCGAAAATACCTCCGAGTGTACTCGCACCCATCAATGCTAATTGGTAGAGTAACTGTGAGTTCGATAAAGTTTGAGAGAAGCCTAAATAGTTAACGAGAAAGACGAGAATAGCGAATGTAAGGCCTGTTGTGAAACCTACTAGCCATCCTTTTCCTTGTGCCTTTTTACCAGCAATAAATCCGGACATAAGCATAGATAGAAGGGCTATTATAAAAATAATAATTACTAATGTCCCTTCATTAATATTCGTAAATTTTAATAAAAGAGCCATGATCATACTTGTAATAGATGCGAGGATTAATAGGGTAATAATACCGAAGCCGATTGCGCTCGATAATTTTTTCGTTCCATCCATTATGCATTCCCCCTTTTTAATACAAGCATATTTTCATTTTGTTTAAGTTAGACTAGTTTCTTTTTTTGTAGGGGAGCCTATAAGTAAAAAAAGGGGATGTAGAAATGGAATGGGTATCAATAATCGGACGAACAATGCTTTTGTATATAATCATTTTAATTATTTTTCGTCTTATGGGTAAACGTGAAATTGGAGAATTAAGTGTATTAGATTTAGTTGTATTCATTATGCTCGGTGAAATGGCTGTAGTGGCAATCGAAAATACAGATAAATCACTTTGGCATCAATTAGTTCCAATGACTTTTCTTATGTGTATACAAATCATTTTGTCGGTCATTTCTTTAAAGTTTCAGCGTTTTCGGCATTTAATAGAAGGGGAGCCTGCGATTCTTGTGAATGCAGGTAAAATTGATGAAAAAAAGATGCGGAAGCAGCGATATAACATAGATGATTTATTGATGCAACTACGTGAGCAAGGAATCGGAGATGTGCGTGATGTAGAATACGCTATTTTAGAACCATCTGGAAAGTTATCTGTCTTTCAAAAACAAAAAAGTAAAAAGAGCAAAAATGATACACCAATTTTTACACTCCCACTAATTATTGATGGAGAAATTCAATACAATCATTTGCAAATGATCGAACATACAGATGGGTGGCTCGTTGAGAAACTGAATAACTTAGGTTATAAAGATGTGAAACGGATTTTATATTGTAGTTTTCAAAATGGACAGTTTTTCGTTGATTTGAAAGAAAATTAGAGGCTTACCATTTTGAATGGCAAGCCTGCTTACTTCAAAAATGAAAGTTTCCGAATGATAGGGAGACGACTTAATTCTTCTTTTCGAATGAGTTTGAAAACGAAGAGGAGAACGATATAAACGATTGTTGTTAAAGTGATTTCCCATAATGTTTGTATGCCAAGTGAATGAGAAAAAACGATATACTTATGAAGATAAAAACCGAAGGTACCAGCAATCCCGATAGCAATTCCGCCGAAAATATAGTCTTTTGCATAAATGGTAAATGCAATTTTCTTTAAAACAGTGGCGTAGTGAAGGAATGTTACGGTTACTATATTTGCTGCGATGGCGAGGGCAACCCCCATCATTTGGAACTCTGGGCGTGAAGCGAGTACAAAGATAACGATTAATTTTACGATAGCGCCAATAAATGTGTTCATCATAGCAGCGCGTGCTAAGTTTAAAGCTTGCAACACAGATGTAAGGGGGCTTTGAAAATAATGAAATAAAAAGCAAGGTGCAAGAAGCTGGATGAAAGCGGCCGCGTTGTCTGATCCGTACATGAGAGTTAAAACTGGAGAAGCAAATACATATAATATAACGACTGACCATCCGCCGGTTATTAAGGAAATTCGAAGTGCTTGTTGTAATCGGTGTTCTACTAATTTGTGTTGTCTCTTTGCCATTGCCTCGCTAATTGATGGGACGAGTGCTGTAGAAAGAGCATATGTAATAAAGGCTGGCAGTGATAGAAGTGGGAACGCATATCCGTTTAATATACCGTATTGCTGAGTTGCGACAGAAGCAGCAACGCCGGCGATCGCTAAGCTTTGCATAACGACGATAGGTTCAAAGAAATAAGAAACGGAACCAATTAAACGGCTTCCTGTAGTTGGTAAAGCAATGTCCATAAGGGAATAAAATGTATTTTTGCTCTCCTTTACAGTAGTGAAAAATCCAGAGCGTATAGATAAATGTTTTTCGCGTTGGAATAAAGTAAGTAAAAATAATAAAGATGCAACTTCACCTAGAACAGCTGATAGCATGGCACCGGCTGCAGCATATTCTACGCCGTAAGGTAAAAATAACCGAATGCATACAGCGATAATTGTAATGCGGACAACTTGTTCTATGACTTGAGCGTAAGCGCTCGGCTTCATGTTTTGTTTCCCTTGGAAATAACCACGTAAAACGGAAGAAACTGCAATAACGGGGACGACAGGTAAAATAGCCATTAATGGATAGTAAGTTCTTTCATCTGTTAATAATGTTTTTGCTAAAATAGGTGTGAGTAGCATAATCCCAATTGTTAAAATGATACTAATAATGGATGTAACGGCTAGTGAGACAGTTAATATTTTTTTAACTCTTTGCTTATCGTTCACTGCTTCTGCTTCTGCTACAAATTTTGCGATTGCAACAGGAAGGCCAATTTGTGTTAATGTAATTGCTAAAATGAAGGTGGGGACAGCCATCATATAAAGGCCGACGCCTTCTTCGCCTAAAATACGTGCCATTACAATGCGGTTAATAAATCCAAGGATTTTTGTAATAAAACCGGCTATCATTAAAATAAATGCGCCTTTTAAAAAGCTTTGTCTCGTCATACTCTTCTCCTACCTTCTCAAAATCAATGGAATGATTTACAATAATTTATATGCACGTATGAGACAAGAATGACAAGCATTTAAGAGAGTGAAGTATGAATGGTACTCTTGAAAGAAGTTATTACTGTCCATTAGAGCGGGATTAAAAGCGACTTTTCGTGCTGAAATAAGAAGGAGATGTTATATATGTTGGATAAAGAGGCTTTGGTAGAATCATACCGCGGACAGTTACAAGTCGTTTTAGAAAGTAAAGTAGAAGAGTTTCAAATGTTCGGTTACGACCGAGTGACAGATAATGATATTTGGAAGTTTCTCAAGGCGAAAAAGTGGAAAAAGATAGATAGTGATGTTAGGTTATATGAATTAGTAAATGATGTATTAAGAGTAAGTACTAATGAATATATGAATTATTTAACTGTTGAAGCATATCAAGCACCACTTTGGTCGTTTGATGAATATGAAAATAAATAACCGACTGTAATTGGTTTGTTCTTCCTTTTGCAGTATAATGATAGGTATTGATAAAGAGGAATTAATTATGTCTAAGATTATATATAAAGGAGGTAGTGAAGAGGAAAAATAAATAATGAATAGTGTAGGTATTGTGAAAAGCTTACCGACACAGCTAGTGATGAACTAGCGGAAATACATGTATTTTATAGAAAGTAAGTCTACTAACTAGGCGTATGCACACGTGCGAAAATGAATCGTAAGAGATTTATTGAAAGTGTTAGTAGCAGAAAGAGGGTACATATGGCAAAGCGTGGTACAAGAATTGCCGCCTTTTTCCTCATCGTTTTATTAATTGGTGGAGTAATTGGTGCGGCAGGAAAAGACATAGCAAAAGGAATTAGTCTAGGACTAGACCTTCGCGGTGGTTTTGAAATTCTGTATGAAGTAAAACCAGCCAAAAAAGGTGATAAAATCGATCGTGATGCACTTGTAAGTACAGTAGGTGCTCTTGAAAATCGTGTCAATGTTCTTGGTGTAAGTGAGCCGAACATTCAAATCGAAGGGGAAGATCGAATTCGTGTACAGCTTGCTGGTGTACAAGATCAGCAAAAAGCACGTGAAATGTTATCAACACAAGCGAAACTAACATTCCGTGATGTGGATGATAACCTTCTTATGGACGGAACGGATTTAAAAGGCGGCGGAGCGAAGCAAACATTTGATGAGCAAGGCCGTGCGAGCGTAGGTCTTACACTAAAAAGCGCTGAAAAATTCCGTGAAGTAACTGAAAAGATTTCAAAAATGCCACCACCAACGAATTTAATGGTAATTTGGCTTGATTTTGAAGAAGGAAAAGATTCATATAAAGCAGAATCTGCAAAACCGAATCCGAAGTTTTTATCAGCAGCAACAGTAAGCCAAGTATTTAACCAAGCTGAAGTATCTATCGTAGGTGGAAACTTTACAGTTGAAAGTGCGAAAGAACTTTCATCTTTATTAAATGCAGGTGCACTTCCTGTTGATTTAAAAGAAATGTATTCAACATCTGTTGGAGCGAAATTTGGTCAACAAGCATTAGAGCAAACGATTTTCGCTAGTGCGATCGGTATTGCTATTATCTTCTTATTCATGCTTGTATTCTACCGTTTACCAGGGCTTGTAGCGGTTATTATGTTAGGTTTATACATTTTCGTTACATTACTTGTCTTTAACTGGATGCATGCAGTTCTTACGTTACCGGGTATTGCGGCATTAGTGCTCGGGGTTGGTATCGCAGTTGATGCGAATATCATTACGTACGAGAGATTGAAGGAAGAGCTTAAAATTGGTAAGTCGATGATGTCAGCATTCCGTGCTGGTAACCATCGTTCATTAGCGACAATTTTAGATGCGAACATTACAACAATTGCAGCAGCTGGTGTATTATTCGCTTACGGTAATAGCTCTGTAAAAGGATTCGCAACAAGTTTAATCGTAAGTATTTTAGTTGGTTTCATTACGAACGTATTCGGTACTCGTTTCTTACTAGGTTTACTTGTAAAGAGCCGTTACTTTGATAAGAAACTATCTTACTTTGGTGTTAAGGAAAAGGATATTATTCCATTAACAAAAGGTGTAGTACATCCACCGACGAGATTTGATCGTATTAACTTCGTAAATATCGGTCATAAATTTTTCTTATTCTCAATTGTAGTTGTAATTGCTGGGGCAATTATATTACCGATTTTCAAAATGAATCTTGGTATTGACTTTGCAAGTGGTACACGTATCGACTTGCAATCAAAACAAGCAACTACTGTTTCTAATGTTCATAAAGATTTGAAAGAATTGAACATCGATGTGAAGGAAGAAGATATTGTACCGACCGGAGATGACAATAAAGGTTTCGCAGTTCGTACAGTAGGTGTTCTATCGAAAGATGAAATTGCGAAAACAAAAACATTCTTCCACGATAAATACGGTACAGATCCGAATGTAAGTACAGTTTCGCCGACAATCGGTAAAGAGATTGCACGAAATGCATTTATCGCAGTACTAATTGCTTCTGCAGTAATCGTTTTATACGTAAGTATTCGTTTCCGTCTTACGTACGCAGTATCTGCAGTAATCGCATTATTACATGATGCATTCGTTATGATTGTTGTATTTAGTCTTTTCCAGATAGAGGTAGACTTAACGTTTATCGCTGCGGTATTAACGATTATTGGTTACTCTATCAATGACTCGATTGTTACGTTTGATAGAAACCGTGAGTTATACAAACAGAAAAAACGAGTTCGCGACATAAAAGATTTAGAAGAAATCGTAAACTCAAGTATTCGTCAAACAATTGGTCGTTCAATTAATACAGTGTTAACAGTGTTATTCCCAGTAATCACACTACTTATTTTCGGTAGTGAATCACTGCGTAACTTCTCACTTGCATTATTAATTGGATTAGTTGTAGGTACGTACTCTTCTATTTTCGTTGCTTCTCAAATTTGGTTAATGCTTGAAAACCGTCGTTTGAAAAAGGGCAAAAACAAGAAGAAGGTTGAGAAAGAAGAACCTGAACCGCAAGTATAAAAAAGATGATGTCTCATTATGAGGCATCTCTTTTTTCGTTTGTGGATACAATAAGATAGCAACTTTTGAAAGAATGAAATGGAATAAAGTGGTGATGTTATCGCTGATTTTGTTAAAATAAAGTGAAACTTTAATAAGTGGGGGTTTTGTTCATCCCTACTTATTATTAGCCCTCACCAATCGGGCTTTTACGGGCAGTTGATCTCCCACCTAACTTCCTTGTATTTGCCGGATTTTGAGGTGGGGGGCTTACTGCCCGCAAATAGCGGGATAAAAAGATAGGTTAAGAAAAGAAGGGATTTCAATTATGGAAAAAGATGAACGTTTTAAACAGGCCGAGTTTGGTGCTATTGTCGGAATCGTTGGTAATATTATATTAGCGATTGTAAAAGCGGTAATTGGTTATATTGGAAACAGTAAGGCACTGTTAGCGGATGCAGTGCATTCTGGATCAGATGTAATTGGCTCGTTAGCTGTACTTTTTGGATTACGAGCGGCAAAGCAACCGCCTGATGAAGATCATCCGTATGGTCATGGTAAAGCGGAATCGATTTCAGCGATTATTGTTGCGGTATTATTATTTATTGTTGGAATAGAGATAGCGATTTCGTCTATAAAAGCTTTTTCACAAGATTTGGAACCACCAAAAGGAATTACGATTTTTGCAGTTATTCTTTCGATTGTAGTGAAAGAAGGGATGTTTCAGTATAAATATCGATTAGGGAAGAGGATAAATAGTGCTGCAATTATTGCAAATGCATATGAACATCGTTCGGATGTGTTTTCTTCAATTGCAGCTTTAATCGGCATTTGTGCAGCTATTATCGGCGGTAAGTTAGGTATAGATTGGCTTGTATATGCCGATCCAATTGCGGGATTATTTGTTTCAATTCTCGTTGCTAAGATGGCATGGAGTATTGGAGCAGAAGCTATTCATGCAACGCTCGATCATGTTCTGCATGAAGAAGATGTTGTTCCGCTTAGGGAGGCAGTTTTTCAAGTGGAAGGTGTGAAAAAAATCGGCTCTTTATATGCAAGAGAACATGGCCACTATGTTATTGTCGATATTAAAGTATCTGTAGATCCATATATCACTGTAGAAGAAGGGCACCGCATCGGAAAACATGTAAAAGAAAAACTTATGAAACAAGATAACGTACAAAACGTTTTTGTACATATTAATCCGTATTCTCCAAATTAAACATAACAGATATTTAATTATATAGATATCGAATCGTAGTTTGCATTATATTGTCACCCCTTAATCTGTCTTGTATAATGGATAGGTTAAGGGGTGATTTCGTGTTACAACCGAAGACGCGTTGGAAAGAAAAAGAATATAATGAGGAACTAGTGAGTGAATTAGCAAATAAATTGCAACTATCACCTCTTGTGACTTCATTATTTCTTGGCAGAGGCTTAAATACAGAAGATAAGATTGTAGACTTTTTAAATACAGCAGATCAAGAATTTCATGATCCATTTTTACTTGAAGGAATGGATCGGACTGTAGAACGTGTGAAAAAAGCTATTGAAAATGGAGAACAAATATTAATATTTGGCGATTACGATGCGGACGGAGTAAGTAGTACGACTGTGTTATATCTTGCTCTCAAAGAATTAGGTGCAGAAGTAGAGTTTTATATTCCAAATCGTTTTACTGAAGGCTATGGGCCAAATGAAGAAGCGTTTCGTTGGGCGCACAGTGCAGGGTTCTCACTAATTATTACTGTCGATACTGGTATCGCAGCGGTACATGAAGCGAAGGTAGCGAAGGAACTTGGAATAGATCTTATTATTACAGATCATCATGAGCCACCACCAGAATTACCAGAGGCACTTGCGATTATTCACCCGAAATTAGAAGGCGGTGTTTATCCGTTTCATTATTTAGCGGGTGTTGGTGTTGCATTTAAAGTTGCACATGCACTTTTGGGCCGTGTGCCAGAGCATTTGTTGGAAATTGCAGTAATCGGTACGGTAGCCGATTTAGTATCGCTTCATGGTGAAAATAGATTGTTAGTACAGCGTGGACTGAAGCATATGCGAATGACTCGGAATATCGGTTTAAAGGCGTTATTTAAAGTTGCTAACGTTTCGCAAAGCGAAATTACAGAAGAAAGCATCGGGTTCGCACTCGCACCTCGTATTAATGCAGTTGGTCGTTTGGAAGATGCAACACCTGCTGTACACCTTTTATTATCAGAAGATCCAGAGGAAGCGAAAGAGCTAGCTGAAGAAATTGATGAGCTGAACAAACTTCGAAAAGATATTGTAAAGCAAATTACTGAAGAAGCTATCGCTGAAGTCGAAAATAATTTCCCGCCAGAAGAAAATAAAGTATTAGTCCTTGCAAAAGAAGGTTGGAATCCAGGGGTAATTGGAATTGTCGCTTCTAAGTTAGTTGAACGTTTTTATCGTCCAACGATTGTATTAAGCATTGATCCTCATAAAGAAACAGCAAAGGGATCGGCTCGTAGTATTGCAGGATTTGATTTGTTTGCAAACCTTTCAGATTGCCGTGAATTGTTACCGCATTTCGGAGGTCATCCGATGGCAGCGGGAATGACGCTTAATATGAATGATGTGGATGAATTAAGACGCAGGTTAAATGAGCAAGCAGATGTAATTTTAACAGCAGAAGATTTTATTCCGATTACAGCAGTGGATGCATTTTGTAAAGTAGAGGATGTAACGCTTGCCGCGATTGAGGATATGCAAAAGTTAGCGCCATTTGGCGTAGGAAATCCGAAACCGCGTATTGCGGTGAAAGATGCCGAATTAGAAAGTATCCGTGCAATTGGATCTGATGGTTCGCATTTAAAAATGGCTCTTCGTGATGGACAAGCAACACTGGACACGATTGGATTTGGATTTGGTACTTATGCGAAAGAAATCTCTCCAGTTGCGAAGGTTTCTGTAGTAGGAGAAGTGTCCATTAATGAATGGAATAACTTTAAAAAGCCGCAATTAATGGTGCAAGATATTGCTGTAGAGGCATGGCAATTATTTGACTGGCGTAGTATGCGTAATGTAGAAGCAAATTTAGCAGAACTTCCGAAAGAAAAAATAACATTGGTGTATTTTTCTGAAGAGGTATTGAATAAATTTTCTTTAGAAGGCTATAAAGAACAGCTCGTGCATGCATCAGAGGTAGCTCATTTTGATGATCAATACATTGTGCTACTTGATTTGCCGAAAGGAACAGATGAATTAGGTGATGTATTTAAGGCTGGATTCCCAGCTCGAATTTACACGCTATTTTATCAAGAGAATAATCATTTATTTAGTACGGTCCCAACGAGGGAACATTTTAAATGGTACTATTCTTTCTTAAGCCAAAAAACACCATTTTCTTTAAGGCAATATGGGGAACAACTGTGTCGTCATAAAGGTTGGTCAAAAGATACAGTAAATTTCATGACACAGGTGTTTTTTGAGTTAGAATTTGTTACAATAAAAGACGGTGTCATTTTTATGGCAGACAAAAAACAAAAGCGTGATTTAATTGAATCGAACACATATCGTGAGAAAATGAACCACTTACAATTAGAGAAAGAATTGGTTTATAGCACATATCAGCAACTATATACATGGTTTGAAACGATTCGTGATCATAAATAAGTAGAACAGTTAGGGTAAAGGATTTGTATTTACAAACCTTTTATATCTGAGGAGGATTCAGAAATATGGATTTCAAGCAACATATCGCAATTGTACCAGATTATCCGAAAGAAGGTATTGTGTTTAAAGACATTACACCTTTAATGAACGACGGAAAAGCATATAAAGCAGCAACAGATGCAATCGTTGAGTATGCAAATAAAAGAGACATTGATGTTGTAGTAGGACCAGAAGCGCGTGGTTTTATTATTGGTTGCCCAGTTTCTTATGCATTAGAAGTAGGTTTCGCACCAGTTCGTAAATTAGGAAAATTACCACGTGAAGTAATTACAGTTGACTACGGTAAAGAATATGGAACGGATGTTTTAACAATCCATAAAGATGCAATTAAGCCCGGCCAACGTGTATTAATTACAGATGACTTATTAGCTACAGGTGGAACAATCGAAGCGACAATTAAACTAGTTGAAGAACTTGGTGGAGTTGTAGCAGGAATTGCATTTTTAGTAGAGCTTACTTACTTAGATGGTCGTAAAATGTTAGATGGTTACGATGTATTAGTATTAGAAAAATACTAATCATTATATAGGTGAAACTACGGTGATAAAAAAGTACCCGTGAATCTCTTGGAGAGGAGCGGGTACTTTTGTATAATTGCACAAAAAAACATGGTGAAATGTCAGTAAAATCTTTTCCTTTTCACAATTCACAATCATTGGGTTATAATGATAGAATATAATTTATTCTATTCAATAAAGATAAAGTCAATTTTCAATAAAAGGTGATTCGATGGCAAATGAGCAAGTACTAACAGCTGAACAGGTACTCGAGAAAGCAAGTCAATATTTAGCGGATGAAGATATTGAGCTAGTGGCACGTGCCTATGAATATGCGCGTGATGCACATAGCGAACAATATAGAAAATCGGGTGAACCATATATTATTCACCCAATTCAAGTTGCAGGTATTTTAGTTGATTTACACATGGATCCGGCTACAGTATCGGCAGGTTTCTTACATGATGTAGTGGAAGACACAGAAATTACATTAGAAGACATTGAACGGGAATTTAATAAAGAAATCGCTATGCTTGTCGATGGTGTTACAAAGCTTGGAAAGATTAAATACAAATCCCATGAGCAGCAACAAGCAGAAAACCATCGCAAAATGTTTATTGCAATGGCTCAAGATATTCGAGTTATTTTAATTAAACTAGCTGATCGTCTTCATAACATGCGTACATTGAAACATTTGCCTCAAGAGAAGCAGCGTCGCATTGCAAATGAAACGTTAGAAATCTTTGCACCTTTAGCACATAGACTCGGAATTAGTACTATTAAATGGGAGTTAGAGGATACTTCACTTCGCTATTTAAACCCGCAGCAATATTATCGTATTGTGAATTTAATGAAGCGTAAACGTGCAGAGCGTGAAGAATATTTAGATGAAGTAATGACTGGCATTCGCGAGAAATTAAAAGAGGTTTCAATTCAACCTGAGATTTCTGGAAGACCAAAACATATTTACAGTATTTATCGTAAAATGGCATTGCAAAATAAACAATTCAATGAAATTTACGATTTACTAGCTGTACGTGTCGTTGTGAATAGTATTAAAGATTGCTATGCGGTGCTTGGAATTATTCATACGTGCTGGAAACCAATGCCAGGTCGTTTTAAAGATTATATTGCAATGCCGAAAGCAAATTTATATCAATCTCTTCATACGACTGTAATTGGACCAAAAGGTGATCCGCTAGAAGTGCAAATTCGTACGAAAGAAATGCATGAGATTGCAGAATTCGGAATCGCGGCACATTGGGCGTATAAAGAAGGTAAAGCAGCAGAAACAACGGGTACATTAGAGAAGAAACTAACTTGGTTCCGTCAAATATTAGAATGGCAAAATGAAGCTTCTAATGCAGAAGAATTTATGGAGTCATTAAAAATTGATTTATTCTCTGACATGGTATTCGTCTTTACACCAAAAGGCGATGTAATGGAATTACCACTTGGCTCTGTTCCAATTGATTTTTCGTATCGTGTCCATTCGGAAATTGGAAACAAGACAATTGGTGCAAAAGTAAATGGGAAAATGGTGACGCTTGATTATAAGTTGAAAACTGGTGACATCATTGAAATTTTAACATCGAAACATTCGTATGGTCCAAGTCAAGATTGGGTAAAGCTTGCTCAAACATCTCATGCGAAAAATAAAATACGTCAATTCTTTAAGAAACAACGTAGAGATGAAAATATTGAAAAAGGCCGTGAACTTGTTGAAAAAGAAGTGCGTGGCTTAGAGTATGAGATGAAAGAAGTATTAGCGCTTGATAATTTAAAACGTGTCGCTGAGAAGTTTAACTTTGCAAATGAAGAAGATATGTTTGCAGCAGTTGGATATAACGGAATTACAGCAGCGCAAATTGTTACGCGACTAACGGACAAGTTCCGTAAACAACGTGAAGAAGAAGACATCGTTGAAGTTAAAGAAGTTCGTAAACCGATGAAAATTCGAAAATGGGATTCTGGTGTAAAGGTAAGTGGTGCAGATAATTTGTTAATTCGTTTATCAAAATGCTGTAACCCAGTTCCAGGCGATGATATCGTTGGGTATATTACGAAAGGTCGAGGCGTATCAATTCACCGTTGCGATTGCGTCAATGTGCATACAGAAGAAGCGGTGGAGCGTTTATTAGAAGTAGATTGGGAAGGTAGTCCTGAAAAAGAAATTGAGTACAATGTTGATATTGAAATTTCAGGCTATGATCGTCGTGGTTTATTGAATGAAGTATTACAAGCTGTTACAGAAACGAAGACGTATATCTCAGCTGTTTCTGGTAGAAGTGATCGTAATAAGATGGCAACGATTAACATGTCGATTTCTATTCGAAACTTACAACACTTGAAAAAAGTAGTAGAGCGCATTAAACGCGTTCCAGAAATTTATGCCGTACGACGCATGATGCATTAATAGGGAGTGTAGAAAAGATGAGAGTTGTTTTACAACGATCAAAGGAAGCGTCTGTCACAGTAGATGGCGAGATTGTAGGACAAATTCCATTCGGTTTAACATTACTAGTTGGCATTACGCATGAAGATACAGAAAAAGATGCAACTTATATCGCAGAAAAAATTGCAAACCTACGTATTTTTGAAGATGAGAGCGGAAAGATGAACCACTCTGTACTTGATATGAAGGGACAAGTTCTATCTATTTCGCAATTTACATTATACGGAGATTGCCGTAAAGGAAGACGTCCAAACTTTATGGATGCTGCGAAACCTGATTATGCAGAACATTTATATGATTTCTTTAATGAAGAAGTTCGTAAACAAGGACTGCATGTGGAGACAGGACAGTTCGGAGCAATGATGGACGTTTCTTTAATCAATGATGGTCCGGTGACCTTAATTGTAGAAAGTAAATAGTGTTGCCGGGGAAGAGAGGATTATAGGTCCTCTCTTTTTTCATACATTGTTGTATGTTTTGTTCATTTATCCCGCTATTTGTGGGAGATCCACTGCTCGTAAAAGCCTGATTAGTGAGGGCTAATAATGAGTGGCGATGGACAAAACCCCTATTCATTAAAGTTTCACTTTATTTGGAATCAATAGCTGTTTCGGTTATGTATAACTCTTTCATCAATATGGAACAATAAAAAGTAAAACATCTATATTGAATGTGAGGGATATACGTATGCGTATGAATGAAAAAGGGCATTCTGTTACAAATGGTGCAAATCAACTGTTTAACGTAAATTTTCATGATTTTATTTCAAAAGAGCAAAACAATACTTCAATGGAGCTCGCTTCTGAGTTTGGGATTTCTCTTCAAGATGTAAAGCGTCTAAAGAAGCAGATTGAGCGCTCTTAGAGTACTTGACAATCCTACTCAACAAACGTATAGTAATTTTATATTTACATATGAATATAACCGTTGATAGAGAAGAGTAAATGAGACACACATGGAAAGAGAAGAAATGTCTTAGGCTGAAAACATTTCTGCATGATGACTGATTGAATGACACTCTAGAGGTTTCAACTTGAACGGCATATATGCTTAGTAGAGATGAACGCAAATTTAAGCGTTATTAAAAAAGTGGAAGCATACGTGCTTCAATTAGGGTGGCACCACGGGTATAATACTCTCGTCCCTACTGTTCAAACAGTAGAGGCGGGAGTTTTTTTATTTTTATTAAGATTAAAACAATTTGAGGAGGAACTGAATATGTCTATTCAAATCCCACGCGGAACGCAAGATATTCTTCCAGGTAGCGTTGAGTTATGGCAGTATATCGAAGGGCAAGCACGCGAAATTTGCCGTCGTTACAATTATAAAGAAATTCGTACACCAATTTTTGAACACACTGAGCTATTTTTACGTGGTGTTGGTGATACGACAGATATCGTACAAAAAGAAATGTACTCATTCCAAGATCGTGGAGAGCGTAGTTTAACATTACGTCCAGAAGGTACTGCACCTGTTGTACGTTCTTACGTTGAAAACAAAATGTTCGGTGATGCAACACAACCAACAAAATTATACTATATCGGCCAAATGTTCCGTTATGAAAGACCACAAGCAGGTCGCTATCGTCAATTCGTACAATTCGGTATTGAAGCAATTGGTAGTAACGATCCAGCAATTGATGCAGAAGTAATTGCACTTGCTGTAGAGTTTTACCGCGGCATGGGCTTGAAAAATATTAAAGTTGTATTAAACAGCTTAGGTGATGCAGCGAGCCGTCAAGCGCACCGTGATGCGTTAATCGCACACTTCGAGCCACGTATCGGTGAGTTCTGTTCTGACTGCCAATCTCGTTTAGAAAAGAACCCTCTTCGTATTTTAGATTGTAAGAAGGACCGTAACCATGAATTAATGGGAACAGCACCATCTATTACAGAATACTTAAACGAAGATTCAGCAGTATACTACGACAAAGTACAAGAACTACTAACGATGATGGATGTTCCATTTGAGAAAGATCCGAATTTAGTACGTGGTTTAGACTACTACCAACACACTGTTTTTGAAATTATGAGTGAGGCAGAAGGTTTCGGTGCTATCACAACATTAAGTGGCGGTGGCCGTTATAACGGACTTGTACAAGAAATCGGTGGACCGGAAATGCCAGGTATCGGTTTTGCGATGAGTATTGAGCGTTTAATTATGGCGCTGAAGGCTGAAAATATTGAGTTACCAATTGAACATAGTATTGATTGTTACGTTGTAGCACTTGGTGAAAAAGCGAAAGACCGTGCTGCAAAAGTTGCGTTCGATCTTCGTAAAGCTGGATTATCAGTTGAAAAAGATTATTTAGATCGCAAAATGAAAGCACAATTTAAATCTGCAGATCGTTTAAATGCGAAATACGTAGCTGTATTAGGGGAAGATGAGCTAGATAAAGGCATCATTAACTTAAAAGATATGGCAACAGGCGGACAAGAAGAAGTAGCGTTAGATGTATTTGCTTCATATGTAGCAGAGAAATTAATATAGGGGGAACTTAAAGTGGCTGAAAGAACACATGCATGCGGAAAAGTAACAGTAGAAGCGGTTGGACAAACAGTTCAATTAAAAGGTTGGGTACAAAAACGCCGTGATTTAGGTGGATTAATCTTTATCGACTTACGTGACCGTACAGGTATCGTACAAGTTGTATTTAATCCAGAAACATCAAAAGAAGCGTTAGAAGTAGCAGAAACGATTCGTAGCGAATACGTATTGCACGTAGAAGGTACAGTTGTTGAACGTGGTGAAGGCGCAATTAATGATAATATGGCAACTGGTCGTATTGAAGTACAAGCATCGAAAGTAAATGTATTAAACGCAGCGAAAACAACGCCAATCATTATTGCTGATGATACAGATGCATCAGAAGATGTGCGTTTAAAATATCGTTACTTAGACTTACGTCGTCCTGCAATGTTTAACACATTCAAAATGCGTCATGACGTAACGAAAACAATTCGTAACTTCTTAGATACAGAAGAGTTCTTAGAAGTTGAAACACCAATTTTAACGAAGAGCACGCCAGAAGGAGCTCGCGACTATTTAGTACCAAGCCGTGTGCATGATGGTGAATTTTATGCATTACCTCAATCTCCGCAGCTATTTAAACAGCTTCTTATGGTCGGTGGATTTGAGCGTTACTATCAAGTAGCACGTTGTTTCCGTGACGAAGATTTACGTGCGGACCGTCAACCGGAATTCACGCAAATTGATATCGAGGCATCATTCTTAACACAAGATGAAATTTTAGAAATGATGGAGCGTATGATGACGAAAGTCATGAAGGATGCAAAAGGTGTAGAAGTTAGTGCACCATTCCCTCGTATGAAATATGCTGATGCAATGGCTCGCTTTGGTTCTGATAAGCCGGATACACGCTTTGAAATGGAACTAAAAGACCTATCTGAATTTGCAGTAGGTTGTGGATTTAAAGTATTTACAAGTGCTGTAGAAAACGGCGGACAAGTAAAAGCGATTAACGCAAAAGGTGCAGCGAGCAAATACTCTCGTAAAGACATCGATGCATTAACTGAATTCGCCAAAGTATACGGTGCAAAAGGTCTAGCTTGGCTTAAAGTTGAAGAAGACGGCTTAAAAGGACCGATTGCGAAATTCTTCGGTGAAGAAGAGGCAAACGTGTTAATGAGTACATTAGAAGCGGATGCTGGTGACTTATTACTATTCGTAGCAGATAAGAAAAGTGTTGTTGCAGATAGCTTAGGTGCACTTCGTTTACGTCTAGGTAAAGAACTTGAGTTAATTGACGAAAGTAAATTTAACTTCCTATGGGTAACTGATTGGCCACTTCTTGAGTACGATGAAGATGCAGATCGTTACTTCGCAGCTCACCACCCATTCACAATGCCATTCCGTGAAGACGTTGAGTTATTAGAAACAGCACCAGAAAAAGCACGTGCACAAGCATATGACCTTGTATTAAACGGTTATGAGCTTGGTGGTGGATCACTTCGTATTTACGAGCGTGACGTACAAGAAAAAATGTTCAAAGCACTTGGATTCTCACAAGAAGAAGCACAAGAACAATTCGGATTCTTATTAGAAGCATTCGAATACGGTACACCACCACACGGCGGAATCGCATTAGGTTTAGACCGTCTTGTTATGTTACTTGCAGGTCGTACGAACCTTCGTGATACAATTGCATTCCCGAAAACAGCAAGCGCAAGCTGCTTATTAACAGAAGCGCCAAGCCCAGTTGCAGAAGCTCAGCTTGAAGAGCTAAGCTTAAAATTGAGCTTGAAAGAAGAGAAGTAAGAATAGAGTCTAGATGGTTATACTAACCCCATCTAGGCTTTTTTTATAGAGGTTGTTTAAAAAGTCCGGTTTACATTATGTTTTCCTTGTTTGAAATATGTATTTTTAGGAATTCTATAACTTTTTCTATACAAATAGTCGGAAAAAGGCTAGAATACATGGTAGACCATTTTTGTAATAGGAGTGTAGAGCTGAATGTTACATCAATTTTCACGTAATGAATTAGCCTTTGGAAAAGAAGGCCTTGAAATATTAAAAAATAGTACAGTCGGTATTTTAGGTATTGGCGGCGTAGGATCATTTTCGGCAGAAGCGTTAGCACGTTCTGGCGTAGGACGTCTTGTATTAGTTGACAAAGATGTTGTAGATATTACAAACGTAAACCGTCAAATTCACGCGTTAGTATCTACTGTAGGACGTTCAAAAGTAGAATTAATGAAAGAGCGTATTGCAGATATTAATCCAGAGTGTGAAGTAATTGGACTAGAGATGTTTTATACAGATGAAACATATGAAGAGTTCTTTAAACACGGTTTAGATTTCGTAGTAGATGCATCTGATACGATTACGTTCAAAATTCATTTAATTAAACAATGTTTACGTCGTAAAATCAAAATTATCTCATGTATGGGTGCGGCAAATAAAATGGACCCAACTCGTTTCCGTATTGCGGACATTTCTAAAACACATACAGATCCAATTGCGAAAGTAATTCGTACGAAGCTTCGTAAAGATGGTATTAAAAAAGGTGTAAAAGTTGTCTTCTCTGACGAAAACCCAATCGTAATTCGTGAAGAAGTACGTAAAGAAATCGTACCAGACGAAAATGCAAAAATTCGTAAAGCGAAATTACCACCTTCTTCAAATGCGTTCGTACCATCTGTGGCTGGTTTAATTATGGCAAGTCACGTTGTACGTGAGCGTATTAAAAACGTAGAAGTGAAGCGTGTAGGGCAAGAATAAAAAGGAAGCATATATCGTTTAGGATATATGCTTTTTGTATGTTTTAAAGAAATGTCGATGTCGAATCGTTAATATAATTTCATTTACTGTGGTGCTTTTTCACTAAGGGAAAATAAACAGGGATGTCACTTAGTTGAAAAAGTGGCATCCCTGTTTTTAGTTTTCTGCAGAATATATAATATCTAAATTTCCATTTTGATCGGTTTTGAAAATCGGAGCAATTTGCTCTTCTTGTTCTTCGACCGAAACAAGTTTTCGAGCACGATCCATAATTCTAACAAGCATTGCATAATCTTCTTCGATTGCTTGTTGTTTTTTTGTGAGAACAGCTAATTTTGCTTCAAGTTCATTATTCATTTTTTGCAGGGAAGTGAGCTGATCTTGTAATACGTCATTTTCAGTTTGTAACTTTGCGAGTGAAGGGTTATTGTGCTCCAAGTTTTGCAAAAATGAGATGACATTTTGCATTGTAAGATCTTGTTTATTTGGGACAATATCTTCTGAAAACTCGGCATCGATTACGAGCTGCCGAGTTTGTGTGAACTGCTCTTTTTCTATTTTAGCTTCCGAACGCTTTAATTCTTTACGTTGTTTTTTTGCGATTTGCACCGCATCTTCATAATATGGTCTTACTTCAGCATTCCATCTAAAGCCACAAGCTGCTGAAGTTCGGTTTAATGTATCACCAACTTCATCGAATGCTTTTATTTGTGTACTTCCGCTGCGAATATGTCGTAAAACAGTTGCTGCTAAAAGGAGATCGTCTTCTTTTGTCCATGCATCTTGACGTGTTTTCATAAGCGAACCCTCCGTAATGGTGACGTTTTCGCTTATATTACCCTTTATTCTTCGTTTTATGCGAACTTTGTAATCTTTCATAAACAGTAGAAAGTACTTGTTCAAATTTTCCTGTCGTTTTCGGTTTATAATATTGCTTGTTTTTAATTTTATCAGGTAAGTATTGTTGTTGTACCCAACCGTTTGGGTGATCGTGTGGATATAAGTATCCGATGCCTCTTCCTAACGATTCGGCTCCTTTATAATGACTATCTTTTAAATGACTTGGAATATCGCCTGTTTGGCCATTACGTAAATCGTGTAGTGCGGCATCGAGTGCTTTATAGGCCGAGTTTGATTTCGGTGATAGACAAAGTTCAATAACAGCATTTGCAAGTGGTATGCGTGCCTCTGGGAAGCCGACCCGTTCAGCTGATTCAATCGCTGCAAGTGTACGTTGTCCAGCTTGTGGGCTAGCAAGTCCGATATCTTCATATGCCATAATAAGCAGACGTCTACCGATGCTTTGTAAGTCACCAGCTTCAATAAGACGTGCTAAATAATGAAGTGCGGCGTTCACATCACTTCCGCGTACTGATTTTTGAAAAGCAGATAAAACGTCATAGTGAGCATCGCCACCTTTGTCGTGAACGAAACTCTTTTTCTGTAAGCATTCTTCTGCGATTTCAAGTGTAATTTCCGCGGCTTTGTCGTCAGTTGTAAAGCTAGATAAAACAGCTAGTTCAAGTGCATTATAAGCTGAGCGCATATCTCCGCCTGACGCATTTGCAAAGTGATGTAATGCTTCATCCGTAACAGTTACATCATATTCCCCAAGCCCTTTTTCTTTATCTTCAAGCGCTCGTTTTAAGCCAATTAAAATATCATCTTCTGTTAATGCGTGTAATTCGAAGATTTGACAACGACTTCGAATAGCAGAATTAATAGCATGGAACGGATTGCTTGTCGTTGCACCAATTAAAGTAAGAAGTCCGCTTTCTAAATGGGGTAATAGAAAGTCTTGCTTCGCTTTATCTAGCCTATGAACTTCATCCAAAATTAAAACGAGGTGCCGATGCATCTTCGCTTCCTGTACGACAACTTCCATATCTTTTTTATTATGAGTAACAGCGTTTAAGAGGCGAAACAGGGTTCCAGTACTTCCTGCAATTGCGCTAGCGATTGATGTTTTTCCTGTGCCTGGAGGACCGTATAAAATCATTGATTGAAAATGATTTGCTTGGACCATACGCCATAAAATCTTGCCTTCACCAACTAAATGCTGTTGTCCGATAATTTCTTGAATATTTGTAGGGCGCATTCGATGTGCGAGTGGTTGTTTCATTTGACCCTCTCCCTTAATGTATAATCTCATTCTATCGTACCATTTTTTTTGATGAAATTTGAAATAGGATGCTGTTTTGTGGGGGGGATTAATATGAATATTCCTATTTTTCTTTCAATTGTAATAATTTCCGAGTTTTTCAATGTGATTTTATGTTATCATTTTGATACACAAGTTGAAATTTCTTATAATACTATATTATGCTATAATTTCATAGGATTTTAAATTGTGTTCTTTTATAAAGTGAAACTTTAATTAGTGGGGGTTTTGTTCATCCCCCACCTAACTTCTTTGCTCCAGCCGAATTTTGAGGTGGGAGTTTTACTGCCCGCAAATAGCGGGATAAATAAGATATAACCAATAGAAGTGAAAATTTGAAATGAGGTGCAAATAGATGAAGATTTCAACGAAAGGCCGCTACGGCTTAACAATTATGATCGACCTTGCAAAAAAGTTTGGTGAAGGCCCAATTTCATTAAAATCAATTGCACAGGCACATGACCTATCTGAGCATTACTTAGAGCAATTAATTTCACCACTTCGTAACGCTCGTCTTGTAAAGAGTACGCGTGGTGCATATGGCGGATATGTATTATCTGATCAGCCAGTCAACATTACAGCTGGAGATGTAATACGTGTACTAGAGGGTCCAATTAGTGTTGTAGAAATGATAGAAGAAGAAGAACCAGCACAACGCCAATTATGGATGCGTGTTCGTGATGCAGTGCAAGAAGTATTAGATAGTACAACTTTAGAAGATTTAGTACGTTATGAGGAAGAAAATCACGGGGGCTATATGTTTTACATTTAATTCCTTGTGAAACGATTTGGAAAGAAGGAGATTTAATGGAACGCATTTACTTAGATCATGCTGCGACATCTCCGACTCACCCAGAAGTGGTCGAAAAGATGATTCCATATATGACAGAAACATTTGGAAACCCGTCTAGTATTCACTTTTATGGGCGTCAAACGCGCCATGCGGTAGATGAGGCGAGACGTGTGTGTGCACGTAGCATTCACGCGAGTCCAAATGAAATTATATTCACGAGCGGTGGTACAGAAGCTGATAATTTAGCACTTATAGGTGTAGCGCGTGCGAATCGTCATAAAGGTAACCACGTTATTACAACGCAAATTGAACATCATGCGATTTTGCATACGTGTGAATTGTTAGAGCGTGAAGGATTTGAAGTGACGTATTTACCTGTTGATGAAACAGGGCGTGTTCAAGTTTCTGACATACAAAAGGCACTAACGGAAGAGACGATTCTTGTATCTATTATGTTCGGGAATAATGAAGTAGGGACAATACAGCCAATTGTGGAAATAGGTAAGCTGTTAAAAGAGCATCAAGCTTATTTCCACACAGATGCTGTACAAGCTTACGGTTTAATAGAAATAGATGTGAAAGAGTTTGGTATTGATTTATTATCGATTTCCGCTCACAAAATTAACGGCCCAAAAGGTGTAGGGTTCCTATATGCTGGTGCAAATGTGAAATTTGAACCGTTATTAATAGGCGGAGAGCAAGAAAGAAAACGTCGTGCTGGTACTGAAAATGTACCTAGTATTGTTGGACTTCAACATGCAGTTTCGCTAGCTGAAAAAACTCGTGAGCAAAAAAATGCCCAATATGAAGAGTTTAAAGATATAATGGTATCTGTCTTCAAAAATGAGGACATTCATTTCGAGGTAAACGGAGACTTGGAATATCGCTTACCACATGTGTTTAATATAAGTTTTACAGGAATGAATATTGAACCGTTTCTTGTAAACCTAGACTTAGCTGGTATTGCAGTATCAAGTGGTTCTGCTTGTACAGCTGGTTCGATTGATCCATCACATGTATTAGTGGCGATGTTCGGAAAAGAATCCGATCAAATACGTTCATCCGTACGCTTTAGTTTCGGACTTGGAAATACGAAAGAGCAAATTGAAAAAGCGGCGTACGAAACAGTGAAAATCGTGAAGCGATTAACACAAAATTAGCATGGGAGGTGACATGATGAACAAACTACCTCAAGAAACACGCGTTGTCATCGGGATGTCCGGTGGCGTCGATTCATCTGTAGCAGCTCTTTTATTAAAAGAGCAGGGTTATGATGTAATCGGAATTTTTATGAAAAACTGGGATGATACAGATGCAAATGGTGTCTGCACAGCAACAGAAGATTACAATGATGTAATTGAAGTGTGTAACCAAATCGGCATTCCGTATTATGCAGTAAACTTTGAAAAACAATACTGGGATAAAGTATTCACGTACTTTTTAGATGAGTACCGAGCTGGTCGTACACCAAACCCAGATGTAATGTGTAACAAAGAAATTAAATTTAAAGCATTTTTAGAGCATGCAATTGCACTTGGTGCTGATTATGTAGCAACAGGTCATTATGCACGCGTTGCTTATATGGACGGCGAATATAAAATGCTTCGTGGCGTTGATGACAATAAAGATCAAACATATTTCTTAAATCAATTAAGCCAAGAGCAACTATCAAAAACAATGTTCCCATTAGGTGAATTAAAGAAACCACAAATTCGCGAAATGGCGACAGAAGCTGGTTTAGCGACAGCGGCGAAGAAAGATAGTACTGGTATTTGCTTCATCGGTGAGCGTAACTTTAAAGATTTCTTAAGTAACTATTTACCGGCGCAACCAGGTGTGATGCAAACATTATCTGGTGAAGTGAAAGGGAAACATGATGGTTTAATGTATTATACAATTGGACAACGTCATGGCCTTGGTATTGGTGGTAATGGTGATCCGTGGTTTGCTGTGGGGAAAAACTTGAAAGAAAACATTTTATATGTTGATCAAGGATTCCATAACGAACTTCTATATGGTGATGAAGTTATTGCTACGAATGTAGGCTGGGTAAGTAATAAAGCGAAGGAAAAAGAATTTACGTGTACAGCGAAATTCCGTTATCGTCAAGCAGACAATAAAGTAACGGTTCAAATCGTTGATGAAAATACAGTTCGTATTCTTTGTGATGAGCCAATTCGTGCGATTACGCCAGGCCAAGCAGTTGTTTTCTATGATGGAGATGAGTGCTTAGGCGGCGCTACAATTGATGAAGTATATCATAGTGGTAAGAAATTAGATTATTTAGGATAACACGAGAAGCCTCTGCCGATTAGCGGTTAGAGGTTTCTTTTACATAAAGCGAATTTTTGTTCGCTTGGAAAATACATTCTTTGTTATAATTTGTTGTAGAGGTGAAGGATATGTCAAACAAACTTGAAACAGGTATTAAATATATGCAAGAAGGAAACTGGGAAGAAGCAGCTGAAAATTTCACAGAAGCAATCGAAGAAAACCCGAAAGATGCGCTTGGATACATTAACTTTGCGAATTTATTAGATGTATTAGGTGATAGTGAGCGAGCAATTTTATTTTATAAACGTGCATTAGAATTAGATGGTAAATCTGCGGCTGCTTATTATGGCTTAGGAAACGTATATTACGGTCAAGAGCAATTTGCAGAGGCGAAGGCTGTATTTGAACAAGCGATGCAAGTGGGATTACAATCAGCTGACGTAACATTTATGTTAGGTATCACACATGTGCAACTTGGAAATGATCGTCTTGCACTTCCATTTTTACAAAGAGCGACGGAATTAGATGAAGGCGATGTAGAAGCTGTTTTCCAATGCGGACTTTGCTTCGCACGACTAGAACATATTCAAGAGGCAAAACCTTATTTTGAAAAGGTGTTAGAAATGGATGAAGAGCATGCAGATGCGTATTATAATTTAGGTGTTGCGTACGTATTCGAGGAGAATAACGAGAAAGCTCTTACTTTATTTAAGAAAGCGACTGAAATTCAAGCAGACCACTTTTTAGCTGGTAATGGTATTCGTTTATTAGAGCAAGAAGCTGAATAAAGTGAAATTATAGTTTAATGCGCAGTTACCCCTCATCTAAAGATTGTGAAAGAGGTGGGGGATGTACTGCTCATTAAAGTGAAAAGAACTCGGAAAGGAGAGGAAATATGGGAAATCAACATGCAATGGATTTGTTTGAGGAAGAAAAAAAATTTATAAAAGCGCAAGTTCTTCATACCATTTTCCACAACGAAGAAAACCTCTATTCCGTTGTCAGTATGAAAGTCATTGAAACGAATGAAACATACGACGAAAAAAAAGTAATGATAAACGGTCATTTTCCCCGTATGCATGAAGATGAAGTGTTTACATTAACAGGTCATTTTAAAGACCACCCAAAGTATGGAAAACAATATTTAGTTGAAACGTTTAAAAAAGAATTGCCACAAACAAAAGCAGGTATGGTGCAATATTTAGCGAGCGATTTATTTAAAGGGATTGGAAAGCGTACAGCCGAAAAAATCGTGGACCATCTTGGTGAGCATGCGATTTCTAAAATTATGGATGATCCGGATGCGTTAAGTGGTGTTGTAAACAAGCAAAAAGCGCAGGAAATATATGAGACGATTATTGAGCATCAAGGGCTCGAGAAAGTGATGAGTTTTTTAAATGGTTACGGTTTTGGAACAAAACTTTCTATTAAAATTTATCAGCAATATAAAGAGATGACATTAGAAGTGATTCGTAATAATCCGTATAAACTTATTGAAGAAGTGGACGGAATTGGATTTGGAAGAGCAGATGATATAGGGCGTGCAATCGGAATAACGGGCAATCACGACGACCGTGTACGTGCAGGGTGTTTTTATACGTTAGAGAATATTTCATTACAACTCGGTCACGTGTATATGGAAAAAGGTCAGCTTGTAAGAGAAACGATGTCACTTTTAAATAATCAAGAAGGCGGAGTGACTGAGGAAGATATTGTAGGCTGCGTTGAAATGATGCAAGGTGAAGGGAAAGTCATCATAGAAGAAGAGCGTGTGTATTTAGCTTCGTTATTTTACTCTGAAAAAGGCGTTGTAAAGTCCATTCGCAGGCTTATGAATCAAGAGGAAACCCCTGCATTTCCTGAAGCAGAAGTGTTAAAGACATTAGGTGAAATTGAAGAACAGCTAAAGGTACAGTATGCACCGCTTCAGCAAGAAGCAGTTCAAACTGCACTTCATAAGCCGATGATGTTATTAACAGGTGGACCAGGAACGGGGAAAACTACAGTTATTAAAGGAATTGTTGAAATGTATGCGTCGCTTCACGGGCTATCACTAAATCTAAATGAATATAGTGATGACAATCCATTTCCAATACTATTAACGGCTCCAACAGGAAGAGCAGCGAAGCGAATGAGTGAATCGACGGGGCTTCCGGCGTGCACGATTCATCGCCTGCTTGGATGGACGCCAGAAGGGTCTTTCCAGCGCAATGAAACAGACCCTGTTCAAGGGAAGCTCCTTATTATTGATGAGTTTTCGATGGTAGATATTTGGCTGGCAAATCAATTGTTTAAATCCTTGCCGACGAACATCCAAGTAATCGTTGTAGGTGATGAAGACCAATTACCATCGGTAGGACCTGGACAAGTGTTGAAAGATTTATTTAATGCAGGTGCCATTCCAACGGTAAAACTCACAGAAATTTATCGTCAGGCAGAAGGTTCGTCTGTTATTCAGCTTGCCCATGCGATAAAAGACGGGACGCTCCCGCCAGATTTAGCACAAAATAAAAAAGATCGTTCATTTATCAGCTGTGCAGGTGCTCAAATTGTTGAGGTTGTTAAAAAGGTTTGTGAAAATGCTAAGACAAAAGGCTTTAGTGCAAGAGATGTACAAGTATTGGCACCAATGTATCGCGGACCAGCAGGTATTAATGTGTTAAATGAAGCTCTTCAAGAAGTGTTTAATCCGAAAAAAGAAAAGAGTAAAGAAATTGCCTACGGTGACGTTGTATACCGCAGAGGTGATAAAGTACTTCAATTAGTCAATCAGCCGGAAAGCCAAGTGTTTAATGGTGATATTGGAGAAATTGTTTCAGTATTTTATGCGAAAGAAAATGTCGAGCAACAAGATATGATTATCGTTTCATTTGATGGAATTGAAGTAACATATACAAAGCCGGATTTAAATCAAATTACGCATGCCTATTGCTGCTCGATTCATAAATCGCAAGGTAGTGAATTCCCAATAGTTATTATGCCGATTGTAAAGAGCTACTACCGTATGTTACGTCGTAATTTAATTTACACGGGTATTACAAGGAGTAAGAAATTCCTTATTATTTGCGGGGAGGAAGCAGCGTTTCAATCCGGTGTAAATCGCCTTGATGATGCAATGCGTCAAACGACTTTAGCTGGCCGATTGCAAGAATCACAAGGAGAAGTGCAGATGGTGACGGTTAATGGTGAAGAAATGGACGTGGAAAACATTTCACCGTATGATTTCATGTAACAAGGTGAAATTATATAGTGAAACTTTCAAACGTATAACGTTGAAAGGCTCTAGCAATGTATAAATGAATGCAGTTTGGACATAATGGCGAATAGAATCTGGGAGACTGTAAGGAGATGAAAGCCATATGTTCAGTTGTCCAAATTGCAAAGGGAAAGACATCGGAAAAATAGGTGTCAACCAATTTTATTGCTGGAATTGTTATATCGAATTATCGGTTTCAAAGGGGAAAATCCATACACATCAAGTAGAGGAAGATGGTTCATTAAGCTCTCTTGATGATTTATTTGATGATAATGAAAGAACGATCGGATAACGAAAAGGGGGATTTACTTTGAATCTACGCAATTCATTAATCGCATTAGGTGTTGGAGCTGCAGCATATCAATATGCTCGCAAACAAGATGTATTCTCAAAACGCAATGTGAAAAAAGCACGTAAGATGATTAAGTCTTATTTATAAGGCGTAAAAAACTCCCTTCATGATAAGGGAGTTTTTTTATGCGCTTGTATGCAAATATAAAAGTCCGATTTCAGAGAAGAGATAAGATAAACCGTAGCATCCAACGCCAAGCATTCCATAATGCCATAAGTGCTTAGCTCTTTCCTTTCGCGAGGAACGAATAAAGAAGCCTTTCCAAATACCAAACCCGATACAAATCCATTCAAGAAGCATAAAAAGTGCGGATAATGCAAGCATAAATAAGATCATTATGAGCCCTCCTGATTATATTTTGACATTTTGTATTTTCAGGGGTGGTTGTCCTTATTATGTTAAATATATGTACGTCTTTAAAAAACAGTATGGTCTGTATAAAAAGATTTTAAAACTTTTGCACATAACCTAACCTATTTATTTTCAAAATAAAGGTGGAGGAGGTTTTTCGTGTGAAGAATCTTAAAATCATTTGGATATATCGTTTAGGATTATTGTTACTCGTTTTTCTTTGTTTGCTCGTCTTTTTAAAAATCAAGCCACTATGGGCGCCGATTATTTTTGTATTTAAAGTGGCGATCACACCGTTCTTTATTGCTTGTTTTATTGCTTATTTATTACACCCTTTAATTGAAAAAATCCATAAGGAAGGAATGCCACGCACACTTGCTATTTTGCTCATTTATATTCTTTTCTTTGGCGGAATTGGCTATGGAATTTATAAAGGAACGCCAGTTGTTATTAAACAGTTACAAGAAATTAATGAACAATTTCCGCAGTTTACAAAAATGTACGATTCTTGGATGGATGGAGTTACAGAACAAACAGCGAATTTCCCATCATTTATTCATGAAAAGGTGAAACAAATTTTTGGTGGTGTAGAAACGAAGATTCAAGCGCTTTTAAATAAAGTCATGAGCACAGCTCGTGGTGTACTGGATTCATTGCTCATTATTTTCTTAATTCCGTTCATTGTATTTTACATATTAAAAGATTACGGTGAGTTTTATCATATTTTTTGGAAACTAGTTCCGAGTAAGTGGCGTAGTACGGGTCAAATGCTTGCGAAAGAAATTGATAAGTCACTCGGAAGTTATATTCGAGGACAGTTATTTGTTTGCTTAGTATTAGGAGGAGTATCTGTTCTTTCTTTTTGGTTTATCGGTATGAAATATCCGTTATTACTCGGTATTATTATTGGGGTAACGGATATAATCCCGTACTTTGGTCCTATTTTAGGGGCGATTCCGACGTTGATGATTGCAGCAACGGTATCAACGAGTTTACTCATTAAGGCGGGAATTACGATTGCTATTTTGCAATTTTTGGAAAGTAACATTTTATCGCCTTACATCGTTGGTAAGTCGCTTCGTATGCATCCTGTGATTATTATGTTTGCATTACTAGTAGGGGGAGAAGTTGCGGGGATTGTAGGATTACTAATATCGGTTCCTATTTTAGCGGTCATTCGGACAGTGGTCGTTCATGTGAGGCCTCTTTGGAAAAAAGAAGATGTGTAATATGATAGCCCTCTACTTATAAAAGTAGAGGGCTATCATTATTTAGAGAGTTGCTCGTGTATTTGTTGAACGAGAGAGCTTATATCATTTGTTTGAATATGTTTTATTTTTTTCCATTCATTATCGTACATAAATATAATTTGATTGCTGAAAAGACGCTTTTGCTCTTTTAGATTAGAAATGTTTGCAAAAGAGTACTCTTCAAATATTGGGTTCTTACTTACATCTGGTCCATAAAAGAAGAGCCGTTTGTTCGTTAAAATTAACAGTCCTGGTCTTGCGACGGAACGATATATAAATATATTTAATGAGCATGCTGCATAAAAAAGGATTTTTTCATCAGTTGTTAACATTTCTTTAGCTTGATTCAATAAGGTTGTCATTGTAATCGCTCCTTTATTGTTAATAATTTAATTATAACAAATAATGTAATATTTAGAAATTTGCATAAAGTATTTTTTGAGAGGAGATTCCTATTTAGTAATAAATGCATAATATATTTAAAGGCTGTTAAGAATGAATAGTAGAATAACTATGATTAATAAGCAATTGATACAATATAAATGATTATCTACATTGACAAACTTAAGAGAATTCTATTATATTTAGTCATATAATACATTAAATCAATGACGGAACAAGTACGTTACAGTCCATTTGTAGAGAGAAGCTTCCACTGGCTGAAAGGAGCTTTAAATGAAGGGTAACAGAAAGCTAATCCTGAGAGCAGCTAATCACTGCCGTCTTGCCACGTTACGGCACCATGAGGTGATGAATTGATTGTTATAATAATCAATTCATAATTAGGGTGGTATCGCGAGTTAACTCTCGTCCCTTTTATTAGGGGCGGGAGTTTTTTATATTTAAGGAGGAAAATACAATGAAACAACTAACAGGCGCACAAATTCGTCAAATGTTTTTAGACTTTTTCCAAGAAAAAGGACATGCAGTAGAACCAAGTGCATCACTAGTTCCTCATGAAGATCCATCTCTGTTATGGATTAATAGTGGTGTAGCGACATTAAAGAAATATTTTGATGGTCGTGTAATCCCGCAAAATCCACGTATTACAAATGCACAAAAATCAATTCGTACAAACGATATTGAAAACGTTGGGAAAACGGCTCGTCACCATACATTCTTTGAAATGTTAGGGAACTTCTCAATCGGTGATTACTTCAAAGAAGAAGCAATTACTTGGGCTTGGGAATTTCTAACGAGCGACAAATGGATCGGATTCGATAAAGAATTACTATCTGTTACAATTCATCCGGAAGATGAAGAAGCATTCACAATTTGGAATGAGAAAATGGGTGTTCCAAAAGAACGCATCATCCGTTTAGAAGAAAACTTCTGGGATATCGGTGAAGGACCAAGTGGACCGAATACAGAAATTTTCTATGACCGCGGTGAATCTTACGGTAATGACTTTAGTGACCCAGAATTATATCCGGGCGGAGAAAACGAGCGTTACTTAGAAGTATGGAACCTTGTATTCTCTCAATTTAACCATAATCCAGACGGTTCATATACGCCACTTCCTAAGAAAAACATCGATACAGGAATGGGGCTAGAGCGTATGACATCTATCGTTCAAGATGTACCTACGAACTTTGATACAGACCTATTCATGCCGATGATTGGTGCAACAGAATCAATTTCTGGTGAGAAATATCGTAATGGCGATTTAGAAAAAGATATGGCGTTTAAAGTAATTGCTGACCATATCCGTACAGTAACATTCGCTGTTGGTGACGGTGCTCTTCCATCTAACGAAGGCCGTGGTTATGTATTACGTCGTTTATTACGCCGTGCTGTTCGTTATTCTAAGAAATTAAACATCAACCGTCCGTTCATGTTTGAATTAGTACCGGTTGTTGGAGAAGTAATGAAAGACTTCTATCCAGAAGTACTTGAAAAGAAAGATTTCATCGCAAAAGTTGTGAAGAATGAAGAAGAGCGTTTCCATGAAACACTTCATGATGGTGAATCAATTTTAGCTGAAGTAATTGCAAAAGCGAAAGAAGAAAAAACAACTGTTATTTCTGGCGTAGATGCGTTCCGCCTATACGACACGTACGGTTTCCCAATTGAGTTAACAGAAGAATATGCAGAAGAAGCTGGTATGACAGTTGATCAAGCGGGCTTTGAAAATGAAATGGAGAAACAACGTGAGCGTGCACGTGCTGCTCGTCAAGACGTTGATTCTATGCAAGTTCAAGGCGGTGTACTTGGTGAAGTTAAAGTAGCGAGCGAATTCGTTGGTTACGGTACAGTTGCAACAGAAAGTAACGTTGTTGCCCTGGTGAAAAATGGTGAGTATACAGATAGCTTACAAGCAGGTGAAGAAGGACAATTAATGCTTGATGTAACGCCATTCTACGCTGAGAGCGGTGGGCAAATTGCAGACCGTGGTTACCTTCTTGCTGACGGCGTGAAAGTTGTTGTAAAAGACGTACAAAAAGCACCAAATGGTCAAAACTTACACAAAGTAGTTGTGGAAGAAGGTACATTAACGAAAGAAGCGGCTGTAAAAGCTCTTATCGATACGAAAAACCGTAGTAGCGTTGTGAAAAACCATACAGCAACTCACTTACTGCACCAAGCATTAAAAGATATACTTGGAACGCATGTTAACCAAGCTGGTTCTCTTGTAACATCTGAACGTTTACGTTTTGACTTCTCTCACTTCGGTCAAGTACAAGCTGATGAATTAGAAAAAATTGAGCGTATCGTAAACGAAAAAATTTGGGAAAGTATTGATGTTGCGATTTCTCAAAAAGCAATCGAAGAAGCGAAAGAAATGGGCGCAATGGCATTATTCGGTGAAAAATACGGTGATGTTGTACGCGTTGTGCAAGTAGGCGATTACAGCTTAGAGCTTTGCGGTGGTTGTCACGTTGATAACACAGCTTCTATCGGTATTTTCAAAATCGTTGCTGAGTCTGGTATCGGTGCAGGAACTCGTCGTATTGAGGCGGTAACTGGTAAGTCCGCATACGAATTAATGAACGATCAAGTAGGTTTATTAAAAGAAGCAGCAGGAAAAATGAAAACAAATCCAAAAGATATTTTAACAAGAGTTGATGGTTTATTTACTGAAGTAAAACAACTTCAAAAAGAAAACGAATCTCTTGCTGCGAAATTGAGCAATATCGAAGCTGGAAACTTAACTGATTCAGTAATGACAGTTGATGGCGTGAACGTATTAGCGGCGAAAGTAAATGTTGCAGATATGAACAACTTACGTACAATGATGGATGACCTTAAAAATAAATTAGAGTCTGCAGTTGTTGTATTAGCGTCTGTAAATGACGATAAGGTAAACATTTTAGCTGGCGTAACGAAAGATTTAATTAGTCAAGGTTACCATGCGGGTAAACTTGTGAAAGAAGTAGCTTCTCGTTGTGGAGGCGGCGGTGGTGGCCGTCCTGATATGGCACAAGCAGGCGGTAAAAACCCAGCGCAAGTAGAGGAAGCTTTAGCGTTTGTACAAGAGTACGTTAAATCTGTTTCAAAATAAAGAGATAGTAGTGTACAATGGTAGGGAGAGGAGAAGTTCTTCTCCCTATACTTACTACTTACAAGTGAGGTGCTTGAAATGGACGGTTTTGATAAGACAATGAAGTTTAGCATTCAAGATGAAAAACAGAGTGTCCATGTAAATGATGTACTTTTAACTGTGTATGATGCACTTCAAGAAAAAGGTTATAATCCGATTAACCA
The DNA here is from genome assembly GCF_038003645.1 of Bacillus sp. FSL E2-0195. Taxonomy (NCBI): domain Bacteria; kingdom Bacillati; phylum Bacillota; class Bacilli; order Caryophanales; family Bacillaceae; genus Bacillus; species Bacillus sp. FSL E2-0195. Next base: position 4,253,367 of record NZ_JBBOPN010000001.1, on the reverse strand, counting down.
AATCGTCGGTTATTTATTAAGTGGAGATCCAGCATACATACCTCGCCATAAAGATGCACGAAGCATCGTTCGCAAGCTTGAACGTGATGAGATAATTGAAGAGCTTGTGAAGTCTTACTTGAAACATCATCGTGAGGAGTAGTTTATGCGGATATTAGGTTTAGATGTTGGTACTAAAACAGTCGGTGTTGCAATGAGCGATGAAATGGGCTGGACAGCACAAGGGCTGGAAACAATCAGGATTAACGAAGAACGAGGCCACTTTGGTTTTGACCGTATTTCTGAGTTGGTAAAACAGTACAATGTGGACAAAATAGTAGTAGGTTTACCTAAAAATATGAATGGTACAATCGGCCCTCGTGGTGAAGCGTGCCAGCAATTTGCAGAAAACCTGCGAAATCTGTTACAATTAGAAGTTGTAATGTGGGACGAGCGTTTGTCGACGATGGCAGCGGAACGTCTGCTCATTTCAGCTGATGTGAGCCGTAAGAAGCGAAAACAGGTAATCGATAAGATGGCTGCAGTCGTGATCTTACAAGGATTTTTAGATAGTAAATAAGAGGTGACCAAAATGGAAGAAAATCAAATTACAATTGTAGACGAAAAAGGAAACGAACATTTATGTGAAATTATTTTCACTTTTGATGCTGAAAAATTCGGCAAAAAATCTTATGTAGTCTTCTCTCCAATCGGTGAAGTAGACGAAGATGGAGACCAAATCTTCGATGCAATGGCATATGAGCAAAGTGAAGAAGAGGGTGGAACATTACTTTCAATTGAATCTGAAGAAGAGTGGGAAATGGTACAAGAAATGTTTAACACTCTTGCTGATGAGCAAGAAGAAGAATAGTAATGGATAAAAAGGCGAACTGTGTACACAGTTCGCCTTTTTTGTATTCATATGCAAAATGACAGATTTTTTGTCGAAACTACTTAATTGTTTATAGTATAATAAGACGGGTTGTATGAAAAAAGGCTTTAAATAAGTAGCTGTCACCGATTATTTAGAAATGATTGGTTTTGCTTTATGTTTGTAGGGCATTGTATAGAGGAAGTGTATACGGTCTACAATTGAATAAGGAGGAAGAATTTTGGTAGAGAATCAAGTGAAGAAGAAGCGTAGACGCATTTTTTTAATTTTGATTATCGCACTGCTTTTAGTTTGTGGATCAGTCTATGCGTATATTTCATCTGCATTAGGGCCAGTTGATAGTGGAAATAAAAAAGAGATTGAGGTAGAGATTCCAAAGGGGTCATCTACAAGTAAAATCGGTGAGATTTTAGAAGAAAAAGGTGCTGTGAAAAGCAGTACAGTTTTTAGTTTTTATACGAAATTTAAGTCGAAAAGCTTACAAGCAGGTACATATTTATTAAATCCTTCGATGAGCGCCAACGATGTCATTGAACAAATGTCATCTGGCAACGTACATCGTCCGGCTCTTTATAAAGTGACGATTAAAGAAGGGGCGCAAGTAACTGAAATTGCTGAAGTGATTGCGGCAGAATTAAAGTGGAATAAAGATGAGGTTGTGCGTCAATTAAACGATAAAGCATTTATCCAAAAAATGCAGCAAAAGTATCCGAAGCTATTAACGGATAAAATTTTTGATAGTAACATTAAATATCCACTAGAAGGATACTTATATCCAGCAACGTATTCTTTCTATAAAAAGGATACAAAATTAGAAGAAATTGTAATCCCGATGCTTGAGAAAACAAATGCAATTATTGTTCAAAATGAGGCGAAAATGAAAGCGAAGAACTGGGATGTTCATCAACTTCTCACGTTGTCTTCACTTATTGAAGAAGAGGCTACTGGCTTTACTGATCGCCAAAAAATCTCTAGTGTTTTCTATAATCGTTTAGCGAAAGGTATGCCGCTTCAAACGGATCCGACGGTATTATACGCGCTTGGAAAGCATAAACAACGTGTATTATACGAAGACTTGAAAGTAAACTCACCGTACAATACGTATGTTGTGAAAGGGTTGCCGGTTGGACCGATTGCAAACTCTGGTAAACATTCAGTGGAAGCAGCGTTAGATCCTGCGCAAACAGATTATTATTATTTCTTAGCTGCACCAAGTGGTGAAGTGTATTATGCGAAAACATTAGAAGAACATAATGCATTAAAGCAAAAATACATTACGAAAAAACAGTGAAATGGGGAGGGATAGCGAAAAGGGTCGCATATCCCTCTTTTTTGTGGTAAAATATATCGGGTTAAAAACTGGCAGAAGAATCGTTTTTAATATCAAAACGGGACGTACAAGCTAAGGGTGAAACTGGCTTGTATTTTTATTGCATTCTATGTGTGAAAAGACAAAGGTTGACGCGTCATAGAGGCACTTCTCCATGTAAATAAGGAGGACCAATTATGGAGGATACAGTTAACGAGTACCTATTATCATTTATTGATCCAAAAGATAAATTAATTCTTGAAATGGAAGAGTATGCAACTGAAAACCATGTGCCGATTATGGATCGACTTGGAATGGAATTTATGCTGCAATTTTTACGTTTAATTGGACCGGAAAGTATTTTAGAACTTGGAACAGCAATCGGTTATTCTAGTATTCGTATGATGCAAGCTATTCCGAACTCTCGCATTGTGACAGTAGAGCGCAATCGTGAACGATATGAAAAGGCACTTGAATATATAGAATGTTCCTCGGTAACAGACCGTATTTCTGTTATTTACGGTGATGCTTTAGAAACGGGCGAACAAGTGAAAGAACATGGAACATTTGATGTTATTTTTATTGATGCAGCGAAAGGGCAGTATCGTCGCTTTTTTGACTTATACGAACCGTTATTAAATCCTGGTGGCGTTATTATTTCAGATAACGTTATGTACCATGGTCTTGTGACGACAAAAGAGAAAATTGAAAATAGACGTACCCGTGGTTTGATTCGTCGTATTAAGACGTACAATGAATGGCTTATGAATCATGAAGGATATGATACAACGATTTTCCCAATTGGCGATGGAGTGGCTGTAAGTAAAAAGAGAGGGTGACAAAAGTATGAAGAAACCTGAATTGTTAGTAACGTCTAGAGCGGTGGCGGATATTGAACCTCTTGCGAAAGCAGGGGCAGATGCAGTAATGGTTGGTGAACAAAAGTTTGGTTTACGTTTGGCAGGAGAGTTTTCACGTGAAGATGTGAAACAAGCTGTAAACATTGCGCATGAAAATGGTGTGAAAGTATACGTTGCAATGAATGCGATGTTCCACAATGATAAAGTAGAAGAATTAACGGACTATGTTGCCTTTTTAAATGAGGTAAATGTAGATGCGATTGTTTTCGGAGATCCAGCGGTATTAATGGCTGTTCGTGAAGTTGCACCAAATATGCAACTTCACTGGAATACAGAAACGACAGCAACAAACTGGTTTACTTGTAACTATTGGGGGCAAAGAGGAGCGAAACGCGCTGTATTAGCTCGTGAGCTTAGCTTAGATGAAATTGCTGAATTAAAAGAAAATGCTGAAGTGGAACTTGAAGTACAAATTCACGGTATGACTTGCATGTTCCAATCGAAGCGTTCACTAGTAGGAAACTACTTTGAGTATCAAGGGCGTAATCTCGACATCGAAAAGAAAAAGTATGAAGAGAATATGTTCTTATACGACCCGGAACGTAATAACAAATATCCAATTTATGAAGATGAAAATGGTACTCACATTATGAGTCCGAATGATATTTGTTTCATCGATGAGTTAGAGGAACTAATCGATGCTGAAGTCGATAGCTTAAAAATTGATGGTGTCCTAAAAAGTTCTGAGTACATTATTGAGGTAACGAAGAAATATCGTAAGGCGATTGATTTATGTGTAGAAGATCGTGATGCGTATTATGACGTGAAAGATGATTTATTTAAAGAGATAGAAGAAATACAACCGGTAAATCGTCCGTTAGATACAGGATTCTTCTTTAAAGAAACGGTTTACTAAACGAGGAGGGTGTAGGAAATGACTGTACAAGAAATTTCACGAGTGATCGATGGCAAACGCGTTATTGTGAAAAAACCTGAACTGTTAATCCCTGCGGGTAACTTAGAAAAATTAAAAGTAGCTATCCATTATGGGGCAGATGCTGTATATTTAGGTGGACAAGAATTTGGTCTTCGTTCTAATGCAGGTAACTTTACGCTGGAAGACATGGCAGAAGGCGTTGAATTTGCAAAGAAATATGGAGCAAAAATATACGTAACAACAAATATTTTTGCACATAATGAAAATATGGATGGGCTAGAGGAATATTTAAAAGGGATTGAAAAAGCTGGCGTAACGGGAATTATCGTTGCCGATCCGCTTATTATTGAGACATGTAAACGTGTGGCGCCTTCTGTTGAGGTGCATTTAAGTACACAACAATCACTATCCAACTGGAAAGCAGCACAGTATTGGAAAGAAGAAGGTTTACATCGTCTTGTATTAGCTCGTGAAGCAAGCTATGAAGAAATGAAAGAAATTAAAGAAAAAGTTGATGTTGAAATTGAAGCATTCGTCCATGGTGCAATGTGTATCGCGTATTCAGGGAGATGTACATTAAGTAACCATATGACAGCGCGTGACTCTAACCGTGGTGGTTGTTGTCAATCTTGCCGCTGGGATTATGATTTAGTTCAAACGGTATCACAACATAAAGATGCAAAAGAGCTTCCTCTATTCCAAGAAGAAGATGCTCACTTTGCGATGAGCCCAAAAGATTTAAATTTAATCTTATCAATTCCGAAAATGATTGAAATTGGAATTGATAGCTTAAAAGTTGAAGGACGTATGAAATCTATCCATTACGTAGCGACTGTAGCAACTGTATATCGTAAAGTAATTGATGCGTATTGTGCGGATCCGGATAACTTTGAGTTTAAACAAGAATGGTTAGATGAACTTGATAAATGTGCAAATCGTGATACAGCTCCTGCATTCTTTGAAGGGGTTCCAGGACATCAAGAGCAAATGTTTGGAAATCATAGTAAGAAAACAACGTATGATTTTGCTGGTTTAGTGTTAGATTATAATGAAGAAACGGGCATCGTAACGCTTGAGCAACGTAATCACTTCAAACCAGGACATGAAGTGGAGTTCTTTGGGCCAGAAATAGAAAACTTTACGCAGACGGTGGAGAAAATTTGGGATGAGGATGGAAACGAATTAGATGCAGCGAGACATCCGTTGCAAATCGTGAAATTCAAAGTGGATCAACCAGTGTATGTGAATAATATGATGCGCAAAAACATACTTCAATAAGAAAGAGTGGTAGTCGAATGGGGACGAATAAGCCTGTTGTAATTGGAATCGCTGGTGGTTCAGGATCAGGAAAAACAAGTGTAACGAAAGCGATTTTTGACCATTTTAAAGGTCATTCCATTTTAATCTTGGAGCAAGATTATTATTACAAAGATCAAAGCCATTTACCAATGGAAGAACGTTTAAAAACAAATTACGATCATCCGTTAGCGTTTGATAATGATTTGTTAATTGACCATTTGCAGCAGTTGCTTGCATATGAGCAAGTGGAAAAGCCTATATATGACTATACATTGCATACGCGTTCAGAAAAAATTATTCCAGTTGAGCCGAAAGATGTAATCATTTTAGAAGGAATTCTTATTTTAGAAGACCCACGTCTTTGTGAGTTAATGGATATTAAGGTGTTCGTTGATACAGATGCAGACCTTCGTATTTTACGCCGCATGCAGCGCGATATTGAAGAGCGCGGTCGTACAATGGATTCAGTTATCGACCAATACGTAAACGTTGTACGTCCAATGCATAATCAATTTATTGAGCCTTCTAAGAAATTCGCGGATATTATTATCCCTGAAGGTGGACAAAACCATGTTGCAATTGATATTATGGTTACAAAAATTGCAACAATTCTTGAACAAAAAGTAAATTTGTAATAGCATAGTAAAAGATATACGATAGGAAGGGATTTTTTCCCTTCTTATCGAATACAATGAAACATGAAACCTCACCTACCAATAGGTGAGGGCATATTTATATCAACTTTCCATACATACCTTCTTTATATAAGGAAGAATTGGAGAATAAGGGGTTGTATGTGACAACTCCACTAGTGCTACGTGTGCTAGAAACCTCCGCTATATAAGCGGAGGAGTTTTCATATGGAACTCCTCTTTTTTTCGGGGGATTGGTATATAAAAGGAGTGGAAAACATGGCAACAGAAAAAACATACCCTATGACGCAAGAGGGTAAGCAAAAACTAGAGAACGAAGTTGAACAATTAAAAACAGTAAGACGTAAAGAAGTTGTAGAGCGTATTAAGATCGCACGTAGCTTCGGAGATCTTTCTGAGAACTCTGAGTACGATGCAGCGAAAGATGAGCAAGCATTCGTAGAAGGACGTATTACACAACTTGAAAACATGATTCGTAATGCGGTTATCATTGAAGACAATGGTGAAGAGTCTACAGTTGTAACATTAGGTAAAACAGTAATATTTAAAGAGTTACCAGGTGGAGACGAAGAAGCGTACATAATCGTAGGTAGCGCAGAAGCCGATCCATTTGAAGGGAGAATTTCTAACGATTCTCCAATCGCAAAAAGCTTATTAGGTAAGCAAATTGGTGAGAAGGTAGCAATCCAAACACCAGGTGGAGAAATGCAAGTAGAGATTATCTCTGTAAAATAACGTAAAAAATCACTCGTGTAAAAACGAGTGATTTTTTATTTGTATAAAAGGTGAAACACCTCGTCTAAACTACAATAGACGAGGTGTTTTTTATGAAAATGAAACGGAGAATTATAATTGTTTTAATTTGTTTTATGGGTGTGATTTTTTTATTACTTTGTCGTTTAATCCAAATACAGATTATAGATACGGAATCATTTACTGACCGAAATATCAATCTGATTGAAAAAAGTGTTACGCAACGAACACAATCACTTACAGTAGATAATGGAAGAGGGCATTTTACAGATCGAAATGGTAAGGAAATTGGTGAAGAGAAATATCCAGTCTTAATTGTTTTTCCATTTTTACAAATAAAAAATGACATGTTAGAGAAAATTGCGCATATCATTGGTGTGTCGAGACAAGAGATAAGACTGCAAATGAAAAATAAGAATCAAGCATTTATATTACGAAGGGAGAATACCCCATTTCAATTAACGCTCGAGCAGATGAAGAAGGTAAATGAATTAGATATTTTAGGTATTGTAGCAGCAGAAGTTCGACTGAAGCAAATGGGAGAGGCAGATCATTTAATTGGTGATGTGGGAGAGAATGAACAGGAATTTCAAAAGCGTTATGGAGAAATGAAAAAAACTTCGAAACAAACGCCAATTGGTATTTCTGGATTACAACAATCATTTGATGAATTTTTACTGACTGATGGAGAAGCGAAAGTACTATATCAAGTGGATCGACAAGGAGAACCGATTTTTGGGAAGCAGGCGAAATACACTTCACCAGGAAATCCATTTTATCCAGTTACTATTCAAACAACAATACATAAAACGTTGCAACGACGAGCAGAGAAGATTATAGATGAAAACGGAATAAAAAAAGGTGGGTTAGTATTACTAGACATAAAGAATAGTGAAGTTGTAGCAATGGTAAGTAGGCCTTCTTTACAGATGAATGATAGGAGGATATATAAAGCTACACTTGAAAATCAAATGTTAATTCCTCATTTTCCGGGGTCTGTTTTTAAAACAGTAGTTGCAGCAGCAGGAATTGATGAGAATTTGGTGCGGTTTAATCGTACATTTAACTGTAATACGGATTTATACGGTGAAAATCTTCCACAAGTTATGATGGGGTCATTAAACTTTAAGGAAAGCTTTGCTAGAAGCTGTAATCGAACGTTTGCCGTATTAGGTGGTGAACTAATGCAAAAGGATAGGGAAGTGTTAGAAACGTATTTAGAGGCCTTAGGAGCACGTGAGAAGGTAGGTTGGAAAGGTTCGGTATTTCATACACCAGAATTTGAGCAATTGCCAGAAGAAAAGAGTGCTATTATTTGGGGAAGCGAAGAAAATAAAGATAGTAGAAAAGCGATTGCTCAAACGATGGTCGGACAAAAAGATGTACGTGTGTCACCTCTAGCTATAGCGAATATGATGGCGACAATTGCTAGAGGTGGAGAGAAGATGGAAGTGAAAGCTGTGAAAAAAATAGTGTATAAAAATGGAACCGATTTTTTTACATTTGAAAATCATAAATTAAATGGGAAACAGCTTTCTTATGAAACGATGAAAAAATTACAACAGTTGTTAAGAGCCGTTGTAACGATGGAGAAAGGAACGGGAACCGCATTCCGTTCGTTGCCACTAACTGTCGCTGGAAAATCTGGGACGGCACAAACAGGAAAAGGAGAGAGGGTGAATCGCTGGTTTGCAGGTTATTTTCCATATGAAAACCCAAGATATGCTTTAGTTGTAGTTGATATAGAAACAGATAGTAATGAAAATGTAGTCACACCAGTTTTTGCAGAAATGGTAGAGGCAATTCATCAATTAGAAATTGAAAAGTAATCTTGCAATTATTTATGAAATGTTTTCATTTCGTGAAAATATTATTGTAAATGTTCAACCTTTCTAGATTTAATGTTACAATAGCAAGTATGAAAAACTGCATGGAGGTTTGAAGAATGGCAGGAGGATCTAGATTCCAACAGAAACAACAAAAACGTCGTCAAAACGGTGTTTTAAATATTGCAATCGCTATTGTATTAGTAGCAGTAGCTATTGTAGCATATCAATTGTTTGTTCCTGACACAAAAGAGCAAGCGTCTTCTAATGATAAAAAGGTAGCTCAGCAAACAACAAAAGAGAATAAAGCTGAGAAAGCTAAAGGTAAAGAAGAGCCGAAGAAGAATGAGCAAGATAAGACAGAGGCTAAGAAGAAGGAAGAAGAAGAGAAGCAAAAGGCTGAGGAAGAAAAGAAAAAAGCTGAAGAAGAAGCGAAAGCTAACGAGAAAGCACCAGCTGAAAAAACACAGTCACAGGCAACAGATGCTTATACGAAATCTTCTTGGAAGCCAGTAGGTACAGAGCAAGGTGCAACACCTGCGATGACGTTTAAAAAAGGTACAGCAGATTGGAATGAGATGAATCAAGCGATTTCAGCTGCAATTGACGTTCCAGTAAATCAATTAGTTATCCATAGAATTGGAAATAACGGTAAGAATAAAGCTTACGGTAACGTACAAGATAAACAATCAGGTAAAAAATATTATGTGAATATTGATTGGGTAGACAATGAGGGCTGGAAACCAGTACTCGTTCAAACTCTAAACTAAAAAAAGAGAGGCTCTTAAGAGCCTCTCTTTTTTTAGTTAGCGTAATTTCTTTAATTTAAAATGAACAACCGCACTATAATAAGGTCTTTTGCTTTCAGGATCCATAATCATTTGGTGAGAAATATGATGAACTTCGAGCATAAGTGCTTTATTATTATCAATTTGTTCGTTAATTTTTTTTTCTAGAGAAACTAAGTTTGCAGCCTCGAAAAATTCTACTTTATCTTCTAACATTTCAAAGGTAAATGACACGAAGATGCCCCCTCTCCTATGATAATCACCTATAGTGTAACAAAGAAAAGAAGGAAATACTACGTACATTTCAATTGACATTTTTAGAAAGAGAGAATATCATACTGATAAAACCGATAAGAAAAAGGGGAATTTTTATGGGAACAGAATTTAATGGTTTATTTGATGAATGGGCTCATACGTACGACTCATTTGTACAAGGCGAAGATATACAATATAAAGAAGTTTTCGCCCATTATGAGGACATTTTAGAGGATGTAGTTAACAAGTCATTTGGCAACGTATTAGAATTTGGTGTTGGTACTGGCAATTTAACAAATAAATTATTACTTGCTGGTCGCACAGTTTACGGTATAGAACCGTCACGCGAAATGCGTACTATTGCAAAAGAGAAATTACCAAAAGAATTTTCAATTACAGAGGGTGATTTTCTTTCATTTGAAGTCCCAAATTCAATCGATACTATTGTGAGCACTTACGCATTTCATCATTTAATAGATGAAGAAAAAGACGTAGCAATTGCGAAGTATAGTCAATTGCTAAACAAAGGTGGTAAAATAGTGTTTGCTGATACGATATTTGCAGATCAAGATGCATATGATAAAACTGTCGAAGTAGCAAAACAAAGAGGTTTTCATCAGTTAGCAAACGATTTGCAAACAGAATACTATACACGTATTCCGATCATGCAATCTATTTTTGAAAACAATGGCTTCCACGTAACGTTTACGAGATTAAATCATTTCGTTTGGGTAATGGAGGCAACTAAGCAATAGAAAGAGGGATTAGATTGAGAATTGCTGTAATTGGAGCAATGGAAGAAGAAGTACGTATTTTACGTGACAAACTAGAACAAGCAGAAACAGAAACTGTTGCAGGTTGTGAATTTACGAAAGGGCTATTGGCAGGAAATGAAGTAATCTTGCTAAAGTCTGGTATTGGTAAAGTAAATGCAGCGATGTCAACGACAATTTTATTAGAAAAATATAAGCCTGAAAAAGTAATTAATACTGGTTCAGCTGGTGGATTCCATCACTCTCTAAATGTTGGTGATGTAGTTATTTCAACAGAAGTTCGTCACCATGACGTAGATGTAACAGCATTTAACTACGAATATGGTCAAGTGCCAGGAATGCCACCTGGATTTAAAGCTGATGAGGCATTAGTTGCATTAGCTGAGAAATGTATGCAGGCAGAAGAAAATATTCAAGTCGTAAAAGGTATGATTGCAACAGGTGATTCATTTATGAGTGATCCGAACCGTGTTGCAGCAATTCGTGATAAATTTAAAGATCTTTATGCAGTAGAAATGGAAGCAGCAGCTGTTGCGCAAGTATGCCACCAATATGAAGTTCCGTTTGTTATTATTCGTGCACTTTCTGATATTGCTGGTAAAGAATCAAATGTTTCATTTGATCAATTTTTAGATCAAGCAGCTCTTCATTCTACAAACTTTATCGTAAAAGTACTAGAAGAGTTAAAGTAATGTAACAAAAAGGCAACTGTCTCATATAAAGAAAATACATACAGTTGCCTTTTCTTTATTGGCAAATAAGGGGGAGAACACGATGAATGTATATCGTGGAGTTCATGAGTTGATTGGCCATACACCAATCGTAGAAATTACTCGTTTTTCACTTCCGAAAGGAGTCCGTTTATTTGCAAAGCTTGAATTTTACAACCCAGGCGGAAGCGTTAAGGATCGTTTAGGAAGAGAATTAATTGAAGATGCGCTAGAAAAAGGGCTTGTTGCAGAGGGCGGAACAATTATTGAACCGACGGCTGGAAATACCGGCATTGGACTGGCACTTGCAGCGTTAGAACATGATTTACGCGTTATTGTTTGTGTACCAGAGAAATTTAGTATTGAAAAACAAGAAATAATGAAAGCACTAGGTGCAAAGGTCGTGCATACACCGACTGAGCAAGGAATGACCGGCGCAATTGCAAAGGCAAAAGAATTAGTAAATGAAATACCGAATTCATACTCTCCAAGTCAGTTTGCGAATGAAGCAAACCCTCGTGCTTATTTCAAAACATTAGGTCCTGAACTTTGGGATGCATTGAATGGAGAAATTAACATATTTGTTGCAGGGGCAGGAACTGGCGGTACGTTTATGGGAACTGCGTCTTATTTAAAAGAGAAAAACATTGATATTAAGACGGTTATTGTAGAACCAGAAGGATCTATTTTAAATGGTGGTAAAGCTGGTTCACATGAAACAGAAGGGATTGGTCTTGAATTCATCCCGCCATTTTTAAAAACATCTTATTTTGATGAAATTCATACAATTTCTGATCGACATGCATTTTTACGAGTGAAAGAGTTAGCGCAAAAAGAAGGCCTTCTCGTTGGAAGCTCTTCAGGAGCGGCATTTCATGCAAGCTTACTTGAGGCAGAAAACGCAGCACCAGGTACGAATATTGTAACGATTTTTCCTGATAGTAGTGAGCGCTATTTAAGTAAAGACATATACAAAGGATGGGAATAAAAAATGAGAGCAAAGACAAAGTTAATTCATGGTATTCGCATAGGAGAACCTTCAACTGGATCTGTAAACGTGCCGATATATCAAACGAGTACGTACAAACAAGAAGCAGTTGGTAAGCATCAAGGATATGAATATTCACGAACAGGTAATCCAACTCGTTCAGCTTTAGAAGAAATGATTGCAGTGTTAGAAAATGGTCATGCTGGATTTGCATTTGGTTCAGGGATGGCAGCTATTACAGCAACTATTATGCTATTCTCAAAAGGAGATCACGTCATTTTAACAGATGATGTTTATGGCGGTACGTATCGCGTTATTACAAAAGTACTAAACCGTTTCGGCATTGAGCATACATTTGTAGATACAACAAACCTAGAGGAAGTTGTAGAAGCAATTCGCCCAAATACGAAAGCGATTTATGTGGAAACACCAACGAATCCATTACTGAAAATTACTGATATTAAGAAAATATCCGCTCTTGCTAAAGAAAACGATTTATTAACAATTATTGATAACACATTCATGACGCCATATTGGCAGTCGCCAATTTCTTTAGGAGCAGACATTGTACTTCATAGTGCAACGAAATATTTAGGTGGGCATAGTGATGTAGTTGCAGGCCTAGTAGCTGTAAATAGCCCGCAACTAGCAGAAGACCTTCATTTCGTACAAAACTCAACAGGAGGTATTCTTGGACCACAAGACAGCTTCTTACTACTTCGTGGTTTAAAAACATTAGGAATTCGTATGGAGGAGCATGAAATAAATTCACGCGCAATTGCTGAGTTTTTAAATAACCATCCGAAAGTAAATAAAGTATATTATCCAGGTCTTGAATCACATCAAAATCATGAATTAGCAAAAGAACAGGCGAACGGATTTGGTGCAATCATCTCATTCGATGTAGATAGTGAAGAAACATTAAATAGAATACTTGAGAAGTTACAGTACTTTACACTTGCTGAAAGCTTAGGAGCAGTAGAAAGTTTAATTTCGATTCCATCACAAATGACACATGCATCAATCCCAGCAGATCGCCGTAAAGAATTAGGAATTACAGATACATTAATTCGAATCTCTGTTGGTATTGAAGATGGAGAAGATTTAATTGAAGATTTGGCACAAGCACTAGCATAATAAAAATGCACTGCTAATATAGAGCAGTGCATTTTATTATATTGATTTGTGAAATATTTCACAAATTAGACATACACAAATGAAATGATTTCATGTATATTGAATTCATGAAATGTTATTCACGAACAAACTTGTAAAATGTTTCACAATCAATGGGATTCATGTAGGAAGGTAACTCTATTTTTTTACGCTAATCGGGACTTTTTATGACCTATAGGGACTTATAAAGTCCAGAATAGCAGAATAGGAGGAAATTTACATGGTAGTCAAAGAGAAAGTTGTAAATGAAATGCAAGAGGTAAAAGAGATGATTGATACGTTAGTAGATAACGGTCAAAAAGCTTTACAAGCATTAGAAAGTTTTACACAAGAGCAAATTGACAACATTGTTCATGAAATGGCGCTTGCGGGTGTCGATCAACATATGCCGCTTGCGAAGTTGGCTGTTGAAGAAACGGGCCGTGGCGTATATGAAGATAAATGCATTAAAAATATTTTTGCCACTGAATATATTTGGCATAGTATAAAGAAAGATAAAACGGTAGGAATTATTCATGAAGATCCTCATGAAGAAATAATAGAAATCGCAGAACCTGTCGGTGTAGTAGCTGGGGTAACGCCAGTAACGAACCCAACATCGACAACAATGTTTAAAGCATTAATCGCGATAAAAACGAGAAATCCAATTATTTTCGCATTTCATCCTTCTGCACAAAACTGTTCCGTTGCAGCGGCAAAAACAGTATATGATGCAGCAGTGAAAGCTGGTGCACCAAAGCATTGTATTCAATGGATTGAAAGACCTTCTGTGGAAGCAACGAAACAATTAATGAACCATGATGGTGTCGCACTCGTTCTAGCAACTGGAGGGGCTGGTATGGTGAAATCGGCTTATTCTACTGGTAAACCGGCGCTAGGTGTAGGGCCAGGTAATGTACCATGTTATATAGAGAAATCGGCACATGTAAAACGTGCTGTTAATGATTTGATTTTATCGAAAACATTTGATAACGGTATGATTTGTGCGTCAGAACAAGCTATCATTGTAGATAAGGAAATCTATAATGATGTTAAAGCAGAAATGATTGCAAATAATTGTTATTTTGTAACAGAGGAAGAGAGAAAGAAATTAGAAAAGCTTGTTATTAATGAAAATACATGTGCAGTAAATAGTGATATTGTTGGGAAATCAGCACAGTATATTGCTGAATTAGTAGGAATTACTGTACCTGAACATACAAAAATGCTTGTAGCTGAAATTAAAGGCATCGGAGCAGCGTATCCACTATCTCGTGAGAAACTGAGCCCAGTGTTAGCTTGTGTAAAAGCAAATTCATTAGAAGAAGGATTTATATATTGCGAAGAAATGTTAGAGCTTGGTGGCCTAGGGCATTCAGCGGTTATCCATTCTACAAATAAAGAAGTACAAAAACAATTTGGGTTACGTATGAAAGCCTGCCGTCTCATTGTAAATGCACCTTCATCACAAGGTGGAATTGGTGATATATATAATGGATTTATTCCATCACTTACGCTTGGTTGTGGCTCCTACGGGAAAAACTCAGTTTCCCAAAACGTAACGGCGACTCATTTATTAAATATAAAAAGGTTGGCAAATAGAAAAAAGAATATGCAGTGGTTCAAATTACCACCCAAAATTTATTTTGAAAAACATGCGACAGCATATTTAGCAAACATGCCTAACATTTCCCGCGCATTTATTGTAACGGATCCAGGGATGGTTGAGCACGGTTATGTAGATACAGTTACGCACTATTTACGTAAGCATACAAATGATGTGAAAGTTGAAGTTTTCTTTGAAGTTGAGCCAGATCCATCAGATGAAACTGTATTTAAAGGTGCGGACATGATGAAAAGCTTTAAACCAGATGTAATTATCGCGCTTGGTGGCGGTTCAGCTATGGATGCAGCAAAAGGGATGTGGCTATTCTATGAGCACCCAGAAACGACATTCTATGGAATAAAACAGAAGTTTTTAGATATAAGAAAACGTACATGTAAGTATCCAAGCTTGGGAAATAAAGCACAATTTGTTGCCATTCCAACAACATCAGGGACGGGATCAGAAGTGACGCCATTTGCGGTTATTACAGATAAGAAAAATAATATTAAATACCCGCTTGCGGATTATGAATTAACACCAGATGTAGCGATTGTTGATCCGCAATTTGTAATGACAGTACCACCTCATGTGACGGCAGATACTGGTATGGACGTATTAACACATGCAATTGAAGCGTATGTGTCTGTTCTGGCAAATGACTATACTGATGGTTTAGCATTAAAAGCAATTGATCTCGTATTTAAATATTTACCGAGAGCATATAAAGATGGAAATGATGAAGAAGCACGAGAAAAAATGCATAATGCTTCCGCAATCGCAGGGATGGCATTTGCAAATGCTTTCCTAGGTATTAATCATAGTTTAGCACATAAAATTGGACCGGAATTCCATATTCCGCATGGACGTGCGAATGCAATTCTTATGCCGCACGTAGTTCGCTATAATGCTATTAAGCCAAGAAAACACGCATTGTTCCCAAAATATGAGCACTTTGTGGCTGATGAACGCTATGCACATATTGCGAGAATGCTCGGGCTTCCAGCAAGCTCAACAGCGGAAGGTGTGGAATCACTCGTCCAAGCAATTATTGAGCTTGGAAAAAGCTTAAATATAAATATGAGTATTGCAGGACAAGGAGTTGCTAAAGACCAATTTGAAGGGGTTGTTGGATTATTAGCAGAAAGAGCTTTTGAAGATCAATGTACAACAGCTAATCCAAAATTACCGCTCATTTCAGAGCTGAAAGAAATCTATATGGAAGCATATAAAGGCGTATAATAGATAAAAAAGAGCCGCGAGTAAGCGGCTCTTTTTTACTTTGGAAAACATCTCCCAGATTGGTTCTATTTACTTGTCTTTAAGCTTGATAGAATGTGATAAAGTGAGGATGGGAGTGATAAGCAGATGAAAGAATTACAAGAAAAAATAGCAGATTATACCCGGTTTGCACAAGTACTTTTAGCTATAAGTACATTTTTAATGATCGGTTTATTA
Source organism: Bacillus sp. FSL E2-0195 (assembly GCF_038003645.1). Lineage (NCBI taxonomy): Bacteria > Bacillati > Bacillota > Bacilli > Caryophanales > Bacillaceae > Bacillus > Bacillus sp. FSL E2-0195. The sequence continues at coordinate 4,237,129 of NZ_JBBOPN010000001.1, read as the reverse complement.
ATTCCAAGTGGAATAAAAAGTATGGTACAGTCTTTTGTTATGATGGGGAGTATTATTGTATTTTTAGTTCTTGCTTTTTTCTTCTTTAAGCGTGTTAGAACGATGCGTGATCAATTAGAGGAGAGCGAATATGAAGAAAATTGTTAAATAGGGCGCTACGAAAAGAAGAAATCTTTTTGTAGCGTTTTTTCATTTTTGTAGAAAATGTATGCGTTTCATATTGACAATGATAATCCTTATCAATTAAAGTAGAATAGTAGTTAATGATTATTATTATCAATTAGAGGTGAAAGAATGAACAAATCTATTACGCTGTTCACAGCGATCTTATCTATTTTTTTCTTATTAATAGGTTGCAGTGCAAAAGAAAACGAAAAAGCATCCGCAACAAAAACAGACAAAGGAACAGACAAAATCGAAATTACCGATCTCTCAGACAGAAAGATAACATTCAATAAAGTTCCTGAAAGTTTTGCTACGTTGAGTATGGGAGACATGGATATTATTCATGCTTTAGGTGGAAAAATAGTAGGTCGTCCGGATACAAAATTAACTCTCCCAGAGGAATTAAAGAAAGCACAAGTAATCGGGAATGCACATCAACCGAATTTTGAGCAAATTGCTAGTTTAAAACCGGATGTACTTGTTGCTAACAATGGATTCCAAAAGAACATTCCAACGGTCGAAGGACAAGGAACAAAAGTAATCATTTCTTCAGCCAACTCTGTAAAAGATATTCAAAAGGGTATTGAAATGTATGGAACAGTAATGAAGAAAGAAGATAAAGCAAAAGAGCTTAACAAAAAAATTAATGATCAAATGAAGAAATATGAGAAAAAGAGTGACGTTAAAGCGTTGCTAGTTTATGGAGCACCAGGCACTTATTTAGCAGCATTACCAACATCTCTATCAGGGGATATTTTAGAAAAAACAGGCGGGAAAAATATCGCAGCTAGTTTTCCAGAAATGAAAGAGTATCCGCAATATGCACAGCTAAGTGTAGAACGTATTATTGAAGCAAATCCAGATGTGATTTATTTAATTACACATGGAGATCCCAATAGTGTGAAAAAAGCATTTGAAGGCGAAATGATGAAAAATGAAGCATGGAAAAATTTAGATGCAGTAAAACAAAATCGTGTAGTTATTTTACCACCAGATTTATTTGGATCAAATCCTGGGACAAAAGTTACAGAAGCGATGGACTTTATGTATAAAAGTATACAAGATGTAAGGAAATGATAAGTATGGAGAGTAGTGAAATATTAAGAGAAAAGGAACATCCTTTTGCGAGAAAAAGGTGGATAATAACAGTTACTTTAGTCGTATTAACTGTTCTAGGTCTTTTTTATGGCCTTTTTGCAGGGAGCTTATCTTTTTCTTTACGAGACATTATAGAAGGTATACAAGATGAAGGTTCGACAGTTCATCGAATTGTATGGGATCTTCGTATACCGAGAGTGCTCGTTGGTTTTATAGTAGGAACGTGTTTAGCTGCATCAGGAGCATTATTGCAAGGGGTTATGAGAAATCCTCTTGCAGATCCTGGAATTATCGGAGTTTCATCAGGAGCAGGTCTTGTAGCAATTATAATCATGATTTTATTTCCTCAACATATGGCATTCTTACCACTAGGAGCGTTTTTAGGAGCTTTTATTACAGCAATGGTCATTTACGCACTATCATGGCAAAAGGGGGCGCCACCTTCACGAATTGTATTAGTAGGTGTTTCAATAAACGCATTAATTGGTGCAGCGACTTCAGCGCTAATGTTATTACATAGCGACAAAGTACAATCAGTTTTACCGTGGTTAGCTGGTGGTATTGGTGGTGTTAGTTGGGCACATTTAAATATGATTATTTACTATGCGATATTCGCTATTATATTAGCTTTCTTCGGTATTAAACATATTCGAGTATTAATGCTTGGGGATGAAATGGCAAAATTATTAGGGTATAACGTGGAAAGAAGTCGATTTTATTTAATAGTAGTAAGTACAATGTTAGCTGGAATAGCAGTTAGTGTTTCTGGTCTTATTGGATTTGTCGGTCTTGTTGTACCGCATATGTTACGTTTATTAGTTGGAAATGACTATAAATATTTACTGCCATTATCATGCCTTGGCGGTGGGATATTACTTGTTTTTGCGGATGCGATAGCTCGAAGTTGGTTCGATCCAATCGAATTGCCTGTTGGTATTTTATTGTCCTTCTTAGGTGGTCCGTTCTTCTTATATTTAATCCATAGAGGAGGAAAACAACGTGATTTCCGTTAACAAAGTGTTTTACGCACATTCTGAAAGATTTCAAATGCAAAATATGAATGTACATATTAAAGCTGGAGAAATCGTTAGTTTAATCGGCCCGAATGGATCGGGGAAATCTACTTTGCTTCGTTTAATAGCACGGCTACTTAAACAAAGCGAAGGAGACATCATTTTAGATGGGGAAAATATTTATACGATGAAGAGTGCAGATGTAGCGAAGCAATTAGCGATGTTACCACAAATGCACGATCATCAATTAGATTTAACAGTGAAAGAACTAATAGAGTTCGGAAGAGGTCCTCATAAATCATGGAGTAGTCGCTTAAATAAAGAAGATGAAGAAATTGTTGATTGGGCATTGTCTGTTACAAAGCTTGAAGGGTATGAATATCGTCTTTTACAATCCTTATCAGGAGGAGAAAGGCAACGTGCTTGGATTGCAATGACGCTTGCACAACGCACAAATGTCTTACTATTAGATGAACCAACAACCTTTTTAGATATCGTCCATCAGTTAGAAGTAATGGAACTTGTTAAACGATTAAACGAAGAGTTTGGTATGACGATTGTAATGGTTTTACATGATATTAATCAAGCGGCTCAATATAGCGATCGTTTACTCGTATTAAAACAAGGGAAGATTCAGTATGATGGCGTACCAGAAGAAGTACTATGTCATCAAATGTTTCAGCGTGTATTTGGAATTGAAGTTGATATATTCCAAGGGAGTGACAAGCCATTTTTTACACCGAAACGAATTTGTGAAAAGGGAGAAGAGAGATGCAAACAGACGAGCGTATTACCACTGAGTTAGTAAGAGAATTTGTTATGGCAGCTCACGGAGATCTAGAAAGAGTACAGGAGCTTTTGGCCGAATCATCGAGCTTACTTCATGCTTCTTATAATTGGGGTGGCTCAGATTGGGAAAGTGCCTTAGGAGCAGCGGCCCATGTAGGCCGTAAAGATATTGCTCTTTATTTACTGGAAAAGGGAGCTCGGATGGATATTTTTGCAGCAGCTATGCTGGGTGAACTTGAAGTCGTACAAGCCATTTTAGTAGCACAACCAGAAGCATTACGTGCATCTGGCCCACATGGCATCTCTCTTCTTCAACATGCACGAATGGGTGGAGAAAAAGCTCAGCGTGTATTTGAGTACTTAACAGTGCTTTCTTAATGACCGCAAAGTTCTTATGTGCGGTAAACTTTCCACTCAAAGGATTGGAAGGTTTACCGCCCGTTAGAACGGGATAAGTATCTAGTATATTTGAAAATCCTACACCCCCTCAATTGTAGTTTTCTTTATACTAGTTATGATATGGATGCAGTAGACACTCTTTTGTCTACTGCTTTTTTTTGATATAATACACTTTTATAAGATTGAATTTTCTTTCTTTTTGGTAACTTTCTTGATATGAATTATTCAACACTTACGTAGTTTGAAATATGTTGTTATGTAATGAGGTTCAAAATGATGGGAGTGAATAAAAGAGTGTTCCATACAGATCGCTTACAATTTCGCAAATATACAATGGATGATTTACCATTTTATGCTTCTTTATGGGGGGATGAGAAGGTAATGCGCTATATTGGAAATGGAACGTTAAAAACATTTATGCAATGTAAAAAAAGTTTGGAGGAGAGGGTACTTCCAAATTATAAAAATGGTCTCGGTTTATTTGTAATGATTGAAAAGGAAACAGGGATAAGAATTGGTCATGCAGGACTTGTCAAGCAGAAGGTAGATGGAAAAGAGGAAATTGAGATTGGCTATTGGCTACTTCCTAAATATTGGGGGAAAGGGTATGCGAAAGAGGCTGCGGCGGCTTTTCGAGACTATGGTTTTCAAGCATTACAAATGAATAAATTAATTTCACTTATTAATCCGAACCACCCAGCTTCAATATTTGTTGCTAGAAAAACAGGGCTTAGTTATGAGAAAACAACTTCATTTCATGAGATGGAAGTTCTCGTTTATTCCATTAAGCGGGTTGGATGAAAAAAGGTGAATTGCATTTTTTGGAGAATGGTATATAAAAAATAAAGGGAGGGATTACATGTATATTTATCATAATGGATTAATTATTCGTGAAGGAACGAATGGAGTGCCAGCATATGCGATTAAGACATTATTTGAAGATGCTGGCTGGAGTAATGATAATATCCCTTCTTGGCAAATTGAAAAGTTTACGATTGCATTTGAAAATTCAACATGGGCTTTCACAATTTGGGATGAAGAAGAAATGGTCGCGATGGTTAGAGTGATTTCTGATCAAATCATGGTTGCTAACATAGTAAATTTAGTTGTGAAGTGTGAGTATAGGGGGAAAGGGTTAGGTAAGAAACTTGTAGCTCTTTGTTTACAAAAGCTTCCGCATGGCGATTGGTTTGCGCATACGTCCGCTAACAATTTTGATTTTTATAGAAGTTGTGATTTTGAAGTAAGAGAGTTATCAAGAAATGGAACATGTGCGTACTATGGGTATCAAGTGGCCAAAGAGGAAGGGCATCGATAACTTATAAGGTAATAAAGAAAAAGGATTGCTATTTTAATAATATAAACTGAACTGAGACTCATTTTGTGATAAAATAAAAGAAAATTCAGTTTATTAAACGGGGGATAAAAATGAATGTAAAAGTTGGGGATATATTTAAATACGAAAGAAGATTTACCGAGGAAGAAGTTTTTGAATTTGCAAATATTACAGGCGATAAAGGTAGACATCATATGGAATATGATGAGAATGGAAGATTAATGGTCCATGGTTTATTGACTGCTAGCATTGGGACGAAAGTAGGCGAAGAGTTACATTACATAGCGAGGGAATTAGTAAGTGAGTTTATTAGACCAGTTTTTACAGGGGATACGGTTACTTGTGAATTAACTTTAACAAATATTGAGCAAATGGAAGGATATAAAAAAGTTTCAATTGAGTCAGTTTATCGCAATCAACATGAAAAGACCGTACTAGTTGGGACGAGTTATGGAATTATAAGGGGATAAAAAAGAAGCCTGTTACGAAACAGGCTTCTTTTTTATCGTTTAGTAAACACGTTTTCGATTTTCCGCATGACTAGAGATAAGTAATAATGCAGATTCTTCACCTATATTGCGAACAATATGAGGAACGCATGCATTCCAAGAGAAAGAATCACCTTCTTCTACAATCGCAATATCTTCTCCATGTTGAACTTCTAGTTTTCCGCGTAATACAAGATGACACTCTTCACCTTCATGAGCATTTGGTGAGTTTTCTTTCGGGAATCCGGCAGAAATTTCTACTAGAGATAGGCGGAGACCACCTTGCTCCGCAACATGCTCAATTCTTTGTTCATCTTTTCCATACACACTGTATTTACGCTCTTCTTTTTTTACAATTTTCAAACGATCTTTTTGTTCTAACAATAAATATGGAAGGGGGACATTTAAAAAATTAGCGATCATTTCTAAAGTTGGGATAGATGGTGATGTTTTATTGTTTTCAACCTGACTCATAAAGCCTTTAGAAAGACCTGTTCCTTCACAAATTTGGGCAATCGTAATTCCTCTACGTTGACGAATTTCACGAATCGCAGAACCGATATTCATAAAATCATGCTCCTTTTTGTAAACAACTATTTGTATCATAGCAAAAAAAAAATATTTTTTCTCATGAAAAATGAATTGACGAATAAAAATAATTAGTGTATGTTTTGTAATGTAAATAAAAGTTTTGTATAACAAAACTATAAAGGAGAGAAAGAAATGAATCAACATATTGGTAACTTAATTATTCGTATCGTGTTAGGGGTAACGTTCTTTATGCACGGTTTAACAAAATTCCAATCAGGAATTGACAATATTGCAGGGTGGTTTACAAGCATTGGTTTACCAGGAGGACTTGCATACGGTGTAGCAACAGTTGAATTAGTTGGAGGTCTATTGTTAATTCTAGGTTTAGGCGTAAGGTATATTGGCTTATTATTTGCACTTGTTATGGTTGGAGCGATTGTGAAAGTAAAATGGTCAGCTGGTTTGTTAGGAGACGGGAAAAATCCTGGATTTGAGTTAGAACTTGCATTATTAGCGATGGGTGCTTACTTATTTGTTGCGAAAGCTAATGGTTTTGTAGATAATTTCTTAAAAGAGAAAATGTTAAAGAAGAATTAATTAAAATGGGGGTATAACAAAATGGGCTTTCCACTTCATCCCGAAACAACACTTGGGGTTGTTCATTTATATGTATCAAATTTAAAGAAATCGCTAGAGTTTTATACAGAAGTATTGCGTATGAAGGTACTGGAAGAAAAAAGTACAATCGTTACGTTTGGTAATGAGGACAATGAGCCACTTCTCATAATAGAAGAAAAGGAAGACGCTCTTCCGAAGCAAAGAGGTCGAACTGGTTTATATCACTATGCAATTTTATTACCAAACAGACAAGACTTAGCAAATATTCTTCGTCATTTTGTTGAGAGAGTACACCCATTACATGGTGGGGCTGACCATTACTTTAGTGAAGCTCTTTATTTAGCTGATCCAGATGGAAACGGGATTGAAATTTATCATGATCGCCAAAAAGAAGTTTGGCATGATGAAAATGGAGAGCTACCATTTGTTAGTAACCCGTTAGACGGCGAAGGATTATTACAGCAAGGAAGTACATGGAATGGGTTCCCGGCTGGTACTGTGATGGGGCACATTCATTTACATGTAGCTGACTTAGAAGAAGCGAAACATTTCTATGTTGATGGCCTTGGTTTTGATGTAACGATTCCAGCTCGTAATGGAGCGTTGTTCGTATCAGCAGGTGGTTATCATCACCATGTCGGTTTAAATACATGGCAGGGTGAAGGTATACCACCACAAATGCCAAATTCCGTTGGTTTGAAATATTTCACAATTGTACTAGCAGATGAAAAACAAAAAGAGCAAGTGTGTGAAAGTTTAAAATATATTGGCGTAGTTGCTACGTATAAAGATGGAATATTACAGGCCAAGGATCCGTTTGGACATTGTATACATTTTAAAGTGAAAGGAGAAGCCTAAAAAGGCTTCTCTTTTTTCACTTTCTTATAATAGCTTTTTCATTTTGTAAAAATAGTTCATCAAATTGCTTTGCAAGGTCAAAATCTAGTTTCGTTAAACCTTTTGCATTCCATGATGACAAAGTAATAATGACTGCTTTATACTGGATAAGGATAAATGGGTGGTGATTATGTTCTTCTGATAGTTTGGCGGCTTCAGAGACAAATTCGACTCCTTTTAAGTAGTCGGAAAACATATATTTTCTTTCAATCCATTTTTCATCTTTCACTGTCCATTTATCCAGCTTTGTTAATTCCTCTTGTACTTCTTCATTAGTTAATCGTAGCATCATTTTTCACATCCTTTACCTGCAGTAACGCAAGACCATTGTTAATAAGACGTGTTACAGATTCTTCAGTTGTGAAAGTAGAAAGTTGTTGTAATAATGCTGCTGATGCTTCGTGTCCTTTGTTATGTTCTAAAAGCAATTCTAAAATTTCAAGACGAAGCAACCATTCTTTCGGATGAAATTTATTTAATACTTCTTGAATAGCTATTAATTGATCAGTATGAGTATCGTGTAAAATACTATCGTTACGTATATCTCGAACTGTTTGATACATACGTTCAAGCTTATTCAGTACAAGTGGATCAGGCGTTTCTTGTACTTCTTCATTCATCGGGAAAAATGCAGCCGCATCTGCCGCTCCTGGGAATACAGAAGTGATTTGTGAGCCGACAGCCATATCAAATGCTCCCCATGAAGGATCAAATAATAAGCGATCTTTATGAGTAACTGCACAATTTATAAAGGAGATAAGAGCAATTTTTTTATCATTTTTTACAATGTCTGTTACTGTTCCTTTTACATGAATGCCACTTGCAAAAGTAAAATCTGCACTGCTTCCAATTGTAATGCCTAATGATTGTAATTGTTCTTCTGTACAATTTTCTAATGCAATATCTCCATCTAGTAATCCGATTGGTGTCCCGAATCCATCGCTGTGCACAGATGTAGAATGATTTGCTAGTTGTTTATTATGAATTGCTAATGCAGTTGGTGAGCTTGTTCGTGTGTAAATAACTTCACCAGTATCATTTTTAATTGTCTCTGTAAATGTACCCGTAATTTGTAATCCACTACTTAGCTCAGTTGTAGCATGATTTTCGGAGCGGATTGCTTTTTCTAATCCTTCTGTTCCACCTGTTTTAAATGCCATCGTTGTAGAGAACTGCTCAAGGGCCTCAGTCAATTCTTCAAATGATTCACAAACAAATAGCTGTGGTTGCATTTTTGTTACATCATAAGTTGTCCCGGTGCAAGCTTCAATTGAGAATGGGACTTTCTTTACAGCGTTTGTTAAGCAATGCTTACTTTCACCGACAGAGGAAAGGAGACCAGCACCGTAAATTTTCGGATCATTTATATTGCCTATTAAGCCGTATTCCACTGTCCACCAGAATAAACGTGAAATTTGTTCTGCTTCTGATAAACCAGAAACTAAGTTTTGTTTTTCGATTACAGCATTTTCAGCAACTGTAACTTCTTCAGGTGTAGAAGTAGGGCTTTCTTTTACGATCGTTAATGTACGAACGGCTTCAAAAGCATCATGTTCTTCTTTTGTGGAGAAAGCTTTCGCTCCAATTTGTCCAAAGCGTTTCACATATTTTGCATATGTAGAATCAAGCAAAATCGGTGCGTGGCCTGCAGCTTCATGAACGATATCAGGAGCGGGTGTATACTCGATATTTTCTACTTTACGAATATCTGTTGCGATTGGTAGTAATCCATGCCCCTGAAAATCGAAGAATGCGACGCCGGGAATAAGTCCGTCAATCGTTACGGCACCCCAGCCGCTTGGTGCTAAACAGTCATTCATTTCTTCTACTTTTGGAATTGCATCTATATTAATACCAGATGATTGTAGTCCGTTAACATAGGATGGATGAGCAACATCTTTTAAGAAGCTATGGTTTTGTCTCATAATGTAACGCCAAACAGCGTGATTCACCGGTGTGTATTGATCATAATGCTGTGTGGATACGAATGGTTTTAAATGTGATGGAATTTCTTTTTTCTTTGTCATTTAGACGTCCTCCTTTTTCTCTATAAAAATGAATACCAGTTTTGTATAGCTTGTACCACCTCCTTTCAGAATTGTAAGCGCTTATAAAATTTTATCATAACATTCGAAATTCTTTAACAACTGTTTGCGTGAGAAATAGAAAAATCCCCTATCGGAAAATCCGATAGGGGCGAAAAAATCGCGGTACCACCCTATTTGTAAGTGAAAATATACTTACATCTCAACTAATGATAACGGAAAAATCCCGTCTTTTCCTTCATGCATAAAAGCACTACGAAAAAGAAGCTCCAGAATTGTAATTCGTACTTATATATGTGCTAATTCCCACCGACCATTAGCTCTCTGAAACAGGGATACAAGATACTACTGCGATTCTTTCAACGCGTATATATGAAGTTATTTAAAAGGGAAGGACGCAAAAAAGCCCCTATCGGAAAATCCGATAGGGACGATAAAAATCGCGGTACCACCCTATTTGTAAACAATTAATTGTTTACCACTTACTTTAAGATAACGGAAAGATCCGTCTTTCTCTTCATGCATAAAAAGCATTACGGGAAAGAAGCTCCAGAATTGTAATTCACGCTTGTATATGTACTGATTCGCACCAACCATCAGTTCTCTGAGACAGGGATATAAGTCGCTACTAGTATTCCTTCAAAGCCGATATATAATTCGTTCAACTAAACTATGTTTTGTATTATAAAACTATATTTAAAAGCTTGTCAACAATAATTTTATTATTTCACTTCTAAATCGACGTTTAAATTAGATTTATTTCCAGCTGCATCGGTTGCTACAATATGAATTGTATTCTTTCCTTGTTGTAATTGACTACGATCGAAATAAATTTCATAGTTTTTCTCCCAAGGATTTAGGTATGCACTTTCCCATGCTCCATTTCCGTTAATTTCATACTGTATCGTTACGGGATGTCCTGGAGCAACCCATCCGGATTCTGCCATCCAATCCAAAAGTATATCATCTACTTTACCTCTAATTACGAGGTTTTCTTGATCTACTTCAGACGATAATTTCGGTGCAGTACGATCGACAAACACAGCTCCTGTCTGTTTCGTTTCTCCACCAGAGTTAGAAGCAACAGCTTCGATTTGGTATAAGCCATCAGGTAGAGGAGATCCGTCGGTTTTCGTACCATTCCATTTGAAAGATTTATAACCAGGTGTTTCGTTTTTACCTTGATGTATCATGCCTTGATATGTTACACGGTCTTTCGTAATTAAATTAGCGTGAAATGTTACATCCTCCACTGGTGTAACTAAATAGTAATTGATCAGGTTGTCATCTAGTATTCCATCATTATTTGGACTAAAAGTAGAATTAACGATTTCAAGACCATCAATACGTTTGTATTCTTTCGGATCAATGCTAAACGTAAATGGAATACGCATTTCTTCAGTCTTACCTTGCTCTTTCACATATAGATTTCCCGTATATACACCTTGTGGTAAGGAGCTATCTACATTAATAGTAAAAGGCTTTTCGATGTTACTATTAGGTTTCACACTAATAGAAGAAGAGAAAGAAGTCTGGACTTTTGTTTTTGTATCTAGTAATTCAATGCGAGTTGAAAAGTTTTTCTTTTTGTTAGAAAGATTTTGTAATGTAATATTTTGTGTTAACTTCACTTTGCCGCTATTAGGTTTAATAAGACCGAAACTTACATTGTTAGGTTTCACTAATGCATCTGTTTGGGCTGCTTTTGGAATGTTAATTAAACCAGATCCTTGTGCCATGACAGGATATGTATTTTCATTGACATCCTTTAATGTTTTTGCAGTGTTGGCAAGAGCTGCTTTCAATTGTTCTGTCGTCCAATCAGGATGCATTTGACGCAGCAGGGCAACGGCTCCCGCCACTTGTGGCGCAGCCATACTTGTTCCGTTGTGAGATTCATAGCCACCTCTCGGCACTGTACTAGTAATTTGTACTCCAGGTGCAACAATATCAGGCTTTATTAGCCAACTACCTTGTGATGGTCCTCTTGAACTAAAGTTACCAATAAGTTCTGTTTGCTTTGGTTGTCCAATTTTTATATTTTTCTTTCGTTTTGTAATTAAAGTTTTTAACTCTTCGCCATTTGTATTTGATAGTTGCATAACTGGAAGAGCTACATCTTCACGTACAAAATATTCGGGCATAAGATTAATTTCTTTTTCGTTAGAAATTAGTAGCACGCCAAGAGCGCCAGCTTGTTTCGCTTGTTCTGCTTTTACTAACGTGCTTGAAGTTCCTTGTAAAACAAGGGCGAACTTACCTTTCACATCTTGTTTAGCGTAATCACTTGAATTACCGTAGCCAACATATACAAGCTGAGCATCGTTGCCTACTTGGAAATCTGATTTTGATAACGGTAATCCTTGGTAAGATTTATTGGAACCAGCTACTTGGAATGTTGGAAATGGAATAGAAACAGTAGATGCACCAACAGAGATGACACTACTTGCGTTACCAGGAGCGTCAACAGACCAAGGTTTTGGTCCATCATTTCCATTTGAGACGACTGCAGTAACACCAAGTTTTGCTGCGCGTTCTAACGTCATTGTTACAGGTTGATCAGGTACATTCAAATCTTGACCAAGAGATAGATTTAAAACATCGGCACCATCTTGAATAGCTCGCTCAATACCTTGAATAATATCATCGGTCGTACCGGTACCACCATCATTCATGACACGGTAAGCGAGTATAGAAGCATTCGGAGCAATCCCCTTTATTTTTCCGTTACCCGCAATAATTCCAGCAACATGGGTACCGTGGACATTTCCATCCATCGGATCATTATCTTCATCGACTGTATCATAGCCACCGATATAATTTGCTTGTAAATCAGGATGGGTATAGTCGACACCTGAATCGATAATAGCGACTTTCATCCCTTTCCCATCAAGGGGTATACCAGTTGGATCTTTTAAATTCCAAGCTTCAGGTGCACCAACTGTAGGGCCTCCTACGTTTGGTGTTTCTTGATCTGCTAGGCTTTTTGACGTTTCATGTAATTTATATGTTAAGTTCGGATAAATTGCTTTTACTTCAGGTAAAGAAGCTAGAGCGGCAATTTGATCCCCTGGGATAGAAATAGAAAATCCAGAAAATAACGTACTATACGTTTCTTTTATGGTTGCTTTCGGTGCTTTTTCTTTTATTTTCTTTGTTGTATCCTCTTGTGCTTTTTTTAGTTGTGCATGGTATGATTGCACATTGCTATTTTGTAGGTCCGGAGCATGTTGAATGTTACTTTGTGAAGCGAGTGGAGCATGTTGCAATTCTACAATAACTGAAATTTCTTTTGATGTTTTTGTTTCAACATTTTGCGCGATTTTGTTTTCTCCCCATTGTTCAATATTTGCTTTTAAATGTGGACTAAATTGCTTCTCTTTTTGCAGTGATTCAGCATGGGCGCTTAATGCTCCAAAGCTCGAAAAGACGAGCGCCATACTTAATAGTGTTGATGTAGTTTTCTTCATTGAAACTCCCCCTAATAAAAGTGCTAATTTTCCGAAAATAAATATTGCATTTTTATCGTTAATTATAGGTACGGATGTTGGCTAAACTATCCATTCGACATAATTCATACCAATCCTCTTTGAATTGAAAATTTCTTGGGAAATTTTTTGGGATTATGTCGAATAGCTAAAATTTGCATATAGTAAGCGGAATATGAGGAATGCTAAAGGGGAAAATGGGGGTGCTACATGAAAAGGTTTATAGTAAGTGGAATCGTGATTTTGTTCCTTTTTTTCTGTTCAAGTTCTATTACTAGCGCAGAAAACAATGGAGTGAAAGTTGCCTTTATTCGTAATCATAATCTATGGATTAAAGTCGGTGAAAAAGAAAAACAAATTACAAAAGGAGAGTACATAACAGGGCCGAAATGGTCACATAATGGAGAATGGCTTGCATATGCAAAAGGAAAGAAGCGAAACCACTTTGAACTGTATCGGCTAAAAGATGGAAAGAAAGTTAGACCATCTCAATCAGAAGCATCGAATTATCAATGGTCACCAACAGAGAATATAATTGCATTTGTATTTGCACGCACATTAAATACATTTGATGTTGAAAAAAAGAAAGCAGATTTTGAAAACGTAGCTAATGGTGTAGGTGACTATGCATGGTATCCTGATGGTAAGAAGTTTCTTGTATCATCAGAAGCGTACTTGCTTCCAACAGGATGGACAGGTGCTCAGTTATATGAAATACAAAAGGATGCAAATATGAATCCTCATAAGATGAAGCATTTATATGCACTACCGAATGAGCATGATGACTTTTTGGCATTAGTTGGAAGTGGATTTAATTGGTCGTCAGATCAAAAATGGATTTCGTTTTTGGCAGTACCAACAGCTTCTTTGTCAGCTGATAGTAATACCCTTTGCTTAATTCGATCAGACGGCAGTCGTTTTGAAACAGTAGATCAAATGTTATTAAACACACAATGGTTCAAATGGGCGCCATCAAAAAATATATTAGCCTATATTGAAGGAAGCGGGAGAGTTGCTTTAGAGAATAAGCATTTAAAAATAAAAGAATTGCCGGCTCTCCAGCAAAATACATTTACTCCAAAAGGCTATGTTGATTGGGATTTCACATGGAAGAACGAGAATGTAATTATCGTTTCAAGGGCAAAGGAAGCAGAGCTATCGGTCCCTCTAGAAAAAAGGCCACTACCATCTTTATATGAAATAAATAGTACAACAGATGAACAACATCAAATTACAAAGCCATCCAATAGCCAAGGCGATTATAACCCTATTTTTAGTAAGAAAAGCAACCAATTAATGTGGCTCCGTTCAAATCGTAAGAAAGCTGATGTATGGCTTGCTCATAACGATGGAAAACATGAAAAGAAATGGATTGAAAATATAGATGTACCAGAGTGGTATTATGAGAAATGGAATTGGGAAGATGTCGTTTCGGTTAAAGACGAGTAAAAAAACCTGCCTGAAATATAATTTCCAGGTAGGTTTTTCAATGTTATTTATGTGTTTTATTTGGCTTTTTTTTCGCAGGGTTTCCGTTCCCTTGGCGCTTTCTATTTTGTTCATCTTTTGCTTGTTTTTCATGTAATGTATCTAAAAAGTCATTTGAGTTACTCATTTTTATATCTCTCCTTTTTTCATTGCGTCCTAGTTACTATAACCATTTAGGAGGATAATCATGAGATAAAAGTTAAGCGCTTAGTTTTCTTCGGTAGTATAAGTAAAATAGTCCATACGTAATGAATAACATAAGTAAAACTTGTAACTCTACATTTTCTTTTAAAATAGTTGCGACAGAAGATGGTAAGTAAGGTGATGTATCGCTCGTTCCTAAACCTAACCATTTGTTTAAGAGGTTAATGATACAAAATATGAAAACACCGGACCAGCTTGCGATAATTGCTTTTTGTTTAATTTTTGTTTCACGCTCATCATCTGTAATCCAAGGATTAGCAGTTTTATCACTATTAAAAAAGCCATTTATGTATCCCCATATGATCATTCCCATAAAGACGATAATCCATTTCATATTTGTAATCCTCCTCTTCTTGTAAAAAATATTTTACATATATAATTGTAATATTTTCCAAATGTTGATGTCAAACACTTTTTACATTCTACTTTTTAAAATAGCAGGAGTAAAGAAAAAAATAGGGAAGAAATATGTGAGAACATTTTCTAGTGAGAGGAAGAGGAGAATGAAACTTATTTTTGTTCGGCATGGTGAAGGTGAACATACGAAAGATTTACCATTAAGTTTACAAGCAGTGAATCCGCCATTGACGGGCGTGGGAAAGAAGCAGGCTGAATTGCTTCAGTGCGATGTACCATTACAAGAAAAGGATATATTAATCGCTAGTCCTACACTTCGAACTTTACAAACTGCGACAATATGGAGTGCGGAAGTTGCTTGTCAAAAAATTGTTCACCCATATATATCCCCGCGAATTTTTCCTTATCGGGAATCCGCCAAAACATTACCGTGCGATCAATTGTTAGATCGAAAGATAATACAAAACTTATTTCCACATTTTTCATTAGAAGAAAGTAGAAATGAATTGTTATGGAATGAGGGAGTCAATATCATCTTGGAGATGGAATTTCAGCAAATAGTAGATGAATTTCTGCACTGGTGCTATCAGTTAAAAGCAGAAAAAATTTGTATCGTTGCACACGATGGAACAATTACAGCGTATAGGCAATATTTACAGAAAGTCGCTTTAACTAGAGCTGATTTTTTGAAAGAAACGGGTATATATGAAATGGACTTATAGGAGAGGAAATTTGTAATGGAAGAGTTAGGAGAAGATGTGTACGACTTAAATGAGCCGAGAGTATACTTTAGCGTAGCGGAAATTAAGTGATATGCAAAATTGCATATTACACATATTGTAAATGATTGGTATAAGTTTTTGGGGGTGAAACTAGTAGAATCCTTTTTATATAGTGGTGTAAAATCATATGTTGGATTGATAGATTATGTAGATGGAAATGTAGCACTTATGTTTACAATACGCCTATTTTACGGGTTTATTAACCATGACAAAACGTTAGAATAAGTTGTTCGAGAAGCGAGATTAACCGATGAGGAGACATGTACATTTGGAGTATATAAACAATATGAAACGGATTTATTCTATATTCGAATGAATGCGTTTCACATTTAACTCACAGTTTTTTTACATTTTCTTCAATGAAAATGATTATCACATGTGGTATGATATGTTCAAGTTTTTACAGGTAATAAAAGTTACTATATAAACGTTAGTATGTAATGTTTTTTATGTATGTCACAAATTATTCACGATTAACGTTTTAAAAGTAAGTAACTAATGTTATTATATTATCTGTAACTGAATTAATTACAACTTTAGGAGGAAGATATGATTATTCAATTTTTAAGAGAAAACAAAGCAGTTTCTTTTGTATTAGCGATAATTCGAGTGTATCTTGGTTACACATGGGTAATGGCTGGAATCGGTAAACTACAAGGGAAAGGCTTCGATGCAACTGGTTATTTACAAGGTGCAATTGAAAAATCTAAAGGAGCACAACCAGCTGTTCAATCTTGGTGGGCATCATTTTTACAAGATTTTGCAATTCCAAACGTTGATTTATTTAATACACTTGTGACGTGGGGAGAAATTTTAGTCGGAATTGGTTTAATTGTAGGCTGTTTAACAAAAACAGCGGTCTTTTTCGGTCTTGTAATGAACTTTTCCTATATGTTTAGTGGGTCAATTGGTGTGAACCCTGAAATGGTTATTTTATCCATGTTCGTTCTTGTTTCTGGTATGAATGCTGGAAAACTTGGAATTGATGGCTTAGTTATTCCAAAAGTACTAGGATCAAAAATTCAAAAACGCCAAAAGCAAGCTGCTTAATATATGAAAACGGGTATCTCAAAAGGAGATACCCGTTTATTTTTCAGCACTTATAGGATTTTTCTCGAAGAAATCTTTTACATACCCTACAAACTCTTGTGGCTCTTGACGAAATGGAGCATGATAACCTTTTTCAATAATATGGAAAGTGCTATTTTTTAAGAATTGATGATAAGTTTCTCCTTCTTTCCAAGAAACGCTACTATCATTTCTTCCCCATATAATTAAAGTTGGTTGCTTGATTTCAGTTGCATTGATTTGAAGACGCCTAGGCCATAATTTCATTTTATTATAATGCTCTTCATCATTACGCTTGAATTTAACTTTGCTCTCATCATAATCTGCAATAGAAGAAACGGCACTTAAATCAGTCGATAACTTTGGTTTTGGTGAACCTTGTTTATTAACGAACGTATGAGGGCCGCCTGTAGCATCAGTTAAAATAAGGTGGGTAACCGCTTCGGGGTATAAATATGTTAAATTAAGAGAAATTTCTCCGCCCATAGAATGTCCCAGTATTGCGAATGAGTTATACCCTAATTTTTTCATTAACTTATAATACAAATTTGCATGAGTTGGGAAAGAATAATAAAAATCCATCGGTTTAGAGGAACGTCCGAATCCTAAAGCATCAACAGAAATAATCGTATGATCTTTTGCTAAATCTGAGTAAACCTTTTGAAAACCATTGGATGATCCTCCAAATCCATGGATCATAAGTAAAGGTGGTTTTTCATCACCAATCTTTTTAAAGTAAATCGTTTGACCATCTATCTCTACCATTTTTTCCTCGGTAGCTAGTTTCGCTGTAATTGTATTTTTAACTTGTTTTACTTGTTCTACTGGCTTTTCTGCTGCACTACATCCTACTAATAGTGTAAGAGTAAGACAACCTACCATAAAATAGCTAAATCGCTTCAATTAGGTGTCCCCTTTCTAACATAACGCTGCATCTATCATAGCAAATAGTATATTACGATTTCCAGGAAGTTGATTACCATTCTTTATCATAAGAGGTGAAAGGAGCGTTTCCTGGAAATTTTCTGTTTGAAGAAATTGACGGAAAATGAATTGTGAGTGCGGAACATCAATGCGTATTGTCCCATTCCACGAGTTGCAAATTATTTCTAATAACTGAATAGCGTCTTTTTCTTTTTTTGAAATAAGTGGAGTGATACATAGTACATCTCCTTTTTGTATGCATAAAGCAAAAGCATCTATTTGATTATCCCGCTCTATTTTAAAGGAGTAAGTTGCTCTCGATAGTAGTGATAAATAAAGCTTAGAACGATCTGCACCAGTCGCAGTTTGATCAAGAAAAATGAGAGATTGAAGATCGGCTTGCTGAATTTGTTTTATGGGAAAAGAATTTGTACTTATATGAGCCGCTTGTTTTTCGAAACGATGAATTGTTGTTATTGATTGAAATCCATAAGATACATATAAGGATTCACCAGCTTTTGTTGCAATGAGTGTAATAGGGAGCGATGGATAAGTTACTTTTAAGCTATTGTTTAACAAAATACGGCCAATTCCTTTTCTTTGAAAATCAGGATGCACGATTAACATACCGATAGAAGAAAATCCAGGGGCAAACGAAAAGACCCCGCCCGCTGCAATAAGTTTATTCTCATGTACATAGCCAAAAATTGTGCCAATGGAAAGGTACATATGGAATTGCTCTTTCATAAAACTCGCATGCTGTAACCACCCAACTGATTCGCAAAGAGAGAGTAAGGCTGGAATGGAAGATTCGTCTAGTTTTACTGTTTTCATAAAGTTCACCATATTTCTATTTAAATTAGAAAAAATAAGAATAATATTAAGAAATGTAAAATAATAGGTTCGTATTAAAAGAAATCCAACATGTTTATATTTATCTTTGTAAAGGGGAGTATGCTTGATATGAAAAGACAAACTTATACAAATTATAACTTAAATTTACATAAGTTAACAAAAAATTTACATATAACTCATTTTCTCTTAACAGTCTTCTATTAAATTTGATAGTGGGAAATGAATAACCTAATTAGGGGGACAAGACAGTGAAAAAGTTTGTAAAAAAAGCATGGCCATTTGCAGTTGTGGCGTCGTTAGCAGTTACTTCGGTAGCAACATGGAATTTTACGCGTTCTAGTGAGGTTAATGCAGATGAGAACGGAAACAATGCAAAAATTAAAAATGTCATTGTATTAATTGGGGACGGTATGGGGCCTTCATATATGACAGCTCATCGTTATATGAAAGATAATCCAAAAACATTTGAGATGGAATCTACAGAATTTGATAAGCATCTTGTAGGAACACAAAAAACATATCCAGAAGATGAACATGAAAATATTACAGACTCTGCATCGGCAGCTACTGCGATGTCAGCAGGTATAAAAACATATAACGCAGCTATTGCAGTAGATAATGATAAAGCTGAAGTGAAAACAGTATTGGAGCAAGCGAAAGAAAAAGGGAAGTCAACGGGACTCGTTGCAACTTCTGAAATTACGCATGCAACACCAGCTGCATTCGGTGCACATGATATTAGTCGTAAAAATATGGACGCAATTGCAAATGATTACTTTGATGAAAAAATTAAAGGTAAGCATAAAATAGATGTTATGCTTGGCGGGGGCGTAAAGAACTTTGTTAGAAAAGACCGCAATCTTACAGAAGAATTTAAGAAGTCTGGTTATAGTTATGTAACAGATCGTAATCAATTATTAAATGATAAAAGCGATCAAGTTCTTGGCTTATTTGCACCAGGTGGTTTAGACAAAATGATTGACCGTACTGACAAAACACCTTCATTAGAAGATATGACAAATGCAGCGATTGAGCGCTTGAACAAAAATAAAGACGGTTTCTTCTTAATGGTCGAAGGTAGTCAAATTGATTGGGCTGGACATGATAATGATATTGTCGGTGCAATGAGTGAAATGGAAGACTTCGAAAAAGCGTTTAAAGCAGCAATTGAGTTTGCGAAAAAAGATAAGAACACATTAGTTGTTGCAACTGCAGACCATGCTACTGGCGGATTATCTTTAGGTGCGAATGGTGAGTATAACTTTAAAGTAGATCCGATTAAAGCTGCGAAACGTACGCCAGACTTTATGGCAAATGAGATTGTAAAAGGTGCAAATGTAGAAGAAACATTGAAAAAGTATATTGATCTACAATTAACACCAGAAGAAATTAAAGCTGTAAATGATATAGCTCCATCAAAAGATGTAACAAAGATTGATAATGCAATTGAAGATATCTTCAATAAGCGTTCGGTTACAGGTTGGACAACGGGTGGACATACAGGTGAAGATGTGAACGTATATGCATTCGGACCAGGTAAATACTTATTCTCTGGCGTTCAAGAGAATACAAATATAGCTAAACGTGTCTTTGACATCGTTGGCGGTGGCGATCCGAATAAAGGAAGACGCTAATTATAAATGAAAGTGAGGCGAAATGCCTCACTTTTCTTTTTAGGAGATGGAAAGATGAGCGTTTTTTTAGGGAAATTAAGATTCCTTCTAGTATTCGTATTATTGCTAGTTGGATGTCAATCTCAAGAGAATAATATAGAACAAAAATCTGCTGGGAAAACTGAGGAAAAGGTACATATAACGAAAGAAGAAGAGAAATCCATTCAAGATGTTATTGAGGCATTTGTACGGACAACGAATGAAAAAAATCTTGCTGAACATATGGAGTTATTTTCAAAGAAGATGCCTAGTGCTGAAGACTTAAAAACACAAAAGGAAGCGGCATTTCAAAAGGGAAATAAGAAAATAGAGTTAGAACATATGAATATGAAAGCTCTTAAAGGTGGGCTTGTTATTGTTGAAACGGAGGAAAAAGAAGTAGATGGAGGGGTTACTCTTCAGAAGAAAATGCAGTACGCACTTGGAAAAGAAGAAGAAGGGTGGAAGATTGAAGAGGTTCGTACGATAGAGAAGAAATAAAGTGAAACTTTAATCAGTGGGAGTCTTACTGCCCGCAAATAGCGGGATAAAAAGGTTCTCATAGGAGAGAACCTTTTAAAGTGGTAATAAAATTTGATTTGAACATGCTTCAATGTCATCAATATCTTGACGGATTGTTGCCATCTTATTATCGAGGTCTTCAGCTTTCATAGCAGCGTCATGTAGTTCATCTTTCAAATAGTCAGGTATATTTCCTTCATATTTGTAGTAAAGCTTATGTTCTAAACTTGCCCAAAAGTCCATGGCAAGTGTACGTAATTGAATTTCTGCAAAGACATCTTTCGTACCAGAATTTAGGGACAATGGATATTTAATAATCATATGCAAACTTTTATAGCCATTTCCTTTTGGATTAGCAATATAATCTTTTACTTCTACAATTTCCATATCTCCACGATTTTCAATAACTTCTTTTAAATGATAAATATCTTCTACAAAGCAACATGTAATACGGATGCCAATAATATCTTGTAATTGTGTTTGAGCATTTTCAACTGTTGGTGATAAGTTTTTACGCTCAAGCTTCCTAATGATACTTTCGGGTTGTTTAAGTCTTGTTTTTATATGTTCAAACGGGTTGTAGTCTTCTAAAAATTGAGCTTCCCGGTTCATAATTTCAAATTTAGTTTTTAACTCTTCTAAAGCGAATGTATAAGGTAATACAAAAGCTTTCCAGTAGTTAACTGTTGATTGGTTATATTCCATTTATATACACACCTTTTCTTATTTACAAGTGAAGTTGTTATTATACTAAACACCAAATCATGTAGGCGCAAGCAGCAAATGATGAGATCATAAAGCGATATTTAGTTTTCATCTTTTCAACCCCTTTCAAATGAAATTATATATGAATAAACGTCATTGTTAGTAATTTCACTATGTACAATTCCTATAGTAATAGATTCATGTGAAATTCGTATGAACTAATTGTTTCAGCTTTTTGTCTTTTTGCTAATGGTTTTTGGTTTTGTTTGTTATAATTACCTTAAATTGTAATAAAGGAGAGGGTATGATGAATCCAAAAGATAAAGCAAGAAAAGAGAAAGTGGCTCATATTATTGAAATTCCAGATGAATATAGGCTTGTTGTAGATGATCAAGAAGGAGTGGATGATCCTCATCATTTATTATGGTGGGGGCATAAAGAGGATGAGGAGAAACAGATACAAATTTCATTAAATAGGTATACTGGTAATTTATTTGAATTCAGGATAGATGATGAAAATTATTTTTCGAGTGATAAAGAAGCGATAGAGGAGAATAAGGCAAGAGAGATTGCAAATGTATTTATAAAAAAACATGTGGAAGAAGGATTAGAATTTTATACATATGTGTCAGTTAAGGATGACTGGCGTGGTTGGAAAGAAATAAATTATATGCAGGAAGTGAATGGATATCCATTGCCGAATACAGGATGTGTTGTGCGAATCCATCCTTCAGGTAATGTTGTGCATTTTCATTACAATGGACAAAAAGCTATAGAGAAAAAACCGTTATGGCCAATTGAAATTGTTGAGGAGAACGTCGTTTTAGAAACTTTGAGAGCTAGACAAGATATGAGACTTGTATTTGTGGATTTAACACATTCTTCATGTAAATATGAAAATGGTGAGGAAGTAAAAGGCTATCATCTTGTATATGAACCAGAACCTAGTCATGCGTTTATTGATGCAAGTACAGGTAAAGATTTGTTTGACCCAGATCATTATAAATTGCCTCCAACTGTAGCTGTTGAAAAACCGAAAAAAGGTAGTCAACAAGATGATATATTCGATTTATTTGACTGGGATAAAGAAAGTTTTACAAAAGTGGCTGAGACAGAAAATGAAGATGGAATAAGGATGAAATTTGTTTCGAAAGAGGAATTACAAAAACAGAAAGAAGAAAAGAATCCATATTTAATGAATGAATTCTTTAAAAAGCATTTACCGATGTTAAAATATAATAATTTAGTTGGCATTACGATTGATAAATCAACCAATGAATTAATTGGTTTTATAAAACTGGCAGACGATAAAGAAGTAAAACAAATACTGTCTAGAGAGGAATGTTTACAAAAAGCACTTCAATTTTTAGAACATGTTATTCCAGATGTTACACAATATCTTCGCCTTTGGGATGAACGTGACGAAGATGAAGGGATTGAAAGATTTGTCTTTTCAGTATATGTGAATGAAATTCCGGTAGAGTATAGGGAATTCATGGTCAACATTAATACAGAAAATGGTGCTGTGATGCACTACTCGGGAAAACCTAGCAATATAATAGAAGAGTTACTTGCACATGAAACAGCACCAAAAGTAACAAAAGAAAAAGCGTTAGAAATATATAAAGAGGTCATTCGAGTAAAATTAGAATGGTGTATAGATCATGATGCAGAGGAAATGAAATATAAACTGCTGTATAAACAAACGAGGAGTGAAAATCATAAAGAATCCGTCGATTGTAGTCGGAAAATTCGTTACATAGATGCGCAGACTGGAGAGAAAATTTGGAGTGAATATTAGTAAAAGCCAATCGATACATTTCGATTGGCTTTTACTATGTTTATAGAAAAATTTAATGATTAGCGTTGAGTGATTTAAGAATGCCATTAAGTTAAGAGTTCCATATTTACATCGTACAGACACAAACAACCTCATGCCCACATACACATAGTAAAGACCACTATTTTGGCGGAGGTGAAAGGTTTGAGTCTATTCGCCGCAATTGGATATATGGTTCGAGAAGTGTTTGTATTTGTTTCTTATGTGAAGAACAATGCGTTCCCGCAGCCGTTATCATCAGATGATGAGAGAAAGTACTTAGAGTTAATGGAGCAAGGTGATGCTCAAGCGAGAAATCTTTTAATTGAACATAATTTACGGCTTGTAGCTCATATTGTTAAGAAATTCGAAAACACTGGTGAAGATGCAGAAGATTTAATTTCAATTGGTACCATTGGGCTTATTAAAGCGATTGAAAGCTATTCAGCAGGGAAAGGAACTAAGCTTGCAACATATGCAGCACGCTGTATCGAAAATGAAATTTTGATGCATTTACGTGTGCTAAAGAAAACGAAAAAAGACGTTTCACTTCATGATCCGATTGGGCAAGATAAAGAGGGTAATGAAATATCACTTATTGATATATTAAAATCAGAATCTGAAGATGTAATTGATATGATTCAGCTTAGTATGGAGTTAGAAAAAATTAAAGAGTATATCGATATTTTGGACGAACGAGAGAAAGAAGTAATTGTGAAGCGTTTTGGACTTGGGCTTGATAAAGAGAAAACACAGAGGGAGATTGCGAAGGCACTCGGTATTTCAAGAAGCTACGTATCGCGAATTGAAAAGCGTGCTTTAATGAAAATGTTCCATGAATTTGTGCGGGCTGAGAAAGAGAAAAAAGCAAAAGAATAATGTGTATTGTAAGCAGCTACACTTTAAAAGTGGCTGCTTTTCTTTCGGGAAAACGGAAAGAAAACGAGCTGTTCTAAGAAGAAATACATGTTCACTGTTGAAAATGGCGGGTTCTATCTGTAATATTAGAAGGTGCTAAACAATTTAAGAATAAAAATTATACTTAGTTTTTCTTCGTGTATAACGAGACGGCTCCATTCTATATGTGGGAATAAGAACCAATTTTACATATGATATAGAGAGAAAAGAAGGGGAAACTAAAGTTATAGGCTGATTAGGAGGTTTCGTAATTTGCGACGGACATTATATCGACTTATGATCGAACTTACAAATGGTCGTTTTACTTCTTATATATTACGTAAATTTGCACAATCTCGTTTGAGCTCTATCATTATTCCATCGTATGTGAAAGTTTTTCAAATTAATCAAGATGAGATGGAAAAGGGTTTGAAGGAATATGGAACATTGCATGATTTATTTACACGTAGGCTAAAAGAAGGAAAGCGTAGTATTGATACTGATGCATCGAGTATCGTTAGTCCTGTTGATGGTGTTTTTGCTGATCAAGGTCCTATTGAGGATACAAAAACATTCGATATAAAAGGAAAGCGTTATTCAATTGTGGATATGCTAGGTAATGAAGAGCGTGCAAAGCGATATGCAGGCGGTACATATATGGTGATTTATTTGAGTCCAAGTCATTATCATCGCATTCATAGCCCGCTTTCTGGCTCTGTGACTGAAAGATTTGTACTCGGTAGAAAATCATATCCGGTAAATGCAGCGGGTATGGAGTATGGGAAAGAACCATTGTCAAAAAATTATCGCTCTGTTACAGAAGTAAATAGTGACGGCGAACATATGGCACTTGTAAAAGTAGGTGCTATGTTTGTTAATAGTATCGAGCTCCTTCATGAAAGAAGTACTGTTCAAAAAGGTGAAGAGATGGCATACTTTACATTTGGCTCAACAGTTGTTTTATTATTTGAAAAAGATATGATTAAAGCAGTGCAGGAATTGACAAGTGGGCAAGAGCTGCGTCTTGGTGAAAAAATTGCAACCCGAGTATCTCATAAGTAAAGAAAAGGTTTTATAATATACTTATGAAGCTCTAATTAAGAAATGTGGACAAAGATGCTTAATGAAGAAATCCCCTAGATGGGAGTACTTGTTTATTCGAGAGCCATCGCAGGATGGCTCTTTTTACAGGTCAATCAGCAATCTATATGTACTCAAGAAGATTTGACGAGCTTGTCCTCTAACGAGCGTCTAATAATTTCTTGTTTTATAAGTAAAATGAAGTCGGGATTTAATTTTAGTTCTTTTGCTTTATAATAAGACTCAGTGAGTAAATCAGTAGATAACTGTTCCATATGTTTTGTTTTCAAGGTGAGTCACCTCCTAATAATATAAGGATTGATTCGTTGTTGCATTTAATGTACCAAAAAAATATGACAGTCACAAACAAGAGGTTATCCACATAACTCAGTGGATAAAATGTGGATAGATTGTTAGTAAATTCCAAATTGACTGAAAAATTAACGTGGAAAGTGTGTACAAGTTTATCCACAGGTTATCTATCGAAAAATGTTGTCGAAAAATTTTATGAAAAATCCTCAAAGAGGTGAAAGAAATTGAAGTTATTTTTACCAAATGAATATGTGAAAAATATATATCATATTCAACCAGAAGATTTGAAAAAACGTGGAATTAAAGGAGTTATTACGGATTTAGATAACACTTTAATTGAATGGGATCGTCCAAACGCAACGCCACAGCTTGAAGAGTGGTTTTTGAAAATGAAAGAAAATGATATTCAAGTAACGGTCGTTTCAAATAACAACGAGCAACGCGTTAAAGACTTCGCTGACCCATTAGGTATTCCGTTTATTCATAGTGCGCGCAAACCGTTTGTTCGCGCATTTAAGCGTGCGATACATGAGATGCACCTGCAGCCAGATGAAGTTGTAGTAATTGGAGATCAGTTACTAACGGATGTGCTCGGCGGAAATCGTGTGGGACTTCATACAATTTTAGTTGTACCGGTAGCGCAAACGGACGGATTGGTGACACGATTTAATCGGAAAATTGAACGAAGAATTATGAGAAACATGAAGAAAAAAGGCTTAATTAACTGGGAGGAATAAAGTTTGACTGAAACAATTAAATGTATTGGTTGCGGTGTAGAAATTCAAACAGAAAATAAAAATGAAGTAGGATACGCTCCTGTATCATCTTTAGAAAAAGAACAAGTAATTTGCCAACGTTGTTTTCGTTTGAAACATTATAACGAAATTCAAGATGTATCTTTAACAGATGATGATTTCCTTCGTATTTTGAACGGAATTGGACAATCAGACGCACTAGTGGTTAAAATCGTAGATATTTTCGATTTCAATGGTAGCTGGTTACCGGGCTTACATCGTTTTGTAGGGAACAATAAAGTATTACTTGTAGGGAATAAGGCTGACTTAATTCCAAAGTCAGTTAAGCATGATAAAGTAAAACATTGGATGCGCTATAGTGCAAAGCAACTTGGTTTAAAACCAGAAGATGTCTTTTTAATTAGTGCAGCTAAAGGACAAGGAATCGCTGAACTTGCTGATGCAATTGAGCATTACCGCGAGGGTAAAGATGTTTATGTTGTTGGATGTACGAATGTTGGTAAATCAACATTTATTAATCGTATGATTAAAGAGTTTAGTGATGAGACTGAGAATGTAATTACAACATCACATTTCCCAGGAACAACGCTTGATTTAATTGATATCCCATTAGACGAAACGTCATCTTTATACGATACACCAGGTATTATTAATCATCATCAAATGGCGCATTATGTTGGGAAACAAAGCTTAAAGCTTATTACACCGACTACAGAAGTTAAGCCAATGGTATTCCAATTAAATGAAGAACAAACATTATTCTTTGGTGGATTAGCACGATTTGATTATGTAAGTGGGGGCCGTCGTGCATTCACTTGTCATTTCTCAAACCGTTTAACAATCCATCGTACAAAGCTTGAAAAGGCTGATGAATTGTACGAAAAACACGCTGGAGAATTATTGAATCCACCGACACCAGAAGAATTAGAAAATATGCCTAAGTTTGTGAAATATGAATTTAATATTCGTGAGCCGAAAACGGATGTTGTATTCTCTGGATTGGGCTGGGTTACTGTAAATGAATCAGGAGCGAAAATTGTTGCTCATGTACCAAAAGGAGTAAGTGTTTCATTACGTAAATCTTTAATTTAATATGGAGAGGGATTTATGAAACAATTATATGGTGTAATCGGAAATCCAATTGGACATTCATTATCACCCGTTATGCATAACGATGCATTTGAACACTTGAATATGGATGCCCATTACCATGCGTTTCTTGTAGAAGAAGAAGCGCTAGGGGAAGCAGTAAAAGGTTTGAAAGCATTAGGTATTTCAGGATTTAATGTAACGACTCCGCACAAAGTTGCAATTATGGAGTACTTGGATGAGATTGCCCCGTTAGCAAGGCAAATCGGTGCGGTAAATACAGTAGTTCATCGAGATGGAAAATTGATTGGGTATAATACAGATGGAATTGGTTTTGTTCGTGCCCTGCAGTCAATTAGTGAAGATCCACTTCAAGAGAAACGTATTTTATTAATCGGTGCAGGTGGTGCTAGCCGAGCTATTTACTTCTCGCTTGCCGATGTAGGTGTGAAAGAAATTGATATTGCTAATCGTACGAGAGATAAGGCGAAAAACCTTATCTCTGGGTGCATGGCAAATGTTAATTCGCATGCTCTATCGTTAGAATGTGCAGCAGAAAATCAAGGGGAATATGATATTATCATCCAAACAACAACGATAGGTATGCATCCACATGTTGAGTATACGCCGCTGGAAATTCGTTCATTGAAACAAGGAACGATTGTTTCTGATATTATTTATAATCCATTTGAGACGAAAATTTTAGGCGATGCGAAAGAACAAGGTGCAATAATTCAAAATGGAATCGATATGTTCGTTTATCAAGGTGCGCTTGCGTTTGAAATGTGGACAGGGTGTGTGCCGAATATTGATAGAATGAAACAATTAGTAATGAGAGAGCTTGGAGGCTAATTATATGTTAACAGGAAAACAAAAAAGATTTTTACGTGCAAAGGCACATCATTTAACACCGATTTTTCAAGTTGGAAAAGGTGGCGTGAATGAAAATATGGTGAAACAAATTGGAGAAGCATTAGAAGTTCGTGAACTATTTAAAGTGAGCGTATTACAAAACTGTGAATTTGATCGTAGTGAAGTTGCAGAAGAGCTTGCACAAGGTGCACGAGCTGAAATCGTTCAAGTAATCGGAAGCACAATTGTTTTATACAAAGAATCAAGAGAAAATAAGCAGATTAAGCTTCCTCGATAAAAGATATACGTGAGTTATTTCGTAATGGACGCTTGATATGTAGAAAGCGAAACCAATTGAACTTTTATTAACAGTGGGCTCTCTTCGAATTTGTATGGGGAGAGTTGCTGTATGTAAAAGGAAGGAGCGTTTCTTTTGAGAAAAATTGGCATTATTGGTGGCACGTTTGATCCACCTCATAATGGGCATTTGTTAATTGCAAATGAAGTGTATCATGCTTTAGGGTTGGAAGAGGTATGGTTTTTGCCGAATCAAGTTCCACCGCACAAGCAAGGACGTAACATTACGAGTGTGAAAAGTCGATTAAATATGCTGCAAATAGCGATTGAGGAAGAAGCATACTTTTCAATTTGTTTAGAAGAGCTAGACAGAGAAGGCCCATCTTATACGTACGATACTATGGTACAATTAACGGAGAAGTATCCGGATGTGCAGTTTCACTTTATTATTGGCGGAGACATGGTTGAGTATTTGCCGAAGTGGTATAACATTGAAAAGTTACTTAAGCTTGTGACTTTCGTTGGAGTTGCAAGACCAGGTTATACATTACATACGCCTTATGATATCGTAAAAGTGGAAATTCCGGAGTTTGCAGTTTCTTCTTCTCTGTTACGTGAGAGATATATGACGAAGAAAACGTGCAAATATTTACTCCCCGAAAAAGTACAGGTATATATCGAGAGGAATGGGTTGTATGAATCGTGAGGAAGCACTTAGTATTGTCAAACAACAAATGCATGAAAAACGTTATATACACACGGTTGGTGTAATGGAAACAGCGATTGAACTTGCCCGATTATATGGTGTAGATGAGAAAAAGGCAGAGACGGCTGCTATATTTCACGATTATGCAAAATGTAGAGCGATTCCAGAAATGGAAGAGATTATTAAGGGAGAAGCTTTGCCAAAGGATCTACTGCACTATAACAAAGAGTTATGGCATGCACCTGTTGGGGCATACTTAGTAGAAAAAGAAGTAGGCATTACTGATCCTGAAATTCTACAAGCTATTACATATCATACAAGTGGTCATGAAAAAATGACAATGTTAGATAAAGTTATTTATGTAGCAGATTACATTGAACCAGGACGTAAGTTTCCTGGTGTGGAAGAAGCGAGGAAACTCGCATATAAAGATATAAATCAAGCTTTACTGTTTGCTTTAAAGCGAACAATTCAATTTTTAATGGAAAAAGATCAAACGATTTATCCATTAACATTCCAAACATACAATGAAGTTATCAAGGAGGAAATTAATAAATGAAAGATAAAGAGTTATTAGTATTAGCGGCAAAAGCAGCTGATGATAAAAGAGCAGAAGATATGGTTGTACTAAATATGCAAGGTATTTCACCGATTGCAGACTATTTTATTATTTGTCACGGAAATTCAGACAAGCAAGTACAAGCAATTGCACGTGAAATTAAAGCGAAGGCACATGAGTTCGAAATTAACGTACAACGTATGGAAGGCTTTGATGAAGCGCGTTGGGTTTTAGTAGACCTTGGTGATGTGGTTGCTCATGTATTCCATAAAGATGAGCGTAATCACTATAATTTAGAGCGTCTATGGGGCGATGTGCCGCGTGAAGATATTGCAGATGAGCTAGATCAATGAAATACGAACAATTTGCTTTGCTGTATGACGAACTGATGAATGATGTCCCTTATGATAAATGGGTGGAATTCACAGAGGAAAGTTTACAACAGGCATCTATGAAAGAGGCAAGAATCCTTGACGTAGCATGTGGAACTGGTAACGTAACACTTCCGCTTGTGCGAAAAGGTTATGACTTAATTGGTGTAGATCTTTCGGAAGAAATGTTAACTGTCGCGCAGCAAAAATTGGGGGGAGAAGGCTATTTTATTCCTTTTTACCAACAAGACATGAGAGAACTCGATGTTCCTGGTGAATTTGATTGTGTGACAATCTTTTGTGACTCATTAAATTATGTATTGCAAGAAGATGGAGTGCAAGAAACATTTAGAAGAGTTTTCCACCATTTACGTCAGGATGGCTTGTTTTTATTCGATGTACACTCTTTATATAAAATACATCACGTATTTCAAAATGAAACATATACAGTGAACGGCGAAGAAATATCACTTATTTGGAACTGCTTCCCTGGAGAAGAATCAGATAGTGTGGAACATGATTTGACATTCTTTGTACAAGATTCAGAAGAAGATGTGTATCATCGTTTTGACGAATGTCACGTGCAACGTGCGTATTCAGTTGAAGTGTTAACAAAATGGCTTGAAGAAGCTGGGTTTACAGTGCTTCGCGTCACAGGTGACTTTGAACGAATTGAAGTGACAGAACAAACAGAGCGCATCTTTTTTATGGCGAAGAAGAATGGATAAAAGAAAAGCAACCGATAAGGTTGCTTTTGTTTTATAGAAAAGATGTAGTTTTAGTTCTAGAAAAATAAAAAGATGATATGTGTAAAGTGTAAAAATGCTAGTTTTAGTGAAAATGTAGTATGAAAAAGATAAGTATTAATAAAAAGGGTTTGGGATTACGATGGCGTATTTATTATGTGTGTTTATTGAATTGCTGCTCAACGCATTTTAAATCTTCATCAAATTTCTCATGTGTCCGTTCGATTAATTTATGAAACATATCCCCAACGTGCTCTTCTAAAATACGAATACCTTCTCCTGTAACACCGCCTTTAACGCATACCTTTTCTTGTAAAGTAGGTAATGTGAAAATTTCTTTTTCAAGTAATTTCCCCATTCCAATGACCATTTCACTTACTAAAGTAGTGGCTTCTTCATGTGTAATATTTGTTTTATCTACAGCAGCGTTAATGAAGCATTGTAATAAATAACTAAAAAAAGCAGGGCCGCAGCTTGCTATATCAGATGAAACGCGCGTTATATCTTCTTCTATAACAAGGGGAGTAGAAATGTTTTTGAATAGACGAAGTAGTTTTTGTTGCCATTCTAGAGAGCAGCTATTTCCAAATGTAAATAGTGATGCGCCGGATAAGGCGCGGTTTGTGATGCTTGGAATGATACGAGCGACGTGGCAAGGTATAAGTGTTTCTAATTGTGATGGAGATATGGGGCTTGTGATAGAAACTAAGCAATCTTCGTCTGAAAAATGGTCAGCGTATTTTTGTAGAATAGGGTATATATCTATCGGTTTTACGCAAATGAAAATAAGCTGGGATTGTTCGATTACCTCTTGGATTGTTTTGGCTATATGAACAGAAGGGTATTTTTCTTTTATATGATATGCTTTGGCAGGCGTCCGATTAATAATAGTAAGGCACGAAGGTTTGACAGCACGGGTTTCTAAAAATGCATCGATTAGTATACTCCCCATGTTCCCTGTCCCTATAATTCCTATGTTCAATGTTTCATCCCTCCTTCGTAACAGCTTTCTCCTAAACAATATGAATGATGTTATAAATTTATGATTAGAGGTGTAAAATGATGTGGGATTTTCCGAAAAAATGGTTGGGATTAGTGGTTATTATTGGCACTTTGATTTTTCTTTTTTTCTGGAAAACGAATCAGCAAACAGAGCGATCGCTCGTTACAACGGAAGTTCAAGTGAAAGATGTGGAGAAAAAAAGTAAACCGAAAGTATTGGATGCAAAGGAGCAGAAAAAAATAATTATAATTGATGTGAAAGGGGCGGTTTTTAAAGAGGGTGTGTATGAAATGAAGGAAGGGGACCGGGTGAAGGAGGCGGTTGAAAAAGCTGGTGGTTTGTTGCCGGATGCAGATGTGAAAAAAGTGAATTTGGCGCAAATGGTCCAAGACCAAATGCTTCTTTATGTTCCTAACAAGAATGAGCCAGTGCAAGAAGGGGCTACTTTTTCAAAAAGCGAGGGTAAAGTGCAAATAAATACAGCTTCTAAAGAGCAACTTGAAAAAATAACAGGCATTGGTTCTCGGAAAGCGGAAAGTATTTTGAAATATCGAGAAGAACATGGTCTGTTTCAGAAAATAGAAGATTTATTAGAAATTGATGGGATTGGTGCGAAGTCTTTAGAGAAAATAAAAGATCAAATTATTATTCCATAAAAGATTGACGAAGTTTTTCTTTTTTCGCTACACTACAAGTAGACAAAAAAGAAGGTGAAAAATATGGAACGAATTTCATGGGATCAATATTTTATGACGCAAAGCCATCTACTATCTTTACGTAGTACATGTACAAGGCTTGCGGTAGGAGCGACAATCGTTCGTGATAAACGAATTATTGCTGGTGGATATAACGGTTCAATTAAAGGTGGTGTGCATTGTATAGACGATGGTTGCTATGTCATTGATAATCATTGCGTTCGTACAATTCATGCTGAAATGAATGCTTTATTGCAATGTGCGAAATTTGGTGCAAAAACAGAGGAAGCGGAAATTTATGTCACACATTTTCCTTGTTTGCAGTGCTGTAAGGCGATTATTCAAAGTGGTGTTACAGCGGTTTATTATGCACAGGACTATAAAAATCATCCGTATGCCGTAGAGTTATTTGAACAAGCGAGTGTAACAGTAAAGCACGTTCCGCTAGAATACGATATTACATCGCTAGAGGAACAAGAGCGTCATTTACAGCTAAAGGAATTATTCGCAGCTTTAGAAAAAGATAATTTATCAATGGAAGAATTACAGCGTGTATTCACTAAAGCGAAAATGATGCTATAAGGAGTGAGTATGAGTTGAATGGGCAATGGGGCTATGTTGCAATCTCGTTTATAATTGGGATTGCAATTACCTTTTCCGCATCGCATTTGTTGGCTGCTTGTTGTTTCGTTTGTTATGTTTTATTTTGTTTGTATCGTACTTCGCGTAAAACCTTCATATTTTGTATAATAGCGTGTTTTAGTGGCGTTATGTACACCACGTATGTTCAGAGTCTAAATAAGCCGCTAGGGGAGTCCTATGAAGTTACACGAGGGGTCGTGCAAAATACACCTCTAATTAATGGGGATCGTCTCTCTTTTCAAATTGAAGATCAGAATAAAAACTTAGTGCAGTTAAATTATAAAATACAATCTGCTTCGGAAAAGAAGCAGTTGCAACAATTACATGTAGGTATATCGTGTACATTTAAAGGGGAGGTGAAAGAACCACAAACTGCCCGGAATTTTCATGTTTTTGATTATCGTAATTATTTATATCAGCAAAAAATACATTTTATATTTGATGTGACATACATTTCTGAATGTCACAAAACATCGTTGTCACTCGTGCAATGGATTTTCCTTCTCAGGCAACAAACAATCTCGAAAGTTACAGAAATGTTCCCGGAACAATCAGGTGCATTTATGAACGCATTATTATTTGGAGATCGACAACAAATGACGTTTGAAGTAGAAGAGCAATATCAACAATTTGGTCTTATACATTTGTTAGCAATTTCAGGATCGCATATCGTACTATTAATGGTTATAATGTATTTTGTTTTGCTAAGAAGTGGTGTGACGAAAGAGACAGCAACAGTATGCCTTATAGTTTGCATTCCTCTGTATATGATCATAGCTGGGGCGTCGCCATCTGTTGTGAGGGCTTCTATAACAGGAGTTTTATTATTGGTAGCTTTCATGTGCTCTGTTCGCTTATCTAGTCTAGACGCCTTAAGTATAACAGCTATATGTATGCTTATATACGATCCGTATCTTATTTTCAACATTGGATTTCAATTCTCATTTGTAGGTAGTTTTTCTTTACTACTATCTGCGCCGATATTATTAGGGCGTAGTAATGGGATAGTTCGAAATTCTATTTACATTTCTATAATTTCACAGCTCGCTAGTACCCCCATCTTGTTATATCATTTTGGTTATTTTTCTCCTTATAGCATTTTCCTCAATCTTATATATGTTCCTTTTCTATCCATTATTGTATTGCCGTGTAGCATCATTATTCTTATATGTATGCCGGTTATTCCATTTTTCGCAAAAGGAATTGCATATGTACTTTCACTATGTTTAACCATTTCTAATGATTTTCTAAGTTACTGTGAAAGTTTCCCTTTCATCCGACTTACTTTTGGTCAAACTACTTTATTTCTTGTGGCTATATATTGTTTTAGTATCGTTAGTATATTTGTGATTTGGGAAAGGGTAATAACGAAAAAAAATTTGTGCATAGTTGTGGGTGTGTTTCTTTTTATTAGTACTTGTCATTATGTATATCCATATTTTCGCGAAAGTGGGAGTGTTACATTTCTTGATGTTGGACAGGGAGATGCGATATTAATTCGTCTTCCATACGATAAAGAGGTTTATCTTATTGATACAGGAGGAGCCCTTCCTGTCAAGAAGGAAGCGTGGCAACAGAAAAAGCATGAATTTTCTGTTGGGCATGATATTCTTGTTCCTTTTTTACAAAAAGAAGGTATAAAAACGATTGATAAATTAATTGTAACGCACGGAGATGCGGATCATATAGGTGCTGCGCTGGATTTGCTGTCATCTATTATTGTAAAAGAAGTTGTATTTGGGAGAAAGGAACAAGATGCTGTATTGGAAAAAGTGGTGAAGAAAAAGGCGTTAGAAAAGAGCATGAAGATAAGTGTAGTAGGAGAAGGGGAAGGTTGGAGGGTAAATGAAGCGGAATTTTTCGTATTAGCTCCAAAGGGGAAAGAAAAGGGAGAAAATGACTCTTCGATTGTACTATGGGCCAGACTAGGGGGACTAACATGGCTATTTACGGGTGATCTAGAAGAAGAAGGAGAAAAGTTTATAGTATCAACATATCCTGATTTGCGGGCTAATATTTTAAAAGTTGCCCACCATGGGAGTAAAACATCGTCTACAGATCCATTTTTAAGCCTTGTACAGCCTGCTGTAGCGATTATTTCTGTGGGGGAGCGTAATAGGTATGGGCACCCGCATAAGGAAGTTATAGAGCGTTTTAAGAAGATGGGTATTGATATATGGCGTACGGATAAGCAAGGTGCTATTTCCTATGTTTTTAATGGAGAAAAAGGAACCTTTCAAAGTAAAATCACATATGATGAAACACATAGAAGATGAAAAAAAGAAGACTGCCGTTAAGCAGCAGCCTTTAAGAACCGATGAATTTAATAACAGTTGCAATAATGAAAAGTGTTGCGAAAAAACCAAATGAGACGATAAATCCTACCCCTGAATCAATAGCGTCATTGCGTTTACTTTGAACGTTTTGTTCAAAATCATTCATTTAGAATCCCTCCCCAACATTCCATTTTAGTATAAAATATTGTCAGAAAAAAATCTACAATTTCCATATGAAGTGAAATAGAGTATTTGTATACTTTTTCTAGTTAGTTAAGTAGCGTGAATTTTTCATTTCCAATCATGTTAACAGTTGGCACTTATACTAAGATTATTATTGTAAATAATAAAGGGAAG
Source organism: Bacillus sp. FSL E2-0195 (assembly GCF_038003645.1). Taxonomy (NCBI): domain Bacteria; kingdom Bacillati; phylum Bacillota; class Bacilli; order Caryophanales; family Bacillaceae; genus Bacillus; species Bacillus sp. FSL E2-0195. Next base: position 4,201,249 of record NZ_JBBOPN010000001.1, on the reverse strand, counting down.
GTGATTACCGCACACCAATAAGAAATCCGGGGCTTATTGCGTGGCGTTTTATATAAATAAAGGGGCGGGTTATAAAGACCGTCCCTTTGTACTTGTAAAACAAAAGCTAGGGCATTAGTATAAATATATATTGCTAAGTTAGGGAGTAGGAAAAAATATGAGTGATATACATAAGAAGATTAAAAAGAAACAGTTCGCTCCGTTGTATGTACTGTATGGAACGGAAGCTTATTTTATAAATGAAACGATAAAGCTTATTACAACGGAAGCGCTTGAAGAGGAAGATCGAGAGTTTAATGTTGTGACATACGATTTGGAAGAAGCGTATTTAGAAGATGTAGTTGAGGATGCGCATACGCTTCCTTTTTTTGGAGAGCGTAAAGTTATATTAATAAAATCACCACTATTTTTAACGGCACAAAAAGAAAAATTAGAACAAAATATAAAAATTTTAGAAGAATATATTGGGGAGCCATCTCCTTTTTCTATTCTTGTTTTTGTTGCGCCTTATGAAAAATTAGACGAACGAAAAAAAATTACAAAACTATTAAAGAAAACAGCGGATGTAATAGAAGCAAATGCGATGCAAGTGCAGGATGTTCAGAAGTGGATTGTTTCTCGTGCGGATGAGGTGCATGTGCATATTGATAATGCAGCTGTTAGTTTATTGTTAGAGCTTGTGGGAAGTAATGTAACAATGTTGGCGAAGGAAATGGACAAGTTAACGTTATACGTCGGTATGGGCGGAGAAATTACGCCAAAACTTGTCACGGAACTTGTGCCGAAATCTGTTGAGCAAAACGTGTTTGCTTTAACAGAAAAAGTGGTGAAAAAAGATATCGCTGGTGCGATGCAAATTTTAGACGGATTATTTACACAGCAGGAAGAACCGATTAAACTGCTCGCTTTATTAGTAAGTCAGTTCCGCTTGCTGCATCAAGTGAAAGAGTTGCAACAGCGTGGTTACGGACAAAATCAAATCGCGTCCCATATTGGTGTACATCCGTACCGGGTAAAGTTGGCGATGAATCAAACGAAGTTTTTCTCTTTTGAAGAATTAAAAAAAGTTATTATAGAATTGGCGGAAGCTGATTATAGTATGAAGACTGGAAAGATGGATAAGAAACTTGTGCTTGAGTTTTTCTTAATGCGGTTAAATCATATGTAGTGACACAAAAAAGTTCACGTACTTAGTACGTGAACTTTTTTAAACGCCTTACGCGTTTACTTGTTTCGCTAAGCGAGATTTTTGACGAGCTGCAGCGTTTTGGTGGATAAGACCTTTACGAGCTGCTTTGTCAAGTTTTTTAGAAGCAGTTTTGAAAGCTTCTTTAGCATTTTCAAGATCGTTATTAGTAACTAAAGTTTCTACAGTTTTAACAGCAGTACGCATGTCAGACTTGATAGAAGCGTTATGTGAACGACGCTCTTCGCTAAGTTTAGCGCGTTTGATAGCAGATTTGATGTTTGCCATACTTTTCACCTCCCTGGTGCAATCGAATGACTCGATTCTTACATAGAACAAGTGATATTTTATCAAACGGTGAAGAGAATTGCAATAGTATATCAATGAAATTTCACGTAAAGGAAAGAATGACCTAATATAACTTGGGGAAATCTAACGATATTTACTATGAATTACGGAGGAGATACGATGAAAGAACCATTAGATTTAAGTAAATATAGTGTTAGAACTGACCTTGCTGTAGAGGCGCACCAAATGCTACAAGAGCGCCAAGAAGAACAAAAAGGGATACAGGGAGTTATTGTAAAAGAGAGGGAAGAAGAGGGAGTTACAATTACAAAAGTAACTATTGATGAAATTGCATCTGAGTCGATGGGGAAAAAACCTGGAAGTTATTTAACTCTTGAGGTGCAAGGTATACGACAACAAGATACGGAACTTCAGCAAAAGGTAGAGCGTATTTTTGCAAAAGAATTTTCTTATTTCTTAGAAGAGGTTGGAGTTTCAAAAGAAGCGAGTTGTTTAATCGTAGGTCTTGGGAATTGGAATGTAACGCCGGATGCACTCGGACCGATAGTTGTAGAGAACGTATTGGTGACGAGACATTTGTTTAAATTGCAGCCTGAAAGTGTGGAAGAGGGGTTTAGACCTGTTAGTGCCATTCGTCCAGGGGTAATGGGAATTACAGGGATTGAAACGAGCGATGTCATTTACGGAATTATTGAGAAGACAAAACCAGACTTTGTCATCGCAATTGATGCATTAGCTGCGCGTTCTATTGAACGAGTAAATAGTACGATACAAATTTCTGATACAGGAATTCATCCAGGATCTGGTGTTGGGAATAAGCGTAAGGAACTAAGTAAAGAAACATTAGGTATTCCTGTTATTGCAATTGGTGTGCCAACTGTGGTAGATGCTGTTTCGATTACGAGTGATACAATTGATTTTATTTTGAAACATTTTGGCCGGGAACTGAAAGAAGGAAACAAACCGTCACGCTCTTTATTGCCAGCAGGTTTTACATTTGGAGAAAAGAAAAAATTAACAGAAGAAGATATGCCAGATGAAAAGAGTCGAAATATGTTTTTAGGAGCTATTGGTACGTTAGAAGAAGAAGAAAAGAGAAAGTTAATTTATGAAGTGTTATCTCCTCTTGGTCATAATTTAATGGTAACTCCAAAAGAAGTAGATGCGTTTATTGAGGATATGGCAAATGTAATAGCCAGTGGTTTAAATGCAGCGCTGCATCATCAGATTGATCAGGATAATACAGGGGCATATACACATTGATGGAAAGAGGCAGAAATAGCTTGAGTCAATTTACGCTGTTATGTATATGCGGTACAGTCTTATGTTTGCTTATGATGATAGCTGGAGTGGGACTCGCTAATCATGGTCTAAAAAGTATGAAGGGATATCGTCAGCTGTCATATGAACAAATTGCTCATATGACAGGAACAGAAGGCGCTGGGGCTGAATCGGAAATTTCGGGAGAGACGTTTTCGGCTATTGAAAAACAAAAACAGTTAGAAAGCTTAAGAAGTTTTAATGTTGTAGAAGGTATCGGTATGGCGATAGCAAGTGTTGCTCGTGATATGACAAAGTTTGGAACGGATATAGTTGTTGGGGCAATAAAAGGAATTTTTAGTTAAGGGTAGCGGGAAGGATGGTTGTCTTATGTTTGTAAGAGAGCTGTCTTTTAATTTGAAAAAGGTTTGTCTCTTATGGTTTGTTCGCATAAGATATAGATAGAGTGATTTGTATTGTAAGCAGCACGAGTTTTCATTGAATCTTTGCTGCTCTATTGATATAATCAGTGCTAGTGTATATTGGCGAGACTATTAGGAGTTGAGAACATAGATGAATAAAGAAGAAAGAGCAAAAAGACAGTCCAAAATTCGTAACTTCTCCATCATTGCTCACATTGACCACGGGAAATCAACGTTGGCAGACCGTATTTTGGAGAAAACAAACGCGTTGGCACAGCGCGAAATGAAGGCGCAATTGCTTGACTCTATGGAGTTGGAGCGTGAGCGTGGTATTACAATTAAATTAAATGCAGTACAACTAACGTATAAAGCGAAAGACGGTGAAGAGTATATTCTTCACTTAATCGATACTCCAGGACACGTCGACTTTACGTACGAAGTATCTCGTAGTTTAGCGGCTTGTGAAGGTGCAATTCTTGTAGTGGATGCAGCGCAAGGAATTGAGGCGCAAACATTAGCGAACGTATATTTAGCGCTTGATAATAATTTAGAAATTTTACCAGTTATTAATAAAATCGACTTACCAAGTGCAGACCCAGAACGCGTACGTCAAGAGGTAGAAGATGTAATTGGTTTAGATGCATCGGAAGCTGTACTTGCTTCAGCGAAAGCTGGCATTGGTATTGAAGAAATTTTAGAACAAATCGTTGAAAAGGTACCAGCTCCAACAGGTGATTCAGAAGAGCCGTTACAATGTATGATTTTCGATTCTTTATATGATCCGTACCGTGGTGTAATTGCATATATCCGTGTTGTAAATGGAACGGTAAAAGTTGGCGATAAAGTACGTATGATGGCAACTGGAAAAGAATTTGAAGTAACAGAAGTAGGTGTGTTTACACCGAAAACGACGCAACGTGACGAGTTAACAGTAGGTGATGTAGGTTTCTTGGCAGCATCTATTAAAAATGTAGGTGATACACGCGTAGGTGATACGATCACACATGCGAAACGTCCGGCTGCAGAGCCGTTAAAAGGGTATCGAAAATTAAACCCAATGGTATTCTGTGGTTTATATCCAATCGATTCTGCACGTTATAACGACTTACGTGATGCGTTAGAAAAACTAGAATTGAATGATTCTGCTCTTGAATTTGAGCCTGAAACATCTCAAGCTTTAGGTTTTGGTTTCCGTTGTGGTTTCTTAGGGCTTCTTCACATGGAGATTATTCAAGAACGTATTGAACGTGAATTCAAGATTGACTTAATTACAACAGCGCCAAGTGTTATTTATAAAGTGTATTTAACAAACGGTGAAGATTTTATTGTTGATAATCCATCTAATATGCCAGATCCACAGACTATCGATCGTGTAGAAGAGCCGTTTGTGAAGGCTGCAATTATGGTTCCGAATGACTATGTTGGAGCTGTAATGGAAATTTGCCAAGGGAAACGTGGAACGTTTATTGATATGCAATATTTAGATGAAACACGTGTTACATTGACATATGAAATCCCGTTATCAGAAATCGTATATGATTTCTTCGATCAATTGAAATCAAATACGAAAGGATATGCATCATTTGACTACGAGTTAATTGGTTATAAACCATCTAAACTTGTGAAAATGGATATTCTTTTAAATAATGAACAAGTGGATGCTTTATCATTTATTGTACATCGTGATTCAGCGTATGACCGTGGTAAAGTAATTGTAGAGAAATTAAAGAAATTAATTCCAAGACAACAGTTTGAAGTGCCAATTCAGGCGACTATCGGAAATAAAGTTGTATCTCGTTCTACAATTAAGGCGATGCGTAAAAACGTACTTGCAAAATGTTACGGTGGTGACATTTCTCGTAAGCGTAAACTTCTTGATAAGCAAAAAGAAGGTAAAAAACGTATGAAGTCTGTTGGTTCTGTAGAAGTGCCGCAAGAAGCATTCATGGCTGTACTGAAAATGGATGATAACTAATGGAGTGAACTATAATTAGTGGGGATTTTTCTATTCTTCGCTAATTATTAGCCCGCACCAATCGTGATAAAAGTAGAAGCCGTTCGTTCGGCTTCTTTTTTATATGCTACTTTTTAGACATCTTAGCATCTCTCATTTACAATAGTGAGAGAGCTTTTTAGTGATTGATATAGAGTTAGGAGACTATTAATGTCCGAAAATATTCGAAAAGATATTCGAGAGAAAATACAAAAAGGTAATTTTAATTGCGAAAAGGAACTGACGCTTTCTATAATTAGTGGGAAGTGGAAAGTTGTGATATTGTGGCACTTAGGTGTGGAAGGTCCGCATCGTTTTAGTGAATTGCAACGTCTGTTCCCGAGCATTTCTCATAAAGTGTTGTCAAATCAATTGAAAGAGTTAATGGAGGACGGGATTGTTGATCGAACGGTATACCCGGAAATTCCTCCGCGTGTTGAGTACTATATGACGGAATTAGGTATGTCGCTTTTACCGATCGTTGAAATGATGTATGATTGGGGAAAAATGCGAATGGAACAAATCCGTAATACAGTAGAGAAGTAAAGAATCCTCCGGAGTGCGGAGGTTTTCTTTTTAGAAAGGTAGGAGTTATATTTGGTACAAGCTGCATATATTCATATTCCATTTTGTCAGCATATTTGTCACTATTGTGATTTTAATAAAGTATTTATTGAACGCCAACCGGTTGATCAATACTTACAATATTTAGAGAAAGAAATAATAAATACGGTTCAAAAAGTACCGTTTGAAAGTATGAAAACGATTTTTGTTGGCGGAGGAACTCCGACAGCTTTAAATATGGAGCAAACAAAAAAACTACTCGACATCATTAACCGTCGTTTGCGTCCATTTGCGCCGAATTGTGAATTAACATTTGAAGCGAATCCAGGTGATTTACCGAAAGAGAAGTTGAACGTATTGCTAGAAGGTGGAGTAAACCGAATTAGTTTTGGTGTGCAAACGTTTCGTGATGAGCTACTTGAGAAGATTGGACGCAGGCATACGAGAGAAGATGCATTCGTAGCAATTCGAGAAGCGCAGGAAGTTGGTTTTACAAATATTAATGTAGATTTAATTTATGCTCTGCCAGGACAGACGATAGAAGATGTAAAGGAAACATTAGACATTGCCTTTACGCTTGGTGTACAACATTTCTCGGCATATTCCTTAATTGTGGAACCGAAAACCGTATTTTATAACTTAATGAATAAAGGGAAATTAAGACTTCCAGGTGAAGACCATGAAGCGAAAATGTACGAAATGGTAATGGATGAAATGGAGAAACATGGTTATAACCAGTATGAGATTAGTAACTTCTCAAAAGGTAATAATGAAAGTAGACATAATCTCACATACTGGAATAATGAAGAGTATTATGGATTTGGAGCTGGAGCGCATAGCTATGTGAACGGGGAACGAATTCAAAATGTAGGTCCGCTCAAGCAATATTTCACTAAAATTGATGAGACAGGATTTCCATATTTAGATGTTCATCCAGTGACAGAGAAAGAAAAAATGGAAGAAGAGTTGTTCTTAGGACTTCGAAAAACAAAAGGTGTTTCTAAGTTAGAATTCCAAAAGAAATTTAATGTGGAGATGGACCATGTTTTTGCAAAGCAGTTACAAAGTAATCAAGAACAAGGATTACTTGAAAACAGAGATGGACATGTTTGTTTAACGAGGAAAGGGAAACTATTAGGGAATGAAGTATTCCAGTCATTTTTGATTGATTAATTAAATGTGCCATAAGCGTGAAAAATTTTTGTTATTTCGTGACGTTTCCGTTGACAATTGAATGTCAATTTTGGTAAGTTATTAATAGATTTAGCACTCGAAGACAAAGAGTGCTAACAGAGGTGATGATGAGATGCTTACGGAACGTCAGCTCTTAATTTTACAAACAATTGTTGATGACTTTATTGGATCAGCGCAACCAGTTGGTTCGAGGACGTTGGCTAAGAAAGATGAAATTACGTTTAGTTCAGCTACTATTCGAAATGAAATGGCTGATTTAGAAGAATTAGGATTTATTGAAAAAACGCATAGTTCTTCTGGGCGTGTTCCTTCTGAAAAAGGATACCGATTTTATGTAGACCATCTTTTAGCGCCGCAAAACTTACCGACCGATGAAATTGTACAAATTAAAGATTTATTTGCTGAAAGAATTTTTGAAGCAGAAAAAATTGCACAACAATCAGCTCAAATTTTATCAGAGCTTACGAATTATACGGCCATTGTTCTTGGTCCCAAATTGAGCACAAATAAACTTAAAAATGTACAAATTGTACCGCTTGATCGTCAAACAGCAGTCGCTATTATTGTAACAGATACAGGGCATGTGCAAAGTAAAACGATTACCGTTCCGGAATCTGTTGATTTATCAGATTTAGAAAAAATGGTTAATATTTTAAATGAAAAGCTATCTGGTATACCTATGGCAGAACTTCATAATAAAATCTTTAAAGAGATTGTTACAGTCTTGCGTGGGTATGTTCATAATTACGATAGTGCAATAAAAATGTTAGATGGTACATTTCAAGTCCCTTTATCGGAAAAGATATACTTTGGAGGAAAAGCAAATATGCTTTCGCAACCAGAGTTCCATGACATTCACAAAGTAAGATCTTTGCTGACGATGATTGATAATGAGGCTGCGTTTTATGACATTTTGCGTCATAAACAAGTCGGAATTCAAGTGAAAATTGGTAGAGAAAATTCTTCTACGGCAATGGAGGATTGCAGTTTGATTTCTGCAACGTATTCGATTGGAGAAGAGCAACTTGGAACAATTGCAATTTTAGGTCCGACGAGAATGCAATACTCTCGTGTAATTAGTTTACTGCAGTTATTTACAAGACAATTTACAGACGGACTTAAAAAGTAAATGAGAGTAATACATTCGCTCAAGTGATGAAATTTTCATTGCTGTGTGTAATATATAATGCTTAGGTAATCATGCTAAGCATGATACCTAATACCTTTTAAGGAGGTGAAAATTGTGGAAGAGCGTAACGAACAAGTGGTAGAAGAAGTGAAAGAAGCGCAAGTTGAAGAAGCTGTCACGCCAGAAAACAGTGAAAAAACTGTAGAAGAAAAAAGTGAGGCTGCTCTTTTACAAGAAAAAGTAGATGAGTTACAAGCGAAACTAACGGAAACGGAAGGTCGCACATTACGTCTACAAGCTGATTTTGAAAATTATAAGCGCCGTGTCCAAATGGATAAACAGGCTGCTGATAAATATAGAGCACAAAGTCTAGTTTCAGATATTTTGCCAGCTCTTGATAATTTTGAAAGAGCGATGCAAGTGGAAGCGACTGACGAGCAAACGAAATCCTTGTTACAAGGTATGGAAATGGTGCATCGTCAATTGCTAGAAGCGTTGACTAAAGAAGGTGTTGAAGCGATTGAAGCTGTTGGTAAACAGTTTGATCCGAATGAACACCAAGCTATTATGCAAGTGGAAGACAGTGAATTTGAATCAAACGCGGTAGTTGAAGAATTCCAAAAAGGTTATAAACTAAAAGACCGTGTGATTCGCCCATCAATGGTAAAAGTAAATCAATAATTTACATAAAAGTAGGAGGATTCGCCATGAGTAAAATTATCGGTATTGACTTAGGTACAACAAACTCTTGTGTAGCTGTTATGGAAGGTGGAGAACCAAAGGTTATCCCAAATCCAGAAGGAAACCGTACAACACCTTCTGTTGTAGCTTTCAAAAATGAAGAGCGTCAAGTTGGGGAAGTTGCGAAGCGTCAAGCAATTACAAACCCAAATACAATCATGTCTGTTAAACGTCATATGGGTACAGACTACAAAGTAGAAGTTGAAGGTAAAGATTTTACACCTCAAGAAATTTCTGCAATCATTTTACAAAACTTAAAAGCTTCTGCTGAAGCATACTTAGGTGAAACAGTAACGAAAGCTGTTATTACAGTACCTGCATACTTCAACGATGCAGAGCGTCAAGCAACGAAAGATGCTGGTCGTATCGCTGGTTTAGAAGTTGAGCGTATCATTAACGAACCAACAGCCGCAGCACTTGCTTACGGTTTAGAAAAACAAGATGAAGAGCAAAAAATCTTAGTATATGACTTAGGTGGCGGTACATTTGATGTATCTATCCTTGAGTTAGCAGACGGCACATTCGAAGTTATTTCAACTGCTGGTGACAACCGTCTTGGTGGAGATGACTTTGACCAAGTTATCATCGATCATTTAGTAGCTGAATTCAAAAAAGAAAATAGCATTGATTTAAGCCAAGATAAAATGGCACTTCAACGTCTGAAAGATGCAGCTGAAAAAGCGAAGAAAGATCTTTCTGGTGTAACACAAACACAAATTTCATTACCATTCATTAGTGCTGGAGCTGCTGGCCCATTACACTTAGAATTAACGTTAACAAGAGCTAAATTCGAAGAAATTTCAGCTGGTCTTGTTGAAAGAACATTAGAGCCAACTCGTCGTGCATTAAAAGACGCTGGTTTTGCTCCAAGCGAATTAGATAAAGTTATCCTTGTTGGTGGATCTACTCGTATCCCAGCTGTACAAGAAGCAATTAAACGTGAAACTGGTAAAGAGCCATACAAAGGTGTAAACCCAGATGAAGTTGTAGCATTAGGTGCTGCAGTTCAAGGTGGCGTACTTACTGGTGATGTAGAGGGCGTTCTATTATTAGACGTAACTCCACTCTCTTTAGGTATCGAAACTATGGGCGGTGTGTTCACGAAACTAATCGAGCGTAACACTACAATTCCGACAAGTAAGTCACAAGTATTCTCAACAGCTGCTGATAACCAACCAGCGGTAGACATTCACGTACTACAAGGTGAGCGTCCAATGTCAGCTGACAACAAAACGTTAGGTCGTTTCCAATTAACAGACCTTCCGCCAGCACCACGTGGAATTCCACAAATCGAAGTAACATTCGATATTGATGCGAACGGTATCGTTAACGTACGTGCAAAAGACTTAGGAACAAGCAAAGAGCAAACTATTACAATCCAATCTTCTTCAGGTCTTTCTGATGAAGAAGTAGATCGTATGGTACAAGAAGCTGAATCAAATGCTGATGCTGACCAAAAACGTAAGGAAGAAGTTGAACTTCGTAACGAAGCTGACCAACTTGTATTCCAAACAGACAAAGTTGTAAAAGATTTAGAAGGTAAAGTAGATGCAGCTGAAGTAGCGAAAGCAACGGAAGCGAAAGAAGCATTACAAGCGGCAATCGAGAAAAACGAACTTGAAGAAATCCGTGTGAAAAAAGATGCTCTTCAAGAAATCGTACAACAATTAACTGTTAAATTATACGAGCAAGCTCAAGCGGCTGCAGGGCAAGCAGAAGGTGCACAAGGAGCACAAGACGCTGGCGCGAAAAAAGATAATGTAGTAGACGCTGAGTTTGAAGAAGTAAAAGAAGACAAGTAATACAGTGAAATAAAATAAGTAAGATGACAAAAAGTCAAAGTCAAGCGTGCCTTGGCTTTGGCTTTTTTCACGAATAAGAAGAAATGTGTGAGGATCTTAAGTTTTTTATTTTGCATACTGTAAGTGAGGAAACTTTGTTGCAAAGCACTTTCTTTCGGTGTTAAAATTACGTTTATGTGAAAGATTCGGGGGTTGCAAATTTATGAATAAACGAGACTATTATGAGGTCCTTGGACTTAGCCAGGGCGCTTCAAAAGATGAAATTAAAAAAGCGTATCGTCGTTTGGCTAAAAAATATCATCCAGACGTAAGTAAAGAAGAAAATGCAATTGAAAAGTTTAAAGAAGTACAAGAGGCATACGAAGTATTGAGCGATGATCAAAAGCGTGCGCAGTATGATCAATTTGGTCACGCTGGTCCGAATCAAGGTTTCGGTGGCGGAGGAGACTTCGGCGGTGGCTTCGGTTTCGAAGATATCTTTAGTTCATTCTTTGGCGGTGGCGGCAGACGTCGTGATCCAAATGCTCCACGTCAAGGTGCTGATTTACAATATCAAGTTACTTTAGAGTTTGAAGAAGCTATTTTTGGTAAAGAATTAAACGTTGAGATTCCAGTGGAGGATCCATGTGATACTTGTAAGGGTAGTGGAGCAAAACCAGGGACTTCAAAAGAAACATGTAAACATTGTTCAGGATCAGGGCAAGTAAGTGTAGAACAAAATACACCATTTGGGCGTATTGTAAACCGTCAAGCTTGTGGACATTGTTCAGGAACAGGTCAAATGATTAAAGAGAAATGTACGACATGCCATGGTTCTGGTAAAGTTCGTAAACGTAAAAAAATCAATGTTAAAATTCCAGCGGGTATCGATAATGGTCAACAAATTCGTGTATCTGGAAAAGGTGAAGCAGGCGTAAATGGCGGACCGGCAGGTGACTTATATGTTGTTGTTCATGTGAGAAATCATGAATTCTTTGAACGCGAAGGGGATCACATTATTTGCGAAATGCCAATAACATTTGCGCAAATGGCACTTGGTGCGGAAGTAGAAGTTCCTACCGTTCATGGCAAAGTGAAGCTGAAAATTCCAGCTGGAACACAAACAGGAACAGAATTCCGCTTAAAAGGAAAAGGTGCTCCGAACGTACGTGGATATGGTCAAGGAGATCAATATGTAGTCGTTCGTGTTGTTGTGCCGACGAAATTAACTTCACATCAAAAAGATTTATTGCGTGAATTTGCAGGGCAAGAAGAGCAGGATGATAGCTTATTCAGAAAGCTTAAACGTGCTTTCAAAGGGGAATAATGGAAATAAAAAATGGAGTTGGTAAATTGTGAAATGGTCAGAAATTAGTATTCATACAACAGAAGAAGCAGTAGAAGCTGTCTCTCATATTTTGCATGAAGCAGGCGCTAGCGGGGTTGCGATTGAGGACCCAGCGGAGTTGACGAAAGAGCGCAAGCAACAATACGGTGAGATTTATGCACTTAACCCAGATGAATATCCAAGTGAGGGTGTTTTGGTAAAAGCATATTTCCCACAAACGGATTCTTTAAACGAAACGGTTGCAGGTGTAAAATCATCTATTGATGCACTACCATCTTTCGACATCGAAATTGGTAAAGGAACTATTACAATTAATGAAGTCGATGAGGAAGATTGGGCTACTGCTTGGAAGAAGTATTATCATCCAGTTCAAATTTCTGATACATTCACAATTGTGCCGACGTGGGAAGAGTATACACCGTCTTCTCCAGATGAAAAAATTATTGAATTAGATCCAGGTATGGCGTTTGGTACAGGGACACATCCAACAACGACGATGTGTATTCGTGCGTTAGAAAAAACGGTTCACCCAGGTGATACTGTGATTGATGTGGGGACAGGTTCGGGGGTACTTAGTATTGCTGCGGCAAAATTAGGTGCGGCTTCTGTTCAAGCGTATGATTTAGACCCAGTTGCAGTTGAAAGTGCAGAAATGAATGTGCGCTTAAATAAAACAGATGACATTGTCAATGTTGGACAGAATAGTCTATTAGAAGGTATTGAAGGTCCGGTTGATTTAATCGTAGCAAATTTACTAGCGGAAATCATTCTTCTATTCCCTGAAGATGCAGCGAGAGTTGTGAAGCCAGGTGGATTATTTATTACATCTGGTATTATTGGGGCGAAAGAAAAAGTAATTTCTGAAGCGTTAGAAACAGCTGGATTTTCAATTGAAGAAGTACTTCGAATGGAAGATTGGGTAGCAATTATTGCACGAAATGCGTAATATAGATTTTAGTCTATAAAGAACAGGGGAGTCTCTCACCGTATAAGGTGAGGGACTTACCGTTTGTTATATGAAAATGATAACGTTTCGTTCTTTTCGTAAGTGTTGACTTACGAAAGGAACGAAACTCTACTAAGGTGATTATATGCAACGTTATTTTGTAGAAGAGAAATATGTAAATGAGACAAGTATTCGCATAATGGGTGATGATGTCCATCATATCGCAAGAGTGATGCGTATGTCAGCTGGTGACCACATTTATTGCTGTGTAAATGGTAAAACAGCAGAGTGTTCAATTGCTGAAATTACCAGTGAATTTGTGGATACCACTATTGTAGAATGGGTAGAGGCGTCAAGCGAACTTCCTGTGTTCGTGACGATTGCAAGTGGACTGCCGAAAGGAGACAAGCTAGAGTTAATTTTTCAAAAAGGAACTGAGCTTGGGGCAGCTGCATTTTTACCATTTCAAGCATCTCGATCTATTGTAAAGTGGGATGCGAAAAAAGCAGATAAAAAAGTTGAGCGTTTGAAAAAAATTGTAAAAGAAGCTGCGGAACAATCGCATAGAAGTGAAATTCCAGAAGTACACGTTCCCTCATCATTTAAACAACTGCTGTCGATGAGTAGCGAGTATGATGTTTGTCTTGTTGCGTATGAGGAAGAAGCGAAACAAGGTGAGAAATCTAATTTTGCGAAAGCTTTAGCGACAATTAAACCAGGCCAAAAGCTGCTGATTGTATTTGGACCAGAAGGCGGTTTAGCGGAGGAAGAGATAACCGCACTTCGTGAACATAAATTTGTACCATGTAGTTTAGGACCAAGAATTTTAAGAACAGAAACGGCTCCGCTTTATGCGTTAAGTGCCGCTTCTTATCATTTTGAATTGATGGGGTGATAATCAATGGCAACTGTTGCGTTCCACACGTTAGGTTGTAAAGTAAACCACTATGAAACAGAAGCGATTTGGCAATTGTTTAAACAAGGTGGTTATGAAAGAACTGAATATGAAAAAAAATCTGATGTATACGTTATTAACACATGTACAGTAACGAATACTGGAGATAAAAAAAGCCGTCAAGTAATTAGACGTGCTGTACGTCAAAATCCAGATGCGGTAATTTGTGTAACGGGATGTTATGCACAAACATCTCCAGCGGAAATTATGGCGATTCCAGGTGTAGATATTGTTGTTGGTACGCAAGATCGTGAGAAGATGTTAGGATACATCGAAGAATTCCGTAAAGAGCGTCAACCAATTAATGCTGTCCGCAATATTATGAAAGCACGTGTATATGAAGAGCTCGATGTACCATATTTCACGGACCGTACACGTGCATCTTTAAAAATACAAGAAGGTTGTAATAACTTCTGTACATTTTGCATCATTCCTTGGGCGCGTGGTTTAATGCGTTCTCGTGATGGAAAAGAAGTTATTAAACAAGCGCAGCAATTAGTAGATGCGGGCTATAAAGAAATCGTATTAACAGGTATTCATACAGGTGGGTACGGTGAAGATATAAAAGAGTATAACTTAGCTGGATTACTGCGCGATATGGAAGCGGAAGTAGGCGGATTGAAACGCCTTCGTATTTCTTCTATTGAGGCGAGTCAAATTTCTGATGAAGTAATTGAAGTGTTAGATAAATCAGAAGTAGTTGTACGTCATTTGCATATTCCATTACAGTCAGGATCTAATACTGTATTGAAACGTATGCGCCGTAAGTATACGATGGAATTTTTCCAAGAGCGTTTAGATCGTTTGAAAGAAGCGTTACCAGGTCTTGCGATTACATCAGACGTAATTGTTGGATTTCCAGGCGAAACAGAAGAGGAATTCATGGAAACGTACAATTTCATTAAAGAGAATCGTTTCTCTGAATTACACGTTTTCCCTTATTCGAAACGTACAGGTACTCCAGCAGCACGTATGGAAGATCAAGTTCCTGAAGACGTGAAGAACGATCGTGTTCACCGTCTAATTGAGCTATCAAATCAATTAGCGAAAGAGTATGCTTCTAGATTTGAAGGTGAAGTACTTGAAATCATTCCGGAAGAGACATTTAAAGATGGTGACCGTGAAGGTTTATATGTAGGTTATACAGATAACTACTTAAAAATTGTGTTTGAAGGATCTGAAGAATTGATTGGTAAGCTAGTAAAAGTGAAAATTACAAAAGCTGGTTATCCATATAACGAAGCGCAGTTTGTTCGTGTTCTTGAAGATGATGTAAAAAAAGAATCAGCAAGCGCATAAAATGAAACTTTAATCAGTGGGGGATTTTGTTCATTCACGCTGATTATCAGCCTGACCCCACCTAAGTTTTTTGCTTTCGCTGAATTTTGAGGTGGGGGTCTTACTGTCCTGGCAAATAGCGGGATAAAAAGCATGCAAACGGAAATAATTTGCATGCTTTCTTTTTTTTTGGGGAGAAGTTAAGTACTGAAAAGGCAGGTACGTTGAATGAGTAGTTATTTAATGCTTTCTTGTATTAAAAAAGGTGTAATGATAAAAAATATAGTTGTCTTCAGGGGAAAAGGATAATAGCTATCTACATAGCTTTTGAACAGGTAAGGGCATCTATTCTTCTTTTATTCTGCCAAATAGTTGACCTGAAGTGATAAAATGTATTATAATCGTAAAAGACATGCTGAAGAAGGGTTTCTTTTTGCATGCTGAAATTAGTATGTAAGTGTGATGTTTCGGAGGGAGGGAAAGAGAATGTCAAAAACAGTCGTTCGTAAAAACGAGTCTTTGGAGGATGCACTTCGCCGTTTTAAAAGATCGGTTTCTAAAACTGGTACACTTGCTGAAGCAAGAAAGCGCGAGTTTTATGAAAAGCCAAGTGTAAAACGTAAGAAGAAATCTGAAGCGGCAAGAAAGCGTAAGTTCTAAGAGAGGGTGTAAGTTATGAGTCTTCTCGGTCGTTTAAACGATGATATGAAACAAGCGATGAAGAATAAACAAAAAGAAAAATTAACCGTTATTCGTATGGTTAAGGCTGCTTTACAAAATGAAGGTATTAAACTGCAACATACTCTTACTGAAGAAGAGGAATTAACAGTTTTAGCTCGTGAAGTAAAACAGTATAAGGACTCCCTCCTTGAATTTAAAAAAGCTGGTCGTGAAGACCTTGTTGATAAACTGCAAAGTGAAATTCAGATTTTAAGCGCATATTTGCCGGAGCAATTAACGGAAGAAGAACTAGCGGATATAATTAAGCAAGTTATTTCTGAAGTTGGTGCTACATCTAAAGCAGATATGGGTAAAGTGATGACTGCTGTTATGCCGAAAGTAAAAGGTAAAACAGACGGATCACTTGTGAATAAGCTGGTTATCCAGCTATTAGCATAAAAAAGCGTCTCATTTCGTATGAGACGTTTTTTTATGCTTTTTTCAGTTTGGACGTGATATTACAAGCTCTTTTTTCATACATATGGGATGAGAGGGGGTCTTTTGAGATGAAAAAAATAGAACAAATGAAGAATTGGTTAACGAAGCAAATAGACCTGCCAGTGGATGTGTTAATGGATCTACCTCGGATCACGCTTGTTGGGCAAGTACATATCTATATAGAAAATCATCGAGGATTATTAGTGTTTTCAGATAAAGAGGTAAGATTGCTATTGAAACATGGTCAATTATTAATTAAAGGTCAATCCTTTGTTATTAAAACAATCCTTCCAGAAGAACTGTTGCTTGAAGGGATTATTGAACAAGTGACGTTTTTAGAAAATGAAAAGAAAGAGGAGTGAGGAGAAACTTCCGTTTGTGGAGTTTTTCTTCGTTACCTTGTATTAACAGGCGGTAACGTTCTGGCCTCAATATTCGGTTCGTACAAAGAGGATAGGTGGGAATTGAGTTCCACGTAAAAAATTGGCTCGTGAAGGTTAATTATTAGTGAGGATCAAGGAATCTGCTAATTAAAATTTTAGTACGAGCTAGTTTGATAATCGAATTGAAAAGTAGTGTATCTACTTTTAGAAAGGTAGTGGAGATAGTCGATGAAAAATAAATGGTTTATAAAATGGCTTGGGTATGTAAAGGTGCGAATTGAAGGTAGAGGAGCGGAACGCTTTGTTAACGAGTGTGTGCGGAAGAAATTACTCGTTTGGGATGTAAAGAAGATAGCTGATGAAACGTTAGTTTTTTGTATGTTATTACGAGATGTGAAAAAGATAAAACCAATTTATAGAAAAAATGAATGTAAATTATATTTTATTGGACGTTACGGTTTTCCTTTTTGGAATAAGCGTGTAATTAAAAATAGTGGATTTTTAATTGGGTTTTTAATATTTTTTTTCGGAATGATCGCATTGTCAAATATGGTGTGGAAAATTGAAATTACAGGAGCAAAACCTGAAACGGAATATATATTGATGAAAGAATTGGACAAAATGGGTATAAAAAAAGGTAAATTACAATTCCAAATGCCGAGTGTAGAAGATGTTCAACGTCATTTGACAGACAATATTAATGCGATTACTTGGGCGGGATTAGAAATAAGAGGGACAACATATCATTTTAAGATTGTTGAAAAAAATGAACCGAAAAAAGAAAGTGAACAACAGCCACAAAACTTAGTAGCAAAAAAAGAAGGGATTATTACAAAAACATTTGTGGAAGTTGGGAAGCCGGTTGTCATGAAAAATGACCATGTAGAAAAGGGGCAACTTCTCGTATCCGGGATGTATGGTAATGAGGAGAATCCGACAGTTGTTTCGGCTAAAGGGATTGTATATGGAGAAACGTGGTATAAATCTGAGGTGGATGTTCCGTTAAAGACACAATTTCAAGTGTATACTGGTAATTCATACAATGAACATTTCCTTAAATTTGGGAGTACTAAAATAAAAATATGGGGATTTCTAAAGGATAAGTATAAGCGCTCTCGTACTGAAAGTGTAAAACATGATGTGAAATTATTTGGATTTACATTACCAATTGCATACGAGAAAGATATTGTACGAGAAGAGGAAGAAGCGAACCGAGAATATACCGAAAAACAAGCAATGAAAGTAGCGAAAGAGATGGCAGAAAAAGAACTGAAGAAAAAATTGGATGAACATGCTATGATTGTAAGTGATAACATTTTGAGTAAAGAGGTTGAGGCGGATCACCTAAAGGTCACATTACATTATACAGTGATTGAAAATATTGCAGAGCCACAACCAATATCTGAATCCGATATTCAAGGAGACTGAGTAATGGCAGAACAATTAGTAGAAATGAACCAACAATTGGAAAATCCCAACGAAGCAATCGCTCTTTTTGGGGTAAATGATGCTCATTTAAAAGTAATTGAACGAGAACTTAGTGTATCGATTGTGACTAGAGGAGAATCTGTTCGTGTATCTGGGGCAGATGAAACTGTGGTGCTCGTAGAAAAAATCTTACAACAGTTACTTGTTGTTATCCGTAAAGGTGTATCAATTTTGGAAAGAGATGTTGCGTATGCGATTCAGCTTGGGCAACAAGGGAAAATTGCTCAATTCGAAGAATTATATGAAGAGGAAATTTTTAAAACGGCAAAAGGTAAATCCATTCGTGTGAAAACGATGGGGCAAAGACGATATATTCATGCAATGAAAAAGAATGATATTGTATTTGGGATAGGACCTGCTGGGACAGGAAAAACATACTTAGCCGTAGTAATGGCTGTGAGAGCTTTAAAGCAAGGGTATGTAAAGAAAATTATTTTAACAAGACCTGCTGTAGAAGCTGGAGAGAGCTTAGGGTTTTTACCAGGTGATTTGAAAGAAAAAGTAGATCCGTATTTACGTCCACTATATGATGCGTTACATGATATTCTTGGACAAGAATATACACAACGTATGATGGAACGTGGTGTAATTGAAATTGCACCTCTTGCTTATATGAGAGGGCGTACTCTTGATGATTCATTTGTTATATTAGATGAGGCGCAAAATACAACTGGTGTTCAAATAAAAATGTTTTTAACACGATTAGGTTTTAGTTCTAAAATGGTTATTACGGGGGATCCCTCACAGCTAGACTTGCCAAAAGGGGTAAAGTCAGGTCTTTCTATTGCTGCTAATATTTTATCTGGTGTATCAGGTCTTTCGTTCATAACACTGGAACAAACAGACGTTGTGAGACACCCATTAGTGCAACGTATTATTGAGGCATATGATAAAATGGAATGATCCTATTTGTCAGGATCATTTCTTTTTGTATGATAAGGTTGGCGAATGACATATTTTTTACTATCATTAAAGACGAGGGAAATAAACTATAGGTGATAGTGGATAAAAATGTTGTCCAAAAAGTATCGTTACCTAGAAGAAATGAAAGCTATAAATAGTTTCACTTTATTTCTGGAGAGGAGAAGGTATTGAAATCATGTCAAGATCTCAAGAAATTTCTAAGTGGTTTCGTAATTTACAACATTCGAAAAAACTAAGTTGGATTTCTTACGTTTTATTAGGGGCAGTGCTGTTTTTTGCACTTATGAATAATGTAAAACCAGAGCAATTAGATGTTACAACATATTCTATTGCGAAAAAAACAATCCATTCTCCTATTAAAATTGAAGATAAAGTTACAACGGACAAAAAGAAAAAAGAAGCCGCTACAAAAGTTGAAGATCAATATACATATAAAAGTGAGTATAAACAAAATAAAGTGGATATTGTGAATGACGTCTTTGCTAAAGTAGATGAAGTGATACAAGAGATTAAAGCGGTTGGACCGGATGAGCAAAAAAAGATTACTGATGCTGAAAAATTGGACAAGTTGAAAAAAAAATTGCCTACTGATTTAACGAAAGAATTATCTGATTCAAACTTACTAAACTTAATTAATGCGGATTCGAACCAATTAGTATTAGCGAAAGATGCAACAGTTACAGCTATTAATAGTATCATGACTGAGCATGTTAAAATGGATGAATTGAAGGATGCGAAGGAACGATATGTAAGTGAGATGAATAGTGTTAATGTTGATAATGGTTTAAAGGAATCTATTAAGGCGTTAGGGAAATATGCGATTTCTGCAAACTATTTTTATGATCCGACCTTAACAAAAGAGAAGAGAAAAGCGGAAGAAGATTTAGTTCCACCTGTTTATATTCTTCAAGGGCAAGTCCTTGTTAGAGAAGGTGAAACGATTTCAAGTGATATGTACAATCAGTTGAAATTAGTTGGCCTGTTAGAAAAAGGGAACAGTTTTCAACCCTATGTTGGGTTAGCGGTACTCATTGGTGTGCTATTGTACTTTATGCATAAGCAGTTTGAAGTGTTTTTACAGCGGAAAAGAGAAGATAGGCCGTATGTCTTAGCGTATATTACAATTTTGTCTATCACGATTGTTTTAATGAAAATCATTAGTTTGTTTCAAAAGCTTGAGTATGCAGGAATCGCGTATGTTGTTCCAGTTGCAATGGGAACAATACTTGTAAAATTAATGATTGGTGATCGATTTGTATTTTTAACGAGTATGATCTTTTCTGTATGCGGAAGTATTATGTTTAATGAAGGTGTAACGAGTACACTGAATTATAGTGTGGGGATTTATGTTTTATTAAGTTCATTATCAGTTAGTATTTTCTTGAGAGAAAAAAATCGTCGTACGATGATTTTACAAGCTGGTATACTCGTTTCTGTATTAAATGTAGTCGTATTAGCGGCTTTGCTATTATTACGTAACGGGAATTTTTCGCCTCTTGAAATTGGGGTGCAATTATTAATGGCTGCTGTTTCGGGTATTATCTCTTCTGTTCTAGCTATGGGGATTTTACCGTATTTAGAAAGTGGTCTTGGGATTGTATCGAGTATGAAATTGATGGAACTTTCAAGTCCGAATCACCCGCTTTTGCGTAAAATTTTATTAGAAGCACCAGGTACATATCACCATAGTGTAATGGTAGCTAATCTCTCAGAAGCTGCTTGTGAAGCAGTTGGAGCAAATGGAGTATTAGCGCGTGTAGGGGCGTATTATCATGATGTAGGGAAAACGGTACAACCACAGTTTTTTATTGAAAACCAAATGGGTATTGAAAACCCGCATGATAGATTAGACCCTGTAACGAGCAAAGATATTATAATTGCTCATGTAACCGATGGGGTGAGAATGTTAGAAGAACACCATATACCTCAAGAAATTATCGATATTGCTGGTCAGCATCATGGTACAACGTTACTTAAATATTTTTATTATAATGCGATTAAAGAAGATAAAGAGAAATATACGGAGGAAATGTTCCGCTATCCAGGATCAAAAGCAACTTCTAAAGAGTCGGCGATCGTTGGTATTGCTGATAGTGTGGAAGCGGCGGTACGTTCGATGAACCATCCAACACCAGATCAGATTAATAATTTAGTGCAAAGTATTATTAAAGATCGCCTGCAAGATGGTCAATTTAGTGAATGTGATTTGACATTTAAGGAACTACAAATCGTTGGAAAAACGTTATGTGAAACGTTAAATGGTATTTTCCATTCCCGTATTACATATCCGGAACCGCCGGAAGAAAAGGAGAAAGAATGAGTTTATTAATTGATTTTATTGATGAAACAGAAGAAGTGAAAGACGAATATATAAGTTTGATTCGAGGTTTAGTAGAGAAAGCAGCCCAAATGGAGAACATAGAAGAAGGTGCAGAATTATCGGTTACATTTGTAGATAATGAACGTATTCGTGAAATAAACCGTGATTACCGAGATAAGGATCAGCCTACGGACGTTATTTCTTTTGCTATGGAAGAAATGGGAGAAGGCGAAATGGAAATTGTCGGTGCAGAGATGCCGCGTATGTTAGGAGATCTTATTATTTCTATTCCAAGAGCAAAAGAACAAGCTGAAGAATATGGACATTCTTTTGATCGAGAACTTGGGTTTTTAGCACTACATGGCTTTTTGCATTTGCTTGGTTATGATCATATCACAGAAGAAGATGAGAAAGAAATGTTTGGAAGACAAAAAGAAATTTTAGAGGCCTTTGGATTAGGACGATGAAAACAGGAAAACTTTTAGATAGTTTTGGATATGCTATAGCTGGTATATACTTTTGTCTTCGTCATGAACGAAATATGAAAATTCATTATTTAGCCGCAGTCATCGTTATATGCTGCGGCTTTTATTTCCATATTACAACAATGGAATGGATTGTCGTACTTATTGTGATAGGGATTGTAATGAGTTTAGAGATGGTGAATACGGCTATTGAAAAAACAGTAGACTTAGCAACCACCGATATTCATCCGGTTGCAAAAATTGCAAAGGATGTTGCAGCAGGGGCAGTTTTATTATTTGCAATTATAGCTGCTGTAATTGGTGCTATTATCTTTTTACCGTATATGGTATAGTTGCATTCCGAAGCTTTTATTAAGCTTTGGGAGCGCCGTGAAGGCCTTTAATGAAAGAGTGTATCTATTCACATCTATGAACGGAAAGGATGCGGGAATATGAATAGCAAACAATTAATTCAAGAAGCAACCGAAGCGCGTAAACGAGCGTACGTACCATATTCTAAATTTCAAGTAGGTGCAGCTTTACTAACTCAGGATGGAAAAATATATCGTGGATGTAATGTTGAAAATGCATCATATGGTTTATGTAACTGTGCAGAACGAACAGCTTTATTTAAGGCAATTTCTGAAGGGGATAACGAGTTTGTAGCTATTGCAGTCGTAGCGGATACAAAGCGTCCAGTACCTCCTTGTGGAGCATGTCGACAAGTTATGATAGAATTATGTAAACAGGATACGAAAGTATACCTATCAAACTTACATGGTGATGTTCAAGAGACAACAGTCGGAGAATTGTTACCAGGAGCATTTTTAGCGGAGGATTTACATGAATAGAAAAGGTTATAAATCAGGTTTTGTCTCTATTATTGGCAGACCGAATGTTGGGAAATCTACATTTTTAAATCGTATTATTGGCCAAAAAATTGCCATTATGAGCGATAAGCCACAAACAACTCGTAATAAAATTCAAGGTGTATATACAGAAAATGATTCACAAGTAGTTTTCATTGATACACCAGGAATACATAAACCTAAACATAAACTAGGCGATTTCATGGTGAAGATGGCTCAAACGACATTAAAAGAAGTTGATATTGTTTTGTTTATGGTCAATGCAACTGAAGGATATGGTCGTGGTGAGGAATTTATTATTGAGAAATTACAAGAAACGAAACAACCGGTATTTTTGGTAATTAATAAAATTGACCAACTTCATCCAGAGCAATTGCTGGAGTTGATTGATCAATATCGTAAATTATATGAGTTCGCGGAGATTGTGCCAATTTCTGCATTGGACGGTAATAACGTTGAAGCGTTAATCGGAGCAATTAAAAAGTATTTACCAGAAGGACCGCAATATTACCCGGATAATCAAGTAACGGATCATCCAGAGCGATTTATTATTTCAGAGCTTATTCGTGAAAAAGTATTACATTTAACACGTGAAGAAGTACCGCATTCTGTAGCGGTTGTTATTGATGCAATTCAAAAGCGTGAGGGCGGAGCGGTTTATATAAACGCAACGATTGTTGTTGAACGTGCATCACAAAAAGGAATTATTATAGGTAAGCAAGGGAAGATGTTAAAAGAAGTCGGTAAGAGAGCTCGTTTTGACATTGAAGCACTTCTTGGTTCTAAAGTATTTTTAGAAGTATGGGTGAAAGTGCAAAAAGATTGGCGTAATAAGATGTCACAGCTTCGTGACCTTGGTTTCCGTGAAGACGAGTATTAATATGAAGTAAAGTTGTGATCAGTGGATGTTTTGTTCATCCGCTGATTATTGGTTTTTATGAACCTTGATAAATTAGGAAAAATTTTTCTCACATGAAAATGAACAAAATGGGTCAACTTAATAACAACAAAAGAAATTGGTTTATAGGCTACGCTTATTGAGAAAGGTGGATTCTTATGCTAGATTTTACCTGGAAGTTTTTCTCCAAAACAGGAAGCATTGAAACGTATTTGCTTTTGAAAGAAATGGAAAAAGACGTAAACGATGAGATGGATCAACATGAAGAGGAGTTAGCGCATCTAGACTCTCCAATTTCTTGACCCGTTTTGTTCAAACCTTGGATGGTGACGAACATGTTTCAAAAAGTTGAGGGCATTGTTATCCGTACGACAGATTACGGAGAAACAAATAAGATTGTTACAATATACTCGCGGGAATTTGGTAAGGTAAGTGCAATGGCAAGAGGGGCGAAAAAGCCGAAGAGTCGGTTAGCAGCTATTTCGCAACTTATGACACATGGTCATTTTCTTATTCAAATGGGATCTGGACTTGGAACTTTGCAACAAGGCGAGATTATTTCATCTATGAAAGAAATTCGCGAGGATATATTTTTAACTGCTTATGCATCATTTATTATTGAATTAACCGATAAAGCAACAGAAGATAAGAAGCATAATCCGTATTTATTTGAAATGTTATATCAAACGTTGCATTATATGTGTGAGGGTGTTGATCCAGAAGTATTATCATTAATTTATCAAACGAAAATGCTTCCGGTATTAGGGATGCGCCCGTACTTTGATACATGTGCTATTTGTCATCAAGAAACAGATTTTGTCGCCTTCTCTGTCCGGGAAGGCGGTTTTCTGTGCTCGCGTCATGCGGAGCAAGATCCGTATCGTATTCCGGTGGGAGAGGCTGTTCATAAATTATTACGTCTCTTTTTTCACTTTGATTTACACCGGCTCGGTAATGTATCGGTGAAGGATAGTACAAAAAAACAAATGCGCACAGTATTGAATACATATTATGACGAATATTGTGGGATTTATTTGAAAACAAGGCGTTTCTTGGAACAACTTGATAAGTTTCAAATATAAAAAGGGCCGTATACGGTCCTTTTTACATACTTTCTTTTTCGAATAGCATATTTAGTATATAATATTTAAGAGATAGTATAACTTTTTTCGTTGTGCATTAAAGGTGGTGATTATCATAGAGCTGAATAAACGGCAAGAGCATATCATTCAGATTGTAAAAGATCACGGTCCTATTACAGGGGAGTCAATTGCTGGGCAATTGGGTTTAACACGTGCAACGCTAAGACCAGACTTAGCAATTTTAACGATGGCTGGTTATTTAGAAGCGCGTCCACGTGTAGGTTATTTTTATACGGGTAAAACCGGGGGACAGCTATTATCTGAAGCTGTTAAGAAAATTAAAGTGCAAGATTATCAATCTAGACCGGCTGTAATTGATAAAAATGTATCAGTATACGATGCAATCTGTACTATGTTTCTAGAGGACGTTGGTACATTATTTGTTGTAGATCAAGCTACTTTATTAGTTGGCGTTGTATCTCGTAAAGATTTATTACGAGCTAGCTTAGGAAAGCAGGATTTAACCTCTCTTCCGGTTAATATTATCATGACAAGGATGCCAAACATTGCGATGTGTCGCAGGGAGGATTCTTTATATGATATTGCGATGGAATTAATAGAAAGACAGATTGATGCGATGCCGGTTGTGAAGGATACGAAACAAGGTTTAGAAGTGATTGGACGAATTACAAAAACAAATATTACACGTGCGTTTGTAAATTTAGTAAATAACGAATAAGTGTAATTTGTTTAAAGTGAGGTAATGTAATGGATAATAAAATCGTATATGTCGTATCTGACTCTGTAGGAGAAACGGCTGATTTGGTTGTTAGAGCGGCAATGGGACAGTTCCCATTCGCTCCTGATATTAGGCGTGTACCGTATGTAGAAGATACAGGGACATTAAAAGAAGTAATCTCGATTGCCAAGAGCAATCAAGCGCTTATTTGTTTTACGTTAGTAAAGCCTGATATGCGTCAATATTTATTGGCAGAAGCGGCAAAAGAAGGAGTAGAGGCATACGATATTATCGGACCTCTTATCGATCAAATTGAAGAAATTACAGGGCAAGTACCAAGGTATGAGCCAGGTGTCGTTCGAAGATTAGATGAAGAGTACTTTAAAAAAATTGAAGCGATTGAATTTGCAGTTAAGTATGATGATGGTAGGGATGCACGTGGTATTTTAAAAGCTGATATCGTGTTGATTGGAATTTCACGTACATCAAAAACACCACTTTCACAATATTTAGCGCATAACAAACGTTTGAAAGTTGCTAATGTACCACTTGTACCGGAAGTGGATCCGCCTGAGGAATTATATCAAGTGGCAAAAGAGAAATGTTTCGGTTTGAAAATTATACCAGATAAGTTAAATCATATTCGAAAAGAACGATTGAAATCACTTGGATTAAGTGATGGAGCAACATATGCAAATATTAATCGTATTCAAGAAGAAATTGATCATTTTGAGGAAGTAATTAGTAAAATAAATTGTCAAGTGATTGATGTATCAAATAAGGCAATTGAAGAAACAGCAAATATTATTGTGAATGCAGTGCAAAACCAAAAAATGTTTTAGCACATTTACCAAAGGTGAATGTGCTTTTTTCGCTCGTGAGAAGGCGTTAGAGGAAGATGCGAAGTAGAGCATGAACTTTTGGCTTAGTAATAGAATATAGCGGAATGGTTATACTTATATTCTTCTGTTTTTTAATTATGCTAAAGGAACGATTTCGTTATCTTTAAGTGTAAGATGAAAATTAAAGGGATATGTAGCGTAGTTGAAGAAAATATATTATAATAAAAAATTGTGATAAAAACCTATATTTTACGTTTAGACTTTAATTTTTCAGAATAAACTAGGGATAGGATTTTCGAAAAAGACATGTATTTACGTTAAATCGACAAAATCTAGACAAGAAAACGCACATTATGGAAGGATTCACAGAAGGGATGTAGAATACAGAAATATGCAAAACATCAGATAAGATATTATTTGATGCAGATGCGTATCCCGTGAAGAATGCAATTGTGCAAGTTGGAACAAAATTTTATGTCGAAATTTTGTTTGTCGTATCCTATGCTCATCGTTCAAGAAAACAGCAAGGTAATTGGGTCTATGTAGATTCTGAGCAAGATGAAGTTGACTGTTATATTTATTAACATGCAAAAGCTACAGATCTCATGATCATACAGGCTATAGTGCTTCTTGCTAGTCTTCTTGTGAAAAAGGAGTATATGTATTGTCTCCAGGAGATACATTTGTAACAGATGAGCAAATGTATACAATTTTATATAGTAGTATGTATCTGCGAATTTACGTAGACTGGGGACTTATACGAAAGGTCCAAAATCGTTTACACAATGTGATCGACAGTACTTTCTAACAAATTTAGAAAAATATTGTCGAATTATAAAGGAATCTTTTAATTTATATCGAATACAAAATACGACACGGAGATGGAGTTATGGGGAACAGAATTCCTGAAGAAGTTGTTGAACAGATTCGGACATCATCCGATATTGTAGAAGTGATTGGTGAGTATGTTCAACTTAGAAAGCAGGGGCGTAACTATTTCGGCCTTTGTCCATTTCATGGTGAGAATTCTCCTTCATTCTCTGTTTCATCTGATAAGCAAATTTTTCATTGTTTCGGATGTGGAGAAGGTGGAAATGTATTTTCTTTTCTTATGAAAATGGAAGGACTTGCTTTCACAGAGGCTGTTCAAAAGCTTGGCGAAAGAAATGGAATTGCAGTTGCAGAATATAAATCAGGGCAAGGACAACAACAACAAGAAGACATATCTGATGACACTGTCATCATGCAACAGGCTCATGAACTTTTGAAAAAGTATTATCATCATTTATTAGTAAATACAGAAGAAGGAAATGAAGCACTTTCATATTTATTAAAACGTGGTATTACAAAAGAGATGATTGAGAAATTTGAAATTGGTTATGCATCACAAGCTTGGGATGCAGCAACGAAAATTTTACAAAAAAGAGGTTTGTCGCTATCTAGTATGGAACAGGCTGGCCTTCTTGTAAGAAGTGAGAAGGATGGCAGTCATTATGACCGCTTCCGCGGAAGAGTTATGTTTCCGATTTATACTTTACAAGGTAAGGTGATAGCGTTTAGTGGAAGGGCATTAGGCGATGACACTCCGAAATATTTGAATAGTCCTGAAACACCGATTTTTTACAAAAGTAAGCTGTTGTATAATTTCCACCAAGCAAGGCCGTTTATTAGAAAACGTGGGCAGGTTGTCCTTTTTGAAGGTTATGCCGATGTACTAGCCGCGGTGAAAAGTGGTGTGGAAGAAGCTGTTGCGACAATGGGAACAGCTTTAACTGAAGAACAAGCGAAACTTCTGCGACGTAACGTTGAAACTGTTGTTCTTTGCTATGATGGTGATAAAGCAGGGCGAGAAGCGACGATGAAAGCAGGGCAATTACTATTGCAAGTTGGTTGCCAAGTGAAAGTTACATCCTTGCCAGATAAGCTTGACCCTGATGAATATGTGCAACAATATGGGACAACCGCTTTTGAAAATCTTGTGAAATCAAGTATAAGTTTTGTTGGTTTCAAAATAAATTATTTGCGTTTAGGGAAAAATTTGCAAGATGAGTCTGGCAAAGAAGAATATGTAAAAAGTGTTTTAAAAGAGTTATCATTGCTACAGGATGCGATGCAGGCGGAATCATATTTAAAATCATTATCGCAAGAATTTTCGTATTCAATGGAAACACTTTTGAATCAATTGCACCAATATCGCAAAGAACAAAAGGTACAGCAAAAACAAATAAAGCAGGTTTCTAAGCCATCTCAAATTGTTCAAACGAAACCGAAATTAACAGGTTTTGAAAGGGCAGAAAGAGAAATTATTTACCATATGTTGCAAAGTGCAGAAGTGACAGTGCGTATGGAACCTCATATAGAAGATTTTTATACAGAAGAACATAAAGGGATTTTATATGAACTATACGCATATTATGAAAAGGGAAATGAACCTTCAGTCGGAACATTTTTAAGTTGGCTCTCTGATGAAAAGTTGAAAAATATTATTACTGATATTTCGACGGATGAATTTATTAATCCAGAGTACACAGAAGAAGCGTTACAAGGTCATTTGGAGGCGCTAAGACGCCATAAAGAAAAACTTGAAAAGATGGAAATTATCTTTAAAGTAAAACAAATGGAAAAAACAGATCCTGTAGAGGCTGCTAAATATTATGTGGCATATTTACAAAGTCAAAAAGCAAGAAAATAGCTTTTTCGATAAAGTTTTAGTATAATGAATGTTTGTATCTCGCGTAAGGAGGGGAACAGATGGCTGATAAACCAGCTCGTTCTAAACAAATTGAAACTGAAATGACCCTTGAGCAAGTGAAAGAACAACTCACTGAGCTCGGAAAAAAACGTGGCGTTCTTACATATGAAGAGATTGCAGAACGCATGAATGGATTTGAAATTGAATCCGATCAAATGGATGAATACTATGAATATTTAGGTGAACAAGGGATTGACTTAGTTGGTGACAATGACAACGACGAAGGTCCTAATAATCGTCAAATTACAAAAACGGAAGAAGAATTTGACCTTAATGATTTAAGTGTGCCGCCAGGTGTGAAAATCAATGACCCTGTTCGTATGTACTTAAAAGAAATTGGTCGTGTAGACTTACTATCTGCTGAAGAAGAAATTCGACTTGCGACACGTATTGAAGAAGGCGATGAAGAAGCAAAACGCCGTCTTGCAGAAGCAAACTTACGTCTTGTAGTAAGTATTGCAAAGCGTTACGTGGGCCGTGGTATGCTTTTCTTAGACTTAATCCAAGAAGGAAATATGGGTCTAATTAAGGCAGTTGAAAAGTTCGACTACCGTAAAGGTTTTAAATTTAGTACGTATGCAACTTGGTGGATTCGCCAAGCTATTACACGTGCGATTGCAGACCAAGCGCGAACAATTCGTATTCCAGTTCATATGGTTGAAACAATTAATAAGTTAATCCGTGTACAACGTCAATTATTACAAGATCTAGGACGCGAACCATCTCCTGAAGAGATTGGTGAAGAAATGGATCTTGCTCCAGAAAAAGTACGCGAAATCTTAAAGATTGCACAGGAGCCAGTTTCTCTTGAAACACCAATTGGTGAAGAAGACGACTCCCATTTAGGTGACTTTATCGAAGATCAAGAAGCAACATCGCCTGCGGACCATGCAGCGTATGAATTGCTAAAAGAACAATTAGAAGATGTGTTAGATACACTAACAGATCGTGAAGAAAATGTTCTGCGTCTTCGTTTTGGTTTAGATGATGGACGAACTCGTACGCTTGAAGAAGTTGGGAAAGTATTCGGCGTAACGAGAGAACGTATTCGTCAAATTGAAGCGAAAGCACTTCGCAAATTAAGACATCCAAGCCGTAGTAAGCGTCTTAAGGATTTCTTAGAATAGGCTACCTTTAAGTTTACTTCACTTTTGTGAAGTAAACTTTTTTGTTTTGTTAATTTTTGTTAAAATTTAGCTATCGGCAACGATTACAATTTCTTGTAATTTATTTTACAGAATTGTCTTTTGATTTGCAAATGCTCATTTTTCGATTTTTCGATTTATTTTGTTTATTATATACAAAATAATATGTAGAAAAGTAAAAAATATGATGAGAAACGTTAGTAATTATCGAAATAATATGCGATATAATAGTGAAAATCAATAAAATGAATTTACGGAATATTTTTAACAAGTAGTAGTTTGCTCTTTTCTGATAGGGCGTTTTCAAGTACAATATAAATGACTGAATCATCTAACTATTTAGCGGTATAGAGGGGGGAGAAGAGATATGAAACGTAATCCGTTGATTCCGTTCGCTCTTATTGCAGCATTAGGTATTATCGTTATGTTTGTATTTTCATTTCAGGGGCTAAATAAATCTAAAGAGTTAGCTGATGCAAAAAATGGTGGGAAACCAGCACAAACAGCATCAAAGCCAGAGGATATTGTAAAGCAAAGCTGTACGAGCTGTCATGGTGATCAGTTACAAGGAGCGGTAGGCCCTAATTTACAAAAAATTGGTGGGAAACTTTCAAAAGATGAAATTAAAGAAGTTATTTCAAAAGGAAAAGGAAATATGCCGCCAAATATAGTTCCAGCTGATCAAGCGGCAAAAGTAGCTGATTGGTTATCGAAGAAAAAATAAAGTATAGAAAAACAAGCCTTTTGCTTTTTGCAAAAGGCTTGTTTTTCTATACTATCTAAAATACGATTAGTAATAGAGAATTGAAGTATTGTTATGGACTTGCAACAACTACTATAAATTCATTATCATGGAGACAGACTGAGAAGAGAAGGAGTAATGGAAATACATGAATGAAGTAAAGCTTTCGAAACGATTAGAAGAAGTTGTGAGGGAGATTCCGGTAGGCTCTACAGTAGCTGATATTGGATCGGATCATGCGTATTTACCGTGTTATACAATTATAAATAATATTGCTACAAAAGCAGTTGCAGGAGAGGTTGTAGATGGACCGTTTCGCTCTGCACAAGCAACTGTAGCTGAAAGTGGCTTACAAGATAAAGTAGACGTTCGTAAAGGGAATGGATTAGCTGTTATAGTGCCAGGAGAAGTAGATGTTATTACGATTGCTGGTATGGGTGGAGCGTTAATTCGTGACATTTTAGAAAGTGGTAAAGAAAAATTAGAAGGTGTAACACGTTTAATCTTACAGCCGAATATTGCAGCACACCATATCCGTGAATGGTTTATTGAAAATGGATGGGAGCTTATCCGTGAGAAAATTGTAATAGAAGACGGAAAGATTTACGAGATTTTAGTCGGAGAGCGAGGAGATACTGCAGTACCTTACTCTGAAAATAAACAAGCTGAATTGTTTATGGGTCCATTTTTAATAAAAGAAAAAAGTGAAGCTTTTGTTGAAAAGTGGGAAGGGGAATTGAAAAACTTCCAAAATATTTTAAAACAGTTAGAACGTGCAGCAGAGTCTGAAGAGACAAAAGCGAAGCGTGCAGAAGTAGAAGCGAAAATGAAAATGATAGGAGAGGTTTTATCATGAGTAAAATTCCGAATGGTCATGAAATTATTTCTTTGTTTGAAGGTATGTATCCGAAGCATTTAGCGATGGAAGGGGATAAGATTGGCTTACAGATTGGAGCGCTTAATAAACCTGTCCAGCACGTATTAATCGCGTTAGATGTAACTGAGGAAGTTGTGGACGAGGCGATCCAATTAGGAGCGAATATCATTATAGCGCACCATCCTTTAATCTTTAATCCATTAAAAGCGATTCATACAGATAAGGCGTACGGAAGAATTATTGAAACGTGTATTAAAAATGATATTGCGGTTTATGCCGCACATACAAATGTAGATATTGCTAAGGGCGGGGTAAATGATTTACTTGCTGATGCGTTAGGGTTACAAAATACAGAAGTATTAGCTCCTACATATGCAGAAGAAATGAAAAAAATTGTTGTATTTGTTCCAGTAACCCATGCAGAAGAAGTGCGCAAAGCTCTTGGAGATGCGGATGCAGGTCATATCGGTAATTATAGCCACTGTACGTTCGGTAGCGAAGGGGTAGGTACGTTTATCCCTCAAGAAGGTACAAATCCTTATATCGGAGAAACTGGGCAGTTAGAACGTGTGGAAGAGATACGTGTCGAAACGATTATTCCAGCTTCATTACAAAGAAAGGTTATTAAAGCGATGTTGGCAGCCCATCCATATGAAGAAGTGGCATATGATGTATATCCGCTTGATAATAAAGGTGAAACATTAGGTCTTGGTAAAATAGGGTATTTACAAGAAGAAATGACGCTTGAGCAGTTTGCTTTACATGTGAAACAATCATTACATGTAAAGGGTGCAAGAGTTGTTGGAAAGTTAGATGATAAGGTGCGTAAAGTAGCTGTACTTGGTGGTGACGGTAATAAATATATAAACCAAGCGAAATTTAAAGGAGCAGATGTATATGTAACAGGTGATATGTATTATCATGTTGCTCACGATGCGATGATGATTGGTTTAAATATAGTCGATCCAGGACATAACGTTGAAAAAGTAATGAAGCAAGGTGTACAAAAACAATTGCAAGAAAAAGTAGATGTGAAGAAATTCAATGTACACATTCACGCTTCGCAGTTACATACAGATCCATTCACATTTGTATAAGAAAAATAAAAACCGTTGCTCATGTAGGCAACGGTTTTTATTATTGTTCTTTTTTCACTTTTACACGAGGTAGTATCTTTTGAAGTGGTACTTTTCGAATTCTTTCCCATGTAGCTGGATTCATTGGGTCATATTGATCTAAGAAAGCAATAACTTCTTTTGTAATTGGCGTTGGAGTAGAAGCACCTGCTGTAACAGCTACGTTTTCTACACCTTGTAGCCATTCTAATTGGATTTCACTTACGTCTGCAACGCGGTATGCTGTCGTACCAGCGATTTCTTGTGATACTTGTGCTAAACGGTTTGAGTTGTTACTTTTCGGATCACCGACAACAATTGTTAAATCTGCAACATCAGCTTGTTTAGCGACAGCTTCTTGGCGAACTTGAGTTGCTAAACAAATTTCCTTGTGGAATTCTGCTGTTGGGAATTTTTTCTGAATGTCCTCCATTAAATGTTGAACATCCCATTGACTCATTGTTGTTTGATTCGTAACTAAAATTTTATCCGTTGGAATTTCTAGTGTTTTTAAATCATCAGCTTTTTCGATAAGGTGAACGATATCAGGTGCGATACCAACTGCGCCTTCTGGTTCTGGATGATTTTTTTTGCCGATATAAATGACATGGTATCCTTCAGCTTTCTTTGCTTCGATAAGGTCATGTGTTTTTGTAACATCTGGACAAGTTGCATCAATTGTCGTTAAACCTTTTTCTTTTGCACGTTGTTTAACTTCTGGAGAAACACCGTGTGCAGTGAAAATAACAGTACCAGAATCGATTTTATCTAAAATTTCTAATCGACTTGGACCGTCTAATGTAATGATGCCATCCTCTTCGAAAGCATCTGTGACATGCTTATTGTGAACAATCATACCTAAAATATAAATGGGTCTCGGTAATGATTTATCTAATGCGGCGTTACGTGCAATAACCATTGCGTCAACAACACCGTAGCAATAACCACGAGGGGAAATTTTAACAATCTTCATGTGAGTAATCCTCTCCTTCTAAACAAGGGATACTTTTGTGCATAGTCCATTACATTATAAAGGAGGAGTGGATAGAAAACAAAGGATTGTTACACATATAGTTTTGGTTTTGTTGCTGATTGTTGAACGGGTTCTTTCGGAACCTCTTTTTCTATTACCGGTTCAAGCACTATTTTTTTTCGTTTCCTTTTTGGAGGTGGAGGAGGTGGAGTTGCTACCTCAACCTGTTCTGTTGCATCTTCAGTTTGATTTTCTTCCGTACTTTTTCCAGAGGTGAGGATTTTAACAATGCTTGGTAGACTACGCATAATGGGACCGTACTGTTCGACAACAGGACCGACAGATTGCACGACTTGAGATACTTTTTCGATATTATTTATCATATTAGTTGGGTTCGAAATTAAATTTGAAAAAAAACTACCGATGCCGCTGCTAGATGCCGCTGCAGTTGTAGCTGACGCAGCACCACGTGTATCATTTGATTCATACATTTGAGGTGGTATCATCTGCTCTGGATATTGCTGCATGTATGGCTGATATTGTTGTGTATATTGTTGTTGGTATGGCTGTTGCTGTTGATATTGGGGCGGCGGTTGTTGGTGCATCATCGGTGGCCCTTCCATTTGTCGATAAGGAGGGACCATTTGCATGAAAGGTTCGGTTGGATCGTGTTTTTTAAAGAGTTTAGCAAGGAAACCTTTCTTTTTTTGAGCCATCGGTGGTAGTTGTGGAATCGGATATGGTGTGTAAGATTGTTGTCCTCGATTCGGATACATTTGTCTTATAGGGGATTTCGGAAACATGTGGGAAATCCTCCTTTCTTCAGTTAGGTATATACACATACAATATGCAATGGAAGGAAAGAAGGTTAGTTTTTGAGATAAAAACCTAAACTAAAGATGGATTTTACTTGTAGATTTCGATATAATGTAGACTTGACTGATTTGTGCGCAGTAGAAATTTTAGAAAGAAGGTGTAACTTATGACACTACAAACTTTTACACAGTATGATTTTAAACCATTTTTAATAGATGCAGTTCGTGAACTACGCTTTACAGAGCCAACAGGAATTCAAAAGAAAATTTTCCCGGTCGTGAAAAAAGGTGTGAGTATAATTGGACAATCCCAAACTGGTTCTGGGAAAACACATGCATACTTACTTCCTACATTAAACAGAATTGATGCAAGTCGTGAAGAGGTACAACTTGTTATTACAGCGCCTACTCGTGAGTTAGCACAACAAATTTACGAAGAAATTGTGAAACTAACAAAGTTCTGTGCAGAAGATCAAATGATTACAGCACGCTGTTTAATTGGTGGAACTGATAAACAACGATCAATTGAAAAGTTGAAAAAACAACCTCATATTGTAGTTGGAACGCCAGGACGTATTAAAGATTTAGTAGAAGAAAAGGCGCTATTTGTTTATAAAGCGGATACTATTATTGTCGATGAAGCGGACTTAATGCTTGATATGGGATTCATTCAAGATGTAGATAAAATTGCGGCACGTATGCCTAAAAATCTGCAAATGTTAGTTTTCTCTGCAACAATTCCTCAAAAATTAAAACCATTTTTGAAGAAATATATGGAGAATCCAGAACATATTCATATTAATCCGAAGCAAGTTGCAGCAGGAAATATTGATCATTACCTTGTGCCTTCAAGACACCGTAATAAAACTGAATTAGTGAAAAATATGCTACTTCAATTTAAACCATATTTAGCAATTGTCTTTACAAACACAAAGAAGAAGGCTGACGAAGTAGCCGATGGATTAGCAGAACGTGGATTAAAAGTAGGGCGTATACACGGTGATTTATCACCACGTGATCGTAGAAAAATGATGAAACAAGTTCGTGATTTAGAGTTCCAATACATTGTCGCAACAGATTTGGCGGCACGCGGTATTGATATTGAAGGAATTAGCCATGTTATTAACTATGAACTTCCACCAGATTTAGATTTCTTCGTTCACCGTGTTGGAAGAACTGCACGTGCGGGTCATTCAGGTATTGCAGTGACGATTTATGATCCAGCAAATGAAGAAGCGTTAGATAGTTTGGAAAAACAACGTCATATCGAGTTTAAACATGTAGATTTACGCGGAGATGAATGGGCGGATTTAGGTGACCGTCGTCGTCGTAAGAGCCGTAAAAAACCAAGTGATGGACTAGATGTTATGGCAACAAAAGTTGTTAAGAAGCCGAAAAAAGTAAAACCAAACTATAAACGAAAACTTGCAACAGAACGTGACAAAGTGAAGAAAAAATATAGCAATAAAAAAAGATAAGGGATTTCCCTTATTTTTTTTATTTCACTGCTTGAGAGAAAGTCGATTAATGTAGACTAATAATTAGTGAGGGGTAGAAAAAACGTTGACTAAAGTTTCGCTTTATTGGGTTAATTTAAGTATAGAGTTCAGATTGTTTGAATAGTCCGTTTAATTTATGTAGTGCCTTTTGTGTGAACAAACAATTCGCTACATATTTCTACAAATTATGCTATCATTATATCTATTGTATATTGAAGAGGTGATTGTATGTTAAAGATTGGATCTCATGTTTCTATGAGTGGTAAGAAAATGTTATTAGCAGCAAGTGAAGAGGCTGTTTCATACGGTGCAACGACGTTTATGATTTATACAGGTGCACCGCAAAATACACGAAGAAAACCAATTGAAGAATTGAACATAGAAGCAGGAAGAAAACATATGGAACTAAACGGTATTGAAGAAATTATCGTACATGCGCCATACATTATTAATCTTGGGAATACGACGAAGCCAGAAACATTCCAATTAGGTGTAGACTTCCTTCGCATGGAAATTGAAAGAACATCGGCATTAGGTGTAGCGAAACAAATCGTTCTTCACCCAGGTGCGCACGTTGGTGCAGGAGCAGATGCTGGTATTCAACAAATTATTAAAGGGCTTAATGAAGTATTAACGCCAGAGCAGACGGTTAACATTGCGTTAGAAACGATGGCAGGAAAGGGAACGGAATGCGGTCGTAGCTTTGAAGAAATTGCGAAAATTATTGATGGTGTGAAATATAATGAAAAACTATCTGTATGTTTTGATACGTGTCATACGCATGATGCAGGTTATGACCTTGTAAATGATTTTGACGGTGTGTTAAACGAATTTGATAAAATTGTTGGGATAAATCGTTTACAAGTACTTCATATTAACGATAGCAAAAATGTACGCGGAGCTGGAAAAGACCGTCATGAAAATATTGGTTTTGGTCATATTGGCTATAAGGCATTGCATCAAATTGTGCATCACCCACAACTTACGCACGTACCAAAAATTCTTGAAACGCCGTATGTAGGTGAAGATAAAAAAGATAAGAAGCCACCATATAAATTAGAAATCGAAATGCTGAAAAATGGTACTTTTGATGAAGGAATTCTTGAAAAAATTAAAGAGCAATAAGGAGGGGATTTTCCCCTCCTTATTTTAATAGCTGCTGAAATAAAATATTTACTTGTTGGGCAGTGGCAGGAGTAGTTACTTTAGCGATTTGTTTTAACAAATCTAGTCGCTCGGTATTATCGTAAATGTTAATGTTTTTCCCTTTCATAAGTAAAACGATTTTATCAGCTTGTGCAGTTGTTATTGGAACTTCGTATTCTTTACTATATTTCAATAGTTCTTTTGTAGAAATATGGTTTAATTTTTTGTTCACAATTTGTTTAATGAGGTTCATCGTGTTGTCCTCCTTCACACGTTCTTCTATCGAAATATATGTAAGCATAGCTTGTACATATTCGTATCAAGGTGCATTTTTTCAATGGGAAAAAGAAGCTTATGTTATAATATAAGAACAAAACTATAGATAAAGAGTATAAGGAGGACTTATGGAAAAAAAGCAACATCGAAAAGAAAGTGTTATTCATCTTGTATATCGTTTAGTTATGATTGTCTTTGGGGCAGCGTGTGCGGCGGTAGCGATTGAACTGTTTTTAATGCCAAATAAAATTATTGATGGTGGAATTATTGGTATTTCTCTTATATTAGATTATCTTACTCCTAATATTTGGTGGTTAAGCTTTTCTACTTTAGTTGTTATCCTCAACATTCCTTTTATGTACTCCGGGTATAAGCAAATTGGAAAAACATTCATGTTATCTTCAGCATTTGGAATTGTAGCTTTAGCATTTATTGAATCAACGTTGCATGCTATCCCGCCATTTACAACAGAGCCGATTTTAGCAACAGTTTTCGGCGGTCTTATTTTAGGGATTGGTGTAGGACTTGTTATTCGTCATGGTGGATCGTTAGACGGGACCGAGATTATGGGAATTCTATTAACGAAGAAATTACCGTTTTCTGTTGGTGAATTCGTAATGTTTGTGAACTTATTCATTTTTGCATGGGCAGCATTTGTTTTTGGTGTTGAACAAGCGATGTATTCTGTTATGACGTACTATATCGCATTCAAAACAATTGATACGGTAATTCAAGGATTAGACGAAACGAAAGCAGTTTTAATAGTATCGGATCAATATGAGGAAGTATCAAATGCGATTTTACACCGCCTTGGTCGTGGAACAACAAAACTTGTTGCTAAAGGTGGCTATACAGATAAAGAAAAAGAAGTTATTTATGCAGTTGTAACACGTCTGGAAGTGACGAAGTTAAAATCAATTGTGCATGAAATTGATGAAAACGCATTTGTTACGATTATGAATACACAAGAGACAAATGGTGGTAAGTTTAAATCAGCAATTCACTAAAAAGTTAATTGTAATATCTTTTGAAAGCAGAGAATTATTCTCTGCTTTTTGTTATAATAATAAGGTTTCTTGAAATAAAGAATATATTTTAGGCAGATTGGTTTACAACTATAATAAGCTGTACTATAATTCAAATAGAGATAAATCGGAATCATTCTGAATTAAAATAGGTGAGATGCTATGAATAATATATTGGAAATAGAAGGATTAACGTTTCGGTATGAAGATCGCAACGTGTTAGAAGATATTAATTTGCAAGTTCCGAAGGGAGCTTTTTTAGGTTTAGTTGGACCGAATGGTTCAGGGAAATCGACTTTACTTAAATGCTTATTGGGTGTTTTAAAACCAAAGCAAGGAAGTATTAGATTGTTTGGCATTGATAGTAAGAAATTTAAAGAGTGGAATAAAGTTGGTTATGTATCCCAAAAGGCAAGTAGCTTTAACTCAGGTTTCCCGGCAACTGTTTTCGAGGTTGTTTCAATGGGGCTCGTTTCGAAAAAAGGGCTTTTTCGCTTTTTTACGAAAGACGATAATGCGAAAGTAGAAAAAGCGATTGCTGATGTAGGTATGAGCGAGTTTCGAGGTCGCAACATTGGAGAACTTTCTGGTGGACAACAACAGCGTGTATTTATTGCTCGTGCACTTGTAAGTGATCCGGAATTGCTTATTTTGGACGAGCCTACTGTTGGGATTGATGTGAAAAATGTGGCAAGTTTTTATGAGATACTAGAGGATTTAAACAAAAGATTGGGAATTACGTTAATTCTTGTTACGCACGATATGGGTGCTGTAACAGAGAAGGTGACGCATGTTGCATGTTTGAATCAGCATTTACATTTCCATGGGAATGTAGAGAAATTCCGAGAGTTAGAAGATGCAGAAATGTCGATTTTATATGGACATCATGTTCATCGCTTAGAACATGAACATGGGCATCACGGGAGGATATAATGATACAGGATTTTTTACAATATGATTTTTTACGTAATTCCTTATACGCTGGTATTTTAATAGGGCTTGTCGCACCACTTATCGGCGTGTTCGTTGTAATTCGCCGCATGTCGCTTATTGCGGATGCATTAAGTCATGTGACGTTATCAGGAATTGCAGCGAGTTTATTACTTGAAAAGACAATCTTTACCGGTGGGTTTTTAAACCCTTTATATATGGGGATGTTTTTTTCAATCGGTGGAGCATTGCTAATTGAAAAATTACGTACTGTATATAAACATTATCAAGAGTTAGCAATCCCGATTATACTTTCAGCAGGGATGGGGATTGGAGTTATCTTCATCTCACTTGCTAATGGATTCAATACGGATTTATTTAGTTATTTATTTGGTAGTGTAAGTGCTGTAACAAGTGCGGATTTAATTATTATTGGTATAGTAGCAATTGTTGTTATTGCGACGATTGTTTTATTATACAAAGAGTTGTTTTTACTATCATTTGATGAGGAATACGCTGTATCAACCGGTTTAAGTGCAAAGTGGATTCACTTTATCTTCATTATATTAGTTGCTCTTGTAATTGCGGTATCAATGCGTGTTGTAGGTGTTCTTCTCGTATCATCTTTAATGACGTTACCAGTTGCAGCAAGTATTCGTATTGCAAAAGGATTTAAACAAACAATTTTCTTTTCCATTTTATTTGGTGAAATTGCAGTAATTGGTGGAATGTTTGCTTCGTATCAACTTGATTTAGCTCCAGGTGGTACAATTGTTATGATAGCGGTTCTTATTTTAATTGGTGCAATTTTATGGAAAAAGAAAAAAACTGCATAAAGTAGGGATAGGTATGAATCTAACAGAAGCTTTACGCCTAATGAAGGAAAAGGGATACAAACATACAGGGAAAAGGGAAGAAATGCTGAGATTATTCGCAGCTCATAATCGTTATTTAACTGCGAAAGATGTTTTAGAGCATATGAAGGGTGATTATCCAGGACTTAGTTTTGATACGATTTATCGTAACTTAACGGTTTTTGCTGAAGTCGGTGTTTTAGAGAAAACGGAATTAAATGGTGAAAAGCATTTCCGTTTTACATGCTCCATTATGGAACATCATCATCATTTCATTTGTTTAGATTGTGGTGGTACAAAAGAGATTAATTCCTGCCCGATGGATTTTATGAATAAAGATTTTAAAGGTTATGAGGTAACGGGGCATAAGTTTGAAATATATGGTCGTTGCCCAAAATGTGCAAAATGAGAGGGCTCGTCAGTTATATAACTGACGAGTTTTTAATTTGAATGTAAAAAAAGGTTGCTCACAAAAATTGTGGCAACCTTCTTTTTATTGTTCTTGTTTTTCTTTTTGTTTTTCTTTTTCTCGTTCGGCAGCCATTTCAGCAGCGATTACATCAATTTCTTTTTTCAGTTCTTCTACCATTGTTTCTTCTGGTACTTTACGAACGACTTGCCCTTTACGGAATAATAAACCTTCTCCGCGTGCACCGGCAATACCGATGTCAGCTTCACGAGCTTCACCAGGACCGTTTACGGCACAGCCGAGTACTGCAACCTTAATTGGAACTTTAAGTGTGGAGATGTATTCTTCGACTTCATTAGCAATGCTAATTAGGTCGATTTCAATACGACCACAAGTTGGACAAGAAATAAGTGTTGCGGCATTAGATGCAAGACCGAATGATTTTAATAGTTCACGTGCAACTTTTACTTCTTCAACTGGATCAGCGCTTAAAGAGATACGAAGTGTATTTCCGATGCCTTTACTTAAAATTGCTCCAAGACCGGCGGCGCTTTTTACAGTCCCAGCAAACAATGTTCCTGATTCTGTAATACCTAAATGTAATGGATAATCAAAAGCGCGAGCAGCTTTTTCGTATGCTTCAATTGCTAAGTTAACATC
Organism: Bacillus sp. FSL E2-0195; assembly: GCF_038003645.1. NCBI lineage: Bacteria > Bacillati > Bacillota > Bacilli > Caryophanales > Bacillaceae > Bacillus > Bacillus sp. FSL E2-0195. The sequence goes on along the minus strand of NZ_JBBOPN010000001.1, from coordinate 4,159,758 downwards.
AGAGGCTTTCATTGATACGATAATATCGTGGAAATCTAAGTCCTCTAAAATTTTAATATGGTGCAGTGCGCTCTCGACCATACCATCAGCAGTTGGATATCCATACTTTTCTAAAATATGACGTTCTAATGAGCCGGCATTTACACCGATACGGATTGGAATGCCACGCTCTTTCGCTGCATTTACAACAGCTTCTACTTTATGGCGACGTCCAATGTTACCTGGATTGATACGTACTTTATCAATGCCGCCTTCGATTGCTTTTAAAGCAAGGCGGTAATCAAAATGAATATCAGCAACAAGTGGAATGTTGATTTGTTTTTTAATATCAGCAATAGCATTTGCTGCGCGTTCGTCTGGAACAGCAACACGAACAACTTGACAGCCAGCTTCTTCTAAACGTTTAATTTCAGCAACTGTAGCCTCAACATCATGCGTTTTTGTTGTCGTCATACTTTGTATAATTAATTCATTGTTACCGCCAATTGTTAAATTACCGACTTTAACTGGACGTGTTTTTGTGCGTTGAGTCATTTCATTCACGAATTGATCGCTCTCCTTATAAAAGAAGTTTCTTATTTTAGTCCCTTACATCAATGCTAGTATGTGTGAGAAAGGGCTATAGAAACCAAAGTACTCGGTTTCACTTTTACTATTGTATCAGCGCCTTTATGTAATTGACAAGGATTAAGTGATTGCTTATTGATATAAGGGGAATTTATAAGACTTTCCAACTTGGATTTTTGTAGCAGATGTATTTTTATTTAATTGCTTAAAATCATCAATTACTTTTTCAATAGAAGGAATTTTTTTCTTATTAATCGCTTCTGTAATAGAAAGAACTGTATCGCCAGTTTTTACTTCGATTGCTTTATAAGCTGTATCCGTTTCTTTTTCTGTTTCTTTCTCTTTATTTTGTTTTGTATCTGTATTTTCTTTTTTTATCGTTTGGGCAGCAGATGTTTTTTTGTATGAACTTAACATCGGTAAAGTACCGATTTTTATGTCGTAATAAAATATATAACCGAGGACAAGCACGAATAAGAGTACACCTAATCTCTTCATATCCTTCACTCCTTTGCTAGGAATATATGCTTGTCCAAAAAAAAAATGCCTATTTAGGCATTTTTTTATAGTTCTTGTTTTTCTTTCGGCTTTGGAACTTCTTTAATTGTTAAGTATAGAACGATTAAAACAACTGCAATGTAAATGAATGTTGCGCCAGGTACGTTTATTTTGCATAAATCCATAATCATAAAGAAGATTGTTGGAATTGTGTAGCTGTAAGCAGTTAATGTCCAAACTTGTTTATAAGATAATTTGCGTTGACCGCTCATCGCAGAACCGATGAAGGCAAGCAATGTAACTCCTACAAAGGTAATAAATAATTGGAACAAGTACAGTAAGAACCCAATAACGAATAATAAGATTGGATAAATACTGTCAAATAACGAAATGAAATCTTGTAAATCTTTTTTCTCAAGAGATGCGCCTAATAAGTCATTATAGGAGTATGTTTGTGTTTGACCATTCCCCATGGAGACTACTTTATCTTTTAAAACAAATAAACCTGTTTTATTTTGATATTTTTCTAAGTCTGTTGAATTTGGATCAAATACGAAAAGGGCATTTCCATCTTCTTTTTCGATAGGTTGATCAATATCAGCTGTTAGCTCGCCATTTTCAATTTTAAAATCAGGTAAATCTTTTTCGATTACTTTATTTACCATGTTAACACCATCTTGAATAACGCTACCGTACAAGAAAGTTCTTGGAATAGTAGTGATTAGGCAAAGAAGCATAATATACAAAATGGTTTTACCGATTTTTTGAAAACGGAAAAGCGCCATATCTTTAGGCGAATATACGCTTTTTGCTAGCTGTTTAAAAATGGACATAGATTCACTTCCTTTATGTATGTATAAAATCATTGTAACGTACGAATCTAGAGAAGCTCAAGATATATTATATTTACATATAGTAGAGAGGACTGAATTCCTTCTTATTAATTTACTTCTTTTAGTAGAGAAAAATACAATTGACACTTTTCTTTCGTATATGGTAAATTTATCTTACATTTTTCAAACGATATATCCGATTGGAATTTAGTTATTTTTAATGGTACATACATAATCGTGGACCCTTAGCTCAGTTGGTTAGAGCAGACGGCTCATAACCGTCCGGTCGTAGGTTCGAGTCCTACAGGGTCCATATCCATTTCATATGTTTATTATGTCAGCAGGAAGCTTCCTTGTAGAAGGAAGCTTTTTTTCGGAAAATATGAGCATTTTAATTGAAAAGAAGTGGGAATTTTGCTACTTTAATGATAGCAAGACAAAGCGATTTATTTGTTTGCACCCTATGGCAATTAGGGTAGAATGAAGTTGTATGTCACTTAAGTGACAATACATAAACCGGGAGGAATATAACAATGGCAAAACACGAATTACCAAATTTACCTTATGCGTATGATGCTTTAGAACCTCACTTTGATAAAGAAACAATGAACATCCATCATACAAAACATCACAACACGTATATTACAAACTTAAACGCTGCTTTAGAAGGTCATGCAGAATTAGCTGACAAAAGCGTTGAAGAATTAGTTGCAAACTTAAACGAAGTACCTGAAGCAATCCGTACAGCAGTACGTAACAATGGTGGCGGACATGCTAACCATACATTCTTCTGGACAATCCTATCTCCAAACGGCGGGGGACAACCAGTAGGCGAACTTGCAACTGCGATTGAAGCGAAATTCGGTAGCTTCGATGCATTCAAAGCAGAATTCGCAAAAGCTGGCGCAACTCGCTTCGGTTCTGGTTGGGCTTGGTTAGTAGTAAACAATGGTGAGTTAGAAGTAACAAGCACTCCAAACCAAGATTCTCCTCTAACTGAAGGTAAAACTCCAGTTATCGGTTTAGATGTTTGGGAGCATGCTTACTACTTAAATTACCAAAACCGTCGTCCTGACTACATCGGTGCATTCTGGAACGTTGTAGATTGGAACGTTGCTGAAAAACTTTACCAAGAAGCAAAATAATTAAAGTTAATACAGCTAGAAAAAAGCTAGGGGGTTTTCTCCTAGCTTTTTTCTATGTTCTCCTTTTACATAATTGAGCTTGTCTTTGGAAGACTAGAATATGAAGTAAAGGAGAGTTGTGTATGAAGTGGAAACATGTAATCGGTGATGTTGAAGTGAATCGGGATTTAGTATTATTGCTCGTTATAGGAGGTTTATACACGCTCGCAATTTCTTTATCGAATACGTTTGTAAACATTTATTTATGGAAGCAAACACAAAATTATGTGAATCTGGGCTTGTATAATTTGGCCAGCGTTGTATTGCAGCCTCTAACATTTCTTGTGGGCGGGAAATTAGCGAAACGTATTGATCGCTCGATTTTATTGAGAATCGGTGTAGGCACGTTAGCTGTTTTTTTTATCGTCGTTTTAGTAGCGGGAAAAAGTGCATCTCACTATATTTTATTAATGGGAGCCCTTTTAGGAGTTGGTTACGGTTTTTATTGGCTCGCTTTTAACTTGTTAACATTTGAGATTACAGAACCAGAAACAAGAGATTTTTTTAACGGTTTTCTAGGACTTCTTACATCGTTCTCTGGAATGATTGGACCGATAGCAGCAGGATATACAATTTCACGTATGGAAAAATGGAGTGGTTATACTGTCGTTTTCTTCCTCTCGTTAATGCTATTTGCGGTTGCAGTCGTTCTAAGCTTTTTTTTATCGAAGAGGGAATGTGAAGGACGCTATGAAATTGTGCAAGTATTGAAAGAGCGGCAAGTTGATGAAAACTGGGGAAGAATTACGCGCGCTCATTTCTTCCAAGGTTTGAGAGAGGGAACGTTTATTTTCGTTATTTCGGTATATGTCTATTTAGCATCTGGTAGCGAGTTAGCACTAGGGAAATATAGTTTAGTGAATTCTGCAGTATCATTTGTATGCTATTATTTAGTTGCTCGTATGTTAAAGAAAGAATGGCGAAAAAAAGCAATTTTACTTGGCGGTATTATTTTATACGCGGTTGTATTTTTAGTTATTTTTAATGTTACATATACGAAATTACTTATTTATGCAGCATGTATTGCGGTTGCATATCCTATTTTACTCGTTCCGTACGGCTCCATGACATACGATGTAATTGGTAGAGCAAAACAGGCGAGAGAATGGCGTGTAGAATATATAGTGGTCAGGGAATTATGGTTAAATGCTGGAAGAATTTGTTCCATTTTAAGTTTTTTATGTGCTGTCATATTTTTTCCGCCTGAAAAAAGTTTACCTTTCTTACTATGTATTTTAGGAGCTGGACATTTCCTTATTTATTTTGCAGTTAAAAATGTCAAATATGATGAGGGGAATGTGAACAAAACCAGTGTTGTAGCGCAAGGGAGCACACAGAATCAAACTGAACCAGAAGGTTAACTTATCGCGTGTTTTATGCTAGAATAGAAAAAGATGTAAGACAGCAGTGAGGGCACCTGTATGAAGGTGTCCCTTTCACATTACATAGCTGTTGGTAGAGGGGGTTTGTATGAGCAAGAAGCAGAAAAAGAACCAGACAAAGAAAAAAAACCACGTTCCCTTTCGGTTAAACGTGTTGTTTTTTTGCGTGTTTTTAATGTTCTCCGCGGTTATTGTAAGGCTTGGATACGTACAAATTGTTCGTGGTGAGGAATATAAAAATGAAGTTGAGAAAAAAGAAAATTCAACGATAAGCAATCCTGTACCACGCGGGAAAATATTTGATCGTAATGGAGAAGCGGTCGTAGATAATGAGCCTATTCGTACAATTACATTTACAAAAATGAAGGGATCAACTGCAGCAGATCGCTTAGAAACGGCGAAAAAGTTAGCAGATTTAATTGAAGTCCCAACAGATAAGTTAACAGATCGCGATAAGAAAGATTATTGGCTTGCTTTACATAAAGAAGAAGCAGAAGCAAAAATCACAAAAAAAGATCGTGAAGATTTTAAAGCGAATAAAATTGAAGATAAAGAACTAGATGAACGTCAACGAAATCGTGTAACAGAAGAAGAGATTAATCAATTGTCAGCAAAAGATTTAGAAATATTGGCGATCAAAAGTAAGATGGAAAGCGGATATGCAATGACGCCGCAAATCGTTAAAAAAGGTGCAACAGAAGAAGAATACGCGATTATTAGTGAAAATTTGGCAAAATTGCCAGGTGTAGATACAAATGTCGACTGGGAACGAAAATATAAGTATGATGATATGTTCCGAAGTGTACTTGGTGGTGTAACTTCTTCTGATGAAGGGTTACCGAGAGAAAGATTAGATTACTATCTTGTTCGTGATTATAATCGTAATGATCGCGTAGGAAAAAGTTACCTTGAGCAACAGTACGAAGATAGTTTACACGGCACAAAAGCTGAAGTTAGAAATGTTACAGATAAAGATGGTAATATTTTAGAAACTATTAATGTGTCACAAGGACAACGAGGTAACGACCTGAATTTAACAATCGATATGGAATTACAAAAGCGCGTAGAAGAAATTCTTACGAAAAACTTAATGAGATTTAAAGGGAGCGAACCTCTTTTAGACCGTGCATTCGTTGTAATGATGAACCCGAAAAATGGTGAAGTTTTATCTATGGCGGGGAAACAATTAGTGGATAAAGACGGCGAAACGAAAGTAGAAGATTTTGCATTAGGAACGATGACGAGTTCGTATCCGATGGGTTCAACTGTAAAAGGTGCGACAGTACTTACGGGATATCAAACTGGCGCGATTCAACCTGGATCTGTACAGTTAGATGAACCAATTAAATTAAAAGGTACACAAACAAAATCATCATGGAAAACGATGGGATACATTAATGACCTGACAGCGTTAAAAATGTCTTCAAACGTTTATATGTTTAAAACAGCGATGAATATCGCTGGGGTTCCATATGTGCGAGGCGGTACGTTAGATATACCACAAAAATCATATGATACTATGCGTTACTATTTCGGTCAATTTGGACTTGGTGTAAAAACTGGCATTGATTTACCGAATGAAACGGCTGGACAAAGAGGTAGAACAGATCAGATACCAGGTTTCTTATTAGATTTATCAATTGGACAGTATGATACGTATACACCACTTCAATTAGCACAATATATTTCGACGATTGCGAATGGTGGATATCGTATGCAACCGCAAGTTGTAAAGGAAATACGTCAGCCATCGGCGAAGCCAGAGGAAGTTGGAAAAGTTGTTCAATCAATGGAACCGAAAGTATTAAATCGCATTGATATGCCTGAATCGCAAATTAAACGTGTACAAGAAGGATTTAGACAAGTGTATAACGATACAGGTGGTACAGCTACAAAATACTTTGCAGGCGCACCATATAAAGCAGCTGGGAAAACAGGTACAGCTCAAACTGTATATGGCGGAGATAAAGAGATTGGTAGAAATGCAAAAGGTGAGCGTCGTGAAACATATAATTTAACATTAGTAGGTTATGCGCCACTTGAAGATCCAGAAGTAGCATTTTCTGTTGTTGTACCATGGGTACATGATGATAAAACAGGAATTAACGGATATATTGGTCGTGAAATTATGGATGCTTATTTTGAGTTAAAACAACAAGCAATAACTGGTGAAGCTCCAAAAGATGAAAAAGAGAAAAAAAATAAAAATCAAGATGATGAATAAAAAAGTTGTAAAAAAAGCACACTATCTGAAAAGATAGTGTGCTTTTTTTTATGCCTTACGCATATGGTTTAGTAAATGTGGACAAGCATAAAATATTGAAAAAACATGTAGTTTCAAAAACGATGAACACAACAAGATTAGTGCATACGCTCTAAGTTTGTCTTGTGTGATAGGCGATAGCAGTTTTATCCCGCGTTTGAGGGCGGTAAAACTCCCACCTCAAAATTCAGCTGGAGCAAAGAAGTTAGGTGGGAGCCCTGCTGCCCGTAAACGCCCGATTGGTGAGGGCTAATAATCAGTGGGGGGATGAACAAAACCCCCACTGATTAAAGTTTCGCTTTATGGATGATTAGAAAATTTCCTGCATCTAAAGTACAAAAGTGAAAATAAAGTTTGTGTATACAGTTGTTTTTGTGGGACTTTACAAAACTTTTACAAATAATTAAAACCGAATTAATAGTTTAGCAGTATTCTTATATCTGTAATCCTGTTATTTCCGGTTACTTCTAGGAGGAAGAACACGTGAAATGGATGAGCGCATCGATTAAAGTTTTGACATTATCGACATGTTTCCTTTGTTTTAATATGTCTACTGCATTCGCTACAAATGAAATGGGAGAAGTGAGAGTTGATGGATCCTCAACGGTTTTCCCCATTATAGAGGCAGTAGCAGAGGAATATACAAAGGCCCATCCAAACGTGAAAATTTCTATTAGTATTTCTGGGACAGGGGGAGGATTTAATCGTTTCAGTAAAGGAGAAGTAGATATAAACAATGCTTCGAGATTGATGAAACCGGTAGAAGAAAATGCAATGCAGAAAAAATTCATTCAATTTACACCATTTGAGGTTGCTTATGACGGTCTAACGATTGTTGTGAATCGTCAAAATACGTGGGTAAACAATATGACGATAGACGAGTTACGTCTATTATGGAGTGAAAATGGAAGATTGAAACGATGGTCACAAATTCATTCATCATGGCCTCGTGAACAAGTTAAATTTTATGCGCCAGGCGTAGACTCTGGTACTTATGATTATTTCCAAAATGTTGTCTTACAAAATAATCGCCTTGTAAAAACGGTTTCTTTGTCTGAAGACGATCAAGTTATTATGCAAGGGGTAATGAATGATAAAAATGCCATTGCTTTTGTAGGATATGCTTATTATATGGCCAATCGAGATAAGGTAAAAGCAATACAGGTGGATGGTGTATTTCCAACGAAAGAGACCATTCAGTCGGGTACGTATAAGCCATTATCTAGGCCGCTATTTACGTATGTGAATCATGCATCTATCAGAAATAAAATTAATGTAGCAAATTATGTTGAGTTTATGATTAAGCATGTTGGAAGCCTTGCTGAAGAGGTCGGATATGTAAAATTACCAAAAGAAAAATATAATGAACAGCTGCGAATGTTAACAGAAATAAAAAGGTAATGTCAGGGTGGAAAGGGGTTTTCATCTTTGGCTCATAATGACAAAAGTCAAATTACATTTTCTGTACAACATTTGATTGAGAGAAATACAAATAGAAGAAAAAAAACGCAGCGAATCAATCGAATTGTTCCGTTAATACTAAAAGCCATTGCTAGCGTGTCCATTGTAACGACACTTGGAATTATTATTACGTTGGCAAATGAAACAATCATGTTTTTTCAAAAGATATCATTGTATTCTTTTTTGACAGAGAAGGAATGGTTACCTTTTTTTGAAGATCCAAAATTCGGTATATTACCACTTATATGTGGAACAATCCTTGTAACAGCAATTGCCATGTTCGTAGCAATTCCTATTGGTTTAGGTTGTGCCGTGTTTTTAAGCGAATACGCTTCGAATGGCGCTCGGAAAATATTAAAACCGTTGTTAGAGCTACTAGCAGGCATCCCGACAATTGTATATGGTTTTTTCGCGTTAACAGTTGTCACACCACTTTTACAACGGGTTATACCAGATTTGCAGTTTTTTAATGCTATTAGTCCAGGTATTGTTATAGGGTTTATGATGATACCGACGATTGCGTCTCTCTCTGAAGATGCGATGAGAGCTGTAGCGAAAGGAATTAAAGAAGCCTCATTAGCGCTAGGAGCAACTCGTTTTGAGATGGTAAAACAAGTGGTGTTTCCATCGGCTTTTACGGGCATAATGGCAGCGATTATATTAGCAGCTTCCAGGGCAATTGGTGAAACGATGATTGTTGTTATTGCAGCTGGATCAACACCTAATGTATCGATAGATCCGACTCATTCTATTCAAACATTAACAGCCTATATTGTACAAGTGAGTTTAGGTGATGCTCCGCACGGAACGATTACTTATTACAGCATGTATGCTGTAGGTGCAACGTTATTTATGTTTACTTTTATTATGAATATCATTTCGCAATATATTATGCGCCGTTTTAGGAGGGTGACATAATATGCGAATGTTAAACCATAAGAACATACAAGAAAATATGGCATCTCGTTTTTTAAAGGATCGGATTTACAAGTGTTTGTTTTATATAGCAATTTTGTTTTCAGTAGTAATACTTTTTATATTGCTTTTTCAAATTTTTGAAAAAGGTATAAGTTATCTTTCAATAGATTTCTTTACAAACTTCGCCTCACGTAATCCGAGAGAAGCTGGGATTGTCGCTGCTTTGTCAGGGACAATACTATTTATGAGCATTGTTATACCAGTCTCTTTTATATTTGGAGTCGGAACAGCTCTTTATTTAGAGCATTATGCGAAGGAGTCCGTTTTTAAAAAGTTAATTGAATTAAATAATCAAACATTAGCAGGGGTACCTTCCGTTGTGTTTGGTTTACTCGGGTTAACTATTTTCGTATACGCTCTCCATTTGGGAGAGAGCATAATGGCAGCGGCACTGACGATGAGTTTACTCGTCTTACCAACTGTTGTTGTAGCTAGTCAAGAAGCGATTAGAACTGTGCCGAGCTCATTACTAGAGGCTTCTTACGGATTAGGTGCTACGAAATGGCAAACGATGTATCGAATTGTATTGCCAGTCGCTTTGCCAGGGATTGTAACGGGATGTACGTTAGCGGTATCGAGAGCAATTGGTGAGGCAGCACCATTATTAGTTATTGGGGCCCTTGCCTTTGCAAATTATGTTCCGTTCAGTATGTTTGATAGATTTACGGTTTTACCAATTCAAATTTTTAATTGGATGAGTAGACCACAAGAAGAATTTCAGTATGTAGCAGCAGCTGGGATGATTGTTTTGCTAGGATTGTTGCTCTTTATAAATATATTTGTCTTATGGTTACGAAATCGAAAATAAGTTGGAAGTGGATGAAAGGGGAATTCAAATGGTAGCAACAGTAGTAAATGTACAGGTGAAAAATGAGAAAAAGATTGAGACAGCACCAAAAAAAATAGTATTTGATACGAAAAATTTAAATTTATGGTACGGAGAAGACCATGCTTTAAAAGATATCAACTTAAGTATTCATGAGAATGAAGTAACAGCGATTATCGGTCCGAGTGGTTGTGGGAAATCAACATACTTAAAAACGCTAAATCGTATGGTAGAGTTAGTGCCTATCGTTCGAACTACGGGCGTTATCGAATATAGAGAACGAAACATATTTGATAAATCATATCCGGTTGAAGAATTACGTACGCATGTGGGTATGGTGTTCCAAAAGCCAAATCCATTCCCAAAATCTATTTATGAAAATGTAGCATATGGTCCGAAAATCCATGGTGTTCGTGACAAAAAAACACTTGATGAAATTGTTGAAAATAGCTTGCGCGGCGCAGCTATTTGGGATGAGTTAAAAGATCGTTTGCATGATAATGCATACGGTTTATCTGGTGGTCAGCAACAACGTCTATGCATTGCACGCTGCTTAGCGATTGAGCCAGACGTAATTTTAATGGATGAGCCAACATCGGCGCTAGATCCAATTTCAACATCAAAAGTAGAAGAATTAATTCAGGAGTTAAAGAAAGATTTTAGTATTGTTATCGTAACGCACAACATGCAACAAGCAGCACGAATTTCAGATAAAACTGCTTTCTTCTTAAGTGGAGAAGTTGTGGAATATACAGATACGAACAAATTATTTACAACACCTGCAGATAAGCGTACAGAAGACTACATTACAGGACGATTTGGTTGATATCGCTAGCAAGGCTAAGAGTAAATGCCCTCTTAACAGAGGGCATTTCTCATTTTCACCTCATTTTAAATAGGGGAGTAATATTTCTCTTTTCTCAAGGCTTAATAAACATACAAGAGGCTGGGGAGGGGATTTATATAAAAGGGCACATAATATTGAGGGGGAAGAAACAATGGTAAGAGAACAGTTTCAATGTGATTTAAAAACGTTACAGCAAAAGGTGATCGAGCTTGGTGAGTTAGCAAGTGGAGCTTTATTGATTGCTATGGAAGGTCTTCACAACAGGGATGTAGAGAAAGCGTTAGAAGTCATTGATGGGGATTATCGCATGGATAATTTAGAAGAGGAAATAAATGACCTTGCGCTTATGCTTATTACAAAGCAGCAGCCTGTAGCAAGTGATTTAAGAAGAATTTTCATTTCAATTAAAACAGCGACAGATTTAGAACGTATTGCAGACCATGCTGTTAATATTGCGAAATCAACAATTCGTCTTGGTGAAAAAGAAGTGGTTGTTAGTTTGCATAATCTTGAGGAAATGTTTGAGATTGCTCATAAGATGTTAAATTTAGCATTAGAAGCATATGAGCAAGAAAATTTAACTTTTGCTAAACAAATTGCTGAAATGGATGATTCAGTTGATGAAATTTATGGGAAGGCGATTCGTGAATTTATTTCATCTATCCCTGGACAACCAGAAGCGATTACACAAATTACACAACTATCCTTTGTTGCAAGATATATTGAGCGTGTAGCAGACCATGTTACAAATATTGCCGAGAATGTATTTTATGTAGTAAAAGGAAAGCATTATTTATTGAATGAGTAGGGGGAAAAGTAGGTGATGAGAAATCACCTGCTTTTTTTAGTCAAAACATGACAAAAAAAGCTCGTTGTTTCCTTTAGTCTATGATGATAAGATGTATCATAATTAATGGGAAAATAAGTACATATATGTTAGTTACGTCTTATTAATTATTTTACCAAGTTAATGGTAAGCGCTTTCTTTTTGACGGGAGTTAAAAGGTACATTTATTTATAAAGTGAGGCTTTAATTAGTGGGGCTGTCTCTCGCTGATTGTTAGAGCATATCAAACCGGACTTTTACTGCAGTTAATGTGGGGTAAATGATATACGGAGTTCTTGAACATTATATAAGTGGAGGCTGAAGTATATGAAGGGGGTTATTTTAGCTGGAGGAAAAGGGAGACGCCTTAGACCATTAACATGTAATACTCCAAAACCGATGTTACCATTGTTAGAAAAACCAGTTCTTGAATATAATATTGAATTATTACGTCAGCATGGTATTCGTGAAATTGCAATTACAGTTCAATATATGAGTACTGCCATTAAGCAATACTTTGGTGATGGTAGTAAGTGGGGAGTTAACTTGTATTATTTTGAAGATTCTCCTCCGCTTGGAACAGCAGGGAGTATTAAGCAAGCGGAAAGTTTTTTAGATGAAACATTTGTTGTTATTAGTGGGGATGCACTAACTGACTTTCAATTATCAGAAGGAATTGCATTTCATGAACAGAAGAAGAGAATGGTAACGATGTTTGTGAAAGAAGTAGAAAACCCACTTTCATTTGGGTTAGTTGTAATGAATAAAGAACAAGAAATTATACGATATATAGAAAAGCCGAGCTGGAATGAGGTAGTTTCTAATATTGTGAATACAGGTATTTATATAATGGAGCCAGAAATCTTTTCTTACATACCATCCATGGAATTTTCGGATTTCAGTCATGATGTGTTTCCGTTATTGGCAAATAAAAATGCTTTATTTGCATATTTATCAGAAGACTATTGGCTAGATATTGGTACATTTGATCAATATCGGCAAGCTCAATTCGATTTGTTGACGAAAAAATTGAAGGTGCCTATTCCATATACAGAAGTATTACCAATGGTGTGGATGGGAGAAGGTGTAACGATAGGAAAAGGGACGAAAATTCATGGTCCTTCTTTTATTGGGGGAGGAGCAATGATTGGTGCAGGGGCTGTAATTGAACCGTACTCTATTATCGGGAAAAATAGTATCGTTTCAAGTTATTCTCATCTTCAAAAAAGCATCATTTTTGCAAACTCTCATATAGGGAAAAATTGTGAGTTGTTAGAAACAACAATAGGAGATCATACAATGGTCGAAGATGATGTTACACTTTTTCAAAAAAGTATTGTAGCGGATCATTGTCATATAGGGAAAAGTACAGTAATTAAGCAAAAAGGAAAAATATGGCCATATAAGGAGATAGATAGTCATTCGATAGTAGGTTCTGCCGGTGTTAAAGAGAGTGAAAAGAGTGCAGGATGGTTACAAAAAAGCCGGATTGTAGGAAGGGGTAATGTTGAAATTACTCCTCAATTTATTGTGAAAGTTGCAATGGCTTATGGATCTCTTTTTGCTAAAGGAGAGAGTATATTGATTGGAAGTCAGGAAAATATAGAAACAACTTCCTTTAAAAATTTATTCCTCCATGCCATTCATGGCAGCGGGATTCATACGATGGAATGTAAAGAAATGAATGAATCGCTTTTTCAGTATGCCATTCATAATTTGCAATGTGCAGGTGGAGTTTTCGTTCAAGTGGAAAGCGAAAGAGGAATTGTTATACAACTGTATGGCAAGGAGGGCTCGTTTTTAACGTATAAGCAGCAAAAAGCGATAGAACAAGTATATATGTCTGAGTCGTTTTATTACGCTTCTGAGAAAGAAATGGGGCGAAATAAGCTAGTTCACGTTTCTGTAAATAATTATGTAGAAGCTGTGTTAGAGCGTATTGATATTAAAACGATACAAAAACAGAAGTTTCATCTTCTTATTAATAAGAGAAATGATATGTTACAACATTTACTTATGATCTTTCTACAAAGGCTTGGATGCACAGTTACATGGATTTACGCGAGTGAACAAAAAGATCATGTGAAAGCTCTGATGAAATCGAGTAAAGCAAATATGGCGCTTATGTTTTCTGAATACGGAAATCGCTTCGAATTATATGACACTCACAGTAATATTTACCAAGGAACTGATTTTGAAGAAGTAGATATTCCAGATTTATTACTCGAATCAGCAGATAATGTTTACCCAATGTCTTTGAAATTAGGGGAATGTTATCTCCTCTTTTATATGCATAACGAAAAAAACTCTTTTCAATTAAGATGGAAACGAGATATTTTATATCGAATTGGAAAATTATTCGAATTAATAGCGTTGCAAGGAAAAACATTACTTAGCATAGCAGAGCAATCACCGCCACTGTATCTACTTTATGATGAAGTTGTATGTTCATGGAAGGAAAAAGGGAAAGTAATGAGGAAATTATTGGCCGATATGGAAAGAAAAGAAGAAGGTATATTTGAAGGGATACAGTTCAAATATACCGAAAAAGAGTGGTCTTATATCGTTTCTGATACAAAACAACCAAAAATTTTGGTGTATTCACATGCTAGAAACCCAGTAATAGCAAGGGAAAATATGAAAAATCTTATAGAAAAAATTAGACAATATCAAAAGGTGTAGAATTTTTATTTTAAAAGTGGTATTATAGTATAGTCTGATTTAAGTTATTAGTGACTGGAGGGAAATAAGAATGCGTGTGAATATTACTCTAGCATGTACAGAATGCGGAGATCGTAACTATATCTCAAAGAAAAATAAACGTAACAACGCTGAGCGTATCGAGCTTAAAAAGTATTGCAAGCGTGACAAGAAGTCTACGTTACACCGTGAAACAAAGTAAGCAGTGGGAATATTTTCCTACTGTTTCTTTTTTTTATGCGATTCCTACGTAAAAGTGATACACTATCTTCGTAGAGTAAAGTGTCACTGCAAGGGGGAAAAGTGTGTGAAAGAAGAGAAAATACGTTTACGCAAACAAATAATAGAACACATGAATTCTTTATCTGAAGAACAGTATACAACTTTATCGGAACAAATTGCAGTTTCGGTGTATGGACAAAAAGAGTGGGTTGAAGCTAAAACAATTGGAATCACTCTCTCGATGGAGCATGAAGTGAATACATATCCGATTATCGAAAAAGCTTGGGAAGAAGGAAAGAAAATTGTTGTTCCGAAGTGTAATAAAGGGACAAGAACGATGTCTTTTCGACAAATTAGTAATTTAAATCAATTAGAAACAGTATATATGAATTTACGTGAACCGATTCCAGCACTTACGGAAGAAGTGAATGCGTGTGAAATTGATCTTCTTATCGTGCCAGGAGTAGCTTATACACGCCGAGGAGAACGGATTGGATATGGCGGTGGCTACTATGATCGTTATCTCGTGCACTATAAAGGGAAAACGCTATCATTAGCTTATGATTTTCAAATTGTAAAACATATTCCGGTAGAGCCATTTGATAAAAATGTAGAAAAAATTATTACAGAAAAAGGAACAATGGTTATAAATGGGCTTGTATAGACAAATAAAAATTGACGAGACTTTTTCTTCTTGATTATAATAAAATATGTGAACGTTTTCTTATTATAATTTTTTTATAGTAAGTGAGCATAAAGGGTGATGAAATGATATCCATTTATGATATTCAGCAATTGCTAAAGAAATTTGGCACGATTATTTATACGGGTGATCGAATCGCTGATTTACAATTAATGCAAGATGAATTGCGTGAATTAAATCAATCACAGCTAATCGATCCACAAGACTATCAAACAGCTTTATTTTTGTTGAAGCAAGAAATTCAAAAAGAGATAAATAAGAAATAGATAAAGGTAGGTACGTAACATGGAAGAGAAATGGTTAGTTGGTGTTGACCTTGGTGGTACAACGATTAAATTAGCATTTATTAATGTGTACGGTGAAATTTTACATAAGTGGGAAATCCCTACGAATACAAATGAACAAGGAAAACATATTACACTTGATGTAGCGAAAGCTATTGATAAAAAGTTAGAAGAATTAGGTGAATTAAAAAGTAAGCTAATTGGTATTGGTATGGGAGCTCCTGGTCCTGTACATGTGGCATCTGGAATGATTTATGAAGCGGTTAATTTAGGATGGAAAAACTATCCGTTAAAAGATTTACTAGAAGTAGAAACGGGATTACCTGTTGTTATTGATAATGATGCAAACTTAGCGGCGCTTGGTGAAATGTGGAAAGGTGCCGGTGAAGGAGCAAAAGATTTAATTTGTATGACACTTGGCACTGGTGTTGGTGGTGGTGTTATCGCCAATGGTGAGATTGTACATGGTATAAGCGGTGCTGCTGGTGAGATTGGACATATTACGGTTGTTACAGAGAACGCTTTTCCATGTAATTGCGGGAAGTCGGGTTGTTTAGAAACGGTAGCCTCTGCAACAGGTATTGTGCGTGTTGCTATGCAACAAATACAAGAGACAGCTAAAGAAAGTGTTTTACGTTCTATGTTAGCAGAAGAAGGGCTTATTACATCAAAAGATGTGTTTGAAGCGCTTGGACAAGGTGACGAACTAGCAGGTGAAGTAGTGGAAAAAGTAGCTTCTTATTTAGGATTAGCTGTAGCGAACCTTGCTAGTACGTTGAACCCAGAGAAAATCGTAATTGGTGGTGGCGTATCTAAAGCTGGAGACGCACTATTAGAGCCAATTCAACGTTATTTCGAGCAATATGCTTTCTCTCGTGCTGTAAAGAGCACAAAGTTAGCAATTGCAATACTTGGTAATGATGCAGGTGTAATTGGAGGAGCGTGGCTTGTAAAAAAGCACAAATACGAGGCGAAGATGATATAAGTTGTGAATAATGAAAAGAGGAAGGGGCCCCCTTCCTCTTTTTATGCAAGATCTTGTTGGAGAATAAAAATGTAAATGGATTAAGCTGTTGGTGGGTACCCATTATATAGAACAGTCATGATTGTAAACCATCCGAAAACAAGTACGGTTGCAATAGCGAAGCCGCCCGCGAATAAGTTTTTTTCGCGAAGTGTTCTAAGCGTAGCAAATACAGCTAACAGAGTGACTAGCGTAAAAATAATAACAAGGCCCATACAATATCCTCCTCTGTCTACTCATTCCTTAGAATGAGTTTTTAGAATATTTACTCTTTTATATTGTACATGTTTTAAAAATGATTGTCGAGATAACACGCCTTCTTTTCCTAAGAGAAAGAAATGTTGTATCATTAAAAGTAAATTAAATAACTGGAGGAGATTTTCATATGAAATGGATACAAATGCCTTTAGGCCCATTACAAACAAATGCTTATATTTTAACGAATGATCAAAATGAGTGTATTATTTTTGATCCTGGTCATGAAGGAGAGAAACTTGTTACATATTTACAGGAAGCGCAGTTAAAGCCACTTGCGGTTTTATTAACACATGCTCACTTTGATCATATTGGTGCTGTTGATGCCGTGAGAGACGCTTTTCATATTCCGGTATACGTACACAAAGAAGAAGCGGATTGGTTAGGAGATGCAACTGTGAATGGCTCGCAAATTTTTATGATGAACCGCAGTATTACAGCGAAACCAGCAGATCATATTATCGATGCAGAGGGTACATTAACGATTGGTTCTTTTAGTTTTGAAATTTTTGAGACACCAGGACATTCTCCAGGAAGTATTTCTTATTACAGTAAAGCAGCGAATGCTGTATTTTCTGGTGATGTATTATTCCAAATGAGCATCGGAAGAACAGATTTGCCTGGCGGAAGCTTTGCTGAATTAATTGGAAGTATTGAAGAGAAGCTATTTGTATTACCAGATGAAACAGCAGTGCTATGTGGACACGGTCCAGAAACAAGTATTGGATTTGAAAAAGAAAATAATCCATTTTTACAATAAGGAGTCATTATGGGGATGGAGCTCATTTTAAGAGAATGGATGGAAAAAGAAAAGGATCATTCGATTTCATATAGTACGTATATGAACCTCGCATTATATGCAGAGGGACATGGGTATTATATGAGAGAACGTGAAAAAATTGGCAGACGGGGAGATTTTTTTACGAGTAGCAATGTATCCTCTGTATTTGCGAAGACTTTTGCTAAGTTTTTTATTCGGCTTGTTGAAAAGGGAGAAGTTTCTCCAAATATTTGTGAGATTGGTGGGGGAACAGGAAAGTTTGCCTATGATGTTTTACAAGAATGGAAACAATTATCTCCGGAAACCTTTATCAATTTAAACTATTCAATTATTGAAGTGAGCCCTTTTCATAGAAGATTGCAGCAGGAGAGGCTTTGCTCAGTTGATAATGTATCCTATTATACATCTTATATTGAAATGGGAGAGTCTTTCGAAGGAATTATTTTTTCGAATGAATTATTTGATTCGTTTCCTGTTGAAATAGTTGAGAAAAGAAATGGAATTTTGTATGAAGTACGTATCACGTATACAGATGAGGGGAACCTTACAGAAATATTTAGACCGATTGAGAAAAGAATCGGTCGTTACTTATTGAAATATAACATTCATATTGCGGAGGGACAGCGCTTTGAAGTGCCTATTGCAATGGAAGAGTATATAGAAGAGATTACGAAATGGTTTCAGAAAGGTATATGTATTACAGTTGATTATGGATATACAAAAGAAGAATGGATGCATCCTGCACATCAAGAAGGAAGTTTACGAGGATACTATCAGCATGAGCTAATACGGAATCCTCTAGAGCATCCAGGTGAAATGGATCTTACGACTCATATTCATTGGGATGAGCTGAAGGAGATTTTTAGCCTCCAAGGAATGGGTGCAGTATGGCATAAGAAGCAATCTGAATTTTTGTTAGCGGCAGGAATATTAGAACAGCTTACGAGTCATCAAGATACGAATCCATTTTCTGAAACTCAAAAACGAAATCGAGCAGTTCGTTCTATGATTTTGAACGGAGGCTTAGGAAGTGCTTTTGATGTTGTTATACATACGAAAGATATGAAGAATTTACATTTGAATCAATATTTAACAATATGAAAAAAAACAAGACACAGTATAATTCTGTGTCTTGTTTTTTAATACGACTTATGTAGTATTATATATTTCCTCTCATGATATATATTTATATTAAAGATATGAGATGAAAAATATAGAATACGTTCTTTTTCTCCGTCTATTAGTCCCTAACCTAATAATACGCGAACGAGTTGAATAATTGTTTCATTTTCTACTTTGTAGTAAATTTCTAATCCTTTTCTTTCACTAGAAACGATTTTAGCACTTTTTAACTTTGCTAAATGCTGTGAAATTGTAGATTGTGGCATGTTTAAGCCTGTGTACATTGTAGAAACATTGCTTGGGCCACGTTCAATTAATCCTTTTACAATACATAAGCGAACAGGATGAGCAAGCACTTTCAATAATTCTGCATTGCTTTCATATAGTTCTATTTCTTTTTGAAAGGTTTCTAACATGTTCTTTTCCACCTCCGTGTGAGCTGTTATACCATACTATACATACCAAAAATTTAAAGAAAAGAAAATAGTTGTTGCAGAAAAAGAGTCCTAAAGTAAAGAAATTGTAAGAAAAGAGACCCTGATGTAAATAAAATAGATAAATTAGCACAGTTTTGTAAAATGACATTTTTGGGTGAAAATTTTGATGCGTTTCAAAAATTGAAAGATATAGATATATTCGTAACACAATTTTATCATGATTTTCTTATTCTTTCAAATGAATATACAAAATTTTTAAAATAATATGACAAAGGAATTATAATGTTATATATAGAATATAAAACAGGTTAAAAGAAGTTGATTATAATCAGCTTCTTTATAATGGTGATAATGAAATATTTGAGTGTAGCTGATAAATCTTAGAATGATCAAACCATTAGTCATTTATTCTAGAGTTAATCTTGTATCAATTTTAAAAATCTGTGATTCCATATATTCTCATAAAAATTAATTGTCTCTTTTGCGGACATAAATGGATTATTTAATGTAGAGGTTGTTTTCTGTACCATGAAGTTTTTGTATCCTAGTCCATGGGCAAATTTAATCGTAGCATCCATACAGTACTCTGTTTGGGCACCACAAAATTCAATATGATGTACAGATAATTGGTCTAAAATCTCTTTTAAGTTCGTTTTATAAAATGAATTTGCATGTGTTTTTCTTACAAAAAAATCTTGTTCTTGAACATCTAGATCGGTATGAATAGCCCAAAGTTCTTTTTCGGGTACCAAATCATCATCACAATGTTGAACAAAAATGATTGGTTTATTTGATTTTCTGTATGAAGAAATTCTTTTATTTACTTTTGTAAGTAAATTTTGTAAATCGAATAAATGCTCTTCGCTATAACATACCCCATTTTGTAAATCGATAACGATTAAAATATCTGCACAAGTATCCATTATTTTTACCCCTTTTTTATTTCTTAATATATCAATTAATCCATTACTTGGAAATAGATAATGCATTTTTATTTTTTTATGGACTATAACAGAAAGAGAAACATTAAAATGAATATGCTAGACAGCATAAAAAGAAGATATAAAAACTTGATTTCATATCTTCTTTTCTCTCTATGCATTAATAGGTTCTTCGACATAAGAAAGAGCATTTTCGAAATCGGATATTAAATCGTTAACATTTTCAAGACCAACCGATAAACGAAGTAATGAATTGGAAATCCCTCTTTCATCACGTGCTTCCTGTGATAAAGCTGCATGTGACATTTTTGCTGGATATGAAAGAATAGATTCAACAGCTCCTAGACTAACCGCAAAAACGGGTAGTTTAACTTTTGATAAAAATTGGCGCAGTGCATCTTCGGATTGTAAGGTGAAAGATAAAACAGCCCCAGCTGATGTTGCTTGAGTTTGTTGAATACTATAGCCAAGATGTGATTGTAATCCAGGGTAATAGACATTTTGAACTTTAGAGTGCTCTTGTAAATAATGTGCGATTTTGTTGGCACCTGCAGCTGAATGTTCGAGACGTACATGCAATGTTTTAATGCCGCGAAGCACGAGAGAACAATCTTGCGGTCCTAAAATAGCGCCGAATGCATTTTGTAAAAATCCAAGTTTTTGAGCGAGTTCGGCATCTTTTACAACTGCTAATCCGGCAGTAACATCACTATGACCGGCAATGAATTTTGTGGCACTATGAAGAACGACATCGGCGCCAAGGTCAAGTGGCTTCTGGAATAGTGGTGTCAAAAATGTATTATCAACAAATGTAAGAGCACCAATAGATTTTGCGAGTTTAGAAACCTCGCGAATATCTGTCACTTTTAAAAGTGGGTTAGATGGTGTTTCTACATAAAAGAGCTTCGTATTCGGTTTGATATTTTGTTTTATTGCCTCTAAATTGGTCATATCAACAAATGTATGTGAAACACCGTAACGAGAGAGAACTTCAGTTATAATTCGGTAAGTGCCTCCATATACATCTTCTGAAATAAGAACATGGTCACCTTGTGAAAGAAGGAGAAATGCAGTAGAAATGGCTGCAATGCCTGATGCAAAGGCAAATCCTTTTGTCCCGCCTTCTAATAAAGCAATGATATCTTCAAGAGCTTCACGTGTTGGATTTCCAGATCTACTATAGTCATACTTTCCAAAAGCATCTACATCAAACTGATGGAATGTTGATGTGTTATAGATGGGAACGTTAACAGCTCCTGTGTGTGAGTCATGCTTGTATTGATTATGCAGTAAAAGCGTATCTATGGAATAACTCATATTCTTACACCTTCTTTTACAAGTTTAATTGCTTGCTTTAAGTCTTGAATTAAGTCGTTGCTATTTTCGATGCCGACTGAAAAACGGAGAAGACGATTACAAACACCACGTGCTGTTCGAACATCTTCTGGAATGTCGGCATGAGTTTGCGTTGCTGGATAAGTCATTAAACTTTCGACACCGCCAAGACTTTCAGCAAATGTAATTAAGGATAAAGATTGTAAGAAAGGATTAATCCAAGTTTCATCTTGAAGGCGAAATGAAATCATACCACCTCTTCCTGGATAAAATACATCTGTCACACCATCTTCATCATTTAAATAAGCAACAATTGCATGAGCGTTTTCTTCATGCTGTTTCATGCGAAGTGCTAAAGTCTTCATGCCTCGAATTAATAGCCATGAATCAAACGGGCTTAAGACAGCACCAGAGGCATTATGATAATGAGCAAGCTCCTCGCAAAGAGATTTCCCTTTCGCAACGACAAGTCCGCTTAGTACATCGTTATGACCGCCTAAATATTTAGTTGCGCTATGAAGGACGATGTTCGCACCTTCTGTTAATGGTTGCTGTATATAAGGTGTATAGAACGTGTTATCTACAATAAGAAGTAGTCCGTGCCTTTTCGCTACACTTGCTACACTTACGATATCAGTTACTTGCATTAATGGATTAGTCGATGTTTCTATGAAAATAGCCTTCGTTTGAGATGTGATTGCTTGCTCAATTTGTTTAATAGATTGTGTATCTACGTATCTACATCGAATATTCCACTTGTCTTCATGTTCGGAAAATAGACGATATGTTCCCCCGTATAAGTCTTCAGATACGATAAGCTCATCTCCGGAACGGAATAGTGAAAGGACAAGGAGAACAGCCGCCATTCCTGAACTACAGGCATACCCTTGCTCACCGCTTTCTAAGTCTGCAATTGCCTGTTCTAAAAGACCGCGAGTCGGATTTCCAGTTCTTGAATAGTCAAAGCCAGTAGATTTACCAATTCCTTCGTGACGATAAGCAGTTGAGAAATAAACAGGTGGATTAACAGTTCCTGTTGTAGTTTCGCTACGGTTCCCAATTTGTGCTAGTTTTGTTTCGATTGTTGACATGTGAAAATTCCCCCTTTTTAAAGTGAACGACTAAGTGAAAATAAAAAAAGCCTTCTAAGAAGAAGGCTTTCGGATTGAATAGAGTCTTCTTCTCATCTGTCAAATCTTTCACAATTTGCTGGAATTAGCACCTTATTAACGAATGAATGTTAATGGTTGCTGAGGCGTCAAAGGGCCAGTCCCTCTACCTCTCTAGATAAGAATGTTCGTATGAAATTTTATTATGGTTTTAACTTTACAACAAAAGATAATTGAATTGCAACTTTATTTTAAATAATTTTTATTTTTCCGCAAGTGTCATTGACTTTTATTTTAGTGCGTGCTAAATTTATAAAAAATTAACAAACATTGTTAAAAGGGGAACGTATTTCCTTTTAGCTACATAAATAAAATAATAAAGACAAACTCTTATTGAGAGCGGTGGAGGGAAAGGCCCTGTGAAACCCGGCAACCTTCAAACTAAATGTTTGAAACGGTGCTAAAACCTGCAAAACGTGTGTTTTGCATAATAAGAGGAGGAACAATTATGTCCCCCTCTTCAAAGTGAAGAGGGGGTTTTTATATTGATAGAAATGAGGGAGATTCGTGAAATTACTAGATTTATTATCAAAAGGAATTGTAATAGGTGATGGTGCGGTTGGAACGTTATTACATTCGCATGGTTTACAAAGTAGTTTTGAAGAATTGAATTTGTCTGATCCGGACTTAATTATATCGATCCATAAACAATATGTAGCTGCTGGAGCGGATGTTATTCAAACGAATACGTATGGTGCGAATGAAGCGAAACTCCGCATGTATGGTCTAGAGAATCAAGTTGTCCAAATTAATAAAGCGGCAGTGAATATTGCGAAAGCATCAGTAACAGATCGGAATGCAATTTTAGGGACAATTGGAGGTATGAAACATATTGGTGCTGTTACAACGACTGATATAGAGCGAGAATTTATGTTACTTGAGCAGGCAGGTGCTTTACTAGAAGAACAGGTTGATGGATTACTATTAGAAACTTTTTATGATGAATTTGAATTATTGCATGCCGTTAAAGTATTGCGTAAACAAACGAGTATTCCGATTGTTGCTCAGTTAGCGTTACATGAGGCAGGTACGACTCAAAATGGGAATGATGTCAATGAAATATTAAAACAGCTTTTGGATTACGGTGCCAATGTTGTTGGATTGAACTGTCAATTAGGGCCACTTCATATGACGGAAGCTTTCAAAATGATATCGATTCCTCAAAATGGCTATTTATCAGCATATCCGAATGCAGGTCTCCCGAATTATGTGGAAGGGCGTTACGTATATGAGGGAAGTCCAGCGTATTTTGAAGAGATGACACCGAAATTTATTGAACAAGGTATTCGTTTATTAGGTGGTTGTTGTGGTACTACCCCGGAACATATTGAAGGAATGAAACGTGCTATTGCAAATGTTGCACCTGTAATAGCAAAGGAGACGATTCAAAGGCCTAAAGTGGTCCATACACATGAGAAGCGTTCGAGAGCTCATGTTACTTTAGCAGAAAAGGCAAAGAAACAAACGACAGTTGTAGTGGAATTAGATCCACCGAAAACGTTAGACACGCAGCGTTTTTTTGAAGGGGCAAGAGCACTGAAAAGGGCTGGAGCGGATGCTATTACTCTAGCAGATAATTCATTAGCATCTCCTCGTGTTTCGAATATGGCTATGGGTGCACTATTAACGAAGCATGATATTCCAGTATTGACGCATTTAACGTGTAGAGACCATAACGTCATTGGACTACAGTCTCACTTACTTGGATTATCAGCATTAGGTATGGAGGAAGTGCTAGCTTTAACTGGTGATCCAGCGCGCGTTGGTGATTTCCCAGGTGCAACTTCTGTATATGATTTGTCATCGATAGAGCTCATTAAAATGATTAAAGAGATGAACGACGGTCGCTCTATTTTAGGGAAATCAATTGGTCCGGCAACAAGATTTTCTGTCGGAGGTGCATTCAATCCTCATGTAAGGCATTTAAAAGCAGCGGTCAAGCGAATGGAACGAAAAATTGATGCTGGTGCTGAATATTTCTTAACGCAGCCGATATATGATGTTGCTTTAATAGAAGAAGTATATGAAGCGACAAAGTATTTGGAACAACCTATCTTTATTGGAATTATGCCGTTAGTAAGTAAGCGGAACGCAGATTTTCTTCATTTTGAAGTGCCGGGTATTACTCTCCCTGAAGAGATAAGACAAAGAATGGATGGACATGAAACGAAAGAGGCAGCCATAGAGGAAGGGATTCGTATTTCACAAGAGTTGATCGATGCGGCGATGAAATACTTTAACGGTATTTATCTTATTACACCGTTTTTAAAATATGAAATTACAGAACATCTCGTGAAATATGTGAGAGAAAAGCAAGAAGTGAAAGAAGGTATTAATTGATGAAACGAATAGAAGAGAGATTACAACATGAAATTTTAATATTAGATGGTGCAATGGGAACGATGATCCAGCAAGAAGACTTAACAGCGGAAGATTTTGGAGGAGAAGAATACGAAGGTTGTAATGAATATTTAGTAAAAACAAGACCGGATGTTATTTTAAATATTCATAAAGTCTACATTGAAGCTGGAGCAGATATTATTGAAACGAATACGTTTGGTGCAACAAATATTGTATTAAGTGATTATGCATTGTCTCATTTAGATGAAGAGTTAAACGAAAGGGCAGCGCTTTTGGCGAAGCAAGCGGTTAAAGAAAGTGGGAAAGAAGTGTATGTTGCGGGAGCGATGGGACCAACGACGAAAGCGATTAGTGTTACAGGTGGTGTGACTTTTGAAGAGTTAATTGAAGCCTATACAAGGCAAGCGAGAGGACTATTAAGAGGAGAAGTTGATGTATTACTCGTTGAAACGAGTCAAGATATGCGTAATGTGAAAGCTGCGTACATTGGAATTCAATCGGCGTTTGAAGAACTAAACAAAATAGTACCTATTATGATTTCTGGAACAATTGAACCGATGGGAACGACTTTAGCGGGTCAAACGATCGAAGCCTTTTATTTATCGGTAGAGCATATGAAGCCATTATCGGTTGGATTAAACTGTGCTACTGGTCCAGAATTTATGAGGGAACATATACGTTCCCTATCTGATTTATCGGAGTGTTATATTTCGTGTTATCCAAACGCTGGTCTTCCTGATGAAGATGGGCATTATCACGAATCTCCAGCGTCACTTGCTGAAAAAGTAAAACGTTTTGCTGAAGAAGGATGGATTAATATTATTGGTGGTTGTTGTGGCACAACACCAGAACATATACGTGTAATGAAATCGGCGCTTGCCTCGATTAATCCTCGTGAGCATCATGAAAGGGTTGGACATGGAATTAGTGGACTAGAAGCGTTGCAATACGATGATTCTATGAGGCCTTTATTTGTTGGAGAAAGGACGAATGTAATTGGATCGCGTAAGTTTAAAAGATTAGTAGCAGAAGGGAAATTTGAAGAGGCTGCTGAAGTGGCAAGAGCGCAAGTGAAGAAAAATGCTCATATTATTGATATTTGTATGGCAGACCCTGATCGTGATGAAATAGAAGATATGGAAAGATTCTTGGCAGAAGTTACGAAAGTGTTAAAAGTACCGATTATGATTGATTCAACAGATGAAAATGTTATGGCGAAAGCTCTTACTTATATTCAAGGAAAAGGTGTTATCAATTCTATTAATTTAGAGGATGGAGAAGAACGTTTTGAAAAAGTGACACCCCTTCTTCGGAAATACGGTGCTGCGATAGTTGTAGGGACAATTGATGAAGATGGTATGGCAGTTAGTGCAGAAAGAAAGATAGAGATTGCTAAAAGAAGCTATGAATTACTAACGAAAAAGTATGGTATACGCCCATCTGATATTATTTTTGATGCGCTTGTGTTTCCTGTAGGAACAGGTGATGAAGAATATATAGGTTCAGCGGCAGCGACTATAGAAGGAATTCGTCTTATTAAAGAAGCGTTACCAGAATGTTTAACGATTCTAGGTGTGAGTAATATATCTTTTGGTTTACCACCAGCTGGACGTGAAGTATTAAACTCTGTCTTTCTATATCATGCAACGAAAGCAGGATTAGATTATGCGATTGTTAATACGGAAAAATTAGAACGCTATGCGTTAATTCCAGAGGAAGAAAAACGTCTTGCGGATGCATTATTATTTGAAACGACGAAAGAGACGTTAGAAAAATTTACAAACTTTTATCGTGTTGCCAAAAAGAAAGATGTCGTTATACAAGAAACGCTAACACTTGATGAACGACTGGCAAATTATATTGTAGAAGGTACGAAGCAAGGACTACAAGAAGATCTAAGTCTCGCGCTTACAGAAGGACGAAAACCTCTGGATATTATTAACGGGCCGCTTATGACAGGAATGGATGAGGTGGGGCGATTATTTAATGGTAATGAGCTTATCGTTGCTGAAGTATTGCAAAGTGCTGAAAGTATGAAAGCTGCCGTAAGTTATTTAGAGCCACATATGGAATCTAGTGAGAGTGCAAAAAAAGGGAAAGTATTATTAGCGACTGTTAAAGGAGACGTACATGATATTGGGAAAAACCTTGTTGAAATTATTTTATCAAATAACGGATATGAAATTATTAATTTAGGAATTAATGTTCGTTCGGATCGAATTGTTCAAGAAGTACAAGAAAAGAAACCTGATATTATTGGCCTTTCTGGTTTGTTAGTAAAATCAGCGCAACAAATGGTAACGACTGCTGAAGATTTAAAAGCAGCGAATATTGATATTCCAATTGTTGTAGGTGGTGCAGCACTAACGAGGAAATTTACAGATAATCGTATTTCTCCATCTTATAAAGGGCTCGTATGTTATGCAAGTGATGCAATGACAGGTCTTGATATTATTAACAAATTACAAAAAGAAGAAGAACGTGAAAAGATGAAGCGAGATAAAAAGGAACGCCATCTTCATATTGTGAAACAAGAGGAGAAAAAAATAGAAATTCCCGCAGTTATTGAGCCGTTGCCAAAAGCAACTGTTATGATACCAGATTCGACGAAACGAGTTGTATTACGGGATATTCCTGTCCTTCATCTTGCACCGTTTTTAAATAGACAAATGTTAATTGGACACCATCTTGGGTTAAAAGGAAACGTAAAAAAACTCTTGCAAGAAGGGGATAAAAGAGCACATGAGCTAAATGATTTAATTGATGAATTATTACAAGAAGGACAATCTTGGTTACGCCCAAAAGCGGTGTATCAATTTTTCCCGGCGCAAAGTGATGGACAAAATATAATTATATACGATCCGGAAGATCACACACGTATTATAGAGCGATTTGAATTTCCGAGACAAGGGAAAGCACCATACCGTACTTTAGGAGATTATATACGCCCGATTGGAGATGAGATGGATTATGTCGCTTTCTTATCTGTTACCGTTGGAGAAGGGGTTCGAGATATTGCAGAGGAATGGAAGGCGAAGGGAGATTATTTACGCAGTCATGCGATTCAGTCGTTAGCACTTGAATTAGCAGAAGGACTTGCTGAAAAAACACATATGCTCATTCGTGATCGTTGGGGAATTCCAGATTCACCTGAACTGACGATGGAAGAGAGATTCCGTACAAAATATAGAGGAATACGCGTATCATTTGGTTATCCAGCATGCCCAGAACTTGCTGATCAAGAAAAATTATTTCGCTTAATTCATCCAGAAAAAATAGGTATTTCATTAACAGAAGGATTTATGATGGAGCCAGAAGCGTCTGTAACGGCTATGGTATTTTCTCACCCTGAGGCAAGGTATTTTAGTGTACTATAGTGTAGAAGGGGGAGACGTATGAAAAAAATAGTCTTTACAGGTGGCGGTTCGGCCGGGCATGTAACACCTAATTTAGCAATTATTCCACATTTACAAAAGCAGAACTGGGATATCTCTTATATTGGTTCTCATCAAGGGATTGAGAAAACGATTATAGAAAAAGAAGGAATCCCATACCATAGTATTGCAAGCGGGAAGTTACGTCGTTATTTTGATTTGAAAAATATAAAAGATCCTTTTCTCGTGATGAAGGGTGTTATGGATGCGTACGTAACAATTCGTAAACTAAAACCGGATGTTATTTTTTCAAAAGGTGGTTTCGTATCCGTACCAGTCGTAATAGGAGGGTGGCTAAATAGGGTGCCAGTTTTATTACATGAATCTGATATGACACCTGGACTAGCAAATAAAATTGCGCTCCGTTTTGCCTCGAAAATATTTGTTACATTTGAAGAAGCAGCGAAACATTTACCGAAAGAAAAAGTAATATATACAGGATCGCCTGTACGTGAAGACGTACTAAGAGGAAATCTTGAAAAAGGTTTAAAGTTTCTAGGGTTTTCCCGGAAGAAATCAGTTATTACTGTTATGGGAGGAAGTTTAGGCGCAAAGAAAATTAATGAAACGGTTCGATCGGCACTTCTAGATCTTCTGAAAAATTATCAAATTGTGCATCTTTGCGGAAAAGGAAATCTTGATGAATCCTTACAAAATAAAGAAGGATATAGACAATTTGAATATGTACATGAAGAGTTGCCGGATATATTAGCAGCAACAGATTTTGTTATTTCACGTGCGGGATCCAACGCGATTTTTGAATTTTTAACAATGCAAAAGCCGATGGTTTTAATTCCGTTATCGAAATTTGCAAGCCGTGGAGATCAAATTTTAAATGCTGAATCCTTTAAAAGACAAGGGTATGCATCGGTATTATATGAAGAGGATGTAACGGTGAACTCACTTATAAAGCATATAGAAGAGCTATCTCATAATAATGAGACGTATAAAACAGCATTAAAAAAATATAATGGAAAAGAAGCGATTAAAACTATCATTCAACATATTTCAGAGGCATGATTAAACAATCATGTCTTTTTTAGTAGGATGAAAGATTCCAAGAATTGATATTTTTATGTTACAATAAAGTGAAATTTTAATCAGTGGGGGGTTCATCCCCACTGATTATTAGTTGAACCAATCGGGCTTTTACGGGCAGTTAATCCCACACCTAACTTCTTTGTTTTCGTTGAATTTTGAGGTGGGGGTCTTACTGCCCGTTAATGCGGGGTAACAAATGGTTAATAGGGAAATTCCAATTGATTAAGCGTGAAAATACGAATGGATTAGGAGTGACTGTGTTGGAGCTAAGTCTCTATGAAAATACTGCACTTATTATATGCTTTGTGTTGTACGTTGGTAGTGTTATTGTTTATATTTCACGGAAATTTTCACAAGAACGAGAGCTTGAAAAATCAGAAATAACAGCTGAACTAGAAATGTTAGCTGATGAAAGTTATAAAAAACAAAAAATAAAAGAAGATCATGAGGCACCCCATCATTGAAACGCAAATAAGTTCTAAGGATGGGGATTTTTTTGAAAAAATCCCATTAACGCTAAAAAAGGAGTTTCCCCATACATATTTAAGGAGTGAATATAAATGAAATTTTATATTGCTTCAGGATTTCAAAATAAACATCTTGTTCGTTTCGTATCAAGCCAGTTGAAAGAAGTGGGATGGCAGCATACATATGATTGGACGAAAAATGAAAGAGCAACCAATAGAGAACAATTGCAAAAGATTGGTGAAGAAGAACAAGAAGCGATACGAGAAGCTGATGTTTTCTTACTCATACTAGAGGGTGGGAATGGAAGTCATACAGAATTAGGGATAGCAATTGCTTTAGAAAAGAAAATTTATATATATCACAAGGGCAATGAGTTGCAAACGACATTCTACCATTTACGAGAAGTTGATATTTTCGAAGGAGAAATTGAGGGGCTTGTCTCATATATATTAAATAAAGTGGAATGTTAGACGTGGGAATGCAGCGAGAAATATTTCTTGCAAAAAAAGAGTGAAGGTTACCATTAGGCTATTTTGGGCACAGTTATTATAAGTAAAACATATAAAGGAGTTATAAATATGAAATTAGAAAATGGATGGGAAACAAGTTTTTTAGAGGTTGTACAAAACAGTGAATTTAAGAAAGATGCAATTCTTAGTCAATTGCTTTTTGCGGATAGTGAAGAAGTAGAAGAGCTTGTTGATGATTACGGTTATGAAGAGATTATTGAACGCGAACATGATGATGAGTTAGCAGGAATTTTAGGAGAAGAACTTTTCAGTGAGCTGGAGCGAAACTTATTCTTATCTCCACAGCCAGAAGAAAAACTTATTTCATTCGTAAATGGATTAGGTTTTCATGTGTTAGATTGGATTGTGCTTCTTGAAACAGAATTTGGCATTGATAGCGCAAACTTCACATCGGATGCAGTGAAAATGTTAGAAAAGCGCTTTAGACAGTTTCCCTATATAGAAGAGAAGACAATTTTTGATATGACGTTTGAAGAAGCGATGGGTGTATTAGAATCTGTTACAGGATTACAGCTGAAGGGGAAAATGAACGTATAATGAAAAAGAACGTGATAGCTTCACGTTCTTTTTTTTTTACATAATAATAATTTTATCATCTAGCTTTGTTTGTCCAGTAAGAAGTGCATTTAAATACTCTACTTTTCGTATGCAAGCTTGTATATGTCTTTCAACCTCTTGTAACTCTGCTTGGTGATGCGTTTCAATTGGATGAATTTGTACGTTAAATTTTTCGAATTGACTACTATATGTTATTTCTGCATAGCCGCTCATAATATCGGTTTCGTTATGAAATAAAAATTGCTTCGTTTCTTCACAGAATGATACATCCTGAAAGCCATATACTTTTAATGCTTCAATTACTTTGTTAATCATGTTTGTATTCATTTTTTAACCCTCTTTACGAAGTTCTACTTTTATATTATAACATAAAAAATTACGTAGAAAGCGCTTCCAAGTGTATTTTATTATAAACTTTACGTTTCAATCATAAAAATGAAACAAAGAAAAAATAATTGTAAAGAAGGAAGGACTCTTTTATTGTTTCGTCATATATATAGAGAAATAGTGCAATGAAAGGAAATTTTCCGAGGTGGAGATTGTATTTCCAATTTGAGCGCAGTAAAAGAGGTGAGAATCTTGAACTTTGATATTGTAGGACAAAAAGCATATATAAAAGATGGGCCGCATCGGAACCGAATTGGAACTGTAAAGAAAAATGAAAAACAATTAGAATCCCATTTTGCTATTGTAATTGGAGAACAAAGTATTGATGTAGAGCTAAAGGATATCGTGTTAGTTGGAGTAGATGTAGGACAATTTCATAAATGGTGCGAGCAAAATGGTTATTTGTGAAAGGGACGGGCTGTGAGATAATGAAATATATTTGAGAAAAGAGAATATGTTATTATATTCTCTTTTTCTATGTGTGGGGATACGGAAATGAAGTATAAAGAACAAGAGTTTACATTGGAGTTGAAAGAGAACATTAAAGGTATGGAAAAGGAAATCGAGCGAATATCACTTGGATTTTTTAAAGCGTATTCGCATTTATACATAGGGAAAAATATGAAATTAGATATGGGATTTGAAAGAGAAAAAGAGAATCCCTTTGAAATAGGATATTATTCATCAGTTTCTATAGCGATATTAGATGAAGAAGGAGAGATGATTGAATTTTACATTATTCCAATTTGGAGATGCGAAAATACTTTTTTAGGGATGCCAACTCAGTCGAGAGTTTGGGGGAGTAAGAAAGTAGGGGAACTTGTTGATGAATCTTGTTATGAGATTGAGGAAGAGTTAAAAGAGCAACTAGAAGAATACTTGGAGTGATAACTTTCAAGAGAAGATGTATAGAGATGGAACATAATAAAAAAGACGCTAACAGTATAAATTGTTAGCGTCCTTTTTTATTATGAAGCAATCTCACCAGTTTTTACATCATCTTGATTGTACGTATCCTGATCTAATTCACCAAGCCATTTACTAGAAATAAGACCAGCTGTCATAGAACCACTTACGTTAAGAGCTGTACGACCCATATCGATTAATGGTTCAACTGAGATAACAAGAGCGACAATGCCGATTGGTAAGTTCATTGTAGATAGTACGATTAACGCTGCGAATGTTGCACCGCCACCAACACCGGCAACACCGAATGAGCTAATAGCAACGACAGCGATTAAAGTTAAAATGAATTGTGGTTGTAATGGATCAATTCCTACAGTTGGAGCGACCATCATAGCAAGCATTGCTGGATAAATACCTGCGCAACCGTTTTGACCGATAGATACCCCAAAGGATGCAGCGAAGTTAGCGATTCCTTCAGAAATACCAAGCTTTTCTTTTTGAGCTTCAATATTTAATGGCATTGCACCAGCACTAGAGCGAGATGTAAATGCAAATGTTAATACAGGGAACACTTTTTTCAAATATTGAATTGGATTTAAACCAGATAATGCGATTAATAATAAGTGAATGATAAACATTACGATAAGAGCTACGTAAGATGCTAACACGAAGTTACCAAGTTTTAAAATAGCGTTAATATCGCTACCAGCAACTGTCTTTGCCATAAGAGCTAATACGCCGTATGGAGTAAGACGTAAAATTAATGTTACCATACGCATTACGATTGCATATACAGCATCAAGCATTTTCTTAAATAGCTCTGCTTGTTCTGGATATTTTCGTTTTACACCTATAAAGGCAATCCCGATAAAGGCTGCAAATATTACAACAGAAATTGTTGATGTTGGACGAGCACCTGTTAAATCAAGAAAAGGATTCGTAGGCAACAGTTCTAACAATTTGTCTGGAATTGTTGTCTTTTCAATAGAAGTAAATCTTTCTTCTACTAATTTCAGACGAGCAGATTCTGCATCACCTTGTTGTAATCCTGTTGCTGATACATCAAATCCTGCGCTTGCAGCTATACCGACAGCTGCGGCAATTCCTGTAGTAAGAATTAAAATTCCGATAATAAGACCACTGATTTTACCAAGGTTTTTCGTTAATTGTAATTTTGTAAATGCTGAAATAATAGATACTAAAATAAGTGGCATAACGATCATTTGAAGTAATTTCACATAACCGTTACCAATTAAACTAAACCAGGTATTTGATTCGATAATTACTTTAGAAGTAGGTTCATAAATAAATTGTAATATAAGACCAAAGATAATTCCGACTCCTAAAGCAGTAAATACACGTTTATTAAAAGATACATGCTTACGTTGCATATAATACAATACGCCAACTAAAATGAGCATGACTGTGATGTTAATCCCGACAAGCAGTGTATTCATGTTGATTCCCCCTAATTCCAATGTGTTATATAGAATATAAGGTAATAAAACCTATAAGTCAACTAGGGAATTGCGGAATTAAAAAAAGATGGCAATTTGCCATCTCTTAATGCCCAGCTCCAGGGACAAGTAAAAATGTTGTGTACCATGTAAATCCGATGAAGAAAACGGTTAAATATGCCCCGAATACGTATATATACATACGCTCTGTTAATTTTAAATAACTTAAAAGTACGAAGAATCCTGTTTGTCCTAAAAATAGTAGTGCGGTCGAATGCATATCCCCTACGTAAAACATAACCGAGAAAATTCCAGTCCAAAAGCCGAGAACGCGAAACATGCGCTCCATGCCATCTCCCTCCTTTTCTAAAAAAAGTAAAACCTCTTTTCATTATAGTTTATTTTTCTAACTATTGTAAATATTCATTCATATAAAAAAAGAAGCCAATTATAATATTGACTTCTTCTTAGTTGAAAAACTAAATTTGAACTTTATCCCGCATTAACGGGCAGTAAAACCCCCACCTCAAAATTCGGCAAAATGCGAGGAAGTTAGGTGGGAGATAACTGCCCGTAAAAGCCCGATTGGTGCGGGCTAATAATCAGTGGGGGAAGAACACCCCCCACTGATTAAAGTTTCACTTTATAGTTACAAGATTTGCATCCATCTAGTAGACTATCGTTTCGTGTTAATTCCACGTTCGGGAATAGGATTTCAAAAATCCCCTTCATCATATCTCCGTGCATATTACAAATTTCAGTCGGATGATGCGCAGCAACTTCTTTAAATGGACAATTGTGTACATCATAGAAAATTTTTGTGCCATCTGTACTTAATTCAAAAGCAGGAG
Organism: Bacillus sp. FSL E2-0195; assembly: GCF_038003645.1. NCBI lineage: Bacteria > Bacillati > Bacillota > Bacilli > Caryophanales > Bacillaceae > Bacillus > Bacillus sp. FSL E2-0195. Next base: position 4,125,127 of record NZ_JBBOPN010000001.1, on the reverse strand, counting down.
ATAAGCCAGCTGTTGAGAATGCTTCTTTTGCGATTAGCATTTTTTGTTCTATCGTCAATGCTTCTGCACTTACATTTAAGCGATGCATATGTTGTTGCATTAATTCTTTGCCGAATTGTTTCCCTGTTTCATATAGCGCTTTTTCACCAGCACTACCTAAGCTTAGCAGTGAATTAAATGCTATCTGCGCTAATAATTGATAATCGCGAAATGGGAATTGTAACTGGATGACATCTTGAGACAAGACGTATAGTCTGCTTGGTCTGCCGCCTTTCCCAGTTTTTTTTGTTTCTGATTTGAGCATATTAACATCTTCTAATTTAGATAAATGTAAACGCGCTACGTTTGGATGAATGTTAAACTCATCTGCAATTTCTTGTACAGTTACGTAATTATGTTTTTGCGAAATATATTTATAAATATAATAACGAGTAGGGTCAGATAATACACCTGTAATTTTTAAAGCTTGTTCCATGAGGATCTCCACCTTTATCACTTTATCCAAGATATTAACATTATAATACAGATAAACTTCTATATAGGTAATTTCAGACAATAATTCGGAAATTGTTCATAATTTCACAAACATATTTTTCCTTTTTCTCTTAGTGAAAATACAAAATCTCTAATTTTTCTTGTGCATTTTTTTATGATATATACATAGTGAGGAGGGAAACTTGATGAATAGTGTCGAGCTTTTTGCAAATATGATTATGAAAGAAGCTTGTAGGGTGCGAGCATCGGACTTACATATTGTGCCCAGGCAGAAGGATGTGGCGATTCAATTACGTATTGGAAAAGATTTAATTACGAAACGGTGTATTGAGAAAGAATTTGGAGAAAAGCTTGTTTCAAACTTTAAATTTTTAGCATCAATGGATATAGGAGAGAGGAGAAAACCTCAAAATGGTTCGTTGTACTTACAAATTGATGGACAAGAAGTGTATTTACGCCTTTCAACACTTCCAACAGTATATCAAGAAAGTCTCGTTATTCGCCTCCATTTACAAGCATCTGTACAGCCACTGTCTCATCTTTCGTTATTTCCAAGTTCAGCGGAAAAATTACTCTCTTTTTTAAAGCATTCTCATGGGTTACTCGTATTTACTGGGCCAACTGGTTCTGGAAAAACAACAACAATGTATGCGTTATTAGAAGTAGCTAGAAAATGGCAAACACGTCGCATTATTACACTGGAAGATCCAGTTGAGCAAAGAAAAGACGGTTTATTACAAATTCAAATAAATGAAAAAGCTGGTATCACATATAAAACGGGATTAAAGGCTATTTTGCGTCATGATCCAGATATTATTTTAGTTGGCGAAATTCGTGATGAAGAAACAGCAAAAGTAGCTGTAAGGGCCAGTTTGACGGGACATTTAGTAATGACAACCTTGCATACAAATGATGCGAAAGGAGCGATACTGCGATTTATGGATTATGGTATTACAAGGCAAGAAATTGAACAATCATTATTAGCAGTAGCTGCTCAGCGGCTCGTCGAATTAAAATGTCCATTTTGCAGAGGGAAGTGTGCAACTTTGTGTAAATCAATGAGGAAAGTGAGACAGGCAAGCATTTATGAACTGTTATATGGATATGAATTAAAACAAGCGATTAAAGAAGCAAGTGGAGAACATGTTACGTATCACTATAAAACGTTGGAAGCGTCGGTTCGAAAAGGGTATGCTTTAGGCTTTTTAGAAGAAGATGTATATGTTTAAGAGAAAATGGAGTTTAAGTGATCAAGCATTATTATGTAAAAGATTAAGTGATTTATTAGAGAAAGGTTACTCACTTTTGCAGGCGTTAGAATTTTTGCAGTTGCAACTACCATTAGGGAAGAAATTACAGTTACAGCGTATGATCGAGGGATTGAAAAATGGACAAAGTTTGCACGCTTCTTTTCACCAATTAATGTTTCACTCTGAGATGTTAAGTTATTTGTTTTATGCAGAGCGACATGGTGACATTTCTTTTGCTTTGCAACAAGGGAGCGTACTTCTTTACAAGAAAGATAAATATAGGAAAGATATGATGAAAGTAATGCGATATCCTATGTTTTTATCATTTTTTTTAATGATTATGCTTTCTGTTTTTAACCTCATTTTATTGCCTCAGTTTGAAATGATGTATAGTTCTTTACGTTCTACAGCACCACCACTTACGGAGCAAATTTTAGTTGCAATTAAATTATTACCCTACTTCATTTATATGATTTTTTTTATCGTTATAATGGGATTTAGTTTATATATATTTTATTTCCGAAAACTTCCGCCTACTCAAAAGGTAAAGATTATGATCCGTATTCCCCTTATGAAAACATTTCTTATTTTAAATCATTCGCATTATTTTTCCACTCAATTAAGTGGTTTATTACACGGTGGATTGTCGGTACACGAAGCATTAACAATAATGATGAAGCAAAAGTATCATCCGTTCTTTCAGTATGAAGCAGACCGAATTGAGCGGCAATTAATTGCAGGGGAACCGTTACAATCTATTATTGATAAAAGCGGTTATTACGAGAAAGAACTTTCTTATATCATTACGCATGGACAAGCAAACGGTAATTTAGCAAATGAGCTTGGTGATTACAGTGAGCTCATTATTGAAAAGGTAGAACAAAAAATTAAACGTATGTTATTTGTGATTCAACCCATTTTATTTACATGTCTTGGGGTTATAGTCATTTTGATGTACTTAGCGATGATTATGCCGATGTTTCAAATGATGAATTCTATATAGGGGGCATTTACATGCAGAATGAGGAGGGTTTTACTCTTTTAGAAATGTTATTAGTTATGGTTGTCATAACTGTATTATTACTATTAATTATTCCAAATGTAGTTACACAGCGCTCATCCGTCCAAGGAAAAGGATGTGCAGCCTATGTGAAATCTATAGAAGCACAAATACAAGCATATCACTTGCAACATAATAAGATTCCATCAATAGAGGAACTTGAAACAGGAAAGTATATTACTTCAAAAACTTGCCCGAAAGGTGAACCAATCCATATTTCCGATGATGGTACGGTATCAGCTGGGAAATCGTGAAGCAAAAAGGTTTTACTCTTTTAGAAATGCTACTTGTCTTATTTGCTATTTCTGTACTGAGTGTTGTTACGCATTTTAACGTTACTTCATTACATGAAAAACAAAAAGTTGAGCAGTTTTTGAAACAGTTTTCAAATGATATTTTGTATATGCAGCAGTTGGCGATTAAGCGTCAACAACATTATACGTTACGCTGGTTTAAAGGGAAACAGATGTATTATATTTCGGAATCGGAGACAGACCTTTTAATTGTTAAGAGAGAATATGATAAAGATGTCCAAATGGATTTGCATACCTTTCCAAATCCAATGACATATAATCCGAGCGGGAATATTAATAGGGGTGGTACGATTTTACTTTCCTATCGAGGGTATAAATATGAGATTGTATTTCAGCTTGGAAGAGGGAGATTTACGTATCGTGAAGTGTCAAAAAGGATCAGTAATGGTTGAAATGGTTGTAGCGTTAAGTTTAATGATGATGGCGGCATCGTTATTGCTCCCGCAAACATTATTAATTATGCAAGAAAGAAAAAATATAAAAATGAGCTATAAAGCATTAATATTATTAAAAAAAGAAGCGGCCTTATTTAAGTATGAGAATGAGGAAAAGCGAGTAAAAGAGCAAGTCATAAAAGGAATTGTATATTACACATATTGGAGAGGAGATGAAGTTTGTACGATGTGGAAAGATATGAGAGGAAAAGCGATGGAGCAATGCCTTTATGCAAAGGAAAAATAAAAAAGAAGCGGGATTTACATTAATAGAAATGATTGCATGTTTGTTGCTTTTATCAATGTTCTTTTTACTTTTACCGCGTCTTCATATTATGGGGATAGAAAATACACATTCAAAAGGATTAAATGACTGGGAGTGGGATGTGTTTTTAGGACAAATGCAATTAGAGTTTCGTGAAGTATTAAGTGGGAGGAAGATAGAGCTAGAAAACGGTGGGAATATTTTACGCTTCCAACTTCGTAATGGTGATCAGGTGACGTATGAAAAGTTGAATAGTAATTTAATAAGAAAAGTAAATATGCGCGGAAGGGAATTTATATTACAAAGGATTGAAGCGATTTCGTATAAATTAACACCTCATTTGTTATATATATATGTGAAAGATATAAGTGGTGAAATATATGAAGGCGTGGCTGTGCGCTATAGTGAAATTGAGATAGAAACATGAGAAAACAAGATGGATTTGCAATGCCAGGAACAATTATTTTTCTTATTTTATTCATTTCTTTTTTGATGTACGAAACGAATATGTTACTTTCGGATAAAAAATTTTATTCTGAAATAGAACAAAGTTTTTTCATGGAGGAACTTGTTGATCGCGCTATTTCAGATATAAAAAGAGAGTTACAGCAAAAAGAAAAAGAGGATGTTTTTTTATTTCAGTATGAAAGAGGAGAAGTGAGTGGAAAGTACGTCTTTGAAAATGATGTTATTATCATTTCGTTGCAATGTGTTACAAAACAGAGAGTTTTCTATACAGTGAGCTTTCGGTATAGGGAAAAGGATAATAAAATATTTGATTGGGTAGAAGGATAATATGTAAAATATATGGAGAAGAACCATGAGTTTCTATTGTGGAGGGAGTCAATTTCTTTGAGGAAAGGGATAAGAATAATGGTCAAAAGTTTAAATTTTCTCAAAAAAGAGAAAGGTAGAAAGAATATGATATATTCATGCTATCCAATCATTTTTTTCTAGGGAGATAAGGAAATGACAAATAACAATCAAATAGGTGAAAATAAGGAACAAACTATTTTTGATCATAAAGGAAATACGATTATGACAGAGGATAGGGAAATACAAATTATTTCAAAATTCGAAGAACCTCTTATTGTCGTATTAGCAAATGTATTAAGTGATGAAGAGTGCGATGAATTAATTGAATTGTCTAAAAGTAAGATGGAACGTTCTAAAGTTGGTTCATCACGTGATGTAAATGATATTCGAACAAGTAGTGGTGCATTTTTGGAAGAGAATGAACTAACTTCGAAGATTGAAAAACGAATTTCATCTATCACGAATGTTCCTGTAGCGCATGGAGAAGGATTGCACATTTTAAATTATGAAGTAGATCAAGAATATAAAGCGCACTATGATTATTTTGCGGAACATAGTAGATCAGCTGCTAATAATCGTATAAGTACTCTTGTGATGTACTTAAATGATGTAGAAGAAGGCGGAGAAACATTCTTTCCGAAATTAAATCTTTCTGTACACCCTAGAAAGGGAATGGCAGTATACTTTGAGTACTTTTATCAAGATCAATCACTAAATGAGCTTACGTTACATGGAGGGGCACCTGTTACGAAGGGCGAGAAATGGATTGCAACGCAGTGGGTGAGAAGAGGTACTTATAAGTAAAAGTGAGCCAGCTTGTTTGATTACGAGAAAATAGTGAGTATGTTACGTTTTGTTCTTCATAGTATAAGAAGAACAAAACGTTTTTTTATTAAATAAAGTAACATCTTTCGTTATAATAACAAATAATAACGGATGATTGAGAGGAACGAAAATGAAATCTATATACATAACCGGCTATATGGGAGTCGGGAAAACAACAATTGGAAAAGCGTTAAGTAAAGAACTCCATATGGAAGTTGTAGATACAGATCAAAAAATCGAAGAGCAGAAAGAGAAAGAGATTCGGTATATTTTTGCAGAAGAAGGCGAAATGGCTTTTCGTGAATATGAAAGTGAAATGTTACGTTCATTACCGGTTCAGAATGTAATTATGACAACTGGTGGAGGGATTATTGAACGAGAGGAAAATCGAAAGTGGATGAAGGAAAATGGAACTGTTGTGTATTTATATTGCGATCCACATGTAATTGCAGAAAGGCTTCGTGAAGATACGACACGTCCACTATTTCAGAAGAAAGATATAGATGCATTTATAACGAAATTTGAATCGCGCCGAGCTTATTATGAAGAGGCTGATATTCATATCGATACGACAAATAAGTCGGTAAAGCAAATTATGAATGAATTAAAGCAAAAGATTAATGAATAAAAAAGTGGACATACTAATCAAGTAGAGGTGATGATAATATGTCTACTAATGATTATGTACGCTTTGTGACACAGCAATTTGTGTCATATATGGATGCTCCAAAAGAGGATCGAAAACAACAGAAACAACAACGTCGTGCGGAGAAAGAGCCATTCTTAAATAAATGGTTTGGTGTTATGCCACTGAGCGCTGCTTTGTTTTATCGAAATGTAAAAAATAAAAGAAAAAAATCAAGCTAACTTTTTCGTAATATGTCTGGCAAAATAAAGATCCCCTAGTGCAACAAGCTGCTAGGGGATCTTTATTTATTGTTGCACAGATTCTTTTTCTTCAGTAACCGCATGTATCTTATTATTTACCCATACAAACCCTATTCCGATGCAAATAGAAATACCCCAGCCAACAGCGGTCATAATAGCTCTCATTTCACCATATCCATCTACACCGAAAACAGAGATGAAATAGATTTTCAAGAAGCTTTTTAATATAAATTGAAGGCCGAAAAATAGCGTTAAATATTGCAGTGCTGGATATATACGACTATCACGATAAAGCTCACGACTTTTATCACGATCATGACCTTGCAGTGCTGAAATATCCGCTGCGAAATATAACATAAGTGGTTTTTTTATAAAGATTGTACATATAACGATGCAGCCAAGTACGATATGATAATATGCATCATTCCATAGCATTCGTTCCGCTGATCCAGATATTAAGTCTACCGTTGTATTAGAAATGAGTGTAATTAAAATAAAGAACCCTGTAACGTTAAACTGTTTTTCTTTTTTAAAGGTATACAGTGTATAAATAATCCCCGGAACAGAGGAAATTAACATTGCGTAATAAGGATCGATATAAGGTTTTGCAAATTTCCAAATGAGGAATGGGAATACGAGATAAAAGACAAGATCTAATATAGCTTTTTTATTTTGATTCATACAAATCCTCCTTAAGTCATACATATATTTTATAATATAATTTCTGAAAATTGTATAAGGTTTAATAAAAAAAAGAAAAGTAGATGATTAGTAGATTAAAAAAATTGTCCCTAGCGTAGTAAGTTTTTTTAGTATATAATAAAGGAAACGCTTTCATTTTTTGATTTGTTCACAAAATGGATAGAAAATCACATATTTACTATTGATATGTTACTTTATAATGAAACTAATTAAATATACATGCATACAATATTGTGAAATAAATAACATAAATAATCTATATAAATGTAAACGTTATCAAAAGAGAGGTGGAGACAATGAGTAAATTTTTCTTCAATCATAATCCAGCAACATTAGAGGATGGAAGACTGGTTAAGTATGCTGAAATTATTTATGGAGAAGGTGGCCGTTCTGTATTAGAAAATTTAATGGTGAAGGCATCTATCAGATTACGTGATCGTTATCCGAATAAATCTGACGAACAGATCTCGAACCTCGTAAATCAAGGCATCCATGATATGTTTCAAAAATACGTGAATGAGTAAGAGCAGCTACTGGCTGCTCTTATTTTTTTGTATAAGGATTGTGCCTCTAGCTGAAAATAAAGATGCATTTTGAAACATGCAAAAAGGAGGCGAAAAAGATGAGTAATGGAATTGGTCGTTCAAAAGAGAATCTTCCAACTGATGCAAACCATGTAAGTGCAAAGGATCGTGCATATCAGAAACGTATGACAGAGAAAAAACAGCAAGGGCGTAATGAAGATAGAGAATAGGCTGGGAACATATCTTAAAGAAAGCTCCTTCAATCTGAAGGAGCTTTCTTTAAGATAGAAAATGATTTGCGGTAACATAAAAGAGACCACCGTTTATAATTTGTATTGTAATGCGTGGTTCGTATTGTTCTTGTAATGCTTGCTTTTCAATTTCATAGCTTTCTGGAAGTTCATCGCTATCTTCGTAAAATCGATTTAAAAGGTCTAAATCGTGATTCCAACGCACTCTCGCTTCTTTTGCCCACGTGTGGTCATCTTCAGCGATTATACTTTTTAAAGCATCCTCTATACGTTGTAAGCCACTTTGTGGCTTAATGATAGGTGAGAGGGTAAAACAAAAGTCAGGTATTTTCGGTGTGAGTTTGATCTCTGCTAAAGTGTCATGAAAGTTTGCAATCATTGTCCCGGAAATAAGATGAATACCGATGGAATGAAGTATGTCTTTTTTTCGGTCGCATTGATAAGATACTTTTATATTTACACCAAGCCAAGGATGAAGGGGGGTATGAGTTGCCCCGCTATGTTTCACTTCCTCATATAAACGTATGTATGAACCTAGTTCTTTTGTTGTTTCAAATATTTGATGCAAACGGGGTGAACCGTAATGAATAAGTTCACCGTCGTTTTCTTCGTTTTCTGGATTTGTAATAAGAGTAAGGCGCATCGGGTTCGGAACGCCTCCTGTTTTTTCAAGATAGTGCCAATAGAAAGGGCGGTTCATTAATAATTTATCCATTTCAATTGTTAACTGCACGTCTAATAGGTGAGGGGAACGTTCTAAAATTTCGCAGTTATTCGCCTCAAAAAAGTTATATAAGTAATTATGAATTTCATTTTGCTGCATAGTCTTGCACCTCTGCTTCATTGCGCTTCGCAAAATCGATAATAGATGTTAAATTTTCCATCTTGATTCGAATTTCACCTTCGCTTTTTGAATGCGCGAAAATTTCTTGAATATGCGCATCAATATTTTTCATGTTGATTCTCGTTAAAATTTCATCGAGTTCACCGATTACACGTTCAAATAAATTAATTTTTTCATATAGTAGTTTTAAAATGTGCTCTTCAACAGTGTGCTTTGTTGCTAAGTTATAAATATGAACATCATTTTTTTGTCCAAGACGGTGAATACGTCCAATCCTTTGCTCGAGTCGCATTGGATTCCACGGTAAGTCGTAATTAATCATATGGCTACAAAATTGTAAGTTAATTCCTTCACCACCAGCTTCGGTCGCAATTAATACTTGGGCATGATTTTGGAAAAGCTCCTTCATCCAATCTTTCTTCCCGCGCTTAAATCCACCGCGAAATGGAACAGAGGAAATGCCATGTTGTTGTAAGAACCATTGTAAATACATTTGTGAAGCTCTATATTCAGTGAAGATAATGACTTTATCGTCAACTTCTTTTATAAGCTCTAGTGCTTTATTTGCTTTGGAGTTGAACGGAATATGATTAATTTTGTCCATCAGCACATCAATATGTGGGTCCTTTATGTAGTGCTCATTTTCTTTCTGTCTTTTTTCTACATGTTTTTTTAGTGAATAGTAAACAGCTTCACGACTACTACATGCTTCCCGTTTTAAAGTTAAGGATGAGAAAGCAGATGTGACGGCATCTTGTCCACGCCAATTTTCAATTTCATTATACAAAGCTTGTTCTTCTTCATTGAATTCAACGAAGATTGTTCGTACATGCCTCTTCGGCCAATCAATGCCAGTGTTATTGCGTCTATTTCGAACCATTACTTTATTGATAAGAGCTTTTAAATCTTCATCGGATTCAGTGGAACGATTTTTGGAAGCGTAATATTCTTCAAAATTAGATTGATTGCCTAAATGACCTGGTTTTAATAAAGAAACGAGGTTGAAGATTTCATCGATTTTATTTTGAACAGGAGTTGCAGTTAGTAATAAACAAAACTTCTTTTTTAATCGCTGTGCAAATTCATAGTTTTTTGTTTTATTATTTTTTAGTTTATGTGCTTCATCGATAATAATAAGGTCATACTCTAGGTTTAAAACGATATCGCGATGCGGTGAACGTTTCGCAGTATCGATTGATGAAACGATGACATCAGCTTGTTCCCAAGAATAACTTTTCTTTTGAGCGACCGCAGGAATAAAAAATTTTGTGTTTAGTTCATACGCCCACTGAGATACGAGAGAAGCTGGAACGAGAATGAGTACCTTTTTTACAAGTCCTCGAACCATATATTCTTTTAAAATAAGTCCAGCTTCAATCGTTTTTCCAAGTCCGACTTCGTCTGCTAGAATCGCTTTACCATTCATTTGTTCAATGACATTTTGAGCGACCTCTAATTGATGTGGAAGCGGCGTGAAATGTGATAAATGTTTCGGTGCTTGCAATCCATCAAAAGTAGGGACGAGTAACGATTTCTCTGTTTTATAAGCTAAATGATATAAATCCCAATTTGTCCAAGGACCATCTTCATCAATTCTTTTTAAAAAATTGTTTTGCCACGTTCGATCTACGGAAATATCGACATTCATTAAGACTCTCCCACCTTTTATAAACTAAAGTGATTATTTAAAAAATCTTTATTATAAGCCTCGTAATAAGGCGCTATCACAATTACTAAAAGTTAAAGAATAGGCAATGATAAAGGGCTAAATTTCAAAATTTGTATTTAATAAGATTAAGAATGAAAAATTCTAAATTATTTTTTATGCTAGAATATTGATGAAATATAGCGAATAATGTTAGGATAATGGTGTGAAATGTGTGGAATCTTTCGTATTTTATCCAAGAAAGTAACTTTTTATTTACGCTTTCATAAAAAAATATACTGAGATTCCGTATAACCTTATCTTTTCAGAATGAAAATGTTTAGATATGGGAAGCAACTTTTATTGATTTGTCAGAGCATAAGGGGGAAAGAGCATGATTACATTACAACGTACACCGTTATTTGATGTATACGCGAAGTATGGTGGGAAAACAGTCGACTTCGGTGGTTGGGAATTACCAGTTCAATTTTCAAGCATTAAAGAGGAACATGAAGCTGTACGTACAGGAGCAGGTTTGTTCGATGTATCTCATATGGGAGAAGTAGAGGTAAAAGGTGTAGATAGTTTAGCATTTTTACAACGTGTTGTTACAAATGACGTATCTACCTTAAAGGTAGGGGGCGCACAATATACAGCTATGTGCTATGAAAATGGTGGCACAGTAGATGACTTATTAATCTACAAACGTGGTGAAGAAGACTATTTATTAGTAATCAATGCATCAAATATCGAGAAAGATTACGAATGGTTAGCTAGCCATGTAATTGGCGATGCGAAAGTAGTCAATGTTTCTAGTGAAGTTGCGCAGCTTGCAATTCAAGGACCAAAAGCAGAAGGCATTTTACAAAAAGTTGTGTCAGAAGATTTGAAAGAAATTAAGTTCTTTAAATTTAAAAATAATATTCTTGTAGATGGAATTCCTGCACTTGTATCTCGTACAGGTTACACAGGTGAAGATGGATTCGAAATTTACTGTAAGAGTGAAGATGCAGCAAAACTTTGGGAGAAACTTCTTGAAGTGGGAGCAGAAGAGGGCTTAAAACCATGTGGCTTAGGTGCTCGTGATACACTTCGCTTCGAAGCAACACTTCCGTTATACGGACAAGAGTTATCAAAAGATATTACACCGATTGAAGCGGGAATTGGCTTTGCGGTAAAACCAAATAAAGAAGCAGATTTCTTTGGAAAAGAAACGTTAAAAGAGCAAAAAGAAAACGGTGCATCTCGTAAATTAGTCGGCATCGAAGTAATCGAACGCGGTATTCCTCGTACGCATTACCCTGTATTGATAGGAGAAGAAAAAATCGGGGAAGTAACGAGTGGTACACAATCTCCAACGTTAAAGAAAAGCATTGGTTTAGCACTAATTGATGTAAAATACGCAGCAGTTGATACAGAAGTAGAAATTGAAATTCGTAATAAACGCGTCAAAGCAGTAGTTGTTCCAACACCATTTTATAAACGTTCAAAGTAACGGGGAGAGGGGTAGATTTCATGTTGCATCGTTATCTTCCAATGACAGAAGAAGACAAAAAAGAAATGTTACAAACGATCGGCGTTCAAACGATCGACGAATTATTCTCTGATATTCCAGAGAGTGTTCGTTTTAAAGGGGATTTAAAAATTAAAGAAGCAAAATCAGAGCCAGAGCTGTTAAAAGAGTTATCTCAAATGGCTAGTAAAAATGCTAATTTAAAAGAATATGCTTCTTTCTTAGGAGCAGGTGTATACGATCATTACGCTCCAGTAATTGTTGATCATGTTATTTCTCGTTCAGAGTTTTATACAGCTTACACACCATACCAACCAGAAATTTCACAAGGGGAATTACAAGCAATTTTTGAATTCCAAACAATGATTTGTGAATTAACAGGAATGGATGTAGCAAACTCTTCTATGTATGACGGAGGTACAGCTTTAGCTGAAGCGGCAATGCTAGCAGCTGGTCATACTCGCAAAAAGAAAATTCTTGTTTCAGCGGCAGTTCATCCAGAATCAAGAGCGGTACTTGAAACATATGCAAAAGGTCAAAATCTTGAAGTTGTTGAAATTGATCATAAAAACGGTGTAACAGATTTAGAAGTATTACAAAGTGAAGTAGATGATACAGTTGCTTGTGTAATCGTTCAATATCCAAACTTCTTCGGACAAGTGGAAAAGTTAGCTGATATCGAAAAAATCGTTCATCAACAAAAATCATTATTTATCGTTTCTTCAAATCCATTATCATTAGGCGCATTAACACCGCCAGGAAAATTCGGTGCTGATGTTGTAATCGGTGATGCACAACCATTCGGTATCCCAACGCAGTTTGGTGGACCGCACTGTGGTTACTTTGCAACAACGAAAGCATTTATGCGTAAAATTCCAGGACGTCTTGTCGGACAAACTGTAGATTCAGATGGTAAACGTGGATTTGTATTAACGTTACAAGCACGTGAACAGCATATTCGTCGTGATAAAGCGACGTCTAACATTTGTTCAAACCAAGCGTTAAATGCATTAGCAGCTTCTGTTGCAATGACGGCACTTGGCAAACAAGGTGTAAAAGAAATGGCACGTCAAAACATTTCTAAAGCACAATATGCAAAACGTCAATTTGAAGCGAAAGGTTTCACAGTAACGTTCGCTGGACCATTCTTTAATGAATTTGTTGTAGATTGTAAACGTCCAGTTAAAGAAATAAATGATGTATTAATACAAAAGAATATTATCGGTGGTTACGACCTAGGCCGTGATTATAAAGAGCATGAAAACCATATGCTTGTAGCGGTAACAGAGCTTCGTACAAAAGAGGAAATTGACACACTTGTAAACGAAATGGGGGCTATCCAATGAAGAACCAAGACCAAGCACTTATTTTTGAAGTGACTAAAGAAGGACGCGTAGGATATAGCTTACCCAAATTAGATGTAGAAGAAGTAAAATTAGAAGATGTGTTTGAGAGTGATTATATTCGAGTAGAAGATGCAGAGCTTCCAGAAGTATCTGAACTTGATATTATGCGCCATTACACAGCGCTTTCAAACCGTAACCACGGTGTGGATTCTGGATTCTATCCACTTGGGTCTTGTACGATGAAATATAATCCGAAAATTAATGAAAACGTAGCTCGTTTCGCAGGCTTTGCAAATATTCATCCACTTCAAGATGAAAAAACAGTGCAAGGTGCAATGGAATTAATGTATGACTTACAAGAACATTTAATTGAAATTACAGGTATGGATACTGTTACGTTACAACCAGCAGCTGGTGCACACGGAGAATGGACAGGATTAATGTTGATTCGTGCATATCATGAAGCGAACGGTGACTTTAACCGTACGAAAGTAATTGTTCCTGACTCTGCTCACGGAACAAACCCGGCGTCTGCAACAGTAGCTGGTTTTGAAACAATTACGGTGAAATCAAATGAACATGGTCTTGTTGACTTAGATGATTTAAAACGTGTTGTAAACGAAGAAACAGCAGCACTTATGTTAACAAATCCAAATACATTAGGCCTATTCGAAGAAAATATTTTAGAAATGGCAGAAATCGTCCATAACGCAGGCGGTAAATTATACTATGATGGTGCAAACTTAAATGCGGTATTAAGCCAAGCACGCCCAGGAGATATGGGATTTGACGTTGTGCATTTAAATCTTCATAAAACATTTACAGGTCCGCATGGCGGCGGTGGCCCAGGTTCTGGTCCAGTAGGTGTGAAAGCTGATTTAATTCCGTACTTACCAAAACCGATTTTAGAGAAAACAGAAAATGGCTATCACTTCAACTATGATCGTCCAGAAGCAATTGGGCGTGTGAAACCATTCTATGGTAACTTCGGAATTAACGTTCGTGCATACACATATATTCGTTCTATGGGCCCAGATGGCTTGCGTGCAGTAACTGAGTATGCTGTATTAAATGCGAACTATATGATGAGAAGATTAGCACCATTCTATGATCTTCCGTTCGATAGACATTGCAAGCATGAATTTGTATTATCAGGTCGTCGTCAAAAGAAACTTGGTGTACGTACATTAGATATTGCAAAACGTCTGCTTGATTTCGGTTACCATCCACCAACAATTTACTTCCCATTAAATGTGGAAGAATGTATTATGATTGAGCCAACAGAAACAGAATCAAAAGAAACATTAGATGGTTTCATTGATAAGATGATTCAAATTGCTAAAGAGGTAGAAGAAAATCCAGAAGTTGTACAAGAAGCACCACATACAACAGTAATAAAACGTTTAGATGAAACATTGGCTGCTCGTAAACCAGTTTTACGTTATGAAAAGCTAGCACCTGTACAAGTGTGATTGCAAAAAAAGAACTCGCTACATGCGGGTTCTTTTTTTTGCAACATTGGTGCAGCTAGAATGAAAAAAATGTTAAAAATTTATATTTTTTGTTTCATATTGCTGTAAAGATGCGGTTTTATAGGTGATTTTGTTGAAAAAGTCGGTTTGATAAAAGTATTTATTTTTGTTAGAATTTTATTGAAATTAAGAAGATGTGATGAGGTAGAAATTACTCATTTTTATGTATATGTGAAAAAACGAGCAAGACGGGGGTGGAAGCGTGGGATATCGATGTTATAGAATGGTATACCATTTAGAAAATGGAGAAACAATTAAAGATGTAAAAGAATTTTGTTACCGAGACCAAGGGAAAGTGTTAGAAAGAGTAGCACACCGTGTAATGGATAATAGAGAAGTGACAGCGATTGATAAACAAGGAACAATCATTTCAATAGCGTGTGAGGACATTGTAAAGGTAGAACTTGATTACATAACAGAAAGTTAACCTTGAGTCATATCGAATTATTCGATACAATATACTGTTGAATGGTGAAGAGAGAAGAGAGGAGTTTATCATGGGTAATACACGACACTTTTATATGTTTATTTTAGCGTTTGTTCTTGTTGTGGCGTTAACGATTTATTTAATTGTTGATAGCAGCTGGTACAATACAGTTCATCCAGCATTCCTTCTTTTTATGTATGTAGGAATTGCGGTTGTTAGTTTCGGAATGAGAGACGAAATGTTAGATCGCTTTGAAAAGTGATACATATACGAAAGACCAACAGGAAAATGTTGGTCTTTTTTTCTTGCCAAAAATAGGATACTGTGTATATACTGTATATATAAGGTATACACAGTATGTACACACACTGGAGGAAAACATGAATATTATTATTTCGAATTCTTCCCAAGACCCTATTTATGTGCAAATAAGAAAACAATTAAGCCAGCTTATTTTAAATGGTGGTTTAAAGGGTGGAGACCAATTACCGTCTATTCGTAGCTTAGCGAAGGAATTACAAGTTAGTGTAATTACAACGAAGCGTGCGTACGAGGAGCTTGAAAAAGAAGGATATATAGAAACTGTTGCTGGGAAAGGGACTTATGTTTCACGTAAAAATAATGAACTACTAAAAGAACAAAGGCTTCGTTTATTGGAAAGTAAAGCGGAAGAGATTGTGAATGAAAGTAAAGCGTTGCAGCTTTCACTGGAAGAGTTGCAAAAAATGATTGCGTGTTTATACGAGGGGGAATAAGAGATGTTAGAGCTAAAAAACGTTTGTAAAACTTATCAAGATTTCTCAGTGGAAAATGTAAGTTTTACATTGCCACGTGGATATATTATGGGATTTATCGGACCGAATGGAGCTGGGAAAAGTACGACGATCAAAATGATTATGAATTTAATCAGAAAAGAGAGCGGTGATATAAAAATTTTTGGTAAGGACAATAAGAAAGCCGAAAAGGAAATAAAACAAAATATCGGTTTTGTATATGATGAAAATCATTATTACGAAGATTTAACGTGTGAGCAAATGAAACGGATTATTGCACCGTTATATAAAAAGTGGGACGAAAAGCAGTATCAATCGTATATGCAGAGATTACAAGTTCCAAAGTCTAAAAAAATTAAAGAGTTATCCAAAGGGATGAAAATGAAATTTGCGATTGCAATCGCACTGTCACACCATGCGGAATTCATTATTATGGATGAACCAACAGCAGGATTAGACCCAGTTGTTCGAAGTGAATTACTTGATATGCTGCAAGAAATTGTAATGGAAGATGAAGTATCTGTATTATTCTCAACACACATTACAACAGACTTAGAGCGCATCGCGGATTATATTACGTTCATCAACGATGGAGAAATTATATTTACTGGTGAGAAAGATGAATTAATGGAGAATTACGTAATCGTAAAGGGAAACAATGATTTATTAGATCGAGAAGGAAAAGAACTATTTGTTGGCTTACGCAAAAATAAATTTGGTTTCGAAGGTTTAGCGAAGGATAAACAAGCAATTATCGATTGGTTTGGAAATGAGGTTGTATTAGAAAATCCTACATTAGATGATATTATCGTTTACACCGCGAAAGGGAGAGGTGCCTATGCGTCAGCTCATATATAAAGATTTGTTCTTTTTTCGGGTAACGTGGTTAGTGAATTTTGTTATGCCTCTTTTGTTATTTATGTTAGAGCCAAGTGGTGAATTGTTATTTCCGATGAGTTGTCTATTTATAACCCTTTCCTCGGTTATGACGTTAATCTATATGGATGAAAGGAATAAAAGTGACATTGTTATAAATAGTTTACCGTTAAGTCGAAAGGATATCATAATTGCTAGATATATTTCCTGTGCGATATTTATTGTAGGTGGGATAGTCTCAACTATGTTAGTTGTTTTTCTTATAAGAGGTGTCGCTGTTATTGATGATATCGGTGTATACCATCCTAATTTGTATATTGAAATTCCGTGGTATGGAGTAGTAAATGGGGCTGTTTACGCTTTGGTTTTTGTTGCGGCTTTTTTTCCTAGTTATTACGGAACCAAATCAAAGGTAGCAAGAAGTATCTTGTCAGGAGCATCGATGGCAGTAGCTGGAATTGCATGGATATTTATAGGGGATGGACTGAACGCAACAGCACCTTCATTCATTGAGTGGATTATGAATCCATCACATCATAGCTTATTTATAGTTGGAGGAATTATATTAGCTAGTGTATATATCGCTTCTATGTTTCTAACAATTAAAATTTATGGATCGCGTGATTTATAGAGAGGAGAATTCATATGAAACAGTTGATTTTAAAGGAGTTTTTCTTACATAAGAAGATGTTTCCTTTCTATTTTTTAATACCTATTTTCTCTGTTTTTAGGAATCCCGTCCAACCAATGGGGATTGCAATAGGATTATTTATAACATGTAGTACGATTATATATATTTCTTTTTATCATGAAGAGAAAAGTAAAGCAGAAAAAGTATTAGTGAGTTTGCCTATAACGAGAAAAGAGATAGTTATAGCTAAATATATTTCAAGCTCATTATTTATTATGACTGGTTTAAGTACAACTTTTATAGTCGTAATATTAGGAAATATTTTATTGAACAGAGACATAGCTATTCCTGGATATGCAATATTTTCAGCAATAGTAGCAACTTTGATCTATTGTGTTGTAACGATACCTGCTAATTACGTTGGAGGATATAAAGCTACTTCTGTTTTGAATGTTATTATGGTTTTGCCTTTAACGGGTATGATTGGCCTTATGTGCAATGTTTTTGGTGATAAAATAATTATGTTAAAAGTACTTCAATCTCAAGAGGCTACACTAGCAATGATTGTTCTTGGTATCGGAGTATTAGTAAGTATAGTCATATCAATGTTTCTCTCAATGAAAATGTTTCAGGAGGCAGAGTTATAGAAGGGACATTTTCATATTAGGAGGTGTAATACATGATCAAGCAATTAATTTTAAAAGATTTCATCATTCAATGGAAATTTTTAATTTGGTACATACTGTATCCTATTCTCTTTTATATGGCTTTAACAGATACGGAAAATCTATTCATAATTATGTCAGTAATTATTACAATTGGGGCAACAGTAAAAACATTTGAAGCAGATAGTAAAAATGAGAGTGAAGTTATAGTAAGTAGTTTGCCAATATTCAGGAAACAAATCGTGTATGCGAAATATATAGTAGCAATTATTATTCTTTTTATAAGCGTAACGGTCGGTTGTTTCACGATGGGAATGAAGAATGGGGTTAACCTATTTGAATTTATTGAAACGACAATGGTTGCTAGTATTAGCTTTATTTTAGTGTATTTAAGCTTTGTTTTACCGATATCGTTTTGGCTAGGGTATAAAAAAACTATTTTTATTACGCTTTTCATACTAATAGCACCGATAGCAATCTGTTCTATGTTCTTTCAAATCAACCTAGAACAAATTCAACTATATAACAGCGTGTTATTCGTTAGTTCAATTTGCATGTTCATAGTATCTATCTTCGTTTCAGTGAAATTGTATGAGAAGAGAGAATTTTAAAAGGTGCCTCGTAAAAGGCACCTTCTTCAATAACGGCAATACGAGAGCAAAAGTTTATAAACAGAAAGGCTATTAGGCACATCTTTCGGAGTATGTAATATAAAGCTGAAAACGATAACGAAAATGAGAAAGAGGAAAAATAAAAATAGGATCTGCTTATGTATAGAATTTTGCATATAACCCACTCCTTTTTTAGGTAGTATGTCCAAAAGAAAGAAGGATATGAAAAATTTTAGGAGGGAGAATGATGAACAAAAGAAAATGGTTATATAGAATAGGAGTACTTTTATTTTCAATAGGTCTCACATTAGCAAATTTTTACTCAGATATACCACCGCTACTTCCTAGTTTGCATAAAGGGATTGGTATGAGTGTTGTCATAGTTGGTCTGCTTTGTCTTATCGCATCAAATTTCTATAGAAAATCTAAATAGACATAAAAAAGGACAGTTACTTCTTTTCAGAAGAACTGTCCTTTTTAAATAACTTGTTCCAAAGCTTGGCGATGCTCCATATAATTACGATAGTAATGGAGGCAATAATTGACCAAACGATAGATGCAATTTCAAGTGCCATGTTAGGAAGGAATGTAAGAATGGATATTACTTTATGAAACAACCATTCTATTATATGAAAACTTATTTGCAATAGAATGATAATCCCGAGTGTGATCCATGTTAAGATTTGTTTTCCTTTTTCTTTCCACATGACATTCACCTCACGTTAGCCTAATAGTTTTAAGCCAACAGCACCGCATAGAATGCAGCTTAAGAAGGCAAGGCGGCGCCAATCCGCTGACTCGCGGAAAATAAGAATACCTAGAAGTGCACTTCCAGCAGTTCCGATTCCAGTCCAAATTGCGTAAGCAGTTCCCATCGGTAATGTGTTCATCGCAAGTGATAAGAAGAAGAAACTTACGCCGAAGTTAGCGATTAAAATAACTTTTGGTGCCCAGCCTTTCTTTTCAGTGGCTACTTTCATAAAGAGTACACCAACAATTTCACAAATACCAGCTAGAATTAAAAATACCCAAGCCATTTTATGCAGCCTCCTTCGATTCTTTTTCTTCTGTTACTCGTTTTAAGCCGATTACTCCGAAGAAGATTAAACCAATTAATAATACTTTTACGATAGAGAAAGGTTCTCCGAAGATGAAAATCTCTGTAAGAACGATTCCACCAGCTCCAATTCCTGTAAAGACTGCGTATACAGTGCCGACAGGTAAATCTTTATATGCTCTAAATAATAAGACGAAACTAATTGTAATTAATAGAGCAACACCAGCCCACTCAAGTGGTGCCTCCGCTTTTTTAAGTCCAATAACCCAAAAGATTTCAATAATACCAGCTATGATTACATAAATCCATGCCATATGTCATTTCTCCTTCCTACCAGTCGTTAGGTAAAGGGCTTAAAAACGACGCATTGCAAAGGAGCAATCCGTCAGTTTGAAAGTCCGCGCCAAAATACTTTCCAAGAAGCTTCTAAACGTGTCTCAAAACGATTTAAACCTGCGTATAGTAGTTCAACCATAAGGCCGTCAAGTAAGCATAAAAAAGCCTCCAAAGCGTCTTTTACTTCAATGTTATGCAGTTCATCTTGTTCGCTTGCTCTTTTAAACACAGGGAATAAAAGTTTTCCGACATTTTCAATGTGTACATTCGCTTTATCAATAATTTGTTCGCGAAATGCATCCGGCGGAAAATAAGAAGTTCGTAACCAAAACATTGATTCTTCACTTTCACCAAATCGTTTTGCATAGCCTTTTAACAAATTTAAGAGCAATTCTTCAGTAGACGATTTTGAAAAATTTTCGATATCGCCTGTGAAGCTTTGCAAATCTTTTTGAAGAGCGGATTCCAAGCATGTAAAATATAGCTCTTCTTTTCCTTTAAAGTGTGCGTAAATCGATGGTTTTTTAATCCCAACTTCTTGAGCAATATTTGCTAATGAAGTTCCTTCATAGCCGTAGCGTGCGAAATGAGAAAGTGCTACAGCTTTAATGCGGTTTGCTGTCATTTTCATCCCCTACCTACCGTTCGTTAGGTTCATTATATGAGATAAAAAATATAAAGTCAATAGGTGAAGAACTGAAAAAAGAGTGCTATGGTTGGCACTCTTTTCTAGACTGTTTTTCGCTCAATTAAATGGAATGAAAGTTCTTCTGAGTTTCCAATAATGTGTTCGTTTTGTATCTGTTTATGAAATAAAGAAAAAGCACGTGATCCCATTGTCAGCCCGGGATGCTCAATAGTTGTAATTTCTAATGCTTTTGAAATTTCATGGTTATCAAATCCCAGGATAGCGAGGTCTTCAGGTATGCGAATGCCATGTTTTTTTGCCTCTGTTAATAAACCAGCAGCTACTTGATCGTTCGCTGTGAAAATAGCGGTTGGACGATTTTTCATGTTTAAAATACGATGAAGTATTTTTGCCCCGTCCTGCATCGTATAACATTGATGAAAAACCCAATCAGGGTGCACTGTTTTTCCTTCTTGACGAAGAGTATCGGCGAAAGCTTTTTCACGATCGAGTGAATTAGCACTTGTTTTTCTTGCTAAACAAATGCCGATTTTTTCATGACCTTTACTGAGTAAATAGGAAGTACCAAGGCGGAATCCTTCGTAATGATCTACATAGACAGATGAAATGAGGGGGTGTTTCATTTTTTCACATGAAATAATAGGGGCAAATTTTGCGAACGGTTCAATTTGTTCCCATGAACTCGTGCGAGAGCAAATAATCATCCCGTCAAATTGCTTCATTTTCATCATTTCAAGAACGCGAATTTCTTCAATACTATCGTAATTCGTTTGGCATAAATTAATATGATATCCAGCTGCTAACGCTTCGTTTCCGATTCCTTCAATGATCGTGCTAAAGTACGGAAGATTAATAAAAGGTAGCATAACGCCAATTGTATATGTTTTACCCTTTATTAAATGGATAGCATTTATATTTTTTGCATAGTTCAATTCTTCAACTGCATCTAAAACACGCTTACGTTTTTCCTCTTTTACGTAAGGATGATTATTAAGGACACGAGAAACAGTTGATATAGATACACCAGCAGTTTTTGCAATTTGTTTTATATTGGCCATATGTATCACCTCTTTCCTTAATTATAAGGGGAAAATGATAAGAATGAAAAAAATCTTGACCTGAAAAGCTTTTCACAATCTATGTTATAAGCATGACTTCTGTTGTTCGCGTAACCTTTTTATTTGGGCGTAAGAATAGTGGGGTCTTTTTTGTATGTCTGCAAAGAATTTTTGTCAGAATGTGTGAGAATAACGTGGAAAGTTTTCGGAGGAGGCGTTTGATAACGAAGCGAATAGTAGAGAGTATAAACGCTTCACTCGTTAAGAGAGCGGTATGAAAGGGCGGAAACAAATTGAAAAAAGGAATCATTTGTTTCGTGTTTTCTAGTGTAATACTTAGCTCATGTTCATTTCAGCAAACGATGCAAGAAGAAAAAACATTTGTAGGAACAACAGGAGGGGCTAAGGACCGTGTTACTGATCCGATTCCGCTAAAGGAACTTCCAAAATATTTTCCGGCGAAGTTTAAAGTTCCAACGTTTTTACCTTATGACATTACGAGTGATGTGCAGGGAGAGGTAAGAACGATGGGAAAGAAGAATGCTGTCTTAACGATTAAATATAAGCAACAAGAGAAAGGAAGGCACGATTATATAGAATTAACAGTGGCCAACTTTTCTTACAGTTTTCCATACCTCGTAGAAGAAAATCGATTTCAAGAACAAATGAAATTGAATAATGGAGCACCTGCTTATTTTAAAAATAAGGATGATTACGAGCGAGGGGACGAATTTGCTACGCTTATATGGAAAGAGAAGGGGATTGAATATCAGCTATTATATCGTAATGTAGATGAGAAAGATGAAGATGTGATTAAACAAAATCTACTGTACATTGCGAACAATATGGAATAAAAAACTAGCTGTATCGTGCAGCTAGTTTTTGTATGTTATTTCTTTTTAATTTTGCCTGACCAAGATTTAAATCCACCTTTTAATTGGTAGAAATCTGTGTAGCCTTGTTTTTTTAAGTATTGAGCTGCACGACCTGTACGGAATCCGCTTTGGCAATATAAATAAACCGGTTGATCTTGGCGAAGTTCTTTGTGGCGAAGGCGAATTTGTGATAATGGAATGTTACGCGCACCTAAAATATGTCCCGCGTTAAATTCATCTGCTTCGCGAATATCGATAAGCTGTGCTTTACGGTAGCCAGCGCGAAATTCTTCTTCTGAAAGTGTTTTAATTAATTTTTTCTGATAGAAATACATCCATACAGTGTAGCCGATGAATGCTGCAATTGCGGCTAGTATAATAATCAAGTTTGTTGACACGATTCTATCGCTCCCTTTTTTCTTATCCTACTTTCAATATTATAATGCCCATATGTATTTATGCAACAGATTCATTTGTATATAAGAAGAAATTTCGTATTCTTTCACAAATTTTGTCGAATTTGGTAGACTAGAGAATGTGAAAAATAATTGGTTATATGAGGTGCAGGATGGGAAAAGAAAAATGGTGTTATATTAACTCTGGTCAATGTTCACCAGCATTTAATATGGCGTTAGATGAATGTTTATTAAATTGGCAAAGTGAAAAGAAAATGCCACCAACAATTCGTTTTTACGAATGGGAAGTACCAACATTAACAGTCGGGTATTTCCAGCGTGTTGAAAAAGATATAAATATGGATGTAGTTAACGAAAAAAAATATGGATTCGTTCGTCGTCAAACAGGCGGCAGGGGTGTACTACATGATAAAGAATTAACGTACAGTGTTATTGTGTCTGAAGATCATCCGGATATGCCAAAAACAGTTACAGAAGCATACCGCGTTATTTCGCAAGGCTTATTAGACGGTTTTAAGGCATTAGGATTAGAAGCGTATTATGCAGTTCCGAAAACAGAAGAGGATCGTGAGAATTTAAAAAATCCGCGTTCAGGAGTATGTTTTGATGCACCATCTTGGTATGAAATTGTAGTTGAAGGAAGAAAAATCGCAGGTAGTGCTCAAACACGTCAAAAAGGTGTTATCTTACAGCACGGTTCTATTCCGTTAGAAATAGATTTAGATGAGTTATACGATCTATTTTTATTCCCGAATGAACGTGTAAAAGAGCGTATGAAAAACATGTTTTCTTCTAAAGCGGTAGCGATTAATGAGTTGACAGACCGTACATTTACGATTGAACAGTTAATTAAAGCGTTTGAAACTGGATTTGAAAAAGGTTTAGATATAGAGCTTGTGCCGTATGAACTAACAGAAGAACAGCTTCATGAAGTTCAAACTTTAGCAAAAGAGAAGTATGAAAGTAATGAATGGAATTATAAAAAATAAGGAGATGGCGACCGCCATCTCCTTATTTTTATAGTAAATTAAGTACTTTTTCTACTTTGATTCCTTTATCTTGTAAAGAACGAAGGCGATTTACAACGTCCATAATTTCTTTGTCGAATGTAACGCTAATACCTTGGCTTTGTAGCTCTTTTTTTAATCCTTCAATAGAATCATCTATGTCGATGCCAAGCTCGTAATCTTGACAAACTTCAATTGTCTTTTTCACAAGTTTAACATAATTTTCTTGTAGTTTTGTATTTGTTTCAGTCAAAGCAGGTTGCTTCGGTTTTGCAGGAGTAACCGGTGCTGTCTCTTGCTTTGTAACTGGAGTAGGTACTGCTTTTTTCACAGGTGCTGGAGTAGATAGTTCTACAGCTGCTTCAACACTTACTGACTTCGGCGTTGGTACCGGAGTAGGCTTAGGTGTTATAGCGGGTGTTTCTACACGCATAACAGGTTTAGGAGCGGGTGTAACTGCTTTAGGAGCCTCTACAACTACTTCTTTGTTCGGAGTAGCTTCTACAACTGTTTCTTCTTGCTCAGCAGCTTCTTTATTTTCTTTGCTCCACATAACGCGTTCAATTTCTAGAGAAACATTGTTCTTATTCATCGCTGTTAATGTAACTTTACCAACTTCCGCGTTCCCAGTGAAATCAACAATTTTATAAATAACACTCTTGTTCCAATCCACGTTTCCGCTCAAAAATAATTCTTCGTTACATTTCGGCGTTAAGCCCTCGATTTTAATTTCTGCGTTTACACCGTTTTCACTGTATACCATAATTAGCGAAGCATTTACATCTTCGTCTGCTAACATTAGTTCACGTACCATTTTGCCGGTGCGTACTTGCGTTTTCTTCTTAACTGACATCTAATTTCTCCTCTCAAAAATTCAGTAATAATAAAAAAATCGTATAACGAAAAATAATTGCTCACGAAGATTTATGATACCGATAATAAAAGCATCACGTCAACAATTAACTTTAATTATTTTGCATTTTTCTTATTTTCTTTATGAAATTTTTCAATTTGTAAAATTAGACAGAAGAAAAACAGCCTTTTGAAAGGCTGTTAAAATTTAGATGTTTTATATAAAAATTTGTACAGAATATAAAAAGAAAGTGTAACAAGAGCACCTTGCCAAATAGACAAATTATAAAATAAGTATGGTTGTGTTTTAAAAAATACGTTTGAAAAAACTGATAAGATAAAAGGTATAAACACTGATAATAAGAGGAGTGCTTTTTGTTTCCAGGAAACCAGTATTGTAAAAGAAAAACGTCTAAATAACGAAAAAGTTATGAAAGCACCAATTGTTAAAACGATAGCAGATAATATTGTTCCAGGAATACTAAGTGGAATTCCTGAAGTGTTTGTATCTGTAAATAGTTTTTGCATAAGAGTAGTAAATGTATCGTATCCAATTTGAATAGCTAATAATAAACTAACTGCAAATCCAATAACGGTAGCTTGTTGGAAAGAATTTTGATGCTCTGAAGAGTTAATCAATTCGTCGCAGTAAGCTTTTAAATCTTCTCCGAAAATATCATGTGCATTTTTACCATCTTCTTGGGCTTCTAAAAGATGATCCAATATTTCTAAAAGCAGTTCTTCCATTTGCTTTTGCGGAACGCTAGTAAAGCGTAAATAAATAAGCATATCACCATAAGCAGCTTCGTTTTCAGGTGTTAATAATTTTCTTTTTTCATTGTTTAACTTAACCATTTCTTTTTCGGTCATAACCTCGTTACTCCTTTTTAAATTCTAAGTATTCTTTTTTGAAGAAAAGTTTATATAGTGCATAGCAAGAGATGGCAAGTAAAGCGCCAATCCAAGGTGAAATTTGCAAAGTAGTATAGGGCTTTTTTATAAATGAAAAGGAAATACCGATTAATAGTATCCATAGGCTATGGCGTATTAAAAAACTTCCTATATGCCTCCAAATAGTTGTTGTGTTTTTAAATAAATCAGTGTTAATAAAATCGAAAATAAAACGTATCATAAGATGTACCGACAAGATAAATGCGAGCAGATAAATGAAATCAATGTGTACAAATTTAAAACGTGCTTCATTTGAAAATAAGGGAAATACCAATGCAATTACGGAAGAAATAGCAAAGTATATTGCTAACAGGTAACTAGTTATAAATAAAGGAATCGATAATTGTTCCCATAAACTTTGCTTCGGTAGAGCAGCAATTAGCTCGTCACAGTACGCCTGTAAGTCGTCGCCAAAAATATCGTAAGCACTTTTTTCTTCTTGCTGGGCTTCAATAAGGTGATCTAGAATTTCAATTAGCAGTTCTTCTGCTTGGTACTCTGGCACTTTAGCTAGGCGGATGTATATTAACATGTCACTATAGGTGGTTTCATTTTCTGCATTTAATAATTTACGCTTTTGATTATTTAATTCGATTAAATCTTGCGCCTTCATCCCTATCACTCCCCTTGTAATAAGTTATTTATCGTCGTTGAAACCATTCCCCAACTTTTTTTAAATTCTTCAAGCTGTTCTAATCCTTTATCGGTTACGTGATAATATTTTCGTTTTGGACCGAGTGAGGAAGCTTTTAATGTTCCTTCAATAAGTTTCTCTTTTTGCATGCGTAACAATAAAGGATAGATGCTTCCTTCACTTACGAATGTAAAGCCGTGTTTATTTAATTTTGTACTTAGTTCATATCCGTACACTTCTTCTTGTGAAATGATATATAGAATGCAACCTTCTAGTACACCTTTTAACATTTGGCTGTGCATGATTTCACCACCTTTTATCCAGGTAACTTGCGTTGCAAGGTAGCTGTTATCTAAATTATAACAGTCAGTAACTTGCAACGCAAGTTACTGAAGTGGAAAACTTTAATCTGTGTTAATTTTCATGTGCTTCCCATACTAACGAGAGGAGGGAAGCACATGAAACCATTTATGCCAAAACTCGTTTACTTTGAACCGAGGGCACTCGAATATCCGCTTGGAAAAGAGCTTTATGAGAAGTTTACGAAGATGGGATTAGAAATTCGTGAAACGACATCACACAATCAAATTAGAAATTTTCCAGGGGAAAATGAATTGCAAAAGTATCGTAATGCAAAAGCAACACTTGTCGTTGGGGTGAGGAAGACGTTAAAGTTCGATACATCAAAACCTTCAGCTGAATATGCAATTCCGCTTGCAACAGGGTGTATGGGACATTGTCATTATTGTTATTTGCAAACGACACTTGGGAGTAAACCTTACGTAAGGGTGTATGTGAATCTAGATGAAATCTTTGAGAAGGCAAAGCAATATATGGATGAAAGGGCCCCTGAAATAACAAGATTTGAAGCTGCGTGTACATCAGACATCGTTGGAATTGATCATTTGACACATGCATTAAAGCGGGCGATAGAGTTTATCGGAGAAAGTGAACATGGACGTTTACGTTTCGTTACGAAATATTCGCATGTTGATCATTTATTAGATGCAAAGCATAATGGGAAAACGCGTTTTCGATTTAGTATTAATTCACGTTATGTGATTAAAAATTTTGAACCAGGGACATCGCCATTTGAAGAGCGAATTGAGGCTGCTCGTAAAGTAGCGGGGGCTAATTATCCTCTTGGCTTTATTGTTGCGCCAATTTATATGCATGAAGGGTGGGAAGAAGGGTACCGTGAATTGTTTGAACGATTGTACAATGAGTTAAAAGACATGACGATACCAAATTTAACGTTCGAATTAATTCAACATCGTTTTACGAAACCAGCCAAAAAAGTCATTCAAGAACGTTATCCGAATACGAAACTTGAAATGGATGAAGAGAAGCGGAAATATAAATGGGGACGATACGGTATTGGGAAATATGTATATCAAAAGGATGATGCAGAAGTATTGGAAGAAACAATACGAGGTTATATATATGAGTATTTTCCCGATGCAGAAATTCAATATTTTACATAAGGGGAATCTGGATTCTTTTTTTGTTTTATATATTTAGGCTCGTTTCCACCTTGTCACGTTATTCTTTCTGGTGTATCATTTTATTGATTGCTTCGTACGGAATAAGCAAAATGAAATTGGATGGAGGAAACCGATGCCTACCCCTAGTATGGAAGATTATATTGAACAAATTTATTTGTTGATTGATGAAAAGGGTTATGCCCGTGTATCTGATATTGCTGAAGCGCTTAGTGTACATCCATCCTCTGTAACAAAAATGGTACAAAAATTAGACAAAGACGAATATCTAATTTATGAAAAATATAGAGGGCTTGTATTAACATCAAAAGGTAAAAAAATCGGAGAACGTCTCGTATATCGTCATGAATTGTTAGAACAGTTTATGCGCATTATCGGTGTGGATGAAAGCAAAATTTATAATGATGTAGAAGGAATTGAACATCATTTAAGTTGGGAATCAATTGACCGTATCGGTGATTTAGTACAATACTTTGAACAAGATGAAGTTCGAGTAGAAACACTTCGTGGTGTTCAAAAAGCAAATGAAGAGAAAAGTAATTAAGGGGAACGTGTGGCGTTTCCTTTTTTATTTCAATCGAAAAGGACGGGAGAATCATGAAAGCGATTATTTTTGATTTTGATGGATTAATTGTGGACACAGAAACAATATGGTTTCACTCTTTCAGAGATGCTGTTCGTGAATACGGCAGCGAGTTACCTTTAGAGGAATTTGCGAAATGTATTGGAACGACAGATGAAGTGCTTTATGCATATTTAAAAGAGCAATTAAAAGAAAAGTTTAATGAGCATACATTAAAGGAAAAAGTAACAGCTTTACATAAAGAAAAAATGAAAATACCGAAAGCACGTGACGGTGTAAAAGAATATTTAGAAGAAGCGAAAGAACTTGGATTAAAAATCGCATTAGCCTCTAGCTCATCTAGAGAGTGGGTCGTTCTTTTTTTAGAAGAGTTACAGATTAGAGAGTATTTTGAAGTGATTAAAACGAGAGAAGATGTCGAGAAAGTAAAACCAGATCCAGCTCTTTATAAAGTTGCGATAGAAGAATTAGGAGTTGAACCATCGGAAGCTGTTGTATTTGAAGATTCATTAAATGGATTGAAAGCAGCAATTGCAGCAGGATTAAAATGTGTCGTCGTACCTAATGATGTGACAAGAAATTTACAATTTGAAAACCATCACCTTCGTATCGAAAGTATGAAAGATAAAAGTTTGAAAGAAGTACTTCAACATATAAAGTGAAACTTTAATCAGTCGGGGCTTTTCTCATCCCCACTGATTATTTGCCCATACTAATTGAGATAAAAAAGACCGTATTTCCTAAAAGGAAGCACGGTCTTTCTTTTTGTTTTTTTTACCTTCAATGACAGTTAAATGAGATTGTTTTCTTTTTCTTTTCAACGATGGAGAATTACCCTTTTTCCCCTTGTCATCAGAAGCATTTCGTTTCAAGAAAGAATTACTTAGGGGTGCTACATTTTGTTTCCCGTGTTTGCGGTTCGATTGTTTCGCTGCACGCTTATATGAGCTTTGCGAATTTGCAGAACCACTAGAGTTTGTAAACATTTTGTAGAGTAAGTAAAAGATACCGACGACAGCTAACATGATACCAATGTTTTTCAATACTCCCATTGGATCTGTAATAACAGATGAAACAAGGCCGAATATTGCTAATCCGATAATAAGCACAAATATAGCGAATGTAAACGAACGACCGTTCATAAGGGACACCTCCTAAAAACATATATTAAAATTAGTATATTAACGATGAGGAAAGGAGTTGAACACCATTTTTAAATAATTATTGTTTGTTTTCTAAACGTAATAATTCTTCAAACGATGCGATTGCAACTTCCGCTTGATCATCTGTTGGTTCTTTCGTTGTTAATAGTTGCAGCCATAATCCTGGATATCCAAGTACTCGCAAAACAGGGACATCTCGTAATCGATTGGTAAATTGTAATACTTCAAAAGAAATGCCGAGAACAACTGGAATTAATAAAATTCTGTTTACTACCCTTGCCCAAAGTGGATCTGTAGGAACTAGGAAATAAACAAACATTCCAATAATGACTGTAAATATTATAAAGCTACTGCCACAGCGATAATGGAGGCGAGTTTGCTTTTGAACATTTTCTACAGTCAGTGGAAGGTTATTCTCGTAAGCATTGATTACTTTATGTTCCGCACCGTGGTACTGAAATACCCGCTTAATAAGTGGGGTTAAAGAAATGAAGTATATATAGCTCAATAATAGCATGAGCTTAATGACACTTTCGACAATGATTTGCCCTGTATGAGATGGGAAAATCGGTCTCGTTAATTCAGCTAAAAGTGCAGGAACTGCTGTGAAAATTACTTTACCGAATATGAACGATAAAACGCCAACTGCTGCAACTCCTAATACCATCGTTAATTTTGATTGTTCTTCTTTTTTATTTGCAAGTTGTTCATCTTCTTCTGGGTGGACATCAAATCGTTCTGAAGCAAAGTTTAAATGTTTCGCTCCATTCGCACTTGCATCCACAATAGCGGCAATACCTCGTAAAAATGGAATTTTCTTTAGTAGAGATAATGCTTTATTACGAACGCGTGGTAAACGATAAAATTCAATCGATTTATCTTTACGACGAACCGCTGTAACAGTATATTCTCTACCGCCAAACATAACTCCTTCTATAACTGCCTGCCCGCCATATATTTGTTTTGACTCTTCTGCCATGTTAACACCAACCTGTATTTGTTTCTCTCTTATGTAGAAAAAGAGGCAATTGTCATACTTGGTTTTGTCATCTTGAAATAAGACAATCACCGAGTTTCCTTTATTTTATCGACAAATACAGGCAGATGACAAGGGAAAATGTTACGAGAGTCGGACATTTCTTATTCTTTTTATAGACAAATTTTGCAGGATTTAAACATGCCTCAAAATAGTTTCGGGCATACTAGTGAGCGGAGGTGTCAATGTGAATCAAGAACAATCAACAATAAGAAACTTTGTACAAATTGGTTTATTTGGTGGCTTATTTTGGGGAGGTATATGGTATTTCCTTCATATATTCTCATTTACAGAAGCTGGACCTAACTATTTACTTTTACCGTTTGCATTTGGAGATTGGAAAGAAGGGGTTTGGGGAAATGTACTAGGTATCGTTTGTATGGGACTTCTTTCAATTTTAGTGGCATTTCTCTATAAAGCCCTTTTTAAAAAGTTTGAAGGAGTATTCCCTGGCGTACTATACGGTTTGTTTTGGTGGGCATTATTATTTTTGGGGATGGGGCTAATGGCACCTGTTATTAAAAGTGCACTCCATTTACCGAAAGAAACAATTGTAACGACAATATGTATCTTTATATTATATGGTGTTTTTATTTCGTATTCTGTGGCATTCGAATCGAATAATACAAATAGAGGAGAAGGGGTCGAGAAGACAAACTATTCAAATAAGTGATTCCTATGTTAAAATGTCGTATAGACATTTTTTAATATTAAGGAGTTTTAAGAAAATGAAAAAGTTACTCCTCGTAAATGGTCCTAACCTAAATCGCCTTGGCGTTAGGGAAGTAAATGTATACGGAAAAGGAACGTTAGCGACGCTTGAAACAGATATGAAACACGAAGCAGAGAAAATGGGAGTGGAGTTAGAATGTTTCCAATCGAATCATGAAGGTGCTATTATCGATCGTCTTCATGAGGCTGAAGATATATATGAAGGGATCATTTTAAATCCTGGAGCATTTACGCATTATAGCTATGCGATTCGAGATGCAATTGCGAGCATTTCGATTCCTGTTATTGAAGTACATATTTCTAACATTCACCAGCGTGAATCGTTCCGTCACGAATCTGTGACGGCGGCTGTTTGTGCGGGACAAATTGTTGGATTTGGTTTTTATGGCTATAAGTTAGCGTTATTTGCATTAATGGAGAAATTGAGGGAGGCATAAAGTAATGGAAAAGATCGAGAGATTAAGAAGTGCGTTTGATGAGGCTGGTATTGACGGTATCGTATTAACGAATGAACATAGCCGTAGATATATGGCGAATTTCACAGGAACAGCTGGTGTTGTACTAATTTCAAAAGAGCGTGCTCTATTTATTACAGATTTCCGTTATGTAGAGCAAGCTAGTAAGCAAGCGGTTGGATACGAAATAGTGCAGCATGCAGGATTAATTCTTGATGAAGTTGCGAAACAAGTTAAAGAACTTGGAATTCAAAAGCTAGGATTTGAGCAAGATACTCTTACATATAGCTCTTACGTAACGCATAATGAAGCGATCGAAGCTGAATTCATCCCAACTTCTGGGCTTGTAGAAAAGTTACGCTTGATAAAGACTGATTCAGAGATTAAGATATTAAAGGAAGCTGCACAGATTGCAGATGCTGCCTTTGAGCATATTCTATCATTCATTCGCCCGGGAGTATCTGAAATTGAAGTGTCAAATGAACTTGAATTTTTCATGAGAAAACAAGGAGCAACATCTTCTTCGTTTGATATTATCGTTGCTTCAGGTCTTCGTTCGGCATTACCGCACGGCGTGGCATCTGAAAAAGTGATAGAAAAAGGAGATTTCGTTACATTAGACTTCGGCGCTTATTACAAAGGATATTGCTCTGATATTACTCGTACGATTGCAGTCGGTGAACCATCTGATAAATTAAAAGAAATTTATAATATTGTTTTAGAAGCACAACTACGTGGTGTGAACGGTATTAAAGCTGGTTTAACGGGTCGTGAGGCTGATGCATTAACGCGTGATTACATAACGGAAAAAGGATATGGTGAATACTTCGGACACTCTACTGGTCATGGAATCGGTCTTGAAATCCATGAAGCACCAGGTTTAGCGTTCCGTTCTGATACAGTACTTGAACCAGGTATGGCTGTAACAGTAGAACCAGGTATTTATATTCCAGGTGTTGGCGGGGTACGTATTGAAGATGATATCATTGTAACAAGTGAAGGTAATGAAGTAATAACGAAATCACCAAAAGAACTTATTATTTTGTAATACACAGGAGGATTTTTTTACATGATTTCAGTAAACGATTTTCGTACAGGTTTAACAATTTCAGTGGACAATGCCCTTTGGCAAGTAATGGATTTCCAACACGTAAAGCCAGGTAAAGGTGCTGCATTCGTTCGCTCTAAACTACGTAACCTTCGCACAGGATCTGTTCAAGAGAAAACATTCCGTGCAGGTGAAAAAGTAGAAAAAGCACACATCGAAAACCGTCGTATGCAATACTTATACGCGAGCGGTGAGTCTCACGTATTTATGGATAACGAAACTTATGAGCAAATCGAACTTGGTGAAAACCAAATCGAGCGCGAATTAAAATTCTTAAAAGAAAACATGGGAGTATCTATTATGACATACCAAGATGAAATACTTGGTGTTGAACTTCCGAACACAGTTGAATTAAAAGTTGCAGAAACAGAGCCTGGTATTAAAGGTGACACAGCTTCTAACGTAACAAAACCAGCTAAATTAGAAACTGGTCTTGTTGTACAAGTACCAATCTTCATTAACGAAGGCGAAATGCTTATCATCAACACTGGTGAAGGTAAATACGTTTCTCGTGCATAGTAGAAAAGCACTCGTGATTATCACGAGTGCTTTTTTTATAGGAAATAGGGCAGATAGTAAATTGCAGTTATAGCAAAACTAACTGTGACGAGTGAAAGGGTACCCATAATATATGGAGTCAAAACAATTTGAAACGGGCGTATTTCACCAGTTTCAATACCGGTAAAAGTTTTATTCGTTGCATGATCCATATTGTTATTTCTAAAGGTACTCATAATAATTAACCACGTAATTGCAAATATTGCTAGACTGCCAAGGAAAAAGCTCTCCATAAATGACCAGCCGACCATTTTTGAAAAAAGATAAATAATAGCTAATTCTACTACAATTGTTAAACTAATTTTCAATCCTTTCATATTTTCCCCCCTCATTTTGTACTTCCAACCAATTTGAAAATTTTTCGCATGATACAACATGCAGTACGCAAGGTGATTTTACTTCTTTCTCCAAAGCAGCGTGTACGTCTGGAAATTGTTTTTCCACATGTAATGAAATGTAAGATAGTTTCTCTTGTGCTTTTAAAGAGCGAATGTTATTCGTTTTAGCACCGGCAAATACGTATGTAAGTTGCAAGTCTAAAAAAGCGATTTTAAAGATCTCTTTTTTCGCAGATTCGTTATATCCTCTTCCCCAATATTGATAGCCGAGCCAACTTCCAATATGTGAGTGCTTTTGTTCGTAATTAATATGTTTAAGTGTCGTGAGGCCAATTATTTCATTTTCCTCACTTACAATCACTCTTGATAAGGAGTGTTTTTTTCGTTCCTCTCCAATTGCAAAAAGAATGAACGCCTTTGTATCTTCCACTGATTCTACTTTTATCCCTAATGCATTTTTTACATGTGGATTGCTGGATAGCTCAAAAAGCACATTTGCATATCGTAAATCGAGTGGTAGTAAAGTAACTTGCTTCATCATCTATGCTCCTTTTCTATTAAATATACCATATATTAATGAGAATATTCAGTTTTCTATAAAGTCGATAGAGAAAAATTATGTTTTTACTTCTGAAATAGACAACCTCTGCATATGGTTGTACAAATATATTCTTTTTCAGAATAAGGAAGTAGTAACTGTTATGGGAGAAGGTGGGAGAATGAAACAGTGGCTAGCGGCAATGGAAACATCCGTGCTTGTTATGGGGTTACTTCGGTTGTTTTCAGGAAGCGCGGAAATATTCGCCGCTCTGCTTATGCTTTACGTGAATGATGCGAAGAAAGCATTGTTTATAAATGGTATGTTGGCGTTTGTTGGACCGACCGTATTAATTTTAACAATGACAATTGGCATAGCGAGTGTAGCAAGTGAGATTTCTTTCTTGAAACTCTTTTTTCTAGCACTTGGAATTGGCTGCATTTTTATCGCGTTGTTGAAATAGTAAGTCGAGTATAGTGGGGAGAAGCTTATGAAAGAAGTATTAGAAGTTTTACCGAAAACGATGAAACAGTTAGTTGAAGGCTGTAAACAATACGATACTCTAGAGGAAATTCGCGTTCGAATTGGAAGGCCACTAGAGTGTATCGCACATGGAGAAGTGTTTTTCTATGACTATATCGCTACAGCGGAAGATGCGATCCATTTATTGAATAAATTAAGCCAATTCTCAATTTATACGATGGAAGAGGAATTGAAACGTGGATATGTGACACTACGAGGAGGACATAGAATTGGCCTAGCTGGAAAAGTCATTACAGAAAAAAGTGCAGTGAAAATGATTCGGGATGTCTCTTCTTTTAATATTCGTATTGCCCGTCAAAAAATAGGGATTGCTGAGCCGCTTCTGCCATATCTTTATGAATCGCGATGGTTAAACACGATGGTAATTGGCCCACCGCAAACGGGGAAAACAACACTTTTAAGAGATGTAGCACGCTGTATGAGTCAAGGTGTAAGTGCTTCGAAAATTCCTTCATGTAAAGTGGGGATTGTTGATGAACGATCAGAAATTGCGGGTTGTGTGAAAGGAATCCCACAATATGACTTTGGCGTGCGAGTAGATGTATTAGACGCTTGTCCAAAAGCTGAAGGAATGATGATGATGATTCGTTCTATGAGCCCAGACATATTAATCGTAGATGAAATTGGACGTAAAGAAGATAGTGAAGCGATTATGGAGGCGGTACATGCAGGTGTTCAGCTTTTTATAAGTGCACATGGATTTTCTTATGATGACGTTGTGAAACGTCCATCGTTACAGGCGGTGCTGGAACTTGGTGTATTTGATAGGTTTGTGGAATTATCAAAAGCGAGAGGGCCAGGAACAGTTATGCAAGTGAAAGATAGAGATGGAAAACCAGTATTATCCCATAGAAAGGTTCAAGGCGTATGGTGAAAATATTTGGTGCGGTATTAATAGTTGCTGTTAGCACTTTTTTCGGATTTTCATACGCTAAAAGGTACAGTGAGAGACCGCGGCAACTTAGGTTATTGAAGGCAGCATTGCAATCATTAGAAGCTGAAATTATGTATGGACACACGCCGTTATCTGAGGCTGCAGAGCGTTTAGTCAAACAAATGCCGAAGCCGTTAAATTGGATATTTCAAAGCTTTTCGAAACGGCTAGAGGACGGGGAGCAAACAGTTAGAGAAGCTTGGATTGATAGTTTGAAGGAGAACTGGACGTTAACGGCGTTTAAACAAACCGAGTATGAAATCTTACAACAATTTGGTGAAACACTTGGACAACATGATCGTGAATCACAGCAAAAACATATTCGCTTATGTATTACACATTTGGAGAGAGAAGAAGGAGAAGCGAAAGCATTACAACTACAATATGAAAAAATGATAAAGAGTTTAGGGGTACTAGCAGGGCTACTTATCGTAATTTTACTGCTATAGGGGGGAGAAAGGCGATGTCCATTGATGTTGGATTAATATTTCAAATCGCCGGAATCGGCATTGTTTTAGCTTTCATTCATACTGTACTAAAAGAATTAAAGCGAGAGGATATTGCAAATTGGGTTATCCTTGTCGGTTTTGTCGTTATTTTGTTTCATGTTGCATTTTTAATTAATACTCTATTCGACAAGATTAAAAGTGTCTTTCTCTTCCAGTAAAGGAGGCGGTTCGAATCGAAATTATACAAATTGTCGGATTAGGCCTCGTTGCTACATTTTTAGCTGCTGTTTTAAATCAGCATAAGTCTAGTATTACATCGTTATTTATTGTGTTCATTGGTAGCATGATGTTTCTTCTCTTAATCGATCAAATTCATTCTATTTTACAAATGATTGAGAGAGTGGCGAGTGAAGCGAAGGTTAGCAACGTATATGTAGAAACGTTATTGAAAATTATAGGGATTGCTTATATCGCTGAGTTTGGTGCGCAAATTACAAAGGATGCTGGTCAAGGTGCAATCGCTTCGAAAATTGAATTAGCTGGGAAAATCTTAATTCTCGTCATGGCAATTCCTATTTTGACGGTTGTAATTGAAACAATTCTCGGTTTTTTACCTACGGGATAAGGGGGAGTGAATGTTGAGGAAGTTTGGAGCTAAGCTATTATTTGCTTGCTTCCTTTTCTTTTCTTTACCGATTGTTGTACAAGCTTCTCCTATAGAAACAAACGTCGTTGATCAACAATTGGATAAGCTCGGAATTGAAGATGTGAAGCAATTTTGGGACGGGCTTGTTACAAAGTATGGAGGCTATTTACCAGAGAGTCAAAAAGGAAGCTTTATGGAGTTTGTAAAGGGAGAAAAAGAGTTCTCCATAAAAGAGTGGATGATAGGTCTACTAAAATATTTATTTCATGAGCTTGTTGCAAATGGAAAGTTACTTGGAACGCTCATTATGCTCACGATTTTCAGTGCATTGTTGCAATCGTTGCAATCTGCTTTTTCAAAGAGTAGCGTGAGTAAAATCGCTGATGCAGTCGTATACATGGTACTTATTATTTTCGCTTTAAATAGTTTTTATGTCGTCATGACATATGCAAGAGAGACGATACAAACAATGGTAGATTTCATACTAGCGTTATTACCAATTTTACTCGCACTCATAGCAACAGGCGGCGGTGTTGTTTCTGTATCGTTTTTTCATCCGATTATCATTTTCTTAATGAATACGAGTGGGCTTCTTATGAACTATATCGTTCTACCACTTTTATTACTTGCAACTATATTAAGTATTGTAAGCACGATGAGTGATCAATATAAAGTTACGAAATTGTCCAAGCTTTTGCAAAACGTTAGTGTTGGGATTATTGGTATCTTTTTGACGGTTTTTTTAGGCGTATTATCTGTACAGGGAACAGCGTCAGCCGTTGCTGATGGTATAGCTGTGAAAACGGCTAAATTTGTAACAGGAAACTTCATTCCTGTAGTAGGAAGGATGTTTACTGAGGCGGCGGATACTGTTATTAGTGCATCTGGATTATTAAAAAACACAGTCGGAATTATCGGGCTCGTTATTTTATGCTTAATTGTCGCTTTCCCAGCGATTCAAATTTTTTGTATCGCGTTTATTTATAAATTCGCAGCAGCAGTATTGCAACCGGTAGGCGGAGGAGCAATTATTCAATGTTTAGATATCATTGGACGAAGTATCATTTACGTATTTGCTTGCTTAGCTATCGTATCATTTATGTTCTTTTTAAGTATCACAATTATTATTGCTGCCGGGAACATTACTCTCATGATGCGGTAGGAGGTGAAGAGTATGCAATTTGTTACAGAGTGGATTAGAAATATTATCGTTTTTTTACTCTTAGCGACAATGCTTCATCTTATTCTTCCAAATTCAAATTTGCAAAAGTACGTTAAATTCGTTGTAAGTCTATTGTTAGTCGTATTAATTTTAACGCCTCTATTTAAGTTGTTACAAACAGATGTAAATGAAGTTATCGCAAATTTCAATGAGGAAAAGTACGTAGCAGATGGATCTGTAAAAAATTCGATAGATTCGAAGAAAAAAGAAATACAAGCTCTAACACGTGCATATAGTTTAGAAGAGATGGCTACCAAAATGAAAAAAGACGTAGGAAAAGAGTTTGAGAAAAAGTATGGTATGACAGTCTCTGAAATACAAATAGTCGCAGTGGAACATGCAGAAGAAGTAAAGTCAGCGAAAGATATTCAATCTGTTGTTGTGACGTTGAAAGAAAAAGAACGTAGTAAAAATGATGCAATCGAAACAGTAAAGCCAATTGAAATTAATATGAAAGAACCTCC
Organism: Bacillus sp. FSL E2-0195; assembly: GCF_038003645.1. Taxonomy (NCBI): domain Bacteria; kingdom Bacillati; phylum Bacillota; class Bacilli; order Caryophanales; family Bacillaceae; genus Bacillus; species Bacillus sp. FSL E2-0195. Next base: position 4,086,334 of record NZ_JBBOPN010000001.1, on the reverse strand, counting down.
AAAAAAAATAGAAGAAACGAATGTAGAAATGAAAGATTTCTTTTCAAGCAGGTGGCAACTAGAGGATAAACAAATCCAAGTTCAGATGGAAGGGAGGACAGGTAGCGTAAATGGACAATAAAGATAAAAATTCGAGGTTCTCATTTTTTCGAAACTTATTAAATGGGGATGGAAAAGAAAGTAATGAGAAGGGGAAAAAGGTAACACCTAAGTTTTTGCTTGTCCTACTCATACTTGGGATTGCGCTTATGTTTTCTAGTAATTTCTTATCACCTAAAAAAGAAGAAGTGCCTGTGTTTAAAGAAAAGACAAGTCAAAGCCAAGATAAAGATGTACCAACTTTCGGTCAAAAAAACAATGATAATATGTCAAATGTAGAAAAATACGAAAAAGCGTATGAACAAGAATTGAAAGCTTCTTTAGAAGAGATAGCCGGAGTAAAAGATGTAACTATTAAAGTGAACTTAGATTCATCTGAAGAAAAAATACTCGAGAAAAATACAGTAAAACGTTCACAAACGACAGGTGAAACTGATAAAGCAGGCGGGAAAAGGGAAGTAGAAGACGAGTCTCTTGATGAAAAGACAGTCATTATACGTGAAGGTGATAAAGAAACTCCAATTGTTTTGCGAACAGAGAAACCGAAAGTACGAGGTGTTCTGGTCGTAGCAAAGGGAGTGGATAATATACAAATAAAAGCAATGGTAAAAGAAGCTGTGACGCGATTATTAGATGTACCAGCTCATCGCGTTTCAGTATCACCGAAAAATTGATAGGGAGGAAATAAAGTGTTAAAAAAACAAACGGTTTGGCTATTAACGATGTTAAGTTTAGTGGTTGTACTATCTGTTTATTACGTAACAACTCCTGATAAAATGAATACAGCAGCACCGGCAACGGGTGAAAAGATGGGACAAGAAAAGCAAGGTGTTGATAAAGCAGTTACAAAAGAAACAACGAAAGAAACTACAAATAAAGAGACAACAAAAGAAAATACAAGCAAGGAAACTACAAATAAAGAAACAGACAAAAAAGAAACAAGTAAAAAAGAGGCTAGCGTAACAGTTCAATCAAGCGATGAGAATTTTACAGCGCTACGTATGCAAATGGAAGATCAGCGTAGTGTAGAGAAAGAAAAGTTACAAAATGTAATGAAGTCATCAAAATCTTCAGCAGAAGAAAAGAGTAAAGCGAAAGATAATCTTGATGCAATCACTACGATGGAAACGAAGCAACAATTACTTGAGACAGTGATTAAATCTCAAGGCGGATATAAGGATGCTCTTGTAAGAGCTGATGGAACGGACATTAAAGTAACAGTTAAATCGGCAAAGCATTCACAAAAAGAAGCGAATAAAATTATTCAGCTCGTAAGAAGTGAAGGTGGTTCAAAAGATGTAGGTGTGAAATTTGATCCATCAGTAAAATAAATTGAAATTATAATAGGTGTTGCTGCTTCAAATTAGATAAAAGAATAATAGAAAAAAGCTATCGTTTTCGATAGCTTTTTTCTATTTCATCTTTGCAGTTGTATTTAGTATTTTCAATTGGAAACGGGGAAATACGCTGTGAGTAAAAGATTAATGGTTCGTGATGATGGTGATTAGTTTTTCCAGATTTGACGTGAATGAAGAGGACCAATGTCCAAATCACTACGGCAGGCAAGAACAGGATGAGCCATATCATATGTCCGCACCTCACTACAATAAATTTGCTACACTTTGAACATACTATTCTTTTATGAAGGAAGAATGAACGGCGCGTAAACAAAAAAATAATATTTGGTAAAAATATGTTTTTTTACCGTAGATAAAATGAAGAATGCTGAGGGAATTACGTTTTTACACTTTGCAGTTTTGAAAAAGTAAAGAATGTTTTTTAGGAAGTGGTCTTGCCAATTTCGTGTGAAACTTGGTATTATTACTAGGTAATAATTTTTTAGTGGAATAATATTTTTACAGGAATTTCGATTTATAATAAAGAAATATAAATTGGAATGTTTAAAAAATTTAGCGTAAGATGGGAATAGTAAATATTTCTATTAGTAAATGTCATAGGAATAAATTTTCTAATAGAATGCATCGTATTTTTACAGTAAATCAGTTTGATGCCAATCTGTAAAAACGGGACAAACAAGAGTATGGGAGTGGATTTTACATGTTTAAAATTCAAGAAGTTCGTGAATTAATTAAATTAATTGATAGCTCTAATATTGATGAATTTGAATACAAAAAAGACGGTACAACAATCAAAATGAAAAAACGTGGTAATGAAGTAGTTACTGTGCAAGCACCGGTAACGAAACAGGTAGTACAGCCAGCAGCATCTGTCGAAGTAGAAACAGCAGTAGCGGCAGCGCAAGTAGAAGCGCCAAAACAAGAAGAGAAGACAGCTGTTCAAAATGAAAACCTACATAAAATCACATCACCGATGGTAGGGACATTTTATTCCTCTTCTTCGCCTGATACACCTCAATATGTAAGTGTTGGGGACAGAGTATCGAAAGATTCTATCGTATGTATTGTTGAGGCTATGAAATTATTTAACGAAATTGACGCAGATGTAGAGGGCGAAATTGTTGAAATTCTTGTTAATAATGGACAGCTTGTTGAGTATGGACAACCGCTATTTCTTGTAAAAGCGTAATAAGGGAGTCTTTGTGATGATAAAAAAAGTATTAATAGCCAATCGTGGGGAAATTGCTGTACGAATTATTCGTGCTTGTAAAGAAATGGATATTGAAACAGTTGCAATTTATTCAGAAGCAGACAAAGAGTCACTTCATGTGCAAATTGCAGATGAAGCGTATTGTGTTGGACCAACGATTTCAAAAGAAAGCTATTTAAATTTGACGAACATTATTAGTGTTGCGAAATTAACAGGTTGTGATGCAATTCATCCGGGATATGGATTTTTAGCAGAGAATGCAGATTTTGCAGAATTATGCCGTGAGTGTAACTTGATTTTTATCGGTCCAAGCCCAGAAGCCATTTCAAAGATGGGCACAAAAGACGTTGCACGTGATACAATGAAAGAAGCAGGGGTTCCGATTGTACCAGGTTCACAAGGGATTATTAAAAATACCGAAGAAGCGATCGAGCTTGCTAATCAACTTGGATATCCAGTTATCATTAAAGCGACTGCAGGTGGCGGCGGAAAAGGTATTCGTGTTGCGCGCCATGAAGAAGAGCTTGTAAAAGGAATTCAAATTACACAGCAAGAAGCCAGTACCGCTTTTGGGAACCCTGGTGTATACTTGGAGAAGTACGTTGAAGATTTCCGCCATGTTGAGATTCAAATAATGGCAGATACACATGGAAATGCCATTCATTTGGGAGAGCGTGATTGTACAATTCAGCGCCGTCTGCAAAAACTATTAGAAGAAAGTCCATCACCTGCACTTGATGAGAATATTCGCAAGCAAATGGGTGAGGCAGCAGTTAAAGCGGCGGTAGCGGTTGATTATACAGGTGCTGGTACGGTTGAGTTTATTTATGAATATAAAACGAAAAGCTTTTATTTCATGGAGATGAATACGAGAATCCAAGTTGAACATCCAGTTACTGAAATGGTAACAGGGATGGATTTAATTAAAGAACAAATTCTTGTTGCTTCTGGAGAAAAGTTATCGTTACAGCAAGAAGAAGTACAATTTAATGGTTGGGCAATGGAATGTCGAATTAATGCGGAAAACCCTGCCAAAAAATTTATGCCATCTCCAGGTAAAGTAGAAATGTACTTACCACCAGGCGGATTTGGTATTCGCGTCGATTCAGCTGTATATCCGGGATATTCAATACCACCTTTCTATGATTCGATGGTTGCTAAATTAATTGTTCACGGAAAAACACGTGAAGAGGCAATTGCAAAAATGAAGCGAGCGCTCAGTGAGTTTGTCATTGAAGGCGTACATACAACAATCCCGTTCCATTTGCAATTGCTAGAGCATCCTGATTTTGTAAAAGGTGAGTTTAACACGAAATTTTTGGAAGAGCATGAACTTGTGACGCAGTGATACATTAAAGGAGGTTTTTTTCATGGCTGAACATATGTTAGATATGGGTCAAGATACAACTCTTGGAAAAGTAGAAATTGCACCAGAAGTAATCGAAGTAATTGCAGGTATTGCAGCTGCTGAAGTAGAAGGTGTAGCGGCAATGCGTGGTAATTTTGCTACAGATGTTGTTGAGAAGTTAGGTAAGAAAAATCATGGTAAAGGTGTAAAGGTTGAATTAGCAAACGAAGATATTATTGTTGACCTTTATGTTGTGATGTATTTTGGTGTAGCGATTCCGGTTGTTGCACAAAAAATTCAAGACAATATTCGCCAAGCACTCTTTACAATGACAGGACTTGAGCCAAAAGAAGTGAACGTTCACATCGTTGGCGTAACATTCGAAACACAAAAAACAGAAATCGAACCAGTGTAAGAGTGGAAAAAGGTGCCTAGTAAAATAGGCATCTTTTTTATCGTTTCATTTCTTCACAAATTAAAACCCTCTAATTATTATACTATTTCAAAAAAAAAGAAAAATAAAACGGTATGTTTCATTTTTCCAAAAAACGTACATTGTGATAAGATATGGAACTTGAAGTTAATCTTTTTATTATTTTTCAGCCTTGTACCCCGTGTGTGAAACGATAAATTGTGTTATTATCATTGTATTATAAGGTTGGAAAATCAATGAAAACTGCAAGAGTAAGTGAATTGACGGCTTATAAATTATAATAATATAACAAAACATAAGGAAAGACTTGAAGTATAAAGGAGAGTTACAATGAAACGTAGGACGGCTAGAGAAAGAGCAATGCAAGCATTATACCAAATGGATATTACAGGTGAATTAGAACCGAAAGTAGCGGTGGAAAATACGCTAGATGAAGGCGAAGAAACAAATGAGTTTCTAGAATCACTTGTTGTAGGATTTGTAGACAACAAAGAAGAGATTGACGCAGCAATTCGTCAAAATTTAAAAAAGTGGAAGCTTGAGCGTATTAGTATTGTTGATCGCAGTATTTTACGTGTAGCTGTGTGTGAGATGAAATACATGGAAGAAATTCCGCACAATGTAACAATTAACGAAGCAATTGAAATCGCAAAAACATTTGGGGATGAGGAATCTCGTCGTTTTATTAACGGCGTTTTATCTAATATAAAAGATACACTGTAATTTCTTTAAGGGGGAAACTTAAAATGGTAGCAGTAATCATCAAAGGAAATGAAGTTGCGGAGAAAAAACGAGCACAATTAAAAGAAAAAGTTGTGAAGTTAAAAGAGCAAGGGATTGTACCAGGATTAGCAGTTATTTTAGTTGGAGAAGATCCAGCATCTCGTTCTTATGTAAAAGGAAAAGAAAAAGGCTGTGAGCAAGTAGGAATCTATTCAGAGCTAATAGAACTTCCTGAAACGATTACTGAGGAGCGTTTGCTTGCTGAAATCGATCGCTTAAATGGAGACGACCGCATTAATGGCATATTGGTACAATTACCTTTACCAAAACATATTGAAGAAAAAGCTATCATTGAAAGAATTTCACCGGAAAAGGATGTAGATGGATTTCACCCAATCAGCGTAGGACGTATGATGACGGGACAAGACACATTCCTTCCATGTACACCGCATGGCATTTTAGAATTAGTAAAAGAAACGAATCTTGATATTTCTGGAAAGCATGTTGTTGTAATTGGAAGAAGTAATATTGTTGGTAAACCAGTGGGGCAACTGTTTTTAAATGAAAATGCAACTGTCACATATTGTCATTCTAAGACGCAAAATATAAAAGAATTATCGAAGTTAGCTGATATTTTAATCGTAGCCGTTGGACGACCGAAAATGGTAACAGCTGACTATATTAAAGAGGGTGCGGTTGTAATTGATGTTGGTGTTAACCGTTTAGAAACAGGCAAACTTTGTGGTGATGTTGATTTTGACAATGTATTAGACGTTGCAGGTTACATTACGCCTGTGCCAAAAGGAGTCGGCCCAATGACTATTACAATGCTTCTTCACAACACTGTGGAGTCTGCAAAGCGTGCAGGTGTTGTTTGTCAATAATTTGAATCGGCTATGAGGAGAGAGAAATGGAGAAACAATATTTAACCGTTACAGCATTAACACGCTATATTAAAACAAAAATAGAGTATGATCCGCATTTACAGTCTGTTTGGTTAAAAGGAGAAATTTCCAACTTTAAATATCATAGTCGTGGTCATATGTATTTTACATTGAAAGATGAAAATGCAAGAATTGCAGCGGTTATGTTTGCGGGTCATAATCGTAACATTAAATTCAGACCGGAAAATGGAATGAAAGTACTTGTAAAAGGAAAGATTTCTGTTTATGAGGCGAGTGGTTCTTATCAAATTTATATTCAAGACATGCAGCCTGACGGAATTGGAAACTTGCATTTAGCTTATGAGCAATTAAAAGTTCGTTTAGAGGAAGAGGGCTTGTTTTCTCAAGTTTATAAAAAAATAATTCCTCCGTATGCTAAAACAATAGGTGTAATCACGTCGCCAACAGGAGCAGCAATTCGCGATATTATAACAACAATTAAACGTCGTTATCCAATTGGAAATGTTATTGTGTTTCCTGTACTTGTACAAGGGGAGTCAGCAGCTCCCTCGATTGTACAAGCAATTCGTACAGCGAATGAAATGGGAGATATTGATGTTTTAATTGTTGGGCGTGGTGGAGGCTCTATTGAAGAATTATGGGCCTTTAATGAGGAAGTAGTTGCAAGAGAAATTTTCACAAGTGAGATTCCGATTATTTCGGCTGTAGGCCATGAAACAGATTTTACAATCGCAGATTTTGTCGCGGATTTACGTGCACCAACACCGACTGCAGCAGCTGAGTTGGCGGTACCTAATACTATAGAGTTACAAGAAAAGGTATTACAAAGAACTCTGAGATTGCAAAGAGCAATGAGAGAGAGAGTACATAAAAAAGAAGAAAAACTGCAAGTGTTACAAAAATCTTATGCGTTCCGTTATCCAAGGCAAGTGTACGAGCAAAAAGAAGAGCAGTTAGACAGGGCTCTTGAACAACTTGTTTTAGCGAAAGAGCGTTATATAGATAAAAAAGTAAATCAATTAAAGCAACTTTCATTTTATTTAGAAAAGCACCACCCATCTCAAAAAATTATACAAACGAAAACGGCAATTGAAACGTTGCAAAAGCAGTTGCAACGTGAAATGCAAACATTACTTCAAACGAAGGAGTTCGTATTTGTGAGAGCGGCTCAAAAGCTTGAGGTATTAAGCCCGCTTAAAGTAATGATGAGAGGGTATGGGCTTGTATACGATGAAGAGAAACAAGTATTAAAAAGCGTGAAAGATGTTAGCCTTGGAGATGCTGTTTCGGTTCAATTACAAGATGGAATACTAGATTGTAGTGTATCAAGCATAGAGGAGCGTGAATTGAATAATGGAAAATAAGTTAAGCTTTGAAGAAGCAATTTCGCAGCTTGAGCATCTCGTTTCTAAGCTTGAACAAGGTGATGTACCTTTAGAGGAAGCAATTTCTTATTTTAAGGAAGGCATGGAATTATCTAAGCTTTGTGATGAGAAATTGAAAGATGTACAAGAACAAATGGCAGTTATCCTTGGGGAAGATGGAGAGCTTAAACCGTTTACTGCTTTAGGAGATGAAGCATAGTGACACATATAGCTTTTGATGCTTTTTTGAAAGAGAGTAAAACTTTCGTAGAAGAAAAGCTTGTAAGCTATGCAAATGAATTACAATGTCCAAATGTGCTTCGTGAAGCGATGGCATATTCTTTGGAAGCGGGTGGGAAACGTCTCCGCCCGTTACTTTTATTTGCAACGTTACAAGCGTTTGGGAAAGAAAGAAATCTTGGAGTGGGTGCAGCTTGTGCCCTTGAAATGATTCATACATATTCGTTAATTCATGATGATTTACCTTGTATGGATGATGATGATCTAAGACGAGGAAAGCCTACAAATCATAAAGTATTTGGTGAAGCAATGGCAGTTTTAGCGGGAGATGGTTTGTTGACATATGCTTTTCAAGTTATTATGGCATATGAGCAAAAAGAAATCTCTGCTGAAAAAAAAGTAAGACTTGTACTTGAGCTTGCGAAAGCAGCAGGACCTGAAGGAATGGTTGCTGGACAAGTGGCAGATATGGAAGCTGAAGGAAAACGACTTACAATTAATGAATTAGAGTACATTCATAATCATAAGACAGGTAAACTGCTTGAGTTTGCTGTACTTGCAGGCGCGATACTTTCTGATGCTACAGAAGAGCAAGAAGAGAAGTTACTTGCATTTGCGAAATATATCGGTCTAGCTTTCCAAATTAGAGATGATATTTTGGATGTAGAAGGAACAGAAGAAGAGATTGGAAAACCGATTGGTAGTGATGCTTCCAACGAGAAGAGCACATATACGACGTTATTTACTGTAGATAGAGCAAAATCTATTTTAGAGGAGAAAATTGCAAAAGCAAAAGATTCTATTAGCTCCTTACAATTACAAGATGAATATTTACTATCTATTTGTGATTTAATCGCAAAACGTAATAACTAATATAACAGCGTTTCCATTTGTTGAGTCATTCATCATTTTATGATATAAATGTAGGAAAAGGTTTTTCTTTTCTTGTTATTGGCAAAAATATATGTAGATTACATTGCCGTTATCACTTCGTGTTAGCGGCTATTTTTTTCATCACGTAAAGAAATATGATGTATAATATGATAAGTGAAAAAATGGAAGTGTTTTCTGAAAGCAGGACAAGATAAAAAGAATAGAAAAGATAATTTCTTGTGTTGTGTAAATGTTTCTTATAATATTTGACATGTTGACAGATTATGAAATGAAAGTGAGTGATCCATGTGGATCTAACGCAAATTCAAAACCCTAGTTTTTTGAAAGATATGTCTATCAGTGAACTAGAGGGGTTGAGTGAGGATATTCGTAAGTTTTTAATTGAAGAGCTCTCTCAAACAGGTGGACATATTGCACCTAATTTAGGTGTAGTAGAACTCACAATTGCTCTGCATAAATTATTTGATAGTCCGAAAGATAAGTTTTTATGGGACGTAGGACATCAATCCTATGTACATAAAATTTTAACAGGGCGTGCGAAAGAATTCGGCACATTAAGGCAATACCAAGGTCTATGTGGTTTTCCAAAACGCTGTGAGAGTGAGCATGATGTTTGGGAAACTGGTCATAGTTCAACGTCGTTATCTGCTGCAATGGGAATGGCTCTAGCACGTGATTTAAAGAAAACGGAAGAATACGTTATACCAATCATTGGCGATGGTGCATTAACAGGCGGAATGGCTTTAGAGGCATTGAACCACATTGGGCATGAAAAAACGGACATGATTGTTATTTTGAATGACAATGAAATGTCAATTGCACCAAACGTCGGTGCACTTCATAATGTACTTGGTCGTTTACGTACCGCAGGGAAGTACCATTGGGTAAAAGATGAACTAGAGTATATATTGAAGAAAATCCCAGCAGTCGGCGGGAAAGTTGCTGCGACAGCAGAGAAAATAAAAGATAGTCTAAAATATTTACTAGTATCAGGCGTCTTTTTTGAAGAATTAGGCTTTACATATTTAGGTCCGGTCGATGGGCATGATTATGAAAAGTTATTCGAAACGTTGCAATATGCAAAGAAAACAAAAGGCCCAGTACTTGTTCATGTTATTACGAAAAAAGGAAAAGGTTATAAACCAGCTGAAAGTGACGTTATTGGAACTTGGCATGGAACAGGATCGTATAAAATTGAGTCAGGTGACTTCGTTAAACCGAAAGAAGTTGCACCAGCATGGAGTGCTGTTGTTAGTGAAACAGTGCTTAAGCTAGCGAGAACGGATGAACGTATCGTTGCAATTACGCCTGCAATGCCTGTTGGATCGAAACTTGAGAAATTCCAAAAAGAATTTCCGGATCGCATGATTGATGTAGGTATTGCAGAGCAGCATGCTACAACAATGGCAGCTGGTATGGCAACACAAGGGATGAAGCCGTTCTTAGCAATTTATTCAACATTTTTACAAAGAGCATATGACCAAGTTGTTCATGATATTTGTCGCCAGAATTTAAACGTTTTTATTGGAATAGATCGCTCTGGATTAGTAGGAGCAGACGGTGAAACGCATCAAGGTGTATTTGACATCGCGTTTTTACGTCACTTGCCGAATATGGTGCTTATGATGCCGAAAGATGAAAATGAAGGTCAACATTTAGTATATACAGCGATGCAATACGAAGATGGGCCGATTGCTTTACGTTATGCACGCGGAAATGGACTTGGCGTTCAAATGGATGAAGAATTAAAGGCGATTCCAATCGGTACATGGGAAACGTTAAAAGAAGGCACACAAGCAGCAATTTTAACGTTTGGTACGACAATCCCGATGGCAATGGAAGCAGCTGAGCGTCTTGAACAAGCTGGAATATCAGTGAAAGTAGTGAATGCTCGCTTTATTAAGCCGATGGACGAAGCATATTTACATGAGCTTTTAGGGAAAAATATACCGATTTTAACGATTGAAGAGGCTTGTTTAATCGGTGGCTTTGGAACGGGAGTAGTTGAATTTGCTTCTGAGAACGGATACCATAGTGCTTTAATTGAACGAATGGGTATTCCTGATCGCTTCATAGAGCATGGTAGTGTAACAAAACTGTTAGAAGAAATTGGTTTAACAACAGATGCTGTTGTAGACCGTATTCATACAATGATTCCATCAAAACAAAAAAGGGCGTAACAAATGAGCGTAAAAAAAGAAAGAGTAGATGTACTATTAGTAGAGCGAGGGCTTATAGAAACGCGTGAGAAGGCTAAACGTGCTGTTATGGCAGGTCTTGTATATGCGAATGAAATGAGACTCGATAAGCCAGGGGAGAAAATCTCACAAGATACGGAGATTACGGTGAAAGGGCAAGTCATGCCGTATGTAAGCCGTGGTGGTTATAAGCTTGAAAAGGCATTAGAAACATTTCAACTTGATTTACAAGATAAGGTTATGATAGATATTGGTTCATCAACTGGTGGTTTTACAGACTGTGCGCTTCAAAATGGGGCGAAGTTATCCTACGCATTAGATGTAGGATATAATCAACTTGCGTGGAAATTGCGTCAAGATGAGCGTGTTGTTGTGATGGAACGAACGAACTTCCGTTACGTGACACCGGCAGATTTAGAGCGTGGTTTACCGCAGTTTGCAAGTATTGATGTTTCATTTATATCATTAAGGCTTATATTGCCGGTTTTAAAAACAATGCTTATGCCAAATGGTGATGTAGCTGCATTGATTAAACCTCAGTTTGAAGCTGGACGAGAACAAGTCGGGAAAAAAGGCATTGTTCGTGATAGAAAAGTACATGAAGCTGTCGTGGAAATGATTGTCGATTTTGCTCTTAAGGAAGGCTATAATATCGAAGGTTTAACATTCTCACCAATTACAGGCGGGGATGGAAATATTGAATTTTTAATTCATCTAAAGTGGCACGGTGAGCGTGAGAATGGCGAAAATCATTCTCCGGTTTCTATTGAGCAAGTTGTTACAGAAGCACATGATGTTCTAAAACAAAAAGGGAAAGGGGAATAACATATGTTGTTCCTCTTTTTGTTGTAATCGTATAATGATTGTAAAAACAATTGTGTACAAGTAATGGATTATACGGTAACATAAATAAATGAAGTATACCAATGTTTAAACTATGGTAAGAGATAGTGTGAGGTGCAAATGTATGAATAAAGGTCAGCGCCATATTAAAATCAGGGAAATTATTGCTAACAAAGAAATTGAAACACAAGATGAACTAGTTGATATTTTACGTAATGTGGGGTTTAATGTAACGCAAGCAACAGTATCGCGCGATATTAAAGAACTGCACTTAGTGAAGGTGCCATTACATGATGGCCGCTATAAATATAGCTTGCCAGCAGATCAACGATTTAATCCGTTGCAAAAATTAAAACGAAATCTAGTGGATTCATTTGTAAAATTAGACACGGCAGGACATATGCTTGTGCTAAAAACATTGCCTGGTAACGCTCATTCACTTGGGGCACTCATTGATCATTTAGAGTGGGATGAGATTGTCGGAACCATTTGTGGTGATGATACTTGCTTAATTATTTGCCGTACACCTGAAGATACAGGTGTTGTCTCTGATCGTTTCTTAAATATGCTTTAACAGAAAAATCTTGTTTACTTTCCTCTGTAAAGTGGAAAGTAAACAAGATATTTTTATTGGCGAAAAATACGGATTTTCAAATACAATACATTATTTTTTTTGAATGAAGTTAGAAAATAGGTGGATTGACCCGTAAAACGAATGTTTGGTACAATGGAGCGGGTTAGAAGAGTAATTTATACATACAAACATATAGTATAACTATTTGAATGAAGAATACTGAGAAAAGCCCTTAATAGGGGATTAGTTTATAACGAGGTGAATGGGGCATTGTTATCGGAATTATCGATCAGAAACTTTGCTATTATTGAGGCATTAAATATTTCTTTTCAAAAAGGTTTAACCGTTTTAAGTGGTGAAACAGGAGCTGGAAAATCCATTATTATTGATGCAATTAGTTTGCTTGTTGGTGGCCGTGGTTCAGCAGAATTTGTTCGATATGGAACAGAAAAGGCTGAGATAGAAGGCTTATTCTATGTAGAAGATGACAAACATCCATGTATCGCAAAGGCAGAAGAGTTAGATATAGAAATAGAAGATGGCATGATTATTTTGAAGCGTGACATCGCTGCGAACGGAAAAAGTGTCTGTCGTGTAAATGGGAAACTTGTTACACTCAGCATATTAAAAGAGATTGGAAAAACGCTAGTTGATATTCATGGACAGCATGAAACACAAGATTTAATGAATGAAGAGCGTCATATGTTTATGCTTGATCATTTTGATGGAAATCGCATTGTTAAACAATTGGGCATATATCAAAATGTATATACAGACTACGAGAAGTTAAAAAAACAGCTGAAATCTTTAAGTGAAAATGAACAACAAATGGCCCATCGTCTAGATTTAATTCAATTCCAACATGAAGAAATTCGTAAGGCGGATTTAAAAATGGATGAAGAATATGAATTGACTGAGGAACGATTAAAAATCTCCAATTTTGAAAAGATTTATAAAGCATTAGGAGATGCGTATCGTTCGTTAAGTGGAGACGGACAGGGATTGGATCACGTAAGAAATGCAATGGGACAAATGGAGAGTATTACGCACTTAGATGAAGCGTATCAAGAAAATCATGATTCTATTGCAAATAGTTATTACTTATTAGAAGAAGTTGCATACCAGCTTAGAGAAAAATTAGATATGATGGAATATGATCCGAAACGTCTAGATGAAATTGAAACACGTTTGAATGAAATCCGTATGTTAAAGAGAAAGTATGGAAATACTGTAGAAGAGATTTTAGCGTATGCTGATAAAATTGAACAAGAAATTTTTACGATTGAAAATAAAGACGTACATATTGAAACGACGAGAAAGCAGTTAACGAAATTAGAAGGTGTTATTGTAAAAGAAGCAACGTTGTTAAGTACTATGCGTCATGAGCTTGCAGATCATCTTACAAGCGCTATTCATCAAGAATTAAAAGAACTATATATGGAAAAAACGAAATTTGAAGTGAGAATTATGAAGAGGGTAGGAAATGTAGAAGAACCTCTCGTGGAAGGAACACCGGTAAAACTTACGGCGGATGGCTACGATCATGTGGAATTTTATATTTCAACGAATCCGGGTGAACCGTTAAAGCCACTTTCAAAGGTCGCTTCTGGCGGAGAGTTATCTCGTATTATTTTAGCTTTAAAAAGCATTTTTTCTAAGCATCAAGGTGTTGCATCTGTTATTTTTGATGAAGTGGATACGGGTGTGAGTGGTCGGGTTGCACAGGCTATTGCGGAAAAAATTTATCGTGTATCAGTAAACTCGCAAGTACTTTGTATTACGCACTTACCTCAAGTAGCTTCAATGGCGGACTCTCATTTATTTATTAGAAAACAAGTGGCGAATGATCGTACGATTACATCGGTTACTGTGTTAAGTACGGATGAAAAAGTAACAGAAATTGCTCGAATGATTTCTGGTGTTGAAATTACAGATTTAACGACAGAGCATGCGAAAGAGTTACTTACGCAAGCGCATCATTTCAAACAGACAGCAGAGGCTATCCAGTAATGGATAGCTTTTTTTTCTCAAATGACGATTTCTTAATTCTTCCGGTTATAAATAAAGCGCTGCAAGGAGAGATTAAAAAGTGAAGCCAAGAGGCTGAATGTGGGGTAGGAGCGAGGAGAGTGAACAAATTGAAATTAGAAAGATTTCGAAAAATAATAGGTCTTTGTCTCCTTGTTTCTCTAGTTTTTATTGGATGTTTTAAACCGCTTCGAACGTTTATTTCATCTCCGAAGCAACTTGTTGTTTTTGAAGGACAACAATCAGAAATAGCATCATTACCAGTTTTTAAGGCTGCATCTACAAATCGTAATGTATTTACTGTAAGTTCAAATGAACAAGAACTTATGGTAAATTCTCACCAAAATGGTGAAGCTGATATGGTGTTTCAACTTGCTGGTTTTCCAGTGAAAAAAGTAAATGTGAAAGTATTAAAAGATTTTAAAGTTATTCCAGGTGGACAATCGATTGGTGTAAAATTGAACACAAAAGGTGTACTTGTTGTAGGCCATCATTTAATTCAAACTGAAAAGGGTAAAGTATCTCCTGGTGAAACAGCTGGTGTACAGATTGGAGATATGATTACTGAAATCAATGGTAAAACAATTGAAAGAATGAGTGATGTAGCACCATTTATTCATAATAGTGGAGAAACAGGTGAACCGCTTAATCTTGTTTTATTAAGAGATGGAAAATATATTCGTGCTAAGCTAACACCACAAAAAGACAATGGTGAATCCTCTTACCGAATTGGACTGTATATTCGTGATTCAGCAGCTGGTATCGGAACGATGACATTCGTACATCCAGATTCCATGAAATATGGAGCGCTTGGTCATGTAATTTCCGATAATGATACAAAAAAGCCAATTCAAGTAGAAGATGGACAAATTATGCGTTCGACAGTAACGTCTATTGAAAGAGGAAGTCACGGGAACCCGGGAGAAAAATTAGCAAGATTTTCACCGGATCGTGAAGTGATTGGTAATATTACAATAAATAGCCCGTATGGTATTTTTGGGAAATTAAACACAGATATGACAAACGGCATAATGGATAAAGCAATGCCTATCGCATTATCCCATCAAGTAAAAGAAGGGCCAGCGAAAATATTAACAGTTATTGATCAAGATAAGGTGGAAGCGTTTGATATTGAAGTTGTTAGTACGGTACCACAAAAGTTCCCGGCTACAAAAGGTATGGTTATAAAAGTGACAGATAAACGTTTACTAGCAAAAACGGGTGGTATTGTACAAGGAATGAGTGGAAGTCCGATTGTACAAAATGGGAAAGTAATTGGTGCGGTTACACATGTATTTGTAAATGATCCAACGTCAGGATACGGTGTTCATATTGAATGGATGTTACATGAGGCTGGAATTAATATTTATGATCAAGAGAAAAAAGCGAGCTAATACATATTAGCTCGCTTTTCTTTTGAAAAATTCGTTGAAATTTTGTAAAAGCTCCGCAAGAGCTGTTTTTTGTTGTAAGATATAAGCAAAGGGTTGAACGTTTCGCTGTAATTCTATGATGGAATGTGTTGCGAAAGTAAAAAAATGAACGATAAACATATTTTTTTGTGATTTTATCGGAAAGTAAGAAACTTTAAAGGGAATTTTCACACAATTGTCGAACAATTCATGTAGCCTAGAAGCTTACACATGTCGGAAGAATCGATTCGGTAAGGGAGGAAAAACTGTGGAGAAAATTAAAGTATGTCTTGTGGATGATAATAAAGAATTGGTATCGATGCTAGAGAGTTATGTTGCTGCCCAAGATGATATGGAAGTTATCGGAATTGCTTACAATGGTCAAGAATGTTTAAACTTATTGAAAGAAAAGCAGCCTGATATACTCGTTTTAGACATTATTATGCCACATTTAGATGGTCTAGCTGTGCTAGAGAAAATGCGACATATTGAAAGGTTAAGACAACCTAGCGTTATTATGTTGACAGCATTCGGACAAGAAGATGTGACGAAAAAAGCGGTTGATTTAGGGGCATCATATTTCATATTAAAACCATTTGATATGGAGAATTTAACAAGTCATATTCGTCAAGTTAGTGGTAAGGAAAGTGCTACTATTAAACGTCCATTACCATCTTTCCGATCAGCAACAACGATCGATGGAAAACCGAAAAACTTAGATGCGAGTATTACAAGTATCATTCATGAAATTGGTGTACCCGCTCATATTAAAGGGTACATGTACTTACGAGAAGCAATCTCTATGGTGTACAATGATATCGAATTACTAGGATCTATTACGAAAGTATTATATCCAGATATTGCAAAGAAATATAATACAACAGCAAGCCGTGTCGAGCGCGCAATCCGTCACGCAATTGAAGTAGCTTGGAGCCGTGGGAATATTGATTCTATTTCGTCCTTATTTGGTTATACTGTATCCATGTCAAAAGCAAAACCTACGAATTCTGAGTTCATCGCAATGGTTGCGGATAAGCTAAGACTTGAACATAAGGCTAGCTGAGAGGAAAAGTAGTAAGGGATTTAAGTTTTAGTAGAGCTTAATAATTCTTGAAATTTATACTCGATATCAATTTTAAAACCAATAAACTTTTATTTAATGACCAATGAATTTTAGAATTCGTTGGTCTTTTTATTTTGTTGAGAAAAAGAGGGAGAAGTGATATCGATTTTATCAAAATTATTTGGGTAGATAAAAAGGGTTGTTTGATATTATGGAAAATAAAACCTGTTTTTAGTAATATTACATATAAGTGAGTTTTTTAAGGTAATTAAATAGGTATACAGAGGGAGAAGGAAAATGAAAAACAAAATATTAACTTGGCTAGGAATAGTAGCAGCTATGGGAGTTCTTGCTGTTGCAGTTACATTTGGAATGTTAGAGCTTGCCGATAATCCAGTAGATAAAGAAGTGAGTGCTCAAATAGATAAAAAAGAAGACCCAACGATAGTAGGTAGAGAGGTAGATGGAGTCTTTGTTGATGTGTATGTTACTGAAAATTCTACTGAAAGCGAAGTCATTACAGCGATGTATCACATGACTCATCAAAAAGTAGTGGCAGAACGAAAATCGGGATCCATCCCAATGATTCAAAATAACGCTGAAAAATTAAAAAAAATCATAAATAAGAGTAGTTTTGCGAAGAAAAATGAGCTTGTAGCAATTGCTGATAGATGGGCGAAAAAAGATTTTAGTAAAATTGTAGAAGATCACAATTTTTTCTCGGATGCTCAAGAGGGTAATGTTTGTAAAGCCACTAGAGCGATGGATGCGGTAGAAGAGCAACATTATATTTTAACTACATTCGGGGAGGAAAAAGCGAAAGAACTATACGAATCAGGGGATACTCCGCACATTCAATAAAAAATAATATGAAGGGCTTCTAGTTTTTTTATTACCTTGCTTTAAGGGGGCAATGGTGACTTGTGAATAAATATTCTGCTTTCTTTATGACTTGTAACAAAAAAGAAGATATATAATTCATTATTAAATGATGAAGTAAAGGCTAAATCGCATCGTAGTACATCTGTTAAAGGATTTTAGCGGGGAAGTCATCCATGATATAATAGATAATAATAAAAAGCCCTGCAAAACAGGACTATATTATTCTTCGTCTTTATTTTGTTTTTCTAATTCAACTAACTTTTGGATTAAAATATGCTGTGGCATATGCATAAGTTGTTCAAGTGGAACACCTAACGCTTTTGATAGGCGGACTGCAGTGTCTGGAGAAATTTGTAATGGTCTCATAGAAGTACCTCCTTTTTCGTATAGTATAGCATAAGATTGGGGGAGTGAGGATGACTCTTATATTTGCGCATCGTGGTGCGGCGGGAACGTATCCGGAAAATACAATGATTTCATTTGAAGCAGCAGAGGCTTTCGGGGCAGATGGAATTGAACTCGATGTTCAATTCACGAAAGATGGAAAAGTTGTCGTTATTCATGATGAAACGGTGGATCGGACAACAAATGGAAAAGGTGCGGTTCGAAATTATTTATATGAGGATTTATGTAAGTTGGATGCGAGTTATAAATTCGGTGACAAAGTAGGTTTTTGCAAAATACCTCTTCTAGAAGAGGTGTTAGAATGGCTCGCAAAAACGAAATTGCTACTCAATATTGAACTGAAAAATAATAAAATCCCATACAGAGGTTTAGAAGAAGAGGTTATAACACTTGTACGTAAGTTTAGTCTAGAGGATCGGATTGTGTTTTCTTCTTTTAATCACTACAGTATGAAGCGATGTCATATGATGGCTCCTGATATTCAAACAGCTATTTTGTATCGTGAAGGTTTGCATAGCCCGTGGGCATATGCAAAAAAGATGGGTGCTACTGCAGTACATCCGAATTATCGTTATCTTCAAGATGCTATCGCTGAATTAACGATGGGAAGTGGTGTGGAGGTTCGTCCTTACACGATAAATGAAGAAACGCTTATGCGTAAATATTTTGATATGAATATATCAGCGATTATTACTGATTATCCTGAAACAGCAAGAACTTTATTACCGATAAAAAAATGAGACCTAATATAATGGTCTCATTTTTTATTTATGATATGTGAAAACTTTGTTTTATCTTCTGAAGCGTGCTTGTACTTTATTTCTCTTACGATCTCTGTGTAAGACGAAGCCGCCGAAGATATAAAACCCGAGTGCGAAGCAAAGAGCGCCGATTAAAAATTGTAACCATAATATAGGGATTGGGGAGAACAAAATCCCAAATACAGTATCTCTCATTAGTTTAATACCAAGCACGGCTAATGAAATGGGGATGAGTGCTAATAATAGAGCGAGGTAACGCTGCATACATAACGCTCCTTTTCAGATTATTTTGTGTATTTTAATGATGTTATATGGAATGGGGGTTTGTCAAGAGGTTGCTGAACGAGTAAGATAAGAATGTGAAAAATTTTGCAGAGATACTTCGAGAGGAAGTGTAATGTATGAAACAAAATGTGTTAATTGTTGGAGCAGGTGAAGGTGGGAGTACACTGCTGAGTCTGTTGCAAAATTCGAATATATTTCAAATTATAGGAGTTATTGATAGTAATCCAATTGCGAAAGGATTACAAATCGCAAAGGAATATGGGGTTCCGATTGGTGATAGTGTAACTCCGTTTCTTTCTATGCATATTGATGTAATGTTTGATATGACAGGTGATTATGATTTACATAAAGTTTTATTGGGAAGCAAGCATAAAGACACCCTTCTTATACCAGGGGATATTGCAAAAATTGTTACGAGACTAGCGCATGAGAAGGAAAGCTTAATTGGAAAGCTAGAAGAACAGACGCAACAAGGGAATTTAATTTTAAATTCAACGCATGACGGTATGATTGTTATAGACCAAGAGGGACAAGTTCGTCTGTTTAATAAAAGCGCAGAGCGTATTACTGGATATAAAAAAGAGGAAGCAATAGGGAAATATATTTTAGAAGTTATTCCAACGAGTAAGTTGCTTCGTATTATACGCACGAAAAAAATAGAAGTGAATCATGAACTGACGTTAGAGAATGAAAAAAAGATTATTACAACGCGTATTCCGATATTAAAAGAAGGTGGAGAGGTTCAAGGGGCGTTTGCGATTTTTAAAGACATTACAGAAGTTGTAGATTTAGCGGAAGAAGTTACAGACTTAAAAGAAATTCAAACGCTACTTGAGGCGATTATTAACTCATCTGAGGAAGCAATTTCGGTTGTTGATGAGAAAGGAAGAGGACTAGTTATAAACCCTGCTTATACGAAGTTAACGGGTTTGACTGAAGAAGAAATTATTGGGAAGCCGGCTACAACTGATATTGTGGAAGGTGAAAGTATGCATATGAAAGTACTTCGGACGCGCCGAGCGGTACGAGGAATACATATGAAGATTGGGCAAAAAAAGCGAGATGTAATTGTAAACGTAGCACCGGTTATTGTCGATGGAATATTGAAAGGGAGCGTCGGGGTAATTCGCGATGTATCAGAAATTCAAAAGTTAACAAATGAATTGAATAGGGCAAGACAAATTATTCGAACGTTAGAAGCAAAATATTCATTTGATGATATTGTTGGTGATTCAGATGAAACGACGGCAGCTATTGAACAAGCAAAACTTGGAGCGAATACACCGGCAACAGTATTGCTTAGAGGGGAGTCTGGTACGGGGAAAGAGTTATTTGCACACGCTATTCATAACAGTAGTAATCGAAAATACAATAAGTTTGTACGAGTAAACTGTGCTGCTATTTCTGAGACCTTATTAGAAAGTGAATTATTCGGTTATGAGGAAGGCGCGTTTTCTGGAGCGAAAAGAGGCGGGAAACGAGGATTCTTTGAAGAAGCGAATAATGGAAGTGTTTTTTTAGATGAAATCGGAGAGTTATCTGCAAATACGCAAGCGAAGCTCCTTCGTGTGCTACAAGAAAAAGAAATTGTGAAAGTAGGGGGAACGAAAGCGATACCTATTAATGTCCGAGTAATTGCAGCAACACATGTGAATTTAGAAAAGGGCATTCTAGAAGGAGAGTTCAGAGAGGACTTATATTATCGTTTAAATAAAATCCCGATTCAAATTCCTTCCCTTCGTCAGCGTAAAGGAGATATACCAGCGATTGCAGAAAGGTTAATTCAAAAAATTAATCAAGATTATGGTCGTAATGTAGAAGGACTCACCGATTCAGCCGTTTCGTATTTGCAATCATATGAATGGCCAGGGAATGTTAGGGAACTTGAAAATATTTTAGGACGAGCTATTATCTTTATGAATTATAACGAAATATATATTGATGTACATCATTTACCGCCTTTACATAAAGAAGAACAAGTAGAGACGAAACAAAATAATTTATTACCTGAATTAGAAGAGAAGGCCCTTGAACACCTAGTGACAGAATTTGAGGGGAATATTATCCGTGAATATTTAGAGAAATTTGATGGGAACAAAACGAAGACTGCAAAAGCGTTAGGAATTTCAGTTCGAAACTTATATTACAAGCTAGAAAAGTATGACTGCGCAAAAAATAGCATGCAATAAATTGCATACCGTGCAATTTATTGCATGGTATACAAAAAGCGACAAAACGAGACAGAATATTTCGTTGTTTTTCAAAGTATTGATTTTACTGCATTTTGAATGCGTTTTCATTATTGGTAAGACCACTTTTGAAAGTTGGCACGGTATTTGCTTAATGAATAGACGAGGGACGACGGAAAGGGTTGATTACAAAATATGAAGTTAGAACACTTAATTGATCAAGCAGCAGGACAGCCTAAAAAAACTGTGGCTGTAGCAGTAGCTGAAGATCATGAAGTAATTGAAGCTGTAGCGAAAGCAATCAAGTTACAGCTAGCTCAATTTCGTCTATATGGAAATCAAGAGAAAATAATAGGGATGCTACAAGAGCATGGGTTACAAACTTCAGAACATATTGAAGTGATTGCAGCAGCGTCAAGTGCTGAGGCTGCAGAACTTTCTGTTAAATCTGTAAGCAATGGCGAAGCAGATGTGCTAATGAAGGGGAACATCCCAACAGCAAATATTTTGAAAGCTGTATTAAATAAAGAGTGGGGACTTCGTAAGGGCAGCGTGCTTTCACATGTTGCAGCGTTTGAAGTTCCAAATTACGATCGTCTTATTTTTGTTACAGACGCAGCGATGAACATTGCACCTGATGTAACACAAAAAGCTGCTATTATACAAAATACTGTAGAAGTTGCCCAGGCAATAGGAATTGATTTGCCAAAGGTAGCGCCAATTGCAGCGGTAGAGGTTGTTAATCCTGCGATGCAAGCGACAATTGATGCAGCGATGTTAACTCAAATGAATCGCCGCGGACAAATTAAAAATTGTGTCGTTGATGGACCACTTGCTTTAGATAATGCAGTATCACAAATTGCAGTAGAACATAAAGGCATAGTAAGTGATGTAGCAGGTAAGGCAGACATTTTACTCGTCCCAACGATTGAAGCTGGAAATGTGCTATATAAATCACTCGTCTACTTTGCAAATGCAAAGGTAGGAGCGATGATTGCTGGCGCTAAAGCACCGATTGTTTTAACATCACGTGCTGATTCAGCAGAAACAAAAGTATATTCATTAGCATTGGCAGTTGCGACTGCTTCAAAATAAACCAAATAGGGTAAAACAATTAGGGGGAAACGACAATGACATTAGAAATCTTCGAATACTTAGAAAAATATGATTATGAGCAAGTGGTATTTTGTCAAGATAAAGAATCTGGTTTAAAAGCAATCATTGCAATCCATGATACAACACTTGGACCAGCTCTTGGTGGAACAAGAATGTGGACATATGATTCTGAAGAAGCGGCGATTGAAGATGCATTGCGTCTTGCAAAAGGGATGACATACAAAAATGCAGCAGCTGGTTTAAACTTAGGTGGTGCAAAAACAGTAATTATCGGTGATCCACGTAAAGATAAAAGCGAAGCGATGTTCCGTGCATTAGGACGCTACATTCAAGGACTAAACGGACGTTACATTACAGCTGAAGATGTTGGTACAACAGTAGATGATATGGATATTATCCATGAGGAAACTGATTTTGTAACAGGGATTTCACCATCATTCGGTTCTTCTGGTAACCCATCTCCAGTAACTGCATACGGTGTTTACCGTGGTATGAAAGCAGCTGCAAAAGAAGCATTTGGTACAGATAACCTAGAAGGAAGAGTAATTTCTATTCAAGGTGTTGGTAATGTAGCATATCACCTATGCAAACATTTACACGCTGAAGGAGCAAAATTAATCGTTACAGATATTAATAAAGAAGCTGTACAACGTGCAGTAGAAGAATTCGGTGCAACAGCAGTTGAGCCAAATGAAATTTACGGTGTTGAATGTGATATTTACGCACCATGTGCATTAGGCGCAACAGTTAATGATGAAACTATTCCACAACTTAAAGCAAAAGTAATCGCAGGTTCTGCAAATAACCAATTAAAAGAAGATCGTCACGGCGACCTTATTCATGAAATGGGTATTGTATACGCACCAGACTATGTTATTAATGCAGGTGGCGTAATTAACGTAGCAGACGAATTATATGGATACAATAGAGAACGTGCATTAAAACGTGTTGAGTCTATTTATGACACAATTGCAAAAGTAATCGAAATTTCAAAACGCGATGGCATAGCAACTTATGTTGCAGCAGATCGTCTAGCTGAAGAGCGCATTGCAAGCTTGAAAAACTCTCGTAGCACATACTTACGCAACGGTCACGACATTATTAGCCGTCGCTAATCATTCATATATAACTTTTACAAAAGGTGTGGTTACCTCTTATGAGGTTTCCACTTCCTTTTAAATTTATTAGTGGAGGTAGCAACATTGTCTGTAAATCGAATTCTTGTTATTAACCCAGGTAGTACATCCACAAAGATTGGTGTTTTTGATAATGAAAGACCCGTTCTAGAAGAAACTATTCGTCATGACGTAGAACAGATTGGAAAATATAAGCGAATTATCGACCAATATGAGTTTCGTAAAGAAACGATTTTAGAAGTTCTACATTCTCATGGTATTAACATTTCAAAATTAAACGCTGTTTGTGGGCGTGGTGGATTACTTCGTCCAATCGAAGGCGGTACGTATACAGTAAACGATGCGATGTTAGAAGATTTAAAAAATGGGTTTAGCGGTCATCACGCTTCAAACCTTGGAGGCATTTTAGCATATGAAATCGCTTCTGGATTAAACATTCCTGCATTCATTGTGGATCCTGTCGTTGTAGATGAAATGGAACCGATTGCTCGTATTAGCGGTATTGCTGGTATGGAACGTAAAAGTATTTTCCATGCATTAAACCAAAAAGCGGTTGCTCGTAAAGTAGCAGATGAATTAAATCACAAATATGAGGATTTAAATTTATTAGTTACACATATGGGTGGTGGTATTACAGTTGGTGCTCATAAAAAAGGAAAAGTTATCGATGTTAATAATGGCTTAAACGGAGAAGGACCATTTAGTCCAGAGCGTGCTGGTACAGTACCAGTAGGACAATTAGTTGAAATGTGTTTTTCTGGTGAGTATTACCGAGACGAAATGGTTAAAAAACTTGTCGGACAAGGTGGACTTGTAAGTCTTATCGGTACAAACGATGCAATTAAAGTAGAACAAATGGTTGAAAAAGGTGATCCTGAAGCAACCCTTATTTATAAAGCAATGGCGTATCAAGTTGCAAAAGAGATTGGCGGAGCTAGTGCTGTACTTCACGGGAAAATCGATGCAATCGTATTAACTGGTGGACTTGCGTACAGTAAAATTCTTGTCGATGAAATAAAAGAACGTGTTCACTGGATTGCAGATGTTATCGTACATCCAGGAGAAGATGAATTACAAGCGTTAGCAGAAGGAGCACTTCGTGTATTACGTGAAGAAGAAGCTCCAAAAGAATATATTGTACGAGAAAAACAAACAGTAGCTAGGGGTTGAGATAATGGCAAGAGAATATGATTTAGTCATCGTTGGCGGCGGTACTGGTGGATATGTTGCTGCTATTCGTGCATCACAACTAGGGTTAAAAACTGCACTTGTTGAAAAAGAAAATCTTGGTGGTACTTGTTTACACAAAGGATGTATTCCTAGTAAAGCTCTTTTACGTAGTGCGGAAGTATACGCAACTGCTAAAAAAGGAGAAGAGTTCGGAGTTATTGCAAGTAATGTAGAACTAAACTTTGCTAAAGTACAAGAGCGTAAAGAGAAGATTGTAACGCAGCTTCACAAAGGCGTTCAGCATTTAATGAAACAAGGTAAAATTGATGTGTTTGAAGGTATTGGCCGTATTCTTGGCCCATCTATTTTCTCTCCAATGCCAGGTACAATTTCAGTTGAACTTGCAAGTGGAGAAGAGAATGAAATGTTAATTCCAAAAAATGTACTTGTTGCAACAGGTTCTCGTCCAAATTCATTACCAGGATTAGAGTTAGACGGAGAGTATGTAATGTCTTCGGATCATGCCCTAAAAATGGAAACGCTTCCTAGCTCAATCATTATCGTTGGTGGCGGTGTAATTGGTATTGAGTGGGCATCTATGCTTGCTGACTTCGGTGTAGAAGTTACTGTATTAGAATATGCGAAAAACATATTACCACTAGAAGATAATGACGTTTCAAAAGAAATGCAACGTCTATTCAAGAAAAAAGGTATTAAAGTGGTAACTGGTGCAAAAGTATTACCAGAAACATTGGTAAAAGATAATGGAGTAACAATTCAAGCTGAACATAACGGTGAGAACAAAGCATTTAAAGCAGAAAAAATGCTTGTATCTGTAGGAAGACAAGCGAATACGCAAAATATGGGCTTAGAGAACACAGATATTGTTGTGGAAAAAGGATACATTCAAACAAATGAGTTTTATCAAACGAAGGAATCTCATATTTACGCAATTGGAGATGTAATCGGTGGCTTGCAACTTGCTCACGTTGCTTCTCATGAAGGAATTGTTGCAGTAGAACATATCGCTGGTAAAGAAGTTGCACCAATTGATTATTCTATGGTATCAAAATGCGTATATAGTAGTCCAGAAGTTGCTTCTGTCGGCTTAACAGAACAAGAAGCAAAAGAAAAAGGCTATAAGTTAAAAGTAGGTAAGTTCTCATTCCGTGCAATCGGAAAGGCACTTGTATACGGAGAATCAGACGGTTTTGTAAAACTTGTAGTTGATGAAGAAACAAATGACATTCTCGGTGTTCATATGATCGGACCACATGTAACAGATATGATTTCTGAAGCTGGTCTTGCAAGAGTACTTGATGCAACACCTTGGGAAGTAGCACATACAATTCATCCGCATCCATCATTATCTGAGGCGATTGGTGAAGCTGCACTTGCTGTAGATGGAAGAGCGTTACACGCATAAAAATGTGGATTTAGGAGGTTATGAAAAATGGCAGAAGTAAAAGAAAAGCGCCATGAAGAGCTTGGCTTAAGTGATGAGCAAGTATTAGAAATGTTCCGTACGATGTTACTTGCACGTAAAATTGACGAACGTATGTGGTTATTAAACCGTGCAGGTAAAATTCCATTCGTAATTTCTTGTCAAGGACAAGAGGCTGCACAAGTTGGAGCGGCGTTCGCTCTTGATAGAGAGAAAGATTATGCATTACCATACTACCGTGATATGGGTGTTGTACTAGCGTTTGGTATGACAGCTAAAGAGCTTATGTTGTCTGCTTTCGCAAAAGCTGGAGATCCAAACTCTGGTGGTCGTCAAATGCCTGGTCACTTCGGTCAAAAGAAAAATCGTATTGTTACAGGCTCATCACCAGTAACAACGCAAGTACCACATGCAGTTGGTATTGCACTAGCTGGAAAAATGGAGAAGAAAGATTTAGTAACGTTCGTTACATTCGGAGAAGGCTCTTCAAACCAAGGTGACTTCCATGAAGGAGCAAACTTTGCTGGTGTACACAAACTACCTGTTATTTTCATGTGTGAAAATAATAAATACGCAATCTCTATTCCAGTTGAAAAACAATTAGCATGTAAAAACGTATCAGACCGTGCAATTGGTTACGGTATGCCTGGATATACAATAGACGGAAACGATCCGCTTGCAGTATATAAAGCTGTAAAAGAGGCAGCAAACCGCGGCCGTCGTGGTGAAGGCCCAACTTTAATTGAAACAGTATCATATCGTTTAACAGCACATTCTAGTGACGACGATGATCGTGTTTATCGTGATAAAGAAGAAGTAGAAGAAGCAAAGAAAAAAGATTCAATTATAACATTTGCAGCTTATTTAAAAGAAGCTGGCGTGTTAACTGAGGAATTTGAAAAACAAATGTTAGACGAAATTATGCATATCGTAAATGAAGCAACAGAATATGCAGAAAATGCTCCGTATGCAGCACCTGAAGATGCATTGAAGCACGTATACGCAGAATAGGGGGGAACGTTTCATGGCTGTAATGTCTTATATTGATGCTATTACATTAGCAATGCGCGAAGAAATGGAACGCGATGAGAAAGTATTTGTTTTAGGTGAAGATGTTGGTAAAAAAGGTGGCGTATTTAAAGCGACACACGGATTATATGATCAATTTGGTGAAGATCGTGCGCTTGATGCACCGCTTGCAGAATCTGCAATTGCTGGGGTAGCAATTGGTGCGGCAATGTATGGTATGCGTCCAATCGCTGAAATGCAGTTTGCTGATTTCATCATGCCAGCAGTAAACCAAATTGTTTCTGAGGCAGCAAAAATTCGTTATCGTTCTAATAACGATTGGACTTGTCCAGTTACAATTCGTGCGCCATTTGGCGGCGGTGTTCACGGTGCATTGTATCATTCACAATCTGTAGAAGCGATGTTTGCAAACCAACCAGGTTTAAAAATTGTTATCCCTTCTACACCATATGATGCAAAAGGCTTATTAAAAGCTGCAATTCGTGATGAAGATCCAGTATTATTCTTTGAGCATAAGCGTGCATATCGCTTAATTAAAGGTGAAGTGCCAGAAGATGACTATGTATTACCAATCGGAAAAGCAGATGTAAAACGCGAAGGTGATGATATTACTGTTATCACTTACGGATTATGTGTTCACTTTGCTCTTCAAGCAGCTGAAAAGTTAGCACAAGATGGAATCTCTGCACACATTCTTGATTTAAGAACGGTATATCCGTTAGATAAAGAAGCAATTATTGAAGCGGCTTCTAAAACAGGTAAAGTTCTTCTTGTAACAGAAGACAATAAAGAAGGAAGTATTATAAGTGAAGTGGCAGCTATTATCGCTGAAAACTGTCTGTTTGATTTAGATGCGCCAATCGCACGTCTTGCAGGTCCAGATGTTCCAGCAATGCCATATGCACCAACAATGGAAAAATTCTTTATGGTAAATCCAGATAAAGTTGAAAAAGCAATGCGTGAACTTGCGGAATTTTAATCGGGGGGACTATACATGGCTGTAGAAAATATCACAATGCCTCAGCTCGGGGAGAGCGTTACAGAGGGTACAATTAGTAAATGGCTCGTTAATGTTGGCGATCACGTAAACAAGTATGATCCGCTTGCAGAAGTAATGACTGATAAAGTAAATGCTGAAGTGCCATCTTCTTTCACTGGTATTGTGAAAGAATTAATCGCTGGTGAAGGTGAGACGTTAGCTGTAGGTGAAGTAGTTTGTGTTATTCAAGTAGAAGGCGCAGATGAAGTAGCAGCGACAGCTGTTGAGGAAAAAACAAAAGAAGAACCAAAGGCAGAAGTAGCTACGCCTGAAAAAGCACCGAAAGCAAAACAACCAACTGATGGAAAACCACGTTTTTCACCAGCTGTTTTAAAACTTGCAGGTGAGCATAATGTTGATTTAGATTTAGTAGAAGGTACGGGAGCAAATGGCCGTATCACTCGTAAAGATATTTTAAAGCTGGTGGAATCTGGAAATATTCCGCAAGCAGGTGCGAAGAAAGAGGAAGCGGTAGCAGTAGTAGAAGCGCGTCCAGAAGCACCAAAAGCAGCGCCAGTAGCACAAAAAGTAGAAGCTGTAAAACCAGTTTCTGTACCAACAATGCCTGGCGATATCGAAATTCCAGTAACAGGTGTGCGTAAAGCAATTGCAGCGAACATGTTACGTAGTAAACACGAAGCGCCACATGCTTGGATGATGATTGAAGTAGATGTGACAAACCTTGTGTCATACCGTAATTCAATTAAAGGTGATTTCAAAAAGCGCGAAGGCTTTAATTTAACGTTCTTTGCTTTCTTCGTAAAAGCAGTAGCGCAAGCGTTAAAAGAGTATCCTCAAATCAATTCAATGTGGGCTGGCGATAAGATCGTTCAGAAGAAAGATATTAACCTTTCTATCGCTGTTGCAACAGAGGACGAACTATTTGTACCAGTAATTAAACACGCGGATGAGAAGACGATTAAAGGTATCGCTCGTGAAATTACAGAGCTTGCAGGAAAAGTACGTACGAAATCGTTAAAAGCGGACGAAATGCAAGGTGGAACATTTACAATTAATAACACAGGATCATTCGGTTCTGTTCAATCTATGGGTATTATTAATTACCCACAAGCGGCTATTTTACAAGTTGAATCAATTGTAAAACGCCCAGTAATTATGGATAATGGTATGTTCGGTGCTCGCGACATGGTTAACTTATGTTTATCACTTGATCACCGTGTACTAGATGGCTTAATTTGTGGTAAGTTCTTAGGACGTGTAAAAGAAATTTTAGAAAATACGTCAGAAAATAATACATCTGTATATTAATAAAAAGCTCGCTTATGCGAGCTTTTTATCATCTTATTTCTTCATTTGCATCCTACTATATGTACAACACTTTTCCCGGCAATCTTACAATGAACGAGTATGTATTAGAAATTTACGAAAATACATTGCTGATATATGGTATATAGATATAAAATAAGAAAAGAATAATTTTTTTGGCAAATCTTACTGACGAAACTGTAGTATAATATATTGTATTGTATGAAAAAGAGAGTTATTCTATATAAGTGTTTTATAGATAATGTGTAATCAGTCGTCAAAACATGAAGAATGTTGACTCCTGGTTTTTTATTTTGCTGTAACAATGTTTCAGGAGGATGTCATGAAAAGAAGTACCGAGTTTCTAAAAAGTTTAGATGTAAAATTAATATTAATTTTGTTTGCATTATGTGTTACGAGTATAGCTGCTATATATAGCAGTCAGCAAACTGGACAATATGGGGCTGAGAATTTTGCTCTGAAACAAGGTGTTAACTACATAATTGGGATTGTAATGTTACTTCTTGTTGCAAGTGTTGATTCAGATCAGCTACAAAAACTATCTTGGCCATTGTATATTGCTACATTTGCTTCGATTATTTTGTTGAAGATATTACCAGTTTCAAACTTTACACCTGAAATACTTGGGGCGAAAAGATGGTTTAGGTTTCCGGTAATTGGATCTATTCAACCGTCGGAGTTTTTCAAAATTGCACTGGTTATGTTAGTAGCAAATTTAGCAGTAAAGCATAATGCACAGTATATGGTTCGAACATTTAAAACAGACCTAATATTAATAGGAAAGGTAATGTTAGTAGCTATTCCTCCTACGGCTGTTGTATATAGCCAACCGGATACAGGTATGGTATTCTTATATGCTGCTGCAATTGCATGTATTTTATTTATGTCAGGTATTCAGAAGAAATTGATAGCGTTATGTACAACTATTCCGGTGACCATAGTATCGGCGTTAATATTTATTTACGTAAGGTATGAGGATTTCTTCTTTAATAATTTAGTTATGTTACTAAAACCTCACCAACGATCACGTATTTTAGGTTGGTTAGATCCATTTGAACATACAGATCAAGGTTATCAAACACAGCAATCGATTTTAGCTGTAGGTAGTGGCGGTATGGAAGGGAAAGGATTTGGCGAAGGGAACGTCTATATCCCTGAGAAGCATACTGACTTTATTTTTGCTACAATTGCCGAAGAAGGTGGATTTATCGTAGCAGCGTTAGTTGTATTCTTATTCTTATTACTACTATATCGAACAATTATTATCGGTTATTCTGCTGATAATTTATTCGGTACATTATTATGTGCTGGATCAATTGGGATATTAACGGTTCAAATATTCCAAAACATCGGTATGATCGTTGGATTAATGCCTGTAAAAGGGATTGCATTACCGTTCTTATCATATGGGGGAAGTTCCTTGTTCTCGAATATGATTATGATGGGTCTCATATTATCCGTACGAAAAACGTATAAAAAGTATATGTTTTCTGTTAAGTAAAAAAGCTGATTCGTTTAAAAACGAATCAGCTTTTTTACATATATGCTCTTAAACGTTGCAAACTAAAACAAAGTAGCAGTTTGAGATGGGTAAGGAGTGCAAAGTGATGCATATGCATATTTTTGAAGGGGCACGGCATCTTTCTAATAGTGAATGGGTTATTCGGGCTATCATAGCATACATATTTTTAATATTAGTTGCGAAAGCGATGGGGCAAAGGTCCATCGCGCAACTTCGTTTTTTAGATGTTGTATTAGTGTTATTGCTTGGTGGGAATATTTCTAACGCATTATCTGATGAAAAAGTGGGATTACTCGGCTCGATGATTACAACGTTCATACTCGTTGTACTTCACATTATAAGCTCAGTCTTAATGTTGAAATGGGATAGATGGAGACGCTTTTTAGAGCCAGCACCTATTATTCTTATACATAATGGTTCCATTGATTTTAGCAATTTGAAAAAAGCGAGAATTACGGTGGAATATTTATTTTCGGAACTTCGTATGCGAAATGTGAGCGATATTCAAACGATTAAATTAGCATTGTGGGAAGCGAATGGTGTTGTTTCTATATTCCGGTATCCAGAATATGAAGCAGTTTCGCGGCTTGATCTGAAAGTGGCGGGAAGAAGATCTCCAATTTCTTTTGTATTAGTAAAGGACGGGAGGATTCAGCAAGATGTTCTAGCTTTAGTAGGAAAAACAGAAGAGTGGGCGAGAGAATTTCTAGAGAAGAATGCAGAAATTGAATCCATTATGTTAGCTACAGTAGATGAAGCACATAAAATAAATATTTTGTTAAAAAAATGAAAAATATACGCATTTTGTCGTTTCATACATATGATACAATAGTGTGGACAACGAAAAAGGAGGCGATACGATGGGATATGTAGAAGAATTACGAAAAATAGTTGGTCATCGCCCTTTAATTTTAGTTGGTGCTGTTGTACTCGTTATAAATGAAAGTGGATATGTATTATTACAGCAAAGAACAGAGCCGTACGGAAAATGGGGGTTGCCTGGCGGGCTAATGGAGCTTGGTGAATCACCAGAAGAAACAGCTTACCGTGAAGTATATGAAGAGACAGGAATAGAAGTAAAGAACCTCCGATTAATCAATGTATTTTCTGGAGCGAACTATTTTTCAAAATTAACAAACGGTGATGAGTTTCAATCCGTAACGACAGCCTATTATACCGATGAATACGAAGGGAATTTTGTTATGAATAAAGAAGAAGCGGTTCAGCTTAAATTCTTCCCGGTAACAGAGCTACCTGATTATATTGTAGGATCGCATAAAAAAATGATTGCGGAATATATGAAAATTATGGAAAAGTGACAAAAAGGTGTTAGAGCAAGGGCTCTAACACCTTTTCTATGCCTAAATACAAGTAAACTTACTTGTATTTCATAAACATTAACTGGTAAGATACAAATAGATAGTTTTAGAGGAGGGAAAAGATTGATTAATTTTAACTTTTTTATGAATGATGTTGTCCGCCAAGCGCGTGAAGAGATTGTCTCTGCTGGATATACAGAATTGACGACGCCGGAAGCAGTAGAAGAAGCGTTTAAAAGAAATGGAACAACACTTGTAATGGTAAACTCTGTATGTGGTTGTGCAGGTGGTATTGCTCGTCCTGCTGCTGCGCATTCCGTACATTATGATAAACGTCCTAACCATCTTGTAACGGTGTTTGCAGGTCAAGATAAAGAAGCAACAGCAACAGCTCGTGAATATTTCGAAGGATATCCACCTTCTTCTCCATCATTCGCTTTATTAAAAGATGGAAAAATTGTAACGATGGTAGAACGTCATGAAATTGAAGGTCATGAACCAATGCAAGTTATTGCAAAACTACAATCTTATTTCGAAGAGAATTGTGAAGAACTATAAATACAAGCGAAAAGGCGGTACGTCCACAATGAAGTGGATGTACCGCCTTTTTTATTTAGTTTTTAAAATAATTAAACATGCAGGAAGTTGTTGTTTTATGCATGTTTTCATGCATTAACAACAGCTTTAATGCTGTTTTTTTATTTATTTTTATTTTAAATATTGCATAAAAATGAAAGTGCTGATACAATACAAACATCGAATAAATATTCTATTAAACTTTTAAATATACATTATTAGGGGGAAGAAAGATGAAGAAGTTGTTATCAATATCGTTTGCACTTATTTTAATTGTAAGTATATTCAGTGCTTGTAGTAATGGGGAAGAAAAGGCTACTGGAAAAAATAAAAAAGTACTCGTTATGGGGACGTCAGCAGACTATAAACCGTATGAATACGTAGAAGCTTCAAAAAGTGATGAAATTATCGGCTTTGATGTTGATATTGCCAAATATATCGGAAAAGAACTTGGATACGAAGTGAAAGTGAAAGACATGGATTTCGGCGGATTATTAGCATCTCTTAATTCAGGAAAAGTTGATTTCGTTATGGCGGGTATGACGCCAACTGCAGAGCGTAAAAATAATGCTGATTTCACAGATATATATTTTGTTGCAAAAAATATGATCGTTTCAAAAAAGGGCTCTAATATTAAATCGTTAGAAGATTTAAAAGGGAAAAAAGTAGGAGTACAAACAGGATCAATTCAAGAAGAAAAGGCAAAAGAATTTCAGAAACAAGTCGATTTCAAAGCTGAGGGACGTGACCGTATACCAGAAATCGTACAAGAAATTAAAGCTGGTCGTTTTGACGCTGCAATTATAGAAGACACAGTTGCAAAAAATTATTTAGAAAAAATGAAAGAGCTACAAGGAATTGAAATTCAAGAAGCACCAGAAGAAGTAGGTGCAGCAATTGCTCTTCCGAAAAATAGTGATAAAACAGAAGAATTTAATAAAGTAATTAAGAAAATGCAAGAAAATGGAGAAATGGATAAATTAGTGAAGAAATGGTTTGGCAGCGGAAAATAAGCTGCCTTTCACTTTTCTGTGAGGGGAATGAAAAGGATGAATCTAGATTTTTCGGCAATTACGCCTTCAATACCATATATATTAAAGGGATTAGAAGTTACATTAAAAATTGTAGCTGCATCAGCTGTGGTAGGATTTATTTTAGGAACGTTATTAGCACTTTGCAAAATTGCTAGAATACGAGTATTAAATATTGCAGCAGATATTTATACGTCAATATTTCGTGGCACACCGCTAGTATTACAATTAATGATTATTTATTTCGGTGTTCCGCAAATGATGGGTTATGAGATACCGGCCTTTTTAGCAGCTGTACTTGCATTTAGCTTAAATTCAGGTGCATATATGTCAGAAGTAATTCGTGCCGGCATTCAAGCAGTCGATAAAGGACAAACAGAAGCAGCAATGGCTTTAGGTATTCCGTACAGTAAAATGATGAGAAATATTATTTTTCCTCAAGCTTTAAAAAATATATTACCAGCACTTGTGAATGAGTTTGCGACACTTACGAAAGAGTCGGCTGTAGTAACCGTAATAGGAGCGACTGATTTAATGCGCCGTGCTTATATTGTAGGTGGTGAAACATTTAAATATCTTGAGCCATTACTTTTTGTTGGACTTATTTATTATATATTAGTAATTATTCTTACATTAGTCGGGAAAGCCATTGAAGGGAGAATGAAGAAAAGTGATTAAAATTGACAACCTTCATAAATCATTTGGGAAAAATGAAGTATTAAAAGGAATTACAACAACGATTGAGAAAGGAGAGGTTGTTGCAATTATTGGACCGTCTGGATCTGGAAAGTCAACGTTTTTACGCTGTATGAATGTATTAGAAGCGCCGACAGATGGTCACATTTGGATTGGAACGGAAGAAGTAACGAATCCGAAAACAAATATTATGCACGTTCGTGAAAATGTCGGAATGGTATTTCAACATTTTCACTTATTCCCTCATATGACTGTATTAGAAAATATTACGTATGCTCCTATCAATGTAAAAGAAGTAACGAAGCAAGAAGCTGAAAAAAAAGCTGAGAAACTTCTAGAAAAAGTGGGGTTATTAGATAAGAAAGATGCATATCCAAATCGTCTTTCAGGAGGACAAAAGCAACGTGTAGCAATTGCAAGAGCGTTAGCGATGGAACCGGAAGTTATGTTATTTGATGAACCTACCTCTGCGCTAGATCCAGAAATGGTGAAAGAAGTGTTAGAAGTTATGAAATCATTAGTTACGACAGGAATGACGATGGCAATCGTTACACATGAAATGGGATTTGCAAAAGAAGTAGCAGACCGTGTTCTCTTTTTAGATGGTGGAAAGCTCGTAGAAGATAGTAATCCGGAAGAGTTTTTTACAGCACCAAAAAGTGACCGTGCAAAAGAATTTTTGCAAAAGATATTGTAATATGTGAAGGGTACGTGAATAATAGGTAGAAAAGGATGACATTGCGTCATCCTTTTTTTATACTATTTTTAAATACATTTATACATATAGGAGTAATGATATGTTTAAAATTGGATATAGAACAGTGAAAACAGCGCTTGGAACGGGAGCGGCAGTTTTTATTGCTCAGTTATTAGGATTAGAATTTTATAGTTCAGCTGGTATTTTAGTCATTTTATGTGTGCAAAATACGAAACGAAAATCCGTTCAAGTATCGTTGCACCGTTTTTTAGCTTGTGTATTATCGATGGTATTTGCGTTTTGTATTTTTGAAACGATTGGTTATACACCACTAGCGATTAGCGTATTACTGCTTACCTTTATTCCAACTGCAGTTATGTGCAAAATTCAAGAAGGGATTGTCACGAGTTCGGTTATCGTTATGCATCTGTATTCATTAAAGCAAATTACATGGTCTATAGTTGGTAATGAAATTGCTATATTAACGATTGGAATTAGTGTCGCTTTATTAGTAAACATGTACATGCCAAGCAGTGAGAATAAACTGAAAGAGTATCAAGGAAAAATAGAAGAGCATTTCAGAACGATTTTGTTTGAAATGGTCGTTTATTTACGGAATCGAGATAGTAATTGGAGTGGGGCCGAATTAATTGAAACAGAAATGATGCTGAAAGAAGCGAAAGATTTATCATTTAAAAAACTTGAGAATGAATTTATGCGTGAAGATGACTATTATTATCGGTATTTTGATATGCGTATGCAACAATTTGAAATTTTGGAGCGCATGATACCATTAGCTGCATCACTATCTTGGACGTATGAACAAGCTGATATGATTGCAGACGTAATTGAAAATATAGGGAATTCTATTCGACCTGAAAGTACAGGGGTCATTTCGTTAAGACAACTTCAAGAAATGCGAGAAGTATTTAGAGAAATGCCTTTACCAGTCTCGCGAGAAGAATTTGAAATACGTGCAAAACTTGTTCAACTTGTTTATGAG
Organism: Bacillus sp. FSL E2-0195; assembly: GCF_038003645.1. Classification (NCBI taxonomy): domain Bacteria; kingdom Bacillati; phylum Bacillota; class Bacilli; order Caryophanales; family Bacillaceae; genus Bacillus; species Bacillus sp. FSL E2-0195. The sequence goes on along the minus strand of NZ_JBBOPN010000001.1, from coordinate 4,050,055 downwards.
ATGGAGCAATATTTACTCATTAAAAGTCGTTTTAAGGGAAAGGATAATATAAAAGAACTTATTTAGAAGGTAGGAACTATATATGCCGTATCTTCTTTCTTTATTATTATGTCTTTCTCTATCACCGATCTGGCCTCTTGGTGATAACCCACGTGCTGGAGATCCTTTTATAATTGTAAATAAAGCAACGAATAAACTAGCTTACATCGATGATGGGAAGATCCAAAAGGTTTTTCCAGTAGCGACAGGGAAAACAAATGAATTAACCCCAGAAGGAACTTTTGACATTGTATTGAAGGCGAAGGATCCCTATTATATTGCGAAGGATATTCCTGGGGGCTCTCCAAAAAATCCACTTGGATCGAGGTGGATGGGATTTAATGCAAGAGGAACGGATGGAAGTAAGTATGGGATACACGGGACAAACCAGCCTAGTTCAATTGGAAAATATATTTCGCAAGGATGTATAAGAATGAAGAAACATGATGTGGAATATTTGTTTGATCGTATTCCAATTGGAACGAAAGTATCGATTGTGAAATCGAAAAAAACATTTCAGCAATTGGCGAAGGAAAAAGGGGCCATAGTATTTGGAAAAGTCAACGAAACGGTTGGCTTTTTCTTTTATTATAAGTTGTCTTGACATGTGTACATAACCATGCGTTAATGAGAATATATAAAGATAATTGAGTAAAGGGGTTGCTCATATGTATTTAAATCCAAAAATTTCTTACATGCAGTTTTGTGTTGGTTTTCTATTTGTTATTACATTCATATTGGCAACTTTTAATATATGTTCTTACGTTGTAGCGATTGTATTTATGGCATTACTCAATCTTACTTTTGTTATTGGGGCATTTCAGCAGAAACAATATACAAGTTTTGTAATAGCACTTGTAATGGCCTTTTCCTTTAGCATTGTAGCAATTGTAATATATATAAAATAAAATGTTCATTACAAGATAGACTATCTCGATTTCGAGATGGTCTATTTTGTATGTGTAAGCAGTAAAAAAAGGACGAGTGAATCGTCCTTTTTACCAAAACATACTTGCGCCAGTAAGTAATGTTGTTACAAGCATAGAAATTAGCATTATATAAACCATAATTTTTTGAGCTTTTTTATGCATCGTTAAACCTCCTTGCAAATCAGTACAATTTCATTGTAACGAGAAATGAAATTGTGGACAAGGGGAGAGAAAGGACAAAATTCGGGAAGGGGGTGCAAAATATTACAGGAAATTTGAGCATACGTAGAGAATATGTTAAAAGATAGATTATTAATTTTTTTTTATGCAAGCTGAAGAATGGAGATACAATGATGAAAATATACGAGACAGATCGTTTACATTTAAGAGAAATTGATGAGTCGTATGCGGAAAAAGTTCTTCAATATTACGACAAAAATCGTGAATTTTTAAAAGCGTGGGAAGAGTATAGACCGGAGGGGTTTTTCACGTTAGATTATCAAAAGAAAAAGTTACAAAAGGATAGAAAAGAGTTCGCGGAAGGCAAGATTATCAGGCTTTGGATTTTTAAAAAGGGTGATGATACAAAAATTATTGGATGTATTTCATTTAATCTAATTGTTCGCGGAATTTATCAATCTTGTGTACTCGGTTATAAATTAGATAAGGAAGAATTGAATAAAGGTTACACAACAGAAGCGCTTAGAAAAGCAATTCAAGTTACCTTTGAAGAATTTCATTTACATCGTATAGAAGCACCAATTATGCCACGAAATTTAGCATCTATACAAGTAGTGACGAAGATAGGATTTCAATATGAAGGTGTATCTCGAAAAATGCTAATGGTAAATGGCATCTGGGAAGATCATATGCGCTGGGTATTGTTAAACGAGTAATAGAAGGCAGATGGGTATCTAGATGTGTTAACCATCTGTTTTTTGTCTTGTATTTCGAAACTTTTGCGAAATTCTGTTATAATTAATGTTGTTATATACATAATGGTAGTGCAGGAGGCGCAGTCTTATGATTAATCAAGAACGTTTAGTAAATGAATTTATGGAATTAGTACAAGTAGATTCTGAAACAAAATTTGAAGCAGAAATTTGCAAAGTGTTAACAGAGAAATTTACTGCTTTAGGTGTAGAAGTATTTGAGGATGACACGATGGGTGTGACTGGTCATGGTGCAGGTAACTTAATTTGTACTTTACCAGCAACAAAAGACGGTGTTGATACAATTTATTTCACTTCTCATATGGATACAGTAGTTCCTGGTAATGGAATTAAGCCTTCTATTAAAGATGGATATATCGTATCAGATGGTACTACAATTTTAGGAGCCGATGACAAAGCTGGATTAGCATCTATGTTTGAAGCAATTCGTGTCTTAAAAGAGAAAAACATTCCTCATGGTAAAATTGAATTTATTATTACAGTTGGAGAAGAATCTGGTCTTATTGGCGCAAAAGCGTTAGATCGCGAGCGCATTACAGCAAAATATGGTTATGCATTAGATAGTGATGGAAAAGTTGGTGAAATTGTAGTTGCAGCGCCAACACAAGCGAAAGTGAATGCGATTATTCGCGGGAAAACAGCTCATGCTGGCGTAGCACCAGAAAAAGGTGTATCTGCAATTACTATCGCAGCAAAAGCAATCGCAAAGATGCCACTTGGTCGTATCGATTCTGAAACAACTGCAAATATTGGACGTTTTGAAGGTGGTACACAAACAAATATCGTTTGCGATCATGTTCAAATCTTTGCAGAAGCTCGTTCTTTAATAAATGAGAAAATGGAAGCACAAGTTGCAAAAATGAAAGAAGCATTTGAAACAACTGCAAAAGAAATGGGTGGTCATGCAGACGTTGAAGTAAACGTTATGTATCCAGGATTTAAGTTTGCTGCTGGCGATCACGTTGTAGAAGTTGCGAAACGTGCAGCTCAAAACATTGGTCGTACGCCTTCTCTTCACCAAAGTGGTGGCGGAAGTGATGCGAACGTAATCGCAGGACATGGTATCCCAACAGTTAACTTAGCAGTTGGTTATGAAGAAATTCATACAACAAATGAAAAAATTCCTGTTGAAGAATTAGCGAAAACAGCAGAATTAGTTGTAGCTATTATCGAAGAAGTAGCGAAGTAAGTAATAAAGTCAAAAAGACGTGTGAACCAATTATGGTTTACACGTCTTTTTTTATTTTGATTCAATTGCTTTCACAAGGCGGATAAGCCAATATAAGAAGACCCACGGAAGTACATAAGTTGTTGCAAAACGTATGAAATGAGAGAAGATTCCTAAAGCGTAAATGTTAATGTTAAAAAGGGGAAGTAACAAATAATTAATCGCAAGGATTACTATAATAATAATAAATACATAATTGAGTTTATTATGTTGTTTCATAACGATTCACCTCATTTACAATAATATCCATTTGTTACGTACAGTATAGCAAAGAATAGATAGAGAAAAGCCAATAATTATTATAACGTGTAAAGAAATTTGATATAATGAAGGAACGAATGTTCTTTAAGGGGTGAGTAGTATGCGAGAAATGTATCCGAAAAATGGACGTGTTATTTTACATGTAGATATGAATTGTTTTTTCGCATCTGTCGAAATTGCTCATGACCCATCATTACAAGGAAAGCCATTAGCGATTGCGGGGAATGAAAAAGAGAGAAAAGGGATTATCATAACATGTAGTTATGAGGCGAGAGAATATGGAATACGTACGACGATGCCTCTATGGGAAGCGAAGCGATTATGCCCGCAATTAGTTGTGAGGCACCCTAATTTTACATTATATCGAGAAGCTTCATTTCAAATGTTTCAAATTCTTTCCCGTTTTACAGAAAAAATACAACCGTTTTCTATAGATGAAGGGTATTTAGATATTACAGATTGCTATGCGCTCGGTTCGCCTCTTGAAATAGCGAAGATGATTCAACAAGCGTTACTAACAGAGTTACAGCTTCCATGTAGCATTGGGATTGCCCCAAACCTTTTCCTAGCAAAGACTGCTTCAGATATGAAAAAACCTCTTGGAATTACAGTACTTCGAAAACGTGATATCCCAGAAATTATTTGGCCACGATCAGTTGCAGAGATGCATGGAATCGGAGAGAAAACAGCTGAAAAACTAAAAGACATTCATATACATACAATTGAACAGTTAGCAAAAGGAGACGAGCATATCATTCGCGCTAAAATTGGAAAGCACGGTGTTGATTTACAAAAACGTGCAAAAGGTATGGATGACAGGGAAGTTGATCCGAATCAAATGGGACAACATAAAAGCGTTGGAAATTCGATGACTTTCTCAAAGGATATGGACGAAGAAAAAGAATTACTTGATATGTTAGAAAGATTATCGAAATCAGTAAGCAAAAGGCTACAAAAACGAACTCTCGTTAGTTATAACATTCAAATTATGATTAAATACCATGATCGTCGCACGGTAACACGGAGTAAACAATTGAAAAATGCAATATGGGAAGAACGGGTTATTTTCCAAGCAGCATCACGTTTATGGAAGCAACACTGGGATGGTGATTCTGTTCGTCTGTTAGGTGTTACAGCTACTGAATTAGAGTGGAAGACAGAATCAGTGAAACAGTTAGATTTGTTTTCATTCGAAGAAGATGCGAAAGAAGAGCCGTTACTTGCTGTTATTGATCAAATTAATGAAAAGTATGGAACACCTCTTTTACAGAGAGGTAGTCAATTATTGCGTAAGCAAGAAAAGTCGTTTCAGCAAAAATTAGAAAATAAGTTTATGTAGAAGGTTTTAGAGATTTAAACCCTTCTTTTTTAGATGGAAGAGAGGGTCCAGCCATTCGATGTCTCCATTGTCTTTCCATTCCGATGCAAGCTCCTACAATAATTGCTATAAATAACCTTAATACGATGTCATACCATATCATCATGGTTACCTCCATACATATAAGTACATGTTATATTTTTTGAGAATGAGTGAGAAATACCCACTCATTCTCATTTTTACAACCAGCTGTGGAATTTTTTAATATAAAGCTTTTTCAGGAATTGTGTTAAGAAAGCATAACCTAATAATATTCCTATGAGCCACGGGAAGTAGCTTAGTGGTAATGCTTGTAAACCAATTGCTGCACCAAGTGGTGAGAATGGAATGTAAATTCCGATTGCCATAATACAAGCGGTTAATATAAGAACTGGTATTGATGCTGTACTTTGAATGAACGGAATTTTCTGTGTTCTAATCATATGGACAATTAATGTTTGAGTTAGCAACCCAACGACAAACCAACCAGATTGGAATAGCGATTGTTCTCCAGGTGTATTTGCACCGAACACATTCCACATGACAACGAATGTGATAATATCGAATATAGAGCTAATTGGACCGATGCAAATAATGAAGTTACGCAAGTTTGCAGTATCCCATTTTCTAGGCTTCTCTAGAAATTCCTTATCCATTTTATCCCATGGAATTGAAAGCTGTGAAATATCATAAAGTAAGTTTTGAATTAAGAGATGAATTGCAAGCATCGGTAAAAATGGAATGAAAGCACTTGCCACTAATACACTAAATACATTTCCAAAGTTAGAGCTAGCTGTCATTTTTATATATTTTAAAATATTGCCGAAAGTAGTGCGTCCTTCTAAAATACCTGCTTCTAATATAGTTAAACTTTTTTCAAGTAAAATAATATCGGAAGATTCTTTTGCAATGTCAGTAGCAGTATCAACAGATATTCCAACATCAGCATCACGTAGTGCAACGGCATCGTTAATACCATCCCCCATATAACCTACAGTATGACCATTACCTTGCAATACGCGAATGATGCGGGACTTTTGCATTGGATTTAGTTTTGCGAACACTGTTGTTTCTTCTGCCAGTGTTGCTAATGTTTTATCTGGTAAAGAATCAATTTCGTAACCGAGGACAGGCTCACCTATATTTAATCCCACTTCTTTACAAACTTTTTTTGTAACAATTTCGTTATCGCCTGTTAAGATTTTCACTTGTACGCCATGTTTTTGCAATGCTTGAATTGCAGAAGCAGCAGATGGTTTAGGTGGATCTAAAAAGCCGATATATCCAGTAAGGATCATAGTGGATTCATCTTGTACTGCATAAGCTTTATGATAAGGTTTGTTATCGTTCTTGTATGCTACAGCGATGACACGCATTCCTTCACTATTTAAAGTTTCGCTGAGATGTTTTACATTTACTCTCATTTCTTCAGTGAGAGGGACAATTTGTCCATCAACTTCAGTGTAGTTACAAATTGATAAAATTTCTTCTACGGCACCTTTACAAACCATTGTATGTTCACCTAAAATATTTTTCACGATGACAGACATGCGACGCCGAGCAAAATCGAATGGAATTTCATCTAGCTTTTGAAAAGCTGATGGATCAAATTTATGGTTCTCCTCTGTATGTTCAATAACAGCTTTATCTATTAAATTTTTCAATCCAGTTTGATAGAAGCTATTTAAATAGGCAAAGTGTAATACACGATCGCATTCATTTCCGTTAGGATCTAAATGACGAACTAGGACAACTTTATCTTCTGTTAAAGTTCCAGTTTTATCTGTGCAAAGAATGTTCATAGCACCTAAGTTTTGAATTGAGTTGAGCTGTTTTACAATTACTTTTTGTTTAGACATGTTCACGGCGCCTTTAGCTAAATTAGCAGTTACAATCATTGGCAGCATTTCAGGTGTAAGGCCAACTGCAACAGCAATAGCAAAGAAGAAAGCTTCTTGCCAATCTCCTTTTGTGAATCCATTAATGAGAAGGACAATGGGTGCCATAATAAGCATGAATGTGATTAAGAGCCAACTTACTTTGTTTACGCCTTTATCAAAGTTTGTTTCTGCACGTTTTCCGATAACCTTTTTTGCTAAAGAGCCGAAATACGTATCCGTACTAGTTGAAACAACAACAGCTTTTGCGCTACCGCTAACAATATTTGTACCCATAAAGCAAAGGTTTTCCATATCGAGCGGATTGTAATTTTTTTTCATGTTTTTCGGTAATATATGTTTATTTTCCGTATGGTAGCAGTTTTCGTATTTTTCTACAGGAAGTGCTTCCCCGGTTAAAGAAGACTGATTAACAAATAAATCTTTTGCGGATAAAATACGCACATCAGCTGGCACGATATCACCAGCTGAAAGTGAAATAATATCGCCAGGTACAAGTTCTTCAATTGGAATTTCTGTTGTGTAATTTCGATTTAAATTTGTTACGTTTTTTGTTTCGTGTACAAATCCATCTATTCTAAAGACACTCGCAGTTGTTCGAACCATAGCCTTTAACTTATCCGCCGCTTTCTGAGAGCGGAATTCTTGTGAAAAGCGAATCGTTGCACTTAGCAGTACCATTACAGATACGACAATTGTTCCTTGTATATCATCTGTGAAAAAAGAGAGTGCTCCAAGAGCTAACAAAACAAAAATAAATGGATTTTTAAATGCCAGCAGAAATTGAATGTACCACGGCAATGTTTTATTATGAGCGATTTCGTTCGGACCATATAAAGAAAGTCTACGAGACGCTTCTTGTTTAGAGAGTCCATCTTGTGTTGTTTCTAAGAGTTTTAACGCAGAGTTTACATCCTGTGTTGCAACTTCCACTAATAATTCGTTATTTGCTTTCATGCTATCTTGATCGTAAGCATGCTTCGTTTCTTGTTTTTGTAAATTTAACATTGGTAGTTCCTCCTTTTCATGAAGGAGGAAACAATCTGTTACTCGACTATTTTAAACAGGGAGGAACAGCTTCTTTCCTACCTACATGATGAAATATAAATGTAAAACATATGGGTATCTGGGCCGAATCATCACTTGACACTGTTCCTCACCTCCATACAATTTAATAGTTTCTGAATATGCTATGTTTGTTTCATAGTAGGGTGCATAAAGATATAAAAAAGACCTTTACTCAAAACGAGTAAAGGTCTGAATTCATAGTCAAAAAGAGTCAACAACAAAGACTGTTAGTAAACATAGATAAAAACAGTTTTTGTGTATGACAAAACATACGCACCTCTCCCTCGTTGAGTTTTAGCACTGTATAGCATAGGTACTGAAACCAGCTACGTTAAGAAAGGCCTTCATTCCGACCTTTCCTGTTGACCCATTGGCGTCTCTCGACATTTTTGGGCAGCAGCGTTTCTCTATACAGGAGCCTCACCTAACAGAGACCATATTCAATTACACGTTGAATATTAGCACTGTAAAATCGTAGTGTCAATATCTTTTTAATCTGTTTTTTTGAAAAATCAAATAGATTTATGATGGCTATATAGTAGGAAATAAGCGGAGTTTTTTGAAATAAGGCGGGAAAATAAATACTTTAATGAACATAAATAAAAAGCACTGATTACAGTGCTTTTTATTATAGATTATGAGATTGTAGGATTTTCAAAAATAACAATTTCTGAGTTACTTGTTGTTGAAACGCGTTGTGCGTAATATGTTAAAGCTGAAGAAATATATGTTGGTAACGTCTCATTTGTATGTGATGTTGTATATTCATGGATTAATTCTTTTAAAGTCGTCCATTCTAATTGTGCTGGGTGATCAGAAACGAAAGAACTTACCCAGCGATCAAATGAAGATGAAAAATCAGTTTGTAAACGAAATACTTCTTTCATAATAAAACGCTCCCTTAAAATGTAGTACAATCATTTTACCACAAAATACGAACGATAGCTAAATTTTTTAAGTATAATGTTCGTGTTATATAGTTGTCTAGATGATTGGTTATACAAATTCAATTTGCCATTTGAAATAACATTCCGTAAGATGAAAGATAGATTATATAAAGAGCTGGAGGAAAGAAAGTGGAATTTGTATTTTTAGGGACTGGTGCAGGTGTTCCTTCAAAAGGAAGGAATGTTTCAGCAATTGCTTTGCAGTTGTTAGAAGAACGAGGACAGACTTGGTTATTTGACTGTGGCGAGGCGACGCAACATCAAATACTACATACGTCTGTACGTCCACGCCGCATTGAAAAAATATTTATTACGCATTTACATGGCGATCATATTTTTGGATTGCCGGGTTTATTGGGTAGCCGTTCGTTTCAAGGTGGAACAACAAAATTAACAGTGTACGGACCAAAAGGAATTAAACAATTTATTGAAGTGGCATTATTAGTAAGTACGACACATGTTAAATATCCACTTGAAATCGTTGAGATTACGGAAGAAGGTATTGTGTTTGAGGATAATGAATTTTGTGTAGAAACAAAAAGGTTATCACATGGAATTGAATGCTTCGGATATCGAATTGTAGAGAAAGATATACAGGGAGCTCTTTTAGTGGATAAGTTACTGGGAATGGGTGTGAAACCTGGTCCAGTTTTTAAACGCTTAAAAGATGGTGAAGTAGTTGAATTAGAGAATGGCACAGTGTTAGATGGAAAAGATTTTATTGGCCCGCCTCAAAAAGGAAGAGTTATTACAATTTTAGGCGATACACGATATTGCGAAGCGAGTAGAGAGCTTGCGCAAGATGCTGACGTACTTGTTCATGAAGCGACTTTTGCGGCAGAAGATGAACAACAAGCGTATGATTATTTTCATTCCACATCTAAGCAAGCTGCGAGTATTGCACTTCAGGCAAATGCAAAACGCTTAATATTGACTCATATTAGTTCTCGTTATCAAGGAGATACATATAAGGAATTATTGAAAGAGGCAAGAGAGCTATTTTCTAATACAGAAATAGCTACGGATTTAAAATCATTTCCAGTAGAAAGATAATAATGTTGTGAAAAAATGGTGACGATAGGTTGCCATTTTTTTTATTTCTAAAAAAAATTAAAAATAAAACTGTTATCATTTTATTTTTATATAGGATGACACAGAAAGTTTTAATGATGTGAAGATATAGGATAAAAATACATAATGCCGATTATTTAGAAAAACTGTTATATAAGTCAGACGACATACGAGTGGTACAAGTAGCGAAAATGGATTTTTATTCAGAACTTTTAAAATTCATTAAAAGTAAGCGTTTTATTAAAAACAAGCTATAATGAGGGCAGATTATAATTTATCCCGCATTAACGGGCAGTAAGACTCCCACCTCAGAATTCGGTGAATGCGAGGAAGTTAGGTGGGAGATAACTGCCCGTAAAAGCCCGATTGGTTCAACTAATAATCAGTGGGGGATGGACAAAACCCCCACTGATTAAAGTTTCACTTTATTGTAGGCTACATGCGTTTTAGCCATTTGTCATAACAAGTGAAGTTGACTAAATCGTGAGAGAGCAACATGGAAATTATAATAGGAAGGATATTACTATTATTTGTACTAAGTCTTTTTTTCCTTTTTAGCTTTAAAATATCAAAAGGTATGAAAGCAATGGGAGTTTCACTTGTTTATGCTATGCTTGTAAGGGGTTCTGTGTTAAACTTTGGATTGCTACCAGACTTTATTGTGGACTATCTTATATTATTTTTAAATGCAGGTAATGCTAAGTTTCTTATTTATTATTATAACTGGTATTATTTCAGGATATATTGCTTCACTGTTATTCAAAAACTATCCAATTCTTACAGCGGAACAAATTCGTGGTACGACTGGAACAGCAACCGATTCGGTAGCTTAATAGAATAGTAAATAATTTTTTCATAGAGGTTTAGGGGGAGTTATGATGAAGTATCGCTCAGTGTTTGATATTATTGGTCCGGTTATGATTGGTCCATCAAGTTCACATACAGCAGGTGCGGCAAGAATGGGGCAAGTTGCTCGTCAGCTGTTTCGTCATGAACCAGAGAGAGTTAGCATTTCATTATATGGTTCATTTGCAAAAACATACCGTGGTCACGGTACGGATGTAGCGCTAATCGGTGGAATACTAGGATTTGAAACAGATGATTTACGTATTCCAAGTGCGTTAGATATTGCAAAAGAACGCGGGATTGAAGTGGAATTCATTGAAGAAGATGCAAATGCTCCGCATCCAAATACAGCGAAAATTCGTCTGTATAAAGGTGAAGAGGAAATTGAAGTTGTTGCTTGCTCAATTGGTGGCGGTAAAATTGAAGTTGTAGAATTAAACGGATTCGATCTTCAATTAACAGGCACGAGTCCAGCACTACTTATTGTAAATAACGATCGCTTTGGTGCTATCGCAGCTGTAGCTTCAATCCTTGCTAAGCATGAGATTAACATAAGTACAATGAGTGTTTCTCGTAAAGAAAAAGGAAGAAGAGCGCTTATGGTCATTGAAACAGATGAATTATTAGCAGATGAAGTAATTGCGGAAATAAATGGGCAACAAAATATTTGTCAAGTAACTATTATGGATTAATTGCAGGGGGGACACACCATGTTTCGGAACGCAGCGGAACTAGTGGCGCAAGCTAAAGAGCAAAATGTAAAAATCGCAGAAATTATGATTCAATGTGAAATGCAAACAAGAAATATCTCACGTGAAGAAGTAATTGCTGGAATGGAAAAGAACTTAGTCGTGATGGAACAAGCAGTAGAACGCGGTATTCGTGGTGTAAAATCACCGACTGGTTTAACTGGCGGGGATGCTGTGAAAGTCCAAGCGTATATGCAGAGTGGAAAAGGTTTATCTGGAGATACGATTTTGGACGCAGTGAGTAAAGCTGTTGCGACAAATGAAGTAAATGCGGCGATGGGAATTATTTGTGCAACACCAACAGCAGGATCTGCTGGAACAGTGCCAGGTGTACTGTTTGCACTGCAAGAAAAATTACAGCCGACACGCGAAGAAATGATTGAATTTTTATTTACAGCAGGAGCTTTCGGTATGGTTGTTGCGAATAATGCTTGTATTTCTGGCGCGGCAGGAGGTTGCCAAGCTGAAGTAGGTTCAGCAAGTGGAATGGCAGCTGCAGCAGCAGTTGAGATGGCTGGTGGAACACAAGATCAAGCAGCTACAGCGATGGCGATTTCATTAAAGAATATGCTTGGTTTAGTATGTGATCCTGTTGCAGGGCTTGTAGAAGTACCTTGTGTAAAACGTAATGCAGCAGGAGCTGCGAATGCCATGATTTCAGCTGATTTATCATTAGCTGGTGTAACTAGTACAATTCCATGTGATGAAGTCATTGAGGCGATGTTTAGAATTGGACAAACGATGCCAGTAGCACTTCGTGAGACAGCAGAAGGTGGCCTTGCAGCAACACCGACAGGTCGTCGTTTGCAAGAAGAGATTTTTGGTAAGAGTAATAACTAAAACCATAGCATATGATTAAAGTAAAAACGGAGCTCAAATAAAGTTGAGCTCCGTTTTTTATTTTTCTTTTGCTATTTCTTCTAATGTTTTTCCAAGATCGTGTGATCGTTTCGTTGCTTGTGTAATACATGAGATTAATGCTTGTTGAAAATTATGCTCCTTTAATACTTCAATACCTGCTTCAGTTGTTCCGCCAGGAGAAGTAATTTCTTTTCGCAAAATAGAAGGGTGTTTTTCGCTTGCTTTTAGCATTTCAGCAGAACCAATCATCGTCTGAAGAATAAGAGATTTTGCAACATCTTCTTTTAAACCAATTTTTTTTGCTGCCTCTTCCAGTGCCTCTACCACGTAATAAATATAAGCTGGTCCACTTCCAGATAATGCAGTGATAGCATGCATATCTTCTTCTTCTACAACAGAGACGAGACCAATCGTTTCAAATAAAGATGTTGCAGTACGAATATGTTCCTCCGTTGTGTGTTCTGAAGGTGAGATAGCGGTAGCGGATTTTAAAATGGCTGCAGATGTATTTGGCATTGCACGAATAATCGGAACGTCTTTTTGAAGTAGGTTTCTAATTGAATGAGTAGAAACACCTGCTAATAACGAAATAATAAGCAAGTCATTATTTATGTATTCTTTAAGAGGAATAACCGCTTCTGCGACATCTTTTGGCTTCATAGCTAGAAAAAGAATGTTTGCATCAGCAAGTAATTCCTTTTTATTATGTGTACCTTTGACACCGTATTTTTTATGTAACTCCTGTAATCTTGTCTCGTTAGAACGATTACTTACAGTGACGTGTTCTCCCTTAACAACATTTGCGTTTAATAAGCCACCAATAATCGCTTCGGCAATAGAGCCTGCACCGAGAAAGGAAATGTTTTGCATAGACATGATGTGCCTCCTTTAAATTTGGTTAGAAATACTTATAAATGTACATACATTCGTTTTTTTATGGAAAAGACCTCTTTTTATCTGAAAATAATGACAAATTTATAGGGAAGTTGTAAACTGAAGAGGTATTCATTTTTGAACCGGAAAAAGACAGGGGGGCTAAGCATGACGGCGATTCATCGAATGGAGATTCCTGTTCCATTTGCAGTTGAGACAGTGAATGTGTTTTTAGTTGAGGGAGAAACATTAACGTTAATTGATACAGGGACAAATACAGAAGAAGCAAAGAAAGCACTAGAAAGTCAATTAGGTGCATTAGGATATAAGATAGAAGATATTGAAACGGTAGTGATTACGCATCACCATGCGGATCATTGCGGACTTTTAAATACATTTTCTGAAAAAGTAAAGATTATCGGACATCCTTGGAATGAACCGTGGATTACACAGAATGCTGAATTTTTAAAGAGGTATCATGAATTTTTTAAAGAGACAGCCTTGCAGTTCGGCGTTCCAGCAGTATTTCTGAATGGTGAGGCGTTATTGACGACGAAGACACTTAAATATTCTTGTAATAGATCGTTAACACATACCGTGAGAGAGGGAGATCGTATAGATTCGTTACCTGGATTTACAGTGATTGAAACCCCGGGTCATGCTTCCACTCATATTTCATTATATAGAGAATCTGATGGAATATTAATTGGTGGGGATGCTCTCATTAGTCATATTTCTTCAAATCCAATATTAGAACCACCATATGAAGGGCAAACAGAAAGAGCGCATCCCTTATTGCAGTACAATCAAACGTTAAAACGTTTAAGTGAAATGAATATTTCACGGATTTTATCAGGGCATGGGGAAGATGTTATGAATGTGAAACAACTTATTGAAACAAGATTACAAAAGCAAGAGACACGTGCTTTTAAAGTGCTTGAACTATTAAAGGAAAAGCCAATGACAGCATTTGAGGTGTGTGTAAAACTATTTCCGGTATTATATAAAGAGCAATTACCACTTACTATCTCAGAAACTGTTGGACAATTAGACTTTTTAGCATATAATCAACAGGTGATGATTGATGAATCTTCACAACAATTGATTTATTATGCAAAGTAGGTGACAGCAATGACGGGACGTTTACAAGAAAAAGTAATCGTCATTACAGGTGCTTCTAGTGGAATTGGAGAGCAAGTCGCAATGCAGGTTGCAGAGCAAGGGGCGACGCCGGTATTAATGGCTCGAACAGAAGAGAAGCTACAAGCATTAGCAGACAAAATTAAAGTAACTTATAATACGCCTTGCTATTACTATGTATTAGATGTAAGTGAAGAAACGAAAGTACAATCTGTTTTTTCAAAGGTATTACAAGAAGTAGGACGTATTGATATATTGGTAAATAATGCTGGGTTTGGTATTTTTAAAACGTTTGAAGATGCTTCAATGGATGAAGTAAAGGATATGTTTCAAGTAAATGTATTTGGATTAGTAGCTTGTACGAAAGCGGTATTACCTAATATGGTAAAAAGGAACGAAGGACAAATTATTAATATTGCTTCATTGGCTGGAAAAATTGCAACTCCGAAGTCGAGTGCTTATGCAGCAACAAAACACGCTGTATTAGGATTTACGAATAGTTTACGTATGGAGTTATCTAACACAAATGTGTATGTAACAGCAATTAACCCAGGACCGATAGAAACGAACTTTTTTGAAATAGCCGATCAATCAGGTACATATGTGAAAAATATGGGACGTTACATGTTAAAACCAACATATGTAGCAGAAAAAATCGTAAAGGCGATGCAAACGAAAAAACGTGAAGTAAACTTGCCGAAGTGGATGGGAATGGGGCCAAAGCTCTACGCATTATTCCCAGGTTTATTTGAACGCGTTGCAGGCAAATCATTAAGTAAAAAATAGGAGATTTCCATATGGAAATCTCCTATTTTTTATTTTCCAGTCACATAATCGTAAACGATATCCTCAACAGCCTCGTATACATCAATTTCAGTATTTGAATGAATTATCATTTGAATATGTTTAATTAGCATTTCCTGATCCTCTTTTGAAACAGGATTACATTGATATTGCCGAAAACTTTTTATAATCATTTTCTCAATTAATTTTTTATTCATGTTTTTCCCCGCCTGTATGTATACATGTATTGTTTTATTGTACTTGAAGTGAAATGAAAATACTACTATGCAATATTTTTGCATAAAAATCCACTTGTGTATATTGCTTTTATAGCGAGAATAATATTTTGAAGTTTTTTAAAATTATAAATATTTAATTGACTTTATAATTATGCAATATTATAATCAAACTTAATTTAAAGAATAGATATGAGGAGGAGCTTATGAAAGTCGCAATTATTGGAGCAACTGGATATGGAGGTATTGAGTTAATTCGGTTATTAGAGCAACATCCATATTTTTCGATAGCATCTCTCCATTCTTTTTCACAAGTTGGTGAATTTATAACAAATGTATACCCGCATTTTCGAAATGTTCTTGTCCATACGTTACAAGAAATTGATGCGGAGAAAATAGAGAAGGAAGCTGAAATTGTATTTTTAGCAACCCCAGCGGGAGTATCGGCAGAGTTAACACCAAAATTATTGGCAGTAGGTTTAAAAGTAATTGACCTATCTGGAGACTTTCGTATGATAGATCCCTCGTCATATGAATTGTGGTATAAAAGGCCAGCTGCACAGGAAGAACTTCTTAGGAAAGCAGTATATGGATTAAGTGAATGGAAAAGGCCTGAGATCCAAAATGCAAATTTAATTGCAAACCCAGGATGTTTTGCTACAGCTGCATTATTAGCGGTAGCGCCGTTAGTACGTAGCGGCATGATTGAAGAAGCTTCGATTATTATTGATGCGAAATCAGGAGTATCTGGAGCGGGCAAAACGCCAACAACAATGACTCACTTTCCTGAGTTATACGATAACTTACACATTTATAAAGTTAATCAGCATCAGCACGTTCCTGAGATTGAGCAAATGCTTGCAGAGTGGAATCGTGAAACGAGGCCAATCACGTTTAGTACACATTTAATACCGATATCACGAGGGATTATGATTACACTTTATGCGAAAGTGAAAAAGGAAATGAAAATAGAGCAACTTCAAAAGTTGTATGAAGAAACGTATGAATACTCAGCTTTCGTTCGAGTTCGCTCGCAAGGAGAATTTCCAAGTCCGAAAGAAGTAAGGGGCTCAAATTATTGTGATATTGGGATAGCTTACGATGAAAGAACAGAAAAAGTTACGGTCGTTTCTGTTATAGACAATATGATGAAAGGTGCGGCAGGGCAAGCAGTTCAAAATGCAAATTTATTAGCGGGACTAGAAGAGACAACGGGTTTACAGCATATGCCGCTTTATCCATAAGGGGGAAATTATGATTAAAGCATCGTCTATTACAAAATTAGCAAATGGTTCAATTGTTACACCAAAAGGCTTTTTGGCAATCGGTACTGCAAATGGTCTGAAAAAGGTGAAAAAGGATATGGGTGCAATCGTTTGTGAGGTGCCAGCATCATGTGCCGCTGTGTATACAACAAATCAAATACAAGCAGCGCCGTTGCAAGTAACGAAGGATAGCATAGCAGCAGAAGGGAAATTACAAGCAATTGTTGTAAATAGCGGCAATGCAAATGCTTGTACGGGGATGAAAGGATTGCAAGATGCTTATGAGATGCGAACATTAGGAGCGGAACACTTTGGAATAAAAGAAAAGTACGTCGCAGTCGCTTCAACAGGTGTAATTGGAGTACCTTTACCGATGGATATCATTCGAAAGGGAATTGAATCTCTTGTGCCAACAAAGGAAGTAAGTGAAGCTTATTCTTTTTGTGAAGCAATTTTAACGACAGATCTTATAACGAAAGAAACTTGCTATGAGATGATAATTGATGGGAAAGCAGTGATCATTGCTGGGGTCGCAAAAGGATCAGGGATGATCAAACCGAATATGGCAACGATGCTTAGTTTTATTACAACAGACGCCAATATAGAGCATGAAGTATTGCAAACAGCATTATCACAAATTACGAATCATACGTTTAATCAAATTACGGTGGACGGAGATACTTCTACAAATGATATGGTCATCGCTATGGCAAGTGGATTATCAGAAACGAAAACGATGAATATGGAACATGAAGACTGGGAAACTTTCGTAGTTGCTTTACAAAAGGTATGTGAAGATTTAGCGAAAAAAATTGCACAAGATGGTGAAGGTGCTACGAAGTTAATAGAAGTAAACGTGTTAGGGGCTAGAACAAATGAAGAAGCAAAGAAAATTGCAAAACAAATAGTCGGTTCCAGTCTTGTGAAAACAGCGATATACGGTGAGGACCCAAATTGGGGACGAATTATTAGTAGTACTGGACAGAGTGAAGTAATTATTAACCCAAATACAATTGATATCACTCTTCAATCTATCGCCGTATTAAAAAATAGTGAGCCTCAAATGTTTTCTGAAGAGGAAATGACAAAGAAATTACAAGAACATGAAATAAAAATTGATGTGTGTTTACATTTAGGAGATGAAACGGGATCAGCTTGGGGCTGCGACTTAAGTTATGAATATGTGAAAATAAATGCTTGTTATCGTACATAAGGAGAGAGAAGATGAGTGATTATATTGTAGTTAAATGTGGCGGTAGCATGTTGAATCGATTAAATAGTGTCTTTTTTGATTGTATAAAGAAATTGCAAAATAAGTATAAGGTTGTTATTGTCCATGGCGGTGGCCCAGAAATTGATGCCAAGTTAGAAGACTCTAATATCGAGATAGAAAAGAAAGATGGATTAAGAGTAACACCAAAAGAGGTTATGGATGTTGTTCAAATGGTGCTATGCGGAAGTACGAATAAAAAATTCGTAATGAATTTACAAAAACATGATTTACTTGCGGTGGGGCTTTCAGGATGTGACGGTAATTTACTTCAAGTTCAACCTGTTGGCGAAGCGATAGGATATGTAGGAGAAGTAAGTTATGTAGAAACAGCCCTATTGAAAGGGTTGATAGATATGAATTATATTCCTGTCATTGCCCCTATTGGGATAAATGGTAATGAGGTTTATAACATAAATGCAGATACCGCTGCAGCTGGAATTGCAGCCGCACTATCCGCAAAAGAACTCATTTTTATAACGGACGTAGATGGAGTATTACACGAAGGAAGATTGGTAAAGAAAACGGATGAATATGAAATTCTTACTTTTATAGAACAAGGCGTCATTACAGGTGGAATGATTCCGAAAGTACAGGCGGCACTTACATCGTTAAAAATGGGAGTGGAAAAGGCTAGTATCGTAAATGGTACAAAGGATTTTACTGAGGTTACAGGAGAGTGTGTTGGAACTACGGTAACAAAAGGAGTGAGTATCGTATGACAAACCATCTTTTTCAAACATATGGAAGAAGAGAAATTGAATTTCTAAAGGGCAATGGGGCTAAAGTTATTGATAAAAGTGGTGAGCAATATTTAGATTTCACTTCTGGTATTGGAGTATGTAACTTAGGACATTGTCATCCTACGGTTGTAAAGGCAGTAGAAAAGCAACTTAGAAATATATGGCATATATCTAACTTATTTACGAACTCCCTACAAGAAGAGGTCGCATCATTATTAACAGAAGATACAGCATTAGATCATGTGTTTTTTTGTAATAGCGGGGCGGAGGCAAATGAAGCGGCTTTAAAGCTAGCACGTAAGCATACTGGAAAATCTCTCGTAGTAACATGTGAGCAATCTTTCCACGGGAGAACATTTGGAACGATGAGTGCAACAGGGCAAGATAAAGTGAAAGAAGGATTCGGTCCATTACTTCCGTCTTTTTTACATATACCATTTAACGACATACGAGCATTAGAGGAAGTAATGAATGAAGAAGTTGCGGCGGTAATGGTAGAAGTTATTCAAGGAGAAGGAGGAGTAATATTAGCTGATCCATCCTTTTTGAAGGAAATTGAAAAACTATGTAATCAGTACAATGCTCTTTTTATTATAGATGAAGTACAAACTGGAATAGGCAGAACAGGAACACTATTCGCTTATGAGCAAATGGGAATAGTTCCTGATATCGTTACCATCGCAAAGGCGCTTGGGAATGGTATTCCAGTTGGAGCGATGATTGGCCGAAAAGAACTAGGTTCTTCTTTTACTGCCGGGTCACACGGTTCAACTTTCGGTGGGAATTATATTGCTATGACTGCAGCGAAAGAAGTATTGCAATTCATTAAGGAGCAATCGTTTTTTAAAGAGGTACAGGAAAAGGGCGAGTACGTATTAAAGAAATTGCAAGAAGAATTACGACACGTTGAATGTGTTCAAAATATTCGTGGTAAGGGACTTATGATTGGAATCGAATGCAAGCATGAGGTTGCAAATGTCATAGAACAACTAGAAAAAGCAGGACTTCTCGTATTACAAGCAGGGCCTAATGTTATAAGACTACTACCACCACTTATTGTAACGAATGAAGAGCTAGAACAGGCAATATATATGATAAAAAGAGTGGTTTGTACAAAAAATGCATCAATAATATAAGGGGGAAATTTCATGTCAACTGTACAAGTACCGAAATTAAATACGAAAGATCTTTTAACGTTAGAAGAATTGACGCAAGAAGAAATCATTTCTTTAATTGAGTTCGCTATATATTTAAAAAAGAACAAGCAGGAGCCTTTATTACAAGGGAAAATATTAGGTCTCATTTTTGATAAACATTCAACCCGTACTCGCGTTTCTTTTGAAGCAGGAATGGTACAGCTCGGAGGACATGGAATGTTTTTAAGTGGAAAAGAGATGCAAATTGGTAGAGGAGAAACGGTGTCAGATACTGCGAAAGTACTATCTCATTATATTGATGGAATTATGATACGCACATTTTCGCATGCGGATGTAGAGGAGCTTGCAAAAGAGTCCAGTATCCCAGTTATTAACGGTTTAACTGATGATCATCATCCTTGCCAAGCATTGGCAGATTTAATGACGATATATGAAGAAGTTCATACGTTTAAAGGAGTTAAATTAGCTTATGTAGGTGATGGGAATAATGTATGTCATTCACTATTGCTAGCGAGTGCAAAAGTCGGAATGAATATGACTGTTGCAACTCCTGTAGGGTATGAGCCGAATGAAGAAATTGTTAAAAAAGCATTAGCGATTGCTGATGAAACAGGGGCTGAAATTGAAATTTTGCATAATCCTGAATTAGCGGTAAGTGGAGCAGATTTTATTTATACTGACGTTTGGATGAGTATGGGCCAAGAAGGAGAAGCAGAAAAATATACTTTATTCCAGCCTTTCCAAGTAAATAAAGAGCTTGTTATACATGCAAAGCAAACATATCGTTTCCTGCACTGCCTGCCCGCTCATCGTGAAGAAGAAGTAACTGGAGAGATTATAGATGGGCCACAGTCTATCGTTTTTGAGCAAGCTGGTAACAGGTTGCACGCGCAAAAAGCTTTATTAGTGAGTTTATTTAAAAATATAGAAGAGCCTTCCTAAAAGGGAGGTTTTTTTATATGGAAATGTCGGATGTATATTTAGTTAATTATCTCTATATCATTTATAATAAAAAGAGCAAACTAAATTTGTTTTTCATATCATGTAAGGACATACTAGATAAAAAAATATAGTTAAAGAGATGATGAATTTGAAAACAACTAAGAAAACATATTCGTTTTTTCAGCGGATGTGGAGAATATTAAAGTTTCAATATTTTAAGTTGCTTCGATCGCCAGAAGGAGCAAAGAAAGTGTCGCTAGGTTTTGCTATTGGATTTGGTTTAGAAATGTTGGTGATTTATACGGCATCGCTCGTATATTTAATATTTTATCCAATTGTAAGGTTAGCAAAGGGATCTTTTCCAGCCGCAGTCATTGGTAATATTATTGGGAAAATATCGTTTCTCCCAGTATTTTTATTTCCGTTTGCTTATGCGCTAGGAAAAATGATTTACCCATTTCATGTACAGAAAATACATCATGAACCATTTACGATATCAGATTTGTTTTCGAGCCATATTTTTACGATGTTAAAGAGCTTATTACAGAGTGAAGTATATGTATTAATTGGTATGACGATAATAGGAATTGTGTGTGGGGTAATTTCATATTTCGTTGTGCATTATTTATATGAAAAGAATCGTAAGTTACGTTTGAAGAAAAGAAAGAAACAAGTGAGAGAACCACTTGTTCAAATATAAAGAATGTCACATTCATTTTCTCCTTTGAATATGTTTAAGAAAAAGGGGGAGAGAATGAATGTATTATTATTACGTACCGCAAGTATACCCATATGTAAATTATTATCCGGTTTATGATATGAGTAGACAATACGAGTTATATCGACAACAACAATTACAGCAAATACCACAAATACCACAACAACAGCCTACGCAAGAACAAAAACCATATTTAACGACATGGCCGTATTCAAATGTATACTATGGTAATTATTACGAATCATAAAGCTGCTTCTATTTAGAAGCAGCTTTATGCGTTTGTTTTCAAAATTAAATTTTGAATGGTTTTAAGAGAATAAATGAGCTTTTCACGCTCTTCCTCAGATAATGTTTGAAAATTTTCTTTTAGTTTGCCTAAAATGAATTGCTGATACTGACTTACTAACACTTTCCCTTCAGTTGTTAGGGAAATTAAAATGACCCTTCGATCTTTTTCGCTATAATGACGCTCTATTAGCTCTTCTTGAATAAGTTTGTTTAATAGAGGGGTCATGTTAGGCCGTGAAATCGCTAGCCGCTTGCCAATTTCTGAAACTGCTAATGTACCATTTTCATGCAAAAGCAGTAACACTTGCGTATGCGATGGCGGCATATGTCTTTGAGAAGAAAACTCTCCAGGAAGCATAAATTTGCGATAAAAAAGAGGCACTAGCGAAAGAAGATGATCAACAATACGTTCCCACTCGCGTGATTCCATATAACGGCCCCCTTCCACTATCATTGTAACAAAAAAGACAAGGTATAAAAATAGAATTGTTTCATGGTAGCCTTAATATTTGTAGGATAACACTTGCTTTGTAAATGTATTGGCAATAATCGCATAACCGTTATCATTTGGGTGTACTTGGTCAAATAGTAACTCTTTTTTATCATTCGATATTAATTTGCGAATTGGTAAAACGATCGACGGTTGATGTGCTTTTGAAATAGAATAAATAGAATCATTCCAACCGTCTAAAAACATATCTGCATAACTTGCGATGGAGTCCTCTAGTTGTAAAGGGTTATAGAGTTCAGAGAGAATGAGTAAAGCATTCGGATTTTGATCTCGAACGGTCTTTACAATATTTTTTACATCCGTTTCAAAACGGGCTTTTTCTTTATTTAACATTTTAATACCATCTATAACACCTACATCACGATTTAAGCGGAATAAATTATTTCCTCCAATACTAATAGTAATGATATTTGCTTCCCTAATTTTTTGTTGAACATCTTCTGATTGAACTTTTTTTACGAGACGATCTGTAGTAAGACCGTTTATCCCAAGGTTTTCTACTGTAATTGGTTTGTGAATTTGTGTTTCTATTTGTCTAGAAGCTAATTCGGCAAATCCCCCTTGTGTAGATCCATATCCTTTTGCAAGTGAATCACCTAATACGAGGTGATAAAAAGAGTCATTCGTTTGCTTATAAATCCAACTGGGAGCAGATGTTTTTTCTGCTTTTCCTTCAGTTTCTTTTTGTTCTATCTCATCGTTCTTTTCAAAATTAGAACAAGAAATGATTAGAAGGAGGAGACAAACAATTGTTAAGATGATTTTTTTCATAAATTCATCCTCCTTGTAATTGGTAATTGTATCATATTCAGCAGTATAAGCAATGTAAGGGCATATTATATATTTATGAAAAATTCACAATAACTTTACAGAAAATTTGTAGAAGTATGTCAAAAAATATTGACGGTATGAAAGAACTTTAGATATGATAATGTCAGATAAGGTGAAAATCATCGCTCTAATAGAAGAAAAAGGTATGTGATTAGGGACTGATAGAGATTCATTTCATTATTTTGGGGTAATTGTATAAGGGGGATCTTTTGTGAAAAAGTCAAAAAAAATGCTAGCTGGAGCAACACTTGCTATTGGCGTTATAGCACCGCAAGTGTTGCCGACAACAGCTCATGCAGAGGAAAAAGCTGGGGAGAGTACAGTTAACTTACGAATTTTAGAAACATCAGATATTCACGTTAACTTAATGAATTACGATTATTATCAAACGAAAACAGATAATAAAGTAGGTCTCGTGCAAACTGCAACACTTGTGAATAAAGCACGTGAAGAAGCGAAGAACTCTGTCTTATTTGATGATGGGGATGCATTACAAGGGACACCGCTTGGAGATTATGTAGCGAATAAAATAAATGATCCGAAGAAGCCTGTGGATCCTAGTTATACACATCCATTATATCGTGTAATGAATTTAATGAAGTATGACGTCATCTCTCTTGGGAATCATGAATTTAACTACGGTTTAGACTATTTAAACAAAGTAATTAGTAAAACAGAGTTCCCGGTTATTAACTCGAACGTCTATAAGGATGATAAAGATAATAATGAAGAGAACGACCAAAACTACTTTAAACCATATCATGTTTTTGAAAAAGAAGTAGAAGATGAATCAGGTCAAAAACAAAAAGTGAAAATTGGCGTAATGGGATTTGTTCCACCTCAAGTTATGAACTGGGATAAAGCGAATTTAGAAGGAAAAGTGAAAGCGAAAGATATTGTTGATACAGCGGAAAAGTTAGTTCCAGAAATGAAGGCGCAAGGTGCGGACGTTATTGTTGCATTAGCCCATTCAGGTGTCGATAAGAGCGGCCGTAGCCCCAAAATGGAAAATGCTTCATATTATTTAACAGAGGTTCCTGGTGTAGATGCAGTATTAATGGGACATTCACATACTGAAGTGAAGGATGTATTTAATGGTGTTCCTGTTGTAATGCCTGGTGTTTTTGGAAGTAACTTAGGTATTATTGATATGCAATTGAAAAAGGTAAACGGAAAATGGGAAGTACAAAAAGAGCAATCGAATCCGCAACTTCGTCCGATTGCTGATAGTAAAGGGAACCCATTAGTACAATCTGATCAAAGATTAGTTAATGAAATTAAGGATGATCATCAAGCGACAATTGATTATGTGAATACAGCTGTAGGAAAAACGACAGCGCCAATTAATAGTTATTTCTCATTAGTACAAGATGATCCTTCTGTACAACTTGTGACAAATGCACAAAAATGGTATGTAGAAAAGCTATTCGCTGAAAACGGACAATATAGTAAATATAAAGGAATTCCAGTATTATCTGCAGGAGCACCATTTAAAGCGGGTGGCCGAAACGGTGCTACATATTATACGGATATTCCAGCAGGGACGTTAGCAATTAAAAACGTAGCGGATTTATATGTATATCCAAATACGTTATATGCTGTAAAAGTAAACGGGGCACAAGTAAAAGAATGGCTTGAAATGTCTGCTGGTCAGTTTAATAAAATTGATCCAGCGAAAACAGAAGAGCAGCCACTAGTAAATATAGGTTATCCTACATATAATTTTGATATTTTAGATGGTCTAAAATACGAAATTGACGTGACGCAACCAGCGAAATACGATAAAGATGGTAAAGTTGTAAATGGAAATACGAATCGTATTGTAAATATGACGTATGAAGGTAAGCCTGTAGCTGACAATCAAGAGTTCATCGTAGCTACAAATAACTATCGTGGAAGTAGCCAAACGTTCCCTGGTGTAAGTAAAGGGGAAGTTGTATACCAATCACAAGATGAAACACGTCAAATCATTGTGAAATATATGCAAGAAACACCAATTATTGATCCAGCAGCAGATCAAAACTGGACATTTAAGCCGATTGTTGCAGATAAATTAAATACAACATTTGATTCTTCACCAAATGCACAAAACCATATAAAGAAAGATGGAAAGATATCATATGTTGGACCATCTGAAAATGAATTTGCTAAATATGCAATTGATATAACGAAGAAGAATGATGATAAGGAAACTGGTGGAGAGAATCCAACGATACCGCCAACAGGTGAAGGCAATAACGGAGAGAATCCAACGACACCACCAACAGGTGAAGGCAATAACGGAGAGAATCCAACAACACCGCCAACAGGTGAAGGCAATAACGGAGAAAATCCAACGACACCACCAACAGGTGAAGGCAATAATGGAAATGAACCAAAACAAGATGGAAATAATACAGGATCTGGACAAACTACAACGGATAATCAAAACTCAAAAGAAACAACAACTGTAAGTGAAAATAAAGAAGAACGTGATTTACCGAAAACAGGTACAAGTGTTGCTTCTACAATTGGAGCAGGTTTGGCGTTTGTTGGAGCGGGATTACTTCTGTTATTTAGAAGAAAGAAAGCGAATAGATAGTACAGTATTGTAAAAAGGATTACCGTAATCGGTAATCCTTTTTTCCGTATATATTATGAAACTGGTACTGCTTTTTCTTTCTTCCATGAAAGGCCAAATCCAGTAAAGCCGACGATAATCGTTAAGACTGGGCAAGCTAAACAGAAGATTGCGTATGGAAGGTAATCGAATGTTGGAACGCTAAGGACGTTTGTTAAGAATACGCCACTTACACCCCATGGTACGAGCGGGTTAATAACTGTACCTGCATCTTCTAATACGCGTGATAAATTACGACGTTCTAAACCGACTTCATCGTATTTGTTAGCGAATGCTTGTCCTGTTAAAACGATTGATAAGTATTGTTCGCCAAGTAGGAAGTTTACACCAATTGCAGTTGAAGCAGTAGAAATAATTAAGCGTGTGCTATTTTTTACAAAGCTAGAGATAATATTCATCAGCTGCGCTATAATACCCATTCCTTGTAATAATCCTCCCATACAAAGAGCTAGGAAAATAAGAGCAATCGACATCATCATACTTTGTAGACCACCGCGAGATAGTAAGCTATCAATGTCTTTAATACCAGTTTTAGAAACGTAGCCGTCTTGCATAATTTTCATTAAATCAGCTAAAGAAGTGCTAGGTTTAAAAATAAAGAGAATAATAATTCCTACAACAATTCCTGCAAGCAATGTTGGAACTGCTGGAACCTTTTTAAATGCGAATAGGAACAGTAATAAAATTGGAATAAGTGTAACGATAGAAATCGTTGTGTTTTTTTCTAACGTGCTAATAAAGTTTGTGAAGTCAACGTCTCCACTAATACCGCTTCCTAAAATGAAAAATGCGATAAAAGCAATAATGAAAGCAGGAACTGTTGTCCAAAGCATGTTGCGAATATGCTCAAATAAATCTACACCCGTTACAGCAGGAGCTAAGTTTGTTGTATCAGATAAAGGAGACATTTTATCTCCAAAGAATGCGCCAGAAATAATTGCACCAGCGATTAGAGCTGGATCGTATCCGAGAGCACTACCCATACCCATAAAGGCAAGTCCTACAGTTGCGGCAGTTGTAAAGGCACTACCGATACTTGTTCCAACAATTGCACAAACTACAAAAACAGTTGGAACGAAAATTTTAGGAGATACAATCTGGAAGCCGTATACCATTAAAGTTGGAATTGTTCCAGCAGCGATCCAAACACTAATTAATACGCCTACAAGTAAGAAAATAAAAATAGATGGAATACCAGCTGAAATACTACTGATCATCCCTTTTTCCATAGTAGACCAAGAGATTTTTTTCATAAATCCAAATGCTAATAAAAGAACGATACCAAATAAAATTGGGATGTGTGGTGAAACTTCTAATTGGATAACACTAAAGCCAATACAGAAAAAGATAAATAATGTTAAAAGAACAGATTCAATTTTTGAAACCATTGTTTTTCCCTCCTAAGTAATCTAAAATAGCTCTTTTTTATATAAAATTCGCCAATATTGTATATTTCCTTCTAAAATTTAGAATTTTGTGACAAATTACCGGTAATTGTCAACATCTCAATATGATACGGAAATGATTGGATAAAAAAACGCCCCTGCATATAATTATGCAGGGACGAAGAAATCGCGGTACCACCCTAGCTTGTGAAAGGAATGTATCACAAAATAAAGGGTCATATGATATGCGCTCATAAAATAAAAACGCCCCTGCAATATATGCAGGGACGAAAAATTCGCGGTACCACCCTAAATTGTGAAACAGTTTCATTTCACCACTCTTTAGACATAACGGTCTAAACCGTCTTTCACTACTCCTCACGTTTCGTAAAAGAAGCTCCAGGGGGTAATTCATAAATCGCTCTGTACTGGTTCGCACCGACCACCAGCTCTCTGAAATCAGAAAACGAAATACTACTAAATCCTATCAACGCCGATTCATATGATGTTAGTTAAATTTTTATCATATATTCATCATACATGTCAATAAAAACATTCGATATTTTTTTAGGGAAATAAAGGAGAAATGTTTTTCATACTGTAAAAATGTGCGTTATAATGAATTTGAAAGGGGAGGAAAGAGTGAAGAAAAAAATAATTCTTTTTACCACCTTACTAGTCGTTGGCGGAAGTGCTGGAATTTACACAGCTTTTGCAGCTGAATCAGAGCAGTCGAAACAAAAGCAAATACAGCAGTCAGAAGTGAAGAAAGTGAAAGAAACTGAAGAGAAGAAATCGATGGAAAAAGCAGCTACGAAACTAGGAGTTTCTACTGAGGGGAAAACAAAAGAAGAGGTTACAAAAGAAGTAGATACCGCTAGATTTGAGCAGCGCCATGATTTGTTAATTGAGCATGCTAAGCAACTTGGAATTGATACAGAAGGAAAAAAAGATGAAGAGATTATTTTAGAAATTGGAAAGATACAACATGGAAAGTAGAACAACTTATCGTACGATAGGTTGTTCTTTTTTGAGAACTATTTGATTTAAAAATAATTGACAGTCATTTGTTTTTAATGTTAACTATATTTATAAATAAGTTAACATTAGGGGTGACAATTGTGGCTGTTAATAGTAACACGAGTGAAAAATCGTTTTATACATATGAAGAATTATCGAAGAAGAATAAAGATTACGTATGGCACCCATTTACACAAATGAAAGATTATTTAGAAGAAGATCCTGTCATTATTGAACGTGGAGAGGGAAGAAAGCTATACGATGTAAATGGAAATGAATATTGGGACGGTGTTTCATCTATTTGGTTAAATGTTCATGGGCATCAAGTACCAGAACTTGATGAGGCAATTCGCGAGCAATTAAATAAAATTGCTCATTCTACTATGCTAGGACTTGCTAACGTTCCATCTATTTTATTAGCAGAAAAAATAATTGAAGTTGTACCAGAAGGTTTGAAGAAAGTATTCTATTCAGACTCTGGTTCTAGCGCCGTTGAAATTGCAATTAAGATGGCTTTTCAATATTGGCAGCATAAAGGAAAACCGAAAAAACAAAGATTTGTTACATTAAAAGAAGCATATCACGGTGATACGATAGGTGCTGTTTCAGTAGGAGCAATAGACTTGTTTCACCAAGTGTATAGTTCACTATTATTTGAGGCAATTAAAATGCCGTATCCATATACATATCGTTCTCCTTATGGAGATAATAAGGAACAAATTGTAAAGAAACATTTAGAAGAAATGGAAGAAATGCTACAAGAAAAACATGAAGAAGTAGCAGCTATTATTGTGGAGCCATTAATGCAAGGTGCTGGTGGGATGATTACAATGCCAAAAGGATACTTAAAAGGGCTTCGCGATTTATGTACAAAATACAATGTATTATTTATTACAGATGAGGTAGCGACTGGATTTGGGCGTACCGGGAAAATGTTTGCATGTGAACACGAGGATGTAACGCCAGACATTTTAACAGCCGGAAAAGGTTTAACAGGTGGTTATTTACCGGTGGCAATTACGGTAACGACAGATGAAATTTATAATGCCTTTTTAGGAGGCTATGAAGAACAAAAAACGTTTTTCCATGGTCATAGTTATACAGGGAATCCGTTAGGGTGTGCCGTAGCAATTGCAAATTTAGAACTATATGAAAAAACTAATTTAATAGAAGCTGTTGCGCATAAAGCAGAATATGTAGCGGCACAATTAGAAGCTCTTAATGAATATAAGCACGTAGGAGATATTCGTCAGTGTGGGCTAATGGTTGGTATTGAACTTGTGAAGAATAAGGAAATGAAAGAATCGTTTGAATGGACAGAAAGAGTCGGTGTTCAAGTATGTAAACGTTCAAGAGAGCTGGGCATGATTTTGCGACCACTCGGTAATACGATTGTATTTATGCCTCCTCTTGCATCTACGGTGGCTGAGATTGATGAGATGTTACGCATTTTATATAAAGCAATCTCGGATGTTACGGAGGGAGAGTAATGAGTGGTTTCTTTATAACAGCAACGGATACAGAAGTTGGCAAAACGGTAGTGACAGGAGCATTGGCAGGTATATTTCGAGAGCGTGGATATAATGTTGGTGTATATAAACCGTTGCAAAGTGGACATGTTGCATCAAATCCTGAGGGTGATGCAGCAAGATTAAAAGCATTATCGGGTGTACCGACAGAAGAAGATGAAATTTGTCCTTATTCCATTGAAGAACCACTTGCTCCGAGACTTGCCATGAAAAGAGCTGGAAGGACAGTAACGTTAAAAGAAATTACTGATCACTATAATGAACTACTAAAAAAGTTTAATAGCCTATTTGTAGAAGGGGCTGGTGGGCTTGCAGTTCCATATACAGAAGATGCTTTAGTGATTGATTTTGCAAAAGAATTACAGCTTCCTCTTATTGTAGTAGCGCGTCCTACGCTTGGGACAGTTAATCATACTATTTTAACAATTTCTTATGCAAAAGCACATGGATTAAAAGTAGCAGGTGTAATTTTATCTGGATGTAAAGGATATGAAAAAGAAAGAGTGCAAGAAAATAAAATAATGATTGAGGAGTTAAGTGGCGTGCCGGTTTTAGGGTTATTACCATTCCTTGAAGGAGAGTTTACAAAGGAAGAATTATTAGGGGCGGCAAAAGAGCATATTATGATTTCAAAATTAGAGGAGCTCATCCAAAATGAATCAAATGTGGTACACGCATCTTCAATCTAAAGTAGAACAATTAAAGGAGCAAGGGCAGTATCGTAATTTACATGTAACAGAGAAAGCGGAAGAGACATGGCTTATTCGAAATAAGAAAAAGATGCTAAATTTAGCATCGAATAATTATTTAGGATTAGCTGGAGATGAAAGGTTGAACGAAGCTGCTATTGCCTGCACGAGAAAATATGGAACTGGAGCGACAGCATCTCGTCTCGTTGTAGGAAATTATCCATTGTATGAAGAGGTTGAGAAAATTATATGCAACTGGAAAGGTACTGAAAGAGCATTAATTGTAAATAGTGGGTATACAGCAAATGTAGGTGCTATATCTGCTTTAGCCTGTCGTCACGATATGGTTTTTAGTGATAAATTAAATCACGCAAGTATTGTTGATGGAATTATATTAAGCGGAGCAGAGCATAAAAGATATCGTCATAATGATTTGGATCATTTAGAAAAGATGTTGCAAATAGCGTCACCAGAAAAGAGAAAATTAATCGTAACAGATACTGTTTTTAGTATGGATGGAGATATTGCATATTTGAGAGGCTTAGTTCAGCTGAAAGAGAAATACGGGGCAATCATTATAGTTGATGAAGCACATGCAAGTGGAATATATGGAATCGGTGGAGCTGGACTATCTCATATAGAAAAAGATATCGCTCAAAAAATTGATATACATATGGGGACGTTTAGTAAGGCTTTAGGGTGTTATGGTGCGTATTTAACGGGTGATTCCATTTATATAGAGTATTTACAAAATATGATGAGAAGCTTGATTTTTACTACAGCTTTACCACCAGGAACATTAGGGGCGATCCGAAAAGCAATTGAAATTGTGAAAGAAGATAACGAAAGAAGAGAGCGACTTATAGAGAATGGTGCATATTTCAGGACGCATTTACAAGAAGCTGGTTTTGATATTGGGAATAGCTCAACTCATATTGTACCGATTGTAGTTGGGTCAAATGAAAATACTTTACGGTTTAGTGAAAGGTTACAAGAGGTAGGTATCGCAGCCATTGCAATTCGTCCGCCGACTGTTCCGGTTGGTAGTTCTCGAGTCCGTTTTGCAGTTACGTCACAACATACAATAGCCGATTTAAAATGGGCTATTCAGCATATTATACGCATTGGTAAAGAAGAGGGGTTTTTAGTATGAAAGAGCTAAAGCTTATTTTTATTCCAGGATGGGGAATGGAAGAAGATGTTTGGACTTTGGTTCTGCCGTATTTTAAAGGATATTCTGTTCAATGTATAGATTGGCGTAACGTGAAAGAACAAAGTGAATTTGCGGGGCGAATAATAGATATAGCGCAGGATGAAAATGTAATTTTAGTTGGATGGTCACTAGGAGCGTTAGCGGCAGTACAAGCTTATAAAAAGATTAAGGCCCAAGGTATGGTACTAATTGGTGGTACCGCTAAATTTACCAATACAAGTGACTATACAAGTGGATGGAATTCCTTGCATATAGAACGTATGAAAAAGAATTTAACGAGAAAAAAAGAAGATACTTTGAAGCGTTTCTATGAAAATATGTTTACAAAAAGTGAGCTGAGGGAGAATACGAGTTTTGAAGAGATTGCGCAGAAGTTTAAAGGAGACTCGATTCAGTCTTTACAATTAGGCTTAGATTATTTAATAGAAACAGATATGAGAAATGAAGTAATAGATATGAAAGCCCCGCTGTTACTCCTTCATGGAGAGCAGGATGTAATATGTCCATTGTCTGCAGCCCATAGTATGGCGAATAATACGAATGCCAATCTAAAAGTAGTAAGCGGTGCTGGGCATGCATTATGTGTAACGAATTTTGAATATTGCGCAAATGAAATTATTCAATTTGTAGAGGGGATACGACATGATCAACAAAACGTTACTGCAAAAACGGTTTAACGGGGCGGCTATATCCTACGATCAATATGCAAATGTACAAAAAAAGATGGCGCATTCGTTACTTTCTACATTGAAGGAACGATATAGTGAAACATCATCGATACGTATTTTAGAACTTGGATGCGGGACAGGATATGTAACAGAGCAATTATCAAATTTATTTCCGAAAGCTCATATTACAGCTGTGGATTTTGCTGATGAGATGATTGCAGTCGCGAAAACTAGAAAAAGTTTGGAAAATGTGATGTTTCGATGTGAAGATATTGAACAATTAAAATTAGAAAATCCATATGATGTCATCATTTCAAATGCTACATTTCAATGGCTTAATGATTTAAAAGAGACAGTGAAAAATTTATTTAACTATTTGTCTGAAGAAGGAATATTATTATTTTCCACGTTTGGTAATACGACTTTTCAAGAATTGCATACGTCTTTTCAGCGTGCTAAGAAAGAAAAGGGGATACACAATTGTACTTCAATAGGACAACGATTCGTTTCGAAAGAACAGTTAGTGAATATATGCAAAAATCCATTAGGAAATGTACATGTTTCTGAAACGTGTTACATAGAAAGCTTTACAGAAGTTAGGGAGTTTCTACATTCTATTCGAAAAGTAGGGGCAACCAATAGTAATGAAGAGTCTTACTGTCAAAGCCCTTCACTCTTTCGTACGATGCTTCGTATATACGAAAGAGACTTCACGGGAAAAGAAGGGATAATGGCAACATATCATGCTTTATTTACGTATATAACAAAAGAGGGGAAGAGATGAAATGAAACAAGTACAAACAAAAAGGGATTGGAAAAAACTTGCATACGACGT
Organism: Bacillus sp. FSL E2-0195; assembly: GCF_038003645.1. Taxonomy (NCBI): domain Bacteria; kingdom Bacillati; phylum Bacillota; class Bacilli; order Caryophanales; family Bacillaceae; genus Bacillus; species Bacillus sp. FSL E2-0195. Next base: position 4,017,132 of record NZ_JBBOPN010000001.1, on the reverse strand, counting down.
AGTAGAAGAGAAAATGATTACGAAAGAAGATGCAATTGCAATATTAGAAGCTGATGATACAGAGGTTTTAGAAATTATGAATGCAGCTTACATCATTCGCCATCATCATTTTGGTAAGAAAGTAAAGTTGAACATGATTATAAATACGAAATCTGGATTATGTCCTGAAGATTGCGGGTATTGTTCACAGTCTATTATTTCAGAAGCACCGATTGATAAGTATGCATGGTTAACACAAGAGAAAATTGTTGAAGGAGCGCACGAAGCAATTCGTCGTAAAGCAGGTACATATTGTATTGTTGCATCTGGTCGTCGTCCGACGAATAAAGAAGTAAATCACGTTATTGGAGCAGTTAAGGAAATTCGTGAAACGACAGATTTAAAAATTTGCTGTTGTTTAGGATTTTTAAATGAAGATCAAGCAGGTCAGTTAGCAGAAGCTGGTGTGCATCGTTATAATCACAATTTAAATACGCATGCCAACAATTATGATAGCATTTGTTCAACGCATACGTATGACGATCGTGTTGATACAGTCCAAAAAGCGAAGCAAGCCGGTATTTCTCCATGCTCTGGAGCAATTTTCGGAATGGGAGAAACGATTGAACAGCGCGCTGAAATTGCATTTGAATTACAACGTTTAGATGCAGATTCTATTCCATGTAATTTCCTTGTTGCTGTAAAGGGTACTCCGCTTGAAGGACAAAAAGAATTAACACCTGTAGAATGTTTAAAAGTGCTGGCGATGATGCGTTTTGTAAATCCAACAAAAGAAATTCGTATTTCAGGTGGTCGAGAACTTAATTTACGTTCTGTACAGCCACTTGGTTTATTTGCAGCAAACTCTATCTTTGTCGGGGACTATTTAACAACAGCTGGACAAGAGCCGACTGCGGACTGGGGTATGATTGAAGATTTAGGATTTGAGATTGAAGAATGTGCGCTATAAGATAGATGAAAAGCAAACTCTTTAAAGGGTTTGCTTTTTTTGTAAATAAAATGTAATAAAAGTCCATTAACGCTTGATAGTAGTCACTTTTGGACGAGAAAAATAATTTTGTGGACGAATTTTCCAAGCCCTAATTGTACATAGTAAAAATGTAATTTATATCGGGTTGGAGGATTTTACATGTACAAATACATATTAACTATTATGACCTGTCTGATTTTAATAAAAGCGATAAGTGCTGATCCAGTTAAGGCGGCTGAAAATCCTGAACAAAAAGAAATGCAACAAAGAATTGAACAGCATTTTCGAACGAAAGCTGAACATTTTGGGCTTGAAACAGAAGGAAAAGATTTAAAAGAAGTGAGGAAGGAAATTTCTATTATAGAAGAAGCGGAAAAGAGAGAAAATGTGTGGAGAACAGCACAAGCTCTTCGTATAAAAACAGAAGGAAAAACGATGGATGAATTAATAGAAGATGTACGAAAAAAGGTGAGAAAATAAAAAAAGAGGCCGTAGCCTCTTTTTTAAGCCCATTGTTTTGATAAATGAGCCATTTCGATCGCAGCAACTGCCGATTCATATCCTTTATTACCAGCTTTTGTACCTGCACGTTCAATCGCTTGTTCAATTGTTTCTGTCGTTAATACACCGAAAATAACTGGAATGTCCGTTTGTAGTGATAAAGACGCAACACCTTTTGCTACTTCATTACAAACGTAATCGTAATGTGTTGTAGCACCGCGAATTACTGTACCTAATGTAATAACAGCATCATATTTTCCGCTATTGGCCATCTTTTTAGCGATTAAAGGAATTTCAAATGCACCAGGAACCCATGCAACATCAATATCATTCTCTTCTACACCGTGACGCTTTAATCCATCTAAAGCTCCGCCAAGTAACTTACTTGTAATAAACTCATTAAAACGTCCAACAACAACCCCAACTTTTAATCCTGTACCAACTAAATGACCTTCGAATACCATAATGTATCTCTCCCTTAATTATAAGTTTAGTAAATGTCCTAATTTGCTTGCTTTCGTTTGTAAATACGTTTTATTTTCTTCTTTTGTTGGCATTTGCAACGGTACACGCTCGGTTACTTCTAAATCGTAACCTTGTAAGCCAGCAATTTTTCGTGGATTATTCGTTAATAATCGTAAACTTTGTAAGCCTAAATCTTTTAAAATTTGAGCGCCAATACCGTAATCACGAAGATCAGCTGGGAACCCAAGTTTTTCATTTGCTTCTACAGTATCTAACCCTTCTTCTTGTAACTTATAAGCGCGAAGCTTATTCAGAAGGCCAATTCCTCGTCCTTCTTGTCTCATATAGAGAAGAACACCTTTTCCTTCACGCTCAATTTGAGCAAGTGCAGCATGTAGCTGTGGTCCGCAATCACAGCGGCACGAACCAAATACATCTCCTGTTAAGCATTCTGAATGAACGCGTACAAGTACAGGTTCGCCTGTTGAAATATCACCTTTTACGAGCGCGATATGTTCTTTCATATCTAATGAGTTAGAATAGCCAATTGCATGGAAAGTACCGAAATCTGTAGGTAATGTAATTTCCACTTCTCTCGTCACAAGTGTTTCGTGATGGCGGCGATAAGCAATTAAATCTTCTATTGTAATCATTTTTATATCAAATTGTTTTGCGCACTCTAGTAAATCAGGTACACGTGCCATCGTACCGTCCTCATTTATAATTTCGCAAATGACTCCAGCTGGTTCTGCTCCGCAAAGTTTGGCTAAATCGACAGCGGCTTCTGTATGACCAGCACGGCGCAGTACACCGCCTTCTTTCGCAATTAATGGAAAGATATGTCCAGGGCGATTGAAATCAGCGCCTTTTGATGCAGGGTTTAACAATTCTTGTATCGTAGTTGCACGTTCATGAGCGCTAATCCCTGTTGTTGTAGAAACATGATCAATGCTCACTGTAAACGCAGTGTGATGTGAATCTGTATTATGAGATACCATTGGTTCTAACTGTAGACGTTCTGCGTACTCCTCCGTAATGGGTACACAAACGAGACCACGACCGTGTGTAATCATAAAATTAATCGTTTCTGGTGTAATGTACTCTGCTAAAGCAATAAAATCGCCTTCATTTTCTCGGTTTTCATCATCACATACGATAACAACTTTTCCTTGTTTTAAATCTTCTAGAGCTTCTTCAATACGATGAAACATTGTGCTTCCTCCTTATAGAAATCCGTTTTCTTGTAAAAAGCTTTCGGTCATTGAACCAGTTCTTTTTGCGGGCTTTGAGATAAAGCGTTCAATATATTTTCCAATCATGTCACACTCAATGTTTACGATGTCCCCGGCTTTTTTTTCTCCGATTATAGACTCGCTTACTGTGTGGGGGATGAGTGAAATTATAATTGAAGATTCGTCTATATCAAATATTGTTAAGCTAGTGCCATCAACAGCAACGGATCCTTTATGCAAACAATAGCGTAGTAATTCATCAGAAATTGCTATTTTGTAATAGATGGCATTGTAATGTTGTTTTTTAGTTAAAATCGTACCGATGCCATCGATATGTCCGGTGACGAAATGTCCACCGAATCGTCCGTTCGCAGCCATCGCCCGTTCTAAATTCACTTTGGCACTTGGCTTTAGCATACGAAGTGATGTTGCTTTCATTGTTTCAGGCATTGCGTCGACAGTGAATGAAGTAGTCGTAAAAGTAGTTACTGTTAAGCAAATGCCGTTAACTGCGATACTATCACCCAATTTGACATCCGATAAAATTTGCTTTGCGCTAATAGTTAGCTTCATTGCTTCACCACTTTGAGTCATGCTTGATATCGTTCCTAACTCTTCTACGATTCCTGTAAACATTCCGTCACCTCGCTTTTTAAGGTTGCAACAATTTTTATATCATTACCGATTTGTTTCATCTCTTGAATTGTTAAGGAAAGTGCATCTTGTAACTTCGAAAAACCAGCTCCGCCAAATAAGGTGGGGGCATCTTTTCCACCAATTAATTTCGGGCTTATATAGGTCACGATTTCATTAAAACTATTTGTTTTTAAGAAGTTTGCATGCACCGTTTGACCACCTTCAACGAACAGAGAAAGAATTTGTTTCTCACCGAGTAGGGATAGGACATCTTGTATTTCAATTTGCTGTGTTTTCATTTGGAATACAGCTATATTGTTAGATTCATAAGACGCTATTTTCTCTTTGCTTACATCCTTACCGACAATAATCCATGTCGGAGTTAAGCCATCTGTTATGACATGAGAAGATGGCGGCGTTCGTAAGTGGGTATCTAAAATAACGCGTATAGGATGTTTACCTCCGTTTGGAATTCGTGTTGTTAAGTGTGGATTGTCAGTTAGAACTGTATTCACACCGACTAGGATAGCATCATGTATATGACGATATTGGTGAACGTCAGCGCGTGCTTCTTCGCCTGTAATCCACTTACTTTCACCGGTTACAGTTGCTGTTTTTCCATCTAAGCTCATTGCTGTTTTTATTGTTACAAAGGGACGTTTCGTTTTCATATAGTGAAAAAAGTATCGATTTAATAAAGTGGCTTCCGCCCCAAGAACACCAGTAGTTACCTTGATTCCAGCTTCTTCCAATATTCTTTTTCCATTGCCGGAAACGAGTGGATTGCAATCAAGAGTAGCAATTACAACACGCTGAACTCCTTTTTCAATGAGTAATTCACAGCAAGGGGGTGTTTTTCCAAAATGGCTACACGGTTCAAGTGTTACATAAACGGTAGCGTCTTTTGCTCTTTCACCAGCCATGTGAAGAGCATGAACTTCAGCATGTTCTTCACCAGCACGCATGTGGGCACCCATTCCAACGATTTTCCCATCTTTAACAACAACGGCACCAACCATAGGATTTGGGCTTGTTTGTCCCGATGTTCCTTGTGCTAACTGCAAGGCAATCCTCATATATTCTTGATCTGTCATTCTTTTCACCTCTCCTGAAAAAATCAAAAAACCCCAAGGATTTTATATCCTTGGGGTTTGGGAGACGTGATTTCTAGAAATATAGTTCGAATACGAAAGTATAGGAAAGAAACCTAACGATGACTGATATTTTGGCATAAGGAAAAAACCTAGCAAAATATCAAATTCTTTCAACGCTAGTCGTATCTTTTTATTTCAGTATAGAAACATAACTATACAAAATAAAACATATATAAAGATTCAAAATGAAAATTTTAAAATATGCATACTGAAATAAAAGTGTATTCGCTATATAAAATTACTAGAAAACATATCCTTCTCCCATCCAGACTATACTGTCGGCCCTAGAGTTTCACTAGATCCACCGTTTTCGCGTTGAAAACGGGTCACGGACTTAGAAGCTATCGCTTCATCACCGCCGGTTGGGAATTTCACCCGACCCCGAAGGATGTTGTTTGCTCACATTATAGCACAAAAAAGAAAAAAGCATAGTAAAAAATGTTCGAATGTGAAGAATTGTTTGAAAATACATGCCGATTTGAATGGGGACGAAAGTAATAGAAATGTTGAAAGGGGAAGGGCTGTATAGGCTTTGATCAAAAGAAAAAACATACACAAATAAATGTGCATGCTCTTTAAATATTTATTCTGCCTCTGGTGCTCTAACAACAGACTCGAATTTGCCTTTATGCGAAGCATCGCAATAAGGCATGTTTTTTGATAAACCACAACGACATAAAGAAAATGCTGGTTTTGCTGGGAATACATTCCCTTGTGAGTCAACTAATTCCACGTCCCCTGTAACGCGAAAAGAGCCATTATCATTCACTTTAATTTGTACTTTTGCCAACGTTATCCCTCCTTTCCAAACGCTTACTCTCATCATATAATTAGGGAGAGTACTTGACAATATAAAAAGAGCACTTTGTTTGAGAGAGAAGAGAGTGTTATAATAGTTTTTATAACTGACTAGAGTAAGGTGACGAAAGATGGATAAAAAATTACACACACTACAAAATATTGCAAATGAGCGCACATGGGCATCATTTTTGAATGATAATCATCCATATAGTTTACTTCATTGGTCAATCGCAGGTGTAGGACAAGAACCGAAAGATGTTTGGTTACTTCAAGATGAGGTAACTTTTCAAACGACGGAATTCCCAACGCTAGACGAGGCAGTAAAGTGGATTTCTGAAAATATGGAACAAGTTACAGACGTTTTAGCGCAGTAAAAAAACAGGCTTATGCAAGCCTGTTTTTTGTTTCTTTTACATATGTGTTTAAAAATTGATCGATGGCATCTTCGTACTCTTCTTTATTTTCATTATAAGAGCAAGCGTGTGCACCATGTTCTGCAATATAAAGCTGTTTATTATTTTCTTTCGCTTCATAAAGTGATTTCGTCATATCAGATAAAATATAGTCATCATCTTTACTATGAATAAAGAGAACCGGATTGTTAATATTTTTTATACAATCAATTGGTGAAACTTCACGAATTGTATAGCCATCACGAACTTTTAAAAAGGCATTTGCTAAAGGTAATAAAGGCCATTTTGGCAAATGAAACTCAACTTTCAAACGATGTTGTAACTGTCCATAAAAATCAGAGAAAGGACAATCAGCAATATAAAAATCAGCACCATCTTCTACAAGTCCTGCATATTGAAGAAGAGTTGCAGCACCCATAGACTCACCATGAATTCCGAGTGTAATATTCGTTCCGAAACGATCTTTTAGCCAGTCAACTACTGACTTTAAATCATGTTTTTCATAATAGCCATAACTTGTTGTTTTACCACCGGTTTTACCATGACGGCGATGATCATAAATAAATACGTTATATCCTCTATTTAAAAATAAGTTTGCATATTTAACGGAATTCATTTTATTTACAGTCACACCGTGGCAAAAAATCATAAATTTATTGGAATGACCAGCTGGCATGTAATATCCGTGAAGTTCGTATCCGAATTGAGAAGGGATGTGAACCTCTTCTTTTTGAATAGCCTTAAAATCGTCCAAATGAAAATGCTTTTTCGTTTCGCGTTCTAAAACTTCTTCCTCTGTTTTTTTCTTCAAGTACATAACTTTATTTGTAAAGAAAATCCCAATCGCAGTTAGTGCACCTAGTATAGTAAACAATGCTGTAAAAAAACGTTTCATACTTTACCTCATCCTCCAAATACCTCTACATGTGATACACTAACATTGTATCACAATGATGTGAAAAGGGGAGAAATTGTGTATGGTTCATATACAAAAAATCACACCAGAAATGAAAGAAGCAATTCAGGATTTTATGTGTGAAAACTGGGGAAGCTCAATGATGGTCTCGCGAGGCAGAGTACATCAATTAGAAGAATTACCTGGTTTTATTGCACTTAGAAATAACAGAATAGTGGGAATTATAACATGTAAAGTGATAGAAAACATGTGTGAAATTGTATCGTTAAATAGTTTTGAGGAAGGGAAGGGGATTGGTACAAAACTGGTGGATTGTGTATTGCGAGTGGCAAAAGAGAACGAATGTAAAAAAGTGTGGCTTATTACGACGAATGATAATATGAACGCACTTCGTTTTTATCAAAAACGTAACTTCATGATGACAAACTTGTATATTGATGCGGTAAAGGAAGCACGAAAAATAAAGAAAGAAATTCCGTTTATTGGTTATGATAATATCGCGATTTCACATGAAATTCAGCTGGAGTATATTTTCTGAGTAGAGTGGAAATTGTGTAACAATTTTCAGAAATATAAAACAATAACCTTGACGAATGTTATATTTTGGTTTAATTTAAAATTGTAATCTATTACCATATTAAGGGGTGACGATGTGGCAACTATACGTGATGTTGCAAAATTGGCCGGTGTTTCAGTTGCAACCGTTTCAAGAGTCATTAACGAAAAAGGATATGTCCATGAAGATACGGTGAAACAAGTAAAAAAAGCAATTGAAGAATTACATTATAGACCGAATGCTACAGCAAAGCCTTTATTTAAACAACCTTCAACGGTGATTGCATTACTTGTAGATAATTTGCATAATCCATCATACATCACTTTGCTCCGTTTCGTTGAGGAAATAGCATACAAAGAAGGGTATCAAGTAATAGTTTGTAATATAGAAAATAAGAATAGATACATAGATATGTTGGAGCAAAATAACATTGCAGGCGTTATAATGACGAAATCTGTTTTTCGAAGTATAGGAGAAATCTCACTTCCTTTCGCTGTGCTTGAAGAACGACAATCTCTTATGAGCTATTATGAAAGTGGACAGAAAGCTGTTTCTTTATTAAAAGAGAAAGGCTGCCAGTTTCTTGCTTATATCGGTGAGGGAGTAGAGAGTGAAGAAATGGAAGAGCATGTGGCAGGATTTCTAGATACTGCTTGGAAAGAAGGACTTTCTTATCGAGAGGAAATTGTACAAGGGTATACGAATCAACAGTTTCTTGAATTGTTACAAAAGCATCCATACATAGATGGGGTTGTAGCTTCAAGTGATAAGGTCGCTATTGAGCTAATCAGGGCGGCGAAAACTCTTAATATTCATATACCAGGTAAGTTACAAATCATTGGATTTAACGGGAGTGTAGAGGGTGAATGGATAAGTCCATCATTAACGACGATTGGAAGTTATATCGAAGAAAATGGGGAAATAGCTTTTCAACAGTTAATAGGAAAAATAAAGAAGAAACAAGTGCGACAAGAAGAAGTGGAAACAGAATTTAGGTGCATTGAGAGAGAAACAACAAAGTAAAAGGTGCGTTTTTAAAACGCACCTTTTATAGTGTAATTGCGGCAATAAAGCCGGATATAAGTAACGGTATATTATAGTGTAGAAATGTTGGGACACATGTATCCCATATATGATGGTGCTGACCATCAGCATTTAAACCGGACGTTGGTCCAAGTGTACTATCAGATGCTGGAGAACCTGCATCACCAAGTGCACCAGCTGTACCGATAATTGCGATTGTAGCCATGGGACTAAATCCGAGCTGGACGCATAATGGTACGAAAATTGTTGTTAAGATTGGGATGGTTGAAAAGGAAGAGCCAATTCCCATCGTAACGAGAAGTCCAATAATGAGCATAAGAAATGCAGCAAGCGGTTTATTATTTCCGATTATATGTGCACTCGTTTGCACAAGAGATTCAACATGTCCAGTTTTTCGAAGAACAGCGCCAAATCCAGCGGCAGAAATCATAACAAATCCGATAAAGGACATCATACGCATTCCACTCGTTAAAATAGCATCGGCTTCTTTAAGAGGGAGGCTACCGCTAACTGATAAGACGATAATACCTGCTAAAGCACCAAAAATCATTGATTCTGTTGCTAATTGCACAGTTAATGTAGCGAGTATTGATAATAAACCCAAAGTAATGCTTCTTTTCGTATAGGGAACGATTTCATTCTGTGCAGAATGAATTTGTTCTGTTTCATATGTACGTGGTTTTCGGTATGTAATGAAAACCGCTACACATAATCCGATAATCATACCGATTGCTGGAATAGTCATCGCTTTTGGAATAAGTGCGACATCAAATGTAAGACCGCTTTGCGCAGCATTTGTTTGCAATACGTCATGATAAATTTTTCCGAACCCTGCTGGAACCCACATGTAAGGGGTAATTAACCCAAATGTAATAAGACATGTTACAAGCCTACGATCCACCCTCAGCTCATTTAATACTTTTAAAAGTGCTGGAATTAAGATTGGGATGAAGGCGATATGAACAGGGATAATATTTTGTGAGAAACAAGCCATTGTTAAAATGATAAATAATATAAGTATTTTAGAATAGACTTGTTTTTTCGTGTCTTGTTCGTTGCCGATCCATTTTAAAGCTGATTGGATCATTGCATCAGGAAGTCCTGTTTTTGAAAGGGAAATAGCAAATCCACCGAGCATTGCGTAGCTTAATGCGATAGGAGCACTGTTCCCAAGACCGGCTGTAAAAGTACTAATTGTTTCTGAAATACCGAGTCCGCCGATAAGTCCGCCTGTTAAAGCTCCAACGATAATGGCGACAATGACTTGGACACGTAACAAACTAAGCAGTAGCATGACTGCTACTGCGATGAGTACAGCGTTCATAATAAATGTAATCTCCCTAATTTTTATTCTGTTAAGGCAAGCAAGTGTTTGTAGTGACATATACTTGCGACATATCATTATAAAATGTTTTCTATGAAATGTAAAAGCGCCTTTTGTTATTAATGTTGAAAAGATAGTTCTTGTTTAATTGATTGTAAAGATTTAGCGAATAACTCAGGCTCTTCTAAATCTGGAGAATGTGCCGAGTTTGGAAACCAAATCATCTTTTTAATAGGAGCTTGAATGATATCGCAATATTGTTGAACGAGTGCATAAGGAGTTTGATAATCATAGCGACCAGAACAAAAATAAACAGGAATAGATAAACTTGAAATAGATGAAAAGAAATCGATTGTCAGCATCTCTTCCCATAAAACTCCGGATTTTAAATTTCCTGCGAGAAATTTGAACCAATCTAATAGCGTATATTCAGGAGAAAAGAAGCCTTTTCGTATGAAAGAAAAGGAAGATCCATTTTGGATTGCTCCTCCGAATGTACCAAGCCACTTTCTTTGAATAATGAGGCGTCTCGTATCTAAAAAGGGTGGTTTCCCTAATTTTAAAAGAGAAGCTAATGCCTTTTTATGGTCATGTTTTTTGGCAGAGCTAATTAAATGTTGATATAGTAATTCTTCATTTTGCTTCATATGTACGATTTGACCGATGCCGATGTATGCTTCTATATATTCGGGACATTGATTAGCGATTTGTAGTCCGATAATACTTCCCCAAGAATGACCTGCGAGAAATAGTTTTTGCTTATTAAAGCGTTTGAGAAGATATTGAATAACCTTTTTTGCATCTGAAAAAAATTGATCAATCGTAAGATTTGTTTGGATGTCCCGCCATAAAAAGGATTTACCTGCCCCTCGCTGATCCCAATTAATAACGATAAAGTGCTTTTCTAACTCTTTTTGAAAATGGCGAATAAAGCCGATTTGTGCCATACCAGGGCCGCCGTGACAGCATAATAAAATAGGCTGTTCCACGTTTTGACCGCGTATAAGGAGAGATTGTTTCCGGTCATTAATCATAACGCTTTCTATCGTAGCGATACTGTTAGGGATTAGTTGCTTTTTTTCGTTGTAAAACTGAGGGGTATGGCTACGAAAAAGCATATGTAGACCTCCTTTTCTTAAATGGTATGAATCGCACAGGCTCTTTCTTTTGCATATACTACTAGAAAATCATTGTATCATAACATACTGGTTTGATTTCAAGTTTAGGCGATTAAGAGAGGAGGGAGAATGTGACGATTGGAGAAATTATTGATTCTTTAAATAGACGCGAATCAATCGCTATTATAGCGAAACGGCTTGAAATGAGCCCATATACATTATCAAAGAAATTAAGGGTGATTGGATATGAATATGATGGAGAGCAGAAAAAACGTATCTTTATAGGTGATGGCGAAGAGCCACGTCATTTGCAAATCCAAGAAGCTACTGCCCTTCAATATGCAAAAACAGACTATCAATTACTAATTTATGAACAATTACAAAGCATTTATGAATTGCTAAGAAAAAGAGAAGAAGTAAGTGTTCAAATTATAAGTAAGAGCACAGAGAAAAAGAAACGAACCTTTTCGATTAATATAGAAGTATTAGCAAGACTAGATGTTATATCGGAATCAAAAGGGATTCAAAAGTCTAAAATTGTAGAAGAAGCACTACAGGAATTTTTGCAACGGTATGATGTTAATCATGAAACGTATCCAGAGAAATAAAAGAAAGGATACTATGTTCCATATAAGAGCGTGTATCCTTTCTTTTATTTCATTTTTTGTTTTGTTTCGAAAAGTAATATAGGAACCAAACGGCATGATTTTGTTCATCAGCTGCTGCGCGCCGAAATGTTTCTTTCACTTGTTGATTTGTCGTTTCGTCAGCAATTTCTAAGTAAAAATCAACTGTTCGTTGCTCATCTTGCCGAATTTCAAGGATTTGAGTTCGTTCATTTATGTCTGGAGCTAAAGTAGCTAATCTAGCATAAAAATGAATGGCGCTATATTCTCCATTAATTGCTTTCTCAATACTACGAATGTGTTTGTCGATACAATGTATCGTCATTGTTTGATAGAAATACATACAAATTTCCCCATTATAGTTTTCTATATACTACGAAGAAACAAGGGGCTATGTGCGTATCCTTTACTGCACTAGAAAAATGACAATACGTATGACTCTAAAAGAAGAAGCTCCTTGCATATAAAAGGAGCTTCTTCTTTCGAGTGTCACGCACTAGTTTGAATAGTATTTAATTGTTTTTTTGAATACGTCCATCAATAATCGGCTGAATTGGTTCTTTCACTTGTTTTACATAATCGACTAATGCTTCAAAATCGTTTGGACCAGTTTCAGCATTTTTTCCATTTTTAAAGGATACGAATCCATCGCCGCCAGAAGCTAGGAAAGCATTTGCAACTACGCTATACGTTTTAGAGGGAACTAATTCTTCACCATTTGTTAAACGGATATTCGTAACCTTTTCGTTATTTGGTTTGTTTGCATCCCAAGTGTATTGAATACCTGAAATTTGAAGCATTCTCGTTGCTCCTTTTTGCCATTGTTGATTTAATATATCACGAATATCTTGACCTGTTAGATCTACTTTAATTAATTGGTTTCCGAAAGGCTGAATGCCGTATAATTCGCCCCATGTAATATCTCCAGCGTCTAGATCATTACGAATTCCACCAGGATTCATAAGAGCGATTTGTGTTTGCATAGTTTGGCGCTGGGCATCCGCAACTAAATTTCCAAGTGTAGATTCACCAGCATCGTTTTGTTTACGGTCGATAGGTGCTGTAGATTTTCCGACTACTTCATTTACAAGAGGTGCGATTTTTTCTTTATATTGATCTAACTTTTGTTTTACTTGTTTATCAGGCTCTACACCTTCATGGTACGTTGTAATAACTTCAGCTTTTTTCTTCATAATATCTTTTGTTTTTCTATCAATCGTTACATCTACATCAGAGAAAGCCATCCCGTAAGAGTTCGCTTGCACGATAAGTTTATTATTTACAGTACCATTTACGTACGTATGACTATGTCCGCCGAAAATAACATCAACTTCGGGATCTGTTTCATTTGCAATTCGAGTGAGGTCTCCATTTGTTACACCAGACTCATCAGTTGTTCCGCCGACATGTGCAAGGACTACGATAGATTTAACGCCGAGACGCTTTAATTGTTGTGTGGATTTATTAATAGCCTCTACTTCATCAGTGATTTCTACATTTTTAAGCATAGTAGGCATAACGACATTCGGTGTATCCGTTGTAACAACTCCAATGAACCCTACAGGAACTCCGTCAACCATTTTTACAGTGAATGGTGGTAAAAATAAGCGGCCAGTTGATTTATTATAGAAGTTTGCAGCGACATAAGGGAAGTTTGCTCCTTTGAAATTCCCTGTTTTTTCGTGATATCCACCGTAAATGAGGCGTTTCATTTCATCGATACCTTCATCAAATTCATGGTTTCCGATTGTACCAACATCAAACTTTAAGTCATTTAAAAATTCAATTGTTGGTTCGTCTTGTAATAATGCGGAAACTGGTGGGCTGGCTCCGACAATATCACCGGCATGTACGAGAAGTGTATTAGGGTTTTGTTTTTTGCGTTCTTTTAAATAAGTAGCTAAATAATCAGCGCCACCAGCTTCTTTATTGTTAACTTTTTTTACAGTATCTAGTTGACCATGTAAATCATTAATACCAAGCATTTGTACGTCTATGTATCGGTTTTGTTCGGCAGGAGTCTGAGATGGAGGAGCGGCGAATACGCTTGAAAAAGTAATAGTACTTAAAACAGCAACAGCAGGAATAATTTTTTTCCACATAATTAATTTCTCCTTTTTTTTATAATCTGACATCATACGACATAATTTTAATAGATTAATAGGATTATATCTATAGTTAAATTTAGTTTTTTCGAAAAATTAACATATTTACAAAAAATGAATAATAGAGAATGTGAGAGTAATGAACCTTTTTTATTGTCGATTTCGCCGTGTATCCTCTATAATGGAGAAAAAAGTAAAAGGTGAGTAGTATGAAGAAAAAGAAGCAAAGACAAACACAAAGACACTCTCAAATGAATCAACCAGAGAAAGAATCACTTACACTAGGTGATCAATTGAACGATTCGTTAATGCAACAATTAAAGAATAAGAAAAAAGAGTTGCAAGTGAGAGAAGAGAAAAAAGAGGCAGCAGAACAAGAAAGAAAGCGTAAGGAACAAAAAGAACGTGAAAAGAATAAATCATTTGAAGAACTGTTAAGTGAAAGTAGCCTTACTTGGAAAGACTTTAAATAATAAAAAGATGATCAGTGAAATGCCGCTGATCATTTTTTTGACGAGTTTGTAAGAAAAGGGGAGTTAGAATGAGGGAAATTGTAGTCGTTCCGTATGAAAATCATTGGAGTGAGAAATTCCAAATGGAAGCCGAAAGATTAAAATCGGCGATGCCAGAAATGGTGAAAGTCCATCATATTGGAAGTACGTCAGTGCCAGGACTGGCAGCTAAACCTATTATAGATATGATTATGGAAGTAGAGAGTATCGACAGAGTAGATCATTGGAATGAACGTTTTAAAGAGCTTGGTTACATCGTAAAAGGGGAAAATGGTATTTCAAGACGTCGTTATTTTATTCATGGGACTGAGGAAAAACGCTCGTATCATTTGCACGTATTTGAAAAAGGGAATCCTGAGATAGTAAGGCATTTATCGTTTCGTGATTACATGATGGCTCATTGCGAAGAAGCAGAGGCATATGCAAATTTAAAGAAAGAACTAGCGGAAAAATATACATATGATGGCACGATGTATACGGAAGGAAAAAATGAGTTTGTACGTAATGTTGATGAAAAAGCGAAAGAATGGAAAGGAAATAACGTGAATGACTGAGTTCACGTTATTTTTTAAAATGTGTATAAAAGTATTATGTAAACTGTACGTATGTTTTGACTTTTTGGATGAATCTTGTTGAAATAAAGTGGTGGTTTATAAAAATGTAACAATGAAAGGGAGAACGAGTGTGCATATTCCAACAACTACACTTCATAATGGTGTGAAAATGCCGATGATTGGTCTAGGCGTTTATAAAGCGAAAGAAGGCAACGAGGTTAAACAAGCAGTAAAAACAGCATTAGAATTTGGATACCGTTCGATTGATACAGCAACTGTATATGAAAATGAAAGCGGTGTCGGAGAAGCGGTTCGTGAATCAGGGATTCCGAGAGAAGACATATTTATTACAACAAAAGTTTGGAACGACGATCAAGGATACGAGGAAACACTTGAGGCGTTTGAAAAAAGCTTAAAGAAATTACAAATGGACTATGTAGATTTATATTTAATACATTGGCCAATAAGAGGGAAGTATGTCGATACGTACCGAGCGCTAGAAAAATTGTATGAAGAAGGTAAAGTGCGCGCGATTGGTGTTTCTAATTTTCATAAACATCATTTAGAACTGTTATTACCAAATTGTAAAGTGAAGCCGATGGTCAACCAAGTGGAACTTCATCCGATGTTAGCGCAATTTGAATTGCGTGATTTCTGTCAAGGTGAGCATATTCAAATGGAAGCGTGGAGTCCTTTAATGAGAGGCGGCGAAGTATTCCAGCATCCAATTATTCAGGCTATTTCTAAAAAATATGAAAAGTCACCTGCACAAGTTATATTAAGGTGGGATATTCAAAGTGGGATTGTGACTATTCCTAAATCTGTTACGCCATCTCGTATTAAAGAGAACTTTACTATTTTTGATTTCTCATTAACTGAAGAAGAGATGGATCAAATTAATACGTTAAATCGTAATTTACATGTAGGAACGAATCCTGATAAATATGATACGTTATAAAAAAAGACTGCCGCCTAGTGTTGGGGGCAGTCTTTTGCTTTTATCGGTATCAATATTTTAGCGATGCAAAGCATATGAATCATACTTAACAATCTTTTGAAGTTGTACATATTCTTCTTTTGTTAAAGATAACTGTTGGCTAGCTTGTATATTTTCTTGCAATTGTTGAATAGAGCTTGCACCAGGTATAACAGCTGCAACAGTTTCGTTATGTAAGCAATATTGAATAGCCGTTCCTGTTAAAGAGCTTTCTCCGATTATTTCTTTTACACTCGCGAGTGTCGAATATAACTCATCGTAAGAATAAGAGAGGTAATCTTTTTCTTTTACTCTTTCTATCTTTCTTGCATTATTGTTAGTTAAAATCCCTTTTGCAAGTGGTCCGCGAGCAATAACGCTAATTTGCTGTTCATTAAGAAGCGGGAACCATTCTTCAGGGCGACGATTTAAAAGGCTGTATTCCATTAATATGCTAACGATATTTGATCGTTTTGCATACTCACGAATGACATTTGGACGTATAGAAGAGATACCATAATGACGAATAATCCCTTCTTTTTTTAATTCTTCAAAGGCTTCAACTGTTTCATCTATAGGATCTTCAATCGTCCCGCCATGCAGTTGATATAAATCAATATAATCTGTTTGAAGTCTACGTAAACTCTCTTTTACTTCGGCCTTTATATAAGCTTTAGAAGGATCCCAAGACCAACCGTTTTTTTCTTCTGTCCATCGATTTCCAACCTTTGTTGTAAGAACAATTTGGTCACGTTTTCCTTTCAGAGCTTTTCCAACAAATTCTTCATTTAATCCATAATCGTATAAGTCCGCTGTATCAAAAAAATTAATTCCTAAATCGATTGCCTCATCGATAATACGCATAGCTTCAGCCTCAGATGCACCGAGAGACATACAGCCAAATCCAATTTCCGTAACATATAAATCTGAGTTTCCTAATTGACGTTTTTTCATAGGTCAACCTCCTTACCTTTATTGTACGAAAGGGGAAGGAGGTTGACAAACGTTTACTTTTTGCCCCGCATTAACTGCCCGTAAAAGCCCGATTGGTTCAACTAATAATCAGAGGGGATGCCCCCCTCTGATTAAAGTTTCACTTTATTTGCTGTAATCCACTCTTGTACAGTTGTATACTCTTTTCCATATTGTTTTAGCTTATGACGAATTTGCCATGCTTTGCCGACTAAAGTGACGCGATTTGGTAAAATGTAAACTTTCATTTCTATCACGCTCCTTTCAATGTGGTAAAATGTATGAAGAACGATTAGGAAATAGAACAGGGAGATGAAGTAGTATGAGTAATCTTGCAGAAAGAACAGTAAAAACTGAACCGATTTTTGATGGTAGAGTTATAAAAGTTCGTGTTGATGATGTAGTATTACCAAATGGAGAAATGAGTAAACGTGAAATCGTAAATCACCCTGGGGCAGTTGCTATTATTGCTATTACTGATGAGGGGAAAATTGTACTCGTTGAGCAGTATCGTAAAGCTCTCGAAAAGGCAATTGTGGAAATTCCTGCTGGGAAGTTAGAACCTGGGGAAAAGCCAGAGGTAACAGCAGTTCGTGAATTAGAAGAAGAAACAGGATATGTATGTGAAAATATGGAGCTTATTACATCTTTCTATACATCACCTGGTTTTGCAGATGAGATTTTATATGTATATAAAGCGACAGGATTAAAACAAAAAGAAAATAAAGCAGCTTTAGATGAAGATGAATTTGTGGAATTAATGGAAGTGTCATTAGAAGAAGCGATTGATCTTATGAAAGACCTTCGCATACATGATGCTAAAACGATGTTTGCAGTACAATATTTACAATTACAAAAATAAACACTCGCCTAAGGCGAGTGTTTTTAGTTGATTTTTGCATATACACGTGCATCGCGTAAGCTGCCATCGGGTGCTAGGAAATCATTTTCCATTGTACCTTCTAAAATAAATTCTAGACGTTCTGCTAAGTTACATGCATTTATATTTGTTGCATCAGTACGAATTTCAATTCTTCTAGCACCTAGTTTATCAAATGCAAATTGAATCGCACCTTTAATGGCTTCTGTCATATAGCCATGCTTTGTATAAGCGCTATGTAGCCAAAAGTGAAGTGAAAACTTTGGAATATCCCAGTTTTCAGGCTTGAGCGTAATAGCTCCGATGAATGTACCAGATACTTTATCGTATAAGTGGAAATCAAGTGTTTCACGAAGTAAAAACTGTCCGTGAGCTTCGCGAACAATTTCTTCAGCACGTTCTTCTGTTTCAGCTGTAATTGGCATCCATGGTAATAAGTCTTCTAGCGAAGCTTGGATTGCTTCATATACTTCTGTGCCATCACCTGGAAACGGCTTACGTACTTGCAAGCGCTCAGTTTGAAATAATGTTGGAAAATCTAATAATAATGGTTTCAAGAGAAATCCCTCCTATTCTCTACTTTTTAGTTTAGCAAAGTAGAGCGGAATTTCAATGCTAATTCGTCATACTTTTTTTCTTTCTTTCATACATTTTTAGTAAGAGTGTGAACGGAGGGAAGGAAAATGTGGCGAAAAACGTGGCAAGACCGTTTAATGTCTCACATACAGGAAAATTCTTCACTATATATATTTAATGCGGTTTTATTACTGATGGGAGTAATATTTGGAGCGATTCTTGTGAATAGTTTACAAATAAACCAAAAGCAAGATTTATCATTTTATTTACAGCGTTTTTTTGGACAAGTTTCTAAAGGAGAATTTGCTGTCGCAGGCGAAATGTTTCGAGAAAGTTACTTTTCGCAATTAAAATATATCGGTTTTATTTGGATTTTGGGGATTTCAATTATTGGGTTGCCGCTCATTTTTATCTTACTATTTTTAAAAGGGGTAGTTGTTGGATTTACAGTAGGTTTTTTAGTAAGTCAGCACGGATGGAATGGACTATTATTAGCATTTGTATCTGTATTGCCACAAAATTTAATTATAATTCCTGTATTTCTCGTAATGACAACAATTGCTGCAAGCTTTTCCTTACGCATGATTAGGCATCAATTTATTCGGAAAATAACTGAGCCACTATTACCGTTATTAATTCGCTATACATGCTTTTTTCTCGTGATTGGAGCGGTATTAGCTATTGCTTCCAGTGTCGAAGTGTATGCATCACCAGTTTTAATGAAAGAAGTTGTGGAGGCTATTAACAAACAATAAATACTTTTTGAGAATAATTATCAATTTGTTTTTATTGTTTTTCTTTTGACAGGAGCCCTTCTTCTGATATAATGGTGTAAGAGTGGCGAGGAGGGAGTAGTACCGAATGGAAGAAAGAATTGAACGAATTAAGAAGCAATTACATGCAGCGAGCTATAAATTGACACCACAACGTGAAGCAACAGTTCGTGTGCTGCTAGAAAATGAAGAAGATCATTTAAGCGCAGAAGATGTATACCTCCTTGTAAAAGAAAAGTCGCCAGAGATCGGATTAGCAACCGTTTATCGAACTTTAGAGTTATTGTCTGAGTTGAAAGTTGTCGATAAAATTAACTTTGGAGACGGTGTTTCGCGTTATGACTTACGCCAAGAAGGTGCACAGCGTTTCCATCATCATTTAATCTGTACACAATGCGGTGCTGTACAAGAAATACAAGAAGATTTACTTGGTGAAGTGGAGAATAAAGTGGAACGAGACTGGAGCTTTAAGGTGAAAGATCATCGTTTAACATTCCATGGGATTTGTAAAAATTGTCAAGAAAATGAAACGGATGAAAAATAACCTTTTCCTATTTAACTAGGAAGAGGTTTTTTATTTGAATAAGGTATAAATTGGTGAAAGCTTGGCATATGTTGTAATAACTTATATTTTGGAGGAATTTACAATGCGCCGAGCTTTAAAATTAACTTTTGATGGGATGAAAGTATTTTTATTATTTACAAGTTGTACGATTTTGTTTTATTTCGCTATACTATGGATAAATGAAGAATATGAAAGTTACCATCGTTATGAAAAGCCAAAAGAAGAGACTGTAGAAAAAGTATCAGGGAATGAGGAGCCGGAAAAGGATGCTTTCGTAAATAGAATGATGTTTTTCTATGAAAATGGGGAGTAGTGTAGATTGGAAGATCAATTAAAAGATTTTATTCATTATATGATTGTTGAAAAAGGTTTAGCGAAAAATACAGTTGTATCTTATGAACGCGATTTAAAAAGCTATGTGAAGTATTTGCAAAATGTAGAACAAACGAAGACGTTTCATGAAGTGACACGCTTGCATATTGTTAACTTTTTGCAGCATTTAAAAGAAAACGGGAAATCTTCAAAAACATTGGCGCGTCATATTGCATCGATTCGTTCGTTTCATCAATTTTTACTTCGTGAACGAGCAGTGGAGCATGACCCATCGGTACATATTGAAACGCCACAAGGGGAACGGAAATTACCAAAAGTATTATCAATCGACGAAGTGGAAGCATTACTTCAAACACCGAAAACGGCAAGTGCTTTTGGGATTCGTGATAAGGCAATGTTAGAGTTGTTGTATGCAACAGGACTTCGTGTTTCAGAATTAATTGCATTAAATTTAGAAGATGTGCACTTAACGATGGGATTTGTTCGCTGTATCGGGAAAGGGAACAAAGAAAGAATTATTCCACTAGGAAGCTTAGCGACAGAAGCGATTCAAAAGTATATTGAAAAAGGAAGAAGAGAATTGATGGGTAAAAAAGCAGTAGATGCGCTCTTTTTAAACCATCATGGTAATCGATTATCGAGACAGGGATTTTGGAAAATTTTAAAACGGCTAGCGAAAGAAGCGAATATTGCAAAAGAGCTTACACCGCATACGTTGCGTCACTCTTTTGCTACGCATCTATTAGAAAATGGGGCAGATTTGCGTGCTGTACAGGAAATGCTTGGACATGCAGATATTTCGACGACACAAATTTATACGCACGTTTCAAAAACTAGATTAAAAGATGTATATAAACAGTTTCACCCGAGAGCATAGTCACTATGCTCTTTTTTCATAGATTAAGAAGAGTGAACCATTTCACAGAAACTTCACAAACATTTCGTACATTGTTTTCAGCAGAAGACTAGAATATTACAATGTATTTCCTCTATACTAAGGAAAGTATGAAGGAGGAAATGAAGATGAAAAAACTTATTATTACATTATTTATCGCGATGCTAGCATTGGCTGGCTGTAATACAAACAAAGAAGAACCGAAAAAAGGACAGAAACTTGAAGGTATAGACGTAGCGGTTCAAACGAATCCGAAAGAAATTAAACCTGGTGAAAAAACAGAAGTACAAGCACTTGTTACACAAGGAAAAGAAAGAGTAACGGATGCTGATGACGTAAAGTTTGAGATTTGGAAAGATGGCGACGAGAAACACGAGATGTTAGATGGTAAGCATAAAGGAAAAGGTGTTTATGCAGTAGAGAAAACATTTGAAACTGATGGAGTATATCATATTATTCCTCATACAAATGCACGTGATATACACGTTATGCCAGAACACAAAGTTGCTGTAGGGAATGCGAAAGTAGAAGATGCGAAAAAAGAAAGTGGTGATCATAATGCAGGACACGGTGATCATAAAAGTGACACAATGATTCATCTTATGGCCGGTGACATAAAAGCAAATGCTGAATCAACAATGAAAGTCCATTTAAAACAAAAAGAAGAAGCGTTAACTGGTGCTGAAGTACAACTTGAGATTTGGAAAGACGGCGTTGAAAAACACGAATTTATTCCGGCGAAAGAAGGGAATAAAGGGGAGTATGAAAGTAAACATACTTTCAAAGAGAATGGTGCTTATAAAGTGAAAGTTCATGTAAGAAAAGGTGAACTACATGAACATAAAGAAGAAACAGTAGAAGTAAAATAAAAAGTAGCTCTTTAGAGCTGCTTTTTATTTTTATATTAGGAAATATGTTATAAAATGATTAGCACTTCTTTGCAGAATGGATTACAATAGAAGGGTAAAGAAAATGAGAAATTCTACGAAAATGTATTAAAAAGAAAGCGTAAACATGGTATGATATCAATATCAGATGTCTGACATCTGACTTAGAAAAAACTAGAAATTTTTTTGATTCGTTTGAAAGTAAAACGAAAAAGTTAGAGACTGGTTTAAAGCAGTACTGTTTGATAATGAGGACGAAAGATAATTCCCATTGATAACAGTTTCACTTTATAGCGTTTTGAACATACTACAAGAAGTAGAACTGAACATATAGGAGGTTGCAGTTATGAATAAATATAAACGTATTTTCCTAGTCGTAATGGACTCTGTGGGAATCGGTGAAGCACCAGATGCTGAGCAGTTTGGTGATTTAGGTTCTGATACAATTGGTCATATCGCTGAACATATGAATGGATTACACATGCCAAACATGGTGAAATTAGGCCTTGGTAATATTCGTGAAATGAAAGGAATCTCTAAAGTAGAGAAACCGCTTGGATATTATACAAAAATGCAAGAGAAATCTACAGGTAAAGATACAATGACAGGTCACTGGGAAATCATGGGCCTTTACATTGATACACCATTCCAAGTGTTTCCTGAAGGATTCCCGAAAGAATTACTTGATGAATTAGAAGAAAAGACAGGTCGTAAAATTATCGGTAATAAACCAGCCTCTGGAACAGAGGTACTTGTTGAGCTTGGTCAAGAACAAATGGAAACAGGTTCTTTAATTGTTTACACTTCTGCTGATAGTGTATTACAGATCGCAGCTCATGAAGAAGTAGTACCACTTGAAGAGCTATATAAAATTTGTAAAATCGCACGTGAATTAACATTAGATGAGAAGTACATGGTAGGGCGTGTTATTGCTCGTCCGTTTGTTGGAGAGCCAGGAAACTTCACACGTACACCAAATCGTCATGACTATGCGTTAAAACCATTTGGTCGCACAGTAATGAATGAACTTAAAGATAGCGATTATGATGTAATTGCTATTGGTAAAATTGCTGACATTTATGATGGAGAAGGTGTAACTGAATCACTTCGTACGAAATCAAATATGGATGGAATGGACAAGCTTGTAGATACATTAAATATGGACTTTACAGGTATTAGCTTCTTAAACTTAGTTGACTTTGATGCCTTATTTGGTCATCGTCGTGACCCACAAGGGTACGGAGAAGCATTGCAAGAATATGACGCACGTCTTCCAGAAGTATTCGAAAAACTAAAAGAAGATGATCTATTATTAATTACAGCAGACCATGGTAATGATCCAGTACATCCTGGTACTGATCATACACGTGAATATGTACCGTTATTAGCATATAGCCCAAGCATGAAAGAAGGCGGACAAGAGTTATCACTTCGTCAAACATTTGCTGATATTGGTGCAACTGTAGCAGAAAACTTTAATGTTAAAATGCCAGAACATGGAACAAGCTTCTTAAACGAGCTAAAGAAATAGGGGGATAAACAGATGAATCGTGAACTAATTACAAAATCAGCTTCATACTTAAAAGAGAAATTTCAAGAGACACCACAAGTAGGACTAATCCTTGGATCTGGACTAGGTGTATTAGCAGATGAAATCGAGAACGCAGTAACAGTACCATACAGTGAAATCCCTGAATTCCCAGTTTCAACTGTAGAAGGACATGCAGGTCAACTTGTATTCGGTACACTTCAAGGTGTAACAGTAGTAGCAATGCAAGGACGTTTCCATTTCTACGAAGGATACGATATGCAAAAAGTAACATTCCCAGTTCGTGTTATGAAAGAACTAGGTGTAGAAACAGTTGTTGTAACGAACGCAGCTGGTGGTGTAAATACATCATTTGAACCAGGCGATCTTATGTTAATTTCAGACCATATTAACTTCATGGGTACGAACCCATTAATCGGACCAAATGATTCTGAAATGGGTGTACGTTTCCCTGATATGTCTACATCATATACGCCAGAACTTCGCGAAATGGCGAAACAAGTTGCAGCAGATTTAAATATTAAAGTACAAGAAGGTGTATATGTTGGAATGACAGGTCCTGTATATGAAACACCTGCTGAAATTCGTATGCTTCGTACACTTGGCGGAGATGCAGTTGGTATGTCAACAGTACCGGAAGTAATTGTAGCTCGTCATGCAGGTATGAAAGTACTAGGTATTTCTTGTATTTCAAATATGGCAGCTGGTATTTTAGATCAACCACTTCATCACGATGAAGTAATTGAAACGACAGAACGTGTTAAAGCTAATTTCTTAGCATTAGTAAAAGCAATTGTAAAACAAATGAAGGGGTGACTTCACAATGAGAATGGTGGACCTAATTGCAAAAAAACGTGATGGACATGCATTAACGACAGAAGAAATTAACTTTATCGTTGAAGGATATACAAATGGTAGTATTCCAGATTATCAAATGAGTTCACTTGCAATGACAATTTTCTTCCAAGATATGAATGATCAAGAACGTGCAGATTTAACGATGGCAATGGTAAATAGCGGTGATACAATTGACTTATCAGCCATTGAAGGGGTAAAAGTAGATAAGCATTCAACGGGTGGAGTTGGTGATACAACGACACTTGTATTAGGTCCATTAGTAGCTGCTTTAGGTGTACCAGTTGCGAAAATGTCTGGACGAGGTCTAGGACATACGGGTGGTACAATTGATAAATTAGAAGCAGTACCAGGATTCCATGTGGAAATTGAAAATGATGAATTCATGCGTCTTGTAAATGAAAATAAAATCGCTGTTATTGGTCAAAGTGGAAACTTAACACCTGCTGATAAAAAGTTATATGCGCTTCGTGATGTAACTGCAACAGTAAATTCAATTCCTCTTATCGCTAGCTCAATTATGAGTAAGAAAATTGCTGCTGGTGCAGATGCAATTGTTCTTGATGTAAAAACTGGAGCAGGCGCGTTTATGAAAACGGATGAAGATGCAAAGCGTTTAGCAGAAGCAATGGTACGCATCGGTAATAACGTTGGTCGTAATACGATGGCGGTTATTTCTGATATGAGTCAGCCGCTTGGTGAAGCAATTGGTAATGCATTAGAAGTACAAGAAGCAATTGATACATTACAAGGTAAGGGACCGAAAGATTTAGAAGAGTTATGTTTAACACTTGGAAGTCAGATGGTGTACCTTGCTGGACAAGCTTCATCTTTAGAAGATGCACGTGAAAAGTTAATTGAAGTAATGAACAATGGTAAAGCGCTAGAATCATTTAAAACGTTCTTATCGGCGCAAGGCGGCGATGCATCTGTTGTTGATGATCCTTCTAAATTGCCACAAGCACAATTTAAAATTGAAGTGGAAGCGAAAGAAGACGGTTACGTATCGGAAATCGTTGCAGATGAAATCGGAACAGCAGCAATGCTTTTAGGAGCAGGGCGTGCAACGAAAGAGTCTGAAATTGATTTAGCAGTTGGTCTAATGCTTCGCAAAAAAGTAGGCGATAGCGTGAAAAAAGGTGACTCTCTTGTTACAATTTACGCAAACCGCGAAAATGTTGAAGACGTAAAAGCGAAAATTTATGAGAACATGAAAATCGCTAAAGATCACGTAGATGCACCAACTTTAGTACACGGTATTGTAACGAAGTAATAAAGTGAAACTTTAATCAGTGGGGGCTTTATCCCCACTGATTATTAGCCTTCACCAATCGGGCATTTACGGGCAGCCCGACCCAGACCTAACTTCTTTGCTTTCGCTGAATTTTGAGGTAGGGGTCTTACTGCCCGCAAATAGCGGGATAAAAAAAGCTGAGGAGATTTCTCCTTGGCTTTTTTTACTATTTTTTGTTTATAATAGTAATGGGTGAAATTATGATTAGAATTTGTGCAATAACGAAAAAAAATGAAGTTTTATATGATGTTTCGCTAGAAGAAACGAAAAAAGAGAACATCATATGGTATTGGCTTGATTTATATAAGCCAACGAAAGAGGAGTATACATATATTTTACAAGATCACTTCAAGTTCCATCCCCTTGCAATTGAAGATTGTGTAGAGTATGTACAGAGACCAAAGGTAGATTTTTATGATGGATATAACTTTTTAGTTCTTCATGCATTCGGAGAAGACGGATTAGAACCGCATGAAATCGATTTATTTATTAGTGATCGATATATAGTCTCTTTCCATTTCTCTCATAATAATGCGATTGAAAGAGTATGGAAAACGCTCGGTGAAAAGAAACGTATTAAGAAGAGTCCTTTGCATGTAGCACATACAATTATTGACCAAATTGTAGATGATTATTTCGCACCTGTTTATTACATCGAAGACCATTTAAATGCAATTGATGATAATTTAACGGGTGAGACAGCAGGAAGTGTGCTAGAAGAAGTATTTGATATTCGTGCAGATTTATCTAAGCTAAGGCGTACAATTATTCCGATGCGTGATTTATTGTATCGTATATTAAATTCAACACGTTTTTACGGTATAAGCGATCATGAAATTTATTTTAAAGATATACATGATCATTTGCTTAAACTGACAGAGATGATTGAAGCGAGCCGTGAATTAACAGCAGATATTCGAGATAGTTACTTTTCGTTGAATTCCCACCATATGAACAATATTATGAAAACATTAACTGTTTTCTCAACTATTTTCATGCCGTTAACATTTATTGCAGGGGTATACGGCATGAACTTCGCACATATGCCAGAGCTTGGCGGGAAGTATAGTTATTTTATTTGCTTAATTTTAATGGCATTAATTGGCGGTGGAATGATGGCTTGGTTTTATAAAAAAGGTTGGTTTAAGTAAAAAAACACCGAGGATTTCCTCGGTGTTTTTTTCTTAGCCAATAGCGTGTAATACGAACATGGCTAAGAATAAGCATGTAATAATATACATGGACGGTGCGACTTCTTTACGCTTTCCAAGTGCAACTTTCAAGATAGGATAAGCAATAAATCCGAACGCAATGCCATCAGCGATACTATATGTGAGCGGGATCATAACGATAATTAAAAACGCTGGAAATCCTTCTGAAAAGTCGTTCAGAGGAATTTGTTGAATGCTTGTAATCATCAGCCCGCCAATAATAATTAAGATTGGTGCAATGGCACTGTCAGGAATTATTTTGACAAACGGAAGCGCAAACAGTGATGCGAAGAATAACAACCCTGTAACGATAGACGTCAGACCTGTCTTTCCGCCTGCAGTAATACCTGCGGCACTCTCTACTGTTGAAACGGTAGGGCTTGTGCCAAATAGACCACATGTCATTGCTGAAATTGCATTTGCTTGGTAAGCACGTGGGAATTTACGATCATCTTCTAATAAACCATGTAAAAGTCCCATGTTCTCAAAAATAAGCACCATGCTTAAGGAGAATGTTGCAATCCAAAATGGCAAGGAAGAAAGTTTCCCAAATGACATAGCTCCAAACACATCGCCATAATTAGCGAATGAAAACGAACTATTTCCCATTTGACTCGTATCAACAAGACCAAACAGCCATGCAATACCAGTTCCAATTGCAATCGTCCATAAAAAGCTTCCACGTACGTTACGCGCAAATAGTACAAGTGCGACAATAAGAGTAAGTAGTGTGGCAAGAACGACAGGACTACTTAATTTTCCCATTGCAACAGCAGTATTAGGATGCGAAACGACTAAACCACCTTTTTGCAAGCCGATGAAAGCTAAAAACAACCCGATACCGACAGTGATCGCTTCCTTTAATGACTTTGGAATCGATACCGAAAGCACGCGAGCAATCGGTGTAAAAGCAGCAATTGCAAAAATAATACCGGCGATAAAAACAGCTGCCAATGCTTCTTGCCAAGTTAAACCGAGCGTATGCACAGCAGTGTACGTGAAGAATGCATTTACACCCATGCCAGGGACAAGAATAGCAGGTGCATTTGCCCAAAATGCCATGAGTAGACATCCGACAAATGAACTAAAAACAGTTGCCAAAATTCCTGCCTCAAGAGGAATGCCGGCATCTGATAAGATTGACGCATTTACAATCATAATATAAACAATTGTGAAAAATGACGTGACTCCAGCTAAAACTTCTTGTTTTGGTGATGTTTGGTGTAAGTCTAATTTAAATGTTCTTTCAAGTATTCCTTTCATGTTAAACCTTCTTTTTCATATCCCTCTCCCACCCGTGATATCTCTTATGTAAGAGCTCACCGTCCTTTATTATATCAGAACATCATGTTTTTACAACAACGAAAATGATAACGGTTACTTATAAATGAGTTTATTTATAAATACGTAAAAATTGCCCGGATAGATGAAATGATTTCTAGTTCTCCTGATTGAATGGGCGGAGCTGCTTGCGCATGCAAAGTAGCATATGATGAGATCTCCCGTGGTAATTGGGCAGATTCTTCAACGAGTGAGAGGGGAACAGGATTAATATTTAAATTGTAGGTACTCGCAATTGTACGAGCTTTGTCTACTGCTTGGTGCAGAGCTTGAATGAGAGCTTGCTCATAATATTTATTTGGATGAGATATTCGAAAACGTAATCCTTTTGCTACGTTTGCACCATTTGTAACGGCTATATCATATACTTCCCCTGCTTTTTGCACATTTAAAACGGTAATTTCATACAAATGCTCCACACGGTAGCCTTGTAGTAATGCTTTATCATTTACATATTCGTATTGAGGAGTAATTGTATAAGAAATGGTTTCTATATCTTTATCGGCAATACCTAGCTGTTTGAGTGCATCAAGCAATTGTTTCGATTGCACTGCATTTTCTTCTTGCGCCTGTTTTACATTTTTACTATCTGTTCGAATGCCCAGTGTTAATATGACAACATTTGGTTTTGCCTTTATAATGCCTTCTCCTTGTACAGTAATAGTAGCTTCTTTACCAGTATTCGTCGTACGGATATTATGTAAATACGGATTCATTCCACTTTGCATTTATGCTCACCATCCTTTTTTATATGTATATGTGTGAACAAAAAAGAAAATCTTATGAAAAAAGTTACATAAATGAGAATGTTGAGGGAAGAAAGCATATACAATATAGGTATTTATAGATTATAATATGTGTAAATATGATAAAAAAGGGACGAGGCTAGTGAACGAAAATAGAGAAACACTGATTTTAGATCTATCTGCATCATTTCGAAAGATGATACGTTTATTACAAAATGATATTAATACACGTTTTTCAGAGCATATGCCATATAATGAATTCTCTGTATTACGTGCGTTATTTTTAAAAAGTCCACAGATGGCTTCGCAAATTGCGAGTGAAGTAAACGTAACCTCCAGTCATATTACAGCTGTAACAGATCGTCTCGTGCGAAAAGGGTTTGTTGAAAGAAAACGTTCAAATTCGGACCGTCGTATCGTATACTTAGAAATTACTGAAAACGGACGAGAAGTAACTGAAAAGCTTGAAGCTGTGCGTAAAGAATATTATAAAGAGAAATTTAAAGGTTGGAGCGACCAAGAGATAGAAATGGTTTTAGAACTATTTGGCCGCGTATTATAATAAATGAGGATAGGAAGCGAGAGCTTTCCTATCCTTTTTCTTTTGAATAAAAATATTTTGAAACTCCGATACTTTAATTAAACAGATCGGAGGAAAGATTATGAAATATATTGCTGCACTTACCATTTTACTTGGAAGTTTTTTCTGCTTTCATACATTCATGTACGCTGATAGCCCTATCCAAGTGGTGCAAAAAGAAGTGAAGTACATTGAGAATGATAATACCGTCTTGTATTCGAAATTATGGGTTCGTTCTATGCAAAACGCAGTATTATTTCATCATAGCGATAATGTTCGTAATCAGGACACTTTGCGTAATGTAACAAGTTCATCGCTCGTTAAAGCGAAGCAATTACCATTTAAGAAAGCATCAATGTACATTCCAAGATTATCGCAATACGTATCAAAAGCAGGGAAAGAAAATATTCAAGTGCACTACATTGCGGTGCACTATAATGTGAAAAAAGAAAATGCGTATCAATTAAATGGCATGAACTATTTTCTGCAAGTATTTGTGAAAGAGCGCGGCGAATGGAAAATTGCTGAAAGTGTAGTCGCGCCGACAGAGCAAATTGTGCAAAACGGTGATGGGTTTGGGATGAAAGAAGAGATGGTGTATGGGGATAGGAGAGAGAATGTAAAATAACCTCCTTTTGAGAGGAGGTTATTTCGTATGAAGTAAAAATTTTTTATTTATCAAATAGTGAAGTATTACATAGCCAAATAGTCCTATTATTATGAACCCAGCGTAATAACTTAATAGCGGATCGTTTTTTCCACCTGTTATCCGGCCTCCTAATAGAGCAAAACATATTGTAACACAAGGTATAAATAGTCGATGTAGTTTAGTGAATAATAATATTTTACCGTTATTTTCATTAGGAGTCCGATTATACAAAAATACTCCTAATGGTAAAAGAATGAGAATATATAGAATCGGAGTGATAAGCTTCCAGATGGGCTGGAATTGATGCTGCTCCTTAACGGATTCTTTTAAATTATTAATGTCTACTTCCTTTACTTCTGGATTAAATGTATAAGATATATAAGTATTATTAGTAGGTGCAAAAACTTCAATATTCTCTATATATGATGCATAATTCGCTTTCTTAAGGAAAAATTCAGTTGTAGATACATTTGTGTGAATCCAAGCAAAATGAAACAGTAACATGCCTATTCCAGATGGTAATATAATGAAAATTAAGCTTAATATACTATGCGAAATGACATTGCCAGCAATTGTTCCGATAAAAATAGCTATTGTAAAAATCGCAATCCATGTAATGGTAACATAACATAATAATGTACCCATTGGCCCGAAAGATTGGTATTGGCTAAAAAGATTAATCTTTAGGATGAAATAAATTAAGATGCCATTAAGACTCATTATGAATAGAATTGCGATTGTCCCGAACAGCCACTTAGAAAGAAAAAGCTCTTTTCTCGTGAATGGCATTGCAAATAACAGATAGTCTGTTTGATTTTGTCTCTTCCAACTGATTAATGAACAGGCGAGTAATATGAAAATTGGAATGAAGGGGATGATAAGAGTATCCCCATTTAAACTATAGTAGAAATAGCCAGCTTCGTTTGGTTGAACCTGTAAATCATTAAAGTAGCTAATAGGTAAAAACCAAAAACTACTACAAGCAAAGAGTAAAAGAATGTACTTACTTTGCTTGTAATGATGGAGCCATAAAGCTTTATGAAACATGTAATCCCTCCAGTACAAAATTGTGATAATGATGAGTTTATTTAGCGTTCCAAGAGAACTTCCATTTCAATAGTTTGGATAGAAGAAAATAGCTAATTATGCTTGCCCCAAAAAATCCAATGTAAAAATTAAGTAATGATTTGTCTCCCCTTAAGACTAAACCACCAACTATTCCTATAACGAAAATACCAATGCTCATAATTATTTTTTGTAACTTCGGATATAGGAGGAAGTTTCCATTTAGCTCATTGACTGAACGAACATATAAATATATACCGAGTGGTAATAAAATAATGATATATGTGATAGGTGCAATCAATAATTTTGCTGAAGGGATTTTTGTAAAGTTTGGTTCATTATGACGCACTCCATCTGGATCGGTATAGGCACTATGTGGATCATAATCAAATCTAATACGAAAATCTTCTGCTGGACCAGAAATACGTATGTTTTCTAAGAAATGGTTCATATTATTACTGTTCTCATGAAAATCTATATTTGAGTGAACAGCGATGACTCCTGAGACTAGAGATGGAAGTAACAATGGAAACATGAATATAGCTGCAGTGAGAAGTCCCTGCGAGATAATATGCCCTGTAATTGTTCCAATACATAATGCAAGTGTATAAATAGCGATTAATACAATTAACATATATATAAAATAAGAATGGAATGGGGAAAATACTTGATATTTATTATGAAAAGTTATCTCTTTCATAATAGCAAATAGACCCCAGTTTATACTGACAACTGCTACAATGTTACAAATACCAAACAACCATTTCGTCATAAAAAAGTGTGAGCGTTTAAAAGGCAGAGACCAAAGAAAATCAATGGAGTTATTTTGTCTTTCCCATCCGATTAACGTACAAGCTAAAATGATAAGTGCAACACCTTGGAATATAACAGGATCCATTAGTGATAAACCAAACTGGTAGTGATATGTATAGTTGTCTTCTTTTGGCATCGTTAGAAAGTGTTGTTGTTCAATAGCTGCCATATAGTATTTGTATGACAAATTGTAGAAGCTAACGAACCAAAACAACCACACAACATATTTACTTTGTTGATATGTTCTTAGCCATAGTGCTTTTTGAAACATAGGCCCCCTCCTTTAAAAAACTTTATAATTTGTTAGACGTGATAGTACAACATAAGTAATGATTCCAGCGAGAAGCAAACTGATGTAATAGTTAAGTAAGAAATTAAATTGATTTATTTTATAGCCACCTAGTAATGCAAAATAAATGGTTGTCCCCCATATCCATATTCGTAAATGTTTTTGGAAAATAAATATCTTTTGACTATTTTCATTTGGAGAACGTTTGTATAAATATGTGCCAAGTATTAAGTAAAATATTGTATAGAAAATAGGGACTAACATGGATTTAGCCGAATAGTACCTATAAGATGCTGGATCTCTTAAAGTGGTTGAATCGTTTTCTTTTTCACGTGATTTTGGATCATAATCGTAATAAATAGAAAAATTATATATTGGTGCAACTATATTTGTTTTATTATTTATTTCAGAAAGACTTTCATATAAGGAAGAATTTCTATTATTCTGAGCATCTAAATGATTTATTGTAAAATTGTATAGTAATGAAATAAATGTAAGACCCATTAGTAACCAAGGAATACAAAAAACGATTTGTGAAACAACGCTTCCAGTAAAGGCACCAATACATAATGCAGCTGTATATACTGCAACATATGAAACAATTGCATAAAGAAAGTATCGATGAAATGGTTCGAATGATTGATAATCCAAATGAATTGTTGTTCTATAAATAAAGTACATAACAATCCAGTTTACAAGAAGAGACCCCACAATCCAGAATGAACCGAAAGCCCATTTAGATAAGAAAACATCTTTTCTTTTAAATGGCATTGTCATAAGTAGTGCATTAGACTGGTTGCTACGTTCCCATCCTATTAATAGACAAGCAATAGAAATAATAAGAATAGTTATCGAAAAACTATTACCTGTATTTGACGAAAAAACATAATCATAATAGAACGTTCCCTTTTCATGTAATTTATAATAATTAGCAAGTTGTTGCTGAGCTGCTTTATAGTATCCGAAAGATAGAAGATAAAGAGTATAAAAGAAGAACAGTAGTACAGCATATTTCCCACGCTTCCAATTCCACATCCACAACGCCTTATGAAACATACCCATCCTCCTCAAGTGTCGTAACGAAGACATCTTCAAGTGACATTGATAATTCTTCAATGAGTATTGGTTGCTCTTTATAAAACTTCTCCAGTGTTGTAGCCACATTTTCCTCAATTAAGATTGTATATACTTTTCCTGTTTGGTTTAATATTTTAATATTGCTTAAGTTTTCTAGTTTTTGAGGTAATGAACGTTCATAAGCAACTTGTATTTTGGCAAATCGTGATTTTGCATCATCTAGTGATGTAATAGAATCTACTGTATGTCCTTTTAAAATAATGATTGTATCGGCAATTTTTTCAACTTCATCTAAATGGTGAGTGGAGATGAAAATTGTAATTTCTTTTTCTGCTACTTCTTCAACGAGAAATTGTAGAATCTGTCTTTTGACGATAGGATCAAGTCCGTTTGTCGGTTCATCTAAAATGACATATTCTGCTTTTGCAGCGAAAGCTAAAATGATCGCAAGCAGTGCTTTCATTCCTTTTGAGTAACTACGAATACGTTTGTTTGGTAAATTAAAACGTTCTAATATTTCATAAAAATATTGTTCATCAAATGCTGTATAAACCGCTTTATAAAACTTTACGATTTCTTTTACTGTATATCCGTTCAGTATGTTAGTAGAGTCTGGAACGTATACAACTTTTTGTTTAATTTCAGGATGCATATGAACATCTGTATTCTCATATGTAACAGTTCCTTCATCGGGGTCTAAAATGCCGACCATCGTTCGTAATAAAGTTGTTTTCCCCGCACCGTTTCTTCCGAGCAATCCGACGATACTACCTTTTTGTAATGTGAAAGAAACATCGTCTAAAATCGTTTGGTTATCAATTGTTTTCTTCAAGTTTGTCACTTTCAACATCTGTATTTCCTCCAATCTCTTTATAGTATGAATCTATCCAATCGTGAATTTTATCTTTCGTAATCCCAAGATAAGAGGCTTCTAGTAATAATTGATGAAATTGCTTTTCAACCATAGCGATTTTCCTTTCGTCTAATGTTGGGGTAATCGATTGGGCTACAAATGTTCCTTTTCCTCGTAATGTTTCAATAATCCCTTGTCGCTCTAATTCTTGATAAGCTTTACTTACTGTATTTGGATTTATAACGAGCAAAGAAGCAAGCTCGCGTACAGAAGGAAGTTTATCACTTGGAGCTAACATATTTTTTAGTACGAGCTCTTTTATATTTTGAACAATTTGTTCCCATATCGGAGTGTTGCTTCTTGGATCAAGTTGAATATGCAAGAGCAATGTCTCCTTCCTGATGAGTATTAAGTGTACTACTACGTGTAATACACTTAATACAATATAGGCAAGGAATTTATTTGTCAACTGAAAATAATAGAAAAATATGGTATTAAAAATGTATAAATTGGAAAAAATAAGTTTGATATAGAATGGAGGGTTAGTCATGAAGCGAGTTTTTGGAATACTTGTTTGTTTCATGTTATTGCTTTCTGGTACTTCAGTTAGTTTCGCACAATCTGAGAAAACGAAGCAGGAAAAAACAGAAGAAACCACGCCGAAGTTAGCGGAACAAGCGTCATCAGCGATCGTAATTGAGCAAGATACAGGTAAAGTTTTGTTTGATAAAAATCCGAATGAAAAGTTACCACCTGCTAGTATGACAAAGATTATGACAATGCTATTAATTATGGAACAAGTTGAAAAAGGAAAACTAAAACTAAACGATAAAGTTAGAGCGAGTGAACACGCAGCTTCAATGGGCGGATCACAAATTTTTCTAGAACCTGGGGAAGAGATGACTGTAAATGAAATGTTAAAGGGCATTGCAATTGCATCTGGAAATGATGCATCGGTTGCAGTAGCTGAGCATATCGCTGGTTCAGAAGAAGGTTTCGTAAATATGATGAACAAAAAAGCGAAAGATCTAGGATTGAAAAATACACATTTTCAAAATCCGACAGGTCTTCCAGCGAAAGATCATTATTCTACAGCGAATGATATGGCTATTATGGCGAAAGAGTTGATGAAGTATCCACTTATTCGAAAATACACAGGTAAATATGAAGACTATTTACGTGAAAATACGGATAAGAAGTTTTGGCTTGTTAATACGAATAAGCTAGTACGTTTTTATCCTGGAGTAGATGGAGTGAAAACAGGCTTTACGAAAGAAGCGAAATATTGTTTAACGGCATCGGCTGAGAAAAATGGTATGCGTGTTATTTCAGTTGTAATGGGAGCACCTACATCAAAAGAGCGGAACAATCAAGTAACGAAGCTTCTTGATTATGCATTTGGACAATACATGACAAAGAAATTATATACACGTGGTGAGAAAATTAAGACTGTACAAGTAGGAAAAGGTAAGGAAGAAAAAGTAGATTTAGTTGCGTCAGACAATGTGTCTCTTCTTATGAAGAAGGGCGAAAATATGGACAAAGTTAAACAAGAAGTGATTGCTGAAAAGAAAGTGAAGGCACCGATTAAAAAAGGTGATGCACTTGGCACACTTGTTATTAAAAGAGATAAAGATGTTTTATTAAAACAAACAATTGTAGCGAAAGAAGATGTTGAGGCAGCGAGCTGGTGGGAGTTATTTAAAAGAAGTTTTGGGATGTTTTCAACATCAAAATAGCGGCGGAAATTTTGATGTTTTTCTGTTCGTATTTACTGAAATAATTGCTGAAAGGTTTCACTTTATGACGAAATAGTTCTTCTTTTGTCAGTAGGAAGGATTCTGATTTTATATCACGAAAATCTTATGTTAATGAGTAAAGTTTGAGCATAAGGAGGAAATCGTGTGAGTCTTTCCATGCATTTAGAAGTAAAACGTGACGTCTTATGTGTGAGGCTAGAGGGCGAGTTAGATCATCATACTGCTGAAGAGTTGCGAACGAAAGTCACAGATATGATTGAGACACATGGTGTTCATCATATTATTTTGAGCCTAGAGAACTTAACATTTATGGATAGTTCTGGTTTAGGCGTTATATTAGGCCGATATAAACATGTAAAGGGATTAGGTGGAGAGATGGTTGTCTGTGCAATTTCACCGCCCGTTAAACGTTTATTTGAAATGTCAGGTCTATTCAAAATTGTTCGTTTAGAAGAAAGTGAAGCGCATGCGCTCGCGACGTTGGGGGTGGCGTAGATGAGAAATGAAATGAACCTTCAATTTTCAGCGTTAAGCCAGAATGAATCATTCGCTCGTGTTACGGTAGCTGCTTTTATTGCGCAATTAGACCCGACGATGGAAGAACTAACAGAGATTAAAACAGTTGTGTCAGAAGCGGTTACAAATGCAATTATTCATGGGTATGAAGGAAATGCAGAAGGTGTTGTTTATATTTCAGTGATTTTGGAAGAAGCGATGGTGAAACTCACGATTCGAGATGAAGGGATTGGTATCTTTAACTTAGATGAAGCAAGACAACCCCTTTTTACAACTAAACCTGAATTAGAGCGTTCCGGAATGGGATTTACTATCATGGAAAATTTTATGGATGAAGTAGAAGTTATTTCAAACGAATCTTTCGGGACAACAATCCATTTGACAAAATACTTATCAAATAGTAACGCTCTATGCAATTAAGGAGAATAGCCAATGGACATAGAGGTCAGAAATGAGAAGAAGAAACCTCAGTTAAAGGACCACGAGCTAAAAGCGTTAATTCAAAAAAGTCAAGATGGAGATCAACAAGCGAGAGATACAATCGTTCAAAGTAATATGCGTCTCGTATGGTCGGTTGTACAGCGATTTCTTAATCGAGGATACGAACCAGACGATTTATTTCAAATTGGATGTATTGGACTCTTAAAATCGGTAGATAAATTTGATTTATCTTTCGACGTGAAATTTTCAACATATGCAGTTCCAATGATTATCGGTGAAATACAACGATTTTTACGTGACGATGGATCAGTGAAAGTAAGTAGATCTTTAAAAGAAACAGGAAACAAAGTCCGAAAGATGAGAGACGAGCTTTCGAAAGAATTTGGAAGGGCTCCAACGATTAATGAGGTAGCACAGGCTCTTGAACTAACGCCGGAAGAAGTTGTTCTGGCGCAAGAAGCGAGTCGTGCTCCTTCGTCGATACATGAAACTGTGTATGAAAACGACGGAGATCCAATTACTATTTTAGATCAAATTGCAGATCAATCGGAAACGAAATGGTTTGATAAAATTGCTTTAAAAGAAGCAATTAGAGAATTGGATGAACGAGAAAGGCTAATTGTGTATTTGCGCTATTATAAAGACCAAACCCAATCAGAAGTAGCGGAGCGAATAGGCATTTCGCAAGTACAAGTTTCAAGACTTGAAAAGAAAATATTAAAACAGATGAAAGATCGAATAGATGAATAGCTATCTATTCGATTTTTTTGTTGTAACGTATGGTTGGTCGATAGCGGCAGCATTCCTTCTAGTCGCGTTAGTTATTGGTCTGAAAAAATGGAATGCACAAATACATTCAGACTCTGTCCAGCTTGAAAAAGAATGGAAGGACCGAGGTGTTTCATGATGAGTGGATCAGTAATTATGATGATGGTTATAGGTATGGTAGTCATTTGGGGAGGACTTGCATTAAGTATTGCAAATTTATTTAAGAAAAAGGCATAAGCTAAAAACATCTGTACCGAAATGGTACAGATGTTTTTTTATGAAAAAATTGTATTAGAAAAAATTCCAATAACCATACTACAACTACGAGGAAGAGTGAAGGGGTGAATGAAAATTGGAACAAACGATTTATATTAAAATGCGCAATCGCTTAAAAGTGTCTCCTACGTATGAAGTAAAGCTGAGCGATGTTGCTCAACTTGCCGGAGATTCTTTTGTAGTTGAGTTGTTACAAAATGAAATAGTCTACAAAATAACAGCGCATGATAAAACACATGTTGTAATTGATGTTATGAAAGTGATTGAGATTATTCAACAAAAAGCGGCTCACATACAAATTAATTTACTTGGTTCTGGACAAACTCTTGTTGAAATTATATACGAAAAAAAGAAAGTGCATCCGGTTTTCTTCGGACTTGTATGGTTGTTACTTTTCATTGGAGCGGCCCTTGCGATCATTTATTTCCATGAAGATGTAAGTATGCAACAAGTACACCAACGGTTATATTACATGATTACTGGAGAATTTAAGGCGCAACCACTTTTATTTCAAATTCCTTATTCATTAGGTCTTGGATTAGGTATGGTCTTATTTTTTAATCATGTATTTCAAAAGAGAATTAATGAAGAGCCGAGCCCGTTAGAAGTTGAGATGTTTCAATATCAGCAGTCGCTTGATCAATATGTAATTGTTCATGAAAACAAGGATAATATGAAACAGATTGCTGATGATTGAGTGTGCATTTGTTGTATTAATTGGCTTAGCTGGAGGAATTGCAGTAGGTAGCGGATATGTCGCGTTTTTAGCTGTACTTGGTATAATCCCTCGTTTAGCTCAATTAACGAGAAGTGGAAAGCATATTCAATACTTTGAGTGGGCGGTCATTGCAGGTACTTTAACAGGGGCTTGGTGTAGTTTGAAAAATATTACATTTCAAACGTCACAATATTGGCTTGTTATATTAGGGATATTTTGTGGCACATTCATTGGAATGCTCGCTGCGGCGTTAACGGAAGTGTTAAACGTTTTACCTATTTTAGCGAAACGAGTAAGGGTAGAGGAGAAAATTATTGTTTTACTCGTTGCTCTTGTACTTGGGAAAGTAATAGGCTCGTTGTTTCACTGGATTTATTTCGTAAAGTAGGAGGCAATATATATGGCAGGGCGAAAATTGAAGGACGATTACATAAATAAAGTGAAGGAGTACCATCCAAAACCGAACTATTTCATAAATTGTGTGAAGGCATTTCTTGTTGGTGGACTCATTTGTACGGTAGGAGAAGTGTTGATGAAATTTTATATACATTACTTTCACTTTAGTGAGAAAGAGGCAGGAAACCCTACAGTTGCAACTCTTGTTTTACTATCAGCGATTTTAACAGGGTGTGGTGTATATGATAAAATCGGGCAGTTTTCTGGAGCGGGATCAGCAGTACCAGTTACTGGATTTGCGAATTCTATGGCGAGTGCCGCACTAGAGCATAGGAGTGAAGGGATTGTTCTAGGAATCGCTACTAACATGTTTAAGCTTGCAGGAAGTGTCATTGTATTTGGAGTCGTCGGTGCATACATTATCGGGTTAATAAGATATACATTTCAAATTTTAATGTCTTAAAGGAGGGGTGGGTATGAGATTGACAGGAAAACAAACGTGGGTATTTCAAAATGATATCTTCGTGAATGCAACTGGTACTGCTGTCGGTCCGAAAGAAGCTGAAGGCCCTCTTGGAAAGGATTTTGATATTTCATATTCTGACTTACATTGCGGAGAGGAAAACTGGGAACTTGCTGAACGAAGGTTAATGTCAGACTCAATTCAACAAGCGATGCAAAAAGGGAATATAAAAAAATCGCAAATTGATTTCTTTTTAGCGGGAGATTTATTAAACCAAACAGTGACAGCAAATTATGTTGCTCGTGAGTATGGTATTCCTTTTTTAGGGATGTTCAGCGCTTGTGCGACGTCAATGGAAACTTTGGCGATTGGATCAGCTTTTATAGATGGTGGATTTGCGAATCGTATTTTAGCTACAGTAAGTAGTCATAATGCGACGGCTGAAAGACAATTTCGTTCCCCGACAGAATACGGAGGACAAAAGCCAGGGACAGCAAACTCAACTGTTACCGGAGCAGGGTCAATATTAATTAGCAATGAGGAGAGTGCAATTAAAATAACAGCAGCAACAATTGGTAAAGTGCAAGATTTAGGAATTGCTAATCCTTTAGATATGGGATCAGCGATGGCACCAGCTGCTGCTCATACAATTCAACAACATTTTGAAGATTTGAGAAGAAGTGCAGCTGATTATGATCTTATTGTTACTGGTGATTTATCGGCTGTTGGGACACCAATTGCGAAACAACTTTTACTTGAGGAAGGGTATGATTTGGGGAATGTATACAATGATTGTGGATTAATGATTTACAATTCAAATCAAGAAGAAGTGTTTGCAGGGGGCAGTGGTTGTGCTTGTTCAGCTGTTGTAACATACGGCCATTTATTGCGTGAAATGCAAAAAGGGAATTTACAAAGAATTTTTGTCGTTGCAACTGGAGCTCTATTAAGTCCCATGATGATACAACAGAAGGAAACGATTCCAACGATTGCGCATGGTGTTGTGTTTGAAAGCGTTAAAGGAGAGTGAATTGTGGATTTTATATATGCATTTCTTGTAGGAGGAGCTATTTGTGTAATTGGACAAGTGTTGCTAGATTTCGCAAAGTTAACACCGGCACATTTAATGGCAACTTTTGTAGTCGCCGGAGCTATTTTAGACGGATTCGGATTGTACGATAAGCTTATAAAATTTGCAGGTGCTGGGGCAACAGTCCCTATTACAAGTTTTGGACACTCACTATTGCACGGGGCAATGCATGCGGCAGAAAAACATGGATATTTAGGAATTGGAATCGGTATGTTTAGCTTAACGTCTGCGGGGATTTCAGCAGCGATATTATTTTCATTTTTTGTTGCACTTATATGTAAACCGAAAGGATAAATCAAATGAGACGAAGGGTTGTTTTGGTCACAGATGGAGATGAATATGCAAAGCGGACAATTGAGCTGTTAACAAAGGAATTTGGGGGGAGGTGTATTTCAGCATCGCAAAGTAATCCGACCAAATTGACAGGGAAGAAAGTTGTTGAGCTTATTATGCAAACGCCATATGACCCTGTATTTGTCATGTTTGATGACAGCGGATTTATAGGAGAAGGATCTGGTGAAAAGGCGTTAAAGTATGTCGCAACACATAAACAAGTTGATGTACTCGGTATTTTAGCAGTAGCATCTAATACACATCATTGGGAATGGGCGCGTGTAGATGTAAGTGTAGATCGGAATGGGAATTTGACAGAATATGGCGTTGATAAATTTGGACTCCCAGATGGTGAAATTGGCAGGATTAGTGGGGATACGATTTATTGTTTAGATGGTCTGAATGTTCCTGTCATAGTGGGGGTCGGTGATATTGGCAAGATGTGCGGAAATGATGAATGGGAGAGAGGATCACCTATTACTAGAAAGGCGATTCAATTAATTTTGGAAAGGAGTGGCTTTTATGACGAAGCCTAAAAAAGTGAATATCCCGATTTCATCTTTTTTAAGTGATAATGAAAATTATTTAAAGCAAACAGTTGGACTTGGTGTTACATACGATGTTGGTATTCGTAAATTTAAAATTTTAAATAAAGAAATTGGTGTGTTATTTGTAAATGGACTTTGTGATACGAATTATATTATCCCTATTTTAGAAGAAGCGGTGGATACAAATGAAATAAGGGATGTAGAAGAAGATACAGTAAAGCTTTTAGAGAATCGTTTAATTCATCAACAAGTAAGTAAAGTAAAAACGATGGATGATGTAATGCTCCAAGTATTATCAGGACTCATTGTTATATTTGTGGAAGGTGAAACTGAAGCGTTCGCAATAGATGTTCGTAGTTATCCGGGCCGGACACCGACAGAACCAGATACAGAAAAGGTAGTGCGTGGTGCAAGGGATGGATTTGTTGAAAATATCGTTGTAAATACAGCGTTAATTCGTAGAAGAATACGCGATCCACGTCTTCGAAATGAAATGATTCGAGTAGGGGATAGATCGCAAACGGATATTTGTATTACATATGTACAAGATGTTGCAAATCCGGATTTAGTGAAGATTATAAAACAAGAATTAAATAATATTGAAGTAGATGGGATTACGATGGCGGATAAAACGGTAGAAGAATTTGTAGTGAAACAAGGTTATAATCCATTCCCGCTTATCCGATACACAGAGAGACCAGATGTAGCAGCAAATCATCTGTTAGAAGGACATGTGTTAGTACTCGTTGATACATCACCAAGTGCTATGATCACTCCAACAACATATTTTCACCATTTACAGCATGCAGAAGAGTTTAGACAAAATCCAGCTGTAGGTACATTTTTACGTTGGGTACGTTTTTTAGGTGTTATATTTTCGCTATTCTTACTGCCATTTTGGCTAGTTTTTGTTTTTGATCCGACTCTTTTACCGGAAAGTCTTGCTTTCATTGGACCAAATAAGATGACGCATTTACCGATTTTATTACAAATTTTGATGGCGGAAGTCGGACTCGAATTTTTAAGAATGGCTGCCATTCATACACCGACATCATTGTCGTCGGCAGCAGGATTAATTTCTGCCATATTAATTGGTCAAATTGCAATTGATGTAGGTTTGTTTGTACCAGAAGTTATTTTGTACGTAGCAGTTTCTATGATTGGAGCATACGCTACGCCAAGTTATGAACTAGGGCTTGGGAATAAGATAGGAAAATTGTTTGTCATTATTTTAACAGGCATATTTCATGAAATGGGATTTGTCATTGGAATGACGATATTGATTCTATTTTTAACATCTATAAAAAGCTTGCAAACACCGTATTTATGGCCGTTTTTACCGTTTGATTGGGGCGCGTTAACGAAAATTTTACTTCGTCCAACTATGTCTAGTTTAAAGGTTCGTCCAAGTATTGTAAGACCTCAAAATGTGCGAAGACAAAAATAAGCGGGATTATGCTCCGCTTATTTTTTATTGAAAATTTATTATTTTTTTAACAAAAATCAAACATTTTTTTTGTACAATTAGAGTAGATATTGTGTATGGAAGGGGAAGAGGACATGATTAAACTATTTGTAAGTGATTTAGATGATACACTCGTTTACAATATGAATGATATGCAAAAAGAAGATGAACGAGCGCTTTGTTGGCTAGCTGAAAACGGGACAAATATTTGTTTTGCCTCTGGCCGTTTTACTCACCGA
Organism: Bacillus sp. FSL E2-0195; assembly: GCF_038003645.1. Taxonomy (NCBI): domain Bacteria; kingdom Bacillati; phylum Bacillota; class Bacilli; order Caryophanales; family Bacillaceae; genus Bacillus; species Bacillus sp. FSL E2-0195. The sequence goes on along the minus strand of NZ_JBBOPN010000001.1, from coordinate 3,974,013 downwards.
ATTGATGAGGCGGTAAAAAGGTTTTCGTTCCCGTATTACACAACTAGTTTAAATGGAGCGACAATGATACTACCGGATGGAAAAGTATTTCATGAATCGAGTTTTGAAGATGGGGTTGCCCAGGAAATATATCGATATATACATAAAAAGGGACTAGCAGATATTGTTTGTGCAAATGAGCAGCGATATACAAAAAGGAAGAATGAACATCACCATACTTTTGAAGAGTATATGGGAGTGCATATTGCTGAAATCGAAGAGTTAGAAGAGGAATTTGGGAAGACTGTACATCCTGCGAAATTATTTGTTTTTGGCGAAGAAGAAAAAATTGTAGCATTAGATCAAGAGTTGAGAGATACATTTCATAGCGAAGCGGAAGTCTTTATATCGGGTAAGCGATATGTTGACATTATGCCAAGAGGTGTAAGTAAAGGAAGCGCTCTGAAGCGATTAATGGAACATTTACAAATTGAAGCAAATGAAGTTGCATGTATTGGAGATTCTTTCAATGATATTTCTATGTTTGAAGTAACCCCGCACTCCTTCACCCTCCATCATGCTCATCCGTATGTGAAGGAGAAATCAAATTATGTTGTCCGTTCGGTTGAAGAAGCTATTATGAAATTACCGTTACTTGTATAAAAAAGAAGCTCGTCACTGGCGAGCTTCTTTTTTACTTGAATAAAGATTTAACGAAATCAATGATACTAGAGAAGAAATCTTTTACTTTATCTAGGAAACTTTGCCCTTCTTCAGATCCTAAGAAGGCAGACACATGGTCTTTTGCTTTCTCTAATTGGCTACCAACTTGGTTCCAATCGATATTAAGATTTTTCATTTTATCAAATAACGCTACTAGGCTATCCAACTGTTCATCTGTTAATGTAATACCGAGTTGATCAGCAATTTTTTTAATTAATGTACGTAAATCTTCAGTTGTTTTTGGCTGTTCTTTTGCAATTTCTTCTTTAATTTTTGCAACAAGTTGAACTGCTTTTTCTTCGCCGATTTTATCACCAAGCTGGGCTGTTTGTACCATTTCTTCATTGGCTACTTTTTTTACTTCTTCAGGAATGGCTTTGTTTGATGTTGTTTCATAGGCCTTCATTAAACCTGTTAAAGCAGCAGTTCCTGAAACTTTAAATGGTGCAGTAATTTGAATCTCTGCATCTTTCACACCTGCTGTAATAAGTGCATTTGTGTACATTGCATCTGTTATCGAATTAATGTTTTTTGAGCGTACAATGAGACCTGACCCTGGTTTTGTGTATGTAATCATAGAAGAGGAAATAGCTCTCGTACCAATTTGCGCTTTTGGAACGATGCCCTCTAGAAATTTATGTTCTTCCGCATTAGATACAGTAATAATTTGTGCATCTTTTGGTGCTTTCATTTCTTTCAAAAGATCTTGTTTCTGTTGTTCAGATAAGTTTTCTCCTAGTGTAACAATTGATTCTCCCTCAATGATGTCTGCAAATGAAGCTGTTGGCATAATAAATACGGCTACAGCTAATAGCAGAGCTAGTAATTTCGTTTTCACGAAAAATCGCTCCCTTTCTCTTTCTTAAATTTTCGGGCAACACAGTTATTATAGTATATTTTTCTTATTTGTCACCTAGCTTCTTCCACATTTCAAAAAAGAAGTATGCAGATTGTCGGATTCTTTTTGTTTCTCGTCATGAATATGGTAATATAGTGCTGAGATAGTTGAAAGGAGACATATACATATGAAAACTTTAGGATACATATTAATGGAAAATGGCGAAAAAATCGATTTAGAATTTTTCCCAGAAGAGGCACCAAAAACAGTAGAAAACTTTAAAAAATTAGCAGAGCAAGGATTTTATGATGGTGTGACATTCCACCGCGTTATTCCTGGCTTCGTAAGCCAAGGTGGAGACCCAACAGGCACAGGAGCAGGTGGCCCAGGTTACTCTATCCCATGTGAAACTGATGGAAATCCTCATAGACATCTTGTTGGCTCACTTTCTATGGCACATGCTGGCCGTAATACAGGTGGTAGCCAATTCTTTGTTGTTCATGAGCCACAACCGCATTTAGATGGCGTACATACTGTATTCGGTAAAGCAACAAGCGGTATTGAAACAGTATTAAACATGCGTCAAGGCGATGTAATGAAAGAAGTTAAAGTTTGGGAAGAATAAGTTACGAGAAAAGGAGAGCGATTTTGCTCTCTTTTTTTATTTCCTATAAACAGGGTTGGTATATATTTTAAAGTATATGACACAAATAGGACGGCTACTAACGTTAAATTATATTGTTCATGAGAACACACTTTTAACAAAATACATAGGATGGAGTACGAATTATATGCTTCAATAAATGTATTTCTCTTAACATATTGCTTTTAGTAGAACTACTTTGTTCAAAAGTGGTTAATAAGTGAAATGTGATGAGAAAGGGATTTTCCTTTTAGTTCCTATATAGTATTGTCTCTTTTTTGAGCGGTGTAATAGAAAGAAATAGCGTGGAAACATATATTTGACTTTCTTCTTAACGCTTTGTATGATTATCAAGTTGTTTCAGCCCCTTCTCACTCTGGTAAAAATATTGTAGAATGAATGTGATATGAAAAGAGTGATTGAGGGGATAAATAGTTTGTAACTTTTGTAAGAAGGGATAAGGGTTATGTTAATTCGTTTTAAAAAAAGTTATGAAAAAATTGCAATGGGGCTTCTTTCATTTATGCCAACTGAAAAAGATGTAAAAACATTACAATTGACAATGAAAGAATATGAAGCGAAAGAGGATTGGCAATTGTATTTGTGGAAACAAAATGAAGATTTTGTTGGGATAATGGGGATTATAAAAAAAGAAGATCAGGTATTGGAAATTCAGCATTTGAGCGTGAATCCGTCTCACCGTCATATGGGGATTGGGACGAAGATGGTTCAAGAGCTTAAGAGTAAATTTCTTGAGTTTACAATTTGCGGAAATGAGCAAACAGCAAGTTTTTGCAAAAAGTGTAAAGAGCTTGAACAAAATATACATTCATGAAAGCAGGGATAAGTAGTTTATTATCTCTGCTTTCTTTTTTGTAGTTGCTCGTGTCGCTCAGAAATGACTTCTGTTCGATCACGCAATGTGTGCTTACTTATGATGTATTCACCAGGAATGACGTTCACATCTTTCCAAGAGAGGTTTTGTTTCTTACATAACTGTATGCATTGTTTTTCTAACGATACGTCTAACAATGGTAAAAATAACGGCGCAAAAATTTCCTTTTTGTGGATAGAGTGTAATCTTTCATTTAATAAGAACACAAGTTGTTTATGATCTATTCCTAATTGATGTAAAGATGTACTGTTCTTTTCTAAAAGTGCTATTGCGCTTTTTATCATCTTCTCTGCACCATTCCAGTTGGATCGTCTGTGATGGTATAAGGAAACAGCAATTTGAATGAGACCGACTAAGTAATTGTCGCGTTCTCCTCTAGGTTTTAATTTCCAATACTCTTCTAATATTTCATGACATTCAAAATAATCATAGTCTCCGTGAAAATGAATTAAAAATTGTATGTACTCGGTAGGATACATTTTATTCGCTCCTGTCTAACGGTTATATGTACAGTTTATCATAGAAATATTAACAATAAGCGACTAGGGAAATATCCCTAGTCGCTTTATTGCGTCCTATTAGCAGAAGCAAGCTGCTCCTACAATGATTAGTAAAATGAACAGTACAACAAGTAATGCGAACCCACCGCTAAAACCGCAATCAACGTGACCCATAGTTTTTTGACCTCCTACATTGTTCTTACTACATTGTTATCATATGAAGCGGTGGGCATTATGACATGGGCATAGGTCTATTTTTAATTAAATTTCTTAAAAAGGTTGGATAGAACATGAGTATGCTCTATACTTATGGTGTTATAGAAAAAATGTGGTGGGATGCTTTGTGCAGTATAATTTTAAAGTAGAGGCTTTTGAAGGGCCTTTAGATCTATTGTTACACTTAATAAATCGTTACGAAATTGATATATATAATATTCCTGTAGCGAAAATTACAGAGCAATATCTATCTTATGTCCATACGATGAAAGAATTACAATTAGATGTTGCCAGTGAGTATTTAGTAATGGCTGCAACGTTATTACAAATTAAAAGTAAAATGTTGTTACCGAAACAAGAAGAAGATGTACCTGATAACGGTGAAGACTTTATAGATGATCCTCGTCAAGAATTGATGGAGAGGTTAATTGAATATAAGAAATATAAGCAAGTTGCTACTGAGTTAAAAGAAAGAGAACAAGAAAGAGCACAGCTATATACACGTCCGCCAATTGATTTTACATCATTTCAACAAGAAGAGGAGACAAGCTTACCTCTTGATGTTACGTTATATGATATGTTAGCGGCATTTCAAAAGCTAATGCGTCGTAAAAAAGCAAAAACCCCCGTAACAACGCGAATTACTCGCCAAGAAATACCAATTGCACAGCGAATGACTGATATTCTACAACAGTTAGAAGTAAGAGGCGGTCGTCAAAGCTTTTATGATTTGTTTGCTGATGAAGAACGTGAAATAATGGTTGTAACATTTTTAGCGGTTCTTGAGCTAATGAAAAATCAACAAATCATAATTGAGCAGGAACATAATTTTGATGAAATTTTCGTATCAAGCTCTAATAAATCCGTATAGAGTTGATGTGAAGATGGGATAGAAATATTTTATCTCATGTTAGGTTTTAATGTATCGTTTGGAACGAGAGAAGAAATATTGAACCGAACGCATTTACTGTGATTCGGTTTTTTTATGTGTGTTTTTTATGGGAAATAGGAGAAAGGAGTTCGTAAAATGGATAGAAAAGAACAAAAATCGATTATTGAAGGGCTTTTATTTGTTGCAGGTGACGAAGGGATTTATCCGGAACAGATAGCTAAAGTTCTGGAAGTTGAAGTGGAAGAAGTAATAAACAGTATAGAGGAAATGCAAAAAGAATGCGAAGGATCGAATCGCGGTTTGCAAATTGTACAATATGCAAAAGTGTATCGTTTTGCAACAAAGAAAGAACATGCTTCGTACTATCAAAAATTAATAGATACTCCAACCGCGGCTTCACTTTCTCAAGCAGCTCTTGAAACGTTGGCAATCGTTGCGTACCGTCAACCGATTACAAGGACAGAAATGGAAGAGATTAGAGGTGTGAAAACGGACAAGGCATTACAAACGTTAGTTTCACACTTACTTATAAAAGAAACGGGAAGAGCGGAAGGACCAGGGCGCCCTATTTTATACGGAACGACGAAAGAATTTTTAGATACGTTTGGATTGAAAACATTAGATGATTTACCACCTCTTTCGGAAGAAAATGAACAAATGAATGAAGCAGATTTGTTCTTTGGTTCTTTACAGGAATTATCAAAATAAAAGCTTAGCATTTTGCTAAGCTTTTTTTGTATATCAATTACAGAGCGTGCCATACTAAATGAAAAAAGGAGACGAGTTATGAAAGGTGTACGGAGTATTCTATTGTTGGTTTCTGTTTTATTATGTTTTTCGTTAAACAGCGCATCGGCTAAAAGATATATGATGTCTATTCATACTGCGTCTTCTATACATATGCATCGGCAACATTTTGGTAAAATGAAAGTGAGTTTTTTAAAAGTTGGACAAGGTGATGCGACACTTATTACATTGCCAAATGGTCAAACGATGTTAATAGATGGGGGCCCTTATGAAGCGGGAGAGGTTATTATTCAAAAACTAATTGAAAAAGGAATTAATCATTTAGATGTGATTGTAAGTACTCATCCTGATATGGACCATATAGGGGGGCTTATTCCAATTGTAGAACAAATGCCGGTTTCACTCGTATTAGATAGTGGAAAAACATATAGTTCATTTACTTATCATACGTATCGGAATAATATTAAAAAAAGGGGTATACCTTTCATTTCAGTGAAGGAAGGACAATATATACCGTTAGATCCACATGTTTCTATACAAGTATTAAACAATGGTAAATCGAAAGACGAGAATAACGAGTCCTCAATTGTGTTAAAGATTCGATATGGTAAAGCGGACTTTTTATTAATGGGTGATGCTGATATACGGACGGAAAATGAAATATTAAAGCGATTTGATGTACATGCAGATGTATTAAAAGTTGGGCATCATGGCTCGTATACTTCAACGAGTGAAACATTCTTAAAAAAAGTAGATCCACAATTCGCTATTCTTTCGTACGGGAGTAGAAATCCGTATGGGCATCCTCATCAGAGTGTAGTAAGACGATTAAAACAGCGTGGTATAATGATATATGGAACAAACAAGCGAACTGTGGAAATAGAAACAGATGGTGAACATATTACTATGGGGGCAAGCGGTCTTATGCCATTACTTAAGTAACTAATTATATTAAGAGATTATTATCCATTTTGGTAAAAATGGATAATATATATTAGAATGAAAAAGAAATCAATTTCCTTTTTTCGCTGAACGAAGAGGAAATTTCATTAGAATGTATAGACAACTACTTGTGTGTATATTAAGATGGAATTAGGCGAATAAGGTAATAATAATAAGTAGGTATTTCATGGGAAAGGGTCGATGAAAATGAAAACGCAAGTTGTCATCAATGCCGAAATTTATACAGGTAAAGAAGTAGTGGGAAACGGATTTATTCGTTACACAGAAACAGTTAAAGAAATTGGTTTGATGGCTCAATATGTATCACAAGAAAATGAAACTGTGTTAGATGTGGCAGGAAAGATTGTGATTCCAGGTATGATTGATGTTCATATTCATGGTGGATACGATATTGATGCGATGGATGCAAATAGCGATGGATTAGTAACTCTTGGTAAAGAAATGTTAAAAGAAGGAGTTACAACTTACTTCCCAACAACAATGACACAAGCTCCAGAAGCGATTGAAGCGGCGCTAAGTGCTGCGAAGGAAGCGAAAGACAAAGGAGCACATTTCGAATATATTCACTTAGAAGGACCATATGTTTCAAAAAAACGTGCGGGTGCACAACCACTTGAACATATTGTTCCTGCGAGTATCGAGCAATTTAAACAATGGCAGGAAGCAAGCGGTAATCTAATTAAATTAGTAACATATGCACCGGAAGAAGAAGGTGCGTTAGAGTTTGAACAGTATCTTGCTGAAACAGGTGTTGTTGGCACAATGGGGCATACAGATGCAATTGATGCACAACTGAAAAATAGAAACATTACACATGCAACACATTTATACAATCAAATGCGTGGATTACATCATCGTGAACCAGGAGTTGTTGGTCATGTGTTATTAAATCCAGATGTAATGGTTGAAGTAATTACAGATGGTATTCACATTCACCCTGATATGGTGAAATTAGCATATAAATTAAAAGGACCGAAAAAAGTAAGTGTCATTACAGATGCAATGCGTGCAAAAGGTCTTGAAGAAGGATTATATGAGCTTGGCGGACAGCCAGTACATGTAAAAGATGGCAGTGCCCGATTAGAAGATGGAACGTTAGCTGGTAGTATTTTAAAAATGGATCAAGCTTTCCGAAATGTAATTGAATTTACAGGATGTTCAATCGAGGAGGCAGTGTTAATGACATCAGTTAACCAAGCAGAAGAATTTGGATTAAATAATAAAGGCGCGTTAGCGGTAGGTAAAGATGCAGACTTTGTTGTTATGACTGAAGAATTACATGTATATGATACGGTTCGTTTAGGAATTCATATGAAGGAAGGGAAGTAATTAGATGAATATTCTTGTTGTAAAAACTCCAGAAGAATTAGCAGAAGCAGGTTATAAGTTAATTAAAGAGGTTGTAAAATCAAAAGAAAATCCAACTTTAGGAATGGCTACAGGAAGCTCTCCATTAGGTATTTATGCAGAAATGCGAAAAAATAAACTTGATACAAGTCATGCAACCACTGTAAACTTAGATGAGTACGTAAATTTACCACACGAAGATAAAAACAGCTATCACTATTTCATGCAAGAACAGTTGTTTGATCATCTTCCATTTAAACAAACTTATGTACCGAATGGGATGGCAAGTGATTTAGAGGAAGAGTGCAAGCGTTATGAAGGCATTCTAGTAGCTAACCCAGTTGACTTACAGATTCTTGGAATCGGTGAAAACGGTCACATCGGATTTAATGAGCCAGGAACACCATTTAATTCTCCAACTAACATTGTAGAATTAACAGAATCTACACGCCAAGCAAACCTTCGCTTCTTTGAAAATGAAGAAGATGTGCCGACTCATGCGATTACAATGGGAATTGGAAGTATTATGAAAGCGAAACAAATTCTACTTGTTGCTATGGGATCTAAAAAGGCAGAAGCTATTAAAGAATTATTGCAAGGTGAATGTAGTGAGGCGTGTCCTGCTACAGTTTTACAACGTCATCCGAATGTAACCGTAATCGCAGATCCAGAAGCTCTATCTTTATGCAGTGAGGCGATTGCTGATGAACATCGACAAGTATTCACCATTTCCGATTTATTATCAGATTCAAGAGTGGGTGAAACAGCTAATTGAGGAAGGCGAATGGAAGCCGGGAGATAAAATTCCATCTGAGAATGAACTTTGTGATAAGTTCGAAGTGAGTCGTATGACAATCAGACAGGCGATTAATAACTTAGTGGAACAAGGTTATTTATACCGGAAACGTGGGATTGGAACGTTCGTCCAACTTCCGAAAGTGGAGCAAAAGTTGCAAGGAATGACGGGATTCACAGAAGATATGATATCTCGTGGTATGAAGCCGAGCAGCCAGTTATTAAGTTTCCGCCTAGTTCCAGCTACTGCTAAAATAGCAGACCGGCTGAGAATACAAGAGGGAGAATCGGTTTATGAAGTGAGGCGTACGCGCTTAGCTGATGACGAACCGATTGCATTTGAGACGACATATTTGTCGCCAACTCTTGTGAAAGATATTAACGAAGAAATATTACAACAATCTTTATATGAACATTTAGAGAAAAAACTGGGCTTTAAGCTTGTTCGCGCTACTCAATCAATTGAAGCTTCAATTGCAACGGATAATGAAGCTGAACATCTGCATATTCCTAAAAAGGCGCCTGTACTTGTAATGCGTCAATGGTCATATTCAGAAGGTGAGTTACCGTTAGAGTATGTGAAATGTATTTATCGTGGGGATCGTTACAAGTTTATTACGAACATCGCACGTAACAAGTAATATATTTCAGTTTGTGAAGTACAGTGAACTTTGATGTTTTCAACATGTAAAGAAATAAAAATACGACTCATCCTTATAAGGATCGAGTCGTATTTTTATTTGCTTCTTCATTATAAACAAGTACTTGGTTAACGGCATCTTTGACAGCATCTACTACATAGTGAGCGTGCTCTTTTACCGCATCATCAGCTTGAGACATAGCAAAACTATGAGGAGTTAAGGAAAACATTGGAATATCATTGTAAGAATCCCCTATGCATGCAACCTCCTCTGGTTGTATTTGAAACTCTTGTAATAAAACAGAAATAGCAGAACCTTTACTAATATTTGGTGGCATTACATCTAAACATTGTTCAGCTGAAATGAAAGTACTAACTTTTCCATGGAATTTTTCATCGATCTTTTTTTGAAGGAGTTGTAAGTTTTCCTTTGTTCCACCGATAGAAATTTTATTTGGAAAAATTGTATCATCGATTTTCTGTAATAAATTTGGTTCTTCAACAGAAGTCATTGCTACTTGTTTTTCGAGTTCATGAATAAAAGGTGTCTTTTCTTCAATATAGTAATTATGCTCATCACTTACATAACGGAAATAAGGGTCTTGATTTGTCATAGCTAGTAAATCAGGAAGAATGCTGGAATCAAAATTTGCGGATAATAGTTGCTTATTTTCATTAGTGTATACAAACACACCATTTACACTAATACGATGGAAATTTGTATTTACAGCTTTCATTAAGTCTGCGATTTCATTATCAAGTCGTCCAGAAGCGAAGCAAAGAATAACATTTTGCTCAGCAAGACTGCGAAGTGCCGCAACATCCTGTTCATCAATCAGACCTCCATGCTGCATCATTGTACCGTCAATATCACTTACAAACATTTTAATCATGTTGCTATCTCCTTTCTATGTACAGTTGCTCTTACATTATACGTATCATATACAAACATGTCTAAAAAATGAATTTTTATCAAATGGTAGATGTTTTACATTGACGACAAAGAAGAATGTTCTGTAACATAAAAGTAGGCTATTTAAGTACGAGGGTGGTGTTATATGAGTAATTATCTAGAAATTAAAAAAGTTTTAAATAATAATGTCATCATTGCTAGCCATCCTGAACACGAGGAAGTAGTAGTGATCGGTAAAGGAATTGGATTTGGAAAAAAGGCTGAAGATGTGTTGGAGCAAGAACAAATTGAGAAAATGTTTGTTTTAAAAAATGAACGTGATCGAGAACAATACAAACTTTTAGTGCCGCATGTGAGTGAAAAGCTAATTGAATTGATGAATGATATTATGTTATACATTCAAGAAAAAGCGGAGTCTCCATTAAATGAACATATTCATATCGCTTTAACAGATCATATTTCTTTTGCAATTAAAAGGCTGAAACAAGGACTTACAATAGATAATCCTTTTTTAGTTGAAACGAAAATGCTATATCCAGAGGAATATGAAATTGCTGAAGGAGTTGTGAAACTTTTAAATTCTCGTTTGCAAATTACATTACCAGAAGGAGAAGTTGGCTTTATCGCACTCCATATTTATAGCTCGCTTACAAACTCTGATTTATCTTCTGTTAATCAAAATTCTCGTCTTATTGCACAACTTGTGTCTTTAATTGAGACAAACCTACAAATTACATTAGACCAAGAAAGCATTCATTATTTACGCCTTATTCGCCATTTACAATATGCTATTGAACGGGTGAAAAAAGGAGAAAAAGTAGAAGAAGCACAAAGTTTTGCTGATTTATTAAAATTAGAATATCCAGTTTGTTACAATTTGGCGTGGAAGCTAGTCAAAGTAATGCAGAACGAATTACAACTTCCTGTTTATGAAGCGGAGAGTATTTATTTAACGATGCATTTACAACGATTAGTGAAAGCAGAACATGTGTAAAAAGACATATATTTTTGTCTAAAATGAAAACGTTAAAAAAAATGATTGAATCGCTTACAATAGTTATGTATAATAACTATTGCAAAGTTATACAAAATTCGACAAACACATTAAGGTAAATAACGAAAACGTTTGCTTTAATTATAGTGAACTTATACGTAATCCTATTTTTGACACGTGTTACTGATTCGATCAGGCATGAGTGGAGAAAAGTTGGGAATGTAAGCTAAAGAAAGGGACATACTACCCTTTGTATAGCTATCGTTCTATCTTTTTTTTCCTCATGCCTTTTTGGCGTTTGTCGAAAAGTATCAATATAGATAAGAGAGGAAGGGTTTCCATGTTTAAGAAGATCTTTGGTGTTCTTCAAAAAGTCGGAAAAGCGCTTATGCTTCCAGTAGCGATTTTACCGGCAGCAGGTATTTTACTTGGATTTGGTAATGCATTTCAAAATCCACAACTAACAAATGTTATCCCTGCTTTAAAAGCAGATTGGTTCGTAATGGTTGCAAAAATTATGGAACAATCTGGCGATATTATTTTCGCTAACCTTGCGCTATTATTCGCAGTTGGGGTAGCGATCGGTTTAGCTGGTGGAGACGGAGTAGCTGGTTTAGCAGCGTTCGTCGGATACTTAATTATGAACAAAACGATGAGTGTGTTCTTAGAAGTAGATAAACTAGTGAAAGTAACAAGCACTGGAACAGATCCAGTGAAAATTGGATTTTCAGATCCAGCATATGCAAACGTATTAGGAATTCCAACGCTGCAAACAGGAGTGTTTGGTGGTATTATCGTCGGGATAGTAGCGGCATATTGTTATAATAAATACTTCAACATTGAATTACCATCATACTTAGGTTTCTTTGCAGGTAAGCGTTTCGTACCAATCGCAACTGCAACATTCTCTTTAGTGGTAGGTATTATCATGTGCTTCATTTGGCCATACATTCAGGGTGGCTTAAATACGTTCTCACATCAAATGATTGATGCAAATAGAACGATAGCAGCATTTATATTCGGTTTAATCGAACGTTCATTAATTCCATTTGGATTACATCATATTTTCTATTCACCGTTCTGGTTCGAATTCGGTCAGTATACAAATGCAGCTGGCGAATTAATCCGTGGTGACCAAAAAATCTTTATGGCACAGTTAAAAGACGGCGTAGAATTGACAGCAGGTACATTTACAACTGGTAAGTATCCGTTCATGATGTTCGGTCTTCCAGCAGCAGCTTTAGCAATGTACCATGAAGCACGTCCGGAAAATAAAAAATTAGCAGCTGGTATTTTAGGATCTGCTGCATTAACATCTTTCTTAACAGGTATTACAGAACCGCTTGAATTTTCATTCTTATTCGTAGCACCAGTATTATTCGGAATTCATGCAGTATTCGCTGGTCTATCATTTATGACAATGCAAATTTTAGGTGTTAAAATTGGTATGACATTCTCTGGTGGTTTAATTGACTTCATATTATTCGGTGTACTACCAGGTCGTACGGCATGGTGGTGGGTAATTATTGTTGGTCTTGTACTAGCAGTTATTTACTACTTCGGATTCCGTTTCGCAATCCGTAAATGGAACTTAAAAACACCTGGTCGTGAAGTAGCGAATGCTAATGAAGGCGCAGGGAAAACAGAAGCAGGAGAACTTCCACGTGAAGTATTAGTAGCACTTGGTGGTAAAGAAAATATTGCTTCGTTAGATGCTTGTATTACTCGTTTACGCGTTCAAGTTAACGAACAAAAAGATGTAAATAAAGACCGCTTAAAAGAGCTTGGAGCAGCCGGTGTACTTGAAGTTGGAAATAACATTCAAGCTATTTTCGGACCGAAATCTGACACATTAAAATCACAAATTCATGATATTATGTCAGGTCGTACACCTCATGTTGAAAAAGAAGCGCCTGTAAAAGTGGAAGAAGCTCCTCAACAGGTTGATGAAAATGAAACAATCGTTTCACCAATTGAAGGGAAAATCTTACCGATTACAGAAGTACCTGACCAAGTATTCTCAGGGAAAATGATGGGAGATGGATTTGCGATTGAGCCAACAGAAGGAACAGTAGTTTCTCCGGTTAATGGTGAGATTGTAAATGTATTCCCTACAAAACATGCGATTGGTATTCAGTCTGAAGGCGGAAAAGAAATTTTAATCCACTTCGGTATTGATACTGTAAAATTAAATGGTGAAGGCTTTGAAGCGCTTGTAGCACAAGGTGATAAAGTGAAGCAAGGACAACCATTATTAAAAGTAGATCTTGCATTTGTAAAAGAAAATGCACCATCTATTATTACACCAATCGTCTTTACGAATTTACAACAAGGGCAACAAGTCGAATTGAAAAAAGATGGAAATGTTAAGAAGGGCGAAAACGCTATTATTGACATTCAGTAGGAATTTGACGCAAAATGTTTATAATTATAATAGGCGATGTGGTTGACCGAACATCGCCTATTATATACAATAGATGATGTAGTACTCACGTCTATACAACTAAAAAAATAATGTATTTGAAGGAGATAAATTATCATGGAAAAAATCTTTAAAGTAACTAGCGACTCAGGAATTCATGCTCGTCCAGCAACTCTACTTGTAAACACTGCAAGCAAATTTGGTTCTGACATCAACTTAGAGTATAACGGAAAAAACGTTAACTTAAAATCAATCATGGGTGTTATGTCTTTAGGAATTCAACAAGGCGCGGAAATTAAGGTCACTGCAAATGGTGATGATGCAGCTCAAGCACTAGCAGCTATCGAAGAAACTATGAAAAACGAAGGATTAGGAGAATAATGACTCTTAACATTCAAGGGATCGCTGCATCAAGTGGGATTGCTATTGCAAAGGCTTTCAGACTTGAGAATCCTGAATTTAACATTGAAAAGAAATCAATTACAAACGAAGCTGCTGAAATTGCACGCTTAGACGCTGCGCTTGAGAAAGCAAAATCTGAACTAGAAGCTATTAAGGACCACGCTTTTGCTGAGCTAGGTGCTGATAAAGCTGCTATCTTTGAAGCACATTTATTAGTATTAAATGATCCGGAATTAGTAAATCCAGTAAAAGATAAAGTAAATAGCGAAAAAGTAAATGCTGAATTTGCAATGGATGAAGTTGCATCAATGTTTATTTCTATGTTTGAAAACATGGATAACGAATACATGAAAGAACGTGCTGCGGATATTCGCGACGTAACAAAACGTGTTCTTGCGCATTTACTAGGAATTAACTTCTCAAACCCTGGTACAATTTCTGAAGAAGTAATCATCATTGCTGAAGATTTAACACCATCTGATACAGCTCAGTTAAACCGTAAGTATGCAAAAGGTTTCACAACTGATATCGGTGGACGTACATCTCACTCTGCAATTATGGCTCGTTCTATGGAAATTCCGGCTGTTGTTGGTACGAAGGTTGTTATGGAGAAAATCCAAAACGGCGATATCGTAATCATTGACGGTTTAGATGGAGAAGTAATTGTAAACCCATCTGAAGAAACTCTTCGTTCTTTTGAAGAAAAGAAAGCGAAATTTGAAGAGCAAAAAGCTGTATGGGCAAAATTAAAAGACCAAGCAACTGTAACAAGTGATGGACATCACGTTGAGCTTGTTGCTAATATCGGAACACCAAATGATGTACAAGGTATTATCGATAATGGCGGAGAAGGCGTTGGTTTATACCGTACAGAATTCTTATACATGGGCCGTGACAATCTTCCAACAGAAGAAGAGCAGTTCGAAGCGTATAAAGCAGTTCTTGAAGGTGTAAAAGAAGATCAACCAGTCGTTGTTCGTACACTTGACATCGGTGGAGATAAAGAGCTTCCATACTTACATTTACCAAAAGAAATGAACCCATTCTTAGGATACCGTGCAATTCGCTTATGTCTTGATGAGCAAGATGTGTTCCGTACACAACTTCGTGCATTACTTCGTGCTAGCGTATACGGTAACTTAAAAATTATGTTCCCAATGATTGCAACTCTTGATGAGTTCCGTCAAGCGAAAGCAATCTTATTAGAAGAGAAAGAAAGACTTGTTCAAGCGGGTACAACTGTTTCTGATTCTATTGAAGTTGGTATGATGGTTGAAATTCCAGCTTCAGCAGTATTAGCAGATCAGTTCGCAAAAGAAGTTGATTTCTTCTCTATCGGAACAAATGACTTAATCCAATACACAATGGCTGCAGACCGTATGAACGAACAAGTAGCTTACTTATACCAACCATATAACCCATCTATTTTACGTCTTGTAAAAATGGTTATCGATGCTGCTCATAAAGAGGGCAAATGGGCTGGTATGTGTGGTGAGATGGCGGGAGATTCACTTGCTATCCCATTATTATTAGGCTTAGGTTTAGATGAGTTCAGTATGAGTGCAACATCTATTCTTCCTGCAAGAACACAACTAAGCAAGTTGTCAAAAGCAGAAATGGAAACATTAGCAGAAAAAGCATTAATGATGTCAACTGCTGAAGAAGTTGTTGAATTAGTTAAAAGCATATAATAGTAAAAAAACCTGAGTCGATTCGAAATCGATCTCAGGTTTTTTTGCTACATATACCTTAGGTGATTTTATTGTTTAAACTTATCTTAAAGAGCAATTGCGATAACATCTTCTGGGCAAACACGTAAAATCCCTTCAAATCTATCGTCATTACGATTGTTTCCATTCTTATCATCTTTGTTGTTGTCTTTGTCGTCATCTCTTCTTAATGCAGAGAATAGAGCAATACCGTTACAGAACCCCTCAAAAACTAAATTGCGGAATGTTCCATTTCCTTTTAGTTTAAGAAGCGAAATCTCAGTGCCTATAGAAAGATGTGCAAGTACGTTACATACAGCAGCTCGTTGTGGTCTAACTTCTTCTCTCTCTTTCTCGCGATGTTCGCGATGGTCACACTCTCTTTCACGATGATGACAGTCTCTAAAGTTATCACAGCATCCAAATGATCCAAACATAATCCTCATCACCCCCTTCACACTTATAATCTATGTAAGTTCGGTAGTCGGTGACTGGACAGATAATGAAAATTTTTCTAGGGGATTTTCTCATTTTAAATGACTAGATGGGTATTTAGTATGGAATGATGTTTAAAATAGGGGAAATATCACAAAAAAATGTAAAGACCACCTCAATGAAATAAATTAGGTAGCCTTTACACTTTTTTGCTTTTATATAAAACGATGATATATACAGGAAGAGCTAGGAGTAGTGGTGCAATGGATCGTGCAGTGTGTTTTTCTGCTTCTAATTGTAACGCTTCTTCTTTTGGGAATTGTAACACTGATATGTTTGCAGCATCGCCAATAAAATATAGCAGTAGTACAGTTACTATGTAACTTAAAAGTGCGATAAAGCTTCCGTATGAACTCAATGAAAATCCCTCTCTTGTTATCTATTTGTTATCATTGTATCACAATTGTAACAAAAATACACGGTTATATTTCAATGCTTTAACAAATTTCGACACAAAACGCCATATTTGTTTATAGTGATAGCGTAAAAATTACAATTTCTCTATGTGTAGATGTCGAATAATACATTGTAATATTACGGATGTGTGACAGAATATAAAAAAACGAAGGTAATGAAATTACCTTCGTTTTTATTATTTCGCCCATTCACTTACTTGTTCTACGCTCATGCGCGGTGCAGGGTGACCTTTTAAAGTGGATTCACCAATTGTAATAAGCATAATTGGTACGTAACGAGATGAAACATTAAATTCTTCCATTAGTGCTTGTGGGTTGAAACCACCAATTGCGCAAGTATCCCAGCCAGTTGCTTTAGCAGCAAGCATAAGTTGCATTGCTGCTAAAGCAGCATTTGAAAAGGCAGCATCTCGTGGGTATTGCTCACGAGTATATGCAGATTCAATATTTTTAGCTAAGCGCTCTTTTGCGTCTGCTTTCATAAATCCTTGTTCTACAATTGGACCGTAAACAGGTTCAACATTTTTATATGCCTCTAAATCACCTAAAATAGCGACTACGGCAGAAGCATCAAGAATTTGTTGTTGGTTATAGGCAATTGGGTGTAATCGTTTTTGTACATCTTCGCCTTGGAAAACAAGGAATTTCCAGTGTTGCAAGTTCCAAGCAGAAGGTGCTTGCGCAGCTGCTTTTAAAATTTCATGTAACTCTGTAGATGAAATTTCTTTTTCAGGGTTGAATGCACGTGTAGATGTGCGTTCATATAAAACGTTAAAAAAGTCATTGTTTGTCATTATATATCCTCCAAATTACATATCAACTTAATATAAAATAAATGTAATATACTCTACTTACATTTTGTAAGTTATTGAATTTAAGAATATAATACCTTTATTTTAATTGTCAAGTTTTAAATAGTAAGGCAGGGCATTCATACAAACGATACAATTCATATAATCATACACTAAAAAAGGAATTTCCAGAGCAGATAAGCGAAGATAACATTCTCAATTAGCTTGTTAATATGAGTTCCTCATAATTCTTTATAAAATGATTGTGAGGAATTCAGTAGAACAAGATATATGAAGTGAGTGAAGACTAGTGATGAACATACTACATTTTTTATTAGAGAATACTGTTTTCCAAAATGTATTACAAGATCTTCAGTTGAATGTCCTTTATATAGAAGATGGATGTACACATCAACAAACGATAGAAAACGTCCATCCAAAATGTATGTTTATAGCAAATAGTTTTGAAGAAGGAGAAATATTGTTTCATAGAACTAGACCACATATTGTAATTATGTATGTAACAGATTTTGCTCAAATAAAATATATAAAGAATATATATGATTCACGGAGTACATTCATTATCATTTGGGATCAACAGATAAACAATGAGTTTGCAGATTTACTACTGTTAGGAATACGTAATATTGTTATAGCACCAGTAACCCCACAAGTGGTACTAGAGGAAGTGAATAAGAGTTTATATCAACTTTCTTTAGTGCGGCAAGTAGGTTTACAACAAGAATTACTTCAAACGATGTTTGATTTTCAAAATGATTTATTATTTATAGTAGAAGATGATGAGATTGTTGATTGTAACACGAATTTTTTACAATTCTTCGGACATGATAATTTATTTACGTATCGTGAAAAACATTTAGTGTTTGCAGAACATCTTATTAGAGAGAACGGATATTATTCGACGACTCACGATATAACATGGCTGGATGATACTTTATCAAATGGAAGAAGAATTAAAATGTATAATTATGAAGGAGAAGCATTTACTTTTCTATTACGTGCGACACCATTACCAGAAGACTTATCACGATTTATAGTAAAATGCACAGAGATTACAGAATTAGATGAAATCTATCAAGAGCAAGAAAGATTGGCTATGATAGATTCATTGACAGAAATATATAATCGCTTGAAATTCCAACAAATATTGGAGACAGAGTGGGAGAATGTATTACGTAATGATGAAAAAGTTGCACTTATTTTGTTTGATATAGATAATTTTAAATCAGTAAATGACACATATGGTCATGATTTTGGCGATTTAGCATTAGTACAACTTGCAGATCTTATGAAATCTAAAGTTGAAGATCAACATGTATTTGCAAGATGGGGAGGAGAGGAATTTATAATATTAGTGACAAATACGGTAGAAAAAGAAGCGTTTCAAGTTGCGGAATCATTGCGATTTTTCATTGAAACAAAGCATTTCTCTGGAATTTCGAAATTAACAGCGAGTTTTGGAGTTGCGTTATATGAGCAAGGGATTACAAGAGAAGAGTTAATGCAAAGAGCGGATATTGCGTTATATGAAGCGAAAAAAAATGGGAAAAATCAAGTATGTATATATAGAAAAGAAAAAATGTGATTTTTCGCAACAAATTGTTGCGATTTTTTTTTATTACTTGATAATAGAATATGGGGGCCATTTTAACCGAGAAGCCCCCACTTCAAGTAAGCTCGCAAGAGAGACTAAGTGGTGGGTAGTTCACATGAAGTAATTACGGAGGAACAATATGATAAAAAAAATAATGGTTATGGCTTCACTGTCTGCTGTAGTTTGCGGCGGAGTATACTATTTTCTCTATAGTCCCGATTCAAAGGAACAAGCAGTATTAACAACAAAGGTAACTCCTGCTATTGAGTCAGAGGTACAGGATAATATAGAAGAAGTACAAAAAATTGATTATGCTAGTATATCTCAAAAGTTAAATCAGTATTTAGTAGGAAAGCAATTTAATGGGACAGTTTTGGTGACAGATAAAGAGCATGTTATATTGAATAAAGGATATGGATATGCTGATGTTCAAAATAAAATAGAAAATACGCCTCAAACAAAATATCGTATCGGTTCTATTACGAAAACAGTTGTTGCTACATCCATTCTACAGTTACAAGAACAAGGGAAGTTAAATATCCAAGATAATGTAAATAAATACATTCCTTCATTTCCAGCAGATAAACACATCACGTTATATCACTTATTAACGCATACATCTGGTTTACCGGAAAATGGGGAAGGGAAGGTTAATGTAGCTTCACGTATAAATTTAGTAACTTGGATTGGAAGTCAAAAATTAGAGTTTCCACCAGGAACAGGTTGGAAGTATACGGATTATAATTATATGGTGCTCGCTTATATTATAGAAAATATAACGAAAAAGCCTTTAGGAGACTATGTAAAAGAAAATATATTTACAAAGGCCGAGATGCATGAATCAGGTATGGGAAATATGGTGCCTGGAGATAAAAACTTCACGAAGGGGTATGTGAAGAAAGATCAAGAGCTTGTACTAGCACAAAAATTAGGAATGGACTGGTTATATGGATCGGGTGAGATGTATACGACAGTAGGGGATATGAAAAAATTAGATGAAGCGATTATAAATGGAAAGCTTCTTTCTGAACAAAGTATACAAGCGATGTTTACACCTTCACAAGAAAGAAAATATGCATTTAGTTTTTACATATATCCAGATTATTTCCATAACCATGGTGTACTATCTGGTTGGAACACTTTCAATAATTTTAATAAAGAAAAAGGAACTTTTGTTATTTTATTTTCAAATGTGAAAAATAGTATGGATGATGATTTTAATAAAGAGTTCCGAAAGATGGTAAATGATTTATTAGAACAAAGGGGATGAGAAGATGGAAAATAAAAATTTATCAATAGGTTTCATTGGTATTGGTGTAATGGGAAAAAGTATGGTACATCATTTAATGCAAGGCGGTCATAAAGTATATGTATATAATAGAACGAAAGCGAAGGCAGCTTCTTTAGTGCAAGAGGGTGCGACTTGGTGTTATACACCGAAAGCGTTAGTAAAGCAAGTTGATGTTGTTATGACGATGGTTGGTTATCCTCATGATGTAGAAGAAGTGTACTTTGGGATTGATGGAATTTTAGAACATGCAAATGAAGGTACGATAGCAATTGACTTTACAACATCTACACCAACATTGGCAAAACGTATTAATGAAGTTGCGAAAAGCAAGAATATATATACATTAGATGCACCAGTATCTGGCGGGGACATTGGGGCTAAAGAAGCAAGACTAGCAATTATGGTCGGTGGAGAGAACAGAATATATGATATTTGCTTACCTCTATTTGAAAAACTAGGAACAAATATTCAGTTGCAAGGCCCTGCTGGGAGTGGACAACATACAAAAATGTGCAATCAAATAGCAATTGCTTCTAACATGATAGGAGTATGTGAAGCGGTAGCATATGCGAAAAAGGCTGGACTTAATGCAGATAAAGTATTAGAGAGTATTTCGACAGGAGCAGCAGGTAGCTGGTCATTAAGTAATTTAGCTCCTCGAATGTTAAAAGGAGATTTTGAACCTGGCTTTTATGTAAAGCATTTTATGAAAGATATGAAGATTGCTTTAGATGAAGCTGAAAAATTACAATTACCAGTACCGGGTTTAACCCTAGCGAAGGAATTGTATGAAGAGCTAATCGCAGATGGAAAAGAGAATAGCGGAACACAAGTATTATACAAAAAGTATATAAGGGGGTAAATGGAATGGATCTCCAAAAGTTTGACGAGATGATTGATGCTGTGCAGCGAGCAACTTGTGTACAGATTAATGATAAGCAAAAAGAAGCTTTTAAACAAAAATACGATTTTGGACCAGATTTTGAATATGGAAGAGATGAGAAAGGGCATTATGTTATCCGAAGCTCGAAAAAGATGTTAGAGGAAATGGAGTTTTATTTGGCATTGAAATATGATCGAGATGGAATTGTCCTTTATATGCATGCTGAGATTGAAGGGACATGTCATGTATCCGTTAGCTACAGTGAAGATGCACTTCATTTGCAAGAATTGTTTCAATTTCTAGAAGAAAATAAATAAAAAGTCCTCATTTGAGGACTTTTTATTTATTTAGGCAGGCATAATATTTAAGTTGGATAATTTATCCCGCTATTTGTGGGCAGTAAAACTCCCACTGATTAAAGTTTCACTTTATAGGCTGGAAGCGCGGCGGCATCGTTCAATTGGGAATGGAATAACTTGGGCAATGTGATTAGGGCCGAGCTGTTTCGCGCGAGCATGGCGTAGTATATAAAATGCGCACAGAATAGAAACAGGAATAGCACCATATAAACCGAAAAATAAAGCGCTTACACATGATGCGACAAAACCTAAAACACCAACTTCTAATTCTTCCATAATAGCTCCTAAAATGACAGGAATAGCTCCGCATGTAACTCCTAGTATAAGTGCGATAAGTAAACTCATGATTATCCCCCTCTGTTTGCAATATTCTTTTCCTTCTTATTAGTTGTAGTATATCATACGTAAAACAGAATTTTCAGAAAAATTTCAAAAAAAGTTCAATAAATGTTCAAAAAAAATTCCGAAATATACTTGATAAAGTGGAATTGTGATTCGAGATATTTGATTTAAACAAACGAAAGGGAAAAATCATTTCAGTAAATAAAAAATCAGGCTTACTTCAATGTTATGAAATAAGCCTGGTCCATAGGAGGATGTATATATGTAGAGTGAATAAAAGGTTGGAAAAGGGGTTCCAAGTTCTTTTATTCAACTAGCTACCTTAATAAATTGGAACCCAACCTTCTGTTGTAACAAAAATACGAATAGCTACAACTTGGCGATCATCTTGTAAGGTGAAATAGTGTCTTGCATTTTCAGGCACAGATATAAGATCACCAGGCTCGAGTTCAACGTCAAAGAATCGACCATCTTTTCCTTCAATAGCGAAGATGCCATGACCGCTGACAATAAAGCGAACTTCATCGTCAGTATGATGGTGTTCTTTTTGGAAATTAATTAATAACTCGTCAAGGTTAGGTGTGCTATTTGAAAGTGAAATCACATCATATGCTTTATAACCTCTGCGCTCTGAAACATCAGCAATTTCTTTTGAAAACAACGTTAATATTTCAGCTTTGTTTTCATCTGTTAAGGAGTAATTTTCTTTTAAATGAGTAGGAAGTTTAGAAATATTCCATTTCTTATATAAAACATCTTCTCCTTGTAGAAAGTTTGATACTGCTACTTCATTTTCAATACGAGTATTTTCCTCATGAATACGAATTTGCGCCATTAGAAACGCCTCCTTGAATTGATAATAATTTTATATGAAATTGGAATAAAAACTCATAAGCTTCTAATCTTTTTTTTGCATCAAAGCTATCACGGCCCCATACGGTAATGCCATGGTTTCGAATTAATACTGCTCCTGAATCTCCTTGTATATGCTTTCGGAATTTCTCTCCAAGCGTCGGGATATGAGCATCATTTTCGATAATAGGAATGTTAATCGTTGCACCTTCTTCCCAAATATCAAGAGCTTTAATAATCTCTTGATTTTGAAGGGTGACTGCATCACTATACAAATTTGTGATGACATTGTTATCAGTTGTATGAACATGAAGTACGCACCCGGCGTTCGTATTGTTATAAATATGTGTATGCAATATTGTTTCTGCCGAAGGGCGTAACTCAGTTTCTAAAACGGGAACTCCTTGATGATTTACTAATAAAAAATCATCTGGAGTGGTTTTGGTTTTATCTTTGCCACTTGCTGTAATAAGAAAAGTAAGGGGATCATGACTGACTTTTATAGAAATATTTCCACTCGTTGCTGGAAACCAATTCCGAGTTGTTAATTCTTTTTTAATTTCACTTAAGTCATACCATTGACGAAAAAGTTGTTTCATAATTTCACCTCCAACAAATGTTTTAGTTCAGCTAGAACATCGTGAAATGTTTCAAACGGTGTATAAGCAATACGATTTTCTTCACACTGTGTAATAAGGAAGTCACGGGCGAATACTTTATCTGCTTGTTTTGTTGCTTGTAAATCAGTAATAGAATCTCCAATCACAATATGAAAATCATCTTTAGAGCTTAGTTCACGAATTAATGATGATTTACAGAGACCACAACTATGCTGACATTGCTCGTCACAAGGGTGCGGCCATTTCACTTCAACAAATTCTCCTGAAAAGTCAGTTGCATTACAATAAATTTGTTCTTTAGGGATTATTTCTTGTAAGAGTGGATAGACGAAGAAATCCATTCCACCTGATATAACGTAAAAGGAAATGTTATTTTCATTAATGAATTGTATGAATTCATGAAAACCTGTACGGATTTCAGCAGTTTCTTGTAAAAACTGAATAATATCATCGTGTAGATTAATAGGTATTAATCGAAATAATTGAGAAACACCTTCTTGAATAGAAAGTTCTTGCGATAAAATTTTTTGCTTTATTTCCTCTGCTTCTGGTGGTGCGAATTTTTCCATAATGGACATGATATTATCGTTATTTGTAATCGTACCATCGAAATCACAAAATACTTGAATACTCATAATTTCACCTCATGAGAAGGATTTCCCCATATTTGTAGTGCGCTATGCAAATTTATTTCATCCACTTCATGGAGTGGTTTACCTTGTAAAGTAGCTTCAATTGCAGCACGGAAAGCTTTGCCACCACCTTGAGCTCCATTTGGATGCCCATGAATCCCGCCGCCGGCATTAATAACAACATCCTTACCAAAATCTCGTAAAATAAAGGGAACGAAACCAGGATGAATTCCAGCAGATGGAACAGAAAAACTTTTCTTGAAATAGTGGTCTTCCTCAGTTAATGCTTCTGTAATGAGAAGAGCTTCCTCTTTTTCTAATGCAACGTTGCCGTATGGTGATGGGAATAAAGAGAAATCAGCACCAGCGTAACGTAGTAATTTTCCAAGTAGTAATGGAGAAGAGAAACCGTATAGTTTCGATGATGAATATGCACCACTTACAGCAGGGTGTGCCATAATAGGAATTGGAATTTCATCGTCTTCTACAAGTGCTTGCAGTACATCTAATCCATAAGAAAATACATTAAATAAAAGAATGTCTGCTCCAGCTACCACCGCACGTTTCGCGTTTTCTTTTAAATCATAAGTTCGACCTGTTAAATTTACTGCGTATAAAGTTTTATGCCCGTAAGTTTCGTATACAGATTGTAAAACTTCTTTCCCAGATTCAATTCTTTTTATAAGTGGTGTTAATGAGTTTTCGAATAAAATTTCATCATCTTTTACAATATCTACGCCTCCAATTGCCTGATCGCGTAGTTGAGTTTTTAAATATCCAATATTCCGTCCTATCATCCCTTTGAAAATACTCATTAGAAGAGGTCGATCTTGAACTTGTAAAAGGTTTCGGATGCCTTCAATTCCAAATTTTGGTCCAGGGAACTGTTTCTTTAATTCGTCTGAGAATGTTAAATCAATTAGTTTAATTTCTCCATCTAACGAAAGTTTTCCAAATGTTGTTGTCAAAATGGCTGGTAAGTCAGGGCTAAAGTTCAGCGATGGATAATGAATTTTAATGAGTCCACGTGATACTTTTTTGCCAAGGTAAGAGTTAATATGTTCTTGTTCGTCTAACGCTTCAATATGAATGACATTGCCTTTATGTTGTTTTAATTGTTCTTGTAATAAGTGTGGTAAATGAGTCCATGAACCAATTGTTAAACCGATTGCAATTTGTTCTGCTTTCTTTTCTAAGTTGTGAGAATCATCGTGGATTAAATATGTCGCTATAATTCCGCTCATTGTTATACCCTCCTAGTTAAATAAAAAAACCTCTCAGCTAAGGAGAGGTTTTTTTACAACCAGCTCCTTATCTGTCAGCGTAACGCTGCGAGAATTAGCACCGTGTCTACAATTGTAGATCGGTTGCCGGGTTTCGTCGGGCTCGTCCCTCCACCTGCTCTTGATAAGAAGTATTTAGAAATGTTTAAATTTTTAAGATAACTGAATTTTGTCAGATATTTTTTATGTTGTCAATGACTTTTTGAAAAAATTTAATTTATCAATTCGATTAATTGCTTCTCGTAATCTATCTTCTGTATGCAAGAGACCAACACGGACATACCCTTCGCCGTGCTCACCAAATCCAACACCAGGAGCAACTGCAACGTGTGCTTTTTCTAGTAAAATGTCAGAAAATTGCTCAGATGTATATCCTCTTGGAACAGGAAGCCATGCAAAGAATGATCCTGTTGGAATGTTTACTTTCCAACCAATTGAGTGACAAGCTGAAATAAGAGCATTTCTCCGAGATTCATAACTATTAACAAGATCTACCACACAAGACTGCGAGCCTAATAGTGCTTCGCGGGCAGCATCTTGAACTGCACCAAAAATACTAACATACATATGATCTTGCAATAGGTTAATAGTTTCGATGACACTTTCATTTCCTACTGCAAAAGCAATACGCCATCCAGCCATATTGAAAGTTTTCGATAAAGTGTAAATCTCAATACCTGTATCTTTAGCGCCGTCTGCTTGCAAGAAACTAACAGGCTTTTGACCATCGAATCCGATAGCACCGTAAGCAAAATCGTGAACAACTAATATATTATGTTTATTAGCAAAATGAATGGTTGCATCAAAAAAATCTTTTGATGCAGTAGCGCCGGTAGGGTTATTTGGATAGTTTAAAAACATTAACTTTGCTCGCTCCGCAACAGAGTCATCAATTTTTGTATAATCCGGTAAAAAATTATTTTCTGCAATAAGCGGCATTGTTTCAAATTGTGCTTTTGCTAAAGCAACTCCTGATAAATAATCTGGATAGCCTGGATCTGGAACGAGAATAGTATCACCAGGGTTTGTAAAACAAACTGGTAATTCTACTAATCCAGCCTTTCCGCCAAACAAAATAGCAACTTCAGTTTTTGGATTTACTACTACATCATATTCACGTTGATAGAATGTTGCCACGGCTTCTTTTAAGCTTTCGTGTCCGCGAAATGGCGGATATTTATGATGAATGGTCTTTTCAGCAGCATCTTGTAAAGCTTTAACGATATGCTGCGGTGTTGGTTGATCTGGATTACCTTGACCTAGATTAATAACATCGTGACCAGCTGCAACGACTTTGTTAACTTTTGCAACAAGTGAAGCGAAAAATTGTGTTGGCAATGATGTTACTATCTCAGAAGGTTGAAATGATTTCATACTTTCCACCTCTTTTGAAAGTTGTTACAATTCTAGTGACAAATGATATAATCTTTCCAGTATTTTGTAAAGAAAAAAATGAGAATGGGGCTGAAAAAATGAAAGTCGCATGTATTCAAATGGATATTGTCTTTGGAGATGTAGAGAAAAATATTGAGAACGCTAAAAAAAAAATAAGTGAAGCGATGAAAGAAAGACCAGATGTTATCGTCTTACCAGAACTATGGACAACAGGATATGATTTAACGAGACTTTCTGAAATTGCAGATACGGATGGATTAGAAACGAAAGAAAAGTTGAAAGAATGGTCGAAGCAATATGGTGTACATATTGTTGGTGGTTCCATAGCAAAGCAAACAGAGCAAGGGGTTACAAATACAATGTATGTTGTAAACAATGAAGGGAATCTAGTCAATGAATATAGTAAAGTACATTTATTTCAGCTGATGGATGAACATAAATATTTAATTGCTGGTAATGAGACAGGTGAATTTAAGTTAGATGATGTAGAGTGTGCTGGTACAATTTGTTATGATATTCGTTTTCCAGAGTGGATGCGCGTTCATACTGCTAAAGGTGCAAAAGTTTTATTTGTTGTAGCAGAATGGCCATTAGTACGTTTAGCACATTGGCGTTTGCTTTTACAGGCGAGAGCAGTTGAAAATCAGTGTTATGTTGTTGCGTGCAATAGAGCAGGAAAGGATCCGAATAATGAGTTTGCAGGTCATTCTCTAATTGTGGATCCTTGGGGTGAAGTTGTGGTAGAGGCAAATGAAGAGGAATCAATTTTATTTGGAGAACTTAAATTCGAGAAAATTAAAGAGGTACGTAAAGGAATTCCAGTTTTTGCAGATCGTCGTCCAGAATTATACAAATAAAATGTTGACAAGTGATTTTTATTCTTGGTATAGTCTTCATCATAAAGTTAAAAATTCTAAAAATTATAAAACTCTTATCAAGAGCAGGTGGAGGGATTTGGCCCGATGAAGCCCAGCAACCGACCGTAATACCATTGTGAAATGGGGCGTTTATGACGCCAAAAGGCACGGTGCTAATTCCAGCAGAAAGTAAACTTTCTGGCAGATAAGAGGGGAGAAGATAAACTTCAAACCTCTTTCTTTGTGGAAAGGGGTTTTTCTATTTTAGAAAAACCTCTGAATGAAAAGGAGGAGAAGACGATGGGATATTATTCATTAACTGAAACAACAGCTATACAATATGCGAAAGAACACGGTTATTTTGAAAAGAAAGCAAATGTAGTTTGTCATGAAATTGGAGATGGAAATTTAAATTACGTGTTCAAATTAGATGGTGGAGAGAAGTCTATTATAATAAAACAAGCACTGCCATATGCGAAAGTAGTTGGTGAGAGCTGGCCACTGTCTATAAAAAGAGCGACGATTGAAAGTAAAGCATTACAAATTTTTGCGAAGTATGTGCCAGATTATGTTCCGGTAGTGTACAGTCATGATGAAGAGTTAGCAGTTACAGTAATAGAAGACTTATCAAGACTAACAATTACAAGAAAAGGATTAATAGATGGAGAAGGATATCCACTTTTATCCCAGCATATCGGTCGTTTTCTAGCACATGTTTTGTTTTATACTTCAGATTTCGGTTTACAGTCAGAAGAGAAAAGGGTACTAGAAGGTACATTTGTAAATCCAGACCTTAGTAAAATTACAGAAGATTTAGTTTTTACCGATCCATTTGGACATTATGATACGAATGATTATGAGTCAGATTTACAGTCAGTGATTGATGAACTTTGGAGTGACAAAACTTTAAAACTAAAAGTAGCACAATATAAATATAAGTTTTTAACGAGAAAAGAAGCGCTTATTCATGGTGATTTACATACTGGTAGTATTTTTTCATCACCTTCTGAAACGAAAGTGATCGATCCAGAATTTGCAACGTACGGTCCATTTGGGTTTGATATCGGTCAATTTATTGCAAATCTATTATTAAATGCTTTATCTAGAGAAGAAGAAAAGAGAAGTGTACTATTTTTCCATATAGAAAAGACATGGAGTTATTTTGTAGAAAACTTTACGAAGTTATGGATTGGAGAAGGTGTAGAAGCATATACGAAAGAAAAACAATGGTTACCAATTATTTTGCAAAATATCTTTACTGATGCCGTCGGATTTGCCGGATGTGAACTGATTCGTAGAACAATTGGCTTAGCTCATGTAGCGGATTTAGATGGGATAGCAAATAAAGAAAATAGAATTCAAGCTAAAAAACAAGCGTTATCCTTAGGTAGAGAACTAATAAAATATGAAGCCAAGGGTGCTGATATTCAACTGTTTCGAACATTATTTCAACAGACAGTTGGAGGCGTAAAAGCATGAGTACAATTATTACTATTCCGAGATCTGTAAGTTGGAAAGGCGATGCAATTGCAGTATTAAATCAAACAAAGTTGCCGCATGTCACTGAATACAAAACATTAACGAATATTGAAGATGTATGGAAAAGTATCATTATGTTAGAAGTACGAGGAGCGCCTGCAATTGGAATTGTAGCTGCGTTTGGTTTGGCGCTTGCGGCAAAGAAATACGATGCTATAAATATCTATGAGTTTCAGAAGAAGTTTAATAGAGATTGTAACTATTTAGGAACATCACGCCCGACAGCAGTCAATTTATTTTGGGCAATCGATCGTATGAGAGAATCTATTCGAGAGATTACTACAATAAAAGAAGCTCAAAAAATATTAGAAGAAGAAGCGCTTCATATTCAGCAAGAGGATGAAATGGTGTGCCGAAGTATTGGAGAACATGCTTTAACATGTTTTAAAGACGGTGATAAAATTTTAACAATTTGTAACGCTGGAAGTATTGCGACTGCTAGATATGGAACAGCATTAGCCCCATTTTATATTGGGAAAGAGAAGGGTGTGCGTTTACATGCGTATGCGTGTGAAACGAGGCCGGTTTTACAAGGTGGTCGTTTAACGACATGGGAATTGAAACAAGCAGACATTAATGTAACGCTTATTACGGATAATACTGCAGCACATGCAATTCGAACGAAAGAAATTAATGCGATTATCGTAGGGGCAGATCGAATCGTTGAAAACGGTGATACTGCTAATAAAATAGGAACATTAAATTTAGCTATATTAGCAAAGTATTTCGGTATCCCATTTTACGTTGCAGCACCGTTATCTACATTTGATACTACGAAACAAACAGGTGCTGAAATTGTCATTGAAGAAAGAGATGAAACAGAAGTTACGAAAATTTTTGGGAAACAAGTGGCGCCACTTGGAACGCCTGTATTTAACCCTGCATTTGATGTAACACCGCATGAATTAATTACGGGGATTATTACTGAGAAAGGTATTTTACGTGGAGATTATAAGCAAAAAATTACATCATTATTTGAAAAAATAAGCTAACTGCTCAGTCGCTATATAAAAAAACGGTAGAAAAGCATGTTTTTAAATGGTCGAGAGGGACTGGCTATGTATAGGAGCGGTAAGTGCCTGTTCCTACCACGCGCAACGTTTTAAAACAAAGAAAGGTAGCAAGGTGTAGGACCATTTGTATCTTCATGGTAGCAATCTATATGCTGAAAAATGAAATGTATGGCTGAGTAGTTAAAAAACAAGCTAATAAAAAATAGCTTGTTTTTTATGCCTTAAGTCTTCGTTTCCTCTTATTTATGTAATGAAGGGAGGAGAGAAAGATGGAAGAGTGGATCGGGATGATAGGTAATGTGGGCTTTCCAATTGTTGTAACGCTATATTTACTACATCGCATTGAAAGTAAATTAGACGGAGTGATTGTAGCAATTGAGAAGCTCCCTAAACAATTACTAAAGTAGGAAGATCCTCGCGATAGAAAGTAAAATAAAGTTTGCTCGCGAAGAGCAAACTTTATTTTTTATCCCGCATTAACGGGCAGTAAAAGCCCGATTGGTGAAGGCTAATAATTAGTGGGGATGAACAAAACCCCCACTGATTAAAGTTTCACTTTATTGAGCAGTATAACCACCATCGATAACGACAGCTTGACCAGTTATACCTTTTGCTTTTTCACTCGCTAAAAACATAGCATAATCAGCAATTTCTTGTACTTGTAGCAAACGCTTCTGTGGTACAAGAGGATAAATGACATCTTCTAAAACATTTTCAAGTGGTACATTTCGCGTAGTTGCTAAGTCTTGTAGTTGATTTCGTACAAGAGGGGTATCAACATATCCGGGACAAAGAGCATTTACAGTAATTCCATGAGTTGCTCCCTCTAAAGCAGCAACTTTTGTTAATCCAATTACACCATGTTTCGCACTATTATAGGCAGCTTTTCCAGCGAATCCAACAAGTCCGTTAATCGAAGCAACATTAATAATACGACCATATTTTTGCTTTTTCATAATCGGAAAGGCATGTTTGATGGCGATAAATGGAGCGATTTGCATAATTTTAATAAGAAGCTCGAATTTATCAGTTGGAAAATCTTCAATCGGTGAAACATGTTGCATTCCTGCGTTGTTAATTAATACATCTAATGAACCGAAATGACGAACTGTTTGAGAAAGTGCTGCTGTAATTTCTTCTTCAGATGTAACGTCACATTTTAAACCAATGGCTTGATAGCCTTCTTTTTGCAATTGTTCAGCAGCTTCTTTTGCACGATCTTCAAGGCGATCACTAATGACAACTTTCGCACCTTCTTTTGCGAAAGCACTTCCCATTTCATAACCAATACCGCTCGCAGCACCTGTTAAAAAGACAACTCGATTTGTAACCATGATGAAAAACACTCCTTCATAATAAAAGTTCTCTTATTGCTCTATTTAGAGAGGTGATAATAAAATCCCTGCAAACATTTGGAAAAATATCTTTAGCTATCTTGTTTTGCAAAATAGTCTCTGCTATACTATTTTGTAAAGCAAGGTACTTACGCTTATCTATCTTGTAAAACAAGATAGCAGGAGGATTTCAATTATGTCGACAAGTCAAATGCTGAAAGGGATTTTAGAAGGATGCTTACTTGCTATTATTTCTGAAGGTGAAATATACGGTTATGAAATGAGTGAAAGATTAGCGAAGTATGGTTTTACAATGGCGAGTGAGGGAAGTATTTATCCGTTATTAATACGAATGCAAAAGGAAGGGTTAATAACAAGTGTAATGAAGGAATCTCCATCTGGCCCAAAGCGAAAATATTATACATTAACAGAAAAAGGTGAGGAAGCACTGGATGAATTTATGGATCGCTGGGAAGCGATGCAAAGTAGTGTAGAGCGTCTACTTGAAGGGAAGGGGAGAAAAAAATAATGTTATCAAATGAAGCGCGAAATTTTTTATTAGATATGAGATTATTTTTAACTGCAAAGAGTGTGAAAAAAAGCGATATTGAAAGCTTTTTAGAAGATGCAGAGTTGCATTTAATAGAAGGTGAGGGTGAAGGGAAAAGTGTAGAAGATATTTTCGGAAGTTCACCGAAAGAATATGCGAATGAACTTGTAAAAGTGATGGAAAGGGATAGAAAGGAAAATTGGAAGCAAATTGGTTTTACGGTAATGAATATCGTATCGTTTTGGTTTATTGCTTCTATCTTAATAGTGAATAACGGAATTCTACAGATTTCACTTATTCAGTGTATTGGCTATAGCTTTACATTGATCGTAGCTGTAATGGGTCCAAATTTTCTGCTTCGTAAAATGACATTTGTAACAAGTTTTACAAAAACGTGGTTTTCCATGTGGTTTTTAGTCATGATTGCGCCAATGTTTTTATTAGGAGCAGTTCCGATATTAGATATGATATATCCTACAACGATGTTTACGTTGACTCTAGTCCAAAGTTATATATTAGCTGGAGGGATCTTTATCCTCACGGTAGCTATAAATATATATTTTGAAGGATGGTTTAAAAATTTATATTTAATTATTCCGCTTTCTATTATGTTAGTTTTTAAAACGTTCACATCGGAAGATCTCGTGCCAATGTTATTTCAAATTATATGTTTATACGGAAGTTTGTTTATTTTAATCTTCCTTGAAATTATGATGAAGGCAAATAGAAGAGAAACGGTTAAATAAGGGAGGGGGGAATGGGATGCTTTCTCAAGAGTCACGAGATTTTCTGGCAAATACAAGTACTTATTTAACAGCAAAAGGGATAAGTGAAAAAGATATTGAATCCTTTTTAGAAGATGCAGAATTGCATTTAACTGAAGGTGAAAAAAGGGGCAAGAGTGTAGAGGATATATTTGGTGATTCACCAAAGGAATATGCAAATCAACTTGTAAAAGAAATGCAAGTTGATTATAAACGGAATTTAGGATGGCTAGCTACAGCTATTATGAGCATATTATGCTATTGGGCTGTTCCAGATCTTTTATTTCGAAATTTAAATGAGCCTTATACCATTTCTTTAATAGGGTTGATTGGATATCCGATTATCTTAGTGTTAATGATTGTGGGAGGAATTTTATTTTTAAGAGGTGCTAGTTTTCAAAGGAGTATGTTGAAAAAGGGTTTACTGCTATTTGGAGCAGTAATACTTACTTATTTACCAGTATTAATAATGTTTTTAAAAGATTGGTATAGTTTTCCTTCCTATGAAGTCCCTCAATTAGGAAGATATTTAATTGGAGGGGTTATGCTAGTGATAACAACGATTGTGAATGTTCGGTCTCTTGGTTGGAGTGGTTTGTTTGTGTTAGGAATTCCAATTTTTATGATAGTGATGGTTGAACAACTAGTAAGAGTATTTTTCTAATGAGAAGCTCTAGAAATAAAAGAAGAGGATGAGCATATATGTAAATCATACTTATATGTATATTAACTATTATGTTTCTAGGATTAATGACTTTAGGAATTTATACTGCCTTCACCAAAAGAGCATAATGAATATTTTAAACATCACGATATATTTTATTCTTCAGTTTAATAGGAAAGTGGCTGCTCTGGATATACAAAAAATTATTTCCAAAGAAATACTATATTTTGATTTTTAGAAGGATTATGCTTAGGTGTATAGTGTATCCTTTGCAGCCGAAATCTGGTTTGTTGATTTGAATATATTGTTTTAAACAGTAACAATATCGTTACTGTTTTTTTCTTTGTAATAAAGGACTTTGTAAAGAGAGCGCTTTTTGTTCATTTGTTAATAATGAATTGATGTGAACGTTATTAGGGCTAGGGACTATAGGGTACATAAGGTTCGATGGTGAATGGTGATGTTCAGAACCGGTTGGAGAGTGGGGATCTGCGTGCGTAAGTTTTCCATGAATTCGTCTTGTAAATAAAATATGACCAATTTCGTGAGCGAGGGTGTATATATTTTTCATTGGAGCAGCTGAGTTTGTTAAAACGATGTAACCAGTAAGTTGTTGTTGTTTCGCTAGAGAGTAAGCGCAAGCGATTACTGCGGTTTCTTTGAAATAATCACTACCAATATAACAAATATAAAGGTCGCATTCAGGAGCTTCGTTAACACAAGTTTGAAAAAAAGATGATAATTTTTCCTGACTTTGAATGGAGTTTTTATAACTAATTTCCCGATTAGAAAAACGGAAAAGGTCGTTTAGTACAATTACTTCTTTAATTTTAAATGTAATGGGATGCCAAATTGATTCTGCAACTGCTAAATCTTTTGCAATACGGTCGTCAGAAATATCTGCGCCTGGAGTAATGCAAACACATATATTAACGTATGAATTCATAAGGAACACCTCAAATGAAAAAATTCTTTCTATAATATATGTGGGGGAAAGGTCCTATGTATGGATAAACGCCTTGTTTATTACACGAATATATAGACTATAAGTCGAAAAAATTTCATAGTTCTATAACGTAGTATGGTCTGCTTTTTGATATAGTAAAGAAAAGGGGGAGAATATATGTATACATTAAAAATCGTTTCAGACAGAGAAGCTCTGTATCAATTTGCGAGCTATGTAAGAGTTGTGCAAGGGGTTGAAGATGTATATGTGGAGGTGGGAGAACCTTTATATGAACATCCATTAATGAAGTTTTATGTACATATTACAATTGAAGAAACATATGATCAGCATAAAGCATTGCAAGAAATAGCTAGATTAGTAGAATTAGGGCGTTTTACATATGTCCATTATCATAATGAGGAAATTGAAGAAGCTTTTGAAGTTGTAAAATACGAAAGCTTTAAAAAATAACGGTAAAAAAAGGAAGCGGAAGCTTCCTTTTTTATTGAAAATTACAGCAACAAAAGGAAGAGAATTTTGTTATGATAAGGAAGGATGAGGAAAGGAGAGTTTACATATTGGGGTATATTGAAGAGTTACGCAAAGTAGTTGGTACGAGACCACTTATTTTAGTAGGATCAGCAATTATTATATTAAATGATAATCAAGAAGTATTGCTTCAATATCGTTCAGATACATATGATTGGGGTGTGCCTGGCGGGGCAATGGAACTGGGAGAAACGACAGAAGAAACTGCTCGTAGAGAATTATTCGAGGAGACGGGACTAAGTGCAAAAATAATGCAATTTCTTGGTGTTCTTTCAGGAAAGGAAGTTTATTTCCGTTATCCAAATGGAGATGAAATTTTTAATGTGATTCATCTGTATCAGGCACATCATGTAGGCGGAGAATTAAAGCTCGATCATGAAGGGTTAGAGCTTCAATATTTTCCAGTAGATAAGTTACCAAAATTGAATGAAACGACAGAGAAGATATTACAAAAATTCTTATACGCATTGACAGAATAGAAGGTTAATTCCTTCTATTTTTATTATATTAAATATTTTGATTTTTTGGTATGTTTATAGTATGATAATTTTAGAAATACAACTTATGGAATTTCACCTAAAAACTTACTAGGGTACATAAGAGAGGGGCAAGTACAAAATGCATAATGTTGTCATTACAGCTGCAGTTCGTTCACCAATTGGAACTTTCGGAGGAGCACTAAAAAATATAACACCAGTAGAATTAGCTGTTCCTGTACTTCAGGAAGCTGTAAAAAGAGGCGGAGTAGAGCCACATGAAGTTGATGAAGTAATTTTAGGTCATTGTATTCAAAGAACTGATGAAGCAAATACGGCAAGAACAGCTGCATTAGCGGCAGGATTTCCTGACACAGTTACTGGCTATACAATTCAACGTCAATGTTCTTCAGGTATGCAAGCAATTATGTCTGCTGCAATGCAAATCCAATTAGGTGTAAGTGATATTGTTGTTGCAGGTGGAGTAGAAGCAATGAGCTCGAGCCCTTATGCATTAAAACAACACCGCTGGGGACAACGTCTACAGCACGGAGAAATTCGTGATACGGTGTGGGAAGTTTTAGAAGATCCGATTCACCATATTATGATGGGTGAAACAGCGGAAAATTTAGTTGAACAATATGAAATTACAAGAGAGGAACAAGATGAAGTTGCGCTTCGTAGTCATACATTAGCGTTGCAAGCAATTGAGTCTGGACACTTTGACGATCAAATTGTTCCTATTTCGATAAAAGAACGTAGAAAAGAAGTTGTATTTTCGAAGGATGAACATCCACGTGCAGATATTACAGCGGAAAAATTAGCAGGATTAAAACCAGCTTTCCGTAAAGATGGATCAGTAACTGCAGGGAATTCATCTGGTCTTAATGATGGAAGTGCCGTTTTAGTATTAATGAGTGAAGAAAAGGCGAAAGAAAAAGGTTTACAACCGTTAGCTCGAATTGTTGGATATTCAGTAGCAGGTGTAGATCCGAAAATTATGGGTATTGGACCAGCACCAGCAATTCGCAAAGGATTAGAAAAAGTAGAGTGGTCATTAGAAGATGCAGACTTACTTGAAATTAATGAAGCTTTCGCTGCACAATACCTAGCTGTAGAGAAAGAGTTAGGGTTAGACCGTGAGAAAGTGAATGTAAACGGTAGTGGGGTAGGACTTGGACATCCAATTGGTTGTACAGGAGCTCGTATTACGGTAAGTTTAATTCACGAATTAAAAAGACGTGGATTAGAGAAAGGTATTGCCTCTCTATGCGTTGGAGGCGGTATTGGAGTAGCTTTATTTATAGAAGCATTATAAAAAAAGAGGCAGCGATTGCTGCCTCTTTTTTATGACTCAAATAAGTGATGAAATAATCGATCGCGATTTTCAAAGAAAAGTTTTGTTGTTTGGTAATGCTCCGTTTCTTCTAATGTCGATTCGTGAATCCCCTCTTGAGTTAAAGAGTATATAGTAGATTCAGGATAAGCCATTAAAATGGGAGAATGCGTCGCGATAACAAATTGTGAACCTTGTTCAGCTAGTTCGTGCATGCGAATGAGCATTGAAAGTTGTCTCATCGGGGATAAAGCTGCCTCAGGCTCATCTAAAATGTATAAACCTTTTCCTGAAAAACGATTCATAAATAATGAGAAGAATGATTCGCCGTGTGATTGTTCGTGAAGTGAAACGCCGCCGTAAGATTTTATAGCATCTATTTCATCGATATAAGAAGCAACGTTATAAAATGATTCAGCGCGAAGAAAGAAACCGTCGTTTGGTGTATTGAAACTTTTTGAAATTCGAAGGTATTCATGTAAAGATGAATGGGAATCGTTTGTGCTAAATCGGAAATTTTTTGTTCCACCTTCTGCATTAAAACCTAAAGCCACTGCAATTCCTTCGAGTAATGTTGATTTACCTGTTCCATTCTCTCCAATAATGAATGTTACATTTGGGTGGAAAGCTAGTGATTGTAAAGTTCGAATAGCGGGTAGACAGTAAGGGTATGCGGAAAAGCTAGGGATATTTTCTTTTTTTAATGTGACATTTTTTAAAAAGGGTACGTCAATCAATATATAAACCTCAATTCATAACGGATTTTGATTCTAAAAAAGCGGCAAATACTAATGTAAGACAACTTGCTAATAGTATTGTATATTGAAGTGCGCCAAAACCGAGACCTTCCCAGCCGAAAGCCATTCTCTTTCCTATAAAAAATGATAAGAACGTTCATAAATCCATATATATTTTATAATTTTGTAGTGCTTCCATATAAAGAATCCGATGTATGTACTTAAAAACAATATAAACAAAACAAGAAAAAAGACAAGTGTTAATGACACGTGAACACTTCCTTATTTTCTGAATATTTTATGTGGATTATAACACGTAAACTATCATATTCCAATGTGAAAATAAACATTGCATCAAGATTAATTCTCTCGTTATGATAGATGGTATTATATTAGAAATATGAAGAGGAGTATTAATATGCCGTTTACATTTGCACATCCAGCAGCTGTTCTCCCTTTTGCTAAGAAACATTCTAGTTATATTTCGGTGACGGCTCTTATATTGGGTAGTATGGCACCTGATTTTGAATATTTTTTATATTTTAGGCCATACGGTATTATTGGCCATACATGGGCTGGTTTCTTCTATTTGAATTTACCACTCGTTTTTTTATTAGCATATGCATATCATTTTATTTTAAAAGGACCATTTATAACACATTTACCTAAGCCTTTTGCTAGTTACTATAAATATGTAGTAGATGCGAAGTGGGGGCTATATACTTGGAAGAATTTTTTTGTATTTTGCTATTCTGCTTTATTCGGTATGGTGACGCATGTCGTTTTGGATGCTTTTACTCATAAGACAGGCTATTTTGTTATGGAAATGCCGCTGTTACAGCAAGAAGTATATAGTATTCCAATTTATAAATTTTTACAACATGGGAGTACATGTTTTGGTCTACTATTACTAATATATGTACTATGGAAATATAGGAGGGAAACTGATCAAGATACTAGTTTAACTTCGGAAAAAAAGAAATATTGGGCTTCATCTATCGTTGTGGCGGCCATTATATTTATCGTTCACGCGTTATTAGACCCCTATTTTCATATTTTCCAAATAGGAGGTATAATAGTATCTGGACTGACAAGTTCGTTTTGTGGACTTCTTATTGTTTCTATAGTTTACAAATCAAGGGACTAATTTATATTAATGAATGATAGTGTTAGGAGAAATTAAATGATGAAAGCATGGAAAAGTATTTTTGTTTTATGCAGTTTTCTTCTTATGTTAAGTGGTTGCTTCCAGCAAGAAGAAAAGAAGGCAGAACCTAAAAAGAAAGAATCTATTCCAGAAACAAAAGAGTATGGTGGGCGTGAGCTTAAAAAAGTAGGACAAAAAGTGAAAGAAAAAGGGTGGGGGACATTTGAATTAGAACAGATTCATTCTGTGAATCAGACATTTGAAGTAGCCCCAATGAAAATTCACGTACAAGATGTTAAAGTTATCTCATTATCACAAATGAGCAAAGAGGCAAAAAATACATTGAAAGTGTATACTGCATTAACTCCTGAAGAAGTAAAGCGTAGATTGGGAGATAAAGTGAGTCAAGAAGATGCTGAATTATATGCATCGTTAAGTGGAACAGAGATTAGCGATACGATTCGGTATGTTGAAATTACATATAAGGTAGAGAATAGTGGAGATAAGAACATGCAATTTTTCTCTATGAATGATGTTGCTATAAATGACAAACAACATTTTAATGTAGCGACTCAAAACTTTTTATATGATGAAGATACGCTCGTTGGTACAAAGAGTGTTTCAAGGGAAGATTATAGGCCTGGTGAGACACGAGAAGGAATTATCGGTTTAATACTTGATGATGGAAAAGAAAAAGTAAAGGATATTAAGTTTACGACAGATGATTTAGCAGCAGGAGACACAAATGAAGCTGTTAAAGAACCGCAAACTTTTAATATTGCACTCTCTAAATAAAGTGTCTTTATAATAATTTAAGCAAAAACAGTCAGCATAAAAAGTTATGCTGACTGTTTTTTTAGCTCTTTCACATATGAATCTACACTTTGAAAAGGCACTGTAATTTTAAAAGCATCTTTTTGCTCGTTAAATTGTTTTTCATTATAAGGACCAAATCGTTTATTATGCTTTACATCGATAATCCAATAATGTTCAATTTTTTTATTTGTAATTGCTGCGTCAGGATTGTTTGGATCTGATTTTTCCTCAATTTGCTTTGTGATAATGTATTTATCGTCCCAAGCAATTTCTGTAATTTTTGCAGGGATGTATTGTGTAGCATATACAGCATCCTGCGATGGGAAAAGTTCAAATGCATCTCCAGAAGTATGTATGAGTTCATATTCATCGTTAATTGTATAGGTTAAATGGTTTGTATTGCCTGTGCAACCTGTTAATAAGAGTGCGGCAAATAGGATTATCCATCTTTTCAATATGGGAACCTCCTTTATAATGCTGTTGTAACACATTGTACAAGAAAAGTAAGCGAAACGCCAGTTTACAATGTTTTTTAGAAGTGGTACGATGAAACGGGTAAAGAAGGATATGAAGGAGTCGACACAAAATGAAGTTAAAGATGCATCGTCCAGCGCTTGTAATGAATCGCATAGGTGCTTCCCTTATTGACATGTTTTTAATCTCGGTTACGTACGGTGCAGTAGTAGCTATTATTACAGGAAACTATAGTGCTATTTTTAATCGTTTTAATATAAGTTTAGGGGACTATAGATATGACCTTACACTTGTTTTCGTATTAATGGCTATAAATTTTATTCTGTTACCTTTTCTTTGGAACGGTTCTACACTTGGTAAAAAGGTAACAAGAACAAAAATAATCTCGTTAACAAGTGAAAAACTAACGTTACAAACATTAATAATACGATTTTTGGTATTATTATTACCAAGCATATTATTACTTGGAGTTCCATTAATATGCAATGTATATATGATGTTATTCCGCAAAGATAATTGTGGCTTCCATGATGTAATTGCAAAGACAAAAGTGATGAGTCTTGTATAATTAATATTTAGAGTATACGTGCTACTAATGAAATAAGACTTTTTATTGTTTGTATATAAAAAGTCTTATTTTTAATTTCATGAAAAATTCCATAAATGGAATTGATATAGGGCGGATATTTCCTATATAATACCCTCCATATTATTGATGGATGTTTAAAGAAGCTGTAGCTAATTCAAACATCCTATTTTCGTTTTGAATAGATTGAAAATTGAGAGAATGATATAATGGGTATAAATAATATCGTTATATAACAAAGGGGGATTTGGAATGACTGGAGGTAGCTTAATATTTTGGGGAATTCTTATTTTTATTGGTTTAACCTTCGATCAATATAATAGTAAGAAAAAAAAAGAAATAAAAAAGTAATCGCTTACAAGCTGTAGCGTGAACTTTTCCTGCTTGCAGACTAATCTAATAAAGGAGTATACTGAATGACGGTAAGACTTATAGAAGGGGTAATGAAAATGAAGCTTGCAGGAAAGGTTGCCATTGTAACTGGTGGTGGCATCGGTATTGGACGTAGTACAGCTCTTTTGTTGGCTAAGCAAGGCGCAAAAGTAATTGTGACGGACATTGATCAAGAAAGTGGACAAGCAACAGCTGAGGAAATTACGGATTTAGGCGGAGAAGCACTTTTTGTATCCTACGATATGGGGAAACAAGGAGATTGGCAACGTGTTATTAGTTTTGCTATGGAGGCATACAGTCGTATTGATATGCTTTTTCAAAATGCTGGTCTATATAAAATAGATTCTATTTTTTCTCGCCAACAAGAGAACGATTCCAATGTACTTTGTATTAATGACGTTTGGATAGAGATAAAACAATTAACGTCATCTTTTATGAAACAGCAAGAAGAAGTGGTGCTTAGTGATTTACCTGTTTTTGGTATTATTAGCACGAGAGGACAATCATTTCATACAATAGAAGCCCTAGTATAATAATGGAAAACCGCCCCCAGTATATATGTGGACGGTTTTTTTGTATGTTCTATTATAGAACTTTATTTTTTAACGAATACGTTGTTCGGTTTGGCTATCAAAGAAATGTGCTTTATTCATATCAAAAGCAAGTTTAATTTGGTCACCAGGTGAAAAAGTATGTCTTGCATCAACACGTGCTGCAAAATCTTGATTTCCAAGTTTCATATATAAAATGGATTCAGCCCCTAACAACTCTGCAACTTCAATTTTTGTTGTGAAAGTAGTAGATTGTGAAGCTTCTAAAAATA
Organism: Bacillus sp. FSL E2-0195; assembly: GCF_038003645.1. Lineage (NCBI taxonomy): Bacteria > Bacillati > Bacillota > Bacilli > Caryophanales > Bacillaceae > Bacillus > Bacillus sp. FSL E2-0195. The sequence continues at coordinate 3,932,417 of NZ_JBBOPN010000001.1, read as the reverse complement.
ATAGTTCATCATGAATATCTTCTGGACGAATACCTAAAACAATTTCTTTATTTACATAGCCTTGTTCGCGTAATAACTTCATTTTTCCTTCAGATACTTTAAACTTTAGTGAACTGTCTATAACGAAATCGGTTTCAGTTAATTTTCCATGGAAGAAATTCATTGCGGGTGAACCGATAAAACCACCAACGAAAATATTTTCAGGTGTTTCATATACTTCTTTTGGAGTTCCAATTTGTTGGATTTTGCCGTCTTTCATAACAACAAGGCGTGAAGCCATTGTCATTGCCTCAGTTTGATCATGTGTTACATAAATTGTCGTTGTGCCAAGGCGGTGGTGTAATTTAGAAATTTCTGATCGCATTGCAACACGTAGTTTAGCGTCTAAGTTTGATAATGGTTCATCCATTAAGAAGACTTTTGCGTCTCGAACAATTGCTCTACCTAATGCAACACGTTGACGTTGTCCACCTGATAAAGCTTTCGGTTTTCTATCTAAATATTGTTCAAGCCCTAAAATTTGAGCTGCATGTTTCACTCGACGGTCGATTTCATCTTTCGGTATTTTTCGAAGTTTTAATCCAAATGCCATATTATCATACACACTCATATGTGGATAAAGAGCGTAGTTTTGGAAGACCATTGCGATATCTCGATCTTTTGGAGGAACATCGTTCATTAGCTTACCATCAATTGAAAATTCTCCTTTTGAAATATCTTCAAGTCCAGCTACCATTCGTAGTGTTGTAGATTTTCCGCATCCAGAAGGACCAACGAATACGATAAATTCTTTATCTTGAATGTGTAAGTTAAAATCTGTTACGGCTGTTACGTTATTATCATATATTTTATAAATATTTTCTAATTTAAGTTCTGCCATGATATTTCCCCCTAGAAAGTTTATGCAAACGTTTTCTTTGGATTTATTATAAACGAATAGATTCAAAAAAGAAATAAAAACACTATAAAAAAATAAAACGTTTTCATTACCCCTATGAATATATAATAAGTTCCACATGTTTTATTAGAAAAAGAAAATAAATATTGTAAGCGCTATTTTAAATTTGGATAGAATCTGTTATCATTCAGTAATGAAAACGTTTGCGCCTTAAAAAAAGAAAAAAGAATCAATAGTATAGATGAAATGGGGTAGCATAATGGGAAAACAATGGTGGAAAGAAAGTGTAGTATATCAAATTTATCCTCGTAGTTTTATGGATAGTAATGGTGATGGTATAGGTGATCTTCGTGGTATTCTTGCGAAGCTAGACTACTTAAAAGAATTAGGTATTGATGTAATTTGGTTATCACCAGTCTATGAATCTCCAAACGATGATAATGGTTACGATATAAGTGATTATTGTAAAATTATGAACGAGTTCGGAACAATGGAAGATTGGGATGAACTATTACATGAAATGCATAAACGTAATATGAAACTTATGATGGACTTAGTTGTTAATCATACTTCAGATGAACATAATTGGTTTATTGAATCATGTAAATCGAAAGATAATAAATATAGAGACTATTATATATGGCGCCCTGGAAAAGAAGGGAAAGAGCCGAATAACTGGGGAGCAGCATTTAGTGGATCTGCATGGCAATATGATGAAATGACAGATGAATATTATTTGCATCTGTTTTCTAAAAAACAGCCAGATTTAAACTGGGATAATGAAAAGGTAAGACAAGATGTTTATGACATGATGAAGTTTTGGTTAGAAAAAGGAATTGATGGGTTCCGTATGGATGTTATTAATTTTATTTCTAAAGAAGATGGCTTACCATCTGTTGAAACGGATGAAGAAGGATATGTTTCAGGGCATAAACATTTTATGAACGGTCCGAATATTCATAAGTATTTGCATGAAATGAATGAAGACGTATTGTCTCAGTATGACATTATGACGGTTGGGGAAATGCCTGGTGTAACGACAGAAGAGGCTAAATTGTATACAGGGGAAGCTAGAAAAGAACTGCAAATGGTATTCCAATTTGAACATATGGATTTAGATTCTGGAGAAGGCGGGAAATGGGATGTAAAACCATGCTCACTTCTTACTTTGAAACAAAATTTAACAAAGTGGCAAAAAGCATTAGAACAAACAGGATGGAATAGCCTTTATTGGAATAACCATGACCAGCCTCGCGTTGTATCTCGTTTTGGTAATGATGGAGCTTATCATACTGAATCAGCAAAAATGTTAGCGACAGTACTTCATATGATGAAAGGGACACCATATATTTATCAAGGAGAAGAAATCGGAATGACCAATGTTCGATTTGAATCAATTGATGAATACCGAGATATTGAAACACTAAATATGTATAAAGAAAAAGTTATAGAGCGCGGCGAAGATATAGATAAAGTGATGCAGTCTATATATATAAAGGGCCGAGATAATGCTAGAACTCCGATGCAGTGGGATGATAGAGAACATGCTGGATTCACAACGGGTGAGCCTTGGATTGCGGTAAATCCTAACTACAAAGAGATTAATGTGAAACAGGCAATCCAAGATGAAGAATCAATTTTTTATTACTATAAAAAATTGATTGAATTACGTAAAAACAATGAAATAGTTGTGTATGGAACATATGATTTAATATTAGAAAATAACCCTTCTATTTTTGCTTATGTAAGAACATATGGAGAAGAAAAGCTTCTGGTGATTGCAAACTTTACTGCAGATGAATGTGTATTTGAATTGCCTGAGGACATTATTTATAGTGAAGCAGAGTTATTAATACACAATTATGATGTAGAAAATGTATTGATAGAAAACATTACATTACGACCGTATGAAGCAATGGTATTTAAATTGAAATAAGAAAAGCCTTATGCCACCCTGGCATAAGGCTTTTACTATTACCATTTTAAAATAGAGAATCCATACGGTGGAAGTGTAACTTGTAATACACTTGCTTCCGCTGAAAATTCTTCGTTTGTATAAATGTTAATTATTTTCTTCCTGGTAATATGAAGAGGGAGTGAAGTTGTAACTTCACTGTTAGTAGGATTTAAAACGAAAAAGATAGTTTCATCTTCATATGTTTTTGTATAAGAAATATAATTATGTTCATCATTTGCCTCAATGAATTGAAAAGTACCATTTCCTCCAAATGCTTTATGTTGTTTCCGTAATGAAATTAATGTTTGTATATGTGTAAATAAAAGAGTATCTTGTTCTTTTTCATCCCATATCATACATTTGCGGCAGTCAGGATCCATTCTACCATCCATACCGATTTCATCGCCGTAATAAATACAAGGAGAACCGATGAAAGAAAGGTGAAATACATAGAGTAACTTTAACTTATTTTTATCCCCGTTACATGTTGCTAAAATTCTAGGTGTGTCATGACTGTCTAATAAATGAAATGCCGCTTCATTTACATTCATAGAGTAGGAATGTAGAGAATCGGTAATTTGTTTCATAAATTCACTTGCATGAATGGATTCGTTAGCAAAGTAAGAAAGTAGAGCGTTTGTAACAGGATAGCTCATTACAGCATCAAATTGGTCACCTTGTAGCCATGGGAGTGCATCGTGCCAAATTTCACCTAAAATATATACTTCAGGATTTAATGCTTTTATTTCACTTCGGAATTCTCTCCAAAAACTGTGATCGACTTCATTTGCTACATCAAGGCGCCAACCGTCTATATTGAATTCTCTTACCCAATAACGCCCTACTTCAAGTAAATATTCTTTTACATCTGGGTGTGCTGTATTTAATTTAGGCATATACGGTGTAAATGCGAAAGTATCATAATTGGGAAGTGGCTCGGTTATAATTGGAAATTCATGAATATGGAACCAATCTTTATAGGCGGAATTTTCACCTTGTTCCAGCACGTCTTGAAATTTATCAAAGAAGTACCCGCTATGATTAAAAACAGCGTCGAGCATTACTTTTATACCATGTTTATGACACTCCTGAACGAGTTCTTTGAAAGTTTCTTTCGTCCCAAATTGTGGATCGATTTCCATGTAATCAATTGTGTCATATTTATGATTCGAATGAGCTTTGAAAATAGGAGTGAAATATATTCCGGAAATTCCAAGCTTCACAAGGTAATCAAGGTTTTGAATAATACCAGCAAAATCTCCGCCAAAAAAATTAGTTGGAGTTGGTTCGGTACTTCCCCAAGGGAGGGTGTTTGCTGGATTTAATGTGTTATCCCCGTTAGCGAATCGTTCCGGGAAAATTTGATACCATACTGTGTCTTTAATCCAGGATGGTGCCCTGAAAACGTCTTTTGCATGAACAAATGGAAAGCAGAAAAAGTTACCGACATCGTCATTTGGGATATTAGAAAAAAATCCTCGTTCTGTATAAATAAAAGTTTCTACGTCGTTTTTTAATTCGAATCCATAACGTAAGCGTTTAAATTTTGGTTTGATTGAAACGGACCAATAATCAAATAACTCAGTAGATCCAGTTTTTTTCATCGGTGTACTCGCTGTAATCCATTTCCCGTCCTGCCATTCGTACGGGTCACCGTAGATGAGAGCGGCGTTGTGAACATCATCTCTTTTTGTGTGTATTCGGATGTGAATTGTTTTTTCGTCGTAAGCGTATGCATAATTATCTTTTGGCCTATGATAGATCGCTTCTTTAAGCATATAGAAAATCCCCCTTTAATATCTCTATACATATAGTTCCCTTAAACGAAATAATAAAGATTATGTTGCAAACGATTGCCTTCCACATAACTTTAATATTGCTTATAAGAGTAGTATTCATTTTATGTAAAGTCAATGAATAAAGAGTATGATAAGATTATTTTGAAAATTAATATTTGCAAAATGAATAAAAGGATGTATAATGATAGACAAATAGCGCAAACGTTTTCATAGATTTAGATATTGTTTGCGCTTCTATTAAACAATCAAATGCAAGCGTTTTCAATTAAAGAGGTACATAGACAATTTAGGGAGGTTTTTGGGATGAAGAAAGCATTATCACTATTAACGATTTCAGCATTGTCAATTGGCATGTTATCTGCATGTGGACCGAAAGATTCAGGAAAAAAAGAGGAAAGTAAAGCGAAGAAAGACTATGATCTTCTCGTTTGGGAAGATGATAAAAAAGGTGTTGGTTTAGAACCAGCAGTGAAAAGCTTTGAGGAAAAATATAAAGTAAAAGTAAAAGTTGTTGAAATGCAAATGACAGATCAAGTGAAAAAGTTACGTCTTGATGGACCAGCGGGGACGGGACCAGATGTTGTAACATTGCCACACGATCAAATCGGAAATGCAGTAACAGAAGGCTTAATTTCTGAAGTAAAAGCAGATGATGCTGTGAAGAGTAAATTTACTGACTTATCAATAAAGGCACAAACATACAACGGGAAATTATATGGTTTACCAAAAGCAATTGAAACACCAATTTTTATTTACAATAAAAAATTAATGCAAAAAGCTCCAGAAACGATGGACGAGCTATTTAACTTCTCAAAAGACTTTACGAAGGATGGCAAGTACGGATTTTTAACATTAGGAGATAACTTCTACTTTGCTAACGCGTTTATGGCAGGTATGGGCGGATATGTATTTGGTGAGAAAGACGGAAAGCCAAATGCAAGTGATGTTGGATTAAATAATAGCGGAGCAGTACAAGGTGCTGAATATCTTCAAAAATGGTACAAAGAAAAGTTATTCCCGAAAGGTATTATCGGTGAATCTGGTGGACCTGCTGCTGACGGATTATTCAATGAAGGAAAAGCAGCATCTATTATGAATGGACCGTGGGCGTTCCAAGCGATGGAAAAGAACGGAATTGATTATGGTGTTGCTCCAATGCCGAAATTACCAAATGGTCAACCGATGAAAACATTTGTTGGGGTAAAAGGATGGCATGTAACAAGCTTCTCTAAACAAAATGATTTAGCTACAAAGTTCACTGAGTGGGTAACAAATGAAGAAAATGCAAAAATTCGATTTGAGAAGACAAAAGAGATTCCTCCAGTAAAATCAGTAATGGAAGATCCAATTATTAAAGATAATGAAGCTGCAAAAGCAGTTGCAACTCAATCAGAAAATGGAATTCCAATGCCGAATATTCCAGAAATGCAAGAAGTATGGAAACCAGCTGGAGACGCTCTTCAGTTAGTTGTTACAGAAAAAGAGGCACCAAAATCCGCGCTTGATAGTGCAGTGAAACAAATTAAAGGAAATATTGAGGCAAATCATAGTAAGAAAAAATAAGGTGAAATTCGTGCCTCTAATAGGAGAGGCACGAATTCTCTCCCTTCCAAGTAGGAAGAAAAAAGGGGGAAGGAACATGCAAACATCTATGGAACCAATGAAAGATATGAATGGTTCGAAACATAGGAAAATGGCGACCATGTTATCTATTATTCCAGGCATGGGCCAAATATATAATAAACAATTTGTAAAAGGTCTTATTTTTCTAGTATTAACAGGTTCATTTATTATAGCATTTGCTGATTTGTTAAATATGGGATTATGGGGAATTGTAACGCTCGGTACAGAAGTTCCACGTGACCATTCTGTCTTTCTATTAGTAGAAGGGATTTTGGCACTTATCGTCATAGTGTTTGGACTCGGAATATATGGATTTAACTTATATGATGCATACCAAAATGGGAAGAAACGTGATATAGGAACACCATTAAACTCAGTAAAAGAGCAATACCGTAACTTATTAGATCAAGGTTTTCCATATTTAATGGTTTCACCAGGATTTCTATTACTAATCTTTGTAGTTGTATTTCCAATCATTTTTGTAATCTTAATTGGATTTACGAACTATGACTTATATCACTCTCCTCCAGCTAAATTAGTAGATTGGGTGGGCTTTAAAAACTTTATTGATATTTTCACATTACCAATGTGGAGAGAGGCATTTTTAAGTGTATTTTCTTGGACTGTCATTTGGACATTTGTTGCAACAACATTACAAGTTGCACTTGGTATTTTCTTAGCGATTATCGTAAATCAGCCTGGTATTAAAGGTAAGGCAATTATTCGAACAATCTTCATTTTACCGTGGGCTGTTCCAGCATTCGTATCTATTCTTGTCTTCTCGGGTATGTTTAATGAAACATTTGGAGCAATTAATAATCAAGTATTAGCTTTATTCGGGATTGAAAAGATTGCTTGGATGACAGATCCGTTTTGGGCGAAGATTGCTTTAATTATGATCCAAACGTGGCTCGGTTTCCCATTCGTATTTGCAATGACAACAGGTATATTGCAATCGATTCCAGGAGAATTATATGAAGCGGCTACAGTAGATGGAGCAACTGCTTGGCAACAGTTCCGCAAAATTACATTGCCACTTGTTTTATACGCAACAGCACCAATTTTAATTACACAATATACGTTTAACTTTAATAACTTTAGTATCATTTATCTATTTAACGGCGGAGGTCCTGCTGTAGCGGGGCAAGATGCAGGTGGAACGGATATTTTAATTTCATGGATTTATAAGTTAACGATGACTTCAGCGCAGTACGGAAAAGCAGCAGCTCTTACAATGATTTTATCGTTAATCGTTATTACAGTTGCGTTATGGCAATTTAAGAGAACAAAATCATTCCAAGAAGAGGATATGATGTAAATGAATATTAAACGACAAAAGATGTTACGTCTTTCATTAAGTTATTTGGTTATCTTCATAATGTGTGCGATTATTTTCTATCCATTACTATGGATTATTGGTTCATCGTTTAATCCAGGAGATAGTTTGTCTGGTTCTAGCATTATTCCAAAAAATGCTACGTTAGATCATTATCGTAAGCTACTTGATCTTGATTCAAGTAATTACTTACTTTGGTATAAAAATACGTTAAAAGTTAGTGTTATGACGATGATTTTTTCGGTGTTAGCAATTAGCTTTACTGCTTATGCATTTTCGAGATATCGTTTTGTCGGAAGAAAAAATGGTTTATTAACATTTTTAATTCTACAAATGATTCCGAACTTTGCAGCGTTAATCGCACTATATGTATTAGCGCAGTTAACAGGATTAATTGATACACATCTTGCATTAATTTTAATTTATGTAGGTGGAGCAATTCCAATGAATACTTGGCTTATGAAAGGGTATTTTGATACGATTCCGAAAGAGTTGGATGAGTCAGCCCGCATGGATGGAGCAGGACACTTCCGTATTTTTTGGCAAATCATTATGCCGCTTGCAAAGCCAATCGTAGCGGTTGTAGCATTATTCACTTTCATCGGTCCATTTACAGATTTCATTTTAGCAAGTATTATTTTACGCACGCCGGAAAATTACACTTTAGCAGTTGGACTCTATGAAATGGTAGCGAAGAAATTTGGTAATGAATTTACGACGTTTGCGGCTGGTTCCGTATTAATTGCAATCCCGATTTCGATTTTATTCTTATCACTACAAAAATACTTTATTTCTGGTTTAACAGCTGGAGGTACGAAAGGATGAGAAATGGGACATTATGTCCCATTTTTCTTTTCATCTCTCTATAAAAAAATTATAGAGAGATGAAAAGAGATTTGACATCGCATATGAAAAGAAGTGAAATAAATAGTATATTATAGTATAGGAAAAAAGAGCTATATCCCTTACAATACATGGAGAGGGAGAATATGATAAGTTTTGCAAGATAGAATAAATAAATGACAGTTTATGACTTCTCCTATGACTTGCAACGGGTGCAAGATAAAATATATGAAAATGGCAGAGAAGTGAAAGGAGGGGATTTTTATGACAGTTACAATTAAAGATGTGGCGAAGAAGGCGAACGTAGCACCATCAACTGTTTCTCGTGTAATTGCTGATAATCCAAGTATAAGTGAAAAGACAAAGCGCCGTGTTCGAAAAGTAATGAGTGAATTAGGGTATCATCCAAATTTAAATGCAAGAAACCTTGCGAACCAAACGACGAAGACACTTGGTCTTGTTATGCCGAGTTCTGCAAGTAAAGCTTTTCAAAATCCATTTTTCCCAGAAGTTATAAGAGGAATTAGTTCATTTGCACATGTGGAAGGGTATGCGCTTTATATGTCGACTGGTGAAACGGAAGATGAAATTTTTAATGGTGTTGTAAAAATGGTACAAGGGCGTCAAATCGGTGGTATTATTCTTTTATATTCAAGAGAGAACGATCGGATTATTCAATACTTGCATGACCAAAACTTCCCGTTTGTTTTAATTGGAAAACCATATGATCGAAAAGATGAAATTACATATGTAGATAATGACAATTATACAGCTGCAAGAGAAGTAGCGGAATATTTGATTTCATTAGGCCATAAACAAATCGCATTCATCGGCGGGGGATCAGATTTACTTGTAACGAGAGATCGTTTGGCGGGGATGAGTGATGCTTTGAAACTAGCAGATATTCTATTGCCGAAAGAGTATATTTTACACTTTGATTTTTCAAGAGAGAGTGGTCAACAGGCTGTTGAGGAATTAATGGGACTAAAGCAACCACCGACGGCAATTATGGCAACGGATGATTTAATTGGACTTGGCGTGTTAAGTGCGCTTTCTAAAAAAGGATTTGTTGTACCGAAAGATGTTTCGATTGTAAGCTTTAACAATGCTTTATTATCAGAAATTGCTAGTCCACCACTTTCGACAGTTGATGTGAATATTTATCAATTAGGGTATGAAGCGGCAAAAGCTTTAGTTGATAAGGTGGAGCATTCTGAATCTACTTCAAAATGCATTATTATTCCGCATAAATTATTGAAGCGTCAAACTTGTGATCATTATGCAACAAAAAGCTAAGAGTTTAACTCTTAGCTTTTTTCTTTAGAAAGGCTTCTAAACGGTCACAGCCTTCTTTTAAAGTTTCAATACTGTAAGCATAGGAAAGGCGAAGGTAGCCTTCACCGTATTCGGAAAATGCGGTTCCAGGAACAACGGCTAGCCCAGCCTCTTTTACAAGATCAAGTGCAAAATCAAATGATGAAGATGTTAAATGTCCAACATATGGGAATAAATAAAATGCACCTGTTGGCTTCTCAACCGTTAAACCCATTTGAATGAGTCTATTATATACGTAATCACAGCGTTTTTTGTATTGATAGCGCATCATCTTCGGAGCATCTTTAGCAGCTGTTAAAGCTTCGATTGCAGCATACTGAGCGATTGAAGTAGCGCATGTAACATTGTATTGATGAACTTTTAATATGTGTTTTGCTAAATATTCTGGAGCAAATAAAAGTCCGATACGCCAGCCGGTCATAGAATGTGATTTTGATAAGCCGTTAATGACAATCGTCTTATCACGCATTTCTGGGAAATGAGCGATAGATGTGTGTTTTTCTTCATATACAAGTTCACTATAAATTTCATCAGAAAGAACGAAAATATTTTTATCTTTTAAGACAGATACAATATCTTCTAATTCTTCTTTTGATAAGGTAACACCAGTTGGATTAGAAGGATACGGTAAAACGACGCATCTTGTTCGTTCTGTAATTGCATGTTGCAATGCTTCAGCTGTTAAACGAAATCCAGTTTCGCGAACATCTATAAAAATAGGAGTTGCACCACATAGTCGAATAATCGGCTCGTAACCAGGGTAAATAGGAGCAGGTAAAATTACTTCCGTTCCTGGTTCTAAAATAGTTCGGAATGCAACATCGATCGCTTCACTAGCACCGATTGTAACAATGGTTTCGTTTTCAGGTGAATAATGTAAATTGTAGTTGTCCTTTACAAAGTTACAAGCTGCCTTGCGTAATTCTAGTAAACCAGCGTTATGTGTATAGCTTGTATAATTTTCTGTAATGGCCCGTTTAGCTGCTTCTTTTACTAGAGAAGGTGTAGGGAAATCGGGTTGCCCAATTGTTAAAGAGATAAGATTATCATAGTTTTGAATCATATTAGAGAACTGACGGATTCCAGAAATTTGGATGTCCTTCACTCTAGGATTAATGAATTGTTCCATTGTATCTCCCTTTCTTCCGTTTGAAAATTAAGTTCATTTTATCATATTTTCAACTATTACGCTTTGTTTATAAAATTTCCCCCGCTATTTGTGAAAGATAAGAATCGTATCTTAAAATTCAGTGGAAGTAAGAAATTATGTGAGGGTTCAAATGTCTATAAGAGTATAAGCTGTGTGAGTTAATTAAAGTTTCACTTAAGCATAAACACAAAAAAAGCCGCTGCAAGCGACTTTTTAATAACCGTATTCCCAATCTATTTCATCTTCGTTCCAAAGTACGGAAGATACTTTGCCAAGATGGACAACGGATTCATTTACAGCACATGTACAGTCTTCGTCCCCTGCTTTATGTTGCAATTCTTCGTATACTGATTTTTCAACGTTTTCTAGCACAACCAAATTTTCTTCTTTTAAAACAAGCGTAGTACCCGCCATATTTATCTTCCTCCTACTAAAGTAATGATCACTTATTTGTAAACATAGATAGTATGGATTATATGCTGTATTTTGCGATAGTTGTCCGTCTAGTGAAGTGTTTTTTATTTTCTTTGTAATCCGTATTCATTGTATACTGCACGAAGGAAATTTGGTACAGGGTTTACAATCATTTCGGAAATTTGTAACATTTATTATTAGTTGTTAACAAATAATTAACAAAGATGTTAAGAAAAATCAAAATTTTGAAACAAATAGACTTATAAAATGATATAATCATATCAAAATACATATAGGGGATGAGAGGCTATGGAGCTGATTCGTGATTTAATGATCCAAATTGCCATCATTATTTTACCACTATTTTTATATGAAGCGATTCGTTTAAATCGTTATCAAGGAATGCTTCCGAAGCCTAATCGCTACTTTATTATGTTTTTATCTAGCGTTACACTCGTTCTCTCCATGACATACTCTATTTGTTTTGGTACCGTTTGCGGATACAATTTTCATCCAGTCCCAATTGTTAGTGGTTTTTTATATGGTGGGATTGTTGGGCTCATCCCTGCCATTATTTATGTTGCATATGAATGGATTTTTAAGGGGCTTAGTTGGTTGCCTATGGTAGAAGTTATATTTCTTTCGATAATTCCATTATTTTTGTCAAAGAAATGGTCTCTTTTTTCAAGAGATAAGAAGCTAATATTAGCTTTTATGATTGCATCATTTTATGTTCTTGTTTCATTAGTAGTCGGGATGTTGAATGTCCTTTTAGAAACAGGTTTTACACCGTACATATCTAATCTATATAGTGGGTATATATTTGCATCACTTATTATGGTTATGACAATGGTATTTCAAGTGTATTTGACTGAGTATTTAAACGAAAATGCATTATTGCGTACAGAAATGCAAAAATCAGAAAAACTTAATATTGTAAGTGAGTTAGCTGCAAGTGTTGCACATGAAGTTCGAAACCCTCTCACTGTTGTACGAGGGTTTATTCAATTGCTAGAGAGTACGGAAGACGTAAAAAACAAAGATTATATGCGTCTCGTATTAGCTGAACTGGATCGTGCTGAACAGATTATTTCAGATTATTTAAATTTAGCAAGGCCTCAAATTGAAAAAAAAGAACATATTTGTTTATCAGCACAATTAATTGAAATGACAACTCTTATGTCATCATTTGCAGCGATGCAGGGCGTTTATTTGCAAGTTGAGATTTCTGAGAGCCTTTATACTATCGGCGATAAGACGAAATTGAAGCAAGCTATTATGAATGTTGTTAAAAACGGTATTGAAGCAATTCAAGGAAACAAAGGGTATTTAAAAGTAACAGCTATTCAAAAAGATGAATTGATAATAATAAGAGTTAAAGATAGTGGTGTTGGAATGACAAAAGAACAGTTAGTAAGGCTTGGACAACCGTATTATTCTTTAAAAGAAAAAGGAACAGGATTAGGCCTTATGGTAACATTTAGTATTTTACAAGCGCATAATGGCACATTGGAATATAAAAGTGAAAGCGGAAAAGGAACTGAAGCTATTATTATATTGCCAGCTGTACGATATAAGGAATAAAAGTTACCGATAGAAGGTAACTTTTTATTTTATCGTGCATTAGAAAAAGATACAAAATTTCATTCATTTATTTTTTCTTGTTTTGTTCGAACGAATAAACTTTTAAATGATTGAAAGAAGCTTTGCTCTTTTGAGGCGGCGACTAATCTTTTTGTTTCTTGAATTTCGCGAATAACTTGCATAAGTTGTGTATCACGGTTGCTATCTTTATTGTAAATTTGATTGACAAGTTTATTCATTTTTTCTTCTTGTTTGGATTCTCGCTTATACATATGATTCATTAATAAGTCCATCTTTTCTTTTTGGAGTGCATCTGTTTGAGCGGCGTGAACAACTAGATCTTGTAACATTTTTTCTTGTGAGCCTTCTTTTACATAAACTTGTTGCATTAGTTCATCTAATTTCTCGTCTTTTAAACGATTTTGTGTAATGAGAGTAGAGTTTTGATGAATAATTGCTTCATTTAATTGAGCAAGCATTTCAAGTTTTAGCATGAACTCCTCAAAGTTACGCCCATCTTCTTTTGGTTGCACTTCTTGCTTATCTTGAATAACAGGTACAGGTGGGGCCTCTTTTTCTTTTAAAATAATAGGTATTGTTTCTGAAATGTCCTCTTGTAATGTAGCAGCTCTTTCATGTATAGATTTCAATAGTTTTAAATCATCCAATTTATAAATACGAGCATCAGCTGTTTTTGAAATGATATAACCGTGTTCCTCTAAGAGTTGGCTATATTTTCGGACTATATGTTTTGGGATACCTGTTTTATTTGTAACATCTTTCGTTTTATAAATAGCTTCCATGATAGTTCCTCCCCAAAAAGTATCGTATATATCATTTCAACCTTTTATGTGGACTTCCTTTGAAAAAGAATGTCGGAAGGTTATTAGTTTTCTACAGCATTAGTGAAAAGATGAAGAAAAATGAATGTTTTTGGCGGAATGGAGAGGAAGAGCTAAAATAATGTCTGAAAACATACATAGAAGAAGTTTGTTATAATAACTGAGGAAAAGAAATTGGTAGGAACACGGAGGTACACATGAAGCAATTTAAAGGTATTATCATTTCAATTATTGCAATTCTTTCTCTTTTGGTAGCGGTATATGAAGTACTTGTGCCAGAGGAGACAAGTACTAAAAAAACAACTACGTATGATCAAATTCTAGAGTTCCCGAAAGAACGATATCCAGAGACCGGGAAACATATAACGGATGCTATAAAAGAAGGACATTCGGAAATGTGTACAATTGATCGTAATGGTGCAGCGGATAGAAGGAAATTATCGTTAGCGCCATATCCGACGAAGAAAGGTTATGATCGTGATGAATGGCCGATGGCGATGTGTAAGGAAGGCGGAAAAGGAGCTCATATTGAATATATAAGTCCAGCAGATAACCGCGGTGCAGGTTCTTGGGTAGGGAATAAGCTAGACAAATATCCAGATGGTACGCGTGTGAAATTTGAAGTGAAATAGTAATTGGCATACATTTCATAGTGGAGAGAGGGATAGTTATGGAATTAACAATTTCATATTCGCAATTAATGATAATGAACTATGATGGTCAGCAGCCTTATGTAGATTGGGCTCCTGAAGATTTTGAAAGAGGCTATGCTGAGGTGGATGGAGCTATTATTTTTGAAGCAATCTCTGACTATACTTGTGAAGTGGAAGTTACTTGTGGAAATCATATTGAGAAAGAAGAAGTGGTTAGAACGATATCAGTTCCTTTCACAGTGAAGAATGAAGAAGTATATATAACAAGTATTCTTTCTAATAAATATCATATTCCTATTCCGAACGGGGAATATATGATAGTCTTGCAGGCAACTCCTCTTGAAGAGCCATCAGACGATGAATTGTATAAAGTACAATACGACTTCTATTTTGAGAGTGTAGAATAAAAAAACGTGTTATCCTTTTTGAAGGATAACACGTTTTTTATTATGCGTTTGTTTTTAGGAGAGAACGAGCGTCTTTTGCTGCCTGAACCATGTGCTCTAAAGCAGGTATAACTTCCTCAGTTCTTCGTGTTTTTAAACCACAGTCTGGATTAATCCAGAAATATTTAGGGTCACATACTTGTAAAGATTGTTCTACGATTGTGAACATTTCATCTTTACTTGGGACACGTGGGCTATGAATATCATATACCCCTAGACCAATTCCTTTTTCATATGTTGTATGCTTTAATGTATTAATAAATTCTCCATGACTTCTTGATGTTTCGATAGAAATAACATCTGCGTCTAACGCTCGAATTGCATCTACAATATCTTCGAAGTTACTATAACACATATGAGTATGAATTTGTGTTTCATTTTCTACAGAAGATGTTGCTAAAAGGAATGATTGAACTGCCCATGTAATGTATGCATCCCAATCTTTTTCTTTTAACGGCATACCTTCACGAAGTGCAGGTTCATCGACTTGGATTACTCTAATTCCGGAAGATTCAAGTAACTCAATTTCATGACGAAGTGCTAATGCAATTTGATATGAAACTTCTTTTCTTGAAATATCATTTCGAACGAATGACCAATTTAAAATAGTGACAGGTCCAGTTAGCATACCTTTTACTACTTTCTCTGTTAAGCTTTGTGCATATACAGTTTCTTTAATAGTCATTCCACTTATAAAGGCAACATCACCATAAATAACAGGTGGTTTTACGCAACGAGAACCGTATGATTGTACCCATCCGTTTTTAGTAAAGGAGAAACCAGCAAGTCTTTCTCCAAAATATTCCACCATGTCAGTTCTTTCGAATTCACCATGTACTAGTACATCAAGACCAATATCTTCTTGGTAACGAATCCACTTTGCAGTTTCTTTTTCAATGAATTGATTATATTGTTCATTTGTAATATCGCCGTTACGCCACTGTTTACGTGTTTGACGAACTTCAGATGTTTGCGGGAAGCTACCAATAGTTGTTGTTGGTAACAACGGTAATTGTAAAGCTACTTGCTGTAGTTCATATCGTTTTTCAAATGGAAGAGGACGTGAGAAATCATCTTCTTTAAGTGATGTACGTGCCACTTTTACATCTTCACGATTACGTGCAGCTGATGAGCGGATTGCATGATGTGCATTACGATATGTTGTTAAATCGCTACTGATGCTTTCTACACCTTTAGTAAGAGCAGAATGGATAAGGACTAGTTCTTCTAATTTTTGATTAGCAAATGCAAGTGCATCAAATAATTCACTTGTTAAGTGCGTTTCTTCCGTTTTATCAATTGGAGTATGCAATAAGCTACAAGAAGGTTGAACAATTAAACCTTTTGCTGTGATTTGATTTTGTAATGTTGTAAATAAAGAAAGTACATCATCAAGATCAGCTCTCCAAATGTTACGGCCATCTATACAACCGATAGCTAAAATTTTATCAGCTGGGAATCCGTATTTTGAAATAGCATTTACATTACCTTCTTTGCCATGAACAAAGTCTAATCCAATACCAGAAACAGGGAATGCAATAATTTCTTCATAGTTCTCTTCTACACTGTCAAAATATGTTTGTAGAAGAAGATTAGCATTTGGAACCTCTTTATGAATAGCTTCGTAAAGTTCTTTCGCTTGATTAATTTCATCTTTTGTTAAAGAGGCGAAGATTGGTTCGTCAACTTGAATAATTTGTGCTCCAGCTGCGTGTAATTCAGAGAGTAATTGTACATAAGGTGCAACTAGCTCTTTTAAAATAGTGGCAAATTGCTCTTCGTTATAACCTTTTGCTAGTTTTAGGAATGTATAAGGGCCTAAAATAACTGGTTTTCCATCAACGCCTAACTCTTTTTTCGCTTCTTCATATAAACGAAGAGGACGATTGTCTTTTAAAGAGATTTGTAATCCTTCTTCATATTCAGGAACAATGTAATGATAGTTTGTGTTAAACCATTTTGTCATTTCAGAAGCAACGTGATCTTTAGAGCCGCGTGCCATTGCAAAATATACATCAAGGTAAGAGGTAAACTCTGAAAAACGTGACGGGATGAATCCTAACATGTAGGCCGTATCCAGAACGTGGTCATAATATGTAAAATCGCCAACTGGAATTAATTCAATTCCCTTTTCTTGCTGTACTTTGACGTGTTGAAGGCGAATTTCTTTCATTGTCGTTAAAAATTGTTCTTCATCAATTTTATTGGACCAAAAAGCTTCCAATGTTTTTTTCCACTCTCGTTGTAGTCCGATACGTGGATAACCTAAGTTACTTGTTTGAATTGCCATTTTAAATTCCTCCCTAATTGAAAGTAAGCATTTCCGTTTACTCGGAAATACCTATAACAAAAAGCATAAAGGCATAGAAAAATAAGCCTTCCTTTTTGTTCTTAACACCTCATCATCATCCGTGAGTCTATCAGTGTTGTTAAAATAGGCAGGTATCCTGACTTATGCTTCATATAATTTCTTTCACCTTCCCGTTTTCACAGTGGCACAAAAAAGAAATCTCAGCATTTACAGTGGCGGGACCGTGTTGGAGTTTCACCAAACTTCCCTTTTAAACACGAAGTGAAATATTCGTGTACCTATTTTCCTTTTGAAAGGAATTTAACAAGCGATATGATATTGAAACAAATTCTAACACAATTTTCGGAATTTTGTCCACTGTTTTAAAATAAGAAAATTCTAAAGTTTTTTATTTCTTTTTATTCGGAAAATTAAGTTTTTTCAATGTTTATTTATTATTAAAATGAGGGTGTTTTGAGTTGCGAGGAATAATTATAGTGTTAAGTTTTTCTAGAAGAGGAGGCACCTCTTTTAGAAAAACTTAATCATTATCTACACCTATTTCTGAAAGACGACCTGCAGTTGCATCTTGTAAGAGCGTGTTTAGCCAACGTAATTCAACATTAATATGCTCAATGACGCTTTGTAAAATATATAGTTGAGCACGAGGAACTAGTTGTTTATTATGATCGTATATCGTTTGCATTGTATGTAAATAGAGCATTGTATCATCTCTCTTTTTTTTCAAAATAGGAACTAGAGCTTGTTCGTCGCTAAAGTGAGCGAAAGAGAGCGCTGAATAAATAGGTTTATATATTTGGTTTTTCGCTTCAAATTGTTTTAATAATAAGGTGTGGAAAAGGGCTTTTCCTTCCTCTGTTATATGGAAGATTGTTTTATCTGGTCTATTCGTATCTCTAACAATATTGGTAATGCTAATCGCACCTTGTTTTTCTAATTGCTCGAAGGCGTAGTATAGCGATCCCTTGGCATATTTAATATAACAATCCATTTGTCTTTCTTTCATTATGTGCTGCACTTCATAGGGATGTTTATCTCCTTCGAGTAACAAGCCGAGAATGACTAACTTCATGCTCATGCTGTCTCAACTCCTGTATATAGAAACTTTATATATATTATAAACGGTATATCCTCTTTCATAAAGGGATATACCGTTTCGTTTTTCTATATTAGCTTACTTGTTTTTGTTTTTGCTTTGTTTTTGGTCCTGTTAAAAGACGTTCATTTCCCATAAGTAAAATACAAATTATACTTAGCGTAGCTGGGATAAGTGCCCAGAAAAATGTATTAGCAATAGATGTTGCAAGAGCCTCTTTAATTCCGCTCATTACTTCAGGAGGTAGCTTTTCAGTAGCATTTGGTGATAATAAAAAGCTTGTGTCTCCACCTTTAGGAGCCATTTTTTCTAGTTCAGGAGGGAAGACTGCTTTTAATTTATCAGTGAAAACATGATTTTGAATCGTACCGAAAATCGTGACGCCAAGGGTCATTCCAAGTGAACGGAAGAATGAGTTCGTGGATGTAGCAGAACCGCGATCTCTCATTTCTAATTTGTGGATAGATGCCATACTTAAAACTGAGAAGGAGAATCCAACTCCAAGTCCAGCAAGCACCATAAACATTGTTACGAGTGTACGAGGTGTTTCCATAGTTAAAGTACTTAGTAAATAAATACCAAGAACGAAGAAAACTCCAGATACTGTCATGATGTTACGATAACTTGTTCGTGAAGCTAATTGTCCACCAGTTTGACTTCCGATTACAGATCCTACCATCATAGGTGTCAAAATTAACCCAGCATTTGAGGCTGAACCACCGAGAACACCTTGAACGAAGATTGGAATATAAACTGTACAGATGATAAAAGCTGCGCCATAGAAAAAGGCAACACCTTGGCTAGCTGCAAATAAAGGTTTTTTAAATAAATGGAAAGAAATAATAGGCTCGGTTGCGTTTCTTTCTACGAAGAAGAAAATAATAAGCAGAATAACAACAGTTGAAAATAAACCAATAATCACATTAGAGTCCCATGCATATTCTTTACCACCAAGTTCTAAAGCAAACATTAAGCAAACGATACTAATGACAAGCGTAATAGCACCAGCCCAGTCAATTTTTTGTTTTCGATATTCTAGAGACTCGCTATAGTATTTAGTAATGAAGAAGAAGGAAATAAGTCCTAACGGAATATTAATATAGAAGACCCAGTGCCAACTTATATAATCTGTAATGTAAGCACCTAATAAAGGTCCGAAAACACTAGATGTTCCGAAAACAGCACCAAATAGTCCGGTCATTTTTCCTCGTTTTTCAGGCGGGAATATATCATACATAATTGTAAATGCGATAGGCATAAGAGCGCCGCCACCAATTCCTTGAATGGCTCTATAAATACTTAGTTGTTCAATACTTGATGCTGTCCCGCAAAGTGCAGAACCAAATAAGAAGAGAATTAATCCGCCAATAAAAAAGCGTTTCCGTCCGTACATATCAGACAGCTTACCGAAAATAGGCATTCCGGCCATTGTTGCTACCATGTAGGCGGATGTGACCCAAACGAATTTGTCGAACCCTCCTAAGTCTCCGACAATCGTTGCCATCGCAGTTGCGACGATTGTGTTATCCATTGCTGCCATTAGAATACCAAGTAGTAAACCAGCAACAACAAATTTTGTTTTACTTGAATCGTTTTTTGATAGTTGTGCTTCCAAAAGTAGCCCTCCTTTAATAAAAATTAAACTAACTTAAGTTTTTTAGTGCAATGCATAAAAAAACTTTATGTACAGTTTGTATAGTTCCTCTTCATTTTATAAAAAATTGCACTGACATGATATAAAGGATGGAAATCATAAATTATATTATAGTCAAATTTGACTAAAAGGCAAATGTTTTCTACCGCCAAATTATTTTATCCCGCTTTAACTGCCCGTTAAAGCCCGATTGGTAAAAGCTAATAATCAGTGGGGGATGGACAAAACCCCCACTGATTAAAGTTTCACTTTATTATATTGACCAAAAGAGAGTAAGAATTTATTTTGTTATGTAGTCAAGGAAGGAAATTGTAAAAAAATATTTAATAAAGTATAACCTGTGTCAACCTATTAAAAATGGTTTTTTCTTTATATTGTCGAATAGGATAAAAGGAAAAGAAAAATTTAATATGATTTGTAACAAGCTAAATATTTTTTCTAAGTGTAGTTCATTGCATCGAGAGGCAGAATACAGTTGTATAGATGATATATCTGGAATGAGGTGAATATATTATGAAAATATGGAAACGAATTTCGGATCAAGGAAGGTATTCTATACCGTTACAGCCGGTTTTGTGGATTGATGGTTCTAAAAAGGACACGGAAGCATCCGATGTAGCAGTCACATTGCAAATCCGTAGTATGTATAAAGAAAAATTTTCGTATGAGATGATCTATGATGTTAATGACATACTAATTATTCGACTTGAAGTTGAAAATAAAGGCGTTGAAATGATTTCGCGAGTAGTTGTAAGTCATATGATTCGTGATTATTTCGCGTATATCCCAAACTCTTTAAAAGCAGATAAGGGAATAAGTGAGTTTTTATTTCAGCTTGTAAGGTGGCGAATCGATAATTTATCACCGAATGAAAAGGTAGAATTAATTTGTCAAATAAAAGCAAATAAAGATAAAGCTCCTCCCAATGCATTATTTCAGGCTACATATACATTTCAATATAAAGGTGTATCATATGGACCGCTACAAACAAATGAAGTGGTTGTCAGAAAATGATAAGAAGGAACCTGTGCGAAAGGTTCCTTCTTTAATGAAGATTGTGCTTCTTGAGTAATTTCTTTTGTTCCACTCCCTTTTTTCCAATATAGTTATTTTTGTATCCAAAATATAGAATGAATAGAAATGAAATAACATTTACTATAGCGTCAATTTGATCGTTTGTAATGAAGTTTATTCCGAAAGAGTTAAATAGTAATTTTAATGATAACAAAAAGCCAGCTAGTAAGCGCATAATATCTAATAGATTTTCTTTTTGAGGCATATAGGTCACTCCTTCCTAAAAACGATATATAGTATATATATGAAATAAAATAGAAAAGGTATACAAGCTTAAGTAGAAATGTACATTAAATATGTACATTTTTTATTTTATAGAAAAACATTATTGTTATAGAAACATATATTGGTATAAAAGGGGGAGAGTATGAAACATAAAGGGAAAATTAGTGGGTTATTACTTGGGAACACAGTTGCGGTTACAGAATGGATTGCACTTCAGGATGTAATTGCTAAGCTAGATTCGAGATCATTTTTAACCGTCTTTATTATTTATATATTGCAAATGATACTAAGCTATTATTTTGGACATTGGTACGATAAAAGAACGAATACGCGTGTAAATATTGAAGTAGGAGGAATGACGAATAACGATTTTGTCGTTGATTTTTTTGGAAAAGTAGCTGCTTTATCAGAAAGAGATTCTCGTAATATTACAGTGTATATTCTTTCCGTAAAAGAATGGGATGTATTAAAAGACACAGTGCAAGAAAAAAAGTTAGATGAGCTAGTCCAAAGAGTAGAACGTACAATTGTAAAGACAGTTCGAAAAGGCGATGTAGTTACGAGGTGGGATGAAAATAAATATGTTATCGTAGCTGTTGATAATGGCTATGAAAAGTCAACAATAACAAGTAGATTAATCAAAAATATTCAAAATGAAATAGCGAATGATTTATTAAGTGTCACACTATTATTTGGGGCTGCAAGTTATCCTATAGAAGGGAAAACTTTTGAAGATTTGTTTAGAAAGGCACAAAATCAATTGTATAATTATAGAAACTTGCAAAGTCATGAATGAAACTTTGATTTAAAGAAGTATGAAATAAAGATTTTTTGTAACATTTTTTTGTCTTTTGTTACAAGAAAACTTTTTTTTGTAACAAAAGTCTTTAAAAATATATGAAATCAGCATATAATTGTGTGTGGATGTGTCAATGCATTTTGCACAATGTTTTCATTTTAAAAGTGTAGAGGAAAACATGCTCTACACTTTTCCTTTTTAAGAAATTAAAAGAATCTTTGTAAGAGTTGCGAGGTCCCCTTTGCACTATGTAAAATGGACAAAGAGGTTATTTGATAGAAAGTGAGAAAGGGAATGATAGACGTGAGAGGTCAACGATCATCTTTTATCAGGTGAAACATTATAGTGTTTCTTGCAGTAGGTAAGATTAAGGAAAATACCTTTATGTTTTAAGACATTACATAATTTTAAGTACGAAAATTGTACAAGCAGTATAAATAATTATTGATGATCTTCGTAAAAAGATGCGAGCGTGAAATAGCTAACGAAGTTACATGTTTTTCATGGGATTTTTGGCACGATGGTCGTTTATTAATAGGGGGAAAAGATGTTGAAATATAATAAATTAGCAATTGTAACTGCATTATCAATGACTTTACTAGCTGGTTGTTTTGGCCCAAAACCAGAAGAGGAGCTATATGTTGCATTTGAAAATGCTGCCAAGCAAGAAAAAACAATGTTTGAAGATGCGAAAAAATTAGAGTCATTAGAGAAAGAGGGGCAAGTATTATATAATCAAATTGTCCAAGAAGGAAAAGATAATAATCAGGCTGTTAAGGATAAGCTTGATCAAGCGGTGAAAAATACAGCTGAACGAGAAAAAGTTCTTATTAAAGAAAAAGAGGCGTTAAATAAAGCGCAAGAAGAAGTGAAGTCAGCTGATAAGCATGTGAAGAAAATTGAAGATAATAAATTAAAAGAACAGGCTGATAAAGTAAAGAGTACTTATGAGAAACGACATGATTCATTCCAAAAGATGTACGATAGCTATAATAAATCTTTAAAGCAAGAAAAAGAATTATATACAATGCTACAAGATAAAGGTACAAAATTAAAAGATATTAGCGAGAAAGTAAAGGTAGTAAACCAAGCATATAAAGATATTGAGACAGAAAAAGATAAGTTTAATGAATATACGAAATCATATAATACAGAAAAAGTTGCATTCTATAAACAAGCTAATATTAAAATTAAGGAAGATAAAAAATAAAACAGTTTGGCCTAATATTAGGCCAAACTGTTTTATTTTTTTGTATAGGTACGGCTATACCATGGAACTGGTTCGCTTAATTTTTTTTCCTGTTTTAATGCTTCAGGACCAATATAATCTTGAAGTGTTTTTTTTGCTATTGTTAAAGATAAGGTTGTTTTCGGATTTCGATAGGAGGATTCAAGGTGACCAAGATGCGGTAGGGTGCGAAAATCATCTTTCGTAGGAGGGATATGGAAAAAATAATCACCTAAACGTATAAGAACATCGGATTGTTGTTGACTAAAACGTGGATTTCTAGAAAAATGTAATCCTTCTTTGATAGCCTTTTTTTCAGTAATTAAGCGTTCTAAAGCAGTCTTTTTTAACCAATATAAGTACTTAGGGTTAGTTGCAGCTTTAGCATGACGATTCACAACGAAAATAGATTGAGCTAGTCTATTAATAGAATGTTGATTATGCAATGGAGATTGTGGTTGTGAAGGTTTCATATTGACTCTCCTTTCAATTTTTCCTTATTATAGCATAAATAAAATGGGTTTTTATTATATGCAAAAAGTAATTGTATATATTTTCAATATTAAAGCAATATTGTTACAAAAAACAACTATTTTGTATAATAGTGATAGAATATGTTTCAGAAATTTGATAATGAAAGAGTGAGAAGTTTGAAAGAAATATTAAAATTACAATATGCCATTATAGATATTGGATCTAATACAATGCGTTTAGTTATTTATGAAAAGCAAAATGGAGGTTTTTATAAAGAAATTGAAAATACGAAAGTGGTTGCTCGGTTAAGAAATTATTTAATCGATGGTGTTTTGAATGAAGAAGGTAAAGAAGTATTGTTACAAACATTATTTCAATTTCAAGAAAGTACAATATTCCATCAGTTGCATCATGTACTTTGTGTTGCAACGGCAACAATTAGACAGGCTGAGAATCAAGAGGAGATTAAAAAACTTGTTGAAGGACAAACAGACTTTACTCTTAGAGTATTATCAGAATATGAGGAAGCACGTTACGGCTATTTAGCAGTTATGAATTCTACTTCGTTTTCGGAAGGAATAACAGTAGATATTGGTGGCGGAAGTACGGAAGTTACATATATTAAAAATAGAGAGATTTTAGAGTACCATAGTTTTCCTTTTGGTGCGCTTTCTTTAAAACATCTATTTATTAAAGGTGATATTCCTACTAAAGATGAATTAGAGGAAATTCGAGAGTATTTAGAGTGTCAATTTCGAACGTTACCATGGTTAATTGATAAGAAATTGCCTCTTATTGCAATTGGTGGTAGTGCGAGAAACTTAGCGAAAATCCACCAAAATTTAACAAACTATCCTATAGCGGGAGTACATTTATACAAAATGAAAGAAGAAGATATTGAAAATGTAAAAGGTGCATTGGAAAAACAATCGTTTATCGAACTTCAGAAAATGGAAGGATTGGCAAAAGATCGAGCTGATACAATTATTCCAGCGGTTGAAGTATTTCATAAACTTGTAAATATTACAGAAGCAACGGCATTTGTATTAAGCAAAAAAGGATTAAGAGAAGGTGTTTTCTATGAAGAGTTGACGAAAGATTTAGGGATTTCATATTATCCGAATGTAGTTGAAGAAAGCTTACATTTGTTATCACACGAATATGAAATGGATATGGAATTTGTCATTCAACTTATTAAACATGGAAGATTGATTTGTAAACAACTCGAAGAAATGGGACTGATTTCTGTTTCAATAAAAGACTGGGAAGCATTCCATCAAGCAGCGAAAGTATTTAATATTGGAAAATATATAGACGAAGAAGCGAGTCGTTTACACACGTTTTATTTATTGGCAAATAAAACAATTGACGGCATGATGCATAAAGATCGAGTGAGGTTAGCACTTATTGCATCTTATAAATCAAAAATGCTATTTAAACAACATTTATCTCCATTTGAAGGTTGGTTTGATAAAAGCGAACAAAAAAAAATCCGCCTATTAGGCGCTGTTTTACAATTTTCAGCTGCTTTAAATGTAAGACAAAGATCGCTTGTTGATACGATATCCATAACAGAAAATAAAGAAGGATTAACGTTTAGAATTTTATGTGAGCAATCGGCATTAGCAGAAAAAGTACAAGCTGAAAAACAAAAAAAGCAGCTAGAAAGAGTATTGAAAACAAATATTCACTTATCATTCGAATCAAAACGTTAAGTTGTACGGATGTCTTTACAGAAAATTAACACTTTGGAATATTGTAATTTGATAAAATGAAAGTAACTAAATTATAGTGAAAAAGTTTCAAAGGGAAGTGTGAAGAGAATGGAATTGCTAAAGGGGAATTTAGTAAATTTAAATGATACAGCGTATTATAATAATCGTGAATTAAGCTGGCTAGCATTTAATGAACGTGTATTACAAGAAGCGCAAGATGAAAATAATCCACTATTAGAAAGACTAAAGTTTATTAGTATTTTTAGTTCGAATTTAGATGAATTTTTTATGGTGCGCGTAGCAGGTTTGAAAGATCAAGTAAGTGCGGGATTTAATCAGCCAGAAAATAAAGCAGGTTTAACACCAAAGAAACAGTTAAATAAGATTGCGATAAAATCGCATGAGTTAATGACTGTGCAGTATGAAACGTTTAAAAATTATGTATTGCCAGCGCTTGAACTAGAGGGGATTGAGCGTTTAACATTCCATGATTTGACGAAAGAGCAAAGGGAATTTATCGAGGAGTATTTTGATGAACAAATATTTCCGGTTTTAACCCCTGTATCTATTGATGCGTATCGTCCATTTCCAATGTTATTAAATAAAAGTTTGAATTTAGCTACTATTTTATATGATGAGCAACAGGCTGAGGAAGAAAATCGTACGAAGTTAGGAATTGTACAAGTGCCTTCATTACTGGAGCGTTTCATATTTTTACCGAGTGAAGGGCAAAAACATAAATTTATTTTATTAGAAGATGTAATTAGTGGTTTTACTCATAAACTATTCACAGGATATAACGTATCACCTGTTACTCGTTTCCGTATTACACGTAATGCGGATTTAACGATCCATGAAGAAGGTGCACGCGATTTATTAAAAGTAATTGAAAAAGAATTGAAAAAGCGTAAGTGGGGAGCTGCCGTTCGTTTAGAAGTTGGTAAAGAACACATTGATGAAAGAGTGTTAGCGTTATTGTATGATGTGTTAGAAGTAAAAGATGAAGATGTGTACATGATGGATGGACCGTTAGATTTAACATGTTTATTCTCCTTATATAAAAAATTAGCGCCTTTATATGAACATCTAGTATATCCGGCTCTTATTCCTCAACCTCCTCAAGATTTAGGTGATGAGGAAGATGTATTTGAAAAAGCGATAGAACATGATATTTTATTACACCATCCCTTTGAGTCGTTTCAGCCAGTCGTTGATTTTGTCCGTGATGCGGCAGATGACTCGAATGTACTTGCGATCAAACAAACATTATATCGTGTAAGTGGAGATTCTCCAATAATTCAGGCGCTGAAGGTAGCAGCTGAAAAAGGAAAACAAGTGACGGTATTGGTTGAGTTAAAGGCAAGGTTTGATGAAGAGAATAATGTTCATTGGGCTAAAGAATTGGAACAGGCCGGATGTCACGTTATTTACGGAGTAAGTCACTTGAAAACGCATAGTAAAATTACGTTAGTTGTAAGAAGAAGAAACGGAAAAATTGAAAGGTTTGTACATCTTGGAACCGGAAATTATAATGATGCAACAGCGAAGTTGTATACCGATTTTGGATATATTACATCGCGAAAAGACTTTGGTGTAGATGCAACAAATTTCTTTAATTATTTGAGTGGTTATACAAAAAAACCGCATTTTCATCATTTATCTGTTGCCCCGTTTGATATAAGAGAGCAGTTTATGGAGTTAATAGATGAGGAAATCCGTTATCATAGACAATATGGAAATGGATATATTATCGCTAAAATGAATTCGTTAACAGATAAACCATTAATAAAAAAAATGTATGAAGCATCACAAGCTGGGGTAAGGGTAGAGCTCATCGTTAGAGGGACATGTTGTTTAAGACCTGGGATTCCGAATGTAAGTGAAAATATTCGTGTAGTTAGTGTTGTTGGAAGATATTTAGAACATAGTCGTATTTATTATTTCCATCATAATGGAGATGAAAAAATATATTTATCTTCAGCTGATTTGATGACGCGAAATATGGAAAAACGAGTAGAAATATCCTTCCCAATTTTAGATATTGAAATGAAAGCGAGAATAAAGGCAATTTTACAGCTGGTTTTAGCTGATAATGTGAAAACACGTGAACAAAATAAAGATGGTGACTATTATTATATAATTAATAGTAGTATAGAAGAAATTGATAGCCAAGTGAATTTATTTAAGATGGCGTATCAAAATACAGACGCTGAATAGTGTGAAAAAAGTAAAAACCTCTTATTGAATTTAAGAGGTTTTTACTTTTTTTCTCTACTCATATATTCTCAAAATGGAAGGATGAGTAGAGAGAATAGTTTTTATTATAGGCGTGTGATGAGTTGGTTCGTTGAGAGAAAAACATTAGAAGAATGGTTGGTTTAAATTAATAATAGTATGGTTGTTGACAAGGCCCTCCGTAACAAGGAAAAGGTGCTGGTGGTGGGAAAGGCGGTGGATAAGGCGGATAAAACGGTCTAGGCCCGAAAGCTAATGCTCCACCGAGCAATCCTCCAGCAATTCCAGCTAGAAATGGAACACCGAAAAATGGAAAGAAGCGTGAGTCGCCTGCTGGGCCAAAAGGTGCTGAACGAACTGGGATCGGTTGATAATATGGATACATGAACAAACCTCCTTTACTGGACTCATTTTTATCATATGGTGGACCAAGCGTGGATGAGCGCGTACAAGGAAGGATATGTAAGGAAATAGGCGAATTGTTACGAATGTTGTAGGATGAAGAGTGTAATTTCAGGTTTTGACATAAAGCGGAATGGGACACGTGTTCTTCCAATACCTCGATTGACATAGAGAGTCAAACCTTGAATGTTATAGAAACCTTCAATATATTCTTTTGCAAGCGACGGGGTAATAATAGCACCTAAAAAAGGAATTTGTACTTGTCCGCCATGGCTATGACCAGAAAGTTGAAGATTGATTGGATATGTAGCGATTTGTGGCGCGATATCTGGTTCGTGAACGAGAACAATTGTATAAATATTTTGTTTTGCATGTTGTAAAGTTTCCGCTATTTTTGGTTTACCCAGTAGCATATCATCGAGTCCGAAAATAGAAATTTCACTATTATCCAGTAAACGAATTCGCTTTTCGCTATTTTGCAAAAGTTCAAATCCAGATTCGCGCATGATGTGATCATAGTATTCAGTTCCATATCCGCCATGGTCGTGGTTACCATAAATAGAAAATTTACCGAAGGGTGCCTGTATATTCTTTAAAATGGATGCAACAAAAGAAGCCTCGGTATATGTTTGGTAATCATCAATGAGGTCACCAGTAAAAAGGACAATATCTGGCTTTTCAGCATTAATCTTGGAAACGATTTGAGATAAATGTTGGAGAGAGAAATAGTATCCTAGATGTAAATCGCTAAATTGAAGGATCTTCATACCATGAAAACCTTTTGGTATGAGCGGTGATTTAAGTGTGTGTTGCGTAAAAGAAAGCAAATAGGGCTCTATATATTTAGCATAATAATAGCCGATGCTTGCGGTTATAAATGAATATAGACAAGTGCGTATTCCAGATTTTAAAAAATTTCTTCTTGTAATTTTCTTCATATACAGGTTACTCGAACCTCCCTTCAGTTTTTTAAAAATATATTTTAAATACTAAAAAAGTAGTATAGATTACGAAAAAAATGAACGAAAAGAAACCTCTTTACGTTAAAATATCAGAAAAATTGAAAAATATAAAGATTTCTATCAAATAAAGTGATAAAATGAATATGTATTCATTTTTTGGAGGGGATGTATGTGAAAGAGAAGGTAGTTATTATAACAGGTGGATCAAGTGGAATGGGAAAAGGGATGGCGATACGTTTTGCGAAAGAAGGGGCACGTGTTGTTATTACAGGGCGTACAAAAGAAAAGCTAGAAGAAGCAAAGTTAGAAATTGAACAGTTTCCAGGGCAAGTATTATCTGTACAAATGGATGTACGAAATACTGATGATATTCAAAAAATGATTGAACATATTGATGAGAAGTTTGGACGAATTGATATTTTAATAAATAATGCAGCTGGAAACTTTATTTGTCCAGCAGAGGACTTATCTGTGAATGGCTGGAATTCGGTAATTAATATTGTATTAAATGGTACATTTTATTGCAGTCAGGCTATTGGGAAATATTGGATTGAAAAAGGTATAAAAGGAAATATTATTAACATGGTGGCAACATATGCATGGGATGCAGGCCCAGGGGTTATCCATTCGGCAGCAGCTAAAGCTGGTGTACTAGCGATGACAAAAACTCTTGCTGTTGAGTGGGGACGTAAATATGGAATACGAGTTAACGCTATCGCACCAGGACCAATTGAGCGTACAGGTGGTGCCGATAAATTATGGATTTCAGAAGAAATGGCTAAGCGTACATTGCAAAGTGTTCCACTTGGTAGAATGGGTACACCAGAAGAAATTGCGGGTCTAGCTTATTATTTATGTTCAGATGAAGCTGCATACATAAATGGAACTTGTATGACAATGGATGGTGGCCAGCATTTGCATCAATATCCATTTTAAAAGGAAAGAAAAATGAATGATTCATTAATTTTTCTTTGGTGAAATGTGACGAAGTTGTGACACGTGAGAGAAATGTGTTTACAAAGGGGAATATATAGGTTATATTTAAGACCTCTTTTTTCTTCATAGTAGAATTGCTAATTCCCCTTAGCATTTTACCCCTCTAATCCCTTCAGGAAAACTGAAGGGATTTTTTATTATTTTTCCGTAAATATCGTGTTATAATTTTTGAAAAGTAAAGGGAGGGAAGCACGTTGATAGATGCATTAGATGTAATGAGTAACTTGGATAAAGTCCTTCCTTATTATCAAGCTATTTTTAGTGCTGATGAGCATACAGTAATTGGATATGAAGTTGTAGGACGTATTCAAACAGAAGAGGGCATACAAAGTTTAGCATCTTTCTTCCATGATGATTCTATTCCGAGTGAGTTCCAACTTGAAGCGGATAACATCATCGTAGAAAAAGCGTTAAATAGGTATTTAGAAACGGATCAAAAATTATTATTATTTATACATCGGAATGCTAATGTATTAATGAATGATGAAGATGAAAGTTTACTTCAACTTTTGCTGATGTATGAAGAACAAGGTTTGAACTTACAACGCATTGTTCTGGAAATAACAGAACATGAATGTAAAGAAGATATAGAACAATTTAATCATTTACTCATGTATTATCGTACATATGGTATTCAAATTTCGATAAATAAAGTCGGAACGGGTACAAGTAATTTAGAGCGTATTAGCGTGTTAGCACCGGATATTTTAAAAGTAGATTTAACAAATTTAAGGCAAACTGCACTTTTACAATCTTATCAAGATATTTTATATTCCTTATCTTTACTTGCTAGAAGAATTGGTGCGACATTGTTATATGAAGAAATTGATGCTTTTTATCAACTACAATATGCTTGGAAAAACGGTGGTAGATATTATCAAGGTAATTATTTGAAAGAATGTTTACCTGATTTTATTGAAACGAATGTTTTAAAAGAGCGACTTGGTAATGAATGTCATCAATTTATTCTGCATGAGAAGAAGAAGTTGCAAAAAATTTATAATTTAACAGAGATGTTACGTGATCGAATTGGTGATGTTCTGTCAAAACAAAAAAAGAATGAAGATATAAATGATTGGTTATTACAATTTAGCCAAAGCATATCACAATATAGTTTTCGGATATTTATTTGTAATGAAGATGGTTTTCAACAATCGGGTAATATTATGAAAAAAGATGGTGGATGGATCATTATGCCAGAGTATTATATGAAGAACTGGAGCTGGCGCCCGTATTTTCTAGAAAATATAATGAAAATGCGTTTTGAGAATAAGGCAAGACTTTCAGATTTATATGCTGATATCGAAACTGGTGAAATGGTACGAACATTTTCATTCCCGATTGATGATGAAAACTTTTTATTTATAGATTTATCGTACGAATATTTATATGAAGAAGATGTTTTATTTTAATGCACGAAGAAATTCGTGTATTTTTTTGTTTGTTTTTATCATAAATTGGTAATAGTGAAAATGATGATGAAAATGCTGTCTATCGTTGTAAAGATTTTACGAACGAAATCATCCCTTTCTTTGCATAATCATTGTTACAATGAATACTACAAAGACAAGCTCTTTTAAAAGGAAGGTGAAAAAATGAAGAAATATGGAATATGGTTTGTTCTATTTATATGTGTTGCCTTTCTAGTTGGCTATAGTGTCACAACTGTTTTAGGAAAAGAAGAAGTGAAAGTGGATCGGAAAGAAGTGTTTACAACGATACAAAAAGGTTATGAGACGCAATTTTCAATCCGCGGGAAGCAAATACCTACGAATAAGATGATAGAGACGTTATCACCATATTTTACAAATAATTTCCTTCAAGTTTTTACAGATGAAAACAGTAGAAATGAAAAACAAAGTGGTGAATATTTACTTCCAGCAAAAGAAGCTCCATTTTCTTTTAATTCAGAAACAAAAATGTCTTATGATGAAGAACATAAAAATTTATATGTCTATGAGCGGACAAAGAGTGGACAATATCAAATTGTGACATTGCAAAAGGATAATGGAAAATGGAAATTAGCAGGGTATCATGAAAGTCAGGAACTGTTGACTGAAATAAAAAGGTTACAACAATTATGAGAATAGGAATAGGTGTCGCCTATTCCTATTCTATACCGAGTAGCTGTTGTAATTTTTCAATTTGAAAACCTGCCACAACTTCTTCGTCAATTACAACTGTTGGAGTTGAATAGGATTCATAGTCATATAAAAGACGATTGCGTGCAGCAGCGTCTTTTTTTATGTCAAATTCTTCATATACAACGTTATTATGTTTTAAAAATTCTTTTACAATGGTACAAGGCGGACAATCAGGTTGTGTATAAACCTCAATTTTTTTCATTGTAATTCCTCCCTTTTTCTGTTGTTTATTATATTCTGCCAGTATAAAAAGCGCAATAAAGAAGTAAAAAGATGCTCTTTCATCTTTTTACTTCTTATTTCGACAAATTTTAGTTGAGTTTCTTGCCAAGAACCTTTATCCTAGATTGTGGAACGTTTTTTCTGTTATGACGGATAGAATGAGTATAGCTGTAAAACCTATTGGTAGGAAGATCAGAGAAAGGAGAGATTTCATGTCTCTACTCCAAGGAATTTTAACTCGACTTGTTAGTCTACAAGAACAAGCTGAAAGCGGTGAAGTAGCACAACGCTATTTTGAAGTGAACGGTGAGCGCAAATGTAGCGTGAAATTTTTCGATAAAAGTGAAATGTATGAGTTAGAAGTGTATCAACAAGGTGAAAAACCTCAAGTGTATCAATTCGATAACATCGATATGGTTGCAATTGAGATTTACGATATCATTTCTTGATACATATAAAAAAGGTACTGCCAAATGGCGGTACCTTTTTTAGTTATATTAATTAATGGGCTATATAGGTAGTAGAAGTTTCAATTTAAGTCGCGATTAAATAAAAGAGTTTTTATAAATGTATATGTATAGGAATTTTTCATTTTTCCTACAATGATAGTAAATATTAATAGGAGGTGCAAAGGATGGAACGCTTACCGATTGTTATTTGTCCTAATTGTCACAGTCATGCTGAAATTAATCACGTATTAACCGCCCAATCTAATCAAAATGTAATATATACATGTAGGTTTTGTAATTATGTAATTCGAAATATTGAAACGAATAAAGGGTAGTAAGTTATAATTTTTGTTTTTGTCCCATACAATGAGAATACGAAAAGTCTGTCTAATTGAAAGGACGTGACTATGTGGACGGTGAGCATACATTTTATAATGTTTCAGAGAGACATTTGAATTTTGATATGGTATTTAACCATATTTGTAGTTTCATTGAAAAGGATCCGCGAAATTTATATCGATTATCTATTGGGACAGACTCACAAGCGCATCAAAAGGATACGAGGTTTATTACAGCGATACATATTCATCGTGTTGGAAAAGGAGCATGGGGATGTTTGCATCATAAATCAGTGAAAAATAAGCCAGCAACGTTGCGAGAGAAAATATATTTAGAAACACAGTTTAGTCAAGAAATCGCCTATCTATTTACTCCCAATCATATACAAGCGATATGGGATTTATTGCACCCATACGCTCAAGATGGAGCAGGATTCATAATGGAGATTCATTTAGATATCGGGAATGATGGTTTAACAAAAGAATTTATTTTAGATATGACGATGAAAATTCAAGCAATGGGATTAACAGCAAAAATTAAACCAGATGCTTATGCGGCATTTAGTTACGCAAACAGATATACAAAATAATGTGAAATGATGTCTATATATTCGCAGTCGTTAAGTATTTCTAACAAAAACTGAATATTACATCTGTTAAATAGACTGAAAAATTTATATAATGAGAGTGATGATGCGAGTACAAGGAGAGGAGCATATGGAAAAGGAATTTGTTTTAACAAGAGAAGAAGAAAATTTATTGTTGGATATTCTGTTTCAGCAAAATTACGCGAGCGAAATTTTAGCGGTGGAGCTTACAGACATTGAGAATGGTTTAAAACAGATAGATGTGACGCAATATAAAAAAATCACAAGATTGTTTTACCGATTAAAAAATAAAGGGTATTAAGCACTACCGGAATGGTAGTCTTTTTTTTATGTTATATGCTAAAATAGTTATGTATTTTTATTAGAAGAATGTCAGGACAAAATAATAATATGAAAACGCTATCATAAAATGTGAATAGGACCGGAGAATATTAGCAGGAAAAAGGGAAAATGGGGGATGTAACATGATTAGTATTCCGAAAGACGAGTTTCAACAAATTCTTGTGAAGGATTTAATGATTTCATCAGATAAAGTAGCACATGTACAAATAGGGAATGGTCTAGAACATGCTTTACTCGTTCTTGTGAAATCTGGATATTCGGCGATTCCTGTTTTAGACCCTATGTATAAATTACATGGGTTAATTAGTACTGCTATGATTTTAGATGGTATTTTAGGATTAGAGCGTATTGAGTTCGAAAGACTTGAGAATATGAAAGTGGAACAAGTGATGAAGGAAGAGATTCCAGTTCTTATGTTAGAAGATTCTTTTGCAAAAGCTTTAGAAATGACAATTGATCATCCTTTTATTTGCGCTGTCAATGAAGAAGGTTACTTCGAGGGTATTTTAACACGGCGGGCTATTTTAAAATTGTTGAATAAAAAAGTGAGACAGCATAATCGATAACGTAGGGAAAGTGACTTCACAGAAAAGGCGAAGTCACTTTTTTTCGTGCATATCAGTTGTGTATGTATTATATTTAAAAAGACATAAAGCATAAGAAAAGTTTGAACTAACAAACCGTTCTAATGTATAAAAGTATGCAATTAAATTAAGGATGAAATACTTATTAAAATTAGGTGTATGGAAGCTAAGGAAAGAGGGAGAAAGTTGCAAATTGATGATTTTCAAATGATGGTTGTGTTAGCTCAGGAATCAAATATGAGAAAAGCGGCGGAACGTTTATTTGTTTCCCAACCTGCGCTTAGTCAACGATTACAATCTATGGAGAAACAATGGGGAATGAAATTTTTTATTCGTTCACAAAAAGGATTAACAATTACACCTGAAGGGGAAAAAGTTGCAAATTATGCAAAAGAAATGTTACAACGGGAAGAGGGTATTAAAAGTGAACTGGCTCTTTTTAGAACCGAAACATACGGTACGTTAAAAATAGCTGTTGCATCAGTCATTGGGCAATATTGGCTTCCACCTGTTTTGAAAAAATTTGTGCATAAGTATCCTTCTGTGAAGATATCTCTGTTTACTGGCTGGAGTAGTGAAGTGCAAAAGCAATTTTATGAAGGAGACGTTCATGTTGCTATACTGAGAGGATCACAAGAATACAAAGGGCAGAAACAACAATTATTTGAAGATGAATTATATTTAGTTGATAAAGAAATAAAAGATATTTCGATGTTAAAAGAGACAAATAGACCATTTATTCAATTTAAAAGTGATTCGACCTACTATGGACAAATACAAAATTGGTGGTATGGATTATTTTCAAATCCACCTAAGCGAACGATTGTAGTTGACCAAATTGAAACGTGCAAACAGCTTGTTTTAAATGGAATAGGTTATGCTCTTTTACCTTCGACTGTTTTAAAAGAAGTGCAGGAAAATATGTATAAAACACCTGTTCAATTAACGAGAGAAACATGGTTATTGACGAGTGACTCGGCAAGGCAGTTGAAGCAAGTACAAGCATTTTTAGAAATTATAGAAGAAATTCAAATGGGAAAATAAGATTATTGTCTTGCTACTCGCTCTATCGTTTGGTAGAGTAACATTATAAATGGATTTAGGAGGCAACAAGAATGAAAATGATGGACGCTAACGAAATTATTTCGTTTATTCAAAACAGTGAAAAGAAAACTCCTGTAAAGGTATACATAAAAGGGGATTTAAAAGAGGTAACATTCCCTGAAACAGTACAAGCATTTGTAAATAAAAAATCTGGTGTATTATTCGGAGAATGGTCTGAAATTAAGACAATTCTTGATGAAAATAGCAAGCACATTGTTGACTATGTAGTTGAGAATGACCGTCGTAATTCTGCAATTCCAATGCTTGATTTAAAAGGTATTAAAGCTCGTATTGAGCCAGGCGCGATTATTCGTGACCATGTAGAAATTGGTGACAACGCTGTTATCATGATGAATGCAACAATTAACATCGGTGCTGTAATTGGTGAAGGTACTATGATCGACATGAACGCAGTGCTTGGTGGACGTGCAACAGTTGGTAAGAACTGTCACGTAGGTGCAGGTGCTGTACTTGCCGGTGTTATTGAGCCACCTTCTGCAAAACCAGTTATCGTTGAAGATGATGTTGTAATTGGTGCAAATGTAGTTGTTCTAGAAGGCGTTACAGTAGGTAAAGGTGCAGTTGTAGCAGCAGGAGCTGTTGTAACAGAAGATGTGCCTCCATATACAGTTGTTGCGGGAACTCCGGCACGTGTAATTAAAGAAATTGATGAGAAGACAAAAGCAAAAACTGAAATTAAACAAGAGCTTCGTCAATTAAACCCAGAGAAATAAAAAATAAAAAGCGTAAGAGCATGAATGTGCTCTTACGCTTTTTATAGATAGAGGTGCAAAAATGACAGTAAGCAAATTTGTCCAAGTTCGTAGAGATTTACATAAAAT
The DNA here is from genome assembly GCF_038003645.1 of Bacillus sp. FSL E2-0195. Taxonomy (NCBI): domain Bacteria; kingdom Bacillati; phylum Bacillota; class Bacilli; order Caryophanales; family Bacillaceae; genus Bacillus; species Bacillus sp. FSL E2-0195. Next base: position 3,895,733 of record NZ_JBBOPN010000001.1, on the reverse strand, counting down.
TCCGGAGATTGGATTTAAAGAGTGGAAAACACAACAGTATATTTTAGATTATATAGGAACGCTTCCTAATGAATATTTGGAAGTGAAAACATGGAAAACAGGTGTAATTGTTAAAGTAAATGGAAAAAATCCAGAAAAAATAATAGGTTATCGTGCAGATATAGACGGTCTACCAATTACAGAGGAAACTGGATATGAATTCTCTTCTGTCCATGAAGGAATGATGCATGCATGTGGACATGATTTGCATGCAACAATCGGTTTAGGACTTCTAACAGCGGCTGTAAGCGAAAGAATAGATGATGATCTTGTGTTTATATTCCAACCAGCTGAAGAAGGTCCAGGTGGTGCACTTCCTATGTTAGAAAGCGATGAGTTAAAAGAATGGAAGCCTAATATGATTCTTGGACTTCATATTGCGCCTGAATACTCTGTGGGAACAATCGCGACAAAAGAAGGTTTATTATTTGCGAATACATCAGAGCTATACGTTGATTTAAAAGGAAAAGGTGGACATGCTGCATATCCGCATACAGCAAATGATATGATTGTTGCAGCGAGTCATCTCGTTACACAACTTCAATCAGTTATTAGTCGTAATGTGAACCCTCTTGACAGTGCGGTAATTACAATTGGGAAAATTACAGGTGGTACAGTTCAAAACATTATCGCAGAAAAGTCTCGTTTAGAAGGAACAATTCGAACGCTATCAGTGGAATCAATGAAACGTGTTAAAAGCCGAATTGAGGCAATTGTTGCGGGAATAGAAGCTTCTTTTCAATGTGAAGCTGTTATTGACTACGGAGCGATGTATCATCAAGTGTATAACCATGAGGAGCTAACGAGAGAGTTTATGCAATTTACACGTGAACAAACGACTATGGACGTAATTACGTGTACGGAGGCAATGACAGGTGAAGACTTTGGTTATATGCTTCGAGAGATACCTGGATTTATGTTTTGGCTTGGAGTAAATTCAGAATATGGTTTACATCATGCGAAATTAAAACCAGACGAAGAGGTTATTGAGAAAGCAATTGTATTTTTAAATCAATATGTGAAGTGGAAGGGAAATAGAAAGTGAACTTACTCGCTAATTGTGCAATAGTTTAGAGTGGGGACTTCTTAGTTCAGAGACGAAAACATCTTTCGTATTCGTTAGTGTTAGACATCTTCATACAAATGAGTAAAGTTAAATTTGACGTCTTAATAATGAGCAGGGGGGTTTTTAGCCACTGCTCATTATTAATTATTGCTAATAGGGAAGATAATTATTTAACTACCCTATATATGTTTACTTTTAGTATGAAAAGTGTGTAAAATCAATGTGATACATAGAAAAAAGGGTGGGGAATTACGTGCAAATTAGCAGTGCGATTTTATGTTTCGTCTTATATGCATATGTTATTATTGCGGCGGTTTATTTTGGGATAAGTTTTTACGCCTATCGTTTAGCAAATAATAGTGAATATGAAGAAACATACAAATGGGTGAAAAGATATTTGTCACCTGTACTAGAAATTATGAATGGATTTGTTCTTTTTTTATTTATTGGATTAATTGCTTTCTCAACGAGTTTAGTAGGGAATAAGACTACGTTATTTGTACTAGGTATCATTATTTTTATGCTATTAGGAATTCGGATTGGTAATACGGTGTTTTGGAACGAAAGGAAAATAGATGGTTGGACAGGGATGTTTATTCCATGTATGTTAGCTGCAATTGTGACGAATATAGAACATGAATATTATCAATTACATTTTTGGCTTATCATTGTTTTAACAATCCTCTCTGTTTTGTATATAAGTACTGTCGTGCTAACATACATCGCAAATGAAAAAGGAGATGCAAAAGGTGCGCACTTCTTTAGAGGGCGTGCATTATTATGGAGTGTGCCGACGATGGCAGTTATAGGAATTATTGCGATATTAGTAAATGGATATCAATTTACTAATTGGCAATTGTTTTTAGAAACTTGGTGGATCTTCATTGTTTCGCTTGTAGCTTTTTTAGGCGCAACACATTATTTATTCCATCAACATCATTACATATTGGCACTGTTATTCGCATTTACACAACTTTTATTTGCTTTTTTCGGACAAGAAACGCTATTGTTCGTTTTTGAAACATTTAGTTCATTTGGAAATATATTTGTATTTGGTATGTTAATTTTCGGTATCGCGTTTTATTTACAACAGTATTTTTATATGCAAAAACAAAAATAAGAAGTATATACAGGTTTTTGTAGCGAATTTAAAGTATGTTACAATAAAAGTACATAGTATTTGATGTTATTGGAGGAATTCCTGTGGGCGAAAAAGAGAAAGAATTTGCTGTTATTGGGCTTGGCCGTTTTGGTGGAAGTATTTGCCGTGAATTAGCTCAATTAGGTATGGAAGTAATGGCAATTGACTCAGATGAGGATAAAATTAATGAGTTTGCAAATATAGCTTCGCATGCTGTAATTGCAGATTCAACAGATGAGATGGTATTAAAAAGTCTTGGTATTCGTAATTTTGATCATGTAGTCGTTGCTATTGGAGATAATTTGAATTCAAGTATTTTAACAACGTTAATTTTGAAAGAATTAGGTGTGAAAAATATTACTGTAAAAGCTCAAAATGACTATCATGAAAAAGTGTTAAGTAAAATAGGGGCAGATCATATTGTGCATCCAGAACGAGATATGGGAAAAAGGATTGCTAATAATATCGCATCAAGTAATGTGTTAGATTACCTAGAGCTTTCAGATGAGCATAGTATTGTAGAGATTATCGCAAATAAAAAAATTGATGGGCACTCTTTAATTGAATTAGATATTCGTGCGAAGTTTGGTTTGAACATTGTAGCAATTAAACGTGGAAAAGAAGTTATCGTATCTCCTCGAGCTACAGAAAATGTTCAGGCGGGAGATATATTAATTGTAATTGGTCATGACGATGAAGTAGATCGTTTTAAGCATTTTTTAAGATAAGAGAAAAGGACAATGCCGAGGAGGCATTGTCCTTTTTCTTATATTTCCATAATGATTGGTAAAATCATTGGACGACGTTTCGTTTTTTCGTATAGGAATGGTGCTAATGTGTCTGTAATCTCATTTTTAATTTCAGACCATTGTGTTGTTTTTCGCTCCATTACTTTTTCTAAATGTGTTGTAATTAATGTTTGAGCATCGTTGATTAAATCGCTGCTTTCACGCATATAAACGAAACCACGCGAGATGATATCAGGTCCTGCTGCAACTTTAAATTCTTTCATATCAATGCTTACAACTACAATAACAAGTCCTTCTTCAGAAAGAATGCGACGATCACGTAATACGATATTACCGATATCTCCAATACCATTTCCATCGATATAGACAGAGCCAGATGGGATTTTCCCAGCTACGCTTGCTTCATCAGAACGTAAAGCAAGAACATCTCCATTATCCATAATGAAACAATTTTCTTCTGGAATACCACAATCATTCGCTAATTTCATATGCATACGTTGCATACGATATTCACCATGAATTGGCATGAAATATTTCGGCTTAATAAGACGTAGCATTAACTTTTGTTCTTCTTGTCCACCGTGTCCACTCGTATGAATATTTGAGAGTTTACCATGGATTACATCAGCACCAGCGCGGTACAACATGTTAATTGTACGACTTACACTAATTGTATTGCCTGGGATTGGTGAAGAAGAGAAAACAACTGTATCGCCAGGGATAATTTGAATTTGACGATGTGTACCATTGGCAATACGTGAAAGTGCTGCCATCGGTTCCCCTTGACTACCTGTACATAACATAACAACTTTATTAGCTGGTAGGCGGTTTAGCTGAGCTGTGTCTATGAATGTATCCTTTGGACACCGGATATAACCAAGGTTTTGTCCGATTTCAATAGCCGCTTCCATACTTCGACCGAATACAGCTACTTTACGATTGTTTTCAACAGCAGCCTCAACAACTTGTTGTAAGCGATGGATATTCGATGCAAAGGTTGCGAATATAATACGACCGTCTACTTTGCGGAATATATCTTGAATACTATCACCAACGCGGCGCTCAGACATCGTAAAGTTTGGCACTTCACTGTTTGTACTATCAGATAAGAGACAAAGTACACCGTCTTTTCCGATTTCGGCCATTTTTGTTAAATCTGCTGGCTCACCTACTGGTGTGAAATCAAATTTGAAATCACCTGTATGAACGACTTGTCCTTGAGGTGTTTTCACAACAACTCCGTATGAATCCGGAATACTGTGAGTTGTACGGAAGAAGGAAACAGATGTCTTTTTAAATTTAATAACATCATCTTCTTGAATTTCATAAAGTTTTGCTTTACGAAGTAATCCGTGCTCTTCTAATTTGTTTTTTATTAGGGCAATTGCTAATTTTCCACCGTAAATTGGAATGTTTACTTGACGTAATAGATAAGGAATTCCACCGATATGATCTTCGTGACCATGTGTAATGAATAACCCTTTAATTTTATCTTCGTTTCGCACAAAATAAGTGTAATCTGGTATTACATAATCGATCCCGAGGAGTTCGTCTTCTGGAAATTTAATTCCAGCATCAATTATAATAATTTCATCTTGAAATTGAACAGCATATGTATTTTTACCGATTTCACCAAGACCACCGAGTGCAAAAACGGCAGCTTGATCATTTTTTAGGAATTTCATATGACTATACGATCTCCGCTAATATTAAATCAGCGTTTTGTTTTTCATATTCAAGATGAGCACCAGTAACAGACTGAACGAACTCGATATTATATGCGAACTTATTTAATTTTTTACGAACATCCTTTTGAGACGTAGCCTCTAAATATAAAACTTTTGTATTTTCACGTACTGGGACCTCAGTTAATTTTTCTTGATAAAATACTTTAAAAATCATTGGGAAAACCTCTCCTTGTCTATGTTTTGCATTATCTGTTACTTATTATAAAGCAAACAGTCACGATTTTCATGTTTTTTCGAATGAGAATGAAGAAAAAGCCCGAAATGGGCACAATTTAAGCGATTGTCTTCTTACGGACTAAATCGTTTAAATAACGCTTGAGCTTTTTCTTCAGCTTCTTCAGCATGATTACTCCTTCCTTTCCTTATTTAAAACATGCATATTACTAATGATAACTCTGTCTCCCATACAAGAAAGAAGATTAGAAGTGAATAGTGAATCTTGTTCTTTTTAGTATAGTGTAAGTTATCTTGTAGTAACGATTAGTAGCCGTTAGTTATAGATATAGTATGAGGAAGAATAGAAAAGAAAATTCATCCGAACAAGTATCCACATTTTTTCACTAATAGTATATGCACATTTTATAAATAAGGTCAGAAAGTGAACGCTTTCTTCACAGATGTTTAATATGTTATACTTTTTTTTGAAATTTGAAAAGTGATAATCAAAATAGGAATATAGAGTGCCAGAAAGGATTTTGACAAATGAATGATAAAATTGTCTTTTTTGATATTGATGGAACATTATTAGATCATGATAAGAAAATTCCGCAATCTACAAGAGATGCAGTAAGAGATTTACAAGAAAAAGGTGTGCATGTAGCGATTGCAACAGGGCGTGCGCCATTTATGTTTGAAGATATTCGTGAGGAACTCAATATACATAATTATGTTAGTTTTAACGGGCAGTATGTTGTATTTGAGGATGAGGTATTATTTAATAATCCATTACATCCTGATGCTCTACATAAGTTTACTCAGTTTGCAAAACAAGAAGGATATCCACTTGTATATCTTGACCATCAAGAAATGAGAGCGTCAGTGGAATATCATGATTATGTAAAAGAAGGTTTTGGAAGCTTACAATTCGAGCATCCGGCATATGAACCTGATTTTTATGAGAAACGCGATATTTATCAAACGCTTCTTTTTTGTGAAGTAAACGAAGAAGAAAAGTTTATTCATCATTATCCAGATTTTCATTTTATACGCTGGCATGCATATTCAATGGATATTATCCCTAATGGTGGTTCTAAGGCAAAAGGGATTGAGAAGTTTATTGAGAAAATAGGATTTAATCGTGAACAAGTATATGCATTTGGGGACGGATTAAATGATTTAGAAATGATTGAAGCAGTAGGAACGGGCATTGTGATGGGGAATGGTCATGAGGATTTGAAAAAACTTGCTAATTATGTGACAAAAGATGTTAATGAAGACGGTATTTATCACGGATTAAAGTGGGCTGGCTTGTTATAAGTAAGTGTGGAACCCATTTCACATAATAAAAAGGCGGAAGATTAACTTCCGCCTTTTTACTATTATCGCTCGAGAGGTTTTGAATCATCGGGAGCCACAAATGGATTGTCTTTATTAATATGGTCATAGAACATAACACCGTTTAAATGGTCGATTTCATGTTGGAATACAATTGCTGGTAAACCTTTTAATCGCAGTTTTACGTCTTCACCGTTAATCGTTGTTGCCTTTACTGTAATTCTCGTGTAACGAGGGACATAACCAGGTACTTCACGGTCTACAGATAGACAGCCTTCACCATTTTGTAAATATGTACGTTCAACAGAATGACTAATGATTTTTGGGTTAAATAATGCGTAGCTATATAACGTATCGTTCGTATCAGTTACATGAACCGCAATCATTTTCTTTGAAATACCGATTTGCGGAGCCGCTAATCCGATTCCGGGGCGTAAATTATATTTTTCAGCCATTTCAGGGTCCTGGCTATTTATTACAAATTCAATCATTTCTTTAAGAGTATTTGTATCTTCCTCGCTAGCAGGTAAGGAGACCTCTTCTGCGACGTCGCGCAAAATAGGATTTCCTTCACGAATTACCTCATTCATTGTAAGCATATGTAATCTCTCCTTTCTCCTTTAGTCTACCAAAGGAGATAAAAAAAGTCATCGGCAAGTAAGGAAGAGCTACTTGGAAACAAATCTTCTACAGATAAGTTATGTAATAAAAAGAAAAGACGGCAAAGCCGTCTGTTTCTTTCCATAGTTGTTTCATTTTACATTAATTAGCGAATGCAAGCAGCACCAACGATAATTAAAAGGATAAACAACACAACGATTAAGGCGAAGCCGCTTCCAGATCCGCCACAAGAACCGCCATAACCGTAGGAAGGATATGAACAAGTTGTTGGATAGCAATATGAGTATCCGTACATGAGATGACCTCCTTTATCATTTCCCGCTAATACTGCGGTTACTATAATGTATGGAGGAATGATCAGAAATGTATAGGTATTTACCTATAAAAGGAAGAAGTGTTTGTATAATTTTCTTGAGAAGAGAGAAAAACTAAGGAGAATTAAATCGTTTACATATTATTCTAAGAGAAAAAATAAGTTAAAAAGGGAATAATATAACAGCAGGTTATTGCTTACTAATACAGATGTGAAAAATAAAAACACGTTTGTGTAGAGGAAACCGGCATATTATTTATAAAAAAACGTATTCAAAGTAATTGACATCGTAATTAGAATAGTTGTAAACTAAAAAACGTGATCAAGATTGTATTAATATGTTTTTGAAAAAACATTAGTACAGATTGTTAGGTACACAAAATTATTCTCAACCGACAAACAAATTTGTTGGTTTACATTGTTGCGCTTTCAGTCTAGCTAATAGATAGTGAAAGCGTTTCAGAATATGGTTCAAGAGAGGAAGAGGTGAACGGAATGGGTACTAAAACAAAAAAGACCCTATTTAATGTTGATGAGCAAATGAAAGCTATCGCAGCTCAATTTGAAACATTACAAATTTTAAATGAAAAAGGCGAAGTTGTGAATGAAGCAGCTATGCCTGAATTATCTGATGATCAATTAAAAGAATTAATGCGCCGTATGGTGTATACTCGCGTACTAGATCAACGTTCTATTTCTTTAAACCGTCAAGGACGTTTAGGTTTCTACGCACCAACTGCTGGACAAGAGGCTTCTCAATTAGCAAGTCATTTCGCACTTGAAGCAGAAGATTTCATCTTACCAGGATATCGTGACGTTCCACAATTAGTGTGGCACGGTCTACCATTATACCAAGCATTCTTATTCTCTCGTGGACATTTCATGGGTAACCAAATGCCTGAGAATGTAAATGCACTTGCTCCACAAATCATTATCGGTGCGCAAATCATCCAAACTGCTGGTGTTGCGTTAGGTATGAAATTACGTGGTAAAAAATCTGTTGCAATTACTTACACTGGTGACGGTGGTGCTTCACAAGGTGACTTCTACGAAGGTATGAACTTTGCGGGTGCATTCAAAGCTCCAGCAATCTTCGTTGTACAAAACAACCGTTATGCAATCTCTACTCCAGTAGAAAAGCAATCTGCAGCTAAAACTGTAGCACAAAAAGCAGTAGCAGCAGGTATTTACGGAATTCAAGTAGACGGTATGGATCCATTAGCTGTATACGCAGCAACTGCTTTCGCTCGTGAGCGCGCAGTAAATGGCGAAGGTCCTACTTTAATCGAGACTTTAACATTCCGTTATGGTCCACATACAATGGCTGGTGATGACCCAACTCGTTACCGTACAAAAGATATCGAAAACGAATGGGAACAAAAAGATCCAATCGTACGCTTCCGTGCATTCTTAGAAAACAAAGGCCTATGGTCTCAAGAAGTTGAAGAGAAAGTTATCGAAGAAGCAAAAGAAGATATCAAACAAGCAATTGCTAAGGCTGACCAAGCTCCAAAACAAAAAGTTACTGATTTAATGGAAATTATGTACGAAAAAATGCCTTACAACTTAGCTGAACAATATGAAATTTACAAAGAAAAGGAGTCGAAGTAAGCCATGGCTCAAATGACAATGATTCAAGCAATCACTGATGCTTTACGCGTTGAAATGAAAAATGATCCTAACGTACTTGTGTTTGGTGAAGACGTTGGTGTAAACGGCGGAGTATTCCGTGCTACTGAAGGTTTACAAGCTGAATTCGGTGAAGATCGTGTAATGGATACTCCACTTGCAGAGTCTGGTATTGGTGGACTTGCAGTTGGACTTGCACTTGAAGGCTTCCGTCCAGTTCCAGAAATCCAATTCTTCGGTTTCATTTATGAAGTAATGGATTCAGTTTCTGGTCAATTAGCTCGTATGCGTTACCGTTCTGGTGGACGTTGGACTGCTCCAGTAACAATTCGTTCTCCATTCGGTGGTGGTGTTCATACTCCTGAACTACATGCTGATAGCTTAGAAGGATTAGTGGCACAACAACCTGGTCTAAAAGTTGTTATTCCATCTACTCCATACGATGCAAAAGGTCTTTTAATCTCTGCGATTCGTGACAACGATCCAGTTATCTACTTAGAGCATATGAAATTGTACCGTTCATTCCGTCAAGATGTACCAGAAGGTGATTACACAATTGATTTAGGCAAAGCTGACATCAAACGTGAAGGTACAGATGTATCTGTTATCGCTTATGGTGCTATGGTTCATGCTGCATTAAAAGCTGCTGAAGAACTTGAAAAAGAAGGTATCTCTTTAGAGGTTGTTGACTTACGTACAGTTCAACCATTAGATATCGAAACAATCATCGCTTCTGTTGAAAAAACAGGCCGCGTAGTTGTAGTTCAAGAAGCTCAAAAACAAGCTGGTATTGCAGCTAACGTTGTAGCGGAAATTAACGACCGTGCAATCTTAAACTTAGAAGCTCCAGTTGTACGTGTTGCAGCTGCTGATACAGTATTCCCATTCTCTCAAGCTGAGAGCGTATGGTTACCAAACCATAAAGATATTGTTGAAGCTGTTAACAAAGTAATGAACTTCTAATTTTTAGTTTTTCATGTGCAAAAGAAATCAGCACATGCTGGTTTCTTTTGTACATATTCCATAATAATGAAATGAATCAGGGGGCTGAATTCCGTGGCATTTGAATTTAAACTACCAGATATCGGTGAAGGTATCCACGAAGGTGAAATCGTAAAATGGTTTATTAAACCAGGCGATGAAGTAAATGAAGATGATGTACTTCTTGAAGTACAAAATGATAAAGCAGTAGTAGAAATCCCTTCTCCTGTTAAAGGTAAAGTACTTGAAGTACTTGTAGAAGAAGGAACAGTTGCAATTGTAGGAGATACATTAATTAAATTTGATGCTCCTGGATACGAAAACCTTAAATTTAAAGGTGACGATCATGATGAAGCTCCAAAAGCTGAAGAAGCAGCAGTAGAAGCTCCAGCAGCGGAAACTACTCCAGCAGCAACTGCAGAAGTAGTAAATGAGCGTGTAATCGCTATGCCATCTGTTCGTAAATATGCTCGTGAAAAAGGTGTAGATATTCATAAAGTAGCTGGTTCTGGTAAGAACGGCCGTGTTGTGAAAACTGACATCGATGCATTTGCAAATGGTGGACAAACTGTAGCAGCAACTGAGGCTCCAGCAGCAGTAGAAGCTACTCCAGCAGCAGCAGCGAAAGAAGAAGCACCAAAAGCACAACCAATCCCAGCTGGTGAATATCCAGAAACTCGTGAGAAAATGAGTGGTATCCGTAAAGCGATTGCGAAAGCAATGGTTAACTCTAAGCATACAGCTCCTCACGTAACATTAATGGATGAAGTAGATGTAACAGAACTTGTTGCTCACCGTAAGAAGTTCAAAGCTGTTGCAGCTGACAAAGGTATTAAATTAACTTACCTTCCATACGTTGTAAAAGCTTTAACATCTGCATTACGTGAATTCCCAATGTTGAATACTGCTTTAGACGATGCTTCTCAAGAAATCGTTCATAAACATTACTTCAACATCGGTATCGCAGCTGATACAGACAAAGGTCTATTAGTACCAGTTGTTAAAGATACAGATCGTAAATCTATCTTTACTATTTCTAACGAGATCAATGAACTTGCTGGTAAAGCACGTGATGGTCGTTTAGCTCCAACTGAAATGAAAGGTGCTTCTTGCACAATTACAAACATTGGTTCTGCAGGTGGACAATGGTTCACTCCAGTTATCAATCACCCAGAAGTAGCAATCCTTGGTATCGGCCGTATCGCTGAGAAACCAGTTGTGAAAAACGGTGAAATCGTTGCAGCTCCAGTATTAGCATTATCTCTAAGCTTTGACCATCGTTTAATTGACGGCGCAACTGCTCAAAAAGCATTAAACCAAATTAAACGTCTATTGAATGACCCACAATTATTAGTAATGGAGGCGTAATAACAATGGTAGTAGGAGATTTCCCAATTGAATTAGATACAGTCGTTGTTGGTGCAGGTCCTGGTGGATACGTTGCGGCAATTCGTGCAGCACAATTAGGTCAAAAGGTAGCGATTATTGAAAAATCTAACCTTGGTGGCGTATGCTTAAACGTTGGATGTATTCCTTCAAAAGCGTTAATCAATGCAGGTCATCGTTATGAGAATGCAATGCATTCTGATGACATGGGTATCACTGCAGAGAACGTAAAAGTTGACTTTACAAAAGTTCAAGAATGGAAAAACGGCGTAGTTAAGAAATTAACTGGCGGTGTTGAAGGCCTTCTTAAAGGTAACAAAGTTGAAATCATTCGCGGTGAAGCTTACTTCGTAGATGCTAACACATTACGCGTAATGACTGAAGATGCAGCACAAACTTATACGTTTAAAAATGCTGTTCTTGCAACTGGTTCTACACCAATCGAAATTCCAGGATTCAAATACTCTAAACGTGTTATCAACTCTACAGGCGCTTTAAGCTTACCTGAAATTCCTAAAAAACTTGTTGTAATCGGCGGCGGTTACATCGGTATGGAATTAGGTACTGCATATGCTAACTTCGGTACAGAAGTTACTGTAGTAGAAGCTGGCGACGAAATCTTAGCTGGTTTCGAAAAAGCTATGAGCTCTGTTGTTAAACGTGCTCTACAGAAAAAAGGTAACGTAAATATCCATACAAAAGCTATGGCTAAAGGCGTTGAAGAAACAGAAACTGGCGTAAAAGTTAGCTTTGAAGTTAACGGTGAAATCCAAACTGTAGAAGCAGATTACGTATTAGTAACTGTAGGTCGTCGTCCAAACACTCAAGAAATCGGTCTTGAGCAAGTTGGAATTAAAATGACTGACCGTGGCATTATCGAAATTGATGAGCAATGCCGTACAAATATTTCAAACATCTATGCAATCGGTGATATCGTTCCTGGACCACCATTAGCTCACAAAGCTTCTTACGAAGGTAAAGTAGCTGTTGAAGTAATTAGTGGCCATGCATCAGCAATCGATTACATCGGAATTCCTGCAGTATGCTTCACTGATCCAGAATTAGCATCTGTTGGTTACACTAAGAAACAAGCTGAAGAAGCAGGAATGACAGTAGCTGTATCTAAGTTCCCATTCGCTGCAAACGGTCGTGCGTTATCATTAAACAGCACTGACGGTTTCTTACAACTTGTAACGCGTAAAGAAGATGGTCTTCTTGTAGGCGCGCAAGTTGCAGGTGCAGGTGCTTCTGATATTATCTCTGAGATTGGTTTAGCTATCGAAGCTGGAATGACAGCTGAAGATATCGCTCAAACAATCCATGCTCACCCAACATTAGGGGAAATCACAATGGAAGCAGCTGAAGTTGCTCTTGGAATGCCAATTCACATTGTAAAATAATTTAAGTAATGTAAATACCCCATCTCTTATTTAAAGAGATGGGGTATTTTTATTTTCATAAAATGACTTGCAAGGTCTTTATATGTACTTGTCGAATGAATATATAATACTTTAAATGAACCGTTATATAATATGTAATTGATTCAAACTTAATCCCATATATTAATAAAATAGAGCATGTCAAAGGAGAAGGTTCCATGAGAATATTACATGTTATATTTTATCATTTTCTATTATGGAGTGGTTTTTCCATTGTATTAACATTATCGAATGGTGATAAGTTTCATTATAAAGTAATTCTCTTTTTCGTATTTCTTTATTTGGCATATGTGATTGCATGTTTTGTATTACACGTAAGAAAGCAGGCATTATTCCTTACGTGTTCAAATTGCATACTTTTTTTAATCATATTCTCTATTTTTTAAATTAACGTTTATAGAAATACATTGTTCTTCCATTAAATAGTTGTAACTCTCCTTCTAATTTCTTCGCTAGAAAACGGCTAAATTCATTTGCTTTTCCTTTATCACCAAATGTTGCTGTAGTAGGCAAAGAAACCTGAATAAAAGATTGTTCCTTTTCTATTCCAATCCCAACATAAATAGAATCATATCGATCGTGACTCGATTGGAGTTTTAATGTTGTTGCTGATGTATCTAATATTTCATAAGGAAAAGCTGTATTTGTATAAGCATAATTAATTTGATTACCAGTCTTGGAAGTAACGGTTTTATAGTTATGAAAAAGGTGTTTAACATCTTCTATTGAAACAGATTGTTGATTGGATTTAGGTACAAGTGTGATAAAGGCGTGTTGCATACAAATTCCCCCTTAGCTTAGTAGAATAATATCATTCTACATCCTACTGAATTTTTTGACAATTAAAAGGAGTATTACTTTTTTTGTTTAATATATTAATGAGTAGGAAGTGTTATTTAGAAAGGTGGAAACTCATGTTTGAAAAATTGTATGATGAGCATGAAAGTGTGAAGGTACGATTTTTAGGATTTATGACGCATGATACACGTTATGATTTTGGAGTTATTTATACAAATATGTTTTTTGGAAAGCCACTTATTGTTTGTATGCAAACAGGGAGATCTACTTTGCTTGGGAGAGATGATGTAGAAAATGTTCCATATATACAGGAAACTTTTAAGTTAGGATCGGAAGAGGAGGCGGAGGAGTTAGCTCAATTTTTTAAATTTCTTGTTCCGTCTACTTCTTTGCATGCGGAGTATGAAGAATAATTAACAAGAAACAGTCGTACGTATGAGATATGGCTGTTTTTTTGTGTTAATATCGCATACTAATTTAATTTTAAAATATTTAATGTGTTATACTAAAAACCTATTGACGTAAAAAGTATAACATATTAAAATAAAGACAGAAAGTTAAGCGGTTACAAAAGTTTTTGGGATTATAAACTTAGGGGGAAATGAAAAATGGGAACAATCGTATGTCAAGATTGTGAAGGTACAATTGCACACTTCGAGGATGAGAAAGTAACGGTACTTTACGGGAAATGTGGATCTTGCGGATGTGATCACACAGAACATACAAAAGCCCAATAATTGATAGGAAATTGACAGCTAAAAGTTTTTAGGACCATAAACTTAGGGGGAAATGAAAAATGGGAACAATCGTATGTCAAGTTTGCGAAGGAACAATCGGACATTTTGAGGATGAGAAAACGACAGTACTTTATGGGAAATGTGGTTCCAATTGTGACTGTGCTAGTAGAGACAATGCGAAAGCTTAATCATATATAAGTAGATTATTCTTAAAAATCAGGGGGAAATGAAGATGGGAACAATCGTATGCCAAGTTTGTGAAGGAACAATCGCACATTTTGAAGATGAAAAATCAACAGTACTTTATGGGAAATGTGGATCTCATTGCGAATGTGACCATAAAGAACATACAAAAGCTTAATAATTAAGAAAAAACGCCTACACATGTAGGCGTTTTTTTAATAGATTGTAGTTGTATGTCCGACTGTTGCAACAATTGCATCATCTCTAATAGGAATAAATCCAATTGATGTTTGTGGCGTGTTAGGGGGGGCATATTGACTCATCATACGGCTATCAATACGAGTAATAAAATCGGTTAAATAAGCTGAAATAAAAGCATAAGGGATCCTTCGTTCATTTAATGAATAAATAATTTCCTCTTTCGTTTTTACGCCTACGCCATGTCCGTAAAAAAAGAAGTTTCCTAGATAGATTGTATTTTCTCCTTGCCACTCAATCGTAGCTGGATTAACTTGTGGGTTTTTAAAGTAAACGAGGTCACCTGGAACGATATCGCCACTCGTTTTTGTTATGAGCTTTAAGTCGCGATCGTAGTCCCATGTATAAAGTAAGAGGTTTGCGAATAGACGGTTGAAAGTTTTTTCCTCATATAATGATAGTAATGCTTTGTAAAAAATGATAATCATTGCGGTGGCACATTCAGTTCCATATAGTTTTCCGTTTTTAAAAATATCTTGGATGGCAATGGAAGGGGCTATGTTTGGAAGTAGTTGAAATCCGCCAAGTGATGTTCTTTCCCAAAACTGAGGATTGCAAAAAGATTGTTGAAACGTACGAAACTGAAATCCACTTTGAAAAAGTTCTAGCGCGGAAGTAATAATATTAACTCGTAAATTAAGATCAAAGCTGAGTTCATCGGCTGTTCGGAAGGAATAAACTTCTTGATTTCCCGCCATTATGGATAAAATCTGTTGTTTTTCAGCTGCAAATGGCTCATATTCATTTGTGATATAAGGGTGTACAATAGAACGGCCTATCACAATCATAATGGTATCCCCACCTATACGTTACAGATTTCGCGATACGGGAAAGCCTATATTGGACTTTAGACATAGGATGAAAGTATCGCTTTTTCATAGAAAAACATTTATCCCGCTATTTGCGGGCAGTAAGAATTCCACCTCAAAATTCGGCTGGAGCCCTGCTGCCCGTAAACGCCCGATTGGTGAAGGCTAATAATCAGTGGGGATGAACAAAACCCCACTGATTAAAGTTTCACTTTATATTTTGGTAGACTTTAACTACAGACAAGTACAAGTCTTTAAAACGCCAATGTGTTCTTTGAAAAAAGATAGCATAGGGAGTTCGATAGCCGAATTCAAGCTATCGGTAAAATGATATGTGTCGTCAAGAACAAGACGCTAAAACACCTGAACACGAATCTGTACGGTATGGTATAAGTACCGTAGCTCACGAACCTATACGGTCTGTTGTGAGAGTGGTGATGGCACACCGCAATCTTGCACGTCAGCGATACCAGAAATGGACTTCGCCTTAGGTAGCAAGAATCCCACTGATGTTAGTCAGCTTGCCCCATTAGGGTGGGAATGTCAAATTCTTTAGTATCGTATGAAAAAAAGAGAAAAAAGGTGAAAGAAAAGCCTATCAACTGATAGGCTTGTACTCTTTAATAACACGTAATGTTTGTAATGTCATATCTTCAGGACCTTGTACAGGTAACCCAGCTTCTAAATTTTTAAGAATATACTCTAAGTTATCTTGTGTAATAATTTCCCCCGGAGTAAAGATTGGAATCCCTGGCGGATAAACCATAACAAAATCAGCTATAATACGACCTGCTGCGTTTTCAAATGGAATGACTTCTGTTTCTGAATAAAAAGCATCTCTAGGAGAAAGTGCTAGCACAGGTATTTCTGGTATTTCTACTTGTACTTGAACACCTTTGTCTGCTCTATTTCTATATGTTGCTGCTAAATCTTGTAATGCTGTAATAAGTGTATCTGTTTCACTTTCTGTATCTCCAAATGTGATAAGACAAAGTATGTTATATAAATCAGAGAGTTCTACTTCAATGTTGTAATGTTCTCTAAGCCATACTTCAGCCTGATGGCCTGTAATACCTATATCTTTTACAGATACAATTATCTTTGTAGGATCATAGTTAAAAGTAGCATCTGTTCCTAGCATTTCTTTTCCGGGACAATAAAGATGCTCAATAGCATTAATAGCATCACGAACATGCTCAGCTAATTGTATTGTTTGTTCTATGAGAGCTGTTCCTTCTGTAGCAAGACGTTTTCTAGCAACATCAAGGGATGCTAACAAAATGTAAGAAGTTGATGTAGTCGTAAGCATGCTAATAATGGATTGGACATGCTTTACGTTCACAAGACCTTCTTTTACATTAAGAATAGAGCTTTGGGTTAAAGACCCACCTAATTTGTGAACACTTGTTGCTGCCATATCTGCACCTGCTTGCATAGCTGATATTGGTAGTTCATCATGAAAATGGATATGAACACCGTGAGCCTCATCAACAAGTACAGGAATATCGTAAGAATGAGCTAATTCTACAATCTGCTCTAAATCTGCAGCAAACCCAAAATATGTTGGATTTATAACAAGTAAGCCTTTCGCATCTGAGTGCTCTTCAAGAGCCTTTTTGACAGATTGAATTGTGATCCCATGTGAAATACCGAGCTTCGGATCAATCTCAGGATGCATGAAAATTGGTTTTGCACCTGAGAAAATAATAGCTGACATTACTGATTTATGCACATTCCGTGGCACGAGGATTTTATCCCCAGGACCGCACACGCTCATCACCATTGTCATAATTGCACCACTTGTACCTTGAATAGAAAAGAACGTATGATCTGCACCGAAAGCAGCGGCTGCTAAATCCTGTGCTTCTTTAATCATACCTTTTGGATGATGTAAATCATCGAGCGGCGCAATATTAATTAAATCAATTGCTAATGCATTATGCCCAATAAATTCGCGAAATGTAGGATCCATGCCCTGTCCTTTTTTATGACCAGGAATATGGAATTGAACTGGATTTCGCTTACTGTGCTCAACTAAAGCGGTAAACAATGGTGTTTCGTATTGGGACAATCTATACACCCCTTCTTCTTCGTAATATTTATTAGAGTTTGTTTTATATGATTTCATCTCATTCTAAAAGGAAATTAAGATGACAAACTTTTAGAACTTGACTTGTTTTTCTGCCATTCGCAAAAGCCTTTTTGGGGATGGTAGTCTCACTTTATTCTCTATAAAACAAAAGCATTATATCACCAATAATTATAGATGTATAGAAAAATCGCATTTTCAAGGTGAGTATGTTTAATAGTTATATTTTAAATACTGCAAAGAGGAAGACAATTCCATTGAAATGGATAAATGGTGTATAATGCAGAGTGGCTATAGTGAAGAATAAAAGGTTGTCTTAAAGGTAGCATAATGGAAAAAGAAAGAATACTGAATGAGGTGCAAAAATGGAATATCAATATCCACTTGATTACAATTGGTCAAATGAAGAAATGGTAGCAGTTGTAAAGTTTTATGAAGCGATTGAAAAGGTATATGAAAAAGGAGTTTTGAGAGAAGATTTGATGGAATTATATCGTCGTTTTAAAGAGATTGTGCCATCGAAGGCAGCGGAGAAAAAAATTGATAAAGAATTTCAAGAAGTAAGTGGATATTCTATATATCGTACGATTCAAAGAGCAAAAGAAGTAGCGGAAAAAAAGATTGTAAAAATGTAAAAATATTTTGAAAATTAAAATGCAAAGTGCTATAATGTGATAACAACTAAAAACGGACAATATAAATTGTCCGTTTTCTACTATCGATTACAAAGTGCATATAAAGGAAGGAGTGGTTGCATCGTAGATTCAATCTTAGCAAGGAATTGTTCGTTGGTCATTGCTGAAAACTCCTCTGGTGATATATGAATACCGACTAATAACTCTGCTTTTTTCACAGTAGCTAAACGTTCAATCATCTTTTGTAAGTCTTCCGTTTCAAGCGTTTTATGTAGTTTTACACCTGGTTTAGTATGGTCAATGGACCAAACGAAGTCATTTGGAATATTTGTTTTTAAATCATTTAAATGTTCTAAGAAGGCGTGAGCCGTCTCCACTTTTTGTGGACACTCATAGATTAAACCAAAGTATATGAAGGCGTGAGTACCCCATAAACCAATTTGAAAGTGTGGTAACATTTTATATCCACGTTTATTTGTTGAAAAAGCAACCCAAGTATCGTTTGGTGGATTGACTTTGCGGCGTGCATGTTTTGCTACATGGTAGAAAAAGTTTTCATCAGTTTGTTGTGATAAATATTCTGCAAATTGTTCCCCTAAAGCTTCTAGCTTAGGATGAATATTCGTTTTAATTGCGCTCATTCGTTCTTCAAGACCATCAACAGTAAAGACTTCAAAATCAGTTGATGTGAATGTTTGTAGTGTCATGATTGTTCCTCCAACTCCTATTTTGTTTTAATTTTAGCATAGCTTGTACTATTCATAAAAAAAACATCACAAAAAAATTTAAATAAAAAAATATAATTTTGTTGCATAGATGATTTATCCAACATAGTATAGTATAAAACAAAAAATCAGAAAATTGAATCAATTCTAGTCCGAGGGCAGACGAATATTGGGAGGAGGCAAAAAAATGAGACAGGTGATTAATGCGTTAAAGAGAACAGATGCTGAAAAGAGAATTCCGGTGCTACGTTTGGAGCTAGATTATGAATTAGCAACTTTATATGATGCGATGATGGATAACGACAAACAGAAAAAAGAAGAGTGCGTACAAAAATTAGAAGTGTTAAGACTTGAAATGATCCGTTTAGAAGCGTAATAATAGTATATGTATAAATAATTAGTTGGTGCGAACCTTATAAAGGGTTCGTTTTTTCTGTGAACAGTATAGATCGGAGTGTTTAAACATGCAAGAAGTATGGAAAGACATCGATACACACGCGAAACAGTGGATTCGAGAAGCCGGAGAACAATTAATGGCGTCACTGAAAAAAACACTTATTATAGAAACAAAGTCAAATGCAGCTGATCTAGTAACAAATATGGACCGAGAAACGGAGCAGTTTTTAATTGGGAAAATTAAAGAAACATTCCCGGCTCATAACATTTTAGGAGAAGAAGGCTATGGAGATGAGATTACCTCTTCTAATGGGGTTGTTTGGTTAATTGATCCAATTGATGGCACGATGAACTTTGTTCATCAAAAAAGAAATTTCGCAATCTCAATCGGGATTTATGAGAACGGTATCGGAAAGATTGGTCTTATTTATGATCCAGTTCATGACGAACTATATCATGCGGTAAAGGGAGAAGGGGCTTTTTGCAATGATTTAGCTATTCCCATGTTGGAAAAAGGAACGGTAGAGCATGGAGTTATAGCTTTGAATGCGATATGGCTTACTGATAATCCATTGCTTAATATGGAAAAAATGATGATGCTCGTTAAGAAGGCGAGAGGTACGAGGTCATATGGTTGTGCAGCGTTAGAAATGGTATATGTTGCCACGGGAAGATTAGACGCATATGTAACACCGCGCTTATCGCCATGGGACTTTGGCGGGGGACAGATTATTGTAGAGGAAGTTGGCGGTAAAGTGACAACGTTCTTGGGAACGCCTCTTTCTATTGTAGAGAAAAGCAGTGTGTTAGTTGCAAAACCAGGAGTATACGAAGAATTATTACCATTTGTATCGCAATAATGAAAAAAGTAAGAGGCATAAAGAAGCTTCTTACTTTTTAATGTTATTGCGATTTACGCATTTTTCTTTTTGTTACAAAACCGTATCCAACTGTAACAAATGTGCCGATAATGCAAATAATAATGCCGATGGGACTATTTTCAGCAATCATAATTCCGATACCAATTAAGAAGATAACACCGATAATTGCTGTTAATAAAAAGCGATATTGAATGTGTTCCATTTCTTCACCCTCCAATCTTATTTTACTTTCACAAAAGTAAGAATACAACTATATTTTCATTCTTGATTTTATTTTGATTGCCATTGTATCCCCTTCGCTCTTATAATAGAGAAGGATTAAAAAGACATTAGGAGTTGGACATGTTGAAAAAACGACAAGATTTACGAAATATAGCAATTATTGCCCACGTTGACCATGGTAAAACAACACTTGTTGACCAGTTATTACGTCAAGCGGGGACGTTCCGTGCGAATGAACATATTGAAGAACGCGCAATGGACTCAAATGATCTAGAAAGAGAACGTGGTATTACAATTTTAGCGAAGAATACTGCGATTCACTATGAAGATAAAAGAATTAACATTTTAGATACACCTGGTCACGCTGACTTCGGTGGAGAAGTAGAACGTATCATGAAAATGGTTGATGGTGTTCTACTTGTAGTTGATGCATATGAAGGTTGTATGCCACAAACACGATTTGTTTTAAAGAAAGCTCTTGAGCAAAACTTAACTCCGATCGTTGTTGTAAACAAAATTGACCGTGACTTCGCTCGCCCTGATGAAGTAGTTGATGAAGTAGTTGACTTATTCATCGAACTTGGTGCAAACGAAGATCAATTAGAGTTCCCAGTTGTATTTGCATCAGCAATGAACGGAACAGCAAGCTTAGATTCAAATCCAGCAAATCAAGAAGAGAATATGAAATCATTGTTTGACACAATCATTGAACATATTCCAGCACCAATTGATAACAGCGAAGAGCCACTTCAATTCCAAGTAGCACTTCTTGATTACAATGACTATGTTGGTCGTATTGGGGTTGGACGCGTATTCCGCGGTACAATGAAAGTAGGACAACAAGTTGCATTAATGAAAGTTGACGGAAGTGTAAAACAATTCCGTGTAACTAAATTATTTGGTTACATTGGATTAAAACGTCAAGAAATTGAAGAAGCAAAAGCTGGAGATTTAGTAGCTGTTTCAGGTATGGAAGACATTAACGTAGGTGAAACGGTATGTCCGGTTGAGCATGAAGAGGCTTTACCATTATTACGTATTGATGAGCCAACATTACAAATGACATTCCTTGTAAATAACAGCCCATTTGCAGGTCGTGAAGGTAAATTCATTACTTCTCGTAAAATTGAAGAGCGTCTTCGTTCACAATTAGAGACAGATGTAAGTTTACGTGTAGATAATACAGATTCTCCTGATGCATGGATCGTATCTGGACGCGGAGAGTTACATTTATCAATCTTAATTGAAAACATGCGTCGTGAAGGTTATGAACTACAAGTATCTAAGCCTGAAGTAATTATTAAAGATGTCGATGGCGTAAGAAGTGAGCCTGTAGAGCGCGTACAAATTGATGTTCCTGAAGAATACACTGGTTCTATTATGGAATCAATGGGCGCACGTAAAGGTGAAATGTTAGATATGGTGAATAACGGAAACGGTCAAGTTCGCCTTACTTTCATGGTTCCAGCACGTGGGTTAATTGGTTACACAACAGAATTCCTAACATTAACTCGTGGTTATGGTATTTTAAACCACACATTTGATTGCTACCAACCAGTACATGCTGGACAAGTGGGTGGACGTCGTCAAGGTGTTCTAGTTTCACT
This sequence comes from Bacillus sp. FSL E2-0195, assembly GCF_038003645.1. Taxonomy (NCBI): domain Bacteria; kingdom Bacillati; phylum Bacillota; class Bacilli; order Caryophanales; family Bacillaceae; genus Bacillus; species Bacillus sp. FSL E2-0195. The sequence goes on along the minus strand of NZ_JBBOPN010000001.1, from coordinate 3,873,787 downwards.
TGAAGCAGGAAAAGCATCACAATACGGTATTATGCAAGTTGAAGACCGTGGTGTAATCTTCGTTGAACCAGGTACAGAAGTATATGCTGGTATGATCGTTGGAGAACATACACGTGAGAATGATTTAACAGTTAACGTTGTAAAAATGAAACAACAAACTAACATTCGTTCTGCGACGAAAGATCAAACTTCAACAATGAAAAAACCACGCTTAATGACTTTAGAAGAGTCATTAGAGTACTTAAACGATGACGAGTTCTGTGAAGTAACTCCAGAATCAATTCGTCTACGTAAAAAGATTCTTGATAAGAGTGAGCGCGAAAGAGCTGCTAAGAAAAAGAAATCTGTTGAAGCATAAAATAATAGAACAGCTACCTTTTATAAAGGTAGCTGTTTTTTTGTTTTATGTTTATTTTTTTAGAATATTTACTCTTTTTTGTAGACAGTATTTTTTTTGCGAGTTACTCTTGTATTAAGTACATAAAGAGAATTTGTTTCATGAGAAGGGGTGAAAGATAGTGTTAGAAAGAATGTCATTTTTCGCGAAACTTTGTAAAGTTGATGAAAATCCAGAGTTAGGGATGTGGTTACTTTATGGAACAATAATTTTATTAAGTGCACTTGTATATAATTTAGGATTTGCAAGGAAGCTATCGGTGCTAAAAAATATAGTGATATATATTTCTTTAGCAATTGGATGCACGGTATTAACTTTTTTTGCAGTTTTTTTACCCGTTGGAGAGGGGCTCGTTGTAGCGGCAATTGTACTTGGAATTTATAGACTGCGTTTACGTCAAGCTAAACAACAAAAAACAGGGTGAAAAAAGGAGGGGCTTTCATGCGCTCAGTACAAGATGCATTATATAATTGGTTAACAATTAAAACGGTTGCGGAAGCACGTCCAGATGATAGAGCTGCACAAGAAACGTATGTATTATTTCAAAATATGATATATGAAGAGCATAAATTACGAAATGTAGAAGTTGAAAAGAACGAGGAAATGTATTTGATTACATATGAAATTGATGGGGAAATAAGGTGTGCAAGATTTCCGGTAGAAGCCATTGATTGTTTTTTGGATCAGATGAATCGTGAACCAGAAAAATACAAATAAGTCCTTATCTATATGATTAAGGACTTATTTCCGGTTTACCAATCGTCTTCTACTTTTTTATCACGATATAATCGGAAATTACCACTCGCATGGCGTTCCATAGTACGCTCTGCAATTCGTTCCGTACATTCCATGCACATATATGTATGAATAGGGCGATTACGCAGTTTTTTTGCCATAGGATTTTCGTCATCTAACATATCTTTTTTATCACAAATCATACATCTGACTCTCATTTCGTCACCTCAATACGAATTCTATCAGTATAAGTATATCATGGAAGCATAATGTTTTTGAATAATAGCGGGAAAAAATAATATTTTCGCAATTCGAAAAATAGGTTATGATAAGGATATATAAATAATATTTGGAGGTGGAAATATGGCGAATGTAGTTGAGCCTACATTGACAGGTGATTTAGTACAATCTTTGCGTAAAGAGTGTATCGTTATGATAGCAACAACAGATTTCGAAAAACAAATTCCTAACGTAAGTGCTATTTCTTGGGTATATGCAGTGAGTGAAACTAGTATTCGATTTGCGGTAGATCAACGCTCACGTATTGTGGGGAATATACGGCATAATGCAGGGGTTGTATTGACTATAATGGCGAATGAATCCGTATTTTCCATAAGTGGTGAAAGTGAAATTTTAACAGATAGAATGGAAGGGATTCCTCTAAAATTAACGGTAGTAGAAGTGAATGTACAAGAAGTTCGTGATGTTATGTTTTATGGTGCGAAACTTGCTACTGAACCAACATATGAAAAAACATATGATCTTCGAGCAGCTAAAAAGCTTGATAACCAAGTATTAGTAGGAATGAAAGAATTATAAAGAAGATGAATAGGAACATCGTTCATAAACATTTACAAGTGAGTATTGTGATTTAATGTGAAAAATTATAATAAAAAGTAATATATTGAATAGAAATGAATAAAAAATAAAGAAAAGGTTTAATTTCTATGAATTTCGATTCTACCTCGTTTTTACGGTACATATAATTATAACAATGGTTCGTCCATATTTTATGGATGAAACCCTTGTTCTACAAATTTAAAAGTGGAGTCAGGGGGTAACAGGTTGGATAAAATTTATGTGTTAGATACGAATGTACTTTTGCAGGATCCTTTATCTATTTTTTCATTTGCAACAAATGAAGTAGTGATTCCAGCAGTTGTATTAGAAGAGGTTGATTCGAAAAAACGTTATATGGATGAAGTAGGACGAAATGCTCGCTATGTATCTAAGTTAATCGACAAATTTCGCGAAATAGGAAAGCTGCATGAAAGTATTCCGTTAGAAAACGGCGGTACATTTCGTATTGAATTAAATCATCGCTCATTTGTTCAACTGCAAGATATTTTTGTAGAAAAAACAAATGATAATCGAATTTTAGCGGTAGCGAAAAACCTCTCTTTAGAAGAACAAGAAAAAGAGGACGGGAAATCAGTTATTTTAGTAAGTAAAGATGTACTCGTAAGGGTAAAAGCTGATGCAATCGGATTGCAGGCCGAAGATTATTTAAGTGACCGAGTAATCGAAGTGGAAAATATATATTCAGGATTTTTAGAAGGGTATATATCAAAAGAACAGTTAGATTATTTTTATGAAAAAGGTGAACTACCTTTATCTGAAATCGCAAATCATCCTTTTTATCCAAATCAGTTTGTTGTAATGAAAGATGCACTAGGGGGTTCTAGTTCTGCACTTGGGATTGTGGATCATTTAGGTAAGAAGGTAAAAAAACTTATTTTTCACAATGAACAAGTGTGGGGGATACGCCCACGAAACGTGCAGCAAATTATGGGATTAGAATTGCTACTTCGGGAAGATATTCCACTTGTAACGTTAACAGGGAAAGCAGGTACAGGAAAAACGTTACTTGCATTAGCTTCGGGACTAATGCAAACGGAAGATTTAGGGTTATATAAAAAACTACTTGTCGCGAGACCAATTGTACCGGTAGGGAAAGATATAGGCTATTTACCAGGAGAGAAAGAGGAAAAATTAAGACCGTGGATGCAGCCGATTTTTGATAATCTAGAGTATTTATTCAATACGAAAAAGCCTGGGGAGCTAGATGCTATTTTAGCTGGAATGGGTTCGATTGAAGTAGAAGCGCTTACCTATATACGCGGGAGAAGTATTCCAGACCAGTTCATTATAATTGACGAGGCACAAAATTTAACGAAGCATGAAGTAAAGACGATACTAACAAGGGTAGGCGAAAAAAGTAAGATTGTATTAATGGGGGATCCTCAGCAAATTGATCACCCGTATTTAGATGAATATAATAACGGTTTAACATATGTTGTAGAGAAGTTTAAAGAACAACGTATTAGTGGTCATGTAAAGTTTGTTAAAGGAGAGCGTTCTAATTTAGCACAACTAGCAGCGGATTTATTATAAAAAGGAGTGAGCTTAAGCTCACTCCTTTTTTGCCTTTTAATTATACAATTTAAATGATTGTAAATTTACGGATGTTACGAATCGGATTTTGTCTATTAGATCCATCATGGAAATATAGATGAACAGGCCCGTCTTCTCGTAATGGTTTACCTTCTTTTGAAAAACCGAGAATAGCTTTATGGGCTGTTTCTAACGGAAGTGTAATTGTATTGTCTGTGGTTTCAATTTCGACATGAGTAGCATCTTCTAAAATTTCAGCATTTTTTAGAAATGGATGAAGTGGTATGCCAAAGGTCCCGTTAATAAGCTGTTCTTTTTTATATTTCTTTACACTTTGTTGTATTGGCGGGAAGGCAGCACCATCACGGATTTCGCGATCCCAATGCTCTGAAGTATGTTTTAAGTATGTTTCTAATTCGGATGATTCTTCTCTAGTTTCATCAAAGTAGGTTGTCAAATCTATTTTTCGATCATCGAAAATCCATACAGTTGGATCGATAGTGATTGGAAAACGAACTTTTCCATTAATAAATAAAATTTCGCTCATTGTTGTTCCCCCATTTGTGTTATACTCCCACTTTTCAGTATAATAGTATTAGACACTGTTGTCACAAAAAATGTTTCTATTGCAATTTATTAAAACTATCGCTAATATTAATAGATATGAGAGAGTAGGACGGAAACGGAGGGAATCAATTTGGCGTCTGAGACAGTATCAAATCATCAGGAAAAGGCACTAGCCCTTCTACAAGCGGATGCAGAGAAGATTTTAAGACTTATTAAGGTACAAATGGACAATCTTACAATGCCGCAATGTCCATTATATGAAGAAGTTTTAGACACACAAATGTTTGGACTATCCCGCGAGGTCGATTTTGCGGTTCGCCTTGGTCTTATTGCAGAAGAACAAGGGAAAGCAATGTTAGGAGAGCTCGAACGTGAGTTGTCTGCACTTCATGAAGCATTTACAAACAAACAACAATAACGGGTTCAAATAAGGGGGCTCAAACTGAAATAGTTTGGGCTTTTTATTTGTATAATAAAGAAGGAAGAACCTATATACATATGGAATACAACAATAATTAAATTGAAACAGAAAGAGGAAATGAAATGAAAAAAGTATGGAAATCGATGGATTATTCCTTATTACTTCCTCTTGTTATCTTATGTGTGTTGGGAGTTATAATGGTATATAGTTCTAGTTCCATTGTTGCGATTTCGTCGAGACATAACTGGCCAGCAGATTACTTTTTTAAAAAACAATTATTTGCTCTAGCTGTTGGAACGATAATGTTAGCGATTATCGTTGCCATTCCTTATAAGTTGTGGAGAAAGCGAATAGTTTTGATCGCAATGGGAATAGGGAGTATTGGTCTATTAGCAGCAGCCTTTCTTTTCGGTCAGGTCATAAATGGTGCAAAAGGATGGATATTAGGTATACAACCAGCTGAGTTTGTGAAAATAACGGTTATTATTACGCTAGCAAACTTTTTTGCTAAGAAACAAGAAACGCAAACAGCTTTTGTACAAGGGATAATTCCTCCTCTAGCTGTTGTCGGTGGAGCGATGGGATTAATTTTACTTCAAAATGACTTAGGGACCGATATACTAATAGGTGGAACTGTACTGATTATGTTCTTTTGTTCAGGAGTTAATGTTAATTTAAGTATAAAGCGATTCCTCTTAACGTCTATAATATGGATTCCAGCGTTATATTTTATTGGGAACTATAAGTTAAGTCAGTACCAAAAAGCTCGGTTTTCAGTTTTTCTTGATCCATTTAACGATCCTCAAAATGATGGGTTCCAATTAATAAATTCTTTTATTGGAATTGCTTCAGGAGGGCTAAATGGTCGAGGGTTAGGGAACAGTGTGCAAAAATATGGATACTTACCAGAACCGCAAACAGATTTTATTATGGCAATTATATCTGAAGAACTTGGATTTATAGGCGTAGCTGTCATTTTAATCTGTTTACTACTTATTATTATTCGGGCATTTAGGGTTGCACAAAAGTGCAGAGATCCGTTTGGAAGTTTAATAGCAATTGGAATTGCAAGTTTGTTTGGAGTTCAAACTTTTATAAATGTTGGTGGTATGTCTGGGTTAATACCGCTTACAGGGGTACCATTACCGTTTATAAGTTATGGTGGTAGTTCTTTATTGGCTAATTTACTTGCAATGGGTATACTGTTAAATATTGCTAGTTATGTAAAACGACAAGAGAAACAACAAAACAAATTGACTAACGAAATAGAACAAGGTGGACCGCATCTTGTTGTTGTAAAATAAAAAACACATTGAGCTCTAGAGTTCAATGTGTTTTTTATTTTGTTAGATTTTAAATGTGATACAATATTGATTGTTATAAAACGAAAAGTATATTACATTTAAGTGAATGTGATATACAATATTGTTGTTAGAAAAGGAAGAGGTATGCTATACTATTTTTGTGAAACAAATCGATCAGAAAACTTATCATTTGTTGAAAAATAAGGTATGATGGATAAAAATAAAGTGAAGCTTTCTAAGTATAATATAATGTAGAAAGTGAAGAACTTCACGCTCTTTAGAGTGTGTATGTATTTTATCTCTAGAGTGGTAGGAAAATAGAGGGGGAAAATCATGACAAAGCTGCAACGTATTCAAAAAGTATTGGTAGCTAACCGTGGAGAGATAGCAATTCGTGTGTTCCGAGCATGTTCAGAACTTGGATTAAACACAGTTGCGATCTATTCTAAAGAGGATAGCGGTTCTTATCATCGCTATAAAGCCGATGAGTCCTATTTAGTTGGGGAAGGGAAAAAGCCAATTGATGCTTATCTAGATATTGAAGGCATTATTGAGATTGCGAAAAGTAATCATGTAGATGCAATCCACCCTGGATATGGTTTCTTGTCAGAAAATATTCAATTTGCAAAACGTTGTGAAGAAGAAGGGATTATCTTTATCGGTCCAAAAAGTAAGCATTTGGACATGTTTGGAGATAAAGTTAAAGCAAGAACACAAGCGCAGCTAGCACAAATTCCAATTATTCCTGGTAGTGATGGTCCAGTAAATTCAATAGAAGAAGTTGAAGAATTTGCTGAAAAGTATGATTACCCGATTATTATTAAAGCATCCCTTGGTGGCGGCGGTCGCGGTATGCGTATTGTACGTGCTAGTGAAGAATTAAGAGAATCGTATAATCGCGCGAAATCAGAAGCAAAAGCAGCCTTTGGTAATGATGAAGTGTACGTTGAAAAATTCGTTGAAAAACCTAAACATATAGAAGTACAAATTTTAGCAGATGAAGAAGGTAATGTTGTTCATTTGTATGAGCGTGATTGCTCTGTACAACGACGCCATCAAAAAGTAGTTGAAATTGCACCGAGCGTGTCGCTTTCAGATGATTTGCGTCAGCGTATTTGTGATGCTGCAGTAAAGTTAACGAAAAATGTAAATTATTTAAATGCTGGAACGGTAGAATTCCTTGTAAAAGGTGATGAGTTTTACTTCATTGAAGTAAACCCACGTGTTCAAGTTGAACATACGATTACAGAGATGATTACAGGAGTGGATATCGTTCAATCGCAAATTTTAATAGCTGATGGACATGCATTACATAGCAAAATGGTAGGTGTTCCTAAGCAAGAGGAAGTGGTTGTGCATGGATTTGCAATCCAATCTCGTGTAACAACAGAAGACCCACTTAATAACTTTATGCCTGATACAGGAAAGATTATGGCGTACCGATCAGGCGGTGGTTTTGGTGTTCGTCTTGATACAGGTAATAGTTTCCAAGGTGCAGTTATTACACCGTACTACGATTCTTTACTTGTAAAAGTTACTACTTGGGCACTTACTTTTGAACAAGCCGCTGCAAAAATGGAACGTAACTTAAAAGAATTCCGTATTCGTGGTATTAAAACAAATATTCCATTCCTAGAGAATGTAGTAAAACATAAAAACTTCTTATCAGGAGAATATGACACTTCATTTATTGACGCGTCACCTGAACTATTTTTGTTCCCGAAACGTAAAGACCGCGGAACAAAAATGTTGAATTATATTGGTACAGTAACAGTAAATGGCTTCCCAGGAGTAGGGAAAAAAGAGAAACCAATTTTCCCAGATGCTCGTATACCAAATGTGATACACTCAGAGCCAATGCAAAATGGAACGAAACAAATTTTGGATGAGCGTGGAGCGGATGGATTAGTAAAGTGGGTACAAGATCAAAAGCGTGTACTTTTAACTGATACAACATTCCGTGATGCACATCAGTCATTACTTGCAACTCGTGTTCGTACAAAAGATTTACATCACATTGCAGAGCCGACAGCGAGAATGTTACCAAACTTATTCTCAGCAGAAATGTGGGGCGGTGCAACGTTTGATGTTGCATATCGTTTCTTGAAAGAAGATCCATGGGAACGATTACTAGATCTTCGTGAAAAAATGCCAAACGTTTTATTCCAAATGTTACTTCGTTCTTCAAACGCAGTTGGATACAAAAACTATCCAGATAATTTAATTCAAAAATTTGTAGAATGTTCCGCGCAAGCCGGAATTGATGTGTTCCGTATTTTTGATAGCTTAAACTGGGTAGAAGGCATGAGAGTTGCAATTGATGCTGTACGAGATACTGGTAAGATTGCAGAAGCAACAATGTGTTACACAGGAGACATTCATGATCCGTTACGCAGTAAATATGATTTAAATTATTATAAAAATTTAGCAAAAGAGTTGGAAGCATCAGGAGCTCACATTTTAGGAATTAAAGATATGGCGGGCTTACTAAAGCCAAACGCAGCATATGATTTAGTTTCAGCACTAAAAGAGACGGTGTCGATTCCAATTCACCTGCATACACACGATACGAGCGGAAATGGTATTTTAACGTATACGAAGGCGATTGAAGCAGGTGTTGATATTGTCGATGTAGCGGTGAGTTCTATGGCTGGTCAAACGTCACAGCCGAGTGCGAATACATTATACTATGCGTTAGGTGGAAACGAAAGACAACCAGATGTTAATATAGACTCATTAGAAAAACTATCTCATTATTGGGAAGATGTACGAAAATACTATGCTCCATTTGAAAGTGGTATGAATGCTCCTCACACAGAGGTATATATGCATGAAATGCCGGGTGGACAGTATAGTAATCTTCAACAACAAGCAAAAGCGGTTGGTTTAGGAGATCGCTTTGATGAAGTTAAAGTGATGTATCGCCGTGTTAATGATATGTTTGGCGATATTGTAAAAGTAACACCATCATCTAAAGTTGTCGGTGATATGGCATTATTTATGGTTCAAAATCACCTAACAGAACAAGATATTTTAGAACGTGGACATGCTATGGACTTCCCAGGATCTGTTGTTGAAATGTTCTCTGGAGATTTAGGACAACCATATGGTGGTTTCCCGAAAGAATTACAAAAAATTATTTTAAAAGGGAAAGAGCCATTAACAGTAAGACCGGGTGAATTATTAGAACCAGTAGATTTTGATGCTTTAAAAGAAGAGTTATTCCACAAACTTGGACGCGAAGTAACAATTTTTGATGTAGTCGCATATGCATTGTATCCAAAAGTATTTATGGACTACGAAAAAGTTGCTGGGATTTATGGAAATGTATCTGTGCTTGATACACCGACATTCTTCTATGGTATGAGACTTGGTGAAGAAATTGATGTGGAAATCGAGCAAGGTAAAACATTGATGGTTAAACTAGTTTCCATTGGGGAGCCACAGCCAGATGGAAATCGTGTGCTTTACCTGGAGTTTAATGGACAACCGCGTGAAATCGTAGTGAAAGATGAAAGCGTGAAATCAACTGTTGCACAGCGTGTGAAGGGGAATCGTGAAAATCCAAATCATATTAGCGCAACGATGCCGGGAACTGTTATTAAAGTAGTTGTAAAAGAAGGCGATGAAGTGAAAAAAGGTGATTCCATGGCAATTACAGAAGCTATGAAAATGGAAACGACGGTTCAAGCGCCATTTAGTGGTAAAGTGAAAAAAGTATATGTAAATGATGGGGATGCAATTCAAACGGGAGATTTACTCATTGAATTAGATCATTAAAATAAAGAAAAAGAGCTGTGCGAAAGCAGCTCTTTTTTGTGTGTAAATAATACCTTGCCGAATTGGCAAGGTATTAAAGTTTTACTTTATTTTGTTTGCTTAGAAGTTGATTCAGTTTCTTTTGCATTGACTGTACTTCTTGTACCTATCATAACTAAATAGCATAGTACAGCAAACAGGCAAGAAATGAAGAGCGAATGTAATAATGCCATTGCTAAACTAGCATTTGTAAATACGACTAAAATCCCTACTATAGCTTGAAGTGTAACAAGGATAAATGAAATAATCCATCCCCAGTATACTACACGCTGCTGCTTGTAATGGCGAATAGCGATAATCATCGCATATAGTATCCAAGCGAAAATTAACATCGCTGCAACTCTATGTCCCATTTGAACCCACTCATGTAGTTGAGTTGGCATAGGTCTATTTTTGCTACATAAAGGGAAGTCTGGACAGGCTAAGGTAGCTCGTTCGTGACGTACTAAAGCTCCTGTGTAGACAACGATATAACTGTAAATTGTTACACCATAAATATGAAATTTCATTTTTTTGTCCATAATGAGTGAACGTGCATCAAATTTCTGATCAATTTCAAAAATAAGACACGTTAACAAGATGACAGAAGCAAATGAAATTAAGGAAATACCGAAATGAATAGCTAATACAGCAGGCATTTGACCCCAAACAACCGCCGCCGCCCCCATTAATGCTTGTGCAACTAAAAATACGAAGGATAAAATTGCTAACGTCTTTGTTTCGCGCACATGTTTATAATATTTCCAGGACAAGATACAAAGAAGAGTAACAAGGATTCCTGCTGATCCAGATGTTAAGCGGTGACTTAGCTCAATAATAGTCTCCATTGATAAATTAGATGGAACAAATTCACCGTTACAAAGAGGCCATGATTTGCCGCATCCTTGGCCTGAACCCGTTTTTGTAACTAAAGCGCCTCCTAGTAAAACTACTAATAAATCGAGACTTGTAATGACTGCTAACCATTTAATAAAGCGTTGCAATCTCTTTCACCATCTTTCTGCTATGAAGTTATTGCGAAATATTTTCATTCCATTATGTATAGAATAAAACGTGCTACAGTCCTATGATATATAAAAAATAATAAAATAGCAAAGAAATGGAGGGCGAGGACAACGTACGTATTATAAAGAAAAAAATGGGATTTAAAATACATATTTTAGGAGTAATTTAGGCTATTTTGAAAAGAAATGGGGAGAATACATGCTAAATATGACAAAATAGTTTATTATAGAAGATAACATCATGTTATGATAAGGATAAATTAGAATAAAGTTTTTTAATGTTCGACACAAAAAGTTCATGTTTTCTTCACAAAATGTTCGGGAAATGTGATTTAATATATTGGAGTATGGGCGTAGATTAGTAGTAGAATGGGTTAACAATATTTCTACTGTAATAATATTGCTATATAGAAGCGAAATATTTCACATGAAATATATGCTTAGAAAGATGATAGGTTTAAGAGGGGGTTAAAGTGATGAACCATGCAACAAGTGAGCTGCATGATGAGTCAGCTGTTTCAATTGTACCGGAAACAACTCGGTTACAAGATTTATCAGCGCTCGTTAAAATGGGGATTGTAAACTCAAATACACTTACTGTATTTACAGGATTTTGGTTGGCTTTACATTTTAATGGATTGAGTGTTATGGACAATCTAGATAAGTTATTTTTCACAATCGTTGGTTCGGCATTAATTATGGCAGGGGTATGTTGTTTAAATAACTACATTGACCGAGATATCGATCCATTAATGGAAAGAACAAAAAACCGTCCAACGGTAACAGGTAAATATAAACCTGGCTTTGCACTTGCATTTGGACTTGTAATTTTACTTCTGGGCTTTGCATTTTTATTACTTACTACACCGATGGCAGTGTTAATCTCATTTATTGGTGCCTTCACATATGTTGTTTTATATACGTTATGGACGAAGAGAAAATATACGTTAAATACTGTTGTAGGTAGTATATCAGGAGCAGTTCCACCTTTAATTGGATGGGCGGCAATTGATCCGTCTTTAAATCATCCAATTGCTTGGATGTTATTTTTAATTATGTTTATTTGGCAAATCCCACATTTCCTCGCATTAGCGATGAAGCGTGTTGATGAATATCGAAATGCAGGAATCCCAATGCTTCCTGTTGTACAGGGATTTGATATTACGAAACGTCAGATTATGATTTGGACAGTATGTTTATTACCACTACCATTTTATATGAGTGGACTTGGAATAACATTCATGGTAATTGCAACATTGCTTAACATCGGATGGATCGCATTAGGGCTTTATGGCTTCCGTCAGCAAGATGACATCAAGTGGTCCGTAAAAATGTTTGTTTATTCCCTGAATTACTTAACAATCTTATTTGTGTCAATGATTGTAGTTACATTCTTCTAAGACAACGACATGATTGGATTTCTTTACGTTGAGATTTACTTTACTTAACTATAAAGTACAATCTAATTCACAAAGAAAGTGGGGGTTGTTTGTATGAAGAAACAGTGGCGACTGCTTTCGTTCGTTTCACTGCTGGCTTTACTGTTAGGGGGATGCGGTAAAGCTTTTCAGTCTACTTTAATTCCGCAAGGGGAAGTAGCAAAAATGCAATATGATTTGCTCTTACTAGCGAGTGCAATCATGGTAGGAGTAGTACTTGTAGTTACTATTATTTTCTTATATGTAATTGTGCGTTTCCGACAAAAAAAGGGTGAGGAAGATTATATTCCAGAGCAAGTTGAAGGAAATCACAAACTAGAAATTATATGGACAGTCATTCCGATTATTCTTTTGTTAATCTTGGCTGTTCCGACTGTTACATATACATTCAAGCTTGCTGATGTAAGTGCGATGGAGAAAAAGAATATTGATAAAGATACTATCGTTGTTGATGTAACAGCGAATCTTTATTGGTGGGAATTTTCTTATAAATCAGAAAAAATAGTAACTTCTCAAGATTTAGTTATCCCCACAGGTAAGAAAGTGTATTTGAATTTGAAGGGTGCCGATATTAAACATTCGTTTTGGGTTCCATCTTTAGCTGGGAAAATGGATACAAATACAGATAATGTAAACAAAATGTGGTTAAAGGCAGATAAATCGGGCACTTATAATGGTTTTTGTACAGAATTTTGTGGCCCATCACATTCTTTAATGCAGTTCAAAGTGAAAGCTCTGGATGAAAGCGAGTACAAAAAGTGGCTTGCTGACATGAAGAAGATTGATGGAAAAAAAGAAGTAGCTTCTACAAAGGCGCAAGAGGGTCAAGAAATATTTAATAAAAGCTGTATTGGTTGTCATGCAGTTGGATCAAATGATAGTAGACCACCTTCTGCTCGTATCGCACCGAACTTAGCAAACTTCGCAGATCGCGATATGGTTGCTGGTATTGCCGAAAATAATGAAGAGAACTTAAAAAAATGGCTCAAAGATCCTGAAAATATGAAACCAGGTAATAAAATGACTGGTAAATATGGCAACTTAACGGATGATCAAATTAATGCATTAAATGCATATTTACAAACGTTAAAGATTGAAAAATAAAGAGGGATCATTTGCGAAGGGGAGGTTGAAAACGTGAGTTCTGTAGCAAAAAAACAGGGGATGGGTGCTGTCATATGGGATTATTTAACGACAGTAGACCATAAAAAGATTGCCATTCTCTATTTAATTGCAGGTGGATTGTTTTTTGTAATAGGTGGAATAGAAGCACTATTTATTCGCCTGCAGTTAGCGATTCCTAACAATGCTTTTCTTGTTGGGGATGCTTATAATCAAGTATTAACGATGCACGGTACAACAATGATTTTCCTCGCAGCTATGCCACTCGTGTTTGCATTTATGAACGCCGCTGTACCACTTCAAATTGGAGCACGTGATGTGGCGTTCCCGTTTTTGAATTCGCTCGGATTTTGGTTATTTTTCTTTGGTGGATTATTTTTAAATTTAAGTTGGTTTTTAGGAGGAGCGCCTGATGCAGGGTGGACATCGTATGCATCTTTAGCTTTAGCCTCTAAAGGACATGGTGTTGATTTTTATGTACTCGGCTTGCAAATATCAGGTATTGGTACATTAATTGGAGGTATTAACTTCCTTGTTACAATTATTAATATGCGCGCGCCAGGGATGACGTACATGCGCATGCCGATGTTTACATGGACAACATTTGTAACATCTTCACTTATTTTATTTGCATTTCCACCATTAACTGTAGGATTAGGACTTTTAATGTTAGATCGTTTATTTGGCACAAGTTTCTTTAATCCGGCACTAGGTGGGAACACGATTATATGGGAGCATTTATTCTGGATCTTCGGTCATCCGGAAGTATACATTCTTATACTCCCAGCTTTCGGAATATTCTCAGAAATCTTCGCCACATTTTCGAAAAAACGATTATTCGGTTATTCCTCTATGGTGTTCGCGACAGTATTAATAGGGTTTTTAGGATTTATGGTATGGGCGCATCATATGTTTACTGTTGGTCTTGGGCCTGTTGCAAATGCTATCTTCTCGGTTGCAACAATGGCGATTGCAGTTCCAACGGGTATTAAAATATTTAACTGGCTCTTTACAATGTGGGGTGGAAGTATTAGGTTTACAACACCAATGATGTGGGCGGTAGCTTTTATTCCATCCTTCGTTATGGGTGGAGTTACAGGTGTTATGCTTGCTTCTGCACCAGCTGATTATCAGTTTCATGATAATTATTTCGTAGTAGCACACTTTCATTATGTAATTGTTGGTGGTGTTGTATTTGGTTTACTTGCAGGTGCGCATTATTATTGGCCACTTATGTTTAATAAAGTATTAAATGAAACATTAGGTAAGATAACATTTTGGTTATTCTTTATCGGTTTCCATTTAACATTCTTTATTCAGCATTTCCTTGGATTGATTGGTATGCCACGTCGTTACTACACATATCTTGAGGGCCAAGGGTTGGAAATGGGGAATATGATTAGTTCTATCGGAGCTGTGTTTATGGCTCTTGGAACGATTGTTCTTTTATTCAATGTAATAAAAACAACGGTATCAAAAGAGAAGGCTGGCCGTGATCCATGGGATGGACGTACATTAGAATGGACAATGCCAGCACCAACACCGGAATACAATTTTAAACAATTGCCATTTGTTCGCGGGTTAGATCCGTTTTGGATTGAAAAACGTGAAGGCAATAAAGAGATGACAGCAGCGGAACCAGTTGGTGATATTCATATGCCAAATGCTTCATTTTCACCATTTATCATTTCTCTAGGCTTATTCATAGCAGCATTCGGTGCGATGTATATGCAGGGTGGCAAAGATAAATTTTGGTTATTAGTAGCGATTATCGGTTTAATCATTACGTTTGGTACAATGTTCCTTCGTTCAGTAATTGATGATCATGGATATCATATTCATAAGGAAGATTTAGATGATAAGGGGGGCAAGGCGTAATGCATGTAGATGAGAAATTAACGAATGAAACATTTCCAGCAGAGCCTGAAAAAGCAACCCTTGAGGGGAAAAATAAGTTTGTTGGTTTTTGGTTATTTCTTGGAGGCGAAACAGTGTTGTTCGCTTCCTTATTTGGCACATATTTAGCGTTAAAGAACTCTACAAATGGTGGACCAACATCTCAAGAGATGTTTCAAATGCCACTCGTTTTCATTATGACGATGCTTTTGTTAACAAGTAGTTTAACGAGTGTATACGCAATGTATCATATGAAAAATTTTAACTTTAAGAAAATGCAACTTTGGTTACTTGTAACAGTGTTGCTTGGCTTAGGATTTTTGGGGTTTGAAATATATGAGTTTTATCATTATACGCATGAATTTAAGCATACTATGAGAAGTAGTGCATTTGGTTCTGCATTTTATGCTCTTGTTGGTACACACGGGCTCCACGTGTTGTTTGGATTATGTTGGATTTTAACATTAATCTTTAGAAACGCGAAGAGAGGCTTAAATTTATACAACGCACCAAAGTTTTATGTTGCATCAATTTATTGGCACTTTATTGACGTAGTTTGGGTGTTTATTTTCACTGTAGTATATTTGATGGGAATGGTGGGATAAACAATGGCGGTTAAGCAAACGAATAATCCTAAGGTGGATCTTGTTTATCGGAAGAGAAAAAGTGCAGAGGAAATGAAGCACCAAGTTGTTACATTTTCACTAATGATTTTTTTAACATTAGTTGCATTTGCAGCGGTGGCATATCCGAAAACATTTAGCCCGATTTTTTCGGTTCCATTTATATTATTGTTAGCAGTCATTCAAGTTATATTTCAGTTATATTATTTCATGCATATGAGTCATAAAGGGCATGAAGCGGCGAGTTTCTTCTTGTACTCTGGATTGTTAATTGGTTTATTAACAATATTAGCCTTTATGACAATTGTGTGGATTTAAACAGTGATAGTAGGGGGCTCTGATATATCAAAGCCCTCTTTTTATATGAAATATAAGAATTTTGAAAAGGTAGGTGTGGAAATGGAAAACTTATGGGTATTTGGTTTTCAAGCTTTATGGAGTCCAATTTTTTTATTATTTATGATCTCGATTCTTATTAGTTATTTTTTAATTATTGGACCGTATAGAACGCGATTTGAAAATGCGACGAAGGTAAGTAAGAAGCAAATTTTTTATTTTACGACCGGGATTGTTCTTTTGTATGTTGTAAAGGGAGGACCTATTGATTTAATTGGTCATATCATATTTAGTGCACATATGTTTGAGATGGCAGTAATGTATATTGCGGTGCCTCCGTTATTACTGCTTGGTATACCTGTTTGGTTATATCGTTATATTACTTCTTTTAAGTTCGTTCAAATTGTGATAAAGTTTTTTGCTAAGCCGCTTATTGCGTTGTTTGTATTTAATGGCCTGTTTTCCTTTTATCATTTGCCAATTGTTTTTGATGCAGTAAAACAAAGTCAAATAGCGCATCCTATTTGCCTTGCTATATTGTTTTTTGCAGCAATGATGATGTGGTGGCCAATGTTAAATCCACTGCCAGAATATCAAACTTTAAGTGATATTAAGAAGCTTGGTTACATGTTTGCTAATGGTATTTTATTAACGCCAGCTTGTGCGTTAATAATTTTTGCGACTGCACCATTATTTGCAACATATACAGATCCGGCCGCTTGGATGAAGGCAATGGAACTCTGTGTACCGGCGGGTACTTTATCAGATTTAAATATAACTGGACCAGAATTTTTACATTGGATGCCGGTAGTACAAGACCAGCAAACAGGTGGTATTATTATGAAAATTGTCCAGGAAATAGTGTACGGTACGATTATCGGTTATGTGTTCTTTAAATGGGCACGTAGAGAGCGTGAAAAGGATAAAGAGCAGCTGCAAGAGTTACCTCCTTATTTGCAGACGAAATAAAAACTAGCGCATCGTGTTAATGCGCTAGTTTTTTTGTTATTCAATAATTTGAAATTCTTTTAACTCTTTTTCAATATTTTGTAGGAGTTGTTCGCTTTTTTGAAGTACATTCGTTGGAAAAATCTCATCATCGCCATATTCAACGCCATGAGGATAATAATGTTTTCCTAATAAGGGTGGCAATAGTTTTACTTGAGCGTGTCTGCCGCCGATGTCACCTTCAACAGCAAATCCTTGTACACGTAAATAATAAATATCCTTTAATATTTCAAATTTATAATCATATGTAACGCGTTCGTAATCCCATTGTCCGGCAAGTACAAAATGATTGTTTTCCATAATCTCAGTTAAAAGAGTTAGATCAACGACTGCATCAGTAAAGTTTGTATTTGTAAATTGCATAGAATACCTCCTTATTTTTAATGTTAGTTCATTATTTTTATAATAGTACGAATAATAAGAAAGTGCAATTCGTATTGCGAGAAAAGGGATAATCCAGACTTTTTTCGTGAAAATATGATATAGTGAAAAGAGTACGGTACACACAAAAAAGGAAAAAAAAGGATTTGTGTATATCTCGATTTTATGCTTTGTTCAGGAGGTATATCGTTTGAAGAAATTATTGCGTATCGTAATGATTACATTTTTAATTTTAGCTGTTGATTTATACGGGAAGTTACTCGTGTCACAATATATATTAACCCCATCTCACTCTAAGCAAGAAAATAAAATTGTGAAAAAGAAGAAGCAAGTAAATGAAGAATCCACAGACACTGTTTTAAATATGATCGGTGGGGACTCTGAGAATTTATTAGCGAAGTGGGGCGAACCATCTCGAATAGAGCCGTCTGCTTATGGATATGAATGGTGGGTGTATAATCAAGATTTAGCTCAGTATGTTCAATTTGGAGTTGCTGAACGTAAAGTTGTAACGGCGTATGTTGCTGGTGAGCAAGTTAAGGTGGCTCCCTATTATATAAATGAAAAGTATGAAGAGGTATATAAAAAGAATCCACTTTCACATGAGATTTCATTAAAAAGAGGAAAGAATAGTTATCAATTTGAGTTATCTGATACGGAAGTAATGGAACAACCGCTAGTACCTGTAGAAGATGGATGGGCACAATTATACTTTGATCACTTTACACATGAGCTTGTTGGTCTTCGTTATATGGATGATGAAACGCTATTACGACAAAGACCATATCAACTTGTTTATTCAGGTGAATTAATAGCGGAACAGCCGCTGACGCCAGAAAAAATGAAGCAAGTAGAAAATGGAAATATGCAACAAATTCTCGATTTAACAAATATTATTCGGAGTCGTCATCAATTACCGTTGTTAACGTTGGATCAACAAACTGCAGATGTTGCATTTGGCCATAGTAAAGATATGAAGGATAATAATTATTTTTCACACGATTCACCTACTTTTGGTACGTTAGGAGATCGCTTGCAACGTGGGCAAGTGGCTTTTCAACTTGCTGGTGAGAATATAGCGGCGCAACATAGCGATGGAATTGCGGCGGTACAAGGTTGGTTAAATAGTGAGGGTCACAGAAAGAATTTATTAAATGAGCAATTTACTGGATTAGGTGTTGGGGTATATGATAAATTTTATACTCAAAACTTTATCCGAAAATAAAATGAAACTTTAATCAGTGGAGGGCATCCTTCAATGATTATTAGCCTTCACCAATCGGGCTTTAACTGTCCACAAATAGGAAGGTAAAAAGGTGCATGAATCGTCTAAAAATAGGCGAACCATGTGCCTTTTTTTTCTTACAATATAGTAGATATACATGAAGAGGTGAGGATTATGCCAACAACAAAAGGGCCGTTACATCCATCGGTTCAACAGTTTAAAGAGTTTGTAAACCATCACCCTAAAATGGTTCATGAGGTTAGAAGTGGTCAAAAAAATTGGCAGCAATTTTATGAAGAATGGTACTTACTTGGTGAAGAAGATCAAATATGGACAGCATATAGACCTGATGGAGCACCTGCTTTTTCTTCGGTAAAAGAAAATAAAGAAGAAAAAGAAAATCGAACAGAAGAGGAAAAAACTGCTGATGTGATGGGGCAAATGCTTTCTTTCTTTAAAAAGCTAGACGTAGAACAAATGCAACATCATTTAGCAAATGTAACGAGTGCGATTGGTAGCGTGCAACAAGTTATTCAACAATTTCAAGGAAACCGTGCGCAGCAAGAACAAAGTACTTCTGAAAATAATCCTTTTTTCTTTCAAAAGGATTAGGGGGAAAGAGAATGAGAGCAGAGCTTATGGAGTTTATAAAAGCTGATGAGGATTTAGCTCGCTATATTCGAGAACAGCCATACTGGTACCGGAAATTGACGCGTAACCCAGAAGAAAAAGAAGCTTTTGAGTTAGCTGCCATGCAGCATTTCAAAAAAACGATACCAGATAAAGTGGAAAAATTTCAAAATCAATTGGCCGTTGCTTCAATTATGATTGATATGTTCCAGTATATGAAGCAGCAAAATACGACGTAATTGGAAGGGAAAACTATGTCCGTTATGCAAAACTTTTGTTACAATAGAATCGGATTATTTAAAAAAGGAGTTGCAGCATGACGGAAATTTGTTTAGTACGACATGGACAAACTGATTGGAACTTTCAAGAGATTATTCAAGGGCGCGAAGATATTCCACTCAATGAAGTTGGGAAGAAGCAAGCGAGTCAAAGTGCAGCTGCCTTGCAAGCGGAATCGTGGGATATAATTATAAGTAGCCCGTTAATTAGAGCGCAAGAAACAGCTAAGGAAATTGCTGGGGCTATTGGATTACCATCTATTTTATTAGATGAGCGATTTATGGAACGTAATTTTGGCGAAGCTTCTGGGAAACCAGTTGCGGCCGTTAGAGAGTTAATTACAGAAGGTAATGTAGAAGGAATGGAGCAGGATGAAGAAATTGTAGAGCGCTGTTTTACGGCTTTACAACAGGTTGCAGCAGCACATGGAGATAAACGTATTATCATTGTTGCGCATTCACATGCAATAAAAGCTATTTTACACGCAATTGCACCAAATGAAATTACATTTAAAACGCCGTTAAAAAACGCATGTATTAGCTACGTGAAAGAGAATAGCGGGAAATGGGATGTTCTTAAATATAATATTGCGGAGCATATTAGTGTATAAGAGTGCAAGGAGATTGTATGAAAAGTAATTAGAATCATATCTTTCTTTTAGGTGAGACACTTCAATTAGTAGTTCTGTTCCAAATGTGTTATGATGAATACTCGGAGGTGTCTCTCATGATTGTAGCGACGCTGGAAAGCGTATTGATTTTAGATAAGGCAGAGCAGCTTGCAAAAGCGATCATCTGTTCAGATATAGCAGAAGATTACCGTAAGTATTATAAGGATTTACAAGAAGATATAGAAGTTCAGACGCTAATTCAGCAATTTACAGCGATGAAAGAGCGATACGAAGAAGTGCAACGTTTTGGTAAATATCATCCTGATTATACTTTCGTTTCGACGAAAATGAGGGAATTAAAGCGTTCTGTAGATATGCATGATAAGGTTGCGACCTTTAAAAGAGCAGAAACAACTTTACAGAAGTTATTAGATGAAGTTAGTGTAGCAATTGGTTCTGAGGTGTCTTCTTCCGTTAAAGTTCCAACAGGAAATCCGTTTTTTGATGCGGGTGGCTGTGGCGGTGGTTGTGGTACCGGAGGCGGTTGTGGTTGTAAAAAAACGGGGTAATTTACCCCGTTTTTTAGAATATAGAAGAAAACGTATACAGAGTTTGTTCTTTAATGTCATAAATTTATGATTGGTTTTCATAAAATATAAGAATATAAGTTTTTAAAAGGAGAAGATGGAGAAGATTATGTTCGGGCAACGACAAAGTATGATTGTTTATTTACATTCATTGAAACATGCCAAGATTTTAAGGAAATATGGTAACATTCATTACATATCAAAACGTTTGAAATATGCCGTTGTATATTGTGATATGGAACAAATTGAGCATATGATGCAAAAATTGAATAAACTTCCTTTTGTAAAAAAAGTAGAACAGTCGTATCGCCCATTTTTAAAAACGGAATTCGAAAATTCGCGTCCTGATCGGGCAAAAGAATACGATTATAGCTAAGTAAAAAAATCCCCTGCTAAATTTAGCAGGGGATTTTTTTACTTGAAATAATGTGTTATTTCATTGGAGGAATGAAATTGTTCATTCGTAAAATACCAATTAGATGATTAAAAAATAGTTCTTTTTCAGGGAAAGTTGTTGATGGTTTTACAGTAAAGGGAGTAACTTTTTTCCCTATTTGTTCCGCCATTTCTTCAAATAAAACGACACGTTTACTTTTTTTATTTTCAAGTACAGGAATGCCTTCACGACATATGTATAATGGTTGGAAATCACCAGTAGTTGTCGGTTTTAGTATTACAACAAGTGAACACACGTTTTTTTCGTTTTTTACAGTTTCGAATTGTAACATATGTGTTACACGTTCTTGGTTTGTTTTGGCAATTTCAAGTAATTCATATAAGTCAGAGTAGCCTTCTCCGAGTTCTATAAAGCGTTGAATCATATTTTTTCCTCCTCTTTCTTTTACTGTACCACCTGACTTTTTAAATGAAAAGTAGACAAATAAAAAAACCCTGCAAAGCAGGGCCCTTCTAATACTAGTATGTACTACTAGTAAGAAGGCAAAGGGAGAGGAGAAACCGGAGGAAGAACTTATGGGGAAACGTAAGTCTTCTCCGCGGTTGGCAACAACATCGAAAATGATGTTGTTATATTTATTTATGTCCAATCTAAAATGAAGATATACATAATGAAATTAAAATTTATGTTAGGCTTTTTATTTTTCTTTTTTTTATTTTATGATAGGATAAAAAAGGTAAAGTGGAACTGATGTACATAGAGGGTTGTTGCTTGCAAATAGTGAAATGGATATGAAAGAAATAGCGAGCGATTATTTTAACTGAGGTTTTCAATTAGTTAAATAACAGATTAATGAAAAAATGTATGAAATAGTATGAATCGGTAGCGGTTACCGAATTGAAATGAATTTGCTGTAATCGCTCTATAGATTGAAATAAAGGTAGTGACAACAGATGAGAGTAGTTTCAGGAAAATGTAAAGGGCACCCACTTAAAGCGGTACCTGGTAATACAACGCGTCCAACGACAGATAAAGTGAAAGAATCTATTTTTAATATGATAGGTCCTTATTATGATGGTGGTATCGCTCTTGATTTATTTGGTGGTAGCGGTGGTCTTGGAATTGAGGCCATAAGTAGAGGGATTGATAAAGCGATTTTTGTTGACCGAGATAGTAAAGCAATAAAAGTCATTCATAAAAATTTAGAAAGCTGTAGACTACAAGAACAAGCTGAAGTGTACCGAAATGATGCAGAGCGTGCGGTAAAGGCGCTTATAAAGCGTGAAATATCATTCGATCTTATACTAATAGACCCTCCATATAAAGCTCAAAAAATTGTGTCTTTAGTTAGTGTAATGGATCAACATGGATTGTTAAATAAAGATGGCATCATTATGGCAGAGCATGGGGATGACGTGGTTTTACCTGATTCTATAGGAGAGCTTGTAAAAGTACGGGCAGAAAACTACGGGATTACAGCAATTTCGATTTATAAGTATGAAGGTGAGGGGACAGAATGACAAGTATAGCTATTTCTTCAGGGAGTTTTGATCCAATTACCCTTGGACATTTGGATATTATTAAAAGGGGAGCAAAAGTATTTGATGAAGTATATGTAGTTGTTTTAAACAATTCATCAAAAAAACCATTCTTTTCGGTAGAAGAACGCCTAGAGTTAATTCGAGAGGCGACAAAGGATATTCCGAATGTAAAAGTTGATTCACATAGTGGATTATTGGTGGAATATGCAAAAATGCGTAATGCAAATGCAATATTACGTGGTTTGCGAGCAGTTTCTGATTTTGAATATGAGATGCAAATTACTTCAATGAATCGAAAATTAGACGAAAATATCGAAACTTTCTTCATTATGACAAATAATCAATATTCATTTTTAAGTTCAAGTATTGTGAAAGAAGTTGCGAGATATGGTGGGAGTGTAGTAGACCTTGTTCCTCCGATTGTAGAGCGTGCTTTAAAAGAAAAGTTTAAAACCCCGTTAAAGTGAACGGGGTTTTTCTTTATGAATGCGTAAAAGCAATAAGATGACATACAAATATAAACAAAATAAGGTGAAGATTGGTCCGTAGTGTATAAATGATGTCCAAATATCAGTTAGTGTATAAGAATGATTCAATAAAAATACGGGAAGATCTTCTTGCGTAGGCGAGAAAGAATGAACTTTTTCATAAAATGGTCCCCAAAATATAAAAGTGAAAATAGGAGCGAGAATACTTTGGATAATTCGAGCTAAAAAATATGGTTTAAAGCGGATATCTGTCTCCGCTAATATGCTTGCTACTTGTGCCTGAATAGAAAGACCGCTAAATGCTAAAATGAAGCTTGTTACCATCGCTTGTTGAAGAAGTGTTGATTCATTAATTTGACTAATCATTTGGCTTCCAAGCGTCATTTCAAAAATACCGGATAATATCGGAATACTAAATTGGGATGTAAGTTGGAAGAATGATAAAATATGTTGCATAATAAAAGAAAGCGCTTCTGTAATTTTGAAAACAGTAATCATTTTATTTAAAACAGAGAATAAAATAATAAACCCACCAATCATGAGCAATGTTTGAATAGAAGAAACGATAGCGTCACCGAGTAGTTTTCCGATTGGTCTTTTTTCTTGCATACGTGTTTGGTGGAGGATGGAAAAAGGGTTTTGAAAGGCACGCTTTTGATTCGTATGTTTGTCTTTTATGTAAGTATCGTTATTACCATAAAAGCGCATAAGTAATCCGACGATAAAGTTACTTATATAATGTGCTGCTGCTAATACGAGTCCTAATTTCGGATTATTGAAAAAACCAATAGAAACCGCTCCGAAAATAAAAAGTGGATTAGAAGAATTTGTGAAAGATACGAGTCGTTCCGCTTCAATTTGTGTTAGTTGATTGCTCTTGCGTAGTCTAGCGCTTAATTTGGCGCCAGCGGGGAATCCTGAAGCCATTCCCATTGCCCAAACAAATCCGCCTACCCCTGGAACACGAAACAGTGGACGCATTAGTGGTTCTAATATAACACCGATAAATTTTACAATACCAATACTGATTAGAAGTTCCGCAATGATGAAAAACGGTAGTAGTGAAGGGAATACAACTTCCCACCATATATTTAACCCGCGAATTGAAGCTTGCAAAGCATCTTGGGGGTGAAGTACAAGAGAAAAGGTTAAAAATAACATTGATATGGTAAGAAAAGCAGTTTTCCATTTTTCGTACATGTAAGAAAATCCCCCTTTGTCCCAAAAACGTTCATTTCAGTATACGTGGATATGTGGTGAATTTAGACCATAAGTATGAAAAAGGAATGAAAAAAATTAAAGGGTGAGAAAAATGAAGGAACCAAAAATCGGTTTAGCGCTTGGATCCGGAGGTGCAAAAGGTTTTGCTCACATAGGGGTAATAAAAGTGTTGAGGGAAGCTGGCATCCCTATTCACATGATAGCAGGTAGTAGTATAGGGGCATTAATTGGTACATTTTATGCAGCGAGTTGTAACGTTGAAAGACTGTATAAATTGGCAGCTGTTTTCAAAAGGAAATATTATTTGGATTTTACAGTTCCTAAAATGGGATTTATTGCTGGAAAACGTATTAAAGATATGATTAAAATGTTTACATATAATAAAAATTTAGAAGAGTTAGATATCCCGACAGCTGTTGTGGCTACTGACATTTTGAAGGGGGAGAAAGTTGTTTTTACAAGTGGTCCGATTGCGGAGGCGGTTCGAGCTAGTATATCTGTACCAGGGGTGTTTGTTCCAGAAAAAATAGATGGCCGCTTATTAGTGGATGGAGGGGTAATTGACCGTATTCCAGTATCGGTTGTAAAAGATTTAGGTGCTGATATTGTTATTGCTGTTGATGTATCTCCAATTAAGGTGAATGGAGAGGTTACATCGATTTATGATGTAATTATGCAAAGTATTGAAATTATGCAACATGAACTTGTGATGAATCGGCAAATAGCATCAGATTTAATGATGCGGCCAGCAGTGGAACAATTTAGTTCGCGTGCTTTTACACATATTGAAGACATTATTAGGGTCGGAGAAGTGGAAGCGGAAAAACATATTTCAAACATTTATTTACTAATTGAGCAGTGGAAGGAGAAACATAATGTTTAAGCGTTTTCGGTTTATATATGCAATTTTAATAGGGGTTATATTGGCGATGCTACTTGTTTATGTGCGCTTGCCGTATTATGTGACAAAACCAGGTATGGCCGCGAAATTAGCGCCGTACGTGCAAGTTGACGGTGGAACTAAAGAGTCTGGCGATTTCATGCTTGTCACTGTCTCAATGGGACCTGCTAATGTGGTGAACTTAATAGCCGCGCAATTTAATAAATATACACACGTTTCGAAGGCGGAAGAAATATTGCAAAAAGGCGAGAGTGATGAAGAATATCAATTTCGCCAAAATTATGCAATGAAAGATTCGCAAAATGCAGCAATCTATAATGCTTATAAGCGTGCAAAACGCTCTGTTTCTTTTGAAAATAAAGGTGTACTGGTTGCTGGTGTAGCAAAGGGTATGCCGTCAGAGGGAAAGCTTAAGCTTGGAGATGTTATTATAGCTGTCGATGGAAAAATATTCGACAAGACGGAACAATTTATTGAGTATATGACAGGGAAAAAAGAAGGGGACACAGTAAATATTGAATACAAGCGGGGTGGAAAACAGTTTAAAGAAAATTTAAATGTAAAGACGATCCCTAATGGGAATGGACGCGTCGGTATAGGGGTCTCTATCGTTACAGAAAGAGAGTTAGTAGTAGATCCGAAAGTGAAAATCGATTCCCATGAAATAGGCGGTCCATCAGCGGGGTTAATGTTTACACTAGAAATTTATAATCAGCTCGTTGAAGAAGATTTAACAAACGGACATGAAATAGCTGGAACAGGTACAATCAATGATAAAGGAGAAATTGGTCCAATTGGTGGTATTCAGCAAAAAGTAGTAGCTGCTAGTGATGCGGGAGCTGAAGTGTTTTTTGCGCCAAATGAAAAAGGTGTAGAGAAATCGAATTATAAAGATGCTCTTGAAGCTGCGAAAGATATTAAAACGAAGATGAAAATTGTACCGGTGGACACACTGGATGATGCATTAACTTATTTGGAAAAAATGGGTAAAACAAAGTAAACCTCTCTGAAGAAGAGAGGTTTTTCTTATAGGAATTTTTTCGTTATTTCATCATAACGAATTGGATGATGCGTTGCGTCTTGTTTTAGCAGTTGTGTCCGCAAAGGTTCTTGCATTATGGAGAAATATACAGCATTTGATTTTCGTTCTATATCTAAAGTTGGATGTTCGAATGTTTTTGTATGAGTAAGGATTGGGAGTTCTATTTTTTTCTTATTTCTAGAAAGATAAGTTTGTCCTTTTTGTGACATTCCGAGAAGACGGATATACGGCGCATGTTGCTCTATATTTGCTTTGTGTATTTCTTCCTTCGTTGTATTTGTTAAAATATGTGTACAAGCTCTTTGCAATCTAGTCCATGTATAACGTTTTGTTTTTAATGCTTCCATGAATGAATAGAAAGATGAACTGTTTTGTATTTTTGATAAAATACGATGCTCTAAACCTTCTTCCATTTCATATATATGTTGTAAGTCCTCTGAAGACATCGTCATAAGTTTGTATTTAAAAAATGAAAAGTATTTTTCCCAGTTATGTAACGTCCCGTAGTTTTGCTTGTAGTTTTCTAAAAGAGAAGCAGTCATTTTCGGGATAAAAGGCTCAATAGTTGTAGAGGAACTGTTTTCATTAAATAGCTGTTTGCGAATACTTGTTGCACTTGCAATATGTTGATCGTGAAATGTTTCATCATGATAATGAGAGGCGAATCTTTTTATAGTTTGTGCTTGCATCGAACTGTTTTGTAAGAGAATTGCTTTAATGTACTGTAAGCCTAAAATGTTATTTGGTTGTGACATATCTACGTTTTTTTCGGGTGGTAAGATGTGTAGAAAGGCTTCAGATGTAGCTTTTGCATAACTATTACCTGCATTCATAAATTGCTTCACAAGACGATTAAAAGTCTCTTCTTCATTTTTTTGTATAGCGATGGTATTGTAGAAATTTTCAGCTTGTCCATCTTCACTACCGAAACAAATTTCAGAAACACCAAGGGCGTTTAAAATCGAAATTGCGCCATTTGCGAAAGTTTCGGCCTTTTGT
This sequence comes from Bacillus sp. FSL E2-0195, assembly GCF_038003645.1. NCBI lineage: Bacteria > Bacillati > Bacillota > Bacilli > Caryophanales > Bacillaceae > Bacillus > Bacillus sp. FSL E2-0195. The sequence goes on along the minus strand of NZ_JBBOPN010000001.1, from coordinate 3,846,421 downwards.
GTTGCGAATGCATATGGAAGCTCTACAACGAGGTCTACGCCGTTTGTTAAGGCCATTTTGGTACGATACCATTTGGAGATGAGTGCGGGCTCACCACGCTGCAAAAAAGGACCACTCATAACGGCGATAATAATATCAGACTGTGTTAACTTTTTTGTTTGTTGCACATGATAAGCATGACCGTTATGAAAAGGGTTATATTCAACAACAATACCACTGGATTTTATGGTAATCTCTCCTTTCGATGTAGCATCTTTTTGGAAAACGTGATAGTCTATATATTATTTCCTATGATGACTTCATTATAGTGTAAAGAAAAAACATTGACAAATATAAAATGGCTAGCTATAATTTTGTTTGTTGCCTTGAGGTGATATGATATGAAATGGTCCATCCATCAATTGAATAAATTGAGAAATAAAGGATTGACATTAAATGAAATGGTAGATGTAAGTGAACTAAAAGAGGTCGAGAAAGATATTCGTGAAATTAATCCTGCTCATGTAACAGGAAGAGTTGATTTTGGCTCCGGTAAGTTTACGTTTCATCTACATATAACTGGAAGCATGGTTTTACCATGTTCTCGCTCTTTAGTAGATGTGACATTACCATTTGACATTAAAACAACTGAGGTGTTCCAAACTTCGGAAGAAGAATTTGAAACAGAAGCTGAAATTCATTGTTTAGAAGGAGAAGTACTTGACTTACTGCCCGTAATCAAGGAAAATATACTTTTGGAGATTCCAATGCAAATTTTCAGTGATGATGTTTCTGGTGGAGCACCGATGCAAGGTCAAGACTGGCAAGTGATTTCGGAAGAAAACAAAGAAAAGACTGTTGATCCACGATTAGCAGGACTTGCAAAGTTTTTTGACAAATAATCGGAAGACTGGTTTAGGCCTTCATATGAAAATAACTATTTCTTTTAAGGAGGTGGGAAGAATGGCTGTACCTTTTAGAAGAACTTCTAAAACAGTAAAAAGAAAGCGTCGTACGCATTTCAAATTATCAGTACCTGGTATGGTAGAGTGCCCAAGCTGTGGTGAAGCGAAATTAGCTCACCGTGTATGTAAAGCATGCGGTACTTACAAAGGTAAAGAAGTAATCAGCAAGTAATTGCGGGAAAATAAACGTAGAAGATATCTTCTACGTTTATTTTTTTTTGTCTTATTCTTTATTTGTTGTATTCTATCTTTTCTAGTAACTGCATATGCTTAATAAAAAATGCATAGGGAGGACTAGAGAGATGGCGACAACAAGACAAGATGCTTGGACTGATGATGAAGATTTGCTTCTGGCAGAAGTAGTACTCCGGCATATTCAAGAAGGTGGAACGCAACTTTCTGCCTTTAAAGAAGTGGGGAGACATTTGTCTCGCACACCAGCAGCATGTGGATTTAGGTGGAATTCTTATGTTAGAAAGCAATACAAAGAACGTATTGAAGAAGCAAAGCAACTTCGTAAAGTAGAAAATTATGAAGTGAAAGAGACAAAGGTATTAGAGCCTACATCAATTACATTGAATGATGTTATTGAATTCTTGCGAAATTATAAAGATGAAAGCTCTTTAATGGTGTTGCAACAACAAATTGAATCGTTACAAACAGAGAAAGAACGTCTTCTGGAGCGATTATCAGTATATGAGGAAGAATATAGAACATTACTTGATTATATCGATCAAAAAAGAAGTGTAATGGTAGCGGAAAGAAATGGCGCTCGCTCGAATGGAGAATTAGAAAAATTAAAGAAATAAAAACAGCTGCGTAACAGCTGTTTTTTTTGTTTCTTATGCAGATTCTTCGTTTGTAATCGCATTCGAATTTGTTTCTGGATGCCAAATATAAAAATCACCATCAGTTACTGATACTGGCTGGAAACTTAATTTATCCCAAAAACCAGATGACTGGATACGTGCTATCGTTTTAATTGGGAATTGTAGTTGTTTCGCATAATTAACAAGCATTTGTCCGAATCCTTGTTTTTGAAAAGTCGGCAATACTTCAAGTTTATAAAGTTCTAGGTAAGTACCTGTAATTTCAAATGGTTCTCCACCGTTCCTTTTCATATATAGACTCATACGTGCGATTAGCGATCCACCATAATAAATACCGTAAAATGGAGACTCACTATCATTTTCAATAATGTTTGCTTGTAATTCTTCCAACATGGATAGTTCTTGAGCTCCGCACCCTTTAAACTTTTTAAATTCATCTAATGTTTTATAATTGATGAGCAAGCGTTCAACTTTTGGGAATCCCATTACATCACGTCCTTTTCTTATCTTGTTGAATGCAGAAAAGTTAAAATATTTATAATAATATTATAACTCATTTTTAAATTTTTATGAAGAAGATAGAATATTTCTTTCATTATTTTTTTGAGGATTTGCTAAACTAAGAATAGAACTATGTATATAGGTAGTATATACGTAGTGAAAGAAGAGGTTGCATTTGTTAAAAGATAATTGAATCCTCAACTATGTAATTGTAATTTAATAAGATATAAAGGGGGAAAGGCAAGGGAACTTATATCACTTGTTAATATGAGTTCTTTGTGTGAAGATGAAAATTGGAATTGTTGGACCGGGAGCTATTGGTCTCCTATATACATTTTATTTACAAAAAAGTAATCAAGATGTTACGTTGTTTACAAGAAACGATAAGCAAGCAGAAGAATTAAACTTAACGGGTGTAACTTGTATTAGGAATGGAGAACGTGAAACGGTATTTCCATCTATTTTACCGATAGAAAGTATGCTGGATAAACAGTTAGATTATACATTTATTGCTGTAAAGCAATATCATGTAACTGATATATTACCTTTTGTGCAGGGAGAATCGTCATTAATCTTTTTGCAAAATGGAATGTCACATCTTCACGTTATGCAAAAAATAGGAAATGAACGTATAGCAGTCGGGATTGTGGAGCATGGTGCAAAAAAAGAGGATGGACATACAGTTCGTCATACTGGAATAGGTGTTACAAAGTTTGGTGTAGTGCGTGGTCAATCTAGTTGTTTTAAAAAGGTATTTAATTGTTTTCCTTTTGATTATTTTCCGATTCAGATAGAAGATGATTGGAAGGGGATTATGCGTAATAAATTAGTAGTCAATGTATGTATTAATCCGTTGACGGCATTATTGCGGGTTGAGAACGGGGAGTTAATTTCAAACCCGCTTTTTTATCAAATGATGGAGCAAGTATTTCAGGAAGTTGCATTTCTTGTTAAAGAAGAAGATAAGGAAATGCTATGGAAAATGGTATGCCAAGTATGTGAAAAAACATCCCATAATACTTCATCTATGTTAGCGGACGTAAGAGCGAATAGACAAACGGAAGTTAACGCGATTGTTGGATATGTATTAGAAGAAGCTAAGGAACAACAACAATCTGTTCCGACACTTCGATTTTTGTTCAATGCAATAAAAGGAATGGAATTATAAGTGTTTTTCTTTGCTTTTACGTGAAACATTGAATACAATGTGGGTTGGTGAGAGAACAGGATACGAAAGGAAGAATTATATGGAGATAAAAGAAATCTCTGTTCCACTACAAGGTGTTGTAGCGGACTATATGAACGGTAAAAAAGAGATACAGTCATGTTTTGATTATCTGTTAACAGAGGATGCTTTTAAACAGCGTTTACATGATTTACGTGAGAGAGAGTTTTTCCGTCAAGATTTAGTAACGCATTTATTAGAATATAATACACAATTGCAAGCGGGAGAATTTACAATTCAAAATATAAAAGCGCTTGAAGATGAAAATACATATGTAGTTATAGCTGGACAACAAGCTGGGTTATTAACTGGTCCGCTTTATACAGTTCATAAGATCATTTCAATTTTACAGCTTGCAAAAGAAAAAGAAGAGAGCTTAGGGGTTCGGGTTGTTCCTGTCTTTTGGATTGCTGGTGAAGACCATGATATGGATGAAATTAATCATACATTTGTAACGAAAAATAAAAAAATAAAAAAGACCATTTTTCATGATCGTTATCCGAAAAAGGCGAGTGCTTCTGAGTCTGAGTTTTCTATTGAAGACTGTAGAAAATGGGTCGAAGAGATTTTTAAAACATATCCGGAAACGAATTTTACAAAGGATGTATTACAATTTGTTGATGATGCTTTAGGTAAATCGCATACATATGTAGATTTCTTTGCGCACCTTATTACGAAAATGTTCGCAAATTCTGGTTTAATTCTTGTAGATTCACATCATCCTGCATTAAGAAAATTAGAAGTGCCGTTTTTACAACAAATTATAAGTAAATATAAAGAAATTCAAGTAGGGCTTCGTAATCAACAGGAAGTACTTAAGGAATTAGGATTTAAACCGATTATTGAAACGAAGACAAATGCAGTGCATATATTTATGGAAATTGATAATGAGCGAGTATTGCTTGAAGAGAATCAAGGGAAGTTTATTGGAAAAGATGGAGTGCATTCATTTTCGTATGAAGAATTGATGGAAGAGATGGAAAGAAGTCCAGAACGTTTTAGTAATAATGTTGTAACGCGCCCTCTTATGCAAGAATATGTGTTTCCTACGTTAGCGTTTATTGGCGGTCCAGGGGAGTTAGCTTATTGGAGTGAATTGCAACAAGTGTTTCATACGGCAGGTTTCCAAATGCCACCTGTTGTTCCGCGGCTTACAATTACTTATATGGAGCGAGATATAGCGACAGATTTATATGATTTAGATTTGCAAGAAATTGATCCATTTCTAAATAATATAGATAATCTGCGTGACAATTGGCTTTCTAATCAAATAGAGGAACCGATAGACGAGCGATTTATAGAAGCGAAAAAAGAAATAATGGATATTCATACATCATTACAACAATTCGTGAAAAAAATAGATCCAGGGTTAAATGAGTTTGCGGGGAAAAATGAACTGAAAATTAATGAGCAAATTGAACTGTTAGAAAAAATGTTGAAAAGAAATGTTGAGAAGAAACATGAGGTTCAACTGAATAAATTCCGCCGTTTACAATTCGCGCTTCGTCCATTAGGAGCACCGCAAGAACGTGTGTGGAATGTGTGTTATTATTTAAATCAGTTCGGCCTTGATTTTGTTGACCGGGTAATGGAACAATCTTTTTCGTGGGATGGAAAACATCATGTAATAAAACTATAGAATCTTGCTCTTTTGAGCAGGATTTTATTTTTATTCTGTTGAATTAACTGTGAAGTGAAATATTTCTGAATTATCCATCTTGTGTTAATGTAATGAATCGCTATGTATCAGGTATATATATATGACAAAATAGCACAAAATGTAAACGGATTAATATCTTTTTCGACAGGTTTTTGTTTAAATTCCCGCAAAAAATGATAAAATTTAGTATATAATAAAATAAAATAGCGATTTGTATAGCGTACTACCTTGTTGGAAGTTAAATGAGTCGTTCTTTAGTAGCATTTCATCCTCTAGTAGTAAATTGTGTTTGTAGAGTGAGAAATGTATTTAACATAATTAATTGGAAAAAGAGTAGGTGCAGCAATGTTCAAACACGTAACAGTACTTTTGAAAGAAACAGTAGATGGCTTAGATATAAAACCGAGTGGTACATATGTAGATTGTACACTGGGTGGAGGAGGACATAGTTCTTATTTATTATCTCAGCTAACAGATGGTGGAAAGTTAATAGCATTTGATCAAGATGAAATAGCGATTCAAAATGCGAAGGAAAAATTTTCTTCTTATGGTGAACAATTTGTAACAGTGAAGAGCAACTTCCGTTATTTATCTGAAAAACTACATGAATTAGGTATCACAGAAGTAGACGGGATTTTATTCGATTTAGGTGTTTCATCCCCACAATTAGATACACCAGAGCGTGGCTTTAGTTATCATCATGATGCACCGTTAGATATGCGGATGGATCAAGATGCCCCATTAACAGCATATGATGTTGTGAACAGCTGGTCATATGAACAACTCGTAAGAATTTTCTTCCAATACGGAGAAGAAAAATTTTCAAAGCAAATAACAAGGAAAATTGAAGCTTATCGCGAGAATAAGGCTATTGAAACGACAGGAGAATTAGTGGAATTAATTAAAGAAGGTATTCCAGCTCCGGCACGTAGAACAGGTGGACATCCTGCGAAGCGAGTATTTCAAGCGATTCGTATTGCTGTAAATGATGAATTAAAAGTATTTGAAGAGGCGTTGGAATCTGCAATTGATATGGTCAAGCCTGGTGGAAGAGTTAGTGTTATAACATTCCATTCTTTAGAAGATCGTATTTGTAAAACGACGTTTAAGCGAAATAGCACAACGCCGCAATTACCACAGGGACTACCGATTATTCCGGATGAATTTAAGCCGAAATTAAAGCTTATTACAAGGAAACCGATTTTACCTTCTGACATTGAATTAGAAGAAAATAATCGAGCGCGTTCTGCGAAGTTGAGAATCGCTGAAAAACGATAAAAAGGAGAGAGAGGTATGACTAATTTAGCTGTAAAGTATAAACAACAGGCGCAAGAAGAGGTACAAATTCAAGCGCCGCCACAGCAGATGGTTAAGCCAAAAGTTAAAACGAAAATTACAAGAATTGAAAAGCTATTGTACGTAACGTTTATTGGATTTTTATTATATGCTTGTGTAGCTTTTATTGGGAATAAAGCGGGTCTATATCAAGTTAATGTAGAAGCAGCGACGATAGAAGAACAAATTGTGAAAAAACAAAAGGAAAATCAAGAATTGCAGGCTGAAGTAGAAAAGTTAAGTCGTTATGAACGTATCGCTGAAGTTGCAAAAAAACACGGGCTAGAAATTAATGCGAATAATGTGAAAGGCCTAAAGTAAGGCAAATAGGTGTGAAGAAAAGATGAAGAGAAATATGACCAAATTTCATACCAATAAGGGAGCAGGTTATTTTATGATATTTTTCCTCCTGCTCTTTTTGCTGTTATTAGCCCGATTTTTTTACATACAAGCAACAGGAACAGTGGACAATCATGATTTGAAAAAACTTGCTGAGCAGAAACATAGTAAAAAGGGAGTTCTCGAAGCGAATCGAGGAACAATTTATGATCAAAATGGTCATGTCCTAGCGCAAGATGCAAATTCTTATAAACTTGTAGCCGAGTTAAAAGGGGCTAACGCCGTTAAGGATAAAGAGGATACTGCAAAGAAAATCGCAGGAGTACTCGGAAAAGATGAAGATAAAATTTTAGCTACTTTAAATAAAGAAGGCAAAAGTCAAGTGGAATTTGGAACATTGGGTAAGGACTTGACGAAAGAAAAGAAAGAACAAATAGAAGCATTGAAATTGCCGGGAATATCTTTTATTACCGAAAATGCGAGAGTTTATCCAAACGGTGATTTTGCATCTTACGTCATAGGTCATGCGAAACCTGATGAAAATGGAATCTCAGTCGGTCAATTTGGCTTAGAAAAGAGTTTGGATAAATATTTAGGTGCTTCTAATGGTGAGGTAGCTTATACAGGTGACCGTAAAGGAGTATCTCTTGACGGTGGGAAAGTGAATGTAAAGGCACCTAAAAATGGAGATAATGTGTATTTAACGCTTGATCAACGTATTCAAAGTTATTTAGAAGACGCAATGAAAGAAGCGAGTAAACATTATGAACCAGAAAATTTAATAGGGATTGTTGCGGATCCGAAGACAGGGAAAATATTAGCGATGTCTAGTAAACCTAGTTATGATCCTAATGATCGTCAAATTAAATATTTCTTCAACGACGCCATTGCAAATGCGTTTGAACCGGGATCAACAATGAAAATTTTCACATTAGCGGCGGCCATTAATGAAGGTGTATACAATGGGCAAGACTTTTATCAGTCTGGTACATATCAAGTTGGTAATCGCAAAATAAAAGATCATAACGGCGGCGCCGGATGGGGTTCTATTACTTTTGATGAAGGGGTAGAGCGATCTTCAAACGTAGCGTTCGCAATTTTAGGGGATCAAAAACTTGGTCCAGAGCGTTTTCGAAAATATATTCACAGTTTTGGATTAGATGAAAAAACAAACATTGATTTATCTGGTGAAGGGTCAAATACAATTTTATTTGATCAACAAATACAACAAGTAACAACAGCGTTTGGACAAGGTTCTACAGTTACACCAATTCAACTTGTACAAGCTGCAACAGCGATTGCAAATGATGGGAAAATGATGAAACCTTATACAATTGATAAAATTGTGGATCCAATAACAGGTAAAGTACAGCTAGAGCATAAACCAAAAGAAGTAGGGAAACCTGTTTCCAAAGAGACAGCAGCGCAAGTAAGGCAATTACTAGAACGTGTTGTTACATCACCGAAAGGAACAGGAACTGCATATAAAGTTGATGGGTACTCAGTCGGGGGGAAAACAGGTACAGCACAAATTCCTGACGGGAAAGGTGGCTATATGACGGGAAGAGAGAATTATATATTCTCATTCTTAGGTATGGCACCGATGGACGATCCGCAACTTGTTGTGTATGTGTCCGTTAAACAACCAAAATTAAAAGATGATGAAAACGGGGCTAAACCTTTAGCAGATATCTTTAAATATGTAACGAAAAATAGCTTAGAGTATTTAAAGATTAAGCCGAATGAAGTAAAAGACCCGAAAAAATATGTGAAAGAACAACAAACTGTCGTTCCAGATGTAACCGGAAAAACGATGGAAGAAGCGAAAAAAACAATTGATAAAGCAAAACTTCGTCCAATCGTATTAGGTGAAGGTAAAGTGCAGCAGCAAGTGCCAAAAGCAACTGAACAAACATTAAAGGGTGATCGAGTCTTCTTAGTAGGAGATAAGCCTACAATGCCAAATATACAGGGATGGGCACTGCGTGATGTTATGAATTTAGCAAAAACATTAAAGCTTAACTTAAAACCTTCTGGTACAGGATATGTAACCGAGCAAAGTGTAGCGGAAGGGACATTGTTGCAACCTGGTACAGAATTAGGTGTAACACTCGTACCACCACTTGAACCGCAGCAAGAAGCAGAAAAGCCATAATGGTAATAGGGAAGAAGTTCTAATTAAATAAGTACAAGCATATATTGGAACAAGCTAGGCGTAAGGGAGGCTTGTTCCAATATGCGTGTATCAAATGTAACAGTTAGAAAACGACTTATTTTTATACTTATATCGGGTATACTCATTTTCACCATTATCGATATTCGTCTTGGATATGTGCAATTTTTTCTTGGAAATATGTTAACGGATCGTGCGAAGGATTCATGGAGTCGTAATATTACTTTTGAACCAGAGCGAGGGAAAATTTTAGATCGAAATGGTGTGGAGCTTGCTACGAATAAAAGTGCACCGACCGTCTTTGTTGTGCCGAGGCAAATTGAAAAACCAGCAGAGACTGCAGAGAAGTTAGCTGCAGTATTAGGTGTGGAAAAAGATGATGTTTATAAGCGGATTACAAAAAAAGAATCGATTGTAAGGCTTGATAAAGGCGGAAGGAAAATATCGCATGACAAAGCGAAAGAAGTACGCGGATTAAGTTTAAAGGGTGTGTACATCGCAGAGGATTCTATCCGGTACTATCCATTCGGTAATTTTTTATCACACGTATTAGGATTTGCGGGCAGTGATAATCAAGGGCTTATGGGACTAGAGAAATATTATGATAAAGAGCTAAATGGTGATAAAGGTCATGTGCGATTTTTTGCAGATGCGAAAGGACAGAGAATGCCTAACGTTGGAGATGATTTCAAAAAACCAGAAGCCGGCTTGAATTTAGGATTAACAATTGATTCACGCATTACGAGGATTATGGAGAGAGAAATGAATATTGCGGAATCAACGTATAATCCTGACGGTATGATAGCAATTGCAATGAATCCGAAAAATGGTGAGATTTTAGGTATGTCAAGTCGGCCAAGTTTTGATCCAGCAGATTTCCAAAGTGTTTCTCCGGAAGTATATAACAGAAACTTACCTGTATGGAGTACGTATGAGCCGGGGTCAACATTTAAGATTATTACATTAGCTGCAGCCTTGAATGAAAATTTAGTAGACTTAGAGAAAGATACGTTTTATGATGATGGAGCAGCTGAAGTTGGTGGAGCTAGATTGCGATGTTGGAAAGCTGGAGGCCATGGTAGCCAAACGTTTTTAGAGGTAGTTCAAAACTCTTGTAACCCAGGATTTATTGAACTCGGTGATCGTCTTGGTAAAGATCGATTGTTTAAATACATTCGTAATTTCGGGTTTGGCCAGAAGACCGGAATTGACTTACAAGGTGAAGGTAGCGGGATTTTATTTAATTTAGATAAAGTTGGTCCAGTTGAGCAAGCGACGACTTCATTTGGGCAAGGTGTTTCTGTTACACCGATTCAGCAAGTAGCAGCTGTAGCGGCCGCTGTAAATGGTGGAACTTTGTATCAGCCATATATAGCGAAGGAATTTATCGATCCGAAGAATAATCAAGTTGTCAGCAAAAAGACACCTGTTGCGAAAAGGGAAGTTATTTCCAAGGAAACTTCAGAGAAAGTTCGTTACGCGTTAGAGAATGTTGTAGCGAAAGGTTCTGGTAAAGGGGCTTATATTGATGGATATCGTGTAGGTGGAAAAACTGGAACTGCTCAAAAGGTGAAAGATGGAAAATATTTAGATAATAACTATATTGTATCATTTATCGGTTTTGCTCCAGCTGACGATCCGCAAATTGTTGTTTATGTAGCAGTGGATAATCCAAAAGGAGTCACTCAATTTGGTGGAGTTGTAGCAGCACCTATTGTTGGGAATATTCTTCGTGACGCACTTCCTGTAATGGGAGTAGAACCGAGAAAAGAGCAAGTTGAGAAAGAATATAAATGGGGCGATACACCAACTGTGGAAGTTCCTAATTTAATTGGTATGAAAAAGAAAGATTTACAAACGCAACTTGTAGACTTGAAGCTTGATATAAGTGGTGATGGTGGGAAAGTAATTAAACAATCACCAGAAGCAGGAGCTAAAGTAAAAGAGGGTTCAAAAGTTAGAATTTACTTCGGGAATTAAAGGTAACTGATTGTGTTTTATGGTACAATTGGTGGAAGTGAGTTCTTTATAGAAAAATTGCTTTATTTGAGACGATAAGTGTCTCATTAATAAATAAATCTATTGATTAGACTATAGTAGCACTTACCTCCTATTTTTATATAACTAGGAGGTAATGTGTTACTTGCTAAAATAAGAGATAAATAAACAATGTAGAGAGGGTTTAGTGAAATGAAGTTGCATACACTTGTATCATGTTTGCATGATTTTCCAGTTGTTCCAACAGAAAATCCAGAAATAACATCTATTGAAGCGGATTCACGTAAAGTGAAAGAGGGAAGCTTATTTATATGTATGAAAGGATATACGGTTGATAGCCATGACTTTGCTAAGCAAGCAGCCGCACAAGGAGCGGCTGCTATTGTTGCGGAAAGACCAATTGATGTTGACGTTCCAGTTGTACTTGTGAAAAATACTTTTCGTTCGCTAGCGGTTTTAGCTGATTATTTTTATGGCCAACCAACACACAAGTTACATTTAATCGGTATTACAGGTACAAATGGAAAGACAACAACATCGCATATTATGGATGAAATTATGCGCGCACATGGTCATAAAACAGGGCTAATTGGAACGATTAATATGAAAATCGGTGATGAAACATTTGAGGTGAAAAATACAACACCAGATGCACTAACACTTCAACAGACGTTTTCAAAAATGGTTGAACAAGGTGTGGATAGCACAGTAATGGAAGTTTCATCTCATGCTTTAGATCTTGGTCGTGTACACGGGTGCGATTATGATGTTGCAGTATTTACGAATTTAACACAAGATCATTTAGACTATCATAAAACGATGGAAGAATATAAACATGCAAAAGGGTTGCTTTTCGCACAGCTTGGCAATAGTTATCATCATAATCGTGAAAAATACGCTATATTAAACAGTGATGATTCAGTAGCAGAAGAGTATATGAGAAGTACAGCAGCTACTGTTGTAACATACGGTATAGATGTTGCAAGCGACATTATGGCACGAGATATCGTAATGACGAGTGGCGGTACAACATTTACACTTGTAACACCGTACGAAACTGTAAATGTTACGATGAAATTAATTGGTAAGTTTAATGTATACAACGTGTTAGCTGCTACAGCAGCAGGTCTTGTTTCAGGAGTGAGCTTACAAACAATTATTGATGTAATTAAAGAACTTGCTGGCGTTCCTGGACGTTTTGAAGTTGTTGATGGTGGACAAAATTACACAGTTATTGTTGACTATGCACATACACCTGATAGCTTAGAGAACGTACTAAAAACAGCAAAACAGTTTGCAAAAGGTGATGTCTATTGTATCGTTGGTTGCGGTGGTGATAGAGATAGAACGAAAAGACCAATAATGGCAAGTGTTGCAACCGAATATGCAACTCATGCAATTTATACATCAGATAATCCAAGAAGTGAAGATCCGAAGGCTATTTTAGATGATATGGTAAATGATGCAAATGGGAATAATTATGAAGTAATTGTTGATCGAAAAGAAGCGATACGTTCCGCTATCTCGAAAGTGAAAGCAGAAGATATTATTATTATTGCTGGTAAAGGGCATGAAACGTATCAAATTATTGGTAAAGAAGTTCATCATTTTGATGATCGTGAAGTCGCTAAAGAAGCAATCACGGAGCGTTTAAACAACGAAGTGTAACAGCATGAGAGGAGGACTACATGTGCTTGAACAAGGTTTATTAGTAACGGCTGGGGTAGCATTCTTAATTTCTGTTGCCCTTTCGCCATTATTTATTCCATTTTTACGAAAGTTAAAGTTCGGACAGAGTATTCGTGACGAAGGACCGAAGTCACACCAAAAGAAATCAGGGACACCAACGATGGGTGGTATTGTCATATATGTATCTATGATGGTGACTACGCTTATTATGGCGATTAAATTTAACCATTTAGGTGCAGAAGTATCATTGCTATTATTAGTTACATTTGGATACGGATTAATCGGATTTTTAGATGACTACATAAAAGTAGTAAAGAAAAGAAATCTTGGTTTAACATCAAAACAAAAATTGATTGGTCAGCTTGTAATTGCTATTGCGTTCTTTTTAATTGGAAAAGGGCAAGCATTTCACACGTATATCATGATTCCAGGAACTGATGTTAAATTTGAATTAGGCTGGGCGTATTTTGTTCTCGTATTATTTATGCTTATTGGTGGATCAAATGCGGTTAATTTAACAGATGGTTTAGATGGTTTATTATCAGGAACAGCTGCTATTGCATTCGGAGCATTTAGTATTATTGCTGTAGCTCAAGAACAATTTGGGGTAGCGATTTTCTGTATGGCAGTTGTAGGAGCTGTACTTGGATTTTTAGTATTCAATGCGAATCCAGCGAAAGTATTTATGGGGGATACAGGTTCTCTAGCTTTAGGTGGTGCTATCGCAGCTGTAGCGATTTTGTTAAAACAAGAATTGTTACTCGTTATTATTGGCGGTGTATTCGTAGCGGAAACTTTATCTGTTATTATCCAAGTTATTTCGTTCAAAACAACAGGAAAGCGTGTCTTTAAAATGAGCCCATTACATCATCATTATGAATTATGTGGTTGGTCAGAGTGGCGCGTTGTTGTAACGTTTTGGTCTGTAGGATTTTTATTAGCTGTGCTAGGAATTTATATCGGGGTGTGGATGTAATTGAAAACTGTAACTGAATATCAAAATAAAAATGTTCTTGTATTAGGTATTGCTAAAAGTGGTTATGCAGCAGCTACTTTATTAAAAAAGTTAGGGGCAAACGTCATTGTAAATGATGGGAAACCATTAGCGGGTAATGTGCTTGCAGCTGAGTTACAAGCGGAAGGAATGGATGTTGTGTGTGGTGGGCATCCATTAGAATTGCTGGAGAGAAACATTTCACTTGTCGTAAAAAATCCAGGAATTCCATATTCTAACCCACTCTTAGTGGCGGCGAAAGAAAAACAAATTCCAATTGTAACTGAGGTTGAATTAGCATATTCCATTTCAGCAGCACCGTTTGTTGGGATTACGGGATCTAACGGTAAAACAACAACGACAATGTTAACGTTTGAAATGTTAAAAGAAGGACAAAAGCACCCAGTTATTGCGGGGAATATAGGTACTGTAGCTTGTGAAGTTGCACAATTGGCGAAGGAAAATGAAGTTGTCGTTACGGAACTTTCATCGTTTCAATTGATGGGAGTGGAATCGTTCCAACCAAAAATTGCAGCCTTTTTAAATTTATTTGAAGCGCATTTAGATTATCACGGGACGAAGAAAGAATATGGTTTGGCGAAAGCGAATATTTTCAAAAACCAAACTGAAGCAGATTATAGTATAATTAACGCAGATGATGCAGATGTCATGGCGTTATCGGCATATAGTAAAGGACAGAAAGTATTATTTTCGACGACGAAAGAAATTGAAGATGGTGCGTATATAAAAGATAACGCTCTTTATTTTAAAGGCGAAAAAGTAGTTAAAGTAAGTGATATTGTTTTACCTGGTAAGCACAATTTAGAAAATATTTTAGCAGCAATGAGTATTGCTAAATTACTAGGTGTTTCTAATGAAGCAATTACTGCTGTGTTAAAAAGTTTTACAGGTGTAAAACATCGCTTAGAATATGTAACAACGATTAATAATCGTAAATTTTATAATGATTCAAAAGCGACGAATATGCTAGCGACAGAAAAAGCATTATCTGCATTTACACAACCGATTGTATTATTGGCTGGTGGACTTGATCGTGGTAATGAATTTGATGATTTAATTCCATATTTTAAACATGTCAAAGCGATTGTGACATTTGGACAAACTGCACCAAAATTAGTAAGAGCGGCAGAAAAAGCAGGATTAGATGTAATTGAAAGTGTCGATACTTTAGATGATGCAGTAGTGAAAGCTTATGCTCATTCTACCGATGGTGATGTAATTCTTCTTTCACCAGCATGTGCAAGCTGGGATCAATTTAAAACATTTGAAGAAAGAGGAGACATTTTTATACAAGCTGTGCATAAACTTATATAAAGTAAATCAAAACATCAGTAGGCTAACACCTACTGATGTTTTGTTACATAGGGCAAAGGTTCTGCCCAAAGAGGTGGTGTTCATGGCTAATGAAGAAAACGCCTGATTTTATTCTCATCATCGTTACACTTGCATTGTTAACAATCGGAATGATTATGGTTTATAGTGCGAGTGCGGTTTGGGCCTCTTATAAAATGGGGGATTCATTCTTTTTTGCAAAAAGACAATTGTTATTTGCAAGTCTTGGGGTAGTAGCTATGTTTTTTCTGATGAAAATTGATTATTGGGTATGGCGTACGTATTCAAAAGTAATTTTACTAGTTTGTTTCGTTCTTCTTATTCTCGTTCTTATTCCTGGAGTAGGTCTCGTTCGTGGAGGGGCGCGAAGTTGGATTGGAATCGGGGCATTTTCTATCCAACCGTCAGAGTTTATGAAATTCGCGATGATTATTTTCTTAGCAAAATTTTTAGCGGAACGACAAAAATTAATTACATCTTTTAAACGAGGTTTACTACCGGCTCTTAGTTTTGTATTTCTTGCTTTTGGGATAATTATGTTACAGCCAGATCTTGGTACGGGAACGGTAATGATTGGGACATGTATTATTATGATATTTATTTCGGGAGCAAGGGTCTTTCACTTTGCAATGTTTGGTTTGCTTGGTGCAGCGGGATTTGTAGGGTTAATTGCATCAGCGCCATATCGAATGAAACGCATCACATCATATTTAGATCCGTGGTCGGATCCGCTCGGAAGTGGATTTCAAATTATCCAATCGTTACTCGCAATTGGACCTGGTGGTTTATTTGGGCTTGGACTTGGACAAAGTAGACAAAAATTTCTCTATTTACCTGAACCACAAACAGACTTTATATTTGCAATCTTATCTGAGGAATTAGGTTTTATTGGTGGTTCATTTGTGTTATTATTATTTAGTCTATTATTATGGCGTGGGATTCGTATAGCATTAGGAGCGCCAGATTTATATGGTACGTTTTTAGCAGTAGGTATTGTGGCGATGATTGCGATTCAAGTAATGATTAATGTTGGTGTTGTAACAGGACTGATGCCTGTTACCGGTATTACTTTGCCATTTTTAAGTTATGGTGGATCAAGTTTGACCTTAATGTTAATGGCAGTAGGTGTATTATTGAATATAAGTCGCCATTCTCGCTATTAAACCCTGTTTAAAAGACAGGGTTTTTCGTGTGTGTGTGAAAATACAATATGTATATAGAAATAAATACGATTGAATAAGAACAGGGAAGTGGAGGAATCAGTAGTGCGAGTATTAGTAAGTGGTGGGGGTACTGGAGGACATATTTATCCAGCTCTTGCTTTAATTAGAGAAATAAAAAAACTAAATCCTGAAGCAAGATTTTTATACATTGGTACAGAGAATGGATTAGAGAGTACCATCGTACCGAAAGCGGGTATTCCGTTCCAATCTATTGTTATAAGTGGATTTAAACGAAAAATATCTCTTGATAATGTAAAAACAGTGATGCGTTTCCTAAAAGGTGTTCAAGATAGTAAACGATATATTCGTCGTTTTAACCCTGATATTGTGATTGGTACGGGTGGATACGTATGTGGGCCAGTTGTATATGCTGCGGCTAAATTAGGTATTCCGACTATTGTCCATGAACAAAATAGTGTACCTGGTGTAACGAATAAATTTTTAAGTCGTTATGTCGATAAAGTTGCAGTTTGTTTTGAAGCAGCTGCAGAACATTTTCCACAGTCAAAAGTGGTTATGACAGGTAATCCACGTGCATCAGAAGTAATGGACCAAAATGGAATGAAAGGAAAACGTTCGGTAGGACTATCCCTTTCTAAAAAATCCGTGCTTATTTTTGGTGGGAGCCGCGGGGCTAGACCGATTAACGATGCTTTTGTAGAAGCGATTGAACAATTTGGGAATAAAAGTTACGAAGTATTATATGTAACAGGCGAAGTACATTATGATAAAGTTATGGAAGCCGTGAAACAAAAAGGGAATCCGAATAATGTTATTATTAAACCTTTTATTCATAATATGCCAGAGGTACTGACGGGTGTAGACCTTGTTGTTTCAAGGGCAGGGGCTACAACGCTTGCAGAATTAACAGCGTTAGGAAAGCCGAGTGTATTAATTCCAAGTCCGTACGTAACAAATAACCATCAAGAAAAAAATGCACGATCAGTTGTTGATAAAGGAGCAGCTAAAATGCTACTTGAAAAAGATTTAACATCTGAAACGCTTATTCGTGACATTGATGAGATTTTATTGGATACACAAACATTACAAAATATGAAACTGGCTACTAAGCAACTTGGTATTCCAGATGCAGCAAATAAGCTATATGAAGTAATGAACAAGCTTATTAAAAAATAACATTAGGTGAACGCCCTGCATATTACTGTAATAAGGAGACTTGATATGGGGGAGATTGTCTATGGAACAATTAGTAAAAGAGCTTTTAGAAGCAAATGTTGGTCGCGTGTTAGTTAATGAACCGTTAGCGCGTTACACGACTATGAAAATAGGCGGACCAGCTGATATTTTAATTGTACCAAAGCATGTTGCTGGTATTGAGAAGACTCTAGAGTTAGTAAAGAAGTACAAGACAGGGTGGACTGCAATTGGTCGTGGTTCAAATCTTCTCGTATCTGATCAAGGTATAGAAGGTGTGGTTATTCGTTTAGGAGAAGGATTAGACCATTTAGAAGTCGAAAAACATAGAGTAAGAGTCGGTGCTGGATATCCCCTTATTAAATTGTCAACTTTACTTAGTCGACAGGGATTAGCGGGCCTGGAATTTGCAAGTGGTATTCCAGGAAGTGTTGGCGGTGCAGTGTATATGAATGCAGGCGCTCATAAGTCCGACATATCGAGTGTATTAACGAAAGCTCGTATTTTGTTTGACAATGGAACAATTAATTGGTTGACGAATACCGAAATGGGCTTTTCTTATCGCACATCTGTATTGCAAATGAAACGCCCTGGTATTGTTTTGGAAGCTGAATTCCAATTGGAGGTAGGCGAACGCGAGGGAATTGTAAGAAGCATGCAAAAGAATAAAGAGTATCGCCGTGAAACGCAGCCTTGGAATCACCCTTGTGCAGGAAGTATATTTCGAAATCCAGTCCCCTATTTTGCAGGAGATTTAATAGAAAAATCAGGGCTTCGTGGCTATAAGATAGGTGGAGCTCAAATTTCTGAAATGCATGGGAATTTTATTGTTAATACTGGTGTGGCATCAGCGCAAGACGTATTAGACTTAATCGCATTGGTAAAGCGTACAATTAAAGATAAATTTGGTGTTGATATGCATACAGAGGTAGAAATAATTGGAAGATAACGGTTGTTCGTTCCGCTCATTATCATTTATGTTATAATAAGAAGATAAGAACGGCATGAGGAACATGCCGTTCTTTATGTTACATAGGGGGATCGTACATGAAAAATAGTAAAGTGATTAAACTACAAGATCGTGTACCAAAATTAAAGAATCAAAATAAAAAAAATAAGAAACCTGTTAATCATCGGTTAATTTTATACATATCGATTTTATTTTTATTAGTACTCTTTTTAATTTATTTTCGGTCTCCGCTTAGTAATATAAAAAAGATAAGTGTCTTTGGAAATCATTATATGACAGATGAACAAGTTATGAAGGAATCAGGTGTGACATATGATACGAGTTATTTCCGAGTAACAGCACATAAAGCAGAAGAAAACTTAACGAAACGAAAAGAAATTAAAGAGGTAAATGTAAAAAAACGTTTCCCAAACAAAATTGATGTTCATATCGAAGAATATTTAACAATTGGCTATATAAACAAAGATGGGAAATTACAACCGTTATTAGAAAATGGGAAAACACTCGATGTACTTCCGAACGGAAAGCTTCCAGTTGCAGCACCAATTTTTGAACCATTTAAAGAGGAAAAAATGAAGGAATTAATTGCAGAACTAGAAAAATTAACGCCAACTATTTTAAGGTCTATTTCTGAAATTCGTTATACACCAACGAACGCAAATGAAGATCATCTTACTTTATATATGAATGAAGGATATGAAGTGAGCACCACTATTCAAAATTTCGCAAAGCGAATGGAAGCTTATCCACTTATTTTAAAAACAATTGAACCTGGTAAGAAGGTTTTAATTGACTTAGAAGTGGGTGCATATACGAAGGAACTAGGTGCTGAAGAAAAGAAAGAATAGAATGATAGTTTTTACTGCGTTATTAAGTATGAAATGAAACAAACGTTCTTTTATATGGATGCTAATTTGCAAGAATGCTTAATTTGATGAAAAAAATGTAAATTTTCTTAGATTCATACTAGGATTGGTACAAGTTTCACTTTTCTACAAGTACATCTTAGTGTAGACTTATACTTGGCGGTAATCTTTACACTTGAAATATAATTATTTCAAGATAGAGCAGTTATTCACAGGTTACTGCGATATTCTTAAATGAATGTTAAATAAAAATAAGAAAAATATAGGGTTAAAAAAGGGAAACGTACAAAGACGTTGAATATTTTTCTTATAAATAGTAAAGTTGCGATTGTTGTTCCATATATTGAGTTGTATGGTATAAATAAAGAAGGAGGTGCCAAAGAATGAACAGCAATGAAATATATGTTAGTCTTGACATCGGTACATCCAATGTTAAAGTCATCATTGGTGAAATGGTTAATGATAGCTTAAACATTATTGGTGTTGGAAACGTAAAATCAAATGGTTTGAAAAAGGGATCGATAGTTGATATAGATGAAACTGTTCGATCAATTAAAAAAGCAATTGAACAAGCTGAGCGCATGGTGGGTATCCACATTGAGCAAGTTGTAGTAGGTGTCAATGCAAACCAGGTACAGTTGCTCCCGTGTCACGGAGTAGTCGCTGTTTCAAATGAAGATCGTGAAATCGGGAATGAAGATGTCTTACGCGTTCTAGATGCAGCGCAAGTTGTGTCAATTGCTCCTGAACGTGAATTTATTGATGTGGTACCTCGACAGTTCATTGTAGACGGTCTTGACGAGATTAACGATCCACGCGGGATGATCGGTGTAAGATTAGAAATGGAAGGTACACTTATTACAGGCTCGAGAACTTTACTACATAACCTACTTCGTTGTGTAGAAAAAGCAGGTCTTGAAATTGTTGATATTTGTCTGCAACCTTTAGCGGCAGCGACAGTTGCTTTATCTTCGGATGAAAGAAATAGAGGGGTAGCCCTTGTTGATATGGGTGGAGGATCTACAACCTTATCTATTTTTAAAGATGGAGAGTTGCAAGCAACGAGCGTATTGCCATTAGGTGGAGATCATATAACGAAGGATATAGCGATTGGGCTGAAAACTTCAACAGAAAATGCAGATCAAATTAAGCTGAAATATGGACATGCTTTTTATGATACAGCATCTGAAGAAGAGATGTTTACGGTTCCTATTATGGGAAGCGATCAAACAGAACAATATTCTCAGTTGGAATTATCGGATATAATAGAGGCTCGTGTAGAGGAAATTTTAATGTTTGTTCAAGATGAAGTGCATAAGTTAGGAGTAAAGCAAGCTGCTTCTGGATATGTACTAACTGGTGGGATAGCTTCTATGCCAGGTGTTCTTGATCTTGCATACGATATTTTACATGAAAATGTTCGTATAGCAACTCCTGATTATATTGGTGTTCGTGAGCCTCAATATACAAGTGGAGTTGGATTAATTAAACATTCTTATCAAAAAGCTAAATTACGTGGGAAAAATGTGCAGGAAAAGCAAGAACATTTTGAACCAGTACCAGCACCAATGCCGGTACAACAGCAACCTGCGAAACAAAAAACTCGTAATCAAAACAATACTAATCAAAATGATGACCGCATGATGTCAAAAGTAAAACGTGCATTCCGTTATTTATGGGATTAAAATTGGACACGAAAAATGAGGTTCTAGGGGGATTTCGACATGTTAGAGTTTGATACTACTCAAGATCAATTAGCGAATATAAAAGTTATCGGTGTCGGCGGTGGCGGAAACAATGCTGTAAACCGTATGATTGAACACGGTGTACAAGGTGTAGACTTTATCGCTGTGAATACTGATGCACAAGCATTAAATCTATCAAAAGCTGAAACGAAAATGCAAATTGGTGGAAAATTAACGCGTGGACTTGGTGCAGGCGCAAACCCTGAAGTAGGGAAAAAAGCTGCAGAAGAAAGTAAAGAACAGATTCAAGAAGCGCTTCGTGGCGCGGATATGGTCTTCGTAACTGCTGGTATGGGCGGTGGAACTGGAACTGGTGCAGCTCCAGTTGTTGCTCAAGTTGCAAAAGAACTAGGCGCGTTAACAGTTGGTGTTGTAACACGTCCATTTACATTTGAAGGGCGTAAGCGTGCAACTCAAGCTGCATCTGGTATTGCGTCATTTAAAGAAAATGTAGATACACTTATCGTAATTCCAAATGATCGCTTATTAGAGATTGTTGATAAAAATACGCCAATGTTAGAAGCGTTCCGTGAAGCAGATAACGTATTACGTCAAGGTGTTCAAGGTATTTCTGATTTAATTGCTACACCAGGTCTAATTAACTTAGACTTTGCAGACGTAAAAACAATTATGTCTAATAGAGGTTCTGCTTTAATGGGTATCGGTTCTGGTAATGGTGAAAATCGTGCTGCTGAAGCTGCGAAAAAAGCGATTTCTAGTCCATTACTAGAAACATCTATTGATGGAGCTCAAGGTGTTATTATGAACATTACGGGCGGCGCAAACTTAAGTTTATATGAAGTACAAGAAGCAGCAGACATTGTAGCTTCAGCTTCGGATCCAGAAGTAAATATGATCTTCGGTTCTGTTATTAATGAAGGATTAAAAGATGATATCGTTGTCACTGTAATTGCAACTGGTTTTGATGATAGTGCTTCGACACAACCACCAAAACCAATTATCCGTCCGACTGCGAATCACACGCAACAGCAACAACAACCAGTAGCTCAACCTTCAAAACAACGTGAAGTTAAGCGTGAAATGAAACGTGAAGAGCCGGTTGTGCATGATCGTCATACTGATTCAGATGACATCGATATTCCAGCATTCTTACGTAACCGTCGTAGACGATAAAAGAAAAGGAGCTTTCATGCTCCTTTTTTTTGTTGTCTAAATGGAAAAGATCTGCTAAGCAGATCTTTTTTTATTATTTTGCATATGGAGAGCCCAGTCCTATTTTTAAACCATAAGCTGTGATAAATAAATTGAAACTTTAATTAGTCGGGGGTGTTCATCCAAAAATGATTGTTAGCCCGACGCCCACTTAACTTCTGTCCTTTTTTATAGCTGAATTTTGAGGCAGGGTCTTACTGCCCGCAAATAGCAAGATAAACTTTGTATATATATAATTCAATTATTATGTATACAAGTAAAAAATTTATATTATTCTATGAAAAATACACTTTTATTTTTTACCGACAGATTATGTCTAGAAATCACAAAATAACAAAAAAATCCCTCCACCAATTGACACACTTTCCTATTGGATATGCATTATACTAGTCTCAACTTAAAAAAAGAGGTGAATTGTTTGGTTGTTTACGCCGACATCGTTTGGTTGTTAAACGCCTGCATTGATTTTCTTTTACTTTTATTAACAGCCACCGTGTTAAAAAAGAGAATCAAAAGATGGAGGCTTGTGTTAGGGGCATTTATAGGTTCAACTATTGTTATTTTCGCCTTTACGCCTTTTGCTTCTATGATGACACATCCAATTATGAAACTATTGTACTCGTTACTTATTGTGTATACAGCATTTGGGTTTTCGACATTTAGAAATTATACACAAACTGTTTTTACTTTCTATTTTGTAACCTTTATGGTTGGTGGAGGATTAATTGGAACGCATTACTTTTTGCAAACGAACGAAATGGTAAATGGATTAGTTCAATCTAAATCAGTTTCTTACGGTGATCCAATTAGTTGGGTATTTGTTATTTTTGGTTTTCCAGTAATTTATTATTTTTCTAAAAAGCGTATAGAAAGCGTAGAGGTCACAAAGATACACTATGATCAAATCGTGAAAGTGGAAATTCAATTAGCTGGAGAGGAACTAGAATTAGCAGGTCTAATTGATAGTGGGAACCAACTTTATGACCCGTTAACGAAAACACCCGTTATGATTATGCATATTTCATCATTAGAACATTGTTTGCCAGCTTGGTTAACAGAACAAATTTATTCCAAAACAGAAATTCCTCAAATACCAGAAAATGATTCTGGATGGGCGACGAAACTACGTTTAATTCCTTTCCGAGCAGTAGGAGTAGAGAATCAATTTTTATGGGCAATTAAGCCAGATTGTGTGCGAGTTTATCATGAAGGTAGTTCGGTTGTTGTAAACAAAGTACTGATTGGATTAAATACACAACAATTATCTACTAATGGAGAGTATCAATGCATTGTACATCCGAAAATGTTGATTTCGCAAAAGATGGTAATTGCTTAATTATGAGAGGCGGGATAATATGGTGAAATTTAAATTTTATTTGGTATACCTTTGGTATAAAGTATTGCTGAAATTAGGAATTAAGACCGATGAAATTTATTATATTGGTGGAAGTGAAGCGTTGCCACCGCCGTTAACGAAAGAAGAAGAGGCAGTTCTTTTGAATAAATTGCCAAATGGAGATCAAGCTGCGAGGTCGATGCTTATTGAACGTAACCTAAGGCTTGTTGTATATATAGCAAGAAAATTTGAAAATACAGGGATCAATATTGAGGATTTGATTAGTATAGGAACAATTGGTCTTATTAAGGCAGTGAATACATTTAATCCAGAAAAGAAAATTAAATTAGCAACATATGCATCTCGTTGTATAGAAAATGAAATTTTAATGCATTTGCGTCGAAATAATAAAAATCGTTCGGAAGTTTCTTTTGATGAACCGCTTAACATTGATTGGGACGGAAATGAACTGTTACTATCAGATGTTTTAGGTACAGATGATGACATTATTACAAAAGATTTAGAAGCTACTGTAGATCGTCATCTTTTAATGAAAGCATTGCATCAATTAAATGACCGTGAAAAACAAATTATGGAGCTTCGGTTTGGACTCGCTGGTGGCGAAGAGAAGACACAAAAAGATGTGGCTGATATGCTTGGAATTTCACAGTCTTATATTTCTCGTTTGGAAAAAAGAATTATAAAAAGATTACGAAAAGAATTTAATAAAATGGTGTGAAGAATAAGACCAGTCGGTATCTAGACTGGTCTTATTCTTTTTTTGTGCATGAGGAAATATGATATTTGTGAAAAATGATGGAAAAACCGTATGCATAAAATCCCCTTCAAAGGAAATACTTTACACTGTACAGCAACTCCCGATAGGAGGGAACACTTTGACGAGAAACAAAGTAGAAATTTGCGGTGTTGATACAGCTAAACTTCCAGTACTAAAAAATGAAGAGATGCGTAAATTATTTCGTGAAATGCAAAGTGGAGAGATAAGCGCCAGAGAGAAATTAGTGAATGGAAACTTACGTCTTGTACTGAGCGTCATCCAAAGATTTAATAACAGAGGAGAATATGTTGATGATTTATTTCAAGTTGGTTGCATTGGACTTATGAAATCCATTGATAACTTTGATTTAGGCCAAAATGTAAAGTTTTCAACGTATGCTGTGCCGATGATTATTGGAGAAATACGCAGATATTTGCGTGATAACAATCCAATTCGTGTATCTCGCTCATTACGAGATATTGCGTATAAAGCGTTGCAAGTAAGAGAAAAATTGATTGCTGAAAATTCAAAAGAACCAACAGCAATGGATATTGCGAAAGTTCTTGAAGTGACACATGAAGAGATTGTTTTTGCACTAGATGCGATTCAAGATCCGGTTTCATTATTTGAACCGATTTATAACGATGGAGGAGATCCTATCTTTGTTATGGATCAATTAAAGGATGAAAAACAAAAGGACGAGCAGTGGGTTGAAGAACTGGCGTTGAAAGAAGGAATGAAGCGTTTAAATGATCGTGAAAAAATGATTATTCGAAAACGTTTCTTTCAAGGAAAGACACAGATGGAAGTTGCCGAAGAAATTGGGATTTCTCAAGCGCAAGTATCACGTTTGGAGAAGTCTGCTATTAAGCAAATGAATAAGACG
Source organism: Bacillus sp. FSL E2-0195 (assembly GCF_038003645.1). NCBI lineage: Bacteria > Bacillati > Bacillota > Bacilli > Caryophanales > Bacillaceae > Bacillus > Bacillus sp. FSL E2-0195. The sequence continues at coordinate 3,821,248 of NZ_JBBOPN010000001.1, read as the reverse complement.
ATTCAAGGATAAGGTCCTCACCAGTTATGGTGAGGTCTTTTTTATATATAATATTTTGCGCTCATAGTAGATTGGGTAGGTTCATATAATGAAAATAAAATGGATGTTCTATTAGTAGCGGTTATATACTGTTTATCCGCTTCGAAATTAGGCTGAAGTAAAAAGTTAGATGGAAGCGGGACTGCCCGTAAAAGTCCGATTGGCATGGGTTAATAATCAGTAGGGATGGGGATAATCTCACTGATTAAGGTTTCACTTTATTTGAGAGCGTACTTACGATTCATGATATAAGGGAGAGGATGAATATGATACGGATTTCGGAGTTTCAAATGAAGGATGTTGTAAATGTTTCAGATGGAAAGAGGCTTGGGAATATTGGAGATATTGATATTGATATAGACACAGGAAAGATTAGGGCGGTTATTATTTCTAAGCAGGCACGAATGCTTGGACTCTTTGGAAAGGAAGTAGAATTTGTGATTCCTTGGGAGCAAATTATGAAAATTGGAGAAGATGTCATACTTGTAAAAGTAGATCATGTTAATTCTGTAACAGAATCAATACAAACACCGACAATTTCATAAAGAATATTACAAATTCCTCTTTTTTTTCTGTTGTCATTATGAAAAAATAAAAGTATGGTAAAATAGACAGGAAGTACCATACTTTTTTCTGTTATTTTAATTAAAAGGAGTCGCTTTATGAGAGAACCATTTAAATATGCGGACGGTATACTGTATTTACAAGCGTGGAAAGAACTTGGAAACATTACTGTTGGATTTACGACAAAAGATGGTGGAGTAAGTACAGGCTCCTTTCATGCGATGAATTTAGGATTACATGTGAATGATATCGTGGAGAATGTTCATGAAAACAGACGCATTTTAGCTAATAAGTTACAAAAACCATTAGAAAAATGGATTTGCTCTGAACAAGTTCATGACCATCATGTTGAGAAAGTAGGACTGCAAGAAAAAGGGAAAGGCGTTTATTCATATGAAGACGGTATTCCAAAAACGGATGGCATTTATACGACTAACAAAGATGTTCTCTTAACATCTTGTTACGCTGATTGTGTTCCGCTCTATTTTTATGCACCATCACATGATATGATAGGACTTGCGCATGCTGGGTGGAAAGGGACTGTAACAGAGATTGCGAAAGAAATGATTCAAAAGTGGAATGCAGAAGGTGTTTCAAGTGATGAAATTCATGTCGCAATTGGTCCTGCAATCGGATCATGTTGTTATGTTGTTGATGATCGTGTATTAACAGCAGCACAGCAAGTAGTAAACGGATCTGTTCCTCATAAAGTAATTTCTGATGGTCAGTATGCAATTAATTTAAAAGAAGTTAATCGTATTTTATGTGTACAAGCAGGCATAAAAGAAGAACATATTGTAATGTCATCTCTTTGTACAAGCTGTGAAGAACAATTATTTTTCTCTCATCGTCGTGATCAAGGTAAGACGGGGAGAATGTTGAGTTTCATAGGTTTTAAGGAGGAGTGAAGTAAGTGACAGTGCAAGGGAATTTAGCAGATGTAAACGAAGTAATTAAAGAATCTTGTGTACGAGCTGGACGTTCGATGAAAGATATTAAGCTCGTTGCAGTTACAAAAACTGTAGGGATTGAAAAAACAAGCGAAGTAATTGAAACAGGAATTATTGATTTAGGTGAAAATAGAAATGAAGGTTTCTTACAAAAATACGAGCATTTCGGTTCAAAAGTGAATTGGCATTTTATTGGATCATTGCAAACGAGAAAAGTAAAAGAAATCATTAATGAGATTGATTATTTACATTCATTAGATCGTCTTTCGCTTGCAAAAGAAATTCAAAAACGTGCTGATAAGAAAGTTAAATGCTTTATTCAAGTGAAAACATCATCTGAAGAATCAAAGCAAGGATTGGCGATAGAAGAAACAATTTCTTTTATTCAAAGTTTGCAAGAATTGGATAAGATTGAAGTGGTAGGATTAATGACAATGGCTCCGTTTACAGGAGAAGAGGAAGAGATTCGTCGCTGCTTTAAGGAATTGCGCATGCTACAAACAGAGGTGCAGGAGCTAGAATTATTACATGCACCATGTAAAGAATTATCAATGGGAATGTCAAATGATTACACGATTGCAATTGAGGAAGGCGCTACATATATTCGTTTGGGAACGGTTTTAGTAGGAAAAGCGTAGGAGGAAGGAGAAAGTTATTATGAGTTGGTCAAAAGTAAAATACTTCTTTTTTGACACACCGGAAGAAAAAGAAGCAGCTCAATATAGTTATGAAAAGGAGCAAACAGACATGAAAAAGCAACAAGATCCCCCAGAACAACAAGATGTTCCGTTTGCGAAAGTGCAACCGAAGCAAAATGTAGTGAGTATTGAAACAGCGAAGCAATCTTCAAAAGTTGTTTTACTAGAACCACGTACATATTCGGAAGCGCAAGGCATTTCGGATCACTTAAAAGGTAGACGAGCTGTTGTAATTAATTTGCAAAGAATGTCTACAGATCAAGCTGTACGTATCGTTGACTTTTTAAGTGGTACTGTATACGCTATAGGCGGGGATATTCAAAAAATAGGCCCGAAAACATTTATGTGTACACCTGAAAATGTTGATATCGTTGGTGCGATTTCAGAGTTATTCGGTGAAGAAGAAGAGACAAATATAAAGAGGTGGTAATACGCCATGACAACAGTTTTAACAGTGTTACTTACTGCTATCGAGATTTACTCGTGGGCACTAATTATTTACATTCTCCTATCATGGTTTCCTGGCGCAAAGGAATCAGCTTTTGGAGATTTTCTTGCGCGTATTTGCGAACCGTATTTAGAGCCGTTTAGGAGGTTTATTCCACCATTTGGTATGATTGATATTTCTCCACTTGTTGCTATTGTTGCCTTGAAACTTGCTAGAGGTGGTTTAGTGAGTTTATTCAACTATTTTTTATAGTGTGAGGTTAAATACATGAGCATCTATGAGCATTTTAGACCTGATGAAGAGGTCTTTGTGGATAAAGTATTAGAGTGGAAACAGGCTGCTGAGTACCATCAAGTCAAGTTAACAGATTTTCTTGATCCAAGACAGCAACAAATTGTTTCTATGGTAATAGGGCAAGGAGATGTAGCTGTACGGTTTGATGGTGCGATGCCTGAAGCCGAACGGAAAAGAGCACTAATTTATCCAGATTATCTAGAATTAAATGAAGAGGAATTTCAAGTAGAAGTATTAGAAATTGACTATCCTTCCAAGTTTTTTACGCTAGAACATAGGCAAATATTAGGTGCATTCATGTCGCTTGGTTTAACAAGGGAAAAATGTGGTGATATTTTGCTTCAAGAAGACCGTGCCCAAATTGCAGTTGCCAAAGAAGTTGTATCGTATATTGAAATGAACTTACAATTAATAGGGAAAATGAAAGTCACACTCTCTCCTATACAAGTAGAGAAAATTTTGCGTGTAGGTGAAAAATGGGGAGAAAAATCTGGGACTGTTTCGTCACTTCGTCTAGATGTTTTATTAGCTGAAATGCTACATATATCTAGGCAGAAGGTACAGCCTCTTATAAAAGGTGGCTTAGTAAAAGTCAATTGGAAAACAGTAGAGCAAACTTCGTATGAATGTTTTCCAGGGGATGTTTTCTCGGTTAGAGGGTATGGACGAAGTAAATTATTTTCTGTAGAAGGTAAAACGAAGCGCGACAAATGGAGAGTTTTGTATGGTATACTAAAATGATTGGTTTTTTAGAAGGAAATTCTCTTATTTTGTCGAAGAAAAGATATAATTGAAAGAGGAAATTTAGATAACTACTTGGAGGTGGCGTTGTGCCGTTAACACCATTAGATATTCATAACAAAGAATTTGGTCGCGGGTTTCGTGGCTACGATGAAGATCAAGTAAATGAGTTTCTTGATCAAATCATCAAAGATTATGAATTAGTCATTCGTGAGAAAAAAGCTTTAGAAGAAAAGGTTGCACAATTAGAAGGAAAGTTAGATCATTTTTCTAATATTGAAGATACGCTGAACAAATCTATCATTGTCGCACAAGAAGCTGCTGAAGAAGTGAAGCGTAATGCACAAAAAGAAGCAAAATTAATTGTACGTGAAGCAGAAAAAAATGCAGATCGTATCATTAATGAAGCGTTAGTGAAATCAAGAAAAGTTGCTTTTGATATTGAAGAGTTGAAGAAACAAGCGAAAGTATTCCGAACTCGTTTCCGTATGTTATTAGAAACACAACTTGAAATGTTAAACAACGATGATTGGGATAAACTAATTGAATTAGAAGACGAAGTGGACGAACTGTTGAAAAAAGAAGAAACAGTGTAAGCTTGACGTTTTTCTCATTATTACATATAATTTTAAACAGCATATTTATTAAGAAAAACGAAGATAGGGATAAGTACCTTTTTCATACCTTATATAGCGAACTGAGGATGGTGTAAGCTCAGGATAAGGAGATAATGGGAATATCACCCTGGAGTTCCGCGCTGAACAAATTTAGTAAGCGTAGGCGTATATTCGCGTTAAGAATATAAAGAGGACCTTATGCATTTGTATATGGTCTACTAGGGTGGTACCGCGGGAGACTTTCTCGTCCCTTTTTGGGGATGAGAGGTCTCTTTTTTATTCCCTTTTTTAAGGTCTGTCGTTTATATATTTAAGGAGGAATTGAGCATGGAGTACAAAAATACATTACTAATGCCAAAAACAGAATTCCCGATGCGTGGGAATTTACCGAAACGTGAGCCTGCAATGCAAGAAAAATGGGCTGAAATGAATATTTATGAAAAGGTACAAGAACATACGAAAGGCCGTCCTTTATTTGTACTACATGATGGACCTCCATATGCAAATGGTGACATCCATATGGGACACGCACTAAATAAAGTGTTAAAAGACTTTATTGTTCGTTTTAAATCAATGACTGGATACTGTGCACCATATGTACCAGGTTGGGATACACACGGTTTACCAATTGAGCAAGCTTTAACAAATAAAGGTGTAAAGCGTAAAGAAATGACAGTTGCTGAGTTCCGTAAGTTATGTGCAAAGTATGCATATGAGCAAGTGGAACGTCAACGTGAACAATTTAAGCGTTTAGGTGTACGTGCAGATTGGGATAATCCATATATTACTTTAGAGCCAGCTTATGAAGCACAACAAATTAAAGTGTTTGGTGACATGGCGAAAAAAGGTTATATCTATAAAGGACAAAAACCAGTTTACTGGTCTCCAACAAGTGAATCAGCTTTAGCAGAAGCTGAAATTGAATATCAAGATAAAAAATCAGCATCTATTTACGTAGCATTCCCTGTAAAAGATGGAAAGAACGTATTAGAAGGTGATGAGAAATACATTATTTGGACAACAACGCCTTGGACGTTACCTGCAAACTTAGGTATTTCTGTTCACCCAGAACTTGAATATGCTATTGTGAAAGTAAATGATGAGAAATATATCATCGCTTCTGAACTATTTGAGACAGTTGCAAAAACGTTAGAGTGGGAAAATGCTGAAGTTGTGAAAACGGTAAAAGGTAGCGAACTTGAGTATACAGTTGCAAAACATCCATTCTACGATCGTGACTCATTAGTTATGCTAGGAGAGCACGTAACAACAGATGCAGGTACAGGTTGTGTTCATACAGCACCAGGACACGGGGAAGATGACTTCGTTGTTGGTAAAAAGTATGGCTTAGAAGTACTTTGCCCAGTTGATGATAAAGGTGTATTAACAAATGAAGCACCTGGATTTGAAGGCTTATTCTATGATAAAGCTAACAAGCCAATTACGGAAAAATTAGAAGAAGTAGGCGCGTTACTGAAACTAACATTCATTACGCATTCATACCCACATGATTGGAGAACGAAAAAACCAATTATTTTCCGTGCGACAGCGCAGTGGTTTGCATCTATTGAAGCGTTCCGTAAAGAATTATTAGAAGCTGTTGCGGAAACAAAATGGGTACCAGCATGGGGAGAAACTCGTCTTCATAATATGGTTCGTGACCGTGGTGACTGGTGTATTTCTCGTCAGCGTGCATGGGGTGTGCCAATTCCTGTATTCTATGCAGAAAATGGTGATCCAATTATTACAGATGAAACAATTAATCATGTAGCAGATTTATTCCGTGAGCACGGTTCTAACGTATGGTTCGAGCGTGAAGCGAAAGATTTATTACCAGAAGGATTTACACATACAGGTAGCCCAAATGGTGAATTCCGTAAAGAAACAGACATCATGGATGTATGGTTCGATTCAGGTTCTTCTCACCAAGCGGTATTAGAAGAGCGCGAAGACTTACAACGTCCAGCTGATTTATATTTAGAAGGATCTGACCAGTATCGTGGTTGGTTTAACTCTTCATTATCAACAGCAGTTGCTGTAACTGGTAAAGCTCCATATAAAGGCGTACTAAGCCATGGTTTCGTACTAGATGGTGAAGGACGTAAAATGAGTAAGTCGATTGGAAACATCGTCGTACCGAAGAAAATTATGGATCAATTAGGCGGAGACATTTTACGCTTATGGGTATCTTCTGTTGACTATCAATCTGATGTACGTATTTCAGATGATATTTTAAAACAAGTAGCAGAAGTGTATCGTAAAATCCGTAACACATTCCGTTTCTTATTAGGAAACTTAGATGATTTTAATCCAAGTGAAAATACAGTAGCGGTAGCTGAACTTCGTGAAGTAGATCGTTACATGTTAGTGAAGTTAAATGACTTAATTACAAAAGTAAAAGATGCATATGAAACATATGACTTTGCTGCTGTATATCATGCAATTCACAACTTCTGTACAATTGATCTAAGTTCATTCTACTTAGACTTTGCAAAAGACATTTTATACATTGAAGGTGCAGATCACGCGGATCGTCGTGCAATTCAAACTGTATTATATGATGTTCTTGTTGCATTAACGAAACTTGTAACGCCAATCTTACCTCATACAGCTGATGAAGTATGGCCATATGTTCCTGGTGCAGAAGAAGAAAGCGTACAGTTAACTAATATGCCAGAAGCTACAGAAGTAGAGGGTTCAGAAGCGTTAAGAGCAAAATGGGATGCATTTATGACATTACGTGATGACGTTTTAAAAGCGTTAGAAGTAGCTCGTAATGAGAAAGTAATTGGTAAGTCATTAAATGCGAGCATTACGCTATATCCGACTGCAGAAATGAAGGCTATGTTAGAGTCTATTAGCGAAGACTTAAAGCAATTATTCATCGTCTCTGAGTATAAACCTGGTGGTACAATTGAAGAAGCGCCAACAGAAGCACCAAAGTATGAGCATACAGCTGTAGTTGTAGCACAGGCGACAGGTGAGACGTGTGAACGTTGTTGGGTTGTTTCAGAAACAATTGGTAAAGATGCAGAACATGAAACATTATGTGAGCGTTGTGCAACGGTTGTTAAAGAAAATTATGTAAAATAATGAAAAAAAGCTGACTGCTCATAATAGCAGTCAGTTTTTTGTTGATGATATATCGAAATAACTTTCACTCTCTTTCCTATGAAGGAAAAATGTGTGTGAGGTAAGCGTGGAAATTTCGGACACACTAATTGTACATTGCAGCTGGGAGGAATGTACACGTGAATGAAATTTATATGGAAATAAAAGAAGAATTGCAATTGATGAGAAAAGAGTTGCAAGATAGATTGGCGAAAGAAGTAATGCACACATACTATATGGAATTTGGGCAAGAACTTGGATACGAAATAAAGGAAGAGACAAAGAAAAAATTGCTATTACATGATATAAAAGAGGATTTAAAAGATGTAGAACGTGCATTGTTTAAAATGGAAATAGATATGTACGGTATTTGTGAAGAAACTGGAAGAGCGATTTCTACAAAACAAATGAAAACAATGCCGACTGCTCGTACTATTCATGAATTTTTCTATGAAAAGGTAAATGTATGAAATACGCACAACGATATTATGTTACCTTTTTTTAATTTATTTTATTCTTCTACAAAGGTTCATTGTGAAAAGGTAGCAGCTATGCTAAAATTTTGAGGTACACTGTCTTTGTGGGGGAAATGAAAATGATATATTATGTAATAGCGTTATTTGTCATTGCCATCGATCAAATATCGAAGTGGCTAATTGTAAAGAACATGGAATTGGGTACGAGCATTCCGATTATCGATAATGTATTATACATAACATCTCATCGAAATAGAGGAGCTGCCTGGGGTATTTTAGAAAATAAAATGTGGTTTTTCTACATTATTACAGTCATTTTCGTAGCATTTATCGTATTTTATATGAAAAAATATGCGAAAACGGACAAGCTTCTAGGTATTTCATTAGGTCTAATTTTAGGCGGAGCAATTGGCAATTTTATTGATCGTGTATTTAGACAAGAAGTAGTGGATTTCATTCACGTGTATATTTTCTCGTACAACTATCCGGTATTCAATATAGCTGACTCAGCATTATGTATTGGAGTTGTATTAATTATTATTCAAACAGTATTAGAAGGAAAGAAAGCGAAGGAGTAATTGAATGAGTGAAGTAGTACAAGTAACAGTTGCAGAAGAACAAAAAAGCGAGCGAATTGATAAATTCGTTGCAGAAATAAACAGTGAATGGTCACGTTCACAAGTGCAGCAATGGATTAAAGATGCTGTTGTGACAGTAAATGGGAAATCAGTTAAAGGGAATTATAAAGTAAAAGGAAATGATGAAATTACAGTAACAATTCCCGAGCCAGAAGAGTTAGATATTCAACCGGAAGATATGAATTTAGAAGTTTATTATGAAGATGCCGATGTACTAGTTGTAAATAAGCCGCGTGGCATGGTAGTACATCCAGCACCAGGGCATACGAAGGGTACGCTTGTAAACGGACTTATGCATCATTGTACAGACCTATCAGGTATTAACGGTGTAATGCGTCCTGGTATAGTACACCGTATTGATAAGGATACATCTGGATTATTAATGGTTGCTAAAAATGATATGGCGCATGAATCACTTGTAAATCAACTTGTAGCAAAAACGGTAACAAGACGTTATAAAGCGATTGTACATGGTGTAATTCCACATGATAAAGGAATAATTGACGCTCCAATTGGTCGTGATAAAAAAGAACGTCAAAGTATGACTGTTGATGAAAATGGTAAGAATGCAGTTACACATTTCCAAGTGTTAGAGCGATTTAAGGATTTCACACTTGTAGAATGCCGCTTAGAAACGGGACGTACACACCAAATTCGTGTTCATATGAAATATATTGGTTATCCACTTGCAGGAGATCCAAAGTATGGTCCGAAGAAAACATTAGATATGAATGGACAAGCACTTCATGCAGGGATTTTAGGTTTCGATCACCCTCGTACTGGTGAATATATTGAGTTTGAGGCACCGATTCCAGAAGTGTTTGAAGAAGCGCTAAATGTTTTACGGAAATAGTATTGACAAATCATAAGAAAACTGAGATACTGACAACAGTTAAATAATGATCCTTTAACACAGCCCCGTGAGGTTGAGAAGGTAACGGTTTGAAATACTTAGGGTATGTTGTACCCTTTTTTCAAAAGTCCTCTCGCACACGCTGAGAGGACTTTTTTTATACCATTACTCTCACGCAAGAAAAAAAGCTTGGAGGTGTAGAGCATGCAAGAGAAAGCTGTCGTTTTAGATGACCAAATGATTCGCCGCGCTTTAACACGAATTAGTCATGAAATCGTGGAACGAAATAAAGGTGTCGATAATTGTGTTCTTGTCGGAATAAAAACACGTGGAATTTTTATTGCACAACGTTTGGCAGAACGAATTGGTCAAATTGAAGGAAAAGAGATGGAAGTAGGAGAGTTAGATATTACGTTATATCGTGATGATTTAACACTACAATCGAAACATAAAGAACCACTTGTAAAAGGTTCTGATATTCCTGTAGATATTACGAAGAAAAAAGTTATCCTTGTGGATGATGTGTTATATACAGGTAGAACAGTTCGAGCAGCAATGGATGCTCTTATGGATTTAGGTAGACCATCACAAATCCAATTGGCTGTTCTTGTTGATAGAGGTCATCGTGAATTACCAATTCGCGCTGATTATGTAGGAAAGAACATTCCAACATCTAGTGAAGAGCGTATCGAAGTTGATTTGCAAGAGACAGATCAACAAGATCGAGTAAGCATATACGATAAGTAAAGCCCTTTTAAATGTAGTCCTGTGAGGCTGCCAAAGGGTCTTGGCTTTCATATGTCAAATTTGGCATACGAAAGTGTAGGACTCTTTGTGCACAGGCACAAAGAGTTTTTTTATTGCAAAAATTAAAACTGAAGGAGGATGTAACAATGGAGCAAAAGCCAGTGTTAGACATTCATGAAGTACCGAAACCGGGAAAATGGTTATTATTAAGTATACAACATTTGTTCGCGATGTTTGGATCAACAGTGCTTGTTCCGTTTTTAACAGGACTGAATCCATCAGTAGCTTTAATATCAAGTGGATTAGGAACGCTAGCGTTTCTTCTAATAACGAAAGGTCAAGTACCAGCATATTTAGGATCATCATTCGCCTTTATTGCACCAATTATTACAGCGAAAACAGCAGGTGGACCTGGAGCAGCGATGCTTGGAGGAATGCTTGCGGGACTTGTTTACATCTTAATCTCACTCGGAATTAAGAAATCTGGGTCAGAATGGATTATGAAATTACTTCCGCCAATCGTAGTTGGGCCAGTCGTAATGGTAATCGGTTTATCTTTAGCACATACAGCAGTGAACATGGCGATGAACGGTGCGGATGGTAAGTATAGCATTACACACTTTTCAGTAGCATTAGTAACATTAGCAATTACAATCATTTGCTCCATATTCGGGAGAGGATTTTTCAGTATCATACCAGTGCTACTTGGAATCATCGGCGGGTATATATTCGCTTACTTCCAAGGGCTAGTAGATTTAAAGTCAGTAGCTGAGGCAAAATGGTTTGTCATACCAGACTTCACAGTACCGTTTGTAACATATACTCCGGAGTTTTCATGGAAAATTGTACTCTTAATGGTGCCAGTTGCACTTGTAACAATTTCAGAACATATCGGACATCAAATTGTACTTGGAAATGTTATTAAAAGAGATTTAATTGAAAAACCAGGTTTACATCGTTCAATCTTCGGTGATGGGATAGCAACATTGATCGCATCACTAATAGGAGGACCACCGAATACAACGTACGGTGAAAACATCGGTGTGCTAGCAATTACGAGAGCATACAGTGTATACTTATTCATCGGTTCAGCAGTGTTCGCAATCATGTTTGGATTTATCGGGAAGATTTCAGCACTGATTCATTCGATTCCAACACCAGTTATGGGTGGTGTATCAATCTTACTCTTCGGTGTAATCGCATCAAGTGGTTTACGTATGATGGTAGACGATAAAACAGACTTAGGTGACAAACGAAACTTAATGATTGCATCAGTTATACTAGTAATCGGTATTGGCGGAGCGGTACTGCACGTAGGTGAATCGTTCCAAGTAGAAGGAATGGCGTTAGCAGCAATTGTAGGTGTACTATTAAATCTACTACTACCAGAGACAAAACAAACAAATAAAACAAAACAATCTAAGCAGATTGCTTCATAAAAATAACCTTTTAATTCAGTCCTGTGAGATAGAAAAGGGTGGCTACTTTAACGCACCCTAGTCTCAAAGACTAGGGTATTTTTATACAGTTATTGTTATATAAATTCAATGGTGTTATCATAAAAAACAGAAAGATGAGGGATGACGATGAGCCATTTGTTAACGATGAGTGAATTATCGGAACAAGAAATTTCAGAAATCCTAAAAGACGCAGAAGATTTCGCGAATGGAAAAGAGAGAAAAACGACAGAGCAAACATTTGTTGCGAACTTGTTCTTTGAGAATAGTACGAGGACGAGATTTAGCTTTGAAGTTGCTGAGAAGAGATTAGGACTTGAAGTATTAGACTTTTCCGCAGATGCATCTAGCGTACAAAAAGGAGAAACTTTATACGATACGATAAGAACACTAGAATCAATCGGAACAAAAGCGATAGTCATCCGCCATGAGCAAGATCGTTACTTCGATGAATTAAAAGATCAGGTGAATATCCCAATCTTGAACGCTGGAGATGGATGTGGAAATCATCCAACGCAATGTCTACTCGATCTTCTAACAATTAAACAAGAGTTTGGAAGATTTGAAGGTTTGAAGATTGCAATAGTTGGGGATGTTCGTCATAGCCGAGTAGCACGTTCTAATGCAGAAGCATTAACGAAACTGGGCGCGACAATTTACTTTGCAAGCCCAGAAGAGTGGAAAGATGAAGAGAACACATTTGGAACGTACAAGAGTTTAGATGAACTTGTTCCAGAAGTGGATGTGATGATGTTACTTCGTGTACAACATGAGCGTCATGACCATTATGAAACAGACATTATGAAAGAGTATCACGAGCAACATGGGTTAACAGTTGAAAGGGAAAAACGTATGAAAGAAGGAAGCATTATTATGCATCCAGCCCCTGTAAACCGTGATGTTGAAATTGCGAGTGAACTTGTCGAGTGTGAACGCTCACGCATATTCAAGCAAATGGAAAACGGGGTCTACGTAAGAATGGCTGTACTAAAACGCGCATTACCAAATGTATTAGGAGGAATGAAACATGAATTATTTGTTTAAAAATGGTCGTTATATGAATGCAGAAGGAACAATCGTAGCAACAGATCTTCTCGTACAAGACGGTAAAATTGCGAAGGTAGCAGAAAATATTACGGCAGATAATGCTGAAGTAATCGATGTAAATGGAAAGTTAATCGCACCTGGATTAGTAGATGTACACGTTCATCTTCGTGAACCAGGTGGTGAACATAAAGAAACAATTGAAACAGGAACACTTGCAGCAGCAAAAGGTGGATTTACTACAATTTGCGCAATGCCAAACACACGCCCAGTACCAGATTGTAAAGAACATATGGAAGACCTGCAAAAGCGTATTAAAGAAAAAGCACATGTAAATGTATTACCATATGGAGCAATTACAGTACGTCAAGCAGGTTCTGAAATGACCGATTTTGAAACGTTAAAAGAACTTGGAGCGTTTGCTTTCACTGATGATGGCGTAGGCGTGCAAGATGCAAGCATGATGTTAGCTGCAATGAAGCGTGCATCGAAATTAAATATGGCAGTTGTTGCACACTGTGAAGAGAACACACTTATTAATAAAGGATGTGTACATGAAGGGAAGTTTTCTGAGAAACACGGATTAAACGGTATCCCATCAGTATGTGAATCCGTACATATTGCTCGGGACATCTTACTTGCGGAAGCTGCAAATTGTCACTACCACGTATGTCATGTAAGTACAAAAGGATCTGTACGTGTAATCCGTGACGCGAAACGTGCTGGAATTAAGGTGACAGCAGAAGTAACACCGCATCACTTAGTATTATGTGAAGATGATATCCCATCGGCTGATCCTAACTTTAAAATGAATCCACCGCTTCGAGGAAAAGAAGATCATGCAGCGTTAATTGAAGGACTATTAGATGGAACAATTGATATGATCGCAACTGACCATGCACCGCATACTGCAGAAGAGAAAGCGCAAGGGATTGAAAGAGCACCGTTCGGAATTACTGGTTTTGAAACAGCATTCCCGCTTTTATATACGAACCTTGTGAAAAAAGGAATCATTACATTAGAGCAACTGATTCAATTCTTAACAGAAAAACCAGCTGACACATTCGGTTTAGAAGCAGGGCGCCTAACAGAAGGTAGAACAGCTGATATTACAATTATCGATTTAGAACAAGAAGAAGAAATTGATCCAACAACATTCTTATCAAAAGGAAAAAACACACCATTCGCAGGTTGGAAATGCCAAGGTTGGCCGGTTATGACAATCGTTGGTGGTAAGATCGCATGGCAAAAGGAGAGTGCATTAGTATGAAAAGACAACTTATCTTAGAAGATGGAACAGTATTAATTGGAAAAGGTTTCGGAGGAGAAATAGAAAAGTCAGGTGAGGTTGTATTTACAACTGGGATGACTGGATATCAAGAAACTTTATCTGATCCATCATACTGCGGTCAAATCGTAACATTTACGTATCCATTAATCGGAAACTACGGCATTAACCGTGATGATTTTGAATCAATTCACCCATCTGTAAATGGTTTAATCGTAAACGAAATTTGTGATCACCCATCAAACTTCCGTAATGAAATTTCGCTAAATGATTACTTGAAAGAAAGAAATATCCCAGGATTAGCAGGAATTGATACGAGAAAATTAACAAGAAAAATTCGTCAATATGGAACTTTACGCGGACGTCTTTGCAATATGGATGTGGATGTAGAGGACATCGTTAGCCAATTGAAAGCAACTGTCTTTACAGATCATGTGAAACGCGTATCAACAAAAGATCCATATCCAAGTCCAGGCCGTGGACACCGAGTTGTACTTGTAGACTTCGGAATGAAACATGGTATTTTACGAGAATTAAATAAGCGTGATTGTGATGTAATTGTTGTACCTTACAATACAACAGCAGAAGAAATTCTACGCCTTAGCCCAGATGGAATTATGTTAAGTAATGGACCTGGGGACCCAAAAGATGTACCAGAAGCAATTGAAATGTTAAAAGAAATTATTGGTAAAGTTCCTTTATTCGGAATTTGCCTAGGACATCAATTGTTCGCCCTGGCATCTGGTGCGAATACAAGTAAGTTAAAATTCGGTCACCGTGGTTTAAATCATCCAGTAAAAAATCTTGCAACTGGAAAAGTAGCAATTACATCTCAAAACCATGGTTACGCAGTAGAAGAAGAATCAGTTGGAAATACAGAACTGGAAATTACACATGTTGCTTTAAATGATGGAACAGTAGAAGGTCTTCGTCATACGAAGTTCCCAGCATTTACAGTGCAATACCATCCAGAAGCTTCTGCAGGACCAGAAGATGCAAATGATTTATTCGAAGATTTCTTAGCAATGATTGAAAACTTCAAGAAAGAAGGGGAAGAGTTATGCCAAAACGCCTAGACATTAACACAATTTTAGTAATCGGATCAGGACCAATTGTAATTGGGCAAGCAGCAGAGTTTGATTACTCTGGTACACAAGCTTGTCAATCTCTTAGAGAAGAAGGTTACAAAGTAATCCTTGTTAACTCTAACCCAGCAACAATTATGACAGATACTGCAACAGCAGATAAAGTATATATAGAACCATTAACATTAGAATTCGTAAGCCGTATAATTCGTAAAGAACGTCCAGATGCACTTCTACCAACATTAGGTGGTCAAACAGGCCTAAACATGGCTGTTGAACTTGCGAAATCAGGCATACTTGAAGAGTGCGGAGTTGAAATTTTAGGAACAAAATTATCAGCAATCGAGCAAGCCGAGGATCGTGATTTATTCCGTACATTAATGCAGGAATTAAATGAACCAATTCCATCTAGCACGATTATTCATACGCTGGAAGAAGCACATGAATTTGTAAAAGAAATTGGTTATCCAGTTATTGTTCGCCCAGCATTTACAATGGGGGGAACAGGTGGCGGAATCTGTAATAATGAAGAAGAACTAATTGAAATCGTATCAGGTGGATTAAAACATAGTCCAGTAACACAATGTTTATTAGAAAAGAGTATTGCCGGTTGTAAGGAAATTGAATATGAAGTAATGCGTGATTCGAATGATAACGCGATTGTAGTATGTAACATGGAAAATATCGATCCGGTTGGGGTTCACACAGGTGATTCTATCGTTGTAGCACCGAGCCAAACATTAAGTGACCGTGAGTATCAAATGTTACGAAACACTTCATTAAGAATTATTCGTGCATTAGGAATTGAAGGTGGATGTAACGTTCAGCTTGCACTTGATCCACATAGCTTCCAATACTATGTAATCGAAGTAAACCCGCGTGTGAGTCGTTCGTCTGCACTAGCATCTAAAGCAACTGGATATCCAATTGCGAAGCTAGCGGCGAAAATTGCAGTCGGTTTAACATTAGATGAAATTGTAAACCCAGTAACACAAAAAACATATGCTTGCTTCGAGCCAGCATTAGACTATGTTGTTTCAAAAATTCCACGTTGGCCATTTGATAAGTTTGAATCAGCAAACAGAACACTTGGTACACAAATGAAGGCAACTGGTGAAGTTATGTCAATCGGACGTAACTTAGAACAATCATTATTAAAAGCGATTCGTTCTTTAGAGCTTGGCGTTTATCACCTAGAGTTAGACCACTTAAAAGAGCTTGATAAAGAAACGATGAAAAAGCGTATTATAAAAGCTGATGACGAGCGTCTGTTCGTTGTAGCAGAAGCAATCCGTCAAGGTGTAACGAAAGAAGAAATCAACGAATGGTGTGAAATGGACTTCTTCTTCTTACAAAAAATTGAAAATATCGTAAACATGGAACGCGAAGTAAAAGCGAATGTAGGAAATATGGAAGTGTTACAATCTGCTAAAGAAATGGGCTTCAGTGACCATTACATCGCCAATGCTTGGAACAAAACAGAGCGTGAAATTTACGATATGCGTAAAGAAAGCAATATGACTCCTGTTTATAAGATGGTAGATACTTGTGCGGCAGAGTTTGAATCTGCAACACCATACTACTACAGCACATATGGTGACGAGAATGAATCGATTGTAACAGATCGTAAGAGTGTAGTTGTACTAGGATCTGGTCCAATCCGTATTGGTCAAGGTGTTGAGTTTGATTATGCAACAGTTCACTCTGTATGGGCAATAAAAGAAGCTGGATATGAGGCAATCATTGTTAATAACAACCCAGAAACAGTTTCAACAGACTTCAGTATTTCTGACAAATTATACTTTGAACCATTAACAATCGAAGATGTAATGCACATTATCGATTTAGAAAAGCCAGAAGGTGTTATCGTCCAATTCGGTGGACAAACGGCAATTAACTTAGCGGCTAAATTAGAAGCACACGGTGTAAAAATCTTAGGAACATCACTTGAAGATTTAGACCGTGCAGAAGATCGTGATAAGTTTGAAGCAGCTTTAACAAAGCTTGGTATCCCGCAACCAGTTGGTAAAACAGCAACGACTGTAGAGCAAGCAGTAGCGATCGCTGACAAAATTGGTTACCCAGTATTAGTAAGACCATCTTACGTACTAGGTGGACGTGCGATGGAAATCGTATATCGTCAAGAAGAATTACTGCACTACATGAAAAATGCGGTTAAAGTTCACGCAGATCACCCAGTATTAATCGACCGTTATATGGTTGGTAAAGAAATTGAAGTAGATGCAATTTCAGACGGTGAGAATGTATTCATTCCAGGTATTATGGAACATATCGAACGCGCTGGAGTTCACTCTGGGGATTCAATTGGAGTATATCCACCACAGAGCTTATCTGAAAAACTAAAAGAACAAATTATTGAACATACAATTGGGCTTGGAAAAGGTTTAAACATTGTTGGATTACTAAACATTCAGTTTGTAGTATTCAAAGATGAAGTGTATGTAATTGAAGTAAATCCACGTGCGAGCCGTACAGTACCATTCTTAAGTAAAATTACAGGCGTACCGATGGCAAATATCGCAACGAAAGTTATTTTAGGTCAAAACCTTGTAGAACAAGGATATGGAACTGGCTATCACCCAGAAGAGAAGGAAGTGTATGTAAAAGCACCGGTATTCTCATTTGCGAAACTACGCTCAGTTGATACAACATTAGGGCCTGAAATGAAATCAACAGGGGAAGTAATGGGTAAAGATTTAACGCTTGAAAAAGCATTATATAAAGGACTTGTTGCTTCAGGAATTAACATTCCAACGCACGGATCAGTAATCATCACTGTAGCGGATAAAGATAAAGAAGAAGCGCTGGAAATTGCAAAACGCTTCCATGAAATCGGCTATAACTTATTAGCAACAGCAGGAACAGCACAATCGCTAACAGAACAAAACATTCCGGTGCAAGTTGTAAACAAAATTGATTCTGAAGACTACAACTTACTTGATATTATCCGTCAAGGGAAAGCGCAGTTTGTAATCAATACATTAACAAAAGGAAAACAGCCAGCGCGTGATGGTTTCCGCATTCGCCGTGAATCAGTAGAAAATGGTGTGGCTTGCTTAACATCACTTGATACAACGAGAGCAATCTTGAGAGTATTAGAATCTATGACATTCTCAGCTCATTCAATGAAAGAAATTACGCAAACGAAGCGTCACGAGGTGGTACATGCATGATGCAAAAGCAAAATATGATCGTCGTTAACCAAAAAGAAATCGCAAAAAACATTTACGAATTAGTGCTTCAAGGGGATTTAGTGCAGCAAATGAACGATCCAGGGCAGTTTGTACACATTAAGGTAGCAGAGGGCATTACGCCTCTTCTGCGCCGCCCAATTAGTATTTGTAATGTCGATCAAGACAAGAACGAATTTACAATGCTATATCGTGCGGAAGGACAAGGGACAAAAACATTAGCGAAAAGAAAACAAGGTGAACTTGTAGATGTGTTAGGACCACTTGGTCATGGATTTCCTGTAGAAGAAGCGGAATCTGGACAAACGGCTCTATTAGTTGGTGGGGGAATTGGTGTACCACCACTATATGAATTGTCACAGCGTCTTGTAGCAAAAGGAGTACGCGTTATTCACATCTTAGGTTTCCAAACGAAAGATGTTGTCTTCTATGAAGAGAAATTCGCAGAACTTGGTGATACGTATGTTGCAACAGTTGATGGTACACATGGTACAAAAGGGTTTGTAACAGATGTAATCGATAGCTATGGAATTGACTTTGACATTCTCTACTCATGTGGACCTTTAGCGATGCTTCGTGCATTAGAAGGACGCTATAAGGAGAGAAAAGCCTACATTTCATTAGAAGAACGTATGGGCTGTGGTATCGGAGCATGTTTCGCATGTGTATGCCATTTGCAAGCAGATCCGAGTGGGCATTCTTACAAGAAGGTGTGTAGCGACGGACCAGTATTTCCAATCGGGGAGGTTGTACTATGAACAGATTGCAAGTTGAATTACCAGGGTTATCATTAAAAAATCCAATCATCCCAGCATCTGGTTGCTTCGGATTTGGTCGTGAGTATGCACAGTTCTATGATTTAAGTGTACTTGGATCAATTATGATTAAAGCGACAACAGAACAACCTCGTTATGGAAACCCAACGCCTCGTGTTGCTGAAACACCAGGCGGAATGCTAAATGCAATCGGGCTTCAAAATCCTGGATTAGAAAAGGTAATGAATTCTGAATTACCTTTTCTCGAGCAATTTGATCTTCCGATTATTGCAAACGTTGCGGGTTCACAAGCTGAGGATTACGTAGCGGTTGCGAAGGCGATTTCAAAGGCACCTAATGTTCATGCGCTAGAATTAAATATTTCTTGTCCAAACGTAAAAACGGGTGGTATCGCTTTTGGTACAAATCCTGAAATTGCTGCTGATTTAACGAAGCGAGTAAAAGAGGTTTCTGAAGTACCGGTATATGTGAAATTGTCACCGAACGTGGCAAACATTGTGGAAATTGCAAAAGCAATTGAAAATGCGGGTGCGGACGGTTTAACGATGATTAATACATTGCTTGGTATGCGTCTAGATTTAAAAACTGCAAAACCAATTTTAGCAAACCGTACGGGCGGACTATCAGGGCCTGCGATTAAGCCAGTAGCAATTCGTATGGTACATGAAGTAAGTCAAGCGGTTAACATTCCGATCATCGGAATGGGTGGTATTGAAACAGCGGAAGATGTAATTGAATTCTTCTATGCGGGCGCAAGCGCGGTCGCAGTTGGAACGGCGAACTTTATCGATCCGTTCGTATGTCCGACAATTATTGAAGAATTACCAGCATTACTAGATGAATTAGGATTTGATCATATTTCGGAATGTCAAGGAAGGAGCTGGAAGCAAACATGTCACAGTCGTTAATCGTTGCACTAGATTTTCCAGGGAAACAAGAGGTAGAACAATTCTTACACCACTTTGAAGGGGAAGAGTTATTTGTCAAAGTGGGTATGGAGTTATTTTACAAAGAGGGTCCTGCAATTATTACGCACTTAAAAGAAAAAGGACATAAGATTTTTCTAGATTTAAAACTTCATGATATTCCGAATACGGTAAAAAGCGCTATGCGTAGCCTAGCTAGTCTAGATGTAGATATGGTAAATGTTCATGCTGCTGGGGGAAGTAGTATGATGAAAGCTGCGATTGAGGGATTAGAGGAAGGTAAGCAAGAAGGAAAAGAGAGACCGATTTGTATTGCAGTTACACAACTAACAAGCACTTCGGAAGCTATGATGAAAAAAGAGATTGGTATTGAGAAAACGTTAGAAGAAGCGGTTGCTCATTATGCAAAATTAACGAAAGAAAGTGGACTTGATGGCGTTGTTTGTTCAACACTTGAAGTACCAAAATTACGTGAAGTATGCGGAAATGAATTTGTAACAGTAACACCGGGGATTCGTCTTGCAAGCGATGATGTAAATGACCAGGTGCGCGTAGCAACACCGAAACGTGCGAGGGAACTTGGCTCAAGCTACATCGTAGTTGGACGTAGTATTACAAAAGCAGAAAATCCGCTTGAAGCGTATAAAACAGTAAAACAACAGTGGGAAGGTGTAACAGTATGAAAAAAGAAATCGCATCGCATTTATTAGAAATTGGAGCAGTATTTTTACAACCGAATGATCCATTTACTTGGTCTTCTGGTATGAAATCACCAATTTATTGTGATAATCGTTTAACTTTATCTTATCCAAAAGTACGCCAAGCGATTGCAGCTGGATTAGAAGAGTTAATTAAAGAGCACTTCCCAACTGTAGAAGTTATTGCAGGAACAGCAACTGCTGGTATTGCGCACGCTGCATGGGTAAGCGATCGTATGGATTTACCAATGTGCTACGTACGTAGTAAAGCAAAAGGTCACGGTAAAGGGAACCAAATCGAAGGAAAAGCTGAAAAAGGTCAAAAAGTAGTAGTAGTAGAAGACTTAATTTCAACTGGCGGTAGTGCAATTACATGTGTAGAAGCACTTCGCGAAGCTGGCTGTGAAGTATTAGGAATCGTATCAATCTTCACGTACGAGCTTGAGTCAGGAAAAGAGAAACTAGAAGCAGCAAACGTAGCATCATATTCTTTAAGTGATTACAGTGCATTAACTGAAGTTGCAGCAGAAAAAGGTATGATCGGACAAGCTGAAACGAAAAAATTACAAGAGTGGCGTAAAAATCCAGCTGACGAAGCTTGGGTTACAGCGTAATACGAAAAAAGACGACTGCGGGGGGAAACGCGGTCGTTTTTTTTATATCATTGTTAAAAATTCATGTAAAGAACATATAGTAGGAACAGCGCACTTGAGTTGCGAGTTATCCCGATTTAACCATATCCCTTGCATTCCAGCTGCTGTACTACTAATTGCATCAGTTTCTAATCGATCGCCAATATAATAGCAGTCTTGCATTTCAAGATTCGATTGTAATACGGCTCTGTGAAATATTTCAGGGTCTGGTTTCGATATACCAATTTCACTAGAAGTAAAAATATATTTGAAATATTGTAGAATGTTTAGAGCTCTTAATTTTTCGATTTGTTGTTCATAGTCACCATTACTAATGATACCTAACGAGTATCCTCTTTGCTGCAAAGTTTGCAATGTATAGAGGACATCTTCAAACGTGGTCCAGTTCTTCTTATATAGTTCTATATATTGATTAAATCTGTGCTGAGATTCCTCGAGTGATAAGTTTACTTCATATACTTTAAATAAATGAGACATTCGCAACCTTTGTTGGTCTTGAAAAGATAATTCTTTGGATAAAAATTTATTGAAATATTGTTCGGATAATTCATGCCATAGTTTCGTAGCCTCTAATTCGTTTCCTGAGAAAATATCATTATACTTTTGGAAGAAATGTGAGATACCATTTTTCTCAGCAGTGTCGTAATCAAGTAAAGTTCCATCGATATCAAAGAAAATCATAGTAAAATCTCCTTACTAGTAACTACTTAGCGTTTTCTACAACTTCATATCCTCTCACAAACAAGAGAGTCATATAAGAAACAATAAATGAGAAGATGCTGTACATACCAATCCAAAAGAAAAACTTTGGGGTAAAGGCGAAAACACCTATTATTAAAAAACTAGCAAACGTTACAATCGGCATTACGTAATACGTTTTCGTTCTACGTGTTCCAATAACAGAAACGATAAAGATAAGTAATGGACAAATTAATAAGACGAAAATCAATTCATTCATAGTTATGTCCCCTTTTCTAATTGAGGTAATCTGTTGCTCGTAAACGTTTTGAAATAAATACTCTCCTAATATAACTTCGCTAACATATAAATAACCCCTTTTGAAAGTCAGTAATAAATGATGGATTTCACAATAAAAAACGTAAGCAAGAGAACACTTGCTTACGTTATAGAATAAACATCGCAACGATAGTGGTGACGATTAAGCCAATCACAACCGGTAAAAAGTTTCGGCGTGCAAGCTCAAACGGATCTACTTTGCATATCGCAGCGGCAGGAATAAGCGCCCAAGGAATTAAAGTCCCGCCCCCGGTCCAGATTGCTGCAATTTGCCCGAGTGCTGTTAATGTAGCTGTTCCATGCCCAAGTGCTGTTCCGAAAAGATTGGCAATCGAACCAGCAAGTGATATACCGGAAAAGCCAGATCCATCTAAGCCTGTTATGACACCAACAATAGTTAATGTTCCTGCCGATACATATTGGTTTAAAGGAACAGTTTGAGATAAGGCGATTCCTAAGTCGTTAATGATTCCATGTGAACCTTTCGGTAAATAGTCCCCGATAATTTTCACAAAGCCGCTATCTCCTAAATAAAAGAGTGCAGCAATTGGGATAACTGGACCAAAGATTTTAAATCCAAATTGGAGCCCTTCTATAAAATAATCGGTCGTTTTATTTAGTCCATTACCTTTGTAGGCGATGAGAGAAATGATGATAATCATAATAACAGTCGTCCCGCCGATAAGTGCAGTTGCGTCGCTTCCTTGTAGTTTAAATTGAATCATGCAAAGAATATCTATGGCATATACGATCGGAATACAAATAGCGAGCCATTTTTTTGTCTGAGGAGATAATGAAGTGAGCGTTTTAGAAGACTCAGTTGATGGAGTAGATTCTTGTATAGATAAGCCTATATGAAATTCTTTTCGTAAGAAGAAAAATGCAACGGAAGTTGTTACAATACCCATAACAATAACGAGGGGAACACTGGCTGAAACAACGCTGGAAACAGGAAGACCAGCAGCGTCTGCAGTTAATTTCGGTGCACCTTGAATTACGAAGTCACCAGATAAGGCGATGCCGTGTCCGAATAAGTTCATAGCAATGGCAACACCAATTGGCGGAAGGCCAACGCGTACAGCGACGGGTAATAAAATAGCCCCCATTAAGGCGACAGCTGGAGAAGGCCAAAAGAAGAAAGAAATTGTCATCATTAAAAGTCCGATAATCCAATAGGCGAGGGTAGGTGTACGAATCATTTTTGTAAATGGTGAAATCATCGTATCATTTATGCCGGTATGAACGAGTAGATTGCTCATTGATACGATAATGGAGATGATTAATATAGTTGGTAATAGCTCAGTAATGGCGTAAATGAAACTGTGAAAAATACCGCTAATAGCAAGAGGGATAGAGCTTGTAGCGGTTAATGCTAATAAAAAGATAAAAACGATACAAATAATCGTCGTATCTTTCCGGAGAATAAAAAAGGTAATAATAGTGAGTAAACAAAGAATATAGAGAGTATGCAACAGCGTTAATTCAACTCCCATAACATTCACATCCTTTAGGCATTCGTGTAGTTTATTGTATGAAAGCAGTGAAAGTATGTGAGTATAGGAAAAAGAAAAAGTGAAATTTCATGTACTGTAATGGTAAGAATAGTAAATGGATGTTATAATACAATTAAGCCTAAAAATGGAATTTGAGGGGGCATATGCGCAAACAAATTGGATTTTGGGGATTCATCCTCTCTTGTAGTCTATTAATCATTTTAAATCTGTTCACAAACAATGAATGGATCAGTATCATACCTGTTTTCGGGTTTGTATTTGTACTTTTATATAACTGGGATGATATGAAACAATATAGCAAGAAAAGTATTGGAATTATGATAGGTATCATTGTTGTTAGTTTGTTTGTCGTAGGTTTTATTTTAATAGAAGGTCAGAAGCAAATGGAGAAAATGTCTATTTTTCAACAATGGTTGTCGTCTGCAAAAGCTCTTTATCTTGTAATTGTAGTTGTTATTTTGCTAAGAATTGTTATAAGTATAGCAAGTTACATATTAAAGAAGAAGTAGAATGGGGGAGTACGAATGAGAGAGAAAATAGGGTAACTAACTGTTACGATTTATTTAACCAATTATAACCAAAGTTAATTAAATATATCAGTAAGCCCTGCTAGTCAAGTGATTGGCTAGTAGTGAGGGTTAACTGCGGGCAATCCCTAAAGCTGATTGAACTACAACGTGGCTAGAAATAGCGAGCGTGAATGTCGCGAAAGCAGAAAAAATCAATCAGATCGTGCAAGGTTAAATCCTAAACATTAGAACAATGGGTCTTCCGCCTCGAATCATCTAAGTCAAAATGGATAAGATGAACGTTCAACGACTATCTCGTATAACTGACGAGAGTACATCACAAGCCTATGGTGGTGAAAAAATCCTCTATCTTTAAGTAGATAACATATAGTCTGCGCTCATGTGAAAACATGAGAAGTTCATAAGAGAACTGGCTAAGGAATTGCGCCCTTAGTTGAACAAGATAAATTTTATTGAATCTATCAAACTTTATTGAAAATATCGAACGTACGTTCTGTGTTAGGTTCAATGAGGTGAGAATAATAATGAAATTTTCACGAGTTAGTCAAGTATCGGAATTAACAGGTTTGTATCCTAGTAGTCTTAGGAGAATGCTGATGGAACACGCTACTATTCAGAAGGATCAATCTTTCGTTATCTAAAAGGTGAGTGCTCGAATAATCGCACAGTAAAGGAGTAGGCTTCTGATGATATTGGCGAAGAAAGTTAGACTGATTCCAACGCCTGAACAAGAAAAAGTGCTTAGAAACCATGCTGGTGCTGCAAGATTCGCTTATAACTATTGTAAAAGAATGAGTGATAGATATTATAAGCTATTTGGAAAATCTGTTTCACAGTTAGCTTTACAGAAACGATTTACAAAGATCAAGAAGCGAAAGAGATATGAGTGGTTAAATGACATCAACGCACAAGTTCCCAAACAGGCTTCAAAAGATTTTGATACGGCGAGGAAACATTCGTTCAAAAAGTACAAAAATGGTTATCACACTTCTTATAAATCTAAAAAAGATTTAATCCAAGGATTTTATGCCAATTATGAAAGACTGATTATAGGAAAGAAAGTAGTTCATATTCAGTCCATTGGAGAAGTGAAAACAAGCCAACAACTACCAAGAAACAAAAAACCATCCAATCCAAGAGTTACATTTGATGGTCGTCACTGGTGGATTAGTGTAGGGTTCCAAGAAGATTTTGAATCTCAAGAACTAACCAATGAGTCGATTGGTGTGGATGTTGGTTTAAAAGAGCTGTTTGTAGCTTCTAATGGTACGAAAGAACGAAATATAAACAAAGATGCTAAGGTTAAAAAACTTTTGAAAAGGAAAAAGTCAGCGCAAAGAGATATGTCTAGGAGATTTAAAAAAGGTGTAAAAATTCAATCTGCCGGATATGAAAAAGCTAAAACTGAGCACCTGCGGTTATCTAGGAAAATTACGAATATCCGAAATAACCATATCCATCAAGCAACAGCTAAATTGGTGAAAACCAAACCAATGAGAATTGTTGTGGAAGACTTACCTATCTCAAACCTGTTAAAAAACAAAAAACTATCGAAAGCATTTTTATTTCAAAAATTAAACTTCTTCTTTCAATGTTTGTCATACAAGTGCGAGAAGTATGGCATTGAGTATGTAAAAGCTGATAAATGGTTCGCCTCAAGCAAGATTTGCTCATGTTGCGGAGTAAAATACGACCATTCAGTTCAACCAGAAGGACAGTGGAGTTTAAAAATACGTGAGTGGCGTTGTGTTGGGTGCAATAGCCATCATGATAGAGATTTAAATGCTTCGATAAATTTATCAAGATGGGTAAAATAAAAGCTTGATAATAGGAGGTAACGATACTGCCTCGTGTGGAGTGTTATACCCCTCGTCCCTTCGGGGTTGCGAGAACACGATGAAGCACTAACTTGTGTAAATTTGATTGAATTGCATAGATTTAGTTAAGTTTATCGTATCGGTATTATGGTGTGCTCGTTTGTTTACTATTATCAGTTATTTCAGGGCAATTTCTTAAAAGTGAATGGGTGCCAGTTATATTATGTATAGGAGTATTGATTTTTGCACCTATGTATCGCTGGAAGGAATGGAAAGCATATAGCCGAAAAAAGAAAATTGTTTTCAGCATCGAGTTTGTCTTTATAATTAGCACAATTCCGTTTTTGTTATTGAAAGGAAATGAGATAATAGATGGAATTGTAATGTTTCAAGGGTGGTTATTTATTGCGAAATTGCTATATTTAATATGTATATTAATGTCGGTAGCGGTAATCGCTAAAAAAGTAAACGAAAAGCTATTCGCTAATGAATAAAAGAAAATGCCACCTTATTCGGTGGCATTTTTTTCTATGATTTTAACAAGGGATAACAATTAGTTCCCGATTTGATTTTGTAATAACTTCATATCCGTCTTTTGTAATGACGATATCATCTTCAATTCTACAACCGCCCCAGTTCGGTATGTAAATACCAGGTTCAACGGTAACAACCATACCTTCTTCTAAAGTAGCCTTACTTTCTTGGGATAGGCGAAGAGGTTCATGTATTTCTAACCCAAGACCATGACCGGTAGAGTGTCCAAAATATTGACCGTATCCATGTTCTGTAATGTAATCTCTCGTTATATCATCGATACTTTTCGCAGTTTCCCCAGGTTTAATTGCTTCCGTCCCACGTTTTAACGCTTCTCGTACAACATTGTATATCTTTTTGAATTCTTCTGATGGTTCCCCAATTGCTACAGTACGTGTTATATCGGAACAATATCCATCGTAAAGTGCACCGAAATCTAATGTAACGACGTCGCCTCGTTCGATTATTTTATTTGATGCAACTCCATGAGGAAGTGAAGAACGAACACCAGAAGCTACAATGATTTGAAATGAAGAGGATGTAGCCCCTTTTTTTCGCATGAAAAATTCTAACTCATCTCGTACATCATTTTCACTTATTCCTGGTTTTAGAAACGTAAGGATGTGGTGAAATGCTTCGTCAGCAATATTAGCTGCGATTTTCATTGTTTCTATTTCAGGCATGTCTTTAATAATACGAATATTTTCGATGATTTCGCACACTTGAACCATTTCCGCATGTACGTATTTTTGTAAGTTTTTATATTGTTGTAATGTCATGTTATTTTCTTCAATTCCAAGTTTTTGAATGTTTAATTTCGATACTTGATTTGCAACTTCTTTCTCTAAATTTCCTTTATGCATAACAATTTCAGCGTCTTTTATTTGTGATTTCGCTTGATCTACGTAGCGAAAATCAGTTATAAAAACCGCTTTATCCGCAGAGATTAAGACGACGCCAGCGCTGCCTGTAAAGCCTGTTGCATATTGGCGATTTTCTTTTTTTGTAATAAGTAATCCGTCAATTTCATATTTTTGTAGTTGATTTTGGATTTTATTAATTCTTAAAGTCATGTTAATTTCCCCCTTTTCACAGTATTGAATAAAGCAAATAGCGTGCCAAAATATATATTTGAGGAAAAAAGATAGTAGGAACTACATATGTTTTAGGGGAGATGAAAAATTAGCCCGCTATTTGTGAGAGGCGGTTTGTTCATAAAATCAAGATTACTTCAATAATCAGTGGGGGGATGAAAAAATATTGATTGGAGGTGCACTTTATATACATACTGTAAAAAAATTTATACAGATGTGAAATGACACTGTCAATTTTTTTGACAATATTGAAGGGAAGAAAGATGTTATGAATGAGTGAATGGATATATGAACTGAATTGAAACCATATAAAAAATGCGTCGCTTGCAAGCAACGCATTTTTTAATATTTACGCTTTTAATTTCATTACTGTATCAGCATCTGGTGTTACATATAATGTTTGTTGATTGTCATATGTAACAAATCCAAGTTTTGCACCGCTCGGTTTTTTGACATGGCGTACCTTTGTGAAATCTACAGGAACAGAACTAGAATCTTTTGCTTTACTGTAATAAGCAGCGATTTTAGCGGCCTCTTGTAAAGTCTCTTCCGTAGGTTCAAGAGAACGAATGACAACGTGGGACCCAGGTATGTCTTTCGTATGTAACCAAATTTCATCACGACGGGAGAATTTCGTTGTTAAATAATCATTTTGCTTATTGTTTTTACCGACGAAAATTTCTGTGCCATCACTAGCTAAATATTTGTCCAATACTGGTTTTGTCGGTTTTTTCTTTGAGTTTTTCTTCTTACGATTACGTACATAACCTTCTTCGGTCAGTTCTTCACGAATCTCTTCAATATCTTTTGAAGAAGCAACCTCCATTTGTTGAAGTAAGCTATCGAAATAAAGAATTTCTTCATTTGTTTTTACGATTTGTTCTTCTACAATAGCAACTGAATTTTTCGCTTTTTGGTACTTTTGGAAATAGCGTTGTGCATTTTCAGATGGTGTTTTTAAAGGATTTAATGTGATTTTTACAGTCCCACCATTTTCGTCGTAATAGTTAACGACTTCTATCTCTTTATCACCTTTTTTCAAAGCGTACATATTGGCTGTAAGTAGCTCTCCAAATAGTTGATATTTATCTGCTTTTCCGGCATCTTGTAATGTTTTTTCTAGTTTAATTAGCTTCTTTTCATTTTTTGTTTTTTCATTTTGCATAAAGCGTTCTAAATCGTGAGCTTGTTGTTTTACACGATCGCGCTCTGCTTTACCAAAGAAGAAACGATCTAATAATTCACTAACAGATGAAAATGTTTTTTCGTTTCCTTGTAAGTGAGAAAGAGGGAATAGGTAAAAGAACTCTTTTCCATTTGCTGTTATCATTGCTGGCACGTACTGATGTGTTAGCAAAGGTTTTTGCAAGCTGAAGAAAGCTTCAGATAATGCTTTTTCATTTGCCATACCTGCTTTTTTTACAACTTCTTTTGCAAATAATGGGGAAATTCCCATGAATGCTCCGACAAGTTGTTTGTCCATGTTGCCAGATAAAAAGTCTAGCGGTTTAATAAAATCATCTTCTGTTTCGATAAGAAGCGGATTAACTTTATGTTGTGCCGGTGGGGCAACATATTCAGCTCCAGCATATACAGTACGATGTCGGTTTACCGCTAAAGAAACGTGTTTTAAGCTATCTAAAATAACATTTGTTTTCGTATCTACTAAGATAATATTACTGTGTCGTCCCATTATTTCGATTACTAATGTTTTTACTGATTCGTCACCGATTTCATTGCGACTGCGGACTGTAATTTGAATAATACGTTCTAAGTCAATTTGTTCAATTTTTTCAATAAATCCACCTTCTAAATGTTTGCGAAGAAGCATACAAAACATCGGCGGTAGCGCTGGTGAATTGTAGTTTTGATTTGTTAAGTGCATACGCGCATATGTAGGGTGAGATGAAAGAATTAGTTTTTGGTTTTTTCCGTTTGCTCGAATATGTAATAAAACTTCATATTTTGAGGGTTGATATATTTTTGAAATTCTTCCTGTTTGAAGAGAATTTGCAATTTCATGTGTAATTGCTCTTGTAAATAATCCATCGAATGCCATGAATGAACACTCCTTTCTAACTAAAAGTTAATTATAGCATTTTTTTGGACGAGGCTGAATAAGCTTTCATTAGAGTATGTCTGGAATCAGGAGGTCGATGGCAGGATGAACTGGTATGAAATGCGAGCACATGAAGTGGAGGAAAGAACGAATACGAATGTGGAGGTAGGTCTTACAGAGCAAGAAGCAGAGGGCCGATTAAAGAAATTTGGCACAAATGAATTGCAAGAAGCAAAGCGGCCTTCTGCGCTTATGGTGTTTTTAGCGCAATTTAAAGATTTTATGGTACTTGTTTTATTTGGTGCTACAATTATTTCAGCTTTTTTAGGAGAGTATATTGATTCGATTGCAATTGTTGCAATTGTTATTATTAATGGTGTCCTCGGTTTCTTCCAAGAGAGGAAAGCTGAAAAATCGTTGGAAGCTTTAAAAGAATTGGCAGCTCCTCAAGTTACTGTACTAAGAAATGGGAAGTGGATAAAAGCACCGTCAAAAGCGCTTGTACTGGGTGATATTATTAAATTTTCTAGTGGTGACCGTATTGGCGCGGATGTTCGCCTTGTGGAATCTTCAAGTTTATATATTGAAGAATCGGCTCTTACAGGAGAGTCATTGCCTGTACAAAAGAAGGTAGATGCGTTACAAGGTCAAGATGTTTCAATTGGTGATCAAAAAAACATGGCATTTATGGGGACGATGATAACGAGAGGTGCTGGAACAGGGGTAGTCGTAGCAACTGGAATGAATACAGCTATGGGGCAAATTGCAAATATGTTGCAAAATGCTGAGCAAATGGAAACGCCATTACAAAGAAGATTAGAACAGCTTGGAAAAATTTTAATTATTGTTGCTCTTATTTTGACGGCTCTTGTTGTACTAGCTGGTGTATATCAAGGGAATGAAGTGTATCACATGTTTTTGGCTGGGGTTTCGCTTGCTGTTGCAGCTATTCCAGAAGGATTGCCAGCTATCGTTACGGTTGCGCTATCACTTGGTGTACAGCGTATGATTAAAAAGAAGGCAATTGTGCGAAAGTTGCCAGCTGTAGAAACGTTAGGCTGTGCTTCTGTTATTTGCTCAGATAAAACAGGAACAATGACACAAAATAAAATGATGGTAACACATATGTGGTCAGGCGGAGAATTGTGGAAAGTAACAGGTCAAGGCTATGAGCCAACAGGTTCGTTTATGAAAGGTGAAGAAGTAATTGACCCTACTAAGACGAAATCACTGTATCAACTACTTACATTTGGCTGTTTATGTAATAATGCGAATGTTATTCAAAAGAAAAAGACGTATGTGTTAGATGGAGATCCAACAGAGGGAGCTCTCGTTGCTGCTGCAATGAAGGCGGGAATATCACGTGAAGCTCTTAAAGGAAAGTTTGAAGTCATTCGTGAATTTCCTTTTGATTCAACTAGAAAAATGATGAGCGTTATCGTTCGTGATCGTGAAGGTAAAAAATTTGTTATTACAAAAGGAGCACCAGATGTTCTTTTGCAGATGAGTCAAACAATTTTGTGGGGAAATAAGCAGCAGCCTTTAAGTGAAATGTATCGAAAAGAAGTGCAGGCAGCGATTCATAGTTTAGGAAGTCAAGCTTTACGAACGATTGCGGTGGCATTTAAACCGTTAAAAGCTACAGATTCAATTGAACATGAAAGAGAAGTCGAGCAGGATTTTATGCTTGTTGGAATACAAGGAATGATAGATCCGCCAAGACTAGAAGTGGCGCAAGCGGTGAAAGAGTGTAAGGAAGCTGGTATTAGAACGGTAATGATTACGGGAGATCATAAAGTGACGGCAATGGCAATTGCGGAACAGCTAGGGGTTTTACCGGCGGGTGGACGCGTTGTTGAAGGTGTAGAACTTGCGAATATGGATGTAGAGGCATTAGAAGATATTGTAGAAGATACGTATGTATTCGCTCGTGTGTCTCCTGAGCATAAATTGAAAATCGTTAAGGCGCTGCAAAATAAGGGACATATAGTAGCTATGACAGGTGATGGAGTGAACGATGCTCCAGCTATTAAAACAGCTGATATAGGGATTGCGATGGGAATTACAGGGACAGATGTTGCAAAAGAAGCTTCTTCACTTGTGTTGTTAGATGATAACTTTGCTACGATTAAATCGGCGATTAAAGAAGGTAGAAACATATATGAAAATATTCGGAAGTTTATTCGGTATTTGTTAGCATCTAACGTTGGTGAAATTTTAGTTATGTTATTTGCGATGTTACTTGCACTGCCATTGCCGATGGTTCCAATTCAAATTTTATGGGTGAACTTAGTTACTGACGGTTTACCAGCGATGGCATTAGGTTTGGATAAGGCTGAAGGAGATGTGATGAAGAGAACACCACGCCATCCGAAAGAAGGGGTGTTCGCTAGAGGGCTTGCGTGGAAAATTATAAGTCGTGGTTTTTTAATCGGAGCAGTGACATTAGTAGCGTTTATTATTGCATTTAACCAGCATCCGAATGAATTGAAGTATGCACAAACGGTAGCCTTCGCAACATTAGTACTGGCTCAGCTTATTCATGTATTTGATTGTCGTAGTGAACATTCTATATTTCATCGCAACCCGTTTGGAAATATATATTTAGTAGGGGCGGTTATTATTTCTTTACTGTTAATGCTTGTAGTTATATATTATCCACCATTACAGCCGATTTTTAGCACAATGCCGATACAAGCACGAGATTGGTTGTTAATTGGAGGATTATCATCTATTCCGACCTTCTTATTAGTAGGATCCTTATTAACAAGAAAAAAGGGGGAAAAGAAAAAGCCGCTGTTATATAAGAAGGGATTAAACTTGAAATAGTCAATGATATGAAAATATGATATAATTTACAGAAGGTAGTAGAGTCGCATCTCTATTGCCTTTTTCATTGAGTTATTTCATGGCTTGGATGTGATAAAGATGATTTGTAGTATGACAGGATTTGGAAGATCGAAGGTAGAAAACGATACTTTTCAAATAACAGTAGAAATGAAGTCGGTGAACCATCGTTTTTTAGAAATGAGTATTCGGCTTCCGAAGCAAATGATGGCGTTTGAAGACAAGATTCGTAAAATAATTGCAAAGCAAGTTCGCCGTGGACGTATTGAAGTGTCTATTAGTATAACAGGCGAAGGGCTTGTTGAAAGAAAACTAACTGTGAATTGGGAACTTCTCAAGCAGTACCAATCCATTATGGAAGATATAAAAGGGAAATTTCAATTACAAGATTCTATTACACTCGGGCAACTAATGGGAATGCCAGAAGTAACGGCAGTTGAAGAAATAGAAAATGTAAATGAACAATTTGAAACCGGTTTATATGAAGCTGTTCGTCAAGCTGCTCATATGTTGAAAACGATGAGAGATGGCGAAGGAGAACGATTACATAAAGATATAGCATATCGTTTGCAAGAGATTCATAATTGTGTAAATGCAATTATTCCACATGCACCAATTGTTACACAAAAATATCGTGAACGATTAGAAAATCGCTTAAAAGAATTACATAACCAAGATTTAGATGAACAACGATTGCTGACAGAAGTAGCAATATTTGCAGAGCGTTCAGATATTCACGAAGAATTAGTTCGATTACAAAGTCATTTAGATCAATTTCGTGAAGCACTGCAAATTACAGAGCCTGTTGGAAGGAAAATGGACTTCATCGTGCAAGAGATGCATAGGGAAGTTAATACGATAGGTTCTAAGGCAAATGACTTAACAATTTCAAAATATGTCGTAGAAATGAAAAATAACCTTGAAAAAATTCGTGAACAAGTACAAAATATTGAGTAGCTTTCAAAAAATATATAAAGTTATACGTGGTGGAGAAATCGGATAGACTTACTAGGAGGCGCAAACTATGGCCATGCGGTTTTTAAATATTGGATACGGAAATATTGTATCTGCTCATCGAATTATTGCTATTGTAAGTCCGGAGTCAGCTCCTATTAAACGGACAGTACAGGAAGCGCGTGAACATAATGCTTTGCTTGATGCTACGTATGGGAGAAAAACAAGGGCGGTTATTGTTATGGATGATGGGCATGTAGTATTAAGTCCAATTCAGCCAGAGACGATTGCACATCGTTTGAATAATAAAGAAGATTTAAGTGAGGAAGGGTAGGTTTTACATATTTATGAGAAGTAGAAGAGGATTGCTCATCGTTCTTTCGGGACCTTCTGGTGTCGGGAAAGGAACGGTTCGAAAAGAGCTGTTTAGCCATGAAGACACACGTTTTCAGTACTCTATTTCAGTAACGACACGTAAACCGCGTGAAGGTGAAGTAGATGGTGTGGATTATTTCTTTAAAGAGAGAGAAGAATTTGAAGAAATGATTCGTAATGAAAAGTTACTTGAATGGGCTGAGTTCGTTGGTAATTATTACGGAACACCGATTGATTATGTTGAAAAAACGTTACAAGAAGGAAAAGATGTGTTCTTAGAAATTGAAGTGCAAGGAGCAATTCAAGTTAAGAAAGCCTTCCCAGCAGGTGTATTTATTTTCTTAGCACCTCCAAGTTTATCTGAACTAAAGAACCGAATTGTCGGCCGTGGTACAGAAACTGAAGATGTTATTGAAAATCGTTTAACTGTAGCGAAAGAAGAAATCGAAATGATGGACGCTTATGACTATGTTGTAGAAAACGATCAAGTTGAATTAGCTTGCGACCGAATTAAAGCAATTGTGGTTGGTGAACATTGCCGCCGCGAAAGAGTGGCAAAATACTATAAAGAAATGACGGAGGGTCTATAATTATGTTAAATCCATCAATTGACTCATTATTAACAAAAATCGATTCTAAATATACACTTGTAACAGTAGCTGCAAAGCGTGCACGTGAAATGCAAATTGCTGACAATTGTGTTATTGAAAAGCCTGTTTCTTATAAATGTGTAGGTAAAGCATTAGAAGAAATCGATTTAGAAGTATTAAAATATGTACCAAGCGATGACACAATAATTGATTAAGACATTCTTTTCGACAAATTAAAACATAGACTTTATAATTTTCTATGTAACGGTAACAACCTATTTACAAGTAGGTTGTTATTTTTTTACGATAGGGATGAAAAGGAATCGAAAAAGACGGAACGAAATACTGGTACTGACGAGCTGGAAATTCTATTTCAGTAGAATAAGTTTGAAAAAGAAAGAGGACGAGTCATATGCTAAAAGGGAAAAAGATACTTCTATGTGTAACAGGAGGCATTGCAGTTTTTAAAGCGGCTGCGTTAACAAGTAAATTGACACAAGCTGGCGCTCTTGTAAAAGTAATGATGAGTGAGTCGGCAATGAAGTTTGTTACGCCTCTTACATTTCAAGCACTTTCTCGCCATGATGTATATACGGATACGTTTGATGAGAGAGACTCCGCTGTTATTGCTCATATTGATTTAGCGGATTGGGCAGATGTTGTACTTGTTGCACCTGCTACAGCTAATTGCATTGGAAAGTTAGCTGGCGGTATTGCTGATGATATGATTACAACTACTTTGTTAGCTACTACAGCTCCAGTGTGGATTGCACCTGCTATGAATGTGCATATGTATGAAAATAAAATTGTTCAAAAAAACATGATGACGTTAAAAACATTAGGATATACATTTATTGAGCCTGGGGAAGGTTTTTTAGCATGTGGTTATGTAGCAAAAGGAAGACTGGAAGAACCTGAAGCAATTATTGGACGATTAGAAGAGGCTTTCTCGGAACAACAACCATTGCAAGGAAAACGAATATTAATAACAGCTGGACCGACACGTGAAAAGATTGATCCGGTTCGTTTTATGACGAATTTTTCTTCTGGAAAGATGGGGTATGCGATCGCAGAAGTTGCAGCAGGCTTAGGTGCTGATGTCATACTTGTGTCAGGACCGACAGCATTAGAGTCACCATTACATGTCACAACAATACAAGTGGAATCTGCACAAGATATGTTAGAGGCAGTCCTTCAGCATTATCAGAGTGTGGATGTTGTCATCAAAACAGCAGCCGTTGCAGATTACCGTCCGAAATATGTTCATGATAATAAAATGAAAAAGAAAAATGGCGATGCTGTAATTGAATTAGAAAGAACAGTGGATATTTTAAAAACGTTAGGTGAGAAGAAGGACCGACAGTTACTTATCGGTTTCGCAGCTGAAACGACAAACATAGAGGAATACGCAACGAGAAAATTACATGAGAAAAATGCAAATATGATTGTTGCGAATGACGTGAAAGCGCAAGGAGCTGGGTTTGGTACGGATACAAATATTGTGACAATGTATAGAAAAGATGGAGAAATCATTGAGCTGCCACTTTTAACGAAGAAAGAAGTGGCTCGTGAAATATTAAAGCAAATAGAAATGATGTTAGAAGATGATTATGTATGAAGTTTGCAAGTGTAATTGTTGATGTACCTGCACGTCAAACAGATCGACCGTTTGATTATATTATCCCTAAAAAATGGGAAGATATCGTGCAAACAGGAATGCGTGTAGTAGTCCCATTCGGTCCGAGGAAATTGCAAGGTTTTATTATTGGCATAAAGGATTCGGTTGAACTAGAAAGTAAAAAGTTAAAAGCGTTGTATGAAATATTAGATGTCACTCCGGTTTTAAATGATGAATTATTAAAACTTGGGTATTGGCTTACAAGTGAAACGTTATGTTATATGATTTCAGCTTTTCAGGTGATGCTTCCGACGGCGATTAAAGCAACATATAAAAAGCGTCTGCAACTTCGTAACCGAGAAGAAGTAGCACCAGAAATTCTTTCTTTATTTCAAGGGAAGGAAACGATAGATTGGGAAGTTATCGAAGCACAGCCGCACCTATATCGCACTATTCAACAAGAAATTAAAAATGGTACGACTGAATTGGTTTATCAAGTAAAGGATAAAGTGCAGAAGAAGAAACAAAGAGTAGTTCAACCGGAGTTGCCGGCAGATAAATTGGAATTAGCAGCATTTGAACTGAAAAGTAAAAAACAACAAGATGTACTCTATTATTTTGTAGAAAACTACAAAAGTGTACCGTTAAAAAATTTAACAGAAGAATTACAAATAACAGATGCTCCAATAAAAGCACTTGTTAAAAAGGGTCTAATCTCAGAAAAGTATGTAGAGGTATACCGGAGTCCGTATGACGATGATGATTTTGAACAAACGAAACCATTTCCGCTTACTGAGGAACAAAAACAAGTAATTACACCGATTTTGTCATCAATTACAAATGAAACTTACAATCCATTTTTACTATATGGTGTTACAGGAAGTGGTAAGACTGAAGTGTATTTACAATCTATAGCAGCGGTGCTCGAGAAAGGAAAAGAAGCAATTGTGCTTGTTCCTGAAATTGCGCTAACGCCCCAGATGGTAGATCGCTTTAAAGGTAGGTTCGGTTCGCAAGTTGCAGTTCTTCACAGTGCGCTTTCTGTTGGCGAGAAATATGATGAATGGCGAAAGATATTAAGAAAAGAAGTGAAAGTTGTAGTTGGTGCGCGTTCAGCTATTTTTGCTCCATTCGAAAATTTAGGAATCATTATTATTGATGAAGAGCATGAATCAAGTTATAAGCAAGAGGATAACCCAAAGTATCATGCAAGAGATGTAGCAGTGTGGAGAGGACAATACCATAAGTGTCCAATCGTTCTCGGAAGTGCAACGCCGACACTTGAATCGTTTGCTAGAGCGAAAAAAGGTGTCTATGGGTTGCTTACAATGGAAAAACGTATGAACAAACAAGCTTTGCCGACTGTAGAAATTGTTGATATGCGTGAAGAGCTTCGTGATGGAAATCGCTCAATGTTTTCAAAGGCACTGCATGAAAAAATAGCAGATCGATTAGAAAAAAAAGAACAAATGGTTCTCTTTTTAAATAGAAGGGGTCATTCTACGTTTGTGATGTGTCGTGATTGTGGGTATGTCGTACAATGTCCGCATTGTGATATTTCGTTGACATATCACAAAATGAACCATCGTTTAAAGTGTCATTATTGTAGTCATGAGGAAAATATGCCAACGGAGTGTCCTGCTTGTAATAGTACGTATATTCGTTTCTTTGGTACAGGGACGCAAAAGGTTGAAGAAGAAATCACAAAACTATTCCCTGAGGCGCGGGTCATTCGAATGGATGTGGATACAACAAGCCGTAAAGGAATGCATGAAAAATTATTAAAGGCGTTTGGTGAAGAGAAAGCAGATATATTACTTGGAACACAAATGATTGCAAAAGGGCTTGATTTTCCGAAGGTGACGCTTGTTGGCGTTTTAACGGCGGATACGATGCTTCATCTACCTGATTTTCGGGCGAGTGAAAAGACGTATCAGCTATTGACACAAGTGAGTGGACGTGCAGGAAGACATGAATTGCCAGGTGAAGTTGTAATTCAAACGTATACGCCGGAACATTACAGTGTAGAATTAGCAAAGAATCAACAATATGATGTATTTTATGAGCACGAAATGCAAATGAGGCAAATGAGACAATATCCGCCATATTACTACGTTGTACTTGTAACTGTATCTCATCCGGAGTTATTAAAGGCAGTCCAAGTGACGGAAAAAATTGTCGGTCATTTACGAACGCATTGTTCAAGGCAAACGATGGTGTTA
Source organism: Bacillus sp. FSL E2-0195 (assembly GCF_038003645.1). Lineage (NCBI taxonomy): Bacteria > Bacillati > Bacillota > Bacilli > Caryophanales > Bacillaceae > Bacillus > Bacillus sp. FSL E2-0195. Next base: position 3,782,762 of record NZ_JBBOPN010000001.1, on the reverse strand, counting down.
GGGCCGGTTGCTTCAGCAATTCCAAGGATAAAAGATAGATATCGTTACCAATGCATGATAAAATACAAACGGGAACCAAACTTAAAGAACGTGCTCAAAATGGTAAATGAACATTATCAAGCAGAAATGCAAAAAGAGCTACAAATCTCAATTGATTTTAATCCAACAATGTTAATGTAGCGGAGGGAAATATGGCAGTTTTAGAAATTGTAAAGCATCCAAATGAAGTGTTAGAAACACCATGCGAAAGAGTAATTAACTTTGATAAAAAGTTAGTGAAATTGTTAAAAGATATGCATGAAACAATGTTAATTGCAGACGGAGTTGGTTTAGCTGCGCCACAAGTGGGTGTAAGCTTACAAGTTGCTGTTGTTGATATAGGTGATGATACGGGTAAAATTGAATTAATTAATCCTGTTATTTTAGAAAAACGTGGTGAACAAGTAGGTCCCGAAGGCTGCTTAAGCTTTCCGGGACTTTATGGTGAAGTGGAGCGTGCAGATTACATTAAAGTACGTGCACAAAATCGTCGCGGTAAAATATTTTTATTAGAAGCGGATGACTTCTTAGCGCGTGCAATTCAGCATGAAATCGATCATTTACACGGTGTTTTATTTACATCTAAAGTGAAAAGGTATTATGAAGCAGGCGAATTAGAATAGGTTTAAAAGGAGCGGTTTTTGAATGATGAAAGTAGTATTTATGGGGACACCGGACTTTTCTGTGCCGGTGCTTCGTCGTCTTATCGAGGACGGATATGACGTAGTTGGTGTTGTAACGCAACCTGATCGTCCAGTTGGTAGAAAAAAGGTTTTAACACCTACTCCTGTTAAAGTAGAAGCGGAGAAACATGGTATTCCAGTAGTACAGCCGTTAAAAATTCGTGAAAAAGACGAATATGAAAAAGTATTAGCACTAGAGCCAGACTTAATTGTAACAGCAGCATTTGGACAAATCGTACCGAATGAAATTTTAGAAGCGCCAAAGTATGGATGTATTAATGTCCACGCATCATTACTTCCAGAACTTCGCGGTGGTGCACCAATTCATTATGCGATCATGGAAGGTAAAGAGAAAACAGGTATTACAATTATGTATATGGTAGAAAAATTAGATGCGGGCGATATATTAACGCAAGTAGAAGTAGAAATTGAAGAGCGTGAAACAACAGGGTCATTATTTGATAAGTTAAGCGAAGCAGGAGCACACCTGTTATCTAAAACGGTTCCTTTACTAATTCAGGGTAAACTAGAACCAATTAAACAAAGTGAAGCTGAAGTGACGTTTGCATATAATATAAAACGTGAGCAAGAGATAATTGATTGGACAAAAACAGGTGAAGAAGTATACAATCACATTCGCGGATTGAATCCATGGCCAGTTGCTTATACGACTTTGGCAGGACAAGTTATTAAAGTATGGTGGGGAGAGAAGGTCTCTATTACAGAGAAAGCTGAACCAGGTACAATAGTAGCTCTTGAAGAAGATGGATTTGTTGTTGCAACAGGGAACGAGACAGGCGTTAAAATCACTGAATTGCAACCATCTGGTAAAAAGCGTATGAGTTGTTCACAATTTTTACGTGGAACAAAACCTGAAATTGGTACGAAGTTAGGAGAAAATGCATGAGACAAAATGTTCGTGAGTTAGCTCTGGATGGCTTAATTCAAGTAGAAAAAAGTGGTGCATATAGCAACTTACTTTTAAATAATTTGATTGAAAAAAATACAATTGACAGAAAAGATATTGGTTTATTAACTGAAATGGTATATGGAACAATTCAACGTCGTGACACACTAGATTATTATTTACAACCATTTTTAAGAAAAAAGGTTGAAGCGTGGGTAAGAGTGTTGCTTCGCCTATCTCTATATCAAATGCTATATTTAGACCGAGTTCCAGAAAGAGCGGCTATTCATGAAGCAGTTGAGATTGCAAAGCGTCGTGGGCATAAAGGGATTTCAGGCATGGTGAACGGAGTATTGCGTTCAATTCAGCGAGAAGGTGTACCTTCGTTAGAAGAAATCGAAAATCCAGTAGAACGTCTTGCGATTGCAACGAGTCATCCAATGTGGCTTGTACAAGAATGGGCATCCGAATATGGTTTAGAGACAGCAGAGAAAATGTGTGAAGTAAATATGTTGCCACCTGTACCAACAGCACGTGTAAATGTTGATAAAGTAACGGTAGAAGAAGCGGTTGCGTTATTAGCTGATGAGGGTATAGAAGCAAAACGTGGTGAATTGTCAGAGGATGCAATTCAAATTGAAAGAGGAAATGTCGCACATACAGAAGCGTTCAAAAAAGGTTTCCTTTCTATTCAAGATGAAAGCTCAATGCTTGTAGCACGTGCTTTAGAACCGAATAAAGGAGATACAGTTCTAGATAGTTGTGCTGCTCCTGGCGGAAAAACAACTCATATTGCAGAGCGTTTGGACGGAACTGGTAAGGTAATGTCGCTTGATTTACACGCACATAAAGTACGTTTAATTGAACAACAGGCGAAGAGACTTGGTTTAGAAAATGTAGAAACGATGGCTTTAGATGCTAGAAAAGTTCAAGAGCATTTTGCAAATGAATCTTTTGACAAAATATTAGTAGATGCACCATGTTCTGGATTTGGTGTTATTAGACGTAAACCTGATATTAAGTTAGGTAAAGATAAGGGCGATAGTGAAAGGTTATCAACGATTCAACTTGCGATACTAGAAAAAATAGCACCATTGTTAAAACAAGGTGGTCGCCTTGTTTATAGTACGTGCACAATTGAAAAAATAGAAAATGAACAAGTAATAAAGCAATTTTTACAAGAGCATCCTGAATTTGAATGGGATACTACGATAAAAGATCGCATGCCAGAAAAGTTAAATCCGTATATTGATGAAGGTCAAGTACGAATTTTACCGCATTATTTTGCAACAGATGGCTTTTATATTGCTTGTTTAAGAAAGAAGGTGTAGCATCATGGAAACGACTGTAAAAAAACAAAAGAAAAATCTAGAAACAAAGAAACCATCAATTTATTCTTTACAACTTCATGAAATGCAAGATTGGTTAAAGGAACAAGGAGAACCTAAGTTCCGTGCAGGACAAATTTTTGATTGGCTATATAAAAAACGTGTAAAAAATTATGAGGATATGTCAAACCTTGCTAAAGGATTGCGCGATAAATTGTCGAATTCCTTTGATATTACTACTTTAAACACTTTAGTAAAACAAACGTCTTCGGATGGAACGATTAAATTCCTATTCCAGTTATACGATGGATACTCTATTGAAACTGTACTAATGCGACATGAATATGGAAATTCCATTTGTGTAACAACACAGGTGGGTTGCCGCATTGGCTGTACGTTCTGTGCTTCTACACTTGGTGGGTTAAAACGAAACTTAGAGGCTGGAGAAATTGTAGCGCAAGTAGTAGAAGTTCAGCGTGCGCTTGATGAAACAGAAGAACGTGTAAGTTCTCTTGTTGTTATGGGAATTGGAGAGCCATTTGATAATTATGATAACTTAATGTCATTCTTACGCATTGTAAATCATGAAAAAGGAATTCACATTGGTGCAAGACATATGACAGTTTCAACAAGTGGAATTGTTCCAAAAATTTATAAGTTTGCTGAAGAAGATATGCAAATTAATTTTGCGATTTCATTGCATGCTGCAAATACAGAGATACGTTCAAAATTAATGCCGATCAACCGTGCTTATAAGCTACCTGATTTAATGGAAGCTGTTAAATACTATGTAAATAGAACAGGGCGTCGTATTACATTTGAATATGGCTTATTTGGAGGAGAAAATGACCAAGTTGAGCACGCTGAAGAACTTGCTGCGCTCTTAAAAGGTGTAAAATGTCATGTAAACTTAATTCCGGTAAACTACGTGCCAGAACGTGATTATGTACGTACGCCACGAGAGCAAATTTTCTTATTTGAAAAGACGCTAAAAGATCGTGGAGTGAATGTAACCATTCGCCGTGAACAAGGTCATGATATTGATGCAGCCTGCGGTCAGTTGCGTGCAAAGGAGCGCAAAGAAGAGACGAGGTGACTAGATGAAAGCCGTGTTTCTATCGGATAAAGGAAAAGTTCGTCAACATAATGAAGATAGTGCAGGAGTTTTTCGCAATTTAGATGGAAATATTTTAGCGGTAGTAGCAGATGGAATGGGAGGTCATCGAGCTGGCGATGTAGCTAGCTCGATGGCTATTCAATTATTCCATGATTATTGGAAGCAAACGCATAATATGAATGAGCCTAAAAAGGTAGAAAAGTGGTTACATACTAACGTTGGAATTATTAATGAGCGCATATATGCTTACTCTCAGCAGCATGCAGAATGTAATGGCATGGGAACAACACTTATAATAGCCATTTGTACATCGAATTTTGTGACGATAGGTCATATAGGAGATAGTCGTTGTTATATGGTATCAGAGGGGAAAATGACGCTTGTAACGGAAGATCATTCGCTTGTAAATGAACTTGTAAGACATGGCGAAATTTCAAAGGAAGATGCAGAATATCACCCGAAAAAGAATGTTTTGTTAAGAGCATTAGGAAATGAAGAAACAGTTGGATTAGATGTTAAAACATTGGTGCTTGAAGAAGATGATCAATTACTTCTTTGCTCGGATGGATTGTCTAACAAAGTTTCTATTGCTGATATGCAACAAATTTTACAATTGAATGAACAGCTCGAGGCGAAGGGAGAGCATCTCATTCAATTAGCAAATGATCGTGGTGGAGAAGATAATATTACCCTCGTTATTATTGATTATACGGATTCGACAAACGAAAGTAGGTGAAGTGCAACGTGCTGATTGGAAAACGCTTAAATGACCGTTATAAGCTGCTGAAAATGATTGGCGGTGGAGGAATGGCCAATGTATATTTAGCTCATGATGATATACTCGGCCGAGATGTAGCGGTAAAAATATTAAGACTCGACTATTCAAATAATGAAGAGTTTATTAAACGTTTCCATCGAGAAGCGCAATCTGTTACAACGTTGTCGCATCCAAATATTGTGAATATGTATGATGTTGGGGAAGAGGATGATATATATTATCTTGTAATGGAATATGTACCTGGACGAACATTGAAGCAATACATAATTGATCGAGGGATGTTACCGATAGGAGAGGCTCTTGATATAATGGAGCAGTTAACGTCCGCTATGGCACACGCCCATCATTTTGAGATTGTACATCGTGATATTAAACCGCACAATATTTTGATTCGAGATGACGGAGTGGTCAAAGTAACAGACTTTGGAATTGCGACAGCTACAAGTGCAGCAACAATTACACATACAAATTCGGTGCTCGGTTCGGTGCATTATTTATCACCAGAACAAGCGCGCGGCGGTATAGCGAATAAACAATCAGATATTTATTCACTTGGGATTGTTATGTTTGAATTGTTAACAGGAAGACAACCGTTTTCTGGTGAATCTGCTGTTGCAATTGCGTTAAAACATTTACAAAATGAAATGCCATCTCCAAAAAGATGGAATGACAATATTCCACAAAGTGTTGAAAATATTATATTAAAGGCAACTGCGAAAGATCCGTTCCATCGATATCAATCTGCTAACGCGATGAAACGAGATATTGAAACAGCACTATACCCAGAACGAATAAATGAACAACCATTTTACATACCAGAAGATATGGAAGCAACGAAAGCGATTCCAATTATTCAACAAGAACAACTATTTCAAAATGTAAGTGATGAAACGATTGTATTAAAAGGAAGTAAAGTGGATGAACAAGTAAGAAAAGAAGAGACCAAATCAGGTAAGAAGAAAAAGCGAAATAATAAATGGCTGAAAGTTTTAATTACAACATTTTTACTTTTAGCGATAGGGATAACATTAGCACTTACTGTTATTCCAGGCTTCTTTATTCCGAAAGATGTGAAGGTTCCTGATGTGGCTGGTATGAAATATACGACAGCTGTAAATACATTAGTTGAAAAAGGTTTTGAAGTTACTGAACCTAATCTTGTATATACAGATGATGTTGAAGCCGGAAAAGTGATAAAAACAGATCCTATAGCAGGAAGAGTAGTGAAAGAAAACTCTAAAATTACTATCTATCAATCAGGTGGGAAAAAGAAAAGTAAGATGCGTGATTTGACAGGAAAAGATTTCGAGAGTATAAGAGCTGAGTTAGAAGAAGAATATAAACAAGTTACAATAAATTATATTGAAAATGATAAGCCGAAAGGTGAAATTGTAGAGCAAATACCAACGCCTGATCAAATGGTTATAGAGACAGAACAAGAACTGAAAATTTGGGTAAGTAAAGGACCTTATCAAATAAGACCAGGTGATTTTTCAGGATGGACTGAAAATAGTGTAAAAGGTTATTTAAATGAAAGAAAGCTTGTTTCTGATATAAAAAGAGAGTATTCAGATACGGTTGATAAAGGTCTTGTTATTTCACAGTTACCAAAGCCTGGGACACCTTTAAAAGAAGGAGATAAAGTATCGATTGTTATCTCCGATGGTCCGAAGCCTAAAGTGACGAAAACGGTAAAAGTGGATAACATTTCTATCCCATATGAGGCTTCTGCAACAGGTGAGAAAAAGCCGCAAACAATAGAAATTTATAAAGAAGATATGCAGCAAAAAATGGATAAACCAGTTGAAACGAGAACAATTACTGAGTCAGCGATTATTTCTTTAGAATTTGTAATTCAAGAAGGTGCAAAGGGACACTATAAAATTGTCCGAGATGGAGTAACGATTATGGACAAGGAAGTACCATATCCAGCTCAATAATAGTGAATTCCATCGTCCTTATATAGAAGATGGAATTTATTACTCTTGCCTGTTATGCTGTCTACATCGTGGACTGTATAACAGGCAAAAATATATGATTCAAAAAGCTGTAAAAGTGATACTGTTGTAAATAATATTTCAAATTTGATGGTAGATTAAATATATGAACCTGGATATATATTTGGTGGGCTTTGAACTAATTGTTTAAAGAACGCTAGTCTATTCATATTTAATTGCAGTTTCATTTTATACAAAATAAAGGAGAATTATATGCCAGAAGGAAAAATTGTAAAAGCTCTAAGTGGGTTTTATTATGTGCAGAATGAGGAAGGGATTACACAATGTCGTGGGCGTGGTGTATTTAGAAAGAATAAAATTACGCCACTTGTAGGAGACCAAGTTGTTTTTCAAGCGGATAATCCGAATGAAGGTTATGTGTTAGAAGTATTTGATCGGAAAAATGAACTTGTTAGACCTCCTATTGCTAATGTTGATCAAGCTATTCTTGTTTTCTCTGCGGTAGAACCAGATTTTAATCCAGGACTGTTAGATCGATTTTTAGTATTAATTGAATATCATAACATTAAACCGATTATTTGTATTAGTAAGATGGATTTAGTAGATGAAAAAATGAGAGAAACTGTTGAATCTTATGCAAATGATTATCGTGAAATGGGTTATGATGTGTTGTTTACTTCTATAAATACATCGGAAAGTATTGATATTCTGAAACCATTCTTAGAAGGTTGTATTTCCGTCGTTGCAGGCCAATCTGGTGTTGGGAAATCTTCAATGCTAAACGTATTACGTCCAGATTTAGAATTGAAAACTAATGATATTTCTTCACATTTAGGACGTGGAAAGCATACGACAAGACACGTAGAATTAATTACAGTTGGAAGCGGACTTGTTGCGGATACACCTGGTTTTAGTTCGCTTGATTTCATAGATATAGAGGTAGAAGATCTTACATATTGTTTTCCAGAGTTGAAAGAAGCGAGCCAATACTGTAAATTTAGAGGGTGTACACACCTTGCTGAACCGAAATGTGCGGTGAAAGCTGCGGTTGAAGAAGGAAAGATTACCGAATATCGTTATAAGAATTACAAACAATTCGTAGAAGAAATTAGAGAGAGAAAGCCGAGGTATTAGTCATGATTAAAATTGCACCATCGATTTTATCAGCAGATTTTTCAAGATTAGGGGAAGAGATTAAAGATGTAGAAAAAGGCGGAGCTGACTACATTCACGTCGATGTAATGGATGGGCATTTCGTACCAAATATTACGATTGGACCATTAATTGTAGAAGCAATCCGTCCGATTACATCATTACCGTTAGATGTACATTTAATGATTGAAAATCCTGATAACTATATCCCAACTTTCGCAAAAGCGGGAGCGGATATTATTACTGTTCATGTAGAAGCGTGTCCTCATTTACATCGTACAATTCAGTTAATTAAATCTCATGACATTAAAGCAGGGGTTGTATTAAATCCGCATACTCCAGTTTCAACGATTGAGCATGTATTAGAAGATATAGACATGGTATTACTTATGACAGTAAATCCTGGATTTGGCGGGCAGAAGTTTATTCATTCTGTATTACCGAAAATCAAACAAATTGCAGAAATGGTTAAAGAGCGAAATCTAGAAGTGGAAATTGAAGTTGATGGTGGTGTCAACGCTGAAACGGCAAGACTTTGTATTGAAGCAGGAGCGAATGTTCTTGTAGCGGGATCAGCAGTATACAATCAAAAAGACCGCGGTGAAGCAATTCGTGTAATTCGCGGATAAAGAATGAACGAACCTTTATCCTAGTGAAGCTTCTAGTTCATTAAGACTTCACTATTTATACATGTTAGAGTGGCAAATAAGGAGAAAGGCAATCTACCGAATGGCAGATTGCCTTTTTACAATAGAAGGGGAAGGAAAAATGATTATTCATATTTTAGCGGGAGGACCTGCAGAATACTGCGCAGATTTTTCGCGGTATGAAAATGAAGAAGTAGTTTGGGCGGCCGTTGATAGAGGAGTGTACCGTTTGTTGAAAAGAGGAATCACTCCGGCTGTTGCGTTTGGGGATTATGATTCAGTTACTGATGAGGAATTAGCATGGATGAGGCAACAAACAAATGAATTACATATCGTCCCGCGAGAAAAAGATCAAACAGATTTAGAAATTGCAATTAGCTGGGCTTTAGAACAGAAACCAAAATTAATTCGTATTTTTGGTGCTACTGGTGGAAGACTTGATCATGGTTTAGCAAATATTCAGATGCTTTTAAAGGGATTAGAAGTAAATATAGAAATGTGTATTGTGGACAATAAAAATGAAATAATGGTGAAAAAGTTTGGTATGTATATAATTGAAGGAAACGAACATTTTCCATACGTATCATTTGTACCAGTTACTGAAAGGGTAGAAGGTATTACACTTCACGGTTTTAAGTATCCCCTTATTAATAAAACAATAGAGTGGGGATCGACACTTTGTATTAGTAATGAACTCGTTGAGGAAAAAGGTACTTTTTCATTCACTTCTGGCATATTAATGATGATAAGAAGCACTGATTGAAGAAACAATTTTGCTCCTTGCATCATATAGTGAACAAGTGGAGTAATGGGGATTAGGAGGGAAACCATGAGATTTTATACAATTAAGTTACCTAAATTTCTTGGTGGAATTGTTCGTGCGATGTTAAATACCTTCAAAAAAGACTAAAAAAAGCACCTATTACCGGTGCTTTTTCCAATGGTATAATAAAAAAAGAGCCTAGCGGCTCTTTTTTTTATTATTAAACACGTTCGATTTTGCCAGATTTTAATGCTCTAGCAGAAACGTAAACACGTTGAACTTTTCCGTCGATGCGTACGCGAACTTTTTGAAGGTTAGCGCCCCATTTACGTTTTGTAGCGTTCATTGCGTGAGAACGAGAGTTACCAGAACGAGCTTTTCTTCCAGTGATAGCACAAACACGAGCCATTTATATTTCCCTCCCTTAACTACCGTAACATACGTAATTTTTCAATATTAGTCTTTTATGCGATGCTAAAAACACTACTATAATTTAACACAACTAAAAAGAGAATGCAACACCGTAGGAAAAAGAAATCAAGAAAAAATACTTGACACTATATGTCAATGAAGAAAAGGTGAAATCAAGAAAAATTGCTTGACATATTATAGTGGTACATGTTGTATAATAACAATGGACTATTTTGCTCATCATAAAAAAATGTAATTTAAAACATAAAATATGAGAGTGAAAAAGAAAGAACGATGGAATTTTCTTTAAAAAGATTATATGATAGTAACTAAAGTAGTCTAGCTCACTTTCACCATTTATGAAGGGGGAAACGAGATGTCAATTGAAATTAAAACGAAGTACGGTCAAATTGATATTAGTACAGATGTAATTGCAACAATTGCTGGAGGTGCCGCAGTAGATTGCTACGGTATCGTAGGTATGGCATCAAAAAATCAGTTAAAAGATGGATTAACAGAGATTTTACGAAAAGAAAACTTCACTAGAGGCGTTATTGTTCGTAAAAATGAAGATGAAGTACATATTGATATGTATATTATTGTGAGCTATGGTACGAAAATTTCAGAAGTAGCACATAACGTGCAGACTAAAGTGAAATATACATTAGATCAAACTGTAGGACTAGCAGTAGATTCTGTAAACATCTACGTACAAGGAGTTAAAGTAATAAACTTGTAATGTGCATTAAGGAGGAAAATCTGTGTCAATTCAAAAAATTGATGGAAAACGTTTATCACAAATGATCATTCAAGGAGCCAATAATTTAACAAATAATGTTCAGCTTGTTGATGCATTAAACGTATTCCCAGTTCCAGATGGCGATACCGGTACAAACATGAACTTATCAATGACTTCAGGCGCACGTGAAGTGAAAGCAAATCCTTCACAGCATGCTGGTAAAGTCGGTGTAAGTTTAGCCAAAGGATTATTAATGGGAGCTCGTGGTAACTCTGGGGTTATTTTATCTCAGTTATTCCGTGGTTTCTCTAAATCCATTGAACAAAAAGAAGAATTAACGACAGTTGATTTTGCTGCAGCTTTAGAAGCAGGAGTAGAGGCAGCTTACAAAGCGGTTATGAAACCAATTGAAGGAACGATTTTAACGGTTGCAAGAGAAACGGGTAAATATGCAGTGACAGTTGCGAAAAAACAGCGCGACTTTGTTTTGTTTATGGAAGACGTTGTAAAAGAAGCAAACGCATCGTTAAATCGTACGCCAGATTTATTACCTGTATTAAAACAAGTTGGCGTTGTAGATAGCGGTGGTAAAGGTCTTGTTGTTGTATATGAAGGATTTTTAGCTGACTTAAAAGGAGAAACGATTTCTTCTAATATGCCTGCCCAACCATCTATGAATGACATGGTACGTGCAGAACATCACCGTAGTGTACAAAGCCAATTGAGTACAGAAGATATTAAGTATGGATATTGTACGGAATTCATGGTGAAATTAGAGCCTGGAAAAATGAAGGAACATAATTTCTCTGAACAAAAATTCCGTGAAGATATTAGTGTGTACGGAGATTCACTACTTGTTGTATCGGATGATGAGGTTGTAAAGGTTCATATTCATGCGGAACATCCTGGAGATCCTATGAACTATGGACAACGTTACGGTAGTCTAATTAAGATTAAAGTAGAAAATATGCGTGAACAGCATACTGCTTTATTAGATGAACCTACCATGGTACCTGAACAAACGAATCAGCCAATAGAGAAACAACCGTATGGTATTGTAACTGTAGCTATGGGATCGGGTATTAAAACTCTATTTGAGAGCATTGGTGCAACGAAAGTTATCGAAGGTGGCCAAACGATGAATCCGAGTACGGAGGATATTGTGAAGGCGATTGAAGAGGCAAATGCTGAAAAAATCATCATCTTACCAAATAACGGGAATATCGTGATGGCAGCAGAACAAGCAGCGTCAGTTGTAGAACAAGAAGTTATTGTTATTCGTTCAAAAACAGTTCCTCAAGGTATGGCTGCAATGTTAGCATTTAATCCAGTTGGAACGCTAGAAGAGAATGAAGAAAACATGAAAGAAGCTTTAACTCATGTGAAAACAGGTCAGATTACGTATGCTGTTCGTGATACGGAAATTGACGGTGTAGCGATTCAAAAAGATGATTTCATGTGTATTGCAGATGGGAAAATTGTATCTACAAATGCTGAGAAAGTAGGAGCTGCAAAGCAATTACTAGAAGCGCTAATTGATGAGGATTCTGAAATCGTAACGATTCTACAAGGTGAAGATGGAACAGATGAAGAAGTGGCTAAATTAGTTGCGTTTGTAGAAGAGAACTTTGAAGATGCAGAAGTAGAAGTACATGCAGGGAACCAACCGGTGTATTCTTTCATCTTCTCTGTAGAATAAGAAAAGATTCGATTTGAAAATAAATGGGTTACTTACTTGCTAATGGATAAGAAATAGTGATATGAAGTTTATTACTAGTTTTTATTCAAAAGGCTAGCATATTGATGATAGAAAAGAGCCTTGCTGCTAATAGTGAGGCTCTTTTCTTACGTATTGTACAACTTTGTTTTATCCCGCTATTTGTGGGCAGTAAAACTTCCACCCCCTATATTCGGCTGGAGCAAAGAAGTTAAGTGGGAGATTAACTGCCCGTAAACGCCCACTGATTATAGTTTCACTTTATACAGAGGGATTAGAGTAGTTTCTCTTAGAATGCCTATGATAGAATATATAAGGTGAAAGAGAGCGATTACAGATGTCAACGATAATAATGGATAATCAATAGAATGAATCAAAGAAAATAATGTGACGGAGCGTGAGAATCTTGAATGAAGTTGTACAAGTTCCTGTTACGGATGTAAAGGGAATCGGAGGAGAAACATCTGAGTTGTTACACGAGATGGGAATTTATACAGTTTCTCATCTATTAGAACATTTTCCGTACCGCTATGAAGACTATGCGATGAAAGATCTTGCTGAAGTAAAGCATGACGAGCGTGTAACGGTTGAGGGGAAAGTTCATAGTGCTCCTTTACTGCAATATTATGGGAAGAAGAAGTCACGTCTTACAGTTCGTGTTCTCGTCGGTCGTTATTTAATTACAGCTGTATGTTTTAATAGACCATACTATAAACAAAAGTTAAATTTAGATGAAACGGTAACGATTACTGGTAAATGGGATCAGCATCGCCAAACAATTGCTGTATCAGAACTGAATTTTGGACCGGTTGTACGACAACAAGAAGTAGAACCTGTATATTCAGTGAAAGGAAAACTGACAGTAAAACAGATGCGCCGGTTTGTTGCACAAGCATTTAAGGAGTATGGAGATTCTATAGTCGAAGTGTTACCAGATGGTTTGTTAAGTCGATATAAATTATTATCACGCTATGAAGCGCTCAGAGGGTTACATTTTCCAGTGGGACAGGAAGACTTAAAGCAAGCGCGTCGCCGTTTTGTATATGAGGAGTTTTTCTTGTTTCAGTTGAAAATGCAAACATTACGGAAAATGGAAAGGGAAAACTCGAAAGGGACGAAAAAGGAAATTTCATTAGTAGAATTGCAAGAGTTTACTGATGCGCTTCCGTTTCCATTAACTGGCGCACAACGCCGGGTTGTAGATGAAATAATGAAAGATATGATATCTCCGTACCGAATGAATCGATTATTGCAAGGGGATGTAGGTTCTGGGAAAACAGTTGTTGCTGCGATTGCTCTTTATGCGGCGAAATTGGCTCATTATCAAGGTGCTTTGATGGTTCCTACAGAAATTTTAGCCGAGCAACATTATCAGTCGCTCGCGGAGACGTTTTCACATTTCGGTATGAAGGTTGAATTGCTAACAAGTTCTGTTAAAGGTGCGAGACGTCGAGAAATTTTGTCGAGATTAGAACAAGGAGAAGTAGACATCCTTGTTGGAACGCACGCTTTAATTCAAGACGAAGTTATATTTCATAGGTTAGGTCTCGTTATTACCGATGAACAGCATCGATTTGGTGTGGCGCAGCGCCGGGTTTTACGTGAGAAAGGTGAAAGTCCAGATGTATTGTTTATGACGGCGACCCCAATCCCGCGTACGTTAGCTATCACTGCATTTGGAGAGATGGACGTTTCTATTATCGACGAAATGCCAGCTGGTAGAAAGGTAATCGAAACGTACTGGGCAAAACATGATATGTTAGATCGTGTCCTCGGCTTTGTGGAGAAAGAGATAAAAAAAGGAAGACAGGCATATGTTATTTGCCCTCTTATTGAAGAGTCTGAGAAGCTTGATGTACAAAATGCTATCGACTTACATAGTATGCTGACTCATCATTATCAAGGGAAATGCCAAGTTGGATTAATGCATGGGAGACTATCATCTCAAGAAAAAGAAGAGATAATGGGACAGTTTAGTGAAAATAAAGTGCAAATTCTTGTGTCGACAACAGTTGTTGAAGTAGGCGTGAATGTACCAAATGCGACTGTTATGGTTATTTATGACGCGGAACGTTTCGGTTTATCACAGCTCCATCAGCTGAGGGGGCGTGTTGGGCGTGGTAGTGAACAATCATATTGTTTATTAATTGCGGACCCGAAATCAGAAACGGGAAAAGAAAGAATGCGCATTATGACTGAAACAAATGATGGATTTGTATTGTCAGAAAAAGATTTAGAGTTACGAGGTCCTGGGGATTTCTTTGGAAGTAAGCAAAGTGGTCTACCAGAATTTAAGGTTGCTGATATGGTACATGATTATCGGGCGTTAGAAACAGCAAGACAAGATGCAGCGATACTAGTTGATTCAGAAGCGTTTTGGCATAATGATCAGTATGCTTCGCTACGTACTTATCTTGATGGGACAGGTGTGTTCCAGGGAGAGAAGCTCGATTAAAAGTAGTCTGCAAAAGTTTTTGTTGCATTCTACTTTTAATGATTATATACTACTTTTAGTACCTAGTCATAAAAATGGATGGTGCGGTATGAAAAAAAGAAGAAGTAAAAAAGAAAGACAAGAATTATTACAACAAACAATAGAAACGAATCCTTTTATAACGGATGAAGATTTAGCGGAAAAATTTCAAGTGAGCATACAAACTGTTCGTCTTGATCGTATGGAATTATCTATTCCTGAATTAAGAGAACGAATTAAGCATGTGGCTACAAAACAACATGAAGAAGATGTGAAATCTTTACCGTTAGAAGAGGTTGTCGGAGAAATTATTGATATAGAATTAGATAGACATGCGATTTCTATCTTTGAAGTAAAGGTAGAACATGTATTTAAAAGAAATCAAATTGCTCGTGGGCATCATTTGTTTGCACAAGCAAACTCACTAGCTGTTGCGGTTATTGATGAAGAATTAGCTTTAACTGCAAAGTCCACCATTCGATATATTCGTCCTGTAAAATTAGGAGAGCGTGTTGTTGCAAAAGTACGTGTTGAAGATGTAGAGAATGATAAAGGACGGACGGTTGTCAAAGTGCGTAGTTTTGTTGGAGAAGAACTTGTCTTTACAGGCACTTTTGAAATGTATCGATCTAGTAATTATAGTGAGGAAGGTAACAACTTATGAAAATCGCAATAGATGCAATGGGCGGCGATCATGCACCAAAGGCTGTAGTATTAGGAGCAATGAAAGCTATTAAGGAATACTCAGATTTACATATTACGTTAGTAGGGAAAGAAGAGGGAATTCGTCAATATTTAACGAGTGAAGAGCGAATTACTATACTTCATACGGACGAAAAAATTGAATCGACAGACGAACCAGTAAGAGCGGTTCGTCGAAAAAAACAAGCTTCAATGGTACTAGCGGCGCAGCAAGTAAAAGACGGCGTAGCGGATGCTTGTATATCAGCAGGTAGTACAGGAGCTTTGATGGCAGCTGGATTGTTTGTTGTTGGTCGTATGGAAGGAATTGAACGACCAGCTTTATCACCTACAATGCCAACTGTTGATGGAGAAGGTTTTGTTATGTTAGATGTTGGAGCCAACGTTGATGCAAAACCAATTCATTTATATCAATATGCAGTAATGGGCTCTGTTTACGCAGAGAAGGTAAGAGGAATTAAAAATCCACGCGTTGGACTTTTAAACGTTGGAACAGAGGATGGTAAAGGAAACGAGCTTTCAAAACAAGTCTTTGCTATGCTCAAGGATGCACCAATTAATTTCGTTGGAAACGTTGAATCAAGAGATTTATTGCAAGGTGTAGCAGACGTTGTTGTATGTGATGGTTTTACGGGTAATGTAGCGCTAAAATCATTAGAAGGAACAGCACTTGCGTTATTCTCTATGTTAAAAGAACAATTAATGAGTTCGTTTACGAGCAAATTAGCAGCAGCGGTATTAAAACCAAAACTTATGGTATTGAAAGATAAAATGGATTATTCGGAGTATGGGGGAGCGGCGTTGTTTGGATTGAAAGCTCCTGTCATTAAGGCTCACGGTTCTTCTAATGACCAATCGATATTTAGTGCGATTCGTCAAACGAGAGAAATGGTAGCGAAAGAAGTAATTCCTACAATTTCAAGTGTAATGGAGAAGGAGCCGCTTCAATAAGAGGAGGATTTGAAATGGGAAAAATAGCATTTCTTTTTCCGGGCCAAGGTTCACAGGCAGTTGGAATGGGTAGACAGTTAGCGGAGAATAATAAAGAGGTTGCGAAAGTGTTTGCAAAAGCGGATGAGGTTTTGCATGATTCTCTTTCAGAAGTGATTTTTGAAGGACCGCAAGAAAAGTTAACATTAACGACAAATGCGCAGCCGGCACTATTAACAACGAGCTTTGCAATTTTAACAGCTTTGAAGGAGTATGATATTACACCTGATTTTGTCGCAGGACATAGTTTAGGTGAATATAGCGCTCTTGTAGCTGCTGGTGCATTAACATTCGAAGACGCTGTATATGCTGTAAGGAAACGCGGGGAATATATGGAAGAAGCTGTTCCAGGCGGGGAAGGTGCAATGGCAGCTATTTTAGGTGCGGATCCGGATATGCTGAAACGAGTTACAGAAGAAGTAACAAGTGAAGGATATGCAGTACAAATTGCTAATATGAATAGTACGAAGCAAATTGTTATTTCTGGAACAAAGCAAGGAGTAGAACTTGCTTCTCAAAGAGCGAAAGAAAATGGTGCTAAAAGAGCAATTCCGCTCAAAGTAAGTGGACCGTTTCATTCCTCGCTTATGAAACCGGCTGCTGAGAAATTCCAAAGTGTTTTAAATGAAATTACAATTCAAGACACGAATATTCCTGTTATTGCAAATGTTACGGCAGATGTTATTACACGTGGTACAGATATTCAAGCAAAGCTAATTGAACAGCTCTATTCACCTGTATTATGGTACCCATCTATTGAGTATATGGTGAATCAAGGGGTAGATACATTTATTGAAATCGGACCTGGAAAAGTACTTGCTGGTCTTATGAAGTCGATTGATTCTTCAGTGAAAGCATATGCGGTATATGATGAAGAGACATTAAAAGATACCATTTCAAATTTGAGAGGAGAAAGCTGATGTTAAAAGGGAAAGTAGCATTAGTAACTGGTGCTTCACGTGGGATTGGTCGTGCGATTGCTATTGATTTAGCGAAACAAGGGGCAAATGTTGTAGTAAATTATGCTGGTAATGAGCAAAAGGCGAATGAAGTAGTTGATGAAATAAAGAAATTAGGTTCAGATGCCATTGCAGTAAGAGCAGATGTTGCAAATGCTGATGATGTTACTGCAATGGTGAAACAAACTGTAGATACGTTTGGACAAGTTGATATTCTTGTAAATAACGCTGGTGTAACAAAAGATAATTTATTAATGCGTATGAAAGAAGAAGAATGGGATACAGTTATTAATACAAACTTAAAAGGTGTTTTCTTATGTACGAAAGCAGTATCGCGCTATATGATGCGTCAACGTCATGGACGTATTATTAATATCGCTTCTGTTGTTGGTGTAACAGGAAACCCAGGACAAGCAAATTATGTTGCTGCTAAAGCTGGTGTAATTGGATTAACAAAAACATCAGCAAAAGAATTAGCGAGCCGAAATATTACTGTAAATGCAATTGCTCCAGGGTTTATTGCAACTGATATGACGGATGTATTAGATGAAAATATAAAAGCCGAAATGTTAAAATTAATTCCTGCAGCTCAGTTTGGAGAAGCACAAGATATCGCAAATACTGTAACGTTTTTTGCTTCTGATCAAAGTAAATATGTTACAGGTCAAACGTTAAATGTTGATGGCGGTATGGTAATGTAATAAAAGAATCGATTTCAACTAGTTTTTTTGGACAATATTTTATATAATATTTGAGGGGAGGTGAATAGAATGGCAGATGTTTTAGAGCGTGTAACCAAAATTGTCGTTGATCGTTTAGGAGTAGAAGAAACTGAAGTAGTACCAGCTGCAAGCTTCAAAGAAGATTTAGGCGCAGACTCCCTAGATGTAGTAGAACTTGTAATGCAATTAGAAGATGAATTCGAAATGGAAATTTCTGATGAAGATGCTGAAAAGATTGCTACTGTTGGCGATGCTGTGACTTACATAGAGAGTCATCTATAATGCTTAAGTGAAGTCCCGTTTTTTAACGGGGCTTCTCGGCTTATATCTGGAGGGACCTATGCCGTACCGAAAACATAGAGAAAAAAAATACGAAGCAAAATATCGTGAAGCTTTTAAAGTATTTCAAGAAGAGATAGGTATTACGTTTACAGATGAAAAATTATTGATTCAAGCGTTTACGCATTCATCGTATGTGAATGAGCATCGAAAAAAACCGCATGAGGACAATGAGCGTCTTGAGTTTCTTGGCGATGCTGTATTGGAACTCACTGTATCACAGTATCTGTTTCAAAAATATCCGACAATGAGCGAAGGAGAGTTAACAAAACTACGTGCAGCTATTGTATGTGAGCCATCTCTTGTTCGTTTTGCAAACGAAATGTCATTTGGTAGCCTTGTTTTATTAGGGAAAGGTGAGGAAATGACGGGTGGACGTGAACGACCAGCTTTATTAGCGGATGTCTTTGAAGCGTTTATTGGTGCCCTTTATCTTGATCAAGGGCTAGAAACAGTTTGGGGATACTTAAAAGAAGTTGTATATCCAAAAATTAATGAAGGTGCTTTTTCTCATGTGATGGATTATAAGAGTCAATTGCAAGAATTGATTCAGCGTGATGGTAGTGGCAATGTTGAGTATCAAATTTTGCAAGAAAAAGGACCGGCCCACAACCGAGAATTTGTGTCCCGTGTAACTTTAAATAATGAGGCATTAGGTCTTGGAAGTGGTAAGTCAAAAAAAGAGGCAGAGCAACAAGCTGCTGCAGAAGCATTGAAAAAATTAAAAGAACAATCATGAGGAATCCCCCTTTGAATAAGGGGGGTTCCTTATGCATAGAATGAAACTTTCCTTTTATTTATAAATAAAAGGAGTGGGAAATCCGTATAGTAGTTTGTTTTCGTACAGACAACGTTTACAACAACGGAGAATAGGAGGAAGGCCTTTCGTGTTTTTAAAAAGATTAGAAATAGCAGGATTTAAGTCTTTTGCTGAGCGTGTATCTGTCGATTTTGTTCCAGGTGTAACTTCTGTAGTAGGACCTAACGGGAGCGGGAAAAGTAATATTACTGATGCAATTCGCTGGGTACTTGGTGAACAATCTGCAAAGTCATTACGCGGTGCAAAGATGGAGGATATTATTTTTGCCGGCAGTGATACGAGAAGAGCGGTTAATGTTGCTGAAGTTACATTAACTTTAAATAATGAAGACCAACGCTTACCGATTGAGTATAACGAGGTGTGTGTAACGCGTCGTGTATCTCGTTCGGGTGATAGTGATTTTTATATTAATAAACAATCTTGTAGATTAAAAGATATTATTGATTTATTTATGGACTCTGGTATGGGAAGGGAAGCTTTTTCGATTATTAGCCAGGGGAAAGTCGAAGAGATTTTGAGTAGTAAATCAGAAGAACGTCGTGGTGTATTTGAAGAAGCTGCGGGTGTGCTGAAATATAAACTTCGTAAAAAGAAAGCTGAAGGGAAATTGGCGGAAACACAAGAAAACTTAAATCGTGTACAAGATATTATTCACGAATTAAGTAGTCAAGTAGAACCACTAGAAAGACAAGCTTCTATTGCGAAAGATTATCTTGAGAAAAAAGAAGAATTAGAGAAAGTAGAAGCTGCGCTTATTGTACATGAAATTGAAGAATTACATGAAAAGTGGGAAGCGCTTCGAAATCAATTTGGGCATAATAAAGATGAAGAAGCTAAAATGTCGGCGAACTTACAAAAAAGTGAAGAAGAGCTTGAGGAATTACGCGGGCAATTACAAGCCGTTGATGAATCTGTAAATTCTTTACAAGAAGTTCTACTTCTGTCTAGTAAAGAACTAGAAAAACTAGAAGGGCAACGCGAGCTGTTAAAGGAAAGAAAGCAAAATGCAACGACACATTGTGCGCAGCTTGAAAAGCTAATTGTTGAGTTAACAGAGAAAACTACAAGTTATGATGGCGAAATTGAAACAAGTACAGAAGCTTTAATGCAATTTGTGAATCAAGTAAAAGAATTGGAGAAGAAATTGCATGATAACGAGCAATTACTTGCGACTTTTGCTGAGAATTTAGAGGAACAAATTGAGAATTTAAAAGGTGACTATATTGAACTTTTAAATCAACAAGCAAGTCTTCGTAATGAATTATCTATGATTGAAGAACAATCAAAACAGCAAAACTCTAAAAACGAACGACTTGATGAAGAAAATGAAAAGTATGTACAGATGCGTGTGGAAATTACAGCGAAAAAGGCGAAACTTGTAGACAGTTATGAGCAAGCGAGAGAGAAAATAGCTGGCATTATTTCTAATATACAGAAGACAGAAACGGCACTTGGGAAATGTAAGTCACAGTATAGTGAAAATGAAACGAAACTGTATCAAGCGTATCAATTTGTGCAACAGGCGCGCTCTCGGAAAGAAATGTTAGAAGAGATGCAAGAGGACTACTCTGGCTTCTATCAAGGGGTACGTGAAGTATTAAAGGCTAGAGAAAATAGACTACAAGGTATTGAGGGAGCTGTTGCAGAACTTCTGACTGTGCCGAAAGAATATGAAATCGCAATGGAAATCGCCCTTGGGGCAGCGATGCAACATATCGTAGTACAAACAGAAGAGCATGCTCGTAATGCAATTGCATTTTTAAAGCAAAATAAACATGGCCGTGCAACGTTTTTACCTCAAGCTGTTATTAAAAGCCGATCGCTATCATTTGATCAATTACGCATTGTGAATCAGCATCCATCGTTTGTCGGTGTAGCGGCAGAACTTGTGCAGTACAATAATAAATATGAGAATGTAGTTTCAAGTTTATTAGGTACAGTTGTTGTTGCGAAAGATTTACGCGGAGCAAATGAGTTAGCGAAACAACTGCAATACCGCTATCGTATTGTAACACTCGAAGGTGACGTAGTGAACCCGGGTGGTTCTATGACGGGTGGAGCTGTAAAACAGGCGAAATCCTCTTTATTGGGACGTCAACGTGAACTTGAAGAGTGGACTAAAAAACTAACTGACATGGAAGAAAAAACAACGAAGCTAGAAAACTTTGTTAAAGCAGTAAAGCAAGAGATTCAAGAAAAAGAAGTACAAATACGAGAGTTACGCCAAGGTGTAGAGACCGAACGTGTAGATGAACAGAAGCTAAGAGAAGAAATTAATCGTTTAGAATTAGATGAACATCGTATTAATGATCGTTTATCGATTTACGATTTAGAGATTGAAGGATTTTTACAAGATCAAGTAAAAATGCAAGGGCGCAAAGAAGAATTAGAAAAGATTTTAGCGACTCTTCAAGCTGAGATTGGGGAATTAGATAGCAAAATCGTCGTTTTAACGAAACAAAAAAGTGAACAATATTCTTCAAAAGAAAAAGTTCAGAAGGAAATGACGGAGCTAAAAGTACAAGCTGCTGAACAACAACAACGTTTGTCTAATCAAAAAGAAAAAGTCGAACGATTGACGAAGGAAAAAGAAGAGACTGATGCGACGCTTGTAAAAACGAAAGAAGATTTAGCGTTCTTAAAGCAAGAGATGACATCTAATTCAAGTGGCGAAGAACAAATTACGAATATGATTGAGAAGAAAGCGTATGATCGTAATCAAACTTCGGAGTTAATTCGTTCTCGTCGTGAACAACGCGTATCATTGCAAGAAAGAGTCGAGCATTTAGAGCGCGGTGTGAAAGCAACAATAGGTAAACATAAATATATTCTTGAGATGCTGAAAGATCAAGAAGTGAAAATTAACCGACTTGATGTAGAGCTGGAAAATAGATTGCAACATTTACGTGAAACATATACTATTTCATTTGAAGCAGCAAAACTTAAGTATACAATGATGATGCCTGCAGAAGATGCACGTAAAAAGGTGAAACTAATTAAACTATCCATTGAAGAGTTAGGCGCAGTAAATTTAGGGGCAATTGATGAGTATGAACGTGTAGCAGAGCGCCATACATTCTTATTAGAGCAAAGAGATGACCTAGAAGAAGCGAAATCGACATTGCATCAACTTATTACGGAAATGGATGAAGAGATGAAAAAACGCTTTTCTACTACATTCGAAGGGATTCGAACAGAGTTTCAATCTGTATTCTCTGAATTATTCGGAGGTGGAAGAGCGGATTTAGTAATGACAAACCCAGAAGATTTACTAAATACGGGTATTGATATTGTAGCGCAACCACCAGGGAAGAAACTACAAAATTTAGGTTTACTTTCAGGGGGAGAGCGTGCTTTAACGGCAATTGCGCTCTTATTTGGTATTTTAAAAGTACGCCCAGTTCCATTCTGTGTTCTAGATGAAGTGGAAGCAGCTCTTGATGAGGCAAACGTTGCTCGTTTTGCGCAGTATTTAAAGAAATTTAGTGATGAAACGCAGTTTATTGTAATTACACACCGAAAAGGTACAATGGAAGAGTCTGATGTATTGTACGGTGTAACAATGCAAGAATCAGGGGTGTCGAAGCTTGTTTCTGTTCGTTTAGATGATGGCGAAGAACTTGTTGCAAGTAGATAGGAAGGATGGGAAGTATGAGCTTTTTAAAAAAATTAAAAGAAAAAATTTCAAAACAAACGGATACGGTAACAGAGAAGTTTAAACAAGGATTAGAAAAAACGAGAAATTCATTTGCTGATAAAGTAAATGACTTAGTGTACCGTTACCGCAAAATAGACGAAGATTTCTTTGAAGAATTAGAAGAAATTTTAATTAGTGCGGATGTCGGAGTTTCGACAGTGATGGAATTAATTGATCAGTTGAAAGAAGAAGTGCAACGTCGTAACATTCAAGATCCGAAAGAAGTACAGGCTGTTATTTCTGAAAAGCTAGTGGGCATTTACAAAGGTGACAGCGATTTTAGTAATGAAGTTAATATACAAGAGGATCAATTAACAGTAGTTTTATTTGTTGGTGTGAATGGTGTGGGGAAAACGACGACGATTGGTAAGCTTGCACATAAATTTAAATCAGAAGGTAAGTCTGTCCTATTGGCGGCAGGAGATACATTCCGTGCTGGGGCGATTGAGCAATTAGAAGTATGGGGCGATCGTGTTGGTGTAGAAGTAATTAAACAAGGGTCAGGATCTGATCCAGCGGCTGTTATGTATGATGCTGTACAAGCGGCAAAGGCCCGTAAAGTGGATGTATTGCTATGTGATACAGCGGGACGCTTACAAAATAAAGTAAACTTAATGAATGAGTTAGAGAAAGTGAAGCGCGTAATTGAGCGTGAAGTACCAGGGGCTCCTCATGAAGTATTACTTGTTATTGATGCAACAACAGGGCAAAATGGTTTAAGTCAAGCGAAAACATTCCGCGAAGCCACGAATGTTACTGGTATTGTTTTAACGAAGTTAGATGGAACTGCTAAAGGTGGTATCGTCTTAGCGATTCGTAACGAAATGGATGTTCCGGTGAAATTTGTTGGGCTAGGAGAGCAAATGGATGATCTGCAACAGTTTGATCCAGAACAATATGTTTATGGTTTGTTTGCGAACGTAGTAGAAACAGAAGAAGTGTAAGTGAAAGAAGCGGTATTTCCGCTTCTTTTTTTATAAAAATATGTGATGTTAAGAAAAAAACTTGACACTCTTTTATACTCCATGTAAACTAAGTCATGTAAAGGGAAATCACTTAACAAAGGATGATCCAACATGCTCGAGAAAACAACGAGAATGAACTATTTATTTGATTTTTATCAATCGTTGTTAACGCAAAAACAAAGAAGTTATATGTCGCTTTATTATCTAGATGATTTATCTCTTGGTGAAATTGCGGAAGAATTTGATGTAAGTCGCCAAGCCGTGTATGATAACATTAAACGGACTGAAGCGATGCTTGAAGAATATGAAGATAAATTAGTATTACTTCAAAAGTTTCAAGAGCGACAGCGACTTGTTGCAAAGCTAAAACAGCTAATCAGCGAAGAAGAGCATGTAAATGAAGAAATGAAACAAGTTGTTGAAGCTATCGAAAAATTAGATTAGGAGGGCGGCAATATGGCATTTGAAGGATTAGCCGACCGACTTCAACAGACAATGCAAAAAATCCGCGGCAAAGGAAAAGTTTCTGAAGCCGATGTAAAAGAAATGATGAGAGAAGTTCGTCTAGCTCTTTTAGAAGCGGATGTTAACTTTAAAGTAGTAAAAGATTTTATAAAGCGTGTGTCTGAGCGTGCTGTCGGACAAGATGTAATGAAAAGTTTGACACCTGGACAACAAGTAATTAAAATCGTACAGGAAGAACTTACAGAACTTATGGGCGGAGAGCAAAGCAAAATTGCTGTTGCTAATAAGCCACCTACTGTTATAATGATGGTTGGTCTGCAAGGTGCGGGTAAAACAACGACGACAGGTAAGCTTGCAAATTTGCTTCGTAAAAAGCATAATCGTAAACCGATGCTTGTTGCAGCGGATATTTACCGTCCAGCAGCGATTAAACAGCTTGAAACATTAGGGAAGCAATTGGACATGCCTGTTTTCTCCTTAGGAGATCAAGTAAGTCCGGTTGAAATTGCGAAACAAGCGATTGCGAAAGCAAAAGAAGATCATCACGATTACGTTTTAATCGATACAGCGGGTCGCCTGCATATTGATGAAGAACTAATGGGTGAATTAGCGAAAGTCAAAGAAGTTGCGAAACCGGATGAAATTTTCCTTGTTGTCGATGCGATGACAGGACAAGACGCGGTAAATGTAGCACAAAGTTTCCATGAACAGTTAGGATTAACAGGTGTTGTATTAACGAAATTAGATGGTGATACGCGCGGTGGTGCGGCATTATCTATTAAGGCTGTAACAAATACACCAATTAAATTTGCTGGTATGGGTGAAAAACTAGATGCAATTGAAGCGTTCCATCCAGAACGTATGGCATCCCGTATTTTAGGGATGGGCGACGTCTTAACATTAATTGAAAAAGCGCAAGCTACAGTTGATGAAGAGAAAGCAAAAGAACTTGAGCAAAAAATGCGTACGCTTTCGTTTACGCTTGACGATTTCCTAGAACAACTTGGACAAGTGCGTCAACTTGGACCGCTTGACGAATTGTTAGGAATGCTTCCTGGTGCAAATAAAATTAAAGGGCTGAAAAATGCACAAGTTGATGAAAAACAAATTGGGCATATTGAGGCAATTATTCGTTCTATGACTAAAGTAGAACGAGAACAACCGGAAATAATCAATGCTAGTCGTAAAAAGCGCATTGCCAAAGGTAGCGGTACAACGGTACAAGAAATCAATCGTCTAATCAAGCAATTTGATGATATGAAAAAAATGATGAAGACGATGACGGGAATGCAAAAAGGTAAGAAAAAAGGACTAGGTGGATTGAAGTTTCCATTCATGTAAGGAAAAAAGATGGCTCTGTTAAGAAAAAATACTTTACAAAGCAATAGTCTTTTTGCTAATATAATTATCTGTGTGAAATAAATTCGGAGGTGCTTTATAAATGGCAGTTAAAATTCGTTTAAAACGTATGGGAGCTAAAAAAACTCCTTTCTATCGTGTAGTTGTTGCAGATTCTCGTTCTCCTCGTGACGGACGTTTCATTGAGGAAATCGGTACTTACAATCCGGTTGCTCAACCAGCGGAAGTTAAGATCAACGAAGAAGCAGCATTAAAATGGTTAGGAAATGGTGCTAAACCATCTGATACAGTTCGTAACCTTTTCTCTAACCAAGGTATCATGGAGAAATTCCACTTATCTAAACAAGGTAAGTAATTGAGGCAATGACAATGAAAATGTTAGTCGAGACAATTGTTAAACCTCTTGTGGATCATCCTGGAGATGTAAAAGTTACACAGGAACTTTGCAACGGAGAAATAAAGTATCGATTAACTGTACATCCTGAGGATGTTGGAAAAGTCATTGGAAAGCAAGGGAAAGTTGCGAAAGCGATTAGAATGCTCTTGTATTCAGTGGGACATCATAATGATGAGAACGTCACACTGGAAATTCAATAAACGTAAAAAGGGCGAGGAGTTATTTCCTCTCCCTTTTTTAACATTTAAAGAGAAATTGCATGTTCCATATATAAAATGGAAATGCTTAATTTATATAGAAACCAGGGGTGACATACTATTTATGACAAAATGGTTTAATGTAGGGAAAATTGTAAATACTCATGGCGTAAAAGGAGAAATTCGTGTTATTTCTCGTACTGATTTTCCAGAAGAGCGATATAAAGTAGGGAACACGTTATACATATGGGATGAGAAAGGTACAGACTATCTTACAGTGAAGGTAACTTCTCATCGTCAACATAAGACATTTGATTTATTAACACTTGAAGGATACAACAATGTAGATGAAGTAGAGAAGTTAAAAGGTTCTTTAATAAAAGTACCAGAAGAGCAGTTAGGCGAACTAGCTGAAGGTGAATACTACTACCATGAAATTATTGGTTGCAACGTTGTAACGGAAGAAGGAGAAGCGTTAGGGACAATCAAAGAGATTCTATCTCCTGGTGCGAATGACGTTTGGGTGATTAAACGTCCAAAGGGTCAAGATTTGTTAATTCCTTATATTGATGACGTTGTACTTCAAGTTAACATTGAAAATAAATTAGTAACCATTCATGTAATGGAAGGGCTACTATAATGAAAATTGACATTTTAACATTGTTTCCAGATATGTTTACGGGTGTATTTGGTTCTTCAATTTTAAAGAAAGCACAAGAAAAAGAAGCGGTAGAGCTTCGTGTTGTCAATTTTCGTGAGTATACAACTAGTAAGCATAATAGTGTAGATGATTATCCGTATGGTGGGGGCGCTGGTATGGTATTAACCCCACAGCCTATCTTTGACGCAGTAGAAGAGTTAACTAAGGAAACAGACCGTAAGCCGAGAATCGTCTTAATGTGTCCACAAGGAGAGCGTTTCACGCAGAAGAAGGCAGAAGAGCTTGCTGGAGAAGAGCATGTTATTTTTGTATGTGGCCATTATGAAGGATACGATGAACGAATTCGTGAGCATCTTGTAACAGATGAGATTTCTATTGGGGATTACGTATTAACGGGTGGAGAATTGGCTTCTATGGTAGTCACTGACAGTGTTGTACGTCTTTTGCCAGGAGTGCTTGGGAATCAAACGTCACAAGTGGAAGACTCTTTTAGCACAGGTTTGTTAGAACACCCACATTATACACGTCCTGCTGATTTTCGTGGTATGAAGGTACCGGATGTACTAATGTCAGGAAATCATAAAAACATTGATGAATGGCGCCATAAAGAGTCGCTACGTCGTACGTACACACGTAGACCGGATTTACTGGAAGAACGAGAATTATCTAAGCAAGAAGAGAAATGGCTGGAACAGATTAAAGAAGACCGATAAGGGCTTGATATATTTTCTATTGCAACAGTCCTGGCAATATGCTATTATAACATTTGTGCTACTGAAATCAGTAGCCGTATTAACGATGTTCCGCTGTAATTTAATAAGACTTTATAAGAGCATCTGTTTAAAGGAGAGAATTTAATATGCAACAATTAATCACAGAAATCACAAAAGGCCAATTGAAAACTGACCTTCCTTCATTCCGTCCTGGAGACACTTTACGTGTACACGTAAAAGTAGTTGAGGGAACTCGTGAAAGAATTCAGCTTTTCGAAGGTGTTGTAATTAAACGTCGTGGTGGCGGAATCAGTGAAACATTCACAGTTCGTAAGATTTCTTACGGTGTAGGTGTTGAGCGTACATTCCCAGTTCACACGCCAAGAATCGCGAACATCGAAGTACTTCGCCGTGGTAAAGTACGTCGTGCTAAGTTATACTACTTACGTAACCTTCGCGGTAAAAAAGCACGTATTAAAGAAATTCGATAAGACATGTATGGGAGCTTGTAAATACACAAGCTCCCTTTTTCCAATCTATATGAAATTTTGGTATAATACGAGCAGCTTACATAACAGTGGAGGGGAAAGCATGAAGAAAGAGAAGAGCTCACTTTGGGAATGGATCAAAGCAATTTTGATTGCTGTTGTATTAGCGGGCGTAATTAGACAGTTTTTCTTTGCCCCAATTCTCGTAGACGGTGTATCGATGTCGCCGACTTTACATGACCGTGATCGAATGATTGTTAATAAAATTGGCTATCACATAGGTGATCCGAAACGCTTTGATATTATTGTATTCCGAGCGACGGAAGAAAAAGATTATATTAAGCGTATTATTGGCCTGCCAGGCGACGAAATCGAATACCGTAATGATAAACTATATGTTAACGGGAAACCTTATGAGGAGCCGTATTTAGATAAGCAGAAAAAACAACTTGCTGACGGACCGCTTACATATGATTTTACTCTTGAAGAAATGACAGGAAAGAAAACTGTTCCAGAAGGTCAATTATTTGTTTTAGGCGATAATCGTCGTTTTAGTAAAGATAGCCGTTCGATTGGTACAATTTCAATGGACCAAGTGATTGGTAAAGCAAATATGCTATATTGGCCGTTAAAAGATGCACGTATTGTGAAATAAAAGAAAAAGAAGGTGGCAACATGGTAATTCAATGGTTCCCAGGACATATGGCAAAGGCTAGACGCCAAGTAACAGAAAAATTAAAGTTAATTGATGTTGTAATTGAGCTTGTAGATGCTCGATTACCTTTATCTTCTCGTAATCCAATGATTGATGAAATTATTACACATAAACCAAGGCTTGTTGTTTTAAATAAAGCGGATATGGCGGATGATCGTCTTACAAAGCAGTGGATTGCATATTTTGATGAAAGAGGTCAAAAGGCAATTTCAATTAATGCGCAAGCTGGACAAGGTATGAAAGAAATTGCAGCAGCTTGTAAAGTTCTTGTCAAAGAAAAATTCGATAAAATGGTTGCTAAAGGCATTAGACCAAGAGCAATTCGTGCTTTAATTGTAGGTATTCCAAACGTTGGTAAATCTACACTAATTAATAAATTAGCGAAGAAGAATATAGCAAAAACAGGAGATCGTCCTGGTGTGACAACCGCCCAGCAGTGGATTAAAGTTGGGAAAGAAATGGAATTATTAGATACACCAGGTATTTTGTGGCCTAAATTTGAAGATGAATTAGTTGGTCTTCGTTTAGCGACGACTGGTGCAATTAAAGATTCTATATTAAATCTACAGGATGTAGCTATTTATGCGTTACGTTTTATGGAAAAACATTATCCAGAACGTTTAAAAGAGAGATATAATTTAAATGACATTCCAGAAGAAATTGTGGAGTTATTTGATGCAATTGGAAAAAATAGAGGTTGCTTAATGGGCGGCGGAATGATTGATTATGATAAAACATCTGAGCTTATACTTCGTGAGCTTCGTGGTGGAAGATTTGGAAAAATGACGTTTGAAACACCAGAAGAGTTTGCAGAGCAGGTAGAAGATGCGGAAAAAGTAGAAGAAGTATAAGACGTGCGTTTGTACGTCTTTTCTTTTTGGTTACGTTTAAAAGGAGTGTAAATAGATGCAAAAAATGACTATTCATGAAGCGGAATGTTTGCTGCAAGAAATTATGAATGAAGAAGACGAGCGTTTTCAAATGTTAGTGAAAGATGAGCGAAAAGGTGTTCAAAAACTAATTTTGAAGTGGTATAAACAAAAAGAGTTAGCGCAAAAAGAAAGAGAAAAATTTCTAGAAATGTCAAAGTACGAAAATGAGTTACGTGAAAAAGGGCTCACATACATTGCTGGTATTGATGAAGTGGGGCGTGGGCCGTTAGCAGGACCGGTTGTGACGGCGGCTGTCGTCCTTCCGGAAGATTTTTATATTCCAGGATTAAATGACTCGAAAAAATTAAGTGAAGCGAAACGTGAGCGTTTTTATGATGAAATTAAAGAGCATGCAATTGCGATTGGAGTTGGAATTATATCACCACAAGTTATTGATGAAATAAATATTTATCAAGCGACGAAGCAAGCGATGTTAGATGCCGTTGCTAATTTATCATGTACACCAGAATATTTATTAATCGATGCGATGAAGCTTCCTACATCAATTCCGCAAACATCAATCATTAAAGGTGATGCGAAAAGTGTCTCTATTTCAGCTGCATCTATTATTGCGAAAGTGACGAGAGACCGCATGATGAAAGAGTTAGGAGGAAAGTATCCTGCATATGGATTCGAACAACATATGGGATATGGGACGAAACAGCATTTAGAAGCGATTGAAGTACATGGAGTATTAGAGGAACATCGAAAATCATTCGCGCCAATTAAAGATATGATTCAAAAATAAGCTGTATATTCACAGCTTATTTTTTATTTTGGTATATAAACATTATTATTTTCGAAAAAGAATAAAGCGATTTCAGTTTTCTGACACTTTATTGTAGACAGCGTGCCAATCATCTTATACAATGGCAATGTAATGTTTTTTAAACATTAAAAAACTTTTCGAGTAAAACAGGAAAACAGGGGAGGATGGGACCATGAATATCCATGAGTACCAAGGTAAGGCAGTCCTTAGAAGCTATGGGGTTAGCGTTCCGAACGGGAAGGTTGCATTTACAGTAGAAGAAGCTGTAGAAGCAGCGAAAGAATTAGGAACGGAAGTATGTGTAGTTAAAGCGCAAATTCACGCTGGTGGACGCGGCAAAGCTGGCGGTGTAAAAGTTGCGAAAAATTTAGAAGAAGTTCGTACATATGCAGAAAGCATTTTAGGAACTACACTTGTGACGCATCAAACAGGTCCTGAAGGTAAGGAAGTAAAGCGCTTACTTATTGAAGAAGGTTGCGATATTAAAAAAGAATATTATGTAGGTCTTGTATTAGATCGTGCAACTTCTCAAGTTGTTTTAATGGCATCTGAAGAAGGTGGAACAGAAATTGAAGAAGTAGCAGAAAAAACGCCTGAAAAAATCTTTAAAGAATATATTGATCCAGCAGTAGGTTTACAAGGTTTCCAAGCGCGTAGAATCGCGTTTAACATCAATATTCCAAAAGAACTTGTAGGACAAGCTGTGAAGTTTATGATGGGCTTATACAGTGCGTTTATCGAAAAAGATTGCTCTATCGCTGAGATTAATCCACTTGTTACAACAGGTGACGGTAAAGTTATGGCGTTAGATGCAAAATTAAACTTTGATTCTAATGCGTTATATCGCAATAAAGATATTTTAGAACTTCGTGATCTTGAAGAAGAAGATTCAAAAGAAATTGAAGCTTCTAAATATGACTTAAACTACATTCCTTTAGATGGAAATATCGGTTGTATGGTTAATGGTGCAGGTTTAGCAATGGCTACAATGGATATCATTAAACATTACCATGGTGACCCAGCTAACTTCTTAGATGTTGGTGGCGGCGCAACAGCTGAAAAAGTTACAGAAGCATTCAAAATTATCCTTTCTGACAAAAATGTAAAAGGTATCTTCGTTAACATTTTTGGTGGCATTATGAAGTGTGATGTTATCGCAGAAGGTGTTATTGAAGCGACGAAGCAGGTAGGTCTTGAGTTGCCTTTAGTTGTACGTCTTGAAGGTACAAACGTAGAGCTAGGAAAGAAAATTTTAAATGAGTCTGGTTTAAATATTGTTGCAGCAGAATCTATGGCAGACGGTGCACAAAAAATTGTTTCACTAGTGGGCTAATAGAAAGCGGGGGAGAAAAATGAGCGTATTAGTTAATAAAGATACAAAAGTTATTGTTCAAGGTATTACAGGTTCTCAAGGGTTATTCCATACAAAGCAAATGATTGAATACGGTACGAAAATTGTAGGTGGTGTAACACCAGGTAAAGGTGGCACTGATATTGAAGGCGTACCAGTATTTGATACAGTAGAAGATGCTGTGAAAGCAACAGGCGCAAACGCTTCAGTTGTATACGTTCCACCCGCTTTTGCGGCTGATGCAATTATGGAAGCTGTTGATGCAAAGGTTGATTTAGTAGTATGTATTACTGAAGGAATCCCTGTATTAGATATGGTAAACGTAAAGAGATATATGGCGGGTAAACATACACGTTTACTTGGACCAAACTGCCCTGGTGTCATTACACCTGACGAATGTAAAATTGGTATTATGCCAGGATATATTCACAAAAAAGGTCATGTTGGTATCGTATCTCGCTCTGGTACATTAACGTATGAAGCTGTACATCAGTTAACGCAAGAAGGTATTGGCCAATCTACTGCTGTAGGTATCGGGGGAGACCCTGTTAACGGTACGGACTTTATTGATGCGTTAAAAGCATTTAATGAAGATGAAGAAACGCATGCTGTAATTATGATTGGTGAAATCGGCGGTACGGCAGAAGAAGAAGCAGCAGAATGGGTACAAGCTAATATGACAAAACCAGTTGTAGGCTTCATTGGTGGTCAAACAGCGCCTGAAGGCAAACGTATGGGTCATGCTGGGGCGATCATTTCTGGCGGCAAAGGAACTGCTGCTGAAAAGATTAAAACAATGGAAGCTTGTGGTATTAAAGTAGCGGAAACACCAGCTGTTATGGGTGAAACATTAATCTCTGTTTTAAAAGAAAAGGGATTATTTGAGACTTGTAAAAACTACTAATCTTTTTGAAAGACACCTTCTTATTAGAGGGTGTCTTTTTACACATTTTTTGTTTACATAATAAAAATTATGGGTAAGGAGAATTGAGATGAAAAGAGAACGTTTATTGCACCTTCATTACATGTTGGCGGATCATTGGAAGGCGATGGAGAGACTACTATATGTTGATCCAGAACTGAAGGGAATATACACTTTTAGTCCGGAACAATTTGAATATTACGCTGGAATATCCTCGGAAAAATCTTTAGAACTAGTAAATTTTCTTCAAATTTCAAATCTCCAACAATATGTATCCCAGTTAGAAAAAAAGAGAATATTTTATATAACAATATGGGATAAGGACTATCCACAATTACTGCGAGAAATACAAGATCCCCCTTTTGTTTTATACGGAAAAGGAGAAAGAGATTTTCTAAATAAAGTAAATAAATTAGCGATTGTTGGAACGAGAGAACCGTCTTTATATGGAAAGGAGAGTATGAAGTTTATTTTACAACCTTTACTTGAAAAAGAATGGCTTATTGTTAGTGGGTTTGCAAGAGGGATAGATACAATTGCTCATGAAGTTACAGTAAGGCAGCATTGCCCGACCATTGCAATATTAGGACACGGATTATCTTATATGTATCCAAAGGAGAATAGAGGTTTGTATGACACGTGGAAAGATTATATATTGTTATTGACAGAGTATCCGCCTCATTATGTGCCGAAAAAATGGTATTTCCCAAAAAGAAATCGAATTATTAGCGGTATAAGTAAAGGTGTTTTAGTTGTAGAAGCAAAAACGAGAAGTGGATCCCTTATTACTGCAGACCTTGCGCTAGAACAAAATAGAGAGGTGTTTGCGCTTCCTGGACCTATATTTATAGAGAGTGCAGCGGGAACGAATCATCTAATTCAACAAGGCGCAAAGCTAGTAAGAAATGCGGAGGATATCCTTGAAGAAATTTTAAATTAACCATATATTTTTATGTTTTTATTAAACAATTATTGACAAATGGTAGATTGTCGCTGTATGGTATATTCATTCTTGATTGACAAAAACAAGAGAAATCAATAAGATTGATGAAGACTTGAATCCACCTCTTAAGGAGGCACTAGCATGTCAGATTACCTCGTAATCGTGGAGTCGCCTTCTAAGGCGAAGACCATTGAAAAATATTTAGGGAAAAAATACAAAGTCGTCGCGTCCATGGGACATGTCCGCGATTTACCTAAAAGCCAAATGGGGATAGAAGTAAAGAATAACTTCACCCCGAAGTATATTACCATTCGTGGTAAGGGTCCCGTTTTAAAAGATTTAAAATCAGCGGCAAAAAAAGCAAAGAAAGTCTATCTCGCGGCCGATCCGGATCGTGAAGGAGAAGCAATTGCTTGGCATTTAGCAAATACGTTAAATGTGGACGTGGAATCAGATTGCCGAGTTGTATTTAATGAGATTACAAAAGATGCAATAAAAGAATCATTTAAATATCCTCGTGCAATTAATATGGATTTAGTAGATGCACAACAGGCAAGACGTATACTCGATCGTCTTGTTGGTTACAATATTAGTCCTTTATTATGGAAGAAAGTAAAAAAAGGATTAAGTGCAGGACGCGTACAATCTGTAGCAGTTCGTTTAATCATCGAACGTGAAAAAGAAATTCAAAGTTTTGAACCTGAAGAATTCTGGACAATTAAAACAGAATTTGTGAAAGGGAAAGACACATTTGAAGCAAGCTTTTACGGTGTAGATGGTGAAAAAGTTCAATTAACGAACGAAGCACAAGTGAACGAAATAATCGAAAAGATGAAAGACAATGCGTTTTCGGTTGAAAATGTAACGCGAAAAGAGCGAAAGCGTAACCCTGCATTACCGTTTACAACATCTTCCTTGCAACAAGAGGCAGCGCGTAAGTTAAATATGCGAGCAAAGAAAACAATGATGCTTGCACAGCAGCTGTATGAAGGGATAGATCTTGGAAAACAAGGGACTGTAGGTCTTATTACGTATATGAGAACTGATTCAACACGTATCTCAGAAACAGCTCAAACAGAGGCTCGTGATTACATTACTGAGGCGTTTGGTGCGGAATACATAGGAACAGAGAAGAGGAAAGAAACGAAAAAGTCGAAAGCACAAGATGCGCATGAGGCGATTCGTCCTACTTCGGTAATGAGAAAGCCAGAGGAACTAAAAAGTTTCTTAAGTCGTGATCAACTCCGTTTGTATAAACTGATTTGGGAGCGATTTGTTGCAAGTCAAATGGCATCTGCTATAATGGATACTGTTACAGCGAAACTCATTAATAACAATGTTCAGTTCCGTGCAAGTGGATCAGTTGTAAAGTTCCCAGGATTTATGAAAGTGTACGTAGAGTCGAAAGATGATGGTGCGGAAGAAAAGGATAAGATGTTGCCACCGTTAGAAGTAGGTGAAACTGTATTTTCAAAAGATATAGAACCAAAGCAACATTACACACAGCCTCCGCCGCGTTATACAGAGGCTCGTCTAGTAAGAACACTTGAAGAGCTTGGAATTGGGAGACCGTCTACTTATGTACCGACACTTGAAACAATCCAAAAACGAGGATACGTTGCTTTAGATAATAAACGCTTCGTTCCGACTGAGCTTGGTGGAATAGTAATCGAACTTATTTTAGAGTTTTTCCCAGAAATTATTAACATTGAATTTACTGCCAATATGGAGCAAAGCCTTGATGAAGTAGAAGAAGGAAATGCAAATTGGGTGAAAATTGTTGATGATTTCTACGTAGGATTTGAACCGCGCTTAGAAAAAGCGGAAAAAGAAATGCGTGAAGTGGAAATTAAAGATGAACCAGCTGGGGAAGACTGTGAATTATGTAGTCACCCGATGGTCTTTAAAATGGGTAAATATGGGAAGTTTATGGCTTGTTCAAATTTCCCGGAATGTCGTAATACAAAACCGATTGTAAAAGAAATCGGTGTTACTTGTCCGAAGTGTGATAAAGGGCAAATTATTGAACGCCGTAGTAATAAAAAGAAACGCCTTTTCTACGGATGCGGTACGTATCCAGAATGTGACTTTGTATCTTGGGATAAGCCGATTGGTCGTAAATGTCCGAAGTGTGAAGGTATGCTCGTAGAGAAAAAGTTAAAAAAAGGCGTGCAAGTACAATGTATTTCGTGTGATTATGAAGAAGAACAACAAATGTGAGCGTAACTGCTCACATTTTTTTCGGGAAGAAAAGGAAAGGTGATATATATGACAACACAAGTAGTAAACGTCATTGGCGCAGGTCTTGCAGGAAGCGAAGCAGCTTACCAAATTGCAAAGCGTGGTGTCCAAGTAAAATTATATGAAATGAGACCAGTAAGGCAAACACCAGCTCATCATACAGATAAATTTGCTGAATTAGTATGTAGTAACTCACTTCGTGCAAACACATTAACAAATGCTGTTGGTGTTATTAAAGAAGAAATGCGTCTAATGGATTCTGTCATTATTCGTGCAGCCGATGAGTGCTCTGTACCAGCAGGAGGTGCTTTAGCTGTAGACCGTCATGAATTCGCGGCGAAAGTGACTGAATATGTGAAAAATCATCCGAACGTAACTGTAATGAATGAGGAAATCACTGAAATTCCAGAGGGACCAACTGTTATTGCGACAGGTCCACTTACGTCTCCTGATCTTTCTGCACAATTAAAAAAACTAACAGGTGAAGATTATTTTTATTTCTATGATGCTGCCGCGCCAATCGTTGAGAAAGACAGCATTGACATGAATAAAGTATATTTAAAATCCCGTTATGATAAAGGTGAAGCGGCATATTTAAACTGTCCAATGACAGAAGAAGAGTTTGATCGTTTTTATGAGGCTTTAATTGCTGCTGAGACAGTGCCTTTAAAAGAATTTGAAAAAGAAATTTTCTTTGAAGGTTGTATGCCAGTAGAAGTTATGGCAAGTAGAGGAAGACAGACGTTAGTATTTGGGCCGATGAAGCCTGTTGGGTTAGAAGATCCGAAAACAGGGAAAACACCGTATGCGGTTGTTCAGTTACGTCAAGATGATGCAGCAGGAACATTATACAATATTGTAGGCTTCCAAACACATTTAAAGTGGGGGCCACAAAAAGAAGTGTTACAGCTAATTCCAGGACTAGAAAACGCAGAGATTGTACGTTATGGTGTAATGCATCGTAATACGTTTATTAATTCGCCTAATTTGCTTCGTCCAACATATCAATATAAACAACGTGATGATTTATTCTTCGCTGGTCAAATGACTGGTGTAGAGGGTTATGTTGAATCAGCAGCATCAGGATTATTAGCGGGTATTAACGCTGCTCGACTTGTACAAGGTGAAGAGCCAGTTGTATTACCACCTGTAACTGCAATGGGAAGTATGGCAAATTATATTACTGCGACAAATGCGAAAAACTTCCAGCCAATGAATGCAAACTTCGGTTTATTTACACCGTTAGAGAAGAAAATTAAAAAGAAACAAGAGCGAAATGAAGCATATGCTACACGCGCTTTGGAAACAATTCAAAATTTTGTAAATATTTAATTAAATTTCTTGCAAAGGCTACTAAGTTGTGATACGATTTAGTAGCCTTTATTGAGGTGAATTATATGGATGTGAATGTGAAGAAATTGTTACAATTATTCGTTGGATATTTACAAATTGAAAGAAATTATTCAAAATATACAATTGCAAGTTATCAAAATGATTTAGAACATTTTGTGCAATTTATGGAGCGAGAAGGCATATCCTCTTTTTTAGATGTTACATACGCGGATGTTCGTTTATACTTGACGACGTTGCACGATCAGAAGTTAGCCCGTAAATCTGTCGCAAGGAAAGTATCAAGCTTACGAAGTTTATATCGTTTTTTGATGCGTGAAGGTTATCAAAAAGATAATCCGTTTGCACTTGCGTCACTTCCCAAGAAAGAATTGTCAATCCCAAAGTTTTTATATGCTGAAGAGTTAGAGGAATTGTTTGAAGTTTCTGATACAGGGGCACCATTAGGTCAAAGGAATCAAGCTTTATTAGAGTTGATGTATGCAACTGGGATTCGTGTAAGCGAATGCGTTAATTTGCAACTTACCGACATTGACTTTGCAGTGGGAACAATTTTAGTGATGGGAAAAGGGAAAAAACAAAGATATATTCCGTTCGGAAGCTATGCACAAGATGCTTTAATTACTTATATAGAGAACGGGAGAAAACAGTTAGCTCAAAAGACTGAAGAACAATCTCATATGGTATTTTTAAATGCGAAAGGTAAGCCGTTAACAGATCAGGGTGTACGTTATGTTTTGAACGAACTCATTAAGAAAGCTTCACTTACAATGCGGATAAGTCCCCATATGTTAAGGCATACATTTGCTACACATATGTTGGATGAAGGAGCGGATTTACGTACTGTGCAGGAGCTATTAGGTCATGAGAATTTGTCAACCACACAAATTTATACGCATGTCTCTAAAGAAAGATTGCGTTCTGTGTACATGAAGCATCACCCGCGGGCATAAATTGCTTTTAAGGCTATAAAAACATATAAAGGAGTTTTTTCTATGGGAAATTTCCACGCTACAACGATATTTGCAGTTCATCATAATGGAGAATGTGCAATGGCTGGAGATGGTCAGGTAACGATGGGGAATGCTGTTGTAATGAAACATACAGCTCGCAAAGTTCGCAAACTTTTCCAAGGGAAGGTTTTAGCTGGTTTTGCAGGATCAGTTGCTGATGCATTTACTCTTTTTGAAATGTTTGAAGGAAAATTAGAAGAGTATAATGGCAATTTGCAGCGCGCTGCAGTTGAGATGGCGAAACAATGGCGTGGTGATAAAATGCTACGTCAGCTAGAAGCAATGCTCATTGTCATGGATAAAACAACGATGCTCCTTGTTTCAGGTACAGGAGAAGTGATTGAACCAGATGATGGTATTTTAGCAATTGGTTCAGGCGGACATTATGCACTTGCTGCTGGTCGTGCTTTAAAGCAACATGCAAGTGAACATTTAACAGCGAAACAAATTGCGAAGGCCAGTTTAGAAATTGCAGGCGATATTTGTGTTTATACGAACCACAACATAATTGTTGAAGAATTGTAGAATCGTAAGGGAGGCATTTTATATGCATTTACATTTTACTCCGCGTCAAATTGTGGAAAAATTAGATCAATACATCATCGGTCAAAAAGATGCAAAGAAAGCGGTTGCTGTAGCTCTACGAAATCGATACCGTCGCAGTAAATTAGTTGAAAATTTACGTGATGAAATTGCACCTAAAAACATTTTAATGATTGGACCGACAGGTGTTGGTAAAACAGAGGTAGCACGGCGAATGGCGAAACTCGTTGGAGCACCTTTTATTAAGGTTGAAGCGACGAAATTTACAGAAGTTGGATATGTGGGTCGAGATGTAGAGTCGATGGTCCGCGACCTTGTTGAAACGTCTGTTCGCATTGTGAAAGAGGAAATGGTAGTTAAAGTTCAAGATAAAGCAGAAGAGCAAGCGAATCAACGTCTTGTTGAAATTTTAGTGCCGATTCCGGAGAAACAATCTGGATTTAAAAATCCATTAGAAATGCTTTTTGGTGGTAATCAAAATTCAAACCAAACATCTGATGCACAGGAAGATGATGAAATCGAAAAGAAACGTCAAGATGTGGAAAGAAAGCTTGCGGCAGGCCTTCTTGAAGATGAAGTGATATCGATCGAAGTGACGGAACAACAGTCTTCTATGTTTGATATGTTGCAAGGAACTGGCATGGAGCAAATGGGAATGAATTTCCAAGATGCACTAGGAAGTATCATGCCGAAAAAAACGAAAAAACGTAAACTTTCTGTAAAAGAAGCAAGAAAACTCTTGACAAATGAAGAGGCACAGCGCTTAATTGATATGGATGAAGTTACACAAGAGGCTGTTTATCGTGCTGAACAGCTCGGGATTATTTTTATCGATGAAATTGACAAAATTGCTGGTAAGCAGTCGAATAGCGTAGATGTATCGCGTGAAGGTGTGCAACGTGACATTTTACCGATTGTAGAAGGGTCGAATGTAGCAACGAAATACGGATCAGTAAAAACGGATTATATTTTATTTGTTGCAGCTGGAGCGTTCCATATGTCTAAACCGTCGGATTTAATTCCGGAATTGCAAGGGAGATTTCCGATTCGAGTAGAATTAACAAAATTATCGGCGGATGATTTTGTTAAAATATTAATCGAGCCTGACAATGCGCTAATTAAACAGTACACGGCGTTATTAGCGACTGAAGGTATAGAAATTGAATTTTCAGACGAAGCTATTCGTAAGATTGCTGAGATTGCTTATCAAGTTAATCAGGATACAGATAATATTGGAGCGAGAAGACTTCATACTGTTATGGAGAAGCTCCTTGAAGATTTATCGTTTGAGGCATCTGAAATTACGTTAGAGAAAATAACGATAACACCTCAATATGTTGAGGAAAAATTAGCGACAATAGCTAAAAATAAAGATGTGAGCCAGTTTATTTTGTAATAGTGTCATCAGGTGACTCGCCCTAGTTTCCAAGTGATGAAAAAATATGTAAGTAACATGTAGGAGGAAATTTTGAAATGGAATTATTAGCAAAAACGAGAAAATTAAATGCGTTATTACAGAGCGCAGCAGGAAAGCCTGTAAACTTTAGAGAGATGTCTGACACAATGTGTGAAGTAATTGAAGCGAACGTGTTCGTTGTAAGTCGTCGCGGTAAATTATTAGGATATGCGATTCACCAACAAATCGAAAACGAACGTATGAAGCACATGCTTGCAGAGCGTCAATTCCCAGAAGAGTATACGCAAAGTTTATTCAATGTTACAGAAACATCTTCAAATTTAGGTGTGGATAGTGACTACACAGCATTCCCGGTAGAAAATAGAGAATTATTCGGTCAAGGTTTAACTACAATCGTACCAATCGTTGGTGGAGGTGAGCGTCTAGGTACACTAGTATTAGCTCGTCTTGGTCAAGAGTTCTTAGACGATGATTTAATTCTTGCTGAATACAGCTCAACTGTTGTAGGTATGGAAATCTTACGTGAAAAAGCAGAAGAAATCGAAGAGGAAGCACGTAGTAAAGCTGTTGTTCAAATGGCGATTAGCTCATTATCTTACAGTGAGTTAGAAGCAATCGAGCATATCTTCGAAGAATTAAATGGAACAGAAGGTTTACTTGTTGCAAGTAAAATTGCTGATCGCGTCGGAATTACTCGTTCGGTAATCGTAAATGCACTACGTAAATTAGAAAGTGCTGGTGTTATTGAGTCTCGCTCTTTAGGTATGAAAGGAACATACATTAAAGTGCTAAACGACAAGTTTCTACAGGAACTTGCTAAATTAAAAACAAACTAATTTATAAAAAAACTCTCCTCGCTTGAGGAGAGTTTTTTGTTTTTTTAAGTGAATGATTTTGCTTACGTAAGGCGTCATGACAACATTCATTAGAAAACTATTAATTAACCTTCAATTCCTTGCTTAAAGGAATTGAAGGTTGGTAATACTAGAATTTGAGCGTGAAAAAAAGAAAGTTTTACATTGTTCGCATTTTCGACTTGATTGTAATATTTCAGTATGATATAGTAAGCAGTGGTGTCAGTACAAAGTACACACGTTTACTGATTTAAGTGTTGGTGCTACGTTCGTAGTTTCGCTTAGAGATGAAGTAAACGGAGGATATCAAAAAACCATTTAGGAGGAACTAAATTATGTCAGTAATTTCTATGAAACAATTGCTTGAAGCTGGTGTTCATTTCGGACATCAAACTCGTCGTTGGAACCCAAAAATGAAGCGTTACATCTTCACAGAGCGTAACGGTATCTACATCATCGACTTACAAAAAACTGTGAAAAAAGTTGAGGAAGCTTACAGAACGATGCGTGACATCGCTGCTGAAGGTGGAGACATTTTATTCGTAGGTACTAAAAAACAAGCACAAGAAGCTATTAAAGAAGAAGCAACTCGTGCTGGTATGTACTTCGTTAACCAACGTTGGTTAGGTGGAACTTTAACAAACTTCCAAACAATCCAAAAGCGTATCAAGCGTCTTAAAGATATCGAAAGAATGCAAGAAGATGGTACTTTCGAAGTACTTCCTAAGAAAGAAGTTGTTCAACTTAAAAAAGAGTTAGAGCGTCTTGAGAAATTCTTAGGCGGTATTAAAGATATGAAAGGTCTTCCAAGTGCATTATTCGTAGTAGACCCTCGTAAAGAGCGTATTGCAGTTGCTGAAGCGCGCAAATTACACATTCCAATCATCGGTATCGTTGATACAAACTGTGATCCAGACGAAATCGATCACGTTATCCCAGCAAACGATGATGCAATTCGTGCTGTAAAACTTCTTACATCTAAAATGGCAGACGCGATCCTTGAATCAAAACAAGGTGAAGAAACTGTTACTGCGTAACAAATTTGGAAAGGTGATAAGGGGTTCGGCCTTTTATCACCTTTTTTAAGGTATAAATACATATTTTAGGAGGATGAAAAACATGGCAATCACTGCACAAATGGTAAAAGAACTTCGTGAAAAAACTGGCGCAGGTATGA
Organism: Bacillus sp. FSL E2-0195; assembly: GCF_038003645.1. Lineage (NCBI taxonomy): Bacteria > Bacillati > Bacillota > Bacilli > Caryophanales > Bacillaceae > Bacillus > Bacillus sp. FSL E2-0195. Next base: position 3,740,349 of record NZ_JBBOPN010000001.1, on the reverse strand, counting down.
TGGACTGCAAAAAAGCTTTAACAGAAACTAACGGCGACATGGAGAAAGCAATTGACTTCTTACGTGAAAAAGGTATTGCGAAAGCTGCTAAAAAAGCAGACCGCATCGCTGCTGAAGGTTTAACTTTCATCGAAACAAACGGTAACGAAGGTTTAATCTTAGAATTAAACTCTGAGACTGATTTCGTTGCGAAAAACGAAGGTTTCCAAGCGTTAATTAAAGAATTAGCTGCTCACTTATTAGCTAACAAACCTGCTAACGTTGAAGAAGCTATGGCTCAAACAATCGAAGGCGGCAAAACAGTAGAAGAGCACATCAACGAAGCAATCGCTAAAATTGGTGAAAAACTTACACTTCGTCGTTTCGAAATCGTATCAAAAACTGATGCTGATGCATTCGGCGCTTACCTACACATGGGTGGACGTATTGGTGTATTAACAGTTCTTGAAGGTTCTACTGATGAAGCAGCTGCTAAAGATGTAGCAATGCACATCGCAGCAGTTAACCCTAAATACATCGACCGCGATGCTGTAACAGCTGAAGAAGTTGAGCATGAGCGTCAAGTATTAACACAACAAGCTTTAAACGAAGGCAAGCCTGAAAAAATCGTTGCGAAAATGGTAGAAGGCCGTCTTGGCAAATTCTTTGAAGAGATTTGCTTACTTGACCAAACATTCGTTAAGAATCCTGACATGAAAGTTCGTCAATTCGTTGAGTCTAAAGGCGGAACATTAAAAGGATTCGTTCGCTACGCTGTTGGTGAAGGTATCGAAAAACGCGAAGACAACTTTGCTGAAGAAGTAATGAACCAAGTAAAAGGTAACAACTAATACAGATTAGGGAACACATTGTGTTCCCTTTTTTAAAATAAAGATGTAAGCAATTGGAGGTTCATTATGAGTAAACCGAAATATAATCGTGTCGTTTTAAAGCTGAGCGGAGAAGCTTTAGCTGGCGAGCAAGGATTTGGAATTAACCCAGCTGTTATTAAGTCAGTTGCGGAACAAGTGAAAGAAATTGCAGAACTTGATGTAGAGGTTGCAGTTGTTGTTGGTGGCGGTAACATTTGGCGTGGGAAAATTGGAAGCGAAATGGGCATGGATCGTGCAGGAGCAGATTACATGGGCATGTTAGCAACAGTTATGAATTCATTAGCTCTTCAAGATAGCTTAGAGAATATCGGAATTCAAACTCGCGTACAAACTTCAATTGAGATGCGTCAAGTGGCAGAGCCTTACATTCGTCGTAAAGCAATTCGTCACTTAGAGAAAAAACGTGTTGTTATCTTTGCTGCAGGTACAGGTAACCCATACTTCTCTACAGATACAACAGCAGCATTACGTGCAGCTGAAATCGAAGCGGACGTTATTTTAATGGCGAAAAATAATGTGGATGGCGTATATAGTGCAGATCCATCTATTGACCCAACAGCTACGAAATACGAAACACTTACTTACTTAGATGTATTAAAAGCAGGTTTAGGTGTAATGGATTCTACAGCTTCTTCTTTATGTATGGATAATGATATTTCATTAATTGTATTCTCGGTTATGGAAAAAGGTAACATTAAACGTGCCGTTTTAGGCGAAAATATTGGAACAGTTGTAAGGGGGAAATAAATTATGGGACAACAAGTATTGAAGTCTTCAAATGAAAAAATGGAAAAAGCAGTTGCTGCTTATTCTCGTGAATTAGCAACAGTTCGCGCTGGTCGTGCAAGCTCGTCTGTATTAGATAAGGTACAAGTTGATTACTATGGTGCACCAACACCAGTTGTGCAATTAGCGAACATTACAGTTCCAGAAGCACGTTTGCTTGTAATTCAACCTTATGATAAAACTTCTATCGGTGATATTGAAAAAGCAATTTTAAAAGCAGATTTAGGCTTAAACCCTTCTAATGATGGAACTGTAATTCGTATTGCATTCCCTGCATTAACAGAAGAGCGTCGTCGCGATCTTGTAAAAGTTGTGAAGAAATATGCTGAGGAAGCAAAAGTTGCTGTTCGTAACGTACGTCGTGACAGTAATGATGACCTTAAGAAGCTTGAAAAAGCTGGCGACATTACAGAAGATGATTTAAGAGGATATACTGAAGATATCCAAAAAGAAACAGATAAATATATTGCAAAAGTTGACGAAATCGCAAAAAACAAAGAAAAAGAAATTATGGAAGTGTAATAGCGATAATTTCGCAAATATGACCCTCTTCTTAAGGGGGTCTTTTTACACTTTTAGGCATACGTCTGCTTGTTGGAGGGTATGAATGATGTTTAAAAAGTTTCCTTTTTTTAAAAGTAAAAAGGTCACATCGTTTGATCATCTCATTGAAAAAGTGAAAAAAGGATATATCCCAGAACATATTGCTATTATTATGGATGGTAATGGAAGATGGGCAAAGAGAAGAGCCATGCCTCGCATTGCTGGTCATCATGAAGGTATGCAAGTTGTGAAGAAAATCACAAAATTTGCAAGTAAGCTTGATGTGAAAGTATTAACTCTTTATGCTTTTTCGACTGAGAACTGGAAAAGACCGAAAAAAGAAGTTGATTATTTGATGAAGCTTCCAGAAGAATTTTTAGGTGCATTTTTACCAGAGTTGATTGAAGAAAACGTACAAGTCCGAGTAATAGGGCAAAAAGATCGTCTTCCTACGCATACGCGCAGAGCGATGGAAAAAGCCATGGAAGATACGAAAGAGAATACGGGATTAATTCTTAATTTCGCGTTAAACTATGGAAGTCGAGATGAAATCGTTTCTGCTGTGCAACATATGATGAAAGATAGTGAGGAAGGAAAAATTCGTTCGGAAGAAATAAGTGAAGAAAAGATTTCTTCTTACTTAATGACGAGTTCTTTACCTGATCCAGAGTTGTTAATCCGTACAAGCGGAGAGCTACGTATTAGTAATTTCATGTTATGGCAAATTGCTTATTCGGAATTTTGGTTTACAGATGTGTATTGGCCAGATTTTACCGAGGAACATTTGCTAAATGCGATTACAGACTTTCAACATAGAGGGCGCAGATTCGGAGGCGTGTAGAAAGAGAGGGTTTGGTAGTGAAACAGAGAATTATTACTGGAGTGATTGCTGCCGCGCTATTCATTCCCATCGTAATTTACGGTGGCGTGCCTTTTACAGTTTTAGTGTATGCACTTGCTTCTATAGGTTTATATGAATTAATTCGTATGAACAAGCTTACGCTTATTTCGGTACCAACAGTTTTAGCTGCAGTATTATTGTGGATTATTTTAATTCCGAGTAGTGCATCAGAACTGTTTACGTGGATTGGGTTAGGTAAATTAGAAATCACATTTGTGATTGTTTTATTACTTTTATCATATACAGTCCTTTCTAAGAATACATTTACTTTTGACAATGCTTCATTTTTACTTATGGCAACGACATATGTTGGAATGGGATTCTTATATTTAAATGAAACGAGAATATTAGGAATCAAATATGTGTTCTGTGCACTATTTGTCATATGGGCAACTGATTCAGGTGCATATTTCATAGGAAAAGCATTTGGAAGAAGAAAATTATGGCCAGAAATTAGTCCGAATAAAACGATTGAAGGTTCATTAGGCGGTATTGTTTGTGGAATTGTTGTTGCACTTGTTTACAATATGTTCTTCCCAGTTGAAGCGAATGTAGGAGTTTTAATCGTTCTGACGATTATCATTTCTATTTTTGGACAAATTGGTGATTTAGTGCAATCTGCATTTAAACGCCATTATGGTGTAAAGGATTCAGGTACAATTTTACCTGGACATGGTGGTATTTTAGATCGAACAGATAGTTGGTTATTTGTGTTACCAATTCTATACTTCTTATTACAATACAATTAATAAATGAACGAGGGGTTGGAGTCATGAAAAACATTAGTTTACTAGGTGCAAGCGGATCAATCGGTACACAAACATTAGATGTGTTACGCTCGCACCCAGACCAATTCCGTCTCGTTGCTTTTTCTGTAGGGAAAAATGTTGATTATGCAGTAAAGGTAATTCAAGAATTTTCCCCGCAAATTGTCTCTGTGCAAAGAGAGGAAGATGTTTTAAAATTACAAGCTGTTTCTGGTAATACAAAAGTAGTATATGGTAGCGAAGGCTTATTAGAAGTAGCGCTGCACCCAGATACAGAAATTGTAGTGAATGCTGTTGTAGGTAGCGTAGGGTTGTTACCGACACTCCGCGCAATTGAGGCGAAAAAAACAATTGGAATTGCAAATAAAGAAACGTTAGTAACTGCAGGGCATCTTGTAATGGAAGCAGCACGAAAACATAATGTATCGTTACTTCCAGTAGACAGTGAACATTCAGCTATTTTTCAATGCTTGAATGGTGAAAATGAAAAAAGAATCTCTCGCTTAATTATAACTGCTTCAGGCGGAAGTTTTCGTGATAAAACGAGAGATGAATTGCATCAAGTGACCGTAGAAGATGCACTTCGTCATCCAAACTGGTCAATGGGTTCGAAAATTACAATTGATTCTGCTACAATGATGAATAAGGGGCTAGAAGTAATTGAAGCACACTGGCTTTTTGGTATCCCTTATGAGCAAATCGATGTTGTTCTACATAAAGAAAGTATTATTCATTCTATGGTTGAATTTGAAGATCGTAGTGTAATGGCACAGCTTGGCTCACCTGATATGCGAGTACCGATTCAATACGCGCTTACATATCCTGATAGATTGCCTCTTTCAGACACGAAACAGTTAAATTTATGGGAAATGGGAACATTGCATTTTGAGAAAATGAATCAAGAGCGTTTCCGTTGTCTACGTTTTGCGTATGAAGCTGGAAAGACAGGTGGAAGTATGCCGGCTGTAATGAACGCGGCAAATGAAGTAGCTGTTGAAGCTTTTTTACAAAAGAGAATTGGTTTCTTAACAGTGGAAGACCTCATTGAAAAAGCAATGCACCATCACACTGTCATTGCACGTCCGAGCTTAGAGGAAATTCAGGAAATTGACGCAGCCACAAGACGGTTTGTGATGGAACAAATTTAGCAAAGGTGGTTATGGAATTGAATACAGCGATTGCCTTTATATTAATTTTCGGTGCACTCGTATTTTTCCATGAGCTAGGGCATCTATATTTCGCAAAAAGAGCAGGTATTTTGTGCCGCGAGTTCGCGATTGGTTTTGGTCCGAAAATATTCTCATTTGAAAAGAATGAAACGGTGTATACGATTCGATTACTGCCCCTTGGTGGCTATGTAAGAATGGCTGGCGAGGATGCGGACACAGTTGAGTTAAAACCTGGAAAAAAGGTTGGACTTGTATTAAATGAAAAAGACGAAGTTGTGAAATTAGTTTTTGACGGACATGAAAAATATCCAAATGTTCGTGTCATTGAAGTCGAACAAGCTGATTTAGAGCATAATCTTACAATTTTGGGTTATGAAGAGTACGAGGAAGAGCTGCAAACATTCCGAGTAAATGAAAAAGCTCGTATCATTTCTACGGGAGAAGAAATTCAAATCGCTCCGTACAATAGACAATTTGGCTCTAAAAAATTGGGCCAACGTGCTCTAACAATCTTTGCAGGTCCTGCAATGAACTTTATTCTAGCATTTGTTATTTTTGTGATTCTTGGATTTGTACAAGGAGTTCCTGTTGACAAACCAATGGTCGGAAAAGTAATGGAGAATAGTGCTGCAGAACAAGCTGGATTAAAAGAAAACGATACGATTCAAGCAATCAATGGGAAGAACACTAGTACATGGAAAGATGTTGTAACGATTGTACGTGAAAACCCAAATAAAGAAATTACGTTACATGTAAAGCGTGATAGTGAGCAATTTAATGTGAAAGTAACACCAACGCTTGATAAAGAAGGAAAAGACGAAGTTGGTAGAATTGGTGTTTATTCTCCTGTAGAGAAAACAGTGATGGGTTCTATTAAATCAGGGTTTGAACAAACTTACGAATGGACGAAACTAATTTTTGATTCTCTTGTGAAATTAGTAACGGGTCAATTTTCTATTAATGAGTTGTCAGGTCCAGTAGGAATTTATAATCTAACAGATCAAGTTGTAGATTATGGATTTACGCGTGTACTAAGTTTAGCGGCAGTTTTAAGTATTAACCTTGGTTTATTTAATTTATTACCAGTCCCAGCTTTAGACGGTGGACGTTTGTTCTTCTTCTTAATTGAAGCATTACGAGGAAAACCAATTGATCGTCAAAAAGAAGGAATGGTTCACTTTATTGGGTTTGCATTATTAATGTTGCTTATGTTAGTTGTAACATGGAATGACATCCGTAAGTTTTTCTTGTAAAATAAGAAGAAGTTTATAATGAAATAGAGCTCATAGAATAAAATCCCTCACCTAACTCGAGGTGAGGGGTTTTATTGCGTGTAAGAGTAAAATGAAGAGGTGCGAATAAATGAAACAAAGTATGGTATTCAGTCCTACATTACGTGAAGTTCCAGCAGATGCTGAAATTAAGAGTCATCAATTATTACTTCGCGCAGGGTTTATGCGTCAAAATGCTTCTGGTATTTATAGTTTTCTACCATTTGGTTTAAAAGTGTTACACAAAGTAGAACGTATTGTTCGTGAAGAAATGGAGCGCGCAGGGGCAGTAGAACTATTAATGCCAGCTATGCAAGCTTCTGAATTATGGCAAGAATCAGGTCGTTGGTATTCTTACGGATCAGAATTAATGCGTATGAAAGATCGTAATGCTCGCGAGTTTGCGCTAGGGGCAACTCATGAGGAAGTAATTACAGATCTTGTACGTGATGAAATTAAATCATACAAAAAACTACCATTAACATTATATCAAATTCAAACAAAATTCCGTGATGAGCAAAGACCACGTTTCGGTTTATTACGCGGAAGAGAATTTTTAATGAAAGATGCGTATTCTTTCCATGCAACACAAGAAAGTTTGGATGAAGTATATAGCGGTTTATACAAAGCGTATTCTAATATCTTTGCTCGTTGTGGTTTGAATTTCCGTGCAGTTATCGCTGATTCTGGAGCAATGGGTGGAAAAGATACACACGAATTTATGGTGTTATCTGATGTAGGTGAAGATACAATTGCGTATTCTGATACATCTGATTATGCGGCAAATATTGAAATGGCTCCTGTTGTTGCTACGTATACGAAGAGTGATGAAGCCGAAAAAGCACTTGAAAAAGTAGCAACTCCAGATCAAAAAGCTATTGAAGAAGTATCTGCATTCTTAAATATCGCAGCAGAAAAATGCATTAAATCTATGGTGTTTAAAGTAGATGCGAAATTAGTAGTAGTACTTGTTCGTGGCGATCATGAAGTCAATGATATAAAAGTGAAGAATGTATACGGAGCTTCAGTCGTTGAGCTTGCTTCACATGAAGAAATAAAAGAGTTATTAAACTGTGAAGTGGGTTCTTTAGGACCGATTGGTGTTACAGGGGATATCGAAATTATCGCTGACCATGCTGTAGCATCAATTGTCAACGGATGTTCAGGAGCGAACGAAGAAGGATTCCATTATGTAAATGTAAATCCAGAACGTGACTTTAAAGTAAGTCAATATACAGATTTACGCTTCATCCAAGAAGGAGACCAATCTCCAGATGGAAATGGAACAATTCTTTTCGCACGTGGAATTGAAGTTGGTCATGTATTCAAATTAGGAACTCGTTATAGTGAAGCAATGAACGCAACGTTCCTAGATGAAAACGGAAAAACAAAACCACTTATTATGGGTTGTTACGGTATCGGTGTATCTCGTACAGTGGCAGCAATTGCAGAGCAGTTTAATGATGAGAATGGTTTAGTTTGGCCAAAATCTGTTGCACCGTTCCATGTGCATGTAATTCCAGTAAATATGAAATCTGATGCACAACGTGAAATGGGTGGAAATATCTATAACTCATTACAAGAGCAAGGATACGAAGTATTACTAGATGATCGTGCAGAACGTGCAGGTGTTAAATTTGCAGATGCAGATTTATTCGGCCTTCCAGTTCGTGTTACAGTTGGTAAAAAAGCAGATGAAGGTATTGTAGAAGTGAAAGTACGTGCTACAGGCGAGTCTGAAGAAGTGAAAGTAGAAGAACTTCAAACATATATTGCTAATATTTTAAAATAAGAAGAGGTACCTCGTAATGAGGTACCTTCTCTTTCTTTGTAAACGTATTTTGTAAAAGAAGAAGGAAGAAATCTTTCTTTGTAGTACGTTTCAATTTATAATAGCAAATGGAAGGAGAGTGCTTATGTCATTAACAAATGAACAACAAGAGCGATTTCAAATTTTGCTCCAACAGTTGCAAATACCAGAAGACCTTATAAATCAATATTTACATGGCGGTGGTATTGAAAAGCTAGTTATTGATAAAGCGAATAAAAGTTGGCATTTTGACTTACAAGTGCCACGTATTTTGCCGACAGAATTATATGAGTTGCTAGAAACAAAGCTTAAGCAATCATTTTCTCATATTGCAAGAACAACATTTGCATTAGAAGCAGAGAATAAACAATTTACAGAAGAAGAAGTGAAGGCATATTGGCCGCTTTGTACAGAACGAATTACATTTTCACCTATGTTCGCGTACTTAAAGAAGCAACTTCCGCAGGTCAATGGCGTGAAGTTGCTATTAAATGTGAATAATGAGCTGGAATCTACTACTTTAAAGAAAAACGTTGCGAAACCAGTAGGTGATCAATACGAAGCTTTTGGATTCCCGCGTTTTCAGTTAGACACACATATAAAGCAAAATGCAGAAGAAATGCAAAAGTTTCGTGAGCAAACACAGGAAGAAGATCGTCAACGAGTTATACAGGCTATGGAAGAGATGGCTAAAAGGCAAGCTGAAGAAAGTGATGTTGTTCATGAAGGACCAGTTGTGCTTGGTTATCTTATTAAGCCAGATGAAGAGATTACGCCGCTGCGTGAAATTCAAGATGAAGAAAGAAGAAAAACCGTTCAAGGGTATGTTTTCCATGTAGAGACGAAAGAACTTCGTAGTGGACGTACATTATTAACTTTAAAGATAACTGACTATACGGATTCTATTATGATTAAGATGTTCTCACGTGATAAAGAAGATATCCCGATGTTACAATCCTTGAAAAAAGGAACTTGGGTAAAAGCGCGTGGTTCAGTTCAAAATGATACATTCGTGCGTGATTTAGTTATGATCGCAAATGATATAAATGAAATAACGGGACCTTCTCGTAAAGATAAAGCAAAAGAAGGGGAAAAAAGAGTAGAACTTCATCTTCATACTCCAATGAGTCAAATGGATGCTGTTACTTCTGTGTCTAAGCTCGTTGCCCAAGCCGGAAAATGGGGGCATGAGGCTATTGCAGTTACAGACCATGCTGTTGCACAGTCGTTCCCAGAAGCATATTCTGCTGGTAAAAAGGCTGGAGTTAAAGTTCTATATGGTGTAGAAGCAAATTTAGTTAATGATGGTGTGCCGATAGCATATAACGAAGCACATCGTCTACTTGCAGAAGAAACATATGTTGTCTTTGACGTTGAGACAACAGGGTTATCTGCTGTATATGATACAGTCATTGAGTTAGCTGCTGTAAAGGTAAAAGGTGGAGAAATTATTGATCGCTTTGAATCTTTCGCAAATCCTCATCAACCATTATCGGCGACGATTATTGAATTAACAGGTATTACAGATGATATGTTAACTGATGCACCAGAAGTGGACGAAGTGTTTAAAAAGTTTGAGGAATGGATGGGTGACCATACACTTGTTGCTCATAACGCAAGCTTCGATATGGGCTTTATTAACGTAGGTTTTAAAAAGGCTGGGATAGAAAAAACGAAAAATCCAGTTATTGATACGTTAGAACTTGCACGGTTCTTATTCCCAGAAATGAAAAATCATCGATTAAATACGATGTGTAAAAAGCTTGATATTGAATTAACGCAACATCACCGTGCGATTTATGATACAGAAGCAACGGGATATTTACTTGTGAAGATGTTAAAAGATGTGATTGAAAAGGGATTTGAATATCACGATCAACTAAACGATAGTATGGGACAAGGGGATGCGTATAAACGTGGGCGTCCAAGTCATCTGACGTTACTTGCCACATCAGATGTTGGGTTGAAAAACTTATATAAACTTGTTTCATATTCTCACTTGAATTACTTTTATCGTGTACCACGTGTACCACGATCACTATTAAAAAAATATCGCGAAGGCATTTTAGTAGGAACAGCTTGTGACAAAGGTGAAGTATTTGAAGCTATGATGCAAAAAGCGCCTGAAGAAGTAGAAGAAATTGCACAGTTTTACGATTACATTGAGGTTATGCCTCCAGAAGTGTTACGTCATTTAGTGGAACGTGAACTCGTTCGAGATGAAGGACAGTTAAAAACAATAATTTCTAACTTAGTAAAACTAGGTGAGACGTTAGATAAGCCAGTTGTTGCTACTGGGAATGTGCATTATTTAGATCCAGAGGACGCGATATATCGGAAAATTTTAGTCAGTTCGCAGGGAGGAGCTAATCCGTTAAATCGCCATTCATTACCGCCTGTACATTTCCGTACAACAAATGAAATGCTAGATTGTTTTTCATTCTTAGGTGAAGACAAAGCAAAAGAAATTGTTGTGACAAATACACACAAGATCGCGTCATTAATTGGTGATGTTCGTCCAGTAAAAGATGATTTATACACACCGAAAATTGAAGGTGCTGATGATGAAACACGTGATATGAGCTATATAATGGCAAGAAGTATCTATGGAGATGAACTACCGGAAATTGTAGAAGCTCGTTTGGAAAAAGAATTGAAAAGTATTATTGGACATGGATTCGCCGTTATTTATTTAATTTCACATAAGCTTGTGAAAAAATCGTTAGTGGACGGTTATCTAGTAGGTTCGCGTGGATCGGTAGGTTCATCATTTGTTGCAACGATGATGGAAATTACAGAAGTAAACCCATTACCACCGCACTATGTATGTCCAAAGTGTAAACAATCAGAGTTCTTTAATGACGGTTCTGTAGGTTCTGGTTTTGATTTACCAGATAAAGAATGCCCAACATGTAATGTTCCATATGTGAAAGATGGGCATGACATTCCTTTCGAAACGTTCCTTGGATTTAAAGGGGATAAGGTACCGGATATCGATTTGAATTTCTCCGGAGAATACCAACCACGCGCCCATAACTATACGAAATTACTGTTCGGTGAAGATTATGTATACCGCGCAGGAACAATTGGTACGGTTGCGGAAAAAACCGCTTATGGGTATGTGAAAGGTTATGCTAATGATCATAACTTAACAATTCGAAATGCAGAGATTGATCGCTTAGTTGCGGGATGTACAGGTGTAAAGCGTACGACCGGACAGCATCCAGGTGGTATTATCGTTGTACCAGATTACATGGATATTTTTGACTTTTCACCAATTCAGTTTCCGGCTGATTCAATAGGTGCTGAGTGGAGAACAACGCACTTTGACTTCCACTCAATTCATGATAATTTATTGAAACTTGATATATTAGGACACGATGATCCGACTGTTATTCGTATGCTTCAAGATTTAAGTGGTATTGACCCGAAAACAATCCCAACGGATGATCCAGAAGTAATGAAAATTTTCTCTGGTCCAGAGTCTTTAGGGGTAACGGAAGAACAAATTAACTGTAAAACAGGTACACTTGGTATACCAGAGTTTGGTACGAAATTCGTAAGACAAATGTTAGAAGAAACGAAACCAACGACGTTTTCAGAGCTTGTCCAAATTTCTGGACTGTCCCATGGTACAGATGTATGGTTAGGTAATGCGAATGAATTAATTTATAACGGTACGTGTACACTGAGTGAAGTTATCGGTTGTCGTGATGACATCATGGTATATTTAATTTATCAAGGCTTGGATCCATCATTAGCCTTCAAAATCATGGAGTCGGTGCGTAAAGGTAAAGGTGTACCAGAAGAATGGGAAGAGGAAATGAGAAATAACAATGTACCAGGTTGGTATATTGATTCATGTAAGAAGATTAAGTACATGTTCCCTAAAGCCCATGCGGCTGCTTACGTACTTATGGCTGTACGTATTGCATACTTTAAAGTACATTTCGCACTTTTATTCTATGCGGCATATTTTACAGTTCGTGCAGATGACTTTGATGTAGAGGCGATGGCGAAAGGTTCAGCATCCATACGTGTAAAAATTGATGAAATTGCACAAAAAGGATTGGATGCAGCACCGAAAGAGAAGAGTTTATTAACGGTACTAGAAATGACACTTGAAATGTGTGAGCGTGGTTATTCATTCCAAAAGGTTGATTTATACCGCTCGCATGCAACCGAATTTATAATTGATGGGGATACTTTAATTCCTCCATTTAATGCAGTTCCCGGTCTTGGTACAAACGCAGCTTTCAGTATTGTTGAAGCTCGTAAAAATGGTGATTTCTTATCAAAAGAAGACTTACAGCAGCGCAGTAAGGTTTCTAAAACGATTATTGAGTATTTAGATGGTCAAGGTTGTCTAGGAGATTTACCGGATCAAAACCAATTGTCACTGTTCTAATAGGTAGGAAAAATCTTTGCAAATCAACATTTGCTATGGTATACTATAAACCGAGATAACCATGTCATGTATATTTTGTGAAAAAGAGAGTGGGGAAACCCACTCTTTCGTGTTACTATCTACATTTTGCTTATGTAGATAGTAAAGATATTTCTGTCGTATATACATATTTTGTTACAAGTTTTACTTCTTAAATTTGGTAATACTAAGACAGATATTCCCTGCTTAACGGCAGGGGCTTTTGTTAGCTAACGAGAAAGAATAAGATAGACCGTCTTTATGAACGGGATCTTTTCTTGTAAATGGTACATGGCGGCAGGAAGGAGGCTGTTTATGGATAAGAAAGTCACAGAAATTGTAGAAGCATTTGCGCAGCCAATCGTTGAAGAGTTAAATCTTGAACTTGTAGATGTAGAGTATGTGCAAGAAGGACAAGACTGGTTCTTACGCGTATTCATCGATTCTGAAAAGGGAGTCGAAATTGAAGAATGCGGTGCGGTAAGTGAACGTTTAAGCGAAGCTTTAGATAAAGAGGATCCAATTCCTCATCTTTACTTTTTGGATGTATCATCTCCTGGAGCGGAACGTCCATTAAAGAAAGAGAAAGACTTCCAGCAAGCGGTAGGAAAACAAGTGGCAATTAAAACATATAAGCCGATTGATGGTGAGAAGATGTTTGAAGGAAAGCTACTTTCCTACGACGGTAATACAATTACACTACTATTAACAATTAAAACACGTAAAAAAGAAATCCAAATTCCAATGGATAAAGTTGCAAATGCGCGACTTGCTGTTACGTTTTAGTAAGAAGGGGGATCTTCATGAGCACTGAGTTGTTAGATGCTTTGCTCGTATTAGAGTCAGAAAAAGGTATTAGCAAAGATATTATTATTGATGCGATTGAAGCAGCATTAATCTCTGCTTATAAACGCAATTTTAACCAAGCACAAAACGTTCGTGTGAGCTTTAACCCAGAAGTGGGAACAATTCAAGTTTTAGCACGTAAGGACGTTGTAGATAATGTGTTTGATCCACGTCTTGAAATCTCTGTAGAAGAGGCAAGACAAATTAATCCAAACTACCAAGATGGTGACGTACTAGAAATTGAAGTAACGCCAAAAGATTTTGGTCGTATTGCAGCGCAAACTGCAAAACAAGTTGTAACACAACGAGTTCGTGAGGCGGAACGTGGTGTAATTTATTCAGAATTTAGTGATCGTGAAGAAGACATTATGGTTGGTATTGTACAGCGCCAAGATGCTCGTTTCATCTATGTAAGCTTAGGTAAAGTAGAAGCTTTATTACCTGTAAGTGAGCAAATGCCAAATGAGCAATATAAACCACATGATCGTATTCGCGTATTTATTACAAAAGTAGAAAAGACAACAAAAGGACCACAAATTTACGTATCACGTACACATCCTGGTCTTTTAAAACGTTTATTCGAAATGGAAGTTCCAGAAATTTATGATGGAACTGTAGAAATTCGCTCTGTAGCACGTGAAGCAGGCGACCGTTCTAAAATTTCTGTATATGCAGAGAATATCGATGTTGATCCAGTAGGTTCTTGTGTAGGACCGAAAGGACAACGTGTACAACGCGTTGTAGATGAACTAAAAGGTGAAAAGATTGACATCGTTCGCTGGTCGAATGACCCAGTTGAATATGTTGCAAATGCTTTAAGTCCATCACAGGTTGTTAAAGTACTTGTAGATGAAGCAGAGAAAGCAACAACTGTTGTTGTTCCAGACCACCAGCTTTCATTAGCGATTGGTAAGCGTGGACAAAATGCGCGTCTTGCAGCTAAATTAACAGGCTGGAAAATTGATATTAAAAGTGAGTCTGATGCGAAACAACTTGGTATTGTGACAGAAGAAGATAGCGTAATCGCATTCGGATTCGATTCAGCTGAAGACGAAATCGAATAGAGGTGATGAGTATGAGCAATCGAAAAGTTCCGTTACGAAAATGTATTGCGACGCAAGAGATGAAATCAAAACGAGAGCTAGTTCGCATTGTTCGTTCCAAAGAGGGCGAAGTGTCTATTGATTTATCAGGAAAAAAATCAGGACGAGGTGCATATTTATCAAAAGATAAAGAAAGCATTATTCAAGCCCAAAAGAAAAACATTTTGGAACATCATCTAAAAGCGAAAATCGACAGTTCTCTGTACGAAGAGCTTCTTGAGCTTGTTGAGAAGGAGTCGAAATAAGTGTCTGATTGGAAATCATTTTTAGGACTAGCAAACCGCGCTCGAAAAATTATTTCGGGTGAAGAACTCGTTTTAAAAGAAGTACGAAGTGGCAAAGCAAAGCTAGTATTGCTTTCTGAAGATGCGTCAGCGAACACTACAAAACGTATCATTGATAAAACCACGTACTACAACATACCAATGAGAAAAGTCGAAAATCGACAACAATTAGGGCATGCGATTGGGAGAGACGAGCGAGTCGTTGTAGCTGTTTTAGATGAAGGCTTTGCGAAAAAGCTACGTAGCATGCTCGATACAAATTACCGGGGGTGAAGGTATGAGTAAAATTCGAGTACATGAATATGCAAAAAAAAATAATATCTCAAGTAAAGATCTTATGACAAAACTAAAAGAGATGAATATCGAGGTTTCGAATCATATGACAATGTTAGAAGATGAAGTAGTAAACAAATTAGATAATCAATATAGCGCTGGAGCGGAAAAACCTTCTGTTGCAGATGAGTTTGAAGTAGAAGAGAAAGTTGTTCGCAGTAAAAAGAACAGCAATAAGAATAAGAAAAAAGGCAAAGCAAATGAAGATAAACGTCAAGATAACTTTGCTGGAAGACAACAAACACCAATAGTAGAAACACCAGATAAAATCACTTTCTCTGGAAGCCTTACAGTAGGTGACCTTGCTAAAAAGTTAAGCAAAGAGCCATCTGAAATTATTAAAAAGCTCTTCATGCTAGGAATTATGGCGACAATTAACCAAGACTTAGATAAAGATACAATTGAGTTAATTGCTACTGATTACGGTATTGAAGTAGAAGAAGAAGTAGTTGTAAGTGAAACTGAATTTGAAACATTCATCGATGAGCAAGATGATGAAGAAAACTTAAAAGAACGTCCAGCTGTTGTTACAATTATGGGACACGTTGACCATGGTAAAACAACATTGCTTGACTCTATCCGTAATTCAAAAGTAACTGCTGGCGAAGCTGGTGGAATTACTCAGCATATCGGTGCATACCAAGTTGATGTAAATGATAAGAAAATTACGTTCTTAGATACACCAGGTCACGCGGCATTTACAACAATGCGTGCTCGTGGTGCACAAGTAACAGATATTACAATTCTTGTTGTTGCAGCTGATGACGGTGTTATGCCACAAACAGTTGAAGCGATTAGCCATGCGAAAGCAGCTGGAGTACCAATTATTGTTGCTGTGAATAAAATGGATAAACCAGCGGCAAATCCTGATCGTGTAATGCAAGAATTAACAGAATATGAATTAGTTCCAGAAGCTTGGGGCGGAGACACGATTTTCGTACCAATTTCTGCGATTCAAGGCGAGGGAATTGACAACTTACTAGAAATGATCCTTCTTGTGAGTGAAGTAGAAGAATATAAAGCAAATCCAAATCGCTATGCAGCTGGTACTGTAATTGAAGCACAGCTTGATAAAGGTAAAGGAACTATCGCGACATTACTTGTTCAAAATGGTACACTTCGAGTTGGAGATCCAATTGTTGTTGGAACATCATTCGGTCGTGTTCGTGCAATGGTAAGTGATATTGGTCGTCGTGTAAAAGTTGCTGGGCCATCAACTCCTGTTGAAATTACAGGTTTAAATGAAGTGCCACAAGCGGGAGATCGTTTCATGGCATTCGCTGATGAGAAGAAAGCTCGTCAAATCGGTGAATCACGTGCACAAGAAGCATTAGTTGCACAACGTGGTGAGAAATCTAAATTCAGCCTGGAAGATTTATTCCAACAAATCCAAGAGGGCGATGTAAAAGAAATTAACTTAATTGTGAAAGCAGACGTACAAGGTTCTGTAGAAGCAATGGCAGCATCACTTCGTAAAATTGATGTTGAAGGCGTAAAAGTGAAAATTATCCATACAGGCGTAGGTGCGATTACAGAATCTGATATTATTTTAGCTTCTGCATCTAATGCAATTGTAATTGGATTTAACGTACGCCCTGATGTGAATGCGAAGCGTACAGCTGAATTAGAGAAAGTTGATGTTCGTTTACACCGTATTATCTATAAAGTAATCGAAGAAATTGAATCAGCAATGCAAGGTATGCTGGATCCAGAATTCGAAGAAAAAGTAATCGGTCAAGCGGAAGTTCGTCAAACATTCAAAGTAACAAAAGTTGGAACAATCGCAGGTTGTTACGTAATAGACGGTAAAATTACACGTGATAGTGGCGTTCGTATTATCCGTGATGGCGTAGTAGTCTTCGAAGGAAAACTTGATACGTTAAAACGTTTCAAAGACGATGTAAAAGAAGTTGCACAAAACTATGAGTGTGGTATTACAATTGAGAGATATAATGATCTTAAAGAAGGGGACATCATTGAAGCATACGTTATGGAAGAAGTGAAGCGATGATTATCGCTTCACTCTCATTCGAGTGTATGATTTACGATGTGCATTCTTTAAAAGAGAAACGAGCAATTTTGCAACGTGTGTTAACTCGTGTGAAACAGCGCTATAATGTAGCTGTTTCTGAAGTTGGGCATCAAGATGTATGGCAACGTACAGAAATTGCAATTGTTTCCGTATCCTCAAATCGTGTTGTCTGTGAAAAAGAAATGAATCGTGTACTTGAGTATATCGATTCATTTCCTGAAATTGAACGTACGATAACACATTTGGAATGGTATTGAATGAGGTGAAGAGTTATGAAATTACGTGCGAACCGTGTGGGCGAGCAAATGAAAAAAGAATTAGGCGACATTATCAGTCGTAAAATTAAAGACCCACGTATTGGATTTGTTACAGTAACAGATGTACAAGTGAGTGGAGATTTACAAATTGCTAAAGTATACATTTCTGTTTTAGGTGACGAAGAACAGAAAGAAAATACATTAAAAGGTTTAGCGAAGGCAAAAGGCTTTATTCGTTCAGAAATTGGCCAACGTATTCGTCTTCGTAAAACACCAGAAATTACCTTTGAGTTTGATGAGTCTATCGGATATGGTCATCGAATTGATACACTTTTACATGAAATTAATAAAGACGGTAAACGTGAAGAATAATGGATAGACATTTGTCTATCCATTTTTTCAATGTAAAATAAGTTTTGCATAATTGCAATTACTACAAAAGAATAATGATGAGGTGAGTATATGGAAGGTGTAGTATTATTACATAAGCCAAAGGGAATGACATCACATGATTGTGTGTTCAAATTAAGAAAGATATTGCGTGAGAAACGAATTGGTCATACAGGGACACTGGATCCAGATGTAACAGGAGTATTACCTATTTGCGTTGGGCGTGCAACAAAAATTGCGCAATTTTTAACAAGTGAAACAAAAACATACGAAGGTGAAGTGACATTAGGATTTTCAACAACAACAGAAGATGCTTCTGGTGAAGTTGTGGAGAAACAAGATGTAAATCGTGTCATTACACGTAAAGAAGTAGAAGAGGTACTAGCGGAATTAACAGGGACAATTGAACAAATGCCGCCGATGTTCTCAGCTGTAAAAGTTAACGGAAAAAAACTATACGAATATGCAAGGGCAGGACAAGAAGTTGAACGTCCAGTTCGTACAATTACAATTCATGAATTTGTATTACTTGATGAACGTGAAGTTTTTGAAGGGGAAAATATTTCATTTCGTTTCCGTGTAACGTGTAGTAAAGGAACATATGTAAGAACACTAGCAGTAATGATAGGTGAAAAACTTGGATTTCCATCACATATGTCTCACCTTGTAAGAACAGCATCTGGTGAATTTTTACTAGAAGATTGCATATCATTTGAAGAAATTGAAGAAAACGTGCAAAATGGAACAGTAGAGTCTATTTTCATCTCAATTGATGAGGCGCTAAGTAAGTTTCCAAAAATGGTTGTAGATGAAAAGCAAGCTGAAAAAATAAAGAACGGTATGTTCTTAAACAATGAATTAGAAACAACAGCACCATTTATTACAGTATTTGATAAAAATGATCGTTGCTTAGCAATTTATGAGCATCACCCAAAACACCCTGGAATGCTAAAGCCAATGAAAGTACTTGTGAATAATCAAGAACTAAAGCTATAATGAATTATTGGAAGGATTATTACAGAAAAAGGTGAATTCAAGCGTGAAACTTATTCATTTAACTCATCCACATGAACAAAATAAAATAGAATTACCACCTACTGTAATGGCATTAGGATATTTTGATGGCATTCATTTAGGACATCAACGTGTGATTCGAACAGCGAAAAAAATAGCGGATGAAAGAGGATGTAAAAGTGCTGTCATGACGTTCCATCCACACCCATCTGTTGTATTAGGAAAAAAAGAAGCGCATGTGGAGTATATTACACCGATGCGCCTTAAAGAAGAAATCATCGCAAGTTTAGGAATTGATATCTTATATGTGGTGAAATTCGATGAGCCATTTGCTGGATTATTACCACAGCAGTTTGTCGATGAGTATATTATTGGTTTAAATGTAAAGCATGTAGTAGCAGGCTTTGATTATTCATATGGACGTTTAGGAAAAGGGAAGATGGAGACTTTACCATTTCATGCAAGAGGGGAGTTTACACAGACCGTGATCGAAAAAGTTGAATATCAAGAAGAAAAAGTAAGTTCTACTTCATTACGAAAGTTAATTCGAAACGGTGAAATGGAACAAATTCCATCTATTTTAGGGAGAGCTTACACGGTAGAAGGAACAGTTGTACACGGTGATAAGCGTGGACGTCAAATTGGTTTCCCAACTGCAAATGTAGGTTTAAGTGATGAATATTTGTTGCCACCTGTAGGTGTATATGCGGTAAGATTGAAGGTTCATGATGAATGGCATGATGGTGTATGTAATATCGGATATAAACCAACTTTCAAAGAGAATGAGCGTCAATTATCTATTGAAGTGCATCTATTTGAATTTAATAAAGACATATACGATCAAAGTGTTACAGTGGAATGGCACATGCGTATAAGAGAAGAAAAAAAGTTTAATGGAATTGATGAGTTAGTTGCTCAAATCGCTCAAGATAAAAAGGTTGCCCAAGAATATTTTGCGAGCGTAAAGAATATACTTGCTTTTTCAAATGAAAAGTAGTATTCTATGTTATGTACTTTATGACAACCATTACTTGGCATTGCGACTCACCGATGCTTGCTAGGTAACTGGGGGTTTAATTATTAGGAGGTGAAATAGGATGGCTTTAACACAAGAGCGTAAAAATGAAATCATTGCACAATTTAGAACTCATGAGACTGATACTGGTTCTCCAGAGGTTCAAATTGCTGTCCTAACGGAGCAAATTAACACTCTAAACGAGCACTTACGTACTCACAAGAAGGATCATCATTCACGTCGTGGTCTATTAAAGATGGTTGGTAAACGTCGTAACTTACTTACTTACCTTCGTAATAGCGATATCACACGTTACCGTGAATTAATCACAAAGCTTGGCTTACGTCGATAGTCAAAGAAGCGGGAATATTCCCGCTTTTTTGTTAGGTAAAAATATATCTTCTACTCTTTATAGCTTACTTAATTTTCGGCAATACTAGAGGAAAGAATATTGTGATATACTATCCATTTACATAGAAGAATTGAATATTTTAAATTGAGAGGGGTACTTAAATGAGTCAGGAAAAGCAAGTCTTCTCGATAGATTTAGCTGGTCGTCAGCTAACAATTGAAACAAGTCAGCTTGCAAAACAAGCAAACGGAGCAGTATTAGTAAGATACGGCGACACAGCAGTTCTATCTACAGCAACTGCATCAAAAGAGCCAAAAAATGTAGATTTCTTCCCGCTTACAGTAAACTATGAAGAGCGTTTATATGCAGTTGGAAAAATCCCAGGCGGTTTTATTAAGCGCGAAGGCCGTCCAAGTGAAAAAGCAATTTTAGCAAGTCGTTTAATTGACCGTCCAATCCGTCCACTTTTCGCAGATGGTTTCCGTAATGAAGTACAAGTTGTCAGCATCGTAATGAGTGTTGATCAAGACTGTTCTTCTGAAATGGCAGCTATGCTTGGTTCTTCATTAGCATTATCTATTTCAGATATTCCATTTGAAGGTCCAATCGCAGGTGCGACAGTTGGTCGTATTAATGGCGAGTTCGTTATTAATCCAACAGTAGAACAGCAAGAACAAAGTGATATGCACCTTGTTGTAGCTGGTACGAAAGATGCAATTAACATGGTTGAAGCAGGAGCGGATCAAGTACCTGAAGAAACAATGTTAGAAGCAATTATGTTTGGACACGATGAAATTAAACGTCTAATTGCATTCCAAGAAGAGATTGTACAAGCTGTCGGTAAAGAGAAAACAGCAGTGAAACTTTATGAAGTGGATGCTGATTTGAACCAAGCTGTACGTGAAATGGCTGAGACAGATATGCATTCTGCAATTCAAGTGCACGAAAAACATGCACGTGAAGATGCAATTAGCGTAGTGAAAAAGCGTGTAATTGAGCATTACGAAGCTGAGGAAGCTGATGCTGATACATTAGGACAAGTAAGTGAGATTTTATATAAAATTGTAAAAGAAGAAGTACGTCGTCTTATTACAGTTGAAAAAATCCGCCCAGATGGTCGTAAAGGTGACGAAATTCGTCCTTTAGCATCAGAGGTTGGCATTTTATCTCGTACACATGGTTCTGGTCTATTCACACGTGGACAAACGCAAGCATTAAGTATTTGTACATTAGGTGCATTAGGCGATGTGCAAATTTTAGATGGTCTAGGTGTAGAAGAGTCAAAACGCTTTATGCACCATTATAATTTCCCTTCATTTAGTGTTGGTGAAACAAGACCAATGCGTGGACCAGGTCGTCGTGAAATTGGTCACGGAGCACTAGGAGAACGTGCTCTTGAACCTGTACTTCCATCTGAAAAGGATTTCCCATATACAGTTCGTCTTGTATCTGAAGTATTAGAGTCAAATGGTTCTACTTCACAAGCGAGTATTTGCGGTAGTACATTAGCGATGATGGATGCGGGTGTACCACTTAAAGCACCAGTTGCTGGTATTGCAATGGGTCTAGTGAAATCTGGTGAGCATTATACAATTTTAACAGATATTCAAGGAATGGAAGACCATTTAGGTGATATGGACTTTAAAGTAGCAGGTACTGCAAAAGGTGTAACTGCACTACAAATGGACATTAAAATCGATGGTTTATCTCGTGAGATTTTAGAAGAAGCATTACAACAAGCGAAAGTTGGTCGTATGCACATTCTAAATCACATGTTATCTGTTATCGCTGAACCTCGCATTGAGTTATCTGCGTATGCTCCGAAGATTATTACAATGGCAATTAACCCAGATAAAATTCGTGATGTTATTGGACCAAGTGGTAAACAGATCAATAAAATCATTGAAGAAACTGGCGTTAAAATTGACATCGAGCAAGATGGTACAGTATTCATTTCATCAATTAATCAAGAGATGAATGAAAAAGCGAAGAAAATTATCGAAGATATCGTTCGCGAAGTACAAGTAGGCGAAATCTACTTAGGAAAAGTTAAACGCGTTGAAAAATTCGGTGCGTTCGTTGAATTATTTAGCGGTAAAGATGGACTTGTTCACATTTCTGAACTTGCACTTGAGCGTGTAGGTAAGGTAGAAGACGTTGTGAAAATCGGTGATGAGATTTCAGTTAAAGTTATCGAGATTGACAAACAAGGTCGTGTAAACTTATCTAGAAAAGTATTGCTAAAAGAAGAGCAAGAAAAAGAAGCAGCTAAAGAAGAAGCAGCTAAAGAAGAAAACGCACAAGAGCAACAATAAGTGAAAGCCAGTATAGCTGGCTTTTTTTGTTATGTAAAAAATGTGATTCATTTAGATTTTTATGTGAGTATAGGTATAGTTTTCATCATAACGCTCAAATTAACAAAGATAAGAAGAAAATGGTTTCTTTTTTATAGTTAATGGGAGGGTTTATATGAAAGCTCGTATATTAGCGTACATATTTATATTTTCTTTATATATGGGTTGTGGCTCTTATTCCGTTTTTGCGCAGGATAACTTGTATGAAGAGATTCAAAAGCATGTAAAACAGTACGAGATTATGCCGCAAAATGCGATGATTGATAAGATTTGGAAGGCGACGCCTGGGTATAATGGAAAACAAGTGGATATAGAAGCGTCCTATAATAATATGAAGAAAATCAAGAAGTTTGATCAAAAACAACTTGAATTTAAGGAAGTATCACCGAGTGTTCACTTAGAAGATTTACCACCAGCTCCCATTTATCGAGGACATCCAAATAAAAAGATGGTGGGATTAACAATTAATGTGGCCTGGGGTAATGAGTATTTGCCACGTATATTAGAGATATTGAAAAAACATGATGTGAAGGCGACTTTCTTTTTAGAAGGACGCTGGGTGAAAGAAAACTTACGATTTGCCAAAATGATTGTCGATGCAAATCAAGAAGTAGGAAATCATTCTTACACACACCCTAATATGAAAACGCTGTCTACAGATGAAATACGAGATCAATTACAAAAAACGAATCGAATGATAGAAGCAGCTACAAATCAGAAAGTGAGATGGTTTGCTCCGCCAAGTGGAAGCTTTCGGGATGAGGTAGTAAAAATAGCGGATGATTTCCAAATGGGGACGATTATGTGGACTGTAGATACAATTGATTGGAAGCGGCCAGAACCGGGTGTGCTATTGCAGAGAGTAATGCGAAAAATACATCCAGGTGCTATTGTGCTAATGCATCCTACTTCATCTACAACAGAAGCGCTAGATACTATGATTAAAAATTTAAAGGAACAAGGATATAAAGTGGGGAATATTACAGAATTACTAGATGAAAAACGTGTGGATTAAATACATTTGCATGACATTCATCTCTAAACTTGTTATCATTAAATAATAGCAATTATTTAGAGAAACTGGCATTAGGAGGAAAGTTTTTGATTAAAAAATATACGTGTAAAAATGGTGTAAGAATTGTTATGGAGAATATACCAACTGTACGCTCGGTTGCGATTGGTATATGGATCCACGCAGGTTCAAGAAATGAAAATGAAAAAAATAATGGGGTTTCGCACTTTTTGGAACATATGTTCTTTAAAGGGACAGAAACGCGAAGTGCAAGAGAGATTGCAGAATCATTTGATAGCATTGGTGGACAAGTAAATGCTTTTACTTCAAAAGAATATACATGTTACTATGCGAAAGTGCTAGATGAGCATGCTAAATATGCATTAGATGTTTTAGCAGATATGTTCTTTAATTCAACATTTGATGAGGAAGAACTGAAAAAAGAGAAGAATGTTGTATGTGAAGAAATAAAAATGTACGAAGATGCGCCAGATGATATTGTGCATGATATGTTAACGAAAGCAACATATGAAACGCATCCGCTTGGATATCCTATTTTAGGAACAGAAGAAACGCTTGAAACATTTACAGGTGATACGTTACGTCAATATATGAAAGATCATTACACACCTGAAAATGTTGTTGTATCAATTGCAGGGAATATTGATGAAGCATTTTTACAAACTGTAGAGCAATATTTCGGTAGTTACGAAGGGACAACAAATCGTGAACAAGTACATAGCCCAATTTTCCATTTCAATAAAGTAGCACGTAAGAAGGAAACAGAACAAGCTCATTTATGTTTAGGATATAAAGGCTTGCAAATGGGACACGAAGATATTTATAATTTAATTGTATTAAATAATGTTTTAGGCGGTAGTATGAGTAGCCGTTTATTCCAAGAAGTACGTGAGCAACGTGGATTGGCGTACTCAGTATTCTCTTATCACTCTTCTTATGAAGATACAGGAATGTTAACACTTTACGGTGGAACAGGTAGTAAACAATTAGATACACTGTATGAAACAATGCAAGAAACGTTAAATACGTTGAAAAATACAGGTATTACAGAAAAAGAGCTTGTTAATAGTAAAGAACAATTAAAAGGAAACTTAATGTTAAGTTTAGAAAGTACGAATAGTCGTATGAGCCGTAATGGTAAAAACGAATTGCTTCTTCGTAAACATCGTTCTCTTGATGAGATTATTGAAAGTGTAAACACTGTAACAAAGCAAAATGTAGACGAGTTAATTCGCAATATGTTTACCGATGAATTCTCTGCGGCACTTATTAGTCCAGATGGAAAACTGCCAAAAGGAATGAAACTTTAATCGATCTTGTAATTCATTCGCTTTCGGAAATAACCGTATCTCTTTTATATGAGATACGGTTATTTTTTTTATATATGCAGAATAGGTACTTATTATAGGATAACCTTCATAAAAAGTAGGATAGGGGGAGATTTAATGCGTTTAAGTGAATTAAGTGGCAAAGAGATTGTGGATTTAGAAAGAGCAGAAAAAATGGGAGTTTTAGGTCATGCAGATTTAGAAATTGATGAGAGAGATGGAAAAATACAAGCGCTTATTATACCTGCTGGGAAATGGGGAGGTTTTAAAAGAGAACAGCAAGAAGTGAGAGTAGAATGGAGCAAAATAAAGAAGGTTGGAAATGATATGATACTTTGCGATCTTACGAACCATTCAAGATCATAGTGAAAGATGACCATTTTGGTTGTCTTTTTTTTATCTTTATATAAAGAAGATAAATCACGTGTGCTTTTTGTTTTTCAATCACCTCAAACTCGTACATTACATATGATGTGGAGGAAAAAGAAAAAGTAGGCATTTTTCTTATAAATGAAAGAAAAAGAAGGTGAATTAGGGAATGTTGACTGAGATGCATATTGCTGTCATAGGAGGAGATGCACGGCAGCTAGAAGTAATTCGCAAGCTAGTCGAACTGGACGCGAAACTTTCATTAATAGGGTTTGAACAGTTAGATCATGGCTTCACAGGGGCAGCAAAGGAAAGTATACAAGATTTAAATTTCACTTCTTTAGATGCAATTATTTTGCCGGTTGCAGGGACGAATGCCAGAGGAGAAGTAGATACTATTTTTTCAAATGAGAAAGTTTCCATAACGAAAGAACAAATTGAAAAGACACCAGAAAACTTCACTATATATTCAGGTATTGGTACACCTTACTTGGAAAATCTCGTAGCTACTACAAATCGCAAACTTGTAAAATTATTTGATCGTGATGATGTTGCAATCTATAACTCTATTCCGACCGTAGAAGGTACACTAATGATGGTTATTCAACATACTGATTACACAATTCATGGATCGAATGTAATGGTTTTAGGATTTGGTAGAACTGGTATGAGTGTTGCAAGAGCCTTTCAATCATTAGGAGCACATGTCAAAGTTGGAGCGAGACGTTCGGAACATATTGCTCGTATTACAGAAATGATGTTTTCTCCTTTTCATATGCAAGACATAGAGAAAGAAGTAGGTAATATCGATATTGTTATTAATACAATTCCGCATCTCGTTGTGACAGCGAATGTTATTTCAAAAATGCCAGCTCATACGCTAGTTATTGATTTAGCTTCTAAGCCAGGTGGCACGGACTTTCGCTATGCGGAGAAGCGTGGAGTGAAGGCATTATTAGCACCTGGTCTTCCTGGGATTGTTGCACCGAAAACAGCAGGACAAATATTAGCGAATGTTCTTTCTCAGTTATTAATAGCGGATGCAATCGCAAAGGAGGATGATGAGAAATGAGTTTGAAGGGAAAACGAATTGGTTTCGGATTTACAGGGTCACATTGTACGTATGAAGAAGTTATGCCACATTTAGAGAAGTTAATTGCAGAAGGTGCAGAAGTACGTCCCGTTGTTTCTTATACTGTCCAATCAACAAATACTAGATTTGGCGAAGGGGAAGAATGGATTAAAAAGATCGAAGAAATAACCGGTTTTAAGGCAATTAATTCAATCGTTGGCGCAGAGCCACTAGGACCGAAAATTCCACTAGATTGCATGGTGATCGCACCACTAACAGGGAATTCGATGAGTAAATTTGCAAATGCAATGACAGACTCTCCAGTATTAATGGCAGCAAAAGCGACGCTTAGAAATGGGAAGCCTGTTGTGTTAGCTGTTTCGACGAATGATGCGTTGGGGCTTAATGGAGTAAATCTAATGCGCCTAATGGCTACAAAAGACATCTACTTCGTACCATTTGGCCAAGATGCACCAGAGAAAAAACCGAACTCAATGGTAGCTCGTATGGAGTTACTTGAAGATACAGTATTGGAAGCGCTACAAGGAAAACAATTACAACCTGTTGTTGTAGAAAAATTCAGATATATGAATTAAAAAACGAAAAAAACGTACAATTTTTGTTGAAACCATCATTCTTACTGTAGAATATGATAAAATTAACGTTATTAAGATTAGAGGGGGCATTGTAAGCTCCTTCTAATTCTAAGTTATAGAAGGATTGGTATCTAGAAAGGGGCATAGTGATGGAAAAGCAAAAAACTTTTCATGTCGCTGTAGTTGGAGCAACCGGCGCAGTTGGTGAACAAATGTTAAATACTTTAGAGAAACGAGAATTTCCAATTGGGAAGTTAACGTTACTTTCATCTAAACGATCTGCAGGTAAGAAACTTGTATTTAAAGGCGAAGAATTTACAGTTCAAGAGGCAACTCCTGAAAGTTTTGAAGGAGTAGATATTGCACTATTTAGTGCAGGTGGATCTGTATCGAAACAATTAGCACCAGAAGCAGCAAAGCGCGGTGCAATTGTTGTTGATAATACAAGTGCATTCCGTATGACAGAAAACGTGCCACTTGTTGTACCTGAAGTAAATGAAAATGATTTAAAAGAACATAATGGTATTATTGCAAATCCAAACTGTTCTACAATTCAAATGGTAGTAGCTCTTGAGCCAGTTCGCCAGCAATATGGTTTAAAACGAGTAATCGTTTCCACATATCAAGCTGTATCAGGTGCTGGTGCGGCAGCTATTGAAGAACTTCATGAACAATCACAAGCAATCTTAAATGGCGAAGAAGTAAAGGCGAATGTTTTACCTGTATCAGGTGACGAAAAGCATTTCCAAATCGCTTTTAATGCTATTCCACAGATTGATAAATTCCAAGATAATGGATTTACATTCGAAGAAATGAAAATGATTAATGAAACGAAAAAAATTATGCATATGCCTGAATTAGAAGTAGCTGCGACATGTGTACGTTTACCAGTTGTATCGGGTCATTCCGAGTCTGTATACATTGAAGTAGATAAAGAAGGCGTAACAGTAGAAGAAATGAAAAACTTACTTGCAAATGCAGAAGGTATTGTACTGCAAGATAATCCAGCAGAGCAGTTATATCCAATGCCAGCTACTGCAGTAGGTAAAAATGAAGTATTCGTTGGAAGAATCCGTAAAGATTTAAATAATGATAAAGGATTCCACCTTTGGGTCGTATCTGATAACTTATTAAAAGGCGCTGCATGGAATTCTGTTCAAATTGCAGAGCGCTTAGTAAAATTACAATTAGTGTAAACGGCTAAGAGAAGGTGCAAAATATGAAAATTATTGTTCAAAAATTTGGTGGTACATCAGTACGTGATGACAATGGGCGCAAGCATGCGCTTCACCATATAAAAAAATCGTTAGCTGCTGGTTATAAAGTAGTTACTGTTGTATCAGCAATGGGCCGTAAAGGTGAACCGTATGCAACTGATACGTTATTAAGTCTTGTAAATCAAGAGGAACCTAATATTTCTAAACGTGAGCAAGATTTATTATTATCATGCGGAGAATTAATCTCAGCAATTGTTTTCTCTAACATGTTGAATGAGAATGGTATAAAAGCAGCAGCATTAAATGGTGCGCAAGCTGGTTTTGTAACGAATAATGACTTTACGAATGCTAAGATTATTGAAATGAATTGCGATCGTATACATGAAGAGTTACAAAATGTAGATGTTATCGTCGTGACTGGATTCCAAGGTCAAACGAAAAATGGAGATACGACAACACTTGGACGCGGAGGTAGTGATACCTCAGCTTCAGCATTAGGTGTTGCGCTTCATGCTGAATATATCGATATCTTCACAGATGTTGAAGGTGTTATGACTGCGGATCCTCGTATCGTAAAAGATGCACGTCATCTTCAAACTGTAACATATAACGAGATTTGTAACATGGCTTATCAGGGTGCGAAAGTTGTTCATCCACGTGCGGTTGAAATTGCGATGCATGCAAAAGTACCACTTCGTGTACGTTCTACGTATTCTGATAGTGAAGGTACGCTTATTGCGGCATATGATGGTGCTACAAAAGGGCAGGATGTAGAAGAACGTCCTGTTACAGGGATTGCCCATGTGTCAAACGTAACGCAAATTAAAGTGCTTGCAAAAGAAACTGCATATGATTTACAACAACACGTGTTTAAAGAAATGGCTAATGAAGGGATTAGTGTGGACTTAATTAACATTTCTCCTACTGGTGTAGCTTACACAGTAAAGGATAGTGTATCAGCGCGTGCAGTTGAGGTTTTAAAGCAACTTGGATATGATCCAGTGGTGACAGAGCATTGTGCGAAGGTTTCTATCGTTGGTGCTGGAATGGCAGGTATTCCAGGGGTTACAGCGAAAATTGTCACAGCTTTAGCGGAAAAAGGTATTCAAATTCTGCAATCAGCAGATAGTCATACGACAATTTGGGTTCTTGTAAAAGAAGCCGATTTAGTGGAGGCTGTGAATGCATTACATAGTGCATTTGAGCTTTCAAAAGAAAAGCAACTGGAACAATAAGGAGTGAGATCATGATAGATTTTGGGACAATTGCAACCGCGATGGTAACACCGTTTGATAAAAATGGTAATATCGATTTTGCAAAGACAACGAAATTGGTAAATTATTTAATTGATAACGGTACAACAGCAATCGTGGTAGGAGGGACGACTGGAGAATCTCCTACATTAACATCAGAAGAAAAAGTAGCGTTATATCGCCATGTCGTATCTGTTGTCGATAAAAGGGTGCCCGTCATCGCTGGAACAGGTAGCAATAATACGCATGCTTCTGTCGATTTAACAAAAAAGGCAACTGAAGTTGGTGTTGATGCAGTTATGCTAGTGGCACCGTATTATAATAAACCGAGTCAAGAAGGGATGTACCAGCACTTTAAAACAATCGCTGAAAGCACTCCGCTTCCGGTAATGCTATATAATGTTCCAGGACGATCTATTGTACAAATCTCCGTTGATACAGTTGTTCGTTTATCAGAAATAGAAAACATTGTTGCGATTAAAGATGCAGGTGGCGATGTATTAACAATGACAGAAATCATTGAAAAAACAGCGGACGACTTTGCAGTATACAGCGGTGATGATGGTTTAACATTACCAGCTATGGCAATTGGAGCAAAAGGTATTGTTTCTGTAGCATCTCATGTTATCGGGAATGAAATGCAAGAAATGATTGCTGCATTCCAAGCTGGAGAGTTTAAAAAAGCGCAGAAATTACATCAATTACTAGTAAAAGTAACGGATGCACTATTTATGGCGCCGAGCCCAACACCAGTAAAAACAGCATTACAAATGGTGGGATTAGATGTAGGTTCTGTACGTTTGCCACTTCTTCCATTAACGGAAGAAGAAAGAATAACGTTACAATCCGTAATGCAATCTATTCCTCGTTAATAAAAATGACCTAGTGTGAAACTAGGTCATTTTTATTTTGACTAACTATATGTAAGTGATGAAAATTAGCTATAGTTAATAGGCTGTAATAAGAAGGGGGTGGCAGGGGGGAGAATTAGTAAGAAACTGATTACAGAGATAAGATTTTTTTAGTGAATATCGTTTCATGTTTATGTAAAGAATTTACATGAATATTTTTCCATCAAACTCTTATTACGTAGGGAAAATAGTAAAACTGATATGAATTTTGCCCTCTTAAATTATAATCTCATTTTAATGTCTTCTCTTGTCTTTCGCATAATTTAACTTGTGTTCTATTTCTTGTATCAGTTATAATATGGCTAAGTAGCTTAGTACGGGTATGCTTAGCAAAATTGGTAAAAATTAAGATTTAATGAAATTTTCATATCATATCGAATAAGATATTTGATTTATATAATGAAAGAGAGGTGAAACCTGGTTTAAAAAATTAACAAGGACATGATATCGCATAACGGTAAGGACATTCGTCTTGGACGGTGAATATATGGTGGTTGTAGAGTTTCCCCTGGTGTCTCTGCAATTTTAGTGAAATCAGTGTTTGCAAGATTTTTAAACCAGGCAACAACATGAAGAGAAAAGAGAATGAGTCTGTTAAAGTATTTGCTCTTGGCGGAGTAGGTGAAATCGGAAAAAACATGTACTGTGTTGAAATTGATTCTGAAATCTTTATTGTAGATGCCGGATTGATGTTCCCGGGAGATGAAATGTTTGGGATTGATATTGTTATTCCTGACATTACATATTTAGTAGAAAATCAAGAGCGAGTAAAAGGACTATTTATTACCCATGGTCATGAAGATCATATTGGTGGAATTGTTTATGTGCTTCGTAAATTATCTATTCCAGTATATGCGACGAAATTAACGGTAGGACTTATACAAGAAAAGCTTGGCGAAGCAGGAATGTTAGGCCGTGTAGACTTAAAAACAATTGACTCGAATTCAACAGTAGAGTTTAATTCAACAAATGTGTCATTCTTCGGAACGACACATAGTATTCCGGATTCTGTGGGTGTTTGTTTCCATACATCAAAAGGTGCTGTAGTATATACAGGAGACTTTAAATTTGATCAAACTCCAATCGGAAATAGTGGAGCAGATCTTGGGAAAATGGCGCAAATTGGAAATGAAGGCGTACTTTGCTTGTTATCTGATAGTACAAACGCTGAACGTCCTGGTTATACAGGTTCGGAAAAAGAAGTTGGTATAGAGATTTCTAAAGTATTCTATAGTTCAGAAGGGCGTATTATTGTTGCTTCATTTGCCTCCAATGTACACCGTATTCAACAAGTGTTTGATGCAGCTGCTGAAACTGGAAGGAAAGTAGCGGTAGTAGGACGTAGCATGGTGAAAGTGGTAGATATTGCAAGACGTCTTGGTTATTTAGATGTTCCAGAAGGTATGGTTATTTCATTACAAGAAATAGACAATTTCCCGGAAAAAAAGGTAGCCATCTTAACGACTGGTAGTCAAGGGGAACCGATGGCAGCCCTTTCTAGAATGGCGAAACAAGCTCATAAACAAATTTCAATTCGTAAAGGTGATACTGTTATTATTGCAGCTTCTCCAATTCCAGGAAATGAAGTATCTGTATCAAAAATTATTGACTTGTTATTTAGATCTGGTGCTGAGGTTATTTATTACGGTGAAAGAAAAGTTCACGTTTCAGGTCATGGTAGCCAAGAAGAATTAAAGCTGATGATAAATTTAATGAAGCCGAAGTATTTTGTACCCGTACATGGTGAGTTCCGTATGCAAAAAGCACATGCGTATTTAGCGGAAGATGTAGGTGTTGCGAGAGAGAATATCTTTATCGTAGAAAAAGGCGATGTAATTGCTTTTGGTGACGATGAAGCAAAATTAGCTGGTAAAGTGCAAGCTGGTAATGTTTTAATTGATGGATTAGGTGTAGGTGACGTCGGTAACATCGTTCTTCGAGATAGAAAGATGTTATCTCAAGATGGAATTTTAGTTGTTGTTGTAACACTTGGTAAGGATGAAAAGAAAATAATCTCTGGTCCAGAAATTATTTCACGCGGCTTTGTATATGTTCGTGAATCAGAAGCATTAATCGAACGATCCACAGATATTGTACGTATGATTGTTGAACAATCAATTAAAGAATATACAATTGAATGGTCTATGTTGAAACAAAATATTCGTGAATTATTAGGGCAGTTCTTGTACGAAGAAACGAAGAGAAAGCCAATGATTTTACCGATTATTATGGAAGTATAAAGAAGGTCACCTTTACAGGTGATCTTTTTCTTTTTTAACCCTATCGAATGAAATTCATAACTTAAGAAATAATAGTTATATACGAGTGAAAGGGGATGCGATATGACAGAACGTGATCGTTATACAAATGAAGAAAAAGAAGCTGAGCCGAAAGAAGTTCCAAAAGAGGCTTCTATAGTGGAGAAAATTCAGCAACTTGGACAGACAAATGTACCACAAATGAATGAATCGCGTATTCATTGCTTAACAATTGTTGGGCAGGTGGAAGGTCATATTCAGTTGCCACCACAAAATAAAACAACAAAATATGAACACATCATTCCGCAAATTGTCGCGATTGAACAAAATCCGAAAATTGAAGGTTTACTGTTAATATTAAATACAGTTGGGGGTGACGTTGAAGCTGGATTAGCGATTTCTGAAATGGTGGCTTCGCTTTCAAAACCAACTGTATCTCTTGTTTTAGGAGGAGGGCATTCAATCGGTGTACCGATTGCGGTCTCAACTGATTATTCATTTATTGCCGAAACAGCGACGATGACAATTCATCCAATTCGTTTAACAGGTCTTGTTATAGGTGTGCCACAAACATTTGAGTATTTGGATAAAATGCAAGAACGAGTCATTCGATTTGTGACAAAGCATTCGAAAGTAACGGAAGATCGTTTTAAAGAGCTTATGTTTGCAAAAGGGAATTTGACGCGAGATATTGGGACGAATGTAATAGGTGGAGATGCAGTGAAGTATGGTCTTATAGATGGTGTCGGTGGTATTGGTAGCGCACTTCGAAAATTAAACGAATTAATTGATGAACGCAAGGATAATAGTACAGAAGGGACAATGCTACAATGATTTTATATACAATTATGCCAGAGCAACTTGTGTATCCGGCCGATTATTCACAATGCGAAAGCCAAAAAGTTGTGAATATAAATGGCGTGGAATTAGTGGTTTCTGAGGAGGATAATCAATGTTACTCTATTGTACGTGTATTAAGTACGAATCCGTCTCACTACCTAGAGTTTGAGCCTGGACAGAAAATTACCTTTTAGCAAAAAGAAGGATTTTGTTTAGGAGCTATGGTATAATATAAAAAACAAGACGGTTGAGCAGCCATGAGTAGGCTGCTTTCTTCTGTTTATTTAACATTTTACAAGAAGTGTAAAAATAGAAGATATAAAGACCTGAAAAATAGAGAGAAAGACATGTAAGTAGATCTTTTTTATAAGAAAGTTGTACTTAATTTCTAGAACACGAGGTGAAGAAATGGCAAAACAAAAGCAAAGAGGGACGAAGGCTAAGGCAAGACGTACGATAAAGCCAACTTTGTATTATGAAATCGTCGGGTTGACTCTTTTTGCACTTTCGATTATTACGATTTTACAGCTAGGTGTTGTAGGGAAATCGTTTGTGTTATTTTTTCGCTTCTTCTTTGGTGAGTGGTACATAATTGGTGTGTTAGGTGTAATAGCTTTATCTGTTGCGTTTGTAATAAAGCGGGGATGGCCCAACCTTTTAAATAAACGGCTAATAGGTGTTTATTTAATTGTACTAGCAATATTAATGTTTAGTCATATTACATTATTTAACCTGCTTACGAAAGATGGAGCTGTGCAAAATACTTCTGTAATTGTTAGTACAAAAGATTACTTCTTCCTTGAAATGAAAAAGGGCCCGGATAGTGTTCATTTAGGTGGTGGTATGTTCGGTGCATTGATGTTCGCAACGTGCTACTTCTTATTTGACGAAGTAGGGGCATATATCATTGGAATTATTTTAGTTATTCTTGGAATACTTTGTATAACAAATAAACATATTGGAGAAGTACTTGCTCCGGTAGGGAGAATTCTTAGAAGTCAGTTTCAAGTAATGCAAGGGGATTATAAAGATTGGAAATCTCAAAGGGTCGCCGAGCAAACTGAAAAGAAAAAAACAACAAGAAGCAAGAGGCGTGAACGTGTTGCTGAACAAGAAGAAGCTATTGAGCCAGTAGAAGAAATAGAAATTGGTCCACCAATTATTTCGAATTTTACTGAGAATTATCCAGTACGTGAAGAGACGGAAAAGCAGATAGAAGAAAATGATTTAATCACTCCTCCGTTTATTGAAGAGGCAGTTCCGCCTGCGCCAGAAGAACAACCTCACAAGAAACGAGGAGAAAAAATCGTTGAATCGCTAGAAGGTGAAACGAAAGCACCTCCTATGCAATTTTCTAATGTGGAAAATAAAGATTATAAGCTTCCTTCGCTTGATATATTAAAGTTTCCCCAAAATAAGCAAGTTACAAATGAAAATGCGGAAATTTATGAAAATGCTCGTAAATTGGAACGTACATTCCAAAGTTTTGGTGTGAAAGCGAAAGTAACAAAAGTACATAGAGGTCCTGCAGTTACGAAATATGAAGTGTATCCTGATATGGGAGTAAAGGTAAGTAAAATTGTTAGTTTAAGTGATGATTTAGCGCTTGCTTTAGCAGCGAAAGACATTCGTATTGAAGCACCTATTCCCGGGAAATCAGCTGTAGGGATTGAGGTTCCGAATTCAGAAGTTTCTATGGTAACGCTGAGAGAAGTTCTTGATTCAAAGGCGAATAACCACCCAGAAGAGAAGTTATTAATCGGTCTTGGACGTGATGTTACAGGAGAGGCTGTATTGGCACGTTTAAATAAAATGCCCCATTTATTAGTAGCTGGTGCGACTGGTAGTGGAAAGAGTGTATGTATTAATGGAATTATTGTAAGTATTTTAATGCGTGCAAAACCGCATGAAGTAAAATTAATGATGATTGATCCGAAAATGGTAGAGTTAAATGTATATAACGGTGTTCCGCACTTATTAACACCAGTCGTAACTGATCCGAAAAAAGCATCACAGGCTTTGAAGAAAGTTGTGAGTGAAATGGAGCGTCGTTATGAATTATTCGCGCATAGCGGTACGCGTAACATTGAAGGATATAATGATTATATTAAAGAACATAATAGCCAATCGGAAGCGAAACAACCTGAATTACCATATATTGTAGTAATTGTGGACGAGTTAGCTGATTTAATGATGGTTGCTTCTTCGGATGTAGAAGATGCGATTATGCGTTTAGCGCAAATGGCACGTGCTGCTGGTATTCATTTAATTATTGCGACTCAGCGCCCGTCAGTTGATGTTATCACAGGTGTTATTAAAGCGAATATTCCATCGCGTATTGCATTTGCTGTATCTTCCCAAATAGATTCTCGAACGATTCTTGACGGTGGTGGTGCAGAAAAGTTGCTAGGTCGTGGAGATATGTTATTCATACCAATTGGTGCATCGAAACCTGTTCGTGTACAAGGGGCATTTTTATCAGATGATGAAGTTGAGAGAGTCGTAGAAGCTGTTATTGCGCAGCAAAAAGCGCAATATCAAGAGGATATGATTCCACAAGATGTTCCTGAAACAAAGCAGGAAGTAGAAGATGAATTATACGATGAAGCGGTTCAGCTTGTAGTAGAAATGCAAACAGCATCTGTTTCTATGTTACAACGTAGATTTAGAGTAGGATATACGCGAGCAGCTCGTTTAATTGATGCCATGGAAATGAATGGTGTAGTAGGTCCTTATGAAGGTAGTAAACCAAGGGGAGTACTCATTAAAGATGTGCAAGAAAAAAGTTCTTAAAAAAAGCCTAATTGTTTTTACAATTAGGCTTTTTTATATGCTGTTTTTGTTATATACTATAGTCACTGGCTAAGAAAGGGCTTACATTTTTAAGGGTCCTTTAGAATACGAATGCTTATCGTTTTGATTTTCAAAACGTTCGATATTTAATGTAGAAAAATGTTGAAATCTGTTGACACATATGGGAGCAAGTGGTAAGATTACTTCGAAAAGAATCACTGCCTCATATAATCTTGGAGATAAGGTCCATAAGTTTCTACCTGGCAACCATGAATTGCTAGACTATGAGGGGAAAAGTGTGTAACAAAGGATGTAAGGAATCTTTGTGCCGAACTTTTTCTCTATATGAGAAATGTTTATGGTACAAAGTTTTTTTTATGGAATAAAGTGTGAAAATTTCATCTTGAAAAATTATTAATATTTATTCGATAATTACGCTTATTTTTAGTATTTAGTAATTTATACTATGTTGTAAGTTGAAAAAAGAGAAAAGAAGTCTTACATCAGAGGTCGAATAATTGAAATGCGGGGGAGTCTTATGTCAGTAAAATCCGATAGTCGTCACCTATATTTGCGGGTGATTGATCACATCAAAGGAAAAATTAAAGATGGGGCTTACAAAGAAAAACAAAAGTTACCTTCAGAGTTTGATCTAGCGAAAGAACTTGGTGTAAGTAGGGCAACTTTAAGGGAAGCACTACGTATTTTAGAAGAAGAAAATGTTGTTATTCGTAGACATGGTGTAGGGACATTTGTAAATGCGAAGCCGTTATTTTCTTCCGGAATAGAGCAACTTTCTAGTATTACAGATATGATTTCTAGTGTGGGGAAAACACCAGGAACAATCTTTTTATCATCATCTACAACAACTTTAACAGAAGAAGAAAAAGAGAAATTTAATTGTGAAGATGCTTTTAGCGCAGTAATGATTGAACGTGTTCGTACAGCGGATGGGGAACCAGTTGTATATTGTATTGATAAACTGGCAAAAGAGATATTACCAGATTTATCGGGATACAATGAGGAATCGCTGCTTACAGTAATACATAATAATACGCACAAGCGTATCACATACGCAGTTGCTCACATTGAACCGATTGGTTATCACCCGAAAATTTCACCGATTTTAGAATGTGAACCTGAAACGGCACTGCTAGTTTTAAAACAAATGCACTATGATCAAAATGATGAGCCAATCTTATATTCTATTAATTACTTTAGAGCTGATAAGTTTAGCTTCCACGTATTAAGAAAACGTATGTAGGGAAGTTCCTTTTTAGGGAGGTGACAGCAAGAAGTAAGGGACAGCAGCGTATGAATCATTAGACAAAACATTTCAGGAGGGGTTTCTAGTATGAAGAAAAAAACAGGTCTTTTATTATCGTTAACGTTAGCAGCAAGTA
Organism: Bacillus sp. FSL E2-0195; assembly: GCF_038003645.1. NCBI lineage: Bacteria > Bacillati > Bacillota > Bacilli > Caryophanales > Bacillaceae > Bacillus > Bacillus sp. FSL E2-0195. Next base: position 3,702,751 of record NZ_JBBOPN010000001.1, on the reverse strand, counting down.
CAGTGTTAGGTGCATGTGGTAACTCGGATAAAGCGGATAGTGACAAAAAAGGGGATAAAGAGTTTAAGGTTGGTATGGTTACAGATGTTGGGGGCGTTGATGACAAATCATTTAACCAATCAGCTTGGGAAGGTTTAACAAAATTCGGTAAAGACAACGATTTAAAGAAAAATGAAGGATATCGTTACCTTCAATCAAGTAAAGATGCTGATTACATTCCAAATTTAACGAAATTTGCGAAAGATCATTATAACACAACATTTGGTATTGGATACTTAATGGAAAAATCAATTGAAAAGGTGGCTGAACAGTATCCAAAAGAGCAATTTGCGATTGTAGATACTGTTGTAAAGAAGCCGAACGTAACAAGTATTACATTTAAAGACCATGAAGGTTCATTCCTAGTCGGAGCTGTAGCAGCGATGACAACAAAATCAAATAAAGTTGGTTTTGTTGGTGGTGTGAAGAGTCCGTTAATTACAAAATTCGAATCAGGTTTTAAAGCTGGTGCAAAAGCAGTAAATCCAAATATCGAAATTGTATCACAATATGCTGATGCATTTGATAAGCCAGAAAAAGGATCTGTATTAGCTTCAGCAATGTACGGTCAAGGCGTTGACGTAATTTACCATGCTTCAGGTGCAACTGGTAACGGTGTATTCACAGAAGCGAAAAACCGTAAGAAAAAAGGTGAAAATGTTTGGGTAATCGGTGTTGACCGTGACCAAAATCAAGAAGGCATGCCTGAAAACGTAACTTTAACTTCAATGGTAAAACGTGTTGATGTTGCAGTAGCAAAAGTAGCGCAAGAAGCGAAAGATGGTAAGTTAAAAGGCGGTAAAGTAGAAGAGTTCGGCTTAAAAGATGATGGCGTTGGTATTGCGAAAACAACTGATAATGTGAAAAAAGTAAACCCAGAAATTTTAACAAAAATAGAAGAGTTTGAGAAGAAAATCACTGCTGGTGAAATTAAAGTACCTGCGACTGATGATGAATATAAAGCATACGAAGCTGCTCTAAAGAAATAATGATAGAGCAATAGCAAAGGTTAGTTCTTAGAACTAACCTTTGTATATATAAAAATACTTTTAATAGAGTGTAATTGGGGAGTGTTCCCTGCTAGAAGGAGGAACAAAATGGAATACGTAATTGAGATGAACAATATTACAAAAGTATTCCCAGGTATTGTAGCGAATGACGATATTACGCTGCAAGTAAAACAGGGAGAGATACACGCTTTACTTGGAGAAAATGGTGCAGGGAAATCAACGTTGATGAATGTACTGTTCGGTTTGTATCAACCAGAACAGGGCGAAATTAAAATTAAAGGAACCCCTGTAAAAATTACAAATCCGAATATAGCAAATGACCTTGGAATTGGGATGGTCCATCAGCACTTTATGCTTGTTCATAATTTTACAGTTACAGAGAATATCATTCTTGGAAATGAGCCGAAGAGAAAAGGGAAAATAGCTGTTGAAGAGGCTGCAAAAGAAATTAAACAATTATCTGAACAGTACGGTTTAGCTGTTGATCCAAATGCAAAGATTGAAGATATTTCGGTTGGGATGCAGCAAAGGGTTGAAATATTAAAGACGCTTTATCGTGGTGCGGAGATTTTAATATTCGATGAACCGACTGCAGTGTTAACTCCTCAAGAAATTCATGAGTTGATTCAAATTATGAAAAAGCTTGTGCAAGAAGGAAAATCTATCATTCTTATTACACATAAATTAAAAGAAATTATGGAAGTTTGCGATCGTTGCACAATTATTCGTAAAGGTAAAGGAATTGGTACAGTTGACGTTGCGAAAATGGATGAACATAAACTTGCAGAATTAATGGTCGGACGTCAAGTGAATTTTAAAACAGAAAAAATAGGGGCCAAACCGAAAGAGGAGGTTCTGTCTGTTGCGAATCTTGTCGTTCATGATGCACGCCAATTACCTGCTGTAAAAGGCCTTGACTTAACTGTTCGTGCAGGAGAAATCGTTGGTATTGCAGGGATTGATGGAAATGGTCAAAGTGAATTAATAGAGGCGATTACTGGTTTACGAAAAGTTGAGTCAGGTTCTATTGCAATTAAAGGAAAAGAAATAACGAATTGGCCTGTTCGAAGAATTACAGAGGAAGGAATTGGTCATATTCCAGAAGACCGTCATAAACACGGGCTAGTTCTTGATTTTTCTGTTAAAGACAATATAGTTTTGCAAACATACTATAAAAATCCATTTTCAAAGAAGGGGATTTTAAACTTTAGCAAAATCACAGAGAAAGCAAAGGCGCTTATTGAACAGTTTGATGTACGTACGCCTAGCGAACAAACATTAGCGCGTGCTCTATCAGGTGGAAATCAGCAGAAAGCTATCATTGCACGTGAAGTAGATCGTAATCCAGATTTATTAATTGCAGCACAACCAACACGTGGTTTAGATGTAGGTGCGATTGAATTTATTCATAAAAAATTAATCGAGCAGAGAGATAATGGGAAAGCAGTATTACTTCTATCGCTAGAACTGGATGAAATTTTAAATGTAAGTGATCGAGTTGCTGTTATATATGAAGGTAAAATTGTAGCAATTGTCGATGCGAAAGAAACAAATGAACAACAGCTTGGTTTGTTGATGGCTGGCGGAACGGAGAAAGAGAAGGTGAATACAAATGGCTAAAAAATTTTTAACGGAGCGAACAATTAACATTTTAGTTCCTGTATTATCCGTTATTTTTGGTTTACTTGTTGGTGCCATTGTAATGTTAGTTAGTGGATATGATCCAATTGTTGGGTATGCAGCGCTTTGGGAAGGAATGGTTGGAAATCCGCAGGCTATCGGTGAGACGCTACGTACGATGATTCCGCTCGTGTTAGCTGGTCTGTCTGTTGCATTTGCGTTTCGTACAGGTCTCTTTAACATTGGGGTAGAAGGACAATTATTAGTTGGATGGCTTGCCGCTGTCTGGTTTGGATATGCAGTATCGTTACCAGCATTTTTGCATATTCCGTTATCTATTTTAGTAGCCGCGATTGCCGGTGGTTTATGGGGATTTATACCTGGATATTTAAAAGGAAAGCTTAAAGTAAATGAAGTAATTGTCACAATTATGATGAACTACATTGCACTTTATGTTACGTATGATCTTATTAAACGTTTTATACATGAAGGTAATGAGAAATCTTATGATGTACAAGCGAGTGCTTCATTAGCTTCTGATTGGCTATCTTCATTGACAGATGGATCTCGTTTGCACTGGGGAATTGTTGTAGCTATTTTAATTGCTATTGTAATGTGGTTCGTATTAGATAGAACTACGTTAGGATATGAGTTGAAATCGGTTGGTTTTAACCAAAATGCATCGCAATATGCAGGGATGAAAGTCTCTCGTAATGTTGTATTATCAATGACAATTGCTGGCGCTTTTGCTGGAATTGGTGGGGCAATGGAAGGTCTAGGAACATTCCAAAGTATGACGGCAATGACATCGTTTACTGGTATTGGATTCGATGGGATTGCGGTAGCTCTTCTTGGAGGAAATAATCCGTTTGGTATATTATTATCGGCTTTACTGTTCGGTGGTTTGAAAAGTGCAGCCCCGCAAATGAATTTTGAAGCAGATGTACCTTCTGAGTTAATTAATGTTATTATCGCATGTATTATTTTCTTTGTTGCTTGCAGTTATGTTTTACGCTGGGCACTTACACGCATGAGCAAGGAGGGGAAATAAATGAGCTTTATAGATATTTTAGCCATTCTTGTGACTGGTACTTTATATACGGCAGCGCCACTTATTTTTACGGCGTTAGGTGGAGTGTTCAGTGAACGTTCTGGGGTTGTAAATATAGCCTTAGAAGGTTTAATGTTATTTGGTGCATTTACTGGTATCGTTACAACGTTATTAATGGGTGATACGTGGGGAGCAATGACTCCTTGGATTGCACTATTATTTGCAGCTATTGGTAGTGGGTTATTTGCACTTCTTCACGCAGTAGCGTCCATTACATTCCGCGCGGATCAAGTAGTAAGCGGGGTAGCGATTAACTTTTTGGCTCTCGGTTTAACAGTATTTGCGATTAAGAAAATCTTTGGTAAAGGACAGACTGATTTTATTCAATACCGAATTGAAAAAATCGATGTTCCAGGACTTTCGGATATTCCGGTAATCGGGGAAATCTTTTTCTCAAATGTACCGTTAACGTCGTATATTGCCATTATTTTAGCATTTGTTGTTTGGTACATTATTTATAAAACACCGTTCGGTCTTCGTCTTCGTGCTGTTGGTGAACATCCAATGGCAGCAGATACGATGGGGATTAATGTATATAAAATGCGTTATATTGCAGTTTGTATATCTGGAATGTTTGCAGGAGTGGGTGGTGCGGTCTTCGCAATGTCGATTTCTGGTAACTTCTCAGGTGCTACAATTACTGGACAAGGTTTCTTAGCACTAGCAGCTATGATCTTTGGTAAATGGAATCCACTTGGTGCTCTTGGAGCAGCGCTGTTCTTCGGATTTGCTCAATCACTTGGGATAACAGGTGGTACAATTCCTATATTAAAAGAAATTCCAAGTGTATTCTTAACGATATTACCGTATGTATTTACAATATTAGCACTCGTTGGTTTTGTAGGCCGATCTGAAGCTCCGAAAGCATTAGGAACGCCTTATGAAAAAGGAAAACGATGAGTATTTAGAAAGTATAAAAAAAGCTCGCACATTAGTGCGGGCTTTTTTACATAGAATATATTTAATACGGAATTTTACTATGTTCCTTACATATTAAAGTTTTTAGAAAGACTCAAATGTAAGCATAATAAGGAAGAAAATTTGATTTTTTATTTCTAAAAACTGTATATTGAAGAGGAATATTCCTACATACGTAAAGGAGGGCTATTAATGAAACTAATGGAACAGCAACTGCATGAATTAGGTGGCTTGCGAGTACATATTATTCCGACTGATAAATTTAAAACAAATACCTTTGTATTTCGTTTTAAAGCACCTTTAAATGAGGAGACGGTGACAGAGCGTGCCCTATTGCCGTACGTATTGCAAAGTGCGACAGAAAAACTGCCTTCTGTAATTCGTCTTCGTCAATATTTAGAAGAATTATATGGATCTTCTTTAGCGGTAGATGTAAGTAAAAAAGGAGAAGACCATATCATCTCTATTTATGTAGACATTGCAAATGAAACATATTTACGCGATGCACCACCGTTATTTGAAAAAGCGCTTTCTATGTTATCTGATATTGTTTTACATCCAGCAACAGAAGGGGACGGTTTTCTATCTTCTATTGTAGAAAGTGAGAAACGAGCACTCTTGCAACGAATTGAAGCTACTTATGATGATAAAATGCGTTATGCAAACGAGCGTTTAATTGCAGAAATGTGCAAAGTAGAACCATATCGCTTAAGTGCAAATGGAAAAAAAGAAAGTGTTGCTTCTATTACAAATGAAAGTTTGTATCAATATTATCAAAAAGTGTTAGCTGAAGATGAAATGGATTTATATATCATTGGTGATATTTCAGAAGATGCTGTGGAGCTTGTAAATAAGTATTTTTCGATTTCACCTCGCGCTATGAAAGAGAGAAATGTACTTCTTCATAAACGAAATAATGAAGAAAAAGAAATTGTTGAAAAACAAGAACTAAAGCAAAGTAAATTAAATATCGGCTATCGCACATTCATTACGTATAAAGATGAAGATTATTTTGCATTACAATTGTTTAACGGATTATTTGGAGGGTTTTCTCATTCGAAGTTATTCGTAAATGTCCGTGAAAAAAATAGTTTAGCGTACTATGCAGCATCGAGATTTGAAAGTCATAAAGGTTTGCTCTTCGTTATGTCTGGAATTGAAGCGAAGAACTTTGAAAAAGCTGTTGAAATTATTAAAGAACAGATGAAAGCAATGCAAAGCGGTGATTTTTCAGAGGAAGAGATTCAGCAAACGAAAAGTGTAATTCAAAATCAAATCTTAGAGGCAATTGATACACCACGTGGTTTTGTTGAAATGCTTTATCACGGGGTGATTTCAGAGCGTACGCGTCCAGTTGAAGAATGGCTAACGGGCATAGAAAGCGTGACGAAAGAAGAGATTGTGAAAGTTGCTAATAATATTGAACTAGATACAATTTACTTTTTACATGGAACGGAGGGAGAATAAATGGAGAAAATTGTGTATGAGCAATTAAAAGAGACGCTATATTATGAAAAACTTCCGAACGGATTAGACGTATATATCTTACCGAAACAAGGCTTCAACAAAACATTTGCAACATTTACGACGAAGTACGGTTCTGTTGATAATACATTTGTACCGCTTGGAAAAGAAGACATGACTCGTGTACCAGATGGAATTGCTCATTTCCTTGAGCATAAATTGTTTGAAAAAGAGGACCATGATGCGTTTCAATTGTTTAGTAAACAAGGTGCTTCAGCGAACGCTTTTACATCTTTTACAAGAACCGCTTATCTCTTTTCCTGTACATCAAATGTAGAAAGAAATTTAAATACGTTGTTAGACTTTGTACAAGAACCGTATTTCTCTGAAAAAACGGTTGAAAAAGAAAAAGGTATTATCGGTCAAGAAATTCAAATGTACCAAGATAACCCAGACTGGCGTTTATACTTTGGGTTAATCGATAGTTTGTTTGTGAAACATCCAATTAAAATTGATATTGCAGGGACAATTGAGTCCATTAGTAAAATTACAAAAGACCTACTGTATGAATGTTATGAGACTTTTTACCATCCGAGCAACATGTTATTATTTGTTGTTGGAGCGATTGATCCTGAAAAAACAATGGATTTAGTTCGTGAAAATCAAGCGAAAAAAGATTACGAAAATCAACCAGAAATCGTTCGCTCTTTTGAAGAGGAACCAGAAGAAGTAAATGAAAAGAAAAAGATTATTTCAATGCCTGTTCAAACTCCAAAATGTTTAGTTGGTATTAAGGCAACGAATTTAAAAGAAAAAGGGCAAGCTCTGTTAAAACAAGAAATTGCACTTACATTACTTTTAGATTATTTATTTGGAAAAGGGTCAGTTCATTACGAATCTTTATATAATGAAGGTCTTATTGATGATTCGTTCTCGTATGACTATACAGAAGAAAATAACTTCGGTTTTGCAATGGTTGGTGGAGATACGAAGCACCCTGATGAATTGGCAGAGCGATTAAAAGGTATTTTACTACAAACGAATTATGATCAGTTAGATGAGACTGCGCTGGAACGGGTGAAGAAAAAGAAAATTGGCGGATTTTTACGATCGTTGAATTCACCTGAATATATTGCAAATCAGTTTACACGATATGCGTTTAATGAATCTAGTTTATTTGATGCTCTTACAGTGTTAGAAGGATTAACTGTTCAAGACCTACAACAAGCAGCAAAAACATTATTAATTGAAGAGAAAATGAGTGTCTGCCAAGTGTTACCAAAAAAATGAAGTAATATGTGAATAAAAAACGCAGTATCTATATCCCTCATCTAACGTTTGGTTATTGCCAAATGGTAAGATGAGGGTATTATTTATTTATACATAAAAAGATAAGAGAGGGAATTTATGAAAAAGTATGCATTAGTAACTGGAGGAAGCGGAGGGATTGGCTCTGCTATTTCGAAGCAGTTAATCGAGGATGGTTATACAGTCTATATTCATTACAATAAAAGCGAAGAGAAGATAAGGGGGTTACAAAAGGAGTTTGATGCAGTGATTCCTGTGCAAGCAAATTTAGCTTCTATCGATGGAGCAGAGAAATTGTGGGGACAAATCGAACATCCTATTGATGTTATTGTATACGCAGCTGGAAAGAGTATATTTGGATTAGTAACAGATGTTACGAATGAAGAATTAGATTATATGGTGGAGCTTCAAGTGAAGAGTGTATATAGACTTTTATCGATGGCGCTTCCACCGATGATCGGGCGGAGAAGTGGTAATGTTGTTGTTATTTCATCCATTTGGGGGCAAATAGGAGCGTCTTGTGAGGTGCTGTACTCAATGGTGAAAGGTGCACAAAATTCATATGTGAAGGCTTTAGCGAAAGAAGTTTCTCTAAGTGGATTGCGCGTTAATGCGGTAGCGCCAGGTGCGATCGAAACAGAAATGTTAAATGTATTTTCAGAAGATGATAAAAATGAAATTGCTGAAGATATTCCATTAGGTAGAATAGGACTACCCGAAGAAGTAGCAAAAACAGTATCATTCCTCGTTTCGCCAGGAGCTTCTTATATTACGGGGCAAATTATCGGAGTGAATGGCGGTTGGCATTGCTAAAAAATTCTTACATAAAAAACAAGAAATTGTACAAATTAAGCATGATTCTATTACTAAAATAGTGAGGTGCTTAAACATGTCAGTGTTAGATAATTTTGATCAGTGGAAGAGCTTTTTAGGAGAACGTTTAGAACAAGCGGGGGGAAAAGGGCTTGATGGTGGTGCCGTATCAGATATGGCATTTCGTGTTGGTGATTATTTAGCAAATGAAGTAGAAGCGCGCAACGATCAAGAAAAATTATTGTCTGAGCTTTGGAAAGTTGCTGATGAACAAGAGCAACATACAATTGCAAATTTAATGGTGAAGTTTGTACAACATAAGTAAAAGTAGAGAGGAGCTTCTCCTCTCTACTTTTTTTGTATAGTAATTAGGAGGAATAGATTATACATTTAGCTTCCCTATTAAGGTGAAATCATATAATATAGTACGTAGGTGTAAAGTAAGCGTAGGGGAGTGATCTTGGATGATTGAATGGTATTTTGAATATGAAATACATAAAAACCGACCTGGCTTACTTGGTGACGTTTCTTCGTTAATCGGTATGCTTGGCATCAATATTGTCACAATTAATGGTGTAGATAATGCACGACGTGGACTTTTGCTTATGTGTGATAATCAAGAACAAATCTCTAGACTTGAATCAATTTTAAATACGATGGATAATATAACGGTAACGAAATATCGTCCGCCAAAGCTTAGAGATAAGCTAGCAGTTAGACATGGTAGGTACATACAACGAGATGCAGATGATAAGAAAACATTTCGATTTGTGCGTGATGAATTAGGATTGCTTGTAGACTTTATGGCGGAGATAATGAAAAAAGAAGGTCATAAATTAATTGGGATACGAGGAATGCCTCGTGTCGGAAAAACAGAATCTATTGTTGCCGCAAGTGTTTGTGCAAATAAGAGATGGTTATTCGTATCATCTACTCTCATTAAGCAAACTGTTCGTAGCCAATTGATTGAAGATGAGTATAGCGACGATAATATTTTCATACTAGATGGAATTGTGTCGACAAAGCGTGCAAATGAAAGACACTGGCAGCTCGTTCGTGAAATCATGAGATTGCCTGCAACGAAAGTTGTGGAACATCCGGATGTGTTTGTGAGTCAGTCAGAATACACATTGGATGATTTTGATTATATTATCGAATTGCGTAACGATTATGATGAAGAAATTCAATATAATTTAGTAGATGAAATTGAGCAAGGTACGCAAAACAATTTCTCTATGTTCGACTTTTAAAGAAATATTGAGGTGTTAGTAGTGACGGAATTAGGACAAAAGCTGACAGAAGCAAGAGAAGCGAAAGGCTTATCTATTGATCAGCTGCATGAGATTACAAAAATTCAAAAACGCCATTTAGTAGCGATTGAAGAAGGCAATTATGATGTGTTGCCAGGAGCTTTTTATGCGCGTGCATTCATTAAACAATATGCAGATGCTGTTGGATTAAATGGAGAGGAACTGCTTGTGGAATATCAGAGTACGATACCACAGTCTGAAAAACGTGAAGTTCCACAAGTATCAACTGGACAAAAAACACAAGAAACAATGCAAAAATCTTCATCATGGCCAATTGCGGATCATATGCCCAAAATTTTGATTGCGTTGTTAGTAATCGCATTTGGAGTGGTAGTCTGGTTTGTTATTCAAGCGTTAACTGGAAAAGATGATAGGCAAGTTCCAAATGCTCAAAGTGAGAAAATTGAGGTTCAAAAAGCAAAAAATTCTCCGTTAGATACGAAGAAAGATGAAGCGAAAGCGGAAGAACCAAAAAAAGAAGAACCAAAGAAAGAAGAACCAAAGAAAGAAGAGCAACCAGCGCAACCAACTGGACAACAAGAAGTGAAGGTAGTTGGAACAAGTGGTAAGGTATCTACTTTGGAAATTCATAATAATAAAACATTAGAACTGGAAATTTCAGCGAAGGGTGCAAGCTATGTAGATGTTAAAGATGATGCGGGTAACGAAATTCTAAACACTACAGTACAAAGTGGTCAAACAGAAAAACGTGATTTATCAACAGTAAAAGAAGTGCGGCTTAATATTGGAAGTGCACCGAATGTTGAAATTAAACTGAATGGCCAAGTGGTTACTTTCCCATTAGATCCAGCAAAAGAATATCACCAAAGATTGGTGATAAAAAACCAAGGGATAGGGCAAGCTGCGCAATAACAGTCATCGCTTCGATGACTTTTTTCAATGAACAAATGTTTTTGACATGATGGAGGAATAGCTGTGAATTTACCAAATAAAATTACAATATCTAGAATCTTCTTAATTCCAATTTTTATGGTAATTATGTTAGCGCCCTTTGAGTGGGGCTCATTTATAATTGGTGATGTAGAGTTACCAATTCAACATTTAGTAGGGGCACTTATCTTTATTATTGCTTCGGCTACAGATTGGATTGATGGACATTATGCAAGAAAGTATAATCTTGTAACGAATTTAGGGAAATTCCTTGACCCGTTAGCAGATAAATTACTTGTTTCGGCAGCACTTATCACATTGGTAGAAATGCAATATGTACCTGCTTGGATCGTTATTGTAATTATAAGCCGTGAGTTTGCAGTAACAGGTTTACGCCTTGTACTTGCTGGGACAGGAGAAGTAGTTGCAGCAAATCAGCTAGGGAAAATTAAGACATGGACACAAATTATTGCGATTGCAGCATACTTATTACATGATGTACCGTTAAATCTACTTCATATTCCAGTTGCAGATATTTTCATATGGATTGCATTATTCTTTACCGTTATTTCAGGATGGGATTATTTCTGGAAAAATAAAGATGCTTTTGTAAACTCAAAATAGAAGTTTATGGGGGAATTGGGATGAATGCTGAAATTATTGCGGTTGGAACGGAATTATTACTTGGACAAATTGCAAATACAAATGCCCAGTTTTTATCTGAAAAGTTAGCTTCAATCGGAATTAACGTGTACTACCATACTGTTGTTGGGGATAATAACAAGCGATTACAGAAGGCAATTGAATTGGCTGAAGAACGAGCTGATATGCTCATTTTTACAGGTGGATTAGGACCGACAAAAGATGATTTAACGAAAGAAACAATAGCGTCTAGTTTAGATGAAGAGCTTGTGTATGATGAAAAGGCATTAACATCGATAAGCGATTATTTTAAGCGTACAGGCCGTGAATTTACGGAGAATAATAAAAAGCAGGCGCTCGTTTTAAATGGATCGACTGTATTTGCGAATGATCACGGTATGGCGCCTGGTATGGGATTAAATACGAACGGAAAAGTTTATATTTTATTACCAGGACCACCAAAAGAAATGAAGCCGATGTATATAAGTTACGTAGAGCCTTTTTTATGTAAGTTTACAACGGGGGAAAATATTTATTCTCGTGTTCTTCGTTTTTTTGGTATTGGGGAATCTCAATTAGAGGTGAAAGTTCAAGATTTAATTGATGGACAAACGAACCCAACCATTGCACCACTTGCAAATGATGGCGAAGTGACATTACGTTTAACTGCCAAACATCATGATGCTGATGAGGCGGAGAAACTGATTCAGCATGTGGAAGATTTGATTTTAGAAAGAGTAGGAGAATTTTTCTACGGATATGACCAAGATTTCCTTCATTACAAGGCAATAAGGCTATTGAAGGAAAAAGGGTTAACTTTAGCGTGTGCAGAAAGTTTAACAGGTGGTCTTTTTGGAAATCAAGTAACAGAAAATGCTGGTGTTTCATCTGTATTTAAAGGCGGTGTCATTTGTTATCAAAATGATGTGAAGCAACAAATTTTACATGTACCTGAAGAAGTGTTACGTACTGATGGCGCGGTTAGTAAACAGTGTGCTCGCTATCTTGCTGAAAATGTAAAGGAACTGTTAAATGCAGATATCGGAATTAGTTTCACTGGGGTGGCAGGACCGGATGCTTCAGAGCATAAAGAACCAGGAACAGTATTTATTGGATTGGTGATTAAAGATGAACCAGCTGTAGTCTTCTCGCTTAATTTAAGTGGAAGTCGTCAACAAATTAGAGAACGCTCTACAAAATATGGATTTTATCATTTATTTAAAAAGCTAGAAGAGATATAAATTTCTTCTAGTTTTTTTTGTTGGAAAACCTAGTTTTATTCGATATAAAATAAAAAAACGAATAAATGTTCGATTTTTGTTGGCAAATTGAATTGAAAATAGGTATAATAAGATTAGCAATTTAGTTAAGGAGGAATTTTGAATGAGCGATCGTCAAGCGGCATTAGATATGGCGTTAAAACAAATAGAGAAGCAATTCGGTAAAGGTTCAATTATGAAATTAGGAGAACAAGCGGAGCGTAGAATTTCTACAATTTCAAGTGGTTCTTTAGCACTTGATGTGGCACTAGGGGTAGGCGGATACCCACGTGGCCGTGTTATTGAAATTTATGGACCTGAAAGTTCAGGTAAAACAACAGTTTCATTACACGCAATCGCGGAAGTACAGCGTCAAGGTGGACAAGCAGCGTTCATTGATGCGGAGCATGCAATGGATCCTGTATATGCACAAAAATTAGGTGTTAACATAGATGAATTACTATTATCACAGCCTGATACAGGGGAGCAAGGACTAGAAATCGCAGAAGCACTTGTACGAAGTGGAGCGGTTGATATTATCGTAATTGACTCTGTGGCAGCTCTTGTACCGAAAGCTGAGATCGAAGGGGACATGGGTGACTCTCACGTTGGTTTACAAGCACGTTTAATGTCACAAGCACTTCGTAAACTTTCAGGTGCAATCAACAAATCAAAAACAATCGCAATCTTTATCAACCAAATTCGTGAAAAAGTTGGGGTTATGTTCGGGAACCCAGAAACAACTCCAGGTGGTCGTGCGTTGAAATTCTATTCAACTGTCCGTCTTGAAGTACGTCGTGCTGAGCAGTTAAAGCAAGGTAACGATATTGTTGGTAATAAAACGAAAGTAAAAGTAGTTAAAAATAAAGTAGCACCGCCATTCCGTGTTGCTGAAGTTGATATTATGTACGGAGAAGGTATTTCAAGAGAAGGTGAAATCTTAGATATGGCTTCTGAACTTGATATCGTTCAAAAGAGCGGTGCTTGGTACTCTTATAATGAAGAACGCTTAGGACAAGGTCGTGAAAATTCGAAGCAATTCTTAAAAGAGAATACGGATTTAAGAGAAGAAATTGCCTTCTTTGTTCGTGAACATCACGGAATTGGTGAAAACTCTGGTGTTGAAGACACGGAAGATTCAACTCGTCAAGATTAAAAAATAAAAGACACGGTCCCGTGTCTTTTATTTTTTAATCCACTATGAAAGCGTTGTATATAGCTGGAGATAAAATATTTATTCTATCCAAAAGGCTATGTGTAAAGGGGAATATTCATATATTTTAAGTGAATGAATTGGGATTTTCTAAGGTTTTCCAGGATAATATGCCGTCTGTTTTTTTAATCCATATAAGATTCAGGGCTGAAGGTAAAGAAAGTAAAAGTAGACAACGCTTGACAATGAAAATTGCGATAGATACAATGAGAATGTATATTTTTTCTTATATACGATATACTCTTCTCAAGAAGAGAAGTAATATTCGGAGTAAGACTTAAATCTTGCCGAAATAATAATATGACATTTTAATTGTGAAATGAAGAAAGTCCCTTAAAAAAGCGGGACGACGGTCTTTGCTGTACGTTGTAATTCAATGTACATGCCGACAGTCTTTTTTCATTCATAGCAAGGGGAGGTGAAATCATGAGTAGTAGTACAGTTTGGATACTCATCTCCATTTTGCTTGCAACAGTCGGTGCAGTTGTTGGCTTTTTTGTTCGAAAGTCTATTGCTGAAGCGAAGATTAATGGTGCAGCTAATGAAGCAAAACGTATTCTAGACGAAGCGAATCGTGATGCTGAAGCACTTAAGAAAGAAGCGCTTTTAGAAGCAAAGGATGAAATTCATACACTTCGTACAGAAGCTGAATTAGAAATTCGTGACCGTAGAAGCGAATTACAAAAACAAGAAAATCGTTTAATGCAAAAAGAAGAGAACCTTGATCGTAAAGACGAAACGCTCGATAACCGCGAGCGACAGTTAGAAAAGAAAGAGGAATCTCTTGTAGCGAAACAACAACAGATTGAAGAGTTGGAAAGCAAAGTGGGAGAGTTAGTTCAAAAGCAACAAACAGAATTAGAGCGCATTTCCAATCTGACCCGCGAACAAGCGAAAGCAATTATTCTTGGTAAAGTGGAAAGTGAAGTTTCTCATGAAATTGCCGTTATGGTAAAAGAAAGTGAAGTTCGCGCGAAAGAAGAAGCGGATAAGAAGGCAAAAGAGATTTTATCTCTTGCAATGCAAAGATGTGCAGCTGATCATGTTGCTGAAACAACCGTTTCGGTTGTAAATCTTCCAAATGACGAAATGAAGGGACGTATTATCGGACGTGAAGGTCGTAACATTCGTACGTTAGAAACGTTAACAGGTATTGACCTTATTATCGATGATACACCAGAAGCTGTAATTCTATCAGGATTTGACCCGATTCGTCGTGAAACAGCTCGTATCGCTCTTGATAAACTAGTACAGGACGGACGTATTCACCCAGCGCGTATTGAAGAGATGGTCGAAAAATCAAGACGTGAAGTGGACGAGTATATTCGTGAAGTCGGAGAGCAAACAACGTTTGAAGTGGGTGTTCATGGCTTACATCCAGATTTAATTAAAATTTTAGGTCGTTTAAAATACCGTACAAGTTACGGACAAAACGTCTTAAAACACTCTATGGAAGTTGCATACTTAACTGGACTTATGGCAGCGGAGCTTGGTGAGGATGAAAAACTAGCAAGACGTGCTGGTCTATTACATGATATCGGAAAAGCAATCGATCATGAAGTAGAAGGTAGCCACGTTGAAATTGGTGTTGAACTCGCAACGAAATATAAAGAGCATCCTGTTGTAATAAACAGTATCGCATCTCACCATGGTGACACAGAACCAACTTCTATCATTGCAGTTCTAGTTGCTGCAGCAGATGCATTATCAGCTGCAAGACCGGGAGCTCGTAGTGAAACGCTTGAGAATTACATTCGTCGTCTTGAAAAGTTAGAAGAAATTTCAGAGTCTTATGAAGGCGTAGAAAAATCTTTCGCAATTCAAGCAGGACGTGAAGTTCGTATTCTGGTAAAACCAGATACAATTGATGATTTAGAAGCTCATCGTTTAGCTCGTGATATTCGAAAACGTATTGAAAATGAACTGGATTATCCAGGACATATTAAAGTAACTGTTATTCGTGAAACACGTGCAGTGGAATACGCAAAATAAAGTGGTGAAACACCACTTTATTTTTTTGTGTTGGAATTGGGTAAAATAAAGAAAATTATTTATGAGCAGTATGCAAGTGAAAGAAACTTATAATAGATAAATTGTAACTGTTGTAAGGAAATAGCTTTAAGGTTATAGTATGGTAATAAAAAATGTAGTACATAGAAAGGGTAAGACATATGAGAATATTATTTGTTGGGGATGTAGTAGGATCTCCTGGTAGAGACATGATTCAACAGTACGTACCGGCATTAAAGAAGAAATATACACCGACAGTAACAATTATTAATGGAGAAAATGCTGCGGGTGGACGTGGAATTACTGAAAAAATATATCGAAACTTTTTAGAGTGCGGGGCACAAGCGGTTACGCTTGGAAACCACGCTTGGGATAACCGTGAAGTATTTGAATTTATCGATGATGCAAAATATCTTGCAAGACCAGCTAACTTCCCAGAAGGAACGCCGGGAAAAGGGCTTATCTTTGTAAATTGTAATGGAACAGAAGTTGCAGTTATTAACTTACAAGGACGTACTTTCCTTCCTCCAATTGATTGTCCATTTCGTAAAGTGGATGAGTTAATCAGTATTGCAAAAAAACGTACAAACATTATCTTTGTTGATTTTCATGCTGAAACAACAAGTGAGAAGCAGGCGTTAGGTTGGTATGTAGACGGTCGTGCTACAGCGGTAGTAGGTACACATACACACGTTCCTACAGCTGATAATCGTATTTTACCAAGCGGAACAGCTTATATTACAGATGTTGGTATGACAGGCCCATATGATGGGATTTTAGGTATGGATCGCGAAGCGGTATTGAAGAAGTTTTTAACGAACTTACCAGTGCGTTTTGAAGTGACGAATGGTAGAACACAATTAAGTGCAGTGTTAATTGATGTGGATCCTAATACAGGGAAAGCAAAGAAAATTGAGCGCATTTTAATTAATGATGACCAGCCATTTTTTGACTGATTTTTAACAAAAAGTTAGAGAATTCGTTATATTTTAATTTTTTAGAAAAATTACAGAAATTTAGCAGGAATACGTGCCATTCCTCGTGAATATAAGTTAAAGTGAAATAATTGCTATTACTTTTTATAGAAACGAGGAGGAAACGCGGAATGGAAATATTAAAAGTTAAAGCAACGTCGGTCCCTAATTCTGTAGCTGGTGCACTTGCAGGTGTTATTCGCGAACGCGGAACAGCAGAAATTCAAGCTATTGGTGCAGGTGCATTAAACCAAGCGGTAAAGGCAGTAGCAATTGCAAGAGGATTTGTAGCGCCTAGCGGTTTGGACTTGATTTGTATCCCAGCGTTTACAGATATTATGATTGATGGTGAAGAGCGTACAGCGATAAAATTAATTGTAGAACCTCGTTAAGTTGAAACAACCTGTTTGCATGTATGCAAACAGGTTGTTTTTGTAATGGAGGAATGAAAATGAAAATTTTTGATGCACATTGCGATGTACTCTTTCAGTTATGGAGTGCAAAGGGAAAAAAAGACTTTCAAAACGATTCACAATTACATATTACATTTGAACAATTAATGAAAAGAAAAGGAAGTATACAATGCTTTGCTATATATATACCAGAAACAGTAGCGTATGAAAAGCGTTTTGAAGTTGCGCTGCAAATGATAGATATTTTTCATAATGAAATTCTATCGCTACCAGGAATGAAGTTTATTCAGACAAAAAACGATATTAACATGCTAAAACAGGACGAGATTGGAGCATTATTAACATTAGAAGGATGCGAAGCAATTGGAAAAGAAGCGATGAAATTACGTTTGTTTTATCGCTTAGGTGTACGTTCCTTTGGATTGACATGGAACTATGCCAATCTGTTAGCTGATGGAGCGCTAGAGGCACGTGGAGCAGGTTTAACTACATTTGGTAGACAAGTTGTACAAGAACTTAATACGTTACATTTATGGACCGATGTGTCTCACTTAAATGAAAGAAGCTTTTGGGATGTTATTGAAATTGCTAAAAACCCAATTGCATCTCATTCAAACTGTTATCAACTTTGTGGGCATCCACGCAATTTAACCGATGAACAAATAAGAGCCCTTATAAAGAAAAATAGCATTATTGGTATTACTTTCGTACCGCAGTTTTTAACGAATGAAAGACAAGCGAATATAGCAGATATATTAAGGCATGTGGAATATATTTGTTCATTAGGTGGAGAAAAAAATATAGGATTCGGTTCTGATTTTGATGGGATTTTAGAAACTGTTGTAGGTGTAGAAGCATATAGGGATTATGAAAATATAATGAATCAACTGTGTAAAAAGTATAATGAATCAACTGTAGAGCGATTTTTGTATAAAAATTTTGTTGACTGTATAACGTTCTAAAGAATATGTTTTAAAAATTCAGAAAAATTAAAATAAACTTAATTGAATTTATTGATTTTTTTAAGACCTAATACTAGAATGGTAAACGAAATAGCATTATACTAAAGATTAAGGGAAATCAGAAGAGGCATAATTTGCGTCCATTGTAGTTTATTTGCATAAAAAATGCTAAACTATTACTGTAAAAAAATACACTACAATGAATGCAGCCAAAAGGGGTGTAGGAGATGATTAGTCAACTTTCATGGAAAGTTGGAGGCCAACAAGGTGAAGGAATTGAAAGTACAGGAGAAATCTTCTGTATTGCATTAAACCGATTAGGATATTACCTATACGGTTACCGCCACTTCTCATCACGTATTAAAGGCGGCCATACAAATAATAAAATTCGCGTAAGTACAACAGAAGTACGTGCGATCTCAGATGATTTAGATATTTTAATTGCTTTTGATCAAGAAACAATTGATTTTAACTTCCACGAACTACGTCCGGGCGGAATTGTAGTTGCAGATGCGAAATTTAATCCGACAATACCTGATAATACAGATGTAAATCTATATGTGATACCGTTTACGGATATCGCTTCAGAATTAGGCACATCTTTAATGAAAAACATGGTTGCTGTTGGGGCATCTAGTGCGGTATTAGGATTAGACGAAACAGCTTATTTAGAGGTTGTTGAAGAAATCTTTGGTCGTAAAGGAGAGCAAGTCGTTCAAAAGAATATGGAAGCAATTAAACGCGGCTCTCAATACATGAAAGAATTGCTTGGTGAGAAAGTAAACATGATGCAGCTTGAAAAAGCTGATGGTCAGAAACGCATGTTTATGATTGGAAACGACGCAATCGCATTTGGTGCGGTAGCTGGTGGTGCTCGCTTTATGTCTGCATATCCAATCACACCTGCATCTGAAATTATGGAATATTTAATTAAAAAGTTACCAAAAGTCGGCGGAACAGTAATCCAAACTGAGGATGAAATCGCAGCTTGTACAATGGCGATCGGTGCAAACTACGCTGGTGTTCGTACATTAACAGCATCTGCTGGTCCTGGTCTTTCTTTAATGATGGAAGCAATTGGTTTAGCAGGTATTACTGAAACACCGCTAGTTATCATTGATACACAACGCGGTGGCCCAAGTACGGGCTTACCAACAAAACAAGAGCAGTCTGACTTAATGGCTATGATTTACGGAACGCATGGTGAAATTCCAAAAATCGTAATGGCGCCAAGTACAGTTGAAGAAGCTTTCTATGATATTGTAGAAGCGTTTAACTTAGCAGAAGAATATCAAGTGCCTGTTATTTTCTTAACAGATTTACAGCTTTCTTTAGGAAAGCAAACAGTAGAACCACTTAAGTTAGATAAAGTGGAAATTCGTCGTGGTAAGCTTGATTTAGAAGTAGAATTACCAGAACGTGAAAATAAAGCATACTTCAAGCGTTATGAAGTAACAGAAGATGGGATTTCACCACGTGTTTTACCTGGTATGAAAAATGGTATTCACCATGTTACAGGTGTAGAACATGATGAAACGGGTAAACCATCTGAATCAGCGTTAAATCGTAAAGATCAAATGGACAAACGTTTCCGTAAAATGGCGAATTTACAGTTTAATACCCCTATTTACAAAAATGCTAAGCATGATGACGCAGACGTATTGTTAGTAGGCTTTAACTCAACTCGTGGTGCGATCGAAGAGGCAATGCAGCGTTTAGAACAAGAAGGAATGAAAGTAAACCATGCCCATGTACGTTTAATTCATCCGTTCCCAACAGCTGAAATCGATCCACTTGTGAAAAAAGCGAAGCGTGTTGTAGTAGTAGAAAACAATGCAACTGGTCAGCTTGCTAACATTATGAAAATGAATCTTGGCAATGGTGAGAAAATTTCTAGTCTTTTAAAATACGATGGAAATCCATTCTTGCCGAAAGAGATTTACAACGAATGTAAAAAAGGGGTTGTATTAAATGGCAACATTTAAGGACTTTCGTAACAGTGTAAAACCAAACTGGTGCCCAGGTTGCGGAGACTTCTCGGTGCAGGCTGCGATTCAGCGTGCGGCAGCTAACGTTGGTTTAAATCCAGATGAGCTAGCTGTTATTTCTGGCATCGGCTGTTCCGGTCGTATTTCAGGGTATATTAATTCATATGGTTTGCATAGTATTCACGGACGTGCTCTTCCAATTGCACAAGGTGTGAAAATGGCAAATCGTGATTTAACAGTTATTGCATCCGGTGGTGACGGTGATGGTTTTGCGATTGGTATGGGACATACAATCCATTCTATTCGTCGTAACATTGATATTACGTACATCGTAATGGATAACCAAATTTACGGATTAACAAAAGGTCAAACTTCACCACGTAGTGAAGCTGGATTTAAAACGAAAAGTACACCACAAGGTTCAATTGAACCATCACTAAATGTTATGGAAATGGCTTTAACAGCTGGTGCGACATTTGTGGCGCAAAGCTTTTCAAGTGATTTAAAAGAATTAACGCAAATTATTGAAGCTGGTATTAACCATAAAGGCTTTTCATTAATTAATGTATTTAGTCCATGTGTTACTTATAATAAAGTAAATACTTATGATTGGTTTAAAGAGAATTTAACGAAACTAAGTACAGTAGAAGGATATGATCCATCTAACCGCATGATGGCTATGCAAACATTAATGGAAAAGAACGGGTTAGTAACAGGTTTAATTTATCAAAACACAAAGCAGCCTTCTTACCAAGAGCTTGTAAAAGACTATAGTGAAAAACCTTTAGTGCAAGCTGATTTGAATATGGATCAGAAAATGTTTGATGAGCTTGTTGCTGAATTTATGTAATGATCGGAGAGAAGGTTGCCGCTTGGTAACCTTCTTTTTGAGTGAATAAAAATAATTAATAGATTTGTTTACTTAGAAAATTCAGAATGATAAAATAATATATAAATCGTTGTATAAAAATAGCATGTTCATTAACTGTGAAATGAAATATAGGATAAGAAGCCTTCTTCGTTAAAGTTGGCTAAAGGCTCTATACTATGATAATGTGTATAGGGATAAAGCAATATACTTTTGGGTAGGACAAGATGAAATAAAAAAAAGGGAATGTCTATTTGTGTGGGGAAGACTTCATTCTTACGGATGATTAGATCGATTACTCAAGTTTCAAAGGGCAAGTTATCTCTCATGCTATCTAACATCATTGAGATGGGTCTAAGCGCATTAAAATGGACTACAGAGTGTGTGTATAGTTAAGGGTGAAAGGAGATTACCGATGAACGAGCAACAACGATTAGCAAGTCGACAAGCAAATTCCTCTACGAAAAAAGAAGAGAAAGATTATAGTAAATACTTTGAAAGTGTATACCAACCACCTTCCTTGAAATTGGCGAAAAAGCGTGGGAAAGAAGAAGTTAAAATTGAAAGAGATTTTGGCCTACCTGAAGAGTTTCGCAATTTTGGCGCAGGAAGAAAGTTTTACATTCGTACATATGGCTGTCAAATGAATGAGCATGATACAGAAGTAATGGCTGGGATTTTTACAACACTTGGATATGAGCCAACCTTTTCAACTGAAGAGGCAGATGTAATTTTATTAAATACTTGTGCAATTCGTGAAAATGCTGAAAATAAAGTGTTCGGTGAACTTGGTCATTTAAAATCATTAAAGCGAAGAAATCCGGATCTTATAATTGGTGTATGTGGTTGTATGTCTCAAGAGGAATCTGTTGTAAATAAAATTATGCAAAAAAATCAGCATGTAGATATGGTGTTTGGTACACACAATATTCATAGATTACCGTATATTCTAAAGGACGCAATGTTCTCAAAAGAGACGGTAGTTGAAGTTTGGTCAAAAGAAGGGGATGTAATTGAAAACCTTCCGAAAGTACGTCGTGGTGATATTAAAGCTTGGGTAAATATTATGTATGGCTGTGATAAGTTTTGTACATATTGTATTGTACCGTATACACGCGGAAAAGAGCGCAGCAGACGTCCAGAAGATATTATTAAAGAAATTCGCCATTTAGCTGCGAACGGTTATAAAGAAATTACGTTACTTGGACAAAACGTAAACGCATACGGTAAAGACTTTGAAGATATACAATATGGTCTTGGCGATTTAATGGATGAACTTCGTAAAATCGATATCGCGCGTATTCGTTTTACAACAAGTCATCCACGTGATTTTGACAATCATTTAATTGATGTTCTTGGAAAAGGTGGTAACCTAGTAGAACATATCCACTTACCGGTTCAATCTGGTAGTACAGATATGCTTAAAATTATGGCGCGTAAATATTCGCGAGAACACTATTTAGAGCTTGTACGAAAAATTAAAGAAACAATTCCGAATGCAGTGCTAACGACTGATATTATCGTTGGTTTCCCAAATGAAACGGATGAGCAGTTTGAAGAGACGATGTCGTTATATCGTGAAGTAGGATTTGATACGGCATTTACATTTATTTATTCTCCGCGTGAAGGTACACCAGCTGCAAAAATGCAAGATAATGTTCCGATGGAAGTGAAGAAAGAGCGATTACAACGCTTAAATACACTAGTGAATGAATATGCAGTTAATAAGAATAAGTGTTATATAGGTCAAATTGTAGAAGTATTAGTTGAGGGAGAAAGTAAGAATAATCCTGAAGTACTTGCGGGATATACACGTACGAATAAACTTGTAAACTTTGTTGCTTCAAAATCTTTAATTGGTCAGCTTGTGAAAGTAAAAATAACGGAAGCAAAAACTTGGTCTCTTAACGGGGAATTGGTTAAGGAGCCGATTGAGGTGAAATAATAGATGAAAGTATATACGAAAGATGAAATTGTTGAGCAAGCGAAAGAATTAGCAAAAATGATCTCTGAAACAGAAGAAGTCGATTTCTTTAAGCGAGCAGAAGCACAAATTCATAAAAATGAAAATGTAAAGCGAGCAATTGATGAAATAAAAGCTTTGCAAAAACAAGCAGTAAACTTGCAACATTATGGGAAATGGGAAGCTTTGAAAAAAGTAGAAGCTGAAATTGATGCACTTCAAGATAAGTTAGATAATATCCCAGTTGTACAGGAGTTTAAATCTTCACAAACATATGTAAATGACTTACTACAGCTAGTTGCTAGTACCATTTCTAACAATGTAACAGATGAAATATTAGTTTCAACTGGCGGCGATGTGTTGAAGGGCGAAACTGGTGCAGCAGTAGAAAGTAAAAAAGGAAATTGTGGTTGTTAAAGAGATGTCTTATTGACATCTCTTTTTTTTAGTGGGTTATATCGGAAATTCTTCTCAAAAAAAAGAATGACACATTCCGCTATTGTCACGCATATGATTAAGTGAATAGTGATTGAGGAGGGTTACGAATGTCCGAATTTAGAGAGATTATTACAAAAGCAGTGGTTGGAAAAGGACGTAAGTATACAAAGTCAACGCATACATGTGAATCGAATAATGAGCCAACAAGTATTTTAGGGTGCTGGGTAATTAACCATTCGTACGAAGCGAGAAAGAATGGAAAACATGTGGAAATTGAAGGTTTCTATGATGTAAACACTTGGTATTCATTTGATGGAAACACAAAGACTGAAGTTGTAACAGAACGTGTTAACTACAATGATGAAGTAAGTATTGGGTATCGTGATAAAAACTTCTCTGGTGACGATTTAGAAATTATCGCTCGTGTAATTCAGCCGCCAAATTGTTTAGAAGCTCTTGTATCGCCAAATGGTAATAAAATTGTTGTGACGGTAGAACGTGAATTTGTAACAGAAGTAGTTGGGGAAACGAAAATTTGTGTAAGTGTAAATCCTGAAGGTTGCGTAGAATCAGACGAGGATTTCCAAGTCGATGATGATGAGTTTGAAGAATTAGATCCGAACTTTATCGTCGATGCAGAAGAAGAGTAAGAGAAAGCTAGGGAGAAGTTCTTCCTAGCTTTTTACAGTACATAAGTGGTTCTGCATGAACATGATTCCTTATGAAATGTGCTATAATGAGGAGAGACTCCTGGAATAGGAGATATGGATGTCCGTGAAGTGTGACATATATGAATATAGATTATTATGTAAGAATTATGGAGGAAAGACATGACGCAATATACGCCTATGATACAGCAATACTTAAAGGTTAAGGCAGACTATCAAGATGCCTTTTTATTTTTCCGATTAGGTGATTTTTATGAAATGTTCTTTGAA
Source organism: Bacillus sp. FSL E2-0195 (assembly GCF_038003645.1). Taxonomy (NCBI): domain Bacteria; kingdom Bacillati; phylum Bacillota; class Bacilli; order Caryophanales; family Bacillaceae; genus Bacillus; species Bacillus sp. FSL E2-0195. Next base: position 3,678,599 of record NZ_JBBOPN010000001.1, on the reverse strand, counting down.
GATGCGGTTAAAGCAGCTCATGAACTTGAAATTACATTAACGAGCCGAGATGGTGGTAGTAGTGAACGTATACCGATGTGTGGTGTACCGCATCATGCAGCTAAAAATTATATTGAACAACTTGTTGAAAAAGGATATAAAGTAGCTGTTTGTGAGCAAGTGGAAGACCCAAAAACAGCTAAAGGTGTAGTACGTCGTGAAGTAGTACAACTAATTACGCCAGGAACGATGATGGAAGGGCGTACAATAGACGAGAAGGAGAATAACTTCTTAGCAGCATTAACACATTTCGAAGATGGATCTTATGCGCTAGCTTGTAATGACTTAACGACTGGACAAAATACAGTGACGTTATTAACTGGTTCAGTAGAAGATATTTTATTAGAAGTGTATGCGACTGGTTCAAAAGAAATTGTTGTAGATTCTACATTTTCAAAAGATGAATTAAATAAGTTAACTGAAACATTAAAAATGACGATTTCGTATGAAGATGCAACAACTATTCCAGAAGGATTAGAACATCTTGTGAAAAGTGTTTCCCAAGCAAAATTAATTAAAGCAATTGGACGCTTATTTAACTATGTGATAAGAACACAAAAACGTTCGTTAGATCACTTGCAACCAGTAGAAATTTATTACACGAATCAATTTATGAAAATTGATGTGCATTCAAAACGTAATTTAGAGTTAACAGAGACTCTTCGCACGAAGGAAAAGACAGGCTCATTATTATGGCTATTAGACAAAACAAAAACGGCTATGGGTGGGCGTATGTTAAAACAGTGGATGGAACGTCCGCTTATCCAGAAAGAAAAAGTTGAAGAGCGTTTAGAAATGGTTGAAACGTTTGTAAATGATTACTTCTTACGTGAAGATTTAAAAGAAAAGTTAAAAGAAGTATATGATTTAGAGCGTTTAGCAGGGAAAGTTGCATTTGGTAATGTAAATGCACGGGACTTATTACAATTAAGACGTTCTTTACTGCAAGTACCAGCTATTTTAGAAGCGATTAGTCTTTTAGATAATGCTTATGCAGCAAGGTTAATTCAAGGTGCAGATCCATGTGAGAGCTTAACTGAATTACTAGGAAGAAGTATTCAAGAAAACCCACCGCTTTCTATTAAAGATGGAGATATTATTAAAGATGGCTATAATGATAAGCTTGATCAATATCGTTACGTTAGTAAAAACGGAAAAACGTGGATTGCTGAGCTTGAAAAACGAGAGCGTGATATTACAGGGGTTAAATCATTAAAAATTGGGTACAACCGTATTTTCGGCTACTATATTGAAGTGACGAAGGCTAATCTTGCAGCACTTCCAGAAGGGCGCTATGAGCGTAAACAAACACTTGCAAATGCAGAGCGTTTCATAACAGATGAGCTAAAAGAAAAAGAAACATTAATCTTAGAAGCAGAAGAGAAAATTGTACAATTAGAATACGATTTATTTACAGCACTTCGCGAAGAAGTAAAAGTATTCATTCCGAAATTACAGCATTTAGCGAAAGTAATTAGTGAACTAGACGTACTGCAAAGCTTTGCGACAGTTAGTGAAGAAGAGCAGTTTGTAAAACCTGTTTTAACAAATAAGCGCGAAATCTTTATTAAAGATGGTCGTCATCCTGTCGTTGAAAAAGTATTGAACGGGAAATTGTATGTACCGAATGATTGTATTATGCCGGAGAAGATGGATGTCTTTTTAATTACAGGACCGAACATGTCTGGTAAAAGTACGTATATGAGACAATTAGCACTTGTTACTGTTATGTCACAAATTGGTTGTTTTGTACCAGCGACAGAAGCAGTATTACCTGTCTTCGATCAAATCTTTACGAGAATTGGTGCAGCGGATGATTTAATCTCAGGTCAAAGTACATTTATGGTTGAAATGTTAGAAGCGAAAAATGCAATTGCAAATGCATCAGAGAGAAGTTTAATTTTATTCGATGAAATTGGACGCGGTACATCCACGTATGATGGTATGGCACTTGCGCAAGCAATCATTGAACATATTCATGACCAAATTGGTGCGAAAACATTATTCTCTACACATTATCATGAATTAACAGTGTTAGAAGAAAGTTTAGACCAACTAAAGAATGTACATGTTTCAGCAATTGAAGAAAATGGAAAAGTAGTTTTCCTTCATAAAATTCAAGATGGAGCGGCTGATAAAAGTTACGGAATTCACGTTGCTCAACTTGCCGAGCTTCCAGAGAGCTTAATCGCTCGCGCGAAAGAAGTGTTAGCACAACTAGAAGGACAGGAAGAAATTGTTATTCCGAAACGAGTAGAAGTGAAAGTGCCAGAAGTCGCTCCAGAACCAGTTGTTGTAAAAGAAGAACCAGCAGAAATACAAGAAAAGAAAGAAGAGACTGAAGAAGATTCACAACTATCTTTCTTTGGAGGAGAACAGTCTTCGAAAAATCAAGACAAGCCTGTGCTAAATCCAAAAGAAACGGCAGTACTTGCACAAATTAAAAAGATTGATTTACTCGATATGACGCCTTTAGAAGCGATGAATGAACTGTATCGTTTACAGAAAAAGTTAAAGAAAGGATGAGTAAGTAGATGGGGAAAATTCGCAAACTCGATGATCAACTCTCTAACTTAATTGCGGCAGGGGAAGTAGTAGAGCGCCCGGCCTCAGTTGTAAAAGAACTCGTGGAAAATTCCATCGATGCGAATAGTACATCTATTGAAATCCACTTAGAAGAAGCTGGATTATCGAAGATTCGCATCATCGATAATGGAGATGGTATTGCTGAAGAAGATTGTATCGTTGCATTTGAACGACACGCAACGAGTAAAATTAAAGATGAAAATGATTTATTTCGTATAAGAACGCTCGGTTTCCGCGGAGAGGCCCTGCCGAGTATTGCCTCAGTGAGTGAATTAGAATTAATTACGAGCACAGGTGATGCGCCTGGTACACACCTTAGTATTAAAGGTGGAGACATTATAAAACAAGAGAAAACGGCAAGCCGAAAAGGAACAGATATTACTGTACAAAACTTATTTTTTAATACACCAGCGCGTCTTAAATATATGAAAACTATTCATACAGAGCTTGGGAACATTACAGATATCGTGTATCGTATTGCAATGTCTCATCCAGAAGTATCGTTAAAACTGTTTCATAATGAAAAGAAATTGCTTCATACATCAGGGAATGGTGATGTAAGACAAGTACTTGCATCGATTTACAGCATTCAAGTTGCGAAGAAGCTTATTCCGATTGAAGCTGAATCTCTAGACTTTACAATTAAAGGATATGTAACATTACCAGAAGTAACGAGAGCGTCGCGTAACTATATGTCAACGATTGTAAATGGCCGTTACGTTCGAAATTTCGTATTAATGAAAGCCATTCAGCAAGGATATCATACGTTATTGCCAATCGGACGATACCCAATCGGCTTCTTATCAATTGAAATGGATCCAATGCTTGTTGATGTCAACGTACATCCAGCAAAATTAGAAGTACGCTTTAGTAAAGAACAAGAATTGCTAAAGCTTATCGAAGAAACATTGCAAGCTGCATTCAAAAAAATACAACTCATTCCAGATGCTGGTGTAACAACGAGGAAAAAAGAAAAAGATGAAAGTGTGCAAGAACAGTTCAAGTTTGAGCATACAAAACCGAGAGAATCATCTATGCCTAACATCGTTTTACCAACAGGAATGGATGAGAAACAAGAAGAAACAACGACTGTAAAACAACCAGCACAACTGTGGCAACCGCCGAAGCAAGAATGGCAACCACCACAGTCACTAGTAAGAGAAGAGCAAAGCTGGCAGCCATCCTCTAAGCCGGTAATAGAACAAACGGTTCGAGAGGAAAAGGAATGGACTAGCAACGATGACGATTTTGAATTAGAGGAATTGGAAGACGAAGTTCACGAAATAAAAGAGATTGAAATGAACGGTAACGATTTACCACCACTTTATCCAATTGGACAGATGCACGGAACATATATTTTCGCTCAAAATGATAACGGGCTATATATGATTGATCAGCATGCTGCGCAGGAGCGCATCAATTATGAATATTTCCGTGATAAAGTGGGACGAGTTACGCAAGAAGTACAAGAATTACTTGTACCGTACCGCATAGATTTATCTCTTACCGAATTTTTACGTGTCGAAGAGCAGTTAGAAGAACTAAAAAAAGTCGGACTATTTTTAGAGCAGTTTGGCCATCAATCCTTTATCGTTCGTTCGCATCCAACGTGGTTCCCGAAAGGACAAGAAACAGAAATCATTGATGAGATGATGGAGCAAGTCGTAAAACTGAAAAAAGTAGACATAAAAAAACTACGCGAAGAAGCAGCGATTATGATGAGCTGTAAAGCTTCAATTAAAGCAAATCAATATTTAACGAACGATCAAATATTCGCTTTACTCGAAGAACTACGTACAACAACAAATCCATACACATGTCCGCATGGAAGACCGATTCTGGTGCATCATTCTACTTATGAGTTGGAGAAGATGTTTAAGAGGGTTATGTAGGATTAATGTCCAAAGAGAAAAAGTTCGTTCCTAGTTATTTGAAGCGGTTTGAAAGTGCCTAGTATTATTTATATGTGTTAAAATAAATATGTAATAGCAATGTTCTCTACAGTTATTTTAATAAAATATTGAGAGAAATAAAAAGGAGCGATAGTAACAAGTCGCTCCTTTTTAATATAATTCTTTTGCAACTATATTTTAAAAATTCATTTATAAACTAGAGATAACCTATTTGTAATTTATATGTGCTTCCTCATTTTTTTGTAAGGAAAGGGGTTTTAATTTACAGATTTATCAGAATTATGTAAAGTGTATATAAAACCATAAAATGGGGTGTTCTTTATGTGTACTAGTTTGACATTACAGACAAAAAACGGTCAGCACCTTTTTGCAAGAACGATGGATTTTACATTAGATTTGAATCAAGAAGTAATAATCATTCCTAGACATTACCAGTGGAATAATATAACTGGTGAAATCATTAATACGAAACATGCTACGGTCGGAATGGGGATTAATCATCAAGGAAGGGTCATTATGGCGGACGGAGTAAATGAAGCAGGTATGACATGTGCAACACTCTATTTTCCAGGATTCGCTACTTATAGTAAAAGTATAGATAATAACAAAACGAATTTGGCTCCATTTGATTTTGTGACTTGGAGTCTCACACAATTCAATTCTGTCAAAGAGTTAAAGAAATCTGTAGATAGCATTACCTTTTTGGATATACCATTACCGGATTTAGGACTTACGCCGCCACTCCATTGGATTTTAGCGGATAAATGGGGAGATTGCATTGTACTGGAGCCAACAAATGAAGGATTAAAAATGTATGACAACCCACTAGGAGTGATGACGAATAGTCCGGAGTTTAGTTGGCATTTACAAAATTTAAGACAATATATTGGCCTTAAATCGCAGCCATTCGCGCCAACAGAGTGGAGTAATGTACCATTAAGTGCTTTTGGTCAGGGCTCAGGTTCAATGGGACTTCCAGGGGATTTCACCCCGCCATCAAGGTTTGTGCGAGCAGCATATGGCAAACAAAACATTCAAGGTATAGATAGTGAAGAAGAGGGAGTATCGGCCCTTTTTCATATCTTATCAAATTGCGAGGTTCCTAAAGGCGGAGTAATAACAGAAGAAGGTGCATTAGATAATACCATTTATACAAGCGTAATGTGTATGGAGTCCGGAACATATTATTATCATACTTACGATTGTAGACAAATTATAGCCATTCATTTATTTCATGAAAATTTAGATACAGATGAGATTAAAGCCTATCCGTTCCAACGGAAACAAAAAATATTTTATGAAAACTAAGTAGCTTTGAAACAACGCTTAGTAAATTTTCAAATATATATAATAGAGCAATAATGACCTATAAAAAGTAGGAATCGGAAGGAATATAATTGATAATCTAATAAGTAACCCGAATAAATACCCCTTAAGAAAAAATAGACGCAAAATATTCAAGGTATTATATAAATTCAATCCAATGACTCCTACCAGTAAAATTCTGCTGGTAGGGGCAGGTGCATTGGCTAAGAAACTTATTTTTTCATTAAACTAGCTTTTATTTCTTCTAGAAGGCCCATTAAAGTGCTATTAGGTAAAATAAACATGGACGTACTACTCCATTTATAAATAGCAAAGCACAAAAAAGGTGTGGAAAATATCCATACCTTTTTTGTGCTTCTATTATCTATGTATAAAAAAGCGCCGTATATCAGCACTTTTTAAAGGTACGTAAATTGTATAATAAGGATTTCTACATTATTAAACACATAACTATGCATGGCCAAATATAGATTCTTATTTGGTTAATTGTTATAAGGATCTATACAGTTATTTATTTTTATTATTATTAATTTTTTCAGTATATAAAACCTGCTCTTTATAATGCTTTTTAATTGGGAAGTTATGTGTACCAGAGCCGTTTTTGAAAGTTTTATTGATGGGGTTTTTTAGAGGGACTGTTGTAGTTTCAGTAAATTCATATGGGTAATTTATTTTAGATTTATCTTCAAACATGAAAATGCCTCCTTTTTAGGATTTCCTGAATTCTTTACTATAACATGATATGCATATAGATTTTTTTTGGACTAGTTATTTATATAGGTTAATGGAATTTAATTACGTAACTACTGAAATATTTCAAAGGAAAACAATGTGAGAAATATATTATAATGATTTCTTTTATTTATTAGCGAAGGGAATCTTGCATATATATTCGTTATAGATTGTTTTTATAATGTAATATATATATAGTTTTCCTGATAATATAATGTGGAATATTATAGTGTTATTAGGTTATTAGGAACATTTAATGTTGTTTCACAACTGAAAGGGAATTGAAAAAAAACTGAAACTTTTCTCATAAAAATTCAATCTTACTTGAAAAATGAAAGGAAAATGAAATTTTCTAAAAGGAATTCTTTGTTAAGATAAAAAGCATACATATAAAAAAGTATTGACATATCTCAAAAATGTATTTTCGAGATATAGTGGGGGAAAAGATGAGATTAGAAAAACAATTAATAAAAAAGATGTATTATGAAACATTCCTAATGGAGAATGAAACACACCCACCTCTTCAAGTACTTGGAGAAGCTTATGTAAACGAAGAAAAAAATGAGATTTCTGATGGATCTTATATTCGTTTTGCACAAGGTGAATTTTATTATCACCATCAAGATTTTGAAGCAGCTATTTTTAAATGGGAGAAAGTTAGTAATGAACTAGCACCATGGGCACAAAAAAATATTGCGGATGCTTACTTCGAACTTAACCAATTATCAGTTGCTGAAAATGTGTATACTTCCATTACTACTGATAACAAAATACTTATGACCGAAATTGTGCTGCAATTACTGTCTCTTTACATCGAGCAAAATAATTTTGATTCAGCTTTCGCTGTTATAAAAGAAGCGGTTTCTTTAAATCCCGATTATCCAAACGTCACAACAATTGCTCGTTCCTTTTATGAAGAACAGCAAGATTCTGATAGTGCAGTAGAGCTTGCTGTGAACGAGTTAATTCGAACAGAATCTTATCCGTGGTTTGAGGTTCTAAAAGAATATATCGATAAAGGATTTACTAAAAATATTTCACCAGACTATTTTTATAAAGTATTAGTTACATTAAATAATGTAGATCAAGTACAATTTACGCAAATTGTTTCATCACTTTGGCACAGCTATAAAGATGAACAAAATTACTTATTATGGCTCAACACAATAAATGAATTTTTCATACATATCGAAATACATTCGTCCGATATATGGGACGAAATTTCTTCTCTTTACGAAGAAACATACTTTGAATTAATTCAAGGTCAATATATGCTTAGACAATTACACGATATCATTCCAAACCTGTTAACAAATTGGTTAAAGGTAGTCAATCCCTCTCATGCTGTATTTCCATCTGCAGCAGTATTGGCATGGGATGAGATTTTTCCTTCTAAAATAGATTCAGCGGATATAAAAGATGCAGAAGACCTACTGTCATATTCTATTAATCATGTGAATGGCTTAGAGTATAGTTTACATCTTTTTGAATCTATTACACACTGGGCACAAGAACATGATTTAGAAATGGGTAACCGATTTAGCTGGTTAGTTGGTGAGCTTGCAGATTTAAGAACAAATCGCCTATTAGTAACTGGAACTTCAGGGAACGGAAAAGCTTCATTTATTAACTCTATTTTAGGAGAAAATATATTAGAAAACTCAATCTCAAATGTAGTTGTTTTTAAAAATGACGCTTATACAGAAATTAACGCTATAACAGATTCGGAAATTACAACAACTGAGAATTTCTCTGATTTCCATAACATGATGGCAGTGCATCGTCAAACATATAGAGATAGAGCGTGTGTTGAATTTAAATTACCATGCAGGTTTTTAAGTAAAAATAAACTTACATTCGTTGTTACACCTAGCTTTAATAGGAACAATGACGCGAGAGATGAGGTGTTTGAATATTTAAACTCTGTAGATGAATTATTATTCGTATTGAATACGGATTCACCTTTTACTGACAAAGAACGTGACATTCTATTAAGTATCCAAGAACATACACCAAATCTACAAGTTCATTTCTTATTAAATAAAATCGATAACATTTACAATGAAGCAGAAGCAAAAAGAGTTATACAAGATACGCAAGTGAGAATAAATACATATTTCCCTAATGCAAGAGTTTTCCCTTATTCTTCGTTATATACAAATAGTAAACAACTAAACGATTTAACTGAGTTTATTCATTTTAACTTTAACCATAAAAATATCGATGTAGAACGTACTGAAAAGCTATTGTTTTTCATTCGAAAAACAATTACATATCTTTTGGATAAACGTGTCGAGAGGGAAAATAATCTAGTGGATTCTATTAATTGGAATGAAGATATGTTAGTTAAACTAAATGCTTGTATTAATAACCTTACTGCTTTTGAGAAGGAAAAAATTCATTTAATTACAGAAGCATATCGTACAATGAAAAACGAAATTACTAATGATCTTACAGAACATATTCCGAAACTATTGCAGAGTTGTTCCGATTTAATTAGTGAAGAAAGTGATTTTGGGCACATTGATATTGAACTAAATACAGCGATGAATGAAAGGGTGCAACAATATCTAGAACAAACTGTATTACCTAATCTTGCTCGCTCTATGCAAAATTGGATTGCGGCTTCTAATAACGAGCTCCTTCAAAGTCAATTGTACTTAGCAGAAACCAGTGAAGGACTTAATTCTTTATTTGGAGAAAATCGAATACAGTTAGAATGTGACTTTAAAGTAATTGATGACTGGCGAAGAGATACTGATAGAATGACAACTAGAATACAAATGGAAGAAGTAAATATTTTACGCCGATTTACGCCAGCACAATTTTTACTGAAAAGTGCCGGTAAATTATTTGGAGTTCTTCCTAAAAATAAAGCTATGCTATATAACAAATACAAACAGTATTTAGAAAATGAAGATTATACCGATGTAACGGCTTCTATTATGAAGAAATTTTTCTTGCAGTTTGAGCTATTTGAAAACACACAAGAGCGGGATATTAATATGTTCTTTAGAAATCCATTTGGCTCGTTGGAACAAGCTGTAAAAAACACTCATTTAGAAATAAAAGAAAAACAAGATAAACTGCATAAAATGAAATCAAACCCTGAAGTTTATCATGATCCTATAACGCTCTTTGAATTGAGATTACGTCAATGTGAAGTAATCTTGAATATAGGTGAGGATAATTCCTATACAGATTTACCTTTAGAAACAATCATAGAATAAACGTAAAGTAACTCCAAAATATACAATAAAAGTTGATTTTGGAGTTGTTTTTTGTTTACATCTGTATAATATGTACGTTCTTTTTAATAGCAGATTGCATCATGTGTTATAAGAGAAGTAATAGGGAAAAGGGAGCAATAGCAATTAGCTGCTCCCTTTCCATTTAATTAGAGTATTTAAATGTCTGATAAATATTTTCCAACATGCAGACCACTTGCAGCTGCTTGAGATAATGAATGAGTGACGCCTGAACAATCTCCAATTAAAAATAGCCCATCCATACTTGTTTCAAAATGGTTATTGATTTTTATTGTAGGAGCATAGAACTTTCCATCAATTCCATATAATAAAGTATCTTTATCGATAGGTTCTTGGATAAATTGTTCTAAACGTAATAAAAATTTTTTGAGTCCTTCAATATATAATGGAGGAATTTCTTCATTCAAATCTCCATAATCTCCGTGTAGTGTAGGCTGTATACGATTATGTTTCATGTTGTTCTCGGCTGTAGGTTGTTTCTTTATTAAGTCCTCTAAACGCTGTATAACAATCCGATCTCGTCCTTGGTTAATGCTTTTAATAATTGAACTTGCGTATACATTTGCTTCTTTGAGAGTTGGAAAATAGCGCGGGATAAATAAAGTGAAATTTAAGTTAGAAGTGCCAGTTCCTTGCTCTCGAAAATTTTGACCGTCAGGCATAACTAAACCTTCTTCATACTTTCGAATAATGCGTCCTTTTGGATTCATACAGTAAGTAGTAGCCGTGAAATGTTCATGCTGATAAGAAAGTTTCGTCTCAAATGTATCTTTTAATATAGAACGTAATTGATGTTCTTTCATCTCTACCCTAATACCTAAATCTATACGGGTTTGTTCCTGTGCAATTTCAAGGGAAGAGCACATTTCTTTTAACCAATCCGTTCCAGAACGCCCAGTTGCAAATACTAATTGCTTAGAATGGACAGTTCCTTGATTTGTAGATATTTTAAAATGGTCTTGCTGCTTAACGACATGTTGTACATCTATATGAAATCGGATATCTATTTTGTTAAGTAAAAATTCATAGAGCTGCTGAAAAATGTTACTTGAAAGTGTAGTGCCAAGATGCCTTACTTCTGTTGTGAGCATTTGTAAACCACACGCTTCAGCTCTCTTAGTGAGATTTAGATTTTCTGTAGAATATTTTGAAACCGAACTTCCGCCAAACTGACATAGAATTTTATCTACTTCAGCCATGAGTTGTATAAAAGCTTTTTTACCTACTTTTTGCTCAAGTTCGCCACCAAATCCATTTGTATAATTAAATTTCCCTTCAGATTTTCCTAAACCACCAAATCCGAAATATTTATCACATGTAGTACAATTACACACTTTTCCTTGGTCTAAAGGACAATGGCGATCTTTTAGCGCTTTACCTTTATCAAGAATTAAAATCTTTTTGTTACTTTGGGCTAATGAATAAGCCATAAAGATGCTACTTACTCCAGCTCCGATAATTGTAACATCATACATATTCTTTCACCTGCTAACGAATAGTTTGTTTTTTATTTTCTTAGTGTATAACACTTTTATGAAGTTAAGAAATAGCTTTTATTAATAAAGAGGGAGTTTTTGAACTTGATGCTTTTTTAATTTCTCTGAGTGGTGGAGTAAATACAAATGTTTTTATTTGAAAGAAGAAATAGATTTAAATGATCACTATGTCATATGATTAATAAAATCTTACATATAAAAAAACAGACCTTTTAAGTAAAGAGGTCTGCTAATCATTGGAAATAGTTGTTAAGTGCATAAATTTGAAGAGAATTATAGTTTTATTTAGCGAAGACGTGGTTACCGATTAACGCTACTGTTTGACGTGTCGTAATCCATTTGTTTGTTGAAGTTTTTGGATTATAAAAATAAAGCCAATCAGAATGTATTCCATTTGTAGAGATAGCCTCTTCTACTGCCATTTTTGCTTCTGCGCTTGCAGGCTGATTAATTCTACCATCGGTAACAGGAGTAAATGCATATCCGCGTTTAATAGGTTCATAAATAACACCTGTTATTGTATTTGGAAAACCATTTGCATTTACACGATTCAAGATAACTTTCGCCACCGCTACTTTTCCTTTATATGATTCGCCACCTGCCTCAGCAGTAACTAAGCGTGCCATTAAGTCTTTTTCTTTTTCTGAAATACTTGAATTGATTTTTAAATGTTGTCCTGTATAAAGCTTGTTTCCGACTGTATTGTTAATTTGTTTTATAGATTGAACGGTAACATTGTAACGCTTTGCTATAATTTCTAATGAATCTCCCGGCTGTACTTGATAAATAATTTGTCCAGAGATGTTCTTAGGTTTGTCGTTTTGATGAACAGTGACCTCATTTGATTTCATGGATCCTGGAATATGTAACTGTTCACCAATAAAAGTTTGATCTTTTCCTTTATTATTTGCTTGTTTAATAGATTGTATTGAAACTCCATATTGTTTACTGATACCCCAAAGTGTATCATTCTTTTTTACTGTATGAATGGTGGAAGCCTCAGCTACACCTTGATTACATACGAATGTAATTGCTGCCGCAGATAAAGGAATTATATGTTTTATTTTTAATAATTGCATTGTAAATCCTCCCAATAAAAAATTAAGTTTTAACTGTTGAGTAATGTAGTTCAGAGTATATAAGATATGTTTTTATATTTTAATATAAATATATTAGCACGTATAGAATGAATAATCATTATAAGTTTTTTATTTATATCATGTAGGACCCAAATATGAAATATTGCATATGAAAGCCCATTGAAGTTCGAGTTGTTGCTTACTATAATTTATCTAGTGAAAAGGGATATTAAATTTTTTTAATGCATTGAGATGAGAATATGTGGATGTTTTTAAATTTTACTTCTATGCAATATTCCATATTTATGAAACATTATTTATTAAGTAGCTTATATTATATTCAATAAGTTTGATATAAAACAGAAAAAGAGAGGGATAAAAATGAGCAATAAGAAGTTTATTTTGAAATTATTCATATGTAGTACTATACTTAGCACATTTGTATTTGCTTTCAATGATAAGCAAGCAGTTGCTGCTAGCGCTGGTAATGGGCTTGAAAACTGGTCAAAATGGATGCAACCTATACCCGATAACGTACCGTTAGCACGAATTTCAATTCCAGGAACACATGATAGTGGAACGTTCAAGTTGCAAAATCCGATAAAGCAAGTATGGGGAATGACGCAAGAATATAATTTTCGTTACCAAATGGATCACGGAGCTAGAATTTTTGATATTAGAGGGCGTTTAACAGATGATAATACGATAGTTCTTCATCATGGGCCATTATATCTTTATGTAACATTGCATGAATTTATAAATGAAGCGAAACAATTTTTAAAAGATAATCCAAGTGAAACGATTATTATGTCTTTAAAAAAAGAGTATGAGGATATGAAAGGGGCAGAAGATTCATTTAGTAGTACGTTTGAAAAAAAATATTTTCCTGATCCTATCTTTTTAAAAACAGAAGGGAATATAAGACTTGGAGATGCTCGAGGAAAAATTGTGCTACTAAAAAGATACAGTGGTAGTAATGAATCTGGAGGATATAATAATTTTTATTGGCCAGATAATGAGACGTTTACGACAACTGTAAATCAAAATGTAAATGTAACAGTACAAGATAAATATAAAGTGAGTTATGATGAGAAAGTAAAATCTATTAAAGATACGATAAATGAAACGATTAACAACAGTGAAGATTGTAATCATCTATATATTAATTTTACAAGCTTGTCTTCTGGTGGTACAGCATGGAATAGTCCATATTATTATGCGTCCTACATAAATCCTGAAATTGCAAACTATATGAAGCAAAAGAATCCTACGAGAGTGGGCTGGGTAATTCAAGATTATATAAATGAAAAATGGTCCCCAATACTTTATGAAGAAGTTATAAGAGCGAATAAGTCACTTGTAAAAGAGTAAAGATTGTCATAGTAAGAAGCGATGAAATACATCGCTTCTTTTTTGTTTTCTAAAAATTAACATCAAATATAGCTTTACATATCGTACGTTCATGATAGAAAAAAATCGAAACTTAAGCTATAATTACTACATATAAAATTTGTACCCATAAATTTTATATGTAGTAATGAATTTGATTTATTGTAATGAAACGGAGGTATATATTATGAAGTTTCCACATGATTTTTTATTCGGGGCTGCTTCAGCTTCTTATCAAGTAGAAGGTGCATGGAATGAGGATGGAAAAGGTGTTACGAATTGGGATGAGTTTTCAAAAATTCCTGGCAAAACATACGATGGAACAAATGGTGATATAGCGGTTGATCATTATCATCGATATAAGGAAGATGTTCGTTTAATGGCTGAGATGGGATTGGAATCGTATCGTTTTTCGATTTCTTGGGCGAGAATATTGCCGACTGGAGATGGAGAGGTAAATGAAAAAGGAATTGAATTTTATAACAATTTAATTGATGAATGTTTAAAGTACGGGATTGTACCGTTTGCCACTTTATATCATTGGGATCTACCATTACCGTTAGAAAAAGATGGTGGGTGGACGAATAAACGAACAGCAGAGGCTTTTGTAAAGTATGCAGAAATTTGCTTTAAGGCATTTGGTGATAGAGTGAAACATTGGATTACTTTTAATGAAACAGTAATGTTTTGTGGATTAGGCTATTTAAAAGGTGCACATCCACCAGGAATACAAAATGATGTTCCAAAGTATTTTCAAGCGACTCATTATGTATTTTATGCGCATGCGAAAACAGTTGCGGTGTACAAGCAGCTGAAACAGTATGGGGAGATTGGGATTACACATGTTTTCTTACCTGCTTATAGTGTGGATGATCAAAAAGAAAATATACTAGCAGCAAATCATGCGAATGAATATGAAACGTACTGGTACTACGATTCAGTTTTAAAAGGTGAGTATCCGTCTTATGTTGTACAACAATTAAAGGAAAATGGGTGGACTCCTAATTGGACGGTTGAAGAATTAGAAATCATTAAACAAAATGCTGAAAAAAATGATTTTATTGGCTTGAATTATTATCAGCCAATACGAGTAGAAAGATATGATATGGATATAAAGAGCGAGGAGCATTCTCGAGAAAACTCAACACTTGCTCCAGGTAATCCTTCTTTCGATGGTTTTTATCGAACAGTAAAAATGGATGATAAAACATATACCAAATGGGGGTGGGAAATATCTCCCGAAGGTTTCTTAGATGGATTGCATATGTTGAAAGCGCGTTACGGTGACATAAAGATGTATGTAACGGAAAATGGACTTGGTGATGAAGATCCAATCATTGACGGAGAAATTGTAGATGTTCCGCGAATTAAATTTATTGAAGAGCATTTAAAAGTAATGAAGCGTGCAATTCAAGAGGGAATTAATTTAAAAGGTTATTATGCATGGTCAGTTATTGATTTATTAAGTTGGTTAAATGGATATAAAAAGCAATATGGCTTTATTTTTGTCGATCATAATGATAACTTAAAACGTAAGAAGAAACTTTCGTTTCATTGGTATAAACATGTGATCGAAACGAGAGGAGAAGAGTTATAACAGATAAAAGAGTATTTTAGGAGAAAGTGTATGAGTGCAAAGTATAAACAAATTGCAGATGTGTTAGAGCAAAACATTCGAGATGGGCTTTTTAATGAAACGAAAAAATTACCTACAGAAGAAGCGTTGATGAATCGATTTGAAGTAAGCCGTAATACGATACGTAAAGTAATTAGTCAGCTTGTGAATAGAGGTTATATTTTTCAAGTGCAAGGTAGTGGTATGTTTTTACGTGAAACTTCTGTAACAGATTACATTAATTTAGGAAGTTTACGTGGATTAACGAAAAATCTCGTTTCACAAAATATTGAAACGAAAGTGCTAGAGATTGAAGTAATAGAGGCAAATGAAGAGATAGTAGAACGGATGCAATGCGAGATTGGAACTAGGTTATATTTCTTGAAGCGCGTAAGAATTGTAGATGGGAAACCATTCTCTATTGAAGTAAGTTATTTCAAAAAAGATATCATTCCTTATTTGAATGAAGAAATAGCATTAAGTTCTGTATACAGTTATTTCATTGAGGATTTACGATTAAATATTGGCTTTGCCGATAAAGTTATTAGTTGTGAAAAAATAAATAAAGAAAATGCAAAGCTTTTAGAACTAAATGAAGGTGATCCAGCGCTTCTTATTGAAAATACAGTTTATCTTGTAAATGGAACAATTTTCGAGCTATCTCAATCAATGTTTCATTATGAAAAGACCAAGCTTTTAAATCGAATTAATTTTAATTGAAAATGAATATAAGTAGCCTTGTAAAAAAGCAACTGGTCCTAAGTGAGCAGTTGCTTTTTATTTTTAAAGTGGATGAGCAAAAAAACACAAAAGTGGTTGGTCCGTTTTTTACAAACTTCTATTATGATAAGAGAAGAAAGGTAGTATTTTATTCATGCTTTAAAATAGACTGGCCTTAGAGAGGTGGAAGACAATGAGTTTTGCGATTTCACTAGTTGTTATTATTGTAGTTGTATCACTATTTGGGACCGTACTAGTCGCACGAAATGTAGAAGAGAATTACGGTAAGTCTACAAAGAGGAATGTAAAAAACTTATCTGCTATCTATATCATTCTTCTTTTAGGGCTTCTTGTGGGAGTTACTTGGTATGCGGTCGTTATTTTATAGAGTGTGTATATGATGAAGGAGTTAATGCATTGATGAAAAATGAGCGCCATGTTTTAGTTGTTTTCCCGCATCCAGATGATGAGTCGTATTGTGTGGCTGGCACAATTTTGGCTTATACGGAGCAGAAAGTCCCTCTTACCTATGTTTGCTTAACACTTGGTGAAATGGGGAGAGCGATGGGGAATCCACCTTTTGCAACTCGTGAATCTTTATATACAATTAGAGAGAAAGAGTTAAAGCGAGCTACAAATATTTTAGGGATTGAAGATTTACGTATGATGGGATATCGTGATAAAACTCTTGAATTTGAAGAGCCTGGAAAATTAAGAAGCTTGATTCAAAACTGTATTGAAGAATTGAATCCTTCTGTAGTTATTTCTTTCTATCCTGGGTATGCAGTTCATCCGGATCACGATGCAACAGGGGAAGCAGTAGTAGAGGTCTTAGCTAATATTTCGGAAAGTAAACGACCAGCCTTTTATGCTGTAGCTTTTTCGAAAAATCATGAAGACGAAATAGGACCTCCAGATTTTAAAAATGAAGTGAAAAAATATGTTTCGAAAAAATTGGAAGCATTACGAGCACATGCATCACAATTTACAACTAAAGTGGATGAGCTGGAAAGGGAGTATGAAGACGGTATTTCAGGCACAGTTGAGTGGTTAGAAAGAGAACCGTTTTGGATATATTCATTCAAAGATAAAAATATGTGATGCTACATCTGAAGGTGATGAATATGTATTTTGAATATAAGAATCGAAAGATTTTTTACAATATAGAAGGATCGGGTCCTGTCATATTGTTTTTACACGGTCTTGGAGGAAATTCGAATAATTGGTTATATCAAAGAAAATACTTCAAGAAGACATGGACCGTAATCTCACTCGATTTACCTGGGCATGGGAAATCCGAAGGGATGGAAATTAGTTTTAAAGAATATTCAAATGTTTTATATGAGTTATGTAATCATTTAAAGCTAAAATCAGTAACAATTTGTGGTCTTTCAAAAGGAGCTAGAGTGGGTATCGATTTTGCTATTCAATATCCACGTTTTATTTCTAGCTTAATTGTTGTAAATGCATTTCCCTATTTAGAACCGGCAGATCGTAAAGAACGACTTGAAGTATATGATTTACTTAGCTTGCAGGATAAAGGGAAAACTTGGGCTGATACGTTATTGAGAGCAATGGGAATAGAAGATAATGATGCAATTGTCCGAGGATTTCATCAATCCCTACAAATGATTCATCCGACGCATATTCAAAGGCTATTCGCTGAATTAGTTGATTACGATCAAAGACCATACCTCTCTAACATTGCATGTCCTGCATTAATAATACGAGGAGAGAATGATTATTTTGTTCCGGAAAAGTATGTGAGAGAATTTGAAAAACACCTGAGAAACGTGACCTTCGTTGAGTTGAAAAATAGTGGGCACTTGCCTTATTTAGAACAGCCTACTAGCTTTAATGTGACGGTAGAGGCATTTTTAAATCATGCGCTTGATTAATACCATTTTTGCAGTGAATACTGTTATTAATGAGTTCAGGGCACCAGCTTGGAGAGGAGGGAACTAAATGGAATGGCAACCGAATCGTGAAGATAAGATACCAGTTTATAAACAAATTGCTGATTACATTGAAAGAGGCATTTCTACCGGTGAATTCCCTTCTGATAGAAAATTACCTTCCGAGCGTATGTTAGCACAGAATTTACAAGTGAACCGGAGTACGGTCGTAGCTGCTTATGAGGAATTGAAATCACTTGGGGTAGTAGAACGGAAAAAAGGAAGCGGCACTCGGGTGAATACAGATATATGGGGTGTGTCACATAAACGAATACCGAACTGGGGTAGGTACGTTGAGGATGGATCGTTCTTACCTAATGTACCACTTGTTCAACAAATTCGAACGGAAACACAAAAAGATGATTTAATCAATTTAGCGAGTGGTGAATTGTCATCAGATTTAATTCCGAGTGATAGATTTCGAACAATTTTGTCGGAGAAAACATTTATGGGAAATCTCGGTTATGACCATCCGCTTGGAAATGAAATGTTGCGAAAAACCATTGCGGCACATGTCGAGCAATATAAACAAATAGAAGCAGATTCAAGCTCTATTCTTATTACATCTGGAGCTCAGCAAGCACTTAATCTTATCGTTCAATGTTTGTTAAAGCCTGGAGATGCGATTGCAATTGAGGATCCCTCCTATTGTTATTCACTTCCGATGTTTAAATCAGCAGGTTTAAAAATATTCCGTTTACCAGTTGATCAGCATGGTATGAATCCAGATGACTTAATCGATTTGCACAAAAAGCATCGCATTCGTATGGTGTTTTTAAATCCGGATTATCAAAATCCAACTGGAACGGTACTTTCATTGGCAAGACGTAAAAAGGTTTTAGAACTATCTTCTGAATTTGGTATACCGATTGTAGAAGATGATCCGTATAGTTTGACTTCTTTTAATGGAGAAGTGAATCCAACATTGAAATCGATGGATCAAAATGGGAATGTTCTTTATGTGAGCTCATTATCAAAAATTGTTGCATCAGGATTACGTATTGGTTGGGTAATTGGCCCCACGCGCGTAATTGAGAGATTGGCAGATGCGAAGCAGCAAGTTGATTTCGGTCATAGTGTATTTACACAGTGGGTAGCGAACCAATTTTTAGAATCTGAGGATTTTCATACGCATATTACGTTGCTTCGTGGACAACTGAAACAAAGAAGAGATGAGTTAATTAGAAAGCTTGAAGAAATATTAGGGGATCAGATTGAATTTTTTGTTCCTGAGGGCGGAATACATTTATGGTGCAAAGTGCAAGGAACGTTTGATGAATATCATTTACTAGGTGAATCTATACAAAATGGTGTAGCATTTGTCCCAGGAAGCGTCCTAGGTTCGAAAAGTGAATATGTCCGATTTACTTTCGGCAGAGCGAATGTAGAACAAATTCAGCTTGGAGTTACAAGGTTTGCGGAAACATTAAATGAGATTTCATAATAGTGAAGCGTAATATGGAAATGAGGGAAAGAAATGAAGTACGTGACGCTTTTACTTCAAGTAGGCGTGCTATATGTGTTTAGCTTAGCTGGTACGTGGATTCAAGGAGTATTCCATCTGTCGATGCCAGGAAGTTTAATAGGGATGTTAATATTGTTTCTACTCCTTTCTACTCGTATTTTTCCATTAAAGTGGTTTGAGGTAGGGGCAGAAAAGTTAATAGTATTTTTACCGTTATTTCTAATTCCTTCGACAACAGGATTAATGGAATATGGATCTTTTCTTTTAAGTAAGGGGAGTGTTATATTCCTTTTAGTAGTTGCAAGTACGGTAGTAACATTGATTGTTTCAGGGTATGTAAGTCAATTATTAGTAACATCAAAAAAATAAAATCGACAAGGTGCACGATTCAAATGGTCTTAATTATTATTACTGTAGTAATTTATTTATTGGCGACAAAGTTATATAAAAAATTTACGTCTCCATTTACGTTACCGGTATTAACAGTTACAGCAATTATGATTTGCTTATTTTTGATATTTGGTATTTCTCATCATGAGTATAAGGAAAATGGGGGAGACATTCTTTCAGGTTTTTTGAGTCCTGCAATTGTAGCGTTAGCCATACCTCTATTTAAAGAGCGAGAGATACTTATGAAAAACTTTTTAGCGATACTAATCGGCGTAGTGATAGGTATAGTGGCTTTAACGAGTATGAATGTAGTGATTGGTGGAATTTTAAATATAGATAAGGAACTTATATTAACAACTTTACCACAATTAGCGACAATGCCTATTGCCATTTCATTAGCGGATCAAATTGGTGGCATTCCATCTATGACTTCTAGTTTTGTAGTTGTTGCAGGAATAACAGGTGCTATTATCGGACCGACAGTACTTAAGTTTTTCCGAATAACAAGTACGATTGGAAAAGGAGTGGGGATGGGCTGTGCATCACATATTATTGGTGTGAGCCGTCTAGTGAAAGAAGGAGAGAAAGAGGCAACTATCGGTTCGGTAACGATGATTGTAACAGGGATACTTATTAGTATATTAGTACCTTATGGAGTGAAATTTTTATTTTGAAAATTAATGAATCGTAATAAGGAGCATAACACTACTCATTTTAGAGCGTAATGGAGATGATTAAAATGACAACATGGTTTATAGTTACATTATTTATTTTTGGTGCTCTTAAAGTACTAGTTTCTAGTATGCCAACTTCTGTTGTAGAATCAATTATTAGTAGATTTGAGTTACACCAAAAACTTGATGAGGAAAATACTACTGTAACGGTAGATGGGGAAAGTATAGAAGGAGAAATGAAACTTCAAGTTATTCATGAATTTAACGAGGCTTTATTTTTAGATAAACATTATTTTCCGCCGCAAGGGAATGGTACACCGATAGTCATGGAGACGAAGAAAGGAAAAAGAGAGATTAGATTTTCTATATATAGCTACGAGGAACACGTTGATGTAGTAAAGCAATATAAGAAGAAAGTAGTTGCATATCGTTTGCGATCAAAAAGCCTTCAAAGTCGTTCAGTAGCAGTGACTGAAGATTATGCTTAAGGAGAGACCGTTATTATAACGGTCTCTTTATTTTTGCATCCAAGTATATAATTTCCAAATAAGAGAAAAGAAAATGATATATCCAAATAAAGAATAAGCATGATGCCAATTCCCGTTATGTACAAATAAACCTAACCGCTCAGCAACTTGTTCAAAAATACTAGCACAAAGCCCTATTAAAATAATAAATATAGTTCTAGAAACTGCAGATAATGTTTTTGAAATTTGTATAAAAATGATTGTTAAAATTGGTAGCACAAACAACGTAAAGCCTATGTTAACTGAAAATATAGATGAGAAAGGTCTAACTGGAAAGGAATATATTTGTGTATGCACAAAGAAAGCATCTAAGCAAGTTCCAATAATAGAAGAAAGTAAGACTGTAACTAATAATGCTAAAAAATCATTCTTCTTCTCGAAGGAGGACATTTTTCTTTGCGAGAATTGCGAGTTCAATTTTTTCGAGTGTTTTGCAGTAGTCTTCTGTAATTTTTCCATTTATATTTTCCTCCTTATCAACTAAATAATTTACAACTTGCCAATCGTTAAACCAATCTTCATTTTCAACTTCTTCATGTTTCATATCCCGCCATGCATAGATGAGTGCAGGGCTGTATATACGATACGCGTCACTACGTAACTGGCATTTCTTTATTCGGCGTTTATAAAACTCACGTGAAAAAGATTCATTTACACTAGAAAATAAATGAGGCCAGTAATCTTTTCTTGAGCCTGTATGTGGATGGTGATGGACCCAGTTTATTATTTGAGATAAAATATGTGTATCCCGAAATAACAATGAATACAACCGTTTTCCAAGTGAAATTCGTTCATGCAAAGAAGTGAAATGTTTCATTGTATCACCAAATAGTAATACTTTTTGCTTTTTATCATTTTCGTAAAATGGGAAAAGGATATGATTAAACTGAAAAAAATCAAAGAGTTTAAATCCAATACTATTTAATACAGTCTTTTTAAAGTGTGCATTTTGAATAACTCTTTTTTCTAAGTAGTTTTGTTCATTAATAATAGTTGCGATCGCTAATGTTTTTTTGTTACCTGTTTTCCAAAAATCGTTCCACATTGTTTCCATAAATGTAGAAACATTTAAGTGAGTGAGAAGGTGAAATAGCTTTTTTGATTTTTTTACACTTTGCTCATATAGTAAAAATTGAGGATATACATCTTGGAAAATGAGCCAATTTCCTCTTTCTAAAAAAGAGAAAAATGTAATTTGATCTTTCTCGGATAAAAGCCTCGTATATAAATCTCCCTTTAAATCTGTCATATTCCAGCCACCGTTACGTGATACGATATGCCCAAGTAGTGCCCAATGTATTTCTGGATATTGAATGTAAAATTGGTAGTATGCACGTGTTCTTGTGACGTTATTTTTATTTAGTTCTTTTGTCTGAGCTTTAATTTTATCGATGATAAGTTGCTCTTCTTTCGTTAATTTATATTTGGTAACAGAAGAGATGAGATCGCTTTTTTGTTGTAACTCGTTTTTCACGTCGAATAGGGAGAGAGGGAGTGCTTTTGAGAATTCTTTAGATGTATTGTTTGAATTGCTTTGGTACATTCCATTACCTCCCTTTTCTATGAGTTTAAATGTGGTATTGGTTATGAATCATTCCATTTATCTCGCTATTAACGAGCAGTAAGACTCCCATCTCAAAAGTCGGCTAAAGCAAAGAAGTTAGGTGAGGGTGGGGCTGCTCGTAAAAGCCCGACTGATTCAACTAATAATCAGTCGGGGATGGACAAAATCCCCACTAATTAAAGTTTCACTTTATTTTATTACGAGCATAAGAAATAAATGAGCGGTGTTTTTTAAACCAGTAATATAGTTATCATTCAAACAGTATAAAGAAAATCTAATTGCTAAGAAGTGAAATGAAAAACAGAAACTATTAAAAAATAGTTTCTGTTTTTTTATTTTGTCAATTAAATGTAACAAACGACGATTATGATTTGAATCAATTGAAAATAATTCAATAACCTTAATAAATACAATTTGAATTGAAATATATGGTAGGAGGAAAAGGAATGCTTAATAAAATAATTTTAATTACTGGTGGTACAGGTTCGTGGGGACATGAACTTATAAAACAACTATTAGAAAAATCACCGAAAGAAATTAGAGTTTTTTCAAGGAATGAAACGGTTCAGTTTGAAATGCAGCAACAGTTTATAAATGAAGAGAGATTGAAATTTATTATTGGAGATATTCGTGATAAAGAGCAACTAGTATATGCTTGCCAAGGTGTACATTATGTATTTCATCTTGCAGCTTTAAAGCATGTTCCAGTATGTGAATATTATCCTTATGAAGCTATAAAAACAAATATACATGGTACGCAAAATGTAATTGAAGCATCTATCCAGAATCAAGTTGAGAAAGTTATATATGTTTCAACTGATAAAGCGGCCGATCCATCAAATACGTATGGGATGACAAAAGCAATTGGTGAAAAATTAATGGTTCATGCGAATGTGCAAACGAAGAAAACAAAATTCATTTGTGTTCGTGGCGGAAATGTTTTAGGAACGAGTGGAAGTGTGGTACCGCTTTTTAAAAAGCAAATTAAGCAATCTTCAAAAGTAGGGATTACCGATGCAAATATGACTAGATTTTTCTTAATCATTGAAGATGCTGTTGGATTGTTATTTAAAGCAGCATCTGAAGGAAGAGGAGGAGAAATCTTTGTTATGAAAATGCCAGCATGTAAAATAACGGATTTAGCAAGAATATTGATTGAAGATTCAAAAAAAGAAAACGTGAAGATAAAAGAGGTAGGGATAAGACCTGGTGAAAAATTAAGTGAAATGCTTTTATCTGAGGTAGAGAGTAAAACAAGTATTAGTTTTGATCAAAATTATTTTGTGGTACTACCGACTATTCCTATAGAAGGACTTCAAGAATATTATGCTAGTTATCCGCTTGTGGATGTGAAGAGTTTTAGTTCTCAACAAGACTTACTTACAAAACATGAGGTGAAACAAATGTTAGAAAAAGGAGGGTTTTTACGATGAAAAGAAATGCGAGCCTTTTAATAACTGGTGCAAATGGCTTCACAGGACGTCATGCTTGCCAATATTTTTTAGAGCAGGGCTTTCATGTAATTCCTATGTTTCAAAATCGTTCACATAGAGAAAAAATCGAAAATGGTATTACTTGTGATTTAACAAATAAGAGTGAAGTAATGAAGGTAATTAAACAAATAAAACCAGACTATGTATTGCATTTAGCAGGAAGAAACTCAGTTAATGAGTCTTGGACAGCTTCTCTGGAATATATAGAGATTAACGTAATAGGGACTTTATATTTATTAGAAGCCATTAAGCAGGAAGCCTCGCATTGTAAAACATTAGTTATAGGATCTGCATTGCAAGCAGATAGTATGAAAAACATAAAAGTTTCAAATCCATATAGTTTAAGTAAAACTATGCAAGTCATTATTGCGGAGGCTTGGGGCGGATTAATGGATTCAAATATTATCATTGCAAAGCCCTCAAATTTAATTGGTCCAGGAGTATCGAATGGTGTTTGTTCAATTCTCGCAAAAAAAATGATAGATATAGAATCAGGTAGAAGTAAAGCGATTATTGAAGTAAACAGTTTGAAAGATAGTAGAGACTTTCTAGATGTACGTGATGCAGTTAAAGCGTATCATGTGTTATTACGTGATGGTATAAATGGAAAACAATATAATATTGGATCAGGAGTAAAACGCTCTTTATTAGATGTATTGGAACAATATAAAGGATTAACACAGTTGAATTTTACTATAAAAGAAACAGAGAATAGTGAGAGCGGCTCAAATGAAAGTTTAGTATTAGAGGATATAAAAAAGTTAGGTTGGGTTCCAGAAATCCCATTTCAGCAATCATTAAAAGATGTACTTGAGTATGCGAAGTGTAGTGACATCTGCATTTAATGAAAAATATAAAAGGATGTAAGAAATATATGAATTGTTATGAGACTATAAATAATCAAAATATGCTATCGCTTTCGATTGTTGATACGCTGGATTGGAAAGATGAAGAAGAACACGTTTTGCGCATCTATGAGGCGATAAATACATGTCGAGCATATGTGGAAAAGGTTAATCGAAACCCCAAAACAATATATACAGGAACTAGGCCTGTAATCCAAGTCTTTACTCAGTATGAATGTAGTGAGTATGGAAATGATTTTTATGAACTCATCAAAGATCTTTTGCAAGACATAGGTCTGGAGTTAAAGATTTATATAAATCATAGTAAGTTAATGTGCATTTGAAAGATTACTATAAAGCTAGACTTTTAATGATAAAGGTGGGATATAAGCTATGAATAAAACGATTCTCTTTACTGGGGGCGGTACAGCCGGACACGTAATGATTAATATGGTATTGATTCCTAAATTTATAGAAAAAGGATGGGGAGTTGAGTATATTGGATCTCAAAATGGAATTGAAAAATTATTAGTTCAAAATGTTAAGTACAATAGTATTTCAACGGGGAAGCTCCGGAGATATTGGGATTGGGAGAACTTTAAAGATCCTTTTAAAATTATAAAAGGCTGCTTACAAAGTTATAAATTAATTAAGAAAATAAAGCCTGACGTTATCTTTTCTGCAGGAGGATTTGTTTCAGTTCCTGTAGTTGTAGGGGCATGGTTAAATAGTGTACCTATCGTAATACGTGAACCAGATAGCACGTTAGGACTTGCAAATAAAATAGCATTACCTTTTGCTACAAAACTATGCACAACATTTCCTCATACAGGGAAGAATGTAAGTAATGAGAAAAAGGTTTATGTAGGACCAATTGTAAGGGAAGAAATTGAGAGAGGTAACGTATTACGAGGAAGAAGGTATTGTGAATTTCAGCAAGATAAGCCAGTATTGTTAATAATGGGTGGGAGTCAAGGTGCTAAGTGGATAAATGATATGGTAAGGAAAAGTTTAGATACATTATTATTAAGTTTTAATATTGTTCATATGTGTGGTAAAGGGAAGGTGGATCCTTCTATCGGAATGGAAGGTTATATGCAATTTGAATATATAGGAGAAGAGTTGCCACATATACTGAATATGGCAAGTGTTGTAGTTTCCAGAGCGGGTTCTACTGCTATTTCTGAATTGTTATTTTTGAAGAAACCGATGTTGCTTATTCCGTTAACTAATGGTTCCAGTAGAGGGGATCAAGTTTTAAATGCTGACTATTTTTCTAGGCAAGGGTATGCGGAAGTATTACTTCAAGATAGAATAAGCACCAGTACATTTACAGATGTGGTAAATAAGTTGTATGTAAATAAGGAGAGATATATTCAAAACATGAATGGATTTAAGAAAACAAATGAGGAGGGAATTCATCAATTAATAGATTTAATAAATGAAGTAGTTAAATAATAAAAAAAGGAAAGAAATTATTTTCTTTCCTTTTTACTATAGTTGTTCAAATTCATTATTACCTATAACGATTACATTCAGTATAGAGTTATATGCATTTTGATTTACTATGGACGAATACCGTTTTCTAACAGCTTAGTAAATGCATTGGCATAAATAGGTTTACTGTAATAGTAACCTTGAATAAACTGACATTTATTTTTTTGAAGGAAATTTACGTGTTCTTTCGTTTCTACGCCTTCAGCAATGACGGACATTCCTAATGTATTTGCTAATGTGATGATTGTTTTAATGATTTCCATTCCATCTTCACACGTTTCAGACATTGTAATAAATTCTCTTGGGATTTTTAACGTATCGATTGGATATAAAGGTAAGTAGGCTAGGGAAGAATAGCCTGTACCAAAGTCGTCGATTGAAATGTGAATCCCTAAACTTTTTAGTGTACGCAGTTTTATCAATGTTTCTCTCTCATCCATCATTGCAATTCGTTCTGTTAATTCTAGATCAAGGGAACTTGCTGGTAAGCCTGTAGTTGCTAAAGTAGAAGAAATAGATTTTACAAATCCTTCTTGTTCAAATTCTTTAGCAGATAAATTTACCCCTATTTTTAAATGCGAATATCCGAGTGCATGCCAACGTTTCATTTGCTCACAAGCCTGCTGTAATGTCCATTTTCCTATTGGAATAATTTGTAGTGTTTCTTCTGCAATCGGAATAAACTCGTATGGAGAAATAACACCTAATTCAGGATGATTCCACCTGATTAAAGCTTCTGCACCGATAATTTTATTAGATTCACTATCAACTTGAGGTTGATACAAAAGGAACAATTCTTCATTTTGTATTGCGTTTGGTAAATCTTTTTCTAATCGTAATCGTCTTTCGATTTTTTTAGCGATTACATCGTCATAAATAGAGACAGAGTTAAGCTCTTTTGCCTTTGCATCATACATTGCAACATTAGCGTTTTTCAGAAGTGTAGCGGTATCGATTCCGGAATGTGGATAAATGGAGATACCGATACTCAGTGATAAAGTTAATTTATGCTCATGTATGACAAACGGCTTTTCCATGCTTTCAAATAATTGGTTACATAACTCGAATAAGGAATATTCGTCAGTATAGTTTTCAATTAAGATTGTAAACTCATCACCACCGATTCTTGACAGATGAGTATGTGATGGAAGACATGATTGGAATCGCTTTGCTACTTCTTCTAATATGTAATCACCTGACGAATGTCCAAGTGTATCGTTAATTACTTTAAAGCGATCTAAATCTAAATATAATAATGCAAACTCACTTTGTGTTGTTTGAGCATTTTTTATAAATTTTCTTAGCTTCCTATGGAAAAAGGATCGATTCCCAATTTTCGTTACAGTATCGTGGAATGCTAAATATTTTATTTCTTCTTGTTGTTTTTTTAGTGAGGTAATATCCTTTACCATAATATAGCTTCCTGAAATTTGTCCATCTATCATAATAGGAACGATGGTAACGTATAAAAAATAAGTAAAGCCATCTTTATATTGAGAACTAAGTTGTAAGGATGCTGATTCTTGTTGTTTAACTTTTTCTAATGCAGATATCAGTTTATGTTTATCTGCATCTAAAATAATAGAAAAACATGTCTCACCAAGTAACTCGTTCGTTGGTGCTCCAAGTAGTATACTTCCTGCTTTATTTACATTTAAGAATATTCCATTTAAATCAATCGTAAAAATGGGATCAGGATGATATTCATATAATGATTTGAATTTTTGTTGTTTCTGAGATAGGGCCTCTGATTTATGGACTAAATCAGAAGTTCTTAAAGTAACTTTTTCTTCTAGTTGAGCATTAAATACTTGTAAACGTTTTGTTAGGGTGTCGTTTTGCATACGCACAATAGAATGGCGAATAAGTACGAAAACAAAAGCGATACAATTTCCTGTAATGAGAGTTGAAGACGATGTTTGTTCTTTTAATGTAAACCCGATTAGTATTGCAACAGCAAGATAGGGAAATACGACTAAAACTTTCTTTCCTAGTATAGGGTTTACAATGAAATAATTTTTATGGCTATTATCATCTTCTGAAATAGACCCAGCTATTGCGATAAGCAATATAGGTATTCTATATAAAAGACGTAAAAATGTTATAGTGTCAGTTGATAAATGGGTATTTAAGTAAAAATAAATATAGTTAAAAGTTGCAGAACTAATTAATACAAAAATAAAGATATAAATTTTCCGCTTGGACTTAAAAATTGTTGGGCGGAAAAAGAGACTAACACCTAGTAGAAGAAATAATAGATCTGCAATTGGATATAGAAATGAAAGGAAAATATCTGCGAGTGAAAGTGAGAATATATTTAAATTTGGCTGATTAAATAAATACCATTCTAATGTGAATATGGAAGTAAGTACTATACATATATCACAAATAAAGAAAGCTTTTTCCCATTTATTGCATTCTTTTAAGATCTTATAGCAAAAAGCGATAAGGCAGAAGAATAGAAAAAACATGTAAAATACATCAGAAATAGTAAAATGATGTATTGGAAGTTCGAAAAAGGTATCTTGATACGTATATACTACTTTTCCTAATAAAAAACTACCAATTGCAATTGTAATACATATCCAAAAAGGATTTGAACTAACTTTTTTAGAGTATATAGAGTAAATTAGCGATATAAATGTAATGACTTCAACGATGAGTGAAGCGAAGCGTACATTGAAATTTGAAAAATTAGTAGGGAACAGAAAGAAAAACATAAAATAGATTGAATAGCATATTAATGTTGTGATTAATATACATAGCTGTAAATTTTTATTTAATTTCAAAAAAATCACCTTCTTTAAGTATGTACTATATTCGTAATATCTATACGTAATAATATTACTTAAGGATTGTATCAGATTTCCTTATAAAAAGCATGCTTATAAGGAAAAAAACAAGAGTGCAATAATTCTTGAAAATGAAAAAACACTACATTTAATGATTTTTAGTGTATCAAGATTTTAGATGGGAATTGTATATTTAGTCATCCAGTATATTTTAAAGGTTTTTTAGTGCTTTGCAAGTGGAGATGCAAATTTGCATATAAAATGATGGGATTTTCTTTCTAGGTGAGTTTTTGATTGTTATAGGCTAGTAAGGAACACCTTTGTATGTATCTATTTTCATACTAATGAGGGATTTCAAAAATGTTTTAAGAATATACAATAAAATATAGTCATTCATTACGTTTTTAGTATGGGAGGAAAAGCATGAAAAATTGGGTGAAGTTTCGAATAGCACGTCCAACAGATAAGTTTGAAGAGGTTATAGCATTCTATGAAAAAGGATTAGGTTTAAAGCGTATAGGTGAATTTTACGGTCATGAAGGTTACGATGGCGTCATGTTTGGACTACCAGATGAAGAATATCATTTAGAATTTACAAGATATATAGATGGGAGCCCATGTCCAGCTCCAACAAAAGATAACTTACTTGTATTTTACATGCGAGAAGATAGTGAAATGAAAAAAGTGAGTAAAAGGCTGCATACAATGGGGTATGGTGAAGTAGAACCAGAAAATCCGTATTGGAAAGAAAAGGGGATAACGATAGAAGATCCGGATGGTTGGAGAATTGTATTGATGAAAATAGAAGAATGAGGTGTGGCGAAACTAGAGGAGAAAGACGTTTCGAGTTTTGATAGTGTAAAAGAAAATATATATAAGCTTCCTTGAAGGGGATAAAATCAAGGGGAAGCTTTTTTGTGAATTTATCTGAAAATTAACATTTGATAATTTGTTCTGGAAAGATATGAAATAAGAACGTATATTCTTATGGGTTGATAGTCATGTCTTTAAAGAGGGATATAGAAAAGGGAGGAATTATGAATACATATATCTATATGGTTAGGCATGGTGAATCGCCAAAATTAGAAGGAAATGAAAGAACACGTGGATTAACTGAGAAGGGAATTTTAGATGCTCAAAGAATAACTGAGATATTAGAAACAGAGGGAATTAATACTTTCATTTCAAGTCCGTATAAGAGGGCTATGTTAACGATAGAAGAGTCAGCGAATCTCCATGAAAAAGAAATGTTAGTATATGAAGGTCTTAAAGAGTGTAAGTTTTCAAATGAAAATAAAATTATATCGGATAAGGAAGTGTACCCACTTGTAAAGGAGATGTTTTTTAATCCAGAATATGCACTGACGGATGGAGAGTCATATGCGGATTGTCAGCGAAGAGTAGTGAGAGTGTTAAAAGAAATATTAATGAATTTTCAAGGACATAAAATTGTAATTGGTACACATGGGCTTGTAATGACACTAATGATGAACTATTTTGATAATCAATATGGACTTGAATTTTTAATGAATACATCCAAACCGGATATATATAAGCTAGAATTTAAAGAAGAGCAATTAATGAATGTAGAGAGATTATGGAGAGAAGAATGAAATGGGGTATATGGAGTGTGTTTTAAAAATTACTTTTAAAACACACTCTTTTGCATTAAGTTGAGTTTTAAATATTTTCACTAATACGTTCTTTGTTTTTGTTATTTAAAGTATGTAAGAGTTTTTGAAATACCTTAAATGAATGCTGGAATATTGGACTTTGAATAAAAGTGTATAGAAAAGTTACGATAAAAACAGGACCTCCTAGCATGTATCCAATGACTAGTACAAAGCATTCTACAATAATTCGAGCACGGCTAATAGATAACCCAGTTTTGTCAGAAATGGTAAGCATGAATCCATCGCGGGGTCCAGCACCAATGCCAGCCGCAACGTACATGCCGCCCCCAATGCCTGTAATTGCAATACCAGAAAATAAAATGAGTAAGTTTATCCATAAATAATCACTAGCGTTTGGAAGGATCTTTGATTGTAAAAAAAAGTCCATAATAGGACCGATAAGTAGTGCATTTAAAAATGTGCCCACGTTTATATATTTTCGATCTACTAGTAAAGAGATAAGAACGAGACATAATCCACATATGACACTCCAAGTGCCAATTGTCCACCCAAATCGTTGGTAGAGAGCCATATTTAAAACTTCCCAAGGGTGTAAACCGAGGAATTTAACTTTGACTGCGAGAGCATTTCCAAGTCCAAAAAAAATTAATCCTAGGAAAAAAAGAAAATAGCGAAAGAGAGTTAGCCTCATCTTTAAAACCTCCCAATATATAATGATGTATATTACATGTTTGAATTTAAATGTACAAATGTTATGTCTTTTTATGATTTATTAAAAATGTAAATGGATATATATTTTCACAGTCAAAAAAGTTAAAATATTTCGTTATAAGGATTATAATAGAGAGAGAACTATAAAAGGAGTGAACGAATTTGAAACAAGAACTTATTGAAAGATTTACGAGATATGTAAAGATTGATACACAATCAAATGAAGAAAGTCATACAGTGCCTACAACACCAGGGCAAATTGAGTTTGGTAAGTTATTAGTGGAAGAGTTGAAAGAGATTGGGTTATCAGAAGTGACGATGGATGAAAATGGTTACGTAATGGCAACACTGCCTGCTAATACAGATAAGGATGTTCCTGTAATCGGCTTTTTAGCTCATTTAGACACAGCAACAGATTTTACAGGGGAAAACGTAAAACCACAAATTCATGAAAATTTTGATGGTAATGCGATTACGTTAAATGAAGAATTAAATGTTGTGTTAACACCTGAACAGTTCCCGGAATTACCATCATATAAAGGACATACAATTATTACAACTGATGGTACAACACTTCTTGGAGCAGATGATAAAGCTGGTCTTACAGAAATCATGGTCGCAATGAATTATTTAATACATAATCCGCAAATTAAGCATGGAAAAATAAGAGTAGCATTTACACCGGATGAAGAAATTGGCCGTGGACCATCGCATTTTGATGTAGAAGCGTTTGGTGCATCGTTTGCTTATACAATGGACGGAGGTCCATTAGGTGGTTTAGAATATGAGAGTTTTAACGCTGCAAGTGCCAAATTAACTTTTAGAGGGACAAATACACATCCTGGAACAGCGAAAAACAAAATGCGTAACGCAAGTAAACTCGCTATGGAATTCGATAGACAGTTACCAGTAGAAGAGGCGCCAGAATATACAGAGGGATATGAAGGGTTTTATCATTTACTCTCTTTAAATGGTGATGTCGAGCAAAGTAAAGCTTACTATATTATTCGAGATTTTGATCGTAATCATTTTGAAGCGCGTAAAAATAATATTAAAGATATTGTGAAAAACATGCAAGAGAAGTACGGCGAAGATGCAATCGTTTTAGAGATGAATGATCAGTATTATAATATGCTTGAAAAAATTGAACCGGTGAGAGAAATTGTTGATATTGCGTATGAGGCAATGAAAAGTTTAAATATTGAACCGAATATTCATCCAATTCGCGGTGGAACAGATGGATCGCAATTATCATATATGGGATTACCAACGCCAAATATTTTCACTGGTGGTGAAAACTATCACGGTAAATTTGAGTATGTTTCGGTAGATACTATGGAAAAAGCTGTTCAAGTAATTGTAGAAATCGCAAGACGATTTGAAGAACAAGCTTAAAAAGAGAACCAAGTAGTAATGAAGTGCTACTTGGTTCTTTTCTATAGTAAAAATACAAAGTGAAACTTGTTACAAGACGTTTGTAAAAGGGGGAAATGTTATGAGTGAAAATCAGTTTCATGGTTATATAGGGACATATACCAAAGCAGAGAGTAAGGGGATTTATAAATTTATACTTGATACGAACATCGGAGAACTTAAAGGGATTGAATTAGCAGCTCATATAGGAAGTCCGACATATGTAACGATTAGTCATAACAACGAGTACCTTTATTCTGTTGCGAAAGATAATGGGTTAGGTGGAATTGCTAGTTTTTCTATTCATAATAAATCCGGTAATCTAAATTCGATTAGCATGCAAGTTTTAGAAGGGGCATCGCCGTGTTATGTAAGTGTGAATCGGGAGAATAGTATAGTAGTAGCAGCTAATTATCATAAAGGAACAGTAGAGTCCTATTTAGTGAAAAAGGATAATGGAAGTTTAAATGCTGCTACGGTAATTGTAGAACATAAAGGGTCAGGACCAAATAAGGAAAGGCAAGAAAAGGCACATGCTCATTATATAGATTTTACTCCTGATGAAAAATATGTAGTAGCAGTTGATTTAGGAATAGACAAGGTGATTACATATAAAGAAAGTGATGGAGAACTAATAGAAGTTACACGGTTATCTGTAAAACATGGTAGTGGTCCAAGGCATCTTATATTTCATCCAAGTGCGCAGTATGCATATGTTATGACAGAATTAAGTTCAGAGATTATTGTACTTCAATATGATGCAAAGAGTGGCAGTTTTAAAGAAAAACAATACATTTCTACATTACCTGAAGATTTTAGAAAAGATAGTTACGGAAGTGCAATTCACATTTCTTCTGATGGCAAGTTTGTTTACGCAGCAAATAGGGGACATAATAGTATCGCGGTTTTCCGAGTGAATGAGCACAATGGAGAGCTCGCTTTTATTGAAACAGTATCGACAGAAGGGGATTGGCCACGTGATTTTTCTTTAGATCCGGATGGGAAATTTTTAATTGCAGCGAATGAAAGATCTAATACTTTGACTTTATTTGCTAGGGATGAAATGACAGGGGAGCTAACGCTTGTACAGACGGACGTAAATGTTCCAGAGCCAGTATGTGTGAAGTTTTTACATGTGAAAAAATAGATAGGTTTCCCTATCTATTTTTTATTAGGAAATTTTAATATAGCACCCGCCACAAATAAAAAGTCGCGTAAGACTCCCAATTTGTCCAATTTGATGCAAATTCTTTTATTTCATTTTTAGTCGGTTTCTTTTCGGAACCTGTTATAAATTTAATTGCATTATGCAAACCAACATCATCAATTGGAAAAGCTGAAGGGAATCGTAAACAACGCATCAAAACATAGTGAGCTGTCCATGGCCCTATACCGCGAATGCTAGTTAATTGTTTTTCAGCTTGCTTCACATCTTGTATTTGTAATAGAGATTCTTTTGATAATTTACCTTCTGTAATGAGCTGCGCGACGTCAATTAAGTATTCGCACTTTCTTGTAGTCATTTTTAATGTTGCGAGATCTTCTACATCTAAATTTGCTATTACTTCAGGTGATGGGAATATCCAATGTTTTCTACCGTTCCAATCTACATAATCGCCAAAATTTTCGACTAATCTTCTTTTTAGAGTATAGGCATATGTGAGGTTGATTTGTTGACCTAGAATCCCCCAGCATAGTGCTTCAAATAAATCCGGAATTCCCAAAGTACGAAGACCGTAAAATTCTTTAATGGGTTTTTGAAGGAGTGGGTCGTGTTTAGCTAATTTATAGAAGGGAGCTAAATCAGTAGTTAAATCAAACCACTCTTTTACATAGTTAGATACGGCATCGTGTGCCCATTTTTCAGAGACATATGATGCTCCTAAAAAACGTATTTGAATATTACTATTGGCATTCAAACCAATTTCAACTAATGGATTTATGTTTTGAACAGGAATGACTTTATAGATTTTATTGTTTTCAATATGAAACATACATTCATTTTTAGAACGCGATAGATAGCGTAAGTTTTCTTGAAAACTAAATTCTTTTGGAACGACTAAAGACAATATTTCATTACAATCCTCTGTCATATTTACTCCTCCCGAAGCGCTTCTAATTTGAGCAATTCTTTTTTCATTTCTAAACCACCTCTAAAACCGGTAAGTTTACCATTTTTCCCAATAACGCGGTGACAAGGAATAGTGATAAGCAGAGGATTTGCCCCAACGGCAGTCCCAACGGCACGTACAGCTGTAGGTTTTTGAATTCTTTCTGCAATTTCTGAATAAGAATATGTTTTTCCATAAGGAATTTCACGTACCGTATTCCAAACAGATAATTGAAATTCAGTTCCGTAAGCATCAATAGGGAATGTAAAAGTTTCTCGCTTGTTTTCTAAATACTCGATAACTTCTTTCGTATATGTTAGCAGGTAATCTGGATTGTGAGTCAATATATGCTGTGGCAGTTTTTTTCTAGCCCACAAATTTAGTTCTTCAAAGTTTTCGTCTTGAGATCCAATGAAACATAGTCCATTTTCAGTTGCAGCAATATGCAAGCACCAATTTTTATGTGTAATTAGCGCCCAATATATAGATTTATTTTTATAGGAATTCATTATTGTATCCCTCTTTCATTTCGTTCTTTTTTCGATATTCAGTAGGAGTAAATCCGGTTTTCTTTTTAAATAAAGTTGCGAAATACTCCGAGTTTTCTATCCCGACAGCAGTACTAATTTCCTTAACGGATTGATTTGTATGTGAAAGATATTCTGCCGCTTTTTTAATTCTGAATTGCTGTATATATTCTATTGGACTAATCCCTACAATTTTCTTGAAAGTGCGTTGTAGATGATAAGGGCTACCATGGCATATTTCTGCGAGTAAGTCGAGGGTTAGCACGTCACAATA
The DNA here is from genome assembly GCF_038003645.1 of Bacillus sp. FSL E2-0195. Taxonomy (NCBI): domain Bacteria; kingdom Bacillati; phylum Bacillota; class Bacilli; order Caryophanales; family Bacillaceae; genus Bacillus; species Bacillus sp. FSL E2-0195. The sequence continues at coordinate 3,642,563 of NZ_JBBOPN010000001.1, read as the reverse complement.
ATGTTTTTGGATATATTCTTTAATTTGCTCTACCCATTCTTCATTAGGTAAAGTTAGCCCGTTTGGTTTACAACGTTTACACGGACGAAAATTTTCATGTAATGCTTGCTCTGCCTTAAGAAAAATACGTACATTGTTTTTATTCGGTATTCTCGATTTACATGATGGTCGGCAAAAAATACCGGTTGATTTTACAGCGTAAAAGAATTTGTCATCATATATGGAGTCATTATGAATAATTGCTTGCCAATACTCATTTGTTACTGTGAACTCTTCATTATGCACAGAACATCACCTCTGGCATTAGTATAACCTGAATAAAGTACGTATGTACGTATTTACGAATGTAAGAGCAAGATTACAAAGATGAAACTATGATAGGGTATCTATTTTGTGTTAGCATGAAAATTGAAAATGCACATCAAGAGGAGGAACATAGATGAAGTTGATTTCATGGAATGTAAATGGTTTGCGAGCAGTTATTGCAAAAGGTGGATTTCTAGAATATCTAGAAGAATCTAATGCAGATATATTTTGTTTACAGGAAATTAAATTACAAAGTGGACAAATTGATTTAAATCCCGAGGGATATTATACATATTGGAATTATGCTGTGAAAAAAGGCTACTCAGGAACGGCTATTTTCACGAAAAAAGAACCGATTTCTGTTACATATGGTTTAGGGATTGAAGAGCATGATCAAGAAGGACGAGTTATTACGTTAGAATTCGAAGATTTTTATATGATAACGTTATATACACCAAATTCAAAACGTGGATTAGAACGATTAGATTATAGAATGAAATGGGAAGATGATTTCCGGGCGTATATTAAGCGGTTAGATGAGAAGAAACCAGTTGTTTTTTGCGGTGATTTAAACGTTGCTCATAAAGAAATCGATTTAAAAAATCCGAAAAGTAATCGGAAAAATCCTGGTTTTTCGGATGAAGAAAGAGAGAAATTCACATGTGTTTTAGAGGCGGGATTCATTGATACGTATCGCTATCTTTATCCTGATCAAGAAGGAGCGTACTCATGGTGGTCATATCGTATGGGTGCAAGAGCGAAAAATATCGGTTGGCGTTTAGACTACTTTGTGATTTCTGAAAGGCTAAAACATAAAATTACCGATGTGAAAATTAATAGTGAAGTGATGGGATCGGACCATTGTCCAGTTGAATTACATATAGATTTCTAAAAAAAGAAGTATCTTCCTGAAAAAAGGAGATACTTCTTTTTTGTTCAGTTTGTTAAAATTTTTCAAATCATTCTTGAAATAATCTGATATTAAATATATACTTAATAACGATAATCATTATCACTGTTAGTGATTATCGTGGGATGAGGGTTGTAAAGAATTTAATACTAGGGGAAGTGAACGAGAATGGCTCTCCATTTTACGTAGATTTATTAATGATGTGAAATATAGATGAGGATTATGTTTCATATAATTAAGTTTCATTGTTGAAATAATATATTTGAAGATTTCGAGAGGAGATATATAAAGATGAACAAGAAGTTATTTACATTAGGGATGGTTACAGTTTTAAGTGTTGGTTTAGCAGCATGTAATAGTGCAGACAAAACTTCTGGGGAACAAAAACAACAGACAAAGGCTACGGAAACGAAAAAAGACGAAAAGCGAAAGATTACATATTTAGGTAAAGAATATACAGTACCAGCAAAAGTAGATAAAATTGCGACAGCTAGTTTAGAGTCAATGGAAGATGCGGCAGTACTTGGAATTAAACCGGTAGGTGCAATTACGGTTGGTGGGAAATTACCAGGGAACGTTGCAAAAGATTTAGAAGGTGCGAAATCTGTCGGTGAGAAAATGGAACCCAACTTTGAAACATTACTTCAATTAAAACCTGATGTTATTACATCAAGTACGAAATTCCCAGCAGAAGCGGCTGAGAAATTTACGAAGGTAGCTCCAACAATCCCAATATCACATGTTTCTACAGATTGGGAAGAAAACTTAAAATTAATGGGAGAACTATCTGGTAAAAAAGACAAAGCAGAAAAAATTATTAAGGATTATAAAGCAGACGCTGAAAAAGCGAAAGCAAAAATTGGAGATAAGTTAAAAGATAAAAAGGTACTTGTAATAAGATTAAGAGCGAATACATTATTCGTTTATCCAGAAGGAGTATACTTCAACCCTGTAATTTATAAAGACCTTGGATTAACTGCTCCAGAACAACTTAAAAATGTAAAAGCGCAAGAGAAACTCTCTTTAGAACAACTGGCTCAAATAAATCCAGATTACGTATTTTTACAATATGAAGCAAGTGAAAATAATAAACCAAAAGTACTAGAAGAAATAGAAAGTAATCCAATTTGGCAAAGTGTAAATGCTGTAAAAGAGAAGAAAGTATTTGTAAATACTGTAGATCCTATTGCACAAGGTGGTACTGCTTGGAGTAAAACAGTATTTTTAAAAGAAGCAGTGAAAAATTTGACTAAATAATAAAATTAGTAAGGTGCGTTGAATGATATGCGGAAAATAAATTCACTTCCAATGATAATTTTATGCTTAGCACCCATATGTATTTTACTTACTGTTATTTTATCTATCTTATATGGGACAAAAAATATCGATTTTGAAACGACGTGGAATGCATTGTTTCATTTTGATTCGAGTAATGTAAATCATAATATTATTGTTACATCTCGTTTACCAAGGGTAATTGGAGCTCTTTTAGTTGGAGCTTTTCTAGCCATATCAGGAGCACTTATGCAGGGGATGACAAGGAATTATCTTGCATCCCCTTCTATTATGGGTGTGACGGATGGTTCTGCTTTTGTTATTACAATGTGTATGGTATTCCTTCCGGGAATGTCTTCAGTCAACATGATTTTATGTTCTATGCTGGGTTCAGCATTAGGCGCGGGGATTGTTTTTGGATTTGGTTCACTGCTTAGAAACGGATTGTCACCTGTAAGATTAGCAATTATAGGAACCGTGATAGGGACATTTTTAAGTAGTCTTTCTGCCGCAATTGCTTCTTATTTTCAAGTCTCTCAAAATATTAGTTTTTGGTACAATGCGAAATTAGATCAAGTAGATCCCAATATACTTAAATTAGCAATTCCTTTTGGTATAGTTGGTATTATTTTAGCACTTCTTATTTCAAAATCTATTACAATCCTTTCATTGGGAGAAGAAGTGTCTATTAATTTAGGACAGCGTACGAAAATTATAAAAATGACTGCAATTTTATCTGTTGTATTTCTGACTGGCACAGCAGTTGCTTTAGTAGGGAAAATAGGTTTTGTAGGACTAATTATTCCTCATATTACCCGCTTTTTAATCGGTGTAGATTATAAATGGATTGTGCCTTGTGCTGGAGTAATTGGTGGTGTGTTTCTTGCTTTATGTGATGTGTTAAGCAGATTTGTAAACTATCCATTTGAAACACCAATAGGCGTTGTTACGTCTCTAATTGGAATTCCTTTCTTCCTTTATTTAATTCGTACAAGAGGGGGAGAGAGACATGCTTAAAGGCTCAAGTCAGCGTTTTGTAATGACTATGGGTACTATTATACTTTTAATTTTATGTACCATTTATATTAGCTTAACGAATGGTACATTTGATATTACAATTATGGACGTCTTTCGAACAATTTTTCGGATTGATCCAGTCCCAGAACATGATTTAGTTATATTTGATTTTAGACTGCCGCGAATCATAATTGCTGGCCTAGTAGGATTAGGTCTAGGGATAGCTGGCGCTGTTATTCAAGGGATTACGAGAAATGGTTTAGCAGATCCGGGTATTTTAGGAGTAAATGCTGGTGCAGGAACTGCAATCGTAATTTTTATGTTCTTTTTCCAAGGACAAATAAAGAGTACGGATTGGATTTCTATAATGATGATGCCGATGTTTGGCTTAGTTGGAGGGTTAGGCGCGGCTATATTAATTTATATATTTTCTTGGCGAAATGGAAAGTTAGATTCACAGCGTCTGTTACTAACAGGGATCGCAATAGGGTCAGGTTTCGGAGCGTTTTCTATGTATTTATCATTGAAAATGAAAGCAACTGACTTTGAAATGGCAGCTGTCTGGGTTTCAGGTAGCATATATAATGCAAACTGGAAATACATTATTGCAATGTTGCCGTGGCTTATTATATTAATTCCAATTATAAAAAAGAAAGCTTATTTGCTAGATTTATTTCAATTGGAAGAAACGAGTATTACAAGTCTAGGTGTTTCAGTAGAAAGAGAGAAGTCTATTCTATTATTAAGCAGTATTGGACTTGTAAGTGCATGTGTTGCTGTTTCAGGAAGTATTGGATTTATTGGTCTAATGGCGCCACATATAGCCAAAAGACTTGTTGGCATTCAACATAAATATGTAATTCCTACATGCGGAGTAATTGGGATGCTACTTGTAATTGCTTCAGATTTTATCGCAAAAACAATTTTTATGCCTGCAGAATTGCCTGTAGGGATTGTTATTGCTATTGTCGGTGTACCGTATTTCTTATATTTACTTTATAAGGCGAAAGCGTAAGAGGAGGAAATACAAGTGAATATTTTAAGTGCAAAAAACTTGGAAGCAAATTATGAAAAACTTACAGTGTTTCGCGATTTAAATGTGGAAATACAAAAGGGAAAAGTAACGACAATTATAGGTCCAAATGGATGCGGAAAATCGACATTATTAAAAACGATGGGAAGAATTTTAAAACAAAAAAGCGGTAAAGTATATTTACAAGGACAAGATTTAAATACGATTTCAACGAAAGAAATCGCGAAACAGTTAGCTTTGCTTCCGCAAAATCCGATTGCCCCGGGAGAGATTAAGGTAGAAGAGTTGGTTTCTTATGGGCGTTATCCACATCGTAATAACGTGAATAAGTTAACTTCAAAAGATAAAGAAATGATTGATTGGGCATTAGATATTACCAAAACATCAGCGTTTCGAACGAGACAAATTGCGAATTTATCAGGTGGACAAAGACAAAAAGTATGGCTAGCGATGGCATTAGCACAAGAGACAGAAGTGTTACTACTAGATGAACCAACGACATATCTTGATATGTCTCATCAATTAGATGTATTACAAATTGTGGAGAAGTTAAATAAAGAACATAATTGTACGGTCGTTATGGTATTACATGATATTAACCATGCAGCGAGGTTTTCAGATGAAATTATTGCAATGAAGGAAGGGGAAATCGTTACAACTGGAAGCCCCGAAGAGATTATTACAAATGAAGTATTAAAAGAAGTATTTCATATTGATGCGCGTGTCATGATTGATCCGTATAATGGGTCTCCTGTTTGTTTTGGATACGATAGCGTTATATCTCAAGAAGAGAAAGTAGAAATATATGTAACGAGTTAAGAAGGGGGGATGTAAGATGAATACTACTATTGAAAAACAGCAGATTATTACATCTAATACAGAACAGTGGAAAATGTATTCAAAATTAGAAGGTAAGGAATATCAAATTCATATTTCAAAGCCGAGGCAGCCGGCACCAGAGTCAGGATATCCTGTTATATACGTATTAGATGGCAATGCCTTTTTTCAAACATTCCATGAAGCGGTTAAAATACAATCAGTTAGAGCAGAAAAAACAGGTGTTTCACCAGCCATTATAGTAGGTATTGGTTATCGTATTGAAGGGGCATTTTCAGGTGAAGAAAGATGCTATGATTTTACGCCTAGCGTAATTTCAAAAGATGCTCCTTTAAAACCGGATGGTAAACCGTGGCCTAAAACAGGAGGGGCACATAACTTCTTTACGTTTATTGAAGAAGAATTGAAACCACAAATTGAAAATAATTTTGAAATTGATAAAGAGAAACAAACGTTATTTGGACATTCTCTAGGTGGATTATTTGCATTACATGTACTATTTACAAATGTAAATGCTTTTCAAAATTATTTTATTAGTAGTCCGTCTATTTGGTGGAATAATCAATCCGTACTTGAAAAAGAAGAGAACCTTATAAATGAATTAAACAATGCTAAGTTTGAAACAGGGGTATTCCTTACAGTTGGGTCACTAGAACGAGAGCATATGGTTGTAGGTGCAAATGAATTATCAGAGCGCCTTCTCCAAGTAACACATGATAAACTTAAATTTAAGTTTTATGAAGCGGAAGGGGAGAATCACGCATCTGTTGTCCCAACGTCTTTAAGTAAAGGATTGCGATTTATTAGTCAAGTGTAGAAGACGTATATGAAAAAAGGTAAGCAATTGCTTACCTTTTTTCATTATTGTTTTATTGCCACGTACCCATCAATTAAAAAGCTAGTGAAAAAACGAGTGATTTGAGTAAAGCCACATTCCTCCATGATAGTTAGTAAATCTGTTTCAGAAATAGGAAACATTTCTTTTTCAAAAGAATTTTCAAATCGTTCCCAATCTTTTAATGGAATTTGATTTTGCATCATATGGTTGCGCCAAGCATTTAATTGTGCAGAAAACATACTTGTATGGGGTATACCATTTATTGAAGAGAGAAAGAATGGAGCACCGGTCTTTAAGCGACTACTAATTTCATTAAGTAACTCTTTTTTCCCCTTCATAGTTGGGATGAAGTGCAGAACAAGCATACAGGTGGCAGCGTCAAATAATGGATTGGTTAATAATGAATGAACAGTTCCATGTACAAAGTGAATTTGATTTTGTATGCCTGCGTTTTCAATTCTTTTTTTAGCTAACTGTAGCATGCTTTCAGATGGATCAACACCTGTAAAATAAAAATTGCTATTTTGTTTGCCTATTGAGAGGATTTCTTGTCCACCACCAGCACCTATAATTAGTAACTTTGGATTCATATTTTCTTTAGGGAGTGTAGTAAATAAGAAATGATTCATCATTTCTTATAGGGTAAAATATCCAGGGATTTTCAACGGAATTGTTCGTTCATACATATGTACAGTACAATCATTCCAGCTCATTTTTTAACCTCCTCTTTTACAATAAAGTTTCACTTTATTATGAAATGAAATGGTTAGAGGAAACAATCCCATAAATCTGGGGGGAATAAAGATGATTTATGAACAGGCAACGAAAGAAATAACAGTGTTAATGAAAAGCGAGAGCTCAACTAGACAATTCCAAAAAGGGTTTTTAAATATATTAAAAAAGTTAATTCCATTTGATGCTTCCTGCTTCACCGCTATAGACCCACGCACATTTTTATCAACCGGGGCATATACAGATCGAATAATTGAACAGCTGCATTCGCTGTTATTTATGAATGAATTTTTAGAGGATGATTACAACAAATTTAAAGATTTAGCACGAAAGGCCCCCCATGTTGGCGCGATACGTATTGTCACAAATGATAATCCGATAAAAAGCGCTAGGTATCGAAATATTTTAAAACCAGCCGGTTTTATAGATGAAGTAAGAGTGGTTTGTATGAGTAAAGGAAAATGTTTTGGACACTTAAGTTTGTTTCGAGATAATACAAGAGTATCTTTTCAACAAAATGAATGTGAGTATTTATCAAAAATAAGCTCTATTGTGGGAGATACATTAAGAAAATCATTTATAACATGTTCAGAGGAACAAGTGGAAGTAGTAGGAACGGGTACGATTATATTAAATGAAAAATTTGACCTACTATATTGGGATCAAAATGGAAAGGCGTGGCTATCCACTCTTAGAACATATGAACAATTGAATGAAGATGACGTTCCAAGGCCAATACGTGCGGTTTGTTCAAGAGTGAAAGCCAACGAATCTAATAGGGAAGCAGCAGATGAAGGGGAAATGGTAGGTATTGGTTTATCTTGTGGACAATTTTTAGTTATTCGCGCGAGTAGGTTAGAAGGTTACGGTAGTTGTAATGATGGCTATATAGTTTTGTTTGAAAGAGCGAGGCCGGAAGAAGTTTTTCCCCTTATTGCAGATTCTTATAGTCTTTCTCAAAGAGAGAAGCAAGTGATAGTAGGGATTGTTAGAGGAATGTCAACAAAAGACGTGGCGGAAGAATTGCATATTTCTACGTATACAGTTCAAGATCATTTTAAATCCATTTTTGAAAAGGTAGGGGTATGTAGTAGAAATGAACTTATATGGGAGGTTTTTTCGAAGTTTTGTTTTTCTAAAGAGAAGTAATAATAGAAAAGAATCCAAAGTCATTTAGGATTCTTTTTTTATAATTTTTTTTTAGGATAACCGAAAACATTCAAATGAACATTTGAATGTTTTCGGTTAATAAGGTATACTGTATACATAATCAAATATATACTTGAATAAGAGGTGTTACTTATGAAAGAAGAACATTGTGAACTTTGTTATCACGATGAGCAAAAAGTAAAGCATGCAAGTGACATGTTGGAGAAAGAAAATATAAGTAGTGTAGCGAAAATGTTTAAGGCACTTGCAGATGAAACACGTTTGAAAATTGCTTATGCGCTGTATACGGAAAATGAGCTTTGCGTACGAGATGTCGCAAGTATTATTCATAGCAGTATTGCAACGGCATCGCATCATTTAAGACTATTACAAACAATAGGATTAGCGAAAAAGCGTAAAGAAGGGAAACTTGTTTTTTATTCATTAGATGACTCTCACGTAAATGGATTAATTGAATTAGCGTTTAGTCATAGTAGTGAAATGAACAAGAAAGAACTTGATATGTAATCATGCATTTTCATAAAGATACTTCTTTATGAAAATGCAACTTTAAAAGGAGAGGAGATAATAAGTATGGTAAAGCTAGTTTTAATACGGCACGGACAAAGTGAATGGAATGTTGAAAATCGGTTTACAGGTTGGACGGATGTAGACTTATCAAATGCTGGTCTTCGAGAAGCAAGAGAAGCTGGGGAGATTTTGAAAGCCGATGGATTCTCATTCGATATAGCATATACATCTGTTTTAAAAAGAGCGATGCGTACTTTGTGGATTACTCTTGAGGAAATGGATTTGATGTGGATACCTATTCATAAAACCTGGAAATTAAATGAGAGACATTACGGTGCACTTCAAGGATTAAATAAAGAAGAAACAGCGAGAAAATATGGTGATGAGAGAGTAACTTTATGGAGACGTTCAACAAATGTACGCCCACCAGCTCTTACAAAAGATGATGAGAGATATGAAGCGGCACATCCGAAGTATAGAGATTTAAAAGAAAATAAGTTTCCCCTTACAGAAAATCTAGAAGATACAGAAAAACGAGTTGTTTCATATTGGGATGAAGAAATAGCCCCTAATTTAAAAGGTGGAAAAAAAGTGATTATTGCAGCGCATGGAAATACAATACGAGCTTTAGTAAAACATTTAGATCAAATTTCAGATGAAGATATAGAATATGTAAACATTCCAACAGGAACACCATTAGTTTATGAATTAGATAACGATTTAAAACCGATATGTCATTATTATTTAAGGGGAAAAGGAGAAGTGATAGAAAGAAAAATAGTGTAAAATAATCATTTCTATATACCCTACCTTAGTATTGTATGAGATTAATGGAGGTAACAAATATTGTTACATTATACTGTTGTAAATAAAGAAACTTGTGAATCATGTGGATTATGCTGCTCTATAGCACCAGATATATATCAATTGGATTGTAAAAGTAAAGCATTTGGTGCATTAGATCACAATGAAGGAATAATTGGAATTCCAACTACATTTTTGAATGCAATGGTGGCAGCATATGAAAGTTGTCCGACAAATTCGATTCGAGTAGGAAAAGAGTCGTTTGAAAATCAAAAATTAGAAAATGGTATGAGAATGGATTAAAGCCGCGTTTCTATATTAATAAAAGCAATAGACAGATAGAAGTGGTGAATTTCAGAACAAATGTTAATAGATTAATAAAAGGAGGAATTTATATGGGACATCATCACGGTCACCAACATCATGGGCATTCCCACGGACATCACCATTTTGAAGAGAGTAGAGAAGGGAATAAGAAAGGTTTAATTACGGCATTAGTAATTACGGCAATTATTATGTTTCTTGAATTTTTTGGAGGACTAGTTACAAATAGTTTAGCCTTATTATCTGATTCAGGACATATGTTAAGTGATACAAGTTCGTTATTATTAAGTTTAATTGCCATTGGATTAGCAGCTAGAACAGTTACTTCTACAAAAACGTATGGATATTATCGTTTTGAAATTTTAGCTGCATTAATTAATGGAATTACATTATTTGTTGTGGCGGGACTTATCGTGTGGGAAGCAATCGGAAGGTTTTTTGAACCACCAACTGTAGCGAGTGGTCCAATGATGTTAATCGCATCAATTGGTTTACTAGCGAATTTAATTAGTGCAGGGGCTCTTATGAGACAAGGTGATGTGAAAAATAACGTCAATTTACGTAGCGCATATTTACATGTTCTTGGAGATGCTTTAGGTTCAGTTGGTGCGTTAGTAGCTGGTGCACTTATGTCTTTATTTTCATGGTATATTGCAGATCCAATTATCTCAGTAATTGTAGCGCTATTAATTTTAAAGAGTGCATGGGGAGTAACAAAACATTCCATTCATATACTTATGGAGGGTACACCTGTTTCAATTGAGATAGAACAAGTTAAGCAAGCTATTAAAGAAGTAGAGGGTGTACGTGATATACACGATCTCCACATTTGGACAATTACATCAGGATTAGATGCATTAAGTGTCCATGTAATGATCGATAAAAAACAGGACGATCAAGAAGTGCTTCAAAATATTATTACTATGTTAAAACAGGAGTTCCATATTGAACACGCTACAATTCAAATTGAAACGCTTAAGATTAAGCATAGTGAAATGGTCATTTAATAAAATTGAACAAAAAGGCTATGGAGGAAATTCTCCATAGCCTTTTTGTTCACGTAAGTAGAATTGTCCTTTTTGAACGTTTTGTTTCAACTTTTCGTCTAAAGAGACAAAAAGTTGTCACAATTCCGTCACAATTAGCATAAACATAAAATAGACGAAATGAACTTACTTCCAAAAGGGCTTGGTTAATTCAATTTATGATTAGTAAAGCTGAAAAAGCGCGGATTTAAAGTTCACTATATTCTCAAGGAGGTAGATCGTATGAAAACTATTCTTGCTATCGCTGGGCTTATTTGGGTTTTATCACATGGCATTCCAATTTATGAAGGAGAACAAATTCGCAGTGCTCTGAATAAAAATTTTAATGAATATCATATCATTGATCGGCAAGATAATGTTGTGACAGTTCGTGTAAATGACTGTTTTCATACGGTAACCGTTGAAGGAACTTCAGTAGTGAATGATACAAAAGTATGTGATCAGCAATAATTATATATAGGAAGAAAAAAGTCTCAATTTACACGTGTGAAAATTGAGACTTTTATATTTGTGGATGAATAATAAGCGGGGATGGACAATCCCTGCTTATTATTGTTTTTTTGAAAAAAAGAAAGGGTATCATATTAATTGAGACTGAGAAGCTAATGATGTGTTAAGAATAATCATAAAGCGAAAATATACTCATATGGGGTATCCTACATAGATATTTGATGATATAATTGGTATACTCATAAAAGCAATTGTTTTATTGGATGAAGAGAAACTTTAAGAAGGTGATAATATGGATCATAAGGACCATGAATCAGTAACACATAGATCAGAAAAAGAAAAAGAACAAATTATAAATAGATTAAAGAGAATTGAAGGCCAAGTCCGTGGTATTCAAAATATGATTGAAAATGATCGTTATTGCGTGGATATTTTAGTTCAAATTTCTGCGATTAATGCAGCGATGAAAAAAGTAGGAATGGGTGTCTTAAAAAATCATACGAGTCATTGTGTTTCAGGAGCTATTAAAAATGGTAATGGTGACGAAGCAATTGAAGAATTAATGACAGTATTTGAACGTTTTTCAAAAGCATAAAAGCCAAGCTAGTATTTGACTAGCTTGGCTTTTGTTTATATAGGAGAAGATATATAAATTCATAATTGGAGCAAAAAAATAAAAATCATGATACAAAACCATTGATTACCTTAGGGGGGTATGGTAAGATGTAGTTGTGATTAATAAACAATGAATAAACAAGAGGAGGATTTTAAATGGAACAGTTAACATTAAAAGTTGAGGGTATGTCTTGTGGGCATTGTGTAAATTCTATTGAAAGTAATGTGAAAGAACTAAACGGCGTTGAACAAGTAAAAGTTCAATTAGCAGAAGGAACTGTTGAAGTTACTATCGACTCATCAGTTGTAACGTTAAAAGATATCGTTGCTGTAATTGAAGATCAAGGCTATGAAATTCAATAATAATTTTTAATATAGAAATAAATCGTACTTTATATGGAGTACGATTTATTTTGCTGAAAATTATACCTTATAAGGGTATATAGAGGTGAGAGACATGAATGAACAAAAAGAGGCCAATCTCCAAATATCAGGCATGACATGTGCAGCCTGTGCAAATAGAATTGAAAAAGGCCTGAAAAAAGTAGAAGGTGTTCATGATGCAAATGTAAATTTTGCACTTGAAAAAACAAAAATAATGTATGATCCCCATAAAACAAATCCACAACAATTTAAGGAAAAAGTTGAGTCGCTAGGATATGGAATTGTAAGTGATAAAGCTGAGTTTACTGTTTCAGGGATGACATGCGCAGCATGTGCGAATAGAGTAGAAAAGCGTTTAAATAAGTTAGAAGGTGTGAACGGAGCGACAGTAAATTTCGCTTTGGAATCAGCTACAGTAGATTTTAATCCTGATGAAATTAATGTAAATGAAATGAAGAGTGCAATCACGAAATTAGGATATAAATTGGAAGTGAAATCAGATGAGCAAGATGGATCAACTGATCATCGCTTACAAGAAATTGAACGACAAAAGAAGAAATTTATCATTTCGTTTATTTTATCATTCCCGTTATTGTGGGCAATGGTGAGCCACTTCTCATTTACATCGTTTATTTATTTACCTGATGTGCTTATGAACCCTTGGGTGCAGCTAGCTCTTGCAACTCCGGTTCAGTTTATCATTGGAGGCCAGTTTTATATTGGTGCTTATAAAGCGCTACGCAATAAAAGTGCAAACATGGATGTTCTTGTGGCACTTGGAACGTCCGCAGCTTATTTCTATAGTGTGTATTTAAGTATTAGGTCGATTGGTTCTTCAGAACATATGACAGATTTATATTTTGAAACGAGTGCGGTACTTATTACTTTAATTATTTTAGGTAAATTATTTGAGGCGAGAGCAAAAGGGCGTTCATCAGAAGCTATTAAAAAGTTGATGGGACTACAAGCGAAAACTGCCACAGTTGTGCGAGATGGAACAGAGATGAAAATTTTAATCGAAGAAGTGGTAGCTGGTGATGTTGTCTATGTTAAACCTGGTGAAAAAATCCCAGTAGATGGAGAAATTGTAGAAGGAAAATCAGCGATAGATGAATCGATGTTAACAGGCGAGAGTATTCCAGTTGATAAAACAATTGGGGATGTAGTAATTGGCTCTACAATGAATAAAAATGGATTTTTAAAAGTTAAAGCAACTAAGGTAGGAAGAGATACTGCATTAGCTCAAATTATTAAAGTAGTAGAAGAGGCTCAAGGTTCAAAAGCTCCTATTCAAAGGGTAGCTGATCAAATTTCTGGTATTTTCGTACCAGTTGTAGTTGTAATTGCTATTATCACATTTGCAGTGTGGATGCTATTTGTTACACCTGGTGATTTTGGCGGAGCACTTGAGAAAATGATAGCAGTACTTGTTATCGCTTGTCCGTGTGCATTAGGTCTTGCGACACCTACATCTATTATGGCTGGATCAGGAAGATCGGCTGAGTATGGCATTTTATTTAAAGGCGGGGAGCATTTAGAAGCAACCCACCGATTAGATACAGTTATTCTAGATAAAACAGGTACTGTGACAAATGGGAAGCCGGTGTTAACAGATGTAATTGTAGCAGATGGATTCCATGAAGAAGAAATACTACGTTTAGTAGGTGCGGCAGAAAAAAATTCTGAACACCCACTTGCAGAAGCGATTGTAGAAGGAATTAAAGAAAAGAAAATTGTTATCCCAAGTTCAGAAACATTTGAAGCGATTCCGGGATTCGGCATCGAATCAGTTGTAGAAGGGAAACAATTATTAATTGGTACACGTCGATTAATGAAGAAATTCGATATTGATATTGAAGAAGTTTCTAAATCGATGGAAGCGCTAGAACGAGAAGGAAAAACAGCAATGCTTATTGCGATTAATAAAGAATATGCTGGTATAGTGGCTGTTGCGGATACTGTAAAAGATACTTCAAAAGCAGCTATCGCAAGACTTAAGAAAATGGGTCTAGACGTTGTTATGATTACAGGAGATAATACACAAACTGCTCAGGCAATCGCTAAGCAAGTTGGTATTGATCACGTAATTGCAGAAGTATTACCAGAAGGAAAAGCAGAAGAAGTGAAAAAACTGCAAGCGCAAGGTAAGAAAGTAGCAATGGTTGGAGATGGAATAAATGATGCTCCTGCACTGGCTACGGCGGATATCGGTATGGCAATTGGAACCGGAACGGATGTAGCGATGGAAGCGGCAGATATTACGTTAATCCGTGGTGATTTAAATAGTATTGCTGATGCAATTTTTATGAGTAAAATGACGATTAGAAATATTAAGCAAAATCTATTCTGGGCGTTAGCTTATAACGGCCTAGGAATTCCAATTGCGGCGCTCGGTTTCTTAGCACCTTGGGTTGCAGGTGCAGCAATGGCATTTAGCTCTGTATCAGTCGTATTAAATGCATTAAGATTACAAAGAGTTAAATTGAAATCTTAAACACTTTCAGCTATAAAGCGAATTTAATATGCTTTTTTACAATAAACAATACTTTGTATAAGTATTGTTTATTGTTCGTTTAGAAGGAAAAGTCGATATAATATAGAAAGAGCAGAAGTAGAATCATATATAGTGGAAGAAACTGCTTCGAAAATAAACACGAAATAATTATCCGGATAACCGAAATAAAAGAGTTAGTTTGATAAGGAGTTTTACATATGTTTAAAGATATTAAAATTAGAACATTCCAGAAAGAGGATTTAGAGCAAGTATTACAATTGTTCTATGAAACGGTTCATACGGTGAATGCAAAAGATTATAACGAGTTACAGCTACAGGCGTGGGCCCCAGAGCGACTAGATAGAGAGAGATGGCTACAGTCTTTAGAAAAGAATATTTGTTACGTTGCTGATTATAAAGGTGTGATAGTGGGATTTGGGGATTATAATGATGATCATTACGTAGATCGCTTATTTACGCATAAAGATTATCAAGGAAAAAGGATAGCATCATACATACTACAGAAGTTAGAAAAAGAAGCAGTGAACTTGCAGCATAGGGATATATATACAGAGGCGAGTATTACAGCAAAACCTTTCTTTGAAAGCAAAGGTTTTATTTGCATAAAGGAACAAAATAAGCAGCATAATGGTCAGATTTTTATTAATTATGTCATGAAAAAAATAGCCTTCTCATAAATGAGAAGGCTATTTTTCATTATTTTACAGCTTCTTTTAGTTCTTTACCAGCTTTAAAAGCAGGTACTTTAGAAGCTGCGATTTGCATTTCTTCACCCGTTTGTGGGTTACGGCCTGTACGAGCAGCTCTTTCACGAACTTCGAATGTACCGAATCCGATAAGTTGTACTTTTTCGCCAGCAGCTAAAGAGTTAGTGATTGATTCTACTACAGTTTGTAAAACTACAGTAGCTTCTTTTTGAGAAATCTCAGCGTTTTGTGCTACGTTTTTAATTAATTCTGTCTTATTCATGTTTTTCACCTCATATGTAAATAATGCTATTTAAGTTGTTATTATAACGTATAAAACATTCGAGAACAAGTGTACGTACATATATTCGCAAAAAAAATGAAATTTGTAATATTTTTTAGGACCAATTTATAGACATTCAATTTAAGCGGATACAGATTTTTTCTTTAATGCAGTTTGCTCTTTATTGGAAGGTAGTTTCTTATTATAAGATATGAAATAAGGTAATGCTACAAATAACATACCCCCTACTAAGTTTCCGAAGAAAACAAAAATGAAGTTTGGAAAATATTCAATCCAAGTTAAATGACCAGAAAAAATTGCAGCTGGGATGACAAACATATTGGCTACAACGTGTTGAAATCCAATCGCAACAAAAGTCATAACAGGGAACCAAATCCCGACAATCTTTCCGATAAATTCTTTACTTCCCATACTGAGCCAAACAGCTAAACAAACGAGCCAATTACACCCGATTGCAGAAATGAAGGCTTGCAGTGGTGTATCTTGTAGTTTAGCTTGTGCAATAGAAACTGTTTTTGCTAAAAAAGCTCCCTCCGTTAAGCCGACGATATGACCAAAAAAATAAGCGACGAATATAGCACCTATGAAGTTGCTAAACGTAACAATAACTAAATTTCGTATGAAGTGAAATAAGTCGATTCTTTTGTGAAGCCATGCCATTGAAACGGTCATCATGTTGCCAGTTACTAATTCACCGCCTGCAAGGATAACGAGTATAAGACCGATAGGGAATACGGCAGCACCTAAAAAGCTAGTAAATGATCCCCAAGATTTTGGCATTGTTCCGATAACATGGATATCAAGTAAATATCCTAATGCTATGAAAGCACCACCAAAAAAACCGAGAATTAGCATAGGGAGCAATGATAAATGAGCTTTTTTTCTTCCAGAATTAGCAGCAAGTTCCGTAATTTCTTCTGGTGTAAATACAGACATGAAT
Organism: Bacillus sp. FSL E2-0195; assembly: GCF_038003645.1. Taxonomy (NCBI): domain Bacteria; kingdom Bacillati; phylum Bacillota; class Bacilli; order Caryophanales; family Bacillaceae; genus Bacillus; species Bacillus sp. FSL E2-0195. Next base: position 3,625,867 of record NZ_JBBOPN010000001.1, on the reverse strand, counting down.
AATCTCTCCTCAATAAAATGATAGAATGAATAGAAGGAACATTTTAAAGAATCTATGTATGATAAAAATATGATATGACTTCTGTATAAATTTGTCAAAGTGAATGGGGATGAAATTGGATATAACGAACATTGTTCATGTTGTCACATTAATGTAACAATAAGGATTTAAAGTGATTTTAGAGGTGAAAACATGAATACGCATCATGTAAAAAAAGAACGAAAAAAATCAATCGTAAAGATATTTATTATTAGTTTCATAAGTATATTAATGATACCAGTAAGTTTGTATTTCTATGCGACTGAAATAGAAAGAAGACTAGTAACAGTTACGTGGAATGAAATAGAAGCTCCTACAATTCCTAAAGAGTTTAATAATAAAAAAATATTGCAGTTCTCAGATGTACATTTAGGACCAGATTTTACATTGAAACAACTAGAAAATTTGGTGGAGAAGATGAATGAATTACATCCAGATATAGTAGTTTTTACAGGAGATTTAATAGATAAGTTTGGATCCTATAGTGCGGAAAGAGAAGAAGCAAAGGTTATTTTGCAGAAAATTACAGCTCCCCTAGGAAAATATGCTGTGTTTGGGAATCATGATAGAGGTGGGGGCGGTAGTTTATTTTACAAAAAGTATATGGAGGAAGCTGGTTTTTCTGTGTTAGTAAATGAAGTGCAGAAAATTAAAGCGGAAAACGGCAAGTATATTACAATATCAGGTTTGGATGATTTTTTATTAGGGAAGCCACAAATAGACTCGACTTTAAAAAACTTAAGACAACAAGATTTCAATATGCTATTAATACATGAGCCGGATGTTGTAGATAAAGTATCTCGTTATCCAGTCGATTTTCAAATGTCAGGACATAGTCACGGAGGACAAGTTCAAATTCCTTTTGTAGGTCCTTTAATTACTACAAAACTAGCTGAGAGTCATGTTGAAGGTATGTATGAATTAGAAGGGAAGAGTAAGCTGTTACATTTATACGTAAATCGTGGTATTGGGACAACCCGAATGCCTGTTAGATTTTTGAGTGTACCGGAACTCTCACTATTTGTATTGAAGCAAAGTAGTGACTGAAGTAGAACGTTTAATATTTTGAAGAATTAAGAGTACTTTTAAAGAAAGTTCTCTTTTTTTATTGATTAAATACAGAATATTATGTATTTTTTATTTAAACTGTTAAAAAGAAAGGGGAATTTCTATGATAGAAACATGGCATAAAGAATTGGAAAGTTTATACAATCAAATGGTTTCGTGGCGAAGAGATTTTCATCAATACCCAGAGCTATCGTTTCAAGAAATAGAAACACCGAAAAAAATAGCTGAAATTTTAAAAAGTTTTCATATTGATGTGAAAACAGATGTCGGGGGAAGAGGGGTAATCGGCGTAATTGAAGGTGGAATACCTGGGAAGACGATGGCGCTACGTGCTGATTTTGATGCACTACCTATTCAAGATGAAAAGAAAGTTTCATATAAATCAAAGGTTCCTGGTGTAATGCACGCTTGTGGCCATGATGGACATACAGCAACACTTTTAGGAGTTGCAAAAATATTAAGTGATAACAGAGACCAACTTTCAGGAAAAATAGTCCTTATTCATCAACATGCAGAAGAGAAAGAGCCTGGCGGAGCAATTGCCATGATTGAGGATGGTTGTTTAGAAGGAGTAGATGTTGTTTTTGGTACACATTTATCTTCTCAGATGCCTTTAGGAATTGTTGGAACGAAAGCTGGAGCAATGATGGCGGCAGCTGATACTTTTGAAGTGAAGATTCAAGGGCGAGGCGGTCACGGCGGTATGCCACATCATACTGTAGATGCTATTATCGTTGCAACACAAGTTATTAATCAGTTGCAACTTTTAGTGAGTAGAAAAGTCGATCCACTTCAATCAGCAGTTTTAACAGTTGGTACATTCCATGCCGGGCAAGCCGATAATATTATTGCGGATACTGCTACGTTTACAGGAACCATTCGAACGTTAGATCCTGAAGTGAGAGAATATATGGAGAAGGAATTTAGACGAGTTGTTGAGGGGATTTGTCAGTCCCTTCATGCTGAAGTTAATATTCAATATAAACGAGGCTATCCAATATTAATAAATCATGTAGCTGAAACACGTCATTTTATGACGGTTGCGGAACACGATCTTGGCAAAGAAAGGGTCATGGAAGTACCACCTATTATGGGCGGAGAAGATTTTGCATACTACTTAGAACATGTTCCAGGAGCATTTTTCTTCACAGGTGCCGGTAATGAAGAAATAGGGGCAACATATCCACACCATCATCCTCAATTCGATTTTGATGAACGTGCGATGTTGGTTGGTGGGAAGTTGCTTTTAAGTCTTGTGAATAGTTATTCAAGAGATGGAAAAGGATTTCTTCATCATGTAGAAGTGAAAAAGTAATTTACATAAATAAAAAACAACAATAGGTCATATAAAACCTATTGTTGTTTTTTATTATTTTTGCAAGGAAAGACTATCAAAATATGTTCTATAGTTATTAGAGAATTCAAAGTTGTTTTTTGCATCCCAATTAATAGACCAAGACATTAGGCCACGGAATGCAGGATAGCCACTCTGACTTGAAAGTTTATACTTTCCTCCGAAAGGAATTCCTTTAATGATATAATCTAAAGCTTTTTTCATTTCAGTTGGAGAAATATATCCGCCACTTGGAGCGGCCGCTGGTGCTGCAGGAAGTCCAATCATGACTTGATCCGAACGAAGAGGCGGGAAAATGTTATTTGCATTACCACCTACAGGAAAACCATGTAAGAGCATATCTGCCATAGCGACTTCGTAGTCTGCAGTACCTTGATTGTAGTTATTACCGTCCATTCCAATCCCGCTACCAGCGTTGTAGTGTTGAACGTGAATGTATGTTAGTTTGTCTTTCACTCCGTAAATAATCGGTAAATATGCACCCCAGATGCTTCCATATGCGCTATAGCCGCCTTGAACATAAGCTGTTTCAGGAGCCATGCTTAATAGAAAATTTGGACCATAATGATCTGAGATTGTCCGAATAGCCGAAATAAGATTTACGATTTGAGGAGTCGTTGGGTTTTTGAAATTAGTGTCATTACCGTTTAAGTAAATTCCTGATTCAAGGTCAATATCTATTCCATCAAAACCGTATTTATCAATTAGAGATTGTATGGAATTAATAAAACGTTGTTTAGCAGCATTGTCAGGAAGTAAAACGACCCCATTTTGTCCACCTATTGAAAGAACTACTTTTTTTCCTTTACTTTTTAAATAGGAAATATCAGATTTGAATTCTGCATCTGTACCATACACAGGGGAAAATTCAACAGTGGAACGATCACCACCAGTTTCACCGAAAGATACATTGAGTACATCCCATTTTGGTGAAACGTCTCTTAATTTAATAATGCCAGTACCGTTATCAAAGTTATGCCAGTATCCAACGAGTAATTTTGATCCTAAATTGTTTGCTGCTTGTGCTTGAAAGGGAGCTAGCGGTAGCAGTAAGAAAATTACTAAAGTACAACAAATGAATTTGAACTTGTTTAACATATCAACACTCCTATACAAAAAGTTGTCTAGATGTATAATCTTGTTTATTTAATAATATCTGAAAATTCATTCTCTTGTAAGGTGACTATAATTTTCTCAACAATTGTGTATGGGAAATTATTAAACCTAATGAAATAATTTTTGAAGGAGGTCGAATTACGATTGTTAAATTCAGAATATTTTGATATATTTTAAAGTATAGGATAAGATTTTTCACATAATACTCTTACGTAAATTTCAAAATTAAGTTTGGAAGGGGATGTACAAGAGTTGGATAAAAATCTTAAGAAAGACCTCAAAATACGACACATTACAATGATTTCCATTGGTGGCGTAATAGGAGCTGGTTTGTTTGTTGGAAGTGGTGCGGTTGTGCATTCAGCAGGTCCAGGTTCTATCGTTTCATATGCATTAGCAGGACTTCTAGTTATTTTCGTTATGAGAATGCTAGGAGAAATGGCAGCTATTAATCCGACAAGTGGTTCATTTGCAACATATGCAAGAGAGGCAATTGGTCCATGGGCAGGTTATACAATTGGGTGGCTATATTGGTTTTTCTGGGTAATTGTTATTGCAATAGAAGCTACAGCAGGTGCTGGTATTATTCAATACTGGATTCCAGAAATCCCACTCTGGTTATTAAGCTTAATATTAACGATTTTATTAACGTTGACGAATGTTTTCTCGGTGAAATCATTTGGAGAATTTGAATATTGGTTTTCATTTATTAAAGTAATAAGTATTGTTTTGTTCCTTTGTCTTGGACTAGCTGTTATTTTAGGATTTGTACCAGGAACGGAAGCACCTGGCACTTCGAATTTGGTAGGTCAAGGAGGATTTATGCCAAATGGTATAAGTTCGGTGTTACTTGGAATCACCGTCGTTATATTTTCATTTATGGGATCTGAGATTGTTGCAGTGGCCGCTGGAGAGTCTGCCGAACCTGTAAAGGCAGTCAAAACAGCAACAAATAGTGTAATTTGGCGTATTCTCGTATTTTTCATTGGATCGATCGCTGTAGTTGTTACACTCCTTCCGTGGAATTCGGCGAACATACTAAAAAGCCCATTTGTGGCGGTACTGGAACATATAGGGATACCAGCGGCAGCGCAAATTATGAATTTTATCGTTTTAACAGCTGTACTTTCTTGTTTAAATTCGGGTTTATATACGAACTCAAGAATGCTTTTTTCAATGGCAGAAAGAGGAGATGCGCCAAAGGCATTTTTGAAATTGAATAGTAGTGGTGTTCCAGTTCGGGCGGTTTTATTTGGAACTTTCTTTGCTTACATTGGAGTTGTTTTTAGTTACATATCTCCAGATAAAGTATTTTTATTTTTAGTGAATGCATCTGGCGGGATTGCGTTACTCGTTTATCTCGTTATAGCAGTTTCACATTTCAAGATACGTAAAAAAATGGGGAAAGCGGAACAACAAAATTTGAAAGTGAAAATGTGGCTTTTTCCATATGTAACATATGTTACAATTGCTGCGATTATAGCAGTTTTAGTTGCCATGCTCGCAATTGAATCTTTACGTTCACAAGCGCTTTTAACAATGCTTGTTACTGTTCTTATAATAATTTCTTATTTTATTTTTAATAGAAATAAAAATAGTACATTGTTGAATCCTAAAAGTAAGAATGAGGAATCTGTTCGATTCTAATTTCTTGTTTTAGAAGAGAGTTACACCCAATCATTGCTATAAAAGAATCATATATAATCATAGAAACAAGTAATTACTATTGTCATAGTGAATATAAACTTTTTTCTTGACTTTTTATATGAAGGCGAGCAAAATGGTAAAAAAGGAAGGGGGGATGACGATGGAAGAGTACGTATTAGAGCTGTATAACTTTTTATATACGACAGAATGGCAAGATATTGTTTCATTTCTAGGAATAATGTTTTGTATGAAAATTGTAATTGTATATATGGAAGAGCAAGGTATGTTCTATTCCTTCTCATCTCCGTTCGATGTGCAGCGCGAGCCGTTGCCAAACTATGCCAAGGTAAATTACGAACAATTTCCTTTTGTGATTTTCTTTATGATTCGATTTATAACAGCAATTGTAAAGAAAAAGGAAAGTGACGATGAAGAGTGCCACTCAACTTGTAATATAGCGACTGCTTTTTAAGCTAAATACAAGGAGGAGATTTATATGTGGTTTCGATTTCTTATGATTGGTTTCTTTTCATTAACAGCAATTTCATTAATGGGATATCAAGTGTCTGAAATATATCAAGCGTATAGCAGTACGTTTTTTAACAAAAACTAATCGCATTGCTATTTGAATAATAAAGCGATAAAATCCTTCTTAAGAAGTATTGTTAAGAAGGGTTTTTTCTTTGCCCTGTCTTACTGTGTCAAACTATTGTCACATTTACACTGTGAATAATATGTTAAAATAGTGAGGTTACGTATACATATTTGAAGGAAGAGGAGTGACCATTTTGGTGGATCAATCAACGAATCAGAAAAGCTATGCTCCTATTGTGATAACGCTTTCTGTAATTGTAAATGCGATTATTTTATTTTTGTTCTTTGGACCTGTTGGCTATGAAGGAGAAGTACATTTTGATGTAACAATTTTACCAATGTTAAATGCAATTTTTAATAGCTTTACGTTCGTATTCTTATTAGCAGCTTTATACTCTATTATTAAGAAGAATGTGAAAATGCACCGTGGTTTCATCCTAGCAGCATTTACAACGACGTTGCTATTTTGTGTTTCTTATTTATCGTATCATTACTTGGCGCCAGCAACACATTTTGGCGGAGAAGGATTCATTAAATATGTGTATTTCATCATTTTAATTACACATATTATCCTTGCAGCAATTATTGTACCGCTTGCATTGTTTGCACTTGTGTTTGGTTTTACGAATCAATTAACACGTCACCGTAAAATTGTACGTTGGACGATGCCGATTTGGTTATATGTAAGTTTATCTGGTGTTATTGTTTACTTAATGATCTCACCTTACTATCAATAAAAAAAATCTCAGCCTGTAGGCTGGGATTTTTTTATTAGGCAAATATTTTTGTGAAATGAAAAAATTGTGGTATACAAAAGTATAGTTGCTTTTTATATAGAAGGGATGGTAAAGATATATGCAAAATTTTGTATTTCGTAATCCGACAAAACTTATTTTTGGTAAAGGACAGTTAGAGCAGTTAAAAACGGAAATTCCACAGTTCGGTAAAAAAGTTCTTCTCGTGTATGGAGGAGGCAGCATTAAAAGAAATGGTATTTATGATAATGTGATTTCTATTTTAAAGGATATAAATGCGGAAGTATTTGAGTTGACAGGAGTTGAACCGAATCCTCGTTTATCAACAGTAAAGAAAGGGATTCAAATTTGTAAAGACAATGGAGTCGAATTTATTTTAGCGGTTGGCGGAGGAAGTGTAATCGACTGTACGAAGGCGATTGCTGCTGGTAGTAAATATGATGGAGATGTATGGGATATTGTAACGAAAAAATCATTTGCTAGCGAGGCGTTACCGTTCGGTACTGTACTCACTCTTGCGGCAACAGGTTCTGAAATGAATGCAGGATCTGTAATTACAAACTGGGAAACGAATGAAAAGTACGGCTGGGGCAGTCCAGTTACATTCCCTCAGTTTTCAATTTTAGATCCACTACATACTTCGTCTGTGCCGAGAGATCAAACGATTTATGGTATGGTCGATATTATGTCGCACGTATTAGAGCAATATTTCCATCACGGCATGAATACAGAATTACAAGATCGTTATTGTGAATCTGTTTTAAGAACAGTAATTGAAACAGCTCCTAAGCTTTTAAGTGATCTAGAAAATTATGAGCATAGGGAAACAATTTTATATTGCGGTACTATGGCGTTAAACGGCATTTTAGCGATGGGAGTAAAAGGAGATTGGGCAACTCATAATATTGAGCATGCAGTTTCTGCTGTTCATGACATACCGCATGGGGGCGGACTCGCTATTCTATTCCCAAATTGGATGAAGCATGTTATAGATGAAAATGTGAGTCGCTTTAAACAGTTCGCTATTCGTGTATTCGATGTAGAAACAGATGGGAAGACAGATAAAGAGGTTGCATTAGAGGGAATTGAGGTGTTACGTCAATTTTGGACTTCAATTGAAGCTCCAGTAACATTAGCTGATTACGCTATTAGAGAAAGTGAAATTGACTTAATGGCGGATAAAGCGATGGCTTATGGTGAATTCGGTAACTTTAAAAAATTAAATAAAGATGATGTTCTTGCAATTTATAAAGCTTCTTTATAAGTGGAGCGAGAGAAGAAACCTATTTGATTGTTGTATCAAATAGGTTTCTTTTTTTTGTTTATAACCGGTTTTGATTGATAGTGACTATTTTTGACTGTTTATGGTTGATTTTTGTGGTCGTTTTCATTATACTGTAATCAAAGAAGAGGTGAATAAAATGTTAACTCCTGAACGTCATCAAATGATATTGCAACTTGTAAAAGAGCAGAAGGTTGTTAAATTACAACAATTAGTTGAAAGAACAGAAAGCTCTGAATCGACAATTCGTCGTGATTTAGCACAATTAGAAAAACAAAGGTTATTAAAAAGAGTTCATGGTGGTGCCTCTGTTTTAACAGGAAAAGGACAGGAGCCAACGATGATTGAAAAATCATCCAAAAACATTCAAATAAAACAACAAATTGCCAAGTATGCGGCTAGTATTGTTGAACAAGGGGATTGCGTTTATTTAGATGCAGGAAGTACAACATTTGAAATGATTCCATTTTTAATAAACAAAGATGTTACTGTCGTAACGAATGGACTTATGCATATTGAAGCTTTAGTTGAAAATAATATTCGTGCGTATTTACTAGGCGGGATGATGAAGAGTAGGACGAAAGCTTTAATTGGTGCTATGGCACAGGAAAGTATGCAAAAGTACCGTTTTGATAAATGTTTCTTAGGAGCAAATGGTGTACATGAACAGCTTGGTTTTACAACTCCAGATCCAGAAGAGGCACTTTTAAAACAAATGGCATTAACATTTGCGAACGAAGGATATTTCTTAATTGATGAAAGTAAGTTCTCAGAAGTTGCATTTGCGAAAATTGCCAATGTTGAAGAAGCGAATATTATTACAAACCATTTAGAAATTGATTTAGAAAAATATAAAAGACAAACCAATGTAATTGAGGCTGATAAACAATGATCTATACAGTTACTTTAAACCCATCTATTGATTATGTAGTACAAGTTAATTCCTTCGATTTAGGCGCAGTAAATCGAGCAGAGAAAGATATGAAATTTCCTGGAGGGAAAGGCATTAACGTTTCTCGTGTTCTTCATCGTTTAGGTGTTGAAAATGTAGCGCTTGGATTTACTGGTGGATTTACCGGTCGATTTATTAAAGATGTATTACAGGCGGAAGGTGTAACAACAAACTTCGTCCAAGTAGACGGTGATTCACGAATTAATGTGAAAATAAAAGGGCAAGAAGAGACAGAATTAAATGGGCAAGGTCCTAATGTGACAAATGAACAATTTGAACAATTAATGAAACAAATCGAAAGTATGAGGCAGGGAGATTGTGTTGTACTAGCTGGAAGTGTACCGGCGTCTATCTCAACTACTTTTTATGAATCAATCGCAGCGCTCGGAGCTGAGAAAGGTATTCGCGTAGTAGTCGATGCAAGTGGAAGTGCGCTGCAGCATGTAATTAAAAATAAACCATTTTTAATAAAGCCTAATCATCATGAACTTGGTGAGTTATTCGGAGTAGAGATTTCAACAGTAGAAGATGTTTTACCGTTTGGAAGAAAATTAGTTGAACAAGGTGTAGAGCATGTTATCGTATCAATGGCTGGAGATGGGGCTTTATTATTTACGGCACAAGGTATATATGAAGCAACTGTTCCAAAAGGTGTTGTAATTAATTCGGTTGGGGCCGGAGATTCTCTCGTTGCAGGATTTGTAGGTAAATATGAACAGACAAAAGATATTGAAAAGGCATTTCAATATGGCGTTGCAACAGGGAGTGCAACAGCATTTTCAGCTGATTTATGTGAAAAAGAAAAAGTAGAAGAATTATTGTCGCAAGTAATTGTAACTAAGCAATAGGGGGAAGTAACATATGAAAATTACAGAACTATTAAAAAGGGATACAGTTATTATGAACTTGACAGCTTCAAATAAAGAAGCTGTCATAGATGAATTAGTTGAGAAATTAGACGGAGCAAATCGTTTAAATAGTAAAGCTGAATTTAAAGAATCTATTTTAAAGCGGGAGTCACAAAGTACAACTGGCATAGGGGAAGGGATTGCTATACCTCATGCGAAGACGAATGCCGTTAAACAACCATCGATTTGTTTTGGTAGAAGTGTAAGCGGTATCAACTATGAGTCGCTTGATGGACAGCCTGCACATCTGTTTTTTATGATTGCTGCGAGTGAAGGGGCGAATAATACTCATTTAGAAACGTTATCTCGTCTCTCTACGTTATTGATGGATGAAGGGTTCCGCAAGCAATTATTAGAAGCAAAGGATGAGGATGAGCTTCTCCGTTTATTTGATGAAAAAGAGAATGAAAAAGAAGACGAAGAAGAAGTTGAAGTAGCAAAGCCAGAAGGGAATGAGCCATACGTATTAGCTGTTACAGCTTGTCCGACTGGTATCGCTCACACATATATGGCTGCGGATAGTTTGAAAGCAAAAGCAGCAGAGTTAGGAATAGCGATTAAAGTTGAAACGAATGGATCAACAGGTGTTAAAAACGATTTAACGAAAGAGGACATTGAACGCGCAACGGCTATTATTGTAGCTGCAGATAAACAAGTAGAAATGAATCGTTTTGCTGGGAAGCATGTCATTCAAGTACCAGTCGCCGATGGGATTAGAAAAACTGAAATCCTTCTTAATCGAGCTATAAAACAAGATGCACCAATCTTTAAAGGGGTAAAAGAGGATGGGAAGGCAGAAAATGTAGAGAAAGAAAAAGGGCTAGGAATTTATAAGCATTTAATGAGCGGTGTAAGTAATATGCTTCCGTTCGTTGTTGGTGGTGGAATTTTAATTGCACTAGCGTTTTCGTTTGGTGGTATAAAAGCGGAAGGTCCTTTAGCTGAATTGTTCATGTCTATTGGGGGAGGAAAAACAGGTGCGTTTTTATTCCTTGTACCAATCTTAGCTGGATTTATTGCGAGTTCTATTGCTGATCGTCCTGGTTTTATGCCTGGTGTTGTAGGTGGGTTTTTAGCAGCACAAGCGAATGCGGGATTTTTAGGTGGATTAATTGCTGGTTTCTTAGCTGGATATGTTGTTTTAGGATTGAAAAGATTATTTTCAGGATTACCAGTACAGTTAGAAGGAATTAAACCTGTTTTGTTATATCCAGTCTTTGGATTGTTGATTACAGGAGTTGTTATGCAAAAAGTAGTAAATCCGCCTGTAGTAGCATTAAATGAAATGTTAACAGGATGGTTAAATGGTTTGAACGGTACGAATGCTATATTATTAGGTCTTATTTTAGGTGGTATGATGGCAATTGATATGGGTGGTCCAATTAATAAAGCGGCATTTACATTTGGTATTGCTGCAATAGAAGCGCAGAATTTTGGAGTGCACTCAGCAGTTATGGCTGGTGGTATGGTACCGCCACTTGCGATTGCATTCGCAACCACATTCTTTAAAACAAAATTTACAGAAGCAGAACGTAAATCTGGTTTAACAAATTATATTATGGGAGCATCGTTTATTACAGAAGGTGCGATTCCATTTGCAGCTGCCGATCCGGTTCGAGTAATAGTAAGTTGTGTTGTTGGTTCAAGTATCGCGGGTGCCTTATCTATGTTATTCCAAATTACATTGCCGGCACCGCATGGTGGATTGTTTGTTATCGGATTAGTGAATAAACCGTTGCTATATATTGTTTCTATATTAATTGGAACGATTGTTTCAGCTATTATGATAGGTGTTTGGAAGAAGAAAGTTAAATAAAAGATAAAAAGGGACAGCTAATAGGAGTTGTTCCTTTTTCGTTACAAAAAGTAATTTAATAATTGGATTATGATGGATTTTGGTAAAAGATGTAATGAAAAGTGATTTTTTTGTAACAAAAAAGTAATACTGTAATTTTTTCTGGAAAAAAATTCTTATACTAATTTGTGAGAAATATATGAAAACTATTGCTAATTTTGGTAGAAATACAATTTTTTAATATGGAAATTTATGTTACAAATCATTAATCGTTTATTACGAATGCTTTGTAATTGTGTGATTTTCGAAATTCTACAAAAAACTGTTGCTATAATGAGAACACGAAAACAAAGCAAATGGAGGCTATTCATGAAAAAATTATTAGGTATAGCAACAGCAGCAGTTTTTGGTCTTGGGATTTTTGCAGGTTCTGCTAAAGCGGAAACGATTGTAACAACAGATGTATTAAACGTTAGAGAAAACCCAACTGTAGAATCAAAACTTGTAGGTAAAATGTTAAGTGGAAATAAATTAGATGTTATAAATACAGAAAACGGATGGTCCAAAATTAAATTAGATGGTAAAGAAGCTTTTGTAAGTGCTGAGTTTACGAAAAGTTCTTATTATGTAACAGCAAACGTATTAAACATTCGTGCTGGAGCGAATACTGATTCAGAAATTCTTGGCACGCTTAAAAAAGATGACTTGATTGAAACGACAAATCAAGTACAAAACGAATGGTTACAATTCGAATATGGCGGGAAAGCGGCGTATGTTCACATACCATTTTTAACAGGTACAGCACCTGTTATTGAAAGAAAAGAAGTTCCAGCTCAAGATGAAGCGCCAACTAAGGTGAAAACGGCGGTTAAAAATGATACATCAGTTAAGGAGAAAGCGCCGGCTAAAAATGATACGGCAGTTAATGGAAAAGAATCAGTTAAAAGTGGAGCATCAAGTAAACCAGTAGCGCAAGCGAAGCCGGCAACTAAGCCAGTGGCAAAATCTACTGAAACAAGTGAACCTGCTGGTCGTGAAATAACAGTAGAAGCGACAGCTTACACAGCTCACCCGAGTGAAAATGGCACATATGGTGGTCGTGTGTTAACTGCGATGGGGCATGATTTAACAGCGAATCCAAATATGAAAGTTATTGCTGTTGATCCGAAAGTAATTCCTCTCGGATCAACAGTGTGGGTGGAAGGATATGGAGAAGCAATTGCTGGAGATACTGGTGGTGCGATTAAAGGAAACCGTATTGATGTTTTAGTTGGTTCAGATAGCACTGCTGATAGTTGGGGTCGTAAATCCGTTAAAGTGAAAGTTATAAAATAATTTATTAAAATAAAAAACGGCTGCTTAAAAATGTCTAAGCGGCCGCTTTTTTTATATAAGAATTATTGAAAAGGGTAAATTGTTTTACCTGTAATAATTTTATACGCGGTGCAAAATTGAGTTTGCATATACTCTGTATTTTTATTTTCTGGATGTAACGTTGTTTCTTGAAGAGTAGAATGAAAGGAACGTAGTAAACAATTTAGTGCGAAGTATAATTCTTCTTGTGAACAATTTTGTTCTTTTTTAGCAGTAGCTAAAATAAGGTCTTTTATTAATAAGGGAAAATCGATAGTCGCTTGTTTCATAGTCATTGCACCCTCTCCGAGCTATTTTTAATCATGTATATGCAGAATTGGACAAGCTATGCTCTTTTTTTTTGTGTAATTTCATGTACTGGATTCAAAGAACTTGCAATCATGCCGTTAAAATTGGTAAGATTGGGTATAATCAATAGATGGAGTATATTACATAAAGAGAGTTGAATGATATGGGAGAAGTGCAACGTGAAAAAGTTGCTGTCATCATTGGGCCAACTGCTGTCGGAAAGACGAAATTAAGTATCGATCTTGCAAAAGCGTTGAATGGTGAGATTATTAGTGGTGATTCCATGCAAATTTATCGTACGATGGATATCGGGACTGCAAAGGTGACGATAGATGAGATGGACGGAATTCCGCATTATATGATTGATATAAAAAATCCGGAAGATTCATTTTCTGTGGCGGAATTTCAAGAACGTGTCCGTAAGTGCATTCGAGAAATTACAGAGCGCGGGAAATTACCAATTATTGTTGGTGGAACCGGTCTTTATATACAATCTGTTCTATTCGATTACCAGTTTACAGATGAGGCTGGGGACGCTACATACCGAGAACAGATGGAAAAGTTAGCATTAGAACACGGTGTGGAATATGTACATAAAAAGTTACAAGAAGTAGATCCAGAAAGTGCGGAGCGTATTCATGCCAATAATGTAAGGCGTGTTATTCGGGCGTTAGAAATTTTTCACACGACGGGTGAAAAAATGAGTAACCAGCTCGAAAAACAAGAAAATGAGTTACTGTACGATGTTTCATTAATTGGCTTGACAATGGATCGAGAAATGCTATACGATCGCATTAACTTACGTGTTAACCTAATGATTGAACAAGGTTTATTAGAAGAAGTAAAAGGTTTACATGAAAGAGGAGTGCGAGATTGTCAATCTATTCAAGCGATTGGTTATAAAGAGATATATGATTATTTTGAGAATCGTGTATCTTTAGAAGAAGCGGTATCACAATTAAAGACGAATTCACGCCGTTATGCAAAACGTCAATTAACGTGGTTCCGTAATAAGATGGATGTCACGTGGTTCGATGTTACTGATGGTGAAAAAACGTCAGAAATTTTACGATACATAGAAGGAAAGCTACAACTAAAGTCGAATAATAGGTAAGTAGAGAAAAAGAGGAGGATTCGACATGAAGCAATCAATCAATATTCAAGATCAGTTTTTAAATCAACTCCGTAAAGAGAATACGTTCGTTACGCTGTACTTATTAAATGGTTTCCAGCTTCGTGGATTAATTAAAGGATTTGATAATTTTACAGTCCTGCTGGAAACAGAAGGTAAGCAACAGCTTATTTATAAACATGCAATTTCTACATTTGTGCCACAAAAAAATGTTTCAATTGAATTAGAGTAGTAATGAATTATTGTACATAACAAAAAAAGAGCGAGTTTCTCGCTCTTTTTTTTATTTGTCATAAACAATAAATAGTGAAATTTAAGCGATTCTAAATACAGTAAGACGAATGTTAGTGTTTCCTGTTGCAGGGATCGTAATCTCGTTAAGAGTAGATTGGACAGAAATGTTTGCTCCAGCAGCTAATGTTTCGATTGTAGTAAATGAAAGTGAGTCGCCTATTAGATTTGAAGAGAAGTTGTCAGTAGCAACAGCTCCATTAATTGAAATTCCTACTCCAAGTGGAGCGCATCCTGGCGCAGTTGTAGAAATAGATACGCTAATTACATAAATACCAGCGTTAATAACAGTAACTGTATTTGTGCCGTTAAAGATAATATTGTTTACGTTAATTGCAGTACTAAAAATAAAGTTATTAAATTGGAGTACTGTTTGTTGGATGTTGTTTGTTACAACGATTGTTGCTACTGGGAAGCTAGGTCCAGTAGGTCCGGTAACTCCTATACCAGTAGCACCCGTTGGTCCTTGAACACCTTGAGGTCCGGTAGCACCCGTGTTACCTTGAACACCTTGAGGTCCAGTGGCACCTGTATTACCTTGAACACCTTGAGGTCCGGTAGCACCCGTGTTACCTTGAACACCTTGAGGTCCAGTAGCACCCGTGTTACCTTGAACACCTTGAGGTCCAGTGGCACCTGTATTACCTTGAGCACCTTGAGGTCCAGTGGCACCGGTAGCGCCTGTGTTACCTTGCGCACCTTGAGGTCCAGTGGAACCAGTAGCACCTGTGTTACCTTGAGCACCTTGAGGTCCAGTGGCACCAGTAGCGCCCGTGTTACCTTGAGCACCTTGAGGTCCAGTAGCACCTGTGTTACCTTGAGGTCCAGGAGGCCCACCAGAAGGTCCAGTAGGTCCGGTAACTCCTATACCAGTAGCACCTGTGTTACCTTGAAGACCTTGAGGTCCGGTAGCACCCGTGTTACCTTGAAGACCTTGAGGTCCGGTAGCACCCGTGTTACCTTGAAGACCTTGAGGTCCGGTAGCACCCGTGTTACCTTGAAGACCTTGAGGTCCGGTAGCACCCGTGTTACCTTGAAGACCTTGAGGTCCAGTGGAACCAGTAGCGCCTGTGTTACCTTGCGCACCTTGAGGTCCAGTGGAACCAGTAGCACCTGTGTTACCTTGCGCACCTTGAGGTCCAGTAGCACCTGTGTTACCTTGAATGCCTTGAGGTCCAGTAGCACCCGTGTTACCTTGAAGACCTTGAGGTCCAGTAGCACCCGTGTTACCTTGAAGACCTTGAGGTCCAGTGGAACCAGTAGCGCCCGTGTTACCTTGAACGCCTTGAGGTCCAGTGGAACCGGTAGCACCTGTGTTACCTTGAACGCCTTGAGGTCCAGTAGCACCCGTGTTACCTTGCGCACCTTGAGGTCCAGTGGCACCAGTAGCACCTGTGTTACCTTGCGCACCTTGAGGTCCAGTGGCACCTGTGTTACCTTGCGCACCTTGAGGTCCAGTGGAACCAGTAGCACCTGTGTTACCTTGAGCACCTTGAGGTCCAGTGGAACCAGTAGCGCCCGTGTTACCTTGAACGCCTTGAGGTCCAGTGGAACCGGTAGCGCCCGTGTTACCTTGCGCGCCTTGAGGTCCAGTGGAACCAGTAGCACCTGTGTTACCTTGAACGCCTTGAGGTCCAGTGGAACCGGTAGCACCTGTGTTACCTTGAACGCCTTGAGGTCCAGTGGAACCGGTAGCACCTGTGTTACCTTGAACGCCTTGAGGTCCAGTAGCACCCGTGTTACCTTGAGCACCTTGAGGTCCAGTGGAACCAGTAGCACCTGTGTTACCTTGAACACCTTGAGGTCCAGTGGAACCAGTAGCACCTGTGTTACCTTGAACACCTTGAGGTCCAGTGGAACCAGTAGCACCTGTGTTACCTTGCGCACCTTGAGGTCCAGTGGAACCAGTAGCACCTGTGTTACCTTGAAGACCTTGAGGTCCAGTAGCACCCGTGTTACCTTGCACACCTTGAGGTCCAGTAGCACCTGTGTTACCTTGAAGACCTTGAGGTCCAGTAGCACCCGTGTTACCTTGAAGACCTTGAGGTCCAGTAGCACCCGTGTTACCTTGCACACCTTGAGGTCCAGTGGAACCAGTAGCGCCCGTGTTACCTTGAACGCCTTGAGGTCCAGTGGAACCGGTAGCACCCGTGTTACCTTGCGCGCCTTGAGGTCCAGTGGAACCAGTAGCACCCGTGTTACCTTGCGCGCCTTGAGGTCCAGTGGAACCAGTAGCACCTGTGTTACCTTGCGCGCCTTGAGGTCCAGTGGAACCAGTAGCACCTGTGTTACCTTGAACGCCTTGAGGTCCAGTGGAACCAGTAGCACCTGTGTTACCTTGAACGCCTTGAGGTCCAGTAGCACCCGTGTTACCTTGCGCACCTTGAGGTCCAGTGGAACCAGTAGCACCTGTGTTACCTTGAACGCCTTGAGGTCCAGTGGAACCGGTAGCACCTGTGTTACCTTGAACGCCTTGAGGTCCAGTAGCACCCGTGTTACCTTGAGCACCTTGAGGTCCCAGAGGTAGCACCAGTAGCACCTGTGTTACCTTGAACACCTTGAGGTCCAGTGGAACCAGTAGCACCAGTAGCACCAGTAGCACCTGTGTTACCTTGAACGCCTTGAGGTCCAGTGGAACCAGTAGCGCCCGTGTTACCTCTAGGTCCGGTCGCACCGGTAGCACCTGTGTTACCTCTAGGTCCGGTCGCACCAGTAGCACCTGTGTTACCTCTAGGTCCGGTCGCACCAGTAGCACCTGTGTTACCTCTAGGTCCGGTCGCACCAGTAGCGCCCGTGTTACCTCTAGGTCCGGTCGCACCAGTAGCGCCCGTGTTACCTCTAGGTCCGGTCGCGCCAGTAGCGCCCGTGTTACCTCTAGGTCCGGTCGCACCAGTAGCACCTGTGTTACCTCTAGGTCCGGTCGCACCAGTAGCGCCCGTGTTACCTCTAGGTCCGGTCGCACCAGTAGCGCCCGTGTTACCTCTAGGTCCGGTCGCACCAGTAGCGCCCGTGTTACCTCTAGGTCCGGTCGCACCAGTAGCACCTGTGTTACCTCTAGGTCCGGTCGCACCAGTAGCGCCCGTGTTACCTCTAGGTCCAGTAGGTCCAGTAGGTCCAGTAGGTCCTCTGCCGAACGAAGCTGAATTAACTAGAGTAGTTTGTAACTCTGCAATTAATTTAAGGAGTTCTTGGAATGTACAAGGATCAATTCGGAATAACTTTGTAATGTAAAGTAAATAATTAATTAAAATTTGAAGTTCAACAAATACAGCACTTGCTACGAAGGTTGGATTTTTTAATACAGTTATTAAGTTTTTAATGATGGCTAATCCTTGTGCTTTCAGAGCGGAAGTAGTGTCTAGTGAACAGATGAATTTGCTTAGTAGGTGCAATGTATCTATTAGATTCTCAATGTTTTTGGGAGATGGATTGGCGAAAAGTTTAGGGATTATTTTTATTAAATCGTTAATGATTGCACGGAATGTTCTAATTTGCGCTTTAGTAATTGGAATCGTTGGGGTAGTTGGAATTCGTCCAGCGCTAGTTGGAAAGCATGGATTGGAGTATTTATTTTGATTGTCGTTAAAGCGAGACATTAAATCTCTCCTTTCTGATAAGAATGTGAACGAAACTCATCATAGTAGATGCAGGGAATAGCTAAATGGTCATAGTGAAATTGAGTGTTTCGAGAAAAAAATAAAAAAACGCCTTATTATAGGGCGTTTTTTTTATTTTCAGCATATTGATAATATCGCTTTAGTGAAATTTTTGATTTGAAGCCAACTAATTTTATGATTTCTGGCTCTGGGGTTTGTTTTTTTATTAGGCGTAAAATAAACGTGTTCCGGAAATGTTGTCCAGAAATGCCTTTACGTAAATTGGCTCTTGCTACTTCAAGTCGGATCATTTTTTGGATAGCGATTTCTGTTAGTGCTTTTGGTGCATCGTTTTCGTATACCCATCTGTATGTTCCGCGGTTAAAATCGAATGCAACAAACAACGGGTCATTACTATGGTATTTAGGACGAACTGGTTCTGGAATACTTTTATAATATGTGTACAGTTGTTTTTTGTCTTCGATTGCTAATGTGATTGTTCTTTCTACTCCTGCGGTTGCTGGAATAGAAAGTGTATTAGTTTCAAAATGAACGTGATGCATAGTTAATGCTGTAAGCTCTTGTAAGGATAGTCCGTAGTCGATTAATATACTTAAAATAGCGATATTACGATCCATTAATAATGGACGAACGGGACGTTGTTTTTCTGAAAGTCCTTCTAATGAAGTGACTATATGCTTTAATCTTTTTTCTTCATCGGATGAAATGAAATCTTCATTACGCAATGCACGGTTTGGTTGAATAGTAATTTCCATATCATTCAATGGATTTGGAATGTTAAGAAAATGATGCATTCTATTTAATACAATAAATACACGATGCATTGTTTTCTCAGAGTAGTGTCGATTCTTTTTTAAGTCTGAAAAGTAATCTTCATAGTCTTTTGTACAAAGTGTTGCCCATATATTACTGGAAGGGAGCTTTTTGTTTTTTTCTAACCAATGTCCAAAATCTT
This sequence comes from Bacillus sp. FSL E2-0195, assembly GCF_038003645.1. Lineage (NCBI taxonomy): Bacteria > Bacillati > Bacillota > Bacilli > Caryophanales > Bacillaceae > Bacillus > Bacillus sp. FSL E2-0195. The sequence continues at coordinate 3,606,700 of NZ_JBBOPN010000001.1, read as the reverse complement.
CAATGTCATAAACATAACGTTTAATGGTTGAAGACTTTCGGCCTTTATTCAATAAAAAAATAGAAAAGGCTTGTATTGTATCATGGAATTCCGTTGTTTCCATAGTCCCACCACCTTGATTATTTCTTATATTATAGCAAACTTTTCTGAAAATAGGCATTTGCAAGAGGGACTGGAATAATAATATTTGGTGAGTGGATAAAATGAGGTGATTGTATGGAACAATCGATGCGTAAGAAAAATAACAATCAAATTAATATTGTATTAAACCATCGAAAGAAAATTTCGTTACCGGCATCAGAAAATAAAACGGTAATTTCAAGTGAAACCACTACTAAACATGAGATGTTGCAGAGAATTGAAGAAGAGATGGGAAAGCTTGTTGGGATGGATGAAATAAAAAAGATAATAAAAGAAATTTATGCTTGGATTTATGTAAATAAAAAAAGACAAGAGATGGGGTTGAAATCTGAGAAGCAAGTGCTTCACATGTTATTTAGGGGAAATCCCGGTACTGGGAAGACAACCGTTGCTAGAATGATAGGGAAATTGTTGTTTGAGATGAATATTTTATCGAAGGGGCATTTAGTTGAAGCAGAACGTGCTGATCTTGTGGGGGAGTATATCGGTCATACAGCGCAAAAGACGAGAGATTTAATAAAAAAGGCCATGGGAGGTATTTTGTTTATTGATGAGGCGTATTCTTTAGCGCGGGGGGGAGAGAAGGATTTTGGAAAGGAAGCTATTGATACACTTGTGAAGCATATGGAAGATAAGCAGCACGGTTTTGTATTAATTTTAGCTGGATATTCAAGAGAGATGAATCATTTTCTTTCATTAAATCCAGGGTTACAATCTCGTTTTCCATTTATTATTGAATTTGCGGATTACTCGGTAAATCAGCTGTTGGAAATTGGAAAGAGAATGTATGAGGAGCGTGAATATCAGTTATCTAAAGAAGCGGAGTGGAAATTTCGAGATCATTTACATGCGGTAAAGTATTCGTCGCAAATTACATCGTTTAGTAATGGGCGATACGTACGGAATATTGTTGAAAAATCGATTCGTACACAAGCTATGCGATTGTTACAAGAGGATACGTATGATAAATATGATTTAATTGGGATATCAAGTATGGATTTAATGCTTGAAGAGGAGACGCACAGTACGTAAACTGTGCGTCTGTTTTTATGCATAAGTTCGTTTACTCTTTTTTTGCTTTTTCTTGGTGAGTTTTATGAAGACGTTCCATTTTAGCGCTCTTTTCGTGCGCTGAATTTGGATCATGTCCAAATTGGTTTACTGAGCTTTTTTGAGCTCCTTTATTAACATGGTTTGTCATTTGCATTCACCTCGCTTTAAAAATTAGTATAAACATTATGTAAAGAAAAACTCGTTAGAAAAGAAAAACCTCTTTACGATATGTAAAGAGGTTAGATTGCTATTTATGCATTGAGCGCTCCTTTGTATCGATGCGTCTATGCGGTAAATACCATTTGTAATGAATAGAAACCATGCGGAAGCAAACAATTAAAATGAATAAGGTGTATAGAGCCCAATCGCTAACGATGACTTTAGCGCCAATCAAAAAACCGGCTAAAATCGTCCAAAACGCATATACATCAGCTCGAAGGACGAGAGGTTTTCTACGTGCTAAAAGATCACGAATAATACCGCCGCCAATGCCAGTTAAAACAGCAGCTACAATTGTAGCGCTAATTGGTAAATTTAATTTTTGGGCGTATAGAGCTCCTTGTACGGCGAACGCTGATAAGCCGATGGCATCTGTGATGTTTTCCCACTTTTTCCAATGCTTAATTAATTTATTAGGAAAAAGAAAAATGATCGTCATTGATAATAGTGCGATTTGGAATAACATGTCTTGTTGCCAAAACGCGACGATTGGATAACCGATTAATAAATTACGAAGGGCACCTCCCCCAAATGCGGTTGCCATTCCTAAAATATATACCCCGAAAATATCATAATCCTCTTCCATTGCAACAATGGCTCCGCTTAGTGCGAAAGCGATTGTGCCTATGATGCTAAAAATCTCCCATGCCATGAATTTTCTCCCCCGCTAACTAGATGAAATGTGCTTCCTCTGCTATTATATTAGAAGGTTTAAATTTCGAAAAGGATGAGTGAACATATTTGATGGAAGAAAAAGAAAAAATCATATTAGTTGGCTGTCAATTGCCACAAGATGATGATGAAAAATTTATGCATTCCATGAAAGAGCTTGCATCGCTAGCGAAAACTGCGCGAGCGGAAGTGTTAGTATCAACGACGCAAAAGCGCCCGAAGTTTCATCCGGCGACTTATATAGGAAAAGGTAAACTAGAAGAGCTTGCAGCGTTGACGGAAGAATTAGAACCAGCTGTTATTGTTTTTAATAATGAGTTAACACCAAGTCAAATTCGGAATTTATCTTCAGTATTAGATGCGAGAGTGATTGACCGAACGCAGTTAATACTAGATATTTTTGCGCAACGTGCGAAATCGAGAGAGGGTAAGCTTCAAGTAGAATTAGCTCAATTGCAATATACAATGCCGCGCCTTATGGGACAAGGTCTTGCTTTATCGCGTCTTGGTGGTGGAATTGGTACAAGGGGACCAGGAGAGACGAAGCTTGAGACAGATCGTCGTTATATTCGATCTCGTATTGATGAAATAAAGAGACAACTTGCGGTTGTTGTGGAGCATCGAAAGAGATATCGTGAGAGAAGAAAAGATAATAAAGTGTTTCAAGTTGCGTTAATTGGGTATACAAATGCAGGAAAATCTACGTTGTTTAATAGATTAACGGAAGCTGATACGTTTGAAGAAAACTTATTGTTTGCAACGCTAGATCCGACGACAAGAAAGATGCCGTTACCTTCTGGTTATACAGTGCTTTTGACTGATACGGTTGGTTTTATACAAGATTTACCTACGTCACTAATTGCTGCTTTTCGATCTACGTTAGAAGAAGCTGGGGAAGCGGATGTTATTTTACATGTTGTTGATTCTGCAGATCCTAATTATGTAGGGCATGAGCAGACAGTAAAACAATTATTGTCGGACCTTGAAATTAATCGTATTCCTATTATTACGTTATATAATAAAAAAGATAAATTGCATCAAAACTTCATTCCATTTCCGAAAAGTGATTTCTTAATGACTAGTGCTTTTGAAGAAAGTGATTTATTGCGTATAAAAGAAGCGCTAGAAACGAAGATGAAGGAAGAAATGGATGATTATCAAGTGGAAATCCCTCCGAGTGAAGGTAGGTTATTAACGCTTTTAAAGACAGAAACAATATTAACTAAAATGGAGTTTCTAGAAGATAAATTTGTATATGATTGTACAGGGTATATATTTGCTCATTCATCGCTTAAGGGGCAATTAAAGAGATTTTTAGTGGAAGAAGGAGAAAATAATGTTTGATCGTTTGAAAAATGGAGAAAAAATTGCTCCAATCGTAAAAGAAGTAGAAAGTCAAATTATAGAAGTACATAAACATGTGGATGAAGTGATTGAGAGTAACCAATTTCGTGTATTAGAAAGTTTTCGTAAACACAAAATTAGCGATTCGCATTTTATTCCGACGACAGGTTATGGTTATGATGATATTGGTCGTGACACGTTAGAAAAAGTGTATGCTGATGTATTTGGGGCAGAAGCGGGTCTTGTTCGTCCGCAAATTATTTCAGGTACTCACGCAATTTCGACAGCTCTATTCGGTATTTTACGTCCAGGAGATGAACTGCTATACATAACAGGAAAACCATATGATACGTTAGAAGAAATCGTTGGTGTACGCGGAAAAGGTGTAGGCTCATTTAAAGAATATAATATTGGTTATAACGCAGTTCCGTTAACTGAAGAGGGATTTGTGGACTTTGAAGCTGTTGCAACTGCGATCCATAGTAATACGAAGATGATTGGTATTCAGCGTTCAAAAGGATATGCTACTCGTCCGTCGTTTACTGTTTCACAAATTAAAGAGATGATTGCGTTTGTGAAAGAGATTAAACCTGATGTTGTTGTATTTGTAGATAACTGCTATGGCGAATTTATTGAAGAAGAAGAGCCATGTCATGTTGGTGCGGACTTAATGGCAGGCTCTCTTATTAAGAATCCTGGCGGTGGAATTGTTAAAACTGGTGGTTACATTGTTGGTAAAGAGCAGTATGTTGAAGCGTGTGCATATCGTCTAACATCTCCAGGAATCGGTGCGGAAGCAGGGGCATCTTTATACAGTTTGCAAGAAATGTATCAAGGTTTCTTCTTAGCGCCGCATGTAGCGGGACAAGCGCTAAAAGGTGCGATTTTTACAGCTGCATTTTTAGGAAAGTTAGGGATGAATACATCACCAGCTTGGAATGCACCAAGAACAGATTTAATTCAGTCTGTTCAATTTGATGATAAAGATCGTATGATTGCGTTCTGTCAAGCGATTCAATATGCATCTCCAATTAATTCTCATTTCACTCCATATGCAAACTATATGCCGGGTTATGAAGATGATGTAATTATGGCTGCGGGGACGTTTATTCAAGGTGCAAGTATTGAGCTGTCGGCTGATGGTCCGATTCGTCCGCCTTATGTTGCTTACGTGCAAGGTGGGTTAACTTATTCGCATGTAAAGATTGCGATTTGTTCTGCGATTGATGCGTTAATTGAAAAAAAACTATTAACAATTTCTTAAAGGAAAGCTGTCGATTTCGGCAGCTTTTTTTCGTGTGAAAGTAATGATTTGTGCCATTAGAAAAAAATGAAAAAATTCACAAAAAAATCATGTAAGAAAAGCTAACATCTATTGACACTAAACATAACATGGTGTAAAATGAGAAACAGTTAAGGCGAAGGAGGAACTGAAACAATGAAAGAAGATAGACGTTCTGCTCCGCTGTTTCCAATTGGTATTGTAATGGATTTAACACAATTATCTGCACGTCAAATTCGCTACTATGAAGAGCATAATCTTATTTTTCCAACCCGTACAAAAGGGAATCGTAGATTATTTTCATTTAACGATGTAGATAAATTGTTGGAAATTAAAGATTTGTTAGATCAAGGCTTAAATATGGCTGGAATTAAACAAGTATTGCAAATGAAAGAAAATCAAACAGAAGCAGTGAAAGTAAAAGAAGAAACGAAAGAAATTTCAAAATCCGAGCTTCGCAAAATTCTTCGAGATGAACTACAACATACAGGTAGATTTAATCGGACCTCATTGCGACAAGGTGACATTTCAAGGTTTTTTCACTAAAGATAACTGATTCTGAAGGTGTTTAGAGGGACTAAGGAGGAATTTATAATGGCTAGGTACACAAAAGAAGATATTTTCCGTTTGGCGAAAGAAGAGAATGTAAAGTATATCCGTCTGCAATTTACGGACCTTTTAGGGGTAATTAAAAACGTAGAAATTCCAGTGAGCCAATTAACAAAAGCTCTTGATAACAAAATGATGTTTGATGGATCTTCTATTGAAGGTTTCGTACGTATTGAAGAATCTGATATGTATTTATATCCGGATTTAGATACTTGGGTAATTTTCCCTTGGACAGCTGAAAAAGGTAAAGTAGCTCGTTTAATCTGTGATATTTACAATGCTGATGGTACTCCATTTGATGGCGACCCACGTAACAACTTAAAGCGTGTGTTAAAAGAAATGGAAGCATTAGGATTCTCAGATTTCAATCTTGGACCAGAGCCAGAATTCTTCCTATTTAAAGTTGATGAAAAAGGAAATCCAACACTGGAATTGAACGATAACGGTGGATACTTCGACCTTGCGCCGATGGATCTAGGGGAAAACTGTCGTCGTGATATCGTTCTTGAACTTGAAGAAATGGGCTTTGAAATTGAAGCATCTCACCATGAGGTTGCGCCAGGTCAACATGAAATTGACTTTAAATATGCAAATGCAATTCGCTCATGTGATGACATTCAAACATTCAAGCTTGTTGTAAGAACGATTGCTCGTAAACATGGTTTACACGCAACATTTATGCCGAAACCATTATACGGTGTGAACGGTTCAGGTATGCACTGTAACTTATCACTATTTAAAAATGGTGAGAACGTATTCTTCGATCAAAACGGTGATTTACAATTAAGTGATGATGCTCGTCACTTCATCGCAGGTATTTTAAAACATGCGCCAGCATTTACAGCGGTAGCAAACCCAACTGTAAACTCTTACAAGCGTTTAGTACCTGGATATGAAGCTCCATGTTACGTAGCATGGTCTGCACAAAACCGTAGTCCATTAGTGCGTATTCCTGCATCTCGTGGTATTAGTACACGCGTAGAAGTACGTAGTGTTGACCCAGCTGCGAACCCATATTTAGTAATGGCTACATTATTAGCAGCAGGTCTTGATGGAATTAAAAATAAATTAACTCCACCAGCTGCAGTAGACCGTAACATCTACGTAATGACAAAAGAAGAGCGTGAAGAAGCAGGTATCGTTGACTTACCAGCAACATTAGCGCAAGCGTTAGTTACTTTACAATCTAATGAAATCGTATGTGGCGCATTAGGTGATCATTTACTTGAGCACTTCATTGAAGCAAAAGAAATTGAGTGGGATATTTTCCGCACGCAAGTTCACCAATGGGAACGCGACCAATATATGTCTCTATACTAAGAGAGAAAAAAGCCCTAATACTACGGTATTAGGGCTTTTTCGTCATTTATCTACAGTGAAAAAACGCGAATATTGTCGCATTTTTTTTAGTGTCATCAGGAAGTAATTTAGTGAAAATAATTTGTGTTGACTCGTTCTGTATAAAGAACTAAAATGGCATTAACTAGAAATGTTTGTATATTAAAAAGAATGAAAATATTGTTTTTTTCTTAAGTTTTCGATGCCAATTTCAAGTTGAAGCTCATTGGTTTTAAATGAGGAGGGAAGTTATGGATAAGGAAATAAATTTGAAAAATTTATTTACTATTATACGGAAAAGAATTTGGATCATTCTATTATTTACAACTCTCACAACAGTAGCAGGAGCGATGTATACTATATATGTAAAAACACCATTATATGCCTCTTCAGCAAGAGTTATTGTTCAAGCTAATGCTGAAACGATGAATACATTGAAAGCGATGGTAAATGAGCCTGTAATTTTAGAAAAAGTGGCTGCTGAATTGAATATTAACAGATCTGCAGGTGCATTAAGTGGACAAATAAGTACAGAAAGTGTGCAAGGGTCCCAGATTATGAGAATAAATGTAGTGGATATAGATCCTGTGCTTGCTCATAAAATTGCAAATACTACAGCCGTTGTTTATAAGAAAGAAGTAGCGAATATACTGAATTTTAATAATGTGAGTATATTACCAGAAGACCCAGTTCAAAAAAATTCTATGCCTATAAATATAAATCACTTTAAGACGATACTAATTGCATTCTCTATAGGTATGGTGCTCAGTATTGGATTCATTTTTTTATTGGATTCACTTGATGAGAGAATCAAATCGGAACGGCGAATTGAACAATTGTTAGATGTCCCTGTTTTGGGCGGAATATCTAAAATGAATAGAAAAAATGTGAAAGACAAATTCAGTAAAAAAAATACGGTATTATTGGGGGAGGGAACGGAGTGGCTTACAAAAATAGACGAAAAACAAATAAAGTTAAAGGAGAAAGTATAATTGTACATACCGCTCCAAGATCGAAAATTTCGGAGCAGTATCGTTCGCTTCGAACAAACCTTCAATTATCTTCATCTATTCATAAAAGCAGAACTATAGTTATTACTTCTCCGAGGTATGGTGAAGGAAAATCAACGATTACAGTTAATTTAGCAGTCTCAATAGCACAAAAAGGTGAAAAAGTATTGGTAATAGATGCAAATTTACGAACACCAACGATTCATGAAATGTTTGGAGTAGAAAATACAATTGGATTAATTGATATATTGAACGGAAAAACAACTTTAGAGGGCGCCGTGAAAAAAACAGAGATGGAAAGTCTGGATGTATTAACTAGCGGACCAGTACCATTTAATCCATCTGAAGTGCTTAGTTCAGATGCAATGGATATGTTAATTCAAAAGGCGCTGGAACGATACGATATTATATTATTTGATTCTTCTCCTGTACTAGAAGTAACGGATACGAGTGTATTGGCTGATAAATGTGAAGGTGTATTATTGGTGATCCGTTATAATCATACTGTGAATGAAGATGCGCTTGAAACGAAAAGGGCGTTAAGTTTTACGAAAAGTAGGATATTAGGTGCGATTTTGAATGGAAAAGTATAAATAACATAAATGCACTTTAGAAAAATGAATTTAATATCCTTATATCAGGATGTTCTTTATAAAGAATTTTTTAAAGGGATACGATGTGGTGATGTCTCCTTACCGCTATCAACGGAGGCACTCGATTATGCTGTGGGTTGTGAAAACAACCTTAGATGCGAGTCATCAAGAGTGTAATGTGAGGGAGGGTTAGATGCCCCTATTTTATTAAAGTTTCTAACTATGTGTTTTTAATAAAGAGAATATAGTTAGAAACTTTAAATTTGAAAGAGTTAAGTATGGAATTGATTAAAGGAGGAAGTTACATGACGTATCGACGGAGGATATCGTTATTGCTTTTAATGGATTCAATGATTGTGTTAAGTGCTATTTTCTTTAGTTATTTCTTTGTAAATGCTAGCTTTAGTGTTATCACTTTATCATCAATTATTAGCTCTATCACTCTACTAGTCAGTCATCATTTATTTGCTTTAATATATAAGTTGTATAATAAAGCTTGGGAATATGCAAGTATAGGAGAATTACTCATTATATGCAAAGTGGTTACATTTTCTATAATTGCTACAGCGGTTGTGCAGCAACTAATCATGCAAAAAATGTATTTTCGGCTGTTAGTTGTAACTTGGATGATTCATATTTTATTAATTGGTGGTTCACGTTTTATATGGAGAATGTACAGAGATATTTATTATGTAAAAAAGGGTGATAAAAAAAGAACGTTAATTGTTGGTGCGGGATCTGCTGGGACAATGGTTGCAAGGCAGTTGTTAAAGAATAGTGCTGCCGAATTAATGCCAGTCGCATTTATTGATGATAATGTAAAAAAACATAACCTTGATATTTGGGGTATTCCAGTAATTGGTGGTAAGAATCAAATTGAGTATGCTGTTAAAAAACTGAATATTGAAATAATAATTCTAGCAATTCCTTCATTAAACAAAAGAGAGCAAAATGTTATTTTGAAAAGATGTTTAAAAACAGAAGTGAAAACTCAAATTCTTCCGATGTTAGAAGACTTAGTAACGGGTAAAGTATCGGTGAACGAATTCAGGGATGTTCAAGTAGAGGATTTATTAGGGCGTGATCCTGTAGAACTTGATGTGGATATTATTTCAGATTATATAACTGACAAGGTTATTTTAGTTACTGGTGCAGGAGGTTCGATTGGTTCGGAAATTTGTAGACAAATTGCAAAATTTAGGCCGAAAAGGTTGATTTTACTAGGGCATGGGGAGAACAGTATTTATTCTATAGAAATGGAATTAAACAGAAAATATGGAGATATGAAAGGCACGTTTATTCCTGAAATCGCAGATATACAAGATGAAAAAAAGATGAATTCAATAATGAATAAACATCTTCCAAATGTTGTATATCATGCAGCTGCACATAAACATGTACCACTAATGGAGAATAATCCTGAAGAGGCTGTTAAAAATAATTTGATTGGAACTATGAATGTATCAGAGGCAGCGAGAGCACATGGAGTAGGAACGTTTGTTATGATTTCCTCTGATAAAGCTGTGAACCCGACGAGTGTTATGGGAGCAACAAAGAAATTAGCTGAGATGGTAATTCAACATAAAGATAAAATAAGTCATACAAAGTTTGTTACTGTACGCTTTGGGAATGTCTTAGGAAGTAGAGGGAGTGTTATACCTTTATTTAAGAAGCAAATTCAAAATGGTGGACCAGTTACAGTTACTCATCCTGATATGGTTCGGTATTTTATGACAATCCCGGAAGCATCAAGACTCGTAGTGCAAGCTGGTGCTTTAGCTAAAGGTGGAGAGATTTTTGTATTGGATATGGGAGAACCAGTGAAAATAGTCGACCTTGCCAAAAATCTTATTCGATTATCAGGAAATTCTGTGGATGAAATAGGAATAGAATTTACTGGTATACGCCCAGGGGAGAAACTTTTTGAAGAATTACTAAAAGAAGATGAAATGAATGAAAAGCAAATTCATCCGAGGATTTACGTAGGACAAGAAATGAATGTTCGTATAGAAGAAATTGAAGAGTTTATTTCAAGTTATACAGATTTAAACGAAGTAGAATTAAGAAAACGATTGTTAAAGTTAGTAAATCAGCGTAAAACTTTAAAACTGTTAATACCTGTATCAGGTCAATAGAAAAAATTTATATAAGACGGGTGCGTGGGATGGTGTCTAAAAAAGTTCTGTTTTGTGCAACTGTAGATTATCATTTTAAGGCTTTTCATTTACCGTATTTGAAATGGTTTTCAGAACAAGGATGGGAAGTACATGTTGCAGCGAATGGGAATATACATCTTCCGTACGTAACTCGAAAATATAATATTCCTATTCAAAGGTCACCTCTTAGTATACAAAACATCCACGCATATAAAAAACTAAAATCAATTATTGATCAAAATAAATATCATATCATTCATTGTCATACGCCTATGGGAGGAGTAATTGCTCGTTTAGCTGCTCAGAAAGCCAGGCGGCAAGGAACGAAAGTCGTATATACAGCACATGGATTTCACTTTTGTAAAGGATCACCGTATATGAATTGGTTGCTTTATTATCCGATTGAAAGAATTCTAGCTTCTCATACGGATTGTCTAATAACAATTAACCAAGAAGATTATGATTTAGCAGTTAAACATCGCTTTCCAGTGAAAGATATTAAGCTAGTTCACGGTGTAGGAATAGATGTACAACGGTTTACTCTTGTAACTGAAATTGAGAAACGAGAATTAAAGCTACAATGTGGCTATAAATCAGAAGATTTTTTAATGTTTTATGCTGCTGAATTTAATAAGAATAAAAATCAAAGCTTTTTAATCCGTGTATTGGCACAATTAAAAAATGAAATGCCACATGCGAAGCTTTTGCTTGCTGGAGAAGGACCGTTAATGGAAGAGTGCAAAAAAATAACGACTCAACTAGGCGTGAGTAATATGGTTCACTTTCTTGGTTATAGAAATGATATAGCCTCTTTGTTACAGATGTCTGATCTTGCAGTTGCATCGAGTTACCGGGAAGGTTTACCAGTTAATATTATGGAAGCTATGGCTTGTGGAATTCCGGTTATCGCTACGGACAATCGGGGACATAGGGAGCTAATTATTAGTAATAAAAATGGTTGGATTATAGATCGTGATGATATAAAGACGATGTCTGAAAGAATAAATACTATTTCTAAAAATACTAAATTACAAGCTCAGTTTGGACAGTGTGGACGTACTATTATTACAAGTGAATATTCAGTTAACGAAGTGTTGAAAGAGAAACAAGAAATTTATACAACATATATGGATGGAATGGAGGATTTAAATTGGGCACTCCATTGAGAGTATTACATGTAGTCGTAAATATGAATAGAGGCGGAGCCGAAACTTTAATTATGAATTTATATCGCAATATAGATCGTTCCAAAGTTCAATTTGATTTTTTAACATGTAAAGAAGGAGTGTTTGATGAAGAAATAGTAAAGTTGGGCGGAAAAGTTCATAGAATTCCATATGTCACGGATGTTGGTCATAGAGGCTATATAAAGGCATTAAATATCTTCTTTAGCTCTCATCCGCAATATAAAATCGTTCATTCACATATGGATAAAATGAGTGGATTGGTACTTCGTTCAGCTAAAAAAGCAAGGGTGCCAGTTAGGATTGCACATAGTCACAATACTAGTAGTGAAGGTGGTGCTACTGCAAAAATCTATAAATGGTATGCAGGAAAATCTATAGGTACATGTGCAACGCATTTGTTAGCATGCTCAAATGCAGCTGCGAGATGGTTATTTGCAGATAAAGCTGATACAGCTAGAATCTTAAAAAATGGAATTGATTGTGATAGATTTTTGTTCATTCCAGAAATGAGAAAACATGTAAGAGAAGAATTACAGCTTGAGCAAGACGCTCTTGTTATTGGCCATGTTGGAAGGTTTGCTCATCAAAAAAATCATGCTTACCTTATAGAAGTATTTGCGCAGTTAACTCGATTTAGGCCGAATTCAATTCTTTTATTAGCTGGCGAAGGGCCACTTCGTATGGAAATTGAAAATCAAGTGAGGGAATTAAATTTGGAGAAGCATATAAGGTTTCTTGGGATACGAGCTGATATAGAAAGGATACTTCAAGCATTTGATGTATTTGTTTTTCCATCCATACATGAGGGATTGCCACTTACTCTCATAGAGGCGCAAGGAGTTGGTTTGCCTTGTATTATATCGGATGCTATTACGAAAGAAGTGGATTTGGGAATGAATCTAGTTGAACATGTTCCTCTAGCAGATAAAATGGCTTGGATAGAAAAAATGAAAAATATAGAAATTAGTAATTTTCCGAGGGAAATACCAGCTCAAGTATTTTTGGAGAAAGGCTACGATATAAAACATACGGCAGAATTAACTCACGACTATTATTCCGTACTTTCGAGGTGAGTAATTTGGAGAATTTAACGATTTTCACCCCTACTTATAATAGAGCATATTGTCTTACAAATTGTTATGAGAGTTTAAAACGTCAAACATGTAAGAATTTTATTTGGTTAATAATAGATGATGGATCTAGTGATAACACAAAAGAATTGGTGGATAGCTGGATTGCTGAAAAATATATAAAAATTATGTATCATTGGCAACAAAATCAAGGGATGCATGGTGCTCACAATACAGCATACGAAATGATTGATACGGAGTTAAATATTTGTATTGATTCTGATGATTATATGCCAGACGATGCTGTAGAAAAAATCCTTTCTTTTTGGAGTAGATATGGGAATGATGAAGTTAGTGGGATAATTGGATTGGATTTGTATACAAATGGGCAAATAATTGGCTCAAAGTTACCAGAAAACCTTAAATATTCCACGTTGTTTAATCTTTACAACAAACATGGTGTCACAGGTGATAAAAAATTGGTCTATCGCACAGAATTGACTAAGAAATATCCATACCCAATTTTTAAAAATGAAAAATATGTTGGGTTAGCATATAAATATTATATGTTAGATCAGCAGTATGAGATGTTACTGATGAACGAACCTCTTTGCTATGTTGAATACATGCCTGACGGTTCATCAATGAATATGCTAAATCAATATCGTAAAAATCCAAGAGGTTTTGCTTTTTATCGTAAGGAACTTATGAAATTACCATTTACTAATCGAGTATTCAAGTATAGGCAAGCTGTACATTATGTATCTAGTAGTTTTATAGCGAAAAATAAAAGATTTATGCAAGAGTCGCCATGCAAAGGTCTTACGATTTGCGCATTGCCATTTGGAGTTATTCTTTATAGTTACATTACAATGAAAACAAGAATGGAAGTAAATATATAGGGATTTACTTAGTAAGTAAATGAGAGGACATAATAATGACTATACTTTGGATGAATCTTTTTATCGTATTCATACTCGCATTTTTTGCAAGGTATTTTGCTATACCTGTAACTAATAATTTTACATTGATAAAGCCAAATAGATTATTGGTTTTAATGGCGGCTCTATCACTTGTATTGGTAGCGGGACTTCGGAATAATATTGGGGATACTTATTTTTATATGCATGCATATAAAATAACGGAGTTTAATTGGGAGTATGTTCAAACTAACAAAGACATGGGCTTTAATATTTTTCAAATGGTTTTGAAAAAATATGCGGATGATCCTCAAGTAATGGTTTTTACTACAGCATTGATAACAAATGTACTCATTGTAGCAACACTATATAAATATTCAAGACTAATTGAATTGAGTTTATATGTTTATATTACGTCGGGTATGTATTTAACATCAATGAATGGGATTAGGCAATATTTAGCCGCTGCAATTATTTTTGCTGCCACAAAATATATTTTTGAAGGAAAATGGAAAAAATATATGGCAATTGTATTATGCGCATCAACATTTCATGCAAGTGCATTAGTTCTTATGCCAATCTACTTTTTTGTAAGAAAAAAAGCCTGGTCAGGAACGACATATTTGCTTCTTTTTTTAGCAGTATGTGTAGTTATAGGTTTTAATCAGTTTTCGGAAGTTTTATTTTCGGCAATTGGAAATACTCAATATGGTCAATATAAGGAATTTCATGAAGGTGGTGCCAATATACTTAGGGTTGCTGTGAGTATAGTGCCAATTATACTGGCTTACCTTGGGAAAGATAAAATGAGGGCGTTATTCCCTGAAAGTGATTATATTGTAAATATGTCTATATTAGGTCTTGTTTTTATGATTATTTCAACACAAAATTGGATATTTGCTAGATTCTCCATATATTTTGGATTGTATCAGTTAATATTAATTTCTTGGGTTGTGAAGTCATTTACAGATAAAGATCAAAAGTTGATTTATTATGCAGTTCTAGTGTGCTATTTTATTTATTTTGTATATGAACATGTAATTACTCTGGGAATTATCTATAAGAGTAACCTACTTTGATAATAAAGTGCAAGATGCTGGGAGAGGATTGTTAAATGGGGATAGATTCTAAGCTTAGACCTAAAAATAAAAAGAAGGTTTTACACATTGTCAGCGCTCTGAATCGCGGGGGAGCTGAAACGTTACTAATGAATATATATAGGAAAATAGATAAGAGGCAGCTTCAGTTTGATTTTGTATCTCATCGAAATGAGAAAAATGATTATGAAGATGAAATAATGGCGTTAGGTGGGAGAATATATAAGGTACCTAGTTTAGGACAAATAGGACCTTTTTCCTATGTTAAAGAACTTGTGAAAATTATGTCGGATAATCAATATGAAGTTGTACATGCACATACGGATTATCAAGGTGGTTTCGTTGCTGTAGCGGCAAAAATAGCTGGTATAAAAAAGAGGATTTGTCATTCGCATAGTAATAATTGGCCACAAGACTCTGGAATAAAAGCAAGAGTTATCCTAAAGGTTTTGCAATCTATTATTAAATATGCTGGAACTAATTATTGTGCGTGCAGCGTTGAAGCAGCACGTTTTTTATTTGGCGAAAGGATGCTTCATAGTGAGAGGATAGAACTAATTAAAAACGGTATAGATATTAATCAATTTACTGATATAGACGCTGGGAGTAGTGTCAGCGTAAGAAGGGAACTTAATATACCGAATGCAACAAAATTAATAGGACATATAGGAAGTTTTTCAGAGTCAAAGAATCATATTTTTATCCTAAAAGTTTTAAAGCAAATTTTAAAACGAGATTCAAATTTTGTTGCTATTTTAGTAGGAGATGGCCCGTTAAGGATTTCTATTGAATTAAAAGCAAAGCAATTAGGGATTTTTGAAAATATTAGATTTTTGGGGGTTAGGAAGGATATTCCACGACTCATGAAGAGTTTTGATGTTTTTATTTTTCCTTCTTTGTTTGAGGGGTTTGGTATTGTAACTTTAGAAGCGCAATCTGCAGGTGTACCATGTGTTGTAGCAGATACGCTACCTAATAATACTGATATGGGGTTAGGGATAATGTCATTTGTTGACTTAGATGAAGAAATTGAAATATGGTGTAAAGAAATTTATAAAGCCTTGTTAAAAGAAAGACCTGACAGGGAATTCATAATTAACAATATATCGAAATTAGGCTTTGATATTAACGATAACATTTACGAGTGGCTATCGTTATATGGAATTGTGCGCAAGGAAGAAATAGGATAATCTAATTTATTTTCATTTTATATGTCTGATGTATAAGGAGATTTGTTGAGCGTAACAGCAAAATACAAATATAAAATGAGGAAGAGAAATCAATAATAGATTTTGTGAGGTATCCTATAATGAAAAAGAAAAGAATATTAATTACATCTTTTGATATGGAAATTGGTGGAGTAGAAAGAAGTTTGATTGGTTTATTAAATACAATTGATTACAGTAAGTATGATATAGATTTAATGTTATTTAAACATGAAGGTGGATTTTTCTCTTTACTACCTAAAGAGCCGAATTTATTAGAGGAATTGCAACAATATACTACTTTTAGAAAATCAATTAAGCAGATATTACAAGAAGGGCATTACTCAATTGGGATTACTAGGATAATAGGGAGAATTATGGGCGTTATGCATGGGCGATATGTAAATAGTAAAGAACCTGGATACTTCGTCATTCAATATGGATGGAGAATATCTCTTCCATTTCTTCCAAAGTTGAGAGAAGAGTACGATGTTGCGATAAGTTTTTTATGGCCGCATTATTTTATAGGGGATAAAGTTCGAGCGAAAAGAAAAATTGGGTGGATTCATACTGATTATTCGAACATACAACTTAACAAAGAAATGGAATGTAAAATGTGGAGGAAAATGGATGATATTGTGGCGGTTTCCGAAAGTTGTAGAGATACATTCCTGAATAGTCTGCCTTATATTAATAAAAAGGTGCAAGTGATAGAAAATATAATAGATTCTGAATTTGTTCGCGAACAATCTAATGAAGGAGATATTACTCAGGAAATACCAATAAATAGAGAGCGAATCAAGTTAGTTACTGTTGCTAGACTTTCTCATGCTAAGGGAATTGATGACGCTATATATGCGCTTAGAAAACTATTAGATCAAGGGTATGATATCGAGTGGTACATAGTTGGATATGGGCCTCAAGAAGCGGAACTTAAATTGTTGATAGATAAATTAGGACTTCAAGATGAATTTGTTTTACTAGGTAAGAAGATTAATCCGTACCCGTACATAAAAGCATGTGATATTTATGTACAACCTTCTAGATACGAAGGGAAGGCAGTAACAGTTCGGGAAGCGCAAATTCTTAAGAAACCAGTATTAATAACTAATTTTTCAACTGCCAAAAGTCAGCTGGAGAACGGGGTAGATGGATATATTTGTCCAATGGGTATAAAGGGAATTGTCGAAGGAATAAAAAAAATGATTGATGATGTTGAATTCAGAAGTGAAATTGTTAATAATGTAAGCCAAAAAAATTATGGTAATGAAATAGAAGTGGAAAAGATATATAGGTTAATTGAATTAGAATAGATTAAGTTATAAAACTAAAAAATCTTTTACTATTTATAAAAGATACTTGGGGGAATTATTTTTATGGAGAATGTTTTAGTATTAGATACATCGGTAGGTTCTCTTAACAAGGGTGACGATATAATAATGAAGTGTGTAAAGCATCATCTTTCTGATATAACTAAAAATGCATATGTTTTAACATTACCTACTCATGTTTCACCTTTTCATTGGTACCAAGTAGCGAGAAAATCAAATAGGGTAAAGATTTATAGTGATGCGAAATATAAGTTTGTAGGTGGTTCGAATTTGCTAGCAATGGATATGTTTACGCACTTTCCGCAGTGGAATATTAATATATTTAATTATGGTCCTTTAAAGGGGAGTATTCTGGTTGGAGTTGGTGCAGGAAAAGGGAATAAAATAAATCCCTATACAAAAATGTTATATAGAAAAGTTTTATCACATGAATATATACATAGCGTTAGAGATGAAAGAACAAAAAAAATTTTAGAAGAAATGGGCTTTAAAGCTCTAAATACTGGTTGTGCAACTTTGTGGTCTTTTACGCATGATTTTTGTAGGGGAATTCCAAGTGGAAAATCGGAATCGGTTGTTTTTACACTAACCCATCATTCTAAAAATCGTGAAAAAGATCAATTATTGATAGATACACTTAACAAAAGTTATGAAAATGTATATTTTTGGATACAAGACGCTGATGATTTTGAATATTTAAAAACTTTAGAGGGTATACAGGACATAAAAATTATACCTCCTACTATAGAGGCGTATGAAAAAATCCTAAATACAGCCGTCGATTATATTGGAACACGTTTACATGGCGGCATATTTGCTATGCGTCATAAAAAACGTGCAATAATTATCTCCATAGATGAAAGAGCTAAGGGGATGGGCGAAACGTATAATTTAAATCTGATTGATAGAGAAGATTTAAATAATCTTGAAAAAATGATAAATTCAGAGTTTATCACGGATGTTCAAGTGAATTTTGATGTAGTAAATCAATGGTTAAAACAGTTCTCTAATTAATAAATGTACTTTGATAAAAATGGCGATTTATTAGGAGGCTCAAATGAATAGTATAATTCTCGATAAAATTGTCGTAAGAAATAATAGAGTTGATTATTCTTTTAGTATTAAGGGGGATTTACAAAAGTATTTTAAGACAAGTAATCATATGTTTCTTGAATATAACTATGATGTATCTGATATCCCTTTAAGTATTTTGGCTATTCCGTTTGTTGCAAATGTAGTTCCTCTTGTATGGATTACTAATTCAACAATAGTAATAAATGAACTAGATAAATCTTTTTATATTTGTTTAAATAATATAAAAAATGCATATCAAAACATGTTTCCTGGTGTGAAATTTAAAGGATCCGTGGATGTAGGAGAAATTATTGATAATGTTTACATTCCGGAATTTGAAGCGGCATCTTTATTTAGTGGGGGATTAGATGCACTTACTACATTTATAAGAATAAAAGATAAAAAACCCTTGCTAGTTACTGAATATGGATGGCATGAAAATGAAATAGAGGGTAGTAAAGTATGGGAGGCAGATAAAGAAAATGCCATAAATTTTGTAAAGGATAATGGACTAGAAAATATTTTTATACAATCCAACTATGGGACCTTTATAATTGCAGGGAACATTGACCATGATTTTAGAGAAAAGTTAAACGATACATGGTGGCATGGATTGCATCATGGTCTAGCGATAATATCTGCAGCTATTCCAATAGCTTTTAAACTTAAGATAAAATGTATATACATTGCAAGCTCTAATTCTCCATTATATCAAGTTACTTGTGCATCTGATCCAACTGTGGATAATGAAATAAAATATGCATCTGGAACAGTATTTCATGATGGATACGAACTTACTAGGCAAGAAAAGATTAAAGTTGTTGTGGACCATTATTCAGCTAGTAAAGAACCTGTTAATATCAGGGTATGTTTTAAAAATGAAGAAAATTGTTGTAAATGTGAAAAATGTTTAAGAACAATTATGGGAATTATTGCTGAAGGGAGAGATCCTCGTGAATATGGTTTTAATATTCCAAGTAATCTTTATCAGTACGTTAAAACTTCTTTAAATAGTGAGGTGAAGTTTTTTACTAATACATTCATTGAAATGTATTGGAATTTAATCCAAGTGCGAATGAAACAAAATTGTGATTGTATTACAGATAAAAATTTACTAAATTGGTTTCTAGATTATGATTTCAAGGCGCAACGAAGAAAAGCGTTATTAAAATACAGGATAACAAAGTTTTTCCCTATTTTAAAGAGGAAGATTAGTGCCAAATTTAGTAGAGTGGGTACGCAAAACAACTAAAATATAGAAGGTATTACGATGAGAATACAAAATTCCTTAAAAAATATTTTATTCGGTTTGTCTGGACAAATAATTAGTATTGGCATGGGATTTGTTGTTCGAACTGTTTTTATTTATACACTCGGTATAGAATATTTAGGTGTGGATGGGCTTTTTACAAGTATACTATTGATGTTTTCCCTAGCTAATTTAGGCTTTGATACAGCTATAATTTATAGTTTATATAGGCCATTAGCTGAGAAGGATATCTATAAAATACAGGCATTAATGAATTTATATCAAAAAGCATACAGATTAATAGGAGTAGTAGTTTTATTATTAGGGTTATCTCTATTACCATTTCTTGATTATTTAGTGAATGCAGATACTATGATTAAAGACATTAACATTATCTATCTTTTATTTTTAATAAGTTCGGTGTCATCATATTATTTTGTATATAAGCAATCTATTATTATTGCTGATCAAAGTAACTATATCATTTCTAAAATACACACTTTGTTCATAATTATATCTAACGCATTACAAATTGTTTTATTAATAATTATTAGTGATTACATTGTAGTACTGATAGTTCAATTAACATTGAAAGTAATTGAGAATGTATATATTGCAAATAAGGCAAATAAATTATATCCATTTTTAAAAGAAAAAAATAATGCGAAATTATCTAAGGCAGACAGACGAGAGTTTTTTGAGAATTTGTATTCCTTGTTACTATATAAAATTAGTGGTGTAGTAATTAATGCAACAGATAATATAATTATATCGAAATTCATTGGAATTATTTGGGTTGGTGTGTATTCAAATTATTTGTTGATCTTAAATACATTAAATACCTTATTAGGCTATTTGTTTTATTCTATCACTGCTAGTGTTGGAAATTTGAATGTGAAAGAAAATGCAGAAAAAAAATATTTTATTTTTCGTGTAATTAACTTTTTTAATTTTTGGATATATGGATTTTGTACAGTTTGCCTTTGGAATTTGATAAATCCATTTATAACACTCTGGTTAGGTGAGGAATATGTGTTTAATAAGTATGTATTATTTTTCATATTACTTAATTTTTTCACTTCAGGAATGCAAAATACAACTACAATTTTTAGAGAAACCACAGGTTTATTTAAAAAAGGGAAGTATAGACCTATCATAGCGGCAATTATAAATATTGTAGTTTCTATAATTCTCGCGAAACAAATAGGAATAGCAGGAGTGCTTTTAGGGACTGTTATTAGTAGATTATGTACTTACTTTTGGTATGATCCTTATATTATATTTAAAATGATTTTTAAAAAATCTGTAAAAGTATATTTTATTAGATATATTTTGTTTGTAGTGCTTGTATTATTTTCTGTTATAGCAACGGATTTTATTGGTTATATTTTTCACATAAATATATTTATGGACATGGTAATACGTAGTATTTTGTGCCTGATTATTCCGAATTTGATCTTTTGGATGGTATTTAAAGAGGCGGAAGAGTATAGATATTTCCTTAATTTAACCCGAATATTAATAAAAAAAATAAAGTCGAAAATATTAACTCGGAAAGTTTCGAATGATAATTATCCATAAATTATTATTTTATTTTTTCCATATCACAGTAAAGAATGCTTTATTTACGGAAGAGATTTTAGGTTGTTCTGAAAATAATAGTAGGGGAGTTATGTATAAAGAGCATAGTGTCTTTTTAATAAAATTGTAAGTTTAAATAGTATAAATAAAAGGGTATTGAAATAAAAACAGCTAGTAAGAATAGATCTATTTAGGAAGGAGAAAGGAATTGTGAAAAGACTTTCTAAATAATGGATCTCTAAAAACAATAAAAAGTGATGTTACTTCTCTTATATCCAATCAATTTACCTTATGAAACATAAGATGTAGAAAAGCAAAAAAGAGGTGTGAATTGATGTGGAGAAGAAGGGATAATCTTGGGAATTTGAATGATTTAGATTTGGTGTCCAAGCCTCCTTTTCATAATGACATTTTAACTTATGATAGTACGCAATTAAAATGGATTCCAAAATCATTTGAAGCTACAAATTCTACAAGTATATATGTATTAGAATTAGATAGATGGGATGTTAAGAATGATGGGACTGATGCTATCAATACTTCCAAAGGTATTAATAATGCTTTAGTTTGGGCGGCTCAACAAGGTTATACGGAAGTTGTGTTACCTAGAGGGATATATTTGATTGATAAACAAACACCCATCGAACCACCAAGTCATTTAACTTTGAATCTAAACGGTTCAACATTAAAAATGGAAACAAATAATTTGACTGGATATGCAATTATAAGTTTTCGTAGAAATCAAGTATATTCTAGGATAACAAATGGTATTATCCAAGGAGATAGATATACACATGATTATTCTAGTGGGGGAACACATGAGGCAGGGTACGGCATTGAATTGGGGAGTTTTACTCCACCTGCTGATGGGGGGAACAATACACGGTTTGTATCTTTAGATAATCTAGATATTTTAGATTGTACAGGAGATGCCATTACACTGAACAGTACTTTTGGGCAGATTTCACCTTTTCCTACAGCATTAGCAAGTTCATTTGAACAGGGAGCAATTAATACAACAGATGGTTCATTAGTAAGTAGTACAACAAAGATACGTTCCAATTTGCAAATTGATATGACCCAAGTGGCTATTGTAAAGTATGGTTACTTTGGATTATATGGAAATGGATTTGGAGCATTGGGTTCTGAAATAAAATGCGATTATTATGATGTCATTTTTTACACTTCAAATAATATATTTTTATCTTCAAAAACCAATGTACAATTCTTTGATGAAGTAGAAGTCCCTAATGGAGCAAGTTATGCTAAAATTGTTTTGCATCAAGGGAATGTTCCTGCTCCTGCAAATTGTTTAATAAATGTTCGGGTGCCTTCTTTTTCACAATATACTTATATAGAAAAATGTAATTTACATGATTGCCGTAGACAAGGGATTAGTGTATGTGGGGCAAAGAATGTATATATTCGAGATAATGATATTCATCACATCGCAGGTACCAATCCACAAAGTGGACTAGATATTGAAGATGGATATGATTTAAATCAATATATATACATTGAAAGAAATAATTTTCATGATAATAAAAATTATAATATTATTGTTGTAAATGGGAAATTTATCTATATATCGAATAATTCTATTATGAATACCATTTCAAATGCTTATGTTGGGCTATCTATTAATGGTGGTGCAGATAGGGTAATCGTAACAGGGAATAATATCCGATTAACCAAGGTCTCTTTGTTAGGAGATGTTATTTTTTCCAATAATTATGTATACGGAGCGCAAGTAAATGTTCAAGGTGTATATGTAAATCGATCTATTAATATATTAGATAATATTTTTTCTAATAGTAAAATGATTATTGATACCCCCTTTCCATATGCGGTTAAAGTTGATTCCTGTCGCTTTATAAACGATGCAGATAAACTAAATTCCTTGTCATCATTGTATCAGTGGACATTAGAGATGAAAAATGAGCCGCAAACTATCTCAAATTGTATATTTGAAGGACAAGACGTTTTGTATTTAAATTATGTACCAGTAGGAACAGTTAAATCAGGATGGATATTTGAAAATATTATATTTAATAATGTTAAAAACCCAACCTTAGTTGCAGGGACATATACAAATTGCTTTTTTAAGGACGTAACCTTTTTGGGGATAACAAGTACAGGAAGCACTTTAGAATTAAAAGATTGCAAGTTCTTTAGTATAGATAGAAATAACACGTTATTTACAGTGAATAACCTCAAAGCATTCAAGATGATGGATTGTCATATAGAAAAACCAAATGGTACGGTCTTGAATATTCAAAATGTATCTGATGAAATAGTGTTAGGGGGAAATACTATAAAAATTACAAATGATACTCTTCAGAGAGCTATTATTGTTTTGGATGCAGCGTTTACTGGTAAGCAAGTGATAATTCAAAATAATATTATAAATTCCACAAATTTGATGCAAGTTGGGATAGATAATAGAACAACGAGTATTACACCCCTAGTAGTAATTCAAAACAACGTGTTGAATAATGCGAAAATTACAATTACAGGGAGGGAATTTCTGCAAGGGAATATAGTTAATGGTGTAATAGATCCAAATTAATGCATGGTGATAATTAAATTTGAATAGTTTCAAAAAATTATGAGAAATGAAGTAGAGTGGCTCTTAATAAATATGTCCATAAAGTATTATATAATGGTACATGGAAGGATTTTGTCCAATGTAATTATTCGAAATAGTCTAATTCCTAATAGATAATAGGTTTATTGACTTTTAGTTACTACTATAGAATAGAGAAAAGCTATTATGTTTTTTATAAACATAATAGCTTTTTATTATTACGTTAACTGCATACTAAAAAATAGTGTGTAGGAGAATTTTTAAATAATAAATGGATTTTTTAATATACTACTAAGCGTTGTTTATAAAACTGTGTTTGTGAATATATTTTTTGAGATTTTTACAGTGTGTAATAGTCTCTTGGATAAGCATTTGGAAAAATATATTTTGCACCTATGTGTATTGCTTTCTTCTACTTATTAAGTTTTAAAGCTGTGTACTATAGAAAATGTTTGCAGGTGATAAATAAAGAGAAATTGAATACAATTCTTTAATTACAACTTAAGAATACTTGATTTCAATCCGTAATGAATACTTTGTAGATTATTTAACTTTGGAAAAGCATTTGTAATAATTTAAGATGGGGGAATGATTGGTAATGAAGAGACTGTTTGATATCTTTATTTCTTTATTATTATTAATTTGCTTTTTTTTCGTTATTCTTTTAGTAGCAATTATAGTTAAAACTCAGATAGGATCACCCATTTTATTTAGACAACAACGTCCAGGGTTACATGGAAAACCTTTTTATCTTTATAAATTTCGTACGATGACCAATGAGCGAGATCGTAATGGGGAGCTGTTACAAGATCACGCTAGATTAACTAAAGTTGGAAAATTTCTTAGAAAATATAGTTTAGACGAATTACCACAATTAATAAATGTGCTAAAAGGTCAATTAAGTTTGGTGGGCCCCCGCCCATTATTAATAGAATATATGCCTTTATATTCGAAAGAGCAAGCTAAAAGGCATAATGTAAGACCCGGAATCACTGGATGGGCTCAAGTTAATGGAAGAAATAGTATCTCATGGGATGAGAAATTTAAATTAGATGTATGGTATGTTGAGAATCAAAGTTTTCTTTTAGATTTGAAAATTTTATATCTAACTTTTAGTAAGGTTTTAAAGTCGGAAGGGATAACAAATAATAAGCATGTGACTATGCCAGTTTTTAAGGGGGGAATCGAGCATGGGGGGGAATAAAATGAATATTTTGTTTACTAGCTCTGGTAGGAGGGTCACCTTAATTAAAAAATTTAAGGAAGTACTTAAACAAGAAGGAATCAAAGGAAAAATCTTTACTGCAGACTTAAAAGAAACTGCTCCCACCATTTACTTTAGCGATAAGCATTTTATTGTTCCGCGTGTAAATGAAGAGGGATATATAAATGAATTATTAAAAATATGTAAATCTGAAATGATAAATCTAATAATTCCGTTAATTGATACAGAATTAACCCTTATGGCTAATAATTCGAAGGTTTTCGAAGGTATTGGTGTAAAAGTATTAGTTTCTAGTATGGAATTAAATAAGATTGCTAATAACAAAAAATACACATATAACTTTTTTGCATCTAATAATATACCAACACCTAGAGTATATAGTGATGAAGAGATTGGAAGAAAAGAATATCAATTTCCACTATTAATTAAACCTTATGATGGCAGTTCTAGTAAAGGTGTAACAAAAATAATGAATGAAAAGGAATTGGAATTTTTTAAGGATTATATACCTAACGCTATGATACAAGAATACGTTTCAGGAGAAGAATACACTATAGATGTCATGGTAGATTTCTGTGGGAATATAAAAACAATCGTTCCTAGATTGCGTATAGAGACACGAGCAGGTGAGGTAAGTAAAGGTATAACCAAGAAGGATTTTGATATCATCCAAGCAGCAGAAACTGTAATAAAAGCTCTTCCTAATCCTATTGGGTGTATTACTTTACAATGTTTTAAAAAGGAGGATGGACAAATTACGTTTATTGAAATAAACCCTCGTTTTGGAGGAGGAATACCACTATCAATAGAAGCAGGAGCGAATTTTCCACTTTGGACAATTAAAATGTGTCAGGGGGAAGTCTTTATAGATAAGGACTTTAATTGGAGAGAAAATTTAACAATGCTTAGATATGATGAAGCGGTTTTTATGGAGAGTATTTAAGATGATGATTAAAGCAATTGTTTTTGATATGGATGATACTTTATATAAAGAGAAAGATTATGTTGTAAGTGGTTTTAAAGCAGTGGATGATTGGATTAAAGAGAAGTATAAGAAAACCGGATTTTATAATATTGCAATTCAATTATTCGATTCGGGGGAAAGAAGGTTCGTGTTTAATGAAACACTAGAAAAGTTAAACATTCCTTACGATGAAAAATTGATTAGTAATTTGATAGAACAGTATAGGTTTCATAAACCAGATATTCAATTGTTGGATGAAGCGGATTGGGTACTAAATAATTTAGTTAATACCGTTAAAATAGGACTTATTTCAGACGGATATTTAGTTGCCCAAGAAAAGAAAATTAATGCATTAAAGTTAAAAGAGAGATTTCATTCGATAATTCTCACTGATGAGCTGGGAAAAGAATATTGGAAGCCGAGCCAAATTCCTTATGAAAAAATAAGTAAGGAACTACAGGTGCCTCATCAGCAATGTGTCTATATAGGAGATAATTTAAGTAAGGATTTTATAACAGCCAAGAAATTGAAATGGTTAACGATCCATATTAATAGAGAAGGTGGAATTCACCATAATCTTATAGTTGAGCAAGCTTATAAAGCACATTATACAATTGATAATTTAAGGAGATTATCTGATATATCTGTATTAGAGCATATGTTTTTAGATACATAGTATTTAAATATGTATAAAGGATGTGTTTACATGCACACAGTTCAGCATAAAAAGCGAATTTACCTTTCCTCTCCGCACATGAGTAGGAATGAACAAAAATATATTCAAAATGCATTTGATACAAACTGGATTGCCCCTCTTGGCCCAAATGTTGATGGATTTGAAAGAGAACTTGCATCTTTTGTAGGAGTGAAAGGTGGGGCTGCAGTTAGTTCAGGTACGGCTGCTATTCATTTAGCTTTGCGATTATTAGATGTCCAAAAGGGAGATACAGTGTTTTGTTCAAGTTTTACTTTTGTAGCGAGTGCGAATCCGATTGTTTATTTGGGAGCTGAACCAGTATTTATTGACTCAGAACCGGAAACATGGAATATGTCACCGAATGCATTGGCACATGCATTGTATGAAGCTAATAAAGTGGGGAAATTACCAAAGGCTATCATTCTTGTTCATTTATATGGTCAGAGTGCTAAACTAGATGAAATTCTTTCACTTTGTAATCAATATAATGTTCCTATAGTTGAGGATGCAGCAGAATCTCTAGGTTCTACATATAAAGGAAAAGCAAGCGGTACATTTGGGAGGTTTGGGGTTTATTCATTTAACGGAAATAAAATCATTACAACTTCGGGTGGTGGAATGCTAGTTTCTAATGATGTAGAAGCATTAGAGAGAGCGAAGTTTTTAGCGACACAAGCAAAGGATCCAGCTCCACATTATGAGCATAGTGAGATAGGATATAATTATCGAATGAGTAATATTTTAGCTGGTATTGGTAGAGGACAATTAGAAGTGTTAGAAGATAGGGTGAGAGCTAGAAGATTTATATATAAACGGTATTATGAAGCGCTATCTCACATGCCAGGATTTTATTTTATGCCTGAATTAGAAAATACTCGCTCTAATCGTTGGCTTACTACATTGACAATTGATGAAAAGGAATCCGGGATCACTATTGGGAAATTGTTGAGAACTTTAGCAGAAGAGAATATTGAAGCGCGTCCTATGTGGAAGCCACTTCATATGCAGTCGCTCTTTAAAGAGAAGAAGTATTATCCGCATAGTAAAAATGAAGATGTGTCGCATTCCTTATTTCAAAGTGGAATTTGTTTGCCTTCAGGATCTAATATGTTAGCTGAAGATCAACAAAGGGTAATTCAAAGCATTTTAAAAGCAGTAGAATGGAAGAATTAAAAGAAAAGTAAGTAAAATTGGAATTAGATTTGTATATGTACCACTATTTGTTCTTTATAGTGAATTCCAAAGGGGATTGTTTGGGAACATTCAGTTTCAATTGACATAAAAAAGGGATAATTATAGGCTTTTAATATCTATATCTTAGTCTGAAAGTAAATTTAAGCATGTAATTGAGAAAGTAATAAAACAAATAATTTCGTTCGTTAAAAAGAATGATAAAGAGGTATGTTTAACGAATTTAATATGTAAATAGTATTTGTAGTAACTTTTCATATATTAGGAGGAAGAAATGAGCGCTATAGCTGGCATTATTCACTTTACTAATGAGCCTGTATCAATTGAGCACGGAAGAGAAGTAATGAGTCGTTTATACAAATATCCTGCCGATGATATTCAAATATGGCACAAAGAAAATGCTTTTCTAGGATGTCATGCACAATGGATTACACCAGAGTCAGTTGGTGAACAATTACCCTTTTATAATTATGAAAAGCAACTGGCAATTACAGCAGATGCTATTATTGATAATCGTGATGAGTTATTTGAAAAATTACAAGTGGATTATTCGGATAGAAAAAACATGACAGATAGCGAGTTAATTTTACTCTCTTATCAGAAATGGGGGGAAGCGGCTCCAAAATATTTGGTAGGCGATTTTGCCTTTATGATTTGGGATGAGAAAAAACAAATTCTTTTTGGTGCCAGAGATTTTTCAGGAAGTCGGACACTTTATTTTTATCGTGGTGAGGAAAAATTTACTTTTTGTACTATTATAAATCCGTTATTTTCTCTACCATATGTTGAGAAGAAATTGAATAAGCAGTGGATTGCTGAATTTCTAGCTATACCTGTAAATTTCGAAACGGTAGATCCACAGTTAACAGTTTACAAATATATAGAACAAGTGCCTCCATCACACACTATTTTGGTAAAGGAAGGCGAAGTGAAGTTTTCGCGATACTATACACCAACTGTTGGGGAAATGCTTAATTTAAAATCAAATGAAGAGTATGAAGAGGCGTTTCGAGAGGTGTATCAAAGTGCAGTGAAGGCACGTTTACGAACACATCACCAAGTAGGAGCTCATTTGAGCGGAGGGCTAGACTCAGGTTCTGTCGTTAGTTTTGCTGCAAGTGATTTACGGGCTGAAAATAAAAAATTACATACGTACAGTTATGTTCCAGTAGAAGGATTTGAAGATTGGACACACAAAGGTAGAATAGCTGACGAAAGACCATTTATTCAATCGACTGTCGAGCATGTAGGGAATATACAGGATTATTATTTAGAATTGCCGGAGAGAAGCCCACTATCGGAAATTGATGATTGGTTGGAAACAATGGAGATGCCATATAAATTTTTTGAGAATACTTTTTGGTTGAGTGGAGTTTATGAAAAAGCATCTCAGAATGGAATAGGAGTACTTCTTAGTGGTCAAAGAGGTAATTGGACAGTATCGTGGGGACCTATTTTAGATTACCAGGCAATGTTATTGAAAAAGCTACATTGGATTCGTTTTTATCGTGAACTACATTTATATAGTAGAAATATAGGAGTGAAAAAATCACGTATTTTTGAAGTGGTAAGACGAAAGGCATTTCCATTTTTGCATCAGTTACTTTTTTCAGGGAAACAAGATGCAAATTCCGCAATAATTAATCCGGAATTTGCAAGGGAAATGAATGTTTTTGACAGACTCAGAGAACAAGACATCGATATAACAGGCACCTCTATCTCTAATGCATATGACATGAAAAGAGAACAGTTTGAAAAACCATATTATTGGAGCATAAATGGAACGTATGAAACGAAATTATCATTACGTTATGCTTTATGGGATCGTGATCCCACAAATGACTTACGATTGATTCAATTTTGTTTGTCAGTTCCAGAAGAACAGTATGTTCAAAATGGTTTGGATCGAGCCCTGATCCGGAGAGCCACAAAGAATTTCCTTCCTGATAAAGTACGATTGAATCAACGGGTTCGAGGTATTCAAGGTGCAGATGGTGTTTACCGTATGGCTCCTTTTTGGAATGAATTTATTGAGGAAGTTGAAGAACTTAGTGTAGATCCAGTAATTTCTGAATTTCTAAATGTCGAGGTAATTAAGAAAGCTATCTCAAAAATTTGTAAAGAACCTCGACCAGAATATGCATTTGATTTAGATTTTAGAATTTTAATGCGTAGCTTAATCTTCTATCGATTTATAAAAAAAGCAATGTGAAAGGAGGTGATACGTATGAAAAAGGAATGGAAACAACCTGTATTAGAAGTACTTAATATTAATATGACTATGGCGGGGCCTGGGCATAAATATCCAGATGCTGTTCAACCTGACCCAGATGATCCAGTGAAGTACAGTTAAGTCATTGGAAAAATAAAGCTCTTATATAGCTTTATTATATAAGAGCTTTCAAAAAATTGACAATGTGGGGGGATAGGATGTTTGATTCTATGGGGAATGTGTTATATCAAGCCTTCGGGTTAAAAATAGTAAGTGAAATCCCATTACCTGAATTGTCTCAGCTGAATGAAAAAAAAGAGATGGCGGATGTTCAAGTTGAAATAACTGATTTGTCAGAACAGTGGGGTGAATATAGCGCAGAAAAGCAAAAAACGATAGTAGTGGAGGATGATATAGTTATGTTTCATGTTCCTCAAACTGCAATATTCGCTATACAATCAGGTGAGAAAATCACCTTTTCACCTATGGCAAATGCAGAAGAAGATAAAATTCGACTATATATTTTGGGAACTTGTATGGGGGCGCTGTTAATGCAACGTAAAATACTCCCATTGCATGGGAGTGTAATTGCTATAGATGGGAAAGCATATGCATTAATTGGTGATTCAGGAGCTGGAAAATCAACGTTAGCCTCGGCTTTTTTGAATAAAGGATATAAGCTTTTAAGTGATGATGTAGTTGCTGTGTCTCTTTTGAATAAAAATACTGCAATAGTTCATCCTTCTTACGCACAACAAAAATTATGGCAAGAGAGCATAAATGAGTTAGGAATGGAAGTAGCGCAATTTAGCCCTTTATTTGAAAGGGAAACGAAGTATGCTGTTCCTGTGAATTCTCAATTCTTTCCTGATCCATTACCTCTTGCTGGTGTTATTGAATTAGTAAAAACGCAGGGAGAAGATATCGAGATGACCCGTATAGAAGGGCTCGCACGCTTGTATAAATTATACCGCCATACTTTTAGGAATTCTTTGATTTCTAAATTAGGATTGATGGAATGGCATTTTGAAACTTCATCTAATATTGCAAGTGGAATGGAAATATTTCAAGTAAGCCGCCCGGCTTCAAGATTTACAGCTCATGAGCTTGTGGAAGTTATTTTAAATACTATACAGAAAGGGAGTATGGTTGATGGTTGTCCACTCGAGAAAAATATCATTAGAACATAACGTTGTCCAAAGTAAGGGTAATATAGTAAGCGATATGGATGGAGAAAAAGTTATGTTAAATGTCCAGAAAGGAAATTACTATAACTTAGGTGAAATAGGCGGAGAAATATGGGAGCTTATTGAAAAGCCAATAATAATTAATCAGCTTGTTACTATGCTAGTATCTAACTATGATATTGAACGAAAAGATTGTGAAGAGCAAGTTCTTTCCTTTTTAGAGTGTTTGTTTCAAGAAGGGTTAATTCAAATAAAAGATCAGCCTAATAGATAGATTCGTAATTTCAAAAGAACTGTTAGGAAGGGATTAATAAATATTGTGAAAAGGTTAAGGATGTTTTTATCACTAAACATGAAAACAAAGCTCTTATTTTTAGAGGCTTTTATTTTTTTAGGATGGGCACGTGTACTAAAAAATATTACATTTTCCAAAGTTGCACCTTCTTTAGGGGATTACATGAGTGAAACCTCAAGTACTCATATTCAACCGCACGGAGATACGCTAAAAAAGGTGTCCGAAGCAATTTCTATTATGAGTTGTTATACTTTTTGGGAAAGTCAATGTCTCGTTAAAGCTATAGCTGGGATGAAAATGCTTGAAAAACGTCACATTGAGAGTACTCTTTATTTAGGAATGGCTAAGGATAATAGTGGGGAACTAATTGCACATGCATGGTTACGTAGCGGTTCTTTTTATGTTACTGGATCGGAAGGAATGGAGAAATTCACTGTCGTTGGATCATTTGCAAAGAGGCTAAGTGAGAACACTATTAAAGGAGAGTAAAATGGAGAAAGATTTTGGTCTTAATGTAGAGTTCATGTCTAAGGAATTGAAACTTCTTTTTGCAATTTTGAAGTTACAAGATGACGAAACAATGCAAACTTACAGTAATGAATGGTTTTCGGATATTGATTGGGAAGTATTTCTTGAGCAAGCCGTGCATCATCGCGTTTATCCGGTGATATATCAAAAACTTAAACAGGTGGACAAGGAGCTGATTCCTTCACATATTGTACAAACCTTGACTAGAAAATATAAAAGAAATACATTTCAAATGCTTTATTTAAGTGCTGAAATGGAACGAATAAATAAATTATGTAATGAAAATGAGATTCGTACGATTTTTCTAAAAGGGCCTGTACTATCTCAGGACTTATATGGAGATCTTTCTTTACGAACATCCTGTGATTTGGACGTTCTCATCCCTATTCAAAATTTAGAAAAAGCAGAAAAACTACTTTTAGAGCAAGGGTATGTGAAAGATGATTATATTCAAACGATATTAAGTGATTGGAAATGGAGGCATCACCATATAACATTTTTCCACCCAACAAGGCGGATCAAACTTGAAATTCATTGGAGATTAAATCCCGGACCGGGTAAGGAACCTGGGTTTGAAGAGCTTTGGAAGCGAAAGAGAAAAAGTACACTTACGAGTAATTCGGTATATATGTTAGGGAAGGAAGACTTATTTTTATTTCTTGTATCTCATGGTGCCAGACATGGTTGGTCCAGGCTACGTTGGTTAGTAGACATAAAAAAAATTGTCGATCAAGATCTTAATTGGAGTGAGATTCATAAATTAATGAGAAAATATCAAATGCTTCATTTAGGAGGACAAGCGTTAATTTTGGCATCTCAATTGCTAGGTGTACGACTAGATGAAAGAATGATGGAATTAGTAACTAAAAAACATTCAAAACAGTTAGCGCAAGAAGCGTTGTTTTATTTCAAGCAAATGATAAACTTGCATACCGACCCTGTGCCAAAAGAAGTACTTGCTTATCATAGTCGACATTTATTTTCACTAATGTCTAATCAGCAAAAGATTTTATATATTATGAGCCAACTATATCCTTATCCAATTGATGCAAAAACATTGCCGTTACCTAAATTCCTTCATTTTTTATATTTTCCTTTACGTCCGTTTCTATGTCTTTGGAGGAAAACAAAGAAGCTTGCTTTGTTATAGGGGGAACATCGATGAATCATATTATATATTTTATGAAGAAATTATATTCTTCTGCAGGGAAAATTCTGTATGTGAATTTGTTTGGTATGGTTTTAATAAGTTTACTTGAAGGGATAGGTATTATTTTATTAATTCCTATGATAAGTATGACTGGAATAATTAATATAGGTGAGGAGACTGCTTTTATTGCACCTGTCTATAGATTTTTGCAGGATTTCCCTAAAACAACAAGTCTAATTTCTATTTTAGGTATATATATACTAATAGTGTTAGGTCAAAATCTATTACAACGAAACATAACGCTAAGGGATGCGAGAACGCAACAAGCTTTTGTACGAGAATTAAGAATAGAAACATATAGTATGATTCTAAAAGCGAAGTGGAGTTTTTTTTTAGAGAAAAGGAAAACAAATCTAATAAATATATTAACTACAGAATTAGCTCGCGTAAGTTATGGGGTTAATTTAATTTTACAATTGTTAGCTGTTATTCTGTTTACATTCATACAGGTGGGGCTTGCGTTTTTATTATCTCCCCAAATAACTATATTTGTTTTGGTCTTTGGCTTATTATTCTTAGTAGCTTCTCGTGCTTTTATAAAAAAAGCACGAATACTAGGCGGTAAGACCTCGAAATTAGCACAAGACTATCTTTCTGGTATAACAGATCATTTTAATGGAATTAAAGATATAAAGAGTAATACTTTGGAAGCATCACGTTTAGATTGGTTACAATCTATAACAGAAAAGATGAGTAATGAACAAATGGAGTATATGAGAATAAGGTCGAACTCTCAATTGTTTTATAAAGTTTCAATGGCTATTTTAATTGCATTTTTTATATTATTATCAGTAAGTATATTTAAAGCTCAACCCACCCAATTACTATTAATCATACTCATCTTTTCGAGACTATGGCCACGATTTATGACAATTCAGTCAAATTTAGAACAGCTTGCTGCAAGCATTCCTGCTTTTAAGTCATTATGGGAATTACAAGGGGAATGTAATGAAGCAATTGAAATGCAGGATATACATCAGCAAAAACATATAAAGCCGATTTGTATAGAGCAGGGTATTGAATGTAAGGGTATTTATTTTCGATATAATAAGAAGGAGCATTTGTATGCACTTCAAAATATTAATGTGAAAATACCAATCAATAGTATGACGGCTATTGTGGGACATTCGGGAGCTGGGAAGAGTACATTAATCGATGTTTTAATGGGATTGATTCAGCCAGAGAAAGGTCAAGTATTAATAGATGGAACTCCTCTTACAAGTGAAAATTTATTGTCATTGAGACGGGCTATTAGTTATGTGCCACAAGATCCTTTTTTATTTAATGCAAGCATAAGAGAAAATTTATTGATGATTGAGCCGAATGCGAGTGAAGAACAAATTTGGACTGCATTAGATTTTGCGGCGGCAGCTGAATTTGTACGAATGCTTCCAAAAGGGCTTGATACTCTCATTGGAGATCGTGGAGTGAGACTTTCAGGTGGTGAACGTCAACGACTTGTACTAGCTCGAGCTATTTTAAGACAACCATCCATTTTAGTATTAGATGAAGCTACGAGTGCATTAGATACTGAAAATGAAGTAAAAATTCAATCAGCAATAGAAAGGTTGAAAGGAACGATGACTATTGTTGTTATTGCGCATCGGTTATCTACGATCCGCAATGCAGATCAAGTTATTGTTTTAGGAAAAGGTGAGATTGTTCAAAAAGGTGAATTTAATCAATTGGCTAAAGAGAGAAAAGGTGTATTTCGAAATTTATTAGGGTCACAAATGGAAGTGGGTTCATAGAGGAGAAAGATTGAATGAAATCTTGTAGTATTGTAATTCGAGTTGAATGAAAGCCGGGATAATGGTCAGTTACAACAGATCTTATTCGGGCTTTTATATTTGTGTTTTCTAAATTTAGGGAATAAATATAATTCAGTACCTTGCAATAAACAATACTAAGTGGTATATTATGGATAAAATAGCTACCGTTTATTGAACAGTACTAAAATGAGAAAGGGGGATCGTCCTTGAACGTTCAGTTTAAAAAAGGTGTGTTAGAACTGTGTGTATTGGCACTTGTAAAACGTAAGGATTGTTATGGATATGAACTTGTTCAGCAAATCTCTAATAAATTTTTAATATCGGAAGGTTCTGTATATCCGTTATTACGTCGTTTAACGAAAGAGGGATATTTTCAAACGTATTTAAAAGAATCCACGGAAGGACCGCCCCGTAAATATTATCAACTAACAGAGCAAGGAGAGATGCAACTTACTTTATTAGTAACAGAGTGGCGTGATTTTGCTAAAGGTGTTCAAGAAATTATTGAAGGGGTGGAATGGGATGAGTAAAGAGCAGTTTCTTAAAGAATTATCAAGTCATCTTAGAAAGTTACCAGAAGAAGAGCGACAAGATATTTTATTTGATTATGAAGAGCACTTTCAGTTTGGGATGGAAGAGGGGAAAACTGAATCAGAAATAATAAAGGGACTTGGCTCTCCGAAAGTAATTGCGAAAGACTTACTTGCGATGTATCGATTTGATGAAATGAAAAAAGATCCGTCGACTTCAAATGTGACAAGAGCTGTCATGGCAGCGGTTGGACTTAGTTTGTTTAATTTTATTATTGTGTTAGGCCCGTTAGTTGCAATTATAGCTTTTATATTTTCCTTTTGGGTCGGTGGGATTGCTAGTGTAGTGACACCATTTTTCGTTATTGTAAAAGTATTTATGGGCACTTTTATATGGTTGGATCTTTTCGTTAGTATAACGTTTGTCGGAGTAGGTTTGTTGTTATGTATTGTAGCTTATTATAGTACGAAGTGGTTTAAAAGATTATGTGTACGC
The DNA here is from genome assembly GCF_038003645.1 of Bacillus sp. FSL E2-0195. Classification (NCBI taxonomy): domain Bacteria; kingdom Bacillati; phylum Bacillota; class Bacilli; order Caryophanales; family Bacillaceae; genus Bacillus; species Bacillus sp. FSL E2-0195. The sequence goes on along the minus strand of NZ_JBBOPN010000001.1, from coordinate 3,570,675 downwards.
TATGTAGTCTGGAACTTCAAAATGATAAAAGGGGAGTAGATGATGAAAAAGATATTATTAGTAGCTATCGCTTGTATCATTATTGGAGTAATAGGGATTTCACAAACATATGAAAAAGCAGTACAAACTGCAGAGAAAGGAGATAAAGAGGACGTAATTAAAAACGAAACGCTAAAAAATGTAGAAGTTAAGTTAGATGCTGGAGATATTGTTGTCCAAAAATCTCCTGATTCCTCTTTTTATGTAAAGCAAAAAGGAGACGTAAGTAAACAGGAGATTCGTATTGCTGAAGATGGTGATACATTAAAAATCATAGGGGAAATAGAAAAAGGTGTTTCATTTGATTTTTCATTTTACAATTTCGGATTTCAAACGCCTACATTGACTATATTAGTACCTGAACGTTCTTATCAAGAGATAAAAGTAAATTCATCCGCTGGACAAATAGGAATAAGTAATGTGAAAAGTGACCGCGTAAGTGTTGAAACACTCGCCGGAGAAGTGGATTTGAAACATGTAACAGCAAAGAGTGTGGAGGGGTCTACAAAAGCTGGTGAGGTGAATTTTAAAAAAGTAATAGGGAAAGTAACAGCAAAAACGGCTAGTGGGGATATAGATATTATTGATCATGATTCTAAATATGATTTAGAGGTAAGTTCAACTGCTGGAGATGTAGATATTACTTTATTGGAAAAACCACAAGATGCAGTTATAACTGGGCAAACTGCTGCTGGAGACGTGACAATTTTTAATGAAGACAATAAAAATATAACGATTGGTAATGGTAGTAAAAAGATTAGCGGTAAAACCGCTGCTGGAGATGTTACTATTGAAACGCGTTAATAATTAATGAAACGCATTCTTTTGAATGAACGGAAATCTATCAAAATATAAAAAGAAGATAATTACCTATATAAATAAGGGAATTATCTTCTTTTTATTATTTTTAATGTAAATCACGATATACGCCAATTACTTTTCCAATAACTGACACTTGTTTTAAAATAATAGGTTCTAGTGAAGAGTTTTCCGGTTGTAGACGGAAATGATCTTTTTCTTTATAGAAACGTTTAACAGTTGCTTCGTTATCTTCTGTTAAAGCAACTACAATTTCACCGTTGTATGCAGACTGTTGTTGGCGAACAACAACTAAATCACCATCAAAGATACCGGCTTCAATCATGCTATCTCCAGAAATGCGTAACATAAACACTTGATCTGCTCCAGCAACGATACTAGCTGGAAGTGGGAAGTGATCTTCTACACTTTCGACTGCTGTAATCGGTAAACCGGCAGTAACTTTTCCGATGATTGGAACTTGAATAACAGATTGTGTTTCCGTTCGGTTGTCACCTAAAATTTCAATTGCGCGTGGTTTTGTTGGATCGCGTCGAATATATCCCTTTTCTTCTAGTCGTGATAAATGTCCGTGCACTGTAGAACTAGAAGCAAGGCCGACTGCTTGACCGATTTCACGTACGGAAGGTGGATATCCTTTTTCTTGTACTTTTAGCTTAATAAAGTCGAGAATGTCTTGCTGGCGTTTCGTTAACTTTTCCATGTTTTCTAACACCTCGTTTTCTTTCATTTTTCTTATTATTAAGTATAACATGCGAAAAAACATTCTACAAACATAAGTTCGAACGAAAGGCAAATTTATGATACACTATAAGGAAAATATAGTGAGAAAGAAGGGTTCAAAATGAATGCAATTATTTATGCACGTGTGAGCACAACAAAAGAAGAACAGGAAACATCATTATTGCGTCAAAAAGATGAATTATTGCATTTAGCTGAGCGCTATCAAATGGATGTTACAAAGGTAATTGAGGAGCAGGCTAGCGGTTATACAATTGAACGTGATGGCATATTAGAAGTGCTAGATACAATTCGAGATGAACAAGTTGATGTACTACTTATACAAGATGAAACGCGTCTTGGTAGAGGAAATGCAAAGATTGCATTAATGCATTGTTTACATAAAGAGGGGATAAAAGTTTATACACACACACATAGTGGTGAATTACAGCTTTCAGATTCTGATTCGATGGTGCTAAATATAATTGGGATCGTTGAAGAGTATCAAAGAAAGATCCACAATTTAAAAATTAAACGTGGCATGCAAAGAGCAGTGGAGAAAGGATTTCGTCCAGAAAATAATTTGAAAAATCGTCATTTAAGCGTAGGACGTGAGAAAAAAGAAGTGCCAATTGAGGAAATTGTACGTTTGCGCCGGAATGAATTAACTTTTGAAGAAATTGCAGCAACACTTCGTGGTTTTGGTCATGATGTTTCAAAAGCAACTGTACATCGAAGGTATGTAGAATATACAAAGCAATTGCTTGATAAAGAGGACTAACTATTGTATGATAATAATCAGTTTTGAGTAGAAGGGGGATTCGAGATGCCAAGTCAAGAACTCATTGAACGCATTAACTTCTTAGCGAAAAAAGCAAAAGCTGAAGGCTTAACTGAAGAAGAACAACGTGAGCGCCAATCGCTTCGTGAACAATATTTAAAAGGATTTCGTCAAAATATGTTAAACGAATTAAAAGGAATTAAAGTCGTTAACGAAGAAGGCACGGACGTTACACCGGCGAAATTAAAAGCTTTAAAAAAGCAGGATAATGCAAAATTAAATTAAAAGATGGGCATAGCCCATCTTTTTTTATTTGTTAAAATTGTTATTTAATAACTTTCCAGTTTTCATTTTTCGTTGCTTCTATCCTTTTATGCTTCAATATATAGTTAGCGATAAGTTCAGACATATCTGTTGGTATGTCTTTTACTACTGGTTTATTTTGAAACATAAAGAAGTTCCCGCCACCGCTTGCACGATAATTATTCATAACAACGTCATATTCTTCATTCATATTAAGAGGAGCGCCTTTATACTGCAAAGACTCTACTCTCTCTCCAATTGGTTTTGAAATGTTTAATACATACGAAATCCCTTCCCACATATCGTAATTATAGTGTTGTGGTTTTGGTTCTATATAGGTAGGGTTTACGATGATGGTTCCATCTGCTTTTAATGTGAAATAAGAAGCAGAGAGTTCGAGAGCATTTTTTATATCCGCTCCGGTTATTCTAATTACTTTTAATGTATTTGGATAAATATAATTAGAAACGATGTCACGCATTGTTACATGTTTAGGGAAACCTGGAGATGTATTATGAAACAAACTTGTACAAGAAATTGAAACATTAGCTATATCCATCTGTATTTTATTTATGAATTCAATAAAAGGATGGTCTTGCAAACGTGTTTGCATAGCATCGGAAATTTGCATATCCCCATAAATTATTCCAATAGGTTTATCAAGCCAATTTTGTGTTTTCTCTTCATAATTGGCAACCAAGGAAAGAACATCTTGGTCTGCCGCAATTCCTTGTACGGGCAATAACTCTGAATAACTCTCTTTTTTCACCCATTTTTGTTCTGCTTTTTCGAATGTTACTGTTACTTTTCCAACTGAGTGTCCATTGCATCCGGTCTGTAAAATTGTTACACCATTAATCACGGTGTGAGCGATTTCTCGGTGTTGGTGGCCTGTTAGTAAAATATCTATGCCTTCAATTTCATGGCACATTGCATATCCTTGGTTTTCACCTGTTAAAACTTCAGTCGGTACTCCGGTTTGTAAATCACGTTCAAATCCCCCGTGATAGGCTACGACTAGTAAATCTGGTTTTTCATGTTTACGGATGTAAGAAACCCATTTTTTTGTTGTTTCAAATGCATCTTCAAATTGTAAATCTTTAATATGATGTGCTTGTTCCCAATGGGGGATGTAATGCGTTGTCACCCCTAAAATAGCAATTTTTATATTTGATTCAATATGTTTTATTATATATGGTTTTCCGAAATAAGGTTCTTTTCTGTTTTTATCTAAAATGTTTGCTGATAGATAAGGGGAATTTGCAGTAGTCACAGCATTATTTAATATATCCATTCCGTAATTAAATTCATGATTTCCGATAATTGCAATGTCATACTCTAAGTAGTTGGCTAATAAGGACATTGGGTTTTCCATATCTTTTTCGTATGTAGCGTAATGATAAGTAAATGGTGTTCCTTGAATGAAGTCCCCGTTATCAATCAGAAGAACGTTTGCATTTTGAGAACGTTCTTTTTTTATGAGAGTAGAAATTTTAGCTAAACCAATTTCTGCTTTGGAGTTATCTTGGTAGTGAATTGGATACACAGTACCATGTACATCGCTTGTTAATAAAATATTTAAAGTTACAATTTGATTTTGATTCAACGCCATTCACCTTTTCTATAGTTATCTTTCAATTAATCATATCAAATATATGAAAAGAATTTTAATGTGAATGTATAGAATATGTAAAGATTCTGTAAATAAGCAATTATTTGTAAAAATATGTGATATATTTCTTCATGTTTATGGAAGGTTATTTTATAACAACGAAAAATGGAGGCATTAACATGTTGAAAAAAGTTTTTGCAATGAGCACAACAGTTGTACTAGCAGCGGGATTATTAAGTGGATGTGGAACGAAGGAATCAAGTGCAAGTAAAAATGAAGATACGAAAAAAGGTTATGTACCGAAGACACTAAATGTTCAATTTGTTCCTTCTCAAAATGCAGATACGTTAGAGGCGAAGGCAAAACCATTGGAAAAGCTATTAAGTGATAAATTAAACATTCCGGTAAAAGTTAGTATTTCAACGAATTACAATACAATTGTAGAAGCGATGGCATCTAAGCAAGTAGATGTAGGATTTTTACCTCCAACAGCGTATGTGTTAGCGCATGAGAAAAAGGCTGCAAACGTAATTTTACAGGCGCAACGTTTTGGGGTAGATGATGAAACTGGAGCTCCCACAAAGGATTTAGTAGATGTTTATAAATCAGAGTTTGTTGTTAAGAAAGATTCTAATATTAATAGTGTAAAAGATTTAAAAGGTAAAAAAATTGGCTATCAAGATGTAACATCATCAGCGGGTTATGTATGGCCTGCGGCTGTATTGTTAAAAGAGGGAATCGATCCGTTGAAAGATGTGAAACCTGTTACATTAAAAGGTCATGATCAGTCACTTATTGCTCTTTTAAATGGTGATGTAGATGCAGCTGTTGTATTCCAAGATGCTCGTAATATTGTAAAAAAAGATTATCCGAATATATTCGATCAAACGAAAATAGTAAAATTTACGGAGAAAATTCCAAACGATACGATTTCTGTACGTTCTGATTTAGATGCAGAGTGGAGCAAGAAATTACAGGATGCTTTCATTGAAATAGGAAAGAATGAGGAAGGGCACAAAATCATTAAAGAAGTATACTCACATGAAGGATACGTTAAATCTGATGATAGTAAATTTGATATCGTTCGTGAATATGGAAAGAAAGTGAAAACGCAATAATACATATGGAAATGGCGACTAACTGGAAAGTGTGTGATTTCAGTTAGTTTGCCGTTTTTCAGTTATTGATAATACATAGAAGGTAGGTAAGATGTGTGATAGAGTTTCGAAATGTTTCCAAAGTGTATCCGAATGGTACAAAAGGATTGAATAATATAAACTTGAAAATTCAAAAAGGTGAGTTTGTTGTAATGGTCGGGCTATCCGGTGCTGGAAAATCAACACTTCTCAGATCGGTAAATCGCCTTCATGAAATCACAGAAGGAGAAATCATTATTGAAGGGGAGTCTATTACTGCTGCAAAAGGAAAAGGATTACGACGCATGCGCCGAGATATTGGTATGATTTTTCAAAGCTTTAACCTTGTGAAGCGATCAACGGTACTGAAGAATGTATTAGCTGGGCGGGTTGGATATCATTCTACATTGCGTACAACGTTAGGTCTGTTTCCGAAAGAGGATGTGGAGCTTGCATTCCAGGCGCTGAATAGAGTGAATATCTCAGAAAAAGCATATGCACGAGCTGATGAATTATCAGGGGGACAACAGCAACGTGTATCAATTGCTAGAGCATTGGCACAAGAAGCGAAAATCATATTGGCAGATGAGCCTGTTGCTTCGTTAGATCCTCTGACAACAAAGCAAGTAATGGATGATTTGAAGAAAATTAATGAAGATTTTGGAATTACGACAATTGTAAACTTACATTCTATTGATTTAGCGAGGCAATATGCTACTCGTATTATTGGATTACATGCTGGTGAAATTGTTTTTGATGGATTAGTAGAAGAGGCAACGGATGAAAAATTCGCTGAAATTTATGGGGACGTAGCTCAGAAAAGCGCATTATTAGAGGTGGCAGCTAAATGAATGAAGTGACGATATATTCGAAATCGATACCGAAGCCGCCGAGTAAATTGAAACATATGTTAACGGTTATTTTAGTTATTTTACTGTTGTGGGGTAGTAGTGTACAGGTCGACGCATCATTTTCAAAACTAGTAGTTGGTTTTCCGAATATGATGGATTTATTGAAGGAAATGGTGCCACCAGATTGGAGTTATTTTCAAATTATTACAACAGCAATGTTAGATACAATACGTATGGCGATTATTGGAACGACTTTAGGGGCGATTTTAGCCATTCCACTTGCACTATTTGCGGCAAGTAACGTATTTACTAGTGTATTTTTGTACAGTCCAGCTCGATTGATTTTAAATTTTATACGAACAATACCAGATTTATTATTAGCGGCTATTTTTGTAGCGATTTTTGGAATAGGACCACTTCCAGGTATTTTGGCTCTTACTTGTTTCTCCGTTGGACTCGTAGCGAAATTATTGTATGAGTCAATTGAATCAATTGATCCAGGTCCATTAGAAGCGATGACAGCTGTAGGAGCGAATAAGGTGCAATGGATAGTTTATGGGGTCATTCCGCAAGTGAAAGCGCACTTCGTCTCCTATGTACTTTATACATTTGAGGTGAATGTACGTGCAGCAGCTGTTCTAGGTTTAGTAGGAGCAGGTGGGATTGGATTATATTATGATCGTACACTTGGATTTTTACAATATCAACAAACTGCTTCTATTATTATTTATACCCTTGTTGTTGTATTGCTAATTGATTATATAAGTACAGCGTTGCGGGGGAAATTATAATGAGTAAAACGACAATAATCGTACCAAAACCGAAGAAACCGAGTATATATCGCTGGATTATTTTTATAGCACTTACAGTTATATATGTATGGGCCTTTTCAGGAGTCCCGTTAGAGGGAATAAAGAATACGGCGGGAGAAATTACAAAAGCAATTATGACAGGCGTATTGAACCCAGATTGGTCGTATGTATCTTTGCCAGATGGTGAAGATTTATTACACGGTTTAATTGATACGTTGGCAATTGCGATATTAGGTACATTTATTTCTGCTTTTTTATCTGTTCCATTTGCTTTTTGGGCGGCAACGAATATGAGTAGTGGAAAATTAACTTCAGGAACTGGGAAATTTGTACTTAGTTTTGTTCGTACATTTCCTGAATTAGTTATGGCTCTTTTATTTATAAAAGCTGTTGGTCCAGGCTCTTTTGCCGGAGTTCTAGCTTTAGGGTTACACTCTATCGGAATGTTAGGGAAACTATATTCGGAAGGAATTGAAAATATAGATAAGGGACCGACGGAAGCGTTAATAGCAACGGGTGCAAATCGGTTTCAAATACTTTGGTATGCCGTATTACCACAAGTGTTACCGGATTTTCTATCGTATACGTTATACAGGTTTGAAATTAATGTACGATCCGCTGCGATTTTAGGTGTTATTGGAGCAGGTGGTATTGGTACGCCATTAATTTTTGCACTTAGTTCACGTAATTGGTCTCGTGTGGGAATTATTTTATTAGGTATCATTTTAATGGTAATTATAATTGATTTTATTTCAAGTTCTATTCGTAAGCGGATTATTTAATTTGTTTTAAAAGCATCTAATTCAGATGCTTTTTTGTATTTTTAAAGGTTATCAAAAAAGAGATATATCAGAAATTAGTATATTTGTATAAATATACAGATAATTATCTTTATTTTTAAAATAAAAACAATTAAAAAGTATGTCATATTGAATGCCCATACATTCCCTGAATCACTGTATTTTTTATGAAAAATCAAAAAAACATCAACATATTTGTCGATACATGTTGTATAATCTTGCGTGGGAAGCTATCATATAAATGTATAAAACGTTTACTAACATACGCGAAGGGAAGAATAGCATGTCACATTCAATCGAACAACTTTCTATCAACACGATTCGCACATTATCCATTGATGCGATTGAAAAAGCAAACTCTGGTCACCCAGGAATGCCAATGGGTGCAGCACCAATGGCTTATACATTATGGACTCAATTTATGAAACACAATCCAAATAACCCAACGTGGTTTAACCGCGATCGTTTCGTATTATCTGCAGGTCATGGTTCAATGTTACTATACAGCCTACTTCATCTATCTGGTTATGACTTAACAATGGATGATTTAAAGAACTTCCGTCAATGGGGAAGCAAAACTCCAGGACATCCTGAGTACGGTCACACAGCAGGTGTAGACGCAACAACTGGTCCACTTGGACAAGGTATTGCAACTGCTGTTGGTATGGCGATGGCTGAAAGACATTTAGCGGCTAAATACAACCGTGATGCGTATAATGTAGTAGATCATCATACATACGCTATTTGTGGTGATGGAGATTTAATGGAAGGCGTTTCTGCTGAAGCATCTTCATTAGCTGCTCATTTACAATTAGGTCGTCTTGTAGTACTTTACGATTCAAACGATATTTCATTAGATGGCGATTTAAATCGTTCATTCTCTGAAAGTGTAGAAGATCGTTACAAAGCATACGGATGGCAAGTAATCCGTGTTGAGGATGGAAACGATATTGAAGCAATCGCAAAAGCAATTGAAGAAGCGAAAGCTGACGAAAAACGCCCAACGCTAATTGAAGTAAGAACGACAATTGGTTTCGGTTCTCCAAACAAATCAGGAAAATCAGCTTCACATGGTTCTCCACTTGGTGTAGACGAAACAAAATTAACGAAAGAAGCATACGCTTGGACTGCTGAACAAGACTTCCATGTAGCAGAAGAAGTATATGACAACTTCCGTAAAACAGTACAAGATGTTGGTGAAACGACGCAAGCTGCGTGGAACACGATGCTCGGTGAATATGCACAAGCATATCCAGAATTAGCAAACGAACTGCAAGCAGCAATGAACGGTCTTCTTCCAGAAGGTTGGGAACAAAGCTTACCAACTTATGAATTAGGATCAAAAGCAGCAACACGTAATTCTTCAGGTGCTGTAATTAATGCAATTGCAGAGTCTGTACCATCATTCTTTGGTGGATCAGCTGACCTTGCTGGTTCTAACAAAACATATATGAATAACGAAAAAGACTTCACAAGAGCTGATTACAGCGGTAAAAACATTTGGTACGGTGTTCGTGAGTTTGCGATGGGTGCAGCAATGAACGGTATTGCACTACATGGCGGTTTAAAAACTTACGGTGGTACGTTCTTCGTATTCTCTGACTACTTACGTCCAGCAATTCGCCTTGCAGCATTAATGCAATTGCCTGTAACGTATGTATTCACACATGATAGTATCGCTGTTGGTGAAGATGGTCCAACACATGAGCCGGTTGAACAATTAGCAGCACTTCGTGCAATGCCAAACGTTTCTGTTATTCGTCCAGCAGACGGTAACGAATCAGTTGCAGCTTGGAGACTAGCTCTAGAATCAACAAAAACACCAACTGCATTAGTGTTAACTCGTCAAGATCTTCCAACATTAGAAGGTGCAAAAGACGATACTTATGAAAAAGTAGCAAAAGGTGCATATGTAGTTTCTGCAAGCAAGAAAGAAACTGCTGATGTAATCTTAATTGCAACTGGATCTGAAGTAAGCTTAGCAATCGAAGCGCAAAAAGCTCTAGCAGCAGACGGCGTTGATGCAGCTGTTGTTAGCATGCCATCTATGGATCGCTTTGAAGCTCAAACTGCTGAGTACAAAGAATCTGTACTACCAAAAGCAGTAACGAAACGTTTCGCAATTGAAATGGGTGCTACAATGGGATGGCACCGTTATGTAGGTCTTGATGGAGATGTACTAGGTATTGACACATTCGGTGCTTCTGCTCCTGGTGAGAAGATTATGGAAGAGTATGGATTTACTGTAGAGAACGTTGTTCGTAAAGTAAAAGAAATGCTTTAATGATTTTAGAAAAATCTCTCCAGCATGGGGAGATTTTTCTATGTAATTGAGTTTTTTCGACAGGAAAAGTTTTTTCTCTCTCCGTAGTCAGACAATCATTGCAAATCTTCTCTTATATAATGTAGGGAAAAGGTTGTCCAGATCGGGAGGGGAAAAATGAAAACGTATGAATTGTATTTAATTCAAGAGGATATTGCGAAAGCTTACTTTGGTCGTGAATATTTGTTTTTTGATTTATTTGCTCGATTTTCAGAATCTGGGTTCCTTTCGGAGAAGAAAGTATTATATAAACAAATGACGTATATTACGATGCCGTTACAAGTAATGAAAATTCATCATAAATTAGAACAAGCTTTGCGTGTTCTTGGTAAATATGAAAGAAAAAATCATACTCATACGCTGTATACAGGAGCCGAATACGGAGAAATAATGGTGAAACCACAATATATTCGAATAAACACTTCTGGAAATGTATCCATGGAAACAACTTTCTTTGAGGTGCTTAGAAAGTGTGAGTTAACATTTTTAGCGATGGATTATGAAAATAAAAAGTACGGTTGGTTAAATCCTCTCAAACAAGTACGAACATATGTGTAAAAAATGTCGAATAGTATCTTGTCTTATTGAAAAGGTTTTAGTACACTGTAAGGTAGACAACATGAAGGAGGAAAAGATATGCCAATGTGGTTAGGTATTCTAGTGGGCGTAGTAGCACTAGTAGCAGGCGTGGCGTTAGGATTTTTCATTGCCCGCAAATACATGATGAATTACTTACAAAAAAATCCACCAATTAACGAACAAATGTTAAAAATGATGATGATGCAAATGGGACAAAAACCTTCCCAAAAGAAAATCAATCAAATGATGAGCGCGATGAACAAGCAACAAACGAAATAAGCGCCAAAGGGCACTCTTACCGAGTGCCCTTTTCTTTTGGTTATAAAAGATATTTAAAACTTTTAAAAATTCTGTGTTTTTGGTAAACTGAAAACATCGCTCATTTTAAGGGAGGAGGATAAATATGAAAGTGTTTTTTAATTTAGCTTGGTTTTTTAAGCAAGAAAAACGAGCGTACATAATCGGAATTATTATGTTATTTGGTGTCGCGCTTCTTGAACTTGTAGCGCCAAGAGTACTGGGCATTGTAGTAGATGAAATTAATAATGGAACATTAACGTCTGAAAAATTGTTGAACTGGGTTATTCTATTAGTAGTTGTAGGAATTACGATGTATATATTACGTTACTTATGGCGTATTATGATTTTTGGATCTTCTTTAAAACTAGCTCGTCAACTGCGAAAGAATCTATATGAACATTTTACTAAGATGAGCCCATCCTTTTATCAATCACGTCGCACAGGCGATTTGATGGCACATGCGACAAATGATATTCAGGCGATTCAGCAAACTGCGGGGGCAGGTGTTTTAACACTCGTTGATTCATTAGCTGTTGGAGGATGTGTACTCGTAGCGATGGGATTTACAATTAGTTGGAAGTTAACGTTATTAAGTTTAATTCCGATGCCAATTGTAGCTATTTCTACAAATTATTATGGAACTTTATTGCATAGAAGATTTCATAAGGCACAGCAATCGTTTTCTGAAATCAATGATAAAGTACAAGAAAGTATGAGTGGGATGAAGGTAATTCGCTCACTTGGACAAGAGAAAGAGGATTTACAAGCGTTTCGGAAGAAATCTGAAGATGTCGTACATAAAAATATGCTAGTTGCACGTATTGACTCGTTATTCGATCCAACGATTTCCCTAATTGTCGGATTTTCATTTTTGATCGCAATTTGTTACGGATCATTATTAGTCGTACGAGGTGAATTAACTGTAGGGGAATTAGTAACATTTACAACGTACTTAGGGACACTTGTATGGCCAATGTTAGCGTTTGGATGGCTATTTAATATTATGGAGCGTGGACGTGCTTCGTATGATCGTGTGGAGAAAATACTTTCACAAACTTCAGATGTAGTGAATAGGGACAATGCTATAAATACTATAGCAAGTGGTGATGTTTCGTTTGCTGTTGATTCGTTTTCTTATAAAAAGAATGAACTATTAAACTTAAAAGATATTTACTTTAACTTAAGAAAAGGTGAAACATTAGGAGTTGTAGGGCGTACCGGTGCAGGGAAGACGACGTTATTAAAATGTTTAATTCGAGAGTATGATCATTTTAATGGTGAATTAAAAGTTGGGGAGCGGGATATTCGAGATTTAACACTTCACGGTGTGCGTTCTGCAATTTCATATGTACCGCAAGATCACTTTTTATTTTCAGCGAGTATTGGGGAGAACATTGCTTTTGGAAAGGCCGATGCTACATATAAAGAAATTAGCCGAGCTGCTGATATTGCTTGTATTCATAATGATATATTTCAATTTCCAGAAGGGTATGACACTGTAGTAGGTGAAAGGGGCGTTTCACTATCAGGAGGTCAAAAACAGAGAATCTCTATTGCGCGTGCATTATTAACAAATGCTGAAATTTTAATATTAGATGATTGTTTATCAGCCGTAGATGCAAAAACAGAAGAAACTATTTTAACTGCATTGAAACGAGAAAGGGCAGAGAAAACGACGATTATTACTGCCCATCGTTTAAGTGCTATTCAGCATGCAAATCTTATTCTTGTTATTGATGAAGGTAGGGTTATGCAGCGAGGGACACATGAGCAATTAATGAAAGAAAATGGTTGGTATAAAGAAATGTACGAAAGCCAGCAGTTAGAGGCATTAGTAGAGAAAGGAGGCGTATGATGGCTGAGAAAAAACGGAGTGATTTAAGAAGGTTGCTTTCTTATATGAGGCCCTATAAAGGGTTATTGGCGGTAGCATTTTTATTTCTAGTTGGTGCAACTGTAACTGAAATGATGGGTCCTTTTTTAATTAAACAATTTCTTGATGAACACTTAGTGCCAGGTAACTTTGAACAATCAGCACTTGTAACCCTATTTGTAGTGTATATTATTGCTCATTTATTAAAAGTATTATTTACTTATTTAGACTTATTGTACTTTCAAAATATCGCTTTTAAGATTGTCCAAGATATGCGAGTTGAAGTGTATGAACATGTTCAAAAATTGTCATTAAGCTTCTTTGATCGTACGCCGATTGGTACGCTCGTATCTCGCATAACGAATGATACAGAAGCGATTAAGGATTTTTATGTTAGTGTACTATCAACATTCGTGAAAAATGTAGTCTTTTTAGTAGGGATTTTAGTAGCGATGTTTTTATTAGATGTAAAATTAGCGCTATTTTCGCTCATATTAATTCCGGTAATGTTTGCAATTATGGTGTTGTATCAACGGAAAAGTGCAGCTTTTTATTTAGAGGTACGTAATCAGCTGAGTATATTAAATGCAAAGTTAAATGAGTCCATTCAAGGTATGAATATTGTTCAGGTGTTCCGGCAAGAAAAGCGGATGAGAAAAGAATTTGAAGAAGTGAACAATAAACATTTTAGTGCTGGACGTCGTACATTGAAATTAGATGCATTACTTTTACGTCCAGCAACAGATCTTGTTCATATTGTAGCAATTGCGGTAGTACTTGGTTTATTCGGAATCGATGCTTTAAAGAGTCCTGTTGAAGTAGGGGTTTTATATGCTTTCGTTAACTATATTCATCGTTTCTTCCAGCCGGTAAATGAGATGATGATGAAACTATCTTTCTTCCAGCAAGCGCTTGTTTCATCATCGCGTGTATTTCATTTAATGGATGATAAAGATTTAGCTCCTATTCAAATGGGGAGTGAACAGCCACGAGTAGCTAACGGGGAAATTCAGTTTAAAGATGTTACTTTTTCATATGATGGAAAGCGTGACGTTTTAAAAAATGTATCTTTTCACGTAAAGTCAGGGCAAACGGTTGCTTTCGTAGGGCATACTGGTAGCGGAAAGAGTACGATTATGAATTTATTAATGAGATTTTACAATATTAAATCAGGAAATATAGTAATAGACGGAGTAGATTTAGAGAAGTTCGAAGAACAAGAAATTCGAAAGAAAATTGGTCTTGTGCTGCAAGATGCATTTTTATTTGCTGGAAATGTAAAGCAAAATATTCGTATGTATAATGAAGAGATTACGGATGAAGAGATAGAGGAAGCGGCAAAGTTTGTGCAAGCGAATACGTTTATTGAAAAATTACCAGAGCAGTATGATACAGAAGTTGTCGAAAGAGGAGCTGCATTTTCTAGTGGTCAAAGGCAATTAATTGCTTTTGCTAGAACGATAGCAACCAATCCGAAAGTATTAGTGTTAGATGAAGCGACGGCAAATATTGATACAGAAACAGAGGAGGCTATCCAAACGGCATTGCAGCAAATGCGAAAAGGTAGAACAACGATAGCGATTGCGCACAGATTGTCTACAATCCAAGATGCGGATCAAATATTTGTTATGCATGAAGGGGAAATTGTAGAAAGTGGAACACATCAAGAGTTACTTAGTAAACAAGGACTTTACTACAATATGTACTTGCTACAAAATAAAGGGAGTTTGCAACAGGCCTTGTAGAATTACAAGGTCTTTTTTCTATTCTCTCAGATATTAAAATGTAATAAAATTTTCGGAATATGTGAGAGATTTGTCGTGTCCTTTAACTAGAGTTGTACATATTGTATATAGAATAACAAAATTTGATAGGAGCTTTTATATGCAAAATAGATCCAGTTCAAATATTACATTTATTGATGTGTCTCATTGGGAAGGAAACATTAATTGGAATGCTGTGAAGTCATCTGGCATTCCAGCGGCGTATGCAAAAGCGACGGAAGGTGTGAACTATATTGACCCTACTTTCGTTCAAAATGTACAAGCTGCGAGAGATGCGAATGTATTAATTGGTGCATATCATTTTGCGCACCCAGAACAAAATGATGCCATTTCAGAAGCGAAACATTTTGTGAATATATTACAGAGTAATCAGACGGACTTAATCCCTGTTTTAGATTTAGAATCGCCAACGGATACTAGCAATAGTAGTTTAACGGGTGCGACTATATCGAATTGGGCAAGAAGTTTCGTAAATTATGTGAAACAAGCTACTGGGAAAAATGTAATGTTATATACAGGAGTTTGGTATATTAATGAATTTGGAATTAGCGGGTTAAGTGACATTCCACTTTGGATTTCCAAATATTCTAGTATACCGCCTGCTGATGCTGGTGGATGGACAGAGTGGACAGCATGGCAGTACACAGATTCTGGGCAAATTTCAGGTGTAGGAAATTGTGACGTATCAGCAGCTGTTTCATTAGAAGTTTTACAAGGAAATGGAGCAAGTGGTGGAGGGAATGTTTCCACGCCTAATAATGCGACTCCAGTATACGGAGTTGCTGTAATTAATGGAGATAATGTGAATTTACGAAGTGGACCATCTTTACAGTCTAGTGTAATTCGCCAATTGAATCGTGGCGAATCATATGAAGTTTGGGGAGAACAAAATGGATGGCTCTGCTTAGGGACAAATCAGTGGGTATATAATGATTCAAGTTATATTCAGTATAAACATTATGTAGCAACTATTACTGGCGATAATGTGAATCTGCGAGATGCTCCATCATTAAACGGGAATGTTATAAGACAGTTACATCATGGTGAATCATATCGAGTATGGAGTAAGCAAGATGGATGGCTTTGCTTAGGGACAAATCAATGGGTATACTATGATTCAAGTTATATTCAGTATGGTGTACAATAAAGTGAATCTAAAAGGTATCTCGACTGAGGTGCCTTTTATGAAAAATATATAATTTTTACAAAGTATATATTGATAACATAGTATAATGTAATTGATATATGTTTAAAAATAATCGGAGATGAAATAAAGGAGTAATAATATGGAGTATGTGCTAATAGGTGGGATTTTAATATTATTAGCTGTAGTGTTTGTACTGTTTTATAAAAATAAACAGTTAGAATCAGAGAGTCAGCAAGTAGAGTTTGAAAAGAAACAAGCGATTGAAACGTATGAAAATGAGATTGCAGCTACGATTACAGGGCATAAAGAACAACAGGATACTTTAAAGAATATGGAACAGAAAAAATATAATGATTTACAAGTGAATACAGCTAGAGAACTTGAAAATATGCGTATGATGAAAAATCAATTGGCTGTTCAACATAGTAAAGAACGTAGTGAAATGCAAGATAAGCATAGTAGTGAAGTACATATGTTTCAAAATTTAATTGCGGATTTACGAGAATATACCAAAAATGGTGCTGAAGTGAATGCGCATGAAATATTACATTATATGAAGCGAGGTTTCGTTGAGCAAGGAATAATACTAGAAGAAGAGTTTCATATTATACCGAACGTTTTTATGATACGCAATAAATATAGAGATAAACGTGACATAAATGATAATCGAATTCATCACCTTATCTTATGTAAAACTGGTATTTATCTACTTGAGACGAAAGAATGGACAGGGAAATTAATCCATGGCTTAACGAAAGAAAATGCGGGTATATATTCATTTATGATTGAGGAAATTGGTAAGTATCAACATGAAATTGAAAAAGAAGAGACATTTGAATTTATTACGGATGGAACTTCATTAACTTTGCAAGTAAGAAATGAAGGGAATCCAGCGTATAAAGCGAAAATGCTATCTCAAACTTTATATAATTGTTTGGAAGAAATGCAAGTAGATATTGTAAAGGAAAAAGTAAAACCAATTGTATATTTTGAAAATGAGAGTGGAAAAGAAGTTATTGATCTTTCTAATGAAGAATTGCCGAGATTTAAAGATAGAGAGCAAATTGTAACGTTTTTCAGAAATGAAGTTTTAACAAGTAAAGTAATATATACAGCACGAGAACTACAAAAGATTAGAGATATGATTGGCCAGATGAATTATGTTGCGAAGTGAAAAATAAAGTAAAACTTTAATTAGTGGGGGTTTATGGGCAACCCGACTTCTACCCTTTACAGCCGAATTTTGAGGTGGGAGTCTAACTGCCCGCAAATAGCGGGATAAAGTAGGTGTTATTTGGGTGGAGAAAGGTAAAAGCTCTATATTGTGGGGAATGTTGTACATTTATTTTTGTTTGCATATATTAATGTACATTGCGTTTATTTTCGTTATTGATATGGTTCATGTGTCATTGAGTGTAATGAGTATTTTGGTGGTAGTAATGCCTTTTATTTTATTAGTTATTATTCAAAAGTCTATCTTACATGTTTCGGCAAGACGTGATAAAGGTAAGAAACAACTGTTCACTATAATGATGGTAGGTCTCATTCCATTGCTAGTATGCACCGTACAATTAAGTATAAATAAATACACTTCAAATTTTAATCAGGATCGGTGGTTAAATTATGAAGAAAAACGAGTACATATGGTAGATGACCTATTACAGGAGCATAAATTGATAGGGAAATCAAACGAGGAAATTACAAAATTGTTAGGGGCCCCTACGAAAACAAGCAGTTTGGAAACGGGAATTACTACACTATACTATCTTGGGAATGAACGTGGTTTCATTCCTATAGATAGTGAATGTCTTGTTTTGCAATTTGATAAAGATGGTAGAGTTATAGAGTATAAGGTACAACGAGATTGAAATAGTGAGAGGAGAAGCTATATCTTTTATAGCTTCTTTTCTATATTCCAATATAGAAAAAGTAGGCAAATAGTAGTCATTCCTATCTATACGAATGAGATAGAGTTTGTTATATTGTAAAGGGTTATTTAGTTTAGAAGTCTGCTAGATAGCCTTAAATATTTTAGATTAGGGGGGGAAGTTAACACGAATTAAGATATAAACGTGTTAAATAATTAGTATGAAAAAAGAATTTTATAATGTTTTAGCTGCATCAATTGTATTTAGTATGGTAACGATTCCAAGTTTTTCCTATGCAGACACAGTAGAAAAGACCGTAACAATTTCAACAGACGAGCAAGCATTAAAAAGTATTGAAAGCCATATGAAAGATGAAGATGGACGTGGAGAGAGCAAAGGAATAACAAATGAAGTACAAGGAGATTTTTTTGTACATATAATAGGTTCAGCATCTTTATTTGATTCTGCTGAGTTACAAAAAGCGACAGGTGTTCAGCTTTCTAATCAAGTAGTGAAAGCCGAAAAACAAAAAGGAAACGCTTACTATATACAAACAGAATCTGGAGCTGGGTGGATACAAAGTAGTGAAGGAAATGTAGAGGTTAAGGAAGTTTATCACTTGGCAAACGAAAAATTAGTAATTAATGAAGAGACAGCCACATATTCCGCACCATTTAATTCATATAAAGACGAGAAAGTGTTACAACCGCAAACAATTATTGCAATTGGACAAGTTGGAGAGTGGTTCCAAGTCCAAATAGATAATGAGGTGAAATGGATTTATGCACCTTCAGCAAAATTTGAGGGTACAAAAGCATCTCTTATTCAAAGCACAACTCCAACTCGTACGAAACGTGCAGCGGTTATGTATACTGCACCAATAGAAGAGAAAACAACGGATATTTACGGTGTACCATTAAAGGAAATGATTGTACCAACAGGTAATGAAAATATTCGTCCAGGTTATGCGATGAAACCAAAATACATTACAATTCATGAGACAGATAATTATAGTGTTGGAGCAAATGCTAGAAACCATGCACAATATTTATACAGTCAAGCAACAGGAACGACTGATCGTTCAGCATCTTGGCATTTTACAGTAGATGATAAAGAAATTTATCAACATCTACCATTAAATGAAAATGGTTGGCATGCTGGAGATGGATCAGAAGGAACCGGTAACAGAGAATCAATTGCAATTGAAATTGCTGTCAATCAAGATGGTGATTATAATAAAGCTGTGGAAAATGCTCGCAAACTAGCAGCCTATTTAATGGGGGAATTAAATATTCCTTTAGAAAATGTAAAAAAACATCAATTTTGGAGCGGAAAGAATTGTCCGGCCATTATGATAAGGAATAATGCGTGGGAGCCATTTTTACAGGGAACGAAAGCTTATTATGATGCGAATCATAAAGATGATATAACTGGCGGTTGGTATGAAGCAGATATTCGTGAATTAGATAAAAGAGGTATTATGGTTGGAGACGGGAAGGGTTCTTACTGGCCAGAACGTCTTGTAACACGTGGTGAATTTGCGAATTTAGTTTCAAGATCATTGCAATTACCAGAGGGGAAATCGAATTTCAAAGATTTAAGCACAGCTCATCCATCGCTAGTAGATGGTATTAATCGTGCAGCTAGTGCTGGGATTATAAGTGGACGAGGAAATGATATATTTGCTCCGAATGATACGATTAAACGTGATGAAGCTGTCATTATGATTGATCGTGCATTGCAATTCAAAAATATTAAAGGTAATTTAGTTCCATTACCATTTACGGATCAAAATTTAGCGTATGATAAACAGGCGGTTCAACGTGTTTATGGGTTAGGTATCGTAAAAGGGAATGAGAATAATGAGTTTATGCCAAAAGGCTCTGCAACACGTGGGGAATCGGCAGCATTTATTAATAGAATGTTAAAAGTAATAGAGAGTAAATAATGGAAAGGCATTCGCTTTGGCGAGTGCTTTTTTATTTTTCAATATGTTATAGAAAGGTGATGTGAATTTTGACTGGAATAAGGAATGAAAGCGGAGGTGATGCATATATTTAGATGCATTGGGTAGTTTTTTGTAATTTTGTATAAAATGAAAAGGAGGTAGGACGGTGAAATCAATACCGACTGAAGTCCTGAGTAAGGAATTGATGGAAAGAGAAGGGGTTATATCTATTACAGTGATGGAATTTGAAAAGATAGAAGTGGCCGGAGTAGTTGTTTCTGGTCCAGCTGTTATTTTAATTAATCAAGATTAAGTACATATTATCAATAAAGAAAAGTAGTCAGAGCATCCGCTTAGGGTGCTTTTTGTTTGTATAGAAGTGTGTATATGATAGATAATTGGGATATTGGAGGGGAATTATGTGGCAATTATTATAACAATGTTATTAATGGGAGTTTTATTAGGATTTGTCGGGGCAGGGGGAGCAGGATTTATCATCGCGATACTCACTCTAGTATTCCATATCCCTATTCATGTTGCTCTTGCAACATCTTTAACTGCGATGGCATTTACGACATTATCTGGAGTAGTAAGTCATTACCGAGAAGGGAATGTTGTGCTTGTAATAGGCGGAGTTATTGGGGGATTTGGCGCGATTGGTTCCTTTATTGGTTCAAAGTTTGGTTCGTTAATACCAGCACATCTGTTGCATTGGTTTACAGCTGGTATGTTATTTTTATCGGCAATTTTTATGTTTATTCGGTTGATTATGTTTCAAAAAAGATCACAGTCGTCTTTAAAAGGGCATAAAGAACTTTCGAAAGATAACGTGATTAAATGTATATTCCTCGGATTGGTGACTGGAATTTTAGCAGGTGCATTTGGTATTGGCTCAGCACCTTTTATCCAACTCGGATTAATGGTTCTATTAGGTTTAACAATCCGTCAATCTGTAGGGACGACAATGCTCGTTATATTACCAATCGCAATTGGAGGTGGGTTTGGATATAGTTCGGAAGGGTATTTAGATTATGTATTATTAGTACAAGTTTTAATCGGGACAATGTTAGGAGCGTATATAGGAGCTAAGTTTACAAATTATGCACCTCGCATGCTTCTAAGGTTTTCGATGATTATGACACCAATATTAGCTGGATGTATGTTGTTAGTAGATTAAAGAGAATATATAGAAATCTATTAATATATTTTACGAATGAATTATGTAAGTAATTCATATTTCTCATATAAAAGGATTTGCTTTAATATAATGAGTATAAAGTTCGAGTATTCGAAGTATTACTTGAATTATATCCCTATCCCTTTTCTAAAAATGCGAACAAGTTTTGCCCTATTCTATTCAATAGTTTATTGTATAGAAATATATTGTTCGATGACCATTATGGAACGCACATAATGGGTAAATCCCGATCCTTAAAGAGGATGCCCCTAATCTTCATGTGAAAATATGATCGGATAAGAAAGCTGGCCAATTTATGGTCAGCTTTCTTTTTGTTCAATGAGTAAGTCTTCTTTAATTTCTGTTTGCAATAATAAAGTTTTTCCGAAGCGACGTTTACATTCAGCTCGTACTTTTTGAATGGCTAGTAGCTGAGAAGTAGCAGGCACTGTGACAATGGATTGCCGAGGTTTTCGGTTTTCTTCACAAAAAACACATTCCACAACATATTTAGAAATCATAATTTCATCCTTCCGGTTTGAATTTCTAAGAAGGGACTGCTCATGAAGTTGATGTAAACTTTCGGCATCTTTTTACTTATTTCCTCTTTTTTTTCAAAGGGGAAATAAAAAAGAAGGTGAATTTTAGTAGGGGAGGGATGTATATGGAGAGATGGATAGGTACGGCAGCTATTTGTATGAATGAAAGAAATGAAATTTTAATGGTATTGCAAGGAAAAGAAGGGGAAGAAAAAAGGTGGTCTGTCCCAAGTGGAGGACTTGAAAAGGGAGAAACACTAGAAGAATGTTGTATCAGGGAAGTTTGGGAGGAAACAGGATACAATGTGGAGGTTGTAAATAAAATATACGAAAAAGAAGGTATTACATACGGGATTCCGGTGTATGTTCATTATTACTTTGTTAAAAAAATAGGCGGTAATATGAAAATCCAAGATCCGGATGAGTTAATACATGAGATTGATTGGAAAGGGATACATGAAGTTGGAAAATTATCATTAGCTTTTCCAGAGGATTACGAGCTAATATACCGATATGTAAATAAAAAAGCAAGTGTGTAAATACTTGCTTTTTTATTGTATCCAAGATAAGAAAAGTGGAACGATAACTAAACTAGCTCCAGCTGTTAAAAGCATTGATAAACTTGCAATTGTACCTTCTACAGGACCGATTTCAAATGCTTTTGATGTTCCGGTCCCATTCGCGCTAGTACCTAGCATTATACCTTTTGCGAGCGCTGTTTTAATACGGCATATGCGTATGAGTGTAGGACCGAATAACGCTCCAGTTAAGGCAGTTAATACAACGAAAACTGCTGTTAATTGTGACATGCCGCCAATCATTTCTGAAATAGCCATTGCAATAGGTGTTGTTACAATGTGCGGTGCTAAACTTTGTTCTATTGTAGAGTCAATTTGAAAAAAATTAGCTAGTAGTGCGGAAGTAATAACAGATAGAAAAGAACCGACAATGACATTAATTAAAATAGCAGTGCCGTGTTTTTTTAATAGATCAAAATGTTTATAGATTGGCCATGCGAAAGCAACTGTTGCAGGTTTTAATAATTCTGTTAGCCAATGACTACCAGATTCGTAGGTTTCGTATGGTGTATCTAATCCAAGTAATAAAGCTATTAAAATGATTGGGCATACAAGAAGGGGAGAAAGCAGACTCCAATTCCAGCGTTGATACATTTTTTTAGATACCCAATATGTGAATAGTGTTAATAGTAAACAAAGAAAGCCGATCATTGTGTTGATCCTTTCCGCTTTAATAGCAATTCTGTTAAAAGTCCTGTTACGAGAGTAACACAAAGTGTACTAATCACGATAATTAAAATGAGATCGATTCCATATTGTGATAATGTATCTTTGTAACGAATGACAGCGACTGCAGAAGGGATGAAAAATAAAATAAGTTCTTTTAATAAAAAGTCTGCACCGTCTTGTATCCATTCTTTTTTCACTATATTAAATTTTAATGAGATTAACAATAAAAAAATACCGATTATACTTCCTGGAACTGGGAGGTGTGCCTGTTTTGCAATCCATTCACCTGTCCAAGCGAAACAAAATAATAATAAAATTTGTCCGCTTAACTTCCACCATTTCATACAGTAACCACCTCTTTGTTTTTTACATAAAAATTGTAAAAAAGAATTAACAATTTCTACTATACGTTCATTCGAAATATTTGTCTAATATATAAATTATATGTTATTAATATATTAGATGTATTAATAGAAAGTGAAAAGGGTGTCCAAAATGGAATTACGGCATTTGCAATATTTTGTTGTAGTGGCAGAGGAATTACACTTTGGACGAGCAGCTGCTCGTTTACAAATGACACAACCACCGCTTAGTCAACAAATTCAGCAATTAGAAAAAGAAATGGGAGTTATGTTATTTTCAAGAACGAAGAGAAAGGTTGAATTAACAGAAGCAGGAGAAATGTTTTTAAAAGAAGTAAAAAAAGCGTTTGAACAAATTGAAAAAGCAGTAGAAGTTGCACAAAGTGCTCAAAGGGGAGAAGTTGGATCACTTTCAATTGGTTTTGTAGGTGCGGCGATATATGATATTTTACCGTCAATCGTCAGAGAGTATAGAAAGAAATTTCCGAGAGTGTCTGTCGCATTACATGAATTGTCCACACCGGATCAGGTGCATGCACTTCATGATAATCGAATTGATATTGGATTTTTACGTCCGCCAATTCCAACGCAATTACTTGAGTTAGAACCAATTCAAAAACTTTCATGTACGTTATGTTTACCGAAGGCACATCCTCTTGCTGAAAAGGACGAAATACATATCGAAGATTTAAGGGATGAACCGTTCGTATTTATTACGAGACCAGTATGGCCAGCGTTATATGATACAATTTTATCGCTTTGCCGTGATGTAGGTTTTAGTCCGCACATTGTACAAGAAGCAACGGAGTATCAAACTGTTATGGGGCTTGTAGCGGCAGGTATTGGAATTACGGTAATACCTGTATCCGCAAATAAATTGTATAGAACAGAAGTTGTATATAAAGAGTTATGTGATTCTAATTTTGTTGCAGAAATGTCAGTGGCTTATAAAAAAATGAATAACAATCCAGAGTTGTTAGAGTTTTTGAAAATTGCAAGAGAGAAAAAAAGGATTGAAGTGGAAGATGCGAAGGCTGAATAGTTGATGAAGTTACAGGGTAGTCATGATAATTAAGTTATATAAAGATTCACCTCATTAAACAAAAAACGGAAATGTAACTAAAGTGCATTTCCGTTTTTTGTTTTTTATTCAATGCTAAGGAGATCAATATGCGTGGTTTCTAGGACTAAAGGCTTAGTAAAGATTCCGATTGAAGTGCGATGTTTAAAATGTCATATTTTTATACACTAGTAGTATAGAATGCGTATGTTATGAAGCAAGGTAGGGGGAAATTATGTCTTTATTTCGGTTAGCGAGAAAAAATATACAAACATTTGCTGCCCAAAGGTTAAAACAATTTATGTGGATTGCTATGAATACAATGCTTTGTTTTTTTATGATATCATTCCGATTCAATGAAGTTGTAATAAGTAAAGCGGAATATACACCTATATTTGTAAAGTGGTTTTATGCTATGTTTCTATTTATAGTTTTTGTGTGTATTTTCATTACATATAAAATGACAGCTTCTCTTTTACAGAGAAGAAAAGAGGAGTTTACATCGAATGAAGTGATGCATATGACAGGAAAAGAAATGTTATGTTTATTATGTCAGGAGCAATTACTAACTTACGGAGGAGCTTTTGTTTTCGGATTAATTCATGGTATGTTATTTTTGAAATTATTTATTATTATTTTTATGAAAGCAGTAGGAATCCAAGGGATAACCAATGCACCGATTACGATGTATGCGTTAGTGATAACAGCAGTTGTTATGCTAACCGTCATTATAATATCAATGTGGCAATGTTGTAGGTTTACACAAAGGTTAAAGGGTGAAAAGTCATATGAAACGAGGAGAAAGGCATGAGAAATCATGGCTTTTTCTTCATTTTACACATGTTATTAATCATGATACAGTGGGAAGAACTGAAAAAAAGAGTTAAGAAGAAAGGTTGTATGGAATGATAAATGAGCAAGCGATCGTAAAAGTTGATCGATTAACAAAGCGAATTGGTTCAAAGACGTTAGTAGAAAATATTAGTTTTGAAGTGAAAAAAGGTGAAGTAGTTGGCTTATTAGGACCAAATGGTGCTGGAAAAACGACATTAATGCGAATGATGGTCGGAATGATTCGTATGACAGAAGGAGAAGTATGGATTGATGGTCAATCTGTAAAACAGCAATTTGAAAAAACTGCTGCGAAAATTGGTGCTGTAATTGAGACACCAGAATTTTATCCTTTCTTAAGCGGCTATGAAAATTTAACATATTTCGGACGAATGAATGGGAATGTGACTGAAGAGCGTATCGATGAAGTAGTGCAATTGTTAGGAATGGGACAAGTAATTGACCGTAAAGTAAAAGCATATTCACTCGGTATGAGACAGCGTTTAGGAATTGCTCAGGCACTTATACATAATCCAGATGTATTAATACTAGACGAACCGACGAACGGATTAGATCCTAGTGGTATACATGAAATGCGGATGTACATAAAGAAAATTGCGCATGAACAAGGAAAAGCTGTTCTTGTTTCTAGTCACTTACTCTCAGAAGTTGAATTAATGTGTGACAGGGTTATTATTATTCAGCATGGAGAATATGTCGCAACACAAAATATTCAAAGTGATAAAAAGGAAGAAAAAGAAGAAATACATATACGTGTAGATGATGCGAATAAAGCGGCAGAGGTTTTAGAATACGATGTTTTAGTAAAAGAAAACGAATTAATTATAAACGTGAAAGATGAAGAAGTTCCAAATATTCTTCGTACATTGATGGAGAAAAACATTCAAGTTTATCGTGTATATGAAGAAAGAAAAACGCTAGAAGAGCAGTTTTTAGAATTAACAGGAGGAAAAGATATTGTTTAATTTAGTTTATAACGAGCTGTATAAAATATTTAAGCGAAAGCGAACGATTATTCCTTTTGCAGTTATTGCGGTATTAATTATTGGATTAGGATGGGTTACGGTAAAATATTTAGAGCCAGAAACAAAAGGGTGGAAAGCGGATTATACAGAACGCACTGTAGAAATTGAGAAAAAGCTCGGCATGAAAAAAGAGGATATTTTAACAGAAAAGTCAGGAGACGAGCTTGTAAAGGAATACCAGCTTAAAATGAAGCATTTAGATACGAATACAGCGCCAGCAAGTAGTTCTCCGCTTTCATTTATGAGAGATACAGGTTTTATCGTATTTCCAATTTTACTTCCGTTTATTCTCGTATATGCGAGTACGATTTTTGCGAATGAATATAGCTGGGGAACATATAAATTTTTAACAATTCGTCCAGCGAGCCGATTTAAAATTTTAACATCTAAGTTTTTGGCAATCGTTATATTTGCGGCATTATTATTTATATTTAATATGATTTTTTCCGTATTATGCGGGTTGATTATTTATAAATTCCAACAACCAGCTTGGGCTGAATTTGTCGTTCAAAATGGAAATATAATAAAACAAAATATTTTCGTAGAAGCAAGTAAATATTATATTTTATCTTGGTTACCAACTCTTGTGTATGCTGCATTTGCCTTTATGATTTCCGTTTTAACGAGATCGAGCGGAGGTGCAATCGGGATTTCTTTATTTCTTGCATTATCAGGGGGAATAGCGCTAATTCCGGCAGCAAGATATGAATGGGCGAAATATTTATTACCAGCGAATACAGATTTATATGGGCTTTTAAAGGGTGGAAGCTTTATTGATGGAGTAACATTCCCATTTGCTTCTTGTATGCTTCTTCTATACTTAGCTGTATTTTTAGGGGTTTCCTATACTGTATTTATAAAACGAGATTTAACAGCATAAACAAAAAGCCGTTAAGGGTAACTTAACGGCTTTTTGTTTGTAATAATTGATGAATAGCTTCTTCGGCTAATAGGGCGAAATACTCTGCGCTAATAGGCAATGCTTTTTCATCTACTGTAAAAGCTGGATGATGCCATTCATGTGTACCACTTGTTCCCATAAAGACGAATGAACCTGGTATTTCTTGTTGGTAAAAAGAAAAGTCTTCTCCTGCCATTGATGGTGTAGGAGAGATAACGTTTAGATTCATTTTCTCTGCAATATGAATAGAAAAATCAGTGAGTACTTTATCGTTTTGAACAGCAGGAGGACCTGGATAAAATCGGAATTCTGTTTTTACACCTAATGCATCAGAAACGCCATTAATGATACGTTTCATTAATGCCGGAATCTTTTCACGTGTTTCAGCTTGGAATGTACGGACAGTTCCTTCTAATATTGCTTTTTCGGGAATAACGTTCCACGTATTCCCTGAATGAATGTTTGTTACACTTACGACAGCGTTATGAGAAGAACTAATATTTCGGCTTACAATCGTTTGAAGTGCCATAACGATTTGAGATGATGCAACGATAGGATCGACGCCGGCATCAGGCACAGCTGCATGTGTACCAACACCATGGATTTCAATTTCAAATCGATCAACTCCGGCCATTAGTGGCCCATCTTTAATACCGATTGTACCTACTGGTAAATCAGGTTTATTATGCATACCGAAAATAGCTTGCACGCCACGTAAATGCCCAGCTTCAATAACTTTGCAAGCACCATTACTACTTTCTTCAGCTGGCTGGAATATAAGGCGGACAATTCCATTAAGAGAAGCTTCTTTTTCTTTTAATAAGTAAGCCGCACCCAATACAGCAGCTGTATGAAAATCATGCCCACAAGCATGCATTTTACCTTGTATTTTTGAAGTGTATGGAAGGTCAGTTTCTTCCTGGATAGGAAGGGCATCGATATCAGCACGAAGCGCTACAACCGGTCCGTTTTTATTACCAGAAATTTCAGCGATAACTCCTGTTTCTAAATTGGAATCAATAATAGTGATATTGGCCTCGTCTAACCAATTTTTTATCGCTTTTGTCGTTTCAAATTCTTCGTATGATAGTTCTGGATTTTCATGTAAATGCCGACGAATGGAAATAAGTTTTTCTGTTAATTGATCAGGAATAGATGCCACTTATTATGCCCTCTTTCTTAAGTGAAGTATTTGTATTAATTATACAATAATAAAAGAGAGGATTCTCAAATGAAAATCCTCTCTCGTTTTATGCTGCAACTTTTTTATGAGTATGCTGTTTTCGATAACGCCCACGCATTGCGTATGCAATTTGCGGGATTGCGATACCGATTAAAATAAGTGATACACCGAACCATTGTGAAGATAGTACAGCTTCTTTTAAAACGAATACAGACATAATAGTTGTAACTGGTAGTTCTGCTGCACCAAGAATAGTTGCTAATCCAGAACCGATTTTTGGAATGCCAATTGTAAAGGCAATGGACGGAATAACGATACTAAATATTCCTAATCCTAAGCCGTATTTCCAAAGGCCTTGAGAGATCGCCCCGTTAAAAATAAATGTTGGCGGGAATACGATCATGACTAAAGTTAAAGCGCCAGCCATTAAAAGGACACCACGTGGTAAAGAAGGTACTTCAACGGCAACTTTCCCGCTTACGAAAATGTATGTTGCAAATGTAATAGCAGATAATAAGCCTAAAATGATTCCAGTCGTATCGAAATCACCAGCTGATGTTTCTAATAACCCACTTGATAAAAATGTACCTGCAAGTAAGAAGATTACTGAAATAACTTTTTCTCTTGAAGGTAATGTTTTTGTTGCGACTGCTTCAATGATAATTCCAACCCAAACGAACTGGAATAAAAGTATAATTGCAATAGAAGCTGGTACAGTTTTTAAAGAAGCGTAATAAAAAATTCCAGTAAAACTTGCAGACGTTCCTGCGACGAATAAAATTAACATTTGTTTTAGTGGAACACGATGTCTAGAAAATAGAAGTGTAATAGCAAGTAAAATAATCCAACCGAACAAATACTGGCTACCAATTACCTCTCCAAGTGAAAACCCTTCTGCATATGCAAGTTTAACAAAAATAGCTAAAACCCCATAACTACACGCTCCTAATAAAACTAAAAGAGAATAACGAAGCATGAAAAATTCCTCCCATCTATATGAAATTGTTCCGTAACGTACATATATAACTAGAGGGAAGTATACAAAATTAAAAATGAAGGGTCAAATGAAAGAAAAGTGCAAAATTTTATAGAATAATAATAAAAGTATGATATTTATGCATAATCTTGAAATTAATAATAATTAAAGTATTGTAAAATCAGCTTTATGTTGTATAAAGACAGCATTTGAAAAAAATTTTAAGGCCAATAGGTGTGAAGTCAATTGTAATGTGCTAATCATTTGAGAAACTGTGGAACCTTTGTTATGTTAGTAACAATTAGAAAGAGTTTCATAATTCAATTGAGATTTTTCTATATAATAGAAGGGAATGAAAACGTTTTATTAGAAAATGTGTGAAAGGGTAGTTTTTCTTATTGTCATGTTGGAAAAGTGAATTCATGAAATGTCCATAGTATTTTCAATTGTTTTTGCTACAATATTGAAGAGGAGAGGAGTGGAATAATGCAAGATATTAGTATTTTTTTAGCGTTTGGAGCTGGGTTCTTATCATTTATATCCCCATGTTGCTTACCGCTTTATCCGGCATTTTTATCATACATAACAGGTATGTCGGTTTCTGAATTGAAAGAAGAAAATGCAATGCTTCGCAAAAGAAGTATGATACATACAGCGTTTTTCTTACTTGGTTTTTCAATTATTTTTATTGCAATTGGATTTGGTACAAGTTTTATTGGAGGCATCTTTACAAATTATAAAGATTTAATTAGACAGTTAGGCGGTATATTTATCATCGTGTTTGGTCTTATTATTGTCGGTGTATTTAAGCCGAAGTTTTTAATGCAAGACCGTAAATTTACGTTTAAAAATCGTCCGAGTGGTTATTTTGGTTCAGTTTTAATTGGATTGGCTTTTGCTGCTGGATGGACACCTTGTACTGGACCTATATTAGTGTCTGTAATTGGATTAGCTGCAACAAATCCAGAATCGGCAATGATTTATATGATTGCTTACATACTTGGATTTGCTATCCCGTTTTTCCTACTTTCATTCTTTATTACGAAAATGTCTTGGATTAAAAGAAATAGTATGAAATTCATGAAGATTGGAGGATACGTTATGATTGTCATGGGTATCTTCCTATATTTTAACTGGATGACGAAAATTATCGTATATTTCTCAAGTTTATTTGGTGGTTTTACCGGTTTTTAGTATTATTCTGTGAAAATGTTGGAAATACTAACGGAAAAGCATATAATAAAATTATATTTTGCATATAGCCACAAAAAAGGATGAGAAAATATGAACATAGTTCTGTTATCAAGTATCGTTGCTGTTTGTATGGCTGTCGGTGCGATGTTTATTCGTTTAAAAGCAGCTAAGAAACCTGCAACATTGAAAAAAATTATACTTCCCCCATTTTTTATGAGCACGGGAGCGTTGATGTTTGTTTTTCCTGAATTTCGATTAACTCCAGCAGAAATGTTAGAAGCAATTGGCGTCGGTTTGTTTTTCTCTATTTTTCTTATTAAAACATCTAAATTTGAAATTAGAGGACAAGAGATTTATTTGAAGCGTTCAAAAGCATTTGTTTTTATACTAATTGGATTACTTGTCGTGCGGATTGTATTTAAAACATACTTAAGCCAATCTCTTGATTTAGGACAACTTAGTGGCATGTTCTTCTTACTGGCGTTCGCGATGATTGTGTCATGGAGAATTGCAATGTACCGTTCCTTTACGAAATTACAGAAGGAAATGGAAAAAGAAGACGGTTTTTATAATGAAAAAGATATGAAGTTAACGTAAAGAGTGTTATATGTATAAAGAAACAACGTCTGATTAGACGTTGTTTTTTGTTAATCACTGAAAGGTAACTTCCTCAATTCTAGTTGTGATGTATAAATTGTCGACCATCGAAGAAGCAATTTAAGTTTGACGTTATGAATGGACCGATATAAGGAATACTATTTGGTTTGAAGTTTTATCACCGGTAATTGGTGGCTAAGTTAGATTAGGTTGGATCGTATAGGAGACGTTCCTTCATTAACAATTACTCCACTTGATGGTACTGATACAACATGAAAGTGGAATGTTAATGACGAAATTTCGCTTAGCTTAAGTGTCTTGAGCCGAATCTAATATTGCAAATATAAATGCAACAGGATGAATTGCTGCGAATACAACATATACCTCTGTAAATATTACAGGTACTGGTGATACGATTTATACGAGTGCTGTAGGGTTACAGATAGATTTAGCGAAAGCGAGATTAATTGCTACAAAATCAGTAACTGTAAGTTGAGCTTATAAAAAAGATTGCTATAAAATAGCAATCTTTTTTATAAGGAATAATGGGCTTACTTTGCAAGTAAAGCTTTATAGTTAGAATAATCAATCTCTTTTTCTTGTAGTTTCTTAATTAAAAATTTATGATCGCGCTTCGGTGTGGCAACGATATATCCTTGTATGATTAAATCTTGTGTAATTTTTGGAGCGTTTTCCTTTATTGCAAGTTCCCCAATTTTACCGGCAATTTTTGACTTAGCAACATCGCGAAATAATTCCGGAACGGGACTTACTAGTTCTTCTAACAATTGTTTTTGTTCGTCAGCCCATAAGTGTCTTGTTTTATTAATATAGTGATCTTCCCAATCCAAAATGGACATACCGTCTTCTTTTGGCAACCGTTTTAGGAATTTTCTGAACATGAAATATCCACCAATGGACATAAGCCCTAATAATACAACAGTCCAAACGACTATAAACCAACTAAACCATCCTTCAAGCAATTGTATGCCCTCCTTTAACGAAAGCAATATTTTGTATTTTATTTATATTATAAGCAATGAGATTCATAGAAAGCAAGAACGCTTGATCATTTTGACCAAGCGTTGTGATTTAAACGAAGTATAGTTGTTCAACACATAAAATATCATTGTCATTTTCTACATATTCAATGATGAGTGTGCCAACTTTACGATCTTTATCTTCAGTTGTGAAAATAGAGTAAGAAGTAAAACGTGTTGTTGATAGGCCGCTTATATGTGTAGGTAAAGGAATGTAGTCGTTATCGCGGAAGAATTCCATCAGTTCAATATCTTCAAATTCTTTTCGGTCAACTTGTTTGTTTGTATAGCGGCGTTGAAGTTGTTTTAAAGATGCATTCCAAGAAATTGCTTTTGTGTCGTATACCATTGTTCTATCTCCTTACTGTATGTAATTATTAAGAACATACGTTCTAATCTAGTATACTCTTTTTATAAGAAAAGGGAAAGCAAAAAATAATGTAAGCTTGGATTTCCAAGCTTACATTATTTTGCGTCCGTCATAATCTCTATTTTTTATTATAAGTTAGATAAGAATAAGAAACAAGATGATATATATCTTGTTGATAGTTTTCAAAATTCTGTTTATTATTTATGTAATACAGTACAAGGGAATGAGAGGGATGACATACGTAATTTCACTCCAAGGACCGATGGCAAGTGGGAAAACAACATTGGCAAAAAGGTTAGAGCAATATGAGCTTTCAATTATATACGAAAATCCATATCCAATTGTAGAAAAAAGAAAAGAATTACATTTAGATATGAACTCAAAAGAGGGGTTTATTACAAATCAAAAAATGTTTATTGAAGCAAAAATAAAAGAGTTTCAAAATGTGAAAAGCTCAGTCGTGATTTTTGATCGTGGACCAGAAGATATTGAATTTTATACACTCTTTTATCCGAAGATGATAGGGAAAGATTGGGGTATAGAAACAGAATTAAAAGATGAATTGTATAAATTAAGAGAATGCCGTTCGGATGCAATTTTTTATTTAGATGTTTCGAAAGAGAGTTTGTATGATAGGAGAAATAATGATAGGACAAGAAATCGAAGTACATTTGAGGAACAATTTAAATTAGTAGAAGTTGAAAAAGAATGGTATAAACAATTTCCCGTAACTTATGTGGACACTAATATATTATCAGTGGACGAATTAGAGGCATATTTTATAGGGTGGCTAAGGGAGAAAAGGCTATGAAAAAAATATTATTATTCATATACCCGACATTTGCAGAGTTTGAAATAACGGTAGCAACAGCATTGCTGAAAAAGAAATATGAAATCATTACAGCGGGTTTAACAAAAGAAATGATTATAAGTGAAACAGGCTTACAAGTACAGCCGCATATAGAATTAAGTGAAGTGCGTGTAGAAGAATATGAGGGGATTATCATTCCGGGCGGAGATGAAATACATATGAAAGAGGCGAAACTGCTTTTTTCAGTTATTCGTCAATTTTCTGAGCAAGGAAAATTAGTGGCAGCGATTTGTGCTGGACCGTATGCGTTAGCAAGGGCAGGTTTACTAAAAGAAATCTCTTATACAGTGACCATAGATTATCAAAAATTAGATTGTTTTCCAGTAGAAAATTTTGTGTATACAGAAGTTGTACAGCACGCAAATATTATTACAGCACAAGGACATGCATTTGTGCCATTTGGACTAGCGATTGCCTCCTATTTTGGAGTAGTGAATGAACATAATACAAATTTTTATAGTGGAAAGGGCAATATAATGATGGAGAATCTTTTACCGGAAAACGTGTAAAAGCTAGCGATGCTAGCTCTTTTCTTTTTTACATCGATAAATCACTAACGTTTTCGGATCGCGCCATATACCGTTATGAAATGATAAATCATTTTCTATTTCTTCTTTTAGCCATTCCTTCATTTCGGTGTGAAGGGACATATTATCAGGTATATTCAACGACGGGAACATGCTAGAAATATAGTTAACGATTGGAGTGGCATGATGAAAAACAAGTGCATTATGAATAATTGTTTCTTCAACAGTTGAAAAAACAGAGTGTAATAGATCTTTACCATTTTCTAAACAAAATGGAGCTACTGACGGTGATGTTTTTGGTAAATCAAATGTGACTAACATTTTGTTACACATTTCATCTATACGAGGTAATGAAACTTTAGAATTTGTTGTAGCTAAAAGGGCGCCGCCAGGACGAATTATCTTATGGAATCCTTGAATAGTTTTTTCGACATCTTTCATGTGGTATAACATATGCCTTGCGATTAGCAGGTCATAACAATTAGCTTCGAAAGGAAGTTTACTAGCGTCACCGAGTTTCCATTCAATCATATTATTCGTTATAGCAGCTTCAGAAAGCATAGTTTCGGATTGATCAAAACCAGTTAGATGTCCTTTATGACCATTAGTTTGCAAAAGGGAAAGAAATTTTCCGTTAGCACACCCGACCTCTAATATTTTTTCTTCCCCTTGGAGTTGTAAATGTTCAATGACGACTTCATCTACATTCACTTGTTTTTCTTCGTAATGTTTATGCGTATCGATACGTGTTTGTAAATGGTTACTTACGTTGTATTGGCGTTTTACATCATTCATTTTTTCACATTCCACCTTTATGCAAAATTGCTGAATCGCATGTGTTAATACATCTGTTTTATTTAAACCTTCGTAATGGAGTGCGTCTTCAAACCTTGTAAGTAATTTTTCTTCAATTCGAAAATGAATATCTTTTCGCTTCGCCACTGAAATTTCGCCCCTTTGCATCTGTTAGTGAGACTATAGCACGTCTGAAAAAAATCTGTAAATAAATTGTGTACACAAGTACAAGTATGAGAGGGATAAAAAATTGCTTGAATAATATTTTAAACTATTGACGATTTAACCGTTTTCATATATTCTTAAATTAAGTAATATTCAAATAATTCAAAAGAAATGAGAGAGTCACATGCTTCTTCAAGGAACACATCGAATTGGTCGTATGGCCATGCTGTTGGCACTTGCGGATGAGAATGAAAGTCCCGTATTATCTATTCCGAAAGGTTGGAAATATTGTACTGGGAAAGTTGGTTCTATGAATTCGCAAAAAGTAGTAGCAGCAATGGAAACAGCGGCTAAGAGCAACCGAGTTATTGAAACAGATGTTTACAGAGAAACACATGCACTTTATCATGCAATTATGGAAGCTTTGTACGGAGTGACGAGAGGTCAAATTCAGTTAGCAGACGTTCTTCGTACAGTAGGACTTCGCTTTGCGATTGTGCGCGGTACACCATACGACGGAAAAAAAGAAGGCGAATGGGTTGCTGTTGCACTTTATGGAACGATTGGTGCACCTGTAAAAGGATCTGAGCATGAGGCGATTGGTTTAGGAATTAATCACATATGATTTGCCCATAGTCTATTAGTTAGAAGGGGGCCTTATTTTTTAGGACAGAAGTCTGTCTTAAAAAGATAAGGTCCCCTTTTGCCTTTATAAGGAGGAAAAAGAATGATTACGTTAACAGGACACACATTGACAGTTGAAGAAATGAAGAGGTTGTTACTTGAAGGTGAAGGTGTAACAGCTTGCCCAACTAGTATGCAAAAAGTGGCAGAGTGCCGCGAAGTTGTCGAGAAAATTGTAGAGGACGGAAAAGTCGTTTACGGTATTACAACTGGATTTGGAAAGTTTAGTGATGTACTTATTCAAAAAGATGATGTAAAAGCACTTCAACACAACTTAATTCAGTCACATGCGTGCGGAATAGGCGATCCATTCCCTGAAGAAGTATCACGCGGTATGTTGATTTTACGAGCTAATACGATGTTAAAAGGAGTATCGGGTGTTAGACCACTTGTTGTAAACATGCTTCTTGAGTTTGTAAATCGTAAAATTCATCCAGTCGTTCCGCAACAAGGATCACTAGGAGCGAGCGGTGATTTAGCACCTTTATCTCATCTTGCTCTCGTTTTATTAGGTGAAGGTGAAGTGTTCTACAAAGGAAAACGAGTTCATGCGATGGTTGCTCTTACAGAAGAAGGACTTGAACCTATTGAACTTGAAGCAAAAGAAGGTCTTGCGTTAATCAATGGTACGCAGGCAATGACAGCGCAAGGGGTTCTTTCTTATATAGAAGCTGAAGCAAGTGCTTATCAATCAGAATTAATTGCATCGATGACAATGGAAGGATTACGCGGCATTATTGATGCATTCGATGAAAATGTTCATAAAGCGCGTGGTTATAAAGAGCAAGTCGAAGTGGCAAGCAGAATTCGTGATATTCTTCATGATAGTAAACTTGTGACAAAACAAGGGGAACTTCGTGTACAAGATGCATATTCACTTCGTTGTATCCCGCAAGTTCACGGTGCTTCTTGGCAAGTTTTAAATTATGTGAAAGAAAAATTAGAAATTGAAATGAATGCAGCAACAGATAATCCACTTATTTTTGATGGCGGTGAAAAAGTAATCTCTGGTGGTAATTTCCACGGACAACCAATTGCATTTGCAATGGACTTCTTAAAAGTAGGGATGGCGGAGCTTGCAAATATTTCAGAGCGCCGTATTGAACGCCTAGTAAATCCGCAATTAAATGACTTACCACCATTTTTAAGTCCAGAACCAGGACTTCAATCAGGTGCCATGATTATGCAATATGCAGCGGCTTCACTCGTTTCAGAAAATAAAACGTTAGCTCATCCAGCGAGTGTAGATTCAATTCCGTCTTCAGCTAACCAAGAAGATCACGTAAGTATGGGAACAATCGCTTCACGTCATGCGCATCAAATTATTCAAAATGCAAGACGTGTTCTTGCAATTGAGATGATCTGTGCGATGCAAGCAGCAGAATATCGCGGAATTGAAAACATGAGTACAGTTACAAAAACGTTCTATCATCAAGGTCGTCAGCAAGTGCCTTCTATTACAAATGACCGTATATTCTCAACGGATATTGAAAATATCGCGCATTGGTTAAAAACGAATTATTCAATAAAGGAAAGATTGGATGTAAATGCAGCACTATAAAACGAGAAAAGGGAGAGATTGAAATGGAAAAAGTACAACAAACAATTCGTGCGGCAAGAGGTACTGAGTTACAAACGAAAGGATGGGTTCAAGAAGCTGCACTTCGAATGTTAATGAACAATTTAGATCCTGAAGTAGCTGAAAAACCAGAAGAATTAGTTGTATATGGCGGAATTGGCCGTGCAGCTCGTAATTGGGAAAGCTACCATGCAATTGTTGATTCATTAAAAACGTTAGAAAACGATGAAACGTTACTTGTTCAATCAGGAAAACCGGTAGCAATTTTTAAATCACATGAAGATGCGCCTCGCGTTCTTTTAGCGAACTCAAACTTAGTACCGAAGTGGGCGAACTGGGATCACTTCCGTGAACTAGAGAAAAAAGGTCTTATGATGTACGGACAAATGACAGCGGGTAGCTGGATTTACATTGGGACACAAGGGATTTTACAAGGAACATATGAAACATTTGGTGAAGCGGCACGTCAACATTTCGATGGTTCATTAAAAGGTACTGTAACGATTACTGCTGGTTTAGGTGGCATGGGTGGCGCACAACCGCTTGCTGTAACGATGAACGGCGGTGTTGTAATTGCTATTGATGTAGATAAGCGTAGTATCGATCGTCGTATTGAAAAGAGATATTGTGATAAGTATACAGAATCATTAGAAGAAGCATTGGCTATTGCAAACGAATATAAAGAGAAGAAAGAGCCTATTTCAATTGGATTATTAGGTAATGCAGCAGAAATTTTACCTGAGTTAGTAAACCGTAATATTATCCCTGACTTAGTTACGGATCAAACTTCTGCCCATGATCCATTAAACGGTTATATTCCAGTAGGTTACACAGTAGAAGAAGCAGCGAAGCTTCGTGAAGAAGATCCAGAACGTTACGTACAATTATCAAAAGAAAGTATGAAAAAACATGTAGAAGCAATGCTTGCAATGCAAGAAAAAGGCGCGATTACATTTGATTACGGAAATAACATTCGCCAAGTTGCTTTCGATGAAGGATTAAAAAATGCTTTCGATTTCCCGGGATTCGTTCCAGCATTTATCCGTCCATTATTCTGTGAAGGAAAAGGACCATTCCGCTGGGTAGCACTTTCTGGTGATCCAGAAGATATTTATAAAACAGACGAAGTTATTTTACGCGAGTTCGCGGATAATGAGCATTTATGTAATTGGATTCGTATGGCACGTCAGCAAGTTGAGTTCCAAGGTCTTCCATCACGTATTTGTTGGCTTGGTTATGGCGAGCGTGCGAAATTTGGCCGCATTATTAATGAAATGGTGGCTAATGGTGAATTATCAGCACCGATCGTTATCGGCCGTGACCATTTAGATTGTGGATCAGTAGCATCTCCAAACCGTGAAACAGAATCTATGAAAGACGGTAGTGATGCAGTAGCAGACTGGCCAATTTTAAATGCATTAATTAACAGTGTAAACGGTGCAAGCTGGGTGTCTGTTCATCACGGTGGTGGCGTTGGTATGGGTTATTCACTTCACGCTGGAATGGTTATCGTTGCAGATGGAACAGAAGCAGCGGCAAAACGTATTGAACGCGTATTAACTTCTGACCCTGGTATGGGTGTTGTTCGTCACGTTGATGCAGGCTATGACTTAGCGGTTCAAACTGCGAAAGAAAAAGGCGTTAACATTCCAATGATGAAATAAGGAGGAAGAAACATGCTGGACACTTTACTAATAAATATCGGTCAATTACTAACAATGGATCAAGAAGATGGCTTGTTAAGACGGGAAGCGATGAATACGCTTCCTGTTATTGAAAACGGTGCGGTTGGAATTGAAAATGGTGTAATTACTTTCGTTGGAACAGCGGAAGAAGCTAAAGGATTACAAGCGAAAGAGGTTATTGATTGCGGTGGGAAAATGGTTTCTCCTGGTCTTGTTGATCCGCATACTCATCTTGTATTTGGTGGATCTCGTGAAAATGAAATCGCGCTAAAACTACAAGGAGTTCCGTACTTGGAAATTTTAGAACAAGGTGGAGGTATTCTTTCAACTGTAAATGCAACGAAACAAGCGTCGAAAGAAGAACTTGTTCAAAAAGCTAAATTCCATTTAGACCGTATGCTATCTTTCGGAGTTACAACTGTAGAAGCGAAGAGTGGTTACGGATTGGATGATGAGACAGAATGGAAACAATTAGAGGCAACTGCACAATTACAAAAAGAGCATCCAATCGATTTAGTTTCAACATTTTTAGGTGCTCATGCAGTTCCGAAAGAGTACAAAGGAAAATCGAAAGAATTTTTACAATGGATGCTAGATCTATTGCCAGAAATGAAAGAGAAGCAATTAGCTGAGTTCGTTGATATTTTCTGTGAAACAGGTGTGTTCTCTGTAGAAGAATCAAAAGAATTTTTATTAAAAGCGAAAGAGCTTGGCTTTGATGTGAAAATTCATGCAGATGAAATCGACCCTCTTGGTGGTGCGGAAGCAGCGGCTGAAATTGGTGCAGCATCAGCGGACCATTTAGTTGGCGCTTCTGATAAAGGAATTGAAATGCTTGCGAATTCTAATACAGTAGCAACTTTATTACCAGGAACAACTTTCTATTTAAATAAAGAAAGCTTCGCACGCGGCCGCAAAATGATTGATGAAGGTGTTGCAGTTGCTTTAGCTACAGACTTTAACCCAGGTAGCTGTCCAACTGAAAACATTCAGCTTATTATGAGCATTGCGATGCTGAAACTGAAAATGACACCAGAAGAAGTTTGGAATGCGGTAACAGTGAACTCATCTTATGCCATTAATCGAGGCGATGTAGCTGGGAAAATTAGAGTTGGTCGTAAGGCGGATTTAGTTTTATGGGATGCTTATAATTACGCTTACGTACCGTACCATTACGGCGTAAGTCATGTAAATACAGTATGGAAGAATGGGAATATCGCATATACAAGAGGTGAACAATCGTGGAGCACGGCCACTATTTAAAGAAAAATGCAAAGTTTATCGATCGTGAAGTGACGAAGTGGAGCGAAATGATTAAAAATTGGGAGGAAGGTGTGGAAATATTCGGTGCTGCCTTAATTGGAGCGCCCCTTTCTAAACCATCTATTAGTCATTCAGGAGCATGTTTTGCACCAAAAACAATTCGTTCAATGTTGGATGCATATAGCACGTACGCAATTACAGAAGAACACGATATGAAAGAAAGTGTTCTTCATGATTGTGGTGATATTACGATGCATGTGACAGATATAAAAGAGAGTCATAACCGAATTGCGAAAACAGTTGGTCACTTGACGAAATTAAATCCGAAAATGATACCAATCGTTCTTGGTGGTGACCACTCGATTAGTTTTCCGAGTATAACTGGTTTTGCAAATAGTAAAGGGAAGGTCGGTATTATTCAATTTGATGCCCATCATGATTTACGTAATTTAGATGATGGTGGTCCATCAAATGGTACACCGTTCCGTAGTTTGCTAGAAAATGATGTGATTACAGGAAAACAGCTCGTTCAAATTGGGATTCGTAATTTTTCAAATGCACGAGCGTACCATGAATATGCAAAAGAGCATGGCGTGACAGTGTATACAATGAAAGATGTAAGAGAGCGAAAAATAAAAGATCTTATTTCAGAAAGTATTGAAGTATTAAGAAAACAAGATGTGACTTCTATTTATATTTCTCTTGATATGGACGTACTAGACCAAGCGTTTGCGCCGGGCTGTCCAGCAATTGGCCCTGGTGGGATGGATAGTACAACTTTACTTGATGCAATTGAATTCCTTGGTAAAGAGCCACTCGTTCAAGGGATGGATATAGTAGAGATTGATCCAACTCTTGATTTTAGGGATATGACGAGTAGAGTAGCTGCGCAAGTGATTATGAGTTTTCTTTTAGCGCGAGAAACGATTAGTAAACAGGTTAGTATATAAGCGAAGGATCGTGTGTGAAGTTTTGAAGCAACCGTTTTTGTCATTATATAAAAATACATCGCTACTTATATGTAGTGATGTGTTTTTTTTGTTTTACAAGGTATATAAAATTGGAGAAAATGGGTGTAGAAATGTAACAAAATCGCGGGTTTTTTAGTGTTTCTGTACAGCCTGAATTTTTATGTGTAAATAAATTGACATAGAAAATAATTTTGTGATATTATAAAAATTTTGCTAAAAAAATAAATGTGTGTTAAGATTGAGAAGGTTACCATATATGGAGGTGGATTATTTGTTTCAAATTGGCGATAACATCGTTTATCCAATGCACGGAGCAGGTATAATTAAAGCCATAGAAGAAAAGGAAATCTCAGGAGAAAAAAGACAGTATTATGTTATAAAAATGTCGGCTAGTAATATGGAAGTAATGATTCCTATGGGGAAAATATTGAGTTCAAATATACGACCAGTTACAGATATAAAGGCATTAACAAACATAATAGATATTTTTCAGCATGGGGAATCAGATAGATTACTTACGTGGAAACAAAGGTATAAATTGAACACTGATAAAATAAAAACGGGTAAAATACAAGAAGGTGCTGAAGTTGTACGTGATTTATTACGTATGCAGAAAGAAAAAGCACTTAATGCAAGCGAAAAGAAAATGTTAGATAACGCACATGAATTTTTGATTAGTGAGCTGGGATTAATTGAAGGTATCACAGAAAATCAAATAAAAAGCTTTTGTTAAGATTCATTGTAGATAATGTATTACATCCCAAAAAAGATCTTGAATTTTTTGGGAATATAATTATAGAAAATCAATCATTTCAAAGACATTCAACTCTTTCAAACCACTTTTAGAGCATTAACCTCTTTTGTTATTACTACAATTTAATCCATTTTTATTTTTTAATTTCTTTTACGAATGTTCGAAGTTTAATTAAATAACTCGATAAAATAGTTACTTGATTTTTGCAATCCTGATTCACACTGGCACGGACGAGGAGCCGTAAGGATGAAAGAGAGGTAGGGCTTTCATTGTTTTAGGTATATAAGTTATTATTTTTAGAAGAATACTGAACCACTCCCACTTCTATTGTTAAGAGATTTTCCATATGTGAGGAGATAATAATTGTTTATTTTCTTTATTTAAAAGAGATAAACGAATTGTTAGCCTTATATGGTCAACTAAAAAAGGTTTCCTACTTAGGAAACCTTTTTAATTTTATTTATTCCATTTCAGGATATTTTTGTTTTGTTAGTTATCGGGAAAAAGTAAACAAATGTTACTCCATTACGATAATAGGTTTAATCGTTTTTCCTGTTTTAGAATCTTCAAATGCTTGAGCAATTTCTTCAAAAGAATAGAATTGTACAAACTTATCGAATGGGAATAGTCCTTTTTGATAGAAATTAATTAATTTTGGAATGAATAGTTGTGGTACTGCATCACCTTCAACTACCCCTTTAATTGTAATAGCTTTTACGACAATTTCATTTGTTACGTTTAAAGTTAAATCCTTTTTACCAACAGCAACAGTTGCCATTGTACCTTTTACTCGTAAGCATTGAATGGATTGCAGTGTAACAATATTTACGCCAGTTGTTTCAAATGAGTAATTAGCTCCACCGTTTGTAATTTCTTTAATTTTGGCAACTGGA
Organism: Bacillus sp. FSL E2-0195; assembly: GCF_038003645.1. Lineage (NCBI taxonomy): Bacteria > Bacillati > Bacillota > Bacilli > Caryophanales > Bacillaceae > Bacillus > Bacillus sp. FSL E2-0195. Next base: position 3,528,270 of record NZ_JBBOPN010000001.1, on the reverse strand, counting down.
TCTTCGTTTAAGCTATTAATCGTGTGTGTAGCCCCTAATTCCTTCGCTAATTCTAAACGACTATCATGAATATCAATGGCAATAATTGTAGTACATCCAGCAATTTTAGCTGCCATTAAGCCACTAAGGCCAACAGCACCGGTTCCAAATACAACTAGGCTACTACCTGGTTTTGGCTGTAATGAATTTAGGATCGTACCGCTACCAGTCATAATTCCACAACCAAGTGGTCCTAATAAACGTATATCAACATCTTTTGGTACTTTTACAGCATTATTCTCATTAACAACGGCATGGTATGCGAATGAAGATTGGCCGAAGAATTGAGAAATGTCATTATTGTTAAGATCGTGTATAGGTGTTACATGGCGTTTGTTTTTTCCAGAGAAGTTTAATTCAATCATATTTTCGCAAGCGGCAGCATTACCATCTAAGCAATTTTCACAATGACCACAGTAAGAAAATCCAAGTACAACATGGTCACCAGGTTTAACCGATGTTACATTACTTCCCACTTTTTCCACGATACCAGAACCTTCATGTCCTAAAACAACTGGTTTTGGTGTTGGCATTGTACCGTCTAAAACTGTTGCATCTGTATGACATATACCCGAAGCGATAATTTTTACTAATACTTCATCGTCTTTAATCTCGTCTAAGTATACTTCTTGCATATTAAAATTTTTTTCAGGTGTAGAAACGATAGCTTTTGTTTTCAATGTTATCCTTCTTTCTAAAAGTTAAATAAGAAAAAATACTTTCAACTATCTAGGAGTCTTTTATTAGTTCCTAAAATTTCGTTGGTATAATTAAAAAACAAATGAATTATTGAAACCTCGTTAGTGTAAGTTTGAACATAGTACATTGGAAACAGGTTCTTTTTGGTTAGTAAATAGTTAAATAATTAATTACCAATATATTCTATAGTAATAAAACTAGAAAAAAAGAAAACATCCACTTAATAAGTATTTTCCTCATCCACTTACTGGACATTAGAATAAACAGTAGATTCTTGAATTTCAGAACCCTTAAAGTTAAAAACGGTTAGTTTTATTATACGAATATTCCTACGTAAGAGCGTATAAATTGACGTTACTATCTAAAAGTAAGTATGATGCGATTATAGTTAGATTTTTTTAGGGGGAAGAAAAATGACAAGTTCGAATAATAAAGCGGCAAGTATTTATGAAGGAACAAATATAAACGCTTGGGGGTCTTTTGAAAATATTGAAGAAACGAAGTTATTTCATCCGATTCAAATTGGATCTTGGTCTCTTCGTAATCGCATAGCGATGGCACCGATGACGAGATGTTTTGCAAATAATGAGACTGGAGTCGTTGGTGCTGACGTAGTCGAATATTACCGAAAACGTGCTGCTGATGGGATTGGACTAATTATTACAGAAGGAATTGTCATTAGCCCGAGAGCAAAAGGGAATCCAGGAGTACCAGGTATTTATACACAAGCGCAAGTCGATTCTTGGAAACCTGTTACAGAGGCAGTACATAAAGAAGGCGGAACGATTATTGCTCAAATATGGCATGTTGGACGTATGAGTCATCACGAAATAATTGGTGATCAAATGCCGCAAGCACCTTCTGCTATTGCTGCGGAGGGGAATGTTCCGCGTTTTCGTAAACCGTTTGATACACCAGAAGCAATGACAATAGAAGAAATAAAAGAAGTTATCGGTCAATATGCACAAGCCGCAAAGAATGCGATAGAAGCTGGATTTGATGGTGTAGAAATTCACGGTGCACACGGATATTTAATTGACCAATTTACTTATGAATTTGCGAATAAGCGTATTGATAAATACGGCGGTGACTTAAAACAAAGGTTAACGTTTATGAAAGAAGTTGTTCAGGCTGTAATTGAAGCAGTTGGAGCTGATAAAACGCTTCTTCGCTTCTCTGCCTTTAAAGGTGATAATCCTACTTATATGTGGGAACATCCTGAACTTGCAATTGAAACGTTTGTAAATATGTTTAAAGAAGTTGGATTAACGATGATTCACCCTTCAACGATGAATTATACGCAAGTTATTGCTGACGGCAAGAATTTTCATCAATTAGTAAGAAAGTATTGGGATAGTACTATCGTAGGAGTAGGTAATTTGAATCCGAAAGAGGCAGAAGAAGCACTGCAAGAAGGAACAATTGATGTAGCGGCGTTCGGAAGACCATTAATCGCTAATCCAGATTTTGTTCAGCGAATTAAAAATGCTGAAAGTTTGGTTGAATATGACGCGAAAGAGCATCTTGCTACGTTAGTGTGAATAAGGATAAAAAGAGAACACATGGAGTGTTCTCTTTTTATTATGGAATTTCATATATAGGGGGAAGCGGAATGAGTGAAGCGCTACTCATTATTATTAGTATATTGCTCTTTTTGATGCTACTTTTAATTGTCTTTTTTATCATTACATTTTTTATTAAAAAACGGACGCATCATTCTATATTAAAACTGCATCCATACTTAGGTAGAATGCGCTATTTACTCGAAAAAATAGGCCCGGAATTTCGGCAATATTGGTTTGATCATGATACTGACGGAAAGCCCTTTTCGCGCTACGATTTTCAAAGTGTTATGTTTCTAGCAAAATACCGTTCTGAAATACTTGGTTTTGGATCAAAACGAGATTTTGAGGAATCTGGCTATTATATTGCTAATACATTATTCCCCACATTAACAGATGAATTAAGTGTGAATCTCACGCAAGAACGTGAGGGGAAAAAATATATGATTCATAAAGAAGGGTTATTTTCAAGAAGAGAAAAATTGACAGCGGATACAACAAACCTTTGGTTGTATGAAGAAGAAGATGCAATTATAGTGGGCGAAAATCGTAAATATCCATGGAAACTGTATGGGATGTTTGGAGCGTCAGCGACATCTTACGGTGCGATTGGAGAAAATTATATTTTATCAGCTGGGTTTGGTGCAAAAATGGCAGGTGGTTCGTGGATTAATACTGGGGAAGGGGGCGTCATTCCAGAACATTTACATACGGGTGCAAATATCGTTGCCCAAATTGGTCCGGGATTATTTGGATACCGTGACGAGGACGGGAATTTTTCGATGAAGGAATTTATGGAGAAGGCGAAAGAAAGTAATATTAAAGCGTTTGAATTGAAATTTGGGCAAGGAGCAAAAATACGTGGTGGTCATTTAGAAGGACAGAAGGTAAATGAGAAAATCGCTTCCGTTCGGAAAGTACGAGAAGGAGAAACGATTAATTCGCCAAATCGTTTTTCATTTATTAGTAGTGCCGCAGAGGCTTTATATTTTATTCAAGATTTACAAGAAAACGGTGGTAAACCAGTGGGCATGAAAATTGTAATTGGTCAACAGAAGCCTTTGGAAGATTTATTAAAAGCAATGAAAGAATTAAACATCTATCCAGATTTTATTACAATCGACGGTTCAGAAGGTGGATCAGGGGCAACATATAAATCGATGGCAGATAGTATGGGGCTGCCGCTTATACCGGCATTACTTACATTTATTGATACAGCAAATCATTACGGTGTCAGGGATAAATTAAAGGTGTTTGCCTCCGGGAAATTAATCACGCCAGATAAAGTGGCGATTGCTTTAGCTATCGGTGCAGATGCCGTAAATTCAGCACGCGGATTTATGATGGCAAGCGGTTGTATTATGGCACTTCAATGTAATTCAGGGCAATGCCCATCTGGGGTTGCAACCACGAATCCACACTACCAAAAAGCATTAGATCCGTATGAGAAAAAATGGCGAGTAATGAACTATGTTATTAGTATGAGATATAGTTTGTTTTCATTAGCGGCAGCAGCAGGGGTAAAGAGCCCGCGCCATTTAACGAGAGAGCATATTGTGTTTAAAGATGAGATGGGGAAAGTAGTTCCACTTTCGGAATTGTTTCCTTCCGTAATTGGGAAGTGAATATGTAGCTGAACAAAAAATAATCAAAAAAGTCATACATTTGTATGGCTTTTTTGGTTATGGGAAAAGTAGAAATTTATTACATGGATGTTCCCGTTTTTCGGTTGCTCTTTTTCAAACAAATTATTTGATGGAGATGAGTTGTCAGAATATTGTTTTTGATGAAAAAATGAAACGATATCTGCATTGACAATAAAAACTAATTAGACTATAATAAATCTCGAATTCAAGATATTTTTTGAAGGATAGTCAAAATCATAAAATCAATATTTAAAATATAATCATAAGAACTGTAGTTTTTTTTGTGAATTATCTCGAATTCGAGATAATTTTTGAACTAAATGAAATGTGTTAGTTTTTTAGAGAGATACCTCAATTTTGTAAAAGATAGTATTGCGGATTGAACTTTATCATATGGACAAAATGAATAATGAATTTTAGCGAATAAACGTTTTTTGTAATGAAATAAAAAAAGGGGTGGAGAAAGTGGAAAAGAAAACGATGGGAATTCATCACATTACAGCAATCGTAGGTCACCCACAAGAAAATGTAGATTTTTATGCAGGTGTATTAGGATTGCGTTTAGTAAAACAAACAGTGAATTTTGATGATCCAGGTACGTATCATCTTTATTTTGGTAATACAGGAGGAAAGCCTGGAACAATTATTACGTTTTTTCCATGGGCAGGTGCTCGTCAAGGTATTATTGGGGACGGTCAAGTAGGCATTACGTCTTATGCCGTACCAAAAGGTACAATGGAGTTTTGGGAAAATAGATTAGAAAAATTCGACGTACCGTATACAAAAATGACTCGGTTTGGAGAACAGTATATAGAATTTGATGATCCACATGGTTTGCATATAGAATTAGTTGAAAGAGAAGAGGGCGAATTAAATAATTGGACTTTTGGGGAAGTTACGCCAGAAGTAGCAATTAAAGGATTTGGCGGTGCTGTTCTTTTATCTGCACAACCTCAAAAAACTGCTGAATTGTTAGAGCATGTTATGGGTCTTGAGAAAGTAGGAGAAGAGGGAGAGTTTATGCGGTTCCGTTCTTCTGCTGATATTGGAAATATTATCGATTTGAGATTATCAACAATTGGACGTGGGCAAATGGGTGTTGGTACAGTTCATCATATTGCTTGGAGAGCGAGTGATGATGCTGATCAATTAGACTGGAAAGAGCATGTGTCTCGCTTTGGATATGGTGTAACCCCTGTACAAGACCGAAACTATTTTAACGCAATTTATTTTAGAGAACACGGCGAAATCTTATTTGAAATTGCAACAGACCCTCCTGGTTTTGCCCATGACGAATCTTTAGAGACGATGGGTGAGGAGTTAAAATTACCGGATCGATATGAACAACATAGAAAACAAATTGAACAGACACTCTTACCATTTGAAGTGAGAAATCTAGATTAAAGTGATTGAAAGGGGAAAAGGAATATGATGAAACATGTTTTTCAAAAAGGAAAAGATACGTCAAAACCAGTGTTGTTATTGCTTCATGGTACAGGAGGAAATGAATTAGATTTATTACCGCTTGCAGAAAGAATTGATCGGGAAGCTTCTGTATTAAGTGTTCGTGGAAATGTATTAGAAAATGGGATGCCTCGTTTCTTCCGCCGATTAGCAGAAGGTATTTTTGATGAAGAGGATCTTGTTTTCCGTACGAAGGAATTAAATGAATTTTTAAATGAAGCAGCAAAAACATATGAATTTGATAGAGATAATATCGTAGCTGTTGGGTATTCAAATGGAGCAAATATTGCGGCGAGCTTATTATTCCATTACGAAAATGCATTAAAAGGTGCAGTCCTTCATCACCCAATGGTGCCTAGAAGAGGAATACAATTACCTAATTTAGCAGAGAAATTCGTATTTATCGCTGCTGGAACAAATGATCCAATTTGTTCACCTTCTGAGTCAGAGGAATTGAAGATGCTATTAGAAAATGTAGATGCTAATGTAACAATGCATTGGGAAAATAGAGGACATCAATTAACGATGAATGAAGTAGAGAAGGCAACAGAATGGTATGAAAAAATATTTTCACATGCATAAATAGTAGACTAAATCGAGTGTAAAATCATAAAGATTTTATACTCGATTTTTTTGTTGTAATTTAAGGGGTTAAAAGAGAATAGGAAAGTTATGTTAAAATATAAAGAAAATATAGAATAATGGAGGGGGACTATTAAATGTCAAACTACGAAAATGAAGAAATGCTAACGGGAGGGAATGTCTCAAACGTATATCGTTCGGAAGATACTGTTCGACGAGAATTAAAGAAAGGCAGTACCCGAATTCATAAGCTATTAAACCATTTGGAAAACAAAGGTTTTAGTTATGCACCAAAGTTTTTAGGTATTGATGATAAAGATAGAGAGATATTATCATTTATTGAAGGAGAAGCTGGTAATTACCCTTTAAAAGAGTACATGTGGTCTAATGATGTTTTAAAAGAAATAGCGAAGATGCTCCGTCTTTATCATGATGCTGTGAGTGATTTCCCGTTATCAGATGATTGGAAACCGATGGATAATACTCCAAATAAAATAGAGGTTGTATGCCACAATGATTTTGCAATATACAACATTATTTTTAATAACGAAAAACCAGTAGGTATTATTGATTTTGATGTTGCTGGTCCTGGACCAAGACTTTGGGACATAGCCTATACTCTTTACACTTGTGTCCCATTAAGTAGAGTTTATTATAAGGAAACAGGTGCGGCGGTTTATTATAATTCATTACAGCATGCAGACCGCATAAAGCAAAGAGTTAAATTGTTTTTTGAGTCCTATAAAAGTGATGGCATCGCCGAGGATTATTTGGAGATGGTACTTCTACGATTAGAAGGATTATGTAAATACATGAAAAGAAAAGCACTAGAAGGCGATATGAACTTCCAAAAGATGATAGATGAAGGGCATCTTGAACATTATGAAAATGATATTCAGTTTATTCGTAAACATGGAAAAGAGTGGATTTAATAAAATAAATCGTATACAAAAATAAAGCTCAGAGTCATATAGGGACTTTGAGCTTTTTAACGTATTAGTGTAGATGTTTTCCACAATAACCCGACTACTTATAACAGATGTCTTTTACTATATTAATGTAGCATAGTTAAGAGTTTGTTACAGGCTGAGCTGTAGCAATCGGTAATTGGATATCGACAGTTGTTCCTATGTTTAATTCACTGGAAATGAATAATTTTCCGTGATGCTCTTGAATGATTTTATAGCACATCATTAAGCCAAGGCCAGTTCCTTTTTCTTTCAAGCTATAAAAAGGTTCGCCAAGACGAGCCATGCGCTCTTCAGGAATCCCACAACCTTCATCCATAATGCGTATTGAAACAAAATCATTTTCTAACGAAGCTGTTTGAATGAATATGTTACCACCAGCAGGCATCGCCTCGATTGCATTTTTTAATATGTTAATCAAAACTTGTTTTAATTGATTACTGTCACATTGAATGTCAGAAATATAATCGAAATGATCCATGATGATATGAACGCTATGCATAACTGCTGTTGGTAAAATAAAAGTTACAACTTCTTCAATTAATGTTTGTACGTTGCATGTATGAATAGATAACACTTGTGGTTTAGACATCGCCATAAATTGGCTTGTTATAGATTCCATTTGTGAAATCTCACTCAACATAACGTCCACATACCATTTATTTTCCTCATTTATTTCTGGATGTAATAACGTTAAAAATCCTTTTAATGAAGTGAGCGGGTTTCTAATTTCATGGGCAATTCCGGCTGTCAGTTGTCCTACTACTGCAAGTTTTTCGGATTTCCGTAATAACTTTTCAGTTTCTTTTAGTTCGGTAACGTCTCTTCCCATCACTATAAGACCTTTGCGTGAGCCATCAGGATGGAAGAGTGGGACTTTTGAAATGCTTAAAACTAAGTCGAAATCATTTCTATGTATAATAAATTCCTCTCCGTGAAGAATTTGTCTTTTTTGCCATGTTAGTTCATCGACTTCTTCACAATGCAAAAAAGATTCGCGGTATGCTTCGTTATATTGAATGAGTTCATTATCTTTTTTTCCATGATAAGGAACGTTATGGAAATTGAAACAAGAAAGCGCATAGTCATTCGCTTCAAGCCAGCGTCCTTCATGATCCTTAAAAATAACAAATGCAGGCATTGAATTCATTAATGTGCGTAATCGTTTCTCACTCTCTTGTAATACTTTCTCAATTCTTTCTGATTTTTCAAGGGGTTTCATAATGGCGTATACACCTGTTAAACGGTTTTTAACAAAAATAGGAACTAATTTTGTTACGACATCTAGTAAATATCCGTCTTTATGATAAATAGAGACGATATACTCTTTTTGATTGTCAGCTGCAGCATTTTTTATGTATTGTAGCACTTGATCAGAAATATGTGCTTCTAAAATAGAAGTGATTGTTTTTCGCTCTAATTCGTTAGAAGTATAACCTAATATTCTTTCCGCAGAGGGGTTAATATGTAAAATAACTCCTTCTAAATTCAATGAAATAATACTATCAGGGTTATGTTCAAAAAGAGATGCATACATTTCTGCTAAAGAACGATTTTGTATATGGTTTCGCAGGCGTCCAGATACGTTCGGATGACGCTTTTTTTGAGTAGATGAATATTTTTTACGACTCATAATATTTCCTCCGTACAATTAGCATCTAAAAAAGATGGATCTATTAATAACTATAATATAGGTGTGACGTTTATTTCTATAAAAAATGGAAATTACAGAATAAATTTTCTTTTTTTTATTATTAGTGGAAGGTATAAAAGGTAGTAATAAGAGAATCTTATATTGCGTAATTAATTTTCTGTAAGTTACATGAATGTGTTTTCGTTATACGATTAGACTAGAAGAGGGGGAAGGAATATGAAAAATTATATTCAAGGAATTGATCATGTACAAGTAGCTGCGCCCGTAGGGTGTGAAGAAGAAGCGCGAGAATTTTATGGTAATAAAATTGGAATGGAGGAAATTCCAAAGCCAGAGGAATTAAAGAAGCGTGGTGGGTGTTGGTTTAAGTGTGGAAATCAAGAGATTCATATCGGAGTTGAGCAAAACTTTAATCCAGCTAAAAAAGCGCATCCAGCTTTTTATGTTTTAAAAATTGATGAATTTAAACAAGAGTTAATAAAGCAAGATGTTGAAGTAATAGATGATCATGCGCGACCAGATATAATCAGATTTTACGTGTCAGATCCGTTTGGAAATCGAATTGAATTTATGGAAAATAAAAACTAGGTGAAGGTCCACCTAGTTTTTTACACTTTTCTAAACAATCCTAATACTTCAACAGTCTCCGTAATATTAACGAATGCATGAGGATCAATTTCCGAAATCGTTAGTTTCATACTTGCTAATTCTTCACGTGAAACGACTGTCATAAGTACACGTTTTTTCTCGTTTGAATAAGCACCTTCACCATCAAGTAACGTAATTCCACGTACTACAGTTGAAAGAAGCTTTTTTTTCATTTCTTCTGCTTGATTTGTTACAATCATAAGTGTAACTTTACGATGTTTCGTATGAACGGCATCAATTACTTTACCAGTTACATAAATTGAAAGTAAGCTTGTAAGGGCAACATCCCAAGTGAAGAAAAATCCTGCAATGACAACAACAACAGTATTTAATGCAATAAGGAATCCACCAAGTTTAATATCTCGCTTACGAGATAACAACATACCGATAATATCAAATCCACCAGTTGAACCATGGCAGTTAAAGACAAGACCAATACCAGCTCCGGCGATGACACCGCCAAATACAGATGATAAAAGTGGATCTGTTGCTACGACTTTTACTGGAACATAGTATAATGCAACAGATAATACAATTACAGAAACAACCGTGTTAAAAATTACTTTTTTTCCAAGACCTATGTATCCTAAAATAAGGATAGGTAAGTTCAATACAAAGTTAATAATACCTGTGTTTACAGGGGTTACAATCCCTAAAATAATAGCAATTCCGCCAATTCCACTACTTAAAATTTTATGGGGGATAAGGAAAAGATTAAAGGCAATTGCGATAATAATAGAACCAAAAATAACACCAAGAAATCTGACCATCTCTTTCCCGTCCTTCACTAAATAATCATATTATTTCAAGATTATATATGAAATTGAAAGTTTTTTGGGAAAACAGTTTATTTTGGAAAATTAGATTAATCTAAATAGTTCGAGTGTTTGATAAATTGGGAGGGGATACAGATATGAAGATAACGACGTATCAACAGAAGAGTCCTTTAAAACAAGAGTGTGAGGATTCATTTTTTTGTAATGAAGATAAAATGATTTACGGTGTATGCGATGGAGCAACACCGTTAGTTCCATTTTGTGATGAAGAAGGACATAATGGAGCATACATCGCTTCACATTTATTTGCAAGTCATTTTACTTCGCTACGAGAGATCAATAGTTTACAAGATGAAGTTGCAAAAGCGAATGAATTATTGCAAAACAAGATGCTAGAGTACAAGGTTGATACGAGAAAAAAAGACCATCTGTGGTGTACATGTATTGCAGCAGTTCAAATAGAAGGCGATAAACTTGAATATGCACAATTAGGTGATTGTATGATCGTTGCAATACTTCAGGATGGAGCGATAAGAGTATTAACGAAAGATACAGTTAAGGGAATTAGTAAACGCGCAAAAAAGAAGAGGGAAGAGGATCGTAAAAAAGGATTACCAGTCCCGGAAGAACACGTTTTTCAAGATGTTCGGGAGCAGTTAAAATACAATCGCTATCTTGCAAATATGCCAAACGGCTATTCAGTTGCAAATGGGATGAAAGAAGCTATGGATTATTTACAATATGGTGAATTACAGGTAGCTGAAGTAAGTGGGATTTTTATTTGTTCAGACGGATTGTTTCACCCAGAATGGTCGTTAGAACAAACTGTAGCATATATAAGAAAGAATAGTATAAAAGAATATGTAGCAATCATTGAAAGGTTAGAAGGAGAAAATAGAATAAGACCAGATGATAAAACAGTTATTATGATCGATTTGTAAGAGGAGGATGTTCATATGGAAATTAAATGTGCAAATTTAACGTTTCAAAATGAGTTAGTTCCTTTAGAAAAAGTAAATAAACTGATTATCCACCATACGTCAGAAGATGGCTGGGATGTGTATAAAACTCACGAATTTCATCAAAAGGTAAGAGGATGGAGCGGGATTGGTTACAATTATTTTATTGAAGAAGATGGAACTTTAGTCGAAGGACGAGGTTTACATATTGGAGCACATGCGAAAGATAATAATAGTAATACAATTGGAATATGTATGACGGGAAATTTTGATAAATATGATCCAACTACTGCACAAATGAATTCATTATATTCTTTATGTAAAATGTTTATGAAGCAGTTTGCCATAGAGAAAGGGAATATACTCGGCCATAGGGAGTTAGAAGGGGTTACAAAAACTTGTCCAGGAAATCGCTTTTCTATGGTAGAGTTAAGAAAAGTATTATCTTAAATATAGAGGAGTAACTCATGATGATGAACATAAAAATACCGACTGATAAAAAAGAAGAGCTTGTAGCACAAATTCAGCAATTTTTCGTTGAAGAAGATTTAGATGAAATTGGACGTTTCCAAGCAGAACGTTTAATAGAGGAAATGATTAAATTAGTTGGACCATTTGCATACAATCAAGCAATTGGAGATGCAAGAAAGCTTGTAAGTGAGAAATTAACGAATATTGAAGAAGACTTGTATGTGTTAGAGAAGAATGAAGGGAAATAAAAAAAGACTAGAAATTCTAGTCTTTTTTTATTTGATTAGCAGAAAAAAACATGGAGAAAACACGGAAAGGACATTGGAAGTACATCTTTTGTTTTTAGAATATTCTTAGTTTTAAAATATTTTAGAAAGGAAGATTGTAATGAGATTAACTCCAAGAGAAATTGATAAACTGCTGGTAGTTGTTGCGGCTGATTTAGCTTATCGACGAAAGGAGAGAGGGCTTAAGTTAAACTATCCAGAAAGTATCGCTATTATTACGTATGAAATTTTGGAAGGAGCAAGAGATGGTAAAAATGTAGCGGAATTAATGGAGCTTGGAAAAAATATTTTAAGTGCTGAAGATGTTATGGATGGTATTGCAGACATGATATCAGATATTCAAGTTGAGGCAACTTTTCCTGATGGAACAAAATTAGTAACTATTCATCAACCAATTCATTAAAGGAAGTGAATGTTATGATTCCAGGGCAATATATCCTTGCGAAAGAAGACATAGTATGTAATGGAAATAAAAAAGAAACGAAAGTTAAGGTGTTAAATCAGGGAGATAGACCGATTCAAATTGGATCCCATTACCACTTTTATGAAGTGAATGAGGCGTTAAAGTTCAATCGTAGTGTAGCAATTGGACAACATTTAAATATTCCAGCGGGTACAGCGGTAAGATTCGAGCCTGGGGATGAAAAAACGATTGAATTAGTTCCGTACTCAGGGAAGCAAGAAGTATATGGATTTAAAAATAAAGTGGATGGCGATATTGAATCTTATAAAAAAAGAGGGAGATAGCATGAGTTTTAAGATGTCACGTAAACAATATGCTGATTTATATGGTCCAACTACAGGAGATTCTATTCGTTTAGCGGATACACAATTATTCGCACATATTGATCGAAATTACACCGTATATGGTGATGAAGCTGTCTTTGGTGGAGGAAAATCAATTAGGGATGGTATGGGACAAAATTCGCAACTTACAAGGGAACAGGGTGTTGTGGATGTTGTTATTACGAATGCAATTATTATTGATTATACAGGAGTATATAAAGCGGATATTGGTATAAAAGATGGAAAGATTTCAGCAATTGGTAAGAGTGGTAATCCTTCAGTTATGGATAATATTGATATCATCATTGGAACATCAACGGAAGTAATTTCTGGCGAACGAAAAATCGTTACAGCTGGAGGTATTGATACACACGTGCATTTCATATCCCCACAACAAATTGATACAGCATTAGCTTCAGGTATAACAACTTTAATTGGTGGAGGAACAGGACCGGCAGAGGGTACTAAGGCAACTACAATAACGCCTGGATCTTGGAATTTAAGAAAAATGCTAGAGGCAGCAGAAGCTTTTCCTATAAATATTGGGTTTTTAGGGAAAGGAAATAGTTCAAGTTTACCTGCCCTGGAAGAACAAATATTTGCAGGAGCTATTGGATTAAAAATTCATGAAGATTGGGGAGCGACTTCTTCAGCAATTAATCACTCGTTACAGATTGCTGATAAATATGATATTCAAGTTGCTATTCATACTGATACGTTAAATGAATGTGGTTTTGTGGAAGAAACGATAAAGGCTATTGATAATCGTGTTATTCATACGTACCACACTGAAGGGGCTGGTGGTGGGCATGCACCAGATATTATAAAGATTGCTGCACTGAATAATATTTTACCTTCTTCAACGAACCCGACCTTGCCATATACAGTGAATACGTTGGATGAACATTTAGATATGCTCATGGTATGTCATCATTTAAAAGCAAATATTCCAGAAGATGTAATGTTTGCGGATTCAAGGATTCGAAAAGAAACAATTGCGGCAGAGGATATTTTGCAAGATTTAGGGGTTTTCAGCATGATTAGCTCTGACTCGCAGGCGATGGGAAGGGTTGGAGAGGTTATTATTCGCAATTGGCAAACCGCCGATAAAATGAAAAAGCAGATTGGTAGTTTAGAGGGAGATAAAGAGTATAACGATAATAATAGAATTCAACGCTATATAGCTAAGTATACAATTAATCCAGCTATTACACATGGGATTTCAGAATATGTCGGCTCTATTGAAGCTGGGAAATATGCAGACCTTGTAATATGGGATCCACAATTTTTCGGTGTTAAGCCAGATATGGTTTTGAAAAACGGGATGGTAGTGATGGCATTAATGGGAGACGAGAATGCTTCGATCCCCACACCACAACCATATTATGAAAAAAAGATGTTTGGTGCATATGGAAAAGCGGTACAGTCAAGTTCGATTACATTTGTATCTAAAGTAGCTTATGAGAATAATATTAAAGAAAAATTAGGTTTAAATAAAGTTGTATTACCTGTTAGAAATACGAGAGAGATTTCTAAGCAAGATATGAAGCTGAATAATGCAACACCAGAAATTGAAGTAGATCCGCAGACATATGAAGTTAAAGTTGATGGACAAGTTATTACGTGTGAAGCAGTAGATGTATTACCTATGGCTCAAAGATATTTTTTATTTTGATATAACGGAGGAGATAAAATGATTATTGAAAAAATTAATAACAACGTATGCAATATGAATGATTTTGCAAATACAAAAAAGCATCTTGATAGAATATTGATTTCTAGTGAGCTTTTACTAAAGAGGGTTCAGAAATTATATTCAGAATCTGGTTTTGAAATTGGGGTGTCTTTAGATAATGGAGAAACATTAAAGAACGGTGATATTTTATATGAAGATGAACATCGTATTGTATATATTGAAGTGTTACCAGAAGAGGTAATTGTAATTACTCCAACGTCAATAAAAGAAATGGGAATTATTGCGCATAACTTAGGAAATAGACATTTGCCAGCACAATTCGATGAAGGGTGTATGATTTTGGCGAACGACTACTTAGTAGAAGATTTACTCAAAAAGGAAGGTGTTCCTTATCAAAAAGAAAATAGAGTATTACCCAAACCGTTCAAGCATGCTTCACACAAACATATTTAACCTACTTAACCTACTCCAAATTAGTGATTCGAACTTCCCAACAGGAAGTTTTAGTCACTCTTTTGGATTAGAAACATTTATTCAAGAGGGACAAGTTACAAATAAAGGCGAATTTTTCAAATGGATTAATCGATATGTAAAAGTGCAATTAACACACACGGACGGCTTAATTTGCAAATATACTTACGAAGCCACTAAGAATAATGATGGAAAACAAATTACATTTTTAGATGATTTAATAACAGCACAAACATTGCCTTTTGAATGTAGAAGAGCAAATAGAATGATTAGTAAAAGTACTTCTAAACTATTGTGTGAACTGTTCTCATTTGCAAATTTAAATATATACAAAGAAGATGTTATGGGTAATAAATTACAAGGTCATCCGAGTATCGTATACGGAATATTAGGGGCGGAATTGAAAATGACAATAGAAGAAACGCTCTTAGTTTTCTTATATTCAAGTGTTGGAAGCATAATTCAAAATGGTGTGAGAGCCATTCCTCTTGGACAAACAGATGGTCAAAAACTATTACAAGAATGCCATGAATTGATCTGTGAATCTATTGATAGAATTCAAATACTTTCATTAGAGAATTTTGGATTGAATGATCCTGAATTCGAAATAAATCAAATGCAACATGAAGATGTAAATGTAAGAGTCTTCATGTCATAGGGAGGGAAAATAAAATGATAAAACCTATTAAAATTGGTATTGGTGGCCCCGTAGGTGCTGGGAAAACAATGTTAGTTGAAAAGTTAACAAAATATTTAAATACAGATTATGAAATTGCAGCAATTACAAACGATATTTATACGAAAGAAGATGCAAAGATTTTATTGAAAACGGGTGTTTTACCAGAAGATAGAATTATTGGTGTAGAGACAGGAGGGTGTCCACATACAGCAATTCGAGAGGATGCTTCTATGAATTTTGAAGCAATTGAAGAGCTCATGATTAGACATAGTAATTTAGATATTATTTTTATTGAAAGTGGGGGTGATAATTTAGCTGCCACATTTAGTCCAGAGCTAGTGGATTTTTCAATTTATATTATTGATGTAGCACAAGGGGAAAAGATTCCTCGTAAAGGTGGACAAGGAATGATCAAATCTGATGTATTTGTGATTAATAAAACGGATTTGGCACCTTATGTAGGGGCTGATCTTGGAGTTATGGAGCAGGATACGAAAAATTACCGACATAATAAACCATATTTTTTTACAAATTTGAAGGATGAGGAAGGCTTACAGGGATTAATAAATTGGATGCGACAAAACATCATGTTAGAAGGATTGAAGAAATGAAAGCCCCTACAGGTGTCTTAAACATTGATGTGATGGAAAAGAGACATAAAACGGTACCTATTAAGGTTTATCATAAAGATGCCTTAAAAGTAACGCAGCCAATATATTTGGACGATTATGGTAGAGCATATTACTATATCATGAATTCTGGTGGAGGTTATTTAAAAGGAGACTTCTATTCTATAAATATAAATGTTCATGAAGATGCGAAAACATATATAACAAGCCAATCAGCAACGAAAGTTTACAAGACTCCAAATAGTTATGCTTTGCAAGAATTGAATGTTTATATTGGTGAAAATGCTGTTATGGAGTATTTACCAGATCCGTTGATTATGTACAAGGATGCAGCATATAAGCAAAAAACAAATATATATATGCAAAATAATTCTACATTGATTTTATGCGATTCAGTTACGCCTGGTTGGTCTCCAAATATGGAGAAGTTCACATACCAGTATTTTGATTCGCTAACAAAAATATATATGGAAAACAAACTTGTAGTTTACGATCATCTATTGTTAAACCCTTTCAAAGAGTCGTTAGATCAAATGGGAATATTAAATCAATATTCCCATTATGGTACTTTCATGGTTATTAATGAGAACATTACAAATGATTTAATTGCAGCATTGAAAACTTCGCTTTCTAACACTAACAATATGAAGATTGGAATATCTTCTATGCCATGTAAAGGCTTTGTCATACGCATACTTAGTCATAATACAGAGGATATGGAGTCTATATTTTTTCAGTGTCATCGTTTTGTTAGAGAGAATTGTCTGCATGAAGAATTAACATCCTATCGAAAATATTAAGTAGGAGAAGGGGATACTATGACTAATGTGGGATTATTATTTGTCGGTGCAGTTCTATTTATGAATGCACTAGCAGCTTTTAAACTCATTGATAGCAAAAGTGTAGGGTACTTCAATTTATTTGTAGGGGCATTACAAACTTTGACACCATTATATTTATTATTTACAGGAAGTCAATCTAATGAGTGGACTATCCTATCTAATGGAACTATTTTTTTATTTGGTTTTACTTATTTATATGTTGGCCTTACGAATATATTAGAACTTGATTCTTCAGGTGTAGGTTACTATTCTCTTTGGGTTGCTATTATTGCAACGGTTATGGGAATAGCGAATCAATTACATGAGAGTGGAAGTCTACAAAGTACAATAATTTGGTTCTTTTGGGCGTTCCTTTGGTTTTTATTTTTCCTGCAAGATGGGTTGAAAAAGAAGATTCATATTTATGTAGGGATTGTTTGCTTCATTGAATCTTGGATTACTGCAACGATACCAGCCCTGTTAACACTTACAAATCATACAGGCATGTTAAATGATTTTGTAATTATTTTAGTGACTATTATAACGATTGTAGTTTTTATTATGGCACTTTTCTTTTTCAAGAGTATTCAATCTAAAGTAGAAAGGGTTAGTAACTATGTGGAAAAGTGAACTGAAAAAAGCAACTAATTTTTTTGTTATTATTATATTTCTTCATGTGCTTGGAATTCTCTTATTATTACCTGCACTGTATAAAGGCAATAGCATAATTGGAATGGCTATTATTGCATATTCTTTAGGATTGCGTCATGCGTTTGATAGTGATCATATTGTCGCAATTGATAATACTGTTCGGAAATTAATTGAAAAAGGTAAAAACTCACAGGGGGTGGGGTTTTACTTCTCATTAGGACACTCTACTGTAGTATTTGTGATGATCGTATTAATTGCTTTAATTGGAAAAACAGCAAAACATGGAATGGAGAGTTTTTCTACTATAGGCGGTATTATCGGCACAATTGTTTCTAGTACATTTCTTATTATTATTGGGCTTACGAATCTGTTGTACCTTATTAAAGTGTTACGAAGCCAAGAGGATAAGCAACCAGAAAACTTAGGATTTATATATCGTTTCACGCAGCGCTTATTTAGGTTTATTGATAGTCAAAAGCAATTGTATATGATCGGTTTTTTATTTGGGCTTGGTTTTGATACAGCAAGTGAAATCGGATTAATTGCTCTTTCTACAGTAACTGCAACAAGTCAATCTATCCCGCTTGTAAGTATATTTGCTTTTCCCATTTTGTTTGCTGCAGGAATGTCGTTGATGGATACATTAGATAGTACATTCATGAATACGAATTATAAGTGGGCAATGGAAAATAGTCGAATTAGAAATTCATATAACGTATTAATTACCTCAATATCTGTTATAACGGCTTTTTTAATAGGGGGTTATCAACTATTATCTTTACTTATTGAAAGCTATAATTTACAGGGACCGTTTTGGAATCTCATTCAGGTAGTTAATTTTGATTATTTGGGTATATGTCTTGTTGTATTCTTTATTATTTCTCTTATTGTTTTTGCTGTATGGAATAGAAATGCATTTAAAGAACCACTTACAAAGAGTATAGAGAAATAAAAATATACCGTGTGATATTTGGTTAATTATGTATATAAACTGAAATAAAAAACACGTTAGATGAAAATGCATCTAACGTGTTTTTTTATTATTTATGTTCCTTATATTCATGTGCTTTTTCTTTTATATTACCAACCGTATCTTTAGCAGTGCCTTTCATTTTATCCCATTTTCCCTCGGCTTGTAATTTTTTATTGTCCGTTACTTTCCCGACAACTTCCTTTACTTCACCCTTTACCTTATCAATAGCACCTTCTACTTTTTCTTTTAAACCATGATCATGTTTAGTCATACATTTCTCCTCCTTGTAGTTTGAGTAGAATTCTCTTTTCATATTGCAAGTTGAATGATGTATCTAGTAATAGCGTAACAAATTTAGTTTGAATATTCAAATGAATAACAGGATAGAAAGGTAATTGTCATAAAATGTATACATTCGTAATGGAAAGAAAAAGAAAGTTAATTATATGTCTTTCGCAGTCCATATTGATTTTGTATAAGCAATTTTCATATGGGCACGTTCCATATTATTTTGACTGCCGCTACCGAATCTTGCTTGTCCAACTATTAAATTGCAATTGGATGCAAGAGCGGTCTCAATTCGTTTTTGAATTAATGCGGTATGACAACCTTTACGTTGAAATTCTGGCAAAGTAGCAGAAGCAGCTAATGAAGCAACACCTTTATTTATATAAAGTACCCCTATACTAGCAGGAGTGTTTTGAACTTCGGCTATGAAAAAATGCCATCCTGGTTTATTGTAAAGAATTTCATTATTTTGACGAACGCCATTTTTTGCAAAGGATGGCATGTTAAATCCACGTACATATATGTCTGCAAAAATATCAAATTCATTTTCTTTTAGTTGGCGTACTGAAATGTTAGAAGGCAGCAGCGATGAGTCTTCTCTTGGTAAACTATATAAAGCGGTATGGAAGCTAGATTGATAAAAACCTTTTTGAGATAAGTATTGAAATAATTCAGTTGTACCTTGAGCCGGTGTAATTTCAAAACGGCAAGGGATTTGTAGTGATTGATAATAAGCGATGATTTCATCTATCTCATCTGTATTTGTAAATGTAATGCCCTTTACTGTATTAAAAGCAGGACCAGCAATTATTTTTGATGAAAAGGCAGTGGCACTCTCGAACTTTTTCATTTGTACTTGCATTGGATTTCCGCTTATTTCTTGTAGTGCCTCTAATCTAGAAGAAAGCATATCTATTTCTGCGTTCTCAATTTCTTGTGCTGTATTGACTGTCATAATTGTACTCATACGATTCCTCCGTCAATAAATATATTTCATAGTACATATACGATGTTTGTTCTGAGATTCCTGTTGAAATGTAAGAGAATAAGAAGGTTTTTGGAAGGTAAATGGAAGTGAACTGTCGAAGGGAGTAGAAACAGATTAAAGGTGGTGCTCTCATGAAACAGGAAGACGTGCAGACATGCTCTCATTGCGGTTCTCAAAACATAGGAGAAGGTGAGTTTATCGGTTATGCACAGATACGGAAAAAGGAAACGATGTTCACATCTTCACCAGTGGATGCTTATATTTGTACAGATTGCGGGAATATCCTTTCATTAAAGGTACGGAATTATGAAAAGTTTAAGCAGAAGCCGCTATGATTGTTAAGAAGTGGTAATATAAAACGTCGTATACGAAAGATCTTACATTAAGTTAATTTAATATAAGTGACATTTTACATATATATGAGTACGCCTTAAAAAAAGAGATAAAAACATATACTGTATGAGATGCTCATCATTCATTACATGAAACAGAAAAATATATAGAAGAAAAAGTAGTCATCTTAGAATGGTTCATAACGAAAACTCCTTTAAATGAATAAAGGAGTTTTTTTATTTTTTTATAACAATAATTCCCTTTAATTGTTATAATTGGTCATTGAGAGTAATTATTTTATTAACGCCATAATTATAGAAGAAAAACAGCTAAATCGTATACAAAACCGCTATATAACACAATCGCAACTGTAAGTTGACAAAGTGCAACCACAGGAAGATAGAGATAAGAGCAATGTTTACATACAATTTAGTCAAGAAAACAAAGGGGGACACACATATGGAATTTGGTGAGAAGCTTTTTAAATTAAGAAAGGAAAAAGGCCTTTCTCAAGAAGCGTTAGCTGAGAAATTAAACACAACAAGACAAGCGGTTAGTAAATGGGAAAATGGTCAAGGTTTTCCTGAAACCGAAAAACTAATAATGATTGGAAATGTATTTGAAGTATCTCTTGATTACTTATTAAAAGAAACTGCTGAGCAAAGTAATGAAAAGGAAAATGGTTATTATGTAAGTAAGGAAATGGCGGAAGGGTATATAGTGTATGGGCAAAAAATTTCTAAATATATCGCATTAGGATTTAGCTTGCTTATTTTATCTACAATACCGTATTTATTATTTAAAGAAAATGCAACAATGTCTACATTCCTTGTCATTATCATTGCTGTCCTTGGAATTGGAGCGATGATGGTACCTGTAACGATAGAAGAGAGTCGATACAATGTATTAAAAAAAGAAGAATTACTATTTGATCAAAACTTTCTAAAAGAATTGACAAAAAGATATGAAGTAATTAAGAAGAAGTATGCTGCAGTAATGATCGTTGGATTTTGTTTTATAGCAGCAGGAGCGATACCATTTTTATTTGAGAAAAAGCATATCACTTCAGGAGAATTAGTGCAGTATTATCCGTACTGTGTTGTACTTATTGCTATTGGAGTCTATCTTTTTGTTCGTGTTGTAGGAGTGTGGGAGATGTATCGAATTTTAGTAGAAAATAAGGAATACAGTAATCGTTTTATTTTTAAAATGAAAAAGAAAGTAAGAAAAAAGGTAGATAGTTTATAAAAAATAAAAAACATGTTTCGAATCAATGTATTCAAAATATGTTTTTTATCGTTCTGAATTATTTCCAAAGAAATAATTCAGAAAATACAGAAAAAATATCGTAATTATTTGTAGAAGTCTGTTATAATATACAGAAATGAAAACGCTTTAAAGGGGGATATAACCAATATGATGATGAATGTACCGCTAACAATTAGTTCTATGATGGAAAGAGCAGAAAAACTGTTTTCAAAGAAAGAAATTGTTTCACGGACACATGACACAGTTACGACATTAACGTATAAGCAGTTAGGTGAAAGGACGAGAAGGCTTTCTAGTGCGTTAAAAAAATTAGGAATTAAAGAAGGCGAGCGTATAGGAACGTTAGCGTGGAATCATCATCGACATGTGGAAGCGTATTTTGCTATTCCTGGTATTACTTCCGTTTTACACACAATTAATATTCGTTTATCTCCTCAACATATTTCATACATTATTCAGCACGCAGAAGATCGAATTCTACTTATAGATGAAGATCTCGTACCACTTGTTGAAAATATTCAATCACAATTATCAACTGTACAAGCCTACATTATTATGACTGATAAAGATGAACTTCCCAATACTACGCTAGAACCTGTATATCATTATGAAAAGCTATTAGAAGAAGGCGATCCAACTTTCCAATTTGTAAAAGATATTGATGAAAATACACCTGCTGGTATGTGTTATACGTCAGCGACTACAGGAAACCCAAAAGGTGTTGTATATACGCATCGTAGTACTGTATTGCATTGTATGGCACTCGGTTTAGCGGATACAGCTGCTTTATCGGAAAGTGATGCGGCGATGGCAATTGTACCGATGTTCCATGTGAACGCTTGGGGGCTTCCTTTTGCAGCTACTTGGTTTGGAACTAAACAAGTTCTGCCAGGACCAATGTTTACTCCGAAAATTTTATTAGAGATGATTCAAACTGAAAAAGTAACGATAGCAGCAGGTGTGCCGACAATTTGGCTCGGTGTATTACAAGAGTTAGAAAATAATAGTTACGATTTATCTAGTATAACGAGAATATTATGCGGTGGTGCTGCTGCACCGAAAAGCGTTATTAAAGCATTTGAGCAAAAATATAATGTTCCTTTCGTACATGCATATGGTATGACTGAAACAAGCCCACTCGTAACACTTGCACGTTTAAAAAGTTATGAAACAGAATTATCATATGAAGAGCAATTAGAAATCCGCTCAAAACAAGGATATCTTGTCCCTGGTGTAGAGATGAAAGTAGTCGGTACAAACGGTGAAGTGAAGTGGGATGGTACTGAGATGGGAGAGTTATGTTTACGAGCACCTTGGATCGCTGAAAGCTATTATAACGATGATCGTACTGTCGAAGGATTCCGAGACGGTTGGTTATATACTGGTGATGTTGTTACAGTTGATGAGGAAGGCTGCGTGAAAATTGTTGATCGTACGAAAGATGTTATTAAAAGCGGGGGAGAATGGATTTCTTCAGTGGATCTTGAAAATGCTTTAATGGCACATGATGCTATATTTGAAGCGGCTGTCGTTGCAATTCCTCATCCGCAGTGGCAAGAACGCCCAGTTGCCTGCGTTGTTCAAAAGAAAAATAGTACGGTTACGAAAGAAGAAATATATGAGTTTTTAAAACCGCAGTTTGCGAAGTGGTGGTTACCAGATGATATTGTATTTATGGAAGAAATACCGAAAACATCTGTTGGGAAGTTTTTAAAACAGGCACTTCGAAAAGAACTTGAGCATTTGCATAAAGAGAAATAACCAAACTTTTATTTGTAAACTTATTTTTAATTACGGTTGACAAACGTCGAAGGGAAAGATAATATAACTCCTATAATATGTTATCTAAAATCCATTTCAAGTTTACAAATAGGAGAAGCAAATATGAATACAAAAAACTTAGTTTTCGTCGCTTTATTTAGTTCTATTATGGGAGTGTTAGGGTTAATACCTCCAATTGCTCTTGCTATTACACCAGTTCCGATTACATTACAATCACTCGGTGTTATGCTTGCTGGTGGATTGTTAGGATCACGTCTTGGTGCGTTAAGTCAGCTTATTTTCTTACTTATAGTTGGAGTTGGAGCACCATTACTTGCTGGTGGACGCGGTGGTCCAGGCGTATTTGTTGGGCCAAGTGCAGGATATTTACTTGGTTATATCGTTGGAGCGTTTGTCATTGGTTATTTAATTGAGCGTTTACGTGAAGTTTCTATAATAAAGGTATTATGTATTAATATAATTGGTGGTATTTTCGTAGTTTATGTATTTGGTATCATTGTCCAAGCTTTCGTAATGGATATTTCCGTATGGGAAACGATGAAAGTAAGTGTCGCATTTTTACCAGGTGATTGCATAAAGGCGACTATAGCAGCGATTCTTGTGACAAGATTACATCGCTCATTGAAACATATTATTACGCCTGCTTTGAAGAATAAAAAAATTACAAATGCAGGGTAAGAAAAAGGAGAAACACGTTACTTGCGTGTTTCTTTTTATTATTTTGTAAAGAAAGGACGTCTCATATGGGGATTACAAAAGAATATAAAAAGTATGCCTCTTTACAACCAAATAAAATAGCGATTAAAGAAAATGATAGAGTATTAACATATAAAGAATGGTTTGAGTCAGTGTGTAAAGTAGCAAACTGGTTGAATGAAAAAGAATCGCAGAATAAAACGATAGCAATTTTATTAGAGAATAGTATGGAATTTTTACAACTATTTGCGGGTTCCGCTATGGCTGGATGGGTTTGTGTGCCGCTAGATATAAAATGGAAACGAGATGAACTTAAAGAAAGAATAGCGATTAGTAAACCGGATATTATTGTGGCGGAGCAGTATAGGCTTAGTGATATATCGTGCGAAGAAGGAAGGATTATTGAGATTGAAGAATGGAAAGAAATGATTGAGAACTATCTTCCTGCATATCATTCTGTAGAAAATGTACAAAACGCTCCTTTTTATATGGGATTTACATCAGGATCGACTGGAAAAGCAAAAGCGTTTTTACGTGCTCAACAGTCGTGGGTACATAGTTTTGATTGTAATGTACATGACTTTCATATGAAAAAGGAAAATTCTATTTTAATAGCTGGGACGCTTGTTCATTCTCTTTTCTTATACGGGGCAATAAGTGCATTGTTTTTAGGGCAAACGGTACACATAATGAGAAAGTTTGTACCAGTTCAAGTGCTATCTAGTATAAGGGTAGAGAATATTTCTGTAATGTATACAGTTCCTACAATGCTTGAGTCTTTGTATAAAGAAAATAAAGTAATTGAAAGTGAAATGAAAATTATTTCGTCAGGAGCCAAATGGGAAGCTGAAGCAAAAGAGAAGATGAAGAATGTGTTTCCTTATGCAAAAAGATATGAGTTTTATGGTGCGTCTGAGCTAAGCTTTGTAACGGCATTGGTTGATGAAGAGAGTGAAAGAAAACCGAATTCAGTAGGGAAACCTTGTCATAATGTACAAGTTCGAATATGTAATGAAGCAGGAGAAGAAGTACAGACAGGTGAGATAGGAACTGTGTATGTGAAAAGTGATCAATTTTTTATGGGCTATGTATCGGATGGAGCTATAATCCCGCAATTGTCCGAAGGTGGCTGGATGACAGTGCAGGATGTGGGCTACCAAGATGAAGAAGGCTTTATATATATTGTTGGTAGAGAGAAGAATATGATTTTATTTGGAGGAATCAATATTTTCCCAGAAGAAATAGAAAGGGTATTACAGACACATCCAGCTGTTGAAGAAATAGTTGTGGTTGGTGTAGAAGATAGTTACTGGGGTGAAAAGCCTGTCGCTATCGTAAAAGGAAGTGCTACAAAGCAACAATTAAAAAGTTTTTGCTTACAACGATTATCATCTTTTAAAATACCGAAAGAATGGTACTTTGTTGATGAAATACCTTATACAAATAGCGGGAAAATAGCTCGCAATGCAGCAAAAAGTATGATTGAAAACCGGGAGAAGATATATGAATAGGGCGGTTATTGTAGAAGCGAAAAGAACACCTATTGGTAAAAAAAACGGGATGTTGAAAGATTATGAAGTTCAGCAATTAGCAGCACCACTTCTTACGTTTTTAAGTAAAGGAATTGAGAGAGAAATAGACGATGTTATATTAGGGAATGTTGTTGGACCGGGAGGTAATGTTGCAAGATTATCTGCTTTAGAAGCTGGGCTTGGTTATCATATACCTGGTGTAACGATTGACCGGCAATGCGGAGCTGGATTGGAAGCAATTCGTACTGCGTGTCATTTTATTCAAGGGGATGCAGGTAATTGTTATATTGCTGGGGGCGTAGAGAGTACAAGTACGTCACCTTTTCAAAATAGAGCGCGGTTTTCACCTGAAACAATTGGGGATCCAGATATGGGATTGGCGGCTGAGTATGTTGCAGAGCAATATAACATAACAAAAGAGATGCAAGATGAATATGCTTGTCTTAGCTATAAAAGAACGCTGCAAGCATTAGAAAAAGGATATATACAAGAAGAGATATTACCTCATTATTTTAATGGATTATTAGATGAATCTATAAAGCGGGAAATGAATTATGAAAGAATGATTAAGAGAACGAAACCTGTATTTTTACAAAATGGAACGGTAACAGCAGGTAATTCGTGCGGTGTAAATGATGGAGCATGTGCTGTTCTTGTAATGGAAGAGGGGCAAGCACAGAAATTAGGGTACAAGCCAGTTCTTCGTTTCGTTCGTAGTGCTGTAGTTGGCGTGGATCCAAATCTTCCAGGGACTGGTCCGATATTTGCGGTGAACAAATTATTAAACGAAATGAATATGAAAGTAGAGGACATCGATTATTTTGAAATAAATGAAGCATTTGCTTCAAAAATTGTTGCTTGTGCAAAGGAGTTACAAATTCCTTTTGAAAAATTAAATGTAAATGGTGGAGCAATTGCGCTCGGTCATCCGTACGGTGCATCTGGAGCTATGCTTGTGACACGTTTGTTTTATCAAGCACAAAGAGAGCATATGAGATATGGAATTACGACGTTAGGAATTGGTGGTGGAATAGGGCTTGCGCTATTATTTGAGAAAGTAGAAAACTAGAAAGGGACTAGTTTTCTACTTTTTGAGGAACATAAGCATTACTACCAGGTTTTGCTTTTATTTCATTCCAAGCAGCGATAGCATCAGCTTTTGATTTCCCTTTGTTATTTGGATCTTCGAAAAAGTCGCGAGTGAAACGATTGTATTCAAACTGCGCGCTGATAGTTGTTTTGTATGTAGGATCTTTTTTTTCGTTCGTTTTCTTCATACCAAAACGTTATCGCGTCTTCATATGTTTTTCCAACATTCTCTTTTAAAAATTTTTGAAGAGCTACTGTAAAGCGGAAGTTCGCTCCGATTTTTTCTTTGAAAAAAGCACGAACATCTTCGCTACAGCGGTGATTGTTAGTAATAATCGTTTGAAGAGAAAGTTCTTTATAAGAGAGGGAAGCTTTACTCACCTTTTGACTAGAGCTGTTTTTTAATATTTTACCAGTATGTAAATAATGTGAGATACGCTCGGTTATTTCAATCTTAGAGCCACTAGCTGACAAACCATGCTCACGACAAAATGTTTGCAGTTCTGCTTTTAACCAATAAAAGTTTTGGAAATCTTCAAGTGATATAGACTTTGTTAAAGGTGGACGCATAGATGTAACAACTTCTTTCTTCCATAATTTTCTTTAATTATAAAACATACGTTCTTTTTGTGGAAGGATTAATTTGTAAATATAACGGGAAGAGGAGATTACATATGGAAAGTGTAATGCAAGTTCGTGTTACGGGAATTTTAATTGAAGATGAAAAAGTATTGCTAGTAAAGCAAAAAGTTGCTAATCGCAATTGGTCTTTACCTGGGGGAAGGGTAGAGAATGGTGAAACGTTAGAAGAAGCGATGATTCGAGAAATGAGAGAAGAAACAGAATTAGAAGTTAAAATTAAGAAGCTACTCTATGTTTGTGATAAACCAGATGCTAGTCCATCTTTATTACATATTACGTTTCTGCTTGAAAGGATTGAAGGTGAAATTACGCTACCTTCTAATGAATTTGATCTTAATCCAATTCATGATGTACAAATGGTAGTGATTAAAGACTTAAGTCATTATGGTTTTTCGGAAACTTTTATAACTCTTATAAGTGAAGGTTTTGCAAGTGCAGGGAGTTATCAAGGCTTGAAACAAAATATAGGCCTGTAAATAATTGAAGGATAGCCGTTAGCTACCCTTCATAAACATGTTTTACACTGCTGACTGTAAAGAAGAAACAAGTTGATTTAAAAACTCATCTCTACTCATAATTGCTTTCCCACCGCCACGAGCACTCTTTTTATTTCCTCCGCCTTTTCCTTCAATAGAAGGGAGGGCATCTTTTAAAAGAGCATTCATATCGAGTGTCACTGCTTTACCACAAGCAAGAATACATTGTAATTTGTCCTCATTTTCAATAACGAAGTATGTAATTGCGTGTTCTTGTTGTTCTGTAATAATGGCAGCTAGTTTTGCGACTTCTTGCATAGAGCGATTTGTAAATGCTCGAGAGATAAGTGTTCCAGCATGTATTTCTTCCGATTGTTGTAATAGTTCATTTGCTTCTACAAATAATAGTTTTTCATTCATTGCTTGTATTGCCTTTTCGTTTTCTTTTTGAGAGGTAAGAAGTTGTGCTACTTTTGCTGGAATATCAGTTTCGCTACTGTTCAATTGCTTAGAAACATCGGTTAATATTTGTTGATGTTGTCCCATTAATTTAAGAGAACGCCAACCAGCTATAAATGTTAAGCGTATACCACCTTTATTGCGCTCCCATCCTAGTACTTGAATAGGACCTACTTCACCAGTGTGTTTCGGATGCGTTCCGCCACAGCCGTTGTAATCATAATTTGCGATAATAACAACGCGTATATTTTCTGTCATAGTTGGTTCTTTGCGAAGGGGTAATGCTTTGGCCTCTTCTAAGTTCATCCATTTAATACGAATAGGGTGGTTTTCAAAAACAATTTGATTAGCAATTTGTGCGGCCTTCTCAACAGTTTCTGTAGAAAGATTGGCAGTTTCTAAATCAATGGTTATAGTTTCTTTTCCAAGATGGAACCCGATCGTCGGTATGTTAAAGTGATCCCAAAAAGCAGCGGATAAAATGTGCTGAGCCGTATGTTGTTGCATATGGTCAAAACGGCGCTCCCAATCTATTTTACCCTCTACTTCTTCTGTATGTAATTGTTCTATTATGAAATGACGAATTTCTCCATTTACTTCTTCAACGTTACTTACCGGAATACCATTTAAAGTTCCAGTGTCATGTGGTTGTCCGCCGCCTGTTGGATAAAATGCAGTTTCATTTAAGACAACATATAAGTTTCCTTCTGTATCATGCTCTTGTTTTATAACTTTAGTAGTAAAGTCTTTCTTATAAGCGTCGATGTAATATAATTTTTTCTCCAATTTTCTTTCCCCTTTCGTGTTAGTTAGTTTCATTGTAAAGCAATTGAAATTAGTTTCCTAATATTTCAGAAGAAAGAAACTTTTTTTAGAATTTTCTTGCTATAATAAGAAGAAAATGCGGGGGGAATGAAAATGCCATATGAAAACGGCGTAGATAAGTTGCTTAGTTTAAGCAGAAATATTTCCGAATTATATCGAGAATTAAATGAGATGACCCGGATTTTAACGGATTGTAATCGAGAAAGTGTGAAATTTGATCGGTTATATGTAAAGGAGTTACTTTGGAAAAAAGAAGATGTCATAGAGAAGTATGAACAATTACTCGTCCAGCTTTGTATTAATGAATGCTTTGATTTAAAAAGTGTAATTACTGGCGAATATAAGTATACATATGAAGAAGTAGAAAGCATTGTTTTAGAATTTAATGAAAAGTATAATGTAGCTATTTTGATTAAAGATGTTTGTAAAGAACTACAGTTTACATACGGAATTGATATGGAAATAACGAGAACAGCTCGGGTATAAACATCTCAAGTATAGAAAAAGGAAAAAGAAAGCAGATCCTTTGCTTTCTTTTTTTATGTAAGAAAAGGGAGAGTAGGTTTAAAGATGAAGGGGAAGTTACAAAATATTCATCCACTTGGAATGAGTATCATTATAGGGACATTATTTGCTAGGTTTGCAACTTCAATGAGCATTCCTTTTTTAGCGATTTATTTAACGACTGTTAAAGACGTATCGGCTGGAATGACCGGTGCTATCATTGGAACGAGTGCGCTTGTTGGAGTGTTAGCTAGTTTTATTGGAGGCAATTTATCGGATCGATTTGGTCGAAAGATGATTATAATATGGTCCATGATTGTTTGGGTGTTTGTATTTATAGGATTTTCAGTTGCAGATCATGTTTTGAGTTTCTTTCTATTAAACGCTTTGAATGGATTATGTCGTTCTTTTTTTGAACCGACATCAAGAGCTTTATTATCAGATTTAACGAAACCAGAGTATCGTTTACTCGTATATAATTTGCGTTACGGTGCAATAAATGTTGGAGTAGCGATGGGTCCACTTGTTGGATTACAGATTGGAAGTGCAAAATCAACGATTCCTTTTTTAGTAGCCGCTGGAGTGTACATTTTATATACAGTTATATTAGCGTTTCAATTTAAGAAATATCCACTTGATAAAAAGAAAGTAACTACAGAAAATCCGGTCACAATGTTAAGTGCGGTTCGGATTTTGCGAAAAGACATAGTATTTTTAGTTGCTTTAGTCGGAATCATTTTGAGTAATAGTGGTTTTTCACATTTAACGACGACACTATCTCAATATTTTGCAAACGCACATATATTTCAAGATGGAGTAAAGTTGTTCTCATATATGCTAACTTTAAATGCGGTTACAGTAGTAGTTATTCAATACCCTGTTATTCAAATGTGTAAAAAGTATACGCCGTTAGCATCTATTATGGTTGGAACGTTATTTGTGAGCGGGGGATTGTTTGGATTTGGACTAGTAGAATCTATGTTAGGGGCTGCTATATGTACAATTATTTTTACATTCGGAGAAGTATTAATGTTTTCAATGACAGATGTATTTATTGATGAGATAGCTGTTTCGCATTTGAAAGGGACATATTTTGGAGCTATGGGCTTTTCGGGAATTGGAGTAGTAATTGGTCCTTGGTTTGGCGGGATACTTCTCGATCATTATGGATATCAAAATGGCTTTATTGTATTTTTTATATTAGCTGTTTTTTCAACCACTGCATTTCCAGTCCTATTAGTTACAAAAAGCTTAATGAAAAAAAGATATATTAGAAATTCTAAAATAGAAATACATGCGAAATAACATAAGCCCCAGCAAACTAAAAGGTTGCTGGGGCTTATGTTTGTATTTATATTAATCGTTAATTCGAAAAAAGACTTTCTCTTCATGCGTGTTGGCAACTTCATTTTTGGAAATATGAATGGCTAAATATCCATTCTCTAAGCAGGCTAGCATCTTCTTATAAATAATATTAGCAGGTAAAGGAATTATCCGCTGTAAAGAATTATTTTTATGAAGTATGCAAATGTTTAGGCCTGTCTCCATCTTTTTAATGAGTACATCTTGTTCAGTTACATTTAGTACATCTGTTTCCAAAATGTATTCTTGTTCTGTTTCACAAAGGTCAATATGAATTTGATTTGGAAAACTAAAGTTACTATAAGAATCGGAACAAAATTGATCCATCCATTCTTCGAAACCATCAACATGAAAAAGACAATCCTTCTTTTTCTTGCCCATGAAAGACACCCTCCGTAAAATCTCAATTCATACTATGTTATGCATGAATGAAATAGAGGTGAAGAACAAATAGAAAAATATAAACATTTTATGTGAAAGATACAGTGTGTGTGAATACTTTTGCTTTACATATCATGATGTGCATGATTTTTTTGACGTGAATGATTACGGTTTTTAACTTTATGAGATCCACTTAAAGGCTCGGGCTGTCCAGAAGATTGCCCTTTTTTCTCGTTTTGACGATTAGACTGATTATTGTTTTTACCCATTGTATTTTACACCTCCTCTCCCTATTTAGAATGAGAGAAGTTTGCGAATTTATACGAGAATGTTTTTTGAGAAATGGGTAAAGATAAGTAGGACTAACTCATATAGGAAGGGGAAAGTGTTATGCCATATCATAAAGATAAGCAACAGGCTTTTCAGGCCGCGCAGCAAGGGGTTGTTCAAGCGGAAAATATATTCAATAATATTGTGAAAAATGACCCGAATTACGGCCATGATTTAAAAGAGTTACGCCAAGAAGTGCAAGAGGCGTACGAACAGATTCAAAATGCACTTGAAGTAGCATCAGAAACGCAGCGTCCACAACTTGAGCAATATGAAAGTAATCTCCAAAATATTATGCGAAATGTAGATCAAATAGAAAAGTGAAAAAGGTTGTTGTGAATTCAACAACCTCATTACTTTTAGTGCTACTATGCTGAAACGAAAAATTATTCTATCAATTTTTTCTTTAATTTGTGCAGTACATATATTTCAAGTGGACAAAGTGGAAGCTAAAATGTTGTTAAGAAAAGAGCTAGAGCCAACTGGCTATGTAACATGGGAAGTGCCAAATAATGAAAAAATTATCGCAATTACATTTGATGATGGACCGGACCCAACTTATACACCGCAAGTATTAGAGTTATTACGTCAATATAAAGCGGAAGCGACTTTTTTTATGATTGGCTTTCGAGTTCAGCGTAATCCGTACTTAGTAAAGCAAGTGTTGAAAGAAGGGCATGAAATCGGAAATCATACGATGAATCATTTGTATGCGAGTAATTCATCAGATGAAAAATTAGAACATGATATTTTAAATGGAAAGAAATATTTTGAAAAATGGGTGAAAGAACCTTTATTGTTCCGTCCGCCAGGTGGATATATTAATGATGCTGTATTTACTACGGCAAAAAAAGCTGGGTATCAAATTGTTCTATGGTCATGGCATCAAGACCCTCGTGATTGGGCGAATCCGGGTACAGAATCCATAGTAAATCATGTTGTGAAAAATGCTAAAAGTGGAGATATTGTACTGTTGCACGATGGAGGAAGTGATCGTAGTCAAACAGTGGCGGCATTAGCAAAAATTTTACCTGAACTGAAAAAGCAGGGTTATCGATTTGTAACAGTTTCGGAGTTGTTACGTTATAAACATTAGAGAAAATCCCAAAAGGTATACCTTTTGGGATTTTTCGTTACTGATTCTTTTTTCGTTTCTTATTATTTTGTCGCTCTGCCGGAGTTAAAGGTTCATTTGCGAACTCTTCATTATAGCCAGTTCCTTGCCCTTGGGCGGATGCAGCATTCATTCCTGAAATAATATGATTGGCTTTTCTTTTACCCATTTTTCTCACCTCTATAATGTTTTTTATAGACGAACCATGAGTCGTTCATAGCATATATGAACGTAAAGTAAAACACTGAAAGAGTGCTTTACTTTATAGTAATAGTATTAATAAAGAGCATGGACACTATTCAAATTTAGAAAGATAAAGAAAACTTATGATAATCCATAAGTTTCTTATTATTTACTTATTTAGAAAGTTGTAATAAGATATTATCGTAAGGTATTGAAAAGTTTGTCTACATTTTATATTCAGACAAATTAGTCACGTTTAACAGGGGGGAAACATAATGGTCAAACATAATCCATTTCAATCACGTGCAACTTTTGAACTAGATGGAAAGACGTATCATTATTATCAATTGAAAGCGCTTGAAAACGCAGGGGTTGGCAACATATCTCAATTACCATATTCCGTGAAAGTTTTACTTGAATCTGTACTTCGTCAAGTAGACGGACGCGTAATTACAGAAGAACATGTTACAAATTTAGCGAAATGGGGAACGAAAGATGTTCAAGATATCGATGTTCCGTTTAAACCATCTCGCGTAATCTTACAAGACTTCACAGGTGTTCCAGCTGTTGTAGATTTGGCTTCGCTTCGTAAAGCAATGGCAGATATGGGCGGAGATCCTGATAAAATTAATCCAGAAATTACTGTAGACCTTGTAATTGACCACTCTGTACAGGTTGATAGAGCGGGTACAGCGGACTCGCTTGCATTCAACATGGACTTAGAGTTTAAACGTAATGAAGAACGTTATAAATTTTTAAGCTGGGCACAGAAATCATTTGATAACTACCGTGCAGTTCCACCAGCAACAGGTATTGTACACCAAGTAAATCTTGAATATTTAGCACCGGTTGTTCATGCGGTGAAAAATGCTGAAGGTGACTTAGTTGCATACCCAGATTCATTAGTTGGAACTGACTCACATACAACAATGATTAATGGTATTGGTGTTCTTGGATGGGGCGTTGGTGGTATTGAAGCAGAAGCAGGAATGCTTGGACAGCCTTCATATTTCCCAGTACCTGAAGTAATCGGTGTGAAATTAACTGGTACACTTCCAAGTGGTACAACAGCAACTGACGTTGCATTAAAAGTAACACAAGTGTTACGTCAAAAAGGTGTAGTTGGTAAATTTGTTGAGTTCTTCGGTAATGGACTAAAGAGCATGCCTTTAGCTGACCGTGCAACAATTTCAAATATGGCACCAGAATACGGTGCAACTTGTGGATTCTTCCCAATCGACGATATTTCATTAGAATACTTACGTTTAACAGGTAGAGATGAAGAGCAAATTCGCGTTGTTGAAGAATATTGTAAAGCAAATGGCTTATTCTATACAGCAGACAGTAAAGATCCAATTTATACTGATCTTGTTGAAATTGATTTAAATACAATCGAATCTAATCTTTCTGGACCGAAACGTCCGCAAGATTTAATCCCACTTTCAAATATGAAAGAGGAGTTCCATAAAGCTGTTGTAGCACCAGTTGGAACACAAGGGCTTGGATTCAATGAGCAAGAGTTTGATAAAGAAGTGAAAGTTACATTGAAAGATCAAGAAGTAACGATGAAAACAGGTGGAATTGCAATCGCTGCAATTACAAGCTGTACAAATACGTCAAATCCGTACGTGTTAATTGGAGCAGGGTTAGTTGCGAAGAAAGCAATTGAAAAAGGACTTAAAGTACCTGGTTACGTAAAAACATCGTTAGCACCAGGATCTAAAGTTGTTACAGAGTACTTAGATAAGTCTGGTTTAACAACGTATTTAGATCAATTAGGTTTCCAAACAGTTGGTTACGGCTGTACGACTTGTATCGGTAACTCTGGTCCATTAGCAGAGGAATTAGAAGAAGCAATCGCAGCAAATGATTTATTAGTAACATCTGTTTTATCTGGTAACCGTAACTTTGAAGGTCGTATTCACCCACTTGTAAAGGCAAACTACTTAGCATCACCACCACTTGTTGTGGCATATGCACTTGCAGGTACTGTTGATATTGACCTGAAAAATGATGAAATCGGTAAAGATGTAAATGGTAATGCTGTTTACTTTAATGATATTTGGCCATCAGCTAAAGAAATTGAAGATGTAGTTCAAAGTGTTGTTACATCTGAATTGTTCAAAAAAGAATATGCACAAGTATTTAACAGCAATGAGCGCTGGAATGAAATCCAAACTTCAAATGAAGCTTTATATACTTGGGATAATGATTCAACATACATTCAAAACCCACCGTTCTTCGAAGGATTATCTAAAGAGCCAGGTGAAGTTGAAACGTTATCAGGTTTACGCATAGTTGGTAAATTTGGTGATTCTGTAACGACAGACCACATTTCACCAGCAGGTTCAATTGGTAAGCACACGCCAGCTGGACGTTATTTACTAGAAAACGGCGTACAACCAGTCGACTTTAACTCTTACGGTTCTCGTCGTGGTAACCATGAAGTTATGATGCGTGGTACATTTGCAAACATCCGTATTAAAAACCAAATCGCACCAGGAACAGAAGGCGGATATACAACATATTGGCCAACTGGTGAAGTAACATCTATCTATGATGCTGCGATGAAATATAAAGAAGATAGCACAGGCCTTCTAGTTGTTGCTGGTAAAGACTACGGTATGGGAAGTTCTCGTGACTGGGCTGCGAAAGGTACAAACTTATTAGGTATTAAAGCAGTAATCGCAGAAAGCTTCGAGCGTATTCACCGCAGTAACTTAGTATTAATGGGCGTATTACCATTACAATTTAAAGATGGCGACAGTGCTGAAACATTAGGTCTTGTTGGTGACGAGTCATTTGAAATTCAAATTGACAAAACGGTTAGACCACGCGATCTTGTAAAAGTAGTTGCAATCGATGCAGAAGGAAAAGAGAAGCAATTTGAAGTAGTAGCTCGTT
The DNA here is from genome assembly GCF_038003645.1 of Bacillus sp. FSL E2-0195. Classification (NCBI taxonomy): domain Bacteria; kingdom Bacillati; phylum Bacillota; class Bacilli; order Caryophanales; family Bacillaceae; genus Bacillus; species Bacillus sp. FSL E2-0195. The sequence goes on along the minus strand of NZ_JBBOPN010000001.1, from coordinate 3,492,652 downwards.
TCGATAGTGAAGTTGAAATTGACTACTACCGTCACGGTGGTATCTTGCAAATGGTTCTTCGTTCGAAAATCGAAGAGTCTAAAGTGTCAAACTAAATAATTGAAATGAATGATAAGGAAGCTAACATTTGTTAGCTTCCTTACTTTATGTACAGAGGGAAAGGGATGAAACCATTTGGTTTCATCCCTTTCCTTTTATTATGCAAAATTGGGGGAATGACAATGAATGAGTATAGAAGAATAATGTTGCCGCTGTTGCAAGAAAAGCTATTGCTAATTAGTGCGATTTGTAGCGGAATAGTAGCTGCCATTTTAAATTTATCCCGTCCGCTATTTATGGGGCTAATTGTAGATAACATTATTCAGCGGGAGTTAAAAGGTACGTATGTATATATTGCTTTGTTTACGGGGAGTCGATTTTTGATGTGGGTGAACAATCTGTTATTTGATTATGTAAGCTCAAAAGTAAGTCAGCGAATATTACGAGAGAAGCGTATAGATGTATTACGTCATTTTTTCTTATTACCGTTTGAAGAAAGTGAGAAGGTAAAACAAGGGGAGTTAGAAACATTAGTCGTTTCTAATATTCCGAATTGGGTAAGGTTATATGGATCTATATTAATAGAATACATCCACGCCATTGCACAATTTATTGGTGCGTTCATAGCTCTACAACATATCGATGTACAGTTCATATGGTGGATAACCCCGTTTTTATTTTTAAGTGCAATTGTTCCAATGCTTATGGGGGGAAAAGTAAGAAATATTGCAAGTATTGCTCAAAAAAATCAATCAAGTGTTGTAGAGATGATGTCACAGTTTGTAAAAGGTATACAAGATTTACGTAGCTTACAAAAAGAAAAATGGGCAATTCATTTGTTTAAAGGAGTGACGGCACAATCTTATAAAACAGAAGTAAGGAAGACGATGATACAACATTGTATTGGGATAGTTGGAACGGTAATAGAAACAGGAGCATATATAGTTGTTCTTATTATAGGAGCAAAAAAAATAATAAAAGGGGATATGGAAGTCGGTTCGCTTGTGGCGGTATTAGCTACAATTGAGATGTTATTTTTTCCTGTTCGTTATGCAAGTGATTTATTAATGATGACACAAGTTGCTATTGCTTCGGCAAATCGAGTTTTTTGTTTTTTAAATATAGGAGCTGAATTCAGAAATGTAGAGAGAGCGATGGGAATGAGATTAACAAATGTTTCATTTCAAGAGAACGTCGAAGAGAGATGTAGAATTAAAAATATTCATTTGCAAATTAATCCTGGTGAACTCGTCATTATTGTAGGAGAAAGTGGTGCAGGAAAAACAACGCTTTTAAAATTAATAACGGGTGTGTATAAACCATCTAACGGTAGCATTGTTTATTATGGGTAATGGGGCTCGTATGACTACAGTGTGGCAAGAACCTCGTTTCTTTCGGACGACAATAAAAGAGAATATGTATTTCGGTGAAGAGTATTTAGAAAACCAGTTAGCAAAAAATATTGAACTTGTAAATGTGAAGCCGATTATTAGGGATTTACCTGAAGGGATTCAAACTGTACTACATAAAAGCGGTGAAGAGTTTTCGGGAGGAGAGAGAAAACGTCTTGCGTTATTGCGAGCGATTGTATCAAATCCGAATCTTATTATTTTAGATGAACCGACTGCGGGATTAGATCCGAGCAATCAAGAAGTGGTTTGGAATATGCTTAAAGGGCTAGGGGGGAATGTAACGAGAATTGTGACGACACATGATGTAGAGAATGCGATGATAGCGGATCGGGTGGTTGTTATGAATAATGGGAGTATTGTGGAATGCGGGGATCCTAGAGAATTATTAACGTGTAAGTCATTGTTTAAAGAGATGCTAATAAAAAGATAAGAGCTATATAGCGCTCTTATCTTTATTCACTCTTATTAAGTTGATACGTATAAGACTCAGTATCGTTAGTGCTAAACTCTTTGACTAGAGTAAGTTGATTTGTATCCGGATTATACTTGAAAATCTTGACTATACGTTCGCTACTTAGTGTTGGATTATATTCTTGAATAGCAAATGTATTTTCAGCAATCTGTGTCATATTACTGGTGGAAATATTTTCTATGGAATCATGATTTGTAGAAATTTCAACGACTCGTTCACCGTTGAAAAATAAAAGAACGATTACTAAAATAACTAAACATATGCGTATATAGCGAAGTTCTTTACTAATAGGGTGTTCTCCCAAAACAATCATCCTTTCTGTAACTATTGTATAGTAGTGGTGGTAGTCATCGTGAAGAAACTAAGAATACCGAGACCAGCTAAAAGGATAAATGAGATTAAAGCGATATAGAGACAAATACGTCCCACTTGCTTTTTTTCAGGATCTTTACTGAAGAGCGAGATGATCCAAGTGATAATCCCGATTGGTGAAAATATAAAACTAAGAATATATAATAGTATTTTTTCAAATAAATTCATAAAAATCCCCCTTTTTGAAAGCTCTACATGTGCAGTTTTCTTCGTATTAGCGCTGCTGTTATGTAGGAAAGTACAGAATAAACAGCACTATAAACAATCCAAGCGTCTAAGTTTTGTAAAGCTAGGTGTATATTAAATTTAGAGACGATAATGAAAAATATAAGTGGAACAGTAAAAGAAATAATAATTGCAGCCCATTTGAATTTGTATAGTAAGGTGCTAAAAAAAATACATAGTAATGGTAAAGTGAAAAAAACAAAAGTGAAAGGGTTGATAAGTAATTGTAAAATACATATCACCTCGCAAATTTTGTATTTATTTCTAATTATATGATAAAAAGGGAAATATTTCATCTGGACTATAAGTATTCTAACTATTTCGACTGTGAATATTTCCAAGCTTGTCCGTATAAGCTAAAATAAGGTATATAGTATTTTGGTGATTATGTAATAAGAAGATAAACACGTAAGGGTGATATAATATGTGGCGGAAGCTTACCATTATTGTAGTGTTACTTTGTTTAGCGGGATATGCAGCTTATGAACAGTTTGGTAAAGAGGATCAAGTAATGCAAGAAAAGCCTGCCAAAAGTGAAGCTGCTATGAAAGAGATTTTCGCAAGGAACGGTATTGAAATTGGAAAGAGCGCACCAGATTTTGAATTAGCAAAGATAGATGGAACGAATGTAAAGTTATCCAATTTAAAAGGAAAGAAAGTTATTTTAAACTTTTGGGCAACGTGGTGTGGGCCTTGTCAGCAAGAAATGCCTGATATGGAGGCCTTTTATAAAGAACATAAAGAAAACGTAGAAATTTTAGCTATAAACTATACTCCTTCAGAAAAAGGAGGGGGAGAAGAAAAGGTAAGGAACTTCGCTAAAGAAAAAGGAATTACTTTTCCTATTTTATTGGACAAGAACATTGATGTGACAACAGCGTATAAAGTAATTACCATTCCAACTTCTTATTTTATTGATACAGAAGGTGTCATTCAAGATAAGTTCATTGGACCGATGACGCAAAAAGAGATGGAGAAACGGATTGCTAAATTAAAATAACGGTGAAAAGGTAGAGGTGGAAAGTTACCATTTCTGCCTTTTCTTTTTCACGTAGTGATAGCAGCATGTTATGATAAAAGAAATATAAACGTTTAGAGGTAAAGGAGTGTTTGGAGTGGGGAATATATCCTTACCGTTAGATTATGTTGTAATTGATTTTGAAACAACAGGATTTAACCCTTATAATGATAAAATTATTCAAGTCGCAGCAGTGAAATATCATAATCATGAACTAGTAGATCAATTTGTTTCCTATGTGAATCCAGAGCGTTCAATTCCGGACCGAATAACGAGTTTAACAGGTATTACAAATTATCGTGTTTCAGATGCACCGACGATTGAAGAAGTATTACCTTTATTTTTAGCATTTTTACATACAAATGTTATTGTCGCTCATAATGCATCTTTTGATATGCGTTTTTTAAAAAGTAATGTAAATATGCTTGGACTACCTGAGCCTAAAAATAACGTTATTGATACTGTGTTTTTAGCGAAAAAATATATGAAGCATGCGCCTAATCATAAACTTGAAACGTTAAAACGAATGCTTGGAATTCGATTAAGTTCTCATAATGCATTTGACGACTGTATTACGTGTGCGGCTGTTTATCAAAAATGTGCAGCGGTTGAAGAAGAAGGAAAAAGAAAAGCGAATAAGGAAGTACTTGATGAAACAGCGGTATTTGAAGCAGTAAAAGAAATGCTTGTACGAAATAAACGTGATATTGAGTGGATTCGTTGTATGAATGTTGGGAGTTATTTAGATATAAAAGCCTTTTACCCAATTATAAGGTTAAAGGTCAAAGGGCGAAAGAAATATGTGTTAACAGAAAAAATGGAAGACGATGTAAGAGAAATTTGTACGAGCTTAACACACGAGGCAGCATTGAAAAGTGAGATTGGCAACACGAGAATTATGATTGACAGTGTAGAGGACATTTTGAAGCTAGAGAGCTACATTGTAGCAGAATACGATTCTGTATTACGAGCGCTGGATGAGTATAGAGCAAATAAAGTAAATGCGGATGAAGAAATTAAAAAATATTTAAATACGATGGTGTAAAAAATCCCATGTGCAATATATGCGCATGGGATTTTTTATCAAAACATAAAATTTTCTTACAAATCTGATTAAAGAGTTTTTCATTTGCTCATACTATGTAATAAGAAAGCGTAGAAGAAAGGGTGAGCAACATGAGAAGAAGTCGCCGTAGATCGTTTGAAGAACTTGTAAATGAAAATAAACAACAATTATTAAGCGATCGTGATGCAATGGATCGAATTGAAAAACGAATTGAAAAACGTTATGAAATGAAACTTTTTAAGCAGGCTGAATAATTCTTAACACTAGTACGATACTAGTGTTAAGGAGGCGATAGTAATGGGTAATCCGAAAAAGAATTCAAAAGACTTTGCACCAAATCAAATTGGAACACAATCGAAAAAAGCTGGTGGCAACAAAGGAAAGCAAATGCAAGACCAAACTGGCAAACAACCAATTGTTGATAACGGTTAAAAAAAGGAGAATGTCATCATTCTCCTTTTTGTGTGTTTGGATAATATTATAAAAATATTTAAAAAGCTGACTTTCGTCAGCCTTTTTTCGTAATTGTAAAGTTTTCAACGAGTAAACGCCAATTTTGTGGGAATGGTAGACCGATCTTCCAGTAACTAATACCGCCAATGCCTTGTTCTTTCATTAAATTGAATTTACTTTGAATAGACCTCGAATCTTCAAACCAAACCTCGTGTTGTACGCCGTTTTCATCAAAGTAATTAAAATGTGGAGCTTGGGCTGTGAAATCATAGCGGATAGGAACATTGTATTTACGAGCAAGTGCAACAGCTGCGACAGAGCTAACTGCTTTTGCGGGTGGGTTCCCTTGTTTGAAAGGGAGTTTCCAATCAAATCCATATAAATTTTGCCCCATCATAATTTTTTGTGGGGGCATTTGAGATTTTGCATATTGAAGTACTTCTTTTACAGGACCAATAGGGGAAATCGCCATCGGTGGTCCACCTTGCCAACCCCAGTCGTATGTCATAATGACGACGAAATCAACAATTTGTCCTTGTGCTTTATAATCGTGAGCCTCAAAAAATTTCCCTTTTTGATTTGAGCTCGTTTTCGGTACAAGTGTTGTACTTAATGTGTACCCGCTAGGTAATCGTGTTTTCACATTTCGTAAAAAACGATTATACGCTTCGCGATCTTCAGGTGCCACACTCTCGAAATCGAAATGAATGTCTCGCATGCCATATTTTTCAGCTGTTTGCAAAATGTTAGTAATAAACTTGTTTTGAATTGTTGCATCGCGTAAAATAACCGAGGTCAGATCGGCACTGAAATTTCCATTTTCAATATTTGTAATAACGAGCATAGGGATGGTGTTACCTTGCGTTGCAATATTAGCGATTTTCGCTGTTTCCGTCGGTTCTTTTAAAGTGCCGTCTCTTTTTGCTTCAAAGCTGAAGTAGGCTAAATATGTTAAAAATGGATTAATAGCACGTGTAGCATTTACTAAACTTTCTTTTATCGGTATTGTTGAAGGCTGTAAATAAGCAATGGATTCTACTGCTCGTTTTGTTCCTTTCGGTATATATAATTGCTGTCCGACATGGAGAATAGATTTTAATGAAAGGTTATTAACTTTAGCTAAACTGGCGAGAGGGACGTTATACGTTTGAGAAATTCGATAAAGGCTGTCACCTGGCTGTACATAATAATTATTGCCTTTTGTATTAACGATAAGTGCCTGACCAACAACGAGTGTTTCAGCTGGATTTAGTCCATTGTCTTTTACAATTTCTTCAGGTGTAGATCCGTACTTTGATGCTAAACCATAAACACTATCACCGCTACGAACAGTTACAATTTGGATCATGTGCTTGCCCCTTTCGGTAAAAGATTCACTGTTTTTATTTTATTTTTGATTCCTCTGTATTATGATTAAATGTATGCAAGGTAGCAGAAGTGAAAGAAGGCGAATAGAAATGTTTGTAGCAGAACATGAAGTTGAAATCCGCTATGCGGAAACAGACCAGATGGGTGTTGTTTACCATTCAAACTATTTAGTGTGGCTAGAACTTGGGCGCACTAAACTTATACAAGAATTAGGATTTTCATATGTTGAAATGGAGAAAGAGGGAATTATTTCTCCTGTATTAGACTTGCAAATTTCATATCGTAAAGCGATGCGTTACGGAGAAAAAGCTATTGTGAAAACGTGGGTTGATACTGTGAGCCCGCTCCGCGTTGTATATGGATATGAAATTTATAATGGTGATGGCGAACTTTGTATTACTGCAAGCACGACGAATATTTGTGCGAAAAAAGAAGGGTTCCGCCCTGTATCATTTAAAAAATTATATCCTGAGTGGTATGCGAAATATGAGGAAATTAAAAAGAAATAAAGTGAAACTTTAATCAGTGGGGGTCTTACTACCCGCAAATAGCGGGATAAAAAAAGCGTGGCAGAAGCCACGCTTTTTTATTTTTCATAATTAAATTGAGGGAAATCATCACCGTCGTTAAGTGTAACTAATAAATTATGTCCATCGAAGAACCACTCATCATCGCCTTCAATAAAGAAGTTAATACCTTCTTCTTGAGTTTGAACAGCAGGGTGCGCAGGGTCATCTTTACGAATACCTAAAGAAAGTCCTTTTTGCACAGTACTGCAACCGCCGTATTGTACGAAAAGGCGGATTGTTTCACCCGATTGTAAGTTTAATTCGTTTTTATACCATTGTGCTGCTTCTTTTGTTACGGAAAGATTCATGTATAGTTCCTCCAAATTATGTTGCTTTTTCTTTTAGTATAAAAAATAACGCAAAAAGACGCTATTAATATGCTTCACGTTTTCTTTTTGCGTTATGTGGGTTACGATCTTATTTTTGCTTTTTTGAAAAGTTTGCTTTTGGTTCAGTTTTATTTATAATTCGTCCGATATTTGCACGGTGTTTATAAATAACCATACCTGCTAATAAACACATCGCAATAATGAAGATTTTATCCCCGCTAACAATGGATGCAATAACAGCAACGACAGCTGTTATCATAGAAGAAAGTGATACGTATCTTGTTGTAAATAAAAGGCTGAAAAAGACAACAGCTAATATTGCAAAAACAACTGGTGAATAGCATAATAGCACCCCAGCAGAAGTTGCAACTGCTTTCCCCCCGCGGAATTTTGCGAAGATCGGATAGACATGTCCAAGAACAGCGGCTAATCCAAACCATAGTGGGTGAATATCTGACCCGAAAATAATCGGTAGACCTGTTGCTAATGTACCTTTTAAAATGTCAGCAATTGTTACGATAAAACCTGCTTTTTTCCCTAATGTACGGAATGTATTTGTTCCGCCTAGATTACCGCTTCCATGCTCACGAATGTCGATTCCATAACCAATTTTTCCAACGACTAATGCAAATGGAATCGAACCGAGTAGATAGGCAACGATAAATAAAAGATATGTAATAACCATGAGTTCATTCTCCTTTATACAAATGTGTTGATAAAGGGTAAAAAGAGTTTTTCCCATTTATTGTACCATACATTTGTAAAGAGCACATTTCTTTTTTATAAATGAAAAAGTCATTAATTTTTAAAAAAACTTTCACAGGAATGTTACATTTTTCACAGGAACAGAAGAACTATATGTTGTATGATTTTAATCAAAAGACAACAACATGTTGGTGGAGGGTTATGAATGTTGAAACAAAATTTACGTGGAGAAGAATTAATGAAAGTATTTGAGACAATTATCCACGGTAATGAACAAGATTTAATGCAGGAAAATGCAAATGTAGATGGTCGATCTCCAATGGGAGTAATGGGAACGTTCGCATCTGAGAGCGCAAAGTATTATGCAGTAGAAAAATTATTATCAGATCAAGTGAAAAAAGCGATAGATCAAAATATATTATATCCACATGATTTAGATTTTTATGCAACAGGAACGACGACTTGTTCGCAAATTCCGTTAGCGCAAATGCTAGCTAACGGTTTTCATACTGGACATGGACATATGAGACAACCGCAAGACATTAAAAGTGCGTTGGCGCTTTCTTCAATTATTTTTCAGGCGAATCAAAATATGCAGCACGGTGGTCAATCGTTTGCACTCTTTGATATTGATTTAGCTCCATATGTGAGAAAAACAGTAAAGAGACATAAAAAACGACTACAGTCATATCCGCTTACGAAAGAACAAATAGAGGAATTTGCATGGAAAGAGACAGAAAATGATACGTATCAGGCGTGTGAGGCTTTCGTTCATAATTCAAATAGTATGCATAGTAGGGGTGGGGGGCAAGTACCATTTATTTCCATTAACTACGGAACAGACACATCGAAAGAGGGAAGACTTTTAATTAAGCAACTTTTAAAAGCGACGCAAGCTGGACTTGGTAAAGGGGAAACACCGATTTTTCCTATTCAAATTTTCAAAATGAAAAAAGGCGTGAACTTTGAAGAGTGTGATCCGAACTATGATTTATTTGAATTAGCGTTAGAAACGACCGCTGAGCGATTATTCCCTAACTTTTCGTTTTTAGATGCTCCGTTTAATGCTGTGCATTATGATGGTCGACCTGAAAGTGAAGTATGTTATATGGGGTGCCGTACTCGTGTTATGTCTAATATACATGGGGAAGAAACAGCAATTGGAAGAGGGAATTTATCGTTTACTTCTATTAATTTAGTGAAATTAGCGCTAATTAGTGGTTCAAAAGAAGCGTTTTTTGAAGCTCTAAGTTATTATTTAGATTTAGGCGTTAAGCAATTATTAGAGAGATTTGCTTATCAATGTACAAAGAGAGCAAGAGATTTTCAGTTCTTATATTCACAAGGTGTATGGCGTGGTGGAGAGACGTTACAACCTGAAGATGCTGTGGCACCGATTTTAAAACAAGGGACGTTAAGTCTTGGTTTTATCGGTCTTGCAGAATGTTTAGTAGCGTTAACTGGAAAGCATCATGGAGAAAATGAAGAATCGTGGAAGCTTGGATATGAAATTATTTCCTTTATGAGAGAGAGAATGGATAAGGTGATGGAAGAACATCAACTCAATTTCTCTGTAATTGCAACGCCAGCAGAAGGGTTATCAGGAAAGTTTGTGAAAAAAGATAGAGAAGAATTTGGTGTAATTAGCGGTGTGACAAATCATAATTATTATACAAATTCGTTCCATGTACCGGTGTATTACAATATTCAAGCGATAGATAAAATTCGATTAGAAGGACCGTTCCACGCTCTTTGTAATGGCGGACATATTACGTACATTGAACTAGATGGTGCAGCTGTGCATAATCAAAAAGCGTTAAAGCAAATTGTACAAGCGATGGCGCAGTACGGAGTGGGGTACGGTTCAATTAACCATCCTGTTGATCGTTGTAAGTGCTGTAGTTATCATGGCATTATCGGGAATGAATGTCCGAGTTGCGGGAATGAAGATGAGAATGAAATAGAAAGAATTCGCCGCATAACAGGATATCTTGTTGGAGATATGTCAAAGTGGAATAGCGCGAAACGTAGTGAAGAGATGGATCGGGTGAAGCATAAATGAAAGTTATGAATATCATTCATGATAGTGTAGTAGATGGAGAAGGATTGCGGACAGTCGTGTTTTTTGCGGGCTGTCCGCATCGTTGTATCGGTTGCCATAATCCGCAATCATGGAATGTTTGCAATGGAACTGAAATGACGGTAGAAGAAATTGTGAAAGAGATTGAAAAAAATTCATTAACCGATGTAACATTTTCAGGCGGAGATCCATTTTTTCAAGCTGCTGAAGTGAAAAAAGTAGCAAAAGCAGTGAAGGATTTGAGAAAAAATCTATGGATTTATACAGGTTACAGGTTAGAAGAGATACAGAGTGCTCAAAATAATGATATGATAGAATTGTTACATTATGGGGATGTTTTGGTCGATGGAAGATTTGAACTTGATAAAAAAGATTTAACACTTCCATTTCGCGGAAGCTCCAATCAACGTATAATTCGATTGAAAGAGTAAAAAGGCGGGATAGGTTATATGAATAAAACAGTATTACTTGTTGAAGATGAAAGAAGATTACGTGAAATTGTTAGTGATTATTTTCGTAATGAAGGCTTTGAAGTAATCGAAGCGGAAGATGGAAAAAAAGCGCTAGAATTATTTGCTGAACATACAATTGATTTAATTATGTTAGATATTATGTTACCAGAAATAGATGGTTGGTCTGTTTGTAGACGAATTAGAAAAGAGTCAGCGGTACCAATTATTATGCTGACAGCACGTTCTGATGAGGATGATACATTACTAGGCTTTGAACTAGGTGCAGATGAGTATGTAACAAAACCTTTTAGTCCGAAAGTGTTAGTAGCTCGTGCAAAGACGTTATTGAAACGTGCGGATGGAGCGGTAGGAGTATCAGAAGAAAATACTATGTCTTTAGCTGGAATAGAAGTAAATCGACTATCTAGAACAGTTTTAGTAGATGGTGAAGAAATTATATTGACACATAAGGAGTTTGAACTTCTTGTTTATTTAATGGAGAACAAAGGAATTGTGTTGTCACGTCAACATTTATTAGATCAGTTATGGGGATATGATTACTACGGTGATGACCGAACGGTTGATACACATATTAAAAAACTGCGAAATAAGCTAGGAGATAAGGCGAGGCATATCGGCACTGTTATTCGAGTAGGTTACAAATTCGAAGAATAACCTTTAAGTTACTATGCATCCCGGCTTTGGGATATAGCAAATTTACACTCTCCTTTGTAGGTGGAATGTACAAAAAATACTTTTCTTGTCTACAATGGTAGATAGGAGTATTTTTTTAATTGGATTTCACGATGAGTTCACAAGAAGGACACAAAATGTGACTATACTGAAAGTACGAATTCACCAGGGAGGGGAAATAAAACATGGGATATTACGACGGACCGAATTTGAATGAAGAGCATAGTGAAACGAGAGAAGTGAAAAAATCAGGTAGTAAAAAAGGATATTTTTTCACAGGTTTAGTTGGAGCTGTAGTCGGGGCGGTTTCGATTAGTTTTGCAGCACCGTACATGCCATGGGTGCAAAATAATGATGCAGCTGTTTCGTCATTCAATTCTAATAAACAAGTAGAAGGAACTGTAGTTCCAGTTGTAAATAAAGCGAAAAATGAAACTGATTTACCGGGAATGATCGAAGGCGCGAAGGATGTTGTTGTAGGTGTTATTAATATGCAACAAAGTGTTGATCCATTTGCAATGCAACCGACAGGCCAAGAGCAACAAGCTGGCTCAGGATCAGGTGTTATTTATAAAAAAGCAGGAAATAAAGCGTATATTGTAACGAACAACCATGTAGTAGATGGAGCAAATAAACTTGCTGTAAAACTAAGTGATGGTAAAAAGGTAGATGCAAAGCTTGTAGGGAAAGACCCTTGGTTAGATTTAGCGGTTGTAGAAATTGATGGATCTAATGTAAATAAAGTTGCCACTTTAGGTGATTCAAGTAAACTTCGTGCGGGTGAAAAAGCGATTGCAATCGGTAACCCACTAGGGTTTGATGGAAGTGTAACAGAAGGTATTATTAGTAGCAAAGAACGTGAAATTCCAGTAGATATTGATGGCGATAAGCGTGCAGATTGGAATGCTCAAGTTATTCAAACAGATGCAGCGATTAACCCAGGTAATAGTGGTGGTGCGTTATTTAACCAAAACGGTGAAATAATTGGGATTAATTCAAGTAAAATTGCACAACAAGAAGTTGAAGGAATTGGATTTGCTATTCCAATTAATATTGCAAAGCCAGTTATTGAATCCCTTGAAAAAGACGGAGTAGTGAAGCGTCCAGCTCTTGGAGTAGGTGTCGTTTCATTAGAAGATGTGCAAGCTTATGCAGTAAATCAATTAAAGGTGCCAAAAGAAGTAACAAATGGAGTTGTATTAGGTAAAATCTATCCAATATCACCAGCGGAAAAAGCTGGTTTAGAGCAATATGATATAGTAGTAGCGTTAGATGATCAAAAAGTAGAGAATTCACTTCAATTCCGTAAATATTTATATGAAAAGAAAAAAGTAGGCGAGAAAGTAGAAGTTACATTCTACCGAAACGGTCAAAAAATGACGAAAACAGCTACATTAGCAGATAATTCAGCTACAAAGAATCAATAATCGGAATAAAAGAAAGTCTCTTTCATGTTGAAAGAGACTTTCTTTATCGGATATACTAAAGGAATAGGAGGGATAAATTATGATAATTGAAAACCCAACTCGTACGGAAATTGGTGAAGTATTAAAGAAAAGTAAAACGATTGCAGTTGTTGGATTATCAGATAAGCCAGAACGCACATCGTATATGGTTTCAAAAGCAATGCAAGATGCTGGGTACCGCATTATTCCAGTAAATCCAACAGTAGATGAAGTACTCGGAGAAAAGGCAGTTTCTTCACTGACGGATATTAAAGAACATGTTGATATTGTAAATGTGTTTCGTCGCTCAGAATTTTTAAAGGATGTTGCGAAAGAGTTTGTAGAGATTGATGCAGATGTTTTCTGGGCACAATTAGGAGTACAAGATGAAGATACATATAAACTTTTACAAGAAAAAGGCTACACAGTAATAATGGATCGTTGCATTAAAGTAGAGCATGTAATGACAAAATAGTATAGATTTTAAAGATAGAAAGATTGATTCAGCCCTCACTTTTTACATAAGTAGGGCGGATGAACGAGGTGTTCATCATGAGATTTTTTAAAGGCTGTTTTTGGGGATTGTTACTTGTTATCCCATTTTGGATATTGATCATTTGGATCATGATAAAGGTTTGGAATGTATAATGTTGGAATACATATCCATTTCTCGTTGACAAACGATTATTTTTCTGAAATAGTAGCCTAGAGGAATCCTTGTGAAAAAAAACAAGGATTTTTCTATTGAAAATAGTATATAAAAGAGATAAGATAACTTGCCAAAACTATAGTCGAGGCGTTATTCTATAATAGAAACATATGTTCTGATTTGATTAGGAAAGGGGCAAGGAGTTTGGTGAAGCATCAGTTCCAATATAATGAAGATGCAATTCAAGTGTTAGAAGGACTTGAAGCCGTTCGAAAACGCCCGGGTATGTATATCGGGAGTACGGATAGCCGTGGATTGCATCATTTAGTATATGAAATAGTAGATAACTCCGTTGATGAAGCATTAGCGGGATTTGGCGACGAAATTTCTGTCGTAATACATAAAGATAATAGTATTAGCGTAATTGATAAAGGGCGAGGAATGCCTACGGGAATGCATAAGCTTGGAAAGCCGACACCTGAAGTTATTTTAACTGTACTTCATGCTGGTGGTAAGTTTGGCCAAGGAGGCTATAAAACGAGTGGTGGTTTACACGGTGTTGGGGCATCAGTTGTAAACGCCTTATCAGAATGGCTAGTAGTAACGATTAAGCGAGATGGTAGCATTTATGAACAACGCTTTGAAAATGGTGGTACTCCTGCAACGACGTTAGAGAAAATCGGGAAAACGAAAGAGTCTGGTACAACGATGCACTTCAAACCAGATACAACTATTTTCAGCACAACAAATTATAATTATGAAACATTATGTGAGAGATTACGTGAATCTGCATTCTTATTAAAAGGAATGAAAATCTCGATAAAAGATGAACGTAATGATTTAGAAGATGTGTTTCATTATGAAACAGGAATTGAGGCTTTCGTTTCATACTTAAACGAAGAGAAAGATTCGATTCATTCAGTTGTATATTTCTCGGGTGAGCAAAATGGAATTGAAGCAGAGTTAGCGTTTCAGTTTAATGATGGTTACTCAGAAAACATTCTTTCGTTTGTAAATAATGTACGTACAAAAGACGGTGGTACACACGAAGCTGGATTTAAAACAGCAATGACACGTGTGTTCAATGAGTATGCTCGTAAAGTTTCTTTATTAAAAGAAAAAGACAAAAATTTAGAGGGTACAGATATTCGAGAAGGATTAGCTTCGATCGTTTCTGTACGTGTACCAGAAGACGTACTCCAGTTTGAAGGGCAAACGAAAGGGAAACTAGGTACAAGTGAAGCTCGTTCTTCAATTGATGCAATTGTATCTGAGCATTTAGCTTACTTTTTAGAAGAAAACCCGGATGTAGCTACACTTCTTGTGAGAAAGGCAATTAAAGCAGCACAAGCACGTGAGGCTGCTCGTAAAGCGAGAGAAGAAGCGCGTACTGGTAAGAAGAAGAAAAAATCAGAAGGTACTTTAAGCGGGAAGTTAACACCTGCACAATCACGTAATCCTCAGAAAAACGAATTGTATTTAGTAGAGGGTGACTCGGCTGGTGGTTCAGCAAAGCAAGGGCGAGATCGTCGTTTCCAAGCGGTACTACCATTACGTGGTAAAGTAATTAACACGGAAAAAGCAAAGCTTGCTGATATTTTTAAGAACGAAGAGATCAATACGATTATTTACGCAATTGGCGGTGGCGTAGGGAATGAGTTCGCTGTTGAAGATATTAACTACGATAAAGTTGTTATTATGACCGATGCAGATACGGATGGAGCACATATTCAAGTGTTACTACTGACGTTCTTCTACCGTTATATGAAACCACTTATTGAAGCTGGTAAAGTATTTATCGCACTTCCACCTTTATATAAAGTAAGTAAAGGAAAAGGGAAAAGTGAAGTAATTGAATATGCATGGTCTGATGAAGAATTGGGTGATGTAACGAAAAAGGTCGGTAAAGGCTACATGTTGCAGCGCTATAAAGGACTTGGCGAAATGAATGCCGATCAATTATGGGAAACAACGATGAACCCTGAAACACGTACGTTAATCCGTGTGAAAATTGACGATGCATCAAGAGCTGAGCGCCGAGTTACGACATTGATGGGGGATAAAGTAGAACCTCGCCGTAAATGGATTGAGCGTAATGTACAATTTGGTATGCAAGAAGAAGGAAATATTTTAGAAAATGAAATGATTATGGAGACGGAGGTGGAATAACATGCAGGCAGAGAAGTTTCATGACCTCCCGCTTGAAGACGTGTTAGGTGACCGCTTTGCACGTTATAGTAAATATATTATTCAAGACCGCGCGCTTCCAGATGCGCGTGACGGTTTAAAACCGGTACAAAGACGTATTTTATATTCTATGTATGTAGAAGGAAACGTACATGATAAAGCGTTTCGTAAATCAGCTAAAACAGTAGGTAATGTTATCGGTAATTATCATCCACATGGTGATTCCTCTGTATATGAGGCGATGGTCCGTTTAAGTCAAACTTGGAAAGTACGTAATGTTTTAGTTGAAATGCACGGAAATAACGGTAGTGTTGATGGGGATCCAGCAGCGGCAATGCGTTATACGGAAGCACGTTTATCACCAATCGCATCTGAGTTATTACGTGATCTTGATAAAGAAACAGTAGAATTCGTGTCAAACTTTGATGATACGAGTGAAGAACCTATTGTATTACCGGCAATGTTCCCGAACTTATTAGTGAACGGATCTACAGGGATTTCCGCTGGTTATGCAACAGAAATTCCACCGCATCATCTTGGAGAAGTAATTGATGCTACAATTATGCGTATCGATCAACCGAATAGTTCTGTGGAGGACTTGTTAACAGTTATTAAAGGACCAGATTTCCCTACAGGTGGTATTATACAAGGGATAGATGGCATTAAAAAAGCGTATGAAACAGGTAAAGGTAAAATTATTATTCGCGGAAAAGCAGAGGTTGAAACGATTCGTGGCGGGAAGCAACAAATCGTTATTACAGAAATTCCGTACGAAGTAAATAAAGCGAATCTTGTTAAGAAAATGGATGAATTACGTATAGATAAAAAGCTAGATGGAATTGCTGAAGTACGTGATGAGACAGATCGTACAGGTCTTCGTATCGTTGTAGAATTAAAAAAAGAAGCGAATGCTGAAGGTATTTTAAATTATTTATATAAAAATACAGATTTACAAATTCCATACAACTTTAATATGGTAGCGATAAATAATCGTCGTCCGACACTTATGACATTACCTAAGATTTTGGATGCATATATTGGACATCAGAAAGAAGTTGTTACAAGACGCTCACAATATGAATTAAGAAAAGCAGAAAATCGTCAGCATATTGTAGAAGGTTTAAAGAAAGCATTATCAATTTTAGATGAAGTGATTGAAACGATCCGTGGGTCTAAAGATAAGCGTAATGCGAAAGATAATTTAAGTGCGAAATTTGGATTTACAGAGGCGCAGTCAGAAGCAATTGTTTCACTGCAATTATATCGTTTAACAAATACAGATATTACAGCGCTAGAGCAAGAAGCAGCGGAACTTAGTAAGAAAATTATAGAGTTACAGTCAATTTTACAAAGTGAAAAAAGACTTTTTCAAGTTATTAAAACAGATTTGAAGAGAGTAAAGAAAACATATAGTGATAATCGCCGTGCGATAATTGAAGAGGAAATTGAAGAAATTAAAATCGATGTGGAAGTTATGATTCCGCAAGAAGATGTCATCGTTACTGTAACGAAAGAAGGCTATGTGAAACGAACAGGTTGGCGTTCGCATAATGCATCGAACGGGAAATACTTCGGTATGAAAGAGGGTGACATCTTACTTGAGCGTTTCGATACAAACACGACAGAAACCGTTCTTTTATTTACGAACAAAGGAAATTATATTTATCTTCCTGTGTATGAAATGCCAGAAATTCGTTGGAAAGATTTAGGTCAACACGTTGCGAATCTTGTTTCACTCGAGCGAGATGAATCGTTAATTTGGGCAACAGTCGTACCGAATTTTGAAGAAGAAAAACGATTTATCGTATTTGTTACACGAAACGGTATGATTAAGAAAACAGAATTAAACCAATATAAAGTGCAGCGTTATTCACGGGCATTCGTTGCTGTAAACTTGAAAAAAGATGATGAAGTTGTTGATATATTTGCGACAGATGGGACAAGTGATATTGTTCTTGCAACACATGGTGCATATGCACTTGTATTCAATGAAGAAGAAGTAAGTCCAGTTGGTGTCAGAGCAGCTGGTGTGAAAGCAATTAATTTAAAAGAAGATGACTATGTTGCTTCTGGTAAACCGTTAAATGGTGAAAAAGATCAACTTATTCTCGTTACGCAGCGAGGTGCTGTGAAACGTATAAAGGCATCGGCAATTGAGAAATCAACGAGGGCGAAGCGAGGCCTTGTAATTTTTAAAGAGTTAAAACGTAATCCGTACCGCATTGTCGGTATTGAAATTGTTCGAGATGATGAATTAGTTTACATGAAGACAGAGAAACACATTGTAGAAGAAATTGATCCGAAAGCGTTTCGAAATAAAGACCGGTATAGTAATGGTAGTTTAGTACTAGATGTTAATGATACTGGTGAAGTAATTGAAACGTGGACAAAGAAAAGAACGGAATAAAGTGAAACTTTAATCAGTGGTTTTTTTTCCATCCCCCACTGATTATTAGCCTTCACCAATCGGGCTTTTACGGGCAGTTGGTCTCCCGCCTAACTTCCCTCGCATTCGCCTTATTTTGAGGTGGGAGTCTTACTGCGCGTTAATGCGGGATAAAGGGAGCATCTTGCTATGAATGATAGCAAGATGCTTTTTTCTAAGCAAATCATTATGTATATAAAAATAATCTTGTTATAATAATGAAATGAAATCGTTCTCATAAAGTGAAACTTTAATCAGTGGGAATTTTCTTTATCCCCACTGATTATTAGTTGAACCAATCGGGCTTTTACGAGCAGTTGATTCCTCACCTAATTTCTTTGCTTTCGCTGAATTTTGAGTTAGGAATCTTACTGCCCGTTAAAGCGGGACAAATGGAGGGGCAACATGAAAAAAATAGGTGTAGGGATTGTAGGATTTGGATTTTCTAGTACAACATTTCACATCCCGTTATTACAAACGATAGAAGAATACGATATTCGTGCTATTTTATCATCAAAAGAAGAAGTAGTGAAACAAGCATTACCAAATGCTGAAGTTGTTGGTACAATTGATGAATTAGTAAATCGAGCTGATATTGACTTAGTGGTCATTACTTCGCCGAATACAACCCATTTTCCATATGTAAAAGAAGCAATTGTACACGGTAAGCATGTTGTTGTGGAAAAACCATTCGTTGTTTCAATTGAAGAAGGAGAAGAACTTATTTCATTAGCGAACCGACATAATGTCGTTTTAAGTGTGTATCATAATCGTCGTTTGGATAATGATTTCTTAACGATAAAGAAATTATTACAAGAAAAAAGAATAGGGAATGTATACGCATATGAAGCGCATTTCGATCGTTTCCGCCCACATGTACGCGATCGCTGGAGAGAAAAGAACTTACCAGGATCAGGTATATTATATGATTTAGGATCGCATTTAATTGACCAAGCATTATCATTATTTGGGAAACCAGATGCGATAAGCGCAGATGTAATAAAACAACGACCAGGTGCAGAAGTGGATGATTACTTCCATGTTGTACTTCACTATGGAGTGAAGCGCGTTATTTTACATAGTAGCAGTTACGTAAAGCAAGCTGGACCACATTTTACACTGCATGGAGATAAAGGCTCTATCGTGAAGTATGGTATGGATTCACAGGAAGAACAATTAAAGACTGGAATGAAGCCAGGGGATAATGGTTATGGAGCAGACTCTGAAGAGAATTTTGCTACTTTAGAAACAGAAGAAAGCTTAGAGCGTATTCCAACAGAAGTCGGCTGCTATGACATGTATTATAAAGGCGTGCGAGATAGCATATTAAATGGTGAAAAGCTACCTGTAACTGCTCAAGAAGGTTTAGACGTTATTAAATTGATTCAATTGGCGACTGAGAGTAGTGAAACGGGTAGAGTCATTGCGGTAAAATAAAAAAGACACGAATTTCGTGTCTTTTTTATTAGGAACATATGAATATGACTCATTATTTAGTTTAATCGTTTATCATACATTAACTGGATTTGTATGCCGAAAGGATCTTCAATAATACCATATGCTTCACTAAATATATTTTTTTCTAATGGAGAGATTATTTTCACATACTTATCGGAAATTAAATTATTATAAAATCTTTGTATTTCTTCTAAATTAGCACTTTGAATGCAAAGTGACATGTTATTTCCAACGCTATAACGTTCAGTAGGGTTCATTGTATCTTCGGCTATCATTAGCTTTGTATTCCCAATTTGTAAAACAGAGTGGGCAATATGATCTTTATTTTCATTTGTAATTTCAAAAGAACTATCTCTTTTGGCCAGTTCTTCATACGTAACAATCATTAACTTCTTGGCTTCTAAATTACGTGTATAAAAATTAATTGCCTCCTTTGCTTGCCCATCCATTGAAAGAAAAATAGCTATTTCTAATGTCATAAATATATAACTCCTTTATTAGTTAATAATTATAATATAGACTAAAAAGGTTTCAATACATGACACCTTTTATGGAGGGAAATATGAAAAAAACTGAACGAATAAATGATATGCTTATTTTCTTAAATAATAAAAGACATTTTAATTTAAAAGATTTAATGGTTAGATATGATATTTCTAAAAGTACCGCTCTACGAGATATTCAATCATTAGAAGAAATAGGTGTACCAATATATTCTGAACTAGGTAGAAATGGAAGTTATAAAATTATAGAAAATAGTGTGTTATCACCAATATATTTTAGTGTGGATGAAATGTATGCGTTATACTTTTCGATTCTTACATTAAATGGATACAAAACAAAGCCATTTAATATAGAAAGTATTGCGCTTGAAAATAAATTTAAACATGTATTACCTGATAATGTGAGTAAAAATATTTCAATCATGGAACGAACGCTTTCCTTTGAAGTAACAAATCATAGTAACTTTAGTCCGTTCTTAAAAGAACTTTTACAGGGGATTTTTGCTGAACGGGTTTATCGTTTAACATATTTGAAAAAAGATGAGGAGAAAGCATTGGTCGCCCAATTTATTCGAATAGAATCTAAATTTGGACAGTGGTATGCTAAAATTTTTAATTTTGAGACAAGTAATGTTCAAATAATTAGATGTGATAAAATTCTCTCTATTATGGAAACAAGCAATACTAATCCAAAAAAGCTCGAAGAACTATTAAGTTATCTTACTACTTTTCACAGAAAGCCTGATGCAATTGATTTTATTGTCATTGTTAATCAAGAAGGAAAAGACATTTTTGATAAAGAGAATTATCCTTCCATGAGGATACAAAAAGAAAAAGAAAATTACATTATAACAGGCTATTTTAACAAGAAAGAAATTGATTTTATTTCAAGTTATTTTTTGAATTTCGGAAAAACGATTATCTCAATTCAGCCTGTCATGCTGAAAGATTTAATCTATAATAAGGTAGTATCTATAAAACATCATTTAACTTCTTTGAGATAAAGTTAGTTTTAATAATTCTTTTCGACATGAAAAAGCCCTTGAGATTTAAATATCCAAAGGGCTTTTTTATGATTTTGTTTGTTCTTTAGAAAAAATTATTTTTCTGGGACGGAAAGTCCATAAAAAAACATCGTAACTACATCTTGTATATGTTTTTCTCGATCTCCTTCAAGAAGCTGTGCCCCGAAATCATCACCTAATTTAGTGAACATTTGAATGTAAAGTAACATCATTTCTTTTGAAAGGTGTGGATTAATTTCATTTTTGCGCTGTGCTTGTTCTAATATTTCTAAATACCAAGGCAAGATTTTTTCGTTTTGATAACTATAAATAAATTCTCGGAGCGCTTCGTCTCTTTGCATCATTTGTAGTAACATATCAGGCTGAAATAACCCCCCAGTATTCATTTTTCTTACAATCATTTTTTGCATCATATCATGAAAAGGTAATTTTCCTTCTGCAAGCTCTTTATAATATTGTAATTCAGATATTATAAATTCTTGTATAAGTTCCCTAAATAACGCATCTTTACTTCCGAAATGATTATAAATTGTCACTTGAGAAACGTTTGCTTTTTTTGCAATATGTTCTATTTTCACTTCATTAAATCCACGTTCTGAAAATAATTTAAAGGCCGCATCCTTAATGGCACGTTTTTTCTTTTCTTTCACTTTTTCAAAGCCGTTCAATACAATCACCTCATTTAAAATATACAAGAAAAAATAATTGAAAACAATATTTTTGAAATATGGACATATAAATATTTCAAAAAGTTGTTGCGAATATGAAAGATGAGGAGTACAATAATTTTGAAATATCACATGTTAAATATTTCAAAAAATGAGGTGGGTTTATGATTTCAGTTCAAAATGTCACAAAACAGTTTTCAAATGGAAAAGGCTTGTTTGATATTACATTTGAAGTGAAAGAAGGAGAAGTTTTTGGCTACTTAGGACCAAATGGTGCTGGGAAATCAACAACGATTCGTAATTTAATGGGATTTATAAAACCGACGGCTGGTAAAGCGACAATTTTCGGATTAGATTGTTGGGAAGATGCTGCGAAAATTCAAAGAGAAGTTGGCTATTTACCAGGAGAGATTTCTTTTATTGAAGGAATGAATGGATTAGAGTTTTTAAATTTGATGCAAGGAATGCGTGGGTTAAAAAATATAAAAAGACGAGATGAATTGATAGAACGTTTGCAGTTCGATGTGAAAACACCAATTCGAAAAATGTCTAAAGGAATGAAACAAAAAGTAGGTATAGTTGCGGCATTTATGCATGATCCAGAAGTGTTAATTTTAGATGAACCGACATCAGGACTCGATCCACTTATGCAACAAGTATTTATAGATTTAATATTAGAGGAAAAGCAAAGAGGAAAAACAATCCTTATGTCATCACATATTTTCACTGAAATTGAGAGAACTTGTGACAGAGTAGCTATTATTAAAGATGGTTGTCTTGTAACGGTTGAAAATATTCATGATTTACAAGGCATGAGAAGACAGGTGATAGATGTAACAGTATCATCTCAAGAAGAAATCGAGTCTCTTAAACAATGTGATTTGCAATTTGAAGGAGTGAAAGCTAGAGAGGCGTCAATTATTGTGCAAGGAAACTATCAAACTGTTTTACAAATACTTTCAAACTATAATGTAACTGCACTTCAAACGAGAGCGACGGATTTAGAACATTTATTTATGCATTATTACGAGAAGAAAGAAGGGGTAAAGCATGAATAAACAACTATTTTTAGCTGGTTTGAAAGAAACGAAAAAAAGTATATTGAGCTATGCTACTGGTGCAGCTCTTTATTTATGGTTATTAATTTGGATATTCCCATCGATGGTTTCAGCCAAAGGTTTAAATGAATTAATAAGTGCCATGCCTGATAGTGTGAAAAAAATTGTTGGAATGGAAAGTCCGATTCAAAATGTAATGGATTTTTTAGCTGGTGAATATTATAGTCTATTGTTTATTATCATTTTAACAATTTTTTGTGTCACGGTTGCAACGCATTTAATTGCTCGTCATGTAGATAAAGGGGCGATGGCATATTTATTAGCAACACCTGTATCAAGGATGCAAATTGCAATTACACAAGCTGCTGTTCTCATATTGGGGCTACTAATAATTGTAATTGTTACTTATGTAGCTGGTATATTAGGTGCAGAATGGTTTTTAAAAGATAATAACTTAAATCGAGAATTATTTTTGAAAATAAACATAGTCGGAGGGCTTATATTTTTAGTAGTTAGTGCCTATTCATTTTTCTTTTCTTGTATATGTAATGATGAAAGAAAGGCACTTAGCTACTCAGCCAGTTTAACAATCTTATTTTTCGTATTAGATATGGTAGGGAAATTAAGTGATAAGTTAGAGTGGATGAGAAATATATCTTTATTTACATTGTTTCGTCCGAAAGAAATTGCTGAAGGAACATATAATATATGGCCAGTAAGTATAGGCTTAACTGCTGGAGCGCTTTGTATCTTCATAGTAGCAATTGTAGTGTTTAGGAAGAGGGATTTACCGTTGTAAATTAGAAAGTCCACTTAATTAGTGGGCTTTTTTCGTTTGTAAATTCGAAGGGATATCTTTTAGAGAAACATTTAAGTAGATCGTCAAAATGGAATGTTTACATTTTTTCTTGTAGAAATATTCAAAAAGAAGTGAACCTTTTTCTAGGATACTCCGTCTAATATGTGTAAAGTTTAATTAATAGAGAGGCTGAAACAGGAGGACCAATTGTGAAAGTAATTCCTTTATATAAGATGATTGTAAAAGAAGAAACGGATGTTTCTTTAGCAAAAAAGGGTAATCATGAGGCTTTTATGACACTTATACATACAGAAAAAGTAAAGATGTATCGCATTGCGAAGGCGATGTTACGTGATGAGACGAATATAGAGGATGCAATGCAGGCAACAATTTTAAAAGCTTATGAAAATATAAAAAAACTGAAAAAGGAAGAGTTTTTTCAAACGTGGCTAATTAGAATTTTAATAAATGAGTGTAACAATATAATTCGCTCTTATAAAAAAGTAATTGTAATTGAGGATCATGATAGTAATATGGTGGCGTTCGATCGATATGAAGATATTGATCTTTGTAATGCTATTCAGTCTTTAACGGAAGAACTAAGAGCTGTAACTGTACTTTATTATTATGAAGATATGAATCAAGAAAGTATTGCAACGCTTTTAGAAATTCCAAAAGGCACGGTTAAATCAAGATTGTCACGTGCAAGGGAACAATTAGAAGAGCGATTAAAGATGGAGTAGGAGGTGGTTAAAATGGATAAAGAAAAATCATTTGATGAAAAATTAAAAAAGAGAATAGAAAAGGATAATACCGTATTGCCACAGGCACTAAATGAAAAAATTAATGATACACTTCATAATCTTCCTGTAAAAAGAAAGAGTTATAGAGTACATATGATGTTTATTAGTGCCGCTGTTCTAACGCTATCAATTGTATCTATGTCTGAGTTTTCTATACAGAGCTTTGCACAAAATGGAGGGATGTTTAATTACGTAAAGAAGAATGCGTTTTCTGATTATGAGAATGAAGAAGAAATAAAGTCGAACGTCAATTATCCAGATAAGGAGAAGATTCATCAAAAGATGCTTGATTCAATTGATCATTTCCAAAATGTTTCAGGGCAATTCGAAGAATATTCTAGCTCTACAAGAATTGCTACAACATATAAATATGTGATTGATACGGAGAAACAAAGTGGTATTTCATCTAAAGAAGACAAACTATCGAAAAAAAGCACGATTATTTATAACGAGGACGGAAAAAAAGAGTTTAATGATAAGAATAATACGTATAAAGAGACGAGATGGATCCCTAAAAAAAGAAATAATGAACTATTAAAATTAAGCCCTATGGAAAGGTTGTTGAGAAAATCAGGTGAGAAGAAACGGTATGATGACGAATATGTGGGATTCGCTAAGTACAGTATTCAATCAGAATTTGCTGATCTATTAATTCGATATAAAGATTGGAGTTATAAAGAAACGAAGTATCTTGGACTCGATTGCTACAAAATAGAAGGGGTAATAAACATAGAAATGCCTGTAAGTACATCTGAAGATTTGAGTGGGAAATTTGAAATGGTTGTAGAGAAAAATACGGGGATTATGTTGAAGTTCCTTAGTTTCCATGAAGGTATGATTCAATATTCGATTACGACTGAATGGATACAAATAAACAAAGGATTGAAAGAGAATGTATTTCAAAAGGATAGCACTAATTATGAAAAATTGAAAAACATATTAGATGAATAGAAAACGGAGGGAACTATATGGAGAATACCTCTCCTTCAAGAGAAAAGAAAAATAAACGAAAATATAAAAAGACAACGATCATAAGTGTATTGTTAGGAGTATTACTATTTGGCGGAGTGGGGTATGGTGCTTATGTATATATGAAAACTTCTAATCTCGTACAAAAATCTAATTTGAACTTATCGCGTGGTGAAAAATCAAATTTACGTGAGAAAGCTGTAAAGCCAATTACACACAACGTTTCAATGTTAATTATGGGGATTGATGAAAATCAAGAACGGCAAAAGGGCTATAATGGTGCATTTCATACGGATGCATTATTGTTAGCTACGTTTAATAAAGAAGATAAGACAGTGAAATTAACCAGTATACCAAGAGATACTTATACATATGTTCCAATCGAAAAGAAAAAAGATAAAATAACACACGCATATGGAAGTGGTTTCGTTAAAAACGGAAAGGATGGAGGGCCACAAGCTTCTGTTGAGGCAGTAGAAAAGTTGCTGCAAGTACCGGTAGATTATTTTGTGAAATTTAATTTTGGGTCATTTATTAAAATTGTCGATGGGCTCGATGGTGTTGAGGTAGATGTCCCGGTTGAATTTACTGAACAAAATAGTAAAGATGAACCTGATACGATTCACTTGAAAAAAGGGGTTCAAAAATTAACGAGAGAAGAAGCACTTGCTTTGGCGAGAACTCGTCATATTGATAGTGATGCAATGAGGGGACAGCGCCAACAACTTGTTATTGAGGCGATTTTAAGTAAATTAAAAAGTGTAGGGTCTATTACAAAACTGGAGAAAATGGTTGAGGCCGTCGATGGCGATTTTAAAACAAATTTAGCATTGGATGATATTTTATCTTTTTATAAATATGGTTTAGATTGTTCAGTTGAGAAGATTCAACTGAACGGTGATGATTTATATTTACCAAATGGCCCAAATGGGAAGCGTGTATATTATTATAATCCTAATAAAAAAGACTTGCAAAATTTGAGTAATACACTCAGAACACATCTTGGATTAAGTGAGAAGCAAATTGAGGGAAATTAAAGCGGATGTTATATCTGCTTTTTTTGTTTTTGTAGGAAAGAGATCTCTAGAATATACATTATTTATTAACGACAATCTACAGTCTATTTATTGGAAAGTATCATTAACACTATTAAATTAGTGTATATGTAACGATAATAAATGATGTTAAAAAACTATATGGAATTTTTATGAATATTACTGTAAGAAAATAATTTTTTAACAATTTTCAATAATAACACTTTACAAATTTTAAAAAATTAGTAGAATAAGAAGTAGTAAGAATCGTCTGATAAATATATAAAGAAAAACAGAATTATCAGAAAATTCTTAAATAGCTATCGTTTAGAATTAGGGAGGGTACAAAAATGAAAAAGAAAAAAATGAAAAAACTAACAGCAGTTGTAGTACCGGTTTTAGCAATGAGCATGGCATTAACAGCATGTTCTACATCAGGCGGAGATAAAAAGACAAGCACAAACTCAAGTGGAGATAGCAAGTCAGAGGGAAAATTAGCGGCAAAACAAGTGTTGAATCGAACAGTAAACCAAGAGATTCCAACGATGGATTCTTCTAAATCAACAGATACAGTATCTTCACAAATGCTAGGGAATACGATGGAAGGATTATATCGTCTGGATAAAGATAATAAGCCTATTCCAGCTGCAGCAGAATCTAGCACGAAAAGTGAAGATGGTAAAAAATATACATTTAAACTGCGTAAAGATGCAAAATGGTCAAATGGAGATCCAGTAACGGCGAAAGATTTCGTATATGCTTGGCAACGTCTATTAGATCCAAAAACAGCTGCTGAGTATGCATTTATCGCATTCCCAATTAAAAATGCAGAAGTGGTTAATAAAGGTGAAAAACCTGTAGCTGAATTAGGAGTGAAAGCGGTAGATGATCTTACGCTTGAAGTTGAATTAGAGCAAGCGGTACCGTACTTCTTAAACTTAGTAGCATTCCCATCGTACTACCCATTAAATGAAAAATTCGTAAAAGAAAAAGGGGAGAAGTTCGGTATAGAGTCTGATACAACAGTTTATAATGGACCGTTCGTTCTTAAAGATTGGAAGCATGAACAAGGATGGCAATTAAAGAAAAATGATCAATATTGGGATAAAAAGACTGTAAAACTTGAAGAAGTTAACTTCAGTGTTGTTAAAGAACCAGCAACTCTTATCAATTTATATGATAGCGGTCAAGTTGACTTTGCTTTATTAACTGGAGAGTTCGTAGATAAATACAGAAATAAGAAAGATGAATTCGGAACATATTCACAAGTGAGTACGTATTTCATTCGTATGAACCAAAAACGTGATGGACAAGATACACCATTAAAGAGTAAAAAGTTACGTGAAGCAATTGCACTATCAGTTGATAAAAAGAATTTAGCAAACGTAATTTTAAATGATGGATCAAAAGAAGCTGACTTCTTAGTACCAAAAGGTTTAGCAACTGGACCAGACGGTAAAGACTTCCAAGAAACGTTTAAAAATGGTTTAAAACCAAATGCTAAAAAAGCTGCTGCAGCTTGGGAAGAAGCGAAAAAAGAGCTTGGTAAAGAACAAGTTACAATTGAATTCTTAAACTATGATACTGGTAATGCGAAAAAAGTTGGAGAATATATTAAGGACCAAATTGAGAAGAACTTAAAAGGTGTAACAGTTAACATTAAACTTCAACCATTTAAGCAAAAACTAAAATTAGAATCTGAGCAACAATATGATATTTCATACGGTGGTTGGAATCCAGATTATGCAGATCCAATGACGTTCTTAGATATGTTTGAGACTGGACATTCTCATAACCAAATGAGCTTCTCTGACCCTAAATATGACGGCATGGTGAAAAAAGCTGGAACGGAATTAATGAGCGATGCGAAGAAACGTTGGGAAGAGTTAGGAAAAGCTGAAAAAACATTACTTGAAGAAGATGTAGCGATTGTACCTTTATATCAACGTGGGGATTCTTATGTTTTACAACCAAATGTAAAAGGTGTAGTAAAACATAATATCAGTCCAGAATTTAGCTTTAAGTGGGCATACGTGACTGAAAAATAATAGAGTTAAAAAAGCATTTCAAAGTAGCTTAGCTACTTTGAAATGCTTTTTTTAGTTCAGTTAAATAGAGAAGAATAAGGCGTATAGTACGTACATATAGTAGATGGGGGATAAATCATACTAATTTATGAAGATAAAAATCAGAATATTTAAAATAAAACTATTTACAAACGTGAAAAAAAGAGTAGAATAACATTAGTTATAATTTTCTGAAAAATAAATCGTTAACAAGGGGTCTCTCAAGGGTTGGTAATGTACATATAATTAGGGAGGGTATAAAAATGAAGAGAAAAAAGATGAAAAAATTAACAGCGGTTGTAGTACCAGTTTTAGCAATGAGTGTTGCATTGACAGCGTGCTCTGGATCAGGTGGGGAGAAGAAAACGACTACTACATCTAATAGTGGGGAAGAAAAAAAATCTGATATTAAATATGCAGCGAAGCAAGTATTAAATCGTACGGAAAACCAAGAGATTCCAACGATGGATACTTCTAAATCTACTGATACGTTAGGGGCACAAATTTTAGGGAACACAATGGAAGGATTATATCGTCTTGATAAAGATAATAAGCCTATTCCGGCTGCTGCAGAATCAAGTACGAAAAGCGAAGATGGTAAAAAATATACGTTTAAACTGCGTAAAGATGCGAAATGGTCAAATGGAGATCCTGTAACAGCGAAAGATTTCGTATATGGATGGCAGCGCTTACTTGATAAAAACACAGCGGCAGAATATGCATTTATTGCTTACTATATTAAAAATGCAGAAGCGATTAATAAAGGTGAAAAACCTGCAACAGAATTAGGAGCAAAAGCTGTAGATGATTATACACTAGAAGTAGAATTAGAAAAACCGGTACCGTACTTCTTAAACCTATTAGCATTCCCGTCATATTATCCTTTAAATGAAAAGTTCGTAAAAGAAAAAGGAGAGAAATTCGGTTTAGAAGCAGATACAACATTGTATAACGGGCCATTTGTAATGGCATCGTGGAAACATGAACAAGGTTGGCAGCTGAAGAAAAATGATAAGTATTGGGATAATAAGACTGTGAAATTAGAAGAAATTAATTACAGCGTTGTAAAAGAAGTGGCTACAAAAGTAAATTTATATGATACAGGATCGATTGACTTTACATTACTGTCAGGAGAATTTGTAGATAAATATAAATCGAATAAAGATGAATACGGTGAGTATGCAGAATCAAGTACATTCTTCTTACGTTTAAATCAAAAGCGTAACGGACAAGATACACCGTTAAAGAGCAAAAAACTTCGTGAAGCAATTGCGTTATCAGTTGATAAAAAGGGCTTAGCAAACGTTATTTTAAATAATGGATCAAAAGCAACAGATCAATTGGTTCCAAAAGGGCTTGCGACAGGACCTGATGGTAAAGATTACCAAGATACGTTTAAAAATGGTCTGAAACAAGATACGAAAAAAGCAGCAGCTGCATGGGAAGAAGCGAAAAAGGAACTTGGAAAAGATCAAGTTACAATTGAATTACTAAGCTATGATGATGGAACTGCGAAAAAGATTGCTGATTATGTTAAAGATCAAATTGAGAAAAATTTAAAAGGTGTAACGATTAATACGAAAATTCAGCCGTTCAAACAAAAATTAAAATTAGAGTCAGCGCAAGATTATGAAATCTCTTATGCAGGCTGGAGCCCAGATTATGCGGATCCAATGACATTTATTGATATGTTTGACTCGAAGAGCCCGTATAACCAAATGGGTTATTCAAACCCGAAATACGATGAAATGGTACAAAAAGCAGGTAATGAATTACTGTCTGATCCGAAGAAACGTTGGGAAGCGTTAGGAAAAGCAGAAAAATTATTCCTTGAAGAAGATGCAGGGTTAGTTCCTTTATATCAAACAGGAAGATCGTATGTAATGAAACCGAATGTAAAAGGAATTGTGAAACACAACATTAGTCCAGAATATAGCTTTAAGTGGGCGTATGTAACTGAGGATGGCGGAAAGAAATAATATGAAAGCATTTCAAAAGTGGTTAATATGCTTTTGAAATGCTTTTTTTGTATGAATATGAGAATAAGACACATGGGAATTTTGAGGTCACCTTTAAAATTCTACTGTAGGAATAGTAGAAGGGATTCAATAAAATAGCTAGTGATATCATTTTTATAAGAAAAATATAGAACTTAGCAATAGCGAAGAATAAGAGGAGATATGTTTACATATAGTAGACGGGGGATAATTCATATAGTAGTTAAAACAACAAGTTACTATCATAAAAAAATAAATATTTAGAAAGTTTACAAAACTACTTTACAAAACTCGAAAAAACAGTAGAATATTAATTAATAAGAATTTTCTGATAACGAAAGTTAATAGAGAATCTCTAAATGTTAATATCGTACATATAATTGGGGAGGGTACAAAAAAATGAAGAGAAAAAAGATGACAAAATTAACAGCGGTTGTAGCACCAGTTCTAGTAATGAGTATGGCATTAACAGCTTGCTCTGGATCAGGGGAAAAAGATAAGGCAAGCACAACACCAAAAAGCGGTGAAAAAGAAGGCGGAAAATTAGCAGCGAAGCAAGTGTTGAATTTAACAGAGAGCCAAGAGATTCCATCTATGGATTCTGCTAAAGCGACAGACCAAGTATCGTTTCTTGCTTTAAACAACGTAATGGAAGGTTTATATCGACTGGATAAAGATAATAAAGCAACACCAGGGGTTGCTGAATCATATAAAAAGAGTGATGATGGTAAAAAATATACATTTACATTAAATAAAAATGCAAAATGGTCAAATGGAGAGCCTGTAACAGCGAAAGATTTCGTATTCTCTTGGAAACGTGCGGTAGATAAAAATACAGCAGCGGAATATGCATACATTATGTTTGATGTGAAAAATGCAAAAGCAATTAATGAAGGAAAAGCAGAGCTTGATACGCTAGGCGTAAAAGCTGTAGATGACTACACATTAGAAGTAGAATTAGAAAATCCAGTTCCTTACTTTGTTGAATTAACTTCATTCGGAACATTCTATCCGTTAAATGAAAAATTCGTAAAAGAAAAAGGGGAAAAGTATGGTTTGGAATCAGATACAACGTTATACAACGGACCATTTACATTAACAGACTGGAAACATGAAGAAGGTTGGAAATTAAAGAAAAATGCACAATACTG
Source organism: Bacillus sp. FSL E2-0195 (assembly GCF_038003645.1). Classification (NCBI taxonomy): domain Bacteria; kingdom Bacillati; phylum Bacillota; class Bacilli; order Caryophanales; family Bacillaceae; genus Bacillus; species Bacillus sp. FSL E2-0195. The sequence goes on along the minus strand of NZ_JBBOPN010000001.1, from coordinate 3,461,162 downwards.
GGATAATAAAACAGTTAAGTTAGAAGAAATCAACTTTAACGTAGTAAAAGATAGCGGTACACGTGTAAACTTATATGAAAGTGGACAAATTGATCGTTCAGGACTTACATCTGAATTTGTTGACAAATATAAATCAAATCCTGATTTCTTTACACAAAAAACACCGTCAACTTACTTCTTACGTTTAAACCAAAAACGTGGTGGGCAAGATACAGTGTTAAAGAGTAAAGATTTACGTTTAGCGATTGCAAAGGCGTATGATAAAAAAGGTTTAACGAATGTTATTTTAAATGACGGGTCTACACCGGCAGATTACTTAGTACCAAAAGAATTTGCGAAGAGTCCAGATGGAAAAGACTTCCGTAAAGAAAATGGAGATATTTTAAAAACAGATTTGAAAAAGGCCAAAGAGCATTGGGAAAAAGCGAAAAAAGAGCTTGGAAAAGATCAAGTAACAGTAGAATTATTAAATTATGATGGTGATGGTGCGAAAAAAGTAGGAGAGTTCTTAAAAGGAGAACTTGAGAAGAATTTACCAGGATTAACAGTGAATTTGAAAAATCAGCCGTTTAAACAAAAATTAAAATTAGAATCAGATCTAGATTATGATTTATCTTACGCTGGTTGGGGGCCTGACTACTTAGATCCAATGACATTCATTGATATGTTCGTTACAAACGGACCTCATAACCAAACTGGATATTCAAATCCGAAATATGATGAAATTGTAGAAAAAGGTAAAGGCGAGCTATTAACGAAAACGAAAGAGCGTTGGGATAGCTTACTGAAAGCTGAGAAAATGTTACTTGAAGATGCAGCAATTGCACCATTATATCAACGTGGTGATGCTATCGTTCAAAGAGCAAAAGTAAAAGGTATTGTTCACCACCCAGTTGGTGGAGATTATAGCTACAAATGGGCATATATCGGTGAGGAAAAATAAGCTGAGAGGGCGCGTGATGCGCCCTTTTTTCTATGCACTTTTCTTTCTTCCTTGAATATATAAAATAAAAAAGGGAGAATCCCATGGAACGAAATACTTACATCGATTTCTTAGCTTATTACGGAATAGGAAGTGCTCATCCTGGTGGTTTTACGTTAACAAAACAATTGCTAGCACAACTGCCTCTAAAACAAGGAGCGGATGTCCTTGAGATAGGTTGTGGTACGGGGAAAACAGCGGCTTACATGACAAAAGAATTCGGTTATAAAGTAACAGCGATTGAAAAGAATGAAATTATGATTCAAAAAGCGAAAGATAGATGGTTGTTTGATGGTTTAAATATACAATTGATTCAAGGCGATGTAGAAGGGTTACCGTGTTTAAATGATTCTTTTGAGCTTGTACTTGGAGAATCTATACTCGCTTTTACAAATAAAGAAAAGGTTATTTCGGAATGTTATCGTGTATTACAAAAGGATGGAAAGCTTGTTGTCATTGAAATGATTACCGAAAAACATATTGAGAAGAAAGAGGAGGAAAAGATTGGACAGTTATACGGTATGAAAGAATTATTAACTGAGAATGAGTGGATTCATTTATTTAAAGCAGCAAATTTTAAAAGAATTACAATTGGGGGTGGCGGAACTATTGCAGAAACAGTTGCAGGACATATGGAAGAGCCAGAGTGGAATGTATCACCGTTTATTCCGGAAGAATTGTATGAGGCGTGGGTGCAACACGAACAAGTACTGCTTATGTATCAACATATTTTAGGGCATCGCATTTTTATATGTGAGAAATAGAGAAAAAGAGTTGGCTAAAGATAGTCAACTCTTTACTATGTTAGATGAAAAATAATGCAGCCAAAGTAATTCCGAAAATAAAGCCAAATCCGAGTTCAAATCCCCAGCCGCCACCAAAGCCACAACCGCCGCAACCACGACGGCCACATCCGCAGCCACCGAATCCACCACTGAATCCACCATCGAATCCACCACCACATCCAAATCCACAGTTATCACATCTGCTAAGACCGCCGCAAATATCACATCCGCCGTTTGAATATGCGCCATGGTATCCAAATCCTGTATCAAAAGATGAACGCTGCTGTACTGGCTCAATCCAAACAGAATCATTTGTCACGTCTATTATTTTTCCTAAATGGATATGACCATCACGATCTTCAATTCGAACAACTTTTCCGAAATAACGTTGGCATGTATTATAACATTTTTGTCTATGCATGTTCTTTCCTCCTTCCCCCATTACAGTAATACGATATGTAAGGGGGACAAGTGCGGCTTGTACGAATGACCTATCTATCATAATTGTTATAGGAAAGGGGAAATATACGAACAGGATATATAGTGAGGAGGAAATGAAATGAAATCTACAGATCAATTTCAGACGTACGAAGTTCCTTGGGAAGAATTTATAGAAGCATTGCGAGGTGAAATGAAGAAGCAAGTAGGAGCGGATATTATAGATACAGTAGTTTGTAATTTGGAAGATGGTTTTGAAGTGTATACATATGTGCAGGGTGATTTGGATTTCGAGTATACAGAAGCTCTTGAACGAAAATATGGGAGTGATGCGAAAATACCGAATTTGTTAACAGTTATGCTGGTAGCTAGCATTTATAATACGGGTGAAGAGAATATACGTTTACATGCAGATAATAAAGATAATCCAATTGTTGAGGTATATGTGAAGCAATGAAACACGCTGTGAAAGGCGTGTTTTTTATTTATATGATAAAATGTTAGAAAATTAAGAAAGAAGGTGAGTGAATTGAAAATTAATCATCTTAATTTAACAGTTACAGATGTAACAGCTGCTAGAGAATTTTTAGAAAAGTATTTTGGTTTAACTTGTGGTGGAACAACGGGAAATGGCTTCGCAGTTATGCGTGATAATGATGGGTTTATATTAACCTTAATGAAGGGAAAAGAAGTTCATTATCCAAAAACATTTCATGTAGGATTTCCACAAAAAAATGAAGAACAAGTTAATAAAATTAATCAAAGATTGAAGAAAGACGGATTTTCAGTCGAACCGCCTAAACATGCACATGCGTATACGTTTTATGTCGAAGCACCTGGAGGATATACAATTGAAGTGATGTGCTGATTAAAAATCAAACTTTTTGTTAAGAGTTTTCAATTTTAAAAGTAGGAAAAGTCTGTTTTAAGGGTGGAGCTTAAACAGGCTTTTTTACCTATATAATTGGATAGAAAATGCTAGAAGGAATATTACCAAGTTATATATATGTTTACATAATAAAGTTAAGGTGCGTTCGTTGTCCTAAAATACAAGTCATATATCTTGTTTCCTCTCATAAATTTAAACATAGGAATTTGTCTACAAAGGTGGCGAAGCCTCATCATGAAAATTCGAATTTGTGCCACGTTCATGCTGTTTCTATTTATATGTTTACCTTTTTCAGTTTTTGCAAAAGGAGAGGAGGCAAAGGAAAGGGTCGTTTCACTTGTATATGATGATTCGGGCAGCATGAGAAATAACGATCGCTGGAAGTATGCCAATTACGCCTTGCAAAGTTTAGTTGCGCTATTAGATGAGAAAGATAAATTTTCTTACGTTCCAATGAGTAAGCCGGATGCTCCATTAAACATTTCATTAACAAAGGATCAAAGGCAAACAGAAATTGAGGGGATTGGGGCGTGGAAAACATATTTAAATACTCCATTTAGCGCAGTAGAAACGGCGATGCAATCTATAAAAAAGGAAGCAGATATAGATGGGAAACGTGAATTTTGGCTTATTGTATTAACTGACGGGGCATTTAATGATTTGGAGAAAGATAAGATTGGCGGAAAAGAACAAATTACACAGAAGTTAGCGCAGTTTAAGAAAGAAATGGATTCGAAAAAGATCTCTTTACATCCAGTTTTAATCACGATGGAAGAGGATTTAGGGCAGCAAGAGAAGCTGCAGTTAAATACGTTTAAAGAGATTTGGAAAAAAGAAATGAATGGAGTTGTCATGCCGTCTAGCGGTGAGGATGGTATTGTACAAAGTGTGAATCAAGTGGCAGCATTAGTTGCAAATCGTGATCCATTTTCTTCTGTTGAATCGATTGTCAAAACGAAAATAGTAGGGAAAAAAGTAGAGATTACAACACCGTTTCCATTAAAGCGTATGACGCTTGTACGACAATCACCTTCTTTGTCTAATTATAAAGTTATGCAACTTTCCAAACCGTTACAATTGCAGTCTTCTTTTTCTATACATGCACCAGGAGAAGCTAAATTATTCGGAAATATAGTGCATGTAAGTACAGCGAATCAGGAAGTGATTAAGCCAGGGACATATACGATAGAAGTGGATCAGGACATTGAGAAAGAGGGATTACAAGTACTTGTTGAACCAGCGCTTAATTATACTGTTTCTACGTACGACAAAGATGATAAAGATAGAAAAAATGTTGAGAAAATGTATGAAGGTGTGACAGCTGTTATTGAAGCGAAACCTACTGAATTACCAATTCAAACTTCTTATTTCGAAGCAGAAGTAGAAATAGACGGAAAGCAGTATCCGATGAAGTGGGATGATAAAAGACATGTGTTTTATTACGAGACAAAGATTGGTAAAGAGTTAGTACGTGGGAAAGTCCATATGAATATAAAGGGATTTTATAGACAGACGAAAGAATTCAAGATTGAACCAGCTGAAAAACCAAAATTAACACTTCAAGCTGTTACGAAAGATTATGAAGAAAAGGTAACAAATTTAGAAAATAGTAAACCATTTATTTTACAGCCCCAGTTAAATGGTAAACCGATGACAGAAGAGGCTGTAAAGAAACTATTAAAATCTACTGGTGTCACATCGAATCAATCGATCAACTATGAATTAAAACAGCATGGTAGTCAAGTTTATGTTTATCCTCGACCTTATTACTCCGACACATTCAATTTTACAGATACCGGCACCGTAGAGGCTACCATCACGATCAATGATTCAAAATTACAAGAAGTAAAGGAAAAGATTGTATTGCACATTGAAAATGCGCCGTTTTTTGAGAAGTATGCGCTCGTTTTTAAATTTGTAATTCCTATTACTTTATTACTTTTAATAGTAGGAATTATTATTTTAGGATGGATTGTTCGTCCGAGATTTCATCGGAAAGCATTACTATATTACGAATGGGATCAAGAAGTAGCGAAAGATTGGCTTTATCAATCTGAACCAGAGTTACTTAAAAATAAATGGTGGAAGCACTATTTTGGCATTCCATTCCGAGCAGAAAGAAAGACGGTGCAATCTGTAACATTAATAGCGAAAAAAGGATCGAAATCTATATTTGTAGCAAAAGAATCGCAAGTGGTTGGGATGATTATTGATGGGATGTTTATAACAGAGGAAGAGGTAGGAATGGAGCATAAGACGTTGTATCCAAATGAACTTTTAGTAATTGATAGAGGATATGGTAAGGAGATTTACCGGTACGAATGTGAATAGTAGATAGGGTGTAAGAGGGGCGGAGGAGGCCCGGCTCTCTTTATTCTTCTTTTCAAACAAGCAAGAATAGGAAGGTGGTTCACATGACATTACAAGTTCCAACAATTTTAATTGGCTTAGGTGGAATCGGTAGTACTGTCACACATCAAATATATGAAAGATTACCTGAGGAGCGTCGTAAAAAGGTAGCGATGCATGTATTTGATACAGATGTGAATACATTGAGTAAATTTGATCATATTCGGAAGTTTAAGACGCAAACGAGCTCGAGTAAAACACCGAGAGAGTATATTGCGGGAGATCCAACGATTCCAGAGTGGTTTCCGATGGACCCGACTATACTCGATAAACCGTTAACAGAAGGGGCTGGACAGTTACGCGTCATTTCACGGTTAGCGTTACGTGCTGCGATGAAAGAAGATAAACTCACATCATTTTGGCAAGAAATCGAGAAGATTTTTCCAGTTACAAGTGATCAGACCGAATATGGTGTACGTGTCATTATTGTAACGTCACTAGCCGGCGGAACAGGTTCAGGGATGTTTTTACAAATCGCATTATATTTGCGTGAGATGCTCCGGAAGAAATTGCAGCATCATAACATTTTAATTCGCGGTGCGTTTTTAATGCCAGATGTTTTAGTTAAGACGAGAACGGTTAGTGCGAAAGAGTTTGAAACTGTGCAAGCGAATGGTTATGCATCGTTAAAAGAGTTGCACGCTATTACGCTTGGGTCGACTGGTGAATTATCAAAACGAGGCGGCGTAACGATTGAATTAGAATATCGTCCTGATCAAGTGGATGAAGATGGAAGAACAAACCATACGATAAAGCAGCATCATTTACCGTACAATTATTGTTTCTTATATGATTATGAAAATTTACATGGGCACCATTTGCACAATTTATCGGATTATATGGAGCAAATGGCAAATACGATTTATTTACAGTTATTTAGTCCAATGTCTGCAAATCATTTTGCACAAGAAGATAATCAAATTCAGCAATTGGCAGAATCGAGTGGGAAAGGGAGATATTGCGGAGCAGGAACGGCAAAACTTATTTATCCGTATGAGCACGTTTTGAAATACTGTGCTTTAAAATGGGCGGTTCAAGGCTTAGATGAATCTTGGCTTCATTTAGATCAACTATTTCAAGAGAAGAGGCAAAGATACGATCAAGATGTAAAACGCGGTATGCAGCGTGAAAAGCCAGAGCGCGGGAAAAGTTATTTAGAAGACTTAGAGCATCTTGCTACTCGGCCAGAACAAGCTCATATTTTTTATAGACAAATGTACCATGAAACACGTGAAGGGGCAGAGGGTGGTAAGCCCGGTGTTGCAAAATCAAAATTGTTTTTAGATGCTGTAGAGAGTTACGTACACCGTACAGTGCAAAAAGATGAGGAATTAAACCGCCTGCAGCATGAGTGCAAAATATCGGCCGCGAAGCTTAAAATGATGGAACAAATGAAGGGGGAAGTAGCGAGAGTTGATCATGCGGTTCGTTTATATGCTTATGCCATTCCGAGCCGTGTACATGAGCATGTTACTACCCTTTTATATGACATGATCGAATCAGACCGCTTTACACCGAGTGGCTCAGAAGGACAGTCTTACCAATTAAATACATGGTTTTTAAAGAAAACGGATCCAGTTCATCCAGTTGCAGCACGTTTTATGCTGTATGAAATTCGTAAGCAGTTAGTAGAGAAGATGAATCGACTACATGAAAATAATGAACAAAAGCGTAATTTAATTCAAAACTACGATAAGAAATTTAATGTGAGTAATATTGATGGAACTGTAACGGCTGTTCGCCGCGTTGAAATTGCGCAGCAACAAGGCTGGTTTGGAAAAATGATTAATAATCAGCAGCGTTTGTTTAAAAAAGAATTTGAAGATATTGTAACGCAGTACGTACACAAATTAAGTGAGTATCGTAAAGAAATGTTGTTAGAACTCGTGTATCAATCGCTATACCAAGCAGTTGATAAAATGATTCAATATTGGGAAAGATTCTTTGATAATTTATACGAAACACGTGAAAATTTATTGTTTGAAATCCAAAAACGAAGCAAGGAATTTGAGGGGAAAACGAACCCGACGAATGTATACGTATTAGCTGAAGAGAAATTGCAAGAAAAGATTTGGCAAGATATGCAGCAACATTTAAATTTAGGTGTATTACCGAAAGATATATCGTCCGAAATTTATATGAGCTTGTACGGGGAATATTGTCGTGATGCGAAAGCCGAAGAAATTCAGTCGAAAAAGGTGGAAGACTTCTATCGTGAACATATATTGAGTTATTGTTATGACGAACTTCAAGTGCGCTATCGTGACAAATTAGAGCTTAATATCGTTGAAGCATTGCGAAAAGAAGCAGATTTCAAGAAGCGTGATCGTGATGAATACGTTCGTGAAAAAATTGAAGATCTTTTCCATTTAGCAAGTCCGTTCGTTCCGAAAGTTTCTCATCATAGAGAATTACAATATTGGGGCGTACATCCATCTTTAAAACAAGAATTGCAAGAAGAGTTATTGCAAGAAATGTTTAAAGAAAAAGATACGGTAAACGAGGCGTTTTCACCATTTGAAGTGATTTGTTATCGTGCTCATTACGGATTATCGCTACAAGATTTTCCTAAGCTTTCATCTGGACATATTGCGAATGGTTTTATGAACGATAAAGGTGATTATTTTCAATCGTATTATCGCCGCGTGAACAAATTAAATAGTAAAAAATCTAGTTTGACGCCGCATTTAGATAAATATTGGCACTTACCAGCCTTTATGCCAGACTTGAATGCAACGCAAACGAAGTTAGATTACGATAAATGTAATCGTGCTCTTCTATACGCGTATATGTATCGCTGGATTAGCTTAGTTGCTGTTGATGGACAGTTCGTGTATCAATATAACGGTGTCGGCCGTAGCTTTTTAATTCAGTCGATGGGGAAAAATATTTCAAGTGAAAGTTATAAGTTGCACAGAGCATTGCTTCATAATCCGTTTATTTATGAAAACATCTTGTCACGATTTGAAGAAGAACAAGAAAAGGCAATGATACAAGGTGGACATTTATATACACATGCATTTGTATTAGGCGCTCAAGATATAAGATGGCTCCGTAAAGAGCATGTTCATAATATTTTAGATATGATTTTAATGTATGACCGTGAGGCAAAATATGACCCGACGTTAGAAGAAACATCTGACGATTTGTTAAGGCTATTCCTTGATGAAATTGAGCTGTATTTCCAAAACTATTACGGAACAGGTGCAGATATGGTTGCGAAGAAAGAGAAAGAGATGTTTATGAAACAATTGTGGGATCGTTCATATGCGAAAGGGTATGTGGATCCAAATAGTGCGCCTTATAAAAAATGGCAAAATATATTACATGTTCCCGATGAAGAAGAAGTGCCAAAAACGAATGTATAATGAGTGAAAAGGGAATCCTTAAGAATGACAATACAACTTAAGAAATGAGGGATTCCGATGCCATTTTTAGGAAGTGTATATCAAATATTTGGATTATATCCAGAAATTTATTATGGAATGATTTCAGCAGAGCTGCAAGAAGAAGCTCAAAAGGAACATATCGATAATAATAGTACAGAAATTGAAGCGGAAGAATAAAGCGCAGATGAACATCTGCGCTTTTTTTATTGTCTTAAGTGAAAATACTGTTTGTAATTTGCAGGAAAGTTAATTGCTCTAATAAGATGAATAGTTATTTCTGTATAACAAATCGACTGATTTTATCATGTTTGCATACGGGGATTACATTGAGTTAAATGTATAAAAATGAATTTTGGAATAATGAAAATTGTATTAAAATGGGAATCAGCAGTGTTCGTGAGTGGTATCGTATATTTTGGAATGCTATTTTATTTATAATTATTCAATTCGGGTGAATTAATTATATTGTTGACAATATAATTAATCCTGTGATAAATTCAATCAATCTTCTAAAAACAAGCCTGTTAACAAGCTTGTTTTTAGAAGATTGATTTTTCTGATTTTAAATTATGTAATTTGTGGAGTCTATATAGGGAGTGAAAGTAAAGCATGAATATTATTAATGTGTAATAGCAACAGTAATAAAGATTGTAATGAGTAAGGGATAATTTTGAAAAAGAGGTTTCTACGAATGAGTTTATTTATAAAGAAAGCAATGAATGAAGAAAAGAAAAAAGTGTTAAAGCAAACTTTAGGAGCAATTGATTTAACGCTTTTAGGAATTGGAGCAATTATTGGTACAGGTATTTTCGTATTAACAGGTATTGTAGCTGCGAAACATGCTGGTCCAGCAATTGTATTATCTTTTATGTTAGCTGCAATTGTATGTGCTTGTGTAGCCTTTTGTTATGCTGAATTTGCATCTACAGTCCCGGTCTCAGGAAGTGTGTATTCGTATACGTATATGACATTAGGTGAGATTTTTGCTTTTATAGTTGGCTGGTGTGTCATGTTAGAGTACTTATTAGCTACTTCTGCGGTGGCGGCGGGATGGTCAGCCTATTTTCAGTCATTGCTACTAGGGTTTAATATTCATATTCCGGCAATCATTGCTTCTGCACCAGGGATGGGGAATGGCGGGATTATCGACTTGCCAGCGGTTATTATTATTTTAATTGTTACATTTTTACTAAGTCGTGGTGTGAAAGAAAGTGCACGTATAAATAATATAATGGTTATTATTAAACTGGCTGTTATTTTAGTATTTATTATTGTAGGAGCAAACTATGTCAAGCCAGAGAATTGGCAGCCGTTTCTTCCTTTTGGATACCATGGTGTTATTGGAGGAGCTGCGACTGTATTTTTTGCCTTTTTAGGTTTCGATGCAGTTGCAACAGCAGCAGAGGAAGTGAAACGCCCACAACGTAACGTTCCAATTGGATTACTTGTCTCTTTATGCATTTGTACAATTCTTTATGTTGGTGTTTCATTCGTGTTAACTGGAATGGTTCCATTTACGGATCTGAATGTAGCTGATCCAGTTGCATATGCACTGCGTATTGTAGGAGAGGATAGAATTGCTGGTCTATTATCAGTTGGAGCGATAGCTGGTTTAACAACAGTTCTGTTAGTTGCTATGTTCGCATTTGTTCGAGTATCATACTCGATGAGCCGAGATGGATTGTTACCAAAAAGATTTTCGAGTGTTCATAAACGTTATCAAACACCATTTTTTAATACATGGATTACGGGTATTCTTGCGGCTGTATTAGCAGGTTTATTGGACTTGAATTTGTTGGCAAATTTAGTGAATGTGGGAACGATAACAGCTTTCATATTTGTATCTATAGCTGTAATTGTATTAAGGAAGACACATCCTAATTTGAAAAGACCGTTCCGTGCTCCGTTAGTTCCATTCTTACCTATACTTGCGATAGTAAGTTGTTTATATTTAGCATTAAATCTTTCTAAAACCACTTTAATCAGTTTTGCAATTTGGGTTATTGTAGGTATTTTTATTTATTTTATATACGCGAAAAAACATAGTAAGATTAGAAATAGAGTATAAGGTATTACAATTATGGCTGTAGGCTAAAGTTTTTTTACCTATAGCCATTTTTATTTGTGCGCACCTTATTTTCGTGTTAACATAAAGCGGATTTTTTAAGGGAGAGAAAGAGATGAAATGGATTTATTTTATTATTATCAACGTTATAGCATTTAGTATGATGGGGCTTGATAAGCGAAAAGCAAAGAAAAAGCAGTGGAGAACGCCAGAAAGTACGTTGTTTTTATCAGCTGCAGCTGGAGGAGCGGTTGGAGCTTGGATTGGTATGTATAGGTTTCATCATAAGACACATAAAAGTAAATTTGTCTTCGGTATTCCAGTGCTCGTTATTATAACAGTAGGAGTGTTTTTATACATATAAAGGATTTGCAAGAGGAATGTCGAAAGAAATGCAGATTGAATATTGGTAAAGTAAGTATGTGAGACTTTATAATGAAGAAAAAAAGAGAAGAGGAGAAAAAGGAAGATGGGGAGTCAAACAACAGAGCAAAAGCAGGGGATTATATATGCAGCAGGTGCGTATACGATGTGGGGAGTCCTTCCGATTTATTGGAAATGGGTGGAGGAAGTACCGGCAGATGAAATATTAGCGCATCGCATCGTTTGGGCATTTGTTTTTATGTTGTTAGTTTTAGGAGTAACGAAGAGGTTTCGTCAGTTTGGTGGGGAGTTAGTGGCCCTTTTTAAACGACCTAAATTATTAATGTCATTAACAATTGCTTCGGTACTTATTAGTGGAAACTGGTTTGTATACATATGGGCCGTAAATCATAACCATGTAATCGAAGCAAGTCTTGGGTATTATATTAATCCACTTATAAGTATTTTACTTGGTACAGTTGTTTTAAAAGAGAAGCTTAATTTTTGGCAATATGTTGCGGTTGGTTTAGCTGGATTGGGCGTTGTTATTTTAACGATACGTTTCGGATCAATTCCATGGGTTTCTCTTTCACTTGCTTTTTCATTTGGATTATATGGATTAACAAAAAAATTATTAAATTATGATGCAACAATTGGGCTTACGATGGAAACGATGTTAGTGACGCCATTTGCACTTATATATTTGTTTATGACAGGAGTTCATGGCTTTGGTTCGTTCGGTTCTATTTCGGCAATATCAACGTTTCTTTTAATAGGGGCAGGTATTGTTACAGCGTTACCACTCTTTTATTTTGCTAAAGGAGCACAACTTATTCCGCTCTATATGATAGGATTTTTACAATACATCGCGCCGACTATTAGTTTAATTTTAGGTGTGTTCGTTTTTGGTGAACATTTCACATCTACTCATATGATTGCGTTTTTCTGTATATGGATTGCTTTATTTGTCTTTTCAATGGCGAAAACAAAGTTTCTACTACAGAAGCAACCAAAATTTATTAAAAATAAATCAGCAAAAGTATCATAATGCGTAGTATTTTCTACGCATTTTTCTTTATACTTATATTATATAGAAATTCCATTATAGTCAGTGAGGAGCTGAAAAACATGGAAACAATTTTACATAATGATCCACTTATAGCAGCTATAATTTCTTGGTTTTTAGCACAGTTAACGAAAGTCGTTTTTAAATTAATAAAAACAGGCGAGTTTGATTTTGCTAAGTTCTTTGCTTCAGGTGGAATGCCAAGTTCGCATGCTTCGACTGTTACTGCACTTGCTACAGGTGTCGGAGTGGTGGAAGGTGTGGAGAGTCCAATATTTGCGGTTGCCGCTATTTTTGCCATTATTGTTATGTACGATGCTTCAGGAGTAAGGCTTGCGGTAAGTAAGCAAGCGAAAATATTGAATGATTTTTTTCATGGTAGACAAACAGAATATAAAAAGTTAAATGAGCTCGTTGGACATACACCGTATCAAGTTGTTGTTGGTGCACTATTAGGAATTGTTGTCGGGGTTGGGTATTGTTTGTAAGCAGAATGTGTGTAATGCACGTTCTGCTTTTCTTTGTTTTCATACATATTTAGATGAGTTTTCGAATATCGTATACGGACTTAGAAAGGGTGGGTGAGCGGTGTGCTACTATATGACAAAGTGCATGAGGAGATAGAGCGGAGAACGACTGCACTTCAAACGATGCAAAGGCAAGACGGAACGTGGCAATTTTGTTTTGAAGGAGCTTTGCTAACGGATTGTCACATGATTTTTTTACTCAAATTATTAGGGCGAAATGACGAAATAGAACCGTTTGTGAAAAGGTTAGTATCTCTTCAAACAAATGAAGGGACTTGGAAATTATACGAAGATGAAAAGGGAGGGAATTTATCCGCGACGATTCAAGCATATGCTGCTTTACTTGCTTCGGAAAGATATTCGAAAGAAGCTATGAATATGAGGCGAGCTGAAATGTTTATTAAGGAACACGGGGGAGTTTCTCGTGCTCATTTTATGACGAAATTTTTATTAGCGATTCATGGAGAATATGAATTTCCTGCGCTTTTTCACTTTCCAACGCCAATCTTATTTTTACAAGATGACTCCCCCCTCAGTATATTTGGGCTAAGCAGCTCAGCGCGTATACATTTAATTCCGATGATGATTTGTATGAATAAGAGATTCCGTGTAGAGAAAAAGTTATTGCCAAATTTAAATCATATTGCAGGCGGGGGTGGACAATGGTTTCGAGAGGAGCGGTCTCCGCTGTTTCAATCGTTTTTAGGTGATGTGAAAAAGGTAATATCTTATCCATTATCGTTACATCATAAAGGATACGAAGAAGTAGAGCGCTTTATGAAGGAGCGTATAGATGAAAATGGAACATTATATAGTTACGCCAGTGCTACGTTTTATATGATTTATGCTTTGCTTGCATTAGGGCACTCTATTCAGTCTCCAATTATTGAGAAAGCTGTGACAGGATTAAAATCTTATATATGGAAGATGGACAGAGGAAGTCATTTGCAAAATTCTCCTTCTACCGTATGGGATACTGCTTTACTTAGCTATTCATTGCAAGAAGCTAAAGTTACAAATGAAAATAAGATGATTCAAAAGGCGACGGAGTATTTATTGCAAAAACAACAAACTAAAAAGGTAGATTGGAGCGTACATGCATCATCACTTGTAGCTGGCGGTTGGGGATTTTCAGATGTTAATACGACGATCCCTGATATAGACGATACTACAGCTGCCCTTAGAGCGTTAGCGCGAAGTAGAGGGAATGATAGAGTAGATGATGCGTGGGGAAGAGGCGTGGAATGGGTGAAAGGATTGCAAAACAATGATGGCGGCTGGGGAGCTTTTGAACGAGGGGTAACGAGCAAGTTACTATCGAATTTGCCGATTGAAAATGCGAGTGATATGATAACCGATCCGTCCACACCAGATATTACAGGTAGGGTGTTAGAATTATTCGGAACGTATGCACCGAATGAGTTGCTTGAAGAGCAAAAAAAGAAAGCTATCAAATGGTTAATGGATGTACAGGAACAGAATGGATCATGGTATGGAAAATGGGGGATATGTTATATATATGGGACATGGGCAACGATGACAGGCTTACGTGCATTAGGAGTGCCTTCTACTCATCCAGCGTTGAAAAAAGCCGCTTCATGGCTCGAACATTTGCAGCATGAAGACGGAGGGTGGGGAGAATCCTGTCAAAGTAGTGTAGAGAAAAAATTTATTTCTTTACCTTTTAGTACGCCGTCACAAACAGCGTGGGCACTTGATGCACTCATTTCTTACTACGATCAAGAAACACCGATTATTCGAAAAGGAATTTCATATTTGCTCGCGCAGTCTACTATGAATGAAAAATATCCTACTGGTACAGGGTTACCGGGGGGCTTTTATATTCGCTATCATAGTTATGGACATATATATCCGTTACTTGCTTTAGCGCACTACGTAAAGAAATATAGAAAATAAACCGAGAGATACTCTCGGTTTATTTTGATGGGTAGTAGGTCCCTGTTGAAAAGAATAAGGAACGTTGTAGTTCCTTATTTTTCTGTTGATTGGCGTTTTTGACGTGCATCAGCGGCATTTGCACGTGCGTTTGCTTCTAAGTCATTGTGGTCAGCGAGTTCGCGAGCGAACTCAACATCAATGCCATCGGCAGCTTTGTTTCGATCTACATTCTTTTTTTTCATTCGAAACAATCTCCTTGTGTTTTATGCGGCGTTGCAAAGTTAGTTTGACACAAATAGACTTTTTTATACAAAGAGGATTTGGAAAGCATAGAGCCGAAATATACAATATAACTAATAGAAATGGGGGATAGGGATGGACTTGTTGAATGGGAAAACAGCTGTTGTAACGGGTGCTGCGCAGGGGATTGGAAAAGAAATCGCACGAGTTTTTGCAAAACTAGGGGCCAAAGTATTAATTAGTGATGTAAATGAAGAGAAGCTACAAAAAACGACACGTGAATTATCAGATGAAGGGTATGATGTGAGTTTATATCGATGTGATGTGAGTAATCAAAATGAAGCGAAGTCGTTAATTGAATATGCGGTGCAAAAATTTGGTACATTACATATTTTAGTGAATAACGCTGGAATTACAAAAGATGCAATGTTACATAAGATGGAGAAATCAGCTTGGGAACAAGTATTACAAGTGAACTTAACTGGCGTTTTTTACTGTATGCAGCCAGCGCTTCTTTATATGAGGCAACAAGGGTATGGGCGGATTATTAATATTTCTTCTATTAGTAGGGAAGGAAATATTGGACAAGCAAATTATGCGGCTACAAAAGCAGGGGTTGTAGGTTTAACAAAAACAGCAGCGAAAGAGGTTGGAAGTTTTGGTATTACGTGTAATGCGATTTGTCCAGGATTTATGGATACTGATATGACAAAAACAATACCGGATAAAGTAAAAGAGAAAATGGTTGGAGCGATTCCAGTTGGAAGAATCGGAACGCCGGAAGATATTGCAAACGCAGCTGCCTTTTTAGCATCAGAGTATGCGTCTTACATTACAGGAGAGGTATTAAATGTGAGCGGTGGGTTGCAAGTGTAAATGAATACATAATGAAAAGAACCTGACCGAGTAGGTCAGGTTCTTTCTCGTTAATTTAAGTTAATCCAAACGCTCTTCACTTCTGTATAGTTGTTCAGCGCGTAAGATCCCATTTCGCGGCCAAGACCGGATTGTTTAAATCCTCCAAATGGAGATGCTGCATCAAAGACGTTATAACAGTTTACCCATACAGTACCAGCACGTACTTTACTTGCAACATAGTGTGCTGTTTTAACATTTTCTGTCCACACACCAGCCGCTAAGCCGAATTGTGATTTATTTGCACGTTCAATCACTTCATCAATATCGTTAAAAGGTATTGCAGAAATAACTGGACCGAAAATTTCTTCTTTTGCGATCGTCATTTCGTCATTTACGTCAGCGAATACTGTAGGAGAAACGAAGTAGCCTTGATCGAATGGATTACTTCCTCCGCAAAGTACTTCAGCGCCTTCTTCAATCCCTTTTTCAATGTAGCTCATTACACGTTTTTGTTGTTCTTCGGAAACGAGAGGACCGATTGTTGTTTCAGGGTTAAGACCGGCACCTTGATTTAGTTTTTTAGAATAGAGGACGAGATCAGCCATGACATTATCATACATTTTCTTTGGGATAAATAAGCGTGATCCAGCAGAGCATACTTGTCCTTGGTTAAACATAACACCAGAAAGTGCACCAGGAATCGCGCGAGATAAGTCGGCGTCTGGTAAAATAATGTTCGGTGATTTACCGCCAAGCTCTAAAGTAACACGTTTCAATGATTCAGATGCTTGTCGCATAATTTGTTTACCGACTGGAGTAGAACCAGTAAATGCAATTTTATCAACGAGTGGATGATTAACAAGTGCTTGTCCAGCTGATTCACCGAATCCAGGAACGATATTAATAACACCTTTCGGGAATCCAGCTTCTTCAATTAATTCAGCTAAGTATAGAGCGGATAGTGGAGTTTGTTCTGCAGGTTTTAAAACGATTGTACATCCTGTAGCAAGCGCAGCTCCCATTTTCCACATTGCCATAAGAAGTGGGAAGTTCCAAGGGATAATTTGACCGACGACACCAACAGCCTCATGGCGTGTATAGTTAAAGTAATCACCGGAAACAGGAATTGTTTGACCAACAATTTTCGTCGCCCAGCCAGCATAATAGCGCATATGCTCAATTGCAAGTGGTATGTCTGCCGCCATTGTTTCACGGATTGGCTTTCCGTTATCTAACGTTTCGAGCTGTGCGAGCTCTTCTTTATGCCCTTCCATTAAATCAGCGAGCTTGTACATAAGACGGCTGCGTTCAGCAGTGCTCATGCGTGACCAAGGACCTTCATCGAAAGCCATTCGAGCAGCTACCACAGCTTTATGAATGTCTTCGCGACCAGCTTCAGCAACGATAGCGAGTGTTTCACCAGTTGCTGGGTTAGGAGTTTTAAATGTTTTTCCGGAAGCGCTTTCGATGAACGCTCCGTTCACATATAGTTTCTTTGTGCCCTGAAGAAATTTCTCTACCTTTTCATGAAGATTTACAGCTAGTTGACTCATTGTATAACCCCCTTGAAAATATAATTTAAACGCAGTACGAGACGGCGTTTATTCCGAAATCAAGGATGTGGGAACTAGATGAAAAGCCTCTACTTAAAATCATAAATAAAAAATGCTGAAAATTCAAATTTCATTTTCGTTACAATTGTAAAAAATATGTAATGAAACATTGTATTCTATATAATTACAAAAAATCCTGCGCGTTTTTGTTTTCTAGTAGGAAAAACTAGAAAAACAGTGGTACAATTATACATCGTGAGAGGAGGGAGAAAATGAAGAATTATCATGATGATCCGCGCTTTCGAGTTGCCCATAGAGAAGCGTTAATTGGTCTTGGATTAGCTATTATTAATTTTATAATATGGTATGGATTTGCTTATGGGCTTGGAAGTAAGGATCCGAGTGAATATACATATGTATTAGGTTTTCCAGCATGGTTTTTTTATAGCTGTATCGTTGGATTTATCGTAATGGTTATTTTGCTTATTTTAGTTGTTCGTTTTTTATTTCAAGATATTTCACTCGATGAGGAAGAAAAAAGTGAGGAATGATAGATGAATTGGTATGTAATAATCCCAATGATAATTTCTTTTATCGTTGTGTTTTTAATTGGTGTATATGCATCAAGACGTGTACAAGCAACCGCTAATAATAAATTTTTACAAGAATATTTTCTTGGTGGGCGTGAACTTGGTGGCTTATTATTAGCTATGACGATGATTGCTACGTACGGTAGTGCAAGTAGCTTTATCGGCGGGCCTGGTATTGCTTACAATATGGGTCTTGGATGGGTGCTGTTATCAGCGATTCAAGTTGTAACAGGATATATCGTTTTAACGGTTATTGGTAAAAAGTTTGCTATTATCGCTAGAAAGATGGAAGCAATTACGCTTATTGATTATTTAAAGGGCAGATACAATAATAAAGCGGTAGTTGTTCTTTCTGCGTTATGTATTATAATCTTTTTGTTCTCAGCAACAGTAGCCCAGTGGGTTGGCGGCGGACGATTAATTGAGTCGCTAACAGGACTTTCCTACACAACGGCACTATTTTTATTTACATTTTCTGTACTTGTGTATGTGTTAATTGGTGGATTTCGTGCAGTCGCTTTATCAGATACGTTATTAGGAATCATTATGTTAGTCGGAACAACAATCATTTTAATTGCTACTGTCATTGCTGGTGGCGGAGTTGAAAAGATTATGCAGGAACTTATTCAAATTAATCCGAATCTAATAACACCGTTCGGAGCGGATGGAAGTTTAACGAAATCATATGTCACATCATTTTGGATTTTAATTGGGATTGGTGTCGTGGGATTACCGCAAATTAGTGTGCGTGCTATGTCTTATAAAAATTCAAAAGCTATGCACCAAGCATTAATCATTGGAACGGTTGTCGTCGGTACAATTATGATTGGTATGCATTTAACAGGTGTGTTTGCAAGAGTAGTCCTTCCAGGCATAACGGTACCAGATAAAGTAATGCCGCTACTCGCAATGGAAGTGTTGCCACCTTGGTTAGCTGGAGTTTTCTTAGCTGCACCAATGGCAGCGATAATGTCTACTGTGAACTCATTATTATTACTTGTAAGTTCGTCAATTATTAAAGATATATATGTGAACTACATAAATAAAGATGCCGCGGATAGTACGATAAAGAAAGGTAGCCTATTGATTACTGGTATCGTAGGATTACTCGTATATGCTGCCGCTATTAAGCCACCAGACTTTTTAATTTGGTTAAATTTATTTTCTTTCGGTGGTTTAGAAGCAGCGTTCATTTGGCCGATTGTGTTAGGTTTATATTGGAAAAAAGGAAATGCAACTGGAGCTCTCGCATCTATTTTAGTTGGAGTAGGTTCCTATATGTTTATTCACCTTTGCTACCCTAATCCATTCGGTATACATACAGTTGTTTTCCCGATTTGCTTTGCATTTATCTCTTATATAATTGGTAGTATGGTTACGATGAAAAAAGTAGCATAAAAATATAGAAAAACGTAGGAACTTCTAATATGAAGTTCCTACGTTTTTTGTTTATACAAAATTTATCTTTTTCATTCTGTATTCCGTCATGTATTCATAAAGTAATAACAATTGATGGGATGGAGTTGAGGTCTATGAAAAAAATATTATTTTTAGGAGACCCAGGAATTGATGACTCTTTAGCAATTATGTATGGATTATTGCATCCTGATATTGATATTGTTGGAGTAGTAACAGGATATGGGAATGTAACGCAGGAAAAGGCGACGAGTAATGCGGCGTATTTATTGCAAATGGCGGGCCGGGAAGATATACCTGTTATTAATGGAGCGAAAATTCCTTTATCTGGGGATTTTGTAACATATTATCCGGAAATTCATGGGGTAGACGGTTTGGGACCTATTAAGCCTCCTAAAAATTTTTCTCCCAATATTAAACCTTTTTGTGCATTTTTCGATATCATTGAAAAATATAAAGGAGAACTAATCATTGTTGATGCCGGCAGATCAACAACATTAGCGACGGCCTTTATTTTAGAAAAACCAATGATGAAGTATGTGAAAGAATATTATATAATGGGCGGAGCTTTTTTAATGCCCGGAAATGTTACACCGGTCGCGGAAGCCAATTTTCATGGTGACCCAATTGCATCACAATTAGTTATGCAAAATGCGAAAAATGTGACATTAATACCGCTTAACGTTACATCAGAAGCGATTATTACACCGGAGATGGTGAAATACATTACGAAACATTCTAAAACGAATTTCAAGAAATTAATAGAACCGATTTTCGATTATTATTATAAAGCTTATAAAAATCTGAATCCTAAAATAACAGGGAGCCCAGTGCATGATGTAGTAACGATGATGGTAGCGGCAAATCCATCTCTTTTAGATTACGTGTATCGTCGTGTTGATGTAGATACGGTTGGAGTTGCGAAAGGGGAAAGTATCGCTGATTTTCGCCCGCAACCTGAAGCAAAAGCGTTGAAAAATTGGGTTAAAATTGGCTGGTCTTTACATTATAAAAAGTTTCTAGAGGATTTTGTGAAAATTATGACGTAGACATAATAGTAGCATACAAGTTAAAATAATGGAGATGATTGTTTAAATAATCATCTCCATTATTTTGTTTTTAAGAGATAAATAGAGAAGAGTTACACAATAGGAGAGGAATTTTACTTGAAAAAAACTATAGTATGCGCAGTGATTGTGGGTATTTTTGTTTTGCTGATATCAGGTAACTTTTTAGTGAAAAAAGTGTGGAGTTCAAATAATGATGATGCGCAGTACATAGCATCCTTTATTGAAGAACATAAAGATGAAAAGAATAGTGCACTTTTAATAAAAAGAAATGATAAAGTCGTGTATTCTGTAAATCCCGATGTTGTATTGCCAGTTGCTAGTACGATGAAGTTAATTGTGGCGCTTGAATATACGAAACAAGTTACAGAGGGGAAAATCGATCCGTCTAGTTTCGTTTCAATTAATGATGTGAATCGTTATTATGTGCCGGGTACAGATGGTGGTGCACAAGATAGATGGCAAAATTATTTGCAAAAAAAAGAAAAGATAACTGAAGGAGCGGTTTCTTTAGAAGAAGTTGCAAAAGGAATGGTTAAGTTTAGTTCTAATGCAAATACTGAATATTTAATGGAGGTATTAGGATTAGACAATATTAATCGGAATTTACAAAGTTTAGCACTTCCTGCACATCAACCGCTATTTCCGATTGTTTCATCTTTATACATTCCGGGATATTTGCATAAAGAATTACATGTTCCAAAATATAAAATAGAGAAAAAGTTAAAAGAAATGTCTCAAGAGCAATATCGTGAATATGCTATGATTATTCATGAACGCTTAAAAAAGAAGGGGCCATTATTACAGAAGGAAATTCCTCTGTATTTAGAGGAACGTTATGACAAAATTTGGTCGGATAGATTGCCGGCTGCTTCCGCTAACGATTATATGGTACTGCTTCAAAAGGCAAATCATCAAGGTGGTCTTACAGAAGCGGAAGAAAAAGTGTGGGCGAATATCGTTGAAACAGATATGAGCGCAAAGAAATATCGTAAAACATTCAGACATGCTGGACAAAAGAATGGTTATACACCATGGACGGTAACAAAAGCAGTTTATGCAATGGATAAACGCGGAAACTGTACAGAAATTGTTTTCTTGGCAAATAATTTAAATGAAGATGACAGTGCTGAAATACGTAAACATTTAGCAAATCTACACTTTCAAGTGTTGCAAAGTGATAAGTATGATGCGACTTTTATTAAATAAACTCGGTGCTATGAGCGCCGAGTTTATTTTTATGTACAAGCACTTTTTCACCATCCTTGGGTATGATGGGTAGTAACACTTAGGCGAAAGGGGAAAAGGTGATGAAACAGAGTAAAGAAGAGTTTATTAAGAATGAAGGCGCTGATTTCCCTGGGAAAACATATGTAGATTGTGTATTACAGCACGTATTTAATTTTCAGCGTAATTATTTATTAAAAGATATGTTTCAAGTGCATAGGGCACATATTACTATGTTAACTGAAGAGAAGTTAATGAAAAGAGAAGAAGCGAAAGTTATATTAATCGCACTTAAAAAAGTAGAGGGGATTCCAAAGGAGAAGTTGCTATATACAGAGCAACATGAAGATCTTTTTTTCTTAGTTGAACATTTGCTTTCTCAAGAAGCAAAGTGTGAATTTGTAAGTAATATGCATATCGGTAGAAGTAGAAATGATATGGGTGTAACGATGTATCGCATGAGTTTACGGCAATTTGTATTGCGGTTAATGGAACATCATTTATTGCTGCAAGAAAGTATGCTGGAGCTCGCCGGTGAACATATGGAAACAATTATGCCCGCGTATACACATACACAACCGGCGCAGCCGACAACATTTGGTCATTATATTTTGGCAATTTATGATACGATGCAACGAGATTTAGAAAGAATGAAAAAAGCGTATCATCTTTTAAATCATTCTCCAATGGGGGCAGCTGCGCTTTCTACAACAAGCTTCCCAATTAAGAGAAAACGAGTGGCACAGTTACTTGGGTTTACAAATGTAATTGAGAACTCATATGATGCTGTTGCTGGAGCAGATTATTTATTAGAAGTTAGCTCGTTACTAATGGTTATTATGACGAATACGAGTAGATGGATTCATGATTTTTTACTATTAGCGACGAAAGAATATGATGGGATTACTGTAGCGAAGCCATATGTGCAAATAAGTAGTATTATGCCGCAAAAACGAAATCCTGTTTCAATAGAACATGCCCGTGCTATTACGAGTAGTGCTTTAGGGGAAGCATTTACTGTATTTCAAATGATTCATAATACACCATTTGGCGATATTGTCGATACGGAGGATGACTTGCAGCCGTATTTATATAAAGGAATCGAAAAGGCGATTCGTGTTTTTTGTATGATGAACGCAGTTATTCGAACGATGAAAGTAGAAGAGGAAACGTTAAAAAGTCGTTCATATAAACACGCGATTACGATTACAGATTTCGCAGATGTTTTAACGAAAAACTATGAAATACCATTTCGGCATGCACATCATGCAGCAAGTGCGATTGCGAATATGTCATTGGAGCAGAAAAAGGAGTTACATGAATTAAATTTCAAAGAGATAAATGTATACTTACAAGAAAATTTGAAAGTAAATTTATTAGAAGAAGAGTGGAAAGAAATTATATCACCAGAAGCTTTTATTCAAAAAAGAAATGTATATGGTGGACCGAGTAAAAAAGAGATTGAGCGTATGATTAAAAATCGAAAAGAGTCATTTCAAAAAGAAGAAGAGGTATTTGAAAAGGAAAAACAAAGAATTTTACAAGCTGAAAATGATTTGAATACGTTAGCTTCGAACATTATTAAATCGTAAAAGAAGGATTTGATGAATTAATCGCCAATACTTAATGAAACTATAAATAGAGAGAAGAGATTGTCGATGATTCAACTACATGTATATGAAGAGATTCTTAATTTTACAGAAGAGGTTAAACCATTTTTAGAGAAGAATGAGCAGGAAAATAATCTCATATTAGGTGTATTACAAATGGTCCAAGAACCGATATTTATAGGAGTAGCAAAACAAGAGGAAGAAATTGCAGCTGTATTTCTTCAAACAGAAGAAAAGAAACAAATAATTGTTGCTACGTCTGAGATTTCGGCAGTAGCTATTAAGGAACTTGCAAAAGAGTTAACGAAAGTATATCCACATATTCCTGGATTGATTGGTAATAAAAAAATCGTACAGAAATTAGCGGAAGAGATTGCAGTGTTAGAGAATAAGAAAACTAATGTTGCAATGGAGCAAGGTATATATGAATTAAAACAAGTAAAGAAAAAGTGGAACGGAGATGGAATCTTTCGAGAAGTAAGTAGTGATGAGCTAACATTAATAGAGCAGTGGATATATCAATTTTGCGAAGATGTGAAGATTCCTACTACGAAAGAAGAAGCGAAACAAACTGCTCATACATTAATTACTAATCGTTGTCTATTTGGTTTAGAAGTAGACGGGAAGATTGTTTCTGTAGCTGCAAAAACGAGACCGACTACAAACAATATAACAGTTAATTTTGTATATACACCGAAAGAAGCTCGGAAAAAAGGGTACGCATCTAGTTGTGTCGCTGCACTTAGTCAACGTATGTTAGATGAAGGCTACAAAACAACGACATTATATACGGACCTGGCAAATCCGACATCAAATAAAATTTATCAAGAAATTGGTTATGAGAAGATTATGGAGTCTGTACTTATATTTTTAGAGAAATAGAATGAAAAGGCACGCTATTATAGCGTGCCTCTTTGTTATTCATCAATTCGAATTACTTCACCCTGCGGGAAATTCTCAGTTTCTAGTAAGTTACGAATAGCTTTCGCAACATATTCAGGTGACAGCAGCTTTCCTTCTTCTTTTAATGCGGTGAATCGATCTAAATTAATAAAGTCTTCCTTATTTGTTTCACGAATTTGTGCTTGCATATTTGTATCAACAACACCGGGTGCGAAAGCGACAGTTTTTACAGGATATTCTTTCTCCACTTCTTCAGTAGCTACGCACTGTGTAAACATATTTACACCGGCTTTCGTTGTACAATAAGCTCCCCATCCGAAATAAGGATTTTTTCCTGCTCCAGATGAAATATTTATAATGCGTTTTTCTACTTTCCAGTCTTTCGTATGTTTCATGAAAGTGGAAGTAAGAATCATTGGTGCGATTAAATTAATATGAACGTTCGTAATGAATTGTTCACTTTCTGACTTTTCAATAGGTTTCATTGGTGCAAGTGTTCCTGCATTATTAATTAAATGAATCGATGAGACATTGTCTTTTTGAATAGATGAAAAGACTTCGTTAAAATGAGTTTCTAAATTATGTACATCTTGAAGATCTATGGAATGGAAAATATAATTGCTGTCGTTTTGCTCTGCGAGTTTTGCAAGCTGTTTATTTTCTCTCCTAGAAATAGAGATAACGGTTGTATTTTCTTCTAACAATTGCACGGCGATTGCCTCACCTAAACCTTGTGAAGTTCCTGTTACGATAACGTAGCGCATAGTATAGTAAACTCCTCTCCATATATGTGGAATTTTGTTGGACAACGTACATTATATAGTTTGTCTACATTTTATAGTATAGAGCACTTTTTACTATAAATGAAATGAGATGATTGTGTGCCTTTTATGAATCGTTTTACAACAACAGTAACTGGTGCTGTCACGTTCACTGGGAACACGTTGGGACTAAGTCCTACATCACCTGCACCAAACAATAACTTCGGCACGATTGATGTGTTTACAACGATAAATACATCGCTTCAAGTGCCTGGATTCCCGGCAGGAACAACGAATGACTGGCCATTAAATTCTTCAAGTGCAATTTTGAACCTTCCAGCAGGGAGTAGTGTTTTATACGCAGAACTAGTATGGGCCGGCACATACCGAACCGATACAGAGGATGTTACAGCATTTTTAAATGATAATATTTCATTTACAACACCAGCAGGAACATTTTCTGTTGCACCAGATCCTGCAACTGCGCAGCAAGGTTCAGTTGGGAACCAGTTTTATTATGTTCGCTCTGCTAATGTAACGAATCTTGTAAGTGCAGGTGGGGCAGGCACATATACAACAGGTGCCGTGCCAGCTGCAAGAACTTCAGCTGATCCAACAATCAGTCGTTCAGCTGGCTGGACGCTTGAGGTAGTTTATCAAAATGCAAGTTTACCACTTCGGAATTTGTCAGTATATGCAGGTCAAGAGATTATCGATGCTTCATCCCCGCCAGTTGATGCTACTATTTCAGGATTTGCTACTCCGGCAACAGGAGCTGTTACAGGAAGAGTGCTCGTAACTGCTCAAGAAGGTGATTCTAACATTGTTGGAGATCAGCTTCGCTTTGGACCGAATGCAAATGCTACAGTCGCATTATTCGGTCCGAGAAACCCCGCGAATAATTTCTTTCAATCACAAATTTGTAATGATAGTGGCAATCTAGATACGAGCGGCACATTTGGAGATTTGAATCAGCCGTTAGGAATCGCTTTAGCGGTCCGAAGACAAGGGTGGGATATTACGAATGTAGATGCCTCATCTTCTTTAGTAAACAATCAAACGTCAGCAACTGTTCGCTTTGTCACAAATGGAGATGGATACGCTGCAGCTGGTTTTGGTGTTCAAATTGATGCGACAGGTCCAATCATTAATCCTGTTAAATCGGTTAATAGAACAGTTGCAGGGGTAGGGGATACTCTCACCTATACGATTACGGTCCCGAACACAGGAACAGGAAGTGCAGAAAACGTTGTATTACAAGATAGTATTCCGAACGGAACGACATTTGTAGCAGGTAGTGTAACGGTAGGTGGAGTAACACAACCGAGTGCGAATCCAGCGAATGGAATTAATTTAGGTACAATCCCAAATAACACGCAAAGAATTGTTACATTTCAAGTTCGAATAACATCGTTCCCGAACCCAAACCCTATTCCAAATCGTGCAATGGTGTCATACCAATTCCGTCCTTTTGTTGGAAGTCCTCCTATCACAAGTACAGCTTCTTCAAATACAGTACAGACGACGGTAAATCGCGCAAATGTAAGTTTGCAAAAATCTGTAGATTTACAGACGGCAACACTTAATGATGTATTAACGTACACAGTTAATGTGACGAATAATGGGAATGTCGCTGCAAATAATGTGATTTTTGTTGATAGTATACCTGCTGGAACAACATTTGTCTCAAATAGTGTTACGGTAAATGGAGTAGCACGTCCAGGAGCGAATCCATCAAGTAGTATTAATCTTGGAAGTATTAATGCTTCACAAACGACTGTAGTACGCTTTCAAGTTCGAGTAACATCTAATCCTCTTGTAAATCCAATTCCGAACCGTGCAAGTGTAACATTTAACTTTACTCCAGTGCCTGGCCAACAACCAATTTCAGGTCAAGCGACAAGTAATACTGTATTTACTACTATTAATATAGCTGATATAAGAACGAGAAAAACAGTGGATAGAGCTTTTGCGACAGTTAATGACGTTCTTACGTACACCGTTACAATTGAAAATACAGGAAATGTACTTGCGACAAATGTTATTTTTCAAGATCCGATCCCAACTGGAACGACTTTTATACCAAATAGTGTAACTGTAGATGGGGTTTCACAGCCTGGAGCAAATCCTGCGACTGGGTTTACAGTAGCGAATATATCTCCAGGTGGAAGTAGGACAGTGACTTTTCAAGTACGAGTCACATCTACCCCATCAGGAGGGACGATTGCGAATCGTGGAAATGTATCGGCTAATTTCGTCGTTATTCCGAATCAGCCGCCAGTAACGATTAATAGACAAACGAATACAGTTGTAACACAAGTTAATACAGGTGGTTTAAATGTAATAAAGGAAGTGAATACAACGCAAGCGGCAGTAGGGGACACTTTAACATACACGATTGCCGTCCAAAATACAGGAAACGTTCCGTTAACAAATGTGTTTTTCCAAGACACTATTTCTTCCGCTGTTTCATTTGTTGCAAATACTGTAACGATTAATGGAGTACCGCAAAGTGGATTGAATCCGAATACAGGATTTTCTCTTCCAAATATTCCTGCGGCTCAAACCGTTGTAGTCACATTTGACGTATTAATTGTACAGGATCCAGAAAATGAAGATATTTTAAATCAAGCAAATGTAACAGCAAGTTTTCAAGTGAATCCGAGCGAACCGCCAGTAACAATCAATGTTCCTAGTAACATTGTGAATACAACTGTACAATCAGGGAATTTTGAAGTTGTGAAAGCAGTGAATACGGATGTTGCAACGGTAGGGGATGTTTTAGTATATACAATCGAAGTCATAAATGCAGGTAGTGTACCAGCTACAAATGTATTTTTCCAAGATTCAATTCCACAAGGGACATTATTTATTGAAAACAGTGTATTTGTTAATGGTGTTTTACAAGAAGGGGCAGATCCAGAACTTGGATTCCCATTAAATAATTTGCCTACTGGCGCGAGTGTAATTGTTACGTTTGAAGTATTAATTGATGAAATTCCCCAAGGAAATAATGTCGTAAATAATGCGAATGTAACTGGAGATTTCCTTGTAAATCCAACAGAGCCACCGATTACTGTAACAGTACCAAGTAATACTGTTATGACAGTCGTGAATTCTTCAGGGTTAAATGTAATGAAGAGCGTAAGCGCTACTGAAGCAGGTGTAGGAGATACGTTAACGTATACAGTTCGTATACAAAATAGTG
The DNA here is from genome assembly GCF_038003645.1 of Bacillus sp. FSL E2-0195. Lineage (NCBI taxonomy): Bacteria > Bacillati > Bacillota > Bacilli > Caryophanales > Bacillaceae > Bacillus > Bacillus sp. FSL E2-0195. The sequence continues at coordinate 3,432,917 of NZ_JBBOPN010000001.1, read as the reverse complement.
GAACAGTAGCAGCGACAAATGTGTCATTCCTTGATCCAATTCCATCTGGAACAACGTTTGTTGCGAATAGTGTAACAATAAACGGGATATCTCAACCCGGTTTAAACCCAACAACTGGATTTCCACTTGCTAATATTCCAGTAGGAGGGATGGTAACAGTTACTTTTCAAGTGACGATCACGAGTGTACCACCAAATAGAGTTCTTCCGAATAATGCGAATGTAACTGCGGATTTCCAAGTAAGTCCTCTCCAGCCACCAATTACAATTGTAACGATTAGTAATATTGTTGTGACGCGATTGAATGTAGGATCAATTAATGTAATAAAGAGTGTAAACACACCGCAAGCAGGTGTAGGAGATACGTTAACGTATACGATTCTTATTCAAAATACAGGAACTGTTCCTGCAACAAATATTATTTTTCAAGATCCGATTCCTGTTGGAACTGCGTTTGTAGCGAATAGTGTCACGATAAATGGAGTTGTTCAGCAAGGTGCAGACCCTGTGGTAGGTTTTCCAGTTCCGAATATTCCAGTTGGGCAAACCGTTACAGTTACGTTTCAAGTTATAGTGACGAGTGTCCCGAGTGGTGGAAATATTAGAAACCAATCAAACGTTACTGCAAGTTTTCTTATAAATCCAGCTAATCCTCCAATAACGACTGTTACGAATAGCAATTTCGTCGTGACGCAAGTAAACACAGCACAGTTAAATATACAAAAATCTTCATCTGTACAACAAGCGGCACTTGGAGAAATTTACACGTATTCTGTTGTCATTAGAAATAATGGAACGGTAACAGCAACGAATGTCTCTTTCATTGATCCAATTGCTCTAGAAACAACATTTGTAGCAAATAGTGTAACGATAAATGGAACTCCTCAACCTGGATTTGATCCAAATATAGGTTTTACGCTTCCTAATATAGCTGCTGGCACATCATTGACTGTAGCGTTCCAAGTAACAGTAGTTGCGCCATCCACGCGTGGAGCCGTACTAAACACGGCAGCTGCTACGGCCACTTTTTTATTAAATCCTTTACAGCCCCCTGTAACAACGACAAATTCAAGTAATACGACAGTAGTTACGATACCGTTACCTCCTCCTGGTGAAGTAACAGCAACCAAAACAGTTGACGTTGCAACTGGAGCGGTTGGGGATGTATTAACGTATACCGTGCTAATTTCAAACGTAGGAATTATACCTGTTACAGATGTGTTCTTCCAAGATGTCATACCAGAAGGAACGACATTTGTAGAAGATAGTGTAACGATAGGTGGGGTGCAGCAACTTGGTTTAAATCCAGAAATAGGATTTACAGTTACTCCATTATTAATTAATGGTGGAAGTATTGAGGTAACGTTCCGAGTGACGATTACAGAAATTCCAGATAATGAAGTCATATTAAATGATGCAGACGTTACATTTACTTCACAACCAAATCCGCAGGAACCACCGATTACGGAAACGATATTAACAAATTTAGTCGTTACGACAATTAATATAGCGTTTATTTTTCCGTTAAAACTAGTAGATAAAGAAGTAGCGACTGTAGGAGAAATTTTAACGTATGATGTATTGATTTTTAATTTTGGAACAGTGGCAGCGACGAATGTTCAATTTATAGATACTACTTCCGCGGGTGTAGCATTTGTACCAGGAAGTGTGAGCATAAACGGGGTACCAGCACCAGGATTAGATCCTTTTATCGGTTTTACAGTTCCAGATATACCTGTAGATGATTTTGTACTTGTCACATATCAAGAGATGGTAACGAGCATACCAGAAGGTGGAACAGTTGTTAACTTTGTAGATGTTACGGCTACATTTGCTGTAAGTGAAACAGAGCCGCCTATTACTGAAACAACGACAAGTAACACGACATTAACCGAAATAAATGAACCTGGTTTGAATGTTTTAAAATCAGTAAGTGAGCCAATTGTTGCAGTAGGCGATACAATCACATATACGACAGTAGTTCAAAATACAGGGACAGTGACAGCGACGAATATTCAATATAGTGATGTATTACCTTCCTCTATAGCATTCGTGCCGAATAGTGTAACGATAGGTGGTGTGATACAACCTGGGTTCAATCCTAATAATGGATTCCCACTTCCAGATATAAATTCAGGGGGAAGTGTAGAAGTCACATTCCAAGTAACCGTTGTTAGTGTTCCATCAAACGGAACAATTGCCAATACGGCAAATGTTACTGGAAGCTTTATATTAGTACCAGGAGAACCACCAGTTATAGTAAATCAGCCAAGTAACACAACGCTCACAACTGTAAATAGAGGACGCTTTAATGTTATTAAACAAGTCAATAGAGCTGCTACCTTAGTTGGAGATGTATTAACGTATACAGTGCAAATAACGAATACAGGAACAGTAACAGCTAACGATGTTCAGTTTATTGATACGATTTCAGCAGGAGCGTCATTTGTACCAAATAGTGTAACGGTAAATGGAACTCCGCAACCTGGTTTGAATCCGATTACTGGGTTTGGAATTGGCGATATACTTGTTGGCAATACGACTATAGTGACGTTCCAAGCGATAGTGACAAATATTCCATCTTCAGGAACGATAACGAATGTTGCAAATATAACAGGAAGTTTTACTTTAGTACCAGGAGAACCACCAGTTGTAGTAACAGAGCCGAGTAATACGACAATAACAAGGGTAAATAGAGGGCGATTCAATGTTATAAAAACTGTCAACAAACAGGCGACACGATTAGGAGATACGTTAACGTATAGTGTGCAAGTTACAAATACAGGAACGGTAACAGCGACAAATGTGCAATTTATTGACGTTCCATCACCTAGTTTAGAATTCGTTCCAGGGAGTGTACAGATAAATGGGATTCCACAAGTAGGTTTAGATCCTTTTGTAGGCTTTTCATTACCGGATCTTGCAGTAGGAGATAGCATACTAATCACATTTGAAGTAAATGTAATCGTAATTCCGCCTTCTAGTAGCATTATGAATACAGTGAGAGTAACTGGAGATTTTGAATTGATTCCAGGAGAACCACCGTTTACAATTACGAATTCAAGTAATACGACAGTCACACCAGTAAATAGAGGCAGTTTAGATATGCTGAAAGAAGTAGATCATTCAATTGTTGGAGTAGGAGAAACGGTAACGTACCGTGTTCGCATATTAAATACTGGTACGGCTGATGCAATGAATGTTCAATTTATTGATGTGTTATCTCCGGAAGCGGCTTTTGTACCAAATAGTGTAACGGTAAATGGAGTAGCACGTCCAGGAGTAAATCCGCAGGTTGGATTTACGATTTTAGACATTCCAGTCGGTGAGACGGCGATTGTAACATATGAAGCTACAATTACAAGTTTTCCAGATGGTGGTACAGTAGTGAACGTTGCTGGGGCATCGGCAGAATATATTTTAGTACCAGGGGAACCGCCAGTTACAGTGATGGACACGAGTAATACAGTTATTGTAACGGTAAATACTGCAATCTTATTTGTTGCAAAAGGAGCAAACTTTGAAGTAGCAATGGTAGGAGATGTTGTCACTTACGGAATTGCTGTTATAAATGATAGTACAGTTCCTGTGACGAATATTATTTTAACAGACATCATTGACCCAAATACGTTATTTATAAATGGCACGGTAACGGTAAATGATGTACCTTTTCCATTTGCCAATCCGAATACCGGTATCCTTTTAGGTGATTTTCAGCCGAATGATGCAGCAATTATTAATTTCCAAGTTGTAATAACAGGAGGGCAAATAAATAACTTAGTAACAAATACAGCTACAGCGAATGGGCTTGCAACTGTAAATCCTAATGAGCCGCCAGTAGTAGTTGAAGGCGATAGTAATACAGTTGTTATCCCGTTTATTCCTCAAAATGTTTCAACAACAGTCGTAAAAACGGCAGATCTTCAATCAGCAACAATTGGAGATGTTATTACGTTTACGACAGTTATTACGAATACGGGGGATACAGCGATACAAAATATTCGTTTTCAAGATATGTTAGATAGTAGTTTTCGATTTGTTCCTGGAAGTGTAACTGTTGATAATACGCCAGTGCCAAATGTAAGCCCAGTATCAGGGTTTCTTATAGGAAGTTTAAATCCAGGTGAAGCACGGACAGTTTCGTTCCAAGTAACAGTTCAGAGTGCACCAAGTGGTTCAGGAAATTATATTAATCAAGCGAGTATTCGCTTCGAACATCAAGTAGGCACAGTATTGCGACCTGTTACACAAATAATAGATAGTAACATAGTTGTCATTCCATTTGTTCCAACGATAGAACAAATTTGTGAAACAAACTTTAATTGTTTAGACAAAATTCCATTTCACTGTTCTCCGTGTAATCAGTTGCGAATAAATAAAAAATAAACACAAAAAGAGCATCCTGAAAGAATAGGATGCTCTTTTTGTTTAGATCAAGTAGCTTCTTCTTCGGGAGAAGTGAAAAATTCGTTGACTTTGTTGGAGAGTAGAAATGGAATAGCTCCTTTTATAACGGAAATGTCCCAGTCCCACCATGCAAGGTTTTCTAGTTTTTTAATGATTTCTTGCGGGAAACGATATCGAACTAGTTTGGCAGGATTACCAGCGACGATTGCATATGGAGGTACGTCTTTTGTAACAACACTCTTGGCCCCGATAATGGCCCCGTTACCAATTGTAACACCAGATAAAATGCAGGATTGATAACCAATCCATACATCATTGCCGACTACGATATCACCTTTTGAAGAAGGATGACCAGTAATGTGTGCTCCTTCTTCGAAGAGGACATTAAATGGATAAGTTGTTATCCAATCAGCACGATGTTCACCGCCAAGTACGAAAACGACTTCTTCTCCTAATGAACAAAACTTACCTATTTTTAATTTTGTTTCATCATTCCAAGAAAAAATAATAGGGCCTACTTTACTGTAAGTATAATCACCGATATCATATTTATTATATTCAGGTTTTTGATTTAAATATAACATACCAATTTTAGCATCCTCTCTAAAGAAAGTAATGGATATGGAGCATTATATGTAAGGTGAAGTAAGGCGAACTATGTTGTATGAAATAGTAATGTGCAAAAATGTTAGTAGGCAAGATGAATAAAAGGGAGTGAAATGTATGAGATACGAAATGGGATTATATAATAAACCTTTTCAGTCGATTCAATTAGGAAAAAAAGTATATGAAGTACGCTTATACGATAAAAAACGTCAACTTATAAAACAAGACGATGAAATTGTATTTACGAACCTTACGACAGCAGAAACGATGGCTGTAAAAGTAACGGAGATAAAACGATACGAAAGCTTTAAAGCAATGTACGAACAAATTGATAAAAAATTATTTGATTGTGAAGAACTTAGTATAAAAGAAATGTTAGAAAGTACATACGGAATATATACGAAAGAACAAGAAAAAGAATGGGGAACAGTTGCGATTGGTGTTGAGGTAATAAAGTGAGAAGAAATCGCGGTGCAGCTATAATTATACAAGGTGGTAAAATCGCTCTTATAAAACGTGTTCGAGAAGGTGAGATGTATTTTGTTTTTCCAGGCGGGGGAATTGAAGAAGGAGAAACGCCTGAAGAAGCAACGAAGCGAGAGGTTTATGAAGAATTAGGGGTACATATACAAGTGGAGCATCTGATTGCAAAGGTGGAGTATAAAGGTACGGAGTATTATTATAATGCCCATATTATAGGTGGAGTTTTCGGAAGTGGTAAAGGCGAGGAGTTCAAGCTGAAAGATAGAGGGAGTTATATTCCTTTATGGATGCCGGTAAATGAGTTGCCAAATTTAAATGTAAAACCTTATGATGTGGCCAAATGTGTATTTGATTATTATGGAATATAAGGTCTGACAACATACAAAAAAAACCATTGACATAGCCTTCTGATTTAAGTATTGTATTCGAGTATGTTTATAATCAGGAGGTTTATATGAGCAATCAAACTACTACACATCATGTGAAAATGACAACAGCAGATCCATCTGGAATCGGTCTATTTGGATTAGCGATGGTAACACTTGTAGCATCGTCTCAAAAGTTAGGCTTAACAGATGGCGTTTCACTTGTATTACCATGGGCAATCTTTTTAGGAGGATTTGCACAAATCTTTGCATGCATTCACGATGCAAAGCACAACAATACGTTCGGTACAACAGCATTTGGTGCGTACGGCCTATTTTGGTTAGGTGTTGGAATGACTTGGTTAATTCAACTTGGAGTATTTGGCGAAAAATTAGCCCAAACTGCAGATTCAAAACAGCTCGGTGTAGCCTTTATCGGATACTTGATTTTCACGATCTTTATGACAATTGGTGCAATGGAAACACATAAAGTATTATTTATGATTTTCGTCCTTATTGATTTCTTATTTATCGGTCTTTCATTAAGTACTTTAGGTGTTATGCCGCACGCAATGCATAATTTAGCAGCGTATTCTGAACTATGTATTTCATTATTATCTTTCTATGGTTCAGCAGCAGCTGTGTTAAATACACACTTCGGAAAAGTTGTATTACCAGTTGGAAAACCCTTTGGTATTTTTAAAAAGTAATAAAAAAGAACAGATGATTGTATAGTCATCTGTTCTTTTTTTTATGGAATAAAATAAAATAGCAAAAAATATAATTGAAATTGATTCTCATTATTAATATAATGAGAATGAGAATCATTTATTGTAAGAGGGGGATGCCAAAGTGGCGAAAATTTTAATAGCGTATGCAAGTATGTCAGGAAATACAGAGAGTATTGCTGATTTAATTAAAGTAAGTTTAGATGCCTTTGATCATGAAGTAGTATTACAAGAGATGGAAGGTATGGATGCTGAAGAATTATTAGCGTATGATGGAATCATTTTAGGATCTTATACGTGGGGTGATGGTGAATTACCATTTGAAGCGGAAGATTTCCATGATGAGTTAGAAAATATAGATTTAACGGGTAAAAAAGTGGCTGTTTTTGGATCAGGTGATACGGCGTATGAGCTGTTTTGTGAAGCGGTAACGATATTTGAAGAACGTCTTGTAAAATGTGGGGCAGAACTTGTACAAGAAGGATTGAAAATTGAATTAGCTCCAGAAGATAAAGAAGACGTTGAAAAATGCAGTGATTTTGCAATTGCTTTTGCCGAGAAGTTCTAGGAACGGGAGTGTCAACGTGGAAACAATGTTAAGTGCAACTGCTATTACAAAGTTAAGAGATGGAAAGCTTTTGTTAGCTACTACATATAATGGTTTATTCATTGAAAAAGATGGAGAATGGAAACAGGCTTTAACTGGTTTCCAAAAACGAATTCGAGATTTACATAGTGAAGGTAACGTAGTTTACGGAGTAGGAGACGAAGGAGTTTTTATTCGTAGTATGAATGGTGGAGAAACGTGGACGATCCAGCGCTTTCCAACGAAAGCAACGAGCTGGAATGTATGTAGTAATGAGAATGGAACAGTAATTGCTCATGGAGATAAAACACTGTATCATTCTAATAATTTTGGTTCCACATGGGAGACTATTCAGCCATTTCTTAATTACGGTAGTGAGGCACCATCTATTCGATCATTATTTTTATATAAACATTACTTATTTATCGGTACGAAAATACATACTAAATATGGTGGTGTTTGGCTTTTTGATTTAGAGACACGTAAATTAAAAAGGATTAAAATAGCGATGAATCAGATGATTTCTGCGTTGACTATACATAATTCCTATTTAGTAGCGGCAAGTGGATCGTGCAAGGGGATTAGCGGAAATATTTCTTTTTGCAGAATAAATGAGAGTATCGAAAGTGATAAAATAGGTTGGCATACATGTCAAAGTGAACAAAAAGCGAGTAGTTATTTAGATTTAAGTGTGGATCAACATGTGTTATATACAACGTCAACGCAAAATAAGGCGGGAATTAGCACTGTTTGCCGTGTGCTTCTTGAAGAAGGAATTGTTACAGTATGTGATTCGGTTAAAGGGCATGGTTGGCGCATTGTTAATGAAAAAGAAGGCTATGTTGTAGCTGGATCAGGTGAATTAAAAACGATGCAGTGGAAAAAAAAAGCTGTATAACTTAAAAAAAACTTTACTTTTATTATATTGGTATGATATAGTTACTTTAAACCATTTTACTTTTAATAATATAGAGATTTAAATGAGCTGTAACTTCCGAGGAGGATAGCAATGTTAAATCTCCTCTGGGGTTGCAGTTTTTTAATATATGATGTATTATTGTAAAGTGGTTGAAAATGAATATGTACATATAGGTACATTGTAGGAGGATTTTTTAAATGCAAAACGGTAAAGTAAAATGGTTTAACGCAGAAAAAGGTTTCGGTTTCATCGAGGTTGAAGGCGGAGAAGACGTATTCGTTCATTTCTCAGCTATCCAAGGCGACGGCTTCAAATCTTTAGAAGAAGGTCAAGAAGTTACTTTCGAAGTAGAACAAGGTAACCGTGGACCTCAAGCTACAAACGTAAACAAGAAGTAATTATGAAAAAAGAAGGGCTTGCCCTTCTTTTTTTTTGCGTTTTTATTGAATATCCTCCTATGTACATGTAATAATAAGACTGAATTTTTGATTTTTATGCGAAGTTTTTCATGCATAAAGTGCATTAATAAATAAATACTGAAAATAAAGTATGTGTGTGAAAAGGAATTTAGAAAGAGGTAAATAAATTGAAAAACGCTACACACTTCATTGTGTTTGATATTGAAAGGAATTTTAGGCCGTATAAATCAGAAGATCCGTCAGAAATAGTTGATATTGGAGCTGTAAAAATAGATGTGAGTACAATGAAGGTTATTGGAGAATTTTCAGAGTTAGTAAAACCAAGTGCCCCATTAACTCGTCATACAACAAAATTAACTGGAATTACAAAGAAAGATTTAATAGGTGTAGGGAATTTCCCTCAAATTATAGAGAAATTTATTCAGTTCATCGGAGAAGATTCAATATTTGTTTCATGGGGAAAAGAAGATTACCGTTTTCTATCTCAAGATTGTACATTATACGGTGTAGAATGCCCATGTATGGAAAAAGAGAGTAGATTTGATGTGCAAAAATTTGTTTTTCAGGCGTATGAAGAATTATTTGAGCATACACCAAGTTTACAATTAGCAGTGGATCAGCTCGGCTTAACGTGGGAAGGGAAGCAGCACCGGGCTTTAGCAGATGCTGAGAATACAGCAAATATCTTTCTGAAAGTATATGGCGAGAGAGATATTAACAAGCGATACAAGAGACATGGTGAGCTTGAACTTGTAAAGAACGGAAAACTAACAGAAAAAGCGAAAAAAAGGATGCGAAAATGGGTGTTTAAAGAACTGAGAAAAAATACAGAGCGTCCTTTTGTATGGAGTGCATTTGAAAGTAGTGACACGTGGGAAGGTATAACGGAAAGATATTATATAAGTGAATCAGCAGTAGAACTTCTGAAAAAACACTTTCCTACTGCGGTGAGAAAAGCGGAGCGGCAGCTTAGGTATTTGGCTGAGATGGAGAAAGTAGTAGAAGAAAGTTAGTAATAAAATTTATTTTATTCATATGTACAACTAGACTTCAGGATTAAGTTGCTGAAGTTTAGTTGGAAAATTCACGGCTTGTCCTGTATTGTTAATGGAATATTTTGTTGTTTTTAGTACGGATATACATAGAAAAGAGTGTAGTTTAATGGAAGCAATCTTTAACATTTTAACCGTTTTAGTTTTTTTGATAATATTTACCACACTATTTGCACTAATTACACTTCCTTTCATAGCAAAGAAGAAGAATTGGAAAAAGCTTAATATATCTTTAGCTCGTGGTGTATTAAAGATTAAAATCGAAGAGTAAGGTAAGAGTCTTATACAAGGGAGGTGTGATAGTGATAGACTTGGAAATCAAAGATGTCACCGTACAGATGGAATTAAATGGTGTCTTTTGGAATGAGGATGGAATTGCTGAAATGATGGTGACTACAAAAGCGGAGCATTCTCTTATTCTTCGTCTAGTAGTTGACTTAGAAAGTAAAACGATTCGTGCGATGAATGCCGAGATAGTGGGTGGGTTCTGTCCTCTATGTAAACAGAAAAGGAACGAATGTAGTGAACTTAATGACGTGCAAAATAAAATGGATATTTTAGAAGAAGCCTACGATTGGGTGAGAGAGCATCCGGAATATCGTTTTCAATTATCTTTTTACGAGTACAATAAATTTGAGGTAGTAAAGTGAAATTTTCATTTTAACAACATACATAATGACTAAAAGGAAAAACACCAAAAACTTATAGAAGGACTTGGTCAACTAGGAATATTGAAGTAGATGTCTCTCATGGAAATACGCTTGTACAACAAGGAAGGAATCTGCTTGATTCTACAAGAAATGTCATCTTGGAGCAAAAATATTTTTTGAAAATAAGCATATTTGTTATAAAGAAGAAAAACCGATTCTTAGTAGAATCGGTTTTTAGTATAAATGTCAACTATGTCCCAAATAAAAGAGCGCTTGTTAATAGAGCTCAGTAAAAATAGGTATATGGAAGCATTTATTCGATCCCATTCGGATCATAAGAATACTGCTGTTTATTCTCAATCCGCTCAATTACGTCTTGTAATTCATCCGGCTTCAGAAACTCAATGGGAGAGAAGCCTTTCTCAAAAGTAAGTGTGTCAGCCTCAATCATTAATACATATCGGTCGTTTACCTTTGCGATATGTATTAGGTCTCCGAAATCAGCAAGCAAAGCCTTCACAGAGATATGATCTGCTTTTAGCTTTAATTCCACTTCAGGGGCGTGCTCGACGATTTGAGCGGTAGCTTCCATTACTTCTTCTGTTGAAAATTGTTCCATAATTTCGCGTTTCGGACTGGCAGCCCATACTTCCATCGCTTGGTCGAACTGTTCACGTTCTTCAGTACCTTCTTCAAATACATCTTCAATTTGGTCGTATACCATGTCCATTACTTGTGTTTTCATAATTTCAGGCATAGAGCGTTCGTATTCGACGAATTTTAAGAAGTCTTCAAAGTAGCGGGCGTGTGATGCTTGGTGTATTTTTAGTTCGCCAGGCTCCACCATACCTTCTTCAGGCATGTATGGGTACTGGATAGATTTCATATTCTTTGTTGTGATGGCCATTTCAACGTTACGAATAAGTGTTGATTCATCAGAAATGGAAGCAACCTTTGGTTCGAAGTCACATTTCATTACGAATACGAATGGATCATCAAAGTATTTGCGTAGTTTTGCTTGAGCGATTAAAAACACACCACCACGTACAGCGCTTGTGTCAAGGTATGTATAAACGAGAGGTTCGCTCATATCTTTGAAGTTTTCTTTTGTTTCTGCAAAGCGAATACGATTAAATAAGTTGTAATGAGGGTTTGAATCGAGTTCATGCCCTTCTTCTACAATAAAGCGACCGATCTTCGTTGGGGCTTGTTCTGTTTTTGCGTGACGTTCTACTTTTCGCTTTGAAATTTTTAATAATTCACCATTCAAAAATTCTTTTAAAGAGCTATCTTCATACTCTTCAGCGTCTAATGTTTGAAAATGTTTATAGCGCTTATCAACTGCTTCACCTTTTCCTTCTACTTGTACTACATAAAAGGAAAGAAAATTTATTTCAAAATCCATATTTATCACCTTGTTTCATTTCATTAACTCTTATCAGTATAGAGATGGAAAAAACTTTCGTCAATTTATATAAGGAAGGGGGAGCCCCTTCCTTATATATTTGTTATTTTCGAAATTAAAATCCGTCTTCTAATGCTGAAAATGGAATATTTAGCCTATTTTCTACTGTACGTAAACGCTGATTTAAGCGGTTTAATCTACGCGTATGACGCTCAACTGTGTTTTCTAGTTGACGTACTCTTTGCTCAAGCTCATTTACTCGTCTTTCTAATTGACGGTTTCCAGTACCAGGGAAAGAGATTGGAAGTTGAAATTGTCGATTTTGATCATATGGATTAAATTGTTCTGTTTGATCTATATATTGTTGGTATTGTGCCTGTAAATCATACTGAGGTTGGTAACCATATTGGTTATATGAATCATAAGGATTGTAGGGATACATAAAAACATCCTCCATTTCTTTATAATAGGTTAAATTCATCATAATGTATGTGCAAAAGCGGAGTAGTGGCACGGCAAATACCTATATACACTGAAGCGAATGATTGTTTTTACCTATAAAAGCTCGGTTTAAGTTGTTTAATAATGATCACATATGAAAAATCGGTATTACGGTTTCTAAAGCATGCAGGTGAATAGAGAGGTGAAATGAAAGGGTGTTACATTTGTATTTCATCTGTTGAATGGTATATACTGGATGGAGATAGGTTGCATAAAAGTTACAATTTTATCAAACTCGAAAATTTATATAAATATGTATAGACATTTACAAAAGAAAAGAGTAATTTTAATAGAGTAAAAAACAACTTGTAACATTTTCTAAATATATTGTAAAATGATTGTAACAAAAGATACATAAAAATGAAATAATACATAAGAAATAATGTTGGGGAAAAGGAGAGAGTATATTGTTCCGAAAAATAAAGGGTATATTAGTAGGGGTGCTATGCGTAGCTGTAGTAAGTGGTTGTGGTACAAAAGTAAGTGATGTGGCATTAGTAAGTGATTTTGGTGGGAATGTTGTAGAGGCTAAGGCTGATGTACAGGATTCAATTAGCTTAGTGGATGGGCGTACTGGTACTGAAGTGAAAAAAATAGACTTATCGAGTTTAGGTTATTTTGAAGATGAGGCGAAATTCAAAAAATCCGTAACGAAGGTTGCAGGTGAAGTCGGGAAAAGTGTTGACAAAAAGATGGTCCCTTCACGTATAGCATCTGATGGATCATGGCAAGAAGGAAAGCCTTCTTTTGAATTAATGGAAAAAGAATTAGTAGATAAATTATTAAACGTTGGTATGTGGGATTCTTCATATCAGTTACCTATCGTTGAGAAAAAGCCTACCGCAACATTAAGTGATGCGCAAGGAAGTGGCACGGTAATTGGTAGATATGAAACGAATTTAGGTGGATCAGCAGGTGGCCGTATTGAGAATATTCGTTTGTCGGCAGCGAGCATAAATGGAGTTGTATTAGCAAAAGGAGACAGTTTCTCTTTCAATGCATTAATCGGTGATACAACGCCAGATAAAGGATATCAATTAGGTAAAGAAATTGTAGATGGTAAATTAGTAGATGGTTATGGTGGTGGCGTTTGTCAAACATCATCAACGCTATACAATGCAGCAGATCAAGCTGGTTTGAAAATGGTAGAGAGAACTACACATTCTAAAACAGTAGGTTATGTCCCTCAGGGAAGAGATGCTACAATTGCTTATCCATATTTAGACTTAGTATTTGAAAATACGAATGATGCTCCTGTTAAGCTTTATATGGGCATTCAAGGCGGAAAGTTAGTTGCTGAAGTACATAAGATGAAATAAATATGTAGTTAAAGGATAAGAAAGTAAAATATTTATAGTTTCTATAATTGAAGCCATCTCTTCTGAATTTCAGAGGAGATGGCTTTTTGTCATTAATGGCCTTCTTAAAAAACTATGAATTCTGATTTTTCTTATTTACATAGTGTGTTTTTAGTTGTATCCTTCATAGTAACGGCGATGTTAGTTTGTTTTGAAATAAAGGATTAGGAGAGGAAGTTATTCATGGTACAAATTCATCCGAAAACACGTATTGGTCATGTCGAATTTAAAGTAAAAGATTTAGAGCGTCAAATTGCTTTTTATGAGAATGTAGTAGGGTTAGAGGTAAGTAAGGAAGAGGGGAATAAAGCATATTTAACAGGAAAAGGTGGTAAGAATACGTTACTTGTTCTTGAGCAGTTGGAAGATGCAGCGCTACAAGAACCGCGTACGACGGGTATATATCACGTAGCCTTTTTAGTTCCGACTCGTGAAGCTTTTGCTTCGGCACTATTTGGTGTTATTCGCAATAAGAATGTCATTGAAAGTCCAGCTGAGCAAGAAGGGCGTTATACATATTCAAATGAAATTTTGCCAATTTCAAGATTTAATAGTGCAAGTGATCATACGTATAGTGAGGCGTTTTATTTACAAGATTTAGAGGGGAATGGTATCGAGATTTATGCAGATCGCCCTCGAGGTCAATGGGGAGAAGGGCCAGGGGGAAGTACGCCACTAGATTTAAAAGAACTGGCAACACTCGTTAATTATGAGTTTGATGGATTACCTGCTGACACTGTCGTTGGGCACGTCCATTTACGAATAGCTGATGTAGGAAAGTCACATGAGTTTTATGTAGATACAGTAGGTTTTGAAGTACAACAGCGTGAAGATGATTGCTTATTTATTTCGGCAGGAGGCTATCATCACCATATTGGTGCAAATACGTGGAACGGAGTAAATAATCCGTATCCACCAGCACATGCAACTGGACTAAAAGTGTATACGATAGTACTACCGCATAAAGAAGCGTTAGATGAAGTGAAAGAAAGATTAATAGAAAAACAACATGAAATAAATGAAACTACAAATGGATTTACTGTAGTAGATCCAAGTGGTATTACAGTGCAGTTTGAAATAGAAGCAGTATAAAGTGAAACTTTAATCAGTGGGGGTTTTGTTCATCCCCCACTGATTATTAGCCTTCACCAATCGGGCGTTTATGGGCAGTTAATCTCCCACCTAACTTCTTTGTTCCAGCTGAATTTTGAGGTGGGAGTTGTACTGCCCGTTAACGCGGGATAAAACAAGCCAGAAAGTGTTTAATCACTTTCTGGCTTGTTTTTGATTATTTAGAGCTCAATCCAATACCTTCTCACAACATTCCCATCTTCTTCAGTGAAATCATCATCACGGAGACCGCCGTTATGTAAAATCGTTTTCTCTGAAGCAGTATTCACCTCGTCGCAAACGACAAGTGCTTTCGTGATGTTTAATTCTTTCGTTTTTTCTAATGATAACTCTAGTAACTTTGTAGCATAACCTTTTCTTCTTTCAGAAGGGCGAATACCATAACCGATATGGCCTCCAGCATTAAATAAATGCTCCGTCAAACTATGACGAATATTAACAACTCCTACAATTTTATTTTCATTTGTAACAAGCCAATAAGTAGAATCTGGTACCCAAGTTTCAGGAATATTTATTCCGTTATGTGCGTCGTGTAATTCTTGAATCATTGCCGTGAAATTAGAAGGATTTTTTGAAATAACCCATGGAATCATCGTTTCACCGCTATCTTTCCATTCGTTATAAAAATCTAAGTATTCTTCTTGTAAATCAGTAGTAGGTGTAAGTAAAGAGACGTTCATTGTTAGTAAGCTCCTTTTATTTATGTTTTATTTCACAAAAATTATGATATAAAATGAAAGCGTTTCCTGAATTTCTCAACCTCATTTCACGCAACTCATATGCCATTTTTAACTGAAAATAAGTTAGACGTTGAACTTTAAAGTTTTTTGTATGAGAAGTAGGTTGTTTCATTTATGTTAATATTTAAAATATTAACATAAAATCACTGGGATATTAAATGTATTTTAATAAAATGCTTTTATATCGATGGGTAGATGCATGTGATAATTTTTGTTTTATCTCTCTATAATGAATAAAAGGGGGAAGTGCTCGTGAGCTTACATATTGATTTTATTATACGAATCGGTGTTGCTGGTTTGTTAGGGGCGATAATCGGTATTGAAAGGGAAATTCGCTCAAAAGAAGCTGGATTAAAAACACATTTCCTAGTAGCCGTAGGGAGTGCTTTAATAATGGTCGTTTCGAAATATGCTTTTTCGGATATTGTGTTTGAAGAACATATGGCTCTTGATCCGAGCCGGATTGCAGCGCAAGTTGTTAGTGGAGTTGGATTTTTAGGTGCAGGTACAATCATTATTCAAAAGCAGGCAGTGAAAGGATTAACGACAGCGGCTGGTTTATGGGCTACAGCAGGAATAGGGCTAGCAATTGGAGCAGGTATGTATGTTGTAGGGATTGGAGCGATGATTCTCGTTTTGATTGGTTTAGAGATTGTAAGTCGTATTTTTAAGGTGCAATTTTTATTTCCGCAAAATATAACAGTGCAAATGTGTATAAATAAACACGAAGCGGTACAACAAATAGTAGAGACTCTACGAGTGAAAGGTATTCCAATACTTTCATATGAAGTTGAAGCTTTACAGCAAGATACAGAAATAGTTTATAAGGTAGGAATGCAATTGAAAAATATATCGTCAGAAGAAAAGAATGCATTTATTCAGCATATGCAAACATTGCCGGAAATTACGTTTATAAAGTTAAAATCATAGTGTTGAAATAGAGGATAGATGTAGCAGGAATTTCGCTATTATCTATCTTTTTTTGACATAAATCACATGTGAAGTCAAGTGTTAATTTCGCTTTGAGTGGATACATGTGTGAACGTTCCCTTCTTTTTTCTCAATACAGAATAAATAGTCAGAATAGTAAAATAATGGAGCGGGACACTAAAAAATGTAAGGTAGGGGAGAGCATGAAAGGCTATTCAAAAAAAGTTTTAGTAGGGGTAAGTTTTGCTAGTTTAATGTTAGGGAGTTTTCAAGGAAGCATATTGGCGGAAGATACTAAGGGAGAGCAAGTTTCATATCGAAATGTGCTAAAAATGGAGCCGGTTGGTGTACAACTACCAGTGGAAGAATTAGCTCATTCATCGAAAGTATTAGAAAGCAAGTCTTTTGAGAAAAGGCTACAATTTGCTGATTTATCGCAAAGACCGCCTGAAGTAAAAAAGGAAAGTAAGCAATTAGCTGTAGCGAAAACTTATACAATTGCTGAATTAAATCAATTAAGCAATCAACAATTAGTAGATTTACTTGTAACAATCGATTGGGAGCAAATTACGGGGCTATTTCAGTTTAATAAGGACAGTCTTGCATTCTATCAAAATGATAGTAGGATGCAGGCAATTATTGATAAATTGAAGCAGCAAGGACAGGCTTATACGCAAGACGATTCAAAAGGGATTGAGACATTAGTGGAAGTTTTGCGATCAGGGTTTTATTTAGGGTTTTATAATACAGAATTAAGTAAACAAAATGAACGTAGCTATCATGACAAGTGCTTACCTGCATTAAAAACGATTGCGAACAATCCAAATTTCAAACTCGGTACGTTAGAACAAAATAAAGTTGTATCATCATATGGGAAATTAATAGGAAATGCTTCGAGTGATGTGGAAACGATAACATCGGCTGCAAAGATTTTTAAGCAATATAATGATAATTTTTCTACATTGGTAGATAATCTTTCAGCTGGAAATGCGATTTACGATATTATGCAAGGTGTTGATTACGATATTCAATCGTATTTGTACGATACGAGAAAAGCACCGAAAGATACAGTATGGTACCAAAAAATAGATAGCTATATTAATGAATTAAGTAGATTCGCGTTAATGGGAACGATTACAGAGAAAAACGGATGGCTTATTAATAATGGCATTTATTATACAGGTAGACTCGGCACATTCCATAGTACAGGGACAAAAGGATTACAAGTTGTAACAGATGCGATGAAAATCTATCCTTATTTAGGTGAGCAATATTTCGTAGCAGCTGAGCAAATTACGACGAATTATGGCGGGAAAGATGCAAACGGTAACGTTGTTAATTTAGATCAAATACGAGAAGATGGGAAGAAAAAGTATTTGCCGAAAACGTATACGTTTGATGATGGTGCAATTGTTTTAAAAGCGGGAGATAAAGTGACTGAGGAGAAAGTTAAACGTTTATATTGGGCAGCAAAAGAAGTGAAGGCACAATTCCATCGTACGGTTGAAAGTGACCAACCGTTAGAAAAAGGAAATCCAGATGATGTATTAACGATGGTTATTTATAATAGCCCGGCTGAATATCAATTTAATCGTCAATTGTACGGGTATGAAACGAATAACGGCGGTCTTTATATAGAAGGAACAGGTACGTTCTTTACTTATGAACGTACGCCAGAAGAAAGTATTTATAGTTTAGAAGAATTGTTCCGACATGAATTCACGCATTATTTACAAGGTAGATATGAAGTGCCAGGACTTTGGGGACAAGGTAAGATGTATGAGAATGAGAGATTATCTTGGTTTGAAGAAGGGAATGCTGAGTTTTTTGCAGGTGCAACGAGAACGGACAACGTCGTTCCAAGAAAGAGTATTATAGGAGGACTATCTTCGAATCCAGCAGAACGTTATACCGCAGAGCGAACGTTAAATGCAAAGTATGGAACGTGGGATTTCTACAATTATTCCTTTGCTTTACAATCGTATATGTACAATAAGAGATACGATATGTTTGATAAAGTTCATGATCTTATTAGGAAAAATGATGTAACAGCATATGATGCATACCGCTCTGCTTTAAGTAAAGATGCGAATTTAAATAAAGAGTATCAAGACTATATGCAAATGTTAGTAGACAATCGTGAGAAATATAATGTTCCGTTAGTGTCAGATGATTATTTAGCAACTCATGCACCGAAACCAGTTTCGGATATTGCGGCAGAAATTACAGCGGAAGCAAAATTAAGTAATGTATCAGTTAAGAAAAATAAATCACAGTTCTTTAATACATTTACACTACAAGGAACGTATACAGGTACTACTGCAAAAGGAGAATATGAAGACTGGAAAACAATTACACAAAACGTGAATGATACGTTAAAGCGTTTAAGTGCAAAAGAATGGACAGGCTATAAAACAGTAACAGCGTACTTTGTAAATTACCGTGTGAATGCATCAGGACAATTTGAATATGATGTTGTATTCCATGGTATTAATACAGAAGAAGGTGCTGCGAATAAAGCACCAGTTGCGGTAATAAATGGTCCGTATAGCGGAAATGTAAATGAAGCAATCTCGTTTAAAAGCGATGGATCAAAAGATGAAGATGGGAAAATTGCTTCTTATAAATGGGAGTTTGGCGATGGTACTGAAAGTAGTGAACAAAATCCAACTCACGTATATACAAAAGAAGGAACATATACAGCAAAATTAACAGTAACAGACGATAAAGGATTAACTAATACTGCTACAGCAAGTGTAACTGTTCAAAAGAAAGAAGATAACAGTGTAGAAAAAGAGCCGAATAATTCATTCCAAACAGCGAATAAACTGCAGTTAAACCAATTGTTACGTGCAAGTTTAGGAAACGGTGATACAAGTGATTACTTTGAAATAAATGTGGAAACAGCTAGGAATCTCCAAATTAACGTAACGAAGGAAAATAATATTGGGGTAAACTGGGTTCTTTATTCAGCAGCAGATTTAAATAATTATGTTACGTATGCTCAGACGCAAGGAAATAAATTAGTGGGCAGCTACAATGCGCATCCAGGTAAGTATTATTTACATGTATATCAATATGGTGGGGGAACAGGGAATTATACGGTAGAAGTGAAGTAACAAAAAGGTCGCCATGAATGGCGACCTTTTTTATTATGCGTTATACCCGAATAATTTTAGATCTTCTCCGGAGTCTGAAATTATTTTTTCGAATCGCAATCCTACTTTTTCTAACAGATTGCCTGAAGCAGCATTATCTATAGAAGTAATTGCTACAATTCGTTTCATACCTAGCTTATGTACACCGTATTCGATTACCGCAGCAGCTGATTCATAGCCGTACCCTTTCGAACGGAATTTTTCTAAAAAGGCAAAGCCGATATCAACATCTTCTAATGAATCTCTTTTAATAAGGCCGCACATGCCAAGTGGAGTGAGATCTTCTTTTCGTTCAACTAAGTAAAGACCAAAGCCCATTTTATTATACATATCGACCGGACCGTTTAAAATATAATTTTGAGCATCTTCTAGGTTTCTAACCCTTTTATCACCAATAAACTGAATCCATGCAGGATCGTTTACTAACTCAAGAATAAACGGAGCATCTTGTATATCGAACCAACGAAGAGTGAGTCGTTCAGTTTCAAGAACTATCAATCTATTGCACCACCTTTATAAGTTATAATAATTAGTATGGATTGTGTAACACAAAAGCGCAACATATTTTAATAGAGTCCTGCTTGTTCACATAAAGTTCGATTGTTTTGTATAAAAGGATATTTTATAATTAGGATTGACTTTAAAGAGTGAGATGCTTATACAATGACTCCTAGGAAACTAGGAGTTTTTACTATATAACTATCATTATTACTAAATATGACACATTACACATTCTACTTAAGGAGGTACATAATGAAGAAATTATATAACGCATCGTTTACGTATTTAATTATTGGTTTACTATCAGGAATATTCGCTAGGGAGTATGGGAAATTTAAAGGAATACTAGGATCTACACTATTAAATCTTTTGCATACACATACGTTAGTACTTGGCTTTTTCTTCTTTTTAATTGCTTTAGGATTAGCGAAAGTATTCGCTTTTCATGAAGTGAAAGGATTTAATAAATGGTTTGTTTTACATAATATCGCATTAACTTTAATGTTAGGATCGCTGGCAGCGAGAGGACTTCTTCAACTAAATGGAGCGGACTTTAAAGGGTTAACTTATATTGTAGGGTTCTCTCATTCTCTGATGGCATTTACTTTAGTTTGGTTTATGATTTTATTGAAAAAATCGTCTAAAATATAGTTTCAAAAAAGAACTTGTAGGGAATACTGCAAGTTCTTTTTTGTATATAAAATTTCATAAATTTAACTATTCTAATTATTTTGTATAAAAATGGTATAATTAATGTAGAGTAAATAATATAAAAGGAGAGTATGTAATGGAAATAACAATTGAGCGTTTAGTAAATGAATTAAAGGATGTACTTCCTGAAGATCAAGTAGTGGTTAATAAGACAGTAAGAGAGTTACATAGTAAAGATGAATCTTACCATAATAGTAGTTTACCTGATGTAGTTGTTTTTCCAAAAACGATGGAAGAGGTTAGAGCAATAATGAAAGTAGCGAGTGAGCATAAAAAACCTGTCATTCCATTTGGAGTAGGTTCTAGTTTAGAAGGTCATATAATTCCTTATGAAAAGGGGATTACAGTTGATTTTTCATTAATGAACAAAATACTTGAAATAAGAGAGAAAGATTTTCTTGTGAAAGTACAACCGGGAGTGACACGCTCTCAGCTCAATAAAGAATTGAAAAAGTACGGTCTGTTCTTTAGTGTAGACCCAGGTGCAGATGCAACGTTAGGTGGAATGGCTGCTACGAATGCAAGCGGAACGACAGCGGTGAGATATGGAGTTATGCGTGATCAAGTTCGTGATTTAGAGGTGGTACTTGCTGATGGGGAAGTAATACATACTGGAAATTTAGCAGCGAAGTCATCATCAGGTTATCATTTAAATGGAATTTTCGTAGGATCAGAAGGTACGCTTGGATGCTTTACAGAGTTAACATTAAAAGTATACGGCATACCAGAACATGTTATGGCTGCGAGAGCATCGTTTCCAACTATAAATGATGCAGTAGAAGCTGTTATTAATATACTACAAGCTGGTATTCCAATTGCGAGAATAGAACTTGTTGATGAATTATCTATGAAACAAGTAAATCATTACAATGAAACAAATTACAGAGAAGAACCAACACTGTTTTTAGAGTTTCACGGTAATGAAGCTGGGCTAAAGCAAGACATTGAATTTACGAAGGAAATTGTTTTTGATCATAAATGTAAAGAAGTTGCTTTTGAAACGGAAACTGCGGCGAGAAATAAATTATGGGATGCACGGCATAATCTAGCGTACTCTTACGTGCATAGCTATCCTGGTAAAAAGCTTATGAGTACAGACGTATGTGTACCAATTTCAGAATTAGCGGGTGCAATCCAACATGCGAAAGAGACATTAGATAAAGTAGGTCTTGTTGGTGGTATTCTTGGCCATGTAGGAGACGGGAATTTCCACGTGCTCTTAATGGTTGATCCAAACGATAAAGAAGAAGTGGAAAAAGCGGATGAAATAAATGAAAGTATCGTTTTATATGCTCTTAAACGTGGTGGAACGTGTACGGGAGAACATGGTGTTGGAATCGGAAAACGGAAGTATCAAGAAGAAGAACATGGCGCGGCATTATTGGTAATGGAGAAAATAAAGAAAGCTCTTGATCCGCAAAATATTTTAAATCCGAATAAAATTTTCAAGCTAACAGATAAGGAATGATGAATTTTGGAGAAACGAATTATACACTTTGAAGGATTGGTCGTCTTATTAGCTGCGATTTATATATATGCATTATGTGGATTTAGTTGGTTATTATTTATCGTATTACTTTTTGCACCTGATTTAGCAATGGTGGCGTACGCTATTAACAAACGTGTTGGTGCACAAATTTATAATCTATTTCACACATATATCATATCAATATTACTCGTTTTAATAGGGGTCTATTTAAAGATGGATACAATTTTAATGGTTGGTTTAATATGGACAGCACATATTGGAATGGATCGAATGCTTGGGTATGGATTGAAGTATGAAACTGATTTTAAGGATACGCATATTCAGAGGTTATAAAAGTGATTTGAGAAGGGTGGTCAATTGAAACAATTTATTACTGTTGAGAAATATAATACACAATGGGAAAGTGAATTTTGTAAATTACAGACGTTGATTAATAACGTAATGGGAGAACTCATTTTTTCTATAGAGCACGTTGGGAGTACATCTGTTAAAGGCCTTGCTTCTAAACCGATATTAGATGTCGATGTTGTAATAGAAGATTATGATGTTTTTCCGAAAGTAATAAAGAGGCTTGAACAGATAGGTTATTTTCATCAAGAAGAGTGGAGTTTTAAGGGGAGAGAAGCTTTTGGGAGAAAGGATCAATATGTTCCGAGGGACGGGAAGAATACAATTTGGATGGAACATCATTTATATGTATGCGATAAGAATAGTGAAGAGTTAAGAAGACATGTGGCGTTTCGTGATTACCTTCGTGGAAATCCAAACGTTGTTATTGAATATGGAAAGCTAAAGAAAGAATTAGCAGAAACGGCGGAAAATCGCTTAAGTTATAGCTTAGGCAAAACGGAATTTATTGAAGCTGTATTAGAAAAAGCTATGAAGGATAGTTGAATAGAAGAGTTTGTATCAATACGAAAATAGACTAAGGTGGCAGAAATCATATAATGCCACCTATTGTTTTTGAAGAAGAGGTTTTACTATATGAACTGACCTTATAAAACAATTACAATCTGCCCCTGCCAAATAATAAATCTCGTAAATATAATGAGAAATAAGAAGATAAGAAAAGAGGGAGCTTATGTACATACCAAAACATTTCACTATACAAGATGAAGAGACGAAGTACGAAATTATTGAACAAAATAGCTTTGCAACTTTATTTTCTCAACATAACGGAGCACCGTACGCAACGCATTTACCGTTATTGTTAAATAGGGAAACACTTACTTTATCCGGGCATTTTGCACGTCCAAATGAGCAATGGAAAGATAGTGAAAATCAACAAGTGTTAGCTGTTTTTCAAGGACCACATAGTTACATCTCTCCGTCATGGTATGAAACAAATAAAGCAGTACCAACATGGAACTATGTTGCGGTCCATGTATATGGAGAGTTAGAAATTGTTGAAGATGAACAGGAATTAATAGATTCTCTTCAAGATTTAGTACATAAATATGAAAACTCAAAGAGCACCTACTCACTGAAGGATGTAGATCCGAATTATATGGAAGGATTAAGTAGGGGAATAGTTGGGTTCAAAATAAAGATAAATAATATAGAAGGAAAAGCGAAGTTAAGTCAAAATCATTCTGGGCAAAGACGGAAATTAGTTGTGGAGGAACTTGAGAAAGTTGGTAGTGAGGGGAGTAGGGGGATTGCTGATTTGATGAAAGAAATAGAGTGATTTCATATGAAGTAAAGGGATATTTCTATTTTTGTAGAAATATCTTTTACTTGAAAGAAAAACTGCCTCCGTAGCTCTAGAAGGGAAGAGCGCCGGAAAACAGTGTAGAACCGGGTCGCAAGGCGAAGGTTTCAGAAGCACCGAAAAGCAAATAAGCTGAGACAGGTGAAACTCCTGTCGGTGAAATTCCGTAGGGAAGCGTGTTCCCCTTAGCCTATGCTTACGAAAGGAGTACGGGTTCGAATCCCGTCGGAGGCATATAGAAAACCGTATATTAAGAAATAGTTTGTCTTTGTTATACTCATTTAATGGTAAAATTAAAGTTAGGATATTTTATAGTGGGAAACAAAATGGAAGTGTTTTTAGTAGCCATCTTTTCAGCGACTATCATAATGATGACTGTTTTTGTTATAACAAAGGCTTGTTTTACGGGGTACAAGAGGAATGATATATCATTTCGGAAATTTATTTTTTTATTAAGTGTTTCAATTATGATAGGCTGTTTAGTATCATGGGTGTTACCATTTGGCTATGAAAAAATATTGGATTATATTAACTAAATAAGCGCATTTAAAAAGACCTTCTTAATTGAAGGTCTTTCATTTTTTAAAGTGCTTTTTCAGCTGTTGTCGTGTTGTAGTCTTTACTAACGTCAACTGATTGAACAAAATCAGGTCTTTGTGGTGCAGGAAGATCGGCATGACTTGCTTGATATGTAAATGAACTATTTATTCCAATAGACACAATACCAATAACAGATAATCCTAAAACGAGAGAACTAATTTTTTTAATCATTTTAGAGCTCCTTTCTCAAACGTTTTTTCTTTTGCTTGTAACGCTTTATGAAAATATTCACTCGCCTTTATATGATTATTTTCATCATAAAATTTAACAGCTAGTTTCTCTGAATACTCTTGAGTGTAGTTATATAAAGATTCTTTGTCGAAATAAGTAATTCCTTCAAGAATAATTTTTTCTAGATCTTCAGTTGACTCATTATTGTTAAATGAATTTAAATTTTTAAAATGAAGTATATATTCTTCATTATTTAGTTCTGTACAAACTTTTAATCCTTTTTTAATAAGTTCTTCCGCAATATTTATTTCACCAAGTTTAGAATGTTCTCTAGCTTGTAAAAAGGTCGCTTTAAAATGTGTAGGTATTTTTGTTGTAACTTCTGATAAATGTCGAATTGCTAGAGGAGAAAGGTTTTGACTTGCATAGAGCCAACCTAGATTATTGCGAACACTTAAAACTAAAGCATTCTCGTTGAATTTTTGTAAAATAGAAAGAGCAGAATTGAATTTTTCCTCTGCTTGTTCATATTGTTTTAAAAATACACATGAAGAACCAATTATGTTGTCACAAAGCGCTAATTTTATTTCAAATCCTTTTTCAGTAATGAAAATTTCTCTGGCTTTTGTTGCTTGCTGAATTGCTTCAATAGGTTTATAAAAATGTTGATTAAAGATAGCGAATCGATAATTGAATTCTGCTTCCTCTAATTTATCTGAAATATTGACTAATAGTTTCTCTGCCTTTTCATAATGTTTACTCGCTAAGTTATAATTTGTTGTTAAAGTAGCATAAATCGCTTTAAACAAATTATAGTAATAAGAAAGTGGATGATTAGATGAGATGGTATAAGAATCTATCTTATCAAAACTATCTTTAGTAATACTTAAACTAGCTGTTAAAATTTTATAGCGAAAATCTAGTAAGGAATAGTATAATGCTAAATTTTCGTCTTCTTTAAAATGTAGTTCCTTTTCCTCAATTTCATGCTTTAAATTCGTCGCCTGTGAAACATCTTGCTTTAGCATAGCTAAATACCAATCATTAAATAGTTTTGTAATTTGTTCATTACCTTGTAGTTGAACGTTCATGAAATCCCCTCACTTTTTGAATATTCTTATAAAACATATTATCAAAAATAATAATATTTAGAAATGGGGTTTTATATTTCTCAATATTTGTTTAGTGGATTTATTATTAAACAAATTGGAATAAAGTCAGTTTTGTTCTTTAGTTTAAGGGAGGGGAGTGTGGAATATAGTAAGGATAACTATAAGATGCTTCAGTCTATCTGTTTAAAAGGGAAGTGTATAAAAAAAGTGTGTTCACACAATTTGTATGAACACACCTTTTTACATATTAAACAATCACGTCCCACAAAAAGTACGATAAGGACGATTCGACGGCGCTGGAGGCGTGCAGTAATCCGCTTGTTCTTGAGAATATTCATAAGGATTTGCTAAAGCTTGAAGAAGTTTCTCCATTACGCTATAGTCTCCATTTTTAACAGCTGCTTCTAGTGCTTCTTCTACTCGGTGGTTGCGAGGGATGATTACTGGGTTGTTATTTTTCATTAATTTGTATGCATCATCTTTCGATTCTTTTTGTCTTTCTAACCGAGATTGCCATAGCTCGTACCATTCTTTAAATTCAGGACTTTCAAATAAAGGTGCATTTTCTAATATATTGTCAGTTAATGCACGGAATGTATTTGTATAATCTGCTTTATATTTTTCCATTGCTTTTAAAAGTTTCTCAATAAGTGATTGATCTTGCTCTTCATTGCTAAATAGTCCTAATTTCTTCTTCGTTCCGAGGAACCAATTGTTTTCGTACTGCACACTGAACTTTGAAATTTCATCTTGTGCAATTTTTAGTGCTTCTTCTTCATCTTCATGTAGTATCGGTATTAAAGATTCAGCTAAACGTGCGAGATCCCATGCAGCCATATATGGTTGATTTCCGTATGCATAACGGCCTTGTGTGTCAATAGAGCTAAATACTGTTCCTTGATTATAACTATCCATAAAGGCACATGGACCGTAATCAATCGTTTCACCGCTAATCGTTATATTGTCAGTGTTCATTACGCCGTGAATGAAGCCAACGAGTTGCCATTTTGCGATAAGGCTTGCTTGTCTCTTAATGACTTCTTGTAGTAGTGCGACATATGGATTTTCAGTAGATTCCACCTCTGGATAATGTCTTTTTATCGTATAATCAGCTAAAGCTTTGAGATCTTCGATTGAGCCTCGAGCTGCGGCGTATTGGAATGTTCCAACGCGTATATGACTGCTTGCAACTCTAGTTAAAATAGCTCCAGGTAACTTCGTTTCGCGATAGATTGGTTCGCCAGTTGAGACTACTGCTAAACTGCGAGTAGTTGGAATATCAAGCGCGTACATCGCTTCACTAATAATATACTCACGTAGCATTGGACCGAGTGCAGCGCGACCATCACCGCGGCGTGAATATGGAGTTGGACCGGAACCTTTCAATTGAATATCAAACCGTTCGCCTGAAGGAGTAATTTGTTCTCCAATTAAAAGGGCACGACCATCTCCTAACATGTTGAAATGACCAAATTGGTGCCCAGCATACGCTTGAGCTAGTGGATGAGCTCCTTCTGGAATAGTATTACCAGCTAAAATGGCGATTTCAGCGTCCTTTTTTAGTTCCTCAGGATTAAAGCCAAGAGATATTGCTAAAGAATTATTTAGTTTAATTAACTCCGGTGAGTGTACAGGAGTTGGGGGGATTTCTGTATAAAATGATTGTGGTAAAGTCGTATAACTATTATCTAAATTCCAACCTGCTTCATTATTTTTAGTCATTTTATCTCCTCCTTGTTTATTTTTTTATTATGTATTTGTACGTATGTATTCTTTGTAAAATTAGCTAAAAGTATAATATGATATTTCCCCTTGAAATCTATTGTAAGGACTTCACTGCACTATGTCTATTTAACAGCAAATAATAAAACTCCATTTTAAAAAAATGGAGTTTTATTATTATTTGATTTTTACAATTATCTTTCCTTTTGCTCTTCCAGACTCTGAATATTCCATTGCTTTTTGAGTATCTTCAAAATGGAAAATGCGATCGATTATAGGTTTGATTTGTCCAGATTCAATATACTTTGCAATTATACGTAATTGATCTCCGCTTGGTTTCATAAACAAAAACGAATATTGAGCATTATGCTTTTTTTCAAGTGCAGTAAGTTTTTTGCTTGCTAATGAAAATAAGAGTGTTTTGAAAAATCCTGAACCAAATTCTTTACCGAAGCGAGCATTCGGCATTCCTGAAACGGAAACAATGTTCCCTTCGCTTTTTATAATATCGAATGATTTTTCAAGTGTTGTACCGCCAAGTGTATCAAATACCGCATCATAATTTTTCAGTATATCTTCAAACTTTTCTTTTTTGTAATTAATAATTTCATCTGCGCCAAGAGACTTTACTAAATTTTCACCAGCTTCACTAGCAGTTGTTGCAACAGTGGCACCCATTATTTTTGCTAACTGAATTGCGAAAGTACCAACACCGCCGGATCCAGCGTGAATCAAAATCTTTTGTCCTTTTTGTAATTGCATGATGTCATGTAATGCTTGATATGATGTTAAGCCAACGAGTGGAATCGACGCCGCTTCCTCAAAAGTTAAATTTTTCGGTTTTAAGGCTATATCATCTTCATGAATGGCTATATATTCCGCAAAAGTACCGATCTTATCTTTTCTTGGACGTGCATATATTTCATCACCAACTTTAAATTGAGTCACCTTTGTTCCGACTTTTATAATGACACCAGAAAAGTCATTACCAAGAATAAGGGGCATTTTATATTTAAGTAACAACTTCACTTTTCCATCGCGTATTTTAAAATCAATTGGGTTAATGCTAGCTGCATGAATTTCTGCGAGCACCTCATACTGATTTATTTCAGGGGTGGGCATCTCAGTCATACGCATTGGAACTTTCCCGTACTTATCAATCACCATTGCTCTCATTTCTTATACCTCCAAAGTTCAATAAAAGTTTTGCAGTAGCTTCTCAATATCTAATACAAGATTTTTTAATAATCCTAATTTTGTACGTATGTCAATATAATAAAAGTTCTTTGTACCTTCTTTACGCATTAAAATAATACCAGCTTCTCGTAAAATCTTAAGGTGATGTGATACTGCTGGTCGAGAAAGGTGTGTTTGTTTAGTGATTTCGCCAACACGTAATCCAGTTTGACATTCTGTTTTCATTAGAACTAATAAAATAGCTTGACGTGTTTCATCACCAATTGCCAGTAATACTTTTTGACAATTAATAAAATCTTCTTTAATAACATTTAATTGTTCTTGTTTATTCATTTCAATCACTATACCTCCAATAATTAGTCGAAAGGTTTAAGATGATGAACCATTACATCGATACGGTAATGCTACATGAATGTTGTATGAGCTGCAATATTGAGAAAGAAAATCGAGACGAATCCATTTTTACGTATTGAAAATTATGGAGTAGTTATTATAGGGAATAGAAAATAATGGAGTTGAAAGGTAGAAAATGATTTAACAATACGATGTCTGCCGAGGATAAAGGGTAGCCATTTAACAATAAAATAAGCGGTCGTAACCTTGTATAATTTACAAGGTTACGACCGCTTATAATGTTTTTATTATTTTTGATGTCTATATCAGAGAATAGTTCAAAGTAAAGTAGGGCCTTCTTTTTTATCCTTTCATACACACACAAATTAAGTGACTTGTAGATGTATGAAAGGATAAAAGTAATTTGGGGCGTAATCTATCTATATGATAATTCAAAATGAAATATAAGTCTATATTTTTGTTGGTTTTTTGATTATATTTATGTCACTGAGCTCAGAAGAATATATGTGGAGGGAAAATGTATGGAATCGAAACATGTACCAGTTTTAATTGTTGGAGGGGGATTATCAGGATTATCGTCTGCATTATTTCTTGCGAAACATAACATTGATTATGTACTTATTGAAAGGCATCCGTCTACTGCGATTCATCCGAAAGCGGGTGGAATTACATTTCGCACAATGGAATTATTCCGAGAACTGGGTCTAGAAAAAGGAATTAGATTAGCTGGTAAAGCATTAGAGAATTGTCACGGGAGAATTGCAGTTCAAACAATAGCTGAGGTAAAGCATGAAGAGTTGGAACAAATAAGGGCGGCGCAGTATGAAAATAACGAAAATTTATTTCGTAAAGTGGAAGAGATTAGCCCATCAAAACAAACTGCTTGTTATCAAATTACTTTAGAGGAGATGATGTTACAAGAAGCACAGAGATTAGGCGGGAAGCTATCTTTTTATCATGAACTAGTTTCTTATGAGCAAAATGGAAACGGAGTAATAGCAACGATTCGAAATCGTAAAACGAAAGAAGAGAGCATGATTCATTGTGATTATGTAATTGCAGCAGATGGAGCGAAAAGTAAAATACGTGAACAGTTAGGTATTTTAACCGAGGGCCGTGGTACAATCGGTGGTTATTATATGAACATATATTTTGAAGCGGATTTGAGTGAATTTATTAAAGGAGACGCATTCGGTTTTACTATGATACTCCATCCAGAAGTAATTGGTGCGCTTATTCCAGTCGATAACGAAAGTAAATGGATTTATCATGTAGCTTATGATCCAGTAAAAGGGGAGCGACCAGAGGATTTCTCTATAGAACGCTGTAAACAAATTATTCAAACTGCAATTGGAAGTACGGATATTAAGCCAGAAATAGTAAGTGTTTTGCCGTGGGAAGCGAGTGAAAGTACAGCGGTAAAATTTCAGGACAATCGCATCTTTTTAGTTGGTGACTCGGCGCATATTATGCCGCCAACAGGAGGATTCGGTTCAAATACAGGAATACAAGATGCACATAATTTAGCTTGGAAATTAGCGGCTGTTATAAAAGGGAAAGCAAATCCAAAATTGTTAGAAACCTATCATGACGAGAGATATCCTGTTGCAAAATTAACGACGGACCATGCGAGTAGTATATTATTTCGTGCTGCGAATAGAGAGGAAGGTAATTTGAGTAATATGGATAGTTTAGCTGTCACTGCTGGTTATCAGTATTGCTCAGAAGCAATTATAGACGAATGTAACACACCGCATAGAATGAATATAGTTGATTTGAACGGACGCCCGGGAACGCGTGCGCCACATTTTTGGGGAACTTATGAAGGAAAAGAAGTTTCTATACTTGATCTATTTGGTAGCAACTTTGTGTTACTTACTGGAGCAGAGCCTAGTACTTGGACTGAAGCTGCAAATGTTGTTTCATCTGGATTAGGAGTAAAGATAAAAGTGTATCAGGTAGGTTTAACTGGTGATTTTATCCATCAAGGTAACTTTTTTAGAAAACTATATGGGATAGAAAATGGAGGAGCGGTAGTAATAAGACCAGATGGATTTATTGGATGGCGTACGGAAAATGAGGTAGTAAAGCCGGGTATATTACTTGAAGAGATAATGAATCGTTTATTATGTAATTAAATATAAAAACACCGCTTGTATTTCAAAAGCAGAAGAACCACTGAATTATGGTGGCTTTCATATAACAACTATTACTTCTCAAAAGAGTAAGCATCTTTTAAGTTACACGAATATGATGCCAGTATACGCTAATAAACTACCTCATAAGGATGAGGCAGAGAAAATAGCGATGGATGTAATGGAAAAGGTTGATCGACAATATGCAAAGGGCCTAACTTTACTTCGTATAGAAAAACAAACTAGACATTATGTTGACGGGGGACAAACTGTGGAGTTTCCTGTTCTATGGATAAAGATGATGCATAATAACGGAAGTTTTAACTGGGTGACAATTGGTGGTGACGGACAAATCATTGAATTTGAGCGAGAAGTACGCTGGGATTATATGATGAGTCGTCGCCAAACAGAAATGTGGTATTACGATGATTGGGTATTGGCACGCACCGGGGAAGGACCACAATTATTGCCGCCAGCTGCGTTGGCTTAATATGTTAAACAATATGTGTACAATGGTAGGCGTCTATGTGGGGGAATGAAAAAGGAAAAGTAATTTTAGTGTTATTTATGCATCATTAGAATATTCAGGAAGCCTTTATATTGGCTTCCCGATATTTTTTATGTTGAAAAAATATTATGCAAGATGTTGGTAATATACTACGTATTTTTCTAATCCTTCAATCTGTTTCTCAGGAGGTTCAATTCCACCTTTTCGGCCGTAGCAAACATTTCTCAAGTATTCGCCGAAAATCATAGAGCGACTTTTCTCGTTTTCCATCCAATTATATCTATTAATTATAAAATCACCATCAAAACTTGTATCAAATGTATATGGAATACAAGTTATATGTTTTGGTAAATGTTTTTTTAATACTCTATATTGCCGGCCTGCTCCTAAGCTTTTACATACAAATAGTAAACTATTAATTGTTGTAAAATCAAAGATCTTCTTAGCTTCAATTACATTTGCGATAGAATGGAGAGAGTTTTTCTCGAAAATGATAGCATCTTCCGGTACACCGTGTTCAATTAACTTGTTAACAATTACTTCTGATTCTGATAAATCTCCATAATGCCAGTTTGGATGTTTCATTCCATGTAAACTAGTACCACCTGTGACGATAATTTGTGCACCTAAACCTTGTTGATAAGCATGTAAAGGAGCTTGCCAATTACCAGGATGGGAACCACCGAAAACGAAAATTGCATCACACTGTTGTGGTGTTGATTTTTTTAGGAAAGCGATTTCGGTTATTTCTTCAATTTGTTTTTTCGTAAGATGTGGGACTTCAGGATATTTAGGGATTACCATATGAAAACCTCCTATATAGTGAAATGTTAAATTCATTATATAGCGATTTTGTTTAGTAGAAAAAGGGAAGCTTTTCATTTGGCAGTTCCCCTTTTATGATAACTCTCCTATAAACAAAAGTTCTCCTTCATCATAAAATCCATCTTCATCATGGATTATCTCTTGGAAATGCAATGTTTGGATGCTGTTAGAAATTGATATTTTCCATTCATGCCCGAAGTCGGAAGCATTGGAGAGGGGAATCCATTTTTGAAATTCGTTATCTCTATTGAAAAAATTTTGAAAGTAGTCATCGTTTTTAAATATGATGATTTGTGAGTTCCATAAGCTTGCTATTTTGATCATAACAACGACTCGATATGTATTTGTATCGTTCGGTTTCATTGTCATTAATTGATTCGCTTGATTTAACAGGGCTTGAATGCACAATCGCTTTACTTTCCTAGGTGTTGTACTAGAATCGATAAAAGCTTGAGAGCCTGGTAAAGGCATATGCCAGTATTCATCGTTATAGAAAGTAGACGGAAATGCTTTAGTAGAGTCTTCAATTCTTTTTATAAGAGTTTGTGTTCTTCGTTTCATACCACGTATTTTCTGTTCACGCATTGTTGATCATCTCCATAAATTTTTGCAAGGCAGCTGAGTGAAAAATGTCTTTTCGAGTAATAAAGGTAGTAGGAACCTTTTTAAAGTGATTTGGTAATGTATTTAAAGATACACCATGTTCATAATCTGGAATAATGGATTTCATCATAATAGCCGCGCCCATACCTGATTTTACACATGCAAGTATTGCTTCAATTGTTCCGAACTCTAGTATTCTTTTAGGTGAAACCCCTTCTTCTTGAAGCCAGTTTTCTAATAGTTTTCTGTAATAACATCCTTGACTAAAAGCGAGTAAATTCAGTTCTCCTATTGTTTTAAAGGAAGATAGAGGAGTCTTACTAATGAGAACGAGTTCTTCTTCTCGAAATAAAAGGGTATGAAGTTCAACATGCTGAATATTTCCAGCGATGAATGCTCCATCCAGTTGACGGTCTAAGACGAGTTGAGTTAACCATTCGGTCGTATTTGTTTCTAAAATAAATTCGACTTCTGGATACTTTTCATAATAGGTCGTTAATATAGGTGTGAGACGAACGGCTGTTGTAGATTCTGTGCACCCGATTTTTAATGTGCCTTTCGGATGGGTTCTGCTACTTTGAACAGCTTTAATGGATTGATCCATTAAGTGGATAATTTGTTTTGCATATGTTAATAAAATTTCTCCGTTAGAAGTTAAAGT
The DNA here is from genome assembly GCF_038003645.1 of Bacillus sp. FSL E2-0195. Classification (NCBI taxonomy): domain Bacteria; kingdom Bacillati; phylum Bacillota; class Bacilli; order Caryophanales; family Bacillaceae; genus Bacillus; species Bacillus sp. FSL E2-0195. The sequence continues at coordinate 3,399,180 of NZ_JBBOPN010000001.1, read as the reverse complement.
AACACCTTTTCCGTTTCGATAAAATAGTGGTACGCCTAATTCGTTTTCTAGTTGTTTTATACGCATCGTTACACCTGATTGTACATAGTTTAAGTTTTTAGCGGCATGAGATATATTTCCTTCTTTCGCAACTTCAAAAAAAACCGTTAAATCTTTAATGTCCATTTATTATCACCCCGAAAAAGGTATCAATTTTTTTGATGGATTCTATTAATAACACTTATTTTACATGATATCAGAACCTTCATACAATGAAAGGTATATGGGGGAGATAACGTTGATAAGTGAAGAAAAAATTGAAAAGTACAGTAGTTATAATAAATGGATCATGTTAACTTTGGCAACGGTAGCACAGGCAAGTGCAACACTTATAACATATGGAGTAGGGGTACTCGCTTTATTTTGGAAACAGAAATATGCACTTTCGAATATGCAGGTTGGGTTGTTAATAAGTGCTGTAAATATTGGTCCGTTGTTTTGTATGCTTTTTGCCGGAAGGTTACTTGATCGATATAATGAAAGAATATTAATTGGAGCGAGTGCCGTATTACTTGGCGGGGCGCTTTTACTTGCTCATATGGCAAGGGGATTTATTGGGTTATTATTTGTCCTTTTTTTAATAGGGACTTTTTATAGCGTATCCCAGCCAGGGGGAAGTAAAGTAATCTTGAAATGGTTTCCGAAAGAGATTCGCGGATTAGCTATGGGAATACGGCAAGCTGGTATACCTATTGGCGGGGCGTTAGCAGGAGTAATAATCCCTTTGCTTACAATTAAATTTAGTTTAGCTTATACGATAAATGTAATTGCAACTATATGTATAATAGGCGGGTTATTGTTTTTCATATTTTATAAGGAATCGTACGTACGAGAACACACGAGCCAAGAAAATGTAAGTATTTCTTTTTGGATGCAGTTAAAAAAGGTAATATGTAAAAAAGAGCTGTATCCAATTTTTATTACAGGTATTTGCATGATTTCTTTACAAATGATATTAGTCGGACATTTTATAAAATTTTTAGTCATTGAAAAATCGATAACACCTATTGTAGCAGGGAAAGTATTTTCAGTTATGCTATTTGCAGGAATGATTGGGCGAATTATATTAGCTACAATAAGTGATACATATTACAAAGGTGATCGTCGTACACCTTTATTAATAACTGTATGTATTTCTTGTTGCTTAATTTTAGTTGTTGTAATGAGTATAAACACAATGACACTTGAGGCATTGTTTGTGATGAGCGGACTGCTAGGATTCTTTGCGATCGGTTGGTTTAGTCTTTTTATGGTTGAAGTTGCTGAGTCTGCAAGTGAGGAATTGGTAGGTCTAACAGTGAGTTTTGCGCTTACACTTAATCAAATTGCTATTATCTTTGCACCTGCTTTGTTTGGTTATATAGTAGATGGAAAAGGCTACACATATGCATGGATGGGGATAGCTGCATTACTAAGCGTTTCAGCAGTGAGTTTATGTAAAAGTAAACGAATATTAAAAATGTAAATCTTTTATGAAGAAAATCTAAAGAAATGTCGTGGGAGTGACATTTTTTTTTAAATATGTTGTATAATCAAGTTATAAATGAGATTCGTTTTCATTAACACTCATTCCCTCTTTTGAAATTACCTGTAATTTTAGCCATAATAAGCTGTTTTTCTTTTTCGTTACTTGCCCGATTTATTTTGTTTAAAAATTTTTCAGCATCATTTCCTTTTAAAATTATAATCTATTTTCCGTAATATTCAATTAAAACTATATTGTTTTTTGTTACTCGATAATGAAACATCATATCATCTAAACGATTGCGCTTATCGGTCTTTTTCAAATTAACGCCTCCATTCTTGTTAATGTGTAACGAATGTTACATAAAAAATTAAAATTAAAGTTGGATGTATCCGATTGTAAGGTGGAAATTTTGTAAAAAAGAACTACAATAGAGAGTAGTTAAAATTTGAACGTTAGAAAAAGGAATCTAGTTTACTATGAGGAATAATAGAGTAGATAGATTATAAGATATTTAAAAACTAAAAGATATAGAATAGAATGGAAAAGTATAAAGTGAAACTAGATAAAAGAGGGTTCCCATATGTTTAAGAAATGGTTAATCGCTTTCTTTGTTTTTGCTATTTTTTGTGGGAGTGTCGCTGCACTCATACATGCAAATAAAGAAAAGAAATACAGTTTGAAGGCATTTTCAAATTTTGAGGATAAAGTTGGAAATGTTCAACCGAAAGTTGATGCGAATCAGCAAAAACGTTATGATATTGCAGCAACGAAACTCGATCAATATTTAAAAGATAAAGGATTTAACGGGACGGTTCTCGTAACGGATAAAAATAATGTGGTTTTACGAAAAGGCTACGGGTATGCGAATGTAAAAGATAAAGTTTTAACAACGCCAAGAACAAAATATCGCATCGGTTCCATAACGAAAACAGTAGTTGCAATATCTATATTACAGCTAAGAGAAAAAGGGAAATTGAATATTGAAGACAATGTAAATAAGTATATTCCATCGTTTCCAGCAGATAAAAACATTACGTTACGAAATTTGTTAACACATACGTCCGGGTTACCAGATCAGGGACAAGGTAGTGTTGATGCGGCATCACGTTTAAAGTTAGTAACGTGGATTGGAGCGCAAAAGTTGCAATTTCCTGCAGGGACAGGATGGAAATATACAGATTATAATTATATGGTACTTGCGTATATTGTAGAAAAGATATCGAATAAACCGCTTGCTGAATATGTGAAAGAAAACATTTTTACTCCTGTTGAAATGAATGAATCTGGTATGGGTGCAACTCTCCCTGAAGATATTTTCTTAGCAGAAGGTTACACGAAAAAAGATAATGAGTTAATAGCTACACCCCGCTTAAAAATGAACTGGCTGTATGGTTGTGGTGAAATGTATACGACCGTTGAAGATATGAAAAGATTAGATGAGGCTATTATGGATGGAAAGCTGATTTCTAAACAAAGCTTATCAGATATGTTTACAGTATCACCTGCGAGAAAATATGGATTTAGCTTCTATATTTACCCAGATTATTATCATAACCATGGTGTATTAGCTGGCTGGAACACTTTTAATAATTTTAACTGGGATAAAAGAACGTTTGTAATATTATTCTCTAACGTACAAAATGGTATGAATGATACATTTAATCAAGAGTTTAGGAAATTAGCGAATGATTTAATAGAAGGAAAATAATTATTTGAAAATCGGTATTGATATAAAATTATCAATACCGATTTTTTTATTTAGTGAACAAGCATGTATGAGAGGGGATTAGTATTAGAATAAATTTATGAAGGAAGTTAAATGATATGGATGTTAAATATAGGAAGTGTATTTTGTGAATGTCATCTATTTGTATTGAAATTATGTGATTATCATGCGGAAGAATAATTGGTAATTTTTACATTGATGAAAAAGCTTGAGCTTCACACTATGTTAAGCCTTACAGTATTGTAGACATGAACAGGAGGTTGAAAAGTGAAAAAAATAGTAAAGTTTTGTTTAATAGCTACATTATCTACAACGATTATTAGTGGATGTTCTTTTGAAGGGAATAATGAAAATGCCAAAGGGAAAGAGAAAGAGGATAAAAAAGTAGAGGTACAGAAAAACGCTGGAAAATATACGATGCCGGATGAAAAAGATAAACATGAAGGTACATGGCTACAATGGCCTCATGAATACACATATGGTCAAGAGTATAAACAAGAAGTTGAACCTATTTGGATTAAGATGGCAAGTGCTTTAACTGAGGGTGAAAAAGTCCACATTGTTGCATATGATGAGGAAGAGAAAGAGCGAATCAATAAGCTTTTAATAGATAAGGGGCTGAATATGGATAAAGTTGATTTCTTTATCGCTCCTACTGATGATGTGTGGGCAAGAGATAGTGGACCGATTTTTGTTTATGACAATAATAAAAATCTAAAAATATTAGATCCAGCATTTAATGGTTGGGGAAAGAAAACTCCATATAAAAATGATGCCCGTATACGTGAGAATGTTAGTAAACAATTAGGGATTGAAAGAATTGATTGGGGGAAATTTGTCCTTGAAGGTGGCGCAATTGAATTAGACAGCAATGGGACTGCTTTATTAACTCGAAGCGCAGTAACGAATAAAAATAGAAATCCTGATTTATCAGAAGCGGAAATTGAAAAATATATAAGTGACCTTGGGGTGACAAACTTTATTTGGTTAGATGGAGTGCCTAATTTAGATATTACTGATTTTCATATTGATGGATTTGCTAAATTCCATGATAAATCTACAATCGTAACGATGGCAGAAGATGACTTGGCTGAATGGGGCTTGTCAAACAAAGATATGGATAAATTGTTAGATGCAAAAAATGCTTCAGGACAGAAATATAAGTACGAATACTTACCGCTTAGTAAAGATAAAGTTACTTTAGAAGGTGGAAAAACTCTAGATTATAAGGGGTCGTATATCAATTATTATGTTGGGAATACAGTTGTATTGGTTCCTAACTATAATGATCCAAATGACAAAATCGCAAACGATACGATTCAGAAATTATACCCGGATCGTAAAGTAGTGGGAATTGATGTGAGAGAGCTTTATAAAAATGGCGGAATGATCCATTGTGTGACACAGCAACAACCGATTCAATTGAAGTAATCGATTATAGTTTCGTTATGTTGCTTTATAGACAAAATAGGTGAAATGCTATCTTTACTTATTTTGTCTTGTTTTAACATCTGTAACAAGAACGGAATGTATAATTTTAATGTAACGATAATTGAATAAAAGTATATTGTCATTATTGGTTTATATGGAAAAGGAGAAAAATGTTTGTGGTAAAGAATTTTAAAAAAGTATTTTCGTTTTTCCCTATCGTTCTACAGTACATTATAAATGTAGCTTTAATCTGTTTGGGAATTGTTTTAAGTGTGTTTCTTATGAAAGAAGTCATTCAATTTATACAAGAACTTAAATTAAATAGTGAGGAATCTATTTATCATTTAATTGATAGCATTGTCGTATTTTTTTTATATTTTGAATTCATCGTAATGATTATAAAGTATTTTCAAATGAACTTTCATTTTCCATTACGTTATTTTATATATATAGGTATTACGGCTATTGTTCGTCTAATTATTATAGACCATGATAGTCCAATGGATTCATTGATATATGCTTGCGCGATTCTTGTATTAATTAGTGCTTTATTCATTGCAAATTCTAAAATAATGCGTCGTGATTTAGAAGAGTGAACGTTTGTTGTTTAAATCAAAAAAGATGTTTTATCTTTTGGTAAAAAGGAGTAACAGTATTGAAAGAAATAATCTTAACCAGTTTTATAATAATAGGGTTTATGATTCTACTATTTAATTGTATACTTTCATAATTTAAAAGAATAAAAGGTTAATAAGGAAAGAGGTTTTTGTAAATATGGTTCATTACAATAATCAAAATAATTTACATCAAATATTTACATTAAAGGGAACAGTTATAAGAGATATTTTCCCGCAAATTTTATTATATATATGTATTTCAACGATAGTAACTGTGATTAATTATTATTATGTAGAAATAAAAATTAATCAAACTCCTTGGGTAATTGTTGGAGGAGCTTTAGGTCTACTGTTAGTTTTTCGTACTAACACTGCCTATGATAGGTATTGGGAAGGTAGAAAGTTATTTGGCACGGTTGGTGCTTGTACTAGAAATTTGGCAGTTAGTTTTTTATGTTATTGGGAGTCTGAAGGGAAAAAGACGGATCAGGAAAAATTGAAATTTTTACATTTGTTAATTGCTTTTCCAAAGATAGCGAAAGGACATTTGAGAGACGAAAAAGATTTATCCGAAATAAAAGCATTGTTTGATATTTGTTCTGAGAAGGAAAAAGAAATGTTGGCTGAGTCTATTCATTTACCGATTAGTATAGTTTTTATGTTAAAAACTATACTATCAAAAGGTTTGAAAACGGGTCAAATTCACCCAAATGCAATAATTAATATGGAAGCTGATTTGAATACTCTGCTTACGGCTGTGGGTGGATGTGATCGGATCAAAACAACGCCTATTCCTTTTGCATATTTTGCTCATATTAAAATTTTACTGCTCATATTTTGCGGGACTTTATCGATTGGTCTTGTTGATAGTCTTGGATGGTTTACAGTACTTGCAACTACGTTTATAAGTTTTGCATTTATAGGGATTGAAGCAATAGGAGTTGAAATTGAGGATCCATTTGGTCAAGATCCAAACGATCTGCCGCTAGAAGGGATTTGCAATGGTGTAGAAACGCATTTAGTGAATTTATATAATCAAAACGCTCTATTAGAAGTAATGGATTTGAATCTTGATAAAAAAATCATCTAATCCTTCATTGTGTACGACGATTAAAATTTAAAAATCTTGTCAAGAGTCAGTTTACGGCTTAACGACGTCTTTATATTTTTTATATAAATATATAATATTTCTCCGTGCTATAATCCATTCATGAAATGTGCACGTTTCAAAAATTGTAATGAAAAGAGAAATGAATTGGGGAATAGTTGGCTTATTGAAAACAGTTATTCAATCATTATTAAAAAGCGAGGTAAGTAATATGGAACAAAAACATAGTGGCATTATTTTTACTGCAATACCAGATGAATCGAATGAATATTATCGACCATTTTATGAAGACATTATTTATTTTAATGAATACTTAAATGAAAATAAAGCATTTACCGATCAACTTATATCTTTATCTGTTGAAGAGCAAGACTTTCATACAAACTTTTTTGAGTATGATGATATTTGGCTAAGAGATGTTGCACCAGTTGTAACAAATCATCTAGTTAAATTCAAATATCAACCGAATTACTTACCGAAAGATCAAGGACGATATTTAGATCAACAATTTAATAAATGGCTGAAAAAGAACGATTTTGAATATGTGACATCTCCATTGATATTAGACGGTGGAAATCTTATTTGGAATAAAAAAGATACCGTTATATTAACGGAACGCATATTTGATGATAATTATGATTGGACGGAAGAAGAAATTATAGAGCAACTGGAATGGGATTTAGATGTGAGTCGGGTTATTATTATTCCTGCTGAAGAGGGAGATGTACTTGCACACGCAGACGGGATGGTTAAATTTATTGATGAACATACAATGTTTATTAGTGATTTTTTAGGGGATCATGAATTTAGATATAAGGTTCAAGAGATTATTCAAGAGCAAATGCCAGAGGCTGAATTTATAGTTGTTCCTTCGTCATATACAGAGAAGGGTCAATACGATGAAGAGATAGCGTCAGCAAAAGGTTTATATATAAATATGTTAGAAACATGTGATACGCTTTACGTTCCTAAGTTTGGATTAGCTAAAGATGAGGAAGTTTTAAGATATATTCAACAGCATACTGAGAAACAAGTTATTCAAAGTCATGTAGGAGAAATATCGACAATGGGAGGCGCGATGAATTGTTTAACGTGGTATTGTCCTAGTCATTTGTTACCTTCAAAAATGAAAAGGCTGGACGATCAGAATGAAGGTTCTTCAATCAGAAAAATATTTGATTGGTTTTAATAAATAAGCTTATATATAAGAGAATGTATTCAAGGGGTATTTATATGTATACAATTACTGAGTTTTCGCGGATTTGTAAAATGAGTACACGGATGCTAAGGCATTATGATAAAGAGGAAATATTGAAACCAGCATATGTGAATCCGGTAAATGGATATAGATATTATGAGCAAGGGCAGCTTGAAATAGCGCTGAAAATTAAAAAGCTAAGGGAGTATAAGTTTCCTTTACCGAAAATCAAAATAATTCTTCAATCATCAGATCAAGATTCATTTATTAAACATATGCAATCACAAATTATAGAGTTGTCTCATGAGGTGAAACAAAATTTACAGGTTATTTCAGAAATGAATGAAATGGTAAATATGAATCATGGTCTAAATATTGCTCGCCATAGAAGTTACGATATATTAATTGGAATGAGAAATGAAATGACGGTAATTACTCAAAGACTACAAATAGATATAGATGATATGGATGATTATTTTTATGACTTATATGAAAAAGTACAAAAGCATAACTTACAAATGGTCGGTTCGCCCTCTACGGTCTTTTATGATGAAGAGTATATTCCAAATGAAAGTGATGTTGAATTAAGGATTCCGGTCATGCATGGGAACAATAAAGATGTAGTACAAGAATATGAAATAAAAAAATTAAATCCACATCAAATCGTTACTACTATGCATTATGGAAGTTATGACTATATAGGCTACGCTTATATTGCGTTAGAAAAATGGATTGAAAGAAATGGTTATGTAATAGATGGTTCACCATATGAGGTCTACATAAAGGGACCTGAATGTGATTGTTTAGTAGAGGAGTATGTGACACAAATTTGTTTTTTAGTTATGAAAATAGACTGAGAATAAGGATTGACATTAACATTATGTCAATCCTTATTCTATTTATGTAAGTAATTCATCATAATAAAAAGGAGAAAGAATATGAAAAGAACAATCATGATTATTTGTCTGATTCTAAGTATGACATGGTTTTCAGCGTGTACTCCTGGAGTAGGAGAAGGTGAGAATGGTAGCTTCGTTCTACCAAATCAGTTGCCAAAAAATGTAGTGTTTAAAAATGGTACAATCTATACTTCAAATGACAAGCAAGACATTGTAGAGGCTGTAGCCGTTAAAGAAGGGAAAATTACATTTGTTGGTTCAAACAAAGATGTAGAAGGATTTATAAATGAAGATACGAAAGTGGTGGATTTACAAGGACGTTTTATTCTTCCTGGTTTTGTGGACAATCACAATCATATATTTGAGGCGAAATCACCAGCAGCAGGGAATTGTAGTGTTTCACCGGATGCTGCGCTGCAAGAACAACGCTCGTATTTAAAGGCTTGTAAAAAAGATGTGAAAGATGGCGAATGGATAAGCGGAACAGGATTTAGTTTGGAAGAGCTGTTAAAAGATATGGACGAAAAATCAGAACAACAAACGCCATTACAAGTTCTTGATGAGTTATTTCCTAATAACCCTGTATTAATTATGGAAAGAACTTCTCATTCTGTATGGGTTAACTCAAAAGCATTGGAAGTAGCGGGAATAAATAAAGAGACGAAAGATCCGCAAGGCGGAAGAATCATCCGGGATCCAGAAACAGGAGAACCTTTCGGGCTTCTGTATGATACAGCAGGGGATATCGTGATGGAAAAAGCATGGAATTCCCAGCCCAATCTCTTTGAAAAAAATTATGAAGGTTTGTTAGACGGTTTAGATGAGGTTGCGAAGAATGGTATTACTACAGTCGGCGATGGACGTCTTTATTGGAAACGAGGCTGGTTAGATGTTTGGAATAAAGTTAATGATGAGAAAAAGTTAACGTCGCGAGTAGTACTTCGTCCGTGGGTATATCCGAACTTAAATGAAGCAGAGCAAATGGAGTATTTCAAAAAAATTAAGCGTGATGATGTATCATCTAGAATGCTTATTAATCAAGTGAAGATGTATAGTGATGGAATTAGCATTAACAGCACAGCTAAAATACTAGAAAAATATAAATTTGAGTGGTTTAAAGGAACACCGTACGGTTTGAACTATATTCCAGAAGAAAAAATGAAGTGGTGGTTGAGTGAACTCAATAAAATTGGTTACGGTGCACTCATCCACACAATTGGAGATGGCGGAGTAAGAGAAAGTTTAAATGCAATTGAAGCAGCGAAAAAAGAAGGGGCGAATCAACCTTATACGCTTACACATGTGGAAATGGTAGAAGATAGTGATATAAATCGTTTTGCTAAGTTAGGTATTAGTGCTGATTTCCAAGTAGGCCATGATTTTGCAGAAGATCCTAAACAAAGCTGGGCAAGTGCGTATTTTTCAAATCAACAGATGAAACGAATTATGCCGTTAGGACGCATTTGGAAAACAGGAGCAAACGTATCACTTAGTAGTGATTGGGATGTAAATGAACTAAATCCACTTGTGACGATTTCGAATGCACTAAGTATTGATGAAAAGGGCTTGTCTGATGTATACGCAGCTATTGATGCATATACAATTAAGCCCGCCAAAGCATTAGGTCTTGATAATATTACTGGTTCAATTGAAGTAGGTAAATCAGCCGATATGGTATTACTAAATGAAGATATTACTAAAATGAGTGCCGATAAGATTCCGAATGCGAAAGTTTTAGTGACGGTTTTACAAGGAGAAGTAGTGTATCACAAGGGAAAATAAAGAATCAGTTTATGAAGTAGTTAATATATTTCTGTTGACCTTAACACGATGTCAAAGTTTAGACTGAACTTACATTCGAAGAAGGGGTGAACATGTATGAGAAATATGGGAAATAGTTTATATTATATGCCTGCTGAGTGGGAAAAACATGAGGGAACATGGCTCCAATGGCCTCATGATAAGGCTCATAGAGGCGAAGGTTACAGATCTAAGCTAGATGATATTTGGGTAACGATGGCAAAGGAGCTTCATTACGGAGAGAATGTGCATATTGTTGTATTTGATGAGGAAGAAAAAGTACATGTACAATCGAAGTTAATTGAAGCGAATGTAGATATGGATAAAATTGATTTTTTAATTGAAGAAACGGATGATGTTTGGATAAGAGATAATGGACCGATCTTTGTAAAAGATAAGGAAGGCAATCTCTGTTTAGCACACTGGGTATTTAATGGTTGGGGGGATAAATATCCGTATGAAAATGATGCTGTTATTCCGGGAAAAATAAGTGAAATGTATAGCATTCCAAAAGTTAAATCTAGTGTCTGTATAGAAGGTGGAGGAATAGAGATAAATGGAAATGGCACCTTAATGGCGGCAAAAACTTCTATTATAAATGAAAATCGAAATCCTACACTAAATCAGGAAGAGATTGAAATAGAGTTAACGAAGTATTTGGGAGTAACGAATTTTATATGGATAACTGGTATTCGCGGAGAGGATAATTATGATGAAGATACAGATTACCATATTGATGGGGCAGCGCGTTTTGTAAATGAAAATACAATTCTTTATGAATATGATCCTTTTGGGGAAGGAGAGTCGTACCTTTTGGAGGCGCAGGAAAAGCATTATCAAGAATTGCGACAAGCGAGAAATATAGATGGAAATCCATTTCAGCTCATACCAGTACCGGTGACAAGAAAAGTGGTAAAAGAGGCAGACTGTAAAGGTTCGTATTTGAACTTTTATATTGGAAATGAAGTTGTATTGGTTCCTATATACGGTGATGAACATGATAAGTTAGGACTTCAAATCATTGAAGGGCAGTTTCCAGGAAGAAGAATTGTCGGTGTTTATGTAAATGAACTGTATGCGTATGGTGGTATGATTCATTGTGTGACGCAGCAACAAGTGAATAAATGAAATGTATATTTTATATGAAAAAGCATGCAGATTCTATAATCTGCATGCTTTTTTCTATAATGCTGAAAACTCTTCAACAAGTTGGGTGAATCGATTTAATGCACTTTCAATCGGTTCTGGTGTAGTTAAATCAACGCCAGCTTTTTTCAGTAGGTTTAATGGATAGTCAGAACTTCCGCCTTTAAGGAATTCAATATAGTTTTTCTGAGCATTTGGATCACCGCTTAATAATTTATCGGCGATTTGAATGGCAGAAGCGAATCCAGTTGCGTATTTGTATACGTAAAATGGACGGTAGAAATGAGGGATTCTAGACCAGCCATATTTTACTTCTTCGTCAAATACGAGGGAGTCGCCATTATATTCTCTAAATAAGTTTTCGTAAATTTCACTAAAGACTTTGGCATTTAATGGTTTACCTTGTTCGGCCATTTCATGTGTGATTTTTTCAAATTCTGCAAACATGATTTGTGTAAAGAAAGTACCTTTAAAGCTATCGATAAAGTAGTTAATTAAATGATTACGTACGTTCGTTTCTTTTGCTTCTTTTAATAAATAATGAATTAATAACACTTCATTTACTGTAGAAGCGACTTCTGCAACAAAAATGGAATAGTGTGCAGAAATTCTTGGTTGGTATCCGTGTGAGTAATGCGTATGCATACCGTGCCCGCATTCATGAGTAAGGGTGAAAAGGCTATTTAAATCATCATGATGATTTAAAAGAATGAAAGGATGAACACCGTATACACCAAAGTTATAAGCGCCAGAACGTTTTCCTGGTGTTTCTCTCACGTCTATATAGCGTTTATCTTTAAAGTTTTTTAATGTTTCGATATATTCTTTACCTAAAGGAGCTAGTGACGCGATCATTATATCAAACGCTTCGTCGTATGGAATGTCTTGTTTTACACCTTTTACTAAATCAACACTCAAGTCGTATTGTCGTAGTTCATCTACATTTAATTTTTCTTTTCTAAGTTCATTATACGTATGTAATGATTGAATGTTTTTTTTCGTTGTCTCAATTAAATTTTCATATACTTCTTTCGGAACCATGTCGCCAAATAATGATTTTTCTAAAGCTGATGGATATTTTCGTAGCTTTGAGACAGTAACATTGTTTTTAATAGCTGCGGACAAAGTAGAAGCGATAGAATTCTTTAATTGAACGTATGGTTTGTAATAAGCTTTATAGGCTTCTTCACGTTTCTCACGATTCTCATCTTCTATTAGCTTTGAATACATTCCACGTGTTAAGTTTACTTTTTCTCCATCATCAGTAGTCACTTCACCAAAAATTATATCTGCATTATTTAACATGCCAAATGTATGCTGCGGGGAGGAGAGTGCTTCACCCATTTGTGATAAAATCTCTTCTTGGTCTTTATTCAAAACGTGTTTTTTATAACGGTATAGCTCAAATAAGTCTTCTTTGTAATAGTGTAAGCCTTCGGTTTCTTCTATGTAAGAATGTAATGTGTTTTCATCTACACTAAGTAAGAATGGGGAAAAGAAAGATTTAGCCGCACTTACTTTCACGTGTAATTGTGATACTTTATCGACAAGGGATTGAGCGTCAGTATCGCGTGTATCAAGATCGGATTGTAATCGTGCATAAGCGAACATTAAAGATATTATGCTAGATATTTCTTCACTCTTTGTTAAATAAGCTAATAAACTATTGCCATCGTGAATATTTCCATTAAACTTGTGTAATTCATTCGTTAATACTTCAATTTTATGAAAATCGCTTTCCCAATCTTCAATTGTATGGTAAATATCCGTTAAATCCCATTTTTCTTTATCAGTTACTTGTAGTCGATCTTTAAGTTCAGTCATAATCATTTCCTTTCTAAATATGTAGTTATATTCCTATATAACTATGAAATACAACAAATTGCAAAAAATCCCTGCTGGAAAATAAAAAGCCTTGCCGAGAATGGCGAGGCTTTAAAAGTTATAATGTAATGCCGAACGTTGAATGAAGGAGGTTTGTATATTGCTCTTTTGTAATTGTTTCTTTTGTTTTATTTCTATTTTTCGTTACTGTAAGGCTATCTTTTGTTAATGATGCGTGCCCGTCATGAGTAAGTTTTACAACAAGAGGTACTTTGTTAAATGGTGAACCTTCATGTTCAACAATAATTTTTTGTGCTGCATTTGCTTTCGTTTCATCCACTTCTTCCAAGTAAAATGCATAACCTACTGTCCAATCATCAGTAGAAGATTGATCTAGAAACTCATTGCTTTTACGCATTTCTAAAATATAATTACCTTTTTCAGTCGTTTCTTTACGAATACGATAGTCGCCTGTTACAGAATGAACGATCTCACCTGAGAAAGGAACAGGGGAAAGGGGTAAATATGATCCGAAACCTACTTCAATTAAGTAAAGTTCATTATGATGTTGTAAAACAGTTGCGATATGCCCTGAATCTACAGCCCATATAGAATTTGCAGCGTTATAAACTGTTCCTGAAACGAGATGGACATCGAATTTAGAGTCTTTAAGGAAGTAATACATAGCCGGATTCAATTCATAACAAAGGCCGCCACGGTTGTTTATTAAAATTTTTTCTTTTAGATTTTCTTTTGATATTTCTTTAAAGTTGTTTTCGAGAATATTTAAGTTTTCAAAAGGGACAGATTGTGACATTTCATACATAATGTGAGATAAATCTTCAAATGAAACTTTGTGTTTTTCTTCTATATTTAATCTTGCAAAAAATTGTTTTTGAAAGTCGGTCATAGAAATCCCTCCGTTATGCTTTTATAGATAAATTGTAAACAATTTTGAATCCGATGTGAATTTTAAACTATATGGGGTACTTGTGGAATAGTTGAATTCATATTTTGAAAAATAATGTGAGAGATTAAAAGATTGTTACTTTACTAACTGTAGAACGAATATTATAATAACTTTAATAAATTATGCAAACGTTTTCTTGAAAGGGATGGTGTAAATATGTTGAAAAGGATTACGGTAGTCTGTTTATTGTTTATTTTGCTTTTTCCTAATATATATGAGGGAAATAAGGCAGAAGCAGCAACAGTGAACAATGGAACATTAATGCAGTATTTTGAGTGGTACGCTCCGAATGATGGGAATCATTGGAATCGTTTGCGTTCCGATGCTGAAAGTTTAGCTCATAAAGGAATCACATCTGTATGGATACCACCTGCATATAAAGGGACTTCGCAAAATGATGTAGGGTATGGGGCCTATGATTTATATGATTTAGGGGAGTTCAATCAAAAAGGAACGGTGCGGACGAAATATGGGACAAAAGCACAGTTGAAATCTGCAATTGACGCTTTACATAAGCAAAACATCGACGTATACGGTGATGTAGTTATGAATCATAAAGGTGGGGCTGATTATACTGAAACCGTAACAGCTGTTGAGGTAGACCGTAACAATCGAAATATTGAAGTATCAGGTGATTATCAAATTAGTGCATGGACGGGGTTTAATTTTCCAGGGCGCGGAGATGCTTATTCTAATTTCAAATGGAAATGGTATCATTTTGACGGAACGGATTGGGATGAAGGAAGGAAATTAAATCGAATTTATAAATTTAGGGGTGTAGATAAAGCGTGGGATTGGGAAGTGTCTAGCGAAAATGGAAATTATGATTATTTGATGTATGCAGATCTTGATTTTGATCATCCTGATGTTGCGAATGAGATGAAAAATTGGGGAACATGGTATGCGAATGAATTAAATTTAGATGGCTTTCGTTTGGACGCTGTTAAACATATTGATCATGAATATTTACGCGATTGGGTAAATCATGCCAGACAGCAAACGGGGAGAGAAATGTTTACAGTAGCTGAATATTGGCAAAATGATGTTCAGGCTTTAAACAATTATTTAGCGAAAGTCAATTATAATCAATCTGTGTTTGATGCACCGCTTCATTACAATTTTCATTATGCTTCAACAGGAAATGGGAATTATGATATGAGAAATATTTTAAATGGAACAGTAATGAAAAATCACCCTGCACTCGCAGTTACTCTCGTTGAGAATCATGATTCTCAGCCTGGGCAGTCATTGGAATCTGTAGTAAGTCCGTGGTTTAAGCCGCTGGCATATGCATTTATTTTAACTCGTGCAGAGGGCTATCCTTCAGTTTTCTATGGTGATTACTATGGGACAAGCGGAAATAGTAGTTATGAAATTCCAGCGTTAAAAGATAAAATTGATCCAATTTTGACGGCACGAAAAAACTTTGCATATGGTACGCAGCGTGATTATTTAGACCATCCAGATGTGATTGGCTGGACAAGAGAAGGCGATGGTGTACATGCTAATTCTGGTTTAGCGACATTACTCTCGGACGGACCAGGAGGATCAAAGTGGATGGATGTTGGAAAGAATAACGCTGGGGAAGTATGGTACGATATTACGGGTAATCAAACAAATACTGTAACAATTAATAAGGACGGATGGGGGCAATTCCATGTAAGTGGAGGCTCAGTTTCCATATATGTTCAGCGGTAAATTGGTGATGAAAAGAAGAGGTAGACTGAAATATAAGTTTCCTCTTCTTTTTTACATTCTGCATAGTTATTAAAGTATGACACCTTTACTTCTTATAAAACATATAGTATGATGATTTCAATAAATTAGATTTCAATGAACATAAAATATAAATTAATGAGAGGTGCTTTTTGTGAGTGCGGTAGGTACTAAATAGGAAAAATTTAATGAAATAAATCGGATAAGACCAGGGGATTTTTATGTATATCATACCCCTAATTTTGTCATGCATTTATTTCGAAACCTATGAAGATACCTACAATACTTTATAAAGCGTGTAATAAGGGGAGTGCCATCTGTTTTTATGGCTTATTTTCTCATATGTTATTACACATGCCTTGTAAATGTAAAAGCTGCGGTATCCCCGCAGCTTTTTTGTATATATTTATGATGTATAAAAATGGTAATTGAATAATGTAGAACTCATTGGAATCTAATGAGTAGGTATCTTCATTTATGATATAAATCAATCATAGTGAGGAGAAACAAAATGAATACGATGACTTTTGAAAAGTTACAATATAACGAATTAATGGAAATAGTGAAATCATATTGTATAAGTGGATTAGGTAAGGAATTATTAAATAAATTAGAGCCGAGTACGAGTATAAAAGTAGTGAGAAATCGCTTAAATGAAACGACAGAAGCACGAGCTATAGTAGATGCAGAAGGGCATGTGCCTTTCTTCGGAATTTCTAATATCGCTAGTACAATTCAAAAATTAGAAAAAGGGATGATTTTAGATCCAGCAGAGTTAGTGAGTGTTTCAGACTTTTTACGTGGATGTAGAAAGATTAAAAAATTTATGTTAGATAAAGAATTTTTTGCACCAGTATTAGCTTCTTATGCGAATTCGATGACTGAATTTAAAAGTATTGAAGAGGAAATTAACTTTTCCATTAAAGGTAATAGCATTGATGCAGCGGCTAGTAAAGAGTTAAAACGAATTCGAAATAACATTGATTCTGTAGATGGAAAAATAAAAGAACGTTTAACGAAGTTTTTAAATAGTAGTGCAAATAAGAAGTATATTCAGGAATTCTTTATTAGTAAAAAGGATGATCGCTATACGATTCCGATTAAATCTTCCTATAAAAATCAAGTTGCTGGAAGTATTGTTGAAGCTTCTGCAAAAGGTTCTACTGTATTTATAGAACCGCATACGGTTACAAAGTTAAATGCGGAACTCGCGGGTTTGAAAGCAGAAGAAGCGATGGAAGAGTATCAAATTTTAGCGACTTTATCAGGAATGGTATTAGAAAATATTTATCATATAAAAATTAATATGGAACTAATTAGCCAATATGATATGGTATTTGCGAAAGCGAAGTTTAGTAAATCAATTGATGGAATAGAGCCGAAGTTAAATGATCATGGCTACATTCATTTAGTAAATTGTAAGCATCCGCTTTTAAGCGGAAAAGTAGTACCGTTACACTTTGAAATCGGTCAAAACTATCGTAGTTTAATTATTACAGGACCAAATGCAGGCGGGAAAACAATTGTATTAAAAACAATCGGATTGTTAACTTTAGCGACGATGTCAGGATTGCACATCGCTGGAGATAAAGAAACAGAAATTGCTATTTTCGAAAATATATTTGTAGACATTGGTGATAACCAAAGTATCGAAAATGCACTAAGTACATTTTCATCTCATATGAAAAATCTTTCTGAAATCATGAGGATGTCAAATAATAATACGTTACTGTTATTTGACGAAATAGGAAGCGGCACAGAACCAAATGAAGGTGCGGCTTTTGCGATATCTATTTTAGAAGAGTTTTATCTATCGGGATGTATTACAATTGCGAGTACGCATTACGGTGAAATAAAACGATTTTCAGAAATGCACGGTGATTTTATGAACGCAGCAATGCAATTTAATAGTGAGACATTGGAGCCTCTTTATAAATTAGTGATCGGTAAATCTGGTGAAAGCAATGCACTTTGGATTGCAAATAAAATGAATGTAAAAGAACATGTACTGCAAAGAGCGAAAGAGTATATGGGAAATAAAGAATACGCTATAGAAAAAGTGAATGAAAGTAAAATTAGAAAACCGAAATTCGTGCAAGAAAAAAGAGAAAATGACTATGAATATAAAATTGGCGACCGTGTGAATTTGTTAGATCATAACGATTTCGGGATTGTATATAAGGAAAAAGATAATTTCTATAATGTTGTTGTATATTATAACGGTGAATTCGTTGAAGTGAATGTAAAACGTATTACTTTAGAGGTAGCGGCGAAAGAATTATACCCAGAAGGATATGATTTAAATACACTATTTGTCGATTATAAAGAAAGAAAAATGCAGCATGATATTGAGCGCGGATCGAAAAAAGCGCTTCGTAAAATTGAAAAAGAAATAAGAAAGAATAGAGGATAATATAGAATGGTAACGATTAGACAAGAACAAAAAAACGATTATAGAAAAACAGAAGAAGTTGTACAACAAGCATTTTTAAATGAAGAATTTAGCGATAAAAAGGAACATGAACTTGTAAAACGTATTAGAGAATGTGACGCATTTATTCCAGAGTTATCAATTGTTGCGGTAGATGAGGAAATCGTTGGTCACATTATGTTATCGAAAATTACAATAGAAAAAGATGGGGCTTCTGTAGATTCATTAGCGCTTGCGCCAGTATCAGTTTCTCCAAGCTATCAGAAAAAAGGAATCGGCGGAAAACTAATCGCTTCTGCTTTAGAAAAGGCGGAAGAACTTGGATACGGATCAGTTGTTGTGTTAGGGCATCAAGAGTATTATCCAAAGTTTGGATTTAAGAAAGCAAGTGAGTGGAATATAAAAGCACCATTTGAAGTGCCAGATGAAGTGTTTATGGTGATTGAGTTAAGTGAGAACGCTCTGCAAGGTGTAGAAGGAATTGTACAGTATTCGAGTGCTTTTGCTGAGTAGGAGTATCAGTTAAGAAATGTAATCATAAAAGATGCTATCTTTTTGTAGAGATATACAGAAAGATAGCTTTTTTTATTTAGCAAATTCACTTACGTATATTTTGCTCAATGAATAATTAAGGTGGTAAAATTGATATAGAAATGTAAAGGGAGAGAATAGAATGAAGAATCGAGAAACAGATAGCAATGAGAATGTAGTTACGTTATATGTTACAAGACACGGAAAAACAATATTAAATACGAATCATCGCGCGCAAGGCTGGGCAGACTCCCCGTTAGTAGAAAAAGGTGTGGAAGTTGCCTCTAATTTAGGAACGGGATTAAAAGATGTTCATTTTATGAATGCATATAGTAGTGATAGCGGCCGAGCGATTGAAACTGCTAATTTAGTATTAAAATATAGTGAGCAATCAAAGTTAAAACTTGAGAAAAGAAAAAAATTACGAGAATTAAATTTTGGTATTTTTGAAGGTGAAAAACTTGAAAATATGTGGGATGTGGTTGGAAAAGCTGCAGGCGTTGCATCACCAGAAGAACTTATGAAGTTCTCTATTCAAGAAGTGATTAATCTTATTAGAGCAGCAGACCCTACGAAACAAGCGGAAGATTGGGAATTATTTTCTACTCGCATAAAAACAGAGATGGATAAAATTAGTGAAGAAGCTGCTAAAAATGGAGGTGGCAACGTTTTAGTTGTCGTTCATGGGCTTTTGATTACTGCCTTAATAGAAATGTTAGACAGTAGTAAAACAAAACTGGGAGTAGAGAATGCAAGTGTAACGAAAGTTGTATATCAAGATGGGGAATATACAGTAGAATCGGTTGGAGATATGAGTTATGTTGCAAAAGGGAAAGAAAGTGTGGAAATTTAACAGGGTGTATTACGATTCCTTTTAGATTTTCAAAATGGGGGAATAATGGATTTTCAAGATTTGATGGAATTTAAAGGATATATATATTTAAACAAATTGTTTGAACCTGAAGAAAATTTATTGAGGGTACTTATTGATAGGTGCAAAGTTAATAAAACTAAGGGACTTATGAAAATTAAAGATGAGGTTGAAATAGAAGCATCATCCATTGATGTTGATGACAATCTGCCAATTGTGCAATTGGATTTTGAATCGTATATTGCTTACTCCGTTACTAATGAATCGTTTACTGTAATGGATGACTACGAAATTTCAGATGGTAGAATTTTTAGAGTTTACTCAAAATCAAGATATTTGGATTTTGTTAAAGCAGGAACAATTGCTGAATTTATATTTCCTGAAGAGCAGTTCGTTCACTATCAAATTCCTTGTTTGAACCATATCATCGACATTATTTCATATGATGAGCCGAAAATTACTGGAATAAAAAGAAACTAACAAAATTCCATACTAAAAGAGCATCGGAATCGATGCTCTTTTATATGCTTATCTTTTCTTTTTTTTATTGTAAAGATTACGGAATTAATAAAATCTTCCCAGTACTTTTTCGGCTCTCTAATAATTCATGTGCAAGAGCACCATCTTGTAAAGAGAATGTAGTAGGACTCGCGATGTTTAATTTTCTACTAGCAATCCAATCAAATAATTGAGCGGAGCGCTGCTTACGTTCCTCAAAAGTAGTAAGTACATTCCAAAGGTCTCCACCTGTTAAAGTCTTTGAAGTATCCATAAGCATACGTGGATCTACAGGTATAGGATTACCGCCGGCCATTCCGTAAAATACGACAGTACCGCCAATTTTAGTAGCGTTAAAACTTTCCACGAGTGTAGAACCTACTGATTCATACACAACATTTACTCCGGCACCATTAGTCACCTCAAGTACTTTCGTATGCCATGCTTCAGTATATAAAAATACGTGATCAGCACCAGCTAACGTAGCTACTTGTGCTTTTTCTTTTGATGATGTAAGACCGATTACTGTTCCGCCCAGTAGTTTAATCATTTGAACGAGAAGTTGACCAACGCCACCAGCTGCAGCGTGTACTAAAGCTATATCGCCTTGTTTTATTTGATAGCTATCTTTCGTTAAATAATGTGCTGTTAGACCTTGCAATAAGACAGAAGCGGCTGTTTCAAAAGAAATAGAGTCTGGAAGTGTAATTGCTTTTTCAGATGGAACCGCAACTAATTCTGCATTTGAGAATGGAACGTCAGCAAATGCAATGTGGTCTCCGGGATTGATAGTAGTAACGTTAGCTCCTACTTTTTCAACAATACCAGCGCCTTCATAACCTAATATATAAGGCGGGTTACCAGCGAGATGATAATCGCCGCGGCGTCTATAAATATCAGCGAAGTTTAATCCGATTGCTTGCATGCGAACAAGAACTTCATTTGGATTTATGATTGGATCATGTATTTCTTTATATTGTAGTACATCTGGACTTCCAAACTGTTCGAAACAAAGTGCTTTCATATGGAATACCTCCATTTTATTGTTTGTCGATGCTATTTATCATACAATACAAATATCAATAGAAAAAGAGGATTATTTCGATGGAATCAATCGGAAATACCGATTGAAAAGAGGGATGATAAATGGAGATAAAACAGTTAATTACATTTAAAGTAGCAGCGGACACTTTGAACTTTACGCAAACTGCGAAGAAATTGAACTTTGCTCAATCGAGTGTAACGGCGCAAATTAAAACGTTAGAGGCTGAGCTCGGTACGCCATTATTTGAAAGATTAGGAAAACGTCTTTTCTTAACTGAAGCAGGCAGGAAGTTTCAACTATATGCTGATAAGATGATTGCACTTAGTAACGAAGCGAAAATGGCTGTGAAAGATGATGAGGAAATAGCGGGTACGTTAATAATCGGTGCACAAGAAAGTCAATGTACATATAGGCTTCCATCTATATTAAAGAAATTTAAAGCACAATTTCCCCAAATAAAGCTTATATTTAAACCTGCACATTCCAATAAAGATGCGAAGGAACAATTGATGGAGGGGAAAGTAGATCTTGTATTTATTTTGGACGAATGTAAAACAGAGGATGTTTTACATGTGGAGCCACTTATGAAAGAAGAATTAAAAGTAGTAGCTGCTCCTACGCATCGTTTACTTGAACAACCTTCCGTTTCTACAAAAGATTTAGAAAGCGAAACACTTTTACTAACAGAACTAGGTTGCTCGTATCGGACTTTATTTGAAGAGTTATTCCGTGCGGAAGATGTATACCCAGCAAATAAGATTGAATTTGTTAGTGTCGAGGCAATTAAACAATGCGTTATTGCAGATTTAGGTATAGCTGTGTTACCAGCGATAGTAGTAGAAAAAGATATACGAGAAGGAACGATAAAAGAGTTACATTTAGAAAATACAATCGCTCCGATTTATACGCAAATCGCATGGCATAAAGATAAATGGATGACATCGCCACTGCAGCAATTTATTGAGGTAACGAGGGAATCTTTTAATTAACAGGTGTTATAGGTGAGGAAGTAATATAATAAACGATTAACTTATTTACGGAAAGAAAGAGCATGTTTTGAAAAATATTAATCAAAACGGGCTCTTTCTTTTTGTGTTTATCCCGCTATTTGTGGGCAGTAAGACTCCCACCTTAAAATTTGGCTGGAGCAAAGAAGTTAGGTGGGAGATCAACTGCCCGTAAACGCCCGATTGGTGAAGGCTAATAATGAGTGGAGGACGAACAAAGCCCTCACTGATTAAAGTTTCACTTTATTAAGTTCAGTTGCAGTAATTAACTAACTAAGGTCTGTGTCAGGAGGAGTGTATCCGAGGTGACGAGCCATTGATACAATTTGACCTTTATGATGAAATTCATGTGTTTCCGCATGAGTTAAAAGCCATAGAGGAGTTGTGCTCCAAGGTTCTTTTTGCCATTTCACTTCATTTGCTATATTTTCGAGCCACCGGTCATTGTATTCATCTAAAAAGCGTTGTACAGTCTCATCTACTATCTTAAATCTAGCACGGACTTTTGTGACATCTGCATGTTCAATTTCATAATCGCTAGCAAATGAGAAATCTGCTCGTTTTTGGTTAAATGCGAATGTTCCAAGCCAGTATCGATAGCAATCGGCTACATGAATATGCGTCTTCATAATGCTACCGCTTCCGAAATTAGGAACCGTGCTGTGCAATTTTTCTCGTGGGATTTCTTCTAAAAACGAAAATAGAGTTTCTCTTGTAGAGCTAATAAGATTATATTGCTGTTTTAAAACATGTAACATGCAACTACACTCCTCTTTTATTTACTAAACTATTTGTGTAGTAAGTAATTCTATATTTACGAGGGGTGAACCTTTTTATTATTTTTACTAAGCATATTAGATGTTTTTCTTAATTGTTTCTGATAGATTAAACAAGGTGAAACTTTAATAAGTTTAACATCCTTAGTTCATAATAAATTGTACATAAAAAAGGAGACGATAAAATGAATAGAATAATTGGTTTAAAACAATTTGAAATAACGCGTGGGGCATTACTTCAATTTATGGAAACGTTAGATGATAAAACTGCGGATACGCAGCCGGAGGGCTTTAACAATACAATTCGCTGGCATATCGGTCACGTGTTAACGGCGGCAGAAACTTTCATGTTTGGAAGAGAATTTAAACAATTACCAACTGAATATCCAGGTATGTTTGGATATGGTTCAAGACCATCTAAATGGAAAACAGAAGGGCCATCATTAGAAGTGTTAACGGTTCAATTAAAAGAACAAGCGAAGCGCATTCAAGAAATTCCAGCAGAAGCATTTGAAAATAAACTTCCAGAGCCATTTTTAGGGTTGGAAACAGTTGGAGAGCTTTACGGTATGATGCTTTATCATGAAGCAGACCATATTGGGCAAATGAAGGCGATGGAACGTATTATTAAGGCTCTTTAGTTTTTGGTAATGTTAAATAATATATAGACAAAAAAGGGTAGATAATTTATTATCTATCTTTTTTGTTGTTGAACTTCTTGAAGGATTAAGGATTATGAACGCTAATCATCGTGATGCTGATGAAGAAGGAAAGAAAACCAACCAATTAGGATAAAGAAACATCCTAAGTTTTATGGTAGTTATTATTTTTTTTGTATTACTTAATAGAAAAATATTGAAAATAATACAGAAGAAAGTATAAGGTTGCAAAATCTGTATGAAATAGGGTATTCCTAAATATGGAATATACGTATAATAAAAGAGAGGAACTAGAAAATGGGGGAATACTATGATTACATTGGAACAAAAGTTGGAGCAATACACACATACATATGCACAGTTAAAGGGAGAACTAAAATGGAAAACGAGTGATTCTCGAACAGGTATGATGATTGCTGCTATGTATGCAGGTAGTGATAAACTGTTTGATCTCGGACGTTTTTTAGAAATTAGTAGTTATATTAAGAATCAGGTAGGGATGTTTTCATACTTAAAGTCTTATCATCGCTTTGTGGTGTCCGCAACATTAGATATTCACTTTACAGATTACAAGGAAGCTTTTCAGAGGTTTTTAGATTTATATGAACAATTGGTCGCTGGTGGCTTTAGCCGGAGTATATTTACTTATCTCGCAGCAGCTGTGCTTTTAACAGAAGAAAATGAACAGCATGGCACGCACATTCAGCGTTCGATGCAAGTATATAAACGGATGAAAGAGGATCATCTTTTTCTTACAGGTACAAATGATTATCCGCTCGCGGTTTTACTAGCAGGACAATCAGAGAATGTAGAAACACTTATGGACCGAGTGGAACGTCTGTATCAGAAACTAGCGAAAGCTGGTTTGCGTAAAGGGAATGATCTTCAGTTTTTAAGTCATATCCTCTCACTAAAGAAGGATGTCCGTGAAGAAATGTTAGTTGCAAAATGCACAAACATATGGAAGTTGTTAAAACAAGAAAAGGTAAAAGTGAAACAGATGCATTATCCAGCTATCGGGCTACTAGCGTTACTTGAGGATGGAGAAAAAGAGATTCATTCTATTAAAGCATTGATTGAAAAATTGCAAGGGGAGAAATTTTTCCGTTGGCATACAGATACGAATATTCTTATTGCTATTCAACTGTTTGTAAGTCAGAAAGGTGAGGAGAGTAAAGCTACCAACACAGGTTTACAAACTATGATAGAAGTCCTCATACAAGCACAACAGGCAGCTATGATGGCAACGATTGCCGCTTCATCTGCAGCAACCTCTTCTGCTAGTACTAGTTCATAATGTGCAACTGCTTATGCTCTCGTAAATTATGATGAACCTATAATGCCTTTGATGAGGATGGTTTAAAAAAGGCCCATCACTCTCTAATGAGTGATGGGCTAACTGTTTTTACATAATCAGCATTATCTTTTCGACTGCTTCAAATGTTTGAGTTGTGTAACAATCATAATGCTAATAACAACGAGTAAAAACCATGAGCTAATTTTGCTAAGGTGAACGAGGCTCCATGTTTCCCGTTGATTTGGATATTGCCATGCTCCGAAGAAGGTAGCGATGTTTTCTGCAATCCAAATAAAGAATCCGATAAGGAAAAATGAGAGTACGAGCGGCATTTTATATGTAACGCCTCGTAATGAAAATTCCACAAATGTGCGAAAGAAAACAATGAATAAAATTAAAGTTAATACCCATCTAAAGTCATATAGAAAATGATGTGTAAAAAAATTAAAGTAAATCATTGCTCCTAGAGGTATTGCAAAAGTAGCTTTCGGCCAATGATGCATTTGTAAATGCAATCTTCTCCACGCTTGGCATATGTAACTTGCGACACTCGCATACATAAAACCGCTGTAAAGCGGAACTCCGAAAACTTTTGAATACGCCTCTTCAGGATAACTCCATGAACCGAAATGTACTTTATATATTTCTAGTAAAAGGCCGATGAGGTGGAAGACAGTAATTACTTTTAGTTCGTCTTTCGTTTCAAGACCAGTCTTGTACATAATCCACTGCATAAGAAGGCATACGATGAGTATGAAATCATATCGGTACAGCCCTGGAATCGAAATGATTTTTGAAAGAGCAAGTGTTAAAAAATAACGACAGGGAACAAACAGGATAATGCTTGTTCATAAGTAAAATAGAGTAGTTGTTTTACATAAAACATGTTTTCACCTTCAGGATTATTATTTGAAAAATCAAAATAATAACTTAGTATACTACAAATTCGAAAATAAAACAGTACGTCATTTTGCATGTATTTGGAAGTTTTAGAAGGAAATTGTAATAAGTATTTTGATAGTTTAACAAAGTAAAAAAATAGTTTGCTATTTAAAAAAAGTGGGGATATAATATCTAAATGAAAATGATAATTATTATCAATAATGATTATAAATAAAAAATAATTATAAAAAAGAACTGAATATAAAGGATGAAATGAAACATGTTACATAAGTCTACTGTACATGCTGGCAATAATCGCTGGATACATATTAAGTTCATATGTTTCATGAGCTTAACAATTATATGTTTAATTGGAGCTATATTTTTAGCCGTTGCATTTGGTGCAAAGGATATCCATTTGCAAACTGTGTGGGCAGCGGTTTTTGATTATAATCCGAAATTAACACAGCATCAAATTATTTATGAATTAAGGCTCCCAAGGGTAATTGGCGCAGCAGTTGTAGGAGCTGCTTTTGCAGTCGCTGGAGCTGTTATGCAAGGGGTAACACGAAATCCTTTAGCTGATGCAGGTGTACTCGGAATAAATGCAGGTGCGATGTTTGTAGTAGCACTTAGTTTTGCTTTTTTCCCGCATATGCCGTATTCCTATTTAATGATTGTCTCCTTTATTGGAGCAGTTTTAAGTACAGTACTCATTTTTATTATTGGATCAGCAACATCAGGCGGGCTAACGCCGATGAGGTTAACGATTGCAGGGGCAGTTATGGCCGCGCTTTTACATTCGTTAAGTTCAGGTGTCGCGATTTATTATGACTTAAGCCAAGATTTAGCGTTTTGGTATGCTGGTGGTGTTGCGGGGGTTAAGTGGGAACACTTGAAATTTTTAGTGCCTATTATTCTCATAACAATTGTTTTTGCGACAGCGCTAGGGCGATCTATTTCACTCATATCCATGGGGGATGATGTCGCTACAAATTTAGGTGTAAAAACGAACCGAACGAGAATACTCGGGATGATTATGGTAGTGATTCTAGCAGGTGTTTCTGTTTCAGCTGTTGGTTCCATTGGATTTGTAGGATTGGTCATCCCGCACATTGCTAGAAAATTAGTAGGTGTTAATTATCAACTTATTATTCCTATGTCAGCATTATTAGGAGCTATTTTATTAGTTTTAGCTGATTTAGGAGCAAGAACAGTAAATCCTCCTAAAGAACTTGCGATAGGAATTATGGTAGCTCTTGTTGGAGTTCCGTTCTTCCTTTATATAGCACGTAAAGTTGGGAGGGAGTTATAAGTGAAGGATCTTTTTAGCACGGATAAAAAGAGAGCTATTACTGTAACTACAATTTTCGGATGTATAAGTATCGCTGTAATTTTGATTAGCTTAAATACGGGAACGCTGAGCATCGCACCGCTCAAAGTAATTCAAACGCTTTTTGGCTATGGTGATTTTGAGAGTGCAACAGTGCTATACGATTATCGTATGCCAAGAATTATAATCACAATGTTAGCAGGTATTGGCCTTGGGGTTTCCGGTGCGATTTTGCAAGGATTATCTCGGAATGCTCTCGCAGATCCTGGTATTCTTGGATTACACTCGGGTGCATCTTTCGGGATTATTGTATTCGTTACTCTCTTTCATTCTATTAACGAGAGTGCATCGATTTTAATACCGTTATTTACATTTGGCGGAGGAGTGTTAGCTGCATTTCTTATTGTTTTGCTTGCGAGTGATCGGTCGAAAGGTTTACTTCCCATTAGACTTATTCTTGTTGGTATTGCAGTTTCAGCTGGTTTTAGTGCACTTTCGTTATTTTTCTCGCTCAAGTTAAATGATGAGACGTATACATTCGCTTCTAGGTGGTTAGTTGGTAACGTGTGGGGAAGAGATTGGATTCATGTCCTAGCGTTATTACCTTGGATTTTGATACTAACTCCGTACGCATGGCTGAAATCCAAAACGTTAAATGCACTGTCACTAGGTGATAGTGTAGCAGCAGGACTTGGTGTATCTGTTCAAAAAGAACGGTTACTGCTTTTAGCTACAGCGGTAGGATTGTCTTGTGCAAGTGTATCAATGGCAGGGGGAATTGGCTTTATCGGCTTAGTTTCTCCGCATATCGCAAGAAAGTTAGTAGGTAGTACATATCAACATTTCCTTCCGTTAGCTGGCATAATTGGAATGATTATTTTAGTACTCGCGGATACGATAGGGCGATCTTTATTTGAGCCAAACTCTATTCCAGCTGGCGTAGTAGTAGCGGCTTTAGGTGCGCCATATTTTCTTTATTTACTTACAAAAACAAAATAAATACTTCAAAGAGGAGAACATATGAAAAAGAAACTTACTATTTTATTTAGCATTATGTTTATTTTAGTATTATCAGCATGTGGTCAAACGAAATCTAGTGAAGAGGCAACTAAAAAAACTGAAAAAAGTAATGATCCAAAAATTGCTTCTATGTCTATTCATTTAACGAATAACTTACTTGCATTAGGAATTACACCGGTAGGTTCTGTAATTGGTGGAGATTTAAAAGATTTCTTACCTCACGTGAAAGAACAGTTGAAAGATACGAAGAAACTGGGCGTTGTAACAGATCCGAATATGGAAGCATTACTACAATTAAAACCATCTGAAATTTATGTGGATGAAAAATATGCTGGCAAAGATTTAGCGAAATACGAAAAAATTGCAAAAACACATACTTTTAATTTAGATGAAGGTACGTGGAGAGATCATTTAAAAGAAGTAGGTAAACTTGTAAACCGTGAGAAAGAAGCAGATAAATATATTCAAGACTATGAAGAACAATCAAAACGAGTAAAAAGTTTAATAGATAAAGAGTTAGGTAATAACGAAAAAGTAATGGCAATTCGCGTTACTGCAAAAGAATTACGTGTATTTAGTACGAAAAGACCGATGGGACCAATTCTATTCCAAGACTTAGGATTACAACCTGCAAATGGTGTAGAGAAAATTGATGGAAACCGTCCTTTCGAAGTAATTTCACAAGAAGTATTACCTGACTTTGATGCGGATGCTATTTTCGTTGTCGTAAACAGAGACGATAAAGCAAAAGCAGCATTTAAACAACTGCAAGAAACACCAATTTGGAAAGACTTAAAAGCTGTTAAAGGTAAGCACGTATACATTATTAATGATCAACCATGGCTTGACTATTCTGCTTTAGGTAACAAAATGGCAATGGATGAAGCAGAGAAAATGTTTACGAAATAATACAGTTTTGCTATTAGGAAAGGCCCTCTAAATTAGGAGGGTCTTTTTATTGTTGTTATTGTTAGAATAAATGAAAAATTATACAATGAAGTTAATTCAATGCAAGGGAGATGTGCCAATGTCAGCGCTTATTGTAAGTATCCCGTTAAAAAAACAGTTTATGGAACAAGGGGATAAAGTGAAACTTTAATCAGTGGGGGTTTTGTTCATCCCCCACTGATTATTAGCCTTCACCAATCGGGCGTTTACGGGCAGTTGATCTCCCACCTAACTTCTTCGCTCCAGCTGAATTTTGAGGTGGGAGTCTTACTGCCCGTTAATGCGGGATAAATAGGCTAGAATTATTGTCCCCGCTATTTAAAAAAGGGGGAGTTTTAGATGACGATGAATCTTTTTCAAAATAAAACTATTAAGTTATCAGCTATTAGAGAAGCAGATGCTGAAGTAATGGCTATGTGGCAAGAGGATAGTGAGTACTTAAGAAATGTAGATACAGACTTGGCATTCCCGCAATCGTTACATGAAATAGCGAGTGATGGGCTATTAAAGGGACGGAGATCGAATAGTGTTTCTTTCATGTTAAGAACAGTTCAAGATGATCGCTTAATTGGTTTTGTTGCAATTCACGGCATAGAGTGGAATAACAGAACAGGTCTATTAGCAATTGGTATAGGAGAGGCAAATGATAGAGGAAAAGGGTTTGGGAGAGAAGCAGTGCATCTTATTTTAAAGTATGCGTTCTATGAAATGAATCTACACCGCGTCGGTCTCGATGTTATTTCTTATAATAAAGCAGCCATTGTACTGTATAAAAAGATGGGATTTCAGATGGAAGGATGTATGAGGGAAGCAGTTCAAAGAGATGGAAAGTGTTTTGATCGTATGATTATGGGGATATTGCGTGATGAATGGATAGAGCTGCAGAACTAGCAAAAACATACAGAATAATTGTGTAGTGTAGAGTGAAAAGTTGTAATATTTGGGTAATGATGAGCGGAGGAGTGTACTAATGGAAGGTTTATCTTCATTAAGAGAGTGTTTATATCAGCTAGAGGAACGATTACTTAAACCAGGGGTTCGCACATCTCAAAAGGAGCTTAAAAAGATACTTGCCGCTGATTTTTTTGAGTTTGGGAGTTCTGGTAAAGTTTTATATAAAAATGAGGATATCGATAAAAATGGAATTGGTGTGGTAAAAATGACTTTGAGTGATTTTGAAGTACATCCATTATCCAAAGATGTAGCATTAACTACTTATCAAATATTCAATGAAATGAATAATCAACACTCGTTACGTAGTTCGATATGGAAATTTAGAGAAGGAAGATGGCAAATGTATTTTCATCAAGGTACACCTGCTAAATTTTAGTGAAGCTTTTTGTATGAAAAAGAAACTATAAAGAATAGAATTGTTGAATATATTAGTCCTATATATATATATATATATATAAAGAACTAATGAAAGTTGTCTTTCTAAAATATCTAAATTTGTTCTTAAAAGGGTCTTGTTAATAAAGGTACATTCCATATTATATATGTAGTATGCAGGAGATATAACGATAATTGGCGAAAATTTACAGTGAACTGATTGAATTTATAAGGAGTTATGCGAGATGAACTTAGAAAAAAGTAAGCCAGTAAATGAAGAGGTCGCTGAATTAAAAGAACTAATTAAAGAACTACACGGAAGTGTACATCAACTTCAAAGTGAAGTGCAGCAACTAAGGCACGAAAGACCAGTTGTTGAAGTGAGAAAAGGTGTTCAACTATCACCAACAATCATCGGACAAATTGGTGGTATGATTTTAGGTGGATTAGCAATTATAGGTATATTTTGGTGATGAAAAAAGGTTTGTAGCATAGTGCTGCAAACCTTTTTTATTTGACGACATAATTTCATGCAATACAACTTCTACATTAAATAACGTAAATAAATGTAAGCATGTGATAACAATAGCGCAATGATCGTTAAGGGGAAACCGATTTTTAAGAAGTCCATATAAGAGAACCCATGTCCTTCACGTTTTGCAATACCAGCAACGACTACGTTTGCTGATGCTCCAATTAATGTTCCGTTGCCTCCTAGGCAAGCTCCAAGTGATAACGCCCACCATAGTACTTCAATTTGCGGAGAATCGACAGATAGTCCGAGTCCTGTAGCTAAATCTTGAATAAGTGGAATCATCGTTGCGACAAATGGGATGTTATCAATTGTCGCAGATGCGATGCCAGATACCCATAAGATAAGTATAGCAGCGAAACCGATATCGCCATTTGTTACGTCGAGTACTTCTTTTGCGAGTGAAGAAATAAGTCCGATATCAATTAATCCGCCAACGAGAACGAATAGTCCAGCGAAGAAGAAAATTGTTACCCATTCAACGTGGGCAAATACATCTTCAATATCATGTTCTTTCACACCGATTAACATAAGAAGTGTAGCACCTGTCATCGCAATAACGGCAGCGTCTACATGAATAATAGAATGAAGTACAAAGCCTAAAATAGTTAGTCCTAAAATCGTAATGGATTTTAAAAGGAGGCTCTGATCTTTAATATAATCTTTTTCATTTAATGCCATTAGCTTTTCGATTTGCTCAGGCGTTGTTTTTAGTTTGTTGCGATACATGAAGTAAATAATGCCAAGTGTAACGATAGAAATAATGATTACGATTGGAGCTAAGTTTAGTAAAAAGGCATTAAAGTCTAAATGCTTATTAGCTGATCCAATCATAATGTTCGGCGGGTCACCAATTAATGTTGCTGTTCCGCCTATATTTGAAAATAGTACTTCTGAAATTAAATAAGGAACAGGATTTACTTTTAAAATACGTGTAATGGATAGTGTAACAGGTACGATTAATAATACGGTTGTTACGTTGTCCAAAAATGCAGAACCGACAGCAGTTAATAGGGATAGTAATAATAAAATGCGGATTGGTTTTCCGCCAGCTGCTTTTGCTGCTTTTATGGCTACAAATTCAAATACGCCTGATTGACTCGTAATATGTACGAGAATCATCATCCCAATTAAAAGGGTAATCGTTTCCCATTGAATATGCGATGTGAAAGCAGTATGTAAATCTACAATTCCAAAAATAATCATAATAGCAGCACCGAATAGTGCGATTACAGCACGATTCAATTTCTCAGAAATAATAAAACCGTACGTGACTAAAAATACGGCAATTGTAAAATAATATTGCCAATTTGCTACTTCATGTGCTGATTGTTCCAATCATGTCACCTTCTTTAAAGTATGTATTCAATTGTCGAAATGTATCTCGCTGTATTAATACGGGATAAAATATATTGTAGCAAATTCAAAAAAGAAAGAAAACTATTTAACAAAGTGAAGGAAAAAATGTGATTTTTACATATCATATAAAAAATATAAAAAACACAGTGCAAATTATTAGGAAAAGTGGGCGTTGTCCTCTAATATAGAGATAGCAATTTACATTATTTTTGCGTAAAATGGTTTAAAGAGGTGAATTCCGATGGAAATAGTAAAAGATAGTTCTCTTATTCAAAATGAAATTGAACGTTTTGTAAATAAAGATGTATATATTCATTTAGAAACGACGAATGGAGCGTATGCGTCACACTTTAATGAAAAGATGATGACAGTAGGAGCATTCATTCGAAATGCAATTATTCGCTTTGAGCGTGGGAAAATAACTGGAACAAACCCATACCGAGTTGGTTTGAAAATGGATCATGGCTGGGTATATGCAGAAGGCATTACGCACTGGGAAGTAGACGATAAAGAGCGTTTATTACTAGCAGGGCATGATAACCAAGGCCGCTTAGCGGTAGCGCTTGAGCTAAGCTTAACGCCATTTAAGTAAGAAGGAGGGAAACTTATGGAGAGACATGTACTTGTTGTATTTCCGCATCCAGATGATGAAGCATTTGCTGCGGGAGGAACAATTCGCTTATTAACAGATCAAGGAGTACCTGTAACGTACGCATGTGGTACTCTTGGACAAATGGGACGTAACATGGGGAAAAACGTATTCGCTAACCGTGAAACGATTCCAAATATACGTGAAAAAGAATTAAAAGATGCATGTGAAGCGATGGGGATTCAAGATTTAAGAATGCTCGGTTTCCATGATAAAACGTTAGAATTTGAAGATGTTGATTTTGTTGCCGATAAAATCGAAGCGATTATTCAAGAAGTAAATCCATCTCGAATTATTACATTTTATCCAGAACACGGCGTACATCCGGATCATGATGCATTTGGCCGCGCTGTAGTTCGCGCTGTATCACGTATGCCTAAAGAAGAACGTCCAGCCATTCATGCGGTTGCGATTACGAGAAATCGCGAAGCAGTACTCGGTGAACCGGATGTTGTAAATAATATTAGTGAAGTATTTGAACATAAATTAGCTGCACTAGGCGCGCATCGTTCACAAACGGAAGCGATGCTAGAAGAAACGCATGCAAAAATAAAAAACAAAGACGCAGCAACATTAAAATGGCTGCAACTTGAACAGTTTTGGACTTATAAATGGGAGTAGGCTAGAAGGGTACCTTCTAGTAGCTCTTACATAGAAAAAGCGCCGTCACTTGTGATGGCGCTTTTTGTGCTATTGTTTCGTATTAGCCAAATACATGAGCATGTGGAATTTTTCGTCTCTTACATGATAATCGAAATAAGGTCCTGGATCTGTACAGTAACCGATATTTTCATTTTGCATGATTTGAAATCCGTTAACTGATAAATTTTCTTCTAAGTATTTTGGATGTAAAATATGCTCATGGGAATTTGGATATAAGGCTGAAATATTTTTCAAGGATTTGGCCGAGTTATCATAATACGAGTATCCACCGACAATTGTTGAACTGTTATGTAAATAGTTTTTTAGAACATGACTTGGGAACTCTGGGTTGAGCAGTGAAAAATCAGTTATTGTAAAACTATCCACAAAAACATCGATGCTAAGCGGTTTCAATGGTAGATTTAAATCGGAATTCAAAATATAAAGGACGCGTGGCTTCGGATTCACACGCTCAATTCTATTTCTCACCTTCTTGAGCATTGCAAGCGAATAGCCACTGAATACATAGTTTGCGCTTGGTTCAAGAACATCGATATATTTAGGTAGTGATACAAAAGCATCAACGTTTGTTTCCACAATTAATTTGTTTTTCAAATCTATATTTTGTAGAACTTTTTGAAATCGAAAATTACTTTTTTCAAATAAGTTAATCATTTTGGGATTGATCTCTTTAATCGTTTCTTTATCGTAAAAATAAGATGGATAAGGAGACGTCTCGTACAAGTTCGCGGTAATGATAATACCCTCCTCAATAGCTGCTTCGTATCCACAGCTACAAGTTAAACTCCCCGTGTGAATGTAGACTTTTTTAATCGTTACATCTTTCATTTCAAGTGGAATGCGGCATTTTGGACAATAGAGAAAATTTACAAAGTCAAGCGGGATTCCTGTAATACTTCCTTCTTTGGATGAAGGCGAGCTAGTTTGAACCGCTTTTTCAATCAATTGGATAGCTTTTGATATGTCTTCTTTTTTCTTGGTTAGCTCGTCCTTTTTATCAATGAGCGAGTTGTTGTAGTAGTCGATATCCTCATGGTCCGAGAAGTTTGTGACACGTCGATATGATAAAATTCGTTGGATTTCTATCAATGAAAAATGAAATTTTTTCAGCTCAGTAATAAAAGCCATGTCGTCGAAACACAATTGGTTCATTTGATACTGAGTGTTTTTTTTGTCTGGTATTAATAATCCTAGTTCAATGTAATAACGAACGGTATCAGTCGTAACATGAAAAAGCTTCGCAAATGTACCAATTTTCATAGATGTACCCCCCAATGAAAAAAGTGGAGTTACTCCACTTTTTTCGCAAAATGAATTCAAAAAACTCTCAAATAGCTATTGACTTGGAGGAAACTCTAAGTCATATTATTAACTCAATAAGTTTGAATATTAAGAATATTTTTGACTGTATTGTAACATACATGTCACGAAGGGAGAAGGATTAGCTATGGATAAGATGGATCATATGGATACACTCTCACTATGGACAGCGACTGCAAACAGATATGACAAAGGAAAACCTCTTGAAGGAAATGAAGAGGCGGATGTTGTCATTATTGGCGCAGGTTTCACAGGTCTCTCTTCTGCATATCATTTGCAAAAGTTAGGGAAGAGTGTCATTGTCCTTGAGCAGGAAACAATCGGATATGGCGCAAGCGGTCGCAACGGCGGGATGGTATTGCCAGGCTATAAGTCAACGATGCAGGAGCTTGCCAAGAAGTATGGTGCCGAAGAGGCGAGGCAGCTTAACGATCTTTCTCTGCTTAGTGTTGAATTAGTTAAAAACATTATTGACGAGCATCAAATCAACTGTAACTTCAGAAAGACAGGTCACATTGTGGCGGCTTACAAAGCCAAGCATTTTGAAGGGTTGAAACTTGAAAGTGAATACTTAAACAAAAATTTTGGATATGACTGTAGCGTGCTTAATCGAAGTCAGTTGCATCAAGAAATTGATTCCCCGCAATATTATGGTTGCTTAGTCGACGACTCGAGTTACTCGTTCCAACCGCTGAACTATGCAATTGGTTTGGGAGAAGCAGCTAAATCGATCGGTGCAAAAACCTTTGAGCATTCGAAAGCACTATCTATTGAGTACGGCCGAAATAGTGTGAAAGTTATTACAGAAAAAGGTACTGTTACAGCGAAAGACATTATTGTGGCTACAGATGGTTACTCCGGAAAAATTATGGCTGAATTGAATAAAGGCGTACTGCCAATTTCGGCACGTATTATTGGTACTGAACAGCTTCCAGAATCATTGGTGAATAGCGTCATTCCTAAAGATCGCATGGTTTTTGATACAAGCAGTTTCCTTTACTATTTCAGGCGTACACCAGATAATCGGATCATATTTGGCGGTGGCGATATTCGTCCAAACTTAGGTGATGCTGTTTATCAAAATGTTTACGATGCCATGGTTAAAATAATGCCAAAACTAGAAGGAAGCAAGATTGATTACAGGTGGGGTGGATTTATCGGGGTTACAATTGATACGTTCCCGGTTATCGGTAGATCCAAAGAAGGCGCATATTTTGCAACGGGTTATACGGGACATGGCGCGTCTCTCTCGACATTGTTTGGTAAGTTATTGGCACAATGGATCGTTACGGGGAGTGCAGGTGGATATCGATTTGAAAAAGAACGCCTTAAATCATTCCCATTCTATAATCAGAAAACGATGCTGGTCAATATAGCACATATTGGTTTCAAACTGGTAGATATTATCGCGTAAAGGAGAGGTGTTTATGAAAATTAACATGTTCATTGACGGGAAATGGGTAGAAGCATTATCGGGTGCTAGACGAAACATTATCAATCCTGCAACCGAAGAGGTTATCGCAACGTCTGCTCATGGATCAGCAGATGATGCGAAGATAGCAATTAAGGCGGCTCGTAAAGCGTTTGATAGCGGGATCTGGTCGGATTTATCGGCTGATGAAAGAGCTGACTATCTATATAAGATTGCAGACCGTCTTGAAGAGAATACAGCTGAAATTGCCCGTTTGGAAACTGCAAATAACGGTAAGGTTATCCGTGCAACAACCTATGTAGATATTCCTGTATCGATTCAATGCTTCCGCTATTATGCTGACTTGATTAAAGGTATGAAAAAGGAATCTTACACTCGTGATGATGCTTCAGAAACGATTATTATTCATGAACCGATTGGTGTTTGTGGACTTATTGTACCTTGGAATTTCCCGCTTATGTTAGCTGTTTGGCAAATTGCTCCTGCACTTGCCGCAGGGAATACAATTGTAATTAAGCCTGCTGACGTCACTCCTGTAAGTGTATTCAAATTATTTGAAATTATCGAAGAGGTTGGACTTCCGGATGGAGTAGCAAACTTAGTATTGGGACCTGGTTCAAAGGTTGGGAATGAGCTTGCAGAGAGCCATGATGTCGACAAAATTGCCTTTACTGGTGGAACAAAAACAGGTCAAAGTATTATGCGCGCAGCTGCAGGCAATATGAAAAAAATCACACTTGAACTAGGTGGTAAATCTCCACTTATTGTGTTCGACGATGTGGATTTTGAAACCGCAGTTGATAATGCGATGTTTGGTATTTTCCACAACGCTGGGCAAGTTTGTTCAGCTGCATCTCGTTTACTTGTACAAGAGACTATTTATGATAAGTTTGTTGAAAGATTGGCCGAGCGTGCGAACAAAATTGTAGTTGGCAACGGGGAAAGTGAGAATATTGAAATGGGAGCGCTTACAAACGAGTCTCATATGAATGAAGTTTTACATTATATTCAGAGAGGAATCGAAGAAGGTGCAAAATTAGTTTGTGGTGGTAAGCGCTTAACAGAAAATGGGCTCGATCGAGGGTTTTTCATTGCACCAACAATCTTTGCTGATGTAAATGAGAATATGTGTATTGTGAAGGAAGAGATTTTTGGCCCAGTCCTTGTTGTACAGAAATTTAAAGATGAGGAAGATGCCATCCAAAAAGCGAATGATTCTATTTATGGATTAGCCGGTGCTGTATTTACGGAAGATATGGACCTGGCAAAACGTGTCATTAGTAAATTGCGTGCGGGAATTACTTGGATTAATAGTTATCATCTCGCTTATGTGGAAGGTCCTTGGGGAGGGTATAAGCAAAGTGGCATCGGCAGAGCGTTAGGTGTTGCCGGACTGGAGCACTTTATGGAAACGAAGCAAATCAATATCCACCAGCATGCAAATCCGGTAGGGTGGTATGCGAATTAATTGAGCAAAACGTGCTATATAAATTATTTATAAGGGGATATGCTCATGAAAATAGTGGACAACGGTCCGTCATCAAAAATAGAGCAACCAGAAGTAATGAATAAGCCGGTGGATGATTCAGTGCTAGGAACCAAAAGTATTCCGTTACTATATTTACGGTTTGCTTTGGCGGGAATTATGGCTAACGTAATTTTAGGAGTTGTATCGGTTGTTGATGGCTATTTCGTCAGTGGCTTTCAGGAGCTGGAAGTCGAAGGGATCGGAATTGGATTTACGGTCATGGTTATTACCCGTATGATTGGTGTTCTTTTAGGTGTGGGAGCCGGAGCGGTCATTTCACTTCGACTGGGGAAAGGGAAAATCGAAGAAGCTAGAAGTATTATGGGACAAACTTTATGGTTTACTCTTTTCCTATCTTCTTTGTTAGCTATACTTGGGTTGGTCTTTGAAAATGATATTATGATTTTATTCGGAGCAAGTGATGAAGCACTTCCGTATGCGGTGCAATATAGCCGACTGCTATGGATTTCGTTGCCATTAACGATATTGGCCGTTGTATTAAGTATTTTAGCTAATATCGATGAAAAGCCTATATTATCAATGAACAGTTGGTTAGTCGCAGCGGTTGTTGCTGGGACTATGGAATGGATTATGGTAGTGAAGTATGACATGGGGATGATGGGTTCTTCATGGGCTAATACGATTTCGCAATCGATTCCTGTTCTCCTAATCTTTTATTTCTGGTTTGGTAAAACAAAACTTAAGCCAAAAATGAAAGATATGATGATTAATCTCAAGAAGATTGGTGAAGTGGTTTGGACGGGCTTTGCATCTTTCTCGAGTCAGTTCATGATGTTTATTGCAATTATTTTCACCAACAACTTACTGCAAAGCTACGGTGGTGGTCTACACGTTGCAGCTTTCACGATTCAAAACGGTTATATTACAAATCTCCTCGCCTTAGCAGCGCTTGGTGGGATGACAGGGCTTCAACCGATTATTAGTTATAATTACGGTGCGGGCAACCTTGATCGTGTGAAACAAGCAATTAAGATGGGACTCATTTTTACAGTTTCCTTCTTTGTAATCGTGACAGCCATACTAGTCATTTTTGCAGATCCAATTGTGTCATTTTTTTCCGGTGGTAATCCTGAATTGCAAAAACTGGGCATTTGGACGACAGTTGTATTCAATTGTTTGTTTACGCTTAGTGCAGTTAGCCTGCTTATCTCCGGTTATTTCGAATCGCAAGAGAGAAACTGGTCCGCAACGTTTATTAGTGTAAGCAAAATATTGTTGTTCATGTTACCGTTTCTATTTATTTTCCCGAAATTCTGGGGTGTAGAAGGTGTATGGTACGCTGCTCCTGCTGCAGAAATTCCAGGTGTTCTCATTGCCATATACTTTATGAAAAAAGAGTTTAAACGTTTAAAAAATCCAAGTGTTAAGGCAGTAGATTTATAGACTTATTCCTTCAAAATTATCAATACGAAAGAGAGAGGATTGTCATGTTTTTTGCGAAAAAACTTACAGCAGAAGAAGCAGAGCAACTAGGTGCCAACGCATGGGAACCGTGGGTAGGCGAACCGAATAAAGGAACGTGGCATGTAGAAGATCAGGAAGTTTTCTATGTGACAGATGGTGAAGTGTTTATTACTGTTGATGGGGAAAAGTATCATATTACAAAGGACTGGATCGTTTCCTTGGCTAAGGACCTTGTTTGTGAATGGGATTGCCCAGTATTTTTGAAAAAGAATTATAAGATGAACCATGAGATCCATCTGAAATAATGTGAACTGGGGAGTGGACAAATGCTAAGCAGATGACTGCTCCTGCGTATTCAATGAATAAGATTAATAATGTTGAAGAAATGTATGTAAATAAGTTTACATACCGTCAAATGAATGCGCTTTCTTTTTAGGGGTGATAACATAGGACGGTTATCTTAAAATAGGAGGCTTCACCATGGTAGTAATGAAAAATGTACAAACGTTGAAAAATTATATTGGCGGACAATGGATAGAATCCACAAGTAAGCAAGTTGAAGATGTACCAAATCCAGCAACAGGAGAGATTATTGCTCGTGTGCCTCTTTCGACTAAAGAAGATTTAGATAGAGCTGTAGCAACTGCGAAAGAAGCATTCAAAACATGGAGAAAGGTCGCTGTGCCTCGGCGTGCTCGGATTCTATTTCGCTATCAACAGCTATTGATTGAAAACTGGGAAGAGTTAGCTAAACTCGTAACCTTGGAAAACGGAAAAAGTTATAAGGAAGCATACGGTGAAGTGCAGCGGGGGATTGAATGTGTTGAATTTGCCGCAGGCGCACCCACTTTAATGATGGGAGAGCAACTTCCCGATATTGCTACTGGTGTTGAATCAGGGATGTATCGTTATCCGATCGGAGTAATCGCAGGAATAACGCCATTTAACTTTCCGATGATGGTGCCATGCTGGATGTTTCCACTCGCGATTGCATGCGGGAATACATTTGTATTAAAACCATCTGAAAGAACACCGCTATTGGCTAATCGCATAGCTGAACTGTTTAAAGAAGCAGGTCTTCCAGATGGAGTACTAAATATTGTGCATGGTGCACATGACGTCGTTAACGGCATTCTTGACAATGAGGATGTGAAAGCTGTATCTTTCGTTGGTTCTCAACCTGTGGCTGAGTATATATATATAACAGCAGCAGCTAACGGTAAACGTGTACAAGCTCTTGCAGGGGCAAAAAATCATTCGATCGTATTAAAAGATGCGGACCTTAGTTCTACAGTGAAAGAAATTACAAGTGCTGCCTTCGGTTCAGCTGGTGAACGATGCATGGCAGCGGCTGTTGTTGTCGTGGAAGAAGACGTTGCAGATGAGCTCGTTAATAGACTGCTTCAAGAGGCTAATGCAATTAAGATTGGTAATGGTCTGGAAGAAGGTGTTTTCCTTGGTCCCGTTATTCGTGAAGTACATAAAGAGCGGACACTCGGATACATTCAATCCGGTGTAGAGCAGGGAGCGACACTTATTCGTGACGGGCGTGAAGACGATGTAGCAAACAGCCAAGGTTATTTTGTTGGCCCAATGATTTTTGATAACGTGACAGAGGAAATGAAAATCTGGCAAGATGAAATTTTCGCACCGGTTCTTTCTATTGTACGCGTAAAAGACTTGATGGAAGCGATTCATGTTGCTAATGCATCACCATTCGCAAATGGTGCATGTCTGTACACAAATAGCGCGAAAGCTATTCGTGAATTCCGTGAAGAAATTGATGCAGGTATGCTTGGGGTTAATCTTGGAGTTCCTGCTCCAATGGCATTCTTCCCGTTCTCAGGTTATAAGAAATCTTTCTATGGTGATCTCCATGCAAATGGAAAAGATGGCGTAGAATTCTATACTCGCAAGAAAATGCTTACGGCTCGTTATTGAAAGAGTGATGTAAAACCATAAAAAGATAGAATGGAGCTGGTGATTGTGCAAGCGACAGAACAAACACAAAGTTTGAAAAAAACAGATGAAAAGTACCTTTGGCATGCGATGAGAGGAGCAGCCCCTAGTCCAACGAATTTAATTATCACAAAAGCAGAAGGGGCATGGGTGACGGATATTGATGGAAACCGTTATTTAGACGGTATGTCTGGTCTTTGGTGTGTGAATGTTGGATACGGCCGAAAAGAGCTTGCAAGAGCGGCGTTTGAGCAGCTTGAAGAAATGCCGTATTTCCCTCTGACTCAAAGTCATGTTCCTGCTATTAAATTAGCAGAAAAATTGAATGAATGGCTTGATGATGAATACGTTATTTTCTTTTCTAACAGTGGATCGGAAGCGAATGAAACAGCGTTTAAAATTGCTCGTCAATATCATCAACAAAAAGGTGATCATGGACGCTATAAGTTTATTTCACGCTACCGCGCTTATCACGGTAACTCAATGGGAGCTCTTGCAGCAACAGGTCAAGCACAGCGAAAGTATAAATATGAACCACTCGGGCAAGGATTCCTGCATGTAGCACCGCCTGATACGTATCGAAATCCAGAGGATGTTCATACACTGGCAAGTGCTGAGGAAATCGATCGTGTCATGACATGGGAGTTAAGCCAAACAGTAGCCGGTGTGATTATGGAGCCAATCATTACTGGGGGTGGAATTTTAATGCCTCCTGATGGATATATGGAAAAAGTAAAAGAAATTTGCGAGAAGCACGGTGCGTTGCTCATTTGTGATGAAGTTATATGTGGATTTGGACGAACAGGGAAGCCGTTTGGATTTATGAATTATGGCGTCAAACCAGATATCATAACAATGGCAAAAGGTATTACAAGTGCGTATCTTCCTTTGTCAGCAACAGCAGTTAGACGAGAGGTTTATGAGGCATTCGTAGGTAGTGATGATTATGATCGCTTCCGCCATGTAAATACGTTCGGGGGAAATCCTGCTGCTTGCGCTTTAGCTTTGAAGAATTTAGAAATTATGGAGAATGAGAAACTCATTGAACGTTCCAAAGAATTGGGTGAACGACTGTTATATGAGCTAGAGGATGTAAAAGAGCATCCAAACATAGGGGATGTTCGCGGAAAGGGCCTTCTTTTAGGCATTGAACTAGTGGAAGATAAGCAAACAAAAGAACCGGCTTCCATTGAAAAGATGAACAAAGTCATCAATGCTTGTAAAGAAAAAGGTCTAATTATTGGTAAAAATGGTGACACTGTTGCAGGTTACAATAATATTTTACAGCTTGCTCCTCCATTAAGCATCACAGAGGAAGACTTTACTTTTATCGTTAAAACAATGAAAGAATGTTTAGCTCAACTTTAATTAATTATTGATAAATCTTGTTAAAAAGCGGATGAGCCTATTAGGAGATGTAACTTTAAATACTGAATGAATTACTCGAAAAGAGTAATTCCGAAAGGGTTGAGTTTATGAAAGCTGATGTTGTATTGATAAATGGAGAAGTTATTACAGTAGACCAAAAGAATGCAGTAGTCGAAGCTGTCGCAATAAAAGATAATCAAATCGTAGTTGTTGGCTCAAATCAGGAGGTTAAGAGTTTTATAGGAGAAAACACGGATGTAATTGACCTGCAAGGGAAAACGCTTCTTCCTGGATTCATTGATTCCCATCTCCACATCATTTCTCATGGACTAAATCAGTTGGCTGTCAGTTGTAAAGCTGAACATATTGATTCTATCGATGCTTTATTAGATGATCTGAAAAAGAAGGCCTTAGAAACGCCAAAAGGTGAATGGATACGTGCTTGGGGCTTTAATGAAACCGCTGTGGAGGAAAAGCGTTATCCAACAATTACTGAGCTGGATGAAATTTCAGTTGAACATCCTATTATTATAACTCGTACTTGTCACCACATAAGCGTGGTGAACAGTAAAGCATTAGAAATTGCGCAAATTAACGAGAACACACCGGATACGAGTGGGGGAGTTATTGAAAAGAATCAGGCAGGAAGGCTTACAGGAAAGTTAATTGAAGCAGCAAATATGAGTATGAGCGAGGTTGCAAGTTATACAGAAAGTGAAATGATGAAGGCTGTGAAAATTGCATCAGATCATTTCGTTGCAGCTGGCATAACAAGTATACATGACGCAGGTGGAGATGGACCGGAGAGTTTTCGTTTACTACAACGAGCTGTGAAGAGTAGGGATATTCGTGTCCGAATATATGCAATGATATGTCAAATAAATAACTCTCATGAATTTGTTAATAAAATGGTCGAAGCTGGTGTGGTAACTGGTACCGGAGATGAAAGATTCAAAATCGGACCAGCTAAATTGTTTACAGATGGAAGTAGCACGGGGCCTACAATTGCAACCCGTAAGTCATATTCAAGTGACCCTAACAATTACGGCATTCTTTATTATAGTGAGGAAGAAATCTATAAGGTTTTAGGTGAAGCGCATAAAAAAGGCTATCAAATCACTGTACATGCACAAGGTGATAAAGCTATTGAAATGTATTTGAATTGTGTAGAAAGGGCGCTAGAGGAATCACCAAGAAAAAATCACCGTCATCGAATCGAGCATGCGGGAATTTCTTCACCAGATTTACAAGAGAGAATGAAAAAACTCGAGATGATTCCTATTCCAAATCCTCCATTTCCATATGAATTCGGAGAGATATATGTAGAGCACTATGGTGATCGTGTTAATCACATGTACGCTGCTCGTGATTTTATTGATCGTGGCATCATTGCAGCAGGTAGTTCGGATGCACCAGTTACTGACTATAATCCTTTATTAGGAATTCATGTTGCTGTCAATAGAAAAACTAAGTCTGGAATAGAGGTTGGTGCTAATCAATCTATAAGCGTAATGGAAGCTATTAAACTATACACATGGAATGGTGCTTATGCGAGTTTTGAAGAAGAGATAAAAGGAAGCATAGAGGCCGGAAAACTGGCGGATTTAGTTATATTAAATGACAGCATTTTAAGTGTCAATCCAAACCAAATTAAAGATTTAAAAGTAGAAACAACAATTATTGATGGTGAAATTATTTATCAAAAAGAACAATCAGTGAAAATGTAGCAATAAAAAAACGCCCCTTCAATTGTGAGAATGATTTTAACAATTGAAGGGGCGTTTCAGTTGTTTAGTTGCGCTTTTCAAATCGTATTAATTTTTCGAGAGAATTGAAAGGATATTCGTCTACTAACAAATATTCAGATTATGAACACTAGAAAATGAACACAACCTATCATATAATTGAAAGACTATATTTTAAAATCAATGTTAATATTACCCTCCT
The DNA here is from genome assembly GCF_038003645.1 of Bacillus sp. FSL E2-0195. Lineage (NCBI taxonomy): Bacteria > Bacillati > Bacillota > Bacilli > Caryophanales > Bacillaceae > Bacillus > Bacillus sp. FSL E2-0195. Next base: position 3,354,429 of record NZ_JBBOPN010000001.1, on the reverse strand, counting down.
ATAAGTATTAACATGCGTAATTGAGGTGTTTTCTTTGTTGTTTTATGATCGAATTTCTATAATGGCCCCTCCTGTTCCATAGCTAAGGAAAGTCTATTCATTTCTGAGATTTTCAAAGTTATAGGAGGGTATTAAAAGTGAAAAAAGTCTCAGTACCATCACTTTGGTTAATGATTATTCTTGTGGCATTTCCGCAAATTAGTGAAACAATTTACACACCGTCTTTACCGGATATTTCAAAGGCGTTGCACGTAAGTAATAATGAGGTACAGTTAACGCTTAGTGTTTATTTTGCTGGATTTGCTTTAGGTGTATTTTTTATTGGATGGTTATCAGATATAATTGGTCGTCGCCCAGCAATGTTATTTGGAATTGTAGTATATGGCGCTGGAAGTTTCTTATGCTATATTGCAAATTCTATTGAATTTTTATTGTTTAGTCGTTTTATTCAAGCATTTGGAGCAAGTGCTGGTTCAGTTGTGACACAAACGATTCTTCGTGAAAGTGTAGAGGGGCATAAACGTCATGTTATGTTTGCTCAAATTTCGGCAGTCATTGCTTTTACACCAGCGATAGGTCCACTAATTGGGGGCTTTCTTGATCAAATGTTTGGATTTAAAATAGTATTTTTAAGTTTAGTTGTTATGAGTGTTGGGATTTTGTTATATACGTTTGTTTCTCTTCCGGAAACAAAAACGGAATCAGTAACGGATAAAATAAATGTATTTTCTGTATTAAAACGGTTGATTACAAATCCGAAAGTAGTAACATATGGGTTAATAATTGGAGGAGCGAATGGTGTTTTATTTAGCTACTATGCAGAAGCGCCGTTTATCTTTATTGAATACTTTCAGTTATCGCCTAGTATGTACGGATTTCTAGGAATTGTTGTTGCTTCCGCTTCTATTATTGGGGCGAAAGTTTCAAAGCGGTTACTTGCTACTTATAAACCAGAGAAAATTATATATATCGGTTGTCTTGTAATGACAGGAGGAGCTATCTTCTTAACTGTTATTAATTCATTTGGATCAAATCCAAACATAATATATATGATTGGATTTTTAGTAGCGATGTTTATATTGCTATTAGGAATTGGGGTAGCATTGCCTAACTGTTTAAGTTTAGCATTAGTAGATTTTCAAGATGTCATTGGTACAGCTGGAGCATTGTTTAGCTTAGGCTACTATGTAATTGTAACGATGACAATTTGGGGAATGAGTCAGCTTCATACGGGCTCGTTAATGGTGATGCCGCTTTATTTTCTGGCTATAGTAGTTATCATGATGGTATTTACTAAAGTGTTTATTTTGGGTAAACAAACTTCAAAAACGATTTAAATATGAAATGGTAAAAGAGTCTCATTTTTTAATGAGACTCTTTTATATTTTATGAAAATAACTATAGGTATGAATATGTAATTAATGTTAAAAAATAACAAAATTGTATAGTTATAGTTTTTAGGGAGGGTAAAAATATGTTAATGAATCTAGTATGCGCTCTACTAATCATTTCCGGACTTATTATAGTTGTAAGAAATACTTTCATTTTAAACCACTATCTTTGTAATTTAATGGCATTCTTTTGTGCTTATATGACAACATCTTCCTACGTATTAGAGCAACTTTCGTTAACAAAAACCATATTGATACTATGTTTGTTGCTGATAACTTTTATTCTTATATACTCACATTTCGAGATTAGAGGGCTCGCTTTTAACGATTATACGGTATTTAATCTAGCTTCTAGCCGAGTGAATATATTAGTGAAAGACGGGTTAACCGAAGCGAACATAGAATTTACATTGGATAAAAATAATATATATTTATCAGGATCTCCTGTTAAAATTCGAATATTGAATAGACCATTACATACAACTAATATTTTATTTAGAAAATGCCCAGAGGATATAAAGACAAAAATTAAAGGTATTATTAAGGAAAAGATAAAAGCTGAGGAGAAGAGTTTTCCTCTTTCCGGTGTATTGTTGATTGTTTTAAGTGTAGTTATATTTTTCTTAAAGTAGGAGATGGGATAGAGAATTTTTAGTTGTGAGAACGGGATAAATAAGAGATGTAGAAGCTAGTGACTTTGTTGTTTTACTAATATATTAAATTTATGTGAGAGGTGTTAATCGCATGTGTAAGCAATTACGGTACAAACTATAAATAGTGAAGTATATGCGGTATGAAACCGAGGAAGATAGGATCTCCTCGGTTATTTATATTGTAATAATATTTATACCGGAATCATATTGAATAGATGTATTTTATTGTTAATTTAGTTAAAAATTAATCAAACTAATATATAATAATTTACTGAAAAAATAATTGAACTTTTCAGATAAATGAATTAATATGAAGTGAGCAATTTTAAATTTTATAGAAAATAGGAAGATGAGGGGTTTGGGAAATTTTGTAAGAGGTAAAATGAGATTTTAGGATAGCTTTAAAGTTAGTCTAAAATGACGTTTGTTTCATCATTTTCAGGGCCGAAAGGAATTAGGGTACACCATCTTACTTTAAATGCGGCTATGAATCATCTAAGAGGGGGAAATGAAGTGGCAAACAAAGAATTGAAACGAGGTTTAGAAGCACGTCATATTCAAATGATTGCTTTAGGCGGAACAATTGGTGTTGGTTTGTTTATGGGATCAGCCAGCACGATTAAATGGACAGGTCCGTCAGTAATGCTTGCATATGCAATCGCAGGTGTTTTCATCTTCTTCATTATGCGTGCCATGGGAGAAATGTTGTATATGGAGCCAAGCACAGGTTCATTTGCGACATTTGGTCACAAATATATTCATCCGTTAGCTGGTTATATGACAGCGTGGAGTAACTGGTTCCAGTGGGTTATTGTTGGGATGTCAGAGATTATCGCAGTTGGAGCGTATATGAAATATTGGTTCCCGGATTTACCGGCTTGGATACCTGGTATTATCGCGATGGTTATTCTTGGTGCGGCTAACTTAATTTCTGTTAAGTCATTTGGTGAATTTGAATTTTGGTTTGCGATGATTAAAATCGTTACGATTTTATTAATGATTATTGCCGGATTCGGCCTCATTTTCTTCGGAATTGGGAATGGAGGAGAAGCAATCGGCATATCTAATCTTTGGGCAAACGGCGGTTTCTTCACAGGTGGTTTTTCAGGATTTTTCTTTGCATTATCACTTGTAGTTGGAGCGTATCAAGGTGTGGAATTAATCGGGATTACTGCTGGTGAAGCGAAAGATCCGAAGAAGACACTTACTAGAGCAATTCAAAGTACAATTTGGCGTATTTTAATTTTCTATATTGGTGCTATTTTCGTTATTGTAACTGTTTATCCTTGGGATCAATTAAGTTCAATTGGTAGTCCGTTCGTAGCAACTTTTGCGAAAGTTGGTATTACGGCAGCTGCGGGACTTATTAACTTCGTTGTTATTACAGCCGCAATGTCTGGTTGTAACAGTGGTATTTATAGTGCTGGACGTATGCTTTATACACTAGGAGTAAATGGACAAGCACCGAAATACTTTACGAAGATCTCTAATAACGGTGTACCTTTATTCGGTACAGTTGGTGTAATTATCGGTTTAGCGGTTGGTGTTGTTTTAAGTTATATTGCACCAAAAAACTTATTCGTATATGTATATAGTGCGAGTGTACTTCCTGGTATGGTGCCATGGTTTGTCATTTTAATTAGTCAAATTAATTTTAGAAAAGAAAAAGGAGCAGAGATGAAAGATCATCCATTCAAAATGCCATTTGCTCCTGTTACAAACTATTTGACAATTGCCTTTTTAATTATGGTATTAATCGGAATGTGGTTTAACGATGATACGCGTATTTCATTAGTTGTAGGTATTGTTTTCTTAGCTATCGTCACAATTAGTTTCTATGCTTTCGGAATAGGGAAACGACCTCCGTTAGATGTTCAAAATGATCAAGAGATTTCAAGTAAATAAAGATAGTAAAAAGTCCGATTTCCCGTTTAGAAATCGGACTTTTTATTATTAAAATTTCTCTAAAACGATCTTTCCAATTGTACGCCCACTTTCAAGTTGTGCATGTGCTTTCTTTACGTTTTCAGCGTTAATTGGTGTGAATATTTCATTTAATGTAGTCTTTAAAATGCCTTCATCTAATAGTTCGCTTACTTTATTTAATAGTTCGTGCTGCGTACTCATATCACCAGTTTCATACATCGCTTTTGTAAACATAAACTCCCAAACGAATGTAGCACTTTTACTTTTTAAAATTCCCATCTCAAGAGGGTGTTCATTTTCTACGATAGAGCAAATTTTACCTTGTGGTTTAATGATGTCACCCATCGCGTGCCAATGCTGATCAGTATTGTTTAAGCAGAAGATATAATCTACATCTTTTAGCCCAAATTCTAATATTTGATCTTTTAAAGGTTGGTGATGATTAACTATATAATCGGCACCGAATTTTTCCACCCAGTGTATAGTTTCGTTGCGGGATGCGGTTGCGATTACGTTTAGTCCAGCCCATTTAGCTAACTGAATAGCAATCGAGCCAACACCACCAGCTCCGCCGATAATTAAAATGTTTTTAAATGAATTTTCATCTTTCTTATTATAATCAATCCCTAAACGTTCAAACAAACCTTCCCATGCGGTAATGGCTGTTAAAGGAAGTGCTGCAGATTCAGCATCACTTAACGTTTTTGGTTTTTTACCAACAATTCTTTCATCAACTAAATGGTATTCACTGTATGTACCTTGCCTTGTAATGCTTCCAGCGTAAAACACTTCATCGCCTTCTTTAAATAACGTACAACCATCGCCAGTTTGCACGACAACACCGCTAGCATCCCAGCCAAGTATTTTTGCTATATCTTCTTTTTTATCTTTCGGAGATCGAACTTTTGTATCAACTGGATTAACGGAAATAGCGTTAATCTTTACAAGTATATCTCTTCCTGTGGCAACAGGTCTTTCAACTTCAATATCAATTAAACTGTTTTCTTCTTCAATAGGTAAGTATTCATGTAAACCAATTGCTTTCATTTTTATTCCCTCCATTAAAGTAAGAGTCTTTTTCTCTTTTATTATAGTAGGTAAAGTGTCATTATGTAAAAAAGTTGAGTCCTTTCCATTTGTTAAAGGCTGGTTTCAGCCTCATTTAGAACTTTGTAAATGGAGAGGAGTCATCGTTTTGATTTTATAAGCGTCGGATGAAATATATACTTATTTTTCCAGTGTACCTTGCAATGAATACCAAGTGTTATATTATACTTGTAGTTACTTATTATAAAACAGTACTAAACAATAAATAGTAGTAGATGCCAATTAGAATAGGGTGAATGAATATTGAATTTACAATTTAAAAAAGGAGTTTTAGAACTTTGTGTTCTTGTTTTACTTGATAAGCAAGACCGTTATGGGTATGAATTAGTTCGAAGTATTTCCAATCAAATTGAAATATCAGAAGGGTCTGTTTATCCTCTACTTCGTAGATTAACTAAAGAAGAATATTTTACAACGTATTTACAGGAGTCTTCAGAAGGGCCTTCAAGGAAGTATTATAAACTGACGGATAAAGGTAGAACGTATTTGTACCAACTTTTGGAGGAATGGAATGAGTTCTCACAAGGTGTCAATCAATTAATAAAAGAAGGTGTACGTAATGACGAAAGATAAATTTTTACAACAATTAAACGTATCTCTAAAAAGATTATCTGAAAAAGAACGTGCAGATATTTTAAAAGATTATGAAGAACATTTTACTTTCGGATTAGAGGAAGGAAAAACTGAAGAAGAAATTACAGCTTCATTAGGTTCGCCAGCTCAAATCGCCAAAGAGTTATTAGCAGGTTATCATATTGAGAAAGTAACAGCGAGTGCAACAACAGGGAATGTTTTTCGGGCAATTTGGGCAGTAATTGGATTAGGATTTTTCAATTTAGTAATCGTGCTTGGACCTGCAATTGCAGTAACCGCATTGATTTTTTCAGGGTGGACTCTAGGAATCTCATTTTTGTGTTCACCACTGCTTGTTATTGTTGATACCATTGTGCATCCAAATACATTCTTACTTTTTAACCTTTTCGTTTCTTTAGCACTTTGTGGACTTGGATATTTCATTGTAATCGCTATGTTATCTTTAACGAAGTTAGCAAAGAATGGATTTGTTCGTTATTTAAAGTTCAATATAGCACTAGTAAAAGGTGGTTTTAAGCATGATAAATAAAAAGAAACTTTCAATCATTGCAGGTATTATTTTCATTATTGGGATTGTGGGAAGTCTATTCACTTATCGTTCAATTGCCACAGTACCAATTTCAGAAGAAAAGGTCATTAACAATAATAATGTGTCAAGCGTCATTATCGATACGAATAACGTGCGTGTTAACATCAATCCTACAACAGAAAGTAACATGAAAGTAACATTAGATGGGGAAGTTAATCCTAACATAAAAAGAACATTAGCTACGGATGAAAAAGATTCAACGCTTCTCATTTCTTACAAAGAAAAACAACAGATTTGGTTCAACTTCAACATTTCTGAAGTATTGGTCCCATTAACATTAAATGTCTATCTGCCTGAAAAACAATATGATTCATTAAAAATTTCCAATAACAATGGTTACGTTTCTGCAAAACAACAAAATACAACGCATTTTGATATCAATACAAGCAATGGGCGTGTTGAATTAAGAGAGATCAATTCGCAAAAAATTAATGCGGAAACAAATAATGGAAGTATGGACTTTAAAGATATAACGGCACAAAATATTCATGTGAAATCGAATAATGGACGAATAATGCTAGATCATGTTGAAGGTGAACTAGAAGGGCAATCTAAAAACGGAAGTCTTTCTCTTAAAACAAATGAACTTGATCGAAATCTCAATTTTACGACTCACAATGGCAAGATTAATATTGAAACTGAAAAAGAACCAACTAATGTTCAATTTAATGTCTCTGTCGACAATGGAAAAGCGAATATCCTGAATAAATATAATGGAAATGCAGTTATTGGGAAGGGAGAAAATCAAATTAAATTAAACACACATAACGGAAGTATTTCAGTGAAAAAGCATGGAAACTAAAGTAGCATATTAATCTTGGGAATTTTCGCTCATCACATATAAAGAGCATGCAAATCAATAATAAATAAGCAAAATAGCCGACTCCTTTTTTTAAACATGTAGGTAGTCGGTTATTTTATGTCCAAAATTCGTTTTAACGTCTTGGTTTCGACGACTTAATTCATTCTCTGAAAATATAAAATATATTCTGTTTTCAGAGAATGGAAGTGTTATTATAAGAAAAAGTGATACTTTTATCTTATATACTTAAAGGAGGATTGGATTTCTGCATAGGCTTTCCAGTATCACTGGATTTGGAATGAAAAGTTGTGAACAATTGAAAAGATAATAGTTGAAATAATGAAAGGTGAGAAGGAGTTTATTTCTCATAAGCGAAATATAGTATTGTTTTATCTTAAATTATTTGTAAAGGTGGATACATAATGACAGTAAAGAAGCTTTATTTCGTCCCAGCAGGTCGTTGTATGTTGGATCATTCGTCTGTTAATAGTACGCTCACACCGGGGGATTTATTGAACTTACCTGTATGGTGCTATTTATTGGAGACAGAAGAGGGGCCTATTTTAGTAGATACAGGTATGCCAGAAAGTGCGGTTAATAACGAAGATCTTTTTAACGGTACATTTGTTGAAGGACAGATTTTACCAAAAATGACTGAAGAAGATAGAATCGTAAATATTTTAAAACGCGTTGGATATGAACCGGAAGATCTTCTGTATATTATTAGTTCTCACTTACATTTTGATCATGCAGGAGGAAATGGTGCTTTTACAAATACACCGATTATTGTGCAGCGTGCTGAATACGAGGCGGCACAATATAGTGAAGAATATATGAAAGAATGTATATTGCCGAATTTAAACTACAAGATCATTGAAGGGGATTATGAAGTCGTACCAGGAGTTCAATTATTGTATACACCAGGACATACTCCGGGGCATCAGTCGCTATTAATTGAGACAGAAAAATCCGGTCCTGTGTTATTAACGATTGATGCATCTTATACGAAAGAAAATTTTGAAGATGAAGTGCCGTTCGCTGGATTTGATTCGGAATTAGCTTTATCTTCAATTAAACGTTTAAAAGAAGTTGTTAGGAAAGAGAACCCAATTGTTTTCTTTGGACATGATATAGAGCAGGAAAAGAGTTGTAAAGTGTTCCCTGAATATATATAAATAGAAAAAGTCATGGGCCTAGTAGCTCATGACTTTTTCTATTAAATAACCTTTTTAAATAAGTTATATACTTTTTTTGAATTACCTTCATTTAATTGATAATAAGTAAGGTCTACGTCATCAGGAGTGTTTTGATGGGCAATCATAACTTCACTACTGTTGTTATCTACTATCCAAATTAAATATTGTTTATAAGTTCCATCTTGGAAAGTAATCCACATGTTACAATCTACTAAATCAGAACCTTCTTCATCTAGCGTTAAATCGCCTTTTTTTGCTGTATCCATACTGTTAATGAATGTTTTTAATTCATCTGTTTTTGTAAGGAAGATAGATTTTTTTGTCTTAAGCGACTCTACATGTATATCTTTTATTTCCTGCTTTCCTAAAAAAACAGGAGGTGCATTTGGGTCTCTTTGAGTTGAAATAATAGTAGCTTTCTTCTTTGGTTTACTTGCTGTATAGAGATCTTGAATAGATTTTCCAGAGTTTAAAAACCATACGGTTCCAAAAACAATCAATGCGCTACCTATCAATAAAATGATTTTCTTAATAGGGTATTCTCCTCTCTATGGCTTCATGTGAAGAGCTTTTCTATTAATATATGATAGGTAAGCGTAAAGTATTATAGTTGAACGTGGTTATGCTTCACGGTTTTTATAGGGCGATCAACGAGTAAATTGTAAGTGAGCCCTATTAATACGAGAATTCCACCAATAATTTTTCCGGTTGATAGTTCGTGTGACAGGAAGAAATCGATGATAGTCCCCGTAAACAATTGTCCGATGAAGATGAGTAACGTTAAATAAAATGCTGATATTTTAGGAGTAATATAGTTTGATAATGAGATGACGATAACGCCTACTAATCCGCCTAAGTATACAGCGATAGGTATGGATTGTAACGTATGACTAGAAATATACAACGAATCTGAACTGAAAATTAAAAATAACATGGAGAAAAATAATCCAGTAATATAATTGAAAAATGTGCCTTCCCAATTTCCAATTTCCTTTGCTAAATTCGCGTTAATAATTCTAGCAACAACGATAGAAACACCAGCTAAAATAGCGATACAAATATATAACATTTTCTTACCTCCATTAATAAATTGTCATGACTATAATTCCAGAAGAGATGAATAATAATCCAATTAATTTTTTCTTATCAAACTTCGAAACTTTCATTCCTAATAAACCAAAATGATCAATAACTATGGAAGCGATGGATTGACCAAGTAAGCTTAATGCAATCGTAATAGAGGCACCAAGAGCAGAGAAACTTATATTATTAAAAAGAACAGTGAATACTCCAATTGCCCCAGCGCTATATAAAAAAAGTGGAATACCTTTATCAAAATGGAGTTTATTTTTGTTAAGGATTAAAACGAAAATAACTGCTATTAAACCGACAAGATGAATGACAACACTCGCTGTATAATTACCGATTATTTCAGATAAAATCCCATTCAATGGGAGCATAATGGCAATAAGCACACCAATAAAGACAGAAAGAAAGTTATACAATGTAATATCCCCTTTTTATATTCCATATTTGTAATGACTGTATCATGCTGAAATTGTGTATTACTATGACATATGTCATAGTGAAAGAAGAAAATTTTGTTTACAATTGGGATGAGTTGTAAAGGCGGGGAACTATGAAGAAAGTATGTAATTCTAATAAATTAGCAGAGTATATGAAACAAAATAATATTGATTCATTTTTTAGTAGTGATATGAAACCATATATGGAACTTATCTTTTTTAAAAAGAATGAGTTCATTTGCAGAGAAAACGAAGAGATAGATTATTTATATTTCTTTGTTGAAGGAAAAGCGAAAGCGTTTAACACATTAAGTAACGGGAAATCTGTATTATTATGTTTTTATGACGGTTTGCAGTTGCTAGGAGATGTAGAGTTAATTCACTCTCAAAGAATCAATTCAAACGTACAAGTTATGGCAGACTCATATTGTGTTGGGCTACCTTTAGGGAAAGTGAGAAACCAATTATTTCATGATGCGAAATTTTTAAGATGTATTTGCGGTTCTTTAGCCCATAAATTAAATCGACTTTCAAAAAATAGTACAATTAATTTACTGTATCCACTTGAAAATCGACTTGCGAGTTACATGTTAGCAGCAGGGGAACGGGCGGTTCAGCACGGAAATAGAATTGTGTTTAGTGGGAATTTAACGGAAATAGCTGAATTGTTAGGGACGAGTTATCGGCATTTATTACGTACATTAAATGTTTTTTGTGATAAAGAAATTATAAAGAAAAATAATGGTTGCTTTGAAGTGATGAATGTAGATGTTTTGCGGGAATTGGCGGCGGATGTTTATAAATAGGAGGGTATTATAAATGATTACACCTATATTTAGAATTTTTGATATTGAAAAGGCTCAGTTATTTTACTTGAATTTTTTAGGGTTTAAACTGGATTGGGAACATCGGTATGAGGAAAATATGCCATTATATATGCAAATTTCGTTAAATGATACTGTAATACATCTATCTGAACATCATGGGGATGCTTCACCAGGCGGTGCAATTCGTGTGAAAATAGAGGATTTAAAAAGTTATTATGCTATTTTATCAAGTAAAGATTATGCGTATTCAAAACCTGATATAGAGAGAACACCTTGGGATACAATTGAATTAACTGTGATTGATCCGTTCTCAAATAGAATTACATTTTATGAGGAAAGGGTTTAGAAATTGAGGTGTTATAAATAATTTATCAAAGTAGGGGTTACAATGAAGAGAAAAATAGCGATGATTTCAGATATTAATGGGAATAGTCACGCTTTAAAGGCGGTATTAAAAGATATTCGAAATGATAATAAATTTAGGTGATAGTGTGTATGGGCCGTTAGATCCTTTGGGGACAATTGAAATATTAATGAGTAACGAGATGATACATATTAAGGGGAGTTTACTTTATAGTGAACTGCTCTTTTTTATTTTGGATAGATATTGAATTATAAAAAAATAAAATGTTATGATTATGGAAACGCATGAACATATGAACATGTATTCATGTGTTTGTGAGAAGGAGGAATTGGAATGAAAGATATAATTATCGTTGGAGCTGGTCAAGCTGGATTAACAATGGGATACTACTTGAAGCAGGAAGGATATAGTTTCTTATTACTTGAGGCGGGAAACCGAATTGGCGATTCTTGGAGAGACCGCTATGATTCTTTGCAGCTCTTCACACCAAGGGAATATAGTAGTTTACCAGGTATGATATTAAAAGGAGAAGGGAGTGGATTTCCATGTAAAGATGAAATTGCAATTTATTTAGAAGAATATGCAAGGTATTTTCAATTGCCGGTACAATTACAGACTCAAGTTTTAAAAATAAGAAAAGAGAAAGAAATATTTGAATTACACACTCCTACAGAAATTTTACAATCGAAAAAAGTTATTATCGCATCAGGTGGTTTTCAGCAATCATTCATCCCCTCATTTTCACAACATCTTTCATCACATATTTTTCAAATACATTCATCACAATATAAATCACCATTACAAATTCCAAAGGGAAAAGTACTTGTAGTAGGTGGTGGGAATTCAGGCATGCAAATAGCAGTAGAACTTGCAAAAACTCATGAAGTTACAATGGCTATAAGTCATCCGTTAACCTTTTTACCGTTATATCTTTTTAGAAAAAGCATTTTTAATTGGTTAGAAAAAATGGGTTTATTGTATGCCGAAATACATACAAAGAGAGGAAGGTGGTTTCAGAAGCGAAAGGATCCCATTTTTGGTTTTGAAGGTAAGGAACTTATTCGTAGTGGAGCAATAAAACTACAGGGAAAAGTGGTAAGTGCATCAGGAAATAATATTATGTTTCAGAATGGTGGCACGTATAGTGCACAAAGTATTATATGGTCTACTGGTTTTGTTCAAGATTATAAATGGATTGAAATAGAAAAGGCAGTGAATATGAATGGATTGCCTAATCATACAAAGGGAATGAGTCCAGTAAGAGGATTGTATTATATTGGACTGCCGTGGCAATCTCAAAGGGGTTCTGCGCTTATTTGTGGTGTAGGAAAGGATGCGGTGTATTTGCTTTCTGAAATCAAAAAATAGATCAGTAGCAACAGCTACTGATCATCCATATGTACATGAATTAGGAGAGGTCAAACATTTCAAACGTTTATTAGCTTTAGTATAATAGATTTTCATGAAATAAAAAACTGAAAATTGTAATTTTTTGTTGAGAAAGTTTTTTGTATCGAAATATATAAAAAAAAGGGGATTTCTATTGAAAGAAAATATGATATTTATATTTTAGTAAATTATGATATAGTCTATATAAGATTCTTTTCCTTAAATTAGGTTTTTTGTATAGTAATTACATTCGCAGTTGGAAAGGGGAAAAAATTGTGAAGTTTGATGATCAACGTCTACTAGGAATACGATTAGGTTCTGTACTCATAACAGAAGAAAATCAATATTTAGTAATTAAGAAGAAAGATCATTATGCACTATTAAACATACATAATTTAGAATGCACACATGTCGAAGTGCAGTTAGAGCATATTGAAGAACTGCTGCATGAAGATTTCCAAGAAAGTATAACTGAAATTATCGCACCAGAACATATTAAAATTGTGGTGAAAAATGTTATATAAAGAAAGAAGCTGGGAGAATCAGCTTCTTTCTTTGTTTTACTTCGTTAATTATAAGGATAACATTTTTAAAATCTCACCAATAATCCCATCCTTTTGATGAACACCTAAATCCGAGTTCGTTATAATAACAGCGCCATTACCTCGGTATGGATTACATACCATCATACATTGAAATCCAACACCCCAGCCAAGTGAATGAATTTGTAAGTCTTCATTAGAATACTCTAGAAAAACACCTAACCCAGTCCATTTGGTGCATCCTTGAGGAGAAATCATATCTTGTACTGTTTTTTGAGAAAGTTCCAGTTTGCTATTTCCCTGTAAGGACTGAATGATTTCAATAATTAAAGTTGATAAGTCAGTTGGTGTTGTCCAAATGCCTGAAGCAGCTGCGAATGGATAAAATGGATACTTCTCATTTGTAACGGTGCCATCTTTATTATGTCCACAAGCAAATGTATCTAATTTATTTATATCTTCAGTAGGGAATACCGTACTATTCTTCAGTTGAAGTGGTTGAAAGATATATTCTTCAAGTAAAAGGTTAAATCGTTTTCCAGTTATATTTTCAAGTAGTAGTTCGATAATACAAAAATTTGCGTCAGAGTAGTGGAATTGGCTTTCTGGTGCATAAGTTACTTCTATAGGTACTGGGCAATATAATGTTTTACCAGCAAGGAGCTTAGGGATTTTAGGTATTCCTTGCACTAGCTTATAATGTTCAAAACTATTGGGAGGATCAATGATTCCAGATTGGTGACTTAATAAGTTTCGCAGCGTGACTTTTTTCTGTGAAGTAAATAGATTGGTAGGGATGTTCCAAGATGTGAGTTTATCATTTACGTCTTCATCTAAATATACGATTCCTTGATCTGATAACGTTAGTACAAGCATTGAAGTGATGAATTTGCTAATAGAACAAGAATTGAATATGGAATCCGTAGTGACAGTTCTAGTTGTTCCAGATTCAAGTGTTCCGAAAGCAGTAGCTTCATCAAGTTTACCGTCACGTATAACGGCAAAGCTTAACCCTGCAACAGAATATTGGTTCATTTTCTCATATATATTGTTACTTTTTAAGTTCATAGTGACTCCTTTCTTTTAAAAACAGAATATTAACTTTACTATACAGTAGTAAATAGAGAGAAAAGGAAAACACTTCATCTTTTATCGATGAAGTGTTTTCTTAGTTTAAGTTAATTCGAAGTAAATGCTTTAAAAAATTTATCTCTGTACATGTACATAAGCCATGAGGCTGTTATAAAGGAAATAAAGATTTGTTTGTTTTTAATTGGTGCATTGAAAACAAGCCAACCAACTATATCAAATAACAAATGTAGTGCAATTGAAAGAACTACAAATTGTAGTAACGTCTTAAAAAATCTCTTCATAAAGTGTCCCCTAAAATAAAAGGTTTTATCCCGCATTAACGGGCAGTAAAACTCCCACCTCAAAATTCGACTGGGGCAAAGAAGTTAGGTGGGAGTCGGGCTGCCCGTAAACACCCGATTGGTGAAGACTAATAATCAGTGGGGGACGAACAAAACCCCCACTGATTAAAGTTTCACTTTATCAACAATGTTGTATATTACTATTATACATTAAATGTGTCCTGTGGTAAAATTTACATAAATTACTTAAATAAAACAATGCTAGTGAGGAGGAACAGTCTTGGAATTTTGGATTGTCATACCGATAGCGGCCTTTGGATTTATGTATCTCGCTGAAAAATTAAATAAAATCGAAAAGAAAGCAGATACGCGTTTAAAGAGGATGGAAGATAGATTACAATTAATTTCGAAAGAAATGGGAATTGTAGATAGAGAACCTGAAATTAATAAAGAATTACGCCAGCTTGTGGAAGAAGGAAAAACAGTTACAGCAATTAAGAGAGTAAGAGAGGCTTTTGGATTTTCATTGTTAGAAGCGAAGCAATATGTTGATAAGTTATAAAAAAGATCATCCAATTGGATGGTCTTTTTTTACTGAACCATACGTGTATTTACATAAGCAGCGATTATAACGTGGCCAATAATAATGATGGGAAATATAATTTTAACATTAGGAGTAATGAAGACACTGCCAATTGTGGTAATAACACCAGCAATTAAATTATAAAGACCAACTATTTTTGATAACTTCACTTTGTCAGGTACACGGCGTTCATTGAATCCTGATAAGAGCCAAGTGTATTGTTTTACTCCGATGAAATAAGCTAGTGCAAATGAAATGATGGCTAGTATGAATGTTATTATTTAACAAAATACAATGGTGATTTTAAGTTTAATAGAAAAAAGGAAAGTTAAGTTTTAAATCGTACAGAATTTTGTGCGCTTTTTATTAATGGTATGAAAAATATGTAAAAAAAGATGGAACAAACATTTGAGACGAATTGTCTAATATAGGAAATAACTATTTAGTTTGAAAGAAGGGGTGGAGAAAATGAAAAAGAATATATTATTAAAAGTAGGGGTATGTGTTAGTTTACTAGGAACAATTCAATTTGTTAGCACAATTTCTTCTGTGAAAGCGGAACAAAAGCTAGAGCAAAAAGTAATAAAGAATGAGACAGGAACTATTTCAATTTCTCAGTTAAACAAAAATGTATGGGTTCATACTGAGTTAGGTTATTTTAATGGAGTAGCAGTTCCTTCGAACGGTCTAGTTCTTAACACTTCTAAAGGGTTAGTGCTTGTCGATTCTTCTTGGGATGATAAGTTAACGAAGGAACTAATAGAGATGGTAGAAAAGAAATTTCAGAAGCGCGTAACGGATGTCATTATTACACATGCGCATGCTGATCGAATTGGCGGGATAAAAACGTTGAAAGAAAGAGGCATTAAAGCGCATAGTACAGCATTAACTGCGGAACTAGCAAAGAAAAATGGATATGAAGAGCCACTTGGAGACTTACAAACAATTACGAATATGAAGTTTGGAAATATAAAAGTAGAAACGTTCTATCCAGGGAAAGGGCATACAGAAGATAATATTGTCGTATGGTTACCGCAATACAACATTTTAGCTGGAGGCTGTTTAGTGAAATCTGCGGAAGCTAAAGATTTAGGGAATGTTGCTGATGCATATGTAAATGAATGGTCGATATCGATTGAGAATGTATTGAACCGATATGGAAATACGAATTCAGTAGTACCTGGTCATGGTGATATAGGTGATAAAGGATTGCTTTTACATACACTGAATTTGTTGAAATAAGAAACAAGAAATAAAGTAATAATGAAGCGAATTGTAGATTTAAGAAATTTTTGGAATACAAAAGAGAGGAGAAAACTATTTCCTCCTCTTTTTCTTTTAACTATATTGAAATGCCGAAGCTATTGATTACGCCTAAATATGTTACTGAGATTTTAATTCCAAGTATACAAATACCAGTACCGTCATAATTGCTATAACAACATAAGTAACATCAAGCATTATAAGTGTCTTTAAAGTTTCAGTCATCCTAATTCACCCCTGTTATAAAAATATAACATGACCTCTTATCAATTAAATAAGAGATCATAAAGATAACAATGTACATGAAATTTCTTAAGTAGTTTCTATATAAATATATCATATAAATAATGTAAAAAATGTTAAGATGGTGTAAATGTATTGTAAATAAAGAGGTTTCCTATAAAATCTTTAATCAAAAAATTGATAGTTCTTCAAAATGAAAAAACGCTATTCTTTCTGTTGAATGATAGAATAGCGTTTTTGTATGCTTATTAGTTGCTAATAGTTCTCTAAATCAATTATCTAGCTATTTGAAAGCATCAACAAAGTTGTCCATTTTTCTGTATGTTTTTTTGATGTCAATAAAAAAATTATGTCAACAATATGAACTGTCACAAATTTATATATATTATTGTGATTGATATCACATCCCTTTTTCTCAATGGGTATTATGCTTAATTTGTAACGAATGATTGGGAGAGGGTGGGATGATATGTTTTGTTATCAATGTGAACAAACGCCAACAGGCGGATGTAAAGTGATGGGTGTTTGTGGTAAGAATGAAACAATTGCAAGTTTACAAGATACGATTGTGTTCGGATTAAAAGGAATAGCGGCTTATCGTACGCATGCTGCGCAGCTAGGGTATACAGATGCATTTGTAGATGCTACAACTCAAGAAGCGCTATATATGACATTAACAAATTCTAACTTTAATGAACAAGAACATATTGATATGGCTATGAAAGTAGGGAAATCGGCTTTACGAGTAATGGAGTTATTAGATGAGGCACATACGAATCACTTTGGTGTTCCGGAGCCTGTTCAAATTACGCAGAACCATGTAGAAGGTAAGGCAATTGTAGTTACTGGTCATAATTTATTTGCATTAGAAGAGTTATTAAAGCAAACAGAAGGAAAAGAAATTAACATTTATACGCATTCTGAAATGCTACCAGCACACGGATATCCACAACTGAAAAAATATAAACATTTAAAAGGAAACATTGGTAAGGCATGGTATGATCAACGACGCCTTTTCGAAAAATTTACAGGTGCCATATTAGCTACAACGAACTGTGTTATGCCAATTAAAGGATCATACTCTGATCGATTCTTTTCATATGATATTGCAGGTTTAGAGGGTGTACAAAAAATTGAAAATGATGATTTTGCACCATTGATTCAAAAAGCGCTTGAACTTCCAGAAGTACATATGGAGTCGGATGAGCAGTTAGTAACAGGGCTTCATCATAATACAGTATTATCATTAGCTCCGGAAATTATTAATGCAGTAAAAGAAGGAAAGATTAAGCGTTTCTTTGTCATCGCAGGTTGTGATGCCCCAGGAAAAGGCGGGGAATATTATCGTGAATTAGCAACGTCGCTTCCGCCAGAAACGGTTATTTTAACAACTTCTTGCGGGAAATTCCGTTTTAATGATGTGAGTTATGGTGTTGTACCTGGTACGGAGATTCCGCGTTACATTGATTTAGGACAATGCAATAATTCAATTTCTACAGTGAAAATAGCGGCCGCTTTAGCAGATGCTTTCCAATGTGAAGTGAATGAATTGCCAGTAAGTATTGTCTTATCATGGTTTGAACAAAAAGCGGTTGCTATTTTACTTGGGCTATTTAGTCTTGGAATTCAAGATATTCGCATTGGTCCAAAGGCGCCTGAATTTATTTCACCTGGCGTGCTTGATGTATTACAAGAGACATTCGGTTTAAAACTAATTACAACCGCAGCAGAAGATATGAATATGATGTTATCGTAACAAAAGGATGTCCTATATGTAGAGTTGACTTTATAAAGAGTTTGTATGTATTCGCAAGCTCATGTATTAGATGCACAGGTGCATTAGTAGAAGGACAAAAAAATGATCCGTCTTTTTAATAAGGAGAGCTATCCACATTCATTAACTTCGGAATATTATAACGCCCAAAATAAATATGCGGAATTTTTGTTTTGGGTATTTCCTTTTCTTAGCTGGATAGGTATGTGGTGAGATTTCTTAAGAAGAAAATAGGCAGTATCCAATAGATAATAGCGGATTTAAGAAAAAATTTAAAAATCGAGTTGACATTCCATCTACATAGTCATACAATGTAGTGGTAATGAGTAATACTTAATAGCGTAGTTTTTAAAAATATATTCAGTATCCAATAGGCAAAAGCGGATTTAAGAAAAAATTTAAAAATCGAGTTGACATTCCATCTACTTAGTCATACAATGTAGTTGTAATAAGTAATACTGAATAGTAAGGCTTCTCAAAAGCTATTCAGTAAAAATTAGCCTTAGTACTCTGTGATACTGAATATAAGTCAGACAGAATAGGGGGTAAAGGAGGATCAGAATATGGAAAATTTAACTGAAATGCTGAAAGGTTCGCTGGAAGGATGTGTTCTGGAAATCATTAGCCGCCGTGAAACTTATGGCTATGAGATTACCCGCCACCTGAATGAGCTTGGGTTTACTGAAGTCGTGGAAGGAACGGTCTATACCATCCTTGTGCGATTAGAGAAGAAAAAACTTGTGAATATTGAAAAGAAACCGTCAGACATGGGGCCGCCTCGCAAGTTTTATTCACTAAATGAGGATGGCCTTCAGGAGCTTGAATTATTTTGGAGAAAATGGGATTTTGTATCATCAAAAATTAACGTCTTGAAGTCAAACTAGCCTCATAAGATTAAATATTCGGCCGATATTTTGGGAGTTTCTTGTTCTGCTTTATAAAAAAGGAGGAAAAATAATATGTTGGAAATGTTCAAAAAATTAATTGGTGATAAAAAAGAGTACAAAATGATGATGGCACGTGTTGGAGCTCTGCCAGAGGACTATCAGTTTGTGTTTAAGAAAATTCAAAACTACATGTGGAATTTCTCAGCTGGTAACGGGATGGATATGCTACACATACAGTATGAACTAATCGATTTGTTTGAAGCCGGTGCGGCGGAAGGCAGACAAGTGCTAGAAATCACTGGGGAGGACGTGGCATCCTTTGCTGACGAACTAGTGGCAAACGCTAAAACTTATGTTTCCAAGTATCGTGAAGATTTGAATGAAAGTATTATGAAGCAATTGAGAAAAAAATAAATGCAACAGGTAATACCGACTGATTAGCTGGTTACAAATGTGAATTGACGCCATTGCTATTCAGTTATATTTTTAAATCAGTACTAAGTAATACAGATTATCAGTAATACTAAATAGAGGGTGTAGGCAGTCTATCTTTACAAAACATTTTTTAAGGAGGAAAAAAGCATGACCAATACAGCGATTTCTGTAAAAGGATTAAAAAAATCCTTTAAAGATAAGGAAGTGTTAAAAGGGGTAGATTTTGAAGTGCAGCGTGGCTCCATTTTCGCACTGCTGGGCTCAAATGGAGCGGGCAAGACGACGATAGTCAATATCCTCTCGACGCTGATGAAGCAAGATGGCGGCGAAGTAGGTATTTGTGGTTTTGACGTTCAGCGTCAACCGGATCATGTTCGTCAAAGTATCAGTCTGACAGGGCAGTTTGCAGCTTTAGACGGAATGCTCACGGGGAGAGAAAACTTGATAATGATTGCCAATTTGCGTGGAGTTTCTAGTCCTGCTCAAGTCGCTGATAATTTGCTTGCAAGATTTAGCCTGACTGATGCAGCCAACCAGAGGGCAGACCAGTATTCAGGTGGGATGAAGCGCCGGCTTGACATCGCGATGAGTTTGATCGGAACGCCAGCAGTCATTTTTCTCGATGAACCGACGACAGGGCTTGACCCTGAAGCGCGTATTGAAGTGTGGGATACAGTCAAGGAACTTGCCGGCGGCGGCACGACTATCTTGCTCACGACCCAGTACCTCGAGGAAGCCGAACAACTGGCGGACCGTATCGCTATCTTGCATGGCGGGAAAATTATCACGACTGGTACTCTTACAGAACTTAAAGAGATGTTCCCGCCAACAAAAGTGGAGTATATTGAGAAGCAGCCGACATTGGAAGAAATTTTCCTTGCGATCATTGGCAAAAAGGAGGAGATGTAAATGAAGAGCAAAACAGGGGTATTATTAGGGCGTTTAATGCGCAACATTATGCGCAGTCCGGATACAATTATTACGGTAGCGATTACGCCGATTATGATGATGCTGTTGTTTGTCTACGTATTTGGCGGCGCCATAAAGACAGGAACGGATAACTACGTCAATTATTTATTGCCGGGAATCTTGCTGATGGCTATCGCATCCGGTGTCGCTTACACTTCCGTACGGTTGTTTACGGATGTAAAGAGCGGGCTGATGGCACGTTTCATTACTATGCCTATCAAGCGTTCGTCGGTATTATGGGCTCACGTATTAACATCACTTGTTGCTAATGTGCTTACTATCGTGGTGGTTATCCTTGTTGCGCTCTTAATGGGCTTCCGTTCCAGTGCTAATATTCTGGATTGGCTCGCGGTAGCTGGAATACTCGGGATGTTTACGCTGGCGCTGACATGGTTGGCTATCATTCCTGGGTTGACAGCGAAGTCTATGGAAGGGGCGACAGCCTACTCGTACCCACTAATTTTTCTGCCCTTTATTAGTTCGGCCTTTGTTCCTACCGAAACTATGCCAAAAATTGTTCGTGCGTTCGCTGAAAACCAGCCTGTGACTTCAATCGTGAATGCGATTCGTGCCCTCTTATATGAAGGGACTGTTGGCAACGATATTTGGATTGCACTTGCTTGGTGTGTGGGCATTATGGTTATCGCTTACTTCTTCGCCGGCAAAGCATTTAAACGTCAGTTAGGGTAACACCACCAGTTCGGTGCACAATGGCAACTAAATCTTCTGGAATAATATATATATGGGAAAATGGATTTAAATCACATTAATCTTAGTTATTGCTATAATTGTTAGTATTCTTACTGGTTATGCAGTTGGTACGTAAGTAGGCTCAGACGTTGAGAAAAAGCAGACTGAGAGAGTTAAAAGGGAAGAGATAATATTTTGACCTCAATTCTAATTGCCATATAATAAATGCAATTTTTATACATGAAAAGCCCACCTATTTCCGTAGGTGGGCTATATCTTTACTACACAATTCGAAAGGATACTCTCTTTTTCTGAATATGTAATTATCCATATTTAGAAAAAACTACACTTAATAAATATTACATATAGTAAATGGAAACTTATGGTGTAATTCTTTTAACAGGCTTAACATGATAACCATTATATAAGGTGCGTAGGCTCCTTTGAAAAAGTTCTTCTTTTCTGAAAAATGAATATTGATTCGTTATATGTAATAAAAATTCATGATAATAATTTTATGTTTTCTAAATTTATTCCTTTACATCAATGTGTATTATTTATTACAACAGCTTTCATGTCAAAGATAAGATGTGAAAGCAAAGGGAAATATAAGTATCTTTATAACGAGTTCCTAATATAATTAATGTGTTAACGAAAGGAACTCTGTATTATGTTTGCTTTTCTATTAACTAATACAGCTTCAAAAAATAGACACAATTGTTACATACCAATTGTAATTTATTATCTATTCATAATTCTGTTTATTCTGTCTTTCTAAAAATAAAAAAATATTAGACTCGCAAATATAAACGTTATAATGAGGGCGTCGAGAGGTAACCGATTACCTACGAAGAAAATATCAAACATTTTAAAATTGGACAGACTGAAACGATTAATTACAGAAAGGTGTGTGACCAGAAGGGGAATTTCTTCAAAATAGTTTAGTAGCAGCGGACATCGTATTAGCTGGTGTAAACAATATCATCAATGGAAGTATAGGGTTGGAGGATAAATGCCTCGCACATTAAGAGAGACAGCTTTAGGTGGAATCGTTTACAATATGGCGCATCTAGTAAGCGGTTCATTTTTTAAGAATGGTCTATATTCTTAAGCCTAAAAAGAGACGTAAGAATAGGATACAAGGGGGATTTATTATATGAATGGGAATACTGCAAAAAAAATAGAATTTCAAGCTGAAAATAATGCAGTGAAAAATGAGAACTATCTAGATCCTAAAAAGTGGCATAAACAAGATACTACTTGGGCATTGAGCCTTTTTGGAACAGCAATTGGAGCAGGAGTACTCTTTTTACCTATTAATGCAGGTTCAGGTGGTTTATTATCATTACTGTTAATTACGATACTTGCATTTCCTGTTATGTATTACTCACATAGGGCGCTTGCTAAAATGATATACGCTTCTAATTCTGCTGATCAGGGGATTACAGGTACAATTAGAGAGTATTTCGGAAATAAGGCAAGTATCATTTTTAACATCGTATATTTCGGCTCAATTTATACAATCGTACTGATGTATTCGGTTGCGCTTACAAATACTGCAAGTAGTTTTATCGTGCATCAATTGCACATGCCGGAGCCTCCAAGGGCCATTTTATCGCTTGTATTAGTGCTTGGTCTTATCGCTATACTAAATTTTGGTCAAGATATTACTGTAAAGATCATGAGTATGCTAGTGTATCCTTTCATAGCTTCTTTACTTTTTATCGCAATATCTTTGATCCCGCAGTGGAATACGTCAATGCTTAGCTTTTCAAGTGTTTCTACTGCTTCAACAGGAACAGGATATTTTGGAACGATATTGATGATACTACCAATCATCGTATTCTCATTTAATCATTCACCTATGATTTCATCATTCGTTGTGAAACAGAGAGCTACGTATGGAATAGAAGCTACTGATGCCAAATGTGCACAAATACAAAAGGTTTGTTATATCATGACATTCGTGGTTGTTATGTTCTTCGTCTGGAGCAGTACATTGAGTTTGACTCCAGAGGATCTTAAAATGGCAAAAGAGCAGAACTTATCGATCCTTTCATATCTTGCTAATGAGCTTAATTCGCCTGTAATCACTATTGCAGCTCCTATCATTGCTTTTGTGGCTATTACAAAGTCTTTCCTTGGCCATTATATAGGGGCATATGAGGTAATGCGTGACGTAATTATCAAGTTTGGAAAAACACGCGGAAAAGCTATCGAAGAAAAAACAGTTAAGACAATGATTCTTTCTTTTGTCGTATTAACATGCTGGTATGTTGCTTATGCAAATCCAAGTATTCTTGGAATCATTGATTCCCTTAGCGGTCCGTTAGTTGCTGCTATCTTATGTCTATTACCAATGTATGCGATTCGTAAAGTACCAGTACTAGCTAAATACAGAGGAAAAATGAGCAATGTGTTTGTCATTGTTGTAGGTATACTTACTGTCCTAGCAAGTATTAAGTCATTATTCTAATTCGTTATTGTTAGTTCAAGTGCTAAAATAGTGGGATATGAATAAAGAATGAAAGAGATTATGGATAAGATAAATCCACATTCGAATTTTAAACAAGTAATTTAATGAGGGTTAAACTCTAATATAAAAAGACATGAACAAAGATTAGTTCATGTCTTTTTTGTGTTGGCGTTATTCTTAGAAGAGCGTTTAAAGTAGCGGTAGTAAATAAAATGTTTTTACTAGGTATTTGAATAGAAGTAACTGGCATCTAGTCAAACTCAATATTATTTTGGGTTTAACTGGTCACTGCTTATGGGCAGTATAAACATAATCTCTCTTTTAAACCTTCTAACACTTCTTCAGGCACTTCCTTGATTTTGATATCTTTACCTAGGAAAAGTAGCCAATTTGTTATTTCTGTTAATTCATCGAGATTGTTAACATTGATAAAAGTCTTTAGAATGGCTGTGGATTGGTAAGGATTAGTATAGGAAATATAAATTTTTATAGGATGGTATTTTTTGAACTGGGCAATCGCTTTTTGACCAAGTTCAAGTACAAGGTTGATTGCCTCGTCCTTCTTACTTAGTTTTTCTAAAATTTTTTTCTTACTTAATCTCTTTTTCGTCGTATAGGGTTCGACATTGATGAGATGATCGACAGGGAGCATCTTCTTTTTTTCTTCTTTTATGTCAAAGGCTTCAATTATCCAATGGCTTTTTTCTTGATAAAGGTGTAGTAGATAAATTGGATAAGACTTGATTTCTTCCTCTTCTTTTACGGTAATCAATAAATGACTATCCAAAAGAAGGATTTGGATGAGTTTTTCTAACATAGGATGGGGGAGGTCAGAAAGCTCAAGTAGGTCAGGATTATGAGGGTTAGTTCCTTCAAAAAGCAAGATTTGATTTAAAAGAACAAGGTCATCCTGCTGGATTTCTGAGATGAGTCCTAGTAATTTTTCGGCTAAAGACTGACGACTCTTTAGATAGGGAAGTTGTTGATTTCTTGTGGCCATAAAGGCAATAAAAAGAGCTTTGACCTCATTATCAGTAAAGCGAACAACGGGCAGGATAGAGTTATGCATGACAAAATATCCTCCATCCCTGCCAACTTCAGCGACGAGCGGCATCCCCATGGCTTCAATTTCTCTAATGTCTCTAATAGCTGTCGATCGTGAGATGTTAAATTCTCGTATGATTTCAGAAATTGTAAAGTGGGAGCGGTTGTTAATATAGCGCATGATCGTATTAATCCGTTCAACTTTTTTCATGTTGGTCTCCTAAACAGTATCATTTTTTGACATGATTTAAAGATATTATAAACTCATCAAGTGAAAAGATAAATCGCTTGATTAATTTAAAAGTGAGGAAGGTTTTAAATATGAAAAATTATACAATAGAAGAAAAAGATAGCTTTATCGTGTTAGGTATTGGAACTGAACTTAAGAGCCACTATACAGACTTTGCGGGCATAAACAAGGAAAAGGCAGACTTTTGGCTGGCCGTCGAACAAGATGGAAGGTTGGACACTTTAAAAGCTTTAGCTACAAATGATTACATTTTTTCTGTGAGTGAAGCGGTGAATAACAAGATGATGTATTACGCTGGTGTCATGACAGAGGCAACGATACAAGAAGAATCTAGAGTTATCCAGTTTCCGAGGGGAGAATACCTAGTAGTTAAAGGGGAAGGCAATACAGCTGAGGAGCTAAGTAATAAGCTTACTGGTATTGCATTTGGTCAAGCATTAGCAGAAGAAAAAGATTTTGCCTATGTTGGTGGGCCAAATACAACAGTTGAGATGGGGCAGCGAAACGGCTTAGTATTTGGTGAAATATGGATTCCAGTTGTTAGGAAGTAAAGTATTAAAAGGAGAGATGGAATTGTCCGATATCGTTGATTTTAAAAACGTAACTACAGCTGGCATGGAGTCTTCACCTGTAGCAGAAGCACTTGCTGGTTTACGTGCCCATGAAGCACGTTACTTTATGAATAAATACAAGCATGAATTTACGGTTGTACCAGCTAGTGAAAGCGAGAAGACTCTTGATTATGTGAACCGCATTTTGAAAGAAGAACGTGATATTGAGTTTGCGGCAAAACCTTTAGAAACATCGTGTTTTCAAGTGGAAAATATTAAATTTGCCTATGTCTTCTATGAGGATGGTCTTGCAGTCAACGTCATGTATACGTTGGATAACCCAAAGAAGCGGGCTGTTGGATTTAAGCTTTCTGAGGGAATGGAGATACCAACGGAGTTAGTAGAGAAGTTTAAGTTTGCTAGACAGAAGTCTAAACTTGCTGGAACAATTCGAGGTTCGTTTTTTGTAATAAAAGGAGAATATAGTGTAAGTTGAAGAATCATTCATTTGTTATATTGAGTTATTTTTTAAAAGGCGCGATTAAGGCTAACAATCTTAAATTGTTAGCCTTTTTTTACATAAGTATAATATTCATAGTCTGCTACACACTACGTTCAGATAAAATAGAACGAAAGGAAATTACCGTAGGGTGGTGGTGGCGTGAGCAAAAAAAGGCTATTTGAGTTATTCTTAGTAACTTTTGCTTTACTATTCCTTCATGTAAGCACATTTACTAATGAAAAATTGAATGATAAATTTGGTAACTTTACCTTCTTTGTTGTATTTCTCATGTTTTATATCAACGTTGCATTTATAGAACGGTATTTTGATGATATACAAAAGTGGATTCGAAATATCACATTTCTTCTTGCCTTGTTAGTAGTAACTTTAATATCACTATGGATAGGTTACTTTTAAAGCCTTGTGATTAAGGAAATTTTGTTTTGTTATCTTTCCTTAACAACAAACAAGACGCCAACCAGATCATGGTAGCGCCTACTATAATATAATATCTTTTCTAGATATGCCTTTATCAAGAATCAAAGAATTTAATACCACTTAGTACAAAAGCATCAGAACTTGGGCTATAACCAACTAACTTTCTTGTTCCTTCAATATCAATTCGTTTAAACCTGTTGTTAGATACACCATGTAAAATTGAAAATGGAGGTAAGTTCTTTGCCGTCATCGACTTTAAGAGAAGGTCCATAAAATCTTCTGGGCTTAAGTATGCACTCATATCTCTAGCTGTTAGTGGTTTACCATATGGATTATAATCATCATATGCACCTATACGAATAGCAAGACTTTGTAACCCTTCTTCATAAGCAAAATAAGAAGCAACAGCCTCTGCAAAACACTTACTTACCCCGTACATATTTTTGGGTCTCGTGGGTGAATAAGCATGTGGTTGATAATCCAAAGGATAGCCTTCAATTGTTTGAGCACTGGAAGCAACTATCACTTTGGATACATTATTATCACTAGCAGCTCTAAAAATATTATAGGTTCCCTTTATATGATTTTCTAATAAGGAGCCATAAAAATCAGCATTTGGCGAAGGATTACCTGCCAAGTGTATAACTATATCTATACCTTTCGTAAATTCTTGACAAGCAGCTAAACCAGAAACATCTAAATATATGATTTCATGATTTGTATCTTTAAAAGTTTCTAAAGCAGATAAGTTAATATCTGCTAGCCGTAACTGGTAATTCCCTTGCTTATCTAGGAATCTTGTAACATCTTGGCCAATCTTACCTGCAGCACCTGTAACTAAAATTTTTTGCATTTCACTTCATCCTTCCATAAAAAATACATCCCTTGTCAAGGGTCATATAATAGAGCATGCACTTATTGTATGTTGGTAATGGCATTAAATAAAACGAAGAAATATAATGGAGACATGAATAAAATTCATGAGGAGGACCATAGTGACTTTAACAAAATATGAAATATTTAACAAAGTGGCAGAACTCAATAGTTTTACAAAAGCTGCAGAAGTGTTAGGTTTCACCCAATCTGCTGTAAGTCATGCAATTAGCAGTTTGGAAAAAGAGTTTTCCTTTCCTTTATTTATTCGTAATCACTCTACTTTAACATTGACCAAAAATGCAGAGGAGCTTTTAATTACCGTTCGGAAAATTTTATACTATAACAACATGCTGAAGCAGGAAGTAGCCGCTATCAATGGGTTCCAAAAAGGAACAGTAAGAGTGGGGGTTTTTTCGAGTATTTCTAAAAACTGGATTCCTGGTATTCTTAAAAAAATGGAGGGAAAGTTTCCAAATATTGAAATCGAATTACTGGAAGGAAACTATGCTGAGGTTGAGAATTGGTTACAAAACGGGAGATTAGATTGTGGATTTATTAATAATGATACTTACTTTGAATCCTTTGAAAAATCCTTTGAAATCGTACAATTGAAGAGGGATCGACTTTTATGTGTTGTATCTAACCAATCCCCATTATGTAAGGAAAACCAAGTATCAATGCAACAAATAGAAAATGTACCTTTTATTATGCCAACATATCAGTGTTATGATGATATTCAAAAAATATTTAGGGAGAATAAAGTTAGCCCCAATATTCGATTCGAAAATATGAATGAATACTCAGTGATCTCCATGGTGGAGAATAATCTAGGAATTAGTATATTGCCAGAAATGATTATACCGACATCAAAAATTGCTTTTGCAGCAATTCCACTTGAAAGTGATAGCTATCGAACTATTGGATTAGCTATAAGAAAACCAACCTCACTCGCGACTAAGAAATTTTCTGAGATTACTAAAAGGTGGGTATCATTTGAATCAATTTAATTTTGCCAAAATCTGAGTTATTTAAACTGATATGGTTCTTCTTGAACGGAGCAGATTAATTCAATAAGCAATGAGAAAAAGTTATATATTATGTGTCGATGTAGAACTATAATATACAAAAATCAGGAGGTGATTATATAGTAATATATAAATTGTACGACAGAACACCCTAATAACTTTGACTAATTACTAAACCTATATGAATCTTTATGATGGAATTCACTTAAATTAACAAGTAATGATTTGGAACGAATGTGCAATCAAAGTTGATACGCCATACACATTTGATGAAAAATAATTAGTGGGTATAGGACGTGTTATTTCAGATGGTGTAATTACTGGAGTAGTTTGGGGAATATGCGTTCTATCAATCTATCTGTCCGAAGGAATCGCCGCCATGTACAAATCGCGCTGGGCAATTGAATCATTTTCCCGCTGGATTTAGCTGAATTTGAACGTTCCCGTATTGTTTGGCACAATATCCAATGCGTTGTTCAATCAGTTATTCACAGCTATAATTGCCTATGCTTTGCTGAAATTTCTTCGTGCACAAGGCCAAAAGACAAAATAAATGCTTGTCATTTGCAGGTTTCACACGCCTGTTTCTTTGTGAAGCCTTGTCAATTGAGTGGCAAATTAGTTTGAAAGAAACACTTGAATTCTACAGGTCGATAAATCAAGAAACTGTATTACTTTGGTTAATCAACATACGTGTTAATTTATAGTATAATGATTGCTTGAAATAATGCGGTGGAAAACAGGGAAAAGAGGGAACCGATGCCTACTATACTAGTTGCTGACGACGATGCGAACATTCGCGAACTCGTCTGTTTATTTCTACGCAACGACGGATTCGCAACAGCTGAAGCAGCGGACGGCAAGGAAGCACTGGCCGTCTACATCTCAACGAATGTCGATCTTGTCGTACTTGACATTATGATGCCGATTATGGATGGTTGGACGTTAAGCAAGGAGCTCCGAAGAGCCAATCCTGATCTACCTTTACTTATGCTGACTGCGAGAGGAGAAACATGGGAGAAAGTGAAAGGTTTCGAACTTGGGACGGACGATTATTTAACCAAACCATTCGATCCGTTAGAGTTGACGGTTCGTGTTAGGGCACTACTCAAACGATACAAGATTGGCTCCACGCAGAAGATCCATTTCGGGAACGTCATCCTTGATCGACAGACCTATAAGGTGATGAACGGGACGGAGTCGCTTACGTTGCCGCTAAAGGAGTTCGAATTGCTGTATAAGCTCGCTGGAACACCCGGACAAGTCTATACGCGCGTGCAGTTGATCGATCAGATTTGGGGTATCGATTACGCCGGAGATGATCGAACGGTAGACGTACATATTAAACGGCTGCGTGAACGGTTCGCGACAACACCCGATTTTCGGATCGAAACGGTGCGCGGGCTTGGGTATCGGCTTGAGGTTTATGAATGATCAGATCCTTATATATACGTGTTGTCCTGACATTTTTAGTCTCCATCATCGGGGGCACGATCATTTCTTTTTTGGTGTCAACTTGGATATTCGAAGATAAATTGAACGAAAATGCTCAAATCAACTTACGTAACTTTGGCCAAGACATCGTCCGGATTTACAAGACCTTTCCGTTACGTGAAGCGGACTTGTTCGTAAGTGAAATGAAGCAGCTCGATTCTTATTATATTCGAATCTACGAAGCAACGGGTCAGTTCAAGTCTTACGGTAAACTTCACGGACACAAACCTGCGCCTGTGACGATGGAGCAACTAAAGAAAGTATTAGATGGAGGTGTTGTTCAGGACACTCCTAATGGTATTGCCACGGTCCTCTTAGGGTTGCCGTTGAAAACGGAAATGGGAACGAAAGCGATATTTTTGGAAGCGCTCGCCCCTCCTTCAGCCTCTTTTGTCACAAAGTGGGCATTGGTCTTTGCAACATGTTCGTTGATTGCAGGAAGCTTATTGATTCTAGTTGCCTCTGTATTCCTGGTAAGACCGATAAAAAAGCTGACAAAAGCGACCAAGCGGATAGCATCTGGAGATTTCAACGTCAAGTTGAATATTAAGCAAACGAGTGAGCTGGGTACTTTGGCTCGCAGCTTCGAAGAAATGATGCACGATCTGCAGCAACTTGAGCAGATGCGCAGGGAATTCGTAACGAACGTGTCGCACGAGGTTCAGTCTCCGCTCACTTCGATATCCGGTTATGCTCTAGTGCTTAAGCAAGTTGACCTTTCAGAATACGAACGAAGCCGTTATCTTGATATTATCATCGCTGAAGCGAAAAGGATGTCCAAAATGAGCGATAACCTGCTAAAGCTGAGTTTTCTTGAATCGCAGTCAAAGCAACTGCGGCTCGTCACACTCAGCCTCGATGAACAAATCCGACGGATAATCGTGGCGCTCCAGCCACAATGGTCTGCTCGCGATATACATTTCGAGCTTGATTTACAGACAGTTAAAGTAACGGCTGATCATGACCTGTTAAATCAGGTATGGACGAATATCCTCAGAAATAGCATCAAATTTTCCGAGGATGCCGGCGTGATTAACGTAAGCATCAAACAAGATATCAAAAACGTGACAATCCTAATATCCGACACTGGTATTGGTATTCACCTTGACGACCAGAAGCGTATATTCGATCGTTTTTTTAAGGCCGATCGTTCCCACAGTCGTAAGTATGACGGAAGTGGTATGGGACTCGCTATCGTTAAACAGATCGTGTCGCTTCATCAAGGTGACATCCGAGTGAAAAGTGAACTTGGTCAAGGAACGACCTTCATTGTCACCTTGCCAATCACTACACCAACAGATTAGTTAGATTCATTCTCTATGCTACGACTCATATGCAAGCTTACTTGCATATAGAGCCGTAGCATTTTTTTTGGCAGTTCATATTCAGTTCATATTGTCGTCATGGTGAGTACATCTTCATTGGTTAAGTTTTCATTACAGGCACATGAAGGAAGGCAAACAGATCAGGACAGGAGAAGATGAAAGTGACACAACAAGAGGAAAAGAAAACGCTGAGGGGAATGAAAATAAAGAAAGTGCGAAACATCTTACTTAAAATCATAGGAGCAATCGTTCTAGTCATTGTACTTTTTTTAGGTATTGTTTATATCGTAAATGTGATGAGTAGTCATTCGGAGCAAAAACGAATAGTGCCCTACGGGCAGCACGTATCTGTAGACGGGAAAAACATGAATGTGTTAATTCAAGGCGAGGGCGAGGAAACGATCGTGCTCCTGCCTGGTTATGGAACAGCTACTCCAGGGCTTGATTTTAAGCTTCTTATCGATGAATTATCTCCATTTTACAAAGTTGTTGCGGTAGAGCCTTTCGGTTATGGATTAAGTGATGAAACTGTAAAAGAGCGAACCACGGAGAATATGGTAAGTGAAGTTCATGAAGCTCTACAGCAGCTTAATATTAGCAGATACATGCTCATGGGCCACTCCATTACAGGCATTTATGGAATTGATTATGTGAACAAATATCCAAACGAGGTGACTGCATTTGTCGGAATCGATAGCAGTGTTGCAACACAACCGGGTATGGATATCAATTTCCCATTAAAAACGTTTGCATATCTCAAAAAATCAGGTCTCTTAAGATTGGCTATGAAAATCAGTGCTGACCCCTATGCTGGACTGGCATTTGATGAAAAAACCGTAGAGCAAATGAAAATGATTTCGAATAAAAACATGTATAATGACACAACCTTGAATGAGATGGATCATATTTCGTCTAATTTTAAAGGGGCTCAAGGTTTAATCTTCCCTAAATATCTTCCACTTCTTCTCTTTGTACAAGCGAATAATGAAGATGTAGCAGGATGGATACCTCTGCATGAAGGGCAGATCAAAGACTCGGTACATGGAAAAGTAGTAACCATGGATGGATCACATTATTTACACCATACCAAATTCAAAGAAATCGCTGAAAACGTTAGACTATTTATGAAAGAAGTAAAGTAAGTGTTCAGAGAAAGGTTCATTCGTTATTTTATGCATTTGTCTACAGTCTGCAAGACCATCATTTCGATGGTCTTTTTTATGTCCAAACAGTTGTATATTTCCAAACCAAGATTATACTTTCGCCTGAAAGACATTGGGTTTCATTTTCATATTAACTAACGAGGCAGGTGTGCGGCCGATCCTAGGTCGTATCATATAACGGGTGGGATTCCCGTCGAGTAAGAACTAGCCATTCGCTCGTAGCGAGTCTTGGAGGGCTAAAGGTAACTTTAGTCTTTAAGCGTAGACAGTTAGGTGGCGGATTTGCTTTACTGATCGTTCTATTCATCCTGTTAATCATTATAGGATGTAGTTGTTGGGGCGGCGGTAGCGGCGGATTCGGTTACTAAAAAAAGGGGCACTCATAAGAGTGTCTTTTTTCTCAATATAAGAACTCTAAGAATATGATATTATTTTAATGCAAATTCCCTTTTGTGCAATGAGATAGTAATGCCTAACAAAAAACCCACCTATTTCCGTAGGTGGGCCTTATCTTTATTACACAATATCAAAGTATACTCTCTTTTTCTCGTGAATTTTATGTAATTATACATATTTGTAAAAATTACATAAAATAAATATTACATGTAGTAAAATATAAATTGTGGACACGTTCTATAAAGCTGATTCTCCGATTAGAAGGCGTAACACATCTCAACCATATAGGTGTGGTGTGGCGTTGCTTTAATCTAGCCAAACAAACGATCTCGATTCTCTTGTATTTGTACACTAACAATCTGTTGAAAATAAATGATTCTGTTTTATAGGACGTGTTTACTTAATGTCCAATACATATTATTAAATTAAAGTGGTTCAAGTCGGAGGAAGGCACCTTAGGGTGTCTTTTCTTTATGGGGTCTCACCACATCACCATCAAGCTAAAAGTACGAATTACCCCAAAACAATAAGTACGAGCAAAATGCACAAAATTTTCGTTCTGGGGTATTTGTTTTTCTTAGCTTGATAGCAATGTGTTGGTGTTAGAAAAACACTGAAATTTGCTACACTACAAAAATTACCCTTAGCAATAGTTAATGTTTTGAATGCATCAAACTTTTTGCTTTTAAGTATAGAATCACTCTTCTTATACACTCACTCGCCGCAATAAAGAAAAAAATACCATTCGTTACTAAACCTAGCGCATACTGACTTGAACCTTTAAAAATATACGTTACAATAAAACGTAAAATAAATACAACAATCCATATACCTAAGGCGATATAAGAATTTTTAGCATAAACCTTCCCATTATTTTTATCGATTCGTATTATAGTTGTAGAACTACGCACAGCTCCTACAATTCCTCCAAGAGCAAGTAATACTACAAATAGACCTGTTTCTATTAATGTGAGATCGTTAAATACATGAGTAAATGTATAGCATGCGATCAATACAGGAGCAATTCACATTCGTTGAACTTTCAATTCCCTTTCTTTTAGTTGAAGGAGAATTATAAGAATTAAAATAATAAGACCAGTTGTATTATCCATGCTATACTCTCTTTCTTTTTTATTATGATCTGTTTAATTTCAATTAGAAAAACACTATGTTAATTTAAAATTTTATTCTTTTTACTACATACAGCAGATATCACTTTACAATTTTTTTTCGAATTGCCATTACAGCTGCTTGTGTACGATCTGTTACATCTAGTTTTTGAAGAATATTGTGGATATGAGTTTTGACTGTCCCTTCGGAAACATAAAGGATTTTAGCTATTTCATGGTTTTGTTTTCCATAAGCTAATAATTGTAAAACATCAATCTCCCGCTTAGTTAGAGTTTCCGTATATTCAAGTTCTTCGCCAGCTAAATTATAATCATTATTATCGTATTTTATAAATTGTGTAAAAGCTTGATTTGCTGTCGTGCTATTATAAATCATTGCCCCTCTATTCATAGATCGAATACTATCTAGCATTTCCTCCGTTTCAGTATCTTTTAATATATAACCCACTGCACCAGCTCGAATACCATCTAAGACATATTGTTGTACATCAAATGTTGTTAATAGGACAACCTTTGTGTTTGGTAATATACTCATAATGTTTTTAGTAGCCATAATGCCTGATAAGTCAGGCATTTGAATGTCCATAATTACCATATCTGGTGCAATTTCTAAAGCCACTTTAATTGCTTCCTTACCGTCTTTACATTCCCCAACTATCTCCATGTCATCTTGCATTTCAATAATATAGCATAGGCCTTTTCGAACAAATGGTTCATCATCAGCTAGCACAATACGAATCTTTTCTGTCATACTTCTCCTCCATTTTTCTGAATTGGAATAGTGGCTTCAACTCGAAGTCCTTTTGGTTCATTTAGAAAAAAGGAACAATTACCTCCAACTGATTTACAGCGTTTTATCATACCATTGAGTCCAAAGCCATATTTTAATGGCTTATCCCCTGTATATATACCATTATCATCAATTGTGAGTTTTACTACTCCGTCTATTTCTGTTACGTTTACAATAACAGAATCTGCATTAGAATGTCGTAAGACATTAGTTAAAGACTCTTGTAGAATGCGATACAGAGTTGTACTTTCCTCCATCGTCCACTCTGTTATATTTCCAGCTTGAATGAACTCAATTTGTAATAAAGAATTTGCTTGAACCTGTGAAATCAATCCTTTTAAAGAAGTAAGCCCGAGATCTTTTTCATCACTTGTCCATTCTCTAACAGCAACTCGGATTTCCTCCATTCCTTTTCGTGCCACCTTTAAAAGTTCTTCAACATGATCTTGGGCAGCAACAGGATCTTTCCTTAACATAATCTTAAGAGCCTGTAATTGAATAATAAGTGAGGTCATTTGATGTCCAAGTCCATCATGAATCTCTCTTGCTAATTTTGTTCTTTCCGTAAAAGCTGCATATCGCATAGAAAATACCGTTGTTTCTTGTAGTTCAGCATGTGCTTCGTCTAATTCTTTTAGTTGTTTTTGATTTTTTTGATATGCGTCTCTTAGCTTGGATGTACTTCGGATCGAGACATAGAGGCCGATAATAATTAATGTTTCTTGATAAGGAAACGTATTCGTATGTATAAATAGAATAATAACTATCCCCGTTATAGCAGCTAAAATTGTCGTTATTCGTTGCCACTTTGGTTCTGCAGCGGCAAGAAAAACTATGAGTGGCCATAACGCATAATTTGGAAAATTCGGATGAGAAAAATATAATACACATGATATGCTTATTAATATACTCGTAAATAAAGCGTACTTCCTTGCATTCCACCAAGATTTTGGTGAATACAACATCCATAGATAAATTGTTACAAAAACGCTACAAACCCATATTGCAAAGGTACCATGAGGTGCGAAACCTTTATAAAAAAATACGCATATTAAGATGCTTCCTATCGCATTTCCTGCATGACTATCAATCATTTTTAAAAATACTTTTTCCATGTACTTATTCCCTCCCAACCTTACTGTTTAGTTTCTATATTTCTTGGCTATAGATGAATATCCATTTCTTGATTTAAAGGCTGGAAATTTACAACTCCCAATTATAATAGTTCATAGTTGAGTTAAATTCCTTTAATGCATATCATCTAAAATCTGAAATTAAAAGAATAATGAAGTAGTTATTATAGTGTGTTTGTTTTTCCTACTTCATTATACAAAAGAAGTTGTTTTTCTTAACCTATTTCTTTAATTTGCTTTTAGATTTTTTCTATATCTTTGTATCCTAATCACAATTCCAATAGTACGAATAACTACCATCGCAATTGTAAAAAATACGAAAGCAGGGGCTATAACATTAAAATCCAAGTGATTCGATACCATGAAATCTATAAATTGTTGTGGATACCAGTCTGTCGCTACATAAGCTAATACGACACGCCATCCAAGTCCAATAATCCATAAACATAAATAAGGAATACCAGCAGTTACGTACGCTTTATTGTCAGAACCATATTCTACTTTCACAGTAAAAAGCATTAGCCCTCCCATGATCATGCCGACCATTGTCATGATTATGAGTGCGGTCATATTTGAACCTGAGGTAGGTATTTCCTCGACGAATAAATAAACACTTATACCACAAAGAATAAATGGCAATACAGCCTTTGTGGTTGTAAATACTTTCCTTCCGATTTGTGTTAATAATACAATTGTTAAAAATGCACCAATCATTATCCAAGCTTGAGTATTCAAATTAAAACCCCCATAAAGTATAAATTTATTGTTTATTTGCTTACTTACTGGAGGATTGTAACATCCCTAATATTTTAGAACATCTATCTGAAAGATGATTTTTTTGAATACCCTCTATCTATAGATAGAGTTTTTTATGATTCTTTTGTGAAAAAAGCCACTTGAATATATATAACTGGATATATGGGACGCATTGAAAAAACACTGTTTATCCTAGACTATATTTCTAGCGAAACTTTACGCTGGCGGATTCAAAGGGGGTTGAATAAAGGAGAAGCTATGAATGCATTAGCACGCGCAATTTTTTTCGGGAAACACGGTGCTTCGAGAACGGGCATTACAAGACCAATTAGGGGTAGCACCACATCGCTATCAAGCTAAGGTTTTACACTACCCATAAAGCAAAAAAGGCGTTATCCTTTCTGTAGAATTATAAGAAAGGATGGCGTTTCTTTATGAATCTTTCGATTCTTGATGAATTTCAACCGATTGCTGAAGAATTACAACGACATATGTCTTCTCATGTTCTAGAACACTTAGCCAAAGAAAAAGGATTCGTTCAGCGAAAGAGTAAATATCAAGCAAAGGAGTTAGTTGCTTTATGTGTATGGCTTAGTCAACAGGTCGCAAGTACATCACTCACGCAATTATGTAGCTGTCTTGAAGTATCTACAGGTGTTCTTATAAGTCCTGAAGGACTTAACCAACGATTTAATGCTTCCGCAGTAAAGTTTCTTGAACAAGTTCTAGCTAACCTTCTAACCCAAAGAATTCATTCAACAGAAGAAATAATTCATCAATATACTACGAACTTTAAGCACATTCGGATTCTAGATTCTACAACATTTCAGCTTCCAGATAAGTTTTCTTCACATTATCAAGGCTCAGGTGGAAGTAGCCATACGGCAGGAGTCAAAATTCAATTAGAGTATGACTTATTGAGCGGGAAGTTCCTGTACGTTTATGTAGGAGAAGGAAGAGAAAATGATAAAGCCTTTGGTTCCACAAGCCTAAAAAACATTCAATCCAAAGACTTGTATATAAGAGATTTAGGTTACTTTGACTTACATGACTTACAAAAGATCCAGGATAAAGGAGCTTACTATGTCTCACGTTTGAAATTAAATTCTCGAATCTATCGTAAGAATGATGAGCCAGAGTATTTTCACAATGGGACCGTGAAGAAAGGAACACTCTATATTCAATTAGATATGGAAGAACTCATGAATCAATTGTCCCCTGGTCAAACAATGGAAATTTCAGAATCATA
Source organism: Bacillus sp. FSL E2-0195 (assembly GCF_038003645.1). NCBI lineage: Bacteria > Bacillati > Bacillota > Bacilli > Caryophanales > Bacillaceae > Bacillus > Bacillus sp. FSL E2-0195. The sequence goes on along the minus strand of NZ_JBBOPN010000001.1, from coordinate 3,316,708 downwards.
CATTGGACAGTATCAAAAATTACCAGCTCGTGTTATTATTCATCGATTAACAAAGGAACAAACAGAGAAAAGATTGAAGGCACAAGCCAAAAAAGAAAAAAAGAAAGGTATTACCTACAAAGAAAGAAATAAACGGTTGAGTGGAATCAACGTGTATATTGCGAATCTTTCTGCAGAAAATGTTCCAACGGAACATATCCATGACTTGTATTCATTACGCTGGCAAATTGAAATTTTGTTCAAAACATGGAAATCTTTCTTTCAAATTCACAAGTGCAAAGAAATTAAGAAAGAACGCTTAGAATGCCATTTATATGGGCAACTTATTAGCATTTTACTCTGTACATCTACCATGTTTAAAATGCGTCAGTTACTCTTGAATAAGAAAAAGAAAGAGTTAAGTGAATACAAATCCATTTATATGATAAAGAATTATTATCTATTGTTTTACCAAGGATTACAAAAGGGCACCCAAGAATTATCAAAGATTTTCCTACGTCTGTTCAATCTTTTAGAGAAAAACGGACGGAAATCTCACCGTTACGAAAAGAAAACAGTCTTTGATATCCTAGGCGTTATGTATGAGTGTACGTTGTTAAAGGGTTTCAAAGTTGCATAATATTTTTCAAAACACCCTTTTGGTAGGTTTATTTGTTATGCATATTTTTAGTGTAGTTGTAGAAATTTCAAAAAAATACACTCACATATACCCTCTTGATATCCTTAGCTTGATAGCGATGGGGTCCCGCCAACATAACGCGAATTTCGTACGCTAAGGAACTTTTTATTTAAAAAACTTGGTTTTCCGTACATTAAGAGTGTTCCATAAACGGTATTTGATGTTTGATATAAAACTTTGTTTTTGGTAATGAGTTTTTGAACTGAATTTTAAACATATTTCAGTCAGTTTTGATAGATATAAATAAAGTTCCTTAAACGACCGTTTTAGGGACTATTTGGACTGGTTAGTCAACATGTGATACCGCCAGCATTTCGAAAAAAAACACGCTAAGCAAATTAAATAAGAAATAAGCAGGTTTTTATCACGTTAAGAGTAAACCTATTTATGAAAAATAAAATTCTTAAAAAATGGAGAGCCGATACCATAAACCTGCATTATTAATGTAGAATTTTGATGTTGGCTCTTTATTTACTAAAATAGCAAGTTAGTGAATAAATTGTTCATATTTTTTCGAGAGGAGGTTAAGCAATGAGAGCGCCGTATCAAGTATTGATATTTCCTTATATAAAAACTGATGATTCCATTCAATATGGCATTTTTAATCGAAGTGATTATGGTTATTGGCAAGGAATAGCTGGTGGTGGAGAAGATGGTGAGACTCCTATTGAATCAGCAAAACGGGAAGCGTTTGAAGAGGCTGGTATTATAAGAGAATGTCCATATATAAAACTAGATTCTGTGTCTTCACTACCAGTAGAGGATGTAGTTGGTGAATTTCTTTGGGGAGAAGATGTTTATGTAATAAAAGAATTTTCTTTTGGAGTTAAAGTTCCTACAAAAAATATTAAATTATCTAAAGAACACTTCAAGTATAAATGGTTGTGCTTTGAGGAAGCCGTAACGCTTTTAAAATGGGATAGTAACAAAACAGCTTTGAGGGAATTAAACAAAAGGCTGTTAAAATAATTTAAGTGTTAGTTAACAAAGCCGATAATAGAAATCACACATTAAACATATATTTATACGCGTTGTTACTATACGCTAAGGAATAGTAATAAAAAGATGATGCCGATAAAACTATATAAAAACCAAAAGAATCCTAAGATGGGGAATGTTTTATGAAAATTAAGCATGGTAAACCTCCTTGGGTATATAAAGGATTATAATACATCGTTGGTCTATTTAGAATACTAACCATGAATTGGATGGTATTAGGCATGGTTAAACTAATAGAAATGATACATTAAACATATTTAATGAGTCTGCTAGGTATAAAGATAATTGATAATCATACAATGATATGGAAGGGCCTTTTCTAACGTGTTAGTTACCTCAACGTATATGTATCTCTTGGCGCCTGGGCGAGGGTGCTTTTTTTATTGCACATTTATAATATGGACAAGCATAATATTATGTAACAGGACGAGTTCTTCGTGTCCTATTCAATGCTCAGGATAAACCCCAATTCACATTGAGAGCACCAATAGCGAGGGTACTCTCTTTTTATGGAATCTACATTTATTTTTATGCCCAATGAATTCGCTAAGTGGATACTATTTCATGTAAAATGGTGATTTTATTTATATTCTGGATAGATTTCTTGCGAAATATGTAACTAGAGCCGTATTTAAATTGAAATATGATACGATAGTTGTATATATACATTTAGATGATAAGAGGGGATAAAAGTTGATGAAAAACCATATAAAAGTAAATGGAAAACTCCTTCAAACAAATATATACAATTTTAATTTTTTTGGAGGCGTTCTTCAATAAGTTTTGCTTTTTCATTCACTTTTGTTGTATATGTGAAATCACCGTAACAATATGGATATCTAAAATTTTGTTTATTTCCACCACAAGTGTATGTAGCTGGATTCTGATCAACTTTCAACTTAGAAAACTGTTTAGCTGTATCTTCCGAGTGTTGTTTAGCTTCTTGATTGGCAATAAAATCAATATAGCCTGGCCCCATATTATAGCTTTGAATAATTGTATCCATGCTAACACCTTTTTCTTCTCCATATCTATACATTTGAACAAAGTGCTTTACCCCTTGTTTAATGCTCAAGTTTATCTCTTGGATTTCATTTGGCTTTAATCCAAGTGATTCGGAAGATTGCATAGGGTCGTTGCCCTCACCCCTACTCTCGTGGTACATAATTCCTAGTAAAATTGCTGTTTTTTCTCCCAAATTATATTTTTCTAATTCTTTTTTCATGATGGGCTCATATTGCAATAAACGTTCCTCGGTAGCAAACGCTTTATTTTTTTGAGTATTGGTTTTGTCATTAAAATATAGTATCCCGATTATTGTTCCTAACCCTAAAATACTAATAAAGAATAATATAATAGTTTGTACTTTTCTCTTATTCTTCAAATATTACTCCTCCTTTTACAAGAAACCCTATTTTCAATGGTGGCTGGTTATTAAAAAAATTCAATAATTCTCTATTTCCCAGCTTTTTTAGACTCGAAAATTTTTTTCTAAATGCTAAGTTTAATAGAAAAATTTAAAGATAAGGTAAAGATAAGATAAAGATAAAATAAAGTCCATTTTTTAGGTTATCCATTATGTGTTCTAAAGGCTCCAGATTCAAGAGATATATTATCTACATAACCCATAAGAGAGAAGGAGGTAAGCAAAATGTCACTTGAAACAGACATAATTCTTTCTTTATTAGATATAAAACTGTGGATGGCCCATCATTCGGAAATTAGTCGCTTAAAAATAAAAAAAAAATTAAAATCAGAACCGTACCTCAATAAGTCTTCAAGTGTTAATAAAAGAAAACTATATAAGGTGAGGGAATAAAGATTCAACACCAATGATTATCAATAATTGAAGTGCTAATGATTATAATAAAAAGAACCTTCAATAGGTTCTTTTTTATAGTTGGTAAATATGTTATCAACAATAGATGGTAATAAAGATAGAAATTTAGACACTTTTTATTAATGGGCTAAGTTTTCTTAGGAAGAAATCTATTTCTCATGACTGATCGCTAGATATAACAGGATATATCATTTATTAATTTTGGTGGGTGATTTAGCTTTTTGAGTTTACCACACTAAAATTTAAATTTTGTTTAGGGACAAAATGTTAAAGTGTTACATTCTGAATTAACAGAAAATTAAGGTGGTAAAAATCCTATTAAATCTTTTATCAGGTAACTCATATTTCTTTGGCCTTATTTTCATGGTATTACCGAACGTTTATATGTCTCTAAGGGAAAGAAATACTTTAAGTTTTATTACCATCTAATGTTTGATTAAGATGGTAACATGAAAATAAAACGTTTACAACTAGAAAATAAAGAAAAAATATAAAAATTCGACTTTTTTCGACATTATTACTATGAGAGAAAGAATCTAAATTAAGTAAATCTTATATTTAGAGGGGATATTTACCTTATACATAACGGTTAAAACATTTGCAAATGTTTCACGAGTAATTAAAAACGTCGAATATAAAATTATATTGTGACAATTTTAAACGAACATACTTTATAATTCATACTTAGACTAATAAATTAATTACTAATAAATTAAATACGCTATATTTAATAGAGTATAATACGGAATATTTAACTTTAATGTTCCATATTATATATAATTATGAATCATTTAACATATTTGTTGCGGAAAATTTTGACATAAGATATTTTAAATATTAAGCACAGAAACATTTCAAAGAAAAAGAGCTATTTTAAAATGTACCCTAAAAACGTTTTTCCTAAAAAGTAGTAAGATTTTGCAAAACGTTTCTGTGCCTAATTAGATGAAAATAATATAATAAATTGTTTAAAAGAGATAAAAATAAGTTACTTTTATGGAGAAATATACATCTCATACTATTAGAATTATGTCAAATTGTAGTTTGCAAATTACATTTCAAAGTATAAAAGGGGCATTTATTGCAGCTCGAATATCTATTACTGATTTATTGCATAAAAAAGTAGCTGCACAAAAGTACAGCTACTTTTTTCTTGAAAACATTATTATGCAAATAGCATACTTAACGTAAACTTGCGCTTAACGGTACTTGTGAATAAATTGTGAAATTGCTGCTCTATGTTTCTAACTAACATTTTTGCACCAGAACCATATAAAAAGAGGACGAATAGTTACGTCTTCTTTTTATATGGTTATATTAGCTACAAAATAATATCATTTAAATAAATCTTCTATTATATTAGCAGGGGATAGTGATAGAAAAGTGTGTTCCTTTTCCTAGTTCACTTTCTATCTCTATATCTCCGTTTAATTCTTTAATAATACTGTACGCAATCATAGTACCAAGCCCAGTACCTTTTTCTGTTGTTGAATAAAATGGCAAGGCAATACGTTTTATTTGTTGGGAAGACATTCCTATTCCTGTATCAATAATATCAATTACAATATTACCTTTTATTTTTTGTATATTTATTTGTAATACGCCACCATTTTTCATAGCCTCAATTCCATTTTGTATGATGTTGGTTAGACATATTTTAAATTTTTCAGTATTAGCATTTATGTAAAGGGAATCTGTTGTAATATGCTGTTTTATTTCAACATTATATGAAAGAGCGAGTGGTGAAATATTATCTTTCACTTGATTTAATATGTAATTAATATCTAGTTCCTCTTTTATAATGTTTTGTGGTTTGGTTAAAGATAAATAGTTATTAATAGTAGATTGTATTTGCTGCATTTCAAGTAACATAATTTCTAAGTACTTATCTTGAGACATCTTAGCACTCTCATCTTCATTTAGTAATTGAGTGAATCCACGTACCGTGGTCAGTGGATTATGAATTTCATGCGCGATCGATGCAGCTAGTTCGCTAGCTATATAAAATTTTTCTGCTCTTTGCATTCTTTCTTTTATTTTATATTTCTCGATCATTCCTTCTATTAAATAAACTGATAATAATACTGTGAAAATATTTATGATTATATAATTGAATAAAAATTCAATGAGAGTAGAGTCAATTTTAACACCTGTATTTATTTGCGTTACAATACCGCAGATAGAAAGGGAAGTTGTACATATCAAAATAAGTAGAATACTTAATAATATCTTCTTTTCCTTGAAATAAGTAGGTGACAAGTAACGAAACATGATTGTAATAACAGAAATAATAGTAAAGATAATAAATGATGGGAAGACTCCGCTTCCACCTAAGTAAAATCTATAAGAAAGATATAAAACTCCAATACAAATAATGCTCTTTGTATTTCCATATAGAAAAACTAATATAATGGGAATAAAACGTAAATCATAAATGAACCCAGCGTGTAAATGAAAAGGGAAAGTCATACAAAAAATAATTGCAATGGAGGAAAGTACAGAAATTAATATATTATTACATGCCATTTTTTCTTTATGTTCTAGCCAAAATACTTGGTAACTAAGGATACAAATAATAATAATAAATGTATTTAATAATAGTGTAGGAATTCCCATAGTTTATACCTCTCTGAGAGTTTGTAAGTAGGATTATGTATGTGTTTAATCTAGGTGTTTGATTTTATTAGATTTTCTATCTTTAAAAAAGAAAAGGAAGGGCACTTGAAAAAGTGCTTTTTTACCATTTATATTAAAATCGATGAGGAAGATAGAAATAAAAAGTTACTTTTACTTATGAACAAAAAAATTGAAAGTAGCCCTTGTATAGGTAAAAGATAAAGCAAATTACAGAAATAGTTACGTTTCTCTGGAGTGAATATTCCGAAAAAACATTGTGTATGGCGAAATCCATTTTATAACCTTCGCCATATTAACATGTAACTTATTAAATTACAAAGAAAAAAATTAAAAATTATTATTTTTTTGTTATTTTAATTTATTTAAAAACGTAAAAGTATTCAAGAGGTTACCATTGAGATGCTAGGGTACTTAGACCAATATTCGAACTTAGTAATAACGTTGTTACTTTTTTACTAATATTCTTAATACTAATTTTAGTATAATTAATTGATTGAAAGTTCTAATAATTATCTACGTGCCCCTTTTTTTATATCATTTTATATTAAATACAATGATATTTATTGTCACATAATAATGCAAATTTCCAGTAAACTAATAGAAAAAATCCTATAAAAACATAATTTACTATCTTTTATATAAACATTGCAGGTGTAAATGCAATAAAATTTCATTATTAATACATATATTCAATCTGAAAATATCTGTTTACATATTAAAATATCTTTGTAGTGGTCCTTCATGCCAAGAATCGTTTCCGTACTCCAACTACCGTTATTCTAGTATTTTACCAAGTTTCTTATTTTGCTAAGGTATCCTAATATTGTTACTTTTGTAAAATGGAATTTTTTAATATTATAATTTATAGTGGTTGTTGAGAAAATAAATAATTTGTAAAAATAATATAATATTTGTAACTTTATGTCTTATAATATGAAATATCTTCGTTGTGATTATTTTAAATATTTGAATAATACATCGGATTCATTTTATCTAGGGAGGTTTTAAAATTGGGGAGAAGAGTTGTTAAAAGAGTTTTTGCATTATTATCAGTACTAGCATTATTCTTTAATGTGTTTCTACCGAAGGCAAATGCGGAGGTTATGACGCATGAAAAGTATTCAATGAACTGGAGTTATAGCAACAGTTTAGGTAAGTACATTCGAACTGAAATTATTAAAAATTCAAGCGGTCAAATTGCTTATTGTTTAACTCTTGGCTTAAAATCACCAAATGGTGAAGATCTTCCTGAAATGGGGAAAACAGATAATGTAGTATATAGGGTTCTATTAAATGGTTTCCCACAAAAAAGTATAGAACAACTGGGAGTAGCTAATAAGAATGAAGCACATTATGCAACTCAGCTTGCGGTTTGGAATGCATTAGGTCAACTTGATGTAAATGAATTAAAGCATGAAAATAAAAATGTTGAAAAAGCGGCTAAGACAATTATTAATGCTGCAAATACAAGTGAAGATACTCAAGATATTTTTATGAATGTGATTCCTGCTGAAAAGCAAAAGGCAGAATTAAAGGGTGAGTTTTTTGAAACAAACCTATACACAGTACAAACAAATGCTAAGAGTGGTTCTTATAAAGTAGTAGCGAAAAATGCACCTAATGGAGTTAAAATTGTTAGTGAAAATGGAGAAGTGAAAGATCAGCTTTCACTTGGGGAAAAATTCCGTATCCAAATTCCTAAAGATACAAAAACAGGTGAATTTAATCTAAGTGTTGCTACAAATTTAACTAAAGTTCAAGCAATTGCTTATCGCGGTACTGATACTGTTCAGAATGCTACAGTGCTACTAGAAAGAAATGAGGAAAAGCTTAGTAGTGACCTTGCAGTAAATTGGGAAGCTGCTGGTTCTTTAAAAATTAAAAAGGTTGGGGAAAATGGAGAAATATTAGCTGGTGCAGTATTTGAAGTCTTTAATGCAAATAATGAATCAGTTGGAAAAATCACGACGGGTGCTGATGGTACTGCAGAATTAAATAACCTACCAATTGGTACCTACATAGTAAAAGAAATTAAAGCACCAACAGGTTATGTTTCAGGTGATAAACCACAAACTATTGAAGTTAAGACAGGGGAAATAGGAGCTGTTCAAGTAGTAAACAACAAAGTAAAAGGTAACATCGAAATAAAAAAACTTAGTGATTCAGGTAAGATGTTACCTAATGTTGAATTCACGGTCTTTACTGAAGATGGAAAAGAAGTGAAAAAAGTAGTAACAAAAGAAAATGGAATTGCAAATGTTGATGGTCTTACGTATGGTAAATATTATTTCTTAGAGACAAAAACACCTAATGGATATATTGGAAATAAAACAAAGTATCCTTTTGAAATTAAAGAGCACAATAAAACACTTACTTTTACAGTGGAAAATACAGAAGTGAAAGGTAGTGTGAAATTACTAAAAGTAGATAATGAAGATATCAGTAAAAAATTAGAAGGTGCAGTATTCGAGCTAAAAGATGCAAGCGGGAAAGTAATTGGGGAATATAAGACAGATAAAAATGGTGAAGTTAACGTCCAAGATTTAGCGTATGGTAAATATTCATTTGTAGAAAAGGCTTCTCCAAATGGTTACGTTCTTATTACAGAACCGATTGTGTTCGAAATAAAGGAACACGGAAAAATTATTGAGCTATTAGCAGTTAATCATCTTATCAAAGGTAATCTAGAAATTACAAAAGTTGATGTAGCTGATGGAAACAATAAGCTTCCGAATGCAGAGTTTACTATTTATAATGAAGCAGGAAAAGAAGTAGTTAAAGGGAAAACAGACGATAAAGGTATCGCGAAGTTTGAAAAGTTACCATTTGGAAAATACACATATAAAGAAACTGTTGCACCAAAAGGTTATGTATTGAATGAAGAAATATTCTCTTTTGAGATCAAAGAGAATGGTCAAATCATTAAACATATTGTCAAAGATGAAAAGATTCCATCAGTAAAAACAACAGCTACTGATAAAACCGATGGTACAAAAGAAATGCACACTTCTAAGTCTGTAACAATCCAAGATAAAGTGGAATACAAAGACCTACAAGTAGGTAAAGAGTACACTTTAAAAGGTAAATTAATGGATAAAGAGACTAATAAACCATTAGTTGTAAATGGTAAAGAAGTAACTGCTGAAACTAAGTTTACACCAAAAGAAGCAAACGGTTCTATTACACTAGATTTCACTTTTGATGCAACTGGTTTAGAAGAAAAAGAAGTAGTAGTATTCGAAGAGTTACTGAAAGACGGAAAAGTTGTTACTACACATGCTGATATCAATGATAAAGGTCAAACAGTTAAGTTCGTTAAGCCATCAGTAAAAACAACTGCTACAAACAAAGCTGATGGTGGAAAAGAGATTCATTCAAAGGATTCTATCACTATTCAAGATAAAGTAGAGTATACTAACTTAGTTGTTGGTAAAGAGTACACTGTAAAAGGTAAATTAATGAACAAAGCTATTAACAAACCATTATTAATTGATGGTAAAGAAATAACAGCAGAGACTAAGTTCATTGCAAAAGAAAAGAATGGTTTTGTAACATTAGACTTTACTTTCGTTGGTGCTGAACAGCAAGGAAGAGAAGTAGTTGTGTTTGAAGACTTATTGCATGAAGGTCAAGTAATTGCAACTCACGCTGACATTAACGATGTAGGTCAAACAGTTCGATTTGTAGAGCCTTCCATTAAAACAACAGCTACAAACAAAGCTGATGGTTCTAAAGAGTTAGACGCTTCTAAATCTGTAACAATCCAAGATAAAGTGGAATACAAAGACTTAATCGTGGGTAAAGAGTACGTTGTAAAAGGCAAACTAATGGATAAAGCAACAAACAAACCATTATTAGTTGATGATAAAGAAGTAACAGTAGAATCTAAGTTTACTACAAAAGAAAAAAATGGTTCTATCACATTAGATTTCACATTTAATGCTTCTGCATTACAAGGTAAAGAAGTAGTAGTATTTGAAGAACTGTATCAAGATAATATTTTAGTAGCTATTCACGCTGAATTTGAAGATAAGGGACAAACAGTGAAATTCAAAGAGGTAAAACCGGAACAACCTAAACCAGAACAGCCGAATCAAGATAAAAATACTCCAACATCAGAGCAACCTAAAGAGCAAGTAAAAGAGCAACCACAACCTAAGAAAGAAATTCAATCTAAAATTGGATGGTTACCCCAAACAGGCGCTGACCTTACAAGTTGGCTCTCTATGGCTGCAGGTGTATTATTGTTAATTGTTGGTGGAGTGATTTTCCTAAAACGTAAAAATGCATAAAAATTAAAAAATAAGCACATCTGTTTTTTTACAAGATGTGCTTATTTTTTATGTTAATAATTTAGTCCTATTTACAGTATTTTAATCTATTTGCTTATTTTTGAGTTGTTGTAATAATTCCAGGACAGCAAAACAGTCAGCAGCTGCTCGGTGTTTAATTGTTAATTCCATTGCTCCAAGCCAAGTTTTCTACCATACAAAAAGCTGGGGCATCACTTCATAAACAAGCAGTAATGGCTGATGGACTAATTAATAGTGTCTCAACGCATGTTGCAGAAGCTCAACAAGCATTCCCAACCTTGCATACAGATATCATGTCTGGATTAGATGCTGCCAATAACATTATGGACTCTGCTATAAGATTTCAGGCTATAAAATAGATACGTCTAATATAGCTAAAAATGTTGGAAACATGGATGGTTTATCTACTCGCCTCAAAGATTTTGGTGTACCACCTGAAAAAATGGAAGAGTTTTTGGCAGAACAGAAGCGTACAAATGAACTTGGATCGATGTCACTTGATTTCATTCCAGTTATTGGGCAAATCAAACAAGGGCTACAACTCATTAACGGCAAAGAATATTTCACTGATAGAGAGTATGACAAAAATGACTATGTATGGGGAACCGTTTCTACTGTTTTTGGTGGGGCTCCTAAAGTTATTGGACGTGTATTCGGTAAATATGGTGAGTTAGAACAAAAAGCGAAGGATTTAGGAAAAGTATCAAAGGTAACTGAAGAGATTGGATGGAGTATGCCAAGAGGCGGAGGGGTCATTGATGGGCGTAAGTATACTGAACATGCGCTTGAAAGAATGGCACCTGATACAATTCAGGTTCGGGCAGAACTTACGAAGCGTGCACGTGAAAGAGCTGAAAGGAATGGTTACACATTCGGATCAAAAGAATATATGGAGGAATTAAAAAAAGTTGATCCGCGAGGTGTAACACCAAGCGTAGTAGAAGAAACAATTAAGCATGATACTAAAAAACCAGGAAATAAACCTGGTCTATGGCAATACGATGGGAAAGATGTTAGAGTCGTATTGAATGATAGTGGCGATGTTGTTTCCGTTGTACCTAATAAATCGTGAATATTATAAATAAAGTAGATTGAGCCCATTCACGAAAGGAGTTGTTAAAATGAATATTCAATATGATGAATACGAATTATTAGAAATATTCGAGAGTGAACCAGAAGATTATTTTATTCCTGGTGCAGGTGCATATAGATATAATAAAATAGATAAATTAGGATTTGAATTAGTAATGATTATGTGTTATTACGAGGAAACTGTTGAGTTACAATTGTATTACAAAAATAAATGCATATTTGAAACCAAGATACATTCGGCGAAACGAATCTATACCCGTAATGACTCATTATATGTCCAAGGCGGCGTAGAAAACAAAACAATCGAAGTAAAATTCAAGCCACATTTTACAGTTCAAATAGAGAAGTTCTAGATGGATGAAATAAGAAAACACCTTATGCATATAAGGTGTTTTCTTATACAAAAAGCGCCTACATAGACGCTTTTTGTGCCACTTAAAAGGATTTAAGATACGTTTACTTGAGTTCTTTAGGTAGCTAGGGTTTGAAATACTAACTTAAAAGAAAAATGTTGAGCAGTTCATCTTTATTATTAATATATCTGAATTAAAGATGCAATTTTGCATCCCAATTTCTGCGGCATCAATTACATGCTACCCTCACAAATATAGAAAAAGGTGCGAAGTCAATTCTATGACTTTGCACCTTTTTATTTCACTTGAACTTTGTTTAAGCGCGTTTATCTACTCATTGTTACGCGTGAATTGCGTTTAAAATCGACACTTTATTCGTAGTAAATAATACATAATTTTGTTTTACAGTTTTAATTAATATACGATCAGTTGTCCCATATGCTGTTCCGATACGGATTGCACTTGGTTCTTCAACACCCGCATAGGTAGCATCTTCGGTAACCTCAATCACATCACGTAATGGAATCGTGACCTCCGCAAATTGCCATGAAATAATTAACTCTTCTTTTGTTTTTTTGACATCAATGCCTAGCATTATACCAAGACCTTTCTATAACAGAATGCTACACTTCTTATCTTATTATACAAATTTTTAGATTATTTTTCTACATGTATAAATAGAGCTGATATTTTAAGGGTATCAAAAGAACGGGAAGATATACTATCAATCTATTAAGGAATGCGTTATGAAGAAAAGTTCACAAGGAATTAATATGGATTTGATATGGTTGAAGTATGATGAATGAGTAACAGTAGGAGTTGCAGGAAGGAAATGAATGATGAGACTTAAATTAGTAGGAACCTTAACTTGTATAGTAGTAATGCTAGGTATCTTTATCATTTACACCAATATATCTATTGGTAAAGAACCATATAAGACAAACCATGAAACTAGTGAAAACTCCATAAATAAAGAAAAAAATAGTAAGCAAAATGGGACTTCAAATAAGATAGCAAGTTCCTTTGCTAGTATACAGGCTGTAGTAAATAAGGAATATGGTTTACCCGAAGACTATATGCCAGAGGATTTAGTTGTACCAAATGTACCGTTCTCATTTAGTGGAACGGTAGAAAAGAGTCATCTTCGTAAAGAAGCAGCGGAAGCGTTAGAAAAACTATTCCTTTTAGCTAAGCAAGATGGGATCCAGTTGAATGCTGTTTCAGGATTTCGTTCCTATGAGTATCAAAAAGGTCTGTATGCCAACAATGTTAAAAAGAAAGGGCAAGAGCATACGGATCGCTTCTCTGCAAAGCCAGGGCATAGCGAACATCAAACAGGGTTAACGATGGATGTTTCTTCTAAAAGTGCGAACAATGAACTAGAGCTATCCTTTGCGAATACGAAGGAAGGAAAATGGCTGAAAGAAAACGCGCATCGTGCAGGGTTTATCATTCGTTATCCTAAGGGGAAGGAAAGTATTACGGGTTATGCATATGAACCTTGGCATATTCGCTATGTAGGAGATATTGCTGAAAATATATATAAGGAAAAACTGACTTTAGAAGAATATATGAATCTGTGAAAATAGAATTGAAGAGTTAAACTGTATTCATTGTTTATGAATGCTACTTTTTCTATTAAAAAGCCTAATTTCTCAATGTTTTGTAGAGAAATTAGGTTTTTTTCATCACTTCATTAGAGTTTTTTAGGCTTCGTTCGTTGGTATACTTCACACAATATTATAAAGGAAATAGAACTTACTGAAGATAACATATGAATGTTTTATAAATGTATCAAAAAAGTGAACAAAATCGTTATTTTGCACAACAAGGTAGTCAGCTTAATGAAATAACTGCTTGTAAAAAAAGAAGCCCTACAGGAAATATTACAGGGCTTCACCAAGTTGAGTTATGTCGTATTCACAAGGGATTTTAACATGATATTTGTGTTGAATAAACTGGTAAATGTGTCCAAGTAATTTGGAGCTATTTTATAAAAAAAGAGAAGCGCTTAATCAGGACGCTCCTCTTAATGCCAATACACAATAACTATCCCATTATACTATATAAGCGTAAAATATTTAACAATTACCTTCATGGTAAATATTTCATTTTGTCTTAGTACCTTTAAATCACGAAAAAAGGTTCTGCTGTTTCCAACAGAACCTTTCCTAAAATGGCAAAGAGTAACTCTTACCTTACTCTTTGTTCATATACTACAGGAGTTTTAATGAAAATCCAAGGCTCCTTATATTGAGAAATAAAGAAGAATCATTATAAAAAATTTTATCTTTTTTCATAAATAAAAGAGCAGCTAGCAAAAACTAACTGCTCAATACAAGGAGATACAGAGAAAACTAAATGGATTTTGGCATACAGCCTATCAACATTATGGACATAATATTGATTTTTATTCGAAGGAATTCATGTTTTACAAATCAGATTATGATAGTCGATATTCTCCATATTGACCAGAAAAGAACCAAGAATTCTAGTGAAATTCCAAGTGTTCTTTTCCTAGTTTTTTGAAATTCTTTTGCTAAATAGCCAATAGCGCTAATTGCTAGAAGAATGAAAAGAATAAGTTCTAGTGTAACTGGCATTTGATCTACTCCTAATCCATTATTTTAATTTAGTATATAACGATTATAAGATATTTTTTGTGGTTAGTGGTGAGAAATTAAACAAAACCATCTCTTTACGAAAAAAGGTCCTGTTGTTTCCAACAGAACCTTTCCTAAAATGGCAAAGAGTAACTCTTACCTTACTCTTTGTTCATATACTACAGGAGTTTTAATGAAAATCCAAGGCTCCTTATATTGAGAAATAAAGAAGAATCATTTAAATTGTTTTTGAGTAGAAATGAAAATAGGGGTTTGCCTTAAACATTTATTATTAATCAAGAATATGAGTATAGAAACAGGCTTAAATTTTGTAATGGTGGAGGGGATTGTTGTGGACATAACTCAAAGTGTGGTAAGAATAGTGGTTAATGGGAAAGACCTTCCGTTCACTTCAGTTCAAACCTCTGCATGGAATCATGGACCTGTAAATGATTTAATCGTTTCGACGAATCAGAGAGTGAATGAGCTTTATCAATTCATGTGGTCACAAGTACCAGTTACGATCTCGGTGTATTTTCTTCAAGGGGCGGACTTAATGAGATTCGCTAGGATCGCTGGAATTAATGAACGTGTAACGGGAGAATATATATATCATTTCATTTGGGGATAAGAAGAATTCAAAGTAGCTTAACAGCTGCTTTTTTATTTTGCATAGAAAAAGGAACCATAATAGGCTCCTTAATTTGATTCAGAAGTTGTGTAATTTTTCTTGATGATATCTTTTATGTTGATAATTAAGGATATAAGGAATCCAGCAGCTAGGATACCGTTTACCCAGTAATATGTATTCCCGGATGTAAATTTATTATAAAAGGAATCGATATTATAATACACTAAGCCTGCTGAAATGACGGTAGAGATTACTAACGTACCAAAACTTTTCATGACGCTGCCCTCCGATTCTGAAATTTTAGACTTTTAATACAATTATACATTTAAATAAAAAGGTTTACAAAGGAATTACCATAAGGAGGAGTTATAACGAGTTTCTTCCAATTGATGGTTTTTATTTTTGAAAAAATAACTATTTTATAAAAAATATTTTTTTGACCCCCATAAAATTATTTGTTCCTTCGAATATATATAAGTAGAAGAAAAAGCTAAAATTACCAAAAATATAGCGAAGAGTTATTCAAAGATTGCAGCTAAAATAGAAAAGAGCAAGAAGAACAAGTGGTATTGCAAAAGAAAACAAGAAAGTAATACAAAATACAGACTTCACTTTAGTACAAGTGGAAAAAATAGTCATATAAAAAGTCGGCCTCGAAAAATATGAGCACCAGCAAGAAGACAAGCCCAAAGAAAAGTACTAAGAAAATGTGGTTAAATGGTCACTTGTTTAGTGGCCATTTTGCTATTTGAAGCAGAAGGAGGCAGGGAGATTACTAGTGTTGAGTTTAGTAATGAAAATCTTAAAAAAAACGAAAATAGAAGATATCGTATTTAACATACAAAACAACGGAGGAGATAAGGAAACTTTTATCGTACAGTATCAGCCGTTTATTAGAAAATCAATCTCGTCTGTCTGCCGCAGGTACATTACAGAACAGGATGATGAATATAGTATTGGATTGTTTGCGTTTAACGAAGCAATTGAACAGTATTCATATAAAAAAGGAAAATCTTTTCTAGCGTTTGCTGATCTTCTTATAAAAAGAGATGTAATTGACTATATACGCAAGGAGTCTAAGCATAATCTTGTCTTTTTAAAAGAAGATAAGCAAGAGGAAATATTAGAAATACAAGTATCGCTTACGGAGTATATGAAAGAGATGGAAAATAGTAACCGTAAGGAGGAAATTCTTCATTTTCAAAGTGTGCTAGCTGAGTTTAAAATCACATTTTCAGAGCTTGCTAAGGAATCCCCTAAGCATCGTGATACGCGTGAGCACTTAATAGAAATTGTAAAGATTATTATAAAAGACGAGAAAATGATGGAAGAGCTGTTCCGAAAGAAAAAGTTACCCCTTAAACATATTGAACCACGTGTTAGGGTAAGTCGTAAAACGTTGGAGCGACATCGAAAATACATTATTGCGATGTGTATTATCTTTGCAAACAACTATACATATATTCTGGATTATATAAGAGGGGAGAAGCATGATGAATAAAGGAATTGTGATGGATATAAAGAAACATAACGTAGTTGTTTTAACTCCAAATGGAGAGTTTATTACGTTTAAAAGAAAAGTACACTCTTACATGATTGGAGAGGAAATCTCGTTTAACGAACAAGAGCAAAGAGCACCGCGTTTTTCAATCCCTTCTTTCTTAAAGCCTGCATCATTACTTGTTACTTGTTTTCTATGTGTGTTGCTGTTTTTCTACAACCAACCGGAAGAAAAAGTATTTGCTTATGTCTCAGTTGATATAAATCCAAGTTTAGAGGTGAGCGTAACAAAGGATCTTCGTGTTATAGATTTGCGAGCTTGTAATGATGATGGAAGGCGTATTTTAAAAGAAATGAAAGGGTGGGAAAATAAGCATCTGCAAGACGTAATACGTACTATTATAAAGCAGAGTCAAGGGGATAAGTACTTAACGAATGATAAGCAAGTTATGCTAACAGCTGTTACAAAGGACAAGTCGTTAGAACCACAGTTGGAAAAGGTTATGCAGGAATTAAAGAAAGAGTATGAGATAAAACATATTACAGTTGAATATCAAAGCAGTACGATGCAAATGCGGGAGGATGCCAAGAAAGCAGGGGTTGGAACGGGCGTTTATATAAAACAAGAGAATGAGAAGCAAAAATCGCTTACTCCACCTGCACCTCCGTCTAATCAAGAACAACAAAAGTCATCTTCTGATGCATCATCGGACGCATCTCCTGTAAAAGAAGAAAGCAACGAGAAGAAAGAGCATATAGAACAAAAGCAATCTAAGGAACAACAACCGAAGCAAATAAAAGAAAATAATGGGAATCAGCAAGAGAACAACGGAAGAGGATCACAAGGAAATAATGGGAATGGGCAAGGAAACAACGGCAGAGGGTCACAAGGAAATAATGGAAATGGGCAAGGAAACAAAGGCAGAGAGTCACAAGGAAATAATGGAAATGGGCAAGGAAACAAAGGCAGAGGGTCCCAAGGGAATAATGGAAACCAGCAAGGGAACAACGGAAGAGAATCGCAAGGGAATAATGGACATCAGCAAGAAAACAACGGTAGAGGTCCACAAAAAGAAAATAATGGACACCAGCAAGAAAACAACGGTAGAGGATCCCAAGGGAATAATGGGCATCAGCAAGAGAATAACGGAAGAGAATCGCAAGGGAATAATGGAAATGGTCAAGGAAACAACGGAAGAGAATCGCAAGGGAATAATGGGAATGGTCAAGGAAACAACGGAAGAGAATCGCAAGGGAATAATGGGAATGGTCAAGGGAACAACGGAAGAGAATCGCAAGGGAATAATGGGCATCAGCAAGAAAACAACGGTAGAGGATCGCAAGGGAATAATGGGCACCAGCAAGGGAACAATGGTAGAGGGTCTCAGTAAGGAAAGCTCCTACCACATAATATCGAGTGAAAGAAAAATCTATAGAATATTGAACAGAGGGATTCCTTCCATCTGAAGGAATTTCTTAATATTTTTTAAAATGACGGACATAAAATCGTATATCCTTTCGAATTATATATATGGATATCATTAATATTTATATAAAAGGGGAGAAAAAATATGAAAGAAATGTATGAAGAAATCACTGAAGTATTAAAGGTGTTGGCGCATCCTGTCCGTTTATCATTAGTAAAAATAATGCTTGCAAAAGGTCCTATTAACGTAACGACAATGTATGAAACATTACAAATGCCTCAAAGTACAATTAGTCAACATTTATCTAAACTAAAAGCTACTAAAGTCGTTACAGGTACTCGGAAAGGATTAGAAATTTATTATGAGGTAACAGATAATCGTACAAAAGCGATATTATTAAGCTTGGCTTAAAGGGTAACTGTTTAGATTTCAAAATTAAGTAAGCAATTCAGCGACTATAATTTTCTTATTAACATTAGTCGTATGTGTTGTTGTTTTTAATTTGTTTAATACATTTCTTTATTAGGGTCTTGCCGTATCACTATCAAGCTAAAGTTTAAATGGATTATAAAAATGAAAGTTTTCTTATTAGGGTCTTTTTGTTAGCTTGATAGTGATGTGCCATTCCCACTAGTATGTAAAGAATTTGGTAGTTTTTTTAGTCATGTAATCTTTTGATCTGATGGTCTTTTCCCCATTCAAATAGTTCATCCATAATTTGCATTAAAGATTTTCCATGTTCGCTTATTGTGTACTCAACCTTTGGTGGTACTTCTTGATATACAGTACGATGGATAATCCCATCAGCCTCAAGTTGCCGAAGTTGCTGTGTGAGAACTTTTTGTGTAATGTTTGGAATTTCTCGTTTTATTTCATTTGTTCGCATTTTTCCATCCGCCAAAACACATAAAATATGAATTTTCCATTTTCCACCGATCACGTCGAGTGTCGTTGCGATTGGGCAATTATCATTTTGATTCATATAACACCTCCAAAGGTACTTTAAGGTTCCTATAGCACTTTAAAGTACGTACTTTTCAATTATATGTGACTCACTCATACTAATACGTAAAGGATTGAATAATTTAAAAAGGGGATGGAAGATGATGAGAACACTTGTAATTGTAGCACACCCTGATATTGAAAAATCAAAAATTAATAAAAGATGGATCGAAGAACTTGAGAAACATTCGGATGAAATAACGGTGCATGAATTATATAAAGCGGCACCAAATTGGGAGTTTAATATTGAAGAAGAGCAAAAGCTATTAGTAGAACATGACAGATATATATTTCAATTTCCGCTTTATTGGTACAGTTCACCACCATTATTAAAAAAATGGTTCGATGATGTATTAACATATGGATTTGCCTACGGATCAAAAGGGGATAAAGTGAAGGGGAAAGAATTTGGTGTAGCTATTTCTATAGGTGGGTTAGAAAAAGACTATAAAAATAGCGGAATTACAATGGATGAATTAACGAAACCATTCCACGCTACGAGCTTATATACAGGAATGGAATTTATACCATCATTTTATTTATATGGTGCGGAATATGAAATCAGTGATGAAGAGATTGACAAAAGTGCACCTGAGTATGTGAAATATGTGATGAATAAGGAGTTTTCTAATATATAAGGAGAAATAGCCATTTACTTGTTAAGTAGATGGCTATTTTTGTTTATCCCGCATTAACCGCCCGTAAGGTGTGGACTAATAATCAGTGGGGATGAACACCTCACATCGACTAAAGATTCACTTCATTTAAATTCACTAAGTTTAATCTTTAGTAAATTAATAATTAATCTGATAAAATAAAAACCCTAACACATATAAAGGGGAGTTTTACTTGAGAACGATGCGACAATTATTACAAAAAAGAGCAATGCAGTCACCAAATTTGGAAGCGCTTATCGGTGGAGAGAAAAGGTATTCGTTTCAGCAGTATAATGAACGAGTAAATCAGCTTGCACATTATTTGTTACATACCGGTATGGAAAGAGGGGATCGTATAGGAATTCTATGCAAAAATAATCATCCGTTTCCAAGCGTTATGATGGCAAGCTTAAAAATTGGAGCGGTATTTATTCCGCTTAATCATCAGCTTACTGCTTATGAATTAGAATTGATTGTAAAAGAAGCGAGATTAAAAGTATTAGTTATTGATGATGAATTTAGTGAAGTTGTATTAAAGATTAATGGAGTTAAAGAAATTCCTTATGTAATTGAGACGACAAAAGAAGGATTTGGCTCATTTGAATTAAAATTAAAGGAACAGCCAATAACAGAGCCGAATGTGGAAGTTCATGAAGATGATGATGCCATTTACTTATTTACTTCAGGAACGACTGGACAGGCAAAAGCATGTGTAATTGGTCATAAAAACTTACACCATTATTTTACTGAAATTGCGGGGCAAAGAGAAATTCCAGCAGGTGAACGCTTTTTATCAGTGCACCCATTGTTTCATATGAGTGGCGTGCTTTCTATTTTAAATTGTATTTATCATGGCGTTACGATGGTCTTTTTAGCTGATTCGAATCCTACTCTTATTTGGGATAAGATTGAAGAAGAGAAAATTACTACGATGCTTGCGTTCCCAGCTGTTTATAGTTACATGCTTGATGAATTAGATAAAAAAGAGCGCAACATTTCGGCCTTTAAAGTAGCGCAAAGTGGTGGTACAAAGGTGCCAGAAACACTCATTCAAAAATATATGGAAAAAGGCATTTATATGGTGCAAGGTTATGGGAGTACAGAAGGTTGGGTAGTAACTTCTTGGCATCCAAATATGGGAAAAGAAAAAATGTCTTCTGTAGGGAAAACTTTGAAACATGTAGAGCTGAAAATTGTTCATCCAGAAACAGGTGATGAGCTAACAACAAATAAAGTTGGAGAGATTCACGTGAAAAGTCCGTACATGTTTAAAGGATATTGGAATAATGAAGAGGCAACAAAGAAGGTAGTAAAAGATAATTGGTTTAACATGGGTGATGCCGGTATGATAGATGATGATGGATTTCTACATATTATGGGAAGATATAAAGACGTTATCGTACGCGGTGGTGACAACGTATATCCAGATCAAGTAGAAGATGTAATTCATGAAATAAATGGCGTTTTAGAAGTTGCAGTAGTTGGGATTCCAAATGACTTTTGGGGGGAGGTTCCAACAGCTTACATTGTAAAGGACATTCAAACGTCTTTAACAGAAGAAGAGATTATTCAGCATTGTAAAGAAAAACTAGCAAGCTATAAAATACCAGAAGTTGTATTTATGGACGAATTACCGAAAAACGCTTTAGGGAAAGTGTTGAAGAGGGAATTAAGGGATGTTTTTCTTGTGAAATAAAAGGTTATTAAATAATGAAGAATCCAGTTATGTAAAAAGCATAACTGGATTTTTGTTTATAAAAAACATAATGATTTACTAGATTTTGTATTTTGTGTAAGATAATAAAGAATATTCAATTAACAATTAAAGGAAGAGATATAAATGAAGCTGCCACTATTACAAGTAGAGACAGAGAGACTGATTATTCGTCCATTTCAAAAAGAGGATTATGAAAGTTGGTTAGATGGATTCAATAAGAGGTTACCATCTCAATATAAATACGATGATGGCTATCATGACATGTCGTCTTCAACGAAAGAATGGTTTACGGAATGGATAAGAGGATTTGATGAGGCGGCAAGACGGGATGAAATGTACGTTCTAGGTATTTTTCAGAAAGAAGATGGCGCCAATATTGGAAAGTTAGAACTTATAAAAATTTTACGTATGGACTATCAATGGGCGATGATGGGTTACTCTATTCATAATCAACATTGGAAAAATGGATACGGAGCAGAAAGTGTAATAGCTGCGCTGCCGTTATTTTTTAATGGCCTTCAATTTCATAGAATCGAATTACATATACATATCGATAATGAGCCATCTATTCGTCTTGCAGAAAGAGCTGGTTTTTCATTTGAATGTACGAGAGAGGCATTTTCTATGGGGAATGGTAAGTGGGTAGATTTTCTTATTTATTATAAAAATAATGAAACGAACAAATAAGGGGATAAAAAATGAAGACTATAAACGTATTTCATTACGACGCATTTACGAATAAACCAAATATGGGAAATCCAGCAGGTATTGTATTAGAGGCGGATGGATTAACGGAAGAGGACATGCAGCGTATTGCTGAAAAAGTTGGATTTAACGAAACATCTTTCGTTCTTTCTTCAGAAGTAGCAGATATAAGAATGCGCTATTTTACACCAGGGTTTGAAATGGATTTATGTGGTCATGGGACAGTTGGAACTATATATGCCTTGCGTGAAAGAGGTTTATTAGAAGAAAAAACAAACCTTACGATTGAGACGAAGGCAGGTATTTTACCAATACAAATAGGTGCAAATGAAAATGGAGAAACCTTTATTAAAATGAGGCAGGCAGCACCTCAGTTTAAAGATTTTGCAGGTTCAAAAGAAGAATTAGCTCATAGTATCGGGTTAGAAGTAACTGATTTAGATGCAAGTGTACCAATTGTATATGGAAGTACGGGGAACTGGACTGTAATTGTACCGATTAAAAATCTAGATGCATGTGAAAGAATGAAACCTAAAAATGAGGCGTTTCCATCGGTATTAAAAGAAATACCTAAGGCTTCTATCCATCCAGTTTGTCTAGAAACTTATGATGAACAGGTGCAAATGCACGGTCGTCATTTTTCATCACCTTATTCTGGAATGATTGAAGATCCAGTGACAGGAACAGCTTCAGGGGTAATGGGAGCGTATTATGCGACGTATTTGGAGAAAGATTTTGACCGTGAATTGGAGTTAATCGTTGAGCAAGGACAGGAAATAAATAAAGATGGTCGTGTAACGGTTTATGTAACGAAAGATGTAGAAAATGATAACTTACAAATTGATATTGCTGGAACAGCGGTGTATGTAAAAGAGTTTGAAATTTCAATATAAAAGAATGAAGCCCAGTATATAAACTGGACTTCTTCTTACCTGTTCAACACTTCAATATACGAAGCATCCCCAGCTGTTCTAATAGTAGAGCGGAAATTATTGTTTTCTAACGTTTCAGCAACTTGTTTTAATTGCTGTGCATCATCGTGATGAATAATTAAACTATCTGCACCACTTTCTTCTATATGAATATGCTCAACATTTCCAATCGCTTCATGTATAGCTTTTAAAAATTCAGGTTTCATATTGTCCTCCTATATGTATGTAACGTCGTTAAATAGTATTTCCTTATTTTTGAAATATAAAAGTAAATGAAAGGAGAAATGAAAATGAATATAACGCAGTTCAAAGAACATATTACATCACTTTTTGAAGAGCATCTTAATAAATACGGTGATGACGAGTATGGCTTCACTCACATTAGTAAAGAGGAATTTCACAAAATAGGTTACACGACAAATTTGACGCTAGAAACAATTGAAGAAGCGTATAGAAATGGTGTCGATATGATAGTTACACATCATGCACCGTGGAGTTTTCTATTCGGTATGGAAGAGGCTTGTATTGAGAAATTAAAAGAATATGAAATGAATCATTTTTGGATTCATTTGCCGTTAGATTTTGTAAAGTTTGGCACGTGTACGTCGTTATTTAATGAAATTGGGATAGATACAATACTGGAATATTCCACGTATGAGGAAGAAGAGCTACCGGGAATAGGAGAATATAAAGAAGTGATTCCGTTTTCAAATTTAGTTGAAAAACTTGAAGAGAGAATGGAAGAGAAAGTGAAGAGCTGGAAAAATCATGACAGGCCAGTAAAACGGATTGCGATATTAACAGGTGCAGGAAACAATACAAACCTTATTGAGCGTGCGCTAGAAAAAGGTTGTGATACGTACATAACGGGAGAAAAAACATTATATACAGTGCAACATGCGAAATTTAAAGGCATCAATTTGATTGTAGGAAGCCACACATTTACAGAAGTATTTGGTGTAGAAAGTTTGGCTCGTAAGTTAAAAGAAAGAGATCGTGCAATAGAGATTATTAGATTAAATGAAGAGCATTTGGAGTGAGGGAAATGGTAACTATATGCGCAAATTATGGGGAATCAAAAGTGAGGTTAACGTGGAAAAAAGATTGTATATTGCCAGAATACGAAAGAATCACGAGTGTTCACGGTTTTTGTTTTCATAATAATAAGGTTTTACTGATAGACCATGAGCAGCGTGGTTGGGACTTTCCTGGTGGGCATATAGAAGAAGGGGAACTACCAGAAGAATGTTTTAAAAGAGAAGCGTGGGAAGAAGGTTATGTAAAAGGAGAATGTACTTTATTTGGATATATTATCGTTGACCATAGTGATAATCCAAATTGGAATGAAAATAGTCCGTATCCCAAAGTAGGGTATCAGCCGTTCTACCGGATGGAGATTAATGAAGTGCATAAGTTTGACGGTGAGTATGAATCCGATAAAAGGATGTTTGTTAGAGTAGAAGAGAGTGCAGCGTATCATTATAAATGGAATGAATTATATGATGAAATCTTGAAGGAAGCCGTTTTGATAAAATGAAAATTAATTTCTGCAATATTAAGATGTTAGAAGGGATTCTCTTGCGATTGTCAAATAATAGTAAAGTTGTCTTTTGAATTGGGGGAATCTTCGGAATTAAAGGGTGAGAGAATGGACATTTCAATAATTGCTGCACAACTAGTTAAGGAGAAAGTTATTTCACATGATCCAAATAGCGTAAAAGCGTTGAACGGAGGAACGACAAGTACTGTATATTTGTTGGACGAAAAATATGTAGTAAAGTTGAATGAAGCGGAAGTAATACGTGAAGAAGCTAATTTTCTCTCATTTTATGAGGAGAATAGTTTATTTTCAAAGCTTTTGTATAAGGAACCTTTACATACATATTTCGTGTATTCTTTCCTTGAAGGTAATACTTTGTGTAAACAAGGATATAAACGAAGTACGCTTCGTACACTTGTAAAAGAAGTTATCAATAAGTATAAAATGGTTCAGGGGCAGAAGGCTGGGGATGGAAAGAAAGTCCGGTTCAATCTTGGAATGAATTTTTAACGGCAAATGTGATGGAAGCTTATGAAAATGTAAGACGTTACATAAGTGAGGAAGATTATAGAATTGTTCTTAAACTAGCAAATAGGGACGCCGGAGTAAATCAGCCATTTTTATTACATGGTGATTTCGGATTTCATAATTTTATATTTCGGCAGAATAGGTTACATGGGGTAATTGATCCGTTACCTATTTTAGGAGATCCTTTATATGATTTAATTTACGCGTTCTGTTCAACTCCGGAAGATGTAACGAAAGAAACGATTGATTATGTGATGAAGCAATGTGTATTTCATAAAACAGAACGAGATTTATACGAAGAAATAGTAATAGGATTATATTTGCGTATAGATACATGTGTAAGACACCACCCGAAAGATTTAGAAGATTACTTAATAGCTTGGCGTTATTGGATGGGCGAAATTGAGCCGGCTTTATAGTACAAATAGTTTGGGGGAGATAGTGAAATGAACATAGCAGAAGCAAAACGAGATTTAGCACAAAGAACGAAAAAAGGATTTCCAGTTATAATAGCTGGTATTTTATTTTGGGTTGTAGCGAGTATAACGGGTGTTCTTCTTTCAGAAAAGCAAGTTGTGTGGGTGTATTTAATTGGTATGGGGTGTGTGTTTCCTTGCGGCCTAATGATAGCTGCCATATTAAAAATTGATATGTTTGCGAAAGGAAATCCGCTCGGGACTTTAGCAGGAGTAATTGGCGGGATAAATGTATTAAATATTCCGTTTGTGTTACTTGCCTATTTTCAATTTCCAGAGTGGTTACCTTTTGTAGTAGCGATGTTAATAGGTGTTCATTTTGTACCGTACGTATGGATTTATGAAAGTAAAAGTTATGGTTTACTGTCAGTAGGGACCGTATTCGTAACGTCAGTTTGCGGGATTCTTTTTGCTGACAATGGATTTACTTTAATTCCATTGTCAGTTACAGCTGTCTACTTACTAACTCTAATAGGTTTATTAATTGAAAATAAAAAAATAGATCATTATCAACAAAAATCAGCTTAATAAAAATATATGGATAGGGGGAATTATTATGAAAAATTTCGTTTGTACAACGTGCGGCGTACAGTATGCAGCGAGTGTGGAAGAACCAGTAAGTTGTGTTATTTGTGATGAGGAGAGACAATATGTGAATCCGAAAGGGCAGTCTTGGACGACTTTAGAAAACTTGCGAACGGGTGATACGTATAAAAATGAAATAATAGAAGAAGAGCATAGACTTTATAGCATTACGACAAAACCTAAATTTGCGATCGGTCAAACAGCATTTGTCATAAAAACAGATTCCTATCGTTTATTATGGGATTGTATTACTTATTTAGATGAAACGACAATTGGGAAGATAAAAGAGTGGGGCGGGTTAGATGCGATTGCACTATCTCATCCTCATTATTATTCGATACAAGTAGAATGGGCAGAAACGTTTGATGTACCAATTTATATACATGAAGACGATAAAGAGTGGGTAGTACGCCCGAGTAGTCGTATTATTTATTGGTCTGGTGAGTCTTTACAATTAGCGGACGGAATTACTATTCATCGTCTCGGAGGACATTTTAGCGGCGGTTCTGTATTACATTGGGAAGAAGGAAATGATGGGAAAGGTATTTTATTAACAGGTGATATTATTCAAGTCGTAGCGGATCAGCAGTGGGTGAGTTTCATGTACAGCTATCCAAACTTAATTCCATTGCCAGCGAGAAAAGTGGAGGAAATGGCGAATCGAGTGAAGCCATTACAGTTTAATCGTTTATATAATGCTTTTCACGGAGTAGTGAAAGAGAATGCAAATGAGGCAGTGGAACGTTCTGCTGAAAGATATATTAAGGCGGTAGAAGGAAAGTTATTTCGTACGTGAAAGGAGAATTAGCTCTATGAAAACGTTAGTATGCTTCGGTGATAGTATTACAGCTGATGAAACGTTTTTTGATGGAACGCCAAGGTTAACACCGCGTCTGCAAGAGATGTTTCCAAATTGGAAGGTGGTAAATGCGGGGGGGCGGGCGATAATACGTTCGATGCGTTACATAGGGTTGAAGATGATGTACTATCACATAAACCAGACTTTGTAACAGTTTTTCTTGGTACGAATGATTCGGTGTTATTTGATCCAGTGCCATTACAATCTTACAAAGAAAATTTAGAGAAAATTGTAAGTGCGATTTCATCAGAAAAAGTATTACTTATTAGTCCTGCACCAGTTGATGAAGCAAGGCAACATAATAGAACGAATGAAGTACTCGGTCAATATGCAAATGTGGTTGAGGAAGTGGCGAAAGAAACAGGAAGTCATTTTCTAAATTTGTACGCTGAAATGATTCAAGAAAAGGATTATAAGAGATTTGTAGAAGATGATGAAAAGGACGGTTTACACTTCGGACCACAAGGTTATGAATATTTAGCGAAGTTAATTTGTGAAAAGTTAAAAGGGATTTTGTAGGAAGCAAAGCGTGGGCGCTTTGCTTTTTTGTTCGCGTATTTCCTCCTACAGTGCAGTAGCTTTTATTATGCTAATTATATTTCATAGTAGCACATGTAAGAATGAAATGAATAAAGTGAAATATAATTAGACCTTACCAATTGGGTTATTAAGGGGAGCCCGACTTCGACCTAACTTTTTTGCTCTTGCCAAATTTTGAGGCGGTGCACTCAAATAGCGGGATAAAATGTACTTTAAAGAGGTGGTTAGCCGTAACACTATGAGACATTCGTACAAAAGAAAATGATTTGTTCCGCTAATGGAATGTATCCAAGACTTAACAGTTGATTAATTGAACTGTAAAGTTTAAAATTACAGTATAGTTTTAGAAGTGAGTTGCTATTTTTTGTGAAAAACAGATAAATTAAATATTCTCGAATGAATAATAAAACGTGTATTTCATTCTGAACTGTAATTTTTTTTAATACATTTCAATAATCTATATAATAATTTAAAAAGTAAAGGAGTGTGTAAAATATGGTGATTTTATATACGACAGCAAGCTGTAGTTCATGCCGAAAAGCAAAAGCATGGCTTGAAGAACATCAAATTGATTATACCGAAAAAAATATCGTATCCAATTCTCTTACAGTCGATGAACTTAAATCCATTCTTCGTTTAACTGAAGATGGTGCTACTGAAATTATTTCAACTAGATCTAAAACTTTTCAGGAATTAAATATAAATATTGAGGCGCTTTCGCTTAATGAGTTTTATAAATTAATAATTGAGTATCCTCAAATGTTACGTCGTCCAATTATGCTGGATGAAAAAAGATTACAGGTTGGTTTTAATGAGGAAGAAATTCGCAAATTTTTACCGCGTAGCGTTCGAACATTTTTGAATATAGAATTGCAAAAAATGGCTAATTAATAAGTAATATTTTGAAAGGAGGAAACAGAAGTGATTGAAGTATGTGTTACAGTTAATTATAAAGATAGAAACTATCACACAAATGTTATTGTGAGTAAAGATACGATTTGGACAAAAATTAAACAATTGGCAGAAGAACAAGTTAAGAAACAGTGGACTGTTTAAATTTATTTGCAACTTAAAAAGCTAAATGAAGTTAGGAGATATAGGGGAGTTCTGATAGAATATAAAGGAATTTATTTTTTCATGCTAAGCATGCTTCTTATATATTTTAACGTTTGACTAACCTATCTGTAATATTTATGGCTACAGTATGTTACTAAACGAGAAATCATATTTTTTATCGTAGGAGGACAACAATGAACAGCGACTTTACCTTGGCCATTCACAGTTTAACTTATTTAGCTTTACAGCCAGATCGGATGTCAACAAGTAATGCTATTTCCGAAAGTGCAGGTGTTCATCCAGTACGCATTCGCAAAGTGCTAAGTTTGTTAAAAAAACATAAGTTTATACAATCAAAAGAGGGAACGGGTGGAGGTTTTATTTTTGCCCGTGATTTAAGTGAAATTAATCTTTGGAATATGTATCAAATAACCTCTGAAGGGGCATTGCAGCCGAAGTGTCCAGAATCAAATGATCAGTGTATTGTAGGTTCGAACATGCGGAAAGTTCTTTTTGCTATTTTCTTAGGTGCGGAAGAACATCTAGGTGAATATTTAAAGAATTATACAATGAAAGAAGTTGTTGATCTTATTAATCAAGAACGTTAAGCGGCTTAATTATTATGTAGCCGTGAGTTCTTAAAAAATAAATGTAATAAAAAACATTACAGTTTAAATTGGTTTTTATATCTTTTTTATCGTTACAAAAAATATTTATAAGCAGGTGAAAAAGTATGATGTCAAATAATAATCATGTTTTAAAAGTGGGAGATTGGGTTCGTGGAATATCAAATGAGGGTGAATTCATAGTTGGTTACATTGTATCACTTGATGAAGTGGAAGGTGTAGTTACAGTTAGCATTGTGAAACGTGACGACAAGTACACAATGAACGAAGCGATATTACTCTTTAGTAAACATGTTAACAAACTCCCTGAATCAAAGGTAATAAATAAGGAGCAAATCCTTTATCTTATAGACCTTGCATTATTAACAGGGGATGAAGAATGGTTTATTGAGCTCTCTGCAAAATTAAACTTGATAAAAGAGCTAGTTAATGAGGGGTTTTAAAGATTACATTATTCGTTTTTAATAGGTTGGATCGTGCAATAAGCAATAATATCATCTAAAAGGAAATGAAATAAAACCCATCCAATACAAACATAGAAATATCCCTGAAGAAGAGTTGAAAAAACTAAAATTAAGATGACATTGAAGTGATTCGTTTGCCCACTCCTAACAATGATAATGATGTAAATAAGCTGTCCATATGGGCAGCTTATTTTATTTTTTCGTTTAGCGAAGATTTTTGCAAAATGTTAGCGGTTCTCTTATTGTCATCAAGTTAAAATATGTATTTCCCTAAAAATGTATATGAATGCAATATTGATAATATATAACCTAAAAATTGGTTTATGTATTTAAAAAGAAATTTCTTTTTAACCACGTTAATTATTTATTAGAATATCTTTTTTAAGTCAAAATAAAATTTTTAGATAAAGAAGAGTATAAATATTTTTAAAATGAGTAGCTTGAATAAACAATATTTTACTGTGTTTTTTGCTGATTAATTCCGTTATAAGCGATAGGAACAAGGGTTGCATGCTAACTGTAAGTTATTATCCATGTAAAATTATATCCATTAAATATTTCTGGAAATATAAAAATATTAATTTTATAAATATACACGTTATAATGAGGGCGTCGAG
Organism: Bacillus sp. FSL E2-0195; assembly: GCF_038003645.1. NCBI lineage: Bacteria > Bacillati > Bacillota > Bacilli > Caryophanales > Bacillaceae > Bacillus > Bacillus sp. FSL E2-0195. Next base: position 3,286,331 of record NZ_JBBOPN010000001.1, on the reverse strand, counting down.
AGAAATTTTATGATCTCTGGAGAAAATATAAAAAATGCGATTAATAGAAAGAAAGGCGTGTGATTAGAGGCGAAATGTATGTAAAGTGCTTCAGTGGCTTGTGTAATCAATACCATAAATGCTGCCGAAGTTATGAAAGTGATGTATAGAATTGAGAAAGAAATGCCTCATAAATGAAGAGAGGCCGGTTTATCTAAAATTACTGTTACAAGTAAGTAAGAGAAACCATTAAAGTAACACACTGTTATTAGAAATGTTGCAACGTATTTATGAAGTCTATTCAATATTGTTCTCTTAAGCGGTCTTTATATAAAGAGCGGATAGTACGAGTAAACTTTTTTGTGAACGCTAACATTTATGTTAGGACGCTAACTAGCGAATGTTTCAATTTGGATTCATTATGATGAAGGACATACAATGTGGGGCAACTTGTAAGGAATTTATTTTCCGAAAAAAGGGAATGTTCGTTAGCTATAAAGAGATACGCAAGAATAGGATACAAGGGGGAGTTATTATATGAACGGGAATACTGCAAAGAAAATAGAAGTTCAAGCTGAAAATATCGCACTAGAAAATGAGCAATATGCAGATCCGAAAAAGTGGCATAAGCAGGATACTACATGGGCATTGAGCCTATTTGGAACTGCAATTGGAGCAGGGGTGCTCTTTTTACCGATTAATGCAGGTTCAGGTGGTTTATTATCATTACTACTAATTACATTGCTTGCATATCCAGTTATGTATTACTCACATAGGGCACTTGCTAAAATGATATACGCTTCTAATTCTGCTGATGAGGGGATCACAGGTACAATTAGAGAGTATTTCGGAAATAAAGCAAGTATCATTTTTAACATCGTATATTTCGGTTCAATTTATACAATCGTGCTAATGTATTCGGTTGCGCTTACAAATACTGCAAGTAGTTTTATCGTGCATCAATTGCACATGCCAGAGCCTCCAAGGGCTATTTTATCACTTGTATTAGTTCTTGGTCTTATCGCTATACTGAATTTTGGTCAAGATATTACTGTAAAGATCATGAGTATGCTAGTGTATCCTTTCATAGCTTCTCTACTTTTTATCGCAATATTTTTAATTCCACAGTGGAATACGTCAATTCTTAGCTTTTCAACTGTTTCTACTGCTTCAACAGGAACAGGATATTTTGGAACGATACTGTTGATTCTACCAATCATCGTATTCTCATTTAATCATTCACCTATGATTTCATCATTTGTTGTAAAACAGAGAGCTACGTATGGAATAGAAGCTACTGATGCTAAATGTGCGCAAATACAAAAAGTTTGTTATATCATGACATTCGCTGTAGTTATGTTCTTCGTTTGGAGTAGTACATTAAGCTTGACTCCAGAGGATTTAAAAATGGCAAAAGAGCAAAACTTATCAATCCTTTCATATCTTGCTAATGAGCTTAATTCACCTGTAATCACGATTGCAGCTCCAATCATTGCTTTTGTGGCTATTACAAAATCTTTCCTTGGCCATTATATCGGAGCATTTGAAGTAATGCGTGACATGATTATTAAGTTCGGTAAATCACGTGGGAAAGTTATTGAAGAAAAAACAATTAAGACAATCGTCCTTACTTTTGTTGTATTGTCATGCTGGTTTGTTGCTTATACAAATCCAAGTATTCTTGGACTTATTGATTCTCTAAGCGGTCCATTAGTTGCTGCTATCTTATGTCTATTACCGATGTATGCAATCAATAAAGTACCAGTACTAGCTAAATACAAAGGGAAAATGAGTAACGTATTTGTTATTATTGTAGGTGTACTTACTGTTTTAGCAAGTATTAAATCATTATTCTAATTCACGATTGTTAGTTCTAATGCAAAATAAAATAGAACGATTTTGGGACAGACTTCTCCGTTTGGAGAGTTTGTCCTTTTTTAATGCGTAACAATTTTATCTTATTGATTTTATGAGATATTTCCGCATAATTGTAACTAAGGGAGATGATTCCAAGTTGAGTAAGCTGAATATAAGCACAACAGTTTCAGGAGATATAATTGTTACCCATCTTATTGGCAAGATTAAAACAGATGATGTTTATGAATGGTTTAATGGCTTCGAGCAGGTTTGTCAGCAATTCATTTCCGAGGGTCGGAAATACAAATTGCTGGTAGATAGAAAAGGGTACACGCCAGATCATTTTTCTGTTCAAAAAGCATGGAAAGATAAGTTTTTCAATGAAACGATTTTGAATCACAGTAAGGCAATTGCTTTTCTCTTTGAAGAAGGGGAGATACTGAATTATTTACAACAGTCCAATACAAAAGAATCTGTGAAATTTTTTGATGATTATGAACAAGCATTAGTTTGGTTGAATGGATATCCCATATGAAATTGTTAGCGAACCAGTTGCCTAAGTAACTGGTTTTTTTATGCTTGTAAGAAATATCCGGAAGAAAACTTCTATACGAGATGTTTAGTACGAAAGGACATACTTTTTTAAGGCGTTAAATATAATTCATAATAGCACCAAGAAGAAAAGAATACGCTTTACGGTATTAGTTATATGGAAAGGCCGTACGATAGAGTCACAGAAATTCAAAAATATCAATGTGGCATAAAGTGAGTAAGGGGGATAAACATATGAGCGCTTCAAATTTGAATGAAATAAGTAAGCAAATTTTAATAGAGGAGGAAACACTTCAATTTTCCTCTTTTACAAATGAAGATGCACTGCAAATAGGTTTATTTATCGTTGAAACGGCGAGGCAAGAAGGGAAATTGATTGCTGTTGATATAGCGAAAAATGGTGTGCAACTATTTCATTTCAAGATGACAGGGACAACTGCGGAAAATACGCAATGGATTGAGCGTAAAAAACGAGTTGTTTCTTTGCATAATCATAGCTCGTATTATATGCAGATACAAAGTGAAATAACGGGCGTTCCATATAATGAAAAGTATCTTTTAGATAGGTCGGATTATGCTGCGTTTGGTGGCTGTGTTCCTGTCCAAATAAAAGATGTAGGAGTTATTGGAATGATAACAGTTTCAGGATTACCACCAGAAGAGGATCATGAATTAGTTATAAGGGCAGTTAAAAATCATTTGAAACAATAGTAAAAAGGCAAAATCGAACAAGAATATGTTCGGTCTTGCCTTTTTATTATTCAGTTCATGAACATATTTCTAATAAGATGTTACGGAATTAAAATTTTTAATTCGAGACACTTTTCTTGACGATTATAATCTATGTAGTTAATATGATAGACGTAACGTAATTAAATTACTAAAAGTAATTAAGTTATTTTATATAAGTTAAAATAAGTAAGTAGCATGTGGTAAAAATGCTTTGAATTGCCACTATTAATATTGGGGACAATTAGAAAGCGACAAATATAAAAAATTAGAAGTTAAGAAGTAAGGTTGGATCAAAAATAATAGTAGCTTCTGTACAATGCATTTTTACTAAGGTGACAATGACTATACATCACGAGGGGGACTGAAATTGGAATCAATGACCTTTGTTTTATTTGGAGCAACAGGAGATTTAGCTAAAAGAAAAATTTACCCCGCGCTATATAACTTATATAGAGATCAAAAGATTCCAAAGCCAATATCCGTTATTGGGCTTGGAAGACGTGAAGTATCTCATTTAGATTTTCAAAAAAGAGTAAAAGAATCCATAGACACTTTTTCTCGTCGCAAAGATGAAGGTACTCCGAAAATAGAAGATTTTTTAGAGTATTTTCGTTATTGTCCCTTAGATGTGAATAAGCCAGAAGATTATAAAAGGTTATTACAAGTAGTTCGTGAAAGGGAAGAAGAACAAAATATACAAGGGAATAGAATGTTCTACCTTTCAGTTACTCCTGACTTCTTTGAGACCATTGCTTTAAATATTAAGGAAAGTGGACTCGATGGAACGGATGGATGGAAGCGCCTGATGATTGAGAAACCGTTTGGTCATGATCTTACATCTGCCCGAGAGCTGAATGATAAGCTTAGTCGAACGTTTGAAGAAGACGAAATATACCGTATTGATCATTATTTAGGTAAACCGATGATTCAAAACATTGAAGCACTTGAATTTGCAAATCCTGTTCTCCAATCGATTTGGAATAAAGAACATATAGCGAATGTACAAATAACAGCTAGTGAAACGGTTGGGGTAGAAGAAAGGGCAGCATATTATGATCATGCAGGAGCCATTCGCGATATGGTTCAAAATCATATGTTGCAAATATTAATGATGACTGCTATGAATCTGCCGGAAAAGATAAATGCATGTGAAATTCGTGAGGAAAAACGAAAGGTAATGGAAACTCTTCGTAAAGTGAAAAAAGAAGACGTTCAGAACCATATCATTCGCGGACAGTATGCTTCAGGAGAGATAAAAGGACAACAAGTTGTAGCGTATAGAGAGGAACCAGGAGTAAATCCTTCTTCTCAAACAGATACATATGTTGCGGCTCGCTTATGGATTGATAACCCATTTTGGACTGATGTTCCTTTTTACATACGAACAGGAAAAAGAATGAAAGAAAAGTCTACTCGTATTGTAATTGAGTTTAAAAATACATTAAAACAGCAATATCAAGATAGTAATCCAAATGCAGAGCCTAATTTGTTAATCATTGAAATTAGCCCAAATGAAAATGTTTCACTCCAATTAAATAGTAAAAATCCATTGAACAATGGAGAGCTAGAACCGATCCGTATTCATTTTACTTGTGAGCAAACAGGAGTGGGAATACCTGAAGCCTACGAAAGGCTTATCTATGATGCTGTATGTGGAGATTCTACATTCTTTGCACACTGGAGAGAGGTTGAATTGTCATGGGAATGGGTGCAGCCAATCCTTGAAGCGTTCGAAGAAAACTTGTTACCTCTTCATGAATATGAGTCTGGCTCGTATGGTCCGGATGCTGCTCATGCTCTATTACAAGAAAGTGAATTTAAATGGTGGTTAGATGAGGGATTGAAAAAATAAGTACATTCTTATAAGTAAAGCAATATGACAAAAGATATTCATCATTTTATTAACATGTATTTATGATGAAAGGTAATTCAAGGAGGAATTGTATTATGAGAGTAGGATTAATTGGTTTAGGTAAAATGGGATTAAATTTAGGGAAGAATTTAATTGATCATAAACATGAAGTAGCTGCATTCGATTTAAATACGAGTGCAGTGGAAGAAATGAAAGCGTATGGGGCTACAGGTACGTCTAGTTTAAACGAACTTGTTCAATCATTAGAATCACCAAGAATTCTATGGGTTATGGTTCCGCACGCTGTTGTTGATTCTGTTATTAATGAGGTTACACCGCTGTTATCAAAAGGAGATATTTTAATTGAAGCTGGGAATTCACATTATAAAGAGTCTATTCGCCGATATGAGCAACTAAAGACAGATGGCATTCACTTTATGGATGCAGGAACTTCTGGCGGAATGGAAGGTGCTCGTAATGGTGCTTGTTACATGATCGGGGGAGATCAAGAAGCTTGGGACATCGTTGAACCTATTTTCCGAGATACAGCTGTAGAAAATGGATTCTTATATGCAGGAAAAGCTGGTAGTGGTCACTTTTTAAAAATGATTCACAACGGAATTGAATACGGAATGATGGCTGCCATTGGTGAAGGATTTGAGGTTTTAGAGAAGAGTGAATTTGACTACGATTATGAAAAAGTATCAAGAGTATGGAACAACGGTTCAGTCATTCGTTCATGGTTAATGGAATTAACTGAAAATGCATTTTCTAAAGATGCAAAACTGGATGAAATTAAGGGCGTTATGCATTCTTCTGGTGAAGGAAAATGGACAGTAGAAACAGCATTAGACCTTCAAACAGCAACTCCTGTTATCGCAATGTCTCTATTAATGCGCTACCGCTCATTAGACAATGACACATTTACAGGAAAAGTTGTAGCAGCACTGCGCAATGAATTTGGCGGACATGCAGTAGAAAAGAAATAAAAATTTTAAAATTATAACTCGTTAGCGTTTAAAAAATGGAGGGAATGAATCATGAAGTTTTTTATTGATACTGCAAATCTTGAGGACATAAAAAAGGCATATAAACTAGGGGTTTTAGCTGGCGTTACAACGAATCCTTCTTTAGTAGCGAAAGAGGGCATTAAGTTTGAAGACCGTATTGCAGAAATTTGTCAGGCAGTACCTAACGTTGAATCTGTTTCGGCAGAAGTAACTCCAGATGTTGTTGCAGCTGAAGAAATGATCTCTCAAGCAGAAGAACTAATTAAAATTAACGGTGGTGATAAAAACATCACGATAAAACTTCCGATGACACTAGCAGGATTAGAAGCTTGCCGCTACCTTACTGAAAAAGGTGTGAAAACGAACGTTACACTTATTTTCACTGTGAACCAAGCTCTTTTAGCTGCTCGAGCAGGTGCAACGTACGTCTCTCCATTTTTAGGACGCTTAGATGATATTTCTGAAGATGGCGTATTATTAGTTGCCAAAATTGCTGAATTATTCGATGTTCATCAATTAGATACACAAATTATTGCGGCTTCTGTCAGACACCCAGACCATGTCACTCGTGTAGCGATGGCAGGTGCTCACATTGCAACAATTCCTTATAAAGTCATTGAACAACTTGCTATGCACCCATTAACAGATCAAGGTATTGAAAAGTTTGCTGCGGATTGGGCGAAAGCGCCTAAGTTATAATGAAATGAAGATTTCACTTTTCAAAATAGCACTATAGTTATGAAAAGGACCTCCTTATGAGAGAGAAGTTTATTAAAACGTAGCTCTCATAAGGGAGCGTCTTTTTTGTATACATCATGGTGCTCTTTTGTTATAGGAATAATTTGAAAGGGGTTACATAGTGAGCTCGAAATATATGATTGGTGTAGATATTGGGACAACTAGTACAAAATCAGTTTTGTTTTCGATTGATGGATCAGTTATTGCAAGTCATGGGATTGAATATCCTTTATATTCTCCCGCACCAGAAACAGCAGAACAAGATCCAGAAGAGATTTTTCAAGCGGTCATACATACGATTAAAGAAACTATACAATCAAGTAATGTGCAGCCAGTTGATATTCTTTGTGTTTCTTTTAGTTCGGCAATGCATAGTGTCATTGCTGTAGACGAAGCAGGGAAGCCGTTAACGAGATGTATCACTTGGGCAGATAATAGAAGCGCAAGCTGGGCAGAAAAAATAAAGAATGATATGAATGGTCATGAAATTTACCTTCGTACTGGAACACCAATCCATCCTATGTCACCACTTTCGAAATTAGTTTGGCTTAAGAATGAACATGATGAGTTGTTTGCAAAAAGCTATAAATTCATCTCTATTAAAGAGTATGTTTTCTATAAGTTATTTAAGGAATATGTAATTGATTATTCTATTGCATCAGCAACAGGAATGTTCAATTTGAAATTTTTAAAATGGGATGAGGCAGCTCTTCGTGTCGCAGGAATTACCGATAAAAAGCTATCTACAGTTGTTCCAACGACGCACAGTTTAATAGGGATAAATGAAGAACTTGCAAGAGAGATGAATGTACTTGTTACTACTCCTTTTATAATCGGTGCGAGTGATGGGGTACTATCGAATTTAGGTGTAAATGCAATAGAACCTGGAGTAGTTGCTATTACAATTGGTACGAGCGGTGCAGTGCGAGTTGTAACAAATCATCCTGTAACGGATCCGAAAGGTAGGACTTTTTGTTATGCGTTAACTGAGGATCTTTGGGTAATTGGTGGACCGGTTAATAATGGTGGTATGATTTTTAGGTGGGTTCGCGACCAATTATGTACGTTAGAAGTTGAGCATGGGAAGCGTTTAGGAAAAGTTCCATATGAAGTGCTTACGGAAATAGCGGCAAAAGTGAATCCTGGATCTGATGGTTTATTATTTCATCCGTATTTAGCAGGCGAAAGAGCTCCTTTATGGAATGCAAATGCGCGGGGATCTTTCTTTGGGCTTGGACTACATCATAAGAAAGAGCATCTTATACGTGCTGTTTTAGAGGGAATCATTTATAACTTGTATACAGTTCTTCTTGCGTTAAAAGAACTAATTGGCGAACCGAAAAAAATTCAAGCGACAGGTGGTTTTGCAAGGTCAGAACTTTGGAGACAGATGATGGCAGATATTTTTCATCAAGACGTATACGTTCCTGAAAGTTTCGAAAGCTCTTGCCTAGGAGCGGCAATCCTCGGTTTATATAGCTTAGGTGAAGTAGATACATTACATGTAGTTTCTAATATGGTAGGTGCCAATTTTTATCATGAGCCAAACATGGAAAGTGTGGAGAAATATAAAGATTTAACACCGATCTATATTCGTTTGGCCCGTCACTTGGAAGAAGAATATGAAAGTATAGCAGCTTTTCAGAAAAAGTGGGTTTAGAGGCTATTTGGCAGAAAAATATGGTAGCGTATAAAGAGGTACTCCGATTTTTTAGGATATTCTTTCAATGAATAATAGTTTTAGGTTGCTTAGTAAGAAGTGTGATGAACAAAAACTATAGGGAGAGGGTTATGAAAATGACGGATAACAAAGAGTTTATTGGATATGTTGGAACTTACACGAAAGAAAATAGTGAAGGAATATATACTTTTACTTTACATACGGAAGCGCAAAAAGTTAGTAATGTAACACTTGCGGCTAAGCTGGATAACCCTACATATGTAACGATTAGCAAAAATAATCAATATCTCTATTCTGTTGTAAAAGAAGGAGAAGCTGGTGGTGTAGCTGCTTATTTGATTAATAGTCATACTGGAGAGCTAGAGGAACAAAATAGACAAGTAGTAGAAGGGGCTTCTCCTTGTCATATTAGTGTGGATAGTGGAAATCAAACGGTAGTTACAGCGAATTACCATAAAGGAACGATTGAGTCTTTTGAAGTAGATGAAGAAAATGGAACTGTAAATCCTGCTTCATCTATTATGGCACATGAAGGTTCAGGTCCAAATAAAGAAAGACAAGAAAAACCACATGCACATTACGCGGGATATACTCCTGATGAAAAATATGTGGTAGGTGTTGATTTAGGGATTGATAAAATAATTACATATGGAATAAAAGATAGTACATTAAAAGAAGTGAATAGCTTGTCTGTGAACCCAGGAAGCGGTCCGAGACATATTGCTTTTCATCCAAATGGAAAGTACGCTTATGTGATGACTGAACTTAGTTCGGAAGTCATTGTGTTAACATATTATCCGGAAGAAGGATCCTTTACAGAGTTGCAGTATATTTCTACAGTTCCAAAAGAATTTGATGGAAATAGTCAAGGAAGTGCTATTCATATTTCTTCTGATGGCCGTTTTGTATATGCGGCGAATCGTGGGTATAATAGTATCGCTGTTTTCAGTGTAAATCAAAACTCAGGTGAACTTACATTTGTTGCACATACATCTACAGAAGGAAATTGGCCGAGGGACTTTGTGTTAGATCCTACTGGAAAATTTCTTATTGCTACAAATGAAAAGTCACATAATCTTGTGCTATTTTCAAGAAATGAAACGACAGGGAAGTTAACACTGTTACAATCTGATGTTGTTGTACCAGAGCCTGTTTGTGTTAAGTTTTTAAATGTTTAATTTGTGATTGGTAGAATTTCTATATACCCCAGAAACAGAAAAAAGCAAAGCGATATCGCTTTGCTTTTTTCTATTTCTTCTTCGGTCTACGTACTAACTCGCCGCCACAATTTGGGCAAACGTTTTGTCTTTCCTCTGTACATGGTGCACAAAATGTACATTCATACACGCATATGTATGCTTCAGAATCAGGCTGAAGGGAATGGTCGCAAATTTGACAGTTTGTTTTCATTTCTAATGCCATCGTAATCCTCCTCGTTATTTGAAAGTTCTTAATTTAATTATAATTAATATTGTAGTGGGTGTCCTTTTTAAATGAAAAGAAATAGACGGATTATGTTGTTGTTTGAAATGAAATAGGTCCATTTGTTTTAAAATTGATTATTTAGTGCAGTTGGAATATTATGAAATAGTCAAAAGACAACAGGGGGTATATATTTTGACTAATCATAACGACTATTTTCGTGTAGAAGAGGATGTAAATTACAATAGTTTAAAAGCGGATTGTGAAAAATGTTTTGGATTATGTTGTGTAGCATTACCGTTTGCAGCATCAGTAGATTTTGCGGTGAATAAAGATGGTGGTAAACCTTGTACAAATCTACAATCAGATTATAAATGTAGTATACATAGAGATCTTAGAGGAAAAGGCTATAAAGGTTGTACAGTATTTGAATGTTTCGGTGCTGGACAAAAGATTTCTCAAGTTACGTTTAAAGGAATTGATTGGCGGACAGATGCCGAGCATGCGAGAGAAATGTATGATGCTTTTCCGGTTATGCATCAGCTTCATGAAATGCTTTGGTATTTGAAGGAAGCTATTCTATTAAAGGCGACGCAGACAATTCATAAAGAGCTGAAGGAAGCAATTGAAGAGACAGAGCGTCTTTCTAATTTAAGTTCAGATGAGTTAATGGAAGTAAATGTGCCATTACACCGTGCAGAAGTGAACATTCTCCTTTTAGAGACGAGTGAATTAGTATGGAAGGAAATGAATGTTGCACGTAAAAAACGAATCAGTCACCGCGGAGCAGATCTTATGGGAGCTAACCTTAAAAAGAGGGATTTACAAGGAGCAAATTTAAGAGGAGCTTATCTTATTGCGGCTAATTTACGAGATGCAAATTTAAGGGGAGCGGATCTCATCGGAGCAGATTTGCGAGATGCAGATATTCGCGGGACAGATTTTACAAATAGTATTTTTCTTACGCAAGTGCAAATTAATGCGGCGAAAGGGGACAAATATACGAAATTACCGAAAGTGTTGTCTCGTCCAGTTCATTGGACTACGTAAAGAGTATGGAGTGAAATAGTTTGGATATTTTTCAGTATTTAGAGGAAATGCAGGAAGCCGTATTTTCGTTATCGGTATCTCAAATAGAATCGAAGTATTATGATATTTGTCGCACACTAGCGTCAAGTGAGGATGCGGAGCGAATTAAATTGATTCCATTAGATTCATACAGGGAAAGTATGAGGATAGGTTTGAAAGAAGCTTTAGAAATTACTGCAAGTGAAGAGGTAAAAGCAATTTATTTTGAGTATGATTTGGATAATGAATGGAATAGTCAGTTCTATGTTTGTGACGATTACATTCCACTTGAGGAAGAGGATGATGATTGGGCTTGTGAATGGACGTATGATATTGAGGGACCGAGGTCAGTAGAATTAGCAGATTTGTATGCTGAAAATGGCTTTGATTCAGATAAAAGGCTGTAGGTATTACTTTATATTTAATTGCAAAAACAGTGTGTAGTTTTATAAGTGCATGTAGTGGAGTACAAAGTAATATACCAATTTGTATAGGGTTCCATGATCAAGACCCAATTATACGAACAGGCAGAGACTAAGTCTCTGCCTGTTTTTTATACTATTTTCGCTTTTCAAAAGTAGTAATTATAACACTACATATAATAAGGAAACCACCAATAAAAAAGTTACTGCTTAACGTCTCATTTAATAAGAACCAACCAAGTAATGATCCAACGATAGGTTGAAAGAAGAAAAATAATGAGCCGATGCTAGCATCCATTAATTCTAATCCTTTATTCCAAAGAAAAAATGCACCTGCGGTTGAGATGATTCCTAAATAGAGTACGCCTAATACTACATACATGTTCATATGTTCAATAGGATTTGTTTGGAATTCCCATACCATAAAAGGTGTAATGAAAAAGAGTGAAAAAAATATTGCGTACGTTGTAATAACTAAAGATGAAAATCGAGCAGAAGCGATTTTTACATAAATGGACAGTAAAGCCCACGTAATAGCGGCCCCAACTAAAATGATTGTACCGATAAAATAGGAGCCGATTTCAAAATCCCATCCGATAACGATAACGACACCGATTGTCGCTATTATAGTTGATAAAAGTCTACGAGCAGTTAGTTTCTCTTTTAAAATGAGCGCTGCAAATATAACCATAAATGCAGGTGTAGCTGATGTCACTAAGGAGCCTGTATGAGCATCGGATAATTTCGTTCCGATAAATTGAAATGTGATCGAAATGAAATAACCTACGAATCCGATCCAAGCGAATAATAGCCAATCTTTTTTGTGTATGGTTACGTTTTTCTTTTGCTTTTTTTCAGTTGTTTTCAAAATCACATATAAAACAACAAAAGCGATAATAAAGCGTAGCCAAACGAGTGTAAGCGGCGGGATAAAGTCGAGTACGTATTTACTAACGACGTACATACCGCCCCAAATACTTGCTGCTAGTGATAAACATATAGCTCCTAAAATGGTTTGTTTCATTTGAATGACCTCCGTCTATTTTTAGGGTTATGATTTATTCCCTAAGACGAGGCATGGTGCACTTGTTATATGGATGCCCGTCTTAGATTATAGACGGCCTACAGGTTGATCGTTTTCGAATGAAGTGTTGTAGTACATGAGCGCATTCCTCCTTCATAATTTTATAATGATATTATAACTCAATTTTCAGTTTATTGGGATGGTTATTGTACGGAGTTGATTCTTTAGAAAATGGTGGTTGTCTAAGAAAGCATAGTATATGGTAGAAAAACATATTTTTAAAATAAAAGAAACCAATTACATAACTGATAAGTATATTAAGAGTAGGATGAAAAAGTAGATTAATAGAGAAAGAGGAGGAGATTTACATTACTACAACTGTTATTTCTCATTTTTATAACGAAGAGTATTTATTGCCGTGGTGGCTTGTGCATCATACGAAACTGTTTGATCATGGCATTTTAATTAATAAGGGTTCAACAGATCGTTCGGTTGAAATTTGTAAAAAATTCGCACCACACTGGGAAGTACGAGATTCTGCAAATCCAGAATTTGATGCACTAGCGACAGATCATGAAGTGATGAGGATAGAACAAGAAGTAGAAGGATGGAAAATGATTTTAAATACGACTGAGTTTCTTTGTGTGCAAGATAAAAATCAGTTTTGGAAATCACTAAATGAATTGGGAGGGAGGATGTATTGGCTGGAAGGGCTTATTATGGTCGATGATCTTAACTATAATTATCCGGACCTTAACTTTGGAATATCTTTAATGAAACAGCGATTTCACGGTTATTTACCAGAAGATTGGGCGTTATGGAGAAGAGGTAGATTTATTCATAATCATGAACACGGAAGTTATACGGTTGGAAGACATTTATCCGCGCATGAATCTATGATTTATCCGCCTCTTGCTTGCATATTATGGTTTGGATTTAGTCCGTGGAACGATGCGATGAGAAAGAGAAAATTACAAATTGGTCCGACTCTTTCTGAAGCTAGTAAGCATGGGGGAATGGGAACGCATCATATTATTACACCTGAAAAATTAGAAGAATGGTATAGGGATTTAGCGAGAGGAACGAAGGATTTACGTTTTAGTGATGCATATCAGTATGTTTTTGTATAAATGATTCCCACCATAAAATTGTTTCTTCAATTCCTGTATTTAGATCGTATGTTGGTTTCCAGTTTACTTCAGTTTTTAAACGTTCTACATTAACGCCGACAAATAAAGGTTCATCTTTAGAGAAAGGGATCGCACCTAATTTAATTAAATGTTCTTTTCCTATCTTTTTAGCAATGATAGAAGCTAATTCTTTAATTTGTACAGATTGACCAGAAGCGATATTGATTGTGCCTGTAACATTGCGTTCTAATACTGTTACGAGAGCATCAGCGACGTCACCCACATGGAGGAAATCTCTTGATTGTTTTCCATGTGTACATAGTGCTTCCTCATTTTTTAATAAAGAAGTGATAATGTTAGAAACGAGCCGATTTCCTTGTTCGTGAGGGCCATACATATGAAAAATGCGTCCCCAACATACGCTGAGGCTGGTTTGCCCAGCGTATGATTGTAGCCAGGAATGTAGTGTGTTTTTACATAATGAATACGGGGTTTTATAGGAAAGAAGCGGTGAATCTTCAAATAATACGCCGTTAAACCATTCATACTCTGCGCCAGTACCTGCAACAATGACTCGCTTTCCACCGCATGTTGTAAAGTGTTGAATCAATGAGATACTGGATGTAAGCCAATAATAATTATTAATAGATACATAACACGCTGGCGGCACTGCTTCCCAAGCTAAATGAATGAGATGACTAGGCTTAATGTCGTAAATGAGTTTTTTTACTTCTTCATCGCAATGTAAGTTTACTTTATGCCAATCGCAAGAAAGGTGAGAAGGCTTATTTGTATGGAAAGTGGCGTGCACTTCATAGCCCTTTTGTATAAGAGAATTTACAACATAGTTACCAATCCATCCACTACCGCCTGTTACAAGGATTTTTTTCATGGCTCAATTACCTCAACTTCTGGAATCGTTACTAAAAATTTGCCGCCCCATTCACGAATGAAAGAGCATTCTTTCATAATTTCGTCTTTCAAATTCCAAGGAAGTATGAGAATGTAATCAGGTTTTGTACGTTTTATTTCTTCAGGAGATTGTATTGGAATGCGGGTTCCTGGTAGAAGGAGACTTTGTTTGTGAGGGTTTTTATCTACAGTATAATTTAGAAATTCTTTTCCTATCCCGCAATAATTTAAAAGGGTGTTTCCTTTAGCTGGAGCGCCGTAACCGATAATTTGTTTGTTTAAAGCTTTTGCTTCGATAAAAAACTTTAAAATACTTATTTTCAATTGTTCTATGCGTTTAGAAAAAAGGAGATAGCAATCTAAAGTATCTAGCCCGTAATCTATTTCTTTTTGGATTATATTTGTAACACTGGAATGGATAGTGGATGAGTCACTGTGATGGTTTACAAAAATACGCAATGAACCACCGTGCGTTGCAAGTTCTTCTACCTCGACAATTTGTAAATGATGATGAGCTAAAACTTTTTGAAGACTTATAAGAGAGAAGTAAGAGAAGTGCTCATGATAGATTGTGTCAAACTGTTTAAAGGATATGAGGTTTAATAAGTGCGGGAATTCAATTGTTATCGTGCCATCTTGTTTTAATAATGTTTTTAAACCGGCAACAAAATCATGCAAGTTTGGAACGTGTGCTAATACGTTATTTGCGACGATTAAATCAGCTTGTGGTAATTTTTTTGCTAAGTCATTGCTGAAAAAATTCACTTCAGTAGGAATTCCTTTTTGGATAGCGATTTCTGCTACATTTTTTGCTGGTTCAATTCCTAACGTTTTGATATTTTCTTTTTGAAAGTATTGTAATAAGTACCCGTCGTTACTTGCGATTTCAATCACTTTCGAATGGTTTGTTAAGTTGAAACGCTTAATCGCCATTTCTACATATTGCTTAGCGTGTAGTAGCCAACTGGAGGAATAAGAGCTAAAGTATAAATAATCATGAAAAATATTGTGGGGAGATTCAAATTCATCTAATTGTACAAGTAAACAAGAGTTACAAACAAACGTGTGTAGCGGATAAAATGGCTCCATTTTATAGGAGTGTTCTGGAGCTACAAATGAGTTAGCGAGAGGAGAAACGCCTAAATCTAAAAAAGTATTTGTTAGTAATGAGTGGCAAAAACGGCATTTTTTCTGTTCCATTTTATAGCCCCCTTATAAATTTTTGAATGCATTGATTTGTTGTCGCGTGAATGATTCTATATTTTCACCGGATGCATATTTTTCGTACCATTCAACGGTCCAAGCGATAGCATTTTCTGTGGATAGCTTAGGAGTCCAGTCCAGTTTATTTACTGCTTTTGTACTATCGAGTGTTAAAATAGGTGATTCATAAGGAGTATTTATAGTGGGAGAAAGTATTGTTAATGGTTTATTCCATAATTTTATTACAGATTGAATGACATCATGGACGGTTCTGTTAGCCTCGTTAATTGGTCCGAAATTCCATGCTTCTGCATACTCTTTATGCTTCCAAAGTTTCTCAGCTAAAAGGATATATCCATGTAAAGGATCCAAAACATGTTGCCACGGTCGGATAGCATTTTTGTTTCGAATACTTAAAGGACGGTCTTGTAAATATGCACGAATGATATCTGGGAATAAGCGATTTTCTGCCCAATCACCACCACCGATGACATTGCCTGCTCTTACTGAGGCGAGTGAAAGGGTGTTCGTGTGAAAAAAAGATTTTTGATATGATGTTGCAACTAATTCAGCGCAAGCCTTACTAGCACTGTATGGATCATAGCCCCCTAAACGGTCGGATTCTACAAATGCTCGATTACCGCTCCCATCATTCGCATAACATTTATCACTCGTAACATTAATAATGAGACGTACGCTTTCGACGTACTTTGCTGCTTCTAATACGTGAACAGTGCCTAAGACGTTTGTTTTAAATGTATCAATAGGATCTTTGTATGAAGTGGTGACGATTGGTTGAGCTGCTAAATGAAATATCATATCAGGTTTGTGCTGTTTTATGGCATGGAATAAAGAATCGTAATCTGTAATGTCTCCTTCAATTGTAATGCACTCTTTTGCTGCGTTACATTGTTCAAAAAGGTTAGGAGTTGAGGGAGGGTGAGAAGAGTAGCCGATTACTTCTACACCTAAAGAAGTTAAAAAAAGGGTGAGCCATGAGCCTTTAAAGCCAGTATGTCCTGTAATAAATACTTTTTTCTTATTCCAAAAAGATGATGAAGTCATATTACCAGACCTTCCATGGAGCGTCATTATTTTCCCATAGCTCGACTAATTTATTTTTATCGCGCAATGTATCCATGGGATGCCAAAAACCAGTATGCTGAAATGCTGCCAGTTCATTTTTGTTTACTAACTGAACTAAAGTTTCGGTTTCCAAAACAGACTTATCTCCACTAATGTAATTGAAAATATCATGATTTAAAACAAAAAATCCACCGTTAACCCATCCACCATCACCTAGTGGTTTTTCTTGAAAGGATGTGACAGATTGTTTATCTAAAACGAGAGAACCAAATCTACCAGGAGGTTGTACGGCTGTAACAGTAGCCATTTTTCCGTGTTTTTTATGAAATGCAATAAGTTCTTTTATATTTACATTACTTAATCCATCACCATAAGTGAGACAGAAAGGTTCGTCTCCAACATAATTTTTTATCTTTTTAACTCGTCCACCTGTTTCGGTATTTAGACCAGTATCAATTAATGTAACTTTCCATGGTTCTATAGGATGAGAATGGCTAGTAATTGTGTTATCGCTTAAATGTATTGTGAAATCTGACATGTGTAAGTTGTAATTTAGAAAAAACTCTTTAATTGCATATCCTTTATAGCCTAAGCAAATAATAAACTCAGTGATCCCATAATGGCTAAACAAACTCATAATGTGCCATAGAATAGGTTTTGTTCCAATCTCAATCATAGGTTTTGGTTTTAAATGTGTTTCTTCCCCAATTCTTGTACCGTATCCACCAGCAAGAATAACAGCTTTCATTTTTTCCTCCTAAAATAAAAATTTATAATATATACAGTATTCATATTTTATGCAAATGAGATTGTTTTTGATTAAGCGGATGAAATGGTGTGAGGTGATGACCATGCAAAAAACATTATGGTTTAAACTTTGGAAATAATTCTTGAAATTCAGGATTATTACGGAGGTCTTGAGTTACGTTACTAAGCTCTAAAAAACGTGTTTCCAGTTCTTCAGGAGATTGACCGTAATGTGTTTGGAGTCCCATTTGAACACCTATTTTTGAAAGGGTAGGTGTAATTTGTAATTTTCTTGCCTTTGACTGTTCATTCCAAGGGCTAAAATAAAATTTTAAAATAAATGAAGGATAGTCATAAACTATATTCCCGTGCCGCGAATAATGTCTACCAGGTAAATATGCACCATCTAGATGATTGTGAATAAATCTCCAGGCACATCCGAGTTTTGGGTTATAAGGGAAGACGCCGTGGTATCGTTGTTCTACTAATGGGATAGAGTATCTTGGCTTTGAATAATTGTACTTATGGCTATCTATCATTAAAATCATTCTAATCGCATACATATTTTGTCCTAGTGCATGAAGAGATGAGAAAAACTCTTCTGTATTATTACAACAAAAGAATTCAGTAGTATTTAAAACGATTTTCCAACCTGAAATTTCTCTTTCAATTCCCATCACTTCAATATCAGTATTTGTTGGATCAAACTCAAGAAATCTGGAATCTCGCACTTCCCAGTGGGGTGCGAATAATTTACAAATCTCTACGGAACGATCAGTAGAACCTCTATTAATTAATATGCCGTGATCAAATATTTTTGTATGATGCATAAGCCACCATGGAAGTAGGTATTCTTCATTATAAAAATGAGAAATGATAGTTTTTTTAATATTAATCTCCTCCTATACAAGCAATCGTTATTAGTAAGGTATGCTGTTAAATAAGAAAGGTTGAAAGGAAAAAGCTGTATAGTTATAGATTAATTGTTTTTATTAATAAAGGATGAAATTTAGAAATTTGTGAATGATAACCATCACGTTTGACTGTACAGTTTATGTATTGTATGATAATAGTAATATAAACAAGGGGGGGAAGATCGTTGGGAAGGTGTATCGAATCGGACAGTTGGCTCTCATGGCTCACGTGTCGAAACGAACGATTGATTATTATACGAATCTAGGTATCTTAAAAGCGGAGCGATCTCAATCTAATTATCGCTATTACGACGAAACAGCATTTGAGACATTACAATTTATTGAGAAGTGCAAAGAAATGCATATGCCGCTTTGTGAGATTAAAGAGAAAATCGAGGAGAAGAAGAAGCTGCTCGGTATCAATGAACACGTTTCGAAACAAGTGAATGAAGTGACAGACCATATTCATCGATTAGAAGCAGAGTTAACGGAGTTAAAGCCTCTTTTAGATGAATTGACTGATTCACAACGTGAAAAAATATCGAAATCTTTATCTGGTCAAACGACAGCTTTAATACAGACACTTGCTCTATTATTATAGAATAAGTGAAATCCGACCTCTTTAATTTTTGTATCGGGCTATGTTTTCTAACGAACAAATAAGAAAACATTATAGTATACAGGAGGTGGACACCTTAGTTTTTTAACTAAGGGGATTCATTGGAAATATTTAATTTAGTCATGGTTGCGATTTTAATCGCATTTACTGGATTTTTCGTAGCAGCAGAGTTTGCGATTGTAAAAGTACGTTCAAGTCGTATTGATCAGCTTGTTGCGGAAGGGAAACGCGGTGCTTTAGCAGCGAAAAAGGTAACAACAAATTTAGATGAATATTTATCTGCTTGTCAATTAGGTATTACAGTTACAGCTATGGGATTAGGTTGGTTAGGTGAACCGACAATCGAAAAGTTATTACACCCGTTATTTGAGAAATGGAACATAAATCCTTCTATTTCATCAGTATTAACTTTTGGTCTTGCTTTTATGCTAATGACATATTTACACGTTGTAGTAGGGGAATTAGCTCCGAAAACGCTGGCAATTCAAAAGGCTGAAAAAGTAACGTTGTTATTGGCAACTCCGTTAATGATGTTCTATAAAATCATGTATCCATTTATTTGGGTATTGAACGGTTCAGCTCGTGTTATAACTGGTTTATTCGGTTTGAAACCAGCTTCTGAACATGAAGTAGCTCATACAGAAGAAGAATTACGTCTTATTCTTTCGGATAGCTATGAAAGTGGCGAAATTAATCAAGCTGAATACAAGTATGTAAATAATATCTTTGAATTTGATAATCGCATTGCGAAAGAAATCATGGTACCGCGTACAGAAATCGTTGGTTTCTATCTTGAAGATTCAGTAGAAGAACACATGAAAGTAATCCAAAATGAACGATACACACGTTATCCGATTTTTGGAGAAGATAAAGATGATATTATCGGTATGGTCAACGTAAAAGATTTCTTTATTCGATATATGAACAACGATCAAGAAGATTTATCATCGATTCGCACGTATATGCGTCCGATTATTGAAGTTATGGAAACGACTCCAATTCATGATTTATTACTGCAAATGCAGAAGAAGCGAATTCCAATGGCTGTTTTATATGATGAGTACGGAGGAACAGCTGGAATTGTAACGCTTGAAGATATATTGGAGGAAATCGTCGGCGAAATTCGTGATGAATATGATGAAGATGAAGCACCACCAATTCAACATGTGAACGAGTATCATAAAATTGTTGATGGAAAAGTGCTTATCTCAGAAGTAAAAGATTTGTTTGGATTAAACATTGAAGAAGACGATGTGGATACAATCGGTGGATGGATTATGATGCAAAATCATGAAATCGAAGAAGGACAATACGTTGAAGCAGAAGGCTATGAATTTAAAGTGTTAGAAAAAGATGCTTATCAAATTAAACGTGTTGAAATTCAAAAAATGGAACAAGAACAAGAGAAAGCAGCAACTGTGTAAGTTGCTGCTTTTCTTCTGACACATAATAAAATGTGAAATTAGGAGCGGATATTTTGATTCAAGTAGCCTTACGTGTATATCGATTACAATTGTATACGATCTTTAGTGGTTTACTACTAATGTGGGCGGTTACTCCGTTTGGGAAACAAGTGACAGGGTTCGGTATCGGTTTAGCAGTTAGCGCATATTGTCTTTGGCTATTAGCTCGCAGAGTGGAGAAATTAGGAAGAAGTATCGTGATGAAAGAAAAGGCTCCTGGATTAGGAGTTCTAAACCGATTTGCAGCCGCAATATTAGGGGCTATCATTATGTTTGAAATTGAGCATGAAATGGAAATGTGGGCATTCGGTACTGGAATATTGGGTGGACACTTTTTAATGATTGCGAATTTAGCCTATGCAAATATGCAGCTAGTAAAAGAAGAAGAGAAGCAAAAGGAAAATGCTTCGAAAAACATAGAACTCTGATGAAAGGGACCTAATCAGGTTCCTTTTTTGCGTTTAAAAATAAATGATATAATACGAATGATTTACTGGTACTTATCGAATTTATGCCAAACATAATACGCTTATTTTTGGGGCATTTCAATAGTATGAAAAAAAATTAAAAAAAATTAAAAAACCCATCGATTTCTAAAGCTTATGTATGTTATCATGACAAAAGAATTTGCGAAAGAGGTGGATACCAATGTTACAAGCTTTACTTATTTTTGTGCTTCAAATTATTTACGTTCCAACTTTAACAATCCGTACGATTTTGCTTGTAAAGAATCAAACAAGATCCGCTGCAGGTGTAGGATTGTTAGAAGGGGCTATTTACATTGTCAGTTTAGGTATTGTGTTTCAAGATTTATCAAATTGGATGAACATTGTTGCCTATGTCATCGGCTTTAGTGCGGGACTATTATTAGGCGGTTATATAGAAAATAAATTAGCAATTGGATATATTACGTATCAAGTTAGTTTGCTAGACCGTTGTAATGAATTAGTAAATGAATTACGCCATTTTGGATTTGGCGTTACAGTATTTGAAGGTGAAGGAATAAATTCTATACGTTATCGCTTAGATATCGTTGCAAAGCGTTCTAGAGAAAAAGAACTGTTAGAAATTATTAATGAAATTGCACCAAAAGCATTTATGTCTTCTTATGAAATCCGTTCGTTTAAAGGTGGATACTTAACGAAGGCGATGAAGAAGAGAGCGTTGTTGAAGAAGAAGAAAGATGAACATGCATCGTAAAAAAAAAGGAGTAGTATGGCTTAAAAATAAGTTTATAACCATAATCCTATATGAATACGAAAATGTAAAAGAGAGGAATCTATTTTTTGAAAAATTCCTCTCTTTTTTTATGATTTCTCGTATAATTCTAAAAAAATTATGTATGATTATTTTTTATTGCTCTTTCTCAAATTAACA
Organism: Bacillus sp. FSL E2-0195; assembly: GCF_038003645.1. Taxonomy (NCBI): domain Bacteria; kingdom Bacillati; phylum Bacillota; class Bacilli; order Caryophanales; family Bacillaceae; genus Bacillus; species Bacillus sp. FSL E2-0195. The sequence goes on along the minus strand of NZ_JBBOPN010000001.1, from coordinate 3,264,543 downwards.
ATTAGCCATATAGATTGAATAATTATCGGTAATATAAATGCAATTAATAAAACGATAAATGCCACTAATTTAAGCTCTGGTGTTTGAGTAACACCAGCACCATCAACCTCTCTTAGCCAAATGATAGCTGCCAATATCCCAAAAATGGTAATCCAAAATATGTTACCAATCCACCAAAAAATCCATCGTCTTTTCATATTAGCACCTCTTATATTTACCCTCTGTTAAAAGTATATTTTCGGTTGTTATATTTAAATGAAATAACTATAAAACTACTTTTTTTCAACTGTATATCTAACTTGTTTAAAGGTTGCCATGTCTCCATCTTCGTTATCATCTTTCGTTTGCAAAAGTTGAACTCTTGGCTTGTAGTCTGTCCTATGAGCGTGCTCGATATCTTTAATGTTAAGTTTGTAGGATTCACCATTATTTATTTTTTGTTCCAATACTTTTTTATTGGCTACATAAATAAAAGTCATTTTATTTTCATCAATGCCCTCGGTCTTAATTTCTAATTCATTATCTTTTGTTGTAATCGTGGGTGTTAATAATTCAATACTGCCGTTTCCAGTTTCTAAAGACTGTTCTATTATAGTTGAACATCCGCATAACATGATTAGGATGAATAGAAGAAGGCTAAATCCTTTTATCTTTTTCACAAGATCCCCCCTGATTTAAAAACCTTTTGATTTGTCATTCCTAGACCGTTAGTGTGGAACATAGATAAATAGCTATTAATCTGACAATATTATACCATAATATGTAAAATGTAACAGGTGTATATTTACTTTAAGGGATAGCTTCAGGATTTTATGTTTTTTATCGTATTGAAAGATACGTTTATTATTGTAAATTCGCATTTCCTAATTCTTGAAAATTGTAATTTTTTAAAGGTGTTTCGTATCTTTACATAGGGATTCATGTTCTTTAGAAATAAGTTTTTTAGTATATAAAATATGTAATGCAATAAAGCAGATAAGTCCAAATGTACCGAAAATAAGCCAAGGTGCATACATTCCGTTTAAGTTCGATGTAAACGATGTACCGGTATAATTACCAACGATAAAACCAAATGCGAGTGATAGTTGATAAAATCCGAAATAAGTAGCTGTATACGATTCGTTACTGTAATTTGCAATAGCGATATCAGCGTTAGGTAATACGAGCGTTTCACCGATTGTAAATAAAATTACACAAATAAATAGCCAATATGGATGTTGGAATAAAGGAATGAGTAAAAAGGAAATACCCATTAATAAAACACCGTATTTAATAATAGAAAGTGTGTTGTATTTATGAAAGAGTTTCCGGAATAATACCATAAATATGACGCCTGTTATTGCATTTATCGTAATAACTAGTGTAGCGAGCTGGTTGCTATTACTAATGTTTTTCATATGAAGTGGAAGTGCGACAGTTAGCTGAGTAAACATAATATAGAAGAAGATCATAATAAATGAAAACAAAAGGAAAGATTTGTTTTGTAAGATAGACTGTATCCCTAATGTAATAGACGTGTTTTCAGTAGTGACTTGGAAGTGATTTTTAAGTAAGTAAAAGATAAAAGCGAATAACAGCATAAGAGATCCTGTTAGAGAAAAAGCATAGATTGGATCGAGTAAGAGTAAGAACCCTCCTGCAATTGGTCCGATTATTGCACCGCAATTAAAACTAAGGTTTAAATATGTAAATAAATTTTTTCTCATATGAGCTGGTTGTGAGCCGAATATGGCGCGCGCAGCAGGTTCGTAAAATGCAGTTCCGAAGCCAATAAGTGCAGAAGAAATAGAAATTGTATAGAAATCAGAGCATATTCCTAAAGCGATAAATCCGATTCCTCTTAAAAATAATCCGGCTATTATCATAATGATATAGCCTATTTTGTCAGCAATTAATCCTGAGAATAATGGGGTAACTCGTGATGTGATTGTCATAACCGTCAACACTGTTCCTACTTGAACAGCAGAAAAATGAAGAAAGCTTAATAGATAAATAGCTAAAAATGCGTATACTGCAAAATACCCAAAAGACATAAAAAATGAAGAAATAAGCATGAAACGTATCGGTATTGAGAAACTTTTCATAGAACTCCTCCTAATATTGTAACCGGTAAAATTATTTGATGGTTAACTATTTTATATTATAATTATACATAAAGTCAGAAAAAAGTAAATTTTAAGAAGAAGGTGGATGGAATTGAATCAAAACGCACCAAATGAATTAGAATATATTCGGGGATTTTTAAATACATGGAGAATACCAAATGATACGAGAGAGCCAATTGATTTGCTACAAACAGAAGGTGATATAAAGCAATTTATGAAAAAATATTTTCATGAAGAGTTTTCATTTCATACAATAGATGAATTAAAAAGTTTTCGAGAAGACATTCGGTTAACAATTGAAGGCGAAGGATCGTTGCAAAAATGGTTAGAAAAATACCCATTTCATGTACATATAAAGGGAGATATGAAAAGTGTTACATATGAACCGGTGCAAGAAGAGAATGTGTATACAAAAGTATTGAGTATTGTGTTAACGGCGATTCAAGAAAATTTGTGGGGAAGGTTAAAAGCATGCCCAGATTGTCGCTGGGTATTTTATGATCATTCGCGTAATGGAAGTAAAAGATGGTGCGGTATGTATGCTGGGGAAGAAGGCGGAAGAGCGTGCGGTACGATTGCAAAAGTGAAAAATTACCGAGCGAAGAGAAAAGGAAGATCGGGTTATAATGTGTAATTTATTTATGAGAAGAAAAAATCGGTTGGGGGAATGTAGGATATGGAAGGCACACAAATGTTAGCTTTAAATAAAAAGTGTTGGGATACAGTTGCACCATATTTCTTTCAAGTTGATTGTTTAACAAAATACGGCCCGTATACAGCGTCTGAAGATGAAATTCATCTATTTGATTCAATCAGAAATAAAAAGGTTCTTGATATTGGATGTGGGAGTGGGCACTCATTGTAATATATGGTGGAACATGGGGCAGAGGAATTATGGGGTCTTGATCTTTCAAGTACACAAATTGAAACGGCACATGAAACGTTAAAAGGCTGGGATCCAAAGTTAATATGTGGAGCAATGGAAGAAGAAGTGGAAATTCCGAAAGAGTATTTTGACATTGTATATTCCATCTATGCATTAGGTTGGACTTCAAATTTAGGAAAAACATTAGAACTTATTTACTCATATTTAAAGCCAGGTGGAAGCTTTATTTTTAGCTGGGAGCATCCGATATATTCAAATTTACTGTACGGAACAGAGGAGATTGTTTTAAATTCCTCTTATCATGAAGAAACTCCTATTACGTTTGAAACATTTAAAGGGGAAGATGTACAAGCGACATTATATAAGCGAAAAATGAGTACATACATAAATGAGTTAAATAGAGTTGGTTTTACAATTGAGAGAATAGAAGAACCTGAACCATCTAGCGTATTTGATGGAGAAATAGCAGAGCCTTCTACGAAGTATTATTCTTTATATAAAGCTAGGATGGTGCCGACGACGTTCATTATTAAGGTAAGGAAGTAAATAATGCTGCATAAAGAAGGGGAAAAAATGAGTCATATTAATATGGTGAAAATTGGTGAAGTGCAAAACTCTATAGATGAAAAAGTGTACAGTAATTGGGGAAGTGTTATTTCTAACATTAATATATATCCAGAGTATATTGGAGGATTAGCTGGCCTTGAGGATTACTCTCATGCAATTGTTATTTTTTATATGAATGATTTCCAGGAAGAAAATAAAGAGTCGTGGGCTAGAAAGCCAAGGGGACTAAGTGATTTAGATGAAAAGGGATGTTTTGCGCAACGGACAAAGTATCGTCCAAACCCCATTGGAATTACTACTGTTGAAATAGTGTCCATTGAAAATAATGTTATGACTGTGCAAGGATTAGACGCTAATGATCAAACGGCTATTTTAGATATAAAACCATATATTTCTGCTTTTGATGCAAGGGAAAATGTTAGTGTTCCAGATTGGATGAATAAATTGATGCAAGATTATTTTTAATGCTAATACAAAAAGATTTGCAGTTCATAATTGCAAATCTTTTTGTATTAAATATTGTATGCATGGTTTATTTATCTCTTCGGTTGAAAAATATGCTGAAAAAAGTATTTGTGATGTAAGTTATCTACAACTTTATTTGCTTGATATGTGCGGTGTTGTTCGAGTCGAAGTCTTTGCTCCATCATTTTTATTGCGTGATCTGATAAACGTAACATTGTACCAGTCTCCTTTTCTATAAATATAGTTTTCTGATTGATATCGATTCCATATTTATAACTAAGGAGGCAAAGTGTGTAACATAGGCAAAAAGCACCTTCCTCTCCCATTACGCTTACGAGGTTAGCTGTCGGACTCGGGAAGTGAGAGTTTCCCTACTAAAAAAAGATTCGCCCCAAGTAGCATAGCTACAAAAATGGTTCCCCCGCTCCAAAATTTGGATTCAGCAAAAGGTTGTATAAAGTAAAAAATAACATAAATAAATAATTAAGTCAAACTATTTTGTGTTTTCTGTCTTTTTAGTTGCGTAAGGATCATGCCATCAGGTAGTGTTGTATCTGTTACTTCAATGAAGCTGTGTTTTTTATATAATGCGAGAGCTGGAGTATTGGCTTTACCTGTTTGTACAATGTATGTCATTGAAGACGAGAACATGTTAAATATATAAAGTAGCAGTTTCGTTGCGATTCCTTTTTGAAAAAAATTGGGCGATACAACTAATCTGTGGATATCGATTAGTTCTTCTTCTTGTATAAAAGAAATAAAGCCGACGAGTTTATTTTCAGAGAAATATCCATAGAATGTTTCATCACAATTTTGAATATCGTTTACAGTATCATATAAACGAGGTATTGCAGTACTGTTTAAAAAGTCTGCTTCAATTTTATAAGCTGGAAGTTGAACATTTAAAATGGATGTTGCTACTTCATAAGAAGTGGGAAGTAATTTATGAATCATAGATAATAACGCCTCCTTTAAATATGATATATTAATATAATTGATTTGTGGGTAAGTTTGACAATTTTTTTCTTTTTTGCATATAATATATGTATCTCCATACATAAAATGTTCGTAGGTATATTTCTATAGTAGGATATGGTTAGCGTAGATAAATACGTAATCTTATATAAGAGTTTAGCTACTCTTGTATTTGATAATACAAACTATAATAGAAATGAGGGACTAAAAATGGGATGGATTATTACATTAATAGTTGGTGCTATTATAGGTATAATTGCTAGTTCTATAACGGGTAAAAATTTTCCGGCTGGTATGTTTGGAAATATAATTGCTGGTTTACTAGGAGCTTGGTTAGGTAGTAGATTATTTGGATCTTTTGGGCCATCATTTGGTGGGATTCATGTCGTGCCAGCATTATTAGGTGCAATTGTGTTAATTCTTATTGTATCATTTGTAGTAAAAGTTGCAAGAAAATAAAGGTTATTACTGATTGTTTTATAAAGCCCTTTTAGGGCTTTTCCTAATTAGAGAGGTGGTACATTTGGAGAAAGTAAATATAAGAAAAAGAGATAAGTTGAAAAAGTTTTTTAAAGAACAAAATTATTTAGCTGTACTACTTGGATTCGCGTTGCTGTTTGTAAATATATTATTACTTACAAAAATATCATTCGTCTTTACACCGTTCGTCGTATTTTTAAAAACAATCTTTTTCCCAGTATTATTAGCGGGAGTACTATTTTATATATTGCATCCATTCGTTTCTCTTTTAGAAAGAAAAGGTGTGTCGAGAATTGTGTCAATTGCCTCGATATATATAATTGTTCTTGGATTATTTGTTTTTCTTGCGGTCACGGTTATTCCAATTATTAAAGATCAAGTAAATGCTTTAATAGATAACTTGCCATATTTCGGGCATGAAATCGAAAGGGCAGCACGTAAATTTGGAGAAAGTAATGTAATTGGTAGAATGCAGGAAAGTTTAAATGTTGATTTTGCTAATATTGTAAAAGATTCTACAATGAACTTTACAAAATCATTATCATCAGTAACAGGAAATGTAACTGGATTTTTAAGTACAATTACTGAAGTTGTTTTAACATTTGTAATGGTTCCATTTATTTTGTTCTATCTTTTAAAAGATGGTGAGCAATTACCGAATCATTTTTTAAAGTTTATATCTGAGCAAAGACAACCAGCTGCGAAGAGAATACTAGATGATATGCATTATGCGATTAGTTCGTATATTAGAGGACAAATTATTGTTAGTTTATTTATCGGTATTATGCTATTAATCGGTTATCTTATTATTGGTATTAAATATGCGGTACTACTTGCTATTTTAGCGATGATTGTAAATATCGTTCCGTACGTAGGACCAATCATTGCAATTACACCAGCTTTAATTATCGCATTTATCGACTCGCCATCAATGGTGTTAAAAGTAATTATCGTTATGATGATTGTACAATTAGCAGAAGGTAAATTTATTTCTCCGCAAGTCATGGGGAAAAAGTTAGATATTCACCCGATTACTATTATATTTATCATTTTAACTGCGGGGAATTTATTTGGAATTATGGGGATTATTTTAGCAATTCCAGGGTATGCGATATTAAAAGTTTTAGTTACGCACGGTTATAGATTTGTGAAGTTGAATACGTGAAAAAAGAGCTAAAACAGAGAAACCTGTTTTAGCTCTTTTTCATTAACAATTGATTTGTGTATTGGCGTGCCCATTGATCAGCTTCTAATATATCATCGAGTGAAGGATCTTTTACGTTATGATGAGCTTCAACTGTATTGTAAATTGTTTTTTCGATATCGAAAAATGCAATTTCATTTTTAAGAAATAGTGCATTTGCAATTTCGTTCGCTGCATTTAATACGGCTGGAGTTGTACCGCCAATTTTTCCACATTCAAATGCATATTGTAGACAGGGGAACTTCTCTAAATTTGGTTTTTCAAAATGCAAACTACCAATTTCTAATAAATTTAATTTTTCATAGGATGAAGGTAGTCGAGTAGGGTAGTGAAACGCATATTGAATCGGCATTCTCATATCAGGAGCACCGAGCTGTGCCATGACTGATCCATCAATAAATTCCACTAAAGAGTGAATGATACTTTCTTTATGAATCATAACATCAATTTTTTCATAAGGAATATCGAATAGCCACTTAGCTTCCATCACTTCAAACCCTTTATTCATTAACGTGGCAGAATCTATCGTTAGTTTTGCGCCCATTAACCAGTTTGGGTGTTTTAAAGCATCCTTCGCTTGTAATATTTTCATTTCTTCACGTGTTTTATCACGAAAAGCGCCGCCAGAAGCTGTAACAATTAATTTTTCGATTTCCTTATTATTTTCCCCATTTAAACATTGGAAAATGGCTGAATGTTCACTATCAACTGGAATTAGGCGGCATCCGTTTTGTTTCGCTAGTTCGGTGACGATATGTCCAGCTGCAACTAAAGTTTCTTTGTTAGCGATAGCGATATCTTTCTTCGCCTTTAATGCTTCAATTGTTGGGAGTAAACCTGAAACACCGACAACTGAACTTAATACAAGATTTGTATCAGGATGGGTAGATACTTCAAGTAAACCATCAGTTCCATATGTAATTTTTGTATTTGTTGAAATACGAGAACGTAATGTGTCCGCTAATTCTTTTGTCGCTACGCTTACAATACGAGGCTGAAAAGATTCGATTTGTTTTTCGAGAAGATCGATATTATAATTTGCGGTTAAACCGACGATTTTAAAATGTTCAGGATGAGCGGAAACGACATCTAATGCAGATGTGCCAATGGATCCTGTTGAACCTAAAATGGATATATATTTTACCATGAAAAAACCTCCAAAGTTGTTTCGAGTATTTCTGCAAACCTATATATTATTAGACAATTAAGGTGGAAATTCCTGCTATATAAAACAGAAAATCAGGGTTTAATTGGAAAGGAAATGTGATAAACTGTAAAAAAAACTAAAAAGCAATGAAAGAGAAGAGTACATATTCAAAACTTTTCAGAGAGCTGATATTTGGTGGGAATCAGTAAGTGATGAATATGGAATGGGCTCTGGAGCTTCTAGCTTAAATGAGTAGGCGAAGACGGTTACTTCACGTTAAGAAGTTGAAGTGAGCTATAATATAGCTAATTAAGGTGGTACCGCGGGAGTCTCTCGTCCTTTTTTTAGGATGAGGGGCTCTTTTTATTTTGAGAAAGGAGGAGTTAGGATGAGCGAGAAAATTATGTTAACAGGAATTAAACCAACAGGTTACCCGCATTTAGGCAATTATATTGGTGCGATTAAACCTGCATTACAAATGTCAAAAAACAAAGAAGGAAAAGCGTTATATTTCATAGCAGACTATCATGCGTTAAATGCTGTGCATGATCCAGCAAAGTTCAGTAGTTACACGAAAGAGGTAGCAGCTACATGGTTATCACTCGGACTTGGAGAAGATGTTATTTTCTATCGACAAACAGAAGTGCCAGAGATTCTAGAATTAGCTTGGATATTAGCTTGTCTAACTCCGAAAGGACTTATGAATCGTGCCCATGCATATAAAGCGAAGGTAGAGCAAAATAAAGAAGCGGGATTAGAAATTGATGCAGGTGTGAATATGGGATTATATACGTACCCGATTTTAATGGCGGCTGATATATTATTATTTCAAGCTACTCATGTACCTGTCGGAAAAGATCAAATTCAGCATATTGAAATTGCTCGTGACATTGCGACGTACTTTAATCATACATTTGGTATGACATTTACGCTTCCAGAGTATGTCATACAAGAAGAAGGGGCAATTTTACCGGGACTTGATGGAAGAAAGATGAGTAAAAGTTACGGAAATGTTATCCCATTATTTGCAGAGCAAGAAAAACTTAGAAAGTTAATATTTAAAATAAAAACAGATTCCTCACTTCCGAATGAACCGAAAGAACTAGAAACGTTATTTATGATATATAAAGAATTTGCGAAGGAAGACGAAATTCAGGCGTTACGCGAAAAGTATGAGACTGGAATCGGATGGGGCGATGTGAAAAAAGAGTTATTCCGCGTTGTAAATCGTGAACTCTCAGGACCTAGGGGAAAATACGGAAATTATATGAATGATCCACATTTACTATATGAAGCGTTAGAAAAAGGTGCTGAGAGGGCGCGGGCTATTGCGAAGGTGAATTTGGTGGAAATTAAAAAACAGATTGGATTTGAGAGGGGACGCTGAGCGCTCCCTTGTTTTTTTCTATGTGAATCTTAATTATTTATTCGTTTTATCTGCATGTAAAATGAGGGATTCGCATTTTTTACTGAATTTATTAATTGCATATTAATAAAAATATGTTAATATAGGGTTACTTATTAAACGTGTTTAATAAGTAACATTAAAGTCACTTATTAAACTAATTTAATAAGTTTGATTCATTCGATAACGAAGGAGATGATTAGATGAAAACTGAGAAAGAAAAGATGTTGGCGGGAGAAATGTATATTGCGGATGACGAAGAATTAGTAGCTGATAGGATTGAGGCAAAACGTTTAACACGCCTTTATAACGAGGCGATGGAGACTGGTGATGAAAGCCGCTTTACCTTGTTAGAGCAGCTTTTAGGTTCTTCAGCTGACGGAAAAACCCACATTAATCCTGATTTTCGTTGTGATTACGGCTACAATATCCACATTGGAAAGAGCTTTTTCGCAAATTTCAATTGTGTTATTTTGGACGTTTGTGAAGTTCGAATCGGTGATAATTGTATGTTTGCACCTGGTGTCCATATTTATACGGCCACTCATCCTTTACATCCGGTAGAGCGGAATTCTGGAAAAGAATATGGAAAGCCTGTAAAGATTGGTAACAATGTTTGGGTTGGTGGGGGAGCTATTATTAACCCTGGTATTTCAATTGGAGACAACGCTGTAATTGCTTCAGGGGCAGTTGTGACAAAAGATGTACCTAATAATGTAGTAGTTGGTGGTAATCCAGCCAAAGTTATGAAAATGATAGACTTATAGAAATCATTTTTCACGGATGCATGAATAAACTGGTGTCGTATCGTATAGACAATGTGAAAGGTGTTTCATATGAAGAAAAATAGTGCGTATAATCATACAAAGACATTACTTGCCTCTCGAAATGCTCTTTTTCTCTTATTTGCTTTGCCAGGTGTCGCGTTTGCTACATGGATTTCAAGAACAGCAGCTACTCGAGATATGTTAGCAGTGTCAAATGCAGAAATGGGCTGGATTTTATTCGGACTATCTGTCGGTTCAATAATTGGTTTACTGAGTGCAAGCCGCTTCATTGACTGTAAGGGAGCTAGAGACGTTATTATAGGCAGTATGTTTTTTATGATTGTTGGATTGATTTGTTTAGGTATAAATATTTATTTTGTTTCTAGTATGGGGGCTTTTAGTAGCTTACTAGTATTTGGAGTAGGCTACGGATTGGCGGAAGTCGCATTGAATGTAGAAGGTTCTTCCATTGAGCAGAAATTAGGAACAACTCTTCTTCCGAAATTCCATGGCTTTTTTAGTGTAGGAACTTTAGTAGGCGCGCTCAGTGGTTCTGTCGCAGCGTCGCTTCACATCCCGATTCTGTATCAGTTTCTTGCGATTTCGGTCGTGTTTGTATTACTTGTATGTATGGTGTATCGTTTTCTTCCGCATGGAACAGGAAAGAAGGAGAAATCGTGGAACAAAAGGAGAGAGAAGCATACGACCTTACGTATGGAAAAAAAGGTGCTTTTAATTGGTCTTTTTGTACTCGGAATGGCATTTGCAGAAGGTAGTGCAAATGATTGGCTACCTATCGTGATGGTAGATGGACACGAGCAAAGTGTAGTGGCAGGTTCTATTATGTACACAATTTTTGTATTAGCAATGACGTTAACTCGTATGTGTAGCAGCTATTTCCTTGATCGATTCGGTCGTGTCGCTGTCGTACGTGCCACCATTATGATGGCGATTCTAGGAATTTCAATCGTAATATTTGGGAGTAATTCGTATTTTCTAGCATTTGGTGTAGTACTGTGGGGGATTGGTGCAGCGCTAGGGTTCCCAATTGGTCTGTCAGCTGCTGGAGATGACCGTGAAAATGCGACTTCTAATGTTGCTGCAGTTTCTATAATCGGTTATACAGCATTTTTAGTCGGACCACCATTCTTAGGTATACTGGGGGAAGCATTCGGGATACGCAATGCCTTGTTAGCTGTTTTATTATTTGTTCTCTTGTCTGGAATTGTATCGTCTGTTACGAGAGAGAATAAATCGAGCTAAATAAGGAGTGCATGCCAGCGGAAATGTATCATCTCTATTGCTTTAGAAAATGATGTATGATATATTGTCAACGCAACTTATTAAAAGTGTTTAATAAGTATGTTGATTAAGGTGGTGAGCGATTTGAGTGAACAATTTGTTACTCAAAAATCGATTAAAGAGACGATCCTTCGCGGCATTCGTACAGCTCTTCTAGAGCAAGGAAGTGCGACGAAAGTTGAGCTTAGTAATACATTAGAAATTAGTTTTCCAACTGTGAGTAAATTTATAGAAAATATGAAACAAGACGGTGAAGTCACTTTAGTCGGTTTAGATGATTCAAGTGGCGGAAGAAGAGCGAAACGATATGCGTATAATCCGGAATATATGTTAGGTCTAGCGATATTTTTAGAAAAAAATGAGACAAACTATACAATTTTCAACTGTTTAGGGGAAGTAAAAGAACAAGGAAGTACTTCAAGTGTATTAATTGATACTGGCGTAAATCTATTATCTAAACATATTGAAAGTCTTATAGCTACATTCCCGAAAATAAGCTCTATATCAATTGGTGTGCCTGGTTCGGTTGATAATGGTCGTATTTTTTATATACCTGGTTATGAAAAGTTCCAAAATTTTAATTTGAAAAGTCATTTGGAGGATCTGTTTTCTATACCTGTAGTAATAGAAAATGATATGAATGCCGCAGTCCTTGGCTATTATAAAAATACTGGAAATAATGATAAATCATCTCTTGTATATTTGTATTCAGGTCAAAACGGCCCAGGGGCGGGAATTATGATAAATGGAGATGTGGTACGAGGGAGTACCTTTTTCTCAGGGGAGATATCTTTCGTTCCACAGTATGATAATAAAAACTTCTTACAATCTTTGAGAAGTGAAGATGCAGTAAGAGATTCAAATAATCCAGAGCAATATAATATAGATGCCATTACTCGTTTAATAGCTACATGTATAGCTATTATTAACCCTCATGCCTTTATCTTCTGTGATGATGAATTGAATCAATTCGTAATAGATCAAATTGTAAAAACTTGTCCGAAGTACATTCCGGCAGAACATATTCCGAAAATAACAGTGAGCGATTGGAAAGAAGATTATTTATATGGATTAAAAAGTCTTGGACTTGATCTGATGATAACAAGAACAAGCAAAGAAAATTAAATATCAAATTGTTGGTTGAATACTGTAAAAGAAAAGGTGTCGATTATGAAAATTGAACATGTAGCAATTTGGGTAAATGATTTAGAAGGAATGCGTGATTTCTATAAACAGTACTTTGGTGGTGAAGAAAATAGCTTATATCACAATTCGAAAAAGCAGTTTGAATCTTATTTTATAACTTTTGAAGGTGGAGCGCGTCTAGAACTTATGAGACAAGTAGGGATAGACGGTAAAACACAAGTACAAACAATAGGATATGCGCATATTGCTTTTTCTGTAGGTAGTAAAGAAAAAGTGAACGAATTAACTAATACATTAAGAGAAGCAGGATACCCTGTGTTAAACGGCCCGCGTACTACAGGGGATGGCTACTATGAAAGTGTAGTAAGTGACCCTGAAGGAAATCAGATTGAGATAACAATCTAACATTATATTTATTAATAACTGATAAAAAATAAAACTTTGTTGTTCCCCAAAATGTTTACGAGAAACCTATTATTTCTTCAGAAAGGGGGACATAACAGTGAGTGAATTCATTTTTATTTTCTGTATATATCCATTGCTTATTTTTATTTTTTCAATAGCTGGGACATATAAATTAGGTGTATTTTATGTGATGCCAATGGTAATATTTCTTATTTTTCTTATGTTAAATGTTACATTGTATGATCCATCATTTTTCTTTTGGGTGGGCATGTATACTATTTTTTCATTCATTACTTCTTATATAACACTCTTATTTGTAAGGGGATATACAGCTGTAGAAAGTGAACGTTAATATCATTTGGTTATTTTTGGGGGAATAGGGATTTATGCTGAACGATAACAACCTCATTTCGCGTTATCATGACGGGAAATGAGGTTGTTTTATTTCTATATACAATATGTAATGTTTTTTAATTGGAGTGCTGAAACTCCCTAATAATACGTTCAATAACTGGATGAAGAGTAATAGGTAACTCATCAAGCGGAAAGAAGCGTAATTCTTTTGACTCAGTTTGATCACATATAAGCTGACCGTGGAATTCTCGGCAAATATAAACAACGAGTACACCATGTACTTGATCGCCGTTTGGATAGATTTGAAAGAAATCAGGTCCTGAGTATGTACGGAATAGTTCTGGATTTTTAATGATAAGTCCAGTTTCTTCATATACTTCTCGTTGTAAAGCGTCTTCTAACGTTTCGTTATATTCTAAGGCGCCACCAATAATGCCCCAGCGATTAAAATCTGTACGGAGCTGCAATAATATTTCATTTTTCTCATTTAATATAATGGCGTGTGATCCGATTAAAATGAGTGGATGATTTCCTACTAGATTTCTCATGTCTTCAATATAGCCCATAATTCTTCTCCTTATATTTAATAATAATTAGGCAGTTCTTTTAACATTTTTTCTGTTTTACGTGCTGTAAATGCTAAGTTATGATCATCTTTTGTTCTAAAAAATAATGTGCGTAAAAAGATTTTAATGTTTGCGCATAAAATACAATACTCATTAAGGGAAAGGCGTTTTCTAATTTGAGGAAGCCTTTTTATTTTTTTATAAATAATTGAAATTAACTCATCTTGCGGGAAGTCATGATATAGCATAGATAGTAACGGTGTAACAATTCGTTCATCTTCATTATTATGAAAAAGATCCGATGGGATGAAAATTTTATTTAATAAACAATGAATTAATTCCTCGTACCATTCAAAGGTCGTATAGGAATTGTGAACAATTTCAGAAAAGGCATCAGATACGTGGGCAAGACAATGAGCCCATCCTTTATTTTCAATATAGCCTCGAAAATCCATTTCTAAGTTTGTGTATGTAATGAGTTTGTTTTTTATTTCTTCGATATCCTCCTCTGTAAAAAAGTAGTGCGAGTTAGCGAATTGGAGTATTAATGCAAGTAACGAAACAGTATAAGAACGTGTGAAAACCCCATCTGTAAGTGGGGAGTGAATGTCACAATATAAATACTCATCACTTAAACAAGTTTGTAGAAGTAATTTCAACTGATCATCCATAAGGAATTCATGATGAATGAAATGTGCAAAACATTTATATATAAGTTGGTAACGAACGTAACTATCAGTTGTTCCGATATACTGAAGCATATTGAGCGTTAACTCATTAATATCTATATGTTGCAGTTGCGTATAGTCATTTTGTTGTATAAGCTCTAACTGTTGTTGCAGCGCTGTAATATCCAATGGAGAACCTCCTCCGCACTTTAAAGATGCGATGTTTTCTAGTATTCTATATATTCAAGGACAATCCTGCTCATGCAAGGAGAACAAGTAGAAATTCGAGTATGACATAGATGAGGGAAGTATATGATGACTATAGAACAGTTAGAAAAACATTTTAAAATAAGAAAAAATGCTTCTTCTATAATGATAAAAGAAAATGATGCAGAGGTTTTTACAGAAGAGCAATTAGAAGAGATAATGCAATATTGCGTTGCTGAAGCTGAAAAAGATGGAATAGAAGAATTTCAATTTGAGATTTCTTCAAAAAGCCCAAATTATGATGTGTATAAGAAATGTTTCGAAACGTATTCATTTGAATATATTACTGAAAACATGATTGTATTTAAGGATATATATGAAGTGGAAGATATAAAAAGTGATATTGATTTTAAGCTTATTGAAGAGATGGGCGAAGACGCTTTTTATTCACTGTGGAATGAAGTGACGGGAGAACAAATCGATTATGATCAATTTGTAAATACGATGCTACAAGAAATAGGTGGGAAATGGAAAGAACATTGTTTAACAGCAAGTATCGATGAAGAGCCAATAGGAATTGTAATCCCGCATATTGAAAGAGGTACGTTAGAAGAAGGAAAACTTATGTATTTCGCAGTCGCTCCAAATATGCGAAATAAAGGGTATGAAGCAGCATTCTTTACAGGGGCAATGTTTGTCTTAAAAGAAATAGGCGCATCTTATTATATTGGCGAGACAAATGTACAAAACGAGTGGATGAAGGATGTCTTTGAAAAGAACGGATGTCAGCAGCTGAGCTCTACTGAGCGATATGTGAGAAGGTTTTAGAAGGATGGATGGCTTACTCTCTCGAACTCATTTAGCGGGAATCCGTGTACAACTTATGAACAAGTAAAAGAACTTTTTGCATGTTTGTAAGATAAAAAGAAAAATCGAAACGACAAAGTAAGCGTTCCTATAATACAATAGAGAAGGATTAGACTATACGAAGAAAGCGTTGGTGAAAGTATGAAGCAACAAAGAAATTGGCTACAAGCAACTGTAGAACGAAATGAAGATAATACGTTACATATAAAGTGGGAAAATAATATAGAAGAAGTTCGTATTTATTGGAGTACTTCACCAAATCATATTGAAGAAAATGGAAAATTACTTGTAACAGTAAGTGGGGATTCAGCATGTACAATTGAAAACCCGAGTGAAAATGAGCGTCCATATTTTAGGTTAGTAGGAAGTAATGGACAAGCAGTGACAGTAGCTGAGCGTAGATTACCATTACAAGGTGCGTTTAACTTCCGTGATATGGGAGGATATGAAACGACTGAAGGCCGTAAAGTAAAATGGGGTAAATTGTATCGTTCTGAAGAATTAGCAGGATTAACAGAATGGGATATCGAGTATTTACAGAAGTCTAGCTTAAAATTAATTTGTGACTACCGTACAGATTTTGAAGTGAAGCATAAGCCGAACCCAAGTGTTACAGGTGCTCGTCAAGTGTGCTTACCAGTTATGCAAGACTTGGCGAAAGACTTGAATATAAATGAATTTTTCCAAGTTGGTGACCTTTCTATGTTAGGGAAACCAGGCGAGTATCTTGTGAAAATGAATCAAGATTTCGTAAGTGGTAATGAAGCATTCGTGAGCTTCTTAAAACTGGCGCAAAACCCGGAAAACTTACCGTTAGTAAACCACTGTACAGCTGGAAAAGACCGTACAGGATTTGGCTCAGCATTATTATTACTTTTACTAGGTGTACCGGAAAAAACAGTAATGGAAGACTACTTACTAAGTAACGGTTTCCGTGAAAAGTTAAATGAAAAAATGATGGCCTTTTTAGGTGCGAAATTACAGAACGACGAAAGTAGAGCAATATTAGGTGCAATGTTTGAAGCACGTGCTGAGTATTTACAAGCTGCGATTGATGAAGTTAAAAAGCAATATGGATCAGTGGAAGCATACGCTGAAAAAGCTCTTGGCTTTACGAAAGAATCGTTAGAGGAAATGAAAGTGTTATTGCTAGAAGATAAAGTGAAACTTTAATCAGTGTGGGGGCATCCCCACTGATTATTAGCCTTCACCAATCGGACTGCTCGTTAATGCGGGATAAATAATGAGGAGGGAGGCTGATTGGATTAGCCTCCTTTTATTATTGTTGCTATAATTAAGCTATGAGAATATAGGAATTGAGGCGAACATCATGAAATACAAAGTAATACTATTCGACGTAGACGATACATTATTAGATTTCCCTGAAACAGAAAGAAACGCATTGCATAACGCGTTTGTACAATTTGGCATGCCTACAGGGTATAATGATTATCTTGCAAGTTATAAAGAGATTAGTAATGGATTATGGAGAGATTTAGAGAATAAAATGATTACGCTAAGTGAATTAGCGGTAGATCGATTTAGACAATTATTTGCTCTTCATAATATAGAAGTAGACGCGCAACATTTTAGTGACGTATACCTTGAAAACTTAGGTAAAGAAGTACATCTTATAGATGGTGCAGTGCAATTATGTGAGAACCTTCAAGATTGCAAGTTAGGTATCATTACGAATGGATATACAAAAGTGCAACAATCTAGAATTGGAAATTCGCCTTTATGTAACTTCTTTGATCATATTATTATTTCTGAAGAAGTCGGCCATCAAAAACCAGCGCGTGAGATTTTTGATTATGCTTTTGAGAAGTTTGGGATTACTGATAAATCAAGTGTACTAATGGTTGGAGATTCGCTAACTTCTGATATGAAAGGCGGAGAAGATTACGGTATTGATACGTGTTGGTATAATCCGAGTCTGAAAGAAAATACGGCAGGTGTTAAGCCGACCTATGAAGTGGAGAGCCTGCTACAAATTTTAGAAATTGCGGAAGTGGCGGAAGAAAAGGTAGCTTCATTTTAATAGAGTTAAGATTTTTCGATTAATTGATATATATTAAGTTACGGTAGATATATTTGAAAAATCGTTCATATAATTTCATATACTAAGGTATGGAACAAAAAAAGATGGTACCAAGTCAAAAAAATTTTACTGAAAGAAAACAGAAATAACACTAAATAATATATTTAGCTGTTTGTAATTGGTCATTACAAACAGCTAAAAAAAACGATTGCCTCTTAGGATCCAAGCAATCGTTTTTTTATTTTTTTCGGAGATGAAATTTGTATTTTTATACCCTATCTCCATCAAGTTTAAAAAATGTTTGTTCCCCAGTAATGAAAAAAATGAATTTAATTCTCATAAATAACTGTAAAGTGGTAAAAATTTCGTTTTGGGTGTAATTCAAAATCTTAAGTTAATGGGCATGGGGTGGAACCCTTTCCTTGTTTAGACCGGATATCCGCCTGTTGGCGGTGGCCAAGCACTAAATAATCTGCGAATCAGCACAATTTCTCCTAAATGGTAGGAGTTATGAGATGCAATATTCCGTAGAACACCGCCAGGGGTTTCACCAGGCCATTCCTCCAATGTTTTGTCCAATTGAACAGTTTGGGCGATCGTGCATGCCTGTTCAATCCCTTGAAGAAAATACTGAATAATCTGTTGCCACTCTTCCTCACTGCCAGGGCATTCTTCTTCAGGCCAGCTCTCTTTTACATGTGCAGGCAATGCAGGCTTCTTCCCCTGAGCGGATAATAAGAGAAAATCTTGCCAATAGGTCATGTGTTTCACTAATTGATAAATAGAATAAGGCAGTTCCTCTCTGCGTTTTCCCGCAAGCGCCACGTCTATATCCGACAAAGCATTCTTGATGGGAAGATGTCCTCGTTCTCCTCTTAACGATTTTACTAATGCCTGGCTAAACGCTTTATTTGATTGCTCCATAATAACTGACTCCCATCTTGTTTTATTTTCTAATTTGCTGATTTTATGATTCCGTCTTTTTTATATGTACTAAATAAATTATAGAAGCTTTACGACTATTAAGAGAAAGTAAAATAAGGCAAGAATCACTGACTTCTTAACGTACAGGAAATCGTAGGTTTTTATTTGATTAGTACCTTAATGTACAATTGTATTAACAGATAAATCAAAGGTTCGAATGACAACATTCAGGTCTGCGTTAATGTCAGCCACTTTTGATTTTAGCTTTTCCGATCCCTCCTGAATTTTATCCAATTGATTTTATTGTGAATGAACTATGAGTTGATTATAATAATTAGAGTGAACTCTAAGTCAAGAAAAAAATAATAAAAGGATAGTTATTCTATTATGAGGGAGTTCGCGAAGCAAAAATAGCGCTACTATACTAAGGTCTTTCACGTGTTATAATGCGATAATTAAATATTCATATATACATAGTTTCTCAGAGTGATGCGATGTCATGTATGAGCTGTGTAACAACTAGAGGTGAGTGAAAGGTGTTAACGTTTTTATTTGAGTTAGACAAGGCTATCCCGCAGAAGGATGAGCCACGGTATGCCGCTTATGCAAATGGCTTTATTGAAGGGGATTTAACAATTCGCGTGAGTGACAGCGTATTTTTTCAGAAGTCATGCATGAAGGTTGCAGAGCTTGGCATTTATTTAGGACAGTGGATGGAACAAGTGCAACATGGGCAGAAAGAACAATTGAATTATGAAACGAGTGACCGTGAGGAAGTAATTCTCGGATTCGTATATGAAGAGGAAGATCAGTGGAGAGTTTTTTCCAGTTGGCAGCAATTTGAACTTCAAGAGCGTATATCAACTACAACATTAGTAGAGAGCGTTCAACGCTATTTATATGAGCTAAATAAGGAACTGCGCGCGATAGGATATCCTGTGACGTTTGATCAGTACTTAAGAGGAGAGCGAATGATGCAGCTTTCTTATAAACGACTGTGTGATAGTAAAGCGGATACGACTTCGATAGAGGTTTACAATGGAAGCGAAGGAGTAGGCGCAGTACGGGGCTATTATAAAAATACGTTGATGAAAGTGCTAGACTTCATTCCGAAAGTCGGTAGTAATATCATTTATGAAATAAAGGATAGTAAGAACAATATTCGCGTCATTGCAAAGGATGTAAGTAGGCAGCGTCAAAGAAGGATTTTAGTAACGTACATCGATAATAATGATGCAGAGCATGAAATACTTGTATGTGACGGAAAGTTATTAGATGCAAATTTCTTATTTACTTTTACATATAAGACAGAAGAATATGTTGTTCACAAAACTTCAATTGGGCTTGGAAAATTATTACGAAACGGCTATGTAATCGCAGATTGGAATATTCGTCTTGAGGAAGATATGTATTATATCGAGATGGATGTATATGATGAGGATTATATAGAGGATCAATACTTACTGTTAGGTGTATTTCATGCTGTTTTATATGGGTGATAAATGAAAAGTACTGGTATTCTTCATGGGAAGGATACCGGTATTATTTATGTGGTTCTGGTGTGAAGATTGCATTTTGTCGCTTTTCTTTTTTTAGGAATTTACAGTTATAACATCTCATATTTTGTTTATAATTGTAAATAGTTATTAAAATGTATAAATGTTATTTCTTTTTTAATAAATAAAAAATATAAAAAGGAAAAATAATGCAACTTTATAACACGCTTATTCGTGTTATATATGAAAGGAGGAGGGGGATGGAAATTGAAGAAATATATAAGGTTTATATAAACGATGTGTACCGGTATTTATTTTCCCTTTCTCGTAGCCATCACGTAGCGGAGGACTTGATGCAGGAGACTTTTTATCGGGCGTATCTTTATCTAGAAGACTATGAAAACCAAAAGGTAAAATCATGGCTTTTTAAAGTGGCATATCATACGTTTATTGATTTTGTAAGGAAAGAGAAAAAAGTAGCTTTTGTAGGAACGGAGGAATTAGAGACAATACAAGCAGGGGAATCTACAGAAGAGTATGTAGTCGCAAAAAATAGTTATGAAAAATTAATTCAGATTATTCATACTTTACCAGTGGTAGAGGCACAAGTTATTTTATTATGTGACGTACATCAATTAACGTACGAAGAGGGTGCTACTGTATTAGATTTAAAGGTAAATACTTATAAAAGTCACATATTTCGTGGGAGAAAGAGATTAAAAGAATTGTTAAAGGAGGAAAAGAGTCAAAATGACAAATGATAAACCTCATTCTGAACAAGATGATTATAAAGAATTGTTACAAGAAGCTCTTCATCAAAGACCAGATTCACTTCCTGATGGAAAACAGCAGCAAGTGTTGAAAATAGGTAAAAAAAGAGCTCGAATTACGAATGTGTTGATTGTATTTACTTTTTTATTACTTATTCAACCTATTTTATATATATCTACACTTTTATATTATACATTGGCACCTACAAACGCGATGGAGATACGGAATGTAGTAAATCAAACATTAAGTGTAACAGAACCTAATGTATTTATGAAAGAAAGGGACATGGAGCAAACATTGTTACCGCTTAGTTTACAATTGCATTTTGATTTGTATAAAAGGGTAGGAAAGAAAGATATTCGAATAGGAGAAGAGAAAACAGATTATTTATTAAGTAGAGCAACGAAAGTAAGCCGTGAATATACAACAGATGAAAAAATTCAGGAAGTCCCATATATAGATAACGAGGTATTATCTCATCCTAATAATTATAATGTGTCTTATAATAGTAGCGAGGAAGCTCAGGTATTAAAAGGTCTTCCACAAGAATCTGTTGTAGAAGCATTTGTATCTTTTAGAGAATTATTAAGTGTGCAAGAGGTAACGGATACGTTTCCTACTATTGATATCGTTTGGTATGCAGTTAATACAGGATTAGAGGAGAAGCAAATGAATGATGAGGGTATGTATGTTGCCCCGATTGGCTTTCCAGCAGATATGATTTCAAGTCCAAGTGGTGCTTTTTTAAGTGATTCACCTCATGAGGAACAATTTATTGATGTTTTAAAGTCATTACAGAAGCATGAAAATTTAGCAGTGAAGCTATCTAGAGCAAAAGTATTAGAGTTGTCAAAGCGTATATCTTTCCTTGAAAAAAATGGGGTAAAAACATACGGGATGGTTGTAACTGGGCCTAAAGTAGAAGTTGAAAAATTGATGAGACACGAAAAAGTTAGAAAATTGAAAGTAGGTGAAGCGAGGTTATGGAATTGGCATTCTTAAAAAAAAGAAAGAATCGTATTTATAAACAGGAAACGTGGATGGGTATTATTTCATTAATTATTGCCTTTCTAGCGTTATTGTATTTGAACATTACATTGCTTATTCAAGAAACATTTATAGGCGAAGGTTTTCGAGAAATAGTTGGAGCTGGATTGATGTGTTCAGTCGTAGGCATGCTCACAAAAAGCAAAAGTCGAAAATATGCATTGTGGGCATGTAGTTTATTTGTTTTTATGTTACTGTTTGCTGTATTTGGATTTATGTTAGGTTGGATGATAAGTTTTACGCCATAAATATGTGGAAAAGAGCGAATGTAGATTCGCTCTTTTTTAATGTGTAAAAAGTAAACTAGATAAGAGAAGAACCTATCAAATTTGAAAGGAGAGCACTATGCATCTAGGCTGTGGTTTTGTTGATATGTTTTCCGCTCACGATTCAGTATTATATATTAAACTTGGTGCCCTTTATTAATCCTCAAAAATAAAAACCTCATCAATCGTACTATGTAGTGCCCTCGCTATATCATGAGCAAGCTGTAAAGAAGGGTTATACTTTCCTTTTTCAAGATGGCTAATCGTTTCACGACGTACACCAACCTTTTTCGCTAAATCTTCCTGCGTCATATGTACTTTGGCACGGTATTCTTTTATCTTCGTTACGAACGCCATGGTGCATCTTCCATTTCATCAACTGGTTTATCGTAAAAGAAGGTAGAGAATCCGAATGTAAGAATGAGTGTGCTGAAAATAAGAGCAATATCAATCTCTTGTAGTGTAGGATTCGGAAATAACATTTCAATAAAGATAATGATAGCGGTAGTTAATAACGTAATGATAAAGGCGTTGCGGCAAGATTTATTGACGATTTGTTCAAATAGTTCATCGTGTTGAACTTTTCTATACGTCGTGAAAAAGGAGAAGAAACAAAACATAGTAAACAATCCTTTTTCATAAAAAAATCCGAGAAACCCAAAGAAACCGAGAAATCCTAAATATTTTATCCAAGTCGTTTTCATGATAGATTCTCCTTTCGATGTTAGAAATAAAGTGAAACTTTAATCAGTGGGGGGTGTTCATCCCCCACTGATTATTAGCCTTCACCAATCGGGCGTTTACGGGCAGCGGGGCTCCCACCTAACTTCTTTGCTCCAGCCGAAATTTGAGGTGGGAGTCTTACTGCCAGTTAATGCGGGATAAATCACTATATGTTATAAATATATCACATATGGAAATTCATAGTAATAATAGTTTTGCAATTTATTTCATAATAATAGTAAAAAAGGTTAAATATTCTGTAAAATAAAAAGGGAAATATCGTAAAATGGATGTAAGGAGGGGGAGGACGAAATGTTAACTGGGATAATGATCGTTATATTACTTGTAGTTATTACTGTAATTGGAACGGTGTTAATTGGGCGAAATGGTGATGCGAATTATAGTAAAGCGACAAAAGGAAATATTAAACGACTTACGATGATTTATATAATACTAGCTGTTGTTTTAATTGTTGGATTAGGAGTTTATATTTATTTTAAAGGTTAAAAAAACTGAAAAATGTAAAAATCTATAAATATAAGTATGCTATAATGTTAATATAGTTAATTGGTAATTAAGGAAAGGATTGGATGTAATGATCGAAATTTTGAATGTGTCAAAAAGTTATAATGGATCTACCTATGCAGTAAAAGATTTAAGTTTATCTGTACCGAGCGGAGAAATCTTTGGGTTTTTAGGACCGAATGGTGCGGGTAAATCAACGACAATTAAGATGATTACTGGTATTCATGGGGTGGACAAAGGAACCATTACAATCAACGGTAAAGATATTATGAAAAATCCGATGGAAGCGAAGAAAACATTTGGCTATGTTCCAGATAGCCCGGATATGTTTTTACGATTAAAAGGGATTGAATATTTAAACTTTATGGCTGATATGTATGAAGTACCGAAGGAAGTAAGACAAGAACGAATAGAGTCATTAGCGAAGAAGTTTGATCTGTACAATGCTTTATCTGATCAAATTCAAAGTTATTCACACGGTATGAGACAAAAGATTGTTATTATCGGTGTGCTCGTACATGAACCAGATGTATGGATTTTAGATGAACCGTTAACAGGTCTTGATCCGAAATCTGCATATATTTTAAAAGAAATGATGAGAGAACATGCTGATAAAGGGAAGATTGTATTTTTCTCGACACACGTATTAGAAGTAGCTGAAAAAATATGTGACCGCGTCGCGATTATTAATAAGGGAAATCTTCAGTTTAAAGGGAATTTAAATGAAATGAGAGATCATTTTGAATCCAATGAATCACTTGAAAAAATGTTCTTGGAGATGACGGGCAATGAGTAAAATTTGGACGTTAACGAAAGTATTATTGAAATTAAATTATGCAGATTTCATAACAGATAAAAAGAAAAGATGGGCGTATTTATTTTCATTTGCAGCCATTTTATTTGTAGGTTTTTTAATATTTGGTTCGATGACCCATGGAATATATGAAGGAATGATACACCTCGGACAGGATCCAGGAATTGTTATTGCGATGGGATTAGCAGTTGCTAGTATATGGGTATTTTTGATGAGTATTATGAACATTTTAACAGTGTTTTACTATAGTAATGATGTTGAAATGTTGCTACCGTTACCGTTAAAACCAGCGCAAATTATTTCGGCAAAGTTCTTTACAGTGTTAATTACACAATACGTAATGAGCTCGTTTATTTTATTGCCTATCTTTATTACTTACGGTTTAAAGAGTGGGGCTTTCATTACATATTACATTTATATGATTGTCATTTACTTATTCTTCCCGATCATTCCGCTAGTTTTAGCTTCGTTAATTATGACAATTATTATGAGGTATACGAATATAGCGAAAAATAAAGATCGAGGAAGTATATTTATTGGAATCGTAAGTATACTATTTATCGTCGGAATCAATGTATTTATGCAATGGAGAAATAAAAGTGCAGTATCTGGAGCTGGAGATTCGGTTGCGAATTATCTTACAAATAATCAATCCTCCCTTTTTATACAAATGACAAATTATTTTCCGACTACATATTTTGGTGCAATGGGATTAGTAGAAAATGCATCGTGGAAGGGAATATTATACGTACTAATATATATTCTTATTTCTATCGCATTTTTCGGTTTGTTTTATTACATTGCAGAGCGTACATATTTAAAAGGGGTTATTGGACTTTCAACGAGTACAGCAAAGAAAGAGGTAATTTCAGCAGAAGGTTTACAGAAATCAACAGTACAAAGTTCTCATTTAAAAGCATATGTGAAAAAAGAATTTAAAACGTTATTCCGCACGCCACAATTTTTCTTAAATTGTATTGTGCAAACTTTCGTTATGCCAATTATGCTGTTCTTTGTTTTGTTTGTACAAGATGGAAATTTAAAATGGATTACAGGGTATATTGATAATCCAGAATCAGCAGGTTTCGCAATTGGTGTTGGCCTTTGTGCATCCTTATTTTTAATGGGGAGTAACGTTATTGCAACAACGTCATTCTCACGAGATGGAAGCTCTTGGTTTGTTAATCGCTACTTACCAGTAAAGGCTTCGGATATCTTTTTTGCGAAAGCGATAACGGCCTGGTTAATTAATGTAGTCATTTTAGGAGTATTCGGTATTACAATGGCATTTGTAGCAGGTATTTCGCCAGTCTTCATGATACTTTGGTTCTTACTAAGTGCGAACGGTTTATTGTTAATTAATTTAATCGGTACACGCTGGGATGCACAAACTGCAGATATTCATTGGGATACAGAACAGAAATTATTTAAAAGTCGATATACAACTTTGTGGAATTTTTTAGCTAATATTTTAATAGCTTTAGTTATTGTAGCGGGTGTAAGTGTATTATACTTCTTCCTTCAAGTAGGACTTTGGATTATGTTTATCGTTTTATTTGTAATGTTTACGATTGTAAATTATATCTTTATTAAAATTTTAAAATTAGGCGCTGAGCGTATATTGTCAAATATTAATTAAAAAGGTAGATCCTCTGTATTCGTGCAGGGGATTTATCCATAGATGGAGGAGAAAAGGTGAAGAAAATAGCAATTGTAACAGGGGCAACTCGTCTGAATGGAATTGGTGCAGCTGTATGCAAGGTGCTTGCTCAAAATGGGATAGACATTTTTTTCACGTATTGGCCTCGGTATGATAAAACGATGCCATGGGGAATGAATGATCAAGAGCCCTTTTTGTTGAAAAAGGAAATTGAAAGTTACGGCGTTCGATGTGAAATGGCAGAAATAAACTTATCGCAGTCTTATTCGCCTAATCGTGTATTGTATATGGTATCAGAACGTTTAGGGGATCCATCTATTCTTATTAATAATGCGGCGTATTCTACTCCTACGAAAATTGAAGAGTTAGATGTAGAACAGCTAGATAAACATTATACGGTTAATGTTCGTGCTCCTATGCTATTAAGTTCATTATTTATTAAACATTTTTCACTTAAAACGAGTGGAAGTATTATAAATCTTACTTCTGGGCAGTCATTAGGTCCGATGCCAGATGAACTAGCATACGTAGCAACGAAAGGAGCAATAGAAGCATTTACAAAGTCAGTTGCACCAGTTGCTATGGAGAAGGGGATTACAGTCAATGCTGTTGATCCAGGACCGACGAATACAGGATGGATTACAGAGGAATTACAGCATCATTTAGTATGGAAATTCCCGCAAGGAAGAGTTGGAGAACCGGTGGATGCGGCACGCTTAATTGCTTTTTTAGTAAGTGAAGAAGCGAAGTGGGTTAATGGGCAAGTCATTCATTCGAACGGTGGTTATTCATAAAAATATTATGTTAACAATTGTTGAGAAATAAAAAAATTAGTAATTATTTTGTTTTTTGTATAAATAAAATGTCAAGAAAGATAAAAAATTGATAGGGGAGTATGTTGTCATTTGTAGATTGTAAATCTTCATGTGACAACATACTCTTTTTCTTTTGCTACAGAGGAGGAAAATGTAGTAGAAAAAACTCGAATATTAAAATGAATTTATCGTTTTTTGTACGTATTATTATGAAGATTACTGTCGGAAAGATGGTGATTCGTATGAAAAGGGATTTTTTAAGGGGAAATAGAATCGTAAAGAGAAGGATAAAATTGTAAACATAGGGGGATTTTTATGAAAATGAAAAAGGTCGCTATCGCATCAGTAGCAATTGGTACAATGCTTACAATGGCAGCTTGTAGTACCTCCACAGATAAAGATGCAGCGAAGAAGGATCAGGCAACTGCACAAAATGAAGAGCAATCGAAAACGACAAGTGCAGATGAAGCGTCAAAAACAACGAAAGATACTGAAAAAGACACAAATACTTCTTCGAATGAAAAAACAGATAAGGATGCAAAAAATACAAAGGAATCATCAGGAACAGAAAGTAACGGCAAAACAACAAAAGAAAAAGAAACGACAGGAAAAACGAATGATCAAACTACTAGCGGAAAAACAACAGATCAAAGTACAAGTACAAACAACAACGGAAAAACAACAGATCAAAGTACAAGTACAAACAATAACGGAAAAACAACGAAAGATCCGAAGAAAAGCGTCGCTGTGAAAACAAATGTAAAAGAAGTCGTTACATTAATTGAAAGCCTGGACAAGCAATTAGCTGCAAATCCTAAATTAGAAACAGTTAATAAACTTGGAAAACAAATTAATGAGAAGTGGGATGTCATTGAAAAAGAGTTAGAAGCATCACATCCGACTGAATATAAAACAATTGGCCAAAGTATGTATCCGTTAATTGTAGGAGCGGAGAAAGAAAAGATCGATATTAATAAAATGAAGTCATTAACGACGAAAACGAAAAAAGATTTAAATCAATTATTAACGAAGCTTTCATAGTTTCAAAAGCCTACTCGTGTGAGTAGGCCTTTTTAGTTTGTTGTACATTCTCGTTGGGTGTTAAGAAATAAAGACTTGATTTAAAAGGAACATCACAATGATAAAAAAGAGTGATAACTATTAAAGATATTTTTTGATAGGAAGTCATATAAAACGCTCCCTTGTATTTATATTTGCAATTTAGTAGTTTTTAAAGTTCATTATTTTCTACAAAAATTTCATTTTGTAGAAAAGGGGAATGGATTGATATGTACGATAAAGAGGAAGTTTATGATGAAGAAATTGCACCGTTAATGCAGCAGATTCTTGAAATCTGTAAAAGAGAAGAACTTCCAATGGTAGCTCAGTTTTATCTCGCTGAAGAGTCGCCATATGATGAGGAGTCAGTTACACCATTATATTGCACATCAATTATTATTCCTGGTGATCGTAACGATGAGGAAGGTATCCAACAATTGCAGGATATTGACGAGGTAATGAAATATGGAAAGAATGGTCCTCCATACTTTATGGCAGCAACAATACGAAAAGAATAAAAGAGCAGCTAGCAAAAGCTAACTGCTCCAATCGGTAATATTATTCCAAAAGTACTATTTTTCAAACTCGTCTAGTGCTCTTGCAGCAATTTTGACTTTAGAAAATGCACCACTGTTATTTGTAAATACAATCTGGTATTTACCATTAGGAAGCCAATCAGACCACTCAGTACTAAATTCATTAATAGTTTGTTGTCCAGGTGTTAACTTTCCGTTTGATAACCATCCACCTTTAGAATTATATAAATCATAACTGAAAGTTTCATTACCAATATTTTTAAGGAAAACTCTTAGATCCTCCCCGCCTTCATGGTGAAATTTGTAAATTCCTGAACCGTAAAAAGCGAACTCTTCATTAGCCTCTAAAGCATATTGAACTGGTGGAAGTTGCACTTGATTAGACTCAGTACTTGCAGGACTTACCTTTGTTTATTCGGTTTCCGCGAATGTTGAAGTTTGACCTAAGCCGATAAGAGATGCAGCAATTACAGGGATAGCTAAGAATTTTTTCAAGATAAACACTCCTTATGGTTTTTAATTGAGATTTGCTCTCAAACACATAATAACCAATTAAGGTGAATAGGTTAATAGATAAATATTATGTTTTACAAAAGTAAGCAATAATTTACAAATAACGCAACATATTGACAAAAAGTTAAATAAAATAATCCTTTTACTCAAAAAAAATCGCCTGTATACTAAGAGGCAATCTTTTTTGAGTTGTTTGTAATGGCTAATTACAGGTTTTAAATACTATTTATTGTTATCTCTACTTTCCAAAACCTGCTCCATATTATTAGTCGCCCATTCCATCATTAAAAGGATAATTGGACGTAATGACTCGCCAAGTTCAGTTAACGAATATTCTACTTTAGGGGGCACTTCACGATATACCTCCCGATGTACGATGCCATCTGCTTCAAGTTCTCTAAGTTGAAGTGTTAACATTCTTTGGGTGATATTAGGTTTTAATCTTTTTAATTCATTAAATCGTTTCTTACCATCTAATAAATGATAAAGAATAACACCTTTCCATTTTCCGCCAATAACCTCGACCATAGCTTCTACTGGACAAGAATATTTATTTAAAAATGGATAATTTACATCATCTTCTTTTGAACTAATCATAAAAAGACTCTCCTTTAACAATAGTATCTTTTTTGATACTATAGCACATAAATGTGCGTACTTGTATCATTGTTACTTTAAAAATATAATTTGGTTAAATAATAATTTAATGAAAAGGGGATCTTTTATGACTAACACAAAACAAAATACAAAACAAAAAATTATTGAGGCTTTTAACTTTAGACATGCATGTAAAGAATTTGATCCTATGAAGAAAATTTCAGAAGATGATTTTAAATTTATTTTAGAAACAGGAAGATTATCTCCTTCTTCTTTTGGATATGAGCCTTGGAAATTTATTGTGGTACAAAATAAAGAATTAAGAGAAAAACTATTACCATATTCATGGGGAGCAGGTGGGCAACTTTCAACAGCAAGTCATTTTGTCATTGTTCTTTCAAGAAACATCAAAGATATGCACTATGATGCAGAATATATTCAGCACATGATGAAAGATATTATTGGATTGCCTGAAGAAGCCCAACAAATGAGATATGAATTCTTCAAAAAATTCCAAGAATCGGATTTTAAATTGTTAGACTCCGAACGTGCTGTATTTGATTGGTCATCAAAGCAATCTTATATTGCTTTAGCTAATATGATGACTAGTGCAGCTCAAATCGGTATTGATTCTTGTCCAATGGAAGGATTCGATAAAGAAAAAGTAGATTCTTTACTTCGTCAAGAAGGAATTTTAAAAGATGATAATCTTGAGGTATCAGTTATGGTTGCATTTGGATACCGTAAAGGAGAACCAAAATTTAATAAAACAAGACAAACTATGGATACTATTGTTGAATGGATTTAATAAGATAAATTTGTATCCATATAACGAAAAAAACGCTACCCTTTCTATAGAAAGGATAGCGTTTTTTTATGTCTGTTTTTAAATTTAGCGAGAATGCTTTGTGAATAGTTGAAGTGCTTTTTCAGGTACATAGAATTTCTCGTTGCTTTCTACAACGATGCCTCCTAATTCATAATCTTTCCCACCAATATATATAATGCTTTTATTAACAAACAATTTGGCCTCCGTATTATTGCGTTTTACTACAAGCACCGGGTTTCGTGCATCTTTTTTGTCAATCGTTACAGTTGCACCAATTTGTTTAAAGGATGTTTCAGCATCTAAGAATAATTTCTTAGATAATTCTCCTAATTGAAAGCCCATTGCTTTGGCCATTATTTTCGCAATGTCTGTATTTTGGACTAAACCGTATGGCTTTTGAGGACCGTAAGAGTATAAGAATACATCTTCACCCGTATGACCACCAGTTGTAAAACCGATGTTCGCACGGTTGGCCAATAATTTAGTAAGGATTGGACCTACATCAGTTTTCTTTTGTGCAGCTTTTAACAGCTCTTTTTCATTATCAGTTAGGTCGTCTAAACCGTAAAGTGCAGCGACCTCTTTTATATTAGATAAATCATCTTTTAGTTTATTTGTAGCACCTTCAAGTGTCATTTTCGCCTTTTTCAGTGGGGCAATGTAAGCTGATACTGGTGTAGTATCATAGCCTTTTGTGGTATTGCTGTTACCAATGGAAATACCGCTATTACCATGATCCGCTAAAGCAATGACCATAGTGTTACCGTCTTTCTTCGCAAATTCTAATGCTTCTGTAACTGCATCATCAAATGCCAATACATCGCTAATCATCCCGATTGGATCATTTGCATGTGCTGCCCAATCTGCCTTACTACCTTCTACAAATAAGAAGAAACCATCTTTATCTTTTGATAATGTTTGAATTGCTTTTCTCGTCATCTGGGAAAGGGTTGGCTGCTTAGGATTGGTTATTCTACGATCCATATCGAACGCAAGGGCAGTATTAGAGAAAGAACCCCAGATTTTATTTGATTTGGAGTTTAATAACGCATCTTTTGTTTCGACAAAGTCGTACCCTTTGTCTTGAATCACTTTTACTAAATCTTCGTTGTCTTTACGAATTCCGTTGCTTGTCGTAGGCTGAAGTGCTGCTTTTCCACCACCTAATACAACTTCTATATTTTGATACGCTTGCTGTTCACCAAGTACTTCGAAATCTTTACGGTTAACGTGGTGGGCAGAGAAACTAGCCGGAGTAGCATGTTGAATTTCTGATGTAGCAATGATTCCTGTCGCGCGGCCGGAACGTTTTGCGCCTTCTAAGACGTTGGCAACTGGACGAAACTTGCATTCTTCTTTCACTGGTTCTAAGCCAGGTGAATTCACAACAGAAGGTAATACGCCCACGTAGCCTGAATTTGATTTATTTCCTGTCGCTAAAGCTGTGGCTGCTGGTGCAGAGTCCGTAATAGCCGATTCTGCTGAGTATGTACGAACACCTCCGGATACAATTTGATCTAGCGCAAGAGGTGAACCTTTGTACCACCGGGCTAATGTTGTAGCAGAAGAACTTGTCCCATCTATAACCATGAAAATCACATTTTTAGGTTGCTTTCCTGCTTTTTTTACCTCAGCTTTTACCTCGTTATCGTTCATTATGATTCCTGTTGCTAATGTAAATAGTGCTACCGTTCCCGCTAATGTTAGTCCCATTATTTTTTTTCGAAGAGTAGTCATTGTGGTTCCTCCATAGGTCGTTTTCGATATCCCAATCTAACGTTCGTATGTAAACAAGATTTATTATTAGTAGTACCCCATTGCAACGAAACTAACAATAACGATTGAGTCAAAATGTTGGGCACAAAAAGTTAAATTAAAGCTATTTCTTCAGCAAAATATTCTCTTCATATAAAACCTCTTTGCACCCTTAGTTACACGGTCTTTCCTATAAAAAGAATCTTCTCTTTATTTTATGGGAAACATTTAAAAAAGGATGGTGGGGACATGACAATTGATCGAGTTTGTACAATTGGGCCAGCGAGTAATAATGAAGAAACGTTAGCGCAGTTAATAAACAATGGTATGAAAATTGTTCGGTTAAATTTATCACATGGTACGCATGAAAGTCATAAAGACATCATTCGTTTAGTAAAATCGTTAGACGATTCTATTAAAATTCTAGGGGATGTACAAGGTCCTAAAATAAGATTGGGTGAAATGAAAGAGGAACAAATTACACTTGAAGCAGGGGAGTTATTTACTTTACATACCAATCCAGTTCAAGGGAATAAAGAAGGAGCAAGTGTTGATTATGTAGGGATCGCGAATGACGTGAAAGTGGGAAGTAGAATTCTTATTAATGATGGAGAAGTTGAGTTAATCGTTGAAAAGATAAGTTCGGAAAAAATAGAAACAAGAATAAAAACAGGTGGCAATATTTCCTCTCATAAAGGGGTGAACTTACCAGGTACAATTGTTAGTTTGCCAGCTATTACGGAGAAAGATAAAAAAGATATTCAATTTCTTCTAGAAGAGGAAGTTGATTTTATTGCGTGTTCTTTCGTTCGAAAACCTAGTCATATAAAGGAAATACGAAGTTTTATACATGAACATAAAGAAACTTCCCCAAATTTAATTGCAAAAATAGAAACGATGGAAGCAATCGAGAATTTTCAAGACATATGCAAAGAAGCGGATGGCATTATGATCGCAAGGGGAGATTTAGGTGTGGAATTGCCGTATCAATTTATTCCACTGTTACAAAAAATGATGATTCGTGAGTGCAATCGAACGAATACATATGTCATTACAGCGACACAAATGCTTCAATCTATGGTAGATCATTCTATTCCTACAAGAGCTGAGGTGACAGATGTATTTCAAGCTGTATTGGACGGGACGAATGCTGTTATGCTTTCTGCTGAAAGTGCGTCAGGAGATCATCCAATCGAAAGTGTGAAAACGTTACGTCTCGTTTCTGAATTCGCTGAGCATGTAAAAAAAGACGGTCCTTTTGCGATGAAAGATGTATTGGAATTGCTGCATAAGTCTCTTTAGTTTATATAGAAGGATTTATCTCTCATCCTAAAAACGTACGGAAAGGAATCAGGATAGGAGGTGCTATTTTAGTATTTACTTACAGATTGAAAGGTGGCATTCCAGCTGCCTATATGAAAGAACCATTATGGAACATGGAGGTCTTTCGGAAATCTAAAGAAGGATTTTAAATTAATTAATCCAATTATCTCATTTAAAATATGTTCATTCCTATTCATAAATGATATCCTTATAATTGAATACTTTTGCTGAATCAGCAAGAATTTGTTGTTCTTTCTGTATGAATTCAACTTTTTTATGGAAAGATATGTTAGTAAGTGTGCAATTTGAACGTTTTATTTTTTAGAGTATGATAGGAGGAGAATGAATATGGAAGCAATTGAAGTAGGCGAAATTTTTAGTCTTACCGATGAGAATAATGAAGAACAGGAAGTTGAAGTGCTTGGAGCGATGGATGTCGAAGGTGCAGAATACATTGCGGTTGCCTTTGTAGAAGACATTCAAACAGAAACTGAGGAAGACATTGATATCTTCTTTTTAAAAGTAGAAGAAGATAATGAATTCTCATACATAGAGAATGACGAGGAATTTGAAAAAGTATCTGCGGCGTTCGAGAAGATTATGGACGAGCAAGAACAAGAATAATAATAAAAAGAGTTAGAAAAAAGAGGGAGATGCATATCTGCCCTCTTTTTTTTATATGGTTGAAAATTATATTTATAGAAATCAATAATTATATTATGTAAACTGAATGACTCTTTATTTATGCACTAGAAAAACCACCCGAATGAGGGTGGCGCTTATTATATATAGTTATTAAATGTGTTATTTTCCAAGGAAGAGAGGGGAATCTTCACTTCAGTACCTTCCTTCATATTACGCAATACAACTGTTTCTGTAGATAGTTCCTCTTCACCAATTATTAGCACATACGGGATATTTTCTTTATTTGCATAATTAAGGGCACGTTTCAATTTACGTCCGGCTAGTTCAAGTTCGACTTTTAAAGAAGTAGTAGAGCGCAATTGCTGGGCAATTTGTAAGCATTGTAATTCTGTCCCGAGTGGGATGATAAATAAATCCGCTGTAGATGATATGGTTTCTTTCTGTGATAGTGCTGTATAAATAACGTCTAAACCGAATGAAATACCGACTGTTGGATAGTTCATATTATCACCACGGAATGCTCCGATAATATTATCGTATCGACCACCGCTACCGATGCTAGATGTAATCGTGCCATCTTTTAGAAAGATTTCATACACAGTGCCTGTATACATTGTGAGTCCTCTTGCTAAAAACGGATTGAATATCGTATTTTCATTTATTCCGAGAGCGAGTAAGTATTGCTGTAGTTGTTGTAGTTCCTCTACTCCATCGGCGACAAGTGTATTATTGAAAGTGTCTTTAAAGTCGGCTATAGGGAGCTTTAGGCAAGATAAAACAGTATTACATATTGTATCGGACATTTCTACAGTAATCCCGCGCTCCAATACATCTTTTCGTACACCATCAATCCCAATCTTTTCGATTTTATCCAATGATAAAATTACGTCACTCGTTAGTTCAGTAGGGATGTTAATAGACTGGAGAATACCGTTTAACAATTTTCGGTTATTATATTGGATCGTTACTTCTAAGTTTAACGTTCGGAACAGCTCAAACGCCATGCTCATGAGTTCAGCTTCCGCCATGACGGATTCTACACCGACTATATCAACGTCACATTGAATGAACTCACGGAATCTTCCTTGTTTAATTGGCCCATCTCGAAATACTTTCCCAATTTCATAGCGTTTAAAGGGTAGGCGGATGTTCGGATTCATCGCCACGACTTTTGCGAATGGAATTGTTAAATCATAACGTAAGGCAAGATCGCGTTTTCCTTGATCCTTAAGTGTATATATTTCTTTTAAAATTTCATCGCCACCACCGTACTTGTAAGACATAAGCTCATACATATTTAACGTTGGTGTCTCTAAAGGTTTACAGCCATAACGTTCAAACGTATCTTCACAAGCTCTTTTAATTTTATTTCGTAGTACTTGTTCCTCTGGTAAATAGTCTTTTGTCCCTTTTACATTTTTCATTTCCACCATAATCACTCCTCTTTTAAATTAAAAAAAGCTATGCGGGTATAAAAATACCCACATAGCTTTATGAACGCTTCGTGGGTCAACAGGAAAAGCCCTGTACCCACGAAGAAAAATTTTTCTTCGGATACACGGCGTTACGTATGATGATGAAGTTGGAAAGACGTATTAAAAGTTCGCATTAAAATCTCTCCTTAACATAAGTTTTTCCAAATTATATCAGATGAATTTGGAAATATCAATATTTTCAGTTTTGAAGAATACGTGAAGTTATGTAGGAGAAATTGAAAAGAGTGTATAATAAAAGAAAATTTAATAATATGAAATAACTTTTTAAGGAGAACACTATGAAAAAAGATAAAACAAATGCGATGCGAATATTAGATAAAGAAAAAATTGAATATTCGATGATGTCATATGATCCGGACGATGGGAAAATTGATGGCGTATCAGTTGCTGGGAAAATTGGTAGAGAAGTGAGAGAAGTATATAAAACACTTGTCGCTCAAGGGAATAGTAAGGATTATCATGTGTTCATTATCCCAGTAGATGAGGAACTAAATTTAAAAGCAGCCGCAAAGGCGGTCGGTGAAAAGAAGATAGAAATGATTCCTGTTAAAGATATTACGAAAGTTTCAGGGTATATTCGCGGTGGTTGTTCACCAGTAGGAATGAAGAAGTTATTTTCTACATGTATTGATGCGAGTGCTCAATCGCTTGAAACGATCATTGTAAGCGGCGGGAAAATTGGCGTACAAATTGAGCTTAAAGTTGATGACTTGGCGAAAGTGACGAGAGCGCAGTTTGGTGAAATAACGAAATAAGTATACATAGGAAAAGAAGTTCTAATTTTATTAAATTTAGATAAAGATTTATAGGATAATTAGTCCATTATGAGGGCGGATTATCCTTTTTTATTCACATAATGAATGAAATAAAAAAAGATTGAATTTTTAGTTTAATCAGTATAATATGAATGTGTAATTTTAATCATTTGTTTGGCTAATCCAGTAACAAATAAGAACCCTAAAACCGTGCCGATATAGTAGTGTATAAATATATATAGATTCATAGAACTGAAAAAGAAGGTTCCTTCGTGAGAGTAGGGTTCTCCTTTTTTCTTGCTACTGATAATAGGACGTTATGTTAACCGAATATGTATACAATATTCAACCGAAAACAAACAACATATCACCTCTCTCAAATGGTAAAATAGGGAAAAAGGATATTCTAAACAATACCTTTAGAAACCACTATTTATCACATAGGAGTTACCGAAAAAAAGAGATGAAAAAGAAAAGAAAAAAAGTAAAGTAAAGGGGGGCCATAAGTGAAATATATTAATGGATTGTACATATCACTTATATTGATGATGTTCATTAATTTACTTAATATTACAATGTTTGATAATAAATACTCAGGGATAACAATGTATATCTCTTCCGTTATATTCACAATTGGAAGCGCATTTTTCATAAATGCAAAACGGCTTAAAATTAGTGAGAAAAAATAAAACATTTAGGATGTGACAATCATTAATGAAACAACAAGAACAAGTTATCTTTCGTGAAGTTCAGCGATCCCCAATTTGGGTATGGATACTCATATTAGGGATCGCCATACTGATGTGGTATGGATTCATTCAACAAATTATTCTTGATACCCCGTTTGGAGATAAACCAGCTCCTAATGGTGTATTAATTGTTTTGTGGTTGTTTTTCGGAATTGCCTTTCCTATATTAATGCTTGGAGTATTGAAACTGATTATTGAGGTCCGTGAAAAAGGTCTTTATGTTCGTTTTGTTCCTTTTCATTTTCAATATAAGCAGTACCTTTTCAAAAATATACATCATTATGAATGCATTACTTACAGTCCACTAAAACGATTTGGGGGATGGGGAATTCGTTTTAACCTTAAGAATGAAAAAGCCTATAACATGAATGGAAATAAAGGTATAGAGTTAAAGTTGAAATATAACACAGTGGTAATCGGCACTCAAAAACCAGACGAATTAAAAAAAGCACTGGACTCAGTACAAAAAGTATAATAAAAATTAATCTTCAACAAACGGACGCAATTCAAAAAATTGTACTAGGTATACCTACTTTAAAAACAACTTAAATTTACTTCCGATATCGAAAATTATGTAAATAAGCTGTTCACTGGATCCTAATATGACTTTAAAAGTAGACTATGCTGCTGCACAAGTATATTGTATGCAAGGAAGTTTTGAAGGAGAGTTCAAAGCTTTAGAGTTTAAAAAGAATTATGAAGAAGGCGAGGGAAAGCCACTTCATCCAAATTTGGAAGAAATGATTGAGAGTTGGATAGATACGCATTTTATCTCGGAATATACGGAGAGCAAGATTCCCAGCTCAATAGTGGGCGAAAATGAGGAAGTTGAAAGAGAGAGTAATGGTCTGTAAAAGATCGTTTTTTTTGTAGGTTAATACTAGTTTGGTATATGGATTGTAAGTTTTTTTTGGTGATTATCCATTGGGGAATGAAAATAACCAACCGTTTAATATACAAAAACGAACGTTTTTAACGTTTTTATAAATAATGTTCACTTTTTTATTGCGTGCACACTAATAGTTTGTTATATTACCAATATAATAATTTTAAATAACATCACTCGTATATACTCGGTAATATGGTCCGAGCGTTTCTACCTAGTTCCCGATGAAAGAACTGGACTATGGGTTAAAGTATTCGGTCATTCGGTGTATTGAGCCGCTACCGTTCTATAATTTAGCAATGGTCTTATCTTTTGCTTAATTAACTTTGACTACCGTAGTTCTAGAAAGTAGAGATTTTTCTACAATTTCTAGAGCTTTTTTCTTTGGACCAAAACATCGAGTATAGAAAACAACAAGAGAAAGAGGAGATTATTTATGAAGAAGAATACGTTGAAAAAATGTGCTGCCCTAGTAACTACTGTTGCATTGTCATTCTCAATACTTGCGGGATGTAATGCGGGTCCAAAACAAGTTGAGGCAAAAAGTAATCAAAAACCAATCTTAATTCAAGGTCCAATGCCAATAGAAGCTGAAAAATTTGCAAAAAGGTTAAAAAATGTGAAAGAAGAAAAATCTGGAAC
Source organism: Bacillus sp. FSL E2-0195 (assembly GCF_038003645.1). Lineage (NCBI taxonomy): Bacteria > Bacillati > Bacillota > Bacilli > Caryophanales > Bacillaceae > Bacillus > Bacillus sp. FSL E2-0195. The sequence continues at coordinate 3,226,160 of NZ_JBBOPN010000001.1, read as the reverse complement.
TTTTACCTTTTATAAAGGAACTGTAGACAATTATCCTGTAATCGTTGCGAAAACAGGTAAAGGAATGGAAAATACAGCAGCCGCTACAGCAGTGGCTATTGAAAAATATAAGCCTATAGCGATTATTAACCAAGGAACATCAGGTGGACATGATCCTAATTTAAACGTATTTGATATTGTTTTAGGAAAACAAGTCGCGAATATAGGGTCATTAAAAACAACAAATATGGATGAGAACCAAGGGATTGAACCGGCAAAATGGATATCTATGGACTTAATGGCTTCTGAAGGAAGTGCAGGAGAAGATCCAAATGCTGAGAAAATCCGATACTATGAGGGAGATAAGGATTTACTTGCAGCAGCTAATGCAGTGAAAGATAAATATACAAAAGGTAAAGTGGTGGAAGGTACTATAGGTTCAGCAGACGTTTGGAATAATGAAGTTGATAGAATTAAATGGTTCCATACAAAATACGGTACATCTGTAGAAGAAATGGAAGGTGCAGCAGCAGCGCAAATCGCAAAAGCTTATGACGTACCATTCTTAGGGATTCGCGTATTATCTAACAATAAAACAAACGGCGGAAAATACAACCCAAATACCGCAGCGGCAAATCAAGAATATGTATATGAAGTAGTTAAAAAGTATATAGATTCGATACCAAATAAATAGTAGTAGTTCTGTCTCAATATAAAAATGTTATCATTACTGCACAATGTGTCGTGAACTCAGAATTACCAAAGTTTCTTTAATTAAAATAGATTGGTGCCTTACATGGTATCCAATCTATTTTTGTACTTATTCTACAGAGGAAGAAGGGTTTTACACAAAAAATAAAGACAGTTATAGAAAAAAGAAAAGTCGAACGATTTATCAAATATGCATAATTGCATAAAAAAATTGAAATTTATAAGTTAACATTAAACTACTTTTTAATTGTAAAGAATATTTTAATAATCTTTACTAGAGAAGGATATTCCTTGTGAAAAGTAGATAAACAAAAAGTGTGGAAATAATACAGACTCAATAGAGTTTTGTATTAAATAAAAAGAAAAGGATGGGTATGGCTTTCTAAAAGTTTTTGGGGGCTAGAAAGCATTTTTTAGTTAATAGCTTCAAATTATATTTTAAAGGGGAAATGGGTATATGAAGTTTAGAAATACAAGGCTTGCTATGGTTACACTATCTTCATTTTTTATTTTAGGTACTGCATCTCTATCATTCACAGATATCATACACGGTGAAGTAGCTTCTGCATCACCACAAGAGATTATTGTAAAAAGCTATGACGATACATATTATAATAATGCAATAGGAAAAATGGGTTTAGAATTAAAGAAGGAACTTCATAATATTATTGATGATCATACAAAGTTATCATACAGTGCGGTTTGGGAAGCACTAAGAGATACTGATGAAGATCCAAATAATAAAAACAATGTGCTACTCTTATATACTGGGCGTTCGCAAGGGAAACTTACGAATGGTTCAGGAGTTGATAATTGGAACCGAGAGCATGTTTGGGCAAAATCTCACGGTGATTTTGGAACGACTGCAGGAGCTGGAACAGATTTGCATCATTTAAGAGCGACGGATGTATCTGTAAATAGCTCACGTGGAAATCTGGATTTTGATAATGGTGGTGTGAATCATTCAGAAGCGACAGAATGTAAGTACGATAGTGATTCTTGGGAACCTCGTGATAGTGTAAAAGGAGATATCGCTAGAATGCTATTTTACATGGCTGTTCGTTATGAAGGAGACAACGGCGAAATAGACTTAGAATTAAATGAAAAGGTGAATAACAATAAAGATCCATACATGGGTAAACTATCCGTTTTACTAAAATGGAATGAACAAGACCCTGTCGATGATTTAGAGCGAAAGCGTAATGAAGTGATTTTTACGAAATATCAACATAATCGTAATCCTTTTATTGATCATCCAGAATGGGTAAATAAAATTTGGAATTAAAATATTTAAAGGTATTTTGCTTTGAGAGAAGGGATTGATCACTATGATCAATCCCTGTTTATATCTATACTAGAATAAGTGATTTTTATAGGATTGGAGAATAGAATAGATATTTTATTAAGTTAAGTATAATAGGATTCTTTTAATACGGTCCCCACTCAATATTCACGCCAACAATAAGAAAAATAAGTCCAATGATAAACCAAATGAATGCAAGTGGAGCCATGAAGCGAATCCATTTTCCATAAGAAATGCCGCTCGCTGCGAGAACGCCCATTAAAACACCGGAAGTTGGATTGAGGCAGTTCACTACACCTTCTCCAAGCATAACAGCCTGTACTGTAACTTGGCGTGTAATATGCATGAAATCGGCTAATGGAGCTAATATCGGAATGAAAATAACAGATTCTCCTGTCCCGGATGAAATGAGGAAATGTAATGCGGCACTACTTACATACATGCCGAGAACGCCAAATACAGGGCTATGTCCTTCGAGAGACTGTGCGAGTTGATTAACGATTGTATCAAGTAATTTGCCTTGTTCTAAAATGACTGAAATACAACGAGCCATTCCGACGATCAAAGCACCGTATATGAGATTTTGGCAGCCTGCTAGAAAAGTAGAAGCGATATCGTTTGCTTTCATACCACCTATTATTCCCGCTGTAATTGCTATGAATATAAAAGTAGCGGTCATTTCTGCGTCCGTCCAATGTAGACGAAAAGCGCCTATTAAAAATGCAATTAATGATAAAGCTGAAACGAGTAAAATTAATTTATGACGTATTGTCCAAGGAACTTCTGTTTTCTCTGTTTCTTTCTCACTTGAAAGAGCATTACTTGGAAACCAGTTATCTCCGAGTATGCTTCCTTTATTCGATTTTTTTAAGCGTTTTACATACCAATTAATATACAAAATGGTAGCAATTAAAAAAGAGATATAAATTGCCGTACGTAAACCAATTCCTGAAAACATCGGGAGTTCTGCGATTTTTTGTGAAATGCCTAAAGGTGAGGGAGATAAAATAGTAGCATTAAAACCAGCATAAGTGCCTAAATAAATAATTGCTACGCCGACGATAGCGTCCCATTTTAATGTGCGTGCAACGATGATGCCGATGGGGATAAAGCCGATAACTGAGTTCACGATAATACCAGTCGTTCCGAGAATAGAAAAGAGTGCGGCGACAATACAAATGAAAAGTAATTGCTGATTCCGAAATTTGTTAATTACATGATAGATTAAACCGTCAAGAGCACCTGTTTTTTCAAGAATTGCAATGGCTCCACCTGTAAATAAAATTAAGAAGATGATAGGAGCAGCAAGTGTCATTCCTTTTTCAATAGCGGTAAAAAAAAGAAACAAACCCTACCGGCGATTGTGGAACAGAATGATAACTTCCTGGTATTGTCGTTGTAACAGTACCGTTTGTGACTCTTTTAAATTCTCCAGCAGGAACGAAATATGTAGCTATTGCACAAAGTAAAGCAATAAAAAATAGTAGTACGTACGCGTCAGGCATTTTAAACTTTCGTTTACTAGGCTGTTTTTTTGCCTCGGTCTGTAATTGCATAAAACCCCTCCTTTTTCACTTGGTTAATTTTTAATATTCTGAAATTTATCTGTGAAATAGATTATAATAAAGGTGGCTTCTTAAGGCAATAGTTTTTCTGTCCTTTTCTTACACATACAAATTGTTGCAACATTAGACAGGGAAACGAAAAAAATCCAAGAATATGTAATATAAAAGGAAAAGAAAAGAGGGAAAGAGATGTGGAAAACTACGGATCTATGTGATGAATTTGAAAAGGAATTACAAATATGTCGCCAGTCTTTTCAATCTTATGGGAAGAAAGAACAATTCTATGGAAAAATCGCAACGGTAAAAGTGAAGGATGATAATGTACTAGTAAAAGAGGGGTTACAAACACTGCCAGAAGGAACAGTATTAGTTGTTGATAGCGGAGGTTCTAAAAATTGCGCGTTACTCGGTGATAATTTAGCAGCTATTGCGGAAGAAAGAAACTTAGCAGGAATTATTGTAAATGGATATGTTCGTGATTCTAGTGAATTAAAAAATATTAATATTGGTATTTTAGCGTTAGGGACGATGCCAAATAGAAGTGTAAAAGAAGGAAAAGGAGAGCGAAATATTCCGGTGCAATTTGGTGAAGTTGAATGGAAACCGAATGAATATGTTTATGTAGATGAAGATGGAATTATTGTTAGTGATAAAAGCTTACATAGTGAGGGATGACTTCTAATAATGGAAGGCTATTAAGCTATTATTCTTAGAAAATAAATCCGATAAAGCATGGACAAAATTCTTTGTCAATAGTAAAATAATACAGAAAATCAAAATTAGTAGAATGTATAGATTTATCGTATTTACGATAAAGTGAAATTTTAATCAGTGGGGATTTTGTTCATCCCACTGATTAAAATTTCACCAATCGGGCATTTACGGGCAGTTGATCCCTACCTAACTTCTTTGCTTTCGTTGAATTTGAGGTGGGGGTCTTACTGCTCGTTAATGCGGGTAGGAGGTGTTGTACATTTTTGTTCGACACTTACAAAAAGAGAGTGTCAACCGCATACCCTTAAAGGGTCTTTTTTTGTGTGAATGTTAGTAAAGGGAGGGAATTTTGGGATGGCAATGTTAAAGAAATGGCTGCTTACATCATTAATGGCAGTGGCACTTGTATTTGTTTCTTTTGCGAATACAGTACATATTACGTTTGCTGAAGGAAAGACAGCGAAACTTGCAATTATTGGTGAATCACAAAAAGGAATTATGTTATGTCCGAAAGAAGTTTCCATTGAAGATGGAGAAACAGCTTTTAGTTTGCTACAAAAAGTTATGGGTGACAAAGTAACATCTGAAAGTATGTCATTTGGAACGTATATAAAGGGCATCGATGGATTAATGGCCGGAGCAACGAGCGGTTGGTTGTATGATGTAAATGATAAATCTGCAGAAGTTGGGGCGGATAGTTATAAATTAGAGTCTGGGGATGTTGTTGCATTTCGTTACGTTGCAGACTGGAGTAATATGAGTCAACAAACGTTGCAACAAACGTTAGATAAATTTGGCACTTGTAAAACTGTAGAAGAGCCAAAACCAGAGGAACCGAAAACAGAAAAACCAGATGGTAAACCAGAAGATAAAGTAACAGAACAACCAAAGCAAGAGAAAGTCGAAATTCCAGCAGCACAATTAAACGAAGCGATTTCTAAAACGTCAGAAAAGATGTTACAAGATGGAATTGGTAGTGATTGGGTTGCGATTGGACTTGCTCGTTCAGGTGTAAATGTTCCGCTTGAAACGAAAATAAACTATGTTAAGCCAGTAGCTGAAAAGGTTAAGAAGCGTTTAAATCGTTTTTCAGCAACAGATTTAGCTAGAACGATTATTATGATGAATGCAATGAATGTTGATCCTACAAAGGTAGAGGGACAAAATTTAGTACAAAATTTATTTGAATCAGATAAAGTGAATTCTGTTACAGGATACGCATTTACATTACTTGCATTAGATACAAAGAAATATGAGATTCCGGCCGAAGCAAAATGGAATCGAGCTGCTTTAGTACAAGCACTTTTACAAGCGCAGCATACAGACGGTGGCTGGACATATGATAGTTCAAGTAGTAAAGAAAGTGTTAGTAACGTTGATGTAACAAGTATGGTATTAGCAGCATTAGCTCCTTATCAAGATCAAGCAGATGTAAAGCCAGCTATTCAAAAAGCTGTTGATTATTTATACAAGCAGCAGCTAGGTAATGGTGGTTTTGCCGCTGATGGACAAGAGAATTCTAATAGTACTGCACAAGCAATTATTGGACTATCGCTAGTTAAAGATGTAGATCACGATCGTCTTAATAAAGCAGTACAAAATTTAATGTCATACCAGCTTCAAAATGGTGAGTTCAAATGGTTACCAAGTGATCAAAAAGGTAGCGGAATGGCTACAGAGCAAGCATTTTTAGCGTTACTTCAGTTTAAAGATCTTGGGAAATCGATTTATGATTGGTCAAATGTAGTAGAGAATGAAATTGATACGAAACCAATTGTAGAGCCAGAGATAACTGTAGAAGAAAAAGAAGTTGTAGAACAGCCGAAACAACAAGAAGAGTTACAAGAACAACCAAAAGATGAAAATCTAAAAGTTGTTGTAGATAACGAACGAGTTAATAAAGAAACAAACAAGAATAAGAATCAATTACCACAAACAGGAGCATCTTCTCATAGTGCAGCAACAGAAGTGGGTATGGGTGTATTATGTATCGCTTCTGCATATGTATTATGGAGACGTAAAGCAGCTTAACAAAAATTAGGAGCAATCATTTGCTCCTAATTTTATTATAAAAGTGAGGGCTAATAATGAGTGGGGATGAACAAAATCTCCACTCATTAAAGTTTCACTTTAATATGAAAGGTGAGGGGCAGCATGAGTAAGATGAAATGGTTCATTTCTTTAGTTCTTTCATTGGGATTATTAGCCGGATGTGAAGAAACGGCTGTAAAACCTGAGAAGAAGGCAGAACCGAAGCAAGAAGAGCAAAAAGAAGTAGCGAAACCGGAAGAGAAGCAAGCTGAACCGGAACCGGAACAGAAACAACAAGAAGAGCAGAAAGATAAACAAGAACAAAAAGTAGAAGAGAAACCGAAAGAAGAAAAAGCGCAGGAACAACCCGAAGTAAAGAAAGAAGAGAAACCAAAGGAACAGCCTGCTGCAAATAAACAACCAGAGCAACAAAAAGTACAAGAAGAGAAACCCCAGCAGCCGAAAGCGCCAGAAGTAAAAGAAGAAGCAAAGGTTGTTAATCAGCCAAAAGAAACACCAAAACAGGAGCAAAAGAAAAATCCAGAAGAGAGCAATAATCTACCAGCTCCGCCAACACCGGTACCACCACAAAACCCAGTACCACCACCAGTACCACCAGTACCACCAGTACCTAAAGCGAAACAAGTAACAATCTCAGTAAAAGGAAATGAAGGGTACTTATTAGGTGCGAAAAAGGTTGATGTTCAAGAAGGCGATACAGTTTACAGTGTGCTAAAGAGTACAGGATTAGAGATTGATGCAATGGGCTCTAAAGGTGATATTTATGTAAAAGGTATTAATGATTTATACGAGAAAGATATTACTGCTACTAGTGGCTGGAAATATCGTGTGAACGGTGCTTTTCCAAACTATAGTGCTGGTGTAGTTAAAGTAAAACCAGGCGATACAATCGAGTGGGTGTTTGTATTAAAATAGGAAAGGATCTTCGGTAAAGGACTATGAAAATAAGCTTTTCTTCTTTACATCCTTTTGTTAATTTTTTCTATTATATTGGGGTGATGATACTATGTATGATGTGTCTTCATCCTCTTTTTTTAATTGGAGCGATTATACTAATTGTAATCTTAAATATAGTACAGGGAAATGGTGAGAAAATCAGAAAGATGTTACCTAGTACTATCGTATTCTTTTTGATGGTTATTTTATTTAACTCTTTATTAACGCATAGAGGAGCGACTACGTTATTTTATTTAGGAGATAGCCGGATTAAGCTTGAGGCCTGTATGTATGGACTTGTTATGGGTTTATTATTAGTTGCGATTATGTTTACGTTTGCTTCTTATAACGATATTATTTCGAGTCATAAATTTTTATATTTATTTTCAAGAATTTCACCGAAAGTAGCATTGTTAACGATGATTACAGTGAGGTTTGTTCCTTTGTTTATTAGGCGGTTAAAGAAAATTACACTCGTCCAAAAAACGAAAGGTGTGCAATTAGATTCAGGTTCACTCATTGAGCGTATAAAAAATGGAATGAAATTACTGCAAGTGTTATTAGTTTGTTCGTTAGAAGATGCACTACAAACAGCAGATTCTATGCAAGCTCGTGGGTTTGGTGTAACGAAACGTACGACATATATTCGATATAGAATGGAAAGACGTGATTTGTATACGCTAAGTTATTTAGTTTTTCTATTAATAACTTCATTTATATTTAGTTATTATGGCGGAGGGAAATTGATTATCTATCCGAAAGTGGAATCAATACTGTTCCAGCGATACGATGGAATTATGTTTATATTATTTATGATGTTTGTTAGTTTACCAATTATGATGGAAGGAAGGGAATGGATATGGTGGCGCATGCAGAAATGAAGAATTTATCATTTATATATATTGATGAAAATGAAGAAGCGTTACAGCATATTTCTCTTTCTGTTCAAAAAGGAGAATTTATAGTACTTGCTGGCGGTTCAGGTTCTGGGAAGACAACTTTATTAAAACATTTTAAAAAGGAGTTACTTCCAATTGGCACGCGTTCTGGACATACATATTATGATGGTGCTTTATTAGAGGAAGTACCAGATTTATTATCTGCCCAAGAAATTGGTATGGTATTTCAAAATCCAGAAAATCAGATCGTAATGGATACCGTTATTCAAGAATTAGCATTCTCTTTAGAAAATATCGGATTACCATCGCATATTATTCAACAAAGAATAGCGGAACTCATTAGCTTTTTAGGATTTCAAGATTTGTTACATCAATCTGTTCATACTTTATCTGGTGGTCAAAAACAACTTGTAAATTTAGCTGCGGTGTTAGTCATGCAGCCGAAACTATTATTACTGGATGAACCGACAGCACAACTAGATCCGATTGCTGCGAAAGAGTTTTTAGGATTATTAAAACGTATTAATGAAGAACTTGGAATTACGATTATTTTAAGTGAACATCGTTTAGATGAAGTTATACCGCTCGCAACACGCGTTGTTTGTATGGATAATGGCAGAATCATTTATGATGGTACTTCTAAAAGTGTGATAGCGAACATGTGGGAAGTAGAAAAATTTCGTCCATTCATTCCGCAAATTCCAAGATTGTTTTTAGAGTGGAATGTGAAAGAGATTCCATTTACAGTGCGAGAAGCACAAATGAAAATGAATGATTTTTCAGCGATATCATATAGGAATGGGCAAGTAGAACAATGTGAAAAGCGAGATGTAATTTTAAGTGCAGAACATATATCTTTTCAATATGAAAAAAATAGTCCACTTATTTTACGAGATTTAACAGTGAACATCGAAAAGGGAAAATGGACAGCTCTAGTTGGGAAAAACGGAACCGGGAAGTCTACACTGTTAACGATTTTAGCAGGATTGCAAAAAGCTAGAAGAGGTAAGGTAAAGTGGAATGGGAAAGTGGTACATAAAATTGATTCGAAAGAACGATTTAAAAGTATAGGGTACGTATCGCAATATCCGTACTATCATTTTACTTTTGATACAGTATGGGAAGAGGTTTATGAGCGTGCGCGTGAATTATATGGTGAAGAGGGAAAAACAATAGCAGAAGAAATGTTGAAAAAGTTCTGGTTAGATTCACTTAAAGAGCGCCATCCACATGATTGTAGCGGCGGAGAGCAACAATTACTCGCATTATGTACAACGTTATTATCAAAGCCAACTTTATTATTACTTGATGAGCCGACAAAGGGACTAGATCCATGGAAAAAGGAAAGAGTAGGAGAGCTATTTAAACAGTTGCAAAAAGAAGGTACAACAATTGTAATGGCAACGCATGATATTGAGTTTGCAGCGAAATACGTTGATCAGTGCATGATGTTATTTGACGGGAAAGTCATTATGAATGATGCACCGAAAGAGTTCTTTAGTGGTAACTTCTTTTATACAACATCTATTAATCGATTCATCCGTAGAGAGTTGCCATTTGCATTAACGTGGGAGGATGTGTACGAAGCGTGTCCAAACGATATGTTGCATTCATAATATTTATTTTTGCTGTTGTAATATGTACACTACTCTTTACGACTTTTATTATGGACGGGTATTACATGGTAAGTAGTTTGTTTTTATTAGCTGTCATTATGTTACCTTTCTATGTTCGTTTTGAAAGGAAGGCGTTTGTTTCACGTGAAATTGTTATCGTTGCTGTGTTAGCGGCGATTGCAGCGGTTAGCCGGGTACCATTTTCTATTTTACCAAGTGTACAACCGACTTCTTTTGTCATTATCGTTTCTGCAATTGTTTTTGGAAGTGAAACTGGCTTTATGATTGGGGCAACGGCTGCCATTGTATCTAATATTTTTTTAGGACAAGGTCCGTGGACTCCGTGGCAAATGTTCTCTTGGGGCATGATCGGTTTTATAGCAGGATTACTCCGAAATACATTTTTGATGAAAAAACTATGGGGACGACTCATATATGGATTTGCCGTTGGATTTCTATTTGGCTGGATTATGAACTTTTGGGGACTTCTTGGCTTTATACAGGAAGCAACGTGGGAAACAGTTATTGCTTACTATGTCGCAAGTTTTTACTTTGATCTGAGTCACGCGATATCGAATGTTATTTTCCTTCTGCTATTTAGTACGTCATGGATTACGATCCTCACAAGATTTAAAAAGAAATACGGTATATTAGATGAGCATAACGTGACATAGAAAAGCATACTCATATAAGGTAGGGTCGCGACTTACATATTCGTTTGCCTCTTTCATGCTTCTTACATATTGTAAGGAGCATTTTTTATTGTCAAAAAATAGATTCAATATATGTCCGTTATTATATGAATTTATTTGTATAATAGTAGGTGAGAACTATTTTCAAGAGGGAGGTGTATAGTTAATGAAGTTAGTTATTCCGAAGCAACATGGAGCATGGGCGATGCTTGTCATACCATTTCTATTAAGTGTATTACTTGGTAAACCTACTTTTTATCATATCCCATTGTTTTTAGCCTGGTTCTTTATCTATCTAGCTACTTATCCATTTCTCATGTACATAAGGCAAAGACGAAAAAAAGAATTTCTACACGCTGCAATTATTTATTTTATCATTGCATTTGTATTTGGGATGATTTCTTTATTATATGAATGGCGAATTCTTTTATTCGCAGTATTAATGATTCCATTGTTTATTGTAAATATGTATTACGCTCGTCAAAAAAATGAACGAGCATTACTAAATGATGTTTGTGCGATTATAGTGTTTTGTATAGGTGGTTTAATCAGTTATTATTTCTCCGTGAAATTCATAGATAAAACAGCATTATTCATTGCGCTTATTTCATTTCTATATTTTTTAGGAAGTACGTTTTATGTAAAAACGATGATTCGTGAAAAAAATAATCCGAAGTATCGTTTTATATCTTGGGGATACCATATTGTATTAACGGTAATTGTATTTGCTATAAATCCATGGTGTTCACTCATATTTGTACCAAGTGTAATTCGGGCCATTATGTTGTATGGCAAAAAGATTTCTATATTAAAAGTAGGGATTTTAGAAATTGTTAATTCTGTATATTTTTTAATAATAACGGTAATAATGATGAAGTATGCCATTTGAAAAAAACTTCCCATCTTTTGATGGGAAGTTTTCATTCTTGTTCTAAAATGTGAACGGTGTAATCGCAACGTTGAAGAGCTTGCTCTACAGCGTAAAGGGATTGTTCAATACGTGCGCGATTAAAATCTTCTTCAACAGTTTGTAATGCATCTTCTAAACAATGTTTCGCTTCTTGTAAGGAATGAAAAGAATCTTGTACGTATCCACGAGCATTCTTTTTCAAAGTAGTAGCCTCCTTTTGTACATCTTTTTGTAGTATGAACAATAAAGAAGAAAATATAATTTTTTATATTTATTTGACAATTATAATAAAATTACGTATAGTTAAATTTAAAGTGAATATTTTCTTATCCAGAGAGGTGGAGGGACTGGCCCGATGAAACCCAGCAACCGCGATGCAGGTGCTAATTCCAGCAGAACATATTTGTTCTGGGAGATAAGACGAAGATATACGTAACTTCTTCTTATCGGAGAGGTTTTTTTGTTGCAAAAAAACCGATTACGAAAACATATAATAAGAAGAAAGGGGTTGCGAAGTACTGTGACACTCGAAAAATACGTAAAACTGCGTAGTACAGTTTATGAATATATGATAGAGCAAGATAAGCCAATATCATTGTTAGATATTCAAGAACATATCGTTTCGCATCATGAAGGAAAATTCACTAAAAAAATGTTACATCAATTTTATTTATCAAGACTATTAGATGAACTCAAACTGGATGGGAAAATTACTTTAGCTGATGATGAATATCGCTATGCTGAAAAAGGGGTATTTTATAAGGCGGGAAAAGGGAGCTGAGCTCTCTTTTTTTTGAAGTATGTAGAGTAAAAGACTGCTAAAGCAGCCTGATACAAGGGAATGGTGTTGAGTGTGTAGTGTCAAAGATTGAATGTGCCTGAAAGAGGCACTTCATATCGGCTGCAAATGAAAAGAGACACCTCCGCCGAATAGGTGTCAGTCGTTTTGTCACGTAGACTCGCTACTTGACAGTTATTAGAATAACATGCAGGATTTTGGAAGTCAAAAGGGAATTAGAGGAAGAGGTGTTGTGATGTATGCATACTTATTAAAAGATATAATGAAATGGATTCCAAAGTACATTATAGATAGAGGATATGAATATTATGAAGAGGGACATGTAGAAGATGTTGAAATACACGACAAGAAAGTATTTGCTTTCGTTACTGGAAATGCAGGGAATTATGAAGTGATTATTGATCTTGAAGATTTTGCAGAAAGTAGCTGCGAGTGTCCTTATGAAAATTATTGTAAACATATGGCGGCAGTTGTGTATGAAATTCAAGGTACTGGTGAGAGTACAGTTAAAGAGCAATTGAAAGGTTTAGAAAAAGAAGAGCTACTAACAGTATTAAATCGTTTGTTACAAAGTTCGAAAAATGTGCAAATTGTAGAGAAGATGTTAAAGAAGGGGAAACTTTAACTAAAGAGGGAGTTGTTTTGTAGTGAACGTACTAATTATATACGCTCATCCTAATCCTTCAAGCTTTAATGGGGCAATTTTAGAGCATGTGCAAAAAGGACTTGAGGAAACAAATCATTCTGTTACGCTACTTGATTTATATAAAGAACAATTTGATCCAGTGCTTGTATTTAATGAAGAGAAGAAAAGACGTGATTTACTAAATGAAGAAGAGACGAAGCGATATAGAGAATTAGTGCAGAAAGCGGATATTCTTCTTTTCATATATCCGATATGGTGGTGGGGCATGCCTGCTATTTTAAAAGGATTTATCGATCGTATTTTTGTAGCTGGATTTGCTTATAAATATGAGGGGTCATTACCGAAAGGCTTATTTAAAGGAAAGAAAGCATGGGTTATTAATACGTTAGACTCACCGTTATGGTACGTGGCCCTATTATATCGATCAGCGGATTGGATTATGATGAAAAGAGGGGTTTTACGTTTTTGTGGTATTCGCGATATAAAACGTTCTGCTTTTCAATCTGTGAAAACGAGTAAAGTAACGAAGCGTGAAAAATGGCTGTTACAAATAGAAGAAGCGGCTCGTACATTATGAATGAAATCGATCGTATTATAAAGTGTTGCAATTATGATGACGAACTTTTGCGTACGTATATTAATTGTTTAGTCCAATTGAAGAAATACAGCGAAACGTTTCAACAAATTCAAATACAATTAAGAAATGATTATTTAATAAGAGGGATTTGTGAAAGAGAAGTTGATGAGGTGATAAAGGGAAGTAAAGAATATGAAACATATTTTCTTCCTAAAGTATTGCAGTGGAATTTCCTTAAGAACAATCCTCATATGATTGAAAAAGTATGTGAAGATTTGTTTACATATGAAGCATTAAATCATGCAGAGGTAGAGCGGGAATGTGGTTTCATTTGAAATACTAATAAAGAAAGTAGAAATAGCTCCTCCAAGCGAAAGACCTTCACTATTTACTCCAATCATCATCCCCATAATTCCAGCATAGAACGGAAACTGAAGTAAAATACCTGAAGCACTCTTAGTTGAGTCAGAGAAAGCGCGAATATATTGAATCGGAGTACGGTGGAAAATAAGACCGGCAATTAATAACATAAAAATAACGATATCAAGTGTAAGGTTAAAGCCTTTCGTACTAAAATAGTTAAAAATATAAATAAGACCTAATAATCCGATGCAAAGTGTAATAATCATACTATTTTCCATTTTTTCAGCGAACGTATTGTTCCCTACTTCTTGAGCGGCAGCTTCTTCATGGAATACGCTAGGATCTACAGTAATTGTATGCTTTTCATCTGGATGCATGGCCCGGTTAATGAGAGGCATCGTAACGAGAAAAATAATAACTGGCACGAGTGCGTATGGTGAGAATAACGTTTCTGTTATTGGAATCGCTTCTTTAATACTTCCAGCTGTCGTTTTAATTAACGTTTCGCCGCCAGTTGCTAACGTAAGAGGGATAGAAGCAGAAAGGCCTGCATGCCAAATGAGAAATCCAGAGTAGGAAGAAGCAATTGCTAACCTATAATCTAATCCTTCTAACTGTCTGGCCACTTCTTTTGCATATAAAACCGATACAACAATACCAAATCCCCAGTTTATGTATGCTCCTAGTAAACTTACGATTGAAATAGCAATAATACCTTGTCCATTTGTTTTCGGTAATTTCGCTGCTCTCGTTAATCCTTTTTTAATAAGAGGAGCGTTTGCTAATGCAGATCCTGTCACGAGTACAAGAGCCATTTGCATAGAAAAAGCGAGAAGTCCCCAAATGCCATTGCCCCAATGCGTAATCATTTCGACCGGTGTTTGGTGCGTGGCAAACATGCCGAAGAAGATAACGAAAACAGTTAATAAACATGATAAAATAAACGGTTCTGGTAAGAAACGCTGCACAAGGGCAACACATCCATTTGTAAATGAACGAAACAAAATAGATCAACCTCCTTATGTATGTTTATTACAATGTTCGAGGTTGTTTGGGGGATAACCTTTAATTTACGGGAAATTCAGACATTCAAGATGATTGTAATTTATTGATAGATTGATATTATTAATAAATGGATAGGCTTATACTAAGTTGGATAGATTAAAAAAGTGCACCTCCGATTGTTAGACTGTGTCTAATAATCGGAGGTGCACTTTTTTATTTACCTTATTGAACTAAAGCATCTGTTAGCTGAATAGCAAATGATTAAAATCCACTATTTCTCCCAAAGCTCAATCAATCGCCCTTCAGGATCTTTAATCCAAATAAACTTTCCAAATTCACTAATCTCTTCTTTCTTTTCAAGAGGTACGCCAATTTGTTCAAGATGCTGAATAGTCTCGTTTAGATTATGTACTTGGAAATTTAACATCACTTGTTGTTCTGTAGGAAAATAACTATCATTCTCGGCAAAGAAAGAAAAGATAGTCTCAGTTCCTAATTCGGGTTTAATCACAGTCCCGTTCCAATTTTCTATTTCAATCTTCAACACTTCACTGTACCATTTTTTTATAACATCAAGATTTTTAGTTCTCCAAAATATTCCTCCGAAACCTTTTATCATTGTATTTAACTCCTATCTATCTTTAAATTTTTAATGACATAAGTTCAACCTTCAATAAAACGCAGTGCACAACGAGAATGGTGATCGGTAAGATCTTTTGCAAATTGTTGATTCGGAAATCCTCTGTGAAGCAATCTCAACCCGCCTGAAGTTAAGGATATATGATGATGGAATCGATAGAATAACATCCTGTTGGGGTCGAGAGTATCATTCTTTAAATATCGATAATAATCCCCAAATCGGAACTGCAAAAAACTGTGCTCATGCTCAATATCAAAGAACTCGGCTCCTTCGATATCAATCAAATAAGGTTCTAGTTTGTCATTAATTAATACATGATCAGGGCCGAGTTCCCCATGTATAAATCCATAACGACTTCTTGGTTCAATTTTTGATTCAAGCTCGTACAATGTATCGAGTAGATTGCTATGACTAGCCCTGATGCTGTCAATATGTTGGTATGCGTAATCTAAATCTCTTTTTGTATTCTTTATTTGCAAGTGATGACATTTTTCCGTGTTGATCCCACTTTGATTCGCTTTCCCATGAGTAAGTCTCTCGTTGGCATGCATGTCTGCCAGCATATCTCCTATCCGCTGAAACACTTTATCTTTAACATATGAATCGGAATGTTGAAAATAAACTTCTGCCTTTTGTCCATTTACATATTCAACGAGAGCATAATCATAAGGATAACGGTTTCTTTCCTTATTCAGATCATATAGAAGGGGGGTTTGAATTCCTTGTTGAATTAAATACTTGTTATTTAATTCAAATAAATCACTACTATAGGAGTGCTCATGTATATCTCGGTTTGCTATTTCTTCTTGAAAATAATTCATAGTAAGATCCCAAACATACAGAACGCAGGAAAATCCATTGCTGCAGTCAATCTTATAGACTACCTTTTGTGCACCGCCATGCATTTTCGTTACACTAGAAACCAAATAATTGGTACCAAAGACTTTTTGCATATACTCCTGTAAATCAGATTGATCAAGGTGACAAGTGATTCTCAATGAATAACACCCCTTTTCTTAGGTTTTACTGTCAATCAAACTATATAAAAAATCTAACCAAAAGTATAGACTGTTTATTTATAATTTGTTATGATGTTAGATTGTGTCTGGAAAAATAGTCATATAAAAACCCGTTGGAGCTTCAATGTTTTTTTGATGAAATCATTCTTACTTCTCAAATACCTCGCCACACAAAAACTTAAAATGTATTACAATGAATCTATACGATTTTTAATCCTTCTTCTTTTCACTAACTTTACCATTATTTTTAATTGAGTATTACTGCCCCGTCAGTTTAAGTAAAAAACCTTCACAATCTCAATGATATATTCAAACTCGAATAATCTAATTTCCTGAAAACGTTCCTCAACAATCTCGCCCTTTAGTGGAGTAACTTTATTGCTACTCAGCAGTTTCTTAATACGTCTTTCAGTTCAGATTTTCTTTTCACTATAAAAACCTCTCTTTAGATAAACAGATCCAAAGGGACAAAACATCGCGTCTTTTAAATAAACACCGTGACTTTATTTAAAAGCGATATTAAACATATTCTTCAAATCCTGGAAGCATATGTTTGCCGCAAATGAAAAGAACCATAAGCTTGCCAAACGGCAAAATTATAATTTTGATAGCTGTCGTCATTTTTTATTCATATATTGGAATTGATTTTCATAATGCGGAAAAATAGGGGGATTTATATGTCAAAGTGGCAATCTAAAGAACAATTGGTTCAATTATTAAGCAATCTTGTTGAAATTCCTAGTATTACAGGTTCAGAAGCTGAAGTTATATTGCCAGACTTTGTTGTAGAACAATTATCTGACTTACAGTATTTCAAACAAAATCCGCATCATTTACAAAAAAATCCAACGGGGGATGGACGATATTTTGTTACAGCTCTAGTAAAGAAAAGTGATAGTACGAAAAATACTGTAATTCTTGTTAGTCACTTTGATGTTGTAGATGTACAAGATTATGGAGTGTGGAAAGAAGATGCATTTAACCCTAAAAAATTAACATCTATGTTTTATTCTCATAAAGATGAGCTACCAGATCATGTACGTGAAGATATTGAACAAGGAGATTGGCTATTTGGTAGAGGAACGATGGACATGAAATGTGGTCTAGCTTTACAAATGGCGATGGTTGAGCAAGCTTGTGAAGGAAGATTTGATGGGAATGTTCTTTTATTGGCTGTTCCAGATGAAGAAGTGAACTCTGTAGGGATGAGAGCTGCTGTTCCAAGATTATTAGACCTAGCAAAAGAACATGACTTAGAGTATAAAACGGTCCTAAATTCAGAGCCTATGTTTTCAAGACATCCTGGTGACCAAAATAAGTATATTTATACTGGTTCTATTGGGAAGGTGTTACCTGGTTTCCTTTGCTATGGAAAAGAGACACATGTAGGCGAACCTTTTGCAGGATTAAATGGGAGCTATATGGCTGCATTATTAACAGCTGAATTAGAGTTGAATACGGACCTTTGCGATATTGTAGATGGTGAAGCAAGTCCTCCACCAACTAACTTGCTTCAAAGAGATTTAAAGGAGGATTATTCTGTACAAATTCCTCATCGTGCAGTCACGTTATTTAACTTGTTTTTACTAGAAAAAACGATGACAGATGTAGTTTCATTGTTACGCCAAAAAGTAACGAAAGTAGCAGAGAAAATTGAAGAATCGTATGAGGAGCGAGCGTATCATTTTTCTAAGTATAATCCGTTCATACCGCCTAATCTTAAAGTAAATGTATTAACGTATGAAGAGCTTATCGCTTATGCAATTGAACAACATGGAAGAGAAAAAATAGATGAAATTCAATCCGATATTATAAAAAATAGAGAAGATAAAGATGATCGTGCAGTAACTATTGATTTAGTAGACAAATTAGCTATCTTATGTAAAGAAAAGGCTCCAATGATTGTACTTTTCTTTGCGCCGCCATACTATCCAGCTGTGAGTTCACGCAACAATCCTTTAATTAGAGAGGTAGTTGTAGAAATGGAAAAGTATGCCCACTATAATCATAGCATTACATTTGAAAATCAAAATTATTTTGGGGGAATTTCAGATTTAAGCTATGTTGGCTTACAAAACCCATTGGATTCAATGAGTTCTCTTGTCGACAATATGCCATTATGGGATAAAGGTTATTCGATTCCACTTCAGGAATTAGAAGAGTTTGACGTTCCAGTATTAAATATGGGACCAGTAGGAAAAGATGCACATCAATGGACGGAGCGTCTGGACGTAAATTACGCATTTGAAACGTTATTAGATATGTTACCTATATGTATTGAAAAACTACTTGTTTCTAATAAAGTTACACAGTCATAGTATTTGCATAAGAGCGAGAAAAGGACCGTAGTGATACGGTCTTTTTTTCGTAATGAATAGTTTGAAACCTTAGATTTATGAAATTGTGATGTAAGAATTCTCCTTAAAATAGATTCGCAATAAACTATTTAGAGAGAGTAGATATGGCTTGTACACTTTTTGTAACGGTATTTGCTGAGTTTTTGTATAATATAATTATGTGAAGTTAACATAACTTATTGTATCAATAATATATATTTGCGTAGAATATCCATTTTAAGATTTTGAAGTACCCCCCTAAATGAAAAATTTATTTCGCTAAAGTTAGTTACTTAGTGAAGTCTGCTCATTTTTTTCGTATTAGGGAAGAATGTACTTTTTAACTTGATGGGTATGGGGTAGTACCCCTTGTAGCAAAACCGGAGTGGAAATGATGAGTATAAATAGTTTTGTGAGATTGATAAAGGACGAATTATTAAAAGAGGTAAGCATAAGAAGTGAGGATGAATTCGAGCCTATAGTAGTTAAAGGTATTCCTAGACTTTGGAAGTGTTTAGGGACAGGTAATTATGCCGCAGTATTTATGCACAAAGAATACAAAGATTGGGTAGTGAAAGTTTACGCGCGAGAAGGAGAAGGAATTGAAAAAGAGTCAGAAGTATACCGAAGAATCGGAAATCATCCTTCTTATTCGAATCTTATATATAAAGGAGAAAATTTCATAGTATTGAAACGTTTAAAAGAAATTACCTTATACGATGCTATTCATAAGGGGATTAAAATTCCTAAGCAGGTAATCCTTGATATCAATGAAGCTATAGAGTATGCAAGGGAGCAAGGATTAACTCCTTGTGATGTTCACGGAAAAAATGTGATGATGGAAAATGGAAGGGGATATGTAGTCGATGTATCTGATTTCTTAAAAACAAAAGAAGATAGTAAGTGGAGAGACTTAGAAAAGGCATATTTTACATTTTACTTGCCTTTCATTTATAAATTGCCTTTCCCTGTTAAAATACCGTATTTCATGTTAAACATTGTTCGACGTTCATATAGAAAATATAAGAAGCTTAAAAAGAAATTCAAATTGTAAAAGGACCACATACTTATCTTTAGGTTAGATAAGTGAACCACTAGTAAACAAAAGGACCGTACATTTTAGATATGTCTAATATGTACGGTCCTAATTTTATAACTTCATGAAGTAATTTATTTATAAAATGATTGTAACAATAGAATATACCTATTTCAGTACATTTCATTTTAAACATATTGATGTACTATAGTTCTAAACAAATCACAATAATTGATTAGAAGGGGAATAAACTATGTACACAGACGCAATTGAATATTAAAATTTCAATCTAATTTACCTTTGCATAGATGCAGGTATCAGTTAGTTTTTTACCGTCAGCTGAAAGATCTTCATTACGTAATATCCCTTCAAGCTCAAAACCTAGTTTTTCAGGGATCGTACGACTTTTAGTGTTAGTAGATTCACAGCGTATTTCAATCCTTCTAAATTTGAGTAACTGAAATCCAAGGTTTGTTAACTCACTTACTACCTCTGTCATATATCCATTGCCACTAAATTGCGTATTAATCCAGTATCCAATTTCACATTTAGAAATTTTCCAATTAATTCCGTGAAGGCTAGCAGTTCCAATAAAATCATTAGTATCCTTATGATAGATAAGATAGCGAAAGCTTTCTCTTTTCAAAAAATCTATATGGGCATTTCTCAGGAGAATTTCCGTTTCTTCAACAGTAGGAATTGACTGAAATAAAAGCAACCATTGTTTTAACTCATTAATTGAATCCTTAATAGCTTGGTGTACGACATTCCCGTCACCAGCTTGAAGTGGTGCTCGAAGAATTAGTCTGTCTGTTTCTATTTGTAACGGAACATCTAATAAAATAGAATTCATATCATTTCTCCTCTCGAAAACTTTAAATTATGACAGAATGAAACGT
The DNA here is from genome assembly GCF_038003645.1 of Bacillus sp. FSL E2-0195. Lineage (NCBI taxonomy): Bacteria > Bacillati > Bacillota > Bacilli > Caryophanales > Bacillaceae > Bacillus > Bacillus sp. FSL E2-0195. The sequence goes on along the minus strand of NZ_JBBOPN010000001.1, from coordinate 3,205,463 downwards.
ATATAATAAAAAAACTTTCACCCAAAAGAAATAATTCTTGAGGACGAGAGTTGCAATTTCATGGCACGTTATTATGATAAATAAATTAAAAAACACCCTATCTCACTAACAGGAGATCCCGTCACAGCATTACTATAAGTTATTACAGAACCGTGCGAAGCTCTTAGTCTTTCTTCATTAAGAACTTGATATGTAGCAATACAGTAAAGTTTATCTCCCATAAAGGGACCTCCCAAAAATTAGTAAACAATAAATATATATTCAATTAATCACTTAGAAATCCCTTTTCACATATTGAAAACCAAACTGCCAGTTGGTACAAAAAATGGCTACCGAAGCAGCCTTAGGTTGTTTAACTCATGCATGCGTTAGTTGAATAAGGAATTATTATTTTTTTATCTATTGGCTTACAATTTTTATCTTTTGCATTTCTTAGCTTGATGGTGATGGGGGGGTACCCCTACTAGAAAAATTGTCTCCGCGTGAACGTGAAGAACTTGAAAAATTTAAAGAAAGCACAAGATGCTTTTGATAAACATGAAATCGGGAAAGCTATGAATAATGTTCAAAAGGCAAAAAGTGATGAAAATAAAGAATTAACAAAGCAATGCATTGCAAGGTGAGATTCAACAAGAATTTTTAGCTACATTTAATAAGCTGAACATGAATGATATTACTGGCGATGTAAAAGAAGCCCGTAAATCTTTAGATGATCTTATGGATTGGATACAACAATCTGACTTATTAAAATCTCAAAAGGATTTTGTTGATACGTTACCTGAAAAAGAAGCGAGTATCTCTAAACTAGAGGAAAGTAAAAAATAAAGAAAAGAGGTTACCTAAAAGTAACTATCCAGCGACTTTTGGGACAACCTCTTCTTTTCGTTGTGGATTTTCAAGAAAATTTAGAATAAAATAAAAATATAACCATCTACCTATTATTTACTAATGAAAAGAAAAGGGGTAGCGAAATGCAACTGAAGTATGGGAAGCACATTAATATATTATCTATTGTTCTAACTTTGTTCTCTTTTTCCGTAATTGTAAGTTTCTCTACCTGGTTGAGTGGATATTCAATTCCCAACCTTTCTACAATGCTTAAGGTAACAATGTGGAGTGCATTTATTCTTGGAATTATAGGGTTTAGACAAGAGAAAAGCGCACTAGCGATTATAATTATGGGAATATGTGCCTTTGCTCTAGTCGTTCTATATACTTATGCGGTTATAAGTTTTCTTGAGCATTAAACACAAAAAAAGAAACGAACATTTTTGTTCGTTTCTTTTTTTGGGGGATGATTATTATAAAATAGCCTCTTCTAATGATTGAGTGCTGAATCCAAGAATTGATTTTTGAGTGTTATTCTCATGATCTTTTACAATGATATATGGAACGCCCTGTACGTTAAAGAATTCAAACTCTTCTTTTCCTTCTGGGGTATTAGAGGGGTACCACCCACATTTTTTACTGAAAAAGAAATTGTATTTATAAAGCGAAAAAAACGCTATTCTTTTTGTAACAATATACAGAAACGCCATCCTTTCCTATGATTCTACAGAAAGAATAGCGTATTTTTTCATTTTAGGGGGCATTTCTTTTTATTAGTTTGATAGCGAGGTGACGATACCCCTTTATTGTTTTTCAGACTTCGCTTGTTCTAAAATGTATGCTTCTTCTTGTTCCGGTGTCGCTAATTCGTATGCTTTACCAGTGCTGCTATTGTCCCATTCCCATAATAAATTATGCTCCTCAACCGATTGAGAGAAATCGCCTTCATACCAACGAACCAAAATCTTAAGGTACTGTTCTTTATGTTGTAAGGTTCCACTATTACTTTCATCAATCGCTTGACGTACTTTTTCGATGTTTTCTGGAGTCATTTTGATAAATCCTTGCTTTTCGTGGGATAATACTTTTTGATGAGTCATTTTGTGCATTGCATTGATTATATGACGATCAGAGTTGAGGTCAAGTATTACCTTTTCCCCTTTAATTCTCTCAGTCTGCTTTTCCTTAACGTCTGAACCTGCATACGTACCGACTTTGTAGCCAGTAAAAATACCAACTGCTATAGCAATAACTAAGGTTGATGTGATTTTAATCCACTTTTTCAAACCTCTTACCCCCCTTTTATTGAAGTGTACCATAAAAGAAGAACTGTATGCCCATATCTATCTGTGAGGTCTACATAACGTATCATTATCAATAGTCAACGATGTATAAAATTTTCGTTATGGGGGTAGTTAAAAATATTAGCTTGATAGCGATGTGGCGGTACCCCTTAATGGGCATCTTTTTCATATTCAGCAATAAATTTCATAGTATACTAATATTTAGGTATTTATATTGGGAGGATTAAAATGATGAAGAAATCAGTATTAGCAGTTGGTTTATCGGTTGCAATGTTAGCGGCTTGCGGCGAAAAAGAAGTGGTTCAAAAAGAGAAGCCAAAAGCACAACAAACAACTGCGAAAACAGAACAACCAAAAGATGAGCAAACACGAATGATGAAAAGTTTTGAACGTAGAACCAAAGAAATTAAAGAATATTTCGGCGGTACTGTTACAGCGGGTGAATTAAAAAAAGAAAATAACTTGTATGTCTTATATGTTTTCGTTGACAAAACAGCATTGTCAAATGCAGACGAAGGCCTACGGGAAAATTTTGGCTACAGAACGAGAACAAAGTTAAAAGATGCCGTTGCGCAGAGTGGCTTGCAAGAATACGGCAAAACAACCATAAGATACTTCACATCAGACAATAAAACAGAAATTGAATTTGAATAAGTATTCCTGCGGGAGTGCTTTTTTATTTTATTTGCAGGAAATTATCACCATTTGTCGAATTATATAAGCTGAAGGGTGATAAAAATGAGACATAGAAATCTTTTTATGCTGGCAATGAATACGTAAAAACAAAAACATTCACTTATAACGGTTAATAGGAGGAATTATCATGAAAAAATTAGCTACAATTGCATTAACAGTAGCTTTAGCTTTAGGCGGTTTGACGGTTATGAACATTAACACACCTGAAGCACAAGCAAGTGAAGATTGTCATTACATCTGTGGTCCTAGCGAAACGGTGAATGGTGTTACAGTTCAAGTTCACGCTACGGAATACACTTTTGGTGGAAACGTAATTGCAAGAATTACAAATAACCGAGCTGAGGACATTCATTATAATGTCAGCATCGAAAAGAAATATGGAGACAACTGGGGAGAATATGATACTTTCTTCCATTGGCAAAATCAATGGGTTCCAGCTGGAGCAAATGATGAAATTTCAACTTTCACAGGATATGGAGAAAACATTTACGACAATGGAACATACCGTTATAAAGTTGAAATTGTAAGTGCTGACGGTTCTGTAGATACAATTTACACAGCAGCAATGACGGTAACAGGGCGATAGCTCATGACTGAGCTTCATTATTTATGATTGTATTATCAATAATATCATTGATAATTGCGTTGATATTATTATTAAAATAAGCTCTTCGGAGCTTATTTTTTTATATAAAAATTGAATATTAATATTCTATTATTGAGTTTTATCCTCTGTTCATAAACATAAGATTTTCTGGACAGATGTCTCTTAACGGACAGAAAACGCTTAAAATATGTCCGGATTGTGTCTAAACGTACAATTTTCCCGAAATGGTATGGTGAGACCACATCCATCAACTTAAGAAAAGTAAACACCCCAAAAACAAAAAAATGAGCTGACTTCTCAAAAAAACTAACTGTAGAGAAAGAAAATTTTCATTTAGGGGGTACTTCAAAACCTTAGCTTGATGGGCTTTTTTCTTTTTTCTAAAGATCCAGTGTAAGTTCTTTAAATATTTTCATACCAGATAAACCCTATTGGGTTTTAATTTTTTGGATTACGCTACATGCTTGTGAGGCATAGAAAGGTTATATACGACGCCTAAGATATCAAAGACGGTTTCTTCTCATACCTATGGGATTTTCGTCCGTTTTTCTGTAAGAGATCAAACAGACGAAACAATATCTTTGTTAATTCTTTGGTGTCTTTTTGTAGAGATTCATAAATAAGTAGAAAATAATCTTTTATGATATAAATCGTTTTATATTCGCTTAATTCTCGTTTTCTCTTGATGAGAATTAATTGGCAGATTTGAGACACAGAAGCTATTTTGAACGTAAGGGATTTGTAAGGAATAGGTAAGGAAAAAGAGATTTTCATTGTGTATGATGAAAATATAAAGAAGCATGAAAGGAGGAACAGATATAACTTATATATGAAAAACAAACCAGTTAATAAGAGCGTTTCATGGAAAAGAAATAAATTCTGAGGTTAACATACATGCAAAAAGAGGGATTTACCGTTTATTAGGACAGAATGGAGCTTGTAAAAATAATCATTATGAAGATGATTACGAATTCAATGTTGACTTTTTGTCATCGGTAGAGATGATAGCTGTGTGGTGAGTATGAAATATCAAGCAACCACCTATACAATATGAATAGAGGAGAGGAATGCCTTATGAAAACACGTAGTCAAATTACATTTGCAAGTCTGGCTCTTTTAATAGCTGGAAGTTCCCTGTTATATACAACGCCAGCCTCAATTGTAAAAGCAGAGCCCACTCAAAATGTATCTAGTTCGTTACAAACAAGCACTCAACGAGATCGTACTTCCGTCAAGCAAGCAATGCGGGATACATTGCAACTTGGATACCCGGGGATACTTGCTAAAACTTCTGAGGGTGGAAAAACTTGGGGTTATGCCGCTGGGGTAGCGGATCTGAGCAGCAAGCAACCAATGAAAACAGATTTTCGCTTTCGCATTGGCAGTGTGACGAAGACGTTCATCGCAACGGTTTTACTTGAATTAGCTGGAGAGAACCGCCTGAATCTAGACGACTCCATCGAAAAATGGTTGCCTGGTGTCATTCAAGGAAATGGATATGATGCTAAACAGATTACTATCCGTCAGATGTTGAATCATACAAGTGGTATCGCTGAATACTCAAGGTCAAAAGAAGCTGATTTTACGCATACAAAAAGATTGTATACCGCTGAAGAGCTAGTGAAGATTGGACTTTCGATGCCCCCAGACTTTGCCCCAGGAAAGGGCTGGTCTTATTCAAACACAGGATACGTATTACTGGGTATCCTTATTGAAAAAGTAACCGGAAACAGTTATGCGGAAGAGATTGAAAATCGGATTATTGAACCGCTTGAATTGTCGAATACATTTCTACCTGGCAATTCAAGCGTTATTCCAGGCACTAAGCATGCCCGTGGATATGTCCAACCAGACGGAGCAAGTGAGCTAAAAGACGTTACTTATTTTAATCCAAGTATAGGTAGCTCGGCTGGAGATATGATTTCTACTGCTGACGACTTAAACAAATTCTTTTCTTACTTGCTCGGTGGAAAATTAATGAAAGAACAGCAACTAAAACAAATGCTTACTACAGTTCCTACAGGAAGAGCTGAAATCGGGAGATACGGTCTTGGAATCTATGAAACTAAGCTTCCAAACGGTGTCCCGATATGGGGACACACAGGTGGTATTCCAGGATTTAGTACTTTTGCTGGAGGTATACTTGGAGGTAAGCATACGTTGGCCGTCAGTTTGAACAGTATGGGTAGAGCTAACAGTCCTGATCCTTTTAAAAATATTTTACTTGCTGAATTTGGTAAGTAGGTAAAAAAGGAAAAACGGATAAATTTTGAGGTTTTTGGAACTTTGACGGTAATCTAAGCTAATAAAATAAAATCCTCCCTAAAATAAAAAAATACGCTATTCTTTCTGTAGAATCATAGGAAAGGATGGCGTGTTTTCATTTTGAGCAAGATTTTGCTTTTCCAGCCTGAGAGAAATGTGGTGGGAACATATACAGAATGAATTTAAAATATAATGGGGAGGGAATTTATGAATATAATAAAAGATTGTAATTTTTATCTGGTTAAAGTTATCTCAAATGAAGAAATAGGACCCAATCATGAGTCCTATTTCTTCATTTGCAGGTATTGGTGGTTATATACTATGATTCTGTGTCTCTGTATTTATCAATAAACTTTTAGACATAACAGTTCTGCAATGTCACCTTATCCTTAAAAACCTTCAATTAATCCTTTTTTAATCCCTTTTACGACTGCTCCAACTCTTGAATCTACACCCAGTTTTCTAATAATTGAAGAAATGTGATATTCTACAGTTCTTTTACTGATTGAAAGGTCCGTACTAATCTCATAATTTGTTTTATCTTTTGAGATTAAGAGTAATATTCTTTGTTCAGCAGAAGTTAGTGCTTCAATATTATTTCCCATAATCTGATTCTTAGAAAATAGTATATATCCCATGTGACTTTGACGAATTGCGTTAGCTAGGTCAAATGCTGATCTTTCTTTCGTAATGTATGCACTTGCTCCAGCTTCAAAGGCCGCATTATAATATTCTTCATGATCATATCCTGATAGAATTACAACCTTTACATCCGGAAATTTTGACAATAAATCTTTTGTAAGTTCAATACCATTATACTGCTTCATCCTGATGTCTGTAACAATTACATCAGGACGGGTATCTTCCACAGTTTTAATTAATATGGAAGGATCGTGAACGGTATTAATCACCTCAATATCTTCCTCAGATTCTAGTAGTCTTTGGATGCCTAGCATAACCAACAAATGGTCATCCACTAGTAGTGTATGTATACTCATTATTTTCCTCCCAATTTACTGGTATGGTAAATGTGACTAATGTTCCATGTTCTTTTTCAGAAGATATTCTCAAATTTCCGTTCAACTCGGAAATTTGACGCTGGATGGTCATTAGACCAAGGTGGTTGCTTGTACTAAATTCAGAAAAACTGTTCGGAACACAAAAGCCTATGCCGTCATCTTCTACAGTACAAACATAGCAGCCTCTTTCTTCTATGATATGTATTTGAACATTATTCCCCTTGGAGTGCTTAATAGCATTATTCAGTAGCTCTTTTATAATACGATAAATCTGTATTTCGAGATTTTTCGAGAGAATTTTTAATTTGCAATTAAATTGTATATGAATGAGAATGCGATAATTTAATTCGAACTCGCGTTTTAGTGTGTGTAAACTTGCTTCTAAACCTAAATCTTCTACGATAATAGGGTGAAGATTATGACACATTTTTCTAATGCTATAGATAATATCTTCAAGTTGCTCATCCATTGAATTTAATATGTCTATAGAAAAGTTTCTTTTGGTCTGAAGCATTCTTATTTCGTTTAATTGCAAAATAAGAATTTGAAGAATTTCATCATGTAAGAAAATCGAAAGCCTTTTCCTTTCATTCTCTAGAGATTGAATAATCTGATAGTTAAATTGTTTCCAGTTTTGAGCTTTTACCTTTGCTTTTCGAATTTCTTTTTTATTACTATTGAGGGTATTAACACTTAATAGTAAATTTGCCGAGTTTATTACAACCTCTTCAAGTTCATTAATTTCTTGAGGTTTAAATAATGTATAATCATTTTTTTCACCAATAATAATAGCTCCCTGCATGCCTTGGTAAATGAGTATTGGAAAACAAATTAAGTGGTATTTTTCAAACTGAATATGAATAGGAGTAGTACCTTCCTTTAGTAAGTAATTCTGTTCAAGTTGATTCAATTGGTTAAACAGCTCAAATTTATCCATATCCTGAAAAATACCTGTCTCATATAATGAATGATAAATACTATTTGAGTTCCATATTATGGAAACGCCGTTAATGTTAAACATCTGGTTAATAAGCTGTCCGACTAATTTTGCAAGCTCTTTAGCATGTTTTTCCTTCGAGAGTGTTTGAAAAAGCTCAATCTTATGTAAACCTGATTGTGCATCCTTTTTTATGTTTAAATACCTAAATAATGAGAGAATAAGTTTATATATATATACAGAGAGTACAACAGATAATACACTTAAGCCGCATAGTATAAATATTTCTTTTTGTGACAAATCTATGAATTGCTCAACCGAAAAATTTAAAAATAAGAAATTGAGCAAGTAAAAGAGTAAGTTTGTTAGCCATTTAGAAATTCTAATCTCAAATTCGATAACTTCTTGCTTTATTAATAAATAAGAAATAGTTAAAGGAAATATAATAATACTAGGTAAACAATATGTAAATGGAATTTTAGATTCCCCAAAAAGTAGACCGGGAATCAGATTAAGTAGAACAATAGGTAAAAAACTAAGAATAATACCAAAAATCAGAATATATAATTGACTTTTCACCTTAAGGTTATTTTCTCGTAAATGTAATGAAACAAGAAAAACACAGATGCTAATACTCAGAAATAGGTTAGTAATTAGTAAAACTTTAAATAAAAAGCTAAAATTATTGTTAGACATATATCCAAAACAACAAAAAATTATATAAATAATTGTCAATCCTGTTGAAATTACAAATGATACAAGGTTGAATATTTTTACATATTTTGGTTTGGTAGATACAGGGAAATTAGAGAAAAAACTTATTAAGAGATAAGAAAGTATAAAAATACTACTCACCTCTATAGCTTTAAAAATATTTATATCATAGCTAGATAATAAGGATGTTAAAATAGCTATCCCAAAGACTGATGTTAGAGAAAAGAATTTTTTTGCTACAATAGATTGTCTTTTTTTTAAAAAGCTAATTAATCCTATAGTAAAAAAAATAAGACTAATAACGCTGATCATATAAAAATGACTAATTAATAAAGAGTTAACGCTTTCTTTAAAATTACTAGAGTGAAAATAGTAAGTATTTATTAAAAGTATTAATAAATATAAAATGCTTAAAGGTATACAGAACCAAATATTACGCATAGGAGTGACCTCTGCCCATAACCATCATTTGAAAATAAGTCATTTCGTCTTTAGAAAGAACAAAATGCATTTCTAAGAGTGCAAATGCTTTTCTATAATATAGTTGAGATAGGATATGACAATAGTGAAGTGCTCCAGATTGTTCTATGTAATCCCGGACTAATGCCCGAACTTCAGGTGACGAAGATATTTGTTCATCCGTTAAATTTTCAAAAAAATTATCCTGTGTTTTGCAACTATATTCATAAGCTTTTAAAAAAGGAAGATAAGCCTTTAAGTCCTGAAGGTCATTTTTATTATCTGTCATGGCATCATTAGCATCATTTCTTAGCTGACCAGCTATCCCTATATAAGATGTAATTTCTTTTAAAATTCTATTTTCAGGATTAATAGTTCGAAAGATAATTTCTGTGAGTAGACCGGATTTCTTTTCAATAAGTTTCATATATTCTTCTTCACTTAAAATTATTTTTTTATCTATTGAAAAACAAAATTGGATATCTTTCCATTCTCCACAACACGAATGTATCAATTGTTGGAGAAGATCTCGTGTTGCAGTATCTTTTGTCTTATAAGTTAAGTATATCAGTCCTTGCATAAGTAAATATTGAGAAACTAACAAAAAACGAGGATATTCGTTTTTAAAATATAATGGATCTAATACGTCTCCATCACACAAATCATCTATTATATCCGCTGATAAAAAGATAAATTCAACCCCCATTGCCTTATCTAATTCTCTTTTTGTTATTGGTTGTCGTTTGGTCAAAAAAGAAAGAGCTAGATATAGCTCTCCCCACGAGAAGCCAGAATATTCAGGATTTAAAACCTTTCCTTTATGAGAAAGACATTTCTGAATAAGTAGAAGTATTTCAGATTCATCACTTTGATTACGGTAGGAGATATGGTAATCAATATGATTGATTAAACAATCTTTAAACCCACTGATTTCCACCATCAATTTTCACCCGGAAATCCTTTGCATACTCATCTAATACAATTCGCTCTTCAACTGATAGTGTCTCCAATGAAGGACATAATTCATAAGTTTCAAAGGTAAGTTTGTTTTTTTTCATCTCCATTAAAAATTCCCATATTGCTTTATTCATAAAAATAACCCTCTTTCCAAATATTCTGTATTTTAGTTCTATATAAAAAAATACAATAAAAATGGGATATTTTCAATATAGTCCTTAAATTTTTAATACTTAATTTACATATATTTTTTTTATTATGCGTGAATTTACAATATAAACTTGCGGAATATACGGATTCTACTAGGATATTTATCTGATAAATTAGACACATAAGACATAACGTCTTAATAAAAATTTTAGGGGGAAAAGAAAATGATTAACGAAAAAAACCTTTTTGATTTGGATGTTCAAGTAACAACAGCTTCAGGTGATGTAGATCCACAAATTACAAGTATTTCAGCTTGTACGCCTGGTTGTGGAAACACAGGTTCATTCAATAGCTTCTGTTGCTAATTGCTACATAAGACATATTGTCTTAAAAAAACTTTAGGGGGAAAAGAAAATGATTAACGAAAAAAACCTTTTTGATTTGGATGTTCAAGTAACAACAGCTTCAGGTGATGTAGATCCACAAATTACAAGTATTTCAGCTTGTACGCCTGGTTGTGGAAACACAGGTTCATTCAATAGCTTCTGTTGCTAATTGCTACATAAGACATATTGTCTTAAAAAAACCTTAGGGGGAAAAGAAAATGATTAACGAAAAAAACCTTTTTGATTTGGATGTTCAAGTAACAACAGCTTCAGGTGATGTAGATCCACAAATTACAAGTATTTCAGCTTGTACGCCTGGCTGTGGAAACACAGGTTCATTCAATAGCTTCTGTTGCTAATTGAATGCCAAAAAAGAGGGAACACAGATGTGTCCCTCTTTTTCTCCTATTATAATATTTGATTAGAACAGAAGGGAAGATTCCAAATGATTACAGAAAAAAGGAAGACTATTCATACATCAAATAAAACCGCATGTAATAATATATTTGAACCTCTACCATTTTTTATGATTAGATCCCCGTTTTTACCATTTAACGCACTATATCAAATTAAGGATCAAGAATTATTGATTGAAAAATTAAGGGAATATGCAGAAATGGATTACATTAAGGAAGCCATTGCCATTGCAAGTCCTTCATTGCTTGAATCTCTTAAATATATACATGGTGATTTAAGTAATAGGAAAACACAACAAGTAATATCTTCTGTATTACGATATATGTTAAGAATGACAACACGCCCAACACCTTTTGGAGCTTTTTCCGGGGTAGCATCCGGAGAGTTTAAAGAAAAATCTTTACTTGAAATGAGCCATTTTGAACAATTTAAGAAAAGAACTCGGCCTGATATGGAATGGTTATTGGGAGTGGTTTCATCACTTGAAAAAAATCCTTGTATTCTCCAATTTTTAATGGTTAGTAAAAATCATGCTACTTATCGTGTCGGAAACCGCCTATATTTACCTTTTTCAACTGAATGTGGACAACTTCGTAAGAAAGATATGGAGAAAAAAGAAAATATTTCAATTACATATAGTGAAGTTGTTAAGAAAGTTTTAGATTTAGCTGAAACACATATTACAGTGAAAGAGCTTCTCCAAAAGTTGAATAATGACTATCCAGGCACAGATATAAAGGTAATGGAAAACTTTATTCTCCAGTTGGTAGAGCAAGAATACCTTATAACTGAGCTAAGACCGCCACTTACATATGACTCCCCATTTGATTATGTGATTGACAAGTTAAAAGTAAGAGTTGGTGAAGATCAAATATGGGAAGATTTACTGAAGGTAAAAGATTTAATACTTGTTTATGACCAATTACAGCTTGGAAAGGGGCTTTCTATATACAACGATCTTATCCTATTAATGAAGGGGATTTATGAAGTTTCAACGCCTCTTCAAGTAGATTTCGCTTTAAATATGCATGATTTAGCTATAGGAAAAAACGTAGCAAATGATGTTAGTAAAGCAGCTCAAGTGTTATGGAGCATAGCCGATAGCGGAGTTGGATTTCCTCATCTCCAAAAATATCATATTGAATTTTTAGAAAAATACGGAACAACTAGGGAAGTTCCATTGGTAGAACTTTTAAGTGAGGAATTAGGGCTTGGAGCACCCGCGACATATAAAAATCCAAAAGGAAATAGGGATGGAGAAAATTTTACGCCGCCTTTAGATGAAGAACGTAATGTCCAATTATCATATATGCTTATTGAAGCTATTCATAATCAGCAAAAAGAAATTGAAATTACTGATGAAATAATTAGCAGAATTGGAATAGAAAAAGATACTCGATACGCTCCAGATTCATTTGAAGTATATGGAGAATTGTATGCTACTTCGCAAGAGGAATTAGACAATGGAAAGTATAATTTATGCCTAAGCCCAAATCCAGGATCTCATGCAGCAGGAAGCACATTTGGTCGATTTTTAGATATCTTAGATCCAAATGTTAGACGTGAAATTCAGCAACAAGAAGCGGAGATTGACCATCAATTTAATAATGATATCGTTATGGTAGAGGGAAGTTTTCTTCCGGCAACTGGCCGTTCAGCGAATGTGGCAATTGGAAAAACTACAAGAGAAGTAACTGTAACTCTTGGAACAAATGGAGATGAAGATACTTTGCAAATTCCAATTGATGATATTGTCGTTGGAGCATCATTAGAAAACTTTTATCTGAAATCTAAAAAATTTGGGAAAAGAATTAAAGTGGTAGCTGGTAATGTACTAAATTACCAAAGTGGCCCTAATATTTATCGCTTTATGAGAGAAGTTTCCCTAAATGATTTAGACCACTGGAGAACATTCAATTGGGGTAATATGACATCTTCACCTTATTATCCAAGGATTCGTTACAAAAATATCATTCTGTCTCCTGCAATTTGGAAGTTAAATAGAGAAACTATTGGTATGAAAAATAAACCTAAAAGTGATGATGAATTTTTAATCCTATTTGAAAAATGGAGAGTGAAATGGGCTGTTCCACGCTATGTATTTATGACGTATAGTGACAATAGGATTTTAATTGATCTTGAAAATATTCTTCATCTTCGAGAATTAAAGAATGAACTTTTTAAGCAGGGTAGATTACAGTTGAGAGAATCATTACATGACATCAATAAAAATTGCCTTAGCAGCCCGCTGGGTAGTCATGCAATGGAAGTTGTATTTCCGTTGAAAAAAATGAACGATGTCGCTAAAAGGAAGAGTTTAGGAGCTGTTGAAGACGGAAAAAAAGAGATGGTTAGTGAGAAAATGATTTATCGTTTGCCCGGAAGTGAATGGCTATATGTTAAGCTCTATGTTCCACAAGCAAGAGAGAATGAATTTATTTCAAAATATATGACATCATTTGCTAATAATATTGTACAAAATGGTTTGGCTCAATCATGGTTCTTCATGCGATATCGTGATCCAGATGCTCATATTCGTTTGCGATTTTATGGAGATCCCAAGAAGTTGAATGCATCTGTTCTTACTCATTTAAGGGATTGGGCAAATAATTTAATGAACTCTGGATTTATTCATAAAATGACGATTGATACGTATGAACGAGAAATAGAGCGATATGGTGGTCCGTATCTGATAGAATTGGCCGAGAATTTCTTCCATTACGATAGTAGGTCAGTAACAATGCTTCTTAATGTGATCGGACAACAAGCTGAACTGCCAGTACATGCACTGGCATCCTTAAACATAATTGAGATTATGGAGAATTTTGGTTTAACTTATGAACAACAATTGGAAACTATTGAAAGAAATACAGATAAATATGAATTCATGGATGAATTTAGACCAATGAGAAAATTATTAAATAACATTGGAAATCCTGAAGGTGATTGGAATAATTTACGTAATTACAATTCATCAATTGGACTAGAGATTTATAAAAGTCTATTAGTTCGGAGAGAATCATTAAAAGAATATTTTTCCAGTATTCAAAAATATAAAAATGAAGACAAGCTCTGGAATAAACAACAAACAATTATGGGAGCAATTATTCATATGCATTGTAATCGACTATTGGGAGCTAATCGGGAACTAGAAAAAAAAGCACTTGCCTTTACGCGGCATATCTTATCAAGCCAGCGATATTGGAGGAATCAGAATGAAACAGATACTCAATCACACACCTGAAGATGAGAAACTATCATTTTCAAATATTTTAAAGTCTTTTCATTATTGGCCTGGTTTATTTAAACTTTTATGGGAAACGCACAGAGGATATTTCTTCTGTGTGCTTACCTTAAATTTTGTAAATGGATTATTACCTGCAGCATTGATTTTGACAATCCAATACCTTGTTAATACAGTACAAAACATCTACCAGAATGGGTACAAGGATGATTATTTTACTCATGTTTTACCGTTTTTTATAGCCTTTGCACTAGTTACAATTTTAACGGGTGTTACAGGATCAGTTTTGGAAACATATAAACAGCTTTACCGAAATCTTCTTTCTAATAAAATCAATGTAAAATTAATAGAAAAAGCAAAAAGATTACCTTATTCCAGTTTCGAGAACCCAGAAATTTACAACAAACTTCAAAGGGCGCGCCAAGATTCCACATATAAACCATTTGCTATTTTTGAAGAACTTATGGGGATTATAAAAAGTGGAATAACTGTGATTTCTATTTCTGGTATCTTAATGATTTGGAACTGGCAGTTTACCCTAATTTTAATTCTATTACCACTAATCTCTTCCTGGTCAATCATGAAAATTGGAAAAGAAATTTTTTTAATTAGTCATAAGCGTGCCGAAGAAACAAGAAAACAATTTTACTACTACTATTTGCTAACGACAGACATCACAGTAAAAGAAGTGAAATTATTTGGATTGGGCAATTTACTTCTAAAAAATTATTCAAATATGTTCAATCGATTTTATCTGCAAGATAGACGTCTGCTTTTAAAAAAGATGAGGATTGACCTGTTTTTTCAATTAATCAGCGTGGCTTTTGTAATGTTTGTGCAGTTTATGGTGGTTATGGATGCTGTAACAGGGATTATTGCTATTGGAAGTCTTATCGCTTATTTTCAAGCTGTAAATACTACACAAAAAACATCTAATGAATTAATGTATATGATTTTTAATATGCACCAAAACAATCTTTATATGACTCAACTATTCTCATTTTTGGACGTTCCTGAAGAAAGGGATGTTTCAAATAATGGAGACAATACTTATTTAGATAGCATCTCTTTTGAGGAAAAAGGTATTCGATTTATAAATGTCTCTTTTAAGTATCCTGGTCAAAAAGAGTATACATTAAAAAAAGTGAATTTTCACATAAAACCAGGTGAAACATTGGCTCTTGTCGGATCTAATGGTTCGGGTAAATCTACGATTGTAAAGTTAATTACAAAACTTTATACGGACTTTGAAGGGATTATTCTATTAGATGGAAAACCCATTCATCAATACAGTACAAACGAATGGCAGGATAAGATTAGTGCTATTTTCCAAGACTTTGTTAGATATGAACTAGATGTTAAAGATAATATTGGCTATGGTGACTATAAAAAAGCCGATCAAGTAATGGCTATACAAGCTGCTGCTAAAAAATCTGGAGCATTAAAGATGATTAATAGTTTGCCTAACCAAATGGATACACAACTTGGGAAAACTTTTGCGAACGGAATTCAGTTATCTGGAGGGCAATGGCAAAGAATCGCCATTTCAAGAGCATACATGAGGGATGCGAGCCTATATATTCTAGATGAACCTACTGCCGCATTAGATCCAGAAGCAGAAGAAGAGGTTTTTAGAGATTTTAAAGAAATTACAAAGAATTGTATGGGGCTCTTTATATCCCATCGGTATTCAACTGTAAGGCATGCTACAAAAATTATGGTCCTCGATAAAGGTAGAGTCGTGGAACTAGGTACTCATAATGAACTATTAAAGATAAAAGGAATATACGCAAGACTATTTGAGTTACAAGCTAAAAATTTTATAGATTATTCCAAAATTCAAGTGAATGTTTAATTAGAGAGGAGAAAAATATGCAATTAACTACAGAAAAAAAGTCATTTTGGTTACAGGGAATTAGTATTGAAAAAAGAAATAAAGCATTAAAGTTAGTTCGTGATATAGCAGAGCAATTAAAGGATCCGATGTATGTAGAAAAAATTGTTATGGAGCCTGATAATATACCAAATGGAGGAACACTTCATCCATGGGACCCCATTACTTTATCCCATGGTTATCCAGGTACTATAATGTTATTTGCAGAATTAGATCGACAGTTTCCAAAAGAGGGATGGGATCTTATTGCACATAGTCACTTGGTAGAAATACAAAAGGCAATAGAAAAACAAGGTGTGAATAGTATTTCTATGTTTGGCGGTGTTTCTGGTATTGCGTATGCGACATCGTATGCTTCGCGTAACTATGAAAGATATCATATATTTTTACAAAAGTTAAATGAATTTGTACTTTCGCAGTTACATCTTGTATTGAACTACGGGAAAGAAGAATGTGGTGTTCATCCATTTATGTACGATACAATCCAAGGTGCTACTGGAGTAGGGCGTTATTTACTGCAAAATATTCAACTTGAATCAAATTTGGAAGCACTCAAACAAATTCTCAATTGTTTTATTAATATGTCTAATGACATTGAGGTGAATGGAGAAGTTCTACCTGGTTGGTACGTACCGTACACCAATCAGTTTTTGGAAACAGATAAGATACTATTTCCGGATGGGAATTTCAATTGCGGCCATGCTCATGGAATGCCTGGCCCACTTTCCTTGATGGCGTTGGCTATCGAACAAGGAATTGAAGTTCCTGGACAAAAGCAAGCGATTCGTAAAATGATAGATTGGCTAATAAAATGGCAAGATGAAGGTTCGTGGCCTGCGAGGCTTAGTTTTAAAGAAGTGGTCAATGACCAATCATACCACGTGTATCCGAAGCGAAAAGGCTGGTGCTATGGAAATCCAGGAGTAGCAAGAGCTCTCTATCTGGCTGGGAGATCCTTGAAGGATCAGAAGGCCATGAAAATTGCATTAAGTTCTTATCAAGATACACTTTTGCAAAGTGAGGAAGAATGGGATTTATCTTCTCCAACATTTTGTCATGGAAGAGCGGGATTATTACAAATGTCTATTAGGATGGCAAAAGATGAAGATGGGGAAATATCGATGCAATCCATTACAAAATTAATAGATTATGTAATGGATGCATATGATCCTCAAGCACCATTTGGCTTTAAAGACTTACAATCCAATGAGCAGACTTCAAACGAGCTAAACAAGGTAGGACTATTGGAAGGTGTAAGTGGTGTACTTTTAACATTATTAAGTCTAAGCGCAGTAGAGGAACCATGGTGGGACGGAGTATTTCTAATTTCCTAATCAAGAATTGAGAGGATGTTACAGTATGAACCAAATGAATCAATTGCTTAATTCTAAGAAAATATTAGTAGGAGTAAGCGGCTCTATTGCAGTAGCTGGAATTTTTCAATATTTAGCTATATTGAAAGCGAATTTTAGTGAAGTAAAGGTTATCATGACAAAAAGTGCAATAAAACTTATCCCTGCAGAAACCGTGAAATTATATTGTAATGAGGTATTTATCGATGAGGAACTTACCCTAAGTGGTAAACCAGGTCATGTGGAATTGGCTAGATGGGCAGACTTACTAATGGTATTACCAGCTACAGGAAATACTATTTCAAAAGTAGCTCATGGTTTAGCTGATGATTTATTAAGTACAGTCATTCTTGCTCATGATAAACCAGTTCTCTTTTTTCCTAATATGAACAAATTAATGTGGGAGAAAAAAGTAGTTCAGAATAATGTTAAACTTTTAAAAGGATATGATCATATAGTGATTCCGCCTTTGAAAACAACAGCTTTTGAAATTGCGACTATGTCTTTGAAACCGAACTATGTTTTACCTAATAATCAAGAAGTATTGCATATACTCTTTAAGGAATTTGAGAAAAGAAAGTCAGTAACTGTACATGAAACGGTTGAAATGCACTAAAACTCACATTTTTGTGAGTTTTTTTCTTTTCTTTTTTCTTTTCTTTTTTCTTTTCTTTTTTCTTTTCTTTTTTCTTTTCTTTTTTCTTTTCTTTTTTCTTTTCTTTTTTCTTTTCTTTATTCTTTTCTTTATTCTTTTCTTTATTTTTTTTCTTTTCTTTATTTTTTTTTAATATTTGTCTTCTATATTAGTCCATAAGGAGGGATTTTATATGAATAATGAAATAGTTTTAGAAGCAAATCACTTAACAAAAACTGTAGGTGGCAAGACAATAGTAAATGATTTTTCAACTAAAATATATAAAGGAGATATTTGTGGTTTTCTGGGGCCGAATGGGGCAGGAAAAACAACTGTTATGCGTATGTTTACAGGATTAATTCGCCCGACAAAAGGAGTCATAAAAATAAGTGGTCAAGATGTAAATCAAAATAGACAACAGGCTTTGATGAATATGGGCGCAATTATCGAATCACCAATATTCTTCCCGTATATGACGGGTAGAAAAATGCTACAAAATTTAGCGAGATTATACCCTGCTCTTTCTCGAAAAGAACAATTGGAACAAGTAGAAGCAATACTATCTATTGTAAGGTTAACTGACGATGCAGATGTGAAAATTAAAAATTATTCATTAGGAATGAGACAGCGACTCGGGATTGCACAAGCTCTTCTAGGTGATCCAGATGTTATTTTATTAGATGAGCCAGCCAATGGTCTGGATCCTATGGGCATGAGAGAGCTAAGGGAATTAATTCTTGAACTTCGTGAAAAGAAAAATTTAACCTTTTTTATTTCAAGCCATTTACTAGATGAAATTCAGCAAATGTGTGACCGCCTTGTCATAATTAGAAATGGAAAGCTTATCACCCAAGGAAGGAAAGAAGAGTTAATTACAGATCCAACAAAAAGGTTGGAAGATGTGTTTGTGGAGATGATGACATCATGAGGGGGCTTTTTATTTCTGAATTTGAAAGGCTTTGGACGCAAAAAATAACTTGGATAATCTTGTTTTTCTTACCTTTAATGGTAGTTGCGTCAGTTAAATATTATCTAAACTGGAATCAACATACTTCTCCTGGAAGACCAGATTACGTTACTGCTTTAAATTTTCCTATAATAAGTATTTCTGAGCATCTTGTGGTTTCGTTTAATATTATCGCTATAATACTGATTTCTACTGTTATAGCGCATGAAGTAGAAAATGGACAATTAAGAATGATTTTGATTCGTCCATTTTCTACCTCACAACTTTTTGTAGCTAAGCTTGCTACTATATTAACTACCATGTTCCTATATTTAACTTTGTTTTGGATTTTTAATTCCATAGCAGGCTATTTATTCTTTCCAAAAGTAGATACATTAATAACATTTATAGATGAAACCAAGGTTTCTATTGCAGGGGCGATACTATATAACTTAAAGTATTTCTTTGCATGTTTCATTACTATGATTTGTATTGTTTCTGTATTTACATTAATAGGGGCGTTAAGTAGAAGTACGATGATCACTCTTGGATCAGGGGTGGCCTTTATTTTCTTTGCTATTGCAATTCCACAGATTTTAGAATTCTCTAGCCAAACGATAATTAGCGCTAATACTGTACTACATCTTATGTACATGTCAATCGTTAAAATTCAGCATACAGGTATAGCATTTCTACTTTCATCAAGTAATAGTATAAACATTTACATTGTTATAGTGGAAGCGATTTATATTTTCTTATTTGGAATGTTCGCATACTTGTCATTTGTGAAAAGAGATTATTTTATTTGAAAACTAGGAGGGAGTTCAATTGAAAGCATTAGTTATAAGTGAATGGGAACGACTATGGAATCAGAAAAAAAGTAAATGGATGTTGGGGATTTTTACTGTTATTGTTTTTCTTCAAGCTTGGTTTTTGAAGTACTATGGGGTTGGGATTTATAATGATGGGCAACAAGTGCCACTAAATTCTTGGAATTTTTCATGGTTTTTATTAAAGGAATCTTCTTTCTTAATTACTTTGATTTTCATGCCTGTATGTTTCTTGAATAGCTTAAATGTAGAATACAACTCAGGAGCATATCGTCTATTTTTAATTAGGCCTTTTCAACGATTAACCTTTCTTATGTCAAAATGGTTTTCTCTTTCTGTAATGGTATTACTCTACTTATTTGTTGTTCTTTTTATTGGCATAGTACTTGGGTTGGTGTTTTTTAAAGCAGATGATGCTTTTACTTTCTACGGTCAACAAAAGACCTCTATAGAAGCAATATTCTATACGGTACAAGTATATGGATTGTTTTTTATTATTCAAATGTGTGGTTTAGCTATTGCTAGTTTAATAAGTATCATAATTTCAAATGCAGTTATTAGCTTTTTCCTTCTGATTGGAATTTACATCGGCTGCTTGTACATAAGTCAGTTATCGTTCTTTTTATTATCCGTTCAAAGTATCTTCCATGCTCTCAGCACAGGAAGTAACAGTTTATACGTCCTGATTCTAGGTATCATGATTATTAGTGTTAGCGTTTGTATAAGCATTTGGAATAAAAAAGAATTTACATGTTAATAAAAGGATAGAAGGGAGGTTTACCATGATTATGTTAGAAGCTAAAGGAATTGAGAAAGTTTATAAAACTAATTTCCAAGAATATCCAGTTTTAAATAATGTCAACTTAACTGTTCATGAAGGAGATTTTGTAGGGATTATGGGACCTTCAGGGAGTGGAAAGTCTACACTTTTAAATGTGCTTTCCTCTCTTGATTTTCCTTCAAATGGAGAAATTACAATTAAGGGACAGAATTTAACTAATATGAATAGTGATCAATTAAGCAATTATCGTCGCGAAAATATTGGTTTTATTTTTCAAAATTACAATTTGTTAGATCACTTAACAATTGAAGAAAATATTCTTCTACCCGCAGCTTTAAGAATGGGGAGCAAAAAGGGTGTTAGGGATAAACTCGAAACATTAGTGAATGAACTAAATATTGAACCGCTTTTGCCAAAGTATCCCTATGAAATCTCTGGGGGACAACAGCAAAGAGCTGCTATTATTCGTTCGTTAATTAACGATCCTTATCTGTTATTTGCTGATGAACCGACGGGAAATCTAGATTCAAAATCTGCTTATGATGTATTGAATATACTAAAAACATTGAATGAAACACATAAATCAACAATCTTAATGGTAACTCACGACTCTGTAGCTGCTAGTTTTTGCAACAGGGTCATATTTTTGAAAGATGGCAAGATTGTTCATGAGATGCAACGTTCCCATGAAGAAAAGCAATTCAGTTTCAATCAACGTATACTACTCTATATCTCTAAGGAAGTGGGGGAGAATGATGTCAATATTTTCACTCGCACTTAAAAATATAACTCGCAATCTTTCACTGTATATAGTGTATCTTGTAAGTTGTATTCTATCAGTTACAATTTTTTATATGTACGCAGCATTTCTTTCATATCCAAAAGTTTCTGGAATAGAGCAACTGTTAATTGCGTGTGAATTCATCATCTTGCTATTTTCATGCTTTTTCATTTCATATTCTTATGACCATTTTCTTACTGAACGGAAAAAGGAAATTGGTATTTGGAAAACATTCGGAGCTTCAAAAAAACAATTATTTATTATCATAGTTTTAGAAAATTCGATAATTGGAGCAATTTCTATCTTAATTGGGATTATGATTGGTATAGTACTATCCAAAAGCTTTTTTGATTTCATCGGGAAATCTCTCTTCTTAAGCGAGTCATTTTCCTATTTCTTCTCTCCAATTGCTACCTTTTTTACAGTTATTTTGTTTGGAGTTCTGTTCTTTTTTGTTTCATTGCGTAGTTATTATAAAATCGGACGCATTTCTGTTTTGGAATTATTTCAAGAGACAAGAAAACCAAAGGATTTACCTAGGTTTTCAAAGAAGAAATTCATTATTTCCCTGTTAATTTTGGTTATTTCTTATGTTTTTATCCTTAATGCATCTTTACCCGTACTATTATTCTCTTTTCTACCTGTAGCTGCTCTTTTATTATTAGGAACGTACCTTTTTTGTTCGCACGGATTAGTAGGAACTGTATCCTATTTAATCAATAAAGAAAAAAAGCATTTAAATGGCATTCGAATGCTAATATTTATAAGTCTAAGGAAAAAACTTTATTATAATGCTAAAATTATCTTCCTTGTTTCAATACTCTTATCAATGATAATGATATTAATCAGCTCCATATATTTATATTCAGAGTTGAATGATCAAAGAATGCGAAATAGCCACCCACAGCCAGCTATATTTATTGTTGATAAAAAACAAGAGAATACACTAGAATCTGCTTTAGAGAAAAACTTCAAAGGAGAGGTTGAGGGATTTCATAAGAAAAAATGGGAAGGTATATTACTGAATTCATCAAAGGGAGAAGGTAAAACCTTTATACTACAAACAGATTCATTCTTTATAAAGGACTGGACAGAAACAAAAAAAGATAACCTGTTATTTAGTAAAAAAAATGAGAATATCGATAAGTTGCATATCCAAACAAATAACGGTAATACAGAATTGATAGTAAAAAATATGGTCGAAAAACAGGCGATTAACTCGGTATCTCGGATAGATAATGTAGCTTTTGTACCAGCAGATACTTTTAATGAATTAGAGAAGGGATCATTACCTACTCAACATGTTTCATTTTACACATTAGATTTCAAGGAAAATAATAAGGGTTATAGTGCACTAAAAAAATTATTTGAGACACTCCCTTTAGAGATAAAGGAACAGTCCAGTGTTCGTCTTCTACATTATGAAAATACAGTTCAATTAACTTCAGTTTTATGGATAATAGCATTATTTATCGGTTTTATCTTGTTAATTGCTTTATCCAGTCTTCTTTGGTTTAAGTTATATGAAGATATATCTAATGATAGAAAAATATTTCACTCTTTAAGAAAAATCGGTTTGAATTTCAATGAAATAAAAAAAACATTAAGGGTTCAAATTGCTATAATTTTCTTTGTACCAATTATTCTGGGGGGGATAAATCTATTTATAGCAATCTACGCCTTGCAAAATATATTGGGAGGAATTAAAATTTACTCAATAATATTAATATTTTTTATTTTCTTAGTCTTCCAATTAATATTTTTCTTCATTTCAAACCACTATTACTATAAAAAAGTTGTTCATGAAAAGAATATTAATTAACAAGAAAATATATTTTAAAAAATAATAAGATTTTTAATCTAAACTAGAAAGGAGTGTTTTTTTATGAATGGAACGATTCTTGTTGTAGATGATGAGTCAGAAATTGTAGATGTACTCTCTGATATATTCTCTGATCGTGATTATAAAGTTCTCAAGGCCTACAATGGAGAACAAGCGCTAGATCATTTAAAAACACAAGTTGATTTAGTCATTTTAGATATTATGATGCCTAAAATGGACGGTTTTGAATTTTGTAAGGTCGTTCGTGAACAAATAAAATGCCCGATTCTATTTTTGAGTGCTAAACATTCAGAAATAGATAAAGTAAAAGGCTTTACTTTAGGTGGAGATGACTATATTACAAAACCATTCCAAGTTAAGGAGCTAATTGCACGTGTTGAGGCCCACTTGAGGCGTGAGAAAAGAGAACGTGTAAACTTGCAAAATCAACGTTTCTTAGGAAACTTGACCATTAACTATTCACAGCATGATGTTTTCATTGATGGAGTAAAAATAGATGTAACGAGTAAAGAGTTTAAAATATTAGAGCTTTTAACGGTAAATCTAGGACAAATCTTTTCTAAGGAACAAATTTATGAAAAAATTTGGGGGCTGGATGCAGTTGGGGATCTCAATACAATAATAGTACATATTAATAACTTAAGAGCTAAGTTAAGTTTAGGTATGTCAACTTACCATATTAAAACCGTATGGGGAGTTGGCTATAAGTTGGAGAAATGTTAATGTTAAAAAAATTATCGTTGAAAAACCAATTTATTCTAACATTTGCAGCTGTAATATTTTTAAGTATTGTCAGTACGGTTTGTACGTTAATTTTAATATACTCTTTTCTTTTTATTTATAATGAAAAATCTGTTTTACCTGCCAACCATTATGAAAAACAAGTGCCCAGCATTGAAAAATTTGTAGAAATGAATGGGGATAAAATAGTAGATTTATCCTATCAAAAAAAACTAGAGAAAGTGATTCCAATGCAAGGAATTACTTATCAAGTTATGAATACGAATGGAAATAGATTATATGGTACATTGAGCGATGAATTATTGAAAAATGATAAAGAAGTGTATCATAAAATAAATACATCTACTCAAAATGGTAAACTAATTACAAAATACATTCCAATTATAAGTAATGGTAAACTAGTTGGTGTGCTTGCTGTACGATACATATTAGCTGCATCTATTGATTATTACATAGAATATGTATTTATTATTGCTTTTCTTGTTCCTTTTATATTTTTAACGCTTTATTCTTATTTATTAGCTAAGCGTTTAGGAAAACAGTTGAATAAACCTATCAAAGAGGTAATAATGGCCTCACAAAAAATTAAAAACAAGGATTTAGACTTTGAAATAAAATATGAAAGTGAAAATGAAATAGGTATATTAATTGATTCTTTCAATAGTATGAAGGAAGAATTAAAAAATTCATTGTATGTTCAATGGAAATTAGAACAGGAACGTCGGGATATGGTTGCTTCCATTGCACATGATTTGCGAACACCGTTAACTATTATTTTGTCTCATGTAGAAGTATTAATGGAACCCATGCCAAATAATCAAAAACGGATTCATCACTACTTGCAAACAATTAAGAATAATACAGAAAGAGTATTGCATTTAACAGAAGAAATGAGGAGAGTCTCTGAAGTGGACAACCCTGATTTCACTCTTATGATTTGTAATATAGCTCCAGCTGAAATGATTCCAGAAATGCTTGAAGAGTTTAAGGAATTGGCAGAAAATGAAGATATACAATTAACCTATACTTTACTTATTAAATCAGAAGAAAAAAATCTTAAGTTTGCACTTGATCCGAATCGTTTGCATCAAATTCTTACGAATATTATTTCTAATAGCATTCGTTTTACTCCAAAAAAAGGAAGAATTGATGTGCAAGTGGAGGTGAAAAAAGACGTTATGTCTTTTTCTATCTCGGATTCTGGAGTTGGATTTAATACAAAAGATATTCCGTTTTTATTTAGTAAATTCTACCAAGGTGACCTTTCAAGGTCAAATCAACTACATCATGGACTTGGTTTGTATATCGTGGAAAAATTGGTTAAAAAACACGGTGGAGAAATTCATGCTGAAAATAATGAGATTCAAGGGGCATGCATTTCATTCACGATACATTCTCTTTTTAGTAACGAAAAAAGGAACTATGAATTGTCATAGTTCCTTTTCATTATTTAATAGCATTATATACGTCCAGCTGTCCGTTCCCCCAAGAGGCTTTATCAGGTGCTATATCTTTCTTTATTCCGTTTTTGTAAAGGTGTGAAATTGATCTTTTCGGTTGATTTTTAAAATTATAGTGATTGATAATTAGAGCTAGTGTAGCGGATACTTTCGGAACTGCCATTGATGTACCAGCGGCAAATAAGTATCTTCCAGTATTAAAAGTTGTCAGTACTTCCTCTTGTCGGAAAAGACCAGTATTCCACCATACCTCTTCGCCATATTGTTGCCATAAACGATAATCTCCTCCTGGAGCAGATATGTCAATGACCCCTTCTCCGTAATTAGAGAATACAGAACGTTGTCCGGTTGGACCGGTTGATGATACTGTTACTACACCTGGTAATTCCCCAGGTGCTTCTATTCCTACACCAGTAAATATTTTCCCCTCTTTTTCATATTTTTGTTTAAGAAAGTTATTTAGCTCCTGTTTATTAGCCACGTTTACAGAATCATTTCCTGCAGAAGCTACTACTACACTACCATGCTGATTGGCATATTCTATAGCACGTTTGTAACCTTCTACTTCTGCCCATCCATTGTCTACAAGTTTTCCATTTTCATAGACTTTTCCATTTACATAATAGGAACCAAGACTAAGGTTGATAACATCTACATCATCCTTAGCTGCTTCGATGATGGCATTAATGACCCAGGCTGCATCAGCTGATTTATTTCCAAATACACGATATGCTCTGATTCCCGTATCAGGAGCCACGCCTTTTAATTCCCCATTTGCAGCAATAGATCCTGAAACGAGAGTTCCATGGCCATTGATATCATTTATATTATTAATATCACCTGTCTCTTCAGGTTCAGTACCTCTCAATCCTCCCTTTGGAACGAAGTTTTTAGATCCAGGAATAAGATTTTTTACTAAGTCAGGATGATCCACATCGACTCCCGAATCAATAATTCCAACAACCACATTATGAGAGCCAGTTTCTTTTTTATAACTTTCTCCATTATGAGTAATTTCCTTCATGTCCCATTGCATATCCCATAAGGGAGGTAGGTTTGTATCTAATGTTTTTGTTGAAAGAGTTGATAAATTAGGCATTTTTATGGAATGAGGAACCTCTGGTTTTTCGACTTGCAAAGAAGGATTAACTGATTCAAATAAGGGAGATTGATTTTTAGAAATTTGTGTATCTCCTTTGAATTGAATGAGTCCTATCTCCGGGACAGTATAAGTAATTTCTCCATGCTCCTTTTTTATCTCAGTGATGCCTTGCTCAAATTTTGATGGGTCTTTTAATAAAACGGTGTAATATTGCTTAGGTTTTTCCTGAGCATGTCCTACATTAGAAAGTAAAAAACACGTTAACGCGGTTGAAATGACAGTGATTGCTTGTTTTTTCATAATTATCCCCTTACTTTTATAAATTGGAGGTAGAATTTGAAGATGAACCGCAGAACAAGGCCCTATTGCCCACTTTATAATTCCACTTAGATCCTATAAATAAGGTAACAAATCATTCGGAATTTCAAATCTGTATATACCGTACATATAAGTGGTATTTAGCGCAATATTACTTTCTTTGGAGTTACTTTAAAAACAGAAGCATAATTCTTTTGGTGGAGAAGCCATCAATTTTTTGTTCTAATGAGTGAATGAAATTTAAAAAGTATCCTAAAGTAAATAGGGGGTATCTGTATTTAGGTCTTTATTCAGTAGGGAACTTATTGTTTTTGTATTTGAAGGTTATAAATATGTATAGCAATAGCAATAAAAATGAAATGTGAATTTAAATATTTAGGAGAGTGTATGATTGGATATTTAAGAGTTTTCACCTTAAGGGATGGTCGTGAAAAAGCAATAATAGTAGAGCCATGGCGTTTATTTAAAGAAGAAATGAATGTTTTAGGAATCAAAGATTCGGATGCGTTCTAAATTCATCTAATCGAGTATAAAAAAGAAAAGCAATTTACTAGACAGAATATGAGACAGAAATGAATCGTGTTATGTATAAATATCATAATTACGCACATGTTATATACGAATAAAATGGAGGTGTAATTATGAATATTCAAAGACACGAAAACAATAATAATGAAATTCATATTTCCGCTGCTGCAAGTGCAATCGAGCAGATGAAATGTGAATTTGCTCGTGAACTAGGGATTACACTTGGTCCAGAAACATCTGCGCGTGCTAATGGTTCTGTTGGTGGAGAAATTACTAAGCAAATTGTTCAAATGGGTGAGGAACAATTAATGGGACAATATAGATTGCATCAACATACCATATAAGCAATTAAAAAATATCCTTTCTTTAAACGAAAGGTATTTTTCCTATATTTTTACATTGATTTCAAAAATATAGAATCTATACAAAAAAATGAAGGATCATATTAGTTTATAACGCATTATAGGTATCTAAATGTCTTGAATTCGTTTTGAGGTAAAATGAATGGTTTGAAAGGTTTTAAAACATGAATTGTCTTTCCCTGTAGTTAAAGTGTATGATTTCACTTATTTTGAACAAATTCCCCCTTTAATTATTTGCATGTTATTCTTTATATAGACAACCTAATGTTTGTATAATATATTTCTACTTATCTGTTAATTATTACATCTTTTCATTATATATGGGGTGAGGAGGGAAGGGGTACACATGCATATGAAGCTCTAGACACATTCGTAATTTCGCAAAGTTGATTTACAGTCATATTTCCTTCTTTATATAGCTTTACTGCATAATTCATTCCTGCGTGATTTTCATGATACTTCTTTAAACGACCTTTAAACTTTCCTTCTTTTTTTGCAAACTCAATCCCTTCACGTTGTCGCATACGAATAAGATCTCGCTCTAATTGGTTAACACCAGCCATTACAGTAATTAAGAACTGGCTGTATCGATTATCTTCTGATAAATCTAGCTATGTATCCTTTAGTGATTTTAAGCTCGCTTTTTTACCTCGTATAAACTCAATTAATTTAAACAAATCCTGTGTGTTACGAGTGATCCGAGTTAAGTTTGTAACATAAATAATGTCACCTTCCTGTAAATCCTCAAACATTTTTTGAAGTTGCTCGCGATCCTTTGTTGCTCCAGAAACTTTTTCTTCAAAAATAATATCCATTCCAATTTCGTTCAGTTGCTGAAATTGCCTTGAAGGGTTCTGGCTAGTCGAACTGACATGTATATAACCGATTTTCCGCAAAACATCACCCCCTTTTTTGAGATTAAGTCTTATGAGACGCTCTTAACTAAGATTTTATAAGTCTACTATAATTGTATCCATAGAGTACACTCTATTGGGATGGATTTAAAATATATACGATTCAAAGACCAGTTTAAATATGGAGTGCTTCTAATTTGAAAAAGTAAAAAAACAACGTGGAGTCGCTAATAGATTAGGATTTGCCATACAAATTGCTTACTTACGTTTTCCAGGAAGACCATTATCTGAGAATGGAAAATATGATTAATGCTACTCTTATTAACAATGCAAAGGGAACCTGCTACATTCTCATATGCAATATTATATATAAGAATGTATTGATAATAATGTAAGCGCTTACTATAATAAAAACATAAAGATAAATCACATCTTAGCAACAACAAAAGAGGAGGAAATAATATGGAAATCGCAATGGCAGTTTTGAAATTTTTAGGTGGAGTAATTCCATTAGTTCAAGAACTTTTAAAAGTATTTATGTAAGTTTATTATTCGGCAATTATTTATAAATAATTATCATACCTTAATACGAAAAACAGAAGGGGATATTTTTTGAAAATTAAGAAAAACAACAAAGGAATAAAATTTCTAACATGTTTATTAGTTAGTTTATGCACTATTAATTATTCATCTATTTCCTTCGCGGAAACACAAACAGGTAATGCAAATGATGCAACAAAAAATGCTAGTGGCATTGATACTGGCATAGCAAGTTTAAAGTATGATAGTAGAGATATTTTAGCAGTAAATGGTGATAGAGTAGAGAGTTTTGTTCCGAAAGAAAGTATCAATTCAAATGGTAAATTTGTAGTAGTGGAACGTGAGAAAAAATCACTTACAACTTCACCAGTCGATATTTCGATTATTGATTCTGTGGCTAATCGTACTTATCCAGGAGCCGTACAACTTGCAAATAAAGCTTTTGCAGATAATCAACCTAGTTTATTAGTGGCTAAGAGAAAACCTTTGAATATTAGTATAGACTTACCTGGCATGAGAAAAGAAAATACAATTACTGTCCAAAATCCGACATATGGTAATGTGGCTGGAGCAGTAGACGATTTAGTATCTACTTGGAATGAAAAGTATTCTAAAACACATACGTTACCTGCAAGAATGCAGTATACAGAATCTATGGTTTATAGTAAATCACAAATCGCAAGTGCCCTTAACGTTAACGCTAAATATCTTGATAACAGTCTAAACATTGATTTTAATGCGGTTGCAAATGGAGAGAAAAAAGTGATGGTAGCGGCATATAAGCAAATATTTTATACCGTAAGTGCTGAACTATCTAACAATCCATCCGATCTTTTTGATAATAGTGTTACTTTTGGTGAGTTAACTCGTAAAGGTGTAAGTAATTCGGCCCCACCTGTTATGGTCTCAAATGTAGCTTATGGTAGAACTGTTTATGTAAAATTAGAAACAACATCTAAGAGCAAAGATGTACAAGCTGCTTTTAAAGCCTTACTTAAGAATAACAGCGTCGAAACGAATGGACAGTACAAAGATATTTTTGAAGAAAGTACTTTTACTGCTGTAGTATTAGGCGGAGATGCGAAAGAGCATAACAAGGTTGTTACTAAAGATTTCAATGAAATCCGAAATATCATTAAAGATAATGTTGAATTAAGTCTTAAAAATCCAGTATACCCAATTTCATATACAAGCACTTTCTTAAAAGATAATTCAACTGCGGCTGTTCATAACAATACAGATTATATTGAGACTGCAACTACAGAATATTCAAGTGCTAAAATGACGCTTGATCATTACGGTGCATATGTTGCTCAATTTGATGTATCTTGGGATGAATTCTCATATGATCAAAATGGGAAAGAAGTACTAACACATAAAACTTGGGAAGGAAGCGGTAGAGACAAAACTGCTCATTTCTCTACAGTCATACCACTTCCACCGAATTCAAAAAATGTAAAAGTCGTAGCGAGAGAATGTACAGGTCTTGCATGGGAATGGTGGAGAACAATTATTAATGAACAAAATGTTCCGTTAACAAATGAAATAAAGGTTTCAATTGGAGGAACAACATTATACCCAACTGCTAATATTAATCATAATTAAAGGCAACGTATACGTTCGAAGCGCCCTGTTTACAGGGCGCTTTTTTACTTAGTTGAAAGTATATCGGCGTTTTTCAAATATATCATAATCAATTCGCAAATCTTATAATCATATTTTTTGATGGCTGCATGAATGTTTTCAATGATTTCATTCCTTATTATTAAATCCCTATAAATTTAAATTAGCCTATCTTTATTAATTCATTATGTATCAGCATTTGGATTTTTTATAAAGAAAAGGCACTATCCTCAAAGTACCTCTTCCTACTTAATCCACAATGGGATAGCAACACATCGCCATCCTTTCTGTATATTTCTACAAAAAGAATAACGTTCTCTATGAATTATAGATATAAATTTATCTTAGGTTGATAGTGATTTATGATGCCTCCATATACATAAATACATTTTGTCGAAATTATTAAAAAGGGGAATTTTTCTATTTGAAGAACTAATAATTGATTGTCAATATGTATTAGAAATCTCAATCTAAACTAAAGGAGAACAAAATGGGACAAAACAATAAAGGCTTTTCTGAAACAGGATTGCGCAAAATGCGCAATGTACTGGCGCAGCATGTCGATTCTGGAAAGATTCCTGGGCTCGTCGCCTTAGTCAGCCGAAACGGGGAGACACACGTCGAAGCGTTTGGAACAATGAGGCATGATGGTGGCGCACCAATGCGTCGGGACACGATCTTTCGATTGGCGTCCACTAGCAAGCCGATCGCAGTTTCACCAGTAATGGTTCTGCTCGACGAGTGCAAACTGCATTTAGACGACCCAGTAGACAAATGGCTGCCCGAACTCGCTGACCGGCAGGTGTTGAAACAGCCCGATGGTCCACTGGAAGAAACCGTCCCAGCACGGCGTCCTATCACTGTACGAGACCTGTTGACCTCCACATTCGGTCTCGGAGTGGATCTCACGTTGATGGGTTCTCCGATCATGAACGCGTTCTTCGAGAGTGGGATATTCGACACGCCAGGGCAGGATATGCCCGATCCAGATGAGTTTATGTGTCGCCTAGGTGCACTTCCGCTAAGCTACCAGCCCGGAGAGCGGTGGCAGTATCATATCAGTATTGAAGTGCTCGGCATTCTTGTTGCCAGGGTCACGGGTCAGACATTCGAGTCGTTCCTGCGCGAACGCATATTCGATCCACTGGGAATGAAGGACACTGGTTTCTACGTGCCTGAGCTCAAGATTGACCGGCTTCCACCTGCCTTCAACCCAGATCCGCAGACAGGTGAGTTCATCGTGTGGGATGAGGGT
Organism: Bacillus sp. FSL E2-0195; assembly: GCF_038003645.1. Taxonomy (NCBI): domain Bacteria; kingdom Bacillati; phylum Bacillota; class Bacilli; order Caryophanales; family Bacillaceae; genus Bacillus; species Bacillus sp. FSL E2-0195. The sequence continues at coordinate 3,173,636 of NZ_JBBOPN010000001.1, read as the reverse complement.
ACAGGCGGACGTTACAGCAAACCTCCAGCATTTCAAGCAGGCGGTGGTGGGCTGCTCGCAACCATCGACGATTATCACGCGTATTTGCAGATGCTGTTGAACAAAGGGATGCACGGAACCAAACGGATTCTGTCTAGGCCCGCAGTCCAGCTGATGACCACCAACCGTCTTACTCCTGAACAACAAGTATACCGAGACGATTTGGCCAAAAACAACGTCCATTTGTCGTTTGGACAAGGGATACAAGGTGGCTGGGGCTTTGGGATGGGGGTGCGTACCTATCTTGGAGACTACGCGTCTATCGGTCAATTCGGCTGGGATGGCGGAACTGGCACTACAGCTTACGCTGATCCAGACAAACAGTTTATTGGAATTCTGTTCACCCAGGTTGGGATGTCAACTCCGGCCCCATCGCATCTTATCCAAGACTTCTGGACCACGGTCTACCAAGCAATCGAAGACTGAAACCGAACTTAGGTATTGTTTAAAGGAAAACTCCAAGACAAATTATACGCATGATGGCCACCATCAACACCATGGTTAAAAGCTATGACAGGACGGGAAGTGTTGGAAGTACTACGAGAACAGTTTGGCATTATTAATAAGAGCCCAATAAAAAATCCTCTTGGATGCAAGAGGATTTTTTATTGGGAATAGTAAGGATGAGGGGAGGTGCATTACATATGGGAAAAGGTAGAAGTAATAATGCTGGTAAAAAGCAACCGAATTTCGATGATTCATCTAATTTCGCTAAACAAAGCCAACCGACAGAAAAGAAGAAATAAGAAAAGGATCTCTCTTTATTAAGAGAGATCCTTTTTTAAATATATTGACGTTTCAGCAAACATATCGATTGCTTAACCAAATAGTCATAAATACAAGGCTTAAACTCCTGCGAATGGAAGCCAATTTAATATTATTGTCCTGCTTTTTCTAATGGGTGGAATGATTGCTCAAATTGTAGCCTTGAGGAACCCTCAGCGAGTTCTAAGTATAACTTTGATTGCATCAAGTATTTTTGGCTCTGAAGACAACAAACGGAATTTGCCTCCGATCGATGAGAAGATACTCACTTACCATGCTAATGGGGCCAAACTAAATTGGTCGGATGAAGAATCTGTTGCAAATTACTTGGTTACAGGATCAGTGTTACTCTGTGGTTCAAAGCATAAGTTCGATGAGAAGAGGGCTTATAAGCAGGTAGAAAAAGAAATAAAACGAGCAACTAACCTACTCAGTATGTTTAATCACTCACTTCTTAAAGGCGATGATTCTTATGAGGGGAAGTTAAAAGAAATTAATATACCTACTTTGGTTATCCACGGTACAGAAGATACGCCGGTGAATCTAAAATACGAATACGCTTGAAAACAGAAGTGTATGGAGAAGAAATTGGCATAGATGTGGCCAATTTTTTGCTTAGTAGTTCGGCGTAATTGGAGGAATAGCTTCTGTGATAATTGGCGAATCAGATTTATCTGTATATTTATTTGCTGGCTGTCTTTCAAGTTGTATTGGAGCTGCTATTGCTTTAGGATTTGGAACAAAATATCAAAATATAGAATTACGGATAAAAAAGACTAGTTAAAAATCAGAATTTAGTGTTGATAATGGTTGGAAGCGGAACATGGTTATTTATTAGGGGGCACTATACATGCCCATCATGCTAAGGTCTTGAAGTACCCCCTAAACGGAATTTTTACTTTTTTACAGTTATTTATGTGAATTCAACTCGTTTTTTTCGTTTTGGGGGTGATTGATTTCTTAGGTTGATAGCGGTGTGGCGGTACCTCATTTAGAAGACTAGTATATACTGCTAGTCTTTTTTTTGAAGTAAAAAGGCCACCTATTCCCTAGGAGGCCCTTTTATTTTATATAACTACAAGAACTTGCAACGATGGTGTTTTACAATAATGTCGCTAAGATTGCAAGTAAGCATGATCCAGATCTTGCTACATTATTACGCCGCCTTGCCAAAGATGAGACCCTTCATTATGCTTTTTATCGAGACGTCATTTGAACACATTTGGAATTGGAACTTAACTATTGCTATCATATTGCCAATATAATTAGAAATTTTAAAATGCCAGGTGCTGTCATGCCTGATTTTGAAAATAGAATGGCTGTGATTGCAAAAGAAGCGAATTATGGACCATTACATCCAGTACTTGATGTAGTGGTTGATTATTGGGGTTTAAAAGACTTACGACCAATTGCACCTCTAGCTGAAAAAGCAAGAATTGAGATTATGGAGTACCACACAAGATTGAAAAAAATACCGGAGCGATTTGGTCGTTTTCAAGGGAAAACTGATCTATGTTAATGAGTAGAGATTTCAGAATATAAGTGGGGAAATTCCCCTTCCCTTTATGGGGAATCTGACACACTCCCTATTGTTTTGGGGGTGTTTTTTACTTAATTTAATTTTTGTCAAAAAAGTAGTTGACTACAAAAATATTTTATGATATTATAAAATATTTGATAAAAAACAACATATATGTTAAGGTTAAGAAGGTTACCATATATGGAGGTGGATTATATGTTTCAAATTGGCGATAACATTGTTTATCCAATGCACGGAGCAGGTATAATTGAAGCCATAGAAGAAAAAGAATTCTCAGGAAAAAAGCAACAGTATTATGTTATAAAAATGTCAATCAGTAATATGCAAGTCATGATTCCTATGGGGAAAATATTAAGTTCGAGTATACGCCCAGTTACTGATATACTTGCATTAAAACACATTATACACATTTTTCAGCATGGAGAATCAGATAGATTATTACCGTGGAAACAAAGGTATAAAGTGAACACCGACAAAATAAAAACGGGTGAAATACAAGAAGGTGCCGAAGTTGTACGTGATTTAATACGTATGAAGAAAGAAAAAGCACTGAATACAAGCGAAAAAAAAATGTTGGATAACGCACATGAATTTTTGATTAGTGAACTAGGATTAATTAAAGGGATCACTGAAAATCAAATAAAAAGTTTCTGTTAAGATTCATTATAGATAATGTATTACATACCCCGAAAATATCCTGAATTTTTCGGGAATATGATTATTATTAAAAGTAAATCATTTCAAAGACATTCAACTTCTTCAACTCACTTTTTGAGTAGAAACCTCTTTTGTTATTACTTCAATCTAATCCATTTTTATTTTTAAATTTCTTTTACGAGCGTTCGAAGTTTCACCAAATAACGCGATCAAATAGTCACTTGATTTTTGAAATCCTGATTCACACTGGCACGGACAAGGATCCGTAAGGATGAAAGAGAGGTAGGGCTTTCATTGTTTTAGGTAATATATTATCTAAGTCATTATTTCTAGAAGAAAAAACAATCGATCTCACCGCTATCTCTTTAAGAGTTCCTTACATCTACTGAGACAGTGAATAGGTAATTGTTTATCTCTTCTTTACGTAAAATTGATAAACGAACTGGTAACACCATATGGTCAACTACAAAAAATGGTTTCCAGACCAGGAAACCATTTTTAATTTCATTTACATAACAATAATAAATTAAGCAGTAAGAAGGAGTGCACACATGAAAAAAATGTTAACAAAAGAATTAAGTAATGAATTAAAGAAGCGGGAAGGGGTCATTTCTATTACAGTTGAGCCTTATGAAAAAATCGAAGTTGGTGGAATTCGTGTAGATGGACCAGCTGTTATTCTAATTAATCAAGAATAGTTGAATGCATGAAGAAAAGGATCAGCCTTTAAAAGAAGGGAGGATCCTTTTTGTTTGCTACTTTTATCTGATGTGTTGGAGTTAAAACGGAAGGAGAGGGTCGGGATTATCATGGTGGAAAGCTTAATATTGGTAGGATTTCTTTTTACGTTATATAAATTAGTTGATAAAAAAACAAGCTAATTATTTAAAAAGATATATTGTTTCCCTTTTAAGGGCGAGATTTATTTGATAGTGAAATGGATAATGTAAAGGAGGAATTTAGATGTATGCAAGGAAAGAACGCATAAAATACGAGAAGATGTCAAAGAACTATGAACATATTTATTTAGTTTCGTTGCTCCTACTAATTGTACTTGTTTGTAGTAGTGTGGTTATCATAGGAGCTACAGGGGGAACATATGGAGTGTTTTTGTTGTTAGCAATTTTACTTAACGCACGTATTACGAAAGAATCTCAAAAAAAGTATGAGCACTATTCTAATAAAGGGCGTATTTAAAATGATACATAGCCTGAAAGGAACAACCTAGATGTACATGCAAAGTATCCCTATATCATTACCTATTAACTAGTAAAAAAGAATCGTATATAAATAATTTTTTAGTAATTTAGGAATAGAAAACGTAACTTATTAAAATGTTATTTTCGTTCATATAATGAATTATCCTTCTAGCATATTTATAGGATTTATATCATATAGTGAGAGAAAGAATGTAAGTTAGAAAGGAGTCTTATAGAATGAGTTGTTTGGAGGGAAATGACTTTAGTGAACAAAATATGGTAAGTGTACCTAATCCCTTAATTTGATTTATAATAGATTGGCGTCATAGACGACCAAATAAAAACACAGGGTTTTATCTCTGTGTTTCTTCAAATTTTCGTTTTTGAATATATGCTTGCGCATGAATAATTTCTTCCTGAAGCTCTTTTAATTCTTTCATAGATTCTGATTCAATAACCATGTAAGTAGTAACTAAACTGATCATCATATCCATCTTCTCTACTATATTTTGAATGACCTGTTCAGATTGCTCTTTTTTAGGGTGTTGTATTGCCTTTAATACATTTTCCATATAATTGTTTTTTCTTTGCTGGATATCATAAATAAACTGTTTTGTGTTTGAGTTCATTTGTTGTTCCTCCGTTTTGGATATACTTCTATTCTATCATATTTGAATAGAAAATATTGGATTCCCCTAAATTCACACCTGTCTCGTACATCTCCTCAAACAAACTTAGCTTGATGGCCATGGGGTACCGCCACATATCCATCAAGTTAAAAAACTAATTATCCCCCAAAACGAAAAAACGAGCTGAATTCACATAAATAATTGTAGAGAGATAAAATTCCGTTTTGGGGGTACTTTAAGATTTTAAGTTGATGGCCATGGGGTAGCACCACATCGCTATCAAGCTAAGAAAATACAACTACCCCCAGAATGAGATTTTTGTACAAAAAACTTACCCTCATGATTATAGATAGTAGCAAATTTAAGTTGATGACTAATGCATCACATCAATGAAATTAAGATGGTTATCCTTATAAAAATGAAAGAAGCCCCAAATTATTGGAGCTTCTTTCGTTTTTCTGTTATGCGTCAGGTGTTAGAAGTATATAAAAGTAAAGGTTTAAAACGTTTGTTTTTCTGATAGCTTCTCTTTTTGAGCATTGTATAAAAATGGACTCTGTGTAAAATACCCTCCTGCTAACAGCAGGGTAACAGAACCAACTAAATATAAATGAGATGGTTGAATATAATCCGATAAAACTCCACCTAGTAGATAGCCTACAGGTGCCATTGAACCTTGAATAGCATAAACGGCTGTTAAGGCTCTTCCCAAGTATTCACTCTCAATTCTACTTTGCAACAAGGTCTGAAATTGCACGCCCATTATTCCAATCATAAACCATGACAAAGAAAATAAAATAAGTGTTGTAATAAGAGAAACGGATAATAGCCAATATGAAGCAAACCAAGTACTCCCACCGATAAAAGCGACAGTAACAAAAATATGTTTCAAACTATAATTGACCAGTTTCCCTGACACCAAACTTCCAGATAATGTTCCAACAGATATGGCTGTCATCCAAAGGCCATATTCCTGCCCTGTGTTTGCTAACACAGGAATTAAGCCCATTGGAATACACATCAACATGTTGATTCCTGTAAACGCTAAAATAAAAATGCGTAATTCTCCAAGTTCCCAAAAATAACGGATCCCTTGTAGAAATTCTTCCTTATAGGTAATTTCCTTATTTTCTAACGCTTCTTTTTCTACCACTCTTGGCAGCTTTAATATAAACCATATACAAAAAAACAATATAACATATGTTAGAGAGTTTAAAAAATATACCATTCCTATTCCAATTGAGGCAATAATAATACCAGACACCGCATTACAAATAATATCGAGGCTACTATATGTGAATGCAAAAATAGAATTCACTTTCCCTAGCTGTTGCTTGTTCACTAAGAAAGGGACTAATGCACTTTCCGTCGGGTAACTGAGATGTGCTGCCATAGTTGCCACAAATATGAATGCGAGCAACAGAGCTGGTTGCAACTGATTTAAGTTATACAAAAACACCAATATAGAAAAAATAGTAGCTTGTATCCCCATAGAAATTATAAGTAATTTCTTTTTGGAATATCTATCAATAATGGGGCCATATAAGATTTGCAAAGCGACAGGTAACATCGTAATAAAGCTAGCGATCCCAATCCAGGTGTTGGAACCCATAATTTCCTTAATAAACCATATGGTTGCCATGTAATATAGGCTGTCTGAAAAATTTGCAACAATCCGTACGAAAAGTAACGTCAATATATTCTTGTTCATCATTTCTCGCTCCTTTAAATTGGTTTATTTCTAAATCATCCAATTTTAAAGGTGGTGGGCGTATGACAGGTTATATATCCGTAATATAGTGGTACATATTATCATCCTTTTATTTATTATCTTTGAACATAAATGTTCCTAATTAATTAAAACTTCGATTCACGTAATTATACCATAAATTAACTAACTTTTCCGATAATTGAAAGTGGGTAATCTCTTAAGGATTTAGTTGTTAGGTGTCGCCACATATCACTATCAAATTAAGACGATTTTGTATCTATATCATGAAAAAAACGCTATTCTTTCTGTAGAATCATAGGAAAGGATGGCGTTTTTGTATGTCTATTTCTGTATCTGATGAATTACAACTATTTGCTCAAGAGATTCAAAGTTTTTTATCTCCAAATACCTTACGGGATCTTGCTAGAGATGTTGGTTTTGTACAACGAGCCAGTAAGTACCAAGCAAAAGATTTAGTCGCTTTATGTGTATGGGTGAGCCAAAATGTAGCTATGACTTCTTTAACTCAGTTATCTAGCTGTTTAGAAACATCAACAGAAGTACTCATCAGTCCTGAGGGACTGAATCAACGGTTTAATAAGGCGGCCGTCCAACTTTTACAACACCTATTAGCTGAACTACTAAACCAAAAATTGACTTTATCTATGCCGATTTCTTCTCCATATACTTCTATTTTCAAACGTGTTCGTATTTTAGATTCAACTGCATTTCAACTTCCAGATCCCTTTTCGTTCGTTTATCCAGGTGCAGGTGGATGCAGCCATACAGCGGGAGTAAAGATTCAACTTGAGTATGATTTATTAAGTGGACAGTTCCTTCATATTCATACAGGTCCAGGTAAACAACATGATCGAACCTACGGTTCCCTGTGTGTCCCAACTGTAACAGCAAATGATTTATGTATCCGAGATTTAGGTTATTTTCATTTGAAAGATCTTCAACATATACAAGAGAAAAAGGCTTATTATATCTCACGTATCAAATCGAATACACGTATTTATCAAAAAAATCCTAATCCTGATTATTTTCAAGATGGCAGAATCAAGAAAGGTACAGAATATATCCAGATAGATATGGAGGTTTTAATGAACTCCCTTCAACCAGGACAAACATGTGAAATTTCCAATGCTTATGTAGGAATGGCTGATAAAGTCCCAACTCGTGTGATTGTTCATCGACTAACAAAAGAACAACAACAAAAACGATTACAAGATCAAACTGTAAGAGAAAAAAAGAAAGGAATGAAGTATTCTCCTCGTAGTAAAAGACTCAGTGGTATCAATGTATATATGACAAACACCCCTACAGATATTGTCCCGATGGGACAAGTACATGATTGGTATTCTTTACGTTGGCAAATCGAAATTTTATTTAAAACGTGGAAGTCATTCTTTCATATCCATCATTGTAAAAGGATAAAACGAGAAAGATTGGAATGCCATTTGTATGGGCAACTGATTGCCATTCTAATTTGTTCTTCTACCATGTTTCAAATGCGGCAATTACTTCTTATGAAAAAGAAACGAGAACTGAGTGAATATAAGGCCATATATATGATTAAAGATTACTTTCTTTTTCTTTTCCAAGCGATACAGAAAGACACCCAAGAGTTATCAAAGGTGTTACTTCGCCTGTTCAATCTCCTACAGCAAAACGGGCGAAAATCTCATCGATATGAGAAGAAAACAGTCTTTGATATATTAGGTGTTGTTTACAATTGTGCCATGTCTGATAATCAAGCGGCTTAATTCAAAAAAATGAAACCCGTTAGGGTTTATTTCGTATGCAAATCTTTAAATTCCCTACACGTAGCCTTTAGAAAAAAGAAACAACCTCTACTATAATTGACGTTGTATGATCTTAGGTTGATAGCCATGGGGTAGCACCACATGCCCATCAAGTTAACAAAAGCGAATACCCCCAGGACGAAATTTTCGTACATTTTTGACAAAAAACTGCTTATTTTTTTGTTTTGGGAAGTATCCGTTTCTTAAGTTGATGGAGTTAATGGTGATGTGGCGATAAATACTATAGGTTTTATGTGTGTACCTATGTGAATCGCTCCCCTTACATTCATAAAATGTAGTTAGACATAGTATTGAGAGTATTCCTTGTGATAAAACGACATTGAAACAGGTCTTTCTTTACTACTTCAAACAAAAAAGTTTTGAAAGAACCTACTGAAGTAGAGATAGTTTTATAAAATTCATTTGTAGTGTTATATAGAATCAAAAAGGATATTTATACCATATTTGAATTGTTTTATGTTAAAATTATTCTGAATATTAATATTATTGTCAGGAGGATTATAAATGCTTACACCAGAACAAATCTCCAACTTATTTAGAAACTTTTCAGAAAAAGAATGTAAAGGGTCGAGCGATTTATATGAAAATTTATCATTAAGAATTGCAGAAGATGAGGAAATTCTTGCATTAGTGTCACATGCACAAATTGGTCAGCCTATTCCAAATTTATTATTTGGTGCCGTTCACTATTTATTATTGAAAGGCAACAGTCATGTATTAAAACAATACTACGGTAGCCTCGTTTCAACTCCAGAAAAAGATTTAGACCAGGCATTTCACCATTTTAAAGATTTTTGCCAGCTTCATAGAGAAGAAATTATTGCTATTTTAAAAACGAAGTTAGTACAGACAAACGAAGTAAGAAGATGTACATATTTATATCCGAGTTTTTGCTATATGTTTAATAAAGTTAATAAACCTTTAGCATTAATTGAAATCGGAACAAGCGCTGGTTTACAATTATTTTGGGATCAATATTGTTATTCGTATGGGACAGAGAAAGTGTATGGTAACATAAATTCTAAGGCTCAATTAAAATCGGAAATAAAAGGTGAAAATCAACCATTTCTTTTACAACAAAGCCCTCCTGTCACAGAAAGAATTGGACTAGATTTACATATAAATGATTTGAATGATGAGGAAGATTATTTATGGTTACGCTCGCTCATTTGGCCGGAGCATAAAGAAAGGCTTGAAATGTTCGATCATGCAGCAACTTATTTAAAAGAACAATCAGTGAAACTTATAGAAGGCGATGGGGTATCTCTTCTTTCTGAAATTGAAGAACAAATTCCAGAGGATTCAGTGATTTGTGTTTTCCATACACATGTAGCGAATCAAATACCAGAGAGTGAAAAGCATAAACTAGTAAAGCAGATTAAAGAAATTGGTGCGAAACGAGATGTTTTCCACCTTTACAATAACATGTGGGATAGAGATCTTCATCTTGATTATTTTATTAATGGTAAAGAATACAATGAAACGGTCGGAGAAACGGACGGTCATGCACGCTGGTTTAGCTGGGGATTAGAGAATAAATCTTTGTGCTAAATTTAGATGTACAGTAATATTTTTAAAGTAGTTGGGGTCACTATATATCACTATCAATCTAAGATAAATTTATATCCATAATTCACAGAAAACGTTATTCTTTTTGTAGAAATATACAGAAAGGATGGCGTTTTTTTATGAATCTATCGATTCAAAATGGGTTTCATTTGTTCGCCGAAGAACTACAGCGATATCTATCTCCATATGTTCTTCAACAACTCGCACAGGAAACAGGGTTTGTAAAACGTAAAAGTAAGTATGGCGCACGCGATTTGGCTGCTTTATGTATTTGGATTAGTCAACATGTAGCAAGTGATTCTCTCACTCAATTATGTAGTCAGCTTTATGCAAATACAGCTACACTCATAAGTCCAGAAGGACTGAATCAACGCTTTAATCCAGCAGCTGTCGCATTTCTTCGAGAAGTTTTTACTTCTCTTCTCACACAAAAACTCTGTTCAAATCACTCACTTTCTGCACATATAATCTCTACTTTCAATCGTATCCGTATTCTAGATGCAACAGTGTTTCAACTGCCTGATCAATTCGCCACTGACTATCAAGGTTCAGGTGGGAGTAGTAATAAGGCAGGCGTGAAAATCCAATTGGAATACGATTTACTTAATGGTCAATTCCTTAACGTGCAGCTTGGACCAGGAAAAAATAATGATAAAACATATGGTACCATCTGTCTTAGAACCGTAAAAGCAGGCGATTTGTGTTTACGTGATCTTGGTTACTTCGATTTAGGAGACTTACAAGCCATTCATGATAAAGAGGCTTACTATATCTCGCGGTTGAAGTTGAATACACGCATTTATATCAAGAACCCTGAACCAGAATACTTCAACAATGGTACGTTAAAAAAGCAAACAGAATACATCCAGCTTGATATGACACAAATGCTGTCTGGTCTAATCCCTGGTGAAACGATGGAAATCCCCGAGGCATACATTGGCCAAAATCAGAAACTTCCAGCACGTGTCATTATCCATCGTTTAACCGATGATCAAACACAAACACGTCTGAAAAACCAAGCGATACGTGAAAAGAAGAAAGGCATTGTCATGAAGGATAAAAGTAAACGTTTAATGGGCATGAATGTATATATTACGAATACGTCACTAGAAGAAGTACCGACGAACTACGTGCATTCACTATATTCACTTCGTTGGCAGATTGAAATTTTGTTTAAAACGTGGAAATCATTCTTTGAAATTGATGAATGTCAAAATATAAAAAGAGAACGCCTAGAGTGCCATTTATATGGACAACTCATTGGCATTCTCCTCTGTTCTTCTACGATGTTTCAAATGCGTCAGTTTCTGTTTGAAAAGAAAAAGCAGGAGCTGAGTGAATATAAAGCGATTTATATGATTAAAGATTACTTTCCATTACTGTTTCAAGCGATATCCGTTGGCACAGAAGAACTTTTAAAAATTCTGCATCGCCTTTATCAACTGCTCAAAAAGAACGGCCGTAAATGTCATCGGTATAAGAAGATGACCGTCTTTGATATTCTAGGGATTGTGTATAAAACGACAGTGAAGGATAGACAAGCTGCCTAGCGAAAAAATCGCGTTTTAATAGGCTTCTTTAGCATGCCTACTTTTTTATCACTTGCTAGTTTTAAAACAAGAATCATTTCGTATCTAGTAATTTATTTGATTAGCTTGATGGGCATGGGGTAGCACCAACAAAACACAAATTTCGTACGCTACGACAGCGTAACGATTTTATGCTACCAGTAAAAAACTGATTAGTGAGAGCTCATAATCTGCGGGGGAGGGACACCCCCGCGAATTTAAGTTTCACTTTATAAAAAAAGTAAGGATCGACCGGTACCGCTCGTTATTGGACTATTACTTTTCCATCCATTCCTTTCAAGTAGTGGAACCGACATATTAGTTCATATGTACCGGGAGTTTCAGGTTTTACGGTAATTGTTATTTCTTTTCCTGACGGGACTTCGGCGTCAATTCCGAGTTTTTTCACTGTGAAGGTATGTTCTCTATTTCCTTTGTTTTTCAATAGCAACGTCGTCGTTTTCCCAACCGGAACAGTGATGATACTCGGATTAAAGTAATCATCATTCAATTCAACCTCAATAGGCTGTCTCACAACGTCGGATTCGGCAAATACACGGAGCGAACCTAAAGTAGTCATAACTACAATCATCGCAAGTGAAATGATTAATCCAGTTAATAGCTTTTTCACAGACATTCGTAATCCCTCCTTTCCTAAGCACTAGTGTTTTCAAATTACTAAAATATTATCAATATAAATGGGGTTTAGGCGTGGCTTAAATAGTAATTCTTTCGGCAACTCCTACTAATCAAGTACTAACTGGAATAGGATTTGGGTAAATAAAAAAAGCCTCCACTACTGTGGAAGCTTCTCCAAATGATGTGCAATATCAATATACATATCGGAATAAACCGAATGGATTTCATTACTAGGCGCAGCGTTAGAAGAGAAGTGGACGATTACCATACTTGCTTTCGGGTCGATGTAAAGGGTTTGTCCGTAACTGCCTAACACTTCGAAAGCACCTTGTTCATTGTGCGGAATCCACCATTGATTATGATAAGAAATGGAAGCACCACGACCAATTGCGAGCTCACCTTCTTGTACATTTTTCACACTTTCTGTAATAGAAGAAGGGACGATTTGTTTTCCGTCATATTGACCATTATTTAATAGTAATTGTCCGAACCTCGCCATATCTCTAGCAGTTGCATTTAAACCAGCGCTTGCTTGTTCTACTTTTGTTTCATCTGTAACGTAATACGCGTTTTCTTCCATACCAATTTGAGACCAAATTCGTTCGCTTACATTTTCAGCTAACGATTTCCCTGTAATCGTTCGGATAATCCAAGCGAGTGTTTCAGTTGATCCGTTATTGTAAGAAAAAGCTGAACCAGGTGGTGCAGTTTCTTCTGCTTCTAGTAACATATCATAAATTTTCATAGGCCCCTCGTAATTTTTACCTCGGGGTAAAATATTACTAGCTAAATATAGTTGTGCATCTTGATTTTCTAGTCCTAGCTGCATATATCCGTGAGTAGGGTATTCAGCGGAAACTTGCATGTCCATTAATTGCTGAAGTGTTGATTTTCCAAACGGTGTATTTTTTAATTCTTTTATGTAAGTGTCAGCTGTTTTCTCTACATCAATAAGATTTTCTTCAGCGAGAGATTGTATGATTGCACCAGTAAACACCTTTGCTAATGATGCCATTCCATGAGGTTCACTCTCGTTATATCCATTGAAATATCGTTCATAAACAAGTTGACCATTATGTACAACGACAAAAGCATCTGTTTTGTTTTCGTCTAAAAGTTTTTTTAGAGGAGTCGTATTTCCAAATCTACGCTCCACAGCAAAATCGTCTAAGTTTTGTAACGCGGTAGGGAAGGGAGCAACTTGGTCAGGGATGTTTTTTACTTCATTTATTAAAGTGAATTCTTTCATATGTGTATACGACCAGCGTAAGTAAGGATCGTCCAACCAGTTTTCTTTTGTGACATTTGCTTTAGTGGGGGGCGTTTTATTATTTTTAAAAAAAGTAAACCCAAGCCCTGTAACTACGAATAGTAATACTAGTAACAGTAATAGCAGGGGAGATTTCTTTACATTCATATAGGTACCTCCTTTAGTTTCTATTATAAGTATACGCTCGTCTTAAAATAAATACAAAATAAGGAAAGTAAACGGGTAAGTTTACTTTCCTTATGAACGTTAAGCAGATATTTGTCCGTCTGTACTTTGTTTCTTGAATTTTTGTTTTCGTCCGTGTAATCCATAATATAGAAGTAAAGTGAACGCAACGATAATAGCTGCGATAAAATACATATTATGATAACTTGATTTGGCAGCGACTATACCTAAAATGAAAGAACCGAAGCCAATGCCACTATCAAAGAACGAGTAGTAAGTAGCTGTCGCAGAACCACGTCGATGGTTTGGAGCGGCAGAAATTGCAATCGTTTGGAAACTTGGAATTAATGTTCCGTATCCTAAACCGATTAACATACCTGCGCCAAGGAACCAAAATGAAGTTTGCGCTTGGCTTAAAATGAACATCCCAATTGTGAAAATAATAATAGCGGGATAAATAAGTACATTTTCACCGAAACGATCAAATATTTTCCCTGTAAATGGACGAGAAATGACCACAACAAGTGCGTATAAAATAAAGAAGTAACTTGCAATTTCGCTTAAACCGAGTTCTTTCGCATAAATAGGAATAAAGGATAAAATGCCACTATAAGAAAAGGCTAAAACAAATCCTGTTAGAGCGATTGGAATAGAAGATGGTTCAATTAAGTCTTTCCATTTCATTTTTTCTCGTTTTTGTTTGTTTACTGGTGCTTCATGCGGAATATTGACTAGTAATCCTAATAAAAATGCGAGTAATGAAAATACTGAACAAACGATAAATAGTACAGTAAATGAAAAATGAGAAATAATTGTTAAACCTAAAAAAGGACCAATTACCATCGGTAGACTCATAAATACGCCGTAATAAGCAAGTGCTTCGCCGCGTCTATGAGCTGGTGCTACATCAGTTACAATTGTTCCAGTTGCTGTTGTTGCCATTCCGAATCCAATACCATGTAAGAAGCGAAGGGCAAGTAATAAAAATAAACTTTGCGTACCGAAATACATAACAGTAGCGGCTAAAAATAGTGAAAGTGAAATAAATAATATTTTCTTTCTTCCTAAATCATCGAGCCATTTTCCTGTGAATGGTCTACATAAAACAGATGAAATAAGAAAAACAGTTGCAACTAAACCAATTTCCTCAGGTTTTCCTTTTAGGCTGTCTATAACATAGACAGGCAGAGTAGTCATAAGCATGTAAAATGTTAAAAAGAGAAACAGACTACTAAAACAAGTTCCGAGGAAATCCTTCGTCCAAAGTTTTTCACTTTGCATCGTCATCCCTCCATATTAATGATCTAAATTTTTGATAATTTGTTGTAACAATTGAAAAGCTTCATGTAAGTCTTCTTCTTTAATACCTTCTAGCGTCTTTTCTTCAAAGGAATCAACTTCTTCTTGCCATAGTGGAATCATTTTTAGTGCAGTATCAGATAATGAAATCAACTTTTCACGGCGATCTTTTCCTTCAGTACGAATAATCCAGCCCATCGTTTCCATACGTGTTAACGTACGAGTCATCGTTGGTGATTCAACATTTAAATACTGACATAATTCTGTTTGGGTACAAGATCCAGTTTGATTAATGCGGAAAATAACAGCCCATTGCGCACTAAATAATCCTGTTGGAGATACACGTTCATTAAATTTCTTCGTAAACTTACGAGAAGTTTGACTGACAATGTGGAAAAAATGTTGTTTTTCGTCCATGTATTTTGATCCTTTCAAATTAGTTACCTAGCTAACTATATACCTTTTTATTTTACTTGTCTAGTAATAGACATGTTGTTTTATGTGGAAATTTCGTATAGATTTTGTATTGAGAACGTACATTCTACATGGTATTCTTTAATTAAGTAAAGAATTTTCTTTCTATTAAAAGAATGGGGGAACTTGTGATGATTAAGCCTGCAACAATGGAGTTTGTTTCACTATCGAACGGAGAAACGATTGCGTATCAGGAAGTTGGAAGGCAAAATACAGAAATTCTTGTACTCATTCACGGGAACATGACATCGTCACAACACTGGGATTTAGTTATTGAAAAGTTGCAAGATCAATACCATATTTACGCTCTTGATTTAAGAGGATTTGGCCAATCAACATATAATCAATCGATAGATTCTTTACAAGACTTTGCAAGAGATGTAAAACTATTTATCGATCAATTAAAACTAGAAAAATTTTCATTAATGGGCTGGTCAATGGGCGGTGGTGTTGCGATGCAATTTACAGCGAATCATCCAACATTTGTCGAAAAGTTGATTTTAGTAGAATCAGTGGGAATGAAGGGATATCCAATTTTTAAAAAAGATATTAACGGGCAACCGATCGTATCAAGTTTAGTAAAGACGAAAGAAGAAATCGCGCAAGATCCCGTACAAATTGCTCCAGTGCTAGATGCGATAAAAAATATGAATAAATTATATTACCGTACAGTATGGAATCTATTAATATATACACATAATCAACCTGAACCGGATCGTTATGAAAAGTATTTAGATGATATGTTAACGCAACGTAATTTCGTAGATGTGAATTATGCGCTCATTACATTTAATATTTCGGATGAACATAACGGGGTTGTAGAGGGAAATAAGCAAATTCATCATATTAAAGTTCCAACACTCGTCATACAAGGTGACAGAGATTACGTCGTACCGCAAGTAGTCGGTGAGGAATTAGCAAAACATTTGCCAAATGCAGAGTTGAAGATATTAGAAGATTGCGGACACTCACCGTTTATAGATTGTTTAGATGTATTTATAAAACATGTTGAGGATTGGTTAGACAATAAATAATTCCCGAAATATAAAACTTGCATATACTATAGCATTTGTATGTATAAGGGGAGAGGGTCAATGCATAATCCATTTTTAATATATCATTCTCCATATAATGATCATCAATATATAAAAATGATTATAAATCCGATGTATATGCAAGTTTCACCAGCTGTAGTTCCTTTGCAAGTGCAGCAATCAATGGTCCATACACATCAGATTTTATTTGGGCCTTCATTTTATGAAAATCCATATTTTAAGCATTTTCATTACAATGTGAAAGCGCAAGTATGGGAAGGGTAAGAAGCTAAAAGGTTCATTCTTTTAGCTTCTTTTTTATTATGAATATTCGTACACGCATTTGAAGAAACAGTTTATAATGAAAAGTGGAAAGCGTGAGAAGGAGAGGGAAAGGGATGTCGATGCGTTTTACTTTTTGGATTATGGTTGGAATTGTAGCAATCTCAGGTTTGTCACAAGGGATGCTTTTACCTGCCATTGCAATGATTTTTGAACAAGAAGGGGTTAGTTCAAGTATTAACGGTATTCATGCGACGGCATTATATATTGGGATATTAGTTATTTCACCGTTTCTTGAAAAACCGATGCAAAAGTTTGGAATGAAGCCAATTATCGTTATTGGTGGGTTTCTCGTTATTATTTCATTATTCTTTTTTACACAAACTTTTTCATTTTGGGTATGGTTCGTTCTTAGATTTCTAGTTGGAGTCGGAGATCATATGCTTCATGTCGGAACACAAACATGGATTACGACAACATCAGACCCGAGTAAAATAGGTAGACAAGTATCGATATACGGTGTATTCTTCGGAATTGGTTTCGCAGTTGGCCCGTATTTAGCAAGCACTGTTCAGTACGGTCTTGCAACACCATTTATCGTATCTACTATACTTTGCTTAATAGGATGGCTTTTACTACTACCAACGAAAAATGCATTTCCAGCACAAGATGAGGCAAAAACTGAAAGTGAATCATCCTTTTCTCGTTATAAACAAGTCGTTGGATTAGCTTGGATTGCGCTAATTGGTCCGCTCGCATACGGCGTACTTGAAGCGATGTTAAATAGTAACTTACCAGTATACGCGCTTCGTAAAGGATGGTCTGTATCGGAAGTTTCCTTCTTATTACCAGCATTCGCAGTTGGAGGTATTATTACACAAATCCCGCTCGGTATATTAAGTGATAAATACGGAAGAGACCGTATTTTAACGTGGACGTTCAGTGTAAGTACGGGCATTTTCCTACTTGCAGCAGTATTTGATCAATATTACTGGATCGTCTTTGCATGTATGCTTATAGCAGGTATGGTCATTGGCTCGTGCTTCTCACTAGGGCTTGGATTTATGACAGATTTATTACCGAGACACTTACTACCAGCGGGTAATATATTATCCGGAATCGCCTTTAGTATAGGAAGTATTATGGGACCTGTATTAGGAGGCGTATTTATAGAAAAAATACAGTATACAAGCTTTTTTATTGCGGTTATGATTATAATGGGAATTCTCGCAATGGTATATATGGTCTACATGAAGAATCAATTCGCATCAAGAAAAATAGAAAGTAGGTTAGGGCATGACAAAACAACCTAATAAAAAGAAATTTGAAGTACTCGAAAACGAAACAATTACAGACTGCTTAGCGCGTATGGAACAAGAAGGATATGCACCGTCTCGTCGCATGGAAGAACCAATCTTTCATGAAGTGAAGAAAAACGGCAAAACAGAAGTTGAACCATGCGGTAGAAAAATTGTTTTTGAGGGGAAATTGAAGTAATCTCATAACAAATAGCCATCCAATTCATTTGAGTTGGATGGCTTGTTTTTTTACTGAACAATGAAAGGCTTAGCTAGAGATCTTTGTTAGTGAAGGTAGTATAGAGAGAAACTAACTACATGAAAATGTAAATTTAAGGATGATTAATGTATTGAATTTTAGGATTGGGACATCAGTTATAGAGCTGGATACCTATACATTTGAAGGAAAGAACAATTATACAAAAGTAGGATGTTTAAAAATATATTAATTTGTATGATAAAAACAAAACATATTTTTAAAAAATTAGAAAGGAGGGAGAAATATATAATGATACAAAGCATATATGAAACTCATTTACATGTCAGAAATTTAGAAAAGGCAATAGATTTCTATCAAAATAAGTTAGGTTTAGCATTAGCAAAAAGACTATCGAAAAGACGAGTTGCGTTCTTTTGGGTAGGAGAAAATAAAAAACAAATGCTCGGATTATGGGAAGTACATATAAATGAAGAATTTGAGACGAAACACTTCGCTTTTCGTGTAGATTTAGAGTTTTTAAATGCTTCAAAATTATGGTTAGAGAAGCGTGGAATAGAGGTAGTAGGGAGTCAAGGGAAAGGAAATCGAGAACCAATTGTCCAAAGGTGGATGCCAGCTGCAAGCGTATATTTTCTAGATTGTGATGGAAATAAATTAGAGTTTATTTCTATGTTATATGATGATCCAGATGAACTAGAATATGCAACGTATTTAAGTGAATGGAATGCGGAGCACTAAGAAAAATAAAGTGGAACTTTAATCAGTAGTAGTTTTACAGCTTTGTATTATGTTAAATAGATAGAAACAAAATAAAATCCCTCAAGAAAAGGCACGTTCTTGAAGGATTTTTTTATGCTTTATATATTTTATATTGCTTGTAACGTATTAATGATGTTCACTTTTAGATATTTCAGCGCGTTGAATATAACCATCAGAGAAGCTGAAATAAAGAGAATAGCTTCCTCGATTATATATAAAGCCTTCACTAGTCATATCCTCTCCAATTCCATCTGGCTCACCAAACCACTCTTTTAATTCATCGATAGTGATATCCATTTTTACCCATATATATCTAGCGTCCGAAGGGTACATATCAATATTATAATCTCCATATACCGCTGTAGTAGGTGCATCACATTCTGTACATGGTGCTTGCTTCCAAACATCAGGCACTCCAAATTCTTTTTTTACCTCAGATATATCTTTACCCAGTACATCTAATTTAAATGGACCAAACGTCCCATCCTGTAAAGCTGTTGCTAACATTTGTTTCAGTTCTTCTTTTGTATTGATGTTGAAATTATAAGATCTGTTCTTTGCTATTGCATTATAGAAAAATTGTGCATACTGCTCACGTTTCACAAGCATGTTGCCATTAAAATTACCAGACTCGTCACCTTGGGATATCCGGTTACTACGTAGCGTATTTACAGATTCATAGGCCCAATGACCTTTTGGTACATCTTTAAAGTTCTCTTGTCCTTTTGAGTTTAATTGAAATGCCTTTTGCAATACTACTGCCATCTCATACCGATTTAATGCGTCATCTGGACGAAATGCACCTGTTCCATCACCTGTCATAATTCCAGCTTGCGCAATGGCTTTGATATCCTTTTCAAACATATGATTTGTAATATCACTAAACATATTTCCCTGTTTATCATCTGCTATTAAACCTAAATGTCGATTGACTAAAGAAGCAACCTGTCCTCTAGTAATGTTGTCCCCAAAACCAAATTTTCCATTTCCATATCCCTTATAAATCCCTGCTGCTGCTAAGTAATCAATAGCAGTTTTTGACCAGTGGTCCTTTGGTACATCTGTAAATACAGTGTTCGCATTGCCAGCTACTTTATAGTTATTCGTAGTTGTTTGTGCGTTTGCTGTGCCTACCATCATTGTAGTTGCTAGTGCTGTGGTGATTACGAATCCCAAAATTTTTTTAGCTTTGCTTGTTTTCTTGCCCATTTGAGAAAGCCTCCCCAGTTTAATTTAACTTTATTAAATATACGTATTACACATATACATCTAATACAGCTAAATGTACACATCGTAATTATAACATGTAAATGATGATTATTTGTAATTAATTCACTTAATGTGGATAAAATTCCAATAATCTATATAAAACTATAATTTTTAGATAATAAATATTCATTGCTATTTAATTGAAGAAAAATGCGAAACCTTTTTATAAAATATGGAAATGTTAAAACCCCTTTGATAGAATAGCAATATGCAAAAATAATTATTTATAAATTCTCAATGTAATGAATATTCATGTTTAAATATACGAATTTAACTACATAGTTATTGTAATAAAGGGGGAGAAAGATGTTAGAGGAATTGTACACTGTTTTTTTAAATGCATCGGGTTTTACAGAAAGCGCGAGGAAACGAGATCAGTATGATAAATTACATGATTATTTAAAAAATCAAGAAAGAGAGTTAAAACGATTCATTCAAGATGCTGAATCAGCGAGGAGAGATTATGAGAGTAAAAGTAATGGCTTAGAAGCTAATAAAATTCCGGCAGTTGAATTTGAACAAAAACGTCATGAAAAGGATGAAGAATTAAATACAGTACTATCCTATTTTAAGAGTGCATTAAGCGATGTTGGATCTGCGATAGGTACAGCTTATGCAAAGTATTTGGAATATAAAGCGAAAGCAGAAGCGGAGAAAGCGTCCGCATACAATGCAGCGACCAAGGCTTTTGAAGAAAAGAAAAAGGAAATTGAAAATCTTATCCATTAAACATATAAAGAATGGGGGAACCCACATGAGTGGTAAAGAGGTTGAAATTATAGGAAGTAACACTGCAAGTGCCATTTCTTACGCGCAAAATATTGAAAATGGTATGAAGGATTCTTTAAACGAAGCGAAAAACTTAAAAGCATACGTTACATGTGCGAACTGGAATGGAAAAACGAGAGATGCCTTTTTAAGTTATCTAGATTTAATCATTCAATATAACTCAGAAATGGTAGAGGCATTTGAAGGACATACGAAAGCTTTGAAAGAGTTAGATAAAAGTATTCAGACGTACGGAGATAGACCGGAAGTAAGGACGATAAAACAGTTGTGATGGATAAATGAGGGATAAAAGAATGGGAAAAGAAATGAATTTTGCACCTGCTGAATTATATGTTCTCGCAGGTGCAGCTGGGGTTACGGATATATTTGGATTGCCAAACCGTGACGTAATTATTTTACTTGATGAAGAATGTGTCACAAAAGCAACTACGAGTTTAAAAGAAAAAGGCTTACTTACAAGCGAAAATGGAATTACCCCTGCAGCTTTTCAAATTATTGAGCTATTAAAGGAATATGAAAATTGTCATGAATACACGAGAATTAATAATGTATTAATTGGTTTTTTGAAACATGATAAAGATCGAGTGGCTGTATTAACAGAAGTAGAGCCAAATAAAAAATACGAGATCGACTACATACCAAAGCCAGACGTATATTTTTCATTATTAACACGCATCCCTTTCTTGTTGAGAGAACCGAGGGAAATAGAAGATACATTTTTCTCAAAGAGAATGACAGAAACAGAACAACAAACATTTGAGGAAAAAGATTTATCAAATAAAGACGTTATAGCGATGGAAACGTATACGAGGCCTCGGAGTAATAGAGGAGGAAAATGGGAATGTTTCTTATATTTCACTGAAGGAGAAGATTTCGTTCAAATAGATGTAGATCGTAATCGATATGACTGGGTGAGCCTCTATGCGGTTAATAAGAAATTGTATGACGTGTTAAAAATGCCGTATAAAAAATTAATTGACCCGAGACAATTCTCGTTAGGAGGTATTGAATAATGCAAGTATCAATGGGAGATGGTGGTTCTAGTGGTGGAGAAGAAGTATTAGTTAATTTTCAAGAACTACTTGATATAGTAATGAAGTTAGAAAACATATATACAATCCATGTAGACGTCATTGGAACGAATATTGAGAGTTTACTAAGCTGTGATTTTTATCAAAAAGGTGAAGCGATGAGAGTAATTGAAAAATATCCTGATATATTACATAAAACACTTGAATTGGCTGAACACTATTCTAGATCGGCGAAAGTTGTAGGAAATGTATGCGTGGAAATGCTTGAAAAGGACGAACAATTACGTGAAAGATTAAGTAAGTTGTAGAAATCACCATACGGCTGGGGGATGAAAACAAAATGGATGTGAAATATAGACCTGAACCATGGCAAGACATGGGAGATGGTATGAATCGAATTACAAAAGATGCTCTCATGAAATTACGGGACGCAAATGAATTATTAAAAAGAATTGATGGAAGAATACGAGAGTCAGATTCGGATGGTAGTATACATTTTAACCCAAAAGATCAATCGCAAAAAATCGGAGAATTACTTGATAGCTATTCGACATTACAAAAATATTGCGGAGAAGCAGGGCGAGTAGTCTCTGAACATATAGATAAACCTTTTTTAGTAGAAATGGATAAATTCGCTCAAAAAATGAGAGATACATCTATTCTCAGTTTCGAAACAAATAACCGAATTGGCTCTACAACAACGACAGTATTACCAGATGCGCACGCAGGGTACGGAAGTATACCACAAACAATACAGACGAAAAAAGATAAAATAACAGTAGAAGATATTTTTAAAGATTCACCTGCATTTGATAACGTACTGAGAGGGGAATACAAAGAACTAAAAAAACAAAATCCAGATGCAAAACTAAATTATGAAGAATACAAGAAAGTAGTCCCATCCACACGAGGATTTGAATACAAATCGATAGAAGATGAACAGAAAAAACTAGAAATGATACGAGACATAGGAATAGGCGTAGGAATCATCATCACAACAATCCTTTGCCCGCCACTCGGGGCCGCTGCCGCAGTAGTATACGGCGCTGTACAAATAAAAAGCGGTATCGACGGAGAAGACTGGGGAACACACCGGAAATTGAGCCAAGAAGAACGCACAGCAAACATCATTTTTGGCGGATTAGACGCAATTCCAGTTGTTGGAGCAGTAGGAAAAGGAGTAAAAGCATTCAAAGGCACGAATGAATTAGCTGATTTAGCGAAATTATTAAAATTCAAAGAAGGAATGCCTGGTTTTAATCCAAATTTGGGTAAAAATGTGGTACAATCATTGCGTGATAATAAAGCTACTATGCTTGACCGTTTGAAACTAGCGAGCCTTAAAATAGAGAAATCTGGAAATGGAAAGATGTATCAACTTGGCGAAAAAATAGCCAAAAGCATAGATGATAGGACAGCCAAATCGGCAAGTTTTGAAGTTGACGGAAATGGCTTACTAATATCTAAACAAGGTGGTACAGATTTCCAAAGCTGGGTGAATAAGCATCATACAGAAAGTAATAAGATTATAGATGATAAGATTAAGGGTGTAGAGGCTTCTCTTGCTAGTAAGGGTACGGGTAACGCTGTTCATAGATCTGAAATTGACGAAGTAATTAAAAATAATTACGATAAAGACGGAAACTTGATTAATAGATCAATTGTTCCTAAGGGATATGATAGTGTTGAAGATTTCTTAAAACAAGTAGATGATACTACCATCAAAGAATTTGGGTATGATAGTGTTGAAGAGTTTAAAGAAGTTGTAGAACTAACAGAAACATATTTGAATACTAAAACGAAAAATAATATATTAAATAAGCCTTTAGCAGGAGGAACACATGTGAAAAAAGGAGTAGATTTTGATATTTTAGGATTCCCAATATTTAAAGGGGATGATGTTAAGTTTTCTTTAAAGTTAGAGAAAGATTTCTATGTTATGAAAGATACAGATCAATTTAGGGAATGTACTAAATTGGTAAAAGAAGCAATTGAGAAAGGCGAAATCTCAAAAGAATTATTCACTAAAAAGCAGTTAGCTCAAATAAATGATGGTTTGCCTAGAATAGATGGATTAATATGGCATCATCATCAAATACCGGGGAAAATGCAATTAGTAATAAAAGAAGTTCATAGTGTGAATCATTTAGGTGGAAATAGATTATGGGGAGGCGGAATTAGATGAAGAATTTAGAATGGAAGTATGCGGATGATTCGGTTACGGAAGAATTTGTGGAGAAAATAGGTCAATCACTGGGAGTTGAGTTTCCAAAAGATTATATCGAGTGTGCAAAGGTAAATCATGGGGCTAATGTAATACCATATTGTTTTGATGTTGAAGGAATAGAAAGAGTTTTTGGTGCATTACTTTCTTTTGATGAGGAGAGTAGTGATTATATTGTAAGAGATTATAATAACTACCGTGCTACCTTACCTAGAGATGTAATTCCTTTTGGAATTGATCCAGCAGGAAATTTAATTTGCTTTGATTATAAAAATCATGAAGAAAATCCAATTGTTGTTTTTTGGGAACATGAAGATGCATGGGAAAAGGAAGCGCTGATGGAAAGTGAAGGGATTACGGCAGAAGAAGCAGAGAAAATCGCAAGAGAAAATGTATTTTACATTGCAGATACATTTACTGATTTTTTAAGTAAATTACACGATTAAAAAATATATTGATGAATGAAAAATAAATTTTATGTGAAGTGGATAGAAAAAATAATAGGGTGTTTGAAAATAGATACTCCATGATGGTTGTACCATCATGGAGTACTGTGTGCAATGATAGAATAGAAAACGAAGTACGAGCTTAGGTGAGATGACATTTTACATGGCGATGAATATAAACACATGGAATGTATATTAAACTAACGAACTCGTACAAACTCGTAAGTTTTAACGTAGTAGTTGTCATGACATGTAAAGGGTGTCATACTGTTACTACAAAACTTACAAATTTACGCTACTTAAAAACAGATGAACTTAAAGCACTTGATTGTCAATTATGGCAACAAGTGCTTTTTTGCATTTTAGCGTAGAAATAATGTGGTACAATCGCTTAAGGAAAATAAGACTTTAAAGAATGCACTAGATGCGATGAAAAATACTCCTATTCCAGTAGCAGTTAGGATGGTGGATACTGGAATAGGAATGAGGCTTCCTTATATAGAATCTTCAACTGTTGGAGAAGTAGCTGGAAAGTTTTCAAAGGCAAGTACGGCAGCTAAGGATGACGCTTATCAACTTGCTAAGGGTAGTGGTGGCTCAGGAGTTAGTAAGGAAGGTAGTATGGCTAAGGAGACTGGGAAACCTTCAAAAGTGGAATTTGATAAGGAAGTAGATAAAGTAATGGAAGAGGCCGGAAGGAATCAACCAGCGTATAATAGAAAACCTATCCAACCAAAAAACTATAAAAAAATGGAAGTAAATGAGGATGGAACGACAACTTATACGATAGCTTCTAAAAGTAACGGTAAAGAATACAAAGTTACGTATGATAAAAATGGACATCCAATATTTAATACTCATTTCGATACAACGTTGCCTGAATCAAAATATTTATCCGGTGATTCAGAGCAATTTACCTTCTGTAATAAAGATTTGTTTGAAAAAGCGATGAAAGATTCTGAGTTGAAATCGAAGTTTACAGAGGCGGAGTTAGAGTTATTTAAGGCAGGTAAAAAGCCGAGTTACTATACATGGCATCATCACCAAGATAAAGGGAAAATGCAATTAGTAGATTACTTTGAACATGAAGTAGCGAGACATACTGGAGGTAGAGCATATTGGGGTGGAGGGAGAGATGGAAGAAATGGTAAAATAAAGAGAATCATAATAAATCGAATTAGGGAGTTGTTTTCATGGAAAGAGTAAAGTGGGAGCGTACGCATGCTCCTATTACTGAACAGATAATTTCAAAAATTGAAGAGAAATTCAATGTGATTTTCCCTCAAGATTACAAAGAGTGTGTAATGAAGTATAATGGTGGTCATCCAGTACCGAATATATTTTTCTTTGAAGATGGTGGCGAAGGAGTTTTTGATTGCTTACTAAGCTACACAAATGAGTATATTAGTATAATGATTACTTATGATATTATCTCGCCATACATCCCGAAGGGAATAATCCCCTTTGCTACAGATCCATTTGGAAATAAAATATGCTTTGATTTTAGGAATGATAAACACTCACCAACAATAGTTTTTTATGATAGTGATGAACAAGCGATTGAATATATTTGTAGTACTTTTACAAATTTAATAAATTCGTTGTATTTTAGTGAAAATGAATGAGTTGGAGGTTGATGAATTATGAATCTTAGTTTTGAATATACTTTTAAACAAATTAAAATAGAAGATATAGAGAGTTTTGAAAAAAATAATGGATTAAAATTACCAGATGATTATAAGAGTTTTTTATTAAAGGATAATGGTGGTAAATCTAATAGAAGGAGATTTAGTACGAAAGATGATGTGGTTACGTCATCAATTATGATGTTCTTTCCACTATCAGAGGAAACAGAAAATAATCTGCAAAATTCTTTAAATTATTATATCAAGGGGAATAAATTACCCTCTAAATTTATTCCGATAGGGAAAGACCCGGCTGATAACATTATATGCATATCAATCCATGGTAGCGATATAGGTAGTGTTTATCACTGCCATACATACCATATAGATGATGAAGGAGAATTAGAACCAAAATTTATTAGAAAAATAGCTTCTAGTTTCACAGAATTTGTTAATGAACTTTCTGAAAAATAAAATTGCATTATTAGCGAGTAAATATGTAAAATATCCAAATCAACTAGCTTTGGTTGGACTATTGAAAAAAAGAATAGTGACGGATTAATGTTACATATAAAACATATGAATTTAAAGCACTTGATTGTCTACGAAAGACAACAAGTGCTTTTTTAATAGGTAGGCATGCTATAAATTAAGGCTAATACAAATTATTAGTATTATATAATTGAAAATACCTTAGCAAAAGGTGCGGACTCCGTATCCCCAATCTTTAAAGGTGTAGAAATAATGCCAGATGGAAGTGTCGCTAGAACTGGAACGAATTATAGCGGGAAATTCCAAGAAACCCATGATGCCTCGAAGGCGAGTATTCAGAGTAGGATCTCGAATTTGGAGAGTGGTGGGGTTAAGGCTACGGGTAAAGTTGGTTATGGCAGTAACATTTCAGACAATATCTCAAAAGAAATTAAAGAGTTAGATAAAGAAATAAATAGATTGAAAATAGAGGGAAATGACAAAGAAGTCAAAAGATTAACGCGAGAAAAAAATAAATTGGCCAACAAGTTGGATACGAAAGATGTTATTAGTGATCATTATGACTTGAAGGTTGCAAAGGAGTATGAAAGAAAAATCGATAATTCTAAATATTTTTCTCATGATAAAGGTGATTTTGGGGGAGAAGTGACAAAAATCGTAGCTAGAGACAGTGATTTAGGTAAAGATGTTTCCGATCTGTTCCAAGTGGGGAGAAATGGTATAGATGCAGCATTCCTATCGAAAGGGCCGCCGCCAAAGTTAACTATTATTGAATCAAAGGCATCAGATTCCGCTAGTTTTAGTTACTCGGATAAACAGAAAAAGGGTGGAGATACTTATTTTCAAGACATGGTTAACAGCGATGATCCTAGGTATGCTAATTTTAGAGATAACTTAGAGAATCTGATGGAGGAGAGTCCGGATCTACAATTCGATTTTATTAGAGTTGAAACAGATATAAAGATTACTGATACTGGATTCGGTGTTGATGAGTTAAAGGTAAAGGACTGGAATAAGAAAATAGATTAATTCATAGGGAGGATGCAATGATGAACCCCAAAAAGTTAGAAATGGCTTTTAAAAGATATAGCAAAAATTTTGTGGATGGAATCAAATTTGAAGATGTTAAAGATAAATATAATGTCAGTAGAAGTAAGGTTGAGAAAATTGTTGAGCAAAATGAAACAGAGAAAGATCACATCCTACTAATAAATTTAAGCAAAATTTTCTCATATCACTTGTCACTATGGAAAAACGATGTATTGATAAGCGGTGGAAACAATGTAGAAGGATTAAAGAACATGCAGAAAGTCTTATTTTACCAGTGCATGGGACAGGATCTCTATACAAGCAGGTATCCAGGAATGATCTTGGGATATACGTTTAGAGAAGTCGTCCTCACATTAGTTCATTTTGCAATGTATGGATGGGAGAAAGAAGAAAATATATTATATGATTTTATGACTCATCACTTCGGTGAACATTTAATAGCTGCCAATGAAGAGGATAGACATATTTGGTTTTTGCTAGAGCTGTACTTGCAGTATAGAAATAAAACCATCATGGGAACGAATAAAAAATTGCATCTAGCTGTGAAAAATAAGTTTAAGGAAGCTGAACTGCGATGCGGCTCAATCCCTGAAGACCTGAATATTTATGATGAAGTGCTGGAACGTTGGTCGACTGGTGATTTAGAAGAAATAGAACATCTAATTTCGATAATGTCACAGTATCATTCTGCATTAGCTTCTGAAATCGGACAGCTAGGTGAATTTGGCGATTTCGGATACGGATTTTATCCTTTTGAAATCTTATTCTTGATCCATGTAAGGAAACAACTAGGGTTGCCAGTACCTACTCAATTCGATAATTTTCTGATGAATACTCCAGAAGCAAAAATGGTATTTAGAGAACGTGAGCCATACCCTGAGTGGGATCCCGTGCTTCAGATGATCGATCAATTTTATCGTAAAAACTACCCAGAATATATTCCTAACAAGCATGGAGAATTATTTCAATAAAAGGGAGGAAGCTAATATGCCGGATAAAGGGATAGCACAGATTATATTTCCTGATAGCAAGGATTTGGAAACATTTTTGAAGGAACAAGGAGGTTATGACTTACATGAAGACCTATTAAAATATGGATTGACAACGAAACAGTTTTTATACGTTGACTATAAAGGTGAGCAATACCAAGAAATTGTCAATTTTATTCTTGATTACGAATTTGCCCACCAAATTGAATTAGCAACACAAGAAGAACTTGAGAGATTAGAAGCATTTAATTATGAATTTTTACCCGATAAGATCAAGATGGCCAACAAAATACTGTCACCAAAGGGATATGGTCTGTTTTTATATCCAAATTCGGGCGACTTTTACGCATTATTCATTGGGAAAATAGAGAATATAACAAAAATCCTGCAAGAAGAGGTGTTGCTTGATGATAGAATTCCTTTTCAAGAAAGGTGTATCAAATATTATAGATAGACCTAAGGATTGTATGCCTTCACCCTTGAATCCGATCAAGATTTTCTTATAAGTTAATATCAAGATTGCATAACCATCTAGAATGTGCTATTTTTGGCCACGTACAATTTTAATAACACCATGTGTTACTACAAATGCATTTAAACTTTTCACCTCTTGAATTCGAAATAATAAAAATGTTTTGGATTTGGGAGGGTTGATAATAGAGATAGAAAAATAAATTGAGAAATGTGCCTATTTTATTGGTTACTTGGACGCTGACAAAGGTACATGCTTAGTAAAGGAATTCAATGGCAACGTTAGGAGAACGTAGTGGCTATTGAATTTTTTATTTTTACAACTGTATTAGAAAGAAAAGCGTGAGAATTAGGCGAGATGATATTTTATTGAAAAGACATGGAAAGGACACAATAATAATGAACTCGTAAGTATTAATGTATTACTTGTTACCATATAAAAAGGTGTCATAATACTGTTACTACAAAATTTACAAATTTAATGCTACTTAAAACAGATGAATTTAAAGCACTTGATTGTCTACGAAAGGCAACGAGTGCCTTTTTAATAGATAGACATGCTATAGATTTTTAGAAATTATTTTTTATGAATTCAGGCTAACAAAAATTACTAGTATTATATAATTGAAAGTACATTAGCAAAAGGTGTGGACTCCGTAACCCCATTCGTTAAAGGTGTAGAAATACTGCCAGATGGAAGTGTCGCTAGAACTGGAACGAACTATAGCGGGAAATTCCAAGAAGCCCATGATGACTCAAAGGCGAGTATTCAGAGTAGGATCTCGAATTTGGAGAGTGGTGGGGTTAAGGGTACAGTTAAAATTGATTACGATTTAGCTAAAGATTATATTAGAGATGTAGAGTCAAAAACAGGATTGAAGCTTCATAAAAACCAAATAGAACAATTAAAGGCTGCTCTAAGGGAACATAAGTATGAAAAAATGACGCCATTGGAAACGTTAAAACACAGAAATAAATTTAACAGTGTGAAAAACAAATTGATAAGTGAATGGGAAGAAAAAACAGGGCAAACATGGCCAAGATATACTGAGGAAGTTTATGATAAAAAAGGTAGAGTAGCAAGGGATATTGGGCAACCCTATGATGCGCATCATATTATAGAGAATAATTTTGGTGGGCCTCATGAATGGTGGAATATACATCCAGCTAAGTTTCCTGATGAACATCAGGCAGGAATTCATGGTAAAGGGTCACCATCAAATAAATTATTTCCAAGGAGGTAGTTTTTATGGCTACATTTGATTTTATAAAAAATAGTCATCATAAGTTTTTTAAATTACAAGAAAATGAACTTATAGTGGCAGAAGAGAGACTTGGATTTGCATTTCCTAATGAACTTAGAAATTTTTACTTAGAAGTTGGCTATGGTTTTATAAAAGGAAATAATGTGGATGCAATAAATAGAATAATGGATCCAGATACTATAGCGGATATTACATTGAGAGAAGGTATTTACGAGTTTGATCCAGATTTAGAGGGAATATACGAGGAAGAAGATAAATTGGTTTTTTATGAAGTAAACGAGGGTGTATATTTAACACTGGATTTGAATATTCCTCAACAAACTCCTGTATATTTTTTTGAGACTCAAATAGCTGATTCATTGGAGGAATTTATACGAAAAATTAATCAGGATACTGAATACTTTGTGGATATGGTTGATTAATACTCTATAGTATAGATTAAAAGCCTTCAGTAATAAGTAAACAAACGAGATTGGTTATAGTAGCTTTATAAGTATTATAGTCACATACTACTCAATGTATACTTTACACAAGAGAATGACAAAGTTCGTGATGCTAAAGTTAAATATACATTGGCACATAAGGCAAGCAAACGAAAAAGTACTTATTTTTGAAGTGGACAGAAAAAGAATAGGCTGTTAAAAGGTATATACTCTATGATGGTTGTACCATCATAGAGTATTACGTGCAATGATAGAATAGAAAATAAAGTACAAGCTTAGGCGAGATAGCATTTTATTGGGCGATGAATATAAAAATGGAATGGGCATGAAACTAACGAACTCGCAAGTTTCAACGTAGTCGTTGTCACGACATATAAAAGGTGTCATACTGTTACTACAAAACTTACAAATTTATGCTATTTAAAAATACATGAACTTAAAGCACTTGATTGTCTATTTGAGGCAACAAGTGCTTTTTTAATTGAAAGGTATACTATAAATTTATAGAAATTATTTTTATGAATTAAAGCTAACAGAAATTACTAGTATTATATAATTGAAATTAAACTAGCAAAAGGTGTGGACTCCGTATCCCCAATCTTTAAAGGTGTAGAAATAATGCCAGATGGAAGTGTCGCTAGAACTGGAACGAAATATAGCGGGAAATTCCAAGAAGCCCATGATGCCTCAAAGGCGAGTATTCAGAGTAGGATCTCGAATTTGGAGAGTGGTGGGGTTAAGGGTACGGGTGAAGCTACTAGACTTATTCCAGGTACCCCTGGAAAGGTTACAGGAGGTAGTTCTACAAAATTAGGGCAAAATTTATTGGAATCCATGGGGCTTCCACGTTCTGCATCACGGAAAGGATATCAGGCGCAACATATAATACCTAAAAATTTAAGAAATCATCCGGTATTAAAGAAAATTGGAATGGATATGGATCATGCTGATAACGGGATATTTTTACCGATACCAGCAAAAGATCCAAGTGCTTTGTCTAGGCATAGAGGATTTCATAGTGTATATAATAATGTGGTTAAAGATCAGTTAGATAAATTAAATATCAATCAAAGTATTAAGGAGTTGGAACAACAAGTATTTGAATTGCAACAAAAATTAAAAAAAGGTACAGAAAGTGGCTTGCCATTATACAAATCAAAGGTATTAGAAATTGGTATTGAGAAGTTTTACAAAACAAAATTAAATGAAGAAATAAAGATTTGGCAAAGAGGTGGCGGTGCTACTGAAGAACTTTGGGAAAGGTGGATAAATAAATGAAGTACGGAAAAAACACTCAATTAGTCGAAGAGGTTATTAATTTTATTACAAATTTACAACTTTTTCATAATGAAAACCTTCTAAATCGTGATGTTGTTATGGTTAATGAGTATGAAAGAGCACAAGAATTGGCATGGTCTCAAGATTTGGATGAGGTTGAAAACGTTTGGGAAGATATTAAATCCTCAGAAGGTGGGGAAATAATAGGACAATTATATGAGCATGATTTAAACTCTATGGAGCGTCCTATAAGGGAGATTATTCAATCATCTGAGAACTATCCAGGTGATTTTGTATTACAATATATTGATATTTTTGAAGAAATAATTGGAGATTTACATATGTGTGCACTAAATCGTTTAGTAAATGGAAAAGTTGATAATTTTTATGAAAGAATCTTTGAGGTTTATAAGCTTGGGGGATGGCCTTGTGGATGGGAAGGTGAATATCCACAAGGGAGAATAATTGTATATTCACCAGATAAAAAATAAAGTATATTTGTAGTGGAAAGAAAAACAATAAGTGGTTTAAAAGTAGAGACCCATGATGGTTGTACCATCATGGAGTATTACGTACAATGATAGAACAGAAAACGAGGTGCGAGCTTAGGTGAGATGACATTTTACCGAAAGATGAATATAAACGCATGGAAGAGACATAAAATTAACGAACTCGTACAAGCTCGTTAGTTTTAAATTAATATTTGTCACGATATATATAAGGTGTCATACTATTATTATAAAACTTATAAATTAAAGCTACTTAAAAACAGATGAACTTAAAGCGCTTGATTGTCAATTATGGCAACAAGTGCTTTTTTGCATTTTAGAGTAGAAATAAGTTGGTAAACGTATAATTTTATAAATGTATTAAGTGTTAAATTTTATAAACTGTAGTGGCTTTGTACAGTGTACGACACTACTAGAGAAAAAACTATTGTAAAAATAAAGGGTTGTATTATGTTTTGAAGTCATCGTAAAGTACGTTTTAACGGATTTACGTTACGAACACGTTATCCGCAAAAAAACGGATAAACGTTACAGGGACTCAAATTACTGTAACGGGAGGGGATTTATGATGGGAAAGAAAGTAGTTGGTTACATACGAGTTTCAACGGAAGGACAAGTACGTGATGGGTATAGTTTAGCGTATCAAATAGAAGAGATTGAACGTTACTGTAACGAAAATAATTTAGAACTACTTCGTGTGTATGAAGATAGAGGATTAAGCGGAGCGACTGTTGATGAAGAGGGATTAACAGTTGAACGTGATGGACTACAAGAGCTATTGTCGGATATGGCGTTTAAACAAGTAAGCTATGTTGTTGTGTTGAATACATCACGATTGTGGCGCTCTGATATGGCGAAAGTATTAATACAACGAGAACTAAAGAAACATGAAGTGGATGTGAAGGCAATTGAACAATCAAGCTATAGTATTTACACACATGATCCAAATGACTTTTTGGTGAATGGCATGTTAGAACTATTAGACCAATATCAACGACTTGAAATTGCGTTGAAGTTAAGTAGAGGTAGAAAGAAGAAGGCTGAACGAGGTGGATATGCAGGTGGTGGCGTACTTTTTGGCTACAAGGCCAAAAAAGGACAAAAGGTGTTAGAAGTAGATGCTGGGAAAGCAGTAGTTGTACGTAGACTATTTGAGTTAAGACACATTTTTAAACATTGGTCACTTACCCAATTGGCAGAACAATTGAATGTAGAAGGATACTGCACAGCGAAAGGTAAACAATTTACGAAAGTACAAGTGAAACGCATGTTAGATAGAGAGAATTTTTATCGTGGCATGTATAAATACGGGAAAATACAAACAAAAGGACAACATGCAGCAATTATATAACAGTCTTACTTAAAAAAATCGCTCATTTTACTATATGTACTTATGAAATTATGAAAATGGATAGGCTTGCGTACCTATGCGCATCGGAAGATGAACGCTCGAACTAAGGTTGCCGACATTTTTATATATGACTAAATCATTGAATAGAGGGATGAGTTATGCATAATAGACAGAACTATTTGTATGTAGGAGTAGATTTACATAAGGAGCATCATACGGCTGTTATTATTAATTGTTGGCAAGAAAAATTAGGAGAAATACAATTTGATAATAAACCATCTGCATTTTCGAAGTTTTTATTAGAAGTAGAGACATATGTGAGTGATGGTTTATCAGTTGTATTTGGTTTAGAGGATGTTGGTGGTTACGGAAGAGCGTTAGGGAAATATTTAGTAGATCATGAACAAGTAGTGAAAGAAGTAAATCCAGCTTTATCATTTTTAGAGCGAAAAAGCCATGTGACGACACAAAAAAGTGATAGTTGGGATGCGGAATGTGTAGCACGCATATTGGTAAACAAATTTAATCAATTGCCAGATGCAAAGCCAAACGATTTATTTTGGTCGATACAACAATTGGTTTCAAGAAGGAATGCATTAGTAAAAGCACAAAGTGCATTAAAGAACCAATTACATATTCAATTAAACCACCATTATCCAAGTTATAAAAAGTTTTTCTCAGAGTTAGATGGAAAAACAGCATTAGCGTTTTGGCAGCAATATCCGTCACCCTCTTGTTTAGAGGGAGCGAATATAAAGCAATTAACAGCTTTTTTATTAGATGTTAGCAACAATACATGTTCAGTAAAGAAAGCAAGCGAAATATTAAAACTTGTAAAAGAAGATGGACATACAATGAAGGAATATCAAGAAACACGAGACTTTTTAGTAAGAAGTATTGTACGGGATATTGAGTTTAAAAAGACAGAAATGAAATACATCGAGAGAGAATTAAAACAGCTAGTAAAACTACTAGCTTATCAATTAGAAACGATGCCGGGAATAGAACTTGTGACGGCATCAGCATTAATTGCAGAAATTGGGGATGTAAGGCGATTTCCAAATGCCAACAAATTAGCACGATTTGCGGGGATTGCGCCTGTTTACTTTGGTTCTGGTGGGAAAGGTAAGACACACAAAAGCAAACAAGGAAACAGGGCGCTACACGCTTTATTTTATAATTTAGCAGTACAGCAAGTGCAAGTAGCAAAAGGCAGTAAGATGCCACGAAATCCAGTGTTTCATGCGTACTATCAAAAGAAGCTTAAAGAAGGAAAAACAAAAGGACAAGCATTGGTATGTATTATGAGAAGGCTTGTAAACATTGTATATGGCATGATGAAATATAAAACGGCATATGAATTGCCGATAGTAGAAGAAAAAGAAGTAGTTTAATAAGGTTTACATGGTTTGCTTTTTTATTGTGAGGGTTTAAGATTACAACATAGGGTACGGGTAAAAATCCAGAAATAGTGAAATTTACAGAGGAACAATTATCTACTAAACCCTTATATTCTAGAGATCCTGAAAAATGGCAGAAAAAAGGTGGGAAAATCGAAATTAGTGAGGAAGGAATATGGACTTATATTGATTGGGAGATTCCTCCAAATCGAGTTTCTTATCCTGGAGGTTTTCCCGACTTTAAATCTGCTGGGTTGGTAAGACAAGAAGTTCCGATAGGTGAATTTAATAGATATGACATTGATTTTGCTAAGGCTGATGAATTAGCTCCAAATGGACCAAAATTAGATGAAAACACATGGCACCATCATCAAGATTTAACAACAATGCAAGAAGTTAGTAAAGAGATGCACAGAAGATTTCGACATATGGGTGGAATGTCATTAGCTAAGAAGTTAAAAGATTAAATAGGAGTGAAATAAATGAATTTAAATGCTTTTGGTAAAGCAACTGAAGAATCAATTGAAGAATTAGAAGAGTTTTTAGGATTTTTACTTCCGGAAGATTATAAAAATTTTTTAAGTGAATATAACGGAGGGACTTCGAAAGTTAGGTATAGTAAATTTTTTGTTAAAGAATTAAATCAGGAAATCCCTTTAGATGTTTTGTATGGTATAGGTGTAAAAAAAACTTTTGATTTAAGTGAATGCTATGAAGAGTTTGAAGAAGATATGTTACCGACCAGTTTAATCATAGGAGATGATCCGAGTTCAGGGTTAATTGTACTTATTACAGATACTGAAAACCATGGTGTATATTATTGGGATCACTCTTTTTATTTTCCACAGTCTAGTGAAGAAGAAAATACGTATAAAATAGCTGATAGCTTTAAGGATTTTATTAATGGATTGAAGAATCCTTAATTACCAACTTTTATATGTTGTAATTAATAATTTAAGATATTAAGCAAATATACGAAATGGATTACAGTAACTTTATAAATGCTAAAACTATACTTTATACATGAGAATGCTAAAAAATGTGGTGCTTGGTTAAAGATAACAATCATATATGTAGATGAATAGAAAAGAAAGTGTATTTGCAGTGGAAAAAAAAGAGTAGGCTATTAAAAAGTGCATACTTCAAAACACATGGAATGCATATTAAACTAACGAACTGATAGAAACTCGTAAGTTTTAACGTAGTAGTTGTCATGACATATAAAAGGTGTCCTACTGTTATTATAAAACTGACAAATTTAATGTTACTTAAAAACAGATAAACTTAAAGCCACTTGATTGTCAACTAAAAGCAACAAGTGCTTTTTTACGTTTTAGCGTAGAAATTTAATAGAAAACTATAATTTTATTATGTAAACTTTTTCTGTTTTTTTTACATAGTGTATACAACTAACGGGGAGATAAATGTTCACTATTACCTTCATACCTGTTATAAAAAATTCTACAATAGAAGACAGAACGTATATTTGGTATAATCAAAACATACTATATGAAATGATGTACATGAGTTTGAAATTCATGTAATAAGGTAAGTACTACATAACAATAACTAATATTTAAAGTTCTCGTACCTATAGGATTCAGTTCATGTTATACAAATCAGTTGTTAGAAAGGAAAAGATGTAATGAATCAAATTTCATTTGAAGATTTATTTGAAGAAGAAAAAGAGAAAGTGGAGGTAGCTGAGATCCCAGCACCTTTATCGCCCTTGCAAAAAGATATTTTGGGATTATTTAATTCTGAAGAAATAAGTGCACTTGAGCTATGCGAACAATTAATACGATCTGGTAAAATATCAGATGAAAGATTTACAACGAATAAGCCTAAAGCCTTTGGACAAGTATGTTTAATATTAGAAGGGTTTGTTACAGAAGGAAAGCTTACTTTTATCAAAAATGATGAGAAAAGAGATAGGGTATATAAATTGATAGAAGAAGTATGAGATGTATAGAGGGAAATGAATGATTGGTTCCCTTTAACTTTCAGTCCCGTTAGTCTAGTAATGTCCACAAAAAAGGTGTCAATCTTTCCTAGATTGACACCTTCATACTTTTAACACCTTACATATTTACGTTTGAAACCAAGTCTTCCTCTATCAAGTTCTTTCTGAATACTTTCGGAAGCATTTAGAAGACTGCTTTTTTTCTTATCACGTTTTACTTCAACTATACCAACTTCTTTTGCAGTTTCAACTGCCTTTTCGTGTAGTGGCATATATGAAATTGCGACAGTGTTTAGAAAATTATTCATAGCGGATTTTGTTCGTTCTGGTGAATCATGAATCGTATTTTTCACAATTTCAAGCATATCGGAAATCTTGCTTTCGGAAAACTCATTGTCTTTGCGATTTCCTAAAAGCCAGCAGTAGCAACTCCAGCCTGCAGACATTGTAAGCTCATCCCCACTTGCAATCCATCTATCAGCAACATCTTGTGCAATATTTGACTCTGATAAAGTTACTGCCACTACATAATCGGATAGCATATAAAAATATGCCCCGTCCATCCAGCGATCAAAATCAGACTCACTCATAGCTTTTGGATCTGCAATAATACCTGCAAAGTACATAGCATCGTAGTTACCTGTGGCATAAAGTTTCTCAGCCAACTCTTGATTTAATTTTATTTTCTTAGCGATTGGTTTCATAGCACCTGTAGCTACGCCAAAAACCGGCTCGTGCGCACCGTTAGATATGTATATTTTTTTCGTTCTTTCCTTACCGAGGGATTCAAGCTCTTACATAACTGTTTTAAAATCCATAGCTGTGCACTTCCTTCCTTTATATAAAGACCATTTTAATTGTAATTATCTAGTTTATATTTTTATCGAGTCTTCCATACTTCTCAAATTTAATACTAATCGTATGTGAGTAGGATGTCTACTTTCTATAATTCCTTGGCAATTCATTTTGTGATTTCGATATTCCATCTAGTTATAATCATGAGAATATTACATTAAGGTAAACGGAAAGAGACAAAATAGATGTATAACTTTCCGCATAGGTTTTTAAAGTTGGAGAATGTAAATAATATTTTATCTTTGGTACTTTCTCTTTAGTGTTATGTTATTATTTGGTAAGGTAATAAATGGAATTTAAAGTTAAACATGTGAGGTTGGTTATAAATGATAAAGAAATTTACTAGAGTAGTATTAACGGTGGTTATGCCAATCGGTCTTATTGCGGGGTGTGGAACTGCTGAAAAAACTGAAGCAAAAGAGCCGAAAGCGGTACAAGCGGAGAAAAAGGATTATACGGATTACTCATACGGTAGCAAAGGTATATTAGTAAGCGGAAAAGCGAAAGAACGTCTACAATACGAGGTTGGATATATGGAAGATAACAAGTTAATTGGAATCGATGAAACTATTGAGGACTGTATTATTTTAGATAATAAAGATGAAGCAAGCCACATTTGGAAACAAATAGAGCGCGGATCTATTATTGAAGTGCAATATGGTAAGGACCGAAAAGACATCGTAGGGGTACAATTAGTAGGAGATCGTAAGCCATACGAAATTAGTGATAAGTTTGATCGAAATACGATAAATGAGATTGTTGGACAAGTTAAAGGTAATTTGTAATAGATGTATTTCGCTAGTATATGATCTATTATCATGACATGGCGAATCGCATACATAAAAGTTTGGAATCAACGGCATTTTTTATATGAAAATGCCGTTGATTTGTGTTGAAAAATAAGTGCTATTCTATAGTCTTGTAGAAAAACACGTATTAAAAAATATACTTATGAATTAGTCTTCTTTTAGTTGTGATGATCGTCGTAAGGTCATTGCCCAAAATAAAAGAGCACAAGCACTAACAGATGCACCTAATATACAAACTCCGTTCCATCCGTAGCTTGCATAAATGTTTGTGGAAAGAATTGCACCTGTAGCACTGCCGATAGAATAAAAAATCATATAACTAGCAGTGAGCCGACTTCGCGCTTCAGGACGCACTGTGAAAAGTATACTTTGGTTCGTGACATGTACAGCTTGCACAGTTAAATCTAAAAGGATAACGCCGATAACTAGTAGGAATAGAGAATGGTTCATTAATTTAATTAGGAGCCATGAAAGTAATAATAAGGATAAGGCTATGCCAGTAGTTCTCTCTCCGAATCCGCGATCAGCAAGTTGTCCGGCTTTAGTGGCAGCTAATGCACCAGCAACTCCAGCAAGACCAAATGCTCCGATAGCTGTATGTGATAGATTATATGGTGCAACACTTAGAGGTAAAACTAATGAAGTCCATAAAATACTGAATGAAGTAAAAATAAGCAATGCTAATATTCCGCGAATACGTAAGATCCTTTCTTCTACAAATAATAAGAGAACAGAACGTAATAATTTACGATAGGTCATAGCTGTTTTTTTATGTTCAAGACTAGGTAAATTACGATATAACAAACCAATTACGAAGAGCATAAGTACAGCAGAGGTAAGATAAACGGAACGCCATCCCGCTAGATCTGTTAATGTTCCGGCAAATGTACGTGCAAGTAGAATTCCTATTACGACACCACTCGTGACGAAACCTACTATTCGCCCACGGTCTTTTGGGTTAGCTAAAATGGATGCGTATGCGACGAGTGTCTGCGTAACAGTCGCAAGAATTCCGACTAAGGCCATACCTATAAAAAGTACGGTACTTGAAGGAGCGACTCCGACCACAATTAAAGCGAAAACGGATAAAAGCATTTGAACAATGATAAGTCTTTTTTGGTTTAACAAATCACCAAGTGGAACTAATAAAAGTAATCCGAGTGCATAACAAACTTGAGTAATCGTAATAACGACACCAATAGTTGAATGGTTGATCTTAAACGCATTTGATAAAGAATCAAGTAGAGGATGAGCGAAGTATATATTCGCCACAGCCATCCCGCAAGCTATTGAAAATAATAGAGTTATATAGCGGGGCATGATTGTATTGATAGGTGATTGGAACTGATCATTATTCTGTGTAAGAGCAGCTGTCATTTTTTCTTTAGTATCCATAATATCATCTCCTTTTGTTATTAAAATAATGTACCGAACGGTATGTTATTTCGTAAGTCAAATATAATCAGGGATAAGTTGCTATGTCAAGTGAATTGTAAATTAAATTCAGTTTCTTTTGACATATCATTTATAATTTAATACGATATATAATATACTGATTAGTACATAAAAACGTGATTTATAATTTAGAAAACAGGTGAAAAAAGAGGAGGGGTTAAATGGCTCGACTACGTGAATTTGATAAAGAAAAAGCTTTGGATGCTGCTATGCAACTTTTTTGGGAGAAAGGATACGCTGCTACTTCATTAAGTGATCTAACTGCTAAAATGGAAATACAAAGACCGAGTTTATATGCGGCATTTGGTGATAAAGAAGGGCTATTTGAAGCTGCATTACGGAGATACACGAATATACACGCAGCTAGCATTCGAACAAAACTTCAAAAAGAACAATCTGTAAAAGAGGCCATTCGTATATTTTTTGAAAATATGGTGGAAGAGGGATATAAAAAAGAATCAAATAAAGGCTGTTTTTGTATTAACACAATGGTGGAACTTGCTCCTCATAATGAAAAATTTGAAGTGCTGACTAGAGAACATCAAATGTATCTTTCAGTTATATTTCAAGAATTAATTACTAAAGGAATTCAGTCTGGAGAACTGCAAAGTGATGTGAATGCTAAATCATTGGCACAAACGCTAGTCACTTCATTAATTGGATTAACGGTGTTAATGAAATCTCGCCCAGAACGTTCAGTTGTAGATAATTCGGTATGTATCATATTATCGTTACTAAAATAAATGTAACAGAATTGTATTTCAATCAACTATGTCGATTATAGACACTTTTATTTATAAGCTTTTAACTTTAAGCACTGAATTGTCTACGAAGGCAACAAGTGCTTTTTATTTTCGTGTAAATATGAGCAGGTGAATCATAATGGTTGTCTGCAATATATGAAGATTGTTGGAGACATTTGTAATTAGGCATCGGATAAGAGAGGAATGAAAACACTATATAAGCCCCTTCAAAGCCCCTTATAAGCACCTACCAAGTAATAAATCACTAAGAAAAAACAAAAACAAAAACAACTACAAGAACAAAACAAGCGCGAAAAAATAAAACCGTCGTTGTAGTAGTTAAAAAAATTTGGAACTCGAATGCCAAAACCGTTACCTCATTCCTATATTTATATTGAAGGATTGGAATTTTCCTTTTTACTAGTAAAGAGCGGGAGGAAAACTGATGGCGGTGTACCGTAATGTGCAGGTGAACTTTTGGCAAGATGAATTCATATTAGATTTAACGCCAGAAGAGCGTTATTTTTACATATATTTGTTAACTGGTACGAAAACGAAGCAATGTGGTATTTACATATTACCGAAGCGTTTGGCAGAGCTTGAAACTGGTTACAGTATGGAGACTGTTGAGAAGTTATTGAACCGGTTTGTGGAATACGGGAAGATTTTATATGATGCGGAAACGAAAGAGTTATTCATTATAAATTGGTTACACTATAATCCTATTTTTAATACGAACATAGAGAAATGTGTATTACGTGAGCTGAAAATGGTGAAAAGTAAAGAGTTCCTACATAAGTTTTTACGTAAATGTCTTGAAGAAGAATGCAAGATTCCATTATTACTTCAGTATTTTGGTATGCCAGAGGAAGAGGTTAGTAGTAATTCACAACAAGCAATTATTCAAGAGAAGGAAGAGGTAGAAAGAGTAGAGGATGCCACTCCGCATAGTGAAGTTTATAAATTTTACGAACAAAACATTAGTAGTCTATCTCCATATATCGCGAAGGAATTAAAGGAATGGATGCAAAGAGTTTCAGGAGATAAAGTACTAGAGGCACTTAAAATTGCGCTTGAAAATAATAAGGGGACACTTGCTTATGTGAAGGGGATTTTGAGGAATTGGTGTAAGAAAGGAAGAGTAAGCTTTAATAAAGGAAAGGAAATAGTGCGTAAGAGAGAAGTATTCAGTTTGTATGATCCATAGCATGAGCAAGTAATGATTTCTTCTTTTCTAAAAGGTTCTTTCACAATAGAAGCGAATAGATTGAGAGAGGAGGGATTGTATGGAAGTCGTCATAAAAAAGAAACGAAATAGGGGAAAAAGAATTTTTATTTGGTCTAGTAGTATCGTTCTTTTTTTGTTTATTTGCGCTATGATTTTTTTGAACATATATACGCTGAGATCTATGCCAAAGATAGATGGAACGATAAAGCTAGAGGATATACAACATGCTGTTACGGTGAAGCGGGATGGTAAAGGTGTACCGCATATTAAAGCAGAAAATGCGCATGATTTATATTTCTCGCAAGGGTATGTACAAGCGCAAGATCGTTTGTTCCAAATGGATTTAAGTAGAAGGCAAGCTTCTGGAATGTTAAGTGAAGTTGTTGGAGAAGCAGCTGTTGATCGAGATAAGTTGTTTCGAACGCTCGGTTTACGGCGAGCAGCAAAAGCGTCTGTTAGTCAATATGACGGAGAAGCGAAATATGCCCTGCAGTCATTTGCTGATGGAGTGAACGCTTTTATACGTGAGGCAAAAGAGGAAAAGAGATTGCCGGTTGAGTTTACTTTATTAGGCTATGAGCCTGCTGAATGGTCAATCGTGGATTCTTTGACAATTGGAAAGTATATGGCGTTTGATTTAGGAGGACATTGGCACGGGCAGGCGTTTCGATATTGGGCGCTGAAAAATCTTTCGAAAGAGCAAGCAAATGAGCTATTTCCTACATATCCGAAAGATGCACCTAGATTGCTAGCTGAACTGAAAAATACAAATGTGGATGTAGCACAAAGTTTTGCAAAAACGGTCATTCCACCAGAGTTTAATGGTAGTAATAACTGGGTG
Organism: Bacillus sp. FSL E2-0195; assembly: GCF_038003645.1. Taxonomy (NCBI): domain Bacteria; kingdom Bacillati; phylum Bacillota; class Bacilli; order Caryophanales; family Bacillaceae; genus Bacillus; species Bacillus sp. FSL E2-0195. Next base: position 3,130,164 of record NZ_JBBOPN010000001.1, on the reverse strand, counting down.
ATAAGCGGTGAGAAGAGTGCGTCTGGTAAGCCGATTTTAGCGGATGATCCTCATTTATCTCTTGCGACACCTTCCATATGGTATCAATCGAAACTTGAAATGAAAGACTTACATGTGAGTGGCGTTATTTTCGCGGGAGTGCCAGGTGTTATATTAGGCCACAATGACAAAATAGCATGGGGCGTTACGAATACAGGTCCTGATGTGCAAGATTTATATATTGAAAAGAGAAATCCTACTAATGAAAATGAATTTCTGTATAACGATAAATGGGAAAAAGCTACAGTTGTTGATGAATCTATTAAAGTAAAAGGCGGGAAAACAATTCCGTATAACGTGACGGTTACGAGGCATGGTCCAGTCATTTCAGAGTTTGCAGATAAAGGGAAAGAGAAAACGAAAACAGTATTCGCTTTGAAATGGACTGCTTTAGAGCCATCAGCTGAATTAAAGGCTGTATTAAATATGAATAAAGCGAAAGACTGGAATGAGTTTGAAACTGCTCTTCAAGATTTTCATACACCAACTCAAAACTTTGTGTTTGCATCAAATGACGGAACCATTGCTTACAAAGCGAATGGAAATATACCAATACGTAAAAAAGGCGATGGTAGTTTGCCAGTTCCGGGGTGGACAGACGAATATGAATGGGAAGGGTATATTCCGTTTGATCAGCTACCGAAAGTAATAAATCCAAAACAAGGGTTTATTTCAACTGCAAATAATAAAATTGTTGATGATAATTATCCGTACCATATTAGTAATACGTGGGCGCAACCGTACAGGCAAATGCGTATTCAAGAGTTTTTGCAAGAGAAGGAAAAGTATACGGTGAAAGATTTAGAAGAGTTACAGATGGATCAAAAAAATTTATATGGGAAAGAATTTGCTCCTATATTTTTAAAAGAGTTAAATAAAGCATCTTTAAATGAAGTAGAGAAAGAAGGCGTAAAACAATTAACAAAGTGGAATTTTTACGATAGTAAAGATGAAGCGGCACCATTAATATTCCATTTGTTAATGAAAGAGATTTCAAATACGTTATTTTCAAAAGAAATACCGAAAGATGTGATGGAGTTATTTGAAGGGAAGTCACAAGTTGTTGATGAATTGATTCGAAAAGAAGTAGCAGGAGAAAATAGCGCTTGGTTTACGAAGTACGGAGGGTTCACGAAAGTTGTGCATACATCGTACGAGAATGTAATGAAAAAATTACAGAAGGAATATGGGCCCGATGTTGCGGAGTGGAAGTGGGGCGATTACCATCAACTTGCTTTTACACATCCAATTTCGAGATCATCTAGTATGTTAGCATTACTTGCATTTAATCGTGAGAAACCAGTTCCAATTGGCGGAAGCCAAGTTACCGTTCAAGCTGCGAGTTATGGAGATAACGGTATTGTAAATCACGGAGCTTCTTGGCGATTCGTGATTGATACTAAAGATATGTCAAACGGTTATCATATCGTAGGGCCAGGACAATCAGGAAACTTTAGAAGCGATTGGTATCATGATCAAATAGATGATTGGGTAAATGGTGAGTATCATACGACTACACTGAATACGGATGGAATAGAGGGGAAAGTGTTAAATTTACAGCCGCGATAATGTTAGAAGAGACTCTTACTTTAAGTAGGGGTCTCTTTTTTTATTTACCTTACTATTTTTAGGGGGATTATATGGATACCACTTTTATTAATGGAAATGTATTTAATTTTTTCTGGAATATATGTGAAATATTGTATAAAATAATCAAGAAAGCCAAAAATTATGGGGGAAAGTTATGAAAAAAAATAAGAGTTTAATAAGTTTTTTAGGAGTGTGTATCATGTTGTTTTCTTTTTGTTTCCAGGGAAATATACAGGCGGATGTAAATACTGTTCAATCTGGAAAAATAAAATCAGGAAACGTAACGGTATGGGAAGTAGGCAATGTAGCGAAAGTGTTAGCAGATGTAGAGCGCTTGAATTTAAATACGGTGAATGTACCTATTCAAGTAGATATTCCGGATGTGAATTCGGCTAATATGGTAATTAATCAGGCGCAAAAGAAACAAGCTATTATTTTAATTCAAGAATTATTAAAGCGTAATATACAAGTTATATTGGAGCCGTTTTCGTTTATTCAGCAAGGAAATATTGGAGAAACAGAGTGGAACCCTAGTAATATTAACGATTTCTTCTGGAATTGGAAAACGGTTGTTTTACAAGATATTTTTAATTCCATTACAAGTAAGTACAATATTTATGGGCTGAAAATCGCTTCTAATTTCGTGAATATGGAATATGCAGAAGGATATTGGAATGATACGATTAATTTTGTTCGCCAGCAGTATAAAGGAAATGTTTTGTATCAAATGAATTGGTGGTTAACTGCAAGTTGGGATCCTTCTTTTGAGGCGAAATTTAAAGAGAAAATAAATCGCCCGTATTTAAAAAAGGTGGACATCGTAAGTATTGATAGTTGGTTTGAAGTTTCAGGAAAAAGAAATCCATCATACGAAGAAGTAAAACAAAGCTTATTTGCGACGACAGTATACAATCGGGGCCAAAATGTTGTTCAGCAACTTGAGACATTACATAAAACAACTGGAAAGCCAGTTTATTTTGGTGGATTTAATGTGCCAGCACGTGAACTTGGACTACAAAGCCCGTGGAACCCAGATATTACGAATGTGTTTTCAAAAGATGTACAACTTAACGGGTGGCGTGCTTACCGAGATGTATTAGAAGCGAAGCCATATTTTAAAGGTTTTTCAATTTGGTTTATCGGATCTAATGATAGTAATCATTCATATCAAATACATAGTAAAGAAGCAGAGACAGTTATTAATGGCTGGTATCGAAAATAAATTTTATAAAATAGGTAAGTTTTAGAATCCATTACATATATTTTAGTGAAAGGCCTTTCACCATCTTATCACCTAGGGGGCAATCATAATGAAATTTTTGTCATACCTTACAGTAATTTTGGTGATTCTTGGCGGTTTGAATTGGTTGTTTGTGGCGTTAGATTATAATGTAGTTGAGAAATGGTTTGGTTCTATGCCGGCGCTTGTGGATACTATTTATTGGCTCTTTGGTCTTTCAGCTATTTATCAAATTTTCGATCGGTTCTTTACGAGTAAGTAGCTATTATACTTAATTACTAGAGTGTTAAGTACGATTATGTACTTAACACTTTTTTGTGTGTTTATAAAAAGCAGGGTGCACATGCAAGCGATTCCATTGCGTCTTGCACCGTAATAACGGAAAACAAATTGACCGTGTATTGTATATAGGTTATAATTCAGAAAGTTTAAAAAATAATAAAAATGAGAAATAGGGAGGTTATCTGGGTGATGGAGAGAGTGTATAATTTTTCAGCAGGACCATCTATACTCCCTTTGCCAGTTTTAGAGAAAGTGCAAAAGGAGCTTGTAAATTATAACGGGACAGGCATGTCTGTTATGGAAATGAGCCATAGATCTTCTTATTTCCAAAGTATTATTGATGAAGCAAGTAGCTTACTTCGTGAATTAATGAACATTCCTGATGAGTATGAAGTTTTATTTTTACAGGGCGGTGCGTCATTACAATTTTCTATGATACCGTTAAATTTAATGAGTACGTATAAAAAAGCTGGGTACGTACTGACAGGTTCATGGTCTAAAAAGGCGCTGCAAGAAGCCGGAAAAGTAGGAGAAGTACAAGTGATTGCTTCTTCTGAAAAAGAGAAGTTTACTACGATTCCTAAAATGGATGATTTACCAAATGATGAAGAACTAGATTATGTACATATTACAACGAACAATACAATTGAGGGGACAAAATATGTGGATATTCCACATTTAGAAAGAGTGCCGCTCGTTGCGGATATGTCCTCAAATATTTTATCAGAACAATATGATGTTACGAAGTTTGGTCTCATATATGCGGGTGCGCAAAAGAATTTAGGGCCAGCGGGTTTAACGATTGTAATTATAAAAAGAGATTTAATTGGCAGTGCAAATAGTGCTTGTCCTACGATGTTAAACTATGAAACTTACAGTAAAAATAACTCCCTATATAATACACCGCCATCCTTTAGTATTTATGTAGCAAAACTTGTACTAGAGTGGTTGAAAGAACAAGGCGGGGTATCTGCGATTGAAGAACAAAATAGAATGAAATCTTCACTTCTTTACAATTTTTTAGATGAATCTAAATTGTTTACTTCACCAGTTGATCCCACGTATCGGTCACTTATGAATATTCCGTTTACAACACCGTCAGAAGAGCTTAACAATCAGTTTTTACAAAAATCGAAAGAGCGCGGTTTCGTTACGCTAAAGGGACATCGTTCAGTCGGCGGTATGCGCGCTAGTGTTTACAATGCGATGCCAACCCAAGGTGTACAAGAATTAGTAGACTATATGAAGGAATTTGAGCTTGAAAATAGATAGGGAGATGGGGATATGTTTCGTGTTCAGACGTTAAATCAAATTGCAGAAAAAGGTTTGCAAATTTTTGATGGGAATCGCTATGAGATTGGAGACAAAGTAGGTCATCCAGATGGTATTTTACTTCGCAGCTATTCTTTACATCAAGAAGAGTTTTCAGAAGATTTAAAGGCAATTGCAAGAGCTGGTGCCGGTGTAAATAATATTCCTGTTGAGCGTTGTACGGAAAAAGGGATTGTAGTATTTAATACGCCAGGGGCTAATGCGAATGCAGTGAAGGAACTTATTATCGCAAGCCTTATTATGTCTTCCCGTAATATTATAAACGGAGTGAGCTGGACGAAAGAGTTGGATGGAGAAGAAGTACCACAGCTTGTTGAAGCAGGGAAGAAGCAATTCGTTGGATCAGAAATTGCAGGGAAACGTTTAGGGGTTATCGGTCTTGGCGCAATCGGTGCTTTAGTTGCAAATGATGCGTTATCTTTAGGTATGGACGTTGTTGGATATGATCCGTATATATCAGTTGAAACGGCATGGCGTCTTTCTACACAAGTACAAAGAGCGTTTAGCCTAGATGAAATTTTTGCAACGTGTGATTATATTACACTTCATATTCCTCTTACGAACCAAACGAAGGGGATTATTGGTGAACACGCTATAGAGACGATGAAAAAAGGAATGCGTCTATTCAATTTCTCTAGGGGAGAACTTGTAGATGAAACAGCTCTTCAAAAAGCGTTAGAAGAAGATATTATTACACATTACGTAACGGATTTCCCGAATGAAAATGTGATAAAGATGAAAAATGTAACAGCGACGCCTCACCTCGGTGCATCTACGTCTGAGTCTGAAGAAAATTGTGCGGTAATGGCAGCTCGTCAATTACGTGAATATTTAGAGACAGGAAATATTCGTAATTCAGTAAACTATCCAAACGTAGAACTTCCGTACATTGGAAAAAAACGAATTACGATTATGCATCAAAACGTTCCGAACATGGTAGGGCAAATTACAGGATGTTTAGCAGAACATCATATTAATATTGCGGATATGATTAATCGTAGTAAACATTCTTGGGCGTACACAATGATTGATATTGATAATGGTATTGATGATATAATTAAAGAGAATATTGTGGAAAATATAAGCAAAATTACAGGTGTTGTAGCCGTTCGAATGATTGTGTAAAGGAGAGAGGAACTTGGCAAATATCCGACCGTTTCGGGCCATCCGTCCAGTAGAAGAAAAAGCTGTGCAAGTGGCAGCTTTACCTTACGATGTATTAAATAGTGAAGAGGCAAGAGAAGTTGTAAAAGGGAATCCATATTCTTTCTTACATGTTGATAAAGCAGAAATTGATTTAGATCCAGCACTTTCACCGTATGATGATCGCGTATATGAAAAAGCGGGTGGAAATTTAAAGCAATTTATACAAGAAGAAGTGTTCGTTCAAGATGAAGAGCCAGCGCTTTATATTTATGAACTGACGATGCAAGGAAGAACGCAGTCAGGCCTTGTCGTTTGTACATCGATTGACGAGTATGAAGACGATACAATTAAAAAACATGAAAGAACGCGTCATGAAAAAGAACTAGATCGCATTCGTCACGTAGATGTGTGCGATGCAAATACGGGTCCTATCTTTTTAACTTATCGTACAAAAGAAGAAGTGAAACGTTTAATTGCAAGCTGGAAAGAAGAACATGTGCCAATTTATAAATTTACAGCAGAAGACGGCGTTGAGCATGTTGCGTGGAAGATTGCAGATGAAGATGTAATTGCAACTTTAGTAAACGCATTTGAAGACATTCCGAACTTGTACATTGCAGATGGACATCACCGCTCGGCATCAGCTGCAAAAGTTGGACTTATGCGAAGAGAACAATATCCGAATTACACAGGAGAAGAAGAGTTTAACTTCTTTTTATCAGTTCTCTTCCCTCACGATGAATTATCAATTTGGGACTATAACCGAGTTGTGAAAGATTTGAATGGCTTATCAGAGGAACAGTTTTTAAAGCAAATTGCACAATATTTTTATGTGGAAGAAGCAAATGTTTCTCCATATAAACCAAAGGAACCAAAATCATTTGGCATGTATATAAACGAGAAGTGGTATAAGCTTACTGTGAAAGAGGAAACGTTTGATGCGAACGATCTTGTGAGAGGTTTAGATGTATCTATCCTGCAAGATCATTTATTAAGCCAAGTACTTGAAATACATGATCCACGCTCTGATTCCCGTATTGATTTTGTCGGCGGAATCCGCGGGCTAGAAGAACTACAGCGCCTTGTGAACAGCGGTGCATATAAAGCGGCATTCGCATTATATCCAACGTCAATGGAAGATTTATTAGCAATCGCAGATGCCGGGGAAGTAATGCCACCAAAATCAACGTGGTTCGAACCGAAACTGCGCAGTGGGTTGTTTGTTCATTCGTTAAAGTAAATAGACTTCGTTAGTTTTGAAAAACCGAACTGATTTTAGTTTCGGTTTTTCTTATTTTAAAAGAGTTTTTGAGGAGGGGTATCGATGAAATTGCAAGTAGGCGAAAAAATCACCTTTGAGCGAACTTTTACAAAAGAAGATGTTGTTTTATTTACAGAAGTATCTAGGGATGAGGGAATTCATCATATTACACCAGATGAACAAGGACGATTTGTTGTACAAGGTCTTTTAACATCAACGCTTCCTACGAAAGTTGGCGGTGATCATAATGTATTAGCTCGCAAGATGGATTTTGAATTTTTACGTCCCGTTTTTAGCGGTGATACGATTCGTTGTGACGTAACAATTGAACAATTTGAACCCGATGAAAAACATCGCACAAAAATTATTGCGATGTTTATATGTAGAAATCAACTTGAAAAAGAAGTTATGAAGGGGAGTTTTTCGGGGATTATTCTTTAGTTAGTAGGAAAAGTAATGAATAGGTGGGGGGCACATGCCTCTCGGGCTTAGATTTTTAATTCCATCATAACGAAAATTTTATGCATTGCTGAATACTGATAATAAGACGTTATGTAATATACTCTTTTCTTTTCTTAACTAATAGAAGAATAGTTGAATAAGCTCGTCAACAAAAAGGACATTCCTAGTATTACAAGAAATGTCCTTTCCACTATATTATAGGGTATTTTGCTAAAATTCAAACTCTAAAATCAGTTTACTAGTTTGACCTGTAAACTGATAATTATAGGACCCTCTCAGATTTTCTAAGTTACCGGTAGCTTTAATAATTGTTCCTGGGGAATCTAGATTTCCTTTATCAAATATTCCTTGCTCTACAGCTGTAAATGTTCCTTGTTGCCCCTTATAAATTCCTTCAAAGTGTAAAAATCCAGAAATTTTAGCAGTAGCCAAGTGACCATCAGTTATATTTGAGTCTAAATAATATAATAAGTACTCAACAAAAGCTTTTCCTTTTAATTCACCATCAATATCATATTCAACATGGGCAATATTAATAGGAAAATCTTTTCTAGTATCATCAATTAGTTTTTCATCCCATTTACTTACTGTAAATGTTACTTCCATACACGTAATCCCCCTTTATCATTAGATAAGTAATCTCCATATCATTTAAAAAGTACCGATTCACAGTCATATCTCATAAGAGTGTTTTTATTTATTTGAGTCCTGCCATATCGCTATCAAGCTAATAAAATACTCCCTAAAATGAAAAATACGCTATTCTTTCTGTAGGATCAGGAAAACATAATTATAAAACTTATGGCCCTAATTATTTGAATTTTCACTCCACGCCACTTTCCAAAATAGAGAAAAATACATTTTCACAATTAATTTCTGCCATCGCACCGTAAGGCAAAATAAACTTCGGTTCGGTATGGCCAAAATTTAAATTATAAAGAATCGGCAAATCTTCTAAGTTATGTTCTTTCATAACTTTCAGTATTTCGTGTTTATATTCTTCATAATACTTTTCGTCTTTCGGTTTACCAAAAATGATGCCTTTTGCTTTTTGTAGAATGCCTTGCGCTGCATAATTTCGTAACCAATACTTTATATAACTTGGTTCTGGATGGTCTTCAGAAGTTTCAAAGAAAAGGATACTATTCTCCCAATGTTTTTTCTTAGGCCAAAGTTCAGTTCCTTTTGTAAATTCCAGTACTTCCATACAACCACCAATTAAACGCCCTTGTACAGTAGTAGAGCCTTGAAGTAGCTCATATCCATTGTTTTGCTGCATCGTACGCCGTTGATCCTTATTCGCCTCTATCCATTCTAAACGCTCACTCGTCCATTCATGAGCTGGTTGAATCTCGCCAATATTCTCATTTGAAAAGAGAGTTCGATTCACCATTTCAATTGTATATGGATCCATCTCCACATTTTCGGCAAAATCAGTTAAGATTGCTGGACCGTAAAAAGAGGGAATTCCTGCTTTATGACAAAACAAATGTGAAACGGTATCGTCAGAGTAGCCCATAAAGATTTTCGGATTTTCGCGTATAACATTAAAATCTATATAAGGAAGTAAACGGATGCTATCTTCACCGCCAATATTCGTAATAATTCCTTTAATACGAGTATCTTTAAATGCTGTCATTAAATCTTCCGCACGAGCTTGTGGGTTGTTGTAAAGGTATTCGCTACCTTTTAAACTATTTGGCATTGGGACAACCTTAAGACCGAAGACGTCTTCTAATCTTTTTACTCCTTGCTCATATCGCCATCTTAGCTTAGAATCACCAGCACCTCCCCATGAAGAACTTACTGTCGCCACAATATCTCCTGGCTGTAATCTTTTTGGTTTCATTAACATATTAATTCCGCTCCTACATAATGTAATTAACTACGACTATACAAACCGTAGCATTGAAAAAATATGATGCATCACATTAATTTCTTCGTTATCAATCCGTTTACCTGCTGGTATTCAAGAATTTAGCACTCGTGTTGAATATAGGAATAATCGATTTATATTTAAAAATTACAGTATGCAACATTGCATAAGAAAGATGGTTGCTATTTTCTATAACCTGTAACTATAATAGTTACAGGTTGGTCGTATCCAATCAAAAAATATAATCATCATGAATGGAGAGGTTACATATGGGTATGAAAAAAATAATTTTAGCAGGTGCTTTAGGGATCGCAGCATTATCAGGAACGAATTTACCAGGATTAGAACTGTCAAAAGCGAGTGCTGCTTCTATTGAATCGAATCTCTCGACGTTAGAAGGGCGAGTAGTAGAAGTAGATAACGGTGTAATTGTCGTAAAATCTAAGCAATATGAGGAACCTGTTAGTGTGTATATAGATTCCCTTTCAAATGTGAAAGTAGGGGATGAGGTTAAAGCTACTGGATCTATGATGCGTAATTTTACGGAATATATGATTGCAAATACAGTTGAAAATACGTCAAATAAATTAGGTATGCACATGAAAGAAGACGGTTCTCCTGATTATGTGATTGGGGAAGTATCAAAAGTAGGAACGATGAACGATGAGGGAGACGATTCCACTAAATATGTCATTGTTCAGTATCCATCAGTAAATGGAAAGAAAGCTATTATTGATGTTTTCTTAACGAAGGGACAAGTATTTAATATGGGTGAGAAAGTGAAAATTGATATGAAGTATGTAGGTTGGGGCGGAATTTCTATTAACTACAACACAACGGATCATATCGAAAAAATTCATGAGGTAAAGAGCAACGTTGAAAATAATGATGATGTTTGGATTTGGTCTTAATTAGACGCTTGTAAATAACAAATGTATCATGCAGTACCCATCGAATCATCATATGTATGATAATTCGATGGGTACTTTTTTGTTTTATGTTTTTTTGAGAATAATGGATTTCCGATTAGAATATGATGTTAACACTGGAGCGAAGGTGAAAAAATACAATATTGAAAGAGGTGTTTAAGGGTGGAGCGAGATGAGGTTTATTTACGAGCTAAAAAAAGAATGGAGAATTTAAAAGCATTTTATATTCATTTAACGGTTTATATACTAGTGAACTTAATGCTTTTTATTATAAATATAAGTTCTGATTCAAGTAAATTATGGTTTTTATATCCACTTGCAGGTTGGGGGATTGGTATCGTTATACACGGATTGACAACTTTTCCATTTGGGATATTCGGAAAAGAGTGGGAAGAACGAAAGATTAAAGAATATATGGAGAAAGATAAGTAAATTTATTTCTGGAATGTATAAATATAAATCTCTGTGGTCAAATGTTTGATGCGAAGTCTATTATATAGCTTCGCCTATTTGCTTTGTATTCGAAGTTTGTGCGAGTGAGTATTCATATTCATATTCATTTTTTTAGCAACAATTGCATGTGAAATCAAAACTTTATTTGTAGTACATAGTCAACTACCCCCACTGAGATGAAGCGTTTCAGTGGGGGCTTGAGTTAGAACGCTAGGTCTTGTCGTCTATCGCTAGACAGTTGACGCTCTAACATTCATGCCACCTTACGGTAACACCCCAAGTAAGTTTTTGGTTGGTACTAGAAACGAACAATCGTTTCCCCACTTGCACCACCCTTTTGAAAAAGAGCAGTTCTTCCTTATGGAAGAAGCCACCACTCAGATGACCCCGGCGTGTGCTACAAGCCCCGACAAGTCGAGTACACATGGATGGTTGACGCACCCACTAAGCTATGCGCGAAGCAACAGCCTTACGTTTTTGCACTTCTAATAGAATCGGCGTTTTCCCTTTGAGGTTGTCATCCAATTCTACAACTCTTGATTTTTCCAATGTATTCAACGCACCATTAATATCAGCATGGATACATGTTCCTGCTTTACTTTGGTACAGGCCACGAGTGATTCGTCTGCCACTAAAGCGATAATGCGCCCTATCATCCTTAGACCAAACTGGAATCGGATCTTTATCCAGAAAACTAGCTTTTGAAGTATAGCTTTCTTCTTGTTTCAAAAAACGGATGCCTTCTTTTATACATTTATTCTCAATCGCTGCAATCAGTTTATGAAATGGAATTTGAACAAACTTTTGATTATTCTTTTTTCCCATATCAGATTTTTGTTTCCAACCCGTGTTATACCCTACGACAATAGTATCTATATCGAATGCTTTCACTTTTTTGAACAACAAGCCTACAGTTTGTGAAATATAACCGTTTACTTGTCTTTCTCGTTTATGCCAAAGTGCGGCCATTCTATTCGTTACAACGCGTTTTGAAATTCCATTTTCTATATTTTTCTGCTGCAAATTACGTATCTTTTTGTTGAAGTATTGGTTAATGGATTTTAATTTTTTTCCATCAATTAAGAATGTATCACCTGTATTTGTTACGCAACTTAATAATCTATCTACACCTAAATCGCAACTCAAAGCGTTACTAGTAGTCGTGGATTGTTGTTTCATTTGAGAAACGTGCATTTCATATGTGTAATGCACCTCAAAGAACCGACCTTTTTGCTTCGGTACAATCTCAATGTAGGAGATTTTTTTATTTCTTAAGTTCTTTGGCATACGTATTTTAATGGAACCGAATTTTTTCCTGAATGCAACATTCATCGGGATCATCCAATACCCGTTATCATCCACTTTTGGAACTTGATAGATTTCAATAATTCGTTTGTCCGTTGAACGAGAATAATTTGGAAACTTAGGACGACCTGTGAAGGTTTCAGGATTTTTCTTCCACTGTTCCCATGCTTTAAAAAAGCTCTTCACTTCTGTAAATAAGGCTCTACGAATCGCTTGAACAGAGTTTGATTGAATGCCCCAGTAGTTCATATCAGCCTGCATGGCATTGTCCACTTCTTTTACAGTAGCCATTTTATTATGGTTCAAATAACTTTGTTTAATCGTGTACAATCCAACATTTCGCAATGCTTTTGAACTATGTGACATGCGTTGCAGTAAACGAAATTCTTTAGCTGTGAGGCAAGCCCGTCCGATATTCTGTTTCTGCGTGAATCGTTGTATGTTTTCTCTTTTCTTTTGTTTACGTAATACTTTCACTGCTTTCTTTTTAACCATCGTTTTCACCACCTTTCTTAGAGAGTTCATTAAAAATATTTTTGACAAATCAATATTTGGAACGAAACGGAACAAAATATGAACATGTTCTTCAGCGTAATTCCATTCTTCTACAGTAATTCCTTTTGGCTCAAGTGACCGAATGATTATTATTATCCAATTTCGTTGTCTTACGATATATTCCCTCTTTATCTACGACATATCGTAAGACAAAAAGAAACAAATATTCGTCCGCGAAAAATTGTTATGAAGGAAACAAAAGAGTTCAGTCTACCTTCTGACGGCAATTCATCACCACCTGAATTGTTGGGTTTCACCCCTAGCACAATTCAGGTGGAGTCTTCTTGCCGAAAAGGATAAATAAAGTTGTTACCCTTTTTAAATTACATGTGGATATAGGATGAAGTTGATTTATTACCCTATATTAAAATAAAAATAAACCACTGTTCGATTTGAATATTCCACGATATAATGGTGAGAGTTTATGACAGAATAAATATTTACATAAGAAGTGAGGTACTGTATGAAAAAAAGAACGACAGACATTATTTTTATTATTATTGGTGCATTTCTTTTTGCGTTAGGTGTCAATTTGTTTGTTATCCCGAACGAGTTTGGTGAGGGCGGGGTAACAGGTATCACGATTATTACGTACTATTTATTTGAGTGGTCACCAGGCTTAGTCAACTTAATTTTAAATGCAATATTGTTAATAGCCGGTTATAAATTTTTAAACAAGATCACAACAATTTATACGATTATTGCTGTAGTTACGAATTCGCTATTCCTTCATTTGACAGAAGGTTGGACGATTACTTCGGATGAAATGCTTGTAAATGCCATTTTCGGAGGAATATTTATTGGGTGCGGGATTGGTCTTATTATTCGTGTTGGCGGAACAACAGCAGGTACTACCATCTTAGCAAGGATGACGCATAAATATTTAGGATGGAGCATTAGCTATGGTCTACTGTTCTTCGATTTAATTGTTGCGTTTTCATCTTATTTCATCATTGGTGCAGAAAAACTGATGATAACAATTATTATGCTATATGTAGCAACGAAAGTGATGGAGTTTGTAATTGAAGGTTTAAATCCGAAGAAAGCCATTACGATTATTTCTGATAACCCGAATGAAATTGCCGGGAAGGTAACTACCTTAATGGGCAGAGGGGTTACCGTGTATTCAGGTCATGGCTATTACACGAAAACGCCGAAGGAAATTCTTTATATTGTTATTAATAAGCAAGAAGTAGTGAAGCTAAAACGGATTGTTCAAACTACGGATCCGGCTGCGTTCATCGCTATACACGATGTTCGTGATGTGTTCGGAGAAGGATTTGTTGATATTTCTAAAGCTTAGTAAGAGTAGAAATTGTTTTTATTAAAATAATCTTAATACTAAAACGAAAGAATCTATTTTGAATAATTTTTTTCAAAATAGATTCTTTTTATTTATCTTAAAATGTTGGCTTGTAGCGTATTATGTATCAACTCTTATTCAAAAAAACTAATAGCAGTTTGTTTTTCTTTTTCTTGCAAAAAGTACAATTGTTTCTTAATGTAAGAATGTAGAAGGATGAACAAGAGAGGGTTTAATGAAGATGATACATATTTTATTAGCTGATGATGATAAACATATTAGAGAGTTATTGCATTACCATTTACAAAAAGAGGGCTTTAAAGTTTTTGAAGCGGAAGATGGAAAGGTAGCGCAAGGCGTTTTAGAGAAAGAAAATATTCATCTTGCGATAGTAGACATTATGATGCCGTTTGTTGATGGCTATACGTTATGCGAAGAAATCCGGAAGTATCATGATATACCTGTTATTTTATTAACTGCAAAAGATCAGCTAGTCGATAAAGAAAAAGGATTCATTTCTGGTACGGACGATTATATTGTAAAACCATTTGAACCAGCTGAAGTAATTTTCCGTATGAAAGCTTTATTGCGCCGTTATCAAATGCTTAGCGCTGATATTATTACATTACATGGGACGATAATTGACCGAAAAGGGTTTGAAGTGAAGTGTAACGGTCAGACGATTTTGCTTCCATTAAAGGAATTTGAATTATTATCACAACTTGCTAGTTATCCTGGAAGAACCTTTTCAAGAGAAGAATTAATTGAATTAGTATGGGGAATGGATTTTGAAGGAGATGAACGAACAGTTGACGTTCATGTGAAGCGACTGAGAGATCGTTTTTCAAAACGAACAGATGATTTTCAAATTACGACAGTACGCGGACTCGGTTATAAGTTGGAGTTGAAATAAGATGAAATCATTGTATTCTAGATTTGTTTTTATGACAGTCGGTATTATGCTTCTTAGTAGTATTATCGGTTTTTTATTAACGAACGTATATTATCAAGTGAAGTTAAAACCGTACAATAGTGAAAAGATTTTAATGTATGCTAAAGAAGTAAAATCATTATATGAAAAGCAAAGTGAAGAAAATAAAGAGGCATACTTACAGTCTATTGCGAAGTTAGGGTATGAAATTTATATTGTAGATGACGAAAATCATGGAAAGCGTATTGGGAATGCGTTTCGTAAGATAACAATTAGTGATGATACCGTTCATAAAGTATTGCAAGGTGAAACGTTTAATGGCGTTTCCACATATCCAACCCGTTTGTTTATTACAGGATTTTTCGATAATGAATTAATTAATAGTGTCGGTGTACCGCTAAAACACGATGATAAACAGTACGCTTTATTCATTCGCCCTGATATTCAGCAACAATTCGGCGAGATGAGAATTTTTCTAGCGGTATTACTCGGTTTCATCGTTGTATTAAGTATCATTTTTATAGCGATTGCAGCAGGTTATATCGTTCGTCCTATTCGAACATTTACGAAAGCGACTCAAAAGATTGCAAGTGGTGAATATGATATCGAATTAGATGAAAATCGAAAAGATGAAATTGGTACACTAGCGACTAATTTTCAAAAGATGACAAAGAGCATTAAAGAATTAGACCAAATGAGACAAGAGTTCGTTTCTAACGTTTCTCATGAATTCCAATCTCCACTTTCTTCGATACAAGGTTTTTCGAAAACATTACAATCGGAGAATATGAGTGAAGAGGAAAGAAAACGTTACTTGAAAATTATTGAGGGTGAAAGTAAGCGGATGTCTAGTTTATGTAAACAGTTACTTACGCTTGCTTCATTAGATAAAGAAGAGAAGGTTTTACAGATAAAAGAATTCAATCTGCAGAAGCAAATTAAAGACGTCATTTTTATGCTCGAATGGAAATGGCGTGAAAAAGATATAGCTGTTGAATTTGATGTACCGGACATATCTATAGAAGGTGATGAAAACCTACTACATCAAGTATGGAGTAATATTTTTACGAATAGCATTAAGTTTTCAAACGATGGCGGGACGATTGAATTTGTTGTAGAAGAATTAGAATCCGGTATTGTCATTTCTATATCAGATAACGGAATTGGTATGGAACAAGAAGAAATGGATCGTATATTTGATCGTTTTTACAAAGTAGACACAGCAAGGGCAAGAAACGTAGAAGGAAGCGGCTTAGGATTATCTATCGTGCAGAAAATTGTTGAACTGCATCAAGGAAACGTTTCAGTTTATAGCACGAAAGGGGAAGGGACGACTGTTCGGGTTGAGCTTCCTAAATAGATGGAAAGGAAGAGGCTGTTTTTAGAACAGCCTCTTCTTATTTTTGTCAATTGGTCAATATATTATCACTTATGTGTAAAGTGATAAAAAGTTGTTTAAAAAAATGCGAGTCATTCTATTTCACAATTGGGTCAGTTTGTGGAATAAGATTAGCAGGAAGTTTATTTAAAAATGTAGAATCTCTACAGAGTTATAAGGATTTTATTGAAACTTTAACTATTTAGGGAGGCGATTACTCTGAAAAGAATTGACTTGTTTTTAAACGGACTAGATTCCACATTCGATAAAGAGAGTTGGTATGCACCGTTTAAACATGCTATAGAAGGACTTACAGCCGAACAGGCTATCTGGAAACCATATGGAGAGGCAACTAAAACCATTTGGGAGAACGTTAATCATCTCATTTATTACAAAGAGAGACTTGCTGCAAACTTGGAAGACCGTGAATGGATACATAATCTCGACGGTGATGAAACCTTTTATCTTACCAATCAATCTAATGATGATAAGGAATGGAAGAAAGTCGTTGAACGTTGTGAAAATGCCCAACGTAATTTAAGACAGGCATTGAGTGCAATTTCCGAAAAAGAGCTTGAGCAAAATTCACTTGAGGGGAAATTACTGGACATTATGCTTCATGATGCTTATCATACAGGTCAAATTATTCAATTAAGGAAAATGCAGGGGTCTTGGCCATCAAATCGTTGAATGAACGTTTTAGTTATTCCATTAAAGGGTGCTATTTTTGAATAAAACTTAGGTTTTCAAACGACTTTATTGTTATATTTTTAGTGTTGTGAAGTATCTTGCATCCAAAATAAAACAGGCATAACCCCGTCCTAAATTTAGAACGGGGTTATGCTTGTTTGAGCTTTTAAAATTAAATAACTTTATTATCTCTACACATTACGGATTACATGATATTTTCTATTTGCTATAAGGCAGCACCTTTCCCGCGCTCTTCCTTAAAGCGAAGCCCAAAAGTATCCGCTGTAATTTCATCAGCTTTCGGCAATGAACGTAATTTCGGATGAAGTAGCCATACGAGAGAAATAAATAAAATTCCGATGCTAGCGAGCGCGAAAATGAGTTGGCTACTAAATACATTTGCGGTGTATCCGCCAATTAAAGAGCCGAACGGCATAGCGATTGTACCCATGCTTCGTGTGACTGAATTGATGCGTCCAAGATATTGATTTGGAATTACAATTTGACTAATTGTCGCAAATAATATGTTGGTCGCACCAATTGGTATCCAAGCTAGGCCGAATAAAAAAATTGATAACCATTGAAACGGTACAAACGTAGAGAGAAACCAAAAGAAAGCGCTAGTCGCAAAGCAAATAATGGAGACATGGCTAATATTATGTTTACCAACCCATGAACTGAATAGTGCTCCAATTAAACTACCGGCGGATATAGCGGCTAAAAAGAAACCGTATAATTTAACCCCTCCTAAAGAATCGGCGAAAGAAGGGAGTATTGCCATCGTCATACCGATTGAAAAATTAGCGACAACTGAACCGATTAAGAAAACGCCCATTAATGAACGAAAGACGATTGAAAAGCCTTCTTTTAATTCAGAGAAATATTGTTTGACCGAAAATGATGTATTGTCTTCAGAAGGGAGACCTGTATTGGTTTCTACTTGTCTTGGCATTTTCAATGAAATAAACAAAAGGGCGGTAATCGCAAATGTAAAAGAGTCGATTACATATAAAGTGATTGCGCCAAGTAGTGCTACTAATATTCCAGAAAGAGTCGTGCAAATTAAATCAATGCCTTGATATGCAAATGAAAAGAGTGAGTTTCCCCTTAATAATTGTGTTTTATTCAGTAGAAGTGGTAAAGCTTTTGATTGTGCGGGATAGGCGAATTGTTCGATAAAGGCTACGATTGGCATAATGGTGAGTAGTAGTTGGACTGTTAGTAGATCGAAGTAGTGTGTAATAGGAATAATTAAAATAAGAATGCATTGCAGGACTTGTGTGATGACGAGGGTGTTTTTAATCGACCATCTATCAACGAATGGACCAGTAAGAAATTGAAGTGCAGAAGGTAATAACGTAAGAAAACCTGCTAATCCAGAATAAAAAGAATTACCACTCAGCTTATATACGAGCCACATCGCTGCTACATAATACAAGCTATCTCCTATGTTTGTAAAAATTCTCCCTAAAAATAGTAAGAGGAAATTCCGGTTTTTTAATATGTCCACTTTATCTACTCCTTTATAAAAAAATTATTCGGTAAAATAAAATTGACCGTCTCGGTAAAAAAAATCGTATTACGATTTTTCTTCTTTTTTAACAAATTGCTGCATTGTTCTTTCAGCGATTTGAAGTGCAGTAGTAGAAATATAATAAGCTTTACTATTTGGATCTTTATCCGCACCTTTTGTGATTTCGTTTAATTCAGCCATTAATTCATGAAACTTTTTCACCCACACTTGAAATTGTTCTGGCGTAGCATCAAATTCCCAGCAGGATGAAACGTAATTCCACTCAGCTGGGTCTTCACTTGCATTTCGTAATGTAAAAGATTTTTCTGGTGCAGCGAGAATATGGCTTTTCGTTCTTTCCGTCATTTGTAAAAAGATTTGGCGACCTGATTCACTTAATATTTCTAAATGAGGTAATAGGTCCGCGGCAGGGGTAAATCCTTTAGCGACAGATTGATAAAACTTTTGAACGATGCCATTCTTTTCTTCTGTATAAACGATTTCTATAAGACCATTCTTCTCTAATTCTTTTAAATGATAATGAATTTTCGCCCTTGAAATGCCGAATTTTTCAGATAGCAGTTGTCCTGTATAAGGACGTTCGCATAGACGCATCATCATTTCGGCACGTAGTGGATCGCTTATTGCTTTTAGTTGGCTATAAGTAGTTAGTGTTAACATGGGCTTCAAATGATCAACTCCTCAAATTAAATTACTCGGTCAAGATTATTTGACTGAATTGTATCAAGGATTTTAATTGTTTTCAATACTTTCTGAAAATTTAATTTTCATTCTGTAATCTTCCGTTCATATTCCGTTCATATTTCTTTTTTATGATAAGTGCATAGAAAGTAATAGGAAGGAGCGAGCGAAATGTTTTTAGCTCTGCGTGAATTAAAACAATCAAAATTAAGATACGGATTAATCGGACTTATTATGGTGTTATTATCATTTTTAGTCCTTGTAATTTCAGGATTAGCAAATGGATTATCATATGATAATGCTTCATCGATTCAAAATATGGAGGCAAATAAGTTTGTATTAGCAGATGATGCAGAAAATAAATTACTTCGTTCACAAATTAAGAAAGATGATGTAGATAACGTAGTAAATCAAGTAGGCGAGAAAGAGGCCGTTCCGTTTCGTGTGAAAGTTTCAACGTATGAAAAGAAAGATAGTTCGAAAAAAGTGGATGTCGCTATTTTCTCAAGTGAACGTGATTCATTTTTAGAACCGAAAATTGTAGAAGGCGAGAAATTAGGTACAGCAAATAACGAAATGGTTGCTGATGAATCAATTAAAGAAAAAGGAATCGATATTGGGGATACAATTATTGATCCTGTTTCAAAGAAAGAATTTAAAATCGTTGGATTTACGAAAGATCAAATGTTTAGCCATACACCAGTCGTTTATGTAAATGAAGACGTATGGGGCGCTATTTCACAACCAAACCAAAAAGATTATAGTGCAATTGCGCTTAATACAGATAAAGAAATTAAAAATGCACATGTTATCGACAAAAAAGAAGTGCTACAAAGTATTCCAGGATTTAAAGAAGAGCAAGGAACATTAACGATGATCATTGCGTTCTTACTTGTTATCGCTGCGTTACTAATCGGTGTATTCTTCTACGTAATTACACTGCAAAAAACACAGCAATTAGGTGTACTAAAAGCAATTGGAACGAAAAATTCTTATTTAGCAAATAGCTTAGTCGTACAGGCGTTATTCTTATCAGTCGTTGCGATGGTAATCAGTATTGTTCTTGTACAAGGATTAGAACAAATTTTACCAGCGGGTATGCCGTTCTTATTAACAACACCGATGATTGCACAATATGCAGCAATCTTTATCGTAATTAGTATTTTAGGAACACTTATTTCGTTATACCAAGTATTAAAAGTTGATGCATTAGAAGCAATTGGAGGCGGGATGTAATGACTTCATTATTAAAATTAGACAAAGTAAGTAAAGTGTACGGAGAAGGGAATACGGAAGTAACAGCCCTTCATCCGATGTCGCTTGATGTGAAAGCTGGAGAATTTATCGGAATCGTCGGTCCTTCTGGATCAGGGAAAAGTACGTTATTATCAATCGCGGGTGCTTTACTATCACCGTCAAAAGGGGATATTTACATTCGCGAGCAAAATATTACGAAGTTATCAGAAAAGGAAATGACAGACATTCGTTTGAAAAAAATCGGCTTCATTTTCCAGTTCGCAAATCTTGTTCCATATTTAAATGTAAAAGAACAATTGCTTTACATTGCAAAGTTAAAAAAAGAAAGCAAACAAGAATCGGAAAAGCGTGCGGATCACTTGCTAGCAGCATTTGGATTATCTGAAAGAAAAACTCATTATCCAAATCAACTATCGGGCGGGGAAAAACAAAGGGTAGCAATCACTCGTGCTTTCATGAACAACCCAGATTTAATATTAGCGGATGAACCAACTGCAAGCTTAGACTCAAAACGCGCACGTGAAGTCGTGGAAATGATGAAACGTGAAGTGAAAGAAAGTCAAAAAGCAGCAATTATGATTACGCATGATGAAAGAATGCTTGATGTATGTGATCGTATATTGACACTTAGAGATGGACAGTTAATATAAAGAAAAAAGGCCAACCGTACATATATGTGCAGTTGGCCTTTGTATGATTATTTTAAAATAGATATAATGGCTTTATTTTGAGAATAACGTTTTAATTTTATTTCGTGTTACTAATAAAAGTCCACCTAAGACAGATAACATTCCTAAAGGCACGTTACTTGATTGCTCACTACCAGCGTTAGGAAGTTCTCTAGCACTGTTTTTCGCTGGAACAGTAGTATTGTTATTGTCTGTTTGCGTTTGTTTCGATTGTGATACTTCATTAATTTTGTTATCTACATTTTGCTTTGTTGTATGTAACTCAGCTAATTTGTCATCAATTTTTTTCTCAGTATGTTTAAAATCGTTTATTTTAATATCTAAGTCTTGTTTTTTCTTTGTTAAATCATCTGAAACAGTTTGTTTCGCTTGTTTCATTTCGTTTATTTTATTTAGTAAATCTTGTCTAGCTTCTTGTAATTCAGCTAGTTTGTTTTTTACATCTTGTTTAGCTAGTTCTAAGTTAGCGGAAAGACTATCTAAATTGCCTTTAATTTTCTTAAGCTCCTCTAACGTGTTCCCAGTATTCGGCTTATTTTCTTTTAGCTCAGCAAGTTTGTCCTCAGCAGTTTGTTTCGCTTTCTTTAACTCAGCTAATTTGTCATCTACCTGTTTTTTTACTTCCTTAAGTTCATTAACCTTCTGATCGATGTTCTCTTTATGTTGCTTAATTTCATTCACTTTTTCATCGACAGTTTGTTTATGTTCTTTAATCTCAGTAACCTTATTATCGATATTTTGCTTATGTTCTTTAATTTCAGCAACTTTATCATCTACTTGTTTTTTATGCTCTTTAATTTCAGCGATTTTATCTTCGGCGATTTGTTTGTCTTGCTGAAGTTTTGCATCTAACTCTTGTTTATGTTGTTTAATCTCGCCAATTTTTTCATCAGCAACTTGTTTACGTTCATGTAGTTCATTTACCTTTGTATCAACATTTTCCTTAACTTGGTTAAGTTCATTTAATGTTTGATCCACATTTTCTTTGTGCTGCTGCAATTTCGCATCTAACTCTTGTTTATGTTGCTTAATTTCAGCTAATCGATCTCCAGTACTTTGCTGGGGAGTAGCTTCATTTACTTCTGCATGAGTAGGGGTAGATCCCGCAATCATTGCTAAAGCTAGTGTAGAAGCAGCGATTGTTTGTTTTGTTTTCATATTTTTGTACCTCTTTCCTATGAGTGAACTCTATTGTGTAAAATTGAGCATATAGAAGTAGATTATTTTATCATTATATACCATGTTCGGCGCTTAGAGGAAGTATTTGCATAATAATCTATGATTATGTGATTCTTATAGTCTCTTATTTTGGGATAGGGGACAAATCTTCAGCAAGATGAACAATTTCTTCTATAGTAGATTTTACATCTTTACTATCGCGAATAACAAACAAATAATCAGCCTCATTTTCTACAGGATCTACCACATCTTCATGCAGTGATTCGGCCTGTTGGCGATTGAGTACCTCTTTGAAACTAGAATAGTTACCTCTAAATATATTTGTACTTCGCTTGCTACGAGTCACTCTTTCATAAAGAACATCATCTGGGATGTCAAAATGAACTAATATGCGTACATATTCCTCTTCCTCTTCCTTAAACAGCTCATTCAGCAAATACATTCGTCCGTTTCGGGTTCTATTTGAGTTGCAAATAATAAGGTGTAAAATCGTATGTTCTTTTGCATAATCAACAATGAATTTCGAAAGAACGTGCTTAAATGTATTAGGGCCTTCAGTTGGCTGTAATTTTTCATAATGCGTGTTAATAAATTCGGCTTGGTTATCTGGATCCATAATGAAAGAGTGGGGGAACTCTTTTTCTAGCGCTCTTGCAAATGTAGTTTTTCCGCTGTGCGTTTTTCCTACTGTAATAATGACTAGTCGTTTCATATTGGCCTCCATATGTATTGTTATAATCTGGAATATTCGATGTGGATCGAAATCTTCCTGCCAAGGAATACATAAATTGTTGGAGCGGTAATGGGTTGAAAACTTGACAAAAAAACTTATTTATGCTATAATTTACCAATATAAAAATAAAGTGTATAATAGGGTTCTCCTGGCCAGGGGAACCCTATTTTTGTTGTGAAAATGAAGGAGTGTATGTGCATGAAACAAGGTGAAGCAAGTGTAACGTCGTTAGTATCAGCTTTCGGAAGGGCGTATCATAGTGAATTTGATAGTTCTAAAATCTTTGATGATTATGTAGCTAAAGATCTTATTTCACAAAAAGAACGTAATGATATTGAAACGAACATGGTTCAAGGAATACATTTTTTCAATAAAGACATTGCACAGCAGTTTCAAGACAATCCGAAAGGAATTTTAAAATGGATTACACAAGTTCAATTATCACCAACACCTTTGGCACGCGCGGCATATTGTGAAAGAGTGCTATTACATGAAATTGCATTAGGTGCAAAGCAATACGTCATACTCGGTGCGGGCTTAGACACATTTAGTTTTAGACATAGAGAGTTAGAGAATAAAATAGAAATATTTGAAGTGGATCATCCTTCTACGCAGCGTTTTAAGGTGGAAAGAGTGAAAGAAGCAGGGCTTGAAATTCCAAGTAATCTTCATTTTGTTTCGATAGATTTTACAAAAGAATTTCCTTATGAAAAGTTACGTAATGAAGGATTTGAAAATACAAAAACTTTCTTTAGCCTTTTAGGTGTTACGTATTATTTAACGAAAGAGGAACTTTCCAGTTTAATAGAATATTTATTCGAGATAGTTCCAGCAGGAAGTTCTATCGTATTCGATTATCCCGATGAAAACTTATTTACGGAAAAAGGATTATCCAATCGAGTTGAAAATATGATAAAGATGGCTGAGATAGGCGGAGAGCCGATGAAATCGTGTTTTTCTTATACCGAAATGGAAGCACTGTTAGAGAAGGTGGGCTTACTCATTTATGAGCACTTATCACCAGAGGATATTAATAAATTATATTTTGAGGGACGAAACGATTATTTAGAAGCTTTTGAGACGGTGCATTATGTACATGCGGTGAAGAAGTAGAGAATTAGTAGGCATGGGGAGGGATCTCTGTGTCTTTTTTTTGTAAAAAAGGAAATGAGGTGTAGTGATGGGAAGTAATAAGCATGTTGCTATTGGAAGTAGAGGGATTGTGAAGAATAATTTAAATGTTTATATAGGGGGAAGTGCACATCGTTACCCAGCTAATAAAAATGGGTTACCCAAAAACGATAAAAATGATTAGAGACCCTGATTTTTATACAGTCAAAAAATCAGGGCTATTTTTAAAGGATTAAGGATTATTGAGTAAGTAATAGTTAATTGATTGTGCCAGTATTTTTATTCTTCACTAATAAAGGGAGCAATTATTTTTTTTTCATAAGAAGATAACACGATATTCGTTGATGGTGTACCATATTGCATTGTATCATCAATAAATTGTTCTAAACTTTCTACAGAATACGTTGCTAATTTGACAATATAGCTAATTTCCCCTGCTACTCTGTAACACTCAAGTACATCTGGATGATTATAGCAAAAGTTAGCTAATGATTTACAATCCTTTGATTTAAACAATATAAGTGCAGAAATTGGACGGTTTATTTTTTTTAGAGAAACATGTGCATGGTAACCTTCAATAATTTTTTGCTCCTCTAACTTCCGTACTCGCTCAGTTACTGACGGAGCAGATAAGTGAACGGCTTCTGCTAGATCCTTCATTGAAATTTTTGCATTTGACTGTAATAATCCCACGATTTTTTTATCAATTTGATCCATAAATTATCCAACCTTTTTTTATAAAATAGGATAACCTAAATTCCTTATATAATAAAGCCAAACAATCGAATATCCTTATTAAACTCATTTATCAGCCTTATATATTTGTATAAAATAAGGATAACAGGAGGCGATTTACGATATGAAAAAGGTTTTATTATTATTAGCTGATGGATTTGAAGCAGTAGAAGCTAGTGTATTTACAGATGTACTAGGTTGGAATAAATGGGAGGGAGATGGATCAACTGAGGTCGTAACAGTTGGCCTTCGGAATAAATTAACCTGTACTTGGAATTTTACTGTCATACCCGAAAAAACGGTTGATGATATTCAATTAGATGAGTTTGATGCATTAGCTATTCCAGGAGGTTTTGAAGAAGCTGGTTTTTATCGGGATGCATATAGTAGAGAATTCTTACATGTTATTCAACATTTTTATGCCAAGCAGAAGCCTATTGCCAGTATATGTGTCGCATCATTAGCGCTTGGAAAAAGCGGGATTCTTACAGATAAAAAAGCCACCACATACAGTCATCCAACGAGTAAACGAAAAGAGCAGTTAAAGAATTTCGGTGCAATAGTACAAAATGATTTAATCGTTCAAGATGGAAACATTATTACATCTTCAAATCCAGGTACAGCTTTTGATGTTGCATTTTTATTACTTGAAAAACTAACATCTAAAAAGAACGTTAAACATGTAAAGGATCTTATGGGGTTTTAGGCATTGCTCTTCAACAAAGGGATACTTGGAGTATTTTAAAATATCTTAACGAACATGGTCCAAAAGAGTGGTCATCTAATTGGGTGATTGCTCCAGATAAAAGAGAATGGAAATAATATGTAATAACAGATGGTAATGAATCGATCAAAGGTAAGTGCCCTTTTCATGCATAATTTAATAAAAAGAATAATAATTGATTAAAATAGGAGAATTTTTATGATTGTAACACTCTTTACATATATATTGTTAGGTTTATCTTTATCAATACCTGCAGGTGCTATGACTGTCCAAATGACTAAACAAGGAATGAGAAATGGTTTCGTACATGGTTGGTTTGTAGGTATAGGAGGAATGACTGTAGATTTATCTTTAATAGTTCTGATTTATCTAGGGTTCTCTAGTGTATTAACCAATCCGTGGGTAGAAGCAGTTATGTGGTTACTAGGTTTTGGGTTTTTAATGTTTATTGGAATAGAAAGTATTAAAGAAGCAAAGTCAGAAGTTAACATAGAGGGAGAAAATCCTAATAAATCTTTATTAACAGCTTATTTATCTGGTTTTATGATTGCTATATCACCGGCTAATATTGTCTTTTGGATAGGGGTCTTTGGGCCGGTTCTAGTTTCTTCATTAGGTAATGCAAGTACATCAACATTTATATTAATAGCTGTAGGTATTTTATTAGGTATCTTTATGCATGATATGGTCTTATTAAGCTTTGTTCATTTTACTAGACGGTTTCTAAATCCAACCTTTATTAAATGGGTATCTATATTTGCCGCAATAGTACTATTCGGATTTAGTGGTTATTTTGGTTACGAGTTTATAAAACAAGTAATTACTTTTATTTAAAAAGCATAACTTTTATAAACTTAAACATGGCGGTTGTAATGTAAATGAAAAAGATACGCATTTTAAACCCAAACGCAACGTAATTGTAAATATGTTATATTACGTAGGTATCCCCTTAGGAATTCTTTGATTTCTAGGGGAGGGTTAAATTCCTTACATATAGGCTTTAGAAAAAGAAACAACCTCTACTATAATTGACGGTGTATGAACTTAGCTTGATAGCGATGGGGTAATTGCACATATCTATTTGCTGGAAAATATTAACTGAATTCAAGAGTGAAAAGCGCTATTCTTACTAAAAGAATAGCGCTTTTTTATTATTTTAGTATGATTTCATCTGAATGTATTGGAAATTTCTCCTGCAAAAGTAGTAGAATTTTTATTTGAATTTACTACTTCAGTTGGATTTATCATATTTCAATTTCGATAGAATAGTAAATAGGTATATTGGATATGGAGATAAATTACAATGATTATACATACTTCAGATTTAGAATTACAGTAACTACTTAACTAATAAAGAAAGGAATAAGCAGAATGATACAGAACATATATGAAACACATTTACATGTAAGAGATTTAGAAAAGGCGATAGATTTCTATCAAAATAAGTTAGGGTTAGCGTTAGCAAGAAAACTATCGAAAAGAAAAGTGGCTTTCTTTTGGGTAGGAGAAAGTAAAAAGCAAATGCTTGGACTATGGGAAGTGCATAATATTGAAGATTTTGAGATAAAACACTTTGCTTTTGGTGTAGATTTAGAATTTCTAAAGACTTCTAAATTGTGGTTAGAGAATCGTGGAATAGAAGTGGTGGGGAGCCAAGGGAAAGGAAATCAAGAGCCAATTGTCCAAAGGTGGATGCCAGCTGCAAGTGTATACTTTCTGGATTGTGATGGGAATAAATTAGAGTTTATTTCTATGTTACATGATAATCCGGATGAATTAGAATATGCATCTTATTTAAGTGAATGGGATGCGGAGCACCAAGAAAAATAAATGAGATTGTATCTATAAAGGGGGGAAAACGTTATTTTTTTGTGAAAAATATACAGAAAAGATGGACGTTTTACTTTACCAGAGTTATTCGGATTAAATGAAGAGAACTTAAAAAGATAGAGTATTGTGTTGCGGTTATATAATTTAGAATAAAACACAACGTACCTAACTAAGAGATTTATCGTATAAATTTACATTTATTTAATGTTAGTGAATAGAGAGCAAGATTGGCGCGATTCGGTAATTGTGGAGTGCGAAAAAAAGACAAAATCTCTTAAAAAACACTTAAATTTTTCCTCCATCTATCTTTACAATCCCTCTCTATAATATGAATTGGACAAGCACCTAAGAGAAAGCAGAACATGTCAGATTATACATTCTATTATTAGGGAGAGAATTTGTATGAAAAAGACAGTAGCTTCATTGGCTGTTATGGCAGCTTTATTACCGACACTTTCGATGCATGCGGAAGGGAAAGAGCAAGTTCGAAAATCAGCTACAACTTTTAACGTTATTAGTGACATTCAAGGAGATTTAGGGGACTTTGATCACGTATTAAAAGATATGAACAAAGTGACGCCACTTTCCAGAGCGCTTATTATGAATGGGGATATAACGCAAACTGGGCAGCAGTCACAATATGATGATGTGAAGCGTGTGTTAAACAAAAATAAGCATCCGGAAAATGTATGGTCAACTGTTGGGAATCATGAATTTTACGCTGGTAAATGGACAGCTGATGGGAAACTCTCTCAAAATACATGGCCAAATGGTGTAACGGAAGAAACATTGTTTAATCGATATTTAAAATTTAGCGGACAAGATAAGGTATATCATAAAAAAGAATTAGACGGTTATCCGCTTTTATTTTTAGGAACTGAAAAATATATGAAATACCACGATTCGAAAATGTGGGATGAAGTATATATGAGTGATGAGCAATTAGGATGGCTAAAACAAAATTTAGAAGAGTATAGTCAAAAAGATAAAAATAAGCCAATTTTCATTTTCTCTCATCACGTTTTACCTGATTCTGTATCCGGATCAAGACAATCACCATATTTACAAGACTATTTAAACGTGGATAAATTGTACGATGTATTAAAAGACTACCCGCAAGTTGTTTTCTTTACGAGTCATACGCATTGGGATTTAAACTTGCCAGACTGGGCTGGTAAAAAGAAAATTACAGGCGGAGATGAAAAAGGATTTACGGTTGTAAATACGGGCGGAATTGAAACAGGCTGGATGTCAGCTGGACCAAATGGCGGAGAGAAGACTGCTCCGGATGGATCTTCTTTCAAACAAGGATTGCAAGTGAAAGCATACGGTAACGATGTTGTCGTAACGGCTTACGATTATAAACGGGATAAGGGCATAAAGAACTTATTAATTAGTGACGCAAAAATTGCACAAATGGCACCAGATGTAACAGCAGATGATAATAAAAATGTAATCGTTGGTGCTACTGAATATATGGAGTACTCTGTAGAAGGAACGAATGAGTGGCATACGTATTATACAGCAAACCCGCCAAAATTTGATGGGGACAAGATTGTATATGTACGCCATAAAGGAGAAATGAATTTAGAAGCAGGATTAACGCAACTTCTTCGTTTTTCGGCAAATAAGTGATTGGAGAGAGCCCACATTTAAATGTGTGGGTTCTTTTTTGATTGATGAGAAACGGGCCTCTATTTGTATATTTTTGTCGTTGAATCGATATATTAAGAAAACCGTTCATATAATTTCATTTACCGTACTGGAGTTAAAAATCATTGATATAAATTGCATTTACCGAATTCTAATACATTTTTAATCCAGAAAGGTGACTTCATCATTTTTCCATGTAATAATAGTATGGTTACATTTACTGTGAAAGAGTATAAAAGGAGCGTTATTGATGAATTTAGCTAAATTTCCGAGAAAAAAATATACAGAATCATATACACCAATTGAAAAATTAAACAATTTTTCTGAAGTACTTGGTGGGCCGACTATTTATTTTAAACGAGATGATTTACTTGGTTTAACAGCTGGCGGTAATAAGACGAGAAAGTTAGAATTTCTAGTTGCGGATGCACAGGAAAAGGGTGCAGATACGTTAATTACAGCTGGTGGTATTCAGTCAAACCATTGCCGTCTAACACTTGCAGCTGCGATAAAAGAAAAAATGAAATGTATTCTTGTGTTAGAGGAAGGGCTTGAGCCAGAAGAAAAGCCAGACTTTAACGGAAACTATTTCTTATATCATTTATTAGGTGCTGAAAACGTAATTGTTGTACCAAACGGAACAGACCTTATGGAAGAGATGCATAAAGTAGCGAAAGAAGTCAGTAAAAAAGGAAATACACCATATGTCATTCCAGTTGGTGGATCGAACCCTACTGGGGCAATGGGATATATTGCTTGTGCGCAAGAAATTATGGCTCAGTCATTTGAGCAAGGAATTGATTTCAGTTCAGTTGTTTGTGTAAGTGGTAGCGCTGGTATGCATGCTGGTTTAATTACTGGTTTTTCCGGAACACAAAGTAAAATTCCTGTAATCGGAATAAATGTAAGTAGAGGAAAAGCGGAGCAAGAAGAGAAAGTAGCAAAACTTGTAGATGAAACTTCAGCTCACGTAGGTATCCCAAACTCTATTTCACGCGAGGCAGTTACATGCTTTGATGAATATGTAGGACCAGGATACGCGTTACCGACGCCAGAAATGGTAGAAGCAGTTCAATTACTTGCGAAAACAGAAGGTATTTTACTTGATCCAGTTTATACAGGTAAAGCAGTAGCAGGATTAATTGATTTAATTAGAAAAGGCAAATTTAATAAAGAAGACAACATTTTATTCGTACATTCAGGTGGTTCACCAGCTTTATATGCGAATACGTCTCTATTTGCGTAAGTGTAAAAAGCATTGGGTATCCAATGCTTTTTGTTTTGAATTAATGTTGAAATTTGATACAATTTCGTGAATATGCGATGATTTTTCAACATTCAACGGTAAACAACGATATATAAAGGAGATTGATGTATGACAGAATTTTGGGAAGCAAGTTTTATAGAAAATCAAATGATGTGGGGATTTGAAGCTGCAGATTCCGCAATTTTGACGAAGGATTTTTTCCTTGAAAAGAAAGTGAAGGATATATTGATTCCTGGTATTGGATATGGAAGAAATGCAAAGGTTTTTATTGATAACGAAATACAAGTAACAGGTATTGAAATTTCAAAAACAGCGATCGAATTGGCGAGGGAAAATGAAATTAATGCTAATTTATTCCATGGTTCAGTTACGGATATGCCTTTTGATAACAAACTGTATGATGGCATATTTTCTTATGCACTTATTCATTTGTTGAATAAGGATGAGAGAGAGAAGTTTATTAAAGATTGTTATAGTCAGTTAAAACCAAACGGATATATGATTTTTACTACTATTTCTAAAGATGCCCCAATGTTTGGGAAGGGGAAACAACTTGGTAAAGACTACTTCGAGATAATGGAAGGGGTAAAAATGTATTTTTATGATGTTGACTCGGTACAACAAGACTTTGGAAAATATGGACTGATAGAAACTACGGAAATTTTGGAGCCGCATAAAAATATGGAAAGTAAACCTCCATTTAAATTTATAATGATCAAATGTCAAAAAACACTATAATTACAATTGTGTAAAAAATAGTGAAAGGTTACTTAATAAGCTTGATGTGTAAGCTACTCACTAATTATTCTTTAAAGGCGAAGTAAGGGAAGTCAAATGGCATCCCTTACTTCGCTTAATTTAGTTTAAAACATGTTTTAAACTTCCAATGA
Organism: Bacillus sp. FSL E2-0195; assembly: GCF_038003645.1. Classification (NCBI taxonomy): domain Bacteria; kingdom Bacillati; phylum Bacillota; class Bacilli; order Caryophanales; family Bacillaceae; genus Bacillus; species Bacillus sp. FSL E2-0195. The sequence continues at coordinate 3,099,089 of NZ_JBBOPN010000001.1, read as the reverse complement.
ATTATTTGTTATATAATGGAATTATTGAAGCGTGAGAGGGGTGATTATATGAGTACAACATTAAGAGGGGTCATATACACAATACTCAGTATTTCTATAATATTAATAATTTTTTTAGGTTACGGATTATATTTGTATCTTAAGTGAAATGATAACTGAACCAAAGGAAAGATAAAATAATTGCTGTGTTAAATAGAGTAAAACACAAACCGCTAATATAATTGCTATAACAGCGGAAGTTAATATGAAGTACGCGAAAGGAACTACGTAATCTACTCCAACTCTTTCTAAAATAGGGAGAAAGAGATTAATATTTTGTTTGCTTCACTTTTTTTCGGCACTCTACAGCTAGATGGTATTACTGGCACGTACAAGTTATCAACAATCTTTATGTTGAAAGAATCTTAGCGTACGAAATTCGCGTTTTGTTGGTGCGACCACATCTCTATTAAGCTAACAGATGCAATCACCTTCAACTATCCCTTATCAGATAGAAGGTAACAGATGTTTTTATAATTTGAAAGACGAGGAAACGAACTTGGAGGGAGTATTGGAAGCATACAATAAATACATTGAGGGGGCATGTTTGAGAAGATTAAATCAATGGAAAAGGAAATGATTCTTAAGTCTGGGCTATGGACCTATCCTCCCGTTCTAATTAACTAAAAGAAGAACTTCCCCATACCGATTAGACTACTAAGCATTCCTATTCCATTCATGGTGCCTTTTCCTACTGTAAGTAAGTTTCCAAGCATTCCTGCCTGACCGTTACCTCCATTATTCCCCCATCCCATGGGACTTACCTGTCCTCCCCACCCTGGAGGGTTTCCAAAAACACCCCAGTTATTGGTATTAAAATTAAAAGGCTTGGCTGGCGGCGATAGTAAAGCGGCAAGATGACCTTGTGCGAACATCCCTGTATGATTGAATGGTTGGGCCCAGGGGAAGGGATGTTTTTGAAAATTAAAACCTGCCTGGCCTGGTAATGGAATCCAATTAGCAGGATATCCTTGGGGCATCATCCCTGCATAATGGATTGGCTGACCCCAAGAGAAGGGAGGGGGTTGGGGATTGAAACCCGTATAATTGGTTGGTGAATCCCAACCAAATGGATAGACTCGACAACTCCAATTCACAGGAATCTTCAGACCATTCATTTCCTCAGCTTTAGTTATTTGGGGCTGTGAATATAATGATGACATTGAAATTTGGTTATTATATTGCCCACCGTTTCCCTTTGAATCCAAATACCAATATTGGTGCATAAGCTTATTCCCCTCACTTTAAAAATGTAATGTTAGACTTAGCCTATGTAATATTCCTTTTTATGGATGGTTACATAACTAGATTTACAAGCCCGTATTTAAAAGAATGGGTGTGTGGTCTTGTTGATTTATCCCGCTATTTGTGGGCAGTAAGACACCGCCCCCTCAAAATTCAGCGAAAGCAAAGAAGTTTGAGGGGGGGACTGCCTGTAAAAGTCCCACTGAGTAAAGTTTCACTTTATTTTAGAAGGGTATTTTCAGTTGCTCCTTTTGTTTATTTCAGCCTAATTTAATTTCGGTTAAAAAACGTGTTTAAATATTCATTCAAAATCTTATTTAAATGTTTATAAAGGTTTAATCAATAAAAAAGATTTTAAAATGTTATGTTGAGCAAGTAGAATTGCTAAAAAGAGAATATCCATTCGAAGAGTTTGGCAAAATACTGCAAGGATAATGTATTCGTTTGCAGATATGCAAACGATTTAAACTAATCAATGAAATTTATAATGAAGGGGCAAATAAATATATGAGTGAAACATTACATAAAAGAAAACCACCATATTTAATGCTTGTAATCCTTTTTATTGGGGCATTTGTTTCATTTCTAAACAACTCGCTTTTAAATGTAGCCTTGCCATCAATAATGAAGGATTTAGACATTAAAGATTATTCAACGATCCAGTGGCTTTCTACAGGGTATATGCTTGTAAGTGGTATATTAATTCCGGCATCAGCATTTTTAATAACCCGCTTCTCCAATAGGAGCTTATTTATTACATCTATGGTGATTTTTATTCTTGGTACGGCCTTAGCGGCTTTAGCACCGAACTTTGGTTTATTACTTACTGGCCGGATGGTTCAAGCAGCAGGTTCTTCAGTCATGGGGCCTTTGTTAATGAATATTATGCTAGTAAGCTTCCCAAGAGAAAAACGGGGAACAGCAATGGGGATTTTTGGATTGGTTATGATTACAGCTCCAGCAATTGGACCGACACTATCAGGTTATATTGTAGAGTATTATGACTGGCGTTTGCTTTTTGAAATGATTTTACCGTTAGCAATCATTAGTTTACTGTTAGGGATTTGGAAATCTGAGAATGTCATGAAACAAAACAAAAATGCAAAACTTGATTATCTCTCATTACTATTATCTTCTGTCGGTTTTGGCGGTTTGTTATATGGATTCAGTTCTGCAAGCTCCGATGGTTGGACGAATAAAGTTGTCTTAACAACCTTAATCATAGGCGCTATTGCCCTAATTACTTTCATTATCCGTCAATTAAAAATGAATGAGCCGTTATTGGATTTACGTGTTTACAAGTACCCAATGTTTGCACTTGCGTCTGTAATTGCAATTGTCAACGCGGTGGCCATGTTTTCGGGTATGATTTTAACACCAGCTTATGTACAAAACGTCCGTGGTATTTCGCCGCTGAACTCTGGGCTGATGATGCTTCCAGGTGCGGTAATAATGGGGGTTATGTCACCAATTACAGGTAAACTATTTGATAAATATGGCCCTCGGATTCTTGGCATAGTAGGACTTTCCATTACAGCTGTTTCAACTTATATGTTGGCAAACCTGCAAATTGACTCTAGTCACACACATATTATTCTTATTTACACACTGCGGATGTTTGGGATGGCAATGGTGATGATGCCACTTATGACAAATGGTCTTAATCAATTGCCAACTCGCTTAAATCCGCACGGTACGGCTGTTAATAATACAGCTCAACAAGTGTCCGGTTCGATTGGTACTGCTATTCTTGTTACGATTATGAATTCTGTAACAACAACAAAAGCTGAAAGTCTAATGTCGGATGTAGATCCAACGACCTTCACAGAAGCTACGAAGGCAGTATTAACTCAGAAGGCTTTATTATCGGGAATTCAATATTCATTCTATGTAGCGCTTGGCATGAATGTTGTTGCACTGCTATTAGTTTTTTTCGTTAAACGTGTAGATACAAGCGCGGAAGCTGTCGAGAGGTTAAATCGATAGAGAAAAATAAAACTCTAGATAATGATTCCTACAAGTTTTTTTGCTGATTAGTTAGACAAGGAAGCTTTTATCTGGTAGTTATCAAATCAAAGAAACTTCCAGTGAAATTTGCATTGAAAAATATTGAAAATAGGAGTGAGTGAAAAACGTAGGGGATTCCTCTACGTTTTTTTATGTGAACATTAATAAGGTGTTCAACACTAGCCATGATAATGATCTTTTCACCTTATTACGGGTAGTGGCAGCTTCGCTGGTACTACCCGTAATATTGAATTTGAAAATAAAAAGTGAAACAAACTATCTCATAACTTGAATCGGAGCAAACACTCTAACCACGGGTTGCTTTTATTATATACCAAACCTTAACATACGCCCTTTAGATATTTGGAAATTATGTGAATTTTAAAAAAGAGAACAAATAACTGTTTTAAGTCCCTAAAAATTCCAATTGAACATTTTGAACAAAATATTTTAAATCAATATATATTTCATAATAAATTATAAAAAATGTAGATATAGGTAAATAGAGAAGAATGTCCTTTATTGGTAAATCAAAGAGGGAATTTTTATAATCCAAAAACGTTATCAAATCAAGTAACAGACATGATAAAAAAGACAAATCTAGATTTTCTACAGTATCGTGAAAATCCTGTAACGGCACATACATTCCGTCATGCATTTGCAATCATGGCAGTTGAACAAGGAAATGCGGATCTATATCATTTAATGCAAACGCTGGGCCACGAAAATATCCAAACAACAAAAATCTATTTAGAGAAGCATATGAAACGGGAGAATAATGTGGGTACTTCAGGCGGATGCGATGCGGATATGTTGATGTGAATTTGAAACACTCCAAACCTTATTTAATTATGTATTTTTTATATAATTAAATAAGGTTTTATTCATGCGGAAATATAAATGGATAATTATTGGTAAAGAAATAAAATTATAATTTCACCTGTTATTGGGTAGATAAGTATAGAGACAGCTAGTGAATTAGGAGACATTTGGATTAGAGGGATTCTCACATGTAAATAGTTCTGTAGGTGGAGAAATTACGAGATATTTATTTTGAATTAGAAAGGAATAATTATCAGATGAAAAGACTTGAAACTGTCTTCTGTATAGTGATAATAAAGACGTGTAATTCCAATATAGACAACAATAGCGTTATTACATATTGAATGTAGTAACGCTATTTAAAGTTTATTAAAACAGAATTTATCTTTCTAAAATTATCTATCAAAAATGATATTCAATAAAATTCGTAGTTTTATCCTTTACGGCATCTTGTAACTACAGCTTACTTAGCTCTAAAGAAACAACAAACATTTTTCTTATTCAATAACTCCAATTTCTAGAGCCTTCTGGACAGCTTCTTCCTTGTTACGCACCCCTAACTTTGTGTAAGCCGAGGAAGCATAGTTCCTGACTGTACCACTCGACAAATATAACCTTGAAGCTATTGTAGTGTATCGGAGTCCTTTTGCTACTAGCTGCAATATTTCTATCTCTCTGGTTGTTAGCTCATAAGCAGTAGCTTTTGATTTTGGTGTCTCGATTTGCTCATCAAACTTCTCAAATATTTTGTGAGACATTCCCTGATCAATTAGTGTCCCACCTCTGTGAATAAGTCGGATCGTATTAGCTAGCTCCAATGTTTCAATAGATTTAAGTAAAAAACCATCCGCACCGTTACGAAGCGAGTCCAGCGCCTGTTCCGTATCCTGAAACGTTGTAAAAATCAATACGCGGATATGTGGCCATTGTTGCTTTATCTTTTTGGTTGCTTCGACTCCATCCATGTGCTGCATATCTAAATCCATAAGTACAACGTGGGGTTGAAGGCGCCCACACAAATCGATGGCTTGATTGCCATCCTCAGCCAAACCGACTACATTTAAATCTTCATATCTATCGAGTAGTGTCCTCAAACTTTCCCGAACAAATGGCTGGTCGTCTACAATTAACAAACGAATAAGTCCATCTCTTATTTCAGTTTGTCGCGGTATGGTACATGTAACAAGCATTCCTTCCTCTGGCTTTGTATATACAGACAATTGACCTTGTAAATTCATTGCCCGCTCTTTCATAGCATTCATACCGAAGCCTTCCTGCCATTCTACATTTCCCTTTCCATTATCTTGAACTTCCAGCCTCGTATATTGTTGTTCAAACTGCAATGAAACTATAATTTCAGTCCCCTGACCATGACGTACTGCATTCGTAAGGGACTCTTGTAAGCAACGAATAAACGCTATCTTCGCTTGCCGAGACAGTTGGTATTCTTCTCCGAATGCTCGAAAGCTTACATTCACCCGAGCGTGCTCCTGAAATTCGGCTCCAAGATTTTGTAGAGATTGAATCAAGGAAGGCGATTGACACGGAGACTCCATTTGATGTAGATAACCTCTCACGTCCTCGATGCTTTTACGTCCCATTTCAAGCAGAGAATCTAGCCTCTGAATACCCATTTCGGTAGCAAGCTCGGTGCGCATCGTTTCCATCCCCATAATAATAGAAGTATAAGCGTGACCAACTGTATCATGAAGCTCGCTCGACAGCCTGTTTCGTTCCTCTGCCAGTGTAATGCGTTCGATTTGAGACATATATTGCTCAAGTACCGCGTTTTGTTTACGAATCGCTTCATTTTGTTTATGATTGACGATTAATAAATGAAAAGCAAACCCCATTACATAAGAGAGTCCGTAGTAGGTGACCATAATCCAATAGTTATTACTTGGCGCAACTGCATAAAAAATTCCAGTTGTTATAAAAACTGTTGTTGGAGCTGTCCAATAATAGGACGAATGCTTACTATTCGCAGCGATAAGAAATACCGATATAAGAAATGTGTTGTAAGCTTCCGGAAATAAAGAGGTTAAATATATAGACAGTCCACCATATAGCAGTATTTCTGTGAACAAGTAATATTTATAATTGAACAGTAAGGCTACCCATGGAATAGAGAAGGCAACAACCTCCCAAAGAATAATAATCCAAAGTGGCAATGTTAAACCATCCTGAAAATTTAATGTAGCTAGGATGATAGACACACTAGCAATTAGACGGACCCCTAACATAATCCAATCATACCAAAACCAATACTTAACCATATCTAACAAGTTATTTACCCCCTAAGTAGCCTACCTTTTTACTTCTTATATTATAAATTAATCCTTTATGCATTGTTATACTTTTTAATTTTACACTGCGATCCTCTCACAGACTGCAAACTTCTATCGATTTAGTTGCCGAATCATACTACGTGTATAACCACCAAATTTCTTTGTCAAACCATCTACTATTCGAATACTTATGGCGATAGACACTATACCCATAGACATGACAAAGAGTGACTTGGAAAAAGTATCTATCTGTATGAAAATAATATTCATATCGATGTATCGATACAGTAGTGGTGCCAACAGGAACATAAGTGGCATTATATAAAAAATGATTACACTAATGAGACTGAAAATGCCAATCACAAATTTCTGCATTAACCAAAATACAGCAGACCAGGTGCGACGATCCGTAAGTCCTAATTTCACCTGAGCCCAGTTTGATGTATCCGTTGTTATACTTCTATCGTAAGAGTCAATCGAAATATCGGTATAAATTTTCGTCTGTATACGCTCGAATTGGATAAAAGGTGTGGTAGTCTGTAGTACTCGTATAACTAATGGAATCCCAACTACCGTAAATGAAAGGGTGAAACTGAATAGCAAAGCTATTAGGTAAAAACAAAAATAAAACAATCCTGTAACGAAAGTTAGCAATAAAAAATAACCATTCTGGATGAATCTTGATTTCATAAAGTTCATCGCTCCTCTCTGTGTAATAACCGCATCATACTGCTTTTTTTGTCAAATTCACCAGTGTAAAAATGTCATATGACATTTTTAAATGATGCTAAAAAGGGGAGAGTAACCTACTTCTGGTTAAAAAAGATGCTTATATTAATCTCCATAAAACAATCCCGTTCTTGCAGATGCAAGAACGGGATTGTTTTGTACTTTTATTTAATATGAGATGGACTTGTTTTTCGAATGTGAAAAATAATATCAAATTGCTCACGCAATGAAGTATCAAAGTATAACGAACCGTTCGGGAGGAGTTGTCCCCCAATACTCAGTAATGGCCTTTTTTCTCTAACCCATTTATCTGCTTGCCCTTTAAGGTGACGGTTATCTAACAAAAACATTTGATACGGGACTTTTCCAAGGGTATAATTGAAACTATTTACATCTTGTGGAATAGTATCCGTTGCAATCTTACCTCCGGTGGAAGGATTATATTCGCTGTATAATGTGAATGTCCCCTCCATAGTTGTACTACCAATTGTGACATAATTATTCTCTAAACGTTCCTTCAAAAACTGCCCCGCAGCATAAGGATATAATTTCTCATCGATAATTCCTTTAGCTATATGAATATTGTGTCCCCATACCATAGTTTTACCACCCAATGTCTCTTGTGCCCACATTGCTTGATCGGCCATGTATTGCTCATGTAGCTTTATCATACTTGGATAGTCATTAGGAAGCAGCATTGTGGTGAATTTCTCTATTGCATTCGCTGTTGCTTTTACCCAGATGTACTCGGATGAAACTATTTCTGTGTTTGCCTGCCCATTATCATCTTTAAGTAATTGGGCTACTTTCTCAGCGTTTGCCTTGAACTTTTTTTTCATTTCAGGAGCAAGCGTCATGTATTCCTGTACACTTCCAGTGAAAGATGACAGTTCTTTATAATTTTCTTCTACTTCTGCCAGCAAATCTGGTCGATGCAGCTTTACGTAATCAATTACTTTATTAAAGACACTTTGGTCCAGCGTCTTTAAGTCTAGTCCAATAAATTGGATCTTTTTTTTATTGGAAGGATTAGCATTATAATCCTTCATCCATTCAATCATGGCAATAATTTCATCAGTAGGATATAACAAGTTTAAAAATTCCCTAGGGTTTCCTTTTCCTGTTTGGATATATTCATTTAGTTTTAAGCCGTTTCCCCAATCTTCTTCCATTCCAAAATTCGTAAAACCCATCTCAGTAACCAAATATTTCACAAGGCGAAATTTCATGGTGAAAATTTCAGAGCTTCCATGAGTATTCTCTCCTAATCCTACATATTGTGCACTCCCAATCATTTTCTTAAGTGGTTTTAAATCCTCAAATGATTTTGACGGTTCTATCGTTTTTAATGGGTAAGCCTGTGATTGTATTGATTTAACTATATTTTTTTGGATTGATTGACCTGAATTTTCGACTGCTACTGTTTGAGCGTTTCCTACTTCTCCACATCCTGTGACTAATAAAGCTGTACTAACCATTGCAATTATTCTTTTCTTATTCATTTTTTTCCACCTCAATTGAATTGTTTTTAAAAGCGAGATTGATTCATGTACTTGCACGAATCAATTGCCTTAATTCAATTGTTATCTATCCCATATCATATTTTCTAGTTACATATTGTCATAAGGTTAATTGACACAGGTCATTGGCTAATCATTACACTTTTGTACTATCGGCTATGACAACTTATAAATAATAATTACATTGATGAGTCGCAAGTAAGACTAGATTATAAATTTGAGAGGGGTTTTAAAGATGGATTAATCTATATGCCAAAATATTTTCATTCTAAGTTGAATTTGTTGAAATGACAGGAAGTCGGTTCGATAAACAAATTAATAAAAGGGGAAGGGCGGATTACAATGATATTACATGCAGAATCATGCCGCAATAAAGATAAAGTCCAACGTGCAAAAAGAGGACTTCGACTCTTTTTAACTATCTTGTTCATTACTTCTATTATTCTAAATTTAGTAGTAATGATTACTAAAAGTATGCCGCTTATTGTGGTATATATGTTTACCCCAGCATTTTCTTCTATTTTGACTCGCATAATACTGAAAGAAGGGTTTAAAGATGTATCTTTTAGTCTCGGTAACTTAAAGATATGGAAGGGAATTGGTCTTGCTCTGCTAATACCTATGATTATTTGTGGAATTACTTATTCTATCGCCTGGTTGAGCGGAATTGCGAAGTTTCAGCATCCCGAAGGTGGTATGTTAGAACCAATCTACAATATACTTGGACTTCAGTATCTATCGGCACCATTCAGTTTCATTTATCTAGTAATATTGAGCGGCATTTTAGGAAGTTTGCTTAACTTAATCCCAGTTTTAGGAGAAGAAATGGGCTGGCGAGGTTATATGCTCACAAGGCTAGTCGATGCAGAGTTTTCAAGGCCCATCCTTATTAGTGGATTGATTTGGGCAACGTGGCATGTTCCAATTGTTATTGCTGGTCTATATGTAGAGGGACCATCTGTCTTTCTTTCAGTACTTGGCATCTATTTTTGTATTGTACCATTCAGTTATATTACAGCTTATTTACGACTTATCACAGGTAGCATTTGGCCTTCGGTTATCATCCATACTACTTGGAATGCCATTATTCAAGGACCTTTCGCACGTGCAAGTACAGGATATCAAACTGAGATTTGGATTGGAGAATCTGGATTGATAACCGCCCTTATTATCTTGATTACGGCAATAATTGTGTCTCGGATAATAAGATTTACTAAATATTGATTTTTTACATAAATTTTAAAAAAATGATTGTGAATCAGAAAAACGGACTCTCAGATTGCTTTTTAAGGGTTTTTAGTGGTCATGTGAATGTCATACGTATCGATAAGGATTAAATTCCACACGATTAAAAACAGGGTGTTTAAACAATATTTTGTTTTTATTCGTAATTTTAAATCTGAAATACTGAAGCCAATGTAATACAATTTCATTGGCTTCAGTATTTTGATTCTTAACTAAAAATAGAGTGGGAAATTAAGGGTGTCATATATATTAATTAAAAGTAGCATACAAAGAATGCTTAAGTGACATTTCTTTTGTTATAGAATAAACAAATCCTGATATTGCAGTAACTATTATTTTGAGGTCAATTTACAGTGAAATAAGTGTCTAATGTCTACTATTACTTTGGATTTATGTTACTGCACCTCTTAATTAGAGGTGTTGTTTTTGTTAATTAATAGCCATTGTACTTAGAAAATAAATAATATGTTTATGTGATGGAGTAATAAAGCTAGGTAGCATAAAGACTGATACTACAAAGATTAACAACATATAAAAAAATTATTTATATGTTGTGTCACCGCTGCTATTCCTAATAATTTTGGAATCTATTTATTTCTTCCGCTTTTGCGGAAACTAAAACTAATGTTGCGACCAGTAATATAGTGCCAATTAGATAAAAATAGTTGGACCTATATCGTCAGTATTTTTAATATTCCATTCGCTTTTTGTGTTTTCTATTTTTATTTTTGTACTGATGATAAGACCTTTCCCTCAATTAGATCTTTAAATAACGTAGACCTATTTGGTGCTTGAATTTCTTCCAACGTGAATTTTCCGAAGCATAGTGGTTCAGAAATAGCTTTATCATTTTCATCTGCTGTTAAATTTTCGACTTCTTTATTATCTTTGTCAAAAATTTGGAATACAGCAGTTTATCAGTTTTATATTCGAATTTGCAGCATCCACTTTTTTAATCTCAGTTTGTCCAAGTGATTGAATTTTTGGCTGTTAGTTCTTACGGTGATACAGTATCTCCTTGGACTTTCACTGTATTTTTAATCTTTTTTCCAGCTTGTCCCTCGCATGGAGTACCATTGTATGCCACTCTGTATGTGTCACATCCCAAAATTCTTCGTTTTCTTTTCCTACATTAAATTTACTTTTGTCTGTATCGAATGTATCTGTCACTGTTTAGCCTACTATTTGTAATGTACCTGGGGCATATTCTAGTTCGTCTGGCAATGTATCCGCAAAGGCTAGATTTTTCGCAGGATTAGCAAGAAGCTATTACTTACTAGAGTTGTATACTCCAATCATCCCTTGTTTCTGTATTTTGTAGGTTCTTCACTGTTTTCTCAAGTTCTATGATTAGATCTTGGAGAATTAAGAAACGACCCCCGCTCATTTCATTGTCGTTTAAAAACTTATAAGAAAAGAATCTATTTCTTTCACACTTTTCCTAACTTCTCCGATATGTAGATGCTAATTACAAATAAATAATATATGATTTTCATAAAAAAAATATAGTAATATTTTGTCGTGAATTGTACTATTTTGATATTTTATAGTAATATTTTGTCGTGAGTTATACCTGACGGAAAAAAATTTAGGAATTTATACAGTAACGATGTAAAAATTTATCATTTAATCTAATTAAGAGGAGAAGGTAATGAATAATTCTATCGATATACAACACTTGTGTGATCTCGCACATAAAGTCTTTAATGTACCTGTTCACATTTTATCCACAGACAAAAAAATCTTATATCATTCTACTTCTGATGATATTTGTAGTCCTTTTTATTCTTCTAAAGAAGAACATCTTAGTGACATTTATCAAGAAAATGATCCCAATAACTTGCCACTTTTCAGATGTAACAGTTATCTTGAAAATTTCGTCCTAATTCATATAGCAAATCATGATTACATAAAAGGGACTATTATAATCGGTCCCACTATACATCCAAAGGGCTCAGATGATATAACCTTTAAACTTCGGAAAGAATTTAACTTAAATAATAATATTCAAGAAAGACTAGCCTATTATCAGTGCCTACCTGAGATTAAAAAAACTACTTTAATTGATATGGGAGTTTTATTACATTACATGATTTTCAATGAAAAGTTAGATGTAGATATTGTTTTAGAAAAAAATAAAGTGCTAGAGGAAGTTCCCTATAAAATTGTGAAACCTGATCTATATATTTTAAAACGCCAACAAAATAAACCTAAAACTCACAACATGGCATTAGTACATAATTATTTTTCAGCAATCAAAGAAGGAGATAAAAAGAAGTTATTGCAATATATGTATGCAGTTTCGCAGGAAGATACTGAATTAATTTTAACAGCGGATCCACTCAGAAACCAAAAAAACCATGGGATTATTGCGATTACTTTAGCTACTCGATATGCGATAGAAGGTAATCTCCCACCAGACATTGCTTTTGCTCTTAGTATTTTGTATATCCAAACCATGGAACAACTAGATAACGTGGACTCTGTAAGGCGATTGTCGGGAGATGCTTTACGTACTTTTGCAGATCGGGTGAAAGAATTCAATGCGCAAAAATTTTCAAATGCGGTTACTACATGTATGAACCATATTAGTAAAAATGTTTACGATGGAATATCTCTCAATGAACTCGCTAATCATTTGGATATTACGCCTACTTATTTATCTAAATTATTTAAAAAAGAAGTGGGAATTCCTTTAAGTGAATTTATTCAAAGGGAACGAGTGGAAGAAGCAAAAAAATTATTAACACTCACTACATATCCATTATCAGATATTTGTGCTTGGCTTAATTTTAACGACCAAAGTTATTTTACAAGGGTTTTCAAAAAATCAACTAACATGACCCCTAGACAGTATCGTGAAAAATATACCGTAATATAAGCTTAGTATCAGTTTCTTGTGCAAAAACTTTAATATATGCCCAAGTAACTCTAAAACTTGAGCATACTGTTTCTTTTACTCTAGAAAGGGTATGTGATTGATCTAGAAAAGGAATATGTATTCAAATAGATCTTGAAGAGTCCATGAAACATATAGCCAAGCTAAAGGACAATGGAAAGATTTATACCATGTTGTTAATTTTAAAGAGTACACTAACCATCATTTTTCTAAGGAAACAAAAAACAGAAGGCTGCAAAGGTTCTTTTCGAGAAAGCTTTGCGGCTTTTTAAAATTTTAAAACCTATAGTAATAACGATGGATAAGTTTATAGATTAATATCTTCATGTTAAGTATTTATTAATGGTGATATTAGGGGCTATTACATAAAATTTAACAAAATAACATATATCACTTGATATATCTATATTATATGCAATTATACATAACCAAATAAAGGGAATAAAGTATAAAAAAACCTATTAAATTATTCTATAAGTATTTTTAAAAAAATAAAACTGTACGGTTAAGCTAAAATAGTTATTAATTAACCGTATACACTTTAATTTGTAATCATTACAATTACAGAGATAAAACTCCTAATTGATTATATTGGTATAATATTTTCAACACGATTTTTTACTTGACAGTTAAATTATCGGGCGCAATCGACAAAATTTTGCTATTTACGCATCGAAAATTTAATGTTTTAATGAACAACATAACTGGTATGATCAGACAGAAAGGAGAAGATTACGCTAATAGGAGTATAGTGAAGTTGCAAGTAACATCATGTTAAGTTTAATTTTCTTAATAATCAGTTAATTTATCAGGAGGTCTAGAGTCTCAAAAGGATCAAGTTTGTAATAAAAGTGTTTTAAGTTACTGCATAACAAAAGTGAATTTATTCCGCAATAAAAGTATAAGCAATGTACAGTATAATTTCATCTTTTGTAGTCTTGTAAGGCTATTGCTGACAAAACTAAAAACCATATTATGAAATTGATATTAAAAAAAGGTCATGACAGGATTAACTCTAGAAGCAATAGTTTATCTATCTTCACGGCTCTGTAAGTTAGCAGCTCTAGGGGAGAAATAATATTTTACTACTCATTGGGCAGCTAATTCAAATATAGCTGATGAATTTTTATCGTTTCCTATTTGAAAAATAGAGTATCTAAATGAGAGGGAAGTAAAATCTTTAGATCCTATTAGAAGTAAATAATAACGATAACACCCTATCCGAAAGACTTCCCCTTCCTCATGCGTGTGCAAGGAGAGAGCCTAGCGCTAGGGCGTACAAGTTATATGAATCGAGTTATAAAAAACAATGGTAAAGGAGTGTACGGAATGAAAAATAAAATAATGACAGGATTTTTAATAACATCCATTGTAACTGGAGCAACTATTCCTATCAATACTCTCGCAACACCAATCGTTCAAGCAGAAACTCAACAGGAAAGCATGGATATTTCTTCATCATTACGAAAATTAGGTGCGCAATCTAAATTAATCCAAACGTATATTGATCAATCTTTAATGAGTCCTAATGTACAGCTAGAGGAAGTCCCAGCTTTAAATACCAATCAATTCCTAATCAAACAAGATATGAAGGAATGGTCATCAGAACTCTATCCACAGTTAATTCTATTAAATTCAAAAAGTAAAGGATTTGTAACGAAATTTAATAGCTATTACCCGACATTAAAATCGTATGTAGACAATAAAGAAGATAGTGAAGGGTTTTTGGATAGACTTGAAGTTCTTCAAGAAATGGCTATGACGAATCAAGAAAATGCGCAACGACAAATTAATGAATTAACAGAACTTAAATTACAGCTTGATAAAAAATTGAAAGATTTCGATACTGATGTGGCAACAGCACAAGGCATACTAAGTACAGATGGAACAGGGAAAATAGATCAGTTAAAAAATGAATTATTAAATACCAAGAAAGCAATTCAAAATGATTTACAACAAATTGCATTAATACCAGGAGCTTTAAATGAGCAGGGATTTGCTATATTCAAAGAAGTTTATAGTCTTTCAAAAGAAATTATTGAACCGGCTGCTCAAGCAGGGATGGCAGCGTATAACAAAGGAAAAGAAATTAACAACTCTATTCTAGAAGCAGAGAAAAAAGCAGCGCAAGAAGCGAAAGAGCAAGGTAAAACTGCTCTAGAAATTGAATCAGCCAAAAAAGCAGCTCGTGAAGCAATTGAGCGAAGCAAACAAGGTGAAATAGCTGCAGCTGCAGCCACAAAAACGCAAGAATATGACCTGATGAAAGCCATTGATACTGAAAAGATTAAGAAAACACTTGGTGTCTTCGCTGAAGTAAATAAACTAACAGCAGAACAGCGAGCATATTTAGATGATTTAGAGAAACAAAATCAAAAAATATATGATTTAACAACGAAACTATCAATAGCAGATTTACAAAAATCAATGCTTCTTCTTTCACAAAATGATTTGCATACGTTTGCAAACCAAGTAGATGTAGAACTTGACCTACTAAAGCGCTATAAAGAAGATTTGGATCTAATAAAAAATAACATTACAAAATTATCTACTAATGTTGATGCAACTAACGAGCAGTCTCAAAAAGATACATTAAGACAATTAAAAAATGTAATAAGTTACCTTGAAGAACAGGTATATAAATTTTGATATTACGTTTTTGAAAAAACTATAAAGATTATAAGAATCTAGCGAAAGAAGGAGAATAGTTATGAAAAAATTCCCATTCAAAGTGCTAACTTTAGCCACTCTGGCAACGGTTATAACTGCTACTACTGGTAACACTATTCATGCATTTGCACAAGAAACGACCGCTCAAGAACAAAAAGTAGGCAATTATGCTTTAGGTCCCGAGGGACTGAAGAAAGCATTGGCTGAAACAGGGTCTCATATTCTTGTAATGGATTTGTACGCAAAAACAATGATTAAGCAACCGAATGTAAATTTATCTAATATCGATTTAGGATCAGAAGGAGGGGAGTTGCTCAAAAATATTCACCTTAATCAAGAACTGTCACGAATCAATGCGAATTATTGGTTAGATAAAGCGAAGCCACAGATTCAAAAAACAGCTCGTAATATTGTAAATTACGATGAACAATTTCAAAATTATTACGACACTTTAGTAGATACTGTACAAAAGAAAGATAAGGCAGGTCTAAAAGAGGGCATAAGTGATTTAATTACTACAATTAATACAAATTCAAAAGAGGTTACAGATGTAATTAAGATGCTACAAGACTTCAAAGGGAAACTATATCAAAATTCTACAGATTTTAAAAATAATGTTGGTGGTCCAGATGGGAAAGGTGGATTAACTGCAATATTAGCAGGTCAACAGGCAACGATTCCGCAACTTCAAACTGAAATTGAGCAACTTCGTTCTACTCAGAAAAAACATTTTGATGATGTATTAGCATGGTCAATTGGTGGTGGATTGGGAGCAGCTATTTTAGTTATTGCAGCTATTGGAGGAGCAGTTGTAATTGTTGTAACTGGTGGTACAGCAACACCAGCTGTTGTTGGTGGACTTTCAGCTCTTGGAGCAGCTGGTATCGGTCTAGGAACTGCGGCGGGTGTCACGGCATCTAAGCATATGGACTCCTATAACGAAATTTCTAACAAAATCGGAGAATTAAGTATGAAAGCAGATCGTGCTAATCAAGCAGTTCTTTCGCTTACTAACGCGAAAGAAACATTGGCATATCTATATCAGACTGTAGATCAAGCGATATTATCTCTAACAAATATTCAAAAGCAATGGAATACAATGGGCGCAAATTATACAGATTTACTGGATAATATCGATTCTATGCAAGACCACAAATTCTCTTTAATACCGGATGATTTAAAAGCTGCTAAAGAAAGTTGGAATGATATTCATAAAGATGCAGAATTCATTTCAAAAGATATTGCTTTTAAACAGGAATAGAACTGAAAATTAAAACCTAAATTGGAGGAAAATGAAATGATAAAAAAAATCCCTTACAAATTACTCGCTGTATCGACGTTATTAACTATTACAACCGCTAATGTAGTTTCACCAGTAGCAACTTTTGCAAGTGAAATTGAACAAACGAACAATGGAGATACGGCTCTTTCTGCAAATGAAGCGAGAATGAAAGAGACCTTGCAAAAAGCCGGGTTATTTGCAAAATCTATGAATGCCTATTCTTATATGTTAATTAAAAATCCAGATGTGAACTTTGAAGGAATTACTATTAATGGATATGTGGATTTACCTGGTAGAATTGTACAAGATCAAAAGAATGCAAGAGCACATGCTGTTACTTGGGATACAAAAGTAAAAAAACAGCTTTTAGATACATTGACGGGCATTGTTGAATACGACACAACATTTGACAATTATTATGAAACAATGGTAGAGGCGATTAATACAGGGGATGGAGAAACTTTAAAAGAAGGGATTACAGATTTACGAGGTGAAATTCAACAAAATCAAAAGGTTGCACAACAACTAATAGAAGAATTAACTAAATTAAGAGACTCTATTGGACAAGATGTTAGAGCATTTGGAAGCAATAAAGATCTCTTGCAGTCGATTTTAAAAAACCAAGGTGCAGATGTTGAAGCCGATCAAAAGCGTCTAGAAGAAGTATTAGGATCAGTAAACTATTATAAACAATTAGAATCTGATGGGTTTAATGTAATGAAGGGTGCTATTTTGGGTCTACCGATAATTGGCGGTATTATAGTGGGAGTAGCAAGAGATAATTTAGGTAAGTTAGAGCCTTTATTAGCAGAATTACGTCAGACCGTGGATTATAAAGTAACATTAAATCGCGTAGTTGGAGTTGCTTATAGTAATATTAATGAAATGCACAAGGCACTTGATGATGCTATTAACGCTCTTACTTATATGTCCACGCAGTGGCATGATTTAGATTCTCAATATTCGGGCGTTCTAGGGCATATTGAGAATGCAGCTCAAAAAGCGGATCAAAATAAATTTAAATTCTTAAAACCTAATTTAAATGCAGCGAAAGACAGTTGGAAAACATTAAGAACAGATGCTGTTACATTAAAAGAAGGGATAAAGGAATTAAAAGTGGAAACTGTTACTCCACAAAAATAGGGAAATATTAATTCTGTTGCAAAGTGAACCATAACATAGAGAGTCTATGATTACACTGTTAAACAGTAAAGCGATAATTAATAAATCCTTATATATTAAAAAGGCGGAGTCTCATTAAAGACTTCGCCTTTCACTTATATATAAGTTTTATCCAAATAAAAAGATAGCCATGTAGTTTACTTGTTTTTAAAAATTTGTAACAGAATCGATTAATAGGGGACAGTTTATATAGATTCGCTTAATAATATCGAATCTATGCAACTACATCGTCTTTTAATAAGAATAGGACTTGAAATCATACTCTATACAGGAGGAATAAGAAAAGATGAAAAAAAAACCTTATAAAATACTGGCTGTATCAGCATTTTTAATTATGACAACTACCTATGCAGTCACACCAGTAGCAACCTTTGCAATTGAAACTGAACAAACGAACACTGGAGATATGTCTCTTTCAGCAAATGAAGAAAAGATGAAAAAAACTGTACAAGATGCTGGGTTATTTGCAAAAGCTATGAATGAATATTCTTATTTGCTAATTAATAATCCGGATGTGAGTTTTGAAGGAATTTCTATTAATGGGTATGCAGATTTACCTAGTAAAATTGTACTGGATCAAAAGAATGCAAGAGCACATGCTGTTACATGGAATACAAAAGTAAAAAAACAGCTTTTAGATACATTGACCGGCATTATTGAATACGATACAAAGTTTGAAAATTATTATGAAACATTAGTAGAGGCGATCAATAATGGAAATGGGGATACTTTAAAAAAGGGGATTACTGATTTAAGGGGGGGAATTCAACGAAACCAAAAGTCTGCAAAAGCATTAATAGAAGAATTAACTAAATTTAAAAACGCTATTGGAGAAGATGTTAGAGTATTTGGAAGCCATAAAGAGACCTTGCAATCGATTTTAAAAAACCAAGGAGCTGATGTGGAGACTGATCAAAAGCGTTTAGATGAAGTTTTAGGACAAGTAAACTATTATAAGAAATTAGAATCTGATGGATTAATAATGGTGAAAATACCTTTTATCCCCACGCTTATTTCTGGTGGCATAATGATAGGTACTGCTAGAGATAATTTAGGTCGATTAGAGCCTGCTTTAGCAGAATTACGTAAAACTGTTGATTATAAAATTACATTAAATCGTGTAGTCGGAGTTGCATTTCATAATATTAGCGATATGCATAGTACGATTGATAGTGCTATTACTGCTCTTACTTATATGTCCACACAATGGGATGATTTAGACTCTCAATATTTGGGCGTACTGGGGCATATTGATAAAGCTGATGAAAAAGCTGATCAAAATAGATATAAATTTTTAAAGCCTAACTTGAATTCAGCTAAAGATAGTTGGAAAACATTAAGAACAGATGTTGTCACATTACTAGAAGGCATAAAAATTGCAGAGAAGAAAGAACAGGATTTTATGAATCTACTTCGTCCATCAAACGTTTTTTACTTTTATAAAAAAATCCATAACGCATACACTTTTGAAATAAAGACTGGAACAAATGCACCAAATGCGTCTTATAAAGTTATGAATTTAACTAAAAACACTGTTCATCATATGTGGAGTGGAGGTGCTAATACAAGCATGTGGGCTGACTGGCTTTCATTCAATCCAAATGATGAATTTGCGGTGGTAGTAGTAGTGGATGGGAAAGAATATGTTGTGTATAAAGACAAAGTAGAAAATATAATGAACTGAACCCAAAAAAATGCATTAATTGGGGATGGTACACATCGCTATCAAGCTAAGAAAAACAAATACCCCCAGAACGAAATTTTGTGCTAACTTTTAACAGAAAAGCTCATTTTTTCGTTTTGGGGTGAATCTATTTTCTTAAGTTGATGGGCATGGGGATGGTACACTAAACTAGACACCAAGTTAAGTGAAAAATTGAACGGCATAAGGCTCCTTATTTCCTAGAACACCTAGCTAAAGCAAAAGAATTTGTACAGTAAAAAAGTGAATATTGAATCAAGGTGCTGGTTGCTTTATGTGTATGGCTTAACCAAAAGATTGCAAATACATTAAAAGAGCAACTTGTAATAAAGATATTGCAATATTTTTAAAGCGAAAAGCCGAAATTGAGGAATTTGAAGAATTGTAATAGTGAAGGAATTGATTAATTTATAAAAAACATAGGAATTAAATATTCCTACGTTTTTTTGTACATAACATTTAAATAAAAAGAGAGAATAAACACCTTATTTTTGGGGTGTTTGAAGGTTCAAATGGAAGATTCCCTGGTTTTCGATTTGAATCAATATGATACTATTTACATGTACTGTCATGTAGGGAATTATATTTTTTACACCTGAACTGTTTGTACTATTTGTAGGATTTTCTGTTTTTTTGTCGAATATATCTTTAATGCAAGGAGGGACATTACATGATTATTAAAGACTATTTCATCAATCTTTCTATTTTTTCTTTATTAGTTAGCGCAGCGATATTTATTCAAGTGTTTTTGATTCATTCCAGGCGATATTTCGAAAAATTCTATGGAGGGATTATTGCAGTTACTTTGATGCTCTTTTCTTTTCCATACATGGGATTTTCCTACGATCTTCGAGTTGTTCCTCTTATTTTATCTTTTATTTACTTTGGTCGCATTGCTGGTTGGATTACATTAATTAGCATTATTATCATGCGTATCTTTTACATTGGAGGTTACTGGGAACCTCCTGTGATTGCTTATTTAGGTTTGGGTATCCTATTTGTTACTTTTAAAACATATTTTAAAAACCTTCATCCTTTTAAAAGTGCATCTTTATATTTTTCTGTTTTTGTTGGAATAAAGTGGTTAGTTGGTGTATTCTTTAATACTAAGTTACTTTACACTGGAGGCTTATTATATATAGCTTTAGGGCTTTTAATTGGGCTATTTCTTATGGAAGCCTACCAGAGATTATATTATTTAACACAGGACTTATCTAAAATGAATCGGGAATTAAAAAAATCCAAGCAAGAACTCACAGATACCGTACATGAGCTTCAAGGAGGGATTTTTAAATTTAAAAAAGTGGGTAAGCACTTTATACACACTTTATGTGATGGACAGTTTTATTATCAAAAAGGATTTTATTCTGAACAGGTGGTAGGGAAAAGCTTACGGACTATTGATGCTTCTATTGTTCCACCACATTTAGTTCCACAATTGATGAAGTATTATCTTCAGGCATGGGAAGGGAAAGAAAATATATTCGAATTACCCTGGCCAGATGATAAAACGATTATTCTTATTGCACTTAGGCCGATTAAACGAAATGGACAAGTTATGGAAGTTGTTGGTTCTATAGTCGATATAACCGAAAGGAAAAAGGTAGAATCAGAATTAAGAGCTACCAAAGAATTACTAGAATCATTTATAAAGCATAATGTAGATGCTATTACCATTTCTGATCGAGAAGGGCATATTTTACAAGCAAATAAAGCTTATGAAAAGATATTTGGATGGTCATTACAAGAAATCATAGGTAAGAGATTACCCTGTGTACCAGATTTCTTAATGGAAGAATCACTTGGAAATATTCAGAAAATTCTAACGAAAGAATCCGTAGTTACTAGATTAGAAACTGTTAGACGACGTAACGATGGAAGTCTTCTTGATGTCAGTCTGACAGTTTCTCCTATACTAGACGTAAGAGGAAATGTGTTAGCTTTATCTGCAATATGTAGAGACATCTCTGAAAGAAAACAAGCAGAAAGAGAACGACATCGATTACACCAACAATTAAAAGATAGTGAAATGAAGTACCGTGCACTAATCGAACAAGCAACTGATGCAGTATATGTAGTAGAGCTGAATGAAAATCATGTTCCAAGTCGATTCATTGAGGTAAACCCTGTTGGTTGTAAAAGATTTGGATATAGTAGAGAAGAGCTGCTCTCGTTACCATTTCCAAATGTAGTACCACAAGATTCTAAAATGATTGTAAGGTTGTTAAAAAGAATTAGAGAGGGACAAACTTCCTTCACTTTGCAAGATGAATATGTTTTTCCAACAGGAAAAATAATAACAACTGAGTTTAGTGTCCGTGTTTTTAACTTAAATGGTAAAAAAGTTTTCCTAAGTATTTCTCGTGATATCACTGAACGGCTAAAAACAGAAGAATTACTACGGAAATCTGAAAAACTTGCTGTCGTAGGACAATTAGCGACTGCAATGGCTCATGAAATTAATAATCCATTAACCGCAATGAAAGGGTTTATGCAATTACTAAAATCAACGGAAACTGAGAATAATCGGGGTTATATAAATATAGTATCATCAGAGATTGAGCGTATAGAAAGTATTACTAATGAATTTATGGCGGTAGCCAAACCACAGGTGGTAAAGATACAACCTAATGATATTGGTGTGCTAATGGATCAAGTTTTGACGCTACTGCAACCTCAAGCAATGATGAATAATATACAAATTAGAATCGATTTTACACCTGATATTCCATTGATTCCATGCGAAGGAAATCAATTAAAACAAGTATTTGTTAATATTTTAAAAAATGCAATTGAATCCATGCCAACAGGAGGAGAAATTTTGATTCAATTTGATAAACTTGATAATAATCAAATAAGGATTCGCTTTATCGATCAAGGATGTGGGATTCCAAAAGAACGTATACCATATTTAGGAGAACCTTTTTACAGTATTAAGGAAGAGGGAATCGGCTTAGGATTAATGGTCTGTTATAAAATTATTGAAACACACCAGGGGAAGGTATTTATTGAGAGTGATGTGAATAAGGGGACTATAGTTGAAGTCACTCTCCCAATTTGCACACTTCAAAATTAATACATTCTTTTACTGAAATTTTATAAGTTAGTGAGCAGTTAGCTTTGGCTAGCTGCTTTTTTGTATATATTGTAATCGATTCTTCATATTACGGCTTTTTGATGTTTCATATAGATTTTATGGCTTTTGAAAACTCTGTAAGTGTTTTGTAATATTTACGAGAGACTTTTTTAACAGTTATGAGAGAGAAAAGAAAGATTTGTTATATATGATGAAATTAATCTTACTAGTAGGTGTTCTAATGGACCTAGAAACCAAGGAGGAAAAATAACAATGAAACAATTGAAGCCAGCAATTAGTGTATTAGGTAGTGTATCGATGGCACTGACTTTAGCATCTCCTGCTTTAGCAGATGTAAAACAACCGAATCCAGGAGGTACAGTTGAAATATTCAAAGAGAATGCAAATGTAAAAAAAGAAGATAAGAATTTCACGCTCGGATCTGATGGGGAAATAGGTTCACTCATTACACAAAACATTGAAATGGCAAACAACGATTGGGATAAAGATGGTATTTCCAACGACTTAGAGATTAATGGATATAAAATTGAATTCAATTCACAAACTGGAAAAAATGAAGCGAAAGCATGGGATCCCGAGAAGGATAAAGGGAAACCAAAATTTATATCGAATCCTATGAATGCAAATACGGATGGTGATCCTTTTACTGATATGTATGAGGTTGAGAATTATAACAACGATTCTGATACTAATTTCAATCCGATAGTTGCCAACATGCCGAATTTGCAAATTGGTGTCAAACGAATTGAAGTAATTCCTATTGCAACCATTACGGATAATAATGGTGGATCAGTTAGTAGAGGATGGGAAAAAAGTGTATCTACACAACATTCATTTAATGTAGGTTTAAGTGGTTCAGGTGGTGCAGAAGGCTCAGCAGCCGGTCCTGTTCCTTCCGGAAGTGTTTCAGCAAATGTGGGATACGGATATTCAAAAACAACTACGGAAACGGAGAGTTATACAAATAATTTTGATTGGTCTACTGCAACAACTGTGGATACAGCGAACGCAGCAAAATTACGGGTACATTTGGAATATAAGAATGTAGGAACAGCATCCGCTGAAAATGTTTCGCCTCATTTTAATATTCGTTTAGGAAACAAAATTATTAATACTGTAAAGGCAACACAAGATCGTTATAAAGCAAACTATTTAAGTACAGAAAAAGGTGGACGGAATAAAACAGAAGTAGTAATTGACAGTTTAGAAGGACAAGCAGATGCGAATATTGTCTTATCTTTGGATGAATTGAAAGCTGTTGAACAAGGGGAACTTCTTTCGATTGAAGTTTTACCTACAAGTACAATGGATTTATCTATTGAAAAAGGTGAAGAAATTATGCATTTGGGGGATTCAGGGAGATATGAGTCTAGAGTAAATGCAGCTACTGAACAATTAGAAACAGATATAGGAAATATACCAAAGTTTAGGGTATATACTCCTAAAGACAAATCTCTTGCTGATAAGCCAGTTTTATCCTATAACGAAGTTTTTCAACAGGTAAATATAGATACGAAAAAAGTAAATCATATTGTAAACAAGGCTAAAAGTACTAATAACGTATCAGTGGTTTCAGCTAATAATGGAACTGATGCATTGAACGATTTAAAAGCGGGACAGGGAGATCGCGGTTATTTACATAAAGACTCTGTACACGGAGCTTTTGCAAAGCTACAGCAACCAACATTAGTAGAAGGTAGTTATGATTCTGTGACGCAAAAGATTAGGGCAACAATTTTACCTGGTTTATTTGGAGGGAGTAAAGATATTCCTACTACTTATAGTAAGAAATGGAATGCTCCGTCACAAACAGTAACACTGGTTAAACGTGAAAATGGATTTACATATGAGTCTAGAGAAAATATACACCCTATTAAATCTGAAATTGCTGCGCACAGAAAAGTTACATTTGAAATCAATGACGCACACAATCTAACGCCTACACAAAAGATTGATACTGAAATTAAAGCTAATAAAGAATTTGAAGATTATGTAGTAGATAATTCAGGTGAATTTGTTACAGAAGGAGTTCCTTATACCGTGGCTTCATATGGAAATACAGCTTATTTGGGAAGTCATCATGCAGGGAATAAATGGGAGTATCTTTGGGCTGAAAAATCTAGCGATGAAAAAGTGAATGTAATTATTGAAAGAGTAGGTCAACCTAAACCTGGAAAACCAATTAAAAAGGATGAAGAGGTATTAATTAAATTTCAAAATCCTATTTATTCAGATTATGCATATTTAAAACTTCAAGATAGTTATATCCATTTAGATCAAAAACAGAACGCAAGTACTTTTAAATTTAATCATGCATATCCAAAGAATTTCACTGGACACCATAAGCAATGGAACATACTATCTAATGGTAATAAGTTAAAGGTAGGATATTTAATCGATTATATGAAATATGGTAATGGAGAGAATGGGACTGATACTATAGCATGGAATCTATCAAGAGTTCAGTAATAGGTAACAGTTCTGTTGCTAAGTTTGGAAAGAGAACTGGAAATGAATTGAATCCGAAAAGTTAGATACAATAATTTAGGTTACTAATAAGGAATGAGTTCGATGGTGAATCGGACTCATTCCTTTTAATTTATATAATTTAGAAACTACTATTTTAAATACTTATCTAGTCATATAAGTAATCAAATGTTAAGATTACTATCTGTATTACATGATTTATTTTCCGAATTTTCATTCGTTTCGAGGGTGAAATGTGGAATTCTGATTTATTTATGTGATTAGTTTTTATATCTTTACCTATAAAGATATTTTTATTGGATAATAGAAAAAATAAATTTTTTGTTATTGGTGAAAAAGAAGTGAGGATAGTATATGAAGAAAAGAATTTTAATCGTAGAAGATGAAGAAAATATTCGAGAAGTATGCAAACGGTATTTAGAAAGAGAAGAATATGAAGTTTATACCGCTGTAAATGGTAAAGAAGGTTGGGATTTATTTCTTACACATCAACCAGATTTAATTATATTAGATTTGATGATGCCAAAAAAAGATGGATGGGAATTATGCGAGGAAATTCGTCAACAATCAAATGTCCCTATTATTATGTTAACTGCTAAGGGAGAGGAAAGGGATCGAATTTTAGGCTTAACAATGGGGGCAGATGATTATTTAACAAAGCCATTTTCCCCTCGTGAATTAGTATTAAGGGTTCAAATTATACTAAGAAGAGGAAGCCATGTACAAATACAAGCAAAAGAATCCTTATTGGAAGTGATAGAGTTTCCAGATTTAAAAATATATCCAAAGACAAGATATGTACTTGTTTGTAATAAGGAAGTGGAGTTAACGGTGAAAGAGTTTGAGGTACTTTATCTCATGGCAAAGCATCCAAAACAAGTATTTTCTCGCTCGCAGCTTCTTGAATTAATTTGGGATTTTGGACATGAAGGAGCATCAAACACAGTTACCGTGTTAGTGAGTCGTTTACGTGAAAAGCTCGAGAAGCATACGATAAAGAATCGTTGGATTCATACGGTTTGGGGTATAGGATATCGCTTTGAGCCAAATGGAGGAAATGAAACATGAGATTACGTATTCAATTGTTACTCATGAATCTATTAAGTACTAGTATTATGGTAATTGCTATATGGTATAGTGATACGAAAATGTTACTTGAACCGGAACAAACGCGGTTATTAACAGTAATTGCATTTGTGGCATTCATTATTTCAACGTTTATTTATTGGTTAATGACACGTCCTATCATGAGATCTATACAAAATTTAATAAAATTGACGAAACAATTTAGTGATAGACACTTTGAAACGATGTATATAATTGGGCAAGAACCACGTGAGTTTAAAGAATTGGCAACAGCCTTTCAACAGATGGCAAAAAAATTAGAAGAAGGGTTTACTAAGTTAGAGGAACAGGAAAACTCTCGTAAGGAGCTAATTACCAATATCTCACACGACTTACGAACACCTATGACTAGCATGCAAATGATGATAGAAGCATTACAAGATAACCTGATTGAAGATCCTGAAATGAAAAAGCAATACTTAGCAACGGTTTTAAAAGAAATAGAAAGATTAAATGGATTAATTAACGACTTATTTGATCTTTCAAAGTTAGAGTTTGAGCAAGTAGATTTTCATCCAAGTTTCACACATTTAGATAAAGTTCTATTAGATGTATTAGAGTCACATTCTGTCTTATTAGGAGACAAACAAATTCATGTGCAATTGGATGTCCCTGATACATTACCTCGACTTTTGATTATGCCTTGTAAAATAGAAAGGGTCATAGGTAATTTATTACATAATGCAATTCGATATTCTCCTATCTCTGGAACAATTGAATTGACTGTAGTGGAAAATAAACCAACTCAACAGGTCCAATTCACTTTGCGGGATGAAGGAATGGGAATTTCTCCAAATGATCAATTACGCGTATTTGAACGTTTTTTTAGAACAGATCGATCAAGAAGTTCACAATCTGGAGGTTCCGGACTTGGATTAGCTATTGCAAAATCATTGATTGAAATGCACAAAGGGGAAATTGGTGTAAGGAATCGCGCAGATGGTAAGCAGGGAAGTGAATTTTGGTTCACTCTTCCCATCACATCAGTAAAAAAATAAGACGGCTGAAAGACTTTTGTAACATTTACGTTAGAAAAATGAAAGACCTTCTTGTTAACATACTACTACACAGTATGTTACAGGAGGTTTTTTACTTTATGAAAAGAAAATATGTATGGCTTATAGGTGGTTTGATAATTGTATTGGGGATTTTATGGTCATTGTTCCGACCAGAGAAATTATTTATTGATAAGCACGTAAATGAATCATTGCCACAAGCAGAGATACAATCAACTGAAGTAAGGCAACAAAGTGATCGAGTAATAAGGGAAGGTCAGTTTCAAAACGGTGTCCATGAAACAACTGGAACGGCAAAAATTTACCAATTAGCGGATGGAAAACGTGTTTTACGACTTTCTGATTTTGCAACATCTAATGGGCCAGATGTACGAGTTGTATTAGTTCCTACAAATCGTTTGAAAAATAATGAAGACGTGAAAAACTATCAGTATATTGAATTAGGAAAATTAAAGGGAAATAAAGGAGACCAAAACTACGAAATTCCTGAAGGGATAGATGTAAGTGAATATGGTTCGGTTTCTGTTTGGTGTAAAAGATTTAATGAAAACTTTGGTGCGGTTTATTTTAATAATTAAATATGAACTTAAAATTTCCTCTTACAGGCAAAATTCATCGGGGTAATGATAATAGTTGCAGCGGACTTAGTTGCTAAGAAGGGCACTCATAAGAGTGTTTTTTTCATATTCTTCAATATTTGTATATTTTAGAGCTATTGGACGTTTACGGAGAGATTTTATTTAGTGTGGAAGCGTACTGTCTGTGAATAGAAGGATGAATAATATGTTACAGGAAAACATAACTCTTTTATAACTTAATTTTGAAGGAACATATACTTTTTTCATTTATCGGCTTGTAAAGAAGTATGGAAATTAAAGTTTATAATTTAAAAGTCAGCTTAAAGATGCAATAAGCAATTTGAATAGTAATCTTAAGTAAATAAAAAAGAGAGAGGAGCATCGATGAGCTCTTCTCTCTTTTTAAATCTAATTAGGGTTTCCATAACTGTAAAGGGGATGGTGTAAATTGTTGGATATTACCAAAATATTACTTTAAATTAAGATTATAAAAAAAGAAGTTCCTTTTTTCTGAAAAATGAATTTTAATGCAAAAATAATGATTAATATTCAAAAATGATTTTATAGTTCACTAATTTATTACTTGCTATCTATATTAATCATTTATTGCAACAGCTTTCATGTCCAAAATTAAATGTTTCAACAAAGGATAATATAAGTATCATTATAATGATTTTCCAATATAATCAATGTGTTAATGAAAGGAACTCTGTGTTATTTTTGCTTTTCTACTAACTAATACAGCTTCAAACAAAGGACACAATTGCTACATGCTAAGTGTAATCTATTACCCATTCAAGATTCTGTTTATTCAATCTTTCTAAAAATAAAAAAATATTGTACTCATAAATATACAAGCTATAATGAGGGCGTCGAGAAAGAATTTATTACCTCTAGAGAAAGTATCAAACCTAGTTTTTTTGCAAAAATCCTAATGACATTGTAAATAACCGTTTAAATTTGGACATACTGACATGATTACTCTAAGAAAGGTATGTGATCAAAAGGAAAAGTGTATTTGACACGAGAATGAAAGCGCCTTCAATAAGGTCTTGTTTTGAATCAGTCATTTTAGTAACTTAGATTCAACTGCAATTAAAAATAATAAATTATGGGGGTGCTTATATGAACATGAATGTAGCATCTATTAAAGAAAAAAAGGTTGTTAAATACAAAAGTTGTTTTGATGTGATTGGGCCCATAATGATAGGTCCTTCAAGTTCACATACTGCAGGTGCTTTGGCTATTGGAACAGTAGCCAATAAATTATTTCAAGGTCTTCCAAAAAAAGTCGTGGTAAGGTATTATGAATCATTTGCTGAAACCCATAAAGGACATGGAACTGATTTTGCGATTATTGCTGGGATACTAGGATTTGCAGCCGATGACAGCGAAGTGCCAGATGCTATTAAAATAGCAGAATCTAAAGGAATCGACATTACCTTTATTGAAAAAGCGGGTGATAGTCCTGCTGATCATCCAAATACGGCAGATGTATATTTAGAGGATGAAAGTCGAAGTATTAGAACGATGGGTATTTCTGTCGGCGGTGGATTAATTGAAATCAAACATGTTGAAATTGACGGATTTAGTTTAGATCTGCAGGGGCCATTGCCAGTCATTATTGCAATTTCCGAAAGAGCTGACTTTGAATTTGTTTTACGCAGGATCTTTAAACAATATGATGTAGAAATTAATAACTTTCATAGTTTAGAAGGAAATAGGAAATATTTATATGCATTCGCATTGGATTCGCTATTGCCTGGTAATCTCCAGGAGGAATTAGGAAATTTAAGCAATATAGCTAAGCTCATTATTCTTTAGTTACATTAGGGAGTGAAAAAATATGTATATGGCCATAAAAGAAATTGTGGATGCAGCTAATAAAAGCCAAAAGACAATTTATGAATTAGCAATTGAACAGGAAATTGAACAAACTAAATCTACTTATGAAGAAGTTTGGAGTAAAATGGAACGAAATTTAGCGACTATGCAAAATGCTATAAATAAAAGTATCGAGGGCGACGGTGTATTTTCTCCAACTGGTTTAACCGGAGGTGATGCTGTTAAAATTAAAAACTATCGAGAAAATAGGAAAACCCTTTCTGGAGATTTGATGGTGTTAGGGATCCAAAGTGCTATCGGTGTTAATGAAGTAAATGCTGCATTAGGAGCTATTTGTGCAACTCCAACAGCAGGTGCGAGTGGGACGATTCCGGGAGTCCTATTTAGTATTAAAGATACGTTGCAGTTAAGTCATGAAGATATGATTCATTTTCTATTTACTTCAGCGTTATTTGGAACGATAGTCGCAAACAACGCTTGTATTTCAGGAGCGTACGGAGGATGTCAAGCTGAAGTAGGCAGTGCCTCAGCGATGGCGGCTGCAGCTGCGGTAGAAGCTGCAGGTGGAACGCCACAGCAATCTTCTGTAGCTTTTTCGATTGCATTACAAAATTTACTCGGTTTAGTTTGTGATCCGGTCGCTGGTTTGGTAGAAATTCCTTGTGTAAAGAGAAACGCCATTGGAACGGCAAATGCTTTAGCAGCAGCGGACATCGCATTAGCCGGCGTAAACAATATCATCAATGCTGACGAAGTTATTGAAGCGATGTATAGAGTTGGAAGACAGATGCCTCGCGAATTAAGAGAGACAGGTTTAGGTGGAATTGCAGCAACACCTACAGGGATTGCCATTAAAAATAAAATCTTTGGAGAGAAACAATCAAATCAATGAACAATCATCGGGTATATTGTGAAATAGTTAACAATCTATTCTCTATTGTTCGCCTAAGGATGTCTGTATATTGGGGGAATTACTAATAAAATATACTACTATACAATTGGAATATTTTGCAAGTTGTAACAACCCCGTCAGATTGATGCTTCGCTAATTTTTTGATTTTGATTAACTTAGAAGAAGGATATACGATGTGGCGCACTTTATAAGCAATTCATTTTTCAAGAACGGTCTATATTCCGATGCCTTAAATAGAGAAGTAAGAATAGGAAACTAGGAGGAATTATTATATGAATGGGAATACTGCAAAAAACATAGAATTTCAAGCTGATAATACTGCAGTAAAAAATGAGAAATATCCAGACCCTAAAAAGTGGCATAAACAGGATACTACCTGGGCATTGAGTCTTTTTGGAACAGCAATTGGAGCAGGAGTACTCTTCTTACCTATTAATGCAGGTTCAGGTGGTTTATTATCATTACTGTTAATTACCATACTTGCATATCCAGTTATGTATTACTCACATAGGGCGCTTGCTAAAATGATATACGCTTCTAATTCTGCTGATGAGGGGATTACGGGTACTATAAGAGAGTATTTCGGAAATAAGGCAAGTATCATTTTTAACATAGTATATTTCGTCTCAATTTATACGATCGTGCTGATGTATTCGGTTGCACTTACAAATACTGCAAGTAGTTTTATCGTGCATCAATTGCACATGCAGGAGCCTCCAAGGGCCATTTTATCGCTTGTATTAGTACTCGGTCTTATCGCTATACTAAATTTTGGTCAAGATATTACTGTAAAGATAATGAGCATGCTAGTATATCCTTTCATTGTTTCTCTACTTTTTATCGCAATATCTTTAATTCCACAGTGGAATACGTCAATGCTAAGTTTTTCAAGTGTTTCTACTGCTTCAACTGGAACGGGATATTTTGGAACAATATGGATGATACTACCAATCATCGTATTCTCGTTTAATCATTCTCCTATGATTTCGTCATTCGTTATGAAACAGAGAGCTACGTATGGAATAGATGCTACTGATGCCAAGTGTGCTCAAATACAAAAAGTTTGTTATATCATGACATTCGCTGTTGTTATGTTCTTTGTTTGGAGCAGTACTTTAAGTTTGACTCCAGATGATCTTAAGGTGGCAAAAGAACAGAACTTGTCAATCCTATCATATCTTGCTAATGAGCTTAATTCACCAGTAATCACTATTGCGGCTCCTATCATTGCATTTGTGGCTATTACAAAGTCTTTCCTTGGCCATTATATAGGGGCGTATGAGGTAATGCGTGACATGATTATCAAGTCCGGTAAAAAACGTGGGAAAGATATAGGAGAAAAAACAGTTAAGACAATGATTCTTACTTTTGTCGTATTAACATGCTGGTATGTTGCTTATACAAATCCAAGTATTCTTGGAATCATTGATGCCCTTAGCGGTCCGTTAGTTGCGGCTATCTTATGTCTATTACCAATGTATGCAATTCGTAAAGTGCCTGTACTAGCTAAATATAGAGGGAAGATGAGCAATGTATTTGTTATTGTTATAGGTATCCTTACTGTCCTAGCGAGTATTAAGTCGTTATTCTAATTTACTATTGTTAGTTCTGATGCAAAAATAGTGGGATATGAAAAAAGAATGAAAAATTCCTAGCGGAACTGAATTAAATATTATTAAACCAGAGCGATTATGGTATTGGACAAACTTTTCCCCTTGGGGAGTTTGTCCTTTTTTGATTATAAGCATAACTTCTATTCCAGCAATCACTTTCTTAGCTGTTTGTAATGAGTTTAATTCAATCATATTATGGTGCCAATTAATGTACATCAAGCTAGTATTTTGAAAGAATCCTTCTTATTTTTCGTTCTGGAGAATATCCGTTTCTTAAGTTAATGGTTTTGAAGTCACCCTTAAATGAAAATTTTCTGTCTCTACATTTAGTTATTTTGAGAAGTCAGCTCATTTTTTGTTTTGAGGCGTTTCTTTTTCTTAAACTGTTGGATATGAGTACCCTCTAGTATAAATTTTACTATTGAAACAAGTGATTTTAACAACGTTAGGAGTGTTCCAGACAGCACAATGTAATTTGTGTTACATAGCAAGAAAAATAATCAAAATTTAAAGCGTGAAAAAGAAGCACCAAAGCAAATAACATTGGTGTTTCTTTTTTTTGCGCTTTCAGGCACAGAGGTTCATACAGCACTATTATAAAAGCGATTTCGAATGTAAGGGATTTGTAAGGAATAGGTAAGGAAAAAGAGATTTTCATTGTATATGATAAAAATATAAAGTAGCACGAAGGGGGAAACAGGTACGACTTATATATGAAAAATAAACCAGTAAAAAGAGTGTTTTAAAGAAAAGAAGTAATTTCTAGAGTTAACATACATGTGGAAAAAGAGGGAGAAGGCATTTTATATTAAAGTTTGTTTATAATAGCTTTTTAACCCGTTAGAGGGGATTGTAAAATAGATTATTAATCGCCTGTAAAATTTCTATTTCCTTATAGTACTAGGCATGCTGTATTAAAAATTTTAATTGTGAAGGGAGAATTAATAAATATGAGCACGAAAAAAAGAATAGGGAGTAAGTTATTACTTGTCGGTGCAATGTGTGCAATAACCATTCCTTCGGTTTCATATGCGGAGGAAGTAATTTCACCTAAAAATTTCGAGGATTATTCAAACTTGTATGAGGGACGGAATAAGGACGTATTGAAAACAAGTTTATATCAAAATACATATAATAATCCGTTCAACCACCAAATTAAATCGAAATTAAAGGAAACAAACACAAATATAAAAAAAATAGACAATATTGACGATGAAAATCCTGTTATATCTACTGCTCTTTCATTTATCCGTTCTATGCATACTGAAGATTATAAATCTGCATTTGATTTAACTTCTCGATCATTACAGAAAATAATATCTGAAAAATGGCTGAAGAACTATTGGGAGGAACTTCCTACGAAATTACCAGCAGGTTCTTTTATGGGAATTGGAGAGGTGACACAAAAAGAGACGAATTCTGTTCATACAAATGTTGAGATTAAATTAGTTTTTGAACAATTTACAGTACCTTTATTAATTAAACTAGATCCATCTGGAAAAATAGATGATTTTCAACTCAGTATGTCGTTTAGTCCTGTTGCAGATCGGCCATCATATAGTAAACCTGAATCATTTATTGATAAAGAAGTAGTAGTTGGAAGTGGTGCATTTCCATTACCAGGAACATTATCTGTTCCAAAGGGAAAGGGCCCTTTTCCAGCGGTTATTCTTGTTCATGGAGCTGGAGCAGTCGATCAGGATTCAGCAACGTATGCTTTAAAACCATTTCGCGATCTAGCTGAAGGTCTTGCTTCGAAAGGAATTGCTGTCCTTCGCTATAATAAACGAACCTATGAACATGGATTGAAAACAGAACTTAGTCCTTTTTATACAGTTGATAAAGAGACAACAGATGATGCTCTTTTGGTGACTCATTTTCTTCAAAATGAACCTATGATAGATAAGAATCAAATTTATATTCTTGGTCATAGTCAAGGTGGAATGATGATTCCGAGGATAATTGAAAAAAATCAAAATCAAAATATTGCTGGGGCAATTGTGATGGGAGGGGCGGCCAAGGCATTCATAGACAATGTTTTAGATCAATTTGAGTATCGTCTTTCTATTGGAGAAATGAAACCAGAAGAATATAAATTTTACAAATCGCAATTTGAATTATTAAAGGATCCTAATTTCTCTAGTCAGAATCCTCCAAAGGATTTTTCTTTAGGACCACCAGTATATTGGGATTCAATCCGTAAAATTAAAGCAGCAGAAATGTCAAAAGAACAAAAAACACCGCTTCTTATTCTTCAAGGAGAAAGAGACTATCGAGTTCCTTCAAAAATTGAAATTCCCTTTTGGAAAGAACAATTAAAAGGGCGAGATAACGTTGATTATCGACTATATCCAAAGTTAAATCACTTCTTTACAGAAGAAGATGGAGAATTAAGTAAATCGGATGAATATTATAGTCCTGCTAATATCCCTGAGTATGTTATAAATGATATTGCTACTTGGGTGCAAGGAAGATTGAAATAAAATTAGCAACTATATTTTTAAATAGCTATTTTCAGTCCTTAAGATAGAAATATATATAATTATATTATGATGTAAATAACTATAACGAACGGAGTAAAGTTTCTTATTCAAATACTTTAGATTCTCATACCTGGGGGCATCATCCATGCTAGCGTCTTAATATTTGGAAGTATATACAAATACTCTAAACGAAAAAACGGTATTCTTTCTATCTAAGATGTAGAAGGATTATCGTTTATTTTTTTGAAATGTAAAAAAAATTAACATTAATAACAGAATTATATAAACTAATAATGTAAAAGTTTTTGGCAAAATTAGGGGTGATGTTCATAAAAATGGAGAACATACTTCGTATTTTACGTAAAGAGAAAAAGCTTTCACAAGAGATTTAGCTAAATCCCTTGGTGTAACAGTTGATTAAAGTTTCAGTTTATTACTTGTAAAGGGTTATTCAATGTATCGTACTATTGAAAAACCCGAATTTAATTAATTAAATGCGATAAAATCTTTTTAAAAATAATGAAATTTTAGGAAAAATAAGGTACACTAGTCAATGGTTTTAGTTTAAAATCGATTGACGTTAATGTATACGGGGGAAAGATTGATGAACAATAATCCAATAAATGAATCAGTTGAAGAAGTTGAGAGAAAACGAGTAAGATCAAGCAAACGTTTTACAAATTGGAAGCTTATTGCAGCGGGTGTTGGTGTAATTGTACTTCTCATTGGAGGAATGAGTTATTATCAGACAACTCACTTCAATTCAAATGTTACGATTAATGACACAAAAGTCGGTGGTCTGAACGCTGATCAGGCAATACAGAAATTAAAAACATCTGGACTAGAAAACAAAGTCTATGTTGATCAACAACAAATTTTAGATGAAAAAGATACAAAAACGGAACTTACGGAAAAAGATTTGCCTCAAGTTAAGAAACTATTAAAAAGCCAGTGGACATTTTTCCCTTCCTCAAAGGAAAAAAAATATTCAGTGCTACCGGAAAAGGCGGATCAGTATCGTAGTGAAACGATGAAAAAACTTGTAGAAGAAAA
This sequence comes from Bacillus sp. FSL E2-0195, assembly GCF_038003645.1. NCBI lineage: Bacteria > Bacillati > Bacillota > Bacilli > Caryophanales > Bacillaceae > Bacillus > Bacillus sp. FSL E2-0195. The sequence continues at coordinate 3,063,249 of NZ_JBBOPN010000001.1, read as the reverse complement.
GCTCATCTCTATGAATGAAAAATTAAAAGCGCCTCAAGATGCTATGGCGAAGCTTGAACAAGGAAAAGTTGTTATTTCGAAGAGCGTTGATGGAAAACAGTATGACGTTACTAGTCTACTGAAAGATTACGACAAGCAGAAGTATAAAAGTGAAATTCATCTGAAGTCTACATACATACAGCCTATTAAAGAAGACGATCCGATTGTCAAAAAAGAGGAGAAAGCACTACAGAATCTTCTTGGGCAGTCTGTTGAGTATAAAGTGCAGAATGAAGTGTATCCTTTAAAAGCGAAAGATTTAATTCAGAATGCCTCTATGTCAAAGGATATGAAAGTTACAATCGATGCGAGCGACATTAAAAATAAGATTGCTGAAATTAATAATGCTAAATCAACATTAAATAAAAATTTCAGCTTTAAAACCCATTCCGGTTCGGTCATATCAGTAAAAGGACAAGGCTACGGCTGGGCACTAGATGTTGAAAAAGAAACAAAACAAGTTCAACAAGCTTTTGAAAAGGGTGAAAAATCGCTATCTGCTTCTAATATCCATGGAAATGGTTGGGAGAAGGAAGGTATCGGTTATGAAACAACATCGAATAATGGCATCGGAGACACGTATGCGGAAGTTTCAATTGCAGATCAACAAATTTGGATTTATAAAGATGGGAAATTAGTCGTCACAACAAATGTAGTAACTGGTAAACATAGCACGAGTGAAGATACATCACCAGGTGTGTGGTACGTTCTATATAAACGAACACCATACACGCTGAAAGGCAGCGCAGTAGGTAAAGCTGATTATGCAGTTAAGGTAGATTACTGGGTTCCATTCACAAATAGCGGCCAAGGATTCCATGATGCAGGCTGGCGAAAAGACTGGGCAAATAATGCTTATTTAACAGGGGGATCAGGCGGGTGTGTAAACCTTCTTCCTAATGTTGCAAAAACTGTATATGATAGTTTGAACACTAATGATCCAGTTATTGTGTACTAGAAAATAGCTACGTATCAAGAAATAAATAAAGCAGGAAATCTTATCTGATGGTACATGAAAAAACACCTCTTGAATTCGCATATTTAGTGTGCAAATTCAATGGAGGTGTTTTTGTTTGAAAACAAGAGTTCATTGCCTATAAGAAACGAAGTAGAAAGAGATTGAGATGATAAATAGATATTCAAATAGTCAATAAAATTGACACTGAATATCATTTTCATTTATTATGAAATCGTCGCATGTAATTGGACATGATTTTTGTGAAAAAGTTTACTTTTTTATTAATATAATAGATTTCTATTAAGGTGTCCCATTTAAGAATTTAAGCGTAGGAAAGGGTAAAATAAAAATGAACTGGAAAAAAGGCGGATTATGGATTATTATTTTTTTCATTGTAAAAGGTACGATTTCTACACTTTTAATAGTTACAGGTGCTAAATATTTTGATTTATCATTTATGCAACTTTTCGTACTAATACTGATCTTATTACTGATTTCTCTCATAAGTCGAAAATTGCTGCATAGACACAAACAAAACAAAAAGCAAAAAGAGCTAAATATATAATGAAACCCCAGAGACCTTTGGATTTCTGGGGTTTTACTTATTCAATAGTGAGTTTTAGGTCCGCGATACGAATGATACACTCCATCAGTTTTATTGGTTGTAAATTAAAAAAACATTAATTTTATTGAATAAATAGAAAACACTTTTCTTTTTCTTTTATTTAATTTAATATCAATAAGGGCACCAAAAAAATAGATAGGGGTGCTAGAATGTACGGTATTATTAATTACGAAGTGTTTTTACTAACAGGGATTTTATTAAATCTAATTCCTGGCGCAGACACCATCTATATTGTGGGAAGAAGTATTTCACAAGGTAGAAAAGCAGGTGTGTATTCTGTTTTTGGTATTATTACTGGTTCTTTAGTTCATACATTATTGGTTGCTTTTGGTTTATCTATTATACTTACAAAATCCATTGTGTTATTTAACACCATTAAGGTTATAGGTGTTATCTATCTTGTATATTTAGGGATTAAAATGATACTTGATAAAACAAATGTAGCTTTCCAAGCCTCATCCAATAAATTGAACATTAGAAAGATATATTTACAAGGACTCTTAACAAGTCTCACGAATCCAAAAGTCTCTTTATTCTTTATTGCGTTTCTTCCGCAATTTATAGATACAAAGGCTTCAGGCCCTATGCCTTTTATCATTTTAGGAATTACTTTTACAGTCACTGGATTATTGTGGTGTTTATTTGTTGCTTATTTCTCTTCATATGTCACAAAAAAATTAAGAGGAAATCAAAAGGTAGGGATGATTCTAAATAAAGTAACTGGAATGATTTTTATTGGTATGGGGTTAAAGTTGCTTCAAACGAAGGCTCCTCAATAAACCTGAATAATATAAAAATGCCCCCTTTTCAAGAAATGTTATCTTTGATTTAAGCTAATTTCTATATACTAAAAAGCCCCTTCAAATTTGAAGGGGCTTTTTGCTGGTTTATCTAAAAATTTATTTTATAGTGCAGGATCTATTTTAATTAATTGTCATGAATATATGTGCCCTCCAATGACAAGGTTAAATCTTTTCCAGTATTACATTTAGAAAACTAGAATAGAGGAATCTAGTTATACCAACTAAATGCAGTCTAAGACATTTTTTAACTGAACATTTGGGAAAGAATGTGTTTCTTAACTTAATAGCGATGGAGTAGCACCCCATACCCATCAAGCTGAAAAGGAAAAACACCTTATAACAAAAAAATTCTGCACTATTTAAACTCTGGTAACAATTCATATGATCAAGAATAATTGAGCTAACAGATTTCGTTAAGTTATTATAATATAAAAAAATTAAATTCACCTTCTGCAATCCATTCAAATGGCTCAATTTCCGCATCTTTTGAATTCCCTGAAAGTGCTAAACCTAAGCAAAATAATTAACTATCTCATGCAAGAAAGTTAGGCTAGTTAATCGCATATGTTTTATTGAAGGGATGTGATTGAATTATGGAACGGCCGAATTGGGGAATTGGAGGATTAGTATTCGTTGGCTGCATGTTTCTTGGCGGAGGAGTGGGATCTATATTAGGTGATACTCATGCTGGATGGCTAATAGGGATGGGTGCTGGATTTATTGGGATGGCTTTAACGAGACTGATCAGAAAGTAATATAACGGGGATTATTCTTCCGGTAAATAAGGAAATATGTATGTAAGTAATTCATGGTATAAGAGCTCTATAAGTTATAGTTAGAAGTTTCTCTTTTCTAAATTTCTCCATACATAGATATGATTCTCAAGTCGGAGGATGGCACCTTAGGGTGTCTTTTTTATGCTCTCTAAAAATGTCTTAACATATATAGCCGAGTTAATTCAAATGATCAAGAATAATTGAGCTAACAGTTTTCGTTAGATTGCCATTATCTTTTTTGTAATAGAATAGATTCATTACCGTTTCAGACCTATGTATTCATTCATAACCTAACAGTAAAAGGGGGGATGATTGAAGGTATGGCGATTAATGAGGAATCAATTTGTCAACAGTTTGCAAGAATTATCGGCGGCCAAGAAGGATTCGCCGGTGGAAAATGCGTGGCAACAATAAATCGAGATGAAATACAAGCAACAATCTTGGGGAAACGTTTTAGAGTAACAACTTCCTTCTCATTCGAATCACGAGATAATAAAACTGGACGGGCATTATGTCTAGGGCGGGTAGCACTCTTACAAAAGGAAGTCACTGAATTTGTTGCTACAATTATTAAACAAGGAATAATTGTTTCGTCTATACACAATGAGTGGTTATGTGATGATCCAAATTTAATTTACGTTAATATCGAAGACGTTGATGATCCACTAATTTTTGCAAGGAAAGTCAGAAGAGCATTATGCAATTAACCAATTTTTTTAGTTAAATGAGTGATTGTGCTGATTAGAATATTTCAGATTGTTGAATGGTATACTTGGAAAATAGATTTAAGTAGATGGTTTTATAAAATCTCATATATAGCTAAAAAGAGTAACTCCATTTTGATCGCTTTTTTTCAAAATGGAGTTTTTGTATTTACTTTTAAATAAGGACTGAATAGAGATTTTTAATCAATCTGTATTCTAAAGCTAAAACCGAGCATACATTATGCTCGGTTTTCAATTGGTAGTTTAAATGTAAAAGTACTGCCTTCTCCTAATTCACTTTCAACGGTAATTTCTCCTCCGTGTAGTTCTATAATCCATTTTACCATCGACAATCCTAAACCTGTGTTTCCATTGTTTGAAGATGTTCGTGCTGCGTCAACTCGATAGAAGCGGTCCCATATTTTCGCAATATGTTGCTCGCTGATGCCTATGCCATTATCGGAGACTTTACCTATTATGTTGGTTTCATCTCGGAACAGTTGCATATTCACAGTGCCGTTCGCTTTGCTATAAGCAATCGCATTCGTTAGTAAATTCATTAATAAACGCATCATCAATGTTTGATCTGCTTTAATAAACAGGTCTTCCTCTATATGTGTTGTTATATTAATCGAAGCTTCTTGAACCATTAATGAAAGCTCTTCTACAACGATTTCCGTTAATTCACTCATATTGATACATTCAAATTGAAAAGTATTATGCTTTTCTTGGTCAACTCGTGCTAATAATAAGAGTTGCGAGATTAACACGGACATTTTACGCGATTGCCTTAAAATTACTTCTAACGATTCTTCCATTTCTTTCGGATTATTCCTCTGCGATAAAGCGTATTCGCATTGCGAAATAATAACAGATGTTGGTGTTCTTAATTCATGAGATGCGTCAGATGTAAATTGTTTTTCACTTTCGAATGATGTCTCCAATCGCTCAAACATTTTGTCAAAGGTTTGTGCTAAATGATACATTTCGTCTTTCGATGAACCTTGTAAATTAATTCTCTTCGAAAGGTCTTTACCATCACCAATTTCACTGGCTGAATCACTCATTTGTTGCACAGGTCGAAACGCTCTTTGCGTAATAAAATATCCTCCCACTGCCGCAATGAGAATAAGTAATGGAAATGAGATGAGTGTTACCACAATAAGCGTATTCATGGTTGATGATAATTGATTCATGGTCATTATGCCACGAATCCAGACTTGCTCATCGCCGCCTACATTATGGAGAAAATCATATACTATCCATTCCTTATTACCGTCTTTAATGGTTTGTATTTCATCGGATTTAAGCGATACCTTTTTATTAAAGGTTGTTGGATTATGTCCTGCCATCAGCTCACCTTGTTTACTATAAATGATGATATTTACTCCATCTTCTAAGGCCTCAAATTCATCGTCAATCTTTAACTGTCCATGCTTATATTCGATATCTTCAATGCTTTCTTTTACTGTGCTCTTCAATTGATTTTTCATATTAAAAAGCAAAACTTTATCTGAAGAAGTTAAAATAAAAGCTAACACGAGTGCCATAATAATTACAACTAGCCCCGTATACCATAGGGTCACTCTCATTTTTATTGATAGTCTTTTCATGATTCTACTCGCAATACGTAACCAGTTCCTCGTACTGTATGAATTAACTTCGTTTCAAACTGGCTATCAATTTTTTTGCGAAGATAGCGGACGTAAACATCAATAATATTCGAGCCACCTTCATAGTCGTAATTCCACACATGTTGCTCAATTTTATCTCGTGTCAACACAACTTCTTTATTACGAATCATATATTCTAAAATAGCAAATTCTTTACTGGAAAGATTGATAACTTGATCTCCTCTTGTTACTTTATGCATATTGCAATCCACCACTAGGTCAGCGATTTCAAACACATTAGATGTATTTCCTGTTTTTCTTCGCATCAACACTCGAATTCTTGCTAACAGCTCATCAAAAGCAAAGGGCTTTACTAAATAATCGTCCGCACCTAAGTCGAGTCCTGTTACGCGATCATCAATTGTATCTTTAGCTGTAAGAAGCAAGACAGGAGTTGTATTATTGTCCGCACGTAATCTTTGTAATACTTGTAAACCATCTATTCCGGGAATCATAATGTCAAGCACAATCAAATCGTAGGTAGCCATGCTTATATAATCCAAAGCATCTTCTCCATTCCCACATCCATCGACACTATAATATTCTGCATTTAATCGTTTTACCAATATATTTTGTAAGTCTTTTTCATCTTCGACAATAAGAACTCGCATTAACATTCTCCTTTTCTTCTTATTTATATGTATCACTATAATTCCGAAACATTAAAGAAAGATTAGAAACTATTTAATTATATCATTTTATCCCGCATTAACGGGCAGTAAGACTCCTACCTCAAAATTCGGCGAATGCGAGAGAGTTAGGTGGGAGCCCTGCTGCCCGTAAAAGCCCGATTGGTGAGGGCTGATAATCAGTGGGGGATGGACAAAACCCCCACTGATTAAAGTTTCACTTTATTTTTTGGCACATTAATCTTCCTTTAATGTTTGTTCAGTAATATAAGGACATGGATAAGGTGCACATGTAAAGGGAGGAGAACATAATGGGAAAATGGATGATGATTGGAGCAATGTCTTGTTTATTCTTAACAGCTTGTTCTACTCAAGCTGATAACGATACAGAAATACAACAACTGAAAGTAGAAAACGATACATCACAAAAAGAAGGTACGCAACTACAACACGAACCACACAAAACAGGGCCTGCTATGAATGATACTAAGCAAACACAAGATTTCAAAAACGAAGTCACATCTATTGTAGAAAAGGCAAATAATACGAAACCAGTTGGAGCAAAAGAAGATAACTTAAATACGTACTTAGCAGCAAAAAAAGAAATTGACCAATTAGATGACAAGATAGATCTATCTGATGATCAGCTAGAAGCAGATTTTCACGCTGGGACGATAACTGTTGAACAATATCAAATACAAGAAAGAGAACAAGATATACTTGAAGATCAATTAGAGCAAGCAGAAAATGTACTTGAAGCAAGATTTGGAATAAATGATTAATTATTAAGGAGTGGATGGAAATGTTAAAACATAAAAAGAAAATAATTATAAGTGTAATTGCTATTTTAATAATCGGTATCGCTATTGTTGGTGGATATTATGGTATGGGTTACAATTATGCGAAAAAGAATGAAAACTATACAGAGAAACAAGTTCGTGAAATTTCTTTAGCTCATACAAATGGAGAAATTATTAATGTGAAAAAAGAATTCGAATTAGAAGATGACAACTTAGCACAATCTAAATTTGAATATGAAGTGGAAATCAAGACACCTGAGAATCTATTAAATATTTTAAAGGTTAGTGCTAGAACAGGCACGATAGAAATCAATAATGAAGACTGAAGAAATATTGATAAATAAAATATCACGTATTTTAAAAAACTTCTAACAAAATTTGTTAGAAGTTTTTTCACGTTTATACTCTACTATTCTAAAAGGGGCCAGCTACATCGCTATCAAGTTAAGAAATACACTCATCTAAAAAACAAAAATATAGACTGTATTCATCATTTTCTACTCCTCACAAAATGATTGTTTTTTAATCTGGGTAAATTTTTAGGTTGAAGGTTACGGTTCTTCAAACCATTGCTGCACTTGCGAAAAAAGGGGCCAAAATTCCGGCTCCTTTTTTTCGCTATTTGTGGGCAGTAAAACTCCCACCTCAAAATTCAGCTGGAGCAAAGGAGTTAGGTGGGAGCCCTGCTGCCCGTAAACGCCCGATTGGCGAAGGCTAATAATCAGTGGGGATGGACAAAACCCCCCACTGATTAAAGTTTCACTTTATGAAGACCTAGTTAGTTTGGAAGTTTGAAAATGATGAGGTGATACAAGTGCAAACAGGAGTTATTTGTAAACAATGTAATAATGAATACCAACATCTAAAGCAATATGATAAAAGGTTGGTGGTCCTCCATGCCCATCAACCTTTTTATTATGAAGTAACACCTAAACGTATTATATTATTTTTTTTATTAACAGACATAAAAATAATTTGTTTTTATTGATAATTACCAAACGACATTGTAAAATGTTTGTATATATATAAACTAAATATATTTTCGTTTGATTTTAAGAGGGGAGGTAGGAAGTGTTAATAATAATAAAATAATGGTTATATCACCTACAAAGAGCCGTAAAAAGAATGGAACCAGTACGGAAAAGATACTTTTGTGAAAAGTTCAAAAAATAATAATTATTTACTCTTGAAGAAAATTTACAACCATATGGAGAATAAGGTTATGCAAAAAAAGTCTTAAAAGGGGGACGGAATTATGGAACAAAGAAAGTTTTCAGTAACACCTCAAGATCGAATGAATTATGTATTAGGTCTTTATTCTGCAGATCAACAAATTAATGCAGTTCTTTATTTTCCTGTAGGTATATCAAAGGAAATACTTGAACAATCAGTAAGGATAACGTTACAATTGCAGCCGGTTTTGAACAGCCGGTTTGTAGAAAATGATATCCCTTACTGGGAGGAACATTCATCTGCCACTAACTCACCTATTTGCCTTTTTGCAGAAGGAAATAATCAAGAACTTGAAATAATGGCAATAGATTTTATTAAGGAACCCGGTGATCGTATTCAGGGGCCTATGGTTCAAACAAAATTATTACGAGGCACTACAACAGATATGTTAGTTGTGAAATTATCTCATCTATGTTCAGATGGCGCAGGGGTCAAGGAATATATTAATTTGCTTGGAGCAATTTATACTCAACTTTCCTTGGGACAATCTAAGAATCAAATTATGAAGGAATTTGGTGAGGGAAATGAGAGTTTTCGAGATCAATCACATGTATTCAAATATGCTGGAATATCGGACATAAAAAGCGCGTATCGTCCTAGCCAAGAACAACAAGCATCGTTATGGTCTTTTCCATCTCAACCCAACAAAAATAAATCCCCTCAAATGTCTGTACGGCGGTTGAGCCATGAGCAATCTCTACGTCTAACCCAATGGACAAAAGCACAACAGGCTACCTTGAATGATGTAATCATGACTGCCTACTTCCGAGCTTTATCACATTTCACTGTGTATGCAGAACCTCGCACCGCAGAAAAAATGATCGGTTTAACAATTGATTTACGTCGATATCTGCCTAATTATACAACTGGTGCTATTTGCAACTTATCCGGCATGGAAATGCCAGTGATTAAAATGGAGGATAATGAATCATTTAATCAGACTCTCGTTCGAATTAAACAATCAATGGATAAAATAAAGTCTCAAAATCCAGGTCTGTCTTCAGCAGCAGGAATGGAGCTACTGGCAGGTATGAAGCTATCTGTGGTGAAGGAAATGTATAATCAGCAATACGAGCAGGCTTTACAGATGGGGATGGCGTTGCCGTTACTGACAAATTTCGGGGTGATCGCTGATGAACCTATTCAGTTTGGTGAAGTTCAAGCTGAGGACGGGTATATGACATCACCCATTATGTATGCGCCATTCTTTTCAATGGGTGCAAGCTTTTATAATGGGAGACTTACATTTACGATTGGTTATCATACACCGGATACATCAAAAGAAGAGGTAGACAAATTTTTGGAAAGTGTTGTTAATCAACTATCATAAATAAAAGGGAATATAGAGCGGAGATTTCTAGCGGAATTGTATTTTAGGGGCTCGTCCCCATGTTCATCAAGCTAATATTTTGAAGTATCCCTAAAACGAAAATTTTATATCACTACAACAGTTATTTATGAGAATTCAGGTCATTTTTTTCGTTTTGGGGTATTCGCTTTTCTTAGCTTGATGGTTATGGGCGGTACCCCAGTAAAGAAAGAAATAGGGAAAACACCCTATTTCTTTTTATTTCTATGAAAAAATATAATTATTAAGCCGAAAGTAACGATAATAATTAGAAGTAACAAGTGTATAAGTGCATCAGTTTTTCCATTTAATAAAGACTTTATAAAGAAATCCCATTCTGTTTCATAGGGGGCTCTGCCCAATTTCGTTGCAGTCCTACATACATTCCATTTAAGAAAAAGACGATACTTAATAGAATCCTTCCAATAAATACGGCAACTACTTTTATATTCCAATGCTTTATCATGATTACATACAGGATTGGGAATAGTATAAGTATCCAAAAAACAATAATATAGATTGTATTTATCATTCCTTACTCCTAACAAAATGATTGTTTTTTAATCTAGGTGAGTCTTCAGGTTGAAGGGGTTTTTAATACTGTCTACTTGACAGGGATAAGACCAAATTCCGGCTCTTTTTTATCCCACAAAAGCCCGATTGGTGTGGGATAAAAAAGGAGGAATGGACACCCACCTGATTAAAGTTTCACTTTATCTCTCCGTCTCAAAAAACTCAATCCACTCTCCGTCAGGGCCAGCGAAGAATATGTAACGTGTTCCATCTGGTAATGTTTCAATTTCTTCTCCTAGTAGAAAGGTTACTTTGTGTTTCTTTAGTCTTTCGATTTCATCCTCTAATGAATCCACTTTAAAGCAAATGTGGTGTACTTTTCCTTCTGCCGGAAGAGAAGAGTTGTAGCCTTCAATGAGTTCGAGTATCGTTTCCTTCGATTCTTCTACACCTAAAAAAGCGAGTTTTAAGTCTGGATTCGGGTGCCCCATACGTTTAATGAGCTGTAAGCCGACTACTTCTTCATAAAATGAAATAGATGTTTCTAAGTTTGCAACCATAAGTCCAACGTGTTCTATTCTTCTAACTGGCATGTAGATTCCTTCTTTCTGAAAATTATATACAATATATTATTGAAAATTAAGAAAATAAGCAAGATAAAAACCTTACAAATTTTAGCGTGTTATATGGTATAGTGAGAAAGTATGTTTGGGGAGAAGGAAGGAGATTATACGATGAATACAACTACTCAAACTCCTTCATTATCGGCAACGATGAAAGAGTGGCATTATGCATTAGCGTATGAAATTAAACATTGGAAAACGATAGGTGGTAGTAAAATTTCTATCATGAACGGTCGTTTTTTATATACAGATTATGAAAGTACAGTATACGTATTTCAGCTTATTTCGGAAGTAAGCTTACCTGAAGGTTCACCAATTCGAATTGAGTTCGATGGTGAGGAAGCGACGGGGGAAGTATTATCTGTACATGGATTAGAAATAGAACTGAAATTAAATGATTATATACAAGGTGAAATACGAGAAGCGGTTTTATACAGTGAACCGTGGCAATTGTTAGAACAACTACAAGAGCGATTGAAAGAGGCACATAAAGATAAGCTAAAACGTAATCGTATAAAGCGTCTTGTTGATGGGACGAGCAGTCCGAAACATCTTGAAAAGATGAAAAATACGAAAAATGAATTGGCGTATCGTTCTTTTTACAATCCAACAACGTACGTGTGGGGACCACCGGGAACAGGGAAGTCGTACAATTTATCACGTATTATTTCGGCTCATTATCAAAAAGGAAAATCGGTACTTGTGTTAGCTCATAGTAATGCGGCAGTAGACGTATTAATGAGCGAGGTAACGAAGCAAATTGAGAAGAAAAAGAAATGGACGCCTGGCGAAATTGTTCGTTACGGTTATAGTCAACATGAACATATACGAAATCATGAAACGTTACTTGCATCGAAGTTAGTTGAAACGACGAATGGATCTTGGGGAGAAGAAAGACTCTATTTAGAAGAGACACGACAAGATCTTCGTGAAAAGATTTTATCATATAAAGCGACTTCTGCTGATAAGAAGCGTATACAAGAGATTGAAAGTGATCTTCGAAAGCAAAAAGCGAAAATTAAAGAAGTAGAAAAAGAATACATTGAAAATGCGAAAGTAATCGGTGCGACTTTATCGAAATGTGCAATTGATTCACTTATTTATGAGCGTACATTTGATTTAGTTGTCGTAGATGAAGTAAGTATGGCTTATGTTCCGCAAATCGCATTAGCTGCTTCACTTGGGAAACGTATTGTCGTTTGTGGTGACTTTTTACAGTTACCTCCGATTGCGATGGCGAACCATGAACTCGTTCGAAAATGGCTCGGTGAAGATATGTTTTATCATGCAGGGATTGTTGATTCTGTAAATAAATCAGAAGCACATCCGAACCTTTTTATGCTGCAGGAGCAAAGACGTATGCATACGGATATATCGAAGTTTACGAATTCATTTATTTATAAAAACAGAGTATACGATCATCCATCTGTTTCAGAGCGTAAAGAACTTGCGAAACTGCAACCGTTCGCAAATGAGGCGAGTGTTTTATTTGATACGAGCTTAATGGGAGCCTTTTCTTTAAAAGACGCTGCTTCCGGTTCTCGTTTTAATATTATGTCTGGTTTAGTAGCGATGCAAATGATGTTAATTGGATTGTTAGACGGTGTTCAATCTATCGGTGTAGTTACGCCTTACAGGGCACAGTCCCGCTTTTTATCAACGTGCATTAGAGAAATGTTGCAGAAAACGAAATATCAAAACATACCAGTTTTAGCGGCGACAGTTCATAAGTTTCAAGGGTCTGAAAGAGATATGATGATTTTTGATACGGTAGATAGTTATCCGCAAGAACGACCTGGCGTGTTATTCTTTGACCATAAAAATCATCGCCTCGTCAACGTTGCAGTTACGAGAGCGAGAGGGAAGTTCATTCAATTATCAGATTGCCACTACATGCGTAAAAATCTTTCGAGAAAACAAGCGTTATCACAATTAACAGCTCATATAGAACGTCACGGAGATGTATATGATCGCACGACATCAAGACAATTGTGGGAGCGGAAAATTTCGAAACGTTTACGCTGGTTTATGGAAATGAATCTTGAAGAGCCGAAAGGGTTATTGAAAGATATTTTAGCCGCAAAACGAAAAATTATTATTTCACTTCCAAGTACAAAGCAAGTGGATAAGCGAGTCTGGCAAGCGTTAATGCGTACAAATGCGCAAATAACATTGTATAGTGATGGACCAGTTCCGTTAAAAAATGTAAAGTTACAAAGACAAAATAAAGCATTCCCGTTTATCGTAATCGATGATGAAATCTTTTGGGCAGGAGCACCTCTTACATCTCAAATGATGTTTGAAGGTAGTATGGAATTTCCGTACATATGTGCAAGATTACAAGCACCTGAAACAATTGGCGTATTAAAAGGGTTTTTAGATATTCGGTAAATTCATATAGGAATTCCTTGACTTTTGTCTGGAATGAACTTAGAATGAAAATAATTTAATATAATTTTATGAAAATTCTTATCACGAGAGGTAGAGGGACTGGCCCTATGACACCTCGGCAGCGGATTCTTTATGAATACTGTGCCAATTCCAGCAAGGTAACTTGAAAGATAAGAAAGAAGCTCATTTTGACTGTATATACAGAAGCCTCTTTCTATCTTTTAGAAAGAGGCTTTTTTACGTGAAAATAAAAGGAGGAAGAAAAATGGGAGCGACAGGAGTAACGTCACAAAGAAAAACAATTGAAGAGAGTATAGAAAGAAATAAGGAAAAGTACATAGAAACAAGTCATAATATTCATGCGAATCCGGAGATTGGTAACCAAGAGTTTTACGCATCAAGAACGTTAAGTTTGTTGTTAGGAAGCGCAGGATTTCAGTTGCAGCACAATATAGCTGGTCATGAAACAGGATTTATCGCGCGAAAAAGTTCCGGGAAACAAGGACCAGTTATCGCATTTTTAGCTGAGTATGATGCTTTACCAGGACTCGGTCATGCGTGTGGTCACAATTTAATCGGAACAATTAGCGTTGCAGCAGCGATCGCGTTATCAGAAACGCTTGAGGAAATCGGCGGAGAAGTTGTCGTGTTCGGAACACCAGCAGAAGAGGGCGGGCCAAATGGTAGCGCAAAATCGAGTTATGTGAAAGCTGGCTTATTTAAAAACATTGATGCGGCGCTTATGATTCATCCGAGCGGAAAAACAGCTCCAACGAGTCCGTCACTAGCAGTTGATCCACTAGATTTTCATTTTTACGGAAAAACAGCTCACGCAGCGGCCTCACCAGAAGAAGGAATTAACGCATTAGATGCGATTATCCAGCTGTATAACAGTATTAATGCACTTCGCCAACAACTCCCATCAGATGTGAGAATTCATGGTGTTATTACTGAGGGCGGGAAAGCACCTAATATTATTCCTGACTACGCCGCAGCAAGGTTCTTCATCCGCGCAGCAACGAGAAAAAGATGTGCGGAAGTAACAGAGAAAGTAAGAAACATCGCACAAGGAGCAGCGTTAGCAACAGGTACAAAAGTAAAAATTCATCAATTCCAAAATGAAATCGATGAACTACTCGTAACAAAAACATTTAATGACGTTGTAGCGGAAGAGTTAGAACTACTAGGTGAAGATGTAAACCGTAAAGAAAGAGTAGGAATTGGCTCAACAGATGCAGGAAATGTAAGCCAAGTCGTACCGACAATTCATCCGTACATTAAAATCGGTCCAGATGACTTAATTGCACATACGAATGAATTTAGAGAAGCGGCACGTTCAGAATTAGGAGATAAAGCGCTAATTACATCCGCAAAAGCACTAGCAAATACGGCGTATCGATTAATTACAGAAGAAGGTTTGTTAGAAAAGGTGAAGGAGGAGTTTAGGGAGGAGCAGAGGAATCAGGGGTAGGTGGTTAAAATACAGTTGAGTGTTCTCTTTTCGAAGAGAAATCTGATTAATAAGTGAAAATGCAATAAAAAAGAACATTGATTTTTCAATGTTCTTTTTTATTTACTAATCATTTATTTCTTCGTTATTTTGATAACAAATTTCTTCAGCAATTTCTTGGATGCGATCTAGTTTAATACCATCTTTTTGTTCAATAGATAATGGATGGTCTGTTAGTTCGAGTTGAATATAAGGTTTGTAACCGATTTCTCTAGTATGAACCATTGTTTTTAAACTTACTGTATCTGGATAACAAGGAAGTTGGGTAGATAACCAACCAAACATTGGCTCTAATTCGTTTTCTCTTCCTTTCGTTTCCCAGTAATCAAGCGTCTTTTGGAAGTTTGTTTCACTTAAAGATACCCATACATCCCATATAAAAGGTCCCTCTCCATCTAAAACTGGAATTTCAATACAACCTTTCATAAAGAAATATTCATCATCAATTACACATAGATCTTCATCCATTTCAACTCGACTCTCTAGCTCTTCTTCAGGGATATAGTAAAAATAATCGGGAGCCTCATTCCCATAACATATAGGGAGTTCATCGTGAAATACTCCGCAAAATTTACAAACATAGCCTATTTTTTCGTTCATTAATTTTCTCCTAACCATCTATAACAATTGTGTTTGATCATTTGATTTTAAATAGATTATATCATTTGTTTTTTTGATTTCTCTCACAAAGAAGCAACTTTTAATGTTAGCGGAGGTTAATACGTATCCTTTTATCAGAACGACAATTTCTCTTCAAATTCACTCTTTAAAACAATTAAAGGAGATGATAATCCAAATTGCATTAAAGAGTCTAAAAATGCAGCGAGAGAATCCATCGAATCGCTCATGACTTTCATCATATAATTAAATTCCCCGCTAATTCGATATAAATCTGTTACTTCAGGAGCGGCATTACAATATTGGATAAAATCAGAGCATTGACTCGTTTTGAACATAATGAATGCTTGGATGTTTTTATTAATTTTGGAAGGCTCAAATTTCGTTCGGTAAGCAGCTATAACCCCTTGATCTTCAAGCTTGTTAATGCGTTCTTTTACAGCAGGCTGCGTCATGGATATAATACGTCCTATTTCTGAAACAGAAATTCTCGCATTTTCATACAACAAGTTCATAATTTTATGGTCAATTTCATCTAGTTTTACTGCGTTTTGCATTGGATAGCCCCCCCTTTTTATTTTCTAAAGTAAATCGTAAATTATAACTATAATATCATAAGTGAAGGAACTAAATTACCTATAAATCTATATTTAAAATTATTAGTATTTGCTTAAAAATATAAGTATAGGATTTATCCCGCTATTTGCGGGCAGTAAAACTCCCACCTCAAAATTCAGCTGGAGCAAAGTGGTTAGGTGAGAGATTAACTGCCCGTAAAAGCCCGATTGGTGAGGGCTGATAATCAGTGGGGGATGAAGAAAACCCCCACTGATTAAAGTTTCACTTTATCAAACGAAAATTTAGGAAGGGTGGAAAAAATGAAGAATCTTGATGGGAAAGTAGCGTTAGTAACAGGGGCGAGTCGCGGTATTGGTCGTGCGATTGCGATGAGATTGGCAAACGACGGTGCATTAGTTGCAATTCACTATGGCCGAAATAAAGCAGCTGCAGATGAAACAATTAGTGAGATTGAATCAAATGGAGGAAAGGCATTCTTAATTGAAGCGGATTTCAATTCAATTGATGGTGTCAAAAAGATAGTAGAACAATTGAAGAATGAATTACAAATAAGAGTTGGTACATCAGAGATTGATATTTTAGTAAACAATGCAGGGATAGGTACACAAGGAACAATTGAAAATACGACAGAAGAAGTTTTTGATGAAATTATGTCTGTAAATATTAAAGCACCGTTCTTCTTAATTCAGCAAACATTACCGTTATTACGAGCGGAGGGGCGAGTTATTAACATTTCATCAGCTGAAGTAAGACTTGGTTTTGCAGGGTCCATTGCATACGGTTTAAGTAAAGGTGCACTAAATACGATGACACTTCCTCTAGCTAAACATCTTGGAGAAAGAGGTATAACAGTGAATGCAATTATGCCTGGATATACGAAGACAGATATAAATGCGAAATTGCTAGATAATCCGGAAATACGAAATTTTGCTACGAATTCATCTGTGTTCGGACGAATAGGGCAAGTTGAAGATATTGCAGATGTAGTAGCATTCCTTGCTTCTTCTGATAGCCGCTGGGTAACAGGGCAAATTTTAGATGTTTCTGGAGGATTTTGTTTATAGGGGCACTACTTCATACCCATCAAGCTAATATTTTCATCTCCCCCTAAATTAAAATTTTCTTTCTCTACAGATAGCTATTTTGAGAAGCCGCTCATTTTTTCGTTTTGAGGGCATTTCTTTTTCTTAAGTTGATGGGTATGTATGGTGACCCCTATTAGACGATAGTGAATTAACAATTTCGGGGTTCAGTTCCACTTTATTCAAAATAAGATTTTTTTGCAGTAAAATCAATGTTAGTGGAACTTTTTTAATCAAACTTTTTTCCAAATTAACATAAATCCTTGCAACATTTAAATTAGTACTATATAGTTCTAGTTATGACAAAGGTAAAATTAATGAATCAAAAACGTGTGATTGAAGTAGCTGCAACATTATTTTTAGAAAAAGGGTTTGCTTATACAAGTATGGATGAATTAGTACGTGTAAGCAAAGTTTCAAAGTCTAATGTGTATTATCACTTTTCTAATAAGGAAGTATTATTAGAAGGGGTCGTTGATTATTGGATTGGAATGTATCAATCTGCAATTGATGACGTACTTTCTCAGAACCAATTTTTAGTTGAAGATCGTATCCAACTGTTTTTAAAGCAATTATCACAAGGAGTTCAGTCGAGAGAGTATAAGGGGAGCTGTCCATTTATTACTCTTTATATTCAAAGTCCTACACAGGCCACGCAAATAAAAGAAAAAATAGGTCTTTTTTTTACAGAATTACAAAAGAAAGTTTCTCTATTACTTAAACAAGGGTTAGAGAATGGAGAATTCAGAAATACGATTAATATTGATGAGGTTGCATCACTTTTTATTACAAATCTTGAAGGAGCGTTATTTATTTCAGAAACATTGAAGGATGCAACTGTAATCACGAAAACAGCAGATCATTTATTTAACTTGCTTCGATAAAAGAAGCTTTTTTTTTACATCAAATTAGTACTGAATAGTACTAAAAAGGAGATTTTATATGAGAACAGTATTTTTAATTGGTGGAACAGGCTTTATTGGAAAGCAATTAGTGAAAGAATTAGCTAAAGAGGATGTTAAAATTCTTCTTTTAGTGAGGTCGAAAAGTAAAGCAACACGCATTTTTCAAGAAAGAGGCATCTTAAAAAAGGCAGTTATGCACTTTATTGAAGGTGATTTGACGGAAATAGATTTAGGTCTAAGTGCTGAAGATAAGGAGAGGATAAACCGTTTATTTTATTACATGGTTTATTGAGTGATGGAGAGGATTTATTTCCTTTAGCACAAGAGCTTCATGAAAAAACTGGTCAACCTGTATGGATCTTGGATCTTCCAGGTTTGGGACGTTCTCCTTTTAAACAAGAGAAAAATCTTCTAGATATCTATTTGAATGTAGTGAAAAAGTTATTGGAGAAAGCTACTAATGGTGCACATCTAATTGGCCATTCATTCGGTGCGTTTATTCTTCTGGAAGCATTGGTACAAAAGTACATAGATAAGAAGTATTCAATCACTTTACTTCAGCCACCTGTTGCTAAAAAAATGCTAAATCGCTAAATGTTCCCCAATTTATGAACAAATGGACATTAAAATTGGCAAATACTAATTTGATAGGGCGTTATTTATTAAGTAATGGTTTGTTTGAAAGTATGGAGAGCATCCCTGAACATTATATCGAAAAAATAAGTAACAGTTTTACTTCTCCTAGAATTTTAAATACTACGGTTCAGCTTAACAGTTTACTACTGAAAAACGATCAAGGTGATTTCAATGAAGTAACAAAGTATAATCTTCACATTATTTGGGGGGATTATGACAGAGGCTATTCTGCTCCATCGCATCTTGGTAAGGTTGATTTTGTTCCATATGGCCATCATTTTCCTCTTAGCCATCCGAGTGAAACGGCAACATTAGTAATAAAAAATAGTAATACTAGCAGATGAGAGTGTGGGATAAATAAACAGTGTGTAGTAAGATCGTTGTGTCTTTGAAATAAAATCGTACTGTTTGGGGTCCCACCCCATACCTATCAAGCTATACTTCTGAAATATCCCCAAAACGAAAATTTCATCCTTTCATAGTTGTCCATAGGATCTTAGGTCGATTTTCATTTTTGAGAAGAATACATTTCTCAAATTGATGGCAATATGGGGGGGGAAATAATGTTACGATGTTTATAAAAAAGTAGTTAGACCAGTGTGTTTTACTCCGATTCATTTCAAAATATAATTGAAAATCCATCTTTAAATTAAAAAAGAGGGTGTTACCTTTATATATTAATAACTTCGAAATATTGTATAACAGATAATTTTTATGCATTGCTTATTGTGCTAACGAATCAAGATAGTGTGGCGACCGACAAACTAAATAGTTGCTTATCCTCAATTATTAGAAGGA
Organism: Bacillus sp. FSL E2-0195; assembly: GCF_038003645.1. Classification (NCBI taxonomy): domain Bacteria; kingdom Bacillati; phylum Bacillota; class Bacilli; order Caryophanales; family Bacillaceae; genus Bacillus; species Bacillus sp. FSL E2-0195. The sequence goes on along the minus strand of NZ_JBBOPN010000001.1, from coordinate 3,044,006 downwards.
AAGTTCTATCATTTCGAGAATTTATTAGACATAGACGAGTGCTATAATTTTCTATATCTACATATAAGAGGTGACTACGCATGAATCAAAGACCGTCAGAAGAAGAATACGCCGGGAACTCCGGCGAATATATCCGTTTGGTACCGGACGGTAACATCATCGACATTCTGCTCGCCCAGGAAAAGCAAATGATCGAGCTCCTGGCATCGTTGACCGAAAGTCAGTACGCGTATCGGTATGCGGAAGGAAAATGGACGCTGAAAGAAGTCGTGGGCCACATTGCAGACGCGGAACGCGTCATGACCTACCGCCTGCTTCGGTTCGCAAGAGGGGACCAGACGTCTCTGACTGGTTTCGATCAGGAATTGTTCATGCCTCCTTTCGGAAGCTGGACAACCGAGCAATTGGCCGAAGACTACCGGGCCGTACGGCAATCAACGATCACATTGCTGCGCGGGCTACCGGCGGAGGCGTGGACCCGAAAGGGCACAGCCAACAACCTAAGCATTACGGTGCGCGCCCTCGCGTACGGCATCGCAGGACACGAACTTCATCACATGGGGGTCATCCGAAATCAGTACTTGAGTTAATCGTCGGCTGAGGCCTTTGGAATGGAACTAACACCTCTCATACAACCTTAGATACCGTTCTTATTGGGGTCCCGCCCCACAACCATCAACTTAAGGATTTAGACTATTTTTGAAATTAAAAGCACATTACTATTCTCTTATGTTAATGAGAAAATAGTAATGTGCTTTTTATGAATATGCACCAAAAACAAGAGTTATCTTTATTTGCCGAAGAGTTATATCGATTTTTTTCATTTGGGGGTATTTGTTTTTCTTAGCTTGATGGTGATGGGGCACTACTCTATAATGGTCAAATTAAAATTTAAAACAGTTATAGAGACTCCATTCCTCGGAAATATTGTAACTATCAAGTTGTAAAAAGAACCATAGTTTTTTATTTTTGAAAAGGCTATGGTCCTTTTTAGTTGTAGCAAAGATATGATGTGAGGAAGTTTTTATAAATCAAAAAAATTTGATTAATTAGTTGCGTAATAAATTAATCAGCGTATATACTATAAATATCAAAAAAAGTTGATGAAGGGAAGTGAACTACGGTGGCACAAGATTTTCAGCTCTATGAAAAAAAGTTTAAAGCGTTGGCGGATCAAAAGCGTTTAGAGATTATGTATGAGCTTTGTCAGCGAGGCCAGACGTGTGTATGTGATTTAACAGAGATTTTTGAAATGACGCAATCTAAGTTGTCATATCATTTAAAGATTTTATTAGATGCAGGTTTAATTGTAAAAGAAACAAAAGGCACGTGGAGTTATTATGATTTAAATGATGCGGAAGTAAATAATTTATTATCAGAAGAATTGTGCTGTATTTTTAGAAAAACAGGAAAAGGTAGCTGTTGTTAAAATTTTATACTATTAATCAAAAAAAATTGATTAATAACATATAAAGAGGAGGAGTAAGCTATGAGATATGTTCACGTTGGTATAAATGTTACGGATTTAGAGGAGTCTATCGAATTCTACGAAAAGGTATTTGATGTGTCACCAGTTAAGGTGAAAGTAGATTATGCAAAATTTTTATTAGAGATGCCAGGACTTAATTTCACGCTGAACGTACGAGATGAAGTGAAGGGAAATCAGGTAAATCATTTCGGTTTCCAAGTGGATACTGCTGAAGAAATTACATTACATAAAGAAAGATTAGAAAAAGAAGGTTTCTTTGCGCGTGATGAGATGGATACGACTTGTTGCTATGCAGTTCAAGATAAGTTTTGGGTAACGGATCCTGATGGTAACGAGTGGGAATTCTTTTATACAAAAGCACATAGTGATGTTCATAAAATTGAAGATCCATCTTGTTGCACGACTTCTAACGTAGTAGATAAAAATTCTTGTTGTTAATAGGAGATGGAAAATAAAATGAAACGTTTATCTTTTCTAGATCGATATTTAACACTATGGATTTTTCTAGCGATGGCTGTTGGGATTGGTTTAGGGTTTGTGTTTCCTAGTGTAGTAGACGGACTAAATACATTACAAGTTGGAACGACGTCCATCCCGCTCGCTGTTGGTTTAATTGTCATGATGTATCCACCGTTGGCGAAAGTTCGTTACGAGGAAATGGGCCGGGTATTTAAAGATGTAAAAGTATTGGTTTTATCTTTAGTGCAAAACTGGATTATTGGTCCTGTACTTATGTTTGTTTTAGCAATTATTTTTCTTCCAGATAAGCCAGAATACATGGTCGGACTCATTATGATTGGTTTAGCACGCTGCATTGCAATGGTAATTGTTTGGAACGACCTTGCAGATGGGGATAAAGAGTATGCAGCAGGTTTAGTGGCTTTTAACTCCGTATTCCAAATGTTATTCTTCTCTGTTTATGCATACGTGTTTGTAACAGTCATTCCAGAATGGTTAGGAATTGAAGGGGCTATTGTCGATATTACAATGGGAGAAGTAGCGAAATCAGTATTTATCTATTTGGGAATTCCTTTTATAGCAGGTATGTTGACACGTTTTGTACTCGTTAAGTTAAAAGGAAGACAATGGTATGAAAAGGTGTTTATACCGAAGATTAGTCCACTTACATTACTTGCATTACTATTTACAATCATCGTTATGTTCTCTTTAAAAGGGGAAATGATTGTTAGCGTACCATTAGATGTAGTAAGAATAGCAATTCCGTTATTAATCTATTTTATTGTAATGTTTTTTGTTTCTTTCTTTATGGGAAGAAAAATTGGTGCAAACTATCCGGTGACTACAACGTTAGCATTTACAGCAGGTAGTAATAACTTTGAGTTAGCGATTGCTGTAGCAGTTGGTGTGTTTGGTATTCATTCAGGCGCAGCATTTGCAGCTGTTATCGGGCCGTTAGTTGAAGTACCTGTAATGATTGCACTTGTAAACGTTGCTTTTTGGTTTAAGCGTAAATATTTTAATGATCAACCAGTATAATTTAAAAATAAAGGCGGAAAACAACATGAAAAACAAAAAGACAATCTATTTCTTATGCACAGGAAATTCATGCCGAAGCCAAATGGCAGAAGCATGGGGCAAACAATATTTAGGCGATAAGTGGAATGTATATTCTGCAGGAATCGAAGCACACGGAGTAAATCCAAATGCTATTAAAGCGATGAAAGAAGTAAATATCGATATAACGAATCAAACATCGGATATAATTGATGTAAATATTTTAAATAACGCTGATTTAGTTGTTACCCTTTGTAGCCATGCGGATTCTGTTTGTCCTTCGACACCTCCTCACGTTAATCGTGTTCACTGGGGATTTGATGATCCAGCAGGAAAAGAATGGTCTGAATTTCAACGTGTTCGCGATGAAATTGGAGAACGTATAAAGCGATTTTCTGAAACAGGGGAGTAAATAAAGGAAAGAGCCAATCTTCTATCGTATAGGGGATTGGCTCTTTCCTTTATTAGTCATGACTGCATTGGTTCGCATAAATTACCGAAAAATAGAGGATATTCTATTGAATTGATAAAGTTAGAAATGTATTTAATCATGTAGGTGTTCACAAATAATAAAGTCATTTAAAAGATAATAAAGTTGTTTAGAATTAGAGATGGTATGATGAAAAATCACACTATCTTTTTCTTTTTATGTATAATTAAATAAAAGGATTTTCGGATATTAAAATAAAGGGTAGTATATTAGCGTAAGGGGGAGAATGATGGATAAGTTGTTACAAGAAATCATAAATTGGTTAAGGATGAGCGATGAACAAATTGTTATTGGTATTTCAGGACATGGTGCAGCTGGAAAAACAACGTTTGCTAATAGACTCGTAAACCTACTAAATCAAAATGAAGTAAATTATATTAATACAGATCCTTACATTGTTAGTTCGGATATCCGTAAGCATGCAGTGATTCATTATACATATCAAAATGAAAATCATCGTTATAAAATGACAGCTTGTCATCCAGCAGCGCACCATTTGGCAGCTTTAGAAAGAGATATTCAGATGGTTAGAGCTGGGCTAGATTTTTATACGATAGATACGCATTATATGAAAAGTAAGTTGATTTCTTCGAAAAATAAAGTAACGATTGTGGAGGGAATGAGCGCCGCATTTATTAATCCTGATTTATTTGATTTGAAAATTTATTTTTATACAGATGGCGAAACGGAACTAATGAGAAGATCAAGCCGGGATATAGCTGAAAGGGGAGCTGATATAAATTATTTAAGGCAGTCTCATGAAGAACGCCGGATTCAATATGAAGTATTTATGCATTCGTATAGTCAGCGTTTTGATATCATTATCAAAACTTCCGATGAAACAACATGTTTAGAAAAAAATATATTTGAGTTTTATGAAGTTTAAATGAAAATACTCAATTTGTTAATTTCATTATGACGGTTAATTTTTCTTATTTAGTACTTGTATTAAACAAATTTATTATTTAATCAAAAATACATTCACTATGAAATAACTAGATTTTTAAAAAGATTTAGCAGTCTTCTTTCATCTACATAGATAGAAGGCTACTGTGATTTTGGCGGCAAAATTACATAACTTTATTATTACTCCACAGTAGGATATGATTCTTTATTTGAATAAATTAAGTGTATCTTAATAATCCTTACTTTAAAAGGTTTTTATTCGGAAGTATAAAAATGAATTTTTGCATGAAAGGGGAATAGGGTGAAACACATAATAAGAAATGTAGTAATGAATTATTTTAAAGAAATTCATTCACTAATAGTGGAAGAAGAATTACATAAGAACAGTTGGCATACAGATTTGCATTATAAAATCATCGTAAATGGAAATCGGTATTCCGCACGGTTGATGAATAGCAAGCGAACAATCAATCCGGCCTTTGGGACTTTATCAAATGAACAATTGAAAGAGCAAGTACAGTTTACGTATTATTTAAGAGAGTATGGAATTCCATTTATGCAGATTAAGGAGAATAGGGCGGGAGAGTCATTTACATTAGTCACTTGGAATGATGAACAGTACCGGTTTGTATTGTCTACTTGGATTGATGGGGAACATATTACTCATTGTACAGAAACGATGGCAGAAGTCTTTGGAAGGGAAGCAAGAAAGATACATGACCTTTCTAGTACATTTCAAAGCCCGATTTTTCAAAAGAAATCACATTTAGATGGATATAATGAGTTTATAAAGCTATTAGAAAATAAGAGCGGTATATGTAAGGAATTAAGAGGGTATATAGATCTCGCTAAGTATCATATAAAATGCGCACATACGAGTGATTTAGAGTTTATTGTACAGACAGATTTAAATCCTTTAAATGTTATATGGAACTCAAATCAATATGTAAAAGGAATTATAGATCTTGAATCGATTGGATATGTAGATCGCATTGAAGGATTAGCCTTTTTAATAAAATGGTACTCTCGAACGAAAGGAATACAGTCGCATAAAGTATGTCCGGAAGTTGCTAGAGCATTTTTAGAAGGGTATAAAGCTAATAACATTTTAACTTCAAATGATTATAAAAGACTTTCTTCGTTGCTATGGTTATCCGGTAGTTTAAATTGGAACTTCGTTAAAAAGACGATGAGTCTATTAGGTGACGGGAGAGAATTAGAGGAACATTTGAAAGTTTATAGAGTAAGGGGAGAAAGGTTGTCTTCATTGTTTTAATTTGTAGATAACATTTCTTCTCTTTTGGGATTTATAAAACAAAGCATATGAGGTGTTCTAAAAATGAAAATACAAATTGTAGTGTTTGACGGTTTTGGAGAGCTTGTCTCTTTTGCACCTTTTGAGGTATTGAAAAGAGCGATAGAAGAAGGGGCTCCGTTTACGGTTGAATTAGTTTCTAGTGAACCAAAACAAGAGGTTACTACTTCGTTTGGAGTTACGGTTAAATTACATGATTTTTTACGAATGGATAATCGTCCAGATTTGTTAATTGTACCTGGTGGTGGCTGGAATCATAAAGCTGAACATGGGGCACGAAAGCAAGCAGAGCTTGGTAATTTGACCAAAATGATTAGAGAGATGCACGATGAAGGAACAATTGTTGCTGGAGTTTGTACAGGAGGTATGTTACTAGCTGTATCCGGTATATTGAATGATAAAAAGGCAACAATGCATCATTTGGCGCAAAATGAAATTAGTCAATATGGAGCAGAACTTCTTCATTACAGAATTGTGGATCAAGGCGATATTATTACTGCAAGAGGAGTTACTTCAGGAATTGATTTAGGTCTTTGGATCACGGAAAGGTTTGCAAGTCCAAAAATTGCAGCTGCTGTTGAATATAGAATGGAATACGAGAGGCGAGGTGTTGTTTGGAAGTGATTTGAACGTAATCATAGTTTTTTGCTGTAGAGCGTATTACATATCCTTAAAGAAAAAGGGCCTACTCGTATGAGTTGGTTCTTTCTTTTATACACTACTATTTTTTACAGTAATATCTTTTCCAAAAGAGCATAGAATGGATCATGTATTTTGTTTCATAGTGATAATGATTTTTATTATATATTCATAAATTTGTAAAAAGTAGTTTACAAATTTGTATCTGGCTTATATAATTCGACTCATATAAAAAAGTTTCCTCAGGGAAACTCAGGTATGGATTTACATTCATATTATATTTTTTTGTCCGAAAGTTGCCTTTGTGCAAAATAATTATATTAACGAAAAAAAGAAGGGGGAATACACAAAAAATGAGTGAGGCTATAATCGTCAAAGATTTGTTTGTATCCTATCAAGGGAATCAAGTAGTTCAAAACGTTTCTTTTGAAATTGAAAAAGGAAAACTCGTTGGAATTATCGGTCCAAACGGTGCGGGGAAATCTACTTTAATGAAAGCTGTTTTAGATTTAATCCCAAGTGATAAGGGATATGTTCGGATTCTTGGAGAGGATATTCAAAGCGCTAGAAAACATGTTGCATATGTACCGCAAAGAAGTGATATAGATTGGGATTTCCCGATCACAGTAATAGATGTCGTACTAATTGGAACGTATCCATCTTTAGGGATGATGAAAAGGCCGAAGAAAGAGCATCGGGATTGGGCGTTTGAATGTTTAAAAAAGGTCGGAATGGAAGAGTTTAAAAATCGTCAAATTGGTGAGCTTTCAGGTGGACAACAACAACGTGTCTTTTTGGCGAGAGCGCTAGCACAAAAGGCAGAGATATTTTTCTTAGATGAACCATTTGTTGGAATTGATGTAACAAGTGAAGAGACAATTATTAAAATTCTTAGAGAGCTACGTATAGAAGGGAAAACGATTGCTGTTGTACATCACGATTTAAGTAAAGCAGAGTCCTATTTTGATAAATTACTATTACTGAATAAAAGCTTAATTCATTACGGGGAAGTACGACAAGTATTAGAACCAACTGTTATGTCAAAAGCATATGTGAATCAAGGAATATTGTTTAATAATGCAGCGGAGGTACATTCATCATGAAGATTGTAGAATTTATAGATGCATTAACGCAGTACAGTTTTCTGCAGAAGGCGCTTTTAACTTCCGTTATGGTAGGAGTGATCTGTGGGGTAATAGGATGTTTTATTATTTTACGAGGTATGGCATTAATGGGTGATGCGATCTCACATGCCGTTCTTCCTGGAGTAGCACTTTCTTATATGATAGGTATGAACTATTTCATAGGGGCGGTTTTAACAGGTGTTATTACTGCAGTTGGAATTGGATTTGTAAGTCAAAATAGTAGAATTAAACATGATATGGCGATAGGGATTATGTTCACTTCTGTTTTCGCTATAGGGATTATTTTAATTACCTTTATGAAGAGTAGTTCTGATTTGTATCATATTTTATTCGGGAATGTCCTATCAGTTCGTTCTTCTGATATGTGGATGACACTTATTATCGGAGTGGTTATTATCGGGCTTGTGATGCTATTTTACAAAGAATTACTCGTATCCACTTTTGATCCAACGATGGCGCAAAGTTACGGACTACCGAACAAATGGATTCATTATGGCTTAATGATTCTACTTACAATGGTTACAGTAGCATCACTTCAAACTGTAGGAATTATTCTAGTTGTCGCTATGCTTATTACACCAGCGGCTACAGCGTATTTATTAACAAATCGTTTATGGGTGATGATTTATTTAGCCGCAGGTATTGGTGCACTTTCATCTGTAGTAGGGCTATATTTTAGTTTCTCTTATAATCTTGCTTCAGGTGCAACAATTGTCCTTGTCGCAACATTCTTGTTCGCATTGGCATTCTTTTTTTCACCGTCACAAGGTTTGTTTTGGAGAGCTATCAAAATTAGAAAAAATAGAGCAGAGTTGTCATAATTGATTGGAGGATAAAGATGAAATTCAAAAATGTTTTATTATCGATACTTTGTATTTTCGTATTTGCATTAACAGCGTGTTCGAGTAACACCAATGGAAAAGAAGAGGGCAATGGAAAATTAAAAGTTGTAACTACATACTCCATTATATATGATATGGTGAAGCAAATTGGTGGAGATAAAGTTGAGATTCATAGTCTTGTTCCGATTGGAGCTAACCCGCATGAATATGATCCGTTACCAAAAGATGTTATGAAAATGACAGATGCAGATATGGTGTTTTACAATGGATTAAACCTAGAAGAGGGCGGAGCATGGTTTAAAAAACTATTGAAAACTGCAAACAAATCAGAAAAAGATGCACCGGTTTATAAAGTAAGTGAAGGTGTAGAGGCTATTTATTTAGAAACTAAGGGATTAGAAAAAGAACCAGATCCGCATGCATGGATGAATATTAAAAATGGTATTTTATATGCTGAAAATGTGAAAAAGGCATTAATTAAAGAAGACCCTAAAAATAAAGAGTTCTATACTAAAAATGCCGAAAAGTATGTAGCAGAACTTCAAAAGTTACACGATGAGACAGTGAATAGAATTCATCAAATTCCTGAGGAAAAACGTTTCTTAATCTCTAGTGAAGGTGCTTTTAAATACTTTGGAAAAGCGTATGACATTAAGACGGGATACATTTGGGAAATTAACTCAGAAAACCAAGGTACGCCAGATCAAATTAGAGATGTTGTAAGTGTAATTCAAACAAACAAAGTTCCAGCTTTATTTGTAGAAACAAGTGTAGATCGACGTAGCATGGAAACTGTTTCAAAAGAAACAAACGTGCCAATTGGAGGGACAATTTTTACAGACTCACTAGGTAAAACGGGTGAGGATGGAGATACGTATTTGAAAATGATGAAATGGAATATAGATACAATTATTAATGGGTTACAAAAGTAAAACCTATCTGTTTATCAAGGTAGCGTAACTATTGAAGATTTTTAAAATAAGAGAAAAAAGGCCAACTCCTAGGAGTTGGCCCTTTCGTTTATTCCCGAATACATAAATCGCCAGGTCGTAATGTTGCTAAACATTCTGTTCCAAAGGTCTTATCAGTGTTCTTACCCGGTTCAACTTGAAAATTTAAAACCTGTCTACTATGTAAATCATATTCTAATTGAATCTTTATACCTGCTGTTTGTGCACAACCACCCGATCCAGGATACACACTAGCTAAATGTTTTGGCACTTGAAAAATCGTCGCATCTAAAATATGAATCTGTTGAAAATAGGTAATTGAAGAGCTTGGAATCACTGATGTTTCACAAATTTTATTTTTTAATAATATAGAGAAGATATGTTTTAAAAAGCAAACAGCCTTCTTATTGAAGCGTTTATTTAGTCCTTCTGGACTCATAAGAGTTCCTGTAACAGCATGAAGTTGACTACACAGTCGAACTAAGGAATCACTCGCTACACGTTGACTAATCCATACACAAATAATAGCTAAATCACGTCCTGAAAATTTACGCTTTCGTTGTACAAAAGCTAGTTCTCTAGCGAGTTTTTCTAAAAATGATGGGGTAAGATGTTGATGTAATTCTTCAGCAAATAATTGTAGCTCGCTTCGAATCGAAAGATTCATAAAAATTTCATCCTTTCTAATAATCAAGCTTGTTTAGAAAGAATAACGTTTTTTTATACCTGAGGATAGTGAAAACTTCGCGTCTTTCTTACAAATATCGTGAATTCATTTCAAATTCGCACAGTTTTCTGTTAATTAAAGGAGACAAACTTGGATATATATGCTAACATCAGGGAGGAATTGTAAAGGAAACTGGAAAAATGGAGGTAATTATGAAAACTTTCATATATATGGTTAGACACGGAGATTCACCAAAGTTTGGAAAAGAAGGAACAAGAGGATTAACTGAAAAAGGAAAATTAGATGTTCAACGAATAACAGATATATTACAGAGTGAGGGAATCGACGTTGTTATCTCAAGTCCATACAATCGTTCAATTCTAACTGTTCAACAGTTAGCGAAGCAAATAGGACAAGAAGTTATAGTATTTGAGGACTTAAAAGAGAGAATTTTTATTGCTGAAGAGGAACGAATGTCGGATAAAGAATTATTCCCTTTGATAGAAAAGTCATTCTTAGACCCTGACTTTGCTTTAATGGGAGGAGAGTCGAATGTCGACTGTCAGAAACGTGCTATAAAAGTTTTAAAAGAATTATTAAACACCTATCGAGGACAGAAAGTAGTATTAGGCACTCATGGAGCTGTAATGACTTTGATGATGGGATATTATGACAGTAAGTATGATTTGAATTTTTTACTACAGACATCAAAACCAGATATATATAGAATGGAATTCAATGGGCAGGAATTGGTGGAAGTTAAAAGATTGTGGGAAATTTCATAGATTGACTTTATTCATCCATAGCTTACCTAAATGACGTGTATTATAAGAAAAAGGGTTACTGCGGTAACCCTTTTTCTTATGGCACTGACGGGGATTGAGTTCAACAATATAAAAATTCGGTTTCTTAGCGTACAAAATTCACGTTTTGTTCTTGCTATCCCGAGGTGAAATGGGAGGGAATGTTTTTGGGCAGGATATTTTTAAAGTTATTTTTTAAATCAATCCTATTTGTTTTCTTATGTGGTATTGTTGTTTTTTCTATATTTCAGATTATTTTTGTCTGGAGTGTTTCGACAGGATTAGGGAGAGATGATATAGTCGGATTTTCTGATAATAAGTATGTAATTGGTCGTCCACCTGTTAGCTATAATTTATATAAAAAAGATAGTGGAGAAACTATATTAGATAATGTTATTGGTTATAAAAAAGGAAAAACTAAAAGCTATATTCGGAATGAAATTGAATTTGTAGTAATAAATGAGACAAAGGGTAGCTATGAATTGTATAAAATAGAAAAGGCTTCAGAAAAGGATATAGAACGGCTGAAAGAAATGAAGAAATTAGAATAAAAGAGACCATCTGAAAGGTAAAAATGTACACTTGTTATTGTTAGATCTAAAAAATGGTTTAGACTGATAACTGGGTTTTATTTTATGAAAAGAATTATTATTAAAATAAAGCATTAGGGGTTCAGTCCCATGCCCTCAAGCTAATATTTTGAAGTGTCCTCAAAACGAAAATTTTCTTCGTTTTGGGGAACTACCAATTTCTTAAGTTGACGGACATGCGGCTGTACCACATATTAGAAAAAACGATATTTTGATGCAAAGTTATGGTGCAAGCAAGAGCATTAAAGTTCTATCGCTAATTCTTTTTTTGATATAATAGATGTGAAGCAGGAAATAGATAGAAAGATACTGCTAGTAATTTATACTTAAAATGTAGGGAGATTGAACAGAGTTATGGGGAATGAAAAAGAAATTAGTTCCGCTAAATTAATATGGAAGATGACGCGCCCACATACATTAACGGCGACGTTTTCTCCTGTAATTTTAGGGACAGTGTCATCACTTTATGTTGCCGAAATTCATTGGCTATTATTTATTGCGATGATGGTTGCATGTTTAGCGTTGCAAATAGCAACGAATTTATTTAACGAGTACTATGATTTCAAACGTGGATTAGATACCGCTGATTCTGTTGGCATCGGTGGTGGAATTGTCCGTCATGGATTGAAGCCAAAAAATGTATTAACAGTTGCGCTTTTATTGTATGTGGTAGCAGCATTTATTGGCATTTATATTTGTATGAATAGCAGCTGGTGGTTAGTTGTCATTGGTTTAATTGGGATGGCGGTTGGCTATTTATATACAGGTGGTCCATTACCAATTGCGTACACTCCATTTGGAGAATTAGTTTCTGGATTGTTAATGGGGACATGTTTTGTACTCATTGCTTTCTTTATTCAAACGAATACTATAACGATTGAAAGTATATTGATTTCCATTCCAATTGGAATTTTAGTAGGTGCAATTAACATGTCGAATAACATCCGAGATATCGAAGAAGATATTAAAGGTGGAAGAAAGACGTTGGTAATCCTCCTTGGGAGAGAAAAAGCAGTGGTAACACTAGCTGTAGCCTTTTTAATTGCTTATTTATGGATTGCCGTAATTGTGTTGATGGGTTATATAAGCCCTTGGGCATTAGTTATGTTCCTAGGTTTGAAAAAGCCAATCTCTGCTATTCAAAGCTTCCAAAAAGGAGCAAAGGATCCCGGGTATATGCGCATCGCAATGAAATCAACAGCGATGACAAATACGATTTTTGGCTTCTTATTATCAGCAGGACTATTAATTAGTTACTGGTTTTAAATAAAAAATATTTTTAAGTGACTAAACCCCGATTTCTCGATTTTAATATAGAGAAATTGGGGTTTTTATTTTTGTATTTCTTTAATAATGATCAAACTCTTTTATAAATCTACATTATTTAATAGATTAGTTGAGATAAAGATCAGGATAGTGAGAGGAATGCTTTTTATATTTGTCTAAGTTATAGAGATTTTCAATAAAAAAATAGTAAAATACAATATTTTTTTATTGAAAAACGATAAATGTTATGTTAATCTTTAAAAAAAGATAGACAAGGATGAAGAAGAATGAAAAAAATAGTTTTAGTTGGACTTTCTACCATAACTTTAATTATTATTGGTTTTGTCTCTTACATTACATTAACAACGAAAGATCCATTAAGTGACAAAGAATTTCCAAAAACTCAAGAAAAAGCAAAGGCAACTGCTATTGAATATTTTCAAAAAGAAAAACAGTTAGATGTTGTTATAACTAAAGTTGGAGTAGTGGGGGAAATAGGATATAAAGTTTGGATCGAAGGACATGAGCTGAATAATGAACAACAAAAAATTGATGCAATTATAGATGTTGCAAAAGAAGATAAATATAAAGTAATAAGTTCTAATATCGATTAAATATCGATTATTACGTATAGTTGATATTACTTTATTAATATAATTTATCATAGAATGCGACCTTTAAAATGAAAAAGCGCTATCCTGTTTGTAGAAATATACAGAAAGGATGGCGTTTTTGTATGGATTTTTTGATTCAAGATGAGTTTCATTATTTGTTGAAGAATTACAGTTATCTCTGCATTTTATCTTTATATCAGTATGCTATTATCTTGATATAACTATGTTACATTTAGTAGTGACAGAAATAGTGAAAGATTTCTAATTGGTTAAAATATAAAATGAACTATTTCTTTATAAAAATAAAATTAATCGTGGGGAAGATGAAATATGCAAAGAACAATTTTAATTGTAGAAGATGAAGATATTTTACGTGAAATCATGAAGGATTACCTACTAAACGAAGGGTATAACGTCTTAGAGGCGATTGATGGGAAAGAAGCGTTATCTATATTTGAAGAACATGAGGTACATTTAATTATTCTAGACATTATGTTACCGGAATTAGATGGTTGGGCGGTTTGCCGGCGAATTCGGAAGAAATCTAATGTACCTATTATTATGCTAACGGCTCGGGTGGATGAAGATGATACCTTACTCGGATTTGAAATGGGAGCGGATGATTATGTTACAAAACCATATAGTCCTCCTATTTTATTGGCAAGGGCAAAACGATTAATTGAAAGCCGATATTCTTCCACTATTAATGTATCTACTGAAGACACATTAACTAGTAGTGGTATCCATGTACATTTCCCTTCTCGTACAGTAACTGTAGATGGGGAAGACATAAGTATGACACATACAGAATTTGAAATATTAACGTATTTCATGCAAAATCAAGGGATTGTGATTTCGAGAGAACAACTAATCACTAAAATTTGGGGTTATGAATTCGCTGGGGATGATCGTACTGTTAATAGTCATATCCGTAATTTGCGTCATAAATTAGGACAAAAAGCGACTTGTATTGTAACCGTTGTGCGAACTGGTTATAAATTTGAGGGACAGGTATGAAAAAAGGAATTGTATTAAAGTTATTTATATTAACTACGGCATTATGCACACTTATTTTAGTGACTATTTTTATTGGACAAACCATATTTTTTAAGCAATATTATTCGAATCGAAAAGTTAATGATATTAAAACGAATATTCAATCCTTTGAAAAGGCATATATAAAAGCTGGAGATGACGCGAAAAGGATTCAAGAGTTGGAACAAAATTTCTACCAAGATAATGCGACATGGATTACAACGCTAGATAGGGTAGGGAATATAAAATATGCAAGTGATTTTTCTTTAGAAATTCAGTTAGATCCTAACGGAAATAACACCTTTTCTGAACGTTTAATTCAGATACCGTTGTATAGTTTTGTTAATTTAGAAGATATACAAAGGATAAAAGATAGTTTAGAACAGAGGAGTCATATTATTATCGATGGAGTGCAGGAAGGTGATGCAGTAGTCCCTGCGATGTTAACAATAAAAGAGAAGAATATTGGTTTGGAGAACAAGCAGTTGTCAGAGAAGTTATATGGCCCAAAAGTCGCATCTTCAAAAGAAAATTCACAGTTATATTTAGCAGGAAGTATTAAGAACGTGCAGTTACCGGAGGGTACTGTAGGAACTAACTCTATTTATGGAAATCGTGTGTTAATAGATAGAATAAAACAATTTCAGGTTGATTTAATATTAAATCAAAAACCAAATAATATTACTTCTACAGAAATAGTGGATTATGAAGAAAATGATATTAAATATAAACTATTAATCAAACCAACAATAGATGCAGATGGTAAGGTAAATTATATATTTGCTATGACATCATTGCAACCAGTTGATGAAGCTGTGCAAATGATAAAGGATTATTATGTATATTTAATTATCTTTGTTTTGATTTTAATCGTTTTGATATCGTTCTATTATTCAAATAAAATCGCCAAACCACTATTACAAATAAATGATACTACAAAAAAAATCGCTGGTTTAGATTTCTCAGAGACGATACCTATTACTACAAAGGATGAAATAGGTGCTTTATCACAAAATATTAATACACTTTCTAAGGCTTTGCATTCGTATATTAATCAATTGCAGCAAGATATAGAGAAAGAAAAGCAATTAGAAAATACACGTAAAGAATTTATCGCGGGTGTTTCACATGAGTTAAAAACACCTTTAAGTATTATGAAGAGCTGTATTTCAATTTTGGAGGATGGTGTTGCTAGTAATAAAAAGGATTATTACTTTAAAGCAATGTCAAAAGAAGTAGATAAAATGGATATGCTTATTATTGATATGCTGGAGTTAGCAAAATTCGAGTCTGGTACGTATAAAATGGAAATGGATGTTTTCCATATTGATGAGATGATTGATTATATATGTGAGCAATTAACCTCGGATATAATAGCTAAGCAATTACATGTGCATAAACAACTTTCTAAAATTGAGGTAGTTGCAAATCCACATCGAATAGAACAGGTGGTTACTAACTTTATTACGAATGCGATTCGTTACACACCAGAACAGGAGAATATTATTATTTCTACAATAGAAGAGAATGAACGTGTAAAAGTATGTGTAGAAAATAAAGGAGCACATATTGAACTAGAACATTTAGAGAAAATATGGGATCGTTTTTATCGAGGAGATACGTCTCGTCAACGCTCCAAAGGTGGAACAGGATTGGGCCTTGCTATTTCAAAAAATATATTAGAGCTGCATGGTGCGGAATATGGTGTTTCGAATACAGAAGATGGAGTGTTATTTTTCTTCTACTTAAATAAAAACGTGTAGAATTTTCATTCTACACGTTTTTATCATTTTTAAACAAAATCGACATTATCTGCATTTTATCTTTATCAGCATTCATTAATATCTTCATTAGAAAGGGAATGAAAAGCTGATAAGGAGATTGTTAAAATGAAAAAAAGAGTGACATTGCTTTTATTTATAATATTAATAATGGGCACAGGAGTTAGTTTCATACATGCTAAGGGGCATAAAAATATATCACAAGAGGATTTACGATTAAGAGGAAAAACAATTGTAATTGATCCAGGGCATGGTGGAGGAGATAGAGGGACGAAAGGAAAGAAATTTGGAACGATTGAAAAAGAGCTTAATTTAAAAGTAGCACAAAATATAAAGAAAGAATTAGAAGAAAGAACGGATGCAAAAGTTATATTGACGCGTGAAAAAGATGCGAGTTTACTTTCAGAAACAAAACAAAAGGAAGAATTGCAAGCGCGTGTCAAAGTAGTGAAAGAACATGCGGCGGATCTTTATATTAGCATTCATCATGATGCTTTTGAGGATACAAATGTAAAAGGAATAACAACTCATTATGGATCTAATAAAAGGAAAGATAAAAAATTAGCTAAGATCGTACAAGAAGCTATTTTTGATCAAAATATAGACAGCCGAGATCGAGGTGTTCATGGCAGTGATTTTCTTGTCTTACGAGAAAATTCTTCTCCGGCTATCCTAATAGAATTAGGGTTTACATCTAATGCGAGTGATGAAAAAAGAATGAATTCAGAAGAATTCCAAGCAAAATCGCAAAAAGGAATTGTGGATGGCATTATTAATTATTTTACGATGTAATAAAATAGGCAAATAGAAAAATACTATTCTTTCTAAATCTTAATTAGGAAGAGTAGTATTTTTTATTTTGGGTGTATATCCAGTTTTCAAATTAAAAACAAATATTTTTCTAAAGAGTGGATGCAATACGCTATTCTTTAACTGATTTCGACATTATCTGCATTTTATCTTTATCCATCTCTATTAATCTATTTATTGTAAACACCGGGTGAAATTAATGATTCAGTCGAGTAAAGGCTCAGCCTTATAAATAATGAAAGAATCACAAAGTAAGAAAAAAACAAGTCGATTAACTAAGGTAATAATATCTCTAGGAGTTGTTTTAGCAACGACCTTTTTCACTTTCTTTTTAATTGGAAAATGGCACTCTATCCCAGCGAAGGGAGTAGCTAATGAAAGTATGAAACAAGTTAATACGCAACAACAAGAAAAGAAAAAGGAAACATCACCAGCAAAACAAAAAAGACCTGATGGAAAACCGGTAGGAAAAGTTGTCTATTTAACATTTGATGACGGTCCTAGCGAATTGACTGGGAAATTTTTAGATGTACTAAAAGAGCAAAATGTTGCCTCTACATTTTTTATGCAAGGTAGCAATTTACAAAATACAGGTTTTCAGGAAAATGTAAAACGAGCAGTAAAAGAAGGACATTATATTGGTGCACATAGTATGACACATAATAGTGATAAGCTATACAAAAAGGGACAATTTGTACCAGAGATGAAAGAAACGTTAGATCTTATCCATAATATTACGGGTACAACTCCTAAACTGGTCCGTCCGCCATATGGATCTGCACCAGGATTAAAGGGAGAGGAAATTCGGAATCAAATTGTAGAAGCAGCAATAAAAGTTTGGGATTGGACAGTAGACTCAAATGATTGGAAATTAAAAGATAATCCAACTCAGATTATCGAAAATGTAAAAAAACAGACAACAGAAGAAGTAGAAGTTGTTTTAATGCATGAAAAAGCACAAACATTACAAGCTCTTCCTGAAATTATTAAATTTTATAAAGAGCAAGGGTATGAATTTGGGGTATATAATGATGAGGATCATTTTCGTCTAAACTTCCAAAAAGATCAACGTCTATAGTATAAACATAGTTATTTTAAAAGGTGTTTTTATTACTAAATCAATAATTAAGCCAAAAGTCGATTTCCTATACGATAAAGAAATCGGCTTTTTCTTTATGGAATTTTACTTTGTGTATGAAGCCTGTGTTTTAGGATGAATATATTGAACTCATTTTAAAACGGCATTTGAGGGCTCGTATTATTTTTTCTAAATTTATTAGTTAAGATTATTCGACAATTATATAAATAATCATTTAAAGTATAAAATATACACATCTTAGGGAGGGCATATATGTGAAGAAGTGGATGAAAATTGTTCTTTACTCTTTACTAGGTATTTTACTTATAGGAAGTATTACGTTTTTGACTTGGTCTCAGTTTACTTATAAACCAACGAAAGAGGCTTTGTCGTTAGTAGATGATAAAAAAGATGAAGGTAATATAGTATTTGGAGAGAAAGATGCTAAAATAGGGGTTATTTTTTATCAAGGAGCTAAAGTAGAAGCTGAGGCTTATAGTTACTTAGGAAAAGCTCTTGCAAAAGAGGGGCATGTTGTAGTAATGCCTAAGTTACCATTAAATTTAGCGATACTTGGAATCAATGCAGTAGACAGTGTAATTGAACAGTATCCTGAAGTTCAAAAATGGTATGTTGCGGGGCATTCAATGGGAGGAGCTATGATTTCTAAGTATGCCTTTCAACATGAAGACAAGGTAGACGGGATCATTTTCTTAGGTTCGTATCCTGCAGATGATTTCTCTACTAAATCGATTCCAATGTTATCAATTTATGGGGAAGTAGATGCTTTAGCAACTGTAGAAAAAATAGAGAGCAATAAAAAGTTAATGTCAAAGAATACAGCTATGCACATGATAAAAGGCGGAAACCATGCTCATTTTGGCATGTATGGTGAGCAAAAAGGTGATAATGCGAGCTTAATTACGTCAAAAGCACAACGAGATGAAACAGTGAAAGTAATTGAAGAATGGTTATTAAAACAATGATAGCGAATGTAATAAATTTACCGAAAGGATTCTCCCATCTCAAGCATGTGTAGGAAGATAGCCTAACGGTAGGTGGGAGAGATAATAAAGAGCCAACTCGTACGAATTGGCTCTTTTATTTATTTGCTATCTCCAATTGGCCCCTTATTTTCTCCGGAATGTCCTTTTCAGAAATAATGTCGTAGGAATAGACATACTTACCTTTCACATGAATTTTTAAGTAAGTTTTTCTTATAAAATCATTAGGAGTGTTCGTTCCTACTTTATATTCCTTCTCATTCCTTAATTCATCAACACCTTTTAGCGAGTACATAGCTCTTCCTTTATGATGGTAATCTGGAACGCCATATTCCTCCGTAATAGCGTATACATTTTTTTCTTCAGCAATCGGATTAAATCTGTCTAAATCTCCGCGTAATATGAAAGGTAGTAAGTATATAGGGAGGCCTATTCCTATTATGTAAAGTACAAATTTCTTCATGATTGTTTCTCCTTTTACGTATTTACGTTTTTCAGTATAGAAAAAACTTCTTATGAATATAGCGGGGAATTTCTTAAGTTTTTCTTAAAAAAATTTTTAAAGTAAGGTTATTTTAACCAAAATTTTCATGAAAATACCTTCAAAAAGAACGTTAGTTCGTATATAATAAGAACAGACGTTCTTTTGTTAGGAGTGATAACCTTGTATGATTATTCTCTTTTACCAAATCGCATTATTCTTTGTGTAGATCTTCGTAGCTTTTATGCGAGCGTATCATGTATTAAAAAAGGACTTGATCCACGTTATACAAAATTGGCTGTCGTAGGAGATGTAAACCGCAGTGGATCAATTGTATTGGCAGCAACACCGCCATTAAAAGCGTTAGGAATAAAGAAGATGGCTCGTTTGTACGAAATACCGAAGCGGCAAGATATTATTATTGTGAATCCAGTTATGCATACGTATGTGAAATGTTCAAATTACATAACGGGCTTAGCTTTACAGTATGTTGCGCCGGAAGATTTTCATCAATATAGTATCGATGAGTTTTTTATGGATATGACTGCAAGTATTCATTTATTTGCGAGTAATCCGTGCGAATTCGCATTAAAGTTCAAGAGAGAAATATATGAACGTACACGGATCGAAAGTACGATTGGTATTGGTCCGAATTTATTATTGAGTAAAGTAGCGATGGATGTTGAGGCGAAAAAGAATAAAGATGGAATAGTACAGTGGACGTATGACGATATACCCGAGAAGTTATGGAGTATTAGACCACTCAGTAAATTTTGGGGTATATCGTATAAAACTGAAATGAAATTGAATCGAAAAGGTATACATATAATTGGAGAATTAGCTCAGTATCCTTTGAAATATTTAAAGCAATCTTTCGGTGTAATAGGGGAAGAATTACATCTACATAGTAACGGGATTGATTTTAGCAGAATAGCAGAGAAATACGTTCCAGCGACAACATCTATAGCGAAAAGCCAAATATTATTACGGGATTATTCGATAGAAGAGTTCATAGTTATTTTATTAGAGCATATAGAAGAAGTTTGTTATAGGTTGAGAAGGGAAAAGAAATACGCGCAAACGATACATTTTTCAGTCGGGTATAGCAAGGAATACGGAGGAGGAATAAAAAAAGCATATACGTTAAACAGAGCAACAAATTTAACGATGGATATTTACAACGTTTGTACATATTTTTTATACGAACGGCATACAGGAGAGCCGATTCGCTCGATAAGTCTTTCCTTAACAAATTTAATACATGAAGGAGAAGAGCAAATTTCGCTTTTCGATAACATTATACAAAGAGAAAAAGAAATGAGATTAACGAAGGTTATGGACGAAATTCGAACACGATTTGGTAAGAACAGTATTTTACGTGGGGTTTCTTACACAAGCGTCGCAACAGCAAGATATAGAAACACATTACTAGGAGGGCACAAATCGTGAAGAATGCTAATATGCCAAAAGGAAGAGGAATGGTAAAGTGGCAACCGTTTGCTAGTATGCCAGAACAGTTCGTCTGTATTAAAGAAATGATACAGGAGCAAACAAAAGTCCCGCGTCCAATTTTAACGCAAGATGCAAAAGAAAGGATTGAAAATAAGCTGTTAATTTCATATTTAGGTGAAGAAGAGGTTTTACTTACATATTATAAAGAGGGCTATCTATATAAAAATTACATAACAGTAGCTGATATAAATCCATTAAATAAGACGATTACTTGTACCGATGCTTTTCATAATCAAAGGATGTTTAAGTTTGTTGATGTAATTGAAGTGAATTAGAGGGGGAGAAATAAAAAATCATCTCTTCCTAACTTAATTATATCATGTAAATCAAGTTCGAAATAGACTGTTTATTCTCATTTACTACTGCTACAATCAAGAACACACACATAGTAAGGAGAGATGTTACATGAGTTCTTTCGTTCTCGATTTTCAGGAAATAGAAAAAACGCAGCTTTCGCTCGTTGGCGGAAAAGGATTGAATTTAGGGGCATTATCAAACATTCAAGGTATACAAGTGACAGAAGGTTTTTGTGTTACAACGGTAGGGTATGAAAAGGCCATCGAGCAAAATGACGAGCTTCAAACTTTGTTGCAGCAGCTAACAAAGTTGAAAATGGAAGAGCGATCCCAAATCGGTGGAATTAGTAAGAAGATTAGAGAAGTCATTATGGCAGTAGAAATCCCTTCTGAAGTAGTGGAAGCGGTAGCTCATTATCTCTTACGTTTTGGAAATGAACATGCGTATGCCGTGCGTTCTAGTGCTACGGCTGAAGATTTACCGTATGCCTCATTTGCTGGTCAACAAGATACGTATTTAAATATTATCGGAGAAGAAGTGATTTTGCAGCATGTAAGAAAGTGCTGGGCTTCTTTATTTACAGAGCGAGCAGTTATGTACCGCATGCAAAATGATTTTGAACATAATCAAGTTTCTATATGTGTTGTCGTTCAAAAAATGGTTTTCCCTGAGGCTTCGGGCATTTTATTTACTGCTGATCCGGTTACTTCTAACCGAAAGGTAGTATCAATCGATGCCAGTTTTGGACTTGGTGAGGCATTAGTATCAGGACTGGTCTCTGCCGATAATTATAAAGTAAAAGAAGGCGAAATTACCGGAAAGATGATAGCAACTAAAAAATTAGCTATTTATGCTTTAAAAGATGGCGGAACGGAGACGAAACAGATTGATCCGGCTCAGCAAAAGCTTCAAACATTGTCTGAACCACAAATATTACAACTAGCACAGATTGGAAGACAGATTGAAGCTTATTTTGGTTGTCCGCAAGATATTGAATGGTGTTTAGTGGATGATACATTTTATATTGTCCAAAGTCGCCCAATCACGACTTTATATCCAATACCAGAAGTAAATGATGGGGAAAATCATGTGTATGTATCAGTTGGTCACCAGCAAATGATGACCGACCCCTTGAAGCCATTAGGAATGTCTTTATTCCAGTTAACATCTTTTGGACAGAGGTTTCAAGCTGGAGGAAGGTTGTTTGTTGATGTTGCACAAAGATTGGCTTCGCCTACTAGTAGAGAACTTTTATTAAATATGATAGGGAATTCGGAACCGCTTATTAAAGATGCATTAACAACTGTAGTCGAGCGAGATGATTTTATTACATTGTTACCAGATGATGAAAAAGAAAAGAGTGTTGGTAAAAGTGGACCACCTGCAAGTTCACAACCAAAAATCGAAAACAATCGATCAATCGTTACGGATTTAATAAAGATGAATCAAGCATCAATCGAAGAGTTAAAACGAAACATGCAAACGAAATCAGGGGTGGATGTACTTGATTTTATTTTGGAAGATATGCAGCAATTAAAGAAAATATTATTTCATCCGCAAAGTATGGCTGTCATTATGGCAGGTATGGATGCTTCAACATGGATCAATGAAAAAATGGAGCAATGGCTAGGCGAAAAGAATGCAGCAGACACACTTTCTCAATCAGTACAAAACAATATTACGTCTGAAATGGGGCTAGCATTACTCGATGTTGCTGATGTGATTCGGCCATATCCAGAAGTTATTGCGTATTTACAACATGTAGAAAATGATAACTTTTTAGATGAATTCGTTCAATTTAAAGGCGGAGAAAAAGCTAGAGATGCCATTCTAACTTTTCTAAATAAATACGGAATGAGATGCAGCGGAGAAATCGACATTACGAAAACGCGCTGGAGTGAAAAGCCAACAACCATTATCCCGATGATTTTAAATAATATAAGAGATTTTGAAGATGGTGCTAGTAAACGGAAATTTGAAGAAGGACTGCAGGAAGCTTTGAAAAAAGAAGAAGAGTTAGTAGATCGATTGCAGCATTTGCCGGATGGTAAACAAAAAGTAGAAGAGACGAAGCGAATGATTCGTAACATCCGGAATTTTATCGGTTATCGTGAATATCCAAAATACGGTATGATTAATCGCTATTTCATATATAAGCAGGCAATATTGAAAGAAGCCGAGCAACTCGTGCAAAATAAAGTTATTGATGAAGTAGAAGATATATACTATCTAACTTTTGAAGAACTTCACGAAGTTGTCCTTACGAATAAACTAGATTACGAGCTTATTCATAAACAAAAAAATGATTACAAATTATATGAAAAACTAACGCCTCCACGTGTAATGACGTCTGATGGAGAAATCATTACTGGGAAGTACAAACGAGAAAATCTCCCGGCTGAAGCAATCGTAGGTCTGCCTGTTTCTTCAGGAGTGATTGAGGGGAGAGCACGCGTTATTTTAAATATGGAAGATGCGAATTTAGAAGATGGAGATATATTAGTTACTGCCTTTACTGATCCTGGCTGGACACCATTGTTTGTGTCTATAAAAGGGTTAGTCACTGAAGTTGGCGGACTGATGACACACGGAGCAGTTATTGCACGTGAATATGGATTACCAGCAGTCGTCGGGGTAGAGAATGCTACGAAATTAATAAAAGACGGACAACGAATTCGGGTACATGGAACAGAAGGCTATATTGAAGTGTTGTAATGAAATAAAAGATCATCCGCTATTATAGTGGATGATCTTTTATTATATAGCGGACTTATTTCTTTAAACCAGCCGCATAAAAAGGTCCATGGACTGCGATTGTTGATAAAATACGAGCAATCTCCTCAGGTGTTTCTTTTTGTCCGTTATTTAACCATTGTTGAATGACACCTATATGAGCAGATGCCATATAAGAAGCTAAGTATTGGCTTGGGACAAGTAAATTCTCCTTATTAATGAGAGGACCATTCGTATCTTCAAATAGTGTTTTCCACATAAAGTCTTTCAGTTTCGTTTGGAAAGATAAATCTCCTTTTGGGCTTAGTACAGCTTTCATAAAATCACTATTTTCATTTAGAAATTCAAGAATAGAAGCGATAAGTATAAATGGCATTGTTGGGGAAGGGCTTGATCCAAGATCAGCAATAACTTCCGGTAATCTCTGTTTAGCAATGCTAGAAAATTCATGCATAATTTCTTCTTGGCATTTTGTCATTAAATCAAATTTATCTTGGTAATGTGTATAAAATGTACCACGATTTATGTTTGCTTTCGTAGTAATATCTTTCACTGTTATGGCGTCAAAACCTTTTTCCTCAATTAATTCCACTAATGCATTTCGTATGGCAGTTTTCGTACGAATAACACGTAAATCTAAATTACTATCGCGCAAAGTATGTCCCCCCTTAATTTTAGCCAACACATTTCAAGGATGTGTCTTATAACCGACACATTCACGATTTTTGATTATTGTATAAGGTTCAACTCGAACATATAATTCAAATATAAATAAACAACACGTTGTTGGTTATTATAAATCAAATTAAAGGAGGAGAAAAGAAAATGTTTAAAAACAAACTTTTATTGTTATCTCCAGTTATTGCACTACTTGTTGTTTTTATTTTTTCATTAACATTATTTCCAACCGTTCAACCTAAGCCGAAAAACTTACCAATCGCAATTGTAAATGAGGATCAAGGAGTAGAAATTCCGAATCAACCGAAGATGAATATGGGGCAAACGATTGTTGATAATATGAAAAAGACATCAAAATCAGAGGAAGAACCTGCGGTAAAGTGGGTAGAAGTGCAAAATAAAGAAGCAGTTCAAAAAGGCTTAAATAATCAAGAATATTATGCAGCATTGGTTATTCCGAAAGACTTTAGCACAAAACAAGCATCATTACGAACACCACAGCCATCTTCGCCAGAGGTAGAAATATTCATCAATCAAGGAATGAATACAGCAGCATCAACTATGGCAGGACAAATGTTAAATGCGATCGTTGATAATATGAACAATACTGTTCGTACACAACTATTAGAAGGATTGAAAGCAAAAGGAGCTACATTAACAGCAGACCAAGTTTCAAATGTAGTAACACCTATTACGAAGAAAGTGACAAATGTGAATGAAATCGGCAAAAATAGTGCGAACGGTAACTCGCCAATGTCTTTATTCCAGCCGTTATGGATTGCAAGTTTAGCGAGCGCAGCAATTATCTTTATTGCGATAAGTAAAACGCAAGTGGGTACAAGAAAAGAGAACTTCGTATTGAAACTAAAACAAATAGTAACAGGAGCAATTGCTACACTTGTAATTGGATTTGGTCTTACATGGATTGCGGATGGAATGGTAGGATTAAATATCCCGAATTTCACGGATACGGCTTTGTTCTTATCCATTACTTCTTTTTGTTTCTTCTTAATGATTTCTGCGGTGCTTTCATTAGTTGGACTAAAGGGTATAGGTATATTCGCTCTATTACTTTTCTTTGGGGCACCGCTATTAGCATTAGCGCCTGAAATGATGTCACCATTTTATCAAGATTGGGTGTACGCATGGTTGCCAATGCGATTTATGATTGAAGGGCTTAGAGAAATATTCTTCTTTGGAAAAGGATTAGCTTGGAATACTCCTCTTACTGTACTCGTTTGGATTGGTGTAGTAAGCGTGGTTATTATACTTGGAACAGCTTTCAAACGTAGTGTAGTAAAGGAGCAAAAAACTGAAGTGAATGCATAAAAATAAGTAAAGGAAAAACCGTTTCACTAGTAGTGGAGCGGTTTTTATGTTGAAATACAAGTAAGGGTACAAAATATATTGATATAATGAAAGGAAGTTAGTTATTTGTGAAACTAACTGTCACTTAGCTAGGCTTGATATGAAGGGATCCTACTGTAAAATCTGTTGTACTATATAATTATTATCTCTGATATACTTTAGTTTTGTTAGTTTTTCTACATTTTCTACCATAAAATGTGAAATCGTAGAGGGTGTTGCAAAGTTAACAAAACATAAACATGCAAAAAAAATGCAGAAGAAATATAGTACTCGAAGTTATCTCTAAAAAGTAAGAATCTCATAATAATGTTCTTTTAAGATGATATAAACAAAATAGACTAGTTTAAAATTGGACGTATGAAAAAGGAATGAGGGGAACAGCAAAATGAAGCAGATTTCAATTTTAATAGCGGATGATGAGGTGGAAATTGCTGAATTAATTGGGATACATTTAGAGAAAGAAGGTTATCATGTTGTGAAAGCTACTGATGGAGAAGAAGCTGTTCTTATTATTCAATCGCAACCAATTGATTTAGTTATTTTAGATATTATGATGCCAAAAATGGATGGTTATGAAGTAACGCGACAAATTCGTGTGAAGTATAATATGCCAATCATTTTTCTAAGCGCGAAAACATCTGATTTTGATAAGGTGACAGGTCTTGTACTAGGTGCGGATGATTATATGACAAAGCCTTTTGCCCCAATTGAATTAGTTGCACGTGTAAATGCACAACTACGTCGATTTCTTACGTTAAATCAACCGAAAGTAGAGGAGAACAAATCCGTTTTAGAAGTAGGCGGAGTGGTTATTAATCTTGAGCAACGAAAGCTAAATGTATACGGAGAACAAATTGAATTAACCCCAAAAGAGTTTGATATTTTATATTTATTAGTGAGCCATCCGAAAAAAGTGTACAGTGTGGAAAATATCCTTCAGCAAGTGTGGGCGGATGATTATTATGATGGGGGAAGTACAGTTGCGGTACATATTCGTACTTTACGAAAAAAAATTGGGGAGGATACAAGAAAGAATAAGTTAATAAAAACGGTATGGGGGGTAGGGTATACTTTCAATGGCTAACATGATGAGAAGTTTTCGTTTTAAAATGATTGCTTTGTTTGCGCTAAGCATGGTGTTAGCAGCTGGCGGAACATATATAATCTATAAAGTATTACAGCTTTATTATAGAACGATGGTACATTACGAAGATTACTTAGCCCAATTTAGACCAATCGTAGATATTAAATTCTTTTTAATGTGTTTTATCCCACTATCTGTTGTATTCTATTTCTTTTTAACAAAACCATACTTAAAATATTTTAATGAAATTTCTAACGGTATTCACCATCTTGCTAACGGTGATTTTACAAAGAAAGTTCATATTACTTCAAATGATGAATTTGGCGAGATTGCGCGTGAAATTAATATAGCGAGTGAAAAATTAAAAGAGGCGGTTGAGAGAGGTGATTTTGCAGAAAGTAGTAAAGATCAGCTCATTGTTAACTTAGCACATGATTTAAGAACGCCTTTAACATCAGTTTTAGGTTATTTAGATTTAATTCTTAAAGATGAAAATTTGTCAAAGGAGCAGATTAAACGTTTTTCTATGATTGCATTTGCGAAATCGCAGCGACTTGAAAGTTTAATTGATGAGTTATTTGAAATTACGCGAATGAATTATGGCGTGCTAAAGTTAGATAAAAAAACAATTAATATAAGTGAGTTGCTTATACAGTTAGATGAGGAATTGTATCCATTATTGGAGAAACATCATTTAGAAGCTAGGTTGAATGTTAATCCTCATTTATATATTTACGGTGACGGGAATTTGTTAGCTCGAGTATTTGAAAATCTTGTAACAAATGCAGTTAGATACGGAGATAATGGACAATTTGTTGATATGAATGGATATATTGATAATGGAGAGGTTATCGTACAAATTATTAATTACGGAGATAGCATTCCAGAAGAAGATTTGCCTTATCTTTTTGACATGCTTTATACAGGTGATAAAGCAAGAACAGGGCAGCAGGGCGGTACGGGCCTTGGGTTATTTATTGCTAAAAATATTGTTGAACAGCATAATGGGACGATTTCAGCAGAAAGTAATATAATTAGAACAATATTTGAAGTAAGATTGCCAAAAGAAGAGAGTTCAAGAATTTAATAAAAATTTAATGTTTACCCCGCTTTTTATTTAACTAGTTTTTTCTATCCTATACGTATGTTAGGTCAAGGAGGAACTGGTAATGAAAAAGTGGGGCTTTTTATATTGTACATAGTATGTACGGGGCTTTATATATCAAAAACTATTAAAGAAGAGGACATACAGTTTCTAAAAATAAAACACATGAAAAAGTGAGGATATTATGAAGAAAGCAAAAAACTAGTCATCGTTGGTGTAATTACAATTGGTTTAGGGGTCGGGTCTTATATGACATTTGCAGGAGAATCTGAACCAGTTAAAACTTATAAAATATATGAAGTGACAGAAAAACAAATAGAGAATGAGCAAAAATTAGGTGGCGAAGTTATCCCAAATGGTATAGAAGCAAATTCATTCGATCCAACAAAAGGTACGAATGAATTAGCTGTTAAAAAAGGTGATGAAGTAAAAAAGGACAGCTTCTTTTTAAATATAATGACCCTATTACTAAACAAGGTGTAACATTGCATCAGAAACAAATGGATGCAGCGAAGCAGAAACTAAAAAAAGATAAAAACGCTGGTCTTCCTGAGGAAGCGTTAAAAGCATCAGAAATCGAAGTGCAACAATTAGAATTGCAACTTGAAATGAAAAAGTTTGAAGTAGAAAAAGCTGATGAAATAATTAAATCAGCAAAAGAGAAAGTGAACACACTTTCTGTAACGAGCCCGGCTGATGGTGTAATTGATGACATTGTCAAAAATAATGATGCTGGTATGAGCGGAATTACGCTTCGTCACGCTGGTCCATTTAAAGTAAAAGGCCAACTGTCTGAATATGAGCTTGCGAGTGTGAAGATTGGGCAAGAAGTAACAGTTTCATCAAAAACTGTATCTAGTAAGACGTGAACAGGAAAAGTTACAGAAATCGGATCCACACCATTAAAAAATATGGATGAAAACAAAACAGTTTCCAGCTATCCATTCACTGTTACATTGAACGATAGTGAAGGATTACAAAACGGTTTCCACGTAAACGTGACAAACAAAACAGGTGAAGCAACAGGTACAATCGTTCCGAAAAGCAGTATGGTGAAAAAAGGTGACAAAGATGTTGTCTTCGTTGTAAAAGATGGAAAAGTGAAAGAACAAGTGGTTACGGTTGAATTTGAAACGAATCATGAAGCAAAAGTTTCTGGAGTGAAAAAAGGTGTACAAATTATCTCTGAACCTATGAAAAATGTAAAAGATGGTATGGAGGTTAACACAAAATGATTCATTTAAAAGGCATCACGAAATCTTTTCAAAACGGTACAGAGTCCGTCCAAATATTACATGGAATC
Source organism: Bacillus sp. FSL E2-0195 (assembly GCF_038003645.1). Lineage (NCBI taxonomy): Bacteria > Bacillati > Bacillota > Bacilli > Caryophanales > Bacillaceae > Bacillus > Bacillus sp. FSL E2-0195. Next base: position 3,014,506 of record NZ_JBBOPN010000001.1, on the reverse strand, counting down.
GATATAATACTGAACCAGGGGGAATTCACTTCCATTATGGGACCATCTGGTTCTGGTAAGTCAACCTTAATGAACATTATCGGTTGTTTAGATAAACCAACGGCAGGTACGTATGAGCTAGCTGGTCAAAATATTTCAACCATGTCTGAAACAGAACTTGCACACGTTCGTAATAAAGAAATCGGCTTTGTATTTCAAAATTTCATGTTACTACCAAGGCTTACAGCACTTCAAAATGTAGAATTACCTCTTATTTATGCAGGAGTTGATAAAAAAGAAAGACGTGAGCGTTCGTTAGCTGCTTTAACGAAAGTTGGGTTAGCTGACCGTGCTACCCATCTTCCAAGTGAGCTATCAGGTGGTCAAAAACAGCGTGTTGCTGTAGCGCGTGCGATTGTAAATAATCCGAAATTTATTTTAGCCGATGAACCAACTGGTGCACTTGATACGAAAATGAGTGAACAAATTATGGAGCTCTTTTACGAATTAAATAAACAAGGTTCAACGATTATTATGATTACTCACGATCGTGAAATCGGAGAAGCAGCAGTACGTCAAATTGTAATTCGTGACGGCAATATCGTACAAGATTGGAGAGAATAAATTTGAATACGAATGAAAATATACGCATGGCCATATCTTCTATTTTTGCGCATAAAATGCGATCTATATTAACAATGCTAGGCATTATTATTGGAATCAGTGCAATTATTACAATTATTTCAATGGGAGATGGACAGACTGCAAAGATGCAAAAGGAACTTGCAGAGAATCAGCATATGGATGAACTTAAAATAGAATACTTCAACCCGGATTCTCCGACAGAAAAAGAAAAAATTACACCACATATGGTAAAGCAATTGCAAGTGATACGAGGTGTAAAAGATGTGTATCCCAATGTGCATATGGACGTAAAAGTATATACGGGATCAAAAAATGTTTCCTTTAGTTTAAATGGGGGAACAGGAAACTTTATGCAGGACTCTAAAATGAAAATGGTACATGGGCGAGAGTTAACACCGGATGAACTAAAAAAGCCAATTCCTGTTGTAATTGTAGCTGAAGATTTATTTAAAACACTATTTGATAATTGGAAAGATGATTTGTATATAGATATAAAAGGAAAACCATATAAGGTTGTTGGGGTGTACAAATATGAAGACGGTTTTCAACGTCAATTTAAATTGTATGAAGGATATACATCTATCGACAATGCACCTTTAATTGCAGGGATTGAGGAATACGATACAGTGAAAATTAAGTTAACTTCTCCAAGTGAGCGAGAGGCTGTAGAAAAACAAGCTATATCTGTATTGGATGAATTGAAATCCCCAGAATTTGAGCATTCTTTTACAGTCGAGGATACGAAAGCATATGGTCAAAAAATAGAAGAGTCAACACGAACGATGAAAATAGTATTTGCTAGTATTGCTGGAATTTCCTTAATCGTAGGTGGTATTGGTGTGATGAATATCATGCTTGTATCCGTTACAGAGCGTACACGTGAAATAGGTATTCGAAAAGCGCTCGGTGCAACGAGAGGAAAAATATTAACACAATTTCTCATCGAAGCATGTATTTTAACGTCATTAGGCGGGGCGGTTGGTTTTGGATTAGGTATGTTTTTTGCTTGGATCGCTTCGTCAATAGGTGAATGGCCACTAGTTATTTCTGTAAGTCTTGGATTACTCTCAGTTGGAATATCGATGTCAATTGGTATTGTCTTTGGCATACTGCCGGCTAATAAAGCGGCTAAATTGGATCCGATTGAGTGTCTGCGGTATGAATAAGTGAAAAGGGTAATTTTTTTGAAAACAAATCATTGATGTAATGTCTTCCATTTCTGGAGGGATGGCTGGTGACCTTATCTAGCATTGCCCTTTGTAATATTTTGCATCAATCATTTCCTGGAGGTTAAGATAAATGAATTTATTTAATATAGTTCAACGTAACATACGGCGTAATTTTAAAGAGTATATACTCTATTTTGTATCGTTAGCTTCAAGTATGCTTATCTATTTTATATTTGCATCACTTCGATATAGTAATCAAATAAAAAAAGAAATGGTTAATAATGTGATGATTAATAGTGTTCTTCAATCTTCAAAAGTGATTCTCATTATTTTTATAGCTATATTTATTATTTATTCTACTAATTTTTTTATAAGGAAACGAAAAAAAGAGGTAGGATTATATTCTTTACTAGGAATAACTAAAAAACAAATTGGTACGATGTTATTTTGTGAGACTATGATAATGGGAGGCGTTGCTTTAGTAGTTGGCATACTGATTGGCAGTATGAGTTTTAAGTTATTTTTAGAACTGCTAATGAGTTTAATGAAATTAAATGTACCTATTCATTTCGAGTTATCTATAAAAGCGATAATAGACACGTTCATCGTCTTTTTATCTATTTTATTATATACAGCATGGAAAAACTCTCGCATTATTTATAAATTTCCATTGATTGAAATGTTTCAAGCTAATCATCAAGGAGAACGGATGCCAAAAGGTTCTGTACCTAGGGCGTATATAGGTCTTATTTTAATGGGATTAGGATATATACTAGCAGGCTTCTTCCGTGAAGTAGTAAATATTGTGCGGAATCCCATTGATCCTATGAACCCTATTATAAATCCTATAATGATTCCAGTTTTTATTTTGTTTTTAGTTGTTTTTGGGACATATTTTCTATTCACTTCTTATACAGTTATTGTTTTAAAGAAAATTAGAAGTAAAAGAGAAATATTTTATAGCGGTATAAATATAATAAACATTTCGCAATTACTATACCGAGTAAAAGGAAACGCTAAGTTACTTGCAATAATTGCTATATTAAGCGCTACAGCTTTAACTGCAATTAGTACAGTCGCAGCAGGGTATTATGTAGGGCAATCTGAAACAAATGGAGATTTTATGCAACTGTATGGAGTTGCGTTATTTATTGGAAGTTTTTTAGGGGTTATATTTGTATTGGCGACAGGTTCAATTATATATTATAAACAATTATCTGAAGCGTATGCTAATCAGAGATATTATGAAACTCTTCGTAAAATAGGTGTTACGAAAAAAGAGGTAAGAAAGTCAATTTCGAAGCAAGTTAGCTTTAGTTTTATTTCACCTCTAATAGTCGGACTTGTTCATAGCTTATTTGCGATACCAATAATAAACAACATGCCTATATATAACATCATTATTCCTATTTTAATTAGTAGTGGTGCATATTGTATAATTTATGTTGGATATTATGTGTTAACTATTTATTCGTATTTTAAAATTGTGTATAAATAAAATGGAATGATACGTGTAATAGATAAAAAACGGTTCACTAATAGTGAACCGTTTTTTTTTGTGAACTCATTATTACTCTATAAGAAAATAAAGCAGTGATAGATAGGTTCTTCAATATTTTAAAGGTAATCGAAGAGTTTGGATTTGCGGTTCTTTTTTGTATACATGCTCCTACTATTTCAAAATGCATAAAATGTTATGCGAAATAATGGAGGGGATACGATGTATAATTCGAATTATGATAATTGGTATAGACAGAATGATAAGCTAATTAGTGATATTGAAAAAGCTATAAACGGAGAGTATAGCGCTATAAGTTGCTATGCAAAATTAGCTAACATGGCTCCAAATCAAGTAGAACAAAAACAAATTCTTGAAATCCGTAATGATGAAATAAGGCATTTTCATCATTTTGTACAAATCTATACGAATTTAACTGGCAGACAGCCGAAACCACAGATTACGGAAAATTGCCCTAATACGTACTTACAGGGATTAGAGTTCGCTATACAAGATGAGCAAAAGACCGTAGATTTTTACTTGGAAATTTCAGATGAAGCAGCAGATGCATCTATGAAAGAGTTATTGCGCAGAATAGCTGCAGATGAACAAAATCATGCGGTGTGGTTTTTATATTATTTTGTGAAGTCGAAGTGAGTGTTAAAAATGAATGGCTGATGTGCTGAACATATTAGAAATTATTTTAAAACGCAGTGCAATAATTTAATGAAAAACTTAAATGTAAGTAGAAAGAAACCGTTTCATAAGTAGTGGGACGGTTTTTTCGCGGTGAAATACAAGTTACATAGGTATCGACAAAATATAGTAGTTGAATTTGGTATATAATGTATGGAACGAAAATAAATAAGCTAGGAGCAAACAAATGAAAAGAGGAATTTTTGTAGATATTCCAAATGAAAATGATAATTTACTTTGGAAAGTGTTAAAGCCAATTGATATTACTTCATTTGATTGGCGAGTGGAAAACGAGGAATCTTATTTCATATTGCCTGATGGATTAGGAACAGAATTATTTTCAGAAGATAACAAGGTAATGAGTGGATTAGAATTGAAAAAATTAATAAAAGACAACATATATTATCTCATTTTTGCAGATTTAAAAGCGTATCCAAAAGGAGAGGAAGTAGTAGATATTGAAACATATGAAGAATTTAAAGAGAGTAAGTGTAAAGTAGTCGTATTAGTAGCGGATGGTGATTACATACAGGTTTATGCGAAAAACCAAGAAGAGATTGAAATGATGTATGAAAACGCAATTGATCAAGGGTTTTATGTTGAATATGTTACAGACGAGAATGATGGAAGGACTCGTATGTCAGTATGGTAGTAATTTGAAGGGGGAATGGCAATATGGAGAGAAATATAAGTAAAGAATATACAATTCGAATTGCTGCAGAAGAAAGTAATAGCATTATCACTCTATTAAAAGAAGTAGCACAATGGCTACAATATAAAGAAGTGGATCAGTGGCAGTATCTTTTAGGAGAGGAAGCTACGGCTGAAATACTAGAATGTATAAGAGAGAAATATACATATGTTGTTATGAAAGAAGATGAAATAGTTGGTACGGTTACAGCTTCTCCTAAACAAAATGAATGGGATGAACATATTTTTGGAAAAGAGGAAGTTTCTAATTCATTATATATTCATAGATTTGCGGTGAAACGGAAGTATAAGGGGGATGGAATAGGAGAATGGATTATACGGTGGGTAGAAGAGAATGTGCAACATGACAAAGAGTATTTGAAGTTAGATTGCGTCCGGCATAATCGTATATTGAATGATTTTTATAAGAGAGGTGGTTTTGACTATGTTGGCAGTACGGATGGACTTAGTAAGTTTCAAAAGAAAAGAGGAGAGTGAATGAATCAAATTAACGTAAGTTTAGTTGAACAGTTAATACAACAACAGTTTCCCGAATGGGCCCATTTAGAAGTGAAACCTGTAAAGTTTAGTGGGCATGATAATAGGACGTTTCACTTAGGGGATGAGATGAGTGTAAGATTGCCAAGTGATGCAGCATATGCACCGCAAGTAGAGAAAGAAAATAAGTGGCTTCCAATATTAAGTAAGGAACTTTTTTTACCAATTTCTGCACCAATTGTGAAAGGGAGTCCATCTGAAGAATATCTATGGCCTTGGTCTATTAATAAGTGGATCGAGGGGGAGACCGTTACGAAAGAAAATGTTCGTGACTTAAATGAATTTGCGGCGGACTTAGGCTCGTTTTTAATAGAGTTACAATCAATTGATGCGAGTAACGGGCCAATAGCTGGAGAACATAATTTTTACCGAGGCGGGCTTATATCTGTATACGATGAAGAAGCGAGAGTGGCTATTGAAAATAATAAGGATGTTTTTGATGAGACATTATTAAAGCATCTTTGGAATGTAGCACTTCGTTCAACATGGGACCACAAACCAGTTTGGATTCATGGAGATGTTGCACCAGGAAACTTACTCGTTAAGGATGGAAAACTTTGTGCCGTAATTGATTTTGGTATTTTAGGAGTAGGAGATCCGGCTTGTGATGCAGCGATGGCCTGGACATTTTTTGATAAGAATAGTAGAAACGTATTTAAAGAAGTATTACGCATGGATGAAGAAACGTGGAATAGAGCGAGAGGATGGGCGCTTTGGAAGGCGTTAATTACATATGATGCGAATAAGACTAGTAATAAGATAGTGGCAGAAGAATCTTATCGTGTAATTCAAGTAATTGTGGATGATTATAAGAGGTAATAGAAAAAGCTTATTTTGATTGTATATTTCAAAATAGGCTTTTTTACATGATTAAATATTCGAATTAAAAGAAGGAATTCGACATTAATATACAGAATATTTAGATAATAGGAGGTGTCTAATTTTGAATGAAATTGAATTAAAAAGTAATGTAATTAAGACAGGGCGAGAGAAGGGGATTATACTTCGCTTTATACTTGCTAGTCTAGTTGGTGTGTTTATGTTTTTTGTTCCTGTTACGATAAACGGTGCTTCGTCTATTATGATTGATCATATCGTATCATGGATTAGGACTTCGGTTCCGAGCGTAGTACCTTATTACGCACTACTTGTTATGGCAATGGGTGCGATTTATCCGTTTTATACGAAGAAATGGAATGCATCTATTGTAGACATTTGTTTTTCTATTTTAAAAGTAGTAGGTGTTGTTTTCGGCGTATTATATTGTTTGAAAGTAGGACCAGCATGGTTCTTTGCGCCAGATGTTGGACCGTTTTTGTATGAGAAGTTAGTTATATCAGTAAGTTTACTCGTTCCAATTGGCTCAGCATTTTTAGCGTTATTAGTCGGGTACGGATTGCTTGAGTTTATCGGCACGTTTTGTCGTCCAATTATGAGACCGTTATGGAAAACACCTGGGCGATCAGCAATTGATGCGGTTGCTTCCTTTGTAGGAAGCTATTCGTTAGCCTTATTAATTACGAACCGTGTTTACAAAGAAGGAAAGTATACGACGAAAGAAGCAGCAATTATCGCAACAGGTTTTTCAACAGTATCCGCAACATTTATGATCATCATCGCAAAAACATTAGATATTATGCATTTATGGAATGTTTACTTTTGGACTACTCTTGTTGTAACATTCATCGTGACCGCTATCACCGTAAGAATCCCGCCTCTTAGTAGAAAACCAGATACATATATTACGAAAGAAGGGTTCCCAGAGCCCGTTTATAAAGAGAAAATGTTAGAGCGAGCTTGGGAAGATGCATTAGAAGTATCGAAGTCTGCGCCAAGTATTATGAAAAATATCGCAGTGAATTTAAAAGACGGATTTATAATGACGATGGGGATTTTACCATCAATTATGTCAGTAGGATTAATTGGTATCGTCTTAGCAAAGTTTACGCCAATATTTGATTGGGTAAGTTACATTTTCTATCCATTTACGTGGCTATTACAATTACCAGAAGCAGACCTAGCTGCTAAAGCAGTATCAGTTGGTATTGCAGAAATGTTTTTACCTTCTCTTTTAGTTGTAAGTGCACCGCTTGTTACAAAGTTTGTTATTGCGGTTGTGTCCGTTTCATCCATTTTGTTTTTCTCCGCATCAATCCCTTGCATATTATCGACAGATATTCCGTTAAAAGTATCTGAACTTATTATTTTATATGTGCAAAGAACGATTTTAACGTTGCTTATTATTACGCCGATTGCTTATTTGTTGCTTTAAACATGTAGAGTTAAGTTTCTGAAGTTATGCCATTTTCTGATTATTAAAATCAGAAAATGGCATAACGTTAATTATGTTCTAAAGTAACTCTAGATGATTTTTTCATAAATAACGTATGAGCTAAGTATATAATCATACCAATACGTGTGATTAATACTCCTGCGAGTAGAAAAACTCCGCTTACTTTTATCCATAGGGCTAAAAGTGAACCTAATGTAGGTGAAATCACCATAGCGCCGTGCACCATTGTATTTGCGGTACTAGTTACTCTTCCCATTAATCTTGCAGGGGTTTGAAGTAAGTAACTATAGCATACAGAGATAGAAGCGATAAATATACCAATAAAAAACCAAATGATTAACGATAAAAATAAATTACTCGATAAAAAGCCGAACCCTCCAAGTCCAGTAAGGATCAACATTCCTCCAAGTAATATAGCTGAACCGTTTAAGATATTCATTTTGTTTACTGTATTTCCCTATTTTCCAATGGTTATAGCTCTGACTAAAGCGTCTAACCCAACGATACTTATAAAGATTCCAAACAAACTATCACGTATGTCCATTTCTTTTGCCAATAAAACAACTAAACTATCAAATAAAAATATGAAAAAAAATACTGTAGCGTTAAATAGTATTAAAAGTGTTAAAGCTTTCTTGGACCAGATAGAAACAAAGCCTTCGCGGAAATCGTTCCAAAACCCACTGACTAAAGCATCACTTTATCGTAAAACATAGGCTTGTGAAATGTTTTTAATCCATTTTTATTATTAAGTAACGATTTGGTATTACTTTAGTTTTCGAATATTCCTTGACGGGAATATTCCTATTTGGTTATAATCGATTCAACAGGAAAAAAATATTAGTGATGATATTGATGTGTTATAACCGGAGACCATCACTTAACGGGGTGAGTGATATGTCGGGGAAAATTCCGGGCGTGAATATGACGACGTTGAGCGCTTTATCTGAACCGAATCGTATGAATATCGTTGAACTCTTGCGTGACGGTCCCTTAACCGTTGGGGAAATCGCCGAACATTTGGGATTAAGGCAACCACAAACTTCGAAACACCTAAAAGTGTTAAGCGATACAGGGATTGTGGAAGTGCAGGCTGAAGCTAATCGCCGGATTTACAAACTCCGACCTGAGCCTTTCCAAGCACTTGATTGTTGGGTGCAGTCATTTAAGCGTGTGATGGAAGAGAGATTCGATAATTTAGATGAGTATTTGAAGGAATTGCAAAACAAGGAAAAGTCATAAAATCAGTTCATATTTAAGGAGGAATTAACATGTCAAACAATACAATGGTATCAAGAGTAGAGAACGATCGGGTATTAGTACTGGAGCGCGTTTTCGATGCGCCGCGTGATCTTGTATTCAGTATGTTTAAAGAACCAGAGCATTTGAAACATTGGTGGGGACCAAGAGGTTGGGAAATTCCAGCATGCACTGTCGACTTCCGTCCGGGAGGCGTTTGGCACTACTGTATGAAGTGTGTCAATCAGAACTTGGAGCAATTTTTTGGTATGGAATCATGGGGAAAAGCAGTCTATAAAGAGATTATTGAGCCAGAAAAAATCGTCTACACTGATTACTTTTCAGATGCTGAAGGCAATGTAAATGATTCTATGCCGTCAACCGAGATGACATTGGAATTCATCGATTTAGGTGGAAAGACAAAGCTAATAAACCGTGCTGAATATGTTTCCGAAGAAGCCCTTAAGACCGTTATGGACATGGGCATGCTACAAGGTATCACCGAAACTTGGGATCGTTTGAATGAGCGATTGGAGTCGCTGAAATAGATTTTTGCACCGCAACTTTATTTTCGGTGATAATTAGGTATAAGTGTATGGAGTTTAATAAAAATTGTTTATAAAGGAGCGTTAAAATAAATGATTAATAATGTTGGTCAAATCATGTTGTATGTGAATAACCAAGATGAAGTGAAGGAGTTTTGGACAGAGAAAGTAGGGTTTATTGTAATTTCAGAGGAAGATAACGGTCAAGGAATGCGATGGATTGAAATTGCTCCAACTAAAGAAGCTGAAACAAGTATTATTCTCCATAATAAGGAGTTAATTGCTAAAATGCAGCCTGAGTTAAATCTTGGTACACCTTCCTTAATGTTCTTCTCAAAAGAATTCGATCGTTTATATAGCGATTTAGTAAACAAAAACGTTACAGTCGGAGAAATTGTAAATATGCCTTCAGGTAGAATATTTAATTTTGCAGATAGCGAAAATAATTATTTTGCAGTAATGGAAAAAAAGTAAATTTCAATTCAATTTATGAGTGCGATGCTTGAATAAAGGCATCGCATTTTTTATTTTAAAGATATATTTTATTCCTTAACATAAATATAATTATGTGTTCTTATATAACGATTTAACGGTATTAGAGTATGATATAGTTACAACAAAGGGGGCTTAAAAATGGAAGTAATTCACGAAAGAGCAAAGTTACGGTTAATGGATAGCAATGATGTCGAAAAAATGTTTTCAATCGTGGAAGGAAATCGAGATATTTGGGCGTATTTAATCTCTAAAATGGATACTGTTCAAGATATGCAGCAATATGTTCAAAAGGCGATAAAAGCTTATGGGGCAGGGAAGGATTTGCCATTTGTTGTTGTTGATCAAAAGACAAATGAAATAGTAGGGAGTACACGCTTATATAACATTTCAGTTGAAGATAAGACGGTGGAATTAGGGAAAACGTGGTATGACCCAAGTGTGCAACGTACGAGTATGAATACAGAATGTAAGTATATGTTATTACAATATGCTTTTGAAAAGTTGCATATGCGGAGGGTACAAATTAAGACGGATGCACGAAATGAAAAAGCACAAAGAGCAATTGAAAGACTCGGCGCAGTAAAAGAGGGTGTACTTAGAAACGAAAGAAAATTACCGAGTGGGCATGTTAGAGATGCAGTTGTATATAGTGTTATTGCAAATGAATGGCCAGCTGTAAAGGAAAGGTTATTAGAAAAATTAGAGTCATATAAAGAAAAACGATAATTCATATTATTAAAGGTGTATTGATCGTCAAGATGAAAAATATACCTTTTTTCTTACAAAACAGTTACTTCTTTTGTTTCATCATTCCATTATGATAAAAAATTCGTTACAATGTAGTTGTATGGTAATAAACTTATAAATTACACAAATGTAATGAAAACCGCAAACGAAAAATGAATTGATAATCCTCAATTTTAAATGAAAACCCTTTAATGCATATATATGATAAGAAAAATTCCTTCTTTTAAACAAATTCAAACAAAATGATTTGATATATACGTTTTTATATAGAAGTATGGATGATGTACGGAGGCAGTTATAAATGAAAGAAAATAAGAAAAGTAAGAAAAGAAAAATCTTGCAAGTATTCTTGCTTATGATTTGTTCTATTATTTTATATGTAAGTTATGCAGCTTACGATATTTGGAGTTATCGCTTTAAAACAGATGATGGTGTGAAGACAGATGCTGGTATCGTGCTGGGAGCAGCTTCATGGAACGGAAAACCATCTCCTGTATTTAAAGAAAGAATTAATCATGCAATTTCCTTATATAAGAACGGTAATATTAAAAAGATTATTTTCACAGGTGGTACAAAGTTTGAGGCAGAGCTTGAGGAAGCGCGTACTGCTAGAGTGTATGCACTGAAACATGGTGTGAAAGAAGAGGATATTCTAATTGAAACAAAATCCCTTTTCACAGAGGACAATTTAAAGAATGCAAAGCAAGTTGGAATAGAGAACGGAATACGCACATATACGATTGTGAGTGATCCACTTCATATGAAACGTGCAATGAAAATTGCAAAACATATTAAAATTGAAGCGTATGCATCACCAACTCCAACGTCAGCGTATAAAACGTTAGATACAGAAATCCCTTTCTTTTTTAAAGAATTATGCTCGTATATTGGATATGTAACCTCTTTGCCATTAAAGGCATTGAAAGGGGATTAATATAAGAAAAGAACCTATCCTTTTTATAGGAACTTTTCTTATTGTTCAAAAGCATTGTATTTTTATCGGAATAGTGAAACAATAGAGAAGTAACTTCATATAATCATAATGACAAAATGAACGGTTTATGAATCGAACATAAAGGAGATTATGTATGGCACTCTCATTTGTTGAAACAGAAGAACAATCTTTAGTTATTGAGAAAATAAATAAATTGATTCCGAAGTTCATGGAAAGGGAGCATCAACTAAGTGAATTAGGATCATTTCCGTATGAAAATATTAATAATTTGAAAGATATCGGATATACGAAATTAACGTTGCCAAAAGAATTGGGAGGCAATGCGATTTCTTTATATGACTTCGTTTTATTTCAAGAGAAAATAGCAGAAGGCTGCGGTGCTACCGCATTATCGATTGGATGGCACCTTGGCATTGTAAAGGAATTAGCTGAAAATCGTTCTTGGAATGAGGAAATGTTCACTTGGTTTTGTGAAGAAGTACGTAATGGTGCGCTTTTTAATCGAGCAGCGACAGAGCCGAATACAGGTAGTCCTACGCGCGGCGGGAAACCAGAGACGTTAGCTGTCAAAAAAGGTGAGAAGTGGATTATAAATGGAAGAAAAACGTTTACGACAATGGCACCAGTACTTGATTATTTTATCATTTCAGCAAGTATTGAAGGCCAGGAAGATATCGGAGAGTTTGTCATTCCAAAGAATACGCAAGGCGTGACAATTGAAGAAACGTGGGATAGCATCGCAATGCGAGGAACTGCGAGCCATGATCTCGTTTTACAAAATGTAGAGATACCAGATCGCTTTTTCACTGATATAAAGGGTTCAAAAGTTAAAGCTAAGGGTATTGGCTGGTTGCTACATATACCAGCATGTTATTTAGGAATTGCACAATCAGCAAGAAATTATGCAGTTCAGTTTGCGGTATCATACAAGCCAAACAGTTTAAATCATTCTATAAGTTTATTACCGAATGTTAGAAGGTTAGTTGGAGAATTAGAACTTGAGCTTATGCAAGCTCGTGTCTTTTTATATCAAATTGCGAAAAAATACGATGAGGCAGAAGATAAATTATCATTGCAAGCAGAACTTGCGGCAGTGAAATACGCGGTAACAAATGCGGCGATATCTATTGTAGATAAAGCAATGCGCATCGTAGGAGCGAAAAGTTTATCAGAAAAAAATCCGCTTCATCACTATTATTTAAACGTCAGAGCAGGACTACACAATCCGCCGATGGATGATGTAACACTGTCTATGCTGGCGGATGCGGCGTTTCGGTCGTAATGAAGAAATATAAAGTCTGTTCCGTTCAGGAACAGGCTTTTCGTTGTCGGTGAATCGTTGATATAATTCCATGTATTATGTCATTGTTCAAAGAAGAGGGAATTCTCGTTTTACAAAATAAAAAGGCTATCCTTTTGATAAGAGGATAGCTTTTTTATTTTGTTCTATTGTGGCTGCACTTCAAGATTCATACTACTTTCAGAACCGTCTTGATTATGTGCAAATAATGAATACTCACCTGGTAAAGGATTGGCGATGAGTGAACGTAAAGGAAAGGATTTACTTTCATTTGGCTGTAACGTGTGTTTTACTAAACGATCTTCTTTGAATTTAATTGAGAAGATGAACGAAAGGTTTGAGTTTCTTCTTTATTGATTGATGAAAGGGGAATCGTTTCTGTTTCTATACTTGAAGGTGAGGAAGCTAGTTTTGTATTTGGCTTTGTTAATAAAGTAATCGCGCAAAGTGATGCAATTACAATAAATGAACTAGAGATAACGAACCGTTTTTTTGTAAGAAGTATATATTTCTATCCTTTTATAAGAATATAAGAATGTATAATTTTAAGAAAAACATAACATATATGATATTTATTATCAATTCAATAAATCTTTCTTTTCATTCTTCTTTTTATAGTTTTATAGTGGAATGCTATGTTTCTTATTTCACCTACTGTATAATAAGAAAAAAGTACGAAAAGAGGTTATCTCATGCTAGAGGTTATTGCAACTTGTTTAGAAGATGTGAAGCGAATTGAAAAGGCTGGTGGAAATCGAATTGAACTCATTTCATCATATACAGAAGGTGGTTTAACACCGAGCTATGCTTTTATAAAAAAAGCAGTAGATGCAGTGCAAATACCAGTTCATGTTATGATTCGTCCGCATGCGAAGTCTTTTACATATACGGAAGAAGAAATTGAAATGATGAAAGAAGATATTGTAGTTGCTCAAAATCTTGGAGCTGCTGGTGTTGTATTAGGTGTATTAAACGTACAAAATGAAGTTGATGAAGAGAAATTAGCAGATATATTATCTGTTGTGGATGGAATAAATGTAACGTATCATCGTGCGATAGATGATACAGAAAATCCAGTAGAAGCGATGAAAGTTTTGAAGAAATTCAATAAAGTTACTCACGTTTTAACTTCAGGCGGACAAGGAAATGTAGTAGATAATATTCCGGTGCTTCGAGAGATGCAGAAGGAAAGTGAAGGGAATATACAGCTTGTTGTCGGAAGTGGAGTAACGAAAGAGAATGTAAAGCAATTGCTAGATGAAACTGGAATTTCTCAAGCTCATGTCGGTACAGCGGTAAGAGAAGGGAAATCATGTTTTTCTGAAATTGATCCTAATTTAGTACAAGAATTAGTTCAAATAATAAAATAAACACTTAAGAAAGAGGAGAAACGATGAAGGAAAATACGAAGAAAGAATTATTCTCATGGGCTAAAACGATAGGATTTACCCTTGTATTAATCGCTATTATTCGCGGTGTTTTATTTACACCTTCATTAGTACAAGGGGAATCGATGATGCCCACTTTAGAAAATAACGAACGAGTTCTCGTGAATAAGATTGGTTATAGTATAAGTGGATTAGACCGTTTTGACGTTATCGTCTTCCACGGAAAAGAAGGGTACGATTTAGTAAAACGAGTAATTGGTTTACCGGGTGATACAGTTGAGTATAAAGATGATGTTTTATATGTAAACGGAAAAGCGATGGAAGAACCGTATTTAAAAGAATTTAAAGAAAAGGCGTCTGGTCGTGTATTAACTCCTGATTTTACGTTAGAACAAATCACAGGGAAAACGAAAGTGCCAGAAGGCCAAGTGTTTGTTTTAGGAGATAATCGTGAAGTTTCTAAAGACGGTCGTATGTTTGGATTTATTTCAGAAGATGAAATTGTCGGAAAAGGACAAGCTGTTTTCTGGCCGTTGAAACAAGTGAGAGCGTTATAAAGTAAAGCGAAAGTATGGGAGAAATATTCTTCCATACTTTTTTTGTTTGTAAAAAAATATTGATAGAATTGAAAGAATATTTTATAATTTTAAATTATATGTTTGTTTCGAAAAACGGAATTGAAGTTCCGAAATTCGGAACGAGAAGGAGATAGAATGAGTATAAATAAAACGGCAGTTAAGACAATGGATATTTTAGAGTTGTTTTATGAGCATGAGGAGCTAAGTTTGACAGAGATGGTTCAGCTTACGAATATGCCGAAAACATCTGTTTATCGTTTAATTGGCTCGTTAGAAGAAATGGACTTTTTACAAAAAACAGAAAAGGGCAAGTATCGTCTCGGAGTCGTTTTTTTACGATTTGGTCAACTTGTTTCACAAAGGTTATCCGTAAGAAATATTGCGATTCCTTATATGAAAGAGCTTAGAGATAGTTTAGGGCAAGCAGTAAATTTAATTATTCAAGATGGTAATGACGCGATTTATGTTGAGAAGATGGAAGGAGCTCAGCCAGTACGTGTTTATACGGCGGTTGGAAGAAGGGCTCCACTGTATGCGGGTGCATGTCCGAGAATTTTACTATCGTATTTTTCTGAGGAAGAGAAAAGAAAGTACATAGAGGAAACGGATTTAAAGCAGTTTGCAGATGGAACGATTGTGAATAAGGAGCATTTGTTAGAAGTATTACATATGGCAAAACAAGCTGGATATACAATTAGTTATTCTGAATTAGAAAATCATACAGCGGCTATAGCAGCACCAATTTTTGCAAGTGATGGAACGGTTGTAGCCGGCATTAGTATTTCGGGATTAGCAATTGAGTATAGCGAAAGTAACATTTCATATTTTACTGCGAAAGTGAAAGAAACAGCATACCGCATTTCGAAAGAACTCGGCTTTTTGGCATAGAAAGAGGGAGTGGGATGAAATTTTCTGCGTTAGGGGATCAAGCAATTATTGTTACATTTGGTGAAGAAATTGGGATGGATATATACGAAAAAGTGCAACGGTTATTTCAAGCGCTGAGGCGGCATCCATTTGCAGGAATGGTTGAATGCGTTCCGTCGTTTACTTCATTAGCGGTGTACTACAATTTGTACGAAGTATGGAAGGAAAATGATAGAAATATAAGACCATATGATTACGTTTGCCAGTATATACGGGAGCTGTCTGATTCTTATAAAGAAGAAGTGAACCGAGATGTGAAACATATTTCTATACCAGTGTGTTACGGGGGAGAATATGGACCTGATTTAGAAGAAGTTGCGCATTATCAAGGATTACAAGTAGAGGATGTTATTCGAATACATAGTGAAACAACATATTTCGTGTACATGTTAGGTTTTACACCTGGATTCCCTTATTTAGGGGGATTATCAAAAGAACTAGAAACACCTAGAAAAGAAACACCACGGTTACAAATCGCTCCTGGTTCAGTAGGGATTGGCGGAAATCAAACGGGTATTTATCCGCTTGAAACACCAGGAGGCTGGAATATTATCGGCCGAACACCTATTTCTTTATTTAATCCAAAAGAAGAAACACCAACATATATTCAAAGTGGTATGTATTTACGATTTATACCAATAACAAAAGGAGAGTACGTATCGCTTGAGGGGGCTAAAGAATGGATGTAGAGATTTTGCATGCAGGAATGTTTACAACAGTCCAAGATTTAGGACGATTTCATTATCAACAATACGGTGTACCTGTTGGCGGGGCTATGGATAAAAATGCGCTCAGGATGATTAATATGTTAGTAGGTAATGAGGAGAATGAGGCTGGACTCGAAATTACAATAATGGGACCTAAATTGTTAATAAAGAAAACGACATTGCTCGCGATTGGCGGTGCGGATATGGAACCGTTATTAAATGGAGAACGCATTCCATTATGGCACCCTATATTAGCTGAAGAAGGAAGCATGCTTTGCCTCGGAAAAGCGAAAAGCGGTTGCAGAGCATATGTGACTTTTGCGGGCGGTATAAATATTAATCGTACGATGGGAAGTAAAAGTACTTACATACGTGCTGCTCTTGGCGGTATTGAAGGGAGAATGCTGAAAAAAGGAGATTATTTTCAAATTGGTACAGGGGCAGAAGTTGGGAGTCGTTTCATTCAAAATTTACAAGAAGAAAAGCGTATAAAAACGAAGTGGGCAATTTGTAACAATGCTTTACCAAAATATAAGAAGCATCCTATTCTTCGCGTCATAACAGACTTTGAATATGATCAATTTACAGAAGAAAGTATAAAGTCGTTTTTTTCAAAAGAGTATAAAGTGTCCAATTATGCTGATCGCATGGGATATAGGCTTGACGGAGATGTTTTAAATAGAGTTGAAGAGATAGAAATTTTATCGAGCCCAGTTACATTCGGAACAATTCAAGTACCAAATGGTGGACAGCCTATTATATTAATGGCGGATAGACAAACGACAGGTGGTTATCCGAGAATTGGAAATGTAATTTCAGTAGATTTACCTCTTCTAGCGCAGCTGAAACCAGGAGACTATGTAACTTTTGAAAAAATAACTATGGAAGACGCTGCACAATTATATATAAAGCAGGAAACAAGTATGAGTCTATTAAAGAAATTCATCGCTTTACGAAGCTGAGATTAGGAGGAAAACATCGTGACTACAATCGATTTGAACTGTGATTTAGGAGAAAGTTTTGGAGCTTATAAAATGGGGAATGATGATGAAATTCTTCCGTTCGTTTCCTCTATAAACGTTGCTTGTGGTTTTCATGCGGGTGATCCGGCCGTTATGAGGCAAACGGTTGAAAAAGCTCTGCAGCATAACGTAGCAATAGGAGCGCATCCTGGATTTCCTGATTTAATTGGATTTGGAAGAAGGAATATGCACGTTTCAGCAAGTGAAGTGTACGATTATGTTTTATATCAAATTGGCGCATTAGAAGGATTTGTTAGAGCTGCCGGAGGGAAAATGCAACATGTAAAACCGCACGGTGCCTTATATAATATGGCGGCAACTGATTCGGAAATTGCGGATGCAATCGCAAAAGCAATTTATCATATTAACCCTGGATTATTACTTTACGGATTAGCGAATAGTGAGGCATTTATAAAGGCAACAGAAAAATATAATATAACTCTCGTACAAGAAGCTTTTGCTGATCGTACGTATAAGCAGGATGGAACTTTAACGAGCCGTACAGAAGAAAATGCTCTTATAAAAAATGAAGATGAAGCAATAAAACAAGTACTTCAAATGGTGAAGGAAGGGTATGTAGAATCGGTTAATGGGGAGAAAGTAGCAGTTCAGGCGCAAACGATATGTTTACACGGGGACGGAGAGAAAGCAGTACAATTTGCGAAAAAAATATACAGAACATTCGAACTTAACGGTGTTTCTATAAGTGCACCGAAATAATAAATGAGGGGAAGTGCTGGAAATGATTAAATTAATTGGGATACTACTTGTTGCAGTTGGGTTTTTATTTAGATTAAATACACTGTTAGTAGTAATGGTTGCGGGTATTGTTACTGGTATGGTTTCAGGCTTAAGCTTTTATGATGTGATTAGCATGTTCGGTAAATTTTTCATAGAAAACAGATATATGTCTATGCCAATCATATTAACTTTACCGGTAATCGGAATTTTAGAGCGTTACGGTTTAAAAGAAAGAGCAGAAGCACTTATAACGAAATCAAAAGGAGCAACAACTGGAAGAGTATTAATGTCATATTTTACGATAAGAGAATCATCAGCAGCACTTGGACTTAATATCGGTGGTCATGCGCAAACAGTGAGACCGCTAGTTGCGCCAATGGCAGAAGGAGCTGCACAAGGTAAATATGGTAAACTCCCTGAAAAATTGAGAGAAAAGATTAAAGCAAACGCAGCAGCTGCGGAAAATACAGCTTGGTTTTTCGGAGAGGATATTTTCATCGCAACTGGTGCCATTTTATTAATGAAAGGGTTCTTCGATTCAGTAGGTATGCATGTCGGTGTATGGGATATGGCACTTTGGGGTATTCCAACTGCGATATCTGCCCTTATTGTGAGCTGGATTAGGTTTAGAAGGTTTGATAAGTATATAGAGAAAACAATGAAGGCAGAAGAAAAACAAGAGAAGGAGGCTATATAAGATGAACATCATAACAATGGATACAATTTATTATGTATTAGGAATAATCGTTGCATTTATCGCTGTTCGTATTGCATTTGATCGTGAACATCCAAACCGATTCGGTTCTAGCTTATTTTGGGCATTGTTTGCAGTTACATTTTTATTTGGAAATGTAATACCTTCGTTTTACGTTGGCTGTATCGTACTCGCTATGGTCGTGTTAGCTTCATTAAATAAAGTAACAAAATCCGAGGAGAAAGAAGTACCAGTGCAAGAACGTGTGAAACATGCTGAGAAATTAAAGAATAAAATTTTTATGCCTGCACTGTTAATACCTATTTTTACAATTATCGGTACACTGACATTAGGGAAAATCAAATGGGGAAATGTCTCTCTTGTTGATCCTGATAAAGTAACGTTAGTTGCATTAGCGTTAGGTGCATTACTCGCATTCGTTGCAGCGATGCGTATTACAAAAGCGAAAATAACAACGCCTGTTCAAGAAGGAAGCAGATTACTACAGGCTGTCGGCTGGGCTGTTATTTTACCACAAATGTTAGCAGCGCTTGGCGGTATTTTCGCAAAATCTGGCGTTGGCCAGGTCGTTTCTGATTTAGTCGGACAAGTGTTACCAACAGAGTATCCATTCGTTGCTGTTATGGCGTACTGTTTAGGAATGATGCTATTCACAGTTGTAATGGGAAATGCTTTCGCTGCGTTTGCGGTTATTACTGGCGGAATTGGCTTGCCTTTAATTGTTCAAATGCACGGCGGGAACCCAGCAATTATGGCAGCACTCGGTATGTTTGCTGGATATTGCGGAACACTGATTACTCCAATGGCGGCAAACTTTAACATCGTTCCGGCAATGCTCTTAGAATTGAAAGATAAGAATGCTGTCATTAAGGCGCAAGTACCAATTGCTCTGTCCATTTTCATTATAAATATGTTTATAATGTACGGCCTTGTATATCGTTTCTAATTAGGAGAGTGAAACTATGAAAACAGTATTAGTAACAGGATTTGATCCGTTTGGCGGAGAAAGCATCAACCCAGCTTGGGAAGTCGCAAAAAGTTTACATGAAAAAACAATTGGAGAATACAAGATTATAAGTAAACAAGTTCCAACGGTATTTCATAAATCGATACAAGTATTAAAAGCGTATATAGAAGAGTTGTCGCCTGACATTATTATATGTATTGGACAAGCTGGGGGCAGACCAGATGTTACGATAGAGCGAATAGCAATTAATGTTGATGATGCAAGAATTGCTGATAATGAAGGGAACAAGCCGGTGGATATGCCGGTTGTAGAAGAAGGACCTATTGCGTATTGGTCTACACTTCCGATGAAAGCAATCGTGAAAAAACTTCGCGAAGAAGGTATACCGTCATCTGTTTCACAAACCGCAGGTACATTCGTTTGTAATCATTTATTCTATGGTCTCATGCACGAACTAGAGAAACATGATAAGAAAATAAAAGGCGGATTTGTTCATATTCCGTTCTTGCCAGAGCAAGCGAGCAATTATCCAGGGCAACCGAGTATGTCACTTTCTACGATTCGTAAAGGGATAGAGTTGGCAATTGAGGTAGCGACGGAAGTGGAAGTAGATATTGTAGCGTGCGGCGGTGCGACGCATTAAGTAAAAAGCATGTTAATTAAAGAGGGCTGATGCAGCCCTCTTTGTGTGTTTGTATTTTGTAATTGAAGATGCAGTATAGAATATAAAGGGAAAGGTTGCAATGGGAGTATTCTAACAAATATGGAATTGTTCCAAATAAAAGGCAACTTTTTAAACAGTTTCTTAATGATGTAGAATTTTCGTCTATATGAATGGATAAAAAGTTAAGTTCTGATAAACTCAAAGATATACAAAGTAATGATTTTAAAATGGTGTGATAAAAATATCACACCATTTTTATGTAAAACAAACAGAGTGAATTTTTTCCATTAGTAAAGTATAACTGGGTAAGAGATAATCATCAGAATTGTTAATTGTACTATGATTTTTCAAAACTGATAAATTTAAATATAAGTACGGTAAGAATGCAATATTTATCTAACCTTTACAAAAAAGAGTAACCCGTTTGGCTACTCTTCACATAGAAACTTGTATTTGTTTATTTCAATAAGAGACCGTTATTGAAGTCCCTTCATGAAACTTTGGATTTTTGATGATAATGCAAACAGCAGGATGCTAACTAAAATGGAGATAGCACCAATAACACCAAAGTAAATTGATTCTGTTGCAGGATTATACAGTTTAACAACTTGGGCATTTATTGCTTGCGCAGACGCAGTTGATAAGAACCATAAGCTCATGGTTTGCGAAGAGAAAGCAGCTGGAGCCAGCTTCGTCGTTATTGATAACCCTGAAGGAGATAAACAAACTTCTCCAATTACAATTAAAAAGAAGCTAAGGACTAACCACATAGGGTTCACTAAAGAGTGAGTACCGTTGATTAAAGCCGGAATAATCATAACTAAGAATGATAAACCTGCAAATAGCAATCCAATAGCGAATTTTTTTGCCGTTGAAGGCTGCTTCTTGCCTAACTTTATCCAAATCCATGCAAAAATCGG
Organism: Bacillus sp. FSL E2-0195; assembly: GCF_038003645.1. Classification (NCBI taxonomy): domain Bacteria; kingdom Bacillati; phylum Bacillota; class Bacilli; order Caryophanales; family Bacillaceae; genus Bacillus; species Bacillus sp. FSL E2-0195. The sequence continues at coordinate 2,993,068 of NZ_JBBOPN010000001.1, read as the reverse complement.
TGCAAGCGTTACGATAAAGATTGGACTTAATGATTGGAACCAAGCGGAATGCAATGTAATTCCATTGAACTGTAATTGAGTTCGTTGATCCGCGTATGTCGCTAAGATAATAGCACCTTGTTCTTGTATAGACCAAAATATTGTAGCTGCAATAAAGAGTGGTATATACGCAAGAAGACGAGATTGCTCTATTTTTGTTGTTTTAGGACTACGATACATATAAATGAAATAATAGGCTGGAATAACAATCCCTAAGATACTAATCAGGAATGTAAAACGATTTATAGTTAACAACCCAGTTGGAATTGTAACCACACCTAGCAATATTAATACAACCAGACCAACACTGAAATACTTAATAGTCTTTTTTCTTTCCGAATCTGATAATGGATTAGGTACTTGTGTACCGATTAGACCAAGGTTTTTCTTTTTTGTTCCAACAAATACCCCTAACCCAATTGCCATACCAATTGCCGCAACTCCAAAACCAAGGTGGAAATTATATTGCTGACCTAATGTTCCGACAACTAAAGGTGCAAGTAAGGCACCTAAGTTAATACCCATGTAGAATATACTGAACCCTGAGTCACGACGCGCATCTGTTTCACTGTATAAACTTCCTACGATGTTCGATATGTTAGGCTTTAACAACCCTGTTCCTAGAACTAAGAAGACCATAGAGATAAATAACGCACTTTTACTACCCGGTAAAGCTAAAATAAGATGGCCAATCATAATTAAAACGCCACCAAAGAATACGGTTTTACTTGGACCAAATAAACGATCCGATATCCATCCACCGATAATACTAGACATGAACAGTAAGGAACCGTAAATTGCCATTATCGAGGTTGCGGTAGATTGATCAATTCCTAATCCACCTTTTGAGACCGAATAGTACATATAATACAGTAAAATAGCTCTCATCCCGTAATGAGAAAACCTTTCCCAAAACTCAGTGAAGAATAAAGAGAATAATCCTTTTGGATGCCCAAAAAATCCTGTTTGAGGAATACTTTGAACAAGTTCGTTTTTTTCTTTCATAATGTTAATATTACCCCTTATTAATTTTTTATATTATACAAGTATAACTTAAGAGGTTCCCAGTAGTCCATAACTATCTAAGCCCGTCGATGAAGAAAAGCAGCCTTCTGGCTGCTTTCTAAATGAATTGAAAAATCGTCATTTACTCATTAGACACACCTTTCACTGAATCTACCTCTAAACAATCCAGAATTGATTGTGAGAGTGCTTTAGCTATTAAGAATGCTACGCCATTACTAAAATAAGTGTATATTGTTGATTTAATGGTATATGAGGCGGAATAACGTATGTATCTGGAACACTCATTAATCTTAAGCATTCTCGAACGGTTAACCTTCTATTTTCTTGTGGATGAATAAACTCTCTACCATCCTTTGCAATATGAGAAGTGATAGTGTAGGATGGTTGATCCCAATATAACTTTCTTACACCATTAAATTGGTTTGGGTTTAGATAATGAAACGTAGTAAGTAAACCGAATTGTACAACACCTACTGTAAACAACTGGTATAATAAGTATAGGAAAATACATAGAGGTGATTTTTGTGCAGCAATATGAGGAAGTACGTTCGATATTAGAAAAAGCAAAGAAAATTACAGTGTTAACAGGGGCTGGTGCAAGTACGGAAAGTGGAATCCCTGATTTTCGTTCAGCAAATGGATTATATGCTGATGCGAATATAGAGATGTATTTGTCGAGAGGCTATTATAATAGAAATTCGAAAGAGTTTTGGAAGCATTATAAAGAAATCTTTCAAATTAATACGTTTCATCAATATAAACCAAATCTTGGGCATCGCTTTTTAGCAGAGATAGAAGAACAAGGAAAAGACATAACGATTTTAACGCAAAATATTGATGGTTTACATCAAGTAGGTGGTAGTAAACATGTAATTGATTTACATGGAACACTGCAAACAGCGCATTGTCCAAAGTGTAAAACGGGGTATGATTTACAATATATGATTGATCATGAAGTGCCGCGTTGTGAGAAGTGTAATTTCATACTAAATCCAGATGTTGTTTTATACGGAGATACGTTACCTCAGTATCAAAATGCGATCAAACGTTTATATGAAACAGATGTACTTCTTGTAATGGGGACGTCACTCAAAGTACAGCCTGTCGCGTCATTCCCAGAAATCGCAAAGAGGGAAGTAGGCGCAACAACAATTTTAGTAAATGAAGAATTAACGGGACAAGAATACAATTTTGATTTTATTTTTCAAAATAAGATTGGTGAATTTGCCAAAGGGTTATCTTCGATTAAATAAGTTTTTGTTTTCGTAAAGAAACTGAGGTGGATGATGTCCACCTCAGTTTTTTTGTATGAATTATATTCATGTTATTGCGTATTAAGGGGAATGGTAATAAATAGGATATAAAATACAAAAACTGAAAATTAAATCTTTTATTTCTTTTGTAATTAATATAAAATTCTATATATATCATAAAATTAAATTTGATACATAATGATGTATTTGATTGCACTGTAGTGAACGTATGTTCTATGTAGAGAAATGTTAATAGAATGAAGCGAGGGAGCAAAATGAGACAGAAAAAGGAGAAACAGAAACAGTCGAAAAAGAAAAAGACTCATATTCCATTTCGGTTAAATGTACTATTTTTTATCGTTTTTCTTTTATTTTCAGCTATTATTATTCAATTAGGTAAAGTACAAATCATCGACGGAGAAACGTATCGAAATGAAGTGAATAAAAAGGAAGATGTAACGGTGAGTACTCCAGTTCCGAGAGGGAAGATGTTTGACCGGGAAGGGAAAGTTATTGTAAATAATAAACCGTTACGAACTGTTACATATACGAAGATGAAAGGAGTGGACTCAAAAGAGGTTTTAATAGTGGCAAGAAATTTAGCAAAGCTAATTGAAATGCCGCAAGAAGATATGGACAAGTTAACAGAGACAGATAAAAAAGACTTTTGGATGCAGTTAAATGAAAAACGTGCAGCAACAAAAGTAACGAAAGAAGATGAGAGTAAATTTAGGAAACAGGAAATAGAAGGGAAAGACTTAGATAAGAAAGTAGAAGAGTTGAGACGAGAAAGAATTACACAAGAAGAATTAAACGAGCTTTCGAAAGAGGATATAGAAGTACTAGCAATTAAAAGCAAAATGAATGCGGGATATAAAATGACGCCACAAATCGTCAAAAAAGATGTAAGTCAAAATGAATATGCAGTAGTGAGTGAAGGATTATCGAGCTTGCCAGGCGTAGATACGACTGTGGATTGGGAGCGCGAATATCCAAATGACAAAATACTACGTTCTGTACTTGGTAGTGTTTCTACTGAGAATGAGGGATTACCAAGGGAGCAATTAGACTATTATTTAGTGCGAGATTATAACCGAAATGATCGTATTGGTAAGAGTTACATCGAAAAACAATACGAAGATGTGTTACATGGAACGAAAGAACAGTCTAAAAATATTACGGATAAAGCTGGAAATATTATTCGGACTGAAAAAGTGACAAAAGGAAAAAGTGGAAATAATTTAATGTTAACAGTTGATATGGATTTACAGAAAAAGGTGGAGGAAAGTCTTGAAAGGAATTTAAGGGCATTTCATTCTTCTGAACCGATGATGGATCGTGCATTCGTCGTTATGATGAATCCGAAAAATGGTCAAATTCTATCATTAGCAGGAAAGAAAATTGTAAATAAAGATGGCGGGATGCAAATAGAAGACTACGCTTTAGGAACGATGATAAGTTCTTACGAGTTAGGATCAACGGTGAAAGGAGCTACGGTATTAGCGGGATATCAAACAGAAGCGATTAAGCCATATACGCATTTCTTGGATGCACCAATGTACTTTAAAGGAAGTTCGAAGCCGAAGAAATCGTGGAAAGACTTTGGAGATATTGATGATTTAAGAGCATTGCAAGTTTCATCCAATGTCTACATGTTTAATACGGCGTTAAAGATTGCGGGGATTGATTATGTACCAAACAATCCGTTAGATATTAGGCAAGAAACATTCAATAAAATGCGCTATTACTTTAGACAATTTGGTTTAGGTGTACCAACCGGTATTGACCTTCCAAATGAATCGATTGGTCAAATGGGTAGAACAGATAATATACCTGGTTTTTTACTTGACTATGCCATTGGACAATATGATACATATACGCCGCTTCAGCTTGCGCAATATATGTCAACGATTGCAAATGGTGGTTACCGAATGAAACCACAAATTGTACAAGAAATTAGAGAGCAACCGAATAGACCAGAGGAAGTCGGGAAAGTTATGCAATCGATGGAACCAGTCGTGTTAAATCGAGTGGATATGGATCTTTCATATATAAATCATGTGAAAGAAGGGTTTAGAAGAGTTTTCCAAGAGGTAGATGGGACCGGTGCTGGAACTTTTAAAGGTTTACCGTATAAACCGGCTGGGAAAACAGGAACAGCAGAAACAGTGTACGGTGGAGAAAGTGATATTGGAAGAGATGAAAACAACTATCGAAAAAAATGTTATAATTTAACTCTCGCCGGGTATGCGCCATATGATGCTGATCCGGAAGTTGCTTTTTCTGTTGTTGTGCCATGGGTAAATAATGATAAATCAGGTATTAATTCTGCAATTGGTAAAGAGGTTTTGGATGCATATTTTGACTTAAAAACGCAGAGATCGGGTGCAAGTCCAGTCCCAGTAGCACAATAGCCGAGTAAGGCACAATAAAAACTTCAAATTGTAGCATATCACTGCGCAAATGAACAGGTGCAGTGATATATTTTTGAGTTGAAAAGTGTTTTGATAAGGTGGGAATGGATATGAAAGAGGAGATTAAGAGAGGTTGGGGAAAGTACATACTATTTATATTTGTCCTAGTAGGAGCGTACCAGTCTTTTACTTTATGTAAGGTGGAAGGAAAATCAATGCAGCCAACTTTACATGAAGAAGACTACGTATTTGTAAATAAAGCCGCTGTACACTTTTCTAGCTTACAGCATGGAGAAATCGTCATTATTAAGGAAGAGGATGAGTCGAAATATTATGTGAAACGTGTAATAGGGCTTCCTGGTGACATAATTAACATAACGAATGGAACTGTATACGTAAATGACAAAAAGCAAGATGAACCTTATATAAATAAAGATTTATATAACAATACACAAGTGTTTTATAATTTTCAAAAGACAAAGATTCCGCCAAATAAGTTATTTGTAATGGGAGACAATCGTGAACAAAGTAAGGATAGTCGAAATGGTTTAGGATATATTGAAGAAGATAATATAATAGGAAAAGTGAAATTTGTGTACTATCCTTTTTCGAAAATGAAAATCATAAAATAAGTGGGGATTCACAAAACCCCACTTATTAAAGTTTCACTTTATCTTCTTTAAAAAACCTTTTGGATTAAATGATATGAAAAACTTATGTTTAGATTCATCGATTATGAAATTGCTATTTTTAGTTAAAAACTCTTCCACAGCTTCCATTGGGCCAGGGCCCCAATCAGGAAGGAGAGGATTTCCGTTAATACTTGTATCTTCTACAATAATGTAACTGCCAGTGGTTACAATAGATTTATAAAGTAAGAGTTCTTTCGATACATGTTCTTTACTATGATCAGAATCTAAAATAACTAAAATCACATCATCAGGTTTGCGCATACTTAATATTGATTGGACGGCCTGTACAGAAACAGATGAAGCTGTTAAATACGTAATTCGATTATGGGATGGCCGATTTGGTTGCGGAGTTATATCGATAGTAAGTACGTGACCTTTTCCAATTAAATCTAACATAGAAGCTAAAAACAGTGCACTACCACCGTAAAAAGTTCCGCATTCAATAATTAAATCAGGCTTTAATTCGTATAATATTTCTTGATACAAAAAGAGATCAGAAGGAAGTTTGCAGATTGGAACCCCGAACCAGTGTGTACCATGTAACCAAACGTTGCTGTCGTAATATTGTTTTAGAAATTCGCTACTAATGTTATCGATTTTGAATTCTCCTTTTTAAAAAGGGTTCTTTCATACGTAAAGAGTTTACGTATGAAAGTTGTACTATATATTATGTGGTAAGGGATTATAAGGCGAGTGTTTTCACGTGAAAATAAGCCAAATAACACATGTGGAAAATGAATTGCTTATAAAAGAAGATGTAAATGAAAGGAAATGATCGTATGTATAAGTACACAATTTGCTTCATTAGAAAAGGAGATAATATACTGCTATTAAATAGAAACAAAAAGCCGACAATGGGAATGTGGAATGGTGTCGGAGGGAAAATAGAAGAGTATGAAACGCCATACGAAGGAGTTATTAGAGAAACGTTTGAGGAAACGGGAATAGAGCTTCCAAGTGTAACGTATAAAGGGAATGTTATGTTTCAAGTTAAAGACGAACCTTTGGGTAGTGAGGGAATGTATGTATTCCTTACTGATTTACCAGATGGAGTACATATTGATACGCCAGTAAGCACAGATGAAGGTATATTAGAATGGAAGTCAATTGATTGGATATTAGATGGTGATAATAGAGGTGTAGTTAGCAATTTGCAAAGATATTTACCAAGAGTATTAAAAGAAGAAAACAATTTAGAGCATACATTCACATATGATAACCGGAATATTATTGATTACACAACTACACTTTTGACAGAAGATGATACGAAAAAACGATATGAAAAACATCTCATTTCTCAATAGGATAAGATGCGTTAAAATAATAAGAAAAAGCCAAGTCCTTTATTGGGACTTGGCTTTTTTGTAGGGAATGCTAATTCAAATTTTACTCTTCATAATTTGCTTTAATAATAAAGCGGTGTTGCTTCACATCGAAATATCCTTTTTGCAAGATGATTTCATGTATGCGATACAATTCCTCGGTATAGCTGTCTACTGTAAATTCAGGAATTTGCCACGGAATTGCTTGCAAGTAATAGACAACAGAACCGACATCATAAAAACGCTGAAGAGGGAACTCTTCCTTCGCTTCTAAAATTGTAAATCCGCTTTTTCTCAATTCACTACATGCCGTTTCGAGTGACCAACTTGAAAATTCGCTATTCAGCGGTGTGCCAAACTGCTCATTCAGTTCCGCACAATCAAGACCACCGACTTGTTGTGTAAGAAATGTTCCATTGGTGGAAAGACTTCTTTTCACTTCAGAAGCAGAATAGGATTCATGTTGATTCACAATTAAATCAAACTGACCATCTTGAAATGGTAAAGCAGTATCATCAGTCACTTCTACGACTATAACTCCTAAAGGTTCTAATTTCTTTCGTGCAATTGGGACATTCGGAGCATAGCCCTCAGTCGCATAAATAGTTGACGGGAACGGTTGTAACATAGATAAAAACTCTCCGCCACCAGTCCCCATATCTAGCATTGATTTTGCACGTTGCATAAGCTGGAAAGCAGTGCTACCGTATGACCATGATAGGGGCTCGCTATTCATACGGCCAGTTTCTGAAATGAAAGAAAAATCCCAGCCGCTAAAGTTAGTCTTTGCACTTTCTAATAGTGCTGAAAATAATGGATCACGTTTCATAATATGTCCTCCTATTTCGTTAATGAATGATATAGTAAGAACAGAGAAATGGAGGACCTCTTGTAAAGATGAAGAGGTTTTACGTTTCGTGTTCGAATAGATTCATACAAATTCGCTCCTTGCGAGAATAATTATTTATATATTCGGGATAATCGAGTGAAAATCCTTTGAACTATAAAGGGAAGGTAGATATTTAATGAAGAATTGGATTGAGTTTACAGACAAAGAGTACGACCGAATATGGGATAGGGTATATAGTGATTTTGAGTTTTCACCAAGTATGTCTATATTCCCATCATTTAAGGTGCCAAGTCCTTTTATAACATATGATATTTCTCATTACTTTGGAGAATCGGTAGATTTAAATGTATATGACGATCTGGAAGAAAAAGCATTACTAGTTTTTAAAGAGAATACAGTATCGAATGAATATATAATGGCACTTGATTGGCAACATGAATGTTACTGGGTAAATTCACATTTAAAGTTCGATAGAAATGAATTTGATGAGTGGACAATCCCGATTTTTCCAACTGGAGATTACTATTTCTTTATTCAGAAGGACTTTAAGTGGGGGTATTTAGGGCATCCGTGGGAGGAGAGTATAACGATATTTGGAAAAGAATTAATAGATGCTTTTGATCAACATAAACCGGAAATGTTTCATAAGATTTTAAGGCAGGGTTAATGTTTAAAAGAGAAAAAACGTTTATACTTCCAAATGAAGTATAAACGTTTTTATTATTAGCTGTTTTCATATAGATTGTTGCTTTCTTTACAAATACTTAAAAATAAAAATCTTTTGGTAAAGTGCCATTTTTTATCACCGTTCTTAATCCATGTTTCATAATCCAAGGATTAACAGGATGGTTTTTATCGAGTAATTCTCGCAACCATCGAAAAACGAGTTCTTTATCTTCTTTCGTAATATCATTAATGTGATTGGCTACAGATTTTTGAACATAATTAGAAGGGTCATTCATTAATGGCTCAAGAAGCTTTAAATTATTTCTGAAGTCACCTTTCAAAGCTCCTATTTTTTTTGCCCAAGGAAGTCTTGGCCTAGTACCTTCTGAAGCTAATCTTCTAATGTGGCTGTTTTCATCACGTAACCATTGCTGCAATATGTCCAAGGTTTCTTCATGATATTTTTCAAGATAAGGACGAATGGCATATTCAGCAGTATTTCTTTTTGTTATTTCATACATTGCGTTGAATGAGGAGTCAAAATCGTTAAGCCCATATTTTTCAACGTATTTTGCGATAGGCATATACATATAACCCTTTGTAAATGTGCCGACTTCTGTTGTATTTTCTGGTCCTAATGTTTTCAGTAATATATGTATTGCTTCATTAAAATCTTTTTGTAATGCATTGTGTAATTCATCTGCTATTACTTCTATACGTTGCTTTAACTCTAAATTTTCAACTTTATATGTTACGGTAGATACAAAGTTTCTTTTAGAGAAATTAGGATCGTGTTTACAAATAGAATCAGCCATTTTTTCTGCTAATTCTTTGTTAAATAAAAATTTTAACGGAACATATTTGCCCATTTTTTCACCCCATTGGTCGGATAAAAACAATGTTTATTTTTTAATCGACAATCCATACACCAAAGTCTCACTAGGAGTCGTAATACTAAAACCTGTCGTCTTATAATCAAGTTTCACCGTATCACCAGTGTAATCTGTCGTGAATGAATCCATTTGTACGATAAGCTCCGCATCTTCATATACAACATCATCCGCATTATATGTATCCCAAATTAAATCGACATCAACGAAAATACTGCAAGAGTTTGTCATAGTTCCTCTAATGCGAATGATCTTTTTGTCTTCACGTACTAGTCTATGTATAGCTGCTTTTGCTTCATCAGTAATACGAATGTTCATGTAATCCCAACCTTTATTTATATTTCCTCTATTATTGCAAAAACAGGAGAAATAGGGAAGGGAGAAGCATTGCATTAAAAAAACGAGCAAACAATTTTGTTTGCTCGTTTTACTTTATTTCAGTTCACATTTATCAAGTGGAATGACTTTCGTTTTCTTAGTAAATTTATAACCTAACCATAGTACTAAGAAGAGTGGTAAACCGATGTAAGAAACGAGTACACCGTTCCAGTCGATAGATGCTCCTGTAAATGCTCCGTAGTTTTGACCTAAAATAACAATAACACAAAGTGTAAATGCAAAGATTGGACCGAACGGGAACCATTTCGCTTGATATGGTAAATCTTTCAAATCTTTCCCTTGTGCAATATAGGCTTTACGGAAACGGTAATGACTAATAGCAATCCCTACCCAAGCAATAAATCCTGACATCCCTGAAGCATTTAATAACCAAATGTATACAACACCGTCACCGAATAAAGAAGCGATGAAAGCGACGCTACCAACTACTGATGTTGCGATTAATGCGTTAACAGGTACACCGCGGCTATCTAATTTCCCTAAGAACTTTGGTGCTTTTCCTTGGCGAGCTAAATCCCAAAGCATACGAGTTGATGCATACATTCCAGAGTTACCAGCAGAAAGTACTGCAGTTAAAATAACAGCGTTCATAACAGAAGCAGCGAAGGCAACGCCCGCTTTTTCAAATACAAGTGTAAATGGACTTACTGTAACATCACTTGCTGCAAGGCTTTCAGTCGTATAAGGAATTAATAAACCGATAACGAGAATTGCTAAAATATAGAATAATAAAATGCGCCAAAAGATAGAACGAATTGCTTTCGGAATATTGCGTTCTGGATCAGCAGTTTCACCAGCAGCTACTCCTAATAATTCAGTTCCTTGGAATGAGAAACCAGCAGCCATAAATACACCGATAATTGCCATGATGCCGCCATTAAATGGTGCATCTGCAACAGTGAAGTTTTTAAAGCCAACAGATTCGCTGCCCATAATTCCAAAAATCATCATAAAACCGACAATTAAAAAGATAATAATAGTAACTACTTTAATAAGTGCGAACCAATATTCAGATTCACCAAAACCTTTAACAGATAAATAGTTTAAGAGAAAAATAATAGCTAAACAAAGTCCACTCCAAATAAGAGAAGGGGTATCTGGGAACCAAAATTTCATAATTAATGTTACGGCCGCTAGTTCAGCTGCAATCGTAATCGCCCAGTTATACCAATAGTTCCATCCAAGTGCAAAACCAAGTGATGGATCAACAAATTTTGTTGCATAAGTACTAAAAGATCCAGTAACAGGCATGTAAGCCGCGAGTTCTGCTAAGCTTGTCATTAAAAAATAAACCATAATTCCAATTGCGGCATATGCGACTAATGCACCGCCAGGACCAGCTGAATGGATAACACCACCACTGGCAAGAAATAATCCGGTACCGATTGTACCACCGAGAGAAATCATCGTAAGGTGACGAGATTTTAATCCGCGTTTTAATTCACCTTGTCCTTGTGTAGTTTGCGTTTTAGAGGTAGATTGATTTGTTGCGCTATTCATGTTCAACACTCCTTTTCTTGTAGGTTAGGAAGGAGCGGGGGAGAAAAATACAAAAAACCGCCAAAGGAATTAGGCGGAACGTTTCACAAATAACCACCCCATCATACCCTTCCGTTAAGATAGCACACCACGTTTACACGGTAATTTTGTAAACGTGACAGTTCTGTTCCTTTCGGAGACAGCCCCAGCTCATATTTCCAGAGAAGAAATATAAACTTCGGCAACTTTTCCTTTCAAACGGAGTCAGTGACATTCGCTGTGTCTCGTCCATTTTACTTTTAAAAGTCGCAACCTCTACCTCATCGGATTGATGAGGATTTATATATTGCTAAGATATTTAATATATGGCAATTGTAATGACTTTCTGAATATATTGCAAGGAATTTTGTTAGGAAAAGTCAAAAAATATCGGTTATTGTATAGGAAACGCTTGCAAAACTCCACCCGAACCTACTATTATGTAGCAATAAGCAAAGAAAAAATTGTTATACAAATGTTTCGCAAAAAATATTGAAAAACCCTTTAAAATTAAAAGAAAATTCAGAAAAAATAATTCGACATAACTATCAGAAGAGGATTATTCCTTAAATTCGTTTCAAAGAATAAGTATAAATTCGATAAATAGAATGAATATTCTTTTTATTTCTGATAAAATTGAGGTATTGTTTAATTGAAAAGGGGATATCATTATGAAATTAGAAACGGAAAGATTATATATAGTACCGTGTACAGAAGAATGGATTCAAATTGCGGATAATCAAGGATACAATAGTGGTCCGCATATTGTAGGACATATAGAAAATATGAAACGAGATGCGGCTTCATTACCGTGGGGACCGTGGTATGTTATTCGGAAAGAGGATGATGTTGTTCTAGGTGATATAGGATTTAAAGGGAAACCGAATGAGCAACATACGGTAGAAATTGGTTACGGATTTATTGAGAAATATTGGAATAAAGGGTATGCAACAGAAGCAGTTAGTGAATTAATGAAATGGGCTTTTCAAACAGGGGAAGTGGAAACGATTATAGCGGAGACACTCCTTGATAATTATAGCTCTATTCGTGTCTTAGAGAAATTACATATGAAAAGAGTAAATAGTACTGAAACGATGGTCAATTGGAAAATAGAAAAATAAAAAATACCGCTCGAAGTAAATCGGGCGGTATTATTATTAATTATGGTAGCATTTGTTTTTGATCTTTCGGATAGCCGGCTGTCGATACGTTAGAACGATTGGAATGATTACGAACAGCAATAAAAATAGATATAATAACGACAAGACCAACTGCAACGTAAGAAAGTGAAATAATAGTTGGATCTACTTTAAATGTAGTAAGCAGTGTACGTATATTCGTAAAGATAATAAGTCCGCCAACGAGTACGCCAAGTAAATGAGAAGGAACGATGCGTACTAACCATGCGGCGATTGGTGCGGCAACAATACCACCAAGCATGAGGGCAAATACCCAAACCCAGCTTACTTGTTCCCAGCCAAGTGAAATGAAAAAGCCAATCGTTGCAGCGAGTGAAACAGGAAATTCACTCGTATCTACAGATCCAATAACTTTTCTAGCTTCATTTCCTCTTGCAAGAAGAACAGGTGTCGTAATCGGCCCCCAACCACCGCCGCCAGTTGAATCGACGAATCCAGCGAATAAGCCAAGTGGTACAAGTTGTTTAGCAGACATACGCTTATTTGAAGAAACAATTTGTTTTTGAATGATGAATCGTAATAAAATATAAACCCCTAAAGTAAATAAAAATATGGAAATGTACGGTTTAATTACATCACCAGGTAAATTGCTTAAAAAACATGCCCCAATAAATGCGCCAATTGCTCCTGGTAATGTAAGTCTGGAAACTGTATATTTATCAACGTTTCCAAATTTGATATGAGATGCACCAGAAGCGGCGGTTGTAACGACTTCAGCTAAATGAACTGATGCGGAAGCTACAGCTGGTGCGATACCAAACATTAATAATAGTGAGGTAGACGTTACCCCGTACGCCATACCAAGTGCGCCATCAATCAATTGAGCGAAAAATCCAATAATAGCAAAGACAATTAATTTCTGCATAAATAATCCCCCTGTAATAATAAATGAAAAAGACACTTTTCCCGTATGAGAAAAGTGCCTTTGGTTTTTCCAATCAGCAATAATTAAATTTGTTTTATTATAATACACATTAATCGTATAAATCAACTGGGTTTTAAAGTTTTTTGAATTGAACGAAAGAAAAATAAAATATACAATAAAAGGATGGAGAGAAAGGGGAGAAAGACTATGTTAGCATTTGATCATCTCGTTCACGCAGTGCATTGTACACCGGAGGAAGCAACAAAACAAATGCAGGAGCATGGATTTCATACTGCATTAGGCGGTGAGCATACGACTTGGGGTACTTGGAATAGTTTATGTTATTTTGATTTATCATATATAGAATTTTTAGCAGTTCAGCATGAAGAAAAAGCGAAAGAAGCAGAAAATCCATTAGTACAAGAAACAGTGGTGAAATTAAAAAATGGAGAAGGGATGCTACAAATCGCAATTCGAACAGATGCAATTGAAGAACTAGCAGTTAAATTTAGTAAGCACGGCTTACATATGATAGGACCATTTGAAGGGAAACGGATGAGAAAAGATGGCCGGCTTTTAGAATGGAAAATGTTATTTGTAAAGCAAGAAGAGAATGGACCGAAATTACCATTCTTTATACAGTGGAATGAAACGGATGAAGAAAGAAGAAACGATTTACGTAAAATAGGGACGATCACTGAACATAAAAATAAAGTACAAGAAATTGAAACGATTCATTATACGGTGAAAAATGTTCGAGAAACAGTGCGGAAATGGAAAGAAGTAATGGAGCTAACTGCAAATTCAATCATACAAAATGAAGAATGGAATGCTGAGTGTCAAAGTGTATCGTTTGGTGATGTTCATGTGCAGTTTTGTGAACCAGTTGGAGAAGGGCTAGTACTAGAACGTTTGAAGCATCATGGCGAATATCCATTTGCAGTGGAGTTTAAAGGGGAAAATAAACGAGAGTATGAAGTGTTAGGTAGTTTGTTCGTATATTAATAGAGGTGAGTTTTGTGGAAGAAATGTTAAGAGAGATAGAAAGAAAACTAGAGTGGTCACGTATTGTAAAATGTACAGCTATTACAAAAGGTTTTTCACATGAAGAGAAGTATAAAATTGACCTAGAGAATCGAGAAACTTATTTTGTAAAAGTGTGTGATTCTTCTAATTATGAACGAAAACAAGAAGAATATATGTATATGAAACAATTGGAGTTATTACATATTCCAACGCCGAAGTTAATTCATTTCATAAAACTTGAGGGATTAAATAAATGTGTTCAAGTATTTGAATGGACCCAAGGTGTAAATGGTCAAGAGAGCTTAAGCAAGCTATCGGTGGAAGAACAGTATAATGCAGGAAGAAAAGCAGGGGAAATATTAAAGAGAATTCACTCGATAGAAAGAGAAAGTGCAAGTAATAAATGGGAAATATTTAGGTGGAATAAGTATGAAAGGTACATAGAGGCATTAGCAGATTATGAGGTGAATTTTCTGGATTTGAAGCCAGTATTAACCTTTGTAGAAAATCATAAAGACTTATTGAAAAATCGGCCTATCACATTTTTACACGATGATTACCACCCAGCAAATAGTATGATTCATAATAATGAATTTATCGTTATCGATTTTAGTGGATATGATTTTGTCGATCCAATACACGATTTTTATAACGTAGCGATTTTTACTACAAGAATAAGCAAACCATTTGCGGTTGGACAAGTTCACGGTTATTGCGGAGGCGATCCGTCAATCCACTTTTGGAAACTGTATTCATTATATGCAGCGATGACATTCCCAGCGGATATCGTATGGACAAACCGAACTACACCACATTTAGTAGAGGATATGAAAGAAAGATTGAACCGAATTATAGAAGATCATAATCATTTTTCATCTTATATTCCAAAATGGTATCAATCACAACATGAGGATATAATAAACAATAAATAACGGAGGGATTCATTTGGATAAAATTGCGGTAATTTCAGATATACATGGTAATATTCCGGCATTAGAATCAGTACTGAAAGATATTAAATTAAGAGGAATTGAACGTATTATTTGTCTTGGAGATTTAGTAGGAAAAGGTCCGCATTCTAGCGAAGTAATTGAAATCGTTCGTAAAGAATGTGAAGGAACCGTAATGGGAAACTGGGATGATTTCATTACAAAACCGACTGAATTTGAAGCGTTAAAATGGCATCAAAAACAATTGTCAGAAGAACAAAATGAGTATTTAAGAAGCTTACCATTTTCAATCGAGTTTTATATGAGTGGGAAACTGATTCGTATGTTCCACGCTTCACCGAGAAGTTTGTATGAAAGAATTCAACCACATGCAACAAGAGAAGAGCGTATTAGTATGTTCGAAAATAGTGAGCTCACAGAGAATATAGAAGGGGAAAGAAAACCAGATGTCGTTTGTTACGGTGACGTTCATCAGGCGTATGTGCAAAATTTTAGAGGGAAAACGTTATGTAATGCTGGTAGTGTAGGTAATCCACTTGAAATTACACAAGCTTCCTATTTAATTTTTGAAGGAACATACAATGAAAAAGAAGCAGCAAGCTTTTCCATTCAACTCGTACGTGTACCATATGATATTGAACTAGCCATCAGACTAGCAGAAGAACTCGATATGCCAGAAATTGAAGAATACAAACAAGAGTTACGGACGGCTTTATATCGAGGGTTTAAGGGGAAATAAGGAAAATATAAATCAATAAAAATATATCTATCATAACTTAAAATATATCAACGATTTTTTTAAATATATCGATTTACCAACAAATAGCGATGAATTTAATTTACTGCAATTATATTATGTAAACAATATACAGGAGGGAATGTCATGCTCCGAAAACAATACATGAAAGAAATTGCTGATCATATTTTAAATTTAAATTTAACTCATCCAACAAGAGTTGGAGTGAGTGGTATTACAGCTTCAGGAAAGACAACATTTGCAAACGAACTGGCAGAGGAAATGAAAAATCGGGGAGTACAAGTAATACGCGCCAGCATTGACGATTTTCATAACCCTAGAGTGATTCGCTATACACAAGGCAAAGAATCAGCAAGAGGGTATTATGAAGATGCACACGATTATACAGCTTTCAAAGAAAGGCTATTAAAACCTTTAGGACCTAACGGGAATTTACAGTATGAAACGATTTCTCATAACTTAATAACGGACATCCCTGTACATAATACGCCGCTAGTGGCCTCGCCAAATATGGTGCTAATAGTAGATGGAACATTTTTATTGAAAAAAGAAATTGAGTATCTATTTGACTATAAAATTTTCATAGATACAGATTTTGAGATTGCGAGAAAACGTGGTGCAGAGCGCGAGACTGAGGCTTTTGGAAGTTATGAAGAAGCAGAGAAAATGTTTATAAACAGATATCATGCGGCTTGTAAGATGTATATAGATGAGCATAATGCGAAAGAATGTGCAAATGTTATATTTCAGAATAGTAATTTTGATGATCCGGTAGTTGTATTTAAAGGAATTTAAAATCTTTTATATAACAAAAAGTTCGTGAAAGGGGATGCGTCGGGTGGATAAAAAAGATAATCCGAACGATTGGCCTGTATGGGCGAATGAGTCAGTAGAGATAGTTAATGCAAATCCTGATTGGCAAGATAAAGGCCGATATGAAGAACGGCAACTTTATGAACTGCTTACTCCTCTCGGTATTAGCAAAGTAATACATATAGGAAGTACATCCATACCTGGTTTACCTGCAAAACCTATCATTGATCTAATGGCTGAAACAGACTCATTTGATAGAGTGCTCGATATTTCAGCAAAATTGGCTATATATGATTGGCATTATGTAGGCCCGGAATTAGATGAAAGACCTTGGAGAAGGTTCTTTGTGAAAGTGAAGAATAATAGGCGTGTAGCTCATCTGCATTTGATGGTTAAAGGAACTGAACGATGGGAGCAACAACTTTTATTTCGTAACCGCTTACGAGAAAATCCACAATTAGTTTATGATTATTCAAATCTAAAGCAAGAGTTAGCAAAAAAGTTTAACCAAGATAGAGAAGCATACACAAAAGCTAAAACAGAATTTATTAAACAAGTTCTAAAATGATTTAATTTTTGATTGTAACTACGTTTGAATATAAATGAAAAAAATACTTTATTTTATAGCCTAAACTTACATGAAATGCATGTAAACAAAGTGAGAAGCTTTGGTGTTCCAATGTATTTCCTTTTATTTCTCGGGAGAAATTTATATAATTGAATCAAGTTCATAGAAAGATAGGGACTAAAACTATATTAAAAGTCGACTTAATTTATGAGGGGAATTACAGGGGATAAGGCGAAAATAAGTTGAAAAACGTAAAAAGGGGACAGGGAATATAATGACAGAAGTGCTAGAACTAAAAGAAGAATTACAACAAATTCAAAATAATAATTATGCTGTGCCAGAAGACGTAGACGCATATCCATATGCACAGTGGATGTTAGATTATATCGGATCACCTGATGCTGAATTACGTGATGATTTGATTTATAGTACGCTTCACAAATGGATTACAAATGATGTATTTAGACAAAAAGAATTACGAGGATTAATGTTACAAGCAATTAGTCCTGATTATTTATTTTATAAAATTGGTGAAAAGGGCACAGATTCTGTTTTTAAACGTGCGTTCTCTGTTTTAATTCCACCACTTATTTTATCTGTTCATGAAAGAGAACCATTGTTATCTGAAGAACAACTGTACAGTGTAGCAGAACAAGTTCTGGAATATGTCTATTTAGAAGAAGATGTAAGGGGTTACGTAGAAGGAAAAGGCTGGGCGCATTCTACTGCACATGCGGCAGATGCACTAGATGCTTTAGCACGTACAATACAAAATCGTGAGTTTTCATATGCAATACTAGCTGCTGTTCGTCAGAAGATTCGATTGAATGACTACGTATACATACACTTTGAGGATGAGAGATTAGTAACGCCAATTATGTCGTTGCGTAACCAAAATATTTTAACTGAAGAAGAGTGGAGCAATTGGCTACATAGTATAGCAATTGTTGAAGATATCCCACATCCTCAACATGATATTTTAGTACAAAATATTAGAGCTTTCTTAAGAAGTTTATATTTCAGAGTTTTAGAGAAAGAGGGCGCTACTGCCTTTATAGATGATATATTGGAGACTTTGGAGAAATTGCGTAGGTATTAAAAATGACCAATACTTTAGAAACAAAGAGAAAATAATAATTTTCAAAAATTTATTAGAAATTTATTTTTACATTGTACCCTTTCAGTATAAGTTGAAAGGGGTGTCAAATGAAAAAATTATTGAAGATAGGAAAGATTATATTTTTTGTGTGTATTAGCATTATTTTTCTTGGAATAGGCGCTGTATTTATATATCATAACTATCAATTAAGAATGGAATCGAAATTAATTAATAATGAAGGTGAACTTGTTAATTTCAATAATAAAAATGTGAATGTTTATAATGAGGGGAGCGGGAAGGATACGTTTGTATTTATGGCCGGATCTGGAATTGCCGCTCCTGTTTATGAATTGAAAGGCCTATATAGTAAATTTTCGAAAGAAAACAAGATTTCTGTAATTGAGAGAGCTGGTTATGGATACAGTGATGTTTTTCATGATGATAGAGATATTGATAAGATATTAGAACAAACGAGAAAAGCGCTTATTAGAAGTGGAAATAAACCTCCCTATATTTTAGTGCCACACTCTCTATCGAGTATAGAGGCTATTTATTGGGCACAAAAATACCCAAGTGAA
The DNA here is from genome assembly GCF_038003645.1 of Bacillus sp. FSL E2-0195. Classification (NCBI taxonomy): domain Bacteria; kingdom Bacillati; phylum Bacillota; class Bacilli; order Caryophanales; family Bacillaceae; genus Bacillus; species Bacillus sp. FSL E2-0195. The sequence goes on along the minus strand of NZ_JBBOPN010000001.1, from coordinate 2,974,144 downwards.
GTAAAAGGGATTATTGCGTTAGATATTGGTTTACCTAATCAGTACGTAACTCATAAAATAGACGAGGTTGATTCATTAAGAATAAAAGGAATGAATATTTTAACGAAAATTGGTTTTCAGCGATTAGTTCCTTCTATTACTTATAATCCCGAAGTAATTCAGCAATCCTTTTTAACCGAACAGGAAAAAAATATTTATAAAGCGCTCTCATATAAACAAGCTTTTAATGATGATATGAAGCAAGAACTTTTACAAAGTTACAATAACAGTAACAAATCTAATTCCTTATCATTCCCAAAAGAAACACCAATTTTATTTATAGATGCGATTGCTAGGGAAAATAAAAACTCGAAATATACAAAGCAAAAAAACAGAGATTATGAGGAGTTTGCTAGCAAGTTATTGATAGCTGATGTGAAAAAAATTGAAAGTACACATAGTATTTATTTACACGCTCCTGATGAAATATACAAACTTGCTACGGATTTTATTAATAATAAAGTAGTGAAGAACTAAGCTATTGTTATTTTAGTGATGGAAGGTCTACATAATGAAAGAATATAACATATTAATTGTTGAAGATGATTTGATGATAGGAGATTTATTACAAAAAATTTTGCAGCGTGAGAAGTATAAAGTGTATTGGGAGAAAGAAGGAAAGAATGTTCTTGATGTAATTCATGAAATAGATTTAGTCATAATGGATGTTATGTTACCAGGTGAAGATGGTTATCAAATTACAAAGAAAATAAAAAATCTAGGATTAAATATTCCAATCATATTTCTATCAGCTCGGAATGATATGGATAGTAAACTAAAAGGTCTTATCATTGGAGAAGAATACATGATAAAACCTTTTGATCCTCGAGAATTATTGTTAAGAATTCAGAAAATGTTAGATAATCAATATGGTACTTTCACGCAAATTAAACATTTATTTATAGATGCAGAATATAAAAGGGTTTTCATTAATGGTTTGCGTGATGAAGTTGTGTTTACAGCGATTGAGCGTAAAATATTTTTCTATTTGTATGAAAATAGGGATAGAATTCTAACAAAAGAACACTTCTTTGATTACTTATGGCAACTCGAAGATAGAAATCAAAATATCATGAACGTACATATAAAGAAAATTAGGACCAAAATCGATGATAAAACAGGTAACATTATTCAGAACATATATGGAGAAGGGTATAGATTAAATACCTTTATGAAGAAATGAAATTAAAGAAGAAATATCAGTTACTACTATTCTCCGCTATTGTTAGCGTACCACTGTTATTGTTGTCGATTAGTATCTTTGTATCAGTTATTTATAATGTTGTCTTTAAAACTAAAAACAAAAACATTCCTTTTCACGAATCCTTTGCATATCCTACTATGTTAATCATATTTTTATTATCACTATTAGTATTAGCTTTTTTATTTTCAAAATCGATTAACTCATTATTAAATAAAATTAATGTATTAAATCAAACGATTCGAGATTTAGCAAGTGATAAAAAAATCCCTAATATAATAGATGTCAAAATCGATGATGAGATTGGGGAACTGATTAAATCAGTAAACTTGCTTATAGAAAGAACGACTTATCGAGAATTAGAACTACAACAACAGGAACAAATAAAAAAAGAACTATTAAATAAATTACGGCATGATATTAATACACCCTTAACTGCGGTTAGATTACAATTATATTATTTAGAAGGTGAGTACGAGGAACAAGCACCAGTACTTGAATCACTGTATGAGCAGATACAATATATAAGTAATTTAACTAACGAATTTAATATTCAATCTACAGAGACCTTAGAGAATACTTATATTGTGAACGATGAAGTGAATATACATAATTTAATAGAAAATATGATGAAAAAATGGAGCTATTTGTATAGCATTCATAAAATTGAATTAGTATATAATCCACAAGATAAAGAGTTGATATGGGATAGTAATGAGTTATGGATTCAAAGGCTATTCGATAATATTTTTCAAAATGTGCTTAAACATTCACAAGCTAAAAAACTCAAAATCATTATAGATGAAGATATTGTTTCCTTTAGAGATAATGGAATTGGCTTTGATATAAATGTCAAAGGAACGGGAATAGGATTAAAAAATATTGAAGATATATCAAAGATGTTCAATATAAAATATACTTTACAATCAAATAGTGAGGGGACGATGCTTTCTTTTAAAAACACTCAAAAAAATATATAAATTTCATTTTGAATTTCTAGTTTAAGTTTTATTAATAACGCCTATCATGTCGTTACGGAACCCAAACCTTTTTATTGAAGCAGAGGGGGATACTGCCTTTACAGATGATATATTGGAAACTTTGAAGAAATCGCGTAGGTTTTAAAAAAGGGGGAATATTTGGTCCATCACTCGATCCCATCATAAATGAGCATTTCAGCAAAGAATAAGAATTAAAAAAACGATCTTTTCTGTAGGTTCCTACAAAAAGGATCGTTTTTGTAGTTAAATTGAAATTTCAGACTAAATAAGATTGCTGTTAAAATAGAATGTTGATTTCTGCCGAGTGCTTTGGAATTTATGCAGTACTTCTGTCTTTTCGAGAAGATTTCTTTCTTCAAGTTTTGTTGCAATAAAACGATATATTACTTTTATTAGACTAGAAAAGAGCACTTCCATCTTGATAAGAAGTTTATAAATAATAAATTATTGCTGATAAGATAAATACAAATAATACATAGTTAAATATTTTCGCTGTGCCATTCATTATTTTCACTATATTACTTAATAATCCAATTGTACAAAGACTGAATATCACCATTGTGGATCCTATAAAGTCAATTGAATAACATTGATATATAGATGTTATATTTTAAACAATTTATATAAAATTACAATAATTTAATGTGAATTATTTTCGTATCAAAGGGTACACCTTTTGAAGTGGCGTGATTTCTATGAAAAACAATGTGTCAAAAAGTTGGAGATAACATTTTGAAGTAGGGGTACCTCTACATGCCCATCAACCTAGCAGAAGAGCTTGTCCCAAAAATGATAAAAACGAACTTTGTTTCTACAAAAGACATAAAACAATAAACACGTACTTCATATTTACTTTTGTTGTGGACGATAAAAAGCATCTACCAATTGATTATACTCGCTTCTTGAAATTTCTTTATTATATAGTTTAATTAATAACTCTTTATGCGCCTTCGAAAACGCTATTTTATCAATAAATTTTGGATACATACGATCATTTTCTCCCTGTCTGATAAATTATTCTGTTGAATTCCGTCTATTTCCCCTGAATATTTTAAAAAATAAACCAACAATGTTTTATGAAATATTACATATCGAAATGATTGGACATTTTATAAGCGCTTACTATTACGAAAATGACAACAACCCTTCATTTCTCCTATGAAGAGGGTGAAGCAAAAACATTAAACTATTATATTTAAAGTTTAATCTACATGAATCGACACGGAAAGACTTTTTTAGACGAAATTATACATAATTTTATGTAATTGTACATATCCAAATAAAGTAAAAATGTATTTAAAGTATCATTGGTCTTAATATCTCATGGCACTGGTGGTTCACCATTAGTTTATCGAACGATTGCTCGTCACTTGGCTCGTAACGGATTTGTTGTGGAAATGCTTGAGCATCCATTCAATAATCGAAACGACAATACAGTGGAAGGTACAGTCGATAATCTAACTATTAGGCCAAAACATATTTCTATGGCGATTGATTGGTTCTTTAATAGTGAAGATTTTACAAAGGTTTTAAAACCTGATTCTGTTTCAGTCATCGGACATTCTATGGGAGGATACACAGCATTAGCAGCATCAGGAGGAATATCAACCTCTTTCCCTTATGAGTCTTTTGATGAGAAATCTCATCTTATCAATGTTACACCTGATTACAGAATAAAATCTTTAGTTCTTTTAGCGCCAGCTTCAGTTTGGTTTAAAACAAAAGGGGCTTTGGAAGGCATAAACATCCCTATTTTGATGCTTGTTGGGGAGAAAGATCGATTTACACCTTATTTTCATGCGGAAATTATATTGAACGGGATAACTGACAGTACTGAAATTCAACATAAAATAGTTGAGAACGCAGGACATTTTTCGTTTCTTAGCCCGTTTCCAAAAGAAATGACGAATGCGTCTTTTCTTCCGTCGCAAGATCCACCTGGTTTTAATCGAGAATATTTCCATCATGAACTAAATGAAGAGATTACAGAATTCTTATTAAAGAATATACAATAATAAGAGACGTTTGATAAAGATTAGGACTATGTATCTGAAAAAACAATTGATCTATTCACAAAGCATTCTCGTTAAACAAATGGAACCATAAATTTTCTCATTTTACTTTCCTGATCCTACATGAACATGTAGAAACTGACCACTTGTTAAAGCATACTCTAGTTGAAATTTTACACTAGCATTTTGGCTACTCCGATCCAATCCTGATATGTAGAAGCAAATTCATAAAATCTTAAAATATTTTATAATACAGTGTAAAGATATGGTGAAAATAGATTGTTTACAAAGTTGGAATTTTGCTTGAAGAACAAAATTGCTGCTGAAGTAAATAGTGGTATAAATCCTTTTAAACTATACACAATAAAAATACTGAAAAGTCTTTTCGAGGGGAGTCAATGTTGTGTTTTCTATATTTAAATTTTTAAAACAAGGACGTTATTCTATAAATGATTCGGAGAACAGAAATTCAAATGTTCAGAAAGAAACTATGGGAAATCATAATATCAGCTGTGACTTATTCCAAAACACAAATGATCTTCAAAAGCTTTTTCAACAAGCTCCTGATTTGGTAATTCGTCAATTTCAACTAGTAAATAAATCAGAAGCCGCTTTGATATACTTATCTGGATTAACAGATAAACAATCTATTCATAATAATATACTGCCCCCTTTGATGCATAACCCATTTGATGTTAGTAATGGTCTACCTGTCACAATAGGAGAAATTCAAACAATCAATACTTGGAATCAAGTCGAAAATGCTATTTTTCAAGGGGATAGTATTTTATTAATTCACGGTCAAAACACAGGGTATCAACTAAATACAAAAGGATGGCCACAAAGAGATATAACAGAACCTAGAAATGAAATATCTCTAAAAGGGACGCATCAAGGGTTTGTAGAAACATCTAGTCAGAATATAGCTTTAATACGAAGATATATTCCTAATAGAGAGTTAGTATTAAAAGAGGTTTTAATTGGAAGTAGAGGGAAGACCAAAGTATCTATTTTATATTTAAGAGATGTAGCTTCTCAAGATGTACTTAAGGAATTGGAAACTAGATTTCAAAATATTAAGGTGGACTCGATTATTAATACTGGCGAAATAATTGAATTTATTGAAGATAATCCATATTCACCCTTTCCGCAGTTTATCTTGACCGAAAGACCAGATTCAACTGTATCACACATCCTTCAGGGGAGATTCGCCATTGTTGTGGATCGAAGTCCAAATGTTTTGATTGCCCCCATAAATTTCATTTCCTTCTTTCAATGGGTAGATGACTACAACACACGTTGGTTAGTATCTTCCTCTGTTCGATTACTACGTTTTATAAGTTTTTTTATAGCCTTATTGTTACCTGCAACATATGTAGCGTTTATTTCATTTAATTATGAAGTTATTCCTGTACAGCTCTATTTATCAATTGCAGAATCGAGAGAACGCGTTCCGTTTCTTCCGGTGATAGAAGCTTTACTTATGGAGATTACCTTAGAAATGATGAGAGAGGCTGCCCTTCGTTTACCCACTCCCATTAGCCAGACCGTAGGGATTGTTGGAGGTATTGTGATTGGACAAGCTGCTGTTCAAGCAGGGATTGTGAGTAATATCATGATTATTATTGTTGCTATTACAACTATAGCTTCTTCTATTGTTCCTAATTTTGAAATGGGTTTGGCAATAAGATTACTGCGTTTTCCTATGATGTTATTAGCTGCTTTATTTGGAATTGTAGGAATTATTATCGGCTGGATGACTATAATTGCACATCTTATAAGTTTAGAGTCTTTAGGTACTCCTTATGGTAGTCCTTTGTCACCTTTTCGAATATCAGGTATGAAGGACACGTTCGTTCGCTTTCCTTTGTGGTCAATGAAGAGAAAATCTAAAAATATTACGAAGAATCACAAAGAAACCAATCCTGATAAAGGGTGAAAATATGAAAAAATATGCATATAATGACATCACTGTCATGCAATACATCTTTATTATTAATGCCTCACAAGTAGGAACTGGAATTCTGTCCCTTCCAAGGGTACTTGCAGAAAAAGCTGGAACAGATAGCTGGATAGCACTATTTATTGGTTGGTTTTGCGCTATGACTGCCAGTATTTTGCTAATTCAAACAGCCAAACACTATCCAAATGATACCTTATATGAAATTCTTATTCGATTGTTTGGGAAAATCATTGGTACCATGGTAATTATTCTTTATATGATATATTTTGCTTTTTACGCATGGACAGTTCTAATTAATGGCATGCTTTATATTAAGGGCTGGCTTCTTCCAAAAACACCCGACTATATTATTTTGTTTCTATTCTCTATTCCAACCTTTTTGGTTGCACGCAATGGTGTTCGGATAATAGGTCGATACTGCGAATTATGCTTTTATATGACAATGTGGATTCCATTTTTTTTCTTCATACCATTAAAAGATAGCAATTGGTTACACTTTCTTCCAGTATTAAAGGAGGGTTGGAAACCTGTCTTTTCGGCTGTTCCGTCTACTATCTTTTCCTTTATAGGATTTGAAATTGCATTTTTTCTTTATCCTTTTTTGCAAAAAAAGCAATATGCAACGCAAGGAATTATTATAGCAAATACCTTAACATTTATATTTTATCTATTTACTATCCTTATCTGCTTTTCGTACTTCAGTCCAGATGCAATTTTAGAGTTTAATCAACCTGTACTAAACTTGCTTAAAGTTATTGAATTTCGTTTTTTAGAACGGTTTGATATGATTTTATTGGCTATTTATCTAATTGTCGTCTCTACTGCATGGATTCCTTGTGTATACGGTGCTGTATTTTGTTCTAGTCAACTAATTGGAAAACAAGATCATACTCTTCATGTAGCTATTTTATTATTGGCAGTAATTATAGTAACGTTTTGGATCCATCCCTCATGGAATGAATCTGAACTATTTCAAAAGCTTACATCGAAAGCTGGACTTGTATTAGCTTTCTTATTCCCTGTATTTTTATGGATATATAACTTAATCCACAAAAAATACTTTCGGAGGGAAGCACATTGAAGCAGAAAATATTATGCAGTGTTTTAATTCCGCTAATATTGCTCACTGGGTGTTTAGACCAAATGAATGTAGAAGATGTTACACTCACGCTTATACTGGGTTTAGATTTGGACGAAAATGATAATTTGAAAGTATACTTATCCAGTCCTGTTTTCAATAAAGAAGCCAAGATTAAAGAGGAACAATATGGTGTGAAATCTGTTACAGTGCGAAACTCTCGTGAAAAATTCGACACCATGGCTATGGCTTTGACATCGGGAAGCAAGACACAACTTATTTTGATTGGTAAGCGACTTTTAAAACAAAAGAAGTGGGCGGATTATTTAGATCCTTTTTATCGAGATCCCAAAAATACGGTTACTACAAGAATTGTTGCTGTGGATGGACCTGTTTCAGACATAATTTATTATGCTCCCAAAAATAAACCACGTCTTCCTATATATTTGGCAAAATTAATTGAGACTGCACATAGAAGAAATATTACTGTAAAAACTACTCTTCAAGATTTTCATAACCAAACAAAAGAAAAAGGAATGACGGCGAGTGTTAGCGCACTTAAAAAGAATAACAATATAAAGTTGATAGGTTCAGCATTACTTGATGAACAGAATAGATATAAGCTAACTATTACACCAAAAGAAAATTTATTATTAAGTATCTTACAGAATCACATACAGGGAGAATTTCCATTTACTATTGCCGTACCGCTACAATCTGAAAGCAAAGAAAAACATTGGTTAAGCTTTAATACTCAAAGTACCAAAGTAAAAACAAACGTACAATACAAAAATCATTTTATGTTTAATATAAATGTACATATGAGAATTTCAATTTCAGAACGACTGTTTCCTTTTAATGTTAGGAATGATGGAGAAAGATTAGAAAGAAGCATTGAAAAACAGTTAAAAAGTGATTTAGAACGTTTAATAAAGAAAATACAAAAAGCAGAAATTGATCCTATAGGATTGGGGTTGTATGCACGAGCTTATACATATAAAGATTGGAAAAGAGTCCAAAAGAAATGGGGAAAAGCATTATCGAAGGCTGATGTTAAAGTTAATGTACATGTTAAAATTGGTGGAATGGGTACAATCAAGTAACAAGAACTCAGAGTAATAATTTTTTTTAGAAACTTCCTGGGTAGCATCACATCTCCATCAGCTTAAAGGTTCATAGCGCCCTTAGAACGTAATTTTTTGTTAGTCTGTAACAAAAAAGTACATTTTTTTCTTTTTTGGGGTGTTTACTTTTCTTAAGTTGATGCGCATGGGTCACCATACCATTTCGGGGAAATTGTACGTTTAGACACAATTTGGACGCAAATTAACCGATTCCCTGTACGTTAAGGAATCGGTATTTATAATACAGGTTAAAATAAACAGCACTGTAGACTAATTGCTATGGTGTTTTAGCAGATGAAATAACCCATACTTTATATAGCTAAGGTTCATTATTTACGTCTATTTCTGTATGAACTTTAAAATGAGGGACCTCAGCCAATAGAACATAGGCAATCTTATAATCAGGTGTTACATAACCATCATAAACACGTCCATATATTTCATTCCCGATTGAGTCCGTCCATACTTCAGCTTCTCTCAATGTCTCAAATATAATGTTTTCACTATTCCATTTGATATTCATCTGAACAGCTCTATTTCTTAAATGTTTTCGATATAATATTATCAGTTTTGAGTATCTTATATTGAGAGGTACTCTATAAAGTTCTAAAATAAATTTGTAATAGATTGAAAAATTATGATCCGGGTTATCTTTTTGAGGGAGTGTATTTTTGTGAACTTGATGGAAGAAGTACATAAAACCAATACCTTCCAAACATACTAATAAAATATTTTGGAGGTGAGTTTTATGGACAAAAAAGACTTTGAAAAAGTTTATAATGATTACTTACATCAAGGAGAAGAGCAAGCTCAATTTGAAGTAGACAATGAAGGCAATTCAGGAGCAGAACAAATTGTTGCCGTTCGTAAAAATGATGATGGGGATTTAATTGCTTTTAAGACAAGTAGCGGGAGAGAGTTAGATTATATTACTGCTCTTGGTGAAGCGAAATCAGGGGAGTTAGCTCACGTGGACGTATTTCATAAGTATGGTAGAGATATTATACGTAGTGAACCTGATGGAATAAAGGAAAATAACTTAGATAATTTACCTTCATTTTAAACAGGTAAACCTCAAGAAGAGAATGTTCATTTGGATATTCTCTTCTTTGTTTTGCGAAGTTTTCCTTGCAAATAGACGGTTCATTTTTAAAGTGCGATTATACTTTTAAAGAGCACTCTAAATTTCTCTTTATCTTCTGCTGTAAATGGTTTCGGTCCCTTTGTACGCTTACCGCTTTTTCGAACCATTGCACTTAAATACCGTGTTTGTAACAATTGTTCAATGTTTTCATTCGTATACTTATAGCCTTTATGGTGTAGAACGATACAGCCTTTTGCTAAAGCGAGCGAAGCAAGACCGTAATCTTGCGTTACGATTAAATCTTCTTTTTTGGCTAATTGCATTATTCGGTAATCCGCAGCATCTGCTCCGGAATCAACATAAATTGTTTCTACACCTTTTGGTTGTTCCGCATTAGAATAATGAGAAAAGCTAGTAACGAGGGTAACGGGAATTTCTGCATTCGTAGCCTCTAAAATAATTACATCTTTTACAGGACAAGCATCTGCATCAACGTAGATCTTCATTTTATCACTCCTATGAATAGGTTCGTGTTGATAATAATGGTAGATTTTGCTTTTGTCAAACGAGACTTCTTTACATAATGTTATTTCCCACAAACCAAAATAGCCTCACGCAAACGAGAAATACCTTTTTCAATTTGATCAATATTCACTTTCCCGTAAGATAAACGAATATAACCGTCTTTAGCACCGAAAATACTACCCGGCATAAAGGCGATTTCTTGTTTTAAGCTTTGCATAATGAGTTGTTTTTCGTTTATCGGTTCGTTTAATTTTCCCCATATGTATATACCACCGGTCGGGCTTGAGAAAGAGATTTTATCGTGAAGTTGCTCGTTTAGGGCACGAACGATAATGTCTCTTTTTTCTGCAAGTTGTTTTCGTAACGGTACGATATGCGACTGAAATGGTACAGTTTCGAAAAATTGTTGTATAAGCCACTGCGGGAATATACTCATTCCTAATTCCATTTGGTGACGCGCATCTGATAATCGCTCTACGACAGACTGCGGAGCGACAAGCCAGCCAACTCGTAACCCTGGCGCAATCATTTTTGATAAGGAATGAACATAAATGACAGTTCCGTTTTCATCAATCGATTTTAAAGTAGGGCAAGGTTGTTTATTTTCTAGCGTAAGTAAACTAGACGGATCATCTTCAACGATCGCAATTCGTAAGTCTGCGCAAAGTGATAGCAGTTTTTTTCTACGGTTTGGATGAAGCATCGTTCCCGTAGGGTTTTGGAAATTTGGATTTAGAAAGATCATTTTAATACGATGCTTTCTATATAACTCTTGCACATCGTCTGGATTAATACCGTGTTCATCGACAGGTAATGGAAAAATACGAATACCTGCCGATTGGAATAACGGTAATGAATAACAGTGTGAAGGGCTTTCGAAAGCGACTGCGTCACCTGGATTTAATAAACATTGTACGATAAGGTGAAGTGCTTGTTGGGCGCCGGATGTAATCATAATCGATTGTTCGGTCGCTTCAACTTTTAAATATTCCTTCATATATTTTACTACCGCTTGTCTTAGCGGGAGATAGCCTTGCGGATGATCGTAACTTAATGACTGCGTTAACGGTTGTTCTCGTAAAATCGTTTGTAGTTGATCGTGAGGATAGAGATTACAACCGAGCTCTCCGTTTGCGAAATCTATAATGTTCTCATTTTGTTGTACTTCTGCCCGAATATGGCGAAGTAACGGTAAGTTTGGTAAGAAAGTACCACCTTCTACGAAATTTCTCCAATTCGGCGTTAATGTTGGAGAAACGCCCCACATATGTGTACTTACACGTGTACCTTTACCAGTCGTACTTTCTACAATTCCCATAGCACGTAGTTCATTATAAGCAGTCGTTACCGTACTTCGGTTTACATTTAACTGTGTAGCTAATTTCCGTTCTGAAGGGAGGAAGCTTCCTGGAGGAAGTTCTCCGTATGTAATACGTTTCTCAATAAAGTCAACTACTTGCTGATAAATTGGGATTTTACTGTCGTTATCTAGCTTCCATTCCATACAAACGCCTCCGCAAATCTTATATACATTAAGTATAACAAATTGGCTGGGTAAAAAAACAGCCAATTGGACGGTGTTATATCCAGCCAATTTTACTATGCTAAATAGGGAAGGGGAGATTCGGATGAAACGATGGCAAATGGAATGGCTCCTAGTATCAGTAGCATTAGTATGGGGAGCAAATTATACAATTGGAAAGTATGGCGTGGCATATATGTCATCCATTCAATTTAATAGTTTACGATTTTTAGTAGCATCACCGGTATTATTACTTATTACATTTTTAATGGAACGCTCATTACGTATTGAAAGAAAAGATTGGTTACGATTACTAGCAGTCGGTATCGTTGGAACGACAATGTATCAAACGATGTTTATGCTATCTGTAAAATATACTTCAGCAACGAACGCCTCATTATTAATTGCGATGTCACCTATATTTACAGGGATATTAGCAGTATTGCACAAACAAGAACGTTTTTCGATGAAAGTACAAATTGGTTCAATAGTAGCGTTTATTGGTGCAGCATTCGTTTTATTAACAGGGCATACGGGAGGAGCTACATACGAGTATGCGTGGCTCGGAAATGTAATTGGATTAGTCGCAGCAATTGCGTGGGGATGGTATCCCATTTTAGCGCAACCACTTATCACAAAATACTCCGCAATGAGAGTCACATCATGGTCTACTTTAATTGGAATTGTACCTCTCGTTATATACTGTTTATTCAACGTAAATACATTAACGTGGCCAGTAGATACGCCAAGCTGGGGATCACTAGCATATTCAATCGTCTTTGCGACAATCTTCGGACTTGCAATGTGGTATGTCGGTATTAGTAAAATCGGTTCAACGAAAGTAATGGTTTATATGTATCTCGTACCATTGTTCGCAGTTATCTTTGCAGCTGTAACAATTGGAGAGCAAATCAATATGATGCAACTTGTTGGCGGTCTTATTATCTTTATCGGTTTATATGTTGTAAAAAAAGGCGGAATCAAAAAGACAGCTCTCAATTTGAAAAAAGTAAGCTAACAGTAAAAAGGATCTCTTTCACATAGAAGGAGATCCTTTTTTATTTAGTAGTAAAAGTGCTTGTTCAACAGCCCATTTTTGATGATCATGAATTAAATGTTCTATAGCAAGCGATGGAGACATCCATTGTAAAATATGGTCTTATTCATGAACTTCAACTTCATGAATCTTCTTTTTCGGCATAAAAATATCGTGCTGCATTACCGATAGAACGATCAATTTCAATCGCCCAACCTAATTCCTCTAGTAATTCACGATGTAAACATGCTTCTTTCGTTTCCGTACTTTCCATACCGTCACCAGGTAAAAAGTAATGTTCTCCTTTTTCGATGATAGCTATTTTTGAGCAAGTATTGTTAAAAATAACCGCATAGCAACTAGGCCGTAATACATACTGGACGGTAGGGTTTTTAGAGATAAATGTCGGTTTCGAAATCATAAAACACGACCTTTCTCTATAAAATACATAAAAGGGATATTAAGGTAAATGTAGAATTATGTAAGTATAATCTTATATGAGTGGAGTGATATCAACATGATAAATCGAAAGTGTTCACGATGTAAAGAAATAACAGGTACATTGCATGGTGGTAAAAAAATTAAAGAAGAATTTCTATGTGAAGACTGTTTGCAAAAAGGAATTGCGAGTGGGGAAATCGAATTATCACAAGTGGAGCAAGAACAAACCTCGTATCTTTCTATAAAAATATTAAAAATAATGAGTGTTATTTATTTAATAGTATCTATTATAACTGCTTTTTCTGCTGGAGCACTTATACAGGATCCAGGGCTTGGTGGAATATCATTTTCAATAACAGGTGCAGTTGGTGTTATGATAATTGGGTCGATATTCCAGTCTGTTCTTGTATTTTCAGGTATTTGGGTATTCATTCTGTTAGTCGAAACGGTTATTAAAATATATGAAAAAATGAAGTGAGTGAGAGGGAGAAATACATGCGAGTAAGAAACATTCAAGGGGAAGATTATGTAAAGATTCATTCTGTATTAAATGATTGGTGGGGCGGAAGAGATATGGCTAGTATGTTGCCGAAGTTGTTTTTCGTTCACTTTCAAGAAACGAGTTTTATCATTGAAGAAGATGGCGAAATGTTAGGTTTCTTATGTGGATTCTTTTCACAAACATATAAAGATGAAGCATATGTTCATTTTATCGGTGTAAATCCGAAGTTTAGACGAAAAGGAATCGCATCGACGTTATATTCTTATTTCTTCGATAGCGCTCGTGCAAATAACCGTAAAGTTGTAAAAGCGATAACGTCACCAGTTAATAAAAAGTCAATTGAATTTCATCAAGAAATCGGGTTTCAAATTGAAGTTGGGGATGATGAAATAGAAGGTGTATCCGTACATACAAATTATGATGGGAACGGCGGGAGTAGAGTATTATTTTTAAAAAATGTGTAAAGTAGGCTGACGTAAAGTTAGCCTTTTTGTTGTGAGGAGGGATAAATATGGAGAGTTCTCAAAGTAGAAACGAGTATTTACGACGTGTTTATAAAGTGCAAGACTATATAGAATCACATATAAATGATTCACTTTCAATTGAAGATTTAGCTAATGTGGCAGGCTTTTCAAAATTTCATTTTCATAGAATTTTTAAAGGGATGATGGATGAGCCGTTATCTCGGTATGTGAATCGTTTGAAATTAGAGAGGGCAACACACCTTCTTACTTATCGTACAGATATGACGATTACAGACATTGCGTATTACTTCGGGTTCACAGATTCAGCAGTTTTCTCCCGGACATTTAAAAGTTATTACGGAGTAAGTCCGTCTCACTATAGAAATCACAATAGCAAGAATTGCAAAGACGTAAGTGAAACTTCTCAATACAATGAGTGTAAGAAGGTTCGAGGAGAGGTCGAAATTGTAACAGCGGACAAAGTAAACGTCGCATACATAAGACATGTAGGTACATATAAAGATTTAGCTATAGATTTTCCGAAAATGATAGAAAAACTATTTCATTACGCATCGGAGCAAAACTATCATGTATTTGAGGATACGAAAGTATTAACCATTTACCACGATCATCATGAATTTACTGAGGACTATCATTTAAGAACAAGTCTATGTATAACAATTCCAGATGAGTCCGCAGTAGAAACGAGCGACATTGGAATAATGGTAATACCTTCAGGCAAGTATGCGGTAGGTCATTTTGAAATATTCCAAGATGAATATAAAGGAGTATGGAATTTCTTGTACGGTGAATGGTTGCCAAATAGCGGATATAAACCGAAAGATTCGTATCCTTTCGAAGTATATAGAAATGATCCAAGGCAGCATCCCGAACATAAACATATAGTTGATATATATGTACCTATCGAACCTTTTTAATCATAGATTAAGGGGGAAGAACGATGAAAACTGCTGAACAGTTAGATTGGACTATAAAAGAAAACTATAAAAATATAAATGGTGTATTCGTTGTACAAAAAGGTAATGTTACTTTTGAAAATCATTATAATGGTTACGGTCCAGATGATGCACGTCATGTAGCATCTGTCACAAAGACGATAATCTCCGCGTTAATTGGGATATGTGTAGATAAAGGGTATATAAAGAGCGTTGATCAAAAAGTAATAGAATTTTTCCCAGAATATAATTGTAATTCATCTGAAATAACAGTACGACACCTTCTTACAATGACAGCGCCACATCCTTTCGTAGATTGGCAGGAACCGTTAGAAGAATTATGCACACAAAAGGATTGGGTGCAGTATACGTTAAATAGGGTAGGGAAAGGCGGAGAAATTGGATTTTTTAAATATTCATCTGCAGGAGCTCATTTATTATCAGCAATTATTACGAGCGCAACAGGAAAAAGTGCGCGTGAATTTGCGAATGAATACTTATTTCAGCCGCTTGGCATGAGAGAAATTCCAAACTACAATATGAAATCTTTTGAATTCGATGACTTATTCGGAAAAGATGTGAAAGGATGGGTTCACGATCCAAATGGTATTTCGACGGGCGGCTGGGGACTAACGTTAACAGTTAAAGATATGGCTAAGTTTGGACAGATGTATTTGAATGAAGGTATTCATAATGGAAAGGAAATTCTTTCAAAATCGTGGGTACAAGAATCAATAGCGATGAATTCAAATCAATACGGTTACTTATGGTGGTTACGAGAAGAAGATGGGGTCTTTTCATACTGTGCCATGGGTGATGGTGGGAATATGATTTGTTGTATTCCAGAGAAGGAATTGGTGGTGGCGATTGCTTCAGAGATTATACCGGAAGCACATGATAGATGGAGATTAATCAAAGAGTGTATATTTCCTTATTTAAAAGTTTTACAAAAGTTACAATAGGAGAAATAGTTATACTTGCTATGTTCTACATAATTGAAATAAGTGCTGTGAGAACGGAGTCGTTCAATTAAAATTAGAAAACTTCAACACCTATACGATTATTGAATAATTGAAAGGTGTTGAAGTACTTAATGAGCTAATTAAGGTACATTAAACTGAAACACTTTTTTTAATTGTTAACTATTTTTTAACTTTTCGATGTATAAGATACATAATGCAGAGCGCAATTGCTAAAAAGATAAATTTAATTAACTCCATTAGGCTGGCATCCCACTTGTTTTGCAATCCATCTGTTAAAAAAAATACATTAAACATACCATGTAAAATTGCGGGTGGTAGTACAGAACGACCGTACTCTCTCGTGTACGTCAAAATTATAGATAATATAAATAATAACGATAGATAACTTAATATTCCTACAAACCATAACTCATAGTTTTTATAAAAGAGTGCTACTGGTAAATGCCATAAAGACCAAAGTGAAGCTGTAATTATTGCGGTTTGTATTAATGAATATTTTTTTCGTAAATAGTAATGAAGATTCCCGCGCCAAATAATTTCCTCTAAAAATGCAGACAAAGCTGCAATTGTAAGACCAATGAGTAGGAGAAATCCCAATTCATTGCAGTGATTAAATAAGAACTTTATATTATAAATATAAAAATAGAAATGGAGAAATAGACCTAGAAGTAGTGGGAATAAAATGGAGAAAATTAGTGATTTTAATGTTGGACGTGAAATGCCAAATGTATGGAAAATTTCTTGTTTCTTATATGCTTTTTGATATAAAATAACGGCTAACAACGGAACAACCATCGTGAAACCCAAATAACTACGACCATTTTCTATGTTTAGCAAAAAGATATAAAAGAACGATGTGAGAGAATAAATGTAAAATGTTGAATGATAAACTATGTTTTTATTAATATTTATCACCTACCTAAGTACGTATAATTTGTTAATCAAATATTGGATATTTTAATTATATATGAAATGGAAATAGACAGAATGAATATTTTCATATTGTTGATTCTAGTAATAGAGAAGGGGATTAAATTATATCCCTTTTTTTGCTAGTATAGTAAGAGATAGAAAGAGATTTCACTAGATGGATAAAAGACGTTGTTTGAAAGGTGAGGGTATGATGACAAAGTCTAATGTTGTAGAAATCATTTCAGCTTTAGTAGCTATTATCGGTGTGTATGTACTAATAAATGCACCAGAAATGGGGAGTAAGGCAACAAGTGAATCTGTTGCAGAGCAGGGCGGTCATATGGATACAAGTACGTATTTAGCTTTATTACAAGGATACGGAAATTCTTATACAATTCTAGGCGCGACTTGTTTATTTATGGGGTTGCTCAGTTTAATTTCGATCATTTCAATTCAAGTATATAAAAGTAAATAGAGGTTGAAAAAACAATGCTCCTGCCAAATTGACAGGAGCATTGCTCGTATAAATAAGTATTTTCGTAGATGTGTACTTATCACTATGACTTAGTTGAAATATTTTTCAACCCCTCTTTATCGTCTTCATTACTGTCGAATTCGATAAAAAGTTATGTCACAAGTTGCAAATTTGGATGACGTTATATTAACTATAGAAAAAAATGAAAAATACCCGTAACTTTTTACAAGGGAAAATCGTTAAACAAAAGAAAAGGTTTTTAATCATGCGCTTGATTGAATGGGAGAAAAAGAATGAAGATTCTAATACTGGGCGGTACACGTTTTTTAGGAAGGGCTTTCGTAGAAGAGGCTTTGAATAGAGGGCATGAAGTTACATTATTCAACCGTGGAACAAATAAAGAAATTTTTCCTGAAGTAGAGCAGTTAATCGGTGACAGAAATGATGATGTTTCAAGTTTAGTAAATCGAAAATGGGATATGGTCATAGATACATGTGGATTTTCTCCTCATCACATTAGGAATGTAGGAGAAGTACTTAAAGATAATATAAAGCACTATACATTCATCTCAAGCCTTTCCGTATATAAAGATTGGATCCCGCATCACATAAAAGAAGATTATAAATTACTACCTGAACCACCAAGTGATAAGGTAAAAGCTGTAGAGAATGGTGAAATATCTCCTTATGAGTATTACGGTGCGCTTAAAGTATTATGTGAAAAAGAAGCAGAGAAGTATTGGCCGGGGCGTGTTTTACATGTAAGAGCAGGACTTCTTTCAGGAATGTTTGATTATACAGATCGGCTTCCATACTGGATTGGGCGTTTAGCAAAGGGAGGAGAAGTGTTAGTGCCTGGAAGAAAAGACCATCCAGTACAGTTCGTTGATATAAAAGATGTCGCAAGCTTTGGGCTAAACATGGCAGAAAATAATAAAGCGGGTACATTTAATGTAACGGGTCCGAATTATGAATTGACGATGGAAGAACTATTAAATACGTGTAAAAAGGTAACGAATAGTGATGCTGAATTCGTTTGGGTAGATGAATCGTTTATGCATGAGAATAAAGTACAGCCATGGACGGAAATGCCATTGTGGCTTCCAGAAACTTTTTCATTAGAAGGTGAAACAGATCCGTGGAAAGGTGGATTTTCTATTAATATAGAGAGCGCAGTTAAAGAGGGTCTTACTTTTAGAAGGTTAGAAGACACAGTTACAGACGTGTATGAGTGGATGAGAGAAACGAAAGATAGGGAATTAAAGGCAGGTATTTCAATTGAAAGAGAAAAGGTGCTGTTAGATAAGTGGTATGAAATAAAGAGAGCTTAAATAGGAATCTTATGAAAAAAGGACTCTGTCTATTGGTTAAACAGAGTCCTAATATTAGTCTACCACTCAATCGGTTCTTCCCCGTACATTTCCCATAGCTTAGGAAACATCTTTTTCAAACCTTCTTCGTCATCTTCATCCCAGTCTAACTCGATATCAACTTCCTCAAATTCTTCATTTGATAAGACATGGTATAGTGTAAAGTATGTATCATCTTCATCCCCAGTCTTCTCCAAATATACTTCTTGTCCGAAATATAGCGTAAGTTCTTCTATTTCTGGAACATCAAACTCGCTCAAATTTTCTAATACAGGAATTAACCGTTCTGGATCTTCAATACACGCTTCGTATGTTTCTTTTCCTTGATATAATAACCACCCGCGGAAGTAATCAAAACTATCATCCGAACAACCGCCCATAATTATATAAGCAGCCGCCCATAAGTGAGACGTATAGGAAGCTTTTAAAATATGGTGCATATGTGTGTCAAAAGCTACAATTTCATGTACTGTACGTTTGGCGATATGAGAAGTGAGCCATTCTATTTGTTCTTCTTGGTCTTCGCCTTTCGATTTTGCACGAGCGAGTAGTTCCCAAAATTCTTCTTCTGTTATCGTTTTTTCTTTTATGTAATCTTCCCCTAGAATAGGGTCGGTATATCCTTTTTTTCGTTTGGAAGCGATTAGTTTGTTAGCTTCTTTTATGCATTCTTCTTCTGTTTCAAACTCTTTCGCTTTCACACTACCAGCTGTGCCAATTTTTCCGTAAAACACAACGTAGTCTCTATCTTTCACAACGATTTTCCAAAACTTATTTGATTTCTCAGTTTGCTGGATTAATAACGTTTCCATTCGTACCCCCATATTGCTTTTCTAGTATGCATTGTGATTGTAACATATGTATAAATACCTGTAATGACAAAAAGGTAAGTGCAGTTTTCGGAAAGTTCGAAAATCATTGAATGAAATAGAAAAATTTAGTAATCTTATTTGTACAGCACATACATAATAGTTTTGTAATGATACATTGGAGGGGTTTGTTGTGGATCTTACGTTTAAAGTAGAGGAAACATGTTTTAATTACCGAGTCGGAGCAATTTGCAAACAAGGTAGTAAAATACTTATCCTTCAAGATGAAGGTGAAGAGTATTGGTACGTACCAGGCGGAAGAGTGAAAATGCTAGAAAATAGTGAAGATGCATTAAAACGAGAGCTTGCAGAAGAACTAGGCGTACCTATTGAAGTGAAGAGATTAATATGGTCAGTAGAAAACTTCTTTACACTTTCTGAGCGAAAGTTTCATGAGATTAGTTTTTATTATGAAGTAGAATTGCATGAATTACCTGCAAATGGGGCGGATCAATATATTCTTGAAGAAGCAGGTAGAAAATATTTATTTAAGTGGGTGCCGGTAGAAGAGTTACATGCATATAACTTACAGCCAGCGTTTATAAAAGATAAAGTAAAGGATGTATCAGTTCATACAGAACATATCGTTTTGCAAAAGTAGACGTATTCGGAGGGGAAAACGGTGAAGGGGACTAAAAAAGAGATACATATAGATGATAAAGTCATTCGTTACACACATATCGAAAAAGGTTCTAATACAATTTGTTTTATGTTCTCAGGTTCAGGCTACAATTATGACAAGCCGTTATTTTATTATGCAACGATGCTTATGCTTGAAAATAAAATAGATGTAGTACATATTCATTATTCCTACGATGGACAATTAATGGAAAAACCAATGGAAGAAATAACGAAAGTAATGATGGATGATATTAATCCTGTCATTATTGAAGTGCTAAAAAGTGGGCAATATAGCAATTCGATGTTTTTAGGAAAATCACTCGGAACAATCCCGATTGCGAATGATTTAATGAAGAGAGAAGAATTTCTACGGTCAAAAATGATGTTGCTTACACCATTACTAACTTTTGATTCTATTTTTGATTCGATCTTACATAGTCATCACGAAGGGCTTTTAGTAATTGGAGATAAAGATCATCAATATAATGCAAATCAAATAAATCAGTTACATAAAACGAATTTACAGATTGAAGTTGTCAAAAACGCTAACCATTCTGTAAATGTTGGAGAATTTGAAACCGAGAATTCGATCGAAGCGATAGCAAAAATAATAGAAAAACTTAAAGAAGTTGTTAGGAAAAACTAACCTATCAATACATGCAAAAAGAGGTGCGAATGGCACCTCTTTTTTATTTAATAAGCCTTCAAAACACGAAGCAAATAATCCTTCCGATTTAGCGGATTAAAGTCAACACGTTTTCGAGTAGGGAAGGGAGCCTTCAGTTTATTGTAACCAGATGGCTTCGTTGTGAAGATACCTTCTCCTTCAGTAAATGAATGGAGCATTCGTTTAAAATCCTCTGTTTTTGCAACAGGTAATGATCCTGTTAACTGGTAAGAATCATTATTTAATATAGGCTCTACAAAAGTTGCTGGTATGGCAGCGAGCTTATACATTGTGGTACTAATTGCGTGCTCTGGTACAGTTAATTCAAATTCGTTTAATGGCTCATATACACATGTTTTGGCTTGTTTTAAAGCATCCATTAATACGAGCGGTGTTAAATTTCTAAAGTCACTCGCTGTTGTAACAGGACTGGCATAGCCGGTATGTGTTAATGTGACGATAATGTCCGTAACTTCCCATCCAAATAAACCTTGTTTTAACGTTCGAAATACTGTATCTTCAATCGCTTTATGAAATGCTAAAGGCAGTGATCCAAGTTCAACACCTAAGTTATACGTTATGCCAGAGTTAAGCGCGCCACGTTCAACTTTGAACCCAATTGTTGCGTAAAAAGGATTTTCTTTTTCACCCATTACTTCAACGCTATTCCCTAAGTCAATTGGTTTTTCAATACATACAACTCGCGTGTTTGAAAAGGTAACTTGTAGACGGTATTTTTCATAAAGTGTTGTTTCAATAACTTCTTTTTGCACTTCACCGAAAAGGCGAATGTATAGTTCATTATGAACATTGTCTTTCCAAACCTTAATGAGAGGATCTTCTTCGCATAGCTCCATAAGTGCAGCGTATAAATCATGAATTCGTTCTTTAGGCACTGCTTCAATAGCAGCTTCCATTTGTGGTTCGGCAAAGTGAATATCCTTTATATAATCCGTCCGCTTACCGATAATATCACCAATTTTAATATTCGTAAGTCCCCACACTTTGCAAAACTCTCCGCTTTGAACAGTAGAAGATTGAACGGCATCTCCATTATGAAACATGCACATTTTTTTAATCTTTTCCTTATGTGGTAGAGACTCTCCACGCTGTATATCAACATATTTTCTAACGTGTAAACAACCAGAAAATAGTCTTACGTAAGCAATCTTTTCGCCAGAAGATTCACGTTCAATTTTAAAAACAACACCGGATAATGTTTCATCTTGTGCCGATTTAGTAGCTGGAATTAAGGCTGAAATATTTTTAAGTAATTCAGTTACTCCTATACCTGTCATTGCTGAACCAAAAAAGATAGGAAACACATTTGCTTGCTGTATTTGCTTTTCGAGTTCTTTTCTTAATAGTGCATCCGGTATTATTTCGTTATTTACATATGACTCAAGCAATGATTCGTTAAATGGTGCTAATCGTTCAATACAATCGTCATAAGATTTATATTCAATAATCCGAGCGTCCTTTGTACCTTCGTTTTCTACAGAGTAGAAGGGGGATGCTTCATTTGAAAGAAGCTCTTTTATTTGTTTCACAACTTTTTCAGTATTTGCGCCACTACGGTCTATTTTATTAACAAATAATATAGTAGGTATGTTTAATTTCTGTAATGTCTGCATTAAAATCTTTGTTTGTGCTTGCACACCTTCAACGGCAGAGATAACTAAAATCGCACCGTCTAAAACGCGGAATGATCGCTCCACTTCAGCGATAAAATCAGCGTGTCCAGGTGTATCAATGACATTTACTTTTAAACTGTCAATAAAAAAAGAAACGACCGATGCTTTAATCGTAATTCCGCGTTGTCTTTCTAATTCCATTGAGTCAGTTTGAGTATTACCACTATCTACTCGGCCAACTTCTTTAATCACATTCGTTTCATAAAGAATACGCTCAGTCAAACTCGTCTTGCCAGCGTCTACGTGCGCGACAATCCCTATATTTATTGTTGTCATATATAAATATCCTCATTTCATTTTCCATGTTCATTTCCTCATTTCTATTTGTGTATTGCCGCATTACAATCACTCTCCAGTCATTTGAATTATTACTATTATAATGTAATTTACATTTTTTGTAACGTCATAAAACGTCTTATTTTGGAAAAATATTAATAGACGAATTTCAAAAAAATAAATAGTGAAAACAAAATGCTTGCATTATAAATCGATATAGATTATATTAATTGACATATCAACTATTGATACATCAAATATTTTTGTTTTGCATGTAAAGGAGGGGTAATTTGACAAGTTCATGCTCAAAAGAAGCAATAATTTTATATAAATTACACTTTCTAAATAAAGAAGTAAGTTCGAAGTTTGAAGGGTGTACGGGTATGAGTCAATCTAGACTAGAGCTTATACTTCAGTTATATGAAGTAGATGAAATTAGTCAAAAAGCACTTCAGCAAGAAGTGAATATTGATAATGCCGCGATTACGAGGCATTTAAAACAGCTGGAAGCAAACGGAATGATTACAAGACGTAAAAATCCAGATGATAACAGAATTACGTTAGTTTCTCTTACAGAAGAGGGGCGAAATAAAATTCAAGTGTATCAAGAGGAAAAAGAGCGTTTCGCTACTTCAGCATTTAAAGGATTAAGTGAAGAAGAACGCGACAATCTTTTAACGATGTTAGACCGCATTCAAGAAAATATAAAAGAACTTTAAAAAAGGGAGAATACAACTATGACTAACTCAGTAAAAACAAATGATTTTAACGAAATTTTAACAGGACGTCGTTCAATTCGTAAGTACGATCCTTCAGTAAAAATTAGCAAAGAAGAAATGACAGAAATTCTTACAGAAGCAACACTTGCACCATCTTCAGTAAACATGCAACCATGGAGATTCCTTGTTATTGAAAGTGACGAAGCAAAAGCAACACTGGCTCCACTTGCAAAATTCAATCAATCTCAAGTAGAAACATCTTCAGCGATGATTGCTGTATTTGGTGACTTAAACAACTTTGATAACGCAGAAGAAATTTACGGTACAGCAGTAGAGCGCGGACTTATGCCAGCTGAAGTAAAAGAAGATCAAATGAAAAAACTTTCAGGTTACTTCTCAATGGTTACACCAGAAGTAATGAAAGATACTGTACTAATTGACGGTGGTCTTGTAGCGATGCAATTTATGTTAGCAGCACGTGCTCACGGCTATGATACTTGCCCAATTGGTGGATTTGAAAAAGACCAAATCGCAGAAGCTTTCGGATTAGACAAAGAGCGTCACGTACCAGTTATGTTAATTTCAATCGGAAAAGCTGCTGACAGTGGTTATCCATCAGTACGTCTTCCAATTGAAAAAGTTGCTGAGTGGAAGTAATTTTATAAAAAAACAGAAATAAGTGAGATATGAGAGGGGAAACACCATGATTATTATTCACGCAATATTTCAAGTAGATCCAGCAAAACAACAATCATTTTTAGAAGAAATTCAGCCACTACTTCATGGTTCAAGAGAAGAAAGTGGAAATGTATCTTACGATTTATATAAAGATACTGAAAAAGAAAGTGTTTATACGATGGTAGAAGTATGGAAAGATGAAGCAGCAGTTGCGAGTCATAATACGAGTGAACACTTCACATCTTTCGTTAGTAAAGCATCACAGTTTTTAACTGCTCCGCTTGATATAAAGGTTTATAGCGGTGAACTAGTAAAATAATATGGTTATAGAAGATGACTTTGGCGTATGGCTGAGGTCATCTTTTTTATTTTGATAGGAATATATTTACTTCTAACGTAATGTGTTATAATTTGGAAAATAAATATTCTTAATTTTAAAAACATTTAAAGGTGGTAGTGAAATATATGAACATATTAAAGAAAATCACTAACAATATTTCAAAGGTCATTATAGGAAAAGATGAATCGATTGAACTAGCAGCTATAGCTCTTATAGCAAGAGGACATATTTTATTAGAAGATGTACCTGGGACAGGGAAAACAACATTAGCGAAAAGTTTGGCTAAAAGTGTGGACGCTAAGTTCCAAAGAATTCAATTTACAGCTGATACTTTGCCTGGAGATGTTATTGGACTCGAATATTTTGATGTGAAGGAATCGGATTTTAAAACGAGGTTAGGGCCTATTTTTGCAAATATAGTATTAGTAGATGAAATTAATCGAGCTGTGCCGAGAACGCAATCTTCGTTACTTGAAGTTATGGAAGAACGTACCGTTACCATTGCGAAACAGACACATTCATTACCAGAACCTTTTTTAGTTATTGCAACGCAAAATCCTCTTGAATCGGCGGGTACATTTCCTTTACCTGATGCTCAATTAGACCGATTTTTACTTACTATTCGACAAGGTTACCCTACGAGAGAAGCAGAAAAGGAAATGATGAATCGGTTCCAAACGAATGATCCATTAGAAACGCTACATTCTATTATTTCAAGTGAAGAAATAATAAATATACAAAAACGTGCAAGGGAAGTGTTAGTAGGGAATGATGTGCAAGATTATCTTCTTGAAATTATTGAAGCAACCCGTAAGCATGAGTTAATTGAAATTGGTGTAAGCCCGCGAGGCACATTGGCATTTATGCGGGCAATCCAAGCACGAGCAATATTAAATGAAAGAGATTACTGTACACCAGATGATATAAAACTACTAGCTGCATCCGTTTGTGCTCATCGTTTAACGTTAACGATTGAAGGGGAGATGAAAACGACAAAAGAACAAATCATGAAAGAAATTCTTCATACGATTAGTGTGCCAGTGGAGAATGTACGATGAATCAACAGCTTGTGTATACACCTTTAGCGGAGCCTTTCGTAATAGGAGTTATGTCAGTTGTAGCCGTTATTTTATGTGTATTTTCAAGTAATCTACTCATATTATCCCTCGTATTTTTGTATTTAATTTTAATAGGTGCTACGCATATATACATTCGGAAAGTATCTCGTGTTAACTGGGAATACAATCAAGGAAATTCGAATGTCTTTATCGGTGAAACGAACACGTGCAAAATGAAAATTTCAAACAAGTCGATATTTCCTATTCTTAATATCGTATTTCGATTTAAATGTGAAAATAAGCTAACTTGGAATCATGATGAAATAAACAAAAATCATAGTACAGGTTCAAATTATTATATGAATTTTAGTTTAAAAGGAGGAGAGTCAATTTCATTTGATTTGCAAGCTGTAGCGTTAAAAAGAGGAATTGCTAAATGGGAAGAAGTTGAAATTGTTATTACTGATCCCTTTGGATTCATAACGAAACATATAACATATAAACAAGTTGATACGCCGTCCTATTTAGTTTTACCAGCCGTTCCGAAAATACAAGTTCCTGAATTACAAGAATGGTCACGGGGATTTCGAAAAGCGATGTCTTCACCGCTATATGATGAAACGAAAGTAATGGGAGTGAAGTCGTATGAAAATGAAGATTTTCGTTCTATCCACTGGAGCGCAACAGCAAAAACAGGGATGATAACTGCGAAAAAATACGAACGAACACAATCTGATAAATATGCGATTTATCTCAATTTACAAAATAAAAGTGGCGTTTCTTTACGAAATGATATTGAAGAGCTTATTGAATTAACGGCAGGCATATGCAAACAACTGCTCATGCAAGATTGTTCATTTGAGTTATGGATTAACAGTGTGAAAGGTAACGGATTGTTACATGTAAAGAACGGGGATAATCGGAAACATTTGCAAAATGTATTAAAGGTACTTGCCTCAATATCGGATCAAGATACGCCTGTATCATCTTCTTATTTTTATACAGCAGGATTTCGTCGTAAGGAATTGGATGCAGTTCCTTTAATTCTTGGTACTTCACCTAGGGAATACAGTAGAACGAATAAATGGATTGTAATTAAAGAATAAGAAGGGATTCATGTCATGTTGAATAAAAAGCGGCATATGAAAGTGAAGTTTTGGAGTGTAAGAGCTTTAATCATACTATTCTTTGCGGTTAGTGCGATAACGTTATCACAAGGTGTTGTGCATGTACAAGACATAGTAAAAGAGCGTTTTTTTAGTGAAAAGAAATCTGAAAAAATTTATAAGGAAACAATAAACAATGAAAATAATGAAGATTATGGCACACCTTTGGAAAAGACAAAAGTAGGAGATAATGGGAATAGAACGACAACGGGTAAAAAATTTAAAGGTTTTGAAAGGGAAAGTTCATGGGGAGGCGTATTTTCTATGCTTTCAAATTCATGGATTAGTATAGCTTTTTATGTGATTATTGTAATGTCAATTATATATTCCATCTACAAGTACATTAGGAAAAGGTTGACGAAAACTGAAATAGTACAGGAGAAAGAATTGGTCACAAAGCAAACTGTAGTAAGAACCATAAAAGATGAAAAAACCATTGATCAGTCAGAAAAGTCATTGCCTACTGATACGATAAGGAAAACATTAGTTGAATGGGAAAGAACTTTACCATTTCACGAACAGCGAAGGTCTTATGAAACGATACAACAATGGTTAAAACGAATATGTCGAACGAGAGATATTATTCCGATATATGAGTCTGTTCGTTATGGTGAAAAGACGTATACGGAGTTAGATGTTAAGAAGACTATGGGGTGGATAGAGCGGGATGGAAAAGGGCGATATGAATAGTAGAATGTATTATATGAAAATAAAATGGTGGCTGAGTTAATCTGAATATGAAAGTTATATAAGTAAATAAAATTAGCAGTAAATTAATTTTATTTACTTATATTTAATTGCATGTTAATGTATACTTAATTTTTTAATATCTCTACCAATGGAAAAAGAATATACAAGCTATATGGAACTCTTTGTAGAGTATTGCTTCTTTAATTGTTCATGAGTATATCTTTGTTTTATTAATATAGAATGAAAAAAGGATACGTTAGAGCTAAACGATTAATGGGTAGCATGTTAATAAAAAATTACATGAGTTTAGTAAAAACTTATAATTTATTTTTAAGGGTGTGAAAATATAATGAAACCGGTATTGAAAAGCATACTTATTTCCTTTGCTTTTTCTGCAGTAGAGATGTGTTGGTTGCTGTTCATGTTATTTAGAGGAGGCGGAGACTGGTTATTGTCTTGGATAGGTGTATTAATGGCATATTTATCTTTATACACTTTAATAGATTTATATTGTAAAAATACATACGAAAAAACATTAAATATAGTGCTTATAAAATCAACAGTTACTACCTTTAGTTTTGGAGTATTAGGAATCATATTTGGTATAATACACGAGCTATTAACACCATGGAGTCTCAGTTTAATGGTTTGGTATTGGTTGCTAACTCTACTTTTATTTTTAACGACCATAATATTATTAGTTATTTTAGTATTTGTAAATCGTAAAGATCAAAATTTCCCCGGGGTATATAGATTACTTATACTTCTAAATTTACTTCTTACGTTAGGACCAGTATTGTGGCCACTATTTCTTACTATTATTGGAAATGGCATGAACGCTAGTGCAGGATGGTAAAAGTGAATGAAATAAAAAGTTGATATAGGGTTTTAAGTATGTAAGAGAACGTGTTCTGATAAATTGAAAACACATTCTTTTTTATTGTTAATCTTAATATGAACTCCTTAAATTTATAAGATAATTCGATTGGGAAAAAGATATGTTATTGGAACAAACATATATGTACCTTTGAAACGAACACAATTAATGAATCATCTTAAAAATAATAAAGACGAGGTGAAATGAAAATAAGGGCAGTTAAGTGGCTGTCCTTATTTTATATGCCCTTTTTATTTTCATGCATAGCTCTTTCTCAGTTTATCGTATCAAAATTTGAACGTAAGTATTTCGTAAGGAATGGATAAGAAAAAAGAGAGTTTTATCATATAGGATTAAAGTATAACTTGAATTAATCCTATATTAATAGAGGAGAGGGAGTCTTATGAAAAAATGTAATTCAATTAAGTTAGCAAGTTTGGCAGTTTTATTAGCGGGTACTACTCTATTCACACCAGGTTTTACTGTGAAAGCAGAGTCTGTTCAAAATTTATCTAGTCCGTCACAATCACATGATCAAAAGAATCGGAATGGTTGGAAACAAGTAATGCAGGAAACAGTACAGCTTGGAACCCCAGGAATATTAGCGAAGACGTCTAACAATGGAAAGATTAGTAGTTATACTGCTGGCGTCGCGGATTTAAATACAAAGAAAACAATGAAATCGGATTATCGTTTTCGGATTGGGAGTGTGACGAAGACTTTTACCGCTACGACTGTTCTTCAATTAGTAGGAGAAAATCGCGTGCAACTTGACGATCCAATTGAAAAGTGGCTACCGGGTCTCATTCAAGGAAATGGGTATGATGGCAATCAAATTACGATACGTCAACTTTTGAATCATACGAGTGGTATAGCTGAATATTTAAAGTCAAAAGACGCTGACATAATGAATTCGAGAAAAACGTATACAGCAGAAGAAATAGTGAAAATAGGACTTTCTCTACCCCCAGATTTTTCGCCAGGTAAAGGATGGGCGTATTCAAACACAGGATACGTAATATTGGGAATGCTTATTGAAAAAATAAGTGGCAATAGTTATGCAGAAGAAATTGAAAAACGAATTATTGAACCTTTGGATCTGTCAAATACGTTTTTACCAGGGAATTCACCCGTTATTCCAGGAAAGGATCATGCTCGTGGGTATATGAAAATAGACGAAACAAGTGAATTGAAAGACATGACGTATTATAATCCGAGTTTAGCTAATGCAGCTGGAGATATGATTTCAAATGCGGACGATTTAAATACGTTCTTTGCATCTTTACTCGGTGGTAAGTTACTGAAAGAACGCGAGCTAAAAGAAATGCTTACTACAGTTCCTATAGAAGGAAAAGGTCTTGGGGATGGATATGGTCTTGGGATCTATGAGACGAAACTTTCAAACGGTGTTTCAATTTGGGGTCATGGAGGGTCGATTCCTGGATTTACAACTTTTGTTGGCGGAGTAATTGGAGGCAAACATACATTGGCTGTCAGTATTAACTCTTTAGGTGCGATTGATATTTTAACACAGTTTAATAAAATGATGCAAGTTGAATTTAAGAAATAGATGAAAAGAAAGCGAATGGAATCCGGCTTTAGTTGTAAATAAAAGAGATGCTTTTTAATTTTGCAAATAAGGACAGTATTAGCATTCATGGTATGGCAGCAATCAAGTATATGTAGAACATAAATACGGATACAAGTGTAATTCAATCTTATAGTCTAGTATAAAAAAGATGTCAGTTGCATGACATCTTTTTTATTTTGGATCAAAGAGATATATTATAAATTTTGAAAATTGTTATTTTTGTAATCATTCCATATAATAAAGAGTATAGGGGATATACAGGGGAGTTAGGAATGGATAATACTTTAGTTAGTTAATTATTTTTGTTTTAATAAATAAAAGTAAATTGATGTGGAGTGAAATACATTGGGACAAAATCAGTTTAGATGGAGTAACACACAATTACGAGAACATGTTGAAGTAATAGATGGCACAAGAAGCCCGCACATTTTATTCAAGAATGCAACATATTTAAATTCCTATATGCGCGAGTGGGTGCAAGCAAATATTTGGATCTATGATGACCGCATTATATATGTAGGAGAAAAACTACCAGAGCAACTACACGAATGTGAAGTCATTGATTGTGATGGAAAGTATGTAGTTCCTAGTTACATAGAACCGCATGCACATCCATATCAATTATATAATCCTGAAACTTTAGCAAATCATGCGATGCAATTTGGTACAACAACTTTCATTAATGATAATTTAACTTTGTTTTTCACATTACAACGGGAAGTAGCGTTTCGTTTATTAGATGAATTTAAAAAGATTCCAGCAAGTATGTATTGGTGGTGTCGTTTCGATGGACAGACTGAACTACAGAATGGGGAATCTTTATTTAATAGTGAAGAAATAATGGAATGGCTGAAGCATGAAGATGTTCTTCAGGGCGGCGAGTTAACAGCATGGCCGAAACTATTACATGGCGATGATGAAATGTTAAATTGGGTGCAGGAAACAAAGCGGTTACAGAAAAAAGTAGAAGGTCATTTTCCCGGTGCGTCTGAATCAACGTTAGCGAAGTTAAAGTTACTAGGTGCTGATTGCGATCATGAAGCGATGACAGGACAGGAAGCATTAACACGCCTTATGCAAGGTTACACCGTTACTCTTAGAAACTCTTCTATCCGTCCAGATTTAGAAGTTTTACTGAAAGAATTGCTGGAATTAGGTGTCAAGCAATTTGATAGATTCATGTTCACAACAGATGGTTCACATCCGTCATTTTATGAAAACGGAATGACGAATAGGATGATAGAAATCGCGATAAAGCAAGGAATACCAGTAATTGATGCCTATAATATGGCAAGCTATAACATTGCTCGTTATTATAATATGGAGCATTTACACGGCGCGATCGCGACAGGAAGAATTGCAAATATTAATATTTTGGAAAGTAAAGAAAATCCGATTCCAATAAGTGTAATTGCAAAGGGGAAATGGATGAAGCGTGACGGAATAAACAAAAATGCATCATTACATAAAGACTGGAGTAAATTCAAAGTAACTCCATTATCATTAGACTGGTCTTTAAAGAAAGAAGATATGATTTTTTCTGAAACAACAGGTATAAAATTATTAAATGATGTTATTTCAAAACCATATGTAACTGAAATCGACTTAAACGGTGAAGAACTTTCTATTGAGCATGATGAATGTTTCCTTATGATGATTGCTCGTGATGGCACTTGGCGAGTGAATACAGTTGTGAAAGGTTTTGCGAATGGATTAGGAGGTCTTGCTAGCTCTTATTCTGGTACAGGTGACATCATTCTTATTGGAAAAAGGAAAGAAGATATGCTTACAGCTTTTCATAGAGTAAAAGAGCTTGGCGGGGGAATGGTAATAGCGGAAAGAAATGAAGTGTTACACGAAATTGCATTACCATTGCTCGGGATTATGTCTAATTTAAAAATGAGTGAATTAATACAGGAAGAAAAACAGATGGTGAAATTGCTACAAGAGCGTGGCTACGCGTATGACGATCCGGCATTTACGATTTTATTCTTTTCTGCGACGCACTTGCCTTTTATACGGGTAACACCTATAGGATTATATGATGTGAAAAGTAGTAAGGTACTTGCTACGCCGATTAAATGTTAAATATAACCCCCCTATAAAAATCAATTTTATAGGGGATTTATTATTTACAGCATAAGAATAGAATCACCTCAAAAACAAATAATATAGTATCTAAATCATTTGAGGTGATACTTAAATATGAAAAAACTATTGTATGTTTTAAGTGTATTTATTTTGTGCGTATCTATACAGCATGTGGTACATTCTCAGTCAAATGCACCAAGGTTATCTTCAGATTGTCTGGAAGAAAGTAAAATTCGTGATGAAAAGTATGTGAAAAACATTATGAATGACATTATATCTACATTTGATTTAAAGATTGATGAAAATAGTTTTTGGGAAATTAGTAAAAGAGACCTAGAGGCTGCGCATTTGATGTATGGCGGAAGGGAAAATGATTCTTATTATAATTCGCTAACTAAAGTTTATGATAGTGGTGGATATAGGGGAGAGCCTAGATTATTTGTGAAGGCGCAAGAAGCATTTTTACTTTATAAAGAAATAGACGATACTAATGTAATGAAACGCCTAAACCTTGAAAAAGGGGAATGGATTGTTACCGAAACGAAAAAGAAGCAAGGGAAAATCGTGGAATACAGACCATTACAATGTGAAAAAGATTATCTGAAAAAGAGAAATGAATACCATAATATAAAATGATGTAACGAAAATCTTGAATGGGAAAGTTTTCGTAAATAAATGTAAATTGGTCGATAGAAATCACTAGTAAGTTCGCCATAAAAAAACGTCATTTTCATCATTAAAAATGACGTTTTTTATATTTTTAAAGCCTTTGCATCGCACTCTCAATCCTATTCACCAAATCAGCTGACACTTTATGAAAATACCCCAAAACTACCTTTTTAATATCCTCAGATATAACTTTCAAATCACTAGCTAAGTTTTCGGCAAGATGTTCTTTTTCTATCGGTTGTAACTTCGCATAAAATTCACCAGCCTGCTTAAAGTCATCTTGTTTAGTTATAGAAGTCCTTTCGAGTTTACCTTCAATGTACCTTCCGTCACCGCTTGTTATTTGGTTAGCTGGTGTCCAATCTTGCTGCTGGTTAACCTGTAATTTACGAAATTCAGCCCCAATTCTTCTTCTTTGAGAATCACTATAAATGTTAGCACGGCCTTGCAGTATTTTATCATCAGATAATTCTGTGCCGTCTAGTAAATTAGAAGGGGAGAAGGCGACTTTTTCTACTTGTTCCATATAATTATCAGGATTTTTATTTAATACCATTTTGCCTACTGGTATTAGGGGATACTCTTTTTCATCCCATACTTTTGTATCGTCTAAAGGATCATAAGAAAGATTTGCTTCATCCTTAGGGTCCATAAGCTGAACATATAGGCCATATTCCACCGGTTTGCCACCCGCAATCGCATCGTATAAATCTTTACCAGCGTAATCAGGATTTTCAGCGGCTAGTCTATTTGCTTCTTCGCGACTAATGTATTGTACACCTTCAAATGGGTACCAATGGTATTTAACGTACTTTCTAATACCTTGAGCATTTCTCCAAACATATGTATTTACGCTATGTCCTGGAATGTGGCGAAGACTTTTTATCGTACCAGCATCAGAGTATAAACGTACAATAAAATGAATCGATTCAGGCGCTCTTGCTACAAAGCCCCAAGACCTATCAGGATCAATTAAATTATTTTTAGGTGAAGGTAAGAATGCTTTAATAAATTCTGGGAAACGCATCGGATCACGAATAGAAAAGACAGGAATGTGATTACATATAAGGTCAAAAATGCCTTCTTCTGTATAAAATTTTGTAGCAAAGCCACTTACATTTCTAGATGTATCAGGTGTTCCTTTTATACCGACAGCTAAAGAAAAGCGAACCATAACAGGAACTTTCTCATTAGAATTTTGTAAAAATATTAGTTTTGTATGCTCAGACATCGGATATATCGTTTGGAAATAACCAAATGCACCAAATCCTTTTACATGAACAGGTCTTTCTAAAATTTTTTCATGAATGAATTCTTGTAACGCCTCGTGCAGTACACTATCTTGCTTTAAAACAGGTCCACGTGAACCAACTGTTTGAGAGTGAAGTTTAGCTGGTTCATTAAGTTCTCGATCTTGGTTAAAGTCTTCTCCTAATAAAGATTGCCTCTGTTTATCATATTTTTCATTCATCGATTTAGCCTCCAAATTTTTTTCGTCGATTGTTACTAAATATGATTCTTTAGCCTTGATTATGTATTACATACAAAGTTCAAATTGGTAACATACCGCTAGATGAAAAAAACGCACATGCAGTGGACCTGTTGAAATAGAAGAAATTATGGAAAAATGAATATCGGGAAGAAAATTACTATTAAAATTACAATCTTAAAAATGAATTTATACATGACTTTATAGAGAATGAACATAAATAAACAGGGAAAATAACTAGGAGGAATTTAAAATGTCGGATTGGTTTCAATTAGATAAAGAATATATGATGCCTACGTATTGTCGTACGAAGGTTGCAATAGAAAGAGGAGAAGGGTGCAAGCTTTATGATGTGGATGGTAAAGAGTATGTAGATTTATTTTCTGGTGTCGGAGTGAACGTATTAGGGTATAATCACCCGAAAATCGTGCAAACGACAATGGAACAAGTTACGAAATCTCTGCATCTTCCGTTTCATTTTTTAAACCCAGTTGCGATTGAGTATGCAAAGAAATTAGTTGATTGCTCTTTAAAAAATGGAAAAGTCTTTTTTACAAACTCTGGTACGGAAGCGACAGAAACAACGTTGAAATTAATTGATAAATATAGAGCGAATACGCATGAGGAACGTGAAGGAATCGTAGTGCTGAAGAATAGCTTCCACGGGCGTACGTTAGGGGCACTTCATTTTACGAGACAAGAAAGTGTATATCAAAATTTCCCTAAAACATCGATTCCTGTATATGAAGTAGAGCGCGAGAATATAGAGCAATTAGAAGAAACAATTGTTAAAGAAAATCCAATTGCGATTATGCTAGAGCCTGTATTAGGTAGCGGGGGGATATACCCTTTATCGGGTGAATATTTACATGGTGTTCAAAACTTATGTGATAAATATAATGTCATTCTTATCGTTGATGAAGTTCAAAGTGGTATGGGGAGAACTGGTAAACTATTTGCTTATCAAAATTTCAATATTACACCGGATATTATTCAAATTGGTAAAGGAGCAGGAGGCGGGATACCGCTAGGGGGAATCATTGTAGGTGAAAAGCTATGTGATGTATTTTCACCAGGAGATCATGGTACAACGTTTGCTCATTCTTCAATGGGAACAGCTTTAGGGTTAACGGTTTTAAATACATTGATTGACGATGGTTTAATGCAAGAAGCTTATGAAATGTCACTATATTTAAATGATAAATTGCGAGAAATTCAGAATGAAAATTCTTATTATATTCAGGAAGTACGTCATGCTGGAATGATGTTTGGAATTAGTTTGAATGATACGAATACAAATGTAAAGAAATTACAGGTAGAGCTAATGGAGAAAGGGATGTTAGTTGACGTTACACAAGGGAACATCATCCGTTTACTTCCTCCATATATAATTACAAAAGAAGAGATTGATGCATTTATTTATGAGTTTATCTCCTGTATTCATAGCTTATCAGCTATAGCAAGTGTTTAAAAAGCTTTATGAAAAAGCACCTTATTTTTAATTCAAATAGGAAGAAAATAGGGGTGAAAAAAATAAATTTACATATTAAAATAAAAAGCTGAAAAAGGTACTCGTATAGCGCCTTCTTCAGCTTTTTAAAATAGTAAATTACTTAACCTAGGGATCATCTCATTGGACAAATAATTAATTATGTGAAACAATAATAACAGATAAGGAGACGTTGCTTTTCCTTAAGTGCTTCGTATTGAATTTATTCTAGTAAGAGAAGGTGTGCTTAAAGAAGTTAAATTAAATAAGGAGCTGTTTTACTATATGCAACAAAATAATGATTTAAATTTTGAACCTCAAGACGTTAATATTGTCAATCCTAAACAAGCGAGGAAAGCAGTTGTTGCTACTGGCATTGGGAATGCAATGGAGTGGTTTGACTTTGGATTATACGCGTATTTAGCGGTAATATTAAGTCAATTATTCTTCTCAGGTGTGGATAATAGTGGTTTGCAACTTGTACTTACATTTGGTACATTTGCAGCGGCCTTTCTCGTTCGACCAATCGGAGGTATTTTCTTTGGTAGAATAGGAGATAAGTATGGCCGAAAGATTGTTTTAAGTACAACTATTATTTTAATGGCACTTTCTACATTATTCATCGCATTACTACCAACCTATGAACAAATTGGTGTATGGGCACCAATACTACTTTTAATTGCTCGAATGATTCAAGGCTTCTCTACAGGCGGCGAATATTCAGGTGCAATGGTTTATATCGCAGAATCTTCTCCAGATAAAAAGCGTGGTATACTCGGTAGTGGTCTTGAAATTGGAACACTCTCAGGTTACATTGCTGCCTCGGTAATTGTTACCATTTTAACGTTATTATTAACAGATGAGCAAATGCTCAGCTGGGGATGGCGTATTCCTTTCTTAATTGCTGCACCAATTGGTTTGGTCGGTTTATATTTACGACGTCATTTAGATGAATCTCCAATCTTTCAAGAGATGGAAAAAGCACAAGAGGAATCTGAAGACAACGAACAATTTTCATTTATGGATATATTAAAATATCACAAAAAAGACTTCTTATTAAGCACAGTAATTGTTGCCTTCTTTAACATTACAAACTATATGATCCTTTCGTATATTCCTTCTTATTTAACACAAGTACTAAAAGTCAAAGAAACAACGGGCTTATTAATTATTTCAATTACGATGGCACTTATGATTCCACTGGCACTTTATTTCGGTAAATTAAGTGATAAAGTAGGTAATAAACGCGTAGTACAAATTGGCTTACTTGGTTTAGCATTATGTTCAATTCCAGCATTTTTATTAATTGGTAACGGACATATTGTAGCCATGTTTGCGGGTATTTTCATTTTAGGTTTCTTCCTTAGTGTATATGAAGGAACATTGCCTTCGTTATTACCAGCACTCTTTTTCACCGATGTACGTTATCGTGCGCTTTCTATCTCCTTTAATATTTCTGTATCTATATTCGGTGGTACAACGCCGCTTGTATGTTCATACTTAGTTCATGCTACTGGTAATCCACTGGCACCAGCATTTTATTTAACTGGTGTAAGTGTAATTGGATTAATTGTGTTTAGTATACTGTTTGTCACAACATCAGGACGTGCACTAAAAGGTTCTTACCCTACTGTCGAATCGAAAAAAGAAGCACATCAAATTGCTAAAGAGGATCCTGAAGAAACACTTTGGTGGCATGAAGAATCTTTAGAAATTGAAGCAGGAAAAAAAGCATAATTTGTGAAAAGCAACGTGGACTTTTACACAAAAAGACTCCTAGTTTAATAGGAGTCTTTTTGTATACATCATTTTCTCTTCTTCAAACTCTTCTGATACGCATAAAGCTTATAAACCTCTTCCTTAAATTCATGCAGAAGTACAGTGTTTTCACCATTTGAATAACGCACTGCATTATACGCGTCTATAATAATATGACTCTGAATATTTACCTCTTCTTCATCACTAATTCTCTCTAGCCAAGCTTCAACAGTTTCTCCTCGTTCTCGGTTTAAAGGAGGAGATAGCTTACTCTCGAGTTTGAAAATTTCTTTTCGAATTTCGTTATGTGGTGGTTTATTTCGTTTGAAGCGTTTTTGGCTAATGCCTTCTTTATCAGTAATGATTGTAGATTCAAAGACAGGCATATTTGGTAAACTTAAATGTTTTCGTTTTTTTACTATTTTCCAAACGACGTAAATAGCGATGGCTGTACAGGCTATTATTGTAATGCTATTTATGAGAGTTGGATCAAAAGGACGCTGCCCCAATTCTTCTTTAATTTGAGGATCTTTTAAATTTCCTTTATTCGACCAAAAGTCGTCTGTATCTTTTAATGCAGCTGCCGAGAACAATGGATTTAAAGCATAACCAAATCCTAAGGCAACTACTTGTATGATATAAGAAAAAAGAAGCCGAATATAAGGAAATGCCGGAATAAGTAAAGCGCTAATTATTCCAATCGTAATAATAGAAGTGAAACGTAATAGCTGTTGATTACGATTGGAACCTGTTAACCAAAATGTAATCATAATGTGTAAAGTTAATAGTAACAATTTCCACAATGGCGGAAAGGGGGCATAAAATATAGCTGAAACGACAAACCATACAATACCGCCTAACGATTTTTGTACTGGATATCCCGGTCCAACAGAGTGTACGATAAAGAAAAACAGTGGTAATAATATTGTGCCTAAAATAGAGAAAGGTAGAAATAAAGAACAACCGATTATTTGAATAACTAACAGTAGTACAAAACCTGTTGTTTTTTTCTTCATAAATTTATGAATAAGAAATACTCCTACATAACCGGTCACTAAAAATATAACAATACCAATGAGCTCATCTCTTTCCGTTAATAATGAAAGAAGGAGGAGCAGAATAAAGTCATTAACGTGATAGAGCCAAGTTTTCAAGCTTTTCCACCATCCCTTCATTATTAATGAGGAACGTAGGTTGAGATAGAAGAGGGAGCTCCTTTTTCTGCAAACCAATGTATATCATTGTAGATGAGCGTTCCCTTTTTCTCGTTACATAGTGAAGAAATCCTTGTTTCGGAAGTAGCGTACTATCATCTGAAATACGTGCTAATTCTTCTAACGCTTTGGCGTAATGTGTTTGTCCTTCGTTTAATGGTAAAAGCAAAGGGCCACCTTCTGCTAAAACGCTAATAAATAACTCAAACGGAATTTGATGCTTCGTTGCGAATTGACAAATGTACGTTGTAAATGAAATAAGGTCTTCTACATTTTCTTTCCAACCAAACCCACGATCAGCAGCTAAAGAAAGACAAATCGTCCAACTATAATTTTTTACAGGTTCATATTGCTTCGCTTGTAACGCCTGCATTTTAGCAGATGCTTTCCAATGAATAGAGCGGAAAGATTCACGTTCATATCGTTTAACACCGATAATGGATGTTTCATCATTGTAAAAAGAGAAATTCGTTCGATACGAACCTGTTAATAGTTGCTGAAGTTCTTGTAAACCGGCTACCTCTTTAGGAGAAGGGTACACAATAATTTCAGTCTTTAACTTATCGAAAACAGGTAAATGTACAGTTAAAAGATGAAAAGGATCTTTTAAAACACATTCGAACTGTTCAATTTGAAACACACCACGCTTCGTTGCGGTTAATGTTAAATCCCATTTTTGTGCTGAATGAGCAGGTTGTGAAAATGGGAAAGAAAATAACGTTTTCGATATTTGTTCAATCCCTTGATCCTTATGCGGTATAAGAGATGAATTTAAATGAAAATAACAAACGCCGTTAACGAGTGGTATATTTGCACCATTTTTTAAATGAATAAAAAACTGTCCAGATTCATCAGGGAAAAGCCGAGTTGTTTGTTTTTCATTTATAACTTGAAATCTTTTCTCTATGTAAGCGACATATTTATAAATGAAAATCGCAAATAAATAGT
Source organism: Bacillus sp. FSL E2-0195 (assembly GCF_038003645.1). Taxonomy (NCBI): domain Bacteria; kingdom Bacillati; phylum Bacillota; class Bacilli; order Caryophanales; family Bacillaceae; genus Bacillus; species Bacillus sp. FSL E2-0195. The sequence goes on along the minus strand of NZ_JBBOPN010000001.1, from coordinate 2,934,552 downwards.
AGAAGAAAAAGAGAAACATAATAATTCGTTGCGGCAGAAAAAACGTAAATAGTATAGCGCCTGGCACAGTTAATTGAATAATATGGAGTTGAAAAAATAAAGGTACAGTTACAACGCGCTGTCCATTCATGCTTGTTCAATCTCCACAGGTACGTCAACTTCTTTTAAAATCCTTTGCGTGATTTCATTTTTTGTCGTGCGTAAGGCACCTTCCATTGATAAGACGATACGGTGATTCCAAACAGAAGGAACTAAAAATTGTATATCTTCAGGTGTGCAATATTCTCTGCCGCGTAAAAAGGCTAGTGCTTGAACGGCACGTACTAAAGCTAATGTAGCACGCGGGCTTACACCGTTAGCAAGGTAATCATGATTTCTTGTAGCGTGAGCAAGTTTAATAATGTAATGTTCTAACGGTTCTGATACGAAAATTTCTTTCACTTGTTTCTGTGCTTCTAAAATGTCTTCTAAAGAAATGACAGATGTGACGCTTTCTAACGGTGCATTGTTACGAAAACGGCGCATCATTTTTAATTCATCTTCAGGAGACGGATAACCAATTGAAATCGTCATTAAAAAGCGATCAAGTTGTGCATCTGGAAGAGGGAAAGTTCCTTGTGATTCAATCGGGTTTTGCGTCGCAATAACAAAGAACGGTTTCGGAAGAGGAGTAGACTGCTTTTCAAGCGTTACTTGTCGTTCTTCCATCGCTTCTAACAAACTAGATTGTGTTCTCGGCATCGCGCGGTTAATTTCATCTGCGAGTAGTATATTTGTCATAACTGGTCCAAGTCTTAATTCGAATTCACTAGTTTTTGGATTGAAATATTCAATACCTGTTACATCACTCGGAAGTACATCAGGGGTAAATTGAACGCGAGAAAAATTACCACCAATGCTTTTAGAAATTGTTTTTGCTAGTAATGTTTTTCCAGTACCAGGTACGTCTTCAAGCAGTACATGTCCATCAGCAAGCAGTGAAACGAGGAGTAAATCAATTACATTTTCCTTACCGACAAAAACAGATCCTATGTTTTCTTTCAATTTAGTTATCATATGTATCATTCCTTTCAAAATAAAAGCGGATATTTCTATATTTTAACGAATTATTCAGAAAATTGATATGATTTTTTAATTCAAAGAAATGGATATTTAATTTTAATATTACACTTGCATATTTTGGAATATGATTATACAATATCGTTATACGATGTATCGTGAGTCGATATATCATGAAGCGATGTATCGGAGGTAGTTATAATGAATGCGAAAGCGCAAAAATACATTCCATTAACTGAGGCGACATATTACATATTGTTGTCACTTGTAAAGCCAATGCATGGTTATGGAATTATGCAAATGGTAGAAGAGATGACAAATGGGGAAGTAAAGCTCGGTCCTGGTACTTTATATGGGAATACTACGAAGTTATTAAAAGAGAAATTGATTGTTGAAGTTGCCTCTACAGACAGAAAGAAGTGCTATGAGTTAACACCGTTTGGGAGAGAAGTGTTAGAGCTAGAGTATAACAGGTTACAGAGATCTGTAAGAAATGGAAACAGTATATTAGGGGAGTGAATGGAAGATGGAGACAAAGAAGATATTCAAACCTTTCGCGGTATGGAGCGTAGAAAAAGAAGAAGCTTTTTTACGGAATATGCACCAACAAGGCTGGGCATTACAAAAATATAATATAATGTATACATTTAAGAAAACTAAGCCGAAAGATGTAGTATATAAAGCGGATTTCAGATTGGATTATAAAGATTCAAAAGAAAAACAAAAAGAATATATTGATATATATGAAATGTGTGGGTGGAAACATGTAACGAGTTTTGCAAAATGGAATTATTTTTGTAAAGAGGTAGAAGATGATAATGAGTTACCTGACATTTACTCAGAAAAAGAGACGAAGGTACAAAAAATGAAGGAATTACTACAATTTTTTGCATTTATTTCAATAACTATATTACCCTCAATGTATAATGCATTTTTAAGTTCAACAGAATCAAGAGTGCCAATTTGGGCGAAAGTTATGCTGGGGTTTGTGGGTTGTATGTATATGTATCTCTTTATAAGGATCTCTTGGAAAATTAAAAAATTAAAAAACGAAATATTATAATAAAGAGTGGATTTTTAAAGAAGATGATATGATTATCGGAATCATCTTCTCTAATTTTTATGTAATTCTATTTTGTTCGTTCTTTTTTACACAATAAAAAACTATATATTTAAGACATAGAATTAACAGTTACAAAGATAATCCCAGTAACAATACCTAAAAAAATCATAAATGAAGAAGAAACGATTAATAATAATGAACTACCGATTAATACTATTTTATTAGAGTTTTGATGTTTAAAGTGGTAATAAAGTAAAAAGCCGCAAACAGTAGAAATAATCCATATAGCTAGACCGTAAGGAGTCGAGATCTTCTTCCAATCGAAGATCCAAAAGTAAAGTATGATCATGTGGCAAACTAATAGTAGTAATGCGGATGGAATCATTAATCTGTTATTAAATATCATTTATTTCACCTCTCTTATGTAAATATTACCAGAAGAGTATGGAGTTTAAAATATAATATGGAAGTGAATAAGGTTTTCACTTAAAGAAACTACGAGATGAGCAAGAGATATTTCTAAATCAATTTCCATTTGCATGGGAATTTAATTGGAAAAAGAACCATATAAAATTATGAAGGGAGGAGAGTCATAAAATGCAGAGAATGAACAATTATTTTCGTGCTCGTGCGAGTATGGTATACATGATGACTAATAATGAAGTAATGAATCACATTGTTGCTTTTCATATGGATACGAATGGAATGCTCACCTTTGTGGGTTCTTACCGAACTTACGGAAGAGGTACTGGTATAAAGGAAGTTTCTACAGAAACGGCAAACGATGGTATAGATCCTCTAGCATCACAAGGTTCTCTGACTTTTTCCCGTGATGGTCGTTTCCTATTTGCAGTTAACGCAGGCAGTCATAGTATCAGTAGTTTTATCATAGCAGATAACGGGGTGCCGACTTTCGTGGATGTAAAGCCATCAGGAGGTGCTCAGCCCAATAGCATTGGTGTGTATGATAATCTTCTCTATGTCTCCAATGTAGGTAATGCTGCAAACAATTTTGCATCAAATATTACTGGATTTCACATAGATGATAAGGGAAACCTTACACCTATTCCACGATCCACTCATGCTCTCAGTACCTTTAATGCTCAGCCCGCACAAGTTCTCTTCACCCCGGATGGTAGTAAAATTGTTGTCTCCGAGCTTACATCAAACCATCTCAGTGTCTTCCATGTAAATAAAGATGGTACGGTCACAGGACCAATTGTTAATGATTCTTACGGTAAAGGCCCATTGGGTGCTTACTTTCTATCGTCCGGAATTCTCTTAGTTACAGAAGCAGTTTCAAATGCGTTGTCATCTTATTCATTGAGCAATGATGGTACTCTTCATGTAATCAGCGGCTCTGTACAAAACGGATATAAAACTGCCTGTTGGGTTATAACAACGAAGGATGAACGTTTTGCCTACACTACGAACACTTTAAGTGGCACCATCTCCACCTACCAAATCGCCCCCAATGGAGTACTGTCAGTAGTAAGGCATATTACTAGTACACCGCCGGGGACAGCACCGGGTCTTCCGATGGATGTTGGAGTGAGTAAAGATGGACGACATTTTTACACCCTTAATGGAAATCAGGGCACAGTGTCAGTATTTAATATTCAAAGTGATGGTAGTCTAGTAAGGTTGCAGGTTGTTGCTTCATCAAATTTTCCTTACTTTGGGTCGCAAGGCTTAGCTGTTCTTTGATTCTATTGGGCCGCTATATTTGTGTGGAAAAGAAAAATATATGACGGTGTATGAATAGTAGACATGTAGATGAATTAGGAACCTTTGATTAAACAGCAATTGTCCACCTTGCTTACGTAAAACGGAAAAACCCCCTATAGAAAATTGATAGGGGGTAGGGAAATGTTTAAGAGAAAGACTGATTTTGCGCAGGTTTTATAAATTGTTCTGGGTTTTCAACAAGCCCACATACAGCACATTGGACGCGGTAAGTAGGTCCTTGATAAGCCATATGAAAAGCGTTCATCGTTTCATTCGTGTATTCTTCTTCTACATGACCAGTTTGTGGATTTAATTTTACTGGTTTTACTTGTTGCTCGAGAATATTAAAGCGAGTTCGGTTCGTTTTACAACTTGGACAAAGCATTGGTTCCATATGTATACACCTCCATTTGTAGCATTTCTTAAGCGGTATGATTTTATGCAAGTAAAAAAACTTTCTCAACATAAATAGGTATTTATTATATTTAAAATTCAGAAAAAATAAAATATAATGAATGTAAGAACTGGTTATGTCCAAACCAAATCTCCTGTTTTATGCCAATAAGCTGGGGGGCCGAGAAATCGGCCTCATTTTTTTGTGCTCATCTCAATAAGGTACAAGGTTTTTAAAAACATCTGTCGAATTTTTAGAGGTGAAGGTTAAGGGGGAATAATTATGAACTTAAAAATGAAATACATTATTTTATATGTGGAAAAGTTTGAGCAATGTCTTCAGTTTTATAAAGAAATTTTAAGATTACCAATAAGAGCAGAGCACGGTACATATATTGAATTTGAAACAGGAGCAACAATTTTAGCGATGAATACACGAGAGGATGTTAAGGAGTTAACGGGACTACCTCTTACAGAAGGTGTACTACAATCTTCTCATTTTGAGTTAGGGTTTGTTGTAGAAGATGTAAAGGGAACGATTGAGAAATTAAAAGAACAAGGGGTTAAAGTTCTAGTTGAGCCAATCGTAAAACCGTGGGGACAAACAATTGCTTACATTGCCGATCCAGACGGTAATTATATTGAAATTTGTAGTTCATTAGAATAGAAGGAGAAAAAGAGGATGGGGTTTCCAAAATTAGAGACAGAACGTTTACTATTAAGAGAACTTACACTATTAGATGCAGAAGCGATGTTCCATTATTTTTCAAAAGAATCCGTTATTCGTTATTTCGGAATGGACTCTTTCGAAAATATTGAGCAAGCGAAAACGACTATTCAAACGTTTAGAAAGCGTAATGAAGAGGGAAGTGTATTTCGCTGGGGAATAGAGAAGAAAGGCACGGATCAATTAATTGGTACGTGTGGGTTTCATTTAATTAACAATCATCATAAACGAGCTGAAATTGGTTATGAGCTAGATGATACATATTGGGGACAAGGATACGCAACCGAAGCACTGCAAGCAATGCTAGCTTACGGATTTGAAACGTTGCACTTTATAAGAATTGCAGCTGTCGTATATATAGAAAATGAAGCTTCCCGTAATTTATTAAAAAAAATCGGATTTCAAGAAGAAGGATTACTTCGAAAATATATGATTCAAAATGATGTTGCTCATGACACGGTCGTTTATTCATTATTAAAAGAAGATTGGAGAAAGTAATGAGCACAAATGAAATAATGAAAGTTATTAAGGAACATAAAGATGAACGATTTATACTAGGTATAGACGGACTAAGTCGTTCGGGTAAAACAACGTTGGTTAAAAAATTAGAAGAAAATATGAAACGAAATGGAATCTCGTTTCATATTTTTCATATTGATGATCACATTATCAAGCGTAACGAGCGATATAATACTGGATTTGAAGAGTGGTATGAGTACTACAACCTTCAATGGGATATCGACTGGTTGTTACGAAACCTTTTTCAAAAGTTACAAAGCGACATTGAATTAGAATTACCTTTTTATCATGATGAAACAGACTCATGTGAAATGAAAGAAATACAGCTTCCTTTAGTAGGTGTAATAATTATAGAAGGCGTTTTTCTGCAGCGAAAAGAATGGAGAGATTTCTTTCATTATATGGTGTATTTGGATTGTTCAAGAGAGACAAGATTTCTACGTGAAAGTCCAGAAACGCAGAGGAATCTTTCAAAATTTCAAAGTAGGTATTGGAAAGCTGAGGAGCATTATTTGGAAGCGGAATTGCCGAGGGATAGGGCGGATTTAGTAATACAAAATATGTAACAATGTAAGTAAGTACAAAATAGAAGGTGTATAAAATGAATATATTATGGGATTTTGATGGGACGTTATTTAATACGTATCCTGCATATACAATGATGCTTTCTGAAATATTAGGTGATGCAGTAGATAAACAAGAAATATACAAAAACTTAAAAATATCATATTCCCACGCAATCCAGTATTACAACATTTCAAGTGCGCAGGAAGAAAAGATTAAGGTTTTGAAGAAAAAGTTTACTCCAAAAGATATGAAACCATTTGAAGATGTCGAAGAGATTTTGAAATTTGCACATAAAAACGTGATTATGACACATAAACATAGGGCAGGAGTTATGGAAATCTTAAAATATTACGGCTGGGACAAATACTTCGTCGATATGGTTACAATTGACGATGGTTTCCCTCGAAAACCAAACTCTTTAGCTTATGATCATTTACATAAAATGCACAATATTGATTTAGCAATTGGAGATAGAGAGTTAGATTTATTACCTGCAAAGGAATTAGGCATTTCCACGTGTATGTTTCAGGGGAAGTGTGATGTAGCGGATTATTCTTTATCGCATTACTCTGAGTTTTTTAAGGTAGTTATTGATAGAAATAAGGAGCTTCCTTTATAAATAGTTTGAATAACCCTCTACTGTTTTCTCGAAAAGTAGAGGTTATTTTCTATGTTTTATAAAAAGCTAAAGCGGATTAATTCTTTCAATTATATAGAAGGAGATTCTTATAACAATTTGAATTATATAGCCATAGATGAATTTATAGATGGGAGATTGTGTTTTTGCTATTTTTTATGTAAGTAAAAGATTTCTATAAAGCGAGTGATAATATGAGTATTTTCATTTTAGAAGATGATGTCATACAAGCGCAGCAAATGAAGCGGTTAGTTGAAGAGATTTGTGAGAAATATATGTTGCCGTACGATTTTATCGAAGTAACTAGTAAAAGTGAAAACATTATTAAAAACATTCCACGGGCGACTTATGTACCAATTTATTTTTTAGATATTGAGATAAAAAGAGAAGAACGTAAAGGGTTGCAAGTAGCGCAAGAAATTCGTAAATATGATACGCAAGGGATTATTGTGTTTGTAACGACGCATTCAGAATTTGCACCGATCTCGTATCAATACATGGTATCAGCTTTAACATTTATTGATAAAGGTTTGCCTTATGAAGAACGATATCAAGTATTTGAGCAATGTTTGCTTCAATATGAGGCACGCAATAAGACTACTATTCCTAAGGATGATTTTATTGTTGAAAATAGTAACGCTACTGTGCGACTGCCATTTCATGCAGTCGAATATATTATGACCGATGATCCACATCGTTTAGCTTTAGTGACGTTAGATCGTATCGTTTATTTTTAAGGAACATTAAAAGAGATTGAAATAGTAGATGAACGGTTATTTCGTTGTCATCAATCATATGTCGTGAATATTATACAAATGTCTTCTTATGATACAACGCAGAAGATGATGATATTAAAAAGTGGGAAACGAATTCCAGTATCGCGGCGTTTAGTTAGTAAAGTACGTACAATGTTAAAGGGTGAGATGTAATGTATATTTATGATGTGTTTGCACTTTTGCTCACTAGTATGAGTCATACCTTCTTATACATTCAATTAATCCGGTACAATAGATTGTCATATAGAATGTTAGCGTCTTTAAGTGTTGTATTTATTATTTTACTTGTAATTGTCGTAACAGTAACGAGATATCCAGAGCTTAATAGTACAATTGTGTTATTTCTAATAAGTTTAGGATTGATGCAAAATGAATTGAACTTTATGCGGAATTTATATTTTGCGCTTGTCAGCATGGTTATTATTACGCTTGTGAAAATGCTATTTCTCGAAGTGGGTATGAAACTATTTATGTTAACACCATTTGATTTCTATTTATGGACAGCGAGTATAATTCATCTTATCGTGTCGCTCATAACTTTTATAGGTATTGTATTAGCTCGTAAACGAATTCAAAGTATCGCTCAGTACATAGTAGGAAGTCCACTATATTATGTTACTTATATTTTGTTAATTATTGGGTTTATTATTGAATTAATTTTAACGAGTCCATCCACTGATTTTTTAGCAAAGTTAAATCAGCAATATGGTGAATTGAGTTTTATTTCAGCAATTATATTGTTCTTAGTATTACTACTTATTGTATTACTGAGTTCGCATTTGGCGAAAGAGAAATTGGTAGAAGAACATGAAACAAGGTTAGATAAAGAATTACTCGATTATGTTGAGAAATTAGAATCGATGCATGATGAATTGGCCAGTTTCCGCCACGATTATATTAATGTGTTACTTGCGTTAGAAGCGGGAATACGTACAAAAAATGTGAATGAAATCGAGCAAGTTTATTATGAGGTTATTACTCCTACTTTAAAATTAATCAATGATCATGAACTCGATATTGCGAAATTATCTCGTATACATATACCTGAAGTGAAAAGTGTATTAAGAGCAAAAGTGGGTACTGCCCAGCAACAACAAATAAAAGTAATGCTTGATATTCCGGAAAAAATAGCGACGGTTTCGATGCCTATAGTTCCTTTTATTCGTATCATTTCAGTCTTATTAGACAATGCAACTGAAGAAGCGGTACATAGTGAGGAAAAGGTACTGCAAATTGCCTTTTTTGAAATGGATGCAGAGCAATATTTTGTTGTTCGTAATAGCTCCAATTATAAAGAGATTGATTTGCAAAAAATTTATGAGAAGAATTATTCGAGTAAAGAAGAGGGCAGAGGATATGGGTTATTCTCATTAAAACGTATTATAAATAAAACGAATAATGCAACGCTAGAAACGACTTATATGAGTCCTCATTTCACGCAAACTTTCATACTAAAAAAATAGATAACCATTTATGATGGAAATCAAACCGAATAAGAAATAACTACATACTTTCTTCAATCGTTTTTATACACTTCAAGTAAGAGGTGAAACGAGATGAATGGTCTTATTTTTACAGCGTTTATAAGTATAGGGTTACCGCTTGTTGCACTTTTATATGCTTTTTGGAAGAAACGCTATATCCCGTATATGCTAGGCGTATTGGCATTTGTTGTATCACAAATTTTAATCCGTATACCAATACTGAATTATTTAAATGGAAATAGCACAGCTTTTTCAATGTTTAGTGTCATGCAGCCTATATTATTTGCGATTATGCTTAGTTTGTCAGCTGGTATTTTTGAAGAGATAGCTCGTTTTATTGCAATGCGCTATTTTATGAAACAACGAGATTGGCAGTCAGGATTTTTATTCGGAGTAGGGCACGGTGGTATTGAAGCTGTGTTGATAGTCGGTATTCCAGTAGTATCTCTATTATTATCGCAAACAGTTAGCGGAAATACGGATAGTTATTTTGTCGGTGGAGTGGAACGTATCTTTGCGATGTTAATCCATGTCGGTCTGTCATTCATTGTATTGCAAGCAGTTGTCCAAAAGAAATTTCGTTATGTTGTATATGCAATTTTCATCCATGGGACTGTAAATGCACTAGCAGGCATCATACCGCTATACGTACCAGCAAATAGGGCTATATTTACTGTAGAAGTTACAATAGCAATTTGTGCGTTACTTGTATTTAGTTATAGTTTCATCTTAAAAAGAAAGGGTGTATTAAAATGAAAAGAATGTTACTCATTATTATAAGTGCTATTGCGGCGTTCGCACTTGCAGCATGTACTGGTAATAAAGTAGATGAAAGTACTTCAAAAAAGTTTATTCCGAAAGCGGAAGAAATTGTAACGTTACTAAATGAATCTAAGTATAAAGAAGTGCATGAAAAATTTGATAGCAAGATGAAAACTGCATTATCAGAGGAGAAAATGAAAGATCTTACGCCTGTAATTGAAAAAACTGGTACATTCGAAAAGATTGAAAAAAAGTCGATTGAAGAAAAAGATGGTTTATATACAGTTGTTCTTGTAGCGAAATATAGTAAAGAACAACGTACCTTTATCGTAACTTATAATGATAAAGAAGAAATAGCAGGTTTATATATTAAATAAAAAACAGATAAAGTGGAAGTGTCCGCTTTATCTGTTTTTTATTATTTTAACCAAATTATGGTTATTCATGCTAATATGAACTCATAGCTATATAGAAGGGGTGGGTAATTATGAAAACAGAAATAGTTTCCAAAAAGAAGTACAGCATAATAAGCTATATATCTTTACTCATCGGAATTATGTGTTTTTTATTCGTTTTTATAACTCCGACGAGAATAGCGAATGCGGGAAATATAGTTGGAGGTTATGTAACGATTACTCTGACAGGGGTAGGTATTATACTTTCAATAATCACAATGACGAAAAAAACAGAGAAGAAGGGGATAGCTATTATTTCATTAGTACTGTCCTCATCATTTTTTATATTTTGGATTATCGCGATTATCTTATTGTTTACTGGTCAAATAAATTTTGCGCCGTAATGAGCAATAAAAAGAGTCCTTCATACAAGAAGGACTCTTTTTTATTCGGTATCTTCAGGTTGATATTCTAAAATATCCCCAGGTTGGCATTCTAATGCTTTACAAATAGCATCTAAAGTTGTAATTCTAATTGCTTTTGCTTTTCCATTTTTTAATATAGAAAGGTTAGCCATTGTAATTCCAACCTTCTCTGAAAGTTCAGTTACGCTCATTTTTCTTTTCGCTAGCATTACATCAATATTAATTATTATTGCCATGTTATTCACCTCAGACCGTTAAATCATTTTCTGATTTTATATCTATCGCATCTTTTAAAAGTCTTTGGAGAACGGCAGCAAAGACTGCGATAACCATTGAAGCAAAGATTAGGAGCATGCCAAGTATAATAATACCTGGTGCATCATCTCTTTCCGCCACAAGATAGAAGAGTGGCATACCTACCACATATAAAATACTGATTGTTACTGCACATTGTTTTATCTTCTTTAAAGCTCTAACAGATAATTTCGAGAAAGCGTTACCCTTATCAATGAAGCTTACAAGTTTAAAAGCTTGATACAGAGCGAAATAAAAAGGTACCACCGTTGCATACAGATTGATTAAAATAAGATATTTTATATATGCAATATCGGGATACAATTCCGCTGCATAATTCCCTATGTTAGGAACTAAAAATATACACAAAGCAAGAACAGGGATTCCAATCAGAATAATAGCTGTCTTTAAAAAGAGTGTTGATCTTTGTTTCATATAAAGCACCTCATTTATTAATTATCTATTTAATCTAACATGAAATTTATCGTTTAACAATAAATTTTTATTTATTATGATCGTGTTTTTATTGTTAAGTAAATTTGAATTTCAGATGAAAATAAAAAGTACTGCTCTTTATAAAAAAGGGTGCAAAACAAATAGACTTCTTGTAATAAAAAAGTATGGTGAATATGGTGATATATACCATTGTTCCTTTGACGAAATATAGTACAGATAATCGTTCCTTCTTTCTGTAAATGATGTTATGTTAAAAGTAACGATTAAGTCGTTCTAATAATAAGAGTTTTTAGAAAAACAATATTTTTCGTAATTTGAAGAGGTGTTAATGAAATGAAATCGTACACGCAATTTGAACGTAGAAAACACATACTAGATGAGTTAGAAAAGTACAACCGAGTTATGGTAAATGATTTAGCGAAGGTACTAAATGTTACAACAGAAACGATACGAAGAGATTTAGATATGTTGCACAAGGAAGGGCAGCTTACGAAAATACATGGTGGTGCAATTAAGAAAAAAGATCAAACACTAGAATTTCATTTTGATAGGCGCCGAGCTGAGAATATTGAAGAAAAACGAAAAATTGCAATGGAAGCAAGTAAACTCGTAGAAGATAATGATATTATCGCAATTGAAATTGGGACAACCACAATGCAAATTTTGGATTACATACACGATAAAAAGAATTTGACGATTTTAACAAACTCGATACCAGCTGTTAATAAAATTATTGAGCTTAAAGAACAATATGATTCCTTTGATTGCAGGTTAATAGTCATTGGAGGAATATTGAATACAAATTCATTAGCATTGTCTGGAGAAATGACGTTAAACTATCTTGACCATTTCACTGTTAATAAGTTATTTGCTTCTTGTGATGGAATTTCTTTAGAAAAAGAACTAACATGTTCGTATATTGAAGATGCACAAATATATAAGCAGTTAAAGAATAATGCAAAACAAGTTGTCATGATGGCTGATGAGTCAAAGTTTAATTTAACAAAGTTCTATAAAAGCGGGAATTTCAGTGACATCGATGCATTATATACAAACGCTAAGCTCGATGAGGCGTGGCACAATGTGTTAACAAGTAATGGGGTAGAAGTAATAACAGTATAGAAAACAAAAAGAAGACTATTTCTTAGTAAGTTGAGAAATAGTCTTCTTTTTGTTTATATGTTGTTTTATTTTGTTTATTTGTTGTTTTTACAATTAGTTAACAAATTAACAACATTGTGTTAATAATATACTCGTACAATATGAATTAGGAGGTGGCAAGAATGCAAATAAAACTATCGAAAGCTGTGTTCTTTTTACTACCAGTTGGAATACCTCTAATATTGTTTTGGATTATTCCGAATTTCATTAGCTTAGGTATTAGTTTTACTGATTGGGATTTTATGACGAATGATTTTAACTTTGTTGGTTTAGAAAACTATTTCAATTTATTTACACAAGATTCTTTTATGCAAGCATTGCTAAATACGTTTTATTTCGGAATTGGAACAGTGATTCCAACGATTGCATTAGGTTTAGGATTCGCATTATTCTTCCGAAAAAAATTTAAAGGTTCTGCATTGTACCAATTAATGATTTTTTCACCTTGGGTAACGCCAACAATAGCTGTATCCATTGTGTGGTCACTTTTATATGAACCTCAATTTGGAGTTATTAATAAAGTTCTAAACTTTTTTGGGATACCAGGTTTGGACTGGCTTCAAAGTAGTCAAACAGCGATGTTAGCAGTCATTATTGTGACAGTTTGGAAATTAGTTGGTTGGACGATGATCTTCTATATTGGCGCATTAGAAAAAGTTCCAGATAGTTTATATGAAGCAGCTAGTATTGATGGAGCAAATTCATGGCAGAAATTTCGATATGTAACACTGCCAATGGTTTCATCAACAACTTTCTTCTTAGTTGTTGTCAATACAATTTCTTCAGTGCAGGCTTACGATCAAATAAAAATTTTAACACAAGGTGGACCTAGTGGTTCGACGCGTACGTTACTTTATTTATTCTTCCAACAAGGGTTTGAACAATTTGATATGGGATCTGCAACAGCAATCGCATTTATCATACTAATCATTACAATACTACTATCTGTTATAAACAAAATAATAGGTGACAAGTGGGTGAACTATTAAGGTGAATAATATGAAAAAAGGTCCATTAATCGTAAAGCATCTCTTTCTAGCGTTATCAAGTATACTATTTATTTTTCCATTCATATGGATGGTGCTTGGTTCGTTTAAAACATCTAGTGAAGTATTACAAGGAGGTTTTTGGCCTAAAGAATTTCACTGGGAAAATTATCAGCAAGTATTAGATATACTTCCATTTAGCACATATTTATTTAATAGTTTCTATACTTCTTTCATCATTACTATATATGTACTTGTTTCGTCAGCGCTTTTTGCTTATATGTTGGCATTTTATAAGTTTAAAGGCAAGAATATTACGTTTAGTGTTGTGATGGCAACCTATATGATCCCTGGAGCTGTATCGTATGTTCCTGTATATGTAATGTTAGGGAAATTTGGTTTGCTTGATTCACATTTTGGATACATGATTTCTATGGCTGTTAGCGTATTCGGTATTTTCTATTTGAAACAAACGTTCCATAAAGTTGGTTTTGAAATAGTAGAAGCAGCCAAAATTGACGGAGCGAGTGATTGGCGAATTCTTTGGAAGATTATTTTTCCAATGACACGATCATCATTTGTAACTCTAGGATTGGTCACATTTATTGGTAACTATAATAATTACATTTGGCCAGCTCTTATTTTGAAAGATAATACACAAAAACTAATTACGAATGGAATTGCTGATTATTTCATTAATAGTTCTTTAGGACGAGATTGGTCACACATTATGGTTGCAAGTACAATCGCAACGGTGCCGCTCTTAATCGTATTTTTAATTCTACAAAAATGGTTCTTATCTGGTGTTACTGATTCAGGAATAAAGGGGTAATTAAATAGTAAAGGAGATATGTGGGATGAAAAAACTATTCATGCTTCTAACAGTTTTAACATTGTTTGTTAGTGCACTTGCGGGTTGTTCAGGTGGAAAAGGAAGTACGGTTAAAGCGAGTAAAGAAGGGGAGAAGGTTGTTGTTCCATTCATTAATGGAGTAGGGGGCTCTCTTGCAGATCGTGTAGATAAGATTGTGGAAGGATACAATAAAAGTCAGGACAAATATGTAGTGAAAACGACAAAAGCGGGTAGCTACGATGAGTCATATCAAAAGCTACAAAGTGGATTTGCAGCGAATAACCAAGAAGCAATTGCATTAATAGGTTCTGATGTCATTCAAGAATATGCTAAAAAACAGTTAATCGTACCTATAGATGAATATGTTAAAAATGATACCAATTTAAAAAAGGAAGATTACGGAAAAGGATTTATAGAGCAAGCAACAATTGACGAGAAGTTATATGGCATTCCGTTTTACGGTACAACGCAAATTTTTTATTACAATAAAAAAGCATTGGCGGAGAATGGCTTTACAAAAGAGGATTTAAAGACGTGGGAAGGTGTAGAAAAGGTAGCAAAAACAGTCGCAAAACGTGGTGAAAACGGAAATGTTTCATATGCTGGCTGGATGCCAATGTGGGGGACGTCAAACTTAATTGATGCAGTTCGCAGTGCTGGCGGTAATGTATTAAGTGAAGATGGTAAAAAAGTATTAATTAACGATGATACTTGGGTTACGGTATGGGAGGAATTCCGCACATGGCTTCATGAAGATAAAATTATGAAAATACATTCAGGTGGTACTGGATGGGAATATTGGGATAAAACAGTAATTGATTTAGTAGAAGGCAGAACATTAGGGTTTACAGGATCATCTGGTGACCAAGGATTTGTTTTCAAATCATTAGGTAAAGGAATGACGGAAGAAGAACGTCTTAACACGTTTGACGCATTGCCACAACCAGCTTGGGGTAATAATAAACCAGCGCCAAAATTAGAAACATATTTATTCACATTAACGAGAAATATTGATCCAGAAGTAGCGAAAGGTGCATATGACTTTATGAAATTTGCGACAAGTACGGAGAAAACGGCTGAATGGTCAATGGCAACAGGCTATATTCCTGTTCGTAACAATGTAACAGAGTACGGTCCATATGCTGAATTTGTTAAAAAACAACCACAAGCATTAGTTCCGTTAGAACAAGCCAACAATAATGGAGTGGGACCATTTGTAGATCCAACGGGCGGAAAAATCAATGACGCTTTAAATGTAGCAAAAGATAAAGTAGAGATTGAAGGGGTTCCAGCAAAGAAAGCATTAGATGAAGCAGCTAAAGTTGCGCAAGAAGAGTTAGATAAAGTTTTGAAAAAGAAGAAGTAAACCTGTTTGTAGTACGAACGTGAGGTGCTTTTGAACGAAGGAAGTGCCTCTAAAATTCACTTGAAAAGGTGTGAGAACTATGATCGAAATAACAAGTACGATAACACTCTCTCCATTCGTAAAAAATAAACACTGTTTCCAAATGGATGAAACTGATATTACAAACTTTACATTAACAATTGATCAAGGGGATAGCCGAAAAATTCCGCTTTTACTAATCTTAAGAGATCCTAACGGTTATGTACGTATACAATATCAAACTCCAATTGTAAATGAAAAACTAGTCGTTTCGAAAGATTCAAAGTTTTGTTCTGCTGGTTGTATTGGAGGAGACATACAGTCAGGTAATTGGGAATTAGAAGTCGTATATATCCCTCATTGTGCAAAGAAAGTAGTGAAATTTACTGGGGAAAAAGTTGACTATACAGTAAATATAGAAGTGAATGATCAGTTGGAGCGAAAGTATAATAGAGAGCATTTTTGTAAGGGCAATGTTTTTATCGATGAAGACCGTTTTAATAAGGTAGTAAATGAAGAACATCGCTGGTACAAAGGGGATTTTCATGAACATACAGATTTAACAGATGGCGAGATAGATGATGAACTTGGAATGGGAGTATGTGAAAAACAAGAATTAGATTTTTTATATGCGACGGAGCACAATATTGTTATGCCATCATATCAAAAAGGAAACACATTAATTATACCATCTATGGAACTTACAACTCCTTATGGTCATTACAACATATTTGGTATAAGAGAATTCATTGATTTTACAGAGTATATAGATGAATCATTTAGCGCTGAAAAAATGAATGCACTATTTTCACTCATGAAAGAAAAAGGCTATTTATTGAGTGTGAATCATCCATTTATGAAGCCTTGGGCGAACCAAGTTAATATTAATTTAGAAAATGTTCATACGATGGAAATTATGTGTGATCCAACTTATAAAAAAAGTAAATCATCTACTTTAGAAGCTTTACGTTGTTTCGATCAAATGTGGTCAAATGGTCTTAAAATCTGGGGAATAGGAGGAAGTGACTCTCATTTACATCCGTCTAAAACATTCCCAGGATCAAAAGACCCATCCATTTACGGTGATCCAGGAACATATGTATTATGTAACGGTTTATCAATTAAAAACTTGAAATTTGCGATCAAAAACGGAAGAATTTATTTCTCTCGATTTAGAAAACTAGCGATAGATATTCAAAACGAAGGTGAAACGATTGCTGTCGGCGATGAGGCTAAAGGAAATATTGTTTATAACGTTCAAACAGATAAACCGTGTGAGTGGAGACTACTTATAAATGGAAGAACGATTGAAAAAGAATACGGCAGCGATGCAACTTTTGCATTCTCTTTAAATGAAGGGGCGTACGCTAGAGTTGAGGGATGGGAAGAGGACGAATTAGTAGCGTTTATTAATCCTATTCATAATAAAGTTCAGATTAAAAATATAAAAACATGGAATGAAGTTATAGGGGGAATAAAAGGTGAATAAAGCGATTATTTTTGATAAAGATGGAACATTAATACAGTTAGATTCAGTTTGGTACAAAATTGTGCATCGTGTGTTAGATGATATATTTCAAACGTATCCAAATGAAAAAAGTAAACGAGATGACTACTTAACGATTATTGGTATGAATGATAACGATTTTGAGAGTACGAGTTTACTAGCTTGTCGCACAAATTACTTTATTGCGGCTGCATGGTATTCGTTGCTAGAAAATCAACATGTGAATAAAGAGGGTTTTATTCAAAATGTATGTCTTCTATTCAAAAAGTACTCTACTGCAGATGATCTTGTATTTACAGAAGTGGAAGGTGCAAAGGAAACGTTACGATATTTAAAAGACAATGAATATATTATTGGGGTTGTTACGGCAGACGATGTTGATGCAGCTATTCATTCTCTGAAAATGACTGAGTTATATGATTATGTAGATTTTTTAGGTGCAGATGATGGTGTGAATAGAACAAAACCTGAAAGTGACTTTTATCATATGTTTAAAGAAAAATTTTCACTAACTGAAGAAGATGTGCTTATGGTAGGTGATACATTAACAGACGTTACATTTGCAAGAAATAGTAACATTAAAGTAGTAGGCGTCTTATCGGGTGCGAGCAGGAAGGAAGATTTAGAAGGAAAAGCGGATTATATTTTAAACAGTATGAAGGATATTTCGAAGATTTTATAATTCATGTCATCATAATTTTTAACAATATCTATAAATATAGCTCGAATTCTAGGAGGATATTATGGCTCAACTATCATTCAAAAACATTTACAAAAAATATGATCATGATGTGACAATCGTAAAAGATTTTAACCTAGAAGTAAATGATGGAGAATTTATCGTTTTGGTTGGCCCTTCAGGGTGTGGGAAATCTACAACATTACGTATGATTGCAGGACTTGAGGAGATTTCAGAGGGCGACTTTTATATTGATGGAAAGCGTGTAAATGATGTTACACCGAAAGATAGAGATATTGCAATGGTATTTCAAAACTATGCGCTTTATCCGCATATGAGTGTGTATGAAAACATGGCGTTTGGATTAAAACTACGAAAATATAGTAAAGAAGAAATTGACCAGCGTGTGCAACATGCAGCAAAAATTCTTGGACTTGAGCAGTATTTAAGCCGAAAGCCAAAAGCACTTTCAGGTGGGCAACGTCAGCGTGTTGCCTTAGGCCGAGCGATTGTTCGAAATGCAAAAGTATTTTTAATGGACGAGCCTTTATCAAACTTAGATGCGAAGTTGCGTGTTCAAATGCGTGCTGAGATTACAAAATTACACAAGCAGCTGCAAACGACATCTGTATATGTCACGCATGATCAAATTGAAGCTATGACGATGGCGACGCGCTTAGTTGTACTAAAAGATGGGATTATACAGCAAGTCGGTACACCGAAAGAAGTGTATGATAATCCAGAGAATGTATTTGTCGGCGGATTCATTGGCTCTCCTGGAATGAATTTTTTCAAAGGAGTATTAACAGATAATGCAGTTATGATTGATAAGTGGAAAATTGAAGTGCCAGAAGAGAAGATGAAAGGCTTGCGAAATAAGAGCTATACGAATAAAGAAATCATAATAGGAATACGTCCAGAAGACTTTTATTATGGAAAAGAAATCGAGGATTTACCATATAACACAAAAGTAATGGTATGTATTGATGTAGCAGAATTAATGGGGGCAGAAACATATCTATATTCTAACATTAATGGCCAATCCTTTGTTGCACGTGTGGACACATCTTTAGATGTGCAAAGTCAATCTAATATAGATCTAGGTTTAAACATGGACAAAGTGCATTACTTTGATTCAGAAACTGAGAAACGAATTGTTTTTTAGATAATAATTAATATGATTATACCTTTAGAATTTCTTCAACTACTACAAATAAATGAATAGCAAAAAGCCGATTATCCTTTAGATTACAGGGAATCGGCTTTTTTATATAAAAGATCGCTTAGCGTACGAAAATCGCTTTTTGTTGGCAGTGCCCTGTCACAATCAAGCTGAGAAAAACAAATAATCCAAAACGAGAAAATTCTTAAGTTGATGGATGTGTGATGCTACTCCTATGTTAAGGTTCGAGTCATTTGAAACAGCACCCTCTATATTGAGTGGTGTTAAAGCGACGTATATGATAAAAAAGATGTATCGCTTGTAAAAAAAATGCATCACCTTGAATGAGCTAATACGACAAGAATTCGTATCGGGCCTAATTAGGGAATGCAGTACAGATCAGTATATAGTATACAAGCATTCCCTTTCTATAAATACGGTATGTTTTTAATATAATTAAAAGAAAATTTTTGTGTTCTTTAATATGATGTCACATAATACCAGTTTTTTTCTATTTTTGTGATTTCTTTATATTCATTATTAAAGTCGTATTTGTTTGGTCTAGTATCATTTGGTGTATAAATAAATCCTGAAAAATTATCTAATATACCACGATAAGTAAAAAAGAAAACAGAAATACCATTTTTATTTTGTTGAATAATTACATCCCCACCGTTTTTGGAAGTGGATGCAAACTGTGTAGGTAAATGAATTTGTCTACTATCATAATGAACATTAGGAGTTAACTCTTTATGTTCTATAAGTGCTATAACTTTTTCACGGTCTTCTTTATAGATAATAAAATCTAAATTTATATAAATCTCATTAAATGGTATACATATCCAAGTAATTATTATGATTAATTGAATAATTAACGGTTTCCAGTTTTTGTATTTGATAAGATGTATGATTGTGAAAATTAATATTAAGAAAAACAATCCATGAACTATTATTGAAAGAAATGGCATAACAAATGGGGTAAGGAATTCAACTAAATACCATTTGAAAAAATGATAAAGTATGAGAGCGAGACCGCTTATTAATGTAATTTTGGTTAAATTCTTATTCAAATTTTGAATCTCCTTTCTATACTAAAAACATATGATTTTAGTATAAATATAAAATGTGTTTTTCATAAATTTCCCTTAGTTTCATTTTATTAACTTTGTTTGATTAATATTTTGAATATATCATAGATTTGAAATTAAATAAACGGACATTAAATTTTTACATTTTATATAGAATAAAAGTGAGGGAAGTTTTCAAAATAGACTAGTTTTTTATTTGAAATGTAATTTGATTAGTTTCATGAAATAGATCCAGTTCCGGTAAAATCAATTGCAACAAGTGAACATTACGAAACTAAGAGGAGCATATCAAAGTCGGTGACACTGACTTATGGGACAGTTCACTTCTGATTGTGGAAACGGGGCAGTACAGAAGTGGAAAAATTCTGTGTTTCTTTTTAATTAATATATTTATTGGGAAAAACTTCGAAATTTCCGGCACAAATGCTCCTTCTATCCTATAATAGAAGCTATTCTGGACGTAAGTAATTTGTAAGGAATGAGTAAGAAAAAAGAGATTTTCATAGTATAAAATATTTATTATACCTGCGTATAACACCTACTACTAATAATGTGTTATAATACGAATTAGCAACATAAAGGAAAGGAATTAGAAAAAATGACCTTACAAAATACTAAAAATTTAAAAAAACAAGTTGCTCCTTTTGAAAAATCAACGGCAAAAAAAAGTGTTTGGCAAATCATCAATACGGTAGTGCCATTTATTATCTTATGGTACCTTGCTTATAAAAGTTTGTCCGTTTCTTATTGGTTAGCATTAGTTCCAGCTGTGTTAGCCGCTGGATTTATGACACGGGTTTTCATTATTTTTCATGATTGTACCCATCATTCTTTCTTTAAAAGCCGTCGTGTAAATAGAATAGTAGGGACATGTATGGGTGTTTTAACTTTATTCCCGTTTGATCAATGGGGGCATGAGCATTCCGTTCATCACGCTACAAGTGGTAATTTGGATAAGCGAGGTACAGGAGATATTTGGACGCTTACAGTGAATGAATATTTAGCAGCGCCATTTAGACTCCGTTTAGCATATCGTTTATATCGCAATCCATTGGTTATGTTTGGGTTAGGTCCGATTTATGTTTTCCTGCTTAAAAATAGATTTAACAGAAAAGGTGCTAGAAAGAAGGAACGCATGAACACCTATTTGACGAATGTTTTAATTGTTGCTTTAGTAGGGTTACTTTGCTGGACACTCGGATGGCAATCGTTTCTTTTAGTGCATGGTTCCATATTCTTAATAGCAGGTTCAATAGGTATTTGGCTGTTTTACGTACAGCACACATTCGAGGATTCTTATTTTGAAGAAGATAAAGAGTGGGAATATGTGAAAGCGGCAGTGGAAGGAAGTTCTTTTTATAAACTACCTAAAATCTTGCAATTTTTAACTGGTAATATTGGATTTCATCATGTTCACCATTTAAGTCCAAGAGTACCTAACTATAAACTAGAAGAGGCACACAATAATACGCTTCCTTTAAAGAATGTACCAACGATTACTCTTGCTACAAGTTTGCGGTCACTCCGTTTCCGTCTTTGGGATGAGCAAAACAACAATTTTGTTAGCTTTAAAGACGTTAAAAAATTAGTGAAAAACAATGTTTCTATTCCAGTAAAATCAGAACTATAACTTCATCAAATATGACTGACTCCCCTTAATCATTTTCGATTTAAGGGGAGTTTTTGTTTAACTAGTAGATGCACGAGATGGAGAAAACTTAAATGATTTAAATTGTAATGGAGGTGGATTAGGAATAGTAGGTATTAATATTAGAGGACGATAAAAATATTATGTTAACAATTTGAGGCGATTGATATTACTTTTTTCAATAGATATTATGCTTAGTCTCTGAGTATATTTCATCTGGTGTGTATCATGTCTTACAAGAAACGTATGATTTAAAACTTGATAAAATTTGCAGCAAATACATATGAAAATGATGT
Organism: Bacillus sp. FSL E2-0195; assembly: GCF_038003645.1. Lineage (NCBI taxonomy): Bacteria > Bacillati > Bacillota > Bacilli > Caryophanales > Bacillaceae > Bacillus > Bacillus sp. FSL E2-0195. The sequence continues at coordinate 2,912,503 of NZ_JBBOPN010000001.1, read as the reverse complement.
TCCCTTAATAATAAAAGGGTATTACGCTATTAAATAAATGATAATAAGAACAGGCTAATTATTTTAGGATAATAAAATGCAAAACAGACAAACTCAATTACCCTTGAATTTGTCCGTTCAGTTACTGGTGAAACAGGAGGAGTATGTAAATGAAATGTGTATATAGTCTAAAACTGTTTAAAGATATGTGAATGTATTTAAAGTGGGTTTCTTTACACTAATTTATTACTTTTTAGTTTGCCTAGATAGTTCAACAGATTTTTGCGTACAACGCTGCATAGCTGAAATGATGGCTGTTCGTAAGCCTTTTTCCTCTAATGTTGCTACAGCTTCTATAGTTGTTCCGCCAGGAGAACAAACCATATCTTTCAATTCACCTGGATGTATGCCTGTTTCTAGTACCATTTTTGCAGAGCCTAACACAGCTTGAGCAGCGAATTTATATGCTTGATTTCTAGGCATACCATCTAATACAGCTGCATCTGCCATCGCTTCTATAATCATATATACGTATGCTGGCGACGAACCACTTACAGATGTTACAACGTCCATTAATTTTTCGCTTACGATCTCTGTTTGACCAAAGCTATTGAAAATGTTTAGCACATCTTCTAAATCTTTTTCTGTCACCATTTCATTAGGGCATAACGCAGACATTCCTTCTCCAACAAGAGCAGGGGTGTTAGGCATTACTCTTACAACCTTTAATTTTTTAGCAAAAGCCTCTTCAGTACTTTTAATGCTTTTCCCGGCAGCGATCGTTACGACGATAACATCGTTTTTGATTATTTCTTTTATTTCGTTAATGATTGATGCGTATAGGTCTGGTTTAATTGATAAAATTAAAATATCAGCATTTTTAGCTACTTCATTGTTGTCAGTAGTTGTAGTTAGCCCATATTTTTCACTAGCATTTTTTAAATTCGTAGTGTTTAAATCCGAACAAAGAATATTATTTGCAGACACTATCTTTTTGTTTAGCATCCCACCAATCATAGCCATTCCCATATTTCCGCAACCGATGAATCCAATTTGTTTATCCATAATAACTCAATCTTGCTCCTTTTATAATAAATTATATCATTTTGAAATTGTTATCTTAAAATAACAATAACATCTCCATGCAATATAAAGAAACATTCTAAGAGAATATATTCCTTTTTGCAACACCAAAAGTTGAAAATCAATTATATTCGACAATATGTAAATATATACACTTTAATTTTAGGTTTTATGTTGATGAATATGAGTTAAACTTATATCGATTTGTATTTTCATTCAGTAGGGTAATAATTTCATACAAGTAACTTGCCGCTCTATTTATTTTTAAAAATACTTCTTGACACCAAATCAAATTATATCGCATAATATAAAAAATTAAACCGAAAATCGTTGAAGGGAAATAGTACATATGTCTTCTTGCGAAAGAGAGTGGAATTCACCGGCTGAAAGATTCCTCGTATAGAATATATCGAACCTATCCCTGAGTCTTAAATGAAAGTTTAGGCGTTCGCCTGCGTTATAGGCGCCAAGTGGATATCTATGTATATCAATTAAGGTGGTACCGCGGAACAATGACCGTTTCGTCCTTTTTATTTTATTAAGGGCGAAGTGGTCATTTTTATTTTGCTCTTTAATAGGCTAGGTGCAGCATTGATAAGAATAGAAGCCGCTGTAAGCTGTATGAATAGAAGTGAAATTTATAAAAAACTTTGATTTTAGACTTGGGGGATACAAAAGTGAAAAAACAACGAATTGTTGTAAAGATTGGGAGTAGTTCCTTGGCAGATAGTCACGGAGGCATTTCTAAAGAACAACTTTCAGATCACGTTGCCGCATTGGCTCGATTGAAAGAGGAAGGGCATGAAGTTTTACTAATTACATCCGGGGCAGTCGCTGCAGGTTTTTCTGCTCTAGGGTATCCTAGCAGACCTGTGACAATTAAAGGGAAACAGGCTGCTGCGGCTGTCGGGCAAAGTTTATTAATGCAGGCATACACGGAGGAATTCCGTAAATATGGTATCGTTACTGCACAACTTTTACTAACGAGAAGTGATTTTTCTAGAAAAGAACAATACAGTAACGCTTACGCTACTTTAGGAGAGCTACTAAACCGTTCTGCTCTTCCTATAATCAATGAAAATGATTCCATTTCTTTAGAAGAGCTAACGTTCGGTGATAATGATATGCTGTCAGCTTTAGTAAGCGGACTTGTTTCGGCAGATATGCTCATGATTTTTACAGATGTGAACGGTTTATATGACCAAAATCCTCAGAAAAATGCGGATGCGAAAAAATATCATTTCCTTCCTGAGGTAACGGAAGAAATTGCTTCTCTTGCAGGAGATGCTGGTTCAAAACTTGGGACTGGCGGTATGAAATCAAAAATCGATGCTGCAAAGACGGCACTATCTCTTGGAGTGAGTGTATTTATCGGAACGGGATGTGGACAGGAGAAGTTTTTAGATGTTATGAAGGGCAAAGGTGATGGAACATATATCGGGAATGCTCCTCAAAAAGTAATTAAGATGAACAAGCAATGGATCGCCTTGCATTCGCTTGTTAGCGGACAAATTGAAGTAGATGCGGGGGCAGCTTCTGCCATCATTCAGCATGGTAAGAGTCTTCTTCCTGCTGGTGTTACAAATGTGTCAGGGTTTTTCCAAGTGGGTGAAGTCGTGGAAGTAATCACGCAACAAGGGCGCGTAATAGGAAAAGGACAATGCACATATAGCGCAGAGGAACTAAAGGATCTAAAAGGTATGCAGAGCCAAGATATTCAAGCAAGAGGGGAAAGGCATAGTTATGAAGTTATCCATAGGGATCATTGGGTTTCATTTTAAGAATAGCGAGGGCAGAGTCCACTGCTCAAATTCTTTAATTCCATAGGCGGGAAACACTTAGTTGGTGGAGATAAACGAGTCTTTAATTTTAACTTATTAACTTTTTAAAAGGAGGAAATGAAAATGAATGAAGTGTTAGCAAAGGGACAAAAAGCGAAAAAAATCGCTAGAGAACTTGTACTTAAATCTACAAATCAAAAAAACGAAGCACTTGCTGCGATTGCTGATCAGCTGATAGTAGAAACAGCTTATATTTTAGAGGAAAACAAACGGGATATTGAAGAAGGGAAGGCGAAAGGATTTTCTGATTCTCTTCTTGATCGTCTTATGCTGAATGAACAGCGTATCATTGATATGACTGAAGGTATTAAGCAACTAATTGATTTACGTGATCCTGTTGGAGAATGTGTTAGTGCATGGGAACGACCAAATGGACTATCTATTCAGGAGATGCGCGTACCACTTGGTGTTGTCGGAATGATTTACGAGGCAAGGCCGAATGTGACAGTGGATGCTGCTACAATTTGCTTGAAAACAGGAAACGCAGTAATACTACGTGGTAGTTCTTCTGCTATTCATTCTAACAAAGCCATCGTTAGCGTTATTCACCGAGCGCTTAAACAAACAAGTTTGCCTTCAGAAAGTGTACAGCTCATAGAAGATACAACGCGCGATAGTGCAAAGCAGTTGTTTACATTGAATGAGTACTTGGATGTTCTTATCCCAAGAGGCGGCAAGCAGTTAATAGATACTGTAGTGAGAGAAGCATCTGTTCCAGTACTTGAAACAGGTGCGGGAAATTGTCATATTTTCATTGATGAAACAGCGGATAAACAAATGGCATTTAATATTATTATAAACGCAAAAACGCAGCGTCCATCTGTATGTAATGCAATTGAAACGATTATACTTCATGAGAATTGGGCGCAGCAATTTGGTAGCGAGCTATTTTCTTCCTTGAAGGAAAGAGGCGTGGAGCTACGTGGTGATAATAAAGCATTGGCAATTGATTCTTCTATTGCATTAGCTTCAGAAGAAGACTGGGAAACAGAGTTTTTATCTCTCACACTGGCAGTTAAAGTGGTTTCCACTACGGAAGAAGCGATTCATCACATAAATACGTATGGATCCATGCATTCCGAAGCGATTATTACAGAGAACGAGGAAAACGTCAGCAAATTTTTCACATCTGTTGATGCCGCGGCACTTTATCATAATGCATCGACTCGTTTTACGGATGGATCTGAATTCGGATTCGGCGCAGAAATTGGCATCAGTACACAAAAGCTACACGTAAGGGGACCAATGGGGTTACCTGCATTAACTTCCACAAAATATGTGATTCGTGGGAATGGACAGATTCGGGGATAAGAATTATAAAAGAACAAGTAATAAGATGAAGACACCCAATTCAGTTTAAGTGTCTTCATCTTATTACAATTATTCATTTACCATACAAAAAGCCCCACAAGCATAGCGCTTAATAAGGAAACAGCCATTCCGCTAACAAGAAGCTTCCAAACATTTTTACCGATTATTGATGATTTTTCCCCGCCAAATAATGAATTGTAAGTTCCATAAATCATACCTACTGTACTAAAGTTTGCAAAAGAAGCTAGAAATGTAGTTGCAACCGCAATTGTATGTGGTTGTAAAGACTTTAGGTTTGATTTTAAATCCATCATTGCAACAAATTCATTCGTTGTTATTTTTATCCCCATTAATTCAGCTACATACATAGCATCTTTGCCTGTTAAACCGAGTAAAAAAGCAAAGGGACTAAAGATAATAGAGAAGATTTTTTGAATTGTTAAACCTGTTACAAAAAAGCTTAAAATACCATTTAAACATGCTGTTAAAGCTACATACCCAATTACCATCGCTAAAATAACAATAACCATATTCATCCCAACTAACATACTGTTTGAAATAGTAGAAAAGAAATCTTTTTTTTCATTTTTTGAAGGTGAATAAATAACATCATCTTCTTTAGTAACTTCTACAGGATTTAAAACATTAGCCAAGATTAATGCGTTAATACAGTTTAAAGGAATAGCGCTGAAAATATATGTTGCTGGAACCATTGATAGATAAGCACCAAGAATGGATCCGCTGACGCTACTCATACTCATAATTCCAAAAGTCAACAAACGATTTTCTTTTAACACAGATAATTGATCACGAACAACTGCAAGTGCTTCCGTATTTCCTAAAAACATCATTTGAATGGAAAAGAAGCTTTCTAACTTTGGTAAACGAGAAATCTTTGAAATGATTGCACCAACTTTATCGATAATCCAAGTTAAGATTCCAAAATACGAAAGAATATCAAAGAAAGTGATAACAAAAATGATAGGAAGTAAGGCGCTAAAGAAGAAATCAACTGTTTGATTTTCCATAGCTGAAGGAAATACAAATCGAATTCCTTCATTCGCACATGATAGTAGCCAACTGAAAAATGACGCAATTTTATTAATGATAATACTGCCCAATTTCGTGCCTAACATAAACCACGTAATAAAAAGCTCCAATATTATTAGAATAACAATTGGTCTCCATTTTATTTTTCTTTTATTAGGCGAACATAGGAAAACGATTAATATTACAACGAAAATCCCTAACATATTTAATATGAAATGCATGTCAACAACTCCTTGAGGCTTATTATTTGTATATAAAAAAGCCCCTATTCTTCCAAATTTGGATTATGATCAGAAGTTATGAAGAATTTAAGTTATGTTTGGGGTTAATCTATTTCGATTTATGTACTAAAAATTAATGTTTTTCCGCTTTATAAAGGATATGTATTAATAATGTAAAGCGACAAAATAAATCTATTGACGGAACAAGGGACAACTAATAACTGCATCCATTTTTAAATTGTTTAGGTGAAATACCCGTATGTTTTTTTAAGACTTTTGTAAAATGACTTTGGTCGTGAAAATTTAGTAATGTAGAAATTTCGGTTATAGAATATCTCGTATAAGTCATTAACTTTTTTGAAAAGGGAAGATAAATAACTAACTAGGGTTTAATGTGACTATTTCTGCTAGATGGGATAGTGATGCCTCTGAAATGATGGACGATATGCCATTACGAGCATTAGTGAACTTTAGCGCAGGTGCTTTTACAGAAGAAATGTTGAATGAAATAATTGGGCTATTGAACGATGCACAAATGAATTAATAAGCGGTGAATGCAAGGAAGTTAGGCGGGAGATAATGGTCCGTAAATGCCTAATTAAAGTTTTACTTTATCCATTGAACATTCTTTGTTGAATTTTAATTAAGCTTAATAAATCATTGCAGGACGTTTCTCCAGCATGCAAAAAGGCAAATGAGAGTTAGAATCTCATTTGCTTTTTTTGTACTTATTCTGCTAAATGTAGAATCATATGCTTGTCTATCATCTTTAATCATTGCTTATAAATATGAACGATGAGATGGCCATGAACCTTGGAGTTTACGAAGTTGTATAATTTGACCTGTATGATAAGCATCATGCAATTGGATATTCAGATATTGTTGCCAAACTGGTAGAGACGGACTTGGTTGATCCAGTTCTGCTTCTTGAAGGGATGTTAATGAAGATCGTAAGGCATTATGTACTTGGAGCGTTCGCTTCACTGTTTGTTGCCAAGCATCATCATCATTAGGTCCACCTTGGACAAACGTGTCATCATTATTTTGTGGAGCAACAAATGTGTCATCTTGATGTAAGCGGGAAAGTAAGCGCTCTTTAAAGATTAGTAAATGGTTTGCATTTTCCCAAATCGTATTACTGGCCGTTCCTTCTGGGTGCCAACATGCTTGTGCAGCAGTAAGATTCTTTAACGCTTCTGATATCGGTGGATACCATTCTTCTTCGTAAAAAACTTGCTTGACCCCATTTTGTAATATTTCTTTTTTACCCATTCATATAGCCTCCTTAACTATGAGATAGACCAACAATAAGTGTTAGATAAATTAGGTAGAAACGTACCTACTTATCATCTGATTGATGTTTAGAAGGTTCTAAAAGAACAATACGGCGCCGTTGTAGTAATTGCAGAAACAAACTTAGGCTTTCTAAATCATTTTTCTTACTGCAATAAATTCTCCTTTCTCTTCAATAAACCTGCCTCATAGTTGAACAAGAAAATTAACTGTAGCTTAAATTTAAAAATTTGTAGCAATATAAAGTTTCAGAAGATTTTAAAATTCTAAAAAATTAGAAGGTATAATTCGATAAATATAGAATTTAATAATTAGCAAATAAGGAGGGGATTAAATGGAAGTCTTTCACGTAACGAGTAGAAAGAGGGAAACGTACAACGTTCAAATGAAGTATTCGATACTTTTCGAATGTGCACTTGGCATTGCGGCAGTTACTCATAAAAGGTTAATCGACACGCTTGAAAAATCTCAAAGTGAATGGGAAAAAATTAGACAATCATTATCGGTAGAGATGAGAGAGCATTTACAGTTCGTAGAAGAAAATAATACATGGAAAGCATTACTTCAGTTATTGTATGAGGGAGATTTTCAGGATCTATCACAGTTTATTGCAAATATCGATTCACTTTCAGAAGAAGATTTAAAGTATATATGTTTACCGTTTTTAGGAGAAGCGTATCAAGCGAAAAGACGTTTAGCTGCAAGCGGAGAAGTATCTGTAATACATGAACTAAAGGAACTGACACATGATCATCAGTTTTTCTCTACGTATATAGAGTTTGTATGTCATGCCGATGTGCGCGAACTAAAAACGCATTTAATCGCCGTTATGACAGGTTGGTATGACAGTGTTGTAAAAAAAGAGGCAGAAGAAATTGTTTCTATACTACAGCGAGATTATGAAGCGAAAAATGAAATGAATAAAAAGATGAAACCGGAAGAGTTTGTCGAGTGGGCTACAGGTGGAGTTACATATATGCCAGAGCCAAGTGTTCATCACGTACTTCTTATCCCGCAAATTACATACAGACCGTGGAACATAGAAGCTGATATTGAAGATACGAAAGTGTTTCATTATCCAGTCGCAAATGAAAGTATACATCCAGAAGATCCGTATGAGCCGAGTTATTTTTTAGTTCATAAACATAAGGCGCTCGGGGACGAGGCAAGGCTTCGTATTGTAAAACTACTATTTGAACAAGAGCGTACGCTGCAAGAAATAACGGAAAGATTACAACTAGGAAAATCGACAGTACATCATCATTTGAAACTTTTACGTTCAGCAAAGTTAGTTGATATTCAAGACGGAAAATATGTGTTGAGAAAGAAAGCAGTGCAGTCTTTAGCGAAAGAATTAGATGCATTTTTGAATAGATAATATACAACGAGAATGTACATAAAGGGAGGAATTTAATAGAAAAGTTGGTGAGCTATAGTGAAGAGTGTATTGAAAAACCGTTCATTCTTTTTTATGTGGATAGGTAGTGCGATTTCGGAATTAGGCGGGGCTTTCGGGACGTTATGTAATTCAATTCTCGTTTATGAATTAACAGGATCAAAAACAGCATTAAGTAGCATGTGGTTACTATATTTTATCCCGTCGCTCATACTACAACTTATAAGCGGTCCATATATTGATAAATGGAGCCGAAAGTGGATTATGATTTTTTCACAATGGATACGAGCGTCCGTATTTTTACTACCTTTGGCGATGCTAGTTACAGGTAATATAGAAGTTTGGCACATTTATGTTGTTCAAATTATAGTTGGACTTATTACACCGCTTTATACACCTGCAAGTCAAGCAATTACACCGAGCATTGTAAGTAAAGAGCACCTTCAAAATGCAAATGGGTATATTGATGGGATGACTCGTCTTATGATGTTTCTTGCGCCAGTATTAGGTGGCATCGTTATTCATTTTATTGGAATGAAGCTAACACTGTTCTTTGTGTGTATTTGTCTAGTCATTAGTGGAGGGTTGTTGCTTTTCATTAGAGAAAAGAGGATAAAGCAAGAGCTTAGAAAAACGTGGCTAGAGCAGTTTCTTCATGGATTTACATATTTTTTCACAAGACCAGTTATCGTTTGGCTTGGTATCTTTCTAACATTCGTTCAATTTGGAGTAGGAGTAACGATGGTTACGAATCTTCCTTACATTAAAGATGAACTATCGGCAGGGTATGCTGAATACGGTTATTTTATGGCCGGTTTCCCACTTGGCTATGTAGTTGGATCAATATTAGTCGGAAAAGTAACATATAAAAGCCGGCGAATACTTATGCTTGGAGGATTGTTTATAGGTGGCCTTACATACATTTCTCTAGGGTTCAATCACAGTATTATAATTGCGGTAATTATTGAAGTAATTGCAGGTATTTGTATTTCATTTTTCAATGTTCATAATACGACGATATGCCAACAAACAGTACCAAACAATATGATAGGGCAAGTATTTTCAGTGCGATTATTTTTCATACGATCCGCTATGCCGTTAGGTGTGTTATTAGGAGGCATACTAAGTGAAATGTGGGGAGTTAGAGCACTATACTTTATCATAGGTGCGATTATATGCGTCACTTCTTTAATAGGAATATTACTTCCATATTTTAAATTTTTAGATGAGGCAGTTGAAGAGAAAACAGCATAATTCAAAAAATTTAAAACTTTATAATTGAAAATAATTATCATAATCAACTATAATAGAAGAATACTAGTATTCGTATTACAAAGAGGGAGTGGGATATATGTTTATCGAAACTAAAACATTTACAGTAAAAGAAGGTACATCAGATATAGTTGTAGAGCGTTTTACAAGAGAAGGCATTATTGAAAAATTTGAAGGGTTTATCGATTTAAGTGTTCTCGTTAAAAAAGTGAGACGCGGAGATGAAGAAGTAGTAGTTATGATTCGCTGGGAATCAGAACAAGCATGGAAAAACTGGGAAACAAGTGAAGAGCATTTAGCTGGACATAGAGCGGGCCGTGGTAAACCAAAACCAGATCATATCATTAACGTTGAACACGGTGTTTATTATGTGAAATCATCGAAATCGGCTTATCAACAGTCGTAAAATATAATTAGAGGTAGAGGATATTTGTTTATTAATAAACAAATATCCTCTTTTTTGATTTATGGTAAAATATGGATGTTATATATATTTATTTGTTTAGTTATAAATGGAGGTAAACGAAGTGAAAAAAATATTACTAATGGCAGCTTTAGCAACGAAATTATTATCAGTATGTAGTGATAATAATGTGAAAGAAGATGTATCTAAGAATGAGGAAGAAAAACGTGAAAGCAGTGCAAAAATAGTAGAGCAGAAAGAGTATATCGTTATTGATAAGAATTATAATGAAATATTTCTAAAAGATGCTAGCTCAAATAAAGAAGAGAGCGTGAAAGTAAGTTTAAGTAATTTAAACCCAATAAAATGGAAGGCGCCTAAAAGAAACGGTAGCTTAGATATAGGTGATCATATCTCTTTGGAAAAAGAAGAGGGTAAATATACACCTACATTAGTAAAAGATCTTGTAGGTGAAATAAAGTATGATGGTTCAATTAAATATAAAATTTTAGAAGCAACTAATAAGTCAGTAAAGTGGTTACCACTAAATAAAGAGAACAATGGAGGGAGTGTTCCACCAGAGATGGTAAAAGTGGTGAATGCTTCGAAAATAAAAGGTGGAGATATTGTAACGATTCAAGATAAAACAAAAAGCAGTAAAGACGCAATCGTATATGAACTGACAATTGTTGAATAAGTATGTAGAAGATTAAAGGTATTAAGAGAAGTAAAATATATTTAGGTAACGAATAAATCTATAAGAATGTGTTTGGAGGTTACAAATGTTAGAAACACAAATATCTATTAAACATGAACGACATAAAAAATTAGTGAAAACAATAGTAGCTGAAATCTTATCTATAGATAAGGTAACTGGATGTATGCTTATTGGTTCTGTCGCAAGAGGTGATGCATATCCTGATTCGGATTTAGACTTATATATTCTTTTAGAAGACGGACAAAAGAAGCGATTTTATTCTGAAACGAGAGAAGATATTTTAGTTGAATATAAGAGTGCAGATTTTAATCTAATACAAGTAAACTTTAAAAACAATCCGATGGAACTATACTCATTTTTAGAAGGGAAATTTTTATTTGATAAAAGCGGTGAGTTGAAAAAGTTAAAGGAAATAGCTAAAATGAATTTGAAAACTACCGTGTTTCTAGTGATAAAGTAAAAGGCGTTTCTCATTGGTTACATAGTTCGCTAATTAAAATTAAGACTGCTCTGAAAGGCAAAAGATGAGTTAAAAGCATCATATATAGTTCAAACATCAACTTGGACATTGTTAGAGGGAATATGGGCTATTAATAACAAGCCAGTACCGCCAGCTGGATCTGTTTTGAAATATATTGAAACATTATCTAAAGTACCAACGAATTTTGCAGGTTTTATAAATAAATTGTTTTTAGGTGATACGACAGAGCGCATCTCTTCAGCAATTTTCTTGATTGAGTGGGTTTTACTTAATTTGGAGAATAAATAATATGGCTATAACACTTGTCAATTTATATAGGTAAATCGATACTCCATGTCGAATTGTTCATATGATTGCATTCATTTCGAAAAACGTTCTAAGCTATAGGAAAAAACATAAGACTATTAAAAAATAGTCTTATACGGAACACTTGAATATCTTTCCTTACATATGTAAGTGTTATTAATATGAGTATATATACCCTCTGCTTAAAAGGAGATGAGTGAATGAAGTTGAATCATTTAAATCTATGTGTTGATGATTTATCAGAAGCTAGACATTTCTTTGAAACATTTTTTGATTTTCAATTTTTGGAGCAAAAGGGAAAGGCACTTGTAGTAATGAGTGATGAGAGTGGATTTATACTTGTGCTAAGTGATCCAAAAGCATTTAAGGGGAATAAGGAAGTTATGTATCCTGAAGCTTTTCATATTGGTTTTTTAGTGGAAACTTCAAGTGAAGTTGATCAATCATATAATCGTTTAGTAGCTGGTGGCATTGAAATAGGCAAGGAACCTTATACGATGAGAGGTAGTAGTTATGGTTTTTATTTTACAGTATTTAATGGCTTATTAATCGAAGTGTCTTGTATTGATTATAGAGATGGTAAGAAAGTTTCAAAATCCAATGACACTCATCAAGAGTAATTGTTTGAAGGTGTATATGTAGCCCCTTATCCAGTTTGGAAAGGGGCTTGATACCATTTTAATCCTCTTTTTTAATGGAACACTAAAGTGAAAAAGAAGCGTCTTTTAGTCAGAAATCCGACTTATGAGACAGTTCCTTTATTTTTGTTTTCATATTTTAGTATAACTGAAACAATTCCCATTTTTAGCAATGTAATCAATTAATTGAAATATTGCGAAAAATGGGATGTTTATGTGTTAAAATAAATATAGAAAACCATTTATTAACTATCGGCAGGTTAATAGAAAAAGGGTGTAAATAGTTAATAATGTCACAATTAAAATGCAACTAGATAGTTAGGAGGAATGATTATAATGGATACTACACAACAAAACAGTAATGCATGGGATAAGAAGGTTGAAGAAGGTTCTAGATACACTCAACCTGTAAGTAGTGAGGTTATTGAAAAAAGTAAATCAGGTGAATGGGAAATCACAGTCACCACAGAAAAATCAGTTCCTAGAGATTGGTTTCCAAAGTCATTAGAGGGATTAAAGATACTTTGTTTAGCATCAGGTGGAGGGCAACAAGCACCAGTACTGGCTGCTGCTGGAGCAGATGTAACAGTTACTGATATATCTAAGAAGCAATTGGAACAAGATGAAATGGTAGCGGAACGGGATGGATTAACTTTAAAAACAGTACAAGGAGATATGTCAGATCTTAGTGATTTTGAAGATGAATATTTTGATATTGTCGTAAATCCTGTTTCTAATTTGTTTGTAAAAGATGTTCATCTTGTATGGAATGAGATTTCAAGGGTTTTAAAGAATAAAGGTATTCTTATTTCTGGATTTACAAATCCTTTACTATGGATTTTTGATGACAACCAAGAACAAAAAGGTATTTTGGATGTTAAACATTCAATACCTTCATCAACATTGGATTATTTACCAGAGGATGAAGTTCAAGATTATATTAATTTAAATCAAACAATAGAATACGCACATACTCTAGAAGATCAAATCCAAGGTCAAGTTGAAGCTGGTTTTGTTATAACGGGTTTTTACGAGGATGATTTTGGTGGAACAAGGATATTAGATAAGCATATTAAAACTTTTATTGCTACAAAAGCTATAAAGTTAAAGGTTGATTAAAATTTTTGGCTCGTTAGTCGAAGAAGGAAACTTGAAAACAGTAAAAGTTCAATGTATGTCAAAAAGGATGGCAAGTGCCATCCTTTTCCTTGTGTAGTTTGAGTGTCAAAACAAGTTTTACTCCTCTTAACTGAACCCGTTATAATAAATAGTCCATCTTTTCACATTAATTTTTCACATCATTATATAGTTCCAGCGCCTCTTTCACATTCAATCTATTTTTTACAATGCCATGAATCGCTTGAATCATCGCAGTTGGATGTTCGGATTGCCATATGTTTCGGCCCATGTCTACTCCGATTGCGCCTTCTTGCAGCGCATTGTACGTAATGTTTAATGCGTCTTCGATTGAATCTAGTTTCGGTCCGCCCGCGATTACGACTGGAGCAGGGCATGTGCTTGTGATTTTTTCGAATCCTTCGCAGTAGTACGTTTTAATAATATCAGCTCCCATTTCAACACATACGCGGGAGGCGAGTGCTAGAAAGCGAGCTTCACGTTTTTGTAGTTCTTTCGCAACGGCGGTAATACCGAGTACTGGCAGGCCGTAATCGTGAGCTTCAGAGACTACGTTTGCGAGATTTGAAACAGTTTGTGTTTCATAGTCTGATCCAACAAAGACAGAAACGCCGACGCCAATTGCGTTTTGTTTTACTGCTTCTTTCACAGGTGTAACAATTGTTTCATTCGCTAAATCTTTGCCTACTACAGTTGCCCCGCCTGATACACGCATAACCATCGGTGTGTTGCAGTTTTCAGGAATACAGGAACTTAATACGCCTCGTGTTAAAAAGAGGGAATCAGTATATGGAAGCAAGTTTTTAACTGTTTCTAACGGTTGTTCAAGTCCGTGAATTGGCCCTAAAAAGTAGCCGTGATCTATCGCTAACATAACCGCTCTGCCGTCAGGTAAAATTGTGTTTAATCGATTTTTAAATCCCCAAGTCATTAGGAATCACTCCTTCGTTAATGTTGGATTTTCAGTTTGTACAGTATCTTTATTTGGTAAATGTGGTGACTTTATAAAAACAGCTTTAAAAGGCTTATCAGAATGGTTAATAAGATAATGGGATTCATGAGGTCGAACTTGCAAGACATCCCCTTGTTTGATCGGAACTCTCTCGTTATTCACATAGAAATCTATTTCGCCTTCTAACGCATAGAAGACCTCTTCGCACGTTGTATGATAGTGATTTTGAAACTCTTGCCCAGGCTGAATCACGACTAGGCCAAGATCGATATTTGGACCTTGTATTAAATATTTAGGCCCGTTATCACCGAAGCGATAGGAGAAATCATTTTCATTCGCTTTTAACATACATTTCACTCCTTTATGTAATGTGTTACAGAGCACCGGGTGCAATCCACATATGTGAGGTAAGCCCTTTATCGGCTAAAGCGAGCTGACTGTTATACACAGTTTTCCATGTTTCATAGAATTCCTTATATAGTTCATGATTTTCAGTGACTGGCTCAAATGTTTTTTCCCACTGTACAAACTGTTCGGCAGTCGCTGCCATAGATGAATATATGCCAGCACCAATCCCAGCAGCAATTGCAGTTCCTAAAGCTGCCGCTTCTTTTACAACTGGTACTTTCACTGGGATTCCAAGAACGTCTGAAAGAATTTGCGGCCAAAGTTTTCCTTTAGCAGCGCCACCAGCAAAAATCACTTCAGAAGGAAAGTTACCTGTGAGAGCCTCTATTAATTTCAAGTTGCCGAATGTAACGAAGGCGGCATTTTCTTCTATTGCCCGGAACATTTCTTTCTTCCCACATTTATCAGCATCTAAGCTCAAATTTAAAAAGGATGGTGCAGCATGTCGCCAAGAAATATAATTCATTACATTTGAAAAAGAGGGGATTATGCCATGTGAGCCTACAGGAACTTCTTTCGCTTGTTCTTCTAGTAATTCATAAGCATCTACACCGAGTTTTTCAGCGAGCCGTTTTTCTTCATGGCAAAAGGCATCTCGAAACCACCTCATAACAAGGCCAGGGAAGAAAGCAATTGTTTCGTATTGCCATAGGTTAGGAATGACGTGGCAATTAACACGAATCGCCGCATTTGGATCAGTTTCTGGTTTTGTTATATTTACTTCTTGTTGCCAAAAACTGCCTCCGCATATAAATGTTTGTTCAGGCTTTACAACTCCAGTTCCAAGCGATGCCATTTGTGCATCTCCGCCGCCAGCAACGACCGGTGTTCCTTCATGTAATCCTGTTAACTCAGCACTTCGTTTTGTGATATTCCCGATAACTGTACCAGCTTCATTTACTTTTGGAGAAAAGGCTAGAGTAAGACCGCATTGCTCAGCAACCCAGTTATCCCAAGCTCTATTTTGTAAATCGAATATACCGGACGTACATCCGTTTGAAGGATCAATTTGTAGTACGCCGCACAATTTATATAAAATCCAATCGTTTAACATCGTGAAAGAATGAATGCTCCTGTACACGTCTGGTTCATGTTTTTTAATCCAAAGTAAGCGAGGTAAAGCACCTAATGAAAAAGTTTGACCGGATTTTTTATATAAATCCTTTTCAATTTCGGAACGAATTTGTTTTAGTTCACTAACTTCCGCTGACGCGCGGCCATCAACATTTGCACAAGCCCATATTTCCTGCCCGTTTTTATCGTATAAAACAAAGCCTTCACGCATACTCGTTGCACTAATACCTTTAATAGAAGAGGAGGACGTATTACTTTTTTGAAGAACCTCTTTCGTACATTGTTGAACGAGCTGCCAGTTTTCAGTTACATCAAAATTCATAGAACCAGGGTAACGACTATCTGATTTATGAATCCATTCTTTTTGACTAACAGCAAGTTGATTACCGTTTAAATCAAAAAGAACTGCTCGAATGCTCCCTGTACCAGCGTCGTAAGCTAATAGAGTAGACATTGAGAGTCACCTTCCTTTCTTAATAAGGAGAGGGCAGTTTCTTCATCGGTAATTAATGTATGAATGAACTTTCCTTTTAAGGCGCCGTAAATTGCAGCTATCTTTTCCGTACCGCCAGCTACACCAACGACATGTTTCATATTTTGAAGAACAGAGAGTGGTGTGCCGATAAGACGGTTATGATGGGGAAGTTCTAATTGTTTTCCGTCAGTATTATAAAATTGCCCTAAAATATCTCCAACCCCGTTTTGACTACGTATATAAGTCATTTCACGTAGTGTTAATTTTTCTTCTTTCACAATTGTGGCGTCTTGAGATAAGCTGCCAATGCCAACTACTGCTGTATGAGCGAGTGAAGCGACGTGAAGCATATCTTTCACGCTCGGTTCAGATAGAATAATTTGTGTCATTTCGTTTGTAGATGTTAGAAAAGGGGTAGGAATAATATGAAGATCGCCTTGCATGTAGTTTAAATAGCTTTGATTTCTTGGAATATAGTGATTTACGCCTCCTGTAAGAGTAACGATTGAAAGACTCATAGAGCTATCAAAATGAATGTTTTCTAGCATTTTACTTATCGTCTCTCCCCAGCCAATCCCAAGTAAATCACCTTGTTGCAATTGAGTTTCTAAATATTGTGCGGCAGCTTTTCCGAGTGAAAATGCATAATCCTCAGTTGGCGTTGGAATAACGAAAGCATCTTTTAGATGGAATTTTTTCATAAGATCACGTTCGATGCTTAAACAGTGCAAACCAGTACCTTTTACGTGAAATGTGACGACACCTTCCGTCCGTGCTTTATCTAACAACCGAACGACTTTATTTCTTGAAATGTGAAGAAGTGAAGCAATTTCTTGCTGGGTTAATTGATCTTTATAATAGTACCAAGCTACTTTTGTTAACAAATTGTCTTCAAAGTTCAGCTGTGACATGCTCTTCATCCCTTTCAACAATTGACCACTGCTTAAACATATGTGTTCGTTATTTTGTTTATTCCAGTTGAAGCGATAAATAGTCCAGTGAAAAAAGTGTTCTAGATATGAAAAAAGAAATATACAATGCTACAAAACAAGTAGAACAAAAAATCATTTTCTCAAAAAATGTTCTGCATAAAGGCAGGTGACAACATGTGGAGAACGTGCCCTTATTACAAGTTACAAAGATGAGTAAATCATTTGCAGATCAACTCGTATTAAAAGAAGTGAATTTACAATTAGAGCCTGGAGATGTATACGCTTTAGTCGGAGGGAATGGTGCTGGGAAATCAACGTTAATGAAAATATTAACGGGCTTGTATTCATACGATGCTGGCAAGATGTATGTGAAAGGGAAAGTACAACAGTTTTCAAACACAGCAGAAGCACATCAACATAGCATATATTTAATACCACAAGAGCCACTCATCTTTCCGCATATGACAATTGAAGAGAACATTTGTATCGGAATGAAAGCGAAAAAGAAAGAACTTCGAAATAAAATTAATAAGTTGCTAGAGGGCTTAGGTTGGAACATTCAACTTCATAAGCTAGGGTTATCGTTATCCATTGCCCAGCAACAATTAGTAGAAATATTGAGGGGATTAATAAGGGAAGCTGAGATTCTTATTTTAGATGAGCCAACATCGACATTAACAACTCACGAAATTAAGAGTCTTTTTGTGTTGATAAAAAGCTTAAGAGAAAAAGGAATTGGCATGATATACATTACGCATCGTTTTCCAGAAATCTTTGAAATTGCAAATAAAGTAGCAATTTTGCGTGACGGTATGATTGTAAGTCAAGGGGATGTATCAAGCTATACATATGACATGCTAATGGAGGGGTTATTACCGAAAGATTATAAACTTGAGGAGAAGAAAGAAATCGCGCAAGAAGAAATAGAGCATTCGGAAAAAGTATTAGATGTCATGAATGCGTCTAGTTATGCTTTTCAAAATGTATCATTAACTGTACACGCTGGAGAAATTGTCGGGATTTCAGGTATTGTCGGATCAGGTAGGACTGAATTAGCTGAATCAATATTTGGATTAATGCCTTTGAAATCAGGTTCCGTTTTATTAGAGGGAACATCCATTACGAAGTATTCGGTACATAAGCGAATAAAGGAAGGTATGGTGTATGTACCGGAGGACCGGGCAGGGAATGGTATATTTTCAATTGCGTCTGTTAAGGAAAATATAACATCTGCATCTTTAAACAGTATGAGTAGCTTCTTTTTAAACAACAAAAAAGAAAGCGCTTTATCAGAGTTGTATATAAAACAGTTTCGAATTGTTGTCCCTCATATGAATGAGAAAATGACGTCTTTATCAGGTGGGAACCAACAGAAGGTCGTGCTAGCAAAATATCTTGCATGTAATCCGAAAGTGATTATTCTTGATGAACCGACCCGCGGTATTGATGCGAAAGCAAGACTAGAAGTATACGAAACGATACAAAGTTTGAAGAGAGAGGGACTTGCGATCATATTAATCTCTTCAGATGTAGAAGAAATTGTTCAATTAGCGAATCGGGTATATGTGATGAGAAACGGAGAATTCGTCTCTCATTTAGAGAAGAAGGAAATTTGTATTGATGAAGTTACACGCCTTGCGTACGGAGGAAAGAGAGGTGTAACGGAGTGAAACGTTTATTTAAAATGCATGAGACGTCTATTATTATTTTATTACTTTTTTACATAGCCTTCGTTGGAGTAATGAATCCGAGTTTTGTGCAGTTTAGCTCTTTATCTTTAATTATGAAATCAAGCGTTATTTTAGTTGTTTTGGCAATTGGTCAATCTTTCGTATTGTTTACGAAAAATATAGATGTATCAGTAGGGTCTATTATGGGATTAAGCGCTGCGGTTTGCGGGATGTTGTTAACAGATGGATACAGTGCCTTTATTTCGATATTTGCGGCAATTATATTTGGTGCTCTTATTGGTATGGTAAACGGAATTGGCGTTACGAAATTTCGAGTGCCAGCTATCATTATGACATTAGGAATGCTCGGTATTATTAGAGGTGCAATGTTAATATTTACGGGCGGAAAGTGGATTGAAGATATTCCGAATGAGTATAAACAAATTGCTTCTATTATGATGTTAGGCCTTCCGATAACGGTATGGACCGTTCTTATCATATTACTACTACTATATTTCTTTTTAATGAAAGTTCAAATTGGAAGATATTTTTATGCGGTCGGTGATAATGAAGATGGTGCAAGGCTTATTGGAATACATGTAGATAAAGTGAAAATATACGCGTTTATCATATCAGGCATAAGCGCTGGGCTCGCTGGATGTATATTCGTAATGAATATTGGATTCGTTCCAAATCAAACAGGTACAGGAATAGAATTGCAAGTTATCGCCGCTGCTGTTTTAGGTGGTATTCATTTAAAAGGAGGAACAGGCTCTATATTTGGAGCGGCATTAGGTGCATTCTTCTTAGAAGTGATAAGCAGTTCACTCGTCTTTTTAAAAATACCTGCATTTTGGAATAGTGCTATTTCAGGATTTTTACTTCTACTCATCATCGTATTAGATAGTGTCTTAAAAAAATGGAAGAAACTCCGGCAATTAGAAGAAAGGAGGGTGAATCTATGAAAGGAATACGTAGCTTGTATAGATGGGAAGGGGTTCTTCTCATATTGCTTCTCGTAGAATTCATTCTCTTTAGTTTCATAAATAGTGATTTCTTAAACATTAGTAACCTCCTTTTTAGTATGAACGATTTCCTCATTATTTCAATCGCGGCTATTCCGATGACATTTGTCATTGTAACTGGTGGAATTGATGTTTCAGTAGGATCTATTATGGGGCTTACTTCGATTCTTATCGGAGTACTTTGGATGAATGGCATGCCTATACTGTTGGCTGTTATCATTGCGCTCGTAGTAAGTTGTATAGCGGGCGGATTAAATGGACTTATTATAAAAATGACAGATGTAGAACCTCTTGTTGTTACACTTGGAACGATGTTTTTATATGCGGGAATCGCCCTTGTTATTTCAGGTGGTTCGGGTGCAGCGGGCTATGAAGGAATAAGTGGTTTACCAGATTCGTATGTGCAACTGGCAAATGGTAGTTTTATCGGTATACCTAATCTATTATGGCTCCTTGTCATTTTAACGATAGTATTTACGATATTGTTTCACCGTACAACATATGGTCGCTACGCAAAATTAACTGGCGTAAATGAAAGTACGGCGAAATATTCCGGTATTCGAACGAAGAAAGTGGTGATTATTGCTTACGTACTTTCTGGGGTAGGAGGTGGATTAGGAGGAGCTTTCTTAACAGCTTATTTTGGTTCTGCTCGTGCTGATATTGGAAGTGAAACGATTTTGCCAGTTATTACGGCAGTTGTATTAGGCGGCACACTCATTACGGGCGGAAAAGGGAGTGTTATTGGGACGGTACTAGCAAGTATTTTTATAGGACTCATGCAGTACGGTTTGCAAATGACGGGCTTAACGAATGAACAATCAAATGTAGTAATAGGTATTATCCTTATTATTTCTGTTATTATGAGACATTTCAAATTACAACGATTCACCACGGGGAAAAGAAGGGATTTGCATAAGGGGGAAATGTCATGAAGAGAAAATTGGGGATTGTTATGATTATGTGTATTTGTTTAATCGGTTTAATTGCTTGTTCTAGCCAAACAGCGGATAAGAAAAAAGTAGATGATGTAAAATTTGCGTTCATTCCGAAATTAACGGGAGTTGGCTTCTTCACATCAGGCGGTGAAGGTGCAAAAGAGATGGGAGATAAGTTAGGTGTACAAGTGAAGTACGATGGACCGTCTGAGGCAAGTGTATCCGGGCAAGTAAAATATATAAACAATTTTATTAACCAAAACTATGATGCGATTATGGTTTCATCTACGTCAGTTGATGGTCTCTCGCAATCATTACAACGTGCAAAGAAAAAAGGAATGACAGTATTAACGTGGGATTCTGATGTGAATCCGAAAGACCGTTCGTTTTATATTAGCCAAGGTACACCAGACCAACTTGCAAACTTATTAATTGAAATGACTTCGAAGCAAATTGGAGATAAAGGAAAAGTAGCATTCTTTTATTCAAGCCCGACTGTAACAGATCAAAATCAATGGGTAACGAAGGCAAAAGAGATTATTAAAGAGAAATATCCGAATTGGGAAATTGTAACGACGCAATATGGTGAAAATAATGCGCAAAAATCTTTATCAGTAGGAGAGAGTATTTTAAAAACGTATCCAGATATTAACGCAGTAATATGTCCAGATGCAACAGCACTTCCAGCGATGGCGCAAGCAGCTGAAGATTTGAAAATGGATAAAAAAGTAGTCGTAACTGGTTTTTCGACACCGAACGTTATGCGTGATTATGTAAAACGAGGAACGGTACAACAATTTGGATTATGGGATGTAAAACAACAAGGTGCACTCGCAACGTATGTCGCAAATGAAATTGTTGTAAAAGGGAAAAAATTAAAAGTAGGGGATAGCTTCGAAGTAAAAGGAATCGGCAAAGTGAAAGTAGAACCAAACTCTATTCAAGGGTATGACTATGAGGCAGAAGGAAACGGTATTATCGTACTTCCTGAACGAGTTGTATTTATGAAGGATAATATTGATAAATATAATTTCTAGTTGAGAGTTAACGGAGATTTTTCATTTCTTGTCGAATCGCTGATATAATTTTAGTCACTATATTTCTTCGTCAGACATAATAAAAACGTCCGAATATATCGGACGTTTTTATTATGTCGTTTTTTTAATCTATTCATTAATTGTGAACAGCTTCTTTTTCATTTAACCCAAGTGTGCGCCCTGTTGAAGCGTGAAGCTCTTGGAACAGTCTTGGATTTTCCGTAAGTGACACGCCGTAAGAAGGGACCATTTCTTTTATCTTTGGCTCCCATTCTAGTATACGTTCTGGGAAGCATTTTTCTAATACTTCAAGCATAACGTGAACCGCAGTAGAAGCACCTGGAGAAGCACCAAGTAACGCAGCGATTGATCCGTCATTTGCACTAACAACTTCTGTACCAAATTGAAGTGTTCCTTTACCACCTGCATCAGTATCTTTAATTACCTGCACACGTTGTCCAGCAACGACAGTATCCCAATCTTCACTTTTAGCGTTCGGAATAAACTCACGTAATTCTTCCATACGCTTTTCGTGTGATAACATAACTTGTTGGATTAAGTATTTTGTTAATCCCATTTCTTTTACACCGGCTGCTAACATCGTTAAGACGTTATTCGGTTTTACAGAACCAATTAAATCAAGGTTTGAGCCAGTTTTTAAGAATTTAGGTGAGAAGCCTGCAAATGGTCCAAACAGTAAAGCTTTTTTATTGTCTATATATCTCGTATCAAGGTGAGGTACAGACATTGGTGGAGCACCAACTTTAGCTTTTCCGTATACTTTTGCATGATGCTGCTCTACAACTTTTGGGTTTTTACATACCATAAATAGTCCACTTACTGGGAATCCTCCAATATGTTTTGACTCAGGAATACCAGTCTTTTGAAGTAGAGGTAGACTACCACCACCGCCGCCGATAAAGACGAATTTCGCAGTATGATGTTCAATTTTGCCACTATTCATATCATGTACTTTTACTTCCCACAAACCATTCTTCGTGCGTTTAATATTTTCAACACTATGTTTGTAGTTTAGCTCAACATTTTTAGTTTTTAAGTAATCAAATAACATGCGCGTTAACGCACCGAAGTTAACATCTGTTCCAGAGTCAATCTTCGTTGCAGCCATAGGTTCATTAGAATTACGACCTTCCATAATGAGTGGAAGCCATTTTTTTAATGTGTCAGGTGCATCAGAAAATTCCATTCCTTGGAATAGAGCGTTTTTTGAAAGCGCTTCAAAACGTTTTTTTAGAAACTCTACATTTTTTTCCCCTTGCACCAAACTCATATGAGGTAGTGGCATAATAAAATCTTGTGGATTACGAATTAAGTTTCTTTTTACAAGATAAGCCCAAAATTGTCTTGAAAGTTGAAATTGCTCATTTACTTTTACAGCTTTACCAATATCTATAGACCCGTCAGATTTTTCGGATGTATAGTTAAGCTCACATAGCGCAGAATGTCCTGTACCAGCATTATTCCATTCGTTAGAACTTTCTTCTCCGGCATTAGCGAGTTTTTCAAATACTTTAATTTCCCATTCAGGTGCCAATTCTTTAAGTAATGATCCTAACGTTGCGCTCATAATTCCTGCGCCAATTAAGATAACGTCTGTTTTTTGCTGCATGTTGCTCATGATAATCTCTCCATCCCCTATATTGGCAAAAAAGAGTAGGTGTTTTTTATATCTAAGCCGTAAAAAGAAAACACCGCCTAGGCCCCACCTAGGTACTTACCTTTTTTGTCTCAATTATATAACCATCTCATAGTCTATTATAATAATTAATAGACTAAAATATCTAGTGTTATCTGATAATTTTAAACTATTTAACGTTTTATTTCATAGAATTCTTCTGTCATAAGGGTAAAAAGCATAGTAGTAAAGCGGGATTTGGAGAAGAATTCCAGTTTGATGTTATGTCAAAAAAACTTCTATTTTTATGTTTTATCTTTGGAAACTAGTAAAATTCTATTTTCGTGACATCTAATTTGAAAAAATAGAGTAAATAACAAATAAATGATAAGATTATTCTGAAAATAATTAAGGAGGGATACCAATGCTTACAAAAGAACAAGTCGCAAACTTATTTCGGAATTTTTCTGTGAATGAATGTAAAGGATCTAGTGACTTATACGAATATTTATCAATAAAAATTTCTGAAGATGAGGAAGTTCTTACGTTAGCTTCCTACGCACAACCTGGTCAACCAGTCCCAAACTTATTATTAGGTGCAGTCCATTATTTATTGTTAAAAGGAAAAGAGCACAGTTTAAAAAACTATTATCAAAGTTTAGTTGAAAATGCTGATATAAATTTTGAAAATGCCTTTTACCAATTTAAAGATTTTTGCCATGTATATCGAGAAGAAATTATCTCTTTATTACAAACGAAACTTGTTCAAACGAATGAAGTAAGACGATGTGCCTATTTATATCCAAGTTTCTGTTACATATTTAATAAAGTGAACAAACCATTGGCGTTAATAGAAATTGGTACAAGTGCGGGATTACAACTATTTTGGGATCAATATCGTTATTCATATGGAACGGAAGAAATGTATGGAAATAGACAATCAAATGTTCATTTACAATCAGAAATAAAAGGGGAGAAGAAGCCCTCCTTTTTAGAACAAAGTCCACCTGTTATGGAAAGAATCGGACTAGATTTACATGTGAATAATTTAAATGATGAAGAAGATTATTTATGGTTACGCGCGCTTATTTGGCCAGAACATAAAGAAAGACTTGAACTATTCGATCAAGCAGCAACGCTTGTAAAAGAAAAATCAGTACAATTAATTGAAGGGGACGGTGTAGCACTTCTTCCAGCCATTGCAAATCAAATAAGGGAAGATGCTGTAATCTGCATTTTCCATACACACGTCGCAAATCAAATACCTGAAAATGTAAAACATAAGCTAGAAAAACAAATTAAAGAAATAGGTGCAAAACGTGATGTATTCCACCTATATAACAACATGTGGGACCGTGACCTTCATATTGATTATTATATTAACGGAAACGAATATTGTGAAACTGTTGGGGAAACGGAAGGGCATGGGAGATGGTTTAGTTGGGGGCTTGGGGATAAGCCGCTTTGTTAATGTAATCCTATATAGGATGGGGACATTTTGTTTTAAAATTAATTTTTTTGATTAATATGATAATAATTTATGATAAGTTGTATATAAGGATAAAATAAAAAGGATGATAAGCATGCAAAAGAGACCAGAGGCAAATGAATATAACCCGTATTATTCAACGTACATAAACTTAATACCAGATGGAGATATCATACATATTCTAGAGCAACAAATGAAGGAAACGAATCTTTTATTGAAGGATATTTCTGATAGTGAGGGACATTTTAGATATGCTCCTAATAAATGGAGTATAAAAGAAGTAATCGGTCATATTGCGGATACTGAACGTATCATGGCGTATCGATTGCTTTCCATAGCAAGAGGCGAGACAGCAGAACTTCCTGGATATAACGATGATATGTATGTTCTTAGAGCAGATTTTGATAAGCAATCTATGCAAGATCTTCTTGAGAATTTAACAGTTGTTCGCCAATCTACTATGCATTTGCTTAAAAGTTTAGATAAAGAAGCTTGGTTACAAAGGGGAATTGCGAACAATTCTGAAGTCACAGTTCTTGCATTAGCAAACATTATTGCTGGTCATGAGCTTCATCATCGTCAACTTATAAAAGAACGTTATTTGGGTTCTAATGCATATCCAGCATGTTAAAATATGAAAATAAAAAGAGAATGATTCATAGGGAATTTCTGAATTATTCTCTTTTTATTTTTCTGCGTATCAGTGGAATTATAAATGTTTTTTACAAGGTCTATTCCTTCTCGTTGATGCTAATAGGGGGCACTATACATGCCCATCAAGTTAAGAGTGGGTATTGGGGTTTGTGTAGCAATGAAACCAAATCACGCAATAAGCATTAGCGAACATTAGAAATAGTAAAAATGCCACTTTTTCCTGTTAAAACGGGGTGATTTTAAATTTCAAATTCTTCTTTTACAACAGTCGCTAGTCCATCAATTGATTTACGTAAATCTGTTTCCCCTTGTGCAAGATATACTTTTTCTATTGTGATTTCTGACGGCTTATTTATTAGTAAATTCATCGGGAGTCCAAGTAGCGATTTCATTCCCAGGTGCAGCAACTACAAGCCAATCATCAAATTGGACCCCAGCTTGCCAGCATTCATAATAGTCATGAAACCCATTTACAAACATGATTTGCCCGTTCTCAAATGTTATAAATAAATGCGGAGATTCATTAGCAAGTTGTATGTTTGTAACTTTTTGTCTTCTTACATCAAAAATTCTCTTATATTCTTCCTCCTCAGTATAATCGTCAAATTCATCCTCATTAGAAGGGTACTTTTCTGGTGGAGTATGAAATAAAAACCATTTCGATTCGATGTTGATATATAATTGCCCATCATAATCAACTGCAGCTTCAAAATTTGTAAAATGAATTTTTATAGTTGTTGGAGAAATACCAAATTGCAATCCATCAACTTGTGCTCCTATGAAGAGATGTTTTAATACATTTTCAGCATAAAGTTTGTCTTCTTTGTTCATTATACGAATCCTCCTTTCTGTAAAATATATAGTATATTTTCATTGTAATAAATAAATTTTCATGTAAAATGAACCTTTTGTGAGAAACGGGCGAATATAGTGTGAAAGCTCATGAGAGGGTAACGTAATTTTGGATGAAGTAGAATTAAAAGAATGGCTGTATAAAATGGAGTCTGGAGACCAAGAAACCTTTCGAGTTATTTATAAATTAACAAGTAAAGATATTTATAGACAGTAGTATTTTTATTAGGGAATCAAAAGCAAGATGTCAAAATTGATGAATGTACAGCTTGTTAAATAGTTCAATATTTTTGATTTTTCTCTGACTGCATAAGTATGATGTTTGTAGGAGGGGATCATATGAGTATACACAAAAAAATCATAGCGATTTCAGGAAGTATTAGGGAAGGATCATCCAACACAAACATATTAAAAACTTTAGCAGCATTTATTCCAGAAGGTATAGATTACACTATTTATAATGGGATAGAGGAACTACCTCATTTTAATCCGGATGTAGATCGAGTTGGAGCACCGGTTGTTGTTGAAGAATTTCGAAAGACATTAAGTGAAGCACATGCACTTATTATTTGTACACCAGAGTATGCAAAAAGTATTCCAGGAGTTTTGAAGAATGCTTTAGAATGGCTTGTTTCATCAGCGGAACTTTATAAAAAGCCAGTGGCTATTATAACAGCTTCACCATCAATTGCGGGAGGGGATAAAGCCCATGAATCTTTATTACTTACACTAGGTATGCTAGATACAATTGTCGTTCAAAATGGCTCGTTATTAATCCCATCTGTGCGAACTAAATTTAGTGATGATGCAAAAGTAACAGATGAGGATACAAAGAAAGCTCTTATCTCTTTAGTTCAAAGTGTAGTAGACGAGATAAAGAAATAGTGATGTAGTTCGTATTAAGGTGAAAATGGGACTTTTATAATAAAAAAAGATAAAGGCAATGCTACGGTTAGTTCAAATGTAGCATTGCCTTTTTATATAGTTAAATATATGTACTCAAAATCTCCCCAGGCAATCCATCAATCTCGCAAACTTTTTCAGATGTAAAACCAACGTTTAGTAAAATCTTCCGAGAGGGGGTATTGCTCGGATCGATAATTGCTTTTAGTACGCTTACATCTGTCTGCTTCGCTATTTCAATTAATTCTCTTGCGATATAACTACCATATCTTTTTCCCCAGTGCTCTGGCAAAATCATATACCCAATTTCAGCTTCTTTTACATTATCTTCATTCACTGTTACATGTCCAAGGCCGATAAATTCATTTGTTGCACTGTCATAAACTTTATAAGACCCAAACAGTTTATGCTTTTCATTGCGCCTTAACAATTTTTCATAGTCGTTTTGTGCCTCTTCTAGCGGAATAGCACGCTCTGTAATTTGTGCCATCACTCTTTCATTTGATACGAGCTGGAAATATGGACTAAAATCTGTTGCTTCAAATTTTTTGAAATGCAGTTTATGCATAGGGTTCCTCCAAACGAATTTTTATTAGTTCTTCAGAAAAGATAAACGATAGTTAAATAGTGATCTCTATTTGATTGCCTTCCGGATCACTAATTACACTTTCGTAATAGCCATCTCCAGTGAAACGTGGTCCATTTAATAAAGGAGAACCAGCTTCTTTTAACGTTTTTGTTAGTTCATTTACACGTTCTTCACTACCAACAGAGAAAGCCATGTGTGCATAGCCAGTGATATTTAGGTTAGGCTCGTTTTCTATGCCTTTCTTACGCATAATTTCAAGGCGCGCTCCAGATTCGAACGTAATAAAATAAGATTCAAAGTGTTTCGCTTCATTATGATATAAAGAGTTTGCTTTACCGTTAAAGTACTTTGTATAGAAAGTACGCATTAATTCTAAATCATTTACCCAAATTGCTATATGTTCGATTTTCATTCGTTTCACTAACCCATTCTTTATGTAAATTAAAAAATATGTACTCTGTAATAATTAGCGAAATTCAACAACACTAATTAGATGTTCACTTTATTAAATTTGCATGCATATTGCAAGAAATAAGAATGGACGTTAGGAAAAAGCGGATTGTAATGAAAAAATTTTATTAATGGTATTAGATAATTTTTAAGTCATAACATGCATACAATGTCTAATTAAGTGAATTACGTACGTCAAAATTTCAAATAAGGAGGGACATTTGTGGGGCAATTTGAACAAATGGTGATTGTCGGTATTTCCATGTCTTTTATACTGTCTATTATGATATTAGGGTCTACGTATTATAATCCTCGCCTTTGGTTAAATGATTATCCGAAAGATATTCAAAAAGTAGTTTTGCCAAAATCGATAAATGAAAAAAAACAAACGTTTTATTTCGGAATTATTTACAATATTATTCTCTTCGGAACGCCTTTAGTTTCTACATATATACTACATCACCATGGGGAATTATTGTATATTGAGGCCTATTTACATACTTTTGGGATTGTAATGATTTTCAATTTAGTAGATTTATTAATAATCGATTGGCTTATATTTTGCTGGATTACTCCAAGATTTGTTGTTATTCCTAGTACTGAGGAAATGAAAGGATATAAAGACTATAAGTTTCACTTAAGAGGTGCAATAGCTGGAACGCCATTTTTAGCAATTGTAAGTTTATTTTTGGCAGGAATTGCGACAACTATCTAGTGTGAAGTAGAAGGTCATGAAGAGTTTATAGAAGATAAGTAGATTTATAATGTATAGAATTAGAAATGAAAATTTGATAATATTGGAGTAGAAAGTTTTAAAAACAGTATATTAAGTGGTATTAATATACTGTTACAAATGTTTTGATACTCTGTGGAATTCCCTAATTTTATGGAAGCATTTGATAGAACTCAAAAAAACGCAATGGAGGCTAATATGAAAAAAATAATTGGCGCAGCAACAGCAACAGTTCTTGGATTGGGGGCTTTTACCACATCTGCTATCGCAGAAACTATCGTAACAGCGGATGTACTTAACGTACGTGAAAAGCCAACTACGGAATCAAAAATTGTCGAAAAAGTAAAAGAAGGACAAAAGTTAAAGGTCATACATACTGAAGAAGGATGGTCAAAAATTGATTTAAATGGTAAAGAATTGTTTGTAAGTTCGGAGTATACAAAAGATATTTATCATGTAACAGCAAACCTATTAAATGTACGTACTGAAGCAAACACAGAATCAGAAATTCTTGGCAGACTGAAACAAGATGATGTAATTGAATCAACACATCAAGTAAAAGATGGATGGCTGCAATTTGAGTATAAAGGAAAAACAGCTTATGCAAATGTTTCTTTCCTATCAAGTACAGCACCAATTGAAAAGAAAGCGGAAGAGAAAACGAAGCGAGTAGCGAAAGTACAAAAAGCAGTTAAAGCAAAGGAAGAAGTAAAAACGCAGAAAGAAGCAAAAGTACAAGAAATAGCAAAAGCGAAAGAAACAACAAAAGAGCAGAAAGAAACGAAAGCAGAAGAAATAGTAAAGCCTAAAGAAGAAGCGAAAGTAACAGAGAGAGTAAAAGTTAAGGAAGAAACGAAAGCAGAAGAAATAGTAAAGCCTAAAGAAGAAGCGAAAGTAACAGAGAGAGTAAAAGTTAAGGAAGAAATGAAAGCAGAAGAAATAGCAAAGACCAAGGAAGAAGCAAAAGTACAAGAAATAGAAAAAGTAAAAGAAGAAGCGAAAGCGCAAGAAATAGCAAAAGCTAAGGAAGAAGCAAAAGTACGAGAAATGGAAAAAGCAAAAGCAAAAGCAAAAGCACAAGAAATAGCAAAGGCTAAGGAAGAAGCAAAAGCGCAAGAAATAGCAAAGGCTAAGGAAGAAGCAAAAGCACAAGAAATAGAAAAAGTAAAAGAAGAAGCGAAAGCGCAAGAAATAGCAAAAGCTAAGGAAGAAGCAAAAGCACAAGAAATAGAAAAAGTAAAAGAAGAAGCGAAAGCGCAAGAAATAGCAAAAGCTAAAGAAGAAGCAAAAGTACGAGAAATGGAAAAAGCAAAAGCACAAGAAATAGCAAAGGCTAAGGAAGAAGCAAAAGCACGAGAAATAGAAAAAGCTAAAGAAGAAGCAAAAGCAAAAGCGCAGGAAATAGCAAAGGCTAAGGAAGAAGCGCAAGCACGAGAAATAGAAAAAGCGAAAGCAAAAGAAGCAACAAAGACACAAGAAGTATCTAAAAATAACACACAGTCTGCTAAACGTGAATTAACGGTAGTAGCGACAGCATATACTGCTGATCCAAGTGAAAATGGTACATATGGTGGACGCGTTTTAACTGCGATGGGTCATGATTTAACGGAAAATCCTAATATGAGAATTATTGCAGTAGATCCGAAGGTAATCCCATTAGGATCTAAAGTATGGGTAGAAGGTTATGGAGAAGCTATTGCTGGTGATACTGGTAGTGCTATTAAAGGAAATCGTATTGATGTTTTAATGGGTTCAAAAAGTAAAGCTATGAACTGGGGAAGACAAACTGTTAAAGTAAAAATTTTATAATAATGGTTATCCAAATAGAAGTCAGTTCTCTTTATTGAGACTGGCTTTTATTTTTTACCTTAATGTTATTCATTGGAAAAATTTGAAGGATATGTAAAAGAATAAAACCTTAATTTTGCTGCTGAGTACCGTGAGCAGTAAAAGTAACCCTATTGAATTATATAATCCTTATTTGTATTTCTGACAACCATATTGTTCTTCTATCACTATTAAAATACAATTAGATAAATAGGAGAAAAATATTCATAAAATAGTAATTGTTTTATTTAGTCTTATACTAGGGTTTATAACGTTCCAAATCCCTATAGTGTCAGAATGGATACAGAACTCAGTCTTCTTGTAAATTGTTATTATTTTATTATCGTATTCATACCAAAAAGATAACGGTGATAAGAATGAGAAAAATGATGATTAGCAACAATAAAAAATGTTTTATGTACCGAAAGTTATTAAAAGATTAGTATCGAGGATTACCTTTATAAGCGAGAAGAGGATAGAATATGACAATGGAATTATATGGCGAACATTGGGATGGAATAAAAGGGTATAGAGTAATGGAAGGGAAAGATTCATATAATCATTATTTCGGTGGTCAAGATTGTGAAGTACCATTGTGTAAGTTATGCGGTGAGAAAATGCATCAAATTTTTTGTTTTGATTTGAAAGATGAGAAACTTGCTGAACTTAAAAATGATGAATTGATTGTATTACCATTCATCTCTTGCTTGAATTGTGCGATGGTGTGGGAGCCGCAATATTTTCAATTAAGTAATGGGGGCAAAACGGTACAAATAATAAAACAAGACAATACGGAAGAGTGGATTATGGAAGCTGAGTATAAGCTACCGGTCAATCTTCCAAAAACTAATGTAAAGCTAACGAATATGAAAAATGAAGATATACCTACTGATGAAGATAGTTACTGGGAAGCTTTTGACTTATTCGGTTCGGAATATGTATGTAGATTGGTAGGAGCGCCCCTATACGATGATGCTCCAGAAGATTTAGGATGTCCAACTTGTTCGAAAGAGATGAAATATGTTGCTACAATTACACAAGATCTTGAAGAACGGGAACTTATTTTCAGTAGTTGATTTTCTGTTCGGTGAGATGAATATATATTATTACTTATGTAAAGATCGTTCCGTTATGAAAACTGAAATACAAGGAACATAATAAAATAAGACTGACAAAAAGAGTCAGTCTTATTTTTGTATCGTAACATCAGTAATAATCGCATGAAATATATCTCTTTGCGTGAAATCATCTGTAAAAACAGTCTCTCTATTAACCTCAATTGTATCGTGTGGGTTATACCATTTACTCAATAAATCTTTTCCAAATTCAAGTCGTTTTTCTCTAGTATTATGCCGTCTAATCGTTTCTTCAAGTGATAAGTCAAAATAATATGTATAAGCGTTTCCTTCGAAATAATGTATTAATTCTCTTAACATTTCACCGTACCTACGACTGTTTAGTATTCCTTCTAAAATAACAAATTCACATTTTCCTTTTCCGTACTTCGTAATTTCAAATAGTAAATCATGAGATAAGTTACCCATTGTATCGTGAACTTTTAGCATATCTCTGCGCACAACGTCTTGTGAGACTAGAAGTGTTCCTTGCCCGAAATGCTCTTGCAGTTCTTTTGCGATAGTTGTCTTGCCGCTTGCGGAGTTTCCTCGAAGAATAATTAATGTTGATTTCAAAGTCTCATCTCCAAATTGTTTTAGTTTTTTAGGTCCTGTTACAAAAGAACTTCATTATGGGAAACATTCTTTTAGTTAGTTAAATAATAGTTTATGATACTCAGTATAGGTTGAACAGAATAATTTCTTATTGTGGGATTATGCAAATAAAGCTGTTTGAAAAATTTACTATCCGCATATAGAAAAGTTATTATAAGAGTAACTAATAAGGAGGTGACCTATGTTATTCCAAAAGGGAAAATTATTAGTTAGATACGTAATAAAAAACGATGCACCTATCATTTCAAAATGGCTAACAGACCCAGAAGTCCTGCAGTATTACGAAGGACGAGATAATCCGCAATCTGTAGAAAAGGTGCTTGATCATTTTATACATCATCCAAACGGTCATGAAAAAAGATGTTTAATAGAATTTGATGCCGTTCCAATCGGTTACATTCAAATGTATCCAGTTGATTCTGAATGGAAAGCGTTATATGGATATGAAGAATCGCAGAATGTATGGGGAATGGACCAATTTATCGGTGAACCGATCTTTTGGGGAAAAGGAATTGGAACAAAACTTGTTCAAGCAGCAATTACATACATAATGGAGAAC
Source organism: Bacillus sp. FSL E2-0195 (assembly GCF_038003645.1). Classification (NCBI taxonomy): domain Bacteria; kingdom Bacillati; phylum Bacillota; class Bacilli; order Caryophanales; family Bacillaceae; genus Bacillus; species Bacillus sp. FSL E2-0195. The sequence continues at coordinate 2,879,441 of NZ_JBBOPN010000001.1, read as the reverse complement.
TTAGGAGCAGAAGCGATAGCGATGGATCCTAAAGTAAATAATGAACGTGCGATAAGCTGTTATGAAAAATGCGGGTTTAAAAAGGTGAAAGTACTAGAGAAACATGAACTGCATGAAGGGAAATTAGAAGATTGTTGGATGGTAGAATATAAACAATTATAATAAATATGCAGGGGCTTATAAAAATAAAGGGAGCTGTGTGAAATGAAAAAGGCATTACTAGTTATTGATGTGCAAGCGGGTATGTATACAGCAGGAATCCCAGTACATAATGGGGAAAAGTTTTTAGAAACGTTGCAAGAGCTCATTGGGGAATGTCGTTCAAATGGTATTCCGGTTATTTATGTACAACATAACGGGCCAAAAGATCATCCGTTAGAAAAAGGTACAGATGGCTGGAAAGTGCATGCGGCGATTGCTCCGCGAGAAGGGGAGCTTGTCGTTGAAAAGACGACTCCAGACTCATTCCATAAGACAAACTTAAACGAAGTGTTACAAGGAAAAGGGATTGAGCATGTTATTATTTCAGGAATGCAAACAGAGTACTGTGTTGATACGACAACGCGAAGAGCGTTTAGTGAAGGGTATAAAGTAACATTAGTAAGTGATGCACATAGCACATTTGACACAGATGTATTACGCGCTGAAGATATTGTAAAACATCATAATGTTGTATTTGGATCATTTGCAGATGTTATTACGTTAAAAGATTTAAAAGTAAAAGCGTAATTACAGAAGTTGCTGTCTCTTAATGGGGCAGCTTTTTTATTTGAAGATAGGCTATCAAACGTTGTCGATAAATCGATATTTCTTGTCGAATTGTTGATATAATTTCATTCACCGTATTGATATCACAAAAAAACAAAAAGGAGTACCACATTATCAACAAGGGTACTCCTTCACGAAAACGTTATTTCTTCTTATCTTTATCCAACACATTCTGTTCTTCAGCAAACTCGGTACCATATGCAAACCGGCGATTAATTCGAATGTTATCATTGCTGTGCCTTGTGTGGGAATTAGAAAAGCGATGGACGATTACTTCTGATAATGTAAAGACGATGGCAGAAAGGATACTGCCCCATGCAATTTGCATGTAGTTGTCTAATAAAATATTACCGAAAATCCAAACACTTAAGTACGTAAGTAAGAAATCCGTCATAATGGCAGCGGAATTGCCAATTCGATTTAAAATAATTTTATCAACAAACATATAAGAAATGATTGTGACGAAGAGACTAAAAGAAATGATTTGGACGAGCGTTGCTGGGAAAAATAGAGCTAGTCCAATACTAAAAGCGATGATGCATGATATAAATTTGATAAGTATTACAGTAATATCATTCAATATTTACACCTCCCATTTATACATAGTTTTACAATAAATACAGGAGTTCATACATTGGAACGGTTTAATTTATATAAAACTTTATCATGCTGAAATTTTATCTAAATATTAAAAAAATAATCAAAAAATGTTATAGTGAAATGAGAGCGTATGACATTTTTAGGTAAGGGGGAATCCGGGATGTGGATAACTTCAGAAGTAGAAATTCCAGATGAGTTAATCGATCACCTTGAACAAGGTAAGTTAGTATTATTCGTTGGAGCAGGAGTTTCTATGAAGGGGAAATCAAACTTACCGAATTTCGATGATTTAGTTGATGAAATTTCGAAAGCTTTATATGTCGAAAGGCGTGAGATGACAGAACCCCACGATTATTATCTCGGTAAAATTGCGAAAACGAAAGATGTGCATCAAGTTGCAAGAGACCTCGTTAATATAGAAAAATCAAAACCAAATCCATTACACTATGCGATTCCAAGGCTGTTTCCGTTAGATACGGATGTTCGAATTGTAACGACAAACTTTGATCAACATTTTACGTCTGTAATTACAGAAATGAATAGAGAGCTGAATATTTATTATGCACCTGCTTTACCGACAGGGAGAGCGTTTAAAGGGTTGGCTTACATACATGGGAATGTAGAACAAGAGAAAGAAGCTTTAATTTTAACGGATGGTGATTTTGGAAGGGCTTACCTAACAGAAGGGTGGGCGAGACGATTTTTAGTTGATCTATTCTCAAATTACACTGTTTTATTCGTTGGGTATAGTCATAATGATCCTGTAATGAAATATTTAGCAACAGGCTTACCACCGAGTACAAGGCGTTATGCTTTCGTCGCACAAGGTGATAATACATATCATTGGGAGCATTTAGGGATAAGACCGATTGTGTATCCGAATAAAGCAAATAATCATCAGGCGCTTGTGAAAGCGGTGAAGCGGTGGGCGGAATTAATGGGGGATAATTATATTACGAAAAGAATGCGTATTCGTGATATTGTAACCGTTCCTCCATCAGTAGAGCAGGAGCAATTATCCTATATAAAACAGTCAATAAAAAAAATTGAAACCGTTCGGTACTTCGTTGAATTTGCTCGTGATTATGAATGGGTGGAATGGCTTGAAGCAGAAGGGAAACTAAGAAATTTATTTCTGCTTACAGCAAATTATGATGAAGTAGATGAATTGCTTGCGGAATGGTTAGTGGAGCAATTTCTATTTAGTCATCAAAAAGAACTATTTCAATTGATTTTTAAAAATCATTCCAAAATATCCCCGTTATGGTGGCGAACAATTTGTAGTTACTTAAACGAAACGAAAGAAACGATGGACCCTTTGTTGTTTGCAAGATGGACATTGCTTTTATTAGAAACAGCAGAGAAAGATAGTAGCTCTATTGAAATAATCACATATTTATTGCAAAAATGTTCTTTCCCTGAGCATAAAGAAATTGGCTTGTTGCTATTAACGTTTATTTTAGATGGGAAACTTAAATTGAAGCGTGTAAGAAGATGGGGAAATGATACGCAAGAGTCGATTGAACTCGAGGAATCGAGTCGTATACCGATGCCTATTTTTTCTCATGTGGAGCGAATTTGGAAAGAGAAAATGAGACCACATATCGCTTACTACGCAAATCCGATTATGGTTACGGGGTTAGAAAAGATACAACTATTGTCATTAAGACAAAATGCACTGAAAAGAAGAGATAGAGAAATTTCAGAGCAGGAGTTACAGCAAAATGATTTTACATTTTTAATTCAAATTGTAAAAGAGTGTCTTACATATTTATGTGAAAACAATGAGAAAAAAGCAAATCATTATATTACAGAAATGATAGAAACTGATAGTGTACTTCAAAAGCGAATTGCAATTGAAGCAATGATTAATAATGTATTCGTTACAGCGGATGACAAACTGAAGTGGTTGTTACATGTAGATGTTCTGTTAGATTTCACATGTAAACATGAAGTGTTTCAACTTTTAAAGAATTATTACGCAGATGCTTTAGAGGAAACGAAAGAAGAAGTAATTCAACATGTATTAGAGTATCTTGCAGAAGAGAGGGCGTTTGATGCTTGTCTTGTATTAGACTTACTATTCACGTGTGATTCGAATAGTAAGTGTACGGCGGAAGGATACGAGCTAATGAAACAGAAACACCCCCATTTTTCTTCAGATCTATACAGTGTTCCAAAGAAAGAGGCAAATGAACAACGTATTACATGCAATGTAACAGCTGATGGATTACTACAGCTGAAAGACGATGAAATAATGGAGCAAGTTCGGCAATTTTCAAGAGACGGTGTTTTTGAACAACGCCATTTTTTAGAGATGTTATCAAAAGCGTGTAAATTGAATGTAGAGTGGAGTATTTCGTTTGCTTATCAACTAGTAGGCGTGCACGAAATTAGTAATGAAGTATGGTTTGTGTGTATAAGAGAGTGGCGAAATAACCGGAATTTGACGAATGAACAAATTCAAAAAATCATTCCGTTATTGCAGAAATTTATTAGAAATACTGCTTTTCATTGGCTAATTAGTAGTTTTCTATATGAAATTAGCAATCGATTAGAAGAGCTAGAAGAAAACAGTATACGGGTTGTAAAGCGCTTTGCTTTTTCAGTATTTCCACATGTTATGAGAGGGGAAACAGATTTTAAAATTGGAAAACAAGAGTTTTACAATGAGTCTATACAGCATCCTGTTGGGAAGATGACAGCTGTATTGCTAAAACTGTTAGCGTACGATCACTTATATGATCGCAATGTATATGAATATTTATTTTTATTTGAAGAACAGGTAAGGGTTACTTCGGAACGAACGAACTTTATGTTAGCTCGTTTAACAGCAGATATTACGTTTTTATACCATATTGAGAAGCAATGGTGTCGGAAAAATGTACTACCTTACTTAGATTTAAAGAAAGAAAGTGAGCTTACGAAATATGCGTGGGCGGGATTATGTTATACGCAAATTAATCTACCTTTGTTTACAGAAATAAGACGATATATTAAGTATGCAGTAGAACATTTAGATGCACTACATCCATATACGAGAGAAGCATTTTTAAAATGGCTTAGCTTTGTATTTATTAAATGCGTATTATATTGGGAGCAAAAAACAGATTGGTTATATCCACTTTTGATGCAAGAAAACGAAGAGAATAAAATTAAATTTATGCAGTATTTATGCTACTACGTAAAAACGTTAAGTGGTAAGGAACAACAAAAATTTTGGACAGCGTGGCTTAGTGTGTTTTTAAGAGAACGTCCGAAAATGGGCGTAATAACAACGAGAGAATATATGATGCTTTTACGTATTGTTTTATGCATGGATGAGGTTTTAGAAAAAGGATTAAATATTATTTCTAGTAAATTTCAAGGTGTGGAAGGACAATCTAATCAAGAAGAAATGAAACAGTTGTTTATAGAGATACTTGAAAAGAAAGAGCGTATGAAAGCGTATAAAGAATTGTATGCAAATGTGTTTTTCACTTTACTGCAGACGTGTCAAGAAGCCGATTTACTTGAAAGTGAGATCATACAAGTAAAAGAACTATTAACCAGGTATGAAGTAGAAAGACATGTATTAAATTTAATAGAAAATGAAATAATTCGCATCGGAATCGTAACGGAGAATTTACAAGAGGAATCATAGGGCGGAAGTGGAATTTTAAAAAAATATATAAAAAGTTATTGACAGTGTTTTGAAAAGCGTTCTATAATACGAATCATACTTATTCAATTTCAAAAACATTTGAATAAACAAAGTGCAATGAAGAGATCACAGTAGTGGTTAGTCTTACTGTAACAGAGAGCTGGTGGTTGGTGTGAACCAGTACAGGGATAATCATGAATTACAGTCTTGGAGCATCTTTTTCGTAGTAAAGATACTATTGTCTTTATGAAGGAAAAGCGGTCAAATGATCGTTAACAGTGAAGAGAGGTAGACAGAAATATAGTCTACAACTAGGGTGGTACCGCGATAAATATCGTCCCTACTGATTTATTCAGTAGGGACTTTTTGTATTTTAGTGGTCCAACTTGAAAATAAAATAGTCATGCATTGAAAGGAAAAGCAGTAGTTGTTGTTTCCCTGTAACAGAGAGCTGGTGGTTGGTGTGAACCAGTACAAAAACAAGAGCGAATTACAGTCCTGGAGCATCTTTTTCGTAGTAAAGATAGTTATTGTCTTTATGAAGGGAAAGACGGTCAGATGATCGTTAACAATGAAGAGAGGTAGGCGAAATAAGTCTACAACTAGGGTGGTACCGCGATAAATATCGTCCCTACTGATTGAATCAGTAGGGCTTTTTTGTACAAAAAAGTGGCTTATTAACTAGTAGTTAGTGTCTTTATGGTAATTATTAGTTTAAAATAAGAAGAGGTATCGATTCCACTTTAAATTTGTATAATTAACCAGTTCAGAAAATAGAGAATTTTTTATTCTCTTACTATACTTTTAAAACATTAGAGGAGGATTTCCAAATGGCAAATCATGAATTAGATCAATTACGTAAACAGGTAGATGAAATTAACTTACAACTATTACACCTATTAAACAAACGCGGTGAAATCGTTCAAAAGATTGGGGAGCAAAAACAAGTACAAGGTACGAAACGCTTTGATCCAGTACGTGAGCGTGAAGTACTTGATATGCTTGCAGAGCATAACGAAGGACCATTCGAAACGTCAACGATTCAACATATTTTCAAAACGATTTTCAAAGCAAGCTTAGAATTACAAGAAGATGATAACCGTAAAGCATTACTAGTTTCACGTAAAAAGAAAAAAGAAAATACAATTGTTAATGTTAAAGGTGAATTGATTGGAAACGGAACACAAACGTTCATCATGGGACCTTGTGCGGTAGAAAGTTTAGAGCAAGTTCGCCAAGTAGGGCAAGCGATGAAAGATCAAGGACTTAAATTAATGCGCGGCGGTGCTTTCAAACCGAGAACGTCTCCATACGATTTCCAAGGTTTAGGAGTAGAAGGTTTACAAATTTTACGACAAGTAGCAGATGAGTTCGACTTAGCGATTATTAGTGAAATTTTAAATCCGAATGACGTAGAAATGGCGCTAGAATACGTTGATGTAATTCAAGTTGGAGCACGTAACATGCAAAACTTCGATTTACTACGAGCTGTAGGTAAAGTTAATAAGCCAGTATTATTAAAACGTGGATTAGCAGCAACAATTGATGAGTTCATTAATGCAGCGGAATACATTATTGCACAAGGTAATGACCAAATTATTCTTTGTGAGCGCGGTATTCGCACATACGAGAGAGCGACACGTAACACATTAGATATTTCAGCAGTACCGATTTTAAAGAAAGAAACACATTTACCAGTTATCGTTGACGTAACACATTCAACTGGACGTAGAGATTTACTATTACCAACAGCGAAAGCAGCACTTGCAATTGGAGCAGATGCAGTAATGGCTGAAGTTCATCCAGACCCAGCAGTTGCGTTATCAGATTCTGCGCAACAAATGGATATTCCAGAATTCCATAGATTCATGGATGAGTTAAAAGGTTTCAAAAATAAATTATCTTAATTCCATATCATAAATGCACTGAAGAGGAAACAGTAGTGCTTATCTCACTGTTAAAGAGAGCTGATGGCCGGTGTGAATCAGTACAAAGGTAAGCATGAATTACAGCCTTGGAGCATCTTTCCCGCCAACTTTTGGAGAGAAAGACGGTCAAACGATCGTTAAAGAAGAAGAGAGGTAGACGAAAGAAGTCTACAACTAGGGTGGTACCGCGATAAACATCGTCCCTACTGAGCGCTCAGTAGGGACTTTTTTGTACAAAAAAATAGTAAAGGGGCAAGAGAAATGAGATACATTACAGCTGGAGAATCACATGGGCCGCAGTTAACAGTTATTTTAGAAGGTGTACCAGCAGGTTTAACATTAACAGCGGAACATATTAATAAAGAATTATTAAGAAGACAAAAAGGGCATGGGCGCGGAAGACGCATGCAAATTGAAACAGATACAGTTGAAATTGCAAGTGGTGTACGTCACGGAATGACACTTGGTTCACCAATTACGTTAATCGTAAAAAATGATGATTTCAAACATTGGACGAAAGTAATGGGTGCTGAACCAATTTCGGAGCAAGAAAGTAAAGAAATGAAACGTACTATAACGAAACCACGTCCAGGACATGCGGATTTAAACGGGGCAATTAAATACGGCCATCGTGATATAAGAAACGTATTAGAGCGCTCTTCTGCAAGAGAAACGACAGTTCGTGTTGCTGCTGGTGCAGTTGCGAAACAAATTTTGAAAGAACTAGGTGTGGAAATCGCAGGACATGTTCTTGAAATTGGTGGGGTACAAGCGAAGCGTATTTCAAACTTACCAATTGAAGAAATTCAAACGATAACTGAAAATTCACCAGTTCGATGTTTAGATAAAGAAGTAGAACAAGAAATGATGAATGCGATTGATGATGCGAAAAGTAGCGGAGATTCTATAGGCGGTATTGTCGAAGTCATTGCAGAAGGAATGCCAATTGGAGTTGGTAGCTACGTTCATTACGACCGCAAATTAGATGCAAAACTTGCCGGTGCTATTATGAGTGTGAATGCGTTTAAAGGTGCTGAGATCGGAATTGGTTTTGAAGCGGCAAGACAGCCGGGAAGTAAAGTGCACGATGAAATTTTATGGGATGAAGAAAAAGGATACACGAGAAATACGAATAATGCCGGCGGTTTAGAAGGCGGTATGACAACAGGTATGCCAATTGTCGTAAGAGGCGTAATGAAGCCAATTCCTACATTATATAAACCGTTAGCAAGCGTAGATATTGATACGAAAGAAGCGTTCCAAGCGAGTATTGAGAGATCTGATAGCTGTGCAGTACCAGCAGCAGGTGTTGTAGCTGAAGCTGTCGTTGCATGGGAACTTGCCGGTGCACTAGTCGAGCAATTCGGAAAAGATCGCATGGAATTACTAAAACAAAATATTTCGCAACATAACAAATACGCAAAAGAATTTTAATGAAAAGGTGGATTTAACATGCGAGTAAAAGATCAACTATCATCATTACAACCGTATAAACCAGGTAAATCACCAGAGCAAATGAAAGAAGTATACGGGAATCATTCATTTGTTAAGTTAGCATCAAATGAAAATCCATTTGGCTGTTCACCTCGTGTTTTAGGAGAATTACAAAAATCGTGGCAGGAACATGCTTTATATCCTGACGGAGGTGCTGAAGTACTCCGTCAAACAATTGCAGAGAAATTACAAGTGCAAATGGAACAAGTGCTTTGTGGTAGTGGACTTGATGAAGTCATTCAAATTATAAGTCGTGCAGTGATCTGTAAAGGAGATAATATCGTAACTGCTGGCGCGACATTCCCTCAGTACCGTCATCATGCAATTATTGAAGGCTGTGAAGTGAAAGAAATTGCTTTAAAGAACGGTGTATATGATCTAGATGAAATTTCTTCAGCAGTTGATGAACATACAAAAATCGTATGGATTTGTAATCCGAACAACCCGACAGGCACATATGTGAATGAGCGAAAATTGACTCAATTCATTGAAAGCATTAGTGAAAATACGTTAATTGTCATTGATGAAGCGTACTATGAATACGTAACAGCAAAAGATTTCCCTGAGACATTACCGCTTCTAGAAAAACATAACAACATTCTTGTACTTAGAACGTTTTCTAAAGCGTACGGATTAGCTTCTTTCCGCGTTGGTTATGCGATTGGACAGGAAGAGTTAATCGAGAAATTAAATGTCGTACGTTTGCCATTTAACGTATCTTCATTAGCGCAAAAAGCAGCGACGATTGCTTTTAACGATGAAGCGTTTATTGAAGAAATAGTTCGTGTTAATACAGAAGGATTACAACAATACGAGAGTTTTTGTACAGAAAATGAAATTCCATTTTATTCGTCGCAAACGAACTTTATCTTCTTGCCGGTAGATGATGCTGGGGAAATTTATGAAGCTTGTGCGCATGCAGGGTTTATTATTCGTCCGTTCCCAAATGGTGTTCGTATTACAATCGGAACTAGGGAACAAAATGAAGGAGTGATTTCAGTGTTAAAACAACACTTTGAAAATAAAAAAGGTAAGTCTCGAGATGAGGCAAATGTGTAAAAAGGTAGTATTAATCGGTACTGGATTAATAGGAGGCTCTCTTGCATTAGCGATTAAAAAAGAGCACGATGTAACGATTATCGGTTATGACATATTTAAAGAGCAAGTAGAGCGCGCAAAAGAATTACATGTAGTTGATGAAGTAGCAGTAGATTTACAGCGTGCATGTGAGGAGGCAAATTTAATTGTATTTGCCTCTCCAGTTGAAGAAACGAAAAAGTTGTTACACAAACTTGCATCATTTCATTTACGAGAAGATGTCATTGTTACCGATGTAGGAAGTACGAAAGGGACAATCATGAATGAAGCAGAAGCTTTATTAACAAAGCAAGTTTCATTTATCGGCGGACATCCGATGGCAGGTTCTCACAAAACAGGAGTTGAAAGTGCGAAGGCGCATTTATTTGAAAATGCATTTTACATTTTAACACCGATGAATCATGTATTAGATGAGCGAGTAGAAGAGTTGAAAGAATGGTTAAAAGGAACAGGCTCTCATTTTCTTGTATTAAATACAAAAGAACATGATTATATAACAGGAATAGTTAGTCATTTCCCACATTTAATTGCAGCAGGATTAGTAAAACAAGTTGAGAAACATGCTGGTGATAATCCGCTTATTCATCAACTAGCGGCAGGCGGATTTAAAGATATAACACGTATTGCATCAAGTAGTCCGAAAATGTGGAGTGATATCGTAAAGCAAAATCGAGGGCATTTATTGGAACTATTAGAAGAATGGATTTTAGAAATGGAAGAGCTATATAAGACGGTTTCTAAAGGAGATGCAGGAGAAATACAAAGTTATTTTGCAGATGCGAAAGAATATCGTGACTCTTTACCAGTTCGAAAAAGAGGGGCGATTCCTGCCTATCACGACTTATACGTCGACGTTTTAGATAAAGTAGGGGCATTAGCCCATATCACAAGCATTCTAGCAGAAGAAGAAATTAGTATTACGAACTTGCAAATATTAGAAGCGCGAGAAGGATTGCTCGGAGTTTTACGAATTAGTTTCCAAAGAGAAGAGGATCGAACGCAGGCAAAAATTGCGCTCGGAAAAGAAGAATACCAAACGTATGAAACAATTTAATGAGGAGGGTGACAACGTGAAAGAAAAAACAGTACAAACTGTAAATAACGGATTGAATGGCAAAATTACAATCCCTGGAGATAAATCAATTTCCCATCGCGCTGTCATGTTTGGCGCAATCGCGGAAGGTAAAACAACAATTAAAGGATTTCTTCCTGGTGCGGATTGTTTAAGTACTATTTCTTGTTTTAAAGAAATGGGAGTAGAGATTACACAAAATAGAGACGAAGTTACGGTAATTGGAACAGGATTAGAAGGTTTACAAGAGCCAAAAGCTGTATTAGATGTTGGTAATTCTGGTACAACGATTCGATTAATGTCAGGAATACTTGCAAACACACCATTCTTTTCTTGCGTGCAAGGTGATGCTTCAATTGCGAAGAGACCGATGCAACGTGTAACAAATCCACTAAAGCAAATGGGTGCAAAAATTGATGGCCGAAAAGACGGAACGTTTACGCCGTTCACAATACGAGGCGGGAATTTAAAGGCGATTGAATATACTTCACCGGTAGCAAGTGCGCAAGTGAAATCAGCTATTTTACTTGCAGGCCTTCGCGCAGAAGGTGTAACAGCTGTTACAGAACCTCATATTTCCCGCGATCATACAGAAAGAATGCTTGAGGCGTTTGGCGTTACAGTAACTCGCGTGGGGAAAACAGTGAAACTAGCAGGAGGACAGAAGTTAACCGCAACAGATGTTCAAGTGCCAGGTGATGTATCATCAGCGGCATTTTTCTTAGTAGCAGGTGCAATTATTCCAAATAGTAAACTACTATTACAAAATGTGGGAATGAATCCGACTCGTACAGGTATTATTGATGTTCTTGAGAAAATGGGCGCTACGTTTACTGTAGAGCAGATTAACGAAGGAGCATCAGAACCTGCTGCAAATATTACAATTGAAACATCGCCGCTGAAAGGAATCGAAATCGGTGGAGATATCATTCCACGACTGATTGATGAAATCCCAATTATCGCTTTAGCGGCAACACAAGCAGATGGAATTACAGTCATTAAAGATGCACACGAGCTAAAAGTGAAAGAAACGAATCGTATCGATACAGTCGTTGCTGAACTAACGAAACTAGGAGCTCGTATTGAAGCGACCGACGACGGAATGATTATTTACGGTAAATGTAAGCTAAAAGGAAATACAGTACATAGTCACGGTGATCACCGCATTGGAATGATGCTTGCGATTGCCGGCTGTATAGCTGAAGGAGAAACAACGATTGAAGATGCAGAAGCAGTAGGTGTATCGTATCCTACATTTTTTGAAGAACTGCAAACGTTAGCTAAATAAAGTGATGAGAAGCAGATATGCAATGTATCTGCTTTTTTATGTTGGCTTTTTTCTTAAATAATGTTGCTTTATTACGTAAGAATTTTATCCTTATTGATTTTATGAGATTTTTACGCATAATTGTAACTAAGGGAGATGGTTCCAAGTTGAGTAAACAGAATATCAGCACAACAGTTTCAGGGGATTTAATTGTTACCCATCTAATTGGCAAGATTAATACAGCTGATGTTTATGAATGGTTTAATGGCTTCGAGCAGGTTTGTCAGCAATTCATTTCCGAGGGTCGGAAATACAAATTGTTGGTGGATAGAAAAGGATACACGCCAGATCATTTTTCTGTTCAAAAAGCATGGAAAGATAAGTTCTTCAATGAAACCATTTTGAATCACAGTAAGGCAATTGCGTTTCTCCTTGAAGAAGGGGAGATAATGAATTATTTACAACAATCCAATACAAAAGAATCCGTAAAATTTTTCGATGATTATGAACAAGCATTAATTTGGTTGAATGAATATCCAATATAAAACCTTTATTGAACCAGTTTCTCTCAATCAACTGGTTTTTTTTATGCCCGTAATGTTGCCGTTGTCATAAGTTTCATCACTTTCAATGGTACCTCTTAGCTTCGCAAACCCAAGAGAACGCAAGGCGTTTAATATTCTTATGCCGCCAATAGAAAGCAGTTGAAAAGAGCCTTTATGTTAGATTGTTTCTAAATCGATATCTTTTGTTGAAACATCCTCGTAATTTCACTTACCGAATTATAATAGTTTGAATTGTGGTATAATTCAAACGAGGAATGGAGGAGAAATATATGAACGTTATACAATTAAAAGAAGATAAGTTTAGAGAAGCATTACGTTTATCAGAATATGCTTTTCAATATAAAGCAAATGAAGAACGAGTAGAGCAGCAAATTACACGAATGAAGGAAAGCCATCAAATATACGGTATTATGGAAGGAGAAGAGTTAGCTGCAAAGTTGCACTTAATTCCTTTTCATATTTACATAGGAAAAGAAAAGTTTAAAATGGGCGGCGTTGCGGGGGTAGCGACGTATCCGGAATATAGAAGAAGTGGATATGTAAAAGAGTTACTTCAGCATTCACTACAAACTATGAAAAGAGATGGATATAGTGTATCGATGTTACATCCATTTGCAGTTTCATTTTATCGTAAATACGGCTGGGAACTTTGTGCGAATCGAATCGTATGTCAGATGACAAAGAGCGATTTAATAATTAAAAAACAAGTGAATGGTACAGTGAAACGTTTTAGTAAAGATAATCATCCAGAAGAAGTAGAGAATCTATATGAAACATTTGCAGAACGATTTTCTGGTATGTTAGTTCGCGGACGTAAATGGTGGCTACAAGCGGTGTATCATGATTTAATATTGGCAGTTTACTATGATGAAAATAAAACGGTGGCTGGTTACATTTTATACAAAATAGAGAATTCTAAAATGAAAGTAGAAGAATTTGTCCCATTACATAATGAAGCAAGAATTGGTCTTTGGAACTTCATCTGCCAACATGATTCTATGATTAAAGATCTAGAAATGATACTAAGTGAGACAGAACCACTTCTTTACACATTACAAGAACCACGAGTAAAAGCAGAAGTAACTCCATATTTCATGGGAAGAATTGTAGATGTAGAACAGTTTTTCAAACAATATGAATGGAACTGGAACAACGAAGAGCAAGAAGTAATTTTACATATTACAGATTCATTTGCACCGTGGAATAACGTAACGGTTCAACTTAAAAATAATGAAATAACAATCGTTAAAGAAGAAACAGCAAAAGAAAATGGAATTCAAATCGATATTAATGCGTTATCTACTATTATGTTTGGTTACAAGCGACCGCTAGAATTAAATGAAATAGACTTAATAAGCGGTAGTGAAGAGGAGATACGTGCATTTGAGAATGTAGTGCCGGTGCGTAAGCCGTTTATTTATGATTTCTTTTAATTAATGTCATGTGCTATGTATGAGTAACAAAGTACTATAATGATAAACTTTTTATTATAGTACTTTTCTATTTAATAGAGTGAAATCATTGTTTTAGGAGGAAAAGTAAAATGATTAGGCAAGCCGTAGGTGCGGTCGTATTCCAACACAGTGAATTTTTATTGGTACATAAGGTGAAAATTAGCGACATAGATGGAGAATATGCTATGTCAAAGGGGGAATGGGATTTTCCTAAAGGTGGAGTGAAACATACAGATAATGATTTAGAGAGTGCTATTTTGAGAGAGCTGGAAGAAGAAACTGGATCTACAAAGTTTAAAGTTATAAAACAATTTGAAGATAAAATTTGCTTTGGCTTTCCTGAAGAACTCAAAATGAAAATTGGATATGAAGAGCAAGAAACTACTATGTTTTATGTAGAATATATAGGTGACAGAATAGATTTACATCCAAAAGATAATGAAATAAGTCAAGTTCAATTTTTTAAGATACAAGATGTATTGAGGGTTTTAAGTCATGATGATACAAAGAAATTTTTTGATGGGATAACGCAAAAAATGTATTAATATCTTAATTGAGTGTGTTATTTGATAAATGTTTCAATAGCGTATTTACACACTTGACTTTTAATCCATGTAATTTATAATTATAAACGGAATGAATTTTCATTCCTGAAAATTGAGGTGAGAAAAATGGCTAAAAATAAGCAAGAGGATATTTTTGATGCTGGTATAAAACTTTTCGCAGAGCGTGGTTACGATGGTACGACAATACCGATGATCGCTGAAAAAGCAAATGTCGGCGCTGGTACTATTTATCGCTATTTTGAAAATAAAGAGGCACTCGTTAACTCATTATTTTCAAAAAGCATGATACAGCTATCTGAAACAATAAAAACTGATTTTCCTGTTGAAGCAAATATTCGAGAACAGTTTAGTCATACGTATAACCGTTTATTTGAATTTGCGAGAAACAATGTGGATGCTTTTCTTTTTACAAATTCGCACTGTGATAGTTATTTTCTTGATGAACAGAGTAAGAAAATATTTGACGATTTTATAGGCTTCTTTATGAATATTATTGAAGATGGAATCGAAAAAGGTTTTCTTCGTCCATTGCCTATAATTGCTTTAATTATTATTGTATATCAACCGCTTGAAAAATTAATAAAAGTAATGGCGACAGGGCAATTAGAATACTCAAAAGAATTAGTAAAAGAATTGGAAGAGAGCTCTTGGAATGCTATTAGAATCATTTGATTCTATAGCTTTATAAGGACAGGAATGAACATTCATTCCCAAATAAATATAAAAAATGATTACAGGAGATGATATATCTGTACAATTAAAGGAATGAATATTCATTCCGCAGGGAGTGATTTAATAGAATTGAAAAATAATTTAATAGGATAATAGGAATGAACGTTCATTCCGAAATAATATTTTCAAAAACAGGGAATGAATATTCATTCTCTATGCACCATGAAACTCTAATAACAGGAGATGATTCGAATGAGCAAGCTAAAAAGTTGGAGAAGTTTATCTTTTCTATTATGGATAGTTATTACTATTGCAATGGTCGTAACGATGCCTAATATGGATCAGTTAGTGAAGGAAAAAGGGCAAATCACGATTCCTAATACAGAACAAAGCAGTATTGCTGACAAGATGATAAAGGAGATGGATAAAGAAGGGGCTGAAAAGTATGAAATTATAGCTGTCTTTAATAGTGGAAGTAAGAAGGCTTTAACAAATGAGCAAAAAGAGGAAATAACGAAAACGATCAATGCCCTGCAAAATGAAAAAGAGCAATTAGGAATTAAGGAAGTCGTTTCACATTTAGATAATAAAGAACTGGAGAAACAATTAGTTTCTAAAGATAATACGACTATTTTAACGCAAATGTCGGTAGATAAAAAACATGGTAAAATATCAAAAATTGTAAATAATCTTCATAAAAAAGTACAAACGAAAGGAGTTACAACGTACTTAACAGGAAGTGATTTAATAGCGGGTGATTTTCTTACATCCTCTCAAGAGGGCGTGAAAAAGACAGAAGTTATTTCGATCATTTTCATTCTTGTAGTATTAATCATTGTATTCCGTTCACCAGTCGTTCCGATTATTTCTCTTCTTACAGTTGGTGTTTCGTATTTAATTTCAATGGGGATTATTGGCCATCTTGTAGATCAATTTAATTTTCCGTTTTCAAACTTTACGCAAGTGTTTGTAGTAGTCGTCCTGTTTGGAGTGGGAACAGACTATAACATTTTATTATATACAAGATTTAAAGAAGAATTAAGTAAACAAGAAAATGCATATTTAGCTACGAAAGAAACGTTTAAATCGGCAGGTAAAACCGTTTTATATAGCGGGATAGCAGTACTAATTGGCTTTGCATCTCTTGCTTTAGCAAGTTTTAAATTATATCAATCTACTTCAGCGGTAGCAATTGGTGTCGCAGTACTACTACTCGTATTAACCACTTTAAATCCATTTTTCATGGTGCTTTTAGGAAAAGGAATGTTTTATCCAGTTAAAACATTTAAAGGACATGAGGATAGTCGTTTATGGGGATTCTTTGCGAAAAATTCAGTAGCAAGACCATTTATCGCTTTAATTATCGTATTCGTGATATCGATTCCATTCGTATTAAAATATTCTAACACGCTTAATTACAATGATTTATTTGAAGTGGATAATAAATATGAATCAAAAATGGGGATTAACGTAATAGAAGAGCATTTTCCGCCTGGTTTTTCTTCACCAAGTACGTTAGTCATTCAATCGGATAAAAAGTTAGATGAGGCGAATTCTTTACAAACTTTAGATGAACTTACTGATAAAATCTCGAAAGTTAAAGGAGTCTCAGAAGTATATTCACCGACGCGTCCAACTGGAGATAAGATTAAAGAATTATATATAAATAAACAAGCCGGAGAATTGAATACAGGCTTAGGAGATGCAAATGGTGGCATAAAAGAAATTAATGAAGGATTAACTGATGCGAAAGATAAAATGGGTAGTAATGATTCAAATAGTCTTGCAAATGTTCAAAAGTTAATTGATGGAACAAATGAAGCGAAAAATGGCGTATCAGCATTAGGGACAGCTTTAAATCAATTATCGAATGGAATAAACAATGGAGCACAAGGAGCGAAGCAAATAGAGGATGGGCTAGCATCATTAAACGGAAATATCAATGCCCTGTCAAATGCAACTTCGCAGCTTCATGCTGGTTATGCTCAGTTAGAAAAAGGTTTAAGTTCGTACGATCAATATTTCGGAAGTATTTCTCAAGCGATTGATGGTGCGAAAAAAGGATATGAACAAATTGAAACGTTAATGAACAATTTCATTCAAACAAAACCAGAATTAGCAAATGATCCTAATGTGCAGCAAACATTAGGAATTGCAAAAGAAGCTCAGAGGCAATTGAGTGTTCTTTCAAATGAATTAAATCAATTAGCGACGCAGCACAAAGCAGCGATGAGTTCATTTAAAGAAGCAAATCAATCATTATTAAAAGTAGATAATGGTTTAAAGGAAATGAACAATGGAGTAACGCAACTACAAAAAGGAGCTGCTGAACTGAAAAATGGATTGAACGAAGGAGCTACAGGTTCAAAACAAATTTCGAACAAATCGGCTGACTTACAATCTGGATTAATGAAAATAAACGATGGGCAAGGACAGTTATTAACTGGACTGAAAGATTTACAAGAAAAGATGGGGCAATTGCAATCAGGTTTATCTAAAAGTACAGAGGGGTTAGGAAAAGTAAGTAACGGTCTAGGTGACGCTCAAAAATATTTAGGAGAGTTAAATGAGTCGAAAAGCTCTGAGAAATTTTATATTCCGAAAGAAGTTTTAGAAGGAGAAGATTTCCAAAAAGCATTGAATACGTACATGTCACATAATAGAAAGATTGCTAAAATGACAATTATTTTAGACGTAAACCCGTATTCAAAAGAAGCGATGCCTATCATTCAAGAAATTAATAAAACGATAGATGGTACGTTAAAGGGAACAGAACTAAATGATGCGAAAAAAGCAATTGGCGGGACAACAGCTAGAAACGTTGATTTAAAAGAAGTAACCGGGCAAGATTTTCTACGTACTGCTACGATTATGTTATTAGGGATTTCGCTTGTATTAATCGTGATTACACGCTCATTCTTAAACTCAATCTTTATTATTGGGTCGTTAATTTTAGCGTACTTTGCATCACTTGGTATAAGTGAACAAATTAGTGCACATGTATTAAACATAGGGTCATTAAGCTGGAATGTTCCATTCTTTAGCTTCATTATGATTGTCGCTTTAGGAGTGGATTATAGCATCTTCGTTATGATGCGATACAATGAGCTAGAAGGGGATTCAGTAACGAAAATTGTAAATGCATCTCGTCACATAGGAGGAGTCGTATTATCAGCGGCACTTATTTTAGGAGGGACATTTGCAGCGTTAATTCCTTCAGGAGTATTGACACTTATACAAGTAGCATCCGTTGTTGGCGTTGCTCTTTTACTATTAGCTTTAATTGTAATGCCGATATTGTTACCTGCTTTAATAGGATTGACGAATAAATTGAAGAGTTATAAAGAGAAAATAATGAATACGAAATAAGAAAAACCTGTAGGGAATGTTTTCTCTACAGGTTTTTTGTATATAAAATATGAAATGAAAAAATGATTCAATGTATTACAGAATGAGAAGCGAATAGGGATATTAGAAAGAGGTCGATGATATACAAAAAATAGCTAGGGGAATGGATAAAAACTATTCGATTTCGTTGTAGAAAGCTAATCAACCGTTGCTATTCATCCAGCTTCTACTATATAATAGCTATAGTCTACAATAATTGAGTCGTAATATGCGATTTTTTAAGACAATCGGTGAGAAAACGCTGAAATAAGCGGTATTAGTAGGAGGACACAAATGATTACAGTAAGTAACGTTAGTTTGCGTTTCGCAGATCGCAAATTATTTGAAGATGTTAACATAAAATTCACGCCAGGTAATTGCTACGGTTTAATTGGAGCAAACGGTGCTGGTAAATCAACATTTCTAAAGATTTTATCTGGAGAAATTGACCAATCAACGGGTGACATACATATTACGCCAGGTGAGCGTCTAGCAGTATTAAAACAGAATCACTTCGAATATGAAGAATTCCCTGCACTAGAAACAGTAATGATGGGTCACACACGTCTTTATAAAGTAATGCAAGAGAAAAATGCAATTTACATGAAAGAAGACTTTAGTGATGAAGATGGCATGCGTGCTGCAGAACTTGAAGGTGAGTTCGCTGAGCTAAACGGTTGGGAAGCTGAGTCAGAAGCTGCAATCCTTCTAAAAGGGTTAGGTATTGGTGAAGATATTCATGATAAAAAGATGTCTGAATTAACAGGGGCAGAGAAAGTAAAAGTATTACTTGCTCAAGCTTTATTCGGTCAACCTGACATTCTATTACTAGATGAGCCTACCAACCATTTGGACTTAAAAGCGATTCAATGGTTAGAAAACTTCTTAATGAACTTTGAAAATACAGTTATCGTTGTATCCCATGACCGTCACTTCTTAAATAAAGTATGTACGCACATGGCTGACCTTGATTTCGGTAAAATTCAATTATACGTTGGTAACTATGACTTCTGGTACGAATCAAGCCAATTAGCATTAAAACTAACGCAAGATTCTAACAAGAAAAAAGAAGAAAAAGTAAAAGAGTTACAAAACTTTATTGCACGCTTTAGCTCAAATGCATCTAAAGCGAAACAGGCAACTTCTCGTAAAAAATTGTTAGATAAAATTACATTAGATGATATTAGACCATCATCACGTCGTTATCCGTTCGTTGGTTTCACACCAGAACGTGAAGTAGGAAATGACCTATTAACAGTTGAAGGTATTTCGAAAACGATTGATGGCGAAAAAATATTAGATAATGTGAACTTCACTTTAAATAAAGGTGATAAAGTTGCATTTATCGGACGTAACGATATTGCGATGACAACATTATTTAAAATTCTTATGGGTGAAATGGAGCCAGATAGCGGTTCATTCAAATGGGGTGTAACAACATCTCAAGCTCATTTCCCAAGAGATAACTCTGAGTACTTCGAGAACAGTGATTACACTTTAATTGATTGGTTACGTCAGTTCTCTCCACAAGATGAGTCAGAAAGTTTCTTACGTGGTTTCTTAGGCCGTATGCTATTCTCTGGTGAAGAAGTAAAGAAAAATGTTTCTGTTTTATCTGGAGGAGAAAAAGTTCGTTGTATGTTATCTAAAATGATGTTAAGCGGTGCAAACGTATTAACACTTGATGATCCGACGAACCATTTAGACCTTGAGTCTATTACAGCATTAAACAACGGTTTAATCACATTTAAAGGAACATTACTATTCACTTCTCATGACCATCAGTTCGTACAAACAATTGCAAACCGTATTATCGAAGTAACGCCAAACGGTGTAGTTGATAAGGTAGCAACGTATGATGAGTTCTTAGAAAGTCAAGAACTTCAAAAACAAGTTGATGCAATGTACAAAGGTCAATAATAATTGATTAAAACCCTCGCTTTCTATTATGAGAGCGGGGGTTTTTTAAGTAAACAAATATTCGTTTTAATATAAAGTGGGGGGAGGATTAAAATGGATAATTATTCAAAAATAACATTAGCGATGGTAAGAAATTTTTGAAGCGTGGATAAACCCTGAAATGATGAAGAAATGGTTTTTTACATTGGAAGGGACGGATAAAGTAACGGGAAATACTCCTGAAGTAGGAGGGAGTTGGGAAATTATTGATCATCGTGGCGAAAAAGATTATCGAGCAATTGGGGAATATATCGAAATGAATCGTCCTAAAAAAATTAGTATTTACATTAAAAACGCCGCAGTTTAGTGAATTATTAGATAAAATCACAGTTGAAATAAAAGAGAAACAACAAGGATTTAAAATGATATTTTCACAAAATATAATCGTTGCTCATGAAGAAGATTGGACAAAATATGATGTTGAAAAAGCTTTAAAGGGGTGTCATGCTGGCTCTGAGCATGATTGGAATAATATTCATGGGACTGAAAGAATTGGTTAAAAGAAGAGGGAATAGCTACAAAGGATGATAAACGGTAGTCGAAAAAGTGTAGTTTGAGCAAATTGCCCAAACTACACTTTTTATTTTATGAAATTGGGTAGTTTACATGAATGTACCAAAATTGGAGATAGGTTAGTTTGCAAATGAGGAAATAAAGGATTATAGTTTGTGGAGTCATAATTAGTGGATGAGCCTTGGGAGAAAACAGGAAATGTTACAAATGTATTTTGTTAAATAGAAACCAAGGTCAAAATGTTTAAAAAGAAATAGTTGAATAAATAAAAGCTACAAATTATAATTACTAATATTCTTCATATAGTTAAACAAATAAAATCTATTTGAAGAAGAGAAATTGAATAGAGAGACAGACTTATATAAAATAAGCCTTGGATGATCAAAAGAGGTGGAGAGATGCAACAATTTTTATTGAAGAGTAAACGAGTATTAAGTAATCATTTTGGATTTTTCGTATTTGCTGTTATTTTACTTTGGTTAAAAACATATGCTGCATATGTGACAGAATTTAATTTAGGGATATCGAACACAATACAAAAGTTCTTACTGTTTTTCAACCCGTTAAGCTCAGCAGTTCTATTTTTAGGACTCGCATTATTCGCAAAAGGGAAACGAGCTTACATTTGGTTAATTATTATTAATTTGCTAATGTCTATACTTTTATACGCAAACGTAGTATATTATCGCTTTTTCAGTGACTTTATTACGTTCCCG
Source organism: Bacillus sp. FSL E2-0195 (assembly GCF_038003645.1). NCBI lineage: Bacteria > Bacillati > Bacillota > Bacilli > Caryophanales > Bacillaceae > Bacillus > Bacillus sp. FSL E2-0195. The sequence continues at coordinate 2,857,738 of NZ_JBBOPN010000001.1, read as the reverse complement.
ACATTAACACAATCGAATAACTTTGGAGATTTAGGTGGTAGTATTTTTGCATTGCTACACTTATATGATCCACTATATTTCTTAGATACAATCATTTTAATTGTTTTAGTCGCAACGAAATTTGTAAATCCTAAACCAATCCGTGTTGCGAAGCATAAATTATCTCTAGTATTTGTAGCAGGTATTTTATTATTTAGCGTTAACTTAGGTCTGGCAGAATCTGACCGTCCTGAGTTATTAACTAGAACATTTGACCGCAATTATATCGTGAAATATTTAGGGGCGTACAACTTTACGATTTATGATGGTATTCAAAGTGCGAAAGCATCAACAGAACGAGCATTAGCGGATGGAGATAATATGACAGAAGTTAGAAACTATCTTACATCAACTTATGCAAGTCCAAATCCTGAGTATTTCGGTAAAGGAAAAGGAATGAACGTAATTTATATTCATTTAGAGTCATTCCAAAACTTTTTACTAAACTATAAACTAAATGGTCAAGAGGTTACACCATTCTTAAACTCATTTACAAAAGATGCGAATACGTTATACTTTGATAACTTCTTCCATCAAACAGGACAGGGTAAAACATCTGATGCGGAGTTCATGTTAGAGAACTCAATGTTTGGATTACCACAAGGATCTGTTTTTACAAATAAAGCTCATAACACGTATCAATCAGCACCAGCTATTTTAGGTCAACAAGGATACACATCAGCAGTGTTCCACGGTAACTACAAAACGTTCTGGAACCGTGATGAAATTTATAAATCATTTGGTTTTAATAAATTCTTTGATGCGTCATACTACGATATGAATGAAAAAGATGTAGTAAACTATGGCTTAAAAGATAAACCGTTCTTTAATGAATCAATTCCGTTATTACAAACGTTGAAACAACCGTTCTATACGAAGTTCATTACGTTATCGAACCATTTCCCTTATCCGATTGATAAAGCGGAAGCAACGATTGAACCAGCTAAAACAGGTGATTCATCAGTAGATACGTACTTCCAAACAGCACGCTATTTAGATGAATCTGTAAAAGGATTCATTGATTACTTGAAACAATCTGGTTTATACGATAACTCAATTATCGTTATGTACGGTGATCATTACGGTATTTCAGATAATCATAGTGCAGCAATGTCTCAAATAATGGGTAAAGAAATGAACGCATTTGAAAATGCTCAATTACAACGTGTACCATTAATCATTCGCGTACCAGGAATGGAAGGCGGCGTACAACATCAATACGGCGGAGAAATTGACGTTCTTCCAACGTTATTACACTTACTAGGTACAGATACGAAAAATTATGTCCAATTCGGATCAGATTTATTATCACCAGAGCATAAACAAGTCGTTCCGTTCCGTAACGGTAACTACGTAAGCCCAACAGTTACTGCACTTAACGGCAAATACTATGATACAGCGACTGGGAAACCTGTAGAATTTACAGATGAAATAAAACAAAATGAGCAAATGGTTCAAAAATCACTAAAATACTCCGACCAAGTTGTTAACGGTGACTTATTACGATTCTACACACCAGAAGGATTTACACCGGTAGAACCTTCTAAATATAACTATAACAATCGTGATAAAGATAAAACGAAGGTGAAGACGACTGAAGACGGGGAAACGAAATAAATAATAAAAAATCCTACTCGTATAGAAAACGAGTAGGATTTTTTGTTTTAAGATTTACTTTCGGATTTTTGGAGTGCTACTTTTTTAGGCATAAAACATGCAATAATCAAAGCTACAAAGGATAAGACTAACATAAATACGTACGCATCACTTGAGCTGAAGATAGAAGCTAATTTCGTTACTTGCATAGCTGATATGCTTCCGTTCTCACTAGATAACTGTGAAGTATGTGAAGTGGATTGAATTGTATACACAGTAATAATGACTGCTGTTCCTATAGCACCTGCTAATTGACGTACGGTATTATTCACTGCGGAACCATGTGAACCCAGTTCTCTTGGTAAAGCGTTTAAACCTGCTGTATTTAAAGGCATCGAAATGAAACTTAGTCCAATGCGTAGAATAATGGTACGAACCATTAAATACATATAAGTGGTGGATTCGGTCAAATCAATTACACCCCACATCGATATAACGATACATATTAAACCTATAATAAAGAGTGGTTTTGCCCCATATTTATCAAACATTTTACCCGTGATAGGTGATAAGAATGCATTAATTACAGCTCCAGGTAATAGAAGTAAACCTGATTCAAAAGCAGTAAAACCTCGTCCGTTTTGCAAGTAAATCGGTAAAAGAATTAAATCAGCATACATAATCATCGTAATGAGTACGTTAATGACTGATGTAAGAGTGAAAATTTTATACTTAAATACGGATAAATTTAATAGTGGATCGCTAGACTTTATTTGACGTAAACAAAATAGAGTTGTAACAATTATTCCGATGATAATTGTAGTAATAACAATTGGATGATCCCATCCTTTACTTCCTGCACTACTAAATCCGAATATAATACAACCAAAGCCAATCGTTGATAAAATGACACTTACGATATCTAATTTTGCTTTTGTTGTCTCAGCAACATTCATTAAATATTTTAGCGCGAGAATAATAACGATTAATACAAATGGAGCGAATCCAATAAATAACCATCTCCATGATACATATTCAATAATAAAGCCAGATAATGTTGGAGCGATGGCTGGCGCAAAAATTATGGCGAAACCGATGGTTCCCATAATACTGCCACGCTTTTCACTAGGGTATAAATATAAAATAACTGTCATCATTAGTGGCATAATAATTCCTGCTCCAATTGCTTGAATCATTCTTCCTGTTAACAAAATGCCAAAATTCATGGCGCATGCACAAAGAACAGTCCCGATAAACAAAGAGAGCATCGAGCTAATAAACAGCTGCCTTGTTGTAAATCGTTTCATTAAAAATGCAGTAATTGGCACTAGAACGCCATTTATGAGCATAAAGCCTGTTGATAGCCATTGCACGGTTGCAGCTGTAACATCAAATACTTCCATTAAATTACTCATCGCTACATTTAATAGCGTCTGATTTAATGTTGATAAAAAACAACCGGAAATGAGCACAATTAATATAATTTTTTTATTTCTTTCTGATATTTCCTTTTGCATTGGTAAACTCCTTCATTGTTGTCTTGATTTATCGACATTGTGTCGATAAAATTAATGGTAACAAAATAAATTTTCTTTGACCATGAACAGTTTTGTTGAAAATGTTCACTACTCGACATAGAAGGTATGCACTGTCGAGTAAGTAAAGAGAAAATCTATAAAGGAGTTTCAAAATGTCTACACCTAAAAAAGAAGATCCTCGTACAGTACGTTCAAGAGAAATGTTTAAAAATGCTGTTTTTTCTCTCCTATGTGAGAATCCTAGTATTTCAAGTTTAACGGTTCAGAAAGTCGCAACAAAAGCAGGATTAAACCGAACAACCTTTTACTTACATTATCAAGATATTCAAGATTTACTAGACCAAATCACGAATGAGATTTCAAATGAACTTTCAAATAAAATAGCTGATTTAATACATGCAAAAGATTTATCAGAAAAACAAAAGCTAACACAATTACTTGATTATTTATATATCCATCGAAATTATTTATTTATATTATTTAAAATGAATCAATTTGAGGAGCAACTATTTTTATTTTTAAAAGAGTTAATAGAAACGAGAAGAGAGAATACGAAAAAGGATCTGCCTGATGATTATGTTGCGGTTGATATTAAAACAGCTTCATTAGTAGGTATCATCATGTGGTGGATAAGGAATGGACTTCACTTTAGTTCAGATTATATTGCAAATCAAATTTATTTTATGTATAAAGGGTAATAAATGCAAACAATTTATCCGTATTAAAAAAAGATTAAAATAACCTAGTATAATTTAAAGTATCGGGATTAATAAAAATTTATAAAACAAAAGATCCAGAGATAGAAGGGGGATATGCATGAATTTTAAAAATGAAAAAATATCATTACATTTAGAGGTTGTAAATTACCAATATGCAGATGCAAAAGACGAGTGTGATAGAAATTGGTTAAGAGTAAAAGCGAAACTATCAGAAGAAAATAAAGTTTTTGAAACGATGGATCCTTTTTTACAAACATACGATTTACAGTACATGATAAAATGGTTTGAATCTTTACCAAACCCTAAATATAACGAACTAGATTTCATAGAACCAAATTTAGCGTTTGAATTTATGGGGGGAAAAGCAGGGGAGTTTAACATTGTTATTCGCTTATCGCTGGAACTTAACCCCACATGGTGTAAGGAAGAAGAATACGAATTTTCTATCGGTATAACTCAAGAGGATAGGGAGAATATTATTCGTTCTATTGAAGAGCAACAAAGGAAATTCCCAAAACGATAAAAAAAGACTTGATAACCTACAAGAGGGAATCAAGTCTTTTTATTACATACGATTATCATGCCAGAAGTTTAATGGGAAGTGTTCGTTCTCATTATAGGCTTCTAATTCATATCCTCTTTCTTTCAGCCCTTTAATAATACCAGGTACTGCTTTAACTGATTGTGGATGAATATCATGCATTAGAATAACTTCTGTTGGGTTTGTAGCACCATGTAGAACGTTTTCTACGATTTTAGCAGATGCAGCGTCTACTTGCATTTTGTTGTATTTCCAGTCTAATGAATCAATTGTCCAATCCCAAACTTTTAAACCATTTTCAACAACTTTGTTGCGAAGAGCTTCATTTAACCCTGGCATTGAGCCGTAAGATGGACGAGTTAATACTGGAGATTTTCCTAGAACGCCAGCGATTAAGCCTTGGTCTTCTTTCATTTCATCAACGTAATGACCTTCTGTGTAAAGTTTCTTGTAGTTATGAGTCATACTGTGCATCCCAACATAGTGGCCTTCAGCATCTTCACGTTTTACAAGATCAGGGAAAGCTTTTACGTTTGAACCAATTAGGAAGAATGTTGCTTTTGCATTTTCACTCTTTAACATATCTAAAAGCTCAGCTGTGTATTTTCCAGGACCATCGTCAAATGTTAAGTAAGCGACTTTTCTAACTTGCCCGTTATAGTGCTTTGGAGCTTCTTTCGGAGCAAGGGACGTTTGAATTTCACTTACAAGTTGAACAGATTTCGCTTCATCCTCTGTACTTGCTAGAGCGATATGTGTTGATCCGTAAGCAGCTTCGTATGTAAATAATACCCCAGCGCAAATCAACAGAGCCCTTTTCACTAAAGTTGTCATCCGAATTCCATTGTGCATAATTTTCCTACTCTCTATAAAAGTTCTACTCTACTATATTAGCAATTTTAGAGGGGGAAATGCAAAAAAACTTTTTTACAAGCGCAAAAAAGTTTGTTAAAAAGCATGTAAGATTTCACTGTTTTGCAGGTTTGAAAAAATGAAACAAGAATTAAATGAATGGAACTGCATGTAATAATGGTTCATTCACGTTTTTTGTTTTAGAAAGGGAGGAAAAGTATGAAAAAATTAGCTTGTTTACATGCTCATCATTCAAATATTGAATACATTGACCGAGCATTGCAATCTTTTGGAATCGAAATACTCCATTTTGTAGATCCCATCTTATCACGCATATTAAAAAAAGATTGCGATTTTGAAAAAGAACAAGCACGGAGTAATTTAAAAGATATTATAAAGTATATAGCCAAAAGTGATATAGATACACTTTTATTAACTTGTACAGATTATATTACGCTATTAGATGAGAATTTCAAAATAGACATACCTATATTGAAAATTGATGAGCTATTTTTTGAAATGATTTGTCATATTGAAGAGCCACAAACAATACTTTTTACAAATAATCGTACGGTTTCAGGAACGATGGAACGTTTAAAACAATACGCTCGGCAGAATAATAAATCCATACATGTAAAAGTAGAAGTGATAGAAGGGATATTTGAGTTAATTATGCAAGGTCGTAAAGAAGAGCATGATGTTAAATTAGAAAAGTATTTATATGAAATTATGAAAGATAGAAACGAAATGCTTTCAGTTGCACAATTATCTATGGTAGATGCTGCTACAAGGGTAGAAAATATAATAGGAAGGAACATAATAAATCCGTTGAATGCGCTTGTGGAGTATTGTATACAGAGTGTGAATGAACAACCGTGTGAAAAATAAGGAAGAGGATGTTTTTTATTTTAAAGAACATCAATAAAATTTCACATACCGTATTTTAAAAATAAATATAGGAAAACCAAAAAATAATGTAGAATATATCGTACATACATATGTGAAGGCAACAAAATATATAAAAGAGGTGGATCTATGTTACTTGAAGAAGTAATGCAGCAACTAGAAGAATATGGAACAGAACAAAACCGTAAAATCTTTAAAAATCATGGGGCAAAAGAGCCGTTATTTGGAGTTAGTTTTGCAAATTTAAAATTGTTGAAAAAGAGGATAAAAAAGGATCATGATTTAGCAATCTCATTATGGGAAACGAAAAATATGGATGCAATGACTTTAGCAACGATGATTTTAGATCCGAAGAAACTAACGTCAAAACAACTAAATAGATGGGTTCAGGATGTTGATTACTATTGTTTAATGGACGTTCTTATGACAGCTATATGTACGTCACCAATCGCAATAGAAAGAATGGAAGAGTGGACGAAGTCTGATGATGAATGGATTGGAAGAGCAGGTTGGTCTTTATTAGCAAATATAGCGATTAAAAATAAAACGTTACATGATGAATTTTTCACTCCGTATCTAGAAGAAATTAAAGCAAATATACATAATGAAAAAAATAGAAAAAAAGAAGCGATGAATAGTGCTTTAATCGCGATAGGGATTCGAAATGAAGCTTTAGAGCAACAAGCAATTGAAATTGCACGTGAAATTGGAAAAGTAGAAGTTGATCATGGTGCAACGTCATGCAAAACACCAGACGCAGAACCGTATATAAAAAAAGCGAGAGAAAGAGCTGAAAAAAAGAAAGTGAAATAAGAAAAGGGGAACGGTTATGAAACCAATGGAAGCGGCACAAAGCATAATTACATCACAATTTTCGAATTGTGATGTTGCTTTACTAGGGGGAAGTGTGGCTAGAGGAGAGGCTACGAAAACATCTGACCTTGATATTGTAATATTCGACCAAAGTTTGTCATCTTGTTATAGAGAATCCTTCTATAGTAATGGCTGGCCTGTTGAAGTATTCGTACATAATTTTGAAACGTATAAAACCTTTTTTAAAAGTGATTGTGAGCGCGGGAGACCTTCATTACCTCAATTAGTTTCAGAAGGGATTGTGCTAAAAGGAAAAGATGAAATTGTAGAGACACTTAAAAGAGAAGCGAATGATTTATTAAATAAAGGACCAAAAAAATGGTCAGAAGAAACGATGAAGCAGAAACGCTATTTTATTACGGATACCTTGGATGATTTCATTGGTGCAACAAAGAGAGAAGAAGAATTGTTCATCGCCAATTTATTAGCTGATTTAGTACATGAATATGTTTTAAGGATAAATGGTCAATGGCTTGGAAATTCAAAATGGTTTATTAGAGTGTTAAGAAGGTATGACGAGCAATATGCAGAACATTTTGTAGCGGCTTTTGATCATTTTTATAAAACAGAGGAGAAAAATGAATTAATTACTTTTGTAGAAAACACGCTAGATCAATACGGAGGAAGAATGTTCGAAGGCTTTTCTATAGGGAAATGAAAAGGGGATAGCAAAGTGAATGTACCATTCGTTCAATTAAGAGAACTGACAATAGATGATGTAGAAGATCGATATCAATGGTCATTAGATACAGAAGTAACCAAGCATTTAGTTGTACCAGATCAATATCCACCGTTCACTCGTGAAGATACGAGAAGGTGGATTGAAGCATGCATAAGTCGAGGGAATGGTTATGAACAACGAGCTATCGTTACAAAGGAAGGTATACACATTGGATGGATAGACCTAAAAAACTTTGATAATACAAATAAAAATGCTGAACTAGGGGTTGCCATTGGAAATAAAGAATATTGGGGTAAAGGATATGGAATGGCAGCACTATACAGTATGTTACAAATTGGCTTTTCTGTATTCGAATTAGAAAAAATATGGCTACGAGTAGACGAAGATAATTTACAAGCTAGAAAGAGTTATGAAAAAGCAGGATTTGTTTGTGAAGGAATAATGAGAAATGATCGGTTACGTAAAGGGAAGTTCATTCATCGCTATCGTTATAGTATGTTAAAAGAAGAATATCAATCTTTATTTAATAGTCTATAAAAATGTTATGTAAACTAAAAGGGGGATGGGGAAAATGATTAGATTACTTACGAAAGAAGATGCGGAAAAATATTGGGACTTACGTTTACAAGCTTTACAAGTAAATCCAGAGGCATTTGTAACAACTTATGAAGAGGCGATTCGCCAGGAAAATCCTATTAAGCGAGTGGAAAGTAATTTAACAGCTACTACTAGTTGTACATTTGGTGCATTTAATGAAGAAAATCATTTAGTTGGAGTTGTCACTTTACTAACAGAAGAGAGAGAGGCGTATAAACATAAAGGTCATATCGTTGCGATGTATGTAGATGCACAAAACAGGCGGAACGGATTGGCACGTGAGTTAATAACAAATGCCATTCAAAGAGCGCGAGATATAAAACTAGAGCAATTGACATTAGGTGTTGTATCTACAAACGAACCAGCAAAAAAATTGTATGAATCAATGGGCTTTAAAACGTATGGAATTGAAAAAAGAGCTATAAAGGTGAATGGTGTGTATAGTGATGATGAAAATATGGTGTTGTTTCTTTAAAGGAAGGATATTATCATGAAAGATCTCCATTTAGAAAAAGATATGAACCCCAACGTGGCAATTTTGTATGCAACGGTTACTGATACATTTAAACGATTGCAAAGGTTAGTCGAAGGTATTGAAAAGAACGAACTATCCTATAAAGGGTCTGAAAATAATGAAAATAACATTGGACAGCTACTTCAGCATTTAGCAGTAGTCAATTTACACTGGGTGTACCGTTTAAAAGGAGAGGGAGTTCCGCCTGCACTTGAAAATAAATATGGACCAATGTTGAATGAAATGGGAAAATTGCCTAGTTTAAGAAAGTACAAATTACAAGAATTAATGCAAGATTATGAAGCTGTGCAACATATGTTTTATGAGGAATGTATGAAACTAACAGAAAATGATTTAACACGAGAAGTTTTTTATGAAAAGGGAGAAAATGCGACTATAAGGTGGGGAATATGGCATATAGCCGATCATAATCGGTACCATCAAGCTCATATTAGTCGATTACGAAAGTTATATAGAAGTAGACCGCATGTATGATTAAATTTTTGAATATTAATTATATTCATTTTGTTATATAGTAGAAAAAGAAACTATATAAGGGGTTTTATAATGAAAGCTATTGCAGTAGGGATATTGGCATCGTTTTTCTTTGCCTTTACCTTTGTGTTAAACCGGTCGATGGACTTAGGGGGCGGGAGTTGGATTTGGAGTGCATCACTACGGTATTACTTTATGGTTCCAATGCTACTACTTATTGTCATGTATAGAGGGAATTTAAAACAACTCTTGCAATATATGAAAAACAATCCGAAAGAGTGGTTGTTATGGAGTATTGTAGGGTTTGGTCTCTTTTATGCACCGCTTAGTTTCGCGGGTGCGTTTGGACCGGGGTGGCTTGTCGCTTCGACTTGGCAAATTACAATAGTTGCAGGGATTTTGTTAACACCATTTTTTGCGGTAGACCCATTACATAAAAAACTTCCAATGAAAGAATTAGTAATGTCAGGCATTATTTTATTCGGTGTTGTTCTTATGCAAGTAGAACACGCTTCTTCTTTAGGGATTCGTGAAACCATTTTATGTGTGGTTCCTGTACTCATTGCTGCGTTTGCATATCCACTTGGAAATAGAAAAATGATGCAAGTATGTAAGGGCGAATTAGATGTCTTCCAACGAGTTCTCGGTATGACATTAGCAAGTTTACCATTTTGGTTTTTACTATCTGGTTATGAAGTATCAACAGGCGGACTACCGTCAAGTAGTCAAGTTTTCCAATGTTTTATTGTAGCAGTTAGTTCAGGGTTAATCGCAACGGTATTATTCTTCTTTGCGACAGATCTTGTAAAAGATGATCCGCAAAAATTAGCAACAGTCGAGGCGACACAGTCTGGTGAAGTTTTATTTGCATTAGTAGGAGAGCTGCTCTGGTTATCGGCTCCAATTCCGTCTTCTTTATCGTGGGTTGGAATGAGTCTTGTAATTGTCGGAATGATACTTCATAGTTATGTAGCTGTAGTTGTGAAAAAAGAAGAGAAAATAACGGCATAAAAAGATTAGCTCTTTTTCAATAAAGAGCTAATCTTTTTTCATGAGAAAGGATGGAGATAGGATGTTACAACGTGTTGAGCATTTAGAAATAGATCCCATTAAAAAAGTATTAAAGCATGCGACCGGTCCGAGTGAAGCAAGCTTATTTAAAGCAGTTTCAATGTATAAAAATGATCAGGCAGTGCTATATAAATATGGGAATAAGGGTTGCATAGGTATAGCGCTAATTCATACAAATAGAGCGAGAATGTGTCACATAGCTGTTGATGAAAAATATCGCAATCAAGGAATTGCACTTCAAATGATTAAAGAAATAATTAGGGAATATGAGTTAACATATATTGAGGCTGAGACAGATACAGAGGCAGTCGGATTTTACAAGAAATGTAACTTTAAGATTGAAAGCTTGGGAGAGAAATATCTGGGGGTAGAGAGGTTTTATTGTTATTTAGAGAATGAATAAAATAAATAGCTCATCATTTGTGATGGGCTATTTCATATTAGTATAAATTAAGATTGCTAGATTGAAAGTTTTTGATTGTGTTTACCTTTCTATATTTATTTTAAATTAATATACAATAATTTAACTGTTTCCGATATGATAAAAACGACAGAGGTATAGTAATTGGAATGATTAAGTTAAAAATTAAGAAAAATATGATAATATATGTATGTATTAGTTTAAAGCAAAATGGGGGAACAATCGTGAAAATGAATGACATAGTGGCGAATACACAATTTCCAAATACAATCGAAACAATTACAAATGATTTAAAAGCATTAGGGATAGAAAAGGGAATAACAGTTATTGTACATTCTTCATTAAGTTCAATCGGTTGGATATCAGGCGGTGCAGTTGCCGTAGTAGAAGCGTTAATGAAAGTTGTTACAGAAGAAGGAACGATAATTATGCCGACGCAATCTTCGGATTTATCCGATCCAAAACATTGGTCAAGACCACCTGTACCAGAAGAATGGTGGCAAATTATTCGGGATAACGTCCCAGCATTTGATCCACGTATAACACCAACAAGGGCAATGGGAGAAGTAGTTGAATGTTTTCGTACATATCCGAATGTATTGCGCAGTAATCATCCACTCAGTAGTTTTGCAGCATGGGGGCAACACGCAGAAGAAATTACAGCGAATCATTCACTTTCCATAAGTTTTGGTGAAGAATCGCCATTACGAAAAATATACGATTTAGATGGATACATATTATTACTTGGTGTTGGTTATGACTCTAATACGTCTATACATTTATCTGAGGTACGTACAGGTGCACGCGAGTTAATAAAGGTAGGAGCACCTATTATAGAAGAAGGTGTAAGAGTATGGAAAGAATTCGTTGAAATGGATTACGATTCTGATACGTTTGTAGAAATCGGAGTTGAATATGAGCTTAAAGGAACAGTTACGCGTGGGAAGATAGGGAATGCGACGTGCCGTTTTATGAGGCAGCGTGATGCAGTTGACTTTGGAACAGAGTGGTTTCGTGCGAAAAATCAGTAAGGGATGGTTATTATGCAGGAGAAAAAAGTATTAATTACGAGCGGCGGCTGCCTAGAAAAATGGGATCAAGTACGTGGACATACAAATTTAGCAAAAGGTACGATTGGAAGAATTATTGCGGAAGAGCTAATGACAAAGGGCGCACATGTAATATATTTGCATGGCTATTTCGCTGAGAAGCCAATGGATGTAAATAACCAATTAGAATTGCACCCATTTGAGGGGATTATTGATTTACAAGATAAGATGAAAAGTATTATTACACATGAAAAAGTAGATGCAGTTATTATGGCTGCTGCTGGCTCAGATTGGGTTGTCGAAAAGATTTGTGATCAAGATGGAAATGTTCTTAATATGAACGGAAAGATTTCAAGTGACATCGCTCCAATTATTCATTTTCAAAAAGCGCCAAAAGTATTAAAACAAATAAAGAGTTGGGATCCAGAAACGATACTCGTTGGCTTTAAACTTGAAAGTGACGTAAATGAAGCAGAACTTATTGAAAGAGCAAGTAAAAGAATGGAAGATGCAAAAGCAAGTGTAATGGTAGCAAACTCACCGCATTCTTTATATTCTCGCGGTGCTGTGCATCACGTTATTGGACAAGACGGTAATGTGAAGTTATGTAATGGGAAAGATGAAACTGCAAAAGAAATTGTCAATATGTTAGAGCATTTATGTAATCGTATCACTGCGATGTAAATTTAAGCTTTTAGAAAGAGATGCAGTCGCATAGTATGTAATGGAGTTAATATTAAATTAGTGGGGGAACTTAGCCCTCACTAATTATTAAATTGAGTCAATGGAATAAATAGGCCATTAGCTGCTCGTAAATGTGTAATACATGATATATGCATAATGAACATTTTGTGAGGAGTGGATTGTATGGAACATTTATTAAAGCAAGCTATTAAACTTAGAAATGAAAAGAAATATGCGCAGTCTAGAGAGATACTTATAGGATTAACAAACTTTACGAGGGATGCAGAAGTACTATATCAATGTGCTTGGATACATGATGTAATGGGTCTTGAAACGGAGGCGGTTCCGTATTATGAACAGGCAATTGCGAACGGACTTGATGGTGAATCCCTTTGCGGTGCGTATATCGGTCTTGGCAGTACGTATCGTTGTATAGGGGAATATGATAAAGCGATTACTTTATTAGAAGCAGGGATAAAGAAGTTCCCGGAAAATGACGTGATGAAAGTGTTTTTATCATTAGCAAAATATAACGTAAACGAACATGAAGAAGCGATGAAATTACTGTTAGAGACAGTTGTGAAAGTAGATGAGATAAAAGAATTTGAACGTGCTATTTCATTTTATAAAGACCATTTAAATGAGGTTTTTGAATAGAGGAGAGAAGGAATGAATCCATCAATTTCAAGAAGGAAAAAAGGCATTTGGATTGGACTCGTATCTTTAATTATGTTATCAAACTATTTATTGTATGCCCTGCCAATAGTGCCAGCTGCCCCGAAAGAAGTAGTCCTCGGTTCATTATTAGATTTTATGTTTGTAATTCCAGTCATCACATATTTCTTTATTATACGGAAAAGATATTCATTAACGTATATGTTTCCTGTAGTTATAGCTGGATATGTATTCGCAAGATTTATAATTCCTAGTGATTATTTACAAGCTTTTTCATTTGTTTCGTATGTAATAGTTGCTGGAGAAATTGTGTTCGTATGTTTTGAACTGTTTCTTATATATAAAATTATAAGAGTACTTCCTAAAATAATAAAACGATATAAAGAATATAGAAGTGAGTATTCTTCATTTTCTTATGCGATTGATGCAGCGTTTGATGCTACTATGAAAAGAAGTAAGGCTGTAAGTATCATTCTTACTGAGTGTAAATTAATCTATTATGCATTTTTATCGTGGCGTGAAAAAGTACCAGATGGTGAATGCACATATTCCTATCACAAAAAGACCGGCGCTATAGGTGTTTATATTATGATTATTCACGCAACAGTAATTGAAAGTATCGGTTTTCACTATTTACTTCATCAATGGAATCCAGTAATAGCTTGGATTTTACTCATACTAAACGTATATGCGATGATTTATTTTTTAACTGAAATACAAGCGATGCGTAAAAATCCAATTGTCGTAACAGAAGAACAAGTTATCATTCAAATTGGATTAGGAAAGAAAGTTGTATTGCCATTTACACAAATTGATAATATTGCATTCTACAAGGGGGAATCCCTAACAGCAAAAGAAGAAAAAGAGGTGCTGGATGCAACTGTTATGGAGTTCATAAAAGAACCTGCTACTTTTGAAATAACGCTAAAAGAGCCAGTGAAAGTGCAGTTGTTGTATGGATTTACTAAAACAGTAAGTCGTGTTCACTTAAATGTTGATGAGAAACGAAAATTTTATGATGCGGTTACTGAAAGGTTAAAACATATGAATGGTGGATAGTGAAAAACTCCTTCTAAATAAGAAGGAGTTTTATTGTGTAATTGTAGACCGTACACTTCTTTATCGCTATATAAACGGATATAATTAAGACTAGAAATAGCATAAGGGGAAACAAAAAAATGAATAAATTACGAACACCTAAAAGTGAAATTATAGAAAGAAAAATCCGATATGACTCGACAATAGTAGATCACAATTGCTTAATACTTGAAAAGAAATCGCAAAGTATCGTGTTATTTTATGAGGTTCAGTATTCATTTACGATGAATACAAATGATTCGAGTTTAACAATCCAAAAAGGAAGTTACACCATTGCATACTACTGGGAAAATCGTCCGTACAATTTATACATATGGAGAGATAAGAACGGAATGTATTTAGGCGCTTATTTTAATGTTGTAAAAAATACGCAAATAACAGACGAACTAGTGTCATTTGAAGACTTAATTATTGATATTATGGTAATGCCAAGTGGAGAATGTTTTATTTTAGATGAGGATGAGTTACCTGAGCCCTTAGAGAGTTTTGAAGGTGGCTATGTGGATGAAGCTCTTTATGTATTAAAGGAAATAATTCAAAAGTCGCTTCCTCAAATGATTGTAGAGACAGAAATGGTGCGGCTAAAATAAAGTTTAATCGATTTGAAAAGAGAATACGTGTTTAATGAAAATGAGTAGTCTCAAGTTATATGATCTAACTTTTTTGATAAATCTAAGGTTAGAAGCATATTTCTTGGGATTACTCTTTTTTTGTAGGAATTTTGTTGCTTAGTTTCTAAATTGATTTTTAAATTTATCAAATAAGATTGACTGAATCAAGTTCAGTCGTTTATGATTGAATCAGATTCAGTCGTGGTAAAAAACATAGTAGGAGATGACGTATGAAAAGAATATCAAAAGAACCCGATATAAGACGCCAAGAGTTAATGGATATTGGTTTTGAACTATATATGAAAAATGGTATGGGAGGATTTAGCATAAAAGATGTTGTTAGTCGGGCTGGTGTAGCAACAGGGTTGTTTTACTATTACTTTAAATCTAAAGAAGATTTTGTTGATGAGACTTTAAATAGCTTCATTGTGAAAAATATGGAGTTAATTGAAGAAATACTTATTTCAAATGAACGGTCTGTAATGCAGAAGATGAAAGATTCTCTAGATATATTTTGGACATTTATTGAAAAATTAGCACCCTATAAAAATGTGAGTTCGTTTCAGACGGAACAACATTTTCAACTGGAACAGAAATTATTCACACGAATTCAACCATTAATTCGACAAGTAATTGAAGAAGGAGTGAAAACGGGGATTTTTTATACTGACAACTCCTCATTAGCTTCTGGATTTATTTTATACGGTCTTAGCAGTATTGCTCATTCAGAAGTAAAGTTGAATCTAGATACGAAGCAAGAAATGGTTAATTTAGTATTAACTACACTACGATACGATCAAAAAGAAGGTGAATGTATATGAAGATTATTATCGATGGAAACAATATTTCGCAAGAGCAACTTACAAAATGGAAAAGAGAACGTATTAAAAAAGCATTAAATACATTAGGACATAAAGGGCCTGAAATAAATGATACAGACGTCATGATAAAAAAGCTAACGGAAGTAAAGTTTAAATATTCATATAATGAAATGTATGATAAACTGAAATCAAAACTTAGATTAAGTGGAATAGGTATGCGTATCTGTACTGTTTTATCTGGTGATAGACGAAAATTTTCAAAAACAAGCATCTATTTAGATGGGATTACAGCAGAAGAAGCTATAAATGGAATTGATAGTTTTATGCTTGAACAATCACGTGAAAATAATCAAGTGAATTTATCGGCTTGTCCTGATCACTATGTACTAAGCCCCTTTGGGGAAAATGAATTAGAGGTTATCGAAACTACAGGTAATTCTCCGTTCCCAGTTCAATTTTTCATTGTTTTTGGTGACGAAACGGGATTGAAAACACCTAGAGATAAGTCTTACCAATACCAATCAACAGGTGTTGCACGTATGAAAGATGGTACTATTATTGGTGGAGTTCGGCATCAATTTAAAGATATTGATACTGGGATAGAAGTAAGTCTAGTTGTTGAGTTCCCAGCACTTTGTCCTAATAGTCTTATTAAATCACATCAAATGCATTTAGCATGTGAGTTTTCTTATTGGTTACAGCGGATTAAGGACCATAAAAAATAGTAAGTGAAAAATACCTTTCAAATAAAGAAATATACAATTTTTATGAATATAAATCGAACTGTATTTCAAACAAACAGTAACGATGTTCAAACGAATCATATGTGTCTTTAAATAAAGACTAGTTAACTTATAGGAAATGTTTTTATAATATGTAGTTAATTCTATAACGTATCGCTGATTGGAAAAACCGAATCCATTCATTTATATGAATCAGTTCAAGGAGGGGGAAGAAGTGGCAGAACTGTTATTCCCTTTATTAAAAGACGAGAAGCAACAAGAAAATAAAATCGTTGGTGAAATGATAGCTGATGCATATGCTTTAAAAAAATAGTGAGAAATAAAAAACTCGCAAGTTTTTAAGCTTGCGGGTTTTCATCGTAAACAATTAATAAATATGATAAAATTAAGAGGTAACTTATGGTACGGTTGGTTGTTCAATTATCACTTCTCCAAAGTAGGAGGGGGGTGATAATACGTGAGTGAAATTACGTTGCTGCTGCAAGGTGGACTGTTTCTCATTGCATTGTTAACGTTTATTGTCGTCTTAATTGACAAGCTCAAAAAATAACAACCCACCTATGCCTATAGAAAGTGGGTTGTTGTGTTTGTACGAAACAAATAGGATAAATGAACAATCCAATCTGCTAAGTTACGTGGACTAGTGTGTAGCCGCACACTAGTCTTTTTTATTTATATACAGGTTTTAATTGTTTTATGTGATTGTATTGTTCTTTTCACACTCATTATAACACAGTGTCTTTTCATGAAGAAAGGAGACCGTATGTTCCTATATGGATTAAATAGAACGTGTAGTTTCTTTAAATAGCCCATCCATATACTGTTTTAAACTTTCCACAAAAAATCCTTTTTTGTCTACATTATTTACGCCGACAATTGGTGATGGAAGATTGTATCTTTTTTCTGATAAATGAACAACAACATCAAAAATATCAAATAGGCGAATGAAGCAGAATAGACCGTCTTTATCACTAAGTAAAATAAAGTAATGGTTTTCGCTCGTTGTATTTAATGTATTCCATAAAGAGCTTTTGCTTAAGTCACGAACGATACTCTTTTCCTTTAATTCCATGAAATCGGCATTTAATAGAATGGTAGAAATATCAATCGCATCTGGATCGTCAAAGTAGCCATCAATTGTTTGTACAGCAAAAGTATAAGCCATTTTTAATACACTCATTTTATATTTACGGTTATCTAAAAGCAATTCACGTTGAATAGAACTAGCTACTTTTGTTACGCGCTCTTCTTTCCAAATTTCATTATGTAATGAAATATCGTGCTTTTTACATAGTTTCATAATTAATGCATTGGAATAAAGTATCTCATCACTTACTTCGACTACATCTGTCTCAGCGGCTGCTAGCTCCTCACCATGTTCATTCGTATAGAGAGGGGAATCGATTTGTTTTTTCATTTGCTCAATCTTATATTGACTTAATTTATGTCTAATTAAAGGACGATCAATATTTGTTGTCATATGTTCATGACATGAATCACAAATTGAATTTATGAAATAATATCCACATAATATCTCTGGAATGACATATTGTTCACTAAGTTCTTTCGTATCTTTTCTGCAAATGATGCATTGTGTCATATTTATCACCTTTACCTGCAAATTTGTCTGTAATCTCATTGTAGTGTATTTAATGGGATTTTGGAATATTGTAAAGGAAAATATTATGTGAAATCTAAGTTTAATTTGGTACAATGGAGAGAAGTGCTAGTTTAAAGGAGGACGTTTTTTTGAAATCGAAAGTGCACTTTTGGACATTAGAAGTGCTGATGGTTGTAGGAATTATATTTATTTGCACAAAAATATCGTTTCTATTTCAACCGATTGGTATCTTCATATCAACATTATTTTTCCCAATTTTAATCGCGTTATTTTTATACTTCATATTTAACCCATTGTTAGTCTTTTTGGAGAATAAAAAAGTACCTAGAGGTTTAGCGATTTTACTACTGTATCTTTTTATCATCACATTAACTGGAGTTGCTATTGGAGTAGTTGTTCCAACCATCTCACAACAGTTAATGGATTTAGTAAAAAATATGCCGACTTACATAAAAGAGGGAAAAGTATACATACAAGATCTATCCCATCATAGATTATTTGAATGGCTATCTACACAAAACTACGTTTCCATTGAGACAATTGAGAAAAATGCAATTGAATACTTAAAGGAAATACCAAACACACTTACGTCGAGTGCAACGGCTTTATTTGGTATTATCACGAACGTGGCGTTAGTTATCTTTACAGTACCGTTCATTTTATTTTATATGTTTAAAGATGGACATGCATTTCCAGGAAAAGCTGTTAGTGTATTACCAGAGTCTTACCGTGAAGAAGGACTTCGTATCATAAAGGAAACGAACGAAACATTATCTGCATATATTCAAGGTCAAGCGCTCGTTTGTATGTTTATTGGTGCCTTTACATTTACTGGTTATTTAATCATCGGTTTACCGTATGCTTTCGTTTTAGGAATTATCGCAGCATTTACAAATATAATTCCGAACTTAGGTCCATTTATCGGAGCAGCACCAGCTGTCATTATAGGTCTGTTCGTATCTCCGATGCAAGCTCTGTACGTAATTATTATAGTAACAATCGTACAACAGTTTGAAAGTAACATCATTTCACCGCGTATTATGAGTTCAAAATTAAATATCCATCCGTTGACAATTATCATCCTTATTTTAGGGGTAGGTAATTTCGCGGGAATTATCGGAATGATTTTAGCAGTACCAGCTTATGCGGTAACAAAAACAGTTGTTTCGAACTTAGTGAGATTGTTTAAGACGAAACGAAGTAAACGGAAATAGAATATGTTGAGAAAGATACACCGCTTAATAAAAAGGGGTGTATCTTTTATTTTTTAGTGTATGAAATACTTATTATTGTATATTTTTTACACATCAAATCAGGCGGTGAATTTTTGTTAAATGAACTATGTGGAATCCCTCTGAACTATCCAAATCATTTCTTTACACCGCGTTATTAACATCATAATCGACTCCTTTCATTTCTAATATAAGTTCAAACAATTATAGGTGAGTGTAGTACTTGCTTCTACGATCACGAATTTCATCTATAATCTTTTTATACTGTTCCTCTTGTTTTACTTCATTTGCAGATATAGTTTCTTTTTGAATCGTAATGGTTAAAAAGAAAAGGTGAAACTTCATACATGAATTCCTCCTTTCGAATAGGAATTACAGGTGACTACAATAATGACTTTGTCGTTCTTTTACGTTGTACATAGCCTGCTCAATTTGTCGGTCATGAAGCATATCAGACTCAGACAGTTTGTTTTTTTGAATGGTAATTGTTAAAAATAATACTCTGAATTTCATTGGATATTACCCCTTTATAATTTATTTAGTAAAGACGATTGTAATAAGAGGACTGACGCTCTTTCACATCATCCATAATATTTTTAATTTGTTGTTCACGAGAAATTTCATCTTTTGAAAGTTTACGCTTTTGAATGGTAATCGTTAAAAAGAAAGCTTTAAATTTCATTAGGATATTACCCCTTTATAATTTATTTAGTAAAGACGATTGTAATAAGAGGACTGGCGCTCTTTCACATCATCCATAATGTTTTTTATTTGTTGTTCACGAGAAATTTCATCTTTTGAAAGTTTGTGTTTTTGAATGGTAATTGTTAAAAAGAAAGCCTTAAATTTCATTAGGAAATTACCCCTTTATAATTTATTTAGTAAAGGCGATTGTAATAAGAGGACTGACGCTCTTTTACTTCGTCCATAATAATTTTAATTTGTTGTTCACGTAAGATTTCAGCTTTTGAAGATTTACGTTTTTGAATGGTGATAGTTAAAAAGAAAGCTTTGAATTTCATTAGGATATTGCCCCTTTAAAAAAAATTTTAATACATTTGTGTATAATACGAACTTTTAATGTCCGTTATTTTATCCATAGTTTGTTTTAATTGTTGTTTACGAAAGATTTCAGCTTCAGATAACGTTTTTTTCTGAAGTGCTGTCGTAAAAAAGAAAATATGAAAAGTCATGGACGAATTCCTCCTTCCGAAAAGGAATTACAGGTGATCGCAATAAAGCACTTGGCGCTCCTTAACATCATTCATAGCTTTTGTAATTTGCTCATTATGAAGAATTTCAGCTTTGGAAAGTGTATTTCTTTGAATCGTAATACTTAAAAACAATACGCTAATAGTCATCGAATGTTGCTCCTTTCTTTAAAAAATAATGTATGAGACTAAAAAATCGCACGAAAAAGCCACAGGAAGATAGCGTTTTCCTATGGCTGGGCGTGAAAAAGCCACAGGAAAGTATACGACCTCCTGTGGCGAATTTATGAATTAATAGAAATAAAGTACGATTTTCAATTCTCCGTTAGGGTGGTCGAATTCATATTTAATTGTCCGAAAAACACAGGTGCAGTTAACGCTAAAGTTAAAGCATGTAATTGTAATTTCATCATTTCCTTCGACCTCCTTTTAGAATATTTTTCTTACGTTAGTAATTATATACAATTAATGGATAATTGTAAACGTAAAAAGTGAAAATTTTTAATTTTGATTAAAATGCGTATATTTAAAAGGGCTTTTTAAAGGATACATTGTATGGATTGGATAATAAATAGAACGTGGGGGTGTCTAATGAAGTATATGAATAGAATAGCAGGTGTTATGCTAACAATTTTATTAGTTGTTACTGCTTGTTCTAATGGGGAGCAAATAAAAGAAATATCACATATTGAACCTGGGGCTTTTAAAAAATATATGGGGACATACGTTGGAAATAATTCCGATGTGTTTGCGATTGTTACAAACTTACCTGGTGGTGAAACAGTTCAAAGTATAAATTTGAAAAATGAGAAGATCGCGGTGAAATACGGTGAGAAAAAGAGCGGTAACTTAACAGAAGATATCATTGAGACGTATTGGTTTGACGAAAAGGATACGATGAAAAAGAACTTTCTCTTTAATGCTATTTATCTTGCAGTTTTAGTACCGAATGCGAAAGGGTATGAGTTTCAGATTGAAAATCAAAGTTTTGCATTAAAAAGAGAAGAACTTTTACCCATACTGTATAAAGAATTTAATGATTTGCCAAAGGATGATCTTATATGGAATAAGGGAATCGTAATGAATTTCTTTTACGGTAATCAAGAAAAAATAGAAAAGCTAGTTAATAATAAAGATTTTCGAAAGCAATTTTTTAATGAACATCCTGTGCGGAAATCTAAGTGATATGGAGGAAGATGTGGTTATTTTATGATTGAAAATACAGACATTTTTTTAAGGGAGTCATTCAGTATTGAATGATTCTTTTTTTGATGAAAATTATGGAAAAAAATATAACGTTGTGCTATGGTTGATTACATAAGTAATGAACCTATGAACCTAAGGTGGTGAAATCGTGAAACCTACTCTAGAACAAAATAAGTTAATATACATACAAATTGCAGAAACAATTGAATCTGATATTTTAAAAGACATATTACTTGAAGAAGAACAAGTTCCGTCGACAAATCAATTTGCGAAGATGTTACAAATTAATCCGGCTACAGCTGCAAAAGGAGTAAATCTACTAGTAGATGAGGGGATTTTATATAAAAAGAGAGGGATCGGGATGTTTGTTACAAAGGGAGCAAAAGAAGTCGTACTAAAAAAAAGACAAAATACTTTTATGACCGAGTATTTACCTAAAGTGTGGGAAGAAGCAAAAGTACTAGAAATATCAAAAGACGAATTGATGGACATGATACACAAAATTACGAAGGAGGGGAAAGAGGGATGATTGCACTTGAAACGAAAAACTTGTCTAAAAAATATAAAAAGAAATTAGCTGTTAACGAAGTAACTATTTCATTGGAAGAGCATAAAATATATGGTTTGCTTGGAAGAAACGGAGCGGGGAAAACAACTTTATTAAACATACTCGCAGGTCAGATTATTTCAAGTAGTGGAAGCGTATCTGTATTTGGTGAAAATGTATTTGAAAATAGTAAAGCGATGCGAAATATTTGTTTCGTAAAGGTGAAAGAAAACATTAATTTAAGTAGTAAGGTAAAAGATGTTTTTTATTTGTGTAACATGTTTTATGAAAATTGGGATCAAGAATATGCTGAGGAACTTATTAAAAAATTTCAATTGAATGCAAAAGAAAAGTATTATGATTTATCCCATGGTATTCAAACAATTGTTGGTATTATTAAAGGTTTAGCTAGTAGAGCACCAATTACTATTTTTGATGAGCCGACTACCGGTTTAGATGCAGCACATCGAGAGTTGTTTTACGAATTACTATTGGAAGATTATAGTGAATATCCACGAACAATCATCTTATCAACACATTTAGTTGAGGAAGTGTCCCATGTTATAGAAAATGTAATCATATTAAAAGAAGGATCATTAGCTGTTCAATCCTCTGTGGAAGATTTTTTAGAAAAAGGACACATAATATCAGGACATAAAGATAAAGTGACAAATTTTTTAATGGGGAAAAATGTTGTAAAACAAGAGTTGTATGGGAATAAAGAGATTTCTGCGATATGGGGAGATCTTTCTGCTAGAGATTATGAGCTGATAGAAACTGAAGGGTTAGAAATAGACAGAGTAACACTGCAAAAACTATTTATTTATCTAACAGATAATGAGGTGAAATGAAAATGCTTTTAAAACAATTAAAGTTACATATGAAATTTCATTATAAGGCTATTCTTATCTTTTGGTGTGTGGCATTACTTATAAAATGGACAACAACTGCAACTGATATAAAGGGACTAAAGGTAGCATTTTTACATGATATCTTCAATAATTCATCTATTGCAATTGCAATATTTATTGTGGCAAGTGTTTTTCTTGTTCAAGATGACATATTTCGTACAGTTGTCTCATTTGGCGTTACTAGATTACAATTCTTTATTGGTTCAGTATGTTTTATCATATTACAATCAGTAATTTTTTCATTTCTACAAGTTTTGCTTTTACAAGGTACATTTTATGAAACGAAACATATAAATTTAGGAGCACATACAATCGAACAATTCTTTGCACAGTTCGTGTTCTATCTATTATTAGCTAGCTTATTTCAATTAACAACTATTTTTCAGAAAAGATTTAATTGGATAGGCTTTGCTTTTAGTGTGATTTTTTTCTTGGGGTTGACGAGTACAATTTATGGTAAGGTAGGTTTGAAAGAATTGGTATTTATTGATAGTAAATCGTTACTTGATATACCCAATTTTATATCAATTTCGATAGTACTTATTTTAATATACTTTATAATTAGCGCTCTATTTATTCGTAAAGTTTCTTTTGAGGATACGATTTAAGCACAAATACTTTAAGAGAGAAGGAAGACTGTATGGGAGATACTTCTTCACTAATAACCGTCTTTTTATGCGTGGCACTGCTAATTTTTTGGCGACGATATCGTTCTATGTATAAGCCGATAAAGGGAACGGGAAAACGTATTTTGTGGCCATTACTATTTTTAACACCGGGTATTTTATTGTTTTTTGGTCCAGTACATCCAGCTATATTACAAGTGACTATAGCAGCATCCATTGGGGTGATTTTCGCAATCCCACTTATATTTCTAACAAACTATGAGCGAAGAGAAGACGGAAACATTTATACGAAAAAAAGTGCTGCCTTTTTAATTACTTTTATCGGAATTGTTATTTTAAGATATAGTTCAAGACAATATATCGTTGGCTTAGATCCGCAAATAATTGGTTTATTATTTTACGTCGTTGCGGTGTCTTATATTATTCCGTGGAGAATTGCTTGTTATATAAAATTCAGGAAAGTTTGGCGCAGGAATAGTAATCATGTGATATAAAAATAAAAACTTCTCATTTGAGAAGTTTTTATTTTTATGGGCTATTTGCTTGTAATACAAGTTTCGAAACATCTTTAACAGAACCTATTTCAAATGCCCTCATACGAGCATTTACTGCACGTTTAAATTGCTCTGTTTGAGTTGTCGCTCCTGTAACAGTTGGGAGAAAACATAGCACAGAGCTAGCAACTGAAATAGCGAAGGATATTCCTAGTTTTCATGAGAAGTTAAATTGTGTAATTGATAGAATTAGTGTGGAACGAATTGGTGAGAATGGAGAATCAATTATTGAATTTGAAGTACCATTGCAAAAAAGCTGACAAAAGTCAGCTTTTTTATTTCGAACTATGAAGTAAAGCACCAATTGCACCACTATAACCGCCGTCTTGTAAAAAGACTGGTATTTTGTTTTGATATTCTGTATAGCTACTAATAATATTTTGAAGATGTACGTTATTACATAGAGTAGAACCGATGTAAATGATATGGTCAATATTTTTTGCTTCGGCGAATTGAAGACTTAATGCTGTGACGACTTCACCGACAAGTCCTTGAACGGTAGCTAGTATATCTGAACTACTATAATTTGAGTCTGTAATGGTCGCTTTTCCGAAATTGCTAGCAGTTAAGTTATTATCAAGAGGGGAGAGAATCCCGCCATAAATATCTCCAACTGTAATATCTAGACTGTTTCTTGAACCAATTTTCGTAAGCGGAATCATGTCTTCAAAATGATCTATATTTGTTAATAGTTTTGAAAGACCCATAATAGTACCACCGCCAACTCCAGTTCCACCAGCGCGAACATATTGCTTGTCGTGAACATAGTGAATGGAAGTACCTGTACCGATATTTGTTAATACAAAGCTGTTTATAGCACGTTTTTCTTCTTTTAGTATGTATCGTACTCCTGCTAAAGTAGCTTCAAACTCGTTTAATTCTACTATTTTATATGAACTTGAAAGGAGTTGTTCTAAATGTGTAGCTTTACCACCTGTAATGCATAATTGTGTAATTGAATTATTATTATGAAGCCATTCTTTAATTCTTTCATGTTCATATGAATAAAATTTTTCAAAAACTAATTTGTTCATTTCGTTAAAGTAAGCAATTTTTGTTAATGTTCCCCCAGCATCAATACCAACAACATTCCGCATTTCCCTACCCCTTACTATGTAATCTGTTTAATCAGCTTGATATATTAATAGCTTTTCAATGGTAACGATTGATTGACCGTTTACAGAGGCAATTCCTTTCCCAAGAACAAAACCTCGTCTGTTACGTGTTAATTCATAATGTAAGTCAAGTTTATCACCGGGATACGCATTTTCATGAAATTCCACCCCATCTAAAGAGGAGAGGAAACCAAGTCCTTCAGATTCACCTGTACTTACAAAAGCACTAAGTTGAGCCAGTGCTTCTACAATTAGCATATGAGGCATATAGTTTTGATTTTCATTAATAAACCACTCGTTATTTGTGATCAGTTTGTATCCTATAGCTGATTGAGATTCTTTAACGTTTGTAATTTTATCAATCATTAAAAATGGATAGCGATGGGGAAGAGTATCTTTAATATTCATATTGTACCTCCAGGAATAATAATACCCCTGCTAAAGTTAAGCAGGGGAGTTATTATTAATTTTCAACTAATTCCGCTACTTTTTCAATAGAGAAAATACCGCTGTTTTTAATGTTTTCAACTGCTTCTTGTAATACTACTTTATCTTGAACAAGTGCAATACGTACAAAACCTTCGCCATGAGGACCAAATGCATGGCCTGGTGTGACAACGACATTTGCACGATCCATAAGTGCATAAGCGAACTCTAGCGAAGTCCATCCTTTCGGAATTTCAGCCCAAACGAACATACTTCCAGCTGGTTTATCGACATTCCAACCGAATTTGCGGAATCCGTCCACTAAAGTATCTCTACGTTCTTGGTAAATTCCACGGTTTTTTTCGCAAAATGCAGCGCCGTGTCGTAATGCAGCGGATGCAGCTTTTTGAATTGGTAAAAACACACCGTAATCTGTATTAGACTTAAATTGCGTAAGCGCGCCGACAATTTCTTCGTTACCAATCATATAACCAATACGGCTACCAGCTAAACTATAACTTTTAGATAAAGAATTAATTTCAACGCCAACTTCTTTTGCACCAGGTACAGATAAGAAGCTAATTGGCTTTTGACCATCAAAATAAAATTCAGCATAAGCAAAATCATGGACAACGATAATATTATGTTTTTTCGCGAATGCGATTACATCTTTAAAGAAATCTTCATGTGCCATTGCTGGAACTGGATTTCCTGGGAAGTTCAAAATCATCATCTTTGCTTTATTGGCGATTTCTTCAGGGATAACTTCTAAGTTAGGTAAGAAATCATTTTCTTTTTTTAATGGCATGTAGTAAGATGTTGCACCGGCCATTTGAATTCCTGTTTCATAAGCTGTATATCCTGGATCAGGAACTAGTATTATATCTCCCGGATTTGCAAAAACCATCGGTAAATGAACGAGTCCGTCTTGTGAACCCATTAATAATAAAACTTCTTTTTCAGCATTTAATATAACGTTATGAGTGTTGTTGTAATATTCAGTTACAGCTTCGTGAAATTCTTGTATGCCTGTTAATGTGTATCCATAGCTTTCTTTTTCACTCGCCGTATGTACCATTGCTTCTCTTACGAAATCAGCAGGAGGCATATCGGGATTCCCGATACTTAAATCAATCATTTTATGACCTACTGCAATTTTCTCTTTTTTATAGGCCCCTAATTCACTAAATATAGAAGACTGGAATGCTTTCATTCTAGTTGCTAATGTATAAGTCATCAAAACCCCTCCTAAAAACAGTGTTTTCTTTCTGTATTTTTAATTATTCTGAAAACACATGTTTACATTTTATCATTTTTTTATGAAAATTAAAACGATTGACAAATTTAGAGGGAGGATAGTAAGGGGGAAATAAAAATAACGCAGAAAATATTTTCCACGTTATAAATGACAATTATTTGTTTGTTTTTTTGTATGTACATGTTTTTTCAGTTGTAAAAAAGTATACATTTAATTTATTATCGACAACTTTTAAAGATTGATCCGATGTAAACGAGTTACCATAATCAATACGATACACGTTAGAATTTTTAACAAAGGATCCTTTAAATAAATCCTCTTTTTTATTTGTTGTTTGCATTTCCACTAAATTGTGAACAACCTTTTCTTTCTTTTCTTCTTTTACAACTGTTTCAAATTTATAATATACAGGGCATTCACCTTTTTTATTATCAATGACTTCCCAAGAGCCGTATATATCATTATTGCTACATCCACTAAGTAGAACGATTAATATAGGGAAAATAAATAGAAACTTTTTCATTGTGTACTCCTTTCTTATTAGTTTTTATAAACGTGCGAATACGATAGGAATATTGTAAAAAATAAAGTTTAAATTTTTATAAAGAATTATTAAATTTCACATAAAAATTTGGAGAAAGGTGAGATTTTCAAAATAAAAAGGCATGAATCTAGTGTAATGCTAGATTCATGCCTAGTTCTCTATCTTATGTTATGTTTTTTGAGGATAAATGAAGCGGAAAGAAGAATGACAATTCCATTTACAATATATACATTTACAATAACGAAGACTAGGTTAGCTGCTCCCAAACCACCTTTATCGAATATAGAGGTGAATGCTGTAGTAGTCAAAAAAATAATGGGAGTTAACAATAAAAATAGGAAACCTGCAACAATCCTTCTTTTAAAGTTATTTTGAGATAAGGAAATGGCTAAAAAATTAAGGACGCCAAACATGATCAATGAAAAAAGAAGGATAATTAATAATTGGATGCCATCAGACATTTCCACAGCTCCTTTTTGAAAAATCTATAATTTATTTTATTCGAAAGTAGTAGGGGATAATCCTTTAAATATTTGAACTACATAAAGAAAATAGATTTTAATCCTAGAAATTCAAAAAGAATGGACCCAGTATAATACGGGATCCATTCTTAAAAAGTATTAGTTTTATAAATTCGCAGATTGTGACGTTTGTTTTTCAAATTGTTTCTGCTTAGATAAGGAAATAAAAATAATCAACAACGAAATGACTCCGAAGATGAGAACCATATATTGTAACCCAATCGTATCTAAGAAGAAGCCAGTTCCAAGTAAGACAATTTGGAACATAACTCTCTCAAACATATTACGGAATGAGAAGAGGCGACCGTGATAGCTTTTTTCTACTTTCGTTTGGAAAATTGTCGACATAATAGGGAAGAAACAGCCGACACTAAAGCCAAACAAACCAAACGATGTAAGAGCCATCCATTTTATATCGCTAAAGAACAATAAAAGGTGTGCAAAAGCGGTACAAACAGCGAAGAAATATAATAATTTTTCAGGTTTGAAATGGTCAGATAAACGTTTAATAACGAAGGCACCTAACATAAATGCGACACCTTCAATTGTATATATAAATCCTTTTATCGTTGGATCATGTTGCATTTCGCTAATGTTAATAACCATTAAATTGAATCCAGCTATAAATAATAGAGGGATAATACTTAATATAAGTGCTGTAAAAGCAATAGGAATTCCTTTTAAAATACGAAACACTTCCATAAAGCTATTATCTTTAGCCGATTCTTTACTTGATGTAGTTGACTTTTTATCTTCAAATTGTAGGAAGAAAGTTGAGAGGAATAATAAAGCGTATGCTGCCATTGAGAAGGCATACATATACTGTAAACTCATTACAACTAAAAGAATTCCACCTAGTGAAGTACCCGCAATACGAGCGATTGTACCAACATTCATATGTACACCGTTCATCTGTAATAACTCATGCTCACGAACGATTAGAGGAATTACAGATTGTAATGCAGGGAAATAAAATGCAGCTGAAATTTGAAGTGCAACCATAAATGCAATCATGAATGCGATACTTTCATATTGAATGGCGGAAAACATGAAAATAACACTAATAACACGACCGAAGCCAGCGTAAAGAAGAACTTTCTTTTTTTCATATTGATCAATAACACGCCCAGCCATTGGACCAACTAGAACACCAGCTAACAGTCCGATAAATAATATAACGGATTTCATAAAATCAGAAGGGACGTATTTTTGCATAAATTCAAGATTCCCAAGAATACCAAGCCATAACCCTAGACCAGCAATAAACTCCCCAATTAACACAATCCAAACATTTTTATTACGCCACATAATGTAAAACCTCTCTGTCTTTTAAAATGAAAAACTCGTATATAAAACCTCCTTATTTTATGTATTATTTTTAACGAACTTTTTTAGAGTCAGAGTCTATATTACGTGTTTCATTAATGGATTTCAATCTTTTTGATTTGTAAAAAAATGATGAATTAAGTGATACAATGGGTAACTAAAAATACAAAAAATTCACAAATAAATTCAAAGGGAAGGTAAGTGTGGGGAAAATAAAAAAAGTAAGAACGCAGATAATGCGTCTTACTTTTCTCAAAAAACCAAAATAGATTAAATTAGCAACACTTATGATCTTGTCCAATAGCTAAGCCGCTAAAAGACAGAGGACCAACAATGTCTGCACTTGCACCACTAGTAAGGTTTTCTACAGTTAATGAATACTCGTGAGTCCCGCAGCTAACATTTTGATCTATAGCTTGAAATGTTTGCGCGTAAAATTGCTCAGAATCTGTAGATTCAATCCCTACTTGAGCGTTGAAGATTTCTGTATTGTCACGGAAAATTCGGAATAAAACTTGTGAAATCTCAGTTATACCTTTAACCCCAACTGTAGCAATTAATTCTACTCGATTATTACGTGAATCTCTTCTTGAAATTTTTAATTTAATACTTGCTAGAATTGCTTTTTCTGGGGAATGGGGAATTACAAAAGTTGTTTCACCTGTTTTATTTAAAGGTTGAGTAGCTTGATAATCAATGATATGAGTCATATTCGTCACCTCCTCATATACTAAAATATGAAGGTAACGATGAATTAGCTTGGACATATACTATAAGATTTTAAGAGAATTGAGGAGTAATGTTGAATAAAGGGAGATAATATAAAAGCATCAAGAAAAAATCCCAATTATGAGAGTCATTTTTTGATGCTTTTCATACTTTAGGCGGAATATTCTTCTTTACGTACTTCGAAGAATTCATTCCGGCGTAAGTAATTAAAAATTTTTTCCGAAACCTCTTCTTCATGAGACACTAAGAATCGTTGATCAAAAGCATAGAAAGATTGACCTTTAATTAATTTTACGTAGTATATTTTACACGCCTCCTTTAAATTAGGATTCTTAAATACTTTATATTATGATGACCTATCTGGTTGTTAATAATACTTAAAGTTTCAAAGGGGAGAAGTATAAATTCAAAAAAACATTGAAATAGCTTACAAATCTGTAATGTTTTTGTCACCTTTGCCGATAGTTAAAATTAACCAGTATCTTCTATACTACAAATAGGTTCCATAAAACAAGGGGGTAGAAAGATGGAGGAAGTAATTGGAGAAGTTGTAGCAGGGATTTGTGAATTTGTAGTTGAAGTTACGGTGGATGTTTTAGGAGATTTAGTTTCCGGAAATGATGAAGAGAAAGAAACATTATAAAATTTGTAAAAAGTTTAAAGATAAACAATGTGTAAAAGCTGATTTCTAAAGGGAAGTCAGCTTTTATATTTTTTACATTATATTAATAATATCTAAATATTAATCTGTTACGATATTAATGAAATCAATAAAGGAGCTGACCGATATGAATATGCCGAATTCTAGATGTGATGTACCTGATTCTAATACGATTGTAGCGAATATAAATGAAAAAGAATATCACTTTATTGTTCGTATACATCCACTTGCAGGAAAGATGATAGCGCTATTTGAAAATGGGAAAGAATATGGCTTGCTTGATAAGGAAATCGCTAGTAGGGATAAATTTATTAGGTCAGAGCTTACTAAGTTGAAGCATTTCAACATAGATATTCTTTATGATAGTCCTGGGTTGATATGGATTGGCATGGACCAATATGGATTGCATGCAAGAGAGGCTACTAATAGCGAAGTAGAAGTTATTGTGAAGTTACAGGGGGATTAGACGTGTAAGAAGATCCTCAAATTTAAGAGATACTTTGTGGGGGTGTGGGATAATTCCCCATAACCTTTTTTGTTTTGTGCTTAAAAATAAAAGAGTTAAATTTTTTTGATAGAAGGTCTCTAGTACAAGAGACGAGACTAAACTAAAAGAGGATTTGAAATTATATAAAGAGAACTTATAAATTAAATATAATACTTTATAGAAAGAAGATGATAAAAGTGAGTAAAGAAGAACTTGTGAAACAACAATTTGGTAGTAATGCAGAGAAGTATGTGAAAAGTAAAATTCATGCAAAAGGACTGGATTTACAATATGTAGTTCAGCAAGTTGAAACTCGTCATAATACTCGTCTTCTTGATATTGCTACTGGTGGTGGACATGTTGCTAATTTGTTAGCCCCAATGTTCAAAGAGGTAGTCGCTCTTGATTTAACAGAAAAAATGTTAGAAAAAGCAAAAGGTTTTATAGAAGGGAACGGACATGAAAATGTATCATTTGTAGCAGGACATGCAGAAAGGTTACCATTTGCTGATGATTCCTTTGATACAATTACATGCCGAATTGCAGCACATCACTTTGTTGATCCTTTGCAATTTATTTTTGAAGTAAATCGAACGTTAGAAGATAATGGATTATTTATATTAATTGATAACGTTTCACCAGAAAATAATGAGTTTGATACATTTTATAACTTTATCGAAAAGAAGAGAGATCCAAGCCATGAACGAGCTTTGAAAAAAACAGAATGGATTACTTTATTAGAAAAACATGGTTTGCAAATGCAGTCATGTCATACTTTTGACAAGAAGTTCGATTTTGATTGGTGGTGCGATATGATGGATGTTCCTATGCAAAAACGTGTAAAGTTAACAGAGTGTATGATGAAAACATCAAATGAAATGCAAGAATTTTTCAAAATTCAATTTGGAAACAATAAAATAGAATCGTTTTATACTGAAATGGCACTGTTCGTATGTAAAAAAAGTTCAACATTAAAAAGATAAATTTCTTGCAGTCTTTCTGATGTACGATATACTTAGTACAGAGAAAATGAGAATTGAGGAATAGTAATAATGATTCGTGTACGTATTGAGGGAACTGAGGAAGAGATGCTTGAATTTTTAGAGAAAATGCCTGACATTCCTGGGTTTGAAAAAACACATATGAGAGAACCGAGAAAAGGGAATAATCCGAAATATGATTCAAGCAAAAGTGTACTAGCATATTTATCTTATAAAAAGATTGAAGTCGCCAATAAATAGGCGGCTTTTTTAATTATCTCTGTTTCACCGCCTTGTCTTTTTCGCATAATAATAATAGTAGATTATGCTGGAGAGGGGTGAGGAAAGTTAATAAAAAAATAATCTTTTTCGGAGATTTTGGTATTGATGATGCAGTAACGTTAATTTATGCGAATAAAACATGCAAATTAGATATTATCGGTATCGTTGCAGAGTATGGAAATGTATCAAGAGAAATTGTTACGGAAAATGTTTATTTTTTAGAAAGATACTATGCTACAAAAGTGAAGATTATTGAAGGTGCCAGTAGACCAATGACAGCTGAAGAACCTTTGTTTTTCCCTGAAATTCATGGGGATCACGGTTTAGGTCCAATTATTCCACCGAAAATGAGAATTTGTGACAGAGAAAATTTTTGTGAATTGATTAAATTAATTGAGCCTTGTCCAGAAGATATTATTATAGTGGCGACGGGACGATTAACAACACTTGCAACATTATTTTTATTGTACCCCAATTTAATGAATCGAGTATGTTCTTATTATATAATGGGCGGTGTTTTTCTATTTCCGGGAAACGTTACACCTGTATCAGAAGCTAATTTTTACGGCGATCCAATTGCCGCGAATATCGTTATGAAATATGCGCAGAATGCTACAATATATCCGTTAAATGTAACGCAGCGTGCTCTTATTACCCCTGAAATGGTCGATATTATTGATAAAGAAGGAACAGGGCAGGCGAAACTCATAAAGCCAATGATCGATTTTTATTACGAGAACTTTTACAAAAAAGAATATCCAGGTATTGCTGGGAGTCCGATTCACGATTTACTTCCGTTCATTTCATTTATAAATGATGATATTTTTGAATATAAAAAATCAGCAGTTTGGATTAGTACGACGAATGATGTAACGAGAGGTCAAAGTGTTGCAGATTTTAGAAAAATAGCTGAGCCAACGACGTTTGATAATCGTCCTATACAAAAAATTGCCGTTGAATTTAATTATCAAGCGTTTAAAGACGAATTTATGAGAACAATATTGAAGCCAGATTGTCCTTAAAAGGGTGAGCAGATTTGAATGATTTTCATAAGACGAATAACTTACGAAAAATGTAACATAACTAATGGTAAGCAATTGTTTCTGATTATAATTTTTATTGGTCAATTATAAAGGAGGAAATGATATGATTTGGTCTTTAATCGTTGGTGGTATATTAGGATGGTTTGCAAGTTTAATTACTGGGAAGGATGTACCTGGTGGTGTAATCGGTAATATTATTGCAGGTATTGTCGGTTCTTGGCTTGGTACAGCGTTACTTGGTAAATTCGGACCTGTTATAGGCGGATATGCGATTGTTCCGGCTTTAATAGGCGCCATTGTTTTGATTTTCATCGTAAGCTTTATATTCCGTGCAATGCGGAAATGAATACAGGGGACTGTCTACATTTGTAAGCAGTCCCTTTGTATTATGTTGTCTAATCTGTTATGCTACTGTTATACAATCAGGAGGTGTCAGCATTGAAATCATTTACAGTAAATTTTCATCAAGAGGATAATGCAAAGGCAACAACAGTACATAAATTAAGTGAAGAGGACTTCGAGAAAGCAACAGAAAAAGGTACTCGCCATCTATTTGATTTAGATACAAACGTTGGTTTCTTCGTATTCTTTGATGCTGAAGATACAGAAGGAAACGAGCAATACTTAATGTTACAATATGAAGGAGATCATGAAGAACCAAGTGCTTGCTACGGATTTGATTTGAAATTGTTCTATCAATTTTTAGCACTATACTTAAATGATCTTGAATTCCAAGGTGAGACAAATGAAGAAGAGGAAGAAAATGGTCCAATTCATCATTTAGCGCACTTACTTTACCATATCGTTGAAGACGGTAAATCTATCGAAGTGTAAAAATACATATTTGAAGCTGTCCTTTAATAGGACAGCTTTTTTAATTATATAAATAGTTAATCTTAATGGATTTCTGATCATGACAAATGATTTGAATAAGATTCAGAAGGAACAAAACATTAAACCAGCAGAGAATGAGTATTCACTTTCTGCTGGTTTTTTGCATTTAAAGGAGATTTTGTAGCAGTTTAATTCAAGTTACAAAAAGGATATAGCGAGTATGGAGAGAAGGTGTATACAAGGAGATGAATAAGATGATTAACAATACAATTCCAAGCTTTTTGAAGCTTTTGGAAAGCGATGATATAGGATTACATGACTTGAACAAATATTATGATATGCACCCAGAGGCATTCGAAGAGTATTTTAAGTTTCACTGTCCTAAGACAGAAGAACGTCTCTCTAGTGCGATTGAAAGTATCCTGCAAAACTAGAAGACATTCGTATTATTTCAGAAATTTTACCATCAATTATTCAAGAAGTTAGTAAGGACTATCGCATTCAATTTGGTAGTAATATAGATGTAACTTTTCATATATTTGTAGGTGGAGTTGGTTCTAATGCATTTGTGGAAAGGGAGATTATTGGGGATATATTTTTTGCGGCTGAGAAATTATCTCCTGTAAGGGAGCACCTCCGTGTTATCGTTGCTCATGAAATCGGACATATATATCATAATGTAGCATTACAAGAGAATGGAATGATGCCCTGGTAAGTTTATATCGTGAAGGGGTCGCGACCTATTTATCACAACTAATAGTTAAAGGTTTAAGTGAGTCCGTTTACTATTCATATAGTAGTAATGGTGATCCATCGTTACAATATTATAAAGAAATTGAAGAGAACATTAAGAAACGTTTTTTACAGGATTATGTTGAAGGATGGACAGTTGAAAAAGAGAAAGAATGGTTCCGTCTATCAGGAGGGACTTATTTCGGATACAACCGACTCGGTTATTTTTTAGGAAAATCATATATAGAGTATATGGTTCGTACTTTCGGAGAAACGGAAGCACTTACTTTTTGGGGGAAAAATAATTTGAGGAGTAGTGTTATGGAATGGTTACAAAAGTGAATATATTGAAGAGGGAGGTTGAAAATGATGAAAGTATATATGAAAGTACTTATATTTTTCCTAACTTTAACGTGTGTAGCGGCTTTAACCGCATGTACTAACGCTGAGGAAAAGAAGCAAACTAATTCAACATCAGAAAATAGTACGGAAAAAAAGAGCGATACGTCAGAAATGAGTAAAAAGAATGAAGAGACTGCTCCCAAAAAAGAGAATGAACCTGTGGAAAAACCAAAAGGTCAAGAATCGGTAAAACCTTCAACGGAGTCTAATACGAAAAATACAGTGCTTAATCAAAAATCAATTAACCATGTAAAAGATTTATTTGAGCAAGCGAAAGAAGGTAAAGTACCTAACGTACCATATGCAGCTCATACAGGAGATATTGAAGAAATAGAGAAGGCATGGGGAAAGGCAGATAAGACTGAGCAAGCAGGAAACGGGATGTATGCAACTTTTACAAGTAAAAATGTAGCATTTGGCTTTAATAAAGGATCACAAGTCTTTGACGTACGCTCTTACCATTCAGAGCTCAAATCGATTACGTTACAAGAAATCGAAAAGGCTTTAGGAAAACCAGCGTCTGTTAAAGAAAATGGTAATGATAAAATTTATGTTTATAAAGTAAATGACCAGTTTGAATTGAAATTTGTAATTCCAAAATCGACTGGTAAAGTACATCATATTTCTGTGTTCTCACCGGAGGATAGTATTAATAAAATGGCAGGTTAAATGAAGAGCTGTTCCTATAGGGACAGCTCTTTTGTTTTGTTTCTTTCTAACGATTGAACAAAAAAAGCTTGAATGATACCACCGATTATTAATAAGAAGGCACAAATATAAAATAGAGTACTACCGCTTAATTTACTTAATAACAATGCACCTACAAAAGGCCCACAAGTTCTTGAAATATCCCAATGTATACCGTATATAGAAAAATATAATCCGCGTCTATGACTTGGAGCGATTTGTGAAACGAATCGTAGTAAGTGATTCAAAGCTATACTTTGCCCAATTACTAAAAAGAGCAATGTGAAGAATAATGACCATATTGTTGTGGAATAACCGTAGCCAATCGCAGCTAACGTATAGCAAGTATAGGAAATAACAATGATTTTAGGCATAGAAAACTGTTCAGACCATTTCACCAGGGAAATTTGGAGAATCACTTCCATGACAGCTTTACAAGTTGAGATAAACACGAGTACAAATAGAAAATTTGGAAATACACTTTCGGCGAATATACGATAATTTGATTCGGTTTGGGCGTAGAAAAAACTAATCGGTAGCGTAGAAACCATAAGTCCAAACACAGCGTAATGCTTTGAAATAAATTGTTTTGGCGAATATACTTCTTTAGTTTTATTAACGTTTTTCATGAGTGGAGCTGTTTCAGGAAGCTGCGTCCAAACGAGAATAGCATATAGCGTAAGGGCTACACCTTGCAAAATAAATAAATACTCAGGGTGACTAGTATAGAAAAAGGCGCCGATTAATGGGCCAATTACAGAGCCGATTGCTCCCGTAGTATGCAGAACAGCAAATATTTCTGCCTGTTGTTCTTCCTTCGTTAAGTCAGCGATTTGTGCTCGCTGTGCCGGAATATATAAAGAGCGTCCAATACCATTTACTACATACAATAAGGCGAAAAAGGCGACCGATTCAGCAAAAACGAATCCGCTTACGGCAAAAGCTTGTAAAAGTAATCCGAGTAACATTATTTTCTTTCGGCCGTATTTATCTGTTACACCCCCAGCGATTAATGTAAACACAATATCAGCGAGGGGCTGTAATCCGAAAAGAAGCATTGTAACGATGACATTACCATTTAACGCTTTATTAACGTGAACAATAAAAATGATAGCTAACATCGCTTCAGTCGTTCGGACTAACAATTCACCGAACAATCGAATGAGAATAGGCTTATTATAACGTTTTAAAAGATACTTCATTTTTATTTCCTCCTTTCTATATTTAAATGATAAGATGGAAGCCAGAAATGAAAAAGGGTAGAATAAAAGAGGAAGATTTTTCATCTTTTAGGGGGCGTTTTATGATTATTTTGGA
Organism: Bacillus sp. FSL E2-0195; assembly: GCF_038003645.1. Lineage (NCBI taxonomy): Bacteria > Bacillati > Bacillota > Bacilli > Caryophanales > Bacillaceae > Bacillus > Bacillus sp. FSL E2-0195. Next base: position 2,819,961 of record NZ_JBBOPN010000001.1, on the reverse strand, counting down.
GCAATATATGCACCTGTGGCTCCAGTATGGAAATGGGAGAGCAGAGGGAGAACAATTAGAAATAACAATACAAAATATATCTGAAACTTTATTTTGTACAGAGCGAAATAGTAAATTAATAATAAAAAAATTAGAAGAATTTAATTGGATTATGTGGTTTCCAGGCCGAGGGAGAGGAAATCGTTCAAAGTTGTTATTTCAAAAACATCCACTTTCTTTAATTTTAGAAAGAGGAAAAGAAATAACGAAACAAGGGGATGTAAAAAACGGGAGTGCATTTATTGAAAGGTATAGCTCATATTTTCCATCGCTTCAAACTCAATTTCAAACTTGGATAGATTCGATATTCGGGTATCAAGTCGAAAGGACATCTAAAGGGAGAAGAGATGTACTACGTTTGCAAGTCCAAATGAATCTAGATATTGCATTAGATCCTGTATACGCTACGATGCGTTCGGAATGTCATATGGTAAAACATATATACGACACGTTAGTGTATATAGACGGAAATACAAACAGTGTAGAGCCAAGACTTGCGTTTTATTGGGAATATGATGACCAGAAATATATATGGACCTTCTACTTACGAAAAGGTGTTCAGTTTCATAACAGGAAAGAATTTACTGCTTATGACGTTGTACATACATTTAAACGATTCTTGAAAGCGAAAAATAATCCGCATGCGTGGATGTTACAGCACGTTGAAAGTTTACATGTTCTTGATGACTACATTGTGCAGATTCGTTTATCTACAGATAATAAGCTGTTTTTACATGCTTTAAGTACAGAACAGTGTTCTATTGTAAATGAAGATGGAGATGGAAGGTTAATCGGTACTGGACCGTTTCGATTATGTGAAAAGAATGAGGATGTATTCGTATTAGAAGCAAATGATTTATATTTTCGCGAGCGACCATTTCTCGATCGAATTGAATTATGGAATGTAGAGCACAGCGTAAATACGTGCGATATTTTAGCGAAAGCACACTATAACAATATAGAAAAGCATCATAAAGAACTAACTAGACTTGAGTCGAATGTAACATACATTACATTAAATACCGCAAAAGAAGGACCTATGCAAAACACGATGTTTCGGAAAGCTCTATATAAAATCATTCATAGCAATGCGCTTATCGAGGAATTGCAAGGAGCGCGCGGAGAAATAGCAGAAGAATTGGTTCTAACAAAGGGTGGCACTATACATATAAATGAGGACATATATACGCTTATTAAAGAGAGCTCTTACCGTAATGAAACACTGCGACTATATACATTTACAGAACAAGATCATGTTGAAGACTCATATTGGATACAAAAAGAGTGTGCGAAGTATGGCGTCACTATTGAAGTCATTTTTCTTGAAACAAAAGAGTTATTGCAAGCAAGTACGATACAAAAGGCTGATATAATACATGATAGTGCGACAATTAGTGAGCGTATTGAAGAAAGTTTACTATATATGTTTCTTACAAAAAACAGCTTTATTCATCAACATAGCAATATAAAATTTAACGAAGTATTGCAGTCTTATTTTATAGAGAATCAATTAGAGAAACGGATGACACTGTTACACAATATTGAAGACACATTGTTACGCCAAATTCATATTATTCCTTTATATCGTAACAAACAGCAAGTAAGTTCACACGAAAAAGTGCAAAATATAATGATTAATCCACAAGGTTGGATCGATTTTTATCAAATATGGTTTAAGCCTTGATATATAAAGGTTCTTATGCATTTTAGTAAGATGTGTAAGAATCTTTTTTGTATGGAAATGAAGTTTGTTTTGCACATTTTTACGCTACATGTTATAAAAGTTCATTTACAGCGTAACAGTGTTATGTTACATTGTTGTTAGGAAGGAGTGATATACAGTTGATTACAGATTTAATTTCAAAAAAAGATTTATTAGAGTTAACTGGTATTTCATACGGACAGTTATATAGGTGGAAGAGAAAAAATTTAATACCGGAAGATTGGTTTGTACGGAAGTCAACGTTCACAGGTCAGGAAACATTTTTTCCAAAAGAAAAGATATTAGAGCGTATTGATAAAATTCAAACGATGAAAGAGGATCTATCGCTTGATGAATTGGCAAATATGTTTTCACCAAGCGTAACAGAGATTCTTTTAGCAAAGGAAGATCTCATTCGTAAAGAAATTACATCAGAACCTGTTTTACAATTTTTCATGGAGCAAACGAACAAAACGGCAGATTTTCAATCTGCAGATATTCTTTATGTATACGTGTTAGAAGAACTTCTTCAATCAGGAGACGTTAGCTTAGAAGAAGGGAAAATGGTTTTACAAGTTTTACGTGAAAATTATGAAGCGATTAAACATAAAAATTGTGACTTAGTTATTATTCGGAAGTTAGGGATTTCTACATGCTTCTTAGTATCAAGCGTTGAGGATTTAATTTTTGAAAAGGGAACAAAGATTGTTTTACGTGTAGCAATTATGAAATATACCGAAGCATTAAAAACTAAACTGTTGTAGTGGAGGAGAAATAATGCGTACAGAAAATTTAATTATAAACGGATATGGTTCATCAAACGGTGGAGAGTTTCATAAAGTGCAACTAAATGGAAAAGGAACTGTTAATGGAAACGTTGAGTGCGACCAATTTGAATGTAATGGTTACGGAATTGTTACTGGTGATTTGAAAAGTAGCGATGCGAGAATTAGCGGATCAGGTAAAGTTGAGGGTACAGTTAGTGCAGAAATGATGCGAATCGATGGGAAAGGGACAATTACACAAGATGTAAAGGCGACCACTTTAAAAATTGCAGGAAAAGGGACGATAGGTGGTAATGTAACTGGTGAAGAATTTAAAATCAATGGTCAAGCGACGATTGATGGTAATTGTGAAGTTGATATTTTTTCTTCAGAAGGGCAATTTACAGTTGGTGGATTATTAAGCGCAGATGAAATTAATATAAATATTCATGGTACATGTAGAGCGAAAGAAATTGGTGGCCAAACCATTAAAGTAAAACATAGATTGAGTGCTTTTAGTAGACTATTTAAAACAGTATTTGGCTTACAGTTAGAAGCTGAACTGCTAGAAGGTGACAATATCGATATTGATTATGCTCACATTAAAACAGTAAGGGGAAACAATGTTACTGTAGGGCCGAACTGTGAGATTGAACTAATTGAATATACTGGGGTTCTTACTGTTGATAAAAGTGCAAATGTAAAAGAAATTAAGCAAGTTTAAGTTTAAAAGGGAGAGAGGAATCGGTATGGAAAATCAACATAGTCTTACTGTAAATGGATCAGGTAGCTCAGCAGGTGGAGATTATAACAAAGTAAAGATACGCGGCGAAGGAACAATCTCTAATCATATGAGTTGTAATGATTTTAAAACGTATGGTACGAGTGAAGTACGTGGCAATATGAAAGCGAAAAATTATGTCGTGTATGGAGATAGTGAAGTACAGGGGAATATGGAGGCGGAATATGTAAAAGTATATGGCAATGCCCAAGTACAAGGTGACGGACAAATTAATAAAACAAAAGTTAGAGGTATGATAGAATTTAAAGGGAAGCTATCCGGTGATTTCATAGATGTGAAAGGTGCTTTAAATGTAAAGGGAGATATAGAACTAGAGGAATTATTACTAACTGGTGGTCTTGAAAGTGATGGTTTGCTTAATGCTGAAAATATTGAAATCTCACTTCGTTATGAAGGAAGTAAAGTGAGAGAAATCGGTGGGAAAAAGATTACAGTACGTAAAAAAGCGAGATTTATTCCTTTTACAAGTCATGCAGGAAGCCTTCAAACATCAATTATTGAAGGGGATGATATTTATTTAGAACATACAATAGCAGACGTAGTAAGAGGAAATCATGTTATAATTGGCCCTGGCTGTGAAATTAGTGTAGTAGAATATCACACTAGTTTTAATCAGAAAGGTAATGCAGTCGTAAAAGAACATAAACAAATATAAGTAGTATGAGGGAGAGCAAGAAATATGGTTGAGAAGAATAATAAACTCGGCTTCGTTGTTGCCGGTTTATTGCTAGGGATTTTAATGGCATCAATGGATAATACCATTGTCGTAACAGCGATGGGAACAATCGTTGGTGATTTAGGAGGCCTTGAAAACTTTGTATGGGTCGTTTCTGCCTATATGGTCGCAGAAATGGCAGGTATGCCGATTTTCGGTAAACTATCAGATATGTATGGTAGAAAGAGATTCTTTATTTTCGGTTTAATCGTCTTTATGATTGGTTCGGCACTTTGTGGAACTGCTGAAAATATTACACAGTTAGGTATTTATCGTGCCATTCAAGGTATTGGCGGCGGGGCACTAGTGCCAATCGCATTTACTATCGTTTTTGATATTTTCCCTCCAGAAAAGCGCGGGAAAATGGGTGGTTTATTCGGAGCAGTATTTGGTTTATCAAGTATTTTCGGGCCATTACTTGGCGCATATATTACGGATTATATTAGCTGGCACTGGGTGTTTTATATTAACTTACCACTTGGAATTTTAGCACTTATTTTTATTACATTATTTTATAAAGAGTCACGAGTTCATAGAGAACAAAAGATTGATTGGTTTGGCGCAATTACTTTAGTTGGTGCAGTAGTTTGTTTAATGTTCGCCTTAGAATTAGGCGGACAAAAGTATGATTGGGATTCTAGCTTTATTTTAAGTTTATTTGCTGGGTTCGCTATTTTAGTAATTGCTTTTATTGTTATTGAACGAAAAGTAGAAGAACCAATCATTTCATTTGAGATGTTTAAACAACGTCTATTCGGAATGAGTACAATTATTGCCTTATGTTACGGGGCGGCATTTATGTCAGCAACTGTGTACATTCCGTTATTTATTCAAGGCGTATACGGTGGTACCGCAACAAACTCAGGATTATTGTTATTACCAATGATGTTAGGATCAGTAGTAACAGCGCAGTTAGGTGGATTTTTAACATCAAAACTTAGCTACCGAAACATTATGATTATTTCTGCTGTAATTATGCTAATCGGATTATTCTTATTAAGTACATTAACGCCAGAAACAAGTCGTATATTATTAACAATTTATATGGTTATTATCGGTTTTGGAGTTGGTTTTTCATTCTCTGTACTAAGTATGGCTGCTATTCATAACTTCGGTATGGAGCAACGCGGGTCTGCGACTTCAACGAGTAATTTCATTCGTTCATTAGGTATGACACTTGGTATTACAATCTTCGGAATGATTCAAAGGACTGGTTTCCAGGATCAATTAGAAGAAGCGTTTAAAGGTATGAGCGGGGGAATGAATACAAACGCTTTAGGAGATTCAAGAGCTATTCTATCAGAATCGGCAAGATCTCAAATTCCGCCGCAAATATTAGATAAAATTATTGAAGCTCTCTCTAGTTCAATCGTTCAGACATTTATGTGGGCGTTAGTCCCCGCAAGTTTAGCGTTCGTATTCGTTTTCTTTATGGGAAATGAGCGCATGGTATATAAAAAAGAACAAAACAAGGTGAAAAGTGAAACATCAAAAGCATAAAGAAAAAGCTCCTTTCAATTTTGAAAGGAGCTTTTTCTTATGTACGGAGTCGAATTAGCCTTCGATAATTTCGTATTCTTCGTCTGCTAATAATAAAATTTGTGTTTTCTTACCTTTGTTTTGAACTTCGATTACATCATATGTACCTAAGTCTCTTAGCTTGCTTTGAGAAGCGTTAACCATAACTTCCATAGAATCAATTAAGATATCTTCTTCAACGTATGATTCAGGTAATGCCATATCTTCAGTATCTAATACACATGTATATAGATTTTGTAAGTTCTCAGCAGTTGGGTTTTGTTCCTCAACATCAATAATGTTTTTTACTGCTTCCATATTTTCTTCTTTTACTTGATATACTTTAATTTTAGTCATTGTTTTAATCTCCTTTATTACGTAATCTTAGAGGCTGCACCTCATTATAACGCTTTTTCATTGAAAGATGAAATTGTTATATGTATTTATAGTAAAAATTATGTGCTATTACTTATTATTGGTGTAATTTCCATATTGATGTTAGGCGTAACAAATTATATCCTTACGTTAAAATTATATTGTCCAAGCTTTTCATATATCCCGCTCATATTATGTGTATTAGATAAAAACATATAGGGAAGGGATTGAATGTAAGTGGATTGCGAGCCGAAACGAAATTGTCAATGTTGTCAAAATAGTATATGTGAATTTTTGAAAAGTTTAGATCCTTATTCTAGGATTGAGAGTATCACAATAGACGGAAACGAAATAGTTGTATCATATTTCATTTCATTTAATGAGATAAAAGGTATAGTTTCATTTGCACAAGAAGACAATGAGGTAATATTTGTAGATTGTTCAAGGATTGATGCGATTCGAATAGGAAAAGTGTGTAGTTGTAAAGCGAAAGTTAAATTTATTGAAGAGGATTTTAGTCTCCTTGGAAATGTTTGTCCACAGTGTTTAACGGAGGGAAGTACACTCTTTTTCGATTTTTATAATTCTGAATTGAATTTATCTCTACAAGCAAAAACAATTGATACGCCTAGATGTATTGAATTTACAGATGAACTTGGGAATGTAGTAAAGCAAATTACAATAGTAGGTGAAGCGATTGTTTCTAAAGATTTTGTTCAAGTGCCAGAACTACTAGATTTCCGATTGCTTTTATCGCATCCAGCTGGGGATCCTTTGAACTATGGATTGCTATTTATTAATTTCCCTGATGTTACTTTTATTATTATTTTAGTATCAAGCGGATACCTTTCCATTTCGAACTGTTTAAAAATAGAGAGTGGAACTGGCAATGCCGAAATAGAAGAAATGAAAAAAATGATAGTGGATGACAATAATACGTACAAGTCGATTATTAAGTTGACCAAAATATATAAAAATGGTGCGACGGAATCTTTTATTTCTAAGAAGGAGCTATAACGTACCTATTGATTAATCCTCTTAAAATATACGAGGCGGATTGTAGTAACGGAAGAAATCGCTTTGTTAGTATGGATGTTAGAAGTAAATAGGATGGCTAGTTGTACTAATAATTGCTATTTGTAATTTAAATATAGTGACGGAGGAACATACAATATTGGTAAAGCAATTAAGAAAAGGGCTATTAAAGCAGCCCTTTTCTTAATTATGTAAAATAGCTATTGGTAGTGTTTATTGAGTTTACATAGTTATTCAAAATTGATATCAAGTTTAATCAAGAATTAATTTATTTACTAAATTCTTTTTGAGCCCCCATATAGCTTCCAATGATATTTTGATAACTTGGAAGATGCTTAGCAAGTAAAGCTCCGAAACCTTCAACATCATTTCGCCAGTCACGCTGTAATTCTGCTGCAACGCTAAACCAGTTCATTAGTTGCACCCCTCCATGAGCCATACGCATAAGAGCGGCATCAGCAACTTGTTTACTAAAAGTTCCAGATGCATCCGTTACAACAAATACCTCATACCCTGCATTTATAGCTGATAGAGCTGGGAACGCAACACAAACATCAGTAACGACACCTGCGATAATTAACTGTTTTTTACCCGTTGCTTCAATAGCTTTTACAAATTCATCATTGTCCCACGCGTTAATTTGTCCAGGACGCGCTATTTTAGGCGCATTTGGAAATAGTTCGATTAATTGCTGCATGAGTGGACCATTAGGACCGTCTTCGAAGCTAGTTGTTAAAATAACAGGTAAATCAAAAAACTTAGCGGTATTCGCAAGAGCTAAAACATTATTCTTGAATTCATCAACACCATAGTCACGCACTAGACTGGAAATAAGACCTGTTTGATGATCCACTAGAAGAACCGCGGCATCACTTTTTGAAAGACGAGAATACAAATCAGACATTTTATAATCCCCCTTAATAAGCTTATTTAAAAATCAATCTTACAGTTATTTATCTTGATTTGGTATACATGCAAAAATTTATCAACAAATAGTTTTCATTAGAATATTGGGATGTATGTATTTTCATATTGAGGAATTACAAATTTTTCGTTTTGGGAAACAATGTATTAATTGAGTGGATAGCTATGTGGTATGGTCCTAATGCTATCTATTATTTGTGAATAATAATGTTTTTACCTGTAAATAGAAAATGAGATATGAGGACTAAAATGAATCTGAAAATAGCAATTCTTGATTGGTAAATCATTTCAATGAAATTAGATGTTATAATAAAATTGAATTTACGTATAATTTATAATTATTTGATATTTTAGAGTTGAGTTTCATAGACATTTACTTAGATAATAAATAAGTGTGTATAAGAATACTAATAAAAGTTAACTCATGAAAATGTTGAGTCTAGTTGATTTTAAAGAAAGCGGGAATGTAAATGATATATGAGGCAAAAATACATACAAGAAAAAAATTAGTTTCTATGTTCGAGGATTTTAATAATGTTGTTCTACTTTCTTATTTACAAGGACATATGGGCAATGCCTGGGTGAACGATCTTGAAAACCCGACAGTAGCGCAAATTACGGTAGGGATTTTCACATTTTACGCTGGGGATCCAAATGCAAAAGAGACAGAAGAGTTATTACGTAACATCCCTGAAAGAATTTTAGTAATCGTAAATAGTGATCAATGGAAAAAGCGTTTAGAAACATTCCATGAAAGAAAAATAGATAAGTTTTTACGATATAAATTTAAAAGAAATGCAGAAGTGTTTAATCGCTCAAAATTACAATCTTTTATAACTGCACTTCCAAAAGGATATGAATTAAGAAAAATAGATGAGCATATCGCAAATAATCCAACATTACACAACGTTTCTGAAGATTTTACAAGTCAATTTCGATCAATAGATGATTATGTAAATCGAGGTATAGGTTATAGCATTTTGTATAATGGAGAAGTCGTATGCGGTGCATCATCATATAGTATTTATAATGATGGTATTGAAATTGAAGTTGCTACTGATCTTGATCATAGAAGAAAGGGATTGGCAACTGTAGTTTGTGCGACCTTAATATTGGATTGTTTAGAAAAGGGGAGGTATCCAAACTGGGACGCAGCGAATAGTACTTCTGTCAAATTAGCAGAAAAGCTAGGGTATGTTTTTGATAAGGCATATGATACTTATTTTGTAAATAATAAGTGAATGAACGGGAGCGTGTACGGATTGTACAACGTCATAAGACTAGTAAATTAACGTTTAGTAGTCTTATTTTTTATAATTGCAAACAAAAACTAAACTATCCAAAGATAAAAAGGTATTAAAAGAGATGTTAATAAATGAAATTAAGGGAAAAGAATGACGACAAGATTGGTTTCCTAAGAAGAGTTGAAAAATTTGAGAATAAAACAATGATATTAATGATAAGGATGAAGGGATTCCGCAAGAATTTGGGTATAAAAACCGACTTTTTTTAGTCGGTTTTTATTTTTTTCAACAGTAGAGTGATACTAATATTGATTTTTCTTCTATTACTAGTGAATATAATTAACACATCAGTTCCTACTTCCACGATGAGGGTTCAGAAATTCTCTTTTTATATAGGTAGATAATCATAAAGGCTTAATATATTAAGTTATGTGTGTTTAACTAACAATAAATTTGCTATTTTTTTGTAAATGATGAAAGTAACTATTATACAAACCCACGCATTAATAGAAGAGATACATATACAGTATAGAGAGTTAAAAAACTCCAAAATATTGTATAAAGGAGATTATAAAATATGAGCGAACAATGCCCAATTAATGTACCATGTCAGGTAGATGGACAAACTCAAACGCCATTAAGTGATGCAGCTGCAACACCAATTCTTACTCCAGGAACACCGATTGTAAAAATACCAGTTGTATTAGCAGAAAGAACAATTCAAATTGTTGTAGAATCTGATATTTCATTAGATCCTCCAGCAACTGAGATTAAACGTGTGTTAAAAAATGTATTTTTAACACAATGTAAGTTAGTTCCTGTAGCATTTACTCCAGTAGATGCTACACCTTATCGCCGAGTTACAAGAGCAAAATTATTTGTACAAGGATATATTCGTAAAAATATTGAATATGCAAATGATGAGTGTAATGGAGTGCTATATGATCGTATTGCAAATGTTCCATTTTCTGGTTTTGCAGATTTGACAGCAGCTGATTTTCTTTCACTAGCTTTAGTAGCTTCTTCATCAGATACTACATCTCACTTTATTAATCCTAAAAATGGTGATTTACCACGTTTAGACAAATACTTCTTCGAAAATACAGTTTTTTATAATGAACAACCGTATTGTGAATTAGTAAGCGCACAATTTTTCGAATTAGACTTTTCACCTTGTCCAACAGAATTAAACGAGCCATTTGGAACTCTTCGTGAAAAAATTGTACTAGATCTTACTTTAAAAGTTTTACAAGTACAACAAGTACAAGTATAAGACTAAAAAAGCATTGTCTTTAATAAAAAGACAATGTCTTTTTTATTATTATAAAACATATATAATGATGGAATGGTCGCGTACAAAAAGCATATTTTTATGAATTTCATCAGATGGGGGGATGGTGATGAATAAGCCATGGGTTGGTAAGGAAATATGGAACAAAGTTTACAAATGGAAAATGCTGAATGTTCAAGATGATTCGCGCGAAATAAGAGAAAAAAAGGAAAGTAAAGAAACAGAGTCAAAAAAAGAAGATAAAGTAATTGGAATAGAGAAAGAGAGTGAAAAAACTGGATTAACAAAAGAAAATAAAGCGATTGGATTAGAGGAAGAAGAGGTGAAAATTGAATCAGTAAAAGAATATGAAGAAAGAGAATTAGAGAAAGAAGAAATAGCAATTGAATCAAACAAAGAAAGTGAAGAGACTGAACCAGCAAAAGAAAATAAAGTGATTGGATTAGAGAAAGTAGAAGTAGCAAATGAATCAGAGAAAAAAAGTGAAGAAACTGAATCAAAGAGAGAAAGTATAGGTTTAGGATCAAAAATAGAGACTTCAGTGCATTCAATGGTAGTGAAAACGCCATTTTCTATTATTTCAGAAGTGTCTAGCTTTAAAGTATTTCCAAAAATAAATGTGAAAAATCAAGATGCATTTGTATTTCGAAATGAAAAAGATGCGGAGGGGCGTGAATTAGATTCTAAGTTATTAACTACAGTGCAACAGTATCATTCGGAGGCTTATTGTAAATTAGTTTCTTTAAATCTTCATGAAAAGAGAGTGCTTGTTGAATTATATAATCAAAAAGTTAAAGAGAATAATGAAGAGAATAAGGTAGAGACATCTTCATGGATTCCTATTCACAGCATAATATTAGAGAGTGAAAATGGGGGAGAAGTAAGTAATTATATAACAGCCAGACTACCAATAGAAATAGGAAGATATAAAGGTGAAATTAGTTTACGAGAAAAAGTGGTATTTACAGAAAAAGTGATAGGAATAAAAGAGGTGGAACAGGAGATTATTTTGACAAAAACCGAATTTTTAGTACCAAAAGTAAAAAAGAATGGACAAAATAAATTTACAGTTGAAAAAGGGAGCTTATTGGTAGAAGGATATATATATCAATGTATTGAATACATATCAGAACAAAGTACATTTCATGACAATGTGTATCAGTTAGTACAAAATATTGTATTGGAATTAATCATTCAAGTGATACAAGAACAGGAAGTACAAGTGCGAATTACATAAAAATGATTATATTCCCTTGATTAGCTCATTATTTTTATTCGTAGCGTATCAATGCGTAATCTTTTGTAAATCATTCAGTGCTATAGAATATCCTCCAAACGGTTTATCCTCAATGAATTCATTTTAATATTTATGAAGGGTGATATTGTTGCTAGCTAGGATAGTTACTTAATTGTATGGATTTCTTCAGGTTTAAGTTTTAAAAAGGTGCTAACAAGTTTGTCAACGAACTTGCTAACACTTATTTAAAACGGACATAAAATTGGCGTAAATGTTGTTTGATTAATGAAGCTAATTAAATAACATAGATAATTACATCTTATAACCTAGGGTGTAATATAAAGTATATTCACTCCTTTTTTACAAAACTCACAATTTAAATAGTAAAACATGTTTATCGTAATTTTCCAAACACCAATTATATTTTTTTAGAATAATTGGGTGGACGTCTTCTTCTGTAGTATCGACTTCAGTATAGCCGTATTTTTTATAAAAGCTTTCTAGTTCTTCAAAAGGAAGACAATACACATTTAGTATTTGTAATTTTTTTGCAGTTTGTACTAAAAATGAAACGAGTTTCCCAGCTAATTGTAGACCTCTAAATTTAGGGAGAATAAAAATTCCACCCATTTCAATAGTACCTTCATCTATTTGGACTAAACGTCCAACACCTGCATACTCATTGTTATATGTAATGATCGCAACTGTGTCTCGTGTTAAATCACTTGGTACAAATCCTATCGATTCATAATGATTATTAACCCATTCTAAATCATTAGATGTAGCTAGTTGAATACTCATATGTATCCTCCCTCAGAAAAAATGTAATATTCTCATTATACACAGTGTAATAACTTGTAAAAAGAGGTTAAAATGAAATCATTTTTATTTGCAGTTCAAGTTTTGAATAATAGTGCATACAATATAAAGTCTTTTCCTTTCTTCATTTAAGTTTTACGTATATAATTTAAAAGTACTATTTTTATTTTATATTTTTTATATTTATAACAGAATAGAGGTTTAAAAATGGGTGTTAAAATCATTACGGATAGTGCGGCGGATTTACCGGTAGAATTGCTGCAAGCATATGATATTGATTTAATTCCACTCCGTGTATATGATGAAGCAGAAACAGAGTATTTAGATGGAGTTACATTAAAATCAGTTACATTACTGCAAAAAATGAGAGAAGGCGCAGTTTATAAAACGTCATTGCCTTCACTTGAAACATTCCAAGAAAAATTTGTTTCCTATGCAAAAGAAGGTAACCCTTGTATATATTTAGCTTTTTCATCTGAATTGTCTGGTACATATCAATCGTCAGTTCTCATTAAAAAAGAAGTGAAAGAAACATACACTGATTTAGATTTAGAAATTATCGATACAAAATGTGCCTCACTCGGTCAAGGTATTGTCGTATTAGAGGCTGCAAAAATGGCAAAAGAGGGCGCATCGAAAGAAGAAATATTAAACCGTGTCGCTTTTCTAATGGAGCATATGGAGCATATCTTCACTGTAGCTGACTTACAGTACCTTGTTAGAGGTGGCCGTTTAAGTAAAGTAGCCGGTTTCATCGGGGGTTTGCTAAACATTAAGCCAATCTTAAATGTGGATGAAGGAAAACTTGTACCACTTGAAAAGGTACGAGGGAAAAAGAAAGTATTAAGCCGAATTGTTGATATTATGGAAGAGCGCGGGAAAGACCTTAAAGGTCAAACAATCGGTATGACTCACGGTGATGATCTAGAAACTGCCGAAGCATTAAAAGCATTAATTACTGAAAGATTCGGCTGTGAAGTATTTATCGTAAATACAATTGGAGCTGCAATCGGAGCGCATACAGGACCAGGTGCGTTAACATTGTTCTTCTTAAATGAAGTAGAGTAAAGGATTGATCTTTTGATCAATCCTTTTTTATTCTAATTTAATTGTTTTATGTAAATAAAAAATATGTAATTATTTCTTCACTTTCTCTTTAAAAGGTAAGAAGGTAGATAGGAAAGTGATAATAGCTAGTCCAAAGCCGAATCTTTCAGTTTGATCAATCACTAAGTCATTTTTCCACTGATAAAGGAAAGAAGCGATTATTAAAAGTAAAGCAGCGCCTCCAACATATCTTACTATTTTTCGTGCGGATTCATCTTTAAGTCTTACAATCATGTTTATCGTCCTTTCGAGTTTACTAAATAATTCGACAAACTAATTACTAGGATGCGATATTGGTAATTCATCTATGAAATTGAGTGAATTTTTATCGGAGAAACATCAAAAGGTATATGCATTACGAAACATGATAGAGGTGTACATAGAACTTAAAGATTGGAAAAATGTTAATAAAGTTATGAATGAAGCATTTCATTTTTTATCGATTTATGATGTACCAATTGCACATGTCCAACTATATGGTTTGAAAGCTAAAATATTCAAAATACGAGGAGATTATTATGAATATGAGAAAAATATACAAAAAGCAATTGACGTGGGAGTAGAAAAAAAGCAACATCGCTTAGTTGCTGAATTATCCTATGAACTAGGTAACTTTTATAATGAGAATCGCTCTTATAAATTATCTGCGAAGTATTTTAAAATATCAGCTGAAAATAAAATGGATTAAAAAAGAAGTTTAGTCAAAAGTTCTTATAAATTGTAAAAGGTTATCCAAAAGAGTATGATATTTTATACTTTTTGGATAACCTCTTTTTATTACTATTCTACAATTATTGGTCGATATGGTATCGGTGATGATAAAATCATAGAAGTTTTTACTGTACCAAATGGTATAACGATATCAATTAATTCCTCTAATTCTTTCATTGAGTGAACCGCTACTTTTAAGTAATAGCTACTTTCACCTGTTACTCGGTGACATTCGAGTATTCTATGTTCTTCGTATATTTTCTCCTCAAATTTTTTGCATGGAATCTTTAAATTTTCGATTCTTAAAAATGCTTGAATTGATTTTCCAACTGTATCTAGTGATATCCGTGCTGTATACTTTTCAATTATTCCTGCATCTTGTAACCTTTTTAGTCTTTCTGTAACGCTAGGGCGGCTAAGGTGTAGATGCACAGTCATTTCTGTAATTGTCATCCTGGCATCTTCTTGTAATAATAGGGTTATTTTCTTATCGATCTCATCCATTACTCATGCTCCTTTGCAAAGTTGAAAGTAAACTTCTGAAATACATGCATAATATAAAATCTAATGCTAAATTACATACACAATTGAATGTTGAATAGACTGATAACTTTCTATAATTAAAATATAAATGGAGGTGCATGTAATGTCTAATCATTTCAACGAAACAATTTCTATTAAAAAGGGAACAGCTTTATACGTAGGGGCAGTTTTAGGATCAGGAATTCTTATTTTACCTGGTATGACTGCGAGTATAGCGGAAGGGAATGCGATTATTTCTTGGCTTATTATGATTTTATTTAGTATCCCACTTGCATTAACATTCGCTTTTTTATCTATTGAGCATGCAAGTGCAGGGGGAATTGCAACTTTTTCTGAGAAAGCTTTTGGTAAAAAAGTAGGTGCGATTATAGGCTGGTGTTTTTTTATCGCAGGTAGTGTTGGACAAATCATTGTATCACTGACAGGTGGAATGTATATAGTAAAAGTCTTTTCTTTACCATCGTATTTTTCTTATATTATCGGGTTAATCATAGTAAGTATTTCTATCGGTTTCAATTTATTTGGATTAAAAATGAGCGGTTCATTTCAAGTATGTATCGGAGTATTAACTTTTTTTATTTTAATCGTAACAATAATAAGCTCGCTACCTTATATTGAAATGAAAAATATAAATGTACATATTTCTATGAAAGCAGTAAATTCAATTTTAGATGCGTCATTATTAATTTTTTGGTCATTTTTCGGTTGGGAAGCTATTGCAAGTTTAGCTCCAGAATTTAAAACACCTAGAAAAAGAAATATTATTTTGTCTACGGGAATTGCAATTATTATTATTGGGGTTTTATATATTGGGATTGCATTATCAGTAATCGGAACAAAATCATACCAGATTAATTCTGATAATAGTACAGCTCTAGTGCTTGTAATAAAACAAACATTAGGTGACCAATTTACATGGTTAATTGGATTGGTAGCTTTTATTATTTGCTTAGGAACGACAAATGCATTTATCGCAAGTATGGGACGTTTAGGTTATTCACTAGGAAAAGAAGAAGTTGCACCTCGTTATTTAGCATGTATTAATGAAAAAAGAGCAGCGCCAACAAATGCAGTAAAAGTTGTAGGTTTTATTGCGATAATAGGTTTGTTAATAAGTTTTATTTTTCATATTAGTATAGATAGAATCGTATTAATACCGAACTCGTTAGGGATTGTTACATATATAGTCGGTACTGCGGCCGGAGTTAAGTTAATAAATAATAGATTAGGTAAAATTTTTTCTATAATAGCTTTTACATGTTGTATAGCGGTTTATCCCTTTATTGGAGGAGTCATACTTATTCCAATAGTTGTAGCTTTAGCGTCTTTATGCTATTTATATTGCATAAAAGGTAGACTTGTAGATGGGAGGGAGCAGAATAAGGAATGTTAAAATGCATTCGTTTAAGTTTCAATATTTAGAGATATCTAAATATTGGAGATTCATATATAATTATGAAGTGATTAAATTGTTGTAACTATTTGTAAAAATAGGAGGCTATTAAAATGAATATACGTATTCAAGCTCCAACTAAATGGGATTTAGGCAGACTATATTCTAATAAACAAAATCTTATATTTTCTATAGAACGGTTAATTATAGAATATAAAGCAACAAAAGACTCAGTAATCCTCTCACAACTTATAGAGGCTATCGAAAAAGCAGAGTATTACTTATATTGCCGTGCTGCTGAAGATGAGAAGCATCCTGAAAATACTTTACTAAGTGTAAAAGTAAATCAATTAAAGAAAGAAGTTCAACTATTAATAGAATCTAGTAAGGGACAAAGTGTTAATACAAATCATTCAAGTATTAAACTAATAGAAAATGAATTAAAAGCTTGGGAAGATATGTATACACAATTAAGAAATAAAATAGAAGTAATACACGATAAAGAGACTTTATCATTTGGACAAGCAAATTACGTTGCGATGAATAGTGATGATCATAATGAAAGATTAATAGTATTTGATTCTCTTACAAATGCTTTGAATAAGGAAAAAGATATCTTCGCTACTGTATTGAATCAAATAGGAAGATTACGTCATGCTAAAAGTGATGAAATGGAAGGGACAGAGATTTTAAAACAATCACTACAAGCAAATGGCATCTCTGAAACTGCATTATCCCAAATGTGGAATGCAACGGAACAAAATCTTACGAAGCTAGTAATTGCGTTAAACGGTTATAAAAAAGGAAAGAATTCAATTACATGGTACGAGCTAATGACATGGAAAGAAAGTAATGAGACTGTTATTCCTTTTTCAGTAGCAGTAAAAAACATATATGATGCACTAAAAAATATAGATGAAGAATTGGCACAGTTCGCACAGAATGCAATAGCAAATGGATGGGTAGATGCTGAACCGAGAGATAATAAACCACCAGGTGGGTTTTGTGCTCCTTTTTTCAGTGAAAAAGAATCCCGTATTTCAATGCGTTATGATGGAACAATTGATAGTGTAAGAGTACTTGCTCATGAATTAGGACATGCTTGGCATTTTTATGTTATGAGTTTGGAACAATCTACTTCATTTTTAGATGATTACCTGCCAATGAGTACAGCAGAATCAGCGTCTATTTTCTTTGAGATGGTGCTCGTAGATCACTTAATAAAAACAGCAGAATGTACAGAAATGAAAAAGGCATTGCTTAGCTGGAAAATTAGAAATAGCTTTAATTATGTTATGGCAATTCGTGCATCGTTTCAGTTCGAAAAGAGTTTTTATGAAAAAAATAAAGAAGGTCCTATAAGTGCTGATGAAATTGAGAAATTATCTATAGCAGCGCAAGAAAAGGCATACGGAAATGCACTAACAGAATATCAGCCATTTGTTTGGATGAAATACGTTCAGTTTTATATAGCAGACGTTCCTTTTTACAATTATCCATACACATTTGGGTATTTAGTAAGTTTTAGTTTACTAGAATTAGCGAAAGAAAATAAAAGTGAATTTCATTTGAAGTATAAAGAATTTTTGCGAGAAACGGGAAAAGCTCCAGTTGAAGAACTTATGAAAATACATTTTGAAATTGATCTAACAAATTATGAATTTTGGAATAAAGCTTTTATACAAATAAATAAAGATATTGATGAATATTTGCAGCTTATGTAGGGGGAGAACAAATTAATAAAGGGGACTACATACATGAACAGAATCGGCATTATCGGAGCAATGCAAATCGAAATAGACTTACTATTAGAAAAACTACTTATTAAAGAGGAACATACTATTGCGAGAATACCTTTTTATAAAGGAAACTTCATGGATACAGAAATTATTATTACGCGATGTGGTGTAGGAAAGGTAAATGCTGCCGCATGTACACAAATTTTAATTAATAAATTTGATGTGGATTCTATCATTAATACAGGTATTGCGGGTGGATTACATCCGGATGTGAAAATTGGTGATCTAGTTATTTCTACAAATGTTACGCATCATGATGTTAATAAAAATCAAATGAAGAATCTATTTCCGTTTCAAGAAGTGTTTCATGCAAGCAAGGAATTAAGAGATTTAGCCCGAAAAGCTGTTAATAGTAGTAGTTTAAATATTACTGTTCATGAAGGAAGAATCGTCAGCGGAGAATGCTTCGTCGAGGATTCAAAATTAAAGGAGCAATTAGTCACTGAATATGTACCTCATTGTACAGAAATGGAAGGGGCAGCAATTGGACATGTTTCTTATATAAATGACATACCGTTTCTCGTTTTGAGATGCATTTCTGACAGTGCAGATGATTCAGCGCAAGTTTCATATGATGATTTCGCGAAAACCGCAGCGAATTATTGCTCAGAAATTATTGTTGAGATGCTTAAAAATATTTCGATTAAAGCTGTATTGTAGTTCATAAGTAAAGAATGGGAGAGAATATCATGTTACAAGCACTAATTTTCGATATGGATGGAACTTTATTTCAAACAGATAAAATTTTAGAGTTATCACTAGATGATACATTTGATCATTTACGGTCACTACAATTATGGAATACGATAACACCAATTGATAAATATCGTGAAATTATGGGTGTACCTTTATCTAAAGTTTGGGAAGCTTTATTACCTAATCATTCTAATGAAGTAAGGGAACAAACAGATGCATATTTTTTAGAAAGACTAATTGAAAATATAAAGAGCGGAAATGGTGCTTTATATCCGAATGTAAAGGAAGTTTTTAGTTTTATAAAAGAAAATAATTGTTCTGTTTACATTGCTAGTAATGGTTTAACGGAATATTTACAAGCAATCGTATCTTATTATGATTTAGACCAATGGGTTATGGAAACATTCAGTATTGAACAAATACACTCGCTAAATAAAGGTGACTTAGTAAAAAGTATTTTGATGAAATATGATATAAAAGAGGCAGCGGTAGTTGGGGATCGTTTATCGGATATTAATGCGGCAAAAGATAATGGTCTAATTGCAATTGGATGTAATTTTGATTTTGCACAAGAAGATGAACTTGCTCATGCTGATTTAGTAATTGATGATTTAATGGAACTGAAGGGGATATTACCAGAATTGAAGAATACGTACATAACAAAATGAATAAGTTCACATTCAAATGAATGCTCAGGATAATATATTCTTGGGCATTTTTATTTTTCAAAAAGATACATTTGGATAGAGAAAGTGGGGGATTAAGCTGGAAGATATACAAATTAAGCAGATTGAAGATTTGTTTAAATATGAGATTAATCACCTTATTCAAGAAAGTACAAAAGAGGGATTTAACTTCTTAATAAAACTAATAAATGAATATGAAAGTAAAAGAAATACATTTAGTAAAACGGGCGAATGTTTATATGGCATTTTTCGAGGTGATACGTTAATTGGAATCGGGGGATTAAATCAAGATCCGTATACGAAAGTTAATAAGATTGGCCGATTGAGGAGATTTTATATTTCAAAGGATTATCGGCGCATCGGATTAGGGAAGTTGTTATTAAAGAAACTATTAAGACATGCGGAAAAGTATTTTCACGTTGTTGTTCTACATTCGGATACAAAGCAAGGTGAGGAGTTTTATAGCGCAAATGGATTTGTAAAAATCGGAAATTATAAAGGTTCAAGTCACCTGATAAGATTGTAGAAAGGTTCTATACTCAAGTATGGAACCTTTCTTATGCAATTACATCTTAACATTCATTTGTTTCAATAAACCCTTAGGATCACCTTTTACATAATAAAAATGCGGATTATTTTCATCATCGTAAAGCATAATATAAGGTTTTTCATTAAGCGGGAGAAGAATAAGTACCTCATCAATTGTTGTATGTAACCATTGATTTGTAATAGAAACTGGTTTAGATAAAGGGATTTTTATCATGTGACCATCTTTTGGAACGACGTTTAAGTTTTTGAACGGGCCAGTAATGTATTTAGCATATTGAACAGCTTCTTTTTGAATAGCTGGATCTAAAGATTGTTTTTGAACGACCATTTCTTTTTTACAATCAAATACTTCAATTTGTTTATTTGTATTTGCGAACGCATTTGTTGATAATAAAAAGAAGAGAAGAGTAATGACTCCTATTTTTTTGAACATGAAATAACACCTCACACTTACTATACCCTCAAACGTTGTAAATATTTTTATGTCACATTGATGTAACAAAGAAGTTGTATGATAAAATTGATATTTGTTTATAAGTAATGGAGGAAATGTAATGAAAGTATTAATCGCGGATGATGAACAAGATATGCTGAAAATTTTAAAAGCATATTTTGAAAAAGAAGGCTTCGAAGTTTTATTAGCAAAAGATGGAGAGGAAGCACTTCAAATATTTTATGATGAGAAAATTGACTTAGCTATTTTAGACTGGATGATGCCGAAAAGTAGTGGTATTACTGTCTGTCAGGAAATAAAAAAGAATTCGAGTGTAAAAGTATTAATGCTTACTGCGAAAAGTGAAAGTGAAGATGAATTAGCAGCTCTTCAAAGCGGGGCAGATGAGTATGTGAAAAAACCATTTCACCCAGGAGTGCTAATTACGCGAGCGAAAAAGCTTGTACAGCATGAAGATGTTATTCAAGTTCAAGATTTAAAAATAGATTTCACCAAAAATAAAGTATATAAAAATGAGAAAGAATTAGACATTACAAAGACAGAATTACAATTAATAAAGTGCTTTTTAAATCATAAAGGCACGATTTTAACGAGGAAAAAGTTGTTAGATATCGTCTGGGGATTTGATTATTTTGGGGAAGAGCGAACGGTTGATACGCATGTAAGAAGATTACGTAAAAAAATAGGAGGAAATATTATAAAGACACATCGCGGTTTAGGATACAGTTTGGAGGAAGAGTGTGAATAAACTCGGTAAAAAGTTATTTTTCAGCATCTCTTTAACAGTCATCCTTATTTTTGCCATCTCTTTATTATTAATTAACTATTTTTTACCAAAATATAATGTGCACAAAACACGCGAAAGCTTAGAAGGCATTACAGCGCAAATCCAGTCAATACCGCGTAAAGAACTGGATGATGCTATAAATCATATTGAAAATGAAGGTAATGTTACGATTGCGTATACATCAATAAATAGTTCAGAAGATGCTATTAATGAAGAATTACGCATGCAACTTACAAAAAAGAGAGTTGCATTGAATAAACTTTGGATTACAAAAGAAGAAATTACGAAAGTGAAGAACATCGGACAATCGAATAAAATATATGATCAAGAAAAGATAAAATCTAGTTTTTTTGCGAAATACATTGCGAAAGATGATATGTTGATTTTAGTAGGAGTTTCTATCGCACATTCCAATGAAGTAATTAAAACGCTTAACTCATTTTATATATACATTTTGGGATTCTCACTATTTCTTATTATCGTGCTCGTCTGGGTTTTTTCAAAAACAATCACTACACCACTGAATGAATTGAGTGATGTCGCAGAAGATATTTCACGTCTGAAATTTAAACGGACGAAAGTTAAAACGAATGATGAAATAGGTGATTTAGCAAATAGTATAAACATTATGAGTGATAAATTACATGAAGCACATCAAGATTTAACAGATCGAAATGACCACTTAAAACGATTTATGGGCGATGTAACTCATGAATTAAAAACACCAATCGCATTAGTAAAAGCATATTCTATGGGAATAAAAGACGGTTTAGATGATGGCACATATGTTGATACAATCATTAAACAAACAGATCAAATTTCAAATTTAATTGAAGAGTTATTGCGATTTTCTAAACTAGAAAGAGATATTTTACAAAAAGAAGAATTCCCTATTGAACCACTAGTACAAAGTATAATAGATAAGCATAAGATTGAACTGGAGTCGAAAGAAATCAAGTTGCAAGTGGACTATAGTGTTGGTGACACGATTGTTTATGCTGATTTAAATAAAATGAGAATGGTCTTTCAAAATTTAATTTCTAATGCGATAAAATATACAACGAATCAAAATATAAAAATCATATTAGAAGAGAAAAATGGCATTGTGTATTTTCAAATTCAAAATGGTATTGCTGCTGAGGGAATTAAAGAGATAGATAAAATTTGGGAGCCTTTTTACGTATTAGAGTCTTCTCGCAGTAAAGAAAAATCAGGTACTGGATTAGGATTAGCGATTGTAAAAAGTATATTAGAAAGACATGGTTTTGAATACGGAGTTTCGGTAGAAGATGGAGAAATACAATTTTATATGTATATAGAAAGGAACTAATTGTTATTAGTTCCTTTTCTATTATCTTGAAAGATTCGAATGTTTTACAAAATTCTCAACTTTCTACGAAATATAAACTGAATTTTCTGCATTTTTAATGTATAGTAAAAGAAGGAATATATGGGGAGGGAAGGGCATGAGGAAAAAGAAATTAGCAATAACACTTTCAGCTATATTATCTTTAACAATTACTTCAGGAGTTTCTAGTATGACTGCACATGCAGAAAATGAAGGGAGCTCTGTAAAAGGGAGTGATATTAAGTTAAATGGTCAAGTTTCAGAAGCTTTAACTCCAAACACAAAAATTCAATTGGAAAATGGGATGACAAAACCAATCTATTCTCTTGATGAAGCAATTATTGAAAATTTATTTGTAGAGACAGAAGTCGATAGTGATAGAGATGGTAGGAAAGATCGAGTATCGATTAAAGTTATGCGTCCAAAGACAGAATCAAATGTAAAAGTTCCTGTTATATATGAAATGAGTCCATATCGATCTGGATTAAAAGATGTGCCTGTTTATAATGTTGATGAAGAATTGTATGCGTATGAAGGAAAACCGTATGGGGCAGTTAATCTTGGGTCGTATGGTAATTATTATGTTCCGAGAGGATATGCAGTTATTTTAGGCGAAAGTATCGGAACTGGAAAATCAGATGGATGTCCGACAACTGGAGATGAACAAGAAATACTAGGGACGAAGTCTGTCATTGATTGGGTAAATGGGCGTGCAAAAGCATATACAGAGGATGGTAAGGAAGTAAATGCAAATTGGTCTACGGGAAATGTAGGAATGACAGGAGTTTCTTATAATGGTACGTTACCGAATGCTGTCGCAACGACAGGAGTGGAAGGGTTAAAAACAATTATTCCAATCGCAGCGATTAGTAGCTGGTATGATTATTATCGTGCAAATGGGGCGGTTATTGCGCCAGGTGGATATCAGGGAGAAGATACAGATAATATGGCAGAAGCAGTACTAACAAGAAAGAACCCTGAAGTTTGCGGGCAAATTATTAAAGAACTAACAGCTGGACAAGATCGTAAAACAGGCGATTATAACGATTTTTGGGATAAACGTAACTATGTAAAAGATGTTAAGAATGTGAAGGCTAGTGTGTTTGTTGTTCACGGTTTAAATGATTGGAATGTAAAAACGAAGCAGTTCGCACAGTGGTGGGAAGCTCTTGGCAAAAATAATGTTCCTCGTAAAATGTGGTTACATCAAGGTGGACATGGCGGAACATCAAGTAATAACTGGCAACAAACCCAAAATAAATGGTTCGATTATTGGTTATATGGAATTGAAAATGGAATTATGGATGAACCGATGGTAGATGTACAACGTGAAAATAAATCGTGGCAAAAAATAAAAAATTGGCCAGATCCAGCAGCTGTACCATCAAAAGTCCGTATGTATTTAAGTAATAAAGCAGTCAATCTACCATTAAGTATGGGATCAGTAAACAATGTTTTCTCATTAGTAGATGATGCTAAAATAAAGTCAAATCAACTAGTAGAAAACCCTGAGTTAGAAATAGCGAATCGATTAGTATATACAATGCCTGTACTGCAAAAAGATATACGAATAAGTGGTACGCCTAAAATTTCAATAACAGGAAATATTGATCGATCTGTTTCAAATTTAACAGCTTTACTTGTTGATTATGGCGGAGCGAGGCCTGAAATTGTAACGAGAGGTTGGATGGATCCGCAAAACTTAAATAGTATAGAAAATTCAACAGCGATTCAACCTGGTAAAGATTACACATTTACATGGGACATGCAGCCAGATGATTATGTATTTAAAGCAGGGCATCAAATGGGGGTCGTTTTAATCGCAAGTGATTACGATTATACAATTAGACCGAAAGCAGGAACGAAGCTAACGGTGAAATTGAGCGAAGTGACATTGCCGATTGTGAAATAAATAGTTTTTGATAAAGAGCTTACTATAGTAAGCTCTTTGTTTATAATCGGAATTTTCAACTTTTATATGTTCAATCGCGAGGAAATATTATACAATGTAAATATATTACATGGAAAGTGAGTGATAAATTATGACAGTCAGCTCTTTCGAATTCTCATTAAAATTTGAGGTACGGAAAGATTAAGTAAATTAGAATCTTCCGTACACATAAAACGGAGGAGAAAATAAATGTTTAGTTTTTATAGTACACTTTGTACAGAACTATATGATTTTACAAAACCTGTCGGTTATTCTTTAAATGGTGATATTGAGTATTACCAAGAACGTTTAAATAATTGTGGGGGAAGAATTCTCGAAGCGGCAGTAGGATCAGGGCGTGTCATTATTCCACTTCTTGAAGTTGGATTTAAAGTTGATGGGATAGATTATTCAACTGAAATGCTAGATTCTTGCCGTAAGCGTTGTAAAGAGAGAGGCTTAAACCCTAATTTATACCAAGGAAGCTTACAACAATTTTCATTACCATATAAATATGAGGCGATAATAATTCCTACCGGATCCTTTTGTTTAATTGAAAATCGTGATGATTCTATAAACGCTTTGAAATGTTTTTATGAACATCTTAATCCAGGTGGGCGTTTAATTGTAGACCTTGGACTTCCGTATGATTGGAAGACGGGTGAGATTCATACATCGACTTTTTCCTTACCAAGCGGAGACGGGATTACATTAGAAAATAAATCAATTGAAATAGATTGGCTTAACCAAGTAACTGTATCATATTTAAAATACGAAAAATGGAGTAAAGGAAAGTTAGTACAAACTGAACTACAACGTTTTGCAATGCGGTGGTATGGAATAGAAGAGTTTAAACTCCTTTTAGAAAGTATAGGTTTCACTGACATTACTTGCTCTGCTGACTATGTTTATGAAAAGCAACCGTCAAATGCAGAACAAATTATTACTTTTGAAGCTGTACGAAAGTAATAATATAGGAACTATTCATGAAAATAAGGCAATCGACACAACATCGACTGCCTTATTTTCAATTTTAGGATATGTTTTATTTCATTGTTTATAGAGAAAAATCGGAGGAAAACAAATGAAATTCATCTTAATATTTGGCCCGCAAGCAGTCGGGAAAATGACGGTCGGGCATGAGTTAGAAAAAATAACTGATTTAAAGCTATTTCATAATCATATGACGATTGATTTTGTTAGCTCGTTTTTTGATTACAGTACAAAGCGGAAGCACAACGGTTAGTAAGTTTGTTTCGTAATGAACTATTTGAAGAAGTGTCTAAAAGTGATTTATACGGAATGATTTTTACATATGTATGGGCATTTGATCTTCAATCGGATTGGGATTACATAAACCATGTAGTAAGTATTTTTGAATCAAAAGGCGCAGCAGTATATTTTGTAGAGCTCGAGGCAGAATTAGATGAAAGATTAGAGCGAAATAAAAGTCCACATAGACTAGAGCATAAACCGAAAAAAAGAGACATTGAATGGTCTGAAAAAAATTTAAAAGAAACGATGAAAAAACATAGATTAAATTCATTTCATGATGAAATTGAAAAAGAAGAGTACATAAAAATTAATAATACTCATTTGAGTGCTAAAGAAGTAGCTGTAATGATTAAGGAAAAATTCCGATTGTAAAATACTTAAATGCTGTTACGTTTTCATTGTCCAAGCATTCTCCTACTAACTACACATACTATTTATATTAAGGACGGTCACTAATTTATTGAGAAACCGTCATTTATATATAAATGACAACTTTGGAAGGAGGTAAGAAAAAATTGGAAAATGAACAGCCAGGAAGAATTGAAAATCAAGTGTATTCTAATCGAGTTGTAAGATCAGAATTTGATAAGCATTGGGAAACTTGTATTTCAAAAAGTGGTTATGTAATCTATGTAGCGACAAGTGATCATGCTGAAGTAATAGTACTTCTTTCAGATGGTTCAAGTAAATTGTTAATCTTCGAAAAAGGCGGAAAAGTAGTAGTGGGTGGTGGTGGAACAAGTCATTATAGCAAACCGCATATTGCAAGAAATATTTAATGTGAAAAATGTTAATCGAGAAGATGCTGGTAGCCTTATAACCTTTAATTTATATATAAAAATACAAATCATAAAGTAAGTTTTTTTAGATTCTGGCGTTTTTTGTAACAAAAATAAGATGAAAAAGATCTTTAACGTATAAAGGTCTTTTTTGTTTTATTATAGCAGGGATATACTGTATACATAAAAAAGTGTAGTGAAAAACAATCAGCCTTTCATGTACTATACATGAAAGGCTGATTGTTTTTATGTGTTGAAGGAGTCTTTTAGAAGAATTGTAGTTTTTAGATTGATAGTTAAAACTGTAACAGCTTATGTATAATTAATATCATTTTGTCAAATGAATGTCACATAAAAGTCTTATAGTGTATATAGAAAGTGAAACATATACAAAGCAGGAGATGAAATGATGAAAAAGGCACTACAATATATATTCATATTATTTACGTTAGTTACTTTAAGTTATGTAATTTATATTAACTATGAAAAGCAGAAAGAGATTAAAAATAATAAACAAGTAATTAGTGAAGTTGCAAAGAGGTATGATATTCCAGATTGGATACCATTATCTATTGCTGATCATGAAACAAAATTTGATCGAAAAGCGATAGGGGATAACGGAACATCTTTCGGATTATTCCAATTACATCGTGGTGGATTAGCACCAGCGCAATTATCGGAAGAGAGTTTAGTGGATTCGCGTATAAATACAACGATAGCAATTTCAAGTATGGTCAAATCGTATGAACGTGGTGTGAAAAAAGGACTGCAGGATTGGGAGTTGCTTAAATATGTTGCTAATACATCAGGGTGGCCAGGAAACTTAGGAGGAGAATGGACAGATAATAATACGAAATATAATAAAGGGCTAGAACAATCATATCAATTATATAAAAAAGAGAAGTAGATATAAAAAGGCATTTTCAATTTGGGGAAATGTCTTTTTTATGTTATAGTATAAAAGTGTTTGGGTGTTATGTTATTTCGATATATCTTCAAATTTGTTGTGTAGTATTTTTATATTAAATAACTACTAAAATCATTTTTTTATATAAGGAGTAAGAAGTAGGGATATGAAAAATATAGATTTTATACTAGAAAGTGATGAAACATTAAAACCGTCAGAACGATTAGTACTATTATTATTAGAGAAGCATAGAATGTTATATACGAACGATCTATTAGCTCTTTCAAATTTATCATATAAAACATTAACAGATTCACTAACAGCACTCGTTTTAAAGTCTTATGTTTTAAAGGATACAGGTAAGGGAAGAAGGCAGAATTGTTATAGATTAGTATGATAAGAGTACTGCTATAGATTCTTGCTATATATGTATTTTTCAAATGTAAGGATAAATTCCATTTTTATTTTCAAGTGATAAAAAACTATTAATTTAAGTAAATAGCCGGTTTTGAATATATAAAGAGTTCATGGCTGTTAAATATATAATTTCATTTCATTTTTATTAATGTTTATTAGTTGTAAGTGAAAATGATATTTTTTTAAACAAATATAAAAATGAAATTCAAAAACAATCTACTCATTAGAGTGGGTTGTTTTTTTATTAGGATAGCGAATTATAAAAATAATATTATTATGTAAACTTAATTATTTAGAAAGGAACATGTGATTATTAATGGAATTTATTAAGGGGTACTTAACATTTGTATACATGGAGGTTCATTATGGAACAAATCATATCAATATCACAAGCAGTCATAAGAGGGGAAAAAGAAAAGGTAGTAGAAATCATTAATACGGATCCAAGTGTTGTTAACTCATTTAGTGAAGATGGATGGACACCGCTTCACTTAGCTGCTTATTTTGGACAGAAAGAAATTGCAAGTTTCCTTTTAGAACAGGGAGCAGAAATACATATTAGAGCAAAAAACGAAAATGAAAATACACCTCTTCAAGCAGCAATTGCGAATAAGCAAAGCGAGCTTGTAGCTTTCTTAATTGAAAAGGGATCAGATGTGAATGCTGTGCAAAGTGGTGGCTGGACAGGACTTCATGAAGCGGCGTTATTAGGAAATGAAGAAATCATTATATTACTTCTTGAAAATGGTGCTAATAAAATGATTAAGAAAAATGATGGAAAAACCGCATATGATATTGCTTTAGAAAAAGGGTATGAATCCCTATTACATCATTTGCAAGAGGAAGTGAGCTTATGATTAGCCACTGGAATGTAGGGATTTTTCTTTTTAATGAAGTGGAAGTGTTAGATTTTGCGGGTCCATTTGAAGTTTTTTCCGTTACAGCAACAAGTGAAGGTCAACTATTTACAGTTCATACTGTTAGTCAAGATGGAGAAATGATTACAGCGAGAAATGGATTAAAGGTACAACCGGACTATAGTATCGAAAACTTGCCTCCAGTTGATATTTTAATTATTCCTGGTGGGTTAGGTGTTAGAGAAAACGAAATGAAAAATGAAATAATAACAAATTGGATCCGCGAGCAAATGAAAGAAGTAAAGTTAATGACTTCTGTTTGTACCGGTGCGCTTTTACTTGCGAAAGCTGGATTACTCGATGGCTTCAAAGCGACAACACATTGGGCAAGTATTGAAAGTTTTAGAAATGATTTTCCGAATGTGGAAGTATTAGAGAATGTAAAGTTTGTAGATGAGGGGCATATTATTACGTCTGGAGGAATTTCAGCTGGAATTAATATGTCATTTCACATTGTGAGAAATTTGTTGGGTGCTCGGGTTGCTGAAGAAACAGCGAAGAGGATGGAATATGATATAGATTTAAAGTATTAAAAGTAAAACAAGACCAGCAGTTGGATATTTCCAGCTGCTGGTCTTGTTTTATATTGACTGAATATGCGCTAATTCCTCATCTGTAAGAATCGGACGGATAGACGAGTCTGCATTTTCTTTCGCTTGT
This sequence comes from Bacillus sp. FSL E2-0195, assembly GCF_038003645.1. NCBI lineage: Bacteria > Bacillati > Bacillota > Bacilli > Caryophanales > Bacillaceae > Bacillus > Bacillus sp. FSL E2-0195. The sequence goes on along the minus strand of NZ_JBBOPN010000001.1, from coordinate 2,790,538 downwards.
TTTTCTGTTTTTGCGCCAGGAATTGCGACCGATACCGCTGGATGAGTGAGGACATAACGAAGTGCAAGTTGCCCTAAGGTTTGATTTTCATTTGAGAGTAATCGTAGTTTCTCTACTTTTTGTAAATCTTCTTGAAACCACTTTTCTTTTGGCCATTCTTTGCGTAAATCTCCGTCAAGAAAAGTTGTTTTATTTGTAAATTTTCCAGTTAATATCCCCATTTTTAAAGGGCCGCGTATAACAGCTCCTAAATTGTTCTCCTGTAGGTAGGGCAGTATGTCGTTTTCCGGTTTTCGGTTTAATATGTTGTAATCAAGTTGCACAACATCAATTTCATTGTTTTTATTGAAGTGTTTTATATATTGTATGTCGTGAGTTGAAACACCAACAGCTCTTACTTTTCCGTCCCGTTTTAATATTTCAAATGCTCGTAAAAATGCTTCTGTTTCTTCTTGTTTATCCCACCAAATGTGACAGAAATAAACATCAATATAATCTGTTTTTAGGCGCAGTAAGCTAGTTTCAAATACTGCGATCACTTTTTCTGCAGTATTATAAACAGGCTCTCCACTTGGATCATAGTGATGCCCAATTAAACCGCCTTTCGTTGATAAAACGATATTATTACGGTGCTCTCTTATCGCTTGAGTTACTAACCTTTCACTATGTCCTAATCCGTATACATCAGCAGTATCAATAAAGTTTACGCCACATTCAATTGCTTTCTTCATAGCGGTTATAGATTGTTCGTCGTTAACAGGACCCCATTCATCGCCGCCAATCGCCCACGCTCCAAAGCCAATTTCAGAAACAGTAATTCCAGTTTTACCTAATGTACGGTAGTGCATCATTTTTCCTCCTTGTAAGCATGTTATAACATCGGTATGCAAAACTAGAATTTATATGTGTAAAAATGTTTTCTACAATTGGGGAAAAAGAATAACATAAACTACTATTTTATAGCAGCATAAATAAAAATTCTCATTTTAAATACAGAGATGTCGTCGAACGCTATCTCTAATTGGTTAATTTGTGAGATTTTTTTGTGAAGGAGGTTATTTTATAAGAATAGAATTTAAGTTAGTAAGAGATCGTGCCTATGGTAGTGAGAAAATATGGGTTAGGGGGATTTGAAAATGAGGAAACTCAAAAGAGTCAATGTTCCTAATATACCAGAGCAACTATCACAGCCTAACGACAAGCGAACTATAAATAAGAAGAAGTTAAGGCGTTTTATTTTCATGTTCATTTTTATTGCTGCGACTACTTTGTACGTTCAATATATTTTAACGAAACAACAAGAAGTAATTAATGGCAAAAAAAATACAATAACAAATCAAAAGAAACAATTAGTTTCTTTAAAGAAAGATCAAGGTTCTTTAAAGACTAACATTGAGAATTTAACCGATAATGAAGAAGAGATTTTAAAGTTTGCTAGAAAAGAGTATCTATTTTCTAAGTCAAACGAAACAATATTCGTATTGCCAAAGTGAAGTGGTGGAACAGTTAGCGATAGCTAACTGTTTTTTGATGTATGAGGGAAAAGTTGTTTGTAGTGTGAATGTCATGGTACAAGGAGAAATGACATATTGTAAAAATGAGAAGTTTGAGCCAATTTTAATTGTTTTAAGAGATTTTCATAATTATGGAATATATGTCAGGATAAATATTGTTAAAATTCTGTCAATTGTATATAATACAAGGTAAGCGGATACATTTTTTAATCAACGTTGAGTTAACAGCTTATACGTCTGTTAAGAAAACCGTTATCCTCGTATAAGAAAGGAAGATAGCTGTGTACGCTTCAAATACAATTTACGTCGTAGGGGATGCGAAAGCACCTCAAAATAATCCCATTACCGAAAAGTTCAAAAGTTATTTTGTAGCATTTGTACTTGAGAAGGATACAGGGGAAATTGTAGATGCAGATTGCTCAGCCACAATTGCATTAACATCTCAATTTGTTAAATATTTGTTTCTACATAAAAATATTAATGACCCAGCATTAGTAACAGAAATAAAAAATCGGTACTTCGGTTCGTGTCAAAAGGCGCTACTTGTAGCGCTAAAGGATGCACAGAAAAAATATAATCAGATCGCTGCTTTGTCTACCCATTCATAGACAAAATCCAGCCGTAAGAATCTTCTTATGGCTGGATTTTTTTGTTTCACATTAACGGAAAAGCCACCCGGATATTAAAGTATCACTCTATAAACAATGAAAGGATGAACAAAATGAAAATTACCGATGTGAAGGTAAACCGCCGACATGTAAAGCTTCATACACCGTTTAAAACTGCGCTTCGCACTGTAACGGAAATCGAAAGTATAGATGTGTTTATTCATACAGATGAAGGGATTGTTGGAAAAGGAGCTGCTGCAGCAACACCAGTTATTACAGGTGATTTTGCCAACGGGATTGAGGAAGCAATATTAGGGCCAATTCGCTCCGTATTAGTTGATAAAGGTGTGCTGCAATTTCAAACGTTATTGTTACACATTCAAATGAGCTGTATAGGAAATACAAGTGCGAAAGCGGCGGTAGATATGGCTTTATACGATGTATATTGTCGATTTCACAACATACCGTTATATGCATTGTTAGGTGGGAAGAAAGAGATTTATACTGATATTACAGTAAGTGTTGATGAGCCTTTATTAATGGCAAAAGAAGCGAAAAAGCATATCGAAAAGGGATTCCAAACATTAAAAATTAAGGTGGGTAAAGAGGCACATTTAGATTTAGAACGCATAGAGGCAATTCGAAATGTAGTACCAAAGAATACGACGTTACGTTTAGATGCAAATCAAGGATGGAAACCGAAAGAAGCGGTTTCTATTATTAGAGAATTGGAGAATAGAAATTTAAATATAGAATTTGTAGAACAACCAGTTCATGCGAAAGATTGGGAAGGATTAAAGTACGTGAAGGACAATGTACAAACGCCTATTATGGCAGATGAAAGTATGTTTTCGGCAAGAGACGCATTAAAGATTGTCCAAGGAGGATATGCAGACCTACTTAATATTAAATTAATGAAATGCGGCGGCATACGAGAAGCATGGAAAATTGCGGATATTGCGGAAGCAGCAGGTGTGAAATGTATGGTCGGAAGTATGATGGAATCTTCACTTTCAGTTAGCGCTGTTGCCCATTTAGCTGCGGCTCATCCGAATATTCATTACTTTGATCTTGATGCACCGTTATGGTTAGTAGAAGAGCCAGAAGGGATGACTTACACTGGTCCAAAGGTAAACCTGCATTCTATAGTGAATATACAATCTTAGAAGTAGTACCTAGTAAACTATCTTATAAGGGGGATATATATGAAAAAAGTAGGAACTGCATTTTTAACAACTTTATTTATATTTTCATCGTTTACTTCGGTGAATGCTGAAGAGAAGAAGGATAGTAAAGCATTTATAGATGTATCTGCTGCAACGTTATGGACTGCACCAGATTCATTACGACCAATTGATGCACCGAGTGCGACAAATCCAGTTGATTTATGGAAGTGGACGAAATCAATGACGCTAGATGAGAAGCTTTGGTTAACGAGTGCAAATAAATTAGAAACGCAAGCGCTACTCGGTCAAGAAGTAACAGTAATTGATAAAAAAGGTGATTGGGTAAAAGTACTAGTGCACGGACAGCCAACGCCGCGAAATGAAGAAGGGTATCCAGGGTGGATGCCTGAAAAACAATTAACGTATAATCAGGAATTTGCAGATAAAACAAACGAAGCTTTTGTATTAGTAACGAAACCGACAGCAATTGTATATATTAACCCTTCTGAAAAACATAAATCGCTAGAAGTCAGTTATAATACGCGTTTACCGCTATTAAGTGAAGATACGATCTCATACCGCGTATTGTTGCCAAATGGTCAGAAGGCGTGGCTACGGAAAAATGATGGAACTGTTTACCATTCTCAAAATGATATTCCGACTCCAACCGCTGATGACTTAATAAACACCGGAAAAATGTTTTTAGGATTACCGTATATATGGGCTGGTACAAGTGGTTTTGGATTTGATTGCTCTGGATTTACACATACGATTTATAAATCACATGGCATTACAATACCGAGGGATTCTGGGCCACAATCAAAAGCAGGAATTGCGGTTGATAAAGAAAACCTACAAAAGGGCGATTTAATATTCTTTGCACATAATCAAGGAAAAGGTAGTGTTCATCACGTTGCCATGTATATTGGTGATGGAAATATGATTCACTCTCCAAAGGCTGAAAGATCGGTAGAAATTATACCGCTAAATACACCAGGATATATAGAAGAATACGCTGGTGCTCGTCGTTACTTACCTTAAAAAAGATAGGGGGGCTTTATATGAAAAAGGTTGTTCGCTACTCATTAGTTAGTACTCTACTTGTATCTTCATTTTTAGTAGGCTGTGCTAAAGAAAAAACAGCTACAAAGCCGAAAGATGAGAAGAAAGTATTACAACTACTAGAAACGGGTGAAATTCCATCATTAAATTCAGGGAAAGTAACAGATGCGGTATCATTTAACGTTTTGAATAACGTAATGGAAGGGTTATTCCGTTTATCGAAAAATGATGAAGTGATTCAAGCGGGAGCACAAAAATATGAAGTGAGTAAAGATGGTAAGACATATACATTCCACTTACGTGATGCGAAATGGTCTAACGGAGATCCAGTAACAGCTCATGATTACGTATATGCTTGGAAGCAACTTATAAATCCAGATACAGCCTCTCAATATGCATATATCGCGTACGATGTGAAAAATGCGGAGAAGATAAATAAGAAACAATTAGGCTTAGAAGAATTAGGTGTGAAAGCAAAGGATGATAAAACGTTCGTTGTAGAGCTGGAACATCCTGTACCGTATTTTACGAAACTACTCATTTTACCATCTTTCTATCCAATTAATGAAAAATATGCGAAGGAGCAAGGTGATAAATACGGGTTAGAGGCAAATAAAGCGATATATAATGGGCCGTTTACATTATCAGAGTGGAAGCACGAAGCGAGCTTTACAATGAAGAAAAACGATAAATATTGGGATAAAAAAGAAGTGAAGTTAGATGAAGTAAACTATCAAATTGTTAAAGAAATTTCAACTGCGGTAAATTTATATGAGACAGATAAAGTTGATAGAGCTGTCATTTCAACAGAATTCGTAGATAAATATAAAAATAATAAAGAGTTGAAACAATATACAGATCCGGTTATGTATTTCTTCCGTTTCAATGAAAATGTGCCGATTCTTAAAAATAAAAATGCACGTCTTGCGCTAAGTACAGTGTTTGATAAAAAGGGCTTGGCGACATCATTTTTAAATGACGGATCAGTTGCTGCGAATTATTACGTACCAAAAGGATTTTTAAAAGGACCAGATAAGAAAGATTTTAGAAGTACGGCAGGTGAGTTTAATAAGACGGATGTAAAACAAGCGAAAGAATATTGGGAAAAGGCGAAGCAAGAGACAGGCACAAATGAAGTGACGTTAGAACTATTAAACTATGACTTAGAGAACTTTAAAAAGGTAGGCGAATATATTAAAGAACAGCTTGAGAAAAACTTACCGGGGCTAAAAGTAAATGTGAAATTACAACCACATACGCAAAAATTAGCGTTAGAGAAGAAAAAAGAATACGAAATGTCGTTATCACGTTGGTTACCTGATTATCCAGATCCAATGACATACTTAGAAGTTTTCCTTTCGGGAAGTACCGTAAATAATACAGGATATGCAAATCCAGAATATGATGCGTTAATTAAGAAGATTAAAACAGAATTAGGTAATGATGAAAAAGCTCGTTGGAAAGCACTGCAAGATGCGGAAAAAGTGCTCCTTGATGATGCGGTAATTGCACCAGTATTCCAGCGCGGTCTTTCTTACTTACAAAAACCATATGTGAAAGAATTATATGTACATCAATTCGGTCCAGCTACAAGTTTAAAATGGGCAGATGTACAAAAATAAAGTGATGGAGAAACAGACTTCACGTATGTGATAGTCTGTTTTTTCTTATAGATTCAAATGAATTATAGACATTTTATAAGTTTTTTCATAGCTTAAAAATAAAATTATTACATAAATTCCAGTGTGAAATTTATGTAGAATCTTGTATAATTAACATGTTTCTTTGGAAACATTTTCTTTCTCTATGAATGTATGAATTTGCAGAGAAAAGAGAGGAATACATACATGTATACAATAGATAAATAGAATGGGACATGTATAGAAAAAAGGAGAAAAATGATGACGTGTCATAAACAAGGGTTACAATTTATTAGCAATAGAAAGAGGAATAAACGATGAAGATGAAGCATGCTTTCGGACCAATTATTTTAGCCTGTGTACTCTTTTTCATTGTATTGCTTATTCCATCTAAGAGTTTAGTGTCACTAATAAGCGATAAAAAGATAGAAGATGCAGCAACTTCCTTACAAAAAGAGAAATTACAAAGTGTTTTCTTGCAACAGAAAATGTTAGAGAATTCGCAGTATTTACCGATGTATGGTTCATCAGAGTTTTTACGAATGGATGCATATCATCCATCTAACTATTTTAGAGTAAATCCAGCAGGTTTTACTCCATTTTTAATAGGGACTGGTGGTACGCAAAGCTTGGCTCATATATTAAATATGACGTCTACAATGGATGAATTAGAAGGTAAAAAGGTAGTCTTTGTTCTTTCACCACAATGGTTTACAAAAACCGGTGTATCACAAGGGGATTTTACAAATAATTTCTCCAAACAACAAGCCTATCACTTTATTTTTAATGACGAAATAAAGCCTGAAATGAAGAAAAAAATCGCGAAACGTTTACTAGATTATAAAGTTGTTCGTAAGGATGCGATATTAAGTAGTTCGCTAGAAAGTATTGTATATAACGATACAAAACATAACATAAAAGCTGGACTAGCTAAACCGCTAGCGTATATGTACCGGAACATTTTAGATCATCGAGATTTATTTAACTCTCTATTTAAGATCGAACCGATGAAAGAGGAAACAAATATGGGATTACGTTCGCTTTCTTGGGAAGATGCACGTAAACATGCGGAACAAGAAGGTAAAGTAGGATCCACAACAAATACATTCGGAATTGAAAATCCATATTATTATAAACATAATTTAAAGAAAAAATTAAAAGGTTTAAAAAACTTTAGAGCAAATGAATCGTATGATGATTCACCAGAATATGATGACTTACAAATTGTTTTAGATCTTTTCAAAGAAAAAAATGTAAAACCACTCTTTATTTCTGTGCCTGTAAACGGACCGTGGTATGATTACGCTGGTTTCCCAAAAGAACGTCGTGATGTGTATTACAATAAGGTTCGCGATCAAGTTGAGAAAGCGGGATACCCAGTAGTCGATTTTTCTAGCCATGAATATGATAAGTATTTCTTAAAAGATACGATTCATTTAGGCTGGAAAGGATGGATCTATTTTGATGAAGCAGTGCAGAAGTTTTACTCTGAAAAATAATGCATAAACAATAGAAACAGGAATGGCAATAAAGCCGTTCCTGTTTTTTAGTATAGAGGATTTTGGTGTGGGCAATTTGGAAAGACGTGTATATCTTGAATTTGTCTAAAGTCATAATGTTTCATGGCGAACTGGGCTTGGTAAAGGTATTCGTAAACAAATAATTGATTATTTTGAACGCCGCATAAAACGCCGGATGTCCCTTGCCCATTAATGAGAGAAACACCAACAGGGCGTCCGATTAAGTATGGTGCTTTTTGCTGCCAATGCATAGGGAATCAATCCTTTTTGAGTTACTATACGTATTTTATAGTGGAATTGTTGCTTATCCATGTAAATCTTAGACTGGAGGGGTTTTTATGTAATGTCTAGAAGTTATATATGAATCGATTATTAGTGTGAAAGAGGAAGGAATGAATTATGGAGAAAGAAAGTATTCTAGAAAAAAAGTTAAGTCTAATAGATTGGTGCCAAACGTTGAAGTATGTAACTAATGATGTATGGTTTAAACCTTTTAGAAAAGGTTCATGGGGAACCGCGGATGTGATTTCACATTTAATCGTTTGGGATGAGTTTTTAATGAAGTTTAGAATTCCATACTTTATAAGCGGACAATCTGTATCCAATGTTCCAACAGGTGTTGAGGAAATGAATGAGGGTGCAATAAAATATGCGAGATCCGGTATTTCAAAAGAAGAACTATTAGATCAATTCAGCTTTACTCGTAAACAATTAGTTGATCAAATTAATCAAATTCCTGCCCAGAATTTTAATGGTGACTATCAATTCGGCACAAAAAGAGTGAGGTTAAACGATTATTTTCCATCACTCATTCAGCATGACTTAAAGCATAAAGAAGAAATAATGCAATTTATAATATATAAACAAGCCTATAATAAAAAACCGCTATAATTCTACATGAATTTATAGCGGTTTTTATTATAATCTTAAGCAAGATTTTTACGTTTTTTTGTCCACTTTTTTATTACGAAATATAAAAGTATAAGTACAACACCACCGATAGCGAACGATTTCACATACGGTCCAGCAATATCGTTAATATTCTCCCAATTTTCACCTAGTTTCTCACCTAAATAAATGAAAATGATAGACCAAGGGATGATCGCAAGTGCTGTTAATGTAGTGAAACGTAGTAATGGCATTTTTGTAATACCAGCAGGAATTGATATCGCATGACGAACGATAGGAATGAAACGTGCAGTGAAAATTACGCCAGTTCCGTAACGATTAAACCAATCTTCAGCAGCATCCATTTGTTTTTTATGTATGAAAATATACTTACCGTAACGTTCTAATACAGGGCGACCACCATATCGACCAATCCAGTAAACAAAGATTTGGGCAATAACCCCACCAATTGTACCGAATATAACTGCGCCTACAAATGAGATACTACCATTGAATACTAAGTATCCCGCATAAGCAAGGACAATCTCACTTGGAATAATTTCAATCATAAGTCCAAGCATTATGCCCCAATAACCTAATCCCTCAAAAAATGTTAATACTGAATGAATAAAACTACTTAACATTGTTGCACCTTCTAATTTATGAATTTTGAATATAAGCCCCTTTATTTAACAATATAAAAGGTTCACTATATGTAGATTATACCTTATTTATATAGGGGATTGCCATTTCAATTCTTTTATGTCTCTCATAAGTATTATAGTAAAGGATATAAGCCCAGTTTTCATGAAGAGATAATGAAAAGATTATTAAAAATTTCTCATAAAAAAATAGAAGCATTTCTGCTCCTATTTTTTACGGTTTCACTTCTAAATTTTGTAAAAACAAAGTTGCTGTTACGTAACGTTTCGCTAACATTTGTACATATGCGGTATGTACAGAAAGGGTGGCGATAATAATGGCGTTACGAATTGCTTCGCGTTGTTCGTTGTTAACCTGATCGAAATTGCTTGCAATTTTATCAGCTCTTTCTTTCACGATATTTTCAATTGTATGGATTGTGTCTGTTGCATTTAATTGTAAGCAATTCCCTTGATTGAGTTCTTCAAATAGAGAAGAGTATGCTCCGTACAAATGAACAGGATTGATTAAGTCATCACTTCGATCGGCCGGGTCATTTACGATGAGTCGTAATAGTTTGCGAATAGATTCAAAATCAAGCGCTGTTTTTAAATCTTCGACAATGAATAGTAATGCTGCTTGTTCGATTGAGTATTTCTTCCCTTTTTGAGGGGAGCCAATCATTTCTTTTATATCTCGTTTCACCCAGTTTTGCATAGCAGTTACAGAGAAACTCGTGTTTTCAATCTGATTGCCAAGCGCAACTATTTCATTTAAAGAAAAACCGACATCCGTATCGTCAATCTTAATCAATTTTTCAAAAATAGGTGAAAGTGCGGTTGTAATAAAAGCAGTAACGCTTTGTCCGCTTTCAATATCTTTTTTATGTGACTTTGCCCAAGCTTCTTGTAAAATGCCGAGAGGCTTCTTCGTATTCCATCCTCTTAGTGATAGAAGGAGCGTTGCCATTTCGTTTCGTGTGAGATGAAATGTTTCCATCTTTTCACCTCCAAAATTATAAAAAGTTCTTATGAACTTATAATATGTTTTGTTTCATTTAAAGTCAATTCCGTTTTGCTTAATTTTTCCTATGTCATGAAATTGTCGTAAGTAAATAATGCTTGCATATTTCGACAAAAGTTCATATAATAAGTTCATAAGAACCTTTAAAATGGTTTTAAAACAAATCTATCATTCTGAATTTACTAGAAAGATAGATTTCACATATATCTATATAAAAGGAGAATGGATATAATATGTTGAAAAAACTTGTAGCAGTAATGACAGCATTCATGGTTATCTTTGGGGCTAGTAGCTTTATGTTCGTAGATCATGCGGCAGCGAAAAGTTACAAATCTGGTAAAAAATCATATACACCAAGTTCAGGTCAAAAGTCAAAAGTTGATTTAAACAAAAAAGATTCTAATGTGAATTCACAAAAAACGACAACTGATTCAAAAACAAAAGCAACAAACACAGCGCCAAAAAGTAATAAAGGTGGCTTTATGAAAGGCCTATTACTAGGTGGTCTTGGTGGTTTACTAATGGGTAGCTTATTTGCAAATATGGGAGCACTTGGTTCTGTATTAGCGTTTATGGTAAATATGTTAGTAATGGCTGGTATCGTAATGTTAGCAGTTCGTGCATTTAAATACTTCAAAGATCAACGTAAGAAAAAGGCAGATGAAGTAGCATGGAAACAATAAAAATTTCTGAACAAGAACTTATAAATGCACTTTGCGTATATATCGCTGAAAAACGACAAGTTGGTCCAGAAGAAGTTTCAGTTGAACTAATGTATGATGATGACTACGGTTTCTCTGCAGAAGTAGAGGTAAATGGTCGCCAGCAAATTTTAATTCAAGCAAACTTAATCGAAGCACTACGCTTGTTGCTTGATCGAGAATACAACGTCAATTCATTTGCAGCAAGATTGCAACTTGAATTAGATGATGAAGAAGGCATTTACGCATTAGCGAAATTTAATAACTCGGACGAGTAGTGAAAAGAGCTGTTGAGAGTAATCTCAGCAGCTCTTTTTAGTATGTGCATATGTAGAAGAATAATCACGCCAAAGTTCATTCATCTTCCGTCTACCAACATCAATCATTGGATTAAATTGAATCGCTGCTTTTTGACGAACAGAGTGAACGTTTTGAATTGCTTGTTGTAATTGTTGGTCGACTACGTCAAGTTTCTCACTTGCATGTTTAGCGACAGATAGACCTGCAACTGTCCCTTGCACCATCGCGATTTTTCCGCTTTCAATACCAGTAATATTTCCAGCTACAAATAAACCTGGAAGAGGGGTTTCCATTTCTTCTGAATGAAGTGGAACATGTCCGCCTAATTCTGGAATGTAATGGAAAGGGCATCCTGCTACAGCGGCAAGCTCAGCAAGCGGATATAAACCTCCGGCTATACAAACGAAGTCTGCCTCATAGATCTTTTCTGATCCGTTAATAATATTCCCTTTAGAGTCAATGTTAGCAACACGTACACCCTCTACTTGATCTGTACCGATAATTTCAAGTGCAGCTTTACGAAGATGAAGCGGCGTCCCGTTTATTTTCATGCCGCTATTTGGATAAAATGTTAATCCAGCTTTTCGAATCCAATCATATTTCATAAAACGGCTACCTATACGTAGGAAGGGAGATGGGGCGAGGTGAGCCGCATTTAAGAGCGATTTTAAAACTTCTTCTGGTTCACCGGCCTTTTGGCTTAACTCGCTTTTTTCAGGGATTACAATATGATCCACTGTGATGCCAGCTAATTGCAATTCGTTTAAAATGGCGAATGACAAAATATTAGCACCGATAATGATTCCCTTTTTACCAACTTGAACGCGGTGAACATTTGTCATAACTTGAGCTGCGCCAATTGACATAACCCCTGGAAGTGTCCAACCGGGTAGGGGAATAGAATACTCCGCAGCCCCAGTAGCAATTAGTACGAACGGTGCTTCTAACGTACCGATATTTGTATGCACGAACCAACAACTCTCATCTTTATCTAAATTATATACGGAAACACCGCACCGAATATCGACTGAAAGGGATTTTGCTTCTTCGTGAAGACGTTTTGATTCTTCTATTCCGTTCCACCATTCCCCAGTAGGCTCTTGATGCAACTGTCCTAACAATCTCCCGCCCGGCTTCATAAATTCATCAATAACAAGTACGTTAAGTCCAAAACGTGCACAAGAGATGGAAGCTGATAATCCTGCTGGTCCTGCACCAATAATAATTACATCGATCATCGCTTTTTCACCATCTCTCTCACGATATTTGGATGCTGTTTTCCGCTGTCAACAACCATATCGTTTTCAACTACAGTTAAGCAAGCTCGTACATTCGTTTGATTGTTTACAGTCACGCGGCATTCAGAACAATGCCCGATATTACAATAAATACCTCGCGGAGTTCCGCTATCTTCATGTACTCTTAACGTTCTTATTCCGTTTGCAAGTAGAGCGGCCGCTATCGTTTCATGTTCATATGCTTCGTATTGTTGACCGTTAAATTGAAAAGTGATGTGCTGATTATTATTTAAATTACCTAAAATAGGGTGATTTGTAATTCTACTCATGATTTTCACCTACCGCTCCAAAAGTAACTGCACGCACGGGTGGTTGATATTTTAATGGAATTTCATTTTGGGATATGTTAGGATTCGCATTTTCTACCATTCGTTCTATCGTCATTCTACATGTTCTACCGCCGCAAAAACCCATACCAGCACGTGTTCTTAGTTTTAGCTCACGAGCTGAGCAATTATATTCAGCAATTGTCGATTGAAGTTGTCCGTATGTAACTTCTTCACAACGACAAACAATTAAGTTCTCTTTATTCGTCATATGTATTCCTCCTCTAGTTCGGTTTACATAAATTATTATGCAAAAACTATGCCAATATAGAGGAGGAGAGGGGTTATTGTAACCCTAGTCTTTTTAAACGGTTATATAAAGTGGCCCTCGTTACGCCAAGTTGTTTCGCACATTCTAATTTATTACCATCTAAAATGCGTAAGGCTCTTTCAATTACCTTTTTCTCGTGCTCATCCATTTCTTCTTGTAAAGAAAGAATCGTATTATTGTTGCTGAGTAATAGGGATTGAGCTGTATGATTGTCTAAAGTTTCATTTGTATGAAATGGTAAATATTCTTGTTTAATAATGCCGTCTGTCGCAAATACGACGAGTCTTTCAACTACGTTTCGGAGCTCGCGAATATTACCAGGCCAATTGTAATGAAGTAGTTCATGCATAATATTTGAAGGTAAGTCTCGAATAGGCCTGTTATAGTTTATTGAAAAATCGTTTAAAAAGGAGTACGTCAATTCGATAATATCCTCTCGTCTTTCGCGCAGCGGTGGAATAAGCAAGCTAACTACATTTAAGCGATAGTATAAATCTTCTCGGAAAGTTCCTTTTCTCATTTCTTCTTGTAAATCACGGTTTGTAGCAGCGATAATGCGGAAATCAATATTTATTTCTTTTTCTCCGCCAACTCGGTAATACTTTCGTTCTTGCAGTACACGTAAAAGCTTCACTTGCATATCGAGCGGCATTTCACCTATTTCATCGAGGAACAAAGTACCACCTTGTGCGAGTTCTATTTTACCTTTCTTACCTTTACTATTTGCACCAGAAAAAGCCCCGCGCTCGTAACCAAATAATTCACTTTCAAATAACGCTTCTGGGATTGCGCCGCAGTTAATTGAAATGAAAGGGGCATTTGCTGTCTCACTTGCTTCATGAATTGCTTTCGCAAACACTTCTTTTCCAACTCCGCTTTCTCCGAGTATTAAAACCGTGGATTTCACTGAACAAACCTTTCTAGCTAATTGAATCGTTCTTTGTATAACAGGGCTTTTTCCATTCATCGCAAGGAAAGGATCGGATGTATCTTTATATTTTGCTACTTCTTGTTCTAATCGGTGCATTTCATGCGACATATTAAATAGTTTTTCATTCAAAGCGACTTGATTTGTAACATCAGTTTCAGAAACGACTGCTCCTATAATTTCATCGTTACAATAAACTGGGTTTGAATTAATTAATACGAACAAATCTGGACGTGGCTGATGGAACTGAGCAATTATGCTTTTTCCGTCATGTAATGATTGTAGAATTTCTAAATCTTTATAATCAAAAAAACGGGTAATGGGTTGTCCGATAATTTCATTATGGTTCACTGAAAAAATCTTTTCAGCGCCATCTGTCCAAGTACGAACGCATTCTTTATCGTCGATGACTGTAACAGAAGAATCAGACGTTTGAATAACAGTGTTATAAAAAGCTAGTAGTTCATTGTAATACTTATAAAGAAAAGGAATCATTTGCTGAGCAGTTATACAGCATAAAGGCTCTTGATTTTCTTTAATGATGACAACGGCTAGTTCATGAGAAAATGCGTCGATTAAAGTAGTGAAAGAGTCATCTTCATATATAACTGCGCACCTCCATTCCTCAGTAGGTGAATGGAGGTAATAAAATTTTTCACCTACCTGTTTCATGCGCTTAACGATACTTGTACAATCAATTGACAAAATTTTTATTAACTCTTTTATTGTTGGGAATGAAAATGCCATATTGCCCTCCTATTATGTATAAAAATTTAGACAGTGATAAAAAAATAATACACCTATTTACGATAAATTTAAAATATTTTTACAAATAAAAATTATTTCATATAAATAGTTCTGTATGTAGAGTTGGCACACCAATTGCATAAATAGAAAGTGAGAGATTTAGGAGAAAGGAGGGGTGCTATGTGAGACACTGTGACGTTTTAATAATAGGCGGTGGTATTATAGGCTGTTCTATCGCGTACTACACATCAAAATACGGAAGAGACGTAACAATCATCGAAAAAGGAGAATTTGTCAGTGGGACGTCTTCACGGTGTGATGGGAACATTTTGGCTATTGATAAAGACCCAGGGTTTGATAGTCAAATGTCGTTAGTAAGTCAAAAATTAGTAACGGATTTAAGTGAAGAGTTGGAGCATTCATTTGAATATAGGGCGCCAGGAAGTATTCTCGTTTGTGAATCAGACGAAGAGATGGAGGCAGCGCATCAATGGGTAAATCGTCAAAAAGAGGCTGGTTTACCATTTCGAATGCTTGATAGGCAAGATATAAGAGAGGAATCACCATTTTTTGCGGATGATTTATTAGGTGGTTTAGAATGCGCAACTGATTCGACTGTAAATCCATATCTTCTTGCTTTTTCACTTCTTACAGAATCGAAGAAATTTGGTACGAAAGCTTTTAATCATACAGAAGTGAAAGAAATAAAAATAGATATAGACGGTTCCTTTATTGTAGAAACGACAAATGGAACGTTTACTGCGAAACAAGTGGTGAACGCAGCCGGTGTGTGGGCTCCTAAAATCGGACAAATGTTAGATGTGAATATCCCAATTGAACCGAGAAAGGGACATATTATTGTAGCTTCAAGGCAACAACACGTTGGCTGCCGTAAAGTAATGGAATTTGGTTATTTAATTTCTAAATTTGGTGGAAAACGAAAAGTGGATGCTTTAACTGAAAAGTATGGGGTGGCACTTGTATTTGAACCGACAGAAAGCCAAAATTTTTTAATTGGTAGTAGTAGAGAGTTTGTAGGTTTTCATACGAAGATAAATAACGAGGTTATTAAATGTATTGCGAATAGAGCAATTCGTTTTTATCCGAAAATGGCAGATATGATGGTGATTCGTTCATATGCTGGATTACGCCCGTGGACAGAAGATCATTTGCCGATAATTTCACGAGTGGAACATATTCCGAACTACTTTATAGCAGCAGGACATGAAGGTGATGGAATTAGTCTTGCAGCAGTAACCGGGAAAGTAATTGAAGAGTTATTAAATGACAAAGAAACAATCATTCCTATTGAACAACTTCGTTTGAGTCGTTTTACAGAAAGGGTGTTAAACGGATGAGGTCACAAAGAGTCTTTACGACGATTGATACACATACGGGCGGGAATCCAACGAGGACATTAATTAGCGGACTTCCTAAGTTAATTGGGGAGACGATGGCAGAGAAGATGTTACATATGAAAAAGGAGTATGACTGGATTCGTAAATTGTTAATGAATGAGCCACGTGGTCATGATGTAATGTCAGGAGCACTATTAACAGATCCGTGTCATCCTGAAGCTGATATAGGTGTTATATACATAGAGACAGGTGGATATTTGCCGATGTGTGGCCACGATACAATCGGTGTATGTACAGCTTTAGTTGAATCAGGTTTAATTCCAGTAATTGAACCGGTTACTTCTTTAAAGCTAGATACACCAGCTGGCTTAGTTGAAGTAGATATTTCTGTTCAAGATGGGAAAGCGAAAGAAGTCTCCTTCTGTAACATACCAGCTTTTTTACTGAAAAATATTTCTGTACACGTCGAAGAAATTGGAACTGTAGAGGCTGATATTGCGTATGGAGGGAATTTTTATGCCATTATCGATGCGAAGTCAGTAGGTTTAGAGTTAGTACCAGAAAACGCATCTACAATCATTGATAAGGCTATTCATATTAGAAATACAATTAATGAGAAGTTTGAAATCATTCATCCAGAGTATTCGTTTATAAGAGGATTAACACATGTTGAATTTTATACAGATCCTACTCATGAAAGTGCGCATGTGAAAAATACAGTTGTTGTTCCGCCAGGAGGAATTGATCGATCTCCATGCGGCACAGGAACATCAGCGAAGTTAGCTGTATTATATGCTCATAAAAAAATTGATATCGATGAAGAATTTGTTCATGAGAGTATTGTAGGTTCTTTATTTAAAGGGTGTGTTATGAATACAACATATGTAGAAAATATTGAAGCTGTAGTAACGAAAATTACGGGATCAGCTTGGCTTATGGGTATGCATAGATTTTTTTACAATGAAAAGGATCCACTTAAAGAAGGCTTTTTGCTAATTCCGCCGATGGAACATGAAACGGAGGATGTAAAATGAACATTCAAAAAATGTATACAGCAGTAGACGTACACGTAAATGGCGAGGCGTTTCGTGTAATGAAAGACGTACCATGCAAATACTATTACAGTTTGGAGCAATTAAATGAACAATTTTCAGGTGAATTAGCAGAAGAAATGAAGCTTTTATTAAATGAACCACGTGGTTTTATCGGTTTAAATGGATGTATTGTCGTTCCTTCTATTCATAATGAAGTGGATGCAGCTGTATTGTTTTTTAATCATGAAGGATCCATTCCTCTTCATTACGGAGGCATTGTCGCAGTAATAACGATGTTACTAGAAAGCGGGTATTTAAAAAAGAGAGAGTCTAATCAATACAAAATCGAAACGCTATCTGGCATATTTTCAGTCGATGCATATGTAGAGAATGATGAAGTTGTATCTGTTTCGATTGAAAGCAAACTATGTTATATGATTGAGAAAAATTTAAAGATTGGTAATATAAGTTACTCTCTCATACAGGCAGATAAAGTATATGCAGTTGTAGAAAAAGATACGTATTCGCCAGAAATCAGTATTGAAAACATCTCTAAATTAAAAAAATGGGGTGAAGCTACACTTCAAACTATACAAAAACAGTCATTAATAAAAAGACTTATTTTAGTAGATTCTATGCAAAAAGAAAAGAACCATATAAAGTCGATTACATTTCATGAAGATAACTTTATAGTACGTTCACCAGGTTTTGTTTCTACTATTGTGTCTTATGTTCATACATTATTTAAAAATGATTATATAGCGGATAAACCTTTTAGAAATGAAAGTATTTTTAATAGCTTTATAACAGTAGAAAAAGTGAAGAAAGAAGAACTCGGATACATTTTTCGATTTGAAAGTAGAGGGTTTATTACAGGTATGCAAACATTTATATTAGATCCTACTGATCCGTTTCCAACAGGTTTCTTATTAAAATAATATGTTAAAGGGAGAGATAAAGATGCAAAAAATTAAAGGGGCATTTCCAGTATTAATAACACCGATGGATGAATTTCAAGAGATTGATTGGAAAGGCGTAAAACAAAACGTAAACTACTTTATTGAGCAAAAGGTAGCTGGAATTATTATTAATGGAAGTACAGGGGAATTTGTTAGTTTATCAAAAGAAGAACGATTTAACATGGTAGAAACAGTATTAAAAGAAGTTGATGGCCGTATTCCTGTCATTGTTGGAACTGCTGCAGAGACGACGAAAGAAACGATTGAATATACGAAACATGCAGAAGCGCACGGAGCGGATTGCGCATTAATTATAAACTCTTACTATTGTAAACCGAAGGAAGAGGAGATTTATTTTCATTTTAAAGAAATCTCAAACGCTGTAAATATACCAATTATGCTATACAATAACCCATTTACTTCTGGTGTTGATATGAGCACAGAGTTAATGCTCCGTATTGGAAAAGAGTGTAAAAATGTTACACATATTAAAGAATCTAGCGGAGATATTCGAAAAGCGAGAGATTTAGTAAGACAAGGTGAAGGTGCTTTCCAAGTCTTCTGCGGATCTGAAGATTTAGTTATGGAATCTTATTTAGTTGGTGCATCGGGATGGGTTTCAGTAGCCGGAAATATCGTTCCAGGACTCGTTACGAAAATGTATGAGCATTTTCAAAATGGTGAATTAGAAAAAGCGTGGGAAATGAACGATGCTATTTTACCTCTTTGTGAGTTTCTTGAAGGATCAGGAAAGTATGTGCAAATCGTTAAACGTTCAATGGAATTACATGGGCAAGTCGGAGGACCTTCACGTTATCCGAGATTAGGATTAACTGAAGAAGAAGATCAAAAGCTTCAAGCTATTTTACTAGAAATTGCAGCTCATGCAGCTGTTTAAATAAGGAGGAGAGTATATATGTTAACGACAAACATTGAGCTGAAACCAAAAGTGAAAGCGTTTTTAAATGAAGAAATTAAAATGTTTATTAATGGTGAATTTGTTTCTTCAATAAGTGGAAAGACGTTTGAAACATACAATCCAGCAACTGAAGATGTTCTAGCAGTCGTATGTGAAGCGCAAGAAGAAGATGTTGATGTCGCAGTAAAAGCAGCAAGATTTGCTTTTGAATCAGGCCCGTGGGCAGAGATGACTACTGCTGAAAGAGCACACCTTATTTATAAATTAGCAGATTTAATTGAAGAGCATAGAGAAGAATTAGCACAGCTGGAAGCTTTAGATAATGGAAAACCATATCAAGTAGCACTTGATGATGATATTTCAGCGACTGTAGAAAATTACCGCTATTACGCGGGATGGGCTACAAAAATTATTGGTCAAACCATTCCAATTTCAAAAGACTATTTAAATTACACACGCCATGAACCGGTTGGCGTTGTAGGTCAAATTATCCCGTGGAATTTTCCGCTCGTTATGTCTTCTTGGAAAATGGGAGCCGCTCTTGCGACGGGTTGTACGATTGTATTAAAACCAGCAGAGCAAACACCTTTATCTTTACTATATACAGCGAAGCTTTTTAAAGAAGCTGGTTTTCCAAACGGTGTCGTAAACTTTGTACCAGGTTTCGGTCCTGAAGCAGGATCGGCAATTGTAAACCATCATGATATTGATAAAGTAGCTTTCACAGGTTCAACAGTTACAGGGAAATATATTATGCGTCAATCTGCAGAAACAATTAAACATGTAACGTTAGAACTTGGTGGTAAGTCACCAAACATCATTTTAGAAGACGCTGACTTAGAAGAAGCGATTAACGGTGCGTTCCAAGGCATTATGTATAATCATGGTCAAAATTGTAGCGCAGGATCTCGAGTTTTCGTTCATCGGAAGCATTATGAAATAGTAGTAAATGAACTTGTAAAAATGGCAAATAACGTGAAGCTAGGGGCAGGTATGGAGGCGGAAACTGAAATGGGACCGCTCGTATCTAAAAAACAACAAGAGCGTGTGCTAAATTACATTGAACAAGGAAAATCTGAAGGTGCTACTGTTGCAGCTGGTGGTAAACGTGCATTTGAAAAAGGTTATTTTGTACAGCCAACAGTATTCACAAATGTTACAGACGATATGACAATCGTTAAGGAAGAAATTTTCGGACCAGTTGTCGTTGTACTCCCGTTCGATTCGACAGAAGAAGTAATTGAAAGAGCAAATCGCTCGTCTTACGGGCTTGCTGCGGGCGTATGGACACAAAATATTAAAACCGGACATCAAGTTGCCAATAAATTAAAGGCAGGAACAGTGTGGATTAATGATTATAACTTAGAAAATGCAGCTGCACCATTTGGTGGATATAAGCAATCTGGTATCGGACGTGAATTAGGTTCATACGCCCTTGATAACTATACAGAAGTGAAAAGTGTTTGGGTAAATATAAAGTAATAGAGAGTCTAACTGTTAATAAATAGAGGGATGAAATAATGAGAGATGCGGACAACTGGAAGGTTTAATAATAGTTGTCCGTTTTCTTATATATAAAATTGCTTTTTCAAAAGAATTATAAGGGGGATTTGGATGGAGCAGTTAGTAGAATGGTTAGTAGGGCAAGTTTGGAGTATTGGCTTAGTTGTTTTCGCATTAGGAGCAGGAGTGTATTTCACAATTGCAACTCGTTTTTTACAAATTCGCTATTTTAAGGAGATGATTAAACTATTATTTGAAGGGAAGAGCTCGGAGACTGGGATATCATCCTTTCAAGCATTTTGTTTGGCGTTATCAGGTAGGGTTGGAATTGGTAATATCGCAGGAGTAGCGACAGCTATCGCTTTCGGCGGACCTGGAGCTGTATTTTGGATGTGGGTGATGGCATTATTAGGAGCAGCTAGTGCATTTGTTGAATCAACATTAGCACAAGTATATAAAAGTAAAGTAGGCAATGAATACCGTGGTGGTACGCCATATTTCATTGAGAAAGGCTTGAAAATGAAATGGTTTGCGGTCATTGTAGCGGTCGTTGTAACACTATCATATGGCGTTTTATTACCAGGTATTCAATCGAGTAGTATCGCAGTTGGATTTGAAAATTCTAATGGTATTAGCAAATATATAACTGGTATATTGTTAGTCGTATTATTAGCAGCTATCATTTTTGGTGGCGTAAAGAGAATTGCGGGCGTTTCTCAAATGCTAGTTCCATTTATGGCAATTGGTTATGTAATTGTTACATGTATCGTATTAATTGCGAATGTAACGGAAATTCCAAGTATGTTTGCTTTAATTTTCTCAAGTGCTTTTGGTGTAAATGAAATGTTTGGCGGCATCGTCGGCGCAGCTATTGCATGGGGTGTAAAGCGTGCTGTATTTTCAAATGTTGCTGGTGTTGGAGAAGCAACGTATAGCTCTGCCGCTGCTGAAGTATCTCATCCTGCAAAACAAGGGCTAGTTCAAGCGTTTTCTGTATATATTGATACAATTGTAGTATGTACAGCGACAGCTCTTATGATATTAATAACAGGTATGTATAATGTAATACCTGAAGGGAAAAGCGCTATTGTAAAGAATATGGGAAATGTAGATGCAGGTCCAATCTATACACAACAAGCAGTTGAAACTGTTATGACAGGATTTGGTCCATTATTTATTTCAATCGCAATCTTCTTTTTTGCATTTACAACTTTACTCGCGTACTACTATATCGCTGAAACGACACTCACTTATTTAGATCGTGACCTCAAATATAGCTGGTTAAAACCAGTTTTGAAAATTGGGTTTTTAATTATGGTTTACATCGGTAGCGTAGAATCAGCTTCGCTATTATGGAACCTTGGAGATTTAGGAATCGGTAGTATGGCATGGTTAAACTTAATCGCGATTCTATTATTAAGTAAAACGGCATTAAAAGTGTTAAAAGACTATGAAACGCAGAAAAAAGAAGGGAAAGATCCAGTGTTTGATCCTAAAAATGTGGGAATTGAAGGTTTAACATTTTGGGAAGAAAGAAGTAAAGAGGTTGAAAGGAAAAATTCTAAAGAAAAAGTGTCAGTAGATAATGGGCTGAAACTGTAGATGTGCAAATTTAAAAGTGAAATAAACTGAAAATTCATTCTATTTTTTAAAGTAAATATTTGTATATGTCCTTTATTTTATCTCATACTAAAGTAAGTGTGAATAAATTGAATGGAGGATATACGATGGAAAATCAACAATATGGCTCTATAAATGATGTATTACTTGATTATAAAGAAGGTATAGGGAATTTTACGCAACAAATCCCTGAAATTGCAGAAACATATAACGCTTTTACACAAGCATGTTTTCAGGAGGGTACATTAACTAAAAGAGAAAAGCAGCTCATTGCATTAGGGATTAGTTTAGCAACACAAGACGAATATTGTACGATTTATCATACGAAGGGCTGTATTGACCAAGGATGTTCTGATAAAGAAATTTTAGAAGCTTGTGGTGTTTCAGCCGCGTTTGCTGGGGGAGCTGCAATGAGTCAGGCAGTAACCTTAGTACAAGAATGTCTGGTGGAATTGAAACATCAAAATCATTAAACAAGAAAAAGCCCTCCTTAAAATATTCTTTTAAGGGGGACTTTCTAGTTTAGTCTAATTTTTTTGAAAGAGTTTCAATTGTTTCATATAGTCGATAGCTTTTGTTTTATTACTCTGTTTAGAAACATAGTGTGCCTCGTTTAAATTTCTATAAAAACTATTAAATATTTCTTCAGAAAGTATGCCGTCAGAGATAGCTTTTTTTACTGCACAGTGTGGTTCATTTGTATGCGAACAATTAGAAAATTTACATTTCCGAGATATACCCGCAATATCTTCATATCCAAAATCAAAGTTACCTTTATGTTCTATCAAGTCAAATCCCATTTTAATATTCTATATTTTTATAAATCGATGTCTCTATATTAGGGAGAAGTGTGTATATGCTCTTACCAATTAAAGATTCTAATTCTTTCTTAATTGCATAGAATCCCTTCCAATGTAAAGAAGTGTGAGAGGTTGTGCCATGACGTAAACCAACTGAAACCAATCTTTTTTCAAGAGTAGTAAAGCCTTCCGCATCAGCAAGTGCGTCACAAAGGGTAATCACCTTATTGTATAAGTCGTAGTCACTGTTTTCATTCAATATTTCAATTAATCGGCTTTCCATATAATCAGGAACAATGCTCCACTCTGCCGCGATATCTAAATGCTCATTTTTGCAAGGAAATGAATGCGTCACACATATAATGGCGTTTCCTGTATACCCTAAATCATTCATATACATATAACCATCATAGGAATGAATAACAGATTTAGTAAAACCTTTATATCTTCCTATGTCATGCAGGAGGGCAGCGTTGTATGCTATATCAGCATCTAGGTCGTACCCATTATTAATAAGTTCAACAACTATCTTTTCAGTTGCAAGGGCAACATTACGTGAATGATCGAACCACGGACCTGGGTTTTGTTCATATGCCCACTGGAGTAATTCTCTTGCATATGTCCTATCTAATATATATTTCATATAGGTATCCTTTCTTTAAAAAATCATATATTTAATAATTTCATCTTAGAATTTCATTATTCCTTCTTTAAAAGTTGTTACAATGAAACAAAAGGGGGAAAAGGAATGCGAAGTATAGTAATAGAAGAAATTAAACGACTTGATGAAGACATTGAAGAGCTTTCTGAACTGTTGAAAACTGTAGTAAATGATGGGGCGTCAATTGGTTTTTTACCTCCACTGGAACAAAAAGAAGCAACAAATTATTGGCAAACTGTATTAGCACCAGAAGTGATATTGTATGTTGCTAAAATAAACAATGAAGTGGCAGGGAGTATTCAATTACATTTAGTTACAAAGCCTAATGGGATACATAGAGCTGAAATTTGCAAGTTAATGACTCATCCGAATTATAGACGAAATGGTATTGGGCGTTTACTTATGCAAAAAGCAGAAGAACGGGCAAAGCGAGAAAACAGATCTCTTTTAGTATTAGATACTAGAGAAGGAGATTCTTCCAATAGATTGTACAAGTCATTAGGCTTTCAAGAATCCGGTAAAATACCGGGGTATGCAATTTCTCCGAATGGTGAGTTAGATGCAACGGTTATTTATTATAAAATGATTTAGTATTTTTATTTAAAAAGAAGGATATTTTCAAACCACAAAGTTGTTATTAGGTCTGAGTATTGATTTATAAAAAGATTGATAAACCCCTGTATAATAGGGGTTTTCTTTTCATTCATTAACTTTATATTGAATGTTCAATTTGAGGGCCAATTTGTATAAGGTTTTAATAGGTTTATAAGAGGTATTATTTAAATAGGAATTTTGAAGTCTTTTGGTGAATATTAAATGTTAATCTAAAAGATGGAGGTTGCTGTGATGTTGAAACTGTTTCAATATAACTGGCAAGTTCGTGATGATTGGTTTACATTGTGCGAAGACATGTCGGCTGAAGAACTGGTAAAGAAACGGGTCGGTGGGTTCGGCAGTATACTACATACCCTATTTCACATTGTAGATGTGGAATATATGTGGATCTTAGGTTTGCGAGGTGAACCAGTGCCTGAGGAGCCATTGTTTGAAGATTATGCTAGCTTGCAAAAAGTGAAAAATCTTTCGGATCAATACCACGAGAAAGTGAAGCCATTTGTGACCTCTTGGACAAATGAAATGGATTCTCGGAAACTTTCAGAAACTGATTTCAATGAAGAACCGATTAGCTCTAGAGACGCCCCAATCAGGCGCCGAGTCATTGAATGTACACACGGAGAGATAATACGTCATGTCATTGTCCATGAAATCCACCATATCGGCCAGTTATCTATATGGGCACGTGAGATAGGAAAGGAGCCAGTTTCCGCAAATCTGAGAGGGAGAGGGCTATTTGATAACTAGACTACCTTTGCCAATTTCGTAATTTATTTATAAACGAATGGTTTAATTGAGTATATTTAAAGCGTGTTTAGATCAATCTTTTTCAAAACACACTTTTTCTTTGTATTATTTTATCTAGGTTTATAGAGTTAATGTAATCAAACTTTTTTCGAAGCTACACTGTGATATATAATTGTAAGTAATTATTAACTACTTTAACGCCGTTTGTATTTTCAGACGGTGTTATAAGTATTTAACAGTAAAACGACAAAATAAATAATAGATTTGATAACTGGTAATTAAAATGCGTGAAGAATTGATATTTTTGTATCTAGAAGAATTTGAGAAAGTTTTTAGAGGGTTCTTTTAGTAATACTCTTCCACTTATAATGGATGTAGAGAAGATGAATAGGCAACTATAGTTATTTTCATTTCATTTTTGGGAAGGGGATGAAAGAATGAAAAAGACAAGTTTACAAAAGGTGAAGAAGGTTATATTAAGTGGCGGGATATTACTTACGGGGTTATTAACATTTGGATTTTCAGAAAAGGCTTCAGCTCATGGGTATGTAGAATCACCAGCGAGCCGATCTTATTTATGTAAGCAAGGGGTAAATGTAAATTGCGGTCCAGTTCAATATGAACCACAAAGTGTAGAAGGAATAGGGGGTTTTCCGCAATTAGGACCTTCTGATGGACAAATCGCAGGAGCTGGCCATTTTCCTGCTTTAGACGTTCAAGCAGTTGATAGGTGGAAGAAAGTTACGTTAAACGGCGGGATGAATACATTCAAGTGGAAACTAACCGCTCCTCATAGTACGAAAGAATGGAAATACTACATTACAAAGAAGGATTGGAATCCAAATATGCCTTTAACAAGGTCTAGTTTAGATTTAGTGCCGTTCTATGTAAAAAATGATGGCGGAGTTAGACCGGGGACAACAGTAACGCATGAAGCAAATGTACCAACTGACCGTAATGGCTACCATCTTATTTTAGCTGTTTGGGAGATTGCGGACACTGGAAATGCGTTTTATCAAGTTATTGATGTGAACCTTGTGAATAATGGTTTAAATTCCAATTTTGCTTTTAACAATGTAGTGCAAGTTCCTAAACTATTTTAAATTAAATATACATTTTGATCATCTAATTCATTTTAGATGATTTTTTTTATGAAAAATATAGAAGAAACTGCAATTATTTATAAAAAAATGTGTCTAAAATATTGTCATATTTGCTTCTTTAAGATATCCTTTTCATGAAGAGGTGGAAAACATGGAAAAAGTACTAGTTTTCGGGCATAAAAACCCAGATACAGATGCAATTTGTTCTGCGATTGCTTATGCAGAATTGAAAAAAGAATTAGGAATGAATGCTGAGCCTGTACGTTTAGGCGAAATCAGTGGTGAAACTCAATTTGCGTTAGACTCTTTTAAAGTAGAAGGACCGCGTTTTGTTGAGACAGTAGCAAACGAAGTGGACAACGTTATTTTAGTTGACCATAACGAGCGTCAACAAAGTGCTAACGATATCGAATCTGTTCGTGTGTTAGAAGTTATTGACCATCACCGTATTGCTAACTTTGAAACAAGCGATCCTATTTACTACCGTTGTGAGCCAGTTGGATGTACAGCTACAATCTTAAACAAAATGTACAAAGAAAATGGCGTTACAATTCGTAAAGAAGTTGCTGGTTTAATGTTATCTGCAATCATTTCAGATTCTTTACTATTCAAATCTCCAACTTGCACAGAACAAGACGTAGCAGCAGCTCGTGAATTAGCGGAAATCGCTGGTGTAGATGCAGATAGCTACGGCTTAGAAATGTTAAAAGCTGGTGCTGATTTAAGCGGAAAAACAATGGAGCAATTAATCTCTCTTGACGCTAAAGAATTCCAAATGGGTAACGCGAAAGTTGAAATCGCACAAGTAAACGCTGTTGATACAAACGACGTTCTTGTACACCAAGCAGAACTTGAAAAAGTTATCACTACAGTAGTAGAAGAAAAAGGTTTGGACCTATTCTTATTCGTTGTAACTGATATCTTAACTAACGATTCTGTTGGTCTTGCGATTGGTAAAGCAACAAACGTTGTTGAGAAAGCTTACAACGTAACATTACAAAACAACACAGCTACTTTAAAAGGTGTTGTATCTCGTAAAAAACAAATCGTTCCTGTATTAACAGAAACATTCCAAGCTTAATATTATTGAGTATGGATAAAAGAAAGGACAAGTAGTCATATTGGCTACTTGTCCTTTTTATTATAAAATTACAGAAGAGCCTATTGGATGGAAATAAAAAAGGATAGCAATAGCTATCCTTCTTATCATTTATTCATAAGATCGTTTCTTATTTATATAAAATGTGATAATAGCTGCAATAATGAAAATAGGTATTGCGTACGCTTGCCCAACAAAGAATTTCCAACCTACAGTATTATAGCCCTCAGATGCTGGAATGATAATCGCGATGATACAAACAATAATATAAGCTAATAATGCTGGGAGTATATTTTTCATAGTTGTTCACCTCCTTTTTATACTATATTTATATATTGTGCTATTGAATAGAGATTGGGAGATTAAGTGTACTTGATTTTACGAAATCTTTACAAATTCACTAAAGGATGAGGAGTCTGCATGCTGTATGAAAGTGACTTTAGTACGGTGTGTTTATGTAATAATACATATGCTTAATAGACTGTTCTGAAATAAATTAAACCAAATATAGGATATAATGTAATTTTATCTTTCGAGATAAGTATATAGTATTCTGTAAAAAAATGTACTGAAAAATTGATATTTCATAAGAAATATAGAATCGAGGTAAGAAATAACGATGAAAAGGTTATGCATAATTCCATGCGGAAAGAAGAAAATTTGGGATAAGTACTCAGATTACAGAGAGGCAGAGGCAAAAGATGTATATATTAGTCCATTCGGAAAAGCATGTCAGGCGTATGCAACTGAGTTTTTCGAGAATTGGGTTATATTATCAGCAAAGCATGGATTTTTAAGACCAAATGATATTGTAAAGGGAAATTATGATCTTGCATTTGATTCAAATAGTAATGAGATTATTAGCATAGATCAATTAAAACAACAGATGATTGATAAAGATTTACTTCAGTTTGATGAAATAGTATTACTTGCAGGGAAGAAGCATAAAAAAGTTGTGACGAAGCTATATCCAGAAGAAATCATTACATATCCATTAGAAGGGTGTAAAGGAATTGGGTATATGTTGCAGAGGTTGAATGG
This sequence comes from Bacillus sp. FSL E2-0195, assembly GCF_038003645.1. NCBI lineage: Bacteria > Bacillati > Bacillota > Bacilli > Caryophanales > Bacillaceae > Bacillus > Bacillus sp. FSL E2-0195. The sequence continues at coordinate 2,762,445 of NZ_JBBOPN010000001.1, read as the reverse complement.
GGCAGTGGAAGCGCAGAAGGAAGTATAGGGATAAATTAGTAATATAGATTCAAATTATACCAAATTAATACATTTAAAATAGACTAGTAAACAAGCCTTTTTACGTTTTTAAACATAGAATATGATGAACGCTATTGAGGGGAGAGTCATATTCATGTGTAATAATTGTGGTTGTAGACGCAGAGATTGTAATAGATTTTGGGATGATTTAATGTTTGGAAGATGTAGACGCAGAGATTGTGATGATTGTGGTTGTAGACGTAAACGTGACTGTGATTGTGATGATTGCCGTCGCAATCGTAAACGTGACGACGATGATGATAAATGTCGTAAGTGGTAATATTTTAAAAAGAGTACTTCGAAGTAAGTACTCTTTTTGTGTATAAACCTTTTAAATTCCATCTTGAACAGATTTTTTTTCAATTTCCCATGAATCCTGTTTTATAATCTTTAAAGCTACATTAGTACCATTAGATTCCTTATAAAAGATATATCCGTGGTTTGATTTAACGTAAGTTAAAGGCTCGCCAATGCAATCTTTAGAACAAGATGTGTTGATAAGTTCAATTAAGGATAGTTCGCTAGGATCGGTTTTACTAGCATCTATAAGTGTATCAAGGTTTGTTTTACGAAAACCTTGTAAGTTTACATCGAAATTCTTTTCTATTTCTCCAGTAACGCTAGTATTCATTACTTCAACTGAATTTTTCTTTTCTAGAAGAAAACCATTTCCATAAAGGAATTTTGTATATCCAAGCCAGGCGATTAAAAATAGTATAAAAAACATACCAGTTGTTTTAAGTTTTCGAAGCCGTTTACTTACGATTGATTCTGAATATTTCATTCAGCCTAATCCTCCAATGTTTTTATTTTAAAGTATGCTTGGGTATATATATTTAGAAGGAGATGAAAGTTAGAGAGTTACTGATTCAAAAAAAGAAAGCATCTGAAGTTAGGTGCTTTCTTTTTGAATACTGTCCGCTATCTGTTAGTTACTTGTTTCATAAGCGGTCTTATTTCTTTAACAGGTGGTTTTTTATCATAGGCATCAACGTAAGAAAAGTAATAATTTAAGTTTCTAAGAAGTCCCTTTCCTATTTTTGTGCTTAAGAAGGGGAATACTTGTCCAGTATAATCATCGAGAGATTTACAATAGTATTTTTCATCTAAGTATATGCTGTATTTACATGTTAGTTCTACTAATGAGTTACCTTCATCATCAAATACTTCTTTAGAATCAATAATGTCTATTAATGCGAATTTTTCATTCAGATAAACTTTCTTCTTTTTCTCGTGCTTATTTGTGAGAATAAATACGAGACCAATTGCGTTAATCAAACTATTTCCTCCTATAAAAAACGGATATTAATAAAATATATCGATATACGTTAAATGTAAAGAGGAGTAGTGAAATATCATTGATAGAAAACTAAACAAGCCGATTTGTTTTTTCAAATCGGCTTGTTTTTATTGAAATACTTGCGGAAATTGTTTTACGATTGCGTCTGTTATCATGTCGGCCATTTCTAATGCTTCTTTTTCAATTTTATCGTATAGTTTTACACTGGCATCATAATCTTTATTTAGGAAGGCAAGTGCTTCCGCTTTCGTTAACGCTAAATGCTCATAAAACATTTTTCTAAATTCTTCTTTTTCTATATGTGGATTGATACTAGTTAGAAACTCAACAATTTCGTCTCCATTAGCGTACCATTTCTTTTCTATAGCGGCCGCTTCGTTTTGATCACCAGCTTTTGCGGCTTTAACAAGATCAGCAGCGATTGTTAAGTGGTCTTTAATTAATGCACTATATTTTTTTACTGCATTTTCTCCGTAGAATGGTTCAAGTGATAGCCCCATGTGTGTTGCATTTTGTAGAAGACGTCCAACGGTAACGTTTACGTCGGGCAAGTTAAAGATGATGCCTATAATGGCTAATCGTGTCCAAGCAACGTGTTGTTCCCATAAAGAACGCATATATCCTTTTAGAAAGTTTTCGTTTTTACTAACTCGGTAATTTCGTACAAATGAATCGAAGTTTCCATTAGTGATATGATAAGGGGAGTAATACGATTGCCAATAAGTATACATAAATAGTTACACTCCTTTGAACATGTATATCTCACAATATGATAAACGTTATTTTTAAGTTACGTGTCCAAGAGATTTTTTGAGAGTTGGAAAAGGAGAAAGTTGAAGGGGAATAAAAAACACATTTATGATATATATGAATAAAAAGAATTTTAAAATAATAGAGGTCCTGCAAGGGAAATTGCAGGACCTCAAAAGGGTATTGCCGAGATGTCGGACTCGACTACGTAATATTAACATAAAATTCTTTCGAAAAAACCTGGTAAATGTGTCCAAATGAGAAGGGTGCTTTTTAATAAAGTTAAAGGGATCTGCTTCCCGCGGCAGATCCCTTTAACTAGATAATGTTGATGAGCAAAAACTCATCTAGAGTACTTTTATAGTAACAAATGAAATTCACTTTGTGTATTGAGAAAAAATGAATTGCTTGTATGAATGTAGCGGATTTATATTTTGCTTTTTGGAATTATAATCATTTGTGGAGAGCGGAATAGGGTTCTAAAATGGAGAAAAGACTTTTCAGCCAGGCTACGATACATTGCAATATGTAAGTATAAAAAAAGACCTGCTAATTTAAGCAGGTCAACATAAGGGGTTTATCTAACAGATTATTATATATGGTAACAACTGTATTGTAGTAAGTCTATAAGTTATATGTTGAGAAAATTTGTTTGAATGATATATATTTGGCACATGTATTAACGTTTAAAAAGTTGAGAAAGGAAATTCATAAGCTTGCTATAAGAAAATAAGGGCTGATACTTATAAAATGATTCATATTTCCACGCATCATTATTAGAGAATTGGAGTTGTTTATTTGATGCTTTAGGTTTGTTGGAATTATTGTAACGACTCTTCATAATTTAACCTCCTCAAATTCATATGTATACGATTAGTAGTATTCTAGGAAGGTAAATTAAATGAATATTTATTTTGAAATTCTTTCTTCTTGTGTACTAGATTTGTTTTTTTATGTTGGAAAACGTAGGAAGCAAATAGAACTCAAATACTTATAAAATTCAAAGTGGCGAGAATCAGTTTGATGATATAATGGGAATAGATGAAAGATAAAGAAAAGCAGGTGACTCTTTTTTGTTTACAAAAGCACAAGAACTTTTAGCGTCTTATTTCGGTTATTCGTCATTCCGAAGAGGACAAGATGAAACAATTAAAAATGTATTAGATGGGAAAGATACAGTCTGTATTATGCCTACGGGTGGTGGTAAGTCAATTTGTTATCAAATTCCCGCATTAGTATTCGAAGGAACGACATTAGTTATTTCACCTTTGATTTCACTTATGAAAGACCAAGTAGATACATTAGTACAAAACGGTATTTCAGCGACTTATATTAATAGTTCTATTTCTATTACAGAAGCAAATCAACGAATTCAATTAGCGAAACAAGGCCATTATAAGTTACTTTATGTGGCGCCTGAGCGTCTTGATTCAATGGAATTTGTTGATCAACTTATCGATATGAAAATCCCGATGATTGCAATTGATGAGGCGCACTGTATTTCGCAGTGGGGACATGATTTCCGTCCTAGTTATTTACATATACATCGCATATTAGATTATCTTCCAGAAAAGCCGCTCGTATTAGCGTTAACTGCTACGGCAACACCACAAGTTCGTGAAGATATTTGCAATACGCTTGGAATTAATCAAGAAAACACGATTATGACAACGTTTGAGCGCGAGAACTTATCATTCTCTGTCATTAAAGGACAGGATCGTAATGCTTATTTAGCGGATTATATTCGTCAAAATCAGAAGGAATCTGGGATTATATATGCAGCTACAAGAAAAGTTGTCGATCAGTTATATGAAGATTTAGGGAAAGCAGGAGTTTCTGTATCGAAATATCATGCTGGTATGAGCGACCACGATCGAAATGAACAGCAAGAACTCTTTTTACGAGATGAAATAAGTGTTATGGTGGCAACATCTGCATTTGGAATGGGTATAGATAAATCGAATATACGTTACGTTATCCATTATCAACTTCCAAAAAATATGGAAAGTTACTATCAAGAAGCAGGACGTGCTGGTCGTGATGGATTAGATAGTGAATGTATTTTGTTATATTCTTCTCAAGATGTGCAAGTACAACGCTTTTTAATCGATCAATCAACTGGAGAATCACGTTTTTCAAATGAGCTTGAAAAACTCCAAAATATGACCGATTACTGTCATACAGAACAATGTTTACAATCATTTATTTTGCAATACTTCGGAGAAGAGCCGAAGGAAGATTGTGGTCGCTGCGGTAATTGTACGGACGACCGTGAAAGTATCGATGTGACGAGAGAATCCCAAATGGTACTATCTTGTATGATTAGGACGAACCAACGATTCGGAAAGCAAATGATTGCACAAGTATTAACTGGATCTAAAAATAAGAAAGTCATTGAATTTAATTTTCATACTTTGCCAACGTACGGTCTTTTATCAAACCGTAGTGTAAAAGAAGTCAGTGAGTTTATTGAGTTTTTAATTTCAGATGAGTTAATTGCAGTTGAACATGGTACGTATCCAACATTAAAAGTAACGGAAAAAGGAAAAGAAGTATTACTTGGTAAAGAGAATGTTTTACGCAAAGAACGAGTAGAAACGAGACAAATTGTTCAAGACCATCCTTTATTTGAAGTGCTTCGTGAAGTGCGTAAAGAAATTGCACAAGGAGAAGGTGTACCACCGTTCGTTATTTTCTCTGACCAAACGTTAAAAGATATGTGTGCGAAAATGCCACAAAGTGACTCCGAACTCCTAACTGTAAAAGGAATCGGAGAACACAAACTTGTGAAGTACGGGTCTCACTTCTTACAAGCAGTTCAGCACTTTATTGAGGATAACCCAAACTATGCGGAAACAATTAAGACTGAAGTTGTTTCAGAGAGTAAAAAATCAGGAAAAGCGTCAGCGAATTCTCATTTAGAAACGTATGAAATGTATAAACAAGGCATTGATCTAGATGAAATTGCTAAAGAACGTAGCTTATCAAGACAAACAATTGAAAATCATTTAATTCGCTGCTTTGAAGATGGAATGGAAGTAGACTGGAACAGTTTTGTTCCTGCAGAATATGAATCACTGATTGAAACTGCCGTGCAAAATGCAGAGGGTGGTCTGAAATCGATTAAGGACCAACTTCCAAATGAAGTGAGTTACTTTATGATTCGTGCTTATTTACAAATTAGAAAGTAGAGACATATAAAGGGGATAGGGATTTATGCATCACGTTTTCGTGTATGGCACGTTAAGAAAAGAGCAAACGAATGCTCATTTTATGCAAGGTGCAATATGCATCGCAGACGAAGCATGGACGTATGGTAAATTATTTGATACATACGAAGGGTACCCTGCGATGATTTGTTCAAATGAGGACAAAGTATACGGAGAAGTTTATGAAGTAAATGATGATGTTCTGCAAAAGTTAGATGAACTTGAAGAATACACAGGTAATACAGAGAGTGATTTATATGACCGAATCACCGAAACGATTTATTTAGGTGATAGAGAAATACGTGCATTTGTGTATATTGCTCAAGATAAAGAGATGCTAAAGAAAGTCATCATTTCTGGTGATTGGGTGGAGTATCAACAAGGAAAATAAAAGCAGCTATAGAGCAGATAGTGGAATCGACCATTATCTGCTTTTTATATTGGTAATTTCAAAATTCTTATTATTTTGATAAATCATAAATATAGAGAAATAAAAATGGTTTTTTTCATGGGTGTCAGAAATTTAGTTTCTCACCTGTAGCAGAAAAATCTAGTGCAGGAGGAGAATAATAATGAACGAATTAAATGTGAAGGAATTTTACCAAAAACAATTCGAACTGTCGAATTACGATATCAATACAGAAAGCTGGTTAGAGCAGGTTGCTAAAGAAGTTCAAGAACAAGTTGGTCATCCATTTCAAGCGATGTTAGAACTAGGAGCAGGAAATGGTAGATTTGCAAGGGCGATGTCTAGGTTACAAGTGAAAATGACTACGGTTGAACTTGTACCAGAGTTAGTTATGTTTGCAAAAGAACATTCTACTAATAATATAGATATTCATTGCGCTGATTTTTATAAAATTAACTTTGAAGAAAAGTTTGATGTTGTTAGTTATTTAGACGGATTTGGTGTAGGAACAGATGATGAGCAATTGATTCTATTAAAACGGATTAAAAATTGGATGAAGGATGATGGATGTGCACTTATTGATATTTATCAACCATTGTATTGGAAAAAAGTAAGTGGACAAGAAATGTCCTTAAGTGTAGCTATGCGAAAATACGAATATGATAGTATAAATGAAAGAATGTTAGATCATTGGTGGGACCCTAATTATCCAAATGATGTAGTAACACAGTCTTTACGATGTTATACGGTAGATGAGATTAGCAATCTATGTGCTGAAGCTGGTTTAAGTATTATGGGATTCTTCCCTGGGGGAGCATATGATTTTGAAAAACGAAAATATAAAGAATTGGCAACATTAAATGAATGTTTGGCATATCGAATTAAATTAAAAAAGAGTAGGGATTAATCTCTACTCTTTTTTAATTTAGAAAATTCTTACTAAAACTATTGACTTTATGAATGGATTTTTAATAAAATTATATTTCGACTGAAAAAATTGGAACGGACAGGAGGGAATCATCAAATGAACAACATTTTTGACGAAGAGTTACAAAAAATGAAAGATACTTTAAGTACGATGGATGATCAATTAGAACAGCTTGAAAAAATCCCGGTTTATTATGGAGAAGATTTTAAAGAGCAAATTCTTGAAAGTATGAGGGAGTCTAATAGACAAAGCTTACGTATTGGTGTACATGAGCCGTATTTTGGAAGATTAGACTTTCAGGAGGATGGCAAGGAAGACGTAATGCCGATTTACATCGGTAAAGTAGGTGTTTCAGATAAAGATACGATGAAACCAATTGTAATTGATTGGCGTGCACCTGTCGCAAGTATGTTTTATTCATTTACCGGTGGTGAAGAATTAGCATTTTATCATTCACCAGACGGATTAGTAGAAGGCGATGTTTATTTAAAACGAAACATTTCGATTCGAAAGAGAGAACTAGAACGTGTTGTTGATACATATGTGAAAGGAAATGAAGATGTCTCACATGCTGATGATTTTCTTCTATATCGATTAGGCGAGAATAAAGATAATAAATTGAAAGATATCGTTTCGACTATACAATCGGAACAAAATGATATTATTCGTGCGGAAAGAAACTTACCATTATTAATTCAAGGGGTTGCAGGGAGCGGAAAAACAACGATCGCTTTACATCGCCTTGCTTTTTTAATTTATGAATATCGTGAACAACTTGAAGCGGAGAGAATGATCGTATTCGCTCCAAACAGTTTGTTTTTAGACTATATTTCGAGTGTACTTCCTGAGTTAGGGGTAGGAAATATTAGTCAAACAACGTTTCCAGATTGGGCATTACGTACGTTAGATGGTTCGGTGAAACTAAAGCAGACAGAAGAAAAATTGAAAGAAGCTTTTTCAATTAATCGCGATGAAAAAAAGGTTATGCTCGGAAAATTAAAAGGCACGCTGGAATTTAAGTCGTTTATTGAAGAAAGAATGATTCAATTTGAAAAAGAATTAGTACCGACAAAAGATTTTGAGGCATGGGATAAAGCAGTTATTCCAGTGGAAGACGTTAAAAAATGGATACAAGTTGAATATAAACATTATCCATTAAAGAAAAGAAGAGAACGTTTAGTCGGCCGAATGAAGCGCTGGATTGAAATTGAACTTAAAAAGTTTGGAGAAACAAACGAGAAAAAGTTACTAAAAAAAGAAGCAACAAAGAGATTAAACACATATATGAATTTTTGGCCAAAAATGAGCCCACTTTCACTATATAGTTCGATGATGAAGAGTAAAGAAATACTCGAAGTATTACCTGAAGAACTTGTTCAAGAAACAGAAAAGAATTGCCGTAAAAAAGAAGTATATGTAGAAGATTTACCAGCTTTAATTTACATACACCATCGCATAAATGGAATTGAAATCGGACAGAAGTTTCATCACGTCGTTATTGATGAAGCACAAGATTTTTCACCATTCCAAGTGTATGTATTAAAAGAAATTACACTAGGTAATTCTTTCACCATATTAGGTGATTTATCTCAAGCGATTTATGATTATCAAGGAATTGAAGACTGGAATGCTTTTAAGGAAGTATTCCAAGAAACAGGTTATTATGAACTGACGAGAAGTTATCGTTCTACAAAAGAAATTATTGAATTCGCGAATGAAATAATTAAAAATGCAGAGATTCCAGTGGGACTCGCAACTCCAGTTTTCCGTAGCGGTGAAGACGTGAAAGTAATTCCGTCAGAGGACCAATTTACTGAAGTTTTAAAGACATTACAGCATTTGCAAACTGAAGATGTGAAAACAATCGCGGTAATTGGAAGAACAGACGATGAATGCCGTGATATATATGAGAAGTTAACAAATGCAGAGTTGACTGTTAATGTCATTGAAGCAGATCAAAGCAAATATGAAGGTGGTATTTCGGTAGTACCTGTATATTTGGCGAAAGGTTTAGAATTTGATGCCGTACTTCTAATCGACGTTGATGAGGAACATTACAAAAATACAAAACATGATGCGAAATTATTGTATGTCGGATGTACGAGATCGCTTCATGATTTATGGATTTTCCATAGTGGGGAAGCGTCGCCATTAATTAAGGGATTAAAATAAATAAAAAAGAGGATTTTCTAGTAATAAACAGAAAAACCTCTTTTTTTCTATATAAAGATATAGGAGGAATGGATATGATTACAAAAGTAATAACAAAAAGAAATTGGGAAATCGCAAAAACAACTAGAGAGATTAATGAAGCCTCACTTAAAGAAGAGGGGTTCATTCATTGTTCATTATTAGACCAAGCTTTAAAAGTTGCGGAAACACATTTCAGTCATGAAGAAGATGTATTATTACTTACAATTGATCCATCCCTAGTAAAAGCAGAAATAAAATATGAACTTGCTTCTAACGGTCAAGAATACCCGCATGTATATGGAGTAATCAATTTTGAGGCAATTGTAGGTGTTGCACCATTTCTTAAAGAAAAGGGAGATTTTTTATTACCAGAGGGACAAAGTTAAGAGTGTTATAGGTATTTAAGTTAGCTAGAAAAGCGCAAATTATATAGTTTGTGCTTTTTATTGTATATATTTTTTGAAAAATTATTGTTTTTGTCACACTAATACTGTACGATACATAGTATAAAACACATACTGTATGACATATAGTAATGGAAATGAGGTGGGTGAATGGATACTTTATTAAATTCATTAATTACTGAGCTAAGGAGAGGGACATTGACATTAGCGGTTTTAAGTCAACTAAGAACGCCGCAATATGGATATTCGCTTGTCCAATTATTGGAGCAATCAGGGATCATGATAGATCAAAGTACTTTATATCCACTACTTCGCCGATTAGAAAAGCAGGAGCTAGTGACGAGTAGTTGGGATAAAACGGAGAGTAGACCTCGTAAGTATTATGTTTTAAGTGAATATGGATTAGAGATATTTTTGCAGTTGAAAAAGGAATGGATAAAGGATTCAAAAGAACTTTATAACTTATTAAAGGAGGAGGAAGAGAATGAGTTTGATTGATATGTACGTCCAAGAAGTTGCGAAGAGATTACCTGAAAAAAATCGTGAAGATATTACGCTTGAGCTACGGTCGACAATAGAGGATATGTTACCTGATGAATACAATGAGGAAGATGTAAAGAGTGTCCTTGAAAAATTGGGGAGCCCAGTTTCATTGGCTAATGGGTATTTGGATAGACCGATGCATTTAATTGGACCACGCTATTTTGATGTATATACGACGCTATTAAAAATGATTATACCAATTGCAGCTGTTATCGCACTCATTGCAATGATTGCAGAAAATTTTATAGGCTATACTGGTGATCAAGCAGTATTAAATGTTATTTTACAATTGATAGGTAAAGGCATTGGGGAAATTGTCGAAGTAGGCCTCCATGTATTTTTCTGGTTGACACTTGTATTTGCTATTTTAGAAAGAACAGATAAAGACAAAGGTACCCAACCGTTGACGACAAGTTTAAAAAAATGGACTCCTGATGATTTGAAAAATATCTCGTATGTTCCAAAGAAAAAGTCGATCTCAAAGTTTGAAGTTTTTGGAGGTTTGATGTGGACAGCAGTTTGGGCTACCCTTTACTTTTATGCGAATCATCTTGTTGGCGTATATAATGGTGCAGCAGATGGACTGAAATTTGTCGCACCAACTTTCAATCAAGATGTTTTACTTCAGTATTGGCCAATCGTTGTAATTATGAGCGTTTTCGAAATAGGTATATCTCTTTATAAGTTAGTGCAAGGACAATGGACGCAAAAATTGGCAATTGGGAATGCAATCCTACAGTTAGCTGCAACAATAGTATTCATTGTAATTGTAGTAAATCCTCATTTATTTAACGAAGGATTCATTATGTATGTGGCAAATGTGTTTGCAATTTCTCCAGAGGAATTTAAAACGTGGTTAATTGGTGGAGGGATAATTATCTTCATATTATCTGCGGTACTAAATGCAATTGATGGTTTTCGAAAATCTAGAATTCGGTTGTAAAAATAAGTTTGAATTATTATTAGGTAGATCAGTTGAAAGAAAGGTACAGAGAAATATCATTATGAAAGGAAGAAAACAATGATAAGGGAAGCAATGAAAAAAGATGTAACATTTATTTTAGATATTTATAATGATGCAATCCTTAATTCAACAGCTGTATATGCGTACAAACCTGTAACCCTTGAAAATAGAATAGATTGGTATGAACAAAAAAAGGCTGATGGCTATCCAATTTTAGTCTACGAGCTAGATAATAAAGTAGTAGGATTTGCGACATTTGGCCCCTTTAGGGCATGGCCTGCCTATAAATATTCAGTTGAACATTCTGTGTATGTTGATAAGGAATATAGAAAAAATGGAGTTGGGTCCTCTTTAATAGAAGAATTAATTACAATAGCAAAAGAAAGAGAATATATGACCTTAATTGCTGGAATTGACGCAGAAAATGAGAAAAGTATTGCCCTGCATCAAAACTATGGATTTGTTCATGCAGGAACAATAAAAAAAGCCGGTTATAAGTTCAATCGATGGCTAAATTTAGCTTTTTATCAATTGGAGCTTAATGGTCCTAAAAATCCTACTGAAGAATAGCTGTATCTATTACTTTAAAAATAATTTTAAAAGAAATTGTATATATTTCAAAAGGTAGTATGAAGAAATCTCATGCTATCTTTTTCTTGTTGTATTCATGATTATCATTTAACAAAAAAGGATTCTTATATTCTATATCGAATTTTGAGAAGATGATAAAACGATATAAGAAGAGGGATGAATATGCAGGCTGTCATTAAAAAAATAAAAGAAATACAAATTGGTCAAGTTGGAATACTTGTTTATTCAACAAAGAATGGAAATATAGTTGCTACCCATAACAATGAGCTATACGTTCCTTTAGCATCAGCAGCAAAAGTGGCAATTGGATTTGCAGTAGCGAGGATGGTAAAGGACAAACAAATTAATTGGAATGATACACTTCATCACATTAAGTTTAATCCAAATGAGGATAGTGTGCAGTTATATCCTCATTTACAAGGAAGAACTACATTAACACTTAGTAAAGCGGTTGAAGTAATGATAGCTTGCCACGACAGTTATATTGCTCACTCGGTTGTAATGCACTGCGGAGGATGGGAAACCGTCAGAGAAAATGTTTTAACGTACTTTTCAAAGATTCATATACAGGAAAACCCTAGAGATGAGCAAAATGTCGGAGAGTTAAATCAAGTTCTTTCACTTTTAGTACATATTTTTCAAGGATATAAATCAGAACCAGAATTATGGGAACCCATTATTAATGGAATGGTAAGGCAACAAGGTGATTATGAAGGGATACCGTATTATCATTTAGCTCATATGACAGGTGGTTTATCCACCGCTATAATAAATATTGGTATAATAGGAATGTTTCATAAATTTCCGTTTCTTTATGTAATTGGGGGAAGAGATTTACCTAATCGATTTGATAATAAAGAGGTTGATGAAACAATTCTAGAAGCTTTGAAGTGCTTATATAAAGAATATAAGATAACAAGTCAAACAAACGTTGTAACCGATAATTGAATAAAAACGTTATTTTAATAGCAGGGAGGGGAATAGTGCACCTAAAGGAGTATACCGTTTACAAAAGTGAATCGCTCATATGTATCGGGACTATAAAGGAATGCGCTCAGCATATGGGAGTGTCTGGTGATTTCTAACATAAAAAGAGAGCACAAAGGCTCTCCTTAATGGTTTTGTGATCCGCCAGCAAAACGAAAAGATTCAAGTACTTCAATACATTAGAAATTTTGTGAACATGAAGTACAAGGTCCACCAGTCGGCTGAAATACAACATTGTCAACAAAAGCTGTTGCGCCTTCTCCCCCTGTAGCAGTATTTTGGAAAGAAATACATGCTGTAGTTACAGTAGCAGGTATACACACAACAAGAATATAATGTTGGAAAAGAGATTGTGGTTGATTCATAACTGGTACAATATGTGGAATGTTTAATGGACCAAGAGTTACAGGGGCAGGAGGACATGCTTGCCCAAGTTCTGGGAAAGATACTGAAGCTATAAGAAATGCACCATCCCTTACATCTGCAGCAAAAGAAAACGTATAACAACAACCTGCGTCAACATCAACTGTTTGATTAATACTTCCACCTGGATTAATTGATGCAGCTAAGAGACTAAATGAACCATTTGACAGAAACCGGCCACTATGAACGTTTGGAAACCCTACTTCTGAAACGGAACCTGCTTGATTCCAACCTGGAACTGGATCTCCTACTACTGCCGGCTCGTCAAATCCAGGGTTGTCAAGAATATTATTACATGGACAACATCCTACTGCTGTTGGACCCGTTGGACCTGTTGGACCTGTTGGACCTGTTGGACCTGTTGGACCTGTTGGACCTGTTGGACTTGTTGGACCTGTTGGACCTGTTGGACCTGTTGGGCCCGTTGGACCAATTTCAGGTGGAGGTAAAGGGGGACCGAAACATTCGCACGGAATATGAAAATTTTTTTTAAATTTACTCATTTTTACACCATCCTTATCATTCACCCACTTACACTCTATAGTTTATGAATCAGCTAACACGCAAGTATAAGGAAAAAGCCTTTAAAAATAAAAATAAGCATAAGCCCTTATGACACAAATATAAACCCATTCTATAATATATAAGGAACATGGCTTTACTCCAAACAGTACTTATTTTTTGGCCATCTATTTTATTATTAATTGCTAGTTTTGCCGTTATAAGTTATGTGAGAACAGGCTATGTCTCTGTACCAGGCATAATTGGTTTTTCATGCTTTGTTACATATGCTGGATTTATATTCATCAGTATATTAAAGAGAAGAAGTAAAAATTAAATGTAGCTTACTAAGTTGAAAGGAAGAAATATATGAAAAGCATAGAGAATGGTACTCGCACTGAAGGAGAATACATTAAAAATAAAGTAATTCAATATAACATGTCTATTTTAACAGATGAAGTAAAGCAACCGATGGAACAAGTAAGCTTCGTAGTGAAAGATGAAGATGGAAAAATCTTTGGCGGGGTAACAGGAACGATGTATTTTTATCATCTTCATATAGATTTTTTATGGGTTGATGAATCTGTTCGTCATGATGGTTATGGTAGTCAATTGTTACATAAAATAGAAGAAATTGCGATGGAAAAAGGATGTAGACTCATTTTACTAGATTCATTTAGTTTCCAAGCACCAGATTTTTATAAAAAGCACGGATACCGAGAATATGGTGTTGTTGAAGATCATCCTAAAGGGCATAGTCAACACTTTTTAGAAAAGAGATTATAATAATATTATGCATACTGGTTGAGGGGAGAAAAAATGTACACGTATAAATTACAACATGAACAACCAATCTGTGTAGAAAAAATAAAGAAACTTTACGATTCTGTAGGTTGGTGGCCAGAAAGAAAAGAAGTCGATATTCAAAAAATGTTAAAGAATAGTATAGCTATTGGAGTATGGGAAGAAAACGAATTAATTGGATTTGCTAGAGTTGTTACTGACGGTGTTTTTCGGGCGTATATTGAAGATGTTGTCGTACATGAGAGTGTAAGAAATAAAGGTATTGGTGAGAAGATGCTTACAATGTTACTTCGAGAGATATCTCATATTGATATTGTAAGTCTATTTTGCGGCGAGAAACTAATAAAGTTTTATGGTGAACAGCAATTTAAAGCGACGAAGCAAATTGTGATGCATCGTAATCAAATAGTGAAAGAATAAGAGGTGCCAATTAGAATGAATGCAACAAGAGCGTATTGTTTATCGAAAAAAAAAGCGACAGAGGATTCTCCAGATGGCTGGAGTGCAACATGTATGAGGTTAAATAATAAAATATTTGCGATAGTGAATCATGAAGAAGGGGAAAAAGCTGCGATTACATTAAAATGTGATCCAGAACTCTCTTTACGAATAAGAGAAGATTACCCAGAAACAATAATTCCTGGATATCATATGAATAAAAAGCATTGGAATACAGTGTACATACATAAGGATGTGGGGCAAGAACAAATTAATAAAATGATAGATTGGTCGTATGATTTAGTATTACAATCATTTTCAAAGAAAAAGCAGCAAGAGTTATTGGATTAAATACAAAGTGAAGTCGACTATAAATAGCTAGTAAAATGATTATATTTTACTAGCTATTTGCAGTTTTACATTATATATTAGGGGATTTTGAAATGAATACGAAACGAAATAGATTACTATATGCGGTGTTTACTATAGTTGTTATTATTTTAGGTCTTAGTTCAAGAAAGTTTGCTTTTGCGTTACCAGATTTGTTAAATGGGTACTTAGGTGATGCTTTATGGGCATTAATGATTTTTACTGGATTCGGATTTTTGTTTCCTAAAATAGAAATGAAGAAATTAGCTTTTATTAGTTTGATATTTTGCTACGGGATTGAAATTAGCCAATTGTACCATGCGGAATGGATTGATAGCATTCGCGCAACGACTTTAGGTGGACTCGTATTAGGTTACGGATTTTTATGGAGTGATTTAGTGGCTTACACAATTGGTGTTGGAGTAGGAATGCTTGGTGAGTTTATGCTACGGAAGAAATAAAAGATGTAAAAAGGGGTATTTATGAAAAAAATAATATTAATAGGTTCTGGTGGTTCAGGAAAATCTACATTAGCAAAACAGTTAGGGAATAAATTAAATATTAAGGTGCATCATCTTGATGCACTATTTTGGAAACCAAATTGGGAGGGTGTACCGAAAGAGGAGCAAAGAACGGTTCAAAATGAATTAGTTAAAGGGGAAAAGTGGATTATTGATGGGAATTATGGCGGGACAATGGACATAAGAATTAACGCAGCTGATACAATTATCTTTCTTGATATTCATAGAACAATTTGTGTTTATCGTGCTTTTAAAAGAATTGTGCAATATCGGAATAAAACAAGACCGGATATGGGGGCTGGATGTGAAGAAAGATTTGACTTGCAATTTTTCAAATGGATATGGGAATATCCTAAGTCGAAAAGACCTGCAATTTTAAAAAGAATCGATCAATTCAATAAGGATAAAAGAATTATTATTTTAAAAACACCAAATGAGGTTCAACGATTCATAAAGGAAGTGCAGTAAGTATAAATTGATGCATTAAAAACATTAAATTATGTTCCATTTTGAATGGAGGAATAATATTGAATGAAATAATTCGCTTGATTGATTCTTATATGGTAAAAATCCCAGCAGGGGAGATAGTTTTAAGAGACGATCGAATTAAAAGAGAATGGAAGGCCCAAATTAAGCCGTTTCTTCTTGCGCAATATACTGTAACGATGGAATTATATTATACTGTTATAAATGAATCATCAAATTCTTTTTTAGGCAATCATAAACCCGTTGTTAATACTTCTTGGAATGATGTGATTATATTTTGTAATTTACTTTCAAAAAAAGCGGGATTAAAAGAATATTATTCTATTAGTGATGGCGGTCAAAAGGTTAGTTGTAATGTAGAGTCCAACGGCTACCGATTACCTTCTGAGGGAGAGTGGCAATATGCATGTAAAGCAGGGACTACTGGGTATACATATGGAGAACTTGATAAGATAGCTTGGTATAATAAAAACTCGGATGGGAAAATTCATGAGGTCGGTAAAAAAGAACCGAATGCATGGGGAGTATATGATATGTTAGGGAATGTTTGGGAATGGTGTTATGATTTGTATGATGAAAAGGTATATGGATCGTACCGAATTTTCAGAGGCGGTAGCTGGGCTGAAGAAGCGAGAGGGTGCGGTGCTACTTGTCGCCGTCGTAGTCATCCTACATTTCATATAGATGATCTCGGTTTTAGGCTTGCTAGGTCAATTTAGCAGGAAAATGATACATATAACTCCGTAAAGAGTATGGAAAGTATCCATACTCTTTACAACATAGAAATTTTAAAATTTAAGGAGTGTTTTGAATGGCACGTGTTTTATTCATTAACGCTGGATCAGAAGGACATATAAATCCAACATTACATGTTGTAGAAGAACTGATTTCTCGCGGTGAAGAGGTAGTTTATTTTTCAATAGAGGCTTTCAGGGAGCGTATTGAGAAGACAGGTGCTACTGTACGAACGATTGATGATGAAAAATTTATAAAAGCATTTCTTTCCGGTGGTCGAAATTATTTACAGGAAAGAATAAACGGCCTTCTACATACAGCTGATATTGTAATACCTAGTGTTCTAGAACAAATTGAAGGTGAACATTTTGATTATATTATTCATGATTCGATGTTTGGCTGTGGTCGCTTAATTGCCCAAATTCTTAATCTTCCAGCCATAAATTCATGCACATCTTTTGCACAAGATGAAAAATCATTTAAACAAATGTTAGACCATCTTTCTAAAAATATCCCACTGGAAGTTCAGGATAGAATACATAATGATTTTGAAAACTTAACTAATGGAATTACAGAAAAATATGGTGTTAATATAAACTCACCGTATGAAGTTTTCTGTAATCCAGCTTCACTTACTATTGTGTATACAATTAAGGAGTTCCAACCTTTTGGGGATACATTTAATGAAACATTCAAATTTGTGGGTCCATCTATCTCTACACAAGTGAAAAATGAAGGTTTTGATTACACTTCAATTGAAGAAAAAAGCCTGATTTACATTTCACTAGGTACTGTTTTTAATGAAGCGCTTGATTTTTATAAACTTTGTATGAAGGCGTTCGAGAATAGTAAGCATACAATTGTTATGTCTATTGGCAACAAAATGGAAATAAGTGATTTAGGTAATATCCCTAAAAACTTCATTGTGAAAAACTATGTACCACAAACTGAACTTCTCAAATATACGAAACTATTTATTACACACGGCGGTATGAACAGTACGCATGAAGGGATATATAACGGTGTTCCACTCGTTGTAATTCCGCAAAGTGCAGATCAGCCAGTAATCGCAAAGCAAGTGGAGAGTCTCGGGGCAGGAGTTAAATTGCAAATGCAAGGATTAACTGCGGATCAACTAAGTGAAAGTGTAGAAATAGTATTAAATAATCCGTCATGTAAAGAAACCACTTTGAATCTGAAGGAGTCTCTCCGAAAATCAGGTGGGTATAAGCAAGCAGTTGATGAAATTTTTAAATTTACAGGCTGTTATTAAAACTATACATGTGAAAGGGTGTCTATATTAAATGATATAGACACTTTTATGTTATATGAAGCGAGGAATTGATGAAATGGAAAGAATGAAAATACTAGATGTAAATTTTGCTGACATGACAGCTACACCATTTTTTCAAGTGGAGGCGAAAAATAGAATTAGATTCGATATAGAATTATTTGAGGGTAATTTGAGAGGGTTAAGAGGGATTTTGACTGAACTTTTTAAAAGTCCTGATACAATTGATGTTTCATTTATTTCCGGTTACATAACATATGGTAAAAGTAAGAGAATAAATGAGAAAACAAAAATTGGAAGGTTCATGAAGATTAAGAATTGGGCAGAAACGAAAGTAGACGTTGATGATCTTGAAAGTACAATCATATTTACTACGATTAAAGGTGTACATGAAGATGAAGTATATAAGTATTGCAAGTATGTCGTTAATGGTGGTCAGCAAGCGTATATTTCTTTTTATAACGATACTTATTTATTGTATATAAGTATCGTTATTGACATTGTTTCACTAGATACAAGTTTAATAGAAAAATTAAAAATCCAATACTGTGAAGAATATGATAAGTTTTATGAAACTATATTGACGGATTCGGAAATGTTTACAAGTGATAAGTAATTTCAAAGTATTGATAGAAAGATATATGGAAAATGGAGATGGCACGTTGTTTTAAAATAATGTGATCTCACATTGCCATGCGTTTTAAGTTAACGATGAAGGGTTTCAAGACGACTTGGTGCAATTCATCCATATATATACCTAAAATTTTTCATTACAAGTACTACAATTTCTATTGCTCACTTTTACTTTATAAATTTAGGATGTAGTTTTACGTGTTAGTAGTAATTTCACTGTTTCTGCACAACTTCTGCACACGTTTAGGTGATTTCTATGTCATGATATATTCAGTAAGTGAAATATATCACAAGAAATGAAATGTTTCTTTACGACGGTGTATGCATATTTACGCATACACGAAATAAGGTTGACTCTTGTTATTCTTTTACATCAAAGCCCACATTACACTACGAAGTATAACAAGAAGGGGACAGGAACATGAATAATCGATTTTTAAAACAACTACAAAACTTGAAAATGAACAAAAAAAGTATAGGAGCTGTTGCATTAACAGCTGGAATTATCAGCACGACACTTATTCCTCAAAATGCATACGCGCACGGCTTTGTTGAAAAGCCTGGTAGCCGTTCCGCTTTATGTAGTCCAACTTATGGTGCTCTAAATGTAAACTGCGGAAGTGTTATGTATGAACCACAAAGTTTAGAAGCTCCAAAAGGATTCCCACAAGGTGGCCCAGTTGATGGGCAAATCGCTTCTGCAGGTGGAAAATTTGGCGGTATTTTAGATCAACAAACAGCAAATCGTTGGTTTAAAAATACAATCACTGGTGGGGAAAATACATTTACTTGGAAGTATACAGCACCTCACTTAACAAGCAAATGGCACTACTATATTACAAAAAAAGGATGGAATCCAAATAAAGCACTAACAAGAGCAGACTTTGAGCCAATTGGCACTGTACAACATGATGGTTCTGCAGCTTCAAATAATTTAACTCATAAAATCAATGTACCTACTGACCGTAGTGGATATCATGTGATTTTAGCTGTATGGGATGTAGCTGATACAGCAAATGCGTTCTATAATGTAATTGATGTGAATCTCATCAATAATGTGAAACCAGACACAGAAGCGCCAAGTATTCCAAATGGAATTCAGGCGCAAAAAGTAACAGCGAATAGTATAGAACTAACATGGAACGTTTCTACGGATAATGTAGGAGTAAAAGGGTACCAAATCTTCCGTAACGGAGAGATGATTGACACAGTACCAGGCACTTATTTTATTGATAAGAAATTACAACCAAGCACAGAATACACTTATACTGTAAAAGCAATTGACGCAGCTGGCAATGTATCGAAAGAAAGTACAGCGCTTACAGTGAAAACAACAGTTGAAGCTCCTGATACAGAAGCACCAACACAACCAAAAGGATTACATAGCATGGGAACAACAGCGTCAAGTGTGGATCTAATGTGGAGCCCATCTGATGATAACGTTGGAGTAGACTATTACGATATTTATAGAGAAATAGAAGGAACAATGAAAAAAATTGCAACATCCAATACGACTTCTTATATGGATAAAAATTTACTCGCTAATACTACTTATAAATATGCAGTGAAAGCAGTGGATGTAGTTGGAAATGAATCCGTACAAAGTGATACGTTCACAATTACTACAAAAACTGAAAGCACTTCATATGAAGCGTGGGATGCAAAGAAAGCATATAAAAAGGAAGATAGAGTTTTACACGAGGGAAAAGTGTATGAAGCAGTCCAGAATTATGAAGGACATGGGGATCCAAACTGGATTTTTGCTTTATCCTTATGGAAAACAGTGTAAGCTTTACCTCAAAATGAAATGAAAGATGATGGGCTTTGATGCAAAAAAAGGAAGTTTGAGAGTTAACTTTTCTGCTTATAAAAAAGAAGACGTATTCAGCGTCGTCTTTTTGTATTAATCTAGAATATTCATCAAAGAGACTTTCAAACGAATAAGCTACAGAAAGGTTACTATACGAATACATAATGTAGAATCATATAGTAACCTTTCTATTATGATAACACTTTCGTCATAAGAATATGTGGAATTCCATCTTCCATAAATACGTCGGAAGAAGTTTGATAGCCTAATTTTTCATAAAACCCTTCAGCTTGTGTTTGACCGTGTAGTTTAACTTTGTTTGCTTCTTTGTTACGAGCAATCTCTTCTAACTTTTGAATGATTACTTTGCCTAATCCGTATTTGCGATAGTCTTTTAAAATACAAATTCTTTCTAGTTTACCCATTCCGTCAACGAATCGTATACGGCCAGTTCCTACAGGAAGTTCATTATAATAAACTAATATATGTTTGCATGCCTCGCCAATTTGGTCATATGTATCGAATTCATCTTCAAGAGGGACACCTTGTTCTTTTACAAAGACTTCTTTTCGAATGTGAAAGGCAGTTTCTAAATCTGTAAGTTCTGTTATGAGTTTGGATTGCAAATTGTTCAGCCCTTTCTAGTGTGATATGAATGTGTTTTCATAGTATATCATACTGTAATGCTATAAAAGAAAAAACTGACTTGCAAAAGTCAGCCTTTAAAATGCTTAATATTCTTTTATACCGTTTTTTGTTCCGATGATCGCTTTGCTCGTCATATTGATAAATAATCCTGTTTCAACTACACCGGTAATCATCTTTAACTCTGTATGTGTATCATTTGGATTCAATATTTTGTTTGGAAAAATACAATCAATAATTAAATTGCCGTTATCAGTTATAAATGGTCCGCCATCTTTCATACGTAAACGCGTTTCGCATCCTAAAGATTGAATTCTCTTTTCAGTTTGCTTCCAAGAGAAGGGGATGATTTCAATAGGAAGTGGAAAGGTACCTAAATGTGAAACGAGTTTGGATTCATCTGCAATAATAATAAGTTCTTTAGAGGAGGTGGCAACAATCTTTTCGCGAAGTAATGCACCACCACCACCTTTTATTAATTGTAAATCATTATTGATTTCATCTGCGCCATCAATTGTGAGATCAAGTATATCAATTTCATTTAAAGAGATTAGCGGAATAGATAATTGTTTTGCTAATACTTCAGTTTCTTTTGATGTCGGTGCAGCTTGAATAGATAACCCTTCTTGTACACGGTGACCTAACTTTTGTATCGTCCAATATACGGTTGAACCCGTACCAAGTCCAATCGTCATACCATCTCTTACAAAGCCAGCAGCATATTCGCCTGCAAGCTGTTTTAAATTCATCATTTTACTCCGCTGGGCGTGGTCCAGCATCTAAACCGGAATTTTCAACTGTAAGTATAGGGCGAACGGTAATATCTTTATGTACACGCATTTGGCACGATAATCGTAAGTGGTCTTCAATTCCTTTTTCCGTAATAGCTTGTTTTTCATCATTTGTCGCCTCACAAAAATCACCTGCAATGACTTCAACTCTACAAGTTGTACATCTTGCTTTGCCACCGCAACGATGAAGAATGTGTACACCGTTATCTTCAAGTGCTAATACTAATTTCGTTCCTTCTTTAATATCGAAAGTTCCGGTACCTTCAACTGTTAATTTTGGCAAATTGATTCCTCCTCATGTAAAATGCTATATAACATATTTATGACCCGTATTCATGAACATAAACATAAAATTAATTATAAGCCCCGTAACTTTTTTATTTGTTCAATCGTTTATTAAGTAAGCGCTGAAAAGGAGTGGTTATTTTGTGCACAAAAGTAACTCAGGTTTTAAAGGATCATATCGATATGAATCATTCAAATATAAATTTTTTAATTACACATTATGCAGAGGTAAAAAGATACTGTACGTTTTTGACGAAAAACAAATGGGATGGGGAAGACCTTGCCCAAGAAGCAATTTGCAAAGTTCTTCAAAAGTATAGTGAGAAGGAAATTTGTATAACGCTTCTGTATAAAATTGCTCGAAATCAATGGTTAGATCAAATGAAATCAAAATCCGTTCAAGAAAAGTTAGAACAGCAAAATACATTTGAAGAACCACATGGAAAAATTGCAGATTTGCATGAAATGGTAGGGAAAGTATTGTCTTCGTTAAATGTGCAACAATCCGTAATTTTATTATTGAAGGATGTTTTTCAGTATAGTATCGCGGATATTGCAAAAATATGCTCTGTATCAGAAGGCGCAGTGAAAGCATCTTTATTTAGGAGTAGAAATAGGCTGAAAACTGTAAATGAAGAAGGCATTGAAATAGTGGAGTACACGGATGATGTTGAAATCGTTGTAACTTCTATTCGAGAAGAAAGACCTGAATTGTTGACGAAACTTCTCCCAACAATAGATTTCACTAAGTTACCATCAATACAACCAGTGTTATTCTTCAGTATGAAACAATCTTCTTCTTACAGTTGTATGCTTAATGCGGCATAAAACAGATGGAGGGATTTATAATGAGTGTAATTCCTTACGTAATAGAACAAACGAAATTAGGAGAACGCTCCTATGATATATATTCAAGATTATTAAAAGACCGAATTATTATGATTGGTTCAGAAATTAACGATCAAGTTGCCAGCAGTGTAGTAGCACAATTATTGTTTTTAGAAGCGGAAGATGCAGAAAAAGATATATTCCTGTATATCAATAGTCCGGGTGGTTCAACGACAGCGGGATTTGCAATATTAGATACGATGAACCTTATTAAACCAGATGTGCAAACACTTTGTATGGGCTTTGCGGCATCATTTGGTGCGCTTTTACTATTAGCTGGCGCAAAAGGAAAAAGATTTGCGCTCCCTAACAGTGAAATCATGATTCATCAACCGCTCGGCGGTGTAAAAGGGCAAGCAACGGAGATTGAAATTACAGCAAAAAGAATATTAAAGTTAAAACATGATATTAACAAAATTATATCTGATCGAACAGGGCAACCAGTAGAAAAGGTAGCTCATGATACAGAAAGAGATTATTTTATGACGGCAGTAGAAGCGAAGGAATATGGAATTGTTGATGCAGTTATTGAGAAAAAATAACGTAAAACAGGCTAGAGAATATACTAAATTCTCTAGCCTGTTTTTGTCATTCTTTATTCTTTTATCCATTCATCAACTAAAGCTTGATTCTTTTTTATCCATTTTCGAGCAGCTTCTTCTGGATCTTTCGTTTTATTTAACATGACCATTAACGTACCAAGTTGTTCATCGTTCATTTTCCATTGATCAAAGTATTTCACAATATCCGGATGATCTTTTTCGAAACCTTTACGAACGGAGTAATAAATGTCATCTTTTTCACCATATACTTTCTTAGGGTCTTTTAAATATTTTAAGTCAAATTCTGAAAAGCCCCAATGAGGATTCCAAAGCGTAACAGCGATTGGTTTCTTTTTCGTATATGCCTTCTTTAGTTCGCTCATCATCGCAGCTTCTGAAGATTGGACAAGTTTTAGTTTTATATCATATTCCTTCATTGCTTTATTCGTTAAATTCATTAGGCTACTACCAGGTTCAATCCCAACAATTTTATTATCTAGCTCATCTTTATGTGCATTTAAATCTTCAATACTGTTAACGTTTTTCACATAAGAAGGGACGACTAAACCAAGCCCAGTACCTTCATACCATTTTGATTTTAAGACGAAGTCATCTTTGTAACGGGCATTTAATGGTTTATCCGTAACAGGAAGCCATACTTCTAGATTCGCATCAACATCACCACGTGCGACGCCAGTCCATATCGCAGCTTTTTCTAAATACATGAGTTCAACTTTATAGCCTTTTTCTTCTAATAAAACTTTCCACATATTTGCGGTTGCGATATTTTCTTTCCAACTTGTTACACCAAGTTTAATTTTTCCTTTCGAATTTGCATTTGTTGCATTACAAGAAGTGAAAATCATACTAATAAATAGTAACAGACTTATAATCCATATTTTTTTTCGCATTCAAAACCTCCTGTGAAGCTTTTGCTTTTTATAAATTAATCTATAAGTGAACCTTCTTATTATGAACGGAAACAAGAATTTTTAAAGAAATCTTATATATGTCATTTTTATGTAATATTTCTCTGTAAAATCGCAACACTATGTAAATAGATGGGTAGAAAAGGAGTAGTGACATGGATAATACAAAGGTACGTGTTGAAAATGTAACAAAAGTCTTTGGGAAACATCCGCAACGGGCGCTTACCTTATTAAAAGAAGGAAAAAGCAAATCGGAAATTTTAAAGGAGACAGGAATGAACGTTGGTGTGAAAAAGGCAACGTTTGAAGTATACACTGGAGAAATTTTCGTTATTATGGGTTTGTCTGGTAGTGGGAAATCTACATTGGTTCGAATGCTAAATCAATTAATTAAACCGACAGCGGGGCATATATACATAGATGGTGAAGACATCGCAACGATGGGAAAAGAAGAATTGCGAAGAGTAAGAAGGACGAAAATGAGTATGGTTTTTCAGAAGTTTGCTTTATTTCCACATCGTACGGTAATACAAAACGTTGCGTACGGGTTAGAAATTCAAGGAGTTCCAGTAGAGGAACGAGAAAATAAGGCGTTAGAATCGCTACAGTTAGTAGGACTCGATCATCATAAAGATAATTACCCTAGTCAACTTAGTGGTGGTATGCAGCAGCGTGTTGGAATTGCAAGGGCACTAACGAATAATCCAGATGTATTACTAATGGACGAGTCATTTAGTGCATTAGATCCACTAATTCGAAAAGAAATGCAAGATGAATTGTTAGAGTTACAAGATAAAATGGAAAAAACAATTATTTTTATTACACATGATTTAGATGAAGCTCTTCGAATTGGTGATCGTATCGCATTAATGAAAGATGGAGAAATTGTCCAAATTGGAACACCGGAAGAAATTATGATGAGCCCTGCAAATGAATTTGTAGAGAAATTCGTTGCGGATGTGAATTTAGGAAAAGTAATTACGGCAGAATCTATTTTAAAAAGACCAGAAACGTTATTAATCGATCGTGGGCCGCGTGTAGCTTTGCAAATTATGAGAAATGCAGGTGTTTCTACGGTATATGTTGTGAACAAAAAGTATGAGTTTTTAGGTATTTTAACAGCGGATGATGCAAGTAAAGCAATGAAAAAACAATGGCCAATTGCTGATTTATTACTTAACGATATTCCACACGTTTATCTAGATACATTACTGGAAGAAACGTATGCAAAAATGGCGGAGATGAAATATCCATTACCCGTAATTGATGAAAAGAAAAGGTTGAGAGGAATTATTAAACGTGAAAGTGTCATTCAAGCTCTTGCAGGTAACATTGAGGAAGAGGTGAAAGACGATGAATAATATTCCGCGCATTCCATTAGGCGAATGGGTCGATTCATTTGTTGCAAGTTTATATGAGCACTTTGAAGGCTTGTTCCGAGGATTCTCCTATATTATCGGTGGATTTGTTGATTTACTCACTAATTTTTTAACAATAATACCAGCCATAGTGATGATTATCATCTTATGTTTCCTCATTTGGTACACAACGAGGAAATTATCTTTAGTCATTTTTACGCTCATCGGATTATTATTTATTTTAAATATTAACTACTGGGCACAAACGATGCAAACATTAGCGCTCGTACTTACGTCAGTTATTATTTCAATTATTATCGGAATTCCCATTGGCATTTTAGCATCTCAAAATGAACGTTTCTCAAAATTTTTAAAGCCGACATTAGATTTTATGCAAACAATGCCGGCATTCGTCTATCTCATTCCCGCGATAACATTTTTTGGAGTAGGCGTCGTACCAGGCATTATTGCTTCCGTTATTTTTGCTATGCCACCGACAATCAGATTTACAGACTTAGGAATTAGACAAGTTCCAGAAGATTTAATTGAAGCTGCGAATGCATTTGGCTCTACCGCATCACAAAAATTATTTAAAGTACAATTACCGCTCGCAACCGGAACGATCATGGCTGGCGTGAATCAAAGTATTATGCTTTCGTTATCAATGGTTGTAACAGCTTCACTTGTAGGAGCGCCAGGACTTGGCGTCGATGTATATCGCTCTGTAACACAAGTAAATATCGGAATGGGATTTGAAGCTGGACTAGCTATCGTCGTGATTGCGATTATATTAGACCGAATTACGCAAGGGTTTTATACAAAAAGAAAATAATTCAAAAAACACACTTTATACTACAAAGTGTGTTTTTTGAATTCGAATTACATCCGAACAATAACAGAGCCTCCAGCTGGTGCACAAACTTGGTTTTGCTGTTGTTCCATTGATTTTATTAATTGATTATTTTCTTCGATTAATGAGATTAATTTAGCTAATTGGCTTTCAAGGCTTGCGATGCGCTGCATCATGTATTGCGAAT
The DNA here is from genome assembly GCF_038003645.1 of Bacillus sp. FSL E2-0195. NCBI lineage: Bacteria > Bacillati > Bacillota > Bacilli > Caryophanales > Bacillaceae > Bacillus > Bacillus sp. FSL E2-0195. The sequence continues at coordinate 2,735,621 of NZ_JBBOPN010000001.1, read as the reverse complement.
CATAATGCAGTGTATTCCTTACTGGATGGGGGGAGTAAGCATATTGTTGATTTATATTTGGATTCCAATGAGGATACATTTGAATCGTTCCTCCTTCAATAAATTACTGATCTTTCTTATAGTAAATGCCTATGTATATGTAATGGTGACTTAAAAATTCTTTCAAACGAAGAGGATTATGTAGGGGGAATGGAAAAGTAATAAAGTACATTTTCTGGAAATTTTCAAGCGGAATAGCAAATATATTAGGAGACAGCAACGTTCATGTAAATGGATATTATATGGGGAGAAATTATGAGAGGAGATGCTATTTTGGCTAATAATAAAAAAAGAAATGATGCTATGACAATTGGTGTCGCTATAGGTGTTGTAATCGGTGTAATTCCTGGTGTATTTACTGATAATATAGCAATCGGAATAGCGATTGGGATTGCAGTTGGAATGGGGATTACGCTTTTGAAGAAATAATGAGTTATAAATTATTTTAATGTGAAAATTCTTGTTTCAAGAGATTGAATTTTCGGAATATAAAACCTATTTTCCTTTTTTTATGATATTATATATGCAAAGGATGGTGATGGATATGCCAATAAACAATCAAGCAGAACAAAACTGCTTCATTTGTGAAAAACATAAAGGGAACATTACAGTTTCAGGTGGAGCTATTTACGAAGATGAACTCATTTACGTTGGACATGTCCATTGGATGCAGAAGAAACATATCTTGGTTATGTAATGATTGATATAAAGAGACATGTACCTGGTCTCGCTGAATTAACTGAAGATGAGGCAAAGGCATTCGGACTGATAACAAGTAGAGTAAGTAAAGCGCTTAAAGAAAGCAAAGGTGCAGAACATATTTACAGTTTCGTTTCAGGTAATGGTGTACCACATTTGCATATGCACATTATTCCACGTTATCCAAATACACCAAAAGAGTTTTGGTCACCGACTGAAGTAGCAAATTGGACTGGTGCACCACATGGAGATTCAGAGAAAATTAAAAAACTATGCGAAAGAATACGAAAGTATATGGTAAATGAGTATGCATACAACAAATAATACACAATATTCATGGGTTGGAAGTAGGGAAATGTGTTTAGACGAAGTTTCAGTAAAGCAATATGGTGATATCGTACTTGGTAGATACGGCGGGAATATAAGTGCCGGAGCAAAAAAGAATGAAGACGGTGCATTAGTTTTGTCGAATGGTGATTGGGAATTCGCCGTTATATTAGACGGGCATAATAGTGCAGAAAGTGTTGAATTAGTAGTAAATACAATCCAAAAAGAATATGAAAATATAGAAGTGATTATGAAAGAATCAATTGAAACCGTATTTCGATCTGTTGAAAATTATATACTTACGATATTTCAATCCCGCTCATTTAAAGAAAAGTGCGAAAGGGTAAAAGGTGAAACTGCTTGCTTAATATGCGTAAGAAAAGAAAATTACATATGGTGGCTTTCCATAGGTGATTGCTTAGTTTATGTATTTCATGATGAATTACATAAATTAGGACAATATACATTGAATCAACGCCACTTTTACGAATGGATTGGAAATGTAAACACATTTGATTTACCCGTTCCTTGCTATTCATCAGGAATTCGTGAATTACGTACTGGAAAGAATCGAATTGTAATGGTGACAGATGGGGTATTAGAATGCGGGGAACGCCGTTATGAAACTCCATTAAATCTTTATAATGATATGAATGGAAATAATGTAGAGCTTAAAGAACATGTTCACAATGTTTTAGAACACGTTCATCATCAATTAGGACGAGATAGTGCGACCATTATTAGTTGGGACCTAGAAAACAAAACAAATGCTACGTATCCGAGTGATCAGCCGGAGAAAATTAAAGTAAAAAAATAAAAAGGAGAGGGTTTTCTGTCCGTTACAAAAATATCCTTATTAATTTTATGGGTGCTATCTTTATTGGTTTTTGAAAGAATAGCGAGAAGACAGTTAAATATACCGAAACAAAAAGGATGGAATAACCAATATGTGAATGATACACATAAGTGGGGAAATAGAATTATCATTTCCTCTTATATAGTTGTTATTGCTATAAGCACTTTTCTTCCAAATCGTATATATATGGGCTATGTACCTCTTTTATTTTTTATTACGTTATATGGATTTCAATCATATATGGAGTGGAAATATGATAAGGAATCGCGGGAGTTTTTGATTTCATTATTAGGAGTTGTAGCATTAATAATAACAGGGTTCATACTAAAATGATTATTGATGGTACAAATAATGAGATAACTAATTAATAAGAAACCATTCATCTATACATGAATGGTTTCTTATTATGTGTACGAAGTTCGGTCTTCGCAATTTAATCATTTATTTTAGCCAATATGGATTTAATGAAATTTGTTTTATCCTCTGCATATTTATGCTTATCATTAGGGTTAGCTGTTGAAAGTTGAATCTTTAACTGTTCATACTGCATACGAGAAGTTTTATTGTCTATTAAGTAATCTCTGAATTTTAATTGTTCTATTAAATATGGATTCCCTTGTTCATACATATGAATTTGATGAGTTCTTGGCTCACCTTTATTGAAATAATACCTTTCGGGTAATACATCTTTTCTATATTTATAATTTAATTGTTCTAGGTTCGTAATACATTTTAGACCACTTTTGGAATCTCTTAATTCCATCGCAATATCAATAATAGGTTTTGCGCTTAAATGCGGGATGGAAGTACTTCCAATATGGTGTATCGCTAAAATATATTTTCCAATGTGTTCCTCAATTAATTGTTTTTCTTTTGAAAACTCAAATTCCCACTCTTCGGACCACGGAACTAAAAACACTTTACCATAGGGTAAACCTAGCATTTAATTAGCACCCCCTTACATATTTTTTCAATAAAGTTACTTACATCTTCTTAAAACTCCTCAATACAAGAAACTCCCACAATCTCCAAGGAAGAACCTTCTTCGCAAAGATCATAAATTTTACACCTTTCCCAATTGGGTATCGTAATGTAGTACGCCTTGCTTCAGCAATTTCTACGATTTTATTTGCAACATCCATCGGATTACCAAGTGTATCGTTGCCATTGTTTATGTGCTTTTGTATTTTATCCATATATTCTTTGTAAGGAGAGGTTGTATCAGATTGGTTTTCAGCTAATTGTTTACCAACTTCCCATATGTTCGTGTTATAAGAACCAGGTTCAAGTAAGGCAACGTCTATTCCGAAAGGCTTTACTTCTAAGCGAAGGGATTCACTCCAGCCTTCTAATGCATATTTTGAAGAAACGTAAGGAGATAGACCAGGGAATCCTACTTTCCCGCTAATACTGCTTATATTAATGATTTTTCCGCTTTTCTGCTTTCTCATATATGGTAAGACAAGTTGCGTGATGGATATAGCTCCAAAAAGATTTGTTTCAAATTGTTTACGGTAGTCCTCCACTGGGATTTCTTCGATAAAGCCCCCATTTGCATATCCTGCATTATTTATGAGAATGTCTATTCTGTTTATTTCGTTTAAAAATAATTGGAAGTTATGTATAGAACCTTGATCTGTTACATCTAATTGTTTAACTTTTATATTTTGTTGTAAGTCGAGTTTAGTAGCTTGAGATATTAAGTCTATTTGTTTCTCAAGATTGCGCATTGTAGCAATGACAAAATAGTCTTTTTTTGCAAGTTCAAGTGTCGTTAAAAGTCCGAATCCACTTGATGCTCCTGTAATAATCGCGATTTTTTTATTCATTGTTCGCTCGCTTTCTTTTTCTTTTATCATAACGAGTTATAAAGAGAAAATCTATTTATTGTATAAAGATATTTGATATAATTGAAAATAATTATCAATTTAATTTTGGTTTTTACATAAAAGGAGTGTGGGTTTCATGGAGACTAACGGTTTTCATGATATTTTTCATAAATATTTTTATGGTTTACAAGTTGTAGAGGAAAGACATATGAATGTTCCAAAAACAATAGGTATGGGTGAAATACGAAGATGTACTTCATTTTCAGGTATGGAAATTGTGTTATCAAATTATCAATTTCATAATAACCATCGCATCCAGTTTGCATCTGATGCAGCAATGGTGGAGCTTAATTTTTGTTTACAAGGGTTCGGAGGAGTGCAAGTTGGTCATTCTTCGTATGAATTAATGACTGGAAATAGCTATTTATATTTTATGAATGATTTTGATGTAGTATTTGAATATGAAAAAGAAACGCCTCTATATTCATTAGCGATTGGGATTCCTGTACAATTGTTTAATCATTTCATGATGAATAATGCTATTGAAAAAAGTCTTGATTTTCATTCTATATTAGGAAATCAATCTTTTAAAAAGTTTCAAAATCCAATTGATTCTATAACATCTAATCTTATTAAGAGAATGATAGAGCATCCCCAAAAGGATCGTATTAGTCAACTAGAATTAGAAAGTAAAGCGCTCGAATTGCTTTCTATACATTTGGGGAGAGTGTTGCTTAATGATTGTGACGCAAATAAAAGGAGTCAATTATCAAAACAGGATTTGAATAAAATAAAACAGGCTGAAGAAATTTTACTTCAACGAATGGAATCACCCCCATCATTATTAGAATTAGCTAAAATAGTAGAGTTAAATGATTATAAATTAAAAATTGGGTTTAAAGAATTATTTGGGATGTCCACATTTGCATATTTACGAGAAAAGCGTATGGAGCATGCGATAGATTTACTGCGTTCGGGAAATAGTAATGTGACCGAAACGGCATTTGCAGTTGGATACAATAATGTCAGTCATTTTTCAGAGTTATTTCGTAAAAAGTATGGAATGAATCCATCAGAATTTTTACGTATTTATTAACGTAAAACAGGAATAATCCGCTATACCGTAAATTCCTCCGTCATTTGGTAGTTGCTTTTTGTAATGGTCATTATAATTACAAACAACATCCAATTGGAAATAACTTTTTATGGAGGAATTTAAATGAAAGAACGGAATGAAAGTCATTTTTGGATATTTGTATTAACAGGAATGTTTCTTATTATAACAACGACGGGTTTTGCACGTATGGCATATGGAATTATATTGCCGTTTATGCAAGAAGGACTCCATTTATCTACAGCTCAAGCAGGTATGTTAGGAACCATACTCTTTTTAGGGTATTTATTAACAGTCGGAACATCTGGAATACTTACTATCCGTTTTGGAGCAAAATCAGTTTTATTAATAGGGAGTTGGCTCGTCGTTATAAGTTTAATAGGATTAGCATTTGTCTCCTCATTTTGGATAGCCTCTATTTGTATGTTATGTGCTGGAGCTGGTAGTGCCCTTGTATATACACCACTCATGTCAATAACAGTAGGATGGTTTCCAGAAAAAAGAGGAACTGCAATGGGGCTATTATTAAGCGGTGCTGGCATAGGCATGCTATTTAGTGGAATAATTGTTCCTTATATAGTACGTGCATTTCCAGAGTATAGTTGGCGTGGTTCATGGCTTTTGTTTGGAGTTATTACATGTATTGTTGTATTCGTTGCCTCAATTGTTTTGAAAAATCCAGAAGTTACTGAAGATGAGGGGGAAAGGAATAATAAGTCGTTTTTATGGAAAACGAAAGAGCTATACATCATTGCATGGATGTATTTTATTGTGGGCGTTGTTTATTTAATTCCAAATTTATATCAAACTAGTTTTATGATTAATAATGGTATTGCGGCATCAATTTCGGGAACTGTTTATGCGATTGCAGGAATGTTTTCAATCGTAGGAGCTCCTGTCTGGGGATTGATTTCGGATCGGGTTGGTATAAAGAAGACGTTATGTATTGCACTTTTATTAGCTGTAATAGGTGATATGATTCCAATTATATTTGGACATACCATTGGCTTTATCATGTCGGCAATTATTTGGGGTTCCAGCCTCGGAGGTATCCTTTTATTAATTCAAGTTGCTGCTTCAAAGCAAGTATCTCCGAAATATGTCTCAATGGCAATTAGTTTTATATCCGTTTTCTATGCAGTTGGTCAAATGATTGGACCAGGACTTGCAGGATGGATTATCGGGGAAAGTGGATATACAACAGCTTATGGATTAGGTGCTTTTGGTTTCTTTATGTGCATATGTTTGGGATTAAGGCTAAAAAGAGGGGATCTGGCAAACTCAGCGTATATAGAGAAGTGAGTATTGTCTTGAAATGAATCTTTTTAATGGGGGGAAGCAAAGTGTTCCATGTTAAAGACGTATTAGCAGATCAGTTATTAGCAAATGCGAATGATCCCAGTTGGTATATTCCATTTTCAGATGCAGTTAAGGATTTATCTGAGAGAGAAGCTTTCTGGAAACCGAATGAAGAGTGTAATAGTATAGCTGAAATTGTACAACATTTACTGTATTGGAATACGACGTGGCAAACTAGGTACAAAGAATCAAATGTTAATGCTGTGCCCGCTATTGGTGATAATAACAAAAGTTTTATGCTATCAGATAATCAAACATTTGAAGAGTTAAGAGAAAAACTATTAGAGAAACTGTTACAATGGCAAAGTCTCATAAATGAAGACAAGGTTGAAAGTGATGTAATTGGATTTCCTGTATCTGCGAAGTGGTGGGAAGTATTAGCTAATGTAACGACTCATAACGCGTATCACATTGGTCAAATTATTTACATTCGGAAATTACAGAAGAGTTTTGATAATGAATAAGATAATAATTCTCAAATTAGGTGAACAAAAGTGGACAAAACGAGACAGATGTCTCATTTTGTCCACTTTTTTATTATGAAAGAAAAGAGAAAACCTATTAAATCAGGGATTAGAATTTGGCACAGTACTTGCAATATAAAAGATGAACAAGAAAATAGGAGGGCTGGACATGTTAAAAACAACTGAAAGTAAAGGGAATGAAATTACGAAAGAACAAGCTCGTTGGATGTATGAAAAAATGTTAGAGATTCGTAAGTTTGAAGACAAGGTGCATGAATTATTCGCGCAAGGCGTTCTGCCAGGTTTCGTTCATTTATACGCTGGTGAAGAAGCAGTAGCAGTTGGTGTATGTGCCCACTTAACAGATAGTGACAGTATTACAAGTACGCATAGAGGTCACGGCCATTGTATCGCAAAAGGTTGTGATTTAAATGGCATGATGGCCGAACTTTTTGGGAAAGCGACAGGGTTATGTAAAGGTAAAGGTGGTTCAATGCATATTGCCGATTTAGATAAAGGAATGCTTGGTGCAAATGGGATTGTAGGCGGAGGTTTTCCACTTGCTTGCGGTTCAGCATTAACAGCTAAATATAAAGGAACGAAAGATGTAAGTGTTTGCTTCTTCGGTGACGGAGCAAATAATGAAGGAACATTCCATGAAGGGGTTAATTTAGCAGCGATTTGGAAGTTACCAGTTATTTTTATCGCAGAAAATAACGGTTACGGTGAAGCAACAACATTTGAATATGCTTCTAGTTGTAACTCTATTGCTGATCGTGCAAAAGCATATAACATTCCGGGTGTTCAAGTAGATGGAAAAGATCTATTAGCAGTATATAAAGCGGCGGAAGAGGCTGTTGAGCGTGCACGTAATGGCGGTGGCCCAACTTTAATTGAATGCATGACATATCGTAATTACGGTCATTTTGAAGGAGAAGCACAAACGTATAAAACAGCGGAAGAAAAAGAAGAACATTTAAATGAAAAAGATGCGATTGTGCATTTCCGCAAGCATTTAATTCATGAAGCTTTATTAACGGAATCCGAACTTGTGGATATGGAAAAGGCAGTAGATGAAGCAGTACAAAAATCAATTGAATTTAGTGAAAACAGTCCATATCCAGAGGATGAAGAATTATTAAAAGATGTATACGTTTCTTACAAATAAGAGGAGGGTGAAAAATAATGACTAGAACAGTAAGTATGTCAACTGCAATTAATGAAGCGATGAAAATATCAATGCGTCGTGATGAAAACGTAATTTTAATCGGAGAAGATGTTGCAGGCGGTGCACAAGTGGATCACTTGCAAGATGATGAAGCATGGGGCGGTGTACTCGGTGTTACGAAAGGACTTGTACAAGAATTTGGTCGAAATCGTATTTTAGATACTCCAATTTCAGAAGCGGGTTATATGGGAGCGGCGATGGCAGCTGCTGCAACAGGTTTACGTCCGATAGCTGAATTAATGTTTAATGATTTTATCGGTAGTTGTCTTGATCAAGTATTAAACCAAGGTGCAAAGTTCCGCTATATGTTCGGTGGAAAAGCGAAAGTGCCAGTTACAGTACGTACGATGCACGGTGCTGGATTTAGCGCAGCGGCACAGCATTCACAAAGTTTATATGCGTTATTTACGAGCATTCCAGGTATAAAAGTTGTCGTTCCTTCCACTCCTTATGACGCAAAAGGCTTATTATTAGCGGCAATTGAAGATGACGATCCAGTAATCTTCTTTGAAGATAAAACACTTTACAATATGAAAGGCGAAGTACCAGAAGGGCACTATACAATTCCTTTAGGAAAAGCAGATATTAAACGTGAAGGTTCTGATGTAACAATCGTTGCAATTGGAAAACAAGTTCATACAGCACTTGCAGCTGCAAAGCAATTATCGGAAAAAGGACTCGAAGTAGAAGTAATCGATCCACGTTCTTTATCACCGCTGGATGAAGATACGATTTTAGCATCTGTTGAAAAAACGAATCGCCTGATTGTTATTGACGAAGCAAATCCAAGATGTAGTATCGCAACAGATATTGCGGCAATTGTAGCGGATAAAGGATTCGATTTGTTAGATGCACCTATTAAACGAATTACAGCACCACATACACCAGTTCCGTTTTCGCCACCACTTGAAAAGTTATATTTACCAACGCCGGAGAAAGTAATTGAAACTGTATCAGAAATGATCGGAGACCAATCTTTATTACATGTGTAATGAAACGATGAGAAGGGAGAGAGAAACATGGCTGTAGAAGTTGTAATGCCGAAGTTAGGTATGGCGATGAAAGAAGGTATTATTACGAGCTGGAATATTAAAGCAGGTGATAATGTAGAAAAAGGTGAACTAATTGCTAGTATTAACTCGGAAAAAATCGAAACTGAAATAGAAGCACCAGCTGATGGAACTGTTCTTGATATAGCTGTAAGTGAAGATGAGGGAGTGCCGCCGGGTACTGTAATTTGCTACATCGGTAAACCGGACGAAAAAGTAGAAGTTCATGAAAACATACATGTTGTAGAAGAAAAAGCATCTAATCCAGAACCTAAAAAGGTACAACATCCAGAACCATATGCGATAGATGTGACGAAGCAAAGAGTTAAAATATCTCCAGTAGCAAAGAAAATTGCAAAAACTGAAAATCTCGATATTAGATCATTAATTGGTACAGGACCTGGCGGAAGAATTACAAAGGTAGATGTATTAAAGGCGCTTGAAGAAAGAGTAGCAATTCCAGAAGTACTTGAACAAGAAGAAAGTAAAGTCATTCCTATTACTGGTATGCGAAAAGCAATTGCGAACCGTATGCATGCAAGCTTACAAAATAGTGCGCAATTAACATTAACGATGAAAGTAGATGTTACAGATTTAGTTGCTTTACATAAAGAAATAGCGGAAGTTGTACAAAAACGATACGATAACAAACTAACTATTACTGATTTCGTTTCTCGTGCTGTTGTATTAGCGCTAAGAGAGCATAAAGAAATGAACAGCGCGTATATAAATGATGTCATTCATCAATTTGAACATGTTCATTTAGGTATGGCGGTCGCGTTAGAAAAAGGATTAGTCGTTCCAGCTATTCGCTTTGCTAATAATCTATCTTTAGTAGAGTTATCTAAAGAGATTAAAAATGTGGCACAAAAGGCACGAGCAGGCAGTTTAAGTAGTGATGATATGCAAGGGACAACATTTACAATTAGTAATTTAGGTAGCTTCGGTATTGAATATTTTACGCCAGTATTAAATACACCTGAAACTGGTATTTTAGGTGTAGGTGCAATTGAACATGTTCCTGTATATAAAGGGAAAAAATTAAGAAAAGGAAGTATGTTACCTTTAAGTTTAACATTCGATCATCGTGTACTAGACGGTGCACCAGCAGCTGCATTTTTACGCACAATTAAACGTTATTTAGAAGAACCTGTAACAATTCTTTTATAAAGAGAAGGTGAGAAAATGAGTAATTTAGTTGTTATTGGGGGCGGACCTGCTGGTTATGTAGCGGCAATTACCGCGGCTCAAAATGGAAAAGATGTCACTCTTATTGATGAAGCTGATCTTGGCGGGACTTGTTTAAATGTCGGTTGTATGCCTACGAAATCATTGTTAGAAAGTGCGGAAGTATACGATATTGTTAATCATGCGAATCGTTTTGGAGTATTAGTAGATAAGCAGAATATATCAATTGATTGGAAACAAATACAGACGAGAAAATCACAAATTGTTACGCAACTCGTACAAGGTATACAATATTTAATGAAGAAAAATAAAATAAAAGTTATACAAGGTAAAGCGAAATTTGAAACGGATCACCGTGTGCGAGTTACACATGGTGATAAAGAAGATGTAGTAGTTGGAGACCAGTTTATTATAGCGGCAGGATCAGAACCAACTGAATTACCTTTTGCTCCATTTGATGGGAAGTGGATTTTAAATAGTAGTCATGCAATGTCCCTAGAAAATATACCAAAATCATTATTAATCGTTGGTGGTGGTGTAATAGGTTGCGAGTTTGCAAGCATTTATAGTCGTCTTGGAACAAAAGTTACGATTGTTGAAATGGCATCGCAATTATTACCTGGTGAAGATGAAGATATCGCACAAATTTTAAGGGAGAAACTAAAAAATGATGGCGTAAAAATATTTACAGGAGCGGCTTTAAAAGGATTAAATAATTATAAGAAGCAGGCTTCATTTGAATATGAAGGAAGTATCCAAGAAGCCAACCCGGAATCCATTCTCGTTTCTGTAGGTCGAAAACCACGTGTACAAGAATTAGCTTTAGAAAAAGCAGGCATTCAATTTTCAAATAAAGGAATTTCTGTGAATGAACATATGCAAACAAATAGATCACATATTTACGCAGCGGGTGATGTGATTGGTGGAATACAGCTTGCTCACGTTGCCTTCCATGAAGGAACGACAGCGGCATTACACGCGAGCGGAGAAGATGTGAAAGTAAACTATCATGCTGTACCTCGCTGTATTTATACAGCTCCAGAAATTGCTAGTGTCGGTTTAACAGAAAAAGGAGCAAGAGAGCAATACGGTGACATCCTCATCGGAGAATTCGCATTTACAGCGAACGGAAAAGCGCTTATTATTGGAGAACAAACGGGGAAAGTAAAAGTTATTGTGGAACCTAAATATCAAGAAATTGTAGGGATTTCTATTATCGGTCCTCGTGCAACCGAACTAATCGGACAAGGAACGGTGATGATTCATACAGAAGTAACCGCTGATATAATGAGAGATTATATTGCAGCACATCCAACTTTATCTGAAGCGATTCATGAGGCATTATTGCAGGCAGTAGGACATGCTGTACATGCTTGAAGGTAAATAGGACTGGTCTTTTTAGTAAATAATATTTAAGTAGCAATATGTATAAAAAGATACTAGAAAAATCACTATACTCTCATGTTTTTTTAATCGATGAGAGTATAGTGATTTTGAAATTTCTTCGCTTATTTAATTGAAATGCGCTGTTACTATTTGATTTCAATTGCTGAAGTTATGTCGTTCCAATCCGCTGCTAAATTAGCAGTTTGACCATACCAATCAGAGTGTCTAAAGGAGACACCTTTTCCATATCCTTGAGTTGAAGAATGTTCCCATAGCGTAGTTGAATAACTTGCAGAAGGTGAAGCTGTACTTACAGAAGAAATTCTGTCGTTCCAGCTAGAAGGTAGGTTTTTAAAGCCACTGCTCCAATAAATATACTGTCCACCTTTATTTTGATGCTCATAAAAATCGGTACTACCAGCACCACTACCTAAAGGGTTAATTTGATTTTTAAGTACCTTTTTATCCTTTTCAATAAAAGCATTCAATGTTTCTCTGCTAGTAAAGCCATAAGCTAACCAATCTCCATTTTCATTTTGCTTAGGTAGTACCATAGTAATTTGGATGTCTTTTTTTGATTGATCGCTTAATTTTGTAAATGAATTAACATTCTTTTCATCAACTTTTAAATAGTCAAATGATTTAATTGTATTATCTTTTTCTGCAGCACTTACTACTCCTAATCCTCCAGTTAATGCAAAACCTGCTACTAATGTCCCTGCTACTAATTTCTTCAACATATAACCATCCCTTTTTGTTTAGATTTTTGTACAGGTAAAACTTGTACATGTAAAATGTATTCCAATTTCACATTTTTGTAAATATTCTGAAGTTTTAGAAAAAATAGGCGGAATATTTACAGTTTTGCATTTATTCTTTAGAAAAAATAGCTATTGGAATGATATAATAAATAGATATATTGCTTTTGTTGGATGTTAAAATGTTTTAGGAGAGATATCATTGAAATATTTTACAAGAGATTGGTATAAAGAAATGCAACTTTCAGGATTTGTACATTTCATAGAATCAATAGAAAAATGTAAAGAAATAGATCCCGATTATTTACAAAGTTTGAAAGATGAAGTAGAAGAAAGGAAAGAAGATTTATTAAATTATCTTCCTGAAACGCTACATTCATACTTTTATAACAACACTATTGATTCAGAATATCCCCCTAATGAATTAAAGAAACTTTTGTTAGAGTGGACAGCAGATTATGAAAAAAAGAATGACACAATTAGATCAATCATACTTAGAATATTTTAATTCCATTAAGAAAAAACTTCCGTCAAACGTTGTTCAATTACATGAATTCTCACTGCATGATAGTGTGATTAAAGTAGTAAAGTGTAAGTCAGAATATACTTTGTCTATCGTATTAGATTGCACTGGTACTTTTAGGAATTTCAATAAACTTCAAGTTTCTTTTACAGGAGTGACCAAATGTTCTATACCTGAAAATTTTGAAGGTGCTTGGTGGCTATACCATGAAATAGAGCTTACTGAAGACGGTTTCGAACTGGGTGTTTTATTTGACTGTCCATTTAGAGAAGTGACGATTTGTGCAACGAATTTATTACTTGAAAAGAAATAATATCATGCCTTTAAATTACAAATGTTTGACATGATGAAAAAATGAAGATATTGTAGATACATGAAGTCTGCAATAGGAGCCGTATTATGAAATATTCTAAAGCTACAAATTACGCTCTTCACACAATGCTTTTTCTGGCAGAGGCTACGCCAAATAAGTTAGTTAGTGTTCATCAGTTAGCGGAAATGCAGAAAGTTTCACCAACATACTTATCTAAAATACTAACTAAATTGACGAAGGAAGGCATGATTCATTCATCATCAGGACCTAAAGGTGGTTATTCACTTAGCAGTAATTGGGAAGATATCTCTTTTTTAGATATTATACATGCTATTGAAGGAAAAACATCATTGTTTGAATGCTGTTTACATCAGGAACCTGGATGTTTAATTAATGAAGTAATGCTTGCGGCAGAGGAAAAAATGGAAGAAGAGTTACGAAATCAAAAAATCGTAGATCTTGCGAAAAAAATAAATGTGGATTTTTAATCCGCTTTTATTTTTAAATTAATTAAGGATAAAAAGACTCTTTAATATCTATAATTATAGTTAAATGAGTTAAGCTTATTCATGGAGGATGTTTATTTATGAAATGTATTGACTGTGCAGTAATAGGTGCAGGTCCAGCAGGGCTTAATGCAGGTTTAGTTTTAGGGAGAGCTCGTAAACAAATAGCGTTATTTGATAATAAAACGAATAGGAATCGTGTAACGCAAAAGTCTCATGGATTTATTACACATGACGGGATTAAACCAGAAGAGTTTAAGGAATTAGGGTTAAATGATTTGAAGAAGTATCCATCGATTCATTATTATGAAAAAACAGTTTTAACGATAACGAAGCAATCGACTGGTTTATTTGAGATTATGACATTAGATCATAAAAAATATTTGGCGGAAAGAGTTTTATTAGCAACAGGTATACAGGAAGAATTTCCATCCATCCCTAAAGTACGGGAATTCTATGGAAAAAGTTTATTTAGTTGTCCGTATTGTGATGGATGGGAATTAAAAGACCAACCTCTTATTATTATTTCTGAAAACGAAGATTATACGTTGCATATGACAAAATTAGTTTATAACTGGTCTACGGATTTAGTAATCGCAACAAATGGTAATGAGTTAAGTAAGCCTTTCATGGATGAACTGTGTAATAAAAATATAAGAGTTATTACAGAGCCTATTCGTTCACTACAAGGTGAAGAGGGTTATTTAAAGCGAGTAGAGTTTCATTCAGGTTTGCACATTGAAAGAGCCGGTGGATTTATAGTACCTACTTTTTTTAGACCAAATCAATTTTTAGAACAACTTGGTTGTGAACTGCAAAGTAATGAAACTTTTGTAATAGATGATTTTGGTCGTACTTCAGAAAAAAATATTTACGTAGCAGGAGAAACAACGACTCAAGGTCCATCGTCGCTAATTATTGCTGCATCACAGGGAAATAAAGCGGCGATTGCTATTAATAGTGATATTACAGATGAGCGGTTCTAACTAGCATTTAGAAGGAGGAGAAGAAGATGAATAACATGTGGGATGATCGATTTAAATCGGATGAATATTATTATGGGGAAGAACCTAATACGTTTATTCAAGAACAAGCATTTCGTTTAGCAAATTATAATAAAGTAATAGCTTTCGCAGAGGGAGAAGGTAGAAATGCTGTTTTTCTAGCAAGAAAAGGCCACGAAGTGACTGCTATTGACTACTCTGAGAGTGGATTAGAAAAAACAAAAAAGTTAGCCGAGAAGTATGACGTAAACGTGCATACAAAAAAGGTAGATTTATTAACTGATAGTTTGCCAGATAATGAATTCGATGCGGCAATTATGGTATTTGGACATTTTCATGCTGACAATCAAAAAATGGTATTGAATAAAATGATTTATACGATTAGGCCTGGTGGATTAATAATGTTTGAAGTTTATTCGAAAAAACAATTAAATTATGGTACTGGTGGGCCAAAAGATATTGATATGCTGTATGATCCAATTGATATTCTTACTTGGTGTGAAGGGCATGAGGTTATTCATTTCTTTAATGGAGAACAAGAGCGAATTGAAGGGAAAGGACATACTGGCTTAGCTCATGTTATTCAAGTTGTTATTAGAAAATCAATATAAATGTTATTGGAAGTTGAATACTTGAATGTAAAAAGACCAGTCATTTAAGACTGGTCTTTTTATTTAGATACTAGATTATCAAGCTTCCAATATGTATTTGTTAATGGAGCAACTTTACTATCAATATACAAATACATGTTATTTAAGTCTTTAGGAGAAGTTTTCATTTCAAATACAACGTCAGTAGTTAAAGAGAATTCGTGTGGAACATTTTTATAGTGCTCGTCACCTATCGGATGAGCTTCACCTTCATATTTCTGACCAGTTTTTTCATCTTGTATGAAATATTTTATTTCCGAAAGATCAATAGTTTGTCCATCGTCTCGAACATTATTAATCATAACACGAGTTGTTAGGCGCCACTCTTTGTCTATTTTTTCAAATTTTGCATTTTCAACTGTTGCTCTATAGTATTCATTTTTAACAATTTCCCCATAATGCATTGCGTTTTTTTCAAAAGTGCTTTTTTCTTTTTTGGGTGTAGAATTACCGTTACATCCTGCCATGATTCCTGTAAATATTAATGCTGTACAAGTTACTTTAATTATAGATTTCATAGTAATCCCTTTCTGTATTAAAAAGTAAAACATAGGAATAATTTTACATCAATAGGAAGGTAAATGGAAGTATGTTTGTGGAATATGCAAATATACATTTATTTCGTTTTCAAGTTAATCGGATAGAAATAGGGAGAAAAACTGTATAAAGCTGAATAAATAAGAATTGAAAATATTGTAATACAGAAAAAGCATGCATATAATTAAAATAAAGATTAAATTTCTGAATCTTCAATAATGGTGGTGATAACATGTTTACTGAAGAGCGTAGAGAGAAAATTTTAGAGTTACTTAAGAGAGATGGAAGAGTAATCGCAAAGGATCTTGCGGAAAGTTTTGATATGTCTATTGATTCTATAAGAAGAGATTTGTCTATTATGGAGAAGGATGGTTTATTAAAAAGAACGCACGGAGGTGCAGTTGAACTTACGCGAGTGAGAAACTTAGCTGCCGAACCATCGAAACGTTATCGTGATAGTTCAATAGATGAAGATGCGATTGCGAAAGTTGCTGTATCCTACATACAAGAAGGAGGTTCCGTTTTTATTGGAGGGGCTTCCATTCATTATGCCATGTTAAAGTATTTACCTGAAACATCATTTACAGTTATTACGAATGCTTTAGAAATTGCTAGTAAGTTACGGGAATATAAGAACATTGATACGTACTTAATTGGTGGAAAAGTGAAACCATCAGGAAATATGACAGATACACTTGCCTCTGAATTGATAAGTAGATTCTCTATTGATCTTTATTTCTCTACAGGTGGCGGTATTTCATTGAATGGTATAAGTACTGCGACACCGGAAGTTGCTTATTTTGGAAAAACAGTAAGTAAAATTGCTAGAAGAAATATTTGTTTAGCTCCTCATACTAAACTTGGAATATACTGCTTTATAAAAGGAGAGTCACTAATAGAAATTGACCTTATAATAACAGATGAAGGGGCTAGTAAAGAAACGATTCAACAATTTGAGAAACAAGGTAAAGAAATTGTAATAGCGTCAATAGACCTCATTTAAAAGGAGTTTGAAATGATTATAAAAGGACAAGAGTTTCATACGAATGGATTAACTTATACAGTTCGTTCTGCAGTTCAAACGGATGCTGAGCAGTTATCGGAAATTAGAGTTCAGATCGATGGAGAAACTGAGAATATGGATAGAGAAGCTGGAGAGGGATTTATAGATAAGATAGGGTTTCAAAAAATAATAAAAACAGATAGTGAAGAGATGAAGAATCTCTTTTTAGTTGCAGAAGTGCACAATCAAATCGTTGGATTTTCAAGATGCGAAGGATCAAAGTTGAAGAGATTAGCCCATAAAGTAGAATTTGGTGTTTGTATTTTAAGAGAGTTTTGGGGATATGGAATGGGTAAGAGTCTATTGCAACAATCTATTCAGTGGGCTGATGAAAATGAAGTGAAAAAGATATCATTGCAAGTGTTAGAGAAAAATGAAAAAGCCATCCAACTTTATAAAAAATTAGGTTTGGAGGTAGAAGGTATTCTAAAAAATGATAAAAAACTGTCGGATGGTAAGTATTATAATACGGTAGTAATGGGAAGGTTTACTGATACTTTTCATAAAAGAGGTGAAGAAGTATGTTTTACAGAAGGAAATACTATGTAGTAAAAAATGAATTCATAGAAATATTTAATGATCATTTCAATGATACTAATTTACCTAATCAAATAAAATATGGTTCTCGTTTAATAGGACGCTGGATGAAAGATAATAATGATGGTACGACTGAAGTATTTGCAATATGGGAATATGATAGTTATGAACAGTAT
The DNA here is from genome assembly GCF_038003645.1 of Bacillus sp. FSL E2-0195. NCBI lineage: Bacteria > Bacillati > Bacillota > Bacilli > Caryophanales > Bacillaceae > Bacillus > Bacillus sp. FSL E2-0195. Next base: position 2,718,016 of record NZ_JBBOPN010000001.1, on the reverse strand, counting down.
AAAGAAATTGAATCAAAAATTAGAAGCGACAAGATACATGTTAAAAGAATACATGATTGGTATGAAAAACATGGCGGGAAAGAATATGTTTTACAGGAGTACATATTAGAGTTAAAAAATGAAGAGTTAGTATGTACTGTAAAGTGATAGAGAGGTGAGGAATAATGGGAATTAAAACAAAATTATATTTTAGTTTAGCATCCACCATTTTATTTGCAATAGCGGTGATAGTTTTCTTTATAAACGGCAATCCACAAAAGTGGTTTTGGTTAAGTATTTTCTTTGCGTCCATTATACAAAATATAGTTCTACTAAAAAAGAATAAAGAAGGTCATTAAGATATTCAAATTATTAACATATTTGTGTCATCTTTCTAGTTGTATTGAAAACGCTTTTATTCAGTTTTATAATAAAAGTATGTTTTATAAATCTCCAAAACAATTAATAGGGGAGATGATACAATGTTAGCTTCACCGTTTTACTTACATACATGGAAAAAGTTTGTTGATGAAGGAGTCCTTGATTCGAACCGTATAAACGAAAGAATTTCAGAGTCATGGCATCGATGTAAACAAGCAAATGTGAATCCTCATATGAATAAAGGTCAGAAAATTTTGTCTTCTGATATTTTTCAGGATCAAAAGAAAAAGAGTGAAATCTTCCTTGATATAGCAATACCTCAAATACAAAATATGAGAAAAACCATTGATGAACTGCAAATGATGGCATTATTAATTGATCCAGATGGTTATGTTCTATCATTAAGTGGAAATCAGCAAACGTTGAAACGAGCGAAACATATTAATTTTATTGAAGGTGTGAAATGGACGGAAGCAGCTGTTGGTACAAATGCGATAGGAACAGCGTTACAGATTGAAGAGGCTATTATGATAAGTGGTACAGAGCATTATTCTGTCGCATCTCATAGCTGGAGCTGTGCGGCCTCTCCGATTCATAATGATGATGGGAAATTAATTGGTGTTCTAGATTTCTCCTGTCCAATTGAGTTTTCACATCCATATATGCTCGGAATGGTAACTTCGATCGCGCATGCGATTGAACGTGAATGTAGTATTCGAGTACATCAAAATGAACTGCATTTAATCCATCGTTTTTTAGATGTAATTGACAGTGATGAACAAGTTGTTATTTGTAACCATCGTGATGTTATCGTTTCTGCGAGCAAGAGGGTTCGTGAACGAGTATGTAATTGGTCACGAATGAAACTTGAAGATTTAATGCACAATGGATTGAAACCTAAATTAGAGGTACCGGTATATAGTAATGATAGAATGATTGGGAAATGTATTTACTTAAAGGAAAATAAACAAGAAAATTTATTTTCTACTTACCCGTTTATAAACGGAATTACTTTCCCTGGAGTTATTGGGACAAGCAGCGTATTTCAACATACTTTAGAAGAAATTAAGCTTGTTTCACCAACTGACGCTAGTGTATATGTTTGTGGAGAAACAGGTGTAGGGAAAGAATATGTAGCGAGAGCGATTCATGAAAATAGTCCAAGAAAAAATGGTCCTTTTATAGCTGTTAACTGCGGTTCATTACCGAAAGAATTAATGGAAAGTGAATTATTCGGTTATGCTGAAGGTGCGTTTACAGGTGCGCGGCGCCAAGGATATAAAGGGAAATTCGGACAAGCAGATGGAGGAACAATATTTTTAGATGAAATTGGTGAAGTACCGCCAGAGATGCAAGTGGCATTATTGCGTGTTTTGCAAGAACGAACAGTAACCCCAATTGGTAGTTCAAAAGAGGTACCAGTAAATATTCGTATTATTACTGCGACACATAAAGATTTACTACGATTAGTAGAAGAAGGGAAATTCCGTCAAGATTTATATTATCGTTTACATGTTTATCCGCTATATGTTCCGTCCTTAATAGAAAGAAAAGAGGATATTCCGTACTTCATACAACACTTTTGTGAACGAAAGGATTGGAATGTTGTATTTCCAAAGAGTATTTGTAATCAATTTTCACAGCATACATGGCCCGGAAATATTCGAGAATTATTAAATGTATTAGAACGCATATACATTTTTTCGCAAGGACGGGAAATATGCGAAAAACAAATCTCTTTTTTATTACAAACAATGATTGGAAATCAACATCAACTTGAAATGCAAGCAGAAAATAAAACGGAGCATACATTAAATTTCCGTGAAAAAATACAGCGTGATAGCATGATTGAAGCGCTAGAAAAGACGAACGGAAATGTTTCATTAGCTGCAAAACTAATAGATGTGCCACGCAGTACATTTTATAAACGTATGCAAAAATTTAGGCTATAAAAGTAGATTTTTGTAATCTACTTTTTCTTTATGGGCTCACGTTCTGTCGGAATGTGCGCTTGCCAGGGAAATAATAGAATAATTAGAAAGAAGATTTCCTGAAGGGGGTTAGCATGTGAAGTATATTGAAATTGGAATCGGGAATAGGTGGTTCATTCGAACGGAAACCGAAAATAAAGATGGAACTGAATTCGAGGAACGAGGAATTATTAAACCAATTTATTTTGAGTCTTTATATGTACGGATTTGGTTTCGGAAAACGTGTTTTATTTTTGATACGAAAGAGGGCTTTAAGAAAGTAAGAAAAAGTAGAGCTGAGTATAAGTTTATTGTTGGAATGGTGAGTAGGTTAAAACAATAGAATCAAATAGGGGGTGTTTTTATGATTAGAATTATCACATTCATACTCGCTTTTATTATAATGGGCTATTCTATTTACAGTTGGAATGATGATTCGAAGCAAAGTATGCTCATTTTACAATTACTTTTAGGTTTTATGCTTGCCGGTATGGGGATACACAACGTTAAGAAGGATGAAAAAGAGAATAAGAATATGGGGCTTTTGCTATTACTTACATCACTTTTTTGTATTATTGTATCGTTAATAAAATATTTTAAATAAACCGTTACTAAGCATATTGAGTAACGGTTTTTTGAGGTTATAATGTGCTATTTATATAACCCCGTCGTATACATTACCGTTAAAGTATGTACAATTTCTTCTAATTCTAGTTCTTTATCATTTTGCACGATTGTCCAAAGAAACGTTTCATTCATAGAGAACCAGCCGCATGCGACAATCTCTTTATTTAACTCAGTTCGTACTAATTCATTTTCCTGGGAATGGGTGATGTCTTGTATAATCCGTGTTACAAAGCGTTCGCGAATCTCATCCCATTTTTGACGTATTTCTTTTGAGGTTCTTATTGCTTCTTCAACAACTTGTAATATAGCTCTTTCTTCTTGTGCTAACTGTAAAAAAGCGCGCACTTGATTCTGAATCATATCTAGTGCTTCGGCCTTTGTTTGAGGGGAAAAAGAGCGATCAGCAATATCATAAAAGCGATTCATAACATCTTCCATCAAAACGACGAGGAGAGCATCTTTGTTTTTAAAATATACATATGCTGTTCCATAACCAGTTTCTGCATGTTTAATAATTTGCGTGATTGTAGTTTTTTGAAATCCGTTTTTTATAAACATAGTATAACCGGAATGTAATAGTTTCTTTTTTGTTTCTAAGGAGCGGTGTTTTCTTGTTGAAAGAGTAGAATTTTTCAAGGAATCACCTCTTTATACTGAAATATCTGAAAATATAATTGTATTGTAAAAGAAGTTCGTATATAAAGTCAACTGACATAATATCATTGACGTTATATCAATTTAAGTGATATATTTCAATTAGTTAGAATAAAAAGAAAATTAAAAGAAGGTGACACCATGTATAAAGAACCATTTCAACCAACTTATGAGTATGCGCTTGAATGTGATAAACATGATGAACTGAAAGATTTTCAATCTGAATTTTATAAAAAAGAAGGAACAATATATTTAGATGGTAACTCTTTAGGGTTGCTTTCAAAAAGAGCAGAGAAATCGTTACTTACCTTGCTAGATTCATGGAAAGAGTTTGGGATTGATGGATGGACTGAAGGTGAGCATCCATGGTTTTTCCTTTCGGAGAAATTGGGTGAATTGACAGCACCTCTTATTGGATCTTTACCGGAAGAAACGATTGTAACCGGTTCCACGACTGCGAATATACATCAAGTTATTGCGACGTTTTATGAGCCGAAAGGAATACGAACAAAAATTCTTGCGGATGAATTAACTTTTCCGTCAGATATTTATGCACTTCAGAGTCAAATTCGTTTAAAAGGCTTAGATCCAGATGAACATTTAGTACGAGTGAAAAGCCGAGATGGAAGAACACTTTCTGAAGATGATATTATTCATGCGATGACCGATGATATCGCTTTAATATTATTGCCTTCTGTACTATATAGAAGTGGACAAATTCTTGATATGAAGCGATTAACAGCTGAAGCTCATAAACGTGGTATTCATATCGGTTTTGATTTATGTCATTCAATCGGCTCCATTCCGCATCATTTTAAAGAGTGGGATGTAGATTTCGCTGTATGGTGTAATTATAAATATTTAAATGCAGGTCCTGGTGGTGTTGCAGGCCTTTATGTAAATAATAAACACTTTAATAGACTCCCAGGATTATCTGGTTGGTTTAGTTCTAGAAAAGATAAGCAATTTGATATGGAGCATTCATTAACTGCGGCTGACCATGCTGGAGCTTATCAAATAGGGACACCTCACGTATTAAGTACTGCACCATTAATCGGTTCTCTTGAAATTTTTAAAGAAGCTGGTATTGAAAAGTTACGTGAAAAATCATTACATATTACGAGATATATGCTTGATTTAATTGAACATGAATTAAAAGGCTTTGAATTTACAATTGGAAATCCATTAGAGGATGAAAAACGAGGCGGGCATATTTATTTAGAACATGCTGAGGCGGCGCGTATTTGTAAAGCGTTAAAAGCAAATGGGGTTATTCCAGACTTTAGAGCTCCAAATGGAGTTAGACTTGCGCCTGTTGCTTTATACAATACGTATGAGGAAGTATGGAACTCTGTACAAATTTTAAAGAAAATTATGAAAAATGAAGAATATAAAAACTTTGAAAATAAGCGAGAGGTTGTGGCGTAAGCATGAAAACATCGCAGTGGATTGATATTTCACAACCGCTAAATAATGATATCGCGACATGGCCAGGGGATACACCGTTCTCGTATGAAGTTTCATGGTCAAAAGAAAACAGTGGTTCAGTAAATGTCGGAAAGTTAACGATGAGTATCCATACAGGTACTCATATTGATGCACCTTTTCATTTTGATAATGACGGTAAGAAGGTGTTGGATTTAGATATTCAAGTTTATGTTGGCCCAGCGCGAATCATTGACGTTTCTAATCTTGAAAGCATCGGGAAAAAGGAATTAGAAAACTTTCATTTAGAAGGTGTAGAACGATTGTTATTACGTACATCTTCACATGGTAAAGCAAATGAATTCCCAGATGTAATCCCTCATTTACGCGCAGATATTGCAGCCTTTCTTTCTGAAAAGGGAATTCGTTTAATCGGAGTGGACGTACCATCTGTTGATCCTTTAGATGATAAAGAACTAGCAGCACATCATCAATTATTTAAACATGGAATTCACATTTTAGAAAATGTCGTACTCGATCACGTAGTAGACGGCGATTACGAACTTATTGCATTACCACTTGCATTAACAGATGCGGATGGGAGTCCAGTTCGAGCTGTTATTAGACCAATATAAGTAGAAATGAACACAAAGGGGCGTTTGGCTAATATGAAAGAAAATGAAAAGGTAATTATGGAAAAAGGGATTCATACGGATTTTAAGGAGAATATGACGTATGGAGAGTATTTACAGCTAGATAGCTTATTATCTAGTCAACAAAGATTATCAGATCATCATGATGAAATGTTATTTATCGTTATCCACCAAGCGAGTGAGCTTTGGATGAAATTAATTTTACATGAATTGAATGCTGCAATTGAATCTATTAAACAAGATAAATTACCACCAGCTTTTAAAATGTTAGCACGTGTATCAAAAATTCAGTCGCAAATTATTCAATCTTGGGATATTCTTGCGACATTAACACCATCAGAATATATTGAGTTTCGTGATTCACTTGGTCAGGCTTCAGGTTTTCAATCGTATCAATATCGAATGATTGAATATGCACTTGGTTATAAAACACCACATGCATTAAAGATTTATGAAAAGGACCCAGAATTACATGCTCGTCTTCATAAAGCACTTCATACACCAAGTTTGTATGATGTGGCGATACAAGCGCTTGTTAAAGAAGGATTCCCAATTCATAAAGATGTGTTAAATCGTGATATTACGCAGCCTTACGAAGAGGATGCAACTGTAGAAGCGGCTTGGATAGAAGTATATGCGGACGTGCAGAAATATTGGGATTTATATCAGCTTGCAGAGAAATTAATCGATATTGAAGACTGGCTACAACAATGGCGTTTCCGTCATATGAAAACGGTAGAACGAATTATTGGTCATAAAATGGGAACAGGTGGCTCTTCTGGCGTATCTTATTTAAAGCGAGTGCTTGATCAATGCTTCTTCCCAGAGCTTTGGAACGTTCGAACGAAATTATAAAAATAAACTTGTCAGCTATTAAATGCTGGCAAGTTTATTTTTTTGTTTTAATAACAAATATGATTTAATAGAGAGAACGAGATGAACTACAAATATTACATAACCGTTTAGATGGAGGAAGATTTCTTGAATTTCGAGCAATTACAAAATAAATTTGAAAAGAAAAAGGTTAATACATTTCTTGTTTATCAAAAGGGGGAATTAACGACTGAGTACTATAAAACGATAGACTGTGCAAATGACTTATTTAAAATTAATTCGATTACAAAAAGTATCGTATCTATATTAATTGGTATCGCAATTGATAAAGGATTTATAAATAATATACATACACCAATCACAACATGGATTCCCAATGTACCGGAGAAAAAAAGGGAATTAACACTGTATCATTTATTAACGATGACAACAGGAGAAGATTGGCAAGAATTCGGCAATGGGGTTGTTTTCCCAAATGACTTTGTGGAATCAGACAATTGGGTGCAATACATTTTAGAAAAGCCGTTCATTGAAGAAATGGGTACGAAAATGAATTATAATTCAGGTTCTTCTCACTTACTTAGTTACATCATTCAAGAATCAACTGGAATGTCGACGGAGCAGTTCGCGAAAAAGTATTTATTTGATCCATTAAACATTACGGAATATGAATGGCAACAAGACCCGCAAGGTGTATATGTCGGGGGATTCGGTATGAAAATGAAATCTATAGATTTATTAAAGTTAGGAAAATTATGTTTGCAGAATGGATATTCGAAGGGAAATGAAATTATATCATCGAAATGGTTAGAGCAATCAAGTACAGCTCTATTTGAAACGTATGAACATGTCGGGGCATATGGATATCACTGGTGGGTGTTAAATAACGAAAGATTTCACATACCGTATTGTATGTATTTTGCTATGGGATACGGAGGGCAATACATTATTATCATTCCACAGTTAGAGATCGTAGCAGTAATTAGTAGTCACATGCCTAAACGTGGCCTCGTACCATTAAAGTTATTTATAGAGCATATAAAAGAGAATTCCAATCATAAATAAGAAGAGACAGGAGGTGTTTTATGAGAAGTGCAAAAATGATAGCGATATTAAGATTGTTTTTAAGTCTTTTAGCGTTTAGTGCACTTGTTACTCAATTTGTTACAAGAGCACAAGTGAAACCGTTCAATCCAGTTAATTTTTTTAGTTACTTCACAATTGAAAGCAACATTTTAGTGGCGGTAATTCTTCTATTAAGTAGTTTAGGGACAACCCTATTTGGACGTTCGGAGCAGTTTGGAGTTCTTCGAGGTGCAGCTACAGTATACATACTGACTACAGGGCTTATTTATTTTTTGTTATTAAGGGGATTAGAAGAGTCACTTCAAACACCAATACCGTGGGTAAATACTGTGCTTCATTACATCATGCCATTAGCGATGATTTTAGATTGGGTTATAAATCCACCTACGAAGACCATTACATGGAAACAGGCTGCGAGTTGGCTTGTTTTCCCGCTTTTATATGTTGTCTATAGCTTAATACGAGGTCCATTCGTTAATTGGTACCCATATCCGTTTTTAGATCCGAGAATAGGGGGATATGGTAGAGTGTTTTTATATAGTATAGGGATAGCAGTTGTTATTGGAGGTATTTGTGGATTGGTGAAAATGTTAGGGAATCGATCTTTAAGTTTAAAACAATAACTTTCATTATTAAATGTGTATGAATAAACCCCTCTGTTTTAAGTAAAACAGAGGGGTTTATTTGTTCTACCGATTTGTTTTGTGAAAGGACATCTTTAAAAATTTCTCTGTTTTCGTATCGAATTCTACATCAACAAAAACACCATATTCTTTCCCACCTTCACGCAGCCACAGCTTAAATTTTTCAACTGTTATTTGAACAGTTTTTGGTTTTCTACCTATATGAAGGTAATCAATAATCTCTGCTTTCGGATATTGTTCTTTCGTTTTTTCAACGGCCAGTTTACCCCATTTTGCATAGGGTGGCTGTGCGTGAACTATAGATGGACCAGTATATATAGTTGAACATGTTGTTATTAAAAAAATTATAAATGCTGTGCGTGCGAAGAAATGCCTCATAATAAGCTCCTTTTGTCTTTTTTTATATTATTTACATATTTCTTTAAGCATATAAGTTTGGATTTTTTTGTCTTCTTTACATAAAAACGAGGGTTTTACAAAACATAACCATGAAATCATTTCCGTAATTAAGGAGGGAAATACATGCGTCAAAAAGCTGTTTTCAAGATAGCGATTTTGCTTGTATTTGTGGGACTATCTTTGATGGTCAGTAGTATACAAACCAAAAATGTAGAAGCCTTTTCTAATCAAGTGATTCAAAGGGGAGCTTCTGGAGAAGATGTCATTGAACTGCAAACTCGTTTGAAATATAACGGATTTTATACGGGGAAAGTTGATGGTGTTTTCGGATGGGGTACATATTGGGCACTTCGAAACTTTCAGCAAAAATTCGGATTACCAGTTGATGGTTTAGCGGGTGCTAAAACGAAGCAAATGCTTGTAAAGGCAACGAAGTATGATAAGTCGACCGCTAATAAAGATACTACAACTAATAAAGGGAACAGTGGTGGAGGTAAACAGGAAAATAAGCCGCCAAAAAGTACAGGGACAAATGTTCCAAACGGTTATTCTCAAAATGACATTCAGTTAATGGCAAACGCTGTATACGGAGAATCCCGTGGTGAGCCGTATTTAGGACAAGTTGCAGTAGCTGCGGTTATTTTAAACCGTGTCACAAGTGCATCATTTCCAAATACTGTTTCAGGAGTAATCTTTGAGCCGAGAGCATTTACAGCAGTAGCAGATGGACAAATATATTTAACGCCAAATGAAAATGCGAAAAAAGCCGTATTAGATGCGATCAACGGATGGGACCCAACTGGGAATGCATTATATTATTTCAACCCAGATACTGCGACAAGTAAATGGATTTGGACTCGTCCACAAATTAAAAAAATTGGTAAGCATATTTTCTGTAAATAGAGCGGAGGTGGAAACATGTTACGAGGTATTATCATCGTATTGTTAACAGTAGGTGTAGTCGGAACAGGGTATTGGGGCTATAAAGAGCATCAAGAGAAAAATGCAGTATTAATTCGAGCGGAAAATAGTTATCAGCGTGCGTTTCATGATTTAGCATATGAAGTTGATTTATTACACGATAAAATTGGAACAACACTGGCGATGAATTCACGTTCCTCATTATCGCCAGCTTTAGTAGATGTATGGCGTTTAACAGCAGAGGCTCGTTCTGATGTAGGACAATTACCTTTAACATTAATGCCATTTAATAAAACGGAAGAGTTCCTTGCGAATATCGGTGATTTTAGTTATCGTGCAGCGGTTCGTGATTTAGAAAAAGATCCGTTAAATGATCAAGAATATAAAACGTTACAAGGTTTATATTCAAATGCAGCAAATATACAAGATGAACTGAGAAAAGTGCAGCATCTTGTATTGAAAAATAATCTTCGCTGGATGGATGTAGAAATGGCTCTTGCGTCAAACCAAGACCCAGCAGATAACACAATTATCGATGGATTAAAGACGGTAGAAAAGAATGTAACCTCATACTCGTCCACAAACTTTGGACCGACTTTTACAAGTGCACAAAAGAATAAAAAAGGCGGATTTGAGGCAAAAGGAAAGGCGATTTCGAAAGAGGAAGCGGAAAAAATCGCGAAATCATTTTTAAACTTAAAAGGGAATGAAAAAGTAGAAGTTGAGAAAAGTGGAAAAGGTGCAAAAGAATCATTTTACAGTGTGAAAATTCAAGATCCAGCAACGAACAATGAGTATTATATGGATATTACTGGAAAAGGCGGATATCCAATTTGGGTAATGAACAACCGAGAAATTAAAGAGCAAAAAATTAGTTTAAATGATGCAGGAAGTAAAGGATTAAGATTTTTAAAGGATCACAAGTTTACAAATATGGAGCTGTTTGATAGCTCTCAATATGATAATATCGGTGTGTTTACGTACGTTGCAAGTGAAAATGGAGTGCGTATTTATCCAGAAGCAATCCAAATGAAAATTGCTTTAGATGATGGGTCGATTGTTGGTTTTTCCGCAAAGGAATATTTAGCATCACATCAAAAACGAACGATTCCGAGTGCGAAGCTAACCGCTGCTGAGGCGAGAAAGAAAATTAACCCCGATGTAAAAGTTATGGAAGAACGTAAAGCTGTAGTAGTAAATGACTTGCATAATGAAGTACTTTGTTATGAATATATTGGTACTTTAGGGAAAGATACGTACCAAATTTTCATTAACGCAAATAGCGGTGCAGAAGAAAAAGTGAAGAAGATGCAAGCTGTTGAGAAAATTTATGATTAAACATCAATGATAAAGTGGTGAAAATAATGAAAATCATTATATATATGTTAATGCTTTGTTTCGTTATTACTGGATGTAGCATTGGAAAAAAAGACAATCCTAATGAAAAGCCAGAACAAAAAAATGTCTCGATGAAAAATGTTACGTATACAAATAAATCAAATAAGCCAAATGAAAAAGCAGCTGATCATCTGGCATCTTTAGCTGCAAGTATACCTGGTGTAAACGATGCGACAGCAGTAGTAGTTGGGAAGTATGCTGTTGTAGGTATTGATGTGAAAGCAAAACTTGATCGAACTCGCGTTGAGTCAATTAAGTATTCTGTTGCAGAGAGTTTGAAGAATGACCCAAACGGTGCAAATGCAGTCGTTGTAGCAGATGTTGATACGTATGAAAGACTAAAACAAATAGGCAAGCAAATTAAAAAAGGTAAAACTGGTGAAGGCATACTTGATGAATTAGCAGCAATTGTTGGCCGAGTAATGCCGCAAGTTCCAAATGATATGATTGAAAATAGAGAAACGAATCCGATTAAAGATAATGATAAACAATTACCAAAAGATGAAGAACAAGAACTACGAAAAGAACAAGAAGATCAGTCAAATAACCATTTGAAAAAATAGTGAAAATCCCGTACTAAATTGTACGGGGTTTTTCTTCAAGATTAAATATTCAGTTTATTTTTAAGGGAATATATGGTTTAATAATGAGGGGAGGGACAGCCGTTATGATGAAAAAAAGCGCACTCATATTAGGTAGTTTATGCATAGGTTTTAGTATGACAGCGTGTGACCAGAAGAAAGAAGTGAAGAAGAAAACAGCTATGTCTTCTACTATAACGGAAAATAAAAAGCAAGAGACCATTAATATAAATCATTTCTCAAATATTAATGAAGGAATGACTTATTTAGAAGTGAAAGATTTAATCGGTTTTGAAGGGGATTTACTCATAGAAGAAGGGGAAGAACATTCTACACGAATTAAGCAAATTTTTGCTTGGAAAGGAAACGATCCAAAATCATTTGCTAAAATAACATTTTTGGATGGAAAAGTGCATTCTAAAACACAGCAAGGTTTAAGTTAATAACTTGAAGGAATGGGAGAGTTAAGCATGAACATACATACAGGAGAAATACAATTAGTGCCGTATAAGGAGCAATATAAAGAGATAATACAATCATTTACTTTACCAAGTGAACAAGTTCAATTTACGGCGAATCCAGGTGAATTACTGGAGAAAGCGAAAAATGATCGAACGAAAAATGTAGTTGTTATTTTAGACTATAACGGAGTACCTGTCGGTGTATTTATATTACAAACAGGTGATAGGGTACAGGAGTTTACAGAAAATAAGGATGCCATACTTTTAACTTCTTTTTCCGTTAATCACAATAAATAAAATAAGGGATATGCTAAAAAATCATTGGCGTTATTACAAGACTTTGTAAAATATTATTATCCAGTAAAAAATGAAGTGATTCTTGCTGTAAATGAAAAAAACATTCCGGCACAAAAGTTATATGAGAAAGTTGGATTTCAAGATAAAGGGTTTAGAAGAATGGGACCAATTGGACAACAATTCATATTACATTTACCTATAACGAGATAATGAGATAACAAAGCTTACTCTTGAAAAAAATCATGTAGTAAGTTTTTTAATTTGAGATATTTTCCGTACATGATATGTTAGATGTATTAAAGTAAGTATTCGAGAAGCATGAAGGTGCAAAACAATTCGATTGTTAAGCATTTAAATACGTGAGGGGTAATCATATGACAATTTATATTGCACTACTACGGGGAATTAATGTAGGTGGACATAAGGTAATCAAAATGGTAGATTTGAAAATAATGTTTGAATCAATAGGGTTAAAAAGAGTGAAAACATATATTCAAAGTGGAAATGTAGTGTTTGAGTCAGAAGAAGAGATAAGTTTTTTAAAGGAACGAATTGAATGTGAAATTACGAACGTTTTTGATTTCAATGTTCCAGTCATGTTACGAGCAAATGATGAATTTATTAATATTATTAAAAAGTGTCCTTACGAGACCCATTCGTTATTAGAAGGAGAAAGTGTACATGTGGCCTTTTTAGCTAATCCACTTTCTGAAGAAGACAGTAAGCGGTTACTTATGTACAAAAGTGACATAGAAGATTGCCATATCGAAGGAAGAGTAGTGTATTTATTTTTCAAAAAAAGCATTCGTAATTCTAAACTAATGAACCAGTTTCAAAAATTACATACGCCAGCTACAGTAAGGAACTGGCGGACTGTGAATAAGCTGAAAGCAATAGCAGAAGGTATTTAAACATAAAAAAGTGGTTTTCTGCATTTAGAAAACCACTTTTTTTATTTATATTGTTTGGCGACAATGAGTTCAACAATAGGGAAAATAAGAAAGGAAGAACAGAGTGCAATAAAGAGTGGAAGGTTTTTTACACCATCCAAATTGGAACCCATAGAAAATCCTTCCGAGCAGAGTAATATAAGGAACATAACACCTACAAGCACAAAATACGCGATTTTAAAGCTTTTATATGTAATTTGTTGTCCCATCTCATCTTGACTTTCTTTCGATACTCCGTTTGGATCTCCCCATGTAATATGATTAATTAAATTACTAAGTATTAAAGAAGCAGCGAAAATAGTCCCACCCAAAATTGAACCTTCAGTTATGTATTTGTATGTGCCATGTACAAGTATAGCGATTAAAGATAAAGTTATGATTACAAAAATAATTTTTTTAGTATTCAATATATAATTGCACCTCCACTTTTGTAAAAAACTCTTTACATCCATAGTATAAAATTGGAAAAGTTTTATGTCAAACATTTTTTACATATGAAGTGAATGTTTATGATATTTTGTTTAAAGGATGAAGAAAAAATTACATTACATTTGAATGTAAAAGAATGGGCTCGCATATATTTGGAAGGGATGTCAGATTAATTTAGGGGGTAGTTATGTCTATTCTTTTAAAAGCTGGTGCAGATGCAGGAAATAATGGTTTGAAGTTAATGGTGAAAGGGCAGGAACCTATTTTTATTCCGAGTATTTATTCCTTATATATAGGTGAGTCTACGGGGTTGTTAGATGAGGGTGAAGTTTCATCGTCAGAATTAGAGAATCACATTGATGTGACCATTAGTTCTCCATCGCTAATGTTAAATAATGTACGATACATCGTTGGAGAAAAAGTGATTCAAGATCAATTAAAAGGTACTGAAGTGGAGAAAAAATCAAATAAATCTACTGATGAGTTAATGGTCATTACAATCCTTTCAGGTTTAGCGATAAGTGCTATGCGTCAAAGCCCTACTTCAAGTCATATTAATATTCGTTATGATTTATCTGTTGCTCTTCCAATGCAACTTATTACACAGGAAATTGCTGCTGAAAATGCGAAACGGTATATGGGTAATCACAAGGTCATATTCCATTATCCAAATGGACGCGATGTTACGATTAATGTTTCTATTGAGTTTTGTAAATGTCTACCTGAAGGCGCTTCTGGGACGTGGGGGATTGTATATGATGAGGAAGGAAATGTTGTGAAACATAAAATAGAATGTGAACAAAATCAAGTTTCAGAAATTGATTTTGTAGATAAAACTTTATTGTCTTTTGATATTGGCGCGGGGACAACGGAAGAAGTTGTTTCATTAGGGGTAAATTTCCGTCCGCAATTAAGTAAAGGATTATCGTACGGTGTAAAAGAAACGTTACTACAAATTATTACGAGATGGAATCGGAAATATCCTACGAAAACAATTGATAGCATTACAGAATTTAACCAAATTTATTTAAATGAAAAGCACCCAAGAAATGCATTGTTAGTTGAGGAATCGCAGCCAGCATTTTTAGGTTTAGCAGCACGTGTCGCAACGGATATTATTAACAAAATTGATGATATGAAAGACGATCCATATGTATTTATTTATGGTGGGGGCGCAGTTATTATTAAAAATAGCTTAAAAATGATTTTGAAACAAAAAGGACGCTTGAAAAATGTGATCTTTGTAGATAACCCGTTATTCACCAATGCTCGTGGGTTATTAGTATATACATGCTCGCCAAAATATAGAGAGCATAAGCAAAAAGAGTTAGGGTTTACAAACTTAACGATAAGTTAGTTGGTGGAAGTATGCGATCTAGGCGATATAAACGTGGTGATCGAGTGAAAATTAACATTAATAAATCAGTATCGCCTGAAATGATTGCTTGGCTTAATAAACAATCTAATCCAACTAATTTCTTTTTCTTTGCGGCCCAGCAATTATTTAAACAAGTAGGAGATATTGATGTATCAAAAACCTTGCCAAGTAGCCATGTTTTTTCTTTATATATAGAACCATCATCTCTATTAAAAGTTGAAATGAATCCATTTAAACACGTACCACTAGAAAATAGTAAATCCACCGAAAATGTAAAAAAAAAATCGTGGGAATCTGTTGACCAGTTAGATTGTCCATTTTTTTAAGCATAGAAAAATATAGGTAGAGCCCATCACTATACATACGAATGCAGTGATGGGTTTTTGATATTGTATCGTAATCTTTATAAAGTGAAACTATAATCAGTGGGGGTTTTGTTCATCCCCCACTGATTATTAGTTGAACCAATCGGGCGTTTACGGGCAGTTTATCTCCCACCTAATTTCTTTGCTTCAGCTGAATTTTGAGGTGGGAGTTTTACTGCTCACAAATAGCGGGATAAATAGAAGGGGCAAAACAATTTGTGCCCCTTCTAATAGTTGTTCTTATCTTATACAGGATATATGTTCTGAAACTGCTTTAATAATTTTATCCCAGTCATCGGGATGAATCTCGTGCCCTGTACCTTCAAGGGATAATAGCTTTGAGTTCGGAATTTCATCAATAAGTGCGAGTCCATGTTCAAGTGGAAGAGCTGTATCGTCCGTACCATGAATTACTAAAGTAGGTACTAGTAACGACTTTAGTATACCTTCATAAGAATCATCACCTGTAAGGAGGGCGTGATTAAACATACTTAATAGATTGTTAGCACGTTCTATTTCTTGCTTTACTTGTTTTAAAGTTCTTGCTTCATCAAATATACGCTTTGATCCACAGAGTAGACGTGATCCTGTAATTAAATATTTCGCTATAACATCTTTATTTGTCCAATCTAAATTTGCACCATTAGCATGATGTGTCAAAATTCTTTCATCCATTGGAGGCAAATCACGAGTATTGTTATCAGATCCAATAACGCTTGTTGCTAGTAATGTTAAGGTCAAAATTCTTTCTGGGTGTTTTACTGCAGCAATTTGAGCAATCATACCTCCTAATGACATGCCAAAAAGGTGTGCCTTGTCAATATGATACGCATCGAGTACTCCGATTGCATCTTCAGCCATATCTGCTACAGTGTAATTGGAAGTCCCAGGCTCATATGTAACAGAACGCCCAACATCACGGTTATCATAGCGAATGACAAACCTTCCTGTGCTAGCCAACCTTTCACAAAATTCTTCATCCCAATAAACCATTGAACACGTAGCTCCCATAATTAATAATATTGCTGGGTTATTAGGATTTCCAAAGCTTTCTGTACATATATCAATACCGTTTACTTTGAAAACTTGTTCACTCATAGCACACTCTCCGTTTCATTTAAAGGTCATTAATAAATAAAGAGAAATATAACTTTGGGTGTTTCTTAGGCGTAAATTAGATTGTATTTAAGTGAAATAAATGTTTTTTGCACTCATGATGCTTAATTAGTAGAGTAGCATAAATATCACCTCCTAACATATTTATTGTCATCCAAGGCGGAAAATTTTGAAAAATAATTGTTTGTTATTACAATAAACAACAAGGAGGAGAGGAAATGAAAGCAATTGTTATTAATCAATATGGTAGTGTTGAAGTATTACAAGAAAGACAAGTTCCTAAACCAGTTGTTAAATGTAATGAAGTATTAATACGTATACACGCAACATCTGTCAATCCTGTTGATTGGAAAATAAGAAAGGGAGACTTACAAGAAAAGTTGCGATTTTCATTTCCAATTACATTAGGATTAGATGTTGCTGGAATAGTTGAAGAAGTTGGAGAAGATGTGAATCATCTTAAAATAGGAGATAAAGTGTTTACGAAACCTGAAAATACAGGGAAAGGTTCTTATTCTGAATACATTACAGTGAAATCAAATTTAGTAGCGCAAATGCCTAATAATCTTAATTTTGAAGAAGCAGCATCTATACCTCTTGCAGGACTTACAGCTTGGCAAAGTCTTGTCGATTATGCACAAATAAAAGAAAATGACCGAGTATTAATTCATGCTGGAGCGGGCGGAGTAGGGAGTTTTGCAATTCAAATCGCAAAATCATTTGGGGCTTTTGTCGCAACAACTGCAAGTAGTAAAAATGAAGAGTTTTTAAAGTCTTTAGGTGCTGACCTTGTTATTGATTATAAAAAAGATAAATTTGAAGAGCTACTATCAGATTATGATATTGTGTTAGATACAATCGGCGGAGAAGTACAAGAAAAAAGTTTTCAAATTATTAAATCTGGTGGTGTTCTAGTTTCTATCGTTCATGAACCACTTCATGAAGTAAAGGGTATAAGATCAGGATTTTTATGGTTAAAACCAAGTGGAAAGCAATTAGACGAATTAACTAGTTTGATCCAAGCTGAAAAAATCAAACCAATCATTAGTAAAGTTGTGCCGTTTAATGAAAAAGGCGTTAGAGAAGCTCATATTTTGAGTGAAAGTCAGCATACTAGAGGGAAAATTGTAATTACGATGGAATGATATTTACATAAATATACGAGTGGTGACTATAAAAAATAAAAATTGTCACCACTCATATAAACTACAATTTTTGCACGACAAAAGTAATCGCATTCGTATTTAATTGAATGTGTTTACCGTTTCGTACAATATCATACGCTAAATTTTTCATTTCAACTTTTACTTCTTTCCATTCGTTATAAACGCCTTTTAGTGTACGTATCATTTCTTCCGTAGAAAGGTTAATTTCAATTAAAGCATCTAATTCTTCTCCTGTTTCTAAATCTATTTCTTAAATGTTAGAGTTAACTATTAAACAATTGATACCGCCACTCTTTGTCCCATTTTTCATAGTGTGAAGCACTTTTTTAAAATCGTCTATTGATCTAACATGTTCTAAACTTGATACTGCAACGATGTATTCATAAGTATTAGGAGCAATATAGTAGTCTTCAATTGCTGCTTGTTCCGTTTTTATGTATTCAAATACACCATATTCTTTTCTATAAACTTGTAACTTCATTAAAGCCGAATCAAGTAGATCAATACAAGTAACAGTGCCGCCACTATTCATAATTTTTTGTGCAATCGGAGTACTGTTTCTACCGACACCAGAGCCAAGGTCCAGTATTTGTAGGTCTTTCTGTTCTTCAAGATAGTTCAGCATGTCCATAACTGTTTTAACAGGTTTATAAAGCCAAGATCCCGCTTCGAATAATTTATATTGTTCATAGCAAAGATCGTGATACTTTTTCTCTTCTTGTCTTATGTAATCGATTCTGTTCATAGTGTTTCAGCTCCAATAGTTTCATGGCGAAATGAATAGGTTGGACAACCTTTAACATTCATTTGAATTCGAAATATACCACCAGCATGTGGGTACTGTTTTAATTCCGCATCAGTCATTCTTGTTCTGGCTGTTGTGATATATAAATCGGTCAAATTAGGTCCTCCAAATGTACACGACGTTACATATAAAGCAGGAATCGGAATACTTAAAATCTGTTCTCCAGTCAAGGGATTCCATCTAGTAATCTTCGAGCCTCCCCAATGTGCAATCCATAAACAACCTTCTACATCAATTGTCATACCATCGGGTAGACCTTCATTTTCAGGGAAGATGATAACATCTGTTGGATTGCTAATTACACCAGTATGTATATCATAATGAAAACGGACTACTTTTTTTGTAGGTGTATCAATAAAATAAAGGTATGTATCGTCAGGAGACCATGCTATGCCGTTTGATGTATTTACATGTGATACCTTTTTCTCTACTTGGAGATTATTATTTAAAGAATACAAGGAACCGGCGCCACTTATACCATATAAGTCAGTAGTGCCTGCCCAAAAGCGGCCAGCCGGATCGCATTTCCCGTCATTAAAACGATTTTCTATTAAATGTGGTTCAGGATCATAAATATGTGTAAGCTCTTCTGTATTTAGATTAAAAGAATAAAACCCTTTTTCTAGAGCTAAAAGTACTACATCATCTAGATATGGAACGACACAGCCGATTTGCTGATTGAGGGCAATCACTCGGTTTGAATTATTAGCGGGGGTATAAATGCATAGTTTTTTCTCCATAATATCAACCCAGTATAAAAGCTGCTTTTTTTCATTCCAACATGGTCCTTCAGCTAAACTTGCTTTAGCATCTAAAACTAATTCTATATTACTGAACAAGATGTTCACCTCGCTTTATAAGATATTTATATAATTCGATAAGAATAGAGGTAAACCTTTTGTGAGAGATTATTAAGATTTGCAATGTCGAAAACAGACCTTTTCAAGTTATTAAAAAAATGTATAAACACTGTGAGGAAAATGCATATGCTGTTTTATGAGATTGTTTGCTTTTCGTGTAAAAATATATTCCGAGTATACGAAGGAAGTGAAAAATATAAGCGATTTAAAGAGAAACCGAAAGGGACATATTGTTGTGATGAGTGTAGCCACAGAATTCAATTAGAAGCGATAAAATGTTTTTTTAGGTAGTTTTATATTTTTGTTCAGAAAAATTTGACAATATATACGTTATAAATTATCATATGTAAAAACTAATATTCAAAATGGCATTGAAGAGAAGAGTAGTTAAGAAAGAATACGTACAGAGAGCTCTGGTAGCTGAGAAAGAGCGGTATACATCTTAATGAAAAAAGACTTAGAGCTGCGCAAGGAACTAATTCATTTAGGGATGGTGCGACGGGTTCTCCCGTTATAGAGATAGGGTATAAGCATATTTTGCCGTACCTGAAGAGGTTAATATGGTGACGTATTAACAAACTGAGGTGGTACCGCGAAGTTAATAACTCTCGTCCTCAAGATGAATAATCTTGGGGGTGGGAGTTTTTTTATTGCATAAAACTGAAAATGTGAAAACAAAAATACAATTGAGGTGAGTAACATATGCATTGGGCGTATGAAGTAGCACATGAATTGATTAGAAAAAATCCAAACAAAGAAACTTTTGTTTGTGCAGCTGGAATTAGTCCATCTGGTTCTGTTCATATTGGGAACTTCCGTGAAATAGTAACGACTTATTTCGTTGTAAGGGCTCTGCAAGATTTAGGGAAAAAGACTCGTTTTATCTTTTCATGGGATGATTATGACAGGTTTAGAAAAGTTCCTAAAAATATTGATCCATCTTTTGCAAAATATATTGGTATGCCATACTGTGATATTCCTGATCCGTATGGGTGTCATAACTCGTACGCAGAGCATTTTGAAAAAGAGTTTGAGAAATCGCTCCAAGCATTTGGGATTGAAGTGGAATTCATATATCAACATGCTGAATATAGAAGCGGAAGGTATAACGAAAACATATTAGAGTCTTTGTATAAAAGAAAAGAAATATATGATATTTTAATGGGGTTTAAAACAGGAATACACCGAGAAGAAGATAGAGAAAACTTTTATCCCGTTACGTTATATTGTGAGAGGTGCGGGAAAGATGCCACAACTATTACACATTTTGATGAAGTATTAAAAGCAGTTAGGTATGACTGTGAATGTGGAAATCAAAATAAATTATCCATATTAAATACAAGTCAAATGAAACTGAATTGGAAAATCGATTGGCCGATGAGATGGATGATAGAGGATGTTATTTTCGAACCGGGCGGAAGAGATCATTCATCGGAAACTGGTAGTTATAATGTATCAAAAGAAATTGCAAGAGAAATATTCAATTGTGAAGCCCCTCAATACATTGCTTATGATTTCATTGGAATTAAAGGGCATCATGAAAAAATGTCCAGTTCTTCAGGGAATAGTATTACACCTAGGGACTTATTAAAAGTGTATGTACCAGATGTGATTCTTTTTATGTTTGCAAAATATAGGCCCGGCGCAGCTTTTCATATTGGACTTGATGAAGATGTGATTCGCAATTATACAGAGTATGAGAGATTGAAGGATAGTTATGAAAATAAAACACTCAAAAATGAAGATTTATTTGATGCAATTAAACTTTCTAGACTTGATAGCCGATTTAAAGAGTATCCAAAGTTTAATCAAGTAGCAGGAACTTTACCGTTATTAAATTTTGATTCATCTATTTTACAAGATATATTAGAGAAAATAGATAGGAGCTATGCATTACCTGAAATGATAGCGATAAGTAATCGTGCTGAGTATTGGATAAGAAACTTTCAATCTAAAAAATTAATTGCGGTAAATAAAGAGAAAAATACGGAGTTTTATAACACATTAGATGAACGGCAGAAAAAATGGCTAGTAGAAGTTTGTAAAATAATTCGTTCTAATAACGATCATTCTAAACTAATGGAGCAATTGTATACGATTTGTCATCATGAAAATATAAAAATAATGAAAGAAAATCAAAAACAATTATTTACCATTTTATATAGGCTCATTATGAATCAATCAAGTGGTCCACGTATACCATTATTAATACATGTGGTAGGCGCTAGAAAATTCGTCACATTATTAGATTTCTAAAATATAGTTAAAAGCAACGCAAGTACTCAATAGAATAAGTACTTGCGTTGCTTAATTTTTACTATCTTGAATACATTTTTGGACATTCATCACCACTTGGTTCGTAAAAGCAATGGCTTTTAAATTGCCCTGCAAACGGCTGATTATACCATTCGGGTGGACAAGCTCCAACTGGACGAAAATACCAAAGAGCCCATCGTGCTGGCCAGCGCCATTCACCTTGTAAAACTTTTCTTGCGATTTCTTTTTCTGATTCACGGGCGCGTTGGTAAAAATATCCGAATTGCACTGCTTCGAATCCGCCAGGGCTTTGATATACTGCATCACGCACAGATCGAAGTTGTTTAAAATCTAAACAATCACAAAACACACGATTTACGACAACACAGCCAACAAGTTGTTCACCTTGTCGTCCTTCACCTTCAGCTTCAGCTCGAATTAAACGAGCTAGTAAATCAACGTCACTTTCGTTGTATGGAATAAGGGGCATTGTAATACCACCTTTCTTTACCTGTTATAGTAAAGAGTGTATGTTTCAAAATGAGCTAAGTGCATTTTTCTTGAAAATAACTACTAATTTTAAAAAGGAGCTTATACAGATAAAAGCTAATTATTATATAGAAGATAAAAACGAAAAAGGAGGGGTACTATGCATCGTATACATAAAGAACATATCATTTACGCAATGTCACCAGAAAATAATCCATGTATTGAAGTAGAAATTGGGAGCCGTCTTGTATTTGAAACATATGATTGCTTTGAAAATCAAATTGATTCTGAAGATGTTGTGTTTCAAGAATTAGATTGGAATCGAATAAATCCAGCGACGGGACCTGTACATATTAAAGGTGCAGAACCTGGTGATATATTAGTCGTAACGATTGAAAAGATTAAAATCGCAGAGCAGGGTGTTTTAACTACAGGTGCGAACCTAGGTGTAATGGGTGATGAGCTAAATGAAAATACAGTGAAAATTGTCCCAATACATAATGGACATGTTTCATTTTCAAATGAACTGAAAATTCCAATTAATCCCATGATTGGTGTGATTGGTACTGCACCGAAAGAAGAGAGTATTTCATGTGGTACACCGCATGATCATGGCGGGAATATGGATTGTAAAGAGATTAAAGAAGGAACAGCATTATTATTACCTGTAAATGTTCCTGGTGCTCTTTTAGCATTAGGTGATTTACACGCTGCGATGGGTGATGGTGAAATTGGTGTTAGTGGAGTAGAGGTTGCTGGTGAGGTAACTGTAACTGTTCAGACTATAAAAGGAAAGAAATGGCCATTACCATTGGCTATTCAAAAAGAAAAAATAATGACGATTGCTTCAGAGAAATTGCTAGATGATGCAGCGAATCGTGCTGTACGTAATATGGTGACATTTTTACATGAAGAATTAGAAATGTCTAAAGCTTATGCAACTCTTTTATTATCAGCAGCAGGTAATTTAAAAATTTGCCAAGTTGTGGATCCACTAAAAACGGCGCGGATGGAACTAGGAAGGGAATATGTGGAGAAGTTAGGATTTTCTCTAAATGCATTTCATATTAAATAAGAAAAATAGAAAAAGGATACTTTTGTATAAAAGTATCCTTTTTCTATTTTACGGATTTTGTGAAAAGAGGTAGTATTTATTTATATAAGTATATTTGAGATTGTGGATCAAAAAGGAGTTCAGAGATGGTTAAAATTATGATTGTTGAAGATGATATGAAAATTGCGGAGTTATTATCAACATATGTTGCGAAATACGGTTACCAAGGAATTATTGTAACGGATTTTCAAAATGTGTTAGACATATTTTTAGAAGAACAACCGGAGTTAGTTTTATTAGATATTAATTTACCAAGTTTTGATGGTTACTATTGGTGTCGTCAAATTCGCGGGGTTTCCACATGTCCGATTTTATTTATTTCGGCCCGTGAAGGTACGATGGATCAAGTTATGGCGTTAGAAAATGGTGGCGATGATTTTATTCCGAAGCCGTTTCATTATGAAGTTGTAATGGCGAAAATTCGTAGTCATTTAAGACGTGCTTATGGAGACTATGCACCGAAACTAGAAGAACGAATGATTGAGCAACAAGGTCTTAGTTTATATCCCGAAAGACTTGTATTAAAACTTAGGAACCAAGAGATTGATATAACGAGAAACGAAGCCATTTTATTAGAGATGTTAATGAAAAACTATCCGCGTGTTGTGAGTAGGGAAGTATTATTAAATAAATTATGGGATAGTGAATCTTATGTTGATGATAATACATTAAGTGTAAATACAACACGTGTGCGTAAAAAGTTAAAAACGTTACAAATTGAAGGAGCAATTGAAACAATTCGTAGTGTTGGATATAGATTACATATTACTTGGGATAATGGTATGGAAAAATGATAAGGTTATTTATACGTGATCATATACCACTTATTTGTTTTACTGCGATCCAACTACTAGCCATATTCTTAGTTTATTGGTTTGATGGGCATAATCATATTTCAACGGCATTATATGCAATGTTTTTAGGTGCTTTTTTTATGGTAAGTTATTTAGTATTTCGTTATTTTACACATCGTTCTTTTTATGAACGTTTAGCAAATCCGTTGCAATCTTTGGATGAATCTGTTCAAAAATCTGATTTTGCAGTTTTATCTACTGCTCTCCAAGATTTGCTCGAAGTACAATATCGACATTATCAAAATCAGCTCCAGTTACAAGAGAGGAAAAATAATGATCATTTAACCTTTATGAATCAGTGGATTCATCAAATGAAAACACCTTTATCTGTAATAGAATTAATTACACAAGATGAAGTGGATTCACGTTTTGAAAGTATTAATGAGGAAACAGATAGGTTAAAAAAGGGGTTAGAGATGGCACTGTATGTCGCACGTTTAGAAGCATTTACACAAGATTTTTATGTAGAAAGAGTACAACTACATAAAATAGTGAATGATTCCGTGCATGAACATAAACGCTTTTTTATTCGGAATTTTGTATACCCAGAGCTTGAAATTGATAAGAGTATTACTGTAGAAAGTGATGCGAAGTGGTTACAATTTTTAATTGGACAAATAATATCGAATGCGATTAAATATTCATCAGGTAGTAGAGAAAAGATTAAAGTGAAAGCATGTAAGGAAGGTAATACAGTTGTACTTGAAATTACCGATAGTGGCGTAGGGATACCGAAGCAAGATTTACCAAGAGTATTTAAACCTTTCTTTACAGGAGAAAACGGTAGAGATTTTAAAGAATCAACAGGAATGGGATTATATCTTGTATATGAAATTACGAAACAATTAGGACATAGTGTAGGAATCCATTCAGAGGTTGGTAAAGGTACCGTTGTACGAATAATATTTTTTAATGTGTAAAAAGTGATTCAGGCTAAAGAACTTTTAAGATAAGTTTTTTAGCCTTGTTTTGTAATACTGATACAATTTGAGAATGTAAAATTATTTACATAAGAGAAGATAAACTCAACTGAAAAGGAAAAAGAACAACTAGTCATACACATGCTTTTTAGTAATAAAAGTGCTTTTTGGGTAATTGATAATGACTGGGGGATTGAAATGGATATTCGTAAAATGAGGTATTTCATAACAGTGGCAGAAGAATTAAACTTTAGTCGTGCAGCAGAGCGTCTTATGATGGCACAACCTCCTTTAAGTCAAGAAATTCGTAAATTAGAAGAAGAAATAGGAGTTCAACTTTTTCATCGAACAAAAAGAATGGTTGAACTTACGGATGCTGGAAAAATATTTTTAGAAGGTGCGCGGCAAACATTGCTTCAAGTAGATAGAACTATTAAAGAAACACAGCTTGCGGATGAAGGGAAGATAGGACATTTAATAATCGGTTTTGTCGATTCTACAGAAACCGTAATAGACATATTAAAAAAATTTCGAGAACGTTTTCCTAGAATACAGCTTATATTACGCGAGATGACAACAGACCAGCAAATAAAAGCGCTCTATGAAAAACAAATTCACATTGGATTTATTCGTTCTAAGCAGAATAATGAAATATTGTCTTCCGAAGTTTGTTCTAAAGAACGTTTAAAATTGGTTTTACATGAAAATCACGCATTAGTTTCGTTACCTAATATTTCTATTAAAGAACTAGTAGATGAACCATTTATTTTATTTCCTCGTCATTTCGGTACTAACTTTTATGATTTAATTATTAGTTACTTTTGGGAACATGGAGTAAGTTTAAATATTGTTCAAGAGGCGATCCAAATGCAAACGATTGTGAATTTAGTTGCTACAGGAATGGGAATTTCTGTCGTTCCATCATCGGTGGAAAGTTATAAAAAATCGTGTGTCATGTATAAAGACATTCAAGAAAATACACCGAAAATAAATTTATATGTTGGATGGAGACAAGATGAAAAGTCTGTCGTGTTAGAGAACTTCTTAACAGTTGTTAGAGAGGTTTATGCGACTTCACAATTTGAATTTGAAAAGTAAAAGCCCATCTTGATAGGATGGGCAGTGGAAATTTGGAAAGGGAAACTTCTATTTTTATTTTAAAGTCACTGATGATTCAACCTGTTTTACTCGGATCGTACTCAACGAAACCTTTTAGTACGCTATCAATTTGATCCATAATTTCAGGTTGCAATTTAACACTAGAAGCAATTACGTTTTCTCTTATTTGCTCCGGGTTTGAAGCGCCAATAATTGCAGAGGAAACAGCTGGATTTTGTAGTACCCAAGCAACTGCGAGTTGTGGTAGGGTAAGATTAGTTTCTTGCGCGATGGGATTGAGTTTCTGAATTGCAGTGAGTACATCATCACTCATCCAACGTTGCACGAGTTTGTGGAAAAATGGTTTACCAGCATCTGAATTAGCACGTGATTGAGTCGGCAAGGGTTTACCAGGTTGATATTTTCCTGAGAGAATACCTTGTGCAAGGGGAGACCAAACAACTTGACCAAGCCCCTCACGTTGACCGGTTGGTATTACATCAGTTTCAATAACACGCCACAACATCGAATATTGAGGTTGGCTAGCGATAAGTGGAATGTTCAATTCTCGTGCAAGTGCTGCACCGCGGGTAATTTGTTCTGATGTCCATTCACTTACGCCTAAGTAAAGGACTTTACCTTGTCTTACAAGATCAGCAAAAGCTAACATCGTTTCCTCAAGGGGAGTTGTTGAGTCAAATCTATGTGCATAATAGACATCAATGTAGTCTGTCTGCAACCGCTGTAACGATGCATTGCAATTTTCTATAATATGTTTTCTCGATAATCCACGATCATTTTTTCCAGGTCCGGTCGGATGGCATACTTTTGTACATAGTTCTATACTTTCTCGTCGTATACCTTTCAAAGACCGGCCAAGTACTTCCTCGGCTATCGTGTCCGAATAAACATCAGCAGTATCGAACGTTGTAATTCCAACATCCAGTGCGGCTTTCACACAATCATTTGCAATATCTTCATTTACTTTCCCGCCATGGTTTATCCAGTTCCCATATGCAATCTTACTTACTGTTAATCCACTGTTTCCTAGTTTGCTAAATTCCATTGTAGAATCCCTCCTTAAAAATGATAACTTTATTATAAGAACTGAAATGTAGTATGTATAATATATAATTAATCATAAATTTATATAAAAATTATATAAGAGGGAGTACTTAGAAGTTTATTACTAGGGAAATCTAAAGAAATTAGTACAACAAATGTAATTTATGCTTGTTCAATATGAAGTTAAGAAATGATAAATAGACCTAGAAGACAGTAATCTTTATGACAGCACATATAATTGCATTTACTCATACCATACTAGTATGGTACAATATGGTTACTTATGACGGAAAGGATTGATGGGTGGACGATGATTAACTAATCTTATTTTTAAATGTTGAAATTAAATAAATTTCAATTTCTAAAAAATAGGATTAGTCTGCCCAATTTCCATACAACGGTATTGCTATTTATGTTGTACAATAGCTTATTTGGGTATAAATATTTTAATGACTAATCCTGCCAAATTTATTTGGGAGGATTTTTTTATTCTCCCTTAATGAAAGGGATCGGTATTATGAAAGAACTTTTAAAATTAAATGATGTTTATGTTGAAATAAAGGAAAATACTTTGTTAGAGAAAATGAATGTGACAGTTAAACAAGGGGATGTTATCGGATTAATTGGTAAAAACGGTGCCGGTAAATCAACGTTACTTCAATTAATAAATGGGAAGATTGAGCCATCAAAAGGGATTGTTGAATGGCAGCAAATGAATATGACAACGGCATATGTTGAACAAGAAATAGAATCTTTTATTAGTAATGATATGATTGCAAAAGAAGCAGAACTTCTTGCGAAATGGGGCGTGCCAACGAACGATTTTCTTACTTTAAGTGGTGGTGAAAAGCTGAAAGTTCGACTAGCAAAAGGATTTGCCGGAAATCCTAATTTATTAATATTAGATGAACCGACAAATCATTTAGATGAGATGAGTACGGAATTTCTCATTAAGCAAATAAAAAATATGAAGGGTACAGTTATCGTTGTATCGCATGATCGATACTTTTTAGATGTTGTCGCAACTAGAATATGGTCAATTGAGGATAAGAAATTAATTGACCATATCGGTAATTATACGAGTTATATGAAAGCACGTGAGCATAAAAGAATGACGCAGCAGCGTGAATATGAAAAACAACAAAAAAAGATAGAACAAGTAGAAACACATATAAAAGAATTAAGTTCATGGTCACAAAAGGCACACGCACAGTCTACAAAACAAGAAGGAGTTAAAGAGTTTTATCGTGTAAAAGCGAAGCGAATGGATGCGCAAGTGAAGTCAAAACGAAAACGTCTCGAAAAAGAGCTGGAGAAAACGAAAGTAGAACGTCTGAAAGAAGAGTATTCAGTGGAGTTCTCTATTCAAGCGAATAAAAAAGTAGGAAAACGCTTTTTAGAAGTAAAGAAATTAAAAAAAGACTTTCATGGAAAGACATTATTTGAAAACGTTAATTTTACAATCCAGCACGGTGAGAAGGTTGCGATTGTTGGACCAAACGGTTGTGGGAAAACAACATTACTGAAGATGATTATGGGAACGGAAACTGTACAAGGAGAAGTATGGATTTCACCATCTGCAAACATCGGTTATTTAACACAAGAAGTATTTGATTTACCACTAGATAAAACACCAGAAGATTTATTTTTTAAAGAGACATTTGAAGAAAGAGGAAAAGTCCAAAGTTTAATGAAACATTTAGGATTCCAAGCTTCTCAATGGAAAGAGCCGATTGAGCATATGAGTATGGGAGAACGAGTAAAATGCAAGTTAATGGCTTATATTTTAGATGAAAAAGATGTACTTATTTTAGATGAACCGACGAATCACCTTGACCTTCCTTCACGTGAACAGCTTGAAAATACATTAGCTGAGTATAATGGAACACTCGTTATAGTTTCTCACGATCGATATTTTCTGGAGAAAACAACTAACACGAAACTCGTGTTTTTAAATAATATGATACAAAAGCAGCTAGAGGAACTTATTAAAACAAGAGATGATATTGAAGAGCTACGTTTAACATTAGAAACAGAGAGACAAGAAGTATTAGGTAAATTAAGCTTTTTAACTTCTAACGATAAAGAATATAAAGAACTTGATGAACGATTTATAGAACTTACGAAGCAGATTAAGGCGCTTTAATGTAATTAAGGGGGATTAACATGGGAGAAGAGAGTTCGACTAATTTATTTAGAATAGACTGTGGAGATATATACTTGCAAGAGTTTACTATCAAAGATGCGGAGAGTATTTATAAAATATCGAATCAACCGGAAATAGAACAGTTTTTACCAGACTGGAAATCAACGAAAGAACAAAGGATTGACTGGGTTATTAATGATGAAATACCAGCAAATAAAGCATTTCTTAATGCAGTGAAAAATACATGTAACATAGATGATCATATATTAAAGCTAGGAATATTTAATAAAGATACAAATGAATTTATTGGATGGTGCTGCACAAGCATTAAAGAAGAACTCCCTTCACCAAATAGAGAAATAATGTATGCTATTTCAAGCGAGTATCAAAACAATGGTTACGCTACGAAAGCGACTAAAGGGTTAATTGATTATTTGTTTAAAAATACAAATGTAGATGTCCTCAACGCAATTGCTTTAATTAACAACGTACCATCAAATAAAGTTATTGAAAAATGTGGATTTACTTATATGAGCCAACAAACGATAGAAAACCAACTATATAATCATTATTTATTGAGCAAATCAGAGTGGATAAAAAATATTGCTCTTTAAAAGGAGTTATAATGGAATGAAATGATTTTAAAAAAGCTTAGAGCTAAAGCTCTAAGCTTTTTTATGTACTATTTACTTTTGGATTATACTTATGAATTATAAGTTATTATTCATCGTTTTGAAGTTCTATAGTTATTCTTTATAATATATTTTATGTTGCTAATAAAGAATACAAGGAATACAGCAACTTTTAATGATGATAATCGTTTCTTAAACCCACTTTTATTTATATTTTTAATAGGCTTACAAGGTGTCCTGGCAACTAGAAATAAGTAGCGTTGTATTTTATACTACTATATAGATATTACAATATTAATAATCGTTAATTATAGTTTGAAAACAGGTTTGTTATCAGTTTTTTTAGAAATCTTACAAGCGTGTAAGATAAATGAAAGATGAATCAATATGTGCTATAAGACAATTCATTTACACTATATTGTGAGAAGTGCAAATGAAGGGAGAATATAAATGGAAATTCTACATGCAAAAAGTATTAGTAAAGTATATAAAGGGAAAGTACCTTTTAAAGCATTGGTAGATATTGATTTATCAATTCAAGAAGGTGAATTTATAGGGATTATGGGGCCATCAGGGAGCGGGAAAACAACGTTATTAAATATGGTATCTACTATCGACTCTCCAACATCGGGAGAAATATTAATAAATGGTACAAATCCTTTCCAGTTGACATCAGATAATTTGGCTTTATTCCGTAGGAAACAATTAGGATTTGTTTTTCAATCATTTAATTTACTTAGCACACTTACAGTAAAGGAAAATATCGTATTGCCGATGACATTAGATGGTGTTTCTGTACAAGAAATGAACAAACGAGTTGTAGAAATTGCAGAGAAATTAAATATTACAGATATATTGAGTAAAAGAACTTTTGAAATTTCAGGGGGGCAAGCTCAAAGAACAGCAATTGCTCGTGCAATTGTTCATAAGCCGCAATTATTACTTGCAGATGAACCAACAGGGAATTTAGACTCTAAATCTTCAAATGATGTAATGGAGATGCTAGATACTTTGAATAAAGAAGAAAAAGCTACGATGATGTTAGTTACACATGATCCGTATGCAGCGAGTTTTTGCAGCAGAGTCATATTTATTAAAGATGGTCAACTATATAACGAAATTTATTGTGGTGAAAGTAGGCAAGCATTTTATCAAAAGATTATGGATGTCCTTTCTTTGTTAGGAGGGAAAAGGCATGACTTTTCGTCAGTTCGCATTTAATAATATTTTTCGTAATAAGCGTACATATGCAGCTCATTTTTTAAGTAGTGCATTTTCTATTATGATTTTCTTTACGTATGCTCTTTTATTATTTCATCCTGATTTACAAGGTGAGTTGAAATCGACAAGTGCAACAATAAGTGCATTTGGTACATTGGGATTTTCAGTTTCGCAAGGCTTGATTTTTGTATTTTCATTTTTCTTCATTCTATATTCAGTTAGTTCATTTTTAAAAACGCGTAAGAAAGAATTTGGGATATTAATGATGCAAGGTATGTCAATGAGACAGCTTAAGAAATTATTATTAATTGAAAATATGTTGATTGGACTTGGCTCAATTTGTATAGGAATTCTAATTGGACTCGTATTTTCTAAACTAGTTTTATTGATAAGCGCAAGTGTATTAATGATTAGTAATGGTTTGCCTTTTTATATACCAGTGCAGGCCGTATTATTAACAGTCATCACATTTCTTTTATTATTTTTAATTGTTTCGCTCGTTACATTTAAAATGATAAAAGTAACAGAACTTGTGGAACTTATACAAGCAGAGGAAAAGCCAAAGCCAGAACCGAAAGCATCAATTTTATTATCGCTACTTTCTTTAATTAGTATAGGGTATGGATATTTTTCAGTATTTCGCTTTATCCCAAGTACTAATTTTATTACGCTTGGAATAGGGGTGCTTCTAGTAATTATAGGAACGTACTTTTTATATACACAGTGTAGCGTTTATATATTGCACCTTGCGAAAAGGAGAGAATCTTTCTTTTTAAAGAGAACAAATATATTAACATTTTCTGAATTAATTTACCGTATGAAAGATAATGCAACGATGTTTTTTATAGTATCTATTGTTTCAGCAGTTGCATTTACAGCGATTGGTACAACAGCTGCAATTGGAAATAGGGATTTGGTAAGGATGACAAATCCCTATACATTTTTGTATGGAAGTTTTGATAACGACAAAGTATTAAATAAAAATCTTTCTATTATAAAAAAACACCTTTCTGATGCTAATATTCCGTATCGAATGGCTTCATCTTCATATATATACACGGAAAATGGTGTAGATGTAATGAAGTTAAGTGAATATAACGATCTTGCTAAAGCACTAGGCTATCAACAAGAAACAATCGAAAAAGAAGATGAAATTTTATTAATTCCTGGAGTCGTATCACAAAAACAAGAATTTAAAAATGGCGAGTATAAAAAGAATATAGAAGTCATTCAAGGAGATTGGACAAAGACATTTCATGTGAAAAAAGCCGTAGAAAATTTAGTTTTACCACATGATTCTAGAACTATTTATATCGCTGTTAAAGATCAGGTATATGATGGAATACCTCTTACTAGTGACCCAGTTAATAAAGACATTCAATATCGTACTTACGGATTTGTTGTAGACGATTGGATGAAAACGAAGGGAATTTCAAACGAATTAATTAGTAGATTTGAGAAAGATACTAGAGTAGGTAATTTTCAATTTCGGGCTTTAACTATAGATTTGTTAAGTGCAAAGCAAACGAATGGATTATTACTTATGGCAAGTGTTTTAGTCGGAATCGTCTTCTTCACATTCGCTGCTAGTTTTATTTATTTCCGATTATATACTGATTTGGATCGCGATCAACAGCAATATAAAATGATTTCGAAAATGGGATTAAGTAAACGAGAATTAAAGAAAATTGTAACGAGACAGTTATTATTAATGTTCTTCTTACCGATTGTTGTTGCAGTGATTCATACTGTAGTCGCTTATACGGCATTACAGCAATTAGTCGATTTTTCTATAATTAATAGCTCTATCGTTATTTTAATTTCATTTATATGTATACAAGTATTATATTTCTTTATAACCCGTTGGCGTTACCTGCAAAAGCTTTATAAGGTTATGGAGCAATAGAGTTTATTAGCTTGTAAGACTACATTAAAGTATGTGGAAAAAATGAACTGTATGATGAAAGGAAACGCGATGAAAAGAACTTTAACTATTTTTATGTTAACGATACTACTATTAATAAGTTTTAGTGCATGTTCTAAAAAGGAGAATCCATTTCCTGCAAACGGTTTATTAATCATTGGAAATGAAAATAAAATCTCACCAATTATTAATCGTTATCAGGAAATTACGAAAGCAAATGAAGTGTTTTCTGTGAAAACAGGTACTTATGGAAACGGACAGGTATTAATTTTAAATGAGTCTACAGCACAAGCATTGATTAAAGCTAAAGTTTTCCGTAAACGAGATAATGGCTCCAATTTTATGCCTGTAAATACGTTACCGAAATTCCCAAAAGAGGGTTCTCTACTGTTTGCACAAGAAGACGAAAAGACTTTGAAAAGTATTAAATTAGAAGGAAAAGAGGTCCCTGTCATATACAATAGTGACGCTTGGATAGGTAACAAGCGTAATTATCCAACGCAATGGTATGTGATTGTATCCAAAAATAATATATATAAGGAAATAAAAGCAAATGAAACAAAAATGCATCTTCTTCAATTAAAAAAATCTTTAGGTGACGAAAAACCTAAAATGTCGACAGATAATACATTGGTTAATGAAAATGTAAAAGTAAGAAAGCTAATTAAAGATTTTGAGGGAGAAGTATCAGTTCAGTTTTTAACGATTGAAGAAAAATCTTAAAAAAGAGTTCAAGGTTGATAAAGTTTCTATCAACCTTGAACTCTTTTTAGTTATAGACCATTCAGATAACATAGTTTACATGACTTCATTTAATCGAGTCTCGCTCGTTTCTTCAATCGCATTTGAATGTTGAACCGAACCATTTTGAGATTCCTTTTCTTTACGAAATTTCTGTAACATTTCTAAAATCATCCATAAAGGTACACCTTTGTCTTTTAGCATTTTCCATAAGTCTAATTCGCTAAATTTATGATCCGCTTGTTTCATTTCTTGTTCAGATGTACGAATATCAAATTTGATTAGATCATTAGATTTCTTATCTTCATGCTTAGTAGAAGAGATAGTATTATGCTCAAGATTAGATGGGGTTATTTTAGAAGGTTGAGCTAATGTATGAATGTTTAATCCGACTTGCATGCTTTTTTCCTCCTTTTCAAGCAATGAAATTAGTTTTCTTATGATTTTTAAATCCATTTAACATGAGGAAACTATATTTAATTATAAATTCAAATAATCAGATTTACAAGTTGTGTTATAAAAAGTAACTGCTTACTAGAATTAATATTTATCAACATTTGTATATGTTTTCTATATATACAACGTATATAAAATACTTTACATTATGTTTAAGTTAAAAACTGATTGTGTCAATCTTTTTCACAGAAAAATGAAAGCGTTTAATTAGGGGGAGAAAGTATGGGGAATTTATTTTTAAAAGTATGTTTTTTTACATTAGTGACTGTTTGTTCATTCGCAGCGAAAACAACTTACGCTGAAGAGAGACAACAAAATAATTATCCTATCATTTTAGTGAATGGATTTGCTGGATGGGGTAGGGAAGAAATGCTAGGGGTAAAATATTGGGGTGGTGTTCATGATATACAGGAAGACTTAAAAAGAAATGGTTATACAGTTCATACGGCTGCTGTTGGCCCTGTTTCTAGTAATTGGGACCGTGCATGTGAATTATACGCGCAAATTAACGGTGGAACAGTAGATTATGGTGCGGCACATGCTGAGAAACATGGACATAATCGTTTTGGTAGAACATATAGTGGTTTTGCACCGAATTGGAGTGAAACAAATAAAGTTCATTTAGTTGGGCATAGTATGGGAGGACAAACGACGAGAACATTAGTACAGCTATTAAAAGAAGGAAGTTATGAAGAAAAAAATTATATGAAAAATCATCCGAACACAAAGATATCACCACTATTTGAAGGTGGTAAATCGTATGTTCATAGTGTTACAACATTAGCAACTCCTCATAATGGGACAACACTTGCAGACGGGAGTCTTCTATTGCCATTCGTTAAAGATTTTCTCATTACAGCTGCAAGCTTAGGAGGAAACAATAATTTAACATTATATGATTTTAAATTGGATCAATGGGGTATGAAAAAATATGCTGGAGAGTCCTTTTTCCAATATACTGATCGTATTTTAAATAGTTCAATTTGGGAGAATACAAAAGATATTAGTCAATGGGATTTAAGTACTGATGGAGCAAAGGAGTTAAATAATTGGGTAAAGACGCAATCGGATGTATATTACTTATCCTATAGTGGACATGCATCGCAAGCAGCACCTATCACAGGTTTGCATCTACCGCATATAACAATGAATAAAGTGCTAATGGGGAATGCATTCTTCTTAGGCTCTTATGCAAGATATGAAGAAAACCGACCATTAATAGATACTTCTTGGTGGCAAAACGATGGTGTAGTAAATACAAATTCTATGATTGCGCCTGCGTCTAATACTTTTGTAAATAATAATGAGTCTTTACAAATTGGAAAATGGAATCATATTGAAACGAAAGCAAATTGGGACCATCTTGATATGGTAGGGCTTAGTGTTTCAGACACGTTAGGTTTTTCTAACATTCAAGAGTTTTATAGAACAATTGTTGGAAAATTATCACGTCTACCGAAATAGATAATATAAAGCGCTCTCGATGGAATTCGAGGGCGCTTTATATTATATTGAAAGAGGGATTTGGTATAAAAATATGGGGGGATATTATGAAAATTCAAATTGTATTATCAGGATATGGGACAGTAGGAAGAGAGTTTATAAAATTATTAAATGAAAAATATTTATATATAAATGAAACATATGGAATTGACTTAGTTGTTATTGGAGTGATAGGAAGAAATATTGCAATACATAACGGGAAAGGTTTGCAGATTAATGATTTATTGACGTATGGTGATGGTTCTGCTGCAATTGAAAAATATATCGAACATTATCCAGAGGAACGCGGAACGATTAATATAAATGGTACTGTATTGGTTGAATCAACTGCTACAAATCTTAAAAATGGAAATCCAGGGAAACAGTATATGAAACAAGCTATTGAAAATCAAATGGATATAGTAGCTATTTCAAAAGGTGCACTTGTTACAGCTTGGAGTGAACTGAATACAGCAGCACGTATTTCAGGCTCACGCATTCGATATAGCGGTGCAACTGCCGCGGCGTTACCGACATTAGACATTGGACAACTAAGTTTAGCAGGTTGCCATATTGAAAAAATAGAAGGAATATTGAACGGGACAACAAATTATATTCTTACAAAGATGCATGAAGAATATAAGACGTTTGAAGAAGCATTGCAAGAAGCACAAAATAAAGGAATTGCGGAGACTAACCCGTTATTAGATATAAGCGGGATGGATAGCGCTTGTAAATTATTACTTTTGACGAATAGTTTAATGGGAAACGATTATTCACTCAAAGATATAAAAATAAACGGAATAGAGCACGTTACAACGCAACAAATTCAAAATGCAAAGGAACAAAATAAATCAATTAAATTAATTGCATCAGCATATAAAGATGATAATGGAAAAGTAAACCTTAGTGTACAACCTTGTAATTTAGAGAAAGAACATCCGTTAGCAAATATAAATGGCACGGAAAAAGGAATTACGTTCTTTACAGATACAATGGGACAAGTCACTACAATTGGTGGAGCTTCTAATCCACGCGGAGCTGCAGCAGCTGCTTTAAAAGATGTAATCAATTTATATCGAAATGATTTATAGGCTTTATAACCGTACCGCTATTAATAAAAAATACATATGTAGTGGACCTTTTGAGAATGAAATAAATATGCAAAAATAATTGCAGGGGGTAAGAAATTGTTTAAAGATTTTAAAGTTGTAAAAGATCGTCCCGTTTATATTCAATTAAAGGATTATTTAAAAAAGATGATTATGAAAGGGCATTTGTTGGGGGACCAAAAAATCCCATCAACAAGGGAACTGAGTGAATTATTATCAGTGAGCAGAAATACAGTACTCTCTGCATATGCGGATTTAGAACAAGAAGGACTCATTTATGCAGTTAAAGGAAAAGGAAATTTCGTTGCGAAGGTGGATATAAGTAACACCTCGTCTGTTGAAATAGATTGGAAAAATAAACTTAATACAGTTACCATATTAGCGGATGAATTAGACTTAATGAAGCATGGAGTTCGCTGGGAAAAAGGAATGATTGTTTTTAATAGTATAGCCCCGGACGAAAAGCTATTTGATGTTGAAAATTTCAAAAGAGCTTTTCTTACTCGTATGTCCATTGAAGGGGATATCGTATTGAACTACGGATATGCAAAAGGTTATAGACCGTTAATGAATTATTTACTTCATTACATGGAAATGAAAGGTGTAGATATTTCGAACAAAGATATTCTAATTACAAATGGATTTACAGAAGGATTAGATATTGTGTTATCTTCTTTATCGAAGAAATCAGGGCGTGTTATTTGTGAGAACCCAACTCACCATGCTGCATTGAAGCTTTTTCGTTTACATGGACTTGAAGTTCATGGAATTAATATGAATGATGATGGTATTGATACGAATGAAGTAGAAAAAAGTTTGCGTGAAAAGGATTTTGATTTCGCGTATTTAATCCCTTCTTATCATAATCCAACTGGTATTGTTACGAGTTCGGAGAAAAGAACGGAATTGATGAGGTTATTTTCAAAATACAAGATCCCTATTATAGAGGATGGGTTTAATGAAGAATTACGTTATTCGGGTTCACATTTATCGCCATTATTAACTTTTGCAGGGGCTGGTAATAATGTGATTTATATTAGTAGCTTTTCAAAGGTACTTTTCCCTGGTTTACGTGTAGGTTGGATCATTGCAGATAAAGAACTGATACATTATTTAGAAAGTGTTAAAAGAGCCAGAACCATTCACACATCTACGTTAGATCAAGCTGTTCTGTTTCAATATTTACATGAAGGATATTTTGAAAAATATTTAAAAAAAGCAAGATCTGTTTATAAGAAAAAATATGAGTTAGCTGTTGGGGCGTGTAATCAGTACATTCCGTTTAAAAGAATGACTGGAGACGGTGGACTTCATTTGTTTATAGAGTTGGAAGAAAAAATTCAAGCCCGCACACTTTTACAAAAGTGTTATGAGAAAAGAGTTACGTTTTCTCCTGGAGATGTTTTTTACTCTGATGGAGGAGGAGCGAACACATTCCGATTAGGATTTTCACGTTTGAAAGAACAGGAAATTGTTAGCGGGATTCAAATAATTGGTGAAACTTTAAAAAATGAAACTTGGAGTTGAGAAAATGAGAATTGGCGTTATTATGGGAGGAGTATCCTCTGAAAAACAAGTATCAATTATGACTGGGAATGAAATGATTGCACATTTAGATAAGAGTAAATATGAAATCGTTCCAATTACGTTAAATGAAAAAATGGATTTAATTGAAAAAGCGAAAGACATTGATTTTGCATTGCTAGCATTACACGGAAAGTACGGAGAAGATGGTACAGTTCAAGGGACGCTAGAGAGTTTAGGTATTCCTTATAGCGGTAGCAATATGTTATCTAGCGGTATATGTATGGACAAAAATATTTCGAAAAAGATTTTGCGTTATGAAGGAGTAGAAACACCAGATTGGATTGAACTTACAAAAATGGAGGATCTAAAGCTTGAGGAGTTAGATAAATTAGGATTTCCGTTAGTGGTAAAACCAAACTCTGGCGGCTCAAGTGTTGGAGTTAAGATTGTCTATGATAAAAATGAATTAACCTCTATGCTGGAAACTGTATTCGAATGGGATTCTGAAGTAGTAATTGAGAAGTATATAAAAGGTGACGAGATTACATGTTCAATTTTTGATGGGCAACAGTTACCTATCATTTCGATTCGACATGCTGCTGTGTTCTTTGACTACAATGCAAAATATGATGATACTAGTACAGTTGAAGAAGTTATCGAACTTCCAGCTGAAATAAAGGAACGTGTAAATAAAGCGTCACTGGCTTGTTATAAAGCATTAAAATGTAGTGTTTATGCAAGGGTTGATATGATGGTGAAGGAAGGAATTCCATATGTAATGGAAGTTAATACATTACCAGGGATGACACAATCAAGTTTACTGCCAAAAAGTGCGGAAGCAGCGGGAATTAATTATAGCAAACTATTAGATATGATAATTGAAACTTCATTAAAAGTAAGGAAAGAAGAAGGTTTTTAAGGTAGTTATGTAATTAATTCTTTTGACAGTTCCACGAATTATGCTATGATAATTACAATACGACAACTAAATATTTGTCCACTAGGGGGGCCTCTTATAGGCTGAGATCAGATGAAATTTTGAGACTCTTAGTACCTGATCTGGTTAATGCCAGCGTAGGGAAGTGGGAAAGACGTTGCTATTTAACGAATAAATACTGTCAATTTCACTTTCTTTACGCCTGTAAAGAAAGTTTTTTTATTTTACAGCTTTAATAATTGTGGATAAATACGTATATTTTTTACATTATTTGGAGGGGATTAAATGACTTTTTCACAATCATTACGTAAAGAAGTAGATTCAATTTGGGAAGCAAGTTTTAACCATCCTTTTGTAAAAAAACTAGGCGAAGGAACATTAGATTTAGCTAGTTTTCGATATTATGTGCTTCAAGATTCTTATTATTTGAGTCATTTTGCTAGAGTACAAACGTTAGGTGCTGCAAAGGCTCTTGAATTAGAAACGACAGCTCGTATGGCACACCATGCACAAAATACGTATGAAGCTGAGTTATCATTACATGAGAATTTCGCAAAGAAATTAGGGATTACAAAAGAAGAAAAAGATAATTTTATTCCTGCGCCAACTGCATATGCATATACATCTCATATGTATCGTGCAGCTTATGAAGGGCATTTAGGAGATATTATTGCGGCTATTTTACCTTGTTATTG
Organism: Bacillus sp. FSL E2-0195; assembly: GCF_038003645.1. NCBI lineage: Bacteria > Bacillati > Bacillota > Bacilli > Caryophanales > Bacillaceae > Bacillus > Bacillus sp. FSL E2-0195. The sequence goes on along the minus strand of NZ_JBBOPN010000001.1, from coordinate 2,677,968 downwards.
GTTATATTATGAAATCGGTGAACGATTAAAAGAATGTCAACCAGAAGAGCCAATTTATCAAGAATGGATTTCTGCATATGGATCTGATTGGTTCCGTACTCTAGTAGAAGAGCAAATCACACGATTAGATACGATCGCTGAAAAAGTAACAGAGGCAGACCGTAATCGTATGAGACAACATTTTATTTTTAGTAGTCAATATGAATATTCATTTTGGGAAATGGCATATACATTAGAAAAATGGCCGGTGAATGAAGAAGTTAAAGGTGTTATTTAATTAAGAGTGTATAAAGGGTATCGCTATATAAAGAGGCGATACCTTTTATTATATTTAGTTTCTGTAATTTTTTTGTAAATCATAGATAAAAAATATAATAATTCATTATAATGATTTTATAATATAAAGTCCCATAAGGAGGTAGTTATATGTTAATAGTTACTTTATATTAATTTGATTTTAATAATGTTTTATTTGTATAATCAAATGTAATTTAGCTATTTCCTTTAATGTGCTTGGTTAAAAATTGATTCGTTAATGCTTAAAAAATTGGTATCTTTTCTAGTATTACTCATGATCAATATAAATTAAGAGAGGAAGTATTAATAATATGGAAAAATTACAGTTATTAGCATTTAAAAATATAGTAGAACCCCTCTATAATGAGAAAGTATCGTATATTTATTTTCCTATTGAATGGCTTGAGATTGTAGAGATACATTATAGAACATTTTTATTAACGAGCAAATTAAAACTTGTAAATGAAAGATTGTATGAAATGTTTTCTGATATATTATTCATTCAGCATAATCCATATATATTAAAGGAAGATACGCCCTGGATTGTAGCAAAAGAACCAATGAAACAAGAACAGTTAGACTATATTTTCCAAAGCTGGTATGAGGTTATTCATGATTGGAAACCTAATAAATTAATAGATCCACCACATTTAGAATGGCAGTATGATTTAATTAGTAATTTACCAGCATTACATGATAAAAAAACGTTTTCTAAATGGGTACCAGCTCTAATTACTCATATTTTTTGCGAACAGCCTTTACGTATGGAAAATAAAAATGAGGAAGAAATATATTTTTCACCACTGCGATCACAACATGTTTCTGAAGCGATGTCTGAGCCAATTAAAGATGAAGAAACACATGATTATTTCTCTTATGTATATCGGTTTGAATACGTAACTCGTGGAGGTGAGAATATTCCGCTATTAAAAGTATCTGTAGGGATTAGGAGGTTTTATCAACAATATAAGATAATAAGTCAAATAAACCTTGATATAACAACGTTTGTTTGACTTATTTTTATGAAATGCAAACATTTTGCAAACATAAGTTATCCAAAGATGCTTTTACCAAAATTTTTAACAGCTTCTTCTTGCATGTTCGGTAAAACATGAGAATAAACATTTAATGTCATTGAAATATCTGTATGACCTAATCTTTCACTGATAATTTTAGCATTAACTCCTTGTTTTAATAGTATGGTTGCGTGTGTGTGTCTTAAGTCATGGAATTTAATTTCTTTTATGCCTGCATTGTGTGTCGTTCTAATGAAATGATTTCTGAAAGTTGCTCTTTTTATAACCATTCCAAACTCATTACAATTAATTAAATCCAAATCTTGATAAGCAGAACCAAATCTTAATTTCTCTTTATTAATTGTAATCTTATGCTTTTTTAAGGATTCTATTGTTTCTTTAGGCACAGGAATTGTGCGTTTTGACGAATTTGTTTTTGCCGTTTTTTTGATTTTATTGTTATGACCAGATGTTTGATTTATTGTAACAGTATGTTTTTCAAAATCCACGTCCTGCCATCTTAAGCCTAGAACTTCTCCCAGACGCATACCCGTAGTTATTGCAAGTAGATATCCAATGTGATATGGTGATTCTTGTGAATGCAATAGAAACTTTTTTACTTCTTCCTCTGTCCAAGTCTGGATAGAGGTTTTTTCTTTTTTTGGTATCTCAGCAAAAGCAGCTGGATTTCGAGAAATAACATTTTGTTTTACAGCTAGATTTAAAGAACTCTTTAAAATTCTATGCATAAGCAGAATGGAATTGTTTGTAATACCTTTATCTATAGAGGATTTATAACATTTTTGAATGTGCATAACATTTAATTTATGGAGCGAAATCATTCCTATACTAGGTATAACATGTTGGTTGATAAATGCCCTATAGCAAGCAAAGGTACTCTCTTCTATGCTCATACTTTTAATTTCTAGCCAATGATTTAGGTAGTCCTTTAAAGTAACTTTAGATGGCTCTATAAATGTCCCTTCATTCAACTCTGTAATCTTTTTCGCGACATCAGCCTGTGCTTCTTTTTTTGTATTATATCCAGAAAACCACTTCTGTCTTCTTTTTCCTGTCTCCGGATCAGGACCGATATCAATAACAATACAATACTTATTTCCTCTTTTTCGAATATGTCCTTTCACTTAAAACACTCCTTCATTTGTTTTGAATCATGTTGTATAAGTCTAGTTGTAATTTTGCTGCTATGAAAATTACATGTTTGGACATATCAGCGATGGATACATTTTACCATATATGAACAAATTCAGTTATAGGATATGATTGTCAGTTGATGTTAAATAATAGTAGAATATTAGTAGATTCAGATGAAGAGAGGAGGGGAGAATATGGGAGAATTTGCAAAGGACCCTGGTGGGCACAGAGTAACTGATCCTGGTGTAGGTTGGCATAACGAACCAGGCGGTGGTGGTTGGAAATGCAACGAAGAACCTGGAACAGGATGGAAATCGATTTTAGGTCCAGGTACAGGTGTATAACAAAGGGGGAATAGCGGAATGAACAGTTACATAAAAGACCCAGGCGGTGCAGGTGGAAGTCCGTTATCATATGACCCAGGTGGTGGCGGCGCTGGCTATGAAAAGGAACCAGGTGGACATAAGATGATTGAACCTGGTGGTGGAGGTTTGAAAAATTCGACTGATCCAGGAGGATGGTAATTATGTTATTTTACTCAAAAAAATCACAAGACCTTGGGCCAGGCGGGGAAATGGGTATGTATGATCTAGGTGCAGGCTACACGAAAGACCCAGGAACAGGGATATAAAAAAAGAGAGCATTGTGCTCTCTTTTTTTGTTAGCAAAAATATGTTAATTTTTACGGTTATGATTGGATATAAGATCTCAAAACAAAAAATGCATAATTACATATTTTATTCCATCGAGCACGAGGAACGTTGCTATATAGCGTTTTTTAAACTTTCTCAACAATTGTCAGGTAACTCCATGACCGAATTTTGGGAAATTTATGTTATTATAAACGAAATAACTGGAACGAAAAAAAGACTCACAGCGTGTACAAGTAGTGCTCGCAACACTCTTGTACCGTTCGCCCGACTCACCAGGGGAACATCTGCCATAAGTCTATTTCCGGTCACTTCATGAGTAACATTTACATTATAACATGCCGATATTACTAAATCATTACTATGGTATGAATTTCCTGTTTAGAATTTGAGGAAAAGAGCGAAGCGTCTTTGGTCCAAAGGGAGGAACAAGAAGTGTGGAAAGTTTTAAATGTAATTGAAGGAGAATTGTATGTAGCTGGATTTAGGAAAAAACAGTTAGCTGATTATTGGGGTGTTAAGCCAGCTACTGTAACCAAAGTTTTTAAAGGGACTAATGATATAAGCTTTGGCTATCTTTCAAAGACGCTTATTTTATTAAAGAAAAATTTAATTTCACAATCAAAAATTGTTTCCCAATATATATCAGAGACAGATCCTAAACCTGAAAATATAAGAGAGGCTATGGAAGATCTTGCTCTTAGAGGAAAGTTCGACTTGTTGAAAGGAATTATAGATCAAGAAATTATTTCTGAAGTAAATGAAAATAAAGAGTTCGCTGAAGTATATGAGATTCTTTATAAAAGATATCATGAAGGGTTGAGAGCTTCTGCATACTTTGAATTATTACGCAAAAAAAGCAAAAGTGTTAAAACAACTGAAATGGAAATACTGATAGAAATTTTATTATGCCAAGCTCAATATCAGTCTGGGAATTACAAAAGTTTGTACAAGAGATTAAAAACAGTTAACGATAAAATCAATGATATAACAAATAAGTTTATAAAAGAGTGTCTGTTTTTGAGATATAAAGAAGCGATTGCTGTTACTTCTTTACAAGGTGGAGAAATAGACAAGTCACGTTTAACATGTCGAGATATATTAGATGAATTAGAATGGGATGATTTTTTTTCGCTACCAAAACTTAATGCATATTTGAAAATGGGTGAGTCATTAATATTCGAACCTGAAAATTATGAAAGCGCCAAGTTTTATTTGGAAAAAACCCTAGAATTATTAGGGAATCCTACTTGCAAAGGGTTAGAAAATAAATGGGAACTTGTACAACAAACTTTATCATTTTTAAAGATTCATCACCAAAGAGATTTAGATACTTTAGACTTTGTACATTCTAGTGAAAAGGCATATCTGATGATATTACAAGGAGATTCATTAGAAGCCAGAAAAATACTATTAGACTTAAAAGAGAAAAATGGAGAACTGACAGATGTTCAAACAGCGTATTACGCTCTTACATGTGAAGGTAAAGAGAAGGAAGAAATACTACGAAAGTCCTTATTGATGTGCCAAAAGTCTGGTAATATTCATTATTCGCAATTACCTAAAATATACTTGGGTTTAATTTGAAAAAATGGTATAATTATCTCCGAAAGAAGAGGTGAAAATATTGAAAAGAATATTAGCATTATTACCAATTTTATTAGTAGCAGGATTGTTCACTTTTTCTACTGATAGCCAACAAACAGATAATAAACAAGAAGCGTCTAAACCTGTCGTTCAGCGTATGATGACTGATCCAGGCGGAGGCTGGTAGTAAATCCTAGTTTCGTGACTGATTTTAATTAAATATAAATTAAAAATGACATCGTCTTAATTGACGATGTCATTCGTATTTTACGGAGAAATTTCCCTTTTGGGGAAAATGATAAAAAAGTAATTAATTCCAAAAATATACAAAATAGGATGCGGGGGAATTGGAGATGACAAGAGACGAAGTATTAAAAGCTTTTCTACAAGGTGTGGCTATTACTTCAAACAATAAAGAAGATAAGATTGATGAATGTATCGAAATAGCGTTTGAACAAGAAAAGAATAGCCACGCCTCATAATGGGTTTGGCTATTTTATCGATTTATTATTAAGTTGTTCGAAGCTTTCCATCATACTTTCCATTTGTTTTAACACAATCGCTTGTTGATCTTCAGAAAGTCCATCCATTCTTTCTTTCATCTGTTTGAATTTTTTATCAAGTATTTCATCTAATTCTGGCTCGTCACTTCTATTAAGTAAATAATCCGTTGTTACATTAAAATAATTGGCTATTTTTTGTAGTGTTTTTGTACCTGGAGATTTTTTTCCCTCTACATAATAATATATAGACACGTGACTAAGACCTATTGCGTCAGCTAATTGTTGCTGAGTTATTCCTCTACTATTAATCAATTCCTTCAATCTTTCGTAATTGAACATTAAAAACACCCCTATTAGTCTTCTTTTATATTTTCATTAGTTTTTTTATAAAAGGATATAAATATATATGTTTTTATATTTTCTTTTGTTTTTATTATATATTAACTAACAGTTAAGTTGAAAGAGGGAAATTTATATGTTTTTTTATTGAAAAAGACTTGCGCTTAACCGTAGGTTAAGTTATTATGTGATTAACAGCTATTATAGAAGAAAGGAGTTGCTTATGAAAACTCTAAAACAGCTAAGAGAAGAACGTGGTTATACTTGTAAGGATGTAGCAGAAGCTGTTGGTATCACTGAACCTTATTATTGGTACATAGAAAATGGAAAAAGACGTCCTTATTATGATTTGGTTGTAAAAATCGCAAATTTCTTTGATGTTAAATTAGATAATATTAAAATTTTTTACCCTTAACTTAACTGCTTGTTAAGTTAAAAAGTTAAGTTGAGAGAAAAAGGAGGAAAGAAAATGGGTATAGATCAAATCATTAAAGAATCCATCCGTGAAGTTGTTCGCGAAGAAATACAAGCAGCACTAGCTACATTCCAACAACACTCGCAACCCAATAAGGTAATGAGGGTGAAGGAAGCGGCTGCTTATCTTAATATCGCAGTTTGTAGAATGTATGAATTAGCCAATCATCCACACTTTCCAGTGATTAGGGAAGGTCGCAAACTACTTTTCCTGCAAAAGGACTTAGAAGCTTGGCTTGAAGCACAAAAGGAGGTGATTTAGTGGAAAATCCAGCATCGTTAGCAATATTCGGAATGCTAATTGCATGTAGTACATGGATTGCTAATATCACGTACGAACCAATTAAAAAATGGGCTTGGAGTGATGTAGAACAAAAGGAAAAGACCCACGGCAATGGGTCTCTTTAGAAAAAACACTTGTTATTAGTATATCACGAAAGTAGGGAAATAGTACATGCACTTAGTTCATTATCAAGTGCTGTTACCTAATAAATTCTGGGAATTAGCAAAAAGAAAATAAGAGTTAAAACTGATGATTAATCAATACTTCAGTGATGGTTATCCGCATTATGATATTCAACAAATTATCAAAATTGGTACATCACACATAGCAATCTGTATAAGGAGATAAATACATATGACGAATATCGTAACTGAAATTGGAGGGTTAAATTTCAAAGGTAATGTGGTAGACCATGAATGGTTTAATTACATCACTTTTAGTAATGATAAGCCTCATATTGTAGCAATTATGGTACTGAGCGAAATTGTTTACTGGTATCGACCAACAGTTATTAGAGATGAAGTTACTGGAAGGGTTACTTATAAGAAAAAATTCAAATCGGATAAGCTTCAAAAGAGTTACCAGCAATTAGCAGAGACATTTGGTTTTTCGAAAATCCAAGTAAAACGAGCTTGTGACTTATTGGTGGAAATGAGCTTAATTGAAATTGAATTTAGAACAATTATTGTAAATGAAATAACGCTAAACAACGTAATGTTTGTTGAGCCAAAAGTAAATGAAATAAAAAGTATTTCTAGTATGTATCAACAAGTAGAAGAAGACCCTATTGACTTGGAAGTAAAGAGGGTCGTCACTTCCAAGTCAGGAACCTCTTCACTTCAAAGTAAGGGAGCTCCTAACTTTAAAGTAAGGACAAATACAGAGATTACTACAAAGAATACTACAGAGAATGTAGGTAGTAGTAACGTCTTCTCATTCTATGAAAATAATTTCGGGATTTTAAATCCATTCGTAGCCGATAGTATTACCCAATGGGCAAACGATACAAGCGAAGAACTTGTACAGGCAGCCATGGAACGTGCATTGAAACAACAGAAAAAATGGAACTACGCTGAGGGGATTTTAAAACAGTGGGCTAATAAAAACATTTGTACATTAGAAGATGTTCATGCGTCAGAAGCTGAGTTTAAAAACAAAGGTAAAAAAGGGGAGAAAAACAATGCAAGCAATCAAAAAGATAGTAGCTTCATCGACAAATACGACTTCAAGAAACGCTAGTCAAAGATATGTACTGTCTCCTAATAGATGCACGAATGTCTTTTTAGTAGGGAAAGAAAAATTTAAAGACGTTTGTAGTAAACGCATGTTGATAGATATAGAAACAAATGAGGAATTTTGTCCTCAATGTAGATCGGTAGAAAAAGAAGATCAGAAATTAGCTATAGAGACACTAGCTATAAAAAAGAAAAACGAAATCATTCATTTATATGATTCATTTGCTGATAACAGCTTAATAAATGACAAACTCAAGAAAGCTACATTTGAAAATTATGTACCAACAAAAAAAGAATTGGCTGATGCTAAAGAAACGATTATGGATTTTGTTACTTCATTCAATAGAGAAGAGCCAACAAGCATGATAATAACGGGTGATTATGGAGTAGGGAAAAGCCATTTGTGTGTGGCAGCCACTAAAGAACTTATGAAAAAGGGTCACAGTGCAATGTTTATTCAAATGAATAAGCTATTTACAAAAATTAAATCAACTTGGAATAAAAACAGTGAAATGAAAGAGGACAAGCTTATGTCCCTACTAGCAAAAGTTGATGTCTTGATTATCGATGACTTTGGAGCGGAATTCACGGAGAAAGATAAAGAAGGTGTCACTTGGAAGCAAACGAAGACAAACGAAATTGTAGATAGTCGTATAGGTAAAAGTACTTTATTTACTACCAACTTTAACATTGGTGAATTGGCAGGAATGTATGGAGAACGTGATTTTAGTCGGATGATGGAAAATGCCGAAATGTTAGAAATGCATGGGGATAATTATAGATTACGCAATTTTAAAAAGGGGGAATAACAATGTGTGCATTATGTCATGATACAGGAATTATTCGTAAAGAAACTTATCCAGGTGTAATTGAAACGAACGGTTGTAATTGTGAAGTAGCAAAGCAACAGCAAGCAGAAAATGATAATCGTTGGCAAGCATGGTTAATAAAATTCGAATCAATGAAACAAGAGTTACAACGTAATAAACAACAAAAAGTTAGTTAACAAGGGGGAGAAAGCTATGAAAAATACAGGTGTTGCAAGAAAAGTGGACGAGCTAGGGCGTGTAGTAATTCCGGTAGAGTTACGCAGAACCTTGGGGATTGCTGAAGGAACCGCACTAGACTTTCATGTTGATGGGGAAAACATCGTTTTAAGAAAACATGAAAAGTCATGCTTTGTAACGGGTGAAGTTTCCGAATCAAACATGGAATTGCTTGATGGTCGAATGTTTTTAAGTAAGGAAGGCGCAAGTGAGTTGCTGGTCCTCATTCAGAAGAGTGGGATGACACATGCCTAAGCAGCTAAATATATTCGATGTAGAGCCAGCAATTTGTGAGTTCGATGTGATGAAAGCAAATGTGAAGAAAGGAACTGGACGCGTTACATATGCTGATGTACGTGTCCAAGTTCCAAAGAGTGCAAAGGGTACGGATGAATTACCTCGCACTACTAAACAAGATGATCGCTATGACATCTTTGAACAATATGTAATGGCAATTTGGCGATTTCAGCGCGCGTTAGATAAGTTCTTTAATTGGGATACAGCTGAAGAGTTGTGTAAGGCAGCAAGGGATAAAAAAGAAGCTATTCCTATAAGGATTTATTTAGGAAGTGGCTTTAAACCTGATGTTGTCGAGTACATGCGGTAGTAAAAGGGAGAGGGACATATGAAAAAAATAGAAATCGATGTTAGTAGCAACAAACTTTTAATAGTGAAGGACGGAAATGTAACAGCAGTAAATCCACCAATGAGCGGATTTGGTGAGCAAGTCGCTGTATGGATTAACGGTAAAGTGGATCGTGTGGATACTAAGTTTACTGAAAAGATAAAATAATTATTTTTGTGTAAGGAGTGTACCAAATGAATGAATTAAATATTCGTGTGGTATTGGAAGAAGTAAATTTTCTTTGGGACTTAAGAAAGGTATTTCACTTTCGTGAGCTATGGAATAGCAACTGTAGTTTTGCTGAGATTGTAAAAGAACTTAAAAGAAAACCAATTGAAATTGCAGTGCTTATTTTAGATCAAGTGGATAAGTACAAGATTCATAAACGCTCTATTGGATTAGGGGAAATTGGTACCGGAAATGTAAGGAGCAAATCAAATAGTGAGTTACCTCCATATGTATATATCACTTTAGAGGAAATGGACTTCCTTTGGAAAGCGACAGATATAGAACGTTTCAAAGATTTATGGGTGAAGCGGTTCAGTATTGAAGATATAGCAAACAGGCTAGGAAGGCATCAAATTGAATTAGCAGCGTTAATATTAGACCAGTTTGGTTTAGAGTACATGCTTAATAGTTTGATAAAAACAGAAAAACGGGTTTCTTAATTAAATTATTGAAGGAGCGAGTAAAAATGAAAGCAATGGAAAACGGTGTATATGTAACAGCTAAATTAGTTAGTGAATCAAAGGGTGGACAAGCTGTAATGAATATCAATCAAATTTGTGAATTAGATCAATATCAAGAAGCCGCATTACGTACATGGAATACAAATAACGATTTCGGTGGACGTGTTTTAAATGCAGCATTAGGGCTTACGGGAGAAGCTGGTGAAGTTGCTGATATTGTAAAAAAAGCAATTTTCCATGGTCATGGATTTGATCCGGCTCATTGTCCAGGAGAAGAAGAAGGGAATACGTATAAAATCGCTTTAGAGCTGGGGGACATTTTGTACTACATTTCAATCATGTCTCACGAAATGGGATACACCCTAGAAGATATCGCTCAAATGAATATATCTAAACTAACAACAAGATACCCAGACGGATTTAGTCGAGAAGCTAGTCAAAAACGTGTTGATGTGAAGTAAGACCAAATTTGAATTTTATTAAGAAACAAGGAAGAGATTTGGAGGGATATGTATAAGTCCCTTCATAATATTCATAGGGACTTTATAGTGAAATTTATATCTAAACAAAATTTTCCGCTTGCACTACCGGGTTCGGTGAGAAGAATGGTAACTACTTTGATGTCTCCAATTGTTTTGGAAATCGAATTTCCAGGAGGGATTGTGAAAAGAATTGAGTTACCAGTGTTTTGTTGCACATTAACTTCAATAAGTGAGCTTTGTATACTGTTAAAAATCGTGACAGTAGCAGTAACAGGTTGATCAATTCTCTTTTCCCAAACTTCTAGAAAGGTAATGTTGTCACTAAGTAAAAAGTTACCACAAATGTCATTGCATACAATTTTTCGTTCTTCTTGTGGTTTGGGTAATACATCACAGACTGGGATAGGAAAAGCACAAGGGACTGTAATGGAGTATTTAAAATCCCTAAATTTTTTTTTCATATATAATGCCTCATTTCTATAAATTGAAAAAGATATTAACCCAAAAATGAATTAATATCTTTTTCTTTAAAAGCTAAGCTACTTGACGGGCAGCATCAACACAAACTCTACCACTAACAGGTTGGCCAGCGGTACCAGAAAAGGCATCCAATGTTCCTATGTTTGACACAAAAACAGTTTGACTATTTCCTGGAGTTATTGGGCCAATAATGTTTGTACCATTATTCGCTAAAAAAGCAGTAATAGTACCACTTGTAGGATTATTAGTTAAAGTAACATAGCCAGAAAGGACTGGACCTCCAGTATTATTAAATACTACAGCTCCACCCACTTCATCACCTCCAGTTGTAGTGAAAGTATTGCATGTAGAAACAGATACAAATTGTGGGTCTGGACAACAACACATATACATCATCCTTTCATTTATTAGATGGTGATTATTGGAATAATAAAGATCCTTTCATTTATTAGATGCTTGTTTTTAATATAGGTCACGGCTCTTAGGAAGTTGGTTCAAATACAAGGGAAGTTACGTATTATATTGATTGCAACAAGAAGTGACTTATTACGAGTGACTTATAACAAAAGCGTTATTTGAATACAAAAGGGGGAAATGAGAAATGGAATACATTGAAAAAGCAACTAAAGATATTAGAGAAAATTGGTTTGAAGATCATGTAGCTGAAATTCAAGGTGAAGAAGGATTGCAGGTTATTTACTGGGGCAAGCCTGGAACGAATATGTATCGCACTAAATTTGTTCTTTCAGGATACAACGTGTTCGTTTCTGGTGATATTGGAGAAGCGGTGTATAACCTTACATGTCCAGCGACATTAGCAAACATCAAGGGATTCAATTTAGGATATTTCACTGAAAAGTTAACAGCATTTTGTGAGGAACGTTGGAATTTCGATGAAGAAAAGGCTAAAAAGGAACTTGATGAATATTGGAAAGAATACAACATGAATGAAACGGAAGATGGACAAGAAGTATATGACGGCATTATTTCAGCAATCGGTGAGAGTTCATCTATGGAAAGTTACCACTTTTGGTTGAGTGATGTCTATCATAATAGCTCATTAGATTCTGACACGATGGAAGATGTTTGGAATTTCGGTGAAAGGTTACCACGTCGCTTAATTGGTTATTGGTTAGGGCTGCAAATGGCAATTGAACAATTAGAGAAAAACAAACCTGCAGCAGAAGAAGTGACTTTATAACAAAATAGTTATTTAGTTATAAAAGAATAGAACACACAAATATGTGTGCTCTTAAAATGATAAGTGGTGTAAGTAAAGTGTTTTATGAGTAAATTCTTAATAGTGTATGCCTTACTTTGGAGTTATGAAGCTTGTCACTAAAGAAAATGGTTATGTGAAATCTAGAATTAATTTAAACAAAATTCTTATTTTGGAGGGGAATGGAATGGAAATTAAAGTGAACGAGCAAGCTCAACGTTTTTATCTAGCGTTTGATGAATGGGTACCTGCAGTTGGTCATGAAATTAAAGTGGGGAAATATCGTTTTTGTGCTATTCAATTAAGTGATTCTATCAATATTTCGGAAGTAACATCAGGTATACATGCTATAAGCATTCCGATTGATTCGAGGATTTTGATGGCAACAAGTACTAAAGAAGATACAATGAGGGTTTTAGCAAAAGCTGGTGAAGGTTTAAGACGAATCCTTGAGAGACAAAGCAATTTAGATGAATCACTTGCAAAAAAGAAAAAGATAGCATTTGAGCGCTTGGGAGAAATGCCACCAATTGAAGATGTTGATACTGATTGGATAACTGCTGATATCAGTGACGTGACTCATTAAGTAGTACAGAATCCTTATTTTAAATGAAAAAGCCCTAGAGTTAGGGCTCTAGGGCTTCTTGTGTTGGTATGTCTCACACGATTTTATGAAAAGAATAGAACGTACTGAAGATAACACATGAATGTTTCATAAATGTATCAAAAAAGTGAAAAAATAGTTATTTCATAACAAGCGAAAAAGAGCACACATAGTAAGTATGCTCTTTGACAAGAAAGATAGATTTCTATGAGCGGAGAGTCTCCATACAATAACATATGCTTGTCCAGTTAAAAGGTGACAAGTTTTTAATAAAAACGTTATTTTATCTTAAATAAAAAAGAGCACACTTATATGTGTGCTCTCAAATGAGAAAGGTAGAATGCTATGAATGGAAAGCTTCCATACAATAACATATGCTTGTCCGGTTTAAATGTGAGAAGTTTTTAATAAAAACGCTATTTGCGCGACACGTTTCCTTATAAGTGTGCAAACACGAAATAGGAGGGTTATCAATTTGATGACAACAACTGATTGACTGAAAGTAGGAATGAAAGCCGTCAGGTTGAGCTGAAACTACTTATCTGATACTCCTACATGCAAGGCGTGATAGTAGTCACAAATTGTATGAAGCTAGGTGAAGTTGGCTGAACAGAACCTAAGTGAGAAATCATATGGTAATGGATAGGTCGGGATGCTACAAAATATCTATGGTGAGAATGTCCTAACGGACTGGCGAACTTGCGAATGTACGGGTCTAAACGTTTAATACATCAGAAATGTGTATGTCGTCAACGACGGCGTTATCTACCGAGAAGTAAGATTAAATAGTATGAAATTCGGAACATCTAACGATGAGGATGTAAAGATAACAGGCTTAAAGCAAGCACTTAAGGAGATATGTATAGCTAAGTCAATCGGAACGTGGTAAGCAAGAAACTGTCACCAACGTCTACTAGCGGACAGATGCATATAAGGTTCTAACGAACCGAAATTGCTTAATTCTTGTGAAGGTGGGGACACAGTACCTACGAAGCATATAACAAATGTGGAGGGATAGTCCCTAGTCTTGTTCTTTGAAAACTAAATTAACTAGATGTAACTCACAGGATCGAGTAAGATGATGGGACTTTTCGTAAGAAAGGGGATTAATACATCGGTGAGTACAACATTACGACACGCAGAATATTACGACATGCAGAAAGTGTTTGATGATTTATATCAACGTAGCGTAAATAATGCCACTAAAGGTATAAATTTATATACACACATCATATCAAAAGAAAATATTTTACTGGCATATAGAAACATAAAGGCTAACACTGGTTCTAAAACTGAAGGAACAGATGGTATTACAATCGACCACTATAAAATGGAAGATGTAAATTCTTTTGTTGATAACATAAGAAAAGCTCTTGTAAACTACAAACCAAATACGGTACGTAGGGTAGAAATACCTAAACCAAATGGAAAGAAACGTCCATTAGGAATCCCTACAATGAGAGATAGATTGATTCAACAAACGTTCAAACAAGTTCTAGAACCAATATGCGAAGCAAAATTCTACAAGCATTCATATGGATTCAGACCCAACAGGTCAACACATCATGCAATGGCTAGGTGTCAATTCTTGATTAATAGAGGGGGATATAATCACGTAGTAGATATTGATATACAAGGTTTCTTTGATAACGTAAACCATTCCAAATTATTAAAACAACTATACAGCATAGGTATAACTGATAGAAGAGTACTGACAATCATCTCGAAAATGTTAAAAGCACCAATCAAAGGAGTAGGCATTCCTACAAAAGGGACTCCGCAAGGAGGAATCCTAAGTCCATTACTTAGTAATGTTGTATTAAACGATTTGGATTGGTGGATATCTAGTCAGTGGGAAAATATCAAAACAAGAAAACCACATACAGTACAAACTAAAAACTACCGTTTATCAAAAGCAAAACTGAAGAGAATGTATATAGTTAGGTATGCAGATGATTTTAAAATATTTACAAACAATCAAGAATCTGCAACTAAAATATTCCATGCAGTGGAAGGTTATCTCAAAAATCAATTAAACCTTAATATATCTAATGAAAAATCATCTATAACTAACCTGAAAAGAAAATCTTCAGATTTTCTAGGATTCTCTATCAAATCTGTTAAAAAGCGCAAAAGATATGTGGCAAACACACATATAAGTGAGAAAAAGAAAAAGGATATCCTTGAAAAAGCAAAAACAAGGATTAAAGCAATTCAAAAGAGTCCATCAGCAAAAGCAGTACAGGATTATAACTCTTATGTGCTTGGTATTAAAAACTATTACAGAATTGCAACACATGTGAATATAGATTTTGCTGAAATAGCCTTTCGTCTCTCGAAAACCTTATTTAATCGTCTAAAATCAATAGGGAAATATGAAATTCCTATCAACGCTAATACATTATACAAAAGAATTCACAGGAACAATTATAGAACCTTTGAAGTAGCGGGTAATCATGTATATCCACTAGCGGACATACAAACACGATTTCCTCAAAGTTTTAGTCAAGATATATGTAATTACACTAGAAAAGGAAGACAAAAACTCATCAAAAGCTTAAAAGGTAACATTGCCAATGAAATACAAAAAATGTTGCTATCCTCCACCAAAGGGAAAAGCATGGAGTATACAGATAACAGAATGTCGAGATATTCCATGCAAAACGGAATATGTGCTGTAACTAGAATCTTTTTGCTAGCTGATGAAGCACACTGTCATCACAAAGTACCGAAAGGTATGGGAGGAACTGACGAGTTCAATAACCTAATTATTGTACATGAATTTGTTCACAGACTAATTCACGCTACAAATGAAGAGACGATTAGAACGTATATGAGAATACTTCAGTTGAACGATAAACAATTGAAGAAAATAAACAAACTTCGTAAAGCTTGTAATCTAGTTACTTTAGTATAGAAGAATAAGATGGGGCGCTGTATGCGATGAAAGTCGCACGTACAGTGCTAAGCGGGGGAAAAGATGGAGATAACTTCAAAGTCTTACCTATCGCAACTAGTAGAAAACATTAAAAAAAGGACCCACATTGAGGGGGTGAGTCCTTTTAATAAAGCTAAGCATATAGAGATTACGTATATATTACCAAAAATGGAATCTGATTTCTATATGTTAGATGTTGAGAAAAAATCACTTGGCACAACAAAGTAGCCAGCTTAATCAGCTAACCACTTGTTGTACAAAAGAAAATTAGGCCCTACAAGTTAGTATGTGTAACTTTAAGTTACAGTTATAGTGTAAACCAGATTGGAAATGTTATAAGGAAGTGAACTTAATAAATACTTCATTTTGTAGAAATTCTCCGTACTCAAAAGAGCACTATATAGTAATGCTTTTCAAATTAAAGACTTTATTAATAACTTTAGTACGGCGTAGGAAGTTGAGTCCCTGGTGGTCTCCACCAAGACTCAACGGTTTTCCAAGCGGTATTATAATTGTAACCTCTTCCCATCAAGTATCCTATGGCAACAGCTTCTGTTAATGCATGTCGATAGCCAAGATGCTGGGCTTCTCGTAACCCATGACTAACAGCTGGAGTTATTATAGTAAGAGTTTGTTGTTGAAGGTTATGTGATTGTGGATATAAGGATTGCTGAGGCTCTCGATAATAATCAATAGGGGTATAAGATTGTTGATTGTTGATGTCCATATTAACACTCCTCTCTTTTGATTAAAATAATGATCAATTATGGATTTTAGATACTTAATAATTTATACGGGTATGGGTTGTTTGAGGAATGGGCAATAAACATGTGTTTTTAATCTTCTAAAATAAATTTATTAGAAGGTAAGTTATAGGATATAGCTATATTAAAATGAATTGGCTAAAAGAAGAAGACAAGAGGCGACATAATTGCTATAACACTTGGTGAGGATTGGTATAAAAATTTCATTTTGTAGAATAGATGAAACTAAAAAAGAGCACTTACTTACGGTGCTCTTTAGGGGAAAAGTGAAATGTTGAAAAGTAGATTAGGGTTTCTTGCTTCGAAAGAATATATGACCATTTCAACGTAATGTGAAAATGAATCACTAATGCTAAATACTTGTTGAAAAAAGAATCCTTTCTAGATTATTGACTGCCAGAGCTTCAAGGAATAATTAATTTAACTTTTCAATTACAATTGAAGCATTTATATTGGTTTGTGTTCCACCCGCTAAAGTCTGCAAAGTAACTGCAGCAGCGGAAGTATGATTATTAAGGGTAAGAATATCATCTGCGGCTAAAGTGAGAACTGTTTGCCCATTGTTTTGTTGAGTTCCTGCACCTGATCCATAAACGGAGTTGGTAACGGGAGCCCCGTTTAAAAAGAGTGCAAATTGATTAGGTTCAACTCCTGATACAGAAAAAGAAATTTTATAATCTCCCGCATTAATAACTGTCATCTGAGAAGTTCCAAGAGTATGAGTAAAACCGGATGTGATTGTGCCGTGTGAATTAAAAAGAATAGGTGCTTCTAAGGCAATAACTTGAGCTGCTGTATTGAAAACATAAGCATACTGAGATAAACCAGATGTTGTAAGCCCAGAAGGCCCGGTTGGCCCTGAAGATCCTGTCGCTCCAGTTATTCCGGTCGGTCCCGTAGGTCCTGGAGGTCCACCGGAAGATCCTGTCGCTCCAGTTATTCCGGTCGGTCCCGTAGGTCCTGGAGGTCCACCGGAAGGTCCTGTCGCTCCAGTTATTCCAGTAGGCCCTGAAGGTCCTGTCGCTCCAGTTATTCCAGTAGGCCCTATTTGAGGCAAAGGAAAGGCACATGGAAAGGGTATGTGACAATTCTTTTTAAATTTACTCATTTTTACACCTCCCTCATAAATGAACTAACGATACTATAACAACTTATGAGTAAACCGACACACAGGTGTAAGGAAAAAAACTATGAAAATCAAAATAGGCCTTAAGAGTAAGACTCTATTTCGCATCCCATACCAAAAAGAGCACTAAACATAAGTGCTCTTCGAACCAAAACTCTTAATGTAAAAGAGTACGTGATACCATATGTAATTTTTTCATGGGGCGTGAAGTATTTGAACGAAATCGCTATTTTAATTTCAAACAAAAGAGCAGCTAGCAAAAGCTAACTGCTTAATACAGAGAAGAGAAGAACTACAGGGACAGTTAAATGAGTTCTGGCTTATTGCCTGTGTATAGCATTTGCGAATTATTAAATTTTATTCAGGAGGAATGGATTTGAAAAGATATCGCGTTGAATTTAATGAAACTAAATCTTATGAAGCATTTGTGGAAGCACCTGATCTAGATAAAGCAATTGATAAAGTACGTAATGGTCTTGTGGAGGATGAAGAACTAATTGAAAAAGATGTAATTATAGATGAGATGTACTTACAGAATAAGAGCAGCTAGCAAAAGCTAACTGCTTAGTCTTAAAGAAGATCTAAATGGTTACAGTACATTAAAGATGGGTTATCTATAGTATGGACGGGATATTGAGTTTTATTCAGGGGGAGAAGGGAGTGAATAAATTTAAGCTGTCCCAACTTGATTTTGGTCTGCAACATCAGCATCAAATGTGTTTGTTGCGCTAACACCGCTAAAGGTATTGACAACAAAACCAACATTTGATGCCCCTGAACCATTATAAGATTTTGTATTCTCTTTTGGAGAAACGTTATAAAAATCGCCTAAGTTGAAAGAACCAGCACTATTTTGTACGACAAGGTTTGCTACAACTGAGGGCATAGTATTCACCTACTTTCCTAAAAAAATATTTAAATTAGCATATGGTGTATTCGTCTAGAGGTTCATTTGGATCTAAGAATTCGAAGTTATGGCTTGTGAAGATTTTAATAAAATAATCCTTTTGTGGGGAAAAGGCCTTTATAAAATAGGTACAATTCACGTTTAGATTATTTTTGAATGTAATATAGGTATCAAGAGGAGTGAAACGCTCCAAAATGGAATTGAGAGACGTTTGCATGAAAGGGATGAGAGGAATGGCAAATGCAAAGAAAAAGAAAATAAGAAAAGCTATCGCTCGTCGTGCGATAGACGTTGATAAATACCAAGTTAACAAAGCTTGGAGAAACATCTTTGTGCAGGCTGGTATTATCAAATAAATGAAAACAGAATACAGTCCGGCTAGAAAACTAGAGGATACCAATTTTTAGAGCAGCAATAGAGCTGTTTTAAGAAATGGTGTCCTTTTTATTTTGAAAAGGGAGATGGAGAAATGAAGGTGCTAAGGGATCAATTGCGTGAGTGGAATAAGCAATCAAAACAAGCGAAGAAGAAAAACAAGAAAAAACAAAAAGAGAAATTAAGCACTCGTGAAATTGAAGATTTAATGGGGATTCGTGGACCACGTTATGAACGTAGACGTGGAGCTTTAAGACAAAAGTAATTAAAAAATAAAAAGGGGTGGTCTTTACATGACTAAACAATTATCTTTCTTACCAAAAATCGATAGAACGGCAACACAAGAGGAATTAGAAGGCGTGTTGGAAAGTGTACGTATACATAGACAATTTGGGATGATGCGTAAAGAAATGAAAGTCACTCCTTCTTATGAAATGCGCGAGCACGGTCCTACACATGTAGTTGGTAAGCCATTAGAAGATGTTGCCATAGCGAATATTCAACAAAGTAAACGTGAAGAATGGCTCGAAAGAATGTCATTACGTATTGATCAATTTCTAAATCGATTAGGAAACGGACGTGCAGGAAGTATCCAAAGGGATATTATTTGTAAACGTTATTTAGAAGAAGAGGATGTATGTGATTACATGGTTTATAACGAAATCGGAATGTCAGAGCGTACTTACCGCCGTTGGAAGTCTAAAGCATTTTATAAACTAGCTTTTGCACTTGGATTAGAAGTTTACGAGACAGAAGAGACTGGAGGTAATGAATAATGAATTTTGTTCAACCAATACGTAATCCAGAGCAAATACAACAGATAAAAGAATATTTGAAAGAAAAGAGTGACCGTAATTATATCTTATTCGTGATGGGAATTAATACAGGGTTACGTATAAGTGATATTTTAAAACTAAAGGTTGGAGATTTAAAAAGCAGCCACATCTCAATGCGTGAAATGAAGACAGGTAAGCAGAAGCGTATACAGATTACAACAGCACTAAAGAGAGAGCTTAAATGGTTCAATGAAAATAGAGAAGAGGATGAGTACCTATTAAAAAGTAGACAAGGGAAGAATCGTCCGATTGGTCGCAGTATGGCATATAAGATATTAAGTGGAGCTGCAGCAGAGTTTGGATTAGATGAGATAGGGACGCATACGTTAAGAAAAACATACGGGTATCACATGTACATGCAAACGAAAAACATAGCATTACTCATGGAGATATTCAATCACTCATCAGAGAAGGTCACGTTACGTTATATAGGTGTAAACCAAGATGCAATGGATAAAGCAATGAGTAGATTTAAAATCTAAGCATTGTTTTTTCTTTTTAATCTATACAGTTACGCATAATTTTCTTACTGTGTAACTTAAAAGAGAAAGTGTTATAAAACTATGAATAGCAAGGGCTGTAGCGTTTGACTCAGTTACACAGAATATAAGATATGGGTAATTCGATTAAATATAAAATTGTTATTTGGTCTATAAAGAATACAAGAGTGAAAATGTAATATTCTAATTTTCAAAAAAAAATATTTCAACAAAGAAAAGTAGGAATTAAAACATTAATGTATAAAGAGATAAAGCATGAAAAATAAAGGAGTGATTGAATTGAGTTTTGACGGAATTATGGGGAATCTTATTGCAAGTGCGATTTATACGTTGTTGGGGATTATTGTGATTTGGATTTTTCGAACACCCAATAAAAAAAATGAAGTAGCTGCTACCACTATAAATAATTCAATTAAACACATTCAAATTATTAATCTTCCACCAAAAATTATGGAAACAAGAAAAGTAAATAGCGACATATCAAGAGAATGGTTAATTATCCATATAATAGCTTCTCTTATTTTGATTTATCTATCTTTAGTTTACAAGAATGAGATAATAGATTTTGGGTATATAACATTTTCTTTTGGCCTTATTATTACAATACTAATAATCTACGGGGTACATAAAGTAGCAATATTGCAAGAGTTACCTACGAAAGATAAGATGGGATTGTTTTTTCCGCTTGTTTATTGGTGTATGTTTCTTATAGTTAATATGAGTTTGAGTTCTCCAATAATAAGCAACTCTAATATTGATAACGCAGAGCAGTTTATAAAAACTGGAGGATGGAATGGATTGTTAGGAAGATTCTTTAACGTTTCAAGTACTTATCATCAGGAATTTATAACAATTATGTTTAAATTTTTTGGGATTGGATTACTTTATATAAGTTTGATTTGGATTATTAGATTCCAGTTGTTCTTTGTGTTAAATTGGATTGTTAATGTAAAAAATAAAGGGAATGCAAATAGCTTTATTATGTGGATGTATAGAAGGTTGTTTATTTATAAATTTACTAATTATATTATCGCGATTACATGTATGTTATTGATTTCTTTTATATTAATAAATGGATTTTTATATTTAGTAGTGCCAGACATAAATAAAATCACATTAGCGGTGTTCTAAGAAATTTAATTGTGGCAGAGTTGTGACCGCTTTTTGGCAGTAAATGCGCCGGTTGTTTTGGAAGTATCGTGTTATATTTGTATTGTGAGAAGTGGCGGAAAACACAACTCACTATGTCGTTTCTAAAATTCTAAACGGTTCGTAATGACGGCACATAAAATCCGAAACCAGCAGATGGTAGTGATTGAATGATACCGTTATTAAGGAGAGCTTTTGCTCTTCTTTGAGCTAACAACATCCTAGGTAGACAGAATGAGGGGGACCTGATAAGTTCGCCAAGAGTGTCTGTCGTGGTTGTTAGCTGAGAGAAGGATAAAACTTCACATATCGTAATTGAAAAACAAATAAGTAAATGATAGCAAAGCATCCATTCGGGTGCTTTTTATTTTGGAGGAGGATGAAAAAAGTGAAAGGTAATAATTTTAATAAAACGAAAACAAGTTTTAAGATATTGTTGCCTGTAGGAAATAATGAATCAATAAAAGAGGAAATTCAAAAATGCCTTAGAGAAATTCAAGACGTTCCTGAGTTATTAATAGAAAGTCTTGAATTTGAAATTAAATTAAATAAAACGTATGTAAGTTATTTGTAATAATTTACATTAAATGTTTGATTAAAGATTGAGCGGTATTTTGCATAGTATTTGCTGTACTATCGAGGCCGGACTGATTGACAACTTTGTAAACTAAATCTTTAGAATATCCAAAGTTGATGGTGTGAGTCTCTTTAAATAATTTTTTATTGGCATCTTCGTATGTAATTGTTACATCAATTATGTCATTCATTTGAGACGGTACGACGGTCATGAATTTTTGATTTGGTACAATGGTGGTATTAATTATTGAATCTATACTACCATTACGCCCAAGTTCGGTTAACTCTTTATTAAACTCAATGTTAATGATTCGAGCACTTGTTTTTCCGAAATTTTTAATAATGAAATATTTCGCTAAAAAACCTGTGTCTATTGCAGATATAAAGCATGTAATATAAGGTCGATTAGCATCTTCGATAGATTTTTGAGTTAATTTGAGTGATTTTACTGCAATAATAATAGATGAAATCGAAATAATTGTTGATGCGATTATTCCGGCAATTTGTATCCAATCTGTGAGTTTCATAATTTCACCTCCTTCATTCGGTATATTTCGACTTCGTGGAAGGAATTTCCTGCGAATTTGTCGAAATATGGTATGTTAGAGAGGAGAGATGGTCATGGAATATAATTATTTATACTTGATTGAAGAAGGAGAAAGAAAAGATGTTGTTTCTGCAAAAAGTTCTGTAGAAGCAATTAATCTGTGGGCAGAACACAAGCGATTAGAATGGGAAGAGGAAGGTAAGAGAGTGCGTTTTAATCCCGATAATTTTTCAATAACAAAATTAAAAAGAAAAGATTTAGTAATTAATGCATCCGAATAAAAAACGGGTGCTTTTTATTTTGAAGGAGGATAATTTGTGAGCATAAGTATGAAGTGTATTGAAATTAGATATTGGGTGAAGCGGATTGATCCAAGTGTGATTGAGGTAAAGAATAGTGAATGAATACAAAACCAAACAACAGAAGCGTAAGTTTTATGACAGTGGCGAGTGGAAGAGCATACGTGAACAAGTAAAGAAGCGTGACAACTATGAATGCCAAGAGTGTAAACGAAACGGTCGCGTTCAAATTGATACAAACGAATACAGTGAGAGTGCCAAACGTAAGAAGATACAGCTCGTTGTCCATCATATAAAAGAACTCGAACATCATCCATCACTTGCATTAGAGATAGATAATCTCGAAACAATCTGTGTGGATTGCCACAATAAAGAACACGGTAGAACATTCAAAAAGAAACCGAATAAATGGAAAGACGATGAAAAGTGGTAAAAATGATTCAGAAACAATACCCCCCCTTAAAATATTTCATCAGAAAATGATCTAAGGGGCACCGGAGGAGGGGGTTAACTGTCAGGTTTTTTTCGGAAATACGCACGTAAGGGGGGGGGGGTAGATGGCTGTTAGTATTGTAAGGTTAAAGGAACAGCTTATGAATAGTATTGATACGACAGATTTAGTTGAAGTTGAAAAAGTAGAACGCTATATTGATCTAGTTAAAGCATTTCGAAAAATTAATAAAACGATAACTAAAGAAGGGGAATCCGTAACAATTAAAAATGGAACTCAAGTTTTCGTTAAGGCCCACCCTCTTATAAGTGAGAGGAATAAAATTAACAGTTCTTTAATTGCATTAGGGAGAGATATAAAATTTGTTGTTAAGAATAATACCCCTAATGCAGGTTATAGCAAAAGTGATCTTACATGATTAAGCAAAAGTATGTGGAAGAATATACTGAACTTTATCGAAGTGGGAAAGTAAAGTTCAATAAAGAAAGAGAACTGTTAATTGAATATCTAGAAAAACATGTTTTAAACAGAGACGATTTGTATTTTGATGATGAAATGATTGAGGATTGTATCAACTTCGGTGAGAAGTGGTATTTTCCATTGCAGCCATTTCAAAAATTATTAATAGCATTCGTCTTTTTATTTTATAAGAAAAATGGACGTGTATTTTATCGAAAATTCCTATGGATGTTAGGTCGTGGCGGCGGTAAAAACGGTCTGATTTCTGTTATTATTCACTTTTTAATTAGTGAATTACATGGCATTCCAGAGTATAACATTTCAGTTGTAGCGAATAGTGAAGAACAAGCAAAAACAAGCCCTGACGAAGTTCATAAATGTGTGAAGAAGAATGAGGTCTTGAAAAGAGCCTTTAAAACAACGTTAACTCAAACAGTTTCAAAGGCTACTGAAAGTGTACTGAAATTTAGGACTTCAAATGGAGATACAAAAGATGGTTTGCGTGATGGTGCGGTTGTATTTGATGAAATACATCAATACGAAAGCAATAAAGATGTCCGTGTTCATATCAGTGGTTTAGGGAAAAAGAAAAACCCACGTGAATTTTACATTGGTACAGATGGATATGTTCGTGACGGTTTTTTAGATAAGCAAAAAGAAAAGGCAATGAAGGTATTAAACGGCGAAGCACGTTCGAATGCTGTCTTTCCTTTTATTTGTAAATTGAATGAAGAAACTGAAGTAGATGATCTTGATAATTGGGAGCTTGCGAATCCCATGTTATCTAAGCCTTTAAGTGAGTATGCTGAAGGGTTACTTGAAACAATTAAGGAAGAATATGAAGATTTAGAAGACGACCCGAGTAATAGAGAAGAGTTCATGACAAAGCGTATGAACTTACCTGTTACTAATTTAGAACGCTCTGTTGCAAAGTGGTCAGAAATTCTTGCTACAGACCGACAGTTTCCAGATTTACATGGACAAGAATGTATTGGTTCGTTGGACTTTGCAAGTATCCGGGATTTCGCAGCGTGTGGTCTTTTATTTAGGCAATCTGGTGATTATCTTTTTAAAACACATTCCTTTGTACGAAAAGAATTTGTTGATATTTATTATGGATATTCCAAAAAAGCAGGTGAGTTCAAAAAACAGAGGTTTGCGCCCATAAAAGAATGGGAAGAACAAGGTTTATTAACTGTTGTGGACGAGCCAACTATCAATCCTCAACACATCGTTGATTGGTTTGTAAAAATGCGTGAACAATATGGTGTTAAGAAAATTATTGCCGATAACTTCCGGATGGAAGCGATCAGACCTTTATTAGTTGCAGAAGGATTTGAAATAGAAGTTATAAGAAATCCTAAAGCAATTCATAGTTTATTAGCACCGCGGATTGAAATGGCATTTGCAAATGAGCAAATTGTTTTCGGCGATAATCCTCTTATGCGCTGGTATACACAAAATGTATTGGTTGTAATTAAAGGTGACGGAAACAAAATGTATGAAAAGAAAGAACCGGTGCGAAGAAAAACTGACGGATTCCAGAGCTTTGTGCACGCTCTTTATCGAGCAGATGAAATACAAGAAGCAACTGACTTTATATTAAGTGATATTAAGTTCTAATAAAGGGGGTGATAATCATTGGATGGTTAGGCTTAGGTTCAGTATTTAAAAGAAATAAAGAATTAGAATTTATGGTTGATCTGGATTTGATTGCTGATACAGCAAACAGGGTTCATATGAAACGATTAGCACTTGATACATGCGTATCTTTTCTAGGAAGAACGATTAGTCAATCTGAATTCAGAGTAAGAAACGGTAAAGCATTTGAGAAGAATGAGCTGTATTATCGATTAAACGTTAGACCGAACAAAAACATGACGGCCAGCACTTTCTGGGAAAGATTTATTCGTAAACTTATTTATGATAATGAATGCTTAGTTATACAAGCAGATGATGGCGATTTACTTATTGCCGATGGATTTCAACATAATGAGTATGCTGTGTATGAAGATACTTTTACTGATGTAATAGTAAAAGACTACATGTTTAAGAGAAGTTTTAAGCAAAGTGAAGTTATTCATTTAAAGTATCGAAATGATAAATTATCTCCGCTTATTGATGGATTATTTGCAGATTATGGGGACTTATTTAGTAGGATATTAAACTCTCAAAAACGTAAAAATCAAGTTCGTGGCACGGTCGATATGGATATGATTGGTGCCAAAACAGAAGAACAAATAACGAAGTTACAAGAGTTTATCGACAATATGTATAAGGCGATTGGTACGAAAGATATCGCTATTGTTCCACAACAAAAGGGTATTAATTATAACGAAATATATAATGGTGTTGCGAATGGGCCGAGTGTGGAAGAAATAAACAAAGTAACCAGTGGTTTTTTAAATCAAGTAGCAATGGCCATCGGTATTCCGACAGCTTTATTATATGGAGAAATGGCTGATGTAGAGAAGCAAACGAAAAATTATATGCTTTTCACAGTAAGACCGTTATTAAAAAAGCTATCTGATGAAGCAAATGTTAAATTCTTTGAAATGAATGAATATCTTTCAGGACAAAAGATTATAGTTAAGGCTGTTTCTTATCAGAGTATATTTGACCTTGCAACAAGTATTGATAAGCTTATTTCTTCAAGTGCATTTACAGGAAATGAGATTCGTTCAGAAGTAGATTATGAAGATTCTGATGATCCAAACTTAAATATCCATCATATTACAAAGAACTATAAGAAACTAAATGAATCTGAAGGAGGTGAGAAATGATGGAACATTTGAACATGAATAAACTTTTAAATTTAAAACGAGATATTCGTTTTGAGGCAAAAGGTGAAAATGAGTACAAATTAACCGTTTACGGGTCAATCGGTGGATGGTTTAGTGAAAATAACGCTGAAGCAGTAAGAAGAAAGATTCAAGATGTAAAAGCAGAAAAAATTCACGTTCATATTAATTCGGGTGGAGGTTCAGCGTTTGATGGTGTAGCAATTTGTAATCAGTTAAAGCAGCATGATGCCGAAGTTATAGTTCATATTGATGGTTGGGCAGCAAGTGCCGCATCTGTAATTGCAATGGCAGGTGATAAAATCATTATGCCTAGTAATACTATGATGATGATTCATCAAGCGAGTACCTTTGAATATGGAAATGCAGATCTATTTGAAAAAACAGCACGAGATCTACGGAAGATTGATTCAGCCTTAGCAGCATCTTATAAGAAACGGTTTGTTGGAACAGATGAAGAATTAAAACAACTTTTAAAAGATGAAACCTGGCTAACGGCAGAGGAAGCAGTTGCTCTTGGTTTAGCTGATGAAATTGCTGATGAAATTGAAATAGATGATACGCAGGAAGAGGAAGAAGAGGAAGTTGTAGAAAATTTTAAAGAAGATTTAGTAGCTAAGTATACGAAACAGCCAAATAATCAAAAATCAAAAGAGCTTATTCAAGAGCCTGTTAAAACAAAACAGAATCTGAGTACGCTCTTTTTAAATTTAGGAGGAAAATAAATTATGGTAATTAAATTTAATAACTTTGAAGATAAAAAACTAGCTTTTGCAAAAGCAACGCAGGAAGGAACGCCAGAAGAACAAACAGCGGCTTTAAATTCCATGATTGAAGCACTTGCTACAGATGTTCGTTCGGATATCTTGAATCAAGTCAATGAATCTATTGTAGACCGTTCTATTATGCAGTCTCGTGGTTCTAACGTATTAACGAGTGAGGAAATGAAATTCTTCAATGCAGTCGTTCAAGATGGTGGATTTAAAGATTCTGAAACATTACCTAAGACAACGCAAGAACGAATTTTTGATGATTTAGTTCAAGGTCATCCGTTGTTAGAACATATCGGATTAGAAAACTTAGGTGCTGTGACAGAATTTATCTATGGAGATCCAGAAGGTGCAGCTGTATGGGGACCATTATTCGGTGATATTAAAGGACAACTAAATGCTACATTCCGAAAAGAGTCTATCTCCCAACTTAAATTAACGGCATTTATCCCATTGGCAAATGACATGCTTAAACTTGGTCCAGTGTGGGTGGAACGATATGTTCGTACAATGATTTCAGAAGCTATGTCTGTAGGTTTAGAACGTGGATTTGTAATTGGTACAGGTAAAGATGAGCCTATCGGATTGTTAAAAGATCCAAGTGGAAGTGTTGTTGGAGGAGTATATCCAGATAAAAAAACAGCAGGGACTTTAACGTTTGAACCAGGTCGCAAAACAATCAATGAATTAAAAGGCGTTGTTAAATTACTGGCTAAAAAGCTAAATCCTGATGGGAAAACTGATGCAGACAGACCAAAAAATATTGCTGGGAAAGTCGTTATGGTAACAAATCCGTTTGATACTTTTGATATCCAAGCAAATGCAACAATTCAAAATGCGGCTGGAGTGTATGTGACAAGCTTACCGTTCAATCCAACTCCTACAGAATCAGTATTTGTACCTCAAGGTAAGGTCCTGTTTTTTGTTAAAGGAGAGTATATTGCAGCAATGGGTGGAACGGAGCCAATTAAAAAATATGAAGAAACATTAGCTTTAGAGGATGCAACGCTTTATATTGCTAAACAATATGCTACGGGTAAGCCGAAGGACAAATATACTTCACAAGTTTACACATTAAGCCTTGAGGAAACACCACCAGCAACTAAATAAGGAATGATGTAAATGGACAAGGTAATTTCAAATGAAATATTACAGCAATTCAAAGATAGGATGCGATTAGGTGATGATGAAGATGATAACCTAAGACGCATCCTATTTGCATCTAATAAAGATTTAGTCAGAGTTTGTGGCGATTATGATCTTAATAATGACGAGGTGTTCAAGGAGTTAGTCTTTGAACGCTCTCGTTACGTTTACAACGATGCTTTAGAGTATTTTGACAAGAATTTTTTAAGTCAGATTAATAGTTTGAGCATTGATAAAGCTTTAGAAGAAATCAAACTGGACGGTGATTAAGATGCGTCCTTTTCAGTACAAAAAACCACTGAATACAGGTGATTTTCGCAATCGAATTATTATCGAACAACCTGTAGTAACAAAAGATGAATTAAACCAGGTAATCGAAACATCTTGGCCAGAAGTAAAAAAGGCATGGACGATGATAAAAACGGTGAAAGGTTCTGAGTATATTGAAGCTTCAGCTTCACAGGCTACACGGGTGTATCGTTTTGTGATGCCATATACTTCTGGTATTACGGAAGAAATGCGAATTAATATGAAAGGCCGTATCTTTGATATTATCGAACCGCCAATGAATGATGATGAAATGTATCAAACATTGACTATTATCGCAAAGGAGCATACTTAATATGAATGATTTTGCGAGTGATCTTGCTAGGGAGTTGCAAAGGTATGCAAAAGTTGTAGAAGAAGATTTGGAAAATGAAATCGATGAAGTAGCAGATATTGCTGTAGGTAAATTAAAGCAAAATAGTCCTAAAAAAACAGGTGCTTATCGTAAAGGATGGCGTAAGAAAAAAGAAGGTAATGGTGTTGTCCTTCATAATACGCAAGGACAATTAACGCATCTTTTAGAAAAGGGACATGCGAAAGTCGGTGGTGGTCGAGTTCCAGCACAAGTTCATATTCGTCCAGTTGAAGAGTATGTAATTGATGAATTGCCAAAACGTATCGAAAGGGCGGTTCAACAATGACATTAGGAGAACTAACAAAAATTCTTGAAGCTACAGGTTATCCTGTGGCTTATTCGCATTTCACAGCAACACCAACTAATCCTGTTCCAGCACCACCTTATATTTGCTTTCTTGTGGACGGTTCTGCCAATCTCATGGCTGATAATAAGGTCTATCACAAGATAAATGATTTAAATATAGAGCTTTATACAAATAGAAAAGATTCAGTTGCAGAAGCCAAGCTTGAACAAGTCCTGGACGATCATGAAATACCTTATGATTCGCCATTCGAAGGGATTATTGAAACAGAAAAAATATATCAAAAATTTTATGAAACGAGGTTGATGTAAATGAACGAAAATAAGGTAACATTCGGTTTGAAAAATGTACATTATGTGCCATTAGATACTAAGGATTTTTTAGTTAAATTCGGGACACCAATTCCATTACCTGGTGGAGTTGAACTAACTTTTGAGCCACGCGGTGATTTAATTGAATTCTATGCAGATGACATGCTCTATTACGCGGCAAGTAATAACCAAGGTTACGATGGAGCATTAAATATTGCTACTATCCCAGAGCAATTTGCTATTGATGCACTTGGTGAGGAATTAGACGAAACGGATGGCGTATTAAATGAATTAGCTGATGCA
Organism: Bacillus sp. FSL E2-0195; assembly: GCF_038003645.1. NCBI lineage: Bacteria > Bacillati > Bacillota > Bacilli > Caryophanales > Bacillaceae > Bacillus > Bacillus sp. FSL E2-0195. The sequence continues at coordinate 2,648,040 of NZ_JBBOPN010000001.1, read as the reverse complement.
AAAGGAAAACCATTCGCCTTATTATTTGAGTTTGATGGTGATGTGAACGCAACCCGTCATGTTATGTATAACTGTTCAGCAAGTCGTCCAACGATTGCATCTAAAACAAAAACAAGTTCTGCTGAACCAAATACAAATGAACTGAAGTTTGTTTCTAGCCCAATTGTTTTAGCGCCTGGTGGAAGACCAATGGTTAAAACGAAAACGACTGCTAAAACAACACAAGCAATTTATAACGACTGGTACAAAAAAGTATATGTAAAAACACCGGCAGCACCAAAAGGGGCGTAATTATAAATGGAAAAGACAATTACTATAGATGGAAAACAAGTTCGATTAAAAAGCACAGCGGCAACAGTTAAACGATATAAAGCACAATTCAGACGTAATTTATTTGCAGATATGATGGGGTTAGGAGCAATTAATGCGTTAACTACGCCAGATGGATCAGAACAACCTATTGATATGTCTAATGTTGATATAAGTAAAGTGGACTTTGAACTTATTTATGACTTGACTTGGTTATTTGCTAAAACGGCTGATTCAAATATTTCTGATCCTATGACGTGGTTGGATGAATTTGAAGAATTCCCAATTGAAGAAATCATGCCAGAAATCATGGAATTAGTTCAAGTCACTATGGGAGCAAAAAAAAAATAACAGGAAATGATGAAAAGCAAGGGACTTTCAGTGATGAAGAATTAACCACTGATACGTTCCTTGCTCTTTGTTATAAAGCGAAATTAACAAGTTGGGATTTAGAAGACATGACAATTGGCGATTGTTTTGATTACATTGCTGAATTCGCTGAGATGGAAAATCCAGATAAAGAAAAAATAAGAAAAGCAAATCAAAAAGACTTTGATTCATTCTAAGAAAGGGGTGAGATGATGGCAGGAGGGAAAATCAAAGGGATTACGATTGAAATCGGTGGGAACACTCAACCATTACAAAATGCCTTAAAAGATGTGAATAAACAAAGTGATTCTTTGGCTAAAGAATTAAAAGATGTTGAACGTTTATTAAAGTTTAATCCTGGTAACGTTGAGGCACTTGCTCAAAAACAACAGTTGCTTACACAACAAATTGAAAACACTACACAAAAGCTCGATAAATTAAAAGCAGCGGAGCAACAGGTTCAACAGCAATTTCAAAACGGAAAAATTTCAGAAGAACAGTACCGCTCATTTAGGCGTGAAATTGAATTTACACAAGGGTCACTTGATGGTCTGAAGAACAAGCTTGGTAATATGAAAGCCGAACAGGAGAATGTAGCGAGTTCAACACGACAACTAGAAACTTTATTTAGTGCTACAGGAAAAAGCGTTGATGATTTTGCAGGAGCATTAGGTAATCGTCTTGTAAATGCAATTAAAAGCGGATCAGCTACAAGTCGACAGTTAGAACAAGCAATTGGTCTTATTGGTCGTGAAGCATTAGGAACAGAAGCCGATATTGAAAAGTTACAACGTGCGCTTCGTTCTGTGGATGCTGGAAACTCAATACAACAAGTACGAAATGAATTAAGAGATTTACAACAAGAAGCTGGTAGAACAGAGAAGAAGTTTGAAGGTCTAAAGGTAGGATTAGAAAACGTCATAGGTGGTATGGCTGCCGGTGGTGGTATTGCAACTGCGATTGAAAAAGCAATGGATATGTCAAAGTTGAAAACTAAGATTGATATAACATTCGATGTTCCAGAGTCCTCTAAAAAATCAGTGGAAGAAGCAATAAGAGGCGTAACCGCTTATGGGGTGGATGCTGAAGAATCGCTTGCTGGTGTACGTAGACAATGGGCTTTAAATAAAAATATAAGCGACGAAGCGAATGCAGCAATTGCCAAAGGAGCAGCTGTTATATCTCAAGCTTATGAGGGTATAGACTACACAGAGTTAATTCAAGAAACATACGAAATAGGAAACGAATTAGGGATAACTCAAGAAAGTGCTCTTGGTATGGTTGATGCGTTGCTAAAAATGGGGTTTCCACCAGAGCAACTAGATATCATTGCCGAATACGGAAGTCAGCTGACTCGTGCAGGTTTTAAAGCTGAAGAAGTCCAAGCGATTATGGAAGCAGGCGTTGAAACGGGTAGTTGGAATATTGATAATCTCTTAGATGGATTGAAAGAAGGACGAGTAAAATTAACTGAATTTGCACAAGGAGCGGATAAAGCCTTAAAAGAATCGCTTAGCGGATCTGGTATTGCTACAGAACAAATAGAAAAGTGGGGCGCGGCTGTCGCTAAAGGTGGAAGTGACGGTTCTAAAGCTATGGTAGAAGTAGCTAAAGCGATTGAAGGGATAGAAGACCCGGTAAAAAGAAATCAAGTTGGGGTTAAAGTTCTAGCCACAATGTTTGAAGATCAAGGGCAAAATTTAACCAATACTTTAATAAGCGCTTCGGAAAAAACTGTAGACTTCCAAAAGAATCAGGATAACTTAAATGAATCCATAAAAAAAATGGATGCAAACCCAGCTATCAAGTTTCAAAAAGCAATGCAGGATTTACAAGTTGCGCTTAAGCCAGTTCTTAGTGTTATAGCGGATGTTATTTCCAAAGTGGCCGAATGGATTTCAAATAATCCAAAATTAACCGCTACATTGGTAGCTATCGCAACAGCTATTGGCATTATTTCAGGTGCTATTTTAGCACTCGCTCCAATAGTTTCAGTGATAATGAGTATAGTAGGGGCTGTGGAAACAGCATTAGGAGTTGGAACACTTGTTGCAGCTGGAATTGTCGCCATAGTTCCTATTATTATTGCGGCCGTAATTGCTTTAGGTGTCGTTATTTATAAAAATTGGGATGACATCAAAAAATGGACGATAGAAACATGGAATTCTATTAAGGAATATTTAATAGAACTTTGGGATGGTATAACCCAATCCTGTAGTGAAGCCTGGTCTTCATTTTTAGAAACGATGCATTCATTTTTTGATCCCATTGGTCAGTTTTTTAGCGATTTGTGGACGGGTATAGGTGAAATATGTAGTAGTACTTGGAATTCTATTGTTGAATTCTTTTCTGGGGCTTGGGCCTCGTTCAATGAAATGATGCATAGTTTCTTTGATCCGATAGGTGAATTTTTTAGTAGTTTATGGTCTGGAATTGTTGAAACAGCATTCTCTTGGTGGTCTTCTTTAGTTACAACAGCTTCAGAACTGTGGGGGACACTAGTACAGGCTTGGCAGGAAACCTGGAATACAATTCTTACTGTATTAGATCCAATTATTTCGGCGGTTTCTACCGTTTTAGAAGCGGGTTGGCTACTTATTCAAGCTGGAGCGCAAATTGCCTGGGCAGCCATTTCTCAATTTATTATTCAACCGATTCAAGAAGCTTACGACTGGGTAAGTACAAAAATCGGTGAAATGGTCACTTGGCTTGGTACACAATGGGAAATTGCAAAAGCTGTGGCACAAGTTGCGTGGGGATTATTTAAACAATATATTATTCAACCAGTCCAGGAGATTTGGATCTTGGTGAAAGAAAAGTTCAGCGATTTAGTTTCTTGGTTAAGTTCACAATGGGAGCTGGCTAAGTCTTATACGTTGGCAGGATGGAACCTGGTAAAACAGTATGTTATCCAGCCAGTGCAAGAATTGTGGAATACAACGAAAGAAAAACTTGGAGATTTAGCAAACTGGATATTAGGAAATTGGGAAAAAATAAAATCCTATACACTTTCAGCTTGGAATTTAGTGAAGCAATATGTAGTTCAACCAGCTACAGAGGCTTATAATTCAGCTAAAGAAAAGTTTGAGAGTTTGTATAATTCTGCGCGTGAGAAATTTGATGCTGTAAAGAATGCTGCACAAGAAAAATTTGAAGCAGCGAAAAGATTTATTATGGACCCAATAAGAGATGCGGTTGACGGGGTAAAGGGATTCATCGATAAAATCAAGGGATTCTTTGAAGGTTTAAAGTTGAAAATCCCAAAACCTGAAATGCCACCTCTTCCACATTTCAGCTTGGAAACAAGCACGAAAAACGTTTTAGGTAAAGATGTTACTTATCCTTCTGGAATCAATATTGATTGGCGTGCAAAAGGTGGTATTTTCACTAAACCAACTATCTTTGGAATGAATGGTGGAAACTTGCAAGGTGCTGGAGAAGCGGGACGAGAAGCAGTGCTTCCGCTGAATAAAAAGACGCTTGGAGATATTGGTGCAGGAATTGCTGCCACTATGGTTGGCACGACTGGAACTATGAATCAATTAATGGGCGATATGAGTCGTATGATGGCTAATTCTATGAGTCAGTTATCAGGTTTAAAGAGCGTTATGAGTGGTGTATATGGAAGTATGTCAAACAGTAGGCAAGCAATGACAGCTAGTGGTGCAAATCAAGTGTTTAATTATTCGTCAGGATCATCTGGCGGTAATGGAGTAATCCCAATGCTTGGAGGAGATTTAGTGGTTGAAGTACCTGTTAGTTTAGAAGGACGAGACGTGGCACGTGGTACTTATAGATATACAACTGAATATCAAGAAAGAGAAGCACAGAGAGATTCAGACTTTTAAGTTTGAGTCTCTTTTATTTTCAAACGAAATGAGGTGTCAACGTGAGCTCTTTTATATTTAACAAAATACGTAAAGATTATATTCAAATAGAAAAGGGATGGAGTCCACCAACATGGGCACCTTTAAAGCGTAATTTTTTAAAAGTACCTGGATATCCAGGTGCAAGATTATTAGGTACAGAAACGGACCCTCGTCCACTTCCTGTACCTGTAGGAATTATTGTTCCAGATGAAACGAATTTAGAAACGTTAAAGGAAGAAATATCAGCTTGGTTAATTACAGAAGAAGCGGTCGAGCTAGTTTTTGATGCAACTCCTGATAGAACATATATAGCTGTTATTGATGAAGATTTTAATCTTGATGATTTCGTTACATTAGGCAAAAGTACTTTGAAGTTTACTTGTCCTATGCCTTATAAATTAGGACCTACTCGAACGGTAGAATTTGAAATGGATGGACGCGGATTAATAGCAAATGTTCAAAACAAAGGAAGTGTGGAATCCAATCCGATTATAGAAGTTGAAGTAACGAAGCCTTCCACATTTCTTGATGTATGGAATGGAACGAATTATTTTCGCATTGGATATCCGCTTAAAGCTGATCAAATTCCTGTTGAAAGGAATCAGCGTGTATTGTGGGATGAAATGTCCACCACTGTAGGATGGACGAATGTAGCTAAAACAGAAGATATGAAAGGTGGAGGAAAGTTTAAAACAGACGGATATCGTTTTATGGCTGAATATCTGGGCGAACCTACAGTAAAAGGGTGGCATGGTTGTATAGCCAAAAAAAACATTCCACAAGGACCATTACAGGATTTCATCATGCAAGCTTATGTACAAATTAATAGTCATCATTGGGATCAAATGGGACGTGTGGAAATAGGTCTTCTCGATGAAAATAGTGATTATGTAGCTCGTATATCGATGAGTGATGTTCAATGGGAAGCCGAGCAGAATAGTGGATTTGCTAGTGTTGGGAATAGTAAAAAACCGGGTGGGCAAGTCTTTATCAACGAGCATGGAGATCATCCAGATACTTGGACTAACTTCAGAGGTCGCTTATGGCTTGCAAGAACAGGGAACAGATGGGAAGCATATATTTCTAAATTTATTTTAGGTACGGAGACTGATGACTCAGAGCGCTTTGTAGTGTGGATAGACGAAAATAACGTCAACATGAATAAAGTCACTCAAGTACAAATCAGTATTTCTCAGTTCTCTAACAACATGTTTTGTTCGCAAATGAGTATTGATGATTTGAAAATATGGAAAGTCAATATGAATACACAAGATAACCCACCGTATATTTTCGATGTTGGAGATAAAGTATCCATTGATACAGAGAGAAGCCTTGTAACGATAAATGGTAAGAGTGCTATTAATCTAAAAGATATATTTAGTGATTATCCGGTTGTTAATAAAGGTTCAAACACACTAGAGGTTATGCCTTCAAACGTAGGAAAAGCAAAGGTAATATACAGGGAGAGATTTAGATGAGAACACCTAGCGGAACACTTCATGTTGTCGATTTTCAAACAGAACAAATCGTTTCTACTATCCAATCTAAAGATTATTGGGATGATAAACGGCATTGGGAAATCAAGAACAATATTGATAAGTTTGATTTTACAACGGCTGATGGTACAGAACAAGCAGCTACACTCATGCAACAAAACTTAGTGTTAAAAGAGGTGCGTAGCGGTGTTATTGTACCGTATGTAATTACTGAAGCTGAAAAACTTTCTAATGATAGATCCGTAATTACTTATGCATCTGGTGAATGGATTTTATTAGCAAAAGCAGGTGTTATCAATCCTCAACGAATTGAAGGGAAAACGGTCAATGAGTTTATTGACATAGCTTTAACAGGGACAAAGTGGAAACGAGGTCGTACAGAATACTCTGGTTTTCATACAATGACTATCAATGAACCTATCGACCCGCTTAAATTTTTAAAGGATATCGCTTCTCTTTTTGATTTGGAAATTGTGTATCGTGCTGAAGTTGTTGGTAATCAATTCGTTGGTCGTTATGTGGATATGGTTAAGAAGCGTGGTCGAGAAATAGGCAAAGAAGTAACTCTTGGTAAAGATTTAATGGGAATCAAACGTATTGAAAACTCTCAAAATATCTGTACAGCGCTTATGGGGTTCGTTAAAGGTGAAGGAGATAAGATAATTACAGTTGAGAGTATTAATAACGGTTTGCCGTACATCGTAGATAGCGATGCGTTCCAGCGCTGGAATGAAAAAGGGCAACATAAATTCGGCTTTTATACGCCAGAAACAGAACAAGATATTACTCCAGAACGTTTAATGACTCTTATGAAAACAGAGATAAAAAAACGTGTTAATACATCTGTTTCTTATGAAGTTCAAGCGCAAAGTATCGGGCGAGTTTTTGGATTAGCGCATGAGCTAATTAATGAGGGTGACACAATCCGAATTAAAGATACAGGTTTTACACCTAAACTGTATCTAGAAGCTCGTGTTATTGCTGGTGACGAATCATTTACTGATCCTACACAAGATAAATATGTGTTTGGTGATTATCGTGAAATCATTGATCCAAACGAGGAATTACGTAAGCTCTACAATAAAGTCCTGGCTTCTCTTGGAAATAAACAAGAAATTCTAGATCAGCTAGATGAGTTGGTTAAAGAGACTGCTGAAACAGCTAACAATGCTCAAAAAGAATCTGAAGCCGCGAAGAAACTTGCTGAAAAAGTTCAGGAAAATCTAAAAAATAATACGGTTAATATTATCGAATCTAAAAATCCACCGACTGATAATCTTATAGTGGGTAAGACATTATGGCGTGATATTAGTAATGGTAAGCCGGGTGTATTGAAAGTATGGAATGGTAAGGGATGGGAATTACTTATCCCTGATCCAGAAACTATCAAGAAAGAAACCCTTGAACAAGTTAATAAAGATATTGCAGCTACAAAAAAAGAATTAAATAAAAAAGTAGAAGATGCACAAAACGAAACTTCTGGACAATTCAAGGAAGTGAAAGAAAATCTTCAAGAGGTTTCTCTAACAATTAAAAATGTACAAAACTCTCAAGGTGAAATTAATAAAACTGTCTCTGAAATGAAACAAACCAACGAAGGTTTTACTAAATCTATTGAATCGTTAACAAAAAAAGACGGTGAAATTACTGAAAAATTAAATACAGTAGTAGAGACTTCCGAAGGCACAAAAAAGATAATCTCTGAGGTACAGCAAACAACAAATGATCTAAAGAAAACCACAACTGAAAGTACAGAAAAAGCTGGGAAGATCAGTGAGAAATTAGAGAGCGTAGAAAAGAAGGTTGATAACGATAAAGCAGGAGGGCGTAACCTTCTATTAGATTCAAATATTGAATATGAAAAAACGGATTATTTAATCAATCAATATACTCTATCTGAAAGCTTTTCTGCAGGTGAGGAATATACTTTTGTAATTAAAGGTAGTGTTCCACAGGGACAGAAATTTGGCATTTGGCAGAATGGTGGTTCGAATAATGTCGGGTATGCAACAAGTGTTTATGCTAGTGGGATTACTTATGTGACATTTAAAGCTGTTGCAACGACGGTAGGTAACGAGAAGAAATTGTCTTTATACAATGCCCCTCAAAACACAACGAAAGCGATAGTTGAATGGGTTGCTTTATATAAAGGGAATAAACCGCAAGACTGGACGCCAGCACCGGAAAATCAAGTAACAAATGATGAATTCACTAAGAAAACAACTGAGATTACAAAAAGTGTGGACGGTATTAAAGAAAGTATTAAAACAGTTGAACAAACACAAGGAAAATTTAGTGAACGTGTTAACACTGTAGAAAAGAATGCAGAAGGAACAACTGCAAGTGTTAAGAAATTACAGGAAACACAAACTGAGCAAGGAAAGACGCTTAGCGAGGCTACTACAACAATAGGTCAACATAGCGAAGCATTGAAGTTAACAATGAAAAAGAAAGATGTTGAGGATTATGTAGGTGGTTTAGGTACTGTCAATGAGTTGCGTGATACTGATTTTAAGTTAGGACAGAAATACTGGATTTGGAATAATGGTAATGGGGCTGTTGGTTCTGTTGATACAAATTTAAAATACAAAGGTATGAATACATTCTCAATTACCGTTACTGGACAGACTCAAGATCGTTGGTGGGGTCTAACAAGTCAATTCATTGAGTGTCAAGTTAACGAGGAACTTGTTGCATCAGGTTATTTCAATACTGACGGGAAAACACCTATTGATAGTGGCGGTGCATTTATTGAAATTGAATGGTGGACTGCTGACAAAAAAACTCGTGTTAAAACAGCTAGAACTAATGTCAAGGTTGTAAATAATACGTGGGTTCGTGCTGTATGTACAGACCAAGCACCTGCTAATGCATCGTTTGTGAGATGGCGTTATTATGTTACAAGAAATGGGCGTTTGTGGTGTGCCGCACCTATGTTGCAACGTGGCACTATAGCAAGTGAATTTTGGTTACATCCGAAAGATCAAACTGATGTTGACAAGATGTTGGAAGATATAGCTGATAGAGTAGCAACTGAGGATTACAATAAAAAAGTAACGGACATTGAGAGGGAAATAAAAGCTACAGCAGACGGCATTGAAATAACCTCGAATAAACAAGAAAAATTTATTAATGAGACTTATGCTGCTTATGTAAAAGAAACGGGATCAAAACTTGAAGTTCTGGATGAAGGTATTCTATCAGAAGTAAAAAAAGGAAATATTATCTCAGTAATCAATCAAACAGCAGAGAAAATTACAATTGATGTCGCTAAATTAAATATTACCGCAGATACAATGGTGAAATGGTTAACTGCAAAGGGTATCGATACGAATATCATTAACGTTAATGGTGATAAAATTACCATTGATAAAAATGGTGTAACCGTTAAAATGCTAGACTTCCTATTCCAAGACGAATGGGGAACAAAAACAACTGCGGTATCCAGACGAAACTTAATAGCAGATTCCGATTTTTCTAGTGTTGGAAAGAAAAACATTGGGAATGCAGATTACTATGGGTTTGAAGGTGGATATGGTTTAACTTGGAGGTCGCAGGGCAATGTAGTGATAGAAAAAAATACATCTGTATTTGATTACGAACAAATGGTTAATGCGGCAAGGGTAGATATGTACAACTATCCAGAAGCAGTGGTTAACAATGGGATACATCCAGGAAACGAATATACATTATCTGCACATTTTAGAGCATCTATGATAAATGGTGTACGTAAGACAGCGAAACCACGCTTGCACGTATGTTGTGTGAAGTTTAGGGACAATGTTTCCTATGACATATGGAATGAACAAAAAATGGATTTCCCTGAGCCATCTAAATTCTATGGAGAAATCAGAAGATACTCATTTACATTCAAAGTACCAACAAACTATAAACCACAAGAACATGCATTGATTATTAAAGTCTGCTCTGCAAATGGACAAATAACTGGTGCACAAACAGCGGTTTGTGTTTCAGGTGTAACACTATACAGCGATAAATATGCATCTATGTATAACTGGGATCGTGCAGCAGCAGAAAGAGCCGCTGGTCTTCAGCCGTTTAATGCAATTGCTATAGGTGGTATAAATAACATATTGCAACCAGCAGCAGACGGGCAAACGTTTGATATAAATACAGAAAAAGATGTTAAGTTTTTTAGTAATATACGAGCAGTACAAGGTGTAAATCTCGGTGGGAATGCATATCAAGGTTGGGGGCATATTCGCTTTACGGATGGTAATCTCGGACCAGGTTTTTATGTTAATACCCCGAATGGTTGGAAATTTAACGCACTTGGATAGAAAGGAAGGATTGGACATGGATATTAACTATATGAAGCCTTTTCAGGAAGGTGCAACGCTTCCTTATATGGGAAGAATAGTAGACATAAAGCGAACTGAAACAGGCGTTTTTATACAAGTACCTGTTGATATGTTAGATAATGCAGGGATTGCCAATGATACTAGTAAAGTCGAGGTCTGGAGGGAAATGAATGACGGAGGAACTGTTTGTTTTAGAGTTTTAACAAAATGTGAGTTATGCGGTCGTGGATCCAGACTGTATGAATTAGATTTAGGAGTTGCTAAAAGAAACATTTGTGCAGATGATTATTTCAAACTTACAGGAAAAAATCCACCGCAAGAACCACTAGCAATCGAAAATACAACGCGAATAGAGCAGCGATAGCTGGTCTTTTTTCTTTTGAACAAAATACGGCTTTTAGAGATAAGTGTGCGATAACATGCTTTTTTATTTTTAGAAAAAGGCGAAAAAGTTTATGTTCGGGGTTTTATGATGACATGATAGGAACATGTACTGAGTATAAAGAAAAGGCGACTGTAAGTGTAATGTATATGGGCTCTAAATATTAACGAGCGGATTTGATGCAGGGTAAGTTATCTTTGTAAAAGAACTAAGGATTAAGATTAATAAAAAGTGATTTAAAAAACGTTACTCTTGATGTCGATTAAATCACTAAGTTAAATTAATCCTGTGAATCTGCGTTGTCATGATTCGCTGAATTCGAATCGTGATTATTACCTTCCGAATGATCCTGAGCGCTTTTCATAGATGCTGTAATAAAGGCTGTTGTCGTCACAGCATTCATCCAGCTTGCTTCAGCATCATTAGCATTGGTTCCTGGATCGTTCTGATTACCAATTTCTTGTGTTGAGGAATGATTTTTTAATTCTTTTTCAATAGATTTTTTATGTTTTTTCTTCCTACCAAAAATCTTCATGAATACTTGTAATATAAAGCATACAATGAAGACTATTAGAAGAAAGAAAAAGAAAATTAAAGATAAATCAATGATCTCTTCCATATGCATACCTGCTTTCTACTTTAAGTGACAATAAATATCCTTAATTGAATGAGCATTCTATATTTTTTAAATCAGTGTACCAATTAGCGAGATATATGTACTACTAAACGATAACAAAAAACGCAGTACTATAAAACATTAAGAGCAAAATAAACAATAGTAAAATCATGCTGAATAAAATATGGCATTTATTCCAAAGAGGGACGAGCAATCGTCTCTCTCTTTTTATTTTGAAAGGAGCTGAACCAATGCAAGAAATTCAAGATTTAAAGCAAGAAATCCAACAGATAAAGTTAGATCAAAAAGATATGCAACGAGATATCCGAAACATAGAAACACGTACCACTGTCAATGAAAAGGACATTGTGAATATAAACAAACAGCTTGAGAAGATTAGCGCCAATACTACCTGGATTCTCCGTATCATTATTGGTGCAATCGTAACAGCGCTTATCGGTTTATTGTTGAAGGGAGGTGGTATGTAATGATTGAGATTACTGTAATGATTGGAATTGTAGTTGGTCTTTCACAGATTGCAAAAACAATTGGATTACAAACAAAATATGCTCCGTTATTGAATTTAACGCTTGGCATTGTGCTAGGCGTTTTATTTTTGGCCGGAGATATCAAAGCAAATGTATTTCAAGGAATCATCATTGGACTATCAGCAAGTGGATTATTTGATCACACAAAAATTATGAAAAAGGATGTTGATGCTAAATGAAAAAGACAATGAAACATGTTACCTCATTTCTTATGATTCTAGCACTTGCTGGTTCTTTTGCAACAAGTGCTTTTGCCGATAGAACGCTTATTATTCCTGATTTACCAAAACAACCATACCGTTATGGTGTAGGTGCTTATGAGGGCGTTGTGGCGCATAGTACAGCAACTCCAGAAGCTCCGGCTATTAACATTCAAAAATATGAGTCTCGTACATGGAGAAATGCATTTGTTCACTATGCAGTCGATTGGGACGAAACAATCCAAATTGCTGATACAAAATACATTGCTTATGGTGGCGGTCCTGCTGCTAATAAACGATTTGTACATGTAGAATTATGCGAAACAGCGGACTATACAAAATTTAAACGCAGCTATGGCAAATACGTTAAGTTACTAGCTAAAATCTTACGTGACCGTGGGTTATCTGTAGAAAAAGGATTGTGGACACATAGCGATGTAACTCATTATCTTGGCGGTACGGATCATGAAGATCCAATTGATTACTTAAAGTCTCATGGCGTTTCAGAAGCTCAATTTAGAGCAGATGTACAACGAGCATACAATAATTCTAGTGTAGATGTTTCTGTTCCTGAGAAGCTATCTAAACCATCGGAAGTACCAACAGCAGTAACAGACGGTATCGCCTATATTGAAGGTTACAACGTTAACTTACGTAAAGGACCAGGTACAAGCTATTCTAAAATTCGTCAACTAAACAAACCAGAATCTTATATTGTGTGGGCGGAAAAGGATGGTTGGTTAAATCTTGGTGGAAATCAGTGGATTAAGAACGATCCATCTTATGTGAAGTTTAATAAGAAAAGTACAGTAGATTCTTCTATTGTTGGAAAGCGTGTTGTTTCTAAAGTTAATAATCTACGTTTCTATGATGCTCCATCTTGGCAGGATAAAGATGTTGCTGGTTCTGTTGATGCAGGATTAGGGTTCGTAATTGATGCAAAAGTAACTGTCAATGGATCGTCACAATATAAAGTGCACAATAGTAAAGGAATCACATACTATATCACAGCAAGTGAAGCCTATGTGTATGTGAAATGAAAAAAAACAAGGTCTCCAATGAGGGCCTTGTTTTTTGTTATCTATCAATTATTTTCTTTTAACGTTTATGTATATTGCTTCATAACCGTTTGATGCAGGGTTTGTGCCTAGCTCCATTTTGTAGTTACCCTTATCTAAGTAAGTATGATAATCCCGCTCGCCCGAGTTTTTGAAAGGTAATGCTACAATATCGTCAATTTCTTTATCTAGATTTAAATCTTGATTTATTAAAGTAATCCAATTTTTTGCTAACTCTACAGTGGCTTTATCAATTATAAATATAATTTTGAAATGATTTTCATTCTCACCTGTTACAAATAGTTGCCCATGTCCATAATCATAAATCTTTCCTAAATTAGGGTTAGAGGTAAGTAATTCTACCCTTTCACCATCACCCATCTTACCGCCGCTGATATATACGCTTTCGTATTTAAAATCCTCATTATAATCCTTGTTTATTTTATTAATTAGATTTTGAGCTTCATTAGATACAGAATTTTTTAGCAACGGTGAACTAATTAACCAGTTACTACTGTCGTAATGAAAATCGTTTGTAATCATAGAGCTAGGGAGATCAAACGGTGGTAATTCAGGTTTTGCTTCTACCATATTAATTGTATTATATAGAAACATTGCATATTGTTCACGAGTTACAATTTTTTTGGGTTCAAACATATTATTTCCTGTTCCAACAACAATTTTATTGTCTTGTAATGCACTGATTGCGTCAGTAGCCCAATAATTTTTTTCAACATCTTTAAATGTAGTTATAGATGTTGTTCTTAATTTGAAGGCCTTTTTTAATACAGAAGCCAACTGTTCACGAGTTAAAGTATCATCCGGGCCAAATTTACCATTACCATATCCATTCATAATTCCAGCTTTTACAATCGCTAAAATTTCTTTTTCAAACATAGTATCTTTTACATCATTGAATGGATTTTTGAAAGGAGGGGCAGTAGGATCCGTCACTGGTTCTATATAAACATATAACAATCTAGCAACTTGACCGCGTGTGATGGGATCACCAAAACCAAATATACCATTTCCATAACCAACAAAAATCTGTTTCTCTTTTAAATCCATAATTGCTTTATAAGACCAGTGATCTGAAGGAACATCGCGAAATCCAGTCTCAGCTTGTGCATTTGTTAAAGAGGTAAATGTTGATGTAGCAAGAACAGCGCCTGCTAAAATAATTTGTTTGAATTTCATTAGTAATCTCCTTTTAATTAATTTTTTGCAAATTAATTTATTTATTAATAAAAATATAACAATTAATATTATATTTAAGTTTACAAATTAAATCAATATTTAGTGATAATTGGATATTGAGATAGATGACAAATAAATTTCGATAGCTATCCATAACAGCCAGCAAAAAAATACTATGTAACAACAAATGAAGCCTATGTGTATGTGAATTGATTTTCAACAAAAGAATAGTTTTATGAATAAAAATGTTATCTGATACTATAAGTAGGTATTTATATATTGATTTTCATCTTTATAGATGTTAATGTAAAGGTACCGTTTCTTATTTATCTATGAACCAGTATCTGTAGAACGAATAGATTAATTTGAAAAAATCCCCTTCCGCACTCAGATGCAGAAGGGGATTTTTATTTTTATGAGATTTAAAATTTACTTTTAGATAATGCTTTAAGTACGGGTTTTACAATTAAACCTATTAAACGAAATCCTTTGAATATAGAGCGTACAACCTTCATAATATACCCTCCCCAAAAATGGTAATTCTATTTATTCATTTTATTTAAAGCTTTATCCATTTGGCGTTCATTTGCTTGTGTAGCACTACTTGTCGCATTTTCTACACCGCGGTAGTTGTATTTAGAGTTTTGCCAAAAATCGAAAGCGAAATCTTTTAATGGCTTTTCTAATGCGTTTTTATCGACTACTTGTGACTTGAAAAGATTAGTTAACATATATTCATGATTAGATACATCTTTAATGTAATTTTTATCTTTATATTCTTTAATAATTTCAGTACCAAAAGTGTTTACTTCATCATTAGATGGTTTGTAGCTATTAGCGTACTTACTCACTTCATCAAATTTTTCGGTTGTAGATTTATCACTTGACGCTACTTCTTTAATTTTACTTTCCCAAGTTGTTTCTACTTTAACTGTCTCTTTTGCGACTGTGTCTTCTTGTTTAGGTTGTTCTTTCTTTTGCAATAATCCAAAGTCTAAAATAACATCTACATTGCTATCGCTAAACAATATGTAAACATAACCATCTTCTTCTACACCATCTGATGCAGGATATTTATATTCAACAAGTGATGGATTGTATTGATTAACGTTTTCTTCTCCTTTTCCGCCTACAATTTTCTCGACCTCTTCCATACTCATTCCTTTTTTAATCTGTTTAAATTCTTCTTTGGAAATTTTTCCATCACCTGTGCTGCATGCTGAAAGCACAGATACTATAACGAGTAGTAATGCTATGAATAATTTTTTCAATGTTAAACCTCCTAGTTGATATTAATAACTGTATCATTATATCAAATTTTAAGGATTTTTGTATTATGCCTATTATTTAAATAAAAAAGAGCTAAATGGAAATCCAACTCTTTTCTTAACCACTGGCCACCAAATTGACCACACACTTAAAATAAATTAAATGTATTCAATGTATCAAGAAAAACGTTACATTGAATGATGTGATATAACTTTATACAGCTCATGTAAAGATGAATTTTAGCTTAAATAAAAACAGCCACAAAATAATCAAGTAGTGATATCACAAAAAACTTTATCAGATAAACGTTTTTTTGTGATGCATGAAATGTAATGAAACGAAGGTATATTTTCCGCACAAAAGTACGATGTTTTTTTAGGTATAGCAAATAGAAGAAATATAAAAAAGTGCTAACAAGTTTGCAAACGAACTTGCTAACACATTTAAGAAATAGATATAAAATATCGCTGATATGTCGTCTTTAAAAATAGACTTAATCAGTTAAATCACACTTATACGAAATGCTCATAAAAGCAGTCTTAATATCAACAATATAATCATAAAGATATCCCTATACTTTTAGGGCGAAAGCGGAGCCAAATACTGATTTCAACTCCTGAATTTGAATCAAATAATAAAAAGCAAAGATTTGTAAAGTTAAAAGTACAACAAGCTGTAAAAGGAATAAAGTGGATTAAACGTTTTAGAAATTTAAAAGATGATTATAGGATAGGGGGAGAAGTTAAATTAGAGAACATTCTCCAATGTCCGAAAGAGTATATTAGAGGAACAAAGATAAGAGTGCTTCTTCCATATAACGAAAATATATATAAAGTTCAAGGAACAAAAATAAAATTTGGTATAAAAGTAAGAGAAAAAGAGGAACTTTTTAATGAATTCCAACGAATATGCCCATATTTCACGTTACTTCCAGAATGTGAAAATGTATTAACTAATAATGAGAATGAGTTATTACCTTTATTTGCCCCAAAGGGATTAGACTCAATTACGTTAGAAGTATGGTCAGATGATATAGTAATAGAGATAGAACAAGCGTTATTAGATAGCAAAATAGTTTTAGCTCAAAACGGAGATTCCTCCTATGTATTAAATGCAGACAATCCGGTGTTGTTAAAAATAGTAAGATATAACATTAGGAAATTGTTACAAAATCCATATAGAATGCAATATAGCCATAAAAACAAAAAGAAACTAGTAGACGATGTCGTAAAAGCTGTACATGCTACGGCAGGTGAGCAAAATGAAATGAAATTAGCATTAATTGCAATAAAAAATTGTGATGGTCGCGAAAAAATTAATCCAAAGCAAATTATTCGGGAAGGATTCGCTCAAACGGAACGTATTTCAGCATTTATTAATTTATTTATCGGACAAAGTGTATCTAAAAAAGAAATTATTAATGCCATTCTTAGTTTGTTAGAACAAAAGGGGTTCTTAAAGTGTAGTTGGAATAAGATAAAATTACCGGGGATAATTGTAAATTTATCAATTGAGAAAATGTCTAAATATGATTTCTTACCTATTTTTTCAAAAATAAATGGGAGAGAAATATTATATAAATTATATGGTCAAGAAGAATGGGGCACAATTGATCATACTTTATTAAATATAGGTAATAATAAAGTGTTTTTACCACAACCATCAAAAAGGAATGATATAGGAGTCAGTTTTAAACAATTTATGTCAGAAACATTAGTTGAAATTTCACAAGATGCACATAAACAAAATAAAGAAGTTTATTTTATTGTAGATGCCAATATGAGGAAATATTGGATAGAGGAATTGCAAAATAAAAGCGTTAATATTGGGGTTTCACCTGAAATAATCTCAAATTTAAAAGAGGATATAAACATAATTAGAATTAATACTAACTCAGATGTACCGAACTATATTGTTAGAGACCAAGAACATGTTATGAATGAAACGAGATTATTTGTAGATCAAATGGGAATTTACTATAGCACGGCTGCATACGAATTAGATTGTAATGAGATAGTACAGCAGTACATACTCGAAGTTATCCCGCTTGGTGTAAAATCTGAAGAGAGAGAAGAAATCGCCAAAATGATACATTACATGTGCTGTAAATCAACCTTGCTCTCAGAACAAAATATTCATAATACGTATGTAATGCATATGGTTAAATTAATTAAAAATTATACTACCGATATTGATTCAAGGGAGTTTAAAGAATTCAATGACGAATTAGATGAAGATGTAATAATTTTAGAAAAAGAAGATACATTGATATTAATATAAATAATAGTGTACAAATCCTGCTAGTAATAATGAGCAGGATTTGTCATTTTTTCATGTAAATAAGGCTATCCTTTGTCATGTATCTTTTCTTTTACGTATTTACTTTATTTACATACAGGATTAAGATGTTTTTTAGAAATACAAAAACTACATCATATGGAAAAGCGATTTTTATTAATTGAAAAGAAAATTTGAAAGGAATGGGGAATTGTGAAGAAATTAGATGTATTATTAATGCTACTGAGCGGCCTCTTTCCAATTGCAGGAATGTTAAAGCAAATCCCTCTTGAACAATCTTTATTTATTGGAGGACTTTTATTTTTTACTAGTTTCGGTAGTTACTTTGCGAAAAAGATATATTCACGTATATGTAGCTGGATAGCGTATGCACCATTTATAACATTACTGTTAGTCATTTGGAATCAGGATATTTCAATAAGTTCAATAATAGCGAACGCGAAAATCGCCGCTTGCATTGCGTTAATTCCGTGTTTATTCCGGTTTCGTACATACGGGCTTACTTTGGGCTTATTCTCATTATGGACCGCCTTACTATGGGATATAAAAGAAGTACAGTCGTTAGTCATACTTGAGCGTATGACTAGTTTAATGACAAGCCATTACTTATATATTCTCCTTTTAGTTGGAGGACTTATATTAGGTGGATTACTTGCGATGTTATTACATCGAAAAGAAAAAGATAATAAAGTTGAAAATACAAATATATTTAAACAAAAAAAGAAACGCAACAAACCAACATTTAAAATTCGTATTCCTAGATTACCAAAGTTTAAGATAAAATTATTAAAGTTTGGTGGGAAATCTTCTAAACGAAAAACACCAGAAACAATTTATGAGCGTAATTATGATGAACCGGCTCAATCAAATCAAATGATAGAGCAAGAACCGCAATATAAAGTAGAAGCTATCCAAGGACAAACAAGGATGGAACGTCGAAGAAATAGGCATAATGCATAGTAAAATTAGTTAACCCCTTAATGATTTATCGTAGAATTGATAAATCATTAAGGGGTTTTATATATTCCTCTGTGTGCTTTTTTATCTCTCACATGTTTATTAGCAATTATCCAGTGAAATATATAAACTACTAGTAGTTACATAATACATTTTAGTAATGAGAAGAAATTAATACTTAACAAATCTTTATGTATGGCGGTTTCTGGGTAATCAGAAACTGCCTATTTTATATGGTTGCAAACATCGACTATTTGGAAAATCCCTTTGTTTTATTTGATGGAGATATAGTACCGCATATTGGTCATTCTTATTTAGGGCTATTTATTTCGATGAAGAGGATAGAGTGATTCGAAGCAGTCAAAAAAGAGCGTATGAAATATAAATAAAAAAGGACAAGCAGTCGTACCTACTGTCCACTAAAGGAGAAAAACATTTTGGTTTAGAACTACGAATAAACAGAAAATCTGCTTGTAATTATTGTTAACCTAAGTGTATTTATCTATACAATAAAAAAGGGATAAGTAAAATATACTTATCCCAAGAAAGGAAATTCAAAACACCAAAATGGCTCGTATTGGTCTACAGGTTCAAAACTAGTATATGTAAAATATAAAATCTCATACACAAAGCAGACAGCAATTTTAGTTGTCTGCCAGTTAGTCGAATGAGTTAGTCAATTGTGATAATTTGCTTTCCCATTACAAGAAGAGTGAAGTTGATAGTTCAAACAGCTTGTAGGTAGTGTTTACGATGTTTTTAAAAATATACAGAGAAAGCAGATAAGTGAAGAACCTATCTGCTTCGCTGTAACAAAAGAAAGAAGTACCAGCCGTGGATACAGCGGCTTGAAAATAGTATGTATTGTTTTTTTGAAAAGTATTCAAGGAGTGAAGTCTGGTGGAATATATTCTATATGGTGTATATGAAATCACTCAGTTAATCAGTGAAGCAAAGGGGAAAAAAATAATGAATATCACACAATTACGTGGAATATAAAAGAGGCTAACTAATCGAAAGCACTAGATATGGCGATCAAGGTAGCCTTGTAGATGAATGATATGAGACTAATAAAAGAATAACGAACTCAAGTCACATACGAAATTGACGATATCATCGAGCGAAAAGATAGACGTTGTTATTACAGTCATTCAGCTAATGAATAAAGCGTGCCCAACTGGTGAAGAGTTACACCAGTTGGATAGATCCCTTGATATACAACCGAAAAAAAGAGGTGGACAAGAAAAAATACCGATTTGGGAAGATAAAGAAGAAGTGGACAAGTGAAGGGAAACGGTATGAGAGAAATTAAATAGGATGAAGAAAATGCCTGAAACCGTTGACGTGAAAGTTATGTCGGATGATGAGTTTCTAAAGAAATATAAGGGCATATTTAAAAAGGAAAGACACCAATTCAAAAACTACTATAAAGATTGCAAGCAGAAACATAACGGTTTGTTATAGAAATTTCATTTTGGTCAGATAGATTTTTGTTTGGAGTTTTAAGACTGTTGCATTTTTTTTGTTCCCAAAACACAACTAATAATTGCAAGTAATGCACTTGAGGAGATGAAATTTACGGTCCAATAAATTCCTGTTCCAGTAATTAAGTCGATAATTACAAATTTTTTAATTGCCGAACTTTTTATTGTATGAAAAACAAATTGATTGTTATTGTTATCCAATGTTGTCACGTCCCTTATCTTTTTTAAAACATATGACAAGGTATGCTTGTTCTAGTCATTTAATCTCAAGAGAATGATAAAGAACCATAAAAAGAACAGCTAGCAAAAGCTAGCTGTTTCATAAATCAAAAACAAAAAATCAGATTGGTTTTGAAAAATGATTGAGACGAATTATTTAAAATGTTGTAGAGAATTTAGTAAGTCATTATGGATACGTAATAAGATTTGGATATCTTCTTCAGACAGTTGTTCTAGTGCTAGTTCCATTGCTTTATAAGAAGTAGAGTTTTCAATGGATCTCTTAGATATTTCTTGTCCTTTTGTTATTACTTTTAATTGTATTTCTCTACGATCTTCATGTGATTGTTTTCGCTCAATTAATCCTAAATTAACTAACTCATCTACATTTACACTCATTGTGCTTTTAGGAACTGAAAGGCGTTCTGAGATATCTTTAAGAGTAGTATTAGGAGTTGCATAAATTGAATTTAAGATGCCCATTTGTTGAACTGTTAATCCTAACGTAGAAGCGTTTTGATGAGTAAACTTTATAATTTCTTTGTTTATTTTTACAAATGAATGGACAATTTCACTGGCTTGTTTGATACCTTGTTTATGTAGACTCAAAGTAATAACTTCCTTTCATTTTAAAATAATTCAACTCGAAATTGTTCATTGATGAACTATTTTATTTTGAATCAAATTGTAGGGAAAGTCAATAAACGATATTGATAAAAAACCTAATAAAAAATTCATTTTGTAGAAATAAAAAAAGGTGATGAACGTCGCATCACCTTTTGATAAAGCAGAGCACTTTCAAAAATAAAGTATTCAAAATTAAAACAGAAGTTATCATAAATTTCTTTAATCTTTGACTTGAAACTTATCTTTAATATTAATAAATAATAAAAATAATATTATGGCAGATATTAAATTAGACAAGTAGAAATCTTGGTGGAACAGTAGTTCAAAGATGACATCGAAAGTGTATAATAAAGCAACAGCAGGTAATATGCAAATGAACATAAATCTCCAATTTTTTAAATAATGTTTGTAATAAGTATGTACTTTCTCCATAGATATTGCTCCTGTAATTTTTATTTTCTATATAAATATACATTTAAATAAAAGAATTTACAAAGCGTTTTAAAAATAAATAAAAAATATCGTGAAAGTGATGTGTAATAGAAGAAGTGTACTGAAATGTTAACATCTATACGAAATAAACATAAATTAACGCTAATATATCACTGTACTAATATGAAATTATAATTAGATATAATCTATAAAAAACTTTAAAACACCGTTACTAAAATGATACACTATAATCTACGTTATTTTAGTAATGAATAGAGGGATTTACATGATAGATAAAATCAAAAATGTTGTAGAGGATATGTACGAAGATGAAGCAAAACATTTACTGCAAAGCATTCTTATACAATTAGATTTATTAGAAGAGAACTATAGTGAAGATACGATTAAACACTTGATAAGTATACCTAAGCAACTAACGAGTAATACATCTTATAAAAAGAATGTAAAAGAAAGTACACACATTCATATCGCTTTTGATGATTCAACAACTGGGTGTTTAAAATATATGTTAAGTCAAGAAGAACTATTTGAGGAGAGTGTTGTTGCATTCTCTGAATTCTTTTCAATTGGACCGATTAATCAATTACATACGAATAAAGGGCAACTCGCAAGACAGCAATGGTTATTAAACAACTTAACTTCTTATGATAGTTATTTTGAAGAAGAATATTTACCAAAATTTATGGAAACTTTAGAAGAGCTACATTCTATTCCTAATGAAACACCGATTACCATTTGGAAGGCAGATAACGCACATGAACATGTAGGCCTTTGTTTTGTAATGGCGCAATTAAAAGGTAAGAAAAATATTCGAATCATTAATACATCTGAAATGAGTAGAGAAATATTAAACCAAGAGTATGATATACGTGGAACGGGAGAATTATCGCCCGAAAGTTTAGCTACTTTCCAAAATAGTTTTGCAGAATCACCGTTTTTAACTAAAAAAAGTAGAGTGAATCTTGAACACGAGTGGGATAGTTTATCGAATAGCATGGAATTTTTAAGAGTTTGGAAAGACAATGAAGTGCATTCTGTACAAGAAGAATATTTTGACCAATTCATTATTGAGTGTGCGAAAAAAGTAGGTGCTGATAAAGACTTCCTTAAAGCTCCGAGAGTAATTGGTGAAGCGCTTGGCCTTGTAGAGCAATTAGTTGGGGATACTTTCTTAGAGTATCGCTTGAAAGTATTAATTAAACAAGAGGTATTTGAATTTGAAGGTTTATTAGAGGAAATGCGTTTTTATAGTGTGAAGTTGAAAAAATAATAATATATTCCGTTTATAAAAAAGCTCGTATTTTTGAAAAAAAGATACGAGCTTTATTTTTTTAGTTTAATTTGGGCTATACATAAGCTTCCGATAGGTGTCATATCACATATGAATGTTAAAGGTAATGAATGAAAAGAAGGTGATTTGTTAATATGTATAACGAACAAAATTATCCATATGATCAAACGATGTATTATAATCCACAACAATACGGATATGAACCTGATATCGAAGTTAGAGAGGTTGAACTAGAAGATTATAGACCAGATGATGCGGAAGATGCTCCAACGTCACCACCACCGTCACAAGCTCCGTCTTTACCATCCACATTTGCTTCTCCAGCACAAGCAGGGAATATGAAATCATGGATGTGTAACTGTCTAGGAAGATGGGGCTATTTACGTTTGCATCGTCCTGGACCTTTCGGAAGAGACTTATGGTTTTTTCCGACAGAAGTAAGAAGAAGTGGGGTATCCGGCTACACTTGGCAAGCTGGTCGCCGCCGTAAAGTAAGTTATCGATATCAACAAATTAGTAATTTTATGTGCTTTGCATAATGGGAAGTGAGAGGGTAGAATGATTTTACTCTCTCACTTTTTTATTTTTCAATATTAGAAGTAAGATTTTAATTGAAAATTTACAATTTTTCAGTTCTTATTGAAGTATAATTCAAATATTGGGTTGATTTTTAAAAATAATTGAGAGTGAGGGAATGTAATGTCAATTAAAAATAAGGTTGGCCGAAAAATAGAAGATGGCATTAATTTAGCTTCTGCTCAGTTTAAAGAAGATGCATATGAAATTTATAAAGAGTCACGAAAAATGCAACCTATATTATTTGTAAATGAAGTTGAAATCGGTAAAGAATGGCTCATTACAAGATATGAAGATGCTCTGCCACTTTTAAAAGATAATCGTTTAAAAAAAGATATGGCAAATGTGTTTTCTCAAGATACAAAGAACATGTATCTTTCTGTTGACAATAGTGATCATTTAACAACGCACATGTTAAATTCAGATCCACCTAATCACAGTCGTTTACGATCTTTAGTTCAAAAAGCTTTTACACCAAAGATGATTTCACAATTAGACGGAAGAATTCAGAGAGTAGCGGATGATTTAATAAATGAGATAGAGCGAAAAGGTACATTAAATCTTGTGGATGATTATTCATTCCCATTACCGATTATTGTAATAAGTGAGATGCTTGGAATTCCAAAAGAGGATCAAGCGAAATTTAGAATTTGGTCTCATGCTGTCATTGCATCGCCAGAAACACCTGAAGAAATAAAAGAAACCGAAAAACAACTATCTGAGTTTATTACATATCTCCAATATATAGTTGATGTAAAACGAAAAAATCCAAAAGAAGATTTGGTTAGTGCGCTAATACTTGCAGAAAATGAAGGGCATAAACTTAGTGCTCGAGAGCTATATTCAATGATCATGTTATTAATTGTAGCAGGACATGAGACGACAGTGAATTTAATAACAAATACGGTATTAGCACTTCTTGAAAATCCGAAGCAATTACAGTTATTAAAAGAGAATCCGGAATTAATTGATTCAGCTATTGAGGAAGGATTGCGTTATTATTCTCCAGTTGAGGTGACAACTGCAAGATGGGCGGCTGAGCCGTTTCAAATTCATGACCAAACAATCCAAAAAGGAGATATGGTTATTATCGCATTAGCTTCAGCAAACCGTGATGAAACAGTATTTGAAAACCCAGAAGTATTTGATATTACACGAGAAAATAACCGTCATATTGCCTTTGGGCATGGTAGCCATTTCTGCTTAGGCGCTCCACTTGCTAGGTTGGAAGCAAAGATTGCTATTACTACTTTGTTTAAACGGATGCCATCGTTACAAATAAAAGGTGAGCGTGAAAAAATTAATTGGCAAGGTAATTATTTAATGCGTTCTTTAGAGGAATTACCATTGTCTTTTTAGAATAGTTATATTGAGACATGCATACATGACAAATGATTAACATAGAGTATGTATGTGTTATTTAAATTCGAAACGGAAGGGTGAAAACATCCCAATGATCAACTAATTCTATTTGTAAGAGATCTTCGTTAAAAAACGAAATATTCTTCTGAATAGGATTAGTATGTGCATGTATAGAAAAGGGATGTGTTTCGCACTGCGAATATATAGTCTTTTCATATGATTTGTGCTGCCTCCTGTTCAGAACACGAAATAGGAGGATTTTTTATGTCGACGACTGCAGAAACGAAACAAAATCATGGGGTATCACAAGTATTAAAAAATCGATTTGTGCAAGGGATTCTAGCATCAGCATTATTTTTACAAGTTGGTATTTGGGTTCGTAACTTTGCGATATTACTTTATGTTATGGAAATGACGAAAGGTGATGCTTTTGCTATTTCGATGATTTCGGTTGCTGAATTTGCTCCCATTTTTATTTTCTCATTCATTGGTGGAACTTTTGCTGATAGGTGGAAGCCAAAGAAGACAATGATATGGTGTGAGACGTTAAGTTCTATTTCCGTATTCGCTGTATTAATTACTCTTATGTTTGGAACGTGGAAAATCGTGTTTTTTGTGACGCTTATTTCTGCAATCCTTTCGCAGTTTTCTCAACCATCTGGTATGAAGTTGTTTAAACAGCATTTATCAACGGAACAAATTCAATTAGCGATGTCTATATATCAAACAATATTTGCGATTTTTATGGTGTTAGGACCGATTCTTGGAACATTTATTTTTCATAGTTTTGGAATTTATACTTCAATCATCATAACAGGTATCGCTTTTTTACTTGCAGCAGCTGTGTTGTTATTTCTTCCGAAAGATCTTGAGAATGATAATGAGAAGAAAGAAATTACGCTGTTACAGGAAATGCTGGATGGTATTAAATATGTAAAAAAGAAAAAAGCATTAACTTTGCTAGGGTTTTGTTTTATGGCAGCTGGACTAGGTATAGGTTTAATTCAGCCACTAGGCATTTTTATTGTGACTGAGCAGTTAGGGTTATCAAAAGAGAGTTTACAATGGTTACTAACAGTAAATGGTGCGGGAATGATTGTTGGCGGGGCTTTAGCGATGGTATTTGCGAAAAACGTTGCTCCCCAAAAGATGTTAATTGTAGGGATGCTCGGTCAGGCAATTGGAATTGGTATTATAGGCTACTCCACAAATTTATGGGTGACACTTACGGCACAACTTTTTAGTGGTTTAGCTCTTCCATGTATCCAAATTGGTATTAATACGCTCATTATTCAAAATAGCGATACCGATTTTATTGGTCGCGTGAACGGCATTTTAAGTCCACTATTCACCGGTTCAATGGTAGTAACGATGAGTATAGCTGGTTCCTTAAAGGAGATGTTTTCATTAGGTACGATGTACGAGGGGACGGCTCTACTATTTATAATTGGATTATTGTTTATTTTACCTATATACAATTTAAAGCCAGTAATAGCAGTAGAAAGTGAAATGAATGGTAAAGGAAGTGCTGTGCAACATGAATCCTAATCCAAATGTTAAATATCCTATTGAAGGAAATCAAAACGTTCATTTTATAAAAAATACAATAACGAAATCTAATATATTTGTTGGTGACTATTCTTATTATGATGCGAAAGATGGAGAAACATTTGAAGATCGAGTATTATATCATTATGAATTTATTGGGGATAGGCTTACCATTGGAAAGTTTTGTTGTATTGCAAATGGAGTTACCTTTATTATGAACGGAGCGAATCACCGGATGGATGGATTTTCGGCATATCCATTTAATATATTTGGAAATGGGTGGGAGAAATATACACCTAGTTTGTCTGATTTACCTTACAAAGGTGATACAGTTATAGGAAATGACGTTTGGATTGGTATGGATACAACTATTATGCCCGGAATAAAAATAGGGGATGGTGCAATCATTGCAGCTAAATCTGTTGTGACTAGAGATGTCGTACCATATACAATTGTTGGCGGAAACCCTGCAAATAAAATAAAGGAACGATTCACAAATACAATAATAGAAGAATTATTGCAAATTCAATGGTGGCATTTTGACATTGAAAAAATAACCGAAAATATAGATGCTATTGTACAAGGAGATATTGAACCATTAAGAAAGTTAAAAAGGTAATAAAAAATGCATGACAAAGAGTATCATACCTCCGAATTTTGTTAATGATAATAGAACAAGGAGGTGTGATACTATGGCACAAGACGTTTTATGTGAAGTAAACAACTGTAAATTTTGGGCTAACGGCAATAAATGTAGTGCAGATGCAATTTATGTAGTAAGTCATAAAGGTAAACATGCATCTACAACTGAAGAAACAGATTGCAAAACTTTTGATCCAGAAGTATAAATTTTTGAAGGGTAGCCAAATCGTGGTTGCCCTTTTATTAATTATAGTATTGATAATAAATCTCATTTTCATTCATTGTTTTTAACTTTTCTTTTTATTTTTTCATATTTTCTTCATAAGTGATGCAATCCAGAGCAATTCATGTTCAATACGTGATTTACTAAATTCAATGACTTCTGTAATAAAAGATGAGCTAACATGTAAAGATTGAATAGCAGTAAGTTGTTTATGTAGTACGTCTTGGCGTATTGTTAAAATTTCTTTTCTAGCTTCGTAATCAAGTTTTTCAAATAGCGCGATACGCACAAGGAACTCAGCGTTATTTGTCGCAATCTTTTCGGGAAACTCTCTTAACATTTCAGAAAAAATTTCTTCTCCTGTTTCAGTTATGTCGTACATATTTCGATTCGGCTTTCCGACTTGTTTATGTATTTGTTTAATTATAGCCCCCATATTTTCGAAGCGCCGAAGAGCGGGATACAGTGTATTATGGGGTTCAGCCGAGATACGTGTAAAAACGGGTCATAAGCTGCAATATATTTCCATTATTGGTTTTTTAGTTAAAAATATCTACCTCATGATTAACAAAAAGCTGATTACCTATGCGCTATAAATGAACTGCCCCCAATTGTTAAACAAAACCTAGCAATTGGGGGCAGTTCATAGTTATCATTTGACTCTTCTAGTGACTTTCTCAAGTAAAGCACCCTTTGGTTGAATAAGATTTATTTATTCATTCCCATCAATCGCTTAATTGTTCTTATTTGTCCACGATGATTAATTTCGTCTTCCATAACGTGAAACCACAAGTAGTAATTATTATAAGGCACACCATTATCCCACTTGTTTTCCTCGAATAACCAGCTATCTTGTTTTGATTTCAGATATGTTAGTGTATTTTCTCTAACTTGTGATAATTCATTCAAATAATAATCTAAAGATTGCTTTTTTATTCCTTCCCTTGCTTTGTCTCCAAGTTCTAAAGAAATTCGCCACTTTAGATATTCACTTTCAGTTAAATCTCTTTTTTCAAACGAGATAACTTGATGAACAAACTCCATCGCTGCAATATGTGATAAGAGAGAACCAATAGTGTTTGAACTACCGTTTGGTAAGAAATCTAAATCACTTTGGTTTAAATTGGAGATTTCGCTCAATGTAACATCTCTTGTATGTTCAAGCATTGTTACAAGCTCTCCAATCTTATTTGAATAGTTTTCTCTTGAAATTATTCTATAATCTATCATATATATCCCTCCAATTCATGCTAAGCATAAGTTTACCAATAAAATAAAAAAACAAAGTCTGAAAATTCATGTAAAATAATGATATAATTTAATTGAATATAAAGAAAAAGGAAACCTGTTTTTATCAGTGTTACCTTATCCAAGACTAAATTTTACCCATACATCATTTTTTTGATGTAGCTCTTGAAGATAAAAACTATTTAATTTTCAAGGAACAGTTATTAACTTAAAACTTATTATACGAGGAGGGTGTATCATGAAAAAAATATGCTTTGTATTAATTGTCGACGCTGGTATAAATTATGGTTCAATATTTTCTCTACCATTTTTAAGGAATCAGGATGATTTGAAGGGATATTTTTCTAAGTATTATGATGTTTCAATTAATTATATTAGGGATAAAAACTCAGTTGACTATTTGGTAGTTCCCAAACCGTGTCCACCTTTTGATAATGAAAATAATCTTCCAATAATTGAAGTACCAGCAATCTTATTTATGGAAAAGGATTTTGAAAAAATAAAGACTTATATAGACAATTATTTTTCTAATAACTCATAAAGAAAATAAAAGTACAGTAAAAAGAAGTCCGATAAAAAACGAGTGGCGTAGAATATTTCTATTAATCATTCGTTTTTTATTATATTTACATATCAGTCTATCGCAAATGAACTTGTACAACATATCAGAAAATATAGTGAGGTTAATATCGTTGAAGAGTTTGCTGCACCTTTACCTGTTACCGTCATATCCGATTTATTAGGAGTACCAACAACGGATCGTAAAAAGTTTAAAGAATGGTCTGATATTTTATTTATGCCATATAGTAAAGAAAAATTTAACGATTTGGATGTAGAAAAAGGAATTGCGTTAAATGAATTTAAAACGTACCTGCTTCCAATTGTTCAAGAGAAAAGATATCATTTAACCGACGATATTATTTCAGATTTAATACGAGCTGAATATGAAGGTGAAAGATTAACCGATGAAGAAATAGTTACTTTTTCTATAGGCTTATTAGCGGCAGGTAATGAAACAACTACAAATTTAATTATTAATAGCTTTTATTGCTTTTTAGTGGATTCACCTGGAATATATGAAGAGTTAAGAAAAGAACCTACATTAATTTCAAAAGCGATTGAGGAAGTATTACGCTATCGCTTTCCCGTTACATTAGCTAGGAGGATTACAGAGGACACAAATATATTTGGACCTTTTATGAAAAAGGATCAAATGATTGTTGCATGGGTAAGTGCAGCAAATGTAGATGAGAAAAAATTCTTACAAGCTTCTGAGTTTAATTTACACAGAATAGGAAATGAAAAGCATTTAACCTTTGGTAAAGGTCCTCACTTTTGCTTAGGGGCACCACTTGCACGTTTAGAAGCTGAAATTGCATTAACTACCTTTATAAATGTCTTTGAAAAAATAGAGTTATCTCCATCGTTCAATTTAGAAAAATGTATATTGGAAAATGAACAAACATTAAAATATTTACCTATTCTTTTGAAAACTAGGTAAAACGTTCAGCAAGGTACAAAATTACTGTACCTTGTTTTTAATTTCTCAATTGTAAATTTTAAGCAGGTTATTTAGTATGGAAGTGTGCGAAAAAGAGCAGAGGAGGATGTTTATGTTAATGTGTAATGGAAGTAAAACGTTTCAAACATTTATTAAAGCTGTAACGGATTTAATTGATAGTAATTTATTAGAAGATCAAATTGTTTGTGCGATTGAAAAATTATTAGAAGAACTTTTAGAAAAGAAAACATGGCTTCCACTAGAAAAACAGAAGGCGAATTCGGCTCAATATGCACGACATTTATTATATGAAGATCCTTTAAAGCGATTTGAAGTATTAGCTCTTGTATGGAAAGATGGACAATCTACACCTTTACATGATCATGATGGTACATGGGGAGTAGAAGGCGTTTTTACAGGAAGGATAATGGTGCAGAATTTTATACAAACTAAGCAGCTTGAAAATTCACTTGTTTATTTAACACATACAGGAAATCTTTATTTGGGAGAAGGAAAAACAGATAAAGTCATTCCACCAGCTGATTGTCATATTCTTGAAATAGCCGAAAATGAAAGCGTTGTCACGATTCATATTTACGGAAAACGTTTAGAAAAGTTTAAAGTATATGTCCCAACTGAAGAAAAGAATGTGTATATGTGTGAGACGAAATATATTAGTTATAGTTCATAGTTTAAAATCAAAAACTTTTCTTTAAAAAGAAAAGTTTTTGATTTTATTATTAATTATTTCTTGACCTGAAACGCTTTTCATAAATTATAAATAAGGAGTACTTCACGAGATCAGTATGAAAACGATACCTATTGTTTATAATGAACTCGTGTATTTATAGAAAGTGGTGAAGAAATAATGAAATTAATCGCAATTGATTTAGATGGAACTCTTCTTTCGGGGAATAAAATGATTAGTAAAGAGAATGCAGAAGCAATTCGAAAATGTCAGGAAGCGGGCCATGTTGTAGCAATTTGTACAGGACGTTCTATCGTCGACATTGAACGATTATTGTTAGAAGTTAATTTAGAGTGCCCAATTATCGCTGAGAATGGTGCACTTATATATAAAGATAAAAAAATGATGAAGAGATATCCAATTCAAAATATGCAAGCACTTGAGATTGTAGAATATCTTGAAGAGAATGGCTTATATTATCAGCTTTATACTAATAAAGGTGTATATGTACCAGATTATGGGGTAGAGAGTGTGCGTAATGAGATCGAATATGTGAAGAATTCAAAAGAAAATTTTGATTTGAAAGAGTTAGAAACGATTGCAGCATTATATCTCGAACATACAGCATTTCATAGTGCGGAAAGTTGTAAAC
This sequence comes from Bacillus sp. FSL E2-0195, assembly GCF_038003645.1. Lineage (NCBI taxonomy): Bacteria > Bacillati > Bacillota > Bacilli > Caryophanales > Bacillaceae > Bacillus > Bacillus sp. FSL E2-0195. The sequence goes on along the minus strand of NZ_JBBOPN010000001.1, from coordinate 2,616,636 downwards.
CAATTGTAGAAACTGATATACATGTGCATAAGCTTTTACCATTTTCTTATGACATAGAAAAGTTAAAAAAGTTAAAAGCAGCGTTTCTGCATAATACTGATTTAGCAATTACATCTTCATATTGGCATAATTTAGAGATTAATCATCGAGATGCTCAAAAAGGAAATGGATTATATACTTTAGCAGAACATCTTAATATTCCAGTTGAAAACACTGTAGCAATAGGCGATGGCTTAAACGATGTTTCTATGATGGAGAAAGCAAATATATCAATTGCAATGGGAAATGCAGTTGAAGAAATAAAAGTGATGTGTCAATACGAAACGTTAACAAATGAAGAACATGGTGTCGCACATGCTTTATATAAATATGTAATGTAATAAAAAAAGAAAAAAAGAATCCAAATAGATTCTTTTTTTCTTTTTATTAGGGGTAAGGTATTCTATGAGATTCATAGAAGCCTTATTACAACTCATTATATAGAATATATTGGAATAAATGTTTATATTTTTCATGAAAGTTGTGAAACTTTTGTGAATTTTACGGTTATTGTATTTTTATACTGCTACTAGCAGCGCGTAACAATCCCATATTATTTTCTGTTTTTAATTGAAAAATAGAATTTGTTTGAATAATTATTCTACAGCTATATACCTAGGGGCACTTTCTTCGTATAATGAAGAAGTATGAATTTTGAATTTGTATAAATTTTACATATCGAGGTGAAAAAGGAATGAATGCGCGGCTAATGGAACTTATTGATGTGAGTACAATAGAAACCATGGCAGAACAATTTTATAAATTAACCAACATATCACATCAACTTCTTGATGCTGAAAACGAATGTATATTTTCATTTGGAATTAATGAAATGAAAGTATGTAAACTTCCCAAAATCGAAATCCCCCTTTTCTTATACAATCAATATTTAGGATCTTTTGTTGTATGGTCCAAACGAAGCGAAATTTTCAATTGCCAAAAATATTTTGAAATGCTTTCTAACCTCATTATAGCTGGGGTGAAAAAAGCAGTTCAAAGTAAAAATACATCGTTACTTTCTCGAAAAGAGGAAGAACTACATACGATCTTACAAAACATGCCTGTTATGGTTGATGCGCTTGACTATAATGGAGATTTTGTTTTGTGGAATCGAGAATGCGAGATTGTAACAGGTTATACTGCTGAAGAAATAATTGGGAATCCAAACGCTCTTCAATTACTGTATCCTGACCATAATTATCGCCATCAAATACAAAATAAATTTTTGACTCGTGGAAAAAATTTTAGAGATTGGGAAATGAGTTTAACATGTAAAAATGGTGAAATTAAAACGATAATGTGGTCCAATATATCTGAGCAGTTTCCTGTAACAGGATTTAGTTACTGGGCTGTTGGGGTAGATATTACACATTTAAAAACGATAGAAGGGCAATTAAAACAACAAACCTCTGAATTAGAATTAATTTTTAAAGCTTTACCAGATTTATGTTTTTTAACAGAAGACGATGGGACAATTATAGATTATAAAGCAGGATCTCCTACAAAATTTTACGTACCCGCAGAAGCTTTTATGGGAAAAAAGTTTTACGAAATATTACCGTCTCCAGTAGCACAGCAATTTCAAGAAGCAATTCGCCAATTGAAAGAAGAAGGAAAGAATGTAATTGTAGAATATCCTCTAACAATTAATGGAAGTATCGATTTCTTTGAAGCTAGATGTTTACCATTATTACAAGATAAAATTATGATCATTGTCCGCGATATTACAGAGCGGAAAAAGGCAGAAGAATTGCTAAATAAATCAGATACACTTGCGGCAATTGGTCAATTAGCAGCCGGTGTAGCTCATGAAGTGAGAAACCCATTAACGGTAATTAAAGGATTTATACAGTTATTCCAAATTAATAAAGAAGATCAAGAAAAATATTTTGACCTTATGCTTTCCGAAATAGAAAGAATAGAAGCAATCCTCCAAGAGTTTTTGTCGATTGCTAAAACTGATGAAATAAATACAGAAAAGAAAAATATTTATCAAATTTTTAAAAATGTCGTATCATTAATTAATACAAAAGCAATCATGACAAATATTCAAGTTGAACTATTTACAGATTCCAAAGAGATAATCATTGAATGCTCAGAAAATCAATTGAAACAAGTATTTATTAATATTTTGCAAAATTCAATTGAAGCAATGCTAAATGGGGGGGGAATTTCAATCCATATAAAAGAAATACATAAAAATGGTGTCGTTATTAGTGTAATAGATGAAGGAATAGGAATACCTGAAGAAAGAATTAAAAGATTAGGTGAACCTTTTTATAGTACGAAAGAAAAAGGTACCGGTATTGGATTGATGTTAAGTTATAAAATTATTGAAAGTCATCAAGGAACAATAAGTATAATGAGTGAGGTTGGCGTCGGGACAACTGTAACGATGTACTTGCCGAAAATTCAGAGTAAACAATCTCTATCAAATTGTGATGATAGATGTATTTCAATACGTTCTAATATTAATTCCTAAAATACCTAATACCCAATAACAAAGCTAAGCTTTTGTTATTGGGTATTTTTATATTTAATTTAGTAAACTTTACTTTTTCTTTATATTTGTTTTAATTTCTATTAAGTTTTAAACGTTATATTAATATACGTACAAAGTAATGTGTGGAAATTGTACATTACTTTTAATATAGAGAGCTAAAAAATATTTAAAATGTTGTAAGGAGGAGATTATGACAAGGTGAAAAAGAAAGAGAAAAAGAGTGGTAGAACACTACCTATACGGTTAAATATTTTATTCTTTTGCGTATTTTTATTATTTTCTGGAATTATAATCCAGTTAGGTAAAGTACAAATTTTCGATGGAGAAACATATAAGAATGAAGTAGAAAAAAGAGAGAATGCAACTGTTAGTCTTACAGTACCACGCGGCAAAATTTATGACCGTGAAGGGAATCCAGTAGTGGACAATAAGTCTTTACGTACGATTACATATACAAAGGTGAAAGGTGTAAAATCGGAAGAAATGCTAAAAACTGCAAGACAACTTGCAGAAATAATTGAAATGCCGCAAGAAGATATAGATAAGTTAACCGAGACGGATAAGAAAGATTTTTGGATGCAGTTAAATCCAAAACTTACTCAAGATTTAGTATCTAAAAAGGAAATAGATAAGTTTAGAGAAAAGGATATTAACGGAAAAGAGTTAGACAGAAAAATAGAAGAGTTAAAAAGAAAGCGAGTTACAGAAAAAAATCTTCAAGAATTAACAGCAAAAGACATAGAAGTGTTAGCTATTAAAAGTAAAATGACTTCAGGTTATCAAATGGCACCTCAAATTATTAAAAAAGATGTTAGTGAAAAGGAATATACTGTGATTAGTGAAAATTTAGCAAATCTCCCAGGTGTAGACGCATCAGTTGATTGGGAAAGGCTCTATGTAAATGATGGCTTATTCCGTTCAGTTCTTGGAAATGTTTCGAATGCTGATGAAGGATTACCACGTGAACGATTAGATTATTATTTAGTGCGTGAGTATAGCCGGAATGATCGTGTTGGGAAAAGTTACATCGAACAGCAATACGAAGATGTACTTCATGGTACGAAAAAAGAAGTAAGAAGTATTGCTGATAAACAAGGTGATACAATTAGAACAGAAACAGTTTCTGAAGGGAAAAGCGGCAAGAATTTAACGTTAACAATTGATATGGAATTACAGAAAAAAGTAGAAGAGAGCATAGAAAAAATATTAAAGGCCTATAAAGGTTCAGAATCGATGTTGGACCGTGCTTTTGTTGTAATGATGAATCCGAAAAACGGCCAAGTATTATCGATGGCTGGGAAAAGACTTGTAGAAAAAGACGGAAAAATGGAAGTAGAAGATTACGCTTTAGGTACGCTGACAAGTTCATATGAGCTTGGATCAACTGTTAAAGGTGCTACAGTATTAACCGGATTTGAAACAAAAGCTATAACACCGGGAACACATTTTTATGATGCACCTATGAAGTTTAAAGGAACTAAGGAGAAAAAGTCATGGAAAGATTTTGGAGATATAGATGACCTAAGAGCTTTACAAGTTTCCTCTAACGTTTATATGTTTAACACAGCATTAAAAATTGCTGGTGTGGATTATGTAAAGAACAGTTCACTAGATATTAAACAAGAATACTTTGATAAGATGAGATATTATTTCAGACAATTTGGTTTAGGTGTTCCAACAGGCATTGATTTACCGAATGAAACAGCGGGGCAAATTGGGAGAAAAGATAATCAGCCAGGTTTCTTATTAGACTTTTCCATTGGCCAGTATGATACGTATACACCACTTCAGCTTGCACAATATATTTCAACTATTGCAAATGGCGGGTATCGTATGAAACCACAAATTCTTCAAGAAATTAGAGAACAAACCGTTCAAAAAGATGAGGTCGGTAAAGTAGTACAATCAATAGAACCCGTTGTTTTAAATAGAATTGATATGAAAGAAGAATATATCAATCAAGTAAAAGAAGGCTTTAGGAAAGTATTCCAAGAAGGGGATGGAACGGGAGTAAAGGCGTTCCAAAAAGCACCCTATAAACCAGCTGGAAAAACAGGAACTGCACAGACTGTATACGGTGGAGAAAGTGATATTGGGAGAAATGAGAAAGGCGATCGTAGAGAATGCTATAATTTAACATTAGCAGGATATGCGCCATATGACGATCCAGAAGTAGCATTTTCTGTTGTTGTGCCATGGGTTATAAATGATAAATCAGGTATTAACTCTGATATTGGAAAAGATGTTTTAGATGCTTATTTTGATTTGAAAAATAAGCGATTAACTGGCGAAGCACCAAAAATAGATGACTCTAAAGAGAATTAAAATATACGAAACGTCTCTAGCAATTATATGAACTAGAGACGTTTTTTACATACGAATAGATTAGAAATGAGGTATCTATGAAGCAATTGATTCTAAAAGATTGGAGAAAAATATGTAGCTATATTTTAATTATAATAGGAATTATTTTTATTAATAAGTTATTTTTCTTCTTTTCATCATGGTGATGTTGTAATAATAAAAAAAGAAGACTCGCCTACATACTACGTGAAACGAATTATTGGATTACCAGGGAATAACATACAATTAAGAGACGATGAGGTATATATTAACGGTAAAAAGCGTGATGAGTCGTATATACAGTTAGATATGTCACAAGTATCAAATCGTTTTTCAAACTGTAGAGAAATGAAAGTTCCCACGCATAAATTATTTGTGTTAGGTGATAATCGAAATCATAGTAAAGATAGTAGGAATACGCTTGGACTAATTGATGAGTCAAATATAATAGGTAAAGTGAAAATGGTATATTATCCATTTGATCAAATAAAATGGATAAAATAATTCTATTAGATTTGCACGTTTTATAAAATAAATCATATATTGATAGCATAGGACAAGCAGAAAAGCTTATCCTAACCTCACAGAACACTCCTTATCACAGTTAGGCATCTACATTTTATGTAGATGCCTTTTTCAATGCCTGATAATTATTTATCAACCTAAAGTAGTAAGTATATTGGGACTATTAAGGGAAGGTTGCTTGTAATAATAACAGTACGATTAATAAGAAGATTGAATTGTAAGGAGTGAGAAATAAGTGATGAATATTTTAATAGTTAATTTCCCTGCAGAGGGACATGTAAATCCTACATTAAGTTTAGTAAAGGCCTTTACTGAAAGAGGTGATAACGTACACTATATTACAACGGAAAGCTTTAAGGAAAGGCTTGAAGTTTTGGGAGCCATTGTACATACTCATCCGGATTTATTAAAGGAGATTTCTATTGATAATGAAACTTCATATGGATTAAAATCTTTCTTTCATGTACATGTTCAAACTTCTTTATACATATTAGAAATTACGAAACGATTATGTAAAAGCATTAATTTTGATTTCGTAGTTTATGATATATTTGGTGCTGGAGAGTTAGTAAAGGAATATTTACAAGTTCCAGGCATAGTTTCCTCTCCTATATTTTTAATTCCACCAGTATTATTGGAAACCTTGCCTTTTCATCCAAATGCAGAAATACAATTCCAACCCGATGAACTCTCTGAAAAGTTACTGTATCAAATGGAACATGAATTTGGAGTAAAGCCCAAAAATAATCTTCAATTTATGCATAATAAGGGAGATATTAGTCTCGTGTATACAAGTCGTTATTTTCAACCTAATAGCGATTCGTTCGGAGAAAACAATGTTTTTATTGGACCGAGTATTATAAAGCGCAAAACAAATGTAAAGTTTCCACTTGAATTGCTTTCAAAAAAGAAAGTTATTTATATTTCAATGGGAACACTTCTCGAAGGGCTCGAACCATTTTTTAATACTTGTATTGACGCTTTTTCAAATTTCGAAGGGATTGTAGTAATGGCGATTGGTGATAGAAATGATATTTCAAAAATTAAGCAAGCGCCAGACAACTTTATTATAACCCCTTACGTACCTCAATCAGAAATATTAAGTGAAGCAGATGTTTTTATTACACATGGTGGAATGAATAGTGTGCACGATGCAATCCATTATAATGTCCCATTTGTGATAATACCGCATGATAAAGATCAACCTATGATAGCGCAAAGATTAACTGAGCTTGAGGCAGCACATAGATTATTGAAAGAGCATGTTAATGTGCAAACTTTAAAAAAGGCGGTAACAGACGTTCTTTCAAATGAAAAGTATAAACATGGCATTCGAAAACTGAATGAAAGTTTTTTAGAGTGTGGTGGTTCCAAAAGAGCCATTGCAGTTATTGATGCTCTTTTAAATAAATAGTTCGGATAATATAAAAGCATAGAGGCTCTACCTGTATGCTTTTATATTATTATCCAGCAAATTGTACAGCAGTATTCGCATGTAAATAAGCAGTATCAAAAACAGGAACAGATAGATCATTTTGGGAAATGAGCAAAGGAATTTCCGTACAGCCAAGTAGAATTCCTTCAGCCCCATTATTAATTAATGAATTGGTAATTTGTATTAGTTTTTCTTTTGATGTTTCTGAAATAATTCCTCTACTTAATTCATTTAATATGACGTGATGGATAAAAGTTCTTTCTTCGTCATTTGGGATAATTGTCTCAATGTTATATTTTGCTAGTCGTGATGTATAAAAATCTTCTTCCATTGTTTGTTTCGTTCCTAATAATCCGATCCGTTTTATATTCTGTTCTACCATTTCTTTAGCACTTACATCACCGATATGAAGAAGTGGGATTGATATTGCTTGTTCTACTTCCTCAGCAAATAGATGTACAGTATTAGAACACATTAGTAAACATTCAGCTCCAGAGTGTTCTACTTTTTTTGCTACTGCGACTAATTCATTTTTCACTTCTTCATATTGATGATTTTGTAATAATGTAGTTACTTCACCAAAGTCCATACTATATAAAACAAGCTTCGCATTTTGATCATATTGAGAGAGAGTTAGTGTATTAATATGTTTATAATATAACGATGTTGATTCCCAACTTAGTCCGCCAATTAAGCCAATTACTTTCATCATGCATTCCTCCCGTAACAATTTTGAATTTATTATTTCATAATTCCGATAAGAATACAATGATTTAGTTGAACTATTTATCGAAAAATAAAAATAGTAAGAAAAGTATTGAAATTATTTATTGTTAGTGCCATAATACAGATTACAAATACATACTTATCCAGAGAGGTAGAGGGAACGGCCCTATGAAACCTCAGCAACCCCTATGTAATTACATAGGAAGGTGCTAATTCCGCAGAGGACACTATGTGTCTTTTGAAAGATAAGGGGATTCTTGTACGTGAAAGAAAATGACCTCTTATTAAAGAGGTCATTTTTTGTTGTATAGAAAGGAAGTGTCGATGCATAATTCATTTTCAAAATAAATATAGAGTATTAAAAGTTGAATAATACGAGAGGGGAATTGTAATGAACAAATTAACGACAAAGCTAGTAGTAGCTATTGGAATTGGAGCAGCTCTATACGGGGTATTAGGGCTTTGGGGATTTTCTATCGCACCGAATACATTTATTAAACCCGCATTGGCTATTTTAACAGTTTTTGGAGCGTTATTTGGCCCGGTAGCAGGGCTTTTAATAGGACTCATCGGTCATACCGTTACAGATACGATCGCTGGTTGGGGTATTTGGTGGGGATGGGTTATTAGTTCGGGTATTATTGGTTTTGCAATGGGACTCATACAAAAAAGATTTGGTTTTAGTGTAAAACATGGAACGTATAATAACCGTGATATTTCTTATTTTGCAATTGCAGGGTTAATTGGTATTGTCATAGCTATTATATTTGCTGGAGCATTCGATATTATTGTGATGGGAGAACCGTTTGACAAAATAGTTATACAAGTACTAGGCGCAACAATTGCAGACGTTATCGTATTTTTAGTTCTTGGCTTACCAATCACGATCGGCTTAGCGAAATCAAATAAGAAACATACACATTTAAAAATTGAAAAGTAGGGATGAATACATGCAACCAATTATTTCTTTTGAACAATTTACCTTTCAATATAGGCATGCTACGCAGCCTACTTTGAAAAATATTACATTTCAAATATATCCTGGGGAAAAGGTACTTATCGCTGGACGAAGTGGTTCAGGTAAGTCAACATTAGCTCATTGTATAAATGGGCTAATCCCATTTTCTTACGAAGGGATAAGTACCGGTAACATTTTAATAGCTGGAAAGGATCCGAGAAAAGGTAGTGTTTTTGAACAGAGTAAACACGTAGGGACAATATTACAAGATCAAGATGCACAATTTATAGGCCTTACTGTCGAAGAGGATGTAGCATTTGCATTAGAAAACGATTGTGTAAATCAAATAGAAATGAGAAAGATTGTTACGGATTCTTTAAAAAAGGTAAGCATGCAGGACTTTCATACACAAAGTCCGCATGAATTATCAGGAGGTCAAAAACAGACAGTCTCTCTTGCAGGTCTGCTAACGACAAATGCAGATATATTATTATTTGATGAACCGTTAGCTAATTTGGATCCTGCATGTAGTTTGAATACAATAGAACTCATTAAAAATATACATGAGAAATATAATAAAACAATTGTAATTATTGAACATCGAATAGAAGAAATTTTAAACCTTGATTTAGATAAAATTATTTTAATAGATGAGGGAGAAGTTATTGCCGTTGGTTCACCGGATAGTATTTTAAATTCTGATATATTACCAAATATCGGACTAAGAGAACCTATTTATATAGAGGCGCTAAAGAAATTAAATTTTGATAGTAATAATGTTAAGGTATTTCCAATTGAAAATCTTCGTAATGCAGGCGTTCATATCCTATTAAAGAACTGGATGCATAAGCAAGTTTCATCAAAAAACAAATATATTAAAAAAGCTTTATGCAAGATAGAAAATTTATCATTTACGTACAATAACAAACATACAGCCTTAGAAGATATCAACCTTTCAATAGGAGAGGGAGAAATAGTAGCGTTATTGGGTCATAATGGAGCAGGGAAATCGACATTAGCTCATACTCTTATAGGAATAAATAAAACAAAGAATGGGAGAATAACATTCGATGGAGAAAATATAAATTCTTGGTCTATTCGTAAACGCGGGGAAGTTATTTCTTATGTTATGCAAAACCCAAATCAAATGATTACACAGCCTACTGTTTTAGAAGAGGTTTCATATTCATTAAAATTAAAAAAAGTTTCTAAAGATGAGATTGAGACAAGAGTCGAAAAAGCTTTAAGAATTTGTGGATTATATCCATTTCGTAACTGGCCAATTCAGGCATTAAGCTATGGACAAAAAAAGAGGCTTACTATTGCATCTGTACTTATAACAAACCCAAAACTTATTGTATTAGATGAACCGACAGCTGGACAAGATTATTACCATTACAAACAGTTTATGTCGTTTATTAGAAAACTGGCTGAAAGGGGCATATCCTTTATTATTATCACACACGATATGAATCTTGCTTTAGAATATGCAGATCGAGCGGTAGTTCTGCATGAAGGGAAAATTATTGCGGACAATACTGTATCTGCTGTTTTAGGGGATCAAGGAACGTTACAAAGAGCTAATCTACGGGAGATTTCATTAATAAAACTAGCTAAATTAAGCGGAATTCCAACTCCAGAAACATTTGTGAAACTTTATATTGAAGCTAATAGGAGGGAGGAATATGCATAATACGTATTTTTATCGTATGGATGGTGCAATTAAATTATCTTTATTTATATTTTGTATGACACTTACTTTTTTATTTTTTGATTTTCGTATATTGCTAATTTTATTTATTGTTGGATGTATTGGCCTCTTAATTGCAAAAATTCAATTGCGTAAAATTATAGTTATTTTCAGCGTTATATTTACATTTAGTTTATTAAATTCCGTTATGATTCTTTTCATTACGCCCACCCATGGATCGGAATTAACGGGATCGTATACCTCTTTTTTTTATATAGGTTATGCAACAATTACATATGAAACTTTATTTTATGCAGCTACACTTTCATTGAAATATTTTACGTTATTACCATTTACACTTCTTTTTATTTATACAACTCATCCAAGTGAATTTGTATGCAGCTTAAATAAATTTGCTGTTCCTTATAAAATTACATATGCAATAAATATTGCACTGCGTTATATACCAAGCATTCAATCTGAATATATAATCATTAGACACGCGCAGGAAGCAAGAGGCGTACCTTTTGAAAAAGGAGAAGCGAGCTTGTGGATTCGTATGAAAAACCGTGTTTTAATTTTTTGGCCACTTATTATTCATTCATTAGAAAGGATTGATACTGTTTCAAATGCAATGGATTTAAGAGGTTTTGGAAAAAAGGATATACGAACGTGGTACTATGCAAAAGACGCACAAAAGGAGGATTACATCACACTTTTTGTTGGTATTATTATTTTGATTATTGCAGTTTACTTAAAGCTGAATGTATTCCAAAGCTTCTGGTACCCATTTTAAAGCACTCTCAATAGAGTGCTTTTACTAATTTTTATGAAGACATGCTCAAAAAAGGGAGATATACATACTGTATAATACGAACCAGTTAAAATGATCAACTACCTATTAGTTTTCAAACCAAAAGGAGGAGAAAATATGAGTTTCGGCGGTTCTTGTGGTTTTGGTGGAGGTTTCGCTTTATTAGTTGTGTTATTTATTTTATTAATTATTGTTGGATGTAGCTGTTGGAGCTAAGGGTACTAATTTCTAATTAGTCTCTTCTAAATGTAAATTAAAAAAACATAGCAGATACTTTTTGTATCGAAATAAAAAAGGAGCCATTATGCTCCTTTTTTATTTATTATGCAACGTGCTCTCATTATTATATTTTGGGAATGTAATAGTTAAAGTAGTTCCTTTATTAACGATACTTCGGATTTTTAAACTGCCTCGCATCGTTTCAATAATTTTAACAGCAACCATCGTTCCTAAACCCGTACCTTTCGTTTTTGTACTAAAATATGGTTCGCCAAATCGATTAATTTGCTCTTGCGACATTCCAATTCCACTATCTTGAATCCGTATTATAACTTTATTATTACTAACAGATGCAGAAATAATAAGATCACCGCCACATGGCATTGCTTCTATACTGTTTTTTATTAAATTTAAAAAACATTGATGGAAGTGCTGTGTATTACCAATAATTGTTCCCTCTGAGAACTCTTTTGTAATATTAATATTATTCATGTTACAAAAAGGTAACATCATATTAATAACTCGATTTAACTCGTGCTCCACTGAAATATGATCTAGTTTTTCTGAAGCCGGTTTGGCAAAAGTTAAGTAATCATCAATAATTGCTTGTGCACGATTTAACTCTTCAAGAATATGTTCAATATACTCATCTTTGGATTGTTGAGTTATATTGGGTGTTTTTAAAAGTTGTGTAAATCCTTTTACAACAGTCAATGGATTCCTTACTTCATGTGAAATACTTGCAGCGAGTTGGCTGACAATCTCCATTTTTTCGACTTTTATTAATTTTGATCGCATAAATATTGCATCTTTTAAAACCTCATTAAAATAGACCATAAATAATATTAAAATAGTTGGTAATAGAATGAAATAAATAATGTACAAATTATTCACTTCAAAATCTGATAGAGTTAAAACAATTACTGTTGTAAATATTGCAAGGAAAAAAGTTAAAAACATAGATGAAGTTACTTTTATTTTCCTATTGTATGTATTAAATTTTGATGATGCGAATGCTGTAATTATTAACATCGTTCCATAAACAATGATTGTTAACAGGCTAAAACCATAAAACATAAAACGTATTATTAATAAAATCATGAGTAATGCAATACCGACTGGAAATCCACCATAAAGTGTACCAATTAAAAAGGGGATTTGTCTTAAATCGTGAATATAATTTTCATCCATATAGATGGGATACCGCATACATAAAATTAGTGGGATACTCGTACAAAGAATGATAAGTAGTTTCTTATATTTCTTCCCGAAGTACCCACTATCATAAATAAAATAAAAAACAAATATACTGCTTAAAATATAAAGAAGATTATTTAAAACATTTTGATTAATGTAAACAAAGTTCATAATACATGCCCCGTTATCCTGAATTTCAATCCCATATGTATTATACATTATAAAAGTACAAGTTTTACATGCACTTTTACAATGTATGTAGTTTTTATAGATTTTCAGTGTTATAGGCTTTTAACCATGCATTATTAAACTCTTCCATTGACGCATAGCGCTCACTACGATTTTCATTTACAGCACGGTATGCTACTTCATATAAGCCTTCACTAGCTTCCCATTTCATAAAGGAACGATCTTGCCCGCCACCTAGTAGTGCAAAAGCCATAGCCCCCATATTAAATACATTTGTTTTTCCGTCTATTATAGAGTTAAGTTGAAACTCTTCAGGTGACATAAAACGAGATGATCCCCACATTCGTCCCATCTTATTTACATACGGCTTGTTACTGTATAAATCAATATCACAAATTTTTGTTTCATTAGTTTTAAAGTTGTACAAAATACTACCGTCATAAAAATCAATAGCTACATAGTTTTTGTGTTCAACGTAAGTATGGAAATTAAAAATAGAATTTAATGAAATTAGCCTATTTTTAACGGATAATTTCTTATATTTATAAAATGGTGAGTTAGGATCATTGTATTTTGCTGGGGGTGGGAAACTCCAGTGCGGGTGAAGACATTCACTGTCAAACCAATCGAAAATTAAAACATATCCATGTTGTACAGGGTAGTGATCAATTAAACTGATAAGAGAAACGTGTTTTAATTCATTGTATATAGTAACTGAGCTTTTTAATCTTTGTATTGCTTCATTTGTAGAAGCATTATATGCGAGTGTTTGTGCCCCTGCATATTTTATAAAGTTCTTTTTCCCATTCTTTTCAACACCAAAACTTATATTACCGGAATCTTGTTGGTCAAAAACCGCAAATACTGTACCTAGTTTTGTAAGCCAATCAAAATTATGATGTTTTTTTAGTTGGAATGTTATAGTATCTAACTGAATTTTAACTGGAATATCTTTCATAATTCACCTCAAATTTAATATAATTAAGTTGTCCATTACAGTATTCGACATATTTTGTGAAATCCCTATATTTATAAACTTAAATTTTATAAATATAATAATATGCAGTTATAAGGAGGAAAGCAAATGGATGGAAAAATCATAATTAAACCGTACCAACAATATTGGCATACAGAGTTTTTAAATGAAAAAAATAAAATTGTGCCGTTACTCCATGAAGAAATTATTGCTATTGAACATATCGGAAGCACAGCCGTAGAAGGGTTAGGGGCTAAACCTCTTATTGATATGATGATCGGCGTAACAAATTTACAAATTACCGAAAATTGGTGGGAAGCCCTAGAAGAAATTGGCTATGAATATGTTCCTAAAAAAACACCTAATTGGCGTTTTTTTAGAAAAGGTAAATGGAGAGCTGGTACCCACCATTTACATGTTTATATTTATAATAGCGAGGAATGGAGGAACAACCTTTTATTTCGAGACTTTCTAATAAATCATGAGTGGGCACGTGAAGAATATAGAAAATTAAAAGAGATGATTGCTGCTACCTATCCTTTTGATCGTGTTTCATATACAAATGCAAAAGCACCGTTTATTCAAAATATATTAGAAATGGCTAAAAAAGAAAATTAACTTACTATAAGTGGTTTACAAATTTTCATTTTATTTTAATCTTTCTTTCATGTTCCTTTCTTTTTCACTTGATACACTGCTGATTATAGAGCTTTTGAGTCAAAAGGAGATTATATAAAATGGAGAAAATACTTAGAAATAAATATTTCCATATATATGTTAAAATAATTGGTATTACTATTATTGTTTGTAGTGTAGAATTGCTATTTATTAATGTTTTGTACGGGAATGTATTAAATGTACAATGGCTAAATAAGAAATTAGGTTCTTTAGGTGAATACGGGGTAATTATAGCTGCATCATTATGGTTCTTACGTCATATATGGTTATTTTTAAAGAAGAAACATATTCACGGATTTAAAATAATTAAAGAGCTATATCTTTTTATAAAACATTTTCACGTATTAATTGGATACGCTGTAATAGCTGTTGCGACTACTCACGGTGTTTACTTTTTAATAAAAGGAAGTCGTCATATAATACTAATATACAGTGGTATATTTTCTCTTTTAACCTTAATAACATTAGGGGTTGCGGGATTTGTTTTACAGAAATCTAATCAGAAAACAAAATTGAAGATGTATCGAAAAGCACATCAAATTATTGCAGTCATATTCGGAATAGGATTACTTATTCATTTAATCGTATAGGAGGAAGTATCGTTGCAACATATACTAATTATTGAGGATGAGGAAAGCTTAGCAGATTTTTTAGAATTAGAATTAAAGTATGAAGGATATATAGTAGATATACAACTTGATGGAAGAAAGGGATTAGAAGCAGCACTTGAAAAGAATTACGATCTCATATTACTTGATTTAATGTTACCAGGATTAAACGGACTGGAAGTATGTCGTCGATTAAGAGCAACTAAAAGTACACCTATTATTATGTTGACTGCTCGTGATAGTATTATGGACCGTGTGACAGGGTTAGATAGTGGAGCAGATGATTATCTTCCAAAACCGTTTGCAATTGAAGAACTTTTAGCACGTATGAGAGTGATTTTTAGGAGAGAAGAAAATACAGAGCAAAAGCACGCATCATTTCTTTCGTTTAAAGATCTACAGCTTCAGATTGAATCTCGAACTATAACTAAAGGAAATGAAGAAATTGAACTTACAAATAAAGAATTCGAGCTACTGCTTATGTTTATGAAAAATATTAATCGAGTTCTTACCCGTGATATTTTACTGGACCAAGTATGGGGTTATGATGCAATGGTTGAGACGAATATAGTCGATGTATATGTTCGTTATTTACGTAATAAGTTACATAGTGTGGATAAGGAGGAGTATATCCAAACAGTCCGCGGTGCTGGATATATAATGAAATGATAAAAAACATTGTGTACCGAATTCGAAATTTACCTATAAAGTGGAAATTAACACTTTGGTCCACTACACTAGTATTCATTTTGTTTATTTTGTATAGCACGTTACAATTCATTGTAATTAATAAGTGGACTATAGATTATGAACAGAAACAAATAAACAGACAATTGACAGAAATAGCGGCATATTTTCAAGATAAAAACGAAACGCTCTCGAGCAAAACATTTGAAAATAGTAAAGAATTTCTAAATAATATGATTGATAAACATCAAATGATTCGTATTATCGGAAATGATGGAAAGCCCATTGTTACTGTTTCTCGAGGTTTTAATGAAGCTTGGATAAAACCAAAACAGGTTACCCAAGATGAATCCTTAATAAAAAGACATATAGAAGATCGAATATTAGTTGAGCGCATACCAATTCAAACAAAAAAATTCACGGGAACTATTGAACTTACGAAAAACTTAGAGACATTTGATCATTTATTAAAAATTATCTTAGTGGTAATGGTCTTTGCAGGGATATGTGGATTAGTGTTTAGTTTTTTAGGCGGAATACTTATAACGAAAAAGCTTTTATCAAGTGTTCAAAACATAACGGATACGATGAAGCGTATTAAGAAAAACGGACTAAATGAAAGAGTTCCAGTACGAGAAAATAATGATGAACTCGCAAAATTATCGATTCTTTTTAATGAAATGATGGATGAAGTGGAAACTTCTTTTACACAGCAAAAACAGTTTGTAGAAGACGCATCGCATGAATTAAGAACACCATTAACAATTATTCAAGGGCACTTATCAATGCTGAATCGATGGGGGAAAAATGATCCAGCTATATTGGATAAATCTCTTCAATCCAGTTTAAAAGAAGTAGATCGATTAAATAAATTAGTTTCAGAATTGCTAGAGCTATCAAGGGCTGAATCAGAACAGATATATCCAATAGCAGCTGAACGAGTCCATGTTAATAGCGTATTAAAACAAATTACACAAAACTTTGCAATACTGCAAACTGACTTTCAATTTGATATGAAATTGGATGCAGATGAAGCGTATGTTTCAATACCATCATCTTACTTAGAACAAATAATTATTATTGTAATGGATAATGCAGTGAAATATACAAAAGAAGCTAATAAGTATATTTGCATTGAATCAAGTATACGGTCAGGAAAAATTAAAATCCGAATAATAGATCATGGGGCAGGAATACCTGAAGCAGATTTACCATTTGTTCTTAACCGTTTTTATAGAGTTGATAAAGCGAGAAGCCGAAAACAAGGTGGAAATGGGCTAGGCTTATCAATTGCAAAAAGGCTTGTAGAAAAATATAACGGAGCTATTCAATTAGAGAGTAAAGAAAACGAAGGAACAATTGTTGCAATTACATTTCCGGATACTACACATGAATAGTTAAAGGTAAAAAATTCTTTTTGAAAATACTATTTAAAAGGAGGAATACATTTTGTATTTCCTCCTTTTTGATGCTTAGTAATCAAATTATTTTATTTATTTCGATATTTAAAGTACATTGAAAGGATTAAGGGGGAATAATTAATGAAAGCTATTGTACATCAACATAAAAAAGGATTAGAAGGTTTAGAATATAAATTATCACCTGAGATAACTCCTAACATTGGAGAGGTTAAAGTGAAATTAAAAGCAGCAGGTTTAAATCATCGTGATTTATTTATAATGAATAATAGAAAAGAAATGGAACTACCATTAGTTTTAGGGTCAGATGGTGCAGGGATTGTTATAGAACTAGGAGAAGGAGTTTCAAATATTTCACTACATACCGAGGTTATTATTAACCCTAGTATTGGATGGAATAATACTCATGAAATACCAGAGTTACCTGAAGTACTAGGCGGACCAGCAGATGGAACATTTGCTGAATATGTTATTGTACCAGCAGAAAATGTAGTGGAAAAGCCATCATATCTTACGTGGGAAGAATCTGGCGTTTTATCTTTATCGGCATTAACTGCATATAGAGCGCTTTTTACAAAAGGTAGATTAAAACCTGAAGAACATGTCCTAATTCCGGGAATCGGCGGTGGTGTAGCTACTTATGCTATGTTATTTGCTAAAGCAATTGGAGCAAAGGTGAGTGTTACTTCAAGGATAGAGGACAAAAGAAAGGCTGCTGAAAAATATGGAGCAGACTTTTCTTTTAATAGTTCTGGTAATTGGGACGAGTGCCTACATGGAGAAAAAGTGGATTTAATTATAGATAGTATAGGTCCGGCGACTTTCTTAAAATATTTTGATATATTAAAACCAAATGGAAGAATCGTTAACTTTGGTGCAAGTTCAGGAGATAAAATCGAATTACCGTTACGAGCATTATTTTATAATCAAATTGATATTATGGGAACATCAATGGGAAGCCGTGAAGAATTTAATGAGATGGCTCATTTTATAGAGAAACATAATATTAAACCAATTATTGATAAAGTATATCCATTAGAAGAAGCAATCCAAGCTTTAAATCGAATGAAGCAAGGAGAACAATTCGGTAATATTGCCCTTCGTATGGAATAAGAATATGATTTCGTAACTAATATATTTAAATGAATATGTTATGTATTATATCCATGCATAGAGTGTTCACCATACTATTTAAAATGGTTTACAACCTTTATACATATTTAGCTCGTGTAAATAGTTACACCATTGTCAAATGAATAGTAGCAAAATGAGAATTTGATGAGAAAAGTTTAAACCCATTTTCATATTGATGTTGTATACTGTGTAAATCAAGAACGCTTGTATCTTTATTTAAAGTACAATGAGAAAAAATAAGGAGAGAGTAATATGAATTACACAGTATTTCAATGGATTAATAACTTTGCTGGATCATCCAAGCTATTAGATACGCTAATGATCGCTATTACAAATAGTGCTGCATATGTAGCTATTCTATTTATGCTTATCCTATGGTTCAATAATGGAAAGAAGGAGAATGCAATTAGAAAACAATATACAGTGTTATATACGACACTTTCAGTTAGTATTGCATTATTAGTAAATGTTCTTATACATGCGGTATATTACCATCCGCGTCCTTTTATAACACATCATGTCAATCAATTAGTACCGCATGCAGCAGATTCATCATTTGTAAGTGATCATTCTGTACTCGTATTTTCGATTGCTTTCGTATTTATTCTTAGAGGAGAAAAACTTAAATATATCGCGTTAATATGGGCAATATTAGTCGGTGTATCACGCATGTACGTAGGCGTTCATTATCCTCTAGATATACTTGGTGCTGCGTTCTTAACATTTATTACAAGTGGATTAGTAATGCAAAGTGCACGTATATTTGAACCGTTAGTTCGTTTTATTTTCAAAATGTATGCACTAGTAGCAAAACGAGTTCCTTTTTTAGCGAAATATAACCATATAGCTTAATAAAAAGAACCTACAAAAAGTAGGTTCTTTTTATTTGAAAATTCTTAAATTTCACTTACCGTATTTTATATTAAAGAACATAGAATTAATAAAAAACAAGTAGCAACAGAACTGGTTTTCTTATTGTTATAGAGGAATTAGTAAAAAAACTTCGAAAAATATAGTATCTACTATATTAAAGAACATATTTAGTAGCGCATCTTCGCATTAATGCATTGTAAAGGAAAGGAGATTAGTATGCATAAACTTCAAACGAATAAAGGCGCTCGATATATGATGATTGCTTTTATTGTTTTGTTTCTTACTATGCTTTTACGTATGTTTTATATTCAAGCGGTAGGAGTCGTGCATAATGTTAATGTAAAGGATCTTGCGAAGGAACAACAAAACAAAAATGGAGTTTTAGAGGCAAATCGCGGGACAATTTATGATCAAAACGGTAAAGTATTAGTCCAAGACTCAACGACATATCGCATCGTTGTAAACCTAAAAGGAAAAGATAAATTAAAAGATAAAGAAGATACCGCACAACGTTTAGCAGATGCGCTTGAAGTTGATAAAGAGGAGATCATGAAAAATTTTCACGAAGGACGTACGCAAGTTGAAATTGGTAAAATTGGACGTAACTTATCTAGAGAAGCGAAGGAAGAGATTAATAATTTGAAAATACCAGGTGTATCTTTCACAACAGAAAAAGCCAGAGTATACCCAAATGAAGATTTCGCCTCGTATATACTTGGTTTTGCAAGACCAGACGATAAAGGTAATGCGGTGGGGAAGTTTGGGCTTGAAGAAAGTTTGGATAAATATTTGCGCTCTACAAATGGTAATGTTTCATATGTAGGTTCAAGAAAAGGAATCCCACTTACAAATGATATAGGAAAAGTAGAACCTGCTAAAAATGGAAATAACGTATATCTTACGCTTGATAAACAAATTAATAGTTTTTTAGAAGACGCGATGAATAAAGCGGCGCAACACTATGATCCTTCTATGTTAGTAGGTATTATTGCGGATCCAAAAACAGGTAAGATTTTAGCAATGTCTAGTAAGCCTAGTTATAATCCTAACAAAGGAGACATTGAATATTTTTTAAACGATCCAATTGCGAATGCATTCGAACCAGGGTCTACAATGAAAGTTTTTACATTAGCTGCTGCAATTAATGAAGGTGTATATAACGGGAAAGAATATTTCCAATCAGGAAAATATGCAGTTGGTTCAGCAGAGATTAAAGATCATAATGGCGGCTATGGATGGGGTTCAATTACATTTGATGAAGGGTTTGAACGGTCATCGAACGTTGCTTTTTCTATTTTAGAAGATCAGTTACTGAAACCAAATAAATTCAAGCAATATATGAATTTATTTGGTTTCAATCAAAAAACAGGGATAGATTTGCCTGGAGAAAGTAAAAATACATTATTGTTAAATACTCAAATTCAACAAGTTACTACATCTTTCGGCCAAGGCTCAACTGTAACTCCTATTCAAATCGTACAAGCGGCCACAGCTATAGCAAATGACGGGAAACTGATGCAACCTTATATTGTTGATAAGGTTGTAAATCCAACAAATAAACAAGTTATTATGGAAAATCAACCTAAAGAAATAGGGAATCCGATTAAAAAAGAAACCGCAGATAAGGTAAGGAACTTAATGGAGCGTGTTATAACATCATCTAAAGGAACGGGAACGATGTATAAAATTGATGGTTATCCGATTGGTGGTAAAACAGGGACAGCGCAAATTCCGAATCCTGAAAATGGACGATATATGGAAGGGAAAGATAATTATATTTTTTCATTCTTAGGAATGGCTCCAATTGATGATCCGCAATTAGTCGTATATTTAGCCATTAAGCAACCTAAATTAAAGGGGAATGAATACGGTGCTCAGCCTCTTGCTGAAATTTTTAAACCAGTTATGAAAAATAGTCTAGAATATTTAAAAGTGAAACCATATACAGAAAAGAAAATGGCAGATGCAACAAAGCAATCTGAAATAAAAGTACAAAATTATGTAAATCAAACAATGGATACTGTAAAAAATATTGCAGAAAAAGAGAAACTTCAGCCGGTATTATTAGGAGAAGGAAAGATAATAAAACAATATCCAGAGACTGGCGAAGTAATGAGTGAAGGAGATCGCATATTTCTAGTAGGAAGTAATGTGAAAATGCCTAACCTAAAAGGTTGGTCAATGCGTGATGTTATGTATTTCTCTAAGTTGTTGAAATTAGATTTAAAAACAACAGGTACAGGGTATGTAACGAGTCAAAGCATTGAAAAGGGAGAATATATACAAGAAGGTGATACTTTAAAACTAGATTTGGAACCGCCTCTAGAACCATTAGCAGAAGCGAGTACAAATTAATATCGAATTTTGTAAGAGTCTATAGTATAATAGGCTCTTTTTTTTAGAGTTACAAGCAATTTCACGCACCGTATTTTTTAATAAATAAAAAATCAAGTTACAAAATTATAAAGGATGCTCACTTTTAAAAAAACTGATTATTCTTTTTAATTATTTACAATATAAAACCTATGTGATAATATGGAAAAAACCAAATGCAGTGAAGAGAAGAGTAAATAAAATGAATTTTTCACAGAGAGCTCTATTTAGCTGAAAAGGAGCAAAAATTCTTTATTGAACCAAGCCTCTGAGCAGCACATCGGAACCTTTTAAAAGTGGATGGTGTGACGGGAGCTCCCGTTATAGGGATAAGGTATAAGCATGAAAATAGTGCAGTACCTGATAAGGTTAATATGGTGACATATTAACAAACTAGGGTGGCACCGCGATGATAAATCTCGTCCCTAAGACTAAAAGTCTTGGGGGTGAGATTTTTTTATTGTTTTAAAACAATTTAGAAAGCGGGTGCCTAAAGTGAAAAAATTACTTGAAGATTGGAAATATCCTTTATTACTATTGTCCGGAGTTGGTATTGCGAATTTAGGTGCATGGATTTATTTAATCGCACTGAATGTACTTGTCTATAATATGGGTGGCTCAGCCTTAGCTGTCGCTACTTTATATGTGATAAAACCATTAGCCACTTTATTTACAAACGCTTGGTCAGGAAGTATGATAGATCGTTTAAATAAACGAAAATTAATGATTCACCTCGATATATATCGAGCAGTATTTATCGCTATTTTACCCTTGGTTCCATCCCTTTGGATTGTCTATCTCTTAGTATTTTTTATAAGCATGGCCAGTGCGATTTATGAACCAACTGCTATGACATATATGACGAAATTAATTCCAGTAGAGCAAAGACAACGTTTCAACTCACTACGTAGTTTAATAGGATCTGGTGCATTTTTAATTGGTCCAGCAGTAGCGGGGATATTATTAATAACTGGTACACCAGAGTTTGCTATATATATGAATGCTATAGCATTTTTGCTATCAGGGTTCATTACATTACTTTTACCTAATCTTGATAAAAAAGACGATTCTAATACATCCAATGATAAATTATCACTAACTGTATTAAAGAAAGATTGGAACATAGTTTTAAATTTTAGTAAAAAATCTATGTATATTGTTTGTGTTTACTTCTTATTTCAAGGGATGATGGTATTAGCTACCGCTATTGATTCACTTGAATTATCATTTGCGAAAGAAGTTTTATTGTTAACAGATAGTGAGTATGGCTTCCTAGTTAGTATCGCTGGAGCGGGTTTTATTTTAGGAGCCATAACAAATACAATTTTATCAAAAAAATTAGCACCTTCATTTCTAATTGGGATAGGATCATTATTCATTGCAATCGGATATTTGATTTATGCTTTTTCAAGTGAGTTTTTAATAGCTGCTATCGGATTCTTTGTTTTATCTTTCTCTATGGCATATGCAAATACGGGATTTTACACATTTTATCAAAATAACGTTCCGGTTCATATGATGGGACGAATCGGGAGTATATACGGGCTCGTTATAGCTGTTTTTACAATTTTTATAACGATTCTGTTCGGCGTTGCAACTCAATTCACTTCTATACAACTTGTAGTCATTGTAGGAGTATTGGTAATGCTACTTATTACTATCATATTGTGCGTGTTTACTTTATTACCATCGCGGTCTAAGGTATATTCCGCTGAATCAATAAATTCGAAATAGTTCCCTTGGTTTTTATTTGAAAATTAGGGGGTTGAATAGGAGGTTTCTTTCCCCTATATATGGAAAAATAATAAGAGGAAAGAACAATACCAATAAATAAGGGTGGTTATTATGATAAAAACAAAAGATCAAATAGAGAAAATTGTAAAAGAAATACATCGGAATATAGATTTTTCTGGGGTAGTCTTAATAAAAAAAGATGATGATATTATTTATGAAAATTCATTTGGATATGCTAACCGAAGTGAATGTATAAACAATACACTACAAACAAGATTTGGAATTGCCTCAGGGTGCAAATTATTTACTGCTATCAGTATCTGTCAACTTGTTGAAAGAGGTGTAATTACTTTTCATACAAAGTTAAAAGATTGTCTACATATTAAATTCCCAAACTTTAATGAA
Organism: Bacillus sp. FSL E2-0195; assembly: GCF_038003645.1. Taxonomy (NCBI): domain Bacteria; kingdom Bacillati; phylum Bacillota; class Bacilli; order Caryophanales; family Bacillaceae; genus Bacillus; species Bacillus sp. FSL E2-0195. The sequence goes on along the minus strand of NZ_JBBOPN010000001.1, from coordinate 2,593,112 downwards.
GATATTACAGTACATCAACTTTTAACGCATAGTTCGGGTATTCCAGATTATTTTGATGAAAGTATCATGGATAACTTTGAAGACCTTTGGAAACAAACTCCTATGTATCTATTAAAAAGTTTAAAAGACTTTTTACCATTATTCCAAAACAGTAATATGATGTTTACACCAGGAAGTAAGTTTTACTATAATAATGCAGGTTTTATTATACTTGGATTAATTATAGAACAGCAGACAGGACTTGAATTTACGGAATATATAGAAAGAAACATATTTGTTCCAGTTGGTATGAATGATTCAGGCTATTTCTCTTTAGATAATTTACCAAAACATACTGCTCTCGGATATATAAAGGATGTAAATAGTCAAAAATGGAGAACAAATGCATACTCTATACCCATAAAAGGAGGTTCTGATGGCGGTGCTTACATTACTGCACCAGATATGGTGAAATTTTGGGAAGCTCTATTTAACAACGAAATATTAAGCCGCGAATATACGAAGTTACTTTTAACTCCTCATATTTTGGTGAATAATAGCCAGTCTTACGGCTATGGAATATGGATTGAGAAAAGACAAGAAAATATTTTTAAATATCATGTAATGGGATATGATCCAGGCGTGAGTTTTCGCTCGGCCGTATACCCGGAATTAGGAATTACATTAGTTATTCCATCAAATAAAGGGGCAGGACCTGAAAAACTAATGGTGGAAATAGAAGGAGCTTTTTAATTACATGGATATAAAAATTAGAGCATATAAAAAAGAAGACGAAATAGGCTAGGTACGTTGCCGTGTGTTATCTTTTTTAGATACAGCATATTATGACAATGTACTTAGAGGGAAAGAAAAATATGAAAATCCCGCAATTGAACTAGTTGCTATACATGAAGAACAAGTAGTAGGAGACGTACGAGTAAAAAGTACGTCTTTTTACTTTTATAAATAATGCTTAAGGCTGATGGGAAATCACATTCCATATTATACAAATTAAAGTAGCTATCGTATTTCAAACAGAGACGAATATAATTTTCAAAGGTAAACAAGTATATAGGAGGACTCTAAATGGATATTCTATTTGTTATTCTACTTGTTATTCTTATAATTGTATTAATTCAAGGTAAGGAATACAAAGTGAATATTAATCGTATTTGGCTCATTCCGGCTTTGCTGTGCTTTGTAACAATCCAGTCCATTATTCATATGGGACAATTAAATATATTGCACGTACTACTATTCGTTGCAATGCTCGGAATGGGATTGGGTCTAGGAGTTATTAGGGGAAAAGCTTTAACATTTCGATTAGATAGTGAAACAGGTCATGTATTACGAAAAGGAAATTGGTTAAGTACAATTATTCTCCTTGTTATTTTAGGTGCAAAGGTTTTGATTAAGCAAAGTATGTTTTCTGGCAGTACTCACCACACATTAATGGTTGTAACAAATGCCTTTTTATGTATCACATTAGGTACCGTAATTAGTAGACGCTATTATATTTGGAAAAAATATAATGAATTAACACAAAAAGCGTAAATACATTCGTCCCTTGTTTAACAACGTTGTGAACGGTAATACTAAATAATATTGAACTTTTACAACAAGGGATGATAATATGATATTCATTTACACAGATTTCGGTGGAACGCATACAACCTCGCTAGCTGCAGCTTATCATTTGAATAAATTACCAACGGATCGGAAGTTAACGAAAGAAGAAATTTTAAATGTAGAGTACTTTAATAAACTGAAAACAGAAGATATGGGGAAAATTATTTTTCATGGACAAGATGAATATGGGAATCCAGTATATACAATTGGATGCGGGGCATCAAAGGTCGTTGTACCTGCCATGAAGCATTTAGGAGAGATTCTGCAAAAACATTATCAAAACAATGATAAGATTATTTTTTCTAATACATCACCAACAGTTCCATTGCCAATGACTTTAGGCGGTTTGTTTTCTAGAAGATTTCATATTGATTTTATTGGTGTACCGTTACTCGTATGGGGAGCAAAAATTTGCTGTGATAACATCCAGCGGCTTGTCAGTTATACGAAAGAAGCGGGGCGAATGACGAATGATTATGTTGTTTTTTTAGATAACGAAACATTTAAGTAATGTAATGTTAAAAGAAGGCCGGAAAATTTTGTGGTTTTCTTTTTTTTTTGATAAATAGACAAAAAACATTCACATTTATTATACATCTACTATAGCAAAAATAATAAAGTCCTGTTACTATTACAGGGGATATTCTCTTTTCGTAAGATAAATATATAGAAAAGTCAGAAAAGAGGAACAGAATAAGGGAGGAACAACATGAAGCGTGTTGCTTGGTTTACTGATAGTACAACTGCGAGTTTTACAACAGATGGTGATAACTTTGTTATCCCAATTGAAGTTATTATTGATGGAGTGTCTTATAAGGATTGTGAAGAAGGAGTTCATAAACGTCTTTATGAAGCGTTAAATGATGGAAGAACAGTTACTACTTCGCAACCTAACATAGGGGAAATGGTAGAATTATTTACTAAATGCAAAGAAGAATATGAAGAAGGCTTTGCAGTTGCTATTAGCGGAAAAGTAAGTGGGACCTATCAAAATATGAAGCTAGCTGCTGATATGGCAGGTTTCCCTTTAACTGTATTAGATAGTGAAACGACAAGTTATCCAATGGATGAACTTTTGAGAAAAGCTAAAACGTTATACAATGATGGTATGACTTTACAAGATATACATAAAACATTAGTAGATGAAAAAAGAAGGCCTTTTTATGTATTTCCAAAAAGCTTAAAAGGTTTATATGCAAGTGGTCGAGTAAAGGGAGTTCAATTTTTACTTGGAAGTTTATTAAGTGTCAACTTAATCTTAGAAGTAAAAGGCGGAGAACTTTTACTTGAAAAGAAAGTGCGTAAAATCCAAAAATGTAGAGAATACATTAAAAATGAGCTTGAAAAAGAATTACCAAAAGTACTTCATATGTTCTATGCTAACGATAAAGATGGAGCTGAAGAATGGGTTTTAGATATTAAACAAGCATTCCCTGAAATGGATTTCAAGCTTTATCCATTGCCGATTTCATTTGCTGTACATGCAGGTGAAGGTACAATAGCAATTAGTTATTAAGAGGAAAACCCGTGAATAATTCGCGGGTTTTTTATTTTTTTCTACAACAAATATGAAGTATCCATTGAATCTACCCCATACTAGATAATTATGTATAGATAAAAGGATTTCCTACTATTAGAAAAGAAGTATTTATAAACAAATACTAAAATGGTAGTGATATTATGAAAATCGGTAAATTTGGAGAAAAAAATAATTTAAGTATAGATGCGATTAGACATTATATGGATCTCGGGCTAATTATCCCCGAAAAGAAGGGTGGCCATTATTTTTTTGATGAGTATTGTCAAAAAGATGTAGAGCTTATATTAGAGTACAAATGGCTAGGATTTAGTTTGAATGAAATTAAAGAACTTTTTCTTTATAAAAGTTTAGCAAAATCTATAAATTATGAAAAAGATACTTTTTACCAATCTTTATTTAAATTGAAATATGAAAAGGTGGAACATGAAATAAAAAATTTAAAGGAAAGAAGAGATAAATTAAAGGCAGCGTTAAATGATTTATCTATAACAACTCAGATTTCTAATTCAATTTTAGGGATAGATTTAAGGGTACTTAATTTTCTTACATGTTTTAAGTGTAGCGGGAATTTAATTCTTCAAGATGGAATTATTAATAGCAATCAAATTACGGAGGGGAAATTAACTTGTAATTGTGGCGAAGAGTATGTTATTAATTCAGGGATTTTAACAGCAGGTAAATCGTTTGAAACGTCTGACAGGGCTTCTTTTGAAGATCCTATTTCAAATTATATCCATGAAACTGATTCTTCTTATTTGGAGAATATACATAGAGTAGGAGAATGGGCGAAAAAGAAACTAAAACAACTAGATTTAAATGACAAGGTAATACTTGATATAGGATCAGGTCTTGGATTCTTTTTACGAAATATTTATGAAGAGCTGCCAGAGGATTGCTTATATATTGCTGTTGATCGAGATTTGAATAAACTTCTATTTTTAAAAGATGTAATTGAAAGAAGAAATTCCAAAAGAAACATTCTTTTTATTTGCGCTGATTTTTTAAGTATACCTATTCAGAATCATTCTGTTGATATTGTAATTGATCAGTCTGGTACAAGTAATTACAGTTTTGAGCATGAAAATTTTTTATTACATGAATTAAATTCCCTTTTAAAACCTGATTGTTATTTATTAAGTTCATTTATTTTATTTAAAAATTTCAGCATAAATAGCCAAATTACAACTAGATTTCGAGATAATTTTACGTCTTCAAAAGTGAAGAGAGAAATCCAAAAGCTACAGTTTAATTCCATAGATGAAAGAACTTCAGAATATATAGAACGAGGAGGAAAATACGAGGATTTCTTTGTTCAAGGAGAAGAAATTTATACATATTCATTTTTCGGAAAAAGATGGGGTTAACCCCATCTTTTTTAATTTTTCTTTTAAAAGTTTTTAATACTAGCATATTGATATTGGGTTGACCCGAGAACTTACACTATACGTAATACAAAGTTAAGTGGGAGGGAAAAGTTATGGAGAGTTTACGAATACATTTACAAAATGAAAAAAGCAATCAAGAACTAAGAAATATTTGTCTCTATGTAATTGGGAAAACAGTATCAATATTTGGTAGCTCTATTTATAGTTTTGCATTAGGATTATATGTTTTACAAATAACCGGATCAGCATTAAATTTCGCAATTACACTCATTTTAGGAACGATTCCAATGATTGTTATGAATCCATTTGCCGGCGTAATCGCAGATAAGGTTGATAAAAAGAAGCTGGTTATTTGTATGGAAGTATTAACTCTATAAGTAAAATTATCGATTCTGTATCTTTGATTCTCGGTCCTATGTTAGGTGGCATCATTTTTGCTGTATTAGATATAAAAACTTTTATAATTATAAATGGTATTTCATATATTCTTTCGGGCATATCCATATTGTTTATTCACTTTAAATTGTTCGAGTACAACATAAAAGATGGATGTTCAAAAAGAGAAATTAATTTTATTAAAGATATAAAAGAGGGGTTTTCTTACTTAATTGAAAGGGAAAGCTTAAAAAATACGTTTCGTATTTTAACTGTACTTAATTTCTTCCTAGGTTTTGCTGTAATCGTCCCATTACCATACATAATAAACACAGCTCTCAATCTTAGTTCGAAGCAATTTGGCATGATTCATGGGACTTTTCCAGTAGGAATGATAGTTGGTGCAATATTAGTAAAAAAGATAACTGATCGTTTTTCTTATTCCTATCTTTTAAAAAAATCAAGTTTTATGTTGGCAATTTTTATGATAATTTCAGGGATTCCAATTTCATTCAAAAGTATTGAAGTAGATAATTTTGTATACGTTACTACGTATTGCATTATTATGTTCTTTTTAGGGCTAATGATAGCACTAATTGATATTCCTTTAACTTATTTCATGCAAAAAGAGATTCCCGATGAATATAGGGGAAGAGTGCTCAGTATTGGATTAAGTATAGGTAAAATGATGCAGCCAATAGCACTAGCATTATCAGGTCTATTATTAAATTATATTCCAGCCTACATGCTTCCAATTGCAGGAGGGATAGTATTTCTTATTTTAAATAAAGCTTACTCAAATAAGTTGAATTTAGAAATTCATTCAAAAGATTATAGTGTTTTGCGTAGCTAAGTGATATTGTTAAATGTTTAAAAAGCACAGGAACATCATCCTGTGCTTTTCTATCGTAATTCAGCTGTCTTTCTAATGACAATCTTATCAATATCATCATCTTCTTCACCAATAAATAACCCGCGCTCTTTTAAATATGTTTCAAAGTATAAATCTGCTTCTGCACGTTCATCATATGGCTTTACAGATAGAACGAAACCTAATTTATTTTGCTCCTCTAAATGAGAAGTGGAGATGTAAGCCGGTACATTGTGGCGTAAAAAGAGCTCTTTAACAGGAATGATCATATCTTTCATTAACTTCGTTAACATACCCATTTCAAACTCAAAATTAAAGCGATCTATACTAGATAAATCCGCGAATACTACACCAATAAAACCTGTATTAAATACTTCTTGATATTCTACTTCTTCGTTACCGTAAAAATTCTTTTCAATTAAATAATTTATAAAATAAGAAACACCATCACTTTGTTCAAAAGGTTTTGTTGAAAGAACGAAGCCGATTTTCTTTTGTTTATGTAAATACACACATGACATGTATGCAGCGGTATTATGTTCTTTAAATAATGCACTCGTTGCTCCAGATAGACCATCTAGTACGTGATGCACAATTTGAAGTTTTTTACGAGCGAAATAATAGGATTTCTTTTGTAACTCCAATGTATCAATAAAGACAGAGCCGATAAAGCCTGTATTTGAAATAATAGGTGTTTGCTTTTTTCTTCCTCTGCGCTTTGCTTGAGTCATTGTTGAAATCATCCCTTCATGTACAAATAAATTAAAAAGAACATTTGTTCGTATATTTATATTTTACTATTAAAACGCACTAAAGTAAAGGGTTTTTGACGAAAAAACAATAAAAAAGACACCTATAAAAGGTGCCTTAAACGTTGCAGGGAAGAGGTTTCATCCCATTATTTATATTAAGATACAGATACAATCTCTTCTGTATCTTCTACATCTAAATGACAGTCCATAGTACGAACATCTTGATCTTCATGACTTCCGAAATAAATAGTAATTTTCATATGTATCGCTCCTTTATTCTAGGAATACCTAAAATAATTACTAGTAATGTTAATATTTATTATATACCACTTTTTTCATTCCGACAACGTTATATCATTTTTAATTCTTTTAGGGCGCAAAGAGTGATTTATAGAGATATTTTTATAGAAATAGGTACATTTCTTATATGATATATTTAATACTGAAGGATTCGAATACGAATTTTTATGAAAGGAGCAAAATGAATGAATTATAAACAGTTACTAATAGACAATTTTACATATAAAACCTCATATATTGCGCGGCAGGTAAATGGAATGGATGTAAAAGAAACGAAGGATTACATTACTGTCGACTGCGGATTACCTGCAGATACATTTAATATTATCACACTACTAAATAGTAATGTAACGGAAGGAATCGAGAAATTATATAAGGAGGTAGAATACTATAATCAAAAGAAATTTCCAATGAGTGTTTGGTTTTGGGATGATAAGCAAGAACAGACTATAAAAAGCGAATTAATCAAACTTGGTTTAAAAGAAGCTGAAAAGAATATCGCGATGGTAGCAGAATTAAAAACAATTCATCCAAGAATAAACATGCCAGTAGGTTTTACGATACAAAAAGCATCTTCTTCAGGACAAATCAAAAAGTTTGGAGAAACGTTAGCTAATCTATTTGGTACATCAGAGGAAGGTAAAAATGTACAAGCATACTATAATCAAATTTCTTCTTTAAATTTATGGAATAGCGATAACATGAAACTATACTTAGGTCTTTATAAAGGTGAGGTAGTATCTGTTGGCTCTTTAGTATGTACGAAAGATAGTGTCGGTATTTATGATATAGCGACTAAAGAAGAAATGAGAGGACAAGGATTCGGCTCTACTATGTTTAATTTCTTGCTGCAAGAAGCTGAACAACTAAAAAATACGTATTGCGTATGACAAGCTTCACCTGATGGAATAAATATTTATAAAAAATCCGGCTTTCAAGTTGTAGGACAAATGACTGTTTTTGAAAATCGGCATTTATTTGAGTAAATCATCCAAGTCAAATTGTTTTAAATATAGGAGTTAACATACCGTTATGAAAAAAACAGCTATAATTACAATCATTTGTTTCTTCATAGTAATAAGCATCTTTGTTTTTCAACAAGTAAATGAACATAATTATATAAAAGCTACTAATCAATCAAATCATCTAAAAAACATTGCGCATAGAGGTGCTTCTGCATATGCACCAGAACATACAATAGTTGCTTATACATTAGGACAACAATTAAAAGGTGACTATATAGAAATAGATCTCCAAATGACAAAAGATGGACATTTAATAGCTATGCATGATGAAACATTAAACCGTACAACAAACGGTGCGGGCTTAGTAAAAGAGCATACATTAGAAGAAATAAAGAAACTAAATGCAGGATCTTTTTTCAATAAAAAGTATTCTAATTTAGCAAAGAAAGAATTTGAAGATGCTACAGTTCCAACAATAGAAGAAATTATTGAAACGTTTGGACATAATGCTAACTATTATATCGAAACAAAATCGCCAGATAAATATCCTGGAATGGAAGAAAAACTATTAGAAATTATTAATCATTACCAAATAAATGATAAAGTTATTATTCAATCATTTAGTGAAGAAAGTCTGCGAAAGATTCATAATTTAAATGCCAATATACCGCTAGTACAATTATTATCACATAAAAAAGCAGTTCAATTAACAGAATCAGAAATAGAAAAGTATAAAACATACTGCATAGGTCTTGGTATGAATTACAAATATATTGATGCAACCTACGTAAAAAAAATAAAGAATTATGGATTAGAAGTTCATCCATTTACAGTAGATAATGAAAAAGATATGAAAAAGTTACTAGTATGGGGTGTAGACGGCATGTTTACTAATTATCCGGATCGTTTACATTCAATATTGGATTTGAAAAATCATAAATAAAAAGAATTACCCGATAGGAAATGATGTACGGCTGTTTTCCTGATGACAACATACTTGAATACATTGAGCCGAAGTTTAAATAACTATGCAAAAGAGAAAACAAAAAGAATCCAATAAAAATATTGGATTCTTTTTATTTAGTTCTATGCACCCATCGTGAAACAATAGGATAATGAAATTCTTTATTTTGTAATTCATATAAAATCCCTTTAAGTGGTCCTAAAATTACGGCGGCTAAAAGTATTATATATAGTGGAATTGTTCCAAAAATAACAAATAAGGAATTTGTACTCAAGTCAATGTGTAATAAGGAAAGCATGATCGTACGGTTTACTACGAAGTTCCAAAGAAATACAGCGAGCCATACTCCAAATTGGAAAAGGGCTGATTCTAGATTCATCTCTTTTATACTTTGTGATTTGAAAACGAAATAAAGTATGAGCGGTATAAAGAAAAGTGTATTACCAAAGAGGAAAAAGGCCAAGAAAGATAATAAAGTAATTGCATGTATCACTAGTTTAATGTTTTTATCTTGTGATAGTAGCATTAAAATCCTCCTATATTTAATTTAGATGGTAAAAAACAATATAACCCATTATATCATAGGAAACATGAAATCTAAATAATCATACTATTCTCTGTATTGAGCATAATTTTTCATAAGATTACTCAGAAAGTAATCAAAATGCAACTAATTTTCCCTCTGTTTTTTATATTTTTTTGATACACTGGCTACGAGAGGAATGCCAATTAAGGTAGGTAAAAACCAAAACCATATAGGCGGCAGTAAATTAATAATTGGAATATGAATTCCGACGTTTACTAAAAGTGCGGTTACGGCACCGATATAGGAGCCTAACATACCTCTAATATGGTGATGAACCCAATTTTTCCAACGCTTTTTTCCTGCAAGATAACCATAAATCGCAAATGAATAAGAGAAAATTGCTACATAAAATAAATATGCGATTTTATCCCAGTTTATAATGGACAATATAATTGCAGTAAGAGTTATTACAACGTAAGATGCATGATATATTTCTCCCCATTCTGTATGTTTCCCTTTCTTTTTTTGAGCAAGCATCGCTACAATTCCCGTAATTAAACATATGGTTCCAAATAATATGTGAATGGTCAAAAGGATATTGAAAATGCTCATATTAATTTCTCCTTTTTATTCTTATAGTATTGCAGTATAGGAGAAAAGTTGAATATTATTGTTAGTTCGACTTAATATATTGAAATAAGGGTATCCGCTAAAGATTGACGGTGATTCTTATGAAGAACTCATTTTATTAGGAAACGAAATGCGATTGTGGTAAATAAGATATAACAAAAATCCTCTTTACATTAAAGAGGATTTTTGTTATTCCATCAACCCACGGATCAATTCACTTAATATATAAATTCCTCGATTGATTTCTTCAGGGGAAGCATATCCATACGATAAACGTATATATTGATCTGATTCTTCTTCATAAATACGTCCTGGATTTAAAAGAATGCCCTTCGATAATGCTTCTGAAAATAGTTTTTTCATCGAAATGTTAGGCACTACCCTTAGCCATATAAAAAATCCACCTCTAGGAATATCCCATGTAGTAATGTCAGCACAGTACATATTTAATGCTTGTATCATTATTTGTCTTCGTTCTTTTAGATGAATCCTTACATTGGCTACGTGCTCCTCATAAAAACCTCTACTCAACCATTCTGCAGCAACTCTTTGAGATAAAGAACTTGACCCATAGTCAGTTTGCATTTTTATGTCTGATAATCTCTCAATAACAGGCTCTGGTCCGATAATCCAACCAATCCTAAGTCCTGGGCTAAGTGTTTTAGATAGACTACCGATATATAAAACATGTCCATATTTATCCATCGACTTTAAAGGAGGGGGCGGTAGTTCATCCATCCATAACTCACGGTAAATATCATCTTCAATGATAGGCAATTGTTCTTTTTCGCATATTCTTAGTATTTCTTTTCGTCGATCCTTGGACATTAATACACCCGTCGGATTTTGAAAACAAGGAATCGAATATAAAATATTTTTCTTTTGACTATAATTAATTCTTCTTAACAAATCATTAGGGATAATTCCATGTTGATCCATCTGTATTCCAGAAAGGTGAATATTAGCCGATTGAAATACGTGAAGAGAATATAAGTAAGAAGGTCGTTCAAGTAAAACAGTTGACTCTCTATGTAAAAGACCGATTGATATTAATTGTAATGCCTGTAATGCACCAGAGACTATTAATATAGAGCTTGGTGATGTATTTATTCCAAATGATTTTACATAATTACTTATTGCTTCACGTAAAGGGAGATATCCTTTTTGTTCTTCATATCCGAAATAATCTAGTTCCTCACATACGTTACGCATAATGAATTGCATAGTTTCTAACGGGAAAAGATGAGGTGCAAGTTCTCCTTTACTAAGATGAATCAATTTTTTATTTGCTTCTGCTTTATTTATTTCTCGTACCATTAACTTGCTTGGTTTATGAATACCAGCCTTTACATATTCACTCCAATCGGGCGGGGGATTGGTGGCTAATAATGACCATGTATTATTCGTTACAATTGTTCCTGATCCGATTTTCCCTTGAATTAAGCCATCTGCCATAAGTTCTTCTAGTGCAATTATTACAGTACTACGATTTACATGAAATAATTTCGCTAACTGCCGCTGGCTAGGAACCTTACTTCCAATCGGCCATTCTCCGTATTCAATTTTTTCTTTCATATAGTCTATTATCTGCCGATATTTAGGCAGTTTTTTATCAGTAGACATATTAAAAACTCCCTCATTCATTTTAAAAATGCAAAGTGGTTGGTTTTTTCGAGGATTAACTGGTTGAAGACATTGTATCAACTATTAAATATGATGAAAAGAAATAATTGGTAATTAGAAAATGGCTGGTTTATTGGAGAGGGAGAGAATATATGCATAATAAAAAATGGGATTTTCGTATTGTATGTGCTCACGCTTTTACGATTCTTATATGGGGAACAGCTTTTCCAGGAATTCGGATGGGGCTTGAAGCTTACACCCCTGAACACCTTACTTTGCTACGATTATTAATCGCTTCTTTGATTCTTTTTCTGTTTTCACTTATATACAAGTTACGTTTACCTGATTTGAAAGATATTCCAGTAATTTTTATATTTGGTGCTCTTGGATTTACAATTTATCATATTGCACTGAACTACGGTGAAAAGAGTGTGAATGCTGGACCTGCTAGTTTAATTGTATCAGTAACACCTATATTAACGGCAATTCTTGCTTCTGTTTTTTTGAATGAAAGAATGAAATTAAATGGTTGGATCGGTGGTGTAATTAGTTTTGTAGGAATTGCTTTTTTATCGTTAAGTCAAGGAGATTCCATTCAATTGAATAGTGGGGGATTACTAATATTATTGGCGGCAATTTCAGAAAGTCTATTTTTCGTTTTTCAAAGGCCATACTTAAAAAAGTACGGTTTCTTGCCATTTACAATATATACAATTTGGTCTGGTACTGTATTTATGCTTATTTTTTTGCCAGGGATTTATCAAGAAATCGTAACAGCTCCTATAGAAATTACTTTGAGTGTTATATATTTAGGTGTGTTCCCGACAGTACTACCGTATATTGCATTAGCATATATTACATCCCATGCCAGTGCTTCTGAGGCAACAAGTTCTCTATATTTAACACCAGTAACTGCATGTATTATCGCTTGGATATGGTTAGGTGAGGTGCCAACCTTTGTTTCGATAATTGGAGGGGGAATTACTATACTTGGAGTTGTGATTGCTCATTTAACATTTAATAAAGATGATTATAAGCAAATTGAGAGTGAAAAGGTATGGTAAGACATCCCTACGAGTATTTGCAATTTGAATGCAAAATTTCGGATTAATAACAGGTTTTCAATTCTATAAATATAGTGAAAAAAATCTATATTAAAATCAGTTAGTCCAATATTTGTACGAGATTTAATTAAACTGGTAGATTATTTATCTGCAAAAGAACTAGCATAATGCTAGTTCTTTTTTATCAATACATTACTCACCATTAATATTTGCTTAGAACTGTATAGATTTAATTTTTTTCCACATATACATAATTATCTTACCTATGAAAGGAGTGCATTTCTTGGAGAAGGTTTTATTTTTTGGAGACCCAGGTATTGATGATTCGTTTGCAATTATGTATGGCTTACTGCATCCTGAAATTGAAATTGTTGGTATCGTAACTGGATATGGAAATGTTGAACATATACATGCCGCTCATAATGCCGCATATATTTTACAGTTAGCAAACAGACAAGATATTCCTGTAATTAGCGGTGCAACAGGCCCACTTACAAATGAAATTACAACGTATTACCCTGAAATCCATGGACCAGAAGGATTAGGGCCCATCCATGTACCGGAAAGTGTGTTATCTATTCCTATATACAATTTTGGTAGTATTGCTGCGATTCTTGTAAAGTATGGAGAAGATTTAACAATTGTCGATGTAGGAAGATCTACCTCGTTAGCGATTGCTTTTAATTTATGGAACGAATTGATGTTAAATATAAAAGGAATTTATTTTATGGGTGGTGTCTTTTTAGAAGCAGGGAATGTTACTCCATTAGCAGAGGCAAACGTGTACGGAGATCCTATAGCAAGTCAAATTGTATTTCAGCAAGCGAAAAATATAACGTTATTCCCTTTAAATGTAACAAATAAAACGGTTTTAACCCCAAGTGTATTTACTTACATTTTAGTTAATACACAAAATCCATTTAAGTCGATTATGAAACCCATGTACGATTATTATTTATCAGCATACCAAAAACTCAATCCATCTATTGAAGGGCCATTATTACACGATGTACTTGCTATAAGCGGTTTAGTGAATCCTACATTTTTAAATTATACATCCCGAAAAGTGACTGTGGATATATGTGGCGAAACGAAGGGACAAACTTTTGCTGATTTTCGCCCACACTCTAAATCTGAAGGGGCGCGTATAGCGTTACAATTAGATGAGGAAAAATTTATTCAGGATTTTATGAAAATCATGTTATAAGTTGATGTCGAAAAAGGGAATCATTTCACTCCGTTGAATATAAAAGATAAATTCTCTTTTAAAGGAGCTTAAAATAGTGAACGTTCAATTAAAAATTGTTACGAGAGAAAATTGGGAAGACGCATTAAAGTTACGAGTTAAAGAAAATCAAATCCATCTTGTTCCCGCAGTGGCAGTATCACTTGCTAAAGTATACATAAAACCAGATGGTGAAAATGTCGAATATATTCCATTCGCTATATATGATGGTGACCTTATAGTTGGTTTTATTATGCATGCTTTTGTACGAGAGTCAACAGATATGTATTGGATTAACGGATTTATCATTGATGAAAAAGAGCAAGGAAAAGGATATGGAAAAGCAGCATTACAGGAAATCATTAACTTAATAAAAAATAACTTTAAAGAGTGTGAGGAAATTAGATTAACTGTCCATAAAGATAATATTTCTGCAAAGAAACTATATGAATGTTATGATTTTAAACCATTAGGAAATGTATATGACGGTGAGGAAGTATATCGCTTATTGTTGTTGAAATAAAGATGTACTGTTTTGAAACAATAAGTTGTTCCGTTAAAGGGTCATATTGCGGAGAATTGGTTGTACTAATTCATATAAATTATCGCAAACTCAATTCACGCAATTATTTAAACATTTTATTATAAAACAGTATTTATATATACTTAAACTATCATTAACAAAAACATCAATGGAGGAACTAATATGAAAGAAAGCAATAAAAAAGAGTTGTCACTAGAGCAACGTGAAGAATTACTACAAACATTGAAAGATCGTTTTGAGAATAATATGAACCGTCATAAAGGTTTAGAATGGGCTAATGTTCAAGAAAGGCTGGATGCTAATACTGAAAAGTTGTGGTCGCTCAACGAAATGGAACGAACTGGTGGCGAACCTGATGTTGTTGATTTCGGTAAAGAAAAAGGCGAATATATTTTTTATGATTGTTCAGCAGAAAGTCCTAAAGGTCGTAGAAGTGTTTGTTACGATCTTGAAGCGCTAGAATCAAGAAAGAAACATAAACCAGAAAATAACGCTATTGATATGGCAACTGCCATGGGTATTGAACTATTAACGGAAGAAGAATATCGTACATTACATAATCTTGAAAATTTCGATATGAAGACGTCGAGTTGGGTGCAAACACCTTCTGATATTAGAGAACTTGGCGGTGCCCTTTTTTGCGATTATCGCTTTGGACATGTCTTTGTGTATCACAATGGAGCAGAATCCTACTATGCCGCAAGAGGTTTTCGGGGTTCGTTAAGAGTCTAAAATTTGTACAGGCAGGTAAATTTGAAGTAGAGAATAGATTTGCTTAGGGAATAGTAGTGATTGCATACTTTAGCTACGGCTTCGATTTTGAGGCCGCAAAGAATAGGGCTAATCAAACCTTATTGTAAAAGAATGAATCAACTAAAAATATTAAGAGTATGTTTTGATAATTTTTTTCATAAACATACTCTTTTTTAGAATCATTTATCAAAATTATTAGTTTTAATTAACGTATAAACGAGAACTTGTAAAAGGTACTCTTGCAATTATCAATGAAATTCACCCATATGAAACACCTATGATTTATATTATCCCGCTTTTAAATGAAAATTTTCGAGCAAGTATAAAGTGAATGATTAGGAGGAATACAAAATGAAAAGTAAATTCCATCATATTGTACGAGCTATCATGATAAAAGATGAAAAATTACTAGTTGCTGAATACATAGGCCATCACTATTTTTTACCCGGTGGTCATGTTGAAATTGGCGAATCAGCAGAGAATGCACTAATAAGAGAGTTACGAGAAGAACTTGGAGTAACTTACAGTATAAAACAATTTTTAGGCGTCATAGAAAATCAATGGCAAGCCAAAGAAACCCTCCACCATGAAATTAACCACATTTTTGAAATAGATTCAAATGAGTTAAAATCCGATTTCACTCCAATATCTAAAGAGTCCCATTTAGCATTTCACTGGATTGATTTTAATAAAGAAAATATAAATTCCTATACAATAATGCCGACACCTTCAGTAAAAGAATTACTAGAAAAAAAATTAAGTGATGAACTATTAACTTGCTGGATTAGTAATTTTTAATTGTCTCTATTTATATTAATTCCGTCCACTAAAAGAATATAAAGAAAATAGGCTCATAAACAAGGTACATCACCTAGTGTAAAGTCATATTTTGTTGATGTACGCATTTAGTCTATAGCCTTATTTCTACTTTATTTTTAAAAGTAAATAAACTCGAAAATTTGGACGGAATTTACATTTGTAAATGGAGGGTTTCATAATGAATGAGTTTCAACAAGAACTACAAGCGTTAAACCTTAATGCTTATCAACCTGGTAATGTTGTGTATTGGGATCAGCAACAAAATCAATATCCATATTACTACATTCAAGACGATGCACGTCGTTGTGGCGGATGCGGTGGCGGCGGACGTTGTGGCGGTTGTGGTGGTCGCTGTGGTGGTTGTGGCGGCGGACGTTGTGGCGGTTGCGTAGGTTGTGTAGGCTGTGTTGGTTGTTTCAGCTGTTCTAATTGCTGGAACTGGTGGTTTATTTAAGTATTATAGATCTATAATATTTCACATGAAAGAAAAGTGCAGATGCAAAGTTATAATGTATTGAAACTTTTCTTTCATGCTGTTATTTTTATATGTTTTAGGGGGATATTTATTTGTACAAATATGAAAAATTAATTTCATGGGTAGAAAGCATTAAAGAGACCAATCAAAGTTCTGCGGCAGCACTTTGTATTATTAAAGATAATAAGATTGTACTAGAGCATTATAGTGGAACGCATTCAAATACTCCTACTAGTAAAAAAGTAACTATATCTTCACAATTCAATGTCGCTTCCGCAAGAAAAAGCTATTTAGGATTAATGGTAGCTTATGCAGTTTATGAGGGGAAAATAAAATCTCTTGATGACGAGGCTGTAAATTATTTTAAAGAATATGATCCTTCATTACTTGGAAAGACAACGATAAGACATTTAGTAACTCATTCACACGGTTTAAATGAAACCGATGATGGGACAGCTTTTCGTGAATTTGAGCCGGGACAAGCTTGGGCGTACAGAGATATTAATGTAAGAATGGTGACGCAGCTTATTTATCAACTGTATAATAAGAGTTTTCCTGAACTATTAAAGGAGCGTGTATTCACACCTGCTGATTTCAAAAAAACTGGATGGAGAATAAAACAAGATGATAATTTAGTTAAGGTTGTTGTAAACCCAGATGAAGATGCAATAAGTAGTGTTGGTGCAGTAGATGATGGCTCCGAGAAAAATCTTTTTGTCTCTGCGAGAGAATTTGCATTTTGGGGTAACCTTCATTTAAATAAAGGGTTTTTAAATGGTAAACAAATTGTGCCAAAAGAAGTTATAGCACTTGCTACGAGCTTACAAAGTCCAGAGTATACAAATAAAGAACTACCTCAAAACGGGTTGTTTTGGTTCGTTCAAAATGAACCTGCTTTATTTAGCGAACTTGGTGAGCGAGTTCCTAAAGGTTCCTATCAAATATTAGGAATTACAGGACCAACGATATTAGTCATTCCAGAATATAATGTCGTCGTTGCTAAAATGTACAATAAAAGATACAACTATGGTGGGGATAATTATTTATATTATTTACGTGAATTTAGCAATTTAGTCGCTGATACATTTAGTAGCAGTAAAAATACTATGGTTAGGGTATAACTACTCCTATAATAAAAAGGAGTGAACTTTAATGAAAAATGAAGTGAATAAAAATAAAAAGCAAAATATAAAGGATGTAAACACAGAACAAAACGCGATTTATAGCGATCCGAAAGATGCAGCTAATATGCAAACTGTACCGCAGCCGAAAGACTTTGAGGAAATTGAATATTAATTTTCTCTCCGACTTATTTATGAAAGAAAAATACGTCTTAAGTCTCATCACTTTCAGCAAATTATTTGATAACATATATACATAAGCATTCGAAAATGTCTTATCTTAACAAAGCTTTCTTTAAATGCTGTATATAACCTACAAAAAGGCACTTCTTGATGAAGTGTCTTTTTGTGTAAGCTAACTCAATTTCCATTTTCCGTACAGTATCTTGCAATTTATCATGGATATACTAACTGTGAAAATTCATGTCATGATAAAAGAAGGGGACAGTTAGCATGAAACAAACATCTATAAATCCATTGCTAATTGTTCTAGGTACAATCATTGTTCAAATTGGCCTAGGAACAATTTACACATGGAGTTTATTTAATCAACCCCTTGTAAGTAAGTTTGGATGGAACCTCAATTCAGTCGCGATCACGTTCTCAATTACGAGTTTTTCTTTATCATTCTCAACTCTATTTGCAGGAAAGCTACAACAAAAATTTGGACTTCGTAAACTTATCGCTACTGCAGGAATTGTTTTAGGACTCGGTTTAATACTTAGTTCACAAGTTTCCTCATTACCATTACTTTATTTATTAGCCGGTGTTGTCGTTGGATACGCTGATGGAACAGCATATATTACATCACTATCTAATTTAATTAAATGGTTTCCAAACCGTAAAGGACTTATTTCTGGTATATCTGTTTCGGCATATGGAATGGGAAGCTTAATCTTTAGATATGTAAACGGAAATCTTATCAACAGTCTTGGAGTATCACAAGCATTTTTATATTGGGGTATTATCGTCTTACTATTAGTGTTGATAGGATCATTCTTCTTACGTGAAGCAATTGTAAGTAACACTGCAACTGAAACATTACACAATGATTATACGCCGCGTGAAATGATGAAAACGAAACAAGTATATCTCTTATTTTTCATGTTATTCACATCATGTATGGGCGGACTGTATTTAATCGGTATGGTAAAAGACATCGGGGTGCAGCTCGTTGGTCTTAGTGCAGCGACGGCCGCTAATGCCGTCGCAATGATTGCAATCTTTAATACAATAGGTAGAATTATTCTTGGAACGTTATCAGATAAAATAGGTCGATTAAAAATCGTCTCGGCTACATTTATTATTATTGGATTATCCGTCTTCACTTTAAGTTTTATTCCACTAAATTACGGAATTTATTTTGCTTGTGTAGCAAGTGTTGCCTTTTGCTTTGGTGGTAACATCACTATCTTCCCAGCAATTGTGGGAGACTTCTTCGGATTAAAAAATCACAGTACAAACTACGGGATTGTTTACCAAGGTTTCGGATTTGGTGCACTTGCAGGATCATTCATTGGAGCACTACTTGGCGGATTTCAGCCAACCTTCATTACAATCGGTGTTCTATGTGTTATATCTTTCGTTATCTCTATAGTAATCCGCCCTCCAAATGCAGAAAAGAAGAAGGAAATCAAATCGTTAAATCGAAAAATAGCTTAATGCTAAGAAAGAGTCCTTATACTAGGGCTCTTTTGCTTTACAAAAAAATGTATAAACAATGAATGACATTCAAAAAATCTAATTTTTTCCCTGTACTTATTTCATAATCTAACATTAAAGAAGATAGGAAATTCCGATTATTAAATTGAATAAATAATGTAAAGGGGCGTGATAGTTAAAATGCAAATAGTAAAGCAATGGGTACAAGAAGATAGTGATTACATAAGAGAAAAAGTAATTGAATATAACCAAAAACAACTTTCAAATGAAGAAAAAACACCTTCAGAAAAGATTAGTTTTATAGTGAAGAATGAAAAAGAAGAAATAGTAGGAGGGATAACGGCAATCACATTTTGGCACCATGTATATGTTGACTTCCTATGGGTTTCTGAAGAATACAGGCATGAAGGTTATGGAAGCAATTTAATGAATCTTATTGAAGAATTTGCAATAAAAAAAGAATGTAGGCTAATCAAATTAGATACTTTTAGTTTCCAAGCCCCTAATTTTTATAAGAAGCATGGATATAAAGTGATAGGGGTAAGTGAAGATTATCCTAAAGGGCATAATCATTACTATTTAGAAAAAAGGTTATAAATGAATCATTAAAGAGTGTATTATGATTAATCTTTTTCAAAATATGCTCTTTTCTTTTGTGTGTCTATGAACACGATATCGTTTCGTATTAGTTATTTACTCAAATTACTTTTTATGAATCAAAACAATTTAATGATAGAATAAAATAAAGACAGAAAATTTTCACCATTCAAGGGGGTTACATATGAAAAAAGTAAATGTTACATACGCACTTCTATATGATGAAACTCATGAAAAGCTATTAATGGTTAAAAACAAAGGGGAAAATGGTTCTTATTACACTTTACCAGGTGGAGCAGTTAAATTCGGGGAAACGTTAGAAGAGGCAGCAATTCGTGAAGTGAAAGAAGAAACAGGGCTAGACATATCCGTAAAAGGGGTTTGTTCCATTAGTGAAGCCTTTTTTGAGGAGAGAGGACATCATGCAATCTTCTTTAATTTTTTAGGAGAAATAACCGGAGGGGAAATCTGTATATCACGGCCAAAAGAGATTGAGGAGATTACCTGGATGGAATTAGATTCAGCAGAACCTTATTTACGTATACCAGAACACTTAAAAAGCCTTTTACAAAAGAAAGAAACAGTTCCTTATATTTTTAATGGAACTATTATTCATCAATCTTCATAAAGATAGTATTTCATGTAAGGCGGGGGAAAAATGGAGTTTATCGTTAATCACAAACAATTTACACAAGCTCTTTCAGAAGTAAGTAAAGCTATCTCAACAAAAACTTTAATTCCTATATTATCCGGAATAAAGATAACAGCAGATCAATCTGGAATTACTTTAATCGCAAGTAATTCGAATATTTTCATTGAAAAATTTATACCTATTTCAATTGAAGACGAACAAATTACAACTATTTTAAAAGCAGGAAGTATTGTTGTACCAGCAAAGTATTTCATTGAAATTATTAAGAAAATGCCAAGTGAGATTTTAATAAAAAGTATGAATGAGCAGTTGATTACAATTCAATCAGATGAAATTACTTTAAACTTAAATGGACTCTCGGCAAATGAATTTCCTAATGTACCATTTTTAGACTCACATACAGAAATACAAGTAGAAACGGAACAGCTGATTGAGGTATTCAAACAAACTGTCTTTGCAACTGCTAAAAATGAATCTAGACCAGTTCTTACTGGCGTACATTTCGTTATTGATCATAACAAATTAATTTGTGCTGCTACTGATTCGCACAGACTGGCTTTACGTGAAATACCCATTTCTTCACATGCGAAATTAAATTGCATTGTACCAAGTTCCACTATTAGTGAACTACTAAAATTAATGAGCAGTAATTCAAATTTAGTATACATATATCTTTCAGAGAGTCACATTATTTTTAAATTCGGTACAATTACGTTGTATTCAAGGCTTATTGAAGGGAAATATCCTAATATATCCGGCCTAATTCCAAATGAATCCCAAACGATTATTAATATAGATAGAAAAAAGATTTTACAAGGTGTAGATCGGTCAAGTTTATTGGCTAGTGAATGGGCAAACAACAACGTTAACTTAGAAATCATCGACGAATGCACAATACAAATTTCTTCCAACGCTTCTCAAATTGGTAAAATATCCGAGACACAACAAATAGATGCGATTCACGGAGAAAAGCAATTAAATATATCTTTCGACGGACGATATATGGTCGATACTTTAAAAGCAATAAAAGAAGATAGAGTTACTTTAAGTTTTGGCGGTTCCATGAGACCGATATTAATTGAAGCAGGTGAACAATCTGCAGCAGTATATTTAATATCGCCTGTTAGAACTTATTGAGAACAAAGGAAGGAATTAAATTATGTACAAGCACACTTTATGTTTTATAAAAAGAAATGAAGAAATACTTATGCTAAATAGAGAATATGATCCTGTAAAAGGATTATGGAATGGTGTAGGAGGGAAGATAGAAAAAGGAGAAACACCGTTAGAAAATGCAATTCGTGAAATAAAAGAAGAAACAAATATAGATGTTGAACAAAATCAAATTCAATTTAAAGGCATTATTAAATGGGAGGATTCCTCATATTCTGGTGGCATGTATGTCTATTTAGTAAAGCTACTTAATGAATTTACATATCACACTCCAAAAAAAGTCTCAGAAGGAATTCTAGATTGGAAAGAGGTATCTTGGATTCTAAGTGACTATAATTACGGCGTAGGAGAGATGATGCCTAAATTTTTAACTGAAGTACTTTATAATGAATTAATATTAGAGCACTCTTGCGTTTTATCAAATCATAAATTAGTAGAGTATAAGAATAAAGAATTAGCTAAGCAGACCAGCCCAATAGATTCAATACATAAATTAGTGTAAGCAGTAACAGAAAATAGCTAATGTAGTCGAAGTGAAACTAAAGATAAAATTTAACGTGAGGGAGAGTATTTTAAATAGCAGGAAAGCAAATATAGTAAAGTAGTAATTAGGGGAGATTAGTATGTAATAGAAGGAGGAGCTCATGAAAAAAGGAAATCAATTATTTTGGATATATATAACTAGTATTACTTTTATAATACCTTTAATTATTTACTTAGCATTGGCAGCCTCTAGCGAAAAAGATACTCTTACTCAAGTGAAAAAAGCTCCCAATATCCCATCGGCTATTCAAGATTCAAACGATATGGAAGACCCTACAGGATATTGGACAACAGAAAAGATGAAAAATGCAATTCCAGTAGATAAAACAAAGAATTTTAATAGATGAGTCATAAATGAATAAAAAGCGAACCATCAATATTAAATTGGTTCGCTTTTTATTATACTTACACTTCTCGCCACCAAGCAGCCGTAGGATAATCTTTAGATTGTAACGTAATAGCTTCACCGATTTGTGGCGTTGCAATATTAACCCCTAAACGATTTGCTTCTTTCGTAACACGTTCAATTGGATCACTCCATTCATGTAATGCTAGCGTAAAAGCACCCCAATGAATAGGAACAAGCAATTCTCCTTTAACGTCAATATGAGCTTGTACTGTTTCTTCTGGCAACATATGAATAGCAGACCATCTCGTATCGTACTGCCCGCATTCCATTAAAGTAAGATCGAATGGACCATATTTCTCACCAATTTCCTTAAAGTGAGGCGCATAACCGCTATCACCGCTAAAGAAGACTTTAGTTTCTTGACCAAGAATAAGCCATGAACACCATAAAGAACGATCTTTATCTGTCATACTTCGTCCAGAGAAATGCCTTGCAGGAGCGCAAACTAACTTAATATTATCAAACGTAATTTCATCCCACCAATTATGTTCACTAATTTTATTAGGTGAAACACCCCATTTAATAAGATAACGCGCAACTCCAATCGGGACATAAAAATGCTTCGCATAATCTTTTAACCGCATAATACTTTTGTAATTTAAATGATCATAGTGATTATGAGAAATGATAATCGCATCAATTTCTTGAAGTTCATCATGTTCTAAAGAAAAAGCACCACTATACCGCTTACTATTAAACACAGGAAATGGGGAAGAGGCATCTCCAAACATAGGGTCTAATAACAATTTTTTACCTTCTATTTTCAAAAGAGAAGCAGAGTGCCCAAACCATGTCACACTCTCTAAAGATTCATTATTTTTATTCGATAAAACAATAGGTAAATTCTTTACAGGACGTAGCTTTGTTTTCATTTTAAAGTAATCAGTCATTAAACCGATAATATCTTTCGGATTAAAACTTACATCAGTCGGAATTTGATTCATATATTTCTTTTTCATTAGTTCTCCTTTTTACGTTTAACAATATACGTATGTTGTTATTGTAGCTAATTGTAGTTTAAACGAAATCATTTTACCTTTCATCTTAAATGCAGTACATTTCATAAATTCTTCAAATTTATTATTTATATATAAAAAATAGAATTCATTTAGCAGCAGCTAAAACTAATATTATGTATTTGTGAATTGTTTTGTTTAAGTACATTCTTTCTTATAAACAACAAAGACCGTATGTTTCTTTATATGTTATAGAAGCAGATAGGTAACTAATTATCCACAGGAAGGAGAGTCTATAAATGCTAGAAGAAAGAAAAAAGAAGTCTAAATGTAAACTATTAAATAGCAATAATTAAATAAAGAATTCTAGATAACCTTAGTATAGGTATCAACATAGCTATACTAAGGTTTTTTATTTGAAATCATTAAAGGATACTAATTTTTATTTATAGAACATAGTAAATACATAGGTTTTACAATTAAATTACTAAAAAAGAAGGTATTTTAAAATGCTTGCTAATTATACTCCGGAGAAAATACTTAAAACAACTTATGAGACAAAAATGATTTCATAAGTTGACAATTATCCAACTTTAAAAATAAGCGGAACAAACCTTCAATATTTACTTGTAATGCTCCATCTGGGCATAGAATCAAATACTATAAAAACGAAGCTAAATTGGACTAACGAGGAATTCGAAAAACAAATGCACGCATTAGAACTAGGAGGTTTATTGAATGAGACAGAAGGGAGTTACTATCCAACATGTATGGTTATAACAGCTAATGAAGGAGAAAAACTGTATAACCTATGTGAGCCTCTAATTAAAACTGCACTTAACATAATTGAAAAGCATTCTAATCAAATTGATGCTATGTCTAAAAGAATCGAGACATTTAATCATTTACCTAAAGAATCGTATAGTCTTTTACTATATAGTGGTGTGTTATTAGATTTTGGACAAATAATTAACATTGAGGAAAACTATTTAGAAACAGAACGGCCTTTGAGAAACAATAAAAGATATTATTATGCGATTATAGAACAAGAACAAACAGACAAAGAGTCCTTTGGAATGTATGGTAATACGTATTTGGATTTAGGAGAATATCAAATTGGTCTTTATGGAAACACTCGATATACAACTTTGAATTTAATAACTGCGAATAAAGAAACGTTTGAAGAAAATTTCACGATGCTATTACTGATATTAATTATACAAAAAACAATTAGTTAAAAATTTTGTAGCAGTAGATAGACAAGTAGACTTAAATTCAAATGTATTATACGAAAAATTAGGCTTATATAAAAATTCGCAATGAATTATCCCAGTGTTTAAAGCTAAAGATTTATCTATACTTAACGAAATCGCGAACACAATCAGTAAAGATTTGATCTTATTATGTAAAGAAAATGAGAAACCTTTAAAAGAATACTTTGCAAGCAGCAGATACGCAAAAGAAATAACTTACGAAGAATTTTTTATTTGGTGGTATCACTTTTTCTATACAAAAATAACTGAAGAATTAATAAAACAAGGCATAATTAGTATCAGCACTCAAGAAAATCAAACATATATAATCTATTAAATACCTAATTTTATAAATATAAGCAGCGTATTATAACTCCACATATGTAGCAGAAGGATATGTGAAAAATCATTTGTAAAATAGATATTCATCTAAAATCAAACATGAAGAAAATACGATATAAATAGGGGAGATGCACCTTGCAAAAGAAATTTATCAACCCGGAAACTATGCCAGCAACTTTTGGATACTCACATATTGTTGAGGTTAGTAACGCTACACGGACAATTTACATATCAGGACAAGTAGCGATTAATGTTGATGGTCATATAGTTGGGCATGGAGATTTAGGTACACAAACGCGCCAAGTATTTGAAAATATTAAAGTAGCATTAGAAGCTTCAGAATTAAATTTTAATGATGTAGTAAAATTAACATTTTTCTTAACAGATATTTCTCAAATGGCCATTGTTAGATGTGTTCGAGATCAATACATTGATACTAAGAATCCACCAGCAAGTTCAGCTGTAGAAGTTAGAAAGTTAATTAACGATAACTTATTAATTGAAATCGAAGCAATTGCTGTAGCAAACTAATTTTAAAAACTTATTCTTAATCATGTCAACGCAATTCGTTCACTTTAAACGAATTGCGTTTTTTATTAACTAAAATATAAATTATACACGGAAACATTCTTATCAATAACACAACATAAATAACTTAAATAACTTAAAAAACAAATAACCACACAATCTACAACACATTATGAACCAAATTAAAAAGGGGAGCCTAACAACCATAACTAATATATAATAGGTTTATTACTTTTTACTAGTTAACATAATATATATTATACGAAGTTATATAGAGTAAGTGTTTATCTGTATCAAAAACCAAGTAAACTATACTTAATGAGACGAAACGGGGATTTTTAATGAGATTCACATAAAATCTTATCTAAATGAATTTCTACAGTTTTTATCGTTTATTTTGCTATAAATTAATCACAGCAAATCTTAATCGATTAATTATCGTTTAACGAATCAAAAATAATTTTGATTAGCACGGAATTTTTTTTATGCGAAATAAATTTTTCTATACAAATGATAAATTTCATTTTATGTTTTGCTTTATAGATTTATTGCTAATTACATATGTTTTATTATTTTATATTTTTGTTGTTATTTCTTTTATTTACGCTTGACTTTCATTGTATTCTTCATTCTAGTTAACATAACGTTTATTTTTAACGTAAAAAAATCCTCCTCACCTTCAGGAAGATTTCTTTTGCTAGCTAGTAATCCATTTATCTATTTTTAGTAACAATCCCAATTGTAAATAACATTGGAAAAATCTAGATTTAATAAATCGTCTTTCTTTATAAAGAAATTAGCAACACCAGAATCTCCCCACATAATATTTAATGAATCATCTGTATCGATTTGCAGCAATAATATATCATGTTGCTGGTATTTTTCTTCCCATTCCCTTGGATCTGTCTGTGTGAAAAATGGATAACCACCAATTTTATGCCCTTGATCTTTACATAAATCATCATACAGTTCGCCTAATTCTGTATTATTTTCTTCATCAACAATTTCTTCCCAATCAATTTCCTCACTAAACATCTTTTCAAATCGATAATCCCTTGATGTTACGGGCTGATAACCCAATTCAAACTTTAATTTCGCTGCTTCAGGTATGATAAAGTCCTCTAATCCTGAAGTGTTTAAATAACTAAAATCAGTAATAACCTTATTTAAATCTTCTATAATTGTAGAATGATAAATAATTCGAAAGTCTTTTTGGATTGTTGGATGATCAAAATCTGCTCCGTAAAGCTCATCTTCAGCACTTACGAAAAACTGTAGCATACCCTTTTGAGGCATATATTCAACATGCGGCATTTCTTCAAAGTTTAGCTGCGCAAGTAACATCATAGGTTGTCCATTTGAATCTTTAGGATGCTCTTGATTTATAGGTACATACGGATAGCCACCAAACTTACTTTCAAAAAGAGTTGTTTCTGCTTGCGTTCCAGACACTTTAATATACGGTTTCACACTTTCTTCTAAAATACTACGATACTGCTCTAGTTCTTTCGGAATTTGAAGTTGATACGTATTCTTCATTACATTTGCCTCCCCTTAATAATGAATTGAAAATGCCCTACTTAATTATATAGCAACAGATAACTTCATTGAAAATCGTTAAATATCCGTTTTAACCCTCATTTTTTGCGCACTTGGCGGACAAAGTAAATTATGTTCTGAGACCTTTTTATTAATAGTTGTAATTAACATAGCTGCTTCTACATTATCCGTTAGTTCTTTTAAATTTTCTTTTAGATGATCTATTTCCTTTGAAAGTTCAATCCACCTAGGCAAAACATGATTATTTTTCAAAGTTCTATAAAGTTGCTTGTCAGGATTATACGAAAGATTTTTATCAAGATTAAGAGGTTTCCCTTTCCCAGGTAAATCATTAAACGCTCCTGTCTTTTCTGCCTGTTTAACGATAGAGCTAATATGATCCTCATACGTGAACGACCAAACTTTTTCATCTTTAACTAAAATTTCTTGTTTTTTAAGTTTTTTATCTAGCTCATCTTGATTCATAGATTCTCTCTCCTTTTTATTTTATAGTGTGGTTTTTGTATGTTTTAATGCTTTCAACCCATCAAATAACTTTTCTCGCCACCAAACACCGTCATGACCGCCTTGAAACTCTTCATAAGTAATTCGGTATCCTTTTTCTTTTAAAGCTTTATACAGGCGTCTATTAGCCGTTAAAAGAGGTTTGTTTTCAAGTTCTCCTGCTGCTATGTAAAAATGAGGTTGACTCGTATTAGAATCTATAGATGAAATTTGATTTTCAATCCAAGGAATTTGATTTTCATAACCATCCTTTTTCCAATGCACGGATCCAGACATTGACAACACGTTTCCGAAAACATGTGGATTTTGAAGCGCTGCATAAAAAGCTGCTAAGCCACCAAGACTGAAACCAGCAATTGTTGTATGATTCTTTTCTTGATATACGTGATACCTAGCTTGAATCCATGGAAGTAGTTCCTCCGTTAAAAATGTATTCATTTTATCGTTATAAGTTAGCTCTTCTAGTCGATCAACGGGTTCTATTGCAACAGCAATACAAGATGGGATTTCTTTTTCGTATATTAAATAATTGAGTGTTCTTGCGATTGAAAGGTTATTAATGAATGAATTCCCATCAAACACAATGAGAAGTTCTTGAAGATGTGAAGTGTGAGAATAGTCATGAGGCGTATAAATATAAATTTTACGTGTGTCATTTAAAATCGTACTATGAAAAGAATATGTTTCAATTTTTCCAGATGGATAATGATCTGAAGGAAAACGACTGCTATACTGTACTTCCATTCCTATGTTTAACACAGACGCTTTATTGGCATCTTCTCCAAATGTATTTTTATTAAATCGATCTAGTTGGTACTTTTCACTGCGCTTTATCCAATCATTTTCGAAAAAATCGTTTACTGAAAAATAGTACGTTGAAATAAAACTCTCATCCGTCCTAAACGTTACATACCAAATATCTGTCTGTAACAACCGTTGTAGTTGATTTACAGACAGATCCCAACCAGGAAAACTACCGAATACATAAACGTTTTCAGTTTTTTGATCCCCTAACCATATATACGTTATAAGCTTATACTGATTTTCTACAGGACATTGTTCTATTAGTGGCGTATTATTTGACTTTATTTCATGCAAAAAAGTATAAATTGCTTTCTCGTTTCCTTTTTTTAATTGATTATTAAGCTCCTCTAACTTAGGACTAATTATTGAAGTCACCCATCTGCCTCCTTTGTATTTCTTTCTTTTCACTAGATTGCTTTTATAAAATTTAGGATTAGTATGTTATGTATTTAGATGAGTTATTTATTTAGAAGGTTTATCAATTGCCTGAATAGAAAGTTCCAACGCTTTTATTCTTCTTTCTAAAAGTGTTCTTTGAGGACTACCAGCCTTAGACTTATCATAGGCTCTCTCAATTGATGGAAGCAAACCAGCAAGGATATTACGAGCTTCTGCTAACTCTTCTTGGCTATACCGATGACTTTCTTGATTCCACACGTTCTCTAACACTGCTAGCCCTATACAAACGGCTTTAAGCCTTTTTTTCACTAAGGTAGTATTTGCTCCCTTTTGAGTCATCTGTGAAAAAGCATTTTCAAGTTTACGAATTGTCGATTGTAAAGATTTTATTGATTCCAATTTATCTATATTTGACACGTTTTCCATGTTACTATTGTTCCTCCTGGCTTAACTTATTTAATACTGGATATAATAAGTACTTGATTTCACTCGAAATATTTTATCATAAATAACTAACTATATTCGAATTGGATAATGGATTAAAGGAAAACGGTATCTAAACGCCTCTCCCTCCTTTACATCATTCTATATGTACTTCTTTCTTCGTATTAGAATCCCTATATAAACAAGGTATTAAAATTGTATTTTTTATGAACAAAAAAACGCACAAGCAGCATAACTTGTACGTTTTTATTTTTATTCAGTAAGATAATACAGTAATAGTTTCCGGGCCTTCTCATAATTCATGAAATCTCTATACAAAATGGGATACTTCACAATTTCTGTTTCTATAAAACGATATTGCGGAAACCATTCAAAAAACGATTTCTTTAGCCACTTTATTTGATCAAACACAATCTCCTTTTCGTTGTTATTAAGTATGTAACTTAAAGTACCTGCTGTATGCATCCAATAATAATTTAAATCAGCGCTTATGCAATCATCTTCTGTAAACATATTATTAAAATCTTTTCGTATTTTTCGAAGGTCACAATTCGGAAACGGTTTAAGCAGCGGACTATGCATTTTCTGCAATTCATTAAAAATAACCTTTTTACCTAATAGCAACTTTCCACCCCTTTATTTCTCTATCCAATTTAATAATTTTTCATAATGATATTGAGCATCTGTATAGCCGAGATTATATAGGTTAACAAGTTTCTCTTTATTTCTTTCTATTCCGCTTATAGGAAGCTGTGCGCTTGGCTGAATTACATAAAAATTATCTTTTTGTTCGTTGTGATTCATATAAGATACAGTTTCATTATAAAAACGATAATGTTCTACTAAATGCTCTGCGATTTTTGGATATCTTCTATATAAAATTTTAGCTAGTCCAGAAAATTTATTACGCTGCTTCTCGTATCCTTCTGGCTTTGTCATTATAACAACGTTTTTTAAATAACCATCATTTTGCGCTTTAAAAACTGGAATAGGATCTATAATCCCTCCATCTAACAATTTTCGATTATCATATTCTACAGCAGGTGCTATAAACGGCACAGAGCTTGATGCACGAATAATTTTTAAAATATCATTTCCATGTTCTGTTTTATTATAATAAACTGCCTGTCCTGATTCACAATCAGTCGTTCCGATTACAAACTGTTCATTTGAATTTAGGAATGTTTGAAAATCAAACGGTACAATTTTGTTTGGTACTTCATCAAATAAAAAATCCATTCCAAATAATTCACGTTTTTGAATTAAGTTTCGATAAGATATATACCTGTGATCTGCTACTAGCTCTGTATTCACTTTTTTATTTCTTCCTTTTTGACGTGACAAATATGTTGCTCCCATACACGCTCCGGCGGATACACCGACTACATACGGAAAGAATAAGTCCCTTTCCATAAAATATTCGAGTACTCCTGCAGTATATAATCCTTTCATTCCGCCGCCTTCTAATACTAAACCGATATTTTTCATGCTATATCCCTCTACTTCTGTTTTCTTAATTATATGTTAGCACAAGATTTTAGGATGAGGTTATATAAATTGGTTGCAATAATAACAAAAAACTATTGAAGCAATGTCATAATCTATTAGCCATTCGCATGGTACAATATAAGAAACTCATTCCACATATTATAAAGGAGGAATTTCATATGGGTTTATTTAGTGGTATTTTAGGAAATGCATCAAGTGCGAGTACAGAAAGCGTTGAACGTGATTTAGAAAAGATTATGCTAGACGATGAGAAAGTTGAGCATGCTTATAAATTAATTCGTGATTTAATCGTATTTACAAATCGTCGTCTTATTTTAGTAGATAAACAAGGAATATCAGGTAAAAAAACAGAGTATCATTCTATTCCTTATAAAAGCATTACACAATTTAGCATTGAAACAGCTGGGCATTTTGATTTAGATGCAGAGCTTAAAATTTGGGTATCTAGTATGGATGATCCAATTACGAAAGAATTTAAAGGTGACGATAGTATTTTAAGCATTCAAAAAGCGTTAGTAACATATACGACGAAATAACGCCTTTCCGCATATTTATTCATTATCGAGATTACTAACCCGAGTATTTTGGAAGAATATGCGTTGTTTTTGTATATTTAATCTAAAATAACATAAAAAGGTAAAGCGTATTTCAAATGCTTTACCTTTCTTTTTTGTAATAAATAAGTGTAGTTTTATCATTTAATTTCTTTATTACTTCTGTTCTTTTATACCCCATTTTTTCGTATAGAAAACAATTTCTTTCTTCTTCTAAAATCGTAGCAAGTTCAAAACTCCGTGCTTCTGGAAACATCTCTTCAATTAAAATAAGTACCTTCTTAGCGATTCCTTTCCCTTGATAGATTGGATGAATGAACATTGGACTGATCCAAAATTTATAAGGTCTTTCTTTTTGGGATATACATATCGCTCCAACAAGGTTCGAATCTATTATCATCTTATAAAAGTTGTTGCTCGGATTATTTATTCTTAAAATAGTTTTTTCAATAGATTCATTTGCTGGATTTGTTTCATAGTCTTTATATTTATTTAATAAAGGACTAAATGAGTCTATTTGCATTTGAAATAAAACTGCTGCATCAATTTCTGTCGCCTTCTCTAATGTTACCAATTTAAACGCTCTCTTAAAGAAGTAATATGAGCTGTATGATGACGACCGTGCCATGCATATAGTCCAATTGCAGCAGCAAGTTTTGTTTCTCCTGATTCAGGATGATTAAATGTCTTTTCTAAATCTGCCGGTTCTAAAGAATATAATAAGTTAATCCATCTTTTATGTAATGAATCTAGCATTACAAGTGAAACATCTACTGGTAATTTCGAGTCAGGTAGCTCTGCCCATTTTTCTTCTTTGTACGGTTTAATAGTTGGATTCTTTTCTGTCAGTGCTAATTTAAAGCGTATGTAGCTATTCATATGACTATCAACAACATGATGAACTACTTGGCGAACAGTCCATCCACCGACGCGATACGGTGTATCTAACTGCTTCTGATCTAAATCTTTTATCGCTCTTGCTAGTTCATTAGGTAAATCCTCTATTTCTTGAATCCATTTATCAATTATTTCTTCTGTAATAGTTCCTACGTAAGTAAATTGACCTATTGGATAACGTAAATCCTTCATGTACATGTCCCTCCCTATTATTTTTAACCCTTAGTAGTCCTCCAAATATAATGTACGAAATTTACGTTTTCTCCGTTTAAATCTACAGTAGTTGTCTCCGCTTGCTTTTCACGAGAAAATCCGTTCTTTTCTAATACAATTTGTGAAGCTATGTTATTTGTTGTTGTCATAGCATGTATTTCATTAATTTCATAGACTCTTGCTTGAGCCAAAATCAATTTTACAGATGCTGCTGCAACTCCTTTTTTAGTAAACTTCTCTCCAACTCGGTAGCCTAACGACCCAATTCGTTTTTCCTTATCTACATCAACTAAATTGATACGTCCTACAATTTCTTTTTCTGTATTACGTATGAGATGAAAATAAGAAATCCCCTCAGTTTGTTCTTTTAATAGTTCGGCAAGTTGCTTTTGAAAGTATTCATACACGTAATAATTAGAGCCACGACTTGGTACCATTGTTTCAAAAAATGATTTGTTCGTGAGTTCAAAATTAAATAAATCTTCAGCGTCTTGATTCTTTAATTGTTCTATGTATATTTCCATCCCATTTACCCCTTCTTGATTTACTAACTGTTATACATTCTTTTTTAAACGATAATTTTCCTGCTATTTCTTTCGTCTGAGTAATACAGTAAGTAATACTCTAGGATGAAAAAGATGAAATGGACTACGAATTAAGTTCATAACTCTGACTAACCGAATATAAATATCAGAATCACTTGCAGAAAGTTGATATATTTGTTTCGTATACCATTGCTGAAATTTTTGTTTCGTAGTTAATTCTTTCTGTAACTTAGGATGACGTGCTATCTCCGTTGTGGTCATTTCCCAAGGTGTTTTGATAATCATAGCAGTCTTCCTATAAAACTCTCGAGTTAATGTTTTATCAAGCCTTTTTCTCCCTTGAAGAATTAGTTGCAATTGGTGAGCTTCCATAGCTGCAACTGAAACACCTTGTCCGAAAACTGGATCAAAACGACAATGCGCATCTCCAACTACTAACAATCCTTCAGGCAAATTATTAACTAGATCAAATCGCCTGCGTACTTGATATGGAATTTTGTACGTTTTTATATCGGTAATCGCCTCAGATTTGTTTAGAAACTCTGTAACATTAGTGATTGATAGGTTTTCAGCAAAATCATAAAATTCATCATCTGTTTGCGGTGCTTTTTCATTCGCATATCCACTAAAAGTAACAAAATAACGATCATCTTCAATCGTTTGAATTAGAACACCATAAGGATTCTCAGGAAAACTTGGAGACATAAGCATATTACAGCAGTCTAATTTCTCTTTTTCTTTGAGCCTAAACATTCTAGTTGCGTAAAACAAATCAATTCTTACTTTCTCTTCTTGTACTTCGAAATTGTATTCTTGTAACCAATCTATACTTTTCGAACCAAATCCACTTGCATCAACAACAAGATCTGCATGAAATTCTTCTTTCATTCCTGTTTTCAAACATTTAGCTGTTATTCCATAGACTTTATTAAGTTTGTTATCTACTAGTAATCCTTCAACCAACATTTCATACTTCGAAGTAACATTTGAAACTTGTTCAATTCGTTTTTGAATATGCGATTCTAACAGAAGACGACTTTGTTGAATCATATTTATTTCGCCTTTGAAAGGCTGCTTCCATAGGCCGAACTGATGCCATTTTAAATCGCGAGTAAAGTTATTTACGATGCTACCCGCTTCAATTAATTCATTAGTAATGTTAGGAAACAACTCCTCAAGTGCTTCTTCGCCGCCTTTTAATAACACATGCGGATGATTACTTTGCGGAACTCTTTTTCGCGGACCATTTCCATCCCATTCTTCACCAGCTTCTACAATGATTACTTCTTCAAACGTATTTGATAAAGCCTTTGCGGCGAGTTTTCCTGCGATACTTCCACCAATAACAATAGCCTTAGTAAACATTTTTTCCCCCTTAATGAAAAGAGATCCTGTCGTGTATGAATGGAAAAGGATCTTAACTAATAATTCCTTGATAATTATATTTAAAACACCTGTGTGAATTGCAACATTAAAATTAAAATACCTAATCCCCATACGTAATACGCGAATACTTTTAAAGAATGACGTTTTAAATATTGAATCATCCATGAAACTGCTATGTAACCAAAGAACGCTGCTGATAATGTTCCGACAATTAGTGATGTACTAGAAATAGATTCAGCTTTCCCTTGAAAAACATCTGCAAATTGCAAGATGATAGCTCCGACAATAGCTGGTGTTGATAATAAAAAGGAAAAGTACGCCGCTGTTTCGCGGTCTAACTTTCTCCATAATGCAGCGACAATTGTCATTCCAGAACGGGAAATTGCTGGAAATATAGCTACTGCTTGAAATGAACCAATTATGAATGCATCTTTATATGTAATATCATTCATTTTTTTACGACCGTTCTTTTGTTTATCGGCCATATAAAGAAATAAACCCGTCACTAAAAACTCCCAACCTATTGTTATACCTGTTTTTGAAATATCTTCAAAAAAGTCTTTAAATAATAAGCCGATTACAACCGCAGGTATCGTCCCGACAATAAGTAATAGCATAAGCTTTGAAAATGGATTTTTTATTAAATAAATAAATTCTTTTCTATAATAAATAAACACCGCAAGTAACGTCCCTATATGCAGCATCGTATCTAAAAACAAACCTGCCTCATCTAACTGAAAAATATGTCGCCCTAAATATAGGTGACCTGTACTGCTTATAGGTAAAAACTCTGTCAGCCCTTGAATAATTCCTAAAATAAAAGCTTCTAGCCAATTCATGATGATCTCCTTTCTCATTTGCTTGTACCAATATATGATGCTTTAATTTTTGTTATGAAAGAAAATATATTTCTCTTGGGGATTTACTTTAACCTTTATTTAGAAGTTATGGATTGCGATAAAGATGGATATATATGTAAAAAAAGGAGGGTTTACATGGAGAAACACACAAAATTAGGCAACATATTACTTTGGATTGGACCAATTCTTGTGTTCTTAGGCTTATGTATGACAAATGTAATTACAGACATACCTTTCTTCGAAGGAAAGCATAAAACTTTTGGAATTATTATGTTATTTATAGGGGTACTTTGTTTAATTACCGCTCATTACTTTAAAATACGAAAAAATTCTGCCGATTAAATAATCTATTCCCTTATAAGGAGGAACAAATGCGAGGAAAATCATTACGGACAAAAATTACAAAGCTATATAAATAAAAACAATCCTAGTGTATGTACTAGGATTGTTTCATTTCGCTAATGTTGTTTATTTATAAAACACTTTATCAACGTTATATTTCGCTTTGTACTTATTAATGATGTATGTTTCGTAAATTTCTCTTTCAGTTGGATCTTCTACGATACATGCATCGATACGGTATACTTCATCACGATTATTTTTGATTGGTGAAACATTATCTTCAAAATGCTTTTTAATACGTTGTCTAATTTTACGAGCTTTACCTACGAAAAGAAGTTCGTCATTAATATTGTAAAACATAAAAATGCCGCCTTTATCTCTAGGGAACAAGTGGAAATCGATAAAACCGTTAATTGGAGTAATTAATGGCTCGTCTCCTTTAATAACTTGGTTACGTTCAGTAATTGAAACATCAGCTTCAGGAATATTAATTTTAATCAAGTTCATTCACGTCCTCTTTTATTATAAAGATAAATAATAGCATAAGTATGTAAGAAAAGCTATGTTAAGAGAGATATTTCATTTTATAATTCAAATATTATAGGTATATCATGTAAACTTTTTTTCCAAATCATATGATCGTTTGATTCGCCCCAATAATCCTTCAGCACATAACTAGGTTTTCCAAACTTTTTTGTCCATATACTTTGTGCTTTTTTGTATCCACTATCTAAACAGCATTCGATTATTCCTCTGCTAAGTAATGTAAGATACATTGTATTTAGTAGTAAACTCCCTATACCTTTTCTTTGATACTCCGGAAGTATAAATACAGTTCCTATTTCATACAAATCCTTAAGTACACCGTCTGTACAACTATTAATCAATGCACTTGCTGGACCGATTTCAATCGTTCCAATGATTTTATCGTTACTTGTATCTATTGCTAATAAAAAGTAACGACTTTCTCCATTACTATCAAAATCATTTTTTAAATATTTCTTTTTCGAGTTAATTTCATTTTCTATGTCATCTAATAGATGTGATAACCCTTCGTTTTTAAATGTATTAGTAATAACAAGACGAAAAAACAAATGTAATTCATCTAAATCATTCGAATTCGGCCTTCTAATTTCAATGTTATACATGGCTTACATCTCCAATTTTTAAAAATATATGAGAAAGTGTATTTGTTCAAAAAGATTTTATGCAATTGCTAAGACCACACTTTATATACTCTATTCATTATTATTCTACACAACTCTGCATAGATCCAGCAGTATAAAAAACTCAGTATAAATATTAATGTAATAACTTTTATATCCATAGTCGTATGAATAGTAGGACCAAGTACAGGAAAACGGAAGATATCGAGAATGATCATAATTCCTATAAGTAGACATATCGCTGAAAAGGAAATTACCCAAATCCTCCTCTTGAATTGTAAAAAGGATACTCCTAACGCTACACCTAATAAGCCTGTAGTAAAGGGAAAGACAATTAGTTCACTTGGCTCAATAATGAATAATAGGAAAATAGTAAGAATATAAGAAAGTACTCCCTCACGAATAGAATAACAAATAGCCAGAAAAATCGGTAGCGTCGCGAAAGGACTAATAAATAACCCAATTCCAGGGATTAAGTTCCCCGCAGATTGAAAAATAGCAGCAAATGAACCGAGTAATGCTGTAATGACTAACCTACTTGCAGGCGTCACCTTTCTTTTATGAACAAAATTCACATCCTGCTCTATCATCCATTGATACCAATAGCTTCTAAAGCGATTCATCAAATTCCCCCTAAAGAGACTTAATTCACCACTTTCTATTTTTATTCAAATACTTATTGGTTATGTTTTACTTTCTGCTTGTTAGGAATCACTATACAATAGATGTTTATCCATAGAAGGTTTTTTAAGAGGCGCTAAGTCGTGCGTTTGAAAAAGTATGAATTCCATATATTTTTAGACTAAGAGTTTATACCGTATCATGGAACAATTTCAAAAATAGTACCTTTGTTAAATTCAGTTACTTTCATAGAACCATAAACTCCTAAATATAATCTAGTTTGATCTAAGTTTGTTCCTAAACTAACATAATAAGCTGCTTGAGTCCCAAAATCATAAGTGGTTTCAATAACATGAAAATCATTACGTTTCCCGTCTAGAGCTGCTCTAGTAAAAGCTAACACTCCCTTTACTGGAGATTGAAATTCTTCTTTCTTAGCAAGATCAGTAAACACGATACTACCAGTTAAACTAGGAATTGTAGTTCCCATATATGGTTGTACTCCTGTAAGTGAGGTTCCTCCAAACTTATCTGCTCTGGAATCTTTATGAAAATAACTAATTAGGGGCTGTATGCGCCTCACTGATGTTTCTATTGTTTCATTATAATAAGCCATTGTTCTCTCATCCAAAGTAGGATTCTCAGAACAGTGCCTTATAAAAGAAGTAGGAAATTCTCCTTCCCATCCTCGCCAACCAAAATTAATAAATCCATCTTGATTGGGAGTGGATCTCATTAAATGCGTTTGAACAAGTTCGGTAACCGGTATGGGTTTATAATAAACAAACGAAAAAATAGACTCTACAATATCCTGCCCGACATTTCCAGCATATTTGATATATTGATTATAAAACCTTTGAAATGAAATACCTGTTATATTCCGAACTCCTTTCGCAATTACTGTAAGTGTTTCTTGTATAGATAAAGGAAACTCATTAAAGCGTGTAACTACTGGAGGGTTATTTATGAATGTATTTTTACTTACATCAATTTCAATTATTTTGCCCGCTATTTCTAAATCATCCTGGCTTAAATTAAATGGATCATAACCCGATCCACCATCTCCATTTGTAAAAACAAGTTTTCCACTCTCAGGTGAAAAGTTTAAACTATTGACTCCGTTATGATTAAAAAAGGGCCTTCTTATGTTAAGTAATGTCCGTCGTTTTTGAGGTTGACTATGTGATTGTAAAATCCATTCCTCAACCGTATCAATATGATCATATTGAGTATCTCTATTTACCCACTTTAAGTTTAAAGTTTTCGGATCACACGGATTAGGTTTAAAAGGTTCAGAAAGGGCACCCGGACCTTGAGTGCCAGCTACTGAATAATGAAGGTAAAATAAACCGTTTTGATAAAATTGTGGATGAAACGCTAGTCCTAGCAATCCTCGTTCATCATAACCGCTACTAGAGACACCTTCTTCAAACGTGCCTAATTTGATAATTCGCGGGCGAATATCTAAAAAAGTCCTTATAACTCCGTCTCCTATGTAAAAGATTTCTCCTACCTGGGTTGCAATAAATAACCTTTCAATTGAGTCACCTGGTAGTATAGTTGTTTTCAAAACAGTAGGTAAATTGAACTTACTTGCAATGGGTCGTAAACTAACCTTAACTTTTGTCAACTTACTTTACACCCCTTTAATTGCGTTTTATTAAAAGAATATGATTAGAACTGTTCAATTAGTATCCAATTAGGGACTAGGGAATTGGATACTAGTTCTGACTGCGCTGCTTTTCCTGCTTCTCCATATAACTACGCATCCGTCGCATATATTCAGGTGCGTCCATTCGATTCCCTGCGATCATTTCAATAATACAGAGTCTTTTGGCGCTTTCCTTTTCAGAATGGATTATAGCCTGATCAAGCTCTCCATAGGTCCGGACCGTAACGGTAAACGCGTTACCTCCAAAAGCTTCGGCTAGCTTGGTGTAAGACCATTGAGGGATTTCGTTGTACTTTTGATCCTCTGTTTTGACATTTAAATATCTCTCGATTGTATAACCATCGTTGTTCAAAACAAAGATTATAGGCTTGCAGCCGTAATAGAGCATAGAACTGATTTCCTGTGCCGTTAGCTGCAGGGCACCGTCACCTGTAAACACCAATACTCGGCGTTCCGGCGCGGCCATAATAGCACCAAACGCCGAAGGGATTGCGTAACCGATGGACTGCCATCCACCTTGTCCAATATATGTTACATTGCCCGGCAGTCTGACCTCTCCCATTCCATAATAAAGCGTTCCGGTCTCGGCGATTACAATATCCTCCTCTTTCAGCATGCGCTGAAAACGTGGATAATAGCCGTCCGCCATTAGAGGTCCGTCGGCAATAGTTGTGAATTGCTCATAAGGGAATGACAATTTTTTTGTCAAACCTTTGCCTGTATAACTCAACTTCTGCACAGCAAGTAGCATGTCGGCTGCAAGAACATTCGGATATTCCGCCTCAGCGATTTTAACTATATCTGGTTGAATATTGACAGTTATCAGTGGGTTCAGCTTTGCGGTAAAACTTGCGGTGTTTGTATCCGCCCATACCATACCAATCGCAATGATACAATCTGCATTCTCCACTGTACTTTGGACTTCAGTCCTCCCGAAAGAGCCTAAATACATTCCGATATAATTTGGATGGTTCTCGTCGAATCCGCCCTTCCCGTACATCATCGTTACAACAGGCACATTCATTGCATCGGCTAGCTGCCGAGTCGCTGTCTGAAGGCCGAATCGCATCGTTTTCACATCCACCAAGATAACTGGTCGGTGGGAACGTTCCAAAAGCAGACGGACATTATTCACTGCAGCCTGAAGGGTATTCGGGTTGGATGTTGGACGTGGTGGTGCCGGTTCTGTCCAGACTTTAATCGGCTTGATCACTAAATCATTAGCCACAACCAGGTATACCGGCTTTTTCTTTTCCTTAGCAATGCGAATCGCAGTCTGAATCTCAATCTTGGCATTTTCTGGTGTAAGCACGGCAGTATAAGCCGTTATCTGCTCATACACCTTGCGAAAGATGTCAAAATTTCCATCCATTAAGGTGTGGTGCATCAGCTTATGCTCTTTTTGATCCTTCTCAGGAGGGGCACCCACAATGTGTATTATTGGCACATGCTCGCTGTTGGCTCCCGCTATCGCATTGCATGCACTGAGCTCCCCGACCCCAAATGTCGTAATAAGAGCCGATATTCCTTTGATTCTTGCATAGCCATCTGCAGCGTAGCCCGAGTTTAGTTCATTTCGTCCTTCTATAAAACGGATGCCGTTATAACACTCCAAAGTATCAAGAAGTGTAAAATTATAGTCCCCTGCGACACCAAAAATTTCGGTTATGCCCTCCAGTTTCAGGCAATCGAACAAATACTGGCCAACCGTTTTTTGATCAGGTCCCCTTTGTAAACCAAAGCTGCCCGTATTAATCATGTTGTCCATCGCTTGCTCACTCCTTATCTATTTCTTTGGCTTGTTCTATTTTATAGTACCCTTTTTGATAATTCCCTTTAATTAAACCGGTTATCCGTTGTGCAACAATTAATGGAGAAGAAATAATCATTATCTCTGGAGAAAGTCATAAAACAGGAGAAGGAGAAGAAATACTAAAACATTACAGAATTTACGATACGGGAAAGCCCACGCAGGACTTTAGTCCGTCTTTAGACGTGGGATGAAAGCATCGTTTGTACATAGCAAAACATGGTATACTTTATTCATAGTCATGCAAAAGACGTAAAAACATTTGAGAACCTACAATCTGTACGGTATGGTAACAGTACCGTAGCCCACGAACCTATATGGTCTGTTGTGGGAGTGGTGATGACACACCGCAATCTTGCACGTCAACGATACCAGAAATGGGCTTCGCCTTTGGCCTTTGGTAGCAAGAATCCCGCTGACGTTAGTCAGCTGGCCCCTTTAGGGGTGGGAGTGTCAAACTGGACAAGATTCCTTACATCGGTGAAATCACCTCTGGTCAAAAGAATGTATTAATTAATACTCTAATGCTTTCTTTAACTCTTCTCGATCACTTTTAGCCCACTTTGTTTTACGGTGAAGATTTTTGTACAACCATATATTACAACTACATTCTTCGTATTTTATATATTATCAATAAAGAGTTCAGAAAACCCATAAATAAAAAAACGAGTGCTGTGAAGAAACGCACTCATTGAAAGAAATTTACCAATCTCGACGATTATCGCAATCACAGTCACGATCATGATTACGTCTACGACGACATTCATCACAATCACAGTCGCGGTCACGTCTACAACGACGGTTATCACAATCTCTATGTCTGCGTCTGCAAAACATTAAATCATCCCAAAATCTATCACAATCTCGGAAACGTCTGAAATTACCATTACATCCCATAAATATGATTACCTCCTCTTAACTTTAAGATTCATCATATTCTATGCTAAAAAACAAAAATAGCTTGTTTACTAGCCTGCTTTCTGCATTTTAAAGTAATAATATTATTATCTAATCTTTAAGTTTCAAATCTATTTCATCCCTTAACAACAAACAAGACGCTAAACCGATCACGGCAGCGCCTAAAACAGTAAATATAAATTTAATCAAAAATCATTTATCCTCGCATTTACTTATTCCTTTACTTCCATAGCTCATTCATGAGGTCAGCTGTATTACTAGGAACGCTATATTTCTCATTCTTTTGCTTAGCCTTTTTCTTCAGCCTTTTCTCTTCTTGAAAAGCTTGCAAATATCATGCTCCTCACTCTGTTTTGCAAATGTCTAGCTTACTTTTAAAAACTTTGTAACAGAACCTTAAAAATGATAAAAACCCACGAAGAAAATGCATTTTCTTCGTGGGTTTAGTTATTTAAATGGACTTTCACCTAACTCAAGAAGCATCCGCACCTTCAAACTGACTATTATAAAGCGAAGCATAGAAACCATCAGCTTTCAATAACTCTTCATGATTACCTTGTTCTACAATATCTCCGTCTTTCATGACAAGGATTAAATCTGCATCACGTATTGTTGATAATCTATGAGCGATAATGAAGCTTGTTCTACCTTCCATAAGGTTTTCCATCGCTTTTTGAATCAGTACTTCTGTACGAGTGTCAATGGAGCTTGTTGCTTCATCGAGTATTAATATTTTCGGATCCGCTATAAGGGCACGTGCAATTGTTAGTAGTTGCTTTTGTCCTTGGGATACGTTGCTTGCTTCTTCGTTTAGTTCCATTTGATATTTATTTGGTAATGTTTTTACGAAGTTGTGAACGTGAGCTGCTTTCGCTGCTTCAATTACTTCTTCGTCTGTAGCATCGAGTCTACCGTAACGTATATTTTCCATGATGGAGCCGTTAAATAGCCAAGTGTCTTGAAGTACCATACCAAACATGTTGCGCAGGTCTTCTCGCGTGAAGTCTTTTATATCGTGACCGTCGATACATATTGCACCGCTGTTTATGTCATAGAAACGCATTAATAGTTTTACAATCGTTGTTTTACCAGCTCCGGTTGGTCCGACGATTGCTACCTTTTGTCCAGGTTTAATGTTAGATGAGAAATTATTGATGATGATTTTATCTGGATTGTATCCAAATTGAACATCTTGGAAGGTAAC
This sequence comes from Bacillus sp. FSL E2-0195, assembly GCF_038003645.1. Classification (NCBI taxonomy): domain Bacteria; kingdom Bacillati; phylum Bacillota; class Bacilli; order Caryophanales; family Bacillaceae; genus Bacillus; species Bacillus sp. FSL E2-0195. The sequence continues at coordinate 2,550,049 of NZ_JBBOPN010000001.1, read as the reverse complement.
TTCTCCTTGAACTTTTTGCAGCTTCACTGGATTTTCTGCTTCTGGCACTTCCTCTTCTTCTTCTAAAAATTCGAAGACTCTTTCTGCAGCAGCTGCAGTAGATTGAAGTACGTTCGCGATTTGTGCTACTTGAGCGATTGGTTGCGTAAAGCTTCTAACATATTGCACAAAGGCTAAAATGTCTCCAACTGCGATGGTTCTCTTTACCGCAAGCCACCCGCCTAAAATAGATACAGCGACGTAACCGATATTACCGATAAATGTCATAATCGGCATCATCATTCCAGATAAAAATTGAGATTTCCATGCGGAATGGTAAAGGGTATCATTTACCTTTTCGAATTTTTTCACTTCTTCTTCTTCTTTGTTGAAGGCTTTTACGATATTGTGACCACTATAAATTTCTTCGACCTGACCGTTTACGTGTCCTAAATATTCTTGCTGGGATTTGAAGTATTTTTGTGATCGTTTTACGACTGCCATGATGAGAATCATCGATACTGGCAATATTAAAAGCGCCACTAATGTCATTTGCCAGCTGATTGATAACATCATGATAAGTACACCGATGATTGTAATAACGGATGTGATGATTTGCGACATACTTTGGTTTAAAGTTTGGCTCACCGTATCTACGTCATTTGTAATTCTCGATAATACTTCGCCGTGCGTTGTTTTATCAAAGTATTTCAGCGGCATACGGTTAATTTTTTCATCGATTTCTTTTCTGAAGTTATAAGATACTTTTTGAGCTACTCCAGAAATAATGTACCCCTGGATAATACCAAACACAGTGCTCAGTATATATAATCCAAGGAGTAAAATGACAATGTTTCCGATATAGGTAAAATCAATGGCCGCACCGGGTTCTCCTGATACTTTGCTTACGAGTCCTTCGAAAAGTTTTGTTGTCGCGTTTCCTAAAATTTTTGGACCAACGATTGTAAAGGCTGCACTGCCGATTGCGAAAAGGATAACGATTAAGATTGATAATTTATAGGGCTTCAAGTATTGAAGGAGTTTATTCATCGTTCCTTTGAAGTTTTTTGCTTTCTCAATCTTTCTCATGCCGCCGCCCATAGGACCGCCACCGCCAGGACCAGGGCCGCTTTGTTTTCTATTTTCTATTTTTCTATCACTCATGATGACAACTCCTCTCTTGAAAGTTGTGATAAAGCAATTTGCTTATAAACTTCACAGTTTTCCATAAGCTCTTCATGAGTACCAGTTCCAATTATTTTTCCTTCGTCAAGTACAATAATCTTATCGGCATTCATGATTGTACTGATTCTTTGGGCAATAAGTAAAATAGTACTTCCTGTAATCTCATTGTTTAAAGCTCTGCGCAATGCTGCGTCTGTCTTAAAGTCAAGAGCTGAGAAACTATCATCGAATATGAAGATTTCCGATTTTTTCGTAAGAGCACGCGCAATAGAAAGTCTTTGTTTTTGACCACCGGAAACGTTCGTACCACCTTGTGATATTTCTGTGCGGAAGCTTTCAGGTTTCGCGTTAATAAATTCCATAGCTTGCGCGATTTCCGCCGCTTTTTTGAGTTCTTCTTCAGTCGCTTCTTTTTTACCATATTTCAAATTACTCTCGATTGTACCCGAGAAGAGAACTCCTTTTTGCGGTACATAACCAATTTTCTCTCTTAATTCCTTCTGAGATACTTCTCTAATATCCGTGCCATCTATTAATATTTGGCCACTTGTGACATCGTAAAAGCGTGGAATTAAGTTGATTAATGTTGATTTACCACTACCTGTACTTCCGATGAAAGCTGTCGTTTCACCAGGTTTTGCAGTAAAGGTGATATTGGAAAGCACATCTTCTTCTGCACCTGGGTATCTAAAGCCAACATTTTTAAATTCAACGTAACCTTTCTTGTCTGAAGCAAATGTTTTCGGCTCTTTTACATCACTAATGGTAATGTCAGTATCTAAAACTTCTGCGATACGTTGTGCGGAAACTGAAGCACGTGGAACCATAATAGATACCATTGAAATCATTAAGAAGGCCATGATGATTTGCATTGTATATTGCATAAATGCCATCAAATCACCAACTTGCATATGTCCCATATCCACTTGGTGTGATCCAACCCAAATAATAAGTACAGTAACGGCATTCATGATAAACATCATCATTGGCATCATAAATGACATTAAACGGCTTACAAATAAATTTGTTTTTGTTAAATCTTGATTTCCTTTTTCAAATTTCTTTTCTTCATGTTTTTGAGTATTAAAAGCACGAATAACTAGCATACCGGTTAAAGATTCACGAGTGATTAAGTTAATTTTATCTACTAACTTTTGGATACGCTTAAACTTAGGAATCGCGATGCTAAATAAACCAATGACTAGGCTTAAAATCGCAATTACCGCAACTGCGATAATCCATCCCATTGAAAGGTCTGTAGTAAGTACTTTAATAATGCCGCCGATACCTAAAATTGGTGCATAGAATACAATGCGAAGCATCATAACCATAAGTGTTTGAACTTGTTGGATATCATTTGTACTTCTTGTGATTAGAGATGCAGTGGAAAACTTATCAAACTCCGCATTCGAGAAGTTTGTAACTTTCCGGAATACTTTCTTTCTAAGGTCTCTGCCGAGTCCTGCAGCTACTTTTGCAGCAAGTAAACTCACGATAACGGTAGCTGCCATACTTACTAAGGATAAAAGTAGCATTTTCCCGCCGGAAGTAAGGATGAAATTGGATTGAAGCTTATCTATATTGATACCGATCTTTTTATACTCATTCTCAATGAATGAAACGGCTGATTGCGTTACCATGCTGCCTGGCATATTCTTAAACTTTTCATCTGCCTTTTCTTTCATTGCATTGATTTGATCTTGAGGAAGTTTCGCAATGATTGCAAAAGGATCTGAATTTGGCGGAAGTTTCGCTGGTGTGTTGTTGTCACCTGTCGCAGCAGGAGAGAAAGCAGATGAGCCACCTTTTTCAATTCCTTGTGTAATTAACATTGGTTTCCCAAAGATATCGTTAAGTTCGTTAATTATTTTTTTATCTTCTGTATGTAACTTATAAAGTGGCTCTTTATCAAGCTGCGGATAATCTTTTAAGTCATTTTTTAGTTCACTTTGAGAGAGGTTGTTCTTATCTAAAAGCACATAGTTGTCAGCAACTTTTTTCTTCTCATTTTCATTCATAAAGAGCGTAAGTTTATCCATTTCACTTTTACGAATAACCTCAGGTACTGCATTTTCTACACCTTTTTGTTGAATCCCTACATTGACAATGTTAGACATGTAGTCTGGCAGTGATAAATCGCATACTGCCTGTACAGTTAAAAGACATACAACTGCAATGATGGAAGCAATAAATGGTTTTAAATGTTTGATGATCTTTAACATTTAGTTCATCTCTCCATTTTCTTTGTCTAATTTTTTTAGTTTTTACTCCGCTTCTCTCCTTTATTCTTCGTATTCTCAGTAATTCATTCTAGCAGCTCTTTACGTATTTTCGACTACAGATTAATTTTATGACTATATGAAGATATGATGCACCGAAAATAGGCTCTTTTTTTCAAAAACGTTTTTTATATTCGGCAAATTAGCAGTAATAGACTTACCTTTGATCAAACATGTTTATAAACCAACATAACGTACAGGAAATCGACTTTTCTCTTGTCGAAATTTACTTAGCATACAGTGGTCATATATTTTCAAGAATAACGGAAGAATATATAGAAAATGCTACGATCAACTTAGGGGGGACAACCTTGTTCAATCAAATAGTAAAAGCTGTACCCAATTTATTTACGATTGGAAATTTATTGTGCGGTGTTTTTTCAATTACCATGAATATGAGTGACTATTTGGAAGTAGCCTCCATTTTTATTTTCTTTTCAGCTGTTTTAGATCTCCTTGATGGAAGAATTGCGAGAAAATTAAAAGTGAACAGTGAGTTTGGTGTACAATTGGATTCCTTAGCTGATATTGTTAGTTTCGGAGTTGCTCCTGCACTTTTATTTCATTCGATAGCAACACCATCTATTTTAACTTCTTTGGCATTTATCCTTTTCCCAACGATGGGTGCTTTAAGATTAGCTAAATTTAGTGTAAAACCAACCATTGGATATTTTAAGGGATTACCTATTCCAGCTGCTGGATTACCATTGGCCGGTATGGGATTGTTTTCATATAGCAATGCATGGATTACATTAATCCTCGCTCTCTTAATGGTAAGTCCAATTAGGTTTAAAAAACTTTAATTGGGATCCCGTCTATCGCTTTAATTTCATTTGTGGAACGTTTCGCTAATATCCATCAAGTTGAGGGTTTCGATGTTATTCATCATTTTACGAATGCAGCGATGGGACAGACTTTAAAGAGCTTACCTATTGTAATTGCTCATAATAGATTGTGAAATTGAATAGCCTCCAGTTTTTGGGGCTATTGTTTATATTTCTGATATGTATTTTCGCCTCTATATTGAACGAATCAATCTTTCTTCTCTAATACCTCAAACGATAAAAATGCACTTCGTTGCTATAAAGGGCAAAAAATTTTCGTTTTGTGGATTATCTATTTTCTTAGCTTGGTAACGATGTGGTGGTACCCCTTGTTTAAAAGAATTCCTACCTCCCAAAATACTTAGTTACGCCCAAATAACATAACAAAAAGATTAGGAAATCACTCCTAATCTTTTTGTTTATTACTATTCCATTGCCCCAGCAACATCATAATCATTTAAATCTAATTCAATCGGTTGCCCTAACGCAAGTTTCGCAAGTTCTGATCCTAAGTATGGACCTGCTGTTAATCCTGAAGCACCTAATCCGTTTGCAATGAGTATGCCTTCAAAATTAGGGAGTGGGCCAATAACAGGTAAGAATCCTGGCGTAAATGGCCTGAAGCCAACTCTAGTTTCAAACATTGTACCATCTTCTAAACCAGGCGCTACTGTTAACGCTTTATGGAATACTTCATGTAAACCACCAGCTGTTACACGGTGATCGAAACCAGTATCATTCTCATGCGTTGCACCAATTACGACATGGCCATTGTCAAATGTTAAAATATATTGATCGTTTGGCGGCATAACAACTGGCATATTTTCTGTTGCTGTATTTTCAATTTGCAAATGAACAATTTGTCCTTTTTGGAACGTAACTAAGAAATTAATTCCTAATGGATTCAAGATTTCGTTCGCCCATGCGCCTGCAGTTACCATTACCTTTTCTGCTAAAATTATTTCATCGTTTACTGTAACTCCAGTAATACGATTCCCTTCACGGACTAATACTGCATCTCCTTTTATAAAAGTAGCACCATGTTTTTTCGCAGCACTTATTAATGCGTTACGTAATGATCTTCCATTTACTCGTGCAGCGCCACTAATATGAACAGAACTGTATTCTTCTGATAATGCTGGGAATAATTTTTTCGTTTCTTCAGCTGATAAGCGAGTGATTTCACCGATCTCTGGTGCATCTTCACGTCGTTTATACGCTCGTTCTTCCATTTGATCTAGTTTTTTCTCGTCAGTATGTAAACTAATTGCACCTACACGGTTGTAACCTGTATCCGTTTCACCGTCTTCTTCTAATTGCTGAATTAACGAAGAATAGTAACGTGCACCGCCCTTAACGATTTTATACCATGCTTTATTACGACGTTGCGACAGCCACGGACAGACAATACCTGCTGCTGCATCAGTTGCTTGACCTAAATCTTGACGATCTACAATAGTAACCTTCGCACCAGCCTTAGCAAGATGATAGGCAGTAGATGCCCCTAAAATTCCAGATCCAACTACAATATACGATTTCATTTCAAACACCTTTTCTCTTTTGCTAATTATTTAAATATAAGAACATACTTTAGTATACTGAAAGGAATCCTTTTTTCAATGTGCAAAGTGTAATTAATTGTTGCATCATTGTGACGTTCCTAATCATTATTTTTTCTTCTTACGGAATAATTCAATTGTTTTATAGCCTTGTGAAAGGATTTCAATCATTTTCTCAAGACGTTTATCGCGTGTTTTTTCTTGTTTCACAGAAAATAAATTACGTGCCCAATCTTTTTGATAACCAGGAGTTAAACTTTGATAAAACTTAAGTTCAGCTGGATGATTAGCCAATAATGCTTCAACATCTTGAATACGGTCTGCATAATCAGCAACACATTGACTCGCTGCAGGTGTTTTCTTCGCTTTTTTCTTTTCACGTTTTAAACCTACAACTGTAAAGACATCATCCATACTTACCATTCGCGCAAATTTAATTTCGCTTTCCCCCACATATCCATCATCTCCAACGTTTAATGCCGGAAACATCTCATCACGGTGAATAAACGTACTGTAACGAGCATTACCTTTTTTCGGATATGCGAAAAACACGTAACCTTTTTCAATTAGTAATTCTTCATTACTAATAATAAAATTCGTTTGTTTCACCATTTCATCAAGTGTTTCAACAAAAATAAAAATAGCATCATGTTCTTTTGAAAATGAGGTTTCTTTACCTGTGAAAATGTCATAATCACTTGGTTCGTTAATTACGACCATATTTGTATACTTATTTAGTTTCAATTTATCAATAACTGACATTATAATCTTCCTTTGCATCCAATATTCATTTTATATACTTCTTTATACTGTTCTAGTGTATTATATCTATTAAGAAAATTAAACTTGAAATCGTATCATTCTGTTTCAATAGACCATAATTTTTTACTATAAGGAGTGGTTTTATGCCGTATGTAATCCGAGATGAAGGGCTAGTTTTGCAAGGAGATAATGGAAAAGAGCCAGTCTTTCATACATATGAAGAAGCTGAGGAAACGTTAAAAACGTTAACTATACCGCAGTTTCCGAAACATATTAGTCGAAAACCATTTAAACCAAAAATAATAAAAATAGCCGATTCTGAATAAGAACCGGCTATTTTTATATTCACAACTCAATAGCAAATAAAGTATATAAAAGCTCTTTATATTGATTTTCTGTAATTTCACGCTTCGTTTTTTCTCCATAAATAATTTCAGTTAAAATAGTATTCGTTAATGAGACATGGCCAAAGTTCGTCAATTTTACTGCAATGGGTCCTTTATTGAAAATAGATTTCTCATCTTCTATCACTCTTCTTTGAACATCGTTTACTACTGTCTCATCAATAATATGTTTATAAAAAGCATGACAAACTTTCCATTCTCCATCAACATCTATTCTTTCTAGAACATAGTTTCCTTTACTCGTATCTTTTTGTCTTACTCGATACGAACCGTTTTTAGAAGAAACAAGTTCGCCAGTAAACGGTACTGGCACAAGAGGTACTAATGAAGCAATACCTACATCAATTAAGTACCTTACGTTTTCGTAATTTAAAATAATTGTTATATGCCCATCTTCAAGTGCCCAAGCGTTTATATCATTTTTATATACGGTACCAAGTGCGAGTTGTACATCATAACCACTATCTTTTAAAAAATAGTAAAAAAGAGTATTTAATTCATAACAAAGCCCACCTCGAGAACTAGTTAAAATTTTCTCTTGTAAGTTTTTCATAGAAATTGTATTCGCATTACTTGCTATTACATTTAAATTCTCAAACGGGATTGTGTGGGCAAATGCAAAGAGTATTGTACTTAATTCTTCAAATTTTATTTCAATACGTTTTTCAAGGTTTAATCTTGTGAAAAGTTGATCTTGTAACTTTGTCATATTCAGCACCCCTTAATAAGTTATAAATTAAAATAATATATGCTGATTGTAAATTTGAAGGGATATAGTAACAATGTACATTTGCAGTTACTGTACCGGTACAAAATTTAAATATGAAAAACATATTTATATAAAAATACAAATAAGAGGCACCTTCACGGATGCCTCTTTCGAATTACATTTTATATCTTTATTTCAATGAGCTTAATTTTTCAATTGCTTGTTGCTCAGTTGCTAAGAAAAAAATATCCTTACCTTTATTACATTCATAAATGAAATCTTTTAGGCTTTTACTAGTGTACATAGAAAAATCCCCGATGATAGCAATTTTCACGCTGTAATTAATAAACTTTTGAAGAATATCACCCGCAAGACGTGTTTTTAAGTCAAAGAAACTTTCACTTATTAATGATTTATTGATAGCAATCCGCTTTGAATCCGCTTCATATTGAACTGTTGCCATGAGATCTAATGCAGATTGAACGTCGGATATTAATACTGTATCGTTTCTGACGACGGCAATATTTATTCCGCCAATTACTACTTTCTTTATTTCCATAGTCTCACCCCTCTATAATTTATAAAGTATATATTAAACATGCTGTGTAGATCTTCATTAACACACATAAATGATTTGCCCCTGGTTCGATAACCTCTATTTCATCGTAAATAAATATTGTTTTAAAACTTCTCATACGGTCAATGAAATTAAGGGTAATCTACCTTTTTACTATTTTTGGAAATTTATTTCTCCACAATAACTTAATAAATTATCAAAAGAAGTAATCTCGGCATATGGTTTAGTGTCGGTATTATTCTTAATCATATTAGGATTGAACCATATGCCCTTTATATTTGCATTTTGACAACCAGCAATATCCTTTTCTAAGTCATCTCCAACAAATAGTACATCTTCTGATTGTACATTTAGCTTATTTAATGCTAATTCAAATATGAGTTTGTCAGGTTTACTAAATCCCGCTTCTTCAGAAATAATGATTGTATCAAAATAACGATTCAAATTCGTGTTAATTATTTTTTCTTTTTGCCTCTGAGTTGAGCCATTTGTTATAATTCCAACTTTAATATGTGACTTTATAGTATTTATGATATTAATAGTTTTTTGGTTTATAGAAAAACATTTCGGGAAATTATTATTCCAAAAGTCTTGAATGCAATTGCGTGGTAATCTATATTTCGGTGGGAATTCATCAAAAAACGATTCCAAAACCTTTACTTTATCACTATGACCATAGCTTTTTTTATCATATCCCTTGAATTTCTGTAACATTTCGTTTTTTACTGCATGTTGTTCAACATCCCCATAAAACTCCTCTAAAATAATGGAAAACAGTTTATCTACTGCCTTATCCCTATCAAGTAACGTATCATCTAAATCAAATAGCATAGCTTTATAACTCCTCAAATAATTTCACAACCTTTCTCACATGATTTAAATAATCCCTTGTTCGCACCTTAGGCCTTTACTAAATTAGCAAAAAAACTACAAAGTTTGTGGCGTACGCTCTAGAATTTCGCTGGCTTCTTTTATATTTAAATTCATCTCCCTTTCCCCTTCTAGTAAAGTATCGAAAGTATATTATCAAACAGTTAAAAAAAAACTACATACAATTTACATTATTATACATTATTTTTTTGTAAATATTAATCGTTCAGCTTTTTATATGATAAGTTTTTTCAAGCACACAAATATTTCTCCATAAAAAAGGAATATGGGTAATAATCCTTTTTTACGGAGAATACACAATCTTGAAAATGGAGTTAATACGTTAAACGTCCTATGAAGTTTCCTACTGTATCTCCACATAAACTCCAGATAGTAAGGCTATAATGACTACCAGAGGTGATATTATGAAAAACTATCATATTCTCGTGGTAGAAGACGATCAAGAAATTCAGGAATTAATTAAACAATTTTTAATGACACAACAGTATACAGTTGTAGTTGCATCAGATGGATTAGAGGGTATGACACAATTTAATAAGCAATCCTTTGATTTAATTCTTCTAGATGTAATGATGCCCAATCTTAATGGATTTGAAGTATCCAAGATGATTCGAAGTCAGTCAAACGTACCAATTATTATGCTAACTGCATTGGAAGAAGAGGAAGATCAAATGAAAGGGTTCGATCTTGGAATCGATGATTATATAACAAAACCCTTTTCGTTTCATGTTTTGATTAGACGAGTCGAAGCTGTACTTAGAAGAAGTTATGATAAAAATGTAAATAATCATTTGGTATTTAAAGAAGTGCGTATCGATGTTGATGCATATAGAGTATATGTAAATGACGTTGAAATTTTATTAACGACAAAAGAGTTTGAAATTCTACAACTACTATTTCAAAATGAGAGAAAAGTACTCACAAGAGAAAATATCGTAGAAAAAGTTTGGGGGTACGATTATTTTGGAGAAACACGAATAATTGATACACATATTAAAAACCTACGTAAAAAGTTAGCTATCCCTTATATTAAAACAATAAAGGGTATTGGTTATAAAATTGATGAATAGTATTGTGAAAATCATGAAGATGAAGCAAATTACTTATAAACTCTTTATGACTACCTCTCTCATTTTGTTATCCTTTGCAGTATTGATTTATTTAACTTTATACTTCTTTCTCCCTACGTTTTATGAGCAATACAAAACAGATCAACTTCAAACAGGGATAAAAGAAATCATTGATAAATCTAAAGATCTTACGTTTCAAGATGCGATACCACTTTTTGATGAATATGCAAAAAAAAATAATGCGATGCTTTATCTTCAAAATAATGAGGGAATAATTAAATACTCTCCTTCATTTTCTTTTACTCAAAATGGTTCGCAAACAACAGTAGTTACTAGAGCCACACGGTTCGAGAATGCAGGTACCCTTAGCAATTCATATAACGTTACGAAACCAATTCAATTCCAAGATGGTAGTTTAACGCTTATAGTCTTTGCTACATTTCAACCAATTGATGAAGCTTCACAGGTTTTAGTACGCTTTCTCCCCTATATTAGTATCATTGTACTCATAATTGGTGTAGGGAGTGCTTATTTCTATTCCAGGTTTATTACAAAACCACTTATTTATATTAATGAGGGTGCACAAAAGATGGCAAATTTAGATTTCTCCGAAAAAATTGAGGTTCGCTCTACAGATGAGTTAGGAGAATTATCTAATAGTTTGAATGACATGTCTATTAACTTACAACAAGCTATGTTTGATTTAAAAAAAGCAAATCAACAATTAAAAAATGATATTGAAAAAGAACGAGAAATAGAAACAAAACGCAGAGAGTTTTTTGCGATTGTAGCACATGAATTAAAGACCCCTCTTACTGTAATGAAAGGATACTTAGAAGGGATGATATACAATATTGGCCCTTATCAAAATCGTGATCAATATTTAAAGAAAAATCATCAAATTATTGAAAGTATGGAACAATTAGTTCGTGAAATTTTAAGCATGTCGAAATTAGAACAACACACCTTTAAACTAAAAGTAGAAGAAGTTAATCTTTCGAAGTTAATAGATACAATCACAAAAGATCTCGAATTTTTTGCTTCTCAAAAAAGCATCCAAATAATAAAAGAAATTGATTCTGATCTTTCTGTTTATACAGATCGTGTTCTTTTTGAAAAAGCATGTAAAAATATTATCCATAATGCGGTTATGTATTCACCACATAATGAAAAAGTCTATATAAAGTTAAGTGAGGATTCTAAACAAGGTCAAATCAAAATGCAAATTATGAATACAGGTGTCAATATTAAAGAAGAGGATATACAACAAATTTTCAAACCATTTTATCGAATTGAAAAATCAAGGAATCGAAATACTGGAGGAAGTGGTTTGGGGCTATATATTGTTAAACAAATTCTTGAAACGTTAGATATAAAGTATTCTATAAAGAATATGGAACGTAGTGTACAATTTAGCATGAACATTCCATTATCTAAACAAAAAACAAACAAACTCCCCTCTTAGTAGGACGAGTTTGTTTGTTTTTTGTAATTTTAGTATTGATATTTTTCGAGTTACTTTTTAAGCAATATTGGGATTAGCTTTTTTACCAATCCACATACCTAAGCCCACCATGCCAAGCCAACAGCAAATTGCTAACATAAACATCAATCGTTGTACGGATAACCCTTCAATCTGCATTTGACCCTTCCCAACAATTGTTTGGAAAAGTTGCGACCATTCGACATCGTAAAACACCCCTACTCCCACAATCACAATCAATATAAAAAATTGTAAAAATATATTCCCCATATTTCTCCATGTTGTGTAAATGAGTAAAGAAAGCTCTCTATGTGTAGCATTCACCATATATACTTTCATATTATTTTGAGAAGAAATACTATTAATGGCATAGCTTCCAAATGTAACGCTAAGGACTATAAATATTGGAGAATAAAACCCGAATATCATGATTAAAGTACTTACTAAAAACAAATGGATTGGATTAACTTTCTTAGCAGCTTTGATATCTAAAAATATGGACATCAAAATCCCTAATAGGTATGGTCCAACTACAATGAAAATACAGGTTAACATGTTATAGAAAGTAAAACTATAAAAAATACCCATCAAAAATAAATATCCATTTCCTAATCCAAGTAAAAATGATTCTGCCTTTAAGCGGATTGGTAAAGAAGATGAAAGTTTATGAAAGAACTTTCCTTTCAACAAACTCAAAAACATGAAACAAATAAGCGCTATAGAAAGTAGAAAAAAATAAAAAATATATTGTTCATTATTTATGTTACGACTTGTTCGAATCAAAAGAATAAGCATTGAGACAAAAATAAACTTTCCTACAACCGATACGATGGAGATAGGTAAAAGCCCTTTGGCTAACTCTGTTCTCGGCATTTTTTTTATAGCAAAAAGGATACTGATTAAACAAATCCCATATATGCATGTTATCAGCGGCGGCGATAAAAAACTAATCGCTAACAAAACGATTATTAGTAAAAGAAAAACGATACCAATAATAATCGCTTGTTGATTTTTATTATAAACCTTTCCCCCGCCTTCCACATGTAGAAACAATAAAGTACTCGTCAGGGTAGAAATTGTACTAACTGCAAAACCAGAAACTAACGCACTTATTTCTAGCCATCTTGAACTCCATCCAAAGAAAGTAACACTAAGTAATGATACTATCAGAATAGAAACAGTCCAATATAAGGAGCGGTGAATCCCAGCCTTATTCACAATAGGTATCCAGATAAACACACCCGTCATATAAGTTGTATAAAACAGGATTGATGGCCAGTATCCCTCAAAGCCTTTCGAAATCTGTAATCCATAAACAATGTAAATAAGCATGGGTGTAAAGATAGTCGTTATTAGTAGACTAAATGTAGTTATACTTTGCACCACAAGTCTTTTTTGCTTTGTCGTATGTATCGTATAACACCTCACTTAAAATGAAATCAGTAGTTGTTATTACTTATTCTGTCCGGAACGAGGTTGTTATATATGCGCAATCCAATTGAAATTCCCATTACGAGGTAAACTCAATCTAAATCCACATTAAATTAAGTGGCGTGCAAAAAAGATGGATTTTGTGATTCTTATAAATAAAATTAATGGATATATTCAAAACCTTAATCATAAATGGAACAAATGTGTTACTTAGATTGTCTATTACGTATAAAAAAGGTGCTTTTGGTAGTTCTCTCATTTTGTAATGCAAGAAACACAAGATGAGTGCTATCCTGTGCATTTGTTAATTGTATAGGTATGTAAAATACCTATACAAAATCCATATATTCTTGAAAGAGGTTGAAAATGTATGATAGTTTCAAAGAAGTTTTTTCACATCGCACATTATAAAAAGATGCTCCCTGTAGTATTACTTTCATGTGCAACGCTTATAGGCTGTTCCAATAGTAATATTCAATCCGCACCACCGAAACAAACCAAACAAGAAAATACAAGTAATCATTCTTTTGTAAAGCTGGAAAAAGAATATGATGCTAAACTTGGTATTTATGCATTAGACACAGGTACGAATCAAACCGTTACTTATCGTTCAGATGAACGGTTTGCATACGCATCTACCCACAAAGCCCTTGCTGTGGGAGCACTGTTACAAAAGAAATCAATAGAAGATTTAGATCAAAGAATTAAGTATACTAGCAAAGATCTTGTGAATTACAATCCAATTACTGAGAAATATGTAGATACAGGTATGACTCTGAAAGAGCTTGCGGATGCTTCCATTCGATATAGTGATAATACTGCACAAAATCTTATTCTTAAACAATTAGGTGGGCCAAGTGAATTCAAAAAATCACTGAGAGAAATAGGAGATACTGTCACAAATCCTGAACGTTTTGAACCAGAATTAAACGAAGTGCAGCCAGGAGACACTCGTGATACTAGTACCCCAAAGGCATTAGCTACTAGTCTTCAAGCATACGCGCTAGGCGATATACTTTCAGTTGAGAAACGGAACTTTTTAATAGATTTGATGAAAAGAAATACAACGGGGGACAACTTAATTCGTGCTGGAGTTCCAGGAGAATGGGAAGTAGCCGATAAGACCGGCTCTGGGTCTTATGGAACAAGGAATGATATTGCAATCATTTGGCCACCAAATAAAAAGCCAATTATTCTTGCGATACTTTCTAATCATGCGAAAGAAGATGCGAAATACGATGATAAACTTATTGCAAATGCAACTAAAATAGTGTTAGACGCTTTAAAAGTAACAAATAAATCATAGTAATGAATTTAAGCTGCTCCTACTTTACGGCACATATAGTTTTAAATACTTGTACTTAATCTAAACGCTAAGAAATGTAAGCGTGTTTTCAGGCAAAGAAGGAGGCAAAAGCCTCCCTCTTCTCCTAATCGAACTCTCATCCCATTCCTAAAGAAGACGACGCCACATCGTAGTGGTCTTTCAAGTTCGAATCTCCTATTTAGAGTTAATATTTTACGTTTCCTTTTATCTTCAACCATTCTAATGCTCAATCATATTACGCATATTTTTAGATTTTCCATTTGTAGCTATATTAATCGAGACATTTAAATCTAATTCTTTATTTTGAAGGGGTATCCCCCCCTCTTTTTTATATTGTTTCCACAATTTAGAATTCTGCCGATATAAGGAATGTGATAACTGATACGTGTCAATCCCTCTTTCGATTCCTTTTCGGTACGTTTTTTTAATTTCTTTTTCAACTTGGTCCTCTGCAATTTTTTTAATATCATTTACAGGCATAGAATTTATTAACTGAAAAATATCAGCATCGAAATGGATGTTCATAAGCATACGTAACTTTCCATTTTTAATAAAATGCTTTGTATCTATCTTTGGATTTTTTAATACAATATGTCCAATGATTTTCTTGTTAAATTTTAATAGTAATGGAGCTCGTTTGGTATTTTCATCCGTCCATCGAACCCCAGCAATATCATGGCTGTTTAAATGATTTATATAGGATTTATCGTTTATAAAACCATAACCACTAAATTTTAACATTGGAAATGATGTATGTCCTTTTTTCCAATATGTTTTAGTCGTAGCTAAGAATGGAATGCGAGTTGTCATCCCAGGTTCATAATAATTTCTTTGGAATTTATATAAAGGTAAAGGATCTATTATTGTATATTGCTTGGTTATCTCTTTTGGTAAATTAATGATTGTATATAATTGAGAAATATTTAATATATTATTGTTCGCTAATATATTTTCTAAAGGCTCCTTAGTTCCAAATATCCACATAGTATCTCGAAATTGAAAAAAACGAGAAAAAAAATCATTAAATTGATTTAAGTCACCATGTTTTAGAAATCTCTCTGTTACAACAATTGTTTTGAGATGCTCCCATGAGATTTCTTGTTGAGCACCCTTATAAAAATCAAATGCTGCCTCATCTAAAATGGGGCCTTTTCCCTTTCCGATATAGGCCTGGCTATAACTACGGGTAGTGTTCCCTTCTTGTTTAGCTATGTTAGAAAAATTAATAAATTGCGGACGGATGATATAGTTATTATCTTTAAAATCGATACCTAGACTATTTATATACAAAACGTGATGCAACTCTCTTTGATCCCAACACCCTGTTAGAAACGTACACATCATAAAAAGAAATATAACTATTCTTTTATTTTTCTTCATCGGTACTCTCTCTTTTCCTTGTATTATCTTGCGTATGCAATTCTTTAGGTCTTTTTTTCATATACGTGAAAGGAAGTCTAAATGTGGCTGCTAGCATACTTTTAAACACAGGGGGTGAATATGGTGTAAAGAATGGAACTCCAAAAGAGCGTAAATTTACTACATGTATCACCATCACAAGGACACAAAAGATAAATCCTACTATGCCTAATAAAGAAGATACTAAGAATACTACATACCGCAATATACTTATTATTCCTGTTACTGACTGATTAGTTAAAGCAAATGTCGAAACAACCGAGATTGCTATTATAATGACCATAGATGCTGAAACAATTCCTGCACTAATAGCAGCTTGTCCAATAATTAATCCCCCTACAACAGATAATGTTTGACCGAATACGGCAGGAACACGCAATCCTGCTTGTCTCAAAATTTCAAATAAGGTCATCATAATTATCCCCTCTAAAGGAGCTGGAAAAGGAATCCCTTCTCTTGATAAGCTTAATGTAGCTAGCAACGTATAGGGAATCTGATCTGGATGATATGTAATTAGTGCTATCCAAATTCCTGGAAGAAATATAGAAATTGCTATCCCCAAAAGACTTACAAGTCGTACAAAGCTACCGAATATGTAGAAAAGATCTTGATCTTCAGATGTATTCACAAAAAAAGGAAATGTAACTGGTGCAATTGTCGCTGTTGGTGACCCTTCAACCAGTAAAATAAAACGCCCATATAGCAAACAATTCACAGTATAATCAGGGCGCCCTGTATATTCAACTAAAGGAAATACACTAAATTGATTGTTTGTGATTAACTCTTCAATTTGTGCACTTGAAACAACCCCGTCTATTTTAATTTGTCTTAATTTTAATCGAACTTGATTAATGATATCTTGGGATGCGACATCTTTTAAATACAGGAGTGCTACTTTAGTTTGTGTTCTTTCTCCAATAATAAATTCTTCATAACTAAGAGAACTCGTTTTTAGTCTTTTTCTAATTAATCCTATATTTGTGTTTAACTCTTCAACAAATCCATCACGTCCACCACGAATGGTCATCTCTGTATTTGTTTGTTCAACCGATCTGGTAGGTATTTGGGCAATATCAACTATATATCCATGTTTAGATTCTTCAAAAATAATAAGGAGGTTACCTTCAAATATAATCTGAGAGATAGTTTCATTCGAATTTACCATATCTAATTTCTTTACTGATAACTGGGGAATTAATGTTGAGAGGTTAAACTCTTCTATTGAGTTACTTGAAAGCTCTTTGCAAACATGGGATGATGTGGCTTGTTTTAATTTTGTATTGTCAATTAAGTTTTGACAATACATAAACAATACTGAATTCCTTTTTTCTTTCTCATCCAATTCACGCTTTATTACTTTTACATCGTTGCATCCTTCAAACCACTCTAGTATTATCTTCTCATTTATTTCTACTTGTTTGTTCATCTACGTTGTCTCCTTCAAACTCAGCAACCTTATATAAAATACATCCCCATACTCTTTTAAGAGCTTTTCTTAAATTTAGCAACCCATACAAACACTATTAGTAAGATAGAAAACAAAAATAGCCCTAAAGCTGAAACTGGTAAAATAATTTGAGATACAAACCAATAGAAACTAGAGTCACTGATGGGTAGTATACTTATTAATAAAATACATGAAAGTATTGCAAACATAATCCCATTTCTCGTTTTTTGATTTGTAATTGATAACAAATCTGGTATAAGAAAAACAACAAGTGATAGACGAATAAAGATCCCTACAAGCCACTGATACACGGAGAGAAAGTCTAAATTTTCAATGTACCTTCCTATTGACACAAGTCTCCATTCTTCAAATGCCGGATACCGTTGGTTTGCTGCTACGAAAGGTCCAAATTCTATAATAGCTGCCATAACTGGGCCTATTGTGATACCGATAATAACCATTCCCAAAGCGATCAGTTGATATAATTTGACTTTTGAACAAATGTGATGCTGTAAGAAAAGAATAAAAATCAACTCTAAAAATCCTGCTGCAGGATAAACCATTCCCTTAAATACTGGCTTCATTCCATTTTCCATCATTGGCTGAAGTAAAGAATAATCTTTATGCGGAACATTTGCAAACATTACAAAAAAACCAAGTAGGAATACAATAGGTAACAAAACACCTGTTGTAAGTGCAATAGATTGAATTCCTCTTGTAGCATTATAGAGACAAATCATTGAAAAAAGTATTCCTAATACAAAGTGAGGTGTTTCTGGTAAATAAAAAGAGAAAAAGGTTAATGTTTCTTTTAGTGCAACGACACCAATTGTTATTAAATAAATCACAACTATGAATATGATTGGATATACACTGAGTTTCCCAAAATTATTTTTTAACCACGAAAACAAGTGTTCATTTTTTATGTTTCTATATATGATGAATATTAATAAAATCCAAATCAAGTATATAATGCTTACTAATATGATAGAGATCCACGAATCTCTACCTGAGGTATCTAATAACATAGGAATCATAATGACATGATTAATTATCCCAATACTACCAATGAGTATCATAGAAACTTGAAATAAAGTAATTGTTTGCTTAGTCATACATACCACCATATTTTGTAATGAATAAATATTACATAGTATAACTGATACATTGCATCTTTATTCCAAATGGTTAGTGCTTAGAGCCATGGACAATTAAACGCTCTTATTTATAAAATCTATCACATGAGATGTAAGCTAGTTCCTTTTTACAGATAAATAATTAAACGGGACAGTATTTAGATCATACACCTAAATACTGTCCCGTTTTTTATACGCAATTCTTCAATGATATAGTAAACCGATCATAACAAAAAGAACCTGTAGAATATACTACAAGTTCTTTTTCAAAAATTGTTAAAAAGGGAATAACAAACTATCTTAACATTCAATACAGGGAGACCATTTTAATTATGGCTTGGTTATATTGTATATCAAATATAAATATTTGAAGAAACTAATTTCGAAAATTATGTGAATTAAAAAAATAGGGTGTTTATATTAAATTTCGTTTACTACCAACTTCTTCTTACTTAAATAGACTGCACGGTCTGATTTTTTAGCAACTTCCTGTGAGTGCGTCACAACAATAATACATTTATTTTCTTTATGTGCAAGTTCTTGAAACAGTTCTATTATATCCATTGCCGTTTCTTCGTCGAGGTTTCCTGTCGGCTCATCCGCAATCAGTAAATCAACATTACAAGATAACGCTCGAGCGATTGCAACACGCTGCTGTTGCCCGCCACTTAGTTGCAGAACATTTCGTTTCGCTTCTACTTCTGTAAGTCCTACTTTCTCTAATAATTCTAATGCCCTTGCCGTTTTATTTTGCACTTTAACACCTGTAATTTCCATTGCTGTTAAGACATTTTGAAGAGCACTCATATAGGTAATCAAATTATAAGATTGGAAAATTACCGATACATTTTGATTACGGTACCGATCCAAACCAATTTTTCGAATATCCTTTCCATTAAATAGTACATAACCATTTTTAGGTATATCTAGCCCACAACCCAAGCTAAGCGTAGTGGTTTTACCAGATCCGGATGGTCCTAGAATCGTGTAGAAATGTCCTTTTTGAAAAGAAAAGTTAACATTTTCTAGTATCGCTACTTTTTTTCCGTTACTTTCATAATAATAATCTAAGTTTTTAAATTGTAAAATCGTCTCCATATCGAGCCTCCTTATTCATCTTTTAAAAGAATTTGTTTTGGATTCAGGCGTAGAATAGATAATGCTGGAAGAAGCGTTGCTAATATAGCAATAGCTAGTCCAATCCCCCCCATTTTCCCTACATCTTCGCCTGTTACACTTACATTAATTCTATCAATTGGATCCTCTTTTTGATTTTGTACAGTTCCACCAGGTCCAGCTACCATTACAGTTCCATTTTGTGAGGTGTTTGTTTCTTCTCCTGCTGTAGCAATTTCACTCGAAAGTAAATTATTCCCTATGAATTGAGAAATTTTTGCTCCTGTTGTTATGGATAATCCAAATGCTAAAATAGCGATACATACTACTTCTACTACGAACTGCGCCATCAGTTTCCACTTTTTCTCTCCAATGGACAATAGAATCCCCATTTCCTTACGACGTGCTTTAATCGATAACATAATGATTAACCCTAAAATAATCGCACCTGCAATTGATACAATATAAATAATCATTTGAGAAGTTGATGAGATATTTTCGATAGGCCCAATCATTTGTTTATACAACGAATCATGTGCATCTAATTTATAATAATTAAAATCAATATCAGATTTTTTTGCTTCTTCTTTAAATGCTTCAATGTTTTGTGGATCTTTCAAGAAATACACGACTTGAATGCTACTTATACCTTGATCTATTTCTAATTTTTTCATAGTTGAATGCGGCATATATAGTTTATTAGCTGGATCCATTATAGGAGGAGCTTGTTGCCCCATTGCTTGCTCATTCGTTTCGTAAATACCGATAATTTCAACCTCCAGGGTTTCCTTCTTATCCCCTGATTGCACTTTAACTTTGTCTCCTACTTTCAAGTTGTTTAATTCCGCTAATCGTTTTTCCATTAAAGCTACATTCTGATCTTTCATCTGTTCTGTAATTGGTTTCCCATCAGTGATTTTACTTTTTCCATTCTTAAAGCTTTCTTGTAATGCAGTTTTGCGAACTCCCTCAATCATAAAAGAAGAATTCATATCTATTTCTGTACCGGAGCCTGAACCGCCTCGTACAGCCGCCATTCCCGCCTTACCTTTTCCTTCTTCTTCTCCTTCTGAAGCTCCTACTAGTTTAAGTCCGTCAGAAATTCCGAGAGTGCTAGTTATGTAATTATAGTCTTTTACATACTTTGACTTCGCTAATTGATCTGCTTCTTTTGTATTAAGCTTCGGTGGATTAGGCATCTCTCCAGTTTCCCTAGCTTGTTGACCTAATTTGTCAAAATCAAGACTTAAAGTAACATCTGCACCGAGTTTTTTTCTTGCTGCATCAGCAGCTTTTTTTGATGCATTTTGGATTGTGAATCCTGCCAACACCAAATTTGTAACAATTAGGAAAACCGCCATCAAAATTAATGATGTTCCTACTCTTTTTTTCATACTGAGAATTGCTCGTTTCATAAAGTTCATTTTTTCTTACCTCCTTGATAACTTGTATTCTATATAGGTTATCTAGAGTCTATATGGAGCTAATCGGTAGTTTATCTAGAGATATAAGGAGTTTATGTGTAGTTATTCATTGACCTGGTCAAGAAAGATCGGAACACATATTCAAAAACGTAATCGTTTTTGAATATTGGCAAGGAAGTTATGGCTTTAGATAGCATTGAATGAGAGCATACAAATCCATGCTTATTACGTAATTTCTATACAACAAATAAAAACCACCCTATTTGAATGGTTCTATGTGTGCTTGTTAAATATGAAAATTCATTAAAGAATATGGAGGTTTTTTGAAGTTGGTCGGATTTTCTAATAATAATATTGTGTTAAAAAGCCTAAATTATAATTTTATAAGTTAGGCTTTTATGCTATCTATAAGAAAAAGTTATAGAGACTCATAATATTTTATAATTTAACCTATTGTATTTAAACAAGTATAATAAAAGTAACAAGTGCATACATTAAGGAGGTTTTTTGATAGTGACAGAAACTATAACATTTAGGATTGCAACGGCAGATGATTTAGATGAAATTGTAAAAATGCTTGCTGATGATGTTTTAGGAAATAAAAGAGAGCGCTATGAAACACCACTCCCTGATAGTTATATAAGAGCATTTCATGCTATTGATTGTGATCCAAATAACGAGTTGATTGTAGCGTGTGATGGGACGGAGATTGTCGGTATTCAACAAATTACATTTACGCCTTACATTGTACGTCAAGGGTGTTGGAGAGCTACAATTGAGGGTGTACGGACAGCCTCATCAAAACGTGGTAAAGGTATAGGAAGTAAACTTATTAAATGGGCTATTCAACGTGCTAAATTACGGGGATGTCATTTAGTACAGTTAACAACAGATAAAGAACGACAAGAAGCTTTACACTTTTATAAGAAATTAGGTTTTAAAGATTCTCATGAAGGATTAAAACTCTTTCTCTAATGAATATAGCTATTTATATACCAAAAAGACGTATATTGTAAGGTTAATTAACTATAGGCTTCGAAAATTATGGTAACTATCACTGTATTAAATATACAAATTGACACATTGTCTTTCATATAAATTACGTCACTTCAAAAGGTGTACCTTTTGATACGAAAATAAGCAAGTTAATGTTCTCTTTTATGAATGAGAATATTAACTTGCTTTTTAGGTTTTTGTAAAAGATATTTATAGTTTTATTTTATTGATAGCTTTATAATATAATATACAAATTCCCCACCTGTTTTATAATTCAAGCATCTACTATTAGGAAAAGAGAATATTTTACAATTAATTTACAGCATAAATTTTGTCCATCTTTTAGACGATATGTATTTTGGAGGAGGTTAATTTGATTTTTTCAAAACTCATTGATCGATACGCCTTGTATGATTTGCACAAAAAAAGAAGTGTAAAGTTTCAGTATACTTCTCTTTCTAACACCTCACTATATATAAAGGACATAGAATTTTTTTATAAAGTAAAACCATCTCATATTCATTTTAACATTAAGCATTTAAAACAAGAAAAGGAATACATGGTTGGACAATTCAAATATAAAAGCTCGGTTCAATCTGGTGATTCACGCAACGATTCTGTCACTGGAGAATTATTTTTACATAAAAATGAAAATGCACCTCATGTCATCTTTGTTCACGGTTGGAGAATGGATTCTAACGAACGTGTAAAAAAAATATTCCACGACCATATGACCAACTTGAAGTGGAATATGTATTATTTCACTTTACCATATCATTTTGACAGAAAACCGAACCAATCCCTATACAGTGGAGAGTACATGGTAAGTGCCAATGTTGAACGAACTGTAGAAGCAACTAGACAAGCGGTAGCTGATTTACGAACTTTGATCAAATGGATAAAAGAAAATAAAAATGGTCCCTTGATTTTAATAGGAATCAGTTTAGGTGGAGTTATTACTAACTTAACATCTCTTGTTGAACCAGAAATTGATGTGTTAGCATCCATTTTCTACGCGAATCGACTCTCATATTCAATTTGGAAGACAAATCCAGGTAAATTTATTAGAGAAGATTTGGAACATCATGGTGTTACGTATGATGATTTAATAGCTTATTGGAAAATCACTGAACCGAGTCAAGCGTTACCAAAAGTAAAAAAAGAAAATATTTTATTAATTTCAGGTAAGCACGATCTATATGTGCACTCTGAGGATACGGACTATTTGTGGGAATCCTGGGAAAGACCTACGCGATATATTTATACATGCGGACATGCCGGGATTGTTCTTAAACGTAAAAAAATTGCAACTGATACTATCAATTTTATTCAGAATCGATTGAACTCCTCACACTTCCCCAAAGACATACCTTAAAGTGAGGGATTACTAAGTATAGAATCTTATACTTGTAATCTTTCATTTTATACCAAGTTCATTTCATATGGAAAAGGGTTACTCATCATTTTCACCAGGGGCTTATTTTTATAAAAAGAAATTATTGTTGTTTACCCTTTATATGCAATATTACATATAAAAATCTTTAATTGTTCTGTTATAATTTTAAGAGTAAATTATGCATCCATTAATTTACACCATCCATATCTACAGTTATGGAAACCCTAATTACATATAAAAAAGAGAAGAACTTTGGTGAGTTCTTCTCTTTTTTATATTTTTTTAAGATTACTATCCAAAGTAATTATTGCAATTACTTTAAGCTGGCTTTTGAATTATAAATTCTGATTTTCATACTTCTTCATGAGTCTAGATAAGAAAAAAGAATCTACTCCTTTTCTAGCCAAATAAAAGAAATTTTTTTAAACAGTTATTTTAATTTGTACTGTTTTCCTATATTAATGCCTGCCCATGAGTATTTCCCTGAATTATATATTAAGAAATGAAAATGGATTAATTCTTTCCGAGTATGAATTCGAATAGGTATCACTTGCAATATGTCATTAAAATAAAAAGGATTATCACTTGGTTTAATTAGAAGACTAAGTGTACATAAATACAACGACATGAAAACACTTTGCTCCTAAATCCACTACTTGTATTATTGGTTGTGTGAAACTCCTTCTTGAGAAAGGCTTTAATTTCCGAATATTCTGTTGACTGTTATCGCATATCCAATTTACAATTTAATTGTGATATTTTTTCACAATTAAACTACTTAGAATACACTTCATTTATTCGAAAACAATTACAAATAGAGGTGCTAAAATGAAAACAAGAGTAAATCCAGAGTTATTACAAGGGTTAGAGATGTTTCCAAATCTCGATTTACACCCGGAAAACTTGCAATCAATCAGAGAAGGAATAGCTCAAATGAGACCACCTACCGTTGTTGATGAATCCCTTTCGTTAACAGATGAAGTCATTGTTGGACCTGATGATAATCCGTTACCATTAAGAATTTATCGTCCAAAATCAAATAATGAACCTTTACCTGTCTTATTATGGATACATGGTGGTGGTTATATCTTAGGGTCTATAGATGATAACGATGATACTTGTATGAGGTTTGCAAAAGAAGCTGGCTGTGTGGTCGTGTCTGTAGACTACCGCTTAGCACCTGAACACCCTTACCCAGCACCAATTGAGGATTGTTATTCAGCTTTAAAATGGATTGCTGATAATGCGAAGTCATTAAACATTGATTCGAATCGAATTGGGGTTGCAGGAGTAAGCGCTGGAGGTGGACTAACAGCAGCATTATCATTATTAGCCCGAGATCGAAAATATCCTTCAATTTGTTTACAGATGCCACTCTATCCAATGATTGATGACCGAAATAATACACCTTCAGCGAATGAAATTAAAGAAGGATTTGTTTGGAATCAAAAGGCAAATGAAGCCGGTTGGAAAATGTATTTAGGAGAAATGTATGGAACAGATCAAATCCCTGTCTATGCAGCGCCTTCTCGAGCAGAGGATTATAGTGATTTACCATATACTTACACATTTGTTGGTCAATTAGATCCATTCCGCAGTGAAACATTAACCTATGTAAGCAAACTAGCGCAAGCTGGTGTTGATGTCGAGTTTCATTTATATCCAAATGCCTATCACTGGTTTGAAGGGTTAAATCCAAATGCCGATGTATCTATTTACGCTGTAAACGAAATGGTACAAGCAGTAAAGACTGGTTTCAAAAGAGTCTCTAAGGTTGAGGCTTAATCCCTTTACAAGAAAAACACTCGTAAATAGTATAATAGCCGATTCTCATTTAGAATTGGCTATTAATATGTAAAATTCACCTAATATATCAAGGTTGAGAAACAGATATAAGATGTTTAGGCGATGTGTTTATTTCCTCTGCCAACGCCTTAATGCTCATCATGATTTGAAGTATTTCTTCTAATGTTGTCCTCGGGTTGATAGAGCAAAGTCGAATTACTACTTTTTCTTTTAATTTAGTCGTACTTAGCATAGCAAATCCTCTTTGATTAATTTCTTCCACCAGTTTTTTGTTTATTTCATGAATTGTTTCTGTAGACGTTCGCTTACAAGGAATATAACGAAAAGTAACAATTCCTAATTGGGCAGGTGTTACTACTTCCCAATCTTTTTCTTTCCTTAAAAACTCTTCAACTTGTTCAGCCAACATAATGCCATGATCTATTGCCTCACGAAAAGCTGTGACTCCAAATGTTTTAAAAGAAAGCCATACCTTTAATGCCCTAAATCTACGAGAAAGTTCAATTCCACGCTCCCCAAAATTCACTTTTTCTTCTATATTAGTTTCCGTATCCTTAATATACTCTGGGATCATACGGAACGTTTTACTTAAATATTGGCTATTGCGAATGAGTACACAACCAACATCATAAGGCTGAAAAAGCCATTTATGCGGGTCTAACGTCAAAGAATCAGCACGATGAATTCCTCTTAACACCTCCCTTCCTTTTTCACTGAGAATTGCTGCAGCCCCATAAGCACCATCCGCGTGTAGCCATACATCTTCATCACCACATAGATCAGCCAATTCATCGAGGGAGTCCACCGCTCCGCAATTCGTTGTCCCTGCATTAGCAATAACACAAAATGGTTTTTTCCCTTTTAATCGATCTTCTTTTATTTGCTTTCTTAAAGTACTAACTGAAATTCTTAAATCTTCATCTGTTTCAATTCGGCAAATTTGATGATGTTTAAAACCTAATACTTTAAGTGCTCGATCTACAGAAAAATGAGTTTGGTTAGAAAAATACACAACCGCATTTTCTATGTCATTATTCAGCTTGACCTGTCTCGCTACAGTAAGTGCAGTCAAATTAGCCATGGAACCGCCACTGACAAATAGCCCTTCAGCTGAATCAGGGAATCCTAGCATTGATTTTAACCAGTTGATTGTCGTTAATTCAATTTGTTCAGCACCTGCACCTACTATCCAAGCTGTAGGAAATACATTAAACCCACTTGCTAAAAAATCTGCTATTACACCAACATAATTATTAGGACCTGGCACAAAAGCCATAAAATGAGGATGATCCACATGAGTAATTTGATTAAACACATTGTTATTAAGAAAATGAAGTAACTCTTTTGGATTGGATCCGTTTTCTGGAATCGTTTCAATTAGCTTGTCTCTAAAAATATTACTATCAATCGTTTCCGAAACTGGTTTACTTTTTAAATGATTCATATGATCAACAATCAAGTCCACCGCTTGATATCCTAACTGACGCATCTCTTCGGCTGATAACTGCAAGTTTTTTGTCATTTGGTTTACTCCTATTCTATTTAAAAAGGCGAGTTCTTGCTCGCCTTTTCATTTTTTATAATTTGTAATCACCGATTGCCTGTATTGGATTTTGAAGAATCATGTTGATTAACTGATGGATGTGATTCAATATTTCCTGTATTTTCTCCGCTTCATATACGGTTTGATCATATCCAAACTTTATTGTAAGTTTCTCTTCAGGGAAGCACATAATTCCATACTTTACATGAGGCTCATCAACAACTTCGTAATCTGTGATGGCAAAATTTCTGTTTTCATTTGAAGAAAAGATAGCTGAGTTAGTCGGATAGTTTTCAAAAACCCAAAGATGGTCAGTCAACTCAGTTTTTAATTCACTTTGTTTTTGTATATCAACAAATGAATAGTATGCATACTCATTACATTTCAATGTTTCTAGTTGTACTTTTTGCAGGAAGTCCACAAAAGATTGCGTTTCTGTCCATGCTAGTCGGATAGGCAAAATATTTGTGAACAGACCGAACATATTTTCAATCCCTTCTACTTCGGGAGGTCTGACTGATACTAGATTAGGTAATACTACTTCTCTCATTCCGTTGTATTTGCCAAGCAATATTCCCCATACAGCTAGTAATGCCGAATTCATAGTTATATTGTTTTTAGTTACAAATGTCTGTAACTGATTAGTCAAATCCTTATCTAATGTTAAATCCATAAATGTGAAATTTAACCCTTCACTTTGAGTTGGTACTTTCTTTTTAGGAATACTAATTTTCCGATTGTATCCTGATAAATAATCCCGCCAAAAATGACGTGCTTTCTCATGATCTCGTGCTACAGTCCAATCTATGAATGTCTCAAAAGGTTTCACTATAGGTAACTCTGCCGTAGTTCCCGCATTTATTGTTTCATAGAGCTGGAATAATTCGTCTATCAAAATGCTGACGCTCCAACCATCACATAATAGATGATGGGAACTCCAAACCACCCTATGCTCGTTATTTTCTAGTTGGAATATACAAAGACGGGTCATGAGTTCATCATTTTTGAATCCTTGACTTAAATTTTCATTCATCCACTGGTCTAGGAATTCTTGCTGTTCTTGTTTCGTCATCTCAATCAAGTTTTTTATCTCTGAAATCATTTGAACATCATGTAGAACAGCTTGCCAAGGTTGTGCTTGTTCATCTTGCACAATTATCGTTCTTAAAGAATCATGACGATCAACTAATTGTTGGAAACACTGAATAAAGAGATTAATATCCAGCTCCCCCTCAAGTGCCCAAATTGTTTGTTCGAAATATGCATTTGTATCAGGTTCAGTCGCAGCATGTTCATAAATAACTTCCTGGAAAGGTGCCAATGGGTAAATACGTTCTATTTTTATTTCTGGCATTTTTTCTTGTATTTTGATAAGTGTATGTTGATTAAGTTGTTTATCTTTAACATTTAGTACTGTAACTTTATTATCGTTCATTTTGTTTACATCACTTGTTTGCGAATTTGGAAGATGATCAAGCTTTTTAACAAATTGAACCATGTCTCCTAATATAGGAAATGAAAATAAATTTTTTGGCTCCAGCTCAAATCCTTGTCTATACAGTCTGACGGAAACTTGAATCGCTTTTATCGAATCTCCACCTAAGGCAAAGAAATGATCATTTACTCCAATCCGATTTACTTTGAGTACTTCTTGCCAAACACTAGTTAATATTTTTTCCATTTCCGTTTTTGGAGCAATAAATACTTCATTTGTTTGTTTCTCCGGAGTAGGGAGCGCTTTTCTATCTAATTTCCCGTTTGGAGTCAAGGGCAATTGTTCCAAATAAACAAAATAAGAAGGAATCATGTAACCTGGCAAGTGATCTCGCAAATGCTTTCGAAGTTCTGTTGTGCTAATATTTTTCTCAGTTACCACATATGCGACTAAAAACTTTATACCATACTCATCTGTCTGATCAATCACTACTGCATGTTCGACTTGTTTGTAAGTGAGAAGACAATGGGCGATTTCTTCTAACTCTACTCGATATCCTTGAATTTTGACTTGATAATCTTGGCGGCCTAAAAATTCAATATATCCCTCAGGATGCATTTTTCCACAGTCTCCTGTCTTGTAAATAAGACCAAAATCAGGATGTGATACAAATGCTTCATTTGTTTTCTGTTCATCATTTAAATATCCTTTAGCAAGGCCCACTCCCCCGATATATAAATCTCCAATTACACCAACAGGGCACATTTTCTTTTCATAGTTCAACACATAATACGTTTGGTTTGCCAAAGGAATCCCGTATGGAATACTTTTCCAATGCGATTCCACCTGTTTGACCGGATAATAAATTGACCAAATCGATGCTTCTGTTGCTCCTCCGAGTGAAACTACTTCCGCAATCGGAAAATGTCGTTTTATTTTTTCTGGTAAAGAAAGTGGAATCCAATCTCCACTATGTAAAACTAAACGCAAGGAAGAATGTTCAAAATGAGAACCTACTTGATCTAATGCCAAATCCATAATTGCAGGTACTGTATTCCAAATTGTAATTCCTCTACGTTCGACAGTATGGATTAATTCTTGCATGTCTCTTGGGTCACGAATCATTACCAACATTGCACCTGTGCTTAACGTTCCGAAAATATCGTATACAGATAAGTCAAAACACATAGAAGAAATACCAATAATACGATCATCTTCATTTACCTGATATTTTTGATTAATATCTTGAATGGTATTTGCAACCGCTTGGTGAGTAATAATTACTCCTTTCGGTTTTCCTGTACTTCCTGAAGTGTAGATAATATAGGCAAGATCTTCCGGACCAGCAATAGCAGGCATATCTTCTGTTGTGTATAATGACAAGCGGTTTTCTGCATAAAGACTAGGTTCTAATAAAAGTTTGCATGAGCTATTTTCTAAAATATATGTTTGGCGATCTGAAGGATGGTCGGGATCAATCGGAACATAAGCGGCACCTGCTTTTAAAATACCTATCATATTAACAATTGTGTCAACTCGTCTTTGTGCTAAAAGACCAACCTTGTCACCTAGACCAATTCCTTGTTCTTTTAAAAAGTGCGCAACTTGATTGGAGCGCTTATGAAGCTCCGAGTATGTTAAGTAGTCTTGTTCAAAAACTACTGCTACTTCATCCGGTGTACGTTTTACTTGGTCTGTAAATAATTGATTTAAAGTAGTCGACGGTATTTTTTCTGTTGTCTCATTGTATTGCTCAATTAAAGCATGGTCTAACTCTTTCATCTGCAAAGATGTTACGTCACTTTGTTTCACTAATTGTTCCAATAAGTCAACAAATTGGTGAAACATCGCTTCTATCACATCAACATCAAACAATTCTTCAACATAGTTCCAGCTAATTAATAACTCTCCATTTTTTTCAATTACCACATTATCCAAATGCACTTGTGGAGTCCGAGCATGAATATGGCGAAGTGAACCAAGTTGTTCCCAAGCAAAAGCCCCCGCACCTGCTAGCATCGAAGTGAAAACAATTGGCATAACTGCTTTTGGCGTCATTTGATGATATCGAGTAAAATCTCGAATGAAATTAACTCCATCGTAATGGCGATGTTCGAGACCATCTAATAAAGTAGATTGCGTTTCTTTTACTCTAGTAAAGAAAGATTGATCTGGATTCACATCAACATCCAACAAGATGAGTGAAGTGAAATCTCCCA
Organism: Bacillus sp. FSL E2-0195; assembly: GCF_038003645.1. Classification (NCBI taxonomy): domain Bacteria; kingdom Bacillati; phylum Bacillota; class Bacilli; order Caryophanales; family Bacillaceae; genus Bacillus; species Bacillus sp. FSL E2-0195. The sequence continues at coordinate 2,519,632 of NZ_JBBOPN010000001.1, read as the reverse complement.
CAATTTGCTCTACTTCTTCATGAACAGGATAACGGTTAAATACAGTCAAATTAATTGCCAATCGACGTTGATTACTCCAATATGCCAATACATCACTATATATTGTACAAAGCAGAGCCGAAGGAGTTACTTCTTTCTCTTGTGCTAACTTTCGTAGCTTTGTCCATATTTCATTGTCCAGGATCTTATTAAGTGATTGGAACTTAGGAGTAGCAATCTCTGCCGGATCCTTTTTTAACAGCAAAGAAGGCGCAAACGGAAAGTCAGGAAGCTTACTTGTCCAATAATCTTTTGCTGTTTTATATTCTGTACTTTGTTCCAGTTCATCATAGATAAACATGTAATCTTGAAAATCAAAAGATAGAGGTTCTAACCTTTGCTCTGGTTTATAATAATAATGAAACAAATCCTGTCCAACGATGTTCATGCTTGCTCCGTCCATTAATAAAGCATCGTATCGAAAACATAATAAATACGTGTCTTCTTTTAAAAGAAAGGCTTTTAATTCAAACAAAGGCCATTGCCCTAAAGGAAATACATGATTAGTCATTCGAGAACGTTCTTCTTGTAAGCGAGCATTTTGATTCCTATCATCTAAATCTATGAGACTTACTATTTCAATCTCGTAATCAGGAACGCTTTGTAATATTTGCTGTTCTCCCTCTGGTAAAATTACAGCTCGTAACATCGGATGACGTTGAATTACCTTTTGAAAACTTTTTGAAAGACGATTGATATTCAATTCTGTTTCATATTCAAAATAAGTTTGAGGTGAAATACCACTTAATTCAAACTGTGAATTCCGTCCTAACATGTACGCTGTCTGAACCTCTGTTAAGGGAAATGGCTTAGACAAATCTTTAACATGGGTTGGTCTATTTTCAAAGTTTTCCGTTTTATGCTCTAACTTTACACAAGTACTAAGTTGAGCAATCGTGGGATGCTTAAAAAAATCTGTTGTACTTATTTTTAAGCAGTCTTTTCTTAATAGATTAATTACCTGAAGTGCTTTAATCGATTCTCCTTTTAAAGCAAAAAAATTATCATGAATACCGATTCCCTCAATCTCCATAACTTTTTCCCATGCATGCACCAATTTTTGTTCAATTTCATTGCGCGGGGCAACGTATGGAATTGATACATAATCTGTTTGTGTTATATCTAATAACCTTTTCCTATCTACTTTCCCATTTGGATTCAACGGAATCTCTTCCACCTGAATCATTTTTTCAGGAATCATAAACTCAGGTAATTTATCACTTAAATATTTTCTGATTTCATCAAAAGAGACCTTATTATCCGATACATAGTACGCAGCTAATAATTTCCTATTTCCATATACTTGATCAACAACGATAGCTTGGTTTATTTCTGGATATTCCCTTAACTGGCTTTCGATCTCTCTTAATTCAATCCGATATCCCCGAATTTTTACTTGATGATCCATTCGACCTAGATATTCAAGTTCTCCATTAGGCAACCAACGAACGAGATCACCCGTATGATACATCATTTCTCCTGCCGTAAAGGGACTCGGTACAAACTTTTCATCTGTCAGTTTAGATTTCCCAAGATACCCTCGTGCTACCGCCACGCCACCAATGCAGAGTTCACCCGGAATTCCAAATGGTTTTAATTGACCATACTTATTCAATATATAGGAATGATAATTCGGGTTGGGACTTCCAATCGTAACTTCTTTGGCAGAGCTCAAATCCTTTACTGTTGCACAAATGGTTGTTTCTGTAGGACCATAAATATTTAAAATTGTCGCTTCACTGATGCATCGGATTTTTTCAACCAAATCAATGGAAAATGCTTCTCCTGCTAACAAAATAGATTTTAAATCTTTTAGAAAATTTGCCCCTTCTGGATCACTCAAAATCACTTCCATTCGCGATGGCGTTGATTCCCATAAATCCACCTTATGTTCTTTGACCAAATAAGCTAATTCTTTTGTTGCGAACTGATCCTCTGTAGCAATAACTACTTTCGAACCTTGTGTTAAAGGCAGACATATTTCTAACAAGGAGATATCAAAAGATACACTAGCAAGAAACAAGAATGACTGATTATCTTTTACTTTTTCTCTCATTACACTTAAAAAATGGACAAGAGATTTCTGTTCTACCATTACCCCTTTTGGATTCCCTGTCGATCCCGATGTGTAAATAACATAAGCTAAATCATTAGGATAACTTTCTCGAACTAAATTACTTTCCTCACCTTGGAAGAGATATTCCTCATCAAGATACAGCACTTCACCCGCAAATTGCGGCAATTCTACTTCTGTTCGCTTGCTCAGTAAACATTTCGCTTGACTATCTTGTAACATATATTCAATTCGTTCATTTGGATAGTTAGGATCGATTGGTAAATACGCTGCTCCTGCTTTTAAAATCCCCACCATGCCAATGATCATTTCCAATGACCGATCTACCATAACCCCAATAATACTTTCTTTGGAAACACCTTTACTTTGAAGAATAGAGGCCAATTGATTTGCTTTCTTATTCAATTCTCTATATGTCAAAGATTGATCATTACAAACAACAGCAATTTGATCTGGGGTTTTTAACACTTGTTCCTCAAACAAATTTTGAAATGATTGAGACAATTCTATGTCCGCCTGACCTTGATTCAATTCTTCTAGCAACTCTTTCTCTTCTTCTGAAATGATACAAATATCTTTCACAGCCAAATTCGAATTTGTTGACACTTGCTTTAAAACATAAAGATATGAATTTGCAAACTGTTGCAAAGAAGAGAATGAATGAGACTTGAAAGAAATTTGAATTTCAAATTCATTATGTATTTCATTCCATTCTCTTTGTATCCAGATGGCTAAATTATTCTCTGCATATTCTTCTATCAAATTTTTATTATGTAATCCTTCCATCCCAATAACAATTTGAAAAGGAGTTAAATGGTGTTTCGCTAATAATTCAGAGAGTGGATAACTCTGATTGTCATACCCGAATAAAGTCGTTTGTTCAATCTGATTTACTACTTGTTTAAAGCTGTGATGCGGATAGATTTCACTTCCTAAAGGAATCAACTTATTAAGATTCTCGCTTTGTTCAATATTCTTTTCAATTACAGGAATACCAATAGTAATCCTTTCTTGATCTGTATAGTGTGCCAAACAAATCCTTAACGCGGCCTGTAACCAGCTAAATAATAATAAATCTTGAGACTTAATTACTTTTTGTATACTTTTACTAAACTCTACATTCATTATGACTTGAACGTGCTCGTAAGGATTTTCTTTATTTAGTTGGTAACCGCTATTAAATACAGAAAAATCGAGAACCTCGGAAGATAACTGCTCTTTCCAAAACGCCTCTACCCCTTTATTTTCATGAATCGAACTTCGATCTTTAATGTGCATTTTTATCTTTATCCCCCTAATATTCATTTCATCTATTCGTTAATTTTCAAGCCAACTTCAAGCCCATGGAGAAATACTTGATGGTTATCCAAACATAAAAATTGCTGAATCTCTTCAAATTTCATATGACCAACTGAACAAACGCCTAAATTCAATGTCTCAGCCACCATATTTAAGGTAGCAGTGATAATACCAGACTCAATACAAGCAAATAAATATCCATCTGAACCGTATTTCGGGATGGAAGCGTTCGCATTATAAACCAAATAAACTGAAAAGGCAGACTGAGTAAATAAATCTTGGTTAATTAACTCATGATCACTTTTGATTACTTGATCAATATTATTTACAATCACAAGACAGTTTTTTGCTGGGTTATAATAATAAAACCCAGCTTTCATACCTTCTATACGTTTTGGTTTTATATAAATAAAGATATCAATAGGGTAGAGTCCGCCTGCACTTGCGTAATGATAGTATATATGTTCTTTCCTAACCTGTTTTAGAGTTGATATGAATTGGGAAAATTCTAAAAAACTAATATGTTTTTTCATATCAAATTGGCGACAAGACCTACGTTCCTTGATTATAGTGGGTAACTCATTTGTTGTTTCAAGTTGAATTTCGGTTGACCGCACAGCATGGTGTGTTCGATTCAATTGTTCACTCATATACTTATCTAAATCTTCTTTAGAAAAGCGAATCTGGTTGCTATATGGATTCGGAAAAATCTTTTCTTGTGTGGAAAATACTTCTCTTGGGTGTAATATGTTACTTACTAACACACGATTTTTTATCATAAGCTCTACTGTTTTTTGTGTCTCTTCTACATTTCCTAACGAAAAGTGCTCTACTAGTTCACTAATTTTCACACCTTTTTGAGTAAAAAAATAAAACTCAGGAAACCACTCAGACAAAACGCCTGTAAATCTTGTTTCTCCTATCAAAATTTCATTATGCAACTTCTCCCAATGCTTAATAGGAGACCAGTAATAAATTTGCTCGCTCATATAACCCTCCATAAACGTTTTACTTATTTTTAAAATACAATTTTCTAATCTACAAAAATAGTCCTTAGATTCTGCCCTTTGTTTCATAGTGATTATAAATACATGTACTTCAACGTAACTTGAGAATAATGAAATAACTTTTTCTTCATTGAAATTTTTTATTTCGTCATAAAAAATGATTTTTTATTAGACATTTTACATCCTTTACCATAGTAATCCTATAAGGTATAAACCATTTGGAACATTGAGAATTTCCATGTATTTTCAATGTGAAATTATTGTAATGGATTGGAAAGCAGATGGAAATAGTTATTAAACAAAATAATATTGAGAAAGTTTTATTTGTTATAGCGATAAAATTTTCTAATGAGATTTATTACAAATAGATTAAGAAAAGAATTTGAAATTTTTCTTTAGAAGTTAGTGTAAAAATGCACATACTATTACATACAAGTGAGTTATTAACATATCGTATTTAAAATAGAGAAAAGACACCATTTTAGGTGTCTTTTCTCTATTTTAATTCCATATACTTTTACGCCTTTGTTATTTTTCGAACGATTTGTAGGAATTAATATAACTCGAACATCTAGCTCGTTAGATGTTCGAATGTATATTAAAAATTATATAAATTAAGAATGTATTTCAGATAATTTTATAAATAAATACAAAGGTACCTCCTCCCCTACTGTTACAATAGCAATAATCTCTTGTCTATTTCCGTTATTAAATTGTAATATAATTACAGTATGTGAAATTATACTACATTAACTTTAAAAGCGAAGTGAAAACAACCTTCACTTCGCTTTTTTCATTTGTAATCCCTATTCAATTTGCTCAATTCAGTATATACTTTCACATTATTTGCTTTTATTTAATCGGTTTCTCTGTTTTTAAAACTAGTGAACTTAATGCAGGAACTTTAATTTTATTGTCATGGACAACGTAAAGTGTTTTACTTCCCGCCTGATTCTCGTTTACTAGCACTTTCCATGGACCTTTCGATGGAAGTGTTATGTCAACGGCTTCCCTATTTGCATTGTGAGCCACCATAAAGTATTCGCTTTTATTCCCACTTCCCTTTCCATCTATTGTATAAGCTACAACATTTTTGGGAACATCGATAAAAGCTACATACTTTTTAATTTGCTCTGCAGAAGTCATACGAAAAGCTGGGTTTTTTTTTCGTAAATCTATTAAGCCCTTCATATACTCTACTTCATTATTAAATGCTGCACGGCGTAACCAATCCATCTGGTTAATAGAATCAGGAGATTTGTAACTATTATGATCACCATATTTTGTGCGCATAAACTCTTGTCCTGCATGTAAGAATGGAATACCTTGTGATGTTAATAAAATAGAAGAAGATAATTTATGCATTTGTTTTCGCATTTCTTCACTGTCACCTGAATTAGTCAACTCAAGTTTATCCCATAAAGTATGATTGTCATGTGCTTCCACATAAGTTAGCACCTGCTCCGGATCTTGATAAGTAGACGAATTTGTATCATAGTCAATACCGGCTGTAATGCCTTTTTTAATACGGTCTTCCATGTTTTGCTTTCCATTTACAAAACCATTTTCTTTCTCCTCAAATACACTACCTTTCAATCCATCACGAATATTATCGTTAAAATGAGCAATCCCTTTCATTTTCTCCGCATTTTTTTGATTTGCTTTCAATTCAGCTGCAAGAGGTGTATTTAAATCCCAGCCTTCTCCATGCAGAATAATAGAAGGATCAATTTGATTAACAGCTTTACGTATCTCATTCATCGTTTCATAATCATGAATACCCATTAAATCAAAACGGAACCCATCTAAATTGTATTCTTTTGCCCAGTATGTGACGGAATCTACCATAAATTTTCTCATCATCTTTCGTTCTGAAGCGGTATCATTCCCTACTCCAGTTCCATTTGCTAATGTTCCGTCTTCATTGTAACGATAATAGTAACCTGGAACTAACTTATGAAAATTTGATTCAGCGGCATTATACATATGGTTATATACTACGTCCATCACAACACGAAGATTATTATCATGCAATGTTTGAATCATTTGCTTTAATTCAGTTATTCGAACAGTTGGCTCAAAAGGATTTGTAGAATAGGAGCCCTCTGGGACGTTGAAATTTTCCGGGTCATATCCCCAGTTATATTGTGGTTCATTTAAATTCTCTTCATTTACTGAAGCATAATCAAATATCGGTAAAAACTGAACGTGAGTAACACCAAGATCTTTCATATGATCAAGTCCTGTTTTTACACCTTCAGGCCCTTTTGTTCCTTTTTCTGTTACACCTAAATATTTTCCTTTTTGCTTAATACCACTTTCAGGTTGGATGGAAAGATCGCGTACATGCAATTCATAAATAATAGCATCTTCCGGATTTTTAAATTTCGGTTTTTTGTTTGCTTTCCATTTTTTCGGATTTGTTTCTTCTAAATCAACAACTGCACCTTTATCTCCATTTACAGAAGCAGCACGCACATACGGATCAACCGCTTCAGTCCACTTATCCCCAATTTTCACCTTATACGTATAAAAGAGACCTTTTTGGTTCCCTTTAAGTTCTGCTTTCCAAGTTCCCTTTTCACCTTGTTTCATGTTTATTTCAGTACCTATTTTATCGCTCCATTTTTTATATGTAACTAACTTCGCTTCACTCGCAGTAGGAGCCCATAAACGGAACTTTGTATGTTGCGGAGTATATATATTCCCTAAATCATTACCACCATAATAAAATAAATTATCAAATTCCTCGCTACGAATGACTTTACCGATTTCAGTATTCGCATCAGCTAAGTTTGCTATTTTAACTTTGTATGTTTGTTTTAAATCAATTTTCTGTTCCGTAATTATTTTAACCTTATTAGTAATATCTCCACTATTTTTATCATAAGGACTAATTCCCTTAATTTTAACGCCTTCAATTTCAATTTTCTGTTCCTTACTATTAAACGGAACATTAGTCGTTACAGTAATTTCATTAAAACTATCAATAGTAGCTTTTTGAATTGAGAGATCCGAAGAAGGCTTAGAATCATATACTTTTTCATCACCCGAAAGGATCCATACTTCAGCACGACCATCCCTTATATTTTCAACCCAGTGATCACCTCCATCTTTTTCCCATTCATTGGTACGAACTATAAACCCTACACGATTATAGTCACCATCTATTTTTATCTTAGCGTATTTTCCAAATTCATCTTCACCAGTAAATTCATAAGATTTACCGTTTGCATTTTCTCCCCATACCCAAAGATTCCAGTCTTTTGTATTTCCAGATTTCTCTTTGTAATGAATGATAACTTCAGTTGTTTTCGAATTTGAAACTGCCTTCACACTCTGAAAAGAGAAAACAGATGATAACATAACGATTATGGTAAGTAATAAAAACGATTTGTTAATTAATTTTTTTGTAATTTGCACCCCATACACCCTTTCTTTAAATATTACGAACAATTTATTATGCTCATACTACGAAACACGGTTTAAATTAATCTAGGAATCTCTTTTACTTCACCTCCATATTGGCTATTTTTACGTATGTATTTCAATGATCTTTTATACGAAAATCAAATATAAGATGGAAACAACCCTTACGAAAACGTTTGCATTAAAACTCAAAAAAATAGATTTGTTTATTCCTTCTTATATTTGTAAATACTATAAGATCAGGGAAATCATTTTAAAGCAATCGTTTGTTATCGCTTTCATTTTATAGCACTTACTATTAAAAGGTCAATATATTATTAATTTTCTGTTTTTATATCCTTGAAATCTTATATATTTGTCGTAACTTATTGAAGATAGATGCCTGATTATTGCTTAGTAATTTTATTTTCACTAATACATTGCTACGTAAAAAATCAGCTAATATCCTTAAAATGACATTAGCTGATTTTCATAATGTATTAATATATGAATGAAAACTATATTTCTAACTTACTTAATTTTTGCTGCATCAAATGCTTTTTGCACTGCTTGAACTTCAGCTGTATTCGCCCCATATTTATTAGTTGCCACTCGAATACATGCTGATTTCAATTCTTTGAAATTAGATGTCATGTTTAATTCATCTGTATTTGCATAATAGAAAATATCAAACATTTTATCTTCACCAATTCCTTTAACAGTTACTCCGTTATGAGTTCCACCTTTTGCAATGAGATACGCAACTTTATTAATAATACTTGAATTAAAATGAACGCCGCCTTGATCCCATCCATTAAAATCGTTAAATTCACTGTAATCATCTGGATAAGGTACTCCAAGTGAAGATGGAACAGAAGCTGGGTTTTCCATATCACGGAAAACAGATCCAGTTTGTTCTCCCATTGTCCAGTTAAAGCTTCCATTATTTACGTATTTCTCAATAGATGTTCCCATAATATCAGATAGCGCTTCATTAATCGCACCAGGTTCACCGTAATATTCAAGATTAGATTCGCTAGAAGTAACAGCATGTGTAAATTCATGTCCAGCTACGTCATATGCCTTGACAATAGGATCGCCATATACAAGCATACTTCCATTATTAGCACTTAATGCATTTTGCCAATTTTTCGGATCGTTCGTATCTTCAGAATCCCAAGCATGTACAACTGAAACTACCTTTTGTCCCTTATTATCAAAACTATTACGCTTATATTTATCTTTATAAAAATCAAATACCTTTGTTGCTAAATAATGAGCACTTACTGCTTTTGGATCGTTAAATGTTGTTGAAGTGCTGGTTGCTAGTGTACCAGGATAATAGCTTTCTTCTTTAGTAATATCTCTGTAATTCACATCATATGTTTCAATTCCTTGCCCTCTTGTATAATCAGCAAGTGCATATTTACCATTACTTTGTTTAGAAATACCAAATGAACGAGATATACCTAAATCATCTTTTCCTGTTCCAGTTAATGATGTAAGACTACTTTTTTTACTTTCCTTTAAAGCTCCAACTAGTTTTTCACTTGCTTTTAAGTTAGATTCTTGTACCATATTTTTTAACATATCACCATTTTGTGCATTTACTAAATAAGTTCCAGAAACATAGTTTGGTGTTGCCGCTTCAAATGTAACTTGATATGCATTGCTAGCTTGTCCATTATTTTCATCAACAAAAATAACTTCCTTAACTTCTGGCTCAGAAATAAACTTGATATCGTTCCCGTATTTCGTATAAATATATTGTTTCGCTTCATCTTTTGATAGATTAATAGGCTTTTTCAATTCTTCTTGTTTTAAATTTTGCGCGCTATCGCCTGAAACACTTTTAATAACACCGTTATTATCTACGTGTGCAGTTAATTGATGGCCATATACTTCTTTTCCTTCGTATGTTTGCTGCATACGCACAAGTGTTGTTCCATCATACGAACCACGTTTTTGAAGAACTTTATAATCTACTCCTGTTTCTCCATTGACTTGATTTGGAGAAAGAGCTTGTTCAGCTTTCTCCTTAAGAGCATCTTTTACTACATTCTCTGGTGTTTTTTGTGACGGTTGTGTAAGTTCACCTGAACGGAATGAGTCCTCCTGAATTTGAACTTGAAGTTGATCTGTTTCCTCTGCATGACCTATTCCGTATGGTGCCACAGCTGTTAAAGCTAATCCTGTTGTTAATGCTACTTTAGTTAATGTCTTTGTGTTTTTCATTTTTTCACCTCGTATAATTTTTGAAATAGAAAGCTTGTACAAAGTATACTGTCTATTTATGTCGAAAAAAAGAGAAAATACAAAATTTATGTAATATTATGCAAAATTACATATATGTGGTCGATAAAATAAAAAATGAGCCCTTTTAGGTGCTCATCCAATTGGTTAGTCGTTAATTATCTATATTCATTCTAATCAAAGTACACTTATATCTTATTAACAACATAAAAAACCACTCTTTACTATTTTAAGAATAGTAGATAAATACTTTAGTGAGGCAACGCATATACAAGTTAGATTTTTCAATATAATTTTGTTATTTATGTCTATAGCTGCATGGATTGTAACGTTTTGAGACTGCTGAAGTCTTATATGAGTTTCAGGCTTTTTTATCTTGTCAAAAATATCTTTCAAAGATATTTTTGTCTCCCCATTTAAATATAGAAAAGGACATATCTATTGCATGTTATTAACTTAAGGTATGTTCTTTTAAAGCATATTATAAATATACATAGTGAGAAATGAAACAATAATTATTCAAATGAAAAATCCCCTAAATTTTTAAAGCGATTCAGGGGATTTTTTACCGATGATTCTCTATATTTCCATACCGATCACAAACTTTTTTAGGATAATGGTATGTCCAAGTTTAATAGTTTTTTGCACGAGAGCCATCTTTTTTATATTTATTTAATTATCCTACTAAGTTTTTTGTAAAATTCACCTTTTCTTTTTACATGATTAAACTGATTTGGATTAATATTAGCTTTTTGTGAGAGTGCTACAATCTCTTCTTTTGTAATTGAATCTTTAGTATTTATAGATGCTATATTTGTATATTTTCCATCTTCTGTTTTTGGGATTTCTAAAATCCCTTTATTTACAAGATCAACTACAGCCTTATGCTCTGAAGAATGTGTATCTACACCAGTAATTTTCCAATTATGCATAACTTTTGGCGTGTATACACCGTTCTTTACCTCTTTTAAATATGTAATAGCAAGGTTACGAATGGTTCCACCTGTTTCTCCGAATGCATTCTCTTGTTTAGATGACCAAGTTTGTTCAAATTTACGTCCCTCTAAAGCTCCCCCTTTTGCCTGAAGAGCCTCCATTCTATACGCATTCATTCCTAGCGTCATAACATCGCTCATTTTGATTGGTTTATTTGTACGAATAGAGCGTAAATTTGTAATTCTACTACCATATGGTTTTGTTAAGTCAATTTCGTATTTTACGCCTCCAAAGAAATCGTTCGTACTGTATTTAGACGCACGACGATTTTTATCAAAGCTAACTGTTACATCTCCGGCACGAGATGAGTTAAAATATCCTGCTGCCCATTCCATATAGTCTTTTAAATCTTTTCCAGTTATCTTATATACTGTAATTTCTCCCAAAGCATATTGATAATTATAAGCAATATCTTTCTTCTTTATAGGACCTATATCCAAACGGGCATAATCATTATCAATTTGATGGGCTACTACATCCGCCTTACTGTAATGGAGCATGACTTCATGAAAGAAATCTGATAAAGGTGTCTCTTGAATCTGCACACTTGGAATACCCTTTATTTCATTTTCAGGAACAAGGTTTCTACCCTTTAATTGGGCGACTACAACATTTGCATCTCCTCTCGCATACTCATGAAAAGGTGTTAGTGTTTCTTCAAGTGTAGAATCAGATAATACTGTAGTTCCATCAGCATTTTTTACAGGTATAGCGGTAGCTGTTTTATCTTTTAAAACAAGCTTCCCATCTTGCTTTGTAAAAGTAAGGTCAATACGTGAAATATGCGTTCCGTATTTATCTGGTTCTGTAATAATTACGCCATTTACAACTTCTTTTTTTACAAGTTTATGCATATGAGCCGCAAAAATAGCGCTTAGTTCCGGACAAGCATTCGCAATATCTTGAACACCAGTACCTGGGATTCCATTCTCATTTTCTAGTCCCATATGCATAACCCCTACCATTACATCTACTTTATCTTCTAATTCTTTAATAGCCTTTTTTGTCTCTTCTACTGGATTTTTCACTACTAAACCATCCAAATGATCTGTCCCTTTTTCAAAATCACTAATCATTGGTGTATTCATACCAATAATCCCGACTTTAATTCCACCTTTTTCAACAATCGTATATGCAGGAAGAAAACGCTCTCCATTTTCCTTATAAATATTTCCTGCTAACGTCTTTCCCTTGTATTGCTCACTAACTTTTTTCAATGTATCTAATCCAAAGTTGAATTCATGATTTCCAAATGCCCAGGCGTCATATCCCATTGTATTCATTGCTACCATCATTGGCGATTGTGGCTTATCGTTGAATAATTCTACTGAGTTTCCTTGAATTGTATCCCCGGCATCTACTAATATGGTATTTGGATTTTCTTGACGTACCTTCTTTATAACCGTATAAAGCTGCGTCAAACTTCCACTCATATTTGCTCCATCAAGCGCATAATCCCAAGGCATAAATCTACCATGAATATCTGCAGTACCTAACAATGTAATATTAACATTAGATTCCTCAGCCTTAGAAATAGCTGGTTTGACTGTTACTGCTGTTACAAGAAGCATAAGAATAATAAAATTGCATACATAGTTCTTCCATTTCATTTTTTGCATAATAACAATATTTCTCCCCTTTTTGTACTGTCATAAAGTTGCTTGAACTTTAAAATTTAACTTATTATTCAGAGAAATTCAACTATAAAAGATAATTTTGTAGTTGGTTTTGCTGTGAAAATATAGAGAATAAAATGCATATATCCCCTAACAGAATAGTATTTTATCATTTTCTAATAAAATACTTCTTCCTCCAACGTGTGAAGGGCGCTAAACCAACGGTAGATGTATATGTACTTTCAAAATTTTGGACATGCAACTCATTTTCGGATTTTATTTCTAATTTTTTCCTTCTATATGAAAATACTGAGATCACTTCCAAAAATAATAACCCCGCTCTTCATTTAAGACGGGGTTACACTTATACAGCAAATCGGATTCAGATTTTTTTCAAATGTTCGTTTCCTCTTCAGGAGTAAAATCTGCTAGTTTCGTATTTTTTTTCTGCTTATTGGTTGCTTTCAACTAAATTCATCATAATTTTAATCAGGACTTGTATTTTATCACTCGAACCCTTGATGCTATCCCAAATCGCTCAATAAATAGATAATGATTTTTACTTTTCAACTCCACAAAGCAATTTTATCTCTTTAATTTGTTCTATATGACGCTGTTCATGCAAATAGATCAGTTCTATCCACTGATCAAGAAGTAATTCTCCAAGAGCTGGATGCGTCACTGATTTTTTCGCTAATATAGATTCATCTTCTATTGTACTCAGGAAACGCATCAATTCTTTTCTAGAGTCGTTTAACAAATCAACCATTTGCTGCACTTCAAATGGTTCTATACTTGGTTCAATCATTTCTGGGGCTATAAATTTTATCGATCTATCTAATAAAATAGTGTGAATTTCTTTACGCTCATTTAAGATACTATCCATCTTTTTTAATCCCGATGAAATAACTGTTATAACTCTCTCATCTAATAAAACTAAGTGATGACAAACTTGTGCTATACTCCATTTATCCTTATCTGGTTTCCTATTAAATTGAGCATCACTTAACAAAGTAATTTCCTCAAATAATTGATTTCTAGTTTCATAAAACGTGTCATTTACAAATGTATTCATGTGAATTCCCCTTTCGCTAGAACCTACATACTTAAATTCCTACGCTAGAAATATTCTCTATGGAAAAAAGATTTTCCTTCACTATTATTCCAATCCAATCTTTTCTTTCTTTAGTAGGTTCTCTAATTCATGCTGAAATGTATGAGTTCTCTCAACATCCTTGAAGATTTCCTTGAGGTTATTATGCGCTACAGCTACATCATAATACTTTCAACGGAATCCTTTCAATATAACTACATAAAACGTTCCTAATTATCAATCTAGCATTAAATATATGTAAAAAATCAACCTATTCATTCATTTTTAATGCTTATGTATGTACATTTGTTAATTTATTAGTTATATTATGGGTATTGAATGATTACGAAAAGTTAATAAATCGCTTGTATAACACCTTATATTTTTATATCCGTGAAAACTACAAAATGTATAAAATTCCATTTGTCAAATGAATTTAATGCGGAAGGAGGTTTGTGGTTACTTCATCGGGATATAATAATCAGTTTTGAACTGATAAAAATATAGGAGGCGACATAATGTTTCGTACGATTTCAAATTTCATGAGAGTAGCTGAGATAAGAAACAAAATTCTTTTTACACTAGCGATGCTAATTGTTTTTCGAATTGGCACGTTTATTCCAGTTCCTCATACTAACGCAGAGGTATTAAAAGTACAAGATCAAGCCAACGTTTTAGGTATGCTGAACGTATTTGGCGGAGGAGCACTGCAACACTTCTCAATCTTTGCTGTAGGTATCACACCATATATTACAGCTTCTATCATTGTACAATTACTACAAATGGACGTTGTACCTAAATTTACAGAATGGGCAAAGCAAGGAGAAATGGGCCGTAAGAAATCAGCTCAATTTACTCGCTACTTTACAATCATTCTCGCATTCATACAATCCATTGGGATGTCTTATGGTTTTAATAATATAGCAGGTGGACAATTAATTACAGATCAAAGCTGGACTACATACTTATTTATTGCGACAGTTTTAACTGCTGGTACTGCATTTTTACTTTGGTTAGGTGAACAAATTACCGCTAATGGCGTTGGTAATGGAATCTCAATGATTATCTTCGCAGGACTTGTTGCGGCGATTCCGAATGTCGCTAATCAAATTTATTTGCAACAATTCCAAAACGCAGGCGATCAGTTATTTATGCACATAATAAAAATGGTTTTAATTGGACTCGTAATTTTAGCGATAGTTGTTGGTGTTATTTACATTCAACAAGCTGTTCGAAAAATACCGATTCAATATGCAAAAGCTGTTTCAGGAAACAATCAATATCAAGGAGCAAAAAATACTCATTTACCTCTTAAAGTAAATAGTGCAGGTGTAATTCCTGTTATCTTTGCTTCAGCCTTTTTAATGACGCCGCGTACAATTGCGCAGCTCTTCCCTGATTCAAGCGTATCTAAATGGATAATTGCGAATCTTGATTTTGCACATCCATTTGGAATGACACTATATGTGGGTCTTATCGTTGCCTTCACATATTTCTACGCGTTTATTCAAGTAAATCCTGAACAAATGGCTGAGAATTTGAAAAAGCAAAACGGATATGTCCCGGGTATTCGCCCAGGTAAATCTACAGAACAGTATGTAACAAAAATTTTATACCGTTTAACATTTATCGGTGCGATTTTCTTAGGAGCAATTTCAATATTACCACTTGTATTTACAAAAATCGCTACATTACCACCATCTGCTCAAATCGGTGGTACAAGTTTACTAATCATCGTAGGTGTTGCATTAGAAACGATGAAGACGTTAGAAAGTCAACTTGTGAAGCGTCATTATAAAGGTTTTATAAAAAAAGTGAATTAATTACAAAAACACACTAGGATATAAAGACCTAGTGTGTTTTTTATTCTATAAAAATAAAACCCTCATTTTCTCGCTTCATATTTTTATCTTTATTTTAATTACCATAAAAGTAGCTCCTTTCTCTCACCTTCAATATATCCCTCGGTGGTTATAAAAAGTCTCAGCATGAATTTATCTATAATTAAATAGTCTGGTACAAAATCTTTTAATGTTATTACTTGCTTTCTAACAATTCTTTTGTCACCTTTTATTCCAAAAACTTTAGCTTCTAAATAATCAATTTCACCTAAAAATAAATCTATCCTTTGACATATAGGGATTCCAACCAATTCTTTAACTTCTGGTTATATTGTGTAAGTTGTCTATTACTATCGTGTAAAAAGAGATATTGAAATTCATTAACAATGTAGTTTGTAGACACAGGTATCATATTTTTCTTTCAAAAAAAACAGAGTGCCGCTCAACTAGCTCTCTGTTTTAAACTAATTATATTATTGCGTATGTAAAATACCTTGCAAAACAACTTCTAATCCCCAGCGGAATCGTTCTTCTCCACCAGATAACATATCTTCTTTTAGACTTACAATCATTGGATACCTTGCTGTATCTAAAGCCTCATACGAAGCACGAATTGGGTCAAGAGTGGTACCTTTTTCTTTGCGAGCTGTTTGTTCATATGCGACCGAAGCAGCATATAACAGTAAAATATCTACTCCCCATGCTGATGCTCTTGCATTAACTCCACCTTCATGTAATTGACGCAAAATCTGTTCAGTAAGGGCTAAAGAATTTGGCCCAATTGGAATTGTCATTAAAGCTAATTCTGCCATTCCAGAAGAGTCGAATAAAATTCGAAAATATGAATGTACAAGTGTAAATAGTTCTTTTTTCCATGGTTCATTTTTCTCATCTGTTATTTCAATTTTCCCTAGACCATAATCTAATACATACGCTCTTAATTCATCAGCATTTTTTACGTATACATATAAAGAAGACGGACCTGTATCTAATACTTTTGCAATTTTACGCATACTAAGGCCAGAAATACCTTCAGACTCTAATAGGTCATAAGCAGTCTTAACAATGATTTCCTTACTTAACGGTTCTTTTGCTGGTCGTGAACGACGACTAGTAATTGTATTCGTTTGCTCTTCCATAGTTCTCCTTTAGTAAATATATTTTTATTGTTGCTCATGAAGTTGATTCATAAGATTATACATTTTCATAGTAGCATCCTCCGAGAAACAAATCTCAAGATTATCATTTGACACTTCAGCGGATTGAGAAGAATAATCGTACATTTTTTCTTCGTAATTTTCAATTGCCTCGTTCAAATTATCATGTTTTACAATAGATAATGCAAGTTCTGCCGCATCACGCATCGCTAGATTCACACCTTCTCCAGCAAATGGAGACATTAAATGTGCAGCATCACCAATTAAAGTAACACCAGGCTTACTTTTCCAAGTTAGTCCAACAGGTAACATATAAATTCGTCTAGGAAAAATCGCACCATCTGCACATCTAATATAATTTTTAAGTGTTTCATCCCAGTCTTCGAAATATTGTAGAAGTTGATGTTTTGCTTCTTCTAAATTTTTAAATGGAATTCCACAATTATCAAGCCATTTTTTATCTATTCTAAAACTTAAATACACGCGAATACTGTCATCTCCATTTAATTGCGCAAGAATTCCTTTATGCTCCGCAAGTGCAAATACTTTGCCACGTCGATTAAATTTCGCCATCTGAGGATGATTTTTCGTTACATTTTTCAAATTCAATTCTACCATGCTAATACCAGTATATTGCGGTATAGAATTTGTGACAAGTGGACGAATTCGAGAGAAGGCACCATCTGCTGCTACCACTAAATCAACAGTGTCTACATGTCCATTTTCAAAATGAAGTTCATGTATACCATTTTCTACAGGAATGGCTTTTGTTAAGTTATAGCCCCAATGTATACATTGCGGATCAACAGAATTTAAAAGTAACTCACGTAAAGTGCCTCGATCAATTTCTGGACGATCTCCGCAATTAGGATCCGCTACTTCATCTAAATATATTTTCCCGTTCTTATCACATAAACGAAAATCTTCTCCCTCATATCTAGCAAGTTCATTAAATTGTTCTAACAATCCTGCTTCTTTAAGCGCCTCTTGTCCGGAATCATGATGAATATCTAATGAACCTCCTTGTTGCCGAATCCATGGTGATGTTTCTCTTTCATATACGACACATTTTAAACCATGTTTCTGTAATATACGAGCTAATGTTAAACCTCCTGGTCCAGCACCTATAATTGCAATACGTTTTTCTCCTTTATTTTTTCTTTCCATCATTTATCACACCTTATATTTTATTGAATTACTTGTTTTATTTATAACATAACGTACACTGTTCGTAAAGTACATCGTTCGTTAATTACTAAGCAAATTATGTTAAACTTAATGTGTAAAAATAAAAAGCATGTTACAAGTCAGTAGTAACATGCTTTTTAAGTTGATAAAGTAATAAACTTTTATTAACTTAATAGTCCAATGATTCCATTTGTATTATTTACATTTCTTTCTTCAATAACTTCCCTTGCTTAAAATAAACGCCCAGCGTAGAACGATTCGCTAAAAATACACCAATCAAGATTAAACAAGCTCCAATTCCCATTGCAGGATTTAATGGTTCTCCTAATACAAAATAACCTACAATAACAGCGATTAATGGAGATACATACAACCATGTTGATGGAAATATTGGATTTGTTTTTGATAAGAGCCAATAATATAAACCGTGCCCACCGATTGATCCTACAAATATGAGATATAAAATTGGCCATTGTACATTCCAAGATGTTAAGACTGTTAGATTAGGCTGTTCCATTACGATAGATACAATTAACAACAAAACTCCTCCATAAAACATTTGAATGCCGTTAATGAGAAATGGTGATACGTTAGGTAAATCTGAAAGTATCACTTTAGAACGAATAGAACCTATTCCATAAAACAACTCTCCTACTAATATAACAAGGCAAGCGATACTCCATATGAAAGTAAGTTCTTGATGCATGCCAGGTAAAGATATAAACAAAACTCCTGTAAGTGCTATAACTAAAGCAACAAGTTGTTCTTTTTGCAATTTTGTTTTATTTCTCTTTGATTGTAATAGCAAAATCATCATTGGGGCTGTTGCAGATAGAACTGCAGCTAATCCAGAAGAAATATATTGTTCAGCCCAGTAAAGGGTCGCGAATGTCATAAATGTTAAACAAAAACCAGCATATATAATACGTTTCGATAATAAGTAAGGCATAATATCCTTTCGCTTTAATTTAAAAATAATAATGAGAATAAGGCCCGCCAAAAAGAAACGAATTCCAGCTGAAAATAATGGTGGTGCCCCCGCTTCTATTCCAATTTTTATCGTTAAAAATGTCGTTCCAAAAATAATACATACTAAAATATAATTTAAAATGACCATTTTGCTTCCTCCTTTTTACTCTTGAAATGAGTATAGAGGATATGGTGTATAACAGTGTATCCGAGCATATAACAGTTGAATAAAAATATAGTTGATTGTCAGACTATTTTTCGCTTTAATTAAATTAAAAAGAAAAACAGGTGATTCTATGAAGATAGTACTACGTAAAGAATCCAACATACCATATTACCAACAAATTTATATGCAAATTGTTGAGAGAATTCAAAGCGGGATGCTTTCACATGGCGATTACCTCCCTTCTTTACGTTCTATGGCCGATGATTTGCAAATTAGTTTATTAACTGTTCGTAAAGCTTATAAACAGTTAGAAACGAAAAGTTATATACGAATTGAACAAGGAAAAGGTGCCTATATACATAAACGTGTGAACAAAGATTTCAAACCAATTCCATATCAATGGCAACAAACGAAATCCATTAATGTTATGCGTTCTCAATATGTAATGAACCAACATCGTAAATATTTTGATTTTTCACAGGCTGTCCTTTATCCACGTTTATTACCAAATCCGTTTCTTTCAGATGAAATGCACAAATTACTTAATAAGGATCAAATGATACTGGCAACATACGGACCTGTTCAAGGTGACAAAGAACTTAGAGTGGAAATAACAAACTACTTAAAAGAACACCAACAAGTAGTTACAGATCCATCTCAATTATTAATTACAAGTGGTGCCCAGCAAGGAATCGATTTAATCGCCCAAACATTATTAAAGCCTGGAGACATAGTGTTAGTAGAAAGTCCGTGTTATGGAGCGTCGCTTGATGTATTTGTTAATAAAGGAGTTCAAATTATCCCTGTTAGTCTTGATAACAATGGCATTCGCTCAGATTTAATCGATGATATTTGTCAAAGAAAGAATCCTGTTTTGTTATATGTGAATCCTACTTTTCAGAATCCAACGGGCACAGTAATGAGTAAAGAAAGAAGAATGGAACTTGTAGAACTAGCAGAGCTATATAACTTCTTCATTATTGAGGATGATTCTTTCGGAGAAATTTATTTTGAGGATTTTAAAATTCCCCCTCCAATAAAAAGCTTTGATACAAATGGTCATGTTATATATTTAAAAGGATTTAGTAAAACGTTAGCACCAGGTCTTCGCATCGCGGCACTTGCAGCTGAAGGACATATCTTTGAATGGTTATACGCTGTGAAGGCTTCGATGGATATTGGTAGCCCTTTATTAACGCAGAAAGCACTACTTCCTTTTTTACGAGCGGAACGAATGAAAAATCATTTAGAAAAATTACGTACAGCTTTACAAATTAGACGCGATTTAACAATTGATATATTATCTCCATTAAAAGAATTAGAATTTGAAATACCTAATGGAGGATTTAACTTATGGATTACACTCCCTCAGTTAATCGATCCTTTTACATTATTACAAAAAGCGAATGAAGTAGATGTTTCTTTTTTACCCGGCACAGCTTGTTTGTTAAGCCATGAAACTCAATATAATCATTTACGAATTAGTTATTCAATGTTAAATGATAAAGATATGTTGATTGGATTAGAAAGATTACATGATACCATTGCTAAGTTTAAATCAATGATTTAAACTCCAAAACAACAACTAACCTATTATTCACACAATAAAAAACCAACACTTTAAAATTTTATTAAAAGTCAAGATATAAGCTGAACCTATTATTAATAGTGAATTCTTATCTAATGTCATACATTAGATTTATAAAAATTAAAAGGATAGAAGAGCTTGAATAAATTCGCCCTATCTATCCTCTTTTTAAACACAAATGACTAATCATAGCGGACTTCGCTGTCACCAGAACCTGTATTGCTCTATTGCTATGCTCAAACTTTTTATTACTACTTGTTCAATAAGAGGTGTTTTCTTCCTGCATAAAATTTATTTTATAGGGAATTCATTATACTTATTAAAACAACAACATGATATAGACAAAACCAAAGAATAAACATAATGGACTATAGAACCAAGTGTCATATCTAGCAAACTGCGAATGTTTAATTTTTTTGAAAAATCCAACAAACTTAAAATCACCAATTGCCCTAACAATGAAAACTAAAGCACAGACAATACTTCCGATTTTAGATAAACTATTTGCTTTGAACCCCTGCAAATAACCTACTTGAACAACAATAATGACACTAGCTAATAGAATAAGAATGGCTACGAATAATGTTCCCCATATTCTCGGAGTAAAAGCAGGCTTATGTTCTCCCTCTTTTACTGGGATAACAGCAGCAGAACCCCATCGACCTCCAAAAGCCCAATAAATATGCAAAAAACTGATAAACCACAGAAGCCCCACAGCTACTACTATTAATAGTAATTTCATTTGTTCGCCCCCAATTTCGTAACTTCAAAGATAACATACACTACCGTATGTTATAGTGAAAGTATTGTCCCTTCAGGTTTTATAACCATATTAGGGACATTTATTATCGAATAATCAATTATGCCTCAGCATAATTGCGTCCGGAGGCTTTACTTTTTTCAGTGGATGTTTGGACACCCGCTGAAAGAAGTTAAAAGCTCAACCATTTTATCAATATCAAAATTAAGATTTGCTTCAAACCTTGTCATCCAGCCTACATACGTTAAATAGGCAAGTCTCGCTCGATCAACTGATTCAGTTTCGTCTATGCCCATTTTTTCATACAATTTTGCAACACAAGAAATTCTTTGTTCTTCTATATCTACTAAACGTGCTGCCACAACAGGATCGTATTTAGCCCAAGCATAAATACCATTCTCAATTTTTTTATCTCGATTAAAACTAATCTGTAATAGCTGTTCTAAAGAGGCATCCTGTTGCTCCATACTTTGAACAATCAGCTTTGTTGCATGTACTTCCCAAAAGTCGAGCATAGAATCTAAAAGCTCTTGATGGTCACGAAAATAGTGATAGAAGCTTCCTTTGCTTATTTTTAGCAATCGAGCAAGTGCTTCAATGCGAACTTTATGTATACCTTCATTAGCTAATTGTTGTAATCCTACTTTTATCCAGTCTTCTCTCGTTAATTGCATATTATCTCCCCAATAAAATACGGTAGCGTATGTTTTACGTTAGATTACTACTATTCTCATTTTTTGTCAATTATTCATTCTGTTTATTTTTATGAACTGTAATGTTGTTGTTAATCGTAATATTGATCGTCATCACCCTCGGTAAATTAGATAACACGAAAATCCCTTCAGGATTACTGAAGGGACTTTTACACGTTTGTGAAAAGTGCCTTTATGTACAAGAAGCGCTTTTCAGTCTAAAACTATTTTTTCAGATTGCATTGCTCTAGAAGCTTTTCTAGCATTTCCAAAGTAACTGGTTGTGCCTTAGTAGTTAGTTGATACCCAATCCGTCCATTCGTTTCTACAGTTGCTTGTTGTAAATTCTTGATTTCATGTATACCTTTTTCTCTCAGATGCATAAATAATTGTTGTTCTGACATTTTCGCGCGTAATAAATTCTTTTTTAAGATTTCTCCGTTTTCTATAACAATAATGCTATTTCCATTTAGAAACTTTTCTACTTTTCGTGATTTCAATTCAAAAAAATGAATAATAAGTAAAACACCCGCAAAAATAAACGCAGCAAAAATAGATGGGCCTACTTTCCTACTTAATATAGGTTCTACAATAATACGTCCTATAGAAACCACAATAATAATTTCAGCTCTCGTCATTTGGCTAACAGATTTACTACCTGTCAATTTTAAAACAATGATTCCAGTGAGGATTAAAATAATGCTTTCAAAAAGTATATTCATTACAGTCCAATCCTTTAATAGTGAATGTTACTAGTATTCCCATTAAAGGATTTTTATGATATTTTAAAGTATCCATTCACTTTACGTGCCTTATTCTTTGAAGCACCTCTCTCCCAGCTAGTAATGGTAAAGCATCAACTTTCTTCATTGCTTCTACTTGTGATTCGTTACGAATCATTGCATACACAGTATGACCTTCTTTTATTAGCATTGGTATTAAAGAACGTGCTGTTGCACCTGCCACAAAAATTTCCATATGTGTTTCTTCTTATTTTGAATATCATAATTGAGACGAGACATATATAAGCTATGTACAATAATCAATATGAAAGATTCATCTAAAATTAAAGCTATAATGTTGGCTAGCAACCAATAGTGATAACATGATAATTGAATTTGATGGATATGGAATTAATGAGTATGTTATTGGTCATAACTGTTCTATCAGTAAGTTAAAAAAATGTATTTTAACGTAAAAAATGAAGAGTTATCTAATGAGGAGTTTATAAATTTATTTTGTTTACGTTATCATTTTGAAAACATTCCAAAATCATTACAAGAAGACATTAAGACCGATGTCGTCATTGACTTAGATACGGACTATATTTATATCCCTAATAGATAACAATAACCCAGTAAACTAAAATGGTTTAATGTAACTTACGATTCAGACAAGAATTTAATAAAATAAGTAATTGCCCAAATAGAAGTCGCGAATTGAGTGACAAAATACATTGTCCATTCGAAAGAAGTCAGTTTTCTCTCTCGTTTAATCTTCTTTAAGTATCTGTAAAATATTAATGTACTCAAAAACATAAGTAATAAAGAGAATTGTTGTAAATCATCGACTATACGTACCGCCATAGACTCCATCACCCTCCTATACAAAATATAGACTATACTTTAAGGATATCATTTTTTTGGTAATGATTCCCTATATATTTAATGAAGTTAAAAAATGTTTTATGCGATATATGTGTACAGATAATAAAGTTGTTTAATTTTGTTCTTAGAAATACATTAATCGCCTACTCATAAATTTGATGGGCGATTATTATTTTTGTTTAATAATTGCTTTATTTCAATCACGACATTAATAATAGGTTTTGGTCTAAATGATTCTTGCAAGGAATCTCCTAATCTTGGACTTACTGATTTGGAAAAATAAAATTATTATGATCGTCTCAATTACCATTATTTTGGAGAACAATGTGCTATTATATATTCGTAATCAATGAAATAATAAGAAAGAAGGGGTAGTTGTGGAAACAAAGATTATAGAAACAGAGATGAAAATTGATTCGAAATCCCTTTTGGCTTTGGGATTATTAATTATTTCCGGGATTGTATATCAACTTTTCGCAGTGTTAGGAGATAATATACCTGAAGTATTGAGGATGATTTTTGAAGCTTTATGGAATCTTGTATTATGTGGAATTATAGGATACTATTTTTTAGGAAAAATATCATTAGAGCAATTTAAACATTTTAATTTCAAGACATTACTTTGGGGTTTGCCTTTAACAATTATCGTAGGTATGGCTTCCAACTTAATATTCAGTTACATTTTTGAACCTGCAACTAAAAATTCCGTTGCTGAAGTAATAAGTATTTCTATGATTTTATTCCGTGTACCCTTTATGTTAATGGGTGAAGAGTTGATTTGCACTAATATAATTATCGCATTACAAAAATTAGGATTAAAATTTGGCACGGCATCATTAATATGTAGTTTGTTGTTCGCTTTGTGGCATATTCCAGCTTATGGTTTTGTGCCAATGCAGTTATTACTAACTATAATCCCAATTAGATTAGCACTAAATTATATATGGAAAAATTCAAAAAGTATTTGGGTAAGTTGGATTTGTCACTTTATTTTTGACTGTATTTCATTTGTACCAATGCTTTTTAAATAACCATTTTATTTTTAAAAGGACTTTATTATTTGCGTATTGTATAAAGAACAAGAGCACTCAGCTATTGAGTGCTCTAAAAACATTAATTTTGATTCAAAACATTCTCCTCAAAATATTTCCCCCAATCTGGGCGTCTTCCATCCATATCTGTAAATCCATACTCTCTTCCTAATTCCCATGAACTTAACGCTCGTCCCGTTTTTTCATGAACATTTGGATCACTTGCTAAAGCTGCTACTGCTCTTCCAACAAAGAAAGGAGTTTCTGATGCGATAAAATGAGGGTCTTGTTTAGCTCCTTCTCGCCAATTCTCCTCTGTTACACCAAATATATCTAACATCGCTTCTGAACGAAGGAATCCTGGACTAACTGCGACAGCTGTAATATTGTGTTGTTCTAAATCTTTCGCCATAGCTTCTGCTAAATGAATTGTTGAGACTTTTGCTAAACTATAGTACAAATTACCTCGATATTGATAATCGACTCCATCTGTAATTTCAATAACAAGTCCCATTTTATTTTTCACCATTAATGGTACACCGTAATGGCTTGTCATTATATGAGAATGAACAGCTCTTTGTTGCATAAGTAGTCCGTTATGTAGGTTGTGTTCCCAGAAAGGTTTCTCCCATTCTGTTAAAGGATCGCCGCCCCAAACATCGTTTACTAAAATATCAAGCTGTCCATTTTGTTCGTCTTGAATCTTTGTAAATAATGCTTTAATATCTTCTTCTACCGTATGATCAACACGAACTGCGATTCCTTTTCCGCCTTGCTTTGTAACAAGCTCTGCCGTTTCTTCAATCGTTTCAGTTCTTCCCATACAGGATAAATTCCCTTTTGTACTTCTTCCTGTTACATATACAGTTGCACCGGCTTCACCAAGCATCATCGCAATACCTCTTCCGGCGCCTCGTGTTGCTCCGGCCACAACTGCTATTTTACCTTGTAATGGTTTCATGTGATTCTCATTACTCTTTATAATCAAGTATAATTATTTTCGGTACCCCGTTCTGATTTTAAGAAGGGGTTAAAATAATATTAATTAAATTTGATTAGCATTGCACCCTATGCCTCGTTGTGCAGCAGCGAAGTTCATGCTTTTTTGTTCGAAATTAGCACATCTAAATAGTGCTGATTGTACATAACGCCTAATATGTTTCCGAAGGGATCAACTACGGAAGCCGTGATGAATCCCACGCCGCGCTCTGTAGGTGCCTCATACTCTTTTGCTCCCATAGACAGTAGCTTATTGAAAGTTGCTGTTACATCATCAACATGCCAGTACACTATAGAGCCAGATGGGCCAGTCACTGAATCAGCTGGCGCATAACGGCTATCGATTAAACCTAGCTCGTGTTGGTAATCGCCAATGCGAAATTCGGCATATCCTGGACGTTCAAAGTATGGTTCACTTCCTAATAGGTCAGCGTACCATTTCTTTGCGGCTGCTAGATTATCTGTCCAAAAACTAACTGTAGTTAGCCCTCGTAATGTCTGTGTATTGCTCATAATCGATCTCCTCCATAAGGTTGAGTAATATTTCCACATACTAAAACGAAATAACACCTTCTGAATTACCTTTAATTCACATATAAATAACCCATTCTCTTATCCATATTCAAGAAAATGCCCTTTTAATGGCAGATCATGAACGTAACGATTTTTTTGTAATTAAACAATAATATTGTGAATCAATAAGAGCAATACATACAAACAAGGCTATTCTATTCAAAACACGCCCCCTCATAATTTTTATTCTTTTTTAAACTGAAAATCCACACGGTTCGTTCGTTTTATTTCCCCAATTACTTTGCCAATCCCTTCTTCAATCTTTTCTTCTTTTACATTAGATACATTTAACTTTAACAATCTCTCTTTATGAAAGTTACTTAAATAATTTTTATCAATAGAATCTATGCTTATTTGACTCTTGCTTAAATTTTTAATAAATGTGTCCGTGACTATATTTTTTTTCAACTGTAAACAAGTGTGTATTCCAATTGGATCTACTGTTCTAGAAGTAAACAAATGTGGATTTTCATTTTGAACACCTTCTACTACTGCCGCTAGTTTTTTTGACCTATTGTAGTAAGATGCTTTTATTTTATGTTTATGCCGATCAAACATTCCGCTCTTTATGTAAATTTCTAAAGCAGCTTGCGAAATCATAGGACTATCGATATCTAAAATCTTTTTATACTTATAAAAGGCATCTGCAATGGATTGCGGGATGACTGCAACACCGACTCGCAAACCAGGAAAGATGATCTTCGAATAACTTTTTAAATATATAACATGATTACAATTATCTTGGCTGTAAAACGGATCTACTTTTGAATCAGTTTCTAAATCTGCTAAATAGTCGTCTTCTACTATAAATACATTATATTTCTTCGCAAGTTTAATAATCTTTTCTCTCTCTTTTTTAGAATACGAAGTTCCAAGTGGATGATGAAATCTTGGAGTTGTATAAAAGAATTTAATTTTTTCTGTGCTGAATATCTTCTCTAGTTCATTTAAATCTATCCCTTCATGTGTACGCTTTATTCCGATCACAGAGATCTTATTTATTTCTACATATTCAATATATAAATGATAACTTGGCTGCTCAATTAGTATCGTTTCGTTTTCATTCGGAAATGGTATTGAAGTTAATATAGCAAGCGCCTGCTGCACACCTGACGTTATAAATATATTATCTTCCTTTGTGAAAACTTGATAGTTTGCTAACTGTTTTTGCACAACCGAAATTAAAGATGGTAACCCTTTCGGTGTTCCGTATATAAACAAATCATTCTTATAGGTATCAATCGCTTTATTAATGCAATGCTGAAAATCTAAGTATGGAAAAACATCTGGATCTGGGGCCGAAGAAGCGAAATCAATAATCTCGTTACTTTCTACGTAACTTCCAGATTTCTTAACAACGTAGTATCCACTTTGAGGTACAGAATAAATAATATGACGCTTTTCCAATTCATGCAGCGCTCGTATTACAGTCGCCTTATTACATTCATATTGTGTAACAAGCGACCGTATAGACGGTAATTTCTTTCCTTCTTTTATCTCACCATTTTGAATCATACTTTCTAAGTCGTTCAAAACATGTAAATATTTATACATCATTACACCTCCTATTTTTTTGTACCGGTACAGTTTGTATTTGTTCACATTGTAGCACTAGATCAGAAGGATTACTATGTACGTATACTGGCCAGTAAGAAATCAACTACTATGAGGTGGAATTATGACAAATACAACAAAAGCATATATATCAGCATTACTCTATTCATTTATTATTGGGTTTTCATTTATGTTTGTGAAACTAGCACTAACCATTACGAGTCCTCTTGATACTCTGGCTCACCGTTTTACAGTTGCCTTCATAGCAGCAACCATTCCGGTTATTTTCGGTTTTGTAAAGTTAAATATATCATTTAAAAACATACTTACACTTTTACCACTCGCAATATTTTATCCAGCATTGTTCTTTGCTTTCCAAGCATTTGGCTTAGTATATACAAGTTCATCTGAAGCTGGAATTATACAAGCAGCGATCCCTATATTTACGATGATACTAGCTTCCTATTTTTTAAAAGAATATACGAATACATGGCAAAAAACATCAGTATGTATTTCTGTCATAGGTGTCATTTATATATTTGTTATGAATGGTATAGGGGCTCATGAAACGAGCTTTATCGGTGTTATTCTCATTTTATTATCGGCATTATCATCTGCTTGCTACAATGTATTAGCTCGAAAAATGACAAAGAAATTCAAGCTGATGGATTTAACATACACAATGACAGCAATCGGTTTTATTAGTTTTAATTTCATCGCAATCATTGACCATATGAACAAAGGTACAATAACTGTATACTTTAAGCCATTTACGAATGGAACATTCCTTATCTCCATTTTATATTTAGGATTACTATCTTCCTTACTGACAGCATTATTATTAAACTATTCACTATCTTATATTGAAGCAGCCAAAATAAGTGTTTTTAGCAACTTATCTACACTTATTACCATTATCGCAGGCGTTGTATTCTTACACGAGCAAATTGCCTACTATCATATTGTCGGTACACTTATGATTGTTCTTGGAGTAATAGGCACAAATTTTCTAGGAAAAAAAGGAATCATAGCGAAAAAGAAGAATACCTCCTTGAGTAAATAAAAAGTGAGGGGTAAATAATGCAGAACTCTAATACGATGGATATCCGTAATATACATGAGCTAGAGAACGAATTATCTACTTTATTAAGTAAACCCATTTCTTCAGGAGAAGATTTAGAAAATTGGCTGAAAACACAGTCGAAATTAATATGGGAAATCGAAGAACAATTGAGATCACACTATATTGACTTTCAATGTAATACAGATAACAAAGAAATAAAAGATACGTTTGAATATGATCAACAATATGTAAGGCCTCTTTTGAAACGTTATCAAAATTCCTTTGATAATAAATATTTAGAGTCACCATTTCGAATGCAACTTGATCCAAAAACTTATAGCTTACTAGATAAAAAAATAAAAAATGCGCAAACATTATTTTGTGAAAAGAACATTGATTTAGAAGTAAAAGAAGACAAATTAGTAACCGAGTACTTCGAAATTACAGGCAGTTTGACTGCACTATGGGATGGCGAAGAAAAAACAATTACTGAACTACAGTCTTACTTACAAAATCCGAATCGTGATATACGAAAAAAAGCAAAAACGCTCATTTCTGAAAAATTCTTATCTGTTGAAAATAATTTACAACAGATTTTAAATGAATTAATTGCAATCCGTCACCAAAAGGCAAAAAACATTCAATTAGATAATTATCGTGATTATATGTTTAAAAAACATGAACGTTTTGATTATACGGCTGATGATTGCTATGAACTTGCAGAATCCGTTCGTAAATACGTTGTGCCACTTATTGATAATATATTTAATGAGAAAAAAGCTGAACTTCAAGTAGATACACTTCGTCCGTGGGATCTAAAAGCAGCCGCACCAAATCAAAAAGTATTAAAACCCATTGAAGACGAGAGTGATTTAATCGAAAAAAGTTCTCATATTTTACAAAAACTAGACCCAGAATTTTCTGCATTATTGAGCCGTATGCATAAAAATGATTGCTTAGATTTAGAAAGTCGTAAAGGAAAAGCACCTGGAGGATTTTGCGAACACTTACCTGCTTCTCAATTATCTTTTATTTTTATGAATCTCAATCATACACATTATGATGTTACTACTTTCCTCCATGAAATGGGCCATAGTATTCATAATGAATGTATGAAGCAGCTAAAGCTACAAAAATATTTAGAAATCCCTTCAGAATCAGCTGAGCTAGCCAGCATGACAATGGAATTGTTTTCGATGGAGTATTGGGATACATTTTATGAGAATACAGAAGAATTTATAAAAGCAAAATTAGATTTCTTTAAAGATATTGTTAAGTATTTACCACAAATGCTTATCGTTGATCAATTCCAACATTGGATGTATGAAAATCCAAATCATACTGCTAAAGAAAGAAATGAAAAATATTTAGAATTACATAACACTTACCAATCGAATGTGGTAAATATTGAAGGTTATGAAAACTGGATAGCAACTGGCTGGTTACCTGTACTACACATATTCGAAATACCCTTCTATTATATTGAATATGCAATCGCGCAACTTGGTGCATTGCAAATGTATAAACAATATAAAAAGAATCCTAAACAAACACTACAAAATTACAAAAAAGCATTATCTCTAGGTAGCTCTGAATCCTTACCAGAGGTATATGAAGCAGCTGGAATTCGTTTTGATTTTTCTAGTGAGACAATAAAAGAATTAATGGCATTTGTAGAAGAGGAATTGGAATTACTTAAACAAATATAAGTAAAAAAGATGCACCTAAAAGGATAGGTGCATCTTTTTTACTGTATTCTCTTCTAATTAGTTTCAATTTTCATCTCGCTTTATTAATAAGCTCTATATATTGTACGTCCCCATATCCTATTGTTGGAAAAAGATTAAATAACCTTTTTAATAACTCTTGTGTTGGTAAATCTTTATTTTTGGAGATATACTTTACTACTACATTATTTTCTTTTAGCATCTCTAAATATAAATCTATCGCCTGATACATTACAGGTAGTATCTCATGAGATGGCTTTTTTTGATTTACTAGAACTTGATTATAAACTGAAAAATAGTTTCCTAATTCAAGTTCAATTTGACTTACTTTAAATCCATCCTCTCTGAAGCTATTTAAGTATACTTTTCCCTTATAATCAGACTGTTCAAGATAAGAAAGTACGGTAAGTAGATTCATTTGGCAAAACATATCCTCACCAAACCATAAAACGATACATTTATACTCTTTCTTAAAAAGATTCTCTAAAGGATGAATAACCTTTTTTATATAATTTTCTACAGTACCTTGATGTCCTTCTGCCCTTGTTTTAATAAACTCATCATCAAAAATCTGTGCAGTAGTCGCATTTACACACATAGCTTCATTAAATGGAGCGTAATCAGATTCCCCCATTAGTCTTTCACTTTTAAATTCTTCATACATAAATTGACCATTTAATATGTTTAGTACATCTTTATCAAACAGCTCACTCTTCGCATTTCGTAACTGATTAACTTCAACTTTTCTAGAAAAATTCATTCTATCCCACTCCTTGCCATCATTGATTGAGAGTTTAATAAATGATTGAACCGGTATTTTGTTAAGTTGGAATTTCCCTGGGGTTATACCAAAAACAGTTTTAAATGCTCTACTATAAGCCTCTTGCGAAGAGTAATCGTAATCAAATGCGATATCAATTATCTTTCTATCATTCGTCAAATCTTCCGTTGATAAATACAATCTTCTAAGAAGAATATATCGTCTAATACTTATCCCTGTTACTTGATGAAATTTAAACGAACAGAAGTAAGGAGAATACCCCATATAATCAGATAATTTATCTAATGAAAACTCCTTTTTTAAATTGCCCTCAATCCATTCAATCATTAGCTGTATATGTTCATTCATTTATCTCCCTCCTCACTAAATATTATAAGAAGTATCCACTTCTTTCTTTTGATATTTCTTGTGGTTTATAACATTAACCACCCTCTAGAACCTTTAAATATCATATGTAATTACTCATTTCATATTTTTTCAGCTATCTTATTTTGTCATACATTTACTTTTCAATAAAGTGAAACTTTAATCAGTGGGGAGCTTGTTCCTCCCCACTGATTATTATCCCATACTAATCGGACTTTTACGGGATAAATCTTTTTTAAAGGATTCTACCAAATAAAACACGAAATTTGTAAGTTAATGAACTAGTAGTTTTGTGAGTGGAAAATTTATGTTTGGAAAGGAAGTTAAAATGAATAATATAGAAAAAGAGATACTTAAACTAATTAATAAACTATATCCATTGGATTTTATTGAAATGAAACCAATAACAAATGAAATGTATCAATGTCTCACAGCACAAGGTACTTACTTCGTTAGAATTACAAACTATAAAACATATGAAGAGCAATTAGAAGAAGTTACATATACGAAATTTTTATATCAAAAGGGCTTAGGAGTCCCTCCCATAATACCTTCTTTAAAGGGGAATTTAGTAGAGAAAATAACATTAGACAAAGAAGTTTTTGCTGTATTATATAAAGCTGCTCCTGGTATACATTTACCAAGAAACGAATGGAATTCTAATGTATTTAAAAAGCTTGGTCAACAAATTGGCAAATTACATCGTGCATCTAAAAATTTTGAAAGTATTGAACCAGTAAAACATATAAACGACTGGTATCAAAATGATGAGTATAATTTTCTTAACTATATCCCAAAAGAAGAGACTACTATAAGAGAAATTGCATCTGACGTTTTAACTTCTATAAAGGAGCTGCCAAAGTCCACTTCAAATTACGGCTTAATTCATGGAGATTTATGGTTAGAAAACATATTAGTGGACAATGATTTAAATTTAACAATGATTGATTTTCAAGACTGTGAAAAACATTTTTACATATTCGATTTAGCTGTTCCAGTCTATAGCGCGATAGAATATTCTTTCGTTGGGAATGGCAACATAGTCGACTATGAGAATTCTATTACAAAAGCAATAATCGACGGATACCAGGAGGAAAATGATCTACCTACAGAAATGATAGAGCAGCTTCCATTGTTTATTAAATTAAAGGAGATATTCGAATATAGTTTAATGCATATGTATTGGAATAAAGAAGAGTTAACTGAGGAACAAGTACGGATAATGAACCTTTATAGAATAAAGATTGAAAAAAGCCATTCTTTAAACACAGTTGGTTTCCTATGAAGTACACCCAATTGTTACATTAAGTTTAACAATTGGGTGTACTTTTCTATAGATAAGTTTTCTTCAAAAGACAAAATACAAGGAGCGAAACGATATTTAATCGTACAGTGGCACCTATTTTTCAATCCATTCAACGGATTTATCTAACTTAATACCATCCTCGATATTACTTTCTTCCAAAGTATTTGCCCTAGCTTGAATACAAATAAAATAGAGAGGTTCACTTGAATTGTTACGCCAAATTCTTTCCCCCTCTTGTGCCACCCTTATGACAGTACCCTCTTTGATTTCAAGAATTTCATCATCAATCTTGAATTCCCCTTTTCCTTTGACGAAGATATACAGCTCTTCATTTTCTCTATGCTTATGATAAAAGGGCATTGAAATGCCTGGAGGGAAAACATTTAGTGAAACTTCCATCCCTGTACATTGTAAGTCATCTTTAAGAAATACCTTTCCAGGAGCTTTAAATGGATTTCCATTTTTATATTGAAGCAGATCCTCCCACTTTCCTACTTGAACAGCACTAAAATTTTTACCTTCCATTGTTGAATTAACAAATTGACTCATTTGTATTCTCCTCTCATAATTGTTTTCCATAATTCGACTTTTAATTCTCTAATAAATGAATAAATCCTCTCACAAAAAGAAACCGAATAGTCTCTTTTTCACGGTAAAAAAAACGGCTCAATTAGCCATAATATGTTATTAAGAAGTTTATTAGTAAAGATTGTTTTTTACATATTTATTTATCTCTACATTTATTTTATTTAGAATTTCTAAAAAACGAAGTAATCCAATTTTTATTAATTAATATTTATTTAAAATTGTAAATTAAGGCCTCAGCAGCTTCCATCACAATCTCACTTAAAGTTAGTTGAGCATGTGGTGTTAATGCAATATCTTCAACTGTCATGCCTGATTCAATTGCTAAACCCATTTCGGCAATTATTTCTGATGCACCATTACCCACGATTTGAGCACCTACTAATACACCATCTTCTTTACGCACCAATAGCCTCAAGAACCCTTTTCCTTCATTTGATACAAGTGCACGACCGTTTGCTGAAAATGGGGATTGAATCACTTTTACTTCCATGCCTTCTGCCTTTGCTCGCTCTTCAGTATAACCAACTGTAGCTAATTCAGGATTTGTGAAACAAACTGCTGGAATTGCCAAGTAATCAACACATGATAGTTCACCAGAAATAGCTTCAACAGCTACTTTTCCTTCGTAAAATGCTTTATGTGCAAGCTGTGGACCAGCAATAATATCACCGATAGCAAAAATGTTCGGAAGGTTAGTACGGCATTGTTGATCAACTTTTAATAAACCGCGGTCAGAAAACTCAATACCGATTTTTTCAAAACCCATATTTTCAGTATTAGGACGACGGCCAACCGTTACTAATACGTAATCAGCGTCAACTTTCTTTTCTTCACCACCAATTTCGTAGGTAACAATTACACCATTTTCAACTTCTTCAACACCTTTAGCGGATGCATCTACTATTACTGTAACACCTTTGTTTATAAGGTCTTCTTTCACAATTTGAGTCATTTGTTTATCGAAGCCAGTTAAAATATCTTTACCTCCTTCAATAATTGTTACTATAGAACCGAGGGAAGCGTAAGCAGAGCCCAATTCAGTACCAATGTAACCACCACCGATTACAACCAATTTACTTGGAACTTCAGTTAAACTAAGTACACCTGTAGAGTTAATCACACGTTTTGTAAATTTAAATGTTGGAATTTCAACTGGGCGTGATCCAGTAGCTATAATTGCATTTTTAAATGTATATGTTTGAGCTGCATCTTTATTGGTTACTCGTATAGTGTTAGCATCCATGAAATAAGCTTCACCTTTTATCACTTCTACTTTATTGCTTTTTAATAACCCTTCTACACCACCTATTAATTTCTTTACAACGTTGTTTTTAAATTCTTGTACTTTTGCAAAATCAACATTTACACCAGAAGAAAAAATACCCATATTTTCTGAATGCTTTGTTTCCTCAAAACGATGACCTACAGAAATAAGTGCCTTAGATGGAATGCAGCCGACGTTAGCACATACGCCACCAAGATTCTCTCTTTCTATAATTGCCACTTGTTGCCCTAATTGTGAAGCTCTTATTGCAGCAACATATCCTCCAGGTCCAGAGCCAATTACGATTGTTTCTATTTCTCTCATATCCTTTTTCACACTCCTCCAAAAATTAGAAACAGGTAGGCCGAAATTGTTCATACTCTACACATTTTTCAATTTACTATTTTGTATTAGTACCATTCTTCTCTCAACCGTTTTTTCATAGTTCCATCATGGAATTTCTATTAAGTGATCACCCCCTCAAAAAAGAAACCGAACAGTCTCTTTTTTGCGATAAAAATTACGGCTTACTTGGCCGTAATTTGTTTTTCCAATTCATCTAAAAGTCGTGACGATACTGTATCAATATAGACTGTATCTTGGTATAAGCGTGACAAGGCAAGTGCTCCTTCAAGAGAAGAAATCCAGATGATAGCAATCTGCTTTGCTTGAGTATCTGATCTTAACTCCCCTTGCTCAATTCCATTCGTAATAATCTTTTCAATCATTCCAAGTAATTGATTCATCGCTATCTGTGCTTGTTCTGCCATAAGTGGGTGGGAATCATCTGCTTCTAACGTTACATTCATGATTGGACAGCCTCCTGGAAGAGGATCATTATGAACGAGAGATGTAAAAACTGAGATAAAACTTTTTAACTTATCAAATGTAGTGGATGCTTTTTTTATTTCTTCAATATAACGCACTCCCATTTGTGAAGTTGCGTGCTGAAAGGCTTGAACAGCCAAGTCATCTTTATTTTTAAAGTGACGATAAATACCACCCTTCTCTAGCCCAGTCTCTCGCATAATATCAGAAATTGAAGAACCACTATACCCCTTTATATTAAACAGAGCAGAGGAACGATCAAGAATCATTCTTTTTGTTAATTCACCTTTACGCATAGTGTCCTCCTAAAAGAAAACATTTGGTCTCTTTTTAGTATATGACAAACCGAAAAGAATTAGCAAGAAAAATAACGGAGAGAATCAATGAGTAAAAAAATAAATGATTCACTATTTTAATAGGGATCAAAATAAATACTTGAAAACATCTTTTATTTACAGAGGTGTACTCTCTGCCAATCTAGCTGCGCTAATAATAGGAGCCCACTGGAAAATTTCATCTCTTAATAAACCTGTTTTTTTGCAATATATATGTAAATACATTTCAGCTAATTCCTCTGAATTCTGTGAATACAATAAGTATGTCCGAAACACATCTGCACGAATATCACCTGAACTAGCATCAACCCAATCTATAATATTCACATCACCATTACTCATAATTAAATTAAACGGATGAAAATCACCATGACATAATCTAGGTTCAAATGTGATTGAATCTAACTTTTTTAATATATTTCCCTTTTGTTTTTCATCCAGATCATGTACGGAGTTAATTTGACGATAAAGCCTCTTTTCCATCAGCTCTATTTCATCCGATCTCACATAGATCGCATGAATCTTTTGTTGTACACTAACACATATACTTATGTAATGCTCCGCTTTACTCAAATTATTAAGCAAAAGCTCACCCACACTTTCCCCTTCTACATATTCCATAATAATAGCTTGTCTACCTTGTATCTCTGTAACTTCAAATACTTTAGGAACGTGTAAACCACATGAATATGCATACTTTTGTTTTCGTGCTTCGTATAGAGATTCTGTATTAGGGAGGTATTCTTTAAACAATTTCACAACTTTATTATCACAAAGATAAATTTCAGCCGTATTTCCTTTGGCTATCGGATTTCCTAGATTCAATTCATTTCTCTCCTTACAGTAAATTAGAATAACGCCTTATAGTCCTCTATAAATTCAGTGTAATTATACTGAAACCCTTCTTCATGAAAATGAAAAAAACTTACCCCTCCCTATAATTATATAGAAAGTGGTAAGTTTAATTTTCTAGGAATATCGGAATGAAACTCCGGTGTATGCAAAACAGAAAATGAATACCCTTGTTGAATAAACAATACTTCAGTATGTTTACTTTCAAATGGAACACCATTTTTCTTAAAGTTATTTTGGATTTGTTGTAAAAACGCATGATCCGGTGTTCCGAATGAAACATGTACTTTCGGTGGTAAAGCTTTCATCGCGATTGGAATCCACGGTCGCTGCCACCAGGTTGCAACGATATATGCAGTGCCACCTATTACAAAGTTAAAAATATCCCCATCTTCCTTCGTTTTCATGTCTAGATTTGATTTCAACCATTCCGTAAATACAGGTACACTTTTAACCGGAAGACCAATTTCCCTTACGTATAAAATGTTTAACGGTGAATGCGGGACTAATACATCTTCTTTAACATAACTATGTGCAATAATTTCGA
The DNA here is from genome assembly GCF_038003645.1 of Bacillus sp. FSL E2-0195. Classification (NCBI taxonomy): domain Bacteria; kingdom Bacillati; phylum Bacillota; class Bacilli; order Caryophanales; family Bacillaceae; genus Bacillus; species Bacillus sp. FSL E2-0195. The sequence goes on along the minus strand of NZ_JBBOPN010000001.1, from coordinate 2,482,065 downwards.
GAAGATTTCCATCACCATCTTTAAAGTATAAATTGAATAGACCATTCTCCTCACCAATTGTATGACCATCTTTCCATTTCACAATGAGTAATCCAGACTCTTTAAGCCATTTTGCCGTTTCATGAAACTTTGAATATGGGATCTCAAAAGCGAAATGCGCAGGTGCAATTGGTTCATATACTTCTTGAAAACTAATTGTTGTATACGGTGTTACTTCAAATTGAATATATGATGCGATTTCTTTTTTTATTGGAAAAGATAATATGTCTTTATAGACTTGTTTTACCCCTTCTATAGAAACCGTTTGTAGTTTTATATCTGATATATGTGTAATCACTTTACATTCCCCCTTGTTTCTTATTATCTATTCTTATTGTATTACACTTATAAATAGATAAAATCAAACCGAAGGGTGGATTTTTCATGTAAAAACTACAACTTTAGTATGAATATGTTAGCTCCAATTACTTTTTATTTCCTCTATAACAACTTCTGGTTTATCCCAGTGTAACAAATGTGTAGTATCAGAGATTAATTTTACTTTCGCGCCAGTTTTTAACTTGAAAATCCTCACTGTTTTATCTCTATATTCATCCCATATTTGTGGAACTGTAGCTCGAAGCAATATAATATTAGATGGTAACTTCTCGTAAATATCTATCGTTTCATCTTTATGCATACCTCTTATTATATTACCAGCTGTTGTACCTCTCGCATGCCAACATACTTTATTATCCATTTCAATCCCTAGGTCTTTTACAGCAACTTCTAATAATGGAGACCACCTAGTATATGCTTCTTTTTCACTTTTGAAAAATCCACCCCAATTATTAAAAATATATTCTTCAAAATCCTTTTCGTAATACGCGATTTCCTCTTCAAGCGTTTCTTCTTGAAGCCTTTTTGTTTGATATCCACCATCAATAAGAATACTTCCTAGTACTTTTTCTGGATTATTTAATAAATAAAATAGTGCTACAAAACTTCCCCACGAATGTGATAAAAAATAGAAATGTTCAATTCTCAGTTCATTTATTATTTCATTTAACCAGTTTGCTAAATTCAGCATCTCATAATCTTCCGTTCTTTCAAAGGGCGGTGTTTTACCATGCCCAGGTGCATCAATGGAGATAAATCTATACTCTTCCTTTAATTCCTCTGCAATTTCTATAAAACTTAAACTCGTACTACCTAACCCATGTAAACAAAAGATAACGGACTTTTCATTATTTCTCCACTCTGTAATATGTGCGTTTATTTTTTCGTTGTTAATATAGTAACGTTTCAAAATAATTATCCCCTATATTTCAATTTTTAGATTACCACTTTACCTATTTCTATGATTTTTAAGTTTTCCCTGCATTCTTTTCCACAAAAAAAGCTGATTTTCTTTTAAAGAAAATCAGCTTTTACGTTAAAATACACTATGATTTAACAGCAATAATCATAAACCTTTTTGAATTCGTACGAATACCTTTTTCGGAACTATTAGCGTCAATGAACTTTTGTAAAATATTAAAGTCCTCTTCTTTTTCTCCAAATCTAGGAATAATAGGCGTATGTTTTAATAAGAAAATAAGATCCTCAGGAGTACTGTAATAATCAGTAACATCATATTCACGTACTTGTACGAGTTCAAATCCTGCACTAATAAGTTCACCCATATAATTATCTTTTAACGTACCATCTCTTTCACCTAAACATTGCCCTCTACCAAATGCTTCTTTAAGATTTAATTTATCATGTTCGCTAACTTGTTGTGTTAAGAAAAAAGCACCTTTTTTCATTACTTTTGCCAATTCAGATGCTACAAACGGCGCATGACAACTTGAAGTAATATCAAAATGAGCATGCGGAAACGTTAAAAATTCCGAATCCATTTGAAGAAATTCAACATTTTGTATACCTGCTTTATTCAAATTGGAATGTGCTGTTTTGATCATTCCATTAGAATTATCTATTCCAATCAGTAATGCAGCTGAAGATGCTATTTTTAATATATTCTCTCCTCCACCTGTGCCAACATCAAGTAGAATATCTGATGGTTTACATCTTTCTTGCACTTCGCCATAAAAGTCCCAAGTGTCACCTACAGTTTCACACTTTAGCTTACTAAAGTCCCACCCATTTAATCGTCCCACTTTATCATAAAAACTTTTATACTCTAATTCATTCATTTTATTATTTCCCCTTTGTAAAAATGCATTAACTGTTTAGATGATTCTCGAAATAGACTCATAGTTGATATTATCGTGAAAGGGCCTACGTCTTCTTTTATATCTGCTACGCATTTTTTCAGCCCCGAACAACTAGTTACTTCGAACGATACAGCATTTCAGCTATATCACCTCATCTGGAAGACTGCATATATAATAACCTATAACACTACTTAATTATATATTATAAAATACAAATTATTAAAACGATATGTTTCGACAAATTCCATTTAGTTTACATAATAATGTTATATTTTATTTTTATCAATATATTCTAAATGTCCTCTTCCCCAACCACACATACTATCTAAAACAGTACTAACTGTTTTTCCATGCTCAGTTAAGCTATATTCCACTTTAGGTGGTATTTCTTGATAAATTTCACGTTGTATTAGTTGATCTTGTTCTAATTCACGAAGCTGCTTCGCTAATGTTCCTTGAGAAATGTCTGGTATTAATCGCTTTAATTCACCAAACCGTTTCGTTCCATCTGTTAATAATATAAATAAAATAAGTGGCTTCCATTTCCCACCGATTATTTGTAATGTCGCTATTACCCCTTTTAATTTCGGTTCCTCTAAATTCACTTTCCTCACCACTCCCTCAAATCATAAATTATAATGAGTAATTTTTTATATTATGTATCCATATAACAAGCGATTAGTACGAAATTTGCGACTATGTACATATAAAGTGCGTACTTTTCACTTGCAATCTTTTAGCGAATAATAAAAGCATAGCAGTTTTATTTTAAAGTTTTTATTAAAGGAGGGGCTAAAATATGTCTATTACTACATTAAAGGATACTCGTATCGTTATCATTGGTGGAAGCTCTGGTATTGGATTAGTAACAGCAAAACAAGCAATCGAACAAGGCGCACATGTTATTATTGCAGGACGCTCGGAAGAAAAATTAAAAATTTCTCGAGAATTAATAAATAACAACCATCTTCAAACTTATGTATTGGATAATCAAAATAAAGAGCAATTACAAGATTTTTTCAAGACAGTTGGGAATTTTGATCATTTATTCACACCGGGAGCCTCTTACACACTTGGACCAATAACCGCTACAGAGGAAATTGCTGAAAGCAGCTTTATCGGAAAGTTTTGGCCACAATATTACGCCGTAAAATATGCAATTCCTTTTCTTTCAAAATCTGGATCTATCGTGTTAATGTCCGGTGCATTTAGTCAAAGACCACTTAAAGGTGCACCTGCTTATGGCGCTTGTAATGGTGCTATTGAAAGCTTAGGGAAAGCTTTAGCTGTTGAATTAGCTCCTATTAGAGTTAATGTTGTTTCTCCTGGAACGATACGAAGAGAGAATGAACAAAATGAGAAAAGACTAGCTGCTTATGAAGATTATAAATCTCTTTCTCTTGTACAGAGACCTGGGTATAATGATGAAATTGCACATACTGTCCTGTATTTAATGCAAAATGGTTTTACTACAGGTAATGTATTATTTCCTGATGGAGGATACACATATCATTAATTTATAACAATTCAATGCCTCCTTAGATTAACTAGTATTAAGGAGGCTATTATGGTTAATCAACGAGTCCTTTTTACTTTATTGTTTATTTGTTTATCCGATAACAAACCTCTGTAACCCACTTATTAGGATCTGATTCCATCGCTGGACTAACGTGATAAATATTAAACATCGGTCCAGCTAATTCATAACCTTCCGTTTCGATCCATTTTGCTGCCGCCTCATTTACAGCTGTCATTTGTTCATAACTTCCGTTAACTGTTATTGAAGCTACATAGGATGGATCTATCTTTTTGAAATTAACATCTTTTGTATTTTCATGCTCCCCTAAAATATTTATCTGTATTTCTACATCCACATCATTTTCCTTATATTCTTGATCATGGAATGTAGCAATACTATAAATCGGATTAGCTATACTAATATTTTTAACATTAATTTCTTGCATCAATATACTCCATAAATCCCCTTCGCAATTATACGATGGAATAACCTTTCTAACACTTGCTACATTTCTTTCTGGAATTTCTTTTAATGAAACATGATAGTTCATTTCAATAACATCCTCTCTCATCGTTTTCATTGAGTCTTCGAGGAGACGTAATTGTTTTTTGAGATCGTCCATTTCTTCCTTTATTTGAGCACTACGATTTTCAAATTGTGACTTTATTACTTCAATATTTTCACTCTCTACTAATTCTTTAATAGTGGCAATATTAAATCCCATATCTTTTAACACTTGAATTTGATTTACTTTCTTTAATTGGGCTGCTGAATAATATCGATAACCACTTTGCTCATCGACTTTTACTGGCTGTAATAGCTCCAATTTTAAACGTGGTTTCCTCCTAAAAATTCTAGATACCTCGAATCTCAACTTTAGCTTAAACAATGACATTGTGTGAGAGTCAACTATTTTTAACAACTTTAATTATATTTCTTTAATTATTTATCCTTATACTTTCTTGCTCCTCAGGGCTATAAATATTGATATTAGTCCGTTCACAGCTAATAATATTACTGTAATACTAGCGAGTAAAGCTACATCTGCTGCAAACAATTTAATCGTATGCCACGGTGAATTTGTGCAATAAATAAGAAGTGGGATCAAAATACTAGATAATAGTAGAAATATACTCCCAACGAACAGCCAAGTTTGTTTTTTACAAGTTTTCTTACGTTTATACTTTTTCATTAACATAATTGATGTAATAATGAGTGAGAGTGTGACTATCGACATAACAATTTGTGTGAATGGTATGTTTTTAGGGATATCACCAGGTTTTTCCCCATTCAAAATACTAATAATCCCCTTTTTCAATACCGTTAGTGCTGTTTCTTCTAATACATGATTTTTATTCGTTAAAATCACACCAGCCCAGCCACCTTTATTTAAAATAAACATTTCTGCACGAGCATCAGGCGTTGATCCTGAATGCCAAACCATCGTTTCGCTTACATTTATATTTGTTGTTCTTAATCCAAACCCATAACTTTTTTCTGAATTTATTTTATAAAGCGGTGATAGATAAAGATCCATGCTTTCTTTCTTTAAAAATTGAGTGTGGTCTTGGTGATTCAAAAACATTATAAATTGAATCATATCTTCCAAATTCGCGGTAATATAACCATACGGTGCTCCAGCATTATCATAAGACACTACACTTTTTCTTGGTATACCAAACAACGACTGGTAACCTGTTAAATAGCCTTTTTCATATGCACTTTCTTTATTTGCCGCTGCGCCATTCATTTTTAAAGGCTGAAAAACATGCTTTTCTATATATGAAGAATATGTTTCATTTGTGACTGCCTCAATAAGGGCACCAAGTATCATATAATTTGCATTACTATATTGATATTTTTCCCCTGGTGGGGCATTTAATTTTATTTTTGAAAGTTTCATTACATTTTCCTTTAATGCTTTAGAACTCTTCAATTGTTTATCTGATAATGCTAAGCCTTCATATGTGTTTATTCCACTTGTATGAGTTAGTAGATGTTGGATTGTTATATTTGAAGTTGATTGTGTATCTTTTAGTTTAAACGAAGGAAGATGTTGTTGAACTGAATCCTCTAATTTTATTTTTTTATCTTCTATTAACTTGACTATAGCTAAAGCTGTTAAAGATTTACTTATTGAGCCAATCGCAAATGGGGTTTTACTAGTTACCTTTTTTTCAGACTCCCCAGTAATCCCCCATGTTTTTGTAAAGAATACATCTTTATGATGTACAATTGCAACGGAAGCTCCAGGAATGTTCTGTTCCTTTATAAATTTTTCAATATACTTATCTAATGTAACTTTAATATTTTGCTGAGCATAAACTTTTGGATGTACGATACATAATATTAATACATTACAAAGAATACAAATTTGAAATAGTTTATAGATAGTTTTCTTCATTATACTTTAGATAGCTTTCTTTTTTTATAACTTACTAGGCTAATAAATACTAATATAGAGAGCGTAAAACTAAACATTATTAATACATAGTTCCACCATTGATTCTCTGCTATACGATATAAAAGATTATAATTAAATGTATTTTTGATTAGTTCCGTTAAATGATTCCGTTAAAAATAGTGAAAGTGTAGTTTGTGAGATGAGGTAAGTAATAACTGCGATGAATATGCCACCTAAGATAAATGTGCTCGAATTTCCCTTTTCATTTTGAAGTTGTCTCATTTTAACTTGTAGGTCAATTTCATTTATTTCTAAAAAATCTTGAACAAATAATTGAGGCGTAACTAGATCATTTATACTATCCTCCCCATTTTCACGACATTCTTGAATATGCTCTAAAATTTGTTGTTTAATATTTTCCCTTTCTTCTAAGCTGATATCGTATTGCTTTAATTCCTTAAGTACGTCAGTTAAAAATTGATTTTCTTTACCGTTTAATTCATTCCTCATTTCAGAAGGTCTCCTTTCAAACCACTTTTTAATAATGTTTGAATATCAGATTGTAATTCTAACCACTCATTAATTTTCTTCTCAAGACGTATTTTCCCGTTTTCATTAATTTCATAATAGATTCTAACTTTACCACTGTCTGTTACTTCTTGATAAGTATTTACCCACTCTTGATTTTTTAACTTAGTTAAAATAGGGTAAATACTTCCTACTCCTTTCAATTTTAAATTGTGTACTTCAAGTTCTTTCATAATTTCATAACCATAACTTTTCTTTTTCGACAAAATAGATAACACACACATTTCTAAATGACCTTTAATTAAACTTGTTTTGTCCATAGGATAAATTTAACAGAAATATATACTTCATTCAAGTATATATTTCTGTTAAATTTAAAAATTCTAATAATTATACAATCACTAAAAAAGTAGCATATTCCTTTTGTGTTATTATCCAAATAACCTAAATTATTATCCAAAAAAAACATTTTTATACGTCAATAATTATATAATAAATGATCATAATTAACGATTTAAAACTAACTCTCACAGATAAATGGTATTTACATCTTAGAAAGACTAACAAAACTTAAACATAAATGCCAACCTGTAATACCTTTCAGTTTAAAATTTAAGAATAATTTATATTGGTATTACAAATAGATTTTTCTTGCTCTATTATCTATCCACCTTAACACGTTTAAAGAAACTCTTCTTCAACATAAAAACTCATTTGCAGATTATTGCAAATGAGTTTTTAATCCCTAACTGACCACTATTTTTTATTCTTCTTAATTTAATTATTTTTCTCAAGACATTCATAAACTGCCATCATTTCTCGCTTATTCAACTCACGAATTCGATTAAATATTAGAATGTCTGGAACATCCTCAGTTCGTAAGCTTTCATCCACAACATCACTAACTTTTCCAGTTAACCATGTTTGTACATCTATGCCATCAACAATTTCTTTAAGCCCTTCATCATTAATACCACTTGCATTACAAGTTATACATGGAATTGTTAATTTAAACACGCCATCATGTAGATTATCCTCGGTTATAACTTTTTTTCCGTTACAGAATGGACATGGGTTGCTTTTTTTAATTTTATTAATTTGGGTAACTAATTTTTTATAACCAAATGCTTCATACACATATGTTAATTTTTTATATTTTCCATTTGTGAAATACTTATCTATGATAGTTTCTCTTGTTTCATTGATATTTTGGAAATCACAAATAGTCACCTTATTATTATTGCTGATTGATTCGATATTACCTTTAATTTGGCTCCAGAATGGTAAAACATTTTGTAACACCATTTCATAGTTTGAAAAGCTTGCTTGTTCTAATTCAAACATTTTCAGTGCAACTTGTGTTTTCCTAGGCAGTAACGAGACATCTTCTGTCATAATCATATTGTCACCTACGATAGATTTCAATTTGATGAGTACAGGTAAATCTCCTACAATTTTTATTATTTCATTAAGCGGCTGATTGATAATTTCACGAATATCTGTATCTCCAAATTTAAGCGATTTTTGGTGATTTAATACAGTTGCCTCACAAATTGGACATGTCATCATTTCTTTAGAAGTCTTAATATCTTCTTTAATAGCTGCTTTTGAAATAACAATATATCCGCCAATAATTGTATTAAATCCTACCCATGTTCTACGTGTCTTTCCTTTCTTATCATAAAAGGACTTATCAAAATAGCCGTACCAGAATGTATGTTTTTCTTCCTCAGACATATCATTATAGCTCTTTGACAAATCATGACCAAGCTCATTTTTAATTTCTTCAAATAGAAATTCTATTTTTTCATATTGATAAAATTTTAATACTTTCATGATTTCCGGATCGAATAGACCATCCCAAAATGGAACATTTTTATCTTGAATTGTAATTTCTTTATCAAAAACTTCAATTTGAAGACGTCCCGAACATGATGGGCAATGATTATCCTGAGAATAGAAATCGAAGCTTCTCGTATCTTTATTAGTCGGATGAGCAGCTACAATATGATTGATCAATCCACCAATTTCATATAAGAAACTATATTGACTATACAAATGTCTTTCGAGATCAATAGCAACTACAGGTGCAATTGTATCAGATTCGTATTCACCGTAAATTAAACGAGCCATTGATGATAAGCTTTTTAATATGCCACCCTTATAGATGTTTTCTGCATTTTTAAAATAATCAATATGATTTTCTTCTAAGTAATTAATTCCATTTTGTTGATTCAGTGTTGAAGAAATATGTATTTGCTCAGCATTATTCACACTGCTTTTTTGACGATAATAATCATCATGACTTACTACATCAAGATGCTCTATAGATTCAAGCTGTCTTTTTCCAAAATCGACAATATAATCAGAACTTTCTAGCATGTAACTGTTATGCTCAATCATTATGATAGAGACTGATTCATCTTGTAATATCCCTCTAACACTATCTATAAATTGATTTAAAATATTTTGCGATAAACCTTTTGAAGGCTCATCAAAAATAAACAATGTATGTGGATTTCTTGTTTTTGCAAATAACTCAGAAACTAAATGAACACATTGAAACTCACCCGTTGATAATGTTTGTGTTTTTCGTTCTAATGTTAAATAGCCCAGTCCTAATTTGATTAGTAGGCTCAAGCGTTTATACGCAATATCTTCGTTTGGAATTTCATCAATAATATCCTCAATTGAGCGCTCAAAAATATCATCAATTTCTTCACTATACTTTGTCAGTTTCTTTTTAATATCTAAGAAAGTTGCTACAGTTGATCGACTTGTAATCGATTGGTTTCGATCTTGCCCTACCATAACTAGTTTATCTTTTGGATATCGTTTCAAGAAATCTGTAGCTAAACACTCATTGACAAGTGTAGATTTCCCGCATCCAGACTCTCCTGTAACAGTTACAAGTCTATTTTTAGGAATCTGAAACTCAGTCATTTGGATATTTCGGCAATATAATTCATGGAATGTATAATATTCTGTTGGCATTTTGTAATTTCGTTCCGATAGTATTGGCTTTGGCCTTGGTGATTCTTTTACGATTTTTCCACCATATTTTCCACTACCAGGTCCGAAGAACATTTGCTCATCCGTTGTATCCAGTACTGTATCTGAATGATCAATGAGCCAAATTTGATTTTTGTACCCTAATTTTTCGATCTCTTCTAATATTTGTAATAATGTTTCGTGATCAAGCCCCACGGAAATTTCATCAATAATAATTACAGCATTTTCACTTACTGCCATGAATTCAGCTAAGTAAAGTCGTGTTAATTCTCCACCTGACAACGTACCCATAATTCGATTTAATGTTAAATAACCAATGTTCATATTGATAATATTTTGCAGTATATGTTGTTTTGCTTCACTAATATTTAATTCTTCTGCTAGTGAAAGAATAGATTCAACACTTAAATCGTTAATATCCGAAATTGTATGTGATTCAGCAAATAACTCAATAGTACGTTGTTCAACTTCTTCACTATAACGTTTCCCCTTACATTTTTTACACTCAATATTTTTAGTAGTACCACGCCCTTTACAGCCAGCACACCAACCTAATTGATTATTAAATGAAAAGACTTCAGGAGAAAGATTAAATTCTTCCGCTAATTTTTCACGAATCTCTTTAAAAACACCTGTATGAGTACCAATCGTCGAACGCGGATTGGAAGAAATTGATGATTTTCCTAAAAAAAGTACTAAAGGCATTTCCTCCATCTTAATGGCACTAAAATTAGTTTCCATAATATTAGGAAATAAATATTGATATTCAGCCTTTGGCAATAAGGAAACTAGACGCTTCTTTGATTCTTCACCAATTGTTTGACAAAGAGTTGTTTTTCCAGATCCAGATAAACCAGCAATACCAAGTGATTTATTAAATGGAATAACAGTATCAAGTTTATTTATGTTATTAGCAATTAATTGATTTACTTTCATATTAACCTCTATTCTTATTGTTTTTAAAAATCATTTTTATAAGATAACAATTATATAATAAATACCATGAATTTAATCCCTAATCTTTCACCTCATCAACCTTAACCTTATAATTATCAAACCAATATTCCCACTCATCTTTTGAAAACACCTTCTCTTCTCCTTCTAAAACGGAAGAAAAAAGATCTAAACAAATATGCCAACCAGCTATATCTTTCGGTGTATGATCAGTTAATTCCTGAATGTATTCTTTAAGAAGTAAAAGAGAACCATTTTCCTCTTTATGTATTTCAAATCGGACACGATCTTTATCCCATGTGAATTCAAGTACTGAATTTAGTTGGCACTCTAAAATATCAATATTTAAAAATGAACCATCCATCATGTCGAACTTTATAATTCCACCTGTTTTAAGATTTTCAATCTGTAAATTAGACATCCATTTTTTAAGCTTGCTGTTTTCAGTTAAAACAGACCAAACTTCCTCTATTGTATAAGAAAATTGGCGTTCAAATTTCACAATATAGCCGTCAGTTTGTTTCTCTATTTCAGCCAACATATTTATTGCCTCCTACTTATATATAGAATATATGTTCTTATTTTACACGAATTTATGTATAAAAGAAATCTCTATGGCAATGAAATATTAATTTAATGTGTGAATGGTATCTTGAACATTGATTGATTTATCATATATTCTCTCCATGTGTTTATTACAATAGGCGTACCTCAACATTTCCGCAAAAAAATTCAACATGAGAAAACGTTGATTTATTTACTTTATATGATATTTCCATTAAATATTTAAAAGCAATTTCCTTTAAGATAAATGGTGTTAATAAGAGCTAATATAGTATTCAAATCAAGTTATGTATGTCTAATTCCTTGCTAAACGTAGGTTTACAAAACAAATAAAAAAAGCCGCATTTGCGACTCATGAACTGATAGAACTAACACCTATTCTAGGTGAATGACTTACCTTTTAATCGCGTCAACAATTAGCGATGGAAAACCAAGTTTATCGCCTCGATTTCTAGAATCATACCTTTTCGAACGGAAAATAACACCATCGTTTGCATCCCATTCATTGTAATAAAATTGACCATTTTCATCACAATGTTCAAGTAAAACTACCTCTAATCCAGCGGTTTCAAACATTTTCGTTAATGTTTTATAATTATGAACGATTTTATGACTTGCAGCTGGGTGGTCTTTCGGGCCAGGTCCGCCTATTTGAACTATATTTTGGTAGGTTTCATCTCGGAAAAATGCATCTGGGACTCCGCACCGAATATGACCTGATGGCTTTAAAAATTTATAACAAATTTCAGCTGCTTTTACACCTTCTTCAAAAGTAAGATGTTCCCATACATGCTCTGCTAAAATAGCTGAAATGGAATTGTATTCAAATCTTTCTTCCCAAGTGGTATTGTCTAGTAAATTAAGTTCATCTTCTTGCGTTTGAACCCAACCTGGATTATTATTAAATACTCCAGCTCCGACTACTACTTTAATTTCGTCTTGCTTAATTGCCATCACTTTCACCTCATAAATCTTTTAATGTATTAATATATTCTATGTTTACTATACATTTTCCTTTTTCAACTAAAGTGCCAGTTAGCTCAATAAGATTGGTAACAAAACTTCTGTTGTTTTTACTTATCCTCCCACATACAGCAAAAACGTTTATAGTGCAAAATAAAAAGCGAAAAGAATAATTCCTTCCGCTTTTTATAGCAATAAATACATTTCATATTGTGCTAAAGAATTCTTTTCAAATCCAGATTTCTTTAAAAACCCTTCCAGTAAATTGTTGTTTGGAAACCCAATTGATAAACTTGATAACTTTAATTCTTCACTTGCTACCTGTAATAATTTCGTCCCAACACCAATATTTCTATAGTCTTTGTCTATGAAAATAAAACTAATTTTACCTTGTTCATTTATACATACAGTACCTTTTAGATCATTATCGAAATATGCACCGTAAAATGTATGATTTGTTTTTTCGATATAATTAATATCATTTTGCCAATTTATATGGAAGTTTAACCATTTCTGAATCTCAACTTTAAATGTTGGAAATTCTAATTGTTTTACTTCAATATTTTTATTACCTTTATTCATTATTTTAGTTAAATCATTTAAATTATAATAAGAAAGATCATATACTTTTTCATAACCTAATTTGTTATAAAAATGAATCGCCCGATCGTTTCCTACAATAACTTCAAGAAAAAGCTGCTTACATTTATTTTGTGTCGCTTCTTCTTTATGTAACCCAAATAACTTTTGACTTACACCAATGCCTCGAAATTCTGGATGAACAGCTAATGTTCCGCAGCGCATTGTTTTTATACTTTCATATACCTTAATACCACCAAGTATTACACCAACACATTCGTCACCGTCTAAAGCAAGAAAGGAGTGTTCTAGCGAATTCCCTTCTGGCCCAAAAAATCTTTTTATAAAATCTTCTTTTGAAACTTCCAGTTTAATGATGTAATCTGAAAATCCATCCTTAAAAGCTTTATACACTAAATCTATACTTACTTCACTACATCTTTTGTATTGAATCATATAAGTATAATCCCCCGCTTTGACTTGTTATAAACTGCATTCAAATACATGAAATGAATTACCTTCACCATATCCATCTTTTATTTCATGAACAACAATTTGACTAAACCCATTAGTAATAAGTATATTTTCAAATTCTTTTAAATCATATAGTCTTATAGGAAAATCCATAATCTCAGTTTCTTTTATTTTCTCATCATGAATGATTTCATATTTCAGTATAATATTTAGAAGTTTTTGCGCCTTATCATATGAAACTTTTCTATACTCAACAATTAATTCATTGTTAATTTCTTTTCTATTTGTCTCTATCCAATCTAAAATTTGTTCTGTCTCACTTCCACCTTGTACAATTGTCAGAAGTAATTTGCCATTTTCCTTTAAGTTGTTTTTCATATTTTGAAGACTATTGTCTACTAAATTATTTGGTAAAAGTGAAAATGAACCGATAGGAATCATAATAAGATCGTATTTTTTATCACTATGATATTCTTCTATTCTTCCTTGTGACACAACCGGTTTTAAGTTTAATTTTTCTGCTTTAACTTTACAAACTTTAAGCATATCTTTCGAAATATCAAACCCTTCTATATTCACACCATTTTGCATAAAGGGAATTAACATTCTACCATTTCCGCACATTGGTTCTAACACATGTATATTTTTATCTTTTGCAAAAGAAAGATAAAAATCCAATTCTTTTCCGGCTGCAATTGATTTATCACTTTCATATATCTTTGTACAAAGTTCTCCATAATACGTATGCAATTATAATTCACCTCTTAATTTGAAATGAGTGGACATTTTCCTACATATGTCTCACTATTTATTTGTTTTATAACAAACGGTGCAATATCCCCATTTTGAATTTTGATTCCTGGCATATCTACTAAACTCTCTTTAATATCACCAGTACCATTTCCTTCTATAACAAAGGGTAATCTAACAATTGTCCAATCTACTTCACTACTTTGTATAATTTGCAATTCTTTATATTTATCCTGCATCATCTTTGGAAGAAATAATTGAAACAAATTAGCCCCTATTTTATTTGTAATTCCCTTCTGATCCCCTTTTACATTTAAGGATCCTCCAGAAATAAGAATATAGCGCTTCATTTCATATTCCTTCATTACTTTTAAAATATGCTTCGTAACTGTACTAAAAATATAAGGTTCATTTTTCGGCTGACCCACCGCATTAATCACAGCTTTACACCCTTGAAGTAATTCCTGTATGACTGAAAAATCGCGGGCATCCCCACTGATAGTCTCTATATTTTCATTAGTTATCGTCATATTTTTAGAATTTCTCGTTAATATTCGTACTTGATAGCCCTTTTCTAACACTTGATTTACGAGGTATTTTCCGACTTTTCCATTCGCACCAAGAATCGCTATTTTATTTGTAGCTTTCATCACTATACTCCTCTTACTATACATTGTTAACTACAGTAATCTCATAAACACGTAAAAAAGTAATTAAATGCTCACACGCTCGTTCACATGCTAACATTTTAAAAACATTTTGTTCTTCTTTCGTTTTGTCATTCGCTTGATCTGAGGCAGCTTTTAAACATAGAAATGGTTTGTTATTTACACGACATACATAAGCAAATGCTGCCACTTCTTGATCAACGGCTAAAGCACCGTATACAGTATGAAGTAAATACCTCATTTCTGAACTTCGAATACGTTGATCTCCAGATAGAAATGTACCAAAATGGACCGGGTCATACGAACGCAATTTCTTCATTCGTTTTACGAGTGATTTAGTTGTTTCAATAGGTGCTGTTCTACCATCATATAGATTAAAACTATCTTCTCCTGAACCAGCCGCTGTAACATCATGCTGCAAAGTATTAAGAGCTACAACGATGTGTCCATTTTTCACCTTATCTGATAAACTCCCGCAAATCCCTGTCATAAATAACTGGTCTGGCTGGAATTCACTTATTAATAGTTGTACACAACTAGCACAACTTACTTTACCGACACCAGTTACAACTGAAATAACTTCTAATTCATTAATAGAATGAAAATGAAATTCCCAAGCTGCTATTTTTTCTACACGCTCACTTGGATAATGTTGATGCAAATACGTAAGCTCTGGTTCCCATGCAGATACAATTGCGATCCTTTTCATTACACACTTCACTTCCTCCTAATTTCATGTAAATAAGTCATCTATACTCTCTCGTTCATATTCTGGTATCCATTCTTTATACTTCTCATATAAATCCCGTATCTTTTCTTTATTCTTCGCAATTACTTCACATCCTCTATCATCATAAATAAACATGATAATATCCTTTGTTACATTTATAAAAAATACATCTGGATGTGAAATTTCTTTTTTTCGCCCTAGACGTGGACGTAGGTCAGGGAAATCTTCATGATTAGCTGCTTGAATAAGCGGTTCATATTTAATATCTTCAGCAAGACATTTTAAAGAAAATTGATATGTACAATATAAGTCAGCTTCTTCATCTTCAAATAGAAAAGGGAATGTTTCTTGTCTTATATGAAACTTTAAATCCCTCTTTTTAATAAACCTATTGTATACATTTATTTTCTGCGCATTTTTTATATTTTCCTGTTTAAATCGATAAACATTTGTGACTAAAAAGACGGTATCTTCTTTTGAAAATATATCTTTAAATAGACTTTTATTATACCTATATAGTTGTGTAAAATATTTCATATTATACGTGTTACCATCTTCTTTGAATTGATATTTATCTTTCCCAAAATCAAAATGAAGATGATTTTCCCACTGAAAGTATATGGACGGTACTAACGTAACTCCTGGGAATGTTTGATTCATATATTCTTTAAATTGCATTTTCATACCCTTTCTACTCTACAATTTCTTTTAAATACCAATATGCTTCTTCTAACCACGGGTGTATGACTTTTAATGTATCTTTTCTTTCCCACAAATATGAAATATATACAAAAGCAGCATGTTCTAAAGAGTTTCCTAAAGCTTTTTTTACATTTATTAAATATGGAGGTGTCCCTATTTGATCCCATTCTAATTTATCAGCAACAAATAGTACTAAATCCATCTTTGTAGCATGTTTACGCAAAGTAGTGTGGCAACAGATAGCATTTAAAACTTCTTCATCCTCTATTTTAAATATCTCTTTTGCAATTACTCTCGATAATTTTTGATGAATAATCATTGGGAATTTTCTTTCTTCTTGTAATATTTCTATTCCAAATTTTTCAGCAACTGCAATCCGCTCCTCGTTCGGAAAGATTGCACTAATATCATGTAAATATCCTGCAATCGCTGCTTTTTCTTCATCTTCATAAAATATTTCCGCAATTTTTCTCGCCTCATTTGCAACACGAATTGAATGTTTATATGTAAATTCTTTATTGTATTTTAATAGAAAAGCTTTAATATCATTTTCTATTTTTCCAGTTGAAGTAAATGAATATATATCATTATATAACATAGCAAGTCCCCCTTATAACTGACTTTCAATATAATGTGAAATTTAAATCTCCTTCTTATTTTGTATTCGTTATAATTGTATTAATTCCTTTTTAATACGTTACGTGAAATTTAATGTAGAAACATTACTACAAAATACATAAATGTTTGATATTATAGTAATATTGATGATTCGCAAGGAAAGGAACTATATGATGAATAAAAACATATTAATTATTGATGATGATAAAGATATTGTAGAATTACTCGCTGTTTATTTGCGAAATGAAGGGTATAACATTTATAAAGCTTATGATGGTGATGAAGCATTACAAATGATATGTACATATGAAGTTGATCTTATGCTTTTGGATATTATGATGCCAAAACGAAATGGATTAGAAGTTTGTCAAGAAGTGCGTGAAAATAATACTGTACCTATCCTTATGCTTAGTGCAAAAGCTGAAGATATGGATAAAATATTAGGACTTATGACCGGTGCAGATGATTATATGATTAAACCGTTTAATCCACTAGAATTAGTTGCTAGAGTGAAAGCATTGTTACGTAGATCATCTTTCCAAAACGCTGCCACACCAAAGAATGAAGATGGTATTATTCGCATTCGTACAGTTGAAATTCATAAACATAATCATACGGTTAAAGTAAATGGTGAATATATTAAGCTCACCTCTATCGAATTTGATATTTTATATTTACTAGCGAGTAATACTGGAAGAGTATTTAGCTCTGAAGAGATATTCGAACGAGTTTGGAATGAAGACGGTTATGGTTCTAATAAAACGGTAATGGTCCATATTAGTAATTTACGCGATAAACTTGAAACCGTAATGAATGGTGAAAAACTAATTCATACGGTTTGGGGAGTAGGATATAAAATTGAGAAATGAAGCATTTGATATATTAAAAGATATACCAAAGTGGAAGCTTATTTTTTGGCTTTTATTAGCTATCACTCTTACACCAATTACCGAATTAATTATATTTCGCCTCGTAACGAGTGTAATTGAGAGTTCACTTACTCTAAGCGAACTAGGAAAAGAATTCATTAGAATTTTTGGCCATGAAAAATATATTGGATTAAAAGAGTCTTTATGGATGATGATTGTATCTTATTTGTTTTTATTTTCTATTTTCTCATCCTATTTATACATTTTTTATCGTCATGAAAGAAAGGTTTACTATGAAACTTGTATAAAAAAAATGATTGAAGAGATTCGGTATATTGCAAGTGGAAACTTTAATCATAAAGTTTCCATCGTACACCATAATTATTTAGAAGAACTGGCAACTGGGGTCAATCAAATTATTGAGCAATTAAAAGTTTCGATTGATGAAGAAAGACGGGCAGAACAAGCAAAAAGCGAACTTATTACAAATGTATCACATGACTTACGAACCCCTCTTACATCTATAGTTGGATACGTAAATTTAATCCATCATGATAATTATAGAGATGAAGTAGAATTACGATACTATATTCAAGTCATTTACGGTAAAGTAACTCGTCTTAATGCATTAATGAATGACTTGTTTGAATATACACGCGTTCAAAATAAAGAGTTAAGTTTATATTCTGTTCCTATTGATATTGTAGAATTGCTTGGACAATTAACTGTCCAATTTCGGATACAGCTTCAAGAAGCTAATATTGAATGTCGCCCTTCTTTCCCATCTCAAAAGCTAATGGTACTAGCTGATGGGGATAAATTAGTACGTGTGTTTGAAAATCTAATCATAAATGCTATTACTTATGGAAATGATGGAGATCATATTGATATTACTGCTTACGAAAGCAATAACATGATTACAATTGATATAACAAATTACGGACAACCTATCCCTAGTACTGATTTACCTCATATTTTTGAACGTTTTTATCGTGTTGAAAAATCACGTTCAACAAACACTGGTGGATCTGGGCTCGGATTAGCAATTGCAAAAAGTATTGTTGAATTGCATAAAGGAACAATTGAAGTATATAGCGATGATAAAAAAACAACTTTCACTGTAAAATTACTCCCTTATAAAGCTTAATACCACATATTTATAGGTTCAATTTTTTATCATATAAGAAATTGAACCTTTTATATTCCATCAATATCCAAAATTAAAGAATTCCTTAAAATTCTTTAGAAATTCTTTACCTTTTCTTTCTTCCTAATTAAGCATTCCTTTTTACAATAATATTATTGATGTAATAGTAGGAGGATCGCTAATGCAATTCTTGAAAAAAATAACAATTTTATTATTATCTTTTCTTATTACTGCACTTATCGTTTTATATTTTTATCTTTATGTAAATGATCCAATTATTCAAGCTAAATCAGCTATTTTAATAGATACTAATTCTGGTGAGATTGTTTATAAAAAAAATGAAGAAACTCCTATACAATCAGCTACTTTATCTAAATTAATGACAGAGTATATCGCACTGGAACAACTGAATGAAGGAAAAATACAGTTAGATGAATTAGTAAAAATAAGTAACGAAGTTTTCCGAACAGAAACGAGTCCTATACAAATAACTTCGAAAGATAAAACGACGGTTCGTGATCTACTTCATGCATTGTTTTTGACAGGGAATAATCGTTCCGCACTTGCCCTTGCAGAACACATTGCTGGAAACGAAGATAACTTTACACTTTTAATGAATGACAAAGCAAAACAACTAAAGTTATCACAACCATCCCCGTTTCAAAATGCTACTGGAATTAATAACGATACGAATAAACAATCAACTACAACATCGATAGACGTCGCTAAACTAGCAACACAATTAGTAAAAGACTTTCCAGATGTATTGAATGTTACGAAACTAACCTCTTACCAATTTACTTTCAAAGATTCAAAAGTTTTCAATACAAATAAAATGATATATTCCCTTAATAAAAACATTAAACTCCAAGGTGTTGACGGCTTACAAACTAGTTTTTCAACTAATGGTAATTATAGTTTTGTCAGTACAGCCACACGAGGAGATACTAGACTTATTTCAGTAATATTAGACGCCGGTGATGAAAACAGTACTTTTATTGAAACAAAAAAGTTGCTTCAGTACGGTTTTGATCCTTCCTCGTACTCTGCACTCCAAGCTTTTAAAGATGCTGTTACATCTTGGACAATATTGTTTCAGTTTAAAAATTTAATCATACAAACGATTATGATCTTTTTCATCATTACAATCTTAATGTTTTTATATATACGTCAAAAAAAAGCCGAGGATTTTAATTAAGAAATCTTCTTATATATAAAAACCGACTTGCGTTTACACTGCAAGTCGGTTTCTAAATCTACAATCCTCTTCCAACTAAATTCGCTGAAACGGGCTGAAGATTTAATTCTCTTGCCCATATTGATAGCTGACCTATATGATGAATTTCATGTACAATTACATGCATTAAAACTTCACCGTATTTATATGTTTTATCTGTCCATGAAGCTTTCAATATTTTTGATTCGAAGTCGCCAGACCATAACTGCAAAAAGTTATCTAATTCTCGTCTATATAAATCAGATAATGACTTGTACATATCGTTTTATACATTTAACCATTCACAATCACTTCTCTTCGATTAAGTTCCTCTATTATTTGATCAATTATTTCACTTATAGATAAAGATCCATCCAATACAATATCCGAATTCGGCTTAACAGTATGAATTGCCTCTAAATAAGCTTTTCTCGCATGTGTCATGTAATGTTTCAAATTATTATGTATTTCACTCATTGTATCTTCTTTAAAATCTCTCAAAATTCTTCTAGCCATCGCAATATCTAAAGGTGTATCGATAAATATAGTTACATCAATGAATTGTCCCACTTCTCTATTTAAGTATGCAAAAGGATAATCTACAATAATATAATCTAAACTACTATCTTGTATAGAACGCTGAATATCATTCATTAGCGGTGTAAGTACCCATTCATCGTAATTAGCTCCATCATCAATCCATTTGCAAATATCAACCGGACAGTTATCAAATTTATATCTATCAAAATATAGAGCCTTTGATTTTTTCAACTCATGAGCTAAACTTTCTGTAATGGTAGTTTTACCGCCCCCTGAAACAGCTGCAATTGAAATTATTTTTGTTTTTTTATTCACGATTCCCACCAAACCCCTTTTGTTAACATAATATAATTATAAAATACTATTATTTATTGTTCCATTCATATTCTAACATACTCATTTCCCATAAATTCCAATACGTTTCTCCTACTCTTTTTGACTCTCTTAATAAACCTTCTTTTACAAAACCTATTTTTTCGTAACAAGAAATAGCTGACTTATTAAAGTCATAAACACCAAGAGTTACTCTATGTAGTTTTAATTCTTCAAAAGCAATACGAAGTACGGCTTTCATCATATGTTTTCCTATAGAACGCCCTCTCATTTTCGTATTACCAACTAGCACTTTTCCAATTCTAGCAGACTTATTTATATTATCTATTTGTCCAAGAGAAATATGACCAATAACTACTTTAGTCTCTTCATCCATTATTTTGAATGCCAGTGTGTTTGCACTTTCTGTATATTTCTCTAATTGCTGTTCATTTAAAGGAAATGTAAATGCATTTCC
Source organism: Bacillus sp. FSL E2-0195 (assembly GCF_038003645.1). NCBI lineage: Bacteria > Bacillati > Bacillota > Bacilli > Caryophanales > Bacillaceae > Bacillus > Bacillus sp. FSL E2-0195. Next base: position 2,460,840 of record NZ_JBBOPN010000001.1, on the reverse strand, counting down.
CGACCATTGTATTAAAAATTCTTCGGAATTAATCCAATTTATTAATTGTTTGAAATCAGTTCTTGTAAATTGTTTCAGCTTGATCACTCTCATTCTCCTTTCACACAACCTTTTATACACCTTCAAATTTATTTTTATATGAAAAATATATTCCCTTTTAAACAAAATAAAAAGCCATTCATAAGAATGGCTTTGCATCAATAAAGCATAATTAATCTTTATTTGCTACGTCAACACCGTTAAAATCAAACTCATCAGTAACAGTTGTAGCAGGTGGTAAAATTGCTTCAATTTTACAAAGAGATATAATTGCTGCAACTGAACCAGGAATAGCAGCTAGCTTAACAACATCGCAAGTTACCGAAGAAACAGTACCTATATAAGTACGTCCTTCAGTGTTAATTCGCACTGTTTTATTAATTAATTTTTTAAGCTCATCTCTAATTCCTTGTACACAAGAGCTGTCACATTTCTCATTCTTTTCCTTTTTACACTCTTCAAAAATGTCCCAACAATCATCATGCTTACACGTACATTTCTTTCTACAATTATTAAATCGAGAACCCAAAACCTCACCCCCTAATCCTTTCTACTAGTAGAGTATGTCCAATAGCTTAAAAGTGTACGAGACAAAAGCATAGAAACAAAAAAACAAACACTTGTACTAAACCTTCTTATTTATACTTTTAATAAGCCGGCTCCTTGAATAGGGACCACCTTTTCCTATTACTTCACATATACATAGGCTTTGTTCGCAGTGATATGGTGTATTTTTCCTTTACCATTGTGAAATATACATTCAGAAAAGCGTACTCCAAAATAAGATATTATTTAAAATCTTAACGTTTCCTTCAACAAGTGTTTGTTGATTAATATCATAACCAGTAGTTCTCTCAACTATCTCTTGAAAATTAGCATAGTTTGTATGAATTCTATATCTAGTAGAAAGCACTCTATCATATAAAGGTAAAATAATAGGTTAATAAACAAGCCATTCTTTTACTAAAACATAGAATAGTATGAACCCTATTAAAGGGAGGTATAAAAGAATGTCCTGGAAAAATGATTGCTGGAGTTCTAAGAAAAAGCATTGTTGTGATGACTGGTGGAAATCTAAAGAAAAGAATCATTGTGATGATGATTGGAGTTCTAAGGAAAAGCATTGTACTGATGATTGGTGGAAATCTAAACGAAATAAGTGTCGTTGTAAATGTTTCTTTATTTGTTGTCATTGTAAAAGAAAAAATTGGTAATATTTTTAATATCGACTTAAAAGAGAGAACATGTCTTTTGTGACCGATAAATACTAGAATGTAATATACAAAAAGCTGACTAAGTATAGTCAGCTTTTTGTGAATGAACACGTAGAGATTTATTTTAATATAGTTCTTATTAGAAAAGGATTATTTTATATAGATTACTATAAGCATCCATAAAGCCAAGGCGCCAATGATAGCGAGCGCTATACGTGTAGATAGTACCCTTAATTCAAAGTCTGTTTTCTTGGAGGGTTCAGGATATGCAATTATGTAGATTCCCTTTAATAATGCAAGCCATGCAATAACCGTTAGGAACCCCTGCCAATTGAATACCCATACATTATGTAGGATTACACTACCTAACCCTAGGAAAATCGATAGAAAACCATACATAATACCAAATCCTCTGTCTTCAACCACTAATTTTTTCAATTCACGTAGTACCGATGGACGTACGAAAAGTATTCCCGATACGATAACCGTTATCCATCCCCAAAACAATCCTAAAAAAGTACTAGTTTCCATTATTAGTTCACTCCCCTCAATTATTTATATTTCAGATATTCCCCTCTTTAGAACAATTCCAAAATCTTTATATATAGGCTAAATTCTGCTCTTTTTTAATACAAACATGGCATATTCTATGCCTATCCTTAATCACCTCATTTCTCTACAAAATGAAATTTTTATATCATTCTTCATCATCATCTATCCGAATCAACCGAAGTCGCTTTGTACTATTACCGCACACTTTTTCATAGCTTGGAGCTAACATGCACCAAAGCCAATATAATGATTTATTCGCCTTTTCACTAACCTCTAAAATTGTCCCCTCTGTAATAAAATGATCACCTTGATACAATGTATACTCGCTTGTCCCATGGAATCATCATTATTCCCCTCCCTATTAAAATAGCGTTTTTGTTTCAAATAATGCTCTCATTAATTTGGACGCATTTACCAGTATATTTACCAAAAAATTCATGATATCGTTAACTAGTCGAGTACGTCATTACTTGACGATTACCCTTAGGGGCCCCGCAGACAATCGGGGTTCCTTTTATTTAAATGAGGATTTTGTTTAAACTTTACAAAACTCACCTATATTAAAATATCTTCTAAAATTCCCATTAAACATTTATAATACTTTTAAGCGTTTTAAATTCTACAATCAGTAATGGAGGCATTTTAATGGGAAACATCCCAAAAGTATCATCACACCAATCAAATCCTAATATACCCTCACAGCAAGTGAACGCTAACACCAAACAAGGTAATAATAAAAAAACAAGACGCCGTATTATAACTACTTTAGCTTTTATATTACCTATAATTTTTGTCCTTCAATATTCTCTTAATAACCAGCAAGAAATGATTAAAGAAAAACAAATCACGCTTAATACGGAGCAACAAAAATTATCTTCTTTAAAGAAGGATGGTCATACCCTTAAAAATGATGTTAAAGTTTTAACAGGTAGTGAAGAAGAAGTTTTAAAATTCGCAAGGAAACTGTATGGATTTTCCAAACCGAATGAAACTATATTTCAAATAACTGAATAAAATTACACTGCATTATCCAAAAGGCGATATGAAGATAATCGCCTTTTTATATTTAATTTCTAAAGTAATCATACTAATCTCTCTTTCTATCAAATAACTATTTTGTTTAATTTATTAAAATACAGCCACTTGTCCATTTCACTTTGCTCTATCATTACATTTACTATTAGTAATACGATTTTTAGAGGTGATATATAATGGACGAGTTTTTATCTTTTGCTGCACTTAATCCGGGTTCTATTGGACCTACACTTCCACCTGTTCCACCTTTTCAATTCCCTACCGGTCCTACTGGTTCTACTGGACCAACTGGACCAACCGGACCAACCGGACCAACTGGACCAACCGGACCAACCGGACCAACCGGACCAACCGGACCAACCGGACCAACCGGACCAACCGGACCAACCGGACCAACCGGACCAACCGGACCAACCGGACCAACCGGACCAACCGGACCAACCGGACCAACCGGACCAACTGGATTTAATCTTCCTGCTGGGCCTGCATCTATTACCTTGACTTCTAACGAAACCACAGCATGTGTATCCACTCAAGGAAATAATACTTTATTTTTTTCGGGTCAAGTATTAGTAAACGGTAGTCCTACTCCAGGAGTAGTAGTCAGTTTTTCATTTAGTAACCCTTCTCTTGCTTTCATGGTTCCTCTTGCTGTCATTACCAATGCTTCAGGTAACTTTACCGCTGTATTTCTAGCCGCTAATGGGCCTGGAACAGTAACCGTTACTGCTTCACTTCTTGATTCTCCTGGAACAATGGCAAACGTCACTATTACCATTGTGAATTGTCCGTAACGGTTTTATTTTTAAGGACTAAGCAATTTCTGATAAGATGAGCACAGATTTACAGTGCTCATCTTATCATTGGGATGTTCCTTTCAAATGAAATTTCGTAGCATCCAACGAATGGGATCTAGTTACCACTAATAGAAATGTTCAAGTAACCCCCATTCATTATCTGTTGTCCTTTTTGAAAGGACTTGTTCCGTACAACAGGTCCTATTTAATCTACACCCTACTAAAATAACGCTTTTATTAAGAACTAATGATCTTTATATTTCTTAAGCTTGTCAGCACAAGTAATTTTTATAATTAGTTAAATTCTCAATATAGTTTGTGTATATAATTCCATTCAAAGATACATAATACCCACGTAACTATTTAAAAACACTTCGTTTTTATATCTAAGTTCAAAAAGGAGCTACATAACATGGATAAAAAAGATTTATTAAGTCAACAACTTGATCCTGTGTCATTAGATGCGCTGAATACCCCTAGTAAGGCCCAAGAACAACTGCAAGAAACCTCTCAGGAGGCACATAATTCAAACAAAAAGGACAGTACTCAAGCTTTACATGGCGAAGATTTACCAATTTCAGATGTATATAGAACAACAAATAATCAGTAAATTTAAAAGGGAAAAAATCTTAAGAACGAGTGAACTTAATTCTTTTCCCTTTTCCTATTTAAATAACATTTTTATATGAAACCCGTACACATTTTTGACACATCCACTATCACAATCTCCTGAAAATTCGTGATAATATTAATTTGTCGGATACGCCAAATTTCGACATTGAACGACAATAATATCTCCCTTATTGAATCCCTGTCCCCAGGGATTTCTCCTTTTATTCATTACTTTTTTCTTCACTAAATTTTCATTCTTAACAAAATTCATTCACTCCATTGAATAGACAGCCACAGTATCCTATTTTGATAAAAACTAAAAACAAACAGACATACTTAACACTAATAGTAGATTTTTTAACTTCAAATTTACTTTTTCTCTCTTATCTTTTTGTAAACATTAAAAATGAGCTCTATTTACATAGAGCTCATTCGTAATTTTATAGTTTGCTAGACTGTAGTCCTTGAATAAAGGGTACCACTTCAGGATTTACAAGTGACGATAAATCTCCTAATTCTTTTCCTAAGTAAGCAGCTTTTATGACACGTCGCATTACTTTAGAATTTCGTGTTTTTGGTAAATCTTCTACAACGTGGATGTCTTTTGGACATAAAGCTTTACCAATATGAGAGTTTACTAAACTCATTAATTCTTTCTTTAATTCTGCTGTAAATATTACACCGTCTCGTAATACTACAAAGCAATGACAAACCTCACCTTTAACATCGTCAGGTACACCAATTGCAGCTGCTTCTATTACATTATTATGTTTCACAAGAATAGATTCATATTCAGCAGGTCCAATACGTTTTCCAGCAATGTTTAACGTATCATCTGAACGGCCTGTAATGATATATTGTTCACCGTCATAAATGACCCAGTCACCATGAACCCACTTATTTTCAAAACGTGACCAGTAAGTGTTTACATAACGCTCATCATCTTCCCAGAAACTTTTCGTCATACCTACCCAAGGTTTTTCTAAACATAATTCTCCGACTTCATCTCGAATTGGTTTACCTTGATCATCAAGTACAACCGCTGCCATTCCTGGTAAAGATGCGTTAAAACTAATCGGTGCGATCGGCTTAATTAGGACATTCCCGAAAATCCCACCTGAAATTTCAGTTCCACCTGAATAGTTACAAATTGGTACTTTACCTTTACCAACTGTATTAAATAACCACATCCATGGGTCTGGATTCCAAGGTTCTCCTGTTGATGCGAATACTTCTAAACTCTTTAACGAGTGTTTATTTACATATTCATCACCTTTTGCCATTAATGCACGGATTAATGTTGGTGAAATACCGAGATGAGTAATTTCATATTTATCGACTGTCTCCCATAAGCGGTCTGCTTCTGGAAAGTCTGGGACACCTTCATACATAACCATTGTTGCGCCATTAATTAAAGAGCCGAATAGTAAAAATGGTCCCATCATCCAGCCCATATCAGTTACCCATAATACTCGGTCGCCTTGTTTTATATTCATTCCAAATCCTGCATCAAATGCAGATTTTAGCGGGAAACCAGCATGTGTGTGTACTGTCCCCTTCGGCTTACCAGTCGTTCCAGATGTATATATAAGCATTAATGGATCATCACTGTTCATTTCTTCAGCATGTATAAATGGTTTTTCTTTTTCTAACGTACTCCATGAAAAATCATAATTATGCGGTGTAAAATCATTTCCTGCATGACGAACAATTACCACCTTTTCAACAGTTGGACAATGTTCACAAGCTTTATCTACTTCATCTTTTAATGAAACAATTTTCCCACGGCGTGAAAAGCCATCTGCGGTAATAACCATTTTTGAACCAGCTGCTTGTACACGTGTCATTACTGCATCAGCAGCAAAACCTGAGAATATTGGTGAAATAATCGCTCCAATTTTCATTACCGCTAACATAGCAACAACTGTTTCAGGAATCATTGGCATGTAAATTGTTACACGATCACCTTTTTCAATACCAGCATGTTTCAAACCGTTGGCAACACGGCTTACCCAGCTGTCAAGCTCTTCATATGTAAATGATTTCGAAGTTCCGTTTTCCCCTTCATACATAAGTGCTGCTTGTGTTTTCGTTTTATCGTCTGCAAGCCAGCGAGATAAAGCAGATTCTACAACGTTACAAGTTCCCTCAGTATACCACTGTGCAAACGGTGTACCATTTTCTAAATCTAACACTTCTGTATATGGTTTCATCCACTGATAGCCAACTGCTCTCTCAGCTTCTCCCCAAAACCAAGCTGTTTCTTCAATTGACTTATTATAAAAAGCTTCGTAATCTTCATAGCCTAATGATTTCATCCAACCAAATAAACGCGTTTTTTCTTTATATTCTTCTGTTGGAAACCAAACTGCTTGTTTCATGTTTTCCCCTCCTTGATTTTTTGAGCAAGAAAGCCCTAAATAGGGCTTTTAAACTGGATATACAGGATGTTTACGATCCGTGAATACTTGATATTTACTCATATACATTTCGAATCGTCCTTTTAGCTCTTCACGTAAATTGTTTGGATGAACAATACCATCAATCACCATCTCAGATGCTAAACGGTAAATATCAATATCTTTCTTATACTCTTCTCGTTTTTCAGCAATAAAGCTTGCACGCTCTTCTTCTGGTAAAGCTGCTATCTTATTTGCATATACAGCATTGACCGCTGCTTCTGGACCCATTACTGCAATAGAAGCTGTTGGTAATGCTAAGCAGCAATCTGGTTCAAACGCTGGACCTGCCATTGCATATAAGCCAGCTCCATATGCTTTTCGAACGACGATAGAAATTTTCGGTACAGTTGCTTCACTCATTGCAGAGATCATTTTTGCACCGTGACGAATAATTCCGGCACGTTCTACTTTTGTACCAATCATAAATCCAGGTACATCTGCAAGGAATAATAATGGAATATGGTATGCATCGCATAAATTTATAAACTTCGCTGCTTTATCAGCTGAATCGTGGAATAATACGCCGCCCTTCATACGCGGCTGATTTGCAATAATGCCAATTGGCTTACCATCAATGCGTGCTAAACCTGTAATTAGTTCTTGAGCAAATAATTTTTTCACTTCAAAGAAAGAACCTTCATCAATAATTCTGTTAATGAGATCTTTCATATTGAAAGGAGCATTTTGATTTTCTGGAATGATTTCTTCTAACGTTTTATCGAACTGTTTCGGTTCTTGAGGTGTAATCAAAGGAGTCTTTTCTAAATAGTTACTTGGAAAATAAGAAATATATTGTCTTGCTTGCGTAATTGCATCTTCTTCTGTTTTACATAAAACATCCCCGCATCCTGATACTGAGCAATGCATACGTGCTCCGCCCATTTCTTCTAAAGTTACCTTCTCACCGATAACCATTTCAGCCATACGCGGAGACCCTAAATACATAGAAGCATTTCCTTCAACCATCATAACAACGTCACAAAATGCTGGAATATACGCACCACCAGCTGCTGAAGGTCCAAATAATAAACAAATTTGTGGCACTTTTCCAGATAATTTCACTTGGTTATAAAAAATTCTTCCCGCACCGCGGCGTCCAGGGAACATTTCAACTTGATCTGTAATACGCGCTCCAGCAGAATCAACTAAATAAAATAACGGTACACGTAATTTTTCTGCTGTTTCTTGAATTCGTAGAATTTTTTCAACTGTACGTGCTCCCCATGATCCAGCTTTTACAGTCGAATCATTTGCCATTACGCACGCAGTACGACCATGTATTTTACCAGTCGCAGTTACAACACCATCAGCTGGTAATCCAGTTTGTTCACAATTTGCAAATAATGCATCTTCCACATATTCACCATTATCGAATAAAAGAGCTAAACGATCTCGAACAAAAAATTTCCCTTTTGCTTTGTTTTGTTCATGATATTTCGGTGCCCCGCCTTGCTTAATTGTTTCAACTCGTTCTTCAAATGAATTAGATTGTTGTTTTTGATCTAACATATTTACTCCCCCTTATACATTGGTTTGCGTTTTTCCTTGAATGCCTGTAATCCTTCTAATCTATCTTTCGTATGGATTACGCCCTCATACGCCTGTTTTTCCATTTGTAAGCCGGTATGTAAATCTACTTGAATTCCATTTGAAATTGCTTCTTTTGCTAATCGAACAGCAATTGGACCATTTTTAGCAATTCGATCTGCAATTTCAATTGCTTTCTCTTCTAGTAAATCAGCTGGTACTACGAATTCTACTAAACCATATTCTTTCGCTTCTTGCGCCGAAATACGTCTTCCTGTATAAATTAATTCTTTCGCTCTACCGACTCCAATTAATCTCGGTAAACGCTGCGTACCACCTGCTCCAGGTATAATTGCAAGAGAAGTTTCAGTAAGACCTAGACTTGCAGTGTCAGAAGCAATTCTAAAATCACAAGCTAAGCTTAATTCAGTACCTCCACCAAGTGCGATTCCATTAATAGCAGCAATAACTGGTTGTGGTAATTGTTCCACCATCTCCATAGTAGAACGAATCATACCCACAGCATGGCGAACTTGTTCTTCACTCATGTTGGCACGCTCTTTTAGATCAGCACCAGCGCAAAATGCTTTTTCGCCATCCCCTGTTAAAATAACAACGCGCGTATTTGATTCTTCGTTTATTTGAGTTAATATAGTTTGTAATTCTTCTAATAATGCCAAAGATAATGAGTTTGCTTGTCTTTCACGATTTAACGAAATTTTTACAACGTGCGGTGTAACATAGTCAACTGAAATGTTTTGTAATTGTAGCATCTTCTCACCTACTTATCGTTTTATGTTGAAGCGCTCTATACACATGACTCGGTAATTGGATATTTAACTTACTTTGAATAAACTGACTAGCTCTCAATAACTTTTCTTCATCAATATTAGTTTGGACTCCCAGCTTATGGAGCATATGCACTAAGTCATCAGTAGCAACATTACCCGATGCTCCTGGTGCATAAGGACATCCTCCGAGTCCACCACAAGAACTATCAAACGTTGTAATACCATATTCTAAAGATTTAACTACATTCGCCAGAGCCATTCCATACGTATTATGAAAATGCATTGCAAACTGCGAAGCATCATACTTCTTTAATAGATGTTCTAATACTTGTTCTACTTGTAATGGATTCGCTACACCAATCGTGTCACCGAGAGAAACTTCATAAATGCCGTATGAAAATAGTTGATTACATATTTCGTCAACTGCTGTGGCACTTATATCCCCTTCATAAGGACATCCAAATACAGTAGAAACATAGCCTCTTACCTTTTTACCTTCGAACGTTGCCTGTTTTGTTATATCTTCAATTACAGCTAATGCTTCTTTAATAGATTTATTAATATTACTTTTATTATGAGATTCACTTGCTGATAAAAAAACATTCACCTCATCTACATTTTGCAAAAAAGCTCGTTCCAAACCATTTTGATTTGGAACAAGCGCTGCATATGTAACATTTGGATCCCTTTTTAGCTCAGAAAATACATTACTTGCATCTGCTAATGCAGGAACCCATTTAGGGTGAACGAATGAGGAAACTTCAACGTACGACAATCCCGCTTCTGTAAGTAGTTGAATCCATTTTACTTTATCTTTTGTGCCAACAATCTTTTTTTCATTCTGTAAGCCATCACGTGGCCCGACTTCTTTAATGACAGCAAAATTAGGTAGTTTCAATTCGCTTCCCCCTATATCTCCCTATTCAATTTCTAGTAATACATCTCCTTCATTTACAAAATCGCCTTCTTGTACGTTAATTTTCATAACAGTTCCGGCTTCTTCTGAAACGATTGGAATTTCCATTTTCATAGATTCCAAAATGACGACATCCTGCTCTTCCTCTACTGTATCTCCTACTCCTACAACTATCTTCCAAACATTTCCTGCCATCGATGCATATACTTTCGTCATCATTTTTTCCCCCTTAATATTCATAAATCTTATTTTTTAACAAGTTGTTTCGTTACGAAACCCGTTGTATAAATACCACTTTTGAACACATCGTCTCCGAGCACTTGCAGTAGCATCGGTGTATTTGTTTTAATACCTTCAATTTTCAACTCTTCTAGAGCAATTTTTAATTTTGAAATCGCTTCTTCACGAGTTTCACCATGTGCGATTACTTTCGCAATCATTGGATCATAGAAAGGTGTAATCGTTACTTGATTCTCCAAAAAGTGATCAATACGTATATTTGTCGGTAACGTTAAATCTGTAATTTTCCCAGGTGATGGGAAGAATGTTTTCGGATCTTCTGCATAAATACGAGCCTCAATGGCATGACCACTACGTTTTACATCATCCTGTGTAAATGATAGCTTCTCACCATATGCGATAAGTAATTGTTGTTCAACTAAGTCTAACCCAGTAATTTCTTCTGTAACTGGATGTTCTACTTGTAATCTCGTATTCATTTCTAAGAAATAAAAGTTCTTTTGATCATCTACAAGAAACTCAACTGTACCTGCATTTGTATAACCAAGTGCTTTAGCAGCTTGTACAGCAACTTCTCCCATAGCCTTTCGTGTACCCTCATCTAAAAATGGTGAAGGTGCTTCTTCAATTACTTTTTGATTTCGGCGCTGCACTGAACATTCGCGTTCCCATAAATACACTGTATTACCATGTGTATCTGCTAAAAGCTGAATTTCAATATGATGTGCATCTGCTATATAGCGTTCTAAGTACATTTCTCCGTTACCAAAGAAATTTTGCGCTCTTGTTTTATTACTTTCAAATGCTTTGGTGAGCGTTTGCTCAGTTTCCATCAACTGCATTCCAATGCCTCCGCCGCCCGCGGATGCCTTAAGCATTAATGGATAACCAATTTGTTTTGCAATTTCAATTGCTTCTTCAGCAGTTTCTATATTTGTAGTAATGCCTGGAACTACTGGTACATCTGCTGCTTGCATCGCTATACGTGACTCAATTTTACTTCCCATCTTAGTAATGATTTCTTCTGAAGGACCGATAAATACGATTCCTTCTTCTTTACAGCGAATCGGAAAAGATGAATTCTCTGATAATAATCCGTACCCCGGATGGATTGCTTCAACATTTGTCTTCTTAGCTATTTCAATAATTTTTTCAAGGTTTAAATAGCTTTCTTGGACACGTGGACCGCCTACTAAGTAAGCTTCATTTGCCAATTTTACATGAAGGGCATTTTCATCAGCCTCAGAATAAATAGCAACGGTACGAATGCCAAGTTTTTGACAAGTTTTCATAATGCGAACTGCGATTTCCCCGCGATTAGCAATTAATATTTTTTGAAACATAGTGACTCCTCCTTTTTATCTACATCCTAAATGTCTTGCAATTACGAGACGTTGAATTTCAGAAGTTCCTTCACCAATTTCTAAAAGTTTTGCATCACGAATATATCGTTCAACTTCATATTCACGCATATAGCCATATCCACCATGAATTTGTACTGCATGATTTGCTATACGACTTGCAGCTTCAGATGCAAACAACTTTGCCATAGCCGCTTCTTTACCGAAAGGTTTATCGTTATCTTTTAACCAAGCTGCTTTATGTACTAAATTACGCGCTAATTCTACTTCAGTCGCCATATCAGCCAATTTAAATTGAATCGCTTGGAAATTAGAAATCGGTTTTCCAAATTGTTGACGTTCTTTCGCATATTGCAATGCACGTTCAAATGCAGATTGTGCAATACCTACTGCTAATGCTGCAATTGAAATACGTCCTCCATCAAGTGTATATAAGAATTGTTTAAATCCTTTATTTACATCACCAAGAATATTTTCTTTCGGTACACGTACACCATCAAGTACGATTTCACAAGTATTAGAAGCACGAACACCCATCTTATCGTAAGGGCTTGAAATCGTTAATCCTTCACTAGTAGTCGGTACGATAAATGCAGAAATACGTTTTTTACCATTGTCTTCAAAACCGTTGATAGCGGTTACAATAATTGTATTTGCATACTCTGCGTTTGTAATCCAGCACTTTTCACCACTAATAACATATTCATCGCCATCTAAAATTGCTTTCGTTTGTGTGCCCCCTGCATCAGATCCAGCATTTGGCTCCGTTAGTCCGAAAGCACCTAACGTTTTACCTGACGCCATTGGAACTAAAAATTTCTGTTTTTGTTCTTCTGTACCGAAATAATAAATTGGAGAAGCACCTAATGAAATTGTTGCAGCATAGCTTAAACCTGTTCCACCACAAGCACGACCAATCTCTTCAACAGCTAACGCGTACGATAACGTATCGCCACCTGAACCTCCATACTCTTCCGGGAATGGGATACCTAATAATCCTAGTTCGCCCATTTTTTGAAATGTTTCATATGGAAATTCCGCAGTTTTGTCATAATATACAGCTTTCGGTGCGATTTCCTTTTCAGCAAAATCACGTACCATTTCTTTAATCATTTGTTTTTCGCGAGTTAGAGTAAATTCCATTCCGCTACACACCCCTTATCGAATATTGAGTTTCGACAGCGTGCGAGTTTCTACTACAAACATTACTTCTTAAAAGACACGAATATTAGTTAGACAATTGCTATAATTCTGTCATAACTTAATTTTAAAACAGATTCTGTACCAATGCACAAAAAAATTCCTACATTGTTCTACAACAACATAGGAGTTTTTGTGTCGAATTATGTAATTTATTGTTTAATAATCTCTACCTTTTCCCGAATCAGAAATTTCTACTAACCCTTCAGGGTATGGTTCGAAATATGTTTGTCTTAATAAATACTTTTCATCAAATCGAATGGCCCATGTTTTTAAAATGACAAGTAAACTACTAAGTGGGATTTTCTTTTCAGAATACTTCTGTAACAGCTCTAAAAAATGATCTTTTTCTTGTTTTTTTAGCTTTGTTTTAAAATATCCGAAAATGTGCTCACATACATTTACATTCGATGTATAGCGAGGCGCGCGAATAAATAATTCATATAAAGTCTTCTCATAGTTATCAAATACGACTTCAATTGTTTCATTTTTTTGATTTGCAATAATACGCCCTAATTCTTTTTGTTTCACCTGATTATATGCCATAAATAAATACTTATAATCTGATTGAAACGCTACGAGTTCTTTTATGTTTTTAGTATGTTTAATCATTTTGTAATGCGCGATTGTAAACAATCTTGTAAAGAAATGCTCTCTAATAATAAAATTCGACAATCTACCTTCTTCTTCAATTGGAAGATGCGAAAATTTTTTTATTACTGCTCCGCCAAATAATCCAGTTCCTTTTCCTTTTACTGGCCCTTTTTCAAAACCAGAATAGATTTTCACATCACGAGTTCCGCAACTTGGCGAACGATTCTTCAAAATAAAACCGTCAACTTCAGGTAATGTTTGTAAAAATGCATTTGAAAATTCATTCATTTTTTCAGTTACATCTTCTCGTATTGACGGTTGTACAAGCCTATTCGCACCATTTTTTTCTACAATACGTATCGTTTCACGAGGAGTCCCTAAACCAATTTCTACTTCAGGACATACAGGTATAAATGTAACAAATGGCTGCAAGTTTCGAATTGTTAAATCTGGAACCATCTCTCCATTATAACGACAGGCATCAAATTCTAAACATTTACTTACAACAATTATCGGTTTAGCAAATTGTCGCATCACATTACCTCCGTGGAGTTAGTCCATACAATATAAATTGAATCGTATTTTCAATTTCCACTTCATCGTCCCATTTCTCTTCCGGCAATAATAAAAACCTCGTTAAGAGCAACCCTAATACAGCTGATAAAGTAAGACGTAATACGGAAGATGGTGGAAGTTCAATAATTTCCCCTTCTTCTTGAAACTTTGCAATCAGCTTTTTAAAATGTACAAGCAGTTCTGTTTCTATTAATTGTTGTATTTCACTTTTTAGTTCCGGCTGAAATGGTACTTCTTGAATTAATATTTTTATCATTGGAAAGTGCTTTTTAGCAAATTCAAATCTATTTTGAATTATTACTCTTAAAAGCACTTCATACGATTCATACTCTGTTTTAAATATTTCTTTTGCAAAGGCTTGTACGAAAAATGGTGCAGCAAACTTTGTTAAGGTCGGCATCACGACTGCAAACAATAAATCTTTTTTCGTTTTATAGTAGCGGAAGATTGTTCCTTCCGCTACACCAGCTCGCTTTGCAATTTCACTCGTTGAAGTTGAGGCGTACCCTTTTTCTCCAAACATATCAACAGCTGCCTCTAATATACGCATTTGACGTTCATTACGTTTATCAGCATTCGTTGCGGCAACTAATTCTTCCAGCCAATCCTTCTTCATTTATTGTGCTCCTTTTTATCATCATTATATTTTGCGATGTTTCTTTAATGCAAATACATTTCCTACTGCAAATAATAGTGAAAAAAGTAGTAATACAGTAAGATCTAATGCAATCTCTGTAAACCCTTGATTCCGAATCATTACTTGTCTCATAGCGTCAGCACCATATGTGAGTGGAAATAATTTACCTAACATTTGTAACCATGTATTCATGGATTCCATTGGAAACAACCCAGAAAAGAAGACTTGTGGGACGATAACAAGCGGTATAAATTGAATCATTTGAAATTCATTATTTGCGTATGCCGATAAAAATGTGCCTAATGTTAGTGCAGTTAAAGAAAGCATACATGTTATAAGTAGCGTTAGCCATATTGAGCCAGCTACATATAAATCTAAAATATAAACTGAAAAACTTACAATTATAATAGATTGTATAAGTGCAAAGATTCCAAAACCAATAATATATCCTAAAACTATTTCCCATCTTCTCACTGGTGTGGACAATAACCTCTCTAATGTACCACTTAAACGTTCTCTTACAAAAGATACTCCGGACAATATAAATACAAAGAAAAATGTAAAGAAACCAATTAATACGGGACCAAGCCCATCGAACATCGTAATGTCTTTAGAGCCATGTAAATAATCCACTTCAGGCTTCATCATTGATACATTATTCTTCTCTGTACTCTTTTGCAATACTTGAAGTACTGCACGGTTTTTTGATGAATCACTGCCTTCTAATAGAAGATTCATTTTTCCATTTTCTAAATGAATTACTGCATCTACCTTTTGCTTTTCTAATTCCGAAATTGCTTTGTCTTTACTATATTCATAAATTGATGCTTCTTGATTTTTCATTGCTTTTACTAAAGGAGCAGGTACATCGACTACAGCAATATGCGGTGTATAGTCTTTTTGTGTAAATATTAGCGATAATAACCAAAGTAATAACATTGGTGCCCCAAACATCATTGCTAAAGAACGCTTATCTCGAAAAAATTGACGAATGATACGGATGACTACACCATTAACTCTCATGATTCAATCACTCCTTCTAACATAAAGACATCTTCAATTCGTCCAGAAGATGTTTGTTTTTTCAATTCCTCCGGTGTGCCAATCGCAACTAAATTCCCTTCTCTAATTAGCCCTAGACGTTCGCAAAACTCAGCTTCATCCATAATGTGCGTTGTTACAATAATAGTTGTTCCTTTCTTTTTAAGGTCATAAAACTTCTCCCAAATCGATTTTCGAAGTAGAGGATCTATCCCAACTGTTGGCTCATCTAAAATTAATATTTCTGGTTCATGAAGGAGTGCTATCGCCAATGATAAACGTTTTTTCATTCCACCTGAAAAATGCTGTACTTGCTTTTTCATATGCTCTGATAATTGCAAAAGTTCAAAAACTTCTACGATTCTCTCTTTCTTACGCTTACCTTTTAACCCATACATCGTTGCAATAAAATCTGCATTTTCATATGCCGATAGTTCTTCGTATAATGCATCAGCCTGAGCCATATAACCAATTCTTTTCATTTCATTTAGATTAGGCATGTTTGTATTAAAAACAATTACATCCCCTGTAGTTGACTCATTAATACCTGCAATCATTTTAATGAGTGTTGTTTTCCCTGATCCGGAAGGTCCAACCAAGCCAAAAATTTCTGCTTTTTCTACTTGCAGCGAAAGGTTATGCAAAACTTCTTTTTTCCCAAATTTTTTTGATACATCTCGTAAAATAATTGAAGGTTGCTGCACTAAAAATCCCCCTTTTCTTTAAAATGAGTGAGTACTCACTTTTATTTTACTCTCGAATTATTATATGTCAAACTTTTCAAACATATATTTTTTCTGTTATTTACTAAATCAATGAAACAGAGTCGACATTAGAATATCTTTTCTTAAAGTCGACTCTGTTTCATTGTAAATTATTTGATTTTTGTTATGTTTTTAAATTTAAATACCTTCTAATTCTAGCAACATCTAATGAATATTCGATAACTATTTGCTGTATTGGTAATATAACCGTTTCCGGATATAAATGTGCATATTGTAACGTTTCTGCATACTTTTCCAACCGTTTTTCTAAATACTTTACAATTTGCTCAGGATGACTTACTAATAAAGACGTACTATAATAATGAATTTGCTCCTCAATCGCCGTATATTCTTCAATTTCAAATTCTTTATGCATTTGTACACCCCTTTATATTTTTAATATTGCTTAATAATAACTATTTTAACTCGACTAATTTTTAAGTTTTTTGATTATTTACACTATAACAAACTCAATAGGTCAAATTTTGTTACTTTATGTAACGTTGAAAAATTTTAACAAAATTGTAATGGAAACTTGTACTCAAGAAAAACTACCTTTAAATTATTCTCCTGAACAAAAAAGCCGTACAGATTAATTTAACTGCACGACTACAATCTCAGGTCTATTAAAAACTCTTTGCGGAATGATACTATTGCCTAATCCTCTACTAACTATCATAGACGTATTTTGTTGTTCATATAAACCCGCTGTATATTTGGGCAGTATTCCTTGATTAGGAGCAACTAATCCCCCGATAAAAGGTAACCGAACTTGCCCCCCATGTGCATGACCCGATAACACTAAATCTACTTGCTCATCAGCATATGCTTCTAAAAATTCAGGCCTATGGGATAATAATACATTATACCTATCTGGCAGCGTTTCAATTTTTGCTTTTACAATTGCATCTTTTACAATACTTCCTTCATCAATATCTCCAGTATTAAATTCCGGATCATCAATTCCTAACAAGTTTATTTCGTGTCCTCCCTTTTGTATTATTACATGTTCATTTCTTAAAACAGTGACATGCTGTTTCTTTAATTTTTTTTCTAAACTGTTATATTTCCCTGACCATTTTTCATGATTTCCTGTCACAAAATATACCGGATATTCCTTCACAAGTTCTCGTATTACTTGCATACTCATTTCTGCATCGTACGATTTACTGTCTATTAAATCACCCGTAATAGCAATAATATCTGGATTTATGCTTTTTACTTTTTGAATTAAAACGTCTTGATTATCACCAAATTTTTTATTATGTAAATCTGAAATTTGTAGTATTTTATATCCTTTAAAAGAAGAGGGAATTTTACTAGAGGTTATTTTAACCTCAGTTATACTTATTAAATTGTTTTGTAAATATAAAAAGATACTAATGCCTACTAATATACCAATAATTAATATGATTCTTTTAATCTTCTTGTTCATACTTCCTCCTAAAATCTTAATCAGTACTACAGTTCACAATAAATATTACGTGCCCTTCGCATTCAGAATAACTGAAATTTTTTAATTGATTTGTAGTATTTGTTATAGTTTTATACGCCACTTATAAAATTTTTCAATCGCATGCGTGTATGATGTCATGCTCATTTCTTAGTAATTTTATAGCAGATCACTGGAATCTCTTCATAATATTAACATTTATCTTACTTAGTTTGATAACTATATCATGATAATTCCTATAGTTTTTTATAAAAATATTGTGTACTTTTCTCGAAGTATATACGACATTTGATTACAAATATATTATTACCACTACGATTTTAATTTGTTTAAAACGTACAAAGAGAGAATTGAAACACTAAATTGCCTTATGAAAAGGTATTACTGTATTATTTATTAGAAAATTGAAAAAACATGTGTAGATAGCTATCATTGTAAGTGCATATATAATTAACTTTAATTTTCTGACATAATTCCACATAATTCTTAAACTATTTTTTTGCGTGCATTATGAAATAAAATATTGTCCCATGTCAGTCTTTAAAAAATTATATATCATAACTTTAAGGGAGGAAGAAAACTATGAAGATGAAAAGAAAAATCATGATGACGACAGCACTTGCAGCTACATTGGCTACAGGTGCACTACCAAGTACATCGGTGTTTGCTGCTGAAAAAGAGGCTCCTATCCAACAAGAAGAGACACAGATGAGTATTCAACCATTTGCACAAAATAATTTGGAAACAGCAGTTAAAGCTGCCTTAAATGGTCCAGAAGTTAAAAAAATTAAAGTATTTGAGCATGAATTTAATGTAAAACCAATTGAAGTAGTAAATTTAGGTGGCGGTAAAACATATGTTAAGGGACAAATTTCTCATCATTTAAGTTTTCGTCCAGATGATCAATTTTATTATGAGTTTATAGTGCAAGATGGAAAGGTAATAGATAAGCCTGTATTTAATATTGATAGAGGTGGTTGGACACCATTTACTGCTCCACTTTTATCAATTCTTGCTGCGTATAATGGGATTCCAGTAAATCCAAATGATTTAAATGCACTTGGTCAACAAATTGGGAAAGTTATAGATGGAAGCTGGGAACATGCAGCCCAATCTATCGCAACTGTAGTTAGTTTAAGTTTTAATGAATAGAATTTTTAAATTTTTATTAGCATTGTAGAGATCCACTTTTCCTAAGTAGCCTTGTTATAAGAAATTCTGAAACAGCTATAAATAGATTTTTACCACTCAGTCACATTATCTTGATTTGTTAACCACCTTATCATTCATTATAAGTCACAAAATAGAAGTCTTTTTTAAGACTTCTGTTTTGTTTGTATACAGTACAGCGGAAAGTTTGTTTTTTACCTATCTATGCTTCAATTCTTTAAGAATCCGTTTGACTATTAGATACAATTTATTACAACAAACTATTAAAATCTCAAATAACTTCCTACCCTATTTTGATTTTTTCAAACACAAAAATTCATTACTTTAAGAATGAAAACAATAGATGTAGTAAAAAATCATCTTGTTTTATTATATCTATTGTTTAAAAGTCAGGAGAGATAAAATGAACAAAATAAAAATGAGGAATTTTTTTAAAATTAGTATCCTTACTTGTTTCACACTAGCAAGTTTAAGTACACCATCTACTATTTTTGCTGATAGTCATCCAGGTTATTCCTATGAATCCAATATAGGCTATCAAAACCCAGCATGGATGTCGAAAGTAGCAGATTCAACAAAATTGAGTGAAATATCTATTCCAGGTACTCACGGTACAATGGCTTTACATGGAGCAAGTTTTCTTGATGAAAATTTGACAAGAAATCAAACTATGAATCTACCACAACAATTAAATTCCGGAATTCGATATGTAGATATGCGTGTTAAACGTGTAAAAGATTCTTTTGCAATGTACCATGGGATTGTAAATCAAAAAGCAATGTTTGAAGATGTATTAAAAGAGGCAATTCAATTTTTAAAAGATCATCCTACAGAAACAATTTTAATGCGCTTAAAAGAAGAAACTACTCCTGAAAGTGGCTCACTATCATTCGAGGAAATACTTAATAAATACAAAGACCTTAATTCTTCCTATTTTTGGGATCCGAGTTCTGTACCAACTTCAAAAAGAAATAATCCTACTCTAGGAGACATCCGAGGGAAAATTGTAATCTTACAAAACTTTACAGCCTCTCAGCAATATGGTATTAATTACGATTGCTTAAATATACAAGATACATTTGAAATTGAAAACGGACCCGACGGAATGTATGAAAAATGGAATGCGGTGAAAACCCACCTTCAAAATGCAAATAATAATTTTAATAATGATAAAATCTATCTTAACCATTTTAGTGGCACAGGTGGTGCTGCTGCATTATTAAATAATGTTTATCCTTGGTTTGTTGCAAGTGGTAAAGAGAGCAGAAATACTGATAGTAACCCCAAGATGATTCAAAAAGCTACAACTAATGCGTGGGAAGATTTCCCTCGTGATATAAATGGTCAAGTATTTTATGGTGGAATGAATACACTTGGAACTGAGTTCTTACAACAAGGTGGAATGAAACATACTGGTATCATTGCAGCTGATTTTCCTGGACCAGGTTTAATTGATAGTATCATTAAATTAAATGGTATACATTCGTATGAAAAAGAAATATTAATTTCGCAAATTTCTTCCGAATCTAGTCCTTTATCCGGTCAAAAAAATCGATCCAGTCAAAACTTTAAAATTGATAGTTTACCTGTAGGTACTAAGGAATTAAAATGGATTATTGAGCCTTCAGAAAAAGATCATCCTTCTACTATTTCTTTCAATGTAATGATTGATGTTTCCCTAGGTACAGATTCTATTCGTTGGAAAAATATTTCACATGGATCTAGGACTGAAGCTTATACGAATACTAAATATTATATTGCAAGCCCACTTGGTGCCACTAACAAATTTACAGTGAAAATATACGCTATTACAAATTAAAAAATAAAGAACCCCCAATGGAATTCCTTTTTGATGGAATACCATTGGGGTTCTTTAATAATTTCATTTCGTATATATTGGGATGAAGAGTAAAAATTGCACCCCTGTTCCGGTATTGCACATAGAATAAGTGATAACTACCCTTTTCCACTTATCATTTATTTAAAACTGGCTTCCAAATCGATAGTGCAAAAATCCAATTTGGATCGCCGTTCCCTTGATAACTTTGAACCGCTTCATACACTTTTCCCTCATGTACTACTTTATCACCTTTATTGTATGCTTTTCTTGCATCCCATTTTTCATAAGTAGAGCCATCTAGTTTTGTTGCTACAGTTAAAACATCACTTCTACTAGACTCATTTCTAGCTAAATCAACCGCTGTCACTACATATTTGTACGATGTATTTGCCTTTAAATTTTTATCCACAAAGGATGTATTATCCGTTGTCCCAATTTTATTCATAACCCCTGCGTTTTCTCTATATACAACATAATGGTCAACACCTACATTATCTTCAGACGGACTCCACATCAAATCAACAGTTGTCGCTGTTGTACCCATACTATGTAATCCTTTAGGTTGAGTCGGAGCCTCTATATCTGGGATTGCATTTGTTGTCTTAACCTTTAGTTTTTCACTTTCTTTTGATATATTTCCAGCAGAGTCTAATGCCTTTATTGTATAGGTATATTCCGTATTTGCTTTTAGTTTTTTATCAATAAAAGTTGTACCTGGTACCGTATCAATTACTTCTCCATTGCGTAACACTTGATATTCTTTTACACCTATATTATCAGTAGAGGCCTTCCATGTTAGTTCAACACTATTGGCAGAAACTTTAGACGCATTTAATCCAGTTGGTTGACTTGGAGCTACTGTATCGGGAGCTTCATTATTTACTAGATTTACATCAATTACATTATAAAACGCATTTGACGTATCTGCTACATCCCATACAGCTAAAATAACATGATAACCATTGCGATCAGTTGGTACATTAATTGTATGTGTTAAATTATTTGATGCTGCCGAACCGTCATGTTTCACAGTTCCAATTGGTTCTAATTCAGCACGTGTTAATGGTTTATTAGGATCCCATCCCTTTTTGGTAATGTAATAATGCCATTTACTTGTAGAATGTGCCGCTGTGTATTTCCATGTAAATGTATTTGCTCCCCCCTTTATTGTGTTTTTGAACCAGCGATTTGATGTTTGTTGGTCAAGAATCCCTCCAAACAGTCCTCCTGCCGAAGCGATTTTCCCATCAATCGGTCCACCATCTGGGAATCCTTTAGGTGCTTCTAGACTTTGAGGTTCGTACATTACATTTCCACAATTTAAATTTAATGCTCCATAATTCTGACTACATAAAGCAGCACGACTACTCGGCTTTTCAACAAACCCATGTGCATATGCACTTTGAGGAATCATTGTAATTGCCGTCACCCCTGCAGCTAAAACACAAGCACCAATTCCTTTTTTACTTTTTCTTAATCTTTCTAACTTAGATGTTAATTTCAAATTCATACTTGTCCCCCCAATATATTGTTTATGCTAATATAATAGCAATATAGGGATAAACGAACAAATCACCTACTAATATATTAATAGTTCAATAACATAAACACATTTAGTTTATTTATTAACCTGATATGGGGATAAATTAAGCAAATTAATTCTATTTTGTAACATTATGTAGTAAAGAGTTTATAAAAAACCAATAAAGATTCACAAAAAATCCAAATATCGATTACTTAATTTTTTACAACCACACCCCCACACGATAACTACATTATTAAGCAGGTTTCATGATTTATTACATTCTCTCGCCACCTGACAAAATCAGATCAAAAACATATCCCTGCATATTATCGATTAGTTCAACCACATCTGGATTTTTATCGTTGCTCAGCGACCAATTGATTGACACCATTGCGTTTGCTGTATACAACTGAGCTACAAAGTCAATCGGCACACTTACTTCAACCTGCTGCTCTTTCAAATAGGAATAGCAGGCATTATATAAAATGGATTCTAATTCTAAACGTAAATCCGCTGAGGGAACACGTACATGGAGTAAAGTTGCAACCTCTTTTTTTCGCGCTGAGATCTTATCAGTTATCATATTAATAGCTTGAGCCACATTTCCATTCTCTATTAATGCGAAACGAAATTCAATTTCTTCCTTGAACCAGCAGACATAATTTTGCACTAATTTTTCCAAAAGATCATATTTATCTGCAAAATGGCTGTAAAATGTGGACTTACTCACCATAGCATGTATGCAAATATCTTTAGTTGTAATTCGCCCAAACTCTTTTTCGTTCAAGAGGGTAATAAGTGTATTAGAAATATTTTTCTTCGTTTTATAAACGCGAACATCCTCTCCCATTAATAATCAATCTCCTTCCCAAAGTTGCTTATCAAACCATTTATATCCTTATGGTTCGATTTCGTACTTCTTACCCTTTCCTGCTTGTTGTTTCTTTAATATACTTCTCTTATCCTTACCTTGTAGTCAAATATAAGGAGGGATTTTATGTTTAAACAGTATGTAAACAACGAACAGTTCAATTTGCAAATTAACCGTTTTTTCAACGATTTCTATCAAGACGATGAGCGGGCAAATCAGGATTTGCAAGCCATCATCCCAAGACTTACAGACACGGACAGCTGGTATAACACTTGGATAGAATATGCAGCAATGCGGGAGCATCAGAAAGACTTCGATCTGGCTTCGGTTTATTATCAGGCTGCCGAGTTTTATATGGAATCATCCGATCCAAAAAAAGAAAAAGTGTACCAAAAATACCGTGAAACTTTTTATAAGGGCTTTCATGACTTTGAGTATGAAACCTATAAAATTCCTTATGAAGATTCCTATCTTCCTGCAATCAAATTCATGACACCAGGCGCATGTAATACACTACTTTTCTTTGGAGGCTACGATTCCTACATGGAGGAAATGATGAAGATGATGAACTACCTCATAGGAATCAATTATAATATTATAGTTTTTGATGGACCTGGACAAGGAACAGCACTGAAAAACGGCTTAAAATTCATCCACAACTGGGAGAAGCCCGTTTCCACAGTCATTGACTATTTCAAACTTGACCGTGTTAGTATTCTCGGAGCTTCTTGGGGCGGCTACTTGGCAATGCGTGCCGCCGCTTTTGAAAAACGAATCGACAAAGTCATCGCCTTTAATATTTTTTATAGTGGCCTTGATGCACTCAAGATGCGCATGCCGGATAATATCTGGAATAAATTGACCACGCTTCTGGCTACTAATGAAGCTGACAAAATTAATACCATGTTTAAACAAATGATGGCCACCAGCATCGACCTGAACTGGAAAGTTAAAAAAGGTATGGAAAATACAGGTGAAAAAACGCCATTTAACTTACTCAAAAACTTTGAAAAACATACGATGGCAGGAATCGGTCAGTTCATAAATCAAGAAGTATTGCTCCTGGCTGGTGAAGACGATCAGTACGTTCCAATTAGCCGATTACCGCAAATCGAATCGGAGCTATGTAATGCAGCCTCCATCACTTCTGTAGTTTTCACTAAGAAAACTGGTGGTGAACAACATTGTCAGGCTGGTCATCGTCACTTAGCTTTTGATGAAATTAAAAGATTTTTGCGACATAAATTATATTGAGAAATATGAAGCGTTTTAGCACTTTCAAAATTTTTATTTTATTAGCACATTAGAACATGGTGACATTCTTGCCCTTCTTATAGTGTTCATGGTGACCATCGTGTCACTCCTCAAAAAGACTGATATTATTTTCATAAAAGAAATCCCCCACGTATTTGTGGGGGATTATTCTGCGTTTTACTTATAATGAAATATGTGAAATTTTGTTTATTACAAACCTAAAATTCCAACAATCTGACTCGCCTTTAGATTAGTAATATAATAGTACATCTCTAAACCCTTTTTTTCAGCCTTTAGCACCTTCCCCCTCATTTTCGATAAATGTTGGGAAACAGTGGATTGTGGAATTTTTAAAAGCATCGTCAATTGTGTAACATTACATTTTTTATACTGAATTAACTCGTTTATAATTATTATTACTAAATCTAACAAAAAAATTTGAGTAGCCCCCCTATTAACTGTACTAATTATAACTAGAGCTAGCCCTTTTCTTTAAATTCCTACTTTAACTAGACCATACGGAGTTAGTGATATGAGTTCGAAAATTTTTTCACCTTTTCTAAACAACTTATTATATTATTTTTATCTAATAAGGCACAGAAACAAATTAAAAAACTTTAGTGCTCCTGAAAATCTCTTGAGGAAAAACGTTTTTAGGGTGAAACGTTTTTCAGGGTACTTTTATACTGACTCTTTTCCTTAAAATGTTTCTGTACCTAATATTTAAATTAACTTATGTCAAAATATTTCGCAATACAAGCGCTAAATGCTACATGGATATATAGAAAATGACACTTTTTATGAGCATACCCCATCAAATACTTATATTAAATATAGAAAGTCACCTTAATATTATTAAATTTGTTAAATTAAATAATGAAAATGGAGAATACTAACTTTATAATTGTCACAATTTAATTTATATATCTACTCTTTTATTACTCGTAAAAATCATTTGATAATTCCTTCAATATTAATTTATGAAATGCAGAGACCATCTAAAGCAACAATTTTCTTACATTAGATTGTTTTTCTATTTAATTTATTTTGTCGAAAAAAGTCGATATTTTCATATTTTTTTCATTTAATTATTGTACATTTGCACATTTAGTGTTAGGATTATGCCTATTCAAATTAGATCCTATTGATTCCTCTTTAAGATTTCTTTATTTTATTTGTGAAAATTAGTTACTTTCTAGTAAATTCCCAGCAATAATACAGCAAACTACACTAATAATAATTCTAAAATTATATTTTCATCTCGTAAATTCATAAAAAGGAATTTACGTCAAACTATATTTTCTATCTGTGTATATTCATTCTTTATTCAAACATGATTAATCATAAGTTCTAACTCGTTAATCAAATTTAAATAACAATTTTGATTCTAAAATAAGTTCAAAATCAAAATAAATATATTGTTATTTCAAAATAATGTTGTAAACTATCTTTAGAATGGAAAGATTTATGTAACAGCATGTTAAGGGGTTACAGGGGGAATAAAAATGAGAAATTTTTTCGATGATAAGTATAAAAATATTGAATTAAAAAGGAGACTATTAAATATAATCAGTGAAATTAGTGAATTAAAAGGAAAATTAGCTGCTTATCAGGAACAAAATCCTGATATATTTACTAGCTTAGAAAAAACCATACCACTTCATTACATAAAAAACTTTACTACTACCTATGAAGATATAAAAGTCCCAAATAAAAGATTAAAAGAACTTATTTTAGATGATATAGTACCTCAAAATATTTCGGAAGATGCTATCTTTTGTTTTTATCAAACACTTACTTTTGTACATAAGAATTCCTGTGATTTATTAATCAATCCAGAGACTATACAGGAATTACATTTTCAATTAATACATTACATTACCTCTGACAGTGCCAAATGGCGCGAAAAACCGTTTACTATTCCAGGTATTCCTGAAAACGGAATGCACTTGAATAGTTACCGCATTCTTCCACATGAGCTTATTCCACAAGTAATGGAACAATTATGTGATCAATATAACTCATTAAATTCTAGTAAGGGCCATCATTCACTTTTATTAATAGCTCGTTTTATATTTAATTTTTATTGCATAGTCCCTTTTAATCAGGGTAACGGCAGATTGGCACTTATGTTAATGCAATTGCTATTAATTAAGAGTGGAAATACATTTGTAAAATATGTATGTCTGGATAAATACATTAAGAAAAATGAATCTGAATATTACAATTCGATTTATAAATCTTCGGTAAATTGGTACTGCGAGGAACATAATAGTAGCTTTTGGTTAAAAACGTTTTTAACTATTATATTAGAGGCGTACAAAGATCTTCATAATACAGTTCTAGATTCTATATGTAAGCATACTAAAGTGGAGAGAATTCAGGATTTTATCCTTAAACAAAAACAACCCTTTACTAAGGAGTGTATTCGTAACACATATCCCGACATAGCAGAGAGTACAATCAGTAAGGCTTTGAATTCCTTGCAATTGTTTGGCCAAATTAAGCTAGTGACAAAAGGAAGAAATGCTAGTTGGATTAAAGTTTAACTATACTTGTAAAACACTTACAGTTCAAAAAAGAAAATTATAACTTTATCATTTAAATTCATGCCTTTGGACTCTTATTCATTGAATCTCACTTTAATATATTAAGCTATTATTACTAATTTAGTTATTTCTAATTCCTACAAAACACAAAACGCTTTATAGGAATATTTGTCGAAAAAAGTCGCATTTTAATATTTTTTCTTTATTTTCTGGTTGTAAACGTTTCATTTTCGTGTTACCATCTTAATCAAACAATAGATGGTAATAAAAATGAAAATATTTCTTTCCCTTAGAAACATATAAACGTACGGTCATATCAAGAAAATAAGGCCAAAGAAATATTTGATACCTATCCAAATTACCAATAGGAATTTTGCCGCATTAACTTTCTGTTATTTCAGAATAAAACTTCACATTTTGTCCCTAAACAAAATTTGTTAGCGTGCAAAATTCAAATACACTAAAACACCCAAATAAATGAAATGTCCTTTTTTATTGAGCATTGAGGTATGAAAAAATAATTCTTCCTACAAAATTCAGCTGAGTAACATAAAGACATCTAAATTACTACCTTTATCGCCATCTATTGTTGACAACATATTTACCAACTATTAAAAAGAACCTATCAAGGGTTCTTTTTTATTATAATCATTCAAATTTCACTTCTATCTTGATACTTAGATTTCTACACAAATTACATCTACTTTTTTACTCTCAATTATTGAATTTATAATATAGTACTTCAATTTTAGTTATTCTTGATCTCAATCCGTTTAAATTAGTGAATAAAATTCAAACATATAAAAATAATAACTACAACTAATCGTTATATATTAAAGAGGTGTCAATTTTGTCCTTAAATGAAAAGACCCTAGAAACAAAGACAGATAAAACCATTGAAAAAATCCAAACAAGTAACTTAAAAGAACTTAAAAATACATTAGATAACATCTTTGATATTAGTGCAGATTTGATTGAACATCCTTTGCAATTAAAAACAAACACGAATATTTTACTATATTATTTTGAAGGCCTTACAGATGGTGTTGCATTAAAAGGAAATGTTGTTACACCATTATTACAAGAAGTGAATGAAGACAGTCAAATATTTAATTCTAATATTATTGCTACTCATACCAAAATAGTATATACGTGGAATGAAATTAAAGAAGGATTACTTGAGGGACAATGTGTACTGTTTATGGAAGGAGAAAAGAAAGCCCTTCTCATTAATACAAAGGGATGGGCAGAAAGATCAATTCAGGAACCTATTTCAGAAGTTACCATTAAAGGTTCTCATGATGGGTTTATTGAGAATGTCACTAAAAACATAGGTCTGATTCGTCGATATATTCCTTCTACTGAATTGAAAATTAAAAAAATGACAATCGGAGAACGGGCCACTACTTTTGTATATTTACTTTACTTAGGCGATGTAGCTAACGAAGATGTGGTACAGGAAGTGGAGACAAGAATCTGTAAAATTAAAACTGATACAGTATTGAGCGTAGGAGAATTGTCCAACTTTACAAAAGATCAAAATTGGACTCCCTTTCCACAGGCTTATTTAAGTGAACGCCCAGATGCTATTTCTAATCATATTCTTGATGGTAAAGTAGCAGTGTTAATTGATAGATCTCCTGGTGCAATGATCGTTCCAATGAATTTAATTGGATTTTTTCAGACTCCCGATGATTATAATGTACATTGGCTGATTGCATCATCTTTTCGCTTATTACGATTTTTAGGATTTATTATAGCTATATTTTTACCCGCAATATATATTGCAATGGTTTCATTCCACTTTGAAATCATTCCTTTAGATCTATATACTTCTATTGCAACGTCAAGAATTAAAGTCCCTTTCTCGCCTTTACTAGAAGCATTTATTATGGAAATCACATTAGAAATGCTTCGTGAAGCTGGTATTCGTCTACCACAACCAATTGGACAAACCATTGGAATTGTTGGAGGTATTGTAATTGGACAAGCAGCTGTTCAAGCAGGGCTTGTGAGTAATGTTATGGTTATTATCGTGTCTATTACTGCCATTGCATCATTTGTTGTTTCTAATTATGATTTATCAAGTTGTATTCGGCTTATTCGTTTTCCAATGATGTTATTTGCCTACTTTTTTGGAATTGTAGGTATTGTTAGTGGATTAATGCTCTTATTTGCTCATTTTGTTTCACTAACTTCCTATGGTTCACCATATGGATTGCCAATTGCACCATTTCGTCTCCAAGAGTTAAAAGATTCTTTTGTAAGATTTCCAATTTCTATGATCACCACCCGCTCGAGTACAGGACAGCCGAAACAAAGAAAGAAAAAAGAAGGTGGTTCACATGGGGAATCTTAAATTCCAAAACATAACTTCATTCGAATATATTGTTTTCATTCATTCACTGCAACTAGCATCAGGTATGCTAATTATGCCAAGCCCTCTTGCCACTACCGCTGGTACAGACGGCTGGATTTCTATCATTCTGGGATGGATAATTACTTCTATAATTGGCGTAATTATTATATTAATGTTACAAAAAAATCCTAACAAAAATTTCTCTCAGATCTTAAATGCATACTTTGGTAAATGGCTAGGAACAATTTTTCTTCTTTTATATGCCTTTTATCTATTTTTTGCTGGTTTTAATACTTTATTAAAGGCAACTGATATTATAAAAGTGTGGATATTCCCCTCCACTCCTGCTTATCAAATCTCCATATTATTACTATTGCCTTTTATTATTTTAGCCCTGAGTGGGTTAAGGGCTCTTACTAGTTATTCTATGCTTGTTTTCTTCTTCACTACTTGGATGCCACTATTTCTTCTTTTTTCACTAAAGAGTAACTACAATCCTTTACACCTACTACCTATTTTTAAAGATGGCTTATACCCTATTGTAAAGGCAACAAAAGAAACCATTACTCCTTATGCGGGCTTAGAAATTGCATATTTTATTTATCCGTTCTTACAAAAAAAACAAAAAGCCATAAAAGGAATACTAATAGCGAATACTGGAACCATGTTTTTCTATCTATATGTGACTATTCTTTCTTATATATACTTTAGTCCGGAGGGGATAAAAGACGTAATTTGGCCAGTATTTCATCTGTTAAAAGGAGTTCGTTTTTCTTTCATAGAACGATTAGAAATTTTATATATCGCTTACTATTTGATTGTATTTTCCACTACAATATATCCGTATTTATTTTTCAGTTTCGAATCTGTGACCATTTTATTTCAAAAAACCGTTCGCAATTGGGTGCTGGTTGGTTTTATGCTTTTAATAGTCGGCTTATTCGTTTTTCTAAATCCCGATGTGGATCAATATTTATTTATATATTCTCTTATGGATATCTTAAATATCCTTTTCTTTATTCTATTACCAATCTTCTTTTTCGCTTACAGCATTGTTTTTACTTGGTTTACTAGGAGGAAACAGCTTTGATTCGAAAATGGATATGGATTGTAATCTGTTGTGTATGTTTAATTGGTTGTGGTCAGAGAATTCCTCTTGAAAAAGTTTCTTTAATCCTTTTAATCGGCTTAGATAGTACTTCTAATGGAAACATAAAAGTGGGCACAAGCATACCACTCTTTCATCATAAACAGCAAAGCAGTACTGTAGAGCATTGGGTTCAGGCGTCAACCATATATGATGGATTTAGCAAAATGGATACGAAATTAACAGGGTATGTGACATCATCCAAAGCTGAAGTTATTTTAATTGGGGATAAATTAGCACAAGAAGAAAATTGGATACAGGCGCTCGATTCATCTTACCGTGATCCTTACGCTACCATTAATGCTAAAGTAGTGCTTGTTGATGGACCGGCAGAAGATATGTTTAAAGTTAATAGGCCTGATAAGCCATCACTTCCATCTTATATAAATGGTGTAATCGAGTCTTCAATTCAAAATAATCAATCCGTCTCTTCTACAATTCAACAATTAATGAGAGAAAAAAATGAACAGGGAATGACGCAAACTGTTCCCATTATCAAGAAAACAAATAATGAAATTGATACGGTAGGAATTGCATTTTTAAATCATCAAGGAAAGTACTTAACGAAGATTCCTAAAACCGATGTGAAGTTTTTCAACCTTATTAATAAGTCAAAAAATACAGGTCGGATGATACTACACCTTGTTCTTTCTCCAAAAAAATCTGATAAAAAGCCAAATGCGTCTGTTTTCGTACAAAATGCAAAGAGAAAAATTAGTGTTGATTTCCAAAAAGGTAAATTTATTTTTAATATAGATGTAAGTATGGATGTATCCTTAATTGAAAAAACCAACGGAAACTTAACTAAAACTCGTTTACATGGTAATAAGAATATAGGTAGATTGGAACATGAAATCCAGGAAGAGTTCAATAAAAAATTACAAGGCATGTTACAGGATATGCAGAGAAATAAAATTGATCCAATTGGTTTATCATTACACGCTAGAGCTTTTCAATATAAAGAATGGAAAAAGGTAAAAGAAGATTGGTTACGCGCTTTTTCAAAAGCTAAAATACGTGTGAATACACACGTTAAAATAAAAGATACAGGAACAATTAGAAATTAAACTATCTAGATTATTTTTAGCCAAGAAACCTTCCCCCTCAATTTGTGTGAAGGTGCATAGCACCAATAAGTTAAGTGGAAGATGAATTCACCTTTCTTGTAGGGAAACATGTGTTTCTAGGGTATATATGGTTCTGGTGCAAAGTTTCTCAAGAGATAAACAGAGGCATGAATATATGAGGAAATATTATGAGGCTACTAGTAATTCCTGTAATTCATGATATACCGAAAAGGCGAAGTCTCCAAAGAGACTCCGCCTTTTCAACGTACAATGAACTTCAACAAAATGTTTTAGTTTTAACGAATTCCCCGAAATAATTCTCCTTCCTCAAGCGTGTGAAGGGCGTAGCCCAACGGTAGGTGGGAGAGGAATTTCGGTTTGGCATAGCCAAAAGCTTTTGATAAACTAGCTATATGAAGTTCTTTGATAACTTGATATATGAGGTTGCAGGAAGAAGATAGAGTGCGAAAACCAAGCCATTCGGTTCCTGCGTAAAATATCAACCGTACCAAAAGAGCGTCCAAGCGTTGGACATCTAGGGATGGAACACCCCGAAGTAACGCTCAGGGAGACGAAAGGTTGCTTTCATCGTGGAACTGAGAAGCTCCCACTTCAAGCTTTGCTAAGTGGCGAGTAGTTCACAGCCATCGATTAAACTTCCTGATGTATATTTTCTTTATAATTTCAGTAACTAGAGCATATATTGTTAAAATTCCAAATAACCACGGGAAATAATACAACGGAAGTGGAGTTAAGCCAATTTGGGTACTTAACCTGGTAAATGGAAGGGAAATCCCTATAATCATAACTAAACCTGTAAGTATCAAAACAGGTCTAGCAGCCGTACTTTGTAGAAAAGGAATATGTTGAGTACGAATCATATGCACAATTAATAATTGTGTTAGTAACCCTACTACGAACCAACCCGTTTGAAATAAGGATTGCATTTCAGGAATATTTGCACCAAATATATTCCACATTACGATAAAAATGATTATATCAAAAACACTACTTACCGGCCCAATAAAAATAATAAAACGAAATAAATCTTTTGTATCCCAACTTCTTGGTTTTACTAAAAATTCATTGTCTACTTTATCCCACGGAATTGAAAGTTGGGATAGATTATATAGTAAGTTTTGACATAATATTTGAATTGGTAGCATTGGAAGAAAAGGAAGAAATGCACTAGCAATTAATAAACTTAATACATTTCCAAAATTTGAACTTGCTGTCATCTTAATATACTTCAGTATATTTCCAAACGTTGTCCGCCCTTCCACAATAGCATCTTCTAATACATGTAAATTCTTTTCTATAAGTATAATATCTGAACACTCTTTAACGATATCATCTGCTGTATGGATAGATACACCAACGTCAGACTGTTTTAAAGCAAACACATCGTTAATTCCATCCCCCATAAATCCAACTGTATGGCCATTCATTTGAAGTGCCTTAATAATACGAAATTTTTGACTAGGATTTAATTTTGCGAACACACTTGTTTTACTTGCAAGTTTTACTAATGCTTTATCAGGAAGACTATCAATTTCATAACCCAGTACTGGTTCTCCTATATACAAGCCCATTTTCCTACATACATTTCTTGTCACGGACTCATTATCACCAGTTAAAATTTTCACTTGTACCCCTTTCTTTTGTAGAGTATGAAGTGCAGCCATAGCCGATTGTTTGGGTGGATTTGAAAAACCAACATATCCAACAAGTATCATATCTGATTCATCATCAATAGAGTAACTCCCCACTTTATCACTCTTTAACTGCTTATATGCAACTGCAACAACACGCATCCCCCGTTCCTGCCAGAGTTCAATTAAGTGTTTATTTTTACGTTGGATTTCATCTGTAATAGGAATTATCTTATTATTTTCTTTTATATAACTACAAATTGATATAACTTCTCTAACAGCACCTTTACATAGTATTATTCGTTCGTTAGCATTTGTTTCTACAACAACTGAAACTCGTCTTCGATTAAAATCAAATGGGCATTCATCTATTTTTGAGTATTGAGATATATCATATTCACTACTATCTCTTACATAACGCATAACCGATAGATCAATTTCATTTTTATATGCTGTATGAAAGTAGCCATTTAAATACGCTAATTTCAAAACCTCATCCGACTTCTCTCCATTAGTATCTGTATGGCATACCAGGTCCATTTTATCTTCTGTCAATGTGCCTGTTTTATCGGTACAGAGAATATCCATAGCTCCAAGATTATGGATAGAAGATAGTTGTTTTACAAGTACCTTCTTTTTACTCATATTAATAGAACCTTTAGCCAAATTAG
Organism: Bacillus sp. FSL E2-0195; assembly: GCF_038003645.1. NCBI lineage: Bacteria > Bacillati > Bacillota > Bacilli > Caryophanales > Bacillaceae > Bacillus > Bacillus sp. FSL E2-0195. The sequence continues at coordinate 2,426,924 of NZ_JBBOPN010000001.1, read as the reverse complement.
CGGTCACAATCATTGGAAGCATCTCTGGAGTAAGTCCAATCGCTACAGCTAAAGCGAATAAAAATGCCTCATACCAATTCCCATTTATAAATCCATGTATTATCATAACAATAGGTGTCATGATAATCATAAATTTAATTAATAGCCAGCTAACTTTGCTTACCCCTTTATCGAATCTAGAATCAGATTTCTTGTTCAGTTTAAACTGATTCTTTGCTATTGAACCAAAGTAAGTATCTGTTCCAGTACCCACAACTATTGCTTTTGCGGTACCACTTATAATATGAGTTCCCATAAAACAGAGATTTTCCAATTCGATCAAATTTTGGATTTTTCTAATTTTACGTTTTTTGTACATATGGAAATACTGATTTGTTTTAACAATGGGTAATGCTTCCCCTGTTAGTGATGATTGATTTACAAGTAAATTTTCCGATGAGATGATTCGTACATCTGCAGGTACAATATTCCCGGCAGATAATTCTATAATATCCCCTGGTACAAGATTCTCAAGAGCAACTTGTACCTTTCCACTTTCTTCTAATACCGCCCTCTTATTTTCCTTATATAAAACATCTCCCCCCCTGAGGGCAGTTACCTTTCCATATACAAGATTTTTTAATTTTTCTATAGACTTCTGAGAACGAATTTCTTGTATGAACCGAATTAACACACTTACAGCCACCATAATCCCTACAATAATAGTACCCTTTATATCATTAGTAAGAAAAGATAACATCCCTAATATGATTAGAAGAGAAATAAACGGACTTCTAAAAGAATTAAATAATGTTATATACCATTTTATTCTTTTTTGATAAATCACTTTATTTTCCCCATATACTTCAAGCCGCTTAGTAGATTCTTCCTGAGAAAGTCCATGAGACGATGTTTTAAAAAAAGCTAACGTCGACTCAACATCACTTTTTGCAATTTCACTTAGCATTTTATAATTTTTTCCTAGTACTTCCTGATTATAAAAAGATTTTTTTTTATTAGATCGCAACAACTTAACCTCCTACCCATTAAATAAAATCCCCCTGTTTTTTCAAAATATAATTTTAAAGCTACATTTTTATAATCACCCTGAATTTTTAATCAAATTTAGAAGTGCAATCGCACTTAAATAGTATTATTCTCACCGTAAAAAGTAATTTTTATTTATAGGTTTCCTCTTATTAGCAGCAAAAATTTTGAATATAATGTGGTCTGTCGCAAGTATAATAGTGTAGATGCTTTATTTATTATTTTTGAAGTTAGTTTTAACTATATAATGGATTATGAAGGCCCATAAAAATCCTAAAACAGCTCCTATTAATACATCCAGCGGATAATGTACTCCTACCCAGACCCTTGAAAAAGCAATTAAAAAAGCTAACAATAAAAATGCTTTCCCTAAACGTTTTTCATATAAGCATAAAGTTATAGCTATTGCGAAGGCACTTGTAGCATGATCACTAGGAAAAGAGGCATTAGCGCTATGCTCAACAAGTTGTTTTATATTCAACTGAGAAACAAATGGTCGTTCTCTATAAAAAAACAATCCAATAATTCTATTCAACACAAAAGCAAAACAGCATGCTATAATAGCTTGAATTACACAGGTTCTATTTTTATATTTTTTATTTAACCAAAGAATCATAAATAATAGTATGAACATATACTGAGCATATTCAGCAAAAAAGATCATTAAATAATCGATGTATACATTTCCTTTCACATGCTCATTTATATACCGAAATCCATTATAATCTAGATTGTTTATTAAATTTAACATTTCTCCTCCATAAGCAAATATATTATCTTTTTTTATTGAAAATTGAGATATTTATTAAAAGTCCCATTACTATTAAATTAGCCATTAAAGAACTTCCACCATAACCAATAAATGGAAGGTGGGGTGCCTGTAAGAGAGAACATTCCCCTGACACCTCCTAAATTAACAATAGATTGAAGACCTATCATACTCCCGATTCCTATTGATATTAGACCTCCAAATTGACTTTTACACTCTTGAGCAATCTTAAAAGAGCGAAGTACTATAGTTAATAAACCAGTTAATATGATTAGTACCCCTATAATTCAAAGCTCCTCAGATACAATTGACATAATAAAATCAGTATGAGGCTCAGGTAAAAAACCTTCCTGTTGAATACTATTTCCATACCCACGTCCACTAACTACACCAGATCCTATGGCAATAAATGAATTTACAAGTTGGTAACCATCCCCTTTTGCATCAAGAAATGGATTGAACACCGTTGTAATACGTGCCATTTGAACATCAGATAAACCAAACCTAAAAAGAAAGTATAAAGTCGGTACCCAAACAATTGAAGTAACAGTTATCCATTTCATTAAAATAGAAATGTTTATTCCAAAACATATAAACATACTTACCCCTATTCCTGAAATTAATAATGCAGATCCTAGATTGGGTTGTTTGTATATCAAAAAGAACGTAAACATTAAAAACAAAATAACTTTACCACTGCCTTACCAATATGATTTTTGCACCTCTTGACGCTTTGAAAAAAAAACTGCTAGTACAATAATCACACCCAGTTTAATAAATTCTGCAGGCTGTATTCCAAATATCCAAGATTGTGCATTATTAACAACTTTCCCTTTCCATAAAACTAAAAATAGTAATATAATACTTACAATTACAATACACACGGAAACGATGCGTTTTTTCCATATATGTAAAGGTAGTCCTATACAAATTATTAACCCTATTACTCCTAAAAAAGTTTATTTAATTGAGAGCGAAAAAAGAAATCACCACTATAACCATAATTTTTTACTGCAACAATTGAGCTAGCACTATACATCATCAAAATTCCAAATATAATTGTAACGATAAGCGAAAACACCAACGGATAATCCAGTAACTTGAATATTTTTTTCATTTCTATTCTCTCTTTCTCCATGCTTCCAAGAATCTTGTCTACAAACTTTACGGGAACGAAACTAGGTATAAAAACTTAGTATAAATTTTTTATAAGCCTAATAACATTTTTGCAATGGTAAAGTACAGAATTAACCCCGTCCCATCGACTAATGTCGTAATGAACGGACCTGAAATAACAGCTGGATCCAACTTTAACTTATTTAGAATCAAGGGTAATACAGATGAAACAATAGACGACCAAATAACAATGAATAATCCAGTTATAGCTACAACTTGTGCGACTTCTGTACCTACGCCTAAAGTGTACGCACGAATTAATGCCGCCACGGCTAATGTAAGCCCAAGTAAAATACCTACTAATGCTTCTTTTTTCATAACACGAAATATATCTTTAAATTTCACCTCATTTAGAGCTACAGCACGAACCAATGTAGTTACGACCTGTGTACCTGTATTTCCACCAGTTCCAATTAACAATGGAATAAAGAAAGCCAGTGCTACTACATGAGTCAAAGTTTCTTCATAATGTCGAAGTACAGAACCAGTATATGCTTCCGCTACAAACAGAAGTAATAACCAACCTATACGTTTACGGTATATTTGCCAAATAGAGGTTTCGAAATATGGCTTATCTAATGGGGTGCTCCCTCCTAATTTTTGAATATCTTCAGTTGCTTCTTCTTCGAAAACATCCATTGCATCATCAAAGGTTATGATACCTATCATCCGATTATCCATCGTTGTTACAGGTATAGCAGATAAATCATAATCCATTAGCTTTTGTACAGCTTCCTGTTGGTCTAGATCCACTGAAACTGAAATGACATCTGATGCCATTATTGATGATAAAGTCTTATCATCTGAAGCTAGCAATAATTCACGAATAGAAACAATTCCATTAAGCTGACCACGCGTATCAAGAACATAAATATACGAAATTGATTCTACCCCTGCACCAATTTTTCTAATATGCGACAGCGTATCTTTCACTTTCCAATTTTCCCTGGCGGCAATATAGTCAATTGTCATCAGACTGCCCGCTGTTCCAGATTGAAAAACCAGCAGACTTCTAATTCTTTGTTGAGATTCTTCAGACATAAGTTGTATCAGCTTTTTAGCCTGAAGTGCATGAATTGAAAGAATTACATCAACAAGGTCATCGATAGATTGCCTTGCTAATAGCTCTTCACCTTTATCCAAAGGCAAATTGGTACAAATATTATATTGCTCCTCTGGAGTAAGGTAACTAAGAATTTTCGCACCTTTTTCAGTAGGAAAATATTTCATTAAAGATATCTGATCTTTATGATGAAAATCTTTCATTTCCATTGCAATATCATAGGATTGATTTTTTATAAGCTCTCGCACTAAATGTATGTCTTGTGTCTTTAATAATTGTTGCAAACATTTTTTCATCGTAATTCCTCCTTAAGGACAATGGCACTTGTTATCATTTTCCCACTTCTGGGAAAACAAATTTCTTAATAAATATGGGATCAATATCATCAATCATTAGTTTTCCCCCCTTTTATAAGAGATTTATTACAAATAAAATTTTGCATATAAAAAACCTCCCCTAGTGATTCAACTAAAGGAGGTTGATTTAAAAAAGACATAGCTAAATAAAGCTCATTCCCCCTAGTTGAGTTTTGGCACTATACAACGTAAAGGATGAATCTTTCATCACTTAGCTATCTTAAGAAGAGCCTTAATCCGACAATTCCTGTTCTACCCATTGGCATCTTTCGATATTTTTGGGCAATAGCCTGTGTTTGTATAGGAGCCTCACCTAACAGGTTATAAATATTTTAAATTTTTTATTCGTTTCGTGTTAAAGCATATCCACTATTTTTGAGCTTGTCAAGTAATAATAAAACTTATTTCTTCATTTTTTGATATCATACCATTCCCAACTCATAGATATAAACAGCTGTATACTGATTTATATTTATACAACGAACTTTACAATTTATGCGCTAAATTTTCTAAACTATAAACTATTAAATTAATTTTTTTTATTATTACACGTGTCCTGACGCTTTATAATTGAAGAATGGTGTAAAAATAAAATATTTAACGTATTATCCGAAAGAATGCTCCTTCCTCAAGCGTGTGAAGGGCGCTAGCCCAACGGTAGGTCGGAGATGAATGATTGCTTTCTTCGTGGAACTGAGAAGCTTCCACTTCAAGCATTGCTAAATGGCGAGTGGTTCACTGTATTTTATTTCAAACAAGATTTATACAAATGAAATGATTTATAGATTTCCTTATATAAATCTCTCGAAATATTTGAAATTTAAATATAAAAAAGTAGAAAGCATTCTTGCTAACAAAAATGCTTTCTGTTTTACACGATTTTTCTAGTATTTATTTATTTTTATTAAAAAAGATATAACTAGGGTCATAAAATAACCATTGATTATCACCAATACTTAACCATCCATTTTGTTCCTTATATACAGAATATGATTCATTTTTATTTAGTTTACGAATTACTTCATAAGTCGTCCCAGGTCCCTTGCGCAGATTTACACCAGAACCAGTTATGGTAACAACACCTATTGAATTATTGTTATCATTATTTAATACATGTAGCATTCTATTCAGAAAGGCAGCAGCTTCTCCGCGAGTGGCTGTACCTTTGGGCATAAATTCGTTTTTTTCATTTCCTTTTACAATCCCTAGTCCATAAACACGTTGTACAGCCTGTTTATCATACGCTAAGTTCTGATCAGTAAAAGGCAAGTCTACTAGCTTTCCAATAATATTTTTATACTGTAACGCTCGATCAATCATAATGACCACTTCATCACGCTTAATTGTGTCATTTGGAGCAAAAATATTATCTCCCCTACCACTAATGATTCCAGCTGCTGCTGCACGATTAATCCCATCTATTAATGAGGGGTGTGCCGTATTAAGATCAGTAAATTTTGAAGTGCCCTCAGGCAACTTTAAGGCTCTAGTAATAAATGTTGCAAATTCTGCTCGAGTAACAAGACGATCCGGCCAATATGAACCTTGTCCATCTCCTACCATAATCCCTTGCGATGCTAATTCACGAATATCTTTTTCATACCAACCACCGGTAATATCATCTTTATTGTTAGCGTTATAATAGTTTTTTGTACCAACTAAGAAATCATTCCAAGCATCTCTTTTAATCATTTTTGATGGACAAATTTTCCCGCTCCAATTTTGATGTTTAACCACATGATATTCATATTTCTAATAATTACACGCATTTTAGAGTAGCGTATAAAAAAAGAACTACAATGATAAAGAATAATTTACCTCTTGAATTTCAGAGTTTAACAAAATTTTATGCAGTGAATATGGGGAAATTATGTCCGTTATTTGAATTCAAATATTTATCTATAGTAATTATATATTCAAAATAAAATTAACTTATTCAAAACAGGTCTGTTTTCTCACGGACACCAATAAACAGCACGTTCCATCGGTGCCTGTTCCTGTTCATGTCCCTTTTCTTTTTTCTTTGATTCTACTATCTGTAGAATCATAGGAAAGGATGACTTATTTACGATTGAATTTATACCGGGTCTATTTAATTGATATGGTGAACCTCATTATAAAAACTAAAATAAATTACACTTCGCAGCAAAATCAATTCATAATAATTAATCAAGAGACGCTTATACAAATAGCTGCTGATCCCTTCATTCTCTTTTAAATTTCAATATAATAATTTTTGGTATAAAGATATTTCTATATTTAGAGTAAGACAGCACAATAAATTTGAGTATTTATATCATTTTATTTATTTCAAATAGTATTTCAAGTAAAATAAGGGATTTTTTTCATTTTTATTTTTCTGTATTTTCTAATTTCATATGTTATAATGAAAAAAACTTAAATTTCGACATTTTTCGTCAAAAAAGGAGAGTGCTCTATGAAACAATCGTTAACTTTTAAAGAAACAATCCCTATTGGACTTATGCTGTTTGCAATATTTTTCGGTGCAGGTAATATGATATTCCCTCCATTATTAGGATATTCATCTGGAACGAATATTTGGATATCGATTTCGGGATTTGTTGTGAGTAGTATTGGACTTCCATTACTAGCCATCGCTGCTATTTCCCTTTTTGGTGGAAATGTTAGTACCCTTGCTAGTAGGATTCACCCCGCCTGTGGTGTTATTATCCCTCTTATCATTTATTTAGCAATTGGCCCTTTTTTCGCCATTCCTCGTACAGGCACTGTTTCATATGAAATGGCAGTTGCCCCCTTTTTAAGTAACACCATGCAAAATCAATGGTATATATTACTCCTATACACATTTGCATATTTCGCTATAACGTATTATCTATCTTTAAATCCCTCTAAATTAGTAGATAGAATTGGAAAATATTTAACCCCGCTGTTACTAATCATGATTAGTATTATTATTGTTAAAGCAATTTCTTCACCAGTTGGATCTATTTCAACACCCTCTGATTCATATCAGGAAGCTCCTTTTTTCAAAGGATTTATTGAAGGGTTTTTAACAATGGATGCCCTTGCTGCTCTCGTATTTGGAATTATCGTAATTAACGCTATAAAAGAAAAAGGTGTTACAAATAAAAAATCCATTGCTAAATCTACTATAGTAGCAGGGCTTATAGCCGCACTTGGATTATCTATCATATATATATCACTTGCTTATATTGGAGCTACTTCTCAAACATTTGGCACATTTGAAAACGGAAGTGTGTTATTAACAAATTTAGTACAACATTTATTTGGGCAATATGGTCTTTCCTTATTAGGAATTACAATGTTATTCGCATGTTTAACTACATCTGTAGGACTCGTTTCAGCATGTGGGAGATTTTTCACAACACTATTTCCAAAGATTTCTTATAACAAAATCATTTTAATTATTTGCTTATTTAGCTTTGGAGTATCAAACCTTGGTTTGTCTATGCTAATTAAACTTTCCCTACCTATCCTAATTGTTATCTATCCTGTAGCAATTGTGCTAATTATCCTCGCTTTTTTTGATCGATTTATAAAAGATAAGCAGGCTGTCTATGTTGGATCAGTTTTAGGAGCATTACTGATTAGTATAGTACAAGGATTAGAAACAGCAGAACTTGCTAGTGACTCGTTGCTTACTTTCATGCAATACGTTCCTCTATATAACGAAGGAATGGGATGGATTTTAATAGCCTTACTTGGCAGTTTGATTGGTTTGATGATTTCAGGAAGAACTAAACAGTGTTCTACTACGTAAAATCATTAAGGCAATTGTAATCATTGGAACAATGTAACTCTAAAGGGGCGTCTGATTCGTGTACAAAAAGAAAATATATAAACGAAAATAGTATCGGGATTGGATTTTTCCTGGTAATAACATTATGTTAGCTTCTTTGAACTCCCCCCACTTAACACTCTTACGAGATGTTTGAAGTGGGGGATTCCTGCGAACACCGATGTATCCACCAGTTATCTTAGCAGGCTCTGCCCGTAGTTCCTACGGTAAGAACTGAAGTGTCTTGTACGTTGACTCATCACGCTTCCTACTTTAGCTTGGTTTTCGCAACTTCGGCAAGCGTGGGACGATGGAACGTTGAAGATTTTACGATTGCAACGATTTTTCTGCAACCAACCTCATTTCTTCAGTTTTCAAAGAGCAATCTGTACAAGTATATGCTAGCAAACATTTTGACTTACGCCATCCGACATTCATCTGCCACCTATCTGCTAGTGCTATCACACCTTCACACAAATTGAGGAGGAAGTCTTCTGGCGGAAAAAGATAAAAAGGAAAAGGACGTATTAGTTATGCACTGTATTCAAACAAATAACCTAGAACAGTTACTAGACCAAGTACAATCATATACAAAAAAAGGTAAACTGGCTACTTATATCCCTGAACTAAGAAATGCAAATCCAGATGATTTAGGGATTGCAATTTATCATAAAGAAACAGATTATATCCATGCCGGGAACTCCCAAACGCTTTTGACCCTTCAAAGTATTTCAAAAGTAATTACGCTTGCACTTGCACTTTTAGAGCGTGGCGAAGAGTATGTATTTTCTAAAGTTGGAATGGAGCCAACTGGTGACCCATTTAATTCTATTATTAAACTAGAAACAGCTAACCCTTCTAAACCACTCAATCCAATGATTAACGCAGGAGCACTAGCGATTACAAGTATATTAACAGGGGATAGTAATGACGAGAAGATGGAACGGATTCTTTCCTTTGTGCGTGATATTACGGTCAATCCTACAATTAATTACTCTTCAAAAGTAGCCGGCTCTGAATTAGAAACAGCTTACTTAAATCGTTCTCTTTGCTACTATATGAAACAAAATGACATTATCAATGGCGATGTAGAGGCGTTAATGGACTTATACACACGTCAATGTGCAATTGAGGTAAACTGCATTGATTTAGCACGGATTGGTTTGATTTTTGCAATGGATGGATATGATCCATATAGAAAAAAACAAATCGTTCCGGAACATATAACAAAAATTTGTAAAACATTTATGGTCACATGCGGCATGTACAACGAATCTGGTGAATTTGCAATTCGCGTCGGAATACCCGCCAAGAGTGGGGTTGCCGGTGGGATATTCGGATGCGTAAAAGGAGAAATGGGAATTGGTATTTTTGGACCCGCTTTAGATGCTAACGGAAATAGTATAGCTGGTTTTAAAATGCTAGAACTACTTTCCGCACAAGAAGGCTGGAGTATGTTTTAACGAATTCCCCGAAAGAATTCTCCTTCCTCAAGCGTTGGACATCTAGGGGTGGAACACCTCGAAGTAAAGCTCAGGGAGACGAAAGGTTACTTTCGTCGTGGAACTAAGAAGCTCCCTCTTCAAACTTTGCTAAGTGGTGAGTAGTTCACATTCATAAGTTATTATCTAACTGCTGGTGTTCACCATCCAATAAAACCAGTAACTACATCCAAAAAAGTGCCCCTAGATTTATCTAGGAGCACTTTTTTAGGAAATACTCTGCTCTCCATGCTTTACCTCACACCCAAAAATAAGGGAGCAGATTCTACTCTATAGGTTGACTGTGAATTTGTCGATTCATGGTAACCCAAGTGGTTGTAAACAATATCATTAATAGTATTACAATGATATATAATCCGGTTTGAGGTATCATGGTACCAATCATTACGCCCATCAATAAGAGGGTTGGAATTTGAATAGTCTTAAGTTTTTCTTTTGGAATCACTTTAGGGATGATTGGCTTTACATTCCATTATTAATACATTTTCGAACAGTTTTTATTTTCATACATCTAAAGAATCCACGATACCTCTATAAAAGTGAATTCATTACTCAAAAACCTCCCTAAACAACTCATGTACTGCTTTACCTTGATGAAAACGAATTTCCTCTACGTTTTCATGTAATACAATATTTCCGTCTTTTAAAAAGATTACCTCATCAAATGTATTTTCAATTGCTTCTATTAAATATTTTTTACACCATAACACAAAAAAGACATGAGTCTATACTTCTCAATGACTCATGTCTTTTCTTTTTAAAGTTTATTCTACCGTTTTTATTAAAAGCAAATACTTCTACTTTGTGCTACTATATCGAAACACATACTTTATTTTATAAAAAGTATTATTTTAATTTTGTCAATTCCCAACATTGAGCATCTGTACCATTGTCTGGCCATTGTTGAATATTAGCACCATTGTTTTGTATACTACTCTTCAGATCAAGTAATTGGCCGCTATGCTTAGCTATCAATTTAAGCGTTCCATCCGAATTTTTTTCGATTTTCCATTTTTGATGATCTCCACCAATGTCTTCCCATTGTTCTACATTCGCACCATCACTGTTTGAAGCTCCGGACACAGTAAGCAATTTTCCACTATGAACTGCTTTGATTTTATAATACCCATCTGCCATCTTCTCTAGTTCCCATTTTTGATGATCTCCGCCGTTATAATCCCATTGTTGGACGTTTACACCATTATCCTTTGAGGCGCTAGATATATCTAATACTTTTTGACTTCCTTTATTTTTGATGATATAGACACCACTGTAGTCAATCCCTTCAATACCATCGCAACAAAGTATTTTTGCTTTTTGCAATGTATCTTGTTGCAATTTTTCGTCTAAAATTGTTTTTGTTAGTTTGTGGGTCAACTGTTCATTCTCATTGAGTAATTCTTCTGCACTCTGCTTCCCTTCGTTGAAGGCCCGAATTGCATCTTGTATTTTTAATTTTTCTGCTACGATTACTCCTGCAGCCGCTAACTCAGCTTCTCCAATACCTGTCACGATTTTCTTCTGTGCTTCTTTACAATTGCTTTCGTGAATAGCTGTCACTTCATTCGTCATTTCTACTTTACGATAAATTTGTCCATCAGGAATAAGCTTATATTTATAATCAACTTTTGCTTTGTTTGTCACTTTCTTAGGCACTGGGTTATCAATCAACACTTGGAAGGTGACTCTTGTCGTCGTCCCGGGCTCTACCGTACCAATATTCACGCCACTTTCTATATTGCCTGAGAGAGGGCGCCCATCTATCTGCAAACTGCCTGGAACCAACTTCGTTCCATTTGGAATTTGATCCTCAATTACGACATCGGTCAGTTGTGTATCACCTGTATTAGCAACTTCAATGGTATAGGTTATAATGTTACCTGCCTTGACATAAACTGACATGTCTTGCCGTTTCACTACCTCTACCTCTACTTTTCGAATGACCGTAATGGCTTCATTACTATCTGCTGTACCTGAAGAGACCGGTAAGCCTGGGGCACTTTGGAAATCATACACGACAGTAGCTTTATTCACCGCTCTATTGTCTGGTGGCACTTTTAATACTAAGGTTTGAAAGGTAACTTCCGTCGGGCCTTCGATAGATATGGAACCAATGTCTACTCCTTTTGTCGGATCTCCACCAGGTATAGGAACGCCATCGATCTGTAAGCTGTCTTCAACAAACTTTAATTCTGGTGGAAGAGTGTCTTTTAAAATAGTTTTTTGTGCTTCGGTCATTCCACTGTTTTCAATTAATAGAGTGTAAGTAAGGATTTCACCCACGATAGCTGCTTCTTTATCTACTTCTTTATTAATTTTGATTTCTGGACTATTCACATCAATTTGGACACCCAGACCTGTCACTATATAACCATCTGATTTCGAAGTCAGTTGAACTAATGCCTCCGTTTGTGAATTCTCCATAGCTGTAGAAGCGTCCACATTGGTAATATCCCAATTATAACGAACTGCTGGTCCGGCACTTCCTGGTATGACATTTACATTCCCATAGGTACCACTCGTATCTAGATTCCCTGCATCATCATTAATTTGTGAAGCAAAGAAGTTGTCAATCGGATTATTGGGACCTGAAATGGGCTTTAAAGAAGAGGCATCTTTTCCAAAAAGTAACTGATCTCCTGGAATCTTTGAATCTCCTTCCATTGCGGTTAGCAACAATCTTGCTTTGACATCACCAAGTTCAGGCGTAGAGAAGCCAGAAATTTTCTGGCTTACTGATCCCGTTTTCTCAATCGATGCAGTTCCGACATGAATGTTCATATTTCGAAGAGGCAGTGTAGGATCTTTATAAACCACAGATAAAGTCCATCCCCCCACGTTGTTCCCTTTATATCTTTGTACTGTCGCTGGTACACCACTGACAGTATAATTACCAGCCCCACCTGCATCTATAAAACTAGTAACATTGGCAGAGCGAACATAAAATATTTGGTTCGCCTGAGCTACTTGCTGACTCGTAGTCGGATCTGGCGTAATGAGGGTGCTCCCTTTTGGTGAGATTAACGTTATGGCCCGATCTATTTCACTCGTCACATCCTCGGTACTCGTTTTTGTTGATCCACCCCAAATTAGCTCTGCATATAATACTATGCTTCCCGTTGGTAAGCGAAGCTGTGCAGCAGAAGCATTTTCTTTCCAATCTAGTGTGGTACCTGCAGGATATCCTGGTACCTGCTTAGACAAATCTAATGTGATAAATGCACCAATATCTGTATAACTGATATTTATATTACTTAGACCCAGTGTGTTGCCAGTAAAAGTAACCGCCCCGTTAGTCGTGGTTGAATATCGCTGAATAAACGCCATGATTCTCACCCTTTCTCTATTTATCTATTCCTATCCCTACTTACAACCACAACATAGGTCTTTAACTTGATCTAACTTTTTCTTCAACTCTTTTTCCAGATTAGCAATTTGCTGAACTGCTTCCTTTGCACTCTTGTTAATTGCTAGCAAATCCGTCACTTTAATCCGGCCACCTCGGAATGAATTAATTGCTGCTTGAATCTTTTCGCCTTCCATGTAAAGAATCGTGGCTAGGCCTTTTTCCTCTTGTGCGATGGAATGAATGATTAAGTCACGTGACCATTCACAGGTTGTTCGTCCTGCTGGCACATTGGTTTGTACTTCGTTACTGACCGCATCTACATAACCACCTGAATACTGAGAGCCCATGTAAGCTTTATTCCTAATCACTCCACTAGAATGGGGTTTAATCACTTCAACTTTAAATGTAATGATGATAGGCCCTTCAATGGATAGTCTATCAAGTACAATCGTTTTCGTTGGATCTTCACCAGGTTTTGATTCACCGTCAATTTCCACACTATTCGGGACAAACTGCACCTCTTCTGATAGAAAATCCTTAAAATGACAATTAGTAACATCAATTAGACTATCATTGGAAATGGTAAACGTATATGTTAGAATATCTCCTACCACCGCATCAATTTTGTCTACTTCCTTTTCTATACTCACTTTCGGAAAATTAGACATGTGCCTCTCCCTTTCTTTTCTGTAATTCATACCTTATTAGTGATGAATCAGATTCCCTATTTTTCAAAAGCATCTGAGGAAAAGTAAGACATCCTCTTCTTCTCTACTTACAACCACTACATAAATCCTGAATCGTATTTCTCTTGTTCTGTAGTTCTTGTTTCAATGTAGATAATGTTTGAGAAACACTATTTTCACTCTGAATAATCAAATTCTGTTCATTTTTTGTAATCCTGCCACTATTAAAGGCTTGATTTGCCGTCTTTATTTTTTCTGCTTCTGCATCCAGTAACTCCTGAATGGCCTTCTCTTCCTGTTTAATTGAAAATTCAATGGTACTTTGATTGTTCTCACAGTTAGTAGGAGGACGCACAATCACTTTTGTCTCTGTTATATTACTGGCTGCTTCTCCTTTTTTGATAGGCGATCCAGAAGCACTTTCAAATTCATAATTTAAGGTGGCTTTATTTTTCACTAGCTCATCTGGAGGAATATTGATTACTTTCGCTTGAAATGTCACTTCAATCAGTTCTCCTGTTCCTACCATTCCTAGCTTAATCCCATTATTTACATTCACACTAGGTTGAGGCACACCATCCACAAAAACACTACCTGGAACAAACTTCAACTCTTTTGGAAGGATATCTTTCAAAAGAGTGTTTTGTGCGTCAACCGGATCCATATTTGTTACAAGAACGGTATAAGTCAAAATATCTTTTACTTTTGCCTCATTTTTGTTTACTTTTTTATTTATTTCCATCTTCAGACTATCCTCCATTAATCTATTCGCCTCAGTTTTCATATTTACATACCCCCGACTTTGAGACATATTTCATCACCCTTTCCATCATCGAATCAAATTATATATGGATGTTATGAGCAAAAATCACAAATTTCTTGGGTAACAGCGAGTTTATCTTTAAGCACTGATTCTAGTACGATTAGGCTGTCTAACATATCCTCCACACTTTCATTGACAGCGATGAGATCTTGGACTCCTATTTTCTTATCTCCAAACGCACGAGCAGCTACTTCAATTTTTTCTGCTTCTGCCCGCATAATCCTAGCAATGCTTTGTTCCGCCTCAGCAATCGTTTGGATAATCTGATTTTTCCCTTCTTCACAGGTAGGTGGCTCAATCACTTCAATCCCAGGTTTGTTACTAATACTCGTCGCTGTCGAAATAGGTAAATCTGGTCTACTCTGAAAATCAAAGATCATCGATGCTTGATTATGCACCACTTTATCATCAGGCTCTTTCATGATTTTCGCTTGATACGTGATGAGGACTGTTTCTCCTACATCCAAAGTACCAATGTTCACACCCTTAGCAATATCTTGTCCTGGCCATGCCGCACCTCTGATTCGTAAACTATCTGGTAAATATTCAAGTTCTGGATCTAAGTAGTCCTGAAAAATCACATTAGTCGCATCTACATAGCCATCATTTTTTACTTCCAAAGTGTAAGTTACTATTTCACCTACTACAGCTTGTTTTTTATCCCCCGACTTATTCATTTTTACGATTGGGCTATTGGCGTCAATCTGTACTCCATATCCACTCACCAAATAGGTATCTTGCGCCGTCGCAATACGGGCGATTGCCTCGGTTTGACTATGATGCAACGTGTGAGAAATATCTACATTCGTGATATCCCAACCCGATCGTACGCCAAATCCGTCTGATCCAAGAGGCTTATTGAGCGTTCCAGCAGTTCCACTAGTATCTAAATTTCCTAGATCATCGTTAATCTGCGACGCAAAAAAATTATTTCCAGGATTATTCGGCCCAGATATCACCGAAAGCGACGAACGATTGGGACCAAATTCAAAGCGATCGCCAGGAAGATTAGAGTTTCCTTCCAGTGCCGTAAGCATGACACGTCCCTGGATATCCCCACCTTCTGGGGTTTTAAAATTATAAATCAACTCATCCACTGGAGGATTAGACATAGAAATCACTTGAGACCCAACATAAATATTCATATTTCGAATTTTAAGTAATGGATGTTTATAAGCGACAGCCAACGTCCATCCCACTGTATTGGTAGAAGCTAGAAAAAAAGTACAATCTCTTACCGTTCCGGGAATACCACCTACTATATAAGTTCCAGCTCCACCTTTTTGTACAAATTCAGTTACATTCGCAGAGCGAACATAGAAAACTTGACCGCCAAAGACGGACTCTTCTCGTGCAGTGAAGGCATCTGGTGCGATGGATACAGTAGCAGCTGGGGTGGTAAAAGTAATCGAAGTATTGATAGCTGAACGAACATCAGTATATTGATCTTTAGTCGATCCACCCCAGATCAACTCGGCATACAATATTTCACTGTCTGCAGGGATTCTCAGCATAGCCAAAGAGGAATTTTCTTGCCAGTTCATTGTACTTCCAGCTGGATAGCCTGACACTTGTTTAGAACTATCTGTTGTCAAAAAAGCCCCGATATCTGTACTTCCATCTGCATAACCTAATGTATTTCCTGTGAATGTAATCGCACCATTGGTTGTTTGGGTGAAACGATGAATAAATGGCATATTCTTCCCCCTTTTCAATCTAAATAAAGCTATAAATTCTTGTGCTTCTTTCTCATTAATCTACTAACAACAAATCTGCTTAGCAATTTCTAATTTATCTTTTAATAATTTCTCCAACTGTGTAGCTTTTTGGACTACTTTTTCGACACTCTGATTAATCCTAGCAAGTTCTTGGGCAGAGATTCTTTCTTCTTCAAATGCCTTTACCGCTTCTTGTACCTTTACACTTTCTGCTTGAAGGATTTTCATCAAACCGAGCTCTTGTTGTGCTACTGATTCAAAAATCTGATTTTGTGCTTTTTGACAATCGGTCTCCAACCACGCCGTAATTAGGTTACTTGTTACTATTTCCTCACGCACATTGCTACCTGGTTTCAGCTGAAATTGATAAATTGCCTCTGCTTGGTTATCTACTTTCACTGGCAACGGACTTTGTAACGCTACTTGAAATGTAATCACAGCTGTTTGGTCAGGAATTAATGTACCAAGAGGAATTCCTGTTGTTAAATCATCAAGCACCGGTGCACCATTTACTTTTAAACTCCCTGGAACGAGTACCGTTCCTGTAGGTATGACATCTTTAATAGAAAGTGCATTTACTGAAGTATCTCCATTATTGGTAATATCGAGCGTGTAGGTGATAATACCTCCCCTTTTATCGTAAACCGAACGATCTTCACTTTTCACGAGATCGACTTGTACATGCTTAATGATAGTATTTACTTCATTTGAGCTACTAGATCCTGATGTGAGAGGTAAACCCGCTGCACTTTGGAACTCGTAATCCAGCTCACCCGTATTAGTCACCTTTCCATCTGTAGGGACTGCAATCACTTTCACTTTAAATATGATCTCGACTGGTCCTTCTATGCTTACAGATCCGATATTGACTCCTTTAGCTGGATTTTCTCCGGGTTTGGCTTGCCCATCGATAGTTAAGCTGTTCTGCACAAATTCTAACTCATCTGGAAGAATATCTTTAAAAATGGAATTCTGTGCTTCTACTAGTCCACTATTTTCTACTAAAATTGTGTAAGTTAACTCGTCTCCGACTATTGCTATATCTTTATCCACTTGTTTGTCTATCTTAAGTTCCGGACTATTCACATCAATTTGAATCCCTAATCCAGAAAGGATGAATCCATCCATATCTGTTTTGAACCGAGCAATCGCTTCAGTTTGTGAGATTTCCATGGCGTTTGAAATATCCACATTCGTAATATCCCAGCCATAGCGCTGTGTAGACTGTTTTTGCCCTGGGGTTACATTACTATTTCCCGCTGTCCCACTAGTATCTAAATTTCCACCATCATCATTAATCTGTGAAGCGAAAAAGTTATCCACTAAGTTATTCGGTCCAGAAATGGCTTGTAATTGGCCTGGGGATGGACCAAATAAAAATTGGTCCTTAGAAATGAAACTATCGCCTTCGATAGCATTCAATAAAGCTCTTGCCTGAAACGGTTTGGATTCAGGTGTCCCAAAACCTTTAATTTTTTGATCCACTACATTCCCTCTTTCAACAGATGCCACACCAACATATAAGTTCATATTTCGTGAAGGTAAAGAAGGATTTTTATATATAACAGCAAGCGTCCATCCTGCTGCATTACTTTTACTTGGCCGTTGGATTGTGGCTGGTACCCCACTTACAGTATAAGAACCTGCCCCACTCGCCTTTATTAGTTTAGTAACATCAGCTGTACGAATATAAAATGTGTGATTTTCATGCACTACTACTTGGGCCGTTGTAGCATCAGGAGATATTGTTTGTATTGAACCTTGTGGGTTAGTTAAGGAAATGGGAACGTTAATATCTCCTGTAACATCCACTGCATTAAATTTTGAGGTACCTCCCCAAATCAACTCTGCATACAGCACTTCACTAGCTACAGGAAATTTCAGAAATGCTTGAGAAGCATTCAATTTCCAATTCAATGTACTACCTATTGGATAACTTGGGACTTGTTGGGTAAGATCCAACGTAATGAATGCTCCAATGTCATTATAGCTAGGATTATTCGAACCAAATCCTAGCGTATTACCTGTAAACGTCATCGCACCATTTGTAGTCGTTGTATAACGCTGAACTATTGACATTCTCTTCGTCCTTTCTATAACAACTAGAATAATAACTATTATTTTATTTTTTAATAAAACTTAAGGGGGGATTTTAATTCATATATTTGCCTCCTATGTAAATATTTGATAACACAAATTATATTTCACTCACTGAAAAACTATATCTATAATTAAATGTTCTTTCTATTTATCATTATTTATCTGATTTTTCAGGTAAATGTATTTCAAATCCAGTTCTGCTGTGAAAATCATTTAATAGGAATACCACCACATCTCTATTAGGCTAATAATAAAAAAATGATATCATTCAAATTTTTCAGTTAACAATTATAAAGATTTTGATATTTGGACAGATTGTAACTCCTAGCATTTATCGTTTGAAGGTTGAAACAAAACATACTGATGATAAAATAGGAATATTTTACACTGATCCAATCGAATTGAAGAATAGGGATTGGTGGAACAATACAGACAAAAAAGCAACTAATTGAAATTGGTCGCTTTTTTGTCTTCTATTTACTTGGCCTCTTATAGGGAACAGCCGAGATACGTGTAAAAATAGGTCATAGACTTACTTTTATGGTTCTGGTGCAAAAACTATATGACTTATGTAACTAATCTCTGAAACTTGGACATACTGATACTAGTACTCTAAAAAAGGACGTGATTAGTATGGAAAAGCAAAACCTATTCAAGTGGAAACAGATTATTCAGTATTTTCTTTAGGGGATTGAACAGGCATGCACGATTGCCCAAACTGTTCAATTGAACAAAACATTGGAGGAATGGCCTGGTGAAACCCCGGGCGGTGTGCTACGCAATATTGCATCTCACAACTCCTACCATTTAGGAGAAATTGTGCTGATTCGCAGATTATTTAGCGCTTGGCCACCGCCAGCATTTCGGAAAAAAACCATGCTAAGAGCATGCAAGGTTTTATACAGTTTTTCGGCTAATCCAGTAACAAACAAGAACCCTAAAACCGCGCCAGGATAGGAATGTATAAAAAAATGCATAGATCCGTAGAACAAAAAAAGGAGGTTCCCTTGTGAAAGTAGGGATCCACCTTTTTCTTTCTACCCATAATAGGACTTTATGTTAACTTCTATGAATACAATATACATCCATCTCATAAGAAAAACCGCTAGGAAAACATCTTGACGGTCCTTTTGTGTATAAATCCCATGAGGAGTGATAGATATGATCCGGCACTCGTAACCATGTATAGATCGGTATGTTTTCGTTTTCCAAGCAGGTCAAACATATATAATTCACTGTCTGTTTAGACTTGCGTAATGGCTAAATTCCTTATTGATTATTTTATCGTGAGCTGGCGCTACTTGTGGACCTACCGAGTTGATGCACGTTACCAGAATATGCTTCCCGTCTAGAGATCCGACGGCTCTCGATTCATATCCGAAAGTACCTCCGGCATGCCCCCAGTAAGATTGCCCGTCCGCTGTTTTAAATTCATAAATCCCTAGTCCGACTTTACCAAAAGGTCCATCTACTGTTGTGTGCATCTGGTCCATCATCTCTTGAGTCAGAAGCTTCCCGCCCAACAACGCACTGAAGAAGGTAGTCAAATCATTAACTGTTGAGACTATATCTCCCGCCGCATTTGCCCATGATTGATTCATTTCTGTTAAATCATACAAATGACCCGATCTATCCATATTATATCCTGTGGCATGCTTACCCGGAATTTCGTGACTATTTCCCATCACAAATGTCCCTTTCATTCCAAGCGGTATGATAAACCGTTTCCTGATCTGCTCCGCATACGTTTCTCCTGTTACCTTTTGAATAATTTGACCGGCTAGTACAGTATTCATATTGGAATAATTCCAGCCCTTCCCTGGTGCAAATACAGGTGGCTTTGAAAGTCCAAGGTCGATAAGCTCATCGACGGAATAGTAACGGTATGGATTTTGAGGCAAAGTAATATCTCGGAAATCCAAATCTGTATAGCTAGCAAGCCCACTTGTATGATTCAATAACTGACGGATCGTAATTTTGTTGCCATCATACCCTTCACCTTTTATGACACCTGGCAGCCATTTTTCAATCGAATCATCCAGATTCAATTTTTTCTCGTCAGCCAACTGTAATACAACGGACGCTGTGAAAGTCTTTGAAATACTTCCAATCCGGAATGAAAAATTGGACTCCACCGTGTGTGGTACTTCATAACTGGCTGTACCTGTAGCGTAAGACCAGCGTTTCCCGTTCTGTAACCCGCCAGCTATGACACTTGGGACTCCTTTGATGGTTACCACCTCATCAATGACGCGTTTGACTTCATCCCGATGCTTGCTTTTCTTTTCCTTCTCTGTCTCCACTTGTACCGCGCCTTCAATCTGTACCGGGTTTACAGACCCATAAGCAGAAAATACCAGTGTACTCGCCGATATAGCTGTTAATGCAAGTACAGCTCCTTTTTGAATCTTGAGTAATTTCATAACGTATCGCTCCTATTATTTTGGAATGTTGTGTTGCTTTACATCCTCACCTTATCCCCAAAATTGTTAAATCGGATAGTGATGAAACCGCCAAACTTTTGTTGACACTCGGAATTGGACTTGTCACATATACCATATGACAAACTGTCAAATATCTCATGTGACGTGCTTGTTACAGTAAATTCTAACTGTTTACCCTCTTTTTCGCTTGACGGATCAGAAGTTTATGGTGCATGATAGGTTTGATTTATTCAGAATTTATTTTAAAAAATACAAGTAGGTGTGCATAATCCGTGTTCTCTATAATAAAAAAACGGTTCTGGTATGATTGGATATTTGTGGCCATACGAACGCTTTGGATGGTCATTCTCATAAGCGCTAGTTTTATCAAACCGTCATTAATCGATGCTTCTTTTTGGGTCTTATTTTCTTTTGCTTTCGTCGTTTATCTCGTTCCATTAATCGCCTGGTGTAGAAATGCAGATTGGTATCTTGCAGTCGACGTCATGGCAGCGGGGGGTTTTCATCTTTATTTAGCCTATACAGCACCGGAGTTACTTTGGTCTTTCGTTTTACTTGTGATGAATATCGGCTTGGCCAGCAATCGAAGAACCTATGTATGGACAGGTATCCTCTGTGGAATCATATTGCCGGCATTGAACGGTTGGATCGCTGGTCGTCTCCCGTATGAATTTATCGTTAGCAACGGTTTTGGATTCGCCATCGGCTTCACGTTTAATATATTAATTCAGTCCCATAAGCAAGCCCTAATTATTCATGAGCAAAAGCTATTGCTGGAGCAGCATATTGAGCGGATTGAGGAACTTACGCTGATGGAGGAGCGCAGCCGGCTGTCACATGAGCTGCATGACACGATTGGCCATACGCTTACCTCACTCATCGTCGGCGTCGAATCGCTGCGATCGTCCGTACCGAATTCACAGATAGAGAGGATCGATTCGCTTGTCGGAATCGCCCAACACAGTCTGGTTGATATCCGAAAACATCTGCATCAGCTCTCTCATACTCCATTGAACCATTCGTTAAGTGAATCTCTACGGCAATTTACCGAAGATTTTATGAAGTCAACAGGTATAATGGTCAAATTCCGTGTGATCGGCAGCGAGACTCTCGTTATGCAAAAAATAAACTTTTGTCTATATCGTTGCCTTCAAGAGTCTCTGAACAACGCGGTTCGGCACGGTTCGGCGAGCTTGATATCCGTTCAGTTGTATTTCGAGAGTCAGCAGCTCAGGTTACAGATCGAAGATAACGGCATCGGAATGGAAGAAATCCAATTTGGATTTGAACTTAATGGGATGAAGGAACGACTTAAGCTATTTCACGGCACGGTGTCCGTGCATTCCGAGCCAGAACAAGGAACTTTCGTCATATGTAATATTCCGTTGCAGACAGAGCCTGCACATGATACAATCCGCCTGCTGCTCGTTAACGACCAGGTGATCATTACCGACAGTTTGAAGCAAATTTTGGATCAGCATACTGATTTTAACGTAGTTGGTACAGCCAGGGACGGTGGCGAAGCATTAGAACATTGTGAGCGGTCCCAACCGGATATCGTGCTAATGGATATTAGTATGCAGGGAATGAGCGGGATTGAAACTTTACTTGAGATGAAACAACGATGGCCTGATATGAAGGTTGTGTTCATGACAACGTTTGAGGATTCCTTGCAGGCAGCAACTGCATTGGAGCACGGGGCGGAGGGCTACATGCTGAAGTCGATTCATCCGCGAGAGATGAAGGAAGCCTTGAAACTAATTTATAACGGAGGAATCTGGATCGATCAATCGGTCGCTACGCGAATTTTCGAAGAGATGAAAAGTCAACGCGAGCAATTGGAGAAGATCGGTTCAAGTCAGGAAAACTTCCCGTACGGGCTTACGAAACGTGAAATGGAGATTCTGGAGCATCTGTCAGGTGGACTGCGTTATAAGTCGATCGCCGCCAAATTATTTTTATCGGAGGGAACGATCCGCAATTATTGCTCGACTCTCTACTCTAAGCTCAGCGTCAACAACCGCGAAGAAGCAATAAAAAGGGCCCGAAAGGAAAATATTGTGTAGATGGTACTCAAGATATAATCATTTTTCCGTATTCGGGGCACGGCAACGATTACTATTTTTTGGGCCACTCATTATTTTAAGTAACAGAATTAGAGTTCCGTTAACTTTTGGAATGAATTTAACAAAATTTGTTTACAGAACACCTGTAAATATTGCTGGAAAATAAGTGGACGGAATACATTTAAAGAAAATCTTCTTGAAAACTTCAAATTTAATTACCTTAAAGTCATTGTTTTATCATACCTTTCAAAGTTTTTTACAAGTGGTCCGAAAAAGAACGAATCGTTGTTATCCCCCATGCCCATCAACCCCCCAAAAAAACAAATACTCTAAAACGAGAAAATTGGCATCTTTAGGTGAAAATGTACAATTTTTTTGTTTTTGGGGCGTTATAAAATTCTTAAGTTGATGGGCATGTGGTGCTACCCCATCGCTATCAAGCTAAGCTTATGCAAAGTCAATTTTAGGCGAGATTGTTTCTTTTTTCTAAGGGGCAAGTGTAGGTGATTGAAAGATTTGCATACGAAATAAACCCTAATGGGTTTCACTTTTTTGAATTAAGCGGCTTGATTATCAAACATGGAATTGTAAACGACACCTAATATATCAAAGACCGTTTTTTTCTCATATCGATGAGATTTCCGCCCGTTTTGCTGTAGGAGATTGAACAGACGAAGTAACACCTTTGATAGCTCTTGGGTGTTTTTTTGTATAGTTTGGAATAGAAGAAGAAAATAGTCTTTAATCATATATATGGCTTTATACTCACTAAGCTCTCGTTTTTTCTTCATGAGGAGCAATTGGCGCATTTGAAACATGATAGAAGAACAGAGTAGAATGGCAATCAACTGACCATATAAATGGCACTCCAATCGTTCTGGTTTTATCTTTTTACAATGATGAATTTGAAAGAATGACTTCCACGTTTTAAATAAAATTTCGATTTGCCAACGCAAAGAATACCAGTCATGTACCTGTCCCATCGGGACAATATCTGTAGGGGTGTTTGTCATATATACATTGATACCACTGAGTCGTTTACTACGAGGAGAATACTTCATTCCTTTCTTTTTTTCTCTTACAGCTTGATCTTGTAATCGTTTTTGTTGCTGTTGTTTTGTTAATCGATGAACAATTACACGAGCTGGCACTTTATCAATCATTCCTACATAAGCATCAGCTATTTCACATGTTTGTCCTGGTTGAAGGGAGCTCATTAACGTCTCCATATCTATCTGTATATACTCTGTACCTTTCTTAATTCTTCCGTCTTGAAAATAATCAGGGTTAGGATTTTTTTGATAAATACGTGTATTCGACTTGATACGAGAGATATAGTAGGCCTCTTTATCTTGTATATATTGAAGGTCTTTTAAATGAAAATAACCTAAATCTCGGATACATAAATCATTCGCTGTCACAGTTGGGGCACACAGAGAGCCGTAAGTGCGATCATGTTGTTTACCTGGACCTGTATGAATATGTAGGAACTGTCCACTTAACAAATCATACTCAAGTTGAATTTTTATCCCAGCTGTATGGCTGCATCCTCCTGCACCTGGATAAACCGATGAAAATACATCCGGGAGTTGAAATGCAGTTGAATCTAAAATACGAATACGCTTGAAAACAGAAGTATATGGAGAAGAAATCGGCATAGATGAGATCAGTTTTTGGTTTAGTAGTTCAGCTAGTATGTGTTGTAAAAGTTGGACGGCCGCCTTATTAAATCGTTGATTCAGTCCTTCAGGACTGATAAGCACTGCTGTTAATGCTTCTAAACAGCTAGATAACTGAGTTAAAGAAGTCATAGCTACATTTTGGCTCACCCATACACATAAAGCGACTAAATCTTTTGCTTGGTACTTACTGGTTCGTTGTACAAAACCAACATCTCTAGCAAGATCCCGTAAGGTATTTGGAGATAAAAAACTTTGAATCTCTTGAGCAAATAGTTGTAATTCGTCAGACACAGAAACAGACATAAAAAACGCCATCCTTTCCTATGATTCTACAGAAAGAATAGCGTATTTTTTCATTCTAGGGGGCATTTCTTTTTATTAGCTTGATAGCGATGTGGTGCTACCCCTAAAAGTAAATTATATAACAGATATAAGATATACATAAGAAATAGAGTCCCTTATTATTAGGACTCTATTTTTATGATTGCTCATGTATTCTTTCATGAGATTCACACTTCCATTAGCAATTGTTTAAGTTTTTAGGAAGCCTGTTTTTTATAAGAACGAATTTTTTTATAGCGACCATGTTTTACAACATGACGAACGTCTAATTCTTTATAACCCTTATTTTGGATAGTTTCTGAAACATCTACGATAATTGTGTTAGTTAAAATATTTACTACATAACCATTTAATTTTAAAGAAGGATTCTTACGATTTGAAAATTGTACATAGTCACCAATTTTTATTGTTGGAACTGAAATCCTAATTCATCAACTTTACGATTTATACCAGTAGTTTTCATTTTTATTCTTCCTTAAATAATCCAATCAATGCTTTTTTGCTGTGGTTTAAAATTCAACTTAACAGTGGATTATACATTACGGAAAAGATAATTACCTTAAAATCACAATCTCGGCGACTATCAATATACAACCCCCTTTTTTATATAAATCCCAAATAAAACAAAACCACTCACGAGGCACAGCGAGTGGTTTTTCTCTTTACGTAAAGAAATTAATTATATCTCGCAACTTATACATCAATGAAAAGCAATGATAGCTTAACAAACTTCAAAATTGAATTTACTAGTGTTTTTTCACGAGAACGGGAAATCTTATAATTAAGTTCTTATATTTTCCAATAACTATTTCCCCTCATCTCTTCGGTCTCGAATCTTTTGTAAATAATCAAATATACAACTACATATCATTATAAACAACACTGCTCAAATAATCCAAACCCATAATTTCTTTAATCAGATAGAAAGCTAGGGGAAGTACATTTAAATTTTATGCAATTGTAAGTAATTGCAGTAATTCATTGTACGTTGAAAAAGCAACGCTTACAAAAGAACCTTTAATAGTCTAAAATAATTTTTATCGAACATTAATTTCACCATTCGTTTGAATTACATATTTATACCAATGAAACGAATCTTTTTTGTATCGTTTCATGGATCCATTACCTTCATTATCACGATCCACATAAATCATCCCATAGCGTTTTTTCATTTCGCCTGTAGTAAATGAGACAATATCTATAATTCCCCAAGGTGTATAACCAATTAAATCGACACCATCGTAGGTTACTGCTTTTTCTAATGCTTCAATATGTGATTTTAAATATTCTATTCTCTTCTGGTCATGGATTGCCCCATCTTTTTCTAGAATATCCGCATCTCCAAATCCATTCTCTACGATAAATAATGGAATTTGATATCTGTCATACAATCGATTTAATGTATATCTTAATCCAGTTGGATCAATTGCCCATCCCCAATCAGTAGATTTAATATATGGATTTTCCACACTTTTAGCTAAACCACCGTTTACAATATCTTTTGCACTACTAATTTCCACATCATTTTTTACTGTCGTGGACATATAATAACTAAATCCTAGGTAATCTACTGTACCATTTTTTAATGTCTCTTCATCACCTTCTTCGAAATTAATAACGTACCCTTCCCTTTCAAATTCTTTCAACGCATATTTAGGATAGTAACCACGAATTTGAACATCAGGGAAGAAGTATTTTAGTCTTAGTGATTCTTCGGCTAGCATAACATCTTCCGGGTTTGATGAATAAGGGTAAATAGGTATATACGAAATCATTGCCCCAATTTGGAAATCAGAATTAATTTCTTTTCCTTTTGCTACAGCTAATGCACTTGCAATTAATTCATGATGTCCTACTTGATACATTACTTCTTTAGCATTTTCTCCTTCTTTTACAACCACTCCTGAGTTTGTCCATAAAAATAGAGGGTTATTTACATCCATTTGGTTATTGATTTCATTAAAAGTCATCCAGTATTTCACTTTATTTTTATATCGTTTAAAACAAACTTCAGCAAATTTTACAAAGAAGTCTATTACTTTTCGGTTTCTAAATCCACCATATTCTTTGGCTAGATGCAATGGCATTTCAAAATGAGATAATGTGATGATAGGCTCAATACCATATTTAAGTAATTCATCAAATACATTATCATAGAATTGTAGTCCTTCTTCGTTAGGCTCTGTTTCATCACCATTTGGAAAGATTCTGCTCCATCCGATAGAAGTTCTTAAACACTTTAATCCCATTTCACCAAATAAAGCGATATCTTCTTTATATCTATGATAAAAATCAATTGCTTCATGGTTAGGATAAAACGTATTAGGTTCAACTGTATCTGTTATTTGTCTTGGCACTCCATGTTCACCTGCAGTTAGTACATCAACTACACTAGGTCCTTTATTCCCTTGATTCCATCCACCTTCGAATTGGTGGGCAGCTAAAGCACCACCCCATAAGAATTTCTTTGGCATTGTTTTCATTGTTTATTCCTCCTTATTTTACTACTGTAAATAATTTCTGATATAGTTTGGTTTCAGAAATATCTTCTACAATAATTTCTTTATAAGTATTCGAATTTGTTATGATAATAGGTGTAATTGTTTTTAACCCATGTGTTTGAATTAATTCTTTATCAAATTCAATTAATAAATCCCCTTTTTTGATTTTTCTACCATCTTCTACATGTATAGTGAAAGGCTTTCCAGCTAATTTAACTGTATCTAAACCAATATGTACAAGCAATTCAATATCAGATTCTGAGCGTAACCCAATCGCATGTTTGGTAGGTGCAATCATGACAACTGCTCCATCAAATGGGGCATATAATTTATGATCTGACGGATCTACAGCTAAACCTGTCCCCATAGCACCTGAGCTAAATACTTCATCAGGTACTTTTGAAAGTGTGATAACATTACCACTAAATGGAGCACCGATTGTTTCTTCATTATTCTGTTGGATATTTGTCTCGCGTTCTTGTTTTGCTGTTAAGTTTTCACCTTCTATTTTTTCTGCTGTATCTTCACCGAATCCAAATATTTGAACTAAAATGATAGGTAAAATAATCGCAACCCCAGAACCTAATAAAATTCCCCAGATAGACATTGGGTAGTCAGCATTTATACCATTTACAATCGTTAATGGACCTGGTAACCCCGCATAGGCAAAGTAGTATGGATTAAAAAAGCTAGCTGTAATTGCACCTATAGTGCCTGAAATACATCCGAATATAAATGGCTTTTTAAATCTTAAATTCACGCCATAAATAGATGGTTCTGTAATACCAAAAAGTCCAGTAATACCCGCTGAAACTCCAACTTTGCGCACTTCTTGACTTTTCCCTTTTAAAACAACACCCAGTACGGCACCAACTTGTGCAACCACTGCAATTGTTTGATAGGCTTGGAATTAATCTCTACCATACAAATCAAAATTTGCTAACACCATAGGAGTAGTCCCCCAATGAATACCGAAAATAACTATTACTTGCCAGAACCCTCCTATAATAGCTCCAGCTAATGCGGGTACATTTTCCGCTAAGAAATTATAACCATTTGCAATTCCTGTTGCTCCCATTGTTGTAAGAGGTCCAATCAGCAACAATGTAAGCGGAACCATTATTACCATACATAAAAGCGGTACAAATAACGGCCTAATTACCTCATTGATTCGCTTATTTAAAAATCTTTCAAGATAGGACAAAGTCCACACTAAAAATAGTGGTGGTAACACTGAAGATGTATACACTGTTTCAGTTAAGGAAATACCTAGAAAAGTAATACAATTTGCGCCGCCATTTCTGTCCATAAGGGACTTACTAATGCAACACAACACGCCACTGCTATGTACATGTTTGTTTTAAAGTGCTTTGATGCTGTAATTGCGATAAAAATCGGTAAAAAAGTAAATGGCGCCCAAGAAATAAAGTTTAGAACTTGATAAGTTCCAGTTTCTACAAAGTTATCAGAGAGTAATTTTATTAATATTAGTAAACCTTGTAAAATGCCAGCTGCGGCTAAAATATAAACAAATGGGGCAAAAACCGCTGAAATGGTTGCGATTATACGGTTTAACACTATTCTTTTTTCTGCTTTTGTTTCACTAGGAATATCGGTGTTTATTAAACCTGCAAATTCTTCATAGACTTCTCCTACATGTTGCCCAATAATAACTTGAAATTGCCCACCATTTTCTACAGCCGCAATAATCCCGGGTAAACTTGCAACTTTTTCTTTGGCTTTTGGATTAGATCTCTTAAGTACCAACCTAAGCCTTGTAGCACATCGTGTAGCATTAATAACATTCGTTTCTCCGCCGACAGCTTCTAAAATATCCTTTGCAAGTTTAGGATAATCTCTAATTTTTTTTGACAATCTAACTCCCTATCTTTTTTTATTTGTGGATTTTTGATACAAAAAGAATCCTTATCATAAGGGAGTACGGCAACAAAACGCGAATTTCGTATATTATCAAGACCTAAATTAATAAATGCTTAAAATTAAAAGGCCTACACATACTAGATATTACTAATATGTGTAGGCCAGCATTGTTTTGTCTATGTTCTCTTTATAGTAACTAGTCCCTCTTGATTTTTTTCGTGATCCCATTCCACTTAAATTTCGAATGTTACTTCTTCAAAGAACAAAGGGAATCTTCTACGAATGGATTTCTACATAGGAAGATTGTAAGCTTCATTGATATTCACCCAAACAGCTTTTCCTTCTGGTGAATCTTTTAGTAAATCCCCCTTAAAGTCTTTTGTAAAATAGTTAAATATCATATATCGGTCTTTGACGATCGGATTAACATATTCATAAAGTCCTTTATAAACAAGGTTGCTAACTTCAAGATCAGTTTCCTCTTTAACTTCTCTAATGGCACTATCAACAATACTTTCCGGAAATTCCAAAACTCATTACTAAAAACACAGTATCATACGGAACATTAAACACCGTTTATGGATTGTAGTGCTAGTCCATTTATTATTTCCAAACCCATTTAGAATGATCAATAAATGGGGGCAGATTATGTTGATATTTCGTATAAATAATATCATTACATTAATTTTCTTTCGGAAGTACAATTCTTTTATACAATTGAACTGTAATAAAATAGTAAATCGAGTAAATCACTACGAAAATAATAATTGGTACCCAAATACGATTGTACGGATCAGGCAAAAGAACTCTGAACATGTTCATACCAACTAATACGTGAACAATACCCACAATTGCTGGGACTAAGAATACAAAGAATAACTCCTTATAAATTGATTGTGCTAATAACTCTCGGCGAACACCGATTTTACGAAGCATTTGATAACGTGTACTATCTTTGGATGCACCGGATAGAATTTTAAACATTAAGCAGCTTGCCATCATTGCTAAAAATGCAACTCCAACGAAAAAACCCATAAACATTAGTCCGCTGGCAAAATCATGACTCACAATATACGCTTGATACTTACTATCCAATTCTTCCGCTTTCACATTTTTATATTTTGATATCTGTAATTCATCAAGTTTTTTCCATTCTTTTATGTATGATCCAAAATCATCTGTTTTCCCCATAAACACAGTACTTTCTTTACCCTTCAACCCATCGTATATGTTTTGATCTACAATTTTCATTTCATAATCAGGATATAAATAATTTGGCTGGATCGTTCTGAAAGCCTGGATCCATTGTTTTGTGTCGGTCTCTCCTTTAACCCATTTTATTGAAAATGCACCAATGGGTAATCCCTCTGAAACTTTTTCTGTTTTCATAACTTGCAAGAAAGGGCGATTTTTTTCTAAATCTTCTTTAAGATAATAAACATACCTATCATCAACTTTGTAATGATATTCAAGTTTTTCTTGAAATAAGATACCACCCAAAATTTTCTTTTCTTCCGCTGTTGGATTATGAATGACTGAATCGTAAATTCGCATTTGATCTGTCATTTTTAGGATGTTGTTTTTAAATGCCATACCACAAGCAATTCCACCAGCACCAAGAGCTACTAAGATTGCTACTGTTGCAAGCACATTTGTTAGGCCATTAATGCGGAAATTTAATTGTGCAAAAGTAAAAGCATTGAGGCCTTTTTCACTACGTTTTTTATTACTCTTTAACTTGTTAATCATAACTGGGAGAAGTGATCCAAATAACATGTAAGTACCAACGGTTGCTGTGATTAATCCAACGGCCATTAATCCCAGACCAATTAGCGGGTTTGCATATTTCATATAGATTAGTGATGCATAACCAATACCCAATAAAATCACACCAAGGATTGCAACTACAACTGTCATTTTTCCTTTTATGGCGACACGTTCTGTTTGTGTATCTGCATGTACAAGTTGTAATACAGAAAAACGCGCTAGCTTAATACTACTTATACTTGCTGATAGTACAAATAATGCAAAGAAAAAGATGCAAGTAACCGTCATAGATGGCATGTAAAATGCTTGATAACCACTAACAGGAAGTTCTAATTGTTTCATTAGTAACTGACCGATACCTTCTGCGAGCCCTACACCAACTGTAATTCCAATCACAAGAGATGCGGCACCTAATATAATTGTTTCGATAAACATAAGTAAGGTAACTTTATGCTTTTTTGTTCCTAACATCATATACATACCAAATTCTTTTTGGCGAAGAGATGATAAGAAAGAGTTTGCATATAAAATATAAAAAAATGTGATAAACGCTAACAAAAAGGACCCAATTTTAAATACAGACACAATATCCCTAATAGAAGAGTTAGATTCAAGGAACGCCTTATTGAGTGCTAATGTTTGAAACATATAAAAAGTTGAAATAGAGACAATAAGACCAACAAGTAAGACAATGTAATCTTGCAACTTACTTTTTAGGCCTGACATGGAAAGCTTAAATAACATGATTGAACTTCCTTCCTTACGCTTTTTGTGTACCTAAGTTTGCAAGCACGTCTAAAATTTCTTTATAGAACTCTTCACGTGTACCACCGCAATAAATTTCTTTATATAGCTCACCATCTTGAATGAATAAAATACGCTGACAGTAACTTGCACTATATGGATCATGAGTAACCATCATAATAGATACCCCTTGCTCTTTATTTAAGTTTGTCATCGCATCAAGTAAACTCGTTGCATTTTTAGAATCCAGCGATCCTGTTGGCTCGTCCCCTAAAATAATTGCTGGTTCATGCACTAACGCACGTGCTGCTGCTGAACGTTGCTTCTGTCCACCAGATACTTCAGATGGATACTTTTGAAGTATTGCTGAAATGCCTAACATATCAGCTACTTTTTCTACTTTCGGTCCAATATTTCGTGATGAAACACCTTGAAGTGAAAGTGGAAGAGCGATGTTTTCGTAAATAGATAAGTTCTCTAATAAGTTAAAGTCTTGGAAAATGAACCCTAACTTTTGTGAACGGAAATCAGAAAGCTCACCTTGTTTCATTTTCGTAATATCCGTTCCTGCAATTTCAACAACGCCGCCCGTTGCTTTATCTAACGTTGAAATTACATTTAATAATGTCGTTTTACCAGAACCAGAAGGTCCCATAATTCCGACAAACTCACCCTCTTGAATTGAGAATGAAACACCTTTTAACGCGTGTGAGTGATTCTCACCTTTTTTACCGTACACTTTTTGGACGTTTTTCACATCTACAACTGGTTTTGTCATATATATCCTCCTACGTTTGTTTTTTCATTTCTTTAAAATAAGCTGCTATTCTTATTTACTTTTAATAAAATTTTCATGTTGCATCCACCTTAAAGCTAAAATGAAAACTTTCTTCTTTATCTACTTCACTCACCTCATCGCTTTCAATATATACATGATAAACTATGAAAATTAGAAAACACCCCGTAAAAACCTTAAGAATTCTTAAGATTTTATAAAAAAAAAGCTTATGGAACCTGTAATTCCATAAGCCATTCTATTTGATTGGATGTTCAACAATAAAGGACATCCAGCCGTCTTTATACTCTGCATGTATATTACCATGATGAAGTTCAACAATTCTTTTTGAGATAGCAAGTCCTAGACCATTTCCCTGGTCATCTTTTCTTGCCTTATCTCCCCTGAAAAACCTTTCAAACAATTTATTTGGATCGCTAACAGGTGGCTTCTCGACTTTATTTGATACTTTTAAAATTGCTTTGTTACCTATTAGTTCAAGACTTATTGATAATTCGGATGGTTTCATGCTGTACTTTATCGCATTCATAAACAGGTTTTCATAAACACGTACCATTTTTTCTACATCCATGAAAATAGGTATTGTTTCTTCCGTTATTGATTTTTGAACGATTAAACCTTCCTTTTCAAATATAGGTATGTATTCTCCAACTATTTGCTCCAACAAACCTGATAAATCAACTTCATTAAGGTTTAACTTAGCATCGAGGTCTGATAAACGGGTATATTCAAACAGTTCATCAATTAGATATTTCAGTCTCTGTGATTTTAAATAAGTGGTTTCGAGGTATTCCTGTAATTGTGTTTTACTGTCGTATTGCCCTCTTTTTAATAAATCTACATATCCGATAATAGATGTCAACGGTGTGCGTAAGTCATGAGATACGTTGGTAATGAGTTCATTTTTTGTACGTTCTAATCGTCTTTCCTGTTCAAATGTATTCTCCAATTCCTTGGACATATAATTAATATTTTGAGCAAGTTGGGTCAATTCGTCCCTACTTTCTATTCTGATTGTTAAACCAAGTTTTCCATTAGCAATATGGTGAACGCTCTCGGTAATAAGTTTCAAATATAATAATTTTTTCCGCACCATTAACAAAAATACTGCAATAAAGATAAAGATTATGATTGAAAACAAAATTAGCGTATAAATATAACCTGTAACTAGAGTAACTTCGGGCAGATAATTTTTTACGGATAGATGATAAAGCAATTTACTGAAGAGAAATATCGCACCAAGTGAAACAAAAAAACTAATTGCTACCGCAATAAGAAGTTTTGCAACTAACTTATTTCTAAGTTTAAACATCCTCATATTTTATATCCTACTCCCCATACTGTTTTAATGTAGATGGGATGTTTGGAATCTTCTTCTATTTTATCTCTAATTCTTGTAATGTGTACCATTACATTATTATCCGATTTGTAAAAATTCTCCTTCCAAACAGCTTCATATATTTTTTCAATGCTTAAGACCATCCCTTTGTTACGAGCAAGAAGTTCAAGTATATCGAATTCTTTAGGAGTAAGCCTGGTTTCCTTTCCCCTTACCCATACTTGACGTGCATCTGTATTCAAGGTCAAATTACCAATTTCAATAATATTTTTATTCTTGTTCGTTTCAGTATTATATTTTGTATATCTTCTTAATTGAGATTTTACTCTAGCAATTAATTCTAATGGGTTAAACGGTTTTGACAAATAATCATCGGCACCAGAAGTAAGCCCCTGAATTTTATCCATATCTTCGGATTTTGCAGAAAGCATGATAATGGGAATAGTTCGTTCTTCCCTAATCTTCATACATGCTTTAATTCCATCCATGTTAGGCATCATAATATCCAAAATAATGAGATCAAACTCTTTTTCTTCCAACTGTTTTAAGGCCTCAATAGCATCTTCAACCTTTTGAGTTTGCAAACCTTCATTTTCCAAATAAATAGAAATAAGATTTCTGATTTCTTTATCATCATCAACAATAAGAATTTTAGCTTCCATATTTTTCTCCCTTATTTTTTGGTGTTGAACAGCTAAAAACAAAAGCAGGTGGTACGTTTCTAGGCTCCCATTTCTCATCTATTGTATCAAAAAACTGATTAAGGAACTTCTTTTTAAATTTTGTATATTGAAAAGTAATAAATACCCCATCTTTCTTTAAAATTTTTGTGGTAGTTAATAAAATTTCATCTGAAACATTTTGGGGCAAACTAGCAAAAGGAAGACCAGAAACAATATAGTCTGCATAAGGAATAGAGAAGTTTTTTAGATACTCGTCGATATTTTCCGCAGACCCCCATACAATGAATAAATTTTTCTCTTTTTTAAATTTTTCTTTCAACATTAAATAAAACTCTCTATTATTTTCCACTAGCATAAGAGTGGTATTCGAATTTCGTTTTTTAAGTAATTTCTCAGTGAATACACCCGTACCTGGCCCATATTCAATAATATATTTAGCGTTCTCAAAATTAATGTTTTCCATCATTTTTTCTGCGAGAAACTTTGAACTTGGAAGTACTGCACCAACGTTTCTTGGATTAGTTATACATTGAGATAAAAAAGACAAATGCTTCATATTTAGTCACTCCAATAGATTAACTTTACAACCATAGTTTAAAATCCAAACATGAAGAAACTGGAGTGAAAATCCTTAAGAATCCTTAAGATTTAAAAAAACTGTTAAAATTTCTCGGCTTCAACAGAAAAAATGCAGGAGTTTACACTCCTACGTTTTTTTACTCATATCGTAAACATTCAATTGGATCAAGTTTTGCAGCTTTGTTAGCTGGTAGTAAACCAAATGCAATACCGATTAGCATTGAAATGCCTACTGCAAGAAGTCCAAGTTCTGTTGAGACAACGAGAGGCCATCCGGCAAAGATTGAGACGATCCAAGCGAAGAAAATACCGAGCATGAATCCGATGAAACCACCTAGTCCAGTCAAAATACAAGATTCAATTAAGAATTGTGTTAATACTTTACCGCGTGTTGCACCAAGTGCTTTACGAATACCGATCTCACGTGTACGTTCTGTTACGGATACAAGCATAATATTCATTACACCGATACCACCAACAAGTAAGGAGATAGCAGCGATACCACCGAATACCATTTTCATCATACCGATTGATTCGTCTAATTGCTTCGTAAATTCACCCATATCTTGAGCTTTAAATTTATGCTCAAATTTAGGAGCTTTCATCTCGTTCAAAATAGAAACAGCTTGTTTTTCTACACTTTTACGTTCTGTTGGTGAAGTTAGTGTTAATTTTACAGAGTCATACTCAGTTACTCCTGAAATGACAGGAGCATTTTCAAGTGATGTATAACCTGCTGACATAGCCATTCCGGAATCATTTTTTGCTTCATAAACACCGACTACTTTATACGGTTTTCCTTTTATGTCTGTATATAGATTTGGTTCCCAACCATTAAATAATTTGTTGAAAGTTTCTTCATTTAAAATAACTGCAGAGATTGCTTGTTTTAGTTCACTATCGTTTAATTCCCGACCGTGAACTAATTTTATTTTCGCATCTGTCATAAAGGCGACTGTTCCACCTTTTAGATTAAGAGAGACATCTTTTGAACCAGAAGATGCTTTTACTTTCATACTCACATCTGGATCAACATCTTTAACGCCTGGCACAGTTTGAAGACGTTTGAGCATATCAGTTGTGATTTTGGCACTATCTGTTCCATAATCGGGGTTGTTATAGTAAATGGTTACTTCCGTATCTTTTCCTTGCCCTAATTCTTTTTTAAACTTTGCGTTTGTACCATCACCCATTGAAATGATGGTAATGATGGCGCTAATACTGATAATAATTCCTAGCATCGTTAAGATAGAACGCATTTTATGAGCAAAGATAGAGGAAAGGGCCATGCGTATAGTTTCACTCGTGTTCAAAATTAACCTCTCCAATCTTGGACGATATTTCCGTCACGAATTACAATTTGGCGGGCAGCCGCTTCACCGATTTCACGATCGTGGGTAATCATAATGATTGTTGAGCCTTGCTTGTTTAATTCATAAAAGAGGTCCATAATTTGTGTACTTGTTTTCGTATCAAGTGCACCTGTCGGTTCATCGGCTAAAATAAATTTCGGGTTATTTACGATTGCACGAGCAACCGCAACACGCTGTTTTTGTCCACCTGATAATTCATTTGGCAGGTGAGTAGCACGATCAGCTAAACTTACTTTTGTTAAAGCAGCTAATGAGCGCTCACGTCTTTCTTTTTTATCGACTCCAGCGTAAATAAGAGGTAATTCAATATTTTGTAGTGCTGTAAGTCTTGGTAGTAACATGAAGTTTTGGAATACGAATCCGATTTCTTTATTACGAACATGTGCAAGTTCTGTTTCAGACATGTTTGAAATATTTTGACCAGCTAGTTCGTACGTACCTGTCGTTGGTTTATCTAAGCAACCGATAATGTTCATTAATGTTGATTTACCAGAACCAGACGGTCCCATAATAGAAGTGAATTCTCCTTGGTTCAGAGTTACGTCAATTCCGTGTAATATTTGAACGGCTTCTGCACCATTTTGGAAGGATTTCGTGATGCCTTTTAAATTAATCATTCAACGACAACCTCCATACCATCTTTTAAATCTTTTTCAGGTTTAGAGATAATTTGTTCTCCTTTTTTCACTCCAGAAACTTTTGCTTCGCTATCTGTCTCGAATTCAACAGTAATCGCTTGTTCTTTCGCTTTACTGTCTTTTACAACGAAGACAACATTTTTGTCACCTTTTTTCACAATGCTGCTTTTCGGAACAATCGTACCAGTTGCTTCGCCAGATTTACTCGTTACGTATACATGGAAGCCGTTTTGTAATTCTTCACTATTATCTAATGTGACAGTGAATTGATAATTAGAAACAGTTTTATTTTCGTCCATACTCTTTAATGGTGTAGAACCGATTTCTGTTACTTTCCCTATCCAATTCTTACCAGTGACAGTTTTTGATGAGACAGTTACTTCTTGCCCAACTTTCATGCTAGCAAGTTCATGTTCAGAAAGTTGACCTTTTACTTTAAATGGACCAGCGTGACGAAGTGTAATGCCACTCATACCTGTTTTTTCATCAGCAGTTTTTACGATATCATCAATTACACCATCAGCAGGACTCGTTACAGAAAGTGTGTTTACTTTCTCTTTTGCTTCTTTAATCATTTCATCAGATTTTTCAACTTCAAATTTTTTCATTTCAAGTTGTGATTCTAATTGTTGCACTTCGATTTCCGATGCTTTTAATGCTTCCTTAGGAAGACCAGCATTTTTATCTTTTTGTAATTTTTGTTTCGCTGCATCAAGTTGTTTTTGATACAATGTTACTTCTTTTTGTGCGATTTTCTTTTGCATTTCTGCTTCCGTTACACCTTGTTTAGCAGTAGGGGCATTATATTTAAACAGAAGCTGACCTTTTTTCACTTCATCGCCTTTTTTAACAGCTGATTCATACGTACCTTTTGTTGGATCGAATGAAATTGTTTCAATTCCATTTGGAATAACTTCACCGCCAAATTTTTGTGCATTTTCAATTTGTTTTTCTATAACTTTATAACCGCTATATTCCATTGCTACTTCCGAACCGCCGCCAGCAAATGCAAAATATGATCCAGCAGCAATTCCAATTGCTACTACACTAGTAATTAACACTTTATTTTTCTTCTTCATCTATTTATCACCTTTTCAATGAGATTGTCACTATGTATCCACCTGAAAGCTACAAAGAAAATTTTCTTTTTTAATTTCTTCACTCTCCTCATCGCTTTCAATACATACATGATAAACTATGAAAATTAGGAAACACCCCGTAAAATTCTTAAGAATTCTTAAGTTTTATAAAAAAAGCTTATGGAACCTATAATTCCATAAGCCATTCTATTTAATTGGATGTTCAACAATAAAGGACATCCAGTCGTCTTTATATTCTGCATGTATATTGCCATTATGAAGCTCAACGATTCTTTTTGAGATAGCAAGCCCCAGACCATTTCCCTGGTCATCTTTTCTTGCCTTGTCCCCCCTGAAAAACCTTTCAAACAATTTATTTGGATCGCTAACAGGCGGTTTCTCGACTGTATTTGACACTTTCAAAATTGCTTTGTTATCCATTAATTCAAGACATACGGATAATTCGGATGGTTTTATGCTGTACTTTATCGCATTCATAAAGAGATTTTCATATACACGTACCATTTTTTCTACATCTATGAAGATAGGTATTGTTTCTTGTGTGATTGATTTTTGAACGATTAAGCTTTCCTTTTCAAATATAGGAATGTATTCTCCAACTATTTGCTCCAACAAACTTGATAAATCAACTTCATTAAGATTTAACTTAGCATCTATGCCTGATAAACGAGTATATTCAAACAACTCATCAATTAAATATTTCAGTCTCTGTGACTTTGAATACGTGGTTTCAAGGTATTCCTGTAATTGTGTTTTACTGTTGTATTGCCCTCTTTTTAATAAATCTATATAGCCAATAATAGATGTTAACGGTGTGCGTAAATCATGAGATACATTGGTTATAAGTTCATTTTTTGTACGTTCTAATCGTCTTTCCTGTTCAAATGTATTTTCCAATTTCTTGGACATATAGTTGATATTTTGAGCAAGTTGGGTTAATTCGTCCTTCCCGTTAATCCCAATAGTCAAACCCAGTTTTCCATTGGCAATATCATTCACATTATCAGAAATGAGCTTCAAATATACTATTTTCTTTCGAACCAATATCAAAAAAATTACTATAAAGTTAAAGATTGCGAACGTGAATAAGAGCAACATTGCGAATCTGAATTCAAACATGCCAAAATCTTCGTGTTTTATAAATAATGGATCTATGACGTATACCAAAATGAGGATTGTTAAACCAAATGAAACAAAAAAACTAACTGCAACAGCACCAAGAAGTTTTATAATGATCCTATTTCTAAAACTAACATTCTTCATATTTTATACCCAATTCCCCAAACAGTTTTAATATAAATGGGATGTTTAGAATCCTCTTCAATTTTGTCTCTTATTTTTGTAATATGCACCATGACGGTATTATCTGATTTATAAAAAACCTCTTTCCAAACTGCTTCATATATTTTTGCAACACTCAGGACAATCCCTTTGTTACGGGCAAGTAGTTCGAGAATATCAAACTCTTTTGGAGTTAGCCTTGTTTCCTTTCCCCTTACCCATACTTGACGTGTATCTGTATTCACGGTTAAATCGCCAATTTCTAGGATGCTTTTATTATGATTTATTGACGTATTGTATTTTTTAAACCTTCTTAATTGGGATTTTACCCTAGCGATTAATTCCAATGGATTAAACGGTTTTGTTAAATAATCGTCTGCACCAGAGGCTAGACCCTGAATTTTGTCTATATCCTCAGATTTTGCAGATAGCATAATGATAGGCATATTGCGGTCTTCCCTAATCTTCATACACGCTTCAATACCATCCATATTAGGCATCATAATATCTAAAATAATAAGATCAAACTCCTTTTCTTCTAACAGTTGTAAAGCTTCAATAGCATCTTCAGCCTTTTGAGTTTTCAGACCTTCATTTTCCAAATAAACAGAGATAAGATTTCTAATCTCTTTATCATCATCAACAATAAGAATTTTTGACTCCATATTATTCCTCCACTTTTTTTCTAATATTGAACAATTAAAGACATTTGCAGGTGAGACATGTCTATCGTCTCTTTATTGTTAACTTGCAAACGGAAAACAAGAAATAACATAATGAATATAGTGATATCAATCCCCTAATATATTGTTCAATATATACTGCTAAGCCATATTACAATTCATAAGATTCCTTCTTCTTATAATTAATTTCCCTTTTAATACACGTGTGCTTGGCCCATATTTGACAATGTAATTTACTTTCTTCAAATCAATTCCTTCAATCATTTTATCTCCAATAAACCTTAAACTTGGAAGGGCTGCACCAACTGATTTTTGGCTCATTATATACAGAAATAAGAAAGTGAATTGTATTCATACTTAATCACCCCACTGGTAAGAATTCTTACTCATACTCTAGAATCCAACCCTTAAGAAAAAGGGGCAAAAGTTCTTAAGAATTCTTAATCTTTCTACAGCAGTTTGTCTTAAAAATATATAGTCACTCTTGAAATGTCCACTATTAGCTTCTCATTGTAATAATATTTATTAATAACACCTAAAAAATAAAGTAAAGTATTAGATTCAACTTCCAATAATCCAAGAGGGAGTCCATAGTAATTTATAGAAGATTCTGGGGTAGGCATTACATTAAATAATATCGTAAAGAAATTCGTAAATTTAGTAAGATATATACGCTAGCCCAAAAGGAGACTGGTGCAAATTTTCTTAGCAGATAAAAAGTTGGTATGATTGCAGATGGATTTTATGCGATCGTTAGTAATTGATGTAATTCATCGTACACTAAAAAAACGAAATTTCGTTGTTGCAAAAGGATTATGAATATCTAATCCAATTAGAAGAATACAATAATCAATTATCCGAAGTTAACTTCATACAAAACTAATAACAAGCATTAAAAAACTTTGCCTACTCTTTAAAATGGAAACATAATCTATTTATCAAGTAGTCAATAATGAATAGAAATTTTGGGGCGCTTTACAAAGAGACTCCGCCTTTTCAGCGTACAATGAATCTCAACAATTACTAGCTACTTCCTAAACATTGTTTCTCATTTATCAACCTGTTTATGCTGGTTATAAAATTTGCAACAGAATCAACAATTTCTTTATATTACTTATTAACCATTAGTTGCTGGATCTTCTCCTGTATTCCCATCATAACTTGGTTGCGTTGGCGTTCCACGACCATCCCCATTGTTTGGCGGCGCTGTATTTCCTTGACCACTACCGTTGTTTGGCGATGTTGTATTTCCTTCGCTTCTACTATTGTTTAGCTCACTTTGCTTTTGCTCTTCTGGTTTCTTTTGCTTTTCTTGTTGCTTATTTTGATTATTATTACTTGGCTGTTCAGTCATATTTGAGGAAGAATCACGTTTCTCACCTTTAATACGTAATTCGCTACCTTCTTGAACTACACTGTTCGGCATTTTAAATTGCGACTTATCTGTAGCAAACTTACTCATCATTTCTTTAAAAATTAACTGAGCAATTTTCGTATTTTTACTACTAATATAATCGTCTTTACTATCTTTAATATATCCAGTCCATACTGCCATCGTATATTGTGGTGTATAACCAGCAAACCAACTATCACGAGTTGCACTTTCTGGTAGATTATATTGTGCTATTTGTTCTAAAGAATAGTTTGTTGTCCCTGTTTTACCCGCTACATCTAAAGAACCTATATTAGCTGCTGTACCCAACCCAGAAGAAACAAAAGTACGAAGCATATCAGTAATCATATATGCTGTAGAATCCTTCATAACTCGTTTGGGCTTTTGCTCAAAGCTTTTTGATTTACCATCTGAATAAACGACTCTCTTAACAAAATGTGGCTTCGTATACTTACCATCATTACCAAATGCCGCATAGGCACCTGCAATTTCAGTTGGTGACGCTTCATTTGTACCTATCGCTGTTGATTCGGTCGGTGCTACATTAAATGTAATACCTAGCTTTTCAGAGAAAGCTTTTGATTTATTCATTCCTACTTCTTTTGCAGTTTTAATTGCCGGGATATTTCGGGACGTTTTCAATGCATCACGCATTGTAATTGGTCCTAAATGCTTTCTATCTGCATTTCTAACTTCTTGTCCTGTTGAATACTTAAATGGAGAGTCGTCAATTTGATGGTAAGTAGCCCATTTTAAATATTCAATTGCAGGAGCGTAATCAAAAATTGGTTTCATCGTTGAACCTGCTGAACGATTTAATTCAATCGCTATATTATGTCCTTTAAATACAGCTTTATTTTCACCACGCCCGCTACCAATTGCACGAATTTCTCCTGTTTTCGTATCCATAAATGTGAAAGCCCCTTGGAATTTCTCATTTGGATAATTTATAATGTTTTCATTTAAAAGCTTGTCCGCAAAATCCTGTGCCTTTTGGTCTAATGTAGTATAAATTTCTAAGCCGTCAGATCCAATATTAGCATCTGGCAACTCTTTTTCAACCTCTTTCACAACCGCATCCATAAACGCAGGATATGGCATTTCTTTTTGTTCAGTTGCTTTCTTAAGTCCTTCTGTTACTGGAACTTTTGATGCTTCTTCCATTTCTTTTTTTGTAATATAACCATGTCGATTCATTAATTCAAGTACAACATTTCTTCTTTCTGTTGCTTTTTTGATATTTTTTTCTTTTGTTGGATCATAGTTATTAGGTGCTTTCATTAAACCAGCAAGCATCGCAACTTCTGGTAGTGTTAAATCTTTCAATTCCTTACCATAGTAATTTTGTACTGCTGTTGCGATTCCGTATGAACGGTTGCCTAAGTAAACTTTATTTAAATACATTTCTAAAATTTCATGTTTTGAATACTGTTGTTCTAGCTTATACGCTAAAAATATTTCTTGCGCCTTTCGCTTTGACGTTTTTTCCATCGATAAGAAGTAATTTTTAATAACTTGCTGAGTAATCGTACTTCCACCTTGAGAGCCGTAATCACCTTTTAGGCTGACTAAAACTGCACGTGCAGTACCTTTAAAGTCTACGCCACTGTGCTCGTAAAAACGTGCATCTTCTGTCGCTAAAAACGCATTTTCTACTAATTTAGGAATTTGATCATACATAATATTCGTTCGTTTTTCTTTCCCATATTCATATATCAATTTTCCATCTTTATCATAAATTTTTGAGGATAACGGATTAACAAGTTTTGCTTTCTCAAGTTTTGGTGCATCCTTGATCATAACGAAAAAAGTAGCAACTCCTGCGACTAACCCTACAATACCAAGTAGTAAGCAACTGATTAAAAATTTGCGAAGAAACAATGTTTTACCTTGTTGTTTTTGTTTTTTAGAAGTTGGTTGTTTTTTCTTTTTAACTTGTCGTCGCTCCTCTCGAGAACGATAATTTTCTGACATGTTACTTTCTCCTGCCTTTCAATTCTCCCGTTGATTTACTTAAAACTATTGAGGTCACCTTTAGAAATATACTTATATTAAAAAAGTATGGTAATCGAGATTAGTAAATATTTTTCTAATCAGCAGATTATAAAACTTAGATTAACTCTTGAACAAAATAGTTTCATATCTATTCTTTATAATAATGCTGCCCTTTAAAGTAAGGGAATTGTGAGCTGTTCCTCACCTCTTTGTACTATATCTAATGTTTGTAATAGTGAGTTCTTGAATTACTCGTCTAATTTAATGGTTCTTGTTAGCATAATCATAATGAAAAGAATGTAAAAAACGATTCTTTTGATGTAAAAAAGAATCGACTTCTAATTTTATCCTATAGATGGTATGGAATATAGGGAATCAGAAAGCAAAGGTAAAATCAATACCCTCACTTGAGAGCATCTATTGTAACCTTGGCAGTCTGCGCGATTAGCTCAGTATCATATATAACATCTTGACTGGACAGAATTGCAATGATAATCGGTTCTCTGGTTCTCTATTCGGTGGCTAAACGATGGCAATATCATTAGGTGTTCCGTAGCTTCCGGCTCCAGATTTATCATCGACTTCCCAATCTTTTGGTACACCAGCATGGATGAGTTCGTCTCCTGTAGCGTTTCCACGCATCCAATCCGTAGGGATTTTACGTTTATCAGTTTGGAGTGCATCTCTGACCGTGAAAGCCTTAAGATTGGTAGCAAGTGTTTTTGCTGTACTTGTATCACAAATGTCTCCCGGAATAGCTTCGTTCAAATCCTTTAGGTCCGTCTAATTTCTTGAATAAAGTGTTCCCCGCAGTGTTATCACTGTAACGAATAGCAGCCTCCGCAATTTTCCCAAGAGTCATACCGCTATCCACATGTTTCTCTGTAATTGGTAAATACTCTACTAAATCATCTTTTGTATAAGTGATAACTTCGTCTAATTTGTC
The DNA here is from genome assembly GCF_038003645.1 of Bacillus sp. FSL E2-0195. Lineage (NCBI taxonomy): Bacteria > Bacillati > Bacillota > Bacilli > Caryophanales > Bacillaceae > Bacillus > Bacillus sp. FSL E2-0195. Next base: position 2,382,342 of record NZ_JBBOPN010000001.1, on the reverse strand, counting down.
AATTGGATATTGTAGTAACAATACCCCTGTAACCAGAGCCTTAAAGGTAGATGCGTAAACAAACCGTTCATTAGGTGATCGATAAGTAACTGCCCCGTTTGTACTGGTGTCGATTTCATAGACACCCAGTCGAGCGTCAAACTTTTTCTCGAGTTGTGCGAATTCTCAATGAGCCGCATGATTTGTATGTTTAGTTTTCTCTACTTTTTCTTTTGCTTCCACCTACAATGGTTCACCTGTAAAAAGTTTTACACTTGCAAGACTTAAACTTAGTATTCCAACACACATCCCTATTTTTAACATCCTTGTACTTTTCAAGATAATCAGTCCTTTCGTATTTTGCAGTACTTAAAATAGATGTCAAACCAGATTCAGTGTATCAAGTTTGGGCACTAAGTTTTTAGGATTACACTTAATAGACAATCTAAGTAATAAATTTGTTCCACATTTACAAATAAATTAAATTTAAGATAAAATAAAATCTTTGGTTTGTATAGTAACGGAACAGAAATGGTAATAGGGGTACGGCAATATCGCCATTAAGCTAAGATTTTAAAGTACCCCCTAAACGAAAATTTTCTTTCTCTAAAGGTAGTTACTTTGAGAAGTCAGATCACTTTTTTCGTTTTTGGGGCTAATTAGTTTTTTAACTTGATACGTTATGGTGGAACCCAATATGTAATTATAGTTATAGATAATTGTAATTCTTAAATACAGTTATCATGCTGATATTCTTCACAAATATTTAGATGTTGATAGTAGGATACTAAGGTATGTTATTTTGAAAGTATAAGATACGGATATTGTCTTATGATTTCTACTAATTTTTATCCAATTTCCTTCTGTTTTCCCAACTCTATTAATATTTATGTTTATAGTTAAAGAAATAGGGGATTTCCCTTCTAGAAGCGCTTCAAAAACTACTGTTCCTTCTGGCTTATCATGATTAGCCAGAGCGGTTTCAAAGGCCTTTTCTGTTGCATCAGTTAAGTAAAACATACCTTTATCCTTTACACCTGGATTGCCAATACAATCCTTTTGATAGCTGTCTAGATTATTGTTACTAAGAAATATGAATTTCGTACATTATCAAGAATTTTTTTCTAAAAAATCCTTAAGAGAAAAAACATTTACAAGTTAAAATATAACTAATATGAAAATGCCTTTATTTAATTCCTTGTTTTTGAACTACCCCCACTTAACGACTTTGCGGCCTTTTTGAAGTGGGAGATTTCTGTGAACATCGGTGTATCCACCAGTTATCTTAGTAGGATCCGCCCGTAGTTCCTATGGTGGGAACTGAAGTGTCTTTTACGTTGCCTCACCACGTTTCCTACTTTAGCTTGATTTTCGCAATTTCGGCAAGCGCGGGACGATAGGACGTTGAAAATTTTACGATTGCAACGAATTTTCTGCAACCAACCTCATATCTTCAGTTTTCAAAGATCAATCTGTACAAGTATATGGTTAAAAACATTTTGGCTTACGCCAACCGACATGCATCCCCCACTTAAAATTGACGTTTTACACCTTCACATTTTTAAGAAAGGAGTCTTTTGTCAGAAATCGATAAAATCGCTCCAATTCCTATTCATATAAATTAGTAAAAAATATTTTCCTATACCTTGGAATTAAATGTATCATAAGGCAGTCCTGCTTTTTTCCATGCAAGAAATCCTCCCTTTAAATTAACTACTTTCTTTATATCAGCTTTTTGTAAAATGCTAGCTGCTATAGCGGAACGTAACCCCGTTCGACATTGTAAAACTATTGGACAATTTTTCGGTACATCATCTAGCCGTTCAAGTAGATTACCTAAAGTGATATGTATTGCATCATGAAGATGTCCTTCATCCCACTCTTTTTTACTACGCACATCGATAACCTTTACACTTCCATCTTTTATTAACGGATATAATTCATTTGATGTTTTTTCCTTATAAATCTCTAAACTATGGAATCTTTGAATTACCTTTGAAGGTGCAAAAGCAATAATATTATCTAAGCCAATGGACTCAAAGTCTCTAATAACTTCCTCCACTTTAACATTTTCCGCATCTAAAATTATTAAAGTTTCTTTTTTATAATCTAATATCCCCCCACACCAAGTTGTGAAAGAATTGTTATAAGGTATGTTAATTGACTTCTCGATGTGGCCAGCAGCAAAACACTCTACATCCCTTATATCAACTATTTGCTGAACACCCCTCATCACTTCTTGAAGTTCTTCTATTATATAAATAGCAGTAATCTCTCTCTTCTTACGAGTTGGTGGACCATACTTATTTAAATGCTTCATTAATGGAAAATACTTTGGAGGCTCTGGCTGTCCCGTCAATAAATTCGATATAAAATTATCTTCATCATTACATTGAAACGCCCAATTAAACATCTTTTCATAACCTAATGTGGAAGTTGGAATTGCTCCTAATGCTTTTCCACATGCACTTCCTGCACCATGTGATGGCCATATTTGCAAATAATCGGGGAGTATTTTTATTTTTTGTATAGAATCAAATAATTGTTTCGCTCCTATTTTTGCGGTATCTTTAATACCAACAGCAATTTCTAATAAATCGGGTCTACCTATATCTCCTACAAATATAAAATCACCTGTGAATATTCCTATCGGTTTATCATTCATATAATTATTTTGACTTGTATCGGTTACTAAAAAGGAAATACTTTCAGGCGTATGCCCTGGGGTATGAATGACATTGAATTTTATATGACCAACCTTAAACTCTGTTCCCTCTCTAACCAAATTGTATCGGCCCTCGTTAAGATTTTGATATTTCCAACCACTATCTCCTTCATCTGATACATATAAATTTGCATTAAAAAGAAGGGAAAGTTCTCTAGACCCAGATAGAAAATCTGCATGAATATGAGTCTCAGCCGCAGCAATTACTTCCATTCCCTCTTTCTTAGCAAATTCTATATATTGTTCTATATAGCGGCTGGGATCAATAACAATTGCTACGCCTTCCTTCTGACAACCAACTAAATAGGAAGCATGAGCTAATTTTTCATCATAAAAATATTTTAAAAGCATAGCTATTCCCTCCAAATGCTTATTTCAAATTACTTCTCGGTTGTTACAACAACTCTCTATCTTTCCTTATAGAATCCCTTTCAACATTAAATTCCAATACATATAGGGCAACATATACCTTTTAAGTAAAAACATACTATACCGTTCTTTCGCTTGATTAAACGGAAACGTTTCTTGAGGCTCATGTTCATAGTTAAATTCAGCGAGTATAAGACTTTTATATCCTGTAACAATCGGACAGGATGTATACCCATCATAATTAGCCTGCAAGTCTCTTCCATTAAGTACGTCCAAAATATTTTGTTTTAAGACAGGTATTTGTTTTCGAATTGCCGCTCCAGTTTTAGATGTAGGTAAATTGGTACAATCTCCAAGTCCAAAAATATTCTTATATTTTACATGCTGCAAAGTATAAGGACTTATATCTACCCACCCCTGATGATCACTTATCTCACTTTCTTTAATAAAGTTAGGTGGCCCCATTGGTGGAACAACATGTATCATACTATATGGTACTGTTTCTCGTTTCAGTGTTTGCGTATCTTCAAAAATTGCTTCTCTCTTTTCAGCGATAATTTCTACTAAGTTTTTATTATAGTTCGTTATAATTTGCTTTCTTTCTAGTACTTGTTCTAATGTTTCAGCATAACGCGGTACCTGAAATATGTTAGCGTTCGCAGAATAAAACATTACTTCACTTCTGTTTTTCAAACCGCTATTACAAAAATACTCTTCTGCTAAATACATAATTTTTTGTGGGGCGCCACCACATTTAATAGGAGTATTGGGGTGGGTAAAAATCGCATTTCCTCCTTTGAATTTTTCAATTTCTCTCCAAGTAGAATCAACATATTTATAAGAATAATTGCTACAAACCCCATTAGTCCCAATAGACTCCTTTAAGCCTTTAATACCACCCCAATTTATTTGTATACCGGCTGCTACAATAAGAATCTCATATTCAAGTAGCATTCCATCATCTAAAAGTATCTTATTTTGATCTGGAAACAACTTAACAACACTTTTAGGAATCCACGTTGCTCCTTTTGGAATAAGTGATTCTTGATCACGCATCGTACATTCCTTTGAAACAATTCCTCCCCCAACTAAACTCCATAGTGGTTGGAAGTAATGTTTTTTAGATGAATCGATAATAGCTATACTTTCTTTCAATAGGGATACATTTCGTAACAAATGTGCAGTAGAAGATAGTCCTGCAGTCCCAGCGCCAATCACAATAATTTTATAATTATCTCTGGTCTTCATTATCCTCTTCCTATCTGAATTTAATTTTTAAGTTAACTAATTATTAGCCTTATTTCATCGTAGTAACAATATTATAAGATAAAAATACTATTATTTTATCTTATTAAAACGAATATTCCGTTAACTTTATCCGTCGACATTACTATATGCGTAAATCCCTTATGTTACTTCTTTAATTTGTTTCAAACTCTACAAACTTTACATTTCTCAATATTAGCCTGTATCCTATCTCACTTTAATGACATTACACTTCTATAGATAATGAAATGCAAGTTTCTTTGGTATGGTTTGTCCATCCTCCTTTTCAGGAGATAGACAAAAACAATCTTATTCCAATAGCTATATTACCTATTCTTTTTTGAATCTTTGTTATAAATATCTATACATGCATTTGAGAACGTCTTTGTTGTTTTTCCAGTCCCTCAATAATGTGAGAATTGCTATTACCATATTTCCCGTAGCCTTTGATTTATAGGGAGCTGAAAATAGTACATACCAACCCGACTGGAATATTGAACACCTCATAACAGGAGATACTTTCTACTTAACTCAACGTTTTGGTAGAGCGCATTTTGGTGCCAAAATGAAGATTTTCAAGGTTCACCCTGACGGCACTTTACAACGCTTTATTACAATTGAACCAGAATTTATTACTACGCCTAAAGGGTTAGAAATTTGGAGAACACCAATTACAAATGTATATACTAAAGGGACATATATTGCAGTAATTAAGTATAACGGAGAATTTACCTACTCAAATCATTTTCAAATTAATTAACTCTTTCCTACTCAGTAGCTAGAATTGATTAATTAGGTAGCTATGAAGAATTAAGATCTTAACCAGCTTCAATTTGATTTTAACTTTTTTAATATAAACACATTTTACTTTTAATAGAAGTAAGTTAACTATTATATCCACCTACTCTTCGTATGCAATATTGCATACGAAGGGCCTTAAATATTTTGGTATACTATGCATGTGGATTTTTCATCCAAAATTCCACTCAAACGCATATTTATGTATATGCCGACCCTAATTGCTAAAAGTGAGAAGAATGTTATTCATTCTTCTCACTTTTTTTATTTAAAATGTGTGCTTGTACTTAGGTCTTTAGATATTTTACATTTTGAATCTTAATACTAATCCACGTATGTGAATTTCCTTATAAAAATAAACTCCAAAATAGAATTAATCTTCCAAATTCCACCTATGGAGTCAGTTGTTTTCTAAAAAACATTCCAGCGTTTTTATCAATTGATTTTAGAATAGTCAAATAATAACACCGTATACAAGCTCTGCATAAATTATTCATTTTCTTTTATATAATACCTACCTTTTTACTTCTAATAAATCATTAAACATTGGATTATATTTCACTTTTATATAAATAAAAGCCAAATAGCCGTTCATAATGAACGACTATTTGGCATCTTACTAATAATTTGAAGTTTATTCATATTAATCTATTTTGCTTAATCCCGTAGAAGTAACTTGATAGGTTCTTTTTTTACCTATATATTCCTGTTTACTATTCTCAAGGTTAATAAGTGTAGCCCGTGTCTTTTCCTTTACTGCTTCCCCTTCTATATGGGTAAACTCGATATAATCTCCCACTTTGACTGGCACAGTTTGTCTTTCAGCAGTTTGCTGTCTATTTCCCACTATTTCCTTATTGTACACAACACTACCGGATGAATTCTGTACTTTGATACTTGCATACGTATTATTAAAATAAGAATGTGGTACGCCTGCTTCTAAATTCACCTGTATTTTCTCTGTTACCCTATTATAATTTACTTTTGCAATTTCTCTATCACTATATCCTTTTAAAGACCAACCAAATTGATTTCCGTCTAAAACCGTTGTTTCTGGCATTTTTTCTACTTTCTTCAGACCTTCTTTTGTAACTTCGTACATTGCTTTTTTTCCAAAGCTTTCTTGTTTACTATTATCTACATTTGTGAAAGTAGCTCTATGCACACCTTCTAGATGTGTTAACTCAATATAATCCCCTACTTTAACTGGAACTTTTTGCGATTCAGCATTTTGTTGTTTGTTTCCATAGATGTCTTTATTGTATACTACTTTTCCTGATGCATTTTGTACTTTAATACTCGCATATGTTTCATTAAAATAATGATGCGGTACGCCTGCTTTTAAGTCAATATGCACTTCTTCTGTCGACTTATTGAAATTGATTTTAGCAAATTCGAAATCACTAATCCCTTTTAATGACCATGCAAACTTGTTTCCTTCTAAAATATTATTTACATTAGGTATATCTGGTTTAATTGGATTAGAATCCGTCCCCTTCCAAATCTCTGCTGTTAAAGTTGGATACCCTAATACAGCCACTTTTTGAATGGTATCGTTATTTGGACGTAATCCCCACTTCTCAAAGAAAGGTATCAAATTTTGTTTGGCTACTTTTGATGCCGAAATCATAAATAATTGTTTTTTATTTTCATCAGTTTGTGGAAGTTCACTTGAAGACATTTCTCTATACAATTGATGCAATTGAGGATAGAAGTCCTCTCCATATGCTAACTGTAGTTGCCAAAGCATAACAAGCTTAACAAAAACATCACTAACTTCGTCATAATTTTTATTAGGTTGTTCTAAGTATTGAAATGCCTTAGTATAAGCGCCCTCCTGTTGCAATCTAAAAGATTGATTAGATGTAAATGCTTTTTCTACAGAAAGGCTGTAAATATTATTTTGTACTTCTGTCATATTATAAAACTTCCAAGGTGATTGCTGTCTCAAATGCCCTGCCTCATGCCAAGGACCCCAGCCATCTTTTATAAATTTATTAATATCTAACACGTATTGGATTGCATCTCCTACATATGCGGTTCGATAAGAAGTTGCATACATATAATAATCGGGAGAATGATTTTCTTCTACGTAATGAATATAATGTTTATCTACTTGTTCCTCGGATAAACCAGCTACTTTGTCTTGAATTCGAGTAGCTTCATCCATCTTTTTTAAGAGTTGTACAGGATCTGTATTAGAACCTAACAAATATTTCTTAACACGTGCAGGGCTGGCCGTAATTAATACACGTTCTCCTTTTAACTCCACTGCATGTGCATTGGGATATTGGTCCAGCATGTTTATTAAATCTTGTTTCGTATGCTTTCCTAGTTCAAAAAAAGGAGTAGTCGTTCCACCTGTTGTGACTGTTGTTCGAATGGTACCACCTTGTTGTTTATTATAAAAATAAATCATCCCCCCATTTGGAGATTGGATTGTGTTTATACCAGGTTTTAATGTAAATGATTTTATTTTAGAATCTTCTCTCCAAGAAGCATCATACGAATACGTTCCAATATATGCTTGAATATTTTGATTTCCTTCTACATTAATCGTTATTTGTTCATTTGGCTTTGCATATAAACCAGTGGGTTCATATGGACTAAATGCCATACTTTTTCTTTCCTGTTGTTTCAGTACCTCAACATCCCCTTTTCCTGGGACTGTATATATTCTGTTTTCTGATTTAACTGACTTTTCCTCTTGCAGTGATGTCGATATTTTTTTTTGCTGCTTTGTTTCCTCTGCAAAGACATCTGATGAAGAAACCATTCCAGTCGTAAGCATAGTTACTGTAGCGGTAGCTGCAAGTATTTTTCTAGTTTTATATTTTGAGTTATTCCCCATATTATCTCCCTCATTTTCCCTTAGTACATTTAAGGATTATTATTTTATTTATTACGTTTTTACACCAAAAATTTTTTACGCTATTTATGTTGTATCTAATACTCTATTTTTTCTCATAATAGTCTCCTTTTCTTTATTTCTAATTGTTTATAAATGTTATTTGATGACACATAAAATAACAACTTTACGATAAACTCATCAATAACAACCTATTATGTTTTGATTTAGTATTCTTAACTTCCATCTAATTGTATAAAAGTATTCTATTAGGAAAATAAGAATATAAAGCTCACTAATCATAGATTAGGTTTTATGAAAAAATTCATAAAAATCATTCACCTTAAAAATTCAAACTTGTATAACTACTTTCTACATATAGGATGGAATTATAAAAATATTTCAATAAAATAAAAGACAGAGGCCTGATGATACCTCCGTCTTTTCAATTTATAAAGAACAAAAAATCATTTTATAACTGTATAAATGCCCTTGCAACAAATACTGTATTCCGCTATTTTTTTGAAGAAACAGGATCCATTTTTAATGTTTTTATCCCTTCTTTTAATGTAAACGCATCCGCTCTCAATGTTTTCCAACTATCTTTCGCTGCATTCAAATTAGGTTTTAGGAATTTGAATTTATTTTGATCCGCTTTTTGGGATGCTTTATCAATATGACTAAGCACTCCCGAATATTGAGAATCTAAATCATGCCATTGTGCAGACATATAGGTAAGTGCATTAATAGCCGATCCAATCGCATTGTGCATTTCATTAATATTATTATACGCAACACCAACTACACGATTTAATGTTACTTTATAATCTATAGTCTGACGTAATTGTGCTAACAACGGCTCTAACGTACCTAAATTATTTCTTGCTACCCCTATCATTACACCACCAGCAATCCACGTAGGAATTGAGGGAATTGATACAGTTATTATTCCATCTGATTCTACTTGTTTAAAATGTCTTACTTGCTCTAAAACTTCATTTAGGCGCTTTTCATCTTCATCAATTCCAGATGCTTGGTTTTTCAGAATCGAATGCAAAATATCTTTATGACCTGCAAATGCTCGGACATCTTCTCCAATACTATCTCTTAACTTAGCTAGTTCTTGTATTAAATTCTGTGTATATGCTTGATTTTGTTTAATCTCACCTTGTAAATCTGTCATGCCTTCTTTTAATGTGTCTGCATCCCCTTCATTAATCGCTTCTACTAATGTGTCATAATAATTGTCGAATTTAGTATCATACTCTACAATCCCCGTCAGTGTATCTAAAAGTTGTTTTTTTATGTGTGAATCCCATTTCGTAGCATGCTCTCTTGCATTCTTTTGATCTTGTAGAATTTGACTAGGTAGATTTGTATATCCTTTAATGTCAATGCCTTCAAAGTTAACATCTGGGTTTTTAATTAACAAATAAGAGTAATCATTCATGGATTTTGCAAATACCCCAGCATCTTGCAAAGCTTTTTTCATCTTTTCGCTGTTTACAGAAAGAGATATATCTTCGGTACTAGTTTGTTCCATTTTACTTTCACTTGCGAAGGCTGCCACTGGAGAAACTACAGTAGTTGTTGTCAGAGTTAAAAACGTCGATACAGCAAGTAGTTTATAAGGAAAGTTTTTATTCATTTTAATTCCTCCTATACATATATATTGATTTTTAATTTGTTTTTTCTTGTTTAAAAGCAATGTCTTTTGAAATGAATTCTGCATCCTTATGAATATCATTCCAACTTTGTTTTGCAGCCTTTAAATCATCAGGTATTAAAGAAAGTTTATGTTCTTGCATTTGGTCGATATTATCATATAGATCTTTATAATTCGCTCCCATCGTATTCCATTGTTGCTGAATACTTGTTAGAGACATAATTGCTTGATCAACTGTTTGATACAAATATGTTAAAGTGTCTTTTGTATTAGTAAGTGAAATAACTGCTTGGTTAGCTAAATCAGCTTTCATACTTAATTCTCCAATTTTATTCGAAATTTCATTATAGGAGTTCATATGATTAGATGCCTCAACACCAGCTGCTGTTCCTAAACCGATACCAGCTGCCCCTAGAGCTGTTAGACCACCAACAACAGCTGGTGTCGCTGTGCCACCGGTCACAACAATTACTACCGCTCCTGCAATCGTTCCAATAACTAAAATAGCTGCTCCTAATCCACCACCAATTGACCAGGCTAATACATTATCAAAATGTGCTTTCTGCGTAGAACGTAAATTCTCAATTTCGGCCTGAAGTTGTGGGAATAGTGCTTGTTTTCCCGCTAATATAGCCGTTAATCCCCCTTGTCCATCTGGACCTCCAACATTATTTTTAAAATCTACAGTATTTGTATACAACTTTGTTTTGAAAGCTTCTAACATCTTAATAACTTCCGTAACTTCATTTGAATTTGTATGAATTGTACCGATTAAATCCCCTATTCCTTCTTTGAGGCCCGCCTTATCTTTCTTTTTTACAGTATCTACTAGTGTGTCGTAATAATTTTGAAATTGTTCATCATAATTTACAATATTACGTGCTGTCTTTTGAATGTTTGGCTTCGCTGTATCTAGCCAGTAATTTGCATTGATTCGTGACAGTTCCTGATTCAGGTGAATGTTTTTGATTAATTCTCCCCCTCCTGAACCTAAATCAATGTTGGATAAATTTACATTCGGTTGCTTAATCATTGTTTTTGCGTACAAATCCATTACAAGAATATGAGAGCCTGTTTCAGCCAACACTTTCTTTAACCCTTCAGGTCCTAACGCATAATTTTCTATTTTCTGTTCTTGTGCTGTCTGTTCTTGTGCAAGTGCGTGAATAGTACTACCATTCGTAGCAGTTATAACCGTTGCTAAAGTGGCCAACGTTATGACCTTAAATGGAAATTTCATTATTTGATTCTCCTCCTTATTTTCAATTGAGTTATTATCTTTTTATTAAACCTAAATTCTTAATATTAAAATTTATAAACTTGTTCTTCGAGTTGATTTGTTACATTTTTTAGTCGTCTTAATGTATCTTTTTGAGACTGAGTGTTACTAGTATCAACTTCAGTCAATAATTTTGTAATACTATTATTTATTAGATTCAAATCCTCTTTATAACGTTTCATTAGCTCAATTTCTCCATCTACTTGATTAGCAAATGTATGCAAATCATTTTGCATGAAAAGAATCATTGATTTTTGTAAATCTGCTACTGTTAATTTAGTTGTTAAGTCATATAATTTCTGATTTTGTTTCTCTAAATCATTTAAATATACTCTTTGCTCTGCTGTTAGTTTATTAATTTCGGCAAAGGTACTATATATTTTTTTAATTTTTTCAGGATCAATCACTTTCATAAGATCATACTCTTTCGTTTTTGTAACTGCAGCTGCAGCAATTTCACCTTTTTTACTTTTCTCTATCGCTTCACGTGCTTCTTTTTTGGCAGCTTCAATTTCTATAGCTGATTTTCCCTTTTCTGTTGCTTCCTGCTCTGCTTTCTTCTCTGCTTCTACAATAGTATTATTTATTTCTTTTCCTTTGTTATACGCTACTACCGCTGTTTGAGCAGCCGGTTCAATGATATCTTTTGATAGGCTATAAATCTCTTGGAATACCTTTAGCCCTTGTTCATTTAAAGCTCCTGGTAATAATGCTATTTGCTCTAAATCATTTTGAATTGATTTTTTTGTATTTAGCATTTCATTTTTTAACTTGTCTATTTTTCCTGTTCCCTCTGAACTAAGTACACTCTGTGCTTTTACCACATCTGTATCAAGATTTTTCAGTTTCTTATCTACCTGTAGTTTAAGATCTGTTAACTCATTAATCTGACGTTGCACGTTTTCTTTGTTTGTTATAGTCATATCTTGAAGAACTTCCAGTCTATCTATAAACCCTTCTTTATCTTCCTTATTATCTACAAATCCTTTTAATGTTGGATAATAGCTATTAAATTTGGTTGCAAATCCTTTACTTTTTGAATTTAGTAGAATTAATTTTGGATATAGTTCTGATGACCACTCTTTCATATCTTGTTTAATTAGAAATTGAGTTGTATTTAAAGATGGAACTTCTTCAAGTTGCACATTCGGACTTGCTAAGGCTCCATCTATAAAGGTTTGTGTTAATTTGGAGTGTGCACCTATTTTTCGTAATGCTGAGGAAATATCTATATTATCTTGTTTCGTTTCTGCCTGAACGATTCGCATTGCGAGAGTATTGATAGGAATAGTCGCTCCAGTAACGATTGATGTTATTAAAAATCCTGTCATAATTTTATTCTTCATTCCGTACACCTCTTCACTATTGTTTTTTACAGTTTTAATCGTAAATTTTGTACAACCTAACGTTAGGATTTCATCACACACACTTGAGGATAGAAATTTTTTCGATAGAGTAATCGTATCTCGTTTTTTATTTATTTTTGATAGAATATAAGGACCTTACTTCCCCCTCATTTTAAACACTATGTTTTTCATAAGTAAACCTGAAAATCACATTGATTAAATTTAATTTTCCAGATATTTATTATTCGAATTTAAAAATATTATATTTAAAAAAGTTAAATACAAATTTCATTTCATAAAGTGAAATAATTATACTATGATAATTAAACATAAAAATTCTTTGATTCCCTTAAATCTATATGAATCCCTTACTTAAAAATGATTTCAATATAATTTAATAGTGATTAACACATATGTGTCTTTTATATGGATATGTAAAATTACATATCCATATAGGAGTATCTAGCTTAACTACTCCAAAATATTATTATCGTATACATAATAATCATATTGCTACGAACACCACAGGAGAAAATTTCCCTCATGCACTTTAGGGGATAAATTGTCCATGAAATAATAATTTTCGCTTATATACTTACTATTCATTATAGGAATACAAAAAAGCGATTCTTTTCACAGTAAAAAGAATCGCTTTCTAGGTTCCTATTTTCAATTACATTACATAAAGAATTGAGAAATTATCATTTAAGAGCCTTAACTATAACTTCAGCTGCATCTGCAATTAATTTATTATCATAGGTAGCTTCTTTCTCATCTTTACTAGATAAGATTGCAATGATAATAGGTGCCCTGTTCGGTGGCCAAACGATAGCAATATCATTTCGTGTCCCATAACTTCCAGCTCCTGATTTATCTCCAACTACCCATTCAGTTGGTACGCCTGCACGAATAAGTTTGTCTCCTGTAGCATTTCCTTTCATCCACTCTGTAAGAATTTTACGTTTATCAGCTGGAAGTGCATTTCCGACCGTAAAAGCCTTAAGATTGGTAGCAATGGCTTTCGCTGTACTAGTGTCACGAATGTCTCCTGGAGTAGCTTCGTTTAACTCTGGCTCAAAGCGATCAGCCATAGTAACCCGATCACCCATCTGTCTAAGTGCTTTTTCATATCCTTTAGGTCCGCCTATTTTATTAAATAAAATGTTCCCGGCGGTATTATCACTAGAACGAACAGCCGCCTCTGCAATTTCCCCAAGTTTCATGCCTGTATCTACATGTTTCTCTGTAACGGGTGAATATTCCACCAAGTCGTCTTTCGTATAAGTGATAACTTCATTTAATTTCTCAGTTGAGTTTTGCTGTAGCAATACTCCTGCCGCTAATGCCTTGTAGGTTGATGCAAAGGCAAATCTTTCGTTAGGTCGATAAGCAATTGTTCGATTTGTACCAGTATCAATAGCATATACACCTAATCGAGCATCAAATTTTTTCTCAAGTTGAGAGAATTCTTTATACGTCGCATGATTTTTATGTTTAACTGGTCCGGTCTTTTCTTTCGCTTCAACTTGCAATGCCCCTCCTGTAAAAGCTTCTAGGCTTGTAAGACTTAAACCTAATATACCAACACATAAACCTATTTTTAACATCCTCTTGTTTTTCAAAATCATCATTCCTTTCAAATTTTCAATACTGAAAACAAGTAGTAAATTCAATACACTGTATCCTATTTGAAAACCTGTTTTTATACGTACACATAATAGACCATCTAAGAAACAAGTTTGTTCCATAAATTTAAAACCTTTTTAACTAGTAGCCAAGATATTAACAAAAGTAAGAGATAGCAACTATGATAGCCGCTATCTCTTATTTCAAATCTTCCTTTTTCTTTAACTTATAAAGGCTTTTATATAAACAGGGTCTCTTCCCCTGAGAAAAGTGCACAAATTTTACTATCTTTGATTCGAACTATCTGTACTAGCAGCTTCACCATGTATACGTTGCTTTTTTAAATCAAAGTATACATCTAAAATTTCCTTTCCAATTATAGAATTAATTCCATTTTTATCATCATGAAGCCATGGGACTACTACAGAAAATGCTACTTCTGGATTATCATATGGAGCATATCCAACTAATGTTAAGTTGTAACATTCCATACGTTCTCCTTTTGCATTTCTACCAATTGGATCATCTCCACCATATACAGTTTGAGCTGTCCCTGTCTTTCCTGCTGGTTTATATGGCGCATTTTTGAAATACTTCACGCCAGTTCCATCACCTTCTTGGAATACCCATCTAAAACCTTCTTTTATCCGATCAATATGTTCTTTCTTCATATCAACTCGATTTAATACGACAGGCTCTATAGAGCGTATAACTTTACCGACCTCTTCTTCTTTTATTGATTGCTCTCGTATTTCTTGTACAATTTGGGGTTGCATTCTATATCCACCATTTGCAATAGTTGAAATATATTGTGCCAATTGCAATGGCGTATACGTATCATACTGACCGATAGAAAAATCTAGTAAAAACCCAGGTTGACTATCTACTTTTCTCGTTTGCCCAATTATTTCATTCGGTAAATCAATACCTGTTGGTACCCCTAAACCAAATTGTTTAAAATAATAACGCATTTTATCAAATGCTTCTTGTTTAATATCCAATGAACCATTCGGTACGTAATTAACTCCCGCAATTTTTAAAGCTGTCTGGAACATGTATACATTCGAAGATACTTGTAAAGCTCGTAAATCATTAATATTACCAAATCCGGATACATTCCATGATTTCTTGGCTTGTGTACCTTTAAATTTCATCGGTGCATCATAAAATTGATCTCCTGGCTGTATTGCCCCTGTCTCATATCCAGTTAATAATGTTGCGCCTTTTACAGCTGACCCTAGCTCATACGAAGTTGTCATGTTACCTAATGCCAAATCCTCAATCTCTATTTTCCCTTCTTTTTCTACAATCTTTTTGCCTGCCATAGATAAAATCTGTCCGTTATTTGGATTTGTCATGACGACAAACGCTCGGTCCAACAGTGGCTCTGAACTCTTAAAAGCTCTCAAATTTTTCTCTATACTTTCTTCCACTTTCTTTTGTAATTCCATATCAATCGTTAATGTTAAACTATTACCACTTTTTCCTTTAGAGATTATTTCTGTGTTTATAATGTTTCCTGATTTATCAGTAATGTTTTTCACTTCTTCTTTTGTGCCGTGTAATACATCTTCATATCGTTGTTCAATATAACTTTTTCCTACACGATCATTACGGTTATATCCACGTACCAAATAAGAATCTAAGTTTTCTTTCGGTAATCCTTCTTCACTACTTGTAATATTACCTAACACGGAACGAAATAAATTACCATTTACATAATTACGTTCCCAATCAACTGTTGTATCTACTCCTGGAAACTCCGCAAGTTTTTCACTTATCCGCGCATATTCTTGATCTGTCACATCTTTTTTTATAATTTGTGGTGTCAGTTGATAACCTGAACTCATTTTACTTTTAATAGCTAACACCTTTAAATCTTGTGCTGTTAATTCTGCCAATTCTACTTCTGTAACGCGACTTCGTCTTAAGTCTTGAATTTTTTTGTCTAGTTCTTTTCCCTCTATTCCCTTTTCTTTAAAATTTCCTATGTCTTTTTTAGTAATCTTTGATTCCGCACGTTTCGTATTCAATTGCATCCAAAAATCTTTTTTATCGATATCGGTTAATTTATTTATATCTTGCTCAGGCATTTCAAGTACCTTCGCCAAGTCTTTTGCTGTTTTTAAAATATCTTCACTCGTAATCCCCTTCACCCTTGTATACGTAATTGTGCGAAGAGATTTATTATTAACGACCGTTTTCCCTTCTCGATCTAGAATCTGTCCACGTGGAACTGGTATACTAGTTGTTTCATTTTGACTGTTTTCCACTTGGTTCTTATAAGCCTCTCCCTCAACGATTTGTACTTTTCCTAGCTGCATAATAATAGCTGAGAATAGTACAAATATGCAAAGGAACATTATATTCAATCGAATAGATATATATGTCTTCTGTTTCTTTACTTTTTGTTCTTTCATAAATCCTCCATATAATTCTTCAGGAAATCCTCACTAATACTTAGTAAATAAATATACTAAAAGCGTTCCCTATATATTAGAAACCACTATTCAGTTATAATAGTGTCTTATCTTTTTTGTTAAATCCTTGTAGGCATCCATTCCTTTTGGTTTAGCCGTGTAATTGATAAATCTCCCTTCCTGTTTTTTTCTCTATTTTTTTGTCGCCTGCATTAGAAATGCTAAACTGTATAATGACTCATATTAAACTTACACATAGACTTACTATTAACATGTACTTTTTTTCATACTGATTGTTCCTTTCTTCATGCTGTAATACTTAATAGACAATCTAAATCATAAAGTTGTTCCACATTTACAAAAAAAATAATTAACTATAAGATGGAATAGGCTACATAAGGGAGGGTTATATGTTACATACGAAAAGATGGAGATTTTTTGCGGTTCTTTCTATTGTAAGTGTGATTTTACTAATTTTATTAAAAATCAACTTCATTTCAATTACTATCGCAACTTCTTCAGCTGAAAGAGGAAAAATTCTTGATCAAAATGGTGTAATACTAGCTACAAATAAGAAAGTTAAGTCTCTATATTGCACTTCTAATGATGAAAAACTATCGAATAAAGATACATCAAACACATTAGCTTTTTTCAATCAATTTTCAAACGAGTTTCAACATGACATTTCTACAGAGGACATAAAATCTCAATTACAACAATCCTGTAATAAGCAGACTATGAATGAAATATCCTTATACTCTGATATAAGTGAAAATGAAATTTCATTCATAAACAAGAATAAACCTAAAAATGTAGTGATCAAAGACGAATTCATTCGATATTATCCAAAGAACGAAATTGCTTCACAAGTAATTGGGTATGTAGAAAATGACCTTAATTCTAAAAATGTACCTGTTGGTAAAAGTGGGATTGAGTTTCAATATGAAAATGATTTAAAAGGAAAACCCGGAAAAACTCTGATTTTTAAAATGAATAATAAAAAGTTCTTATGGAACATTCAAAAAGTACAAAAAGGAAAAGATGTCCGGCTAGCTTTAGACTCTAAATTGCAGCAAAAAACAGAGGAAGCACTAAGATCTCAAATTAAGAAAGTACCTGATGCTAATGCTGGTTATGCAGTAGTAACCGATGTAAAAACTGGCGCAATATTAACTATGGCCAATTCGGCAGTTTTTGATCCAAATATATTAAATACACATGTATCATCTAAAAAAGAAAACATTAAATCCCTTTCGCAAAATAAAGCAATTCAAAAATTAAAATATGGTGAATCTTATGTAAATATGGCCTCTACTATAAAGCCACTTACTATTTTAATCGGATTAAACGAAAAGCTTTTTCAACCTGAGGATACATATTTGGATAATGGTAGTTTTCAGTATGATAATCAAAATAACATCACCAATGCTCCTGGAACACCAACAGGTGAAATTACACCGAGTCAAGCTATCATTAATTCATCAAATACATTTATGACAGCAAAAGTAGCTCTCCCCTTATTCAACCGAAATAATGGGAATATAGAAAAAGTAGCAAATATATGGACAGATTATTTAAAGCAATTTGGCCTCCGCTCTAAAACTGGTATTGATTTACCCTTTGAAGAAGACGGAGAATATGAATTTCATCCATCTAATAAGTTTGAAAATGGAATCTCTGCTTTATTAAATGCATCTTGGGGAGGAAATGAAGTACACACCCCTCTACAACTTGCTCAATATGCAGCAACTTTGGCAAGTAAAGGTGATAAATATAAACCTCAAATCGTAAGTGCTATTATTGGTCAAGACGATAAGGAAACAAAAAAGTTTAAACCACTCTTAGAAAGTTCAAATCGTTATCCTATGAAATTTTGGAGTGTCGTGCAAGGTGGGATGAGTCAAAATATAGAGGAGATTAAAAACTTGCCCTTTCATGTCGCGGGTAAAACAGGGATAACTGGCTCTCCGAACGAGCAAGAAAGAATGATAAATCATTCTCTTTTCATTGCATATGCTCCTACCGAAGATCCAAAAATTGCTATTTCTGTCGTTATTCCTGGTAGTAATTCGGAAAAAAATATTGCTGCTCTCGTTACATCAGAAATTTTAGAGTGCTGGAATTCACTTCAAAAAGAGGATAAAGATAAAGAGGAAGGTTCATTAAAGTGAACCTTCCTCTTTTACCATATAGAATCTATATTCGTTATTTCCCATATACCTTCATCATTCTTTTCAAATATGAAAGAATATTTAATATCAGTTAAAACATACTCTTTTTGTACATATCCAGTATAACCGTTAATTGTCGATACTTTTATAAATCCATCATTCTGTACTTTTTCTGGAATCAAAGCTTTTACCATTTCATTAGATACTTCATATAAAACTTGTGATTCTCGTTTTGGTTCAGCTAAAATTTTCGTTTTATTTCCAGTAACAGTTGCATATATAAAATGCGATTGCTTTGGTTGGTTACTTTCTGTCAATCCACTTGGTACTTTGTATGCTTTCTTTGTATCATTTGCAAATTCTCCCCCCATTGTAAGAGCGACTTGCAACTCATGAAAAATATCCTCATCAAACTTCAATTCATCCTTCTGATAACTTTTCCCTTTAAATAGAACTTCATCATTTAACGCTCTATACAGGTCATTTTCATTTTTTGAATTTGTACTTCGATATAACTCATTCATAAATTGTTTTAATGATGGATCTTGAGCAGACTCATCTTTTGTTTTAGGCTTAATTTGAGTACTACTTTGTACCGGTGATTTATTATCATCAAGCCAAGGTTGTTGAACAATAAAAAATAACATTGTACAAACCAAAACAACTACAATAGGCAATGCTTTTTTACGAAATGGTCTCTTGTATGGTACAGAGTCTACTTCACTATTTTGGTATATCGATTGCTTTATTTTATAAATAAATGCTTCTTCATCTTTACGACGCTCCATTGGTCCATTTTTTAATTTGCTATACCAGTCAGGATTTTTTTTACTGTTCATCACTTCTACCCTCCCCTATTAATTTTGAAACTTTACTTCTTGCTCTGCTTAACCTAGATTTGACTGTTCCAATGGATACACCTAATGTTTCAGCCATTTCTTCATAAGATAATTCATATTTCGCGTCCAATATTAGTATTTCGCGGTGTTTTTTAGGTAGTTTTAATACAACATCCCACACATCATTCATTTCCTCTTGATTAAAAAATTCTTGTTCTGCCGATGGAGATTGCTTATCGTCACTAAAAAATCCCACTAAAGATATCCTTTTAAAATAAGAGGATTTCAAATAGTTTATTGCCGTATTTCTTGTAATTTTTAATATCCACGTTTTAATAGATGACTCCTTTCGAAACGAATTCCAATGTTTAAAAACCTTAATAAATACATCTTGTGTGATGTCATCTGATAAGTGTGGATCTTTCGTAATAATAAATGAATAATTCCATACATCTTGCCAATAGTCTTTTATAACATAGTCAAGCTCATCATGATTACATTTTTCAATAAACTTCTGTTCCATTTCCACACCTCAAACTTATTTGAATAAACATAAAGCTGCCCTCACTTTTAATATGGTTTCAATATATAGACATGATACAAGTTTCATTTGTTCCATTGTTTATCTTTTTTTTCGACAGATGATATTTCTAAAAAAATGTAATAAAAAAGACCAGGATAAATTCTTAAAATCATCCTGGTTTTTCTGTATTAAATATATTTTCATTATTTTTTTATAATAGAAACCGCATCTAATACATCCACTTGACTCCCCATAGTTTTAGTGAGTTTTTTCCATTCAGTTTCTGCTTGTACAGCCGTAACATCATCTGTGTTATATGGTCTATCTTCACCATACGATTTATTGAAATGAAGGATTTCCATTGATGTTTCATTTACAGGGATTTGATTGAAAGTAGTATTGTCAACAATTACAATCAGCTCCTCATAATCTGAATTACGATAGTGACCAAACCAAGTATCGCTAGCATACTGGACTTCTATTTTCTTTTCATTAATTGTTAATTCCTTAATTTTTTTATTTTTCTTACTAGCCAATAATACAGCATTACCTTTTGGAGCTGAAGGTAATGACTTTATTGGATCTGAACTCCATACTTCATTATCATTATCTGATTCTCTCAACACACCTATCTCAACCATTTTCTCTGCAGTTTTTCGTTCCATAATTAATAGTTGTTTACCGCCAGTTTCTGCTTTTTTCACTTTATATAAAGTGTTGGTCTTAATTTCACTTTTATGTTGACTTACTATTTCTTTTAATGATTGTTCTTCCCCAATCAATAAAGCGGCATTCCTTGGTTCTTCTTTCTTTCCAAAAGAACAAGCCCCTAACATAGAAATTGATACAACTCCTGCCATACACACTTTCATTACTTTTTTCATTTCTTTTTCTCCTCTTTGCTTGTTTTATCAATACGTTACATGATTTTTTTATATAACCGTTGTAAATAACGCCAACGGACAGTGAAAAAGTACACACTTTGAATGGATATAAAGGCTAGTATAATTAAAATGGACATCTTTAAAACAGAGAAGTCAATTAGCTGTTGCAAGGCTATAAAAGCGACACCACTATGAATAATCGCTATAATTAAAGGCAAGAAGAACATTAACGTAAGCTGACGCGTTACGATTTTCTTTAGCTCTCTTCTACTTAGACCGACCTTCGCAATCATTTCATATTGTTGTTGTTCCCTTTCTAAATCTGCATATAGTCGGAAATATAAAAGACTGGCTGCGAACGTAAAGAATACGATCCCTACTAATACACTGACAATAAGTAAAATACCGTTCTCTTGTTTCGAAAAAATCCATTCAGAATACAATGCTTTAAAATAATGATGTGCTTGCACCGAATTATTATTACCCATTGTTGCTTCTAATTTTTTTGTAACCACTCTTGATTTCTCCCAATTTTCCACTACAAATCCATATTGACTTTTCATTACGTAAGAATCATCTTCTGTCTTTCTATTCGGGATTGTATCGTACAAAGAATCCGAAACAACAATAATAGCTCCAATTGTATTTGGGAGAACTATATACGGGACTGCCTTCTTGACCCCAAGGGACATCTCTAAGTTTTCCTGTACTACATCTATTTTCTCGGGTATATCTTTTCCTCTTGCATACTTTTCTTTTTGCGAAATTATTGAGGGTACTATAATCGCTTCTTGATCATTATCTATCTTTTCCATTTCATACCCGAAGATTTTTGCAAACTTGTTATACTCTGATACTTTGATTAGCACTAAATTATTTTCCGTGAATTTAGGATTCGTAACCGCTACCTGATAAGAAAAATTTGAACGAGTGAGTTGTTTTTTTATTTCTGTAATGTGCTCTCCTTCTTGGGGATTCTCGCCTAACGAGGTATAGGTAAATGCAAATGGATTGATCATCTCCGTTAATCCCTTATTTCCCATTGCTAAACATGTACCAATTCCTGTGAAAGCCACAGCGGAAACAATCGCTAGCATAAAGAACATAGTTGCATTATCCTTCATACGATAAGCCAATTCAGATATAGTAAGTAGGTTCGTTTTATTAAAAAATACAGTGTCTTTTTTCTTTAAGACACGTATTACATACACGCTCAACTGTGAAAATAGAAAATATGTCCCTATCACTACAAAAACTACTCCTCCAAGTAAGTAAGGCATAATGAAGTTTCTTTCTAGTACGAAATAGAACACACATCCATACCCTAACCCAATTAATAATACGGAAAGGAATGCTAATGCTTTTGATGCCTTTGGCTCTGGTTTTGGCTTTTCCTCTGATTTCATCAAATCAATTAACTTGTTTGCTTTTACCATTTTAGAAGTAAACAACGAAATGACTAGAAACAGAATCAAAAATGCGCCAATTGTCGTAAAGACAGCTTTTATAGGAACGTAAAAAGGAAGACCCTTATCAATCGCTAATATATTTTCACTTGCCAATAAATTGAGCTTTGAAAATATCAAACCAATTAAGATACCAAATGTAATTGAAGCGACTCCAATTAACATATTTTCTAAAAAAATTAATTTATTTAACTGCGCCGGTGTCATACCATGCATGATTAAAATTCCAAATTCTTTTTTTCTTGTTTTTAAAAAAGAACTCACCGAATATAAAAGAAAGAAGAATGAAAATACAAAAATGAGATATTGAGAGATTTGCATCCCCATTGTTCCTAAAAGGCTCATTGTTTTACTTGTGGAGGCTAGTTCTCCTTGTAAATCAGGATGAAAAAGTAAGAGTGAATATGTGAAAAAAACCATAACTGAAAATGAGCTACTTAGAAAGTGTGCAGCATAAGTCCGCTTACTTCGAATGATATTATTAAAAGCGAATCTTTGAAAAGTCATGCTTACGACCTCCTAGTAATGCAAGTACATCTATAATTTTTTGATAAAACATTTGTTGGTTTTCTCCGTTATAAATTTCGTTATATAATTTTCCATCTTTAATAAATACAACGCGATCACAAAAACTTGCAGCCACTGGATCGTGCGTAACAAGCATCATTGTTGCATCTTGTTCTTTATTTAATCGTTTTAATAACTCCATTACATCATTAGCCGCTTTTGAATCTAAGTTTCCTGTCGGCTCATCTGCAAGTAATAATTTAGGTTTATGAATTAGAGCACGTGCAATTGCTGTTCTTTGTGCTTGTCCGCCCGATATTTCATATGTTCGTTTATTTAATATATCTTGGATGCCTAATTTTTCTGCAATACCTTCTACACGCTGATTCATATCCTCAACTTTAGTACCATCTAACGTCAGAGGAAGAACAATATTTTCTTTTACAGTTAATGTTGTAAGAAGATTGAATGCTTGAAACACAAAACCTAATTCACGTCTTCGAAATAATGCCAGTTCATTTTGAGATAATTGATATGGATTTTCTCCATTAATCAATATTTCTCCTGATGTGGGAGAATCAATAGTAGAAACCATGTTCAACAAAGTAGTTTTTCCACTTCCTGATGGTCCCATTATTCCTACAAACTCCCCTTTTTTCACACTCAAATTAATTTCGGCGAGCGCTTCATAAGATACCTTTCCTGTATAGATTTTACTCAGTTCACAGACCTTTAATATTTCCATATCGTTTTGCTCCTTTTTATCTTTTAATAACCTAAGTTTATCTAAGCGTCCCTTCTTCTCATATCGATTAACCTTTCATATATCTAACAGGTCTGTAATATTTCTGAAAATTCAAACTAAATACCATTCTAACGATTTGCATAAGGGAAAATAATACAGATTGTTGTTCCTTTTCCTACTTCCGACTTTATTTCAATATCATGTTCCAATCTTTTTATAATATTTTTCACAAGATATAATCCCATCCCAGTAGATTCCTTAAATTTCCGACCGTTTATTCCCGTATAAAATGGGCGGAATACTCTTGGGAGGTCTTCTTTTGGAATTCCCACACCATGATCGTGTATTTCAAGGATTACTGAGCGCTCTTCTTCTAATGTAGTAATAGTAACGTTTTTTCTACTTCCTGCTGAATACTTAATGGCATTGGATATCACTTGATGAATAACAAACCGAAGCCACTTTCTATCGGTTTCTACCATAATAGTTTGTTTTACTTTTACTTCTGGATAAACATAGCTACGGATAAACAGACGTTTATTTTCACGGATTACTTCTTGAACGATTTCCTGTAACGAAACTCTTTCCACATAAAAATCTTGCTCAAACGTTTGTAATCGCGCCATATATAAGACCATTTCTAATCCGTACTGCATTTGATCTACTTCTTCCACAATACTTTCAAAAACCTCCCCATTCTCTTCTTGTGTGATCAGTTCAATAACTGATAGAGGCGTTTTCATCTGATGCACCCATTGATTAATAAATGTAAGGTGCTCTTTTTGTTTATATTCCCAAGTCTTTAACTGTTGATGATATTGACTGTATTGTGTCTTTAACACACGCTGAAGTGCTACTGATAATGGAGTGGAATCGAGTTCTTCTAAGGAGTCCTCTAATGTTTCAGAAGGGTTGGATAATTTGTTATAAAATCTACGATGGCTAAAGTAGCGATAAAGTAAAAACGCAATTAAAAAGCATCCTCCTAAAAACACACTATATAACGCAGTAGATAAGTGGTTATATCCATCCAGCCAATAAACAGTTAGAACGACAAATAGCTGAATGATTGAGAAACAGATGAAAGGGATATGTTCACGTAAAAATAAATTCATTATTATACCTCATCATTCTTCCAAGTTATTTTCAAACGATATCCAGCACCACGAACTGTTTCTAATGCATTTTTTATTCCGATTTCCTCTAATTTTTTTCGGACACGTGTAACATTTACACTTAACGTATTATCATCTACATACGTATAGTCATCCCAAAGTTTTTCTAAGATTTTCTCTCGACTAACAATACTAGGAGATTGTCGTAAGAGAGTTTCTAGTAAAGCAGTTTCTTTTTTTGACAGTATACACATGCTATCATTTAGCTTTAATTCCATTTTTTCTGGATAAAGTATTAAACCGGATTGCTGAACAACTCTTTCTTCCGCTTTCGGTGCGTATTCTCCGTAAATTCTTCGAAGATGACTTCGGATTTTTGCCATTACAACTTCATAATGAAACGGTTTAGTGATATAATCGTCTGCACCATGTTCAAGTGCCATAACTTGCTCCATCTCTCCACTACGTGCTGATATAAATATAATGGGACAAGTAGAGACCGTTCTAATTTGTCGGCACCAGTAGAAACCATCAAAACTCGGTAAATTTACATCTAATAAAACTAAATCAGGTTGAATTTTTTCAAAGTTAGCCAAAATATTTTCAAAATCCTCTGTAATATTCCCTTCATACCCGTACTTATTAATATGGGATTGAAGTAGTTTAGAAATTTTTTGGTCATCTTCTACAATCATAATTTTATACATATATTAAGCTCCTTTTATTTATCTTTTCCGACAAAAGACTCCCTTCTCAGTGTCCGTAGGAATCTCCCTCTTCAAACATGCCGCAAGGTCGTTAAGTGGGACTAGTTAAAGTATATGTTTATTATCTGTAAGAATATAAAATATACTTTTATCTTTTAGTATAAAGAAATTCCCCTCTTACTTATATTGAATAACCTTACTTCAAACTAACAGCTTTGTAATATTTCTGAAAATAAAGTTAAGTATAATAGCTCTTATTTTTTAAATTTCAATTATCTAATTTAACATTTTAAAATTTGTTGTTTTATAATTTTCAAATAAAAAATAATCATATTTAATTGTGTAAAAAACACGTAATTAAATACGATTATTAAAATCATAAAATCTGCGTTTAGACATAAATTAACCGATTCCTAATATAATCTTGAATCGGTAAGGTTTGTATATTTACTAAAGGAGTAAATTTCACCTTCTAATTAAGTATTATTTCTGAAAAACATGTTTTATTTTTTCACCTGGAACGTTGCTCCCGCCTCTTCCTTTTACATCTTCAATCATCATGGTAACAATCATGTTTGGCGCGCTTGCATCGAAAGCTGCAAACCAACCAAGTTCTTTACCCTCTGCTTCTTTCGATTCTTTCAGTTCTGCTGTACCTGTCTTACCAGCGAGAGTTACACCATCAACTTTAGCAGTTCTCCCAGCACCATCAGGATCATTAATAACCTTTATTAACGCACTTTTTAATATCTCTTGATTCTTGGTAGAAATCACATTTTCTTTCCAATTTCCCGCTGCTTTTGTTTTTTTTATAAGATGCGGTGACGGAATGTTACCCTCATTGACAATCGGTGCATAAGTCAATGCTAAATGAAGAGGTGTCATTAATACTTGTCCTTGTCCGTACCCCGTGTCTGCTAGTTGAATATCATTTTTTATCCCATCTTTTGCAATGATTGAAATAGGGAATTCGTATTCAATTGGTAATTTTTCATGAAATCCGTATTTCTTAAATTCATTTACATACTGATCTTTTCCTATTTTCAAAGCTTGTTGAGCAAAATAAATATTATCAGAGTACTTCATTGCCTTATCAAAATCAACTGGACTAGCATCCTTCACACGTGTTACATAATAATTTCCCCAAGATGAATCTTTTGTCCACTTTAATCCTTGAATTTTAAATTCTTCCTTAGGATTTATTGTGTTTGTTTCCAAACCAATTGCACCTGTTATCGTTTTAAATACGGAACCTGGTACAAATGCTTGTGTGAAGCGATTCATCATTGGCAGTTTCGAGTCATTATTCCATGCTTCCCGTTGAGCTTTTGATGCTCCTCTAACTATTGTATTTGGATTATAAGCAGGGCTACTTACAAGTGCGATTGTTTCACCCGTTTTAGGATTGACCGCTGCACTAGATCCTGCTTCATTTTTCATCTCATTAAAGATTTTTTCTTGAATTGCAGCATCAATAGTTAACGTAACATTTTCCCCTTTTTTTGCTTCTTGTTTTGCTACGTTTTTAATCTCTTTCCCGTTCTCATCTTCCATAAATACGCGTCCACCCTTTTCACCACGCAATTTATTCTCTAATACTTTCTCTAAACCTGTCTTACCCACTAAATCATCTGCTTGATAACCTTTTTTTTGAAGCGATTTTAACTCCTCTGCATTTACCTTTCCTATATATCCCGTTAAGTGTGCCGCTGCTTCTCCTAATGGATACGTACGAATATTTACTGGGCGAGATGAAACTCCTTCTAATTCAATATAATCATTCTGTCTGGTTCCCTCTTTTAAAATACCAATTGGTACAAGGGAATCTGGTTTTATCCATTTCGCTGCGAGCTTTTGATTGATCTCT
Source organism: Bacillus sp. FSL E2-0195 (assembly GCF_038003645.1). Taxonomy (NCBI): domain Bacteria; kingdom Bacillati; phylum Bacillota; class Bacilli; order Caryophanales; family Bacillaceae; genus Bacillus; species Bacillus sp. FSL E2-0195. The sequence continues at coordinate 2,355,196 of NZ_JBBOPN010000001.1, read as the reverse complement.
TCTATAGACATATCAAGTAATTGTGCTACTATTTCTTTCGTTTGCGCTGCCGTTTCACCTAGTTTCTCTGGAATAATTCCAACTTCAGTCGCTTTACCATTCGTTGCAAGCCCTTTTCCATTTCGATCATATATTTCTCCGCGTTTTCCTTGCTCTGTTTGCATACGTACTTTGTAATCTTTTTTCATACCTGGGAAAATGAAGTCTGGTGTCCAATCTATTTTCCAAGATTCCTTATCTTTATCTTTCACGAGTTTTGCTTCATGGATGAATGAAACTGTTCCTCCATCCGTATCCATATTAACTTCAAAAAGAAAAAGTTCTTTATCTTTAGTATTCTCTCCTTTCGTTTTAATTTTTAAATTCTTAACTCCAATACCCTCATAAATTTTTTGATATTTCTCTGTGAACTCCTTTTTAGAAATCGTTTTTTTTGCATGTTCTGATAAATAATCATACATATTTGTAAATTTTTTATCATTCCATAAATTGATATATTCTTCAAATGCTTGTTTTGGCGGCTCATCTTTATTGCATCCTACCAACATAACTCCAAAACAAAAGAAAAGCAGCATCCATATTTTTTTCAATTCAATCTTCTCCCTTAATTAAAAATGATTATTCCTTTCTAAATATGTTAAATAAAAAATGTTTTAACGCTTAATAGACAGTGTAAGTAATGAAATAGTTCCACATTTACAAAAAAATTAAATTTATGGTTAAGCTGCATTCAAAAAGGGAAGATTTTAAGATTCTTACAAACGACGAATATATTTAGCGAACGTTATCATTATTAGTGTTGTTTTAACAATTCATTTAAAATACCTTTTAGTTCATTTTCGCCAATTTCATCTTTTTTCTTTATAGATTATTGATACAAAAAAAGAATCCTTATACTAAGGATTCTGCAACAGAAAATAACAAAAATATAAACAATAAAAAGAATTACTTAAAGTATAATTTATAGGCACTCTATATCCTTCTTTTTCGCACCAAAAACCCCTGTACAGCATGCGACAGGAGTTTAGGTCATTCTACAGCTTATTTAAAAGAGTCATGTACAGGCAAACTACTAAAAATCAATTCAGCAACTTTTACATATCCTTTTGAGTTTGGATGAATTAAATCCGTAGACCAAAGCGTATTGTCATTAACTAAATGATGATTCCAAAAGTCAACATGATGAAGCTTATACTCTCTACTCAGTGAAAGTATAACTTCATTTGCCTCTAATAATTGTTCTTTTAATACTTGTTTTTTTTCAGAAGGAAATGGAAGCCTAACAGTAAAATCTGGAAGGTTTGCTATAATAATATCAGCACCTGCTTTACTTAATGTATCTATCATAAATTCCATATCGTTCTTATATGCATGATGATTCCAACGTCCTTTTAAAACATCGTTTGCACCTGCAATTAGACTAACCAAATCTGGATTAAAAGTTAATGCCTGTTCCAATTGCTGTGAGCGAATTTCTTTAGTTACTAACCCACGTTTTGCAAAATTAGCATATTTTAAATCATCTACACACAGTTGAACAAAATGATCTACCCAGCTTTTTAATGCTATTCCCTCAACTTCATCCCCTATCCCCTCTGTAAAACTATCACCAATCGCTACAAATCGCTTCCACATATATAGTCCCCCTTTTTTGTTATTCATATCTACACTATACAATAGCCCACAGCGTAATTGTTCTTCTTAAATGTTTTTCAATTTCAATTAAATTCCATAGGAGATTTTTCAAATGAGCAAGACAACTCGATTAAACTATTTCACATGAACAAAAACATGAAAATCTACGTTATCTTCTCGCAGAAATAGGTTGAGACCAACTATCTTTCCCATTATCATTTAAGTGTACTTGAAAAACATATATAGGTTGAGAAAAGCCTTTTGTATCAGCGTAGTAATCTATATTATAATCTGTAATGACTAATGTATCACCTGCTTTGAAAGATATTATAGGATCAAAGTCTCCTTGTTTTAGTTTTTGAAATACTTCTTTGGGAGACAGAATTTCGACATCTCGAATATGTGATTTTTTTGTAACTGGCTCATTGTCATTAGGCATTTTTGTAATTTCCTCTTTGTAAACAGGCATTTTATTACCTTCGTCTTTTAACTCTATTGATGTTTTTATAGTGACATCAGTCATGTCTGTTTTTGTAATGGGATCTAAAGGCATATTCCCAAATTCCTTCATTTGATACGAAATCATTATTCCAAGTGCAACAAAACTTACTGTAATCGGAAGAAATAAATATTTGGTCATTTGTGTATCTGTTTCTTTTTTCTTCAACAATATAAGAACTATATTTAACATAGAATATCCTAGCATCATTCCTAAAGTATTATGAAGTAAATCGGCTAGTTCCATACTTCCACGTTGCATTATAAATTCAAGGATTTCAAGCAATAAACTTGCTATAATTGAGCTGATTAACATCCATTTTGTTTTTTGAAAAACATTACTAAATAAAGGTAATAAAATTCCTAACGGAAAGAGCATACCTATATTCACAATGATATGGAAAAAAGAAGAAAATGAAAAGGTATTCCATGCTTTTTTATAAACACTAAGTACATCAAAGTCAATTGTTCTTGCGAAAGTTATATCATCTGGACGACCAAATGAAGTAGCTGATAATACAAGGGAATAATATCCTATTATCAATATAAACAATATGACTTGTTGTACGGTAAATTCCCCCCCTCCTTTACATACCTTTTTGTATACTACAAAGTAGCTAAAAACAAAAATGAGTAGTAACAAGAATGTGAGTTGTATTGTAGGAATTGCAAAGGTAACAAGTAGTTCGGAAATAAAATTCATTTTACACCTCTGTTTTTACGAATAAAATATTCAATAGTTTTATATAACATTTTAGATATAGATAGCGATGTGTTGTTACCCCTAATAATTATTAATACAGAATTAAACCTGTATACATTGAGCATTTCTTCCTCTTGAAACTAGCTTTATTTGACCAAGCAGCTACAAGGAAACTAGCTTTTTACTAATTGTACTTTCGGCTATGTCTGGAAAAACGTTACGAAGATTCTCTTTAGTAAGAGGATTTTTGGAGTTAAGTATAAAATTAAAAATTTGTTCAATTTTAGTATATTTATATAGAATCCGTAATTGACCGATTCCTAATATACTTAGGAATCGGTCATATTCGTATATTTACTAAAGAAATAAAATTCCTTCAAGCATTACACTTTTTTTCGAAAATTTGTTGTTCTTTGTTTTGCCCAGTTGATACATTTCTTTTCAATTAAATGATACGAAACTATAGAAAAAAGTATTGTCATTGAAATACACAAAGCAAGAAGGAAAAAGATAGGTATCTTTGTATACAAAAGTTTAAATAGTACCATCATGATTGGAAAATGACACAAATAGATACTGTATGAAATTTCTCCTAAGTATACAAATACACTCTTATTTAAAAATGCTTTCACTTTTAGGTTACTCATGGCCATTATTATAAATATACTAACACCGATTACGACACCCCAATCTTTTAATAAGAAAGTAGTATCATTACGGGAAAAACCATAAATTAAAATGGAATATAAATATAGAATAATCCCTAATGCAATAAGAAATCCTTTATTAAATTTTTTCATATTCCTATATAAGTAGATAAGCTTTTCCTGATGCTTAAAAAGTAACATTCCAACCATAAACATCGATGTGAAATGCAGTGTATCGGCATAACCATTATAAAATCCCTCTGCTTTCCCTATATGCAACATATTAAGGAAAACACTAATTAAAGAAAAGCTCAAAGCAAATAGTATCGTTTTCTTCCAACTCAGTTTATAAAAAAGAAGGAATAACAACGGAAACACAATAGATATACGCATTTCTTGAGCCAATGACCAGATAACTGGATTATAATTTTCCGTAAAAAAGTTATTAAGAAGCACAAAATGGTTTATAATATCTATTTTTGTTATAGACCCTTGCCACCTATCATAGAACCAATCCCGTAGTCCAGCCACTTCATACGGCGAGAACAAAATAAATAAAGCAAAGGTAATGATTATCCAAAAATAATAAGGAATATAGATTCGTACAAATCGCTTAATTAAATATCCCCAATAATTTGTTTTTGAATGATAAAGTGCCATAGATAACACAAAACCACTGAGTACATAAAAAACGATTACAGCTTCCCCGCCAGCCCATAAAAACCTAAGCGGAGAAAATTTAATAGAATTAGGCAACGATGGTAGCATTAAACAAAAATGTCCAAATACCACTGTCAGTGCCGCTAACCCTCGTATGGAATCTAATTCTTTTATTCTCTTACTCATAAAATGTTCTCCTTATAAATTGTAGATTTTGCTGTTAATAAAGGCCACTATACTATTGTAGTGGGAGAATTATACATATTGTTTCTTTAAATTCCTAATATAAGCAGTACAAAGTCAATCTATGTATCTGTTTTAGGAAACTTTCGTATTTAGGCGTAAGTTATATAATAATAGAAAGAAAAAAGAAATTTCATTCTATAAAATCGTATTGTCGTTTAGAAAACATTTTAAAACTGTTTTCTAACCCCTCGTTATAGTCTGTCTGCTTATTTGTCCATTGAACACCCTTATTCCCAGGCCACCCTGAGGTATTAGCAACATGTTTTAATAGCTCTGGTCCTTTTAAATTTTGCTGTAAACCACGGTTATATGCATTTTTCATATTAGATATTGCAATTCGAGTATTAGTTTCTATATTTTTCAAATCTTCGTTCGTTAAATCTTTAGGTGCTAGTCCACCTCGATGGAGCTGAAACAGTCCAAATGATGTGCCCTGATCTCCGACTGCATTTTGATCAAACTTACTTTCATGGAATGCAATAGATAAAGGAATCCATGGTGGTATACCATGCTCTATTGATATTTGTTGAATCGTGTCTCTTACTTTAACTCGGTTAGTATGATGGTCATATGCGTATTTTGTAAGATATAGCCCTCCTGTTAAAACTAAAATAAATACTCCACTTTTTATTAATGGCCCTCTCATCGACGTCACCTCACTTGTCAGTATCAAAGATTGTCACTAGTAATCCTATCTTTTTGGGATATTAACTCGTAATCATGTATCATTTTGTTATTCTTTGTTTCATTAATTACCGATTTTCAGGTGAAATTATTAGTGGGTTCCCTCCATATAACATTCGCTTTTATCACTTTCGGTACAATTTACTTTTGTATGGGAGAGCGTTTTCTCTGTATGGTACCGTACTTTTTTCTCGAATACCTTGCTTTTTTATTCGATTGAAATTAAAGAATAACTATATACATAGGGATACACGCTATAAAGAGATACTTAAATTTCTTTAAAAAATTCATTTTCTGGCCTCCATTTCTTTATATAAATAATTTAAAACAAAATATTTAATAGAAAGAAAAGATTTTATTAAATTTTTATAAAATTTAATAACAGGAATAAGTACCAGGTATTTATTTTTATTGTCACTTGATGGAATAATGAATGTGTTTTCATCATGTAACTTTATTAAACTAGCCTTGCACCAGAACCCTTTGAATCGAACAATTCATAATAAACGCCATCCTTTCTGTATATTTCTACAAAAAGAATAGCGTTTTTTGATTATATGGATACAAATTTATCTTAGCTTGATTGCAATACCGAAAGTTCCGAAGAACCAGATTTGAGAATTAATGCAATCTTCCATTCCAAGCCATCCACATAAGAATCTATAATACTTTGAAACCTTTTATTTCAGGCTAATATTTAGTTTTATCCTACAAAATTAGCCTTTTACTATATCAACCGCACTATTCCACATACCGCTAAAGAAAGATCCTATTTCGCGCATAAAACGTGTAAACCAATTTGCTTGTTCTACTTCAGATTTTGTTACAAGGTCTACTTGTAATGATTTACCTGATAAGAACCCAGGATCTGTAATATCTTTAGGCGATATAATCATTTGACTAATTGTTACACCTTTTTTAATAGGCGCTTCTTGTTCTTTATTCGATACTTTAAATTCTTTTTTATAAACATCTTTGTTGCCCTTTGGCATTGGAAGTAAAACAGCTCGCTTCGTTTGAACAACTATATCTTTGTCCTTTGCATTTGCTACTCGCACTGTTTCATGACCTTTTACTACTGAATCTTTTCCATAGACCTTCTTCACTTCAAAATTCGCAAATCCATAATCATATAATTTCTTTGTTTCATCAAAACGTGCTGTATGAGAGTTTGCTTTTATAACTACAGAGATTAGACGCATACCGTTTTTTTCTACTGTACCAGTAAAACAATCTCCGGCTTCTGGAGTAGTTCCTGTTTTTAACCCATCTACACCTTCGTATTGCTTAATTAAGCCTTTTAACATCCAGTTAAAGTTCGTCATATCAATCGGATACTTGCCACCCTTTTGGAATGTTTTTTTAGGGATTTTTGCTGTATCTAATATTTTCGGGAAATCTTGAATAAGACGATGTGCTAAAATCGCACAATCTCTTGCGGACATTTTATTTTTCTCGTCTGGAGTTGTCCCTTCTGGGTGATGTCCTTTTAAATCATGGTTTGTTAAACCTGTAGAGTTTACAAATTTATAATTTTTCATTCCAAACTCTTTTGATTTATCGTTCATCATTTTCACGAAATTGACTTCTTTTCCAGCAATCTCTTCAGCTAAAGCAATTGTTGCACCGTTTGCAGAGTAAATTACCATTGCCTCATATAACTCTTTGACCGTATAAGAGCCACCATTTTCTAATGGAACGTTTGATAATGAGCGATCTTGCGAAATCTTATATGCATATTCAGAAATTTTAACTTTTTGATCCCATTTAAGTTTTCCTTTATCCACCGCTTCATGAACTAAGTATTCACTCATCATTTTTGTCATACTAGCAATTGCTAATGATTCATCTGCATTTTTTTGATATAAAATTTTCCCGGAATTTGCTTCTACTAAAATTGCTGATCCTGCTTCTACGTCTATAGCAGGAACTGTTTCCGCTGATGCTCTTCCAAATGTAACGGCCATGCTACAAAATAGTGTAAGCACTGTTACTATTGTAATAAATCTCTTGCAAAACATACTTTTCACTTCTGTTACCTCCAATATCTTTGTACTCAAAAAAACGTTATTTTAACATAATCCTCCAAAAAATAGACAGCGTTATCAAATTCTATATACATATAAGACATTAGAACCACTTTCATATAGACCATCTCATCCCACCCTTTTAGGCACACTGACACTTAGTGTTCCCACACATATCCCTCTTTTTAATACCTTTGTATTTTTCGAAATGATCTGTACTTTCATATCTTTTAGGATTACACTTAATAGACAATCTAAGTAATACATTTGTTCCACATTTATAAAAAAATAAAACCAGTGTGCCCCGGTTGAATACCGAAACACACTGGTTGCTAAATTTACTATCGTCTTTTCCATTGTTCATATCAATGAACTTTCCCTCTATTCTGTTAATTACTTTATAATAATAAACAAATTAATTTGTCAGTATCATGTCTACTATGAATGGCTTACTTGAATTATTAACTTAAGAAGTTTCTTAAGTTTTAAAAAAGCTTATGGAACCTTTCATTCCATAAGCCATTCTATATGATCGGATGTTCAACAATAAAGGCTATCCAACCTTCTTTATATTCTGCATGTATATTACCATTGTGAAGTTCAACAATTCTTTTTGAGATAGCAAGTCCCAGTCCATTTCCTTGATCACCTTTTCTGGCCTTATCACCCCTGAAAAATCTCTCAAACAATTTATTTGGATCGCTAACAGGTGGTTTCTCAGCTTTATTTGATACTTTCAAAATTGCTTTATTATCTATTACTTCAAGACATATTGATAATTCGGATGGCTTCATGCTGTACTTTATCGCATTTATAAACAGATTTTCATAAACACGTACCATTTTTTCTACATCCATAAGAATAGGTATTGTTTCTTCCGTTATTGATTTTTGAACAATTAAACTTTCCTATTCAAATATAGGAGTGTATTCTCCAACTATTTGCTCCAACAAACCTGATACATCAACTTCATTAAGGTTTAATCTGGCATCGATGTCTGATAAACGGGTGTACTCAAATAGTTCATCAATTAGATATTTCAATCTCTGTGATTTTAAATAAGTGGTTTCGAGATACTCCTGTAATTGTGCTTTACTGTCGTATTGCCCTCTTTTTAATAAATCTACATAGCCGATAATAGATGTCAATGGTGTGCGTAAGTCATGAGATACATTGGTTATGAGTTCATTTTTTGTACGTTCCAATCGTCTTTCCTGTTCAAATGTATTCTCCAATTCCTTGGACATATAATTAATATTTTGAGCAAGTTGGGTCAATTCGTCTTTTCCCTCAATCTCAATTGTCAAACCCAGTTTTCCATTGGCAATATCATTCACATTATCAGAAATGAGCTTCAAATATACTATTTTCTTTCGAACCAATATTAAAAAAATGATTATAAAAGTAAAGATCGCTAACGCAAATATAAGAAATGTAAGTATATTATTTTCAAATGTACTAAGATCATCAAGATAGTGATTTAGATTTAATGGTATTATAATATATATAAAAGTGAGGATTGTTAAACCAAACGAAACAAAAAAACTAACTGCAACAGCACCAAGAAGTTTTATTATTATCTTATTTCTAAAACTAACCTTCTTCATATTTTGTACCCAATTCCCCAAACAGTTTTAATATAAATTGGATGTTTAGAATCCTCTTCAATTTTGTCTCTTATTTTTGTAATATGCACCATGACGGTATTATCCGATTTATAAAAAGCATCTTTCCAAACTGCTTCATATATTTTTGCAACACTCAGAACAATCCCTTTGTTACGAGCAAGTAGTTCGAGTATATCAAACTCTTTTGGAGTTAGCCTTACTTCCGTGCCTCTTATCCATACTTGACGTGTATCTGTATTTACGGTCAAATCACCAATTTCTAGGACACTTTTATCATTATCTGTATTTGTATTATATTTTTTAAACCTTCTTAATTGGGATTTTACTCTAGCGATTAACTCCAACGGATTAAACCGTTTTGATAAATAATCATCGGCACCAGAGGCTAAACCCTGAATTTTGTCTATATCCTCTGATTTTGCAGAAAGCATAATGATAGGCATATTTCGTTCTTCCCTAATCTTCATACACGCTTCAATGCCATCCATATTAGGCATCATAACATCCAAAATAATAAGATCGAATCGCTTTTCTTCTAACAGTTCTAACGCTTCAATAGCATCTTCTGCCTTTTAATTTTTCAGACCTTCATTTTCCAAATATACAGAGATAAGATTTCTAATCTCTTTATCATCATCAACAATAAGAATTTTTGACTCCATATGATTCCTCCACATTTTTCTCATATTGAACAACTAAAAGCATAAGCAGACGGTACATTTCTATCCTCTTTTTTGTAAACCTGCAATTGAATGACCAAAAGTAACATAATCGATATAAAAGATAACGTCTTAAATATTGTTCAAAATTTTCTTTAGATCCATTTACAATTAATAATTTTTCTTCTTCATTAAATTTAGCTTTTAATAAAAAAAATTATTTTGAGATTCCTTCTTTTAATTAATTTTTTTGATTACACCGGTAGTGTATATAACTTATAAAATGAAAAAAGAATCCTCTTCAATACGCTCTTTAAAGAAAATTCTTTTTCAAATCGTATTTTCTTTACTCGTTACTTATTTTCACCAGTTTTTCTCCTTGTTCTAAAAGTGTTTCATAGTCATTGTTCTCTTTAATTTCTTTGATTTTATTTTCAATTGTGGGCGTATTATTTATATTAAAGTACTTATTTAATACTTCATATGGTGTCTTTCCTTGTTTGATTGCACTATCTTCAATAGCTTCTTTCCATGGAATATTTACTTTGTCCATGCTTAATTCAAGGGCTGAACCAGTCTCATATCTCATATTCCGCTCTAAAAACCTTGGAGATTCTGCCTGTCCATTAGCAATGAAGTTGAACGCCTCCATAAAAGTAACATGATATGGCTTCTGTTTCTTTGCAAGTACCATAAGATTTCCACCAGTTAATTTACTATAACGATACTCTAAATATCGTGCTGAACCTTCTATTGCTTCAGTTTTTGTTTCTCCAATTAATTGAGGCCATTTTTTATAGCGATAGTTACGTACAATTGTCCAATCATATAATGCCTGATTAATACTTTCTGGGTTCGTATCAATCATTGCTTTATCTAATAGCTTAAATTCTAATCCCATTAGCGCGTAATTTTCTTTATTAATCGGATATTCGTGAATAGACTCTCCACCATTTGCATCATATGTCCAATCTTTTTGTTTATAAGCATGAAAACCTTCATGTAATAAGAAAGATGAAAAATCAAAATATAAATCTGGATTACTAAACATTTTAGGATGATATTTTAAATAAAATACATCCATATCGTTAATATTTATTGTCCCAAAGTTCCAAGGAATCCAGGTAGAAATAGTTCTAAAATCAAAACGAGTTAAGCGATAGACTTTAGATAGATGCAGAGAATTTGAGACTTTTATTTCCTTTGCAAAAATACTATTTTCTAATCCCGTTACATTAACTGCATAAGCTTCTTGTCTAAAGAATCCCCCGTCTTTATTACTACGTATCAGAACCAATGGCATTTTTTCGAAGCGATAATCTTCATTCCAAAGTTTATCACTCGATTCTTCGAAGCTCTTATAAATAGAAGATAATTCTTTTAACATGTTTTGATCCGTGTTATCTAAAGACTTAAACTCTGTATGATATGTTTTATTTAAAATTATGCTTCCCAACATAATTCCTATAAATATTACTAATAAGATTAAAATTACCTTTAAAAATTTTTTCAACACACACTCCTTTTCTAAAACGATAATCCTTATGATGAATAAAGTTTACAAGTTTTATGTTTATTTACACTCTTTTGGTGCAAACCCAATTTTAAATAATAGCTATAATAGACACAATGAATACAAGATATTTTTTTAAAAATTGTTCTATCCTGTCAAAATTCCGATAATAGTTAACAATTAATATTGGATGATTATTCAATTTTATTGTAAGGGGGATAGTGCAAGAGTTCCTACAAATAAGGTTAAAGTAGTACTCAATGTAGGAACGATGCTATTTTCCCTCTTCTTTTCCCTTCATTATTAAGATATAGAAAGAATAGTATTTTTCTTTTTTAATTGCTCATACATATCTTCTTGTAAGTTATACATGAAATGCGCCCCTACTTGTATTTACTTTTTTTCTAACACTTTCTGCCGCTCATTGCTGCATATTTGTATCTCAAATCCACTTTCTATTTTGCTTACATGATATTTTTTCACTTCATCATAACGGGGGCCAATTATGATGATACTTAGTATACATAACATTATTACATTAACCTTCTTTCGGAAGTACAATTCTTTTATACAATTGAACTGTAATCCAGTAGTAAATCGAGTAAATCACTATGAAAATAACAATTGGTAACCAAATACGAAAATACGGATCGATTAAAAGAGGGCCAAACATATTCATACCAACTAATATGTGAACAATCCCGATAATTGCTGGGACTAAGAATACGAAGGATAACTCCTTATAAATCGATTGTGTTAATAATTCCTGGCGAACACCAATTTTACGAAGCATTTGGTAACGTATACTATCTTTAGATGCACCAGATAGAATTTTAAACATTAAGCAACTTGCCATCATTGCTAAAAACGCAATTCCAACGAAGAACCCCATAAACATTTGTCCGCTGGAAAAACCTTAATTTGCAATATATTGTTGATACTTACTATACAGCTCTTCAGATTTCACATTTTTATACTTAACTACCTGTAATTCATCAAGTTTTTTCCATTCTTTTAAATATGCTTCAAAATCATCTGTTTTCCCAATAAACACAGTACTTTCTTTACCTTTCATACTATCGTATATGTTTTGATCTACAATTTTTATTTTATGATCAGGATATATATAATTTGGCTGAATTGTTTCGAAAGCGTCGCTCCATTGTTTTGATTTTGCATCCTCTTTACCCCATTGTCTTGACAATGCAAATGCATCCATGGGAATCTCTTCTGAAACTTTCATTATCTTCTCATTTTTTCTGTCTGTTACTAAAGGATGATTGTTCTCTAGCTCTTCTTTTATATAATAAACATACTTATCATCTACTTTGTAACGATATTCAAGTTTCTCTTGAAATAAAATACTACTCAAAATGTTCTTTTCTTCTGCTGTTGGATTATGAACTACCGAATCGTAAATTGTTCCTTTATCAGTCTGCTTTAAAACGTCATTTTTAAATGCCATACCACACGCAATTCCACCTGCTCCAAGGGCTACTAAGATTGCTACCGTCGCAAGCACATTTGTTAAGCCATTAATGCGGAAGTTTAATTGAGCAAAGGTAAAAGCATTAAGCCCTTTTTCACTACGCTTTTTATTACTTTTTATTTTTTTATCATAACTGGGAGAAGTGATCCAAACAACATGTAAGTACTAACAGTTGCTGCGATTAATCCAAGAGCCATTAATGTAGGAACGGTTCCTAGATTTTTTGCCTGTGGTATATAGAGCAATGATGCATAACCAATACCTAACAAAATCAGACCAAGTAATGCAACTACAACTGTCATTTTTCCTTTTACCGCGCCACGCTCTGTTTGTGCACCTGCATGTACAAGTTGTAATATAGAAATACGTGACAATTTAATACTATTCATACTTGCTGATAGTACAAATAATGCAAAGAAGAAGATGCAAGTAACGACCATTGATGGAATGTACAAAGCTTGGTAACCTTCTCCAGTCAACTCCAATTGTTTCATTAATAACTGTCCGATACCTTCTGCAAGTCCTACACCACTTGTAATCCCAATCACAAGTGACGCCGCACCTAATATAATTGTTTCAAGGAACATCAGTAATGTAACTTTATACTTTTTTGCTCCTAACATCATATACATACCAAACTCTTTTTGGTGAAGAGATAATAAGAAAGAGTTTGCATACATAATGTAAAAAAATGTTACAATCGCTAATAAAGAGGAACCTATTTGGAATATTAATACAATAGGACCAATGTTTGCATTAGATTCAAGGAACACTTTATTTAGTGATAGCGTTTGAAACATATAGAAAGTAGAAATAGATACAATAAGACCAATAAGTAATACAATATAATCTTGCAATTTACTTTTCAACCCTGACATGGAAAGTTTAAATAACATGCCCAAACCTCCTTTCTTACACTTTTTGTGTGCCTAAATCTGCAAGCACGTCTAAAATTTCTTTATAAAACTCTTCACGTTTACCACCACGGTAAATTTCTTTATATAACTCACCATCTTGAATGAATAAAATACGCTGACAGTAACTTGCACTGTATGGATCATGCGTAACCATCATAATCGATACGCCTTGTTCTTTATTTAAATTTGTCATCGCATTAAGTAAACTAGTTGCATTTTTAGAATCAAGAGCTCCTGTTGGCTCGTCCCCTAAAATAATTGCAGGCTCATGCACTAACGCACGTGCTGCTGCTGAACGCTGTTTCTGTCCACCAGATACTTCAGATGGGTACTTTTGAAGTATTGTTACAATCCCTAACATATCAGCTACCTTTTCTACTTTCGGCCCAATTTTTCGTGATGGGACACCTTGAAGGGATAATGGAAGTGCAATGTTTTCGTAAATAGATAAATTCTCTAATAAATTAAAGTCTTGGAAAATGAATCCTAACTTTTGCAAACGGAAATCAGAAAGCTCACCTTGCTTCATTTTCGTAATATCCGTTCCTGCAATTTCAATAACGTCACCTGTCGCTTTATCAAGAGTTGAAATTACATTTAATAATGTCGTTTTGCCAGAACCAGATGGCCTCATAATCCCAACAAACTCCCCCTCTTGAATCGAGAATGAAACACCTTTTAATGCGTGTGATTGATTCTCACCTTTTTTACCGTACACTTTTTGAATGTTTTTACGTCTACGACTTGTTTTATCATATATATCCTCCTACGTCTCTATGATTGATAAGCTACCGTTTGGGTTGTTTCTTTTTCTTTTTCGTTTCCACTTGCAATGCCTCATCTGTAAAAGTATTAAACTTGTACCCCACCAATATATATCCTTTTATTTTTCAAAATAATAAGTCCTTTCATATTTTTGCAATACATAAAAATAGATATCAAACGGGATATATTGTATTCAATTTGGACATCCATTTTTAGGAATACACGTAATAGACCATCTAAGTAATAAATTTGTTCCCCGTTAAGATAAGAAAGCACTACGTATTTTGTTAAGAAAACAAAATGAATTGCATAAAAAAATCCATTTTCGCTATCTCAAAAAAAGAATCATTGCTGCAGATTTTATAAACTGTATAATGGCCGGCTCATGCACAAGTACACATGTTGCTGCCCACTAGATACTTCAGGTGGATGCTTTTAGAGTATCGCTGAAACTTCTAACATATAAACTACCTTTTCTACCTCCGGGCGAGTAATTCGCGATGGAACACCTTGAAGGGAAAATGAAGAAACAATTTTGTGCAATCATTTGAATTATAAATAAAACATATTAAGAACTACTGGTTATATTTCTTAATTTTTCTTAAGATAATTTATAAAAACTAAACCATAATGGGGAGATTATTTCATAATTGTTTCTAGTACAAATAATAAAAAAACTACATCCTATATTGAATGTAGTTTTTCTAGCTGATTTATTTATTTTTTACTTCATTTTTATAAAAATCAAATAATGGTTCAATGGCTGGACTAGATAAAAGAGGAATTGCCTTCTTAATCAATTCTCTATCCCAATCAAACCAACGCATTTCCATTAGCATATTAATTTCTGTATCAGTGAACCGTTTTTTTATTTCCTTAGCAGGATTACCGCCCACTATTGTATATCGCGGAACATCTTTACATACGACAGATCCTGCCGCAACAATTGCACCTTCACCGATTGTAACGCCAGGCATTATTATAGCATTCATACCAATCCAGGCATCACTTTTAATGACTGTATCACCCTTTGGTTCATAAGATTGTCCGATTTGCTCAGCGAATGGATACACTGTAATCCATTCTGAGTGATGATTATGATTACCACCCATTAAAATGATAACGCCACTTGCAATACAAACATAATTTCCAATAATAAGTTTATCAAGATGCCAACCCATCTGTTCAATTGGATTGAAAAGTGCTTGGGACTTAGCATCGCCCCATAAATACCTTACACAACCATCTTCAAAATTTTGATTTCCATAATACCCTGAATAATAGGAGTACTCTCCTACTTCAATGAGTGGATTTGTTACTATATCTTTTAAATACTTTGTTTCAGACCAATGATTAAATAATGGATGCTTCATAACTATATTCCTCGCTTCTAAGTATTGTAGATTTTTGCAATTTACTTAGAAGCTTAATACGACAGCGACATTTTTAAACTTTTTCAAACGACGAATCATTATCTTCAAGCCTTTCAGTTATAATGAAAAATCATAACGTAATAAATTACACAAGTCAAATTAACCAAGTTATAATAAATCCGAGAATGCGGACAAGAAAACCATTTTATATTTTTTTGAAACTCTTTATTTTTTTATTTAAATTACGGTACATGAAATTCACATGACACTTGTGTAGTAATACTTTCTCCTTATCAAGAGGATATAATATTACAGCAGAACTTTTACATAGGTGTAGCTTTTGAATAAAGTTTGATTAAATTAACTTAATAAACCTTGATAAAAGAGCGAATAGAAAAAAGTTTGATGATTTTGTGAACCTTACTCAATTAAAGCGCCCGACTGTGGTAGATACATTATCCTCAATTACTTCTTGGGGTAGCGTCAGGAAAATGCGGATTTACAACGCTAAGGAAATGTCACTTATTAAAAAAGCCGATTTCCATCTCAAGGAATCGACTTTTTAGTTATTCTTAATGAACTAACGCATACGTTAGTTCATTAAGTAAGAGGTTTGAAAAAATAGCCTGTATATATTTGAACGATGAATAACTTACCTATTTTCTTGTGTTAGTTTGCACTATATACAGAAAATCCAGAAAAACTTAACATATTATTTATCTGTTTGTTTTTGCTTCTTTTTCAAATACTCCGCACGCAATTTTTCAAGTTGCTGCTTTTTATCAAATTTGGCAGGCGTCTGTTTTTCATGAAACTTTGCCACAGCTGCCTGTCCTTTGTAATCCAATTGATATTTCCCCACTTTGTTCACCTACTTTTCTTATCTTTAAAGAGAATCTATTCAACAAATATAATATACCTTATTTTACTTAAGTAAACCTTATTAGTCAAAGGAACTTAAAGTAAAAAGCTTGATAACAAGGGGAAAATCAATCTAAAAAGTCGCTTTCCTTAGGTAAGGGAAAGCGACTTTTTGTGTAGTCTTATTCAATTAAATGGCCCGATTGTTGAAGAAAGAGATACTCTGCAAAATAGATCTTTTTATCAAACTTTATTTTAAATCAACAATAGGTAAATTTCTTGGCCATTATTTTGCTTCACATAAAATTCTATACAAAAAAGCGACCTATAAATTTAGGCTGCTTTTTATTCCGTCTTTTATTACTTAGCTAATTCTTTCGTTCCCTGCATTACATCAACGAAAAATCCCCAGTTATTCACAACAGAAGAAATACTAATATGTTCATCTGGAGTGTGAACATTAAAGATATCTGGACCGAATGAAATAGCATCTAACTCAGGCATTTTTTGAACAAATACACTGCACTCAATTCCTGCATGTACTGCGAAGATTTCAGCATCTTTGCTGTATTTTTCTTGGTGCACTTTTTCGAATAAATTACGGATAGGCGAATTAGGATTATATGGCCACTCTGGATATTCAGACTCTTTTTCAAATGTTGCCCCTACTAATTCCGCAATATACTTAATTTCATCTACAATATGTTGTTTTAAGCTACTTACAGAACTTCTCACTTCGCTTCGTAATTTAATCTCATCTTGCAGTGTTTGAATAACTCCTAAATTAGTTGAGCTTTCTACAAGACCTTTAATATCCATGCTCATACTTTGTATACCATTTGGAATTAAGAATAATGAAGAAATAAGCTGTTTTTGTGTTTCTTTAGAAAAGACTTTTCCCGCCTTTTCTTCTACTTTTGTAAGTGAAACATGAACATCCGGATCAACAGCACGTAGCTCTTCTTGTAACATACGTGTCCATGATTTTAGTTTTTCTTCTACTTGCTGTACATCTTCTGCACGTAATAAAATTGTAGCTACACTTTCACGCGGAATTGCATTTGTTTTTAAGCCGCCATGAACTTCACTCATATTAAACTGAATGTGAAGTGATAAATCACGTAAAACTCGTCCTAATACTTTATTCGCATTACCGCGTTGTTTATCAATTTCCAAACCAGAATGTCCACCTTTAAGTCCCCCAACATATAGTCGGTATGTGTCCATATCTACTGACGCTTCATCCCAAATCACTGAAATCGTTTCAACTGCTTTCGCACCACCTGCGCTACTCACTAGTAATTTATGATCTTCTTCAGAATCAATATTAATAAATATTTTTCCATCAAAATGATTTGAATCAACAGCGAATGCACCGCCCATTGTCGTTTCTTCTTCAGTTGTAATAACAACTTCTAAAGCTGGATGCGGGATGTCTGTTGAATCTAATAATGCTAATGCATATGCAACGGCAATACCATTATCAGCACCTAAAGTAGTTTCATTTGCATATAACATATCTCCAATAATTCTTAATTCAATTGGATCTTTCTCAAAATCATGAACTGTCGCTTGGTTTTTTTCACACACCATATCAGAGTGCCCCTGAATGATAATAGCTGGAACATTCTCATAACCAGAAGTAGCTTCTTTTTTTATAATGACATTTAACGCTTCGTCTTGAATAACTTCTAAATTACGTTCCTTTGCGAAACTCACTAAGTAATCACTAATTTCTTTTTCATTACCTGATCCTCTAGGAATCTTTGAAATTTCTGCAAAATGATAAAATACAGGGTGCTTTGTTAATTGTTCTAAAGTAGAATACATTTTTAAGCTCCTCTCCAATTGACAAAATAATATGTACGTCCTTTATTATTATACCATGATTCATTATTTTACTTTTATTTTAAGATTTCAAAAATTCATTATAACCTATTCATTCCATCCTCATATTTTTTAATTTAGTGTAAATAAGCTATACTCTTACAAGATTGTAAGAGTGCTGTAATCAAAATCGATTTTTCTATTTAAAAAATAACCGCATACTTTAAATACATAATTTAAAGGAGATAATGAAAATGAAAAAATTTTTATCTGTTATTACACTAAGTTTATTATTTTGCAACTTAACTATCGGGTGCGAAAGAGCTTCTCTAAATAGAATCGGTAAGGATGTATATTACGTACAGATAAAAGGTGAAGGGTTTATTGAAAAGATAGAAGGTAGAAACTTACGGAACTACACATTGCCGGCATATGATGAAGATGGAGTAAGAAAACAAATTACATTTAGAAATAAAAAACAATCAAACGATCAAAAATTAAATGAAAAGGCATTTTTGTGCATTTATGTAGACCAAGAAAATAAAGATAAAAATGAAATATCATCGATTGAAGTAAAATCCTATGAAGAAATTCAAAAAGCGGATTTACCTTCAAAAGTAAAAGAAAAGTTTAATGCAAAATAAAAAAATACAGGAAAATGCTCTTATGCATTTTCCTGTATTTTTTTCACTCGAGCATATTTCGAACTATTACTATCCATAAGTTTTTCTAAACGATTTATATTTTCTGTTAATGCACCTTTCACAAGAGAGAAATCTGTATTTGATTCTTCTTTTTTAGTTTTAAAAAACGAAGATTTTTGAGCATTTACTTCTGCCATCTCTTCTCCCCCTTTTCAAAAAGATACAACCTTTTATTTATATTATATAGCAAATGCAGACAGAGTGTACACGTATCATTTTCTTTTTAATTCTTCTTCTAACTCTTCTACTTGCTGCAAAGTATCTCCTTTTATTAAAGAGAAATCTGTTGTATCTTCATTATCTTCTTTAAAAAAATCATTGTCATAATCTTTTATCACTACAATCACCTCTACGTGCTAGTGTAGGAATGATTGTCCAATTTTATACAAGCTTGTCTGAATTTGTTCTCCCTTTATGTATAGGTGAAAAGGACAGAAAAAGATTCTGTCCTTATTTACTAAAATAACTATGATGAATTGTTAAATTATATACATTTTCAAAATCTCGATCTTGAAGGTTATTTTTCTTCCCATCAATAACAATGAAAACATCACTAACTATTTTTGCTGGTATAATTCCGACATTTTCTACTTGCACCGCTTTCTGCTCATTCAATTGCTCGATGTGTTCTAATGGAACAATAATACTAAATTGAGAGCGGATACCACGAAAGTTTGTATTTAATTCCTTCACCGCTTCAAATACAACAATTTTCGCACCAATCTTTTCCCCATATGAATCTAAAAATGTGTTTAAGCTTTTTGTATATTCCTCTTCCGTATGCCATTCCATTGTCCCAAAGGCTGTTGGATTCACATTTTGAATAATTGTCGTATATATTTCTCCTCTTGCTTTTGAAGCAATTAATGACCTTTTAATTGATTGGACCGTCTTTCCAATATCGCTGAATTTTGCGCCCCATATTTCTGAAATATTTGGTGTCAAAATGAATGCAATATCAACGAAAATTACCATCGCAGTAAACATTAAAAGATTTTTCCAGAGGGTTAAATCTATTCCTTTTATCATGAAATAAACTGTGACTGATGTTATGAACAAACCGTACCACGTTTTTCGAATTCGTTGTTTCTTCTCCTCGTACAACTCTTCATTTCTCCAATAAAAGAAAACAAGAACAATAAAGACGATTGCTAAAATAAATAAGCCAATTCGAATGTTAGAGATCGTCAATCACATCACCCTCCATTCCAAAACTACTCACGATACCATTACATGCACAAACAGCTCTCTTTATGACAAAAGACGTGGACAACCTTCTAAAGTTAGCACCATCGCATATACATTAGAAGCAGGCCACGTCTTTTATCCCGCATTAACGGGCAGTAAGACCCCCCACCTCAAAATTCAGCGAAAGCAAAGACGTTAGGTGAGGGATCAACTGCCCATAAAAAGCCCGATTGGTGAAGGCTAATAATCAGTGCGGGATGAACACCCTCCACTGATTAAAGTTTCACTTTATCATGAATCTACATTGTATATGTAGACAAGCATGCGTTTCAAATTTTCATGTTAAAAAGAAATATGTTTCGGAATTTCCCCTTCAGGTACTTCTCCATCCATACTTAAGTAATAATGACGAATCGGACGTAATTTTTCATCTAACTCATAAACAAGCGGAATGCTAGTTGGAATATTTAATGAAACCACACCATCACTTGAAAGATTGTCTAAGTATTTCACTAGCGAACGAATTGTATTACCGTGCGATGAAATAATTACTTTCTCACCACTTTTTAATGACGGTGCAATTTCTGAATGCCAATAATCAACTACTCTTTTCTCCGTATCCTCTAAACATTCAGTCAATGGGAATTCATCTTTTTTTAACGTTTTATATCTTGGATTGTTCGCCTCATATCGAGGATCATCTTCAGTAAGTGCAGGCGGTCTCACATCTATACTTCTTCTCCAAATATGAACTTGTTCATCTCCATATTTTTTTGCAGTTTCGTCTTTATTCAATCCTTGTAGTGCACCATAATGGCGTTCATTCAACTTCCATGAGTTATGTATAGGGACCCAAGTGAGATCCATTTCATGCAGTACAATCCATAATGTACGAATTGCTCGTTTTAGTACCGAGGTATACGCAACATCAAATGTATATCCATTCTTTTTTAATATTGTTCCTGCTTCTCTCGCTTCACTTAATCCATTCTTTGATAAATCCACATCTGTCCATCCTGTAAATCGATTTTCAAGATTCCACAAACTTTGTCCGTGACGAATGAGTACAAGTTTTATCATTATAATTCCCCTCTCGGAAATATGAATTTTAAAATTTCAATACGTACACATATAAAGTTTTTGGCAATGTGAATTTTTTATCCATAGTTGCCAAATATACAGATAAAAATTTATGATTTTTCAAACTACAAAACAAGATACTGTTTCTATCTTTTATTCTACTGGTATTTCACGCTTAGACGTCCATGCATCAAATCCTGAACGGCTATTTGCCATTTCATTCATAACTTGATGCCAATTTTCTTCACATGATTCGCCAAACTGTGAGAAAATAGCTCCCATTTGTTCTCTTTGAACATCGCTCAGTTTTTTCTCTAAGTCTGTTCCTTCTTCTGTTAAAGACAGCTGTTTCACACGACGATCATGTGCAGCTTCATTACTCTCAATAAGTCCTTTATCTAACAGTTGGCGCAACGGTCCGTGAAGAGCTTGTTTACTTATTTCTAAAAGTGATAGCAGCTCATTTACACTAAGCCCTGGAAAACGAGCGATAAAAAACAGAATTCTATGATGTACACGCTGTATACTATACTCTTTTATTATTTCATCTGGTTTTTCTGTAAAAGTTTTATATGCAAAGTAAAATAATGCTAATGCCTCATTCATTTGCTCTTCTTTATGTTGTGTCATCTACTTTCCCCCTGTATGTAAATTATACCACAACTCAATTATGAATAATTAAATTGGTATATTGAGCCTAATTTCTTCATTCTAAAACCAACAAATTTCAACTATTATATTTTTGAAGGTTGTTTAATTCGTAAACCATACCTTCAAATAAAGTATCCAAATTATTTTTTAAAGAATTCTTAAGGAAATAGGTTAAATTCAAATGATAAATATTGTAAAATTTATTTATTAATATTTTTTTGAAAAACTCAATTGTGATTGGAGTGTTATTGTATGCAAACAAAAAAAGTTTATCTTTATGTATTTAATACGATGTCAGACTGGGAATATGGACATTTAATTGCAGAACTAAACTCAGGAAGATATTTCAAAAAAGAGTTAGCCCCTTTAAAGGTAGTTACAGTAGGAGCTAATAATGAAATTATTACTACGATGGGAGGACTGAGCATAAAGCCAGATATTTCCCTGGATGAATGTACTCTTGAGAGTAACGATCTTTTAGTTTTACCTGGAGGGACTACTTGGGGGGAAAGCATTCATCACCCTATCTTAAAAAAAATTGGTGAAGCGTTAAAACTCGGCACTATTGTTGCTGCCATTTGTGGTGCAACTGAGGGGTTAGCGAATTTTGGATACCTAGATTCTAGAAAACATACAAGCAATGATTTAGAATATATTAAAATGGTTTGTCCTAATTATAAAGGAGAACAACTTTATAAGATGGAACCTGCAGTATGTGATGAAAATTTGATTACTGCATCAGGAGTAGCTCCTCTGGAATTTGCAATGGAAGTATTGAAAAAAATTGATGTATTTGCACCAGATACGTTACATTCATGGTATAACCTAAATAAAACTTATAAGCCTGAATACTTCTTCCAGTTAATGAATTCAATTACTAGATAAGCTGAAAAATTAAATTAGCAGTTTTATATTATATAAAAAACTTAAAGAGCACCCCTAAAGTCGTTATAAATACAACCGATGACGGTTGTAAAACAAAAAATAAAAGGGATGATACATATTTATCTTGTATCATCCCTTTTATTTTTTATAACATTAATATCACCATATTATTTTAATTATTCATCTCCAGCAAGAGTTAACTGCCAAGACACACCATACTTATCATTTAACCAGCCAAACTTTTTACTAAACGGATATGAACCTAAAGGCATAAGAACTTTTCCATCTTGTGCTAGTTTATTAAAAACGGTTTCGATTTCCTCTTCCGTATCACAAGTTACATAAAGAGACATAGCTGGGGTGAATGTAAAATCATGCTTTACATAACTATCAATACACATGAACTCTTGTCCATTTAGCGTAAAAGTTGCATGAATTACAGTTCCCTCTTTACCTGGTCCATTCTCATCATAACGAGAGATACTTACAATTTCTGATTGATTAAATAGCGATGTGTAAAAATTCATCGCTTCCTCAGCTTTGCCCTCAAACATTAAAAACGTAGTGATTTTTTGATTTGTGTTACCCATTTAGAGACATCCCCTTGTTATGTATTTATGCAAAACATACATCGGACAATAAAACCGAACGTATATTCTCATAAGTGTATTGTCTATAAAAACGATGAGTTTGTCAATTATCTATGTTTTATTTCTTCTTAAATAATGCTGTCCAAAGAAATGATTCTCCAAACATATTATTTGGTTGTTCAATTTGCTTCATTTTTCTAATTTCAATTACTTCAAATTCTTTAAATATCTCTCTTAACTTTTCTTCTGAATATGCAAGACCACCTTGTAAACTCCATCCTCTATACACATCCCAGTCCGTTATTTCCGATCCATTTCGCTCATTCAAATCACCTGCTGCAAAACATGTTAATCCGAAATAACCACCCGATTTTAATGAGTTTTTAACTAGATCAACATAATTCATTCTTCTATGTGGTGGAATGTGATGCAAGCAACCGGAATCATATACAAAATCATATTCATCTTGAAAATCCAAATTAAAAATCGATTCACAAACAAATTGTATTTCTATTCCGTTTTCTAACGCCCTCTCTTTGGCCCAATTAATTCCTTCTATAGACAAATCTACGGCTGTTACATCAAACCCTTGTTTCGCTAAATAAATTGCATTTCTTCCTGGACCACATCCAAGCTCTAACACTTTCTCTTTTGAAATCCATTCTGTTTGTATATATGAAACTAAATTCTCATCTGGAACATTTGCAAAAAAAGGAACATCCTTTTCTCTATTCGTGTAAAATTCATTCCAAAATGGTACTGCGGGTCTTAATAATGAATCAAGCATTTTTAATATATCTTCTTGAGTGTGTAACGTTTCACTTTTCATTTATACCCCTCCATAATCAATAGTCAGAAAATTATTATATCTCTTTTTAAACTTTCAAACAAAGAAAAACTCCTATATTCAATAGGAGTCAAAAATATTATCTCTTTAAAATCCAAGTACAGTTAACCATTTTAACAACTGCTCTTCTCGCACCTTCAAATCATCGTTTCTATACTTACCCATCTGTATTTCGCTAACAATTTCTCCGTCCACCATAAAAAGAACTCTTTCTGTTTTAGCTGCTACCTTTACGTCATGAGTAACTAGCAAAATTGTAGTTCCCATACGGTTTATATTTGCTAAAATATCCATTACTTCTTCTGTCGCTTTTAAATTCAAAGCACCCGTTGGTTCGTCAGCAAAAATAATATTAGGTTTATTTATGAGTGCTCTACAAATAGATACCCTTTGCAATTCTCCTCCTGATGCTTCAGTTATATTATTAGTTGCAATTTGACTAATTCCCGTTTTCTTCATCAATTCAAGTGCACGTTTATTTATTATTTTCCTGCTCTCAACTTTTGCTAAATACGCAGGCAAAACTATATTATCAAAAAGATTCAAATTTCTAAGAAGATTGCTCTGTTGAAAAATAAATCCCATTTCGCTGAGTCGTAATTTTGCTAACACTTCTTCTTTCATACATGTTATTTCTTTACTATCAACTTTCACACTTCCTGATGACATTTGATCCATTCCGCTAATATTATATAGTAACGTCGATTTCCCTGAACCAGAAGGTCCCATGACCGATATAAACTCTCCCTCATAAATCTCTAAATTTATATTTTTTAACATATGGCAAGTTTTATTTCCATCCATTGCGTATTTTTTATTTAATTGTTTTACTTCTAAAATTTTTTTCAAATTACACACCTCCTACTCCCCATTTAGCTTTAAATCATTTTTTTGTTTCACTGTAAAACTACTAAAAAGTGTTGCTACGGTCACAGATATAAATAAAATAGCTGGACATATTACATAAGAAATGATTGGATTAACAACAAACTTTATGTGAGCTGCTCCCATAAATGAACCTAACCAGCTTATTAGTGTTTCTCCAAACGTAGCAGCTATAAATGCCCCTGTTAAAATACCTACTAATACTATAGCAATAGAACGAGTAACATATTGTATACGAATATCTTTGTAGGAAAAGCCGATACTTTTCATAATTAATATTTGCGAAGAATCTTTTACCAATAACATTTTAAAAAACATCGCAGTTATTAAAACCGATATCAATATAGCAATCAAAATTGCCACTTGTGTCACCAGTCTTAATTGTTTGATTGTCTCTCCTAAAGTTTGAGATAAATAATTATCCGTATCTGTTATTTTTGCAGAATTTAAATTTTGTTTATACTCCTTCACTTTTTCTTGTAGATTCACTTTGGGTTTCATATCTACATTTACTACGTACCATAATATATCTTCTTTATTGTAAGAAAAACTCGCTTTAGCTGTTTTTCCTCCATT
This sequence comes from Bacillus sp. FSL E2-0195, assembly GCF_038003645.1. NCBI lineage: Bacteria > Bacillati > Bacillota > Bacilli > Caryophanales > Bacillaceae > Bacillus > Bacillus sp. FSL E2-0195. The sequence goes on along the minus strand of NZ_JBBOPN010000001.1, from coordinate 2,329,658 downwards.
CGTTACATCTTGATATATACCACTAATAGTTAGCATTTTCTCTTTTCCTTCTACAAATAAAACGATTTCATCCCCTATATTCTTTTTTAATTCATTTGCGTTCATATAAGAGAGAGCGATCTCATTTTCATTTTTTGGTGCCATACCTTTAACATATTCTATTGGAAATTGGGCGAAATCTCCCACTTCTACATTTAAATTTCCATTTGTACCATCAGCTTTCACCATTTTAAATGTACTCGTTACAAATGCTGCATATTTTTCTACCTCTTCATCGTTTCCGATATACGATATAACGTCATTAAACCGTTTTTCTATATTTTCAGATTGCTGTAAATCTATTCGCATATCACTCTTTCCTGTTCCCATATAATTAACAAATTGCGGTGACTGAATCGTGTACAAAAAGTTAACTGGTACAACAATCATGAACACTGCAATAATTAAAACGATACTTAATACTCGATATAACTTAAATCGTTTCACTACATCTTGTATACCAATAAATATATTTACATTTGTAATTTTAGTTTGATAGAGAGAAAAAAATCTTCTAATCTTTCTTTTTCCTAGTTTATCTCTTGATCGTAAAGCGTCTATTGCTGTAATTCTCCTAAAATTCCACAAAATGATGCGGCAAAAAAGGATAACGGCTAGAAATAACAATGTTGTGACTATCAATGGCACAACATAATATAAAATACTTTTATTAGCTGTCCCCATATAAAGTGCGATGTTAGAGGTAAATATTTTTGTAACAAATAACGAAAGGATATATCCACATATACATCCGATAGCGGAAATAACAACATATTTTGTTACATATAGTTTTTGAATATCTTTACTTTGAATGCCGATAGCTTTCATAACACCAATTTCCCGATAATCTTCTTCCATTGAAGTAATAATCGTAAATCTAATACATAAAATCGCGATTAGCATTAATAATGCACTTATTATGATAAGTACTGCAGCTATTATTCCATCTGTTAATGAATTGAGTGTTTTAAAGAGTGAATACGTAATAGAGGGACCTTTTTGAGGTAAGTTTGATGACTGGTATAAAGTTTCAAATTCATTTATTTTATTTAAATCTGTTAGCTGGAATTCAATAAGATATTCACTTTCTCCAAAATTCCCCTTTATTCTTTCGAAGTCTTCATCGCTTATTACAAATCGTTTTGAACTAACAAGTGATGGGTTCATTTGAACATCACGAACAAATGCCGAAATAGTAAATTCTAGCTCATTATTATTTTTAACAACCCAAATTTTATCTCCAATACGCAAATGATATTTTTGCATATAATAAATTGGTACACCTATTTCTCCTTTCCTAACATCGATCAATTCATTATTTAAATCTAATAAAAAGTCAAAAATAGTATTTTGCTTAACAAAGCTAATGTCCATTACACTATTATGTTCCGCTTGATTTTTCTTCTTTATAAAAATGTTAGATCCGCCTATTTGAACCATCTCTGCTGTTTGTTGTTTTTTTACAAAAGGAGTTTGCGCTACAAATGAATCAATTGACTTTTGGTTTATTTCTCCGGCATGCATTTGTACGAAGTGCGGTGCGTTTGATACTTTAAACAATTGATCCGTTGAGTTCAATAGATTTATAACGTTACTTGAAGCACTTGCGATTAAAAGACTTGATAACATGATAAACATAAATAGAATGGTAATTATCATTTTATTTTGAGAGAAATCTCTTTTTAACATTCTCCTAATCATATGGAGCTAGTTCCCTTCATTCCATAATATTTTCTTCGTCACTATCGCTATTATTATCATTATGAAACTAATAAATAATATAGGTAAATAAATTTTCATACTGAATCCTTCAAACATAAAACCATAAATGACTTGCCCAATTGGTGCCATACATTGAGATACCGCTGTTATAATTGCCATTACTTTTCCTAGGTTTTCATTTGGTGTTTTCTTTTGGACTACAGTAATCACATAGATGGATACAATTGTCACGATCATTGCAATTAGAATAGAAGAAAGTATAAAGAGGATAAATGGTGGATAGTATCCTAAATTAAGAATAACTGGCGTAACTGATAGTGCCATTGGTAGTACTAATAAAGCTATTAAAAGCATCCAGTAATACAATGTTTTCATCTGTAGCTTTTTCGCAAAAAAACCTATCGATAATGCACCTAAAATAGTAGCAAAATCGATCAATCCCATTCCAATTCCGTATAACGTGTCGCTACTTTCCATTGTTACTCGTATAATAATTGGAGCGCCAACAACAAATAGCGGTGTAAGTATTAAATTTAGTAATGCAGCTAAAAGCATAGATTTCAAAATAAATGGTTGTTTTAAAACATATATAAATCCTTCTTTCATATCCTTTACAATTGTCGGTATTATATGGCTTTCTCGCGCTCTTTTTATAAAAGGTATTTTAATAAACATTTCTAAAATCGCAGATAAAAAGAAAGCAAGACAACTTATTATTACGAGCATTTTCAAACCAATTATGCCGTACAGTATTCCTCCTAATACAGGAGCAACTATATTCGATAATGCTTGCACACCATTTACGATACCGTTCGTTCGCTTGCTCTAACTTATTCTCTGGAACTAATTGCGGAATACTCGCCATTACAACAGGTGAATACATTGCACTAACGACTGCTAGTAAAAACATAATTGTTCCAATTAATATAATAGATACAGGTCCAGTAAATAACAAAATTATAAAGCTTAATACAATCGCAGCGTTGATAAAATCAAAAATAACCATTAAATTACGGCGATTGAAACGATCTGCTATCGCTCCGCCAAGAGGGGCTAGCAAAAACGGAATACTCGTTACCGCATATAATCCTGCGAATATATCAGCACGCCCTGTTATATCTAGCACATATAATGACAGGGCAAAACGTAAAAGTGTTGAACCTAAAATAGTAATAATTTGTCCACTCACCATTAAGTGAAAATCTTTCATCGAAGACCTTATACTAGCTGACATCCTTATCACACCTTTCATTCGATTCAGACCGACTGTCGGTCGATAATATCCAAACAGAAAATTACTATTTCTGTTTGATTAAAACCTCCACCATGTAATCAAAGGCTCCCTCTTTCGCTCCAACAGATGCTTCCATCATTTTGATATAAGCTTTAGCTCTCCTCATCATTTCTTCCGGCTTCCACTGGAATAAACCCTCATCAAATATGACTTGTGCTGAAGAGAGTAATAATTCAATCGTTTCTTGTGGGTATGGAGTAGAAAATATGCCTTCAGCGATTCCTTGTTCTAAAATCTCTGCTAAAACAGGAGATAAATGAATAATTGATTGTACTATACTTTTTTGATGCATTTCCGCATTATTTGGCTGATGAAATTGTTCAATCATTTTATCTTTTACATCTCCTGATTTTGGTGATTGTTCCATTAAAACTCGAAATAACTTATCCAAAACTGGGATATTAGGGTTAGAGACAATTGCTTTCGCTTTAGCAACATCCGCTTTAATAATCCTCATAATAATTTCATCCATTACTTCTTCTTTCGACTTAAAATAATGATAAAACGTCCCCTTTGCTATACCAATCTCTCTTAAAATGTCATTTACTGTAGTTTTCGTATACCCTTTTGTAACAAACAAACGTTCAGCAGTTTCTAAAATTTCATTTCTACGCTCCCCATATTCTTTTACGATCCTCATTCATGTACTCCTTCCTACGGACCGACTGTCGGTTTATTTAAAGTATATGTTTAGTATGTGAAAAGTTTCCTGTTATCGTACATATACAACAACCTACTTTATATTTCCTTTATGAATTTTAAATTATTTAATACGGTAAATGAAATTTCAAAGGTTGTTTTTATGCAATCACCCTTGTACTTATATCGACTTCGTTGTATAAAAACTAAAAGAGCCGCAACACTTTGCGACTCTTTTTGAATAATAACTATTTAACGGCCACGTCTTTGCTGACCTTGTTTTGTACTACTTTTCTTATTACTTGGCTTATTAAATGATCGATTGTTATCATTTCTCGAACTATTTCTTGAATCGTTTCTTGGACCACCTTTTGAACCACTTCTTGAACCTTCACGGCTATCTCTTTGACGATATTGACCTGATTTCTTTGGAGCCGGCTTTTGTACCGGTTTTCCATTTTCATCTACATTTTTTATCATCGGTTGTTCGATTATTTGTCTTTGTATTGGTGCACCAAGCGTTTTTTCAATTTCTTCTAAATGTTTTTCATCTTTCGCTGCAACGAACGTAATTGCAAGACCTGATCCACCTGCACGTCCTGTTCGGCCAATGCGGTGAATATAACTTTCTACATCTTCAGGGATATCAAAGTTAAATACGTGCGTTACACCATCTACATCAAGTCCACGAGCTGCTACATCAGTCGCAATTAAGTACTGAATTTTAGCTTCGCGGAAACTCTTCATGACTCTTTCACGTTTCGCTTGAGGTATATCACCATGAAGTTCAGCACAATTATAACCTAGTCCTTTTAAATTATCATACAGCTTACTTACTCTAACCTTTGTACGACAGAAAATAACTGCCAAAAATGGCTGATCACGATCCATAACAAAACGAAGTGCATCTGGCTTTGCACGATCTGTCGTCTCAATGACACGCTGCTCAATTGTATCTACCGTTACTTCTTCACTTTGTACTTGAATCATTTGCGGCTCTTCCATATAACGTTTCGCCAATTTTTTAATATCTTTTGGCATCGTTGCTGAGAATAACATCGTTTGTTTACTATCAGGTGTCTCATCTAAAATATCTTCAATATCATATAAGAATCCGAAATAAAGCATTTGATCCGCTTCATCTAGTACAATTGTTGAAAGATTACTTAAATCAATTGTTTCACGACGTATATGATCTAATAATCGTCCTGGTGTCGCAACAACTATATGTGTATTACCTTTTAATTTTCTTAATTGTTGTGCTACATCTTGTCCGCCATATATCGCTAGTACATTAATATCTTCTCTTTGAACAAGCATTTTTTTAATTTCAGTTGTAATTTGCAGTGCTAGTTCCCTTGTTGGTGCAACAATTAAAGCCTGAACATCACTAGACTCTGGATCGATTTTTTCTAAAATCGGTAACACGAATGCTAACGTTTTACCCGTTCCTGTTTTCGCCTGCCCAATAATATCTTTACCTGACATAATAACAGGAATTGCCTTCTCCTGAATCGGTGTTGCTTCTGTAATTCCATTTTCACGTAATGTATGATTAAAAGTTTCACTAATTCCTAATTCTAAAAAGTTTTTCAAATAGACCACTTCTTTTCCTTATTTTTCACATTAGCTTTCATTGTACCATTTGTTTCGCCAAATATGAAAAATAAAAAAATTCTTATCTTCTTTTTTTATATTCATCCTGTACTAGATGAACAAATTCTTTTTGTTTTTTCTCGGAATTTATTATTGCTTCCATATTTGTAGAATTCAAAATATACTTCTTGATTTTCCTATTACTCCAAATTAAACTTGTATACTTTGTATCTTCGTGTAACTTTCGAAACCACTCAAATTCGCTTAATTTGGCAATATGGTGTTTTAATTTCATGTCATTTCGAGGATAAAATAAAATAACATTTGCTATTACATCAAATAATGAGTCCAAGTTATTCCCTCCTATAACTTCTTTAATGAAGATATTAAAGGAATGTTAAAAATCATTGTTTCACCAATTCAAAATAAATTACACCAATATGTACATCAAGGAACTAAGTTCTACAATTTAATATGTAATACGAAAGCATTATATAACCTTCATTTTGATTTAGCATATGAGCTTATCTTTTAGAAAGAAGATTTGCAATATAGAATGGAAAAATCCTAATAGTGCATTAGAGATATTTATTATTTTTCATTATAGTTTTTATAGCCTTACCATATCAATTTGGGAATTTTGTCCGTTTAGAAAACCATTTAGATACATTTAGCCATATATTGTACGCCAATAATATAGTAGTAAGAAATTTACAAATGAAAGATATAGAAAGAGTAAGGTGGCATGGTTAATTACTCATGAAGGTATAGTGCGTTAGATGAATAAATAGGCTTCATTTGCAATAACATAGTATGTTTTCCCTTTACTGCTGTGTGCTTTGTACTGTGGCGAACCATTGACACTCACTTTTGCATCAATCATAAATCCCTGCATCTACAGAACCAGCTCCATCTTTATATTTCCAAGATGGAGCATCCTAGAAACGTAGATTGTCCACTTTGAAAACAATACGTTTTCAAGGTGGACAAATAAACTGTGCTTTTCTTATCGAGTAGCAACAGATACTTCTGAAAGAAATAGACTACATCATAATAGGGGTTATATTCACAGCTGTAATTTTACAAGTTGAAATTGCAAACCTAACGGTTGTAGTTGGATTTATAGGTAATGTCCCTAGTACTATCCCAAGTCCTGTTTGTTCCACGCTAAAATCTGCTGCAATAGAACCATTACTTGCTAAAAGACTTACTGTAGATCCGATAAACGCATCCAGTAATTGTCTAATTGGTCGTTCACGACATTCACACTCGCATCCTACATCAGTAGGTGGAAGTAATGTAATAGGTGGTCCTGGTGGTAAAAAACCTACCCCTGTTACATCAGATATATTGACCACAAAGGTTGTGGTGCCATCTGTAACTGTAACTAAAAAATCATTCACAGAAGTGATAGTAAATAGAAAGAAAAGCGGGGGCGTGTTGGGTGTGTCTGCAATAGTGCCAAGAATAACAGTTTCTCCAATAAGTTGTTGTAAAACGCTTTGCATAGGTAAAACACAGCAATCACAAAGACAACCTTCAGTTCCTCCTGTTGGACCCGTTACTCCCGTTGGACCCGTTACTCCTGTTGGACCCGTTACTCCTGTTGGACCCGTTACTCCCGTTGGACCCGTTACTCCCGTTGGGCCTGTCCCTCCTGTTGGACCTGTGGGTAAAGTAAATGGTGGGATTGGGGGAAGTGTAGGGCCAATTAAATTTGGATTTAATGTATTAGCTTGAAGTATCCCATTTATCTTTTGTATTTCATTTTTATCAAACACATAACTACCTCCTATGAGTGTACTATACTGTAGTAATACAGTTACAAATACATAAACTTCATTGATCGTAATATAATATGTTTTCCCTATACTATTGTGCACCTTAAATTGTACTGAACCTTCCATATTTAACTTCCTAAAAATTGTAAACGCCTCACCTACATCTACAAAACCATCCACGTCTTTATCCTGCCAAGATCGAGCATCATAGAAACGTAGAATGTTAACTTTAGAAACAACACGCTTTCCTACAATAGAAGAATCTACTGTACTTTTCTTACTAAACTTCACATAGGATGGATTGTTCTTAATCCATTGCTCTCCACCAAGGTTTAACCAACCAGGCTTTTCGCCCCATTCAACATAAGCTTCTGATTTATTTAGTTGACGAATCTTAGAATAGCTTGTGTCTGGTCCTTTACGTAAATTAACGTTGTAGCCTTCAATATAAGCTATACCATCGGTTACAGCTGTTGGTACTTCTGTTGGTTTAGGTGGCTTTCAGGTACAGAAACATCCACACTAGAATTATTGTATGCGCGTTGTACATCAGCACGGGATTGAGCTCCTGATCCCCCATGAGATTTTAAATAATCAAGTTGATCTTCATGATCTGTACCGCCAAGATATTTAATCACATCGTAGTGAATCCACAATCCTTTTCCTACAGATAACTTGTTATCTTTTAAGATTTCCGCTAAAAGTTTTACGTATTTTTCATATGAACGCTCGAGCTTTGTATGGTCTGCTGTTTCACATAACTCTACATGTACAAATCGTTTATTAGCAGCAGGTCCACCGCCATATGTAATGTATTTTATATTAGCGATTTGGATTGTTTCATCTCAATCAACAGCATATTGAACAAATGCGTTTCTTCATGTACGAGATTCATACTTTTGAATATTTCAGAAGTCGCTGTACTATGAGCTACTACGCCCTCATAAACACCTACGCCAAAACGATATGGTTGTTTTGGTAAATTAGGGATAAAAAACGTTCTATCAGCAAAAATACTTGTAGCAAATGAACCAGCAAGTACTAGAATCATAAGGAACGAGGTAATTAGCTATATTAAAACCAGCTAAAATTGGAATGAATGTAAGTGATTGATTATTTATATCCTTAATTCCTTTCAATATTATTGTTGTATTCGGATTCATATACGCTATAAACAATCTAATAATTATTGTCAAGATAGCTGATATTAAGAAATCAAAAGTTTTTTCTGCCTTCGTTGCAGAACGCAAATAATTCATTGAAACCTCTATCGGAAACTTATTTGCTTTCCAAAACAGATTTTCTCTTCATCCATCTCCATATTCGTATCCGCTTAACAAGCATTGTTTTATTTTGAACAGGTATTCGCTTATAAATATCGAAATATACAATAAGAAAAAACAATAAAATTGATTATTCTTTCGCTTCTTTGTCCATCCTTTTAAAAAATCTATTTTTTGGAAAAGGAGTGTTTATATGGAGAAACAGACACTTTGGAAAAAATTCAAAAAAAGCTCAGTAAACCTCGGTAAATCCAGCGTATATGAAAGTATTATTTTATTTTACACAATGAAAAAGAAAGAGTTACCTACTAAAGCGAAACTCATTATATTAGCCGCTTTATCCTATTACGTATTAACAATCGATTTCATTCCAGATATAGCTGCTATTATTGGGATTGGCTTATTAGATGATGTTTTAGCAATCGCTGTAGCGCATAAATATGTTATGCGACATGCGGATGCTGAAATTCGAGAGAAGAGCAAAGTAAAAATGGAGTCATTATTTACTTCAGCACACATTTAACGAAGAAAGATAGGCTCTTACTTGTCTTTTCTCACTGCCTAACCATCATCTATAGCTTTTAAACAAATGATTTGAACAGTGTTAATACAGAAAAAAGAACTAAAATAATCTTTTAGTTCTTTTTTGTCAACTCAATTTATTTTTGAACAATAGTTAAAAGAGCCTATTTTAATTTACCAACTAAAACAGGCTCTTTACTAATTTAAATTTACAAGATCATCATCATTTTACGCTATACTTTGCTACTTCAACAACATTTCTCTTTCATCGCTTTCATCATAGACATAGTAGTCTTCATCATTTCATCACATTCATTCATTTTCACCATCATTGCCTTATCCATTTCTACATCCATTTGCATCATGTTATTCATCATCATTTTCATACACTTCATTTCACACATCATTTTTTCCATAGACATCATCATGTTTGTTGTTTCTACCATCATAGTTTTTTCCATATTAACATCCCCCTAGAATTTTTATGTTACAAGTATAAAAATTCCTTTTCGTTTTTCTAAAACCTTCTTAGTTTACCTCATACAAATATTTATCAATATATTTCCCTCTCAATTCGTCATTGATTAACTTTATTTATTGTCACGCTGAAACGTAAATATAATAAAAAGCATCTTATTATAGATGCTTCCTTGTCTAACAATTAAATTATTAACACTATGAAACTCCATTTGTTTCGTAAACATAGGGTAAATCTATTATTTTTATAAAATTCATAAATCCAACTATAACGTATTACAGTTTCATTCATATACTGTAGTAGATCACTAGAAAGGAGGCGTATATATGGAAAGTTGTATTGTGTTCGTAAACGGCCAACCTTTTTTAGTACTCACAGTTGCTGGCATCGAAATTGCTAGATTGGAAATTACTCTTCAAGTAGCACTAGCTTTGAGAGTTCTCGGTATTCCAATCTGTGGGTAATTCATTTAAGTAAGTTTAAAAGAGAGCTTTCGCTCTCTTTTAAACTCTTGTCAAAGAATGCACTTCTATACACTTAGCAAGTGTGACTCATAGCCTTGTAGAAATTATATAATAAATATACAAGCATTTACGTTAAAAGAACTTTCTTTAACACACACATCTGCAAACAATTTAACATCCTCTTCATATCACGTTCTTTATAGTGATTCAGACATGCTATTTGAATCCAGTTATTCTTTTGTAAATATGCTGATTCATAATGAACAATATATCCTTGTAATGCTAATGCATCACCTACTGCCTTAGAACACTGCCCTTCGTTTAATTGAATGGTAAGAACAATTTGAGCGGCATGATCTTTAGGTGAAACAAGCTTTAAACCCATAGTATTAATAGCTTGTTCAATATAAGCATACGCCTCTTTTATTTTTTCAAATGCCTCTTCATCTTCAAGTCGCTTCAATGCTTCTTGCAATGCATAAATTAAATTCCATGAATGGGAGTATGGGATACTTTCATTTTCTTCGTACATACCAATGTCCATATAAGCAGGTACTGCCTCGTTTACTTTTACAATGTGGTTATGAAAAACGAAAGATAATCCTGTATATGATTTAATCCCTTTTCCGCTAACACCACTTGCAAAATATACATCCTTCAAATTTATTGGTATTGCTCCAATTGAGCTTATACAATCTACACATAGTTTCATTTGATATTTTTTACAAAGAATGTTTAGTTCTTCTAAATTATTTAACATTCCAGTTGATGTTTCATGGTGAACAAACCAAAGCCATTCATAATTTCCAGTTGCCATTATTTTTTCTAATTCTGTATAAAGAAACGGCTCTGCCATTTCTTTTTTATGCGTATCATAATGTAATTGCGCACGTGTTGCATGTCCCACTAACCTATTTCCAAATTCCCCATTTGTTAAAACTAGTCCTTTCCCTTTTAAAGAATTCAACTGTAAAGCAATGGCATCATTCGCTAACGTCCCTGTTCCTAACATTATTTGCACACGTTTTGCTTTTGTTATTTGCAGTAAACGTTTTTTTACATTTTCCATTGTCACTTGAAATGACTTAGAACGATGCGAAATAGGCTTAGTAGAAAATGCCTTTCGAACATTTTCTTCAATATCCACTGGACCAGGTAAAAACGTATATTCTTTCGTCATAATACCCCCAACACTCGACTCTTCAAACATAGCTGGGGTAACATACATTGGCTGGAAGGCTGCTTCTTCAGTACCAACTAACGTATGGAAAGATTTGAATCCCATTTGCTCATATAAAGGTAGTTCACGTGTTGTAGCAGAAATGAGTGCCAATTCATATCCATTTAGAAGCAAATAACGATGTAAAAAGCGAATTAAACCTAACAATGCTCTTCCATTTCGATATTCACGTTCTACTGAAAGTAAACGAATTTCATATACATTTTCTCCATGTTCTTGCAAATAAAAATCTAGATTTGGAATTTTATAATCTAACGAGAATGGTCGTTTTCCTCGCAATGCAACCATACCTACTAACTTATCGTCATCTAAACAAATTAAATATGTATTTTCTTCATGGAAACGATCTATACGAACACGATCTTTCGTTTCTTCATGTTGCGGAATTTCTTCTACAAATGTTTTATAATTCAATTTTTGTATACTTTCAAATTCCCAAGCTTGATCAGCAACTTTATAAATTAACCCCATGTTGTATCTCCTTTATGTATTTAATAAAAATTATAAGTGGAGATTAACTCCACTTATTAAAAGTTCATTTCATTCTCGATTTACATATAAAATAAGTACAATGATAAGTGCACTTAAAATAGTCGTAACAATAGAGTAAGAATACAAAATCATGCAAACTGGTAAACAAGCGATTGTAATTAGTCCGGGCTTAGTAAATCCTTTAAAGATTAAATAAAATATAATGAAAACAGTAATAAGAGTAAGCGCTATCAAATAATCAAATGCAATTAAACCTCCAATAAATGTTGAAATGCCTTTTCCGCCCTTGCCTTTAAATAAAATTGGGTAAATATGTCCAAGTATAACAGCCAGTAAAGCTAACATTACAAATGTAGAATCTTCGAAAAGGTATTTTGCAATAGAAACTACGATTGCCCCTTTGATCGCATCACCTAAAAATGTAGCGACGAAAGACCCTTTTCCATATACGCGCCCCATATTTCTTGCGCCAGGATTACCACTTCCTTCTTCACGAATATCAACATTATGTTTCCATTTCGTTACTATATAAGCGGTCAATATGTTTCCAAATAAATAAGAAGCCACCAAATACAAAAATTGCATACTATTAATCATGTAATCATTCACTTTCTACATGGGAGTACTTATACAATATTCAATGACTATGTATATTGTACTTTTTCTTGCTTTACATCCCTTTGTATATTTTAACATCATATTTTTACAAATCATACAAAAATTCTCATACTTCTATTTTATAAAATATACACCCTTCATTAAATGATATGTTCCTTTCACTGCCATTTCTGATGGTGATACGAATATAACTTCTCCCATACTTTTCTCACAGCATTTCTTAAATTCAGCATATATTTCAGGTACTGAACACAATATACTACCACTAACTGCAATTAAAGGTGATAAATCAAACTGCATCTTGTTGTAAATATTCACCGTAATTATCGTTAATTCCTTAGCCGCTTGCAGAATAATTTTATGTGCATCATCATTCCCATTCCTCGCTTCCTCTATAATTAATGGTGCAATTGCTGCAACTTTATCTTTTGAAGAACTATATACTAGTCTTTTTATATGAGATGATGTTAAAAGTCGAAACTCGTCTTGAATCCTTAAGCTTAATGGACAAAGTCTAACTCCTTGATCAAATTGATTTGCCATTCTCTTTAAACCTTGTAACGCAATCCAATAACCGCTTCCCTCATCCCCTAAAATATGTCCCCATCCACCGCTATACTCGTACACTTCGTCTTTCTTTCCTATACAAATTGCACCTGTACCGCCAATCGTTAAAATTCCATCCTTCCCTTTTAAAGTAGCTGCATGTGCAAGCATTGCGTCATTTAAAACTTCAATTTGTGTTTGGTACTTCTTTTTTAGACGTACTGTTAATTCATTTGTATTTGCTCCACTTACACCCGCTAACCCTAAACAAATACAAACGCAATGCCCATTTAATACACCTTTCCGGCATTGATCAATCGCTTCCATAATATGCACAAGAGCTTCTTCAAAATCTATTAATATATTTCCAAAACCACTTGTAGCTCTTACAAGTTCGTTTCCGTCTTTATCAAATGCAATTGCTTCTGTCTTTGTTCCCCCACCGTCTATTCCTATCATATACTTCATATGTTCGCCTCATTTTCATCATCTTATTGGAGGGAATGTTATATTCCCTAAAACTACAGATTGCTTTGCACCTGTTGCGCTTGGCACATTACTCGGATTACGATGATGCGTTTCGTTTGCTAATATCGCAAAGGCGATTGCTTCTTTCGCCTCTGAAGAATAGCCTATATCTTCTTGAATGAATATCGCGCACTTTTCTTCCTTCAATCCATTTCGTATCATTTCAACAAGTGTACGATTATAACTGCCCCCACCACCTAAAATTACTTCATCGATTTCATAATACGGCAGAATAAACTCCTTATAATGATGAACAATTGAACTTGCTGTAAACATCGTGACAGTCGTCAAAAGATTTTCTTTACCATGCTTTTCAAACCGCTTCGATAATTCACTTCCAAACTCTTCTCCAAACTGTTCTCTACCAGTTGATTTCGGTGGATTCATTTTCAAAAATGGATGGTTCATACAATATGTCAAAATTTCATCTACAACTACTCCTTGTTTTGCAATCCTACCATTTTGATCATATGGCAACTGAAATAATCTTTGACATACATCATCGATTACCATATTTCCTGGGCCAGTATCAAAAGCAATAACGCTCTTATCACTTAGATGACTTGGTATTACTGTAACATTACCGATTCCGCCAATATTTTGTAGTAATCTATTTTTAGTTTGATGACGATACAAAATGACCTCTGAATATGGCACAAGTGGTGCACCATGTCCCCCTGCTGCCATATCCATCGTTCGAAAATTAGAGATAACCGTAGTGTTCGTTTCATATGCTATAACTGCTGGTTCTCCAATTTGCAATGTCGAAGAAATACTCTTGCCTTCTTGCTTTGGCTGATGATAAATCGTTTGTCCGTGAGAACCAATTACATCTAATTGTCCCAAAGGAAAATTGGCCTCTTTACAAACTTCCTTTACAGCATTGGCGAAGCATAAACCGAGTTTGAAATTTAAACTGCATATGAGTTGTACATTTGAATTTTCTATTGATAATGCCTGCTGGATCTCATTTTTCATATCATTACTAAATGGCACAGTAGTAAAATGGATGAGTTCAACTTTAGAACCTACACCGCTTCCTTCTATATGAACGAGTGCTACATCTATTCCATCTAATGAAGTACCGGACATAATCCCTGCAATATACATAGCATGCATGACCTCCCCTTTACTAAAAAACAATCATGTAAGTTACAAACGTACAACCGATCGAAAATAATATAAATCTATAAAATAACTGAGCTTTTGATGCAAACGATCCATCAATAAAAGAAACAACTACTGTAAGCAAAATACTTGCCGCAATGCTTGTAACGAGCCATATACTATGCATTTGTGATAGATGTAGCATTCTTAATAAAGGTACGAAAAGGAAATTCGCACATATCACTCCAAATAATAATAAGAATACACCTTTATAACTAAATTTTATATTCATTCCATTTCACCCTCTCTGGACTTCATGTGAAAGAAGTGATAGACAAAATGCCTATCACTCAAAAACAAAATATTAAACTTACGGATTAACAGATTCCCCATCACCATTTTTCTCAATTTCAAGCATGTTTTTGTCGTACATTTTAAAGAATGGTAAATAAATAAGGAATGATATTGTTATGTTTATAAATACGAGTACAATCGCTCTCCAATCCCCACCTGTTGCTAAATATGCACCAATTGGAGCTGGTAATGTCCATGGAGGCATTATATGTGTTGGTGTAACAAACCCCATCGCAGTTGCTGAGTATGCAATAGTTGCTGTTACTAGTGGTGTAATGATAAATGGGATAATTAATATCGGGTTTAGTACAATTGGCAATCCAAAAATAACAGGTTCATTAATATTAAAAATACCAGGTACAATACAAGTTCTTGATAATGCCTTCGAATATTTTGATCGACCAAATACAATCATAGCTAATACAAGTCCTAACGTCGCACCAGAACCACCAATCCATATAAACCATTGGTATAATGGTTCTGGTGAAATGAATGGTAATTGATTTGCGCCACTAGCAACTGCTTCACCATTTTTCCCTAAATATACTTCCCATAATGGCCGGGCAACAGTTCCAACAACCGACACACCATGAATTCCGAATGACCAAAAAAATGTAATTAAAAATACTGGAATGATTACACCGAAGTAACTATCACCAGCTTTTACTAACGGTGCCGCTAATTTATCAACTACATGATGTAAATCAATACTAAAAACGACAGTTACTAAACTCATTAAAATAATAACGAATGCAGCAGGTATAAGTGCTTCAAACGAACGTGAAACAGACGGCGGTACTTGTTCTGGCATTTTAATCATTACATTTTTCGTCTTACAAAATCTTAAAATCTCAACTGATAAAATAGAAACAATCATTGTCACGAATAATCCATGACCTCCGAGATTTGTCATCGGAAGCATAAACCCTTTTTTATCAATTAATTCAGGCGTTAATGTTAATAGTAATGAACATACTGCAAGCTGTGCTCCTGATAAAGCATCTAGCTTATAACTTTTCGCTAAATTATACCCTATTCCAAATGCTATATATAAAGACATAATAAACATCGTTAAACGATATGGTATTAATATACTTGTTTGATTTTTTAATGCCCAAACAGATATGAAACTATCTTTCGGTAATGGTGGAAATGCTACGATTAAAAAGAAACTTCCTACAATAATAAATGGTAACGCTGAAATAACTCCATCACGGATTGCTTGTAAATGCCTCTGTTCAGAAAGCCTTGCCATCGGTCCAGATAAGTTTCTATCAAGAAACGTGACAAATTTATTCATAACGCTTCCCCCTAACTAATTAAATCATTTACAGTTTTTAATAAAGTCGGTCCGCCAAGCGGCGTGTATGCTTGTGGCGGTATGATACCGCACGGGATAGATTCCTCTTCTGCGAATTTTTTAACAGAGTCAAATCTATGTCTTACTTGAGGTGCAACCATTACAACGTCCCAGCCATTCTTTACTTCTTCCTCTATCTCACTTGTTCCAATGGCATGGACTTCCATGTTTACACCTTTTTTCTCCGCCTCTTTTTTTAAAGCGTTTACAACAATTGCGCTGGACATTCCTCCAGAACAAACGAATAAAACTTTCATTATTGAATCCTCCTATACTTATAAATTGTTTCTTTCAAATGAAAGAAAGTTTCACTTTACTAACAAGCATATGAAGAAATGAAACGATTTAGTTATACTGAAAGTAAATTTCACTAAAAATTTTTTTCCTATTAAATTAATGTTTCAATACTTATTTTTCTCAATTGCAGGGCCAACCTAACATCATATATTATTTTAAATAATCGTATAATAGGGAGGCGTATAAATGATTATGAAACGTTTAGTAATGATGTGCTGTATCGTCATATTGTTTACTCCTTTCTCTTTCATTTCCCCTCACTCTACTTATGCTGAAGTAAATACTACTTACAAAAAACATGAATTACGCGCTGTATGGCTAGCATCTGTTCTCAATATTGATTGGCCTTCAAAAACTGGCTTACCTATTGAAAAGCAGAAACAAGAATTTATAAGACTATTAGACGATGTAAAAAACACTGGTATGAATGCAGTCGTTGTACAAATTAAACCGACTGCTGATGCTTTCTATCCTTCAAATTACGGTCCTTGGTCTGAATACATTACGGGTACACAAGGAAAAGACCCTGGATACGACCCGCTCGCATTTATGATTGAAGAAGCACATAAAAGAAATATAGAATTCCACGCATGGATTAATCCATACCGAATAACGATGAATCACACTGATATAAATCGATTATCAAATAATCACCCTGCAAGACAACATCCCGATTGGGTTGTACCTTACGGCGGGAAGCTATATTACAACCCTGGTATTCCAGATGTGAAAAACTTTATAACGGAAGGCGCTTTAGAAATTGTACAAAATTACGATGTTGATGCATTACATATGGATGATTATTTTTATCCATATAAAGTAGCGGGTGAACAATTCCCCGATCAAAAAACGTACGAAACGTATAATAACGGTAGATTTACTAATATAGAGGATTGGCGACGTGACAATGTAAATGAACTTGTAAAAGGTTTAAATACAGCTATAAAACAAGAAAAATCATACGTAAAGTTTGGTATAAGTCCGTTCGGCGTATGGCGAAATATAGCTGACGATCCAACTGGCTCTAACACAACTGCAGGTCAAAGAAACTATGATGACCTTTATGCCGATACACGTGAATGGATACAAAAAGGATATATTGACTACATTACACCACAAATTTATTGGAATATTGGTTTCACACCAGCTGCATATGACATATTAGTAGATTGGTGGGTAAAAGAAACAAATAATAAACCGATTCACCTATACATCGGTCAGGCGGCCTATAAAATTAATAATAATTCTGTCCCCGCTTGGTCTAATCCTGAAGAATATCCAAGACAAATTGCATTAAACCGGTTATATCCTGAAATAAAAGGTAGTATGCATTTTAGCTTAAAAGATATGAATAACAATCCACTAGGGGTTAAAGATAGACTCGCAAAAGACATATATAAACATCCTGCATTAATCCCATCTATGCCTTGGCTTGATCATGATCCACCAAAACAACCGGCTTTAAAAGGGGCCATTCCAAGAGAAGAAGGTATTGCTTTAGGCATAATTGATGATAGAGATAATGACTCTGCTTATTATGCGATATACCGTGTGAATGGAAAGAATGTAGTTGATATTCAAGATCCGAAGAATTTACTTACTACTGTAAGAAAAACAAAACTTGGAGAAATTTACGTAGATAAACCGGCTATTTCTGGAGAAACGTATACGTATGTGGTAACTGCAGTTGATCGATTGCATAATGAAAGCATTCCTTCTAGTTTTACTACCGTTAAGGCAAAATAAAACCTCAAAAAAAACGCCTTAAAGCTGAGAAATACTTAGCTTTTAAGGCGCCTTTTTTATTTATTCTTAAACTTCTCAGTCGCTGCTCTCATCTTCACATTCAAATCATGATCAATGGAGTCGCGAATATCACGCTCTACTACTTCCATTTCTTTTTGGAAATTTTGCAAGTATATTTTTAGTTCTTCTTCTTTTTCAGGACGTTGTGATGGTGGTAATTGTACCACTAAAGATAACATTTCAGTTAAATCTTTCATTAAAAACGTTTCAAGTTTATGTTGTTGTTCAAACATACGCTGCTCTTGATAGTACGGCAATGCATTTAATACTGAAATTGTAATGTCATCAACCGTTCTTTGTAGTGAAGGATTAATCGAGCGTTTATATGCTTGAATTGTATTTAATGCATCTGGATATCGATCATAGAAATACAATTTATAAAACGATAAGTCTGTCGGTTTTACAGTTTGCTGTGATTCTTGTCTCAAGAAATCTTTCACTTTCATCGCGGCCACATCGATATCTTCATTTGTAAGCTTTTTCGTTGTTTTTGCCATTACATGCACTTTTTTCTGTTTTTCTTTCGGTAACATTGAAAATACTTGTTCTCTCGTACGTTGACCTGATGTACAGAAAAGAGTATTCAATGTATGTTTTTCTTTCTTTCCTTCCGTACGAATCCAGCGATAAAAGAGTGGATGTTGCGTAAACTCTTGTAAAAACGGTGTCGATTTGTTTGATAATTTCTCAATGGAATCTTGTGCTCTCTTATATGGTTTCGTCCATGAAAAATAAAGTTTACGTCCGAAGTATACAACTAAAACAACGACAGTAAATGCGATTAAAAGTAATGATCCTAATAGTAATAATACTCCTTGAATGAAACTCATTTTTTCACCTCCTCTAAAAGTCTGTTATTTCCTTGGACGCTGAATGAGTTTCTGCTTCATCTCATCATTAAATGTATCTAGTTCAATTACAAATTTCTTACTAGACTCAATAATACGTTCTGACGATCTCTCAGATGCTTCAATAGCAGCGAATACATTTTGGAATGATTCACGTAATTTATCCATGCTAATTGCAGGATTTTCAAGGAGTTTTGTTGTTTCTTCTGTATTTTGTTTTAATGCTTGTGAATTGCTTAATACCATTGATTCAATCGCTTCATTTGTTGCATTAACAGCATCAATTGTTTTACGTTGATTTGTTAATGCGAGCTGAATTGCAGCTGAAACCGTTATAACGTTTTGCGTCATCGTAATTGCATTACGAATTGCCTCTGATAGCTTTTCATTATTTTTCTTAATGATGTCTACAGATGCGATAGATTGTAATAATACACTTTTCGCTTGTTGCATATTACGAGTACGCACAAGTATCTTTTCTAATGCATCATTTATTAACGGAATATCCCTTTGACGTTCTGGATTTTGTTTCTCAGCTTCAAGCATACCAGCAAGTTTTCTTCCTAAGTATACTTGTTTATCAAGAGCGTGAATTTTATCGTGTGATTGCTCTTTTAACATTTCAAGACCAACCGTATCCTCTTGCAAGTTATCACGGCCAATGAGAAGTGATCTTATAATCTCCTCGATTTGCTTATCTATAGATTGATATTTATGCACGTAATTTTCAAGCGGATTTTTCTTAAACACTTTAAACATAAGTTTCTTCATACCAGTTGCTTTTAATGAGTTTGGATCAAGTTCTGATACCACTTTTCGTAATTCTAACAATGTATTTGGAATTTCTTCATTCTTTCCATTCATCATCGCTGTCACAGGACGTTTTAAAGCTGATAGCGTTTGTCCTGCCGCCTGCTGCTCTTTATCCCCTAAGTCTCCTAGCTGTGACAATACTTTTGATAAATCTGTATTTTGCTCGCTATTTAACTTTTGTACATAAAGATCTGCTTCTTTATTCAGTTCTTCAAGCTCTGCATCTTTTATTACTGTATCCACTACTACTTCTACATTAGTATCTTTCACAATCGATACAGGTTCTTTTTTCTCGAGTTCAGTCAACAAAATCGCTCCTTTATTTATATGTGCGAATTTATGTGCACTATATTTCATCTAATATATCGTATTTCATATACATTTTTGCTTGCTTGAAATCGATTTTTCAAGAAATACCTGCTTATGCAGTCATTCCCTGTTTCATAGTATAAGTATACCTGTTCTCGTCATTATTTTCCTCAGACTTAAGACCTAGAGAACAACATGCTGAAGACGGATTCTTCACAACTTACCTTACTTATCACCACTGACTATTAATTTGAAATTCCATTTAGTTACCTTCTTAAATTCATACAATGCTCTATCTTTTGACATATACTATCTTTCAATGTGATAATTATATTAGGTTCACTTCTAATTATTCTTCCGCGCAACAAATGCTCCCTTTTGAAAAGCTAATAACACGGTTTCAAACGTAACGTCTTCTTCAATCATCTTTATAAATCCAGCTAATTCCCCCGCATGAGAAGTTGCATTATCAATTACAAGAAAACCTTTTGGCTCTAAAATGCGTTTTATATGTTCCCACCACCACATGTATTGCGTGCGCTCTGAATCTAGGAAAATAAAATCAAATGAACGATCTACTTGCGAATCTAAAAATGCCCCAGCCTCTTGATTATGAATATCGATTCTCTGTGTAAGATTTGCCCTTTCAAAATTTCCAAGTGCCTCTCCAACCCGTTCTGAAGAAAGTTCTACAGTTATAACATTTCCATTTGTTTCTTCTACCGCATTTGCTAGCCACAATGTAGAATAGCCATTTGAAGTTCCAATTTCTAAAATTTTTTTTGCATTGCACCCCTTTACTAATACTGATAAAAACTGCCCCATTTCACGAGAAATATTTCTTAATTTTTCTTCTCTTTTTTCTTTATGTCGATCATGCTCTTCTCCATATTGTTCAAGTTGCAATAATAATGAATCTAGAGTATTCATTTTCTCCATCGCCTTTCCAAGCAATATGATGAAAAAGTACATGATGCCCGTCTACTTTTCATTATATGCGAAATGCACACCTTTTTCCTGTTATACGACAAAGAATTAAAATTTTTTATAGCATATTGTTTCGTTTTTTGGTAAAGTTAATTTCTACGTGCAATTATTTAATTCACATTATTTTACAATCAGTTTTCAATTATAAGATAATCTAAACCCCATTTAAATGAATCGGTATTTCTAATTCAACTAAGCGCCCTTTTCGGACGCATTTTCTTTTGTTTATATATTTCTGTAAGAAAGGATGCTTACACATGAACGTGATTAACTTAGATGCTGCTAGAAGACGTAAACAGCATAAAAAACTAATGATAACTATACCGATTATTAAACGCATTTATGAAGAAAACGGGGAAATTAAATTCGAGGTAGCCGGCGAAAAAGATGTACCTCTTGAAATGTTAGAAAAATAAAAAAAAGACGCACTTCTAAAGAAATGCGTCTTTTTTTATACTGTTACATTTAAGTGCATAAGTTTTTCAGGATTAGCCATCATATAAATGTTTGAAATTTTCTCATCCTCAAATATGAATGAAAGTACATACGTCACTTTATTATTTATTGTAACTATAACGCCTGGTGCACCATTTACTATTTTGAAATCAACACTATACTTTTCTGGCAATCGTTTTGCAATTCCAAAGAACAAACGTATAATTTTATCTGCAGAATAAATCGGATTAATTGCAGTTGTAACTTTACCACCACCATCTGCTTTAAATATCGCATCTGTTTTTAATACCTCTAACATGCCTTGCGTATCCCCACGCTGTAATGATGATACAAACTTTTCCACATAGGCAGCCATTTTCTTCGTACTTAATGTTGATTGCTTCGGCTTATCTAAAATACTTTTTCGTGCGCGTTGAAAGATCTTCCGGCAATTCACACTACTTTTATCAACAATTGAAGCTATTTCCTCGTAGTCATAACTGAAAACCTCTCTTAATATGAAAACAACCCTTTCTACCTCAGACAATTGTTGTAAAAGTAATAAATATGCCGTAGAAATTGATTCTTTCATTACAAATGACTCTGCTGGCTCATCAGACTCTTCCACAAATGGCTCTGGTAACCACATCCCTACATATACATTACGTTTACGCGCTGCCGAACGTAATGTATCAATTGAACGATTTGTCGCCATTTTACACAAATATGCTTTCATATTTTCTATAGATTGAACATCCTCTATATTATTTACCGCGATAAATACGTCATGAACGATATCTTCAGCGTCCATAACACTCCCAAGGATTCTATATGCTAATGAAAATAATAATGGTTGATACGCTTCATATAATTGCTCCGTTTCCATGATGAACTGCCTCACTTTCTAATTGCTTTAAAATGTGTAACGCTGCACGTTTCCCGCTTGCTACCGCAGCATCAGCTAATATTTCATCATGCCCAGCCCAATCTCCTGCAACGTAAACACCTGGCATTTCAGGTATATTAGGGCCCGGTTTTTCAACACGGTCAATATGAGGAAAATCATGTACTACCGTTATTTTCGGTAAATATTGCTTTGCAACAACTTCTCTTTTCCAATTAGGATGTAGCAATTCCATCGTATTTTCTAACTGTTCTTGATCATCATGAAAATGATTTATCTCAAGCATAGGATTATGGTACTTAATTAAACTCACTACAAGTGCTCCATCTTCACTTAATTTAGCTGCTCTTGATTGATTCGTAAAAAATATGGGTTGGTCTAACCCCAATGCAAAATGATGCAATGGATTCGGTAATCGTTTCAAACCAATATCTAACGCTGCCACAGTCACTTGTATTGATTGTTCACTCCATTTTTGCAAACTTGTTCCTTCTGTACCTTTTATAATTTTACATGCCTCTTTCGGTGGAGTTGTTACAATAACTGCCCCTGCTTCAAATACTTCATCGTCAAAACAATGTATTCTTTGTTTTCCTTCACAATGCTCTATTTTTAAAACATGCTTTTTAGCCAGAAATTGTACACCACTAGTATTCGCTATTCCTCTTAAATTTGTTATTATCGTCTCCCAACCACCATCTACATAAAGTACTCCTTCTTTCATAGAAAGCTGTATTTGCTTTAGTACGGAAGATGCTAATTGCATTGTAGGAGCATATGTGTATGTCGTTGTTCGGCATAACGCATAAAACATATTTCGTACCATAGGATCCTGTATTTCTTTTTCTGCCCATACAGAAAGACTCATTTTTGGAATCATATTTATATCCAATTTCCCTAAATGAATCATAAGGCGAGAAAATTGTATTTTAGCTGACCATGAAAGTAACGGCGTTGATAAAATGGAGCGAAAATCCGTTGGGATAGTATATACGTCATCTTTCCATATTCCGTGTGCTTTCGTGGACGGCATTCCTCCCGTAAGATTCATACCAAGCTCGTTAAATGTTAAGAACGCTTCTCCTCCGCGGTATAAAGCGTGTGCTCCAAGGTTCATATATATGCCATTTTTATTTATTGTCATCGCTCTGCCACCAAAACGGCTTGATTTTTCTAATACAACAACTTTCCTTCCTTCTTTCGCTAAATATATAGATGCTGTTAATCCAGCAAGCCCACCACCAACAATTGCTACATCAAAATGTTTCATAATAAAATCCCTCCTTATCCGTTCTACATACGAGACGAACGATTAAGGAGGGATGTGACATGAAAATATATTTTTACTTATCTATTTTATTTCATTATTTTGTTATTCTGTCATATTGCATACGAAATAACTCAATTGCAAATGGAATATCCTCTTCACTCTTTATATAATAACTTATCCATCCTGATTCAGGTAATACGTGATGTGGTTTCACCAATCCTTGGCTCACTAATTCATCCCGCTTTACCTTTGGAAATGGTAAATCAACTAACTTATCGCCATGCAAATGACCAAGTTCTTTCTTACCATAATTTATTTCAATACTACCAAATCGATGCGGTTTTTCAGAAACACCTGCCCAGCCAAGTTCTTCATTTCTAATCATTTCACTAAATGACATGAACCTTCACCCCTTTTTAATGATTGATGTAATATTAAATTAACACGTTCATTACTTTTTTCCATCAATCCAAAGTATGAATGGATATACGAATATAGTTTAATCTCAATATCTTTATTTTTTTACACACTTAAAACAATTTCAAAGGGTATTTATTCTATTATATAGAATTATTATTAAAAATAAATTTAAGGGATGGATATATATGAGCAAGGTATTATTACAAAAGGCAAATTATCTACGATCTGATGAATTAAAGCTTTTGAAAAAAGCTATACATTTTGCAGAGCAAGCACATGATGGACAATACCGTCAAACTGGAGAACCATATATTATTCACCCTTTCGCGATTACAGAAATACTGCTAAATTATAAAGCTGACATTACAACAGTGATTGCTGCTTTATTACACGATGTTGTAGAAGATACCGAATACTCTCTAGAAGAAATTGAATCACATTTTGGTGCGACTATTCAATATATTGTAAATGGATTAACAAAAGGAAAAAAACTACAAGATCAAAATAAAGTATTATACGAAGCAATTAATTTTAAAAAATTACTAGTATCCTCTCAACAAGATATACGTGTTGGCATTATTAAAGTTATAGATCGCCTTCACAATATAAAAACATTGAGTGTTAAAAAACCCGCAAAACAAGTAGCTTATGCGAATGAAACATTAACACTATTTGCGCCGCTTGCAAAGCGATTAGGGTTATATACAATCCAGCATGAATTAGAAAATCTTGCTTTTCAATATCTACATAAAGAAAGATATACTGAAGTACATAAATTTTTAACCGAATATGTGCCACACCTTCAAAAAAATATAACTCATTTAAGAAAAGGGATACATTCTTTTTCTAATACAAACCTTTCATTTGAAATAAACTATGAGTTTCCCCCAGTATATACTGCGTACTCACAATTACAAGAAATACAAAATGTATCAGGTATTTCACAAATTTGTATTACAACTACAAGTGTACTAGATTGCTATAAAATTCTTGGAATAATACATCAATTATATAAACCAACTATAAACTATTTTGAGGATAATATAGCACTTGAAAATAGCCATTTTAATAACAACTTAAAAACTAAAGTCAATATGAATGATGCTGAACAAACAATTATCATTCAAACACAAATAGCAAAAACGTTGAAAGATAACGGTATTTTTTCTTTATTGAATGATAGAACTGCAAATATTCAAGCAATATCTTATAAAATAATGGATGATACAATTGTGAATAACAATTTATTAACTACAGATCCAATCACTTTCCGTAGTTTAGTATCGTATGAACTATTTGAAAATACTATTACAGCTTATACTACAGATTTACAACCAGTTTATTTACCTGATGGTGCTACAATCATTGATTTTTCTTTCTCTGCATTTCCAAAAATTGCACATAGCATGAAAAAAGTAAAAGTAAATGGGATGCCTGTTCCACTTAAAACAAAGATATCTCATTTAGACGTAATTGAAATCCATTTTGATTCAAAACAAAACTTGGCAATAGAATGGCTAAATTACGCCAATACTGCTAAAGCACAATTAATGATTCATCAAAAACTATCTTAAATAAAAGGCCAATTCCTTTCTATAAGGCATTGGTCTTTTCATATAACGTAACCATTAAAATATACGAAATAAATTTCAATATTTTTACTCCTAACCTAACATCAATAATTCCGACTTTCATTAGTTCGCTCTAATTTTTATCCGTATTTACATTATGAGAAATAAGAAGCACAACCTATATTCTTTATAAAACAGGTGAATTTATTATGATACAGACAAATGCACATAACTAACACTAGGCACATATCCTAAAGTTGTATCCATACTTACCTATAGAAAGGCGGGTAATACAATTGACTTCTAATATCGACTACACTTCCCCCTCAACTAATTTCACTCATGATTTAAGTAAAAGTAATTTTTTTAAGAAAGATGCCCAAAATTATATAAATGTACTTGGCATGAAACAATTAAATACTTTAGAAAATACTTCTTTATTAGATATTTATTTAAGTACAGGGAATGTTGTAGAACCACATATTCATCAAAATGCAGCTGAACTCGTTTACTGTATTTCAGGATCTGCTGTTGTTTCTTTACTTAATCCATTTACGAATCAAATATTAAACTTACCGATAAAACCAGGGCAAGTTGCCAACATTCCACAAGCGTGGTGGCATTATGAAATTGCTTCAGCAGATAATACTCATTTATTAGCTATATTCGACGCCCCAACCCCAGAAGTTATTTTTGGTTCTGATATTTTAAGATTAACTCCCGCTAATATGATGGCTCATACTTATTGCCTCAATGAACAACAATGGAAACAAGCCGTATCCCCAATTCAATCCACTACGGTAATTGGTCCTCCCGGAAACTGTAATCAAAACCGCGACATGATAAATCAGTCAACTCAGCCCCCTACTCAACAACAAAATCTATATTACCAAGATTCTTATTACTTCCCTCTATACTGGGGGTATTAATTAGTATCATTTTAATAGAACCACCATTTATCTCCTCGGAAAATATCGAGGAGATTTTTTATCGTAACAATTAATAGAGTACATACATATAATATTTATATATTTAATTGGAGGTGATAGTACTATGAGTAATTATAACTATCGAAAAAACTACTCTAATAATAAAAATAGTAGCTCTTCAGCATCCTCTCAATCTTCGAACTCTCAATCTTCCGATTCCCAGTCACAAAGAGATTTAGCCGAGCAAGGCTATGTAAAGAAAAAAGGATGTAACTGTAATAAAAATAAATAGTTTATTACTAATTTGAGCAATGACATTTCACCGCTCATGATTAAAAATTTAACCCACTAGTATATAGTTTATTTAATGAATGAATTCTGTTTTTAATAGAATTCATCTTTTTTGTTTATATGTAATTTTTCAAACCATATAACTTATTCCATAAACAATAAAGTGTAAATCATAAATTTTGATTTTTCTTATATACCAACTTAACAAAGAGTAACTTTTCAATTGATTTATTTCTAATTTCCCACAAAAAATATAGCCCCACCTAATAAAATTAGGTGGGGCTATATACAAATGCCTGTTTAAATTTCAAACAAACATTGTAACAAGTTAGACGATATTAATACCTGCACTTACAAATCCAGCAACTGCAGCTATTGGACTAGCAGCTGTTAATGAAACATATAATAATACTTTATCCCCAGCGGCTACCGGAATTGCTTCAGGTATGATACCTGATGCTGTAGCACCAATCGCTATTACGGCAAATGCTGGTGCTAATAATAAAGGTGCGCCCTGTACTGTAAACGTATTACTTGCTGCAGGTGCAGTTAATATTTGTATCTGCACTTGAACAGGTGTTAATGGAGCTAATGCAGCTGTTGCACTAAAGAAACCTGCTAACGATGTAATAGTCCCTGCGCGTGGTGCTACAAATGCATAATCACCTATCCCTAACGCTAATGTGATACTTGTTCCACCCGTTAAAGCTATGCCAGGCTGACTAAATCCAAATCCAAGAAGAGTTCCTGTATTAGCTATTATCGCGTTAACTAACGCAGATGGTGTTGTACCTGAAGCAAACGGAATAATAGCTCCGCCACCAGTTGCTCCTGTTGCTCCTGTTGCTCCTGTCGCTCCTGTTGCTCCTGTCGCTCCTGTCGCTCCTGTTGCTCCTGTTGCTCCTGTTGCTCCTGTCGCTCCTGTTGCTCCTGTCGCTCCTGTCGCTCCTGTTGCTCCTGTCGCTCCTGTTGCTCCTGTTGCTCCTGTTGCTCCGCCTCCTGTTGCTCCTGTTGCTCCTGTTGCTCCTGTTGCTCCTGTCGCTCCTGTAGCTCCTGTTGCTCCTGTCGCTCCTGTTGCTCCTGTCGCTCCGCCTCCTGTTGGACCTGTTGGACCTGTTGGACCTGTCGCCCCTGGAGTAGCATTGATTAATTGAATTAATAAATTAAAAAGAAGTTGTAAAGTTGCAGAATCAACATTTGAGTTGCAGGATATAGGGATAAGATCTAAAGCGAAGAAGAATTGTGCAAGGGCGCTATAAAATTGTTGCAATAATGTTGACAATTGTCCTAAATTAGGTGCTGGAGATTGTAATAAAACTATAATACTTTGAGTTAATTGTTTCAAAAAATTAACTTCTGGAGAAGGTAATAAGGAATTTAAGAAAATTAAAAATTGATTAAATAAATCGAGTAACGCTAATCTGTTTGCATTACTTGGATTTGCAAAAAATGCTGAAATAGCTGATACTAATGAGTTTAGTAAAGTAATTAATTGACTTAATTGTTCCCTAGTAATAGGAACTGACTGTGGATTTTTACAACAATCTGCTGAAAAAACAATTGGATTGCAGTTATTATGACCAAAACAATTATTATTTGACATTTATTTCCTCCTTACTTTTCTTATAGTTGAGTGTTTTCCTATTCTAAGAACTATAAAAGATGCGATTGTAAAAAGTAGTTGAGTTATATGTTTCTCTTAAAATAGGAAACATGAATTATAATCAAACTTGAAAACGTAATTTAATTATGTTCATGACTCACATATTAATTATATGTTTTTAATAATTGACTGCTTAGATTAAACACCTAAACTTAAGAGTTTATTTTATTTTTCCACGTTTATCTATTAGGTCCAAAAGCACATTTTCATTTAAAAATTAAAACATAAATAAATCATTAGCATATATTCTACAAGTAACAACATCATTCTTTCAACTAATTAAAAATGATACCTTTACTAATATTGTGTTCCTTCTATAATCATGAAGCCGTTTCTATTATAAAAAACTTTCATACAATATAGTGGACAAGTTATTCTATACTTCGTTCAAAAAATAATTAAAGGAGTGAAATTTAATTGCCAATTATTCAACCATTTATCGCTTCTAGAAGATTTACATCTACACTAGGAGCTGGAACAGGAACAGGTGCAGCTTTTGCAATTGCTGCAACAGCTTGTTTAAACGATGCCGGTACTACTGCAACTGCCTTTCCGACTTTTACGTATTACAACCTCTATGTAAACGGCATAATTCAACCTAGCGTGAACTCCAGTGTCACCACAGGTCCTACTGGTGCTATTACAATTCCTGGCGGAGATGTATTAGACGGTGGAATTCCAATTACAATTGAATTTATCGTCACTTAATTTTAACTAACCAAATTTAGAACAAAAAGGACAGATTTCTCTTTATAGGAAATCTGTCCTTTTTAATTGATAATAATAAATTGTAGGATAATTGAAGATCCTTGTGAGGGTGGTTCAGCATCTAATAAAGTTAACTGACCAGCTGTAACTTCATAAAAAGGTTGTGGTTGAAGAATTCCATTTATAAATAGATTAATATAAGAAACTTCACTCGGTGATAAGATTTGTGTTGTACCGTATTGTGCTATACCATCTGCATTAGTATATATAAGTTTTTCCCCATCTGAAAAAGTAAAATATAATAGGTTTGTTGTTGGGATTGTTCCCGGTATTCCCGTTGGACCGGTTATTCCTGTTGCCCCTGCTACTCCCGTTATTCCTGTTGCTCCTGCTGCCCCTGTTTCTCCGGTTGCTCCGGTCGCTCCGGTCGCTCCGGTTGGAAAATTAATAGACGGAAGAGGTGGAAATGTAGGACCAATATTTTTAGAATCCATAACTTCCTTAGACATTGGTAATTTGTCATATCGATTCAAATTTGCATCTCCCTTCTATAGTATTTATTAAATGTTAGATGTTCCGAAATGTTAAAAGAATTATCTAAAAAAACACTATTAATCTCTCGATTAAAATCTTTGTACAAAATCAAATTTAATGTAACTTACTAAAAATGAATGTATTTTAAACAGCATGCCGTTACTATAAAAAATATTATTAATAGAATATATGAAAAGTATCTCCTTTATCATAAAAATGAGGTGATTTTAATTAAAAATAAAGATAGAGAAAATCCCCAAAATAATGACGTACAATTATCCTTCCTTATAGACTAACTAGTCCTACTGGTAGTACTGGACCCATGAGTAATACCGGCATAAACGTTACAACAAATTCTATGTTTGCAAATAATACAGTGGATGGAACAGTTTCAGTTGTACTAGGGTGGTACTAACATACTACTTTCAAACAATCAAAGCCTTGATAGCTTTGCAGTCAATAGTGCGAATGATTTATTTACAGTCCCTGTAACGGGACGTTATTATCTTTCTTATCAAATTAATACTACAACTGTACTTCTTGCGGGTTCAAGACTAATTTTAAACGGATCTACATCACTTCTGGGCTCAATTCTATCTCCTGCCTTATCTACTTCAAGTTATAATAATAATTTAATTACAATATTAAATGCAGGTAATACTATTTCTCTTCAATTATTCGGTCTCTTATCAATTGTCAATTTAGTCGGTGGTGGATCAACTGGCGCCTCTCTAACAATTATACGAGTTGATTAATAAATGATTCATTTTTTCTTCTTAGCTTTAAATGCCATTCCCCTATATAGATAGTAGAAACTATCTATACTAAATATTCCGGATAAACATTATCAATTTACTCTATACGCTATCAATGTTAAGTTATTTATGAAGACAGTTTCTCCTTTACTAATCATCTCAATATGTATTTGAGAAACATTCTCCAATCCTATACGCGAGAGAAATACTGTGTTGACACTCAAATGAGTGTCTTTTTTTTGTATTTTTCACATAATAAAAACCACCTTGTATAGATGGTTTTATAATTACGCTTCCCTTATATTTTTTATGTACATAAAAACTTATGAAGCTGGATAATAAATTGTCATACTCAACCGAGTTAACGTACTTCCTGAATTATAATAAGCGTGAGGTCTATCCGCCTTAAACCTGATTGAGTCTCCACTATTTAATCTATATTGACAATTATTTACCTCAATTGTCAGTTCACCATCAAACACAGTTATAAATTCCTCTGTTCCTTCTTTATGCGCTTCAGCATATAACTTTCCTTCTGTTTCAATTTCAACAGTATAGATTTCAAAATGTCTATCATCTTGAAAAGGAAAAGAAGGATACACTTTATATCTCCCATTGTCTTCTGATAATACTTGAACATCGTTTCGTAAAACCACTTTCGTATCAGGCTGTGGATTATTAATTAAAGACGTAAAAGACACTTTTAAACCATTCGCTATCTTCCATATTGTTGTTAGTGTCGGGCTTGAATCTCCTCTTTCAATTTGTCCAATCATCGTTTTACTCACACCTGTTAATTGGGAAACCTTTTCTAAACTTAATTTTTCTTTCTCACGTATTGCCTTTATATTTTTCGCCAAAATAAGTTGAATTTCTTCCATAAAAAAACACTCCTACACTATATACAATATAACGACCGTTATGTATAATAAAAAGCACACGTTATATTGTTCTTTTCGGTCATTATAACATACAAAAAAATACTTAGGGGGTTTTGAAATGCCTTTATTTTCTTTTTTATTATTTGTTTTTATTAGTAGCTTCACACCCGGTCCTAACAATTTTTTAGCTATGACATACGCAAATCAACTTGGTTTGAAAAGGAGCATGCAATTTTGCTTTGGAGTAGCTTTCGGTTTTTTCCTCCTCACTTCTTTATGTAGTTTCTTTAATATAGTACTAATTAATATTTTACCTAAAATCGAATTACCTTTAAAAATTTTAGGAGTAGCATACATGTTATATTTAGCTTTTAAAATACTCACTAGTAAAGGCAGTACGGATCCCGATGAAAAAGATAATAAAAACTTATTTACAGTGGGGATTTTTCTTCAGTTTGTTAACCCTAAAGGGATATTATTCGGACTGACTGTAGTTTCTACTTTTATTCTCCCTTACTACCATTCATATTCTAGTTACCTATTCTTTTCATTGTTTTTAGGCATAGTCGGTTTAATGAGTACATTTAGTTGGTGTCTATTCGGGTCGATGTTTCAAAAACTTTTATTAAAACATAACCGAATATTTAACATTATTATGGCAGTTTTATTAGTGTTTAGCGCTATTTCAATTGTTATCAACTAGCTCCATAACCATCCTAATTCTTAATTTAACAGTCAATCTGAAATAAATAATTATCCTTCCACCTATCATCTTTGTTTTTTTAGTTTTAAGGTGGGAACCTTCTAACGATAAGATTCCCACCATATCATACTAAATAAGAAGTGTGTTATATAAGGAGGAGG
This sequence comes from Bacillus sp. FSL E2-0195, assembly GCF_038003645.1. Taxonomy (NCBI): domain Bacteria; kingdom Bacillati; phylum Bacillota; class Bacilli; order Caryophanales; family Bacillaceae; genus Bacillus; species Bacillus sp. FSL E2-0195. The sequence goes on along the minus strand of NZ_JBBOPN010000001.1, from coordinate 2,297,310 downwards.
TTTTCATTAAGACTACTTTAATTTCTCATTTTTACAATGAAGAATATTTACTTCCATGGTGGTTAATGCATCATACAAAACTATTTGATCACGGTATTCTAATTAACCGAGGATCTACTGACCGTTCAGTGGAAATATGTAAGTTATTTGCACCTCATTGGGAAATTCGCAATTCAAAAGTATTAGAATTTGATGCCTATTTAGTTGATCAAGAAGTTATGGAAATTGAAAAAGAAGTTACTGGATGGAAAATGGTATTAAATACGACAGAGTTTCTTTGTTGTTTTAATAAAGAACAATTTTTCACTTCACTTAACTCTAATGGAGGGAACATGTTTTCCATTAGAGTTATAATGATGATCGATGAACCTTCTCACGGCTATTCTAATCCAAGATACAGTATTCCACTAGTCAAACAACGTTATCACGGTATTTTAATCCAACCCAGTCCCAATCTGCTTTATCTCAACGGTAGATTAATTCACAATATTTTTCATGGTGACTACAGAGTCGGCAGACATGGCTCACATTATCCATATAGCATTTACATGCAGCCTGCTTTCGTTTTAAAATTTTTTTATAGTCCATGGAACGAGGCTATGAAAAAAAGAAAATTACAAATTGGACCCACTCTTTCTAAACATAGTGTACAGCGTGGTTTAGGTTCTCATCATTTAACAACACTTGAAAAATTAGAAAAAAACTATACGCACTATGCGACCTTAACTACTGATCTTCGGTTAATCCCAGAATACCAAACTGTATTTCCCGATCTATGCTTTCCTAACTATTAATATCGTAAAAAGGTTAGCTATACATTTCTTATATTTGGGTTAACTGAAACAAATTCTACAGAACATACATCTAAAATTCTTTCTCTTATTCTCCTAAATAGAACTTTTTTCTACCTTGTACAAACAGTTCTTATCCTCATTAAATATAATATATAGACAAATAGAAGATAGGAGATTAAAGAATGGCTGATTTTTTTTATAAACATGGTAAAAAGTACTATAAAAACTATTCATATTCTCACAATAAAAAAGAGAACTGTTTCACTAAAACGCATACGATTGCTGGCTCAAATATACCGTTAGATATTATTGTACCAGCTAACACTTCAAGAATAGTTTTTGAAGATGCTACTAATAATCACAATAAAACATTACTGCAGTTTCATGTTCCTGGTACTTCTGCACCAATTGTTGTAACTATTCGTACAAGAAATTCTCGTAGACCGATTACCGCTACAATAGCTTCAGGTGAAACAAGAATTCTTCAAGTAGAAAATTTTGAAAGCCTCACTCTCACAAATAATAATAATACAAGTAGCGACATTGGTGTTTATATCCAAAAAACGTTTTGCATCTGCTGCAATGAACAAAATGATTATTATAAAGAGCATTCATATTCTATTAACGAAGATAGTAACTGTTTTGTCGAAACTCACACGATTGCTGGTTCGGGAACTACCTTAGCTGGAAATGTACCTCTCGATATTATCGTACCCCCTAATACCTCAAGAACAGTATTTGAAGATTTTACTATTAATCACAACAAAACTTTACTTCAACTATCTGTTCCTAACGATTCCGGTCCCATTGAAGTAACAGTTCAAACAAGAAGTTCTAACATACCAATTAATGCAACTTTAGTTCCTAATGAAACAAGGATCTTTCAAGTAGAAGATTTACAAAGCCTTACTCTCACAAATAATTCCGATACATTTGATTTTATTGATATATTTATCAATAAAACATTTTGTATTTGCTGTGATGACCAGAACAACCCTTGCGATGAATGTAACCATGAATACGACAATGATTATGATTGTTAATTTTAATGAAAAAGAAACCTTTTTATAAAGGTTTCTTTTTCATTAAAACAACTAACATCCGATAATATACGTACTTACTTATCTACCGTTTCTCGTTTCTTAATAAAATAGCATTTTTGTTTATAAATTTTACACATTTAAAGTAGACAAGCATATGTTATTATATGGAGATTTCCTCCACTCATAAGTTTCTTATCTTTCTAAGAGTACGTTTATAGGCGTGCTCTTTTGATTTTTTATCCAATAACGATTTTTATATCCACACGCTTCTTACTAAGCTTCATTGCTAAATAAGGTTGGATATATTTTTTCTATTTTTGAATGTATAATCCAAAACTTATTACTAGAAACTGTACAAATACTAATAGCTCTTCAAAAAAAGAAGCACATGCTTCTGTGGCAAAAGACAATTCGAGTTGACGAATTTGATTTTTCGCATCATCAAAATCAGAAGCTACAACTTTTTATTAAATACAACTTCAGCCTTATGACCTTGCAGTATATATTGAAAATACTTTAGCTAGTCATAGAAAACCTTATGGATCAATCGCAGTATATAAAAATCCAAATACTTCTCAACGGATAGGATTATGGACAGTATATGATCCATCAAGATATTTAATATATTCCTAATTTGGTTGGGTAAGTAATAGACCAATTAATCCATAATAAGAAAAAGAGGCTGCGAAATAATTACAGCCTCTTTTCTTTAATCGCATTTTTCTATTTGGTCGCCTTCTTCACCTGCATTTTCTGCCGAACTATCCGTTCCGCCTCCTACTGCATGTTGCTGTTTAGTATTAGAACTTTCGATGGCAGCGTTGGTTCCCGCTGCACTGTCTTCTCCACCACCACTTGCCACTTGAGTAGCACTAGCCTGTTCCTTACGGGTTTTATTAATTTGATTATTAATGATAAGTACAAATTCTGCCTCTTCATCCGAAGTTTCTTTTTTCATTTTATGCGGCTCAATCTGGTCCCCACTAATTCCTTTATTTATGGCTTCGCCTCCAGCGCCCACCGTTTCTTGCTGTCGGGTATTCGATGAATCGATTGCTGCATTACTTCCTGCTGCACTATTTTGTCCGGCTCCACTGGCAATTTGTGTTGTATTCGGTGCAAATGTAATCTGATTATTAATGACAATGACAATTTTTCGTTTATCAGCAAGATTTCCCAAATTAATTTCTTCTCCATCTTTTTTTACAAATCGAAACGTGATTTTTTCATTGTTTTCCATATTCTCCCCCCTTTGTAGTATTAAATGACTGGAGAATGATAATGGATTGGACAAGCGTATTTTTTTATAAATATGTGACCCCGCCCACAATGAAGGATGTATTACCAGGTTCCGGTATTTACCTCATATTAGGTACGTTGGCTTGGCGACAGTCCAGCATCCGCCGAATTTCGGAATGCATGGAGAAAAACCTTATAGGAGATATAGAAAGAGAGATTAGTAGAAACATTGGTATATAAAGGTTTCTAGGTTTCATTATATTTTCCTTTTCTTATTTATATTTATCAGCCAAATATCTAGCATAGTGAACTAAATTTCTAGCTACATCTAATTCAAGATTAAATATATTAGGTACCCCTGGTCTCCAATTCACCTCAAATAACCACAATTTTTGATCCTTATCAATCCCTACATCAATTCCTAACTCATCAAATAGTATATCCTTATATAAAGAATTAAAATGGTTAGAAAAAGTTACTGCAAATCGTTCTAAATATCTTTTAATATTATACCAATCGTTATCAAACTCCGCTTTTAAAAAAACATCTAAATACGTACTATAACCACCCTTAGCCATATTTGATACAATACTTCCTAATGGACCTATTCTCGGGAATATAGAAGTAACAACCCACCTGCCTTCCCCATTTCTTTGAACATGCAATCGAAAATCATAAACATGACCAGATTTCATTTGACATGAAATAAACTGTTGAATTATGTAACCTTGCTCTTGAATCTTATCAGATATAAAGCTCCGTAATTGTTTTTTATTAATAGATGAAATTTGTTCTGACTCATTCATACTGTAATTCATCCCATTTTTTTCAATGAAAATAATACCACTACCTTGATGTCCAGAAATTGGTTTAATAATAAGTTTTTCATAACGATTAATCATGTCAAAAAACTTATTAACATCATTTAATTCATAAAAAGGAATAAGATATTGCTTAAATTTTTTCGCTCTATTTATTCTGTTATATACACTTAATTTATTTCCAATTGAATGACTTGTAAAAGGAACTTTTTCATGTAGATAATCATAGATTTGCTGATTTTTATCACTAACATGAACACTTGCATTGTAAATAACATCTGGAAAAGAAAATTCTTGTTCAATCCACTTACCATTTTCATAAGTTTTACCTAAAATCTTCTTCGTTTCTATATTTACTTTTCCTAAAGTAAAATAAAAAAATTCCACACCTTCAGCTTTAGCTACAGCAGCATAAGTATATGCTTTCTTTACGTCATTCGGATCTTTCCGATGATGAAGCATACCAATTATAGTCATGTTAGTTCTTCTTCCCTTCTTTCTAAAGATTTTTTTCAAAACAAATATCAAATTCATTATATATATATTCATGTTCTTCCTCATTCAACCATTTTTCGAAAAATCCAGAACAAGCTTAACCTCATTTTAATATTCTACCTATAGAAATAATAAACCTGAGATTTTATAAAATGATAAAGGTTAAGGTGACATAAAATGGATACTATCGTTTTCATTGAAACAAATAAATCTGGATCAAGTAGGGAAGCAATCAAAGCAGCTGAAAAACTTAATTTCTTTACTGTTTTATTAACTAAAAAAACAAAATTTATTAATGAACGCACTATATTCCCTGATGTACATCAGATGATTTTCACTGATATAAATGATTATGATAATATAATTACAACAATTGAAAAATTAAATACATCAGGAAAAAACATAAAAGGGATCTTTAGTTTTATTGACCCTTTTGTTTATGTGGCTGCACGTTTATCAGAAAGATTTTGCTCAAATATTGTATCTACTAAAGCTATCCATCATATGGAAAACAAAATATTAACTCGTAATGTACTTAAAGAATTACCAATCTCACTCAACTATTTAATTTACAAACCAACAGAATCATTATCATCTTTTCTTGAAAAAACTAAAGAAATAAATTTCCCTCTTATTGTAAAATCCCCTAAATCAACAGGATCCAAAGATGTATTATTAGTAAAAAATAAAGATCAATTAATCTTATCTATACAAAGTCTTTTAAAAAAACTACCTAATGAAGAAATTCTACTTGAAGAATATATAGATGGACCTCAGTACTTAGTTGAAATTTTAGTTCAAGATGGAAAAGTCCATATTATAGCAGTAATTGAACAAGAAATTACACTTTTTGAACGTTTTATTGTTACTGGTTATTCTTTACTAGGACAGGTAGACAAAAGACTATATAATAGTCTTTTCAATGCAGTTAATTCTGTTATTCAGGCCTTTAATATGAAAAATGGAGCGTGTCATCTAGAACTCCGGAGAATAAAAGATGTTTGGAAATTAATTGAGATAAATCCCAGAATATCAGGTGGAGCAATGAATGACATAATTGAAATTGGACATGGAATCAACTTAGTGCAAGAGACTATTCAGTTAATGTTAGGAAATAAACCTTCACTAAATAAAAAACATTATAAATATGTGTACGCTCATTACCTAACAGTTAAATTTAAAGGAAAACTAATTCGAGTTACAGGGAAAAACCGTAGTTCTAAATATCCTGGTGTAGAGAAAGTTTATATAAAACCTAAAAAAGGAACTATCTTAAAACCACCTACATCAATGGGACATCGATGTGGATACGTTTTAGCTGCAGCCTATTTTAAAACAGAAGCTAAAAAAATAGCTTTAGAAGCAGCTAAAGAAATTTCATTTGAAATCCAAAAATAATAAATACGACATATATACACCAACTGATGAAAATATACTAAAAATCATATTTCTTATAATTTTAATTTCTTTACTAAATAGACGACTCCAAAATGTTTTAATTTATATATGATAAAATATATCCATCGCCGATATGTCCAAACATGTAATTTTCATAGCAGCAAAATTACAAATATACTTTTACAACATGATTCAAAAATCAATGAAGGAATGTTTTAAGTGAAAGGACATATTCGAAAAAGAGGAACAAAGTGGTGTATTATTGTCGATATCGGAGCTGATTCAGAGACAGGAAAAAGAAGACAAAAGTGGTTTTCGTGATACATTTAAAGCCTATTTGAAAAAATCCGAATTAAAAAACATTAGATTTCATGATTTACGCCATACTCATGCAACGCTTCTTTTAAAACAAGGAGTACATCCAAAGATTGTAAGCGAACGATTGGATCATAAGGACGCTTTCATAACCTTAAATCGCTATTCACATTTTTCACCTAGTCTGCAAAAGGACGCTGTTAAAACATTTAGTGAAAGACTATTCGGATGGTAATGTTTGCAAATATAAAAAATGAGGTTTCTCTTTTCTAGAGAAACCTCACCACATCAATGTTTTTGTTAAATTTTAAACTGACTCGTATACAAATCAAAGTAAAACCCACCATCTTCCATGAGAGTTTCATGATTTCCTCTCTCTAAAATACTTCCATCTTTTATTACAAGTATTTGATCTGCTTTTTCAATCGTTTTCAGCCGATGAGCGATTACAAAACTTGTTCGCCCTCTCATTAAATTATTTAATCCAGATTGAATTTGTAATTCTGTTCTCGTATCAATATTAGATGTTGCTTCGTCGAGAATTAATATATCTGCATCTGCTAAAATCGCTCGTGCAATCGCAAGGAGTTGTTTTTGTCCTTGACTTAAATTCGAACCTTCTGAAGCAATTTCCGTTTCATATTGATTCGGTAGATGTTTTATAAAAGAATGTGCTGATGCTGCTTTTGCTGCTGCAACTACTTCTTCATCACTTGCATCTAAACGTCCATATCGAATATTTTCCATAATCGTTCCTGCAAATAAATACGTATCCTGTAAAACAACCCCTATTTTACTCCGCAAAGAATTAATATCATAATCCTTGATATCTTTTTCATCAATGCTAATTTGCCCTTTTTGAATGTCATAAAAGCGAGTTAACAAATTAATAATTGTTGTTTTTCCTGATCCAGTTGGACCGACTAAAGCGATTGTCTCCCCAGGATTCGCCTCGAGACTCACATCTTTTAAAATCATGTTGTCCTGTGCGTATCCAAATGAAACTTTCTCAAGCCTAACATGTCCTTGTAAATTTTGTACAAGTACTGCATCTTTTTTATTTTGAATTTCTGGTACTTCATCCATAATTTCAAAGACACGTTCTCCTCCAGCAACTGCCGCTTGAATCGTATTCATTAAAGTTGCAAATTGACTAAGTGGTCTTGAAAATTGTCGAGAATAATTAATAAAAGCTGCAATGACACCTACTGTTGTCATTCCGTTTAATACCATTACCGATCCAGTTCCAATTACAAGCCCCATTCCTAAGTTATTAATAAAGTTCATACTTGGAAAAATAAATGCTGAAAACGTTTCAGCCTTCGTTGCTGAAATTCTTAGCTGTTCGTTAATTTCATTAAAGTTATGTACGGTTTCTTTTTCTTTTCCGTATAACGTAGTTACGTCTGCGCCTGTAATAGCTTCCTCAATAAATCCATTTAATTCTCCTAAATCCTTTTGACGCTTCGCAAAGTTTTTCCCACTATAAGCAACTAGTTTTTTCGTAACGAAAAACATAATAGGTACTGTAATTAAAGTTACAATCGCTAAAATCCAATCTAATGAAAACATCGCAATTGTTACACCTATAAACGTTAACGCTGATGAAATGATTTGCACAACACTTTGTGTCAAAGCTTGATTTAAGTTATCAATATCATTTGTCACACGGCTCATTAAATCACCTTGAGAACGTACATCAAAGAATCGTAGAGAAAGTGTTTGGATTTTTTCAAAAATATCTTGTCGTATTTTTTGTATAGTCTTTAATGCAACATTAATCATTACAAATGTTTGTAACCATGTTAATAATACGGTTATCCCATATATTGCAATGAGTAGCATGCACATTCTGGCTGTCCCGCTTAAATCCTTCGGTACAATGTATTCATCAATGATGACCCCCATATAATATGGCCCCAGTAAACCTAGTAATGTCGTGATAAATACAAGAATAATAACGAACATAAGAGATGCTTTTTGATACCCCATATAGTTCCATACTCGCATTATAGTTCCTTTAGTATTCTTAGTTTTTCCCGTTTTCGGATTGTTACGTCCACCTTTATTTCCAAATTGTCCTTGAAAATTACGCACGCTCTTCCCCTCCTTCTTGCTGCAGGCTACCACCTTGGGAAAGATAAATTTCCTGATACACTTCACAAGTTGCCAATAAATCCTCATGCGTACCATTTCCAACTAATTCACCGTTATTCAAAACGAGGATTTTATCAGCATCTATAATAGAAGATATTTTTGATGCAATTAAAAATATCGTTGTGCCACTATATCTTGTCCTTAATGCTTCCTGTATTACAGCTTCTGACTTCGCATCAACTGCCGATGTAGAATCGTCTAATACAAGAATAGATGGCTTTCTCACTAGGGCTCTTGCAATAGATATACGTTGTTTTTGACCACCAGATAGATTGGTTGCACCTTGTGTTAAGTTATATTCATAAGAGTCTTCCAGCTTATTGATAAACTCAGTCGCACAAGCAGATGAAGATGCTAATTCCAATTCATCATAAGTTGCATCTTCTTTGCCATAACGTAAATTCTCTTCTATACTGCCTGAAAAAAGAAGTGCCTTTTGTGGAACGAAGCCAATGGAAGCACGAAGTTTTTGCAAATCGTATGTTTCCACATTAACATCATCTATACATATTTCACCTTGATCAACATCGTAAAGTCGTGGCAATAGTTTCGCCAATGTAGATTTACCACTTCCGGTCGATCCAATAATCCCTATTTTTTCACCTTTACGTACAGTAAAGGAAATATCTTTTAAAACATATTCATTATTTTTCGTATAACTATAGCTAACATTTTTAAACTCTACATTACCACCCACTTGCTTTGGTTCATATACGTCGCCTTCAGTTGTAATATCAACTTCAGTATGTAAGACTTGTTGTACACGATCAGCTGATGGAAAAGCACGGGCAATTTGAATAAATACCATACTAATAGACATAAGTGACATTAAAATGATATTTAAATAGTTAATAAAAGCTAAAATGGCCCCTACTTGGAGTGTACCGTTAAAAACTTTCTCGCCACCAATCCATAAAGTTGCTACAATTCCGCTATTTACAACTAGCATAATAATTGGCATCATCAATGAAATAATTTGTATTGCACGAATATTTATTTCAGTTAAACTTGTATTAACTTTCTCAAACTGTGAGATTTCATATTTTTGTCTTACATATGCTTTTATAACACGTACACCGGATAAATTTTCTTGTAGCTTTGTGTTTACTTTATCTAATGCTTCTTGTACTCGCTTAAATGAACCGCTCGATTGACCTGCAATCAATACAATTGCAACTAATAATACGGGTACCACAACAAGTAAAATTGGAAATAGGTCTCTCGCTGTTACAAAGACTATAATGATACTTCCAATAAATAATAACGGTCCACGGACAAGTACACGTAACGTCATCGTCATTGCCGATTGAATAGATGTAATATCATTTGTCACGATTGTTAATAATTTACCTGTTCCAAATGAATCACGATTTTTGCTAGAAAATGTTTCTATTTTCGCAAACACATCTTTTCGTATGTCTGTAGCGAAATTAACAGCAGCTTTTGTAGAATACATCATACAACCAAGTCCTCCAATTAAACCGATTGCTGCTGCTCCTATCATAAGAAGCCCCATTTTTATTACATAATTCAAATCCCGGTTTGCAATTCCAACATCAATAATATGTTGCATTATTGTCGGTTGAATTAAGTCCATCGCAACCTCAAGTACCATAAATAGCGGTCCAATAATAGCGAAGAACATGTATGGTTTTAAATACTGTAACAACTTGCGAAATGATTTCATACACAATCTCCTTTTTTCATGAAATTACCATCGAATAATTTATAGTCCTCCTTATTTGAGCAATATAGTCTGTAATTTCTCCATTAGTCCTATTATATTAGGTAAATTAATATTTAACATTATTAAATGATAAGTTTTAAATCATTTTTAGTCAATAAAATGGAACTTTAATCTACCAGGCATTTTCACTACCAGTTGATGTGAATACTCTTTAACTTAATAAAAACCGCATTCTCATTTAGTAAGAATGCGGTTTTCCCATCTATATTTGTTCAATTTTAAAATCGAAAACCTCGGTCTCGAATCCATTATTTTCAGAAGGACTACACGTATAAAAACCAATTTTAACAGGCTCATTACCTATGTCCTCCATCAAATGAGCGATTCTTATTTGTTCCCATCGCTGACTCGTTTTCACATATATTGTATAATCGCCAAGTTTTCGAATAATTCAAAAACGTAATTGTTGCTTAGCAAACTCATTTGGATAGTCTTGCGTTGACCAATCAGAATAGCCATTATTCGTTACGACAGCACCTAAATGTGATGGGCCCTCAGGAATATATTCTAAAGATGTTTTTAACCAACACTTCTCAGAAATCATAACAAATAAACCCGCTTGATCGTATGTCGCATTTGGATTCATGCGCAATTGAACCTCAGCCTGAAAATCTGTCATTATCTCATCATAAAATACATGGCCATTCATTACTTCAAAACCATAATGGGTTTTCAGCCAAAAATCTGTTTCTTCTTTCGAATGGACAATGAATGTATCATTGTCTTCAAGTTTGTAAAATTTAGGTGCGTTCATTACAGTAAGTTGCTCAATATGATTTGGTATATATGATGTTTTCATAATTCCTCCATAAAAAAGCATTTAAATTAATATTTAAAACTCAGTTAATACCGGGAATTTATAACCTTTAAAATCTAATTCTTTATTACTTCGAACCATTAAATACTTACTAGTCTGTAATTCTGTATATTGTACATCATCAATTCCTAATTGATCTGGGTAGAAATAAAATTCAATCTCCGTAAATTCCCCAGAGATTTCCTCACATAATTCATCTAAAATCGGAATTACCGGCGCAAATACTCCAAATAATTTTAGTTTTTGATTTTCTACTGTAAAAACAATCAGCGCATCTAATTTCTCTGAATAATAAAGGTTTTCATTCCATGTTGAATCATACATATTTAAATAAAACGAAGAGCGGTAATTTAACGTTGAAAATTTATTAGAAAGCCTTTGGCCATTTTCAATAATCTCATGTATTAATTGTCTATCCTCTTCATTATAAAAATCTAACTTTTTAAGTTGAGAATCTTTGTAACCTTTATTTTCGTATGATACTGTCATCAAATATTCTTGCACAATTTGAAAACCAAATGGTTTATATAGTTCCGGATTTTCAGTAAACAAGACCGCACACTCGCATTGCTCATCAATTTCCTCTATCATCTTACTAAACAATTGTTTCATTAATCCTCTTCTACGATAATTCGGATGTGTCATTACTGATTGAATACCCGTTGCATTTATTTTTTCACCATTAATTAAAAGCGGAAGTGAAAATGCCGCAACATTTGCAATCGCATTATCATCTTGTAAAAATGATAATGCTTTATATGTATAATCCCAATACCCTTTCTCTGAAAAATCCTGCAATGTTTGGCTCGTAATCCCAAACACTTCTTCAAATAAAGGAAATAACTGTTCTCTTCTCGGTTCTTCTAATAGCAAGTTTGCCATTTTTTCAACATTCCCCATTTTGTCCCTCCATACGTCGATTCCATTAATTTAGATATACTTATATGACCTACTCTCAAAAAATAGGCCTTTCAAATCAATATAGTATCATAAAACTTTTAAAAATGGTTTAATTTATTTTATGTTTTGATTATTAAAAAACAAGTCGAATAAACTAGTATTAAGATTTTTGAATAATATCATGTTTATTATATAACAAATGGTGCTTCCTACTTATCTTTCCGATAATAGAAATACACCATTTTATGCAAATATAATTCACCTATTCTTTGGTTCCCTCAAGTCGCTCCTTCGTACTAATTTCTTCTCCCTTCACTCGCTTTTCAAACGTCTTTCTCCAACTAGTAGACAGTGCATTTACTTCTAAAATCCTTTTTAATCCTTCAGAGTTTTGTTTTTCTTTATGCATTATGCGATTCGCAAACAAAATTGACACACCTTTTGGATCAGGCTTCAACAATTTTAAAGTATCTACCGGTAATATCCACCCTTCTTTTAATACTCGAAAATAAAAACCTGTGTATCCTGTATCTTGAAAATATAATGGCAACTTTGGAATATTATATTTCTTCGCTAATTTAAAACAAGGTTGTCTTGGCTGCGTTACTTGTACAATCGCTTCTCCGAGTTGAAACGTGTCACCAATACAAACATCTTCTTCACGCATTCCGCTTACTGTTATATTTTCACCGAAAGCCCCATATACAAGTTCCTGATTCAATTCTTTTTCCCAGTACGGATAGTGATCACCAGTATAAACACAAACCGCTTTATCTACCCCTCCATGATGAACTAAATCCGCCTGTCCATCTCCATTAAGCTTTAAAAATGATAAAAAAACAGGTTCCTTTACTTGCTTTTTATTTATCCCTGTTTGAATTAACTTCCCACCATACATAACCTCTTTTGGCAGTCCTATATTTAGAGATAGGACTTCATATGCTTTAGTCATTCAAATCCCTCCTCTTACTTGCGGCACAACTTTTCAAAAGACTCATTTATTATTTCAAATCCTCTATCTATTTCTTCGTTTGAGATAACTAGAGGTGGTAAAAAGCGTAGTACATTATCAAATATCCCCGCTCCAATACTTATAAGCCCATTCTTCCAAAAATCTTCAATTAGCTTTACTGTTAGTTCTTTTGCAGGTTCTTTCGTTATGCGATTCCACGAACATCACCAATCACTTCGTACTTTAATTGCATTTGATGTAGATGTGACATTATTCTATTTCCAATTTGCTGAGCCCTTTCAACTAGATTTTCTTCTTCCATTATTTCAATTACAGCAAGACCGGCTGCACATGATAACGGACTCCCGGCAAAAGTTCCACCAATTTGTCCTCTCCCAGGAATGTCCATCAACTCCGCACGACCGACAATAGCACTTAATGGTAAACCGCCAGCAATTGATTTTGACAAAGTCATTATGTCAGGTTCTATATGAAAATGTTCCGTTGCAAACCATTTCCCTGTTCGGCCAAATCCAGTTTGCACTTCATCCATTATCATTAAAATACCGTATTGATTACAAATTTCTCGTAATCGTTTTACAAATGAAATGGAAGGAACAATAAACCCACCCTCTCCTTGTACTGGTTCCATTACGATCGCTGCTACTTTTTCAGGTGATACTTCTTCTAAAAACTTTTCAAACTGATAGATGACTTGAGAATCCACTTCTTCAGGAGAAACTCCTTCTTCAGCTCTGTAATAGTACGGATACGGCAATATATGCATGTCTGAAACGAACGGACCAAATCCTGCTTTATATGGAGTTTCTTTGGTCGATAGAGACATTGTCATTAATGTTCTCCCATGAAATCCTCGTTCAAACGAAATTACTTTACTCCTCCCTGTTACTTTACGTGCGATCTTTACAGCATTTTCAATCGCTTCCGCACCACTATTGGCAAACATCGTTTTTTTCTTACTTGTACCTGGCACTTTCTCATTAATTTTCTCCGCTAAAGTAATATAATTTTCATATGGAGTTACATGAAAACAAGGATGTATAAACGATTCTGCTTGTTTTTGTACCGCTCTTACAACTTTCGGATGACAATGTCCAACATTTTGCATACCAATTCCACCAGCAAAATCAATAAACTGATTTCCATCTACATCTGTTATTATCGCTCCCCTTGCTTCTTTTACATATAAAGGCGTTAAATGATATATTCCTGTCGGTACGGCCTCCTCATACCTTTTTTGAAGTACTTGTGAATAACTGCCCGGTAATACACTAGATTTCAACAATTCTTCTTCACCTCATCTAATTTTTTAATCAATCCATTTCTGATAAAGTGATTATATATCCCACAAAACCATTGTTCAATTCAATTATTTATATAATAATGATAGGTATATCCTATGATTAAACTTGAGGTGATTTCAATCGAATTACGACAATTAGAATACTTTTTAGCTGTTTCGAAAGAATTACATTTCACAAAAGCAGCCGAGAAATTAAATATTTCACAACCTTCACTAAGCCAACAAATACGTGCATTAGAACATGAAGTAGGCATGCCACTTTTCGATCGAATTGGTAAAAAAATATCTTTAACTGAAGTAGGAAGAGTTTTATTATCGCACAGTAAAACAATCTTTCACGAAGTCGAACAAGCTCGTTCTGCCATTCAAGACTTAAATGGATTACATCATGGTTCCTTAACAATAGGATCTTTGTTAACCGTAGTAAATTATTTACTACCACCAGCTATATTAGATTTCAATAAGCAATATCCAAATATCGAACTCTCTGTGTTGGGGCTTCGTACAGGAGAAATTCGTGAAAAATTATTACAAAATGAATTAGATATTGGTATTACATTTCTCCCGGTGCAAGATAAAGAGATTGTTTCTATCCCACTATATAAAAGTGAACTTACATTAGTTGTGCCAACCAGCCATTCTTTAACTGAACGTAAGTATGTATCTATTGAAGAATTACAGGACTATCCTTTAATTCTTCTACCTAAAAATTTCTATTTAACAGAACTAATTACATCTCATTGCCAAAACTTTAACTTTAAACCAAAGCCAATTTTAGAAATTAGTACAATGGAATCTTTAATTCAAATGGTCGCACAAGGTATGGGGATTACCGTGTTACCAAAACCGTATATAGACTTTTTGCAAAATGAGCACATACAAGCTATTAAAATTGAAAACCCCACTCCAACAATAGATATAGGACTTATTTATAGAAGAGATAAATATATGTGCGCTGCTACCCGGAAATTTATTGAGCAACTCAAAATAACAGTACATTCTTTACAAAAATAAGCATAAAAAGAGATTATCCTATGCAGCCGTTACACAACGACCTATTAGAATAATCTCTTTTTATAATGATATAAAACATTACATTTTATGGTTTCTTTTCTAATAACCTATTATTCATTATAAGTGCTAAATTATTATCGTATTATTAAGCTACACATCAGCGATATTTTATGTCTATTTCGTATAGGTGTTAGCAAGTCCGTTTGCAAACTTGTTAGCACATTTTTATAAAAATTATATAATGCTTCACAAAGTAGGAATCCGTTTCGATCAATCTTTTTTCAAAATGGATTCCTTTTTGTCTCTTATCAATATTCAAATGTTACAGTAGTACCATTAAAACCATCAAAACAATTAGAGCAATTAGAGCAACCACCACAACCAAAACAACTAAAGCAACCGAAGCAACCAAAACAACGGAATCCACCACAACGACCACCGCCACAACGACCACAACCACCACAACGACCACCGCCACAGCCGCCACAGCGACGAGCATCATCTGTAATATAGTAATATGGATATTGGTTTTGCTGGTCCCAATACACAATATTTCCAGGCTGATAATCATTAAGGCTTAACGCTTGTAGTTCTTGTTGAAAATTATTCATCTTCATGACCTCCGTTTATAAACTAAAACCCCATCGATACTTTCCTATATTTCTGTTCGTTAAATCTAAGTAGAAATAGCGCTATAAAGTGAAACTTTAATCAGTAGGGGTTTTGTTCATCCCCACTGATTATTAGCCCGCACCAATCGGGCGTTTACGGGCAGCAGGGCTCCCACCTAACTTCTTTGCTCCAGTTGAATTTTGAGGTGGGAGTTTTACTGCCCACAAATAGCGGGATAAACTAAGTTCAATACGTACACCAACAAAATATGACCTATCACTAGATGATGCACCTTGTTCATATGCCTATTTTTAGGTTATTTTTACTATGGGCTCATTTTTATAAAGTGAAACTTTAATCAGAGGGGGTTTACGGGCAGTTAATGCGGGCTAAATGGACATTATAAAATATGAATTTAAACAATAATATTTAGATTTATGTCATCATTTTCTAGTTCTATAGTCGTATATTCCATAATTTTGTTTGGTCATCTTCGTATTTCCAATATGCACTCCCATCTTTATTTTTCTTCGCTTCAATATCTGCTATATCAGAGCTAATTTTATAAGTATTTATAATTAGTGATTTCTGCTAAGAAAAGTCTATTTTTATGAATGGCAAATCAGCGATGTTTTATGTCTATTCCGCATACGTGTTAGCACTTTTTTATATGAGAAATTCCCTATGATGTGTAGTATTGATATTGAAAATAATGAGGTATTAATTAGTTCCATTGTTTTTATAACGAAAAAGAAGATGAGTATATTGCTATAGAAGATGTAGTGAAAAAGGTTGAAATGCCTTTATCACTTAATATTAATCTCACAATTAACGGAGAGCCTAGATTTTTAAAATTCTCTGCAGATAAAGTTGATATTTATAAAAACACTATAAAAACTAACTTAAATTAAATTTTAATTGAAGTAAGAGGAAAATACTCATTAAGTAAAAAACAGGAAACCATTATAATTAACGGTTTCCCAAATATCCTTCTATTTTCAATATTTATATAAATCCATACTAAATAATCCCATTTTCCACCAATGTCTCTGCGATTTGAACTGAGTTCCAAGCAGCACCTTTTAATAAATTATCAGAAACGATCCAAAGATGGAATCCTTTTGATGTATCAGGATCTTTACGTATTCTACCTACAAATGTATCTCTTTTACCCTCTGCATATAATGGCGTTGGATAAATTTGTTCACTAGGATTATCTTGTAAAATAACACCTGGTGCATTCAGTAGTACTTCTTTAATTTCTGCA
This sequence comes from Bacillus sp. FSL E2-0195, assembly GCF_038003645.1. Classification (NCBI taxonomy): domain Bacteria; kingdom Bacillati; phylum Bacillota; class Bacilli; order Caryophanales; family Bacillaceae; genus Bacillus; species Bacillus sp. FSL E2-0195. Next base: position 2,280,415 of record NZ_JBBOPN010000001.1, on the reverse strand, counting down.
ACGGTCGCTTCTTTTTCAAGTTCAATATAAACTGATTCAGAATGCCCCGATACAACTGGAACTCTGACGCAAGTAGCTGCCATTTTCAGATTTGGATCTTCTAAAATTTTCTTCGTCTCTTGAATCATCTTTACTTCTTCGAATGTGAAATCATTGTCTGTAAATATATCCACTTGCGGCAATACATTAAATGCAATTGGATAATGTTTTTTATCTTTTTTCACTGGTAATATAGTGCTCTTCACTTCTTCACCTGTAAGCATTGACTTAGCTTGTTCTTTTAATTCATGAATCGCATGAATTCCTGAGCCTGATACGGCTTGATACGTTGAAACAATAATTCGTTCTAAACCAAATGATTTTCGAATTGGCTGAAGAGCTGTTACCATCTGTAGTGCTGAGCAATTCGGAACTGCAATGATCCTTTTATGTTCCCTTAAAGTATGTGCATTTACTTCTGGAACAACGAGTGGTACATTGTGCGCCATCCGGTACTCACTTGTGTTGTCAATTACGATTGCACCACTAGAAACTGCATGATTTACATATTGTCTAGAAACTTCTCCCCCAGCGCTAAAAAAGGCAATGTCTACACCTTCAAAACTAGTTGATTTTGCCTCTTGTATTTTAATCTCTCGTCCTTTAAATTGTACTATCTTACCAGCAGATCGTTTTGACGAGAGTAATGTAATTTCTTCTATATTAAATTTCGTTACTCTCTCTAACAATGCAATGATTTTTTGCCCTACTGCGCCTGTAGCTCCAACTACAGCTATATGATAGCTCTTTTCACTCATTTTTTCTCCTCCAATTTCAATTGAATGAATTTCTCCACAACTTAATTTTAAAAGAAATTTAATGATTTAAAAAATTGAAATACATGATATAATCATCCACAAATCATGATAATAAAAGAGGTATCATTTATGGAAATGAGACATGTTAAAACATTTTGTGCCATTGTTAAATATGGTAGCTTTTCTAAAGCTGCTCATGCATTAGGTTATGTGCAATCTACTGTGACAGCCCATATTAAATCATTAGAGAGCGATTTAAACATTCCTCTATTCGATCGATTAGGAAAAAAAATACTTCTTACAAAAGCAGGTCATCAATTTCATCCGTACGCATTAGAATTACTTACTATTTATGATAAAGCGCAAGAAATCCCTCAAAACAGTGACCATTTAGAAGGAACATTAACTATTACATCTAATGAATCATTGGCAGTGTATCGGTTACCACAATTATTACGTACTTACAAACAGGAAAATCCGAAAGTAAATATCGTACTTGAGACAAATACCAATGAGCAAGCATTGAAAAAATTACATGAAGGAGAGACCGATGTTATCTTCATAATTGGAGAAAGTATAGAGCATAATGATTTTATTACGTGTAATTTATGTAATGAAACATTTGGATGGATTTTCCCTGCTCATTTCCCTTCAAACACTGATCCACTCCTTTTATTACAAAATACTCAATTTATATTTACTGAACAAAGCTGCGGCTATAGACCAATGGTAGATCGTTTTTTACGTCAAAGTGGGAATATTCCCGCTAAAACATTCGAAACTTCCAATGTTGAAGTCATTAAACAATCCGTTATGTGTGAGTTAGGAATTTCAATTCTCCCTTACATCGTTGTACAAGAAAGTTGTCAAAAAGAGCAACTCTGTTTTCAGCCCATCGAAACTCCAGCAGTCATTCAAAGCCATGTAATCTATCATAAATCTAGATGGATATCACCCGTTTTACAATCGTTTCTTACATTATTAGAGAGTATGGAATAGAAAAGTAAGCAAGTAATAACAAAAATGAGTAACTGCTCTAAAAAGCAATTACTCATTTTTGTTAAAACATTTGTGTTCATAACAGTAAAGGTGTTTCAAAATCAATATGTATATTATTTATTAGCTTGTACCTCACCTGCAATTAATTTACTACCTGAATATGTACCTTTTTGTATAAAAACTTGATTAATTAATTCTTTTTGCTCCTTTTCTGACATTACTCCTTTCCCTTCTCCTAAATTCCCACTTTGTAATTTCCAAATCTTGTTGTGGTCCACATCAACCTTTTCATATTTTCCTTGTTTCCATCGTTCTAAAATATCCACATATGTACTTTTTTGTGCAACATCATTACTATTTATAATTTCAAGTAAACTTTCAATACGTTCTTGTGTAATAAAAATATAGCCCCATTTTTGATCAGCTTTCGCTTTTTGATGTGCCATTTCATGTAATGCTGTCTGTATGTTCTCATCTGTCCACTTAAAATTTTTATTAAAACCGCTATTCGGTAATGAATGATTGCCATTTTCTAAAAGCTTTGCATCTTCAGCTTTTACATTAATATCAGCTAACACTTCTATTGCGGGGGCTGCTGGTGTTGTCTTTTTCGCAGCTGGTTTACTATTATTTAAATAATACAGCATACCATATGTTAAACCTACTCCAATTACTGCCATACCAGCTATAATTCCTATTATTTTAAATAATGTTTTCATCTTGCCTATTTCCTCCCATATTTCCCTTTTCATAATATCTATTTATCAAAAACAGATGTAGCTTCTCTTTTTTCGCAACTTGCTGCGATTCATTTTTCCATACTAATTAACATAAATATAACTATTACTTTCCAGAAATGTAGCAACTCCATCCTCATCATTACTTTTGGCAATAAATTTAGCGACGGATTTTAATTCTTCAACAGCATTGCTCATCGCTACGCCAATCCCACACTTCTCTATCATTTCCATATCATTGTAGTCATCTCCAAATGCAATTACTTCAGATACATCTCGATTTAAGTGCTGTAGAACATGCTGAATACTATTCCATTTTGAAACATCCGTATGCATAATTTGACACAATGTTCCGTTATCTGTAATGACTGCCTTGCACTCATCAGGCAACTCCTTAGTGAACTCCTTATTTATTGAGCCATTAGTACAAACAATTACTTTAGAGGCTTTTTCAAAGTTTAATTCTCTTATATCCATGACTTCACACGGCACATTACCAAAATAATCAGTAACATCAAAATTTGAGTACAGCTTATCATTTATTTCAAGACAAATCTGATGAAGATTATACTTTTTTGCTATTTCTATGATTCCTAAAATATCATTTTTAGAAATCTTCATTTCATATAAAATATCATTACCTTTAAGAACTAGAGCTCCATTATAACAAATGATAATCTCATTCTTTAACACGTTGGGAATATACTGATTTATAGCTCTTGGAGGCCTTGCCGTAGCAAAAATCAATTCGTCTCCATTATTTTTACATTCCCTCAAAATATTAATAGATTTCTCTGAAATTGTTTTATCACTTCTTAATAAAGTCCCATCAAGATCTGAAATAATAATCTTTTTCATGCTTATATTTATTCCTCCTTCACAAGTTATAACTCGAAGCATCGATTATTTGTTGAACCAATCGAGCTTTTACGGGTAGTAGACCTCCGCCTAATTTTTTGTCACAGCTGAATTTCGAGTCTTATTTCCCGCAAATAGCGGGATACATTTTCATTTATTACATATTTTCTATTTCCTGAATCATATATGCATTTCCTTATATTGTATTTCTTTTCTTTATAAATTGAAAGATTATTCCGTCAAAAAGTGCAGTCTTTTTCAAATGCTAATTCCACTCTAAGCATTTCGTTTTAAATTTATAAAAATATATGCTAGCCTAATAATTTATAGTAGCTGCATAAATATGAGCTTATTGTATGATGGTTTAACATCTTCAAACTTTGATGAAACTATCTACACTTTTAAAATGTATTCATTCTCTCACTATGAATAATTCTGTTTATGGTATCGATGTTTGTAGTGAACTACCAGTTTCTCCTTCTCAACTCTTTCTACCTAAATATACAAATACTATTAAGAAAAATGAAAAATCAAACTTACAACAATATATAAACTCACATATTCAATATGCATAAAAAACAACGAGTACCTTATAAGGCACTCGTTGTTTTTTATGCACGACTCTCTTTTAACCACTTCGTAATAGCTTCTAACCTCGAAACATCAAACCGTCTTTTTTCACACACGTTCAAGCTGTTTAAACTTTTCACAATTTCTAATTCATTCGACTTTATACTTTTTGCTTCAATCAATTTACAGTACCCGTCTGTGACGGTATTGAGATTTTCATAATAACGCTGAAATGCTTTAGATATATGTAAATGTTTTTCAAAGTTTCTTCTTTTTTTCTTCCCATCAAACTCTTTCCGTTTTCTAAGCTCTTCATCACTTGTATATAAATAAAAATATTGATCTGGAAAACCAATTTCTCTATTTATCATCTTTTCTTTATAAAAGTTTTCTATTAAAGATAACGGCTGATTAAATATATCAAAACGAAAACACCAATTATAACTAAGTGGCTGATATATATCCCCATCGAGTATTACTAATTCATATTGCTGAGACTTCTGTATTGCTATTTTCCAGCGCTCTACGTGTTTTTCAAAATACCATGTTCTATGTTCATTTTTTGGTCTTTCAAATAATAGATTAACTTCAGGTATAATAAATGCACCGTAATTTTTTTCTAATTCACGACATGTTGTACTTTTACCAACAGCGCTCGCTCCCTCAAACGCTACAATCCCCATATTTTCTCCCTCTTTCATTAGCTAATATCTCGTTGTTTCACTTTTCGCCCCCATAACTGTTTCCATAAAACGATTGAAGCGATAGAAAGCATTATTGTTGTAATGATACTACCTTCAATACCAAATGAGCCTCCATGAAGCACTTCTGACCCATTTGTTACAGGTTTAAATAGTGGTGTTGAATATATCGTCATGCCACTAACTGCAAAACCATAGACATTATATTGTGCCCAATTCCAAATGGAATGCCATGCACAAATCCCCCAAAGACTACTGTCCTTTAATACGTAAAAAGCTGCAAATACACCAACTAATATTATATTCGATATTGAAAGAATTGTAATACCTGGATTAAGTAAATGAAGAAAACCAAATAAAAAGGACGTCACTATAATCCCAACCCATATACGACTTCTAACAGAAATAACTGGAAACAACCAGCCTCGTACAATAATTTCTTCCGTTGCACCTTGTATTAAAAAAGCAATTAAAGATCCTACAATACCAAATATGGCGGTTGCCGTAATTTGTTGCATTTGTAGTTTTACAATACCTGTTAATACAAGTACAATTACTGGTATTGAAATGAAGACAAATCCTATTAACGCACCTCTCAAATACTGTCTCATCCATTGCACTTTCCAAAAACCAATAGATGAAAATGACCTTTTCTCTACAAACCTAATCCATAAAAAAATAAAAAATATAGCCCCACCAAACGTTAATATCATCTCAATATTACTATAAATTGCCTTTACAAATGATGTAGCTGCTTTCGGTAAAAAAAGCATAAACAACATGAAAAATTCACCTAAAGTTAAAAATACAATTGCAAGTATAACAGCGAAAATAGGATGAACTTTTCTTCTTCCTTCTTTTGCTGCTTCAATTATTTTAAATTGTTTATTTAGCAATATTCTATCCTCCTTATTATTGTAATCATCTGTATTCTTAAAATATATATCGTTTCCCTTAAACATATTTTTTAAAATAAATGATTTCTGTTTGGAATAAATTCAGATTAGGAATAATATATAAATAAAAGAGATGTCTTCGTGCCTTTTACCAGTATCACCCAATTCATTCACTGGTATTACCAGCACTTGCTATTTCCCACCATTTGTTGTAAGATAGTAATTAAGGTCAATTTAGCACTATACTTTCTTTGCATATTATCAAGTATCAATCAGGAATATTTTGTACTCCTTATGGATTTTTGATAATATGTGAACTTTTATTTTCAATCGAATAAGGCCGATCATATTGTATATCTTTTTAAATTTTAGGAGGCATTACCATGACATTAACAGGTAAAGTAAAATGGTTTAACAGCGAAAAAGGTTTCGGTTTCATCGAAGTTGCAGACGGTAGCGACGTATTCGTTCACTTCTCAGCTATCACTGGCGACGGCTTCAAATCTCTTGACGAAGGTCAAGAAGTTAGCTTCGAAGTTGAAGACGGTAACCGTGGACCTCAAGCTAAAAACGTTGTAAAGCTATAATTCAATCAATAAAAAGGTTGTTACCAGCTCGGTTAACAACCTTTTTAATATATAACTAAAAATTTTTACATAAAAGGAGTGGTTACATGTATCGCAATCGAAAGAACGATGTAGCAGAAGTACCACCAGAACAAACCCCTGTTTGGGAATGTGAATCAGAGGATTGTTTAGGATGGATGAGAAAGAACTTTTCATTTGAAGAAGAGCCTAAATGCCCTTTATGTAAAAGTAGTATGAAAAGCGGAGAACGTTTATTACCTAAAATAGGTTGATTTTTACAAGCCCCTCTTATTTTAAATAAGAGGGGCTTTTTTATTAATAATGAATATCCTCTACATCTGTTCGTACAATAGAATACATTAATGCATCGTGTTGTTTATTTCCTTGATGAATGTATCCACGTAACAGCCCTTCTTGTTGAAAACCTAATTTAGATAACATATTACACGAAGTTATATTTTCAGGATATGTAATAGCTCCAATTCTAAATAAGCCTAAATCTCGAAATCCATAAGTAATAATTTCTCGAGCAGCTTCAGAAGCATAACCATTCCCCCAATAACGAGGATGCAAATCATATCCAATCTCTGAGCGTTTACTCCAAAGTTGTAAATTATTTAATCCAATTGTTCCTACTAAGTTATTTGTGTCTTTTAATACAATCCCCCAACGCATTGCCTTTTTCTCAAAGTAATTTTTTGAAAAAGATTCAATCATACGTGAAGCTTGTCCAAACTCAGTAAAAGAATTCATACCGTAATAACACGTTACCTCATCTAATGAGAATATTTCATATATTTTTTGACAATAAGATTGTTCTATTTCAACTAAGCGCAAGCGTTCTGTTTCTAACATAGGAAATACCATAGGATCACTCCTTTCTCTCTACTCATTTATTATAGCAGAAAAAGTATTTATAATTAGGAAAGTCCTTAATGTCCCACAAATCAAATATTTCTAGCGATGTTTATCCTATTAATAATATATAACTTCGTTGTATTTATTTATTCCCCTCTAAAAACCACCCCTAATTTACACCCTCTCATGTTAAAATATAGAAAAACAGTAACTATTTCTTACGGAGGTGCTTAAACTTTATGTATATTTTCATTGGCTTATCCCTCTTGCTCATTTTACTCATTTTTTTATTCGCAAAAAAATTCACACCAAACTCATTTATGATGACAAGTTTTAAAGGAAATAGCTTTAAGACATTTTCAGTTGGTATATTAATCGCTGCCACACTCTCTCTTTCATACGGAATGTATCACGCAGCAACATATCAACCTAGATATTTAGATATTAAATTGCAAAATCAAAATTTCACTGTTTTTGGTAATGTTGGTGAGTTTGGTTATTTCTCAGAAGAATTACTAAAAAAAGATGCAGAAGTTGAACTGTATTTTGTCTCTTGGGAAACAATACAATTAAATAATCCAGAAATAATAGTAGACTACCCTTCAGGCAAACAGGAAACATGGAAGCCTAATATAACATTAATTCCTACAAATAATTTAAAAGAAAAACATAGTATTAAAGAACTTTATCGGCTCTCACCGTATTCCTTTGAAGAATCTGGAAAAATAACATTAACTATTAAAGAGAATAAAGCCAATCATAAAAAGATTGTAATTAATGTTAAATAATTACAAATAAAATGTCCCTCCATTATGTTGGAGGGACATTTTATTTACATATGTATTCAATATTATTATTTTGACTGTTCATTCAATGTCGTAATTATTTCATTGGCAGTATTCTTTCCGTTTCCAATACAAGCACCAATTCCTACACCGTAATATGAAGCACCAGCTAAGTATACATTAGGATAAAGCACGGCCAATTTTTCTTGTAATGATTGAACAGCTTGATTATGTTCTAAATGATATTTCGGCATTAAATCTTTCCAATTTGTAACTTCAATTACTTCCGGTTCACCTTTAATTCCGAGGCTCTTTTCAATATCATATAAAGCAACTCGTACTAATTCTTCTTCACTATAACTTTTGATCGTTTCATATACTGGATTAGTGCTCTTATAAAACATTCTTACTAATAGCTTTTGTTTACCAGATGTATGTTTCCACTTCCTGCTTGTCCATGTGCAAGCATCACAATGTAAATCACTGTTTTCCGTTACGATAAAACCTGTGCCGTCAGCCGGTAGTTGTTCATCTAGTATGTCAAAACCTAAGTAAATACTTATAAGCGATGAATTTTTAAATTTATTAAAATGCTCATTTAACTCATTAGACTGTAATAACGTTTGTGCGATATCATGTGGAGCTGCTAAAACGACATAATCAGCTTGTATTGTCTCATGATTTGCAAAAGAAACCTCATACCGATCCCCTTTTTTACTTATCACTGTTGTTACAGCACCTTTATTAATGACAGTCTCCGTCAGCACTTCTTCTAAGCGATTAACAATCGTAGATAGTCCACTTTTAAATGATACAAACTTTTTATTTCCTGCTGACTGAAATTGTTTTTTATTCTCTTCAAAACCTTTAATAATACTTCCATATTTATTTTTATACTCAAGTAAATATGGTAACGTAGATGCCATTGTAAGCTCCTTCAATTTACCAGAATATACACCTGAAAGCACAGGTGCAATTTGTCTTTCCACTAATTCTTTCCCTAAAAAGCTTTCTAAAAATACAGCAAGTGATGTATCCTTTGTAAACTCCTTATTTTTCGTAATAAAATCTTTTAAAGCAACGATTTTCCCTTTTTTTGAGACTAGCGTACTGCTAAATAATGATTCAACACTCATAGGAATCCCAAATATAGTGTCAGCAGGAATTGGATGTAATATGTTATCAGAGTATATGTAAGAAATACCTGTTTCGTTATATACCATTTCATTTTCTAAATTTAAATCTTTTACAAGCGGCAAAACATGTTCATTACGAGCTACAATAGAATCTGCTCCAGATTCCATAATAAAATCATTTTCTTCCACACTGTGGATTTTACCACCTAAATACTCTTCTTTCTCAATAAGGATTAAATTTAAATCTATATTATAATCCTTCTTTAATTTTTCTAAATAAAACATAGTAGAAAGTCCAGTAATACCTCCACCGATGACAACGACTGTTTTCATATTTGCTGCGCCCCTAACCGATACAATTAATAATTCCTTTATTATTATAACCAAAAATTATCATAGTCGACTAGCAGCTTGCGCATTCTGTAAGAAATTAGACAATATATATGAATAAAAAAGAACTATAACATATTCAACTCACGTCATAGTTCTTTCTATTTTAAAAACATAAACCAGTTTATTAATTTGTCAATTTCTTGGCTGAGTGCTATTACTTTTTCATGTTGAAGTCCATAATTTGAGACTAGATTCAATAATTCTTCTTTTTTCAATTCAATTATTTTTTCTAACTTCACTAATTCCATATCGTCTTTATTCGCTCCAATTTCAAAATATATGTATTTTAGTATAGCCTACTTACATAATAAGTAAAAGTCTCATGCTAATGTAAAATCTTACATATTTGAAAAAACAATATACTACTAACAAAAAAAGAGACTTAAACTAAGCCTATTATTACAGGTCATTATAATTTTCTACCATTTTTTATAAATATGTTAGTTTATGAATGTGTACCATTTACTATTAATTTAAAGTTAGACACTTTTACTCATTAATAATACAACAGAATTTCTCAAATGTTTTATCTTTATATTCTGGAACCCTTGTTAAGTGATCAAAATAACTATATGAAAATTTAAATATGTGCCCAAAATCCCAATTAAATTCGCTGTAGTCTTTAAGCCAGAATGCATTATCTAGCGGAAGTGTATCAACTTGTTTTGCTTTTGTAAGAGGTAAACGATCTACAGGAGAATTCAATATTATTTGGGCATTCGGCATTAAATTGCGACTTTTTCTAAGTACATAAACTAGCTTTAATAGTGGTTTTATTCCTCGTTGAAATAATTCTATATGCCCTAAGTCATATAATATATTAATCGCATGTGAGAAGGTAAGCATATGACCAATTAAATCTTGATGTGATTCTGCCTTATATATAACATTAAATTCAGATAATTCATTTAAAATAAATTCAGATAATTGCTTTGGGTTTTTAATTTCGCTTTGAATCTCCTCATTATTTATAATTAGTTGCTTTACTTCTTTAGTTGTAAAACCAATCCAAGATCTACCGGGAATTGTTTTTTGAAACGATAATATAAGGTTTGCTATATTATTAATATCTTGCTCACTCCCCCAATGACTTAACTCCTTAATGGCTAGTAAACTTAAAGAAGCGTAAATTACATTATGACCAACCCAATGGAGTTCATCAATCGTTTGTTCCAAAGATTTAATTATCGTTTCTTCAGCACTTTGATAATCGACACCTTGTTTATTATCAATTGTTTCGCCTAACCTTTGCTTATGGAGCATCATTTTCGCTTGAGAATAAATGTTACAGATAGTTTTTTCATCAATGTTATTGTTTTTCGTAAAAAAATAACTAGCAATGGCAGCTGCTCCGAAATGTGCATGCCAAATATCATTTGTTTCTTTTTTACATTGAGATATAATTGAAAGCCCATCTTTTAATACACTTATATTTTCCATCTCTCTTATCCCCTCTAAACCCTAATAAAAATGGTTTTTTAGCATCTACAAAGTCGGCAAAAAGCCAGGTGAAAACTCTTGAAAAGTTTCCTCCTTTACAGTTATAAATTAAAATTGCCCCTGTCGCTCAACAAGAATTAAATTTGCTACTAATAATATTTTGAGATGATACTTATTCATCCCTAATGCAGTCTCAATCTTCCACAATTGTGATTGTTTTGATTATGAAATACATAACGAACAATTTCTCGTTTTACTCCTGCCAAAGCCTTAAAAATTTCCACTCTTTGTTTATCTGAATTATTTGGTTTGATAGTCATGGAACTATCTTATTTTTTTGTCAAATCTCTCATCTTCTTAAACATACAAAGTGAAAATCAAATGTGTATGTATTTATAGATAGTTGTTTTATTATACACGCGAATCTTTATGTAATTGATACTTTCTATTATGTTACCACTTAATATGTATCCTTAAGCTACTTCCTTAGCTTAACGAAGGTGTTAATACAAATAAGATGTGATTCATTTCATCACTCTTATTCAAAAATCTATGTTTCACGTTCGGTGGAATACGCACAACATCTCCTTCTTCTAAAAAATATTCATTCCCTTCCAATTCCACATACACTTCCCCTTTCATTACAACTGCAATTTCTTCCTTATCTTCGTGGGAATAGTGACTTTCTGTTGTATTTGCATATCCGTTTAAATCCATCATTAACATTTCAATGCGAGCTTTCATAAAATCTGGTGTTAACACATCATAAACAATATGATCATTATTTTCTCGATATACTTTTTTCCGATCTTTCTTCTTAGAAATAAGTGAGTCTGTATCGATATCATTAATAAAAAGAGTAAACAGCGGTACATTTAATGCTTTCGCTATTAATTCCAATACATTTAAAGAAGGATTGGCATGTCCTCTTTCAATTTGACTAATAAGTGAAGTACTGATTCCTGCATAATCAGCAAATTCACGAATTGTCATATTATTTTTCTTACGATAACTTAAAACAGTTTGACCTAGCCGATAATGAATCATTGTTACAACTTCCTTTCGTCCATCATAATACATCTTTTGTCCCTTTTGTGCTGACATACTAAACAGTGGCAATTAATCCTTCCTTATTTCATCTTAGGCTTATATACTAACTTTTGTACATTATATTACATACAGTTCATTATAATAAACAACCAATCGGAGGGACAAACTTTGAAATCACCTATTCTTTCATATTTCATCTTATTTTTCGGCGTGTTCGCCTTATCTACTTCAGCTATCTTCGTAAAAATAGCCGATGCCCCTGCAGCAATCACTGCTTTTTATCGATTATTGTTTGCTACGGTAATTCTTTTACCGTTTCTAATATTTAATACAAACAATCGAAGCGAACTTCGCTCATTATCAAAAAAGCAATGGGGATTTGGACTCTTATCTGGATTATTTCTAGCAGCTCATTATGTACTATGGTTTGAATCATTACAGTATACTTCCATAGCAAGTTCTACAGTTATCGTAACGTTGCAACCTTTATTTTCAATGGTCGGTGGTTATTTTTTATTTAAGGAACGGTTTACGAAAGGTGCGATTATAGGCTGCCTTATTGCAATTTCAGGAAGTATCGTGATTGGGTGGCAAGATTTTCAAATTAGTGGCGAAGCTTTATACGGCGATATTTTAGCTTTTATTGCTGCTGGCGTCATAACAGCTTACTTTTTCATTAGTCAATATGTTCGTAAAGACCTATCCCTAATACCGTACTCGGTAATTAGTTATGGCAGTAGTTCACTCTTTCTCGGTATATTTGCTTACACACAGCAGTCATCTTTCTTCAATTACACTGCACAAACATGGTGGTCCTTTATAGGTCTTGCATTCATTGCAACGATTTTAGGACAAACAATTTTTAATTGGTTATTAAAATGGATGAGCGCTACTGTTATCTCGATGAGTATTTTAGGAGAGACAATTGGAACTTGTATTTTAGCCTATTTCATTTTAGATGAAACAATTTCTTTACAGCAAGGACTAGGAATTCTACTTATTTTCATTGGATTAGCATTATTTTTATTACAACCGAAACAATCAAATCACAATTTATAAAGTGAAACTTTAATCAGTGGGGGTTTTGTTCATCCCCCGCTGATTATTAGCCTTCACCAATAGGGCGTTTACGGACAGTTTTTCTCCCTCATAACTTCTTTGATCCAGCCAAATTTTGAGATGGGAGTTTTACTGCCGACAAATAGCGGGATAAACAAGAAAAGCATGACATTAGTTTGCCATGCTTTCCTTGTTTATTTATTATTGCGGAGATTGTTCCACCTGCTTTTGCTTTAGCCTTTGCTCCAATACATGAATCATGAAGAGGAAATGCTCTGCCTCTCTTGTAACATGATCAGCAAGCAATGGATTTATGACATTTCGGATTTGACATGTTTGAATTAACTCTAATCCTGCTTTTTTGAAATCCCTTAACTCAACAGTGGCATTTTCACTATCTTTATTCATTTTTCCTATAATCGGGTATGTCGGTTCTTTTTGATATAACATCGATTCAACATCTCTAGCTTGGTTAAGCAAAATTTCGAAATCATCACCGAATTTCAACGCTGTATGAAAAAGATTTCTTTCCGATTGATCCAGTAATGATCCAATAAAACGTGAGTGTTCCATCATAATTCGTAACCAGAAAACATTCTCGCTAATAATCGCATCTTGAATAGGATCCATCTTGCCTTCATTAAACTTTTGAAGTGTCCGCATAAAATATTCCGCTTCTCGTGCAACATGATCCACTAAAAGTGGAAAATTAAACCCTTTCACTTTACAATTGATGATTAAAATTAGTAAGTTTCTTTTATAATTACGAAAAGCATACACTAACTGAATACTCTCTTCATTTAATTGCCTTACCGCTTGAACAGTTTGTGGAATAGTAAATGCTTTTTGCAGCTGCCTATCAAACTGATTATAAAACTGTTCTACTTACTGAATTAAATTTTTATCGTTACGATTAAACCCCTCACCAAGAAACAAAGCATGCTCTTTCATAATACGTAACCAAAATCTATTTTCAGTTATAGACCGTTCAATAAATAATTGTTCTGTTAATGATTCAGATGGAGCTGCTTTCAATTCCGGTGGCAACAGCATAGCTCACTGTGGGTCCATAATAAAATGTCCAGGAATAGGTTGGTCTGTCGACATTACAATCACTCCTTGTTCCTGGAATGCTCAATTATACTATGTATGAAAATAAATAAAATTTAAATATACTTATGCAATCGTTTTTTCAAGGTTTTTGAAATTTCCACATATGCATTCCCCTTGCACATAGAAATAGATTCTATTAAGTCATATGCTTTCCGGATTGAGATGATTCCTAATGCTTCATCCTTTAAAACATCCTTTAAATAAAAATTGTTCTTTATTTTTAATAAACTGAAAAAAGCATGGCGTCCTTTTGCCATACTTTTTTCAAAACAAATCGATATTTCTGTTCAATTTACACCCCTATTTATTATGTACAATCAAACCATTTGGTCTAAAACGACTCATCATGATTTCGTTAACAAAATTCCCATGAGCCTTCAAATTCCCAACCTTTACACCCTCTTCGATAAATCCAAATTTTTCATATAATACTTTGGCTCTAGGATTCGTTTCTAATACACCAAGTTCCACTCGTTCTAACATTAGCCAATTATCAGCTAAATCAAGCATTTTTGTAAGAAGTGCTTTTCCAATTCCTTTATTGTGATACTCACTATCTACTCCGATGAATAAATCACCCGAGTGAGATCTTCGCCCTGGACTTTGGGTTAAACCGACAAATCCAACAACTTCTCCATCACATTCTGCTACAAATTCAAATTGATTCTGTGCTAAATTTCGAATTCTATTCTCCATTGCATCTACACGCATACTAGGTAAGAAAACCATATAAGGTAAAACATCATCTTGTATGCATATACGATGAATTGCTCTAGCATCTTGTATTTCTACCGCTCTAACGTTAATCTCCATCTTTCTCCCCTCCATTCAAATATTCATATTCTAATATCCCATATTAAAATCCTGCCAACCCTTATTTCTTTGTGTTATTTTCATATAATTATTTCGATATAATATTCGCTTTTTGAACATCATCTCTTATATTCCCTCTCGTTCAAAATGAAAAAATCACTTAGAATATGCTAAGTGATTTTTTATTTAATTTTTCACCCTATTATACAACTCAAGCAGTTCTTCTACTGAAATACCATTTATTTTCATACCGGTAATATCACAATTTTCTATTTCAATATTTTTCAGATTACTACTACGTATTGTAGTACTTTCCAAATCACATCTATCAAATGAAATAGGATCTTTATCCTCTCCAAGGCTTGTATCTCTAAATTGAACTCCACCTAAAGTCACAAAATTAAATTTACTGCCAGAAATATTCAAATCTGCATATGAGGAATTTCTAAAATTAATATTTCTAAAGGTTGATTGACTTATATTACAATTACTCATATTCATATGCATTATATTACTACCAACAAATGCACTATTTTTTAAATTTACTTGATAATATTCTGTATTAACCAAATTACAGTTTTCGTATTGACCATTTTTCATATCTTTATTTTTAATTAGGTTCTCTCCAACTGCATCTACATTTTTTCTTTTTACATAGCAATACTCATCTTCAGATTTAAAAATTATTTCATAGCCCATTTTTTTATAAAAATGATGATTATTAATTTGTCTACTAGATGTTTCAAGATCCCAAATCCTTATGTTCGGAAATTTTTCTTCTATTAACTTAATAACCCGCGATCCAATTCCTTTTCCTTGAAGAAAAGGCTCTACAAAAATACGATCGATTCTTCCGTACGATTTACCAGAGATCGTAACTATAATTCCCCCGATTACTTTTTCATCCATTATCACTTTGTAAGTATCCAATTCTTCAATTGAATATTTCATCATTTCAACTGAAGAATATCCTGGCGGTTGAATGTTATAATCAATTACATCACCTTGGCCGTATAACCATCGCTTTGCTTCTTCATCAAATGTTCTTTTCATTATTTCTGTTAACTTTTCAGCATCTAAAATTGTAGCTTTTTCTATAGATATTATTGTCATTTTTATTTTCCCCTTCATTGTTATAAACCGATAACTTTTGTGAACGATATAGTTATTAATTTACTTTTGTCTTTAATATTTTTCCCATTATTACATATGGGGCATCACTTTTACTTGGGTGAAATGGCTCTAATACATCCACCCAATCCAATCTTTTATATAAAGAACGCGCTTTTTCATAGTTTATTTGTGTTGTTAAAATACTCGTTCTATTTGAAATCCCTTCTAATAATTCATTATGTAATTTCATTCCAAGACCTTCATTTCGATATTGTGGGTGAACTGCTAACTCTACAAATTCAAAACAATCTTGTAACCATTCGTCTGCTTGTTCTAGATTTAACGCTTCTCTCATTAATTGATTATAGTACTGCCCTTCTAATGAGCGATAACCATAAGTAAAACCAACTACCTCATTTTCATCATTTATTGCTACTATACCTTTAAAATCTGCATATTCTATATGTCTTTTCATTCTCTCAATCATTTCAGTAAAATTTGTTTTCTCAAATGCTTTACAATACAATTTTGCCATATTATTAATTAGGATTTCATCTTTTTCAATACGTATGAATTTCACTTTACTTTCCCCCTATTAAAACATTTGAACCCTTAAATAATTATAAAATAAAGAAATTTAAAACTAATCACTCTCTTTACCATTAAACTACAAATCAACCTATATTTTCCACTGTTACTTAATATGAATGAATAAAAAGAAGAGAATATGTAATATACATATGTTCTCTTCTTTTTATTTTAACGCTTATTCATTTTCAATTTTATATAATTAATAATTAGATATTACTTAAGCCACTCGTTACAAGTATTAGCTAGCTCCTGTAAATCCTCTATAAATCGACTCGCATGATATCCATCACAAACCGCATGATGTACTTGCAATGAAACAGGTAGCATAACCCTGCTTCCATCATTGAAATATTTCCCACAAGTAATAATTGGTAATAAAGAATCACCATCATTATTAATATTTAAATTAAATCCTGTAAAACTAGTCCAAGGTATACCAGAAATCGGAAAAATATTTGGCGGAATATTTTCTTTCGGGAAGAAACCATGAACATTAGCATAACATCTCATATCCTCTTCATAGTTTTTATAGAAAATGTGGAAATCGCTAGAATAATCCGTCCATATACTTGAAAAAGATTTATCATCTTTATGAAAGATTGTATAACTAGGTATCATTTCCTCCCAATACCCTAAAACTCCTTCATCATTAAAACATGTTCGAAATTCTGTATGTTTATTTATCACTCTAGAAATTACATAAATAGAAGTCGGATAAAATTTAATTTCCTTTTGATGTATTTCCTCTAGCATCATCGTAATATCAACATTCGCTGTCATACTAAACGAACACTTTAATTTTAAATAATGTTCAAAATACTGCTCTCTATTCCAATTTTCTCTGTCAATTACATGAAACTTCATTTTAATAGCCTCCTAAAATTTTATTTTTATTTTAGAAGGCTAACTTTCTTGTTTTCACCACACTTGTTCACTCCTTACAGTTTAAATTTAATACTAAGCTTTTTATTTAACTATATAACATCTGCAGAAATTCGTTCACATATTTCTGGAAATCCATCCACATACTATTAATAAATCAAATGACGTTTGGAGGATTCAAACATGAATGACAAAAATGTAAATAAAAAAGAAAATGTTATCGAAAACACTACATCTATTCAAAATAATAATACTGCAAATCTTAATATCGAAGAACAAGCAATGAACGGCTTATATGGAATGCCCGAAACAACCATTGAAGATGCTGATCACGTTGTAAATGATGATTTGACTTCAAAAAATTAATGAACTACATAGAAAAGAGCCAAGGAAAATATCCTTGGCTCTTCTCTATTATATATCCAATTTTTTTACTTTTTCTCTCTTTTTAGAAAGTTTCCCTGGCCAAAAAGCAAAGCGGCCTAAAACGACTGTAATCGCAGGTACAAGCAGTGGTCTTACAATAAATGTATCTAGCAATACACCGATTGCTGTCACAATACCGAATTGAACTAAAACTTGAATTGGCAATGTACCTAATACTGCAAATGTTCCTGCTAAAATTAAACCTGCGGATGTAATTACACTACCTGTTTGTATAACACCATTTTTAACTGATTCTAAATGATTTTGTTTCTTTTTATTCTTCCATATTTCTGAAACCATAAAGATATTATAATCTTCCCCTAAGGCAACTAAAAATACGAATGCATATAACGGTATCGCACCTTGTATCGCGGGAGCTCCCATACCGAAATGCAGTAAAATCCAGCCTGCTCCTAATGCAGAGAAGAAAGATAAAACGACAGTTACAATTAAGTAAATCATCGCAACGATTGAACGTAAATACACGAGTAAAAGTAAAGCGATGATACTAATCATAACCGGAATAATAACCGCTTCATCCCGTTCAGTAATTTGCTTTGTATCATATAAGGAAGCTGTTTCTCCGCCAATCCATAAATGATTCTCAGCTTGACTAATTCCTTCATCTTTTAATACCTTTTCTACACTATTTTTCAATTTAGGGATTTGATCTAATGCTTCAATTGAGTATGGGTTTTCCACTAAAGAAACTTCATACATTTGCAATTGATTATTTTCTTTTCCCTTCATTGGCTCTTTCACTTTATTAACAAAAGATAATTTCTCTATTTCTTGTTTAATAGGTAAATCTTTTCCCTTTGAATCAACTACAATCTTTACTGGCGCTAATTCTCCAGCTGAAAAATGATCCGTAATTAATGTAAATCCTTCGCGTGATGGCATATCTTTCGGGAATGATTCTAATAAGTCGTACGTGTATTGAATACGCGGTACAAATGAAGCCAAGCCTCCTAATAAAAATACGGTTAGCATAATAATTGTCCACGGTTTACGTACAACAATATCCCCAAGTTTTTGACTAAAGAACCCTTTAGTATTTTTTACTTTTACTACTTTCTTTTTCTTTCTTGCAAACTCTTCATTCATTTCAGCTGTTCTCGGTATGAACGGGAAAAATGCAACTCTACCGAAAATTAATAATAATGCTGGAAGAATCGTTAAAGCAGCGATTCCCATAATGAAAACAGCCACACTAAATGGAACTGCGAATCGATGAAAAGCTCCATAATGAGCAAGTAATAACGTTCCTAACCCTAATACTACAGTAAGTGCACTCATTATAATTGCTCCACCTGATGCTTTTATCGCAAGTTGCAATGCTTTATACTTACTTTCTTCTTCTAGCAAGTACTCTTTATATCTTGAAATAAGAAATAAACAATAGTCCGTTCCTGCTCCAAACAGTAAGACAGTCATAATCGATATAGCCTGTGCATCTACTTTAATCCATCCATTGTCTGCTAAACAGCCCAGTGTCGGACTGATAATTCCGTATGCAAAACCAACAACGAGTAAAGGTAAAATTGCTAAAATTGGTGAACGGTACAGTAAAATTAATAAAACCAATACTAGTAGTACAGTAGCAACTAATAATTTCACATCAGCTTGACTAAATAAACTTACCGCATCCGTTTGAATACCTACAGGTCCAGATAATCGAACATGTAAACCAGAGTCGGTAATTTTTTGTTTGAACGGATCTTCATCCACTTTACTATTCACTATTTTTCGTAACTCTTCTAAATTACCTTTTAATATATCCGTTCCAGCAGATTTATTAAAAAATATTGGTGTGACAAATGATGTACCATCTTTTGATCCACTTTTTGATAATACTTGCTCTGGAATTGTATCAAATGGTGGTAACAATGATTGTTCTTTTAAAGGGTCCGTTTTTAACTCTTTATAAACGTCCTGTATTAATTTGTAGTCTTTTGACTCTAATCCACCATCCCGATGCCATACAACTAACAACGGGTTTCCTGCATTATTAGGAAAATCTTTTTTCATAAGTGCTTCAGCTTGCTGTGACATAGCTGTTTCAGGTAAATTTTTCGGATTCGGTTCTTTCGTACTGTTTACTTGTGGTAACGTAAATGAAAGTACTAATGTAATAAGAATCCATACCGATAAAGTTATCCATTGCGTATTCTTCCCTGCTACAAGCCTCCCTAACATATGTAACGGGTGCTTTTTCATAAAACCCCACCTTCCTTTTTTCCTCCAATATTAATTATATATACTGGTCGGTTAATTAATCAAGAATGATTAAAAAATTATGTTATAATTATCTCAATAATAAATGTCAGGAGCGAATGTATTTGGATCAAAAACAACGTCCTCTCGGAAGGCCTCGTCAAAATAAAAATACAAAGTCTACAAAAGAAATCATTTTAGAAGTTGCAACTAGGTTATTTCTCACTCAAAGTTATCAAGTTGTTTCAATGGATGAGGTCGCGAAAGAATGTGGAGTTACAAAAGCAACTGTCTACTATTACTACTCAACAAAAGCTGATCTATTTACCGCTACTATGATTCAAATGATGGTGCGCATAAGAGAAAATATGGATCAAATACTCTCTACGAATAAAACTTTGGAAGAAAGATTATTGAACTTTGCTACAGTATACTTACACGCAACGATGGATATTGATATGAATAATTTTATGAAAGATGCAAAACTTTCTTTATCTGAAGAGCAATTAAAGGAATTAAAAAATGCCGAGGATAACATGTATGAAGTGTTGGAAAAAGCGCTAGATAACGCAATTCTCCTTGGAGAAATTCCTAAAGGAAATCCTAAATTTGCTGCCCATGCTTTCGTCGCTTTATTATCAATCGGGAATTTTAAAGATGAGAATCACAATCCTACTCTTGCAAATATAGATGAATTAGCAAAAGAAATCGTTTCGTTTTATTGGAATGGATTAAGTCATCAAAATTAAATTGATTATATTTAATAAAGAGCACATTTGAAATTCCTTCAAACATGCTCTTTATTAATTTAAGGGTTTTATTTATATACTAGCAATTAAATTATACTTTAGCACTGATTAACAAAAAATTCTTATCTATAGCTCTTGAATTTGTGCATTTATATTCCCCTTACTTAATCCACCATGGTAACAAACTACAGAATCAATTTCTAGATTTAAATACTTCTTCAAAGAATTTTGCGCTTCTTTTATATCCAAAGTAGTTGGGGCATGAATTCCACCTAAAATTCCGTTTACGCTATACATTGAATCCCCAGCGATAAGAGTTTTACTTTGTCTCAAATATAAACTAATATGACCAGGAGTGTGCCCTGGGGTATGAATAATAAGAATACCACCGCAATATGGAAGTTCTTGGCCGTCAACCAAAGTATCATCCACTTTTCCTTTCGGAGGATTCTGTACTTGTGCATCCTTCAACAAAGGTAACTCCCCCTCGATATACGGCTTATCTAGATCGTGAGCATAGACTTTTATATTACTTCCACAGTTTTGTAATAGTTCAGGAAGACTACCTATATGATCTATATCTTGATGCGTCAAAATCACGGCTTTTAGTTTATCAAACGATACTCCAACCTTCCCCATCTCTATTCGTATATCTTCAATTTGTCCAGGAAATCCAGTATCTATTAAAACTGCCATTTCATCATCCCATAAAAGAATTGGGTGAATAATATACTCTTGAAATTCAAGATGTAACATCTCTACCCCTTTAGCAATCTCCATAACATTATTCTCCTTTATAACGAAATTTTTGAAATCTAAAAATTGGCCTGATAAACAAGTAATTCTAAATTACAAAGCCCCGCTATCGTTTAATATGTTTCGTCATACCAATCGAAAATCCCTCAAATCCAATTGATTCATAGTAAGATTTTAAATCTTCAACACACATAAGTTGTGGAATAACTCGTTTTTGTTCACAGTGCCGGATTAATCGTTCCACTATTTCCTTTCCAACGCCCATGGACTGATACTCTGGCATTACACATACACCGCAAATAATGCCCGTTATTACACCATCTGATATTACTTGTCCCATCCCAATTAATTGTTGCTCTTTAAAAGCATATATCACATACCAACTTTGTTTACACATTTGCTCTAACTCATTAACCGATAATTCAAGAGAATTCCATCCTAAAGATTCATACATAGTTAATAATTCATTGAAATCTTTAGGGGGTTCAATCGTGTAATTTAAAATAGTTTTCATGTAAATACTCCTTATCATCCTTTTTGTTTTTATTCCATAAAATTTTTGACCGTCGTTAAACTGACTAGAACAATACTTCAATAAAAAAAAATGAAACTCCTTCTCTTTAAACACATAAGGAACTTAATAAGATTGGTACCATATATATTTCTCTATTTAATATTTGTTTAATATTTGTTTAATATATCAACTAATGGTGAGTATAAAATATATACATTTCAACCATCACCAAATACTGAATCTAAATTACAATTATACGAAAAAGAAGGTATCTCATCTTTGTGAGATACCTTCTTTTATATCAATCCATCATTATATTATCAACCAAAAATCATACAGCTACATACGATAAGAACAAACAAAACTAATAAACTATTTGAGAAATAACCCATAGAATACTACCCCTTTATTTCATTATGTAAAAGATTTTACCATAAAATTATTAATAGTATAATGACTGAAAAAGACATTGGCTTCATTAGTTTTTTATGTATAAAGTAATATTTTATAATCTTTCTACTCACCGCTCATAAAAAACTTTAACTTTTCCTCTACTGCATCTCTCACGATTTAAATAACATTGATATTAGTAAATAAACAATTACTAATATCAATGTTATTATTTGATTTTAAGTGATAATAGTAATAAAATAATTACTAAATTGATAAAGGACACGAAAAATAATGACTAATAAAGAATTAATAAACGAATACATGAATTTATTATTAAATATGTCAGGTACTTTCAAATTATTATCAGAGAAATCCACTGAATTTACACATTTAGAGCAACACATAGTTGAGTATATTGCCCAGCAAAAAGTCGCTGTAAATTTAAAAATGATTGCTAGTTATTTAAACATACCTAAACAACAATTAAGTGTAACCGTTCGTAATTTAGAGCAAAACGGATACATTGTAAAAAAACAAGATACAGTAGATAAACGAGCTGTTTTAATTTCCTTAACAGATAAAGCTGAAAAAGTACATTATGAAAGATGGAAA
This sequence comes from Bacillus sp. FSL E2-0195, assembly GCF_038003645.1. NCBI lineage: Bacteria > Bacillati > Bacillota > Bacilli > Caryophanales > Bacillaceae > Bacillus > Bacillus sp. FSL E2-0195. The sequence goes on along the minus strand of NZ_JBBOPN010000001.1, from coordinate 2,257,370 downwards.
CAAATTTATAATAATTTCACTAATAATCTTGAAAAACTCAGTGAAGAAGATCAACGTGATTTAACTTACGGACTGTATAAAACAAATAAAATGCTATCAAAAATGCTAAATAACGACTAATCATATATATATGATATTTTTTTATTATTAAATGGAGGACGTTTCATGGTTAAAGAAATAGATTTACAATCAGTTCAAAGTACTATGCTTATTCCACTATGGGGACGAGCATATGGTAGTGAGAAAAACAAGGATATTTTAGATGATACGGAAGCTATTCGGATTATTAAAGAATGCGACTTTGATTTCTCTAAAATAGCAGATACATTTGGCGAATATGGATGTATCACTTACATTACCCGTGCAAGAAAAATAGACGATACTATTAAACAATTTATTAGAAAACATCCGAATGCTACTATAGTAAATATCGGTTCTGGACTAGACACTACTTTTTCAAGAATTGATAACGGTACCCTACAGTGGTATAACCTTGATTTGCCTGATGCGATCGCTTTCCGCAAAACATTAATTGAAGATACACCACGAAATATAAGCATTGCCAAATCATTTTTTGACACTTCTTGGTTCAACGATATAAAATATGATCCAAAAGACAGTATTCTTTTTATATCAGCAGGTGTGTTTTATTACTTTAAAGAAGAAGAACTGAAGGAGATATTTGTCGCTATGGCAAAACGTTTTCCTGGAGGAGAGTTATATTTTGATGCCGAATCAAAGTTCGCACTGACACTTTCGAATGCTACTGTAAAAAAATCTGGTAATAACGGCGCTATGATGTATTTTTACGTAAATAATCCAAAGACAATAGAAAAGTGGTCTTCTAACATAAAAATATTAAGCTGCTCCCCTTTCTTTAAACATATACCTACAAATAAAGATTGGGATGGAAGTACACGAATTATGATGCGGATTGTAAATTTAATAAAGATGTTGAAGTTCGTTCATATACGGTTTGAAAAATGATAAATCTATAGCTTATATATTAATCATATATAAAAGAAGACCTCGATTTTATTAAATTCATATAATAATCTATAGGATAGTTAGTCCATTATGAGGGCTAACTATCCTTTTTTATTTACATAATGAATGAAATAAGTAAACAATAAATATTTAGTTTAATCAGTATAATAAAGATATATAACTTGAAACGTTCGATTGGTTTTTGGGGGAGGGCATAGCCTCGGTGCGAAGGCAACACTCCGCTTTCGAGGACATGCTTCAGTTATAGTTTGTCACTATTTGAATTATAAATCAGTTATTTTATCTTTATCTGGATTCTTGCCCAAACTAATGACCTCTTCTCCTTTTCAATAGTTTCGAGTTAGGTCCGGGATTTCTAAAGGTCGCGTACGTTCCAAACAATCTCACCGCGCTCGTCCCACGTACTGTGATGCCTCTTAAATCCTATCTTTTCTAGCACCCGGAAGGACGCAACATTCCAAGCGCCTACAGTCGACCAAAGTCTGTGGCGCCCCGTAGCAATCGCAGCGTCCAGCACAACAGATGCTGCCTCAGTCGCATAGCCTTTGCCATGAGCACTGCGGAACAACTCGTATGCGATCTCCGGCTCTTCCAGTGTGGAACGACCGATAATCAAGCCACAGTATCCGATGAAATCACCTTCGTCTCGTCGGCGAATAGTGAGAAGGGAAATGCCATTTTCGCCTGCTCTCTTACGCATCTCTATAAGCATGCTACGAACGGCGTCAAGGTTTGGCATATCCACACCACGTTCGCCAATTAATTTTCTCATCCAGACTGAATCGGATTCCTCCCACATACTCAGATCAAGTCGTTCAGTTTTCAGCTGGAACTCCATAGCTTTAAATAAAGCTGTCATAGTGGAAACCTCCTAGTTATGTCACTGCACTCATAATATAATGTACACCATCTTCCAACATGTACTGAATCACTTATTTTCTCTCCTTATCGCTCATTTACTACCACCTAAATGTATATGTTCTAATTATTAACACCTTTTTCCTTTAAATTCTTTAGGCCCTATCCTCATTTATAGTAATAGCTTTCTTATTCGAAAAAAAATTTTTAAAAATTCCTACCCCTACAATTAATAGACCTATACCAATTAATTTATTTATTTGTATAGGTACTCTCTCCATTCCAAACAATCCAAATGTATCAACACATAATGCAACAACTAATTGAGTAATAAGGCTAATGAGCACCGTATAAGCTGGACCTAAACTCTTTATTGCACCCATTATACAAATAATTAATCCGATACCAAACAATCCACTTATATAAAATAAATAATTTGCAGTATAAAAGTTAACGCTTATACTTTTCTCTGTAATGATATGAAATAAAACAGAACTTATGAGACCTATTCCAAGAACACATGCAGTTGTTAACCACTGTCCTACAATTTCCTTCACTTTCGTATTAAAAACAGATTGTAAGCTAATTAATATTCCAGCTAATATAGCTAAACTAAATCCAATCATAACCCTTCTCTCCCTTTCATTACTCATATATATTATCTTTAGCAACTTCCTTCATTCTAGAAAAATCTTTAATTACAATAACTCCATTATTCTTTTCAATTAATTTTTCACTATAAAATTTTTGTAAAACTCGAATTACATGCCTATAACTTACACCTATAAAATCTGTAATACTTGATACAGAAGTTGAATCTAAATCCTCTTTATACATATTCCCATTACTATCCGTTGAAATCGAAAGTAAATAACTAGCTACACGTACTTCTACCGGATAAAGTAAATTTAGAGCTGTAAAACGAGTCGATATTTTTAACGTGTTCGCAATGTTTTCAAGCAAGAACTTCATAAATATAGGATCATGTAATAACTTATTTCTAATAACTGTATTAGAAATGGAGATTGCTACAACATCTGAACAAGCTTCAACAACATTATGTGCTTTGCTATTTTGTATTAATTCAATATCACCAACAATTGCTAATGGATTGATAAAGCGAAGGATTAGTTTCTTTCCTTCTGGTGTAATCGTGTAAACTTTTACTTTTCCTTTAATAACAAAATATAAACGATGAATTTCATCATCTTTATCGCAAATAAGCTTGCCTTTTTCAAAATGATTTACTTGAAAATTGTCAGTACTTATTCCTGAAAAAATTTCAAGTATATTATAAGCTTTCAAATATTGAATAATTAAGTCTGATTTATTATCCACTTACAGTCCCTTCTTTCCTTACATATTAAACACAAAAATACCTAAAATCATTACTATTGTCCCCACAATATGGTATCTCTCCATTTGTATCTTTTTTATATGAAATAATCCTTTCATTTCAATAACAGTAGCTGTTAATAATTGAGCAACCATAAGTGTTCCAGCTGTTAATGTAACTCCCATTGAATATATCGCCATTGTTTCCGCACAAATAATCAACCCACCAAGTGCGCCAGCTGCTAAATATACTTTTTTTACACCCTTTAAATCCGTTACTTTCTCTTCTTTCTTTAACAAAAATATAGTTGTTGCAATAAGAAACCCAATTAAATGCATCATAATACTCGTCGACCATATACCGATATCTGAACTAAGTTTCGCATTAAACGTACCTTGAAGTGTAATGAATACTCCTCCAAAAACTGAAAGTAAAATACCTTTCAAAAAAATCATCTCCTAATCTTCTATCTATGATTTAATTAAAAGCTACAATACTACAACGACAAAAGGACAAATGTCACATCAATATGAAAATAATTAGTAATGTACACGAAAAAACACATCTCAAAATATGTGAGATGTGTTTAAAAAACTTTATCCGTATATAATATTTTAGTAATTAAAACTATGCTACATTAACAGCTTTATTCTTCAAAACAAACTTTCCAAATAAGAAACGTACAAGAGGTCCCATTATTATTAATTGAAGTGGGTACGCCATAATGAAATTTTTAATGAAAATCGAGAAATAAATTGAAGCGAATGAGTCACCATGTAACCCATTATGTAAATACATCATAGCCATTCCGTAAAATGACATAAAGAATACCATTCCGATTACCATTGTTGTTGCCATCGCAATAATCATGTTTACTTTTTTTGATTTATCAAATGGTAATGCAAATACAATCTTTTTCGCACACGGTCCTACGATACATATTTCAATTAATAGCGCAATAATAAATCCAATTATTAGTTCTAATGCGATCTCCTTAATATGAATTGGCCCTCCTGCTCCATTCATTAATAAATTGTAAAACGTCATAACGATAACCATCCCGAGGCACATCATCATACCAAATTGGAGGTTTTCCTTTCTTGTTGTTGGCAATTTTCATCATCCCTTCTCTTTGAGTCTTTGTCATTATATCGATATTGGAAACTCCTTCGTAAGTGAACATTTTGTGAACATTTTTAAAGCGTTTACGTGCATTTCTTCCACTCTTCACTCCAATCCTCCCACTTTATAACTTTTTACTTACAAAGGTTTTATATATTTTAATGTTGAATTATTACATTTAATATTGAATTATATGATAATTACTACTAGGAGGATAACCATGAATAATGCAGAATTTTACGCATATCACATCGTTACAAGGAAAATAATGAGTATTGGACAAATCATTCACTTTGACAAAAATCAAACTAATACCCTCTATCACTTCTTTTTTGAAAGAGAACAATTAAATTCTAATGATGAAGACTCCATTCAAATTTTAAAAAGGCATTATATCAATGAAGAATTACATATAAATAATGAAAATGCTAAAGTAGTTCTGAATTATATAGATCAAACAATTAGAGCAGTTAGAGAAACGATTGTGGAAATGGTTAGGCTGCAAGAATTTCCTGAATACCCGTCAAGGTTGTCTTGCTTATATGCTGCCAAAAGCTATGAAGATGCTTTGAAATGGAAAGCTTTATTTGATTCTTATAATCGAGATGTTTTACAGATTGTTAAACTACGAGTGATCGGTAGTTCTTTTGAAGGTGACGGAAATCTTTTACCGAAAGAAGATGGTATTCCTTTCGCTCAAAAAATGGAACAAGCTAGAGAGTATTGGAAAGGAAACGTTAGAAATGAACTTCCTGAGTTACTGATTAATGGGAGAATTGAAGTGGTGGAAATTATTGATGATTTTTCATCAATTAAAATTTAATTCCTGGTTAAATATTAAAGAATGGAGATTAAAATGATGAAAAAAGTGTACTTCAATCATGATGGTGGTGTAGATGATTTAATATCACTATTTTTACTACTCCAGATGGAAAATGTAGAACTTACAGGTGTTTCAGTTATTCCTGCAGATTGTTATTTAGAACCAGCAATGTCTGCCAGTCGTAAAATTATAGATCGCTTCGGCAAAAATAATATTGAGGTAGCAGCGTCCAACTCTCGTGGAAAAAACCCATTTCCAAAAGAATGGCGGATGCATGCATTTTATGTAGATGCTTTACCAATTTTAAATGAGTTTGGGAAAGTTGTTACACCTGCATCAAAAAAACCTGCACATCATCATATAATAGAGACTCTTCTACAAACTGATGGAAAAACAACTTTATTATTTACAGGGCCCCTGACTGACCTTGCTCGTGCACTATATGAATCTCCAATAATCGAAGATAAAATTGAACGTCTCGTTTGGATGGGCGGTACATTTCGTACTGCAGGCAATGTACATGAGCCAGAACATGACGGAACAGCCGAGTGGAATTCATTTTGGGATCCCGAAGCAGTAGCTCGTGTTTGGAATGCTAATATAATCATTGATTTAGTAACTCTAGAAAGTACAAACCAGGTTCCGCTAACTATAGACATACGTGAACAGTGGGCAAAAGAGCGTAAGTATATTGGTGTTGATTTCCTTGGTCAATGCTATGCAATGGTTCCCCCTCTCGTTCACTTCTCAACGAACTCTACTTACTATTTGTGGGATGTATTAACCGCTGCCTTTGCTGGGAAAGCTGATCTTGCAAAGGTACAAGCGATTAAAAGTATTGTTCATACATACGGACCTAGTCAAGGACGTACAGTGGCAACTGATGATGGGCGACCTGTAAATGTCGTTTATGATGTAAAACGTGATGTATTCTTTGAATATATTACTGAATTAGCTAAAAAAGCTGCTACTTGAAACCTCAATTTTACGAAAAATAACTTTTAAGATTACAATACATATATTCTGAGAAATCACTCCTAAAAGTTAGAAACCCAAACGAAAAGTATATTAAGAATGATATACTTTAATTAATATAACATGGGGTGATATGATGGATTACGAGTTACTAAAAGAAAGAATAGAAATAATAACTTCTAGAATTAAAGAAATAGGCGGTGAAGTTCAAGAAGTTTGTATAGATGAACCATCTTCTCTTGAAAAGATAATCCAAGTGGAAAAAAAACTTGGTGTTAAATTACCAAATAGTTTCAAAAAAGTACTTTTAGAGTTCTCAGGAAATTTTAGCTTACGCTGGTTTTTACCTGACGATATGGAGCTACCAAATGAATTTCGTGAAATTTTTTGCGGAACACCCCACTGGAGTTTAGAAAGTCTTTCTGAGTTTGAAAAAGAACGAAAAGACTGGATTGACACGGTTTTTCCAAATCCTGAAGATGAATATGATATAGTGTGGCATAATAAATTAGCATTTTGTGAAGTGGGCAATGGGGATTATTTAGCATTTGATATGCAAGATAATATAGATGCTCCGATAATTTACCTAAGTCACGAGGATGGAGAAGGACATGGATATAAGATTGCGAATAATTTCATTGAATTCATTGATAATTGGTCAAGAATAGCTTTTGTAGGATGCGAGGATTGGCAGTGGTTACCGTTCACAACCAGTCTTGAAAGTGGTGTAAACCCAGATGATGAGCCAGCAAAAAAATTTAGAAATTGGTTGGGACTAAATATTTAATTATTAAAAAGAGTATTGAATTAACTTTCAATACTCTTTTTGTACAGTTTAATTATATTCAAATCAGAATAAGCTTCAATCTGGTTTGAGTTAGGTTTTACAGATTAACCATTTCATAACCATTTACAAAGTACGTTATTGTTTCTAGCTCATCTTCATTTAATTCTCTATCTAGTTCTTGTTTATATGCTGCCTTTATCTTCTCTTCATCGCCTTTATGAGTTTCCGTATAAGTTCCTACTGTTTTTAATAAACGAATCTCTCGCAAAAATCCATTTCGATCTATAGCTTCCCCATGTGAAAGAATATAGGTCTCGGCATCAAATTTCTCTAACTCTTGTATCAGTTTAAACGTTCGTTTCGTCGTATAGTTCCACTTAGAAGAAAAAATATCTGCATAAATACAATCTCCTAAAAATAAAATCTTTTCTTCTTTAATATAAATGACAACAGAGTCATGTGAATGGTTCCCGCCCACATGCTCTAACACACATGTCACATCACCAAGGTCTAATTCAAGTTGTTTCTGAAAGGTTAAGGACGGCGGAAGAATTTGAATATTTCTTGGTTTTTCACTGAACTCTTTTTTTATACAGTCCGCACAAAATTCAATTTCTGTACCTTCTTTCACTCGTGTGTCCAATGCCTCATCCGACCACTCATAAGAAACAAGTGTGTTCATCTCTTTTTTTGTTTCAAAATGTGCGATAGACAATGCATTTTGTAATACAGGCAATCCAAAAATATGATCCCAGTGCCAATGCGTTAATGCTACAAAATCAGGATTTGAGATATTTTGCTCTTTTAGCATTTCTAAAAACAATTGTGTATGTGCTTCTGAATTACCTGCATCTATCATCAAAGTCTTTTCTTTTCCAACTACCATTCCTAAGATAGGTCTATCAGTCTCGGAAACAGGTGTCATGTACCAAAATGCGTTTCCTATTTTTTTAATTTGCTGCATAACTATTGCCTCCATTTTATGAGTATGTAACAATTTCCAGCCGAGAAAATTCTTTATTTTGTATTTTGATTACTATTAAATAACAATGTCAGAAATAAAATCATTCTACATTTTTTATTATCTAGTGAAATACAAATACTAATTTTGACAAGGGAATCCTTTCTCAACATTTGTTACTTTTAATCTATTTTACGCTACGAATTTACATTTAAATTATATTACAATTTGTATAAATGAGATACATTTTACAATATCGAAGGAGTGTTGAACCTGGAATGCAAAGGAACCAATCATTCCCTATTTCGGTAATGTGTTAACAGGTAAAAAGTTGATCAATGAATTTAATAAGGAGGGCTACCATGTTATCAGCTGAGTCAACTATCCCCACTGAGATGAAGCGTTTCAGTGGGGGCTTGAGTTAGAACGCTAGGTCTTTTCATCTATCACTAGACAGTTGACGCTCTAGCATTCATGCCACCTCACAGTAACACCCCAAGTATGTTTTTGGTTGGTACTAGAAACGAATAATCGTTTCCCCACTTGCACCACCCTTTCGAAAAAGAGCAGTTCTTCCTTATAGAAGAAGCCACCACTCAGATGAATCCGGCGTGTGCTACAGGCCCCGACAAGTCGAGTACACATGGATGGTTGACACACCCACTAAGCTATGCGCGAAGCAAAAGCCCTACGTTTTTGCACTTTTAATAGAATCGGCGTTTTCACTTTGAGATTGTCATCCAATTGTACAATTTTTGATTTTTCCAATGTATTCAATGCACCATTAATATCAGCATGGATACATGTTCCTGATTTACTTTGATACAGACCACGAGTGATTCGTTTGCCACTAAAGCGATAATGAGTCCTATCCTCCTTAGACCAAACTGGAATCTTATCTTTATCAAGAAAACTAGCTTTTGAAGTATAGCTTTCTTCTTGTTTTAAAAATCGTATACCTTCTTTTATACATTTATTCTCAATCGCTGCAATCAGTTTATGAAATGGGATTTGAACAAATTTTTGATTATTCTTTTTCCCCATATCAGATTTTTGTTTCCAACCAGTGTTATACCCTACGACAACCATATCTATGTTACATGCTTTCACTTTTTTGAACAACAAGCCGACAGTTTGTGAAATGTAACCATTTATTTGTCGTTCCCGTTTATGCCAAAGTGCAGCCATTTTGTTCGTTACAACTCGTTTAGAAAGTCCATTTTCCACATTTTTCAGTTGGAGATTACGTATCATTTTGTTGAAGTACTGGTTAATAGATTTTAGTTTTTTTCCATCAATTAAAAATGCATCACCTGTATTTGTTACGCAACTTAATAATCTATCTACACCTAAATCGCAACTCAAAGCGTTACTAGTAGTCGTGGATGGTTTCTTCATTTGAGAAACGTGCATTTCATATGTGTAATGCACCTCAAAGAACCGACCTTTTTGCTTCGGTACAATCTCAATGTAGGAGATTTTTTTATTTCTTACATTTTTAGGCATACGTATTTTAATGGAACCGAATTTTTTCCTGAATGCAACATTCATTGGAATCATCCAATACCCGTTATCATCCACTTTTGGAACTTGATAGATTTCAATAATTCGTTTGTCAGTTGAACCAGAATAATTCGGAAACTTAGGACGACCTGCGAAGGTTTCAGGTTTTTTCTTCCACTGTTCCAATCCTTTAAAAAAGCTTTTTACTTCTGTAAATAAGGATCTACGAATCGCTTGAACAGAGTTTGATTGAATGCCCCAGTAATTCATATCGGCTTGCATGGCAGTGTCCACTTCTTTTACAGTAGCCATCTTGTTATTATTCAAGTAACTTTGTTTAATTGTGTATAATCCAACATTTCGCAACGCTTTTGAACTATGTGACATGCGTTGCAGTAAGCGAAATTCTTTCGCAGTAAGGCAAGCTCGTCCGATATTCTGTTTCTGTGTGAATCGTTGTATGTTTTCTCTTTTCTTTTGTTTACGTAATACTTTCACTGCTTTCTTTCTAGCCATTGTTTTCACCACCTTTCTCAGAGGGTTTATTAAAATCATTAGTTACTTTTAACAAATCAATACTTGGAACAAAATGTGAACATGGTCTTCATCGTAATTCCTTTTAGCGCAAGTAACCGAATGATTATTATTATCCAATTTCGTTGTCTTACGATATATTCCCTCCTTATCTAAGGGCAGATTATATCGTAAGACAAAAAGAAACAAATATTCGCCCTCAAAAAATTGTTATGAACGAAACAAAAGAGTTCAGCCTACCTTCTGACGGCAATTCATCTACACCTGAATTGTTGGGTTTCACCCGTAACACAAATCAGATGGAGTCTTCTTGCCAAAAAGGATAAAAGCAGCAACTATACAGTTGCTGCTTCCAACATTTCTTTTTGTATTTCAACACGTTTGATTTGGTGAGGGTCTTTAGAAAGAATTTTAAATGCATATCCTTCGCTATTCACTGTTTGCCCTTCCTGGATATCATAATTCTGCATCAGAATCCAACCACCAATCGTGTCAACATCACTATCATTCATATGTAATCCTAGTAAATCATTTAATTCACTAATTAATACTTTACCTTCTACGACAACATGACCTTCCTTCATTTGTTGGATGGGAGGACGCTCATCTTCATCGTATTCATCACGGATTTCTCCTACAATCTCTTCCAGAATATCCTCAATGGTTACAATACCAGCCGTACCGCCGTATTCATCATATAACACAGCCAACGGAATACGTTTCTTTTGCATTTGTAGTAAAAGATTATGTATTGGTATGGTCTCAATTACTTCAATTACTGGACGCGTATACGATTGAATAGAACTGAATTCTTTTGCTTCCTTATTCATATAACGGATAAAGAAATCTTTCACATTCACCATACCAATGATTTCATCTTTATCTTCCCCAAATACTGGGTAACGTGTGTACTTTTCATCACGGATTATTTTCATATGGTCTGCTAAAGAATTATCTACATGTAGCCCTATAATTTCTGTACGAGGGACCATGATTTCTTTCGCAATACGATTATCAAATTCAAAAATATTATTTACATATTTGTATTCAGCTTGATTAATTTCTCCACGTTCATAACTTTCAGAAAGAATCAATCGTAATTCTTCTTCTGTATGTGCTACATCATGCTCTGATGCAGGTTTTAAGCCGAACATTCCTGTTATCATCCTTGCAGAGCCATTTAACAAGCGAATAAACGGATACATGATTTTGTAGAACCAGATAAGCGGAGCCGAAAGTAATAAAGTAACCTTCTCAGCCTTTTGAATCGCAAATGTTTTTGGTGCTAACTCACCAACTACAACATGTAAGTACGTCATTATAGTAAAAGCAATTCCTAAAGATAATACACCTGCAATAGAAGGATTAATGTTCCACTTATCAAATAAAGGATGTAAAAGTCTCTCAATCGTTGGTTCACCTAGTGCCCCGAGGCCCATTGCTGTAACTGTAATCCCTAATTGACAAGCTGACAAATATTCATCCAAGTTTGATGTCACTTTCTTAGCTGCCAGCGCACCCTTCTTTCCTTCTAATACAAATTGATCAATCTTTGATCCTCTTACTTTTACAATAGCAAACTCAATTGCCACGAAAAATGCAGTACATGCGATTAAAACCGCTACCATGATTAAATTAAATATGTCCAACTAATTCCCTTAGCTTCCTTGAAACTAAAGGATTCACCTCCTGATATATTTTCTCTTTCCATACCTACAATTTCATACACATTAACATGAGATTGTATACAATCTACATTCTCAAAATGATGAGGGGTACTCTGAGAAAATCGAGGTCATTTAGCCACCTATCCGAGTCAACATCTGAGTCCAATATATTTCCACCGCCTTGATTAAATTATCTATATGTTAGCATGAGAAATAAATCCCAGTCAATGTTTACATTTGAAATACCCTGAAAATTAAACAAAGAACTTCTCTCCCCTGTTTCCTAAAATTTCTTAATGCGTGCACCAAACACTATAACATACCCTTCGCTTCCACTAACTATATTATTTTTTATTCATTATTTACATTCCTTCTCACAGCAAAAAACAAAGCTCAGTAATTTTTATCAGACTTTTCGAAAACATTTTGACACACATATTAGCCAATGCTAATATGAATAAAGAATAAACATATTAGTTATTACTAATACGAATGGAGAGGATACGATTGTGTAACTCAAATGACTTAGATATAAAAGCCAAATTTATTCGAGGCTTTGCTGATAAAACTAGACTTCAGATTCTTCAATGTATGTTAGATGGTGAAAAAACGGTATCCGAAATTGTAGAAATCACTAAAGGAAATCAGTCAAATATCTCACAACACCTAAACTGTTTAAAAGGATGCGGCATCATCCTAGGTAGACAAGAAGGAAAGTATGTCTACTATTCTTTACGCAGTACACAAATTGAACAGTTACTTACAATGTTCGATGTTGTCTTTCATGAGGTGCAAAATGAAGTAGCATCATGTGATAAAAACGATGGTTGTTTATCTCAAAAAGGAGAGAACTGATATGACAGATAAAAAGGAGAGCGAAAAACAAACAAATTGCTGTGAAAATTCTTCCATAGCATCCACAAAAGAAGAATTAGCAACGGAAACTGCATCTTGTTGCTCTTCCAAAAAAGAGATTCCTATTGTGCCAATTGTTAAAAACACTTCTTGTTGTAATGGTGAAACCAAAACTGAAAAAGAAAAAACTACAAAAGAAACATCGTCATGTTGCTCTTCTAAAACAGAGATTCCAATTATCCCTATTACTAAGGAAACCTCTTGCTGTAGTAGTAACAACAATTCTATTAAAACTGAAACTTGTTGTTCAGCTGAATTAGCCCTACAAAAAGAATCAATGACATCAAAATCTTCTTGCTGTAGTGATAGCTCATGTGAAGATCCATCACCTCTTCTTAATACTCAGAAAATATCAGGAGATGGCGTACAAACTTATCTTGTAGAAGGTATGGATTGCGGTGCATGCGCTTTAACAATCGAAAAGCATCTACACAACGTTTCTGGCGTAGAGGAAGTTCGAGTAAACTTCGCTACTGGAAAAATGCATATTCGTCATGACCGAAATGTGGATGACATTATAAAAGAAGTATCTAACGCAGGCTTTGAAGCCACTTTAGCTGGAGCTCGTAGAGGATCAACACCTGTTTCAAAATCAAAAAATACAACTTTGATTCTCTCAGGATTATTTTTAGCTTTAGGATTTGGAGGAAACTTTACAAACATATCCCCTCTTCTTATTACACTTCTCTATGCGGTGAGCATTAGTATTAGTGGTTATAAACCTGCTAAAAGTGCCTTTTATGCAATTAGAAGTAAATCACTCGATATGAACGTTCTCATGATATCAGCCGCTATTGGTGCCGCATTAATTGGTCAATGGCTAGAAGGCGCAACAGTTGTTTGGCTATTTGCATTAGGGGCAACGCTACAAAATAAATCTATTGAACGCACAAGAGAATCTATTCGTGGATTAATTGATTTAGCCCCATCAGAAGCTTGGGTAAAAATTGGAACTGAACTTATAAAAAAATCTGTTGATGATATTGCAGTGAATACAACGATTGTTGTAAAGCCAGGTGAAAAAATCCCATTAGACGGCACAGTTATAGGAGGTACTTCTACTGTAAACCAAGCGCCAATAACTGGTGAATCTATCCCAATCGATAAACAAATTGGCGATTCCGTATATGCAGGAACAATCAATGAAGAAGGTTCGATTGAGATTACAGTAACTAAACTTGTTGAGGATACTACATTATCTCGAATTATTCATCTTGTAGAGGAAGCACAGGAAAATAAAGCACCGACAGAAGCATTTGTAGATCGTTTCGCAAAAATCTATACACCTATCGTTTTTGTATTAGCAATTGGTGTCATAATTATCCCTCCCCTTCTTGGTATGGGCGAATGGATGGAATGGTTTTATAAAGGATTAGAACTTCTTGTTGTTGCGTGTCCTTGTGCTTTAGTTATCTCAACTCCTGTTGCTATTGTATCTGCAATTGGAAATGCAGCAAGAAACGGTGTACTCATTAAAGGTGGTACTGCTCTAGAAATCGCAGGTTCATTAAATGCTATTGCGTTTGATAAAACAGGAACATTGACTGAAGGAAAACCAAAAGTAATGCATGTACGCAGCGTAGATTGTACTGAAGATGCGTTATTATCCATCGCAGCAACAATTGAAGAATACTCTAATCATCCCATTGCCAAAGCAATTACAGCATATGCGAAAGAGCATCAAACTTCTATCCAAAGCGGAACAGACTTCCGCACCATTGTAGGAAAAGGTGCGCAAGTAACGATAGATGGCGAAACATACTACGCTGGAAATAAAGCATTATATGAAGGTTTTGGAGTTTCACTTCAAATGTGGAACGAACCGATTCAGGAGATGCAAAGAATTGGTCAAACCGTGATACTTGTTGGAACGAACAAAGTCATTTTAGGAATGATTTCAGTAGCAGATTCCATTCGTTCTACTACTTATGGAACAATTCAAGAATTAAAACAATCAGGTATTCGGGAAACTGTTATGTTAACAGGAGACAATGAAGGAACCGCAGAACACATTGCACAGAAAGCAAAAGTAGATCGCTATTTTGCTAACTTACTTCCAGAAGATAAGGTTCATTCTGTCAAACAACTTCAATCTGAAGGAAAAACAGTGGCTATGATTGGGGACGGCATAAATGATGCCCCTACCCTCGCTACTGCAAACCTAGGGATTGCAATGGGCGGTGCAGGAACTGATACCGCAATGGAAACGGCAGATATTGTATTAATGGCAGATAATCTTGAAAAACTTCCTTATACAATGAAACTAAGTCGGAAAGCATTGCACATCATAAAACAAAATATTTGGTTCTCATTGATTATTAAATTTATCGCCCTTGCCTTTATCTTCCCAGGTTGGCTTACTCTTTGGATGGCTGTCCTAAGTGATACAGGCGCTGCACTTATTGTAATCCTTAACAGTATGCGTTTATTACGGAACAAATAATAAGATAAGGAGCTACTGAGTAGCTCCTTATCTTATATACAAATTGGATTAGGATGTAGAAATGTTATCATTTAGTGGACGTTTACAAAAATAAGCGTTACTGCGAGAACAGCTGATTTACTATGAACCTATACCAACACATTCTATCTTTTCCTCATCTTCTGATTTAAAGATCATCCTCTTCTTGTTTTTCAAAATCACTCCATGTCCAATTGGTCCAATCATTATTTACTTTCCCTACAGTTATCAAATTCACATTATTTAATTCAATCGCTTTAGCTAAACTTTGAAAGAATATGCTCTCACTCGGTTTTTGATCATCACTAACATCAGGATGTTCCCATTCTTCTGTTTGATAAAATAGATTTGGTTTAAATTCTGCATTGATTTCATCTAACATGTCCGAGGGCTTTATCCAGAATTTCTCCTTATATACAGAAGTTAAATAACGAATAAGTTTGGTAGGATGAAATGAATCCGTTTCAATTCCTAAACGCTTATACTCTTCTACCGTTGGTGTTAAGGTAATATGTTCTCCTTTCAACAGTAGCTCCATATGAAAAGGATCTACAAGGAAACGATCTTCATCATCGTACCAATACTCTTCATTTACCAGCGTTAAGATTTCATCAAAACATGAAAAAAACCCTTGCTGTCTCATGCTATTACTATACACATAGAAGTTATTCGATATCTCAAGGTTTGCATCAACGCCCACAACCTCAAATACAATGAACCACTTGTCTTCCTCTCGAAAAACAGATATTCTGGATTGTGCTAAGTCAAAATTATAGTTATCAAGTACTGGAAAATCAAACTCCCCCGCGTACCTATCTAGTGTTTCAAGTATTTTTTCTGCTTTCATAACATTACTCTCCATAAAGTTAGTATAGTAAATTTTTATTACATTCGTTTTTCTTTATTTAACTCATAAACATTATCTAAATACCAGGACATTTTTTTATGTCCCTCTAAAATGGCAAATATCCAGTTTTGTTTATTTGTATATTATATAAAACTCTAATAGCACAGTAAACAACATTTGATTATGACGCTATCCTTCATTTTCTCTATAATTGTATTTTCACAGTCCCCACCGTAACACCCCACTGCAGCTCCTCTTATTCTTCCTTACAATAAAAACAAAGACACATAGTCTATTGTTAATGTGAAATACAGTTTGATCATTTTTTCTAATAACTTACTATATAAGAAAAGACGCGTTTCTATATAAACGCGTCCGATTGTTATATTCTTAGGAGCACTTCTTTATGTCACTTATCAACTAATACTCAGCATCCCTATCTTTTCTTCCGGCAAACTACCACCATAGAATAACAATCCTCCTGCAACTCATTCCCATCCCAATCATTGTATATATGTAACAATTCAAATCCATTCTCTACTAGCACTCTTTCTAACTCCTGCGGATACGTATAGCGAAGATCAATCGTTGTCTTCAATTCCTCTACTAGCGTATTATCCTCATAAAACCTTCTTGTTGTTATGTAGTGCTGTATTTGCTGAATTGAATCATAATTCAGCTCAGTATATAAATCACATCTTCTTCCCTTTTCATCTGTAATAGTTGTCCAATATTCTTCTGTAGATGGTTGCATTAATTCTTCTTTTGAAGGAAAACGTGTATCTAATATAAATATACCATTCTCAGCTAATGCATTATGAATAGATGTTAACAACTGATTTTGATGTATATTCGTAAGAAAATGCTGGAATCCATGGCCAACCATATATGCTAACGGAATTGTTTCTTCGACGCTCAATTGCAAGCAGTCTTGTTGTAACCACTTTATATTCTTTAAACTCGCAGATTTACTCTTCGCTTCAGCAAGCATTCCTTCATGTATATCTATACCAATCATTTGATATCCGTTTTCTATGAATGGAATTGTAACTCTCCCTGTTCCACAGGCTATATCTAGAATCCATTCATTTTGTATATTTAGTTTTTGCACCCATGATAGTAAGAACGGAAAATCTGACAAACTTTTATTTTCTACATCATACCGTTCTGGATTCTCACATTCGGATAAAGTGAAACTTTAATCAGTGGGGAGTGTCCATCCCCCACTGATTATTAGTTGAACCAATCGGGCTTTTACGGGCAGTTGACCTCCCGTCTAACTGCCTCGTATTCCCTGACTTTTGAGATGGGAGTCTTATTGCCCGTTAAAGCGGGATAAACTCCATTTTGTTTGCAATCTTATTCCCCATTTCGCATCTTCTGTTAAATTCGATATATAGATTATAACGAGTTGATAGATTTTTCTCTATAATCAAACATAATTATTTGGACTAATCTCCCTCCCCCATCAGTAAGCTGAAATTAAGGGTATAGAATCGGAGTGTGATAATATGGAACGTCTATGGATTCCAATAATCGTTACGTTTTTTTCGTTCGGTGGATTACTATTAGGAGGTGCTGTTGGAGTAGTAACACGCCAACTAATTGAAGAAAAGATGCATCGTTTATACGCATTATGTGGTGGGATTTTACTTGGATTATTATCACTTGAAATTATTCCTGAAACATTTTCAAGCTATGAAATATTTGGGCCTATGCTCGGTATAGCTATCGGTATTTTAGTTATGAGCTTATTAGATAACTATTGCCATCATCCGATTATACATAAGAAAGATCAACAAGCATGGCAAACCTTCCTTTTTCTTTCTTTCGCTATATTCATTCATAATATGCCGAGTGGATTTGCGTTAGGAACAGCGTTTATAAATCATAATGACTCTGCCATTCCTTTCTTACTTGCGATTGTCATTCACCATATTCCAGAAGGGTTAGCTTTAATTATTCCATTTCTCTTTACAAAACATAAATACATTTCATTTTTATTAACAACTTTATTACTTTCTCTTATCCTAGGGACCGGTACTGTTTTTGGCATTATGATGGACGGGAAAGCTCTCCATTTACAAGGACTTATTATGGGAAGCGCAATTGGTTCTCTTGGCTATGTCACAATTCACGAAATGCTTTGGAAAGCAAAAAAACAGCTACCTTTCCTTCCGTTTCTATCGTGGTCTATTAGTGGATTTTTACTAATAACAGTCTTCACTCTTTTCACTGGACATCACTAAAACAAATAAGTTATATTACTTGTATATTTTTCCTTTTTCTCCAAAACATAATAGTATCTACCTATTATAAGGAGGAACGATTATGTTTGGTAAAACAGCCGGTGAAGCATTAGTGGATCTTTTAATTGACTGGGGTGTAGAACACATATATGGTATGCCAGGAGATTCCATCAATTCTATAATTGAAGCTTTAAGAAAAAAACAAGATAAAATTAAATTTATTCAAGTTCGCCATGAAGAAGCTGGCGCGTTAGCAGCGGCAGCCTATGCAAAATTAACAGGAAAACTTGGTGTTTGTATGGCTATTGCAGGACCTGGGGCTATTCATTTATTAAACGGTTTATACGATGCCAAACTCGATCAAGCTCCCGTACTAGCAATTTCAGGACAAGTAGAAACCGATTTACTCGGAACGGATTTTTTCCAAGAAGTAAACTTAGAAAGAATGTTTGATGATGTTGCCGTTTATAACCAACGAATAATGTCAGCTGAACAGTTACCTGCTGTAGTGAATCAAGCTATTCGAATGGCATATACAAAAAAAGGTGTATCAGTTCTTACAATTCCAGATGATGTTCCGAAATTCGAAGTGAAAAATGGTGCACGTATTACAAACTCTTCCTTTACATTACCTGAAATATTTCCGCAAGAAGAAGATTTAGCTATAGCAAAACTCGCACTTAATGAAGCTAAAAAACCTGTTATTTTAGCCGGGAAAGGAGCTAAACATGCAAGAGAGTCTTTGCTTGCATTTGCAGAACATATCGGTGCTCCAATCGTACTTACATTACCAGCTAAAGGGATTGTTCCTGATGAACACCCTCTTTGTATCGGTGGATTAGGATTAATTGGAACGAAACCTTCTTATGAAGCAATGAAACATGCAGATACTTTAATTATGGTGGGCACTTCTTATCCGTTCACTGGTTTCTTACCCGAAAAAGCAAAAACACTTCATATTGATACAGACCCCGCACAAATCGGGAAACGTTATACGACAGATATCGGCTTAGCTGGTGATGCTGATAAAACATTAAAATGGTTAATTGAAAATGTAGAAAAACACGAGGACCATTCCTTCTTAGAGCATCATCAAGAAATGATGAAAAAGTGGGAAGAAAAATTACACAATCAAGAAGAAGATTCTTCGACTCCAATTAAACCACAGCGAGTTATGCATGCACTGCAGAAAGTAGCAGAAGATGACGCAATTCTTTCAGTCGATGTCGGAAATGTAACAGTATGGACTGCAAGGCACTTCCGTATGACAAACCAGAAATTTATCATTTCTAGTTGGCTTGCAACACTTGGCTGCGGTTTACCTGGTGCACTTGCTGGAAAAATTGCTTTCCCGGATAAACAAGTGTTTGCAGTTTGTGGTGACGGCGGATTCGGAATGACAATGAATGACTTCGTAACAGCTGTTAAATATAAACTGCCAATCGTTGTCGTTGTATTAAACAATAATAAAATTGCTATGATTAAATTTGAACAAGAAGTTATGGGAAATATTGAATTTGGTACAGACTTAACGAATCCTGATTTCGCAAAATATGCTGAGGCGTGCGGTGGTATTGGATACCGTGTAGAACAGTTAGATGACTTACTTCCCGCCTTTGAAAATGCAGTAAAACAAAGTAAACCATGCATTATTGATGTAGTTGTAGATGTAAATGAAGCACCAATGCCAGCAAAAATCACATTTGGTCAAGCAGCCGGTTATACGAAACATATGATAAAAGAATTATTTGAAGAAGGTAAGATTGATTTACCACCACTTTAAATAAAAAAAGATAGCTGAAAACAATTTGTCTTCAGCTATCTTTCTTTATTTTTGTACCTCTCTATGAAATGAAAAATCATTCACGGTAGGCTGTATTTGTTTCTCTACTTTCACTTCTTCCTTCTTCCGATTCGCTCTTCTAACATTCCCTAGCTTAATCGCATCTTGCATACTATTACTAACTAGATTTCCCGCTAAAATTGTCATGCTATAAAAAGCAATTGGTATAAGTACAATCCATGTATGTGTGGTTAAATGACGGAAGTTTTGACCAATTAGGCCAGTCCATTCTTTTGTTACACTATCTGCTTCTGTACCAAAAATTATTGTTCCGCCAAAAAATAATTCTAACAAACCAAGATGCAAGAGGAGTAATAAAGTACTTACAAATTGCTGGGCTACTAATAAAAGAAATGATGGTAGCATATGCGGCCATACATGGCGTTTCAACCTCTGCCACTTACTCCCGCCGAGCACAGTGGCCGCCAACATAAATTCTTCATTCTTAATACGTTTTACTTCTTGCGCTACATACAACATAACAGTTGGTACAGCAAGGCACGCAAGAACTATAATTTGAAACGCAACCCGTAAATGAAACGGAGCAGCAGCCTCTCCACTTTCAAACGTTAAAACTGCATTTAACATAAAATAGGAAATCATAATCATTGGTACAATACTAAACGGATCAAAAAAAGATGAGATAACTGGAAATGAGCGTTTACTGTACATACCAAGTAATAAACCAATAGCTCCTCCAATTACTACACGTAAAACTGCGATAACGATACTTGCACCAACTGTCCATTTCGCTCCTTCTATTATTAACTGGAACAGGTCACGGCCTTTCTCATCAGTTCCGAACCAAAATTTACTCGACGGTGAAAACGGAGCAGCCTCTAATTCTCCTTTTTCGTTATACATCATCGTTAGTTCACGAATATTCCCATCGAAAAACAGCGTATTTCCAATACTAACAATCATTAGTACACTCAAAAAAGTAACACCTAGCCAAAATCTCACATCTCTTTTTACAACTTGCCACATGTTACACACGCTCCTTTATAACATTTTGTAAAAGCGTATGTAATAAACGAAATAGTATAAAAAGCGGTACGTATAATAAAACTAAACTCACTGTAAATATTTCTAATTTCGAATTTTCTTTCACGAAAACGAACATACCGTACGTATTAAACAGCCATTCAATAATATATAAGTTTGATAACATAAATAAAATATTCGTTTTTGCGTAATAGACTGTTGTTAACAGGACATTTCTTGAAATATGGTGCATCAAAATATGTCTTAAACTTAGCCCTTTACTCTTAGCAAATATACTATAATCTTTCTCTAATTCTTCTCTGAAACGTAATAGTAGTAACTTAATAAATAATAATGTTGTAGGTAAAGTAAGGCATATTATTGGTAACAGGCGAGCCCTTTCCTCTCCAAGTCCTGCAAATTTCACTGGCATAAAACCTGTCTTTTGAAAGATTATTACTACTAGAAGTTGAGATAATAAAATTAATAAAATGTCCGGAATACTTTCAAGTGCGACGAAAATCCCATTCCACATACGTTGCTTTGATTGAGAGCGCTGTAATACCCACACAACGATAAGATACGCAATGAGTAAAGATAGTATAAATGCCGAAATAAATACAAACATTGTTTCTACATAATGAATCCATATTTGTGGAAATAACTTTCTTGAATTCCGAAATCCATACGTAATTTCACCTGGTTGAAGTAACTTCTCTCCAAGAAACACAACTGTGTTCCAAAAACCGATTAAATCAATTTGTAATCCCTTAAATAAACGCGGTAGTGCCCCTAAAAATAGAATACAAATAAGCGCCGCAAATAATTGTAAACATGTAACCCCACACCACTTACCAATTCGAATGAACATAACTATTACCCCTTCTGTTTAAATGAATATTCAGAAATTAAAACTATGTATAGTACCTATACCTTTTAATAAAATAACTCCTCTCTCGACAAAACATATCGATTCTCGTCATTTCTCTGAAGTTGTATTATATCTTTCGACTATTATCCAACATTTTCCTTCTCGCTCGATTATATACTATAAAAAAGCACTTATTTTTAAAATAAGTGCTTTTTTATTTAATTTCATTTTACGAATGTATCACACAACCACTCATAAAACTTTTCCTTCTCTTCAAATTGAGGGTAATGTGCTGAGTTTTCAAAAGCTATAAATTCTTTTTGATTCGCCTCAATTCTATCAAAATACTGTTGTGCTGCATGAAATGAAGTATTATAGTCATATTTACCCATAAGAAAATAAAGCGGTAGATTCAGCTTAGTTACTTTAGTAGATAATGGATTCCTTAAATCTTTTTCTAATAAGACAGTTTGAGAATGTGATAATCCAACGTTATAACGAATTACGTCTAACAAGTTATATTCATTACTAAATAGCATCCTCATGTTATCACCATCTGGATTTTCAATGAGTCTTGATGTTCCACCATATTTCGCAACATAATTTCGCGGAGTGTATGTATCGCCATTTTTAATTTTTTCGGTTAACCCTTTTAAATAGCAAACCTCATCTGTATTCCCCGCATTTTGTGCCTGTTCAATAACATAGTTTAAGCTATCTATTTCACTTTCTACTGTATCACTCATCTGCCCTATTCCAACATATGCATCATATTTTTCAGGGGCTTTATTGGCAGCTTGCATTCCAATATATGTACCGTAAGAATGACCAACCAATATTACTTTTTCTTTGCCAAGACGTTTTGAAATATAATCTGTCATAGCTAATAAATCTTCTACAAGTAGGTCTGATGATAGATTCGAATAGTCTTCAAAGAAATGATACGATTTCCCGCTTGCCCTTTGATCGTAATTAACAACTGTGAATTTCTCTTCCAATAAGTCTTGGTATTTTTGAGCATATGGTATTTCCGAAGAACCTGGTCCACCATGAACAAAGATAATAACTGGATTCTTCTTATCTTTTCCGCGTATCATAATTTCATGACCACTTCCATTTATCTCTACTTGCTCTAATGTACTTATACTGTTTTTCCCTTTTATTTGCGAGGTCCATGTAGGAAATACTAAAGCCATAATTATTAATAGTATAATAGTGACTGCAATACGTTTTACTAATTTTTTTATCTTCTTCATAAAACGTTTCCTTTCTTTTAAATTTATAAGAATATCAATATACATCAATTGCACTTTCCAATTTCATCTTGATTTTTTGTACATTCTTAATATCCCATACACTTCTTAACTTTCCGCTATATAAACCCTTAATATTTTCTTAATTTTCAATACATTAATCATAGAAAGACTTGGTCACAATGTATTACAAATAAAAAGAGTCCTTGTTTTCAAAACAAGGACTCTTTTCTTAAACTATTTCGCTACTTCCTCTTTCGGCATTACCATACCTTTATAAAGTTGGACAGTAATCCAATAATAAATGAAATAAATTACTATGAAGATTCCTATTGGCATCCACACTTTTACAAACGGGTCAACTAATATAAAGCTGAATAAGTTAAGCCCTACTAACACGTGGGAAATTCCAATAATTGCTGGGAATATAAATAAATATGAGATTTCTTTATATATACTTTTTGTTAACATACTACGTCTCACACCGATTTTTCGTAGCATTTCATAACGGCGTACATCACGAGAAGCTCCTGTTAATATTTTGAACATAAGAGAACTTGCCATCATTGCTAAAAACGCAATTCCAAGGAAAAATCCCATAAACATTGTTCCGCTCATGAAACTGTTCATAAACTGATAAATTGTCATTTTCGTATATAATTCTACTTTTGTATCTGTTGTTTTTTCAATTTGTTCTTTTTGCCTCTTATCAATTTCTGTCAATAACGGTTTATATTTTTTCATATCATCTACTTTTGCTAATGTTACAGTATGTTCTGTTCCTTGAATTCCTTTGTAATGCTCTTCATCTGCAATTCTTACCGGTTTTCCGTTAAATTGATTATGTGTAATTTGTATCTCTCTTACAACCGCATCTTCCCAATCTTTTGGCATACGAGGAAGCTTATTCGCTACTTCAGGAGCTTCCAAAGCAGAATAGACAGGTTCAGTTAAAGGTGTAGCCACACGTTTACGAGCAGGTTCTTTTAAAGTCTTTGTATCAAAATGATCTGAAATAAGTGGTGGTTTTTCAGTTAAGTCGTTACGTAAATAATAAACCGCTTCTCCATCTACTTTATACTTATACTTGCTTTCTTCAACAATTTCCATTTCTTTTAATGCCGCTTTATCTTGTTCATTTGGATCATGAATTACGACATCATATACACGTGAGAAGTCTGTCATAATGCCTACATTCTTTTGAAACGCCATACCTGCTGTCATTGCACCTGCACCTAATGCAATTAACATCGCTACAGTGCCTAGTACCCTCGATAAACTAGTTACTCGAAAACGTAACTGTGCATAAGTAAAACTATTTAATCCCGTTTCATTTCGTTTTTTATTCCCCTTAATTTTCATTACAAAAAGTGGGAGCAACGAGCTAAAAATGAAATACGTTCCTACTGTCGTAACAATTGTCGCTATTATAAATCCTAGTTCAGCAAACATTTTTATATTCACCATAAAATAGTATCCTGTACTTACTAGCAATACACCTAGTACTGTCATAATAACAGTGCGAGTCTTACTTTTCTTCACCTCATCTTGCGTTTCATCTTCACGTATTAACTCTAATTCTGTTTTACGTAATAATCGGAAACTATTCATTAAACCAGTAATGAAAAATAATATTAAGAAGAAAATAGATGTAACTAATATAGCTGGTGTGTACACAGATGCGTAATTACCTTTTGCTGAAATTTCCATTCCATTCATTAAAAAATTTCCTGCTACACTAGCAAGTACTATTCCTACTAAAATACCGATAATAATACTGACAATCCCCATACCAAAAGTCTCAATAAATAATAATTGCGCTACTTTTTTCTTTTTCGCTCCAAGCATCATGTACATACCGAGTTCTTTTCTTCTTAATGTAAGTAAAAAAGAATTGGCATATATGATATAAAAAACTGTAATGAAAGAAAGCAATATTGCACCAACCCAGAAGACGAGCCTAATACTACTAATAAGACTATTATCTTTTGTAAATTCACTATTCATCGCCATCGTTTGGAACATGTAAAAAATACTAATACTAATGACTAGACCAATAAGTAAAACCATATAATCCTTTAACATTTTTTTTATACTATGACGTGATAATTTGAATAACATAGTCTCGCCCCCCTTACTTCGACTCAGTTGCTGAGCCCATTTGGGCAAGCACACCTAAAATATCTTGATAGAAATTTTCTCGTGTTCCTTGACGTTTTAACTCTTTATAAAGAAGTCCATCCTGTATAAATAAAATACGTTCACAATAGCTCGCACTAAATGCATCGTGTGTTACCATCAAAATACTTACATTGTGATTTTCATGTAAATCTTGCATCGCTTCTAATAAACTTTTTGCATTTTTACTATCAAGTGCTCCTGTCGGTTCATCTGCTAATACGATTGCCGGATTATGTACTAAAGCTCGTGCTGCCGCTGTTCTTTGTTTTTGTCCACCAGAAACAGCAGTCGGATATTTTGTTAAAATTTCAGTAATCCCTAATTTCGTCGCAACCCCATTTACTTTTCCAGTAATCTCACTTGACGGTACGCCTTGCAGGGAAAGTGGTAAAGCGATATTTTCATAAATTGATAAATTTTCTAGTAGATTAAAGTCTTGAAAAATAAATCCTAGTTTTTGAGAACGAAAATCTGATAATGCATTCCCCTTCATAGAAGTAATATTTGTGCCAGCTATTGTTACACTACCACCTGTCGCTTGATCAAGTGTACTAATCACATTTAATAATGTCGTTTTACCAGATCCAGAAGGACCCATAATCCCTACAAACTCTCCTTCTTTAATACTTAATGAAACACCCCTTAATGCTTTTGACTGATTCTCATTTCTTTTCCCATACGTTTTTTCTACACTTTCTACAGTAACTACATTTGTTGACATCTCTTTCACTCCATCCCTTTTGTATAGTATAAATTTCCCATATATTTCTTATATTTTTCTCATAAAAATTCTTAAGAATTTTTAAATTTTCCAAATGCAGATTGAGATACATAAGAAATACAAACGATTTCTCTGCTTAATATTCTCACTTTTCTAAAATCCTTTCATTCGATTTCCCTTACATTTACCTTACATTTTTGTAAGGTTAAAAAAAACAAACCACTTCATAAGAGCATTTCTTTGGAATGAGAAATGCTTTTTATTGTTATCAAAATTTAAAAGATATTTCAATAAAAATAATAACGCAATAAAAAACAATATATTTTTATTGCAAAACGATAAATCGCATGATAAAATCATGTTGTTATTACATAAGTGAGGTGCTTTTTATGAAACAAGTTACGACACTCTTTTTAAAGCTAGCTATTATTTTTATAGGATTCCCAGTTCTTGCATTGTGCATATTTTTGGTGCCTAAGATTGGGAATTTCGCTGGAGAATTGTATCCAGATATTGCTTATATGAAATCTCTCGTTTTAATCGATATGTACGCGGCAGCGATACCTTTTTACTTTGCTCTGTATCAAGCTTTTAAACTTTTAAGCTATATTGATAAGAACCAAGCGTTCTCGGAATTATCGGTAAAGGCTTTAAAGAATATAAAATACTGTGCCATCACGATCAGTACCTTGTACTTGCTAGGTATGCCACTCTACTATCTCATGGCGAAAAAAATTGATCCTCCAAGTTTCATACCAATCGGATTGACCATCATTTTCGCCTCTATGGTGATTGCCGTTTTTGCTGCTGTTCTCCAAAGGCTTTTACAAGAAGCTATTAATATAAAATCAGAAAATGATTTAACGGTCTGAGGTGGAGAATATGACAATTATTATTAATATTGATGTGATGTTAGCAAAACGAAAAATGAGCGTAACGGAGCTTTCGGAGAGGGTTGGGATTACGATGGCGAATCTTTCCATTCTGAAAAATGGGAAAGCAAAAGCGGTTCGTTTTTCAACATTGGAAGCGATATGTAAGACTTTAGATTGTCAACCAGGTGATATTTTGGAGTACAAAAGCGACGAATACACTCAATAAAAACAAATAACAACTTTCTTCAACCAATGGGATTAGATTGTGAAATTAAGATGAAGGGATAGCAATTAAGCTATCCCTTCTCTGCGTTTATTATTGTTATTTAATATACCTTTAATTACTTTAACTTCAGTATTACATATTAATGGTGTGTTTTATTATCAATCTCTATTTCCTATTTTTAATTTCCTCTTTCATACTTTCCACAAACGCATCTAGTTCAACAACTTCTGACTTCTCTTCACCATATTTCCGTACATTTACAGCTTCGCTTTCCATTTCCTTATCCCCAATAACAAGAACATACGGAACTTTTTGCATTTGCGCTTCTCTAATTTTATATCCTAACTTTTCATCTCGTATATCTCGTTCGACACGAATTCCGGCTTGTGCTAATTTATCTGCAATCCTATTTACATATTGTTCATGCACTGCATTTGAAACTGGAATTACTTTCACTTGAACTGGTGCCACCCATGCTGGGAACGCGCCTCCAAAGTGCTCAATTAATATTGCTAAAAAACGGTCTAAAGATCCTAAAACTGCTCGGTGAATGACAACTGGTCTTCTTTTTTCATTATTTTCATCTATATAATTTAAATCAAATTTTTCTGGCATTTGGAAATCAAGTTGGACTGTTCCGCACTGATGACTTCTATTTAAAGCATCTTTAATATGGAAATCAATTTTCGGACCGTAGAATGCACCGTCACCTTCATTTAATCTATATTTATAATTTAATGACTGTAATACATTTTCTAATGCCAATTCTGCTTGCTCCCATAATTTATCATCACCCATTGAATCTTCTGGACGAGTAGAAAGCTCTACTTCATACTCGAAACCAAAAGTTTTATACACATAGTCAATTTGCGCCAACACTGATTTGATTTCATCTTCAATTTGTTCTGGTGTTACAAATAAATGAGCATCATCTTGGCAGAAAGTACGAACTCTTAATAATCCGTTTAAAGCGCCACTAAATTCATGTCGATGCACTTGACCGAACTCACACATACGAATCGGTAATTCACGATAAGAATGTAATTTATTTTTAAACATAAGCATATGGCCTGGGCAATTCATCGGTTTTAACGCAAAACTTTTATGATCTACTTCTGAGAAATACATATTGTCTTTGTAATGTCCCCAGTGTCCTGACTTCTCCCATAATTCTTGATTCATCATAAATGGAGTACGCACTTCTTGATAATTGTACTCATTTTGAATTTCTCTTAAAAATGCTTCTAATTCATTGCGAATAATCTGTCCTTTTGGCAAGTAAAAAGGCATTCCCGGAGCCTCTTCCGAAAACATAAACAATTCAAGTTCACTACCTAATTTCCGATGATTTCTCTTTGCGGCCTCCTCAACAAAATGTAAATACTCTTCTAATTTTTGTTGAGAAGAGAAAGCAACACCATATATACGCTGAAGCACTTGATTGTTACTATCACCTCGCCAATATGCACCAGAAACATGAGTTAATTGAAATGCTTTCAAATAACCAGTAGATGGCAAATGTGGTCCTCTACATAAATCTACAAATTCACCTTGTTTATACAGTGTTACACTTTCTCCATTAGGAATTGCTTCTAAAAGCTCTAATTTCAAACTATCATTCATTTCTTGAAACAATTCTTTTGCTTCTTCTCGAGAAACCTCAACTCGCTCTATCTTTACATTTTCATTTATAATATTTTTCATTTCTTTTTCTATTTTCGGTAAATCTTCTACGTTTACACTACTTGGAAGATCCATGTCATAATAAAATCCATTTTCAATGACTGGCCCTACACCAAGGTTTACATCACCATAAATTCTTTTTACAGCTTGCGCTAATATATGTGCCGCAGAGTGTCTTGCAATTTTTACCCCTTCATCTGAATCCATAGTAATGATTTCAACTTTCGCACTTTCTTCAATGTTTCGTCGTAAATCAAAAGACTGATCATTAACTTTTCCTGCGACTGCTTTCTTTTTCAAGCTACTACTAATTGCCCCAGCAATTTCTTCTAAAGTAATGCCTTTCACAAATTCTTTAACGCTACCATCTGGAAATTTAATTTCGATCATCTGTTCTTTCATTTTTCATCTCTCCATTTCATAATAAAAAGCACACTCATCCCTAAAATAGGGACGAGTGTGCTTTTACCCGTGGTTCCACCCAGATTCCCATCGCAAATATACAATGGCTTCTTTTACGGTAACGTCGTTTACACGGCACTAGATACTTGATTTCCCCAGTGCAGCTCTAAGGTGGTAAGTTATTTTACTGCGTTAGGAAGTTCTCAGCTTTTCTTCCTTCTCTGTATAACCGTTTAAAATAACTCGTGTCCTTTTCTTCGCTTATTATGAAATAAAATATAAAAAAGCATATTCATCCCTAGTAAATAGGGACGAATATGCTTATATTCGTGGTTCCACCCAGATTCCCATCACAAAAAACATAATGGCTTCTTTTGCGATAACGTCGCTTACACGGCACTAGATACTTGATTTCCCCAGTGCAGCTCTAAGGTGGTAAGTTATTTTACTGCGTTAGGAAGTTCTCAGCTTTCCTTCCTTCTCTGTATAACCGTTTAAAATAACTCGTGTCCTTTTCTTTGCTTTTGTAACAAATACATTTATTGTTATTTAATATATCCTATTCATTTTATTTTTACAAGTGTTAAAAATATATCTTTTATTCAAAAAAAAGAAACCAAAAACATTTTTTGGTCTCCCCTTCTCTTTTTTACCAATCTTGTGGTTCGTAATTTAAGTCTGAAAATAGGCGTTTTTTCTCTTTTTTCGATAAATCTCTCCACTGTCCGACTGGTAAATTATTCAACTCAATATTCATAATTCTCGTACGTTTTAACGTGTATACTTGATAACCCAAAGCTTCACACATACGGCGAATTTGACGATTTAGCCCCTGTGTTAAAATAATTTGGAACTCATATTTTGATAACTGTGTTACTTCACAAGGAAGTGTTTTTGTATCTAAAATTTTAACACCTGCTGCCATTTTCTCTAAAAACTCCGGTGTAATCGGCTTATCTACTGAAACGATATATTCTTTCTCATGTTTGTTTTCAGCACGTAAAATCTCATTAACGATATCGCCATCATTCGTTAACAAAATTAAACCATCTGAGTCTTTATCGAGACGTCCGATGTGATTAATTCGTAAAGGATGATTCACTAAATCGATAATATTACCTTTTACGGCTTTTTCACTTGTACATGTAATACCTACTGGTTTATTTAAAGCGATATACACATGGTCTCGAGCAATACGAAGTTGCTCTCCATTTACTCGTACGTCATCACCTGGATTTACTTGGTCACCAATTTTTGCAACCTTACCGTTAATAATTACTTTTCTCTCGTTAATTAACTTATCTGCTCCACGTCGAGACGCTTTTCCAGCTTCACTAATAAATTTATTGATACGCAAGTTAGGCACATCCTTTTCATAAAAAATTTCAAGCTCACACTGCTTCTACCGTACAATACAAAAGGGTAAGCCTCCTATTATAACTTAAATATATTAACATGAAAGGGTATATGACGTCTTCACTTAATTACATGTTTACACGAAAATAATTGGTCCTCTTTTCCTTTTCACCTCAAACTGTTTAGCAGTCAATAGATTAACCCTTGAATATAACATCATTTATTTACTTTTTTCATAGATAATATACCGATATAAGTTTGATTAATCATGCCTAAATAACTCACAATATGTGAAAAATAAAAAAGAACCCTTTTGAAAATAATCAAAATGGATCCTTCTTCAACTAAACGAATACTAGTTTTTATACAAAAGTGTTCAATAATTATAATCTTTGATAGAAAACATCGTTCAACAAACAAAATAATCTCGAACTCCCCTAATTTTTTACGCTTCACTATTTTCTTCACATACTCCAAAAAGAAGCCCTTGATTATCTATACAATAAGCAAAGTAACCCATATTAGGAATAGCAGTTTTAGGTACAACTACTTGTCCACCATTTTCAATAACTTTATTTATGTACTCATCAACTGAAGGTACTTCAATCGAATTAGTTGTCCTAGTAGCACCATCAGGTGATTTCATTAATCCACCATCGATACCAGGTCTATCACTCTCACCTGTAATTATGAACCAATAGTCATGTGGCCCAGGCATTTTTTCAAACTTCCATCCAAAACTATTTGTATAAAATTGAATAGCTTCTTCAGGGTTTGGGACTTGCAATTCAAATCTTAAAACTCTACTCATTTAAATATCTCCCCTCTTATTCTTGTACAAAGTAATTATACAAGAACTAATGTTCTGTATCGAATTTTTCGAAACTAGCTACTTTAATAAGTTCTAACTTTATTTAGAAGCGGCAACAGACCATTCTTCCTCCCGAATAACTCTCTTCCCATTTATATTTTCAACATACTCATTTACATTTGCTAACTGATATAACTCTGGGAAAATTTCTTTCATATAGAGTTCATGTGCTATTTCATCTTGCCAATACGTTAATACTATGTAACGATTTTCAGTCTTTAAAGACTTCCCAACAACTCCACCTAACATTCCTTTTGCATTTTCCATTCCTTTATTCCAAATTGTTTCTTGCGTATGTAAAAAATACTTTTCTTTTCCTTCTTTCACATCGCAAATTGCAACTCTTACAAATGATCCTTGTGCAGTTACGTCTTTCAAAGGAGTTTCTGTTATATCATACAACGTTTGAAACATTTCAATATTACAGGAAATATATGTGCCTTCTTGATTACTATTTAAAAAAATTGTATCATGAGCATCATTCATGAATGATTGATATGCATTTCTATCTTCCCATAAAGTATATACACACGCTTCCCCTTCATTCCACCCACCAAATTGTCCATAGAATCCGTCTAAATACTGTAAATCACGCCATTTTTCTTGCGCATCAGAAAACAATTCCCTTTTCTCTTCTTCCACCTTGCAAAATATTGTTTTTAATAGCATTTCTAATCCCCCTTATGATACGGTTCATTTCCCACTTGCAATACTTTCTATTTTTCCACCAACGCAAACATTAATTTTACTCTCAATCACCTCTGCTTCTATATGTATTAGAGAATGGCGATTTATCTCATCCCCTTGTCCAACATGCATATTTATCTTTTTCGTTCCAAGATAACGATATTTTATAAGATACGCCGCTAAACATCCATTTGAGCTTCCTGTTGCCACATCCTCTGTGATTCCATAATAATCTGCAAAATCACGGACATTAAGATCATTGATTTCCCAACTAGAAAATCCCTAATTTTCCATAAATAACGCAAGTTGATTACCTGAATACTTGCCTTGCGAGAATACATCCACAATGTAAAAATCCCAATATCTCTCCTCTCTTCTATTCTTCAACATAATCTGTTTACATAACGAAATTATAGTTTATTAAATTTGTATATTTTTCAAAGAATCCTCTGCTTTTTCTATCAACCAATCACCAAACGTATCTAAAAATGATAAGATTTCTTCTATATCTTTTATCGGTTCAATTACATATTGTAGTGCTTTCCTCATATTTTTTTCTTGTTCGGGAAAATGCTTACTAAATAACTCATATGCTGGATATAAGTCCCTGGAATACAGCCCTTCTCTATCAATTGTTAATGCTAGACCTGCCCTGACTACAATCTTCATGATCCAACGACAACAATCCTCTATATCATCCACGTCCTTATTATGAATTAACTCTTCGTGTGTTTGTTCAATTTGTTTCCGCAAATGAATGAGATGTTCATACGCTATCTCCTGACTTACTTTATATTTAGGTAAATATAATTTTACGTCTTCACCTAATATACATACACTATGTGTCTGAATCATAAATCCTATAAAAGAAAAATCCTCTGAGTTTATTACTTCTTTTTCACTATAAAAACTTAATTCCACTCCTGATATACAATTAAACTGCTGTGTAATTTGGACTTCTAGCTCCTTGCTCCAGCTTAAGTCAATTACTTGAGGATTCTTTCGAACTAATATAATCATATCTACATCTGCAACCCCTTCTATCCCAATCCCTCTTGGAATAGAACCCCTTATATAAACACTGTGCAAATCATCCCGCAAAAATTGACAACAAGTATCCTTTATTTCTTGTATTACCTCCAAAAACACAGGCTGAATTTTATTAAAATGTGCATCGTTTATAATAAATCCTTCATCATCCACAGGACAAAAACGCCCTATTTTTTTTATTCTTGGCAATTTATCAACTCATTTCCCTATAAAATATTGGTTTATTCCACACATACAACAATTATAATTCAAATAATTCAGAATTGAAAATTTGAAAGTAAGACATAAATAATCCTACATTGTTACGTCCTATCTCTTTTATCACCATTCATTTTTCGAATATATAATAAGTAATCTCTCCTGAGATCATAAAATAGAAGATAAATTAGGAATACCAAAAAAATAAGTTTATTTACTATTTCAAAATAAAAAATGATTGCATTTCACTAATTGTATATCTATAATGTTTTTATTGATTCTATACAGAATCAATGCGTTTAAGTTTTTAATTTTATAATTCGGATGAACCATTCAGGAGAAGGTCTATTGATCTACCGACGGGGCAAAAAGTTGCTGAACCAACTTTGAAACTCTCAGGTCTTGTTTACAAGTAGAACTGCATGGGGACGAATCTCTGGAGAGACTCCCTCTCGCTTAATATAGCGCGGAGGAAAACGAGCACCGAAGGAGCAAATCCGCTAATCTAGCGGATAATCTCTCAGGTAAAAGGACAGAGACAAGCGAAAGAAAATGCCGATTTGTATCGGTTTATTTTTCTATCCCTTGTTTCTCCAGAGACCATTTCATTTCCTTGAAGTGGTTTTTATTTTTTCTAAAAAAGGAGAATACAGATGGAGACAGTAAGTAAAGTATTAGAACAAATTAATCAGTATGTGTGGGGGTTACCAACTTTGTTGCTACTTGTTGGAACTGGTATCATTCTCACAGTGCGCTTAAAAGGTTTACAATTTAGTAAACTAATATACGCTCACAAACTAGCTTTTAAAAAATCAGAGGATACATCATCTTCTGGAGATATTAGTCACTTCCAAGCACTGATGACAGCTATGGCTGCAACGATTGGTATGGGAAATATAGCAGGTGTCGCAACTGCTGTGACAATCGGTGGACCCGGCGCAATCTTTTGGATGTGGATTACTGCTTTATTTGGAATGGCAACAAAGTATGCCGAAGCAATCCTTGCGGTGAAATACCGTGTTAGTAATGAAAATGGTGAATACTCCGGTGGACCAATGTATTATTTAGAACGTGGTTTAGGGAAAAAATGGCTGGCTGTTTTATTCGCTATATTCGGCACAGCTGCTTCTTTCGGTATCGGTAATATGGTTCAATCTAATTCGGTTGCAGAGGCAATGCGAATCAATTTTTCTTTCCCTCCTGCATTAACTGGTATACTCATGTCATTCTTAATCGCTATCGTTATTTTGGGCGGTGTAAAAAAGATTGGTAGAGTTACTGGATATATCGTTCCTATTAAAGCATTCTTTTATATAATCGCTGGCCTTATTATTATTTTCTATCACTTTGATCAAATTCCAGAAGCATTTTCACTTATTTTTTCTGGTGCATTTCAAGGTACTGCAGCTGCTGGTGGTTTTATCGGAGCAACAGTTGCATCTGCAATTCAAATAGGAATGGCACGTGGTGTATTTGCTAACGAGGCTGGTTTAGGAAGTGCTCCTATTGCTGCGGCTGCTGCCAAAACAGATTCACCTGCAAAACAAGCTTTAGTTTCTATGACTGGTACTTTTCTAGATACATTTATTGTATGTACAATTACGGGGCTAGTATTAATTACTACAGGCGCATGGAAATCAGGTAAAACTGGTGTTGAAGCTACAACATTAGCATTCCAATCCGTATTCGGTACTGCTGGTAGTATGATTCTCGGTATCGCCATTATATTATTCGCCTACTCTACTATTTTAGGTTGGTCGTATTACGGAGAGAAGTGTGTAGCTTATTTATTTGGACAAGGTGCTGTACGATATTATAAAGCAATCTTTATCGTTATGATTGCAATAGGTGCTAATTTAAAGCTAGGTGTCGTATGGACATTTGCCGATATTGCAAATGGACTTATGGCGATTCCAAACTTAATTGGTCTAATCGGATTAAGTGGTATTGTTGTCGCTGAAACGAATCGCTTTTTACAAGCAGAGAAATTGAAAGAAAGTCATAAAAAACAGGCAAGTTAATCACTAAAAAAAGGAATGGCTCATTTATAATAAGCCATTCCTTTTTTCTCTATTTCAATTCCTTTCCCTCCTGAACCATATGTAAATAAAGTACAAAATCCATCATTGTAGATGAATAACCAAGTTGACGGATCATTGCTGTTATATTCCCTCTATGATATGTACCATGATTTACGACGTGTTGCACTAACTCTAAAATGGAAGTGTCTAATGCACCTGCATATGGGTTCTCAATAACAAATACAGTATTTACGTCTTGTATTCTACTTAAAAATTCTTTATATTGATTTGCCATGTTTTCAAACATTTTTTCTAATTCATGTAACGATTTAGTTTCGATTTGTTTTCGTAATTTTTCTCGGTCTTGTATTACTTCACTCATACTTTTACCATGCAATATGTGTAACCACACTTGATCTGTAATATAAATATGTACAAAAGTATCCTTAATTGATGGGAATACACTCTGTATCTGTTCATTAAAAATTGTCTCATAGTTTGGTAACTCTTTTAGTCGGTTGAATAATCGTGTATTAGCCCAAGCATGGTAATCAAACTGTTTTAACATGTAATCTTTCAATCTAAATCTCCTCCTTATTGTATGAAACGAATGTTTTGCTTCTTCATTTCCGATTCTCTATCAGCTTTTACAATCCCTTTTTCTTTAACTTCATGTTTATTTATAGTTTTATATTTTACATATGTATAAAATTCCGTTTTAAATGGAAACGATGTAATTTGAATTGTTTCTTCATCCACCCATTCAGCTTGAATAGGCTTCTCCCCCTTACTATTAAACATTTCTGTTCCTTCAAAACCATCTTTAAATAAATCAATTTCATCTTTCTTTTTTACACCAGGTTTATTCATACATACATATAAAGAAAGTTCATCACAAAACTTTAATAATCTATAATGTTTATCAAACATCGCATATTGTTCTTTTGTTAACGTTTTCAAAATTCTTTTTTGTCGTTCCAATTCATTTTTATAAAAAGACATCATCTCTTCATCTTCCTCATTTAATGAAAATGATAAAAAGTGCTTACTACAAAGTAGCGCCCCGTATGGATTTGACTCTTCAATTGCATTCAAACCAATCGTATAAAAAACAAAGCGTAATGAACTTGGACAATCCATAAATGTATATGGAATATTTTTAGTATCATTCAAAATTGGTACTTTATCAAGCTCTATCCATCCTCTATCATGCTCATATATAGCATCAATTGTCTCTTTTAAGTATATTTTATCTTCAAAAAAATCTTCTATTATATGTCTTGCAATTTCACCAGCTAAAAAACCATGATCATGTTGACGAATTAATATACTTTCTTTCTCATTCTTTTCACGAAAAATCATCCGTATATTCCCCCTCATCCTCATATTACAGCTTGTTGTATGCATCAATTCTTAATTAATCCCTAAATATTAGCAGGGATTCAGTTTCTTTCAACGAAATTAACATAAACATACAGCATTCTTTCTAATCACAAAGTTAGCTTTATCTTTACTAACCATTATACTAAAACATTCATTCTAAAAAAATTTTTATGAGGTGAAAACATGAACAAAACAGAATTAGTTAAAAATGTAGCACAATCAGCTGATATTTCTCAAAAGGATGCTTCTGCAGCTGTACAATCCGTATTTGACACAATTGCTAATGCATTACAATCTGGCGATAAAGTGCAACTAATCGGCTTTGGAACTTTTGAAGTGCGTGAAAGATCTGCTCGTACAGGGCGTAATCCGCAAACTGGAGAAGAAATTCAGATTGCTGCTGGTAAAGTTCCAGCATTTAAAGCAGGAAAAGAATTAAAAGAAGCTGTTAAATAAACAAGAAACCAGCCATTTTATAGGCTGGTTTCTTGTTTATTATTTATTGTTTATTATTTATTGTTTATTGTTTATTTCTTATTTAAGCAGTTCCTTTATATTCTCTGCATGATACACTTCACAAATATAAAATACACATTTGCAGTTACTTACAATTTGATATTTTCTAGTTGGATAAACATTCGCCGCAACAGAACATCCATCAAACAATTCGATAATATTTCCAGATGGCTGATATCCTTCATATAATACGTTTCTTCTTACTTCCATCTTTTCTATAAGGTTTTCAACAGGAATATTTCCACTCTCTAATTCACTCTTTATTGTATCCGGTAAAAACGAAGTGTCTGCAAAAATTAGATTTTCAGATAACACCTTACCTTTATAACTAACATTAGATACGCGATAAAGAAATGTTCCGTTTTTATCAAA
Organism: Bacillus sp. FSL E2-0195; assembly: GCF_038003645.1. Taxonomy (NCBI): domain Bacteria; kingdom Bacillati; phylum Bacillota; class Bacilli; order Caryophanales; family Bacillaceae; genus Bacillus; species Bacillus sp. FSL E2-0195. The sequence continues at coordinate 2,219,831 of NZ_JBBOPN010000001.1, read as the reverse complement.
GAAATTCTTTGCTTCTTTCGGAATGTATTGTCTATCGAGCGCTTCCTGTTCAAGTACATCAAACTGAACTGTATCTTTTACAAGTTTTTCTAAAGCTAGAATAGATGACGTATTTCTAGAAAACAACATATCTTTAATTGCCTGTACATTATAAGTTAATTCAGTTTTTCTATTTTCCGCTACTAACATGAGGAACACCTCTTCTATAAGAAATTTTATTAAAAATTAACGATGATTTAATAGCAATCCCGCGTCTAACTGCGTAATTTCAGTTACTTCTTTACTAAATATTGCAATGGAAGCCATATAATCTAAACTAGGTCTTACATCTTCCATCATTGTATTTTCTGCTAACTCTTGTCTATCTTTAAAAATCAACAATTTTGGAGGGGCATTTGGAGCTGATACTGTAATTTCTACTGGTGGGATCAATAGTCCTTCACCTGTCGCTTTCAGCACTGCTTCTTTTCGAGTCCAATATGTTAAAAATCCTTCTAGTCGCTGCTCATCAGGTAATTTCATAACTTGTGCTATTTCAATGTCTGTTAATACGCCCTCTGCCATTTTCATAACATCTACATTTGGATTCATTTGCTCAACATCAACACCCACAGGTGCAGATTTAGTAAATGCAGCAACAACCCACTCACCCGAATGTGAGACTGATATTTGCGGCATCCCTTCTGGTAACTGTGGTCTGCCATGTTGTAATTTACATACTGGGCACATTCGATCAATTGGCACTTGAACTGGCGACATAGAAAGTACCTTTCCAAGTACTAATCTACTAATTACACAACCTATTATAAAACGCGCACGGTCTGCCGAATGATGATATGAATTTGCTTTCTCTCGCTCTACATCATTTAGTAAATTGCAATGCCATGATTGTAAATCTGAAATTCTTGCCCACCATATTTGACAACTATTCTCATTAAGGGTTGGTACAGAATCTACAACTTTACTCTCTATCATGTAAACTCTCTCCTTTTAAATGCCAATATTACTTTATTTCAAAAGAGTATTAGCATGCTGCAACTCATTCATTTACAACTTCTTTCTCTTTTTGTAATACAGATAACGGCTTTTTATTCTTCTTTGACATTACCTCTTTATCAGAAATACGTAAAGAAAATAGTAATGCTATGAGTAAAAATATTGCTGATCCAATTAATGCTGCTTGATATGGTAAAAAATCTGATTGTGCATTATTCTGTACGTTATTACTTCCAAAACCAGATAGTATACTAGCTAAAACAGCAACTCCTATTGCAGATCCTAATCGGTTTTGCACATTGAATATAGTAGTTGCTCTCCCCATAGAAGGTGGTGCAATATTGTTAAAAGCAGAAAATTGAACCGCACCGACAGATTGACCTAAGAAAATACCAATGCCAAACAATAGTGCCCGAATTTGCCATGGATTCGTATCATGATTTACAAAACTTAATAAAATAAAGATAACCGCTGTACTTACTAATCCAATAGAGATTACCTTTCGAGCTCCTAATTTCTTATATGACCATGGTATAATCTGCGAAGAAATCATTAATCCAATCGCCTCTGGGAATGTAGTAAGACCCGATTCCAGCGCGGAAACTCCTATTACATTTTGATACATAAGCGGAAAAATAAATAACATTCCTAGTAAACCAGCTGATGAAAACAACGAAATAAGACTCATTTTTCTAAAGACCGGTTCTTTTAATAAGTGCAAATCTAACATCGGTTGCTTTACTTTAAGTTCTACAATAATAAACAATGTAAGTAATACAATCCCAGCTATCCCAATACTAATTATTTCTGGAGAAACCCAACCTTTTGACGGGCCTTGACTGAGTGCATAGATGAGCATCGCAAAACCTGGTGCTGAAAGAACAAAACCGAGAGAATCAAAACGACCAGCCGATTTTTCAATATGCTCTGCTAAAAATAGAAGTCCAAATAGCAACGCAATGATACCAAACGGCAGATTAATATAAAATGCCCAGCGCCAAGACATTTGATCTACAAAGAAACCGCCAATAATTGGTCCGATCGCTGGTGCTACAGCAATTGGAAGTACAATAAATCGAGAAATTTTTGGTCTTTCCTCTGGTGAAAATGTTCGGAATAACATCGCCATCCCGACTGGTGTTAAAAGTCCGCCACCAGCACCTTGAATGATACGAAAAATATTTAATGAAGTAATATCATTAGCAATTCCACATAGTGCAGATGCAATTGTAAAAACGAAAAGGGCAGTTAAAAATACTTTTTTCGTACCAAAGCGATCTCCTAACCAACCAGAAATCGGAAGGAAAATAGCTAAGCTAACTAAATACCCAACATTTACAGTCCCCATTGCAGATGGGGGCACTTGCAGTTCTTTGCTTATCGTTTGCAGTGCTACATTCACAATCGTTGCATCCATCGCAGCCATAAACATCGCTGTTATATAAACGATGCTTACAACTACTTTTGGATTTATTTTTACTTTCATTATTGTTTTCCTACTAATATTTTTTCGCTAATTTGATTTTTTTTCGGCTCTAAATCATTCCAGTTAACTTCAACGTATTCTAAGCAAACTTGTCTGCTAGCTTCTTCATGTACGACATTCCATCCAATTGGTACATCGAGAAAGGCAGGCCAGAGAGAATACTGGCCCTCCTCATTCATTAATACTTTATATGTGTAATTATCATTTTCAAATGGATTCGTCATACTTTACTTACCCCTTTCTTATTCTGCAAATATTTCGCTAGCACTTGTCCAATTTCTGTAAGTGGACCTGGCTGACATAAATCTTTATGTCTACAATCAATGTCATGCTGCACGATTTCCCCGTCTAAATAATTTAGCCACGTATTTGGAGAAATAGGATCAAACCAGTCTGGTATAACAGTAGATCTAAAGAATAAAATATCCCCGTTATAAACTTTTGGCACGTATTTCCCTAACAACCCTACTGAATTTACATATGTTTCTTTCAAGTTTAAAATAGTCTCTTCCTCAAGACTTGCTAATGCACTTCCATCTTTGCGAAGTATTGCAACCGCACTTTCCATAGTAAGTGGTTTACCATCCATGTTATCTGGATCATATCCACCTAAAGCAAGTAATGCGATTAACGCTTCTTCTTCAGTAGGTGCTTCCGTATTCGGTAAGAAGTGACCAGGATACGAATCCAGCATAACGAGTAATTCTACTTCTTCCCCTTCATTTTGAAGTTGCGCCGCCATAGCATGAACAACATTTCCTCCAAGCGACCATCCGAGTAAACGATATGGTCCGTGAGGCTGTATTTCACGAACGTGTTTTAAATAATCCGCCGCCATCTCCTCTAAGCTTTTTGGAAGTTCTTCATTTTCAGCGATACCACGTGCTTGTACACCATAGATTGGATAATCTGTTCCTAAAGATTTCATAAGTCCTGCATAGCACCAACTTAATCCACCTGCTGGATGTACACAAAATAGTGGTAATTGATCTCCGCTTGCTCGTAATGGAAGCAACACATCAAGTGCACTTTGACCATTCCCCATTTCAAGTCTTTCAGCAAGACCTGCAACAGTAGGTGCTGCAAATAAAGTTCCGATATTCAGTTCAACCCCAAGTGCCTCTTTAATACGGCTCATCAGCTGCACTGCAAGAAGTGAATGACCACCAAGATCAAAGAATCCGTCATCAATTCCAATTTGAGACACACTTAAAACTTCTGTAAACAAGTCGCATAACATTTCTTCTTGCGGTGTTCTTGGTCCGCGGCTAGAAGATGATGCAATAAATTCTGGAGCTGGCAATGCCTTTCTATCTAATTTACCGTTTGGAGTTAAAGGTAACTCATTTACTACTACAAAAGCGTACGGAACCATGTAATCTGGTAAACTACCTCCTGCATGCTGACGCATTTCATTCGTATCAATCGTTTCATTATTTGATGCGACTATATAAGAAACTAATCGTTTATCCCCTGGTTGATCTTCCCGTACAATAACTGCTACTTGTTCAACTTTAGGATGTTTCATTATTACCGCTTCTATTTCCCCTAATTCAATTCGGAATCCACGAATTTTAATTTGATGATCTGCACGTCCTATATAATCTAACGTCCCATCTTGACGCCAGCGCGCTAGGTCTCCTGTACGATACATTCTTGTACCTGGCTTCCCAAATGGATCTGCGATAAAACGTTCAGCAGTTAATCCTGCTCTTCCTAAATATCCACGAGCCAGTCCTGCACCTGCAACATACATTTCTCCAACTACTCCAGGTGGCATCGGTTGTAAATAGTTATCTAATACGTATACTTTAAGATCCGGTATACTGCACCCGATTAAACTATTTGCTCGTAAAGAGACGATGCTCTCATCTAATTCAATATAACTAACATGTACCGTCGTCTCCGTTATACCGTACATATTAATAAGCTTCGGTGAGTTATGAGGATGACGACTATACCAATCTTCTAATCGACTTAGTTCAAGTGCTTCTCCTCCAAAAACAACATATCGTAAAGATAATTTTTGACCAATCTCTTCATTTTCACGATCTGCTTGCATCAATTGATAGAACGCTGATGGAGTTTGGTTTAAAACAGTCACCTTTTCCTTAACAAGCAGTTGTAAAAATTCTTTCGGCGAGCGACTTACAGTATGTGGTACTACAACTAAACGCCCTCCATATAATAAAGGTCCCCAAATTTCCCAAACCGAGAAATCAAAAGCGTATGAATGGAACATCGTCCACACATCGTCTGCGTCAAATTGGAACCAATGATCAGTTGCTCCTAAAAGTCTTACTACATTTTGATGAGGTATCATAACCCCTTTCGGTCTACCTGTTGAGCCTGACGTATAAATAACGTAAGCAATATGTGAAGGAGATAACGGCTTCATGCGCTCCATTTCATCTATATTGTCTTCACTATATTTCTCAATTTCTTCTATTACGTTCACATCATCAACTAAAATCTTTAGTGCTTCATCACATTCAATTTCCACATCTGAATTTGTTAAAACACATGATGGTTTCGCATCGTGTAGCATAAATGAGATACGATCTGACGGATAATCCGGATCTAACGGAAGGTATCCCGCACCAGCTTTAAGAACAGCAAGTAAGCTTACAACCATATTTAAAGATCTCGGCATCGCTAAAGCAACAAGTTGATCAGGACCGATTCCTTTCGCTATTAACAAACGAGCTATTTTATTCGCTTTTCTATTTAACTCTTCATAAGTTAGCTTTTCATCTTCAAAGACGACAGCAATAGAATTTTGATTTACATGAGCCTGCTTTTCAAATAATTGTGGCAATGTCATTTCAGGTACAATTTGAAAACCACCATTCCACTTTTCTAAAACTGTATTTCGCTCTGCTAAAGTTAATATTTCTAATCTACCAATTGATTGATCCGGATGTTTCTCTGCATCATCTAATAATAGAATGAATCGTTCTATTAGTTTTTGAACCGTTTCACGTTTATATAAATCGGTACTAAACTCTAACAATCCGTATAAGCCGTTTGGAGTACCATCAACTCTGTTACTCTCGCTAATTTCAAATGTTAAATCAAATTTTGCAGAACCAACACTTTGAATTTCAAGGCTTGCTTCTAAATCCGGTACATTAAACGTTGCTTCTGGCGTATTTTGGAAAGCTAACATAACTTGAAACAGCGGATGACTATTTCGAGTTCGTACTGGGTTTAACACTTCAACAAGTCGTTCAAATGGAACATCTTGATTTTCATAAGCTGCAAGGTTTACCTGTTTCACTCTATTTAATAATTCTTTAAAACTTGGATCTCCTGATGTATTTGTGCGTAACACTAATGTATTTACAAATAAACCAACTATATCCGTGAGTACATCGTCGTTTCTTCCAGCAATCGGACTACCTAATGGTATATCAGTTCCAGCACCTAATCTTGTAAATAAGGCACTTAGTCCTGCTTGCAACACCATAAACAAACTAACTCCATTTTTACGAGCGAGCTCCACTAACCTACTATGCATACCTTCATCTAAATGAAAATGAATTGTTTCCCCGCGATAACTAGTTTCAATTGGGCGCTGATAATCTGTAGGTAACTCCATTTGATCTGGTAAACCTTTTAACTCTTCTTTCCAAAAATCTAATTGTGTTGAAATAATACTGTCTGGTTTTGTTTCATCACCTAATAGCTGTTGTTGCCATAGTGAATAATCTGCGTATTGAACTGGAAGGGTTTCTAGTTGAACACTATCACCTTGACATCGTGCTTTATAAGCCGCTGTAAAGTCTCTCGTTAACGCTTGTAATGACCATCCATCTCCTACAATATGATGCAAAAGAATTAGTAAAACATGTTCGTTTTCACTCACTTTAAAAAGTTGCAAACGAATTGCTGGTTCGATATCAAGATTAAAGCTATATCTTACAGCTTCAGACAGTGTACTTTCTAATTCATCCTTACATGTATTTGTTATAATCATTTTTAAATTCAATTTATCCATTTCTAGAATTCTTTGATATGAACTGCCAAGTGAATTCGGGAAAATCGTTCTAAGTGTTTCATGTTTCTCAACTACATCATAAAAGGCACCTTGCAGTGCTTCCTCATTCAATTTTCCAGACATACGAATGACTAACGGAATATTATAAGTAGGACTTGGACCTTCTAAACAATTTAAGAACCATAACCTGCGCTGTGCAAATGAAAGTGGAACTTCATTTGGCCTACTTACTTTCTTAATAGCTGGTCTTGCGCTTTTTGCACGATCCAACTGGTTCGCTAATTCAGCAACAGTTGGTGATTCAAATAGCTTTCCGATTCCTAATTCTACACTTAACGTTTCACGAATTCTTGCCATTAAACGAGATGCAAGAAGCGAATGGCCGCCCATTTCAAAGAAATTATCATCTATACTAATTCGCGAAACACCAAGTACTTCTGCAAATAAATCACATAGTATTTCTTCTTTCGGATTTCTAGCAACTCTCTCATTGTTCATTCCATTAAAATCAGGAGCAGGTAATTTCTTTCTATCAACCTTACCATTTGGTGTTAATGGTAATTCTTCTAGCACAACAAATGCTGATGGTACCATATAATTCGCTAAACTTTCTGAAACATAAGAGCGAATTTCTGAAAGATGAATCATTTCCTTCTCTTCGGCAACGATATACGCAATGATTCGTTTATCATTTGGACGATCTTCTCGTACCATTACCACTGCTTGTTGTATATTTTCATGTCGTTGTAATACCGTTTCAATTTCAGCTAATTCAATTCGGAAACCGCGAATTTTAATTTGATGATCTGCGCGACTAATGTACTCTAACACACCATCCTTACGCCATTTCACAAGATCACCTGTGCGGTACATACGTGCTCCAGCTTTTCCATAAGGGTTTGCAACAAACCGTTCAGCCGTTAACGCTGGTTTTCCTAAATATCCGTTCGCAAGTCCTTCTCCTGCAATATATAATTCACCGATAACTCCAGGTGGAACAGGCTGTAACCCTGCATCCAAAACGTACACTTCTGTATTCCAAATTGGTCTTCCAATAGGAGGTATACCATTTTCACTGTCATCAATATTCATGAAAGTAGACCAAATAGTCGTTTCAGTTGGTCCATATAAGTTAGTTATAGAGCAACCTAATTCTTTTAATTTATTTGCTAAATGTGCCGGAAGAGCTTCACCGCCAACGAGTACGTTTAGCCTTTGTAACCTCTCTGGATATTCAGTTATTAACGCCTGCCAGAGCGTCGGTGTAGCTTGCATAATTGTCGCTCTTTCTTCTTGTAACAATGTCGTTAATGCAGAAGGCTCTTGGATTACCTCTTTTTGTGCAATTGTTAAACTTGCACCACTAATAAGAGGTAAATAAATTTCTAGAGCAGAAATATCAAACGCAAACGTTGTAACTGCTAATAAATGATCGTTTTCATTTAATGAAAACATATCTTTCATAGCTAATAAGAAGTTACTTAAACCTTTCATAGTAACAATTACACCTTTTGGATTTCCGGTTGATCCTGAAGTGTAAATTGTATAAGCTTGGTTTAAAAGTGATTCATCATTTTTAAATGGTAGATTCATATGAGAATATGTTTTTAACGCTATTTTCGTTTCTTCGCTATCTAATATGATTTCTTTAATATCATTTTCTATAACTAAAGTAGATGAAACAGATGAATGTGTTATGATACAAACTGGATTTGCATCATTTACTATATAATGAATTCGCTCGGCTGGGTATTCTGGATCTATCGGTAAATACGCTGCACCAGCCTTTAGAACTGCTAGCATACTAACTACCATTTCTATTGATCTTGGAAATACTAAGGCTACAAACTGATTTACTTCTATTCCTTCTTCTAATAAATAGTGTGCTAGTTCATTCGCTCGTTCATTTAGCTCTTTATACGTAAGTTTTATCCCGTTACAAGTAACTGCTATTTTATTTGGATTTTTTTGTACTTGTTTTTCAAATAATATAGGTAGATTAATTAGCTCTTCAGCTTTCTTCGTTTCATTCCATTCCAATAAAACTTTATGATTTTCTTCAGGAAGAGTAATGTTTATTTTTCCAATCGGCTCGTCTTTATGATAATTATTTATCACTAATTCTAATAGACTCATAAATCTTTCTTTATGCAATGCTAGTTCCGCGCCGTTATATACTTCCGGATTCGCATCAAAATGAATCATTAACTCATTTTCATCGAAACGTTTATATACATTTATCGATAAATCATCAACAGGTCCTGCTGATAAATTATGTGTAATACCACGATTCCCAGCAAAGTTAAGCCCATAATCAAAAGGCATAACATTCACTAACGGCCCAAACAACCTTTGATTTTCACCTAGTAACTTTAAGTCTCTTCTTAATTCCTCATGACGATATTTATGATGACGACGTACGTCTCGAATTTCTTTAGAAACTTGCTGTATTAATTCTGCAAAAGTTATATTTGGAGTTAACTTTAGACGAAGTGGAACTAAATTCATTACCATGCTTGGTGTATGAATAGATACAGAACCAAGACGCCCCATCATCGGTAAACCTAAAACAATATCATTTGCACCTGTTAATTTATGCATGTAAATACTCGTTACGGCTACAACAAATTCGGGCCAACTCGTTAACGAAATATTAATATCTTCTAGTAAAGTTTTTGTACTAGCATTTGATAGATAAGCAGTTTCTCGTAAAAATCCATTTGATGTTCTCGGCGCTCGTTCTGCTAAACTTATAACTTCCGGTTCATCTGCAAACTTTTCTAGCCAAAAAGTACGATCTTCCTGAAATTGTTTAGATTCACGATACTCATTATCTTCTTGTACAATTTTTGCAAGAAAACCAAATGGCTTTTCATTCTTATTTGTTTCTTCTATAAGTGATGTATACTCATTCGCTACCTTTTGGCTAAGAAGTGAAAATCCATAGCCATCCATCACAATGTGATGGATGCGCTGATACCAAAAGAAACGATTATTTTCAACTTGAATAAGTGCTTCAGTAAATAATTTATCTTCTTTTAAATCTATCGGTACAGATAAATCATTTTTCATCCATACTTTAGCAGCTTCTTCAGGATTTTCTTCTTTACGAACGTCAATAAAATGCATATGAAACGTTGACGATTCCTCAATAACTTGCCATGGGCCAATTTCATCCTCTTCGAAACGAACATGAAGTGCTTCTGCTTCTTTTACCACTTTACGTACAGCTAACTCGAAAATTTCATGATTAATATTTCCGTTTATTTCTATATATTCCCCAGTATTATAAATCGGATTAAGCGGATCTAATTGTTGCGCAAACCACATACCAGACTGCGCAGATGATAACGAATGACGAATCTTTTGACTATTAGGCATTCTTTACTACCCCTTTATTATGTAGTCTATTTGTTACAGCACTTGTGCTGCTTGTGAAGATAGTAAACGGTACCAATCATCAACAGTTGGACGTTCTGCTAAATCTGCAAAAGTGATTTCTTTCCCTTCGCGACGCCATTTCTCTACTAAACTCATAATTCTGACCGAATCAAGTCCTCTATTTAATAAGTCTTCATCAACTTCAATACTCTCTACTGGCTCACGGAGTAGTTGTGCAACTAGTTCATGTACTTTCTGTAAAGTGATTCCTTCACTCTCATCGCTTTTTACACTTTGTAAATCTTTTAATAGTAAGTTTGTTGATGTCGTTACTGCACATCTATTTGATGCATACTGCAATGCTTGTTTATGATGCTCTAGTGAAAAATCAGCAACTGCATCTGCTACAAAAAATGGCTCTATACCATCCATAAATGCTTCACAAGCTGTTAAAAGGCAGCCAATATGCGCATAAATACCGCAAATAATAAGTTGATCTCTTCCCTGCTCATTTAAAATTTCTAATAGATTCGTCTTTTTAAATGCACTATATCTCCATTTGGTTAGGAATATATCATCCTCATCTGGAGTAAGCTCATCGACAATTTTCTTTTTATCTGGTCCAGCAGGAATACCGTCACCCCAAAAGTCTTGTAATAACCCTCGTTGTTCTAACGTTTGTCCACCAGGTTGTGCTGTATAAACAACTGGTATACCAAGTTCCTTGCATCTTTCTCTTATCACCTTAATATTTGAAATTAGTTCTACTTTTGGCGATTCTTTATCGCTATATGCATCAAGAAAATATTCTTGCATGTCATGGATTAGAAGAACCGCACGTTTCGGATCTGGCGTCCAATTCACTTTATTTTTTGGTAGTTCTGATTCAATTGGCATTTTATATACTGAAATAGATGGGATAGCCATCTAATCACTTCCTTCCGATTTTTATTATTGTTTTACTGTAATAAGTTTTTCAGCAATGACTTTACGTAATTCTTTTTTGCTTACTTTTCCAACACCTGTTTGTGGGAATGATTCAATAAATTCAATTCGATCTGGAATCTTATAAGCTGCTATACCACGTTCTCTTAAGAACATTTTTAATTCGTTTGCAGTTAGGACTTGTCCACGAGCGATAACAAAAGCGCAAGTGCGTTCTCCTAAATAATCGTCAGGCATAGATACAATTGCTACATCATGTACTGCATCATGTGCTAATAGATGATTTTCAACTTCTTCCGCAGCAACCTTCTCACCACCACGGTTAATTTGATCTTTATCTCTTCCTTCTACAATGATGTAACCTTGTTCATTTACTTTTACAAGATCACCTGTGCGATAAAAACCATCTTCTGTAAATGATCTTACATTATGCTCTTCCGCTTTATAATAGCCACGAATTGTATATGGCCCTCTTGTTAATAAACTACCTACTTCACCAGGCTTAACATCATTATCATGTTCATCAACAACTCGAACTTCATCAAATGTAGACATCGGTCTACCTTGTGTATGAATAATGATTTCTTCTGGATCATCTAGTCTTGTGTAATTTACTAACCCTTCCGCCATACCGAACACTTGCTGTAACGTACATCCGAATGTAGGGCGTATACGCTTCGCAACTTCGGCACTAAATTTCGCACCGCCTACTTGAATAACTTGCAGGCTTGATAAATCGTTATTACGGGAAGATACCGCATCAAGCCAAATCATTGCTAATGGTGGAACGAGCGCTGTAATCGTAACTTTTTCTTTTTCTATAAGAGCAAATGCCTCATCTGGACTACCTCCAGTTGCCAATACTACTTTTCCACCGGCATAGAAAGTTCCAAATGCCCCTGGAGAACTCATCGGGTAATTGTGTGCTACTGGAAGAACTGCCATATAGACACTTTCTGCATTTAAATTACAAATGTCAGCGCTAACACGTAAACTATAAATATAGTCATCATGTGTTCTAGGAATTAATTTAGAAAGTCCTGTCGTCCCTCCTGATAATTGGAGAAACGCAACATCACTTGGCTGAACTTCTGGTAACGGAATCGGATCCATATAAAGATCAGTTATGTTCACGAATTCTTCTTCTTCCCCCACTACGATTACATGTTGTAAAGCGGGAACTTTCTCTTTCACTTCTCTTGCTAGTTTTCGATAATCAAAGCCGAGAGCCTTATCTGAAATAACGTAAGCACTCGCTTCACCAAACTCGCAAAAATAACTAATTTCACTACTGCGATGCGAAGGTAGTGCAAAAACAGGGAGTGCTCCAATGCGAAATAGCGCAAAGCATATTTCGAAAAACTCTATAATATTAGGTAACTGGATTACAACTCGGTCTTCTTTCTTTATTCCTAAATTCAGTAAACCTGAAGCTAAGCGATCTACCTTTTTATCAAGTTCACTATACGTTATATGCGTATTACTACTTACAACCGCAATTTGATCCCCATATTTTTCAGCACGTTCTTTTAACATCGAACCAAATGTTTCTCCAAGCCAACACCCTTCTTCTCGATAGCGATTGGCAAATTCTTTTGGCCATTCCGTATAACCTATTAACATTCTTTCTTCCCCCTATTTTTCATTCAGCGCATTATCTCTTAACCCTAAAGCCTTCAACATTGTTTGGAACTTAGCTGATGTTTCTGCTAACTCATCTTCTGGCTTTGATTCAGCAACAACTCCAGCACCTGCATATAAGCGAAGTGTATTCTCTTGCACTTCAGCACAACGAATTGTAACAATCCATTCGCCATCTCCATTTAAATCGCTCCACCCTAACATTCCTGTAAAGAATTCACGGTCAAATGGCTCAATTTTTTGAATAGCCTCTCTCGCTTCTTCCATTGGAGTTCCACAAACTGCTGGCGTAGGATGAAGAGCAATTGCTAATTCTAAAGAAGACGTATTTGGGTCCTTTAGTTCACCTTTCACTTCCGTAGACAAATGCCACATTGCTTCACTATGAATAACTGAGGGTTTTTCTGGAACATGTAATATATGACAGTAAGGGCGAAGCGCAGCGGCAACCGCTTCAACTACTACCGCATGTTCATGTAAATCTTTTGGAGAAGAAAGTAATTCTTCTGCCCTTCTTTTATCTTCTACTGGATCCTCACTTCGTGGTCTTGAGCCAGCCAACGGATTAGAAATTACTTGCATACCATGACGTGAAACAAGTAATTCAGGACTTGCTCCAATTAACGTCTTACTGTACTCGTTTTCATCTTTCGGCAAATTAACAGCAAATGTGTAGCCGTGCTTATTATGTTCCGCTAATTCACGAAGTAGTTTTTGTTGATCAATTTTCTCGGAAGACTTAACATCCAACGATCTAGATAGAACGATTTTTCTTAAATCTCCGTCCTGAATTTTTGCTATTCCTTGCTTCACACCATCCATATAAACTTCAGGAGCTGGAACCGGTGTCATTTCAAATGTCAGTTTCTCATTTCGTTTTATCTCATTTGTTGTCTCTAACTGTAAACGCTCAGTAATTCTACTATGTTCTGGTACGATAAGTTGAACTTCTTTTCTACGATCAAAAGGCAAAGCACCAACAACGATAGGATTCGGATTTCCGGCTTGTTTTGCATTACTTAATACCGCTTGTACAAGTTCTGGAAAACTTTCAATTTCATGATGTTTTACTGTAGTAAACTCTCCTTCTGTCAATATCGTTCGAGTTGGTGAAGCGAAAAAGAACGAAGATTCAGTTTTATAATCTTCTAATAATTTTTCTGACAGTTCCTTTACGGCTATAAGTTCATTCATAGTATTAAAACCTCCTGAATTTTTTATTAAACTCCTAATGTAGCTCCGCCATCGACACATAAATTGTGCATTGTAATATGACTCGCTTTATCAGAAGCTAAAAACAATACTGCTTCAGCAATTTCTGAAGGTTGTGCAATTTTTTGTAACGGAATACCGAGTCTATATGTATTTTGAGAACCAGCAATTATATTTTCAGCTCCATTCTCATCAGCCCATAGTAATCTTTGCATTTCAGTTTCAGTAGAACCAGGAGAAACTAAGTTGCAGCGAATATTGTATGCTGCAAGCTCTAATCCTAAACACTTCATAAACATTGTCGTTGCAGCTTTTGATGCAGCGTACGCAGCCATTTCCATTCTCGGAGTATTTGCCGCATTTGAACCAACTGTAACAATTGCCCCTGACCTTCTTTGCATCATATGTTTACTTACTGCTCGAGACATATAGAAAACTCCTGTAGAATTTACAGAGAAGGTTTTATTCCAATCTTCATCACTTAAAGAGTGAATCGGTCCCATACGTAATACCCCTGCAACATTTATTAATATATCTATTGTTGCTATATCATTTTCAATACCGTTTACCATATCTTCAACAGCAGTACTATCACTCACATCTAAATGAAATGTTTTCATACGTGTTTCATTTAATTCATTTTCATTTAAGAGTACGTTTAACCCCTCTTCATTTTGATCAACCGCAATAACTGTAGCTCCTCTTTCTAAAAACATTTTGGCAACAACACTGCCTATACCTTGAGCTGCACCTGTTACTAAAACCGTTTTTCCATCAAATTCCCCTAAGTTCATTTCCTCTATCCTTTCATTTGAAAATTAATCTAATTAAACAAATAGCGATAATGATAACGATTATCACTATCAATGTAAAAAATAATACACTTACTAAACTAATTGGTCAAGTGTACTTTTCATCAAAATATTATTCATTGATAATGTTTTTCATTTAATATTCTTACACCGAAATGATAATCTTTCTCAATAAACTTGTCAACCTATTTTTATTTTTCAGATAAAATATTTTAGTACTTCTCAATACAATTACATCTAAAAGCATTAATAAGTACTTACATTAAAAAATTTAATTCGTACTCCTCTTTTTAAAATTGAAGAAGATAAACTGTAGATACCTTCATTTACAAAGCCTTACCAAAAACTCAAGTATATACTTTCTCAACATTTTTCTGAAAATATCGAGAAAGTATATCTTGCAATTACCGATGCATGTCGTGTTTATAATTTAAGATTTAATAAGTATTTCGAATATAATATATCAATTTATGATATTCCAATATAATCCAAACGGATACTTTACTCATTTTTTGCCTCTAGAAAATTTCACATGTTGTAATTCATAAAAAAGCACCCTATTAAATAGGGTGCTTTTTAGTAAACATAGTGTTAAAGAAGATTTATATACTTACGCTACACTGCGATACTCTTCTTCTTTTTCTTTTTTCTGCTTAGGCACTTGGATTAAAAGTGCGATAATAAATGATACGACACATAATACGCCGATCACCATGAAAGTTGGTTTGAATCCACCTAGAACTGCACCGATAAAGGAACCAGCGAGCGCTCCAAATCCAAATCCTTGATACACAATTCCGTAGTTCTTACTATGGTTTTTCATACCGTAGAAATCACCAACGATAGCTGGGAAAATAGTGATATTTCCACCAAAGCAAAACGCTACACTTGCTACACATACGAAGTAGATACCATAATTTAAATCTACGAAACTTAAAACCAAGACTGAAGCTGCCATAACAACAAATGTACCAGTAACGATTTTTAAACGGCCGATTTTATCTGATAACGGTCCTAAAATAATACGACCTAATGTATTGAAGATTGCAACCATAGCCACCGCATTAGCTGCTGTCGCTGCGCTAAGCCCTACAAGTTGAACACCAATGTCTTTTACCATACCAATTAAGTATAAGCCACTCATACATGATGTAAATAACATAATAAATAATAAGTATACTTGTTTTGTGCCTAACATTTCTTTCGTTGTATATTCCTGAGTTTTTGTTTCATGAACTGCTCCTTGATCTGCAGCTTGATGGATTAAACAAGCGCCAAGGACAATCATAGCTGTAACAATTAAACCCCAGTATATAAACGCTTGTGATACACCAACTGATTCAATTAACTGTGCGTTAATATATTTAAAAATTAAACTACCCGAACCATATGCAGAGACAGAAATACCAGCAATTAAACCTTTACGCTTTGGAAACCACTTTATTAAATTGGATAATGAAGTGATATATGCTGTTCCATCTGCATAACCTACAACAACCCCTGCTAGTACATAAAGCAATATTAATGAGGAAGCTTGTGAACTAAGTATTAATCCACTTCCTAATGCTAGTCCAGCTATCATAATAAGTTTACGAAGTCCCCATTTTTCTTGCAATTTACTCGCAAACAAAGTTGAAAACGCTAAAGACAGGCTAGTAATTGAGAAAGTTATAGCAACAGCGTTAAGACTCCAACCGTATTTACTCACTAAGGGCTGATTGAATAAACTCCATGTATATATCGTACCAAGCCCCATTTGTACTATGACTGTTCCAAGGACAACAAGCCATGGATTAACCGATGATTTTTTCATACCATCTCTCCTCCTCTTTCTATTTCAATGCTATTCGCTAAATATGCTTTTTTTATTTTTATTTTCGCCACCTCATTCGACTTAACAACTTCATTGTATAGGATGTTTTCGCTTATGTAAGCACTTACAAGATGGAGCGTCAAAAATATGGAATCAGTTACAGAAAACGAAGGGTGAAATACAAAAAACTACTTGTTAAATACGTAGTAGTTTTTATAATGTTTTACATCAATACGACTTACGGAGCTTTCACATCCTCTTTTACCAAAAAAATTATCGAATTATCCATGGCTGGACTTCAATATTTTGCTTATCCTATTCTTATTTAACTCTTCAACGTTTATAACATGTTGCGTCTGTATTTCTTGATACAAATCATTTAATAGTCTTGTAATCAAAAATTCCATCTTTTATACATTTTAACTTCCATATATCTTGTTTTTTAACGAAACATACAGAATTACAACGTTTTTTTACAATTTTATACATAAAAATAGAAAATATATAATTCATTTACATAATGTTGCACTTTAATTTTTACTAAACAACAAATATTTTATTGATAAATAAAACTAAACATTCACTAATATATCTATACGTGGTTTAATATATATAATAAACAAACATTTCTGACTTTTATAAGGAGGTACTATGAAAGCAAACGTAGGCGATACTATACTATTTCAACGAAATAACTTAAAGATCACAGCATCTGTACTAAAACTATACACTGAATCGGTCTTAGTTGAAGTCACAGATGTAAGCGGTGGTACTTTTGAATTTGACCGAACAATTGTAAATCATAAAAACTATAAAATTTTAAATGCAAATAAATAAAACAATACAATACAAAATAGCCCCTGCTTAACAGCGGAGGCTATTTTGTATAATAACAATTCATTAATTTACATATCCTAAAACACTAACAATCTCGCTTGCTTTTAAATTATTAATATAATAATAAATTTCTAACCCTCTTCTCTCAGCTCTTAGCACTTTACCTTTCATTTTTGATAAATGCTGCGAAACAGTCGATTGAGGAATATTCAATATTTCTGTTAATTGTGTTACATTACAAGTTTTGCGTGCACTTAATTCATTTACAATTTGTAATCGTATTGGATGCGCCATTATTTTTAAAATATCCACATCTTCTTCAGTTACTAAACTTTTTTTTATCTCGCTCGTATATGTTGTCATAAGACATTCCCCTTTTATTTGAATTCCTTTTTATTAAAATCTGCTTCTAAATAAAATATTATCTCTAAATATACAATTAAGACCCTTATATAGAAATAATAGGATTTTGATTATTTAAAAACAGCAATACTATACAATTTCATCTATTTGGTACATATACATAATACAATTTCAATTTGTGCTCTATGTGAAGTTAGCATAAATTTATAATGAAGATTTTTCAAACAATTCACATCTAACTATATACTTCCTCATAATACTATCCAGTGATTTTAACATATTTTAGGCATTTGTATATACTATTGCAAAACACATTCTTATTGAGGGGGACTTTATATGCCAACACCGTTACAAGAACAAGTTGAAGAAGCTCGTGAAACGTATGTCAGTCGTATTATTTTAGTTGGTGGTTCAGCTTTATTTTTAACAGGTGGTGTTATATCTGCAATTTCAGCCTTTAAAAGTTATAACCGTTTGGCAAATACGCCACCTTCTTCAAATGATTCATAATTGCATCATTCATTCCTTTAAATAATAAAGATGCCGCCTCTACTATAGAGACGGCTTTATATAAAAACATTATTAAATTCATTTGAACTTAATTGAAAAAACGTTATAACAATTTGGTACAATGTTCAAAGTAAGGATAGATACTTTCAATTTGACAAGCTTATTTCACCACAAACCTCGTCTGACTACACCCATCCTTCTGCTTCGTTACCTCTAATACAGCTGGCATTGCGTTTTTCAGTTCTTGAACGTGTGAAATTACACCGATAAAGCGACCTGATTTTTGCAAGTCGATTAGGGCGTCAACTGCTTTCGTTAATGACTCTTCATCTAATGAGCCGAATCCTTCATCGATAAACATCGTTTCGATGGAAATACCACCCTCATACGCTTGAATTACATCTGCCATTCCAAGTGCTAAGCAAAGTGATGCGTTAAATTTCTCACCGCCAGATAATGTTTTTACATCTCGGGTTTGACCTGTATATGCATCATATACATCTAATCCTAATCCACTTTGTCGATTCCTCTTTTCAACTCGTTCGCTTCGTTTTAAATAAAATTGTCCATTTGATAATTTACGTAGTCGTTCGTTCGCAATTTGAACAATTTGTTCTAAATACTCAATTAAGATGTAACGTTCAAAGGATATACGACTATCATTATCCCCTTTCATTACTTCATATAAATCAACAAGTTCTTGGAATGCTTTTTCTTCCTCATGAATTTGTTCATCAATTCGTTTAATATTTTCATGTAAATCCGTAATATATGATACGGCGTTTTGAGCACGTTGTCGTTTTTCTTTAATAATATCAAGGCTAATTTCCAATTCTCTCACTTGCTCATCTAATGAAGAAATGTCCATATACTCTTTATCTTTTAAGTCTGCTTTTAATTCGTCAATTTGTTTTGTAAGTACTTCTAGAGATGAGTAATAACTTTGGATTTCTTGTTGTAACTTATCCATCTCAGCATCATTTAATTTGGATTCTTTATATGTTAATTGATCTGTAAATCCGCTTTGTTCTAGCTCTTTCATAAAGCGTGTAAACGTCTCTTCTTTCTTCTCTTTTGCACTATTAAATTGATTAGAAGCATTATCATGTTCTGCTTGAATACGTATATTTTCATTTTGCCAATGTTGATACGCCTCTTGTACTTTCTCCCATTCATCTTCCATTAACCTAAGTTCTTGCAGAGCTTGGTCAAACTGTACTTTCCAAGCTTGTACCGTTTGCAAGCTTTCCGGAATATTTTGCTTATCATGTTCATATGACGTACGAAGCTGCATACACTCCATTTCAGTACGGTGCTGCACAGTTTCTACTTCACGCTTTTGTTTCTGGAGTTCTTCTACTTTTTCTTCTACGCTTTTTATATTCACAGCAATTTGCTTACGCGTTTCTTCACTTGCTTTTAACGCATTAACTTCTGCTGCTAATTGCTTTCCTTTTTGAACGAGCGCACTATATGTTTCTACTAATTCTTCTGAGCGATAGCCTCGCTTTAGCACTTCTTCTATCACTTGTTCATATTGAACTCGATAGAAATTCCACTTTTCTTCTAATTGAACATGTAATTTTTCCGCAATATTTTTCTTTTCTCTTAGCTCATTTAACTCTTTTTCATCAATTGCATTACTTTGCTCTGTAGCTTTTTTCGGGTGGTCCATACTACCACATACTGGACAAGATTCACCATCATGTAAATGAAGAGCTAATATACCAGCTTGTTCACTTAACCAGCGGCGTTCAATATTTTCATATGTACTAACTGCCTGTTGCATCTTATGAAACGCACTTTCTTTTTCTAGCTCGTATTTTTGTTTTTCTTGCCATACATCATATGCCTGCTTTAATACTTTTGCATCTTCTCGCATATTCGTTAGTGCTTCTACTTTAGCTACATATTGTTCAAGCGCTGCTTCTAATTGCTGTAATTCGCCAGACATTCTTTGTTTTTCATTTTTATGCGCTTCTAGTTGTTCATCTAACTTTTGCATACCTTCTTTTAATTTTCCTATTTGAATTTCAGCATTTTGCAAATTTAACTTTTTCTCAGCTAATGATGCAATAATTGGCTGTAACTCTTCTAGTCTTTGAACTTGTTTTTTAGCATTTTCTCGCTCGGATGCCTTATTCTTTAATGCTTCATATTTCTCCTGAGCAAGTGCAAAACTGTTCATTATATGCTCTTTTTTTGCGATTATCTGTTTTAACAAACTTTCAGACTGCTGTTCATATTGCATCGCTTCCTCATACCATTGCTCAAATGGTAATAATCGCTTCGCCTGTTCCGCATGTTTAAAAGATTTTTCTTTCATTTCGATTACGGCACGGTTTTCTTGTAAAATACTGTACTTCTCATTCTTTTGTTCTAAATCTTTGAATTTCTCATTTACAGCTTTTGCTGCATGAAAACGTGCCTCTGCTTCTTTTAATTGTTTCGTTTTGTCATTTTGTTCTAAGTGTAATTGCTCAACCTCTGCATTGTACCAAACTGTTTCTTGTTCTAATGCCTCTACTACTTGATGTGTATTTACATGCTCTTGTTCCACTAATGTCTCTAATAATGCCCCATCACGTATTGGTAATTTAAATACATTACGGAAATATAGCTCACGTTCTTTTTGTTTTTCTTGTAAGACGTCTTTCCATTGTTTGCGCTTTTGATCTAATATCTCACGCATTAATTTATAACGATCTGTTTTAAAAATGCGGCGTAGTATTTCTTCTTTATTTTCCGTTTCAGATGTTAATAATTTTCGGAACTCTCCTTGCGGTAACATGACAATTTGGCTAAATTGATGTTTACTTAATCCAATTAAATCTTCAACTTTTTTATTTACATCCGTTACATGAAAACGATCGACACATGGAACTTTTTCCTCATCAATTACTTCATATAATTCGACTGCATGTCCTGTAATTGTTTTATTTCCTTGTTTTTTATGGCCCAGTTGTCGTTTAATTTCATAACTTTTTCCTTTTAATTGAAAAGTTAATTCCACACTTGTATAAACATCATCATCAGCAAATTGGCTACGAAGCATGTTTGTATCACTGCGCTCTTCTCCACTAGCCTCTCCATATAATACATAACAAATCGCATCAAAAATCGTTGTCTTTCCAGCTCCTGTATTTCCAGAAATAGCGAAAATACGATGCTCACCAAGATCTTTAAAATCGATTACTTCTTTCTGTTTATATGGACCAAACGCGGTCATTATAAGCTGAATCGGTCTCATCCTCGCTCACCTTCCCGTTCTTGCACTGTTTGCAAAACATCTAAAAATAGACGTTCTTTCTCTTCTGATAAATCTAGCCCTTTCATTTCTTTATAAAATGCTTTTAAAAGAGATAAATCATCCGTTTTATGTCTTGAAACAGTTACTTCATTTTCATCTGTGAACTCTCGTCTTTGAATAGATCTTTCAACATGCATTGCATTTGGGTATACAGAACGTATTTTTTCCATTGGCTGCAAGACAGGATTTTCATCTAATAATTTCACAAATACATAATCTTCACTCACTGGATGAAGCAATAAATCGTCTATTTTCGCTTCTACTGTACGCATTTTACGACGTGGTGTAAGTAAACGTTTTTCAATTGTTGTTTCACCTTTTTCATCCAGTTCCACAATATAATATCCTTTTTTATGCTTTTCTTCAGAAATAGAATATGCAAGTGGTGAACCTGAATAACGAATTGTCTCATTACGTACAAAATGCGCTTGATGTAAATGGCCAAGCGCCGTGTAATGAAACTTATCAAAATAATGGCTATTTACATATTCAGCACCACCAATTGAAAGTGGTCGTTCCGCATCACTCGTATTTTCCTCTGCCTCTCCTGAAGAAGTTACAAATGCATGTCCTACAAATATGTGTCTCGCTTCTTTATCCATCGTTTCAGAGAGTTCGTTCATAAAAATACGCATCGCATCATCATGAGAACGAACATCTTCATTTTTCAATATATGTCTAACAATACTTGGATCTGCATACGGAACGAGATAGAAATGAACCTCTCCGTATTCATCATTTAAAACAACAGGATTGTATGGAAACTGGAATTGTCCAACAATATGTAATCCTTGTTTTTTCATTAAATTACTACCAAAATGTATGCGGTCCGGACTATCGTGGTTTCCTGCAACTGCAATTATTGGTGTTTGTAAATCAATAACTATCTTTTGTAATACATCATTTAATAAGTCTACTGCTTCTGTAGGTGGAATTGCTCGGTCATATAAATCTCCTGCAATAATTACAGCATCCGGTTTTTCCTCTTCAACAGCTTGTACAAACTGATCTAACACAATTTTTTGATCTTCAGTCATATATACACCATGAACAAGCTTACCTAAATGCCAATCCGCTGTATGAAAAAACTTCATATTACCCTTCTCCTTTTAGTTTACTGATTGTAGTGAAACAAGCTGATAGTTTAGTGTAGTTTTTCCGTTCTCCCATTCTAACTTTTGGACAATTGCACTACCGATTCTTTCTTCGTTTGATTTATATAAAGGCAATATTTCTTGAATAGTAAATAGATGATAACCATCTAAAATTAATTGAAATAAATTATCTTCTATATGTAATCTTACTTCTTTTTCATTTGAAATAATTTTTGTATGCATCTCAAATTTCATGCTAGATACAACCCCTTTTTTCTAATCTCTACATTTTAATAGTATAGTGGTCATGCAAGATTGACAAGTAAATACACCGCGATGTACATACTTTTTTAATTATAAATATTTTATGTTTTTTTATATGAAATACGGTATGTGAAATTATTAATCTACAAAAATAAAAATGCCCTTTCAGGCATCCTTATTTTTGTAAGTACTCTTTCATAACGTAGTACAATACAGTTATTAAGACAATCGCTACAAAAAACGCAAATACGGCCACAACATACCCATCTTTATTTAATAAAAAGCATATGGAAATAGATATTATAAAAATCGGAAACACGAGACGTACCTTAGCCTTCACTTCTTCTGTCGTATCTGTATGATGAAAATACTGTGTAATTCCTACCATAAGAGATGACAAAATAATAACCGACAATAGTAAAGGTCCTGGCATTCCGATCTCTCCTTTCTCTATTTCTAATTATATACAAACCCCGCGCTCTTTAAAAGTTAGATAATTCAGCCTTTTAACTTTTTCTACATCAACTCTTTAATTTACGCCACGTATACTAACTCAATATAAGTTATACATATAATAGCGCCTTCAACACGACATTTTCAAATAATAGCACTTACAGTAATGTTGTAATATTCCTCTTCATTCTCTGAAATCCTGCAAATATAACTCGTCAAAATATGCGATAAATACTAACACTAAGCACCTAATTTGGACAAAAATTATAGAGGACATTTCAGCATGTATCAAGAAATAAGAATAGAAAGATAAGTAAGGGAGGATTTATAATGACTGAACACGTTTTATTTTCTGTTAGCGAAAACGGCGTTGCATCTATTACTTTAAACCGTCCAAAAGCACTTAATTCTTTATCCTATGACATGTTACAACCAATTGGGCAAAAACTTAAAGAATGGGAGCAAGATGAGCGTATTGAACTCATCGTTTTAAAAGGAGCTGGGACGAAAGGTTTTTGTGCAGGTGGTGATATTAAAACGCTATACGAATCACGTTCTAACGAAGTTGCATTACAACATGCAGAGCAGTTTTTTGAAGAAGAATATGAAATTGATACATTTATTTATCAATACAAAAAACCAATTATCGCTTGTTTAGATGGAATTGTAATGGGCGGTGGTGTCGGTCTGACAAATGGAGCGACGTATCGAATTGTAACAGAGCGTACGAAGTGGGCAATGCCTGAAATGAACATCGGTTTCTTCCCTGATGTCGGTGCTGCTTATTTCTTAAATAAAGCGCCTGGATATACTGGTCGATATGTTGCTTTAACAGCATCTATTTTAAAAGCTCCTGATGTATTATATATTAACGCTGCTGATTACTTTATGACATCAGATTCATTACCAAATTTCCTTACCGCACTTGAAAATGTAAATTGGAAAAAAGAAGATGTACATACTCATTTAAAAGAAGTTATTCGTACATTTGCAACTGCTCCAAACTTAGATGGCAATCTTTCTTCTTCAGTAGAAGAAATTAATTCGCATTTTGCATTCGATACAATTGAGGGAATCATTCAATCGTTAGAGAAAGATCAAAGTCCATTTGCCCAAACAACGAAAGAAAAGCTATTATCCAAATCCCCTGTTTCATTAAAGGTAACATTAAAACAGTTTATTGATGGCCAAGAAAAGTCAGTTGAAGAATGTTTCGCGACAGATCTTATACTCGCTAAAAACTTCATGCGACATGAAGATTTCTTTGAAGGAGTACGCTCCGTTGTAGTTGATAAAGACCAAAATCCAAATTATAAATATAAACAATTAAGTGATGTTTCAGAAGAAGATGTAAATCGATTCTTTAACTTACTTAACGCTTAAACAAAGAGGCCATATATTGTAGCACACTCTCAGCTACTCTATATGGCCTCTTCTTTTTAGTTAAATATAATTTAATTTTATTTAACTAAAATGTATGTTAAACTAACGTTAATCGAATTTTCTAAAAACAACAAAGGAAGGCGGATAACATTATGGAAAATTTTTTTCTGTTTATTATTATGTCTATATGTCTTATTATTCTACCCGGTCCTGATACAGCAATGGCTACGAAAAACACATTGATTGCCGGCAAAATCGGCGGCGTAAAAACTGTTTTTGGTACTTGTGTTGCGCTTTTAATTCACACTTTAGCTGCTGTAATTGGTCTTTCAGCACTTATTGTAAAGTCTGCTCTTTTATTTTCTATTTTTAAATATGTTGGTGCTGTATATTTAGTCTATATTGGTATTAAAGCCCTTTTAGCAGTAAGAAACACAGAAGACTTAAATACAAATGACGTTCCAATAAATAATGACAATAAACATACTTCTTGCTTTCGCCAAGGGTTTCTTACAAATTTACTAAACCCTAAGATTGCAGTCTTCTTTTTAACTTTTTTACCACAGTTTTTAAATCCAAATCATAATACATTTATACAACTTCTCGTTATGGGACTTACTTATCTCATTTTAACCGTCATTTGGTTTGCTTTTTATATATTTTTAATTGATAAAATTAGTGCTTTTATGAAAAAACCGAAGACACAGCGTTATATTCAAGGGATTACAGGAATCGTCTTAATTGGGTTTGGTATTAAATTAGCCTTTGAAAGAAATAGTTAACACAATACAAACGAAAATACACTACTCCATTATGAGTAGTGTATTTTCGTTTGTATTATTTTTATAATGAGTGGGAATGCACCCCACTCATTATCATTTCACTTTATTAAAACCAGCGCTCAGTTACAACTTTTTTACGTGTATAAAATTGAACGCCATCCGTACCATTTGTACCAAGATCTCCAAAGAATGAAGCTTTGTTTCCTGCAAATGCGAAGAATGCCATTGGTGCTGGAACATTAACGTTTACACCAATCATACCAGCATCAATATTGTCTCGGAATGTTTGTGCATGTTTTCCATTTGATGTATAAATAACAGCACCATTCGCAAATTTCGATTGATTTGTCAGCTTAATACCTTCTTCTAAATCTTTTACTCTTACAATACTTAATACTGGAGCGAAAATTTCATCTTGCCAAATTTTCATTTCTTGATTTACACCATCAAAGATTGTTGCACCAACAAAGTAACCTTCTCCAACTTCTTCATTGATTTTACGGCCATCTACTAGTAAAGTTGCTCCATCTACTACACCACTATTAATATAGCCTAAAACACGTTCTTTATGAGATTCACGGATTAATGGTCCAACATAATTATCTTCGTTGAAACCGTCACCTACTTTTAACTTCTTCGTTTCCGCTACTAATACATCAATGAATTCATCAGCAATTTCATCAACTACTGCTACTACTGAACATGCCATGCAGCGCTCTCCACTACTTGCAAACGCAGACCCAATTACACCTTGTACTGTTTTCTCAAGGTTGCAATCTGGCATAACAACTGCATGGTTTTTCGCACCTGCTAACGCTTGTACACGTTTACCATTTTTTGTACCAGTTTCATATACGTAGCGTGCCACTGGCTCAGAGCCAACAAACGAAACTGCTTGAATATCTTTATTTTCTAAAATACTATTTACAACATCTTTTCCGCCTTGTACTAAATTTAATACCCCTTTTGGAAAACCAGCTTCATAGAATAACTCTACAAGTCGCTCAGCTAAAAGTGGCGTTCTTTCAGATGTTTTTAATACGAATGTATTACCGCAAGCAATTGCAAGTGGGAACATCCATAATGGAATCATCATCGGGAAGTTAAACGGTGTAATACCAGCAACAACTCCGATTGGGTAGCGCCAAATCGATCCATCAATTCCACTAGCAATATTCGGAAGAGCTTGTCCCATCATTAAATTTGGTGCTGATGTTGCAAGTTCTACCGCTTCAATACCACGCTGTACTTCACCAGTTGCATCCGTTAGCGTTTTACCGTTTTCTAGCGTAATGATTTTTGCAAGCTCATCTTTATTTTCTTGTAACAGTTGTAGATATTTGTATAGTTGTCTTGAACGATTTGGAACTGGCACTTTAGACCATGTTTTGTATGCCGCTTTTGCCGCTTCAACAGCTTTTTCAACATCTTCTTTTGGAGAAAGTGGAACGTAAGCGATGATTTTTCCAGTTGCCGGATTCGGAACCGCTTCTACTTCCGTACCAGTAGATTCTACCCATTCGCCATTAATATGATTTTTCACTCGTTTAATTTCAGTTGTAATCATTATATTCTCTCCTTTTTTATCATGGTTTTTATAAGTGCACTATTTTTGATTAGAAATTAATTGTTCGCTAACTTTCTTATATAAAGCAGCCATATCGTTTTCACCATATCCTGCCTCACTCGCTTCTTCATATACATTTAATAGCATCTCACTTACCGGTAAGTGAAGTTCACTTTCTTTAGCTAACTCTATCGCAAATCCTAAATCTTTCTTTAATAAATTTACAGTAAAGCCTGGCTCATAATTTTCTGATGCAATGAAACTTTTATAATTACGCTCATAAATTCTACTTTGACCGTAACTTACATTTAAAATATCAAACATTTTATCTAAATCCATATTGTTCTTTTTCGCTAATGTTAAAGCTTCACTCACACCAGCTGTATAAAAACCAATTAATAGATTATTAATTAATTTAACAGTTGTACCACTATCAATCTGCTCACTAACATGGAAAACATTCGCTCCAAGCACTTCCATGACAGATTCAGTTTTCTCATATACTTCTTTCGATCCACCAACCATAAACGTTAATGTACGGTTTTCTGCACCAATTACCCCACCGCTAACAGGTGCTGCTAAAAAGTCTACTTTCTTTTCCTTCGCCGATTCCTCTAATTGTTTGTTTAATTGTGGAGATACTGTACTTGTATCAATTAAAGCTACATTCGAGTGGCTATTTTCAAATAATCCTTCTTCCCCAAAATATACCGCTTCCACAGCACGAGGTGAAGGCAAACTTGTAAAAATCACATCGCATGTCTCTGCTAGTTTTGAGATTGATAGGCCGATAATTCCTCCTTCTTTTTCAAAGGAAGCTTCCGCCTCTTTATTCAAGTCCACTCCATATACTGTGTAGCTAGATTTAACTAAATTTTTAGACATTGGAAGACCCATGTTACCTAAACCGATAAAACCAATCTTTTTCATATCGCTTTCCTCCTATTTACACAATATATTTCCCGCGATTTATAATAACTTTCGCAATATCTCTCTTTTTCGTAAATAAGTTTGAGTATAAAGGCACTAATAATTGACGGATTTCAGCTAATATTTCTTGTCTATTTTGTTCTTCTGTGACAGCTGCTGAAAGAATGGAAATCGCAGCTTCTTCTACTTTACGATATCCTTCTTCACAAATAACACCTGTTATCATTTGCTTCGTACGCTCTTTTTCCTCACCATTTTTACTAACTGCTTTCCTCGTACGTAAAAATGCTGATTCCATGACGTACACGTCCGTCAACATATTTGATAATACGCGTGAATATTCTTGCTCTTGCTCAATTTTTATTCCTGGAGTTTTAGAGAGCGTTTTCAAAGATTGTTTCAACAATTTTTTCGCTAATAAAATGTAACGATGGTTTCTTTCTACATTTGCTACATCAATTTCTACTTCAGCATCTTCTATTTGCTCGATTTGCTTCATTAACATTTTTGCAACTGTTAATCTATTAATTTCATTCGTTCCTTCAAAAATACGACTAATTCTAGCATCACGATATAATCGTTCTACTTCGTATTCTTGCATATAACCGTAACCACCATGAATTTGTACAGCTTCATCTACGATATAAGCAAGTGTTTCAGAAGCGTTTACTTTATTCAGTGCACATTCAATTGCAAATTGGGACATTTTTTTCATAAGATCTTCATCACTCTCATGAATTGCTTCATCAATTACACCCGCTGTACGGTAAGCTGCACTTTCTGCTCCATATGTAGAAATAATCATATTGGCAATTTTCTCTTGAATCATCGTAAAATCTACTAATTCCGTTTGGAACTGTTTTCGCTCTTTTCCATATTGAACTGACAAACCGATTGCTTGTTTTGCTGTTCCAATATTTCCAAAAGCAAGTTTTAGTCTAGCGAAGTTAAGAATATTAAGAGCTACGTGATGCCCTTTCCCAACTTCCCCTAAAATATTTTCAGCGGGGATGACAACATCTTCTAAAATAAGCGTCGCTGTTGAAGATCCTTTAATCCCCATCTTCTTTTCTTCTAATCCTATTGATACACCTTCACATGTTCTTTCGACAATAAACGCTGTCATTCCTTTATTTGTCTTCGCAAAAACAACGTATACATCTGCCATATGAGCATTTGTAATCCACTGCTTCTCACCATTCAACTTCCAAGCAGTACCATCTTCATTCAATACTGCACTCGTTTTTGCACTTAATGCATCAGAACCAGCATTTGGCTCAGTTAAAGCATAAGCCCCAATCCATTCTCCCGATGCGATTTTCGGTAAATATTTTTCTTTCTGTTCTTTCGTTCCATAATATATGTAAGGCAATGTACCTACACCGGCGTGTATATTAAAAGAAACGCTAAATGCACCAGCGTAACCCATTTTCTCTGCTACAAGACCTGAGACAGCCTTTCCTAACTCGAATCCGCCATAATCTTCTGGTACCTCAATGCCTAATAATCCAAGTTCCCCAGCTTTCTCAAATAATTGGCGAGAAACTTTATAGTTATGTTGTTCAATATTCTCAATTTGCGGGACAATTTCTTGTTTAACGAATTGTTCTGTCGTTTTTGCAATTAAATCTTCATCCCCTGAAAAATCTTCTGGTGTAAAGAAAGTATTATTCACATCTTTATTGAGTGAAAAAAATTCATCCCATGGTAACTTCGTTTTCTCCATCTGAATCCCCCTATCATTTCGGCCTTCGTTGATCTTTGCATATGCTCGTCTACGATGAGTGGAATATCTTATTATTGAAAACAGAAGGCGATGATTTTTCACATCAAGCAGTTCGTTTTGCCAAAGATGTATTTTCATCGCCTAAATCCTTCTACCTATTGATCTTCAGATAATACTGTTTTTGCAATTCCAGTATCTAACTCTTCAAAGTCATGATATGAAATTGTTTCATATAATTCACTTCTCGTTTGCATATTAGAAAGTGCATCTTTTTGAGAACCTGTTTCCTTAATTAGCGTAAACACATTCTCATATGCTTTTGCAGCAACACGAAGTGAAGTTACAGGATAAATTACCATTTGGAAGCCCATATTCGCAAATTCCTCTGCACTATAATATGGTGTTTTTCCGAACTCAGTCATATTTGCTAGTAAAGGTGCATTCACTTTGCTAGTAAATAAACGGAATTCTTCTTCCGATTGAAGCGCTTCTGGGAATATTGCATCTGCTCCTGCTTTTACATATGCATTCGCTCTTTCAATCGCTGCATCTAATCCTTCCACGCCGCGAGCATCTGTGCGTGCTACAATATATAAACTTGGCGCAACTTCTTTAATCGCTTTAATTTTTTGAACTAATTCTTCTGTAGTAACAAGTTTCTTACCATTTAAATGTCCACATTTCTTTGGTAATTGTTGATCTTCAATCTGAACAGCCGCAACTTTCGCTTCCACCATTTCTACAGCTGTTCTCGCTACGTTTAGTACTCCACCAAATCCTGTATCAATATCAACAAGAACTGGTAAATCTGTAGCTCTAACTAGATCCCTTGCTCTCTCTGCTACTTCAGTAGACGTCACGATTCCTAAATCTGGTAGTCCTTTACTTGCAGTGTAAGCAGCTCCCGATAAATATAGAGCTGAAAAACCTGTATTTTTCGCAACAAGAGCCGCCATTGCATCATGAGCACCTGGAATTTGCAAAATTTCATTTGCTTCTACTAAAGCTCGGAAGCGATTCGTAAGCTCCTCTTGTGTCGACTGTTTATTCACAACCCAAGCCATTCTAAATTCCCCCTATTATTAAATTAAGAATAGATCTACAAATTCGTTTACATTCATATTTTCTAGTTTTTCTTCATTTAGACAAGCTTCATGGATTTTTCCTTGTTGCTTACTAGAATAATGACCTGCCATATTTGCAGTGAATTTTCGAACAACTTTTGGAATTGCTTCGTCTCTACGGAAACGGTGGCCAAGTGGATATTCACATTCCACATTTTCTGTTACAGTACCATCTTTAAAATGAACTTGAACAGCGTTGGCGATTGAGCGCTTGTTCGGGTCAAGGTAATCTAAACTGTACTGTTTGTTTTCAACAACAACCATCTTATTACGTAATTCATCTACACGTGGATCATTCGCTACTACATCCTCATAATCATCCGCAACGATATCTCCTTTTAATAAACCTATTGCCGTAATGTATTGTAGGCAGTGATCGCGATCAGCTGGGTTATTTAATGGACCTTCTTTATCGATAATACGAATTGCTGACTCATGAGTTGTAATTGTAATACGATCAATTTCATCTAATCTTTCTTTAAGTTCCGGATGTAATTTCACTGCACATTCTGCAGCTGTTTGTGCATGGAATTCTGCTGGGAATGACACTTTGAATAATACATTTTCCATTACATAAGCTTCTAGCGGTCTTGCTAATTTTAATTCTTGCTTGTTAAATAACACATCTTGGAATCCCCATCCTGGTGCAGATAATGCCGTTGGGTAACCCATTTCACCTTTTAATGCAGTCATTGCAAGATGAACACCGCGGCTCGTCGCATCACCTGCTGCCCATGATTTACGTGAACCTGTATTTGGAGCATGACGATATGTACGAAGACTAGAATTATCAATCCACGCATGTGATAATGCATTAAAGATTTCCTCACGCGTTCCGCCAAGCATTTTTGCAACTACTGCAGTCGTCGCTACTTTTACGTATAATACGTGATCAAGACCAACACGGTTTAAACTGTTTTCTAAAGCAAGTACACCTTGAATTTCATGTGCTTTAATCATCATTTCTAGTACTTCCCGTACTTTTAATGGTTCTTTTCCTTCTGAAATACGAACGCGGCTAATATAATCTGCAACTGCTAAAATTCCGCCTAAGTTATCAGATGGATGTCCCCACTCTGCTGCAAGCCAAGTATCGTTATAGTCTAACCAACGGATCATACATCCGATATTAAATGCGCCTTTTACTGGATCTAGCACATAAGATGTTCCTGGTACACGTGTACCATTTGGCACGATTGTTCCTGGTACAACTGGTCCTAATAATTTCGTACACTCTGGGTATTGTAGTGCTAAAATTCCACATCCAAGTGTATCAAGTAATACGTAGCGAGCCGTACTGAATGCCTCTGCACTTGTAACCTCTTTATTTAATACATAGTCCGTAATTTCTTCTAATAATGCATCTTTTTGTTTAATTTCATTTGTTTTAATCATGCTATTCTTCCCTTTCTGTCGAAAATTCGTTATTATTAATGATGGGTGTCGGTCAAACACCCATCTGGCGGGCGGCGCTAACAACTCCCCAGTTGTTTTTATTTACTAAATGCATGTCGCTCGCCAATATAATTTACACGTGGACGGAACAAACGATTGTTCGCATGTTGCTCAATTACGTGTGCACATAGCCCTACTGTTCTAGAACTAAAGAAGATTGGTGTGTAAAGTTGAATTGGAATACCAAGCATCCAATATACTGGAGCAGCATAATAATCAAGATTCGGATAAATCCCTTTTTCCTTCTCCATAATTTTTTCTCCAGCTTCACACATTTCATATAGTGTATAATCGCCTTTCACATCACATAACTGCTTTAATGCTTCCTTCATCATAAGTGCTCTTGGATCCATCTTTTTCATATAAACACGGTGTCCAAAGCCCATAATTTTTTCTTTGTTATATAGTTTCTTCTGTAATAACTCTTCAAATTTCTCAACATTACCAGCTTCTAAAAGCATGTACATAACCGCTTCATTCGCACCGCCATGAAGACTTCCTTTTAAGGATGCAACTGCTCCTGTTAAAGCACCGTATAAGTCGGATTGCGTTGATGCAATAACGCGTGCTGTAAATGTAGAGTTTGGCATTTCATGTTCACTATATAAAACAAGGGAACGATCAAAAATTTTCTCTTCAAGTTCAGTTGGTTTCTTTCCAGTTAACATATAGAAGAAATTCGCACTATATGACAATTCTTGAAGAGGCTCAATTGGTTCCTCATTATTTAAAATATGGTAGCTATTCGCTACAATATTTGGCACTTTACTTAAAAGCTTGTATCCTCGACTTTTATTCACTTCTAACGAGCGGTTTTCGATATCACTATCGTAACCAGCTAATGCAGACACACCTGTACGTA
This sequence comes from Bacillus sp. FSL E2-0195, assembly GCF_038003645.1. Taxonomy (NCBI): domain Bacteria; kingdom Bacillati; phylum Bacillota; class Bacilli; order Caryophanales; family Bacillaceae; genus Bacillus; species Bacillus sp. FSL E2-0195. The sequence goes on along the minus strand of NZ_JBBOPN010000001.1, from coordinate 2,186,885 downwards.
GCCCATCCATAGGATGCGTTTCCTTAGGCAATGCCTTTAGAACATTGAATACACCTTCTGGCACTGTATATTCTTCTTTTAATTTCTTTTCAATTGTTACTTTCTCATCCTCATTCGGTAAACGTTCTTCTAATAAAAGGTGCACAATGTCTAAATACTCTTTTGTTTTTGAGAGTTCGATTAAATCATACCCTTGAATTACAATTTCACCTTTTACTGTGTCAAGAAACGAAATTTTCGTTTCCGCTGCTACTACACCATCTAATCCCGGGGAAAATTTTTCTTCAGCTTTCATCATTATTTCCTCCAATCCTAATAGATCTTCGTGCACATAACTGTAAGCCTTTACAATAATATGAAACTACATTTCTATTTCAATGTATCAGAGTTTTTAGAAGATTTCAATTTATTTTATAATGATAAGTTTCCTATACTTTTACCGATGTAATAATACAATTTTTCAAAAATAACTTTCATCTTTTATAAAGAAAGGACAGACATCCTTTTACAATTTTTTAAAACGAAATATAACAATTATCCATATAATCCCACTAAATATACCTTTAATCCCTTTTTCTTCAACAAACATAAAAACCGAGCTGCACTCATGCACAGCTCGGTTTTTTATAATATTTATTTCATATGCCCATAAATATAATTCTTATATAAAATTTATTTATTTTTAATAAAATTATTATTTTACATAATTAAATTAAATTTCTTCCGTTTCTTTACGATAGCTTACAACTAATTCATAGTTTTGAAAGTACGAAAGATCATCAAAATCTATAAAAATAAACTACCGTCTTTCTCAACTGACACTATTTCCCCATCTGATTTCTCAGAAATAATCCCTAAAGAATATCCGGGCTGAATTGAGCTATTTCCTCCGTACCTTACAATACATCAAATAGATTCATCATGCTTTATACGCAATTCTTCCTTAAAGCATCGTCGAGCATCATGTTCAATTGAAATTTTCATCTTCGCTCTTCCTGTTTACGCAAAATCCTTTTTGCCTAATCTTTGTTTTACAAAAATGACAAATATAATTAAAGCTATTAATCCTGAAATTGCACTACCTGCGAATAAAATACGGTAACCAAACATTTGTGAAACAACTCCAAGTAAAATCGCACCTAATCCAATACCTAAATCAAATGCAGTAAAGAATGAAGCGTTAGCAACTCCTCTTTTACTAGGATCAACAATTGTCAGCATCGCTGCTTGTAAAGCGGGCTGTGCTGAACCGAATCCAACACCATATAATGCCGCTGCAATCATTACACCTATCAAACCATTTGAAATCGTTAGTACAACTATCGCTAAAATAGTAATACATAGTGCCGGAAGTATGATAAAAACTTCTCCATACTTATCTAATAGTTTTCCTGAAATAGGTCGTACAATTGTTAAAGCAATTGCATATACAAGAAAGAATGTCCCAGGATTCACATCAATTGATGACGCGAATAACGGTAAAAATGTTGTTATTCCTCCATATGCAAATGATAAAAAGAAAACAACAACCGTTATTGATAAAACGGATTTTTCAAACAGCTGAATTTTCCCTTTTTCTTTTTGTGGCGTGAATGGCATTTTCGTTATTAACGATAATACGACTGCCATAAAGGATAAAAGAGTTGCTAACAAGAATAGACCATGAAATGAATAATTTTGTACAACCCATAATCCAATCATCGGGCCAATTGCCATCGCGATTGTCATCGCCATGCCATACCAGCCCATCCCTTCACCACGACGTGAATCTGGAATAATATCAGTTATCGCTGTTCCAACTGCTGTTGTAGAAACAGCCCACGTCACTCCGTGAATAACGCGTAAAACAGCTAAAAGGGCAATAGTCGATGCTAAATTATACGAATACATCGTTATCCCAAAAAAGATGAGTCCGAAAATAATAAAAGATCTTCTACCATATTGATCTAACATTCCTCCAATAATCGGTCGTATTACAACCGCAGCTATTGTAAACATTCCCATCATCAGTCCAACTTGTGATTCATTTCCACCAATCTCTTTAATAAAGAGCGGGAGCGTTGGAACAAGTAAATAAAACCCTGTAAATAAAAATAACATCGCGATAGTCATTTGAATAAATGATTTCGTCCATAATCGTTCCATTAAAATTCCTCCATAAACACGTAAAATATTGCAATCAACATATCAATTGTATATTTTTCATGTTCCCTTGCCCTCCGCTAATAGACGTATCTTTTCATAATAAATGGTCTATCCTCAATTTAAGTTGGTCTTACGACTTTATACCTATGTTTTAAGCAAAAACCCTATATATGTACCTTTATATGTTCTAAAAGAATATACTATTTTATTATTAAACTTAGGAGTGATCGTTTCATGTGGGTATCACCAAGAATAACCGCCGTTGTCCCATCAGCTCCCTCAATACATGTTCCTGCCGTTCATACAGCTAGTTCTGATGTTGGTATCGAACTTCCTGCCGCTTGGCAACATTATCAATCGCCTGACCAAGTCACCCCTTCATTTTGGCATCATGGTACACACCCTAGTAGTAGTACTACTTTTTATAGCCCTAGTTATCCAATACCACCAACTCAAATTTTTTATCATTTCCCATCAATTTACTTTCAAAATTTCTATGGTACTTTTAACATTTAAAAATAATATTAACCTTTATAATATAAAAAGCACCAAAGGAACCGTTTTATCGGTACCTTTGGTGCTTTTATATACATTACTTATTGTCCATTATTGGCAGGGACTTCTCCTGTGTTCCCGCCAGTAGTTGGTGGCGTTGTTGCTGGTGGCGTTGGAGTTGTATTCCCTTGGCCTCCTCCACCGTTAGTCGGTGGGGTAGTATTTCCTTGATCCCCACCGTTGTTCGGTGGCGTTGTATTCCCTTGGCCTCCACCATTGTTCGGTGGTGTTGTATTTCCTTGGCCTCCACCATCGTTCGGTGGTGTTGTATTTCCTTGGCCTCCACCATTGTTCGGTGGTGTTGTATTTCCTTGGCCATTTCCATTATTTTGTTCATTTTTCTTATTTAATTCATCCTGTTTCTTTTGCTCTTCTTGCTTCTTTAGCTCTTCTTGTTTCTTAAGTTCATCTTGTTTCTTTTGCTCTTCTTGTTTCTTAAGTTCTTCCTGTTTCTTTAATTCTTCTTGCTTTTTCTCTTCTTCAGTTTTTTGCTGTTGGTCTTGTTTTGGTTGTTCCGTTGTATCCGGTACGCTCGTATTTGGAGATGAATCACGTTTTTCACCTTTTATACGTAACTCACTACCTTCTTGAATAACACTACTTGGCATTTTAAAGCGTGATTTATCTGTAGCCATCTTTCTCATCATTTCTTTAAAGATCAACTGTGCAATTTTCGTATTTTTACTACTAATATACTCGTCTTTACCATCTTTCGTATATCCAGTCCATACTGCCATCGTATATTGCGGTGTATATCCTGCAAACCAACTATCACGAGTTGCACTTTCTGGAATTCCATATTGTGCTAGTTGTTTTGAAGAATAGTTAGTTGTACCTGTTTTACCAGCTACATCTAAAGAGGCCACATTTGCCGATGTACCAGTACCTGATGTAACTACAGAACGAAGCATATCAGTAATCATATATGCTGTAGAATCCGCCATAACTGGTTTTGGTTTTTGTCCAAAACTTTGTGACTTGCCGTCTGGATAAACTACTTTCTTAACAAAATGCGGCTTCGTATACTTACCGTCATTCCCAAATGCCGCATAAGCACCTGCAATTTCAGTTGGTGACGCTTCATTTGTACCGATCGCTGTTGATTCTGTCGGTGCTACATTAAATGTAATACCTAATTTCTCAGAGAACTCTTTCGATTTACTAATACCTACCTCTTTAGCTGTTTTAATAGCTGGGATATTACGTGACTTTGTTAGTGCTTCACGCATTGAGATTGGCCCTAAATGACTTCTATCTGCATTTCTCACTTCTTGGCCAGTTGAATACTTAAATGGAGAGTCATCGATTTGATGATACGTAGCCCATTTTAAATATTCAATAGCCGGTGCATAATCAAAGATTGGCTTCATAGTTGAACCAGCTGCACGATCTAATTCAATCGCCATATTATGCCCTTTAAATACTGCTTTATTTTCACCACGACCACTACCTATAGCACGAACTTCACCAGTTTTTGTATCCATAAATGTGAAAGCCCCTTGGAACTTATCGTTTGGATAATTAATAATATTTGCATTTAAAAGCTGATCAGCAAAATCTTGCGCTTTTGGATCCAAAGTTGTATAAATTTCTAAACCGTCAGATCCAATATTAACATCTGGTATTTCTTTTTCTACTTCTTTCACAACTGCATCCATAAATGCAGTATGTGGCATCGCTTGTAGTTCAGCTGCACTCTTAATATTTTTATCCACTGGTACTTTCGATGCTTCTTCCATTTCTGCCTTTGTAATATAACCATGTCGATTCATTAACCCTAGTACAGTATTTCTTCTTTCTGTTGCCCTTTGAACATTTTCTTTTTTCGTTGGGTCATAGTTATTCGGTGCTTTTGGTAAACCGGCAAGCATCGCAACTTCTGGTAATGTTAAATCTTTCAATTCTTTACCGTAGTAGTTTTGTGCTGCTGTTGCGATTCCATATGAACGATTACCTAAATTAATTTTATTTAAATACATCTCTAAAATTTCATGTTTTGAATACTGTTGTTCTAGCTTATAGGCTAAATATATTTCCTGAACTTTACGTTTTGACGTTTTTTCCATCGATAAGAAGTAGTTTTTAATAACTTGCTGCGTTATCGTACTACCACCTTGAGAGCCATAATCTCCCTTAAGACTAACTAAAACTGCACGAGCAGTACCTTTAAAATCTACTCCGCTATGCTCATAAAAACGCGAATCTTCTGTTGCTAAAAATGCATTTTCTACCAATTTAGGGATTTGATCATACGTAACATTCGTCCGCTTTTCTTTCCCATATTCATATACCAAATTCCCGTCTTTATCATAAATTTTTGAGGATAACGGATTAACAAGTTTTGCTTTCTCAAGTTTTGGTGCATCCTTAATCATTACGAAAAAGGTAGCAACCCCTGCCACTAATCCTACAATACCAAGTAGTAAACAACTGATTAAAAATTTACGAAAAAACGATGTTTTACCTTTTGGTTTTGTTTTTTTAGAAGCTGGCTGTTTTTTCTTTTGAACTTGTCGTCGCTCCTCTCGAGAACGATAATTTTCTGACATGTTACTTTCTCCTGCCTTTCAATTCTCCCGTTGATTTACTTGAAAATATTGAGGTCACTTTCCCAAATACATTTAATCAAGAAAGTATATTGACCTGGATCATTCAATATTTTCCCAATTCACAGATTATACATTTTAGAATACTTCTTATACAAACTATTTTCACTTCTATTTTTTCTAATAATACTGCCCCTTAAAGCATAGAATGTAAGAAGTGAATTTTTAATACCTCGTATAAATAATATACCTTTTTTTCAAATGGTCAATATTTTCTTATTTATAAATCAAAGGTGAAATAAAAATAGCACAACGATATGTACTTCGTGTGAACTTCCTTATAATTACGTATAACAAACATTTAATATATTGCATATAAGTATAATACTCCTTTAATTATTAGGATTTCAACACGACAATCCCCTTCTCTACAAGAAACCATCTAAAATGAAAAATAAGGAGTTGCGTAATGATGAAGCTATCTCCCGTTATTTCAAAAAAATTAGTTGCTGTTGGCTATAATCCTTTTTCTATGATTTTACGTATTCAACTAAAGAATGGTATGTATGATTTCTTTAATGTGCCAGAAAGCATTTACACCGGTTTATTAAACGCACACTCTAAAAGTTATTATCATAATACTTATATTAAAAATTCTTACCGCTATACTAAAATTTAAACTTGATTGGCATACAAAAAAGAAAGGCGAATCAAATCCCCTTTCTTTTTTGTATGTCAATCGCAATTTACCTTCTATTTCTTTTATTAATTTCATCATACGCTTGAACTTGTTTTTTAAGTCGCCTGTCGGCTTTTTTATCATGTACGACAAGAACTGCGTGTATCGCGCCTGGAACCCAAAAAATTAAGGTTAAAATGAAATTAATAATCGCTTGAAACGGCTTTCCGCAAAATAAAACAGCTACCGGCGGAAGTAAAATTGCTAATAAGTACATCATGTCTGAAAAACTCCTTAATGTTTATTTTTCGATTCTTCCCCATCCATCTCCTACACTATTAAACCTATGAAATCATGTTATTTCTAAAAGCGTATATAAGAACTCATCATTACAAAAATCACATATAATAGTATAACTAAATGAGAAGCCTCTCACTAACGTTAACAAGTTATTTTCACCTGTTCATTTATATGTATATTCTACGCCTATATGAAAAAGCCTACAAAAACAATTAACACATCCATCTTGTCCTACTTCTAAAATTGAAATACTCCAAACTTCATTGAAATGAGTATTTCATCACCTTTTCTTAGTTTCCAATCGTTGTTCCTCTACTATTTCGGTTAATCCAATTGCTGAAATTACAGTACCTATTGCCTGTATCCAAATACCTATTAGCCCTATTATACGTTGATCTTCTTTATCTATATTACTGTCTTCTTTTCCCTTTTCTTCTTTTGGTATATTTTTAATACCTTCATATGCTTGTAATCCCGCACCTAAACTTTGCATTGAATTCCCTAATACGATAATCCACTGTATTCCATTTATCTCATTCAATGCTACTTCTACTCCTAAAAAAGCGCCAATTGATTGCAAACTATTTCCAGTAATTATAAGGAAATCATTTTCTTTCATTTGTTCATTGAGATTAAAATACGTTCCTATTACATTTGAAATATTACCTAAAGCTAATAACTCAATCCCCGTTTTCGCTAGCGCTTTATTTTTATTATCTATAGTTACCTCTTGCTTCTCACATTTATCTTCATCTTTCGCATCATTAGTTGCTATAATTTGTAATATATATCCGAGAGCTTGTAATGAACTCCCTACAATAACGAGATCCGACTCAATCTTTTCTTCTCCTGCAAACCCTCTAGTTGTTCCAATTGCCGCTATAAGATTTCCTCCAACTTGAAACCATGCCCCTGTCAATTCTAAATCGCGTAGGTTCATTTTCCATCACCTATATTAAAATTTTCTAGTACATTCGAAATAAACAAATATCACCTTTAATTCATTATTCTATTTTTCATATGTAATTTTGTGCATCACATAATGTACTAATAATACAAAAGAGCACCTTTCTGGCGCTCTTTTTGACAAGGAGTTTCTCAATGAATGTATGCCGGACATGTCAATGACTCACCGTTTTTATCTATTGATATATTTAATATATAATGAATTGCTTTATGTGACCACATTTCAGGTGTAGGAGATTCTTTTAGATATTGAGGTGCACATAAGTGAAGCATTGGAGTGCTAATACTGCCACCTGGATCTAAAGCAACTACTGCCATACCATTTGGTAGTTCCATTGCCATTGACTGCGTGATACCTTCAACAGCAAACTTCGAGGCACAATATGGCGCAAGTTCAGCCTCGCCTTCTCTTCCCCAACTAGAGCTCATGTTAATAATAATTCCTTCTTTCCTAGCTATCATCGCCGGGACGAACGCCCTAATGACATTTACTACCCCGTTCACATTTACACTCATTACACTTTCAAATTCTTGTGCGGTAACTTTCCATAGAGGTGCATTTTGATTAACAATCGATGCATTATTTATTAACATATCGGGAGCCCTATACTTATTAAGAATACGACTTGCCCATTTACTAACTTGGTGATGATTTGAAACATCAATTATTTGAAAATCATGTGAAGCACCGTAATATTTATTAAGCTCTTCAATTTTATTTTTTGAGCGTCCACACCCTGCTATGTTCCACCCCAATTCATGAAACCTATCAACCATTGCACGTCCTAACCCTTGCGTTACTCCAGTAATAATTACAAGTTTCCCAATGTCGTTTCGCTCCAACTTCATCTCCTCCTTTCCATTAATATTACTCTTTTTATTCTTATTCAACTTCTCACTTAAGTATCAATTCATTTCATACTTTAGAAGTATTTTTGATATTACATATTACAAACAAAAAGAGTAACCATCATAGTTACTCTTTTTGTTTGTATCGTTATTATTTTTAAATTGTATCTTCTATTCCCTACATTTCTCACATCGATAAATATAGGTTACACCTTAATGAAAGTATATTTATGTTTACGGTTCGATTTATCCAAATACTTTTCAATCCACTTTTTCAACTTAACAGAGCCCACCTCTATCAATAAATTTCCACCTAGTCTTATAACATACTTTTATTTAAATTCTCAATCTCATTTTGCAACTTTTTAAATTGCTCAAAATGCATTGTTATAGATTGAATACTATTCCTTTCAACATTTTGCTTTACTAATAAAACGCCTGTATCGTGAAAAATCGCTTCAAGTTCTTTCCTTATAGATACTTTCGTAATATATGCGGTTTTAATTGCCGATAAAATTGCTATTTCATTAAACTTTAATTTTATTTCATTAGGACAAAATGCTTTTTCGATCAATGTGACATCATTACTATAAATATAAGCAACAAGTTTACTTGATTCTGCATCTGTTAAATCCACTGTTTTTATAACATTATCCATTACATTTTGCCTCCTTTAATTCCATATATATTAATTATTCAAATTTATTCTTTTTAAAATTCAGCTCTTCATTAATTTTAACATACTTTTTGCTCGATTGATTAAACAAAGCTTCAAACATTTTTCTATTCCGGAATATTTGTCAAATGAACCAATTAGACTATACCTTCATATAGTAATGCAAACAATTACTTATAAAGTAGGTGAAAATTATGCCCTCAGTTGTTGGGAATTTAGTTGTACAAAATAGTAACGGATCTTTCAACTTAGGTGATTTCTACAATGTTTCTCCAAAAGAGAATACGAAAGCTTATAACGGCTCTGGCGCATCTAACGTTGGTTTCGTAGTGAACACTTTTAGTGGGGTTAGCGCGACTAATACATTTGATTCTGATCTAGCAGATCAAAACCAAGTTGGTACGGCCTAACCAGATCTGTAATCATTTTTGTATAACATTTTAAAATTTGTCTATACTATACTCAGGCTGATACACAGCTATCATTGATTTTTTGAGTGCCAATCTTTTTCTCCCTTTCCCTGGGGCTAAGCAGCTAGCTTGCAGCTAGCTGCTTTTTCATTTAGCTCTTCACCTCTTCAAAAAATTAGGTTTTAACAGGTAGCCTGACTCACAGCCGAATTTTGAGGTGTGAATCTGCCTGTCCGTAAATAGCTAGATAAATTAAAGAAGCTAAACTTCAAAATTCAGCTTCTTTTAGGTTACATCAATTATGTCCATTGCAGAAAATATATATGTTTTATAAAATGCATCTGTACATTTTACAATTTGTTGAATTGGATTTATATGAACCACTGTCATATAACTCGTAAGTATGTATCCTTCTTCAAAATATGTCACTAACATCTCTTCTTCAGACAATAATGAAGTTAATAATTTGTCTGAAATGCTGTCTTTCGCTTCATTTGTTATTAGCGGTCTTTGGACTTTTAATTTCTCTCCAATAATTTTTTTCATACTTAATAATTGTTCCGACATTACTGTAAACGGAACCCACTCTCTTCCTTTTTCCTGTATCTTTACATAATTCATTTTCTTTACTCCTCAATTTTCTATATCTATCCATTCTTGAACTACCCCACTTTCACTTCGTTTAGAAGTGGGGGATTCCTAAGTAAAGAGTTCTATCGAACTCTACTTTATTAGGCTATCTCCGCAGTCCTTGCGGTTAGAAGCCTTATCGCTTCATTCTTTAGATTGATACTTGCGTTAATATCCCTATCATGATGTGTACTACAAGAAGGGCAGTCCCATTTACGTAGGTTTAGATTTTTAACGTCTTTGTTTTGATATCTACAACAAGAACATAATTGGCTTGAAGCAAATGTTTTCGATACGACAATGACTTGTTTGCCGTATCATTTTGCTTTATATTCCAACATGGTTCGAAACTGTGACCATGATACCTCACTAATTTCACTTCTAAATACACTTTATCCATCTCTTATTTATATGTAGCGTAGCTTTCCAATTCAAAACTATTTATGAATTTGTAGAAATCTCCACTCCGAAAGAACATTCGTTCTAATTATACACGAACGAACGTTCTTACGGAAGTGCAACATGTAAATTTTTCAAACAAAATGCAACTTTAATATATGAAGTTTATTCATACTCATTTATTACTCCCTTTTATTAATCAAATTTCTTTGCACTTCCTATCGCATCATAGAATACGTGTAGCAACAATAAAAGCGACTCCACCTAATGTGAAGTCGCTTTTATTGAACTAATTATATTTCTAATTTTACTTTTCTATCCTAACTAACGTTCTTTCTGGAATACAAATTTCAGCTATATCTCATTAACCATCCTTCAACAAAAGCATACACTTTTATTATGAACGAACTCACAAAGCTTTAGAAACTTATGATGTAAAACAATTCATTCCTCATAAGTTTCATACATATCGACAATTACTACCATTTATCCTGCTATTTGTAGGCAGTAAGATTCACACTCATCAATTTTTCACTTTCTTTATTGAATATGCTTGGGTTGCATTATAATATGTAATTCTCTTTCTGTTTCTGTTTTTTTCGGATTCCGATAATATTCCAGTTTATATTCTAATACTTCATACTCAACCATCCCAATCTTTATCCCTTTTGTTTCTTTTAATACAGCTAATAGAACGCTTATATTTTCATTAGATAATTCAAAAATTTTCCCTCCGCCTTCTCTCTTAAAAATAACTTTCATATATTCTCCCCCAAATTAATTTAATAATCTAGTAAATATAAAAATATTCATCCTATTTTAATAAAGTGAAGGCTAATAATCAGTGGGGGTTTTGTCCATCATCCACTGATTATTAGCCTTCACCAATCGGGCTTTTACGAGCAGTAAGACTCCCACAAATAGCGGGATAAATAATTCTTATCATCATTAAGAACATCCTTTTGTACTAAATGTTCAACATGTCACTTCCTATAAAGTTAATTTATACTCCAATAAATATGATATGTACCATTCTTTAAATTATGTCCTCAATTCACTCTCCACGAAAATATATTTAGTTTATATTTAACAAAATTAATTAACTAAAACATTATCATTTCAATATTTTACGAATTTAATTGCTTATTCCTTTTATCTACATCCAAATTTTCCTATTGTAATTCTTAATATTTAAATGTAATATTGTATTGTCTTACTATCTATTTATAACTCACACACTAACGCGAAAAGGGAACTCTATATGAGTTCCCTTTTCTATTGAAAACAAAAAAACAGAAATATAGCATTATGCTAAATCTCTGTTTTTCTTCTAAACCTTATTTCTCATCTAAGAATTTAAATGTATCTTTAAATTCTTTATCTGTTACTTTAATATCTGCTTCTTTCAATAGATCATTGATTACTTGTTGTTTCCATTTACCTGTCGCATCTTGCAGTCTTTGTTGTTCTAAATCTTTTCGAATCGTATCTTTTACTTCATCAAATGGTTTCAATTCTTTTTTATCCGTCACTTTTATTATATGATAACCATAAGATGTTTTTATTGGCTCACTTACTTGTCCTGCATCTAATTTATACGCAGCTTCCTCAAACTCTTTCACAGTTTGACCAGGAGCAAAACCAGCTATTTCTCCGCCCTGTTCCTTTGAACCAGTATCTTCCGAATACTGTTTCGCTAAAGCAGTAAAATCTTCACCATTATTTATTTTCTCTTTTACTTCTTTCGCAGTTTTTTCATCTTTCACTAAAATGTGACTTACCTTCATTTCAGGTTTATGGTTATCTTTCACATCTTTATCTGTGACAGTCGCTCTAATCGCTTTCTCAAGTGCAATTTCTGGCTTCATTCTCTCTTTTAATTCATCTTCATTCTTTAACCCTACTTGCTCTAAAGCAACTTTAAACTTGTCACCCATTTGTTCCTTCGCTGCTTCTACTTGTTTTTTAGCTTCTTCATCTGAAACTTTATATTTATCTAGCAATGCCTTATTTAACATCATTTGAGATAAAGTACTTTTTCCATATGTTTGCCTTAATTCTTTACTTAACTCTTTCTCTGTCACGTTTCCTACTTTTGATGTTGCAACATTTTCTGAGGAACCACACGCAGACAATGTTAGCGCCACACATGCAATAATAGTTCCCATAAATAGCTTTTTCTTTTTCAATTCAAATACCTCACTTTGATAAATGTATATTAGGAACTATACAGCGCTATTGTGAAATCAATGTGTTTTCTGCAAGTATTTCTCTTCATGCCAGAGACAAGCTTTATTAAATAAAAAAGCCGGAATAAAGCCGACTTTTTTATTTAATCTGCACATGTTCTTCTTTGATCCATTTGTTCCCACCTATATCTATATATCCATCTTGACGATTCCAAATACGATAAGGGACCTTCCCATCGACCGCACCTGTATCATTCCCGTTTGGCCCATCGTACGTTCTAATTTCATATCCAGGTGTGTACTTTGAATATGCATAAAACCATTGTACATTAAAATGTTCTAACTTAGCCCACTGTTGTTCACCACCTAAACAAATCATATCTTTTTCGCCACCTCCCCAATAACCTTTATAGATTAAATATGGGATTTTTTTCGTAAGTCTTCCTATAAATTGCGGATTCGCAGGATTTTCATATAAATTAATTCCGTATCCATCATCATATTTTGAAACTGCAATACCAATTCCATTTGGTTGCTTACTGTCTCCAATACTAGATTGATTTGTTTGATTTGAACCTATAAACCAAGAAAGATTTTTATTCCCAATTAATTGATTCAAATCACATTTTCCAATACCAGGAACATTTCCTGAATCAGTATATTGCCAAATATCACAAGGATATGCTGGTTTATTCCCTCCATAACGAGGAATCCAAATAAAATCAGCATCAATATTGCGAGCTCCAAATGATACATACGTGTGATGTCCTACATATAAACCAATTTTTTTTGCACCTAATCGGCGTAATTCATCAATAAATGCTTGAGTCCCGCCTTGCATATCTACCATTGTTTGAACTTCTACATCTGCCACCCAAAATTTAGCGTTTTTATCGCCACGATTCCAAAAATTTTGCGCTTCTTTTTTTGCATCTGAAATAGATATAAAACGGCAAAATGCATAATTCCCAAATGGGATACTACGTTTCTTCATTTCTTTCACATAACCTTGATACATAAAATCGACCGTATTCGAACCATCTTGAACTCTAGCAATAACTAAATCTAGCTGAGACGCTGCAATATCCCAATTAATATTTCCATTCCATTTCGAAATATCTACAATATAACCCATTACTAATCAACTCCTTTTTATTATCTTATTCAAAGCTTGTTTTATTGCTAGACCCATACGCCTAATAGCAAGCTTCTATAAGACAAATAAATATATTTTCATCATTTTTTAAAACTAAATAATTTCTTTTTATCCATAATAAATAAGTCCTTCTTTTTTTCATTTGTAAACGATAAACTTGCGTTTATTTCATACTAAATATTGAGATAAAACTATAAATAATGTACATACTAAATATAAGCAATTTTTGCTTATACTCATGAATGACCTCCAAGATTTTTCAATCTCCCTTTAAAAAGGCAGCTAAAAAAAGCTGCCTTTTTACAATTTATTATATAGAGACAAGTTAATTAACGCTTATTCCCTCATATTAGTCTGTTTTTAAGCTTTTTATAAACATGATATATATTTTTTCACAACACTATTTTGATACGTAATAGAAATTACATCAACTCATACAGTATATGTAATAATCAACTACAATAAAAATTACATATTATATTAATATGTCTTCCTAATTAAAAGGAAATAAACATATAACCTCTGTTATGTAAGGAGTTTATTTAATGAAAAAAATCCCTATCGTATTCAAAGTTCCCCCGAATTCAAAGCTAAAAGTTACATTCTATGGTCCTTGTAACGAAGTAATTACAAATGTATCTTTAATTAATCAACTACTCACCCCTACCTGCCAAACTGTATCTCAATATCCAGACTTCAAGAAATATATAACTGAAGTCCGATCATTATCAAATTGTTAATCGTATAATTTTATGATTTATCATTTCGAACAGTACGATAACAAAATAATAAAAAGAGCCGCATCTTTCAAAAGAAACGGCTCTTTTTCATTTCACAAAACATGACTTCATTAAAAAACTAAAATAACTCATTAATTGATATTCTGTTGATATTTTATTGATATTTTACACATATTAATGAAATGCGCATATATTATCGTATGGAGATTCTCCACTCATAAAACCTATCTTTTTTTGAGCATACTTTATTTGTATGCTCCTTTTTTATTCTTTACTTAACGGCTTACCCTGTTAATATTTCCAAATATCATCTGAACGAACATTGAATATTTCAATTCTTTCTTATTATGTGCTATGAATATAAGTTTAATAATTTATCTGTAGCTACATTTTCAGTATCACTTAAATCGACAAAATAATGAAGTTGCCACAATTGACTCTTCTTAGCTTGATTACTAATAGGTTTATCCCAAATAGGGTAAACCCTCATAGCCATTTTCCCTTTTTGATTTTGAGTTTTTAATATTTTTTCTTTTAGAAGAATCTCTTTTGGAAAAATAAATTGTCCTAGTTTATTATCCGCTATACAAGTGATAACTAAAAGGTTAGGAGCTGAATCATAAGAAAATGCCTGATTGCTCATAGAGGCATTCTTCTCCCAAAAAGAAACAAATTGTCCAATCTTATTAGGCGTAATTTTTGATACCCTAAATCGGATGCTTCTATTATTTAGCTGGAATACCCCTCCTGCATATTCTGAATTTTGCTTTTCTTCTTTTCGTTTAGTAATTAATAGATTATTAGGTTTGTAAATCATTTCATCTAGTTTTTCAATTATATCACCAAAATTTGTCATGTAAACGCACCTTTTTTATTTTCCAGTATACCAAGAACGTTCGTTCTTGTATATTAAACTTAAACAAATGTTGGCTTTGAATAGTCGTTCAAAGATTATTTTATCTACTCCATCCATAACTTCAAATTTACTTTTATAGTATTTATTACATTACTCTTCCAATTCCTTGTATTCTTCATTATTTCATTAATATATTAATAAAAAACGAGGTACATATTACATGAATCCATCCAAAATTGACTTCGGCTCCATAGAGCAACCTTTATTCCTATTAATTTTATATCTTATCGCAATTCTTTTAACACTCGGCATTACATTTAGTATATGTCATTCCCTTTTACTAAATTTAAATGCACCGAGATGGGTAGCAAAACTGTTAGCTATCGTATTAACTCTAGGTGTTGCTTATCAAGTGTTTATGAACTTATTTTAATATATTACCAATTTAACACCTTTAACTAAAAGGCCCTACCATAAGGTAGAGCCTTTTTCAAAAAAATAGTCCATAAATCACAAACATGGCTTTTATTTTATTGGAGATGGGAATCTTGCAGCCTCAAAATGAGAACCGTCTTCTGTACTACTAATAACCCCATCTATACTACTTTGTGCAAAAATCTCGACAATATCACCTGCATGTAATTGAAGTATTGTTGAAACACTTACGACATTACCGAAATTTATTGGACCAAAAAAGTCGTTATCTATAGCAATTGCCGCATTTCCATTCACTCGAACTTCTACACGCGCTCTATAATTTAAATTTGTATCGTTCGGAAAGAAACCAATCGTCCCAATTACGGAATAAACTCCTCTAGTCTTCGGAGTAAAATCTGATGTTGCTGGGTTATATTCGTTCGCTAAATCAAATTGTTCATTTTGAAATAATACTTTAACAAAAGTATTAGCTGGAAGGTTTTGATTAACTGTATTTACAGCTCTAAAAGCAGATGCTCTTACAAGGTTATTCTCCTTATGATCGCAAGAACAGTCATCACATCTTTTACCGCACTTATTATAATAATCACTTCTTTTTTTACAGCAATCATGATTTTTCTTTTGGTAACTCTCACAATTCTTACAGTAGTAATAACAAGACATATATAGTGCTCCTTTCTAATCTACTACTGCATAATATGTATGCTAGACTTGGAAAGTTTGGACAGGTTATTGCGATTACAAAAATAAAAATGCTCCACCATAAGGCAGAGCGAAGAGAAAGTATAACTTTTAAAAACAAAGCACTCATGTAATATTCTGGTTAAATCAGTAATACAAATTATCTAGTTTCATCAACTCGGATTTTCAGAAAAAACTCCTCTGTACGATTTTTTTATTATTGAATAGATTATATTGTTAAGTGAGATATGCAATATTTCATATTTTATTATTTCAATATTCCTTTATTATCGTTGAGTTGTAAACATTCTCTTAAAAACACTTTAAAATCAACACTTACTCTATAACAAATACTTTTTCATCCTTCAGAATTACCTGTAAGCATTATATTCAAATATTATTATTGTAAATTATTGACCTGTACAAACGTATAATCTTTGTGTATCCTATGGACAAGGAGTAAGGTAAGAGTTACTCTTTGCCATTTTAGGAAAGGCCCTGTTGGAGACAACAGGGCCTTTTTTCATAAACTAAATCGGTAACATCCCCTAACTAGTAAGCTTTCTTTACCTAAACATCATGCATTTCTTTTTGCATACACCGCTACTCTTCTTCGACTGTTTCGTTTACAATCATCAGACACTATTTAACAGTACATAGTTCATTTATCCAGCACTTTCAAAACAGCTTGTACACCGTTAAAATACTTCATGCACTACAAATAAATTATCCGTTCTTGTACAGGATGAGTATAAATTTTGGAATGTCCTGATATTAAATTACTTACAAGGTTTCATACCACTTATACTTTTGGAGACGGGAATCTTGCAGCTTCAAAATGCGTACTATCTTCTACATTACTAATAACTCCAGCTACGCTACTTTGTGCAAAAATTTCGACTAAATCCCCTGCACTCAATTGAATTATGGATGAAACAGCTACAACATTAGCAAAGTTTATTGGACCAAAAAAATCATTATCTATTTCATAGACACCATTTATCAAACACTCCATGTTTCTTCACCCCTTGAATATTTTTTAAATAAAAATACATACTATTTTCAAGCCGTGGTATCCACGGCTAGTACTTCTTTCTTTTGTTACAGTAGTAAGCAGGCAGGTTCTTCACCTATCTGCTTTCTCTGTATATTTTTTTAGATATCGAAAATACTACCTACAAGCTGTTTGAACTAGCAGCTTCACTCTTCTTGTAATGGGAAAGCAATTTATCACAATTAGCTAACTCATTCAACTCACAGGCAGACAACCAAAATTGTTGTCTGCTTTTTGTATGGAATTTTTCATTTTGCATATACTACTTTTGAGCCTGTTTACCAACGCAAGCCATTTTGGTGTTTTGAATTCCGACTAAGCTTTTATGTTGCATAGATTATTACATATTTGACAACACTGGTTAAAAGCGCGTTTTCTGGTTATTCGTAGTTCTAGTCCAGAATAATTTTCCTTCTATAAAGGACAGCAGGTACGACTGCTCGTCCTTTTTTATTGCCCCAAATACTTTTGTAACAATTCCAACGCTTCATTAATGCTCCCATTTAAATCATCAAGTTCAGCATCTTCTGGACACTCCTGCAAAATCACTACCGCTCGACTTATGACATCTTGTAACTCTTCGATATCGATAGAAGTTGTAATAATTCCCTCTTGTTCTTGCGGATCAGCTTTGCCGTAGCCATTGTGCATGGACATCGGGTTTTCTAGCATCTAGCTCACCTCCTTAAAAAATGCAGGATTCTCCTTTCCATTATCGAATTAGTAATGTTTGAAAAGGGGGTGTAATATGGCAGAAATTAAAGTAGGACTTACACAATTTTTAGACTTCACACTGAAAAGTAGTGCAGCTAAAGCAAACTTTGTAAAAAATCTAAAATCTCAACCGGAATACCAACCAGCTTTTGATTACTGGAAACAATTACGAGATACTGTTATTAAATTTCATCAAAACGAACTACCTTTTGAATGTTTCGAAACATTAGTGCAAACGGTTGATCAGAAGAAAAAGCAAAACTATATTGATGTCATAAAACAGTACAAAAAATTTATTAAAAACAAAGACGTCTCTTGGCTCGATCCAGGTAAATCACATTGGATATCAGATGATTTAATCGTCCGCTCATCACCTGAACTCGGTTTGCTCATTAATGATGAGCCGCATCTTATCAAACTGTTTTTCAAAGGAAAAAAAGAGCGAATTGATAAATACAACATCAACTCAACGCTGACATTATTAAACGAATCGACATTTTCAAATGAACATAACGATGTGAATTATACGGTTCTTAACATCCAAAAGAACAGAATGTATACGAATAACTCTATTAATAATGATCATTTAATAGCGCTTGAATCAGAAGCTAACCAGCTTTGTTATATATGGAATAAGATGTAAAGAGTACTATTCATCTCTTTCAATACCTTTTCCATGCATAATTTGGGCACAATTTTCACAGATCCTATCAGTTTAGCCCACCCTGCATTGTTCCTCACGAACAATGCAGGGTGGGCGTTTTTTCGAAAATAGTTTCTTTAACCATTTCCGCATCCTAACTCACCTCCTCCGAAAGAGTGATATAATGAGCTCTCTCCACTAAATCAGCGTTAACACCCTAGCTTTTTAACCGATGAAGAAGTTCTTCGTTTTTTAGAACATGCAAAAGAAAACCGTTATTATATCGCTTATCTTCTTGCTATTACATGTGGAATGCGTAAAGGTGAAATCTTAGGTCTACAATGGAAAGAGATTGCTGATTTTACCTGACATTACTTTAATGGCACTAAATGACCATCTGCAAAAAATCTCTGAGGAAAAAGAGCAATATGATGAAAGCTATAATGACTACGATTTGGTCTGCCGTTTCAGAAGTTTGACACAGCTCTGGAAAAAGCTTATAAAGAAAAGTGAGGTTCCCGATATTCGGTTCCATGATCTGAGGATTATGTTAAAGCAAGGTATACATCCGAAGATTGTGAGTGAACGATTGGGGCATAAAAAAGTAGGTATCACCTTGGACACCTACTCACATGTTGTACCAGGACTTCAGGAAACTGCGGTGGATCAATTTGCAAACGAATTATTCGGAAAGAAAAACTTTTGTTAGAAGTTTTCGTTTCTAGGCAAAAACACCGCCTAAATAACCCAAAATATTATAAGTGAAAAAGGAGCAACAAAACATGAGAGAAATCAAGTCTGACAAGGAATTCAAAGACATCATCGCAAGCGAGGAGCCAGTAGTTGTTAAGTTCTTTACTACATGGTGCCCAGATTGCGTGCGTATGGACAACTTTATCGGAGATGTAATGGAAGAGTTCAATAAATTTGAATGGTATTCTATTAATAAAGATGAGTTCCCAAGTATTGCTGAAGAGTATCAAGTAATGGGTATTCCAAGCCTACTTGTATATCAAAATGGCGAAAAGTTAGGTCACTTACATAGTGCAAATGCAAAAACGGAAGAGCAAGTTACTGAGTTTTTAGAAGCATACTAAGAAACGAAAAACCTCTGAAAAATCATCAGAGGTTTTTTTCGTTTTCAAATTGTTCTTTGCCTTTGTCTCTTTCTGGAAAGTGAATATTATAATGCTTTCTCCTCTTCTTATTGAAGAATTTTGTTATCATTTCTTATATATTACTCACATGAGGAATTACAAAGAGTCATTTTGCGAAAAATATATATGAAAAAAATTTTGAGAATCATTATTCTCGCCCTCTTTCCATTTGCCATAATCATCATTAATTGTTTAATAAATTTCCACTTTGTACTTTTCAACATATTTTTCCTTAACGAAACTTTGTTATCCCCTTCTTAAAAAGCTATAAAACGTCAACAATGTTTGTATAGACCCACACGAGTTTCGTTTGATACTCTATGTATAGAAAGAAATTCCTTGTAGAAAGGCGAGTGATTAAAATGGATTCTCTTTCTCATAAAGAAGCTGATAAAGGTGCTATTGTCAGCATTATAGCCTACATATTTTTATCCTCTATGAAAATCATCATCAGTTATATTACCCTCTCTAGCGCATTACGTGCTGACGGTTTGAATAACTTAACGGATATTGGTGCTTCTTTAGCAATATTAATTGGCCTGAAAATTTCTCGTAAGCCTCGTGACCCAGATCATCCATATGGGCATTCGCGTGCAGAACAAATCGCATCACTTGTTGCTTCCTTTATTATGGCAACGGTCGGATTAGAAGTTGTTATTAGTGCAATTCAATCGTTTTTCAATCCGAAACAAGCAGCACCTAATGTACTTGCTGCATGGGTGGCTTTATTTTCTGCTGTCGTTATGTACGGTGTATACAAGTATACGAAAAAGATTGCAATGCGAACAAAAAGTAAATCATTAGAGGCTGCTGCAAAAGATAATTTATCAGATGCTCTTGTAAGTATTGGTACAGTAGTAGGTATAGTCGGAGCACAGTTCCAAATGCCTATTTTGGACCCTATTGCTGCTTTACTTGTCGGTCTTATTATTTGTAAGACCGCGTGGGAAATTTTCGTAGAAGCTTCTCATATGCTAACGGATGGAATTGATCCTGAAAAAATGGATGAATACGCTGATGCTATAGGGCATATTTCAGGTGTAGAACATATTGTAGATATTCGTGCTCGTATGTATGGGAACCAAACGTATGTGGATATTACAATTGAAGTAGATGCTCGAATGGATGTTAGCGAAAGCCATTGTATTACTGACAATATTGAAGATATGCTTCGAAAAAAATTCGGAATTTACCATGCTCATATTCATGTGGAGCCCATGCAAAAAGAACCTATTATGACATAGGTTCTTTTTTAATGAACGCCTTATGAAATATAATACATAAAACGAGCCAGCTACCGCCCGCTGCCCATCCGGCTAATATGTCAGATGGATAGTGTACGCCAAGATAAATTCGGCTAACTGAAATAGATAATACAACGAAGCTTGCTATAAAAATAATCAGCAACTTTTTATGCAATGAAATACGATCTTCTGTAATTGTGACGTATGCAATAAATCCTAAAAAAGCAGTAGCATTCATCGTATGACCGCTCGGAAAGCTATATCCAGTTGCTGTAACAAGCTGCGTCACATCAGGTCGTGCTCGTTCATACCATAGTTTGAGCATACTGTTCAAATAACGTGATCCGTAATAATTAATTGTTAGAAGTAATGCACTTAATATTTTTTTTCTAAGAAGAAAATACATTACAAGTATAATGAGTAACGGGAAATATATTCTTTTTGAACCGATAAAGGACACCCAAGTAAAATAGGTTGTCAAATACTCGTTTCGGAAACTTTGAATAAAGTGTGCGACTACATTATCAAATTTTTCAATACAAGCGGTATGATACGAAAGTGATAGTGCGACAAAACAAATGAGTAGTGTACAACTTAACAAGTATAAATGTCGGTATCGTTTCACATACATAACCTCACTATGCAAAAAAATGGAGCGGTTGTTTTAGTTTTCCTCTCCATTTCTTTTTTATGCATAGTTTATTAAAAAATATTATTGTTAATTTTTTGCTGCATCGTTGGAATATCTTCGCTTGTTACTGTAAAGCGAATAACCTTCTCATCAAGATCAAGCGCTTCTGCGAATAAACCAGCCAATCCACGTGATTTTCTATCTACTTCCATAATAATTTCTAATCGATCGTGGGCACTTGGCAAAATTAATAATTCTAATTCATCTAATTTCCCATAATACTCTCCGGAAACTGGAATAAACTCAAATTCTTGCGCGAATGGAACTTGCTTACGTAATCGATACGGTAATTCTTCGCATTCTATATGACGCGCTTTAAAACCTAATTGATTTACACTATTTAATACACTGTTCAATAGCGCATTCGGCAATACTTGAATATAATCACGGTCACTTGGATCAATACTACGTTTAATATCAAGACCTGTATGAACCCAAACCGTTTTCATTCCAAGTGTTAGTGGTGCTTCAATTGGCATTAAAAACGAAAATGGAATTTCCACTTTTTCATTTGGCTCTACAGAAAATGGATCTGTTAAACGAACTCGCTCTAAATCATACGATGCAGTTACTTTTTTATCATCCACTTCTCTTACATATGACGTCGACAACGTTAAGTAAATGCTTTCAATTTCTTGGCTAACTGAACCTCCAGTTATATGAACCTTCCCTACTATCTCTTCTCCAACTGTATACTCATCTCTTTCAAGAACGGTATCTACTTTTGCACTACCAATACCAACACTTGCTAAAAACTTTTGAAACATGGGGTCTCCATCCTTTCTAAAGCGTAAGCTACATCTTTTTTCAAATCTTGTACATTTTCATAGTATGGCGCTTTCATTTGTAACATTCGCATCAGTATGTCGCGATTATATTCTTCCAGCACTAACTCTTCATACCAAGGTTTTTCCTTTTTTTCAGTCGATTGATAACTAGCATACAATAAAAATAATACGAAATGACCGAGCGCATAAAAGTCGCTACGAAAGTGAACTTCTCGCATCAAAGCTTGTTCACCTTCATAAGTTATAGCTCGCTCATCACCCTCACCTTTCAATTTAGCCAATCCAAAATCAATAATACTAATCTGATTTTCTTTCATTAATATGTTTGGAATACGTAAATCTCGGTGAATGATACCTTTACTATGAAAATACGAAACAATTCCTAGTACTTCATATAAAATTTCAAAAACTTCACGTTCATCATATACTTGCCCATCTAAGAAAATATGATCTTCGAAATTTTCCCCCGGCATATACTCCATCACAAAAAAGTTCTTTTTCTCCCATATGAAATGATCATGTAGATTAGGAATTGACGCATGATTTAATGTTTGTAAAATCACTTTCTCTTGCTCAAATGATTTTCTACCAGACTCATATCTTTGTTTACTTTTCCTTAATTGTTTTAAGACTTTATATTTATTTATCTGTAAATCATTAACGACATATGTAACCCCATAACTGCCCATTCCAATTACTGATTCAATCTTATAACGCTCTGCAACGATTGTATTTTTTCGCAGTGGTCTATCAAATAAAGCTAGTATACGACGCCATTTCATCAGCTACTTGAAAAGAAGCTACGGCTTTTACGTTTTCTTTTATAATGCTGATGCCCATAACCAGATGAACGTCGTTTATTATCGCTACTTGAATACGAGCGCCCTCTATGACGATAATCACTACTTGAATACGAACGATGTTTTTTCTTTCCTAATAAAGAATCAATAATTTTTTTGAACATCCCTTCACCTCTTGTATAAAATTTTCTTTTAATTATACCAACAATTCTTGTCTATATTTGTGACAAGTTTGTAAAGAGTAAAAAACGACGAGTTAAGCCCGCCGTTACTTTCAATCTTCCTCTTCATCAAAAACTTCATCAATCATGCATTTCTCTAATAAATACTCAAATGTAATATCTGCCAGGTCCTCAATTTCTTCTCTTTTTGGAACGTACCCTCTTTCAATTAGTCGCTCATAAAAAAACTCCGCAATCTCTTCCGTGTCAATTACGACTTCAATTTCCTTCATGAGCATCACTCCTTTATTTCTGTTTTATGAAAAAATCTCAAAATTATGTATATGAGATTAGAAAAATAGTTTTTCTTTTTTTATAAGTCATATCATGTAGGTAAAGGGCATACGATGTTAGTACAAGCTATCCAAAGGGGGAAATAATAATGGAATACCAATACGAAGTAGAGCAAACAAAAGAAGAGTTCATGCATGAAGATCAATGGGCAGACTCTCTTATTAAATGGCTTTTTATTTTTTTAATAATTGTAGGCATACCTTATACTGCATATGTTGTTGTTCAATTTATTCTCTCTTTCTAGTTAACTATTTTTTCTCTGTCAATTTAACTAAATAATTTTGAACAACATCCATAACAATTTTATATTCTTCATCTTTAAATGTATCGAATAATAAATGATAATCATTATAAATATCTAATAGCCCATCAATAATTTCTTGGCGATTCGTCTTTACACTTACTTTTTTCGAATTGTTAATTGACTTCAATTTTCCTAAATCTAATTTATTCATACCAGCTTTATCTTGTTTCATTTTCTTCAAAATTGCATTTGCCGTTTGTGCATTGGCAAGTAATGTTAAATCTGATTCATCAGCTTCTAACCATTCACCATCAGTAATTCGTGACAATTCATATATAGTATCTTCCCATGCATCATTTTTATATCTCCATACTTCTGTACGAAAACCAACAATACGAAAAACATCTTTATCATATCCAGTTACTTGCACGAGATCACCAAACGTAAAGTTATAATTTAATTCAATCCACTCTGTGTCGCCCTTTTTCATTTCTTGCTCTGTAACATGCTGCAAAGTTTGTTCTACATAAAATCCATCGTGATTATTTACTTCGTATACGTAAACTCCATCTAAAACTTTCATATTTGTAACTTTCCCAACGGTTCCATATAGCGTAATCACGACTATGTCCCCTACGTTATATTTAGGTTGTTTTTTCCTTGCCATCAATATCTCTCCTTTTTTAAACGTCGTGATTTTGATAACAGTATATGCAACCTACATAAAAACGCTTATCACAGAAGCTTATATTCATAAATTTTTTCAATAAAAAAGTAGAATTTGTATATAACTTAAAAAAGCTAGTATTTAAACTAGCTTTTTTATTTATGTTCTAACAGCAAGACGTATTGTAAATAAAAAAGCATAATGAATACTTCACTTCTTTCAAAGTAATGTATTCATTATGCTTTCATTTTCCTAAAACTTCATATCGTTATCTCTCTTGTATATATAAATCCCATGCATCATCAAATATAGACATACTTTCTAGCATTCCACTTAACTCTAAGTATGAACTAATTACATCATAGTCTTCAGATTGCTTCGGAAAACTTAAATCATCATACATCGCCTCTGCTAAATCTGATATTTCATTTTTAAATAAAGCTGCACGGTGCTTCATCATATAATGGTAAAATGTCTTTTTCAAAAATATTCCCTACCTTTCTAACTTGGGTACATTATACAAGGCAAAAAAGAAAAAAACCAGCATAAAAGCTGGTTAAAAGTCGAAATAATTCCTTTTTAATAAACGTGGTCTTCCCATCAACTCTTCGTATGTTAGTTGTTTTGGCAAATCTTTCGTATAAATTAAAAACAACTGATCTTCAATTTCTTTTACAGTATGGTCTGCTTGATAGTCCATTCCACATGAGGAACAAGTAATACATGGTGTCTCTTGGATTTCAATGGCTTTCGTACCATCTGGTAATTCCCAATATACAGTATTCAAGCTTTCTTTCGCTTCTGTACTGTCACACCACATACAATTCATACTACGTCACCCTCATTTTTTTTGTCATCATCTAACTTTGCTATTTGTGCTTGATATTTTTTATCTTTTAATTGATCACGCTTATCACGTTTATCTTTTAAAGAAGCATGCGTTTCATTGACTTCATAATCTTTGCGGCGATTCATACGTTGTAAATCATCTGGAACAAGATTAAATTTCTTATCACTCATCAATCCTGCAACGCCGATATCAGAACGTTTCTCTTCATAAGTCGGATAAATTTCTTTAAAGTAGCCTTCTGCTCTTCCTGGGATATAGTTTTCTGGTTCTGGATACGTTGTAATAACCCCTTCAAAGTTACGAAGAACAACTTTATCCGCACTTTGTGAAATTAAATAGTTTGGCTGAAGCGCAATTTTTCCGCCTCCACCCGGTGCATCGACAACGAAAGTTGGTACTGCATAACCAGACGTATGTCCACGTAAGCCTTCAATAATTTCAAGACCTTTCGAAACTGGTGCACGGAAATGACCGATACCTTCTGATAAATCACATTGATAAATGTAATATGGACGAACACGAATTTTCACTAAATCATGCATAAGTTTTTTCATAATTGGAACGCTGTCATTAATTCCAGCTAAAATTACAGCTTGGTTTCCAATTGGAACACCTGCATTTGCAAGCATTTCACATGCTAGTTTCGATTCTTCTGTAATCTCAATAGAAGTGTTAAAATGAGTATTTAACCATACTGGATGGTATTTTTTAATTATGTTACACAGGTTTTCTGTAATACGCTGTGGGAATACAACTGGTGCTCTCGTTCCGATACGAATAATCTCAACATGCGGGATTGCTCGTAAATTCTTTAATACATATTCTAAAATTTTATCATTAATTAGAAGTCCATCACCGCCAGAAATTAAAACGTCACGTACTTGTGGTGTTTCACTAATATAAGCAATCGCATCATCTAATTGCTTTTTCGGTACGCCCATTCCAATTTGTCCACTAAAACGACGACGTGTACAGTAACGACAATACATAGAACATTGATTCGTTACTAAAAATAGTACACGGTCTGGATAACGATGAGTTAATCCTGGAACTGGTGAATCTTCATCTTCATGAAGAGGATCTTCTAAATCATATTTTGTTTTATATAACTCTTCCGAAATCGGTACTGATTGCATCCGAATCGGACAGCGTGGGTCATCAGGATTCATTAGCCAAGCATAGTACGGTGTAATGTTTAACGGGATCGTTTTCGTTGAAATTTTAACGCCTTCTTCTTCGTCAGGTGTTAAGTTAATTACTTTCTTTAAATCATCTAAAGTTTTGATCGTATTCGTTAATTGCCAAACCCAATCATTCCATTGTTCTTCTGTAACATCTTTCCATAATTCAATATCCTTCCAGTGACGATTTGGTTTGTATACATCATGTAACATTGCTATTCCCCCTTTTTATACGCTCATCCTTTATATAAGCAATAATTATGCCAACTTCATATTCTTGATAAGTAAATGCGAGAAATACCCTATTATATAAGAGAATAAATATTTTTAAGTGCTGTACTAAAACGATATTTACTATCATATTCATTACTTGTTATATATGTAAACGCTCTTTTATTGGTGCAAACACACAAAAACCGCCGATTATTCGGCGGTTTTGTCGTACTTGCTCAGTTTATATTGAAGCGTTTGACGAGGAATACCTAACATTTTTGCTGCTTGCAAAATATTCCCTTCCGTTTCAATTAACGCTTGATCTATTAATTCCTTTTCCGTTTGATGAAGAGCTTCCCTAAGCGGTAATATACTTTTCTTCTTCGGAAGTTTCTCTTTCCGAAATGTTCGTGGCAAGCAATTTGCTGTTAACGAATTCCCTTCTGTAATAATGACAGCATGTTCAATCGTATGCTTTAACTCACGAACATTTCCAGGCCATTGATAAGCTTGTAATCTTTCTTTCGCTTCCTTATCAATTTGAAGTACACCTTTTTTATAACTTTTATTATATTCTTTCAAAAAGTAAGACGCTAATAACAGTACATCCTCAGTTCTTTCGCGAAGCGGCGGGATATATAATGAAAATACATTTAATCGATAGTATAAATCAGTGCGAATTTTATTTTCTCTTAAACATACTTCTGGAGGCTGATTCATTGCAGTAATAACGCGAACATCTACTTTTCTCGTCTTATTATCACCAATGCGACGAATAACTCCATCTTCTAATACACGTAGCATTTTTGCTTGTAAATCAAGCGGCATTGAATTCAGTTCATCTAAAAATAATGTCCCTCCATCTACAAGTTCAAATAATCCTGCTCGTTCGATTGCCCCTGTATAACTACCTTTTGTCGTGCCAAACAGCAAACTTTCTAATAGCGACTCTGGCAAAGCTGCACAGTTTTGTGCAATAAACGGCTTATTTTTTCGTTTAGAAGCTTCATGAATCGCTTGCACAAATAGCTCTTTCCCCGTTCCAGTTTCACCATATATTAAAACATTCGCATCGGTTGGCGCTACTTTTTGTGCTAACTCTTTCGTCTGTTTAAAGCGGGAATCATCAGTTACAATTGTCTCGAATGCAACATGCTTTTTCACCGTTTTTTTGCTAGTCGATCGTTTTATTTTCGATTGTAGATCTACAATCGTATCAGTAAGCTTTTGAATAGTAGAATAATCTTTCGCAATTTCTACAGCACCAGCAATATTTCCATCTATTAAAATAGGTAACGTTGTATTGACCGTACAAACGTCTTCCCCATTTAAATTTTGGTAATGTTGAACTTGGTGTACGATTGGTTTTTTTGTATCTAATACTTTCATCAACGTACTTGTTTCTCTGGATAATGACGGGAATGCTTCTAATAAATGCTTTCCTAGCACATTTTCAATTTTAGATCCATCATGTTTTGCAGCAACTGTATTATAAAATATTGTAATCCCATTTTCATCTACTGCATGTATGGCCTCATCTATACTGCCCAAAATCGCTTCAATGACTTCCTGTGTCGAAACTGCTAGCAATGTCATCCCCCCTTTTGCCGAAAATCCAGCAAATTCAACGCCGAATTTTCGGCACCCTCTGTGCGATTATAAGCATGACGATTCCGTTCTATTATTTTGATGAAATGTGTATATATTTTTATTGCTTATTTATGGTTAAGTGAAACTTTAATCAGTGGGGCTTTATTATTAACCCGACTCCCACCTAACTTCTTTGCTTTACAGCCGAATTTTGAGGCGGGAGTCTTACTGCTTTCGAATAGCTGGATAAATCTTTCACCCATATATTCATATCTTCCAACTTATCAAAAATGTAGCAATTATTCGCAAGCCTTCCCGTATATGTATAGCCTAATTGATGAAAGGCTGCATTCATACCGAAAGATAGCGAGCGAGCAATTGTATAAGAACAAAAAATAGATTTTTCTTGGAGCTCTTCCTCCAATTTAATTAACAGACTTTTCATGAAACCATGTTTTCGATATTCAGGTAATGTAGCACAATTCGTTAATTCTGCATTACCTTCTTTCACGTTCATTTCAGCAGATGCTGTACTAATAATTTTCCCCTCGAATTCATAAACATAGTAAATTGTATCGTCTTCCTTCATCGTCTGCTTTACATAATTCCCATCATTTAAAGGTGTCGGATAAACTTCAAATACTTTTCCAAAGACAATTGCTAATTCTTCCGCATCCTCTTCTGTCGCTTTTCTTAACACAAATTCCTCTGGGACTATTTTTTCTTTCACTTCTTTTTCTTTTACACCACTTAAAATAGTATCTTCCTCAGTCCAATGAATACTATTTCGTCTTTCATCATTATGATATTTCACGAAGAAGTGCGCATCGTGCCCTTGAAAATAATGAGGTATTGTTGCTTCCAGTAAGAAACCGAAAGAGAGCCATGTTGAAACATGCTCTCCCTTTCCTTTAATAATACATTTAGTGAAAGAATGTTTCTTTGCTAATTCATCGATTGTTTGTATGATGCTTTCAACATTTCCTGTATAGTGATCAATTCTAATACGTTTATTAAAATAATCTAAAACCCCTTCTACTGTATAATGCTTTGTCTGTTCACTAAAAGATTCATAGTATTTCATTTTTTCACCTCACACCAATCTAGTAATGTACATGCAATTATTTTTGCGGCAGCAATCATTTTATCAACTTCTATATATTCGTTTGGATAGTGTGCTACTTTCGTCTCTCCTGGACCAAATACTATCGTGGGTACGTTAGCTATTTGTGTGAACAAACCTCCATCTGTTCCCCATGGCGAAGCTTCTATAATCGGCTCGTTCCCTTCGATTTCAACAAAGTTATGTTGAAGCGTTGTAATAAGTGGATGATTTTCTTCTAGTTCACCAGGAACCCATCTAGCCCCAAACCATTCTACTTCTACAGGATTTTTTACAAACCAACTATCCACATCTTTTAATTCACCAATCCAGCCCTCAAACTCTTCTTTTGCTGCCTCTATAGTCTCATTCGGCGCAATACCACATCTTCCTTCTAAAATTAATGAATCGGGAACAGAACTTGGCCAGCTTCCCCCTTCAATTTTCCCAACGTTAATTGGAATTGGAATCGGAATCCCCTTAAATAACGGATCTGTAATTCTACCATTTCTCTTCTCTTCTAATTTTCTCAAATGCTCTACAACAAACATACTTTTTTCAATTGCACTTACTCCTTCATAACGTGTACCACCGTGTGCTGCTTTTCCTTTTATATGTAGACGAAACCACATTGATCCTTGTTGTTTCGGAAAAAACTTCATATTCGTCGGCTCAGGAATAATAACGCCATCTGCCTTATATCCTCGTAAAATAGCGGCTAATGTTCCTGCCCCACCGCTCTCTTCTTCTATTACACTTTGAAAATGTATATCACCTTTTAGTTCAATACCAGATTCAATAATCGCTTCCATCGCAAGCATAAGTGAGACATTGCCGCCTTTCATATCTGTTGTTCCACGTCCATATATGCGGTTTCCTATTTTCTCTCCACTATATGGATGATGGTCCCACTGATTTACATCCCCTTCTGGCACGACATCAATATGCCCGTTTAAAATCATAGATTTCCCTTCGCCACTTCCTTTTAAAGTCGCTACAATGTTCGGGCTATCTGTAAAACTTATACGAGGTGATACGAAATAAGGGTGATCTTTCATTTCCTTAAAAGCAGGCTCCCAAATATCAAGATCTAGACCTAACTCACGCAACTTTTCAATAACAATTGCCTGTGCACCACTTTCATCACCAGATACGCTCTTTTCTTGAATTAATCGTGTTAAAAATTTTACACTCTCTTCTTCATGACCCTCAATATAATCACAAACTTGTTTTTTTAATTGCTCCATATATTACAACTCCCCTCATTCAATTACTAGTAAATTTGAGCTTATATGAAAATCAGCTGTCGTATGTCGTTTTACATCTTCTACAGTATATGGACTCATTAATTCTTGTAAGACAAGTCCTCTTTGGGTCACTTCCATGACAGCCATGTCTGTAATAATTAAATCTACACATTTTTTCGAAGTTAATGGCAATGTACATTCCGAAACAATCTTTGCATTTCCGTATTTATCAACATGATTCATCACAACAACGACCCGCTTCGCTTTTTGCGCTAAATCCATCGCTCCTCCAATACCTGGAACGCGTTTTCCTGGTACAATCCAGTTCGCTAAATCACCATTTTCACTTACTTGTAACGAACCAAGTATCGTAACATCAAGTAATCCTTTTCGAATCATGCCAAACGCCATGCAGCTATCAAAATAACTTGCTCCTGTAATAAGAGATGTTGGTAAACCAGCTGCGTTACATAAATTCTCATCTTCATTCCCTTTACTTGGCGTTGGTCCCATACCAACAATACCGTTTTCCGCATGAAACATAACATTCATATCTTCTGGCAAATGATTCGGTACAAGCGATGGAATTCCAATACCTAAATTTACAAGCATACCATTCTGAATTTCTTTCGCTGCACGTCTTGCAATCTTATCTCTTACTTCTACGCCCATACCCATTTCCAATTCACTCCTTCCGATGGCACGATATAATTTACAAATACACCTGGGACGACAATTTCTTCTGGATCTAAACTTCCAAGTGGAACAATTTCTTCTGCTTCTACAATCGTTATGTCACCAGCCATAGCTACGTGTGGATTCATATTACGAGCGCTTTTATCAAATACAAGATTGCCAAACGGATCCGCTTTTTTCGCATATACAATTGCGACTTCAGCCGTTAAAGCTGTTTCAACTAAATATGTCTTTCCATTCATTTCAACTGTACGCTTTCCTTCTTCTACAATCGTATCAACACCAACATCAACTAAAATACCACCAAGCCCTACACCACCAGCGCGAATACGCTCTGCGAGTGTTCCTTGCGGAGAGAATTCAATTTGCAATCTTCCTTCATTTAATTGTCTTCCCGCATTTGGATTTGACCCAATATGAGAAGTAACTAAAGATTTAACCCTTTCATTCGTAACAAGACGACCGATTCCTACATCAGGAAATCCAGTATCATTTCCTATTAAATTTAAATTTGTAATGCCTTTATCTAAAACAGCTTGAATTAAAGATGGAGGTGATCCGATTCCTCCAAATCCCCCAAACATTAATGTCATATCATCATGGAACAAAGAAATTACTTCCTCTATTTCTTTTAATTTACCGAATGTATTTGTAATAGTTGTCATGCGATACTATGCCCTCCTTTTTGCATCATCTCTTCCACGCTCTTTACAAAAATTGAAAGTAATTCATCTAACTCGGAATATGTAGTTGTCATTGGTGGTGCAACAAGCAGTGCACTATCCTCTTTTCCTGCTTGCCCTGAAACAGCTTGGTATAAGAGCAGTCCATTTTTAGCAGCAACTGAAATAAGCTCCGACGCTTTTGTAAACGGTTGCAATTCTATTCCAATTAGCAATCCTTTTCCACGCACATCGGCAATGATTGTCGATTGTTGCTGAACTTTCTGCAAACCTTTTAATAAATACTCTCCCTTTTCTGCTGTTTTTTCAGGTAAATTATGTTTCTCCATATATTCAATAACTGCTAAAGCCGTTGCTGCAGACAATGGATTTGCACTAAGCGTATGCCCGCTCATTACAGAACGTGATCCACGTAAAATCGGCTCCATAACACGGTCACTTACTATTGTCGCTGCCATTGGTGTATAACCCGCTCCTAGCCCCTTACCAAGGGTCATAATATCCGGTTCTACACCCCAGTGCTCCATAGCAAACCATGCACCAGTACGACCAAGTCCAGTCATTACTTCATCCGCAATAAATAATATATCGTAATGACTACAAATATCTTTAATTACTTTATAGTATTCTTTCGGCGGGACAACCGCGCCTCCAGCAGCTCCGATAATCGGTTCAGCAATAAAAGCTGCAATATGTTCTGCACCAATTCGATCAATCGCTCTTTCTAGTTCAGTCGCACAAGAAAGTTGACATGTTGGATATACCTTTTGTACAGGACATCTAAAACAGTATGGAGCTGGAATAGTCGGATAATCTTCCAAAATAGAAACGAAACGTTGTCTGCGCAGTGGATGCCCAGACATAGATAAAGCTCCCATTGTAATCCCGTGATAGCTCATCCACCGTGACAAAATTTTATGTTTCCCTTGAATGCCACGCTCCTGAAAATGCTGAATTGCGATTTTCATAGCTGTTTCATTTGCTTCCGTACCACTATTCACAAAAAAGCTCCAGTTCAAATCTCCTACAGATAAATCACTTAACTTCTTCGCTAATTTTTCAGCTGGTTCACTCGTAAACTGTGATCTATAAACGAAAGCGATCTCCTCTGCCTGTTTTTTTATAACTTCTGCTATCTCTGCTACGCCATGTCCAATACCTGCCGTAATCGCTCCAGACGAACCATCAAAATATTTATTTCCGTTTTGATCATACAAATACACACCTTTTCCATGTGAAATCATCGGATACGGCTGACCAACAAGTGGTTTAATTAAGTAATCGCGCATAGCGCTCCCCCATTTCTCCAATTTGTATATGTATATGAAGAAAATTGACGTTTCTTTCATAAAAAAGAATCCTCTGCAAAAGCAGTGAATTTATCAAAAAACTATTATAAAATATACAAATGACTGCTAAATATTATTTTAAAAACAGAAAATTCAGAACTTGAAATGAAGACCAATCTTACCTATACGCTTAAATACCCCTTCCTGATTTAAGATAACAGCAAATTGAATATTTTTTTAATATAATATCAACTTCCCTCAATTGCTGACATTGTGTAAACTTCGACGGAACTCCCGTTATTCTCCTTCCTATTATCCTACTTTATATTGCATATTTTCAAACAAAATTCGACATTTTACTTCGCCTCATTTATCATAACTATTTCTTAACAAATAGTACCACCTGTTTAGAACAATAAAAAAAGAACCGATTAACCACATTAATCAGTTCGGCACGACGCTCTTTTATCGGTATTACCTTATCCAACGCATCACTAAAATTAATAGAAATACTCATAATACAAATCCATAATTCGTCCCACAGCCTATAGCACAAAATCCTCCATAACTTCATTCCCAATAACTATGGGGATATCCCCATCCCAATGGTTCCACTCCTTCCATCAAAGTCAAACTGCCTTTCCTTTATAATTTATGTA
Source organism: Bacillus sp. FSL E2-0195 (assembly GCF_038003645.1). Lineage (NCBI taxonomy): Bacteria > Bacillati > Bacillota > Bacilli > Caryophanales > Bacillaceae > Bacillus > Bacillus sp. FSL E2-0195. The sequence continues at coordinate 2,152,643 of NZ_JBBOPN010000001.1, read as the reverse complement.
GGACAATTATCGATTTGTATGTGTGTTTGCCTATAAATAAAAAAATCCCCATTTTAACTTTTCCTTCTAGAAAGGCAAGTTTTTTGCATAACCTCTTTCTAGCTTCGCATATATTTGTAATGATGATAAAGGAGGAATGTTCATGACTCAATCCGAAATTGAAAAATACGGCCAAGAAGCTGCACGTTACGAACAGCTCGCTCGTTACTATCAATATAGCAATCCTAAAAGATATGTAGAACTCTATATGAAATACTATGATGCAATTACAAAACTTGTACAAGCATATGAAAAGAGAGATTCACAAGAAGCGACTTTACCGTCACATATGAGAATCTTCCACACAGCTCCCCATACACCAGCAGTTGATATTATAATAAACGGACAAAAGGTTATTAAAAATATTTCTTTTAAACAATTCAGTCCGTATTTATCATTAGTGCAAGGTAAATACCGTATTGATATTGTCCCTGTCGGAAACGAAACTCCAATATTTTCAGCATTAGTACCAATAATGGGGAATCACACTTATACCCTTGCAGCGGTCAATAGCGATAATCATCTCCAATTACAACCCATTCTTGATAATACTCATTTACCATCTGGTCAAGCAAAAATACGGTTTGCACATTTTTCACCAGACACTCCAGTTGTAAATGTAAATTTAAAAGATGGGGATCATTTATTTGAAAATGTACTCTTTAAGCAAATAACAGATTTTTTACAAGTTAGCCCTGGTACAGCAGATATTGAAGTTTCACTTGCTGATACAAAAAAAGTACTATTAACCATTCCAAAATTCAACGTTGAACCAAATACAATTTACACAATTTCAATAGTTGGTTATTCAACTGAGGATCCAAAATTAGAGACCGTTATACTTACAAATTAAAACAGTCTACACCATTCGCATGGTGTAGACTGTTTACTTTTGAAACGTAATTTGAAATTCTGTCCAATCGTTATCCGAACGACACAATATGGATCCTTTATGTTTTTCTACAATTTGTTTACATACAAATAGTCCAATACCAGTTCCTAGCTTTTTAGTAGTTACAAATGGCTCAAAAATAGTCTCTACATTGTCTGCTGGAATCATAGGTCCATTATTTTTTATAACAATGCGAACAGCCTGATCCTCTTCAAATACATCAATGATAATTTTTCGCTCTTCTTTCACCGATTCAAGAGCATCAATCGAATTCATTAAAATATTTAAAACTACTTGCTTCACTTCACTCCGGTAACCAACGAGTGGAATAGGATACGGCAAATTCTTTTCAATCAAAACATTTGCATTAACTAAACTTGGATATAAGAATTGTATAATATCTTGAAATAAGTCATTTACCAAAAAACGTTCAGATTCATTCCACATTTCTTTTTTCGATACAAGTAAAAATTGCGAAATCCTAAAATTTAATTGATCTAATTCATGTGAAATAATATCTAAATACGATAGATTAGGGTGATCTGTCTTCAATAACTTTACAAATCCCATAATCGAAGTTAGCGGATTACGAAATTCATGCACAAAACTAGCCGACATTTGCCCTAGAATCGTAAGCCTTTCTTTATGTGTTTCATTTATATATTGCTGTTTTTCTTCTAAATTTCTCGATATAATTTCTGAGTATTTTAAAACGGTATAATAAATTAATTTGTCAAAACAAGTATGTATTTTGGCCATAATCGGTTTCAGTTCACGAGCACTTACATCCAATTCGCACATCGCTTCAAAAAGTTCATTTCTTCCCACATTTGCATTGTAAACAAAATCTCCAATATTCGCATCTGCCCCTGCACGCTCAATGGCAATTTTCTCACATAATGGCTGAAGATAATTAATGTCTTTATCTTCCATAATAAGTTCGATAATTAAATCTAATAAATTCGCTCCATTTTGAACTACCTCTTGTTTAAATGGATCTTTTTCGGAAATTATCATTTTGTTTTTCCAGTTCTCTACGAATTGGTGCCTGTTGTTTTTCAAGTGCGAACAAAATACTTCTTTAATATCCTTATCGATTGGAAAAACCTCCATTCCTCCATTTCCATACGACGAATACCCTTTATATTTTGAATATTAACACAAAAAATACATTTCGTTAATAGATTTTTGTCACATTTTGTTAATTTCTGTTGATAAAATTTATTTTTCCTTTCTTATTTAAATAAGTTGTATTCCTATATCCCTTTCCCTTCTCATTTTTTAAATTATTTTCCTGTTCAAAACTACTTTTTTTTTGCATCCTTTTTAATTCTTGCGTACAATAAGAAGTGAAAGGTGTGAAAAATATGGTAAATAAAAATGTGGAAGACTATCTCCAAGAAGGCATATATGGCCAAAAGCAAAACAAACCAGAAGAACGTAATATGTACTTAACTACATTACGTGAGCGTGTAGAAATCGCTTTAACAATCGGTCAAGTAATGCAAAGTAATGTGTATACAGAAGTAACGGGTAACATACGTTCTTCTCAATCATTACAACTATTCCTAAATGGAAGCATTGCTTACCCACATTTATCAAAATACATTAAATTAGCAACTGAAAAAAATATTCCTTTTACAATTGTTCAAAATAAAGGTACTGAAACACCAATCGGTTTAGTACTCTCTCATAGCACTGCTGTAGATAAAGAACATATTTATGTCGAAGATGATATTTTCAAACAAGAAATGAAGTAAAAGGTACACTTGATTAAATGAAATCGTTCCGAGAAACGTAAAACAAACAATAAAAAACGAGTATGGAATCGTAAACATTTCCTGCTCGTTTTTTATTGCGGTGTTTAAGCTCGATCTACTTTATTTTTTAATACACACTAATTTCATTTCTGTCATTTCTTCTATTGCATATTTAATCCCTTCACGGCCTGTGCCACTCTCTTTCACACCGCCATAAGGCATATGATCTACTCTGAACGTTGGAATATCATTAATCATGACACCACCGACTTCTAATTCATCAATTGCACGCATTGCCTTACATAGATTGTTTGTAAATACACCTGCTTGTAATCCATAACGTGAATTATTTACTTGTTCTAAAGCCTCATCAAATTCTTTAAATGTATTTACAGTCATAAGTGGACCAAATACTTCTTGGCACTGAACAGATACATAATCTGGAACATTTGTTAATACCGTTGGTTCAAAAATCCTTGCATCACGTTTGTTACCACCGTATACAACATTAGCTCCTTCCTTAACTGCCTCTTCCACCCATGAATTTATACGTTCTACATCTTTTTTTGAAATAAGTGCTGATACATCTGTTTCTTCATGAAGCGGGTCTCCTACTACAACGTTTTCCATTGCTTTCGTTAATTTTGTAATAAACTCTTCCATTTTGCGTTCATGCACAAAAACACGTTGTACTGAAATACAAACTTGTCCATTATTCACAAACGCGCCCCATTTTACACGTTCAATTATTTCGTCTGTCAATTCAACATCTTCATCAATAATTACTGCAGCGTTCGATCCTAATTCTAACGTCACTCGTTTCAACCCGGCTTTTTCCTTAATTCCAATACCTACTTTCGGACTTCCTGTAAAAGTAATACTAGCAACGTTCTCATCTTTTACTAATGCCTCACCTACAACAGATCCAGGTCCAGAAATTATATTGAAAGCTCCCTTTGGTAAACCAGCTTCTTCAAATAATTCTACCAATGCATACGAAGAAAGTGGCGTTTGGTCGGCAGGCTTTAGCACAATAGTATTTCCAGCCGCAATTGCTGGGCCTACCTTATGTGCTACTAAATTAAGTGGAAAATTAAACGGTGTAATAGCACCAATAACCCCGATTGGTTGTCGAATTGTATAGGCTATACGGCCACCTGCTCCTGGTGCAGCATCTAATGGTAACGTCTCACCATATATTCGCTTCGCTTCTTCAGCTGCAAACTTATATGTTTGAACAGTGCGATCTACTTCTCCCCGTGCAGCACGAATTGGTTTTGCAGCTTCTTTTGCGATAATCTCTGCAAACTCTTCTCTTCTCTCATCCATTTTTTGTGCAACCTTTTCTAAAATAGTTGCACGGTCGTATGCGGATAATTTTTTCATTTCTTTCATTGCATTTTTGGCCGAAACTATTGCTTCCTTAACGTCATCTTCTGTACCTTGCGCAATCTCCGCTAATGTTTCTTCAGAATATGGTGCATACAATGGTTTATACGTCTCTACTGATTTCCATACCCCATTTATATATAAATGTTTTTTCATAGTGGTTCTCCTTCCGAATATATGTATACAATAATACATTTCATTTATTTCACCTAGTGAAAGGTCTGACTTGTGTAATTGTATCATAGCCCTAATACATCAAAAAACATTTTGCTCAAAAAAACTCTGCTACAAAGCAGAGTTTACGAACTAATTTGTTCTTGCAGCGAAATCTTTTTTTCATCTCCTACAATAACAATCGATTCTGAAGGTTTCGTTACTTCTAATCTCTTAATATAGTGTCCATCTAATTTTTTTACGCAAAATTTATAATTTTCAATCTCAATGGTATCACCCTCGGAAATCTCAATATTTTTTGTTAGGATCCAACCGCCAATCGTATCGACATCATCGTCGTCAATAGTCAAACCTAATAATGCGTTCACTTCACTAACAAGTACTTTTCCCTCTAAAATCGTTTTCGTCTCACTAACTTGTTGGATTTCCGGTTGTTCATCAGTATCGAACTCATCTTGAATATCCCCTACAATTTCTTCTAAAATATCTTCAACGGTTACAAGACCTGATGTACCACCATATTCATCAATTAATATAGCGATATGTGTTCTTTCTCTTTGCATTTTTAAAAATAGATCATGAATCGGGATAGATTCAATAACTAAAATAATTGGCCTAATATATTGCTCCACTGTCTTTTCACTAACAACTCGGTGCTTCACAAAATCTGTAAATATATCTTTAAAATTCACAAAGCCTATTACATGGTCCTTATCACCATCAACAACCGGATACCTCGTATATTTTTCATGAGACATTTTTTGTAAAGCCTCTTCAGCAGGCATTTCTTTATTTAAAATATTCATCTCTGTTCGTGGTACCATTATTTCTTTCGCAATACGATCATCAAATTCAAATATTTTATTCACATACTTATATTCAGATTGATTAATCTCACCATTTTTATAACTTTCTGAAACTAACAACCGCAATTCTTCTTCTGAATGCACTTCATCATGCCCTTTTGGTGGTTTCAACCCAAGAAACTTTGTAATTAACCGAGCTGATCCATTTAAAATCCAAATGAATGGGAATGCAATACGATAAAACAAAATGAGTGGCTTAGCAACAAAGAAACTCACTTGTTCTGCTTTTTGAATCGCAAATGTTTTTGGAGCTAACTCTCCTACTACCACATGGAAAAATGTGATAAACAAAAATACTAAAATTATAGCTAAAATGTCTGCGAGTTGAGTAGGGACGTTCCAATTTGCAAACAACACATCAAACATGTGCTTTAGCGCAGGTTTACCAGACCACCCAATCCCAAGAGCTGTAACAGTTATTCCTAATTGACAAGCTGATAAATATTCGTCTAAGTTTGTAATGATTGTTTTGACAGATATTGCACGATTATTTCCTTTTGCAATTAAATAGTCAATTCGTGAACTCCTCACTTTAACAATTGCAAATTCTGCTGCAACGAAAAATGCCGTTAAGGCAATTAAAACAATCACTATACTTATACTATATATGTCCAAATACTTTTCCTTACTTACAGTGTAAGCAAGGAAGCCACCTCCTACTTAAATTTATTCAAGTGAAGTAAGCATTCTTATACTCTAATAAAATTCTACATTAGTAACCACCTTTTTATATATTATATGCATACATAAAAAAGATATTTATAATTATGATAATCTAATTAGCTTATTATCGTCAAACTATAATAAGCCCAATTTTCCGATAACTAAAAATGATTTATATAAATAGTATGTGCTAAACAGCTGAACTTCGTGAAAAAACACTTTCTTTGCCGATTCCACACTTCTTTTGTCACACCTGAAGGGAACTTGCTACATAACTAGAAATCATTCAACAGGATATATATAGGAGGGATTATTTTGGAATATAAAACACCATTTATCGCAAAGAAATTAGGTGTTAGCCCAAAGGCTGTTGTCCGGATTGCACAACAATTAAATCTTACGATTAAAAAAAATAAATATGGTCATTTTATTTTCACACAAGGTGATTTAGATCTAATGTTAGAATACCATCGCTCTCAAATGGACCAGCCTCAAAACTCTCAAACTACTCAAAAACCATCTTCAAATGATGTAGAAAAATTAAAAACTCAAGTAAACACAATTGTTCAAAACACATCATCGAATGATTTTGAGCAATTAACAGCTCAATTTACCACAATTACGAGAAGACTAGATCGAATGGAAGAACAAATGCAAGATAAAGCAAATGATGTCGTTACATACCAACTTTTACAACATCGCCGCGAAATAGAGGAAATGTTAGAACGAATTCAAAAACTAGAAGCTGCCCTAAAAAAAGAAGAACCAATATACATTACTCCTGATGCAAAACCAACATATGAAAGAGAAAAGAAACCGAAGCGTCGTAAAATGATTTTTAGTATATTTGGACTATAATATTTTAGACCCTTATTCTGAGAATAAGGGTCTACTTTTTGTATGAAAACAGATGCCCGTAATAAGTAACTCTTCTTCATACTATACATATTCATATATTTTCATTTTGTTAACATAATATTTTTACTGTATTCTGCAATAAGTGCCTGCGCATGAGCATTCCCTTGAATAATATCACGGAATTCTTTCAAAGAATACAGATGTGTAGCCCCTTTTCGAGCATGAATTCGCACTGGTACACCTTGTAAAGTATCATGAAACTGGAATGGACTATCTATCGGTTCGATTGGAAAACCGAGTGTAAGTAAATACATATACATTCTTTTTGTAACTGCTGCAATATACCATTCCGCTTTCGTCTCTAACGCATGCATAAATAAAATAGCTGCCAGCCTTTTGAAATGTCCTCTCCCCCGAGACGTTTTCGCAATACTTAACTTTCCTATTTCATACACATTTTTCAAATCTTTCACTAAATCATTTTTAGAAAACGGATAGAAAAACTCAGAATTTGATTGTTCAGGTACTGTAAACTTAATACATTCTACTGTACCAATATGATGTTCATCTTCTATTAATAAAAATCGTGATGGATTTAAATTACGTTCTACAAACATTAAGTTTCTTTCTTCACAAAAATCTCCCCACAGTTGCTCGAACCAAAAATGCTCTTCCTTTGTTTGAACACGCTGGAACATATTTAACCGCCTTTCCCATCGCCGCTCTGTTTTTGATAACGCTTTCACTTACTATCATATAAGAACAAATCTTCGTATGCAACTAAAAATATTTATGTCTTATTATATTCTGCAAAATGAATTAAATTCCTACTTATTAGTCATTAATACACATGCAAAACCCCTTAATTCCCCATACTGTTACAAACATAACAAGATTCAATTACTCTAATAAAAAAATGATAATCACTATCAAGTTCGAACCGTATAATGTGTCTTTCCGTACTGCATATAATTCTTCTTAACCTAAAGAAATCCTTCATTAAAAAGGATTTCTTTTACATTTTATTACTTTTTAACCATTTCTCAAAAATTTGAATCATCCCATGCTTCCCAGCCAACTTCTCTTCTCCTTGTTTCGTTTTATATGGATATAGTTGTAAAAACACTCCACATCCAGATTCAATTTTTTTACTATGCATATGGCTACCTGGATATACACAAATCACTTCATAAATCGCTCTTCGCTTAAAAATTCGTTTACCATTCTGTTCTTCTACATACTTAATAGACCAGTATTTATACATTTGCTCCGTTGCTTTCGTATTACCGACAGGCTGAAAAATATTGTACATAGGGCTGTATTTCACTTCGATAATAATAGAAGATTTATATACATACTTCTCTTCTTCCTTTACATAACAATCTAAACGAATATCCGGCTTCTTTGTGTCCTCTCCGTTATAAAAATTACTTCCTTTGCTTAGTGCAATAAGAGGGTGTGTTTCAATTAAATCATTAAACGCGACGTACACTTTTATATCATCTCGATGTAAAATCACTGTCGTTCCATCTTGTAATCCGTCTAAATAAAAATGTTCTTGTATTTGTTCACGAATAGGATTCTTATCTTCAAATCCGATTTGTTCTAATATAGAAATAACGATAAAAAAAGCGTAATACTCATACACTAAAAACGTTGGTTTATATACGAATAATAAAGATGGGGGTTGCTCCGTATGTTGCGGTAACAATTCTAAATGGTGGATTAATTGTTGATGCGGTATAGATAAAGTGTTCGAATTAATGGTAGCTGTTTCAGAAACTTCCCTCCAAAATGGAGAATACAATAAATTTCGAAAGTATTGCACACTTTCATATACGATATGAGCTAATATTTTATATTCTTGTATTTTCACAGAACTTTTCCGTAAATCTGCTTCTTTCAGTAAATGTAGATTTCTATATTTTTGTTTTTCCCTATCCGTCACGGATCCATTTCGTTCAATCGTTTTCATAATTGTTTTAACAGCTTGAAATTCATCTGACTTTTTCTTCTTTTCTCCTTCTAGTATTTCAATAGTTTTACGTACAAAAATTTCTGCTTCAAGTAAATAATAATAGAATTGCATCGTTTTAAATTTAAGAAATGCATTTTCAATACTATTTTTTTGCTCCTTAAATTTACGGTTGTAATATTTCGCATAAAGCTTTCTTTCTGTCATAATGGCAGTTTTTCTCGTTGTCTTCCGCGCTTTCGTTTCCCATTCATATTCGTGTACAAATTCCGCATTCGATTCTACTTTTTTAAAAATTTGTTTTATTCTTTTCATTTTTTGTGGCAACTTTCTTAACAATACCAAATAAGAAGAATCTTCAATATCGCTAAGTGCTAAGAAAGTTTTCTTGTAATAACCTCTATCTAAAATTAACTCGTTTAAAATTGACTTCACATAATCTTGAATCATTTCAAATTGGTCATCAAAAAAGTTTTTAGGAACCACTTGAAACGCACCATAATAAGTTTTATCTTCTATACGCACTTCAAAATGGTATAAGCCACAGCGCCACGGATAAAAAAATTCAGTTTTTCCATGTTCATACACTAATACTCTTTGTTTTTTTTCATTTAATTCATATTGTGACTCTTTTATATTCTTTTGTCCCTCATATACTTTATTCCATATGAATGTAACGTCCATTGGATTTTGATAATGGAAATGTAATTTCAGTGGTTTTAATTCCTGTACTTTATAAATACATTGAACTAATGCTGTAGTAGACGTACAAAGCCGGTTTAAAAGGATAAAATCGCCTTTCCCCTCAGTACCAATAATTAGCTTCAATACAAACGGGAGCGTTTCTTTCGTATCGACGATTGCTGTTTCATAACGCTCCTCATTTTGCATAGCCATACAGCTCCAGTTCTCTACGCTTTTGTCTTATATAAGCTAAAGAATGTTCAAATGTAGATACACGATTTGCAAGCGGAGACTGTAAAAGTGGTATCAATGTCGCTCCCCTTTTTGCTTCTTCAGAAAGTAGAGGGCCCACTGTCATTTCTGTCCCCCTTAATTTCGTTAATACACGCTGCTTTATTTGCAAATCAAAACCTTCTTCCCTGCTAATCATATAAGACTGATTATTTTGGAACGGTATATTTTGCAAATACGTAGCGATTGCGCTTGCACATCGGAAAGAAATTCCTTTTGATATATCGTGTGATGATAATACATCATGTAACTTATCCAATAACTCTAATTCCTCTTCAGTATACACTTCGATCATCTCTTTATTCCTAAACCAATTGAGTCGAAATTCTCCCGTTGTTACTTTCAGCGGAGGTTGCTGAACAACTTTCTCATGTTCTATACTCATCTCGCAAAATGGAATTTTTTGTAATTCAATCAAATTTGTTCGATCTAATAATCGATCGGAAAGCTCTTTCGTCGTTTCATCAAAATTTACAGTGCCTACGAAAATAATATTCTCACCAATTTCCACTGAAGGTGGAATTTGATTTTCTATTTCTTGTACTTTCTCATACAAACTCAAAATACGATTTTTCTTTTCAAGTTGAAGAACGGATAGAAACGGAGTAAACCAATGCTCAATATGTGACATGTTCATTTCATCGAACACAATTATATACAATTGATTTGGATTTTCTTTAGCCTTTAACAATGTCCGAACTAACTTCGTTTCACTTTCAATAAAATTACCATTCGGATGAAGGTAACCGAGAATATCATGTGGTTCTTGATACGATGGTGAAATCGGAATCCAAATTAATTCTTCCCCATAACGTAAACCAAGTGATTCTGCATAAGCTTGCACAAAGCGTGATTTCCCAACACCTGGTATACCACCAACAATTGTTAACATATTGGTTTTAATACTAATGTGAAAATTATATATATCTGTATCATCCAAATATAATCCTTTATTACGAACCATACTTTGTACATACTGCAAAAAAGAGGATTCACGCTCATCCCATTCCCAGTCATCCTTTTGCATTTTAATATCTTCTACTTCAACTAACTTACCTTCTTCAGCAATTCGTTTATTTAGTTGGTCATACACATTTTCACTTACAAAATATAAATGATCATCTACTGCTATTTCTACATGTTTCATCCAATCGTTTATTTCAATATATTTGCATTCTTTTCTTTGCTCAAAATATGAAATTGAACTTATTGATGATTTTAACGATAAATTTCCATATAGCCTTCCTTCATGCCACAATAATTCTGGAGGCTCAAAGTCTTTTGGTAATTTAGGCATAAGAAATGATAAATAACCGTTGCTTAACTTCCGTTCCAAAGACGCTCTCTTTTTATAATTTGAGACCTTTGGTGAAGGAATCACTTTATATGAAGATGCTATTTCCCGAGGCTCTTCTGTGCATATTAATTCCAGAAATAAATTTCCACGATCATAATAAAGACGAAACATAACCAGTTGCTTTTCTAATTTATGCTTCTTTAAATCAGTAAAGATTTTTTCATTCTTTTTATTACTGCATAATCCTTCAAACAAATATTTTCCAGTCGGAAATAACTCTTGTAAAGTTAAAGGTATTGAAGAAAGACATTGTACAAAGAAATTTTCTCCATTCTTCTCCCCCTCAGCTTTTGCAAACTTCCCAATAAACCTCATATAATACATTCGCTTTATAAAACTTGGATGAAGAGCTTTATGTAATTTCAACGTAGTCACCTTCTTTTTTTCATACTATTCTTATTGTATGAACTACAATCTAAAACTAGAAATAAAAAACCTGACGTCATCCGTCAGGTTCAAAATTAAAACGTATATTTATGAGAAGGAAATGCTTTTTTTTCTTGTAAAATGGCATTATGAGCGATTTTCATTTTAGCAAGTACGTACCGTAATCGATCTTCGGCATTTTCATCTTTATTTTGCTGCAAACTCGCCAAATTCTCTACAGAACTCGCTAAATTTTCAATCACGCCTCGAAGTTCAGGATGATGATTAAAAAAAGATTCTTGTACTAATACTTTCCTTAAATCACTAGCTAAATCCATAATTCTAGACAACTGTTCTTTTTCTTCCATTTTCATCCCTCCTGAATATCTTATGTATTAAATATTCTCTAGACAAGGAAAAAAGCCCTTTAAATTAAAAGGACTTTTACATTTTTATAGTTCCTATCAGTAACATATAAAGTGATGTAATAGCTGCAATAACAATTGCCCACATCACATATCGCTCTTTGCCTGCAAAACAACGATTCCCTTTTTCTTTTCTTGCAAACATATACACGAGAATCCCAATACCATATACGATTGAAACAAGCAATAAATTCTTTAAACCAGCTGCATAAATTAACCATACAGAGTATAGGGAAGCAATTAATGCTAACAATCCATTTTTTACTCTCGCAACTTTCAACTCTTTCGTGATGACTAATTTCAATTGAAATAGCGCTGATAATAAGTACGGCAGTAATATAGATGTTGACGCAATAAAATACATAATTTGATATGTCGATTGCGAAAACAGAACGATTATAAATATAGTTTGGGCAACGATATTTGAAATCCACAATGCCATATGCGGCGTTTGTTTCTTATTTGTTTTCGTAAAGACTTTCGGAAACACGCCGTCTTTTCCTGCTACGTGAGAAATTTCAGAAACAAGTAAAAACCAGCCAATTAATGTACCTACAAGTGACGCAACTAATCCAATATTAATTGCCATTGCACCCCATGGCCCAACAACATGTTCTAATACATGTCCCATTGAAGGAGTCTCTAATACTGAAAGTTCTTTTCTTGTCATGGCTCCCATTGACAGAACAGAAATTAAAATATAAATAGACATTACTAAAATAAGTCCAAGTACTGTCGCTTTTCCAACGTCTCTACTATTTTTAGCTCTTCCTGATAATACAACTGCTCCTTCAACCCCAATGAACACCCAAAGGGTTACAAGCATTGTATTTTTCACTTGACCTAGTACAGAGGAAACTGAGATAGTTCCTTCGCCCCAAAAGTCATGTGTAAATGTATCCCAGCGAAACGCTGTTACCATCACGACAATAAATAATAAAATCGGAACTAATTTCCCAATCGTTGCGATAACATTCATAATGGAAGCTTCACGAATTCCAAATAAAATTAGAAAATGCAATGTCCATAATAAAAGTGATGCACCTACGATTGACGCAACATTATTTCCGCCTTTAAAAATTGGGAAGAAGTAACCTAATGTACTAAACAGTAACATAATTGTTGCAACATTCCCTAAAATCCCTGCTAGCCAGTATCCCCAAGCACTGTTAAAACCAATATATTCACCGAATCCAGCTCGTGCATAACTATAAATTCCGCCCTCAAGCTCCGGTTTTTGTCTTGCTAACGTTTGATATACGAGCGCAAGTGGAATCATTCCCATTGCTGTAATACACCAACCAATTATCGTTGCACCACTATTTGCTCCTACTGCTAAATCATGCGGTAAACTAAAAACACCGCCACCAACCATCGTTCCAACTACTAATGCGATTAACGGAAAAAATCCTAACTTCTTTTCTATTTGTACCACCCCATCTGTCATTCTAGGTGTTATGTTCGTTCAACTATTAAAGTCACCTTTTTCTCTAATAGACGTTTCTCTTATATTTTTTCAGGAAAACATTACTTATTCTAAAAGAAAATGAAGAAAAATGGAATACTTTTTTGAAAAAATGTATAAGTATGCACAAAAAAACCGTTCATTTTGTAATGAACGGTCATTTCATATATATAAAATTGTATATTTATTGTAAAATTAACGAAGTAACTTCTCTTTTTGTAAAAATTGTTTTGCGACTTCTTCGCTACTTTTCCCATTCACATTTACTTCATAATTCATTTTTCTCATTTCTTCATCTGTAATCTTTCCAGATAATTCATTTAATACTTTTTCGAGTTCAGGATATTTCTGTAACGTCTCTTTTCTTAATAATGGTGCTCCTTGATAAGGCGGGAATAGTCCTTTATCATCTTTTAGCACTTTAAGCCCATATTGCTCCAATTCACTATCTGTTGAATATGCATCGATTACGTTAACATCTCCCGATTGTATTGCACTATAGCGCAGTTTCGGTTCCATCGTTTTAACATTTGAAAACTTATAGTTATATAATTTTTGCATTCCTTTATAACCATCTTCACGATCAGCAAATTCTAATGTAAATCCTACTTTAGCTTCCTGTGCAATTTTTCCTAAATCAGAAATTGTATTTATGTTATTTTGATCTGCTATTTTTTTCGGCATGGCTAGTGCGTATGTATTGTTATACTCCATTGGCTTTAACATAACCATATTATATTTCTTTTCCATTCCAATACGAGCTTGTTCATATACTTCATCACGATTTGTACTTTTCGGTTCTTCTTTCACGAAAGTAGATAAAGCTGTACCTGAAAATTCTGGGTATATATCTACTTCACCTGATTTTAACGCTTCGAATACAAATGCTGTTTTTCCAAGGCCTGGCTTTAATTCCACTTGTAAATCTGTATCCTGTTCAATAAGTTGCTTGTACATTTGAATTAATATTTCTGGTTCAGATCCAAGTTTACCAGCAATAACTATGTCTTTCTTTTCGGTATTCCAAAGAAATGGAGCAGCTATCATTACTACAACTATACATATCGTCAATATAACGCGCTTAGAAGAGCGTTTCGGGCTCTCAAGTATGCGAAGTACTATATCAAAGAATAAAGCGAGTAACGCAGCTGGTACGGCCCCTAAAATGATAAGCGCATGGTCATTTCGATCTATACCTAATAATATGAGCTTACCGAGCCCACCAGCGCCTATTAAAGCAGCTAATGTAGCCGTTCCAACAATTAATACCATCGCTGTACGAATACCAGCCATAATAATTGGCAATGCGAGCGGAAGCTCTACCTTCCATAATCTTTTCCAGCTATTCATCCCCATAGCTCTCGCCGCTTCTATAAGTGATTCATCTAATTCCCGTATTCCTGTATATGTATTTCGTAAAATAGGTAATAGTGCATACACAACTAATGCGATTATAGCTGGCAGTTTTCCAATTCCTACTAACGGAATTAATAGTCCAAGTAAAGCAAGTGAGGGCACTGTCTGCATAACAGCAGAAGTCCCTATAATAAATTCAGCCATTCGTTCTTTTCTCGTTAATATAATGCCGAGCGGCACTGCAATAATTACTGCAAAAAATAGTGAAATAAGCGATATTTGTAAATGCTCACTTAATGCACTTAGCAATTCTACTTTTCGTTCTTGGAACGTTTGAATAAAATCAGTCACTGTTTAGCCTCTTTCCTTCATTTGTTCAACAATGTAATTGACAATATGACGACTTGTTAACGCTCCAACATATTGACCATGCTCTTCAACCGGCACTGACTCTTCAGTTTGTAAGCGGACTAGTGCTTCTTGTAATGACGAATGTAAAGATAAAGCATTCCCTTCAACTCGTATACCCTCGTCTAGCGGCAATACCTCTTCTATACTCTTCCCCTCATACCAAGGTCGTCCACGATTTCCAATGAACTCCTCTACAAACTCATTTTTCGGGTTATGTATAATTCCTTCTGGTGTATCTAATTGAACAACTTTTCCTTCTTTCATTACACAAATACGATCACCAAGTGATAAAGCCTCTTGCATATCGTGCGTTACAAACACGATTGTTTTTTGAATCTTTTTTTGCAGTTGTACGATATCCTTCTGAAGCTGCTCCCTACTTAACGGATCTAACGCACTAAATGGTTCGTCCATAAGTACAATTTTCGGGTTTGCGGCTAATGCCCGTACGACACCAACACGTTGTTTCTGTCCTCCCGACAATTCATCTGGCATGCGATCACGATATACATCTGGATCGAGCCCAACCATCTGTAGCAAGTCATCGACACGTGCTTTTATTTCCTTTTTGGTCCATTTTCTCATTTCAGGGACAACTGCAATATTTTCAGCAATTGTCATATGTGGAAACAGCGCAATCTGCTGCAACACGTACCCTATATTCCAACGTAGTTCGTTTATGTTATATTGTTGAATATCTTTTCCATCGATTAAAATTGATCCTTCCGTCGTTTCAATTAAACGGTTAATCATCTTCATTGTCGTTGTTTTCCCGCAACCACTCGGACCAATGAGAACAAAAAATTCTCCTTTTTTAATTTCTAAATGTAATGAATCCACTGCTTTTGTGCCATCTTCATACGCTTTTGACACATGATTAAATTGAATCACAGACACAACTCCTTTCATGTTGTTTCCTTTATTTTGATGGAATATAGCATTCATTTCAAATGATACGCTTTATTATACAAAAAAAGAGCTCTCATTTGAGCTCTAACGGTCGAACAATATTGTTTTCATAATTGCAGCATATTCACGCACATACGCTTTTTTCTTAGAGCGTCTCGGTGTTTCAGCAGCCAAAGCTTCCATCTTTATCCCTAAACGCTTTGCAATTATTTTCGTTCGATATAAATGATACGTATTACTTACAACTACCGCATGCTTTACATCATATAAATCCATACTAAACTTTAAATTTTCATACGTATTTGTAGAGCGGTCTTCAATTAAAATACGATTCTCATCTATACCATGTACCATTAAATAGTTTCTCATACTGTGAGCTTCCGGTATATCTTCATCTTCCCCTTGACCACCTGAAACAATTACTTTCACCTCAGGGTGAGCATGTAAATATTCCAACGCTATATCCAAACGATTTTGAAGAGATAAAGACGGTCTATCTCCAAATAACTTTGCACCTAATATAAGAACGTATGGAGAGTGATTACTCAATGTTTCACGAGCAACTTTATTCATTCGAAACGTCATATAAATGATGTATAGCGGCGGTAGTAATAAGATTATAAGCAATATCCATTTGTTCATAAATAAGTTAACACTCCCTTTCTTTTTATTATATAGAAAAAGAAAAGGAGGCAGAAGTATTTTTTAAACAATTGATTTATTAGACACATCCGCTTCCGTTTTACGTTTTGAAATTACATAATAAAAAGCAATCCCTAATGATAGGATCAATATACAGCTCAGTACATAAAACGGGATCATCACCCCTGCTTTAGATACGCCTGCCGTAAACAACATTAATAATACAATTCGAATTCCTGTACCAATTAATCGAAATAAGCTGTCCACACGTCCCATTACTTCATTTGGAATTTCTTCCATCATCAATACATTTCTCGCCACTCTCGTTCCAGCATTTCCAATCGCATGAAAAATCGCTAGTCCATATAATAACATAATGGAAGGCTCAATAATCATTACGGTAATTGAAATTACATAAATGAACATCGTCATAACGATTGAAACTTCTGTTTTGACATATTTCATCATGATTGGAATACTTATTCCTGCAAGAACCGCTCCGACACCGTACATCATACCTTCAATTGCGTATACAGAGGCACTAGCTTTGAGTATATCTGAAATATATACTGGGATTAAATAATTTGCCATCATGACACCGATAAACGGCATATAAGTCGCGAGTAAAAACCAAAATAACTTAGGGCGCTTTTTCATAAAGTGAATTCCTTCGAACAATTGCTTCTTAAAGGTTACTTTCCCTTTTACTTCTTTTTTCTTTACATATGGTATACATAAGAACAGGAAAAATGCTCCTGCAA
This sequence comes from Bacillus sp. FSL E2-0195, assembly GCF_038003645.1. Lineage (NCBI taxonomy): Bacteria > Bacillati > Bacillota > Bacilli > Caryophanales > Bacillaceae > Bacillus > Bacillus sp. FSL E2-0195. The sequence goes on along the minus strand of NZ_JBBOPN010000001.1, from coordinate 2,135,360 downwards.
AAGTTAACATATCCACTAACAAGATCCATTTCAAAGAAATAATCTCAATTAAAAAGCTAGCAGCTGCACCTGAAATAACTTGCGTTAATTGTCCTTGTATTTCCATCGTGCCACTTAAACTTTTATAATGCTCTGATTGAAATATTTCTTGGTTAAATGCAAATATTGTGGGATAGAATAATAGATAATAGAAAGAACCTGCTATATAAATAATAATGTAATGAATAGAATTGTATGATTGCCCAGCAAATCCCCAAATAGCCATCATTCCTATAATGGCTATCCCGATACCTTCGTTACATAACAATAAAGATTTTCTTGAAAAACGATCTATGCTTTGCCCAATGAATGGTGTTAGTAAAAACATGATGAGAGTTGCAACGATAGAAATATACCCAAACGTTGTCTCTCCCCCACTTTCCTTAATCAATAGCCACGGAATCGTTATCATAACAATCCCAGAGCCAATAGCAGATAAACTATTGGCTCCTAGAATGTAGTACAAGCGAGAATCATAATAAAGAGAGGACATATCACTCAACTCCTAGTTGTTTTTTCACCTCTTTATATACGCTCATATATGCTTTTAATTCTTTAACTAAATCATGAATTAATGGTTTTGCATCTTCTCCCAGTTCACCATCTTGCACATGTAATCCATCAAGTACTACTTGTTTTGGGATTGCATTTGCGTAAACGCCTCTAGCGACAGTGCGCATACTATTTAATGCGTTTATTCCCCCTTTACCTCCTCCAGCAACTGCTAGCAATGCGACAGGTTTATGGATGAATTCACTGCTACTTAAGTAGTCTAACGAATTTTTCAGCGCTCCGCTCATCGCGTTATGATATTCTGGTGTACATAGTACTACGCCATCCGCAGCTTTCACTAAAGCTTTTAATTTTTTTACTGCCTCTAATTCACGTTGTGATTCTTCTCCATTATATAAAGGCAATTCCGCTACTGCTAAATCGTATAACTCCCCTTCAAATTGCTCTGCAATATATTTTGCCACAACGCGAGTTCTACCGAATTTTCTTGGTGTACCGTTAATAACGACTAGTTTCATAATTATTTCTCCCCTTTGTTTTCAAGTTATATTTATATATTATCAGAAATTTCTATACAAAACACAGTAAAAAGAGGGAAAAACTTTCATTAAATAGTATGAGAAATAAAAAAAACTCATACTTTCGTATGAGTTTCACAAAACTAATATTTCCTATTTTTTCACAACCTCATGTCCACCGAATTGATTACGAAGTGCAGAAACCACTTTTCCGTGGAATGTATCATCTTCTTGTGAACGGTAGCGCATAAATAATGACATAGCGATAACTGGTGCCGCTGCTTGTAATTCAAGCGCAGTTTCAACAGTCCATTTCCCTTCTCCTGAAGAGTTCATTACACCTTTAATGCCATCAAGTTTTGGATCATCTGCAAATGCTTTTTCAGTTAAGTCCATTAACCAACCACGGATAACTGATCCGTTCGCCCATACTTTTGCAACATCTTCATAATTGAAATCAAAATCACTTTTATCTAGTACTTCAAATCCTTCAGCGATTGCTTGCATCATTCCGTATTCAATACCGTTATGAACCATTTTTAAGAAATGCCCACTACCGACGCGGCCTGCATATGAATAACCATTTTCTACTGCTAAATCTTTAAATAAAGGTTCTAGTTGATCATAAATTTCTTTTTCTCCACCAACCATTAAGCAAGCACCGTATCTAGCTCCTTCCACACCGCCTGATGTACCGATATCTACATAATGTAAACCAAAGCTTTTCGCTTCTTCAGCACGGCGTAACGTATCCTTATAGAATGAATTTCCGCCTTCAATAACGATATCGCCTTCCTCTAATAATGGATATACATCTTTTAGTACTGACTCGACAACTTCTCCTGCAGGTACCATTACCCAAATTGTACGAGGTGCTTCTAGTTCAGCAATCATTTCTTTTAACGTATGACGGGCAGTAATCCCTAATTCCCCTGCCTTTTCAACAAGCTCATTATTTACATCGTATACAACTACTTCATGCTTGTCTTCATGTAAGTGTTCAGCTAATGGGAATCCCATTTTTCCTAATCCAATTAAACCTAGTTTCATATTAATCAATCTCCCATTCTATACAAATATATTTAATAACGAAATTAGCCCAAGTGCTACAACAGATAATATTGTCTCCATTGCAGTCCATGTTAATAATGTTTCTTTCACAGTCATTCCGAAATACTCTTTAATCATCCAAAATCCTGAATCATTTACATGCGATAAAATTAATGACCCTGCTCCTGTTGCAAGTGCCAGTAACTCTACATTTACTCCTGGTGCACTTGCTGCAATCGGTGCTACAATTCCAGCTGCTGTCATCATAGAAACAGTAGCCGATCCCGTTGCAACTCGGATAAGTGCAGCAATTCCCCAACCTAATAATATCGGTGAAATATGCGATTCTTTCGCCATCTCCGCAATTGTAGTTCCAATCCCAGAATCTAATAACACTTTATTAAATGCGCCCCCTGCACCGATAACTAACAGTATGTTTGCAATCGGCCCTAAGCAATCGTTTGTAAATTGTAAGACTTTGTCTTTAGAAAATCCTTTTGCATAGCCAAGACTAAAGAAAGAATATATCGTTGCAATTAATAATGCGACTATTGGATCTCCAATAAAGTGCAATACTTGTGCAAGTTGACTCGTTTTGCTTAACGCTACTTCCGCAATGGATGCACCAAGCATAAGAAATACTGGAAGTAAAATAGTAAACAATGTATTTCCGAAACTAGGAAGTTCCTTCTTCTTATCTCTTTCAATAAATTGCTCCGCTATTTCTAATGGTACTTCTTTATGTATACGAGCACCGATCCATTTCCCATAAAGCGGACCTGAAATTATTGCAGTTGGAAGTCCGACAATTAATGCATATAAAATTGTCTTCCCTACATCTGCTTTAAATATACCTACCGCTGCCATTGCTGCTGGATGCGGTGGAACAAGTCCGTGTACAACCGAAAGACCTGCTACTAGCGGAATTCCGATTGTAATAAGTGATACCCCTGTTTCTAACGCAATTGTAAATACTAACGGAATTAATAGTACAAATCCAACTTGGAAAAACACCGGAATCCCTACTAAAAATGCAACGAACATCATTGCCCAGTGAACACGCTTTTTCCCAAAACGTCCAATTAATGTGTTTGCAATTCGTTCAGCACCGCCAGACTCAGCCATCATTTTTCCAAGCATTGTTCCTAAAGCTAAAACAATCGCTAAAAACCCTAACGTATTACCAAGACCTAATTTAATAGAATCGATAATCCCCGGATGTTGTGGTGAAGTTCCAATTAAGGGCATCCCCATTGCTAGCCCAACTCCGATTGCTGTTAAAATTAACGCGACAAATGGATGCCATTTTACTACCGTAATTAGTAAAAGTAATATAACAACAGCCGCTAGTACGATCCCAACTACCATTTCTCCCAATCCCCCTATTGTTTACGTTGGAAAGCAGCTATACAATCAAATTCTTCTTTCAAACGATTGTAAAGTCGTTCATACATATAAAACATCTCTAAATATAAAGCCGTATTTTCTTTATTCGGTACATGGTGATGGACAATATCAATCCAATCCTTCACCTCTTCAAGAGAATCAATTTTCCCGATTGCATACAAAGCAAGTGCTGCTGCCCCAAGCGCAGATGCTTCATGACTTTCTGGAACAAGCAATTCTTTCCCCATCATGTCAGATAACATTTGTCTCCAAAATGCAGATTTCGCAAAGCCTCCTGAAACACGTATTTCAGTAAGTGGCCCTGTACAATCTCGAATGGCAAGTGCTACTGAATACACACTCATACAAACACCTTCCATAACTGCTCGTATGAAATGTTCACGTTTATGCTGAAGGTTTATCCCGAAGAATGTACCTCGAGCATTTGCATTCCAGTAGGGTGCACGTTCTCCAGATAGAAACGGTAAAAATAGTAATCCATCTGCTCCAGCTGGTACACTTTCTGCATACTTAATTAATAAATCATAAGGATCAATTCCAAGCTTTCTTGCTACCTCTTGCTCTGGGCTACCAAATTCATCACGTAACCATCTAAGTAATATTCCACCGTTATTCGTTGGTCCGCCGATCACCCAGTGCTCATCTGTTAATGCGTAACAAAAAGTTCTTCCTTTTTCATCTGTATTAACACTCGATGAAATTGTTCGAACCGCACCACTTGTCCCGATCGTAATTGCAGCTGAGCCAGGTGATATTGCACCGACACCTACATTTGCAAGAACACCATCACTTGCACCAATAACAACTGGAGTATCCTCACTAATACCCATCTTTTGTGCTAATTCCGGCTTCATTCCCGATAAAATATATGTAGTTGGTACAGGTGTTGATAATTGTTCTGGTGACATATTTAACATAGTTAAAACATCTTCATCCCAGTTTAATGTTTTTAAATTAAATAACCCTGTAGCAGATGCGATAGAATAATCAACTACATAGCGTGAAAATAATTGATAAATGACATACTCTTTAATGGAAATAAATTTATGAGCAGTTCTGAATAACTCCGTTTCTTCTTCTTTCATCCACAATAATTTAGAAAGTGGTGACATCGGATGAATCGGTGTACCAGTTCTTCTATAAATGTCATGACCATTCATTTGTTGTAATAGTTTTTCTGATTGCTTTGTGCTTCTATTATCTGCCCAAATAATAGAGCGCGTTAACGGCGCACCGTTTTCATCTACAGCAATTAAGGCATGCATCGCTGTACTAATCCCGATAGAAGAAATATCTTCCGGTGACACATTACCCTTTTCAATGGCAACGCTTACAGTTTTATATACAGCAGCACATATTACATCAGGATCTTGCTCAGCCCATCCGACCTTCGGTTGAATAATTGGATAATCAATTGCATGTGAAGCAACGACTTTTCCTTTTTCAGTGAATACAACCGTTTTCGTACTTGTGGTACCGATGTCAACCCCGATTACTCTCCCCCTTGTTTCCATGCGAACCTTCCCTTCGTTTCTAGCAAAATACGATCTAGTAAACCGTTTACATGAATTAGTATATAAAATATTTTTTCATAAATCAAGTTATGAAAAGAAAATTTTTTTCAAACCAAAATGTACCTCTCATCTTCTTAATCATTCTCTTTATCTTTTTTAAATAACCTTTTTAATTTATCAAACATTCTTTCCCCTCCACCTAAAGATAATAATATATAAGTTCTCGTTTTCTTAGCTTGATGGACATAGGGCGTGGCTCCCTACTATCACTTTTTTACCTTGTAAATATATGTCCCATACTATAAAATCTAATAGTATTTATATTTTTCTGAAAAATCAAAACAAAATATGAATTTTATTGTATAATGTTGTAAAAAGATGTCGGAGGGATTTAATGTTATATAAAATATCTCAATTCACAATAAAACTTTCATCAATTCTTTTATCACTCTTACTATTACTAAATTTACCTTATTTATTTATCACTCAACAGGGATTCACTTTTCAACCAATTCATTTTTTTAATCAGATCGTTACTATGTTAAAACAGGTTTTCTCCCCTGAATCATTAGTAGTTATAGGATCAGACCCGAAATTTGGTCATTTCAAAAAGACACCATTATTTCCAACTGTTTTAGAACCCTACCTATATTCATTTACTGTATTATTTATAGCCTTTTTGCTTGCACTCTTTCTATCATCTAGTATGGCATTTTTTTATTTTTTAGCAAAAGATTATATAAAAAAATGGATAAACCGAATTGTGTTCATATTAGAAGCTGTCCCTGATATGATGATGATGATTTGTTTGCAAATATTTTTCATATGGGTACTTCAGAAATTCGGGGAATCTCCTGTCACCATTATTTCTTTTAATGAAAATCGAGCTTATTTACTCCCTATTTTATCTTTAGCAGTCTTACCTACATTACAAATGTTTCGGATGATGGTGTTATACATAAAAGAAGAACATGAAAAACATTACGTAGAGGTTGCATATGGAAAAGGACTTTCATCAAGTTATATACTATGCATTCATTTATTCAAAAATATATCTATCCACTTCTTTCACCATTTAAAAACGATTTTTGTTTTCTTACTTTCTAACTTATTCATTTTAGAATTTGTTTTTAATATGGAAGGCATTATTCAATTTTTATTTAAGAAGGCGTTTATATCACCTCCAGCTGCATTTATCATACTTGTTATGATTATTTTACCGTTTTATGCCATTTTTCAAATAATCTCATTCATGATGAATAGATGGCAAAAGCAATTGAAAGGAGCAGCATTATGAAATCTATTTGGAAATCAAAACGATTTTTAATCGGGTTTACTTATCTATTCATACTTGTTTCAGCTAGTTTTATTTATAGTTGGTTCTTTAAAGATAACATCCCAAAACCTCCTCAGTTACTTTACAATGACAATAACGAATTACTTGGAAAGGCCCCCTTTTCGCCATCGTTAATGCCACCTTTTGGATCTGATCGTTTTGGAGAGTCTGTTTTCTTACAAATTGTAGAAGGAGCAAAATTCACCATTTTATTAGCCGTGGCAATTAGCTTCTTTCGAATTTTATGCGGAACATGTATAGGAATCCTCTTAAGTTTATACGCTCCAAGATTCAAGAGATTTTTCCAGGCATGCTCAGAAGTTTTTTATTATATCCCAACTCTATTTATCGCATTCATACTCATCACGCCCGTTAATATTGTAATTACATCAAATGCTGATAGATTAGATCCAAATATTTCATTTACGTTTTATCAAGTTCTCGTACTTATTTTCGTCGCTCTACCTACACTTTCTTTATATATCTCCTCTGAGGTTGATGAATTTATGAAACGAGATTACATTTTAAGTTCACAATTACTGGGTGCTAGCCGTTTTCATATTATCAAAAAACATTTACGAGTCTTATTACTTGATCGCTTATTTGTGTTATTCATGGAACATATCGTCCAAGCACTCATACTCGTTATCCATTTAGCGTTGCTTAACATTGTAATTGGCGGGATACAAATGCGGGAACTCTATGACGGAGTACCCAAACCTGTTTCTCTATCTAATGATTGGGCAGGTCTTATTGGATTAAATCGTTATGAAATGCATCTTTCATGGTGGATTATTTTTTATACTCTCGTTTCATTCTTTATTACGATTCTTTTTATTAAGCTTATGACAATCGGGATTCAAGATGCACTGAAAGCAAGAGATTCGCAAGTTGTAGCAATTCAAACCGTTCCAGATCATAAAAAATTTGTTAAAAATAAAGATTCTTTTTCGTTTGCAAATAAAGTGAACTTTTAATCATGTCTCATCAATCAAATATTAATTGGCATTGATATTAGTAGAATATAAAAAAGATGATCCCTATTGAATACGAGGGATCATCTTTTTTATGCCGTCTAACTTTTTTACATATCCTTTGCTAGACTCATGCTTTTTATATTTAAAATGAATTATTTACAATCACAATTATGCTGTTTAAAATCGATTACCATACGTCCTTGAATTCTACCTTGTTCCATTTCTTCGAATACATTTTGTACTTTATCTAGAGAACACGTTTGAACAACTGGCACTACTTTTCCTTCTGCGCCGAACATAAATGCCTCCTCCAGATCCTTACGAGTACCAACTAGAGAACCAACTACTTCAATCCCGTCTAATACAAGTCGTGGAATGTTTAAATCCATAGTTTCTACTGGTAAACCTACCGCAACTACTTTACCGCAAGCACGTACTGCATCAACTGCTGAGTTGAATGCTACTTTAGAAACTGCTGTTACTACAGCAGCATAAGCACCACCAAACTCCTCTTGCACAATCTTATCAGCAGGACCTTGAGAAATCGGATTGATAGTCATATCAGCACCAACTTCTTTTGCTAAGGCTAATTTGTCGTCATTGATATCTACTGCAATTACCTTTGCACCAAATACGTTTTTAGCATATTGAATAGCTAGGTTACCTAATCCACCACAACCATAGATTACGATAGGTTGACCAGGTTTAATGTCTGATACTTTTATAGCTTTATATGTAGTTACGCCCGCACATGTGATTGATGATGCTTGAGCAGGATCCAATCCTTCTGGTACCTTCACCGCATAATCAGCTGTAACAATACATTGTTCAGCCATACCACCATCTACTGAATAACCAGCATTTTTCACTTCACGGCAGAATGTTTCTCTCCCCGTTACGCAATATTCACAACGTCCACAAGATTGGAACATCCATGCAATACTTACACGGTCACCTATCTTTAGTGAAGTAACATCATCAGCAATTTTAGTAACAATACCTACACCCTCATGACCAAGGATGCGGCCATCGGTGTTTCCAAAATCATGATTCGCAACGTGTAAATCAGTGTGGCAAACTCCACAATACTCTACATCTACTAGCGCTTCACCCGAGTGTAACGGACGTAATTCTTTTTCAATAACTTCAATATTTGCTTTGCTGTTTTTATTAACTACTACTGCTTTCATATGTGATCTCCCCTTTAGTGTTTTAGAGTTTTAATGAGTTTATCTCACAACTACTGTCCTCACTATTTTGGCTAATTATTGTACCAAATTTAAGTGTTCAATCATCATTACAGGTTCATCATAACATGGAATTTCATAAGCTTATTGTAAAATATTGAACAATATTTGAATTATTACCCAATACGTATTTTGATGTATCAAGCTACTTGTTAAATTTCATATGCAAAATATCGAGGTTTAAAAAATGAATGGTCTAAAAGATGAGAGATTATTATTATTATTATAGGTAATTGGCATACTTCTATAGACACTTAGAACAAGTAGATCTAGAGGGTATATCTAGAGGGTATATCAACAGACTACTCGCCAATATAAAAAGCTCTTCATTTGAAGAGCCCTTTATATTCGCTTCATCGAAATAGTTTCACGTATACTTTGTAAATTTTGTAGTGTTTCCTCTTGTCGCTGCAATGACAATCCCACATACAAAGTATCTAATAAACTAAGCTGCGCTAATCGTGACGAACTTGCTTCTGTACGAAATTCTGTCTCACGCGTCGAAGTATATAATGTTATATGAGCAAGTTGGCTTAATGCCGATTTTTGATAGCTCGTAATCGCAATAATTTTGGCCCCTCTTGCTTTCGCTACTTCTAACGCTTCAAGTAAACCTTTATTACTGCCTGAATGAGAAATTGCAATGACCACCGCTTCTTTTGTCAACAAGCCAGCTCCCATAATTTGAAAATGTGAATCCGTATGAGCGATACAAGAAATACCCGTTCTCATAAACTTATGATAAGCATCCATCGCAATAATACCTGAACCACCATTTCCATAAAACTCAATTCGTTTCGCTTCATTCAGCGCACTTACTGCCTGTTCCAACGCGTTATCGTTTAACAAATGTAATGTATCTTGCAGTCCTGTAATATGTGAATGAAAAACTTTTTTAGCAACAGTGACAATATTATCTTCTACCGATACTTCCTCATGAATATTTTGCATCGGGGTATGTACAATCTCACGAGCTAATGTAATTTTCAAGTCTTGGAACCCTTGAAAACCTAAGTGTTTGCATAAGCGGAATATCGTTGCTTCGGAACTATTCGTAACTTCCGCTAATTCCGTAATCGATTTATGTACAACATCTTGTGGATGTTTTAAAATATGTTCGGCAATACTTCGTAATTTCGGTGATAAACCGTTTAACGAAGCCTGAATCTTTCCAATCCCACTTTTTGTACCAGGCATAGCGTATCTTCCCCTTCCATAGTAGCTTTATCCCGTATTAACGGGCAGTAAGACTCCCACCTCAAAATTCGATGAATGCAAGGGAGTTAGGTGGGAGATCAACTGCCCGTAAAAACCCGATTGGTTCAACTAATAATCAGTGGGGATGGCCCCCCCACTGATTAAAGTTTCACTTTATTGTACCTAATTATTGAAAGAAGAAAAACCTTTATTCGGCATCTCTATACATTTTATTTGCTCCTATGTATTCTACCGTAACATATGACACAATTATTCATACTTATTTCTAGTTTTCCCCATGCTTTACTGCGTATAAGGCAGCTTGTGTACGATCATCTACTTCCAATTTAGCCAATACGTTAGAAACGTGTGTTTTCACAGTTTGTTCTGTAATATGAAGTTCTGCTGCAATCTCCTTATTGCTTCTTCCCTTCGCAATTTCACGAAGTACTTCTTGCTCCCTTTTTGTTAACATAGAAAAAGGATTCTCTTTTTCTTTCTTGACTGCTGATCGTCCTAATAGTGCTGGTGTTACTTTCGGGTGAAAATTTGCATTTCCTTGATATACCGCAACGATTGACGCAACGAGTTGATCTGGCTGCACTTCTTTTAATTGATAACCATCTGCCCCAGCTTCTAATGCTGGTAAAACGTAATCTTGTTCTGAAAAACTACTGAGCATAAGAATTTTTATTGTCTCATCGTATTGTTTTATACGTTTTGTCGCTTCAATACCATCCATTTTCGGCATTGATAAATCCATTAATACTACATCTGGCCTTTCTGCTTGGACGAATGTTAATGCTTCTTCACCATTTGCTGCTTCCCCAATAATTTCAAATTCTTCTCTCGTCTTCAAAAAGAATACGAGTCCCCTTCGAACGATATGATGATCTTCTACAAGTAATAATTTAATTTCCACTGACGTTCTCCCTCTCAAACCGGTAATTGAATTTCTATCTTTGTCCCCTTTTCCGGTTCTGCTTTTATTCGGAAAATTCCCCTCATTAATTCAATTCGTTCTTTCATGCTTTTCAAGCCAAGTGCTGACTCTCTTACTTGATCCTGTATAAATCCTATTCCGTTATCTTCTATGTAAAAATGCAACTTATTATTTTCTATCCTTAAATGAACACATACTTTTTCACATGAGGCATGTTTTTTACAATTATGTAATGCCTCTTGGCTTATACGCCATAAAACTTCTTCTATTTCATCTTCAATTAAAACCATTCCATCAATTCGAACTTCCACTTGAATCCCTAACAGTTTTCCGTAATTTTGAATCGCTTCTGCTAAACCTTTCTCTAATCCTTCAGGCCTTAATTGCCAAATCAAAAGTGTCATCTCTTGTAATGCTTCCTGTGATAATTCTCCAATATAACTTAACATCTCTTGCAAGTCTCTATCCTTCGTCATATTTAGAGTCCCTTTCGCTGTTAGCATAATTGAAAATAACAATTGTTTAACAGAATCATGTAAATCACGAGCCAATCGATTTCTTTCAGCTACAACTACATATTTTCGTTCTTTCTCAACTAATTGAATACGTTGTATTGTCGTTCCAATTTGAAATGCAATCGCTTCTAATAACGCTAACTCCTCCTCTGAAAAATGTGTTTTATGAGGCGAGGCTACATTTAATAGACCAAATTTCTCTGATCCAGATCTTAGCGGGATTGTCGCATGATGTGTAACATCTTCTGTCTCGCCCCAATTACATTCAATCGCATCCTCTATTCGTTTACATTCAATAATATTTGTTGCTTTTTCCAATCTTCCATTCACAAAACGTTCTACACACCAACAATCGCCTTCACACATCGGCTTCTTTTCCTGCCATGTAAGAGCTGGGGGTAAGTTTTGGTCTACAAGCATACGATGCTTTCCACTTTCATCAATAAAGAATATCCACCCTGTTTGTAAATTCATAACTTGTAATAATGTATGTAATACTTTTCCTAACATTTCCTGTAAGTTTGTTGCTTCATTTAGTAACTCAGCAATTTCTTTTAATGCCTCTAAACGATGCATCTCTTTTTCATCTATGTTCATTCTCATCACCAACTACCATTATAACATTAAGAAATTTCAAAATACTACAAACAAAAAAGAACCGAATTCCTTCAGCTCTTTTTTCGGAGATATCCCATACAGTTCATTCAAATCTAAATTCTAAACCAAAACAGAAATTAGCTAGTTTTCATTAACTGTCTGATAAAGATTGTCCCACATGGATATTCTGTAAACTTTCAGTGTTAACGAACATATTCGCTGCTGGCATTTGCACTTGATTTTTATGAAAAATAGACATTAATTCAAATCTTACTTGTCTAGAAGTTTCAAAATAATCTTCCGGTTTAATCAAACCTGTAATACAAAATTCATATCCAACATATTTAAGATTAGGATTTAAGTCTGTAACTCCAACATATTTAAATGGTTCAACAGCTTCATCATCTACTCTATAAAGACCTTGATCCAATTTTTCATTACAAATAACACACACTTCTTCTAACAATTCCTTAACTCTTGTAGGATCTTCCTGATAACTTACCGTGATGCGTTCAATAACTCGCATCCATCCTTTATTAAAATTTTGTATCGTTCTAATCTCTCCGTGTGGTATGGTAAGGAGTTTTCCTGACCATTCACGAATTTGCATAAAACGAATACTAATTTCCTCAATGGTTCCTGAATTTGTTCCGTTAAAAGTAACAAAATCGCCAACACGGAACTCTTTGTCCGCTAATCTTGCAAAGCCTAATATTACATCTTTTAGCATCTGTTGTGCAGCAAAACCGATGACAACTCCCGCTATCCCTGCACCTGCAATAATACTTTTTATATCTACAAATTGACTAATTAAATATATGATAAGACTGATGATAATGATATACCTAAAAATAGATCGAATTACACTTTGAATTGTCTGCTCTACCTCTTCATCAAAAAAGCTTGATTTTCTAAAAAACCAATCAATAATGCGATTTATAACAAAAGAAATAATGATAAGAACTAAAGCAAATAGTAAAAACCTTAAAAGTAAAAATTCCCTTACATAATTAAAAAACTCTTCAGTATACGTTAATAAACTCATCTATCCACTTCCTTACTAATAAAAATTTCATACAAAGCTACTATATTTTAAATACGCATTTATCATCTCAACACTTGTTTTCGAAACATCTTTTATCCTGATCTTAAATCGTACTTTCTTAACTATGTATTTGTATTCATTGTTCATCTTCAACAATATAACCCTTTAATGAATCTTTCAACTTCAGATGTTCTTTTCTATTTACTATAACCCTTTTTAATCCTCTAAAGGGATATTACAATAGAATTTTTTATAAACGACTTTCTTTTAAGTCCGCAATACTCACCTCGTTAAAAGCAGACGAAGCTAAATCATTACATGTACAATTTTTTGATTTAAATGGGCTACCAGAAAAGATTAGCCCGTTCATTAAAAAGTTAATTCAACAGCAAGTCGTCTCTATTTAAATGTGAAAAAGAGACCTTTTGAAGGCCTCTTTTTTTCACTTCACTTCTGCATTTAAACAAGATTTAAAATGTCCAAGTGCATATTCATGCCCTTGCGCATTAAAAGATGCTACTGCTTTTTCATAAACCACAATTTGAAACCCTTTGTTATAAGCATCTACTGCTGTATGAAGGACGCAAATATCTGTACATACACCTATAAGATGCACTTCCTCTATTCCTCTTTCTCTTAGCTTCATTTCTAGATCCGTTCCTGCAAAAGCACTGTAACGTGTTTTGTCCATATAGTATACATTCTCTGCATTTTTATATTTCTCGCATACATCTTGTAATTCACCAAATAAGTCTCTTCCATTTGTACCTGCTATATTATGAGGTGGAAACAATTTCGCTTCTGGATGATATACATCATTGTCTTCATGTTTATCGATCGCAAATACTACGTAATCACCTTTTTCAATAAATTTTTTCGTTACACTTACAAGTTCCTTCTCAATTTCTTGACCTGGTTTCCCGCATGTTAAAGCACCTTTTTCAGCTACAAAATCATATGTATAATCAATATTTATAAGAGCTCTTTTCATAACTACAATCTCTCCTTCTTCTGTTTCACAGTAAACAATAGAAAATTTGTTATTACGACATCGTATGTACTATTCGACATTTCAAATGAAATCCCTACATTTCCAACTCAATACTTACCTTAATCCGAGTTTATTATAAAGCGAAACTTTAATCATAGGGGGGGTATTATCCTTCACCAATCGGGCTTTTACGGGCAAGTTGATCTCCCACCTAACTTCCTCGCATGTGCCGAATTTTCAAGTGGGGTTCTTATTGTCCGTTAAGGCTTGATAAAACCGATACACAATGACAAAACATACAGCTCCAATTAACAAGTCATGAATGTGATAATTGAGCGTAACTTCAACCGCCTCTTGTAAAGTAAACCAAATGACCGAAAACATTATAATAAATAAGAAAATACGAATAACTCGTTTCAAACTTTCAATTCCTTCCTCTTACATGATAGTAAAGAATAAGTTCTTTCTATTCATTCGTACTAGAAAGTGAAACAAATTATTCTCAATGACATAATTCAATCCAAACTAAAAAGTACACTACTTTTGAGTAATGTACTTTTTTCCATATTAAGACGCAGGTTTCGTTTCAAACGTCGCTTGATTCAAGCTAATGACTTTTCCTTTTGGGTCATTGTTTTCAAACTGAGCTGCGGTAATCGTATGACTACCTGTCTCAAGCGTCTTTTCTTTTAATTGTACTGTTGTCTGTGTTGTACTAGTTACTTGATGTTTATCTGCAAATATTTGATCTACAAATACAAATGTTTCTTTATCGTTTTGAAAATTGGAAAGTTCTAATTCGACTTGCTGAATTAAAGTATCCTTTTTTATGAATACAGTTGGTATATTGCCATTTTCAGAAGTACCATCTGGAGTAGTTACTTTTACTTTCCCTTCTCCGATTGGCACTGCCCCTTCAGGAAATACGACCATATTCTCATCACTTGCATTTACAACTTGTTCTTCCTGGTTTGACTGTGCATCCTCTTTTTCCTTTGGAGTACCACAGCCTACTAATAACAATACAGACAATCCAGCGATTATGAATTTCTTCAAAATTCATTCCCCCTGTTATTTCATTATAATTTATTATACAAAAATAATTTCTTGATTTTAAAACTAGTTTTTAACACTTTCATGAACAAATATTAGCTTGCTCACGATTACTGTACCATACTTTCATTTTAAGAACATTAATTTTTTTAAAGAAATAAATAGTAATTCCACTCTATTCATCATTTTAGCCCAATTCACTAAAAAAATATCCATTCAAAATAAAAAGACATTGTCATTTCAATGTCTTTTCTACATAACATTTAGAAAATAAATGTTGTAATCTCATCAACTTCTTTTCGAGAAAGTTTCTTCGGCTTATCTTTCGGAAACCCGAGTGAAATTACCATATTAATTTGTTTTTGAGGCTCAATTTGTAAATATTGTCGCAGTTCATCTTGAGCTAATAATACAGGTCCTGTCATTGGACAAGTACCCAGTCCTCTCGCATATGCAGCCAACATTAAGTTTTGTGCTGCTAAACAGCTACTCTTAATTCCTTCCTCTTCCCATACTGAATCCGGAACGAAGGCAATTGGATCAAATATCTTTTCACGAAACTTTGATTCATATGGTGTTGCCAAACATACGATTAATACTGGCGCCTCAGAGAAAGCTGTCGCATATGGACCGAAAGAACGTGTAAGCAATTTCCCTGCTTTCTCTTCTCCATTTTCTGCTGCTTTTGCTGCAAGTTTATGTAATGCATCCCATGTCATTTGTTCAATTTCTTTAATTTTCTCTCGGTTCATAATGACCAAGAACTCCCACGTTTGTGAGTTCGTATCACTCGGTGCATAACGAGCACAATCAATAATTTCTTTTATATCACTAGTGGATACTTCTTGTTCTGTAAACTTTCTAACACTTCGTCTACCGTGAATTACTTCTTTAAAATCTTCATAATTCATATATTAAATCCCCTTTTTACAGCGTTTTCAAAACTTGTCCTATGGTTGAATTATATCATGAAAAAAAGCTGGGGGAATACCAGCTTTTTCCCTCATTATTAATTTGTCACTTTAAACAAACTAATACTTTCTTCATATGCAACTTGTAGTTTTTTCGTAATTGGTCCTCTTTCTCCGCTTCCAAACTTCTCATCACCAATTTGAACAACAGGGAATATTTCAAGTGGTGTCGCTGTAAAGAAACATTCGTCAGCCTCGTATACTTCTTGCAATGAGAATTCACGCTCTTCTACTTCAATATGTAAAGCTTTCGCTAATGTAATAACGTAGTGACGAGTAATGCCATGTAGAATGAAATTATCGGCCGGATGTGTAATTAATTTATTATTTTTCACCATAAAGAAATTCGAATGACACCCCTCTGTTACAACTCCATCTCGTACTAATATCGCTTCTTGATACCCTTGCTCGTTTATTTTATTTTTAATCATGATATTAGGTAGAAGGTTTAAAGATTTTATATGACAGAACTTCCAGCGTATATCCTCTTCTACAGTAACCTTTATTCCTTGTTCCATAGTAGCGGTAGGTCTTGGAAACAAAACAATATTCGCAAAATATGTTGGCTGTAAATCTTTTTCATACACATGATTTCGAGCTTGATCTCCACGTGATATTTGAAGATACACATTCCCATCCTCTTGAAATTGATTTCTTTCAATCATTTGATGAAGTTCTTCAACTAACTCTTCCTTTGTAAACGGCGGAACAATATTTATTTCCCTCATAGATTTAAAAAAGCGTTCCAAATGTAAGTCTAATAAATGAGGCTTCCCATCGTATAGCCTAAATACTTCATATATGCCATCACCAAATTGGAGTCCTCGCTCTTCCAACGCAACCATCGGCTGTTCTTCTTTCGTATTTACAATTCTTCCGTTAAACAAAATCCAATCTTTATGAGTAGCTTTCATTCCTTTCCACTCCTTTATTCCATGATTGGTTTTATTGTACAACTTATCCACACTTAAAAGAAGGAATTTTCTGTATTTAACTAAACAAAAAAAGTACATCACCTATTTAAAGTGATGCACTCAACCATTCATTTATTTCAAAAAATATTTTTCAATATCATCTAGCATTAAGTTTGCAGCTTTAATACCGCCTGCTGTATTCCAAATTACTTCATCCACTTGGAATACTTTATTGTCTTTAGAAGCCTGCAGCTGCTTAAAGAGTGGGTCTTCTGTCCATTCTTTTGCTAACGTGGTTCCTTCGTTATTCTTATCCGCATCTTTATCAGATGTGAAGTAGAATATGTAGTCCCCATCCATATTCGGAATTTTCTCTTTTGTAATTCCTTTTATCGCAAACTCATCTTTATCTTGTAGTGGTGGTCGCTTAAATCCAATATCATTTAAAACAGCACCTGAGAATGAGTTTTTCTGATAAATACGAACGTCACCTGGTACGAAGCGAATAATAGAAACTTTAGAATTCAATTTATCTCCTAACTTCTCTTTCATTCCTTCAATACGTTTTTTATAATCTTCAAGAGCCTTTTGCCCTTCTTTTTCTTTATTTACAGCTTTTGTATAGAGTGTAAAGTTTTCTTTCCAATCCCCGCGCAATGTTTCAGCGTACACAGTTGGCGCTATTTCGTTCAATTGCTCATATATTTTTTCATGACGCATTTTATTCCCGATAATTAAATCTGGCTTAAGCTTCATAACTGCCTCTAAATTAATATCACGCTCAGTACCTACAACTTTCGTATCTTTTAAATCTTTCGCTAAATGAGGATACCATTCATCACCAGCACGTGGTTTTGTAGTTCCAACTGGTGTTACTCCGACAGCTAAAAGCGCCTCCGCACCCTCATTTGTTAAAACAACTACTTTTTTAGGTGTACCATTTACTGTTGTTTCACCCATTGCATGCTTTACAGTATACGAATCTTTTGCTTTAGCCGATGTATCATTTTCTTTTTTCTCTTCTTTGCTACACCCTGCGATTATTACCATAAGTATCATAATGCAGAACATAAATATTTTTTTACTATGTACCATATGTCCCCCCTAGATGAAATCGATTATCATTAACAATTAAAGATTAATGTATATTACATACATTGTCAATGTATATCAGAAAACTTTTTCAATATATACATTTTAGATTCTATCCGCTATTCAAATGTTTATTTTTAAAATAAAGTGTATAAGTATGAAAATAATAAACGTTCTTAAAATGCGTATCTACGTTATACATAAATACGCATTCGTATTACATTATAAACTCATTTCCTAATATTGATTATATTTAATATATGATGGATCATTATACACCCATTGATTTCCACCAAGGTTCAACCAACCGTTTTGATTAATATATACTAAATAAGATTCTGGATTATTTAATTTACGAATAACTGAAGAAGATGTTGATGGACCACTTCTTAAGTTCACAGTCGTTCCTTGTATATAAGCGACACCAATTGGACTTCCATCACTATTGCTCGTCTTTACAAAATTAATGTACGAAGGGTCATTATACACCCATTGTCCATTTCCTAAGTCTAACCATCCGTTACTTTCCTGATATACGACATACGATTCTGGGGCGTTTAGTTGACGAATAACTGAAGAAGACGTTGATGGGCCACTTCTTAAATTCACATTTTTCCCAAGTATATAGGCAATCCCCTTCGTTTGTGGTGTTGGTTGTGGATTTGGAGGATTCGGATTTGGAGCTACTCCAAAAATAGCTGCTATTCCGTTTGCATACGCTTGGCTTAGATCTTCGATAAATTGTGGATTTTTCAATAAATTAGCATCAAACGTTGTATCAATAAAGGCAGTCTCTGTTAAAATTGCATCCATTGCAGTCTCTCTTAGTACCGCATAATTTGCTTTTTTGGCTCCTCGGTCACGAAGACCGTATTTTGTTAATACAGGATTGACTGCTGCATGCATTTTTTGTTGCTTTTCATATGCGGAACTACTATTAGATAGCGCGTTGTAAATATAACTTTCAAATCCAGTTCCACCGCCACTATTAATGTGAAATGAGATAAAATAATCTGCACCAAATGAATTAGCAATATTAGCACGTTCTGATAAAGAGATAAACACATCACTATCACGTGTCATTTTAATATTGATTGGATAATTTGCAGATAAAATATCTCGCACACGTCTAGCAATTTGAAGTGTTAACTCTTTTTCCACTAACCCATTACCAACAGCACCAGAATCATATCCACCATGCCCTGCGTCTATAACAAGTTTCATATATCTTTTTCGTTCCTTTCTTTATTGTAATAAGCTTTCATTTCTACTCGTCCTATTTTATGTTAATTGTACAAGTTCCGTTACAAGTACAAATAAAAAAACCCCCTTATGTAAGGCGGTTTCTATCGCTTTGCTTTAGCCAATTTAAAATGAATATATACGATTGATAATGGATGTAACGTATGCAAAATAAAAGAAATAAAAGAAATATCCCACCGCCGCTATATAGCAACCCAAACTTCAAAAAGATGTTCAAAAGAGGTGGGAAATACGTTATGTTTTGCAATACAAATAGCATACAAAACAAAATTAAAAATACGGGAATATATTGTAATTCATATGGTCTTCTCTTCTTATACATTCTTTTCCGAATAAAAGTCTGGCATAGTTCTGCTACTATAAAACAACCTCCAACTAATACAAGACCAGAAGTTATCGTCATACGTCCACCTACCTTATATTCATATCATCACCTAATCAATATTCACTATATTTTCTTTACATATATTCCATTTTCCTCAATAAAACCAGATCCCTCTATGAAAGATTTAGCTTGTTCCGTAAACATCTCTTGCAATACTTTTATTTCTTTCACATTTCTCTGTTTCATCATTTCTTCAAATGTAAAATACGTATTTGTCCCGTATCCATAACCTTGATAATCAAAATGAATAATTAACTGTGACAAAATAGCACTTTCTTCTTGAACGCTATAATCTATTACGCCAATATATGTATCATCAACCTTTACACAATACTGAACCTTTTTCTCATCTAAGCTGTGTGAGTGAAACATTTCTTTTACAGCGCTTTCATTTTCTGTATTTACTTTCTCAAACGTAATCATATGTTGTCCATCCTTTTACTATTATTGTATCAATAATAAATGCAATTTATGAAAAAAACCTTAAGATCGAATGCGACCTTAAGGTTTTTTATTAAACTAAGCTATACGCACGCTTTGTTTCTTCGTGGAACTTATTCGTATCGTATTTATGCTCAACATAAATTTGATGCCATACCATAAACGCAAGTACAGTCCAAATTTTACGGCTATAATCGCCTTTATCTGCACAATGTGCTTCCAGTAAGTTTAATACATACTGTTTTTCGATTAAATGCTCAGTTTTGCTTTCTTTAATAATATTTACAGCCCAATCGTGCATTTCATCTTTTAACCAGTGACGAATTGGTACTGGGAATCCAAGCTTTTTACGATCTAACACGTGATCCGGAACAATTCCACGAGCAGCTTCACGTAATATAGCTTTCGTTGTTCCGTTTGCAATTTTAAATTCTGTCGGAATTTTAGATGCAACGTCAAATACTTCTTTATCTAAGAACGGTACACGAAGTTCTAATGAATTTGCCATCGTCATTTTATCAGCTTTTAATAAAATATCGCCGCGTAACCATGTGAACATATCAATGTACTGCATTTTACTTACATCATCATAATCTTTAATTTCGTTATACAATGGTTTCGTGATATCCATATAGTTAACACTTTCATCGTAATACTTCATTAATTCAGCTTTCTCTTCTTCACGGAAGATTTTCGCATTTCCATAGTAACGCTCTTCGATTGGCGTACATCCACGCTCTAAGAAGCTTTTTCCTTTAAACCCTTCTTTAAGAGCACCACTTAATGCCTTTAGAACACTCTTTCCTGGGCTAGGAATGTAAGAGAACATTTTTAACGAGTTTGGCTCACGATAAATGTTATATCCACCAAACAACTCGTCTGCACCTTCACCAGAAAGAACAACCGTTACGTGTTTACGCGCTTCTTTCGCAACGAAATACAATGGTACAGCTGCTGGATCCGCTAAAGGATCATCCATATGCCAAATGATTTTTGGGAACTCATCCATAAATTCTTGCGCTGTAATGAATACGTTATGGTTTTTAACTCCTAATTTCTCAGCAGTTTCTTTCGCAACATCAACTTCACTGAAACCACGTTGTTCGAAACCAATAGAGAATGTTAATAGATTTGGATTCATTTCTCTTGCGATAGAAGCAATAATAGATGAATCGATACCACCAGATAAGAAAGAACCTACTGGTACATCACTACGCATATGTACTTTTACAGAATCGTATAATACATCACGAATTGCTTGGATATGCTCCTCTTTCGTTGCGCTTGAAGCGTTGAAATAAGGATTCCAGTAGCGATGGATTTCCATCTCTTTACCGATTTCTTTTACGAAGTAATGACCAGGCTCAATTTTGTTAACATCAATTGTTAATGTTTCTGGCTCTGGACCATATTGGTACGTAAAGTAGTGTTGTAGTGACTTTGGGTTTACCCCTTTGTCTTCCATTACATGCATAATACTTTTCTTCTCAGATGCGAAGAATGTAGTATCACCTTGTTGTGCGATGTATAAAGGCTTAATACCGAAGTGGTCACGTGCACCGAAAAGTGTCTTTTCTTCACGATCCCAAATCATAAATGCGAACATACCACGAAGGTAGTCTACACATTTTTCTTTCATATGTGCATACAATGCAATGATAACTTCTGTATCAGATTGTGTAGCAAAAGTTGCACCTTTTTCAAGTAACATTTCACGTAGTTCTACATAATTGTAAATTTCACCATTAAAAATAATTACATATCGATCATTTTCATAAGTTAGCGGCTGATGTCCTGCCTCTAAGTCAATGATACTTAAACGGCGGAAGCCAAATTGTACATGTTCATCACGAAAATATCCTTCGTCATCTGGACCGCGGTGGAAAATCATCGTGTTCATATTTTCAAATTGATGTTTTTCTGTTTCTGAAAACTCTCTAGGGTTTTCACATAAACATCCTACAAAACCACACATACTTCTTACCCTCTTTCAGTTTTCATTCTGTCTCAATACTACTATATCAACCCTATTTATACTAGCATAATCAACTGAATATGGCGACCAAAAACTATAAAAAACTCACTCCATTTCACATTTTTAACATTTTTTTATGAAAACATGAAAACTAGGCACTCACCTTTCTCCGCTTTTGTCATATGATATTGCAAATTGATTTCTAGGAGGTAATACCATGAGTGAAGAAAAAAAAGATTCTTCTCGCCCACCGGTTCGTAATTATTTAAAACAAATTGATGATTTTTTCGAACAAACACCTCTTCGTGGCGTAATTGCTGATTTAAATCATTTTTTCCAAAAAGGAAACCGTTTATTAACATTCCCAGTAGATTTATACGAAGTTGGTGACGAACTCGTCGTTACAGCCGAACTACCAGGTATACAAAAAGAACAAATTCAAATTGAAATACAAAGCGAATACTTAAAAGTCTCTGTAAAAGAAGATATACTTGAAGAGACGGAAGAAGAACAGACATCTCATAACTATTATCGCCGGGAACGTTCCATTTCAGAAGCGTCAAGAATTATTAAGTTACCATATTTAATTAATAAAAAAGCAACGAAAGCTTCTTATCAAAACGGTGTATTAGAAATTCGCGCACCGAAATTACCACAACAGCATGACATATTATCCATAGACTGAATACTAATAAAAGAAGGGTGCTTAGCACCCTTCTTTTTAATCAGCTAATCGCTTCATATCACGTATAATATCTTCGTATGGCGTATTGCTAATGCCGCTATATTTTTTCATTACTTTTCCATTTTGATCGACTAAGAAAAATGATGTACCGTGTATTACTTGCCCATTCTCTGGTTTATCTACAAGCGATTGGAAGTTATCTTTTGAAAACTTTGTAATATCCTCCAGTGAATAACCTGTTAACAAGTTCCAATTACTTGTATCCTCTGTAAACTTTTGAATGAATGCTTTCAAATTTTCTGGTTTATCAAGTTCAGGGTCTACACTAAACGAAACAAACTGAACGTCTAATTTCTCTTCCTTAGCCATTTTCTGTAATTTCGCCATATTAGCAGTCATTGGCGGACAAACCGTTTGACAGCTTGTAAACATGAAATCAGCTACCCAGACTTTCCCTTTTAAATCTTTTGTACCAAACGGCTTTCCTTCTTGATTTGTAAATTGGAAAGTTTCTAAATCCCAGTTTAACGGTTTACGTAATTTTGACCCTGAACTGCTACAACCTGCAAGTACAAAGAGACAAAATACAACCATAAGACCAATTAACTTTTGATAACGCTTCATTATTAAACCTCTCTTCTCTATCCTTAATTTATGTAAGTTATGTATATCATAACAAAAGTAAACACTATGAGAAAATTGTTTACATCATTTGTTCACGAAATCGTACGAATTTACGTATGTTACTTCTTTATTTCAAGCGAATTACTAGACAAAATATATTTTACTACTATTATTTCTCTAACCATTATTTGCGAAACGAAGTTCATTGTTAAATTTGTAAATAAATCCCCCTATTTTTTTACAATTACTTAAACATTAATCCATGTTAAACACTGTATTCCTTAACAACATTTCGGTACAATACAACTACAACGATTTTAAATGAGGTGATGTTCATGGCAAAGCGCTATGAAAATATGGATAATGCAAGTACAAAAAAATCAATTCGCTCCTTCTTACGTTGGCGTAAAGAGAGAAAGCAAAACAAAAAAGACTTTTCTTTTCTAGTAGAACAATCACCTGTTAAACAAAGTAAATTTCTACTAAATAACTTTGAAAAAACGACTGTCACATGGATTGGTCATTCAACTTTTCTCATTCAAACGAACGGCTTAAATATTTTAACAGATCCAGTATGGGCAAATAAATTAAAGTTAGTTCCACGACTTACTGAGCCAGGGCTCACTATAAAAGAACTACCTAAAATCGATATCGTTCTTATTTCACACGGTCATTACGATCATTTAGACTTTTCATCTCTTCGTCAACTAAATGATGATGCCTTATACCTTGTTCCTATTGGGCTAAAAAAATTATTTACTCGTAAAAAATTCACCAATGTAGAAGAATACAACTGGTGGGAAAGTACAACAATTGATGAAGTCTCTTTTCACTTCGTACCTGCCCAGCACTGGACGAGAAGAACATTATTTGATATGAACACCTCTCACTGGGGAGGGTGGATCATTGATAATATGACTTCTTCAGAAACCATTTATTTTTGTGGTGATAGTGGTTATTTCCAAGGATTTAAAGAGATCTGCAAACGTTTTTCAATCGATATTGCACTTATGCCAATTGGTGCCTATGAACCAGAATGGTTTATGAAAGTGTCTCACGTTTCACCAGAAGAAGCTGTGCAAGCCTATCTAGATATAAAAGCTACACATTTCATTCCCATGCACTACGGTACTTTTGCTTTAGCAGATGAAACACCAAGGGAAGCAGTAACACGACTACGAAATAATTGGAATTTACGAATGCTACCGTGGGAACAACTACATGTTCTCTTTTTAGGTCAAACTTTCACTTATAGCCCTATTGTCCCAGATAAAGAACCAGTAAAAATCACAGAAACTTCTCATGTATAATAGTATTAATTTTTGCGAGTAATTTATCATATACTTTAAAAAATTGAAAAGGGTGTTTTCCATGAAAGATTATTTACAGACTCGCTATATAATTAGCGGTAGCGCCTGTATTGCCCTTCTCATTTCTTATTTTCTGTCCTGAAGTAATAAAAAAGCTACTTGAAAATTCATTTCAAGTAGCTTTTTTATTACTCTGCTAAATACATAAACCCAATTGCTCCTGGTCCTGTATGAGTACTGATAACTGGTGTTGTATAGAAAATCTCTGATTGAGTGAATCCATTCACTTTTTCAACAGCAGCTTTTACACTTTCTGCTAAAGGAATTGCTTTAGCATGTGGAATCGCAACAGCTTTCACCACTTTTCCAGCAGTATCTTCTTCGAATAGTTTAGCCAACGTTTTTACAATCTGCCCTTGGCTACGTACTTTCGTTACCGGATTATATACGCCGCCTTCTAAACTTGCAATTGGTTTAATATTAAGTAAAGAACCAATAAGTGCCTTACCTTTACCGATGCGTCCACCTTTTACTAAGTTTTCTAATGTATCTACGACAACATATAAACGAGTATTCTTTCTTACTTCATCAATACGTTTTAAAATATCTTCTAGTGAGCATTCTTCTTTTGCCATTTTTGCCGCTTCAATTACTTGATATGCTAAAGCATGTGTAATAAATTGAGAATCAACAACTGTTACTTTTGTATCTGTCATTGATGCAGCGCTATTCGCTGTTGCGACAGTACCGCTCATTCCACCTGTCATATGAATGGAAAGTACTTCACTTCCATCTTCGCCTAGCTTGTCATACATTTCTACAAATGTACCCATAGCCGGTTGTGATGTTTTTGGTAATTCTTCTGATTTAATCATTTCTTCAATAAATTCATCCGGTTGCAAATCTACACGATCTAAGTATGTTTGTCCATTTACAGAAATAGATAATGGTAAAACATGAATATCATACTTCTCAATTATATCTTTTGATAAATCTGCCGTTGAATCTGTTACAATTTTAATTTTTTGCATATTATATTCTTCCCTTTCCAATACGCTCTCCCTGTTATTATACTAGCATTCCCGATGCTTTCAACAATTTCGAATGAATTTCACCAAATTAATTATATTTTTATACCTAAAATAAAAAAGACAGAGCCTATCTAACTCTGTCCCTGCTGTGTATTATGCATTCTTTTCAAGAGTATTTGTCTTATATACATTTGAATAATCATTCCACTTCAAACAACTTTGTAAATATTCACGGAAAGAGTACGAGAATCTTGGGTTTTTATGTTTTTGAATTTTCGCAATAAACAATTGAAGACGAGACTGAATTAGAAACGCTAATGGATGCTGGGTTTGTAGGACAGGGATTTCAAATATTTTAATACAATTCCCTGTTGCATGAGTGAAATAAAAACTTTTCGTAATCACAATATCAATCCTCTTTTTCGTTGGATTTTTGAACTTCCTCCACTTTATTCTTTAACACGTTTTTTAGTGTAGGTTTCCTATGAATACTAAAATATCCTTAAGCCGCCCCATTTAGAAGTTAATACTTCATTTATATCCACCTAATTCGAACCCTGTCCTATATATCCTTTGAGACGGGAGTCTTATTATCCATATATAGCTTGATAACTTCAGTATAAACTTATAAAAATGAAAAGTTTGTCTAAATTTTGGAGATTCTATAATTTTTTCCTTCTATATATTGTATACAATTATAGCTAGAGTATAACAAATAAATTAAAAAGTGCCTTTATAACGAGGCACTTTTCGACTGTATTTCTTCTCTTTTCTGTTTTCGTTTACTAACTATCTTTGATAAAGCGATACTGATTTCATAAATACAAATAAGCGGTACCGCTACTAAACTATGTGATAAAAAATCTGGCGGCGATATACATGATGCAATTATAATCAACACGACATAAGCATATCTTCTTATTTTCTGAAGAAATTCTGCCGTTAGAAGACCTATACTCGTTAAAAACATAACAACTACAGGTAATTCAAATATAACAGCAAACGGAACTGTTAAATTTAATACGAAATGAAAATATTTTTCCGTTGTAAACATCGTATTAAACATCTCATTACCAATTGTAGTTAGGAAATGAAATAAAAATGGCATGACGATAAAATAACCGAAAGATAGGCCTGCTATAAATAATATAGACAATACCGGTATATACATTAATGTCATTTTTTGTTCATTGGGATGTAAACCTGGTTTTACAAATAACCAAATTTGTATCGCAGCAAAAGGAATTGTACAAACGATAGCAAATACTGTAGCAATCGAGAAAAAAATCCACAACACATCACTTGGACCGAGAACAGTTAATTTCATTGGTAAATCTTTTACAAGCCAAAAATAAATATCCTTCGTAAAAGTAAATCCAATAATTAAAAATAATACAAAGGATAATACTGTATATATTACTCGTTTGCGAAGCTCAACAATATGTTCTACTACGCTCATTTCCCGATCTTTCATCTCGTTCACCACACTTTATTTATCCATTCCGAGAAAAACTTCAGCATATTCTTTTATTTATTTATTTTTTTCTTTCTCTTGAAATGCCTCATCAGTCAATTCTTTTGTTGATTTTTTAAATTCTTTTAACGTTTCCCCTAAAGCTTTCCCAATTTCCGGTAACTTTTTTGGGCCAAATAAAATTAACACTGCTACTAAAATTAAAATTAACCCTGGAAAGCCAATATTTGAAAACATTTCCCCATCCCCTTCATAAGTAGATTCCTTGTCCTACTATTCCATAAGTTCATTTTGTCAAAAAATTTCGTAAACGTCAATGTATCCGTTGTCTTTTATCAAAAAAATTCGAAAATATAATCAATTGAATATCATTTTCTATTCCTTTTGTATATGATATGGTTAAGGAAAATATAACTTATCTCAATACAGTGAAAGGAATTAACATTATGACGCAAAAAATTAAAAGAATGACCCAATTTGTAAAAGAAGAAATTGCGAATGCAATTACCCATGGTATCGGTGCCATTTTAAGCATCCCTGCCTTAATCATATTAATTATTCATGCTTCCAAACATGGCACAGCATCTGCTGTTGTTGGCTTTACCGTTTATGGTGTAAGCATGTTCTTGCTATACTTATTTTCTACACTGTTACATAGTATCCATCATCCAAAAGTAGAAAAGTTATTTACCATTTTAGATCACTCCGCCATATATTTATTAATTGCCGGCACGTATACACCATTTCTACTCATTACACTGCGTGGTCCGCTCGGTTGGACTTTACTCGCAATTATTTGGACCCTTGCGATTGGTGGCATTATTTTCAAAATCTTCTTTGTTCGTCGCTTTATTAAAACATCAACATTATGTTATATCATTATGGGCTGGCTCATCATCGTTGCCATTAAACCCCTTTATGAAAATTTAACCGGTCACGGCTTCTCACTACTATTAATAGGAGGCATTTTGTATTCTGTCGGAGCTATATTCTTCCTTTGGGAAAAGCTTCCGTTCAATCATGCCATTTGGCATCTCTTCGTACTAGGCGGTAGTACAATGATGTTTTTCTGCGTACTGTTTTATGTCTTACCCGCAGCATAAAAAAAGTTTCAGCTTGTTTAAGCTGAAACTTTTTTATTACTTATGTAATTGAGATGCAATAATATCTTTTGTATGCTGGGTTAACTCTTTAGCATCCATACTTGCATATTCTTCAGGTGTAATTGGCTTAGAAATCGTTACTGTTGCATGAGCTGGTTTCATACGATTTCCATTCGCTTCAAACATTTTATATGTACCATCTAACGTTACAGGTAAGATTGCTACACCAGATTTTACTGCTAGGTGAAAACTACCCGCTTTAAACTCTCCAATTTCGCCACCCTTACTTCTCGTTCCTTCAGGGAAAATTACGATAGAATGTCCATTCTTTAATAGTTCAATTCCATCTTTAATTGCCTTAAGAGATTGACGGCGATCGCTGCGGTCCATGAACACACAATTCATTAGTTCCATCCATGTTGGTACAACCGGAAACTTTTTAATTTCCGCTTTTGAAACGAATCCAATTGGCTTATTTAAGTAACCTAGTAAAACAGGAATATCCATATTACTTTGATGATTACTTACAACTAGCACCGGCTTGTCTTTTGGAACATTTTCAAGCCCCTTTACTTCTACAGTCGATCCAGTTACACCCACCATTTTCTTACCAAACCAGTTTGTTGTTTTATACACAACACTATCTTTTTCTTGCGGTGACATCGCATTTGCTTTTCTTTTTATACGCCACAACCTTGGTGTAATAGCAATTACGATTAAAATTAAATAAAAGATTTTAAAAAACGTTTGAATCATACAGAACCCCCACCTATTATCATTCCGACCTTCATTATACTAGACAAACGAAGGAAAAAGAAGAAAAAATGTCCAAACAACAAGTGTTTGGACATTTTGAAGTTTTCTATATTAGAAACGTTTTGCTAATTCGCGTGCATTTACAATTGCTGCTTCTTTAATGTCTTGTGCTTTTTCAGGATTTGCATTCATTCCTTCAACTGCAATATATTCAGTGTCTGATACACCCATGAATCCTAATACCGCATTTAAGTGATTGCGACCGAAGTCCATAGATGCGTATGCTCCTTCAGAGTAAACGCCGCCTGTAGCTTGAATATGAAGTGCTTTTTTGCCTTCTAGTAAGCCAACTGGACCATTTTCAGTATATTTGAATGTTTTACCTGCGATTGATAAGTTATCTAAGTATGCTTTCACTACTGCTGGGTAGCTGAAGTTCCACATTGGAGTCACGAATACATAACGATCTGCATGCATAAATGTTTCTAAGTTATTGTTCATTGCTGCAACTTTTTGTTGCTGATTTTCACTTAAAGTTTCGAATCCTTCGCCTGCTGCAAATTTCCCCCAAGCAGCGAATACGTCTGCATCGATTGCTGGTACAGTTGTATTGAATAAATCAATTGTTACAACTTCGTCTTGTGGATGTTCGTTTTTATATGCTTCGATGAAAGCTTCTCCTACTGCCATACCGAAAGAACCTTCTGCTGAATTTGGATTTGCTGTAATAAATAGTACTTTTGTCATTGTATTAGCTCCCTTTTACACATTTTATCTTTAATTTGAGATTTATAATTTTAAAGTAAACAACTTACCTTATGTAAGTATAATACAAAAAGTTATGTTTGATGTCAATAAAAAATAGCTACTTTTTTTTCGTAAGTTAATGATTTATTTTGTTCCTTTAAAATTCAGTATATAGATTTTTAGAATTCCTCATGCAAAAAGGCTATCTCTATACACTATAGAGATAGCCTTTTATTACATATTATTTTTGAAAAACATGTTTCACTTTTTCAGCTGGAATGTTACTTCCGCCTCTACCTTTTACATCTTCAATCATCATTGTAATGACCATATCTGGTGAATTTAAATCAAATGCAGCGAACCAACCTAGTTCTTTTCCTTCTGCCTCTTTTGATACTTTTAATTCTGCTGTTCCTGTTTTACCAGCAAGGGTCATACCATCAATTTTCGCAATTTTCCCCGTACCATCTGGATCGTTAATTACTTTCGTTAAAGCCGTTTTCAATATATCTTGATTTTCTTTAGAAATCACGTTCTCTTTCCAAGCTTTTGGTTGTTTATCTGTTTTAATAAGATATGGCGATGGAATCGTTCCATCATTTACAATCGGTGCATACGTTAAAGCTAAATGAAGAGGAGTCATTAAGACTTGTCCTTGTCCATATCCTGTATCTGCCATTTGAATATCATTTTTTATGCCATCATTTGCGATTTTAGAAGCTGGGAATCCGTATTCAATTGGTAATTTCTCATCAAATCCGAATTTTTTCGCCTCAGCCATAAATTTATCTTTTCCAATTTTCAAAGCTTCTTGTGCGAAATAAATATTATCCGAGTATTTCATTGCCTTATCAAAATCAATCGGATTTGCATCTTTTACACGTGTTACGTAATAATTGCCCCAAGAAGAATCTTTCGTCCATTTCAGTCCTTCAATTTTCAATTCTTCTTTTGGATCGATTGTTTTTGTTTCAAGACCAATTGCACCTGTAATTGGCTTAAATACAGAACCTGGTACCGATAATTGTGTAAATCGATTCGTCATCGGTTTTTTCGGATCATTATTCCAAGCCTCGCGTTGTGCTTTTGATGTTCCTCGTGCAATTAAATTAGGATTATAAGCTGGACTACTTACAAGAGCAATTGTTTCTCCACTTTTCGGATTAATTGCCGCACTTGAACCAGCTTCTCCCTTCATTTCATTATACGTTTTTTCTTGAACAACACTATCGATAGTTAAAGTTACATTTTCTCCATCAACAGCATCTGTTTTCGCTAAATTTTTAATTTCTTTTCCCTGTGCATCTTCCATGAAGACACGGCCACCTTTTTTCCCGCGTAGCTGTTCTTCCAATACTTGCTCTAATCCAGCCTTACCAACTGGTTCATCGGCTTGATAGCCTTTCTTTTGAAGCGTTTTTAAATCTTCAGCATTTACTTTTCCGATATAACCAGTAAGATGCGCTGCTGCTTCCCCTAACGGATATGTACGAACATTTACAGGTTTTGCTGCAACACCTGGTAAATCGATGTACGTATTTTGCGTTGCTCCCTCAGGCAAAATTCCAATTGGTACGAGATACCCTGGTTTTACCCATTTCGCAGCTAGTTTTTGATCAATCTCTTCTACAGACATATTTAACAACTTCGCTACTGCTTCTTTCGTTTGCGGAGCAGTTTCATCTAATTTTTCTGGAATAATTCCAATCTCAGAAGCTTTCCCATTCGTCGCAAGACCTTTTCCATTACGATCGTATATTTCACCACGTTTTGGTTGTGTTGTTTGCATACGCACTTTACTATCTTTTGTCATGCCAGGGAAAATGAAATCAGGTGTCCAATCTATTTTCCAAGATTCTTTATCTCCATCTTTTTCTTTCACCATTTTTGCTTCATGACCAAAAGTGATTTTACCACCAACTGTATCCATGCTTACTTTAAAAGGAACAGGGCCTTCATCTTTTTTATCTTCTTTTACTTCCCCTGTTTCTACCTTTAAGTCTTTTACTTCAATACCAGAATAAATTTTTTCATATTTCTCAGTAAACTCTTTCTTTGAAATATCTTTTTTTGCATTTTCTGATAATTGATCGTACATATCTGCAAATTTTTGTTTATTCCATGCTTTTACATATGTATCAAACGCTTCTTGTGGTTTTTCTTCTTTACCACATCCAACTAACATGAATGTTAAGCAAAGAAAAAGAATCCCCCATATTTTTCTCAACTGATTCTCCTCCTCTTTCTATATTAATAATTTTGAAAATTTTAGCATTTTTCACATGCTACCTTTCATTATAGCACTATTGAATATCCTCTATAAACTTACATTTATAAATACAAATAAAAAAATTGATGCGAATACTCACATCAATTTTTATTATTATTGTTGTTTCTCGTATACATGGTAATAATACGTATACGGATTTTTTTCATCCGTTAAACCTTTTTCTACAAAAATCTCTTTCCAATTTGTCATATCCATTTCTGGGAAGAATGTGTCCCCTTCAAATGCGTGGTGGATTTTTGTTATATATAACTTGTCTACATAAGGTAAAAAGAGATCATAAATTTGCGCTCCGCCAAAAATAAAAATCTCTTCTTCATTTTTACATAGTTCAAACACTTCTTCTACAGTATGAGCTACTTCGCAGCCTTCTACATGATACCCTTCATTACGAGTTACAATAATATTACGTCTTCCAGGCAATGGTCTACCAATTGCTTCATAGTTCTTTCTCCCCATAATAAGTGGGTGACCCATCGTCGTTTTCTTTACATACTGTAATTCACTCGGTAAACGCCAAGGTAAGTTATTATCTTTACCAATTACTCTATTCTCGTCCATTGCGACCATAAATGAAACAATCATCTTGTCATCTCCTCTACAATTACACTGCAACCGGTGCTTTAATCGCTGGGTGTGGATCATATCCTTCAATCGTTAAATCTTCCATCTCAAAATCAAACACAGATTTCACATCTGGATTTAATGTAAGTTTAGGGAACGGGTGTGGTTCACGTGCCAACTGCTTTTCGACTTGTTCAAAATGATTCGTATAAATATGTGCATCACCAATTGTATGAACAAACTCTCCTACTTCAAGACCACATTCATGTGCTATTAAATGTGTTAGAAGTGAATAACTTGCAATGTTAAATGGAATGCCAAGGAATATATCTCCACTTCTTTGATATAGCTGACAAGAAAGTTTGCCATCCGCTACATAAAATTGGAATAGCGTATGACAAGGCGGTAATGCCATACTTGGTACATCTTCAGGATTCCAAGCAGAAACAATTAGGCGACGTGAGTCTGGCGTTTTTTTAATCATTTCAATTACATCTTTTAATTGATCAAGTGTCTCACCAGCTGTCGTTTTCCAAGCACGCCATTGCTTTCCGTATACGTCTCCTAAATAACCATATTTATTCGAAAAATCATCATCTTCTAGAACGTTCTTTTTAAACAATTCCATTTGCTCATCGTACTGCACTTTAAATTCCTCATCTTGTTGTGAACGAAGACCAAAATCAGTCATGTCAGGGCCAGTATATTCGTCACCTTCTACCCAGCTCTTAAATGCCCATTCATTCCAAATATTATTATTATGTTGCAATAAATAACGAATATTTGTATCACCTTTCATAAACCAAAGCAGTTCACTTGCTACAAGGCGAAACGGGACTCTCTTTGTCGTTAATAAAGGAAACCCTTTACTCAGATCAAAACGCATTTGATATCCAAATACAGATACAGTTCCTGTCCCTGTACGATCTTCTTTCTTCGTACCGTGCTCCATTACATGGCGGCATAAATTTAAGTATTCATATTCAGCATGTTTCATATGTAGGAAAACCTTCTTTCAATCTTATATGAAATTTATCATAACATGAAAAACAATAAATTTAATAATCTTGATAAATAAAAATTATTTCAGTAATTCTTACAAAATTATTAACTTTCCATATTTAAAAAGGTTTTCATTTTCTATTACCGAAAGTATAGTGCGGTAGGACAAAATTTATATTTGGAGGTTAGAAGTATGTCTAAAATTGAAACTCCTGTTATGACTTCGTTACAAACAACGGTTGAAAAAATGATGAAGGATTTAAACGTTCCTGGTGCTGCTGTAGCTGTTATAAAAGACGGTGAAGTTATTCTTTCAGAAGGTTTCGGATATCGAAATATAGAAACAAAAGAACCTGTTACACCGAGTACTCGGTTCGCAATCGGTTCCTCAACGAAAGCTTTTGGCACACTTTCATTAAGCTTGTTGGCACAGCAAAAAAAGTTTAATTGGGATACTCCTGTCCAGTCTTATATACCTAACTTCTCTTTATCTGAACTACTTGCTAGCTCACAAGTTACAGGACGAGATTTGGCTTCCCATCGTACTGGGGTAAGTCGTCATGAGGCTCTTTGGTACAGCTCTTCCTTATCTCGAAAAGATCTCGTTGAAAAAATAAAACATTTACAACTTGATGCACCGTTCCGCACAGCATTTCTTTATAACAACTTAATGTATGCAACAATTAGCTACATTGTTGAAAACATTACAAATCAAACATGGGAGCAATACGCTACAGAACATATTTTAGAACCTTTAAATATGAGACATACAAATTTCTCTGTTACAGATTCACAAACTACAGATGATTATGCTCTACCTTACATTGAAAATGAAGATGAAATAAAAGAAGTTCCATTCCGTAACATCGATACAGTCGGCGCTGCTGGATGTATTAATTCTACAATTGAAGATATGGCAAATTGGGTACTTCTTCACTTAAACGAAGGAAAGTTTGGAGATCATGAATTAATCTCCTCTGAATTATTACAACAAATGTATACACCACACAATTCAATTCCAGATCAACCGATTTTATCGCTTCCCGAATCTCCATTAAATAGTTACGGACTTGGTTGGTTTATTAGCGCTTATCGTGGTAATAAGGTGGTTCATCATGGCGGTAATATTGATGGATTTTCAGCGCTCGTTTCATTCATACCAAATGAAAACATAGGCCTTGTCATTTTAACAAATGCTGGAGGCACATTACTTCCTACTTATCTCGCTAATCAAATTTATGATGAACTACTTGAATTAGAATCCATTGATTGGCATAAACGTGCTGTAGAAGATACTGAAAAAATGAAGGAAATGATGAAAGAAGCAACTGAATCACTTCCTGAACAAATTAAAGGAACTACACCTTCTCACAAGTTAGAGGATTATACTGGTACTTTTGAACATCCTGCATACGGAACATTACAAATATACAAGCGAAATGATTCGTTAAATGTACAATTTATGGAGATGGATATTCAATTAGGGCATCATCATTACGACATCTTCTCCGCAGAAGTTGAGTTATTCCAAATGAAAATGAGTTTATTATTCGCTTATGAAATGAGTGTGAGTGGTGAATTCCCATCCCTTCAGTTACATGTACCAGCTACGTTAAGTACTCAGCCGCTTACATTTAAGAAAATTTAATAATTATTTTAATAATAAAAAAGTAGGTGTGAGATAACACACCTACTTTTCCTATTCTTCATTTATCATTTCACTATCAAACCAAATCGGCTTCGATAATTCAAAGTTTTTATGATCCTTTAAAACTATAGTAAGACGTTCTAACGTATCATCTAACATATGCGGTGCTGCTCGTAAGGACCAGACAACTGATGAGAAAACTGTCATGCCAACGTACACCGCATATAATTTCCAAAACTCCTCTGGTATTACCCCATTAAAGTAACCTTCTATTTGTCCGATTGAATACGGAATACTAATGTCCCTTGCAAATAGTGCAATTTTTACGAAATCATGAAGTGGATCGCCCCAATCATAACCATTAAAATCAATAACACCTACATATTTCCCATCCCGCACAATTATATTTTCTAAATGAAAATCATCGTGTTGAAATCGATTTGGACGATCCTTTACATACATTTCATTTTCATCTATAAACTTAATAATTTTATCATCATTTTTAATTTTAATTCCGCATGTTTTATACGCTTCTAAATATTTGCTATGTTTTTTCATTGCTCTTTCATACCATGGAAGTATACCCTTAGGAGCTTCATATGTATGCATTTTTGCTAAATCTTTTCCTGCCTCTATACCTATATCATATTGTTCTTTTGGCGTATATGTCGGCAACAACTTCTTCGCATCTTCTCCTTCTATATACGAAAAAACACCGTAGCATAAACCTTCTTCTTCCAACAAACCCATTTCAATTGGCTTTTGTGCTTGCACACTACGTTTTTGCATTTCATTTAAAATTTGAAACTCTATTTTCTTTCTTTCAAACTCTTTTATATCGCCTGTCCGTAACAAATACTTTTCATCTTCAATAGTCGTAATGATATATTTTTTATCAGGAGAGAAACCTTTAGAGATTTCTTCAATATTTGCTGCATCTTTTACTATTTGTATATTGTTTTGCCGTGCTGTAATTGTCTTCATGTTTATTCCCCTTACATTTCTACATTTGGTGTATACGCTACTTCAATAATAAATCCATTCGGATCGTAAAAATCAATAGTATAGTATCCGTCCGAATAATGACTCATTTCTATCGGACCACGTATTACCTTCACTTTTGTACTAGCAAGAAAATCTGCTACTTCATCAACTACTTCTCTACGAATAGCTTGGTAACAAATATGTCTAGGCCCTAAAGTCCTTACAATTTCCCCGTCCACCTCTTTAAAATATATTTCACTTTCTCCCGTACCCGTACTATATGCTACTTCATTTAACTTTCTCCATCCAATTATCAAAAACAATTTATCATAAAAAGAAATAGACTCCTCTAAATTCGCGACCCAAAATTCAATATGATGAATACCTGCTCGAAGTGTATTCATATTAAGAATGTGCCCCCTGTACGACTTGTACAATTTCCATAGGCGTATGAACCATATAATCTGGTGCATCTTTTTCTACTGTTTCAATGACATCATATCCCCAAGATACCCAAATTACATTCACACCAGCCTTTTTACACGCTGCTACGTCTCGCTGTTCATCACCAACGTATAACATATCTTGTTCTGTTAGCTTTTTCGATTTTAAAAACCTTTTTATCATTTTATCTTTACCG
Source organism: Bacillus sp. FSL E2-0195 (assembly GCF_038003645.1). NCBI lineage: Bacteria > Bacillati > Bacillota > Bacilli > Caryophanales > Bacillaceae > Bacillus > Bacillus sp. FSL E2-0195. Next base: position 2,098,522 of record NZ_JBBOPN010000001.1, on the reverse strand, counting down.
AACAAATTTTTAGAGCAATATACTTCTTGAATATTTTCTATACCATTATTGTGTAAAAACGCTCGAATATGTTCTTCTGAGTTCGATGATATAACCGCAATCCCGTAGCCCTTTTTATGTAATTCATCTAATACATCCTTCATCCCATGGAACAAAACGAGATCTTTTATAGCTGGTTGATATAATTTATAAAACTCTAACGCCAATATCGGTAGTTTATACAGTGGTACATCGAGTTGTTTACATCTCTCTGGCATCGTTAATTTACGTAAATACTCAATTTCTTCTTCCCTTACCGTTTTATATCCGTGCTTTTCAGCAAGTTGATTATAAATCGGTACAAATATATTTTGTGAATCTACTAATGTGCCATCAAAGTCAAAAACGATATATTTTTGCATCCCCATACTCCCTTTTTTCTTTTTTCCTAAACATATGTTATTCAACAACATAAATGTCGTATCCTTTCATAAAGAAAAAAAGAACAAGATTTTCTCTCGTTCTTTTTAAGACAACCATTTCGGCGGTACATTCGTATTCCAATAAATATTTCCTAACTCATGGTGTCCTGAATATCCATCATCAAAACGATGATAGTGGAAATTAAAATAATATCCATCTTGCGGTGGATGATCTCTCCTCACATGAAATCGCAGTAAGTCATTTCCTGATTTCGTGTCATAAACATGAAAAATCTTTTCATTATTTCCGCCAGCCGGTCTTTGAGAAATCGCTAATGATTGTAACGATTCTTCTGGCACATCATTTGCAAGTTCCGCAATTGCCTCTTCAATTTTTGGTAATATTACATCTTTAAACTCATCTTCAATTACTGGACCAATTTTAGTTCCAAACTTTTGCATCGACTGCTTCTCTGCTTCTTGCATTGCATAAGTAATAAAAGTATCGGTGGTTAACCTGTCATTCGCTTCTTCATATGTATAGGACGTACTTTCCAAATTTTGTTGCCCAGCTGTGCTCGTAGGCTTGTCCGCAGCTTTGGCATTATCAAGCAATATGGAAGGAGGCGTCACTAAACCAAACGTAAATACGGTAATTAATGCGACTAAGGTTTTTCTAAACCAATTTGGCATTTATGTTCCCTCCCCTTTCACTCATTATATTTTATATAACGGTTGTTTCTTCTATTATACAAAATGATTGTAATTTTTGCACTTTACAATTTTGTTAACGTTCACATATTTTTCACTTGAATATGAAATTGTAAGATTTCATACACTATAAATACAACAACAATGAGGGGGACAATCAGATGACTTTAGATGTCGTGTACTCAGCCGCAAGCATACTCCTTTTAGTATATTTTATTTACCAGTGTGTTACAGACTAGAAAAAGAGCCATTTCCGGCTCTTTTTCTATGGTAAAAATACAATCCAACCAATCCATACTATAAAAATAATCCCGGCAATTACAGCTGGTAATAAATAAAAATGAGAAAGTATAACTATTCCATACAAAAGTATTACTGGAAGTAATAAATAGCGATCTGCCTTCCATCTTAACAATAGTAATTTGCCTTCATCACAATATAAATGTAGAAACATTTTTTTCGTAAATTCATTCCAATAATCGCGTGCATAACGAGAAATTGCAACTAACGTAAATACGAGGATAATAGCTGAAATCCACCTCGGACTCATCATAATACTTACCGTGCTTATACATACAATTTGAATATAAAATATTCGTGCACTACTTGTACGGAAAAATTCTTTCAAAAAAGATTCAACGATACGCGAATCAGCTTTTTTCCCTAAAAGTCTTTTAGAATGTGGGAACATCCACGGTTTTTTACTCGAACTACTCGGTTTAGCCGCATGACCACCAACTTGCATAATCCCACTCGTCCAGCGCATACTTTCTTCTTTCTCTTTCTCAACTTCTTTAAAAAAGCAATTTTTATAATTTAGTTTTTCTTTTATCAATACGATAATTAGAAAAACTGCTAGACCGATACATAGTATAGAATAAAATGGATTTTTATAAATAAGAAACAGACTCAATCCAAAAAAGGATAGACTTATAGAAAATATTACATTTTTTATAATCCATAGTAGCCATCGTTTCCCCACACGTATATGAATAAATCTCGTCAACAACGACAACATAAATCGAAATACAGTAAAGAATGTCCAAAATAATACGATTTGTATCTTTGTCGCTCCGATACTTTTCATTAACACTGGTAACATAACAACTACTACCATTACATTCGTTATCGCTATTCGAATAAATGTATATATCATGCCATACTGAATTAATTTTCGCATATGAGTTGGATACGAAATTAAAAATAAGCTATCTGCTTGTTCAAAAAACGAGCGTACACCTCTCGAATATGTTACAAGATAAAATGCGAGTAAACCTAATCCGAAATACACAGTCTCTTCCATCGATAATGTTTCCGTCCATAGTGATCGATAATAGATTCCCATAAATATAAGTGCTGGAATAATTATATATAACGCAACTGTCCAATCTGTTACCGAACGTATGGACTTCCATTTCCGCTCAAGTTCATGGCGTAATCTTTTATAAAATTGTTTTTTAATCATGCTGTTCACGCCTTACGATTACATCAAAACAGTCTAATAATGAACTCCCTGGCATTTCTGCTAACGTTTGAATAGACTCTAAATGTCCATCTGCAACTAATGTACCTTGTGAAATGAGCAAAAATCTTTCGCAAATTCTTTCAGCAGTATCCAATACGTGCGTACAAAGTAAAACTCCTGCCCCGCGCTCTTTTTCTTTATATAAATAACTTAAAAACTCTTTCGTAGCTACTGGATCTAATCCGATAAAAGGTTCGTCAATTATATAAAAATCTGGCTTAGTTAAAAACGCCAATATAAGCATCGATTTTTGTTTCATCCCTTTTGAAAACTTTGATAAATACTCATGCTTATACTTATCCATTCGAAACATATGTAATAATTCTTCAGCTTCCCTTTCCCAGCTTCCTACTTCATTCTCACGAGCAGCCATTAATAATTCAATATGTTCCCAGAGCGTCAAATACTCATAATATGTTGGATGTTCTGGCACATATGCATACGGATTTTTCTTTTCACCAAATGATATTTCACCATTCATATTTACAAGTAAGCCTAGCATCGTTTTAATCGTAGTACTTTTCCCGGCACCATTTGCGCCAATAAGAGCAACTAATTCACCTTTTTCAATTGAAAAAGCAATATCATGAATTGTTTTTTCACCTATTTCATATCCAGCTGAGCGGATATTCACCTTCAACATACATTCCCCTTCTTTCCATTTCCAATACAATCAAGGAAAAGAATAACATATAGCTATCTGTATATCATTATAAAATATTTATTTTCATAGCAGGAAAAAACATTTTTTAACAGAATATTAAATGTTTGATTACATTTTATTGGAGTGAATAATATGTCTTTTCAAATCCGTGAAGCGACGATAGCTGATATAGATGCACTTTGTTCTTTAACGAAAGAATTAAAAGGTTCCTCTATTTCCTATGAAGATATGAACAACCGATTGCAATTCGTACACATGAGTCCTTTTGATTTTTTATATGTTTATGAGGAAGAAGAAACTATATTTGGATTACTTGGGTTTCGTATACGTGAAAATTTAGAAGATGTAACTCGTTATGGAGAAATTTCAATTATTAGCGTCGATTCCACAATACGGCGGAAAGGCATTGGACAAGTGTTAATGAATTATGCAGAACAGTTAGCAAAGAAGCATAATTGCATTGGAACATGGCTAGTTAGCGGAACAAAAAGAGTGGAAGCACATCCTTTTTACAAAAAATTAGGTTATGAAGTAAATGGATATCGATTTGTAAAACATTTTTAAACTACTTTTTAATTGAAGGGACTATAACTATGACAAACATTAAAGCAATTTTCATTGATCGTGACGGTACAATTGGCGGCGACACTACAATACATTATCCTGGATTTTTTACATTATTCCCCTTTACAAAAGCAGCTCTGCAAAAACTAAAAGCTCAAAATATAAAAATTTTCTCTTTCACAAATCAACCAGGTATCGCGGATGGAATAGCGACTGTAGCTGATTTTGTACAAGAATTAGAAGGTTTCGGTTTTGATGATATTTACGTTTGTCCTCATAAACACGGGGATGGTTGTGAATGCCGTAAACCAAGTACAGGCATGCTTCTTAAAGCAGCGGAAAAACATGAGCTTGATTTAACAGAATGTGCTATAGTTGGTGATCGTTGGACTGATATTGTGGCAGGAGAAAAAGTGAATGCAACAACGATATTAGTACGAACAGGCGCTGGATACGATGCTTTACATACGTACCGAGACAAGTGGGCACATATTGAGCCAAACTACATTGCAGAAAACTTTGAAGATGCAACAAACTGGGTTTTAAATCAACTATAATACAATTTAAAAGAGACGTTTTCATTTTGAAAACGTCTCTTTTAATCTTACATTTTTTTAAAATGTTAATTCATAATGGAAATAACGATTATCTCTCAAATAACCATTTTCAGCATATAATCGCTGTGCTGATAAATTATCAATCTCTGTTTGTAATTTTACACCTTTTGCGCCATTTTCTAATGCGAATTTTTTAGCAGCTTCTAATAATTTTTTACCTGTTCCAGATCCGCGCTTCGCCGCTTGTACAAACAGATCATTTAAAATCCATAATTCTTTCATTGAAATGGAAGAAAATGATGGATATAATTGCGTGAATCCAATATATTCACCGTCTTCAACTGCTACGAAAATAACGGATTCTTTTCTCTCGATACGATTTCGTAAAAATACTTTTGCACCTTCTAAATCGGAATCTTGTCGGTAAAACATACGATAGTTATTAAAAACTGATGCTAGTCCATCTAAATCTGCAATTGTTGCCTCATATATTCTCATTTTACTCCATTCCCCTTCCAATACTGTCTCATTATATCCGTTACCCATTTAGGCTGTTGTATTTCTTCTTTCGGCATAAACTCTTTCATTATTGGCTTTATATCCAATATAGGGGTGCCATCAATAGCGTCTAATCCCTCAACAATAATTGATTTACCGTCTCTTTTTATCACTTTTACAATTGTTACACCTAAGCGATTCGGGCGATTTTTCCCGCGCTGTGCAAAAATGCCTACTTTAGGATAATCCTTATTATTTCTAGGATGTCTAGCAACATATTGAATTTGTTCATCCGTTACTTTATGAAAATAAAAAACAACTTCAATATGAGAAAAATCTTCAATCCCTTGTATACTTTCCTCTGTATACAATTCAGTTAAGGTAATACAGGATCTTACTTCTCCCCATTCGTCATCTTTTATTTCCTTTCTTTCATTATGTACAAATGCGATTGGTTGAACTGAAAACATACGCATCCCCCTTAAATGTAACCACTTACATTATAAAATATTTTCTGAATGTTTTCCAGATACATGAACTAAGTTTACATAATATAATTATAATCTATTTTCTAAAGCCACATTTACTGCTTCCATTGCATGTATAAAAGTTGTATCAAATATCGGAACTAATACGTCTTCCTGCTTTATTAATAATCCTATTTCTGTACAACCTAAAATTATGCCCTGTGCTCCTTTTTGCACTAGCTCTTCTATGACTCTTTTATAATATTCTCTAGATTGCGATGTTATTTTTCCTAAACATAATTCTGTATAAATTATTTCATTTATTTTTTCTCTATTTTTTTCTACTGGCACTATTACTTTTATATTATTCTCTTCTATACGTGACTTATAGAAATCTTGCTCCATTGTATATTTTGTTCCAAGTAGACCAATCGTTTGAATACCTTTTCTTTTAATTTCTTTTGCAGTAGTATCAGCAATATGCAATACGGGGATGTTAATATTCTCTTTTATTTTCTCCACTACTTTATGCATTGTATTTGTGCAAATGATTATAAAATCTGCTCCTCCCTTCTGCAATGAATACGCCGCATTCCCTAATACTTCCCCTGCTCCATCCCAATCCCCGTTAGACTGGAATCGTTCTATCTCTTCAAAATCCACACTATTAATCAAACATTTTGCTGAGTGTAATCCTCCTAATCTACTTTTTATCTCTTCATTTAAAATTCGATAATATTCCGAAGTCGATTCCCAACTCATACCACCTATAAGCCCTATCGTTTTCATATTACACACCTACCTAAGCTTTTTTCTAAACTAATAACAATGTTTTATTATGTATATTATACACAATAAAACAAGACTTTAAGTTTAGAATATAAAGTCTTGTTTAAACTATTTCCAAGGAAATTTTATGCGAATATTCTGAAATTAATTCCCTAATGTTTTTATAGAATCTTCATATTGATAATTAAAACATTGTCGATACAACTGTTTAATTTCATTATAAGAAGGAACTCGTGGATTATTTCCTGGGCTACCACTTTCAATTGCATCCGAGGCCATTTTTGAAATAGCATTTTCAAACTCAATTTCATCAATTCCATATTCTTTTAAATTTGGAATGCGAAGATCGAAACAAAGTTTCTTTATTTCAGCAAGCGTGTAATTCGCTACTTCTTCCTCAGAATATGAGTAGAGGTCTTTGTTTAAATTGCGTCCAATCTCAGCTAACCTTTTCACTGCACTTGTTTTTGTGAACTCTAAAACTGTAGGTAATAGTATGGCGTTCGATATACCATGTGGTACATGAAATAGTGCACCTACTGGTCTTGACATACCATGGACTAACGTAACTGATGCATTTGAGAATGCAATTCCAGCTTGTAATGAAGCGATCATCATTGCCTCCCTTGCTTCCATATTATCTCCATCTTCATATGCAATACGTAAATATTTCATAATACTTTCAATAGCCGAAAGAGCAAGTACATCTGTAAGTGGTTGTGAAAATTTAGAAATATATGCTTCAATTGCATGGCATAATGCATCTATACCTGTCGCTGCCGTAATATGAGGTGGTACCGAACTTGTTAATATCGGGTCAATAATCGCTACTTGCGGGGTAAAACTCGGATGCTTCATCATCATTTTTACATCTGTTTTTTTATTCGTAATTACTGCTACACTTGTTACTTCTGACCCAGTACCTGAAGTTGTTGGAATTGCAATGAGTGGTAGTGGATCATTTTCTATTTCAACATCTTTTTGGACGTAATATTCAATTGCTCCACCATTAGTATGTAACACCGCTACTGCTTTCGCAGCATCAATACAACTTCCACCACCAATACCGATAATAAAATCACACTTTCCTTCTTTACAAATCGTTAACGCTTCTAATACGTGTAAATTTGTAGGCTCAGCATTCACTTTGTTATATGTAATAACAGTAATACCTTTCTTATTTAGCTGTTTTATGCACCTTTCAACATACCCTAATTTCTCCATAATTGTATCAGTAACTATAAAAGCTCTTTTCCCAAACTTCTTTGATTGTTCCCCCAGCTTTTCAATCGAATTTCTTCCATATAGTACAGACTTCGGCATACGAAACTCAGCAACTTCTTGCAAGTACTCCACCCCTTCTTCCCCTTATTAATGTTTTAGTTTATAAAATATCAACTAAATAAATCTTTACAATTCATATAGTATCTATTTTTAATAAATTCCTGTAATAGTATAGAATGCGATAACTAAAAACACAGCAAGCGTTTTCAAAACTGTAATAGCAAATATATCTTTATATGACTGTTTATGTGTTAAACCTGTTACTGTAAGAATAGTAATAATAGCCCCGTTATGTGGTAATGTATCCATTCCTCCTGATGCCATTGATACGATACGGTGCATAACTTCTAATGGAATATCAAATTGATTGGCTGCTGCAATAAATTTATCACCCATCGCACTTAAAACAATCCCCATTCCTCCTGATGCAGAACCTGTAATACCGGCTAAAATATTCGTCGTTACCGCTCCATTCACTAAAGGATTTGTGAACGTTGCAGAAATGCCGTCTCTCATAATTGCAAAGCCTGGAAGTGCTGCAATGACACCTCCAAAACCAAATTCTGCTCCTGTATTCATTGTTGCAAGTAGCGCACCACCAATACTTGTATTCAATCCAGCTTGAAATCCTGTTACTACCCGTTTCCAATATAATAAAAGAGTTGTTAAAATTCCTATTATAAGTGCCAATTCTACAGACCATATTCCAACTACCGCACTCAATTCTACTTTTCCAAATGCTTTCATACCAATTGCTGAAAAGTCAAAACCGTTCGGATACCACTTCGGTATCATAATAGTAAACACTTTATTCATTACACCTACTAAAATAAGTGGTATAAAAGCAATAAGTTGTTGTGCCCTCGTAATTTCTAAACTATTTAACAGCGGTATTTCTTTCTGCTCTAATTCCAAAGATGCTGCCATTTCAGTATTCCCATCGTTAAAACCAAAATACCCTTCACCTGCTGCTTTTGCCTTCTTACGCCTACTCTCTAAATATAATAAACCTAACGTGAGAACAAAAATTGCCCCTACAATACCAAGTATCGGTGCAGCATAAATGTCCGTTTTAAAAAATGTTGTAGGTATTACATTTTGAATTTGTGGTGATCCAGGAAGCGCATCCATTGTAAATGTTACTGCTCCAAGGACAATCGTTCCAGGTATTAAGCGCTTTGGAATATTAGCTTGTCGAAAAAGCTTAGCTGCAAACGGAAATATAGCAAATACCACTACATATACACTAACACCACTATACGTTAAAATAGCACCCATTAAAACAATCGCTAAAATCGTACGTTTTTCTCCAACCAACTCTACAATCGTCTTTGCAATAGAATCAGCAATTCCTGACATTTCTACTACTTTCCCAAAAATTGCTCCAAGTAAAAACACCGGGAAATATAGTTTAATAAACCCTACCATTTTCTCCATAAAAATATTAGAAAAGAAAGGTAATACAAAACTAGGTTCTGTCAAAAATACCGCAAATAATGCAAAAATCGGTGCAAATAAAATAACAGAAAACCCTCTATACGCTACAAACATAAGTAAGCTAAGTGCTAATAATATAATAACTAGCTCCAATTATACCCCTCCTTTAAACTGAAAATTCAATCTTTTGTTGATAAACTTCTACTAATCTTTCATTTCTGACATCCCTCCTCTAATTCATACAAATTTTTCATACTAAAATGTCTAATTATACATATTCGATTACATATGAAAAATCCCTTTAAACAAAAACGATTTCATCGTCATACGTTATAAAGGGATTGTTAGTCTCTATTTTTATTTTTTTATTAAACCATTTTCTATACAAAAATGGTGTAGTTCTTCTATATCCTTCGCTATATGAGTCGCACTAACTTCAATCAACTCATTTTCACTACCATAGCCATATAAAACACCAATTGAAGCAATTCCATTATGATTTGCACCTATTATATCGTGCTTTCTATCTCCAATCATGACAACTTCCTCTTTATTAAGTCCTTCATTTTGTTGTAAAATATGAGCAATTATTTCTTCTTTTTTTATTCTCGTTCCATTTAAATTACTTCCAATGATATCTTCAAAATAATTCGTTAGTTGAAAATGCTCTATTACTTGTCTAGCAAAAATAGTAGGCTTTGAAGTAGCTATAAATAAACGATTTCCGGTATCTTTTAATTGTTTTAGGAGATTTGGAATACCCTCGTATACACTATTCTCCAACAACCCACGTTGCTTTAAATACTCCCTGAAATAAAAAACAGCTCGTTCAACTTCTCCTTCATTCATATTATATCTCTCTATGAATGATTGCTGAATAGGAGGACCAATAAATGAATCTAACTCACTTACATGTAATTCTTCAATTCCAACCTTTTCTAACGCGTACAAAACTGAATTTACAATCCCCTTTTTAGGATCCGTTACTGTTCCATCTAAATCAAATAAAAATGTTGTATACATATTTAATCCCCCACTCATCCTACTTTACATGTAATACTGAAGGTTTTTTACTACTCTACCTCTACTATACTATCATTATTTATTTTTCGAAAAATTACTTTTTCTATGTTACATAGTTTCAGTTACAAAATACGGATAGATATGATAAAGTAAAAAAGTTACAATTAATTCAATAGAAACTGGTGAAACAAATGTCAATTACATTAATTTTTATAATGGCTTTCACAATTGTCATCCACGCAGTCGAAACTAGTTCTTATAGTATTCGATTAGCTGGTGTTCGTTTAAAAAAGATTGTCGTTGCCTTATCTGTCGTAGGAATGGTATTACTTATTTCAAGAACGTCAAATTTACTACAAGCCTTTTTAATTGGTGGGATTGTCGATGACGCAAAACGAGATGCTTCTATTAATTTAGAGCATACTATACGACTTGTACTATTATCTGCTTCCATCGGTACATTACTTGCGATTATTCTTTATCCAACTTTGACAAAACTATTTGGATATGTCATTCAAAACTTTGAAACAGATGGTTCTTTCATTCGAATGATGAAAACAAATAACATTCAAAAATTAAAGTACACAAAAAAATATGTGCGCTTTCCAAGATTTGAAATGATTCATAGATTGCGTATCGGTGGTATCCCAAAGCGTATTATGCTTATTAACATGTTTGCTACTGCAATTTATACAGCAGGTGTTCTTTCTGCCCTTTATGCTTCTTTTCTAAATCCAGATTACGCAACAAATGCAAGTACAGCTTCTGGCCTTGTGAATGGTTTTGCTACAATTTTATTAACAGTGTTACTCGATCCACGTATAGCACTTTTGACAGAACGTGCTTTACAATCAGAAAATGGCGCTGAATCTATGAGTAAAATGTATGGTTGGCTAATGATTTCTAGACTTCTCGGCACCTTATTAGCACAACTTTTATTTGTACCAGGTGCTCACTGGATTTTATGGATTATTGAGCTGATGCATTAATCTACTAGGAAGGTGTATTTATCAATGAATATAAAAACAGAGCAAGATTTAATTCACTTAATAGAAAACGACGAATGGATGATGAATGTATTACAATTGGCAAAATCACTAGAGCTACCTGATTGGTGGATTTGCGCTGGGTTTGTCCGTTCTAAAATTTGGGATACTTTACATAACTACGAAGTAAGAACGGCTACGCCAGATGTCGATGTCATTTATTATGATCCATTACATAAAGATGAGGCGTACGAACAATCATTAAAACAGAAGCTGGCGAATATGGATGCCTCTATCCCTTGGTCAGTAAAAAATCAAACTCGCATGCATGTAGTGAATGGAATGCCACCATACTCTTCTTCTGTTGATGCTATTTCTAAATTTCCTGAAACAGCAACCGCTTTAGGAGTTACGCTTGACGAGCAAAACAATGTCATATTAACAGCTCCATGTGGAATTGAAGATGTACTTTCATTACAAGTGAAACCTACACCTCATTTTCTGGAAACGAAAGAACGAATACATATGTACAACAAAAGAGTTAATCAAAAGAAATGGCAAAGCAAATGGCCTAACATTACAATCACTTATCCCGAAATTTAAAAAGGGTGCTTCTCATTATTAGAAGCACCTTTCTTTTTTATTTCAAAAAATGAATGATTGTTTCTGCGAATCTCTCTGCTTCTTCATAATGCGGTGAATGACCACTTTCTCCGAATACAATATACTTCCCATTTGAAGCATCACTATTAAATATTTCAATTTGTTTTTCACACGTTACTACATCGTATTTTCCTACAATTAATAACATTGGATTTTGTATATCTTTTATTTTAGATAATAATGACGTATGACATGCTCCCTCTAATTTTAATCTATCAAAATGAATTTTGGAGCGATTTGAAAATACTTCCCACTCTTCATCACTATATAAACTATCGTCTGTCTCATCTTTTTTATAATTGTAAATCTCCATTCTTTTTTCTTCTAATTCAGCACTTAATCTTATATAAGCTTCTAACAACTCTTCTGAACTAGCATTATTAGATGAATAAGCAAAGCAGTCTTCTGCTGCCGCTTCTTTTCCATACTTTGTTAATAACGTTCCTGTCCTTTGTAATAGAGCCCTACTTGTTAATGCAAAATCGAAAGTCGGACCTTCAAATATTATTTTCTCTATTGAATTTGGATACGCCCTTGCATATAACAATGCTACATATCCACCGAAAGAGTGCCCGATTACAGACCATTTCTCAATTTGTAGTAGTTTTCTTATTTCCTCACAGTCTTCAACTAAATCATTTAATCCAAAAGATTCTTCCTCAGTAATTCCTTCTGATCGACAAACTCCTCTTTGATCTATCATAATTACATATAAGGAATCTTTTAATCGTTCCGCTTGATGAAATGAAAAATCATAACAGCTTTCACCTGGACCACCGTGTAAAAATAATACTGGTTTATTTTTAGGACTTCCATGTGTTTCAACGTATAGCTTTTTCCCTCTAATGTTCATATATTTCCCAACTTCAATCAAATTCGTTTTTATGATCATCACCTTCTTTTTTACCGAATATTATAACATTTAATATTAAATAATCCCTATTACATTTAAAAAGACAATAATTATTGCAAGTGGTGCTACAAACCGAAGTAAAAATGCCCAGCAAGTAAATACTTTCTTTCCGTAATTTCCACCTACAAAAAATTCAGCTTCTAGCACTTTCTTTTCCATCTTGAATGATACGAAAATACTAATGAATAGCGCTCCAAGCGGCATTAATATATTACTAGATAAGAAGTCTACTGCATCAAAAATATTCTTCCCAAAAATCGTAATATCACTCCATACTCCAAATGATAAGGCCGATGGTATACCTACTAGAAAAATGCAGAACCCGATGATCCATGAAAGTTTAGCTCTTCTTTCTTGTTCACCATTTGCTAATGCTGAAACAACCGTCTCTAGTAGAGAAAATGCCGATGTTAATGTGGCAAATGTAAATAGCGCAAGAAATACAGTTAAGAACAATCCTCCGAATGGAATTTGGCTAAATACAGATGGCAATACAATAAATAGTAAGCCCGGCCCCTCTGTCGGCTCCATTCCTAATGAAAATACTGCTGGAAATATAGCAAGACCTGCAAATAAAGAAACGAATAAATTCAATCCGACAATCGTAACTGCTGATTTTGGTAAACTTTCTTTTTTATTTAAATACGAGCTATACGTAACCATAATCGAAATCCCTATACTAATCGCAAAGAATGATTGGCCCATTGCGAATAAAATACTTTCTGAAGTAATCTTCGAGAAATCTGGTTGTAAGAAAAACTTCACGCCTTGCATCGCATTATCCAGTGTTAATGAACGAATAATAAGAGCGACAAATAAAACGAACAATGCTGGTAGCATATATTTACTTGCTTTTTCAATTCCATTTTGTACACCTTTTGATACAACCCATATCGTAATGAACATAAAAGCGAAATGTCCAGTAATAGCCCAAAGCGGATTTCCAATTGTTTCAGTAAATAACGAACCGTAATTTTGTCCCGGAGTAATAAGCTGTCCTGTTACTCCCCTGAAAAAATATATTAAAACCCATCCACCTACAACGCTATAAAATGAAAGTAATATAAAACAAGTTCCAACGCCAAGACGTCCAATCCAGTGCCATCCTGTATTTGGTGCGATACTTTTAAATGCTCCAACTGCTTGTTTCTGTGTACTGCGTCCAATCATAAATTCAGCTATAAGTAGCGGTAATCCAATTAATACAGTAAATAATATAAAAATTAAAAAGAATGCTCCTCCCCCGCTCTTCCCAGCGATATAAGGAAATTTCCATATTGCGCCAAGTCCAATTGCTGATCCTGCTGCTGCCATTATAAAACCTAATTTCGAAGTCCATTGCTCCGTCTGTTTCATCCTATTTTCCTCCTGTTAAAATCATTTTATATTAATAAATAAATATTATTGATCAATCTGAATAAAACCTCCATTTCTTTTTCTATAAAATAAAAAAATGGCCCAACGTCTCTATATAAAGAGACGCTAAGCCATTTACTTAACGCGGTACCACCCTTATTGATTCCATTATGAATCCACCTTAGTAGTAATCGTTTGATTACAAACCTAATATCGAAGGTTAACCGTTAAGATTTACTAAGAATGTGATTCCGTTCCACCTTACTGCTCCTAGGCGAGTTCAGGATGTCATTTGACTATGTCGCACCAACCCATAGCTCTCTGCACAAATACATGACCTTACTACTCCTATTCAACACATTTTAATATTTAGAATATATTTTCTTTTGAAATTAATATGAAGTATATCGGTTATATTTATAACTGTCAAGGGATATATTATTTTTTTGTCGAAAAGGATTTTTATAAACTTTCAATGTAAAAATGAAAGAACAGTAAAAAAGCATCTTCGCGATAATCGCGAAGATGCTTTTTTATGGTATAAGACGTGTACAATCTCTCGGAAAAGCACTCGCCTCTCGGACATTTGTTAACTCTAAAAGTTTATATACAACCCTTTCTAATCCTATCCCAAAACCACCATGTGGTGGACAACCGTATCGGAATGTATTTAAATAAGATTGAAATTTCTCTGGATGTAATCCTTTTTCTTTAAAAGAAGCAAGTAACATGTCATAGTTATGAATTCGCTGTGCACCTGATGTAATTTCTAATCCTTTATATAATAAATCGAATGAATCAGTAATAGTTGGATTTTCTTTATTCGGTATCGTATACATCGGTCGCGCTTCTTTCGGATAATGTGTAATGAATACAAATTCACTATTATATGTTTCTTTCACATATTTACCTAGTAACTTTTCACCTTCTGTATCTAAATCCCCTTCAGGAGATTCTTTCCGATACTTCATTTTCAAAATTTCTTGCGCTTCGGCCAATGTAATTTTGGGAATTTCTGTAATGACAGGTACTTCTATTTGTAGTAGTTGTAATTCTTTTTCACAGTTTTTTGCTACTTGTTGAAACATATATCGTAAAACATCCGTTTCTAATTGCATCACTTCATGAAAATCATGAATAAATCCAAGTTCTACGTCTAACGATATATATTCATTTAAATGTCGTGACGAGTTATGATGTTCAGCCCGGTACACAGGAGCAATTTCAAAAACACGTTCGAGTCCTCCCGCTACCATCATTTGTTTATAAAACTGTGGTGATTGAGCTAAATACGCTTCTTTTTGGAAATATGGAAGCTTAAAAACATTCGCTCCTCCTTCTGCCCCTTGCGAGACAATTTTCGGAGTAAATATACGTGTGAAATCGTTCTCTATTAGGCATTCACTAAAACTTTGAACGAGTGTAGATTTCACTTTAAAAACCGCCGCGATTCGCTCATGCCTTAATGATAATACCCGCTCATTCAACAGTTGATCTAAGCCAACTTGTAGCTTCTTTTTATTTATCTCAAATGGAAGTGGCTCTGCACCATTTAATACTTTCACTTCACGCGCAAGTACTTCAACACCTAATTCTGTTTTCGGTGTCTCTACTATTTCTCCAATTATTTGGACCACACTTTCAACATCAACTTTGTATCCGGCTAACTCGTTTTCTAATACACATTGAATAACTCCCGTTCGGTCCCTTAATAATAAAAAACTAACATTCCCTAGATGACGAATCTTTTTTACCCATCCTTGTAGTAATACAACCTTCCCGCCATGTTCCGTACATTCTCGTGTGAGTGAACGCTTCATTATTTGATCCATTACATTTCCCTCCAATAGTTTTATTTTTATTTACATTATTGTTGTCATCGTCATCATCCACGGTCACTCACCTCCTTTCAAAGAATACAAAAATCCGCCCCTATAAATAGGGACGGATTTTTCCGCGGTACCACCCAAATTGTCATAATGACCATCTTAGCCCTGATAACGGTAGGTACCGTTTGCTTTTACTAATTATCACGTTCAAAGCAACACTCACAGGTGTCTTTCCATCATGCGGTATCGCAATCTTCCCAGCAATCGATTGCTCTCTGTAGACCCTTGCATCATGTACTTTTCCTAATCATCACTTTTTGTATTTACAGAGTATTCTATCTTTTTATTTTATAAAACGCAAGCCCTTTTAGAAAAATATTGCGATTTCTCACTAAACAGGCCCCTTCTAAAGATATGTAACATGAACATTGAACTCTATATAATTATCATTTGACAGCTTAGAAATGTTTTATCCTTCTCAAA
Organism: Bacillus sp. FSL E2-0195; assembly: GCF_038003645.1. NCBI lineage: Bacteria > Bacillati > Bacillota > Bacilli > Caryophanales > Bacillaceae > Bacillus > Bacillus sp. FSL E2-0195. The sequence goes on along the minus strand of NZ_JBBOPN010000001.1, from coordinate 2,082,372 downwards.
TTCTTTCAATCGAACTTGTTTTTTTCATTTTATTACATAAGTTACACATTTCCCACGCATATTATTATTAAAGTTTTATCGGAGGTGTACATATGAAAAAAACAATTAGTTTCTTTCTCCTATTATTATGCTTAGTTGTAGTTAATGAAGCATATGCCTATTCACCAAAATCTTTACCAATCTCTCAAAATTCTGATCAATGGCAAGTAAATATTGATGAAGTAAAAAGAACGAGTGAAAAATTGTTACAACCAAAAAAAGGTGTATTTCAAACATATCATTTCTCTGTAAAAAATCTTGGGAAAAGTGAAGTGTATAATGTACAAGTTGAAGTTTTTCGGAATGAACCAAATACGAAAACAAAATATGAGCTCTTTTCCCTAAAAGAAAGTCGTCTAGCGGGCGGTAAAACTGGATTTGAACACGCTAATTTTCCAGTTTCTACAAAAGCGGATAAGGTTGACGTGATCATTACGTGGCAAGAACATCCTTTCCGCTCCATGAGAAACGGTCAAAAAGTTGAATCTAGAAAATTTAAAGAGCATTTTGTTTTTAAAGAAGCAGTAAAGTGAACTTATCGGTATATGTACATTATTACCGCTACCAATAAATTTTCTAGTACCAGTTCTTAAGCAAATAAAAAAGTCGTGGCTTATAAAAGCCACGACTTTTTATATTAATTCGTACTAATCCCTCTCGCTGCCCAAATGCGATCAATTTCAGTCGCGTGTTGTCCGCCGTATAAAAGAGCATCCGCTTGCTTAATTGCTTTCGCTCCATCACGGAATTTCGCATTTGGCGTTAATGACCAATGTGATTGTAAAATAATTTTTGTTGCTACATCACGTCCAAAAGATTGCGCCATTTCGTATTGACCTTGAGCCCAAATTTCCCCATCATTATGCACTTCATTCGTTATATCTTTCGGGTATACTTTATTCGTATCTAATCGGCGTAAGCACGTCGGATCTGAACTAGAATAAGCAGCCGCATCCCATTCTCCAATGCATGCTTTCCCGTATCCTGTTGTCGAAACTGCATCTTCATAAGTAGCACCTAAGAAATCTCCAAATCCTTCTCCCATCGCTCCACCTTCTGGTGAACTTCCGAAGCCTGGCACTTGATTATCTTGAATAGAATGACCATATTCATGCGCAATAATGCCAGCATCTTCTGCATCATCTACTCCGCCAGTACCGAAAGTTAAAGCTTTCGTTGATGGAGAATAGAATGAATTATCGTCAGTTGTACCATTTACATTCACTTTAATCGAACGTTTATTAATATTTTGAAAGCCTAATCCTTGAATGTAACGCTGCAATGTATCAATATGATAATATGACATAACATCTTCAAAACTATCATTTGCACGTGTATAGTTAAATTGTAAGTTTGTAGATTTCGTCTTCGCTTTTGAAGAAATCGTAACATACTCACCAATTAAAAATCCTGTACCATCTAAACCTTTTAACGTAACAGTTTTCAATTGATTCGTTAATGCTGTTGAATCTGCATCATTATTATCTTTTAACCCTGCTAAACTTCCACTAGATACGACAGGGTTAGGTAAAAATACTTTTCCTGTTCCTTCTGCTTTTCGGTTTATATCAACTTTTTTTATTAACTTTCCATTTTCCGCATCAATGAATGTTTCCCATGCACCGAATGGATTATTAGAATGGACTACCACTTTATATACAGGAATAGCGACTCCCTCTTCAACAATATATCCGAATTCTTTTTCTGTAGGAGCCCATAAGTTTTGCTCACTTTCTCCTCCAACATACGCCATCGATTTTTGTTCTGCATCTTTTTCACTAATTTTTTTCGTAACTTCCTTCACACCTGTAACAGGCTGATAATCAGAAACCGCAAGTAAGCCTTTTCCCTCTCCGTTAAGAGTAACTGTAATTTGTTTTGAAAATACAGGCGCACCATTGACCACTTGTTGGAACCTAACATATGAAGCTACTGATGTTTCTGTTGTAGAAATATATTGCAAGTCTGAAAGGTCTGCCTTCAATCCATATTCCGTAGCATGTCCTTTTAAATATTCAATTGCTTTTTTCTGTGGTGAATAAGCTTCTAGCTTTACTTGCTGTTGTTTTTCCAATGCCGAAACCGTAGAAATCGTCCCCATTACTAATGGCACAGTCATTGCCATTGCCACCATTTTTTTGTTTAACATAAAACCACTCCCCCTAATAAATTGAATCCTTTACCCCATTCCTATAAAGCTATTACTGTCCACAAGTAACGAGATAAATTGAATCTACGAGTAATTCTATACAAACAATTCTATTACCTTTACATTTTGGGTAAGTGAAATTTTCTCAATATTTATGTGTAAAACGAGAAAAATACTGTAGAAATATATTTCTTTTGTAAATTTCTTTACATTATGCTTTTTAAAGTAATGTGTAAAAAAATAAGTTATTTTTTACCTAACGATAGGTTGAAAATAATATTAATGAATGATACGATTTATGTAACTTTTTTTATTAGGAGGACTTATCATGAGCAAAAGTGAAGAAACACTCTCTTCCATAGTCGAAGCAAGTTATCGACTATTTGCCGGTCACGGCATTGCCAAAACGACCTATACAATGATTGCTGAAGAAGTTGGTATTGCCAAGCCATCTATTTATTATTACTTTAAATCTAAAGATGCATTAATTGAAAGTATTTTTAATGAATTATGTGCAGCGATGCAGTTCTCCTCATTCTTTCATACAGAAGAGTTTACGAAAGAGAATTTCATTGAGAAATGTGTTGAAATTGGCTTTAAAATGATAAACGAACAACAGAAAGATCCTTATTTTAATCGTGTATTACAAGAATATGTATTACTATCTTCAAGAAACGATATGTACAAAGATCGATTACTAACTGTACAAACAGAATATTTAAACGGATTTGAATCACTCCTAACAAAAGCAAATGAACTTCAACTCATTCAAAATAAAAATCTAGTTTCAAAAGCTCATATGTTGGCATTAGTACTTGATAATATTGGAAACTTCATGATGTTTGATGTAAATATGAATTATAAACAAATATGGATTGAAGCTGTCCACAGCATATTCGAAAGAAGTGATTCGTATGAAAACTAAAAAACGAATTTTCGGCTTAGATTTTGCTAGAGCGTGGGCAATGTTTGGAATGTTACTAGTTAATTTCATGGTGATAACAGGGGCGGAAGGAAATGGGCCTCCTCTGTTAAAAACCTTTATGACGCTTTTTGAAGGTAGAGCTTCTGCCTTGTTTGTTATACTTGCTGGGATTGGCATAACTTTAATGACTAAATCATCTGTTGCTAGCCAAGAGAAAATAAAAATCAATACCAGCCGAATATTGATTTGGAAACGATCACTATTCTTATTTATTTTAGGATTATTATTGTATGTAATGGAATGGACGGGTGATATTTTACACTACTACGGCGTTTACCTTTTCATCGCTGCATTACTAATTACTGTACGAAGAACTATACTAATATGGCTTTCTATCATTATTTTACTTGCTGCACAATATCTCCAACTTACTTTCAACGCCTTCGAAGGATGGGGAGGCACAATCCCATTTATAAACTATATAGACTTTTGGACCTTAGCAGGTTTTCTTCGCAACTTATTTTTTAATGGCTATCACCCTATTTTCCCATGGTTTTCTTTCTTCTTAATCGGTATGATAATTGGCAGGTTAGATCTTCATAATAGGAAAATTAGACATTGGTTGTTCTTACTGGGTTTAACAGTAACCGTAATTATAGAGCTATTATCAAAAGGGTTAACACACCTTTTTATCCCATACATTGGTGAAGCAGCCTCTACATTTTTGTTTAACACAGGACCCATTTTACCCAATATATTATACGTCGCATCCGCTACAGGATCTGCTATTGCTATATTAATAATTTGCCTCTACATTGCTGAAAAATATGAAAATAATTGGTTTGTTACTTCCATTATACAAACAGGACAATTAACATTAACGCATTATGTAAGTCATGTATTTATCGGTATTGGCGCATTGATTGTATTAAATCGTATGGAACATCAAACACTACTTTTCGTTTTATTATTTGCTACTGCATTTTTCATTTTCAGTATTTTATTTAGCGTATTATGGCGAAGGAGCTTTTCTAGAGGACCTATCGAATGGGTTATGCGGAAAATAACTGATTAATTTATCTTCATACAAAAAAGGAAGTTGGAATGATTCCAACTTCCTTTTTTCTTTAATTAGCCGCGTTTAATTTAATTCGGATCTTTGTCTCACCTAAAGAAAGTTCATCGTCCTCATTCGTTAAGTGACCAAATGTAAATTGCTTGACGAGTAAGTTTTCTTCCAATAAATCTTTATGATTCGTTAACGTTTGCTGTAGTTCTTCTTCTGTATCAAGAATTACATCCACTCGTAAATTAACTGGTAAATTCAACTGCTTACGATATTCTTGAACTGCACGAATAAATTCACGTGCTACTCCTTCTTGTAACAATTCTTCCGTTACATTCGTATCTAACATTACCGTATATTGACCGTTAGTCGTATTTGAAAATCCTGATTTTGCAACTTTCTCTACTAATACATCTTCAGCTGTTACAACTACTTCTTCTCCTGGTGCTACTTCGTAAACTGCTCTTTCTGTAGATACAAAGTGTTGTACTTCTTCTTTTGATAATTGTTTTAGCCAGCCATTTACTGCATTCACACTTTTACCAAACTTCGGCCCAGCCGTTTTAAAATTCAGCTTTAATTGATAGGACGTGTATTTCGTTTCATCGAGTTCAACATGGAACGCTTTTACATTTAGCTCATCCATGATGATATCACGATAAGATTCCCAATCCATATCATTTTCATTATGCGCTAGTAATACAAGTTCTGCTAACGGCTGTTTTACTTTTAATGAATGTTGATTACGATTACTTCTTCCAAGTTCAACAACTTGTAAAACAGCATCCATTTCTGCTTCTAACTCAGGCTGGATAAGTGATTCGTTTACAACCGGATAATCTGCTAAATGAACGCTGCTTCCTTCTAAATTCAGATGAATATCCTCAGCTACAAACGGTGTAAATGGTGCGATTAATTTACTAATTGTTACAAGCACTTCATGAAGCGTTTCATACGCAGCTGCTTTTTCAGGATTCATACCAGATTCCCAGAAACGATTACGTGATCGTCTTACGTACCAGTTACTCACTTCATCTACAAGCGCTGCGATTTCACGAGCTGCATTCGTAAATTGATAATCATCAAGTGCTGTTCTCACTTTTTTCGTTGTGCTATGCAATCTTGATAATACCCATTCATCTAATTTCGTACGTTTAACTTCATACTTTTCTTCCGGATTATACTCATCTAAATTTGCATATAAAACGTAGAAGCTATATACATTGACTAACGTATCTACAAATTTAGATTTTGCTTCCAGTACTGTTCTTTCAGAAAAACGCTTTGCATTCCACGGAGCACTGTCAACAAGTAGAGCCCATCTTAAAGCATCTGCACCAAACTGATTTACTAAATCAACTGGATCTAGTGCATTTCCTTTACTTTTAGACATTTTCTGTCCTTCCTCGTCTAGAACATGCCCTAGTGATAACACTCGTTTATAAGGTACTTTTCCTGTATATAGTGCTGATACTGCTAATAAACTATAAAACCAGCCGCGTGTTTGATCAATTCCCTCTGCAATTACATCTGCTGGAAACTGTTCTTCAAATAACTCTTTATTTTCAAATGGATAATGATATTGTGCAAACGGCATGGAACCACTATCAAACCAAACATCGATTACTTCTGGTGTACGATTCATTGTACTTCCGCATTTTTCGCAGCAAACTTGCACTTCATCTACATACGGCTTATGCAATTCTAAATCTTCAGGTGTTTCTTTCGTACTATGCTTTCTTAATTCGGCGATGCTTTTCGGTGAGAATTGATGATCGCAGCTTTCACATTCCCATACGTTTAACGGTGTTCCCCAATATCTATTCCGGCTAATATTCCAGTCCACCATGTTTTCTAAAAACTTACCAAACCGTCCATGCTTCATATGGTCTGGATACCACTTAACAGAATCATTATTTCGTAAAAATGTTTCTTTAATCTCAGTTGTTCGGATTAACCAGCTTTCTCCTGCATAATAAAGTAATGGTGAATCACAGCGCCAGCAATGCGGATAGCTATGTTCATATTTTTCTTTATGATATAGCAAACCTTCTTTAGCTAAATAACGAACGATATCAACGTCACATTCTTTTACAAACTTACCTTTAAGAAATGGTACTGCATCCGTATACTCACCTTTCTCATCTACAACATGTAAGAACGACAATCCTTCACTTTGAACGACTTTATAATCGTCCTCCCCATATGCTGGAGCGATATGAACGAGTCCTGTACCACTATCTGCAGTTACAAAATCTGCTGCAATTACGTGGTACCCATTTGTAACTTCCTTCATCGGAAACGGTGCTGTATAAGATGTGTTTACTAATTCTTCGCCTTTATGAACGGATAATACTTCATAGTTTTCTTTTAGTACTTCTTGTACACGCTCTTTCGCAACAATGTATACATACCCTTCTTGTTTCGCTTTAACGTATTCCATATTTGGATGTACGGCAAGTGCAACATTCGCTGGAAGTGTCCACGGCGTTGTCGTCCATCCAAGGAAATATTCATTTTCACTATCTTTTACTTTAAACTTAACCGTTGCGCTTAAATCTTTCACTGTTTTATATCCTTGTGCAACTTCATGTGAACTAAGCGATGTTTGACAGCTTGGACAGTACGGTGAAACTCTATGCCCTTTATATAACAAGCCTTTTTCATGAATCGTCCCTAAAATATTCCATACACTTTCGATATATGGATTCTCTAGAGTAACGTATGGATCATCCATATCTACCCAATATCCAATGCTCTCCGTAAATTCACGCCACTGCTTCTCATATGTGAATACACTCTCTTTACACTTTTGAATAAATGGCTCAATGCCGTACTCTTCAATCTCATGCTTACCTGAAATACCAAGTTGTTTTTCAACGCCTAATTCTACAGGTAATCCATGTGTATCCCAGCCAGCTTTTCTTAACACTTTATATCCAGCCATCGTTTTATATCTTGCTACTAAATCTTTAATTGTCCGACCAAGTGCATGGCCGACGTGTGGTAAACCGTTCGCCGTTGGTGGTCCTTCATAAAACACAAACGATTGTGCGCCTTCTCTATTCTGAATTGATTGTTCAAAAATGCCCTGTTCGTTCCACTGCTTACGAATACGTGTTTCTCTCCCTACAGCTGACTCTTTTACATCTACTTTCTTCATGTACAATCACTCCTTTGAATGTTTTAAAAGCACACAAAAAACCCGCCCCTATGAAGTAGGGACGGGTTTAACCGCGTTACCACCCTAATTCTATTAGCTTTTCACTAATAGCACTTAGCAACGTACTAATATACGCGTTCTTTGTAACGGTAGACATCCGTCCGAGCTTACTTTATTCAGCCACGGCTCCTCGGAGATGATTTTCAAATAACGTCTGCACACCGGCTTTCAGCAATACACCGGCTCTCTGGAGAACAGCTCACTATTTTACTCTTTCTCGTCTTCAGATTTGTATACTTTATTAAAAGTTATTTTATGCCATTAAACAATTAATTGTCAACTAATTCGAAATATATTTTTATTTATACCCTTTTTCTCTATTCTTATACAATCACTTTTCAAATTCTCGCAATCCTGCTAAAACTTCATCTTCCTCTGCAAGTTCAGCGAAAAATCCTGTTTCATCTTCACGAAGCACAATTTCAAGTTCATCTCTTGCCTCTTCATTTCTGTTTAATGATGTTAAATAACAAGCATGATCGTATCTTGCTAGCAAGTCAGTAGCATCAATTGCTAATATTTCACTTGTTATTTTTTCTGCCTTTGTCGTTTGCCCAGCTCTATGATACGAAGATGCTAAAGCAAGAAGAATTGCTGTTTCATTTGGATGATGTACAGAAGCGTCTTCTAATAACTGAATCGAGTCCTCAATTCTCTCTTGACTTTGATATATTTCTGCTAAAGCAAGGAATCCTCTACTTACAAATGGCGTTTTCTCAATTAATTGCAAGTGTATTTTTTCGGCTTTTCTTTCTTCGCCTAGCTTACATAATACATTCGCTTGTAGAAGAAGTGTATCATAATCATCCGGTAGCTCGCGAACCATTTGTTTCGTTAATTCAAAAGCATCTCGTAACATATCTTCTTCTTCACACTCAATGAAAAGATTTACAAGTTGCTTCGCTACATCATAATCCCACTTATTTTCTAACGATGTTTGTAAAACCTCTATAGCTTCTTCATTCATCGCCGCATTCTCATAAAATATTGCGAAACGCTGCGCTGCCATACTATTTTTCGGATTTAACTTTAAGGAGATTTCAAATAAATCGATAACAACTGTAATCATTGAAATTTCCTTCGCACGATTTTTCATGCGATAAAATGCTCTTGTAAATATAGATTTTTTCGGTTGCTCATTTTGCTGTCTTTCTACTAATCTTTCGGCAACCGCAGTAGCTGCATACATAAACGCTGTACTTCTTTCTGCTTTTTTCACCTTTAGCGTATGAAGTACGTCTCGTATCTGGGATAATTTTTTATGTTGTTCCATTGCTTTTACGTACACACCAAAAATACGTTCACTTTCCAAATCTTTATGCATTACTTTCAGCGCAACTTCGATTGCTTCTGCACTCTGCTTTTTAACTAGTAATTTCGCATAATGATATAGTACTTCCACATGCGCTTCATCTATTTTCATTGCGCATTCGATATATTCTTTTTCTTTATCTATGTCATTCATCGCGCCAAACACGTATGCAATCGCATCTAAACGCCATGTTTCAGGAACTTCTTCCTCCAATTTTTCTAGTTCAACTAGCAATTCTTCCTGAAGATTCATTTCTACTGAAAGCTGCGCTAAATATTCCATATTTATATGCATTGGTTCTTCTTTCATCGCCTGGACCATATGCTTTTGTTCTTTGGAACGATTCTCTTCTTTTTCGTATATTTCAGCAAGCTGCAAATGTACACCTAAGAAGTTCTTATCCATTTCTAAACATGTTTCATACGCATGCTTTGCTTCTTGAAATTGCCCTAACGCCATGAATGTTTCACCGATACGGAAATACGGCAATGAATCTTGTTTTTTCTTAAGTGCATCATTATACCGTTTTATCGCCTGATCATACTGTCCAATAGATTCATATAAAACACCTGCGTAACAACCGTATTCAATTACATCCTCTTTTTCTTTTTCTAACGTTCTTAAAAATGCTATGCCTCGTTGCACAAAAGCTGTGTCTTTTATTCGATTTACATACTCATCCAACACGCTCGCTATATTAGCGTATACGCTTCGTATACCGTTCTCTAATTTAGAAAGTGCAAGTTTTAACTCTTTTTCATCCTCACCTAATGCCATTTCAGCATCCCATAACACCATACCAGCATTCATAAGGAAATCTTGATTGTCTTCAAATTGCTTATTAATACTGACAATATAGTTTTTTGCATCCTTATATTGTTCCTTTGCCATATAAACTTGAATTAAACCGAAATGAGAATATACATCTTCATTATTTTCTTTTAAAGAACGCTTATATATAGTTTCCGCTTCTTCAAGTTCATCATTTTGAAAATGAAAATCTCCTAAACGAACATATAAAGACGCCTGATCTTCACAATTTTGAATTCCTTGTAATAAAATTTCCTTCGTATTTTTCTCATCATCCAAATCCGATTCATAGATTTCCGAAAGCTTCGTATATAAATAGGCTGCTGTTTTATCTAATTGAATCGCCACTTTAAGTCCTTTTACCGCCAAATACACTTTCCCTAAATACTGAGCACATCTTGCACGTTCATACCATATGTGCGCTTCATATTTATATTCTTTTAATAAATCATTAAAGAATCCATATGCTTCTTCATATCGTTCTAAATCTATTAAAATTAAACCGTGATTTACAAGTGTAAACCTTTCTGGACTACGTTCTATAGCTGTTAGAGAATACTCTAGCCCCTTTTCGGATTGATCCATATACATGTATGATAATGCTAAGAAACTCCACGCAACTGGTTGATCTGCATCCAATTGTAATGATGAACGAAAACTAGCAATCGATTCTGCATAATTATCTTGCTCAAAAGAATAACGTCCATTTATAAAATGATACAACGCTTGATTGCTTTTCTTCTCCACACTTTGAAGCATCTGTCCTGCTTTTTCCATATCCTGCAGACGAATAAAACACTGTGCACTATGCAATTTCACAAAGTCAGAGCTCGGAAACTTTTTCATTAATTTTTCTATACAAAACTGAATAAAATCTTTATCTACTTCAGCATCTAAATGTTTAATCGTATATAACCAAGTGTTTGGGTTTTCACTTGTTTCTTTTAAAAATAGTACTAACTTTTCAATTCCCTCTTTATCTTGCTCACCTAAATGATCTGTAAGAGAAAAGATTGTTTTATAATAAGTGTGTTCTTTCTCATTTAAAAATGAAAGTTGTTCCATTCTATCTTTTGGTATAAACGTAATAGCTAAACAATCTGTATAACGATATTTTTCTTGCAACTTATCATATTCCACAAGAATCGGTTCCAAGAAATTCGGATCTTGAATATAAAAAGCTTGCAGTACATCGTCATAACCAGAAAGCACTTGTACATGGGAAGCGTGCTCAATATCTATACTTAATAAAACGGGAATACCTTGATTGAGTAATCTCTTATAATTTTCCTCATTCCCTTGAAAATAACGATATTCGTAACCTTGCTCTTCTATATATGTAACTGTATCTGAAAACTTAGAACCTGTTACATCAAAAATATGTTGTGCAATTTCATCTTGCGTACGTTTTTCTCCCCATACCCCTAACATCATTTCCAAACTTGTCGGAACGCAATAGTTATCCTTTTGTACAACCGGAACTATCGGTAAACGAACCTTTTTTCCATCAGGATTTTTTTCTATATGATGATATAGAGAATTTTTTAAACTCTTTTCACTTTTCAATAGTGCTTGCAAATCTTGAATATTATTCATTTTATAAAATGCTTCTGCACGTAAATGTATAAAATAAGTTGTATATGCATGATGCGGAAGCATATGATTGATTTTATCTATTACCGCTAACATTTCTTCATAGCGCTCTAAATCTAATAAATATTTTACTTTTTCAAAATAGAAATATGGTACTTGAGGGAACTTTGCAATCGCATCATTAATGAGTTGTAACGCTCGCTGCTGTTCACCTTTATATGCATATAATTGCGCCAATAAGTACGTAGCTAACTCTTCACAATCTTTATGCTGCTGACCGGATAAAAGTTGTTTCTCTGCCTTCTCCCACTCACCAGTCTGTATATATAAGTAACCCCATTTATCAAAAACTGCACGCGTACTATGCTTTTCCGCCTTTTGCATATAGGCATAGGCCTCTTCATTTCGCTTCATATCTAGCAAACATCTAACTAACGTAAAGTATGTTTTCGTTAAAACATCCGCATCAGTTTCCTCTTCATTTACCTTTTCCAAAGAATCTTTTAACAATTGTTCAGCATCAAGGATTTTACGCTCATCAATTAATTCATCACAATATAAAGAGAGCGTTCTCATATTTGGGAATTTTTTATAAGTATAACGAATTAAAAAGGAGCTATATTGATGCATCAAACCTTCATCAGCAAGACGAATTAATGTATCAAACTCCTTAGGTGACGAGACGTTAGAAAGCCAGTTCTTCACGTATGATAACTTATTCGTTTCTTTTATATGCGCAATTTCATTATTTATCTCATGTAATCCATCTAGGAATCTCTTTTCTTTCAAACAAATCTCTAATTGCTTAAAATCTAGCATGCATTCACCTCAAATTATTATTTATACTGCCATTTGCAAGCAGTATTCTAACCTACTTGCTTAGATTTTACACATCATATAGTATGCATTCAACTAAAACCTCATATAATGAACGATATTATTTAATATTATTCAAGTTTATAACTAAATATCTTAAAAACGATACTTTTTCTCGTTATTTTGTTTAATTTGATGAAATAACATATATTATTCGAAGATGGGTTTTATCTTCTTTTTTGAGGCTTCATTCAGTGGATGAAATTATATTAACGATTTCCTGAATATCTATTGTAACTTACAATAGATCAACGATTTGATAAGATATATCGATTTACCTAAAAAAATGACAATCATCCTATCTTTTATTTCACTTATCAAATTTTAAATCTATAAAAACACCGTAATGATCACTTGGAAATACGTGTGATGAAGTTAATGCTAAATCTCCAAATACAGATACATTTTCTATATTTAGAGATTCAAACGAATCCTTCTCTTGTATCAAAATCCAATCATATCGTTCTTCTTGCTTTTCATCCCCTATTAAATTTGTATTCTTTCCATAATCTAAAGTTGGCTGAGCAAGAATGTTATCTTGATTTTCTTTAAGCTGAGCCACGTCTATCCATTGATTACTTATTAAGTATTGATGCACCCCTGAATGTGGTTCATCATTAAAATCACCACATAATAATTCGTAGCCACTACCTCTGTTTTTAATCCAATTATTCACCGTATCCAATTGCTCTTTTCTTACCTTACTAGATTTCCAATTTAAATGAACATTCGTTATCCCGAGCTTATACTCTTTATATTTTAACATAATTCGAATGGCACAATAATTCGATTCCTCTATATCTGTTTCCCAAATAGCTTCTTCAGCTAAAATAGGAACTTTACTTAAAAAAGCTAGGCCTTCATCTGGAGAATCTGGATACTCTTTAAATACACAGACCGGATATCCAGATTGATCCGCTATATACTGCGCAACATTTTTCTTCAATTCATACTTAGCACAACTTCCCACTTCCTGTAGAGCAAGAATATGCGGGGAAATATTGCGAACCTCCTCACAAATGGCTTCTAATCTCTCAAACCAAAAACTCTCGTGATTCCATATATTGAAAGTAGCAATTCGAATTACATCACTACAATTTAACATTTTATTTCACCAAATGTAATTTTCATATTCGGAGCATAAACTAAAGATGCATGTATATGAAACACTTCAAAAAATCGTAGTTCTGCTTCATATTGAGCGAGCGCTTCAGCAAATGTTAATCCCCGACTCATTAAACGTTCTATAAATTGCTGTTTATCACCCGGATTGCCTGCAATCCCCTCTTCTTTTAGAGAATTATATAATCCTTGCTTATCATTTTGATTTAAATTAGAATCTAAAAAATTCACTTTATCACTTACTCTACATTCAATATTTTTAACACCCAATTCACTTAAATACATAGGTATTTTCATACCGATATTTCCATCTTTACCGTTTCTCTGTGTATCTCTTTCAAATAATCTCTGCAAAACACCTAGCTGGATAATTTCCGATTGATTCTCTCCATCTAATACGTATGAAGACATATTTGACATCCAATGTGGTTCAAAACAGATTATTTTACCACCTTGTTTAATTGAATGTATCATCTTCTCTAGCATCGTTTTTGGGGAACTCATATGTAATAAGAAAGCATGACTGACAGCTATATCATATTTATTTTTCAATTCAATTTCTGTCGCATCCCCCTCAATAAATTCTGTTTCATATGGGAGTGCACGAAACAACTCTCTCGCTTCAGCTATTAATGTTTCTCCCCTATCAATCCCTGTATACTTTGATCCAATTGGAAGTAAAGGCAACAAAATTAAACCTAAATAACCATATCCACAACCATAATCAACAATATGTATAGGATCAGTAATCTTCCAAACTGAATTGACTAAAAAACTTAAATAATCATCGTTATAATATAAATCTCTCGTATTTCTTAAATATGCTAGCTTACTATTCCAATCATACTCTTCCAGGTCCAACACCTCCTTTTATATACAAAACTAAAGTTCTCCATTTAATAGTCACATTCCTACACTTCTAATAAAAAAAGCTAGTATACCTTAAACGATACACTAACTTTCCCACTCACATAATTTAACAATTACAATCAGTATAATCAGTACAAGCTAATGTACTGCAATCACAGTTTCTATGTTCGTCATTTCTTTTTAGGTGAAAATAGAGTAACACAATAAATATTGTACAAATAACAAAAGCAATTACTGCTTCTATATTTCTTTCATGAATGAGAAAACTAATCCCGCTTCCTCCTGAAATAAGAATTAGAACTGAGTAAATTCAAAACATGTAAAGTTCTCCTTCCATTAATATATGCTTTTAGATGTTATCCATATAATGCTAGAGGCAATAAATAGCCCCATACCATTACCGCTTAATAAACCGGTCGTTACTCTTAGTAAATTTGTGCTGCTTCTCCATTTCCATTTTTGGGTGAATCCATCAATAAGTAACGGAATTTGAGCGGAAAATGATAGTATTATTGCAAGTAGAAACGAAGGTGTCATATAAAAATAAATTGGAAACATTAAAATACCGATAAGCATGCCTGTACAACGCGCACATAAAGGTATGTATTTTTGTAGTTTAAGGAAACTTCTTTCCGATCTTCTATGACAAGGAATTTGTAAAATAAAAGTTCGAATCAATATGAATCACCCTCTCTAAATAGATTTTAATTGATTTTGCAAAAAAATTATATATCCAATAAAAAAACAAACCAGGTTCATACTAGACCCGGTTTGTCAGTTTATTACTAAGTTCATAATAATTCTTTTCATATTTACATCTCCTCAGGTGCCCCTACCCCAAGTAAACGTAATCCCTCTTTTAATACAACCGTCACAGCGTAAGCTAATGCGAGTCTACTCTCTTTCTCTTCGTTCTCTTCTAATATACGAACATTTCCATAATATTTATTGAACGCTTGTGCTACATCTAATACGTATTTTGAAATAGTAGATGGCTCATTTTTGTTGAAGGCCGCTTCAATTACTTGCGGGAATTTATTAAGTAATTTTACGACACTCCAGCTATAATCATCTTTTAATGCAAACGTACAAGTTTCAAATTCTACACTTTCTTTTCTTAAAATTGAACAAGCACGCGCATGTGTGTACTGTACATATGGTCCTGTTTCTCCTTCAAATTTCAACATATTTTCTAATGAGAATTCGATATTATGCATACGCTCATTTTTTAAATCGTGGAAGATAACCGCTCCAACACCGACTTGTTTTGCCACGTCTTCTTTTTGTTTTAAATTCGGATTTTTCTCTTCAATATTTTGTTCCGCAAGCGCAACAGCTTCTTCTAACACTTCTTCTAATAAAATAATTCTGCCCTTACGTGTCGACATTTTCTTACCATCTTTTAATATGAACCCGAACGGTACATGTTCCATTCCATCAACCCAAGTATAGCCTAGCTTTTTTAATACAGTGAAAAATTGATTAAAATGTAAACTTTGTTCTGGTCCAACTACATAAAGTGCTTTATCAAATCCATATGTGTTTTGGCGATATAAAGCCGCCGTTAAATCACGTGTTGCGTAAATAGTTGCACCATCTGATTTTCTAATTAAGCATGGCGGCATACCTTCTTTTTCTAAATTAACGACTAATGCGCCTTCTGATTCTTCAAGTAAATCGTGCTCTTCTAAAATCCCAATAAAGTCTTCCATTTTATCGTTATAGAAAGCTTCTCCTTGAAAGTTTGTAAATTCCACACCGAGAAGTTCATAAATACGAGAAAATTCTTTTAAAGACTCATAACGGAACCAATTCCAAAGTTCGACTGCTTCTTCATTTCCTTCTTCTAGTTTTTTAAACCATGATCGTCCTTCTTCTTCTAGTTCTTTGTTCTCTTTTGCTTCTTCATGAAACTGAACATATAACTTAAATAACTCACGTATCGGATCCTCTTTAACTAACTCTTCATTTCCCCATTTTTTATATGCGGTAATTAACTTTCCAAACTGCGTGCCCCAATCGCCAATATAATTGATTCCGACAACTTCATACCCACATTTTTCGGCGATATGTTTCAGCGAATTACCAATCATTGTAGAACGTAAATGCCCCATTGAAAAAGGTTTCGCGATATTAGGAGAGGAATAATCGATAACTACCGTTTTTTCACATCCAAAGTGATTTTGACCGTACTCTTCTTTCTCCGCTAAAATTATTTTTAATACTTCATCACTTACTGTTTCACGATTAAAAAATACATTTACATAAGGACCAACAGCCTCTACTTTCGTAAAGAACGGATCATTTAATTTCTCCGCCAATTCCTTCGCTATAATAGCTGGTGATTTTTTATATTGCTTCGCTAGTGAAAAGCATGGGAACGCTGCATCTCCGAATTCATCTTGTTTCGGTGTTTCGATTAAATCTAAAATTTGATTTTGTGTTAATTCATTCGTAAAAATATTCGATAAACTTTTCGCAAACTGCGTTTTATAATTCATACTATAACCTCCTTATTTTTTAAAACACAAAAAACTCGTCTCTAAAAAAGAGACGAGTTTTAACCCGTGGTACCACCCTTGTTGTTCATTTCGAACCACTTTCCCGTTTATAACGAGGACAGGGGGCCTCGGCTTACTCTACTATTCGTTCAAGAAGCATCTCCGAAGTGCGCTTCATCTTTTTCTTCTGCACTAGGCTCACACCATCCCTAGCTCGCTTTCCTTCTGAAAAAGACTACTCTCTTCATCACAGACAGTATATTTAATTAATTATTGCTTATTATACATCTTTTCAAACAATTAGCAAGGATCAATTACACCAAAGTGAAACTTAGCACTTTTTCTTTTGTATACGTGAAAATTATGTTTTTCAAATCTAGAACTACGGAAATGATCTTTCAGAACGACACGCTTTCTCGCCACACGCTTCGCTTCCGCAATTGTTTCGTCAGTAATATCATGATACAAAGCGAAGTGTTTTAATCCTTTAATTCCATCTGATTCTATGACAGTTTCTTCGAACATTGGATCAAGGTAAACGACATCATAACTATTATCTTCACATTGTTTTAAAAATGAGTAATGCTCCGTTTGCTTCACATCGATTCGTTGCATTGCCTCATCAATTTCAGAAACAGATGAAGACCATGTTTTTAAACCATTTCCCATAATATAAGCCATATATTCATTGCCTTCAAGTCCCGTTACTTTTCCGCTTTCACCAACAATATAACTAGCTACAATACTATCTGATGCCATACCGAGCGTACAATCTAATACTGTCATTCCGCTCTCTAATTTAGCAGCTTGTACAAACGGATCGTGCTCTCCGCGCATTAACCTTTTCACACGAAACATCGCTGAGTTTGGATGAAAGAAAAACGACTCTTCCGTACCTTTTGGATAAATGGCTAATCGATTTTTCCCTACGACAAGTACATCTTGTTCATACTGCGCATGCAGTTTATGTACTGGTATGTCATTACGTTTAACGAAAGAAAGATTTAATTCTGCTGCTACCTTGTTTGCATAATCTTTCATTTCTTTATTTGTTCTTCCTGCTGTTGTTACTATCATTTTTTCACCTCTATATAAAGAAAAGAGGGAGATTCACTCTCCCCCTACTTTAGCAATTCTTTTCGAAAGCTTGTTCTAAGTTTGTAATAATTTCGTCCATTGTTGCGCCTTCAATTTCATGACGGTGAATGAAGTGAACAACTTCTTTTCCTTTTAGTAATGCCATAGATGGTGAAGATGGAGGAATTTCTCCGAAGTATTCACGCATTTTTACAGTAGCATCTTTATCTTGACCTGCAAATACAGTTACAAGATGATCAGGTTGTTTTTCAGCACGTACAACCGCTTGACCTGCTGATGGACGTGCTAAACCAGCTGCACAACCACAA
Source organism: Bacillus sp. FSL E2-0195 (assembly GCF_038003645.1). NCBI lineage: Bacteria > Bacillati > Bacillota > Bacilli > Caryophanales > Bacillaceae > Bacillus > Bacillus sp. FSL E2-0195. The sequence continues at coordinate 2,064,480 of NZ_JBBOPN010000001.1, read as the reverse complement.
ACAGAGTTTACAACTACTAAAGTTGTACCTGATGCATTCTCCATAAATTCTGTTACAGCTTCTTCTGTAGTTAACTCTTCAAATCCAGAACGCACTAACTCTTGGCGCATTGGAATTACCATTTGACGCATGTATTCTTCATATGCATTTGACATCTTGTATCTCTCCTTCAACTTTCATTCCAAATTTATCATATCACGCTCTATTAATAGGTGCAAAAGAAAGATAACGATGATTTCATTTTTTTGTAGGGATTTCACAAACCCCTTCACGACAGTGTCCAACTGGGACAAGTTTTCTATTGTTGGCAATATAATCGTATACTTTACTTCCAAATCCAAGTACGATAGATAGTTTTATAAAAGGTACTGCAAACCAATAAGATGGAACGGCCTTTGCTAATACGTTAATGCTATGAATTCCGTCATACCACTTATTATTTTTTAAAATATACAATCTTTGTTCCATCTTACTTTGTAATTCTTGAGAAAGTTCATACTTCTCAACTACATCTTCATCTCGAAATGAAACAAATTTCATCTTACCCTTTTTATCTAATCTTTTCGTACGTTCTGCAACCGCCGTACACATCGGGCACCAACTATCATAGAAAACAATCATAAACTATTCCCCTTTACGAGACTCCGTCATTTGCTTCCATACTGATCCTTTTGCTTCTTCGCCGCCTTCAATACGTTCTAAAGCTAAACGTGCTTGCATCGCCACTTCAAACTCCGGATCATCTTCTGCTGCTTTTAGTGCCGGAATTGCACTTTCATCACCAAGTTCAAATAAGAACATTGCTGCACGCCAGCGTACTAATTTACTTGAATCTTTCAAAGATTTAATCATAACGAACATCGCTGCTGGATCACCTACGTCTGATAAGCAATCTCCTGCTGTACGACGAACGCTTACTGAACGATCTAATAACGCTTTATATAATAACGGCAATACTCCTTCACCTTTTACCATACCTAAATAAGCTGTTGCTAAACGGCGGATAGATACTTTCTCATCATCTAATGCCATTTTCAATACCATCATATCTTCTTCCGTTGGATCCATTTGTTCTAAAGCTGCAAAACGGTTTTTCCAGTCAGAATCTTTCATCATCTCTTCTGTTACTTTATATGGCTCACGCTTTTGAATCGTTACTTCAACAGCACCTGCTTGATCTAATAATTCTTTAACCGTTTCATTTACACGTTCTTCTGAATAAGCAGCAATAATTTCTTCTACTACTTCTTTCCCGATTTCTTCAAAATTACCGTAACGTGTACTTTGCTCTACCCACTTACGCTCTTTCACAACGTTAGGTGCAGACATTTGCACTTTCATAATTGATTCTTTAAAACGATCAGGTAAACCAACACGCTCTTCTGAGGTTCCATCTGTTAACTTCACTTGCATCGGAATTGTAAAGAACATTTGAACAAACACTTTCACTTCTCCAAAATGAGAAAGTTGTTGTTCTTCGCTTTCTTCCACTATTTCTTCACCGAAAACAGCACGAACTTGTTGTAATAAAACTTTCCAGTCATACTTCGCATTTCGCTCTACTGCTAAAAAGTCTGCAACATGATACACACCTTTAATGCCTTCAATCTTCAAAATTTCTTGCACTTGCACTGGTGCTTGTTCTTTATTTTCATTTGTATAATTATTACGCGCTCCTGATGGTAATACTTCATTCAAAATAACTTTCATTGTATTTGGACTTGGCGTCGGTTCAATTGCTTTAATCTTCACGTAAAAAACTCTCCTTTATTGCGTGTTCTTAGCTGTATTGTAACATGTTACCCCTTTATACTCCTACTCGGATGCTTAATTTTATTGATTTCTTCCCATCATCATACTTTCTCTTTCCACCTAATTAATCCGAAACTATCATTAAAATTCTAATATTATTGCGATGCACTCTCCCGCCTTCTCTCTAAAAATGTAATATTCTCAATCAGAACTTCAGTTCTATATACTCTCTTTCCTTGTTCATCATCGTAATTACTCGTATGAATACGCCCTGTAATCCCAACAAGTGAGCCTTTCGTACAATATTCTGTTACATTTTCAGCCGACCTTCTCCATACAACACAATTAATAAAATCTACTTGTTGCTCACCTAAACTATTTCGAAAACCTCTATTCACCGCAACACATATTCGTGCATAAGCGACACCTTGTTTTGTGTAGTATAATTCTGGCTCCTTTGTCAATCTACCGATTAATACAACTCGATTCATCATAAGTTATACCACCTCACATATTTTTCTTCATTGTAAAGAAAAATGTTGGAAGGGTAAAAAGCGCAAAATGATATGTTTGTAAGCAAAAATTATTACTTTATATCTTACAAATCAAAAAAAGAAACCCTACATAGTATAAACATGTAAGGTTTCCAAAAATATTATACTTCACTGCAAGATATGTAATATCCTCCCCGGGCCATCTTTATTTCAGCGCGGTACATTACATTTTCTAAGTAGAAAGTAATCGGTTTAACTTTACTCTCAATTTTTAATTGTTCATTACATTTAGCCGCATAGCTTTCAATAGCTGAACGAATAACTTCTGCTGATGGATATGTTAAAGCGTCATCTAGTTCTATGAAAAAACTTTTAGAAAATAGTTTTTTCATAATCCCTTTTTTCTCTTTCATCATATTCCATCCCCCTTCAATTTAAGTCGCCAACATCCATATTTTCAATTTATCTTTAAAAATAAAAAAACCTGCACATTTCATGCAGGATTTTTTATTAGTCATTTTTCGTAAAGTAAGAAACGAAACGAAGAATTTCTAAGTATAACCATACTAGCGTCATCATTAGACCCATTGCACTGTACCACTCCATATATTTTGGAGCTTGGCTACGTGCACCATTTTCGATTAAATCGAAATCTAGTAATAAATTTAATGCAGCAACTACAATAATAACTGCACTAATGATCATACCAATTGTTCCACCTTGGTGAATATATGGAACAGAAACACCGAACATGTTTAATAAGAATACGATTAAATACATAACCATAATTCCCATTGTTGCTGCCATAACACCTGTGCGGAATTTATCAGTTACCTTCACTACGCGTGTTGCATATAAAACTAACATCGCAAATAGAATTGAGATTGTTAGTAATACAGCGTTTAAAACGATAGAATCCTGAAATTTCATTGCATAAACTGCTGAAATACTTCCTAACACTACCCCTTCTACTGCCGCATAAATCGGTGCACCAATTGGTGATATGCGCGGGAAGAAGATAGATGCAAACGCAACGATTGCCGCAATAACTAAAGCACCAATTAATACTGGCATTTTCATCGTACCATTTGACATCTGTATGTATGAATAGACAGACGTTGCAAGCAGCAAGATAAGCATGATAAACGTTTTGCCTACTGTTCCGCCAATAGTCATCGCAGAAGTATTTGCTCCCTCTTTACGGAATGCCTCTTTTTTCAACATTGGATTAGATGTTCTCATTTTTTCCCTCCTAAAATAGGTTCTACCAATAGTGTAAAGTTTTTCTCTTTACTTTTCAATATATGCAGCTTGTTTTTATTTTAATCCTTCAACGATGTCGGATAGTTCACTCCATCGTTCCATCGTTTTTTCTAGCTCTTCTTCTATCTTCTGCCCTGCTTCAGATAATTCTTGGGCCTTTGTGAAGTCAGATCCAACATTCGTAAGTTCTTCTCCAATTGATTCAAGTTTCTCTTCTAGTTGTGCAATTGTATCTTCAATTGTTTCCCATTCACGCTGCTCATTGTAAGAAAGTTTACGTTTACGTTGTTGTTTCGGAGCCTCTTCTACTACTTTTTTCTCCTTTTGAACTTCTGCTTTCTCAATGAGTTCTCTCGTTTTTTCCATTTCTAAATACTCTGTATAACTACCTAGGAATTCACGCACTTCGCCTTCGCCAGTAAAGATGAACAATTCATCTACTACTTTATCTAAGAAGTAACGGTCATGCGATACAGTTAAAACGACACCTGGGAAATCTTCTAAATAATCTTCTAGCACTGTTAATGTTTGTGTGTCTAAATCATTCGTAGGCTCATCAAGTAATAGTACGTTTGGTTCTCCCATTAAAATACGCAATAAATATAACCGTCTTCTTTCGCCACCAGATAGTTTACCAAGCGTTGTTCCATGTGAATGCGGTAGGAATAAGAAACGTTCTAGCATTTGAGATGCGCCAATTACTTTTCCGTCTGTCGTATGAATAACTTCCGCAATTTCTTTAATGTATTCAATCATACGCTGGTTTAAATTCATCTCTTCATTTTCTTGCGTATAATAGGCAACTTTTACAGTTTGTCCTACTTCAATTTCACCACTATCAGGAGAGAATTTTCCTGCAAGCATATTTAATAGTGATGATTTTCCGCTTCCATTTGCTCCGATGATTCCGATACGATCACCAGGCTTCACAATATGATTAAAGTTATGTAATACTGTTTTATCACCAAATTTTTTCGTTACATCTTTTAATTCAAGTACTTTCTTTCCTAAACGACTTCCACTTAGTGCAATATCAACTGATTGCTTCGCTGCTGGTCCTTCTTGTCCCTTTAGCTCATCAAAACGCTGAATACGCGCCTTTTGTTTCGTAGAACGGGCTTTTGCACCACGGCGAATCCAAGCAAGTTCACGACGATATAAATTTTGGCGTTTTGATTCTTGTGCCGATTCTTGCTCTTCACGAAGTGCTTTCGCTTCTAAAAATGTACTGTAGTTTCCTTCGTAGCTATACAGTTTACCGTTATCTAATTCAAAAATACGGTTTGTCACACGATCTAAGAAATAACGATCATGGGTTACAAGTAATACCGCACCTGTATATCTTGCTAAATATTCTTCTAACCATTCAACTGTCTCATGGTCAAGGTGGTTCGTAGGCTCATCCAAAATTAATAAATCAGGTGTTTCAATAAAACATTGCGCCATTGCAATACGCTTTTTTTGTCCACCAGATAGGTTTCCAACAGTTGCTGTAAAATCAGTAATTCCTAATTTCGTTAATAACGATTTTGCATTCGCATTTGCTTCCCATGCACTCATCGCATCCATACGTTGCTGCACTGCAAATAATTGTTCCTGTACTTTTTCATTACTTGGATCTTTTTCGATATTTAATAACGATTGTTCATAATCACGAAGAAGACGAATTAAAGGTGTATCACCATGGAACACTTGCTCTAATACTGTTAGTTTTTCATCAAACTCTGGTTGCTGTGATAAATAACTAATTGTATATCCGCGTGAATGCGTCATATCACCTGTATCAGGAGTTTCTAATCCTGCAATAATTTTTAATAACGTTGATTTACCAGTACCGTTTACACCGATAATTCCGACACGTTGTCCTTCTGTAATACTACATGATAATCCATCAAATAACGGTTTTTCTCCGTATGATTTCGATAAGTTCTCCACAGTTAACATTTTCATATTTGTGCATTCCACTCTTTCATAAATTGTTCAATAAACTGTTCCATATAACGATGACGAACTTCAGCCTCTTGTTTTGCTGCGTTCGTGTTCATTAAATCTTTTAGTTTTAAAAGCTTTTCATAAAAATGATTTAAAGATGGATCATTATTTTTTCTATATTCATCTTTCGTCATCACTTCTCGAGGAGGGATAGTTGGATCATACATTAATCTCCCTTTCGCTCCTCCGTATGCAAACGTTCGAGCTATTCCAATTGCACCAAGAGCATCTAAACGATCCGCATCTTGAACAATTCTACCTTCAAGTGACTCAACTGTGCCACCATGACCGCCCTTATAAGACATATTGGCGATGATATGAAGAACATGCTTACTTTCATCTTCTTCAACACGTAACTCTTCTAACCAATCAGAAACTTTTTTCATTCCTGCTTCTTCACTCTCATTTAACTTCTCATCTGCTACATCGTGAAGTAATGCTGCCATTTCAATTATAAAACGATTTCCCCCTTCTTGCTCGGATAAAGAAATCGCCAATTTATGTACGCGTTCAATATGATACCAATCATGCCCACTCGCATCTTTTTCTAAAATATGCTTTACGAAAGTTATTGTTTTTTGTATTTTTTCTTGTTTTATCATTTTATCTTCACCCAGTTACTTATTGTAACACGCCCGCATTTTTTCATCACATATTTTCTTGTCCGCCCATATACTAGGTGGTAGGCATCATTATGAAGGAGGAATAAAAATGTTCTATAATAACCAACCGCCTTACCCACAACAACCATTTTCCCCTCAACATCAGGAACAAAGATATGCCGAACAATATGAGGAGCAAGAGACACAACATCAAGAGCCACAATACGAACAAAATCCATACGCAACACCGCAAACTCAAGGAGCTGAATATCAACAAAATCCATATGACACACGTCCAAATTATGAATATCCTCAAAACCCATATGCAGCATCACCAACTCAAGAACAACAATATCAGCAAAATCCATACACAACTCAGTACACTCAAGAACAACAAAATCCATATGTACCGCAGCGCACCCAAGAACAACAATATCAGCAAAATCCATATGCAGATCAGCCACAACAGCCAATGTATCAACCAAACTCCGAACAACGTGTCTCCCCACCTGCACCACCAACTATTGATCCGACGCAACCACAAATTTTACCGCCTGGTCCAACATTCGATATTACACAGCCACAAATTTTACCACCAGGACCTATTACAGAACCAACACAACAACAAATTCAACAAGTTGTCGGTACACAGTTTTTACCTTTAAAGAAACCTGTACTAGATTTCGTAAAACCTTGGGTAGATTACGGTTTAAATGAAGCAAAACATACATCACATCAACACGCTTTAACTGAGGTTGCTGCAATTATGTTCTTAGTTGGTAAAGGATTCAACCCAACGATTGCTCATTATATTGTTGAATCTTGGGAGAAGAATGAGCAGTTTTAAGGTGGTTCATTTTATATTATATAAAACTAGAAAAGTGTCACAAATGCCTGTTATACAAGCATTTGTGACACTTTTTATTTGTTATATTATATTCTATTGCAAAAGGGGATTTCATATTTTTTCACGTGTTTTTATATTATTTGTGAGCAATATTTTCCCCTACTACTCACAATACAACTATAACATGCTAATTCCAAAACAATCGGCACATATACTGCCAAAAAGCGGTCACGACTCTGCCAATTATTTTAATTTGCTAATCGCCTTTATTTCCCTAAACAATCTCACTGCAGCAGCCATAAAGAATAAATTGAATTTTTATTTAAGCATTATGCTTGATCTGATTGTAGAACATGTAATGGAGGTGGAATAATCCAACCTTTTTTCTTATTCAGACGAAGTAATATAGCTCCAGCTTGTGCTTTTTTTAAATGGAATTGACCAAACATCATTCCTACATCCTCTCGTAGAGATTGTCCCATAGCTTGGCTACATGCTACTAACCCAGCAGCAAGATCCATAGAAACTTTAGCTGCAATTTCCGCATCATTAATACGAGCACCAGGAGGAATCGTTTCAATAGATGCAACTGGTCTTTCTGGAGGTGCTGGTGGTAATGCAACTCCATTCAATTTTAATATATTTTTTAATTCTTCAACTTCTGATTGGATATCATTCTCTACAAGGTTTTCTAAAAATTTCTTTAAATCCTCGTCTCCTGTGTGGTTAATAAGAACTTGATATCCAGCAATTGCTCCTTGTGCAGCTGCAAGGTAACTCCAAATCCCAAAGACTTCTCCGTAGTGCATTGGTTCATTTTGTGGATTTCCACTTAAAATACCCATGAAAATATTCCTCCTTAAAGAAATTAGACTTTTAGCAACAATACTTACTATAGAAAAAATTTTCCCAACCATGTTCTGGATTAAAGAAAATAAGTTCTTATAACTCATAAGGAACACCTTACCCAAATATAGTAATTACCTCTCATAGAATGTACCGTTACCAAAAATTTATTCTTATAAGGAATAAATACATTTCAATTAACTTAATCCATTATTATAAGTACTTTTAATAATAAAAATTAAAGAGGTTTATCGGAATTTCAATTCAAATGGTTTTATGTATTTTCAACCGAATATTGTCTAAAGGAACTGGAGACATTACTAAATACGAAAGGAGGGAAAACCATGAAGAAAAAACTTTCATCTATTTTAGGTGCCCTATTACTAACTATTACGGTTTTTGGTACAAGCGTCCATGCTGAATACGATGGATATAATACGAATAGAGTTAACAATAATAATACTACAACTCGAGTTAATGACTATAACACGAATAGAGTTAATGACTATAACATGAATAGAGTTAATAATGATGTGAGAACTCGAAATGTAAATACGACAAATGATTTAAAGGATAATCGTAATAAAAATAATAATTGGACTTGGCTTGGTTTATTGGGACTACTAGGATTATTTGGTCTTAGAAAAAAAGACAAAGATCCAGAAACACGTTAATGTAGAACATTGTATTTAATTTTAAAAGATATTTATTTATCAAAATAATACAAAATGAATCGCCTTTAATAAGGCGATTTTTTATTTTTTAAAATCAATAAGAATCACAATAAACAGATGCAATTAATCGGAAACAATGAATTTCTTAACTTAATAGTAATAGAGCATTACATCTATTTGACGAACTACGCTCCTTTTTTATGCCTTTTCTTCACTTACCCATATCTTATATTGTGTGTAACTGAGTCTATCACTAAATCCCTTGCTATCATTAACTTTATAAAACCTTTTCTTTTGAGTTACACAGTACGAAATTTATGAGTAACTGTATAGGGATACCACCACATGCCCATCAAGCTAAAGTTTTATTACACCCCCAGAACGAAATTTTTAGGCTTTCTTGTAACGAAAAAGCTTATTAATCGTTTTGGGGGTGACCTGTTTTCTTAGGTTGATGGCAATGTGGTGCTACCCCTTCAAAAGTTTCCATTAAAAAATAGTAAAAGCCGGAAAGTATTTTTATACTCTCCGGCCTTACTATAAAAAAATTAAGAAGTTGAAACCTTATTTGCTAAGCATAATTTTCTCAAGTTCATCTAACATTTTGTTAGCTGCAATTACACCACCAGCAGTATTCCAAACTGCATCACTAACTTCATGTGCATTTCCATTTTTAACAGCATTTAGATTTTTCCAAAGAGGATCGCTTGTCATTTCTTTTGCTTTATCTAAAGCTTTTTGATCATTTTCTGGCGCATATGTAAAGTAAAAAAGAACATCTCCATCCATTTTAGGAATCATTTCTTTTCCTACATCTATAGCAAGGTTGCCAAATTTACTGTTAGCAGTAAAAAGCTCTTTTTGCTGTTTCACACGTTTAAAACCTAATTGATCAAAAATAACTCCAGAAAAAGAATCTGTGTAATAAATACGAGAAGTTCCAGCCATGAAACGGACAACAGAAACTTCTTGATTTACTTTATCACCTAATTTTTGTTTTACACCTTCTAGGTGTGCATCAAATTTGCTTAATACTTTGTTGCCTTCTTCTTCACGATTTAAAGCTTTTGCATATAATTTAAAGTTTTCCTTCCAATCGCCTCCTAGTGTATCTGAAAATACTGTTGGAGCAATTGCGCTTAATTTATCGTACACCTTTTCTTGGCGTACCTTATTACCAATAATTAAATCAGGTTTTAACGATGCAATTTTCTCTAAGTTGACTTCATGTTCAACCCCTACAACTTTAACATCTTTCATATCGCTTTTAATATGATCGTACCATGGATCCCCTAGCCAAGATTTCACAGCACCAACAGGCTTTACTCCCATTGATAAAATCGCTTCTGTTCCTTCGTTAGTTAAAACAACAACGCGTTTAGGAGTTTTTGTGATCTTTGTTTCACCCATAGCATGTTTAACGGTATAACCTTGTACTTTGTTTGATTTTGACTCTGTTTTTTCTTTTGACACTTCATTGCTACCACAAGCAGCTATGAACACTAAAAAAAGAGCTGACAATAAACTAAGTATCGTCTTTAAATATGTACGCATAGTAAGTCCTCCGATAAGTTCGATAATGATTTTCATTATTAATACTGATGTATAAATTAATAAACTGTCAATGATATTTTGTCAGATATTTAAAAAATGCATTGAAATATCTGACAAAATATAAGAAATCAGCTAGATAGGAATACGGAAATGATTCAAAGAATAACCTTCCACATCTGAAAGTTTTTCAAATTTGGTGGGTCCTTTATATTATACTTTGGCCTATAGTTTCCTATAAGAGTCCCGCCCCATAGCCATCAAGCTAAAATTTTATAGTACCCCCAGAACGAAATTTTGTGCTACTTGTAACAAAAAAGCACATTTTTTCGTTTTTGGGAGCAACCAAATTCTTAACTTGATGGTGATGGGATACCACCAATATTTTGCAAAATAACCTACGCTATTTGGAAAAATAAAATAAGCGCCCATGTGGACAGCTTATTTACATAATTATCGTTATTGGTAGCAAGGAAAAAGTGGCCCCTTACTCTGACAAGGGAACCTCCTTTTTTGTTCTACGGATTTATGCATTATTTTATACATCCCTATCCTGGCGCGGGTTTTCGGGTTCTCGTTTGTTACTGGATTAGTCCAAAACTGTATAAAATTTTGTATGCTCTTAGCGTGGGGGGGCAAAAATGCTGGCGATACCCCTAAATTTAAAAGAAAAAAGCAATGCTTAGATTTTAAACCTAGTCATTGCTTTATCCATTGCATCTTGGTTTACACCTATATAACGTAACGTGACCTTCTCTGACGAGTGATTGAATATCTCCATGAGTAATGCTATGTTTTTCGTTTGCATGTACATATGATACCCGTACGTCTTTCTTAACGTATGTGTTCCTATCTCATCTAATCCAAACTCTGCCGCTGCTCCAATTAATATCTTATATGCCATGCTACGACCAATTGGACGATTCTTCCCTTGTCTACTTTGTAGTAAATACTCATTGTCTTCTCTTTCTTCAATAAACCATTTAAGTTCTCTTTTTAATGCTGCAGTAATTTGAATACGTTTTTGTTTGCCTGTCTTCTTTTCCCGCATAGATATATGACTAACTTTTACGTCACTTACTTTCAATTTTAAAATATCACTAATTCGCAAACCTGTATTAATCCCCATGATAAACAGAATATAATTACGATCACTTTTGTCCTTGAAGTACTCCTTTAAATACTGTATTTGTTCTGAATCACGTATTGGCTGAACAAAATTCATTATTCATTACCTCCAGTCTCTTCTGTCTCGTAAACTTCTAATCCAAGTGCAAAAGCGAGCTTATAAAAGGCTTTAGACTTCCAACGTCGATAAGTACGCTCTGACATTCCGATTTCGTTATAGACCATGTAATCACATACATCCTCTTCTTCTAAATAGCGTTTATAAATAATATCTCTTTGGATACTTCCTGCTCGTCCGTTTCCTAATCGATTTAGAAATTGATTAATACGTAATGACATCCTTTCAAGCCATTCTTCTCGTTTACTTTGTTGAATATTTGCTATAGCAACATCTTCTAACGGCTTACCAACTGCATGTGTAGGACCGTGCTCACGCATTTCATAAGAAGGAGTGACCTTCATTTCTTTGCGCATCATCCCAAATTGCCTATGTATACGTATGCTTTCCAACACACCTTCTAATTCCTCCTGTGTTGCTGATCTATCGATTTTTGGTAAGAAAGATAATTGTTTAGTCATGTAGAACCACTCCTTTGTATTTTTTTACTTTTATCTTAACGCTCCACGTCTACGTTCATAACGTGGTCCACGAACTCCCATTAACTCTTCAATTTCACAAGTACTAAATTTCTCTTTTCGTTTTTTCTTATTTTTCTTCTTTGCTTGTTTTGATTGCTTTTTCCACTCACGTAACTAATCCTTTAGCACCTTCATTTCCCCATCTCCTTTTTCAAAATAAAAAGGACACCTATTCTTAAAACAGCTTTAACTGCTACTTTAATGAATTGGTGTCCTCTAGTTTTCTAGCCGGACTGTATTCTGTTTTCATTTATTTGATAATACCAGCCTGCACAAAGATACTTCTCCAAGCTTTGTTAACTTGATATTTATCAACGGCTATCGCACGACGAGCAATAGCTCTTCTTATTTTCTTTTTCTTTGCATTTGCCATTCTCCTCATCCCTTTCATGCAAACGTCTCTCATTTCCATTTTGGAGCGTTTTGCTCCTTTTGATACCTATTACATTCAAAAATAATCTAAACGTGAATTGTACCTATTTTATAAATTCCTTTTCCCCACAAAAGGATTATTTTATTAAGTTCTCTATGAAATACTTTCTTCTATCTCTTGGCTTTCTTCTCTTATTTGACCGATTAATGAAACTACTGAACCGACCGCTTGGACCCAACTTCCCGTAATCACTATAAGCTGTCCATCCTCCTCATCGCCTTCCGAAATTCCCTCCACTTTATCCCGACTAGCTTTCAATTCATCTATTCCACCTATTGCCTGTAATGAATTGCCAGTTGCTTGTAACACATTCCCGACAATGTTATACGATTCATCTATATTGGAACTATCCTCTATTTCCCCACCTATTGATGTAACACCACCTAATGCTTGTATCCAATTTCCTGCAATCACTGATTTTTTTTGTGTTTCATCTTCAAATTCTATAATGAGTCCTGTTAGAACCGTTACATTACCAATTGATCAAGGGATATTTCTCCTTGTCCATCAGCCTCCAGACCATTCCCCGTTGCCTGTAATACATTCCCCCATACGTTCAAGTCTTTTCTTAATTCGCTGTTCAATCTTTTTAAAGGTGTACTCCCAATCGCAGCAATAATTGTCCCTACTGCAACAAACCAAGCGCCAACTATCTCCTTAATCGGATCATCCATTCTCAATCTATCCCGTCATTAATTTAGTACTTACAGGATATGAATTGGCACATCTTCATGTTAATGGCCTACTCCCCTTCCTCCTGAATAAAACTCAATATTTCGTCAATACTATACATACATCTAGAGTTAAATCCCTGTTTGGAGCAGTTAGCTTTTGCTAGCTGCTCTTTGTTTTTAAAAATGCACGTAATTGACTGGACACACATAAAATATTTTGTGTTCCTTTTTATATAAAATAAGTTAGTCGTTACAAATGGATAATCTCGTCACGAGAGCACTTTATTAAGTGCTCTATTTATGTTTTAAACTACTACAAAATGAAATTTTTATAAAAAGCTTTCTCAACACCTAATTGACGGAAATCATTTTCCTTTTATGGTAATCTATTGGTAATTACATGAAGGTTTAGTGTTTCCTTAAAAGGACCCGTCCCCTAATCGGGTCCTTTTAAATGTTCTCTACTTTTACGCTTTATATTAATGGCATTATTCAAACAGGCGATACTATTACTGGTGTGACTACTACAGCTGCTACTATTGTAGGCGGAGCCGTCCTAGATGGAGATACTCCTATTGCAATTGAATTTACTATAACGTAACTTTAGTTGTCTTTTTAGAGGTTTCATTAAAAGAAACCTCTAATTTTAAAAACTGACATTAACTTTAGTAGCAACTACATAATACAGTGCATATACTAGTATAGAATGATAGGAATTTATACTCACTCTCGAAAAGAGCACTTATATATAGTGCTCTTTTTGGTATGGAATGTGAAATAAAGGCTTGCTCTTAAAACCTTTTATGTAATTATTGTAGGTTTTTTCCTTACACCCGTGTGTCTGTTTACTCATAAGTTGTTAAAGTATAAATATACATTGGTAGTTAATTTATAAGGGAGGTGTAAAAATGAGTAAATTTAAAAAGAATTGTCACATACCCTTTCCATGTTCCTTTCCTTTGCCTCAAATAGGGCCTACTGGAATAACTGGAGTAACTGGAGTAACTGGAGTAACTGGACCTTCTGGTGGACCTCCGGGGCCTACTGGACCTACCGGCATAACCGGAGCAACCGGACCTTCTGGACCTACCGGAATAACTGGAGCAACCGGTCCTTCTGGTGGACCTCCAGGACCTACTGGACCTACCGGAGCAACTGGACCTTCTGGCGGACCTCCAGGGCCTACTGGACCTACCGGATTGCCAGGAACTGGTGGACCTCCAGGGCCTACTGGTCCTACCGGCATAACCGGAGTAACTGGACCTTCTGGTGGACCTCCAGGGCCTACTGGTCCTACCGGATTGCCAGGAACTGGTGGACCTCCGGGGCCTACTGGGCCTACTGGCATAACCGGAGCTACTGGACCTTCTGGTGGACCTACTGGACCTACTGGACCTACCGGATTGCCAGGAACTGGTGGACCTCCGGGGCCTACTGGGCCTACCGGCATAACCGGAGCAACCGGGCCTTCTGGTGGACCTCCGGGGCCTACTGGACCTACCGGAATAACAGGAGCAACCGGACCTTCTGGTGGACCTCCAGGACCTACTGGACCTCCAGGACCTACCGGATTGCCAGGAACTGCTGGAGCTACTGGGCCTACCGGACTTACAGTATCTGGGTTATCTCATTATGCTTATGTTTTCAATACATCAGCTCAAGTTGTTGCCTTAGAAGCACCTATTCTTTTTAATTCACATGGTAGAATGACATCTGGTTTTACTCATACGCTGGGAACTTCTCAATTAATGGTTCTTAATGCAGGAGATTATAAAATTTCTTTTTCTGTATCAGGAGTTGAGCCTAATCAATTCACACTTTTTTTAAATGGTGCTCCGGTTACCAGCGCAGTTTATGGATCAGGTGCAGGAACTCAACCAAACAACGGCCAAACAATCCTCGCTTTAGCTGCAGGTGATATTATTACCCTTAATAATCATACTTCCGCTGCTGCAGTTACTTTGCAGACTTTGGCAGGTGGAACACAAACAAATATAAATGCTTCGATTGTAATTGAAAAATTAAATTAATTTAATCATTTATTTCTTGAAACTCTGGCAGTAAATAACCTAGAGTGGATTCTTTTTTAACAAGCAGTTAGCTTTTGCTAGCTGCTCTTTTAATTAAAATAACGATTTTATTTGAACCCATTCACCAATTTCATACTTTTACATACTATAAATACTACCTTTCTATATAATGCACGCTCGTCATTTTCATTATGATTAGGCATAAAGAGTGCTCTCAATCAGCGCTCTTTTTTATTACTTTGAATACATTATTACCAATCCATGGAATACACAGGTTTCTCTGGACCAGTTACCTTGTATTCCTTGTATTCCTTGTATTCCTTGTACACAGAACCCGCTATAACTAGCGGGTTCTGTGTATTTTATCTATACAATAACTATTTTGTTTAATTTATAAAATACAAGCGCTTGTCCATTTCATTTTGTTCTACCCCTACATTTACTATTAGTAATAAGAACTGAACTTTTCAGAGGTGAAAATATAATGGACGAGTTTTTATCTTCTACTTCAATAAACCCTAATTTAGTTGGACCTACTTTACCACCCGTTCCACCATTCACACTACCGACTGGGCCTACTGGACCAACTGGACCCACTGGATCACTATCAGTAGCTTACGGAACTTTTTGGCAAACGGAAATCATTACAGTCCCTTTCGAATCCCCTTTTTCTTTTAATCAGGCTGACCCTATGGTGGGGGGAATTTCTCTGTTAAATCCAACCACAATTAATATCACACAAGCTGGGGATTATCGAATTTCTTTCATTTCCTCGATTAACTTGACTGTAGCCCTTTCATTTCCTTATTCGCCTACCATTTCTATACTATTAAATAACAGTCTGATTCCAAATTTCAAAGCTACTATGCTGAACTTAAGGAAAAAGGACTATCAAATGGTACAATCAGCAATATCCATCGCTGCCTAAGATGCATTTTCAAACATGCTGTAGAATGGGAAATCATACATGATAATATAATGAATAAAGTAAAAAAACCACGTGAAGAGCAAGGTGAGATGAAAACATGGTCGAGCGAAGAATGTAATCGATTCCTCCAGTATCTAAAAGAAAAAAATATTAAGTACCATATGTTCTTCTTACTTGCACTAACATGGAAAGATATTGACTTTGATAATAAACGTATCCTGGTTAATAAATCACTTGTAAAAACAGAAAAAGGACTATTTAAAGCTGCTACAAAAACTAAATCTTCAAATAGAAGCGTTAGTATCTCTTCTTTTGTTATAGGGAAGTTACAATCCTACTACTCTTATAAAAAGAAAGAATTTTTCCGCTGGGGTATACACTTGAATGAAGAAGCCTTTATTTTCACCGGCAATACGATACATTCACCCTTACATATAGATGCTCCTCATCGCTTTTTGAATGATCACTATAAAAAAGCTGGTGTTCCTCGAATTCGTATACACGACTTACGACATACTCACGCTACACTCATGCTTCAGGCTGGAGAACACCCTAAAATCGTACAAGATCGCTTAGGGCATTCCTCTATTCAAATGACTTTAGACAAGTATAGTCACATCACACAGAACATGCAGCAACAAGCAGCAGAAAACTTCGAGAGTATAATAAAATCTAATGAAAACACCTGATAAAAAATGAAAATACTTAATGTGAGCAAAATGTGAGCATCCAGGAAAATCACCACTTAGAAACCCTGATATAATAAGGTTTTCCATACTATCTCGTTGAATCTTGGGAGAAGAATGAGCAGTTTTAGAATTGTTGATTTTAAAAAACATAAAAACCTCAAAAATGCCAAATCCCTTATGTCACAAAGGATTTGGCATTTTTAAGTTTCTAGAAAAACCCGCTAAATATAAAGAGGAATTAAAAGTCATAAATCCGGTACAATACTGTATCCACGCCCAAGAAACTGTCAAATGAAATAACGTGTCTAACTTTTTGGAGTTTATTGACCTTTTCAAATCCCCTTATATTAATGCTCGCTATTAAGACCTTCTCCTTCTAGGACCTACAATTAATTTGATTGCTGTTCTTTCTTGATTATCGATAGTAACCTCTTGAAACGCTGGAACAAGAACCAAGTCAATGCCACTTGGAGCTACAAAACCTCTTGCAATCGCAATTGCTTTAATCGCTTGATTTAAAGAACCAGCTCCAATCACTTGGATTTCTACTTTGCCACTTGCTCTTAGTACGCCCGCTATTGCACCTGCCACTGAATTCGGACTTGATTTTGAGGATACCTTTAATATATTTTCCATGTAAGTTGCTCCCTCTATTATTTAATCTCTCTTTTCTTACTGTTTGAAATATAACTAACGTATCTTTAACTACTATTCGAAATAAATACAAACAATTCTGTATAATTACATTTATTCGATATTTTTTGCCTTCTTCCTGCACAACTACATAAATAAAAAGCGACGACTAAGTTAAAAACTTAATCATCGCTTTATCCATTTCTCTGTTTCACTAAAATGCTGTCCTTTAAATACTTCTCTTCTTTACTTTGGCGATATACTATCTTAAAGTTTAAATACTTCAACATTTTAAAACCTTGGATAGAGTTATCTGCTAAATATTCATCCTTTTTCTTCTCCAAAATTCATTACATAGAATATTCTAACTCCATTTTTTTGAAAACTATATTTCCTCATTAGAGCACTTTATATTATGCCAGCTTTTTATCCCAAATCTATTACCTTATATATGGACAAGTATACACGCCAATTGCTTTTCGATTGCATAAACTACTATGTGTTATACATTTATTAATAATAGGAGGTAATATATTGGGTTCATACTATCATTCTTCAAGTTCATATAAAAGATCTTCATGCCACTCTTCTTCTAGTTCATATAAAAAATGTTCGTGTCATCAATCTTCCAGTTCGTATAAAAAATGTTCATGCGACCATTCACATAAATCATCTAAGCCTGCTTACGGCACTTTTTGGCAAACTGAGTTTATAACTGTTCCTTTTGGCGGTTCTTTTCCGTTTAATCACGTTGGCCCTTTGGCAGGAGGAGTTTCCTTATTAAATCCGACTACTATACAATTTAGTAAAGCTGGTGATTATAGAATTTCTTTCATTTCAAGTATTAACACTACGTTAAATCCTGTATTTCCCCATATTCCAGTCATCACTATATTTTTAAATAATAATCCACTTGCTAATAGTCAAGGTGATTTCGCTTTTCAAATGAATACTTCATCAAATAACGAATGCCTTCAACTAGTTGGCGAAACTATTGTTACGGTGCCTGCTAATTCAACTCTTCAACTTAGAAATAATAGTGGTTTCAATCATCAAAGTATTGTAACTTGTGATAATGGTATAAATTCAGTTGAATTAACAGTTACAAAACTAAGTTAATACTATTCCCTCACATTCAGATGCTAATTCAGCATCTTTTTTATTGCATAACGTTTTTTTGATTCCTATCGTCCTCTTATAGAACATAAACTCCTATTTCACTTTTCTATTCATCTAATAAACATGAAAAAGTGCCGAAATCCTTCTTCCACAAGAATTCGGCACTTTTTTTATTAAAACCGATTCATTCTTTCCTACTTCTCCACATAAACCGATTTAACTATCGTACGATTATAAGGTTGTCCTTCCTTATTCATTCCTTTCATATCAATTGTAACGTTATATACACCTGGCTGTTCTATATTTTTCAAAGCACCTGTAAATGTAGTTGTATTAATATTTTTCGATTCATTTGATTCAGAAACTAATTTTCCATCTTTATTAATTACTCGTACTGTTACTGAAAGATCGCCTTTCATTTCTGGAGCTACAGGTGATTTTTTGAGTTTATACTCTGCTTTATTTACTTTAACCTTTGCCGGCATTTGAAGGACGAACTGAGCATCTTTTTTGTAATCGGTCACGATTAAATATGCATCTTTCGGCTGCTTCGCCATCATTTTAACTTGCCATTCTCCTGCTTCCATTTTATCAAATTTAAATGTTCTTATAGTGGCTCCTTTAAAGAGAGATTCACCTTCACCAGTAGATACAGCACTATCTTTATTTGTATAAACTTTTCCTTTTGGAGATATTAGTTGTATTTCTACATCTGAAGAAGCTGTTAAAATAGAAACTACCCCTTCTGCTTTTTTATCAACTGCGACAGTTTGTCCTACCCACTCATTTTGTGACAACTCTCCTCCTAAAATAGCTTGATTAGAAGTTGTGTTTAATTGTTCTACCTTATCCTCTGAACTATTACTCGGGGCTAATAAAGCTGGTACTGGCACATTTACTGTCCGTAAATATGGTTCAATTCGTGCGAAAACGGCTGAACCTTTTCGTATATTATCATGATCAAATCGTGAATCTGTAAATAAATGTGTTCCATATGGTAACTTAGCACTCCATTCGTTCACCAATCCATCATTAGAACCGTATGATGACAAATACAACCCGCCCATAGATAGTGCTGAAAAAACAGGTCCCCAGCTTGTCCCAGTAGCCGTATAGTAACGGTTTAATTTAGCTGCAGGATTATTATCTATTGTAGAACGAAACTTTGCCATTTCACCTATTTGCAATGAATATGTCCCATCATCTTTTTGACCTAATATAGAGGCAAGCCATCCTGCCCACCAACTATATGATAAATCCGCTAAATTGGATCCGTAATGCGGAGTGGCAAGAGTAATAACATTTCCAACAAATCGATTCGCTCCATATCCAACTAACGCAGCTTGTGTATCAATACCACCTTTACTGTGAGCTACAATATTTACTTTTTTGCCAAAATGATTATAAATCTCTTCAAGCTTTTGTGCTAACAATTTTCCATTGTCCCATTGGCTAGCTGATCCTTTGCCCGCGGCATCATATAATTGAATAAATACAGTTTGATAGCCTGCTTTCAAAGCATAATCGTACATATCATTCATCTCATGATATACTGTCTTTCCATACCAACTATCCGCATTACCATTTCTTCCTTGTACAAAGAGAATTGGTGTTTTATTCTCATCATAATTAGCAGGTTTCTGACCTAAAAACCATTCTCCAGGAGTAAATACTTCTTGATCTGGAAAGCCAGTCTTAAGTTCTGTTACAACCTCCGCGTGTACATTTGCACTAAAAACCAGCGGACTCATAAAACAAAGTACAATAAATAATGCGATACTCCTTTTCATAATTCCCATTAACATCCCCCTTTTTCTCCTGAAAGAAAACGCTGCCATTCCGTTGAACACCAATTGTTTTAAATCCCATTTAATCAATTACTTTTACGTTACAATATAATAAGAAATTAATAGCCGCATTCCTTTCTTATCAAACGTTATTCTCTCAACATTTCTTCATTCCTTTTTACAATAAGCGTTTTGAATATTTCTCAATAAAACTTTCTCTTTACAAAAAAAACTGCGTATAAAAGGTCTCTTTAATAACCTTTTATACGCAGCTTCTTTGTTTAAAACTCGATGATGTACTCATCATCATATTTATCGTATTGCAAACCCGCTCCTATTTTGAATTCTGTAACTTGATCTCTTAGAAATGGTGCATCTTCTATTTTACTAGTTGCTATTTCAATCCCATATTTTTTTGTTAAATGCGCTAATTCTATTAAAAACCATTCTCTTCGTAATACGACTGGAATATCATACGTTCGTCTTTTCATATATACTAGCACCTCTTCTATTTTCATTATTGAAAAGAATATCACTTCTACTTTCGATACACTTTTTAAAACTATCGTTCATCATCAAAGGCCAATGAAACATTATAGTATATGCATGTCCGTTTTAAACGTGCTATGGCAAAAATAATATTAAAAAACTTAAAAAGTCTTATTTAGTTTACATAAAAAAATTATGTAATAGTAAAAGGGGAAGGCTTGTCCCTCATCCTTTTACTATCAAAAGCTAAATTAAGAACATCTTGGTACACCTAAAGCTAAGAATAAACCTGCTACTCCCGCAGTAATCGGTACTTTTAACGTAATAACATCGTCTACTTTCGTTACTAAAAAGAAAGCATTACCTTCTTGTAATATACAAGTTACCAATAATTGAAATTCCATTTAAACCCCCCTCCTTTTAATCGATATATTATACTTTATGAATTCTACTTAAAAATGTAATAGGAAATATATCTATTTTTCCTCATATATAAAATAAATGTTTATAAGTCTATTAAAAATACTAATTTTCTAAATTTATATAAATCGTGTAATATCCAATAAGTTCCTATATAATCAATAGTGAAAATCTTACAAATGGAGGTATAAAAATGGCGATTTTGAGTAATATTGGTGCAGCTTTATTTTTTATTGCTTTTATTCTTTTAATACTATGTATTATTTCATTCTTTAAGAAAACTGGAAAAACAAAACAATATGGTCGTCCTACTGTTATTCTTTTTATGATTTCAATTCTCTTAATAGGAATGGGCACTACAAAATCTGAACACCCAGTCATCGATTTTTTTGCTACTTTAAGTTTAATTTTATTTATTTTTTTCCTTGTTCTAGCAATCTTATCCGTAATTAAAAAGACAGGTGTAGCAAAAAAACAATTTATTATCACTGCTATTTTATTTGTCATTTTTGTTGCATTATCAAGTATTTCAGCTCCTTCTTCTGAAAAGACGGCAGCCACTAGTAAAAAAGTTGCTTCTAACAATGCAGAACAAAAAGAGAGCGAGAAGAAAAAAGAATTAGAAAAGAAAGAAGCGGAAGAACAAGCTCTTAAGCAAGAAGATGAAAAGCGTCTAGCTGATGAACAAGCTCGTAAACAACAAGAAGAGCAAAAACGTCTAGCTGATGAACAGGCTCGTAAACAACAAGAAGAGCAAAAACGTCTAGCTGATGAACAGGCTCGTAAACAACAAGAAGAGCAAAAACGCCAGGCTGATGAACAGGCTCGTAAACAACAAGAAGAGCAAAAACGCCAGGCTGATGAACAAGCTCGCAAACAACAAGAAGAGCAAAAACGCCAGGCTGATGAACAAGCTCGCAAACAACAAGAGGATCAGCAAAAAGCACAGCAAGCTCAAACACAACCAGCTGCAAGTAACAATAGTAATGTAACTTACAAAAATTGTACTGAAGTTAAAAATGCTGGAAAAGCTCCATTATATAGAGATCAACCAGGTTATAGCTCTAAACTTGATCGTGATGGCGATGGAGTTGCATGTGAAAAATAGTAGTAAAAAAGAAGCTTCTAGTAAGCTTCTTTTTTTATTATCAGAAACTATTGCGACGAATTACCCTCCCTCTCCCTTTTATAAAACTCATTTTATTATTCTCAAAAATGACAAATAATAAGTGATTTAAATCACCACATTGATTTTAATTTATCGCTATTCTTGATTTAGATATTACATTTAAATTTTATGGAGGCATTCATATGAAGCATACATTTACTGAAACTTCAATTATCGGTGAGATTGTAACACAATTCCCGAAAGCTAGTGATCTTTTTAAATCATATAGAATAGACTTTTGTTGTGGTGGTAGTAGACCACTTATTGATGCAATTAATGAAAGAAATTTATCAGTAACAGAGGTAATCACAGAGTTAAATACGCTTTATAATAATACGAAACTATTAAACGAATCTGAAATTGATTGGAAAAATGCTTCTTATCAAGAATTGATTGATTATGTTGTAAATAAGCATCATCGCTATTTAAATGAAGAATTGCCACAGTTAAGTCCATATGTGACGAAAGTATTACGCGTTCATGGGGTAAGTCAGCATCATTTAGCTCAAATTCATAAACTATTTCATGAACTTAAAATTGAATTAGAACAACATTTAATTAAAGAAGAAACGGAAGATTTCCCATTAATTTTAGAATTCGAGCAAAATCCAACTGATGAAAACTATGCAAAGTTACGTAAAGTAGTAGATGAGTTGGAGAATGAACATAACCACGCTGGCAATATTATTAAAGAACTTCGTAAGGTGACAAATGACTTTACTCCACCAGAAGGAGCTTGCGGCACTTATCGCCTTGTTTACCAGCGCCTTGAAGCCATTGAATCTGATTTATTTGAGCATATTCATTTAGAAAATAATATTTTATTTCCGCGTGCAATTTCAAGAGCATAAATAAAGTGCAGGACATGAGTATAAATGCTCATGTCCTGCTTTTTCATTGTGTGAAAAATATTCACGCTTCCCCCGCCTTTTCACTGAGTAGCTTGATATAATCTAATTTATTGAAGGAATATGTTAGATTGCATTAAGGAGTTGTATTTATGAAAGAAAAAATGATTAAACAACATTTACGAGAGGTCTTCCTCTTTTAAGAGATTTCAGAAGAAGAACTACATCCTGCCTCTCTTCTTTAATCCCACTAAAAAACAAGTCCTCTCATAAAGTAAAACTTCTAATCAAATGTTCACTCCTTTAATACGTCTCTCTTACATACCCTTACTATAAGGGGGGGTAAAATACAGATGTGACATTTCGCACAGTTCAAGAGATTGTCAAAAATTCAGTAGAAAATAAGTTTGAGAGAAATTATTCGGAAACAAAGGTTTCTTTGTTCGGTTGTGAAGTTTTAGGATCACCCGTGATTATTAGGAGAATAGGAATTAGAGGCTACACCTATTTTGCAAAAGAAAAAACGCAGGAGACATTCCTACGTTTTTCTTTATAAATATAAAAAAAGTTTTGATATTATTTCAAAAATGCTATAAGAAAAAGATTATAAATTGTATGTAAGGAATTTATTTTTTTCAACGCTCCTATTTTATATCAAGACATACTTTACACAAAACTACAAATCATTATTTACTTTATTGCTCTTAGTTACGGAAACAATTATACTAGATGTAATCTGATTAATAATCTGAATATTCTTTGAATTTAGAGTGAGATTTCCTTTGAGGGCATAGAAATTGTAGAGTATATCACCATGATTTTTTAACATTTAAGTTTTTCCTATTTATATAAGTTCTCAATATGAACTTATATAAACCATTCCTACTTACCTCTTAGATTACTATTATACTGCATTAAAATGAAGGAACTCCTTTTCTTTAACATAAAAATGAATTAGAAACGATAATAAAATTAGGAGGATTACGATGCCCCAGCTTGATTCATTACATCCCATAGTAGAAAAAATAATCACCAATATTGAAAAATTAATGGTCGGAAAACGAAAAGAAACGATCTTAGCTTTGACAGCTCTCTTAGCTGAAGGTCATGTACTATTAGAAGATGTTCCTGGCGTTGGGAAAACAATGCTAGTACGTGCTCTTTCTAAATCCATTGATGCCGATTACAAGCGTATTCAATTCACACCTGATTTACTGCCGTCAGATGTAACAGGTGTTTCTATTTATAATCCAAAAGAACTCCAATTTGAGTTCAAGCCTGGACCGATTATGGGGAATTTTGTACTTGCTGATGAAATTAATCGTACATCTCCAAAGACACAATCTGCCTTACTTGAAAGTATGGAAGAAGGCACTATCACAATAGATGGCATTACAAGATCGTTACCAAAACCTTTCTTTGTAATGGCTACACAAAATCCGGTCGAATATGAGGGAACATATCCTTTACCAGAAGCTCAGCTCGATCGTTTCTTGTTGAAGCTAAGAATGGGATATCCTACACCAGAAGAAGAATTTGAAATTTTAAACCGGATGGAAAAAACAAATCCACTCTCTCATTTACAAGCTATTACTACAATAAAAGAATTACTTTATTTACAACAAAGCGTACGGGAAGTAAGCATGGACAAAGCAATCAAGCATTACATTGTAAAGCTTGTTAGTCAGACTCGTTCTTATAGTTCTATACAGCTAGGTGCAAGTCCACGCGGCTCAATCGCTTTAATGAAAGCTTCACAAGCTTATGCATTCATCCATGGCAGAAATTATGTTATTCCAGACGATGTTAAATTTTTAGCGCCTTACGTTTTAGCTCACAGACTGATTCTAAAAATGGAAGCAAGATTTGAAGGAATAACAGGAGAACAAGTTATCGCCAAAATCGTTGCACGAACTACCGTGCCGACTCAAAGGACGAAAAACCTTTGATGAAACGACTACTACGAGCACTATATCACGTTACGAAGTTATTGCTAATACCTCTATGCCTAGTCTTAACATTTGTATACGCTATGCTTCAAGGAGGATTTGTAAGTTGGTTTTTGTTTTACAGTACGATTCCTATTGGCCTTTATTCACTACTACTTCCCTTCTACGCTTTACGAGACGCTGAAGTAAAACGAATAACAAACCAAAATGAATATGCAGCAGGAGAACAATTTTTAAGCACTATTACAATAAAAAGAAAATTTCCTTTTCCCTTACTTTATTTAGTTATAGAAGATGAACTACCTTCACAATTTACAAGTTGTATACAAACGAAGGTGAATAAGGTAATACTCTTTCCAGGATTCAAACGGAATATTTCGTTTCAATATGTTATTGA
Organism: Bacillus sp. FSL E2-0195; assembly: GCF_038003645.1. Taxonomy (NCBI): domain Bacteria; kingdom Bacillati; phylum Bacillota; class Bacilli; order Caryophanales; family Bacillaceae; genus Bacillus; species Bacillus sp. FSL E2-0195. The sequence goes on along the minus strand of NZ_JBBOPN010000001.1, from coordinate 2,039,128 downwards.
CACAATCCCTAGAGGAGAGCACACTTTTTCAAGCGTACGTGTCAAAACTGGTGATCTATTCGGAATGATGGAGAAAGAAGTAACTTTTTCAGTTCCAGATACATTTTTAATCTATCCCCAGTACGTAGATATAACGTATCGACAATTGGAAAATCATTTCGAACAAGGAGCGCTTTCAGCAAATATAAATTTAGTAAAAGACTCTACAATCTCTGTCGGTGTCAGAGACTATAAACCTGGTGACCGCTTTTCATGGATTGATTGGAAAGCAACTGCACGAACAAACAACATTATGACGAAAGAGTTTGAACAACAGCGCAGCCATAATATTATGATATTTATGGACAGAACTGAGTCCCCTCTATTCGAATCAGTCGTAACGTTTACTGCCTCTATTGTGAGGGCTGTCTTGAAGCAAAATTCACCAGCGTCATTCGTGTCTGTCGGAAAAGAACGAACTTTTTTCCCTTTAGACAATGGAGATAGTCAGTTACAACAAATCTTTTGTCATTTAGCGAAAGTACAAGCAGACAGTGTATTCCCGCTCTCTCGAAGTGTAGAAATGGAATTAAGAAAAATTTATGAGCCCGTCACGATTATACTCGTGACAAGCGATCTTTCTCCCGATATTCAAAAGGCGGCTGACTATGCCGCTATAAAAAACAGAAAATTAATGGTGTTTGTCGTGAAAGAAAAAACAAATCAACTCTCACATCGAGAGCTAAGTATTCTAGAAACTCTACAAAAACGAAAAATATTTGTAAATGTGGTTTATGGGAACCGGTATACAAACGTGTTTTTTGAGGTGAGCAAATGATAACATTACAAACAAAATACAAATGGGATATGAGCAGATTCTTCATGCATGCATGCGCATTTTTACTTTTACTAGAATGGCTAAGACCCCTTATAGGTATTACAAACGTAGGTAGATTAGATATTTTTGTAATATTTATAGGAATTTGCTTCACTCTCTCTTTTTTTCAAACAAGGTGGCAGATTCCAATAAAGATCGTCACGATTTTATTCATCATTCATTTCCTGTATTATAAAAATGCTTTTATAAATCCATCTTGGCTAACAAAATTTTTTGCTGATATTTCTCGAAATTCCTCTCTGTTTTTCCAGGGGGATTTGCTAGATATTTCTCCAGTTTTTCCAACATTATTATTTTTTCTATCATTTTGGTTTTTGAGTTCTTTCAGCTCTTTTTGGGTTATTCATAAAAAACGTGGGTTGTTATTTCTTGCATTGACTATTATTTATATCACAACTTTTCATAACTTACATTTATACAATGCAAACTACGCTATTATTCGTACTGTTGTCATCGGCTTTTTTATACTTAGTCTTCTTCAAATAGAACGAATAAAAAAGATGGAACACTTACAAAATTATGCTAGAGCAATCTCAAAATTACTTAGACCTCTTACAATATTTATTGTATTGTCAGCAACCATCGCATACTTTGCTCCAAAATTTGGCCCTCAATGGCCAAACCCAATGGATTTTTTGAAATTCAACACATCTGAAGCAAGTAAAGAACAAGCAGTTTCTAAAATTGGATATGGTCTAGATGACTCGCAATTAGGCGGTCCTTTTAAGCCGGATAATACAATTATTTTTACAGCACAAACACAAAACAAACAATATTGGAGAGTAGAAACAAAAGATTTTTATACAGGAAAAGGTTGGGATGTTTCTGAAAATCGAAAAAAAGTTTCTTTTAAAAATAAAAACGACGTCGTGAGCTGGTACGAACCAAATACAAAAACGGAGATAACTGAGGCAACAATCACCATGCAAAAAAGTTATCCTCACCTTACCTATCCAGCAGGATTAGTATCAGTTGAGGCTTCTTCTGATGTATCATACAGCGTTGACCCATTTTCAGAAAAAATCTATACGATGCACGGAGACTCTTCTACTACTTTAAATTCGTATAAAGTAACATATGAGGTTCCGGAGTTTTCCATAGAAAATTTGAAATCTGTAAAAACGAATGAAGGTCATGAAACAAGTCCTTATTTCATGACAAAGTACACACAACTTCCCGAATCATTACCGCAGCGAGTAAAAGACTTGGCTGTCAATCTTACAAATGATAAAGACAACCGATATGATAAAGTATTAGCTATTGAAAATTACTTTACAGACAATTCTTTTGTATACGAAACAATGAATGTCTTATACCCTGCCAAAAACCAAGACTATGTAGATCAATTCCTTTTCGATACAAAAAGCGGTTACTGCAATAATTTTTCGACATCTATGATCGTGTTACTTCGTTCTGCTGGGATTCCTGCTCGTTGGGTAAAAGGATTTACAGAAGGAACTCTGGAGAATACACTTGCCTCTGCAGAAGGTGAGAATGTTTATACAATCGCGAACAATAACGCACACTCTTGGGTCGAAGTATATTTCCCAGGATACGGATGGATTCCATTCGAACCAACAAAAGGATTTACCAATCCCTATAATTTTACAAATAATACTCCTGCTTCTACTTCACAAAATAACGAAGTAAATAATTCTAATAACGAGCCAATACACCAACGGAACAATGAAGCAAAGCTCAAAAGTTTAATAGAAAATACAGAAGAAGCCTCTACTAAAAAGATTACAAATTCCAAAAATGATTTTTCTTGGTGGTACGTATTCCTCTCTACGATACCGATTAGTATCATCGGATACATTCTCTTCACCACTAGAATGAAATGGATTACATTTTTTATTATTCTTTTCTATAAATACCGAAAAGATGATGCTGTTTATCAAAAAGCTTACGGTGCACTTTTAAAACAATTTGCGAGAATCGGCATACCACGGGGTGAAAGTCAAACATTCCGAGAATACGCTCTCCACATCGATACACTTTACAATTCGGCCGATATGCAACAACTTACTTTCAGTTATGAGAACGCTATGTATCAAAAGGAACAGGCCGCAGCCGCATGGAAGACATCCGTACACTTATGGGAAGTGCTTATGAAAAAAGCAGCTTCTCTGCCTAAATCAAACGACTACGATAGAGTGATTTAATCTTGATAATGTGAGTTTAAAGAAAACACCTCAAAGAACTACATTGTTCTTTGAGGCGTTTTTTAATAAAGTGAAACTCCTAATTATTCCCCAAGCACCTTCTCAATCTCAACCTCTAAATCCATCGGCTTCGTCTGTGGTGCAAAACGGCCTACTATTTTCCCGTCTTTTCCAATTAGAAACTTAGTAAAGTTCCATTTCACTGCTTTCATACCGAGTAAACCTGGTGCTTGTTCTGTCATGTATGTATAAAGTGGATGAGCCTTGTCACCTTTTACATCAACCTTTGCAAACATCGGGAAGTTTACACCGTAGTTTAATTCACAAAAACTAGTAATATCAGCTTCCGTTCCCGGTTCTTGTCCTCCAAATTGATTACAAGGAAAACCGAGTATTTCTAGTCCTTGGTCTTTATATTTATCATATACTTCCTGTAACCCTTTATATTGTGGTGTAAATCCACATTTACTAGCTACATTTACAATAAGAAGTGCTTTTCCTTCGTAATCTTTTAACGATTTTTCTTCTCCTGTTATTGTTTTAGCTGAAAAATCATAAACTGTCATTGTTCATACCCCTCTCTTCACTATCATTCTATGTTTATACTATACTACATTCGTGAATATACAGCTCTTATTACGTACTCACATACCGAAATGATAGCGCTTTATTTCCGTTCGAAAATTCGACACAATATACTAGACTTTTATGATGGAAAGTTTTACAATTAATTTGTGAACAAAATGTGACAGTTTATATTTCCATTATAATAGAAAAGGATGGTGTTCATTATGAAAACTGCACAACATGAAACGATTTCAAATCGCGAGTTTTATTTCGTACTATATATGATGTTATTGTATGTTATTGGCTGGGTAATCGATGTAAATGGTTTATTTTTAAGCTCCTACTTTAATTTAGCAGGAGAAATTATGCTTCCGATCGTTGGCGGCATTGTTGGACTGTTCGTTATGTCTATCAATAAAGAACAAACGAAATAACTACATTACAAAAGGGCAGAAGACGAGCTTTCGTTTTCTGTCTTTTTCTATTTTTAGCGTATAATAGATACATACCGTATATAAGGAGTGGTAAGTATGAAAAAAGTAGAACAACTATCTTCTCATCTATATCTTATTGATGATTATGACTTACAACATGATGAACGCACCGGTACATACGTTTTATTAGGTGACGATATTACTTTAATTGAAACTTGTGCGGCCCCTTCTCTTCCCTATATTTTAGACGGCTTACAGCAATTACATATTAATTTAAATGATGTAAAAAACATTATCGTTACACATGTTCATTTAGATCACGCAGGCGCAGCAGGGTTAATGATGGAAAAGTGCCCAAATGCTACTCTATTTGTGCATCCGCGCGGGGCTCGTCATATGATTGATCCAACAAAACTAATTCTTGGTGCAAAAGCTGTGTACAAAGAAGATTTTGATAAACTTTTTGATCCAATTCTTCCAATTGAAGAAGAACGTGTTCATATTGTACAAAATGGTGATACATTAAAAATTGCAGAAGACCGTACACTCACATTTTATGATACACCGGGACATGCGAAGCACCATATTAGCATTCACGATTCATTAACAAACGGCATTTTTACTGGCGATACAATAGGAATTTATTATAGAGAACTCGCAGACCTTGATGTAGAACTATATCTACCATCAACGTCTCCTTCACAATTCCAGCCAGATGAGATGATTGCTTCTAAAAATCATATTCAAAGTATGAATGTAGATACTATTTATTTCGGTCATTACGGCGCATCATCCAATGTTACAGAAGTATATAACCAACTTGAACATTGGTTACCTATTTTCGTTGGTACTGGTAAAGAAGTCTTTGAAAAGTATAATGATTTCGATGAAGCGACTAAAGCTTTACAAACTTTATTAATGGATAAAATCTCTTCTCATCTTACAAAGTTAAACGTTCCATCAAATCATTCCGTTTATAACATTTTACATCTAGATATAGAAATTAGTGCAATGGGCATTATTGATTATTTCACGAAGCAAGAGAAATCAAATTCCACTATTAACTAACAGTAAAAGAAGAGATATACAAACAGCAGTTATTGTATATCTCTTCTTTTTTTGAATATATTTTGAGTAAAGGATGGTGGAATACAATGCAAAAAGTGATGCTACACCTCTGCTTCACATTATTTATCGTCTTATTATTATTTGTCGGAGTAAAAATTCAATTTTATTTAGATACAGACGCGCAAGTGAATTTTAACGTTTATCCAAGATTATTCTACTTTACACTCTTCCCTCTTATAGTTGGCATTTTATTACGATTCCTTCAATCTATTAATCATTCAATGAATAAACAAAACTGGAGCTTTCAACCGGATAAATTTATTGCTATTACAGTGCCTACACTATTCATTTCCTTTTCCCCTGCATTACTCTTTTCACCAGTTGGTGAATACCTACCTTATTTAACTAATATTATTCTTGTGAATACAACTTTCGTTACCATTATTAGTTTAATAGCTGGTTACTCGCTTTTAGATTGTTTTATACAAAAAGACAAGGAGAATAGTAAGGAATATAACTAAGTGATTTCTCACTTTCACTTTATTAAGCAAGTCAAGGTAATTCTGCCCCTGACTTGTATGCAAAAGAACCTAATGTTCAATTTTTAAATGTCGTTGGTTATGGTGGTTTATTTATAAGCGCAATACATGCGGTAAGGAAATTTAAGTAATAACAAAACGAGTATGAAATCGCATAGATTTTATACTCGTTTTTTATTGTTCATATATTTAATTGGTAATAGGAAATTTATGTTAAACTAAAGGAAATCGTGCGCTAAGTCAAAATACATTTCAACCAAGGGAGATTTATTATGTATAAATTAGGGACTTTCTCGTTTCTAACGTTTATCACAAGTATATGTTCTTTCTTTGTTTTAAGAGGACCTAATGCAAATTTAACATTAATTATTGTGCTTCTAAGTATTCTTTCATTACTCGGTATTATTTTTGCGATCGCATCAAAGAATTGGCTATTTAAAATAGTTGGTACGACATTAAATGGAGTCATACTAATATTTGTATATTTCTTATTGCTAGCAAAAGGAATAGGTGGTTAATATATTTACGTTTCAATAAGAAAAGCTCACCTTTTCATCTACATACTCCATAAACTGTTCTGCTTTAATAAATCTTTCTTTATACGCTTCAGGTACTTCTTCTACTGTTATCCCACCGCTCGATTTCGCTTTTACTAATACGGTTTGATATGACATTAACGCTTCCATATATTGTTCATACTCTTCTGAAGTTAATACTTCTTTACTAGATTTATGGCCATTTAATTTATCAAAATACGGCTGAAGCTCCATTTCTACCTTTTTCAATTCCTCTTTTTTAGCTGGTGATAATTGATCATAATCAATATTACCGTTCGAATCCCCATACTCAAGCTTTGCATTCGTTAATTTCTTTAGTTCTTTTGTAAACTCTTTATATTCTTTTGCACCCATTTCATCTTTCGCTTGTGATAACTTTGCATTAAAACGCATGTATCCTTCTAATGTTATAGCTCCGGCATGCTTCTTTAAATTTTCAAACGACCCGTATATACCATCTGCCATAATAGATTGATAAGCAAAACCAGTTGTCGGAATTAAAAATGCGGCTGCAAGCACTCCTGCGATAAGGCGCTTCTTCCTTTTACTTCCACCGCGCTTCATTTTAATTTGAACGATTACTTTTTCTTTTAACTCCGGCGGGGCAATAATCCCCTTCGCTTCTTCTTGTATAGATTCTCTAACTCTACAATCTAAGCTCATTTCACATTCCCTACCTCTCCTAAAAAGATTTCTTCTACTTGTTCTTTTTGGCGTAGTTTCTTTAATGCCGCATGAATTCTAGACTTCACTGTACCGATTGGAATATGTAATATTTGTGCTACTTCTTCTTGTGAGTAATCATGTAAGTATCTTAAGATAATAACTTGTTTCAATTTATACGGTAATTTATGAATGAGTTCAATTAATTTTTGGTTTGATATTTTACTTACAACATCGCTAGAAAAATCAATTTGTACTGGTTTTCTTTGCTCTTCTGCTTTTTTTACAATTCGTAGTCGCATCCACCTCTTTCTTCTATAAGAATGAATTTGTTTAATCGCAAGTCCAATTAGCCAAGGTCTAAATGGCTTCTCGCTATCATATTTACGAAGCGATTCATATAGCTGTATGTATATTTCTTGAACGACATCATCTACATCTGCTTTGTCTTCTATTAAAAAATGTGCTGTCTTATATATTTCTTGAATCGTTTTATCATACAATTCGCTATATGCTTCTTTATTGCCTGATAAAGTTAATTGGATTAAATCTGAATACACTGTTTCCCCCTTCATGTACCATCCCTCCTTTGTCCTACACTATATATTGGCAAGAAAACGATATTTCGTTCGATTTCTTTCAAAGTTTTTTCAAATAAATTAATATAATGATGCAATGACTTCATAAGCTTCACTTATAACCCTGCATAACAATTATATAATTTTCCAATTTCTAATAAAGATTTAAAATAAAATATATATTCAAATTTAGGAGGATGTATATGAAAGCTATCGTTGTAACTTCGTTCGGTGGTCCTGAAGTGATGAAATATACAGATGTGGAGATGCCGGCTATTTCAGACAATCAAGTTTTAATTCGTGTTGTTGCTACTAGTGTTAATTTCGCCGATATTAAATCACGCTATGGCAAAAAAGGAAACAAAGCATTACCTTTTATTCCAGGTATAGATGTAGCTGGTATTGTAGAACACGTAGGTTCTCAAGTGAAAAATATTCATTCTGGACAACGTGTCATCGCTTTCCCTCAAAACGGATCTTACTCAGAATACGTTGTCGCAAACGAAAATCTTACTTTCGTTTTACCTGCTGAAGTCGATTTTCAAGCTGCAGCTGCCTGCCCTATCGTATCTTTTACAAGCTACAATTTACTTGCAAATGTTGCAAGACTACAAAAAGATGAAACAGTTCTAATCCATGCAGCTGCTGGTGGAATTGGTACTACAGCGATTCAACTTGCAAAACTATTAGGGGCTAAAAAAGTTATCGGTACTGTTGGAAATGAAGCAAAAAGAAAAATTGCTTTAGATGCTGGCGCTGATTATGTTATTTGTCATCAAGATGAAGATTTTGTAGAGAGGATAAATCAACTTACAAACGGAGAAGGCGTTAATATTATTTTAGATTCTATTTCTGGTACTGTGTCCGAAAGAAGTTTAGAATGCCTTGCTTATTACGGTCGTCTCGTCCATTTCGGCAATGCTAGCGGAGAAGTTGGTAGTTTTCAAACGAAAGATTTACACGCAAGTTGCCGTTCTATACTCGGTTTCAGCTTTGGCACTACACGGAAAAAACGTCCTGAATTGCTTCAAGAAACTGCGAATCAAGTTTTCCGTTATTTACGCGATGGAAGTTTACAAATTAAAGCTACGAAATCTTTTCCTCTTCAAGATGCAGGGAAAGCACATGAATGGGTCGAAAGTAGACAAAGTACAGGGAAAGTAATACTCCACGTTCAGACAGCTCCCTAAAATGAATACATGAAATAGAGGTGTTATTCATGGGATCACGAATTATGCATATCATTATCGCGAGCGGTATTGCAGAGAAACTATCTATTCAAGATAAAACTTCTTTCTTACTTGGTGGTGTAGCTCCTGATGCTGTTCATTCAAAAAAAGAAAAAGGAACTTCACATTTTTACGCTGGTACAACGAAGAACTATACGAGAAGAATAGATTATGATTCATTTATTCATAAATACGAAGATCATCTGGATTCCCCTTATATTTTAGGTTATTATACCCACCTCATTGCCGATGATAATTGGCTAAGCGGCTTTTTTCTACCTTGGCTTAAAAACAGAATAGAAAACGACGAAACTATCGCACCTATGTACTATAACGATTTTAAATTATTGAACGCACAATTGTTGCATCATTACGATAAAGAACAGCAGCTCTTCGCCCTACTTAATCAAGAGGCTAACATTGTGAATATAGAGGAGATTTCTAGAAAGAATGTTTTAGCTTTTCGGCAATATATTTTTGAAGATATGCTATATCCTGAGCAACACTTGCACGAAAACTTACAAGTGTTTTCATTTGATCAAATCGTTGGTTATATTGAGACTGCAATTGAAAAAGGAACATTTTTTATAGAACAACTCGTTAATAAAAAATTGACTTCAAATATTTAATCCCCCTCATTATTTACGAGGGGGATTTTCACATAACAATATCATTATTTGTTCTTTTCCATAACCGCAAAATAATTCCCTTCACTATCAGCAAAGTTAAACACTTTACCCGAAGGCATTGTTACCATTTCACCCACTGTAACATTTTTATTTGTTAAATCTGTATATAATTGGTCAAGATTTTCTGAGAAGAACATTAAAGACGGTGTACCAAGATTCAATTCTGGGCTCATTTTCGAAATCACTTCTTTATTATGTAGTATGATACTCGTTTCTGCATCTTTAGTTGGAGCGATTTCAATCCATCTCATTCCTTGCTTGTTATCTTCCTCTGCTACTACATGAAATCCTACCTTTTCCTTCCAAAAATTTACTGCCTCATCTTGATTATTTACATATAACATAATTTGTCCGATTTTATGAATCATTTGTATTCCTCCAATTGTTTTTTACATTCTATGTAGCTTTCTACAGGTGCTATTGTTATTCCTTTTGAGTTTATATGTACTTCTTCACAAAATTTATCGACCTACTCATCCCATTCAGTTCGTCAAAATAATCATTTCTTTCAATCATGTTATATCCGTCGAATCCAATTTCATCTAATACCTTGAAGAATATATCGAAATCTACTTCACCATTTCCTACTGCTACTTCTATATACTTACTTGAACTATCACTTTTCACTCCTTTACAATCTTTAATATGAGTTTGTACTATATAATCTTTTAATAGTAATAAACCTTCTACCGGATTTTCATTTGCATCACTTATTAAATTTGCTGGGTCAAAGTTAACAGCTAGTCCTTTTGAGTTTATAGTTTCTAAAAATCATTTTAACACTAATGCTTTTTCAGACCCCGTCTCAATAGCGAAGACTCCTCCAAATTTGAATGCTAAATCCCCTATCTCGTAACAAACTCGTTCCATTTTATCATAGGACTCACTTTTTTCATTATCTGGAACTTTCCCGATATGAGCTGTTATTATCTTTGCTCCCAGATCCAAACCTCTGTCAGTAATGTATTTAAACTGCTCTATTGCACTGTCAACTTCCGTTCCTATAATTCCATTTTCTCCAAAGTTAATTGCTAATGATGGAACCTTTATTCCATTAAAAGATAACCTTTTCTTTAAAGTAGTCCATTTTGCCTTTGAAATATTAGCTAAATTGAAGTTCTTATTCATAGCATATAATTGAATATATTCTAAATCCCATTCCCTTGCTTTTTCTATTCCTTCGTTTACTTCAATATGTTTCGTATTCAAAAACATTCCTAATTTCCTATCCATATATGTACCTTCTTTTTATTATTTCGCATCAGTTTAATATTCGACTCTCTTTACATTACTTCCTTGTACAAACTAAATGAGAAATGATTCACCTTTATCGATATTTCTTATAAGATAGGTACATTTAAATTTCCTTTGTTATTCAATTACAAACAAAAAAGACGTAACTACAAATAGTTACGCCTTTCTCTTTATTTATCTAGGCTTTTTCTTACCAGTAAAAGCTGGTTTCTTTTTCTTTGGTGCTGGTGGTTTCGATTCTACAAATGTTCCTTTGAACATTTCTTGTTTCGTAAACACGATACCTAATTTTTTCGCAAATTGAAGTAATTTACGCTCTTCTTGTTCTGTTACAAGAGAAACAACTGTTCCTTCTTTGCCCATACGTCCAGTACGTCCTGAGCGGTGAATATATTGGTCTACTGTGTCTGGTAACTCTAAGTGGATTACGTGTGTTAAATCATCGATATCTAATCCACGTGCTGCAATATCAGTAGCAAGTAATATTTCTAATTTCCCGCTACGGAACGCGCGCATCGTTACTTCACGCTCTTGTTTGCTTGCCTCTGCATGAAGTGCTGCTGCTTTCATTTTACGGAACTTCAGTTTTTGAGTAATTTCATCTAAACGGAATGGATCATTTAAGAAGGCAACTGCTTTTACATTTCCCATATGCATAACTCTTCTAATATAATCATTTTTTTCACGACGCTCACAAACGATATACGTATGTTCAACTAGGCTCTGTGCCTCTGAACGTGTTACACGTACTAATTGTGGTTCAACTGTCAAATCACGTGCCGCATCTTCTGCAGCTTTTGTTATTGTCGCCGAGCAGAATACTAATTGACGATCGCGCATCGTTGATTTAATTACATCAAGTACAGCACCCATCATCTTTTGTTTTACAATTTGATCAAACTCATCAAATACAATCGTTTTCACTTCATGCATCTTTAATTTTTTCATGCGAATCAACTCTAAAATACGTCCTGGTGAACCGACAATAACTCTCGGATGTTTCTTTAATTTTTCAACTTGGCGCTTAATATCCGCACCACCAATTAAAGACGCACCTGAAATGTCCGTTCCTGCTGTAAACTTTTGAACCTCTTCATGAATTTGCATAACAAGTTCACGAGTTGGCGCTAAAATTACAACTTGAGGTTGTTTAACTTCAGGATTAATTTTATGTAAAAGTGGTAATAAGTACGCTAATGTTTTTCCTGTTCCAGTTGGAGATTCAGCAATAACGTCTTGTCCTTCTAAAATAGTTGGAATCGCTTGTTTTTGAATTTCAGTAAATTCTTTAAAACCAGCCTTTTCCCAAGCTTGTTGTAAAAATGGTTGCATATCTTTTATCATTTGTTTTTCTCCTTTATCTCTATTTTTGAAGAAAATGTTGTATTGTTCGCACCGTTTCTATCATGTGTGAAATAACAGCTATTAAATCATCAACATGGTCTTCTGTAATCGATTTTTGAAATAGAACCTCTACCTTATTATGATATGAAATCGCTTGCTTATTATATTCGTATGAAATTTTTTGCGTAATCATTCGCTCTTTTCCCCATATAGAATGCAATAAAGTTTCAATTTCTTCGCATCCTATCTCTGGTTGCTCCATTTCGAACGAGAATTCCAGCTTCATTTCACAACCTGGTATAAACTGAGGTACTTCTAATATTTCACCTGATAAATTCTTTGCATCAACAGATAGTGAAAATGTCGCCTCTACCATCGTTTTAAATGTTTCTGTTAGTTGAAATGAAATACTATACATACGACTTAATGAAGCAAGGTCCATCACATCTTTTCGATCCGTTACGAGAATATCACCGTGTAAATCGAAATCATAGACAGCTCCTTCCACAATTACCTTTAAATTTTCAAAAGCAGTTGGATCAAACATAATTTCCTCCAAAAAACAGGCGCCTTTCGATGGAAAGGCGCCACTTGATGTATATATAGTTTACAGATAAACGAGATGAATTACAACCTTTTAGAATAAACCTACTGCTTTTCCATCTTCATTTACATCCATTTGTAGTGCTGCTGGTTGTTTAGGAAGGCCTGGCATTGTTAACATTGTTCCTGTTAACGCAACGATAAACCCTGCACCGATAGATGGTTTTAATTCACGAATTGTAACGATAAAGTCAGATGGGCGACCTAATTTTGTTGCATCATCTGAAAGAGAGTATTGTGTTTTCGCCATACAAATCGGTAGGTTACTCCAACCTTCTCCCTCATATTGAGCTAATTGCTTACGTGCTTTCGGAGCAAATTCAATATCTTTTGCGCCGTAAACTTTTTGAGCAATTGTACGAATTTTTTCTTCTAATGGTAATTCTAATTCATAAAGTGGTGCGTAGTTGTTTTCACCTTTTTCAATTTCTTTTAACACTTTCTCAGCAAGGTCAACTCCGCCTTGGCCACCTTTCTCCCAAACTTCTGTTAAGGATACTGCATAGCCACGCTCATTGCACCATTCTTGTAAGTATGCAACTTCTGCATCTGTATCAGTAATGAATTTGTTAATGGCAATTACGAAAGGAACACCGAAGCTTTGAATTGTTTCAACATGCTTCTGTAAGTTCTCCATACCTTTTGCTAACGCATCTACATTTTCTTCTTTTAATTGATCTCTCGCCACACCACCGTGCATTTTAAGCGCACGAATAGTCGCAACAATAACTACCGCTTCTGGTTTAATACCAGCTGCACGTGCTTTAATATCTAAAAACTTCTCGGCACCTAAATCTGCACCGAATCCAGCTTCTGTAATAACATAATCACCTAATTTTGCTGCCATTGTCGTAGCGATAACACTGTTACAACCGTGAGCGATATTCGCAAATGGTCCGCCATGAATGATAGCTGGTGTATTTTCTAATGTTTGTACTAAGTTCGGTTTTAATGCATCTTTTAATAGAAGTGTTAACGCTCCTTCTACTCCTAAATCTTTAACTGTTACAGGTTGATTTGAAAAATTATAAGCGACAACAATGCGAGATAGACGTGATTTTAAATCTTGAATATCTGTTGCAAGGCAGAATACGGCCATAATTTCAGATGCTACTGTAATATCAAAACCGTCTTCACGTGGTACACCTTGAACCGGTCCACCAAGGCCAATTACTACGTTACGAAGGGCACGATCATTTAAGTCAACACAGCGTTTCCAAACGATTTTACGCGTATCAATTCCAAGTGTGTTTCCTTGTTGGATATGATTATCAATAAACGCCGCTAATGCGTTATTGGCAGTTGTAATCGCATGAATATCTCCAGTAAAGTGAAGGTTAATGTCTTCCATTGGTACTACTTGAGAATAACCGCCACCTGCTGCTCCGCCTTTTAATCCCATTGTTGGTCCAAGAGATGGTTCGCGAAGTGCAATTACTGTTTTCTTACCAATTTTATTAAAAGCTTGGCCTAAACCAACTGTTACTGTTGATTTACCTTCTCCTGCTGGAGTTGGGTTAATCGCTGTTACTAAAACAACTTTACCGTCTTTCTCATCTTGTAAACGCTTAAAAATATCAAGAGATAACTTGCCTTTATAATGTCCGTATGGCTCTAGTTCTTCTTCTAAAATATTTAAATTAGCTGCAATTTCTTGAATCTTCTTCATACTTGCTTCTTGTGCGATTTCAATATCAGATTTAACTGTTGTAGTAGTTGTCATATACCCTAGTCCCCCTTTAATTGATTCTGATGATATTGTATCAGTTTTTTGTATTTTCTGCACTTATTTACCTCCTAAAACCCTTCAATTTTGTTATACGTTTTTTAACATAAATACCCATAAAAATGTTAACGCTTGTTGTAACTCTGTAGGTAGCTGACCTAACATCTTCTCATTTACTCCACGCTTATATACGCCGGTACCATCTACAACTTCAAATCCTTGTTCTTTTGCTAACTGTTCAAATTCCCAAGGCATCATCGTATTGCAAACAACGTCTTTGCCATATAGGCGCGGATAACTGTGCTCTCTCGGTTTTGCTGTCGGTCCTAAAATTGCAATACATGCGTATCCATCTTTCTTTAAAACACGCTTTATTTCATTTAATGCTCGCAACGGCTCCTCGGTCCATTCTAAAGAATTAATTGCCATAATTGCTTCAAATTTCTCATTTTCAAATGGTAATGAAGAAAGATCACCTTTTATAAAAGATAAGTTTGGGTCTTCTCCGCGCTCCTTACCCTTTTGAATCATAACTTCCGATAAGTCCACCCCAACCGCTTTGTAGCCAGTAAGACTTAATTTATATGTACCATACCCATCACCACAGCCAACATCTAACACTTGTACTTCCTTTTCCACGTACTGCTCAAAAAATGGAATGATTGTACTCCTGCTCCCGCTATCCCACATTTCTTGACTATTTTGATTCCAAAACTCTGCATCGTTATCCCATTTTTTCTCTGCCGATTCATGCCAATTAAACTTCGCCATACATTCCCCTACCTTCACGTATTATCATTCATTTCATTCTACATCATGTTCCAAAATCCCTGTTTATCTTCATAAGGAGATAAAGTGAAACTTTAATCAGTGGGGGTGTTTGTTCGCCCCCACTGATTATTATTTGAACCAATCGGGCTTTTACTGGCAGCCCGACTCCCATCTAACTTCTTTGCTCCAGCCGAATTTTGAGGTGGGGGTCTTACTGCACGGCAAATAGCGGGATAAACAGGATAACAACGGAATCTGTTTTCTCCAATTTTTGCTTTACTTGGGTTTAACTCATACTCATGTTCTGCTCCTTATGAAAGATACTATAGATACACCCAATTGAAAGAGAGGGATGTACATGCGAAGAAAGAGAAATCATCATTTTAAAAGTGGTGAAAAAAACGAAGAGTATGCAGCTGAAATATCTCCGGCTGGTATTCCGATTAGACATGAGCGCAAAGAAATTGCAAATGAAATAGAAGGTACAAATACCGGTGCAATGATCGGCTATGTCGCATTATTTCTTTCGTTATTCTCCATTGCTTTTTATCCTGTTACACTCGGCTCCCTTGCTATTTTAGTTGGCTTATTAGCTGTCAATTTTGGAGCGAGAACACTTGGATATACCGCAATTGGTTTTGGTAGTTTTTCTGTTTTATTTACTTTACTCTATCCGCTTGCTTTGTCAGCGTTTTAAAAAAAACACACCAAGTTATACTTGGTGTGTTCATTCGTGATACAACATAATATGACCGCATCCACAACAATGCTTCGCTGTAATTTCTTGAAAAACTGGATAATTTTCTTCATCTCTATGCTCAATAAACACCTTTTCAAATCGGTACATGTTTGGCGCATATGCCCAATCTTGTTTCGTACGTGCATATAATGTTGAAGAAAAAAACTCCTCACCACCACAAACGATACATCCCTTCTTCATCAATACCCCTCCTATGCTTGTCTTACTTCATCTATATGAACATAAGCATAAAAAAAAGACCTTCTATTACTAGAAAGTCTTCTCTGAAACAAAAAGAAATGTACCGAATATACCTACTCCGCTATATTCTTTCGTAACACCAGCTTCTGTTTTATACGTTTGCTTTACAGTCATAAAGAAAACACCATTTCGTGCATCAATACTTTCAAACTGTAATTTCTCTTTTTTTTCATCTACATTTTGCGTGCATTCAAAGCTACTCTCGTCACATTTCAATGCATACTTATCCTCTAAATACAATTTAAAATCTGATTCTTTCGGACAAGTTATGAGTAATATTGCCACGAGAATAATACTTACAATACCCACAATTGTATAATATTTCTTCATTTGTTCTCCTTTCAAAAGACAAGAAAACTTGACTTCATGCGCCAAGTTTTCTTAGTCTACAACCCATTGCCACTCTTGTTCTTTCTTATCAAAAATGAGCCAACCCGTTTCTGTTGCTTCCGCTTTCAATTCATCGATATTATCTAGTACCTCATCCGTACTTTCGAATGATCCTACTACATATACCGGAATTTCAAGACCTCTTCTCGACTCAATTTTCCCCGCTAAATCAATGTATAATCCATCTTCCATTAACGGCATAAGCCCAAGGATAACTTCCTTTGAAATTGCTGGGAAAATTTTTGATTTTTGGAAGAAAGTAAAACGTTTCTTTCCAAACGAACCGAGTTTATATGGAATCACTTTACTCAGCATTCCTACAAAATCACCGATTCTACGGTAATACACTTTGTTGTACCAACCGTCATCATGTGAAAAATAAACAAATCTATTCTTCAACAATGGGAAGAACGTTCTTCCAAGTGGTTCTTTTTTGTGAGCCAAATATAATAATTCTGCAATTTCTTTTGGCTCTAACTCATCTAAATCGCTTGCATCATCGAAATCTACCCAACAAAATTCATCAAATTCATCAATCTCTGCTTGAATGAGTTTATGTATGTTTTCTTCCTCAACATATTCAAATAAAGTATGATAATGAAAATCTGTCCACTCAAAATTATGCTTTAAAAGCAATACTTGATGAAGCGGTGAAGGGATGTTACTTGCAAACTCTTTAAACGTAATTCCAGATGTAATAAAACAATGACCCCGACGATTACCATTAATATATATCATATTGTTTACTTGGTCAGATCCTCCAGACAAAGCACCTAGCCACCTTCGTTTTATATGTTTCAATTCTATAGCATATTTTAACATGAAAAATTTTAGAAACATAGAAAAAACTTCAAAAACTATTTACAATTTCATGTGTTTTATTACATACTGATTACAAGAAAAAACGCCTGCTTATGAGCAGGCGTTTTTAAAGGATTTCATCTGGGTTTTGAGGGTGATGATTTCCCTCTTTCTTTTCATCTGTTTGGAACATCGATTGAATTTTATCAATTGTTTGTGGAGCTAATTCAATTATTTTTTCTGCTAAATGTGTCGCATTTTGTAAATGAAGAATATTTACCCCGTCTTTATTCACGACTAGAAATGCTACTGGTGTAATAGAAACACCACCCGCGCTACCGCCACCAAATGCAGGGTTACCGTTCGCTCTTTGTCCATCATTCGTTTGGAAATCAGAACCTCCTGCTCCAAAACCGAACGCTACTTTAGAAACCGTTAACACTACACCACCGTCAGCCGTTTGAACAGGCTCTCCAACAATCGTATTTACATCGACCATTTCTTTTAAATTTTCCATTGCTGCTTTCATTAATCCTTGAATTGGATGATCCACCGTTCATAACCTCCTTTGTCATATCTTTCCTAGTTTTTCCGAAACTTTGTGAACTAAACATAAAATTTTATATTGATTTCAAAAAACTTAAGTTGTAATATTTAGAAAAATAAAAAAGAGGTCGATTTTTTATGATGAGAAAATTAACAAAGAAAGATCATGAACAAGTATTCGCTTACCTAAAAGAAGAAGCAGCCCTTAACTTGTTTATTATTGGGGATTTAGAAGCTTTCGGTTATGAAACAGACTTTCAAGAATTATGGGGCGTATATAAAGAGAATGGAACATTAAAATCGATTTTACTTCGCTTTCACGATACATTTATACCGTATAGTAAAGAAGAGTTTGTGGTTACTGACTATGAGGCACTTCTTTCCGCATATAAGCCGCTTAAACTCTCTGGCAAGTCAACTATTGTAGAAAGATTTGAAACTGCTCCAAGTGTACAACTAGGCGCCAAAAATGAAATGTATTTTTGCGAATGTCTAAATGACAGCAACTTACCTAGCACACCAATTCATGAAACAATTAAACTTGCCTCACTCGATGATATAGAACAAATTATGAAATTACGAAGTGACATCGCTGAATTCCCGACTGCTAATGAATCAGAAAAAATGTTAAGGCAAGCTATCGAAACAAATACAGGACGTACATATTATATTGAAAAAGACGGCGCAATCATCGCATCCTCCTCAACTTCCGCTGAAAATTCATTATCCGCTATGGTAGTTGGCGTATGTACACATTCGAATTATCGCGGAAACGGATATGCTTCACTCATATTACAGAAAATGATTCAGGACTTTACGAAAGAAGGCCGAACACTTTGTTTGTTTTATAACAATCCAGCAGCTGGACGTATTTATAAACGACTAGGGTTTAAAGATATTGGAATGTGGACGATGTATCGATAATAAAAAGCCGTGTTCGCTTAATTACGATACTTTAGAGGTTGAAGACGTATAATGAGGAATGTTTTTGTTCAATACGGTTGTTGATACCGTTCACTCTTAACGATGTTTATCGTTATCCACATTTTACCCTACATATTACTATTTGTACAAGCCGTAAAGTGTGGATTTCGTTAAATAAATACCGCAAGAAATTGCGTTTTCCGACGAAGTTATCTATAAAAAACTGCGCCTCCTTCCGTAATAAAAAAGTGCACTATTATAATTAACCCAATTCGCCCCCCCTATTTAACAGAACTACAATTAAGTAAATAACTTTGGGATTAAAACGCCGTAAAATACGTAAGACTTCATATGCATATTATTGCGAAGGTTTGTAACGTAAATTGGACGAAATATATTACTAGTTGCTATTATAGAAGTATTAAATTCGAATAAAACGATTACTTAAGCGTCACAGTAAACATATAGGAGTGATTGAATGTTTCATCCGTATGAAATTGAAGAATTAATAGATGATGGAGTCATTTCTAGTAGATTTCCAAATTTTAATAATCCTATGGATTTCTATGAAGTTGTGAAAATTGACCTCACTAATATTAAAGAATGTATTTTAACGGTAGAATCAACTTTCAAACAAAAAGCCGATGATCCTACTCACTATTACAATATAAAAGATAATGAAAATCAAACAAAGAAAGTACTATACCCCGATAAAATGTTAGAAGTTTGGCACTGTCATAATACTTATCCTCAATTTATTCGCTATTCTTTTATTACAGGCATATATAGTCTTTTTGAAGAACGTTTTATGAATTTATGTTATAAATATGGCTATCATTTTAAAAATGATAATCTAATATCCATTGATGAATTCGATAAAAAACAGGAAAACAAGTATACTAGTGGGATATTTTTAGCGAAGAAATACTGTGAAAACATTTTAGGTATAGAAATCGCTAACGATATGTGGCAGGAGTTAACTTATTATAACCAAATTCGAAACTGCATCGTTCATAGTAGAGGATATACACTTAAAACTCCCTATAAAAATAGTAGCTGGAAAAAGGAAAGATTGGAAAAGGCTATTCACAGAATAGATGGGATTGACAAAAAGGATAATCTTATTAAAATTAACGATACTGCTTGCCTTCATTTCATTCAAGTAACCGAAAAATTCATTGAATCTCTCTGTAAACAAATCCCTTTAGATAAAACAAATTAGTAACCTAATCTAAAATGGCTGGCTCTCGAGCTGTGTGAAACCCGCCGTTTATCCTAACTCAATGATTTACGCAATACATTACAACCACTGTAATACAATTGCATTACTCATTATATAACCTTTGTCGTTATATATCATTTTTTCCGGCGTAAATAGGCAAAAAAGTGGCGGACCCTCCACGTAGGAGAATCCGCCGTCATAATTAAATCCCTTTTCCTAATTCCGTTAATGTTTCTTCGATCTCGCTTTGTGATACCTTAGGCTTATCAACGTTAGTAATAATCTCTTTCTTATCGACTAACTTACCACTCAACTTATAAAATAACTCTAGCGCTTTAATCGCAGGCGTGCCATTATTTGTATACTCTCCTTTGATTAACGCTAATAGTTGGCCGTTTGCCAAATCGATATTAGCGCGTAATAACTGATCCGCTAACGCTTCCTTATATCGAATGAAATTAACGTCATTACTCCACATCCACAATGTAGTACGTGAAATCCCTAGTTCTTCGGCAATCTCTTCGAGTGTTTTCCGCTCCCTACCTGCGAATGAGTTTTCTACCAACCTCGTAGCCGCATGTAATTGTTCATCGGTTAATTCTTGTTTTAGGTCACGTAAATTCAATGTATTCCCTCCTTATATTAAATGTTTAATTTCCTCGTAGTATTTTAAATAACGTTCTACTTCCGATTGTAAAAATGATTCATCACTCCGTAACTGCGCTAAACGTTCTTCGTCGATGTCCGGTAACGGATTTTCGACGATTTGATTTAATTCCATATCACTTATTTTCAATGTCAGGAATATGTCATAAAACTTTCGGCTAGCTTTCTCATAACTAATTTCGCCTCTATCGATGAGTTTCAAAGTTCTTAATAGTATTCGAAGGCCAGCGCCTGTCCACTTGTACTTTAAATCAATTGATTCAGTTAACAACAAAGTATAATCGTTATATTTCCGATGTATCGTATCATATTCCGTTGGTTGTAGTGTTTTAGTCCATACTAATAAAGCACCGTACCCTTTGGCGTAGGAGAAAAGGTGTTCCATCTTGTCCGCTAAAACTTTTGAAATCTCCCTGTCTACGAAACGATCGGGGCGCTTCGGTGGTAAACCTCTTGCAATACGTTCTTGCTTAAATGCTTCGATTTTTGCTCGCATGTCCTCAATCTCTTTATCTAATTTGTCATAGTCAATTACGGGTGCTTCTTTCATATTACCGCCCTCCTTAAAATACTTCTTTTCGTATTCTAACCGCTTCTTGCTCGCCAGTAATATCGTCAACAAATCTCGAAAACTCTTGCTTACCGAGTTGTATGTTAATATTCGCCGGTTGCTTATCTCTAGACAGTTGACTGTCGTACTGACTCGGCTTATACATGCTTGGCGTTGGTTTAGCTGATTGATACGCACCTAACCCACTTACTCCTCTAGGTATTGATGCACCTGTATCTACCGCTAACATTTCTGGCTTCATCCAATTAGCCATGTTTTCGGATGTACGAAGTATTGCACTTTTCATTCCGTCGACGCCGTTTACATACCCTTTACCGGTGTATACACCGTAATCTCGGAAAACGCGTGACGGAGAGTGGATCGATAATATACTTGTAAATTTATCTTTGATGCCGTCTCCGAGTTCTTTCATCTTGCCCCAAACTTCTCCGAACATCGAACCAATACCGCCAATCAAGCCTTTAATAATATTTACACCGATACCAAATAAATCGACTTCTTTAAGCGTATCTAGAATCTTTCCGCCTATTTCTAACGCAGCACTTCCTAGCGATCCTAAAAGCGATAGGATACCTTTGATAAGTGCTTCGATTAATTTAACGCCCGCTTCTAATAGCTTCGGTAAGTTCTTAATTAACTCGCCTACTAGCGTTACGATTAACTTAACCGCCGCCACTACTAATTGTGGAATTATCTTAAAAATACCAGCAATTAACGCTAGTAAAATATTAACTCCCGCCTCAATGATTTTCGGTAAGTTAACGATAAGTGTCTCCACGATTTTAGCGATTAACGTTAAAGCTGCGTTAATTAGCTGTGGTAATATCTTAACGATACCATCGATTAACGCCATCAATATGTTTACCCCTGCATCTATGATTGTGGGTAGATTCGCTAGAATCGTATCAGCAACTTTCGTAATTAAATTGACCGCTAAATCGATTAGTTGAGGTAACATCTGGACAATCCCGTCAATCAACGTAGTCAGTATCGAAATACCTGCCGTAATAATCGCTGGTAAGTTCGCTGTAATTGCATCGATTAACGTAGTAATTACCATGATAATCGCCAACGCAATCATTGGAAGTGCTTGTGTGATTCCAGTAATTAGCGTAGTCAACAAGTTAATGCCGATCTCAATTAACTGCGGTAAAAACGACATAATTCCGTTAATAATTGTCTCTATAATCGTTACAGCTACAGGTATTAACGTAGGTATCATCTGCATAATGCCTTGAATTAGCGTTAAGATAAGCTGTAAACCCGTCTCGATAATCGTAGGTAGTACTTGTGTAATTCCAGTGATTATCGCTTGCAATATTTGCATACCTGCTTCGATAAGGATCGGTAAATTTTCAGCGATTGATTGCATAATTGTATTAATCACGCCGACCATTGCCTCTAATATAGAAGGTGCTGCTTGGACCAACCCGTTTACTAGACTCATAATCATTTGCGAACCAACTTCGATTAATTTTGGAAGAGTCGTAGTTAAGAATTCCGCTACTGAATTAAATACGTTTGTAATCGCCTCTAAAATAACACCTTTGTTGGCATTAAGATGTTCCGCGATTGCCGGTAGATAACGAGATACCGAGATAATTACCCCTGGAATTCCTCCGATAATAGCGGCCGCAATGGATGGTCCGATTATTTTAAATATCTCGCCTAGTTGACTGAAATCACCGGAAAACGCCGCTGTAATAGCCGACTTCAAACGGTTAAATCCTGCAACTACCGCGTCGATTGCTGGCCCTGCGAAATTCATAAACGCCGAAGATAATTCGGTTACTTTTGACTTGATGGAATCCCATGCACTATTGACTCCGTTATGGAAAGCTTCATTACGTTGGTAAAGCTGAGTTAACGCTACGCCCATTGCGGTTAGAGCCATGATTACTATGCCAATAGGACCCGTTAAGAATGCGAAAGCGGCTCGTAGAGCAACCATTGCTCCGCTTGCTAACTTTGCGACTACTGTACTTTTACCGAGCCATTTGATAAGAGCACCAAGAGGAATAAGCGTAGTACCGATTGCACTCGCCATCATCCCCACTACGGTCCCGATAACTAAAAACGCGGTTATAGATGCGGCTGAGATAGCGACTACACTTCGCATGGTCCCTGACAACTTAGCAAACCAGTTAACCAATCCAGTAATAGAATTAGCAACCGCTTCTATAGCAGGTCCAAGTGCATCTACAAATAGTTTAGAGTTTGCATCTATAGTAGACTCCATCATCTTCAGCGCGCCCGCCCAACCCTCAAGCATTTTATCAGCCGCTTCTTTTGAAGCTCCTCCAGAATTAACAAGGGATTGCGTAAGTTTATCGATTTTCTCCGGGCCTGCTGAAACAAGTGCCATCATACCAGAAACAGCTTCCGTACCAAATATCGTCGCTAACGCCGCACCTTTTTGAGCTTTCGTCATACCTGTCATACCTTTTTGTAATTCTCCGATAATTTGAGAAAGCGACTTCATGTTACCGCTGCTGTCGGTCGTAGTAACGCCTAACTCTTTCAACATGTTAGCTGCTGCTTTCGGTGGCTTAACCAAGCGTAATAATGATGCACGTAATGCTGTACCAGCAGTCTCACCCTTGATACCATTATCAGACATAATACCGACAGATGCTGCAAGTTCCTCCATCGAAATACCTAACTGTGCTGCTGGGCCCGCTGCGTACTTAAAAGCGTATTGCATATCGTACACACCCGCTGCTGTTGAATTTGCCGCCTGAGCTAACACATCGGCTACATGTCCACTTTGTGATGCTTCCATACCAAAAGAGTTCAGTGCAGATGTTACAGTATCCGCTACCATTCCGAGATCTTCTCCGGAAGCTGCGGCCGCTGATAGAACGCCTGGTAGCGCTGCGGTTGATTTAGCAGCATCGAAGCCCTTTGCGCCAAGTTCCGCATAGGCTGCGGCTACTTGGCTAGTGGAATAAACAGAGGTCTTGGCCATGTCTAAAATATCCTTTTTCACCTGGTTATATGATCCACCTGTAAGTACAGCCGCCCTACGGGTTTGGCTCTCAAACTCTCTCGCATCTTGTATCATTTTTCCTAAGAAGAATCCCGATGCTGCTGCCGCTGGAGCAAACGAACTTTGCATTACCTGTCCAGTTTGTTGGACTCTATGCCCCACCTCTTGAACTCGGTTACCTACGTTCTGGAACGTATTTTGCCATGAACTCATATTCGGTGGTGGAGGTGGAGTCATATTCCGCATTTGATTATTTAATTGCTGTACATGTTGTCCGGCACTTTGGACTGCTGAATTCCAACCGCTCATGTTAGGAGTCGGTATATTTATCGGTTGACTTACTGCTTGGTGGAAGTTGCGTACTGCTTGGGTTGCTAGCTGCATTCCGCGCTGTAAGTTAGATATATCCGCTATTAACTGTACTTCTACTCGATTTGTAGACATAGTTATCTACTCCCAAGTCTCTTATAGGATTCGAAGTTAGCTTGCAGCCCTTGCGATTTGACAAACCCTCGTAACGCTTCTAGTTCAGCTAGTTCACCGCTTAATGCTTGGTTTAACTTCCCGAAGTTTTCGGCTTCTTTTCCAAACAATTGCAACAACCTGCCGATATGGTATTTTGTCTCTGTAGACTCGGATGTTTTCATTAATTTTCCCACTAACTTTTCCATTTCTTTTAGATTCTCGATTGTATTCATGTGATCTCTCCTTGTTTTAGATAAATAAAAAAGAACCGCTAAAAATAGCGGCTCATTAAGATATTTGGTGATACCATTTAACAGTAGCTAGGAGGTCAGGCATCGCACCAAACGTTGATTATTCTTTTACAATTCCTTTTTGTGTTGCATCGATTTGTTCGTTGTCATGTATAAAGTAGATTGGTCGATAGTTCCCGTCTGTACGACTCTCTAATCGCCAAATACGATCACCGACGTCACCTATTAATGGTTCAAGTCTAGCTATTTCACCTCGAACTTTACTGTACTCTTCCCGTAATACCTCTACCTGAGCTTGCCCTACATATGGTGCACCCTCAGAAAAGTGTCCCGTTGGGATGAGCGATTGTATTTCCCTCTCTAATTTCCTTGCCTTTTCACGCAATCTATCAATCTCAATCGAAATACTTTTCGTTAACTCCGATAATGATTCGTTAACATCCGATGCATAATTTGCAGCTTCTCTAGTTAAATTGTAGTGTTTCGCTTGCGCTTCTAAAAACGCCTTTTTCGTTGCAAGAATTTCCTCACGGATTTTTTCATCCTCAGTTAATTTATTTTCAAGAAATTCCTCTGCTTCTTTCTTCGCCTCACTAACATGCTTAATTAAGTCTCCCAATTCATAATTAGATACTTTGCTTTCTCCAATAGTAAGAATGGCAATTTCCTTATGTGCAGCATCAATTTCAGCGTCGATTTTATCTATTGCATCCTGATCTAATCCCTTAGTAGGATCATATGCCTCAATAATACCGCTACGCTTCGCTTCTAACTCTGTAATTTTCGTTTTTAATTCATGATCTCGGTCAAAAAACGCCTGCTTCTGTTTCGATTTACTTAAGATAAATTCCTTCGCTTTTTCAAGAAAACCTTTCTTTACTACCATCAGTTCACTCCTCCTTGTAATTTTTGAATTTGCGTATCAATTGAAGATAGTCTAGTTAACGTTTTTACATCTCGACTATCTGTCTCTAAATACATCTCCTTTTCTTTTTCGTACAATGCCTGTAATTCTGTAAGTGACATCGTTTCAAGCGGATTAACAGGTTTTCCCGCCTCATAATCTCCGTCATGGATCTCAGTATATAAACGTGTGATTGCTTTTTTAGCCGCTGAATATTCACTGTCTGTGACTGTACGGTAAGGCCTTAGTGTTTCTTCATACTTCAACACCGTTTGTTTTGCATCCACCAACTGCCGCTCAAATTTCGCCCGTTTTTCTAACCATTGTTTGTTCTGATCACTCACTTTATGCCCTCCTCCTCGTCTTCATCTTCTTCGGTCCAAATAGTTTCCTCAGGTGGTACTATTTCGAAAGTTCCATCGTTATACCAAATCACTGTTTCCGTATTTTCCTGCACTTGATTTCCGATTATTACGTTAGATTCCTCACGTGAAACTTCAATTCGCATGTATTCACCCTCATTTCATTTGAGTAGCTATGGACTCAATTTTTTGTAATAGCTGTTTAGCCCAATAAGTACCGTCGTTAGGTTTCTTTCGCTTATTTAATTCACGTCTAGAACGTAAAGAACTATTCCGCTTCCTCGCCATCATTAACCGCCTCCCGCCAACGTTTTTAATTACGGTATGATTAAAATATTTTCAGATAATTTTCAAAAAAACTAAAAAATTCTTCGTTAAACTCAAACCTATCGGCCAGTTTCGCTTTTACTTTCGGTGTGAGCTCTAGACTACCGGTTTCAATACGCCCAACCGTCGCAATTGAGACACCGATAAATCTAGCAAACTCATTTTGGCTCATATCTTTATATAAACGAATTGCACGAAACATCTCGTTGGTCATCTTTCTACCTCCTTTTATTACTAGAAGTCTTAAAAAATAGATTTTTATTTCTCCCTCTATACCGTTCTGACTGCGGCTAATCTACATCTTTATCCTTTCCGCTATATGGAACAATCCGTTTAGGTTTTCGTTTCCCTCCGATTATTCCATCTCGTTGCTTCGCCGCATGTATTACCGTTATTTTATTAGGATAATAAGGCACTTCGTACTTCCACGTATGCTTTAACATTTCATATTCTTGTACGTAGAACGGATATTCAAGCCACCATACGTGACACTTTTCATTTTTCGGTTTCTTCGGATTCAATAACGCCTTATCCGCACGTATTATAGCTCGCCTCAACGTATCGAGATCCATCTTGCATTTACTGCAACATGTCTTACTGTTGTTCGGTCGAGTTTTATCTCGGTAGTAATAACCGCAATATGCACACCGCTTAATACGCTTGTCCGCTTTATCGTGCAGCCGTCCCTTTAAAAGTTGACTAATTATAGGTAGCGCCTCGTCACTAGTTAAGTCACTAATGAAATGTTTCGTGAAATCAATCGCTCCTTCACCTGGATTACGGTAGATTATTTCAGTCGTTTTAATAACCTCCTCTGCCACCCCACCAATACAGTTATGTTTTATCTTTATCACTATTTAGCGGAATATCTTTTATACATGTAATTAATCGGTAATATATAAGATAGGAATTATTTTCGATAGAAAATGATTCCCGAAGTATGAGCGTATGCGAATAC
This sequence comes from Bacillus sp. FSL E2-0195, assembly GCF_038003645.1. NCBI lineage: Bacteria > Bacillati > Bacillota > Bacilli > Caryophanales > Bacillaceae > Bacillus > Bacillus sp. FSL E2-0195. Next base: position 2,011,688 of record NZ_JBBOPN010000001.1, on the reverse strand, counting down.
TTCGCTATCATAAATCTCTTTCCTTAAATCTCGTTACAATAAATCTAGTTAGACGGTAAATATTACCCTTACGAAATCACCTAGAATACCTCGTCTAACTGTACTTTTTTACCGTTCCTCAAAATTCCGAAGAATCGTCAAATAAATGAGCGCCATAAAGCTCTTTTTTACGCTCTATTCCCGCTTCTCTTTCCGCCTCCAATTTACGCAATGCTCTTTCATAAGTCTTCTTTGCATCCGGAAACACTTCGAAAAACTCGTCCTCGTCTAGTGGTTCATATGGTCTATAACTATTACCTAATAATCCTCTGCGCTTTTGAATCAATCGCAACTCTTCTAGTACATTCAAATGCGTTCGTACTGTCTTCTCCGCTTTACCGTATTCCATCGCTAAACGATGTGTTGATGGCCAAGCATATCCGACTTCTTCGTTAAAATAGTCTACGATCAATGCATATAGATAACTCATTTCGGCTTTGTACTTCGGGTGATATACGTAATGTTTTAGATTGGACGGAAGTTTGATAAAATTCCCTTTGTATGCCCCTTTTGCTTTACGAAATACTTTTGATTTTCTCATTTCCACGCCTCCTTCTTTCCGCTCGCTTTTTCTGTAATTTTTACCGCCTATACTATACATGACGCGAGTGTTCCTCTCGGCGCGCACAAAAGAGCGATAAAATTTCCGACTATACTAATTAAGTCGCGGGACGTTTTCTTTTCGCACACTTTTCGATTAAATAAACGTAAAAAAAGAACACCGTTTGCCGCTCGGTGTTCTTTCCGTTTAATCATTTTGCTTTTACGTAATATAAGATTAAATCGATTATACTTTTGTTTTTAAACTGACTAATGTCCGTAATAGATAACGGTCGCTTACTATAAATATGCATCGGTAGAAAATTCCTACTTAAGTCCTTCGTTTCCAAGAACGTTTGCAAATCATAGACCCCTAAATGTTCATCATTCGCTGTCAAAAATAACTCGTCGTTCAGCATTAAGCCTTCTAACATGTAAGATTGATAGGTATCGTCAATAGGATATCGCCTTTCCATTCGAAATACTTCTCCCGCTTTTAATTCCATGCTTCGTTTCCCCCTTTGTTAATTTAATAGGTCGATGAACTGTCCCAAAATAATATGCAACCGTGGCCAAACGCCTCCATACTACCTTGTATCATCGCTTAGGCTATTTGTTTGCATGCCTACCTATCGCACACAAACCTCATAGCACACCTTTCGATTTTTATAAAAAATACACGATTGCCATGTCGATTAAAAATAACGTACCGCCTACACCGAAAACTCCGTAATACCAAACACGGTCAGATAACGTTTCAAGCCCAAAGTAATCATTTAGTTTTGCGAACATAGTTTCACACCTCCTCAGTGGGTATCCTTTTTAATCGATGCAAGTACTAAAAGAAAATCAAGTGCGCTCATATTGCCGATTTGAGTAATATCGACCAAGCTTTCGTCTAAATTTCCGTTTAAGTCTAGTACCGTAGCGCCAAGAACAATTTCGTCATTATTGTTGTAAGTGAATTCTTCGATTGAAATTCCGTCTTCATAGATAGATAAAACGTGTTTATCCGTAATCTTATAAGCTTTCTCAGCGAATGTTACTTTTGATCCATCACCGTTTTTTACCGTGATATTTACGTTTACCTCTTCGATATTCTGTAGATTCATTTCTCGTTTCCTCCTCTTAATTACGTTTAGCGTAACTGATGTCTATATCATAAATTACGTTAAACGTAATTGTCAACCCTAAAATTACATTTTACGTAATTCACCTTTATCTATATAATATAGGCAAGGGGTGATACATAGTGGCAAAGAGAATCAAAGTTAAGCTACGTGACATATTAAAATCTCGCGGTATGGATCAGAAAGATTTAATCGATGATGAAAACGGATTGTCTACTCGTACTATAAGTGAGCTAGCAAGCGGAAAAATGAAGCGTTATCCAAAAGAAGCGTTAGAGAAAATCGCAGATAAATTAAATATTACCGATATGAATGAATTACTACTAATTGTAGAAGATGAAGAGGACATCAAATAAGGTGTCTTTTTTCGTATATAATTTCCTACAAACAGAAATTAAGTCTATTTTTTAGAAAATTTTATATATCGATGTGGGTACGTTGTATACATAGTCAAATTTTACATTAGTTTTTTCATTATAATTGTGCACGTCACATTTTTAACAAATTTTTCTAATTATATTAACTGCAATTTGCTATAATTTTATTATATTAAATATTTGCATTGTGGGAGGAGTTATTATTGGATTATGCACTAAATAGTAGGAACGGAAAAACCATTTTCGCTGATAAAATGCAACAGATGTCTACATATGAAAGAGAGCAAATTAAACCTTTTCTTATTTGTCCTGAATGTAAACACAAAGCTACCTTTGTTAAACAAGGAAAAGATGGAAAAATCCCTTACTTTAGGGGAAAACATAAAAAAAATTGTGATTTAGGAAACTCCAATCCGTCTGATGGAAATGAAGAAAAACGAAAAGAAGTACCAGAAAGAAATGCAAATCAAGAAGAGTATAAACTTAAATTACAAAATTATTTCAAAATAGAAACCATTTCCTCCTTAGAAGATCTTATTGAGCATGTAAATAAATCTGGAAAAAGCAAGCGAAGGTTTACCGGAAGTACTAATATGGAGGATTTGATAAAAACAAAATCTCTTCCTAAAATCTTAAATGAAGCGTTAAATAATAGATTTGAGGATGACAATTATGTTCTAGATACAGAATATGAAAAAATATCAATTAATGAGATTCTATGCTCATTTGATGACATTACTCCTGAAATGAGTGGTGAATGGGGCATGTTCTATGGATACATTCGGAGTTCAGATGGGAATGCATGGTTAAATTCAAGTGAAAAGTGGGCCTCCTCTAGCTTCAGTATTAAACTCGGCGAAGATTTAAAATCTATATTTTGGAATGTAATACCCAACGAATGGGGGAAAGGCGTCCCGACTATTGTTTGTGGAAAACTGAATTTTTCCCTTAATACTGGAAAACCCTATGTAGTAATAGATACTCCTGATTTATTATATCTACGAAAAAGAAGAAAAAAAGTTAAACTTTAAGCTCAATCACTTAACCTCCTATAATGAATATAGGAGGTTTTTATAAATAAGCTTTTAGATAACCTATTAATAATTAAGAACGATAAATTATGTTCTAACTTCATTTTTCTTAGACAATTATCAGCGACACTGAGTACATATATGCGTTGTAGTACAGATACATAGGAAAGAACTATAACATAAGAAATACAAAGAATATACTGACGATTTGAAGCCTCGTGTTTAAAAAATACTGCCCGGACTTTTTCCCCACCTGGACGCCAAGCCAGTGAAGAGAGGGCCCCCGGCATTCAAAAATACGATCGGAATCGCCCGCTTTTTATGCAGTTTTTCATTCATAGCTAGTTAACATAATAATAATTATTTCAAGTAACCGTTATAGTTACAACAAGCGGTGAATACCGTCATAGCAACGTTTATACTCCTTCCGATTACTGCATATGATTTATATCGTTTATGCACCGATAACAAACGTTGCTGTTATGCGGTTTATACATCGGCTGTATAAAGAGATATTGTATACGATATACAGTAATTGAAGGGTGAGTTTCGGAGGGTGGACGTGCGTCGGGAGCGTTCGGCTGGTAATATGTAACGTGGTGTATAACGGTGAGAATGCGCTCAAATGTTAAGTTATGTTAAGTATGCATGTACGTGCACTCGCTTGTAACGACGTCGTTACGTTTGATTCGACGTAGGATCGTTTGTTGCCATGTAGCAACGTTTGTATATCATGCCATTGATCTGTCCGAATAAGGTCGTATCGTACCGTTTTAATGGTTACAAATTATTACGAACGTTTCACCGTTGAAACACGTTACGTCACGTAATTCTCGTTTACTTATTCGTGGTACATACCACGATTTGACTTCGACTTAAACCTCGTGCGACAAGCGCACATCGTTACGCACGGCAAAAGGATTCTGACAATCCTAAGGAAATTTCACCATAGAGTTTCCTTAAATATCCTAAACTAGTAAAAGCCGCCCTATTATAGACGGCTCTATTTTAAATTTCCATACCTAATTGTTTGGGCTGTTCTTCTGTAATCTCAGGACTCACAGGATTATTATTTTCATCGTAAACTGAATACTCCTCTTTGTTCAGTACTTTTCTAAGTAATTCTATCGCTTCTGCTGAATATCTATGTTGGGGTTGATTTTCTTTTATTCCCATATCACAATGATATCTATTACTAGTTTCTTTTATATTTACTCCTGTCTGTTCCGTAATTTCTTCTATAAGTTTATTAACGTAATACCAACCTTTGACACCTAACTCTTGAGCGATATCAGAGATTCTAAATGGAAACGTTAATTTAATTTGTTCAGGATCAGACATTACACCTACTCCAATAACTGAAACACTTCGAACTTCACCCTGTCCGGTATCATCCGTACGTTGAAATCCCATTAATCTTGCTAAAGTATCCTCATCTTCAATGTGACTCATCGTTAGATAATCTACTTTTAAGTCAGAGATAGATTTACTTTTTACAATATTATAGATTTTATCCTCGAGACTCTGTAAGGCATTAACAGAAGAAACGTCTCCTTGATCTAAATTCTTAAATAATTCTTCAAATGTATGTAAAAGAACATAATTGGTTCTAATGCTTTTCCCATCATCCAACGCAATATATTTATCACTAGGCGGCTTGTACTCATTTGGTATAGAGTCTTTACTCCATTCAACAAACCAAATATTATCAACTATTTCATCAGGGCTTTCACAAACCATTTCAGCGATATCTAATAAAATTTTCTTTATATTTGAGTCCGAAAGCGAATATCCTAAAAATATTATTGGATGTTCCATAAAATATGTGAGTAATTTAGCTGTTAAATACTTTTGTTTTTCATGAAAGTCTTCATAATCTTCTTTTGAAATGACTATTTCTTCTGGCCTATCCATGCAGCCATGTATTTTTAAAATTTGACCAATACGTAAAGATTCTTTAGACTTTATAACTTGTTGACCTACAGTTACAGAATGCTCAGGAAAAATCTTTTCTAACATCTTGTCATAATTAGTGGTTATTATGGCGTGAGGTTTCAATTCTTTTAAAAGCTTGATTTCTTCACTTAATGGATTTTCCTCTAAATTGAAGGTTTCCATTATCCGCTCAAATATTCTACATATTTCATATTTAAAAAACATGCTATTATGATTATCAGGCTCGTATAATTTCTCTGGAAAAACTCCATTTCTATAATTATCCCACGCATATTTATTGTATTCTTCAATTAAAAGTGAAGCAATATGAGGGTTATCTTCACAATTTTGTGTGTAATATGCAATCGGATAATTACACTTTGGATTTCTATGTATTAACATATCTAACAAGCCAACCCAGTTTGGTGCATTAAGATAGCGCATAGATAATCCTGTTCCAATAAATAATATAGGACGCGTACCACTGTCATCTATAACTGACTTTAACCTAGTCATGGAATCGTTTAAATAATCATTGTACATAAAAGCCCCTCCCTAATTCTTAGTAAATATTACCTTAATACTAGGATAAAGTTTTATAGAAATGCAGTCAATGTCTATACAAATATATATTCAAACAATTTAATTATCTAATCAAATCTTCCCGTAACTCCCATCCGCAATTCCTCCTCTGATTTATCAACGTACTCTCTCGGTATTTCCGCTTAGAATTAACCTCTGTCCCCTAACTCCTTATCCTTTACCTTCCCGGATCAGACCTTTCACTACTATCCTACACCTCGCTTAGTTAGCGGCAATCACTACCATCCTACACCTCTCGTAGCCAGTGGCGTTATCTTTCGTTATTTTTCGTCTTTGCCCTTGACTTTAAGGTTTTTCGGGCTTACGGTTTCTATCATGCCGAAGCGAAGTTAGGAAAACGGCTGGCAGGCGGACTTGTCCCCTACGTCGCTACGTTAAAAAATAAACGAAGCGCGTAAGAGAGACAAGCGTCTACGTTTCGGCTACACGGCTTTTGCCATGCCTTGCTTTATCAGTGTTCCGTATGTATAGACCCTATTCGCTTGGCGACTTTCATCGCGCACGTCCTTTAACAATGACCTGTCCACTACACAAAGCCACCCCTGTGCGACAAGCTGAACGTGTTCCCGAGCACCTTAATGCTCATGGCTACCACCCGAGCCGTTATAGGTCGCTCTCACCTTCCCGCAACATACGAATAGGAATACGTTACGGGTTGCCTACTTTGTAGGGACATGACGAGTGTCCCCTGCACGAACGTAGACGATCCAGTCAGTTTTTAGCGTGGTTTACAGGCAATTCCACGTTCGGAAATTACCGTAAACCACATTTCTTACCGCTTAAAAAAGGCAGCACTTAAGAAGCCTTGCATTCCTCGAATTTTTTCGATAAAATGAAGGTAATGGGTTTACGGTATTCCGATATTTAGTTTTAAACTGAATTATTGTGAGTCGTCTTCTTGGCGGGAGCGACCCAGAATGAGCGTCTTGATAGATGCTCTATTTTTTTTGTTTTTATCTTGTTCTTCTTAATTTAGTTAGCGGTGAGAATTCATCATGGCTCTTTCTCATTTCTTTAACATCCATTTGTATATACCGTCTCATTGTACGTATGTCAGCCCATCCGCCGATTTTTTGTAAAGTAAAAACATCGCATCCATTTAATATCATGTTTTTTGCCCACGTGTGACGATATACATGCGCGGATACTTTCTTCCCTTTAACTCCTGCTTTGTCTGCATAATGCTTCAATCGCTTATTAAAATGAATGGTAGTCAATGGATCACCGTAACTTGTTAAAAATATCAAATCACTTTTAAAATTAGCTTTGTTTTCATTTACGAGTTGTAAAACTAGCTTAGTAACATGTGTGGAAATCGGTACTAAGCGTGGCTTTCTATTTTTGCTTCTATCTGGTGAAATTGTTATAAAACGCGATTGAAAGTCGATGTCTGCAATTCGCAAACTAACAAGCTCTCGAATCCTTAATCCAGAATCAAGTAACATGTTAATTGCTACGAAGTCCCGAAATCCAACGAAATCTCTTAAGTTAGGTTGCTGCAATATCGCTTTGACCTCTTCGTCCTCTAAACAATTCGTTAAATCGATGTCTTGTCTCAATAATTTAACTCTTTCCATTGGGTTTACTTGAATAATTTCCTCCCGTTGCAAATGATTAAAAATTGATCGTAACGTCCTAAGATTAATATTTATCGTCGTATCAGCTAAACCAACTTTTCGGTTGTCTGTGTGTATCACTTTATGGGTATCGTAGCGTTTTTTATCGTGTTTCATATAATTTATATATTCTCGAAAGACTTCCGCTGTTAATTCATCGATATACTCTACGTCATAATTCGCATATAACCAATCAGTGAAATATCTCCACATTTTGATATAATCCTTTACAGTCCTTTCCCTACAGCCTTCTGCACGCTTTCCTGAGATAGCAAGATCGAGCGCTTGTTGAATTGTTAGCTTAGGGTATTTTTTCCCGTCATTAGATATCTTCGTAATCCTTTTTCTCTTTTTTAACGACAAAATAAAAGACCTCCCTAACGATTAGATTCCATCGTTAAGAAGGCCGTTATCCACAACCGTATATTGAACAATTTAGTATTGTTTTCATTCCCTTAATATGCTTGTTTTTATACGCTCACTCTATCGTTATCCACAACTCTTTTCCCATCTTATCGTTTCCCAAAAACGTAACAATCCAGCAGCTGGACGTATTTATAAACGACTAGGGTTTAAAGATATTGGAATGTGGACGATGTATCGATAATAAGGGGTACTCTATAAGCGGAAATAGTTGTAACTTAGCAATAAAGCAGATTATAGAAAAACTTCACACCGTTATTATGACGATGAAGAAACTACTTGCGAAGCCATGACTCTAACTAATAAATATTATGTACTCAAACTAAATTTAGACAGATAAACGCCCCAATTGTTGCATCTACTCCAGCAATTGGGGCTACCTGTTTATTCTCAAATTCTTTCCACTACAAATAGAAAAATTTATGAAACATTTATCACACTTATGTCGCTATTATCTTTACGTGCAAATGCCCTTCTTAATATTACTGCTTCTTATTATACTGTGCTTTAAAATCAATATATTCCTGTCTCGCATCCTGATTATTACCTTGGTGACTATCAAAAGATGTATGTATTTGTGATATATATTTTACTAACTTGCCCTCATCATTTCTCTTCTTATAATTCACTACAATACTTACTTCCAATATCTGCTCTGAACCATTTGTAAACTCAATATGCAGTGCGATCGATCCACCACCATATTCATCATATCGTATTTTCAACTTATCATTAATAATACTTTGAAACTCTGATTCAGTTAGTTTATATCCAACAGTACTAGGCTGACCAAACTTTTTTATATCATCTCCTGGCTTCATCTTTAGTTTCCCTATCCCTTTTAAACGATCTACAATTAAGTTCACATATGAAACATCCAGACTTGAATCCGTACTTTGTGCCTGTCCATTCTCATAACTAATATTTGTACTATAATTAACTTCTTCTTTATAATTTTTATTATCTACTTCCGAGGTAATTTCTTGTGTTGTATTTCCATATAAACTTTTATCTTTCGTATTATATATGCCTTTCGAAGTTTGATAGATTGTTTTACTGTGCTCTCCATCTTCCTTTTGCTCATATGTACTATATATACCTCTTTGTTTCACATACGCATATCCATCATCACTAGCGGACATAACCTTTTTCATGTCACCTTCATCCAAAGCTTTGACAAATGGCTCATATTCTATCTTTTTTTCAAAAAAACTACATGCTTGTAGTAGGCTGATTATTATTATGATAGTAATCATTTTAGAAACCCTTTTTTTGTTCATTTCATCATCACACTACCCACTCTACATTTTCGATCAGATAACCTTCTAATCACTTTAATCACCTTACATAATTAAATTTTCTTTTAGAAGTTAAAATACTCTCCTGTAAATTATTACTTTTCTATCATCAAAACTTACAATACTCACTTTTTTATGCCTTACGTTTCGATTTACTTTTTTTATTTTTCTTTTGATATCTCGGAGTCTCTCTTTTATGTTGCTCCCACGTTTTATTAAATGATGGAAATTTAAATCTGCAATATGCTAATAGCTGAAATTCAGCTGCACCTATGGCTATCGTATACATTAAAAAGGTCCCTACTACATACATAAATAGATCATCAAACCCATAATTATTATGAAAATATATCAAAATAAGAATAGTTACTGCGTATAGTGTAGCCCACTTCATCATCTTTCCTTTTGTTTCACTAAAGAAAGAAGCAGACCTTTCATCCATACTAAACGCACCTTTACTCGCTTGTTTAAATGTATCAATTGTTGTCAAAACATGAAAAATTACTGCTCCTAAAAGCAATAAACCCGCATACATTATTGTAATCCAGTCAATTGAATTATTAGCCATTTTAGTAACAGTCAAAGCAATAGGAGCTATTGTTGCCAATTGGAATGAACATAATAATACGACAAGGGTTTGTAGTTTTTGAAATTTAAATTGAGCTATCGGAAATGAATAAATAACGAAAAGAATTATTTGTATAATATATAAAAATGCTTCTAACTTAACAATTCCTATATTAAAGAGAAGCATGCAGTAATCCCACCCAGCTGATAAAACAATAGAAAAAATTGTTATTGAACTAAATAGTATTGCTCCAAACATAAATCCTGTAGCACCTTGAGGGTCTAAACGATTTCTACATGTCATCTGAAATGCTTCTAAATCTTCCTCTTTTATATTCCACATCCTGGCTCTTCACCTTCTATTCGTTTCAATTATTTTTCGAACACTAAAATTCTATTTATATATTATTTATTTTTCGTTTTGAATTTCTTATTTTGTTTTCGAAATCTCCCACGCATTCTCTCATTCTCTTCCCATGTCATATTAAATGACTTGAATTTGAATCTACAGTACGCCAATAGTTGGAATTCTGCCGCTCCGATTGCTACTGCGTACATTAAAACAGTTCCTACTCCATACATAACTAAAAAATCAATCGAATAATCATTTTGAAAATACATCAATATAAGAATTATTGGTGTATATATTGTAGCACCCTTTATCATAGTTCTTTTTGTTTTACTAAAAAACGATGTGGATCTTTCATCACTACTAAACGCACCTTCACTTGCTTGTTTAAATGTATCTAGCGTTGCTACAATATGGATAATAACTGCTCCTACAAATAATAGCCCGGTATACGTCCTACCAGTTGAATTATCACCCATTTCAGAAACAATCGAAACTACAAATAATATCGTTCCAAGTTGAAACGCATATAGTAATACGATTAGCGTTTGTAACTTTTGAAATTTAAAACATGCTTGCGGAAATAGATATATAATTAAAAATATAATTTGAATACTAAATAACACAATTTCAGTTTTAACAATTGTTCTATCAAAAAAATTGTTGTAGTAATTCAAATCCCCTACAAAAATAACAAACATAAATATTGAAATATAAAATATTGTTCCAAGCATAAAACCCGCAGCACCTTCTGGACTTAAACGCCCTTGACATGTTATTCGAAATTTATCTAAATCTTCTTCTTTTATATTCCACACCCTGACATTTCACCTTCTATATAGTTTAAATAATTCTCATACACTTAAATTCTATTTCACTCTTATTTACTTTTCGTTTTAGATTTTGTATTTCGCTTTCGAAATCTCCCACGCATGCTCTCATTCTCTTCCCACGTCATATTAAATGACTTGAATTTGAACCTACAATACACTAAGAGCTGGAACTCTGCCGCTCCGATGGCTACTGCATACATAACAACATTACACATAACCAAACATTGTGTTTAATGAGTAATTATTATTTATATAAATTAAAACAAGAAGAATTAACACATAAATTACAGCACCTCGTATAACATGTCCCTTTGTTTTACTAAAAAACGAAGCTAATTTGCTCCCACTACTAAAACCACCTTCGCTTGCTTGATTAAATGTATCAACTGTTGTCACAATATGAACAATACTTCCACCTAATACTAATAAACCTATATAAACACGTGTATGGAGATCAATTGAATTCTCAATCATTCCAGAAAGAACAAATAACGTGCATCCGATAGTTCCAAGTTGAAATGCATATAATAATATAACGAGCGTTTGTAATTTTTGAAATTTATAACGAGCTTTAGGGAATAAATATAGAATTAAAAACATTACTTGCAAACCATATAACACTAATTCAATCCTAACAATTACCTTATCAAACAAGGTAGTATAATAATCTATTCCTCCTATAAAAATAATAACCATAAATAATGAAGTATAAAATATCGTTCCGAGCATAAATCCCGTCGCACCTTCAGGACTTAAACGCCTTCTGCATGTCATCCGAAATGCTTCTAAATCTTCCTCTTTTATATTCCACATCCTGAATTTTCACCTTCTATACAGTTTAAATAATTTTCATTCACTAAAATCCCATTACATTCATAACTTTTTATGTACATTCATCTTTGTGTAACTAAATTTAGATAATCTTTTATGTATAATTACCGTACATAATCAGAATGCTTTTTACAGTTCAAATAGCCTTCTTTCTCCTCAAAAGCTCTAAATATTCTTCTCTCTTTCACTTAAGCATATCCCTCATACTCTATTTTTGTTTCTCCGAAATTGCACTCACTTAGTAAAAACGTTACTGTCATCACAATTGTATCGAGATAATATAGCTCTTTAATTTTATCTTCAGAAAGGTGATAACCTCCCATCAACAATATGTTAGGAGGTTATTACAGTTATTTAAAATTTGTATTTTATTTTAATGGATTCGATTTTTGCAAATAATAATGTTATTTAATTTGAGGAGCGAATATTAAAAACATACTGCTTAATAACTCGTAATTAAGTCTTCACCCTCATACCTAGGGTCTTTCTCAACTTTACCATCTTTTGTTTTGATGACTTTTAGTCTACCTAACCACTCTGCTCCGTTATATGTCTCTTCACTTACCCATACATTATGCTTTTTACCGTCTACCTCAACTACTAATGTGGGGTGTGTAAACATGAATTCCTTCTCTACATGCCTACCTACAATTTCTGCATGTAATGATGTACCTCCTTCAACTAGTTTACTATTCTGATACCCCTCAATAATAGGTAATCCAATGAATACAAAGAATATGAGTCCAAATACGATTACTTTCTTCTTTTTACTCCATTTATTCTTTTCTTTCAATTCTTTCTGTCTTGCTTCTCTTTCCTCTCGTTCATCCAAACTCTCATTTAAAGCGTCTTCCCATGCCTTGATTTCTACTTCGATTTCTGCTTCAACTCTTGCTAGTTTTTCTAGTTGTTCATCGGTTGCTACCATCTCATATGAGTTATCTCCAACCAAACGAATTTCAGCACCATTTTCTTTTACTTTTCGCAAGTCTTTTTCTGTACAATTAAACTCTCGAATGATTTCCCCTTGTGTGTTTACCAGTCTAACGTAAATGTTTTTTTCTCCTTCTTCTTAAACATCTGAACTCCCCCTTTATTTGTTTCCTATCATAGATAAACTTATTGCAATTAAGATAAAGAAAACGATAATAAGGAAAGTCTTCCCTTTGCTTACTTGTGTTGTAGAACCTTCCAAGACAGCCCATATAAAAATTGGGAAAAGAAGAACACCTAGGAGAATATCAACCAACTTGTTGCTACTCTTCTTTAGTGGTTTTTCTGCTACTATCGATTTTATCTGAACAGCTTCTTTTCTTATTTGTTTCGGTTTCTTTTTCTTACGTCTATGATTCACTCAACATACTCCTTTTAGAATAACTTTTCCCTAATTATAAAAATACCGAAATATACCCATTTTCATCGTACAGGATAAAAAGTATAAATTCTAATTAATACCATTTTTCAAAACATCTATTTTATTTTTGAAATAATTTTATTATTTTTTAACAACTTTATTATTCGTGAACAACAATAACTAATTTATTAGCTAAAATTTTATTCAATCAATACTCACACCCTTATTTCCTTCTTAATTTATTTCCCCCTTCATTTCTAACTCTTGTGCTTAATGTTTCTTCTTATTTTTTTCAATTACTTTTTCAACAAACTCATTCCGCCACATTTTAAACTTAGCTGCAAATTGACCTTCAATTCTTCAAAACAAATCAGCTCCCTTAGAATGATTTATTATTTTGAAAAGACTTTTCATAATTCAGATAATCTTGCTTAGCTGCCTGATCATTATCCTTTTTACTACTAAAATTCACAGATATTTGCTGAGTATGTGTTAATAATTTCCCCTCACTATTTTTCTTTTCATATACAATTAAAATTATTAATTGTATTATTTGCATTGGATGCTGTTTCGTATTTTTAGAATCGTTAAAATTAAATGCAATTGATGCTTTTTCAAAACTATCATATTGTAAATTCAATTTATCGTTAATTATCTCTTGAAATTGTGATTCCGTTAACGTAAAACCAACTGTATTAGGTTCATTAAATTTCTTTTTATCTCCATCTACTTTCAGTTGTAAACTCCCAACACCTTGCAATCTATTAAAAATTAGTTTTACATGTGAAACATCCAAGCTTGAATCAGAACTGTAACCCTTTCGATCTTTATACATAAACCTAGTGCTATATTTTTCTTCTTCTTTATATTTATTATCCTTATGTCTATCTTGTATGTTCGTAATATCATTTGTTATTTTTTGAGTGGTTTCTCCATACAATAAATTTTCTTTCAAATTATATATACCTTCAGTAGTTTGATATAGTGTATTATGAATTCTGTCATCACCATTTTTTTCTGTGGTAAAATCAATAACCCGTTCTTTCACATACGCATACCCATCATCACTTGCAGACATAACCTTTTTCATGTCACCTTCATCCAAATCCTTGACAAATGGCTTATAATCTATTTGATTTTTCCCAAAACCACATCCACTTAATAAACTTGCCACTATAGACACGACTATCATCACCTTCGCTTTCCTCTTTAACTTCATACTGTCACCTCATTAGTTACACTAGGCATTTTTAGTTTCATTATGTTCCCTTATTGTTCCTTTCATAAATCCTAAAGCACCCTCAGGACTCAAGCGATGTTTACATGTCATCCGAAATTCATCTAAATCTTCTTCTTTTATATTCCACATCCAATTGTCCCACCTTTAACTACATTCACTTAAATCATGTGGATTAAATATAAAAACCTTCTCATTTTGATGAAAAGAGAAGGTTTTCTTGCTGTTATAAATTCATGCCATATTCAAAACTTTCCCTCTTGAAATAACGTATTATAGTTAATCTTTTAAATTTTATTTTCACTATTAATTTAGGCATTTTTACTTTTCTTAAAAAACACCAAATATGCAAATAATGAAGAGATTAAGAGAAATATACCCGCTCCTATACCCTCATATATTTTAAAGTAAATAGCAGCGATTATTACAAATATGGACATTATTATTATTAGAATCATTGTATATTTCATTATAAACTCTAACGCTTTATATATAGATACTATTGTCCTTCCAAAAAAACTTTTCTCTGTTTTCAAAACATTCCGATCCTTATTCAAAGTAACACCTTCCTCTCTTTACAAATTGACTTTTGAATAAACTTTCCCCTTCAAAATAGCAACAAAGCGAACTATAGCACGTAACTACTACCAATACAGAATGAGCCCGTTGAAAATCACATGTCGAAATATTAAGTTAATTACATATAGATTTGAGAACGAAAAACCTCCTCATTCTAACGAGAAGAGAAGGTTTTATTTATGTCATTTCCCCAAACCCTATTCAAAACTATCTCTTTTATGATATTTCATGATGTTTCCATATTTTAAAAGTCACAAGCTTAAAATATTATTCTTCATTAAATACAGCAATCTTCACTTCAACATACTGTAAAGACTCATCACCGCTAAACACATGATAAATTGGCGAGGCTAAATTCAGATTATTATCCTCCATATACAGAAGCATTTCACCATATACCTGCTCTGTTAATTTTTCATAATCTCCCGTATATCGTTTCATGAGCATCTCATCCACATAATAATAACTTCTAAATTGAAGTGTTTCTGACGTTGGAATTTCATCTTCATTTACCGGCATAAATAATTCAATATACATATTTCCATCAGATGGTATATTTTTCAAAGAATAAAACATAGGACCTTTTATCGTTAAATTCGCTTTTGAAATTTCTGACATAAAATCTTCAATTGCTTCTTTCATATCTGGGTAATGAAAAATGTATTCTCTTGAAACAACATTTGTATATGCAATACTTTGTTTTTCAATTAGCATTTCACTGTTTCACCTACTTCTATAATAGGAGCATAAATATCTAACCATGTATCACCATATACATCTAAACATACGTGATAAAAACTACTATCTAATTTCATATGATGCTGCTCTGCAACCTCACGTATTAGGTTATAAGCCTCCTCAATATCACCATCTTCATCTGTAAATCGCACACATAGAGCACTCTTAATAATTAAAGCATCATAATACTCATATGCAGAGCTCTCACCTAAATCAACTCTTCCATTGACAGGAATACAATACGTATATTCCCCATATTCTGGTTCATTTTCTAACTGTGAATATTTATATAGAACAGGTCCTACTGCATATATCCCATTACGAACTACTTGATTTCTAAGTGCTCTTGCGGGTAACAACCAATCTTCTTTTTTTACAATTTGAGTAATGCTTATTAAATTTAAAAGTGACAATGCTTTATGCTGAACTTTCACAAAATCTCCCCCTTTTCAACTTGTGGATTCATAAATAGTCATCAAGTTTATAACATATATCCTATTAAGATTTGAGCAATTTTCAACTCATTTTATTTCTTTTTCTTTCTTTTCTTCTCTCTCTTTATAACGCTTTAAGAATTCCTGGCGTTCTCTTTCATGTTCTTCCCATGAAATATAAAATGATGGAAATTTAAATCTACAATAGGCTAATAATTGGAACTCAGCTGCGCCTATGGCTATCGCGTACATGATGAACGTAAATATAAAGTAACCAAACATTATGCTCAATGAGTAATTATTTTGTATATAAATTAAAACAAGAAGAATTAGTACACAAATTGCCACACCAAACATTACATTTTTCTTTGCCTTATTAAAAAATGAAGTAGATCTTTCTCCCATACTAAATGCACCTTTACTTGCTTGTTTAAAAGTATCAACTGTTGTTACACCATGAACAAGTAATGCTCCTAATACTAGTAAACCTACATAAATAAGCGTAATAAAATTAATAGAATAATTACTCATCCCTGGAAGAACAAATGCCGTAAGACCTATAGTACCTAACTGAAACGCATATAATAATATTACCAATGTCTGGAGCTTTTGAAATTTAAAACGTACCTTAGGGATCAGATATATAATAAAAAAGATTACTTGTAGGCTATATAACAACAATTCCATTCTAACTATTACTGTGTCAAAAAGAGTCGGATAGTAATCCCAGCCAAATCTAATTAATGCTACAAAAATAAAAAGCATCAATAACGAACTATAAAGCATTCCACCAAACATAAACAACATAGCTCCTTCAGGGCTTAAACGATGTCTACATGTTATTTTAAATTCATCTAAATCTTCTTCTTTTATGTTCCACATTTGTTAACTCCACCTTTCCCCGAACTATATTATATTACCAAAATAAAGATGTAATCTTCTTAGTCACTGATTTTATACCTTTTTTTGTACCACTTACCAAACTTTCTCCTCCAAAAGTTTCAAATTTTTCATTCATTAAAAATGTAGCTCCTATCCCAACCGCTGCTCCAACTGCTGTCCCAATAGGCGGCAGAAAAAATGAACCTACTACAGCACCAGTTGCAGCTGCTCCAGCAGTTGTTCCAACATCTACCGCTGAATCCGTTGCTATATCCACTACGTCATGTAATTGCCAACCACCATTCTTTTTAGCATTATCGCTAGCCTCTACAACATTATTTGCAACGGAAAGAACAGATCCAGCTATTCCAAAACTTTTCATTGTTTTCCCTACTCCACCTAATTCTTTGAGTGTATCCTTCCATTTCCAAGGCTTCAAATCAGTAATACCTTTTCCGAGTTCTGTTTTGAGTGAACTCCAAGATTTGTTTCCAACAGCTTTTACGAACCCATTACTCTTCCAGTCTAGTTTGAAATCTTTATACGCTGTGAATTCCGGTAATTCCACAATCTCTCTTTTCGCTATTCTTACTTCTCTATCGGTTACTTTGGGATCAGTTGTCCTCATCCAACCAGTTAAATACTCTTCTACTCTACCTTTAAGAAATTTAAAAATATGATCCTCGTTCTTATCAGCCTTTAAAAATTCAAGAGCTTCTACCATTTGTTTCGGTTTGGTTGTTTTTAATAAAAATTGTCCCTCACCATCTAAAATGTCAAACTGCGTACCAAACCCTAAAACTTTTTTCATATAATGGTAGCGCAAAAATGAAGATGTCACTCCTTTTCCCCATTTATTTCCTTTATTAAAACCGCCTATCCAAGCTTTCGAAGTCACAACTGTTGCTGCTACCCATTCTTCGGGCATTATTTTTTCTATTGAATCACTAGAAAAATCCCCGCCATAAGCTTGTACTCGATTCATTCCATCATCTAACTCACGTATCATTTCTTGAAACGTTTGTAGGTCACTTTGGTTACTATTATAAGCTTCTAATTTTTCTAAAGTGTCACTAATTTCCTTTTGGCTTTTTATAGACCCTTCCATGATCCCTGCTGATGATGGATATTGAATTGTGATGATGTCGCTAACAGACCCTACAGTTTGTCTTGCTTGGTCATTAGATAGATTAAATCCTTCACTATACCCATTAATTTTTTTCTTTACATCATCCAAGTAAATTCCATAAATTTTCGTATCAGCATCACTGTCTACAGTACTATTGAAATCATTAATACTTTTTTGAAATTGTTCTTTTAATAATTCCACTGCTTCCATATACTTAAAAATAACACTTCCATGAACTGTAGATAAATAATTTTTAATATCAGAAGCAGCTTTCCCTTGAAAAGAGTTAATCTCTGTAAAATCAAGTATTTTTTGCATCAAACATTCAAATTGTAGATTCAACTCAGTGGCACTTGCTTGAAATCTATTTTGAAGTTCTTTTACTTCTTGTAACTCTATATTTTTATCCACGCTTCTCCCACCCTATTTTAATTTTTCATAGCATGATGAATTGAACCGATCCTTAATTGCTTCTCAAGTTGTTCGTCTTTTTCGACTATTTTCTCCCCAGTTTGTTGTATTTTATTTAAGTCATTTTCTAATATCTGTTCGTATTGCTGCACCTTTTGAGATAACTGTTCAATTGCTTCACAATATTGAATCAGCCTAGTCAAATTCGTACGACTCAACTGAATACCATTAAATTTAGTCTTACCTAAATCACTAGCCCCACTTTTCAATTCACTTACTTTCGCATCAAATACCCCTTTATTTAATTTAATTTCCCCCATTTATCATTTCCCCGCCTTCTGTACTTCTACTTGAATACTAGCGTCAACCATTGAAACACTTCTACTTAGAGAAAGAATACTAGACTCACATGTAGCGATTTCTCTTTCAAGCCGCCGTATAGCTTGATCGATGTCTTCTTGCACTCTCCCTAGTTCTCCAATAAACCTCCCCAAATTAGAAATAACTTGTTGTTCATACGTTTCTTTAAAGGTAGTTGCTCTTTGCCCTTTCCAACTACTCTCGTTTATTTCTAAAGACTTAAACTGCTCTTGATTTTGTTTAATTGCTTCAAGATTATTTACAAATTTCCCTTTAGCAGTTGTTAGCCTTCGTAGTTTCATTTGTAATTCAGCCAATTGCCCTTGTTGATGACTTATACTACTTAATAAACCAGATTTTTGACTATTTAATTCCTCTATCCCCATGCAAATCCCCCCTTAAATAGTTGGCACTTTAATTCTAGTAGCAAAACGATTTTCAACAAAATACCCTTCAAATGGATTTAATTTTGTACTACTTAAATCTTTATTAGATACATCGAAGACCATTTGGCCTGATGATTTTCTAAGTAAAATAACATGAGATTGCGTTTTTATTGTTTTTGAAACTAAGTCGTATCGACTGTCAATTGAATCAACATCACAGCCAATTACGAAGTGGATGCCCATAAATGCACCATTTGTTATTAATTCCGCCAAACTATATATATCGCTATCTTCTAAATTACTTAAAATATCATTTACATCTGCGATTACGATTACAATCGGCTTAAATTTCTTAATAAATTCTGCCGGGTTCACTGTTTCACTTGATGCTTCCTGCTCCTCTTTAAACGCCGCTTCTCTCGATTTATAAGCATTTGTAACTTGTTTAATCGTTTTCTCAATTCCTGTTTTTTCAGCTACATATAAAGCAGAACTCTCTCTATAGTTTGAGAAATTGCGTGTTCTTGTATCAATTAAACCTAGGTCAAAGTGACCACTGTCTGCTAACTGTTGAAGGAATTGATGAACTACATTTTCAACTTCATCTTTCTTAATTCCCCCTACAACAATATTAGACGCTTCCGTTAAATCTAATTCGAGAGGTGTAACGCTTTCTGTTTCTACACCAAATGTTAGTTTGCCTGCTTCAATAATTTTCCTTGTTTCTGGCCATGCAATAAATTCTTTGTATTCCAGAACTTCAGGTACCATAGGAATTGCTTTCGGTCTTTCTCCATTCCAGAAGGAATCCATCTCTTTTCCTTCAGCTTGTATATTTTCAATTCGAGTAAGGACATCTTCTCCATTTGTCGGTAAAGCTGTTTGGAAGATTGTTGGTTCGTCAATTTTAACTAAACCACGTCCTGCTAATTCTTCAATTTTTAACTCTGTTCTTCCTACAATAGCTCTAGATTCTGCCTCATCTATCATATATAGAGCAATTTGTAGTTTAATATTTGTATTTACTTGTACTCTCAATGCATTTTGACGTGTAGCCGTAAGCATTAAATGAATTCCTACTGCTGCCCCTTCACGTACAATTTGTGCAACAATGCGTTCAAAGTCTTCGACAAATCCAGCTTCTCTAACAGAATCATAGTTATCTAACGTAATTAATATTGTTGGTAATACTTCTTTACTAGCTCTCTCATACATTTCAAGACTTGCAACGCCATATTTACTTAGCAATTGCTTTCTATCTTTTAATAGGTCTTCTATGCGACGAAGAAATTTCTCGCATTTTTCAACTTGATCTAATGTAATGATGTCTGCCACATGTGGTAAAGATTTTAATGGCATTAAGCCATTTGTTCCGAAGTCTAATAAATACACATGCAAATGCTCTGGACTATGCTGACGAGCTACATCCATAATGACTGATTGTAAGAATGTTGATTTTCCGTAGCCTGGACTTGAGAAGACCGCTACGTGTCCGTCTTTACTAATATCTAATGTTAATGGTGTTTGTGATTGTAATTCAGGCTGATCTAGTAGACCAACTGTTGCTTTTAATGGTTTTTTTTCTTTCGTCCATGCTTCTTTGAACTGAATAGCGTGTAAGTCTTGTAAATATACGCTTTCTGGAAGTGGTGGTAACCACGGTCTAGCTAGCGCTTCAATTTCATTTACTTCTGCGTAATCATGAATGTAGTCAATAACAGCATCAAGTTCAGATGGTACGCTTATTACTTCTTTACTACTACCAAGTCCACTTAAGTCTTCACTTAATATTTCATATTGTCCTAGATCATTTATTGCATATATTGTTGCGTCTAAATGCTCTTTATCCTCTTTATTTTCTACATAGTCTGCCCCGCTCCAAGCTGATTGGAATAGTTCATAAATTTCATTATTCCCAACTTGTAAGTAAGCACGCCCTGGTAATGTAATTTCAGCAGCATCTGGTGTTTTTAAAATTTCATTACTATCCGACGTATTTTGAACTTTCAGTGCTAGTTTGAATTTCGAGTTACTCCAAATTTGATCATCTACAACACCGCTCGGTTTTTGCGTAGCTAAAATCAAATGAATTCCGAGTGAACGCCCGATACGCGCTGTTGAAACTAGCTCTTTCATAAATTCTGGTTGTTCTGACTTCAATTCCGCGAATTCATCACTAATTAAAAATAGATGTGGCATCGGTTCACTTACTAAGCCTTCTTTATACAGTTTTTGATACTGATTAATATGGTTGACATCATTTTCTCCAAATAATCGTTGTCTTTTTTGTAATTCGGCTTTAATTGATGCTAGCGCTCTCATACTTTGTGCTCCATCTAAGTTTGTAATTGTTCCTAATAAATGCGGTAAGTTTTTAAATAAATTCGCCATACCGCCGCCTTTATAGTCAATTAGTAAAAAGGCAACTTCGTAAGGATGGAAATTGACTGCTAGAGATAAAATATACGATTGTATAATTTCCGACTTACCTGAACCGGTTGTACCTGCTATTAAGCCGTGTGGCCCGTGAGCTTTTTCATGTAAGTTTAAGTTTACGATATCTTCTTTACCACGTAATCCAAGTGGTACAGCTAAAGATTTATGTGCTGCATTTTTCTCCCAACGACTTGTGATATTCAGTTCTTTTATTTTTTCAACACCGTACATTTCTAGGAATGTTACGCTTTCTGGAATACTATTTTTTAAGTTTTGCAAATGGTTTAACGGTGCCAATGCACGTGAGACATCTTCTAAATTGAACCCTTTCGGTACATGATTCAATTTAAATTGACGGTTAACAAGCTCTCCTTGCTCTAAGATGATGTTCCCTTGTTTTGCATCTCTTATATCAATTACCGTTTTCACGTGCTCCGGTAAACTTTGCATAACATCTTGTACAAATACAAGTGATACACCTAATTGACTCGGATCATCATTAAAGAATTCCATAACAACATGGTCTAGTATTAGTTTTTCATCTGTAATGAGAACGACATAGTGCGGTGCAAAGTACATTTTTTCATTAGTTGAACTTTTTTCATCTAGTTTTAATTTTCGTTCTTTCAATATTTGATACAAACTATTTAACACTTGATCACGGCTACGATCATGGTATACAAATCCACGTACATTTATATCGCGAACACTTCCATGAGGTAGCCAGCGCATCCAATCCCATTTTTCTTTTTCTTCTTCAGGAAAAATAGTAATAAACTGCAAGTCATAATAACTATGGAATAACGCGGTTTGCACAACTAATAATTGTAATTGTTCTAACACTAAAGAGCGTTGTCCAATATAGCCAACCGGTCCATTTATCAAGTCTGTTACAACAGGTACATCTTCCAAAGAAAGATAACGCTGTCTTAGTTCACGCGCTATATCAATTAATTCATCCTTCGTTTGACTAAATTCTTCTTCATTAAATTGGATTTCAAAACTCGTATTAGCTTGTCCTGTCCCAACGCTAAATGTTAAGAAATCATGATGTAGCATTGTTTTTTCATATATACGTGGATTTACTTGCACAGCCATATTACGTATTACTTCAACATTTGGATTATGAAATTGTAATGCATGACGCTGCTTTTCACTTTCTGCATGTAAATCTTTCGTTTTTTGTTTTATATACGCTCTATAACTTTTATCACGTTCAACAATGTCAATTTTATATTGCTTTAAATTTTTTATATAAGATGTGACAGAAACAATAATCGTTACTAATGTCATCGCAATCGATGCAATAATAAACATTCCATATTTCATAAAGATAGCGAGTAATACTGTTACGACAATCATGACAAGAGATGGTGCAATAATTCTCGCCAAATGCTCAGTCGGTTTTGACGGCATACTTGAAGGTTTTGCAATTGTCATTTTCTCTTCTGGTTCACGGTAAATAATACGTGGTGAACGATGATAGTCTGGATAACCACTTTGATAATTCGTTTCTGATTCTACTAAAATAGGTAACGTAGATTTAACGTTCTCTTCTGAAGACAATACTTGAATATCTTCACTGCCTATCTCTACTAAAACACCATCAAAATATAATTGATCTCCTGCTTCTAACATAGCGCTATCTTTTAGCTTCGTATAATTATGAAATACATCCCCTTCATATACGTTTACTCTAAAAGAATCGTACAACGTTTCACGAGATAGCATTAAATCTACATTTGTCCCGGTAATAGAAATATCATCAAAACTGTTTTGACTCAATGTAAGAGAATGTTTCGTCCCTATATCAAACACTTTATTTGTGCCGATAATAGATATAAAGATTTTCAAGCTCACATCTTTAGTTTTTCCAATCTCAAATTCCTTATTGAACTCTATTAATTGATTTTTTACCATCCAAGCATTTACTTCATTATTCCACTTTAACTCTACTTCTTGTTCTAAACTTGGATTCGTAATATCATTTGTCCACTCTTTTCCAATCGACACTATTGATTGCTCATTTGGATGTAATGTGCACTTATATATTTTGTCTCCATAAGTCAATACTAATAGTTGCTCCATCCGTGTTCACTGCTCCTTTTCAACTGTCTCATCAAGTGCTTGCTTACTCTTTTTTCTCTGTGTTCGACGAGTCTTTATCGTTTGATGATTTGCCATATTTCTTTTGATATTCATCTAATTGTTGCTCATATGTTTTTAATTTTTTATCACGCTCTTCGCCTGATAAATCCGGATTATTTTTCAGTGATTCAATTTGTTTAACAAGGCCGTACATAATAAGCTCAGGATCATCAAGTGTCTTAGCTAAATCTAATGATTGATCAAAATTACCGTTTCCGTTATACATCCAATACAGCAAATACTTTTCATCACTTTTCAAACTAATATTTTTCATAATTGATTTCTTTTGATCTTCACCTAGTTTTTCAGCTGTAATGTATGCAAATGCTAACTCATATTTAGATGCAATCGGTAATGATTCAAATTCCTCTTCATTTAATTGCGCAATTACTTTGTCATAATCAGTTGCTATGAAACTCGCATTTGCTTCTAATAATTTATTTTGATAAGGAAATTTTATAAAAGTGAAATATATTAAAGGAACAGCTAAAATAACTGTCGCCGCTATGAAGGAAAAAGCTAAGTATTTAAACGATTTATAGCTCTTTTTAGGTACTAACTGCATATTTTTTTCTGTTTTTGTTTGTTCCTTCTCAAAGCTGTCATCAAGAAACTGCAGTAATGCATCTAAGCTTTCCATTTGAGCAACCGTCTGTTCAAATGTTGTTTCTTTTGCATCTTTTAGTAACCCAGCATACAAATCATCAAAATTGTGCTTTTGGGAGAATAAAGCGATAATTAGACACTTATATTGTGCTAAAAATTGCTCTTCTAACAACGGGGTTGGTGGAACAATATCTCGAATTCCTCTATGTATAATACTTGGCATTAAATTAGCATTAAAAACTATATTGTCCGGATGTAAAAAGAACGTGATTCGTTTATTTAAATATTTACGAAACTGCGCAACATTTCGAAGCAGTCTTAATTTCTCATTTCTTCCAAAACGGCTAAGATCATCCCACTTATATAATTTTTTATCCACTTGAAATATAAAGGTAAACATATCATCCGTTTCTTCTATCGTTAATGGTACAAATTCAGATGATGCGCCCGTAATTACATCAAATTGACGGAAGTCTTTTATACGTGTTTGAGATTTTGTCATCTCCAATTTCCAATTTTCCTTTTCTATTTGAAATTGATAGTTCATTGCATCAATTTGAATTGTTTTTTCCGTCATGTTTATCCTCTTCTCCTTTTCTTTATAACCAGTAATAACTTATTTTCAAAAAACTAAAAGTAAGAAATATTCTTTATAAAACTTGTAAAATATCTCCGTCTGTTATTTGGTGATCAATTAAACGATCATTATCTGTTAAAATAATTGACTTATTTTTCACTTTCATTACAAAATGTGAACCTTCATGATTATCAATCTTTAACGTATCTAATAAGTTTTTCAATAAATATTTAATAGATTGATGATTCGGAATACGCAAATCATATGTATTTCCATTCCATTTACTAAAATCTACCGTTACATTAATATGCGTTTGTATTGCCATTACTTTACCTCCAACTTTTCCGAAGAACCGTATAAATACCGATGCAAATAAGTAAAACACTGCCGCCTAACAATATGATTATTGTTGTACTGATTGGCTTTTCATTCATTGTTTGATTACTTGCTACTTCATCAGCGCTTTTTCTTACAACGTATTCACTGCTAAACAAACTATTTTTCGTATCTTTAACACGATTATTCTCTTTTTGTTTTATAAAAAGAGAATCTCTTAAGGATTCCATCTCTTTTTGTTCTTTCTTTTTCTTTTTTTGAATTTCTTCTTCTATATCTTTATTAAATAACTCAATTGATGCTTTATCTAATTCTGTTTCCTTATGTTCCTTTTTATTTTTTTCTTGGTCTTTATCTTCAAAGCGGTCTACTTTAAACTGAATCTTTCCATCATCACCAAGATAACTGTCCGCCGCGCTCCTAATCGGTAGCGCGACAAACAGTAAAAGGAAACAAATAAATGATAACTTAACCACTATGCTCCATTGTTTGATCATTTACTTCTTTTTCCTCCCATTTCTTGTGCCATACAAATAGATTACTAACTAATCCTATAATGGCAATTACAAACAATACGATAAAAATAACTTTTCCTGTATCTTTACCGCTAATAAAATCATTTAGAAAACCTTCTATATATTGAAGCGGTGAAAATTGACGCAATTTACCTACAGAAGACATTTGGTCTACTTTACTTCCAACTGCTTCAGTTAAAAATAGATACATACTTAAAAATACTAATAAGATAAACATCCCTACCATTTTTATTTGTCGTAATAAGTATGTTGAGACCAATACAAACGCCATCATAATGATTGTGATAAACGCAATCCATAATAAACTTTGATCTTGACCGAACTGTAAAAGACGTCCAGAAATGATACCTATACTAATTCCTTCCACAATTGATATACCGAATGCCACTACTGTAGTTGGTACATTCATATCAATTAATGAGAACTTCTCTTCAAAATGATCTGATTGCGTTCGTTTCTTTTCTTGATTCGCAATTGCGTATGCTGTAAATAACGCAACAATAAAACAAGTTAATACAATTAAATATGGTGTAAAAGCATTACCAGCTACAATGACTCCATCATTTTGTTTCTGAACTGGACTAGATAAAAATTGATATAACATTTCATTTTGGCGATCACCAATTCGGCTATTAGCCAAAATTTTAGTAAAGTTTTTGGAGAATGATTTATCATCGTCCATTTTCTTTGTAAAGTCATTTAATAATGAATCAGCCTTTGAAACAATTGTCGTTCCGCTTTCTTGAATTTCTTTTGCTTGTCCATTAATTTGATCAAATGTTTTATATACATCGTCTGATGTTGTTAAACTATGCTTCGAACTCTCGACCAATGACTGACTTTGCATCATTAATGATTTAATACCAGAATCTAACGATAAAACAGCTGTTTGCTCACCAGTATTATTTGTTGTTAGCACTTGCTGTTCTTCAACTAGCTTTAAGCTACTCTCACGCCATTTCGCTAAACCTTTTAAATACTCTCCTAAATTTTCATTCATACTAGTTGCTTGCTGCGTCGTTACATTTAATTTCTCCGCTAGTAGCATTGAATTTTGATCCGCACTAGTAATGAATTGTTGATAAGAGTCTATTTTTTGTTTTAAACCTGTCATATCTTGCTTTACTTCTGTCGTAATACTTGATGAAACAAGATTTGAAATTAAATCAATTAAGCTTTGTTTATTTAATACGTAGTACAAAGATTGTTCAGTTGCAATTGCATCTAAACTTCCCTCTTCTAGCTTAGGACCTACATCTTTCGTTCTTAAATCAATCCCATAATACATTTCGTACAGACTAATTAAACCTTGATAACTTTCAACTGTATCTACTGCTTCTTTTATTAATACACTAGATATATTTTTTGTTAATTCTTCTGATTTTTGATGTACAACTTGATTCGTCGTACTTTCAATAGTCGTTGAGTTACCACCTTGATTTTGGTTTCCTCCGTTACCTGTTCCAGGGTCTGGGTTTCCTCCATTACCTGTTCCAGGATCTGGATTTCCTCCATTACCTGTTCCAGGGTCTGGATTTCCTTCATTACCTGTTCCCGGATCTGGATTTCCTCCATTACCTGTTCCAGGATCTGGATTTCCTTCATTACCTGTTCCGGGGTTTGGGTTTCCTCCATTACCTGTTCCAGGGTCTGGGTTTCCTCCATTACCTGTTCCAGGGTCTGGGTTTCCTCCATTACCTGTTCCAGGGTTTGGGTTTCCTCCATTACCTGTTCCAGGGTTTGGGTTTCCTCCATTACCTGTTCCAGGGTTTGGGTTTCCTCCGTTACCTGTCCCAGTTCCACCTTCTTGGTTTCCTCCGTTACCTATTCCAGATCCACCTTCTTGGCTTCCTCCGTTATTCCCTGTTGTATTTTCCATTTTTTTGATAATAGGTTTTTTAGCATTGTGTACTAACGGCATTATGCCATACTGTGATTTATGAACCACATTTTCCACCTTGCTGTTTTCAGTTTGTGTTCCTTTATCTTCTTTATTAGGTTCTTCTTTTTCAGAACTAGTTTCTTTTTTATGATTCCCACTCAATTTCCAGTCCCACATTACAGGAGAGAAAACATCTATATTGATGTTTGTATTTTTTAACTTCACATGCAGATTAATCTTTATATCCCCTTCATTACGAGGAGGTATTGTAATTTCTCCTGCTTCGCTTTGAAGAAAGTCACTTGTACGATCCACATCATCAATATGTAAAGCCCCTGTATTTCCATATAGTTCAAATTCTTCTGGAATATTTATCTTCAAGGTTTGTGAAGATTCCATTTTAATTACGTTCGCCGTATCACTAAATGTAATTCCCTCTTTATAAAGTCTATCCTTTACTTCTTTAATGGCATTTCCTAAAGATATTTTATTTACAGGGTCATAATAAAAATTATTTTCTTTATTATATTTATTTGTAAATTGGATTACATTTTGCAGTTGTAATTTCGTTGCATCTGGCAATTCACTTTGAACGATTTCTTCCATGTTTAAACTAGGTAATTTTGCAATTAAACTTTCGATTTGTTTCTTTATTCGAACATCTGGTTGTTTCATTAATGTATTTATAAAGATCTCTTGCTTTCCATCGTTCGACATAGATTGCTTTAACTTTTTAATTATCGTCCCTTGAATATCACTTTCTAACTTTCCTGCAAGTTCTGTATCATATTCTGACACTTGTTTTTTTACATCTGTTAAATATTTTTGAATTGCTGAAGCATCAGCTAAAATATTTGGTTCTTTCTCTGAAAGCGTAAATTGATTTGTAATAACTTTATTAGCAGATTCTAATGCGCTTAACTGCTTTAAAACATCGCCTGTATTCATATCACTCATGTATTGATTAAATTGATTCGTGAAATTATTCGCTAACAGATTATTATCAGTTTGCATTTTTTGAAAGTTATTAAAACCATCTAAATACGTATTGTTAGATTTATTCCCTTCATCTAACGCTAAACCGAAACCTTTTAAAACATCCTGAAATCCTTTGAAACTAGTAACAGAAACCCCAGTATAATCTTGCACTGTTTTAAATTGATTTGTATAATTTGCCAAAGGACTATGTACATCTTTTTTGTACATAGTTGTTTGAACGTTTCCTTTTTCAATTATTTTGCCTATATTATCTTGTGCACCTTGCAACTTACCGATAATACTTGCAAAATAAACGTCGATGATTTGCTTATTGAAATCCTCTAAAATTGTAGACGCCGTATTTTCAGCCTCAGCTTTCAAATCTTTATTCCCAGTTGCATTTACTTTGTAGTTTAACGTTAATTTCTCTGGTAGTTCTGAATCAATCGCAACAGCTTTCCTAGAAAAATCATTAGGTATTACAATCATCATATTGTAATTATTATTTTTCAAACCATTTTCTGCTACTCCGCGACTAACTACGTACCATTCTTGTTTCGTATTTTTATTTACATTTTTAACAAATTGATCTCCAAACGCTATTTTATTCCCTTCAAATACAGTTCCTTGATCTTCATTTACTAATGCAACTGTCATTTTTGGCGTGCTATTCTCATTAGCTTTCTTAACATTTTGATTTAATGCTAAATAGGAGACTCCTGTTGATAGCACAAGAGCTAAAATAATAAACAACAAGATGCTCCACTTAAACTTTTTCACTACTTATCACTCCTGCGGCTGCGAGTCTATTAAGTTAAGGACTCCTTATCTTACTCTAGTTTTAAAGCAATTTAGCCATACAACAAAAGTTGCATGGCTAAATTATATATTTCTTTTGCCCGTTTTTATTGTAGACCGAAATTACGAGAAAGATCTTCGTCGTGTCTAGCAACAGCCTCTGCAGTTTTATTAAGCTGCATATTAATTTCTTGTAATAGCTCTGCGAAGTTTTGTACTTTTGGTTTTAATTGATTGAACTGTTGATCAAAACCTTCGAAAGCACGACCTTCCCATTCTCCTCTTAATTCATTTTGTAAGTTTTGTAACTGACGTAAAATGTCCTCAATTTGATTTGCACCTTGTCCATATCGAGTCGCTTTTGATTTAAGCTCCTCTGGTGACATACGAATTTGTCCTGCCATTATTAAATCCCCCTTAAAATTTTAAAATAGTAAAATTAACCCAAAATCAATTCTACAAATTGATTATATCAATAATTTAAAAATTTCTAAACAAAAAAATGATATTTTTCCAAAATTTCTCTTTTAACATAATAACATTATATTATATAATATAAATTTATTGTTTTTTTAAAAGGACTGCTAAGCGTTTCTACCTCTATTTAATAATAAAAAGAAAACTTTTTTTACCCGAAATTCAGAATATACACTTTACAAATTACATACTCATTTTCTTTTTCTTGTTTCTTCGCCCACTTAAAATCGTTTTCTCACTTCAACGTCATGATTACTTGTCTTTCAACGAAGCCAAAATCTTCGTACATTTCTTTTGCAAAGTTCCCTGTAAATACATTCAAGCGAATTTCTGAATACTTTTCTTGTAGTTCCTTGATCCCAGCTTTCATTAGTTTTCGTGATAATCCTCTCCCGCGATACTCTGAAAAAACATACAATTCATAAATAAAACCGAGTTTTTCACGAGAGAAATAGTCCACATTTTCTCCTATTAGTATCCATCCCACTACTTTATTTTCTTCCTTTGTAACTATATAATATGCCCCTTTTTCTACTAAAGGTTTTGTAATTTCAATCGCTTTTTCCGTACTTAGTTGACAATTCCCTCTCGTTCCTTCGAAAAGTGATTGAGCTGCATAATGTAATATTTGTTTCGTTTCTTCCTCATCTGCTTTTGTAATCATTCCTTTCTCCCTCCTGCCCTCTAATCATCATTGAAATACCATTTTCAAGACCGTCTGACTCAATTACAATTGCCATCAATCCTTTTTCCGTACTCGTTTCATGTAACTCTCCCTTCGCCCAAAACGCAGCTTGTCCAGCTCCTATCTTCACTTTTTCTTTATCTGATCCGCAAACAAATCCTTCTCCTTGTACAACTAGAAGCAGTTGAGATACAACTGCTTCATGATATCCAATAACTCCATTCGGTTGTAGATGCATAGAACCGATATGTATATTTCCTTGATGTTTTAATATTTTTGACATTATAAAGTTAGATTGAAATGCTGATATATGCTCTCCCACTTTTTCACTGAAATCAAAAATTTTCATTTCTGATCCTCCTTATATGTATAAAACCATTCTCACTGTTTGCAGCATATGCCCTTCGAAATCTTCTTCAAATTGCTCTAAAGCCGCAAAACCTTTTGCTTCATAAAATCGTTTTCCTTTTTCATTTTCCGCTTCTACATGAATGTACATTTTTCGAATCCCTTTTAACGTCGTGATCCCTTTTTGTAACAAAGCTGTCCCTATCCCTTTCCCTTGCTGATCTGGCAACAAATAAATCGCACCTAATTCTGCTTCGTTTTGCAGTCTAATTGGTGAAAAATTTGCAAAGCCAATTACTTCTCCCTCTTCTTCCGCAACAAATAAATGTGTATTTTCAAGGCGATATTTCATTTTTTCATCGGAATACGCTTCATTTAAAAAGTTGTCTTGAATCTCTCCCGGAATAATTCCTTCGTAAGTATCATGCCAAGCTATTTTCGCTACGTTTTGTACAGCATGAATATCTTCTTGCTTCATTTCTCTAATTACATATGTCATCTCGATGTCTCCATTCTCTTTAAATTACACTCTGCTAAAATACTAGAAGAAATGGCAAAACCATCTTCATAATTTACCTTAATTAATTTTAACTTCTCAATCGAAGCTAGTGTAACATCAAACTTTTCATATATATATTCCATTACACTTAAAAATTGATTTGAATTCAACCCATTAGCAATCGTGCAATGCGGAACCCATTTTCCTGGTACGTAATATGACTGTAGATTATCATGAAAAACTTTGAAATAATCATGATAAGAATGATGAAGTCTTAATAACTCATCAGTAATGGTTGGTGCTAGAAAGATCGTTCTATTAGTAGGAAAAGTTCCAACAGAAGGAAAAGTTACAGCAGCAATGTTCTCTTGAAAAACTACAAACTCCTCTAACTTCTCAGTATATAAATTAACATCTAACTCATTATAATCAGCCAATGTAATATGTGGTTCTACTCCGGCTAGTGGATTTGTTCCAATTATATTTGTTAATTCATTTTGCAATTCTCTAATTTTATTAGTGAACACACAATCAAATGTAGCAATGATAGCGTACATGCTTCCTCACCCCTTCGTTACACATAGCACTTCCCATTCTTCACGAATCATTCCCATTCGAATAGAATCATAGTATGTCCCGTTATAATATCGGCATTTTCGCATTCTTCCTTCTAAGCTCATTCCTATTTTCTCTGCTACTTTCATCATTCTTTCATTGCCAGACCAAGTTGTAAGCCCTACTCTACCAATCTCCATATTTTCAAATAGTAAGTCCCTATATAATGTTAATGCTTCTGTACCATATCCACCATTCCAGTATGCTGGGTCATAAATTACGATTCCCATTTCTAACCAACGCGTCGGTTTATGCTCCCAATAAAATCCGACTGTCCCTATAATTTGACCGTCATTTTCGACAATTAAATTCGATAGCGGCTCTTCTATTAAACGTTTTTGTGAGTTTTCTTTATATCGCGTATATTCTTGCATTGTTATTGGAAAGTATGGTGCATCCCATTTTTTCCACTCTGGATTTTCTTCTTTATATATGAAGCTCCATAATGTTTTGATATCTGATTCTTCTATTGTACGAATTGTAACTTTGTTCCCCTTTAATATAACGTTTTGCATAATTTCCTCCTACATTCCTCTTTATTTCATATACAATTATAATATTTTTTCAGAAAAATCAAAACAAAACTCCACTCTATTTTATATAATTTTGTTATATGATACGAATTATTTATATAAATTAGCCAATTTTTTCGAGTTTAATTTAGAAACTGAACTTCGGAAAAAATTGGATGAAGTACGAGCTCGTAGCATAGTTAATAAAAAACAGGAGGTTATATCCCTCCCATTTTAGCTAAATATTGCATTTCCCTTCTTTTCTACCTCAAGTAGAATTCCTTTCTCTATCCAGCCTTCTACACCATCTTTTTTAATTAAATCATATCCCATGCAGCTACCATCAATTAAAGAAACTGTATCCCCTTTTCTAATACTGATTTGCGCACAAGAAATATCCGTTTTCACTGTATACTCACCTGATTCAAGTTGCTTTATATACTCGTTTTTCACATGAAGTAATTCATTTGTTACTAGTTGTTTACATACGGTAAAACCTTTCATTCTCTCCACAGGTTCTATGTAATAATGTGGATATGTAACCCCACCCTGCATTACTGAATTCGCATTAAAATCGGCCAATACTTCATACTGCGGAAAATGATCTACATATGTATAAGAAAACGTATCACCTGAAGTTGTCCTCTGAATAATAAATGCGTTTAATTGCCCTGCTTCTTTAATCGCATTACCACCATCAATCGCAATAATTTTTTTCTCCTTATCAATAACTGGATTGTTAGACGGCGCCTCTTCGGAATAGTTCACAACAGGCCAATGTCCAACAATTACGTACTTATCTGCTCTATGTGATTTATTAAAAAACTCTGGCATTGCAATTGCATTTTTCCTGTCTGTTTGTCTCCAATTCTCTCTATCTTCAAGGCCAGCATGTACAAAGATATAATCATCAGTTTCAATAGCAGTTGGCAATTCTGTTAGCCACTTTATTTCTTTTGAAAAACGGCCCATCAATATGTTTTTCACTTCACAAATATCACTTTCTTCATTAACGGTAACGTTCAATTTCGCTAGCCATTCATTAAAAATTGTATTCTTTCTCGTACATAAATAATTTATTAGTGCAGGGTTTTCATTTACAAACGCTTCAACTACAGCTTCACAATTCCCTTCAATTACATAAACATTTGGCTTGCTAACTACTAAATCCATCACATAGTTTACGACGCCAATGCTATCGTTCCCCTTCTCACAAAGGTCGCCATTTATAATTAAATAATCATCATCTTTAAAATTAACTTTATGTAATAATTCCTTTAAAAGATTTAATTCGCCATGAATATCAGATATTACGATAACTCTTACACCTTTTGGGATTAATAGTTTCTGAATTTTTTCCAAGTATAAACTCCCCTAACCTTCTTTTAATTCAATATTATCGTCTCAATTATAAAGAGACTATTCGACAAAATAAGTAATTAACCCTCCTCATTCTTCAATTCTAAATTAAAAGGGGGTTCCATATGTTCTCACACATAGAACCCCCTTAATATTATAATTCTTTATAAAAAGAATAGCTTACCTTATCATAGCCTTCTCTTTCATAAAAACGATGTGCATCAACTCTTGGAAACGCTGATGTAAGAACGATAGAACTGCACCCTTTTTCTTCCCCCCATTTTTCTACATATGACAGCAGAACCTTGCCATATCCTTTTGATCTGTGAGCTTCTGCAGTTACAAGATCATATACGAAAACATGTTTCTCATTATAAAAATTCGTACAAATCGCTACACCAGCTAGACTAACAACTTCGTCATCTTCATTCTGTAACGAGAGTAGTTTATAATTTTCTTTTTTCATTTTTTGAAATAAAGAACTTGCTTCTTCTCTTGAAATTTTTGTTCGTAATTGCTGTAATACGGGGAATACATCATGTAAATCAGCTTCTGTTACTACTTCTCTAATATTCATTATGATTCTCTCCTTACTATTTATAAAATTTTCTAAATGTTATATCATTATTATAAAAAGTAACTGCCCCTAACTTAAGTGACAGTTCGATTATTTTTTATATGGCCAGTTTTTAAAGGAGAATTCATAAAATGGATCTTACTATCCCATTGCAATTAGAAAGTAAAACACCAATTTATTTACAAATTTACGAATATATGAAACGAGAAATCTCTCAGGGATCACTGCCTGCCGGTACACGCCTTCCTTCTCACAGAAATTTAGCGGTACAACTTAATGTTAGCCGTATTACTGTTGAATCTGCTTATCAACAATTACTAGCTGAAGGTTATGTAGAAAGTAAACCGAAACGTGGGATTTTTGTTGCAGAAGTTGATATTGATGTCATTCAAAATAAACAACAAGTTGTGTCAAACAGCGCTAACAATATAAAAAAAGAACAATATGACTATGATTGTAGCCAAGGACTGATTGATCAAAAAGCTTTTCCAATTACAAACTGGAAAAGAGCGTTACAAGAAACTTTATTCCAGTATGAGAATGAATTATTTGCTAGAGAAGATCCTCAAGG
Organism: Bacillus sp. FSL E2-0195; assembly: GCF_038003645.1. Classification (NCBI taxonomy): domain Bacteria; kingdom Bacillati; phylum Bacillota; class Bacilli; order Caryophanales; family Bacillaceae; genus Bacillus; species Bacillus sp. FSL E2-0195. The sequence goes on along the minus strand of NZ_JBBOPN010000001.1, from coordinate 1,976,666 downwards.
TGAGTTCGTTCTACGAGCGCATATTTCAAAATATTTATACCATGCCCGCGGGGTACATTCTTCACCTGATCAAATTATTATCGGAGCCGGTACGCAGCCTCTTCTTTGGCTACTACTTCAACTGCTTGGTTCAAAAAAAGAATACGGAATCGAAAACCCTGGATTTCACCGTATAACTGCCATGATTCAAAGTTCTGGTCTCCCTGTTCACCCTATTTCATTAGACGATAAAGGGATTCGTATTTCAGCTTTACGTGAATCACGTTCCAATGTAGCATACGTCACTCCATCACACCAATTTCCTCTTGGAATGATTATGCCATTATCTAGAAGGCTCGAATTATTAAGATGGGCCAATGATTGCGGAGGATATATTATTGAAGATGATTATGACGGAGAATTTCGTTATGTAGGAAAACCTATTCCCTCTTTACAAGGACTAGATTCAAATGAACGCGTTATTTATATGGGAACTTTCTCGAAATCCTTCTTACCTTCTTTGCGAATGGGGTATATCGTGTTACCAACTCATCTATTAAAAATCTATACAGAGCTTGAAGGTATGTTTAAACAAACTGTTTCCACAATACAGCAACTCGCTTTTGCAACCTTTATTCACAATGGTGATTGGGAGCGCCATTTGAACCGTAGTCGTACGTTATATAAAAGAAAGCACACATTACTAGTTAAATCTATCAAAAATAAAATGGGATCTCGTGTTCAAATGCTTGGCGAACAGTCTGGACTGCATATCGTACTTCATGTTCATAATGGTATGAACGAACAAGAACTGATTCATACTGCTGCAAACCAACAAATCAAATTATACCCACTCTCTACATATGATTCTGTACATAATTTAAGCGAGGCGTCATATGTACTACTCGGTTTCGGCAGCATTCCCGAAGATAGTATCGAAATTGTAGTCAAATTACTAAAGGAAGCCTGGTTCCCTAAGTAAAATAACTCCACATAAGTTATACTTATGTGGAGTTATTTTACACACTATTTTTCTGATACGTCTCCTGATCGAGCAGTCCTTCCTGGACGCTTAACACCAGTTGTTTCTGTTGAATAGGAAGCTTCAATTATAGCGGTTGGATCTACAGAGAGAACGAGATCTTTCATTTTTGGATAAATGAAACGGTTTGTAATACAATAAATGATTTTCTTGTGCTCTCCTAAAAAACCACCTTCTCCATGTAGATACGTAACGGATAATTGCAATTCTTTCATAAGCAAATCGCCTATTTCTTTATTTTTCCCAGAAATAATCATAACGCTCTTTCCTTGATTAATACCATCTAATATGAAATCAATCATTTTCGTAACAATATAGAAAATAGCTAATGAGAACATCGCTTGTTCGATTGAAAATAAAATGGCAACAAAAATGAAAATAACTGCATTAACAGCAAGTAAAAATGTGCTAATTGGTACTTTAAAGTGTTTGTTCATCCAAACAGCTAACATTTCTGATCCATCAATTGCCCCGCCCATTTTTACAACGATCCCAACACCAACTCCAAATAGAACTCCTCCGTAAAGTACAATTAATAATTCCGAAGTTGTAATTGCTGGAAATGGCTTTAAATAAATCAATCCAAGTGTTGTAACAACATTTGCATAAGACGTACGGATAAAGAACTTCTTACCCATTACTTTTGCAGTAAATAGTAAAATTGGGATATTAAGTCCTAAAAATACTCCATAAAGCGGTAATCCAGCAACTTTATTTGCCATAATAGCAATGGCCGTTACCCCGCCATCTACTAATCCATTAGGTGCTAAAATAAGCTCTAATGAACCCGCTACAATAATCGATCCAATTGTTAATAATACGTATTCAAATACTCTTTTCATTCATTACCCCCAAAACATATATATTTTCTTAGTATTATTTTAACGTAATTTTACTACTAATTCAAAGATATCAGTTTATATACACAAAAGTTTCACCTTTATAGTGATTTTTTATGTAATTTATTTATAAAAACACACTTACGTATTTCAGTAAGTGTGCTCCAAACATTTATTTAAGTTTTAAGTATGAATTCACTTTCATTTTAAATATTTCATCAACTGCTCTATTACACCCACCAGCATTTCGAAGTGACTCTCCAACTTTACGACTATTTTCCTTAAACGTTACATCATACATTACTTTCTTTACAGTCTCACGTAACAATTCAGAAGTTAATTCTTTACGATTAAGCCTTATTCCAGCTCCTACTTCACTCACTCGTTTCGCAACTAAAGGCTGATCTCCTGTTACCGGAATTACAACTAACGGGACACCGTAATATAGTGCTTCACTCGAACTATTCATACCACCGTGTGTCACGAATACATCAGCGTACTGTAATACTTCTAATTGCGGCACATAATTATACAACTTAAAGTTATTCGGAATGTTTTCAAATTGACTTATATTTATCTTCTTACCAACAACTAATACGACTGTCGCTTCTACATCTTTAAACGCTTCAAAACATTTTTCATATAACTCAGGTTGTTCATTAAAAACTGTTCCCATAGAAATGAAAATCAATTGTTTATCTTTTAAATCTTCCATAGGAAAGCTATCTACTTCTTTTCGAGTAGCAATTGATGGACCGACAAACTTATACGATTCATCGAATACATCTGAACGCGGCTGATATTCCTTTGAAGTATATACAATAGTAATATCACCAGGATGATTCATAATATCATACATATTAATACATTTCATTCCATACTGCCTATTCCATTTTTCCATTCCCGCTAAACAAGATTGATATAATGGATTAGTTTCATCTACTTGTCTCGATTCTTGTTCATCATTAAAAGTAATGTACTGATTAAAAGCAAACGTTGTACAAGAAGAAACGCTAGGTAATTTTAAAACATTCGCTATAATACGTCCTACTGGAAAATGATTATCGTATATCAAGTAATCGTACTTTTCCCCTTTTGTTTCTTCTACAATTTGAGTAACAATACGCTCTGATGCTTCAATCATATGAGATAGCATCGTCAAAGGACTCCCACCTTCATTTACTCGTTCCATAATATTAATTTGAGAGAGGAAATTCTCAAACACTCGGAATTCTGCACCTGTTGCTTCAATCTTCTTTCTATAATCTTCAATACAATACGAAACAACTGTTTCCCCTCGCCGAATTAACTCACTTACAATAGCTAAAGTCGGATTTATATGACCTTCTCCAGGGAAATTTATTACGAGTACATTTGCCATAATATTCTCTCCTATCTAATATAATCAATAGTTAATCATATTAATTAATTTAAAACTATTAAGTAATCTATTCTACTTCTTCATATTTTTCTCTTCATTTTATTATTGAGAAATATTTTTCATAACCTACATTATAACTCTTATAAAAGTAGACTTAACCTTTCATTTATTGAAAAATACGGGATTTACATTCAGGCATTTTTCAGATTTATCATCAGAAACATTATTTTGATAATTCATACAAAACTAGAAAAATATAATTTTCACACTGATTTCTCACCATAAATTTATTTAAGTTCTATGTTGTCCCCATCATTATCCACTTGGTACGTATTCTGTTATATAATGAATTTATAGAATTTACAGAATAAGGAGTCCTTTCATGCTACAACAACTATTCATTTCACCTATTATATCTGTTCAAGCACTACATCCGGGCTATGAAGACCATGCAAGCGACGTGTTTCTTGTTAAAACAGAAACTGAAGAAGTTATTGTTCGTTCCTCAAAAATGACTGAAGAGCCCAACAATGATTTTTGGTGGGGATGTAAAAACCTTTTTGGAATTGATCCAAGGCATGTACATCATTTAGAAACAATACACGCATTATTGAAAAAGCATACTACCTTGCCCATCCCGACTATTTTGCAAAAACATGTTTTAAATGAGCGAGAGTATGTAATCGTCGAAAAACTAACCGGAAATACGCTGCAATCATTTTTCGGACAACCTGATTCTATTTTATTCAGCCTTGGAAAAGGACTAGCAGAAATTCATTCGTTTCAAGCAGAGTTTATAGGAAACCCATCAAATACTTTCCACATTCCACTAGAAGAATTTAAATCTCACATATTAAAAGTCAGTAAAGATCTTGTAAATAGGTTCTATTCCGATAACGCGAGCATCCAAAACGCATTTCATACTTTTGAGTCACAGCTATCTTCCTTGCCGTCACCGAAGGAATCTACACTCGTTTTAATTGATATGGATCCTACCCAGTTTTTATCAGATGATCAATCTATTACTGGTTTAGTAGATACAGAAGCTTATGCAATTGCTCCACGAGAGTTTGATTTTATTGGATTAGAATATGTACTTACAGAAAAAGAGGCTCATGCTTTTAAACAAGGTTACGAAACCCTTATGCCCATTCCTCGTCTTGAAGAATGTAGACATCCCTATCGATATTTGTACCGGTTATTATCTATTCAGGGCAGTGTGGAGTTAGACAAGTGGTTGCGTCATCCATCCTATTTTTAAATACGAATGAGAGGGATTATGAAATGAATATTGAACAAAAGAAATCTTTAACAGCAAACGAAATTCAGCAAATGAAAGATTTATCTCATATTTGCGGACAACACGATCAAATTGATTACTCGTCAGATTTACATATAAACTTTTTAACTGCCCGTAATATAGAAGTGGTAAATGATTTTCTATTTTATGATGATACTCAATTAATCGGTGCATTAAGTATGTATGACTTTGAGAGACCAACAAAACTGGAGTTAATAGGGTTTGTTCATCCGAACTATAGGAAACAACATATAGGCACTACTCTTTTACAAACCGCAATGAAAGAAATACAAAAAAGAGAGGCAGATGAAGCCCTTCTTATAATTAATGGTGACTCTATTTCAGGGAAATCATTTGCAAAACAAATGAACTTTCCTTATTTATACAGTGAATACGGTATGGAGTTCAAAACAAACGAAGCACAAAAAACAATGAAAAATAATATTAATCTTACTGTTGCATCTTCTGAATTACTTCCTGATCTTATAGAAATCGCTAGTGAAGCTTTTGGAGATTCAGCAGCAAATACATCCACATGGTTACAAAAGATGATGAATTCATCTTCCCATCAAGTTTACAGTGCTCTTATCGATGAAAAAGTGATAGGAACGATTACAGTTACTGAGCAAGAGCAATCTACTACACTATCAGGATTTGCAGTTCATCCTTCTTATCAAGGTAAAGGATATGGTAAAGATATTCTTAGTTATATGGTACATACACTTATTACAGAAGGAGTTTCAACAATTGAACTAGACGTCGAAACGAAAAATAACAATGCTTTAAAACTATATACACAATGTGGTTTTGAAATTATGACAAAGTATGATTATTATAGATTGTTGGAATAGGAGTGACTTTTCTACCGAGGAATCATGTTATTTTAGAGACGAAATTATTACCTCTTTAAAATCTGTAGGATGTAACAATATACAACTACACGGTATAAATAGAACATTTTTCATTTGTCAAAAATAAAAAAACTGAATCATATCGATTCAGTTTTTTCTTATTTTTTTCTTAGTATATTTACAACCGCAGTCGTTTCATCATTTTTTTTATAAACACGTGGAATTCTTCTATCCAACATGCATGTAACTTCATAATTAATTGTACCTAACATATCTGCTATTTCTTCCACCGCAATCTCTTCTTCACCTTGTTTGCCGTAGAATACAACTTCGTCTCCTACTTGTACTGGCATTGCATTTGTAACATCTAGCATAAGCTGATCCATACAAACACGGCCAATTACAGGTACTCGTACTCCGTTTATTAGTGCATGCCCTTTATTAGATAGCTGACGATTATAACCATCAGCATAACCAATCGGTACAGTTGCAATCCATTCTTCGCCCGTTGTTACATAAGTATTCCCATAGCTAACACCACGATTTTTCTTCGCATGTTTAACATGAGCTACTTTTGATTTTAAAGACAACGCTGGCTGTAAGGAAGCAACTGTATGATCCACTTCTCTTGAAGGATACATACCGTAAATTCCAATACCGACACGAACCATATTTTGAAATGTGTTACTAAGTTCCATTGATCCTGCACTGTTTGAACTATGAATATATGGAAAATGAATTCCTAATTCTTCCGCTGTATTTACAGCTTTCTCAAACAATCTTGTTTGCATATTTGTATAAGTTTTATCTATTTCATCGGCGGTAGAGTAATGTGTAAACATCCCTACTACTTCTACATATCGCATACGTTTTAACTCTTCAAAAAACGGTTTAACTTCTTCTTCCTGTAAACCAATACGGCTCATTCCTGTATCAATTTTCACATGAATTCGCACTTTCTTTTGAAGATGGTTTGCAACTTCATCTATACCTTGTAAATCTTCTACTCTATAAACAGTCATCATAACGTCATATTGAATTACATCTTCTACAGCTGCTACTGGTGTATATCCTAAAATTAAAATAGGCACAGTGATTCCAGCTTCTCTTAATTCAATTGCTTCATCTACAAATGCAACTGCAAGTTGGTTTATTCCTGCTTCAATAGCCGATTTCGCAACTTCAACTGCCCCATGACCATACCCATTCGCTTTTACAGCAGCCATCATTGCAATATTTTCATCATTCACACGTTTTTTAAATTCTTTTACATTATGTTTTACCGCATTTAAGTCAACTTCAACAATTGTATCTCTTCCATATTTCAAGCTCATTGGTCTAACTCCTAACTCAATAATTACATTCCATTCTATTTCACGTTTCATATGACCTTTTACAATATAATACTTTTCACTATGCTAGTCAAACTACTAGAATTTTCGGAATTTTGAGTATGATATAATACCCTTAAGAAACTATTATATACGGAGGTGAGAATAATTACAATGTTTGTTCCATCTGCATTGAATCAAGTTAAAATTGCTATCGATACTTCCATTCAAATACTGAACCAATATACTGAAAGTGATTTGAAAATAAAGCCGATTGAATCAAAGCGGTCATTATTTGAAATGTGCACACATCTTTCCCTTATTTTCCATGCTGATTTACTCATATTAAATGGTATTACGGAAAAAGACTTACATACCTTTTATATAGAACAAACACCAGAAACAATTACTCAAATAGCGCAAACGATGATACAAGGGTACGATTTACTTTCTAAAACTTTTTTATCCTATTCCAATGAAGAATTAGCGGAAATTATGACTGCTTATTGGGGTATTTCTTACTCTCGATTCGAATGGTTGCTTGAAATCGTTGCACATTTTTATCATCATCGCGGGCAAATTCATATTTTATTATGTGAGCACGTTAAAGATCCTAACATACCTTTATTTCAATAAAGGTATGTTAGACGACATTAAACTTTTTTAAGGCAAATAAAATACCACCTTCACTCGCCTTCTTTGTAACGAAATCTGCTCTTGTTTTTAACTCTTCTCCACCATTCCCCATCGCAATTCCTAGTCCTACATACTGTAACATCTCAACATCATTTCCACCGTCACCAAAAGCAATTGCTTCTGATTTACAAATTTTCAGATGTTCCAATACCTTTTGAATTGCAGTTAGCTTCGATACTTTACTATCTTCCAACACATTCATAACGTAACCATGAAAACGTTCAAACGTAAGTGCTGGATATCTTTCAAAGAATTTTTGAGCTTCTGTTTCATCAGCATACAGACATACACAATAAATCTCTTCTGATAAGTTTCTAACTTTGTCAGGATACCGCTCTAAATTTAACGTTTCATTTAATGCTCGTATTACACGTTCGTCTTTTGAGGCAATACCATTCATTACAAATTCCTCTGTAAAATAAGAAACACTGTGACCATGTAATTCAGCAAAATTTGAAATATCATGAACAATTCCACTTGAAAGTACCGATTTATGTATAACTTCATCAGCACATTTTATATGTGCACCATTTGCAGAAATAAACGTATTTATGCCCAGCTCTTTAAATTGTGAGCATAAACTATATGGTCTCCCGGTTGTAACAACTACGTGAATTTCTTTATCTATTAACCTTTGTATCGCTTCTTTTGTGCTTTCATGCATACTTCTATCAATCTCACTTAAAAGAGTACCATCCACATCGAAAAATACAACTTTGTACATATCCTCTTACATTCCCTCTAAATGATTTGTATCATTTATAAAATGAATAGTTTTCTGTTTATCCGTAAGTTCAATCAAACTAATTCCCGTATCTCCCATTTTAAAATAATAGTCCATGCTAATTGGCATTTGGAAAAACGCTCGTAAAATACTATTTATTACACCACCGTGTGCAACAATTGCAATTCGGTCATATGTATTCTCTGTCACGATTTTAGAAAAAATTCCTTCTATTCTCATTCTAAATTCAATAAATGATTCCCCGTTTTCAAAACGATCATGAAGAAATTTTGGCTCTGGATATTTTTTCGCTTCTTCAAATGATAACCCTGCTTGTACCCCATTATTAAACTCCATTAATTCTTCTTCTAGTTGAATTGGGCACCCAATTCCTCCTGCTAATGTTTCACCAGTTTCGCGGGCACGTTTTAATGTGCTTGCCCAAATGAAATCTGGCGGGAAATCTGCTTTCACTTTCTGTACAAGTCTTTGCACTTGCTGTCTTCCCTTTTCTGTTAATTCAAAGTCAGCTCGCCCTTCATGTACATTTAAAATATCAGCTTCTGATTCACCGTGGCGTATTAATATTATTTGCATATTCCCCCTACTTCCTCATTTAATATTCACAAGATTCCATTATATCACATTCTTACCTTTCCTAACAAAAAGGAACGGTTTCCCGTTCCTCACCCATTCACTTTCTCCGCATTGTTCCAATAATATTTACTAAACGCTTCCGTCAACACATCAATTGTGTTATATAATTCATCTAATGTATTATCAACACCACCAACTTCAATTAACATCGCATTTTTAGATAAATCTTGATTATAAACGCCATTTCCATCTTTTTTATACTTTGGAAAGATTCCTCTGCTTAATCCGTAATAGTTTTCATCTAAATAACTATTGATTGCTCTTGCAATTTTTTCATTTTCAGCACGCCCTTCATTTTCCATCCCAATTATAAAATATAATCTTGCATACGATTTCCCGTTAATTACTTTTGTTGTTACCTTCTTCCGCTGATCATCACGGTGTATATCAATCGGAAACGCAATTTTATTATTTTGTGCTAATGTTTCTTTTACATATTCATGAGACGCTTTATATGATTGCGGCCATTTCCATTTTTTACTCGCTAATAAATCCCCCATATTCGTTTTATCATGAACTACCGGAATTCCTTGTCCTTCAAGTTGTTCTTTCATCCGTTTCCCTAGTAAGGACACATTTACATCTGGACTTGATGGATCGGTAGCCCCTGGTAATAACGGAAAGAAAGATTCCCAGCTATGTGTATGATAAATATATACTGCACTTTCACCTTTTTTCGCTCCGTTCTTTTTCTGAACCGGATTATTCTTTTCAGCTTCTGTAACTTTATCTTTTGCTACTTCTCGCTCTTTCGTTACTTCTTCAATCGGTACACTAGATTCATTTGGGATATTCGTAAAGTTTGTCCCTTCCCCAGCTACGATAATGTTAGAGTAATACTTTGACATACCAGGCACTTCTTTACCGACAAACGTTCTTAAATCTTTAATTTTCAAATCCGTCGCAATCGAGAACATTAAATTTCCAAATGACTCCCTTTTATTCTGCTTAAAATAATCAAATCCGTAATAGCGATTCTCACTTTCTAGCATTTGAACAAAACCTTGCATCGATACTTTTCCAAACCATTGATTCGCGTAATTCGATTTCATTGTATGTAAAAGCGACGTCAAAATCGACGCAATAATAATTGTGACTAGTGCATATAGAAAGAGTAATGAGATTAGTTTCTTCCCATGTATACGGGTTGCATACTTCTTCACTGTATCACCTTCTTTATACATGGATATGTACAAGCCTTTCGTAATATACGCAAAAAAAAAAGAGAAATGGCAGCCCATTTCTCTTCCTCACTCTTATTGTTCTTTTTCTGTATCTGACGAAGGTAATTTCTTCGTTTGTTTCTCTTTAAAGATTTCCCCAATTGCCCCAAGAGTACCAAGTGTTTCAATTGCATTAGACGGAATAAAGACTTTATTCGCTGGTCCTTTTGCAACCTCAATCAATGATTCAAATGATTTATAAGCAAGTACGCGCTCATCTAAATCTGCTGCACGAAGTAACTCAATTCGATTTTGTTCTGCTTTTGCAATTTCCTCAATCGCTCTTGCTTCCCCTTGCGCTTCTAATTCTTTCGCTTCTCGTATACCTTCCGCTTCACGAATACGTGCTTCTTTATCCCCTTCAGCCATTAAAATTTTACTTTGTTTTTCCCCTTCAGCACGAAGGACTTTATCTTGTTTCGCTGCTTCAGCTTCTAAAATGATCGCACGTTTATTACGTTCTGCTTTCATTTGTTTTTCCATTGATACTTGCACATCTTTTGGTGGATTAATATCGACTATTTCGACACGTTCAATACGAACGCCCCATTTTTCTGTCGCTTCATCAAGTGCTAAACGAATTTCTGTTGAAATTTTTTCACGACCTGATAATGTTTCATCAAGCTCCATTTTACCAATAATTTGACGCATTGTTGCAGATGTAATATTACGAACACCATATTCATAGTTTGAAATACCATATGTCGCAAGCTCTGGTTCAACAATTTGATAGAAAATAATTGTATCAATTTCTACTTGTACATTATCTTTCGTTATTACCTTTTGTGGTGGTACATTCGTTTGTTGAATACGTAAATCGTGATATACACGAACGCGGTCTACAATTGGGATTAGAATATTTAATCCTGGGTGCATAATCCGTTGAAATTTACCAAACCTTTCAACGACCCCAACTTTTTGCTGAGAAATAATTTTAATTGTCAATGCAATAAATACAACGACAATCAATGCGAAAATAATCGTTAACGTTAATGCTACTGCCATATTTATTCACTCTCCTTTTTCACTTGTAAAATAGTACTATGCCTCTGTATAACAACGACTTTTTCTCCAGCATCAATAGGAGTATCCGAAATAGCTGTCCAAGTATCTCCATCCACTTTCACAATACCGTTCACTTCGCTTGTAATCGTTTGCATAACAATTCCCTTTTTACCAACAAGTTTATCTACTGTATCAGTAAAACCTTTTGCTTCTCGAAAGTTTTTAGAAATTCTTTTCGTAAAGAAAGTCAATGTTAAACTTACAATCGCCCCAACAACAACTTGTAAAAATAGTGCATCAGGAGCAAACAAAGCAATAAGACCTCCGACAACAGCTCCAATTCCAAGCCAAAGCATGTAAAACGTAATCGACAACATTTCTGCAATAAATAAAATACCCGCTATTATAAACCAAATCACCCATCCAGCCATATGCAACCCTCACTTTCTTTCTCATTTTCTATATGTATATGAAGAAAAGAATGGTTTATCCGCCCTTTCTCATAGAGGGGGCGTTTGCTACAAGCTATTATATGTATTCGCTGTTACAACAAGCATTAATAAAATGCTATATTAATATATTCTTCATTATACACGAAAATCCCTTTCAAAAAATGACAAAAAATTTAATTCTTTCAAAAATATAACTTACAGATTATAATAATTAAAATTAAAAGCAGTATTGATTTGAAAGGTGGTATTCTTATTGCCTAAACGTTCACTAACTTACTATTTGGGCTCCAAAATATGCATTACTCTCGCTGACATTGTATACATAATGATTATTACAACTCACATCTATATCACAACTAGATCAGCTACAATTACTGCTCTTTTTCCATTATTACAGGTTATCACAAATCTTATCGCGAACACCTCTGCACCACTTATAATGAATCGGTTTCCATCTTATTCATTGCTATATACTCTACAATGGATTAAAACAGCTCTTTTAATATTGTTAATGATATTATTTCCTATACTATCAACAAACATTTCTGCTCTTTTAACTTTTGTTATTTTCATTTCATTATGTAGTGGCTGGAGCGCTCCTCTACTATACGCCGTTATCCCGCGCTTAACACCACAAGAAAAATTAGTAAAAGTAAATAGTGTCTTTTCCTTTTCAACACAAATTATACAAGCCGCTGCATACTCATTTACAAGCATAATTGTTCTTCTCATTGGCGTTACTTCGACACTCATGATTAATAACATATTGATGATTTTCGGATGTATTACATTACACCTTTCATTACAATCTATACAAGCTGAACGAGTAGCAGAACCCACTTCTTCGAAAACTACTGCATTATTAGAAGGATGGAAACTGTTATTTCAACACCCGTCTCTGCGCATCGTTACAATTATGGACTTAATTGAAACTTTCGCAGGGACGATATGGATCGGTGCTATTACGATGGCATATGTAACGACTGTTCTTCATAAAGGCGAAGATTGGTGGGGATATATTAACACAAGTTATTACGTCGGCACATTAATTGGTGGGATATTAGCGTGGAAAATGAGTACATATATTCAAAAAAATTTAATACGCTCCATGGCGATAGGCTCTCTTATGTTTAGTATTCTTACATTTTTATATGGTATGACAAGTAGCGGATTTATTGCTCTATTTCTTTGTGTTCTAATGGGGCCATGTTATCAAATTAGAGATATTTCTCAAACGACGGTTTTACAATCAAGCGTCACTCCTTCTTTATTATCGAAGATGTATACAGCTCATGGTGCACTTCTCTCGACAGCTTCTGGTCTTTCTATGCTTAGCGTTGGAATTATTACTGATATGTTCGGCGTTCGTACTATTTATATTATCGCCGCTTTTCTTATTTTATGTTCTGCTTGTTTATCCTTTAACTTATTAAAATATCAGAAGACGGAGCAGAAAGATATTTCACTTTAATCATTAAAACAAAAAGGACAGGAATTCCTGTCCTTTTTGTTTATTCTATTCATGACAAGTTGGGAATCTTCCTATGTTTTGTCGCTTGTTCAAAAGCATATGCTAGTTTAATTAATGCCCCTTCACTAAAAGCAGCACTTGCAAGAGTAATTCCAAAAGGCCTCCCATTATCCATATATCCCGCAGGCATTGCTATAGACGGATAACCTGCTTTCGCACATATAGTAGATCCTATATAAGAAGGGAACAGTATCGCATCCAGGTTATATTTTTCCAACGCAAAATCAATACCTTGTTTTTGCGAAAAAAATATATCTTCTAATCTTGCGTTTAAATATTCTGGATTTCTTAACGTATTAGGAAAATCTTTTCTTCTTTCTAACTTAGTTTGTCCATATTTCAAAGCTCTTTCTGCTATGTTTTTATTAAACTCCATTAACTCCGAAATAGAATGTACTGGAATAGTAGAAGGTAATTTAGAAAGATAGTTATCCAAGCTGTGCTTCAGCTCATAAAGTGGAACTCCCCAACTCCATTCCCTATGAAAAGACGGAATATCAATATCTTCTACTACTGTCGCTCCCTCACTACGTAATACTTGGATCGTTTCCTCAAACAATTTTTCATCGTACTCACCATTTTCGTAATAGTCTTTTGGAGCATTGTTAAATACGCCAATCTTTGCTCCCTTTAATCCATTTACATCGAGATAAGGTGTATAATCTTGATATGCCATTCCTTCACTTTTATGAGTGGCTACATCCATCTCATCCACTCCCGTTAAGTTCCCTAATAGAATTGCAGCATCCGTTACCGTTCTAGCAAATGGCCCAGCTGTATCTTGTGAATAAGTGAAAGGAATAATTCCACTACGACTAATTAACCCAACAGTCGGCTTAATACCTACAACCGAGTTTTGAACAGCTGGACTTAAAATAGAAGCATCTGTCTCTGTTCCAACGGATAATACAGTAAAGTTAGCAGCAACTGCAACGGCAGATCCTGTACTCGATCCACCAACAAACATATCATCCTTTCCTGTACCGTAAGGATTAATCGTTTGACCGCCTCTAGCGCTATATCCAGCCCACATTTCAAAAAACATTGCATTTGCTAGTTCTGTCATATTTGTTTTACCTATTATAATTGCTCCTGCTTCTCGAAGTTTTGTAACGAGAAATGCATCTTCACTACTTATATTTTGTTCCAGGGCAATCGTACCTGCACTTGTATGCATTGAGTCATTCGTTTCAATATTATCCTTAAGTAAAACAGGGATACCATGTAATAGGCCTCTTACACCTTTTGTCTTTCTTTCATGATCTAGCGCTTCTGCAATAAAGATAGCATCTGGATTAATTTCTAAAATAGAATTGATTTTCGGTCCATCTTGGTCATACTTTGCGATTCTATGAAGATAATACATGACTAGTTCTTTTGAAGTTAACTTCCCAGCTTCCATTTCCTTTTGAATATCATGAATTGTTAATTCTTTTTGCAATAATGTATTAAACTGAATTTCCATTTTCATTCTCCTTTTATAAGCCCTTATATATATGACATGTATCTATTACTTTTTCATTTTCTCCGCTCCTCGCATAAACAGCTACAATCCCTTTAAAGAAATTCAACTCACCAGTTTAAAAACCTTTAATTTCCAGAGAAATAAAAAGAGTCTGAAACGAATACAATATCGCCTCAGACTCTTTTTATTATTTTACATATACCTCTTCTAACAAATGTAAAAACTCGCCTTGTTTACCTGCTAATTCAGGGCATTTGTTAATATCAACCCATTCATAACAAAATACTAAACCTTTGTCTTCCTCACCAGCACTTACTATATGTTCCCACGTATCTTTCACATCTGTTAATAATGAAATGTGGAAAAAATGACGTTTTTGATATTCCTTTTTTTCTTTCATATAAATAATGTAATCAGAAAGGAAGCGCTCGATACAAAAATGGCGTAGTCCTGACTCTTCTTGTACTTCACGTAAAATTGCTGCCTCTAACGTTTCGCCTTCATCTACCGTCCCGCCTGGCACTTGGATACCAGCCTCTCGTATATCACGATGTTTAAAAACGAGTAGTTGCATAACCCCTTCTTTTTCTCTCGTAATATATGCATGTACCTTTTTCTTATATAACATCGTCATCTTAGCCCTCTCCCCTCAATTCATTACTGCGTTACTTCTTCAATCGTTAGTTGGTTTTCATATAAATATGTAGCTTGCGGATTCCCAACATAACGTACATGCCACGGTTCATAACGATAACCGGTAATCCCTTCTTTCTCTTTCGTATATCGAATAACAAAACCAAACTTATGGGCATTTTCAGAAAGCCACTTTCCTTCTTTCGTCTCCCCAAAAACAGTTTCTAGCTGAAATTTAGCAGATTGAGATGTAATATCCATAGCTAGTCCTGTTTGATGTTCACTCGTACCAGGGACTGCACTAGACATTGCTGTCTTTGCTTCTCCATCTTGTCTTTTATACATTGTATTTAATGCTTTTTGTCGATCAAAAGATCTAAATCCAGAGACTGCAAAAAGGAAAATCCGCTCATTATTGGCTTGCTGAAACATTTCCTCAAGTGCCACCGCTGCCTCTTTCCTCATCTTTTTCTTCTCTTGATCACCTTCACTAGAGTAACGTACTTTCGGAACAACTAAATCTGGCGGTCTATACCCATCTGGTAAACGCCTATTTTTATTCACAAGTACAAGCATCGAACTTGGATTACTAATGACTGCGATATCCCCATCCATATTAGCAATCGTTTCTTTAGCTTTCGGAAATATATTGTTTACATTTACTTCCTTCGCCTCTTGCTCCTTGTACATCTTATAATTTATTCCTGCTACTCCAATGATCAGTATCATTGCTACGATACCAAGTAGTGCCCATCTTTTTTTCATATAACGACCTCTTATTTTAATAATTTGGCCATTTCATACTCATCGATACCTTTTCCATCGATGATAAGAGCAGATTTTTTGACACCTTCTTGTTCAAATCCAATTTTGCTATATAGTGCCTGAGCTCTTGTATTGTGGGCCATTACCGTTAATTCTAAACGCCATACATCATGTAATCTTGCCCACTTCTCTACTTCTTTAAACAAACTCGTTCCAATACCTCGGCCACTATACTCTTGCAAAATGCCAATTACAATGCCTGCCACATGTCTCTTTCTTTGAATATTATTTCCATCAACTAAAATAAACCCTACTATTCTCTCTTCTTCAACTGCTACAAATATTGTCGCATATTCATTTTCTATAAAACGGTGGACCATCTTTTCTTGTTGCTCTACTGTAGTTTTTCGTTCTCCTGGTTCGTATAACATAAATTTCGTTTCTTCATCTAATTGCTTACTTAATTGTAAAAATGATGCTGCATCTTCTACTCTAATCTCACGTATCACCTTAATCCCCTACCCATTCTGTTAGTTAAAAATTTTCCTTGTGAAAAGATTTTCTATATTTTTGCGAAAATCCCTTTCTAATTCTCCTATTATAAATAGACAAATTTCGATATTACTATAGCAATTACAAATTATGTCTATAATGTGACATCTTTTCATCCTCATTTCATGACAAACAAAAAACGTAAGCTGTACACTTACGTTTTCCCCCAATTGATGTAGGCTGATAACCATCGGCAATGCCTACCACTAATTCAAATTTCACTTTATCCATTCACTTTTTCTGCTTGCCAAAAATATTCACCAAATGCCTTAGCAAGTGCATCAATTGATCGATTTAATTCTTCCTCTGTATTATCTACCCCGCCAACTTCAATTAATATCGCTTGTCCTGATAGGTCTTGATTGTAGACTCCATTTCCTGTTTGGAATCCTTTTTGAATTACACCACGGCTCATTCCCGGATATTTCTTACTAATCGTCTCATGTAACGCAGTTGCTAATTGTAAGTTTTTTTCATAGTTTTTGTTACCTTTCCCAATTACAAAAGCAAGCTTTGCATATGATTTATCTCCAATTGTTTTTGTCGTGACATTTTTCCGTGCACTATCACGGTGCAAATCGAAAAAATATTGGAGTTCTTTATTACCAGCCATCGCTTCTTGTACAATTTCTCGTGACAGTTTATAAGAACTATTACTATTTAATCCTTTACTTATTAATTTTTGACCAACATCAGTTTTATCGTTAGTAGCACCGATCCCTTCACTTTCTAACTGTTCTCGCAATCGATCGCCAACTATTGAAATATTCGTTACAGAACTCGTTGCTTTATTTGGATTTGGATCATTCGTTAAGTTAAGTAACGGCAAATAAGATTCCCAGCTATGTGAATGATAAATCAATGCAACTTGTCTTTTTCCAGTCGTTTGAGCTGGTTGTTTCTTCTCTTTATTCGGATCAGGCTTAGGAACTTGTCCAGCTTCTCCAGTCCGTTCCTTCACTACTTCTTCAAGAGGAACACTCGATTCTATCGGTAAGTTGAAATAATTTGTTCCTTCACCTGCTATAACGATTTCTGTATCATATTTCCCAAATCCCGGAAGTTCTTTCCCGACAAAACTACGTACATCATCAAAACGAATATTCGTAGCCATCGAAAAGAGGAATGAAGAAATAGAAAAGTCTTGATTCAAATTCCGGTACTCCTGTGTAAAATAATGATTCTCTTTCCCAATAACGTACATGTAACCATTCATTGATAACTCATTTAACCAATTATATAAATACGTTGACTTTGTCTCTTTCATGGAAGTTACCATTACACTAATAAGAAAGAAAGTCGCTAATACCGTAGTAATAATAAATATAATTAACTTGCGTACACTTGTTAATTTCACGTAAAAAAAGCCTCGATTCATACTATCACCCTCTCTATTTCAAGTTATGTACAAGCTCTAGAGAATAGACCGCTTAAATTCCGGCTATATTGTTAATGAGGTGAAATGAATTGAAGCTACTAATAGGAACATTACCAATCGTCTTATCATTTATTTTTTATTTGTTTGCTTTACATCCTAAAATTCGTATTGTGCTACATATTTCCGCATACTTAGCACTGTATGTACTCGGGACAATTATTTCTATTAATATATATGATGTTTTAATACAAAATTTAGTTTTCATGACAAGCATTCATGGAATTTTACTAAATCCACTTTTTCTACTTGCAGGAGCGTATATAGGGATATACACTTTGTACTTAATTTTGTCTCAAATTATTACGAAACTAATGAATTCCAAAAATGGAGTGTAACGAAATGCAGCCACCATTCATCTGTCATAAATGTAAAAAAAGAATAACGAGAAGGAAAGATCTTATTACCTCTACATGGCATTTCCGCTTTTATTTGTTTCACAACACTTGTTTCAAAAATCAGCAATTATTTGTCTCACGTTTTATTCCTATAAATACACTCTTTGGTTTCTTTCTTATTACATATGGGCTTATTGCTGGCAGCATTCTAATGTTCACGGAGCCCTCTATCAATTGGCTTATTTTTTTGCTTCCTATTTTATATCGGTTTCTTTCATATTATTACGTTGAACGTTTTTTCTGTAAATAACTAGTAGATTGACCTCTAGGAATGCTTAAACACTCCCATTCATTTTCTTTTAACATTTTACCAATGTAAATGATTTGTCCAATATGTAAAGCATAATGAGAAATTTGCCTTTCGATCGCTTGCATGACAGTGTTTTCTTCTCCACGAATGTATACTTTCTGCAAAATCTGCTCTGCTGTTAAAGTATCCATCGTTTTAAAGACATACTCCCACCCTTCTTGCCACGCAGCAAGCGCTTCTTGTTTTGAATTGTAGCCACCTTCAAATTCACCATCTCGGTTACGATCTATTTTTTCGCCATCAGACGTTAAAAATTCCGTCCATCTTGAACGCATATTACCATGCAAATGTTTCATTATAATCGCTATGCTATTTGTTTCTTCATGAGAAGACCATTGTATTTGTTCGTATGATAATTGAGAAAGTACCCGTTCTCCTTGTTGCTTTGTTGTTTTGAAATTAGAAATGGCACATTGTAAATATTCTCGTCCGATATCCATATTAGCCCCTACCTTCACACTAACTAATTTTTGTTCCATTTGGCAGTTCCATATTAGGCTGAAGCAACACAACATCACCAGCTTCAGGAACTCCACCTAATACAAGCACTTCCGATTTAAATCCAGCTACACGCTTTGGCGGAAAATTTACAACCGCAACAATTTGCTGGCCGATTAAGTCTTCTGGATTATATCTCTTCGTAATTTGAGCACTTGACTGCTTGACCCCAAGCTCCCCAAAATCAATTTCTAGTTTAATCGCTGGCACTCTCGCTTCTTTAAATTCCTCTGCCTGTGTTACTGTTCCAATTCTTACATCAAAAGTTAAAAAATCTTCAAAATTAGCCATTTTATCATTCCTCCCAATTATTACTTAGACAAAATACAAAAATCCCCTTTAAAAAAAGAAAGGCGCCTAAGCACCTTTCTTTTGTAATTCACTTGATTCATTTGATTTATAGAAGAAGAAACCGAGAATCCCGCCAATACATGATGGGATTAGCCATCCTATTCCTTCTTTATATAATGGTAACATTTGTAGCACATTAGAAATCGCATCAATTTTAATGTTCGCACTTTCTAAACCGTTAAAGAAACTAATTAACAACGCACCTAAAATAGCTCCGATATATATTGTATTACGCTTCCCTATCCATTTATGGAAATATGAAAGAACGATTAATACAATTGCAACTGGATAAATGATCATTAACACTGGTAATGTTACTGTGATTAATTGTGTTAACCCTAGGTTAGATACAATTAAACTAAATACACATACCATAGTTACAATCGTTTTATGCGAAAGTTTTGGGAATAAGTTTGTAAAGAAGCCAGCACACGCAGATGTTAATCCAACAGATGTTGTTAAACAAGCGAGTATAATTACAAGTCCTAATAAAATTTTGCCACTTGTTCCATACAACTCATTTACAACATTCGTTAAAATAAGACCACCGTTCTCCGACACACCAAGTGATGTACTTGTAGATCCGAGATATGCAAGTGATAAATATATTAACGTTAAGCCTAATACAGCAATAATCCCTGATACAACTGTTATTTTTGCGATTTGTCCGCTCTCTTTTATCCCTTTTGAGCGAATAACTTGTACAACAACAATCCCAAACACAAGTGCACTAATCGCATCCATCGTTAAATATCCTTGAATAAATCCACCAAAGAAAGCATTCTCTTTATAAGCAGCTAAAGGTGCAGCCGGTTCTCCAATTGGATCAATAATTGCTTTTCCGACAATAACAGCAACAATCAATACTAACAATGGTGTAAGAAATTTCCCGAACCAATCCACTAATTTAGATGGATTTAATGATAAATACCACGTTATTCCGAAGAAAACTATAGTGAAAAGAAATAGCATGTACCACTCAGAAACCATTGTCTCTGATAGAAATGGCTTCATACCCATTTCAAATGAAACAGCTCCAGTACGCGGAATCGCGAAAAATGGTCCAATCGCTAAATAACTAATCAATGGGAAAATAAACGCAAATATAGGGTGAACTCTAGAAGATAGCGCTTTCAAGTCCCCCTCTACAAACGCGACAGCTGTTACAGCTAATAGGGGTAATCCGACTCCCGTTACAAGGAATCCAATTGTAGCAATCCAAACATTTTCTCCTGCTTGTTGACCTAAAACTGGCGGGAAAATTAAATTTCCTGCCCCTAAAAATAGTGCAAATAACATTAAACCAATCGCTACCGTATCACCTGGCCTTAAACGTCCCTTCATGCTTTTCATTTGCATAGCACTTTTTCATTGTTTATATCTCTTTTCACAATATGCTATGCATCCTCCTCTCTGCTCAAGATGATAAAATATGCCCCTTACAAAGCAATGTCTTTCTCCATAATTTCTCCATTCCCCTTATTCTTACTCTAATTATTGATTTTTGATTTTTTTGAATATTCAAGTCATTAGAGTGTTATAACGTGGAGTTTAGTTGTCAGACCTCTTTGTTTTTATCACACATATAGTAACATACTTGGCTGAAAAATAAAAACATATTTTTAAATAGAATTTTTTGAAAATCAAAATTATCCACACATACCTCCTTTATTTATTCTATTACACAAATTTTTTAGAAATTTACGATTTTTATATTTTATTACATTTGAATATTTTTATACAAAAGAAAGTAAAAGCCATCAAAAAATAAGATGGCTTTTACTTGTTAGTCTATCGTTTCAACTTCACGTGGATTATTCATCTCTTCAACATACACAACTCTAAATCCATGATCTTCTAAATCCTTTAGCAATGTTTCTAATTCACTATCTTCAAACTCTTCTCCCAATGTAAACATTATTCTACGTACTAATAAAGCATCATTATCAAAAGTCATTAAGCTTTGAATACCAGTGTATTTCTTTAGCACTGTCGATAATTTTTGAATGGCCCCATTATAATCTTGTGTTCCAATCATGACAGAATATTTACTAGAATGGACTCCCCATGCATCTTCTAATAGTTCAAAAACTTTTTTATGAGTTAAAATACCAAGGAAGACCCCTTTTTCATCAACTACTGATAAATACGGTAGTTTTTTAATTGTAAAAAATACTTTAAAGAAGGAAGAGTCTTCTCTCACGTACCCATTTTTATCGTTCAATAATTGTAATACATTATCTTCAAGTGAACCTTTATATTCTAAAATATCTACTTTGTATACATTCCCTAAAAACTTCTCTTTTTTTTCATCTAAAACTGGTACACAACGATACCCCGTTTTATTTAAATGTTCCAGCGTTTCCCCTATCGTAATTGAACTTGAGCAAAACAAAACTTCCCTCTTTGGCACATAATTCCCTTTAATCCTCATAAAAAAGCCTCCTTATGCTAAAATACTTTCTGTGCCATAACTATATTATATTTTCAGAAAAAAATAAATATATTATTTTATTTTTCTGAAAATTATTCATTTTTTCGTCATAATTTATTCATGAATCATTCACTTGTACTCTCTTCAGCATCAAAAATCCCTTCTGAATTCTGGATCACTTTACTGCATCATTGTACGGACCTAATTGCTTTTTAGAAAAATAATGATTTGTCTCCTTACTTTTCATTAACATATTTCCTTTTATAATTAAAAAATAGGTAGCTACTAGAAAATAGATCAGCCCTAATATCCAATCCAAATTTGTAGCCAGATTGTGTAAAAGAACATATCTCATATATGCATAACCAATCGGAACATGTAGTAATACAACCGCACCTAATCCCGGATTGTATATTGTTTTAGCTTTTATATTCGCAAAAATACCATGCCATATGAATTGAAACCCATTAAAATAGGTGCCATCCCAAGCCATATTATATTTTGAAAGAAAACCGGAAGTAAATAAAAAACATACGCAATCAAAATATTTATTACCATAGCAGATTGCGTATTTAATGGATAGCGATCTGGTATATCACTTTTAAATATAACTACATTAAACAGACCAGCGAAATAACCTGGCCAACGATACTCTTCAAATTGATGCACTAAAATGGCTACAAAACTTAACGCTAACAGTACTTTTATTTCACTTATTTCTCCCAAATTCGCGACTAAACAAACAACGACAACAATAGCCACAACTAACCCTATATCATACCAATGCTTTCTAAAGAAACTAACCATCTCTATCACCCACTATCTCAATTTTTATAAAAATAGCGTTCAAATAGGAAATCAATCTGTTTTTCTATAGGTAGTACTCTTATATCTGCCCCTGATTCAAGAATTGGCATCATTAATGCTGGAAGAAAAATGGATCCAAATATTTGCACTGTCATCATCATTAAAATTTCCTGATCCGCTTCATTTGTTATTTCGCTCAAAATATTCTTCACTTTACTAAAACCTAGCCTCTTCAAAAAATCTCCATATTCGTATTGAGATGTAAATACCGTAGTTCCCATTGCAATAATCTTCCTGACTAACTCAGGATATTGCCGAATTACTAGTACATAATCAAATAAAAATATTTTTAATCTTTCTTTCGCTGGTACTGTAATATCATCTAAAATAGAAAAAGTGCCTTGGAAGCTAATTAACAAAACTTTAATCGCCTCACTAATCAACTTTTCTTTTGAACCAAAATGGTAATTTACAAGCGCAATATTTACATCTGACAATGATGCAATTTTCCTTATCGTTACCCTTTCAAAACCTTCGTTTTTAATTAACTCCAAGGTTGTATTTAAAATCTTTTCTTTCGTTGATATGTTTTCATTTTCCCCCAACTTATCTCCCCCTCTAGAATTTATCGATTAAACAATGATTTAAACATTGTTTAACTTTATGGTATCACTTTCCAATTTGAAAAATCAATTTAATCCTTTCGACATTTACCTACATTTCTTTTCATTCATCCCATACATAAAATAAATTTCTAAAAATAATTTAAAACTATCCATATACCAATACGTAAAGAAAAATATATTGTAACTTCCCCTGAAAAAAGCTAAAATAAGAATAAGAATTTTCTGAATATTCTAAGAGTAGGTGGTTGTATGTCCTTATTGCGCTCACATATATGTAAATTTATAGTTGGTATTTTTATTATTTTTGTCATAAGTCCTATTCCAGCATTATTCATTACACATAATTACTCTTACACAACTGGATTTATTAGCATTTTTCATGACTTTGCACAACTTTTTTCTATTTCAATTCCAAGAATCGATTGGATGCATGAACCTATCCTTTTCTCAGCAAATCAGATTATAAATACACAAAATATGATACATACTTCTAGCCATTCGTCACCACTATTCCCCTACATATGGGAAATATATTTTTTATCAATCGTTCGTTTCACATTCACTCTTGTAATCGGTTTCTTTATTAGTTTAGGGATCGGTCATCTATTTTTAAAAGCACCGAGATCAATAAGAAAGTGCACTTCCTTATTGCGCTGGATACCATATTCTTTTGGTACTGTGATATTACAATGTTCAGTACTATTACTACTACTCTACATCGCGGAATTCATGAAGGTTCCTTTCTTCTCCTCTTTTATCATCGTATGTAGTACTTCCATGATAATCGTTCTGCAAGCAA
This sequence comes from Bacillus sp. FSL E2-0195, assembly GCF_038003645.1. Taxonomy (NCBI): domain Bacteria; kingdom Bacillati; phylum Bacillota; class Bacilli; order Caryophanales; family Bacillaceae; genus Bacillus; species Bacillus sp. FSL E2-0195. Next base: position 1,952,582 of record NZ_JBBOPN010000001.1, on the reverse strand, counting down.
TAAAAAAATGGCTTCCTTTCTTAAATAATACAAATGAATACGAAATAAAAAATTCAGCCTTCCTTGTTGATACGTTATTTATGGCGCTTACTTCCAATCATAAATCTATTCTAAGTTCCATTATTCTTTCATTTGTTTTTATGGAATGTGTTTTTCACGTAAACGGACTCTTACAATTTATCGTTCAATTTGGTGGAAATGCACCTATAGTTGTCGCAATTGGTTTATTACTTCTTTACATCCCATACAGCGTATTATCTTTTCTCCAAACACTATGGACAACAAACTACAATAAACAGCAAACATACACTTTAACAAGAAGTATTTCAAAACCATAACGTAGAATAACCGTCTACTTTAAATTAAAAGTAGACGGTTATTCCTATTATATAGAGGACAAAATAACAGCAAATTAAAAAACTACTATAGAAACCTACCATTATTTACCCATTTTCTTTGACTAATCTTTTCATTTGGATTTATTATAAAAGTATAACATAATTACAGGAGGTGACATCTTTATTCCAAATTAGGAATAAAGAACACACTTGGACATATTAAATATTTTTCTCATCTTTATACTTATCCTTATTTCTGGTTTTTTCGTTGCTTCAGAATTCGCTGTCGTAAAAGTACGAAAAAGTCGAATTGACCAGCTTGCTAATGAAGGTAATAAACAAGCATTAGCTGCAAGAAGCGTTTTATCTAACTTAGACGTTTATTTATCCGCTTGTCAGCTTGGCATTACTATCACCTCTTTAGGACTTGGTTGGCTTGGTGAACCAACTGTGGAACATTTACTGCGACCACTATTTGAAAAAATCAATATTACTGGAACAATGGCTAACACGTTATCCTTTATTATTGCTTTTAGTGTGATTACTTTTTTCCATGTTGTATTAGGCGAGTTAGTTCCTAAGTCTTTCGCAATCCAAAAAGCTGAAGCAATCACATTAAAATTTGCAAAACCGCTTATTTTATTTGATAAAATTATGTATCCGTTCATTTGGCTTCTCAATAGTGCAGCTATATTTTTCACAAAATTACTCGGTTTAGAGCCTGCGAAAGAAAATGAACTTGCCCATTCCGAAGAAGAACTACGACTCATTTTAGGTGAAAGCTATAAAAGCGGCGAAATTAATCAAACCGAATATAAATATGTAAATAATATTTTTGAATTTGATGATCGTGTTGCTAAAGAAATTATGGTACCTAGAACTGAAATGGTTTGTTTATCTACTGAAAATACGTTAGAAGAAAATATGAAAATCGTTGCAACTGAAAAGTATACACGTTATCCTATTATTGAAAAGGATAAAGATGATATTATTGGAATGATAAATACGAAAGAGATTTTTCATAATCAAACAAAAGGCATTTACAAACCACTTGATGCCTACATACATCCTGTTTTAACTGTATTTGAAACAGTTCCCATTCGTAAAACGTTAATACACCTCCAAAAGAACCGCGTACAAATGGCGATTGTTATGGATGAATACGGCGGAACTGCTGGCCTTTTAACGATGGAGGATATTCTTGAAGAAATTATCGGAGAAATTCAAGATGAATTTGACGCAGACGAATCACCAATGATTGAAAAGCGTACTCCTAGGCTTACTGTTTTAGATGGGAAAGTACTCATTTCTGAAGTAAATGATATGTTTGGCCTACATATCGATGAAAGTGATTTAGATACAATTGGTGGTTGGCTTCTCTCTCAATCAATTGATTTAAATATTGAGGCTGGCTATTCAGTTGAATATGATGGTTTTCAATTTAAAGCATTAGAACTTGATGGGCATCAAATTAAAAAGATTGCTGTACATAAATTAGATACTACAAAGGAGTTATAAAGTGACTGTTTTACTAACAATTTGTATCATTGCTTGTTTCATTGTTTCATTTCTTGCCTTTATATACCCCATTATCCCTGGCATCCTTGCCGTATGGGCTGGCTATTTCATTTATCATTTTGGAATAAACGGCGGAGAGTTAACGACATCTTTTTGGATTATTCAAGTCATTTTTACACTCTTCATTTTCGTTGCTGACTTTATTGCGAATGGATACTTCCTAAAAAAATACGGAAGTACAAAATCGGGCGAACGTGTTGGTATGGTTTCTATCATTGTCGGATCGTTCTTCTTCCCACCATTCGGGCTTATTATCATACCGTTCTTATCTGTATTTATTACGGAACTAATGCATAAAAAGGCGCCAAAAGACGCCCTTTTAGTCGGAATTGCAACTGTTGTCGGTTTTTTAAGTAGTACAGTAGCGAAAGCAATTCTCCAAATCATTATGATTATCATCTTTGTATGCTATATCATTTTTTAGCCATCCCTATTTTGGGATGGTTTTTTAATATGAAATACCTACTCGGCTTTTCTCGTATAAGCTTTTATTACGTAAACTCCATGTAAACTGAGCTGTATCACCAACTGTGATTTTCGATCCATCTGTTGGCAACATATCTTGTTCAGTTCGATATACACCGGTTACATCACCATCTATTAAATGCGTCGGACAAACAACAGTCCAACATAGTTTACTATTATTCAGCGCTTCATAAGCAGCTAAATGATCTTCCGCAGCTGTTGTCATTTTTCTTTTCGATTCTTTTGATTGGAAACGATATATACTTGGGTTTGTTCGTGCTTGTAAAATACCAGCAGTTCCTATTGTAACAATTTTCTTTATGCCCTCTTCTTCCATTTGCTTTATAATAATCGGTAAACTCTTCTCTAACGTCCCATTCCGATCAGTTCCAAGAGCACTAATTACAATATCACATCCTTTAATCGCTTCCTTTATATCATTTCCGTTTAACACATTTCCCTCTATAATATGTAACCTTTCATGCTCTGTTTCCACTCTACTCAAATCACGAACTAATACCGTCACTTCATATGAATCATGTAATGCCAATTTCATAATGTGTGATCCTACTCTACCTGTCGCTCCTAATATACATACTTTCATATATTATCCCCTCTTCCATTCTTTCTCTCTATTTTTCCGCAAAACTTACAAATACGCAACAAAAAAGCTCCCTCATATATGTGAGGAAGCTCTATTATCCATTTATCCCGCATTAACGGGCAGTAAATTCGGCGAATGCGAGGAAATTAGGTGGGAGATAACTGCCCGTAAATACCCGATTGGTGTGGGCTAATAATCAGTGGGGATGGACAAAATCCCCACTGATTAAAGATTCACTTTATTTCTTTTCTTTCGAATCAGAAGATTTTTCTGTTCCACTTGTTTCTTTATCTTTCTTTTCATCTTGCTGCGAAGTTGTGTCATCCTCTTTCTTTTTATCCTCATCTTTACTACAACCTACCATTAATAAAGAACTTGCAAGTGCCATAGCAGCTAATGACTTAACCCATTTGTTCATTTGCGTTTCCTCCCTTTGATAGAATATGTACAACCCCATATTACTCTTTATTTTTAAAGGAAAGATTTAAAAACAGTAAAGATATTGTAAACTTTTGTAAATACTCTGATAACACAACTGGTTTGTCTCAATTCTTCTAATTGAGCCTTTCATTAGACATAAAAAAACTAAGACGCCTTTCATTCCGTCTTAGTTTTTCACGCAAACTTCTCACTTTCATTTTCATATAAATGTTTAATTTTATATTCCTTCTTCACAACATATTGCCAAACACTATAAGCATAACGATTCATTTTCACAAAACAATTTTCCAAGAAAGAACGAAACTCTGGGTTCGCAACTTCCACTGCAACTTGAGCAAACTTTAATGCTAATCGCTTCAAATGTGAAATATAACAAATAGCAATCCCAATATCCCCTGTATACTCATTATCTGTTTCCCTATCCATTTCAGTAAATTCCGGCCACATTTGTTTACAAGTTATATGTTGTATATTTTCTCCTTCTTGAAAATTCACTTGTTCATTATATGCTTGTAACATATACGGCAAATGATGCTGTAATATATCCTTTAATTCTTCATCTCGAACCTTGCTCGTGTATTCTCCAACTTTATATATAAGTGTGTAACTATATGTCATCAATTCTTTCATATAATCCATTAAAGCGCCTCCCTTCCTATTTCATCTCTATACTATAAATATGATGCGATAACATTTGATATTCTTGCTAGAAACCAATCCCATCTACTAATTTTCTCAAAATCTTCTTCAGAAAATCGTTTTGATTTATGAAAGTCTTCTTTTAATCGACTCCATACGTCAGCAACGACTGTCTTATCATATATGAAACAGTTAGATTCGTTATTTAAGTAAAAACTTCTATTATCAAAATTTGCTGTACCAATATCAACCATTTCCTCATCGATGATTGTTACTTTCCCATGAAAAAATCCATTTCGATATTGATAAATCTCCGCTCCAGCATCTAACATGTCTTTCAAATAAGGATAGGCAGCCTGTTTTAGCAATACTGCATCACTTTTAAATGGGACGAGGATTTTTACATGGACACCACGATTTAATGCATCTTTCAGCCCCTTCACCATTTCTTTACTCGGTACAAAATATGGTGTAGCGATAATTAAAGAATGTTTTGCCTTCTTTAAAAACGCTCCATACTCCTTCCATAAACCTTTTCCATTCGAAAATACGTATTGATATTTTACATTTCCTTGTACAGGTAACTCTTGGTGTATAGGAAACTTTTCTCCCGTATCTTCTTGCCAGTCTTCCGCAAACTTCCGTTCCATATCAGTAGCTCCATTCCCTTCGATGCGTACATGATAATCACGCCACGGACCAAATTTAGGATCCTGTCCAAGATATTCCTTTCCGATATTGAAGCCACCAATGTACGAAACTTTCCCATCTATAGTAACAATGCGTCTATGATTACGTTGATGCAAAGAATAAAATAAGTTTTTTAATTTAGGTTTTTTACTAAATGTAAACTTCACGCCTTTTTCTTTTAATTGATCAATTATCTTTTTCTTAAGCTTATATCCGCCAATGCGGTCTACTGACAATTTCACATCTACTCCGCTAGATGCTTTTTTCTCTAATAACTGTAAGAACTTTTGGCTTATTTCATCTTTTCCTACAATATAAAAATGAATATACACATTCTTTTCTGCACGATTTATATCCTCAAATAAACTTTTATATAACTCATCACCGTTCGTATATACTTGAAAATCCCCTGATCGGATTTTTTCTAATTCATATCCACTAGCCATTTTCTTCCCCATTTCCACATCAACGTTCATCCATATGAATACACCTATAAAACAAATTATTACAATTAAAAAGCGCTTCATGGATACGTTCCTTTCTCTAACTACTGTTATTCCTATATCTTTCCTTTTTTAAAACATTATCATACAAAAAATATGTCATTGCATGATATACGTCCATATCAAACAGGAGCTCATCTGCATATTGTATGTTGTATCTTAAAATAAAAGGAGGAAATAACAATGGGCTTCGCACATGGTAATGGATTTGCGCTACTAGTCGTATTATTTATCCTCTTAATTATCGTCGGTGCTGCTTGCTTCTGCTAAGCAGTTATTGTAGTACGATATGGGGATGAAAAAAATATAAAAGCGGACACCTATTTTTAGGTGTCCGCTTTTCATTTCAAAAATCTCCTAACCTATTACAAAATAGTACCACTAGGAAAGTATTTTATATCAAAAAGTTAGCAGTGTAGCTACCTTCTTACTCTCTGCCTTACGAATATGGCGCTGTTCTGCACGTAACACAGCAATTCGATGCAATTCTTTCTCCTCTTCTGTCTCAGGGATAACACGCGGTACAGGAACTGGATTATTCTCCTTACTAAGCGCAACAAAAGTAACGAATGAAGTTGCTGCTACACGTTTTTTACCTGAAATTAAATCTTCTGCTACTACTTTCACAAATATCTCCATAGAAGTTCTTCCCGTCCAAATTACGAAAGATTCATAACTAACACAATCTGAAGAACGTACTGGATGTAAGAAATCTACCCAATCCATAGACGCTGTGACACATTCCATTCTCGAGTGTCTCGTTGCTGAAATTGAAGCAACCATATCCATCTCCGCCAATATCTTTCCACCAAATAGCGTGTTATGATCATTTAAATCCGTTGGAAATACTCGACTCGTTTTAAACACCCTTGATTCATTAGCTGTTTTACCCTTTACTTCAGTCATTGTTATCACCCCTTTAATTATTTATCCCTAATATCCCAATATACACTACACCTCATGAACTACACGTTTAATATTAACAATTTTTAGAACTTTTAGTCCACAAAAAAGAACCGATTTTATCAATCGGCTCCTCTAAACACATATTGTTCTTTCGGCTGTTCAACTTTATTCCATTTCGTTACCTCTAACACTGGAATATTCGCATGAAACGGCTGATAAAATTCAGTTGAAATTTCTCCCTCTATCTGAATCCAATCATCATTTTTCCACTCTACCCCTTCTGGTTTTTTAACTAACATACCATATACACCCGAATCCGCAACACAATGTATAATGCCGAAACGGAATAAGAAATATTGTTCCTTTTTAGAAGAATCATCTCGGAAAACAAATCCTTTATAAGACAGGGTTTTACCAGTAAATTCACCAGGATAATTATAAATTGTCTCCATACCCTTTAAGAAATCTTCATCTTTTAAAGTGATATTATCTTTCGTAACAAACTCTTTCTTCCCTTTTTCCATTACACCACGATATCCTTCTTTCCCGTAATAAATACTCGTGTCAGGTCTTAGAAATTGTCTTGTCATAAATGGATCTTTACTTTCTGCTTGCGCTACCGGAAAATGGAATCCCTTCGCCTTAACAATATCGGAATCTAATGTTGCAATTGGGAAAAACAATCCTGTAATGATTGGAAAACAGAATAACGTGTAAGAAAACACTTTTTTCCACCATGTATTCTCATCTTTCGAATGATCATGCCCACAATGACTATGATCACAACTACAATCATGTTTCTCTTTTTCCTTTTGGTGCTCTTTTTGGAAAACGATAATAATTTGTACAATCGTTAAGAAACCTAAAATAATAGCAGCAGTTTTTGATAAATAGGCGTACTTCATATTTATATACTTCGTAATGTTACCGGAAATATGAAGCTGTCCAATTAAAATTGTAAAGCCTAATAATATATATGCTCGAAACATAACCTACCACCCCATCGCATAAATGAGTAGTGAGCTTGCATAAACAACAAGGGTAACTGTAACCGTCACAACAATTACAAATTTTGTTTTAAATGTCGCAAGCATCATAAACATATTTTTAATATCCACCATCGGTCCATATACGAGAAACGCGACAAGTGACGCTGTTGAAAATGTACTTTGGAACGAAGAAGCAATAAATGCATCCGCCTCTGAACAAAGTGATAAAATGAAAGCAAGTCCCATCATTACAGCTGATGAAGAAAACGGACCTTGTCCAATAGCAAGCAATGTTGAAGTTTGTACAAACGTTTGAACTGCAGCAGCAATTAACGCTCCTAACACTAAGTATTTTCCCATTGAGAAAAATTCCTCAACAGCATGTGTACATACATCCCACATTTTTGTACGTAACGGACGCTTATGGTTCACTTCTGGGAAGTGATCATCTCTTAATTGATGTTCTTTAAACATAAATGATAATATAATTCCAACGATAATTGCTACGATAATCGCTACAATAGAACGATACCATACCATGTGCATACTACTTCCAAAAGCAACATATGTTGCAAATAATACAACTGGATTAATAATCGGTCCAGTTAACATAAATGCAATTCCTGCATAGGGTGGAACCCCTTTTCCGATTAATCGTCTTACAATCGGAACAATTCCACATTCACATCCAGGAAACATCATACCTAAAAAAGTAGCTAATAAAACAGACAGAAATCGGTTTTTAGGCATCCATTTTGCCACCATATCTTCTGTCACAAACATTTGAATGAATCCTGAAATAAATACACCAATTAGCACAAAAGGAAGTGCTTCGATTAATATTGAGATAAAGATTGTATTCATTTGCAGGAATGCTTTCGGTAATTGAAACAATTCCATGATGTATTTCCTCCAACTTTTCATTAACAATATGTAATTTTAACCCCATTTCATTATTTGAACAAGAGTTATATGGAATTCATAACCTTCATACACATTACATTTCACAAGTTATATTCTGTTCCAAAATTGAGATTTCATAGCAAAAAAAGCTGCGCTAGCACAGTTTTATAACTATGCTAGCGCAGCTTTCCTATCATTAAAAGTAACGTTTCTTCCAAAAAACAAATGCTAAAGTGAAAGATAATGTTACACATATTATAAGTACAATTACAAAACCATGTGCTTCCCCTTCAAACGGAACCTTTACATTCATTCCAAAGAAACTAGAAACCATCGTTGGTAATGATAAAATGATTGTAATAGAAGTCAACAGTTTCATAACACTATTTAAATTGTTAGAAATAACCGAACTAAATGTATTCATCATTCCACTTAAAATGTGACTATATATTTCCGCCATTTCAATAGCCTGCTTATTTTCAATTAATACATCTTCTAGTAAATCTTGATCGTCTTCATACATTTTCAAAAATGTACTGTTTCGCATTAATTTTTGAATTACAATTTTATTTGCCTTTAATGATGTTGTAAAATAAACTAAACTTTTTTCAAGGCCGAGCAATGTGAAAATTTCTTTATTTTTCATCGACTTATTTAATTGGTGCTCTAAATCGATTGTTTTTCGATTAATTTGCTTTAAGTATCTTAAATAATAAGTAGAAATTGTATATAAGAGCTGAAGTGCGAAGCGCGTCTTTTTAAACGTATAAAATTCTTTAATACGTTGATTAATAAAGCGTTCAAAAATTGGATTTTCTTCTAAGCAAATAGTAACAAAACAATCTGGCATTACAATCATACCTATTGGAATCGTGTCATAAATTGAATTTCCTTCTTCATCATGTCTGACTGTCGGAATATCCACGATAATTAAAGTATTATTGTCTTCCTTTTCAATACGAGAGCGTTCTTCATCATCCAAAGGGTCTTTAATGAAATCTAAGTCTACATTTAAAGTTTGTACTAGATACTGAATTTCTTCTTCTGTTGGATGAAGTACATTAATCCAGCAGCCCTTTTGCATTTCCTCAATCTCTTGTAGTTTTCCGTTTCGGTCTGTTAAATAAATATTTAACATACTATCACCCCGATTCTTTTTACATGTGGGAATCTACCTCACTTAAACAACAGTTTTTGAACCGCTATTTTCAGCATATGAAACAAACGATTAAATTTCAATAGAAAAATTATTTTGAAAACGTTTTTTTAAGAAAAATCTTGTAAACATAGAAAAAGACAGAGTGTTCTCTGCCTTTAAAAAAGCTTATGTTGCCTTTATAACATATTTAGAAAGCATCCACAAGTTAAAGCCGACTGAAATCGTATAGCCAGCGTATGTTGAAATGATAAAACTTACATAATCAAAATACGGTAGCAATACAATATTTAAAACGATCTTCACAGTTATTCCGATTACTAATCCTAGCACTGTTTTCTGTTGTTGATTAATTCCTTGTAACATGGCAGCGGTTACTGTAAATAGTGAGAATAGTATACAAGCAGGAGCATAGTACTGCAAAATAATACTGCCCATCTCCGGATCATTTCCAGCACCAAATAAAAGAGTATACACTGGTTTTGCTAAAATCATCATTCCAATCGCCGCCGGTACGGTAATTCCTACCACTAATAAATTTGTCCTTGTAAAGTGTTTATACAGTAGCTTCTCATTTCCCGCTGTATAAGCTTTCGTCATCTCAGGTACAAGGGACATACTAAAAGCTGTTGCAACAGAAACCGGGATAAGTACAACCATCTGAACAAGGCCAATAATCGCATTAATCTTTTCTGCTTCTCCTTGCATATATCCTACTTGTATAAGTAGCTTATTAATTGTAAATGTATCAATCGTCTGATATAACGGAATCGCTAATCCTACTACAACGAAAGGAATAGAATATGTAAACAGTTCTCTATACAACGAAAAAAAAGTTTTCGTCGTTTGTGGTATACTGGCAATCTCTTTTTTCTTTAAATGTTTTCTCCTTCTTATATAACACGCACTTAAAACACTTAATCCACCTAGTGCTCCCATAAATGCTCCAAACGTTGAAATACCAACTGCCAACGAAACAGAAGCTTTTATAACATATAAAACGACAAAGCTTCCTATCAAAATAGTTAAGACCCGAAAAAATTGCTCTACAACTACACTGAGTGCAGAAGGTCCCATAGATTGAAAACCTTGAAAGAAACCACGTAACAAGCTCATTACAGGAACGAGTATTAACGCAAAACTTACAATTTGAATATTGTGTGTGACAGCTACCACACTATTACCCGACTGATCATTTCCATCAATCACAAGTTTAGCTAAATGTGGTGCTAACATATATAATGCTAAACAAGAAATAACGCCCATAATGACCATAAAAACGATACCACTCTTTAGCACTCTCTTAACAGTGTGATAATCATTGAGTTGATCATATTTTGAAACCATTTTTGAAACGGCAAGTGGCAATCCCATCGTTGCAATACTAAGCATAATTGTATAAGGACGGTATGCATACGTATATAATACGTACCCACTCGTACCCACCATTGCTGTAAATGGTATAACATATATAAACCCTAACATTTTAGATATCATCGTTGCCATCGTTAAAAATATCGTTCCACGTAAAAACGGTGATCCTTTCATCACATTCCCCCGCTACGCTTTATTATTACACATTATGGACAACTCCTTTTTTTTAGAACTGAAACAATAAAAAAAGCCAATGAAAAATCATTGACTTTAACGCGCTACTTTTTTCTTTTTTAAATACTTTAAACCGAAGTATAGAGCAACAAAGAGAACAGCCCCTATAATTATGTAATGTGTGTAATCAGATGCATACTCTTTAATATGTCGCCAATTTCCACCAAGCTTTTCACCTAAGTATATAAATAGTATTGACCATGGAATAATCGCTACAACTGTATACAGTGTGAAAAGTTTTAATGGCATCTTAGCTAGTCCTGCCGGAATAGAGATTGCATGACGTACAATTGGGATAAAACGTGCCGAAAATATTACTCCAGCTCCGTAACGCTTAAACCAATTTTCTGCTATGTCTAAATGGTGTTTATTAATAAGTAGATATTTTCCATATTTCTCTACAACTGGACGTCCTCCATAGTATCCAAGCCAATATAAAAAGATTTGCGCTAAAGTACCACCGATTGTTCCAGCAATAACTGCACCGACAAAGCTAATTTTACCATCTGCGACTAAAAAGCCAGCATACGAAAGTACAATTTCACTCGGGATAATTTCAATCATTAAAGCTAGTGCTACTCCAAAGTAACCTAGACTTGCAAAGAATTGCAATAACTGATCTATTATGTTTGCTAACATTTTCTTTTCTATCTCCTTTTTTCTTCACATACCATCCCATTATTACATAAAGGTTGCATTCTGCCAATATCTTCATTTCAACAATATCATCGGCATAAGCATTATTAATCTATTAATATTTCTTTTTGAGGTTCTTTCATGTAGGCAAACATTTCTTTAATTTGCTCTTCTGTATTTCTAGCAATCGATAAATTAGGCAATTCATTCTCATCAAAAAACTCCACATCTTCTGTTTCAATACTAGTTTTCTTTTCGCCACCAATAATCTTACAGCCAATAAAAATTTTATATACATGTGTTGCTGAAGGCGATGGTTGATGTTTTTCTTTATCAAATATAGCGAGTAGCTTAAAATCATCTACTTCATAGCCCGTCTCCTCTAAAACTTCTTTTGCTGCTACTTCTGTTGGCGTATAACCAACATCAGCCCATCCACCTGGCAATGCCCATTTCCTATCACTTTTTTCTTTCACAAATAATAGTTTTTCATTTTGAAAAATAACTGCCCGTATATCAACTTTAGGTGTTTGATAGCCTGTCTCACTTGCAAATAAATTCTCTACTACTTCCCAATCTGTCTTTGTGTAATGTGACATCATTGAAACTGAAATGTCCCGTAATTGTTGGAAACGCTCTATATCATATACATCCTTAGAATACGTTAAACCCGCTTGAGCTATAGATTGTATTTGTTTTACCCAATCAATCCACTTGACCGTCATGTTTCCACATCTCCATTCTTTATTAAGTAAATATTACGTCAATTAAATCGATACATCTTTATTATACAAAAAAAGAGATTGATAATGTTCCAATCTCTTTCAAAATTAATCCAATTCATGTAAGTGGTCTTGTATATACTTCCTTCTTTTATTTATATATTCATCAATCATATCAGCTTCTTGATCAAATGTTTCTAATTTTCCTTTCATATATAGATCTTGTAGTAAATATGGACGAATCGATTCACACAAACCTTCTACTTTCGGCATCATAAACGAAACGGTAAATTGTTCTTCTAATATTTCTTCTAAAATACTTCGGTATTGTTTTCTAAATACAGGTATATCTAACAATCTTGCACTTAACGTATTATAACCTTGAATACGAATATATTCATGATTAAGTGGTCTCCCTTGTACATCTCGCCCCCAAGTCGCATCATAATCCCATGGTATCACTTCAAATAAATTTGTCTCATCGTTATGATATAGTGCATAGTTATGAACGAAGCCATCAAAGTTTTGCGTAAAAATAACTCCAGCTAACCATCGTAAATATTTATCTACATGTAGAAACTTCCCGATTTCTTTTTCATAATCTTCCCTCGACAAAGTATTCGCTTGAAATACAAATTCACTCAGTTGTTCTTCACTATTTTTATTCGAATATTTAAATTCATAACCCGCAAAGAGCTCTGTCTTAACATCTTTATCTCGCTCACTCATTAACGAAAAATTCGCATCATCATCTATCGCATAATAAATAGAACCACTCGGTAGCCCTCTATTTTTCAAAAAGTTTTCATCAACTGATTCTAACTGTAAATACACACCTTGAATTTGACCATTAATTTTTATAAATACATGTTGTGATTTTGGCGAAAGTACACCAATATCATGAAAAAAATCTAAAGATAATTTATTTCGTATGAGAGACGGATCCATAAACTCAGAATTCAAATGAAACTCTTTCGCGCCTTGAAATTTTTTCGGTTTATAAAACATAACATGATAAGATTTTTTCTCAAATTCGCGAATATGAGCCCCTCGGTATACGATATCAATGTCATACTTCTTTTTTCCATAAGTTAATTTTGCTGGCACTGGACTATCTGACCAAATGTCCTTTTTCAATTCCACTAAGTACATTGGATGAACAAAAAAATCATATGAAGGCAGCATATTTTCTCATCCCTTCTCAGTTCTCTTCATTCAATGTATGCGCCTTGTCTTGTCCATACATCCGCTATCATCTATTTATATAAAATTACACTCTTGTCCTGTTCAGAAAGAAGTCGAATCTCATATCATGTTAAGGAAAAAGAATACCTTTTCAATTTAACACTCGATAAGGAGGATTTCTATGAAACGTGATATTAGAAAAGCTGTTGAAGAAATCAAAAGTGCTGGTATGGAGGATTTCTTACACCAAGATCCAAGTACTTTTGAGTGCGATGATGATAAATTCTCTCACCATAAATGTACAACAGGGTGTAAATGTACAACAGGGCGTAAATGTACAACAGGGCGTAAATGTACAACAGGGCGTAAATGTCCAAGAACAAGATGTACTCGCGTAAAACATTGTACTTTCGTTACAAAATGTACTCATGTTAAAAAATGGACGTTTGTTACGAAATGCACTCGTGTGCGCGTTCAAAAATGGACGTTCGTTACAAAAGTTACTCGTAGAAAAGAATGCGTTTTAGTTACAAAACGTACTCGCAGAAAACATTGTACGTTCGTTACAAAATGCATACGCTTTGAAAAGAAATTTTTCTGGACAAAACGAAGTTTCTGTAAAAAATGCGAATTCTTCCCTCACGGACACGGTAGCTCTTGCGATGATGATTGTGATCATGGTAAAGACTGTCACGATGACGGGCACAAATGGAATGATTGCAAAGGCGGACATAAATTCCCATCTTGCAAAAATAAGAAATTCGATCACTTCTGGTATAAAAAACGTAATTGCTAGTTTTTTATGTCCACCAAAAAAGGTCGCTTTGCGACCTTTTTTACGTTTACTGAAAATGACTTATATCTGCAAATTGTTTTACTTTACCACGGTTTTCATCAAATTCAATCACACTAAGACTCGCGCTATGCATAAATGGCTCTTCCCATACATGTTCAATTTCAAAACCTGCAAAATGCCCTACGAGTAATTTCGCTGCTGCAGCATGAGTAACTATTAAAATATTTTCTCCTTTATGCTTTTCTAAAAGAAAGTGTATCCCTTCAATTACTCTTTTATGAACGGCCGCAAAGTTTTCCCCTGATGTTGACTGAAAAAGATGTGGTTCATTCCAAAATAAATGTACTTCTTCTGGATATTGCATTTCCAAGTCAGCAATTGTTTGCCCTTCCCATATCCCCATGTTTATTTCATAGAAACGTTCATCTTCTATAATTGGAAGATCTCGTTCCCCTTTAATCAATTCAGCAGTATGAAGCGTTCTTTCGCTTGGACTACTATATATGGCATGGAGTGGTAAATCCTTCATACGCTCCCCTAATTGTTTCGCTTGTATCATACCATTCTCTGTTAATGCTGAATTTTTCCGTCCTTGCATCCGCCCTGCTACATTCCATTCTGTTTCACCGTGCCTTGTTACATATACCGTTGTCTTCATTTCACATGCCCCCTTACCATTTTGGCCGCGATTCCCACGGCTCTACTCTCCCTACAATCCATTCTGTGCATTTACTTTCAATTCCTTTTATAACTCCGTCAGCAATCTCTTCATGAGTAAGCCATCTTGCATATGTATCTTCTAAAATAAACCCTAATATAATTCTATAATAACTACATAATGTCCCACCTATTTTTTGTGACTTCGTACGCGATGCACTACTACCTAATATATGAAATAAACTATACTTTTCCGATGACAATTCAACTTCATTACAAATGAGTCGTAATGCATGCTTAGCACTCGAATGTACCCATGCAACTACTAATGTAATTGGACCATTCTGTTCAATTGTATTTGTAATAGATCGCTTTAGACCATCGTCATTTTGATAATCTAAAGGAAGACATGTAATATTTTCTGGTGCCGAACTAGCTTGCTTAACATTTTCTAATTTCACTTCATCTCGTCCAATAACAGACACACGAAATCCTTGATCACAAAGCCACATAGAAACTTTCTTTAACATTCCTGTTCCACCAATTACAAGTGCATGCAACTTCTTCCCCCCTTAGTAAAATGTCATATGAGGTTTTTCTTCCCTATAATAATTTAGACGGTCTTGCAGTGTCCCTGAATGAAACTCGAACTTGTGACCGTCAGGATCAACAAAATATATAGACCTACAATCTCTCACATTACGTTCTCTTCCTTGTAAAATATGAACATTATTTTCTTCTAACCGATGTAACAGGCATTCAAAATCTTTTTGTTCAACAGAAAATGCGAGGTGCGTATAAGATTGATGAATCTCCTTTCTCGGAATATGTGTTTCTTCATTAAGCGCTATCCATACTCCACATATATTAAAATATGCAAGTTTTCTCCCCTTGACTAATAATTCTCCTTCCAATACTTTCTCGTAAAATGTAATAGAGTTTTCTAAATTGGACACTGAAAAACAAAGATGATTGATTCCCTTTAACAACTCTAATTCCTCCTATACAAATAAAAGATGAGCGAAAATTCGCTCATCTTTTATTATACTATTTCTTTGTAATATATGCCCATTTATAACTGAAGTCTCCACCAAACGTATGGTTAGCGATACCATTTACATACGTCTTCTCTAAGTAAGCCGTACTTTGTTGGTACGTAGGAGAGATTGCAGTATCTTGACCAATTAAGATTTTTTCAGCTTCTGCAAGTGCTTTCCAGCGTGCTGCGTCATCTTTTAGTAGTTCTCCTTTTGATTTTGCTACTAAATCATCGTACTTCGGATTTGAATAATCCATTTCATTAAATGAGCTTCCAGTAACGAACATATCAATATATGTCATTGGGTCTGGATAATCTGGACTCCATGCAGATAATGAGAATTCATATTCAAATTTCTTTTCTAAATCTAACTTCTGCTTATATGGTTGTTGCTTCAAATTCACTTTAATACCAGGTAAGTTTTTCTCTAATTCTTCTTTAATAAAGTCGCCCACTTTTTTACGACTACCGTTATCATCATTTAGTAATTCTACTGTAATTGTATCTTGACCAAGTTCTTTCTTCGCTTCTTCCCACAGTTTTTTTGCTTTCGCAGCATTATCTTTACTGTCACGGAAATTTTTATTTACAGTACGGAAGTCTTTTCCATCTGGTCCTGTCGTAAACTTTTCAGGTACTAAGAAATACGCTGGCAATGATCCATCATTCAAAATTACATCCGCAATTCCTTTTTTATCGTACGCTAAATCAATCGCCTCACGAACCTTTTGATTTTTAAACGTTGCATTTTTTTGATTAAAACGTAGGAAATACATACGTGGGTCTAGCTTCGTTTTAAATTCATCTGGTTTATTCTTTTTATATTTGTCTACAAACTCAGAACTTAAAATGACACGGTCTGCTTGATCACTATCATATAAATTTACCCCAGTACTTGTCTCTTTTACTATACCCACATTAATTTCTTGTAATTTTACAGCATCTTTATCCCAATAATTTGGGTTTTTCTTTAACTGGTAACTTTGTTCATGTTTCCATTCACTCATTGTAAATGGTCCATTGTACAATAATTTATCTGCTTCTAATCCGTATTTATCCCCTTGTCCTTTTACATACTTTTCATTTAATGGGAAGAATGTAGGGAACGAAGTAAGCTCAAGGAAATAAGGTGCTGGTTGCTCTAATTCTACTACCAACGTTTTATCATCCTTCGCTTTAACACCTAATTGATCCGACGGTACTTCTCCTTTATTTACTTTCTGTGCATTTTTCACATCAAATAAAATAAATGCATATTCTGCTGCTATTGCTTTATCTAATGTACGTTGCCATGCATATACAAAATCTTGTGCTCGAACTGGATCACCATTTGACCATTTTGCATCACGTAATTCAAATGTATATGTCTTTTTATCTTCACTAATCTTCACGTCTTTGGCCATACCTGGAGTTGGTTTATTATCTTTATCTAGACGATATAATCCTTCCATTGCATTTACAAATACACGGAAAGATACAGAATCTGTTGATTTAGATGTATCCATTGACGGAATTTCAGCTGTTTCTAGCAAATTTAAAACTTGTTTATCTGCCATTCCCTTACTTGATTCTTTCTTCGTTGTCGAAGCCTTCTCCCCATTCCCACATCCCGCAACCAGTACACTAGTCGATAACGCAAGTGCAGCAATTGTTGTTGTCTTTCTCTTCATTCTTCCTTCCCCCAATCTATATGTATAAGTTAAAACTTGTATAATATATTTTATTATACAAAAAATTCTGATTATTTTAAATATTTATTTTCATAAAAAGAAAAAAAGCGGTCAGAAATTGCTTTCCCTCCGCTTTGTTGAATAGCATTTACTTGTAAGCCATCCTCTATATCAAATGGATTTTGAACTTTAAATATTTCCTCCATTATCTTCAAAAACTCTTCTTCATTTTTAGATTCACCGTTAATCGTAAGGGAATATGGCTCAATTTCACTCAATTTATAATCAACAATAAATTGAATTGTAACTTTTTGTCTTGGCATCCCTGGGCTGTATCCTTGAAATTCTACTAATTCCATACCTTCCGAACCACGATAATATATCCACCCTGAATTTTGAAAATAGCTTTCAAACGATTCACCAATCGAAAAGAACGGGTATTCATAAAGCGAACTTGTACGTACTTTTTGTATAATATCTCGATCAGTCGGAAAAAAGAAATGACTGAAAAAAATACTAGCAACTGCTAAAATAGTAACGATTGTTGCTCCCATTTTACTCGTTCCACCACTATCATGGATCAGATAATTTTCAACCAATTCATCTTTAATTCCCCGTGCTTTTATTCGATATATACGCCTTTCTGCAAATTGATAATATAATCCATTTGCAAAAATCCCCATCCCAAATAGAATGAAAATGAGTAATAAAAACGTAAGAGGCACCATATTAATGATTGGCAACGCTACGTTGAACCCCATATAATAAGAAAATGCATCACATGCTACTAATAACAGTATAAATAAAGCAGCAGGTAAATAATACTTACGATATCCAAGCCAACCTACATTGAAAATAGCAGCCAAACCATTCCAGCTCCACCTAGCAATTCGCTTATTCTCAAGCTCCCATTTTCTTTTGTAATATGGATATTGTCTCCCTACATATACTTCTAATTCTTTGTCTATTAGCGAGCTTTCTTCACCTTGTTTATTATGCAAGTTCCGTTGACAATTTGCACAATTCAACTGATCATTAATACAAGGTCGCCCACAATTTATACATTTCAAAACAATCCCTCTTTCCATCCATACTTCATTTTAATATGCCTTCATGCTTCAATAACCACTCTTTCCTCCATAAACCACCTGCATACCCAACAAGTTTTCCACTCTTTCCTATTACACGATGACATGGAACGATAATTGAAATTGGATTCCGGCTATTTGCCCCTCCTATCGCTCGTACAGCTTTCGTATTCCCAACCTTATCTGCAATATCTAAATATGAAGCACTTACGCCATATGGTACGGTGTAAAGTGCTTCCCATACATTCTTTTGGAATGGTGTTCCTTCAGCAGACAATGGAACTGTAAACTCTTTTCTTTTTCCTTCAAAGTATTCATCTAATTCATTTATACATTGTTCAACAAGTTCATTTTTATGTTCTTCTTTTCTTTCTTCAACAAATATAACAGACGTAATCCCTTTCGTATTCGCTGTAATTTCCAGCAAACCTAATTCACTTTCATAATAAGCCTGATACATATGTCATCCTCCAATTCAATTCATATTAGCCATTGTAACACGAATAGACGAAATTTTTCGTATAAGCGTTTTATTAGGGAAACAAAAAAGAGGATGATACAATGTAAGAAAATTCAATCAAGGGGGATATTTGATGGAGCTTCAACTTTTTTCACCTTATACAATTAAGGACGTTACGCTAAAAAACCGTATCGTTATGTCGCCTATGTGTATGTATTCATCAGAGAATGAGGATGGCCGAGTAACCAATTTTCATCTCATTCATTATGGAACCAGGGCTGCTGGCCAAGTAGGCTTAGTTATGATTGAAGCAACAGCTGTGTTACCTGAAGGACGTATTTCTAACAAAGACTTAGGCATTTGGGATGATAATCTAATTGAAGGCTTACATAAGACGACAGCATTTATACATGATAACGGCGCAAAAGCTGCCATTCAACTCGCTCATGCCGGAAGAAAGGCTGAATTAGAAACGGACGCTTTAGCTCCTTCAGCAATTCCGTTTAACGATGGAATGAAAATACCCGTGGAAATGAGTAAGCAACAAATTAAAGACACCGTATTAGCTTTTCAAAAAGCTGCGTTACGTTCAAAACAAGCGGGATTTGACGTTATTGAATTACATGGTGCTCACGGTTATCTTATTAATGAATTTCTTTCTCCGCTTGCAAATAAGCGGACTGATGAATACGGGGGTTCACCTGAAAATCGCTATCGTTTCTTACGCGAAATCATTGACTCTGTAAATGAAGTTTGGAACGGACCGTTATTTGTTCGTATTTCAGCAAATGATTATCATCCTGACGGGTTAACAGTTCAAGATTATGTGCAGTATACAGGATGGATGAAAGAACAAGGGGTAGATTTAATCGATTGTAGCTCTGGTGCAGTTGTCCCAGCTCATATTGATGTATATCCAGGTTATCAAGTGCAATATGCCAAACACATTAAAGAGAATGCTAACATTGCAACAGGTGCAGTTGGATTAATTACGACTGGATTACAAGCGGAGCAAATTTTAAATAATAGCGAAGCAGATTTAATTTTTATCGGACGCGAGTTACTTCGTAATCCATACTTCCCAAGAATAGCCGCCAATGAACTTGGCTTTGAATTAAAAGAACCATATCAATACGGGCGAGCACCCGGGAAAATTAAAACTAATAAATAAAACCGAGAAGAATATGTAATACTGAATCTAAAATAATTAAAGATATATAAGATATACTACACGACAACACATGTTGTTTAACAATGTAGTTTTAAGGTGTATCAACACTTTGCTTGATACACCTATTTTTTATGTTTTTTATCATTCATTTATCACTACATTCATTAAGTCAACAAATATGTTATATCCTTTCTTTTAAAACTGCCCTCTTTACTTTAAGTACAATACTTCACAATTTTTTTCACCTAAATAAATTCAATCTCTTAAAAGTGTTATCCATGTAAAAAGATGCCACCTTATTAAAGAAAAGCGCTTTATAGTGGAATAATAAAATAGAGAAATAGAAACAACTTAGGTTATTTCCCTTCAAGTAACGCAACCGTTGTAGCTTAAAAATAAAGTTTGATTAAATTAGACCTTAAAAAATTGAAATTAATACATAATAAAACAACACTTGAAATTATTCATACTTGCTTTAATTGCAATATACGTTTGGACACAATTTAGACACAAAATATCCAATTCCTTGTACGCTAAGGGATCGGATATTTATTTTACTGTTTTATATAGTGTACAATTTCTCGCTTACGAGGTCTGTGTAGCAACCGAACCAAATCTTACGTTAAGTATTAGTGGACATCAAAAATAGTAATGACTAATCCAGATTAACATCCATCCGATTCACAATTAAATATACCAATATGTTAAATGGCTAAATAATACAAACGGTATGAAGAGAATTTCTACTCTTTTCATACCGTTTTAAATTTATTTATAAGTTTCATACTAAATTCGTGGAAAGATGGCAGCATCGCTTTTATAAACAAGGCTCAAAAGTTACCATACCTGACAACGGAAATATTAATGTAACTCTAGTTCCTTTATTCACTTCAGATTCAATGCCAATTTTCATTCCTAATTTTGAGCACAGTTTTTCGCATAGGTACAAACCCATTCCTGTACTTTTGCTAAATCTCCTTCCATTCTCTCCAGTAAATCCTTTTTCAAAAACTCTATTTATATCTTTAGTTATTATCCCTACTCCATTATCCTCTATAGTTAGTATTACTGAGTTAGCTTTCTTAATTGAGTATATACGTATCATTTGTTCCTTGTTATTTGAGTACTTTATGGAATTTCCTAATATTTGATTAACAATAAATTCAACCCATTTTTTATCACTATATACGATTTCATTAATATTTTTCATATCTAATTTTATTCTCTTATGAATAAAATCTCTATAATTTCTTTTAATTACAGTTCTTACTACATCATCAAGGTTGATTGGTTTTATAATATAGTCCTTACCGACATTATTGCTTCGAGAATAATACAGCACCTGTTCTACAAACCCTTCGATTCGATCCAATTGTGAGTCTATTTTATTAGTTACTTCATTTTGATTATTTTCAATTATTAGCTTTGTAGAAGCTATCGGCGTCTTAATTTCATGTACCCATGTTTCTATATATTCCCTATAATCCGATTGCATATCGCTATAATATTTTACATTTTCATGCATATCTCTACTTACTTCTTTCAGTATAGCGTTAAGCTTTTCCCCATGTATAAAGTTTGATTCCTTTACTACCTCTGGAAGTAGGTATTTTTTCTCCAAGTTTTCTAATATGCCATTAATCTCATTATAATAATTTTTACATTTTATAAATTCTATAGCCATATATATAATCAATGGAAAAAACCAAATACAAAAGACAAAAAATATTATAATGAACTGAACATTCACAGTCAGCAATATACCTGCTAGTATAATAAATACCAGTACATTAGATAGTATTACTACCATTTTATCTTTAATAAATTCACCTATATTCATGGCATTATATACCCTAAGCTTCTTCTTGTTGCAATTGGATTTTCTATACCTATCTCTTCAAGCTTTTTTCTTAATCTATTTATATTAACAGTTAAGGTGCTATCATCCACAAAATAATCAGATTTCCATAAGGTTTCTATGAGTGAATCTCTTTTTACAATATATCCGCGATTATTTATTAAGCATGAGAGTATTTTAACTTCATTTTTAGTTAACTCTACAGACTTGTCTTGATAAGTAACTGTTGCATTTGAGAGATTTAAATTAAAATCTCTATAAATTAAGATATGATTCGTCTTTAAATCTCCAGATGTCCTTCTTAAAATGTTTGTTACTCTTGCTAATAGTATTTCTGTATTATAAGGCTTTGTTATAAAATCATCTGCTCCTAAATTCATACTTATTAGTTCATCTACATCACTATCTCTGCTTGTAACCATGATGATTGGAACATCTGAAGTTTTACGTATTTCTCTGCATATATAATAGCCATCGAACACAGGAAGATTTATGTCTAGTAATATAAGGTCTACATTCTCACTTTCTATATGTTTGATAATATGATTAAAATCTGTGGGAGCCTTTACTTCATATCCATACTTTATAAAAAAATGTTGTAATTCTTCTCTGATGATTTCATCATCTTCAATCAGAATGATTTTTTTCATGACTTTTCCCTCCCTATACAGAATATAAGGCTATTACATCTTGAGAAACAAAGTGTAATAGCCCTAATAAGCATTATAAAATCAAGTATTACTTTTTACAATATTTTTATAACCGACATATGTCGTGTAGAAATATACTACATAAACTACAAGAAATACTAAGCCCGTCATCAATGCTGGTAAAATAATGTCTGTTTGTTGAAATCTGTTAATATAATAATTGACTACATAAATTCCAACTATAGAATGAATTATGGCAAGAAAAACTGGAAGACTAAAGTATACGAAAGTTTGAATGAAAATCGTTTTGTCGATCATTGTTCCGTTTGAACCAATTCTCTTCAAAGATTTATATCGATCTATGCTATCACTGGCTTCTGATAATTGTTGAAGAGCTAATACAGCCATACTCGTTATTAAAAATACAATACCTATATATATCCCAATAAACAGTACGATAGTTTTCAATCCCTTACTTCCTGCACAAACTTCATCCTTTGATTTGCCTGCTATACGATTAATATTTAATTTCGGGCCATTTTCGTCATAAAAGCCCCGTGCAACGTTATCATATTTTTTATTATATTCTTCTCTATTTCCATCTAAATAATTTACATTAAGTACGGATTCAGTAATTTTGTAGCCTGATAAAAACTCATCATTTATAACGATTGTGAAGTAATTAGTTCGCACATCATAAGTGTAAAGATTCTCTTGTATAACTTTAGCGTTTTTTACCAAATATTCTTTTTCTTTAATATTCACCTTATTGCTATTTTTTAATCTTTCATTTGTCGAATTAGCCAACCGGCTTTCATTTGATAAAAGTAAAATTTCATTGTTATTTAAAGTGATTTCCTTTTCACCTTTAAGATTTAAAATTTTATTATAATCAGATACTTTAATGAAATCTATATCGTTATTATAATCTTTACCTTCTGGTACAAAGTCCACCACTTCCATCCCTGTTCGATATACATTATAAGATACATATTTTTCGTTATTACTTATTTTAAAATTAGCTTTATTTAATACTTCTTCTATAGTGTAACTTTCATCCTTATTCTCCAACGTAATACTGGCATCAAATGGTGTTATTTCTTTCGTTGTGGCGTCCATCATTCTGTTAAAGCTGATTCCTGTAGATAAAGCCACCATTGTAAGGAATAACATTAAACAGATTACAGACATGGATATAAAATTTGTATTAACCTTACTATTTATTTGTTTGATGATAAATATATTTAAACCTTTAAAATAGACTTTTTTATTCTTCTTTACAACATATAATATAAATCCAGATAAACTAAAGAAAAACAGCAATGTACCTAATATGCCAAGAATGATTGATACCACGAGCATAGGATTAGTAAAATTCAATCCGATTTTTAGTACAGTCACATATGCATATCCAAGTGATGCTACACACATAATAAATGTGATTACATAGATAAGAGGATTTCTAAATTTTACATCTTCGCTTTTTCTACCTGCTGTTAACAAATCAATTATTTTGTATTTAGAAACAACATATACATTAAATAACATAACAAGTAAAAACATGATTCCAAAGTATAATACGCTTTTACCTATAGCACCTGTTGAAATTGCAAATTTATATTTATTGATGGGCAAGTCAAATAGCTTTAATGCAAATGTAGATAACCCCTGCGATACTCCAATACCTATTATAAGTCCACTCACTAAAGATATAACGCCAACTAGAAATGTCTCTGTTACTAATATTCTGGATATGTTTCTTCTTCCCATACCTAAAGTCATGTATATTCCTAATTCTTTTTTACGTTTTTTAATTAAGAAATTATTTGCATACAATATTAAACCACCTAATATTACGGATACAAATACTGACACATTTGAGATAGCGTTCATTACTGTAGGCACATACTTTCTATCTGAAGCGTTAATTTCCATAAGTGCCTTTTGTGATTCTATTGAGTTAAAGCTATAAAATATACAAACAGCCAGTGTTAGTGTTAAGAAATATATTGCATAATCTTTAAAACTTTTCTTTACATTCCCAATAGCAATCTTAGAGTACATTATTATCGTCACCTCCAAGAAGGGTTATAACTTCGATAATTTTAGTAAAGAATTCTTTTCTGGAATCATTCCCTCTTACCAACTCGATAAATATTTTTCCATCTTTAATAAAAAGAATTCTACGAGCATAGCTTGCTGTAAATGCATCATGAGTAACCATAAGTATTGTAGCTTTTAAATCCTTATTTAGACTTTCAAATCTTTCGAGTAATAATCTAGCTGATTTAGAATCTAACGATCCTGTTGGTTCATCTGCAAGTACTAAAGATGGATCTGTTACGATAGCTCTTGCCGAACCAACCCTTTGTTTTTGTCCGCCTGACATTTGATAAGGGTATTTGCTTAATACTTGTTCAATGTCTAAATATTTTGCAACTGCTTGTATTTTCCCATCAATTTTTGAACTTTTCTCACCTTTTATTGTTAACGCTAGGGCAATATTTTCATAAGCAGTAAGGGTATCTAATAAATTAAAGTCCTGAAATATAAACCCTAATTCATTTTTTCTAAACTTATCTAGTGACTTTGATTTTAACCGAGTAATGTCACTATTATTTATCATTATTTTTCCCGTAGTAACATTATCAATAGTTGATATACAGTTAAGTAATGTAGTTTTGCCACTTCCTGAAGGCCCCATTATCCCAACAAATTCTCCCTCATCTACCTTAAAACTAATATTATCTATAGCCTTTGTTACATTATCTTTATTACCATAATATTTTTCAATTTTTTCTACATTTAATATATTTCGCATTAATACTTCTCCTTTTTCATTATAAAAATTCTTTAACTCTCATTCATTTATGTAATTCATTTTATATAATTTCATTTATAGTATCGATGGAATTACATTTCATTAACATTACATTTTTGTTATATTGAGTGATACCTCTACATGTAAGTTATCAGAAATCGCGATGGTATAAGTAAGGATTATTCGATGCCTTACCAAAGAGGCAGATAAATGTAGGGGTATCGGTTCTGGTGCAAAAACGATAAGACTTATGTAATTATAGGTAATAAAAAACTCTAAATTTTCTATGTTACATAGAAAATCTAGAGTTTTCATTCCAAATATTGATTAAACATACTTTATCTACGTTTTACAACCATATTAGAGAAAGAACTTTACTAATAATAAAATATCATTAATTTTCTCCCAAAAAAACATTTTAGATCAAAGGACCAATTATCCATTTCTAATCTAACCTAATCTTAAAGTTCAAATTTTATTTAGAAACCCCCATCTTTTTTTGCTTTTTAAGCATAATCCCAATCCTAAACCAATTACCGCAACCACAATTGATTATAAGAAAGTGTCATTGTTCCCAGCAATAAAGGCATCTATTGAAATTGTTTTTTTCAGCTTTTGAATCGCATCAGCTGACATTCCGATCATCTCAGATTTATGTTCTTTTAACATTTCTGTACCATGAAACTGTGTACGATTCGATATCAACGTGACAATAAGACTTGAAGTTATTGCTCCAACTGTTTGCCCTAACGTACTGTTCATCGCAGTACCATGTGATACTTCTTCTTGCTTTAATGCATTGAGTGCATTTGTTTGAAGAGACATTTGAACCATCCCCACGCCAATTAAACGAATAGCATACGTTAAACAAATAACCCACGAAGCGGTTTCTAGTCCTAGATTCCCTAAAATTACAGATGCCACAATCATTAAAGGAAAACCGATTAGGATAAGTGGACGAATTCCAAAACAATCAAATAACTTACCGTTAATTGGTGCTAATAATCCCATAATCATCGCACCTGGAAGCATAATTAATCCTGATTTTAATGCTGTCATGCCTTGAATGTTCTGCAAAAATAACGGTACAGAAATCATCACCGAATACATTGCAAAGATAGTTGTAATTAGCACGAAAATAGATAATGTATATTTAGGGTTTAGGAAGATCTTAAAGTTTAAAATTGGTTTTTCTAAGAAGTTTTGACGAATGACAAAAGCTGCAATTCCTAAAACCCCTGCAATTAAACTAACAATAACTACTGTGGAATCCAAGCCTTCTTTACCCGTAGCACTAAAATACCCGAACCAGAACAAAAGCATGAATTACTAAACTATCTAGAATGGGCAGAAAAAACGAAGGGATTTTACGGGGAAAAAGGTTTTAATTTGGAAGTAATGAAAATAAAAAAAACCATAAAAATGGTTTAGAGTGTGATTACGAAAAACGAAGGATTACCTCCTTCGAACTAGGTAAAAAAGCAATAGACGCCCTTCTTGCGGAGGGCAAAGAAGTTACCTTGCACAATGTATCTAAAAAGACAAAAGAACTCGATGAACAAGGCCAAGGGATTCATTTTAATACTATAAGAAATCATGAAAAAATCTATGCGTATTATAAAGAAAAGAGTAAGAGTTATAAGAAAAAACAAAAAGAGATCGAAAAGCACCTTCCCTATCGACAAAATGAAAAACATGCTTTTCACGAGTTTGAACAATTAAAGTCTGACAGGAATTTAAAGAATGTTTACAGACAGTATATGCGTCTAACGAAGTCCGAATTAGCAACGCGTTTAATAGAAACTGAGCAGTATATCGCGAAAGGAAATCAGGCGTATTTGAAAAGGTTATTTGAGACGTATGAGGGATAAAAGTGGAATAAAATTGTCGTGATAAAAGGAGTGGATTCCCCACTCCTCTTTCATTTTAGTATAAGTGTTAAACAACGTGTATTTACTGTTAATCCAAGCCTAAAACTCTATTTCCTTTGTCTTTCAGTAAAAGTCATTCTTCTCGGTTTTATTTATTCTATCGTTGTAATTTCATTTGAATTATAAATATGAATACCAGATTCTTCACGTAGCGCTGTTATATACATTCCTTTCGCCACATCTTTAGCTGAAATTGGTTTATACTTTTTAAAAGCCCCTTTAAATATAAACGGAAGAATACGAGATAATTTCTCAGCCATTCTTTCCCCAAAACGATATTCTTGTCGATTTCCAACTAATAATGACGGCCTGAAAATATGTATGCCACCAATAACTAGCTTTTTCAGCTCCTCTTCCATTTTCCCCTTCACTTGCGAGTAAAAGAAAAATGATTTAGGTTTTGCTCCCATTGATGAAATAACAAGAAAATTTTGCACGCCTTGTTTTTCAGCTAAGCAGGCTGCTCGTAATGTATATTCATAATCTACTTTTTTAAAATTCGACTTCGACTTCGCTTTTTTTATCGTTGTTCCTAAGCAACTAAAAACATCATCTACTGCAAAAAATTCTTTGTATTCCTCTAATACTGAAAAATCCACCTGTTTCTGTTGCAATTTCTCATGCTGTAATTGTAATGGTTCCCTTACAAAAATAGTAACCGAATCGTAGTAATCTGAGTCAAGTAATAGTCGCGTTATTTCTTGTCCAACTAACCCACTTGCGCCAAGTACTAACGCTGTTCGCTTATTCATATATGTGTATACCTCTTTATTTACTATTCTCTCCTATAGCTAATCGTCGCTAACAGGAGTTTCCGTTCTCCCATTTTACCATAAGTAAAGCACTATGCGTATGCATAGTGCTTTACTTACTCTTTTTTCTCTTCTTTTTCTTCCACTGGCAATTTTGTAATTGTTGTAGCATCCCCTAAATTACTTATTAGTCTTCTTAAAAAAATTAAAACAAAAGATAATGGCAAAACAACCGCAAGTATTAATAAGATAGCTTCCATGAAGTAACCCAAGCGCTCATCCCCTTTTTTCTGCTCCCTCCCAATATATGAAAGTAACATTGTCACATATGCACCAATCATAAAAATTAATACCTTTCTTTTTGACAGATTTATTACAAAATCAAATCGTAATGATTATTATTTATTGCAACTTTCATAAAGATGTATTATACTAGGTTCGCAAACTAAAACGTAATTATTCCGTTTTGTATTAAAACGATATTTTCTTCTTATATTTGGAGAAAATATAATTGTAAAAAAGAAAAGAGGAGAATTATATGCCTAAAAAATTAGCTCTATTTTCATTTATACTTATTTTCACACTCATCTTTGCTGGATGTTCTAACAACAAAGAAGGTGCAGCAAAAAAAGATGGGAAACTTTCTGTTTATACAACCATTTTCCCACTCGCTGACTTTGCAAAAAAAATCGGTGGTGATTATGTAAATGTAGAAACAATTTACCCACCTGGTGCGGATTCTCATACATTTGAACCAAGTCAAAAGCAGACTGTACAAGTGGCGAAAGCCGATTTATTTGTTTATAACGGCGCAGAATTAGAACCATTTGCCGAAAAAATGGAAAAATCATTAAAAAAAGAAAACGTAAAAATTGTAAATGCATCTAAAGATATCGAACTTCGTGCTTCATCTGAAGAAGAGCAGCACGATCATGGAGACGGTCATAAAGAAGATGAACATCATCACGATAAAGACCCACACGTTTGGATAGATCCTACTCTTGCGATGAAACAAGCAGAAAAAATTAAAAATGCACTTGTAGAATTACAGCCTGAACATAAAAAAGAGTTCGAAAAAAACTTTGCAGCACTACAAACAAAATTCACTGATTTAGATGATCAATTTAAAGCAGTTGTTGCAAATGCAAAAACGAAAGAAATATTAGTTTCACACGCAGCTTACGGCTACTGGGAACAACGATACGGTTTGAAACAAATTCCAATCGCTGGAATTTCAGCATCTGATGAACCATCTCAAAAACAGCTTGCTGACATTACAAAAACAGTAAAAGAGCACGGTCTACAATATATTTTATTTGAAACATTCTCTACTCCAAAAGTAGCATCAGTTATTCAAAAAGAAACAGGTACAAAAATTTTACGCTTAAATCACCTTGCTACTATTTCTGAGGATGATGCAAAGAACAATAAAGATTACTTCACATTAATGGAAGAAAACGTAAATACTTTAAAAGAAGCAACAAACTAATCAACTATATTTTCTAGGCAGCTGAATATGTCATTCAGCTGCCTTTTTATGTATTTATCCTTGACTTGACCAAAATAACAAGTAAAATTATCCATATTAGCTTTTAAGCTATATTAATCTAGAAGGTGAGTTGGAATTATGACTCTTCACATTAGTGAAGTAACAGCAAAAAATTGGCGTTCAGTAGCTGCTTTAAACGTCGCAAAAGACCAGCAGCAATTTATTGAAAGCAATGCGTTTTCTTTAGCAGAATCATTATTTGAAGGAAACGGAACGTCAGTAGGTTTATATGATGGAGAAACACTTGTAGGGTATGCAATGTATGGATGGTATTGGGAAAAACGTAAAAGTGTCTGGTTAGATCGCTTTATGATTGATCAACAATATCAAGGAAAAGGATACGCAAAACGTTTCCTTCGCATACTCATTCAATTCTTACAAGAAAAATTTGAATGTAAAATAATTTATTTAAGTTTACATCCTGACAACAAACTCGCAATGGGACTATATGAATCATTTGGCTTCCGTTTAAATGGTGATATTGATGACGAAGGCCCAGTTGTAGGTGTTGTAATGGAATTACTAATAGATGAAAATACAAGCCTGTGAAAACAGGCTTTTTATTATTTATTTATTTATTTATTAATGTCACATTTTCTATATTTAATTTTTTCTCCCTATGTGCTTCGCTTTTGCAATCTAGTATTATCTCCGTAAAATGCTCATTCGATTGAATTAGATGAATCATTTGATTGCTTAAACGTATTACTATTTCTTCTTCCTCATTTGTAACATCTGAAAATAGACAACTAATAATGTCTCTATCTTCATTTGTTATTTCTCCATATAATTTCACCGTATTTATCCCTGTAATTCCCTGTTCCAAACTATTTGGATACATATATTTCTCCATATATTCTCTGCTCTTTTGATCGTCCATTTGTTGTAGAAAGAATTGAAACGGCATCCCCTTCATCGGCTGTATGTATGCATTTTTCCACGGCATAGTTTTCTTAAATAAATTAAAAAACCACTTGTAGTGTAATGGTTCTGGTTTTGTAATTTCAATTCCACCTTCTATCATTTTCCCATACACTTTATCTATATTTTCAACATCAATTGCCAGTCCAATGAGTCCCCTATGGCCATCACAATATTTCTGAACCCACTCTTGTACCCAACCACCCCCATCTTTTGTTTTTACTCTTACTAATTCTAAATATTCTTTTCCAATCCATATGTTAGATACTTTAAACCCTTTCGTTCCCTTTCCACATCTCGGAACATATGGAAGCCCGATAGAATGTACATTTTTAATCGTTTCCTTATTTTCTTGTATTTCTTTATTTACATTTATAACAAGGTGATCGATTTTCATATTCTTCCCACCACATTTTTAGTTTTTTAATAGTTTCTCTAACCTATGAATAAATCGAAGTTGCATCTCACATTGTTCATACATATTTTTGAAAATTAGTTTCACATACGCTGGCGCGTTATCTTTTAGTCTTTCTCCTTCCCTCATCTCTTCATAAGTAGATCGTATTTCACTTTTCTGCTCTTCTAGAGCTTCTAAAACCTCCTCTCTCATACTCTCTTCTTCTGACAGAAATGTTAACGCTGTATATAGATGTTTCGGAAACATAACTGAAGTTTTTTGAAACGACTCCTTTAATAACCTTTTAAATTCTTGACTTCCCTTTTCTGTAATACAATATATCGTTTTCGACCGTTTTCCGGTCATTTCAATTGCTTTAACTTGAATGAAATTTTCATTTTCCATTTTTTTTAATGCGTGATAAATAGAAGCTGGGAAAACTTCCGCCCATTTTTTACTTTGCACCATATTTAGCGCCTGCTGTATTTCATAACCAGATAGCGACTCCCTTTTAGTAAGCAATCCAAGAATCATTAAACGCACCTTTTCTCCCCCTACCCCTAACAAAACACTAAATGTTTAGTATTTTCAGATTATTTTAATACAAATTCCAATTTTAGTAAACAAAAAAAACAATAATAAGCCTGCGATTTACGCAGACCTATTTCACACATTCTTCAAAATGTTCTTGGAACCATTCTTTATTAATATCTCTTCCGATGAAAACTACTTCACTTACTCGCTCTTCGCCCTCTTGCCACTCTCTATCGTACGAAGCAGCAAATAACGTATGCACACCTTGGAAAACAATACGTTTATCTACCCCATCAATAGATAAAATTCCTTTGTAGCGATATAAATGCTCCCCTAGTTCCTGAACGACAGCTGACATCCATTCATTCAATTTTTGTAAATCTAACGGACGTTCTTCACGTAGTACAAACGATTTTACACCTTCTAGATGGTTATGTTCTGTATGAGGGTAAATTTGCAGCGTATCTTTCGTTTTAAACGTTTGAATTTGTAATAACGATGGAATATCTACCTCACAGTTAGTCGCCTCGATTAACTTTGCAGTCGGGTTAATTCCTTGAAGTTCATGCAAGAGATTTTCTTTCTCATTTTCTTCAATTAAATCTAATTTATTAACTAACACAACATCAGCAAAGGCAATTTGTTCTTTTGCTTCTAGTCCCTTTTCAAAATGTTTATGTATATGATAGCTATCTACAACTGTTACAACACCGTTAATTTGGTATGCAGATTGAATAACTGGATCTAAAAAGAAAGTTTGAATAATCGGACCTGGATTTGCAAGACCTGTTGTTTCAATTACTAATCCATCAAATTCCATTTTCCCTTCTGCTTTCACATCCAGTAATTGTTTTAAAGCAACAAGTAAATCTTCACGCACAGTACAGCATAAACAACCGTTTGTCATTTCCATAATTTCTTCTTCAACGTTCATAATTAATTGATTATCGATACCAATTTGCCCTATTTCATTTACAATCACTGCTAATTTCTTGCCGTGATCCTCTGATAAAATTCGATTTAATAATGTCGTTTTCCCTGATCCAAGAAAACCAGTTAGTATTGTTACTGGAATCATTCCTTACATCTCCTTATAGCTATATGTTTCTACATTATAGCATATAGAGAAAAACGTTTTTGTAGCAAAACATATTTATTGTATGTACAACCGGGTAACTATATAATAATATGTAGCAAGAAAGCCTTTTCAAAAATATTATCATTCATCAAGGGGGGTACTTATAATGGAACGAGTTCAAATGGCCGAAACACTAGAATTTTCTCGTATTATTCAAGGGTTCTGGCGTTTAGCAGAATGGAATATGACAAAGCAAGAGTTACTTTCTTTTATTGAAGACTGTATGGATTTGGGGATTACTACTTTCGATCACGCTGATATTTATGGTGGGTATACGTGTGAAGGATTGTTTGGAGAAGCGTTACAATTAAAGCCTTCCTTACGCGAAAATATGCAAATCATCACTAAATGTGGAATCGCTCCCCCATCACCTAAATTTCCAGAGCGATATGTTGCTCACTACAATACGAGTGCTGAACATATAATAAAAAGCGCGGAGGATTCATTACAAAACTTACATACAGATTATATTGATGTATTGCTCATTCATCGTCCTGATCCATTCACGGACCCAAATGAAGTGGCAGAAGCGTTCTCACGCTTAAAGCAAGAAGGAAAGGTTCGTCACTTCGGTGTATCTAACTTTTTACCTTCACAATTTAATATGTTAAGTTCGTATTTAGATTTCCCGCTCATTACAAATCAAATTGAAGTATCTGCGATGCAGCTTGAGCATTTTGAAAAAGGTACGATTGATTTATGCCAAGAAAAACGAATTAATCCAATGATTTGGTCACCTCTTGCTGGTGGTGAAATCTTTACTGGTCAATCAGAACGTGCCATACGTGTACGTGAAACTTTACAAAAAGTTGCTACTGAACTAGGTGTTACTAGCATCGATACTGTTATGTATGCATGGTTACTCGCTCATCCAGCTAACATGATGCCAATCGTTGGCTCTGGTAAATTAGATCGTGTGAAAACAGCCGCTCTTGCTACAAAAGTTAACTTAGACCGCCAACAATGGTTTACAATTTTCGAAAGCTCTAATGGACATCCTGTACCATAATAAACAAAAAGAAGAGCTGTTTCTTTACAGCTCTTCTTTTTCATATGTATTTCTCGTCATTGCAAATACACACATATCCCTTAATCCATTTCCATCTACCGCAACACTCGCGCTTTCTAAAGTACCCTCTAATTTAAAGCCTAATTTCTCTGGTATCGCTCTACTCTTCTTATTTAGAGAATCACAACGAATTTCTACGCGGTTTGCTTTCAATTCAGTGAAAGCATAATCTGTTATACCTTTTGCAGCCTCTACCATATAGCCCTTTCCACTAAACCTTGAATCAATCCAATACCCGATTTCAAATTGAGGTATATCCCAATTAATACGATGTAATCCGGCAGATGCAATAAATTCACCTGTTTCGTTCGAAAAAACTAGTAATCTCAAATCCTCACGCTGCAAAAATTGAATATGCGATTTTCTAATACTCTCTTCTATTTCTTCCTCTGTTTGCTCTTTTTGTGCAAAGACCATCCAAGGTTTTAATTCTTGTATTGAAGCTTGAATTGCGTCATATACAACTTTACCATCACCTGGTTTTGGCATTCGAATAAAAAGCCTGTCAGTATAAAATTCAGAAGGAAAATCGAATAATAACGGATTCACTGTAAACACTCCCTATAATTCTTTTATATATAATAATATCCATCTCAAGTTATACAGTAAAGAAGTTTCTGAATTTTAAACTTTTTGATCATTCACTTCCATCGCTACACGAACTCCAGATTCAATCGCACCTTGAATCCATCCGTGATACAGCGTTGTATGATCACCAGCAAAATATATTCTCCCCTCAGGTTTTACAATGACTGGCTGTAATTCTGATTCTTGGCCAGCTTGAAATAGTACAAACCCTCCAAGCGCATATGGATCTAATGTCCAACTCTTTGATATTCCAGACATGAACTCATCATATA
The DNA here is from genome assembly GCF_038003645.1 of Bacillus sp. FSL E2-0195. Classification (NCBI taxonomy): domain Bacteria; kingdom Bacillati; phylum Bacillota; class Bacilli; order Caryophanales; family Bacillaceae; genus Bacillus; species Bacillus sp. FSL E2-0195. The sequence goes on along the minus strand of NZ_JBBOPN010000001.1, from coordinate 1,917,858 downwards.
CTTGACCACCTAATATTGTTGCTAAATTTTGTAGTGTGTAATAGATACGATCCCCCTTTGATAACCCATCCCATAACAACGCATCATAAGACCATGTATAGCTTCCTAACATCATAGCAGGCCCTTTCTCTCCGATTCCATGGCTTGGATAATACGCATAACGTATAGGAAGATCTGTTATAATTCTCCCACCTAATTGCCCTTGTTCCTCCCAAAAACGACTTTTAAATTGAATTCCTATTTTTGTAGCTGGCATATAATGCAATTCGCGAATTGTTTTCCACTTCGCATGAGATATCGAATCAAATGGATCTACTTCTACAAATCGCATTGTTGAAAAAGGAATTGTAACAATAACTAAATCCCCTGTAATACTACTATATTCAAAAGTTTCCTCGTTCCGGTAATAGGCTGTTACACTATTGGCTTGTTGATGAAGCTTCATTAATTTTTGATTATATATAATATTTCCTTCTAATTGTGGTAAAAAAGACTTTGGTAATCTATCATTCCCACCTATTATTTCGCAAAATCCGCTCTCCTCTTGCATAATATATAAAAAACGTAACGTCTCAACGAATGACCTTTCTAAAAAACCTTCTAAATCTAATAGAACACCTATCATCTCAATCGTTACTGGCGAAAAATACGTATTATATTGATAAGGATGATATTTTAAAAATTGACCTGTAGAATATTTCCCAAAATCCTTTACTACAATATCCCAATTTTTCTCTGGGTTCTTTTTTATAAAATTTATAATGGGCTGTACCGCTAACATTAATAGTTCCTCAGACGTTTTCCCAACTTCATTCATTTCCACAGGATATCTTAAAATACTTGGATCTTTTTCGTATTGTTTTAATGTCGTTTCCCGACCATTTACGTATATAATATCTGTCTCATTCCTATTAATAAAAGGGCTCACCTGTAGCCCAAACTTTCTTATATATGCCATCGTTAATGTATGCGAATACGGAATTCTCATCGCTCCAACATCTAAATATAATCCGGTATCTTCCATCCTAACTGTCTCTATGCGGCCACCTACACGGTTGTTCGCTTCAAAAACCTTCACTTCATGCCCTGCTGCTTTTAATAAAGATGCCGAAACTAATCCAGCCATACCAGCCCCTACTACAATGATTTGTTTCGGACGTGTCGTCTTCTTTAATCCCTTATTTATAACTTTTAACGTTTCATCCATCTCATTGTTAAACATTATATCTTTCTGCACAATCCCACCCCTTACTTCATGAAATACAAATTAGTGGTTTAGTGCATTTTATTCATAAATTCACTTAAACATAACACCACCACAATTTGAAAATTCACTAAAAATACATAAGGTGCAGCTCTCCCCCTTCCACATGCTTCATATGATAAACATACAGATAGTAACTGTATGGAAAGGGTGGATACACATGAAACGTACTTACGATTATCAGGCTACAAAAAAACATTTAGAATTAAAGAAACAGCAGTTATGTAAAAAACTCACTAGCGTTAAACTAACTGAAGAAGAACGCAAGCAAATACATTTAGAAATTGATAACTACGAATATATATTAAACTTAGTCGAAATGAATCATTATGAACGAGGGTTTTCTCATTAAAAGCGGATAAAAAATTATTCACTTTTCCTTTTGAGCATTTCATTACGCATTTTTCGTAAGTAAATATATAATAGGATGTACATTAAGATTGAGAGGTATATTCTATGATCAAATTAAGTGTATTAGACCAATCACCTATTTCAGATGGTAGCACAGCAGCCCAAGCTATTTCGCATACAGTTACGCTTGCACAAGAAGTTGAGAAACTCGGATTCACACGTTTTTGGGTATCCGAGCACCATAATTCAGTTAGCTTAGCTGGTTCAAGTCCAGAAATACTCATTTCACATATTGCCGCGAAAACTGACCGTATTAGAGTTGGTTCTGGTGGTGTTATGCTGCCACATTATAGTCCATATAAAGTTGCCGAGAATTTCCGCGTTTTAGAAGCACTTTATAAGGGCCGCATCGACCTTGGTGTCGGGAGAGCGCCTGGTGGTATGCCGATAGCAACTCGCGCACTTCAAGAAGGTAAAATGGTCTCACTTGATCAATATCCAGAACAAATTGCAGATGTTGCTATGTACTTACATGATCAAGTACCAGAAAACCATCATTATGCAAACTTAAAGGCTACTCCAGTTATCCCAACATCTCCTGAAATGTGGATGCTCGGTTCTAGCGGAGAAAGTGCAATGATTGCCGCAAAGCAAGGCGCTTCTTTTGCATTTGCACAGTTCATTAACGGATACGGTGGCCCTGAAGTAATGAAGGCTTACCAAGAACAATTCCAACCTTCCTATTTAGGTGATAAACCAAAATCAATCGTATCTATTTTTGTTATTTGCGGAGAAACAAATGAAGAAGCGGAGAAGATTGCATCAAGCCTTGATTTATCGATTTTACTATTAGAACAAGGAAAACGGACTACTGGTACTCCTTCTATTGAAACTGCTCAAAATTATTCGTATAGTGCTTATGATCTATTCCGCATAAAAGAAAATCGTCAACGTATGATTGTCGGTGATCCGTCTTCTGTGAAAGAAAAAATATTAAACTTAAGCAAAGCGTATAATACTGACGAATTTATGATTGTCACGATTACTCATCAATTTGAACATAAATTAAACTCTTATCGCCTATTGGCAGATGCTTTTAATTTATAATAACGAAAAGGAGATGCATCACATATGATGCATCTCCTTTTCTTACTACCAATCAATTGTTTTTGCTTCCTATATATTCAATAGCTTCTTTTAATAACTCATCAAAATTATGAGGATAATCATGATTTAAGTTAGGCACAACTTTATACTTATGTTCTATATTTTTATCCTTTAATAACGTTACAAATTGCTGTGTACCTTCAAAACAATCTTCATCTTGATCCCCACATATTATATATCCTTTTATGCTTTTATCATGCAATATTCCAATCATCTCTTCCCATTCTTCCATTTCCGGAAGCCACGGTGCCACAAAAATAAAACCGTTCACTTCTATTTCACCTTGTAACATGGAATGTAACGCTACTCTTGCCCCAGCAGAAAAGCCACCAATAATAATATTCCCAAATGTTTTATTCACTTTAATCTTATTGTAATGTCCTTTTAACTCTTCTCTTCCTCTTTCGATATTATCCCAAACATATCCATCTGAAAATTGAATTTGGGAAGATTGAGGCAATGCTAGCATAAAACCTTGTTCCATTACAGAGTTCCAATATGGTTCTATTATTTGTATATTTTCTTGATCCCCATGCAGTGTTATTAGTAGATTTTCAGTTTGTTTGCTGTATTTATATTTCACGTCTGCTTGTTCCGATTTCTTTGCTAATTCTTCTCTTTCTTTACATAATTGAACCATTCTATGAAACTCTTCAAATTTATGTAGTGGTTTTAAATCATCATCGGAAATTAAATACTCACTTCCGTACCAAAATCCATTTTCTATAATTGCTTTCTTCATTAAATGCAACGCTTCTTCTTCAAGTCCTGCTGCACTTGCTAATGCATATTTAAAATTATATATTTGTGCTTCATTACCCATTACATCTTTAGCATTATGCATTATATAAGAATACGCTTCAAAACTTCCTTTATTTGCATAACAATGTAACGTTTCATTTAATAACTTAATATAAGTCATATTATTTTCCATATAGGAATTCCCCCGTAACCTTTTATAATAATTGCTTCTCCAATCTTCCTATCATTCTAGGGTCACGGTATAAGTAGTTAAATTCTACAATTCAACTTAATAATACCTGATTCTCAGAATGATATTTAATAGTTAATGTATGTATACGCATAATACACCACTCCTTCCTATCCACTAGTTGTAGTATAAAGTTAAATAAACTGAAAAATCAATATTTTAATAAAAAAAAGACAACAATTATATTATTGTTGTTCTCATAACATCTGCCCACTATTCTTTTTTTTCTTATCTGGTTTACTTGAAACTAAATAATGCTTTTCTGAAATATATAAGTTTCTTTTTAATATACGATTTAAATATGGTCCTAGCTTCACTCCGCATATGAGGCGATCTTCGCTATCTTCAACAATTGGGAACATTTCTTTTTCTGTTACATATTGATCTACGGCCTTTTGTACGATATCAATTTCTTTAACTAGGTTTAAATTTTCTTCTGTATGTTCAAATACTTCAAGCGTTTCCTTCGTTATCAGAAAAAAATTTGTTGGAAATGCAGGTAAATAGGGCTTTAACAAATCATAATTTACTGTGTAATCATCATTTACTAAAACTGTATAAACGATATTAGCATTCGTTTCTAGAAACTTCGCCATCGCTTGTTCTAATTCATCTTTCGTAATTTCCCTATCTTCTTTTCCAGTTCTGAAAAAGCGAAACATTGTATCGCCTCCTTTTTACTATATTATAGCATAAAAGAAAACTGAAAAATTATAAAAAACTCTATTGAAAGAATTTTTCAATAGAGTTTTTCTTTAATCCATTTATGTTTATTTTAAGAATGCACTTAACATCCATACGTGTTGTTCTAATGTCGTATGAATTGCTAATAGCATATCAGCCGATGTTTCATCATCAGCTTCATCAGCTACTTCCATACCTTCTTTTAATTCTTGAATAAGTGCAGAAAAATCGTTTACTAAAATTTGCACCATTTCTTCTGCAGACTCTTTGCTTGTCCCTTCGATTACAGTTGAAGTTGCTAAATACTCTTTCATTGTCGCTAACGGTTTTCCTTCTAACGCTAAAATACGCTCTGCTAACTCATCAATGTATGTTCCTGCTTCATTATAAAACTCTTCAAATTTCTCATGTAATGTAAAGAAGTGCGGTCCTGTCACATACCAATGATAATTATGCAGTTTGACATATAATACATTCCAGTTTGCTACCTGCTTGTTTAATACTTCAACAACATTCGTTTTCGTACTCATACAATCCACTCCTCTTATCATTTTATAATTATTATCTTTTAATAACTTAATTACATTTTACCATACATTTCCTACTCTTCCGAATGAACAGCTTATATGTAACAAAGTTTTAACAACCTTAATATTTCCCTAATATCATATAATTCATGTATTCTTTCAACTACTTCACATGTCTAATTGTCCAAGCTCACACATATGCATAATAGTAAGTCAAGCTCATCATAGAAGAAAGAGGGATAACATGGACAATCAACAATGGCAAGTAGCAAAGAAAGTCGCTGCTACTTATATCGGAACTGTCGTTGGAGCTGGATTTGCTACTGGGCGCGAAATTGTTGAATTTTTTACAGTTAACGGATTTTACGGAACCATTGGCATATGTATAAGTGGATTTTTTTTTATTTGGCTCGGCACAAAGATGATGTTACTTTCATCACAAATAGGGGCATTCTCAGCTCAAGAATTCAACAAATATTTATTTGGGGATGTATTTGGAAATGTCGTAAACACATTACTATTACTCGTATTATTTGGTGTAACGAGCGTTATGTTATCAGGAGCCGGTGCAGTATTTGAAGAACAACTCCGTCTCCCGAGACAACTTGGTATTTTCATCACGGTCATCGCCTGTCTCATTATTGGGAGCCGGGGATTACAAGGTGTTTTTGAAGTAAATACGCTTGTCGTACCTATTATGATGATCTTTATTATCGGACTCGCTATTACAACCTTTTTCCATAGTACAACACCTATTAGTAATACTATTCCTGCAGAGAGCTGGAATATGAAGTGGATTACTAGCCCTATTACATATGTCGCTTTAAATCTTTCGCTCGCCCAAAGCGTTCTCGTCCCGTTAGCCAGTGAAGTAAAAGATCGAAAAGCCATTTTGTGGGGTGGAATTTTAGGTGGTGCAGGACTTTCTTTAATTTTATTATGCAGCCATTTAGCTATCTTATCAGTCGACCAATTTTATCAATACAATATCCCAATGGCTGAAGTCATAAGAAGATTTAATGCAACTTTTCACTTTTTCTTTGTTCTTATTATTTTCGGTGAAGTGTTCACAACTTTAGTTGGTAATGTGTTCGGGATGACAAAACAAATGCAATCCATTACCGGATGGAAAAGTAATAACATTATTTACTTCATATTACTAATTAGTTATTGCTTTAGTTTCATTGGATATAGTGAATTACTTCATATTCTATACCCTATTATCGGTTGGGTGAGCATCATTTTACTACCGATTATTGCCTTTAAACAACTTCAAAAAACATAAAAAAACATCCGTGTATACGGATGTTTTTCATCTTCATTCACAGTCTTCACATACTTCCCAGTACGGCCCCATTTCTACTGCAAGATATGGCTTTAATTGCAAACGAATCATTCGACTTGGCATGCGTTCCAATACGAATTGAATGCCTTCTTCCTCTTCATCCAACTCAACTTTTGAAATAGCAATTCTTTGCATAGTAGTAATAGGGCTTCCATCTTTATATAAAGTGATTTTCACCTCATCATACTCATTAAAATACAATTCAACATTCATTTGCTTTTTTAACATTTCATCAACAATTTCATAATTATCATTTTGTTCCTGGATTATATATTTCCAGCCGCCTCTATCTAATTTTATCGGAGCAGCTTGGAATAATGTCATCAAATCCTCGTATAGCATAAGATAACCCCTCTCTTACTAAAAAACGATGAGTATTTTATATACCCTTTATCTCTATCACTATCCATGTTTATTGTACCATATATCACGAATCTTACTGCATTCATTTGCTTTATAAACACATACAAAACATATAGTATTTTCAGTTCACTCTCTATTCACTAATACGTCCTCTTACTGATAACTTATCACTTTCCTTATTTCCTACACACTACTTATAACTCTTAAAAAACCACAAAAAAGAAGAGTAATTTATATCACTCTCCTCATAAGACTTTTCCTGTAGCTGCTAATGCTAACACTATAATTAAACTTGCAAATAATAGTGATACAATTAAACTAAAAATCGGTAATATTTTCTTTTCATTCTTCTTAAATAATAACCTTAAACTAAGAATGATATTTAATGGAACAAATATAAAATAAAAGTATTTAACGATTTGTAATGAGCTATTTGAAAGTGTTTTAAATACAAACACTTCAATTAAAAAAGCAACAAAGAATAAAATGCTTAACCAAAACGAGACATAGCTAAGCCAAGAATGTCTTTTCGTTCCCCAATACACTCCCATACTGATCTCCTTTGAACGTAGTCTATATTATATTAATTATACACCCGCTTAACAAATTCCTCTATTTTTCGACAAACATTAAATACATTGAACCTCTAATCCGTTTATCAGCTAAAAGACTGTCTCTAATAGCACTAATGCTATTTTGAGACAGCCTCCCCTTTTTATACTTTAAATCTTTCAATTAATACTTGTAACTCTTCAGCCATTTGAGATAGTGTACCAGCCGCAGAACCAATTTCTTCCATAGAAGCTAACTGCTCCTCAGCTGACGCTGCAACACTTTGTGTACTCGTCGCATTATTTTGTGCCGTCATAGCAATTTGACCAACCGAAATAGATACTTCATTTGCACCTTTTGACATCCCATTAGCTGTTTCAACCATCGTTTTAATTTGGTCAGCAATTTCATTTGTAGATTGTAAAATTTCAGTGAAATTTTGTTTTGTTTCATTTGCGATAACAAGTCCAGATTGCACTTCTTCATTTACATTATTCATAGATTTTACTGTCTTACTCATATCATCTTGTATTTCACAAATTAATTTACTAATTTCACTTGATGATACACTAGATTGTTCTGCTAATTTTCGTACTTCATCAGCAACAATTGCAAAGCCTCTTCCATGCTCACCAGCTCTTGCAGCCTCAATTGCAGCATTTAAAGCTAGAAGATTTGTCTGATCTGCAATATTTTGAATAACTTCTAAAATATCACCAATTTGCTTTGATTTGTTATTCAACAACTGAATAACAGCATCTGACTGTGAAACAGATTCCGCAATAGATTGCATTTGATTTACTGTTTTTCCAACTAGCTTTCCACCATCTTCTGCTTTTTCGCGAGTGTGAGCAGAAGCAGTATTAATAGATGATGAGCTATTTGCTACATGTTGAATCCCTTCTGTTACATCAAACAGTAACATAGCACCATTTTCTACGCTTGCTGTTTGCGTCGTTGCACCACTTGATATTTCATCCATTGCTGATGTAATTTGTTCAGTCGCTTCACTCGCTTGTCTCACACTTGCTGTTAACTCTTCAGATGCAGCTGCAACATGCCCTGCTGAAGTATTAATTCTTCCAATTAACGTTCTTAGTGAATCTGTCATTTCATTAAAACCTTTTGCAAGTTGACCGATTTCATCGTTTGAATGAATTTCAATTGTTTGCGTTAAATCTCCTTCACTTATTTCTTTAGAAGTGGCAACTAATCTCTTTAAAGGTTTTGTAATAGAAAGAGTTACGAAATAAATAAGTGCCCCTCCTACAACTAATGAAATAAGCATAACAATTAACATATTATAAAATACAGGCTGAGCAGCTTCAATTACTTCATTTGAGTACATCGTTCCACCGATTTTCCAACCTGTTTTTAAGTTTGTAGCAAATACCATTTTCTTTTCACTACCATTATACGTGTATGAAAAAGTGCCTTGATTATCTTCGTAAATTCTCTTTGCCCAAGAATCAGCTGCTTTATCTCCTGGTTTTTCTTGAGGATGCGCAATTATTTTTTGTTTTCCATCTAAAATGAAAGTATATCCTTTTTTACCAATATTGATTAACTTTGTTGTTTTCAATAAATTCTCTAAACTTAAATCTACCGCAACAACACCATTTTTATCTTCTGTTTGTTTCGCAATCGTTACGACAATATGTCCATTTCCTTTCGCCTTATACGGTTCAGTGACCACGATTCCACCTTGTTTACTCACTGCATCTTTATACCAAGAACGAGTTGTTGGATCATAATCTGCTGCCATTTGTATATTTGGTTCTTGCACAAACTTCTTATCATTGCCGGCAACATATACTTGTTCAATATCTTTATTTAAATTAATATATTGAGATAATACCTTTCTTAATTCATCTTGATTATCTCCTTGATACATATCACTATGAATCACTCGTGCAAAGTTATTTACTTCGTTAAATTTCGCCTCAATCATTTGATTGATTAAATTATCTAATATTTTTATATTATCGTGAGCACTACTCGTAATTTGTGATTCAAAATTCTTTTTAGCCGTTTGATAAGACATTCCTCCAATAATAGAGACAGCCGCAATTAAAATTATCAAAAATGAAATTAATAGCTTTTTTGCTACTTTTATATCTCGAAACCACCTTAACAGTTTACTCATTACAAACCTCCTACATTTAAATATTAAGTTTTAAAGATAAATAACCAATTATGAATATATCCCATTCCCTATCCTCTATTTTTACAATTCGTTTTTGATAAACACCTTGTAAAGTTTAAACAAATATTCTCCCTTTGTCTATATATATGAATAATATTATTATAAAATTTACAAATACAAAAAACCAAAGGAATAGTCCTTTGGTTTTTTACATTTTTTTATGTTGTTTAGAAATCTTCTTCCACTTATCACGCTCAGCTCTTGCGAGAATAGCATCTTGTTTTCTCATAACATATGCCAATTCTCTTTGCAGCTTTTTATAGCTTAGTAAGCGCTCTACGGGTATAGTTCCGTTATCTATAGCATTTCGCACTGCACATCCTGGTTCACCTTCATGTTTACAATCTCGAAAGCGGCAAGTATTTGCAAGATCTTCAATATCGGAAAATGTAGTTTGAATTGCCGTGCTTCCTTCCCAAAGCTGAAGTTCCCTCATACCAGGCGTATCAATTACTAAACCGCCACTCGGTAATTGGAACAATTCACGGTGAGTTGTCGTATGCCTTCCTTTACTATCTTCTTCACGTATATCTCCGGTTTTTGCTACATCTGTTCCTATTAATGCATTTAATAAAGTAGATTTCCCTGCACCTGAAGATCCAACTAAAGCAATTGTTTTTCCTGGTGAAACAAATTGTTGCAATAATTCTATTCCGACGTACACTAAGCTATCAACAACAAATATAGGAACACCGATTGCTACCGCTTCAGTTTCTGCAATTTTCTGTTCCACATCTTCACATAAACTACTCTTCGTTAAAACAATAACAGGCATTGCACCGCTCTCATAAGCCACCAGCAAATAACGTTCCATCCTTCTTACGTTGAAATCATGGTTAAGTGCATTCACTAAAAATAGATAATCTACATTTGTTGCGATAATTTGTTCTTCAGTTCTGTTACCAGCTTCTTGTCTTGAAAAAGAACTTCTTCTCGGAAAAATACGGTGAATAATTGCCTTTTTCTCATTTTCTATTTTCTTTATATATACCCAATCCCCAACTGCCGGGTAATCTCCCTTCGTTAACGCTTCATGACGAAACTTCCCAGACAGTTCCGCTACATATTCACCATCATTACAAATAATCCGATATATATGCTTATGCTCAAGTAAAATACGCCCTACTTCATAGTTCTCTACAGCTTGTTCTTCAAAAAAAGAATCCCATCCGAAAGATTCTAAAATATTTTGATCCAAATTGATATCCTCCCTAGTTTGAACTTAGTGGAAGGATTGTGCGCTCACTTATAGAGTATCGCCCTTTCCGTCCACCTTTGTATTTGGTTTATTATTCATATAAGCTAATTTCGCCATAATACATCACCCCGTTCTAATTTTAATTACTCTCATTATATGGAATATCCCATTAAAAAGCTACCTTATTTAACGTAATTTTCAAATAACTTATTTTTTAGCATTTTAATTTGTCCGCGATGACTAATTTCATCTTCTAGCACATGAAACCAAAGGTAGTGCTGATTATACGCTACGCCATTAGGCCACTTTCTTTCTGACATTAGCCATTCGTCATCCTGTTCACTCAAACACTTTAGTGTTTCTTCTCTCACTTTTTGCAAAAGTTGTACATAATACGGTATGTCATAGCCACGAATAGATTTCCCTGCTTCCCCTAAATACAGTGCATCTTCCCATATTTCTAATTCTTCTTTTGTAAAGTCACGCTTTTGAAATGAAATAAGCTGATGTGCTTTTTCAATAGCTGCTATATGCTTTAGTAACGCTCCGATGGAATTCCCTCCACTCGGCATAATTAAATCTAATTGCTCAACTGATAGCTCGTTTATTTCCTGTAATGTTACAGCATGCTTACTAATTCCCCTATATTTTTTGTATAACCATCTACACTTCTTATTCGATAATCTATATTCATATCACGCACCCCTTTCTACATTCATATTAAGGAATAACCGCTTCATATAATAGACTGAAATATATCAGATTTTTCTGTTATAATTAAATTGAATACGGAATAAACCTAAACAAACTTTCTCAATATACTTATATGAAATATTAAAAGGAATCAATATAAAATTATCGAATCTTATTCACTAAAAGGAGTGGATTCGATGGAAATGTATCAATGGCTAACCGCAGTTCTCGTTGGTGGCATTACTGGCTTCGTTTCCCATCTAATCAATAACCAAGGCAAGTTATTGCTTCCACGCCGTTTAAAAACTTTTTTTCATTTTGGATTTTTAACTGATATTTTTACAGGTAGCCTCGCCGCACTTCTTGGACTCGTTTTATTCGATGTCACCTTAATAAAAGAAATTATAAAAGTCTCCATTGTGACCGCTATTTCCGGTCAAACGTTTTTACTTCACCAAGCTCTTGGTGGTGAACAGGCTAAAAATACGCAAATTGGGAAAGCTGATGAGAAAATCCAAGAAATTGACAAACTATTACGACGTTAGTCTATACTTTCTCTAAAAATTATTGTTATAATAAAAAATAAATATTTTCTATTGCGTCGTTTGTCAGAAGAAAGGGTGTTTCGTATGACAAAAAAGAAAATAGAAGATTTCTTAACAAACACCGAAAAAGAGGAACTGCTAGAAAACTATAAATGTTTACGAGAAGCCCGCACAAAAAGCGAAGCTAACTATTTTGGTGAGGCAGTAGACCATCTATTAAATAAAGTAAAAAAACGAATTATTGAAGAAGCAGGAATACATGATGAAAATGCGGCAACAGTTCAATCTAAACGAAAAGCACTGTTTTAGCTAAAACAGTGCTTTTTATTACGGCATTTTTCACATTACTTTCACATCTATTTCACAAATATAAGTAGTCCTATATGTTAAACTAAGTATATCCTTTTCCAAGGAACTATATGCCGATATATAAATCCCTATCTCTTTAGGGATTTTTTGTTTTTTGGATTTCCCCGATTTATTTTTAAAGGCTTTATGATGCAATTCCTGTTTCACTATCTTCATTAAGCTTTTCACTTTTTCTAAACAAAAATAAAGCTCCTATATATAGTAACGCAGTAAAACTACCTACAAGTATAAAATTGTGAGATGCTGCAAATAACATTCCTGCTATTGCCGCTCCAATCATTTGGCCAATATACATAGAAGCATTAGCAAGAGCGGCTCCTGTTCCTCTTGCTATACTAGACATATTTTGTAAGCGCCCCATCATCAATACAAACAAAATTCCTGTCATAAAAAATAAAACAAAGAAAAATAACTCTACAAATATAATGTTCTTTAAATGAGGAAGTATGACATATTGCACTGCTGTAAATACAATTCCACCATAGAAAGAAAGGTTATAACCAATTTTATTTACGATTCTCGGCCCTAAAATGTTACCGGTTAAATTTCCTAATCCTAATACGAGCATAGCTGTACCTACTTCATGAACTTGTAAGCCAAATTGACTGGAAAGCCACACACCAAAGAATGAAAATGCTGCAAAATTACCAGTTTGAAAAACAAAATATGCAAAATAAGAAAGTGAAACCTTTGAATCTCTAAGTAATTGCTTATAGCGCTTTAATATATTTTTTTCATTTCCACCTATTTGAACTGGTTGTATTTCTGGTAATGTAACATACATAAGAACGACAAGTAGTGCTGATAATATACCAATGACGAAGAATGGTGTTGTATAATGTATCGTTGCTAAATATGCTCCAATTGGCAGTCCTAAAATTTGGGAGATTGATAACCCTGCTGTTGCAATTCCAATTGCTTTTACAATTTGCTTCTTCTCTATAAGGAGCGGAATAGATGCCCATACTTGTGGAGATACAAAAGCTGCACTTACACCTGCTAAAAATCTAAATGTTAGCATCCATAAAAAACTCGGTGCCATTCCACACAAAAATGTACTTAATGCAAAAAAACTCATTCCTAATACCATCACTTTTTTTCTGTTTAAGCCATCTGATATAGGACCAGCGATAAGCGCAAATCCAGCGTATCCTAAAGCATATGAACTCACCATCCATCCTGATAATTCAGTTGATACATGATACACCTGTTGTAATGTCGGCAAAAGTGGTGAAATTAAGAAAGTATCTGTACCAATCATAAACATTATCGTAAAGAATACAGCTAGCACTCTTTTCATTTAAACCTTCTCCTTTTATATAAAAAGAGGGCACTATCCCTCTTTTCAACTAATCTTCTAAAATAGATTCAATCTCTTTCATAACTTTTTCATTCAATGAAACATCCACTGCTCTTACACTTTCTCTTATTTGCTCCGCTCGTTTCCCACCAGGAATAACAGTATCAATTCCTTTTTTATTTAATAGCCACGCTAAAGCTAAATGTGATACTTCAAGATTCATTTCTTTAGCTAAATCTTTTAACATCTCAACTTTTTTAAAGTTATTTTTATATGTATTTTCTTCAAATAGATTTACACTTTGACGCCAATCGCCTTCGTTTAATTTAAAATCTTCTGTATATTTCCCGCCTAGTATCCCAAAAGCAAGAGGCCCGTACGGTATAAATGAAATACCTGATTCTATACAATATGGCAAAAGTTCTTCCCCAGCAGCACGATCCAACAGATTATACGGTGATTGTACAACATCTATATGTCCGTGCTGATTCGCTTCTTTTAATTGCTCTACATTTACGTTAGATATTCCAATTGAACGAATTTTCCCCTCTTCTTTTAGGCGAGTAAGTTCTTCAATTGAATCTATGTAACTTGTTTCAGGATTTGTAAAATGTAAATAATATAAATCAATATAATCAGTTTGTAATCTTCTTAAGCTATTTTCCACAGCATTTCTTAAATAGCTTGGTTCATTATTAATATGAACCTCTCCATTTAATAACGGCTGAATTCCACCTTTTGTAGCAAGTACAAACTCGTGGCGTTTTCCTTTTAATACTTCTCCTACCAATTCCTCTGATCTACCGAAACCGTATGAATCTGCTGTATCAAAAAATGTAATCCCTTGCTGAATTGCTTCTTCTATTAATCTTTTTCCTTCTTCCTCATTCACATCAGCATATAAATTATGTCCCCCAACAGCGTTTGTTCCTAACCCCAACTTCGAAATATTTAGTCCTGCCTTTTGCAATTTTGTATACTTCATTTTTTACCCCCCTATATTTCTATTGTTCGATTACATTCGAACAATAGAAATATACCACTTTATATGTTATAGTGCAAATATATTAACTTATACAAGCAGGTGAAAAAATGCGTACTCTCTATCATCCAAATCGAGAAGAAATTCAATTCTCTTCTGTCTTATATGCACTTAGCGATCAAATTCGTTTACAAATTGTAACTATGCTACTAGAGAAAAATGAACAATCTTGTGGTGCGTTAAACATTCCAATTGCGAAATCAACTTTATCTCATCATTTCAAAGTGTTACGTGAATCTGGTGTTATGTTTACACGACTTGAGGGAACGCAACGTTTCATTTCAATTCGTGAAGAAGATTTAAATACTAGATTCCCTGGTTTATTAGATGTTGTAATACATGCAACAGAACCATACTAAAAAACATCTCATATGAATATGAGATGTTTTTTAGTAATTACTATTCTTTTAATAAATCTATTAATCCATTCCCTTCAGATGTACGTTCATACCCTAAAGGTACAGTCCTTTTTATAAGTTGCGCATATATTTCCGGCTCTGATAATTTTCTACCATACTCTCTCTCACACTGCTTTATGAGAAGTGCTAGCGCCCCAGCGACATGCGGCGTCGCCATTGAAGTGCCACTTAATACCGCATATTTCCCCTCTTGATACGTAGACAGTATTTCATCACCCGGCGCTACTAAATCAATTTCTTGATTTGAATTACTAAAGCATGAAATTTTCCGCTCTAAATTAACAGCACCTACTTCAATTACTTCAGAATAAGCACCTGGAAAATCTAATTCTTCAGTATCATCGTTACAATCTCCATCATTTCCTGCAGCGCACACGACAAGTACGTCTTGTTTTACCGCATTTTGAATAGCTTCATGTAACTCTGGTACATCTTGCGGACCACCAAGTGACATTGAAATAATTCTCACTTTCTCTTTATTCGGTCCTCTCCAATTTACAGCATAATGAATGGCCTCAATAATTTGCTCATAACTTCCAGAACCATCTCCAGCTAATACTTTTAAAACTAACATTTTAGAAAGTGGTGCGACTCCTAGTACACCCACTCCATTTTCAGTCGCTGCAATTGTCCCCGCTACATGAGTACCATGCCCATTATTATCAAGATAAATATTGGGATTTCCTTCATAATCTTTTGTGAAATTTCTCCCACCAATAATACGATCTTTTAAATCAACATGATTTACATCACAACCTGTATCTAAAACAGCAACGACAATGTCTTTTCCTTTCGCGCTCTTTTCCCATACTTGCGGAGCATGAATCAATTGTACACCTGGTGGAATTTCATTTACTTGTTCAACCACTTTATTTACAGTAAACGGAATTAATTTAATGCCTTTTTGTTTATTCGCTGTACTACTATTCATCGTAATCCCTCCTGAAAATATATTATTTTCATTTCAGACCACTATTGAATGCGTTTAGATTTAACATTCGTTTTATTCGTTCCATTTCCCTTCCTCTCAAATGTTTCTCAATAAACAAAAGAAAAGGACCATTAATGGTCCTTTTCTTTTTCAGTTTTTCAATAGAATAATATAAAGTGAAACTATAATCAGTGGGTGGTGTTCATCCCCCACTGATTATTAGCCCTCACCAATCGGGCGTTTACGGGCAATTGATCTCCCACCTAACTTCTTTGCTTCAGCCGAGTTTTGAGGTGGGAGTTTTACTGCCCACAAATAGCGGGATAAATTAAGACTAAATCTTACTCTTGTTCAAAAACTGCTCAATTTCTTTTATTACATGTTTTGCGCCTTCTATACTAACAGTAATGTTTCCATTTGCTAATGAAATATTTTGATCTGAAACATCACCTGTTATTTGACAAGCATTGTATGGTTGATATTTTTGTAAAATGACTTTGTCTTCTTCTACAAAAATTTCAAGTGGTGATTTGATTTGTATTCCTAATACATCCCGTAATTCTTTAGGAATAACTATCCGTCCCAATTCATCTACTTTTCGAATAATTCCTGTTGCTTTCATGTTACTCCCCCCTTACTCTCTATTATTTTTTTCACCTCGCTATTTTTATTTTATCACTATATATTTGGTAATGCCTTACTCTTTTTAGAAAATATAGTACAAAAGTTAAAAAAACACATTTAACGAATATTCAATCTTTCTTTCAATTGTTTTAAATAACGCGATCGTATAATTAAGAAGTATACAACTTGAATACCTACGAAAATACTTAATACAATTGTATTTTCTTTAAACAGTGAGTACTCAAACATTTGTCCTAACGCAGTTAATGCTACTGCCCCGTGTAATGTTGCAACTCCAACTGGAACGAAGAATAAAAGCGCTAAGCGGATTGTGACTACTTTCGATAATTCCCCTCTCGTCAATCCAACTTTTCGAATCATTTCAAATAAACGAGTATCGTCCTCCAAATCTGAAAATAAACGGAAGTAAAGGAAGCTTCCTGCACAAACGAAAAATACAATACCAATAAAGAAACCTACAAATAAAATGGGTCCTGCGATTTGTAGACTTTGATTTTGATCGTACTCTTCTGCACTAAACGTTGAATGTTCTTGATAAGGCTTAATCTGATTCGTAAGCTCTTTACCAACCTCAATTTCATCTTTAGCGGATTGTGTTTTATACATATAATCTTTTTCTTCTTTAAATCCATCTTGTAATGAATCATATTGATTTTTAGAGATTACATACACATTACCTCTTAGTATTTTACTTAATGAAGAAGTATTAACTTTTTTCACATTTAAAGGTTCATTCATATTTGGTAAAGTAATTTCTTTTCTTTCTTTCATCGGTGGTCCGGGTATTTCGACTGACAAAAATAAAGCCTCTTTATTTGATACAGTATTAAATGGTTCTCCTGTTAACTTTGCATATTCTTTATAATCTGATTCTTTTATAAAAATGGCGCTTCTTAACGACTGCTCCTCCGTTTTCTTCGATGAAATATTTATTTTTGAAGCTGCTATATTATGTTTCTTTAATCCTTCGTCAATGATTTTCAGATGCTGTGGCTCATTGCTATTACCTTGCTTAGACTGATAGTGAAACGCAATTGGTCTGTCCATAATTTCTTTCGTCATCGAAGCAAACCCAACCAATGTACCTATTGCTGAAAATGCTACTGTTGAAATAATCGTTACAATAAAGAACATTCTTGCGTTATCTCTCATACGGTATGCTAAATCTGACAAAGTAATAATATTTGTCTGTGTCCAATAGAAACGTTTACTTTTTTTACATAGTCTAATAATAAAGACGCTCAACTGCTTGTACAGCAAATACGTACCAATAATGACTACCGTTGTAACAGGAATCATCATTATAAATACCATTGCACCATGTGACATAAGAGCTCCTGCATAACCAGCGCTAAGCAATACTACTGCTAATATAGAAGAAATTATAGATGCCTTCGGTTCTGGCTTCGCCTCTGCTGATCCTCTAAACAATTTCATAATTTTATTTTTACGAACCATTCCTGCACTAAACAATGAAATGATCATAAATAATACGAAAAACATAATACTCGTTACAACAATCGCTTTCATCGGTATGTAATAGGATAAAGAGATATCTAGTTTTAATATCATCGGAGCTACAAATATTAATATTCCTGAAAACAACATACCTGAAAGAATCCCAAAAATTATTGCCCCTATTCCAATCATTATATTTTCAAAGAAGATAAGACGCTTTAATTGATATTTCGTCATACCTAACATCATTAAAATTCCTAGTTCACGCTTTCTCGTTTTTAAAAACATTCCCATTGAATATAAAATAAAGAAGAATGTAAATAAGTAAATAATAGACTGCGCAAAAGACATACTTACGAATACGTACTGTCCTAATTCTCCAGCACTTAATGCCGGATGAAACGCAAAAAATGAATACACAAAAAAGGCCATAATTGCAAATGCACTACTCAAAAAATAAGCTGAGTATGTTCGTCTATTTCGCGTTACATTTCGAAATGCGAGTTCTCTAATGTTCATACTACTTCTCCGCCCTTCTACTAACTATACTTTTATATTAGTAAAGTTCGGAAATACCTTCCATCGATTCAAATGACAAAAACCTTACATTATTGAAAGGTTTTAAACAATTGCTTATATAAAACAGTTTCATTATAATGACTACATTCATACACGCATCCTATTGTATATTCGTTAGTTTTGCGAAATAATAAAGGATAGAAGTATGTACCAATATACATATAAACTTATTTACCGCTTTAATATGAATAGGAGGAAAACATAATGACATTACAAGAACAAATTATGAAATCATTACATGTTCAGCCTGTAATTGATCCGAAAGTAGAAATTCGTAAACGAATTGATTTCTTAAAAGATTATTTAAAAACTACAGGTGCAAAAGGATTTGTACTTGGAATTAGCGGCGGACAAGACTCTACACTAGCAGGACGTTTAGCACAGCTTGCAGTCGAAGAAGTTCGTAATGAAGGTGGTAACGCAACGTTTATCTCCGTACGTCTTCCATACAAAGTACAAAAAGATGAAGATGATGCACAATTAGCATTACAATTTATTCAAGCTGATCAGTCTGTTGCTTTTGATATCGCTTCAACAGTTGATGCCTTCTCAAATCAATACGAAAACTTATTAGGTGAATCATTAACAGATTTCAATAAAGGAAACGTAAAAGCACGCATTCGCATGGTTACACAATACGCAATCGGCGGACAACAAGGGCTACTCGTTATCGGAACTGATCATGCTGCTGAAGCTGTAACAGGTTTCTTCACAAAATTCGGAGATGGCGGTGCAGATTTATTACCATTAACGGGATTAACGAAACGCCAAGGACGTGATTTATTACAAGAATTAGGTGCAGACGAGCGACTTTACTTAAAAATGCCAACAGCTGATTTATTAGATGAAAAACCAGGTCAAGCTGATGAAACAGAGCTAGGCATTACTTACGATCAATTAGATGACTATTTAGAAGGTAAATCCGTTCCAGCTGACGTTGCTGAAAAGATCGAGAAGCGTTACAAAGTGAGTGAACATAAAAGACAAGTACCAGCGTCAATGTTTGATGATTGGTGGAAATAGAACATAAAAAAGAAGCTAATCTCATTTAGCTTCTTTTTTATACGTTAACGATATACCCCTACTCTTTTCTCTAATAAATCCTGCAAGCAATCTTCATGTTGTTTATTAAACAATGGCGGCATTTCGTCTAAAGGGAAAAACTGCAAATCTAACGTTTCATCACCGTCTATTTTTGTATTCCCTCCAACGATTGAAAACTTAAAGAATATTACAATTGCCTGTGCCTGATCTCCATTCGGATATGCTTGAAAATATTTCGTATACACACCAATGAGCTCATCAATTTCCACATCATATCCTGTTTCTTCTTTTATTTCTCGAATCGCAGTTTCTGCCGCAGATTCCCCGATCTCCATTGCACCGCCTGGAAATCCCCAAGCATTAAAGTCTCCTCTTTTTTGCAGAAGCACTTCACCAAATTCATTAAATACACAACCTCCTGCAAAATTCAAAATAACATAATCATGCCCTATTTTTTCACGTAATTCCTTTATATAATTCGCCATCTGCTTCTCCTTTTTATCCATCTTCCATTATTCTTTTTTATCTTTTTCAAGCAATTCAATAATCCGATCTAACTTCTGATTCATATTAATCACATGTTGTTTTTTCATAGTGTTTTTTTGCAATAATCTTTTAATGAACAGAGTAAATGATACAAAAAACAAAACGATAAGCCCGATTACTAGACAAAAATATATCAATGCAAATATATTATTTTCGAACAAATTCATTCAGCTATCACATCCTCTATTTCCAATTATTTTATCACGCAATTCTAAATAGTCAACGATATTATAAATCAAACACAAAAAGAGCACCTTTTAAAGATGCTCTTTTTCATTAATACGTAAATGTAATTGTCGCTAATGAATAACCTGCCATTGCACTATATGGCGCAACTTGATAAGATACACGCTTTGCACCTTTTGGCCAAGCTATTTCATCTAGTACTTTCTTTATATCTTGCATCGTTCCATCCATTGACTGCTTATATCGTACTTCTACTTTTTCTGGCTTGGAAGCAAATTGTTGCTGTAATTTTTTCTTAAACTCATTGTAATTTTCCGCTCCGTATTGTGCAGATAAATACTTTAAATTTGTTTCTTTTAACATTTGTTCATATACAGCAGTTTTTGAACTACCGGCTTTTATTTTGCTTGTTAATTCGTTGAAGTAGCTTGTAGTTGCCGCTGGATATTCACTACGATCCCATTCATGGTCTTTGCTTAATTGTTCATCAGACATATTAAAATATGAATATGTTACGCGCCCAGCTTTATCAGGAACTGGATCATCGAATGTAGTATCAAGGTGGTACCACTTGTTATCAATGTTCACTAAATTCCATGCGTGAGCTTGTCCATTCCCTGTACCTGTTACAATATGATTTTGAATACCTGCTTCTTTTAGTAATTGATATGTTAACAATGTATATCCTTGGCAAACGGCAGAACGATTCGCTAACGCTTCATACGCTGTATATGCTTGATAAGAAGTATCATATGATACTTCTTTCACAACATAATCATGAATAGCTTTCACTTTTTCATGTTCATCCATGCCTTGTTTAATGATAGAATTTACAATTGCTTTCGCCTGAGACTTTACATACTGTGTTTGCTCTTTTGATTCACGATACTTCACTTGTAATGTAAATGTATAATTCCCTGGCATCCCTTTTATAGAATATTTAGTAGACGCTACATTATATTTTACATACTCATCAGCATCTACAATTTTATTAAACTCGCCATACAATTGGTCCATAATATTTCTAGCATTTCTATCTTTTGTTTTATATGTGATTGTAATATTTTCTTCTCTATTATCAATCTGTTTTTTTAATTCTTTTCTGAAATCATTTAACAACTTTGCATCTGATTGTGTTGTCACTGTAGTCGGATTCGTAGCCGCATAAGATACAGCTGACGCCTGTAAGCCTCCCATTACTATAGTTGAACAAAGTGCGGCAGCTGTCACATACTTACTTGTCTTTCCCATCTTGTCACTCCTTACATTCTATAACTATACAAAAAAGTATCGTATAGTTTCAGAGTATACAATATTTTTTAAAATAGGTCATATGAGATTATGCATATTTAACATTTTTAAAAGGGTTGTTCTTTTAGAAAAAGAACAACCCTTTTTTTAGCAAGTTTGCAACACACAGCATGTATTTTCAAAATGGCGATTTTTCAAGTCTTCATTTCCAATACAGAAATAAAGCATCCCTAAATCTCCCCACATCATATTACAATTTTTAGTATCTGAATCAATTTGGAATAAGAGCGTCATATGCTGTGGATCTATCCCCATATATTGTCCAGTCTCGTACAATACCTCATCTTGTACAGAGAATGGTTCTCCAAACATTTGATGATTATCATAGTTGTCTGGGATTAGCTCTTCAAGTAATTGCAAGAAACGATCTGAATCCGCCTCATCTTCAATGAAAAGCTCCGGTAATTTATACGTCAGTTCAAAAGTAATTGCACACTGGTTATATTTCGCTTGTATTTCATCTGCTCTACGTAATTGCTCTACAGGGATATCATAATAAAGTACACGTCCAGCTTCGTTTGGATTTACATCTTCTTCAAAGTAATTTTCAATACTAAAGAAATATAACATCCCTGTCTTAGGAAGATTGTGATCCATACCAACGTTTTGTAAATCACTTAAATTAAATTGTGCGATAAAACATAACGGATTCTCTTTGTATGTTGGATATTCAAATGTATTTGGCAAATCAGGAACTCCGCCCATTTTCGAACTGCCTATCGCAATTATTTCCTGTTGTTTTGGCACAACTTTTACACAAGGAAATACAGTATTAATAAGTTCCTGTTTCAAATGTGTTAGTTCATATTTATCAATTAATATTTCAATTTTCTGTTCCATAAATTCTCCTTACATTTACATACTTATTTGTATCATAGCACAAAGATTATACTTCATTCATTGTAAATTCAACAAGCCCTCCAAAAAACGGGCTTATCCCTCGTACGCGAACAAGTTTAAAAAAGCATAGTATACATTGTTCCTACAAACACGATAGTTCTTTATTTCTTCCAGTATATTTTCCCCTCGTTCATTTTTATTTTTAATTTAAGGAGGAATTCCACATGGGTTACGGATATAGTTGCGGCGGTTACGGCGGTGGTTACGGTTACGGCGGTAGTTGTGGTGGCGGTTGTGGTTATGGAGGTTTCGCTTTATTAATCGTTTTATTTATCCTTCTAATCATCATCGGAGCTAGCTGTTGGGGCGGCTTTGTAGGCTGCTAGTAAACTTAAAAACTATTGTAAAAAAGCACGTACAATACGTGCTTTTTTCCATTTTCATTTTTTAGAAAGGAAGTATGTTCAATGAAAATTGATGGTGTTTTTGAAGGAGGCGGTGTACGCGGAATTGCGCATGTGGGGGCAATTTGCGCGTTAGCCGAAAAAGGATATGAATGGGAGCGCGTAGCTGGAACATCAGCTGGTTCAATTATCGCAGCGCTTTTAGCAGCTGGATATTCTTGTTCCGAATTAAAAACAATAATAACCGACATTGATTATAATAAATTTATGAAGAAAACTTTTCTTGATAGAATCCCGTTTATCGGTAAAGGAATAAGTGCATGGTCTACTCTAGGTATTTATTCCAATGTATTTATAGAAGAATGGCTTGAAGAATTACTGCGAAAAAAGGGCGTTCACTTATTTACAGATCTACCTGATTTAAACAAACTCAAAATTATAGCTTCTGATATAAGCAACGGTAAAATGGTTGTCTTCCCCGATGATTTACCGAACTATGGATTTTTAAATTATCGCTTCTCTATTGCTAAAGCTGTAAGAATGAGTAGTACAATCCCCTTCTTCTTTGAGCCAGTAAAATGGAGAACACCAAAATGGAAGCAGCCTTGTTATATGGTTGATGGCGGGATTTTAAGTAATTACCCAATTTGGATTTTTGATTCACCGACTTCTCCTCGCTGGCCTACCTTTGGATTTCATTTTATAAAAGATGAGATTCAAGCTGATCCCGCCCACTATGACGAACCTATTTCCATGTTCAAAGGACTATTTAAAACGATGATGCAAGCTCATGATTTACGTCATTTAGATAAAGAATCAAAGGCTAGAACTATTACAATTCCAACAGGAACCATTACCAGTACTAATTTTCAACTAACTAAAGAAGAGAAAGAATGGCTCTATAACTCTGGTTATAATGCAGCTAATAAGTTTTTACAATCCTGGAACTTCAGGCAATATGTTGATGAGTATAGAGACGGAAATCAGAATCGAAAAACAAATCGGTATTTCCGTCAACTTGACTCATAATTATATTATTTTCCCTGTCACACTTTAATAGTAAATAAGCCTAATAATATAGTACATTATTAGGCTTATTTACTTCTTATGTACTCTCCCATTATTTAAGGATAAGTTAACCCTTCTGCTTCTTCCGCGGTAATTACTATGTAACGGTTTCCGGTTCTTAATCCTAACAGTTCTGCTTTTTCAACTGCATCCTGTTTTGTCTCTGCATAAGCAGCTAAATATTTATCCCCATCGATAATTTGGCAAATCACATATTGTTTCATGTTTTTCTCCTTTTACCCTTTAATTAATTGCGCAATCTTTTTTATTCCAACTTCAATTTCTTCTACAGTTGCATAGGAATAAGAAAGACGTAAAAATTGGTTAGCACTTCTATCATACAAAGTGCCTGGGTTTAATAAAATCTTTTCTTGTAAAGCTTTGTCAAATAAACTACGATTCGAGATTGGTAGATTTATATGTAGCCAAATGTAAAAGCTTCCTACTGGCTCATGCCAAGTTGCAATGCCACTACAATACTTTTCTAACATACTTATCATAAAATCTCTACGTTTTTTCAATTCACTTCTTACAAACTGTAAATGTTCATCATACAATCCATTTTCGAACCACTCCGCTGCAATCTGCTGGGATATAGAACTTGAACCATAATCAGTTTGCATTTTTATATCTGCTAATCTTTGAATAACGGATTCTGATCCAACAACCCACCCAATTCTTAAACCAGGACTAATGACTTTGGACATACTTCCAATATGTAGCACGATCCCATTTTTATCATATGCCTTTAAAGGTTTTGAAACTGGTGCATCGAACCATAAATCTTGATATACCGCGTCCTCAATAATAGGTAATCCAATTTCATTACATATCTCCATCACTTCTTCCCTCTTCTTAGCGTTCATACTAAAATTGGTCGGATTTTGAAAAGATGGGATTGTATATAAAATAGATGCGTTAAATTGTTTCTTATATCTTGTAATGTATGAAGTATTTATACCATTCTCATTCATTGGTATTCCAATCAAGCGCATTCCTGCTGATTGAAATACATTAAGCGAATATAAATATGATGGTTTTTCTAATAAAATTGACGCTCCTTTCGGAAGAAGCCCCATAGAAATAAGCTGCAATGCTTGAATTGCCCCTGAAACAATTAAAATAGAGTCAGGAGATACATATACCCCATGCCCTTTTAAATATTCCGCAATTTTTTCTCTTAAATGGAGATTCCCTTTCGGTTCCTCATACCCAAGTGGAACATTTGATTGTAAAATTTTATTAATAATACCCTTCATCTTTTTCTCAGGCAAGAGACTCGGTGAAAGTTCACCTGTTCCTAATCGAATTACATTGGGAGTAAATTCAGCTTGATTAATCTCTTGTACAGCAGGAAGATTCGGATAATGAAGTCCTGTTTCTACGTAAGACTGCCAGTTTGGAGGCGGGGCATATGTTGAAGTATTCTCACTATTTTTTATAACAATTGTTCCCTTCCGTCCATTCCCCTCAATATACCCTTTTGCTATTAACTCATCGAAAGCCATTACAATTGTACTTCGGTTCACTTCAAACGCATGCGCCAAAGCTCTTTGTGAAGGTAATTTAGTTCCAATTGTCCATTCCCCATTAACAATTCTCTCTTTTATATAAGATTCTATTTGTTTATACAACGGAATAGATGAAGACATATTAGGTTTCCAAACGAGCCTTTCCATTATATCACCTCACATATTTTATGGTTGGTAACCTATCCAACCATATGGATGGATACAAATTTTCATTTCTTCTATACAATATAGACTATCATAATTAATCAAATTAAGTAGGAGGTAATCTGATGAGTGAAGCAATTATTCACGGTATCATCCTTGCATTTGGTCTTATCATTCCATTAGGTGTCCAAAATGTTTTCGTCTTTAACCAAGGCGCTAGTCAACCAAATATTTGGCGAGCTGCTCCTGTAGTCTTGACTGCATCTATATGTGATACATTATTAATATTAATTGCTGTACAAGGTGTCTCCCTTGTCCTCTTAACTTTCTCTTGGTTAACAACCACCTTGTATATGATTGGATTTTTCTTTCTTATGTATATGGGCTGGGTTATTTGGAGAAGCGATTCTTCAAATGATGTAAAACAAGAAAAAAGCATGCCTTTAAAAAATCAAATTATTTTCGCCGCATCAGTTTCATTACTAAATCCACACGCAATTTTAGACACAATTGGTGTAATCGGAACAAACTCTATACAGTACATAGGAAGTGAGAAATGGGCTTTCACTTTTGCAACAATTATAGTTTCTTGGATTTGGTTTATTAGCTTAGCTTTTGCCGGGAAATTTCTAAAAGGATTAGACTCAACAGGGAAAACGATCACAATATTAAATAAATTTTCAGGGCTAATCATATGGGGAGTCGCACTTTATATGTTAAAACAAGTTATTTTCCCTAACTAAATTAAGAAGATTGCATGCTAATTACACATCATGCAATCCTCTTTCAAATTATGCAGTCGGTTCAGGCTTCTGCTTTATTTCCATTTCATCTTTTGCCGGCTTAATCCAAATTATCGCTATGACAGCACCAATAACAGCGAAGATGCTTGTTAAATAAAACACTTCATGGTCTGCCCCTTTCATAAAAAAAGAATACAGGGGTGGTCCAGCTGCTACACCGATAAATCGCATTGAACTATAAAATGACGTAACTGTCCCCCTCTGCTCTTTTTCAATCCCTTGTGTAATAAGAGCATCTAGACATGGTAACGCCATACCAATTCCTCCCCCCATAATAACGAGACAAAGAAGTAGCAAATAGATTCCTTTTAGAAATAAAGGTAAGAAGACAGATGCAGCAGCCAGTAAAAATCCAATATAGATACACTTTTTCATAATATCTTGTTTATCTCCAATTTTTTTACCAGCCATATATGAGCTAAGTGATAGTACAAGTAAAGGAATAGCGAGTACACACCCTTTCCATATACCATGAATATCGTACTTCGACTCCAGTATAGTTGACAGATAAAAAAGTATTCCGAATAAAATAAGCATAATAATTGCACCTAGTATAAAAATGGCAATTAACCATCTTCCCTTTTCTCGAAACGTAGAGATAATAGATTGAATAAATTCTTTAAGTGGTGGGACTTCTTCTTCTTCTTGTTTCTTCGCCTTTACTAGTACCAGTAGTAAAACAATCGATATTACACATAAAACTGGAATCGCCCAAAATGGTAAGAACCATACAATAGCTGCAAGAGCTGATCCTAATATGGGACTCAATACTTTTCCAAATGTATTTGACGTCTCAATGATTCCTAAACCTGCACTAACCTGTTTTTCATCTTTGTATAAATCACCGACACATGGTATGACAACTGGCATAGCACCAGCAGCACCTATCCCTTGAATTGCTCTTCCGATAAGAATCCAAACATAAGGGTTATCAACTTTCCATGATACCCATCCCGTTATCGCTCCTCCAATAGCTGCAATTAATAAACTTGGAACCATTACCATCTTTCGTCCCCATCTATCTGATAAATAACCAGCAATCGGTATAAGTATAATTGCAATGATAGAATAAATTGTAATTATCATGGATACTTGGAAAGATGAAATATGTAATTTCTTTTCAATGGTTGGCAGGATTGGAATAAGCATTGAATTACCTAGCGTCATAACAAGTGGAACTGATGCAAGTGCAATTAAACAACAGTTTTCTTTTTTTAACATGTTGATTTCGGAACCTTTCATCATATATTTCTTACCATATAATAGCCCTGCTGGAAATTATGTTTACATTCCACCAGGGCTATTTCATCTTTACTACTTTCCATTTACAACAAAAGAAATTGGATAAAATATAGCATTACTCCTATTCTTTGAATCCTGTTCACAATATATCCATACCAATTAATTGAAAATAAAAAAGAAAGGAAGAATCCTTCCTTTCTCCTATAACCTTCTACATTTAGCGAGTATATCCGCCACCAAGCTGTTGTTCTGCCATTGCTACAAGGCGTTTTGTAATTTCACCGCCTACAGAACCGTTTGCACGTGAAGAAGTATCAGCTCCAAGCTGTACACCAAACTCTTGTGCAATTTCATATTTCATTTGATCTAGAGCTGCTTGTGCTCCATGTGATGCTAATTGATTAGCGTTACGATTTCTAGCCATTACCGATCACCTCCTTATATATATTAAACTGTATCAAATCCGAAATTAAATACATGGTAATTTTTGGTTATTGATAAAATAAAAAAAGAGTCTCCTAAACGAGACTCTTTCATCATTTCACCTTATGAACTTACTACTTCTAATTTTCTATTCGTTAATGCTTTCATTTCTTCTTTCAATATATCTTTCGCATTATGCCCAAACCATTCAAGCGAAGCAAAATGATCAGTATCTCTCACTTCCCGGATGATTTCATCATAGTTTACAATACCTTCAAATAATGGAACCATTCCTATACGACTTCCAGCAGCGGCATATACATTATTTGGTTCAAACACGTGTAAATACTCCGCTGATGATATATTCTTAAAATGGTAATGTTGTATCCACGGCTTTAATCGATGAAAACTATCTACAGTGTCTGCACCAGACTCCCATATATGAAGAAAATCAAGGTTTATTTTTAAATATGGATGATTTACTTCTTCTAACAATTTCAAAGTAGACGGCAAAGTATCCGTTAATGTATTTGGATGTGTTTCTAATAGTATATACATATTATGCGGAGCAAATAGATCACAAATCATGCGAATTCGCTCCACATACTCTTTTCTCTCTTGTTCCGAGAAATCCTCACTACCTTTTTGCCCGGCAAACGTACGAATTTTATTTGTATTAAACCAATTAGCTAGTGTTACCAGCTGTTCACATTTTTCCATCGTTTTTTGAAAATCCGCTAATAATGATATGTCCAAGTAATCACTTATCATCGTAACTTCTAAATTTTTATCCTTTAAATAATCTATTTCTCGTTCTGTCGTTTCACGCTCTTGCATATATAAATTTTGTGCATGGGTCCCCCACAACTCAATTCCTTCAAAACCGTTTTCGTATGCAAATTGAACAATATCAGTAAATGAAATTAGTTGATGGCGAAATGAAATTGTACATAGCGAATATTTCATTGGTTTGAACTCCCTTATCTTAAATTCAATGAACTTGTATTAGTTAAGAAAGACTGATTTGTTATCATTTCTTTCCATAACAGAAACTGTTTCTCTAGTTCATCCTTAATTTGCAGTTCAATTGTATTCATTTCATCAAGTTTCTCAACAATTGGTAATAACATATCTTTATTATTTGTCATTGCCATTTTAATAGCACGGTACTGTACATTTGTAAATCCTTGTACAATGTCTTCCACTCGATCACACCAATAATCAAATTCTTGCTCCGAATATTGTAAAGTTTCACGGAAGTATGCAAAGGCATGTTCATAGCTATATTTACGTATTGCCAATACGGGTATTTGCTTTACTGCCGTTACGAGCCCGGAAAGTGAATACCCATCCTCTTCATTTACCATTTTTATTATTAATTTTTTTAATTCCATTGTTAGTTCATTATCATCTTTTTTGAATGTTTCCATGAAATAACTTTCTACCATCTCTTGTGTTGGCTCCTGAATTCCTTCTATATCAATGAAATAGCCTCCACCAAATGGGTTGTCTTTAACAGAATGGAGCACTTTTTCTCTTTCCATATTCCCTTCCCAGCGAAAATCAGGATCAAGCATGAACCATTCATCTTCTTTCTCTGTCTTCGATATCATTAAGTAATGCGGAAACGGTTTTTGATGAAACTTATTTTCTCTCTCAGGTAATAAAGACATATCAACCATTACAATTACGTAACGATTTTCTGGCTTATTTTCTACTAATTCTAAAAATGTTTCTACATTGCTACTTTTATCTTTTGAATGATCGTACCATTCGTTCACTTTAATGCCATACAATTTTTCATACCAAAGTAAGTAGTTATCATGATTAATGTTTTCGGAATGATAAGAAATAATCCCGCCTTCTGTTATATCAAAATCTCCATCCCATAATCCGAAATAAAATGGACGGAAATCTATATCGCTACGCCTTTTTATAATTTCACAAAAACAACTCACTAAACAGTGAACTTTAATTGAAGTCATACTCTCATCCACTTTCCTAAAAGGTTAGTTATTCACATTTATTTCGTGTAACGGCTGTAACTCTTCCATAAAGTCAAGCAAAGATCCTACAGTAAGAAACGCCTTTGGGTCTATCTCATCCTCTGGAACGCATAGCTTTAAATCCATTTCTATGTATACTATAAGCTGTAACATCATTACCGAATCTATATATAAATCTTGATTTAAACGCATCGTTTCTTCTAAATGCGTTACATTTTTCAGTTCCATTTTTTCTCTCATAATACTTAAAACTGCTTCTTTTAACATTTCACGACTCATGTTGTTATCTCTCCCATCTCTAATAACTTCCGACTTACTTTCCCTGTTTTATTTTTCGGAATCTCTGCTACATTTTCAATTTCATGTGGCACTTTATAAGACGGTAAATGCTGTATGCACCATTCTCGTATTTGTACTGGTTCAATACAAGAGACTACTTTCGCTTTTACTATTTCTCCCATCACAGGATGCTTGCCCCGGTATACAATCGCCTCCTGAATACCTTCTAATCGAAGCATCGTTTCTTCCACTTCTATAGGAAATACCTTTAGACCGGACACATTAATAACATCATCTATTCGCCCCATGAAATGAATGCCTTGCTCAGATCTATAACCTAAATCTTTTGTATAAATCTCCTTTTCAGCAATTTTCACTACGATTTCTTCAGGTTCATCTTCATTTGAACCTATGTTAATACTTACATGAGGAAGTGGTTTTCCTAAATCCAAATGTGTTTCCATAGCATGACATATACTAATGCAACCAGCTTCAGAACAGCCGTACTGCTGCATCATGTATTTCGTCATGCCCTTTAACTTATAAAATAGCGTTTCTGGCAAAGGTGATCCTGATGTCATAATTTTATGAAACTGAAAAGTCCCTTGTGGAAAACTCCCCATAATATGTAACATAAGTGGCACTGCGTATATGATATGTTTTTCGGTATTACGAACTATATTTAACGCGAATTTAGGGTTTTTATTTGTAATGATTATAGGCTTACTACCTCTCGTAATTGCTGATAACGTGCCACAAATTAATCCGTATGAATGTGAAACTGGAGCCATTACAATTGGCACTTCGTCTTCTTCACATTTTAAAGCTTCATTGTAAGCAGCAATTTCTGTTTCAATTTCCGTCCATGCTCTACGAATCAGTTTTGGCTCTCCTGTTGTAC
Source organism: Bacillus sp. FSL E2-0195 (assembly GCF_038003645.1). Classification (NCBI taxonomy): domain Bacteria; kingdom Bacillati; phylum Bacillota; class Bacilli; order Caryophanales; family Bacillaceae; genus Bacillus; species Bacillus sp. FSL E2-0195. The sequence continues at coordinate 1,886,500 of NZ_JBBOPN010000001.1, read as the reverse complement.
CTGAACTATACTGCAATAAAGACGATTCTTCTTGTAATAGATTTGGAACTTCTAATTTTGTAAAGTCGTTACTTTCTCCGTATAAAAGTGCAGTACACTTTGCGCGCTTTGCCATTTCAATAGCTGTATCCTTTGGCGTATCTTCATGAATAAGTAGTACAGATGCTCTTTTTTCTTTTAGGAAAAACACAAGCGTAATAATATCGAATGGATCTTTCAGACAAAGTGCAAATCTATTTCCTTCTGCTTCTTGAAATTGTTCCACTCTCTCGTAACCTTGTAATCTCAATTCAAAATCATATTTGCTAAATTCTTGTTTATTAACGATTAGCATGATTTCCCCCTGTAACAACTGATTTTTGTATTGTAAGTTGCTTTGCTCTATACAATGGATTTGGAACTTCATGAACAAGCGATTCCACATCCATATATAAACGACGCTTCGTTAATTGCTCTGCATGAAATGTAGGTGCATATAATTGTAATGCTTCAAAACGTTCTTTCAAATGCGAAAATCTTTCAAAATGATCTTCTATTTCTTCAACAAGAATGATCCAAAATTGTTCCTCTTTCAACTGATACTCATCTGCCAGCACGAAAGCTAGTTCACCTAGATTGAATAGGAAAAGCGCATCTAAAACCATTTCTTGTAAACATTCAATACGGTCCATTTCAAAGAAATCATTCATTCGACCATTCGCATATGTTTTATGCATTTTAGTAAAGTCAGGACATTTTTCGAGTTCTTTCAAAAATGGACGATAAAACTCCAGTCCTTCATGAAAATCTTTTAGTGCAATACGGACTGGTATTCCCTCTTCATGAACTAAAATCATGTTTTGCCCATGTGATTCTAATGCGACTCCATGCTCTACAACGAGGTGTACAACTGGGATAATTGCTTTTTGAATAAGCAATTGTAACCAGCTTTCTACTCCATATCTCTTTAACCACAAATCAATAGTTGGTGTCCCATTTTTTCCCTTGGCATATAAACCGTTAAATGGGATTGCCTCTTCTTTCTTATCTAAATATTTGTGAACGCTTTCGCGCCAAATACATCCTAATGAGCCATACGTAGCTTTTTTATTCGCATCGTACGTAACACTCGAAAATTCATTTAACAAAATTAAACGCGATTCATCCCTTAAATAAGGGTCATGATTTACTATATCTTTTAACCAATTCGATATAGCAGGTGCACTCACAACCGAATGTGGTTTTAATGTACGGATAGTTGAAGTATTGAGTAAATTCATTGATAACTTTACATATGGTTTCTCTCGATTCGTAACATTTCTTAATGTCCGCATCGACTGCTGCGCGCAATAATCATCTTCTGATTTCCCTAAATAAATAATATATTTATCCTGTATATGGTCAGTATAATTCGGAATAATAAAGTTCTCCCACTGCCAAGGATGAACAGGTATAAACATGTACTTCTTCGAATCACAGTCCATTGTTCGAATACGATCCATATACTCTTCGATTTTCTTTTCACCAATTTCTTCTTTAAAGGTACAGTTATAACTCTCTTCACTTTCATATCCTACAGTCGTATATTTCTCATGAACTGCAATCCATATAATTTTCATTGATTGCATAAATTCAAATCCATATTGAAAATTATCACGATATTGAAACCCGATGCGTGCTTTATAACTAGGATGATACGGGTGTCCATCTATTAAATGACTTTCAAGCTCATCATAAGATTTCGCAAGATAGTCTTCTTCACAACTTCTCTCATATTGTGCAATCGTATCTTTGAAGATTGTTTGTTCTAATTCTTGAATAAAAGAATCCAATTTCGTTCGATCCACTTGAACAATCCGAAAAATCTCCTGTAAAAATTGTGAAACTGATTGTATTTCTTCCTCATCTTGAACTCTCATTATTAATGAGTCATGTAAACAAATACGCCCAAATGTCATACGTTCTTGCCCATAGCATTGGTACATTACATTTTGATCCTTTTCATCAAGACCTTGTATAATAAAAAGTATTTGCTCTCCCTTTTGTATACGAATCGGCGTAATGATTTCTTCATAAATTAACGATTCTACTAATTGCCGGAATACTCTTCTTCTTACTGAAATGTACTCTTTTGATTGGAGTGCCTTCAATATTTTTATGTGATAAACTTCTTCTTTCATAAATCCCTCCGCTATAATACGGAATATCAAATTCCATTATTTGTATTACGTGAAATTTTAGCACTACTTATGAACGAACAGCCACTTCTCTAACGAGTGGATTATCTACTTGTACATAAATTGCTTGCTCTAAAGGATTTGTCAGTTCATCAACATCGAAAAATCTCGTTAGCAAATTTGCTTTACATGCCAATTTATTTTCTTCCAACAATTCACTTAAAAATGTAGAAGGTTCGCGGTTATATGGAAGGAACGCTTCAAGTACAGACCTTAATTCCGAAAGAAGAATTCCCTCCTTTATTAATCCTGCTGTACCAAAACCGTTAATTAGTCCAAACATATGATTAAAAATTAAATAGTAACGAAATCTTTCATCTACAATGTAATCGTCATATAAATTCCCAGTACGTTCGCCAATACCCGCTAGTTCATTATCTAGCACTGACTTCATTGAATTGCAGAAATAAAAACCTTGATTATCACGGAAGTAAAACTTAACTGGATAACCATCTTTCAATTGAACAACACTATTTTGTTGATGCGCTTCTAATGCAACGCCATAACGTAAATACATCCATACCATCGGCTTTAAAGAGATATTCATATATCGTCTAAACCACTCTAAACTTACTTCTTCACAGCTTCTACCTTCTAAATCCGCTAAGCGATGGATAATATTTGCTAAACGAGTTCTTTCACCCGGAATTGCATCTTGTACTAATCCAGCGATAAGCGTTGCATCATTTTCATTTTCACTATAAAATGTGTTTTCTCGAATAATCACTTCAAATCCAGACTCTTGTGCCCCGTATTTTAAAGTAATAAAGGCCGGATCACATATAAAATCAAATCCTGGAAACTTTTCTAGCACCTCTCCAATTTTAGTATTCAATATTTCCTTACCTTCAAGTCCACTCTCAAGTTCCTTCAATTTATTAATACGCATTGAATTCGTGACCTTTACAGGGAATGAAAACTTGAACATATACTTCGAATGAGGATGATATAGCGTTCTAAGTGATGATGTCGCCATATAACACTTACCTACTGGACCGATATATTCAAGTACACCTTGATTCATCCAATTTTGCACATAAGATTGATGTAATAGCCATTCTGCTTGTAGCGGATGGATTGGAATTAATGAATATTCATCTTCTTGACAGTACTCTTCAATAAATTCTTGACCTACCTTTTCATCGTTCTTTAATTCCTTTTTTATCATCGCCGTTGTAGAATCTTGTAACAATGACTTTTCACTTACTATACTTTTATGTGCCCTAAAATAGTGAAGTTGGCACTCCCCTTTTAATTCAGGAGAATACATTGAACTTTTCCAATCCAATATACCTTGTCTACTCTTTGGTGTAGGATGAGTTAAATGTCCAAATAATAAAGATTGCTCCGCCTCTATAAAAGTCGTATGGAAACCATATAATTCAGCTGTATCCTGCTCCCTTCCTTGTATAAACTTCTCAATATTTTGACAACTACAGATAACTCGAAGCATAAGTTCATCAGGATTCGTACCTTCTCCATAGTTAATAGACATTTCCTTTATTAAAAACATAATAACCGTAATATAATCTGCTTTAATAACATTTTTATTTTCGCCAATTTGGTAATAAAATTGTTCTCCAAATAGATGACGGTCCGTTGACGATTTATATATAACTTCCCCATACAAAGTAACGTTTTGTGCCGATAACCGACAGCATAAATAAGTGGGGATAGCGTCTCTTTGAAATGAATGGCAGAAAATATTTTCTATCCTTTTATCCTCCGTAATCCATTCTCCACTTCCTGTTTCTCTTAAATAACAATTTAAAAAGCTTTGTATTGTTGCATGTTCCGCGATTTGTTTCGCATGCTGCATACTGCTCCTCCTCTTTTAGACGAACACTATCATTTTTTCGTGAAACTTCTGACAGTTGAATTTTATTATCAACTATGATTTTAATTGATAATGATAATCATTTCAAGATATATTTCAGAATTTTTTTATCTAACTAAACCTTTTGTCTTTTCCACAACATTAAATCCGTATGCAAAAAAACATCAATATAATTATTGATGTTTTTTAATATCCGTAAGTTTAATTTACATAATATAATTATTCAAACCTAAATTGATAATGTTTTGTATAAACAATCCATATCTCGCCAAGCATATGCTATTTCTTCTACATTTAGTCTTTCTAAAAGTTTCGTGTCAATTTTTTCCGGATTATATTTTTCATAAAACTTTTTAGAAGGGTTATTAGCAACAACCCAAACTAACAGAGATTGCATATTATCTTTTTTACATTCCGATAGCAATGCTTGAAATAATCTTTGTCCTATCTTCATTCCTTGATATTTTTGTAAAATGTATATTGCATATAATTCCCCATCACAATTATATGTACCTGTTCTTTCAACTCCCCCATCGATAAATCCGATAATTTCCCCATTTAACGTTTCTGCTACAAATCTATATTGTAGATTGTCTTCTTTTTGAAAAATGTTTTCCCATTGCTTTTTTCTTTGTTCAAATGTTAAATTTTCTAAAATTTCGTTAGCGAATATCCCAGTATACGTCGTTTTCCAGCTTTCCACATGCACTTTCGCTATTGTCGCAATATCAGCTTTCATTGCCTTTCTAATATGTATCTCCACCATACTCATCCCCCTTAGAAAATAATTATAGCAAAATGTTTTGTATGCATTAAAAAAAGAGTGAATTTTCATCACTCTTTTTATCTACTTTCAACTTCTACTGAAACAACATGATCGATTTCTTTTAAAGAACTATATAATTCATTTGTATATAAATCTTCTGGAGCTAAAATGACCATTTCCAATTGCTGAGATGCCCCATTATCAATATCTTTAATTTTCACTCGTTTTACTTGCATATTTAAATTTTTAATTTGCTTAAAAATCCCGTCTAACTCTCGATGTTTGTTTACGGTAATTTTTATGGATAAGTCCTTTTGTCTTAATGAATAAGGGCCTGCAATTTTCACAATTTGCGGAAGTACGTTAATCGCTAATATAATTAAAATCATAGCAACCGTCGCTTGTATATAAAACCCTGCACCAATCGCAATACCTAGTGCTGAAGCGGCCCATACCATAGAAGCTGTCGTTAATCCTGAAATAACGTCATTATTTCTTCGTAAAATTACCCCTGCTCCAAGAAAACCAATCCCACTAACAATTTGAGCGGCGAGACGCATTGGATCCATGTTTGTATGACCCGGTACAGAATAAACATTCACTGATTCAATTGAAACCATTGTAATTAAACAACTCGCTACGGAAATAACCATACTTGTTTTCACACCAAGCGGTTTATTCTTTAGCTGCCTATCTATTCCGATGAATAATCCTAAAAAGAGTGCTAAACCTAATTTGAATAAAAATTCATATGACATAATTCCTTCTGCTACTAAGAATATAGACAAATGTACATTCTTAGAGTATTCCTGCTTCTGCGTGTCCTGTCTCGCCACTAACTCGCTACTACAGTTTGCTGTAACACTCCACAGGCATAAATTCCGATGTAGCCCACCGTACATATATACAATCTATTTACGTTAGTATTGTATATTTTTTTGCTTGTAAAAGGTTGATTGACGCGTTCAAATCTCTACCTATTACATTTCCACAGTCACATTCATATACTCGTTCGGATAGTTTTAAGTCTACTTTCTTTTGACCACAACATGAGCATAACTTCGACGAGGGATAGAACCTGTCTACTTGACGTAGTTCAATTCCATATTCCTCACATTTCGCCAATAACCATGTTTGAAATGTATAAAAGCATTGCTTCGCAACTGCTTTAGATAGATGTTTGTTCTTCATCATACCTTTCACATTCAAATCTTCTACTGTAATAAATGTTGGCTTGGTTTTCACCACATCATTTACAATAGACTTTACATACGCTAATCGAATATTTGTTAACCTGGCATGTAGTTTTTGCACTCTAAGAATATTTTTATCTATATTCGCTCTTTTGTTAGTAACAGATTTTTCACCTCTCTTTTTTATATTTTCAAATTTACGCGATAAAAAACGTTGCTCACGTCTTAACCGTTTTTCTATCTTTTTTACTCTTATTGTTTTGTTGATGTTTTCATGAACGATACCGTCGCTACGTATAGCGAAATCCTTCACCCCTAAATCAATACCTAAACCTGTTTGCTTGAAAGTTGGCTTCGTTTCTGTTTCTTCCAATTCGCAAAGCACGGATACAAAATATCTTCCTGCTCTTTTACCTATCGTTCCACTTTTTACAATCGCATTTTTGGGAATATACCCATATTCTTTTAACCTTACCCAACCAATTGTGGGGATTTTTACTCTATGCCTTTCTACTGTCCAATCTGTTTTGTTGTTTTTAGGAAAATAGCACTTCACATCTTGCTTCTTCTTTTTCTTATATCGTGGAAATTTAGATAAACCCTTAAAAAATCGCTTAAAAGCTTTATCCCCGTTCATAATCGCTTGTTTTACAGCTTTACTTGATACTTCTTTTATCCACTGGTCACATTCTTTTGTATAGACATTGTTCAACCATTTTGAAAAGTCATACCCACTTAAAAACTTTCCTTCGGCTTCATACAACTCTTTATTTTTAGAGATATACAGGTTGTAAACATATCTGCACACACCAATAGTCTGATTTATTCGAGGTATTTGTTCTTTTGTCGGATGGATTTCTATTAGATATGCTCTTTTCATAAATCTTTATCCTCCGGTATTTTCTTCTTGAATCCCCATATAGTCTTTATACTGTTTATCTGTATAAAATCTTCTTCCTTTAGGGTTTCGGTAAGCAGTCAATACACCCTCGTTATCCTTCTCTGTAAAGTTCTTACAGACACATTGATTATTTCAGCGAATTCTTTTGATTTATATTGTTTCATAGGTAGAATGTAACATATTTATCTGCATTTGCGTATGTTTTATACAACTGTATTGATCTCCTTACTTCCTAATATTTCCCTTCGAATATTTCACTATAACTCTTTTATGATATCAATTCCAGTCTTTTCTATTCATTTAAAGTAAAAAACCGAAAAAACATTTTTGACAATGTTTCCCCGGCTTTTTATTATAATTAAGATCTTTCTTTATTTTTGTTCTTTAATTTTAATTTGTGCATCTTTATAAAATGCTAACTTATTATCATTATACTCTTTTGTATGTTTATTAAATTGTTCTTTCGCCTTTTGCGCTTCCACATTTAATTCATTAACAGTTTTAACTTTTTCACCAATTTCTTTTAACTTCGTTTCTTTTACTTTTAATTTTTCATACAGTTCTTTTTCAGTCGCTAACGCCTTCGTGTAATTCTCATTCATCTTTTGGAAGGCATCATAACGATTTTTATACGATTCTTCTACTGTTTTTGCTTGTTTTTGTAATTTCTTATCTTCGAGTTTTTCAATATTATTTTGAACGGATGTCGTTTCTTTCTGCGCTTTTTCTAACTGTTCCTTCTCGTTTTTCAATACTTTTTCACGCTCGTCTACATTTGCAGTAGCTTGCTCTATTTTCTTTGAAACTGCTTCATTATGCTCTTTACCTTCTTGTAAAATTTGAGAATAAAGTTCTTGTCCTTGCTTTTCTAACTTCTCTAATTTTTTTGTGTCATCTGCTAAAGATTTTTCCTGTGTAGATGCTGCTTCAAAAGCCGTAAATAAATTTTCTTCTGGCTTTTCACCGAAACAACCTGATAATAATCCTACTGATAATGCTCCAACTACTGCTACTTTTCCATATTTCAACTTCAATTCCTCCATTACATACGGTTATCATGCCAGAGGTTCACGGGGAAGTGATTCTCTTCATGATATGCTTCAAACTCATAACCCTTTTCTTTTAGACCCTTTAATATTGCTGGCACAGCTGCGACTGATTGCGGATGAATATCATGCATTAAAATGACTTCTTGAGGATTTGTTGCACCAGCTAATACATTTTGAGCGATTTGTGCTGCCGCTGCATCGACTGGTACTTTATTGTATTTCCAGTCTAAAGAATCAATTGTCCAGTCCCATACTTTAAGACCACCCTCTACTACTTTGTTTCGAAGGCCTTCATTTAAACCAGGCTTCGACCCGTATGGTGGACGTGTTAATTGAGGTGATTTTCCAATAATATTTGCGATTAAGCTTTGATCTTCTTTCATTTCATTAACATATTCGCCATTTTTATATAACTTCGCAAAATTGTGTGTCATACTATGCATTCCAACATAATGACCCTCTGCATTTTGACGTTTTACTAAATCAGGAAACGCTTTTACATTCGCTCCGATTAAAAAGAATGTCGCCTTCGCATCATGCTGTTTTAACATATTTAATAATTCAGCCGTATATTTTCCTGGCCCATCATCAAATGTAAGATAAGCAACTTTTCTTTCCATTCCGTTAAAACGACTTGGCGCCGTTTTATTCATTTCAACTTTCGATTGTTCACTTGCAAGCTGCACTATATTTTCTTGCTTAGCAACAGCTTTTGCTGGTGAAGTAATAGATTGAAACATGAAATACCCAATAGCTACTATTGCAATCGCTACTGAAACAACTGCAACTCGTTTAATTTTAAAAGCCTTTTCCATTCTATCGAATTCCTCTCCCTATTAATCTTATATATAAATCACCCAATATAATTATACATCTATTTATTTTATTACACTATATAAACAATCTAAAATATGAATTATAATGGGAGTTTTATCAAAATTGTTGTTCCTGCCTCAACAAACTCTTTATTCTTTTCATACCAATTCTTGATTGCACTATGTACAACTTTCAAGAAGATTTGTTTTAACCTGTTTGATCTTCATCTTCTATCAATTCAATTCGCTTTCAACTTGCAATGAGATGAATTTATTTTCTCTATTTTAGGAGTTAATTACCAAATTCTTTCCTCTAGTATATCGTACAATTGCACCTTTTGTTTATATAAATTAAAATGATTTGACTGTAGACGTGAAAAAACTAGTAGCCCTTCTACTAAAAATAAATGAAGCAATCCATTTCCATAAAAAAAGATTGGCTGAGGCCAACCTTTTTTTATACTTATTCATTTCGAGTTGGTTTTGGTGTAACACCTAAATGCTCATTTAACTTAGTCGAAATATCTTTCACATTTTTTTCGTTTGGAATGTAATAATAAATACCACCAATACGCTTATCCGTTCCTTCTATTTGCATCTTTTCCATTTGCAAATCTGATCCTGCCATATTTTTCGTAATAGCAAGCATATCATCAAACGTTAAGTTTGTTTTCATATTTTTATCAACTGCATCAAGTAAAGAGCCCATTTTACTAATTGATTGAACAGACATTGCTTTTTTCGCAATTGCTTCAATTACAAGTTGTTGCCTTTGACCACGCATTGCGTCACTGTCAATTTTACGCGTTCTAGCAAGTGCAAGGGCTTGTTCACCATTTAAATGTTGGTAACCTTTTTCTAAATGGATCATACCTGCTTGGTCTTTACTATCTTGTTCTGTGAAAGTAACAGGTACATCAATATCAATACCACCAATTGAATCTACAATTTGTACAAATGACTCAAAGTTAAACTTCACATAATAATCAACTGGTACATTTAAAAATCTTTCCACTGTATCTCTTGTACTTTCAACACCACCAAATACGTGTGCGTGTGTAATTTTATCTAATTTCTTTCTAGATGGAATATAAACACGTGAATCACGAGGAATGCTTACTAATTTAACGGATTTATCATCTTTATTAATTGTCGCTAATAAAAGTGCATCTGTTCGAACCGCTTCACCATATTGGCTTTTTCTCATTTCGCTTCCATCGACACCCATGATTAAAATCGAAATATTATCCTTTAAAGGTTCCACTTCTTTGTCCCTTTTTGATGACTTATCAATTTGTGCATATGCATCACTTACAACAGCTTTTGCTTTGTTATATATAAACGATCCATATCCTACTCCTCCAAAAACAAGTAGGAAAAATGGAATTAAAATGAACCATTTTATTGATTTTCTTTTAGAACGTTTTTTACTGCTTCTCGTATCTTGTTCTAATTCAGAGCTCATGTTCATTCTCCTCTCTTTCTCTTTTCCTAGTATAATGTATGTCTAGTAATCTTCATATTGAATTTCCTTTCAATCACCTTACATTTTTGTAAGGTTACATCATGAATCCAATATGTATTCCATTTCACATTATACTCTCGTGCTTATTTTTGGCAAGTCACTATTTATCAACTTCAAAAATTTAACACTTCAAAACGTTCAAATTTACAGATTTATCATTCTGTTATTTGCAGGTAGTAAGACTTTCACCTCATAATTTATCAGGAATAAAAGAGTCAAGTTTGGGCCGTGAAATTTTGATTGGTGATGACTAATAATCAGTGAGGGATAAATCCCCCACTGATTAAAATTTCACTTTATTATTTCTCATTTGGTGTGTATATCATTTGCTTCCCATTATTATAAATTAAAGCTGATTTTGCTTTTATTTTCGTTTTTTCTATTTCCACATCATCATTAGAGAAATTCACAATAATTTTAATATCTTTTCCATATGAAGCAGATTGGACTAATTTATCTTCTGACAAATATGCAAAGTTCGTCATTTCTTCTTTTACTGCCTTTTCATGAACTTCATTCCAAACTTTCAGATGCTGCGTAATTTCTTGTTTATGCTTATTCCACTCTACTTCATCTAAATGGTACAACGGAGGCACATTATACAATAACTCATATAACATTCGGTTTCCTACCTCATCTTTTACTTTCAAACTTCCCCATTCCCAGTGGTGCGTTGTAATTACAGAATCATTGTATACTAATTTATATAACGGTACCGAATATACTGGATTTAAATATACTTGTTTATATTCTTCTTTTAACGGTACTTGTTTTGCATATTTTTCTGGAACATTTTGATTCGGTGACCAATATCCGCCCACATAATACGGACTTGTTTTATTTTTCCTCATATCTTCATCGTCCCATTTAATAACAGGCGTTTCAATGCCGTGAGCAAATGCAATCGTGCTACTTGCAAAGTCATTTCCGCCTTCTGAGCCAACTACCATACCCTTTTCTTGCGCAATATAATCCATTCGTTGCAACCTTGCTTGTAAATCTTGTTCTTGTGTCGTTAAATGTTTTGTTGAATAATCATCATAAATTTCGCCCGTCGCGTCACAATCAATAAACCATGAATTATATTTAGGGCCATTTTGTAATATATCGTTCATTCGTTCTTTTACACTAGGAAGTGATAATGTCGGATTTAATTTTCGGCCTCTCCCTAAAAACCCTTGCACTTTCTCACCATTTTTCTTCGTTACAGTGGCTTCTTCATATAACGATGGGTCATTAAAGGAAGCTGTGTTCCAATTTTTATCACCTTTTTCGTGAATAGAATGGTAAGAATCATACGGACCAACTAAATATCCCATTTCCTTAGCTTCTGTAACGAAATTAGGCTGCATAAATCCTTGTTCCCAGTTCGGTAGACCAATCCACGCTTTGTCTATCCCTACTTTTTTCATTTCCTTTATTATATCCGTTCCATCTGCCTTACCCCATTTACTTACTTCTTCAACTGCATCACCGAGTACTGACTTTAATAAATGTTTATTTAAGCTATACAGCTCTGTCTTCGATAAGTGATCTACACCTTTCTTTAATAACACACTAGCTTCCTGATTAACTTTCGGGAAAATATCCTCTTTATACAATTCCTTCATAGATAATACTTCGTTTGTATAGCGTAAAATAACATTTTTTTGGTACTTATCAATGAAATCTTGTTTACTTACTTGCTCAAACACACTCAGTTCTCCAGGCTCCGAACTATTCTTTTGAATAAGCCCTTTTATATGACTAAACACCGGGCTATTTATTTGCTCTCTTAGCTTCGGCCAATTCACGTTACTTTCTGATAAACCATTTTGATTCCAAAAGTAAAAATGAGCTGCCCCGTAAAGTTTTTCGATTTCTTTATTTTTTCTTGCCTTTTCTTGTAATGTTTTAAATTCACCTTTTCGAGCAATATTATCCTTATACAGTTTAGCGATACTTACTGCATCATTATTTGTCACATATAATTGAAATCCATATGTTTTATTTTTATTTATACTCGGGAATTCATGTGTAAAATCAAACCCTATTTTCGGATCTGAATGAAATTTCAATTCATTATTAAACATATTGTTCGCAATATATACGATCGAATATTTAGAACCATTTAATGCAAAAAACTTCATAGAAAATGATTCAGCAAATGAATATGCATCATCCTTTAAAAACTTCTTCCAATTCTCATCATTACTCGGAATTTGCTTACCTTCCCATAACGGAAGTGTATAATTTTCAGCTTGCACTTTTGGCCATGTAAAACTTTCTGCACCAGTCGATTCCACTTCAATATTTAAGTGGTCTTTTTTCTTTTCTAAATTTACTTTTACTTTTTGATCCGGATATTCCCATGATGTATGATCCTTGTTTTTTTTCAAATTCGATACCTTCATTTTTGGTAATGGTTGTGATGCCTGTTCTTTTACACCATCATGTTCTACAGTTAACGTAAAAGTCTCAGGATTTACATCGTAAGTAAAATCTTTATACGTCGCTTTCTTTATTTTAGACTCTTGTAAAGCATCATTACCTTTTACATCACACCCGACTAAAGTCGAAAGTGACAATGTTGTAAGAAGACATATCGCTATCATTTTTTTCATCTTCTGCACCTCCACCAATGAATATACAGGAGGTTTGTTACAGGAATATGGCAAAAAAATAATAGAGCTAGCATTATGCTAGCTCTATTATGAGCAAAAAAATTTACGTATTACTATAATCTGTTTAAAGAAAATATGTACTACAGTGGAACTTTAATCCTTGTTTTTTTATTCTCACTAATAATTAGATCAAGCAAATCTAAATTCCATCAAGCTTTCCTTAACTGAAAAAGTAACTATATATAATATATCCTAAAACTAGCACTAAAATTAATATCCCTGTACCTTTCCAATTCATACCACCTGTCATATCAACAGGGCTACCTGATTCCACCCTGTTGAGTCCATCATTCAAAGAACCGGTAGGATTATTTTTCAATTCACTTTGTCTCATGCGTTCTCTTTTTTCTTCTGGTGACTCTTTTGAACTCATATAATCACCTCTAAATTTAATGTTCATTCCGAAAAATCCCCTTTAAAATAGATTCTCCATAACGTAAAGAAAGCTAGCTATGCTAGCTTTCTTTATAATCCAATATGTTCTTCCTTATTTACAGTAATCCCTTTATGATCAATTTCAAGCTCACATACTTTCATAGCTGCAAATACTCTCGCTAATTGGTCAGCTATTTCTTTACGCTTCTCGTACGGAGTTAAAATAAAAATGGATGGTCCCGCACCACTAAGCGCTGTGCCATATGCTCCGAATTCTTTTGCACATTTACGAATTGATGGTAATAACGGTACAAGTTCTAAACGATATGGCTCGTGGAAATGATCTCGTTCCATCATTTCACCTACAACTTCCCACTTCTTTTGACATAATGCAGCTACTAATACGTTACTTATCGCACTAGCCTTAACCGCTTCATGAAACGGAAACATCTCTGGTAATACAGATCGACTTTCCTCCGTATTTAGCTCTTCATTTGGAATAAGAGAAATTACGCCTAATTCCTTACTTTCAATCCTTACAACCGAAACATTCTTTCCATCCAGCGCTCCGATTACAGTTCCACCTAAAATAGAAGCAGCAACATTATCTGGATGTCCTTCAAAATTTGTAGCAATTTGAACTTTCTGATCAGTTGTTAAGTTCAAATTTCCAAGCTGATTCGCAAGCTCTATTCCTGCTACAATTGCTGATGCACTACTTCCTAGACCTCTTGTCAGCGGAATATTACTAGTAACTTCTATTATATAGGGTGATAAAGAAGGAAACACTTTACATGCCGTGCTAACAATTAAATTTTTATCGTCTGTTGGAATTGAATCTTCAAAGGAATGGATTACTTGCCATTTATCTGCTTCCGCCTTTACCACCACATCTAAATATAATGACAATGCTATTCCTACTGAATCAAATCCAGGTCCGACATTCGCTGTACTAGCAGGGACACGTACTCTCAATGGTATCACGACATAATCACCCCTTTAATATGATCTTTAATTTGCTCTATATCATTTGACACACTTGCAATATCAAATTTATTAGAAGAAATTGCGATATCAGGATCTTTCAAACCGTTTCCAGTTAAAACTGCAACAACCGTTTCTCCCTTTTTGATTTTTCCAGATTGCACATGTTTAATGACGCCCGCTAATGAAGCATTTGATCCTGGCTCTGCAAAAACTCCTTCAGTTTTTGCTAACAATCTATACGCATGTAATATTTCTTCATCTGACACCATATCTATTTCACCATGAGACTGCTCGGCAGCCTCTACTGCATACGACCAACTCGCTGGGTTACCAATACGAATCGCTGTTGCAATCGTTTCAGGTTCTTCAATTACATGCCCTTTTACAATTGCAGCTGCTCCTTCGGCTTCAAAGCCGTGAATTCTTGGTTTTTTATAACCCTTTTCTTTTTCATATTCACAGAATCCTTTCCAGTATGCTGTTATGTTCCCTGCGTTCCCAACCGGAATAGCTAGAACATCTGGTGCATTTTCCAACTGGTCGCAAATTTCAAATGCTGCTGTTTTTTGTCCTTCAATTCGGTAAGGATTTACTGAGTTTACTAATGTAATCGGCTCTTCTGCAGCAATATTTCTTACAGCCTTAAGTGCATCATCGAAATTCCCTTCTATTGAAATGATCTCCGCTCCATAAGCAACTGCTTGCGCTAATTTCCCATGCGCAATCTTTCCTTCTGGTATTACGATAATACATTTCATTCCGAGGCGTGCCGCGTATGCGGCAGCTGATGCTGATGTATTACCTGTAGATGCACAAATGATAGCCTCTGAACCTTCTTCTTTCGCCTTTGCAACTGCCATTACCATACCACGGTCTTTAAAAGAACCCGTTGGATTCGCTCCTTCATATTTTCCGTATAACTGAATCCCTAATTGTTTTGATATATTTAATAATGGAATCAGGGGTGTATTCCCTTCCATTAAGCTGACATCAGGTGTGTTTTCATTCACCGGTAAATAAGAAGCGTACTGTTTTAATAGTCCTTTATACATATTGTTTTTCCTCCTCAATAATGTAGTAACTGTTTATTTCACTTGCGACATCTTCTATCGCTCCTAAAACTTGCTCGAATTGATATTTTGAAGTTTGATGCGTCACAACAACGACTTCTGCAAGCTCACGATTCAAAGGTAATTGAATTACCTCTTTTAAACTCACAGAACAATCGACGAAACATTCTGTTATTTTTTTAAACATTCCAGGCTCATCTCGTAATGAAATGCGCAAAAAGTATTTTGAAACTACTTCTTCATCTCCTTGTAATTCATACGGCTCCGGTTCTTTTAATACACTTTTATTTTTCGGAACTTGATTCATATTTTTAACGATTGAAATAATGTCACTTACTACAGCAGAACCAGTTGGTAACTTCCCAGCTCCAGGTCCGTAAAACATCACTTCTCCTACTGCTTGACCGTGAACATACACCGCATTAAATTCATTATTCACATTCGATAGCGGATGATGACGTGGTAATAAAGTCGGTTCTACACTTAAGTGAATGGATGATCCTTGTTTTTCAGCTTTACCAATTAATTTCATTGTAAATCCTAATTTTTCGGCCATCTCTAAATCTTCTTTTTCAACCTTTCGAATACCTCTAACTTGAACATCATCTAAAGAAACATTCATCGAAAAACCTAAGTTTGCAAGAATTGCTACCTTTCTCGCAGCGTCTAGTCCATCTACATCCGCTGTCGGATCTGATTCTGCAAACCCTAATTTTTGCGCTTCCTGTAAAGCCTCTTCATACGACCATCCATTTTGACTCATCTTTGTTAACATATAATTTGTTGTTCCATTTACGATTCCCATTATTTTTTCAATTTGATCTGAAGCTAGCCCGTCTGATAATCCTCTTAATATTGGAATCCCACCGGCTACACTCGCTTCGTAACATAGGTCACATTCATTTTTATTTGCCAGTTGCAGAAGCTCCGCACCATATACAGCCATTAAATCTTTATTTGCTGTTACGACATGTTTCTTACTTTGCAAAGCCTTCACAATATGCTCTTTCGCTTCTTCAATTCCGCCCATTACCTCTACTACAATATCAATATTTGAATCATTTAGAACTTCATCGACATTACTTGTTACTACGATTCCATCAATGCAAACATCACGTTCCTTTTCCAAATCACGTACAACGACTGTCTTTACCTTTACTTCATATCCTGTATCAAGAGTGATTTTTTTATAATGTTCTTTCAAAATATGGACAACACCACTTCCGACAGTACCTAATCCTAATACCCCAACATTAATAACGTTATTCATCTTCTAATCTCCTCCTAAATAGTTTAATTGTTACACCTGTGAATCACCTTACTCTGCTTTTTAATCATGCAGGTGGTGGTTATTTCCGTACGTACTAATCGTTTCATGTTACCGCACCTCCTTTCAAAGTAATAAAAAAACACACTCATCCCTAGGAAAGGGACGAATGTGTTTTCGTGGTTCCACCCTTGTTCCAACCTAGACTTACTTTCTTCTAGATTGCTCAAGTTCAGATAACGGCTGATACCGTCAATAATTACTAGATTGCTCGTTCACTATTGAAGTTCAAAGGTGGTAAGATCATTTCTCGTGTTAGGAAGCTCACAGCCTTGGCCTCCTCTCTGTAAACCGTAAAAATGTTCTCATGTCCTTATCGTTACTTTTTCGCTCATGTTTATTTGTTAACTCATTATACTCGCATAAAAAACAAAATCAATACTATTTTTTTAATTATTTTAAATTTTCAATCTTAAAAACTATAAAAAAACACACTCATCCCTAGGAAAGGGACGAATGTGTTTTCGTGGTTCCACCCTTGTTCCAACCTAGACTTACTTTCTTCTAGATTGCTCAAGTTCAGATAACGGCTGATACCGTCAATAATTACTAGATTACTCGTTCACTATTGAAGTTCAAAGGTGGTAAGATCATTTTTCGTGTTAGGAAGCTCACAGCCTTGTCTTCCCTCTCTGTAAACCTTAAAAATCATCTCATGTCCTTATCGTTACTTTTTCGTTCATGTCTATTTGTTAACTTATTATAGTTATCAACTTTTCAAAAAGCAAGCCTATTTTTCTTCACAATTTTTAAGAATATGAATAATTATATTTTAAAATAACAAATCATCTAATACAGATTTATTCTCTTGCACATATATTCATCACATACAAATTAGCAATATTCATAGTTAAAGTCTCACTCTAAAACGTTTAGAGTTTCATACTTCAACACTATATTTAAAAAATAATTTTCAATACAATCTTTCCCTATAACTTTCTTCTAAAGAACGTGCAACTTCCTCTTCTGAAGCATTCACTTTCGCATGCTCCATTAACATTTTCGGTGCTGAAGGTAGCTCTGTTTTATTTAACCATGACTCTGGATCCCACATTTTTGAACGAATAAAAGCTTTTGCACAATGAATATAGCATTCTTCTATTTCAACAACAATTCCAAGTAACGGATTGCGTCCATTCGCCTGCATTTCTTTCAAAATTTCTTCATCGTTCGTAATATATGCTTTACCGTTTATTCGGAGTGTTTCCCCAAGACCCGGAATAAAAAAGATTAACCCTACGTGCGAATTTGAAATTATATTTAAAATAGAGTCTATACGACGATTACCCGGTCTTTCTGGGATGATAATTTTATTTTCATTTAATACATATACAAATCCAGGTGCGTCTCCCCTCGGCGAAGCATCACACTCTCCGAATTTATTTGCAGTAGATAATACTAGAAAAGGCGATTTAGACAGGAAATCTACACAATGGTGATCAAGTGATGAAATAACTTTTTTCAAAGCCCGTTCACTTGGTTGCCCCAATATTTGTCGTAATTCTTCCTCAGTTGAAATTATTGATTTTATTTCCTTATTCTCTATCTTCACTAATAATCACTCCTTTTTCTTTATTTTCCCAAAATTCAATACAAATATTGTATAATAAAATTTGCAGAAAGGGGAATTAAAATGACAGAGTGGTTAACAATATTTGATCCTGAAAGAAATACACTTGGAAAGAAATTACGTGATGACGTGCATCGTGACGGTGATTGGCACGAAACATTTCATTGCTGGTTTGTAGAAAAAGATGCTGAGGATATGTTCTTATATTTCCAATTACGCTCTAAAAATAAAAAAGAAGCTCCGAATATATGGGATATTACATCAGCTGGACACATTATGCATGATGAAGATGTACAAATTGGCGGTCTTCGTGAAATTGAAGAAGAATTAGGACTTTTCTTTCAAACTACTGATCTAACATACAAAGGAATCTATAAAATAGATTATGAAATTTCAAATCTTACTGATCGTGAATTTTGTCATATGTATTTTCACAATGTAATAAAGCCACTTCCATTTGCACCAGGTGAAGAAGTAGACGATGTGATGAAAGTACATGCAACTTCTTTTCTACAACTATTAAGAAGAGAGATTTCATCTTTAACGACTAATTCTGTTTTAAACAGTAATCCGATAACGATAACATTTGAAGATATTTATCCTTATGCTCTTGAATACTATGAATTTGTTATAGTGCAAGGACAAGAATTGCTAAACAAAAATAGTTTATAAAAAAATAGGACTCCCAGCTTACTTTATTCGGGAGTCTTATTTTTTTATTGCTCAAGTATCTTTAATTTTTTCTCTACTCGTATAAATAATCGTATAATTAACAACAGCATAACAATCATAATCGCTATCATTGTATGTGGATATCTAAACAGTATACTAATAACACTTCCAATTAACATCATAATGAATCCATTTTGTTTCATCACTTCTGCACTATACTTGTTACCTGCATCCCATAATTCCTTATTTTTCATAGACCGTTTCGTACGGTAACCATATGCTGCGTTAATATCCGTCGGTGGATTTTTTTGAAGAATAAGTGCCGCAAGTATAAATATAATACCAATCAATATGCTCATTCCTATGTTTACTAGTGCATCCATCAATTATATCCCCCCTAACTTACACCTTCATTATACTATACAACTCTTAAAATCCCAATTATTAACATTTTTATTTTCTCTCTTTAGATGTCTGGAACATACTTGGAAGTGTTACAAAACGTGCCCCTTTCGTTTTTAACTGCGGAATGATTTTGTCTAGTGCATCGACAGATCCTTGCAAATGTCCACCTGGAGTCGAATGTTGAAGTATGATACTTCCTGGAAATGAATTCCCTAGCACATTATTTGTAATCGTATCAGCACTTACCCCTTTCCAATCAACTGTATCAACACTCCACTGTACAATCATAAAATTTTGCTCTGTCGCCCACTTCAATTGATTTTCAAGTATTTCACCGTATGGTGGACGTATAAACTTCGGTGCATAACCAGCTAAATGATTTAATATTTCTTCCGTTTTTATAATTTGATTACGGTATTCAGCCTCATTTACTTTCGCTAAATTCGGATGATTATACGTATGGTTACCAATTACATGCCCTTCATTCGCGATACGCTTTACTACATTCGGAAACTTTTCTGCATTTTCACCAAGTAAGAAAAAAGTAGCTTTTACATTATATTGTTTTAACTTATCTAAAATTTTTGGCGTAAATACTAAATCTGGTCCATCATCAAATGTAAGAGCTACTTCCGCTTTATTGTATGGTCCTGAAAATGCATACGCATATTTTTCAACCCATGAAAAAGGTGTCCATGACCCCCGATTCTCTTCCTTCACTTTGACTTGATCATTTTGCGGAACATTTAATACATACGGCACTGCGTCTATATAGTTTCCATAATAAAATGAATGATATGGCATATAAGCATACGAAACATTTCGTTCTAGTCCCCAATGAAATGGAACGAACATTTCTGGTGCGTAAAAATAATACATGATAAAAACCTCCCTAAAATTTCATATGTGATTCATCTGTACTTTGTTAGAGAAATTCTTATTCATGAACAAAAATAAGACTGTCCGTAATTAGGACCGTCTTACTGCTTTATACAATTAATAAAGTGAAACTTTAATCAGTGGGGGTTTTACTGCCCGTTTATGCGGGATAAATCGATGTACTATCTTTCGGCAAAACTTTCACATGTTTTAAATAGCTTGTCACTTTGTCATCATCATCTTGCGGGTATTGATATCCATATGTGTTAGCAATTTCGTTCGCAACTTCCCTAAATAAATCACCCATTACAAAGAATGACTCCCATATATTTTCATATTCTGCATTTGAAAATGTCTTTCTAAATTGCTCCCACGTATCTTTTTCAACATATTGCTCGAAATGCTTACCAAACTTTCCGGTATTCACTGTAAAATTTGTTTTCATACCAATATGCCATTCTAGCATTACGATTAACATATCACGCATTGGGCCTTCAAGCATTCCTTTCGCATAAGAAAGTTCCTCGCGCCACAATCCTTTTCCTACATTTGTACTGCACCACCAAAATTCATTACAGCAATCCAAAAACTCTTTTTCTGTAGGATTTTTTATAACGTAATCTTTATCACTTGCTGGCGGAAATTCTCCAATACATTTGTCTTTATCCAGTAGTAATTTACTTAAACTATCCTGTCCAATAAATTTATTTATTAAATCAACTGGAACTAGCATTAAATCAATTCGATTCCCATCCATGAACTGCATTAAATACGGAAATTTCCCGTCTTTATCAGCTGGAAGTAACGACATTTCTTCCGGCATTTGCACAATCATTATTTCCCCAAATCTATTAATCCAACTATGATTACACGTAAAAGATTGTATATCTTTTACAACATAAATAATATCATAGTCTTGAAAACAATCTTTTTTCACATTTGGATTCACACGTGACCCATTCATGATGACAGCTCGAATTCTTTCATCCTCTTTTGCTGTATTTATAATTAAGTCTAACATTTCTTTTTCAGTTCTCATCTTCTTATAGCCTCCAAGTTTTTAATATATAATATAAAACTATGTAAATTGGAGGTCCACGAGCTAAATTCGTTGTACAAGATACACGTTATAATTTTTGAAACTTCTTTTTCATCCCTTTTTCCTCCTTAGATTACTCTGTTACGACTGCCATTACAAACCCATCGTACCCTTTACTTCCTACAGTTTGAAGCGCAGTAGCACTTACACGCGGCTCAGCAGCTATTAGCTCATAGAAATGGCGTATCCCTTGTACACGAGGATCGCTACTAGTATTATCAATAACTTCACCTTCACGTACTACGTTATCCCCAATAATTACAGTACCAGGGCGTGATAGTTTCAGTGCCCATTCAAAATAAGCAGGGTTATTTTGTTTATCCGCATCTATGAAAATAAAATCAAATGGTTCATACTTCTCATTTTCTATTTGTTTTAAAGAATCTAACGCTAATCCTAATCGTATTTCAATTTTATCATTCAAATTGGCACGCTCAATATTGCTCCGTGCAATTTCAGCATGCTTTTCACTTGCTTCTAATGTAACAATTCGCCCTCCAGATGGCAATGCTCTTGCAAGCCATATGGTACTATATCCGCCTAGAGTGCCAATCTCTAAAATGTTACGCGCTCCTTGAATTTGTACTAATAGTTGTAAAAACTTCCCTTGAGTTGGTGATACATCATGTGCCGGTAAATTAGCTGCAGCGTTTGCTTGAAGAACTTCTTCTAATGTAGAGTCTTTCGGTATTAATACATCACTCATATATTGATCAACAGCCGTCCATTTCTCAATCGTACTCATGGAAATACCATCCCCTTCAAGTTTTTAATACTTATCTACCATTCAAATTTAATTATACCGAAAATTCCGTTTCATACACAAAAAATAAAGAAGGGACACCCACTCCATTACAGAATAGATGTCCCTTCTTTGTATTTTATATTTATCCCTTACGGATTAGTAGACCAAAGTCCTGCTGATTTAATAAATGTACGTTTATTTAATTTCAGCTGCGCTACGATAAACTCTGCAATATCTTCCGCTTGCATTACTTTATCAGGATTTCCATCAGTTAATCCTAAGTCTACAGCCATGTCAGTTGCTACTGTACTTGGTGTTAAAGCTGTTACACGGATATTATGTTTACGAACTTCCATCGCTAACGATTCTGTTAAACCAAGAACACCAAATTTAGAAGCACTATATGCACTTGTTACAGGTGCACCTTTTTGTCCTGCTGTAGATGAAATATTAATAATATCACCAGATTGTTGTTCAATCATACTTGGTAAAGCTGCACGAGTTGCATAGTATACACCCATTAAGTTTACTTGAATGATTTTTTCCCAATCAGCAACGTCTAATTCTAAAAACTTACCGAATTTAGAAATACCAGCGTTATTAATTAAAATATCGATAGATCCTAAATCATTTTTTAATGTTTCAATTGCAGTCGTTACTTCTTCATATGAAGATACGTCAGCAGTCGCAATAACAGCTTTTACACCTTCTGCTTCCACTTCTTTCGCTACAGCTTTTAAGTTTTCTTCTGAACGAGCTAAAAGACCTACATTTACGCCTTCTTTCGCTAACGCAATCGCTACAGCACGACCAATCCCTCTACCTGCTCCTGTAATTAAAGCATTTTTTCCTTGTAATAATTCTGCCAAGTATAACACTCCTTAATCATCTCAGTTGTTTATTATATTAAAAGTGTATCTATGTTTATGCAAAAAGGCAATGATGCACTTTTATGTGCGTAGGTTACTTATAGGTAACTATAGTAATGGTAAATGCATTTTTAAAGAAAAATAGTGTTAAAAGGCCTCCTTCTAACACTATTTTTCTTCATGATTTGGAATACGCACAATAAATTCTGTACCATTTCCTTCTACACTCTCAACTTTTATTTTTCCTTGATGAAGGTCGAGTACTTTTTTTACAATTGCTAGACCTAATCCACTTCCTCCATAAGCACGGTTTCGTGAAGAATCCGCTTTATAAAAACGTTCAAAAATATGTTGTTTCTGTTCTTCGGATATACCAATTCCCGTATCATGAATACTTACTTCCAGGAATTCCTTATGTTCTTTTAAATGAATTGTAATCGTGCCACCATTTGGTGTGAATTTAATACTGTTATGAATTAAATTAATCCATACTTGGCTCATACTTTCTTTGTCTGCAGTAACACACACTTTATCCATATCAAGATCTAGCTCAAGTCCTTTTTCATCCCAAAGAGGCTCACTATTTAACACAATTTGTTTCAACTGTTGATCTAATCGATAAGTAGCTCTTTCTGGTGAATACTCCTCTGACTCTAAAAGTGTTAGCTTCAATAAATTTTGACTCAATTTAGATAATCGCGTTGTTTCAGTTTCAATAATAGTAAGATAATGTTTTCTTTTTTCAACTGGTAGATTATCATCTTGTAGCGCTCGAGCAAATCCCTTAATAGATGTTAATGGCGACTGTATTTCATGAGAAACATTCGATACAAATTCTTGTCTCATTTTCTCCATTGCATTAAGTTCATCCGTCATATCGTTAATACTTTTTACAAGCACACCAATTTCGCCATCATACTTTTCTTCATTCCGTATTTTTACAGAGAAGTCCCCTTTTGCAATTTTTTGTATCGGTTCAATGATCGTCCAAATCATCGCCTCTCGCTTCGGTCTCATTAAAATTCCGATTAATGTCCAAATAAGAACGATAAAAACAAAGCCGACCATATCACTAATTAGAAAAGTAATAAAAGGCGATACGTTTATTTCAAAAGCTTTCATTACACTAGACGATACAAAAAAGGCTATTGACCAAATTATAGTAAGAAAAGTAAAGAGCGCTACTATCGCCCCCATTACTTTTAACATCTTCATCTTACTCATTCTTTCTCTTTTTCTCATTTACTTACCTCTAAGCGATACCCTAAGCCCCTTATCGTCCTTATACTAAACTTCGATAACTCTTCTTGAAACTTTTCACGCAACCGATTAATATGAACGTCTAGCGTGCGTTCATTCCCTTCAAAATCATATCCCCATACGTCTTCTATTAATTGCTCTCTTGAACAAGTTCTCCCCGCTTTAGATCCTAATGTAAAGAGCAACTCAAATTCTTTTAGCGGCAGCGTCACCGTTTGTTCTCCAACGTTAACTTCAAATGTTTTACGATTTAACAGTACATTCCCAACTTGAATAGATTGCGATACTGTAATTTGGTAACGTTTCAATAATGCCTTCACTCTCACAACTAATTCTAAAGGATCAAATGGTTTTACAAGATAATCATCTGTTCCGAGGTGAAATCCTTTTACTTTTTGAGATGTTTCACCTTTAGCAGTCAGCATAAGAATTGGGATATCATAGTATTTTCTTAATTCATAACATAAATCAAACCCATCCATATTTGGCATCATAATATCAATAATCGCCATTTCGACTCTCACTTCTTCTATTTTTCGAAGAGCATCTAATCCATCAACGGCCTCATATGTTTGAAAACCTTCTCGTTCCAAAAATACAGAAACAAGTTCTCTAATGTGCGGATCATCATCTACAATTAAAATTTTGGGTATCAAGGAATCATATCCTTTCTGCTTAACATACTTTTTAGCACTCTAAAATCAACAATCAGTGAAGTGCCCCTTCACTGATTGTTTTCATTCTATAATGCTCCTTCTTTAATTTTCAATTGTTGCATTGCAAATTCACGGTACATGTCATGTGTCCGTAATAACTCATCATGTGAGCCACTTCCTGTAAGATTCCCTTTTTCAATAAAGATAATTTTATCTGCATCTACAACAGTAGAAAGTCTATGCGCAATAACTAAAGTTGTTCTACCTTTCATTAAGTTATTTAACGCCTTCTGAACAACCGATTCCGATTTACTATCAAGACTTGACGTCGCTTCATCTAACATAAGGATTTGTGGGTTTCGTAGTAACGCTCGAGCAATCGCAATTCGTTGTCTTTGCCCTCCAGAAAGCTTCACGCCACGCTCTCCAACTTCTGTTGCGTATCCACTTGGTAAATCATGAATAAACGCATCAACATACGCCATCGCTGCTACTTTTTCAATTTCTTCATCCGTCACTTCACCCTCAACACCGTAGCAAATATTATCGCGAATCGTTCCATCAATTAACGGACTATCTTGTGAAACGTAACCAATTTGACGTCGCCATGATTGTAATGAATATGCTGTAATTGGTTCTTTCCCTAATTTTATGAAACCACTAGTTGGCTCATAAAAACGTTCTAACAGCGAGAATAAAGTTGTTTTTCCGCTACCACTTGGTCCTACAATCGCCGTTACTTTTCCAGATTCAATCGTGAAGTCGATATTTTTCAAGATTTTCTCTTCTTCGTTATACTCAAAATGTACATTTTCAATAACGATCGGCTGCTTCGCATTTGTAACATTCATACCTGTTTCATGATCTTCTACTTCATATTCTAAAATCGTATTAATTCTTTCGGTTGCACCAATTGCTTTTTGGAACTGAGTAAAGAACATTGATAACTGACTCATTGGCATAATAATTTGAACCAAATACAAAATAAATGCTACAAGTTCACCTGTTGTTAATGCACCACTAGAAACTCGCATTCCACCATACCCTACGATAATAACAAGCAATGCCATTAAAACAAACGACATAACAGGTGAAATTAATGCTTGCACTTTTCCTTCTTTCAAACCAAATTGCAATAATTTTTGGATACCTGTATTACCTGTTTCATATTCTTTTTTTTCCGTATTTGAAGATTTTACTAAACGAATTTCTGATAGTACTTGTGTTAATACACTAGTAAAAGAAGCCGTTTCATCTTGAAGTGCTTTTGAAATCTTATACATTTTCCGTCCAAGTGGAACTAAAATTAGTACCGATAATGGAATAACCGTTAAAAGTAAAATTGTCATTTTCCAGTCTAAAACAAATAATACAATTAATGACCCAATAATTGAGATACCGCCTGTTAATAAGTTTGACAAATGCTCAGAAATTAATGTTTTAACAACACCTGTATCATTTGTCATACGACTAATTGTATCTCCCGTTCTGTTTTGATCATAATAAGACACTGGTAAAATAAGTACCTTTTTCCACAATCGTTCTCTAAGTCCAGCTACAATTTTTTGTCCAATATAATTCAGTAAATAAATTGACAATCCTGCAGCAATTGTTTGAATAATAAAGAATGCAATTAATCCAACAATTTGTCCCGTACTAATTGAAGAAAGTGAAAAATTATCAACTAAACCTTTTGTCAGCATTGGAATAAACAAACTCGCTCCAGTAGAAAGTAAGCTCATTATTAATGCAAAAATAAGAATGCCTTTCGGTGGATTTGTATCTTGAATGAGACGTAAAAACTGCCTCCAATTCCCTTTTTTCTTTTCTGTATTCCTAACTTCCATTGTCGTTCATCTCCTCGTTATAAACAAAACTATTCTTTCTAAAACTAGAATACGCTATAAATGTAAACTGAATGTAAACACACTTTTTTCTAATTTTACAAAATATACATATAAACTCATCTTTACAACAAGTATAAATATCTGATATTATTACCTGGTACTTATTATTATTCTATGTAAATTATAGACTACGCATAGAAAATATATAACTAATTTTATCAATTAGCTAATTTAAAACACTATATAAATCTCCAGCATTGAAAGGAGTATCCTTTTTGCAAACAAATAAACATTCCGAAAAGGAAACAATCATTTTTATTCATGGATTAGTTGGAAATCGCCGCGCCTTCAAAAAAGAGCATAAACGATTTTCTGCCTCCTACAACATTATAACTTATGATTTATTAGGTCACGGCGACGATAAAGGAGAAGCTATCGACTTTTCAATACAGCGCCTCGTAGATCAATTATTGAACTTGTATGAAAAAGAGGGAATTAAAAAGGCTCATATTTGTGCTCTAAGCTACGGCTGTTATATCTCTACGACATTTGCACAAAGGCATCCAGAAAAAGTATTGAGTATTTGTCATATTGGTGGACATTATAATAACCCTTCCCGTTTATATAATGTTTTTCAGAAATTTTGGGAAAAACGTGGTGATGAATATTCATCTTGGCTTTCTCAGTATGCTAGTACTATTTTTCCAAGTGGAATACTAAGGGCAAATCCGTTCGCTGTTATTTCACGAAATATTTATTACCGTTTCGGATTACAATTACACTCGTCCATTATTGCTGAGTCATTACGACACCGCTTAGAATTCGACTTAAAATCTAAATTAAAAGCACTTCCCCATCCTATATTATGGGTGATGGGAGAACATGATCATCTCTATAAATCTTGTCTCTTTGATTTGAAGTCCATTCTTCCGAACGTTTTATATAAAGAAATTCCATTAGCAGGTCATGCAGCAAACTTATTCCGTCCAAACTATTTTCATGATTTATATGCTAAGTTTTTGCATGGAAAATTGACATAAAGTGAAACTTTAATCAGCGGGGATTTGTCCATCCCCCGCTGATTATTATCCCGCAAATAGCAGGATAAATACTACTATACTGTTAGTTTATCCAACTATGAAAAAGGCTTCCCAAGTTTCCCTGGAAAGCCTTTTCTCTATACGAAAAGTATATAAAATACTTTTTCTTAGTATGCTTTTGTGTAACCTAATAGGTGCTTACTCCAGTAAGAGTTGCTTACAGAGCTAATGCGTACACCAGTTGCGTCAGTTTCTGCACTGATGAACTGTCCATTACCTAAGTAAACGCCCATGTGAGAAGGACCTGATTTATAAGTATTTTGGAAGTATACTAAATCACCTGGTTGTGGATTGCTAGTTTTTGTTTTAGAGCTCCAGTATCCAGCAACTGTTTGACGAGCGCCTTTATGACCAGTTTGATTTAATACGTAGTGAATGAATCCACTGCAGTCAAAACCAGCAGGTGTTGTACCAGCAGTTCTGTATGGTGAACCATTTAAAGATCTAGCGAATCCAGCGATTGAAGATGTATCTCCACCTGTTGGTGCTGTTGGTTTTTGTACTTGGTTCGTACCTTGGTTCGTACCTTGGTTCGTACCTTGGTTCGTACCTTGGTTACCACCAGTAACTACATTGTTCACTCCGCCTTTTACAAACTTAACAAAGTCTGCACTTACGTAACCAGTGCGGCCATTATGGTTAATTTTATACCAACCATTTTCAGCGCCAGTAACGTTTAATACTGTACCGTTTGTTACCCCACCAATTACAGGGTTATATGTAGCTGGACCTGTACGTACTTTTAAAGCACCTGTGTTAACAACATATGATCCACCAGTTTGAACTGTAGTAGTATTGTTGTTGTTTGTAGTTGGTTGCTGAGTTTCGTTAGATACAGCTGAACCACCTTTTGTTACGTAGTCTTTGCTTACGTATCCAGTTCCACCATTGAAGTTAATTTTAAACCAATCTTGAACTTCACCTACAACTTGAACTGTTTTTCCTTTATTTACAGAACCTAAAACAGTATGAGATGCACTTGGGCCTGTACGTACGTTTAATGAAGAAACGTTTACTGTGTAAGTACCTGTTCCTTGCTGAACATTAGTAGTAGTTCCTTTATTGCCACCAGTTGTTACGAAGTCCCCACTTACATAACCTGTTTGACCATTTACACTAACTTTGAACCAACCGTTTTCTTGTCCAATTACTTGAAGTACTTGACCTGATTTCACTTTAGAAATAACGTTATGTCCTGTACCAGCACCTGAACGTACATTTAATACATCAGCTGTTACTGTGTATTTTAATTCAGAAGTTGTTTCTACCGTTTTTGTTTCAGTTACAGTCGTTTGAGTTTGAGTTTGTCCATTAATTTCTTTTAGCGCATCATTTGAAACTTGTGCATGAGCAGAATCCATTCCAGGAACTGCTACACCTACTACAGATGCTGCTGCTAAACCTGCGATTACTTTTTTCATAAGTTGTCTTTACTTCCTTTCCCTACTATCCTCTTGAGAAAACTATAAACTTAGTACTTTACAATATTATCAAAGTAAAATATTCATCCAGTTCCATTTTTTAGCAAGAGTTTTATTTTTCACACATCGTTTATTTTAAACGATTGAAGTGAATTTAGTGTGAACTTCATGTGAACTTTATCATTAAACAGTGTGTTTTTGCAATGCTTTTTTCAAATTTCTTATGTATTTCATTGAAAATTCGACATTCCATTCATTATCTTAATATATATTTTTCTTTTGCTATCCATTTTAAAAAACTCTATTAATCTAATACAATGCAAAGAATGTATTTTCTAGTAAAGTCCCTTCCATGAAGCATACTCTTATCATGACAAAAAATGCTTTTTTTATCAATAGTATAATATTTTTAGAAAACTATTTTTGATATTATCCATCGTTTTTAAAAGGTTTGACGATTTGTAAGATTTAACTCCAAAAATTCTGTTCTAATTTGACGAAAATGCACATTCCACTATCTATTTTTCACTATCCATGGAATTTTCAGGATATTTATATTATCATATCTAAAGTAGGATTTTAATCCATACAAATTTTATTCACCCCACACTGAAACCAATCGAACTTTTACAGGTCGGTATTCTATACGTATCATTGAATTTTGATATGGAAGCCTTACTGCCCGCAAATAGTGAGATAAAAAAAGGAGATATATTTATGAAAAACATAATAGATGATCCTATAAATAAAAATATAGAACTGTACTATGCTTTTTTTCAATTCGTTTCAATTATAACATTACAAAAAGTATCAACTATTGAAACACGTAAAAACAAATTAAAAAATCAGATGAAAAATCCCTACAAAAAAAATCCTTACTACTTATAAAAGGTGAACAGATTATATCTCTGTTCACCTTTTATTTTTTATTTTATTTGTAAATTTTCACACGAGTTTCTAATGGCTGATATTCTTTATCTCCTGCCGAAACTACCGGTTTACCAAATGGCATTTGCGCAGTTAACTTCCAGTTTTCAGGTACATCCCATTCTTTCCTTACTTCTTCATCAATCAACGGATTATAATGCTGCAATGTAGCACCAAAACCTTCAATCTCTAATGCTGTCCAAATCGAAAATTGCAACATTCCAGAAGATTGCTGAGACCATGTAGGAAAATTATCTTTGTATAGTGCAAAGTTCTCTTGCAAACTTTCTACTACTTTACTATCTTCAAAATACAAAACTGTCCCATAGCCACTTTTAAATGCATTCATTTTCTCTTCCGTAGGTGCAAAATTATTTTCAGGTACAATTTTTCGTAACGTTTCTTTCGTAACATTCCATAATTTGTCGTGTTGTTCACCTAGTAATACAACAACTCTTGCACTTTGAGAATTAAAAGCCGAAGGTGTATGTTTCACAGCATGATAAATCACTTCTTGAATTCTTTCATCAGAAACTACTTGCTCTTTACTAATCGCGTAAATAGATCTTCTGTCTTCAATTGCTGAGTAAAAATCTTTTGCCATTACAATTCCCTCCAATTTTCATTTGAGGCAGTATCATATGTACGAAGCATATAATGCCTCTCGAACTTATTATTAATAAGTTCTTAACTTAATAATATCAACAAACAAAAACAAACTCAAATGATATCACTTGAGTTTTCACTTCCTATACGTCAAAAAATAAAAAAACAGTTTATTGTCACCAAAATCAAGGTTCAATAAACTGTCTGTCTTATTTTTATAACAATCTAAATTACTTCTTTCTTCACCTAATTAAGCAATTGAAATGCATAGGACATTAATTTATTTGTTTCTGTAAAACGTTTTGTTTTACTTTTTGTCCCCATAACAACTGTAATAATGCGATTATCACCTTGTTTTGCAGTACCTGTAAAACAATACCCTGCGCTATCTGTAAATCCTGTTTTTAATCCGTCTATTCCTTCTATATATAAAGCTTTATTATTTTTGTTTAACATCTCATTTGTGCTTGTAACATTAACATTATTAAATGCTAACTGACTTTGACGTAAGTGAGTCACTTCTAATATCTCTGGATAGTCTTTTATAAGATGATACGCTAATTTTGCTACGTCAGCTGCTGTCATTTTCGTTTCACTTCCGTCGGGCTCCTGTAATCCGGAAGCATTCGCGAATTTAGCTTTATCTGACATTTCTAACTGCTTTGCTTTTTCATTCATAAGTTGAACAAAGTTTTTTTCTGTCTTAGCTACATGTTCCGCTAAAGCGACAGCCGAATTATTAGCCGATTCAATCATTAACGCATGATATAAGTCCTTAACAGTTAATGTATCATTTGCTTGCATCGGGATTTTTGCACCCTCTGTTTGTGCCGACTTTGCACTTATTTTCACTGGATCTTCCCAGTGGACTTTCCCATTATGTATACTCTCTAAAACGAGATATGCTGTCATCATTTTTGACATACTAGCAGGGGCAACAGCTTCATTTTCATTATTTTGATAAATAACTTCTCCATTACTCGCATCGATAATAATAGCTGCTTTTGCATCAATTTCTGGTGGTATATATTTTGGTGGAACTACTTTTTCAGATAGCCCTGTTTTAGGTAGCTCTGCCACTTGTAAAGGCTGAGTATCTACATTTGTTTCACTCTTTTGAACTCCTTGGAAAAAGAACCAACATATACCCAGAATTACTACTAATAGGATTGTTAATCTTCCCCATTTTAACCGCTTCATTCTAAAACTCCTTTAACAAACCTTTTATACACTCATGTTTAACCATAACAACAATTACTTTATATCGTCAAGGTAAAAAGCATATTTATTCATCTATAACAATTATAATTTCAACCTCGTTCTCTTTTTCATATGTGTTACACTAAAAACAACGAAATATAAGAATATTCAATTACATTTAAACACAAAAACACTATATAATAGAAAGGATTTATACATATGATACTTCCAAAAGCATTAAAATATGGCGATACCATTGGCATCTACTCTCCCTCTTCACCAGTAACCTATACTTCTTCAAAGAGATTTGAGCGCGCAAAATTATACTTAGAACAGAAAGGATTTCATATATTAGAAGGTTCACTAACAGGTCAATATGATTATTATCGTTCCGGGAGCATTAAAGAGCGTGCTGAGGAATTAAATGACTTGATTAGAAACCCTAACGTCTCTTGTATCATGTCGACAATTGGGGGACTGAATTCAAATTCATTATTACCTTATATTGATTATGAGACTTTTCAAAAGAATCCTAAAATAATGATTGGCTATTCAGACACAACAGCATTATTACTAGGAATTTATGCAAAAACAGGAATTCCTACATTTTATGGTCCAGCACTTGTTCCTTCTTTTGGTGAATTTGAGCCTTTCGTAGATTGCACGTACAAATATTTTGCGGATACTTTATTAACTGATCAACACCTTCCTTACAACATAAACCAGCCGTTATTTTGGTCAGATGAATTTATTAATTGGGAAGAAAAAACGAAAGAAAAAGATCTTCGACCGAACAATTGGATTTCAGTAATTGGTGGGAAAGCTACTGGACGTATTATTGGTGGGAATTTAAATACTATACAAGGTATTTGGGGTAGCCCCTATATGCCACTTATTCAAGATGGTGACATTCTCTTTATTGAAGATAGCTCAAAAGATGCAGCTACTATCGAAAGAAGTTTTTCATTACTTAAAATTAACGGCGTTTTTGATAAAGTTTCAGGTATCATCCTTGGAAAACATGAGCAATTTGATGATTGTGGTACAAATAGAAAACCTTATGAAATATTATTAGAAGTATTACAAAATCAAAAACTTCCTTTTCTAGCCGATTTTGATTGTTGTCATACTCATCCAATGATTACTTTGCCAATAGGTATTCAAGTAGAGATGGATGCAACCAATAAAACGATACAAATTATAGAACAGTGGAAAATCTAACTCTACTAGCTCTATTATTTTCAGCTCTAAAGCTACGCATTGCCTTCTATTGTTTTACATTAGAAGACATGATACTATATATTTTGGAATGTGAAGAAATAAACAAAAATCATTTCAATATGCCTTTTATATATAATAAGAAGCTATTGATTATATACATCGAGTTTACATACGTGTATATAAAGTAAAAGAGAGTGAATATATGAAACCAACTATTAAAAACTATGTATTTTTACATGTAGCCTTCTTGATATATTCTATCATTATGGTTTACATGAAATGGGCATCTCAATTCCCTATTGCATCAATTTCATTTTTTATTGCTTACTTCGGACTTGTTGTACTTTTATTCGGATATGCAATTCTATGGCAACAGGTCATTAAGAACTTTGAAATTTCTAGAGCATATTCACACCGTGGGATTATCATACTATGGTCAATGCTTTGGTCAGTATTCCTGTTTGGAGATACGATACAGTGGAATCACATACTTGGCGCAGCTATTATTATCGTCGGAATTGTGGTGGTGACAAAAGATGAATAGTTATATGTTATTATTGATATTTGGGATAATTTTAGCCAATTACTCACAAATATTATTAAAAAAGGCTACTTTACAACAATACGATTCTAGAATAAAAGAATATGTGAATCCTTATGTTATCATCGGCTACTTTTTATTTGTAATTAATGCCGGATTAAATGTGATCGCCTTAAAGGGCATGGCATTAAAGCAAGCATCTGCATTAGAATCATTAAGTTATATCATCATTTTAATTTTCAGTTGGTACTTCCTAGGGGAGAAAATCACGAAACGAAAAATCATTGGCAACATTATTATTGTCATTGGTGTAATCATCTATTGTATTCAATAACAAAAAGATCCGTTTATGATAAACGGATCTTTTTGTTATTGCCCTAAATTTTGAACCTTATCTTTCAAATCACGAACTTGTTCTATCGTCTGCATAAGCTCAGAGTTTTTAAACTGCTCTACATTCATTTTCCCTTCCTCTATCTTTGTCATAGATGTATCAATTAATGTATTTAACTTTTCATTATACCCGACGATTTGCTGGTGAAGATCCTTCGCTACATCTGGTGGTGTTAATTCATTAAAAGCTGGTATATCTTGTTTAATTTCAGTAAGTTTCGTTTCTAGTTCTTTCCGGGCTTCCCCATCATTAACGGCCTTTTCTGCTAATGCTGGCGCTTCATTTGCAAATGCACTTATTTCATTTACATAGTCTGTCGCTTTTTGAGCGTAATCTATGGAGTTCTTCCCTTCCTCTACTAGCGAACATCCCATCAAACCAATTGAAACTACAATTGAAAGTAACATTGTTTTTGTAAACTTCATTTTTACCTCCTAAATAATTGCCATACTTTTATTCATTTTTAAACACTTTATTTTCTTCTTATACACTTTATCACATCATATCTTATTTTTTTAATCTTCCTCTTATAAATTCTAGAAAAATCATTATTATCCTGTTCAACATGTACCTCGAAACTATCTTCATTTAAATATAAAAACAGACATACTTATTTTAAGTACGTCTGTTTTCCAGATACTTATAACTCTCACTAATTAAAGTTTCTCTTTATCCTCTCACATGCCCTATTACTGTTATAATATCTATGTCTATATGTACACTAATAATATCTTCTATAATGTCCGTATATCCTTGACCTAAAGGTGTTCCGTAATGTAATAAAATTTCTTTTTTTTCATAAACTGACTTCGGTACTGTAAAAATAAATTTCCTCATATTCCGCTCATCAGCAGGCTCCAGTATTAAAACAATGCCATCCTCTTCAAACATATAATCACGCCTTCCAACAATCCTTTCACTATGGCTCAAGTATTGCCTTGAAAGGATAGGTTTTAAACACCCTTTCTAACAATATATAACCATTTCATGATCAAATAGCTTATACGGCTTATATGATTTCACCACAAATACAAAAAAACTCAAACCTTGAACTACCAAGAATTTGTGTTTTTTTGCATCTCATTCTTATATACCTTTATCAAGCTCATATAACCTACGATATTTCTCATTTTCTTTCAGTAGCTGTTCGTGACTACCTTGCATAGCGATTTGGCCACTATCAAGGAAGATAATTTCATCTACATGTTCAATTCCTACAAGATGATGTGTAATCCAAATAACAGTCTTTTCTTCTGTTGCAGAAAACATTGTTTCTATTAAGGCTAATTCCGTTTTAGGGTCTAAACCGATAGTTGGTTCATCAAGCACAATAATCGATGCTTCTTGCATAAGAGTTCTTGCAAATGCTACCCTTTGCCTTTCTCCGCCAGAAAACCTCTTTCCCATTTCATGCATTTTTGTTTGTAATCCATCAGGAAGAGAAGCAATGTGCGGTGCTAGCTGTGCTTTCTCTAAAGCTCTCCATATCTCTTCATCATTACCCTCTGGTTTACCGATCCGCACATTATTTCCAATTGTCGTATCGAATAAATGTGGTTTTTGGTTTAATACAGAAATATATTTTGACAAAAAACCCGTACGAGCTTGTTCACCATTCAATATAACTTGCCCACTCACCGGACGTAGCGCCCCAGTTAACAGTTTTAGTAAAGTAGATTTTCCTGTTCCACTTCTACCTAAAATAGCAATTTTCTTTCCTGCCTTTATTTGCAATGATACATCTTTTAATACAGGTTCATTACTATCCGGATAATTATACGACACATTACTCAGTTCAATATCTATATGTTTTTGTGCAACGTAATCTTTATCTCCAGGTAACTCATTTCCATCTTGCAAAATGCTATCACTTTCTACGCTTTTAAGCCTATGAGCAGATTCTACATAAGATGGAATTCGATCAATAGCATCTGATATAGGGATAAGCGCATTTGTCACAGATAATGTCATTAATACGAACGCTGCAATAACTGTAGGTGCAATCTGTTCACTTGCTGCTTGATTTCCAGTCCACATAATCATTGAAATAACTACAATGCCGACTATTAAATGAATGATACTGTCTCGAATATGGTACCAGCGTTTCACTCTCTTTTCTGTCTTTAACAGCTGGACATTTTGCTCTACATATGCATTAATAAATTCATCTTTTCTACCACTCGCCTGCCAATCAGATAACCCAAATACAGCATCTGTCAATTGTTGATACAAACGATTTCTTCCTCGCTTCAAAGCAACATGATGTCGTTTCATCAAAAGTAGTGATACGAATGGAAGAAGAAAAACAATAACAGCTAACATACAAGCTGCGATAAGTGCAAATACTAAGTCAAATGCACCGATAACAAGTACGAAAATGCTATATACAACTAACGCTAATATACTAGGGAATATTGTACGTAAATATAGATTCTGTAAATGTTCTATATCATCAGACAATACACCTAGTACATCACCAGTTTGAAATCTTGAGCGCAAAAATAACGCCTGTGGTTCTACAATTCTATATAGTTTTGTCCTCATTTTTTCTAAAATTCGTAGAACGACGTCATGCCCTACTAAACGCTCTAAATAATGAAAAACAGCTTGCCCTATACTAAACGCACGCGTTGCAACTATAGGAACATATACAACCATTACATTTTCTGGTCTGAGAGCAGATTTAGAAATTAAATAACCTGAAATGAAAAGTAACATCGCACCTGAACTAACTCCAAGAAGCCCGAGGAAAATAGTCAACGTCATTCTACCTTTATTTTGCTGTATATGAGGTTTAATCCAGTTACTCATCGCTCTCCCCTCTCTTCCCTATGAAAATGTAATGTCTCATTCTTTAAAAGCTCTTCATATGTTCCACTTTCTTTAATTTCCCCTTTATTTAAAATAAGAATATGATCCATTTGCTTCATCCAATGGAGACGATGCGTTGCAAGAAATACTAGCTTACCTTCAAACAGACGTAACATCGATTGCTTTATTTCAAATTCAGTTTCAATATCAAGATGTGCTGTAGGTTCATCTAATAAAATGATTGGCTTTTTACTTAAAAGTGCACGTGCCATAGCGACACGTTGTTCTTGTCCGCCACTAAGCATACGTCCACCTTCTCCAATTCTTTCGTACATCCCATGTGGTAATAATGCAACGAGCGAACGAAGACCAACTTCATTAATAACTCTCTCAACTTCTTCATCAGTTGTATTCGTTTCATAGAAACAAATATTATCTTTTAACGAAAGTGGAAAAATATAAGGTTGCTGCGGAATATAAGCAATATTTTTTTGCCAATCTTCTCGAGTAGATTCACCAATTTCCACACCATTTACTAACATTTTCCCACCCGAAGGAGGTAGAAATCCTGCTAACACATCGATTAACGTTGATTTCCCTGCCCCACTTTCACCAATAATGCCTATAGCACCGTTACCTTGCCAAGTAAAATCAATTTCCTCTAATATAGCCTTTTCAGATTCATCATTATTTACTTTTACATCTTGTAATTTCAAACTACTAGAAGAATTCCATACTATATCTACATTTGAATCTTTCTTTTCTATTTCTTTTTGTTTCTGTAAAATTTCTTCTATTTGCTCCATTGCAAGTTGTCCATCTAATGTAGCATGATAATTCGCTCCAACTTGCTTAATCGGCAGAAAATATTCCGGCGCTAAAATTAAAATCGTAAGAGCTGGTAACAGTATAATTGTCCCATCTATTAACCGTATCCCTAATCCAACTGCTACAAATGCAATTGATAAACTCGTAAAGAAATCTAATGCAAAAGAAGAAAGAAAAGCAACTCGCAAAGTACGCATCGTTGCTTTTCTATATCGTTTACTTACTTTTTCAATCTTTCCTTCGTGCTGTTTACTTTTCCCTAAATACTTTAATGTTTCTAACCCTTTTAACGTATCTACGAAATGATTAGAAAGTACACGATATGTTTCATATTGGCTATCCGCCATTTTCTGCGCCGCTAATCCTAGAAGGATCATAAATATAATCACAATTGGAATCGTTACAACTAAAATGATTCCAGACTTAATGTCCAGTGTAAAAACATATAGAACAATTAGTCCTGGTACGATAGTACTTCTAATCATTTTAGGAATTGTTAATTCAATATAAGTTTTAAATTTTTCAATACCTTCTATCGATAAAGTAACCAGATGGCCAGTCCCATTCGTTTGGACAAATCTCGGCCCTAATGTAAAATATGCTTCTATTAACTGTTTACGTAATGCCAATCCTGTTTTTTCAGCGAAACGCTCAACCAATATTTGCGATGCTCGCACCAACATTTGGCGTGCTGCAAACATGATTCCAAAATAAACAGTTTCATTTAGCACAGCTTGCACTGTTTCTCCTTGAAATAAAAATGTGATTGCTCGTGCTAAAAACACTGTCTGCGCAATGATACTACACGCCTCTAAAATGCTAATAAGACTTAAAGTTACATATAAAACTCGGCTACCAGGATACGACGGAAGTCCTCTTTTTCTTTTCATTAGTACTCCAAATCTTTGTCTGACTTAACAGGTTGTCTAAATACATAGAAACTCCATATTTGACTACCGATAACAAACGGTAAAATAGCAAGAGAGAAATAGCTCATCAGTTTTAATGCATAAGGTCCTGATGCTGCATTATAAATTGTCAAATCATTTACCGCTCCTAATGAGCTAATCATGACACGCGGGAACATACCGATGAACACACTTGCACTTAGCAAAATGATTGTTAAACTTGTCATAAAGAAGGCCCAACCATCTCTTCTTCTTTTATTTAATAAAGTAGAAACAAATAGTGCTACAAAAGCTCCAATCGGAACCATTAGCCACTCTGAACCATGTGCAGTGAAAATATCTGTTTTCCATAACCCTACAGCTGCAAAAACAAGAAGTGTTATTAATGCAAAAGGTGCAATCTTTGTTGCGGCAATACGTGCGCGTTCTCGTAATTTTCCTGTTGTACGTATAGTAAGAAATTGCAAACCATGAACAATACATAGAAGAAGAAACATAACTCCTCCAAGTAATGCAAATGGGTGAAGTAATTTCATAAATCCGCCTACCATATTTTTACTTTCATCAATTGGTACACCTGTCATAAAGTTTGCAATTGCAACTCCCCAAAGTATAGGAGGTAGCATGCTTCCAATAAACATGCCCCAATCCCAGAAACTTTTCCACTTATGGTTTTCTATTTTCGCACGGAATTTAAAGGAAACACCTCTTATAATTAATGCAAGAAGCATAAACACAAACGGAATATAGAACCCACTAAATAAAGTTGCATACCAATGCGGAAATGCCGCAAACATAGCGCCACCAGCACAAACAAGCCATACTTCATTAGCGTGCCAAAACGGTCCAATTGTATTTAAATATATACGCTTTTCCAAATCATTCTTTCCTAAAAATCTTGAAACGATTCCTACACCAAAATCGAAACCTTCAAGTACAAAGAAGCCAACGAATAAGGTTGAGATAATTAGAAACCACAACTCATTAAGAGATAACATACTCTTCCTCCTTATCAAATGGATCATGGCTTTGATAATCCTTTTTCGTTTTCTTATTCGCATGTCCTTTAATGATACGAACGAATAAGTAAACAGTAATGCCTCCAATAATTACATATAGTGATGTGAATGAAACAAGAGAGAATAATACTTCTCCAAATGAAACATTTGGAGATACTGCATCTTCTGTTTTCATAACACCGAAGACAACCCAAGGCTGACGTCCCATTTCAGTCATAATCCAACCTACTGTATTTCCGATAAACGGTAGTGCAATTGCATATACCATTAATTTTAAATACCAAGTTTTTTCAGCTAAACGATCTTTTCTTGATAAGAACCAGCCGTACACTCCTAGAAGAAGCATGAATGTTCCACTCATTACCATCGCTCTAAAACTCCAGAACATAGTATGTACTGGCGGAATATAATCTCCAGGTCCATATTTTTCTTCATATTGTTTTTGAATTTGATTCATTCCTTCTACTTGACC
The DNA here is from genome assembly GCF_038003645.1 of Bacillus sp. FSL E2-0195. NCBI lineage: Bacteria > Bacillati > Bacillota > Bacilli > Caryophanales > Bacillaceae > Bacillus > Bacillus sp. FSL E2-0195. Next base: position 1,846,326 of record NZ_JBBOPN010000001.1, on the reverse strand, counting down.
TCTAAATTTATCGTATGACAATAGACTTAGCATATAAGGGATTTGAATTTCAAACGAATTTTCTTTCTTCTCTGTATCAATTTTTGCAAATACTGTAAATGGCGCTGGATCCTCACTCGTATTCCATAATGCTTCAGCTGCTGCCATTTTCATCGGATGTGTCTTAATTAAATTTTGCGCTTGTGCATGACCGAAAAATAATACCAATGCTGTTGAAATTGTTCCAACAACGATAGAAACTCGGAAAGACTTCTTAAACACCTCAGTCTCTTGTTGTTTTGCGATTTTCCATGCACTAACACCAGCAATAAAGAATGCGCCTGTTGCAAGTGCCGCTGTAATTGTATGCGGGAATTGCACCCATAGTTGTGGATTTTGAATAATCGCCAAGAAATCATTCATCTGCGCACGTCCATCTGCAGCCATTTCATATCCTACCGGGGACTGCATAAATGCACTTGCAGTTAAAATCCAAAATGCTGATAACATTGTTCCTATTGAGAGGAGCCAAATACATAAAAGGTGAACTCGCTTCGGAAGTTTATCCTCACCGAATACCCATAAACCTAGGAATGTAGACTCAATGAAAAATGCTAATAAACCTTCAATTGCAAGTGATGGTCCGAAAACATCACCAACAAAACGTGAATACGTTGACCAGTTCATACCAAACTGAAATTCTTGTAAAATACCTGTTACTACACCTACTGCGAAGTTAACAAGGAATATTTGTGTCCAAAACTTTGTCATCTTCTTATAAATTTCTTGTCCCTTTACCACATACAACGTTTGCATTAACGCAATGATAAAAGCTAAACCTATAGACAGCGGAACGAAAAAGTAATGAAAAATCGTTGTTGATGCAAATTGTATTCGTGCCAATTCGAGCGTTTCCATGCTAAAGTCACTTCCTTCATATTTTTTTATATCGTAATATCGATTGAATTGTATGAATTCACTTCATAACGAACAATTCAATCATGTGGAAATACAAAAAGATAAATTCGTTTATGTACTTTCTGAAAATATAGATTGTCAGTTTTTTAGATAATTACAAAAGAACTTTCTTCATACGATTTACCTTTTCACTATTTCAGTAGTGTTTTATTCGTTAATCGAATTGTATAATATACTTACATAATAAATTCAGGTGATTTTTGACGTATTATTGACAGGATTTTGTCTGAAATATGTCTTTTGTAATTTTTTTGAATTTGATTTCTCACATTTTAAAAACGTACTTTTCAAACATACAACACACTCTTATATCAATTGTTATTATGTTTTTCTCTTCATACGCTTGACTTTACCCTTGAAAAATGTCCTCGAATCAAACCTAGAAATATGCTAGTTTTTTGTCAAGAGAAAAATGTATTTCCAAAATTCAAATCAACAATATTGTTATTCACAAATAGAAAAAAACTCCCCTTTCTCTAGACATAAAATTCGTTTTTTTGTCATTTTTCAAACAGACTAAATAAAAAAGTACCGAGAATAAATTATATTCCCGGTACTTTAATCATTATTTCGTTGTATATTTTCTAACAGCCGGCATAATTTCGGTAGCAATTAATTCAATGTTTTTCTCAATCTTATCAAATGGTACACCGCCAAAATCAATCTGTGCCATAAAACGTTGCTGTCCAAATAATTCATATTGATAAAGCATTTTTTCAATAATTTGTTGCGGGCTACCAATCATTAACGCATCACGGTGATCTACTGCGTTAGTAAATTGTTGTTTTGGATACCCACCACCGCGTAGCGCAAGCATACCAGCATTAATATGAGGATAATATTCACTAAGTGCATCTTGTGAATTTTCTGCTGTATAAAATAAACTTGTTGTCGCAATTGGTAATGTTGCTGGATCAAAACCACTTTGCTCAGCTGCTTCACGATATGCATCAACCGAAACTTTAAAATTAACAGCTGGGCCACCAAGTGTCGTAAGCATCATTGGTACACCTGCGCGTCCTGCCTTAATTGCACTAGCAGGTGGCCCTCCAACAGCACGCCAAATTGGCATATTGTTATTTTTAGCTCTCGGTATAATTGCCGCATGTTCAAGTGGCGTTCTAAACTGCCCTTTCCATGTTACACTTTCTTCTTTATTTATTTTTAATAAAAGTTCCATCTTCTCTTCAAATAGTTCTTCATAATAATTTACATCGTAACCAAGTAAACTATATCCCCCAATACGAGAGCCGCGACCAGCAACGATTTCAGCACGACCATTAGAAATTAAGTCAATTGTGGCAAAATCCTCATATACACGAACCGGATCTGACGTACTTAATACTGTTGCAGAACTCGCGATTTTAATGTTTTTCGTAGCTTGTGCAATAGCTCCTAAAATAACTGTATGAGCTTGCGTTGTAAAATGCGCTTGATGACTTTCACCGACAGCAAACACATCAATTCCAGCTTCATCTGCTAACTTAGCTGTTTCAATTAGTTCATGAATTCTTTTTTCTGCACTTATTTTCGAACCATCATGCGGATTTAAAATATGATCTCCAATTGAATATAATCCAAATTCAATTCCCTTACTTGTATCAATACGGTATTTTTCCATAGTTACTCTCTCCCTTTTAATTAAGTGGTATTAATTTCTCTTCTATCTCTTTTCTTCTCTCTTCTAAAAATGGTGGTAAATCCAGCTCTTTTCCTAATTCTTCAACTGTTGAATCTACTGTAAATCCTGGTCCATCCGTCGCAATCTCAAATAAAATGCCATTTGACTCACGGAAATATAAACTTTTAAAATAAAAGCGATCGATAATCCCTGTTGATTGGAACCCTTTATCTTTCACCGCTTCATTCCAATAACTCAGTTCTTCATCATTTTTCACACGAATAGCTAAATGATGAATACTTCCTTTTCCGGGTCTTTCACTCTCTCCATCTTGCTGTTTCACCAAAATTTCTCCAAAAGATTGACCATCAATAGATTGATAAATCCCCTCATCGTCTGAACGAGATACTTCTTTATAACTAAACAAACCTGTTAATGTTTTTGATAATTTATTTAAACTGCGCACTGTCATTTCAACTGTTCCCATGCCTAAAATACGATGATTCTGCTCTACAGAAGATTCATCCCATGCAGTCCAATATTCAGGCACCTCTTCATCTTTATTATTTAACAGCACTAACCGTAGACCATCTGGATCTTCAAAGTGCAGTGCGTCTCTTGCGGCGTAAGTTGTAATTTCCCCATGCGCCACCTGGAGTGACTCAAAACGTCTCTTCCAAAATGTAAGACTTTCTATTGAAGGTACGAGCAAGCCTATTTGTGTTATTGCATTTGTACCACGGATTGTTCTACCTACATTCGGCATTTCAAAAAATGATAATTCAGTTCCGGCACTCCCTGTTAAATCACCATAAAACAAATGATACATAAATGGATTATCTTGATTGACTGTCTTTTTCACCCGGCGTAACCCTAAAACATCTCGATAAAAATTATTATTCGTTTTCGCATTTTTAGTCACCATAGAAATGTGGTGATGCCCTGGAATTGTATACATAAAACTTCCTCCTCTTTATCACTTGATTAGTCAATTGATTAAGTAAAAAAAATTACTCATTCGGTAATTCTTTTTTTTCACTATGCTTATGAACTTTTGACATCAACTCGTATAGTATTTTCTGCTCTTCTTCATTTAATACATCATCAAAAAATGATGATTGAAATGCAAGTTGCTCTGGCAATGCTCTTTCTAAAGCCGCTTCCCCTTGCTCTGTAAGACTAATTGTTTTCGTTTTCCAATCTTGTTTTCGTATAATATATCCTTCTTTTTCAAGACGTGTTAACATTCGAGAAATACCGCCTTGTGTAACGGTAACCTTTTCTGCTAACTCCATTTGTGTTAATGGCTGATAAGTCCGTATTTGCAAAAGCACATCAAATTGGGCTGTTGTTAAATCAAAACGTTTTAAAAACTCATTTGACATTTGATTACTTTGGTTCGTAAATCGTATTAAACGTAGCCATATTAACGATCCTATCGTATTTTCACGCATGTTTCATCACTTCCTAGCGTTGATCTTACTATCACTTTACCACTCAAGTGATAGTAATGCAAGTAGAAATATGTTAAAAATACCTCCCAAAATCATCATTCTTAACTTTCCATTTCATTCATTGCTATATTTAAAGCTGCCACAGCTTTTGGCCAACCAACGTAAAAAGCCATATGTGTTATTAATGCAACTAATTCATTCCCCATTATCCCATTTTGTTTAGCTAGCTTCAGATGAAATGGTAATTGTTCTGTATTACCAAGACTGATTAGTGCCGACAATGTACATAAGCTTCTTTCTCTTAATGTTAAAGCGGCATCCCGCCACACTTCCTCAAATAATATCTCTTCACTATAATGAGAAAATACAGGTGCTACTTCTCTCATTTTCTTTGGAATATAGAATTCAATTGGTTCATTCATCATTTTGCTCCCTTCATTTTTACCAATTGTGCCATCCCTTGACCAAATGACCAGTTTTCAGCAGCTGTCTCATGTAATGTAATAAAAATGTCAGTAACTTTCAGATTAGAACATGCTGAAATTTCAAAGGATATAGATTGATACAAACCTTTTTTCTGTTGCACTGTTCTTCCAGGTCCACATGTAATAGAAACATGAATCATATTCTCAGTTCTCAGTTCTCCTCTTTCCAACAAATAATATGGATTATACAAAAATTGATTTTGTTGATAAGGTAAAAATATTTGAAAATAATCATTTTCAGGGATGTTAAAATGTTCAATTAATGAAAGATGGATACATTCACCTATCTTTTTCAACTCTTCTTTATTTAATATATCTTCATGATAATAAACGTTCACAAAAGGCATAGATTTTCATTCCTTTTTCTTAATTTAGCATTCAACAACATATCCTCGTGAAATATGTAAAATCTCATAAATAGTAACATCGTCCATTACATCTATTTCAGGCTTTTCCTTATAAAAACTGAATTGACTATATCCCCACTTATCCGGATTATAAACTATTACATTTCCTAAACATTTTTCTATGTTTTGCACATTTTCATTTACTTTATTTAATTGCGTCCCAATCAGCGATTTACTTTGAGAAATACTCCCTGCATATTCAACAGCATATCTACTTTTTCTAAAATCATTACTTAAATTAACAACTAATGGAACACCTATATTTATTTGTTGCCACCCAAACGATTGCAAAATATTATCGTAATACCCTTCAAAGATAAATTTATTCATCCCTTCATGACCATTCCACATATATAAAGGTGCATAACAGTTATAGAAATTCCCATCCTTACCTGTCTCAGTAATTAAATAAGCCTTAAAATTTAGTTCTTGAAAACCATCAGTTTTAAACCCATTATCCTTTACCCTTTTTTTAATAATCTCCATGTCATAATCCTTTGGTAAAATGACCTTATATTGCATACCAATCATGTTTATCACTCACTTTCGATCTTATATACATAATGATAAACCGATGATCGGCTGACGTAAAATAGGTATAAATTATGTTTGATATCATTTATAATGATACCGTATAAGGGGCTGAAATGAATGGAAATAAATGATCTTATTATATTTAAAACTGTAGCTAACGAAGGATCTATTAGTAAAGCTGCTAAAGAGCTAGGCTATGTACAACCAAATGTAACTGAGCGAATCAAAAAATTAGAACAAGAATTAGAAACACCTTTACTACATAGAGATAACAAAGGTGTCTCCCTGTTACCTTCTGGTGACATTTTATTAGACTACACGAATAAAATATTAGCTCTTTTAGAAGAAGCGAAAGATGAAATTAAAACAAGTGCTTCTTCTTATGTAATAGCGACATCACAATCTATTTTGACTAATTATTTAAGTATGCGTATTAAAGAAAATTTCAGGAATTATCAAATATATATAGAAAGTAGTAGCCATTTACAAAAACTACTACAGCAACAAAAAGTTGATATGGTCATAACTTATGAGGATTATCCCGACGCAGCGTTTAAAAAAGTATTCACCACTTCAATTTCTGTAGGCTTATTAAAAGCGAAAGAACAGTGTAACATTGACTTTTCAAAAGAACTTTTCTTTGTTAGTAACGATAAAAAGTGCCCTTTTAGAAATATGACAATACAATTTCTAAAAGAAAACAATCTATCTCAGCATCAACTTCAACAGTTAGATTCTTATTCGCTTATTGAAGAGTTTATTGTTGAGGGAAATGGGATAGCTTTTTTACCGATTAGAAATGATAAATTAGTTCCAGTTGAAAATGTCGCGGTTGAAAAACTACCTATTAACTTCTTTACAACTCGAGACTTAGATAAAGTGATTCCAGGTGAACTATTTAATTAATAAAGAGGCTACACTTGTCGTATTTTACGGGTAAATAGATATCCCTTTTCGAATCGCTAATATAACTTCATATACTATCGTACGGCCTAATAAAATAAAAAGGGATGTTATCTAGTTAATATGTTTAACTACTAGGACATCCCTTTTCATCTTGAAGACTTATTTTACACGTTCTGCTCCACCCCTGTGCTCTTCTCCTTCTTATCCCTTTTAAAATTCTTCAACTTCTTAACTGTTCCAACTAACCCTTTCGGAAAAACTAGAAGCACGATAATGTACAATAAACCAAGAATAATCGTCCACCTTTCAAAAATTGGATACTCTGTAGCTAGTTCTGATAAATAATATTTCAATGATTCAATAATCCCCGCTCCAGCAATAGCTCCGATTAACGTTCCAACTCCCCCAATCATTGTCATCAATAATGCATTTAATGTCATTTCAATTGAAAATACAGTTGTATTAACAAAGCGTAAAGTGATAACAAATAAACCACCGCTAATCGCTGCAACTACTCCTGCAACAACACTAGCAATAATTTTATAATGAAGCACTTTATAGCCAAGTGCTTCAACTCGTTGTTCATTTTGTGAAATCGCCTTTAACACTTTCCCAATTGAAGATTTTGTGAAAAGACGTAACAAAATGAAAATACTGATTAGACATATAAATGTTATATAATAAAATGTAAAACGATCACGGAATATATCTGGTACACGAAATGTAAATCCATCTCCTCCATGAGTCAGTGAACGCCATTTTTCAGCAAGTACAAAAAACAGCTGGGAAATAGCGAGCGTTAACATTGCATAAAAATGACTTTTCAAACGTAATGAAAGCATACCAATTATATAACTAACGATGGCTGATACAATAATTGCGGCTGCTATTCCTATGAAAAAGTTCATTATAGACACCCCTTGCCGATCAAATAAGAGTGCCACACCATACGCCCCTATTCCAAAGAACATACAATGACCGAATGAAACAATACCCGTATATCCAAGGAGAACATCAAAACTCATAGCGAAAATAGCAAAGATGAAGATTTGAGTGAACAAAATTAACAAGCTCCGTGAATCATTTACGAATGGAAATACACTTAAACAAATGAGCATAAATACTCCGAAGTATACTTTAATTCGATTTGATGTGCTATTCACCGTTTCACCCCTTTTCACCAACAAGGCCCGTTGGCTTCACTATTAAGAAAAATAGTAACATTAACATATTAATTGCAAGTGATAAATCCGGTATAAAATATGCTGTAAAAGCACCAGCTAATCCAACAATTAAAGAAGCGAGCGCTGAACCTTGTACGCTACCTAACCCTCCAATGATAACTACTATAAAGGCTAAAATTGCATACTGCATACCCATCTCAGCGAAAATAACTCCTGAATATGGTGCTAGTAGAAAACCACCTAACGCCGCCATCCCTGCTCCTAATAAAAAAACAAACGAGAATATCGCTTTTACGTTAATTCCGAGAGCTTGAACCATCTCTTTATCCATTACACCAGCGCGAATCATAAGTCCTATCTTTGTTTTTTTCAGTAGCAATAGTAAAGCGATGTAAATTAGTATCCCAACTAAAATAACGAATAGACGATATTTAATTAATATAACGCCTTCAAATGTATAACTACCTTGTAACCATAACGGTAATTTAGCACCAATTGGATTTGGCCCCCAAAATACTTTAATACATTCACTAAGTACAAGCATTCCTCCAAGCGTCACAAGAAGCTGGCGAACATGATTTCCATATACCGGTCTAATAAGGAATCTTTCTAAAATGAATCCAAGAAACATCCCCATAGAAATTGCTCCAATTAAAGCGAGTACATAGCTTCCAGTTGTATTAAATATCCATACACCTGTAAAAGCTCCCCATGCAAATAACCCACCATGTGCGAAGTTTAGAACGCTCATTAAACCGAAAATAAGTGAAAGACCTGACGCTAATAAAAAAATGAGCATCCCTGTTGAAATCCCATTTACAAATAAATTGATTAACACATCCATCCTTCTCACCCCGGATTCATGTTAAGAGATTCCTAAATATTTGTGACACATTTCCTTATCCTCTTTTAATTCATGCATAAAACCGTTATGAACAATTCTTCCGTTATCCATAATATAAAAGTAATCACCAATTTGACTAGCCATCATAAAGTTTTGTTCAACGAGTAAAACTGTTGTTTTCTCTTTCATTTTCAAAATGGCTATCATTAATTTTTCTATCATAATGGGCGACAAGCCTTTACTCGGCTCATCAATAAGTAATAAACCATCACTATTAATAAATGCTCTTGAAATTGCTAGCATTTGCTTTTGCCCTCCGCTTAAGAGTCCGCTTTTTTTATGCCAAAATTGCTTTAAATCTGGAAATAATTCAAGCATCCAGTCTATTTTTTCTTCCGCTTCTTCTCCCTTCCCCCTAGCAAGAGCGAATGTTTCTTCTACTGTCAGGTCGTGAAAAATACCTTGATTTTCTGGTACATACCCTATTCCTTTCCTTGAAATTAAATGTGTAGATAATCCATTTACTTGTGTACTATCATAATAAATTTCACCATGTGCGATATGGTGAAATCCCATAACCGAACGTAATGTCGTAGTCTTCCCTGCCCCATTTCTTCCAAACAGTACAGTAATCGTTCCTTTCTCAACAGTAAGAGATACCCCTTGTAAAATATGAAACTGATCTAAATACGTCTCTATATTATTCACTTGTAATAGTGCCACTATATAATCCCCCTAAATAAGCACTTTGTACACGCTCATCTTTCATCATTTCTTCGGGCAAACCTTCAGCCAATAACTCTCCATGGAATAAAACGATAAGATGGTCTGACAAACCTAGTACCATATCCATTTTGTGTTCAATAAGTACAATTGTACTCTCTGGATGTTTCTTAATATTTTCAATCACTTGTAAAATAGCCGGTACCTCCTCAACTGATATACCTGCCGTCGGCTCATCAAGTAGTAACACATCCGTTTTTAAAGCTAATAACATCGCAAGCTCTAACTTTCGTTTTTCCCCATGCGCTAGATCTTTCGCTAATACATGTTCTTTCTCGTGAAGTAATACTGTTTTTAAGAAACGTCTCGCCTCTCCAACTTGTTGCTTAAATTTTGCCGAACTCGGAAAAAAACTATAGTAATCTTGCACAAATGATTGAACACTTAAACGAACATTTTCAAGTACCGTTAACTCTGGGAATATATTTGTAAGTTGAAAAGAACGACCAATTCCTAATCGAGTACGATCCGAAATTGATAAATTTGTAATCTCTTGTCCTTTAAAATATACTTCACCCTTTGTTGGAGAAATTTGTCCACTTAGTAAATTGAATAGCGTTGTCTTTCCTGCACCATTTGGTCCAATAATTGAAATGAGCTTTCCTTTTTGTACTGTTAAATTCACATCCTTAATAACATGATGCTCGCCAAAAGATACGCAAAGATTTTTCGTTTCTAGCAAATGTGTCACGAAATCCCTCCCTTTAAAGCTTTAAGTATGAAAGAAATACGTATAAAGAGGGTGTACTCCCTCTTTATACGTAAACAACAGAAAATTCAGTCTATTTATTTTGAACTTGGGGTTCTGTCTCTTTCATCGTTAATTCTCGCTCTAATACTGGCACCGGATAATCAACACCATCTTGCTTTTTCAATGTGATAGAATAAAGTGTCTGCATCGCTTGATGATCCTTCTCTCTAAATTTCATCTTTCCTTTCGGTGTATCAAATTCCATTCCTTCCATTTTCTTAATCAATGTATCTACATCTGTATCACCTTTTGTTTTCTTTAAAGCTTCTACAATTGAAATTGCCGCTGACATTCCTCCTGCTGTAAATAAATCTGGCACCGCACCATTAAATCGTTTTTTATGTTCTTCAACTAACCAATCATTCACCTTATTTTTCGGAAGTGTGTGATAATAAACAGAAAAACCTTGCATTCCTACTAACGCATCCATCGTTTTTAATGCCGGTATATCTGGTGCACCGGTAGAAATTTTAATACCCTGCGCTTCCACATTCATATCTTTTAACTGTTTCCAAGGTGAATTTGCCCCTGCCCAAACGATAAATAAATAATCCGGCTTTGAGCTAATGATATTTTGAATATTTGCAGTGAAGTCAGTCGAATTTGTATCAGCATATTGCTCGTTTACAATATTCGCACCTAATTTCTTTGCTCCAGCTTTAAATGCCGCAATTCCCTCACGGCCGTAAGCATTATCTTGTGCTAACGTTGCTATTTTTACATCTTTTTTAGCAATTGCCGCAGCACCAGCGACTGCATCTTGAGATGAATTTCTACCTGTTCTAAAAATATATTTATTCCAGTTCTTCCCGGTAATACTATCAGCTACTGCTGGTTCTACAACCATTATTTTTTCATATTCTTCTGCAAGTGGTAAAACCGCTAATGTATCACTTGAACTAGACGATCCGACTAAAAAATCGACTTTCTCTTCTTCTAATAATTTCGTAGCTTTTTTAACTGCTACATCAGCTTTTGTTTCCGTATCTTCTACAACAAACTTAATCTTCTTCCCTTCCACTTTCCCAGTTCCACCCGTTGCATAGTCTAACCCTAATTCAAATCCGTTCACTGTTTGTTTTCCATATGATTCTAATGGACCTGTTAATGAAGCAAGAACCCCTACCTTAATCGTCTTTTCATCCTCTGTACTTGTTTTCTTTCCTGAACAAGCTGCCGTTATTAATAACGAACCTAACACACAACCAGTAGCCACCATTCTTAGCCATTTACGTTTTTTCATCGACATTGTGATCCTCCCCATACTTTACTTTCTGATAGAATCAAACACGCCAAATTCCCCTGTCCGTAATCATGACTTTAAAATTGGTAATGGAAAACTCTTGTAGTAACCTCTACATTCGGCACAAATCTATAATCACCTTCCTATTAAATGGAAACGGACATACAATCAATATATATTCCGTTGTTCAAATGAAATTACTGTTTCACTACAGTAATCATCACGCAAAAAGCTGCAAATAATTAACTTAATTCATTAAGTCAATTATTTGCAGCTTACCTAAAAAAAATGATTAATTATTTTCGACTTTCTCTAACCCCTCAACCAATTGCTTCTTATCTAATCCTTCCCCTATTACTACCAAATTTGTCGGGAAACCGAAGTCTTGTTCCAGTAAAGTCGGTACCCCGAACGAATATTGGAATAAGTGAGGGTATTTATCTCCATGGAATTTCACAAATCCTTTTACACGATAAATGCTATCTGGTAAATTCGAAAGCCATTCGTATAATTTATCTTGATCAATCGATTTCGTAAATTGATACGTCATCGTTTGTATATGTAAATGCTGTTTGACATGTAGTGTCTCATGTTCTCCATCTCTCACAAATTCAGCTTCTTCTATATCTTTTAAAGATATATTACAATACTTTGTTTCAAACAATTTCGCATGATTATTTATTGCTTTTACGTCTTCAAGTACTTTGTTCTTATCCGAATCTGTTAATAAATCTGATTTATTAATAAGAATATGACTTCCATATTTCATTTGCTCATGTAATAGCTGTTGTACATTTGCACTTAATATACTTCGGTTTAACCATCTTACTGCATCTAATACGACTACTATAGATTTCACTTCAAGGAAAGGAGCTAAAATTGGTGATACACATGCATCTAACACTTCAATTGGATGTGCGACACCTGTTGTTTCTATATAAATTACATCTGGTCTTTCTTGTTGATATAAAGAATGTAATTGAATTTCAAGCTCTTCTTTTAACGTACAACAAATACATCCTTTCAGAAGTTCCCTTAACACATTCTCTTTTCCAATAATATCTGTATCTACCGAGTATTCACCGATTTCATTCATCAAAACTGCAACTTTTCGATTTTTCTTCTTTTCTGCTAATAATAAATTTTGCAGCAATGTTGATTTTCCGCTACCTAAAAAACCACCTAATATATGAATTTCTACTTTACTCATTCGACCGACCATCCATTTCTCTACTTCAAATTTCTTCAAAGCGTAATTATTACGATTTATATTTATCATTTTATTAAAAGAATACCTATTTGTAAACAAAACTGCTAGATTATCGTTTCATTTTCCATTCACTTCATGAGCAACTCTAATTCCAGACTCTATTGCTCCTTGCATCCATCCATGTGTTAATGTCGTATGTTCTCCTGCAAAGTGCACTCTACCCGCTGGCGGCGTAATATATGGAAACAATTCAAGCTCTTGCCCCGGTTCAAAAGCTGTAAATGCTCCGCAAGAATACGGATTTTGACTCCAGCTAAAAGATTCTCCCGCAACATACTCACTATAAATCACATTTCCATATATTTGCGCTAAATTTTTCAACGCATAACGAATACGTTCTCTATTCGAGAGACTATCCCACGTTAACGCCTCATCTGCCCACGTATAACTCACTAAAACGATAGCCGCCCCTAGTGTATGAATGCCATAGCTCGGATAATATGTAAAGCGGATAGGTAAATCTGTAATTGACTTACCACCATATTGTCCTGCTCTTTCCCAAAATCTACTTTTAAACTCTATCGCAATTTTAGTTGAAGCAATATAATTTAATTCACGAATTGCCCGCCTTTTATAATAAGAGAATAACTGATATGGCTGAACTTCTACAAATCGCAAAGCTGAAAATGGAATTGTGACAATAGCGATGTCACCAGTTACTATAAATGAATTTAACGTTTGTTCATGTGTTACTTGCATCATTACTTTATTATCTTCCTCTATAATTTTTTCTACTTTATACGACATAAAAATATTATCCTTTAGCTCTGGTAAAAATGAATTTGGTAATTTATCCATTCCGCCCGTTATCTCATAATATTTCGTCGTTGAAGTGAAAAAGATCATTTCGCGTAATACTTCAATTAAAGACATTCCCATGTATGCTTCCATATCAAGAAGTACCCCGATCATATCTATTGCCCCATCTGAATAATACTCGGTTAAAAATGAACCGAGCGAATATGTTTTATACTTTTTTTCAACAATAATCCAGTTTTTATTAGGATCTTTCTTAATATAATTAAGTATCGGTTCCAATACCTCTAACATTAACCCTTCTGCCGTTTTCCCTCTTTCTTTATCTAAAACTGGATATCCAAGTACACTTGGATCCTTTTCAAACACATCCAATCTCGTTCTTTTGTTATTCGTATAAATTATATCTGAAGAAGTTTTATTAATAAAAAGGTTTAACGGTAGTTTAAATTTACGAATGTAAGCTAAAGTTAAATCATGAGTATCCGGAATACGCATAGGACCTGCGTTAAAATATAATCCTGCGCTAAATGGTTCACGAATCGTATACACTCTGCCACCTATTCTGTTATTTGCTTCTATAATCGTTACCTCATGCCCAGCCTCTTTTAATAAAGATGCTGCAACTAATCCAGATATCCCTGCACCGGCAACTGTAATCCGTTTGGGTTTGGGGTTATTCGTTTTGGCAAGCCCTTCATGAACAATTTGAAGCATTTGTTCCATCGATAATGGATTCCCCATGCCAATTCCCCTTTTACGAAGGATTTTACTGAATTATATTCGTTTAACAGGATTCCTATGTTTCATTCAAGTAATTGAGCGGATACATTTTCAAATACTTGAATATCTTTTATAAAATGTAATAAAATAGATATGAAATTATAGAAGTAAGACGTATTATCTTACATAATAAAATTTATGAAATAGCGAGGAATTTTGAAATGAAAAAAGGTATTAACCGTGTTGTATTAGTAGGAACAGGAGCAGTTGGGTGTAGTTATGCTTACTGCATGATTAACCAAGCTGTAGCTGAAGAATTTGTTTTAGTGGATGTAAATGAAGCAAAAGCTGAAGGAGAAGCAATGGACTTAAGCCATGCCGTTCCTTTCGCACCAGCTCCAACAAAAGTTTGGAAAGGTAGTTATGAAGATTGTAAAGACGCAGATCTTGTTGTAATTACAGCTGGATTGCCACAAAAGCCAGGTGAAACACGTTTAGATTTAGTTGAGAAAAACGCTAAAATTTTCAAGCAAATTGTTCGTAGCATTATGGATAGCGGCTTTGACGGTATCTTCTTAATCGCAACAAACCCTGTAGATATTTTAACTTACGTAACTTGGAAAGAATCTGGATTACCGAAAGAACGCGTAATCGGTTCTGGTACAACTCTTGATTCTGCTCGTTTCCGCTATATGTTAGGTGAGTACTTCGATATTGGACCTCATAACATTCACGCTTATATTATCGGAGAGCACGGTGATACAGAACTTCCGGTGTGGAGTCACGTATCAATTGGTATTCAAAAACTACAAACGCTTCTTGAAAAAGACAACACATATAACCAAAAAGATTTAGATGATATTTTCGTAAACGTTCGTGATGCAGCTTATCACATTATTGAACGAAAAGGTGCTACATACTACGGCATCGGCATGTCACTTTTACGTGTTACGAAAGCAATCTTAAGCAATGAAAACAGCGTATTAACTGTATCAGCATATCTTGAAGGTCAATACGGCCAACAGGATGTTTATATCGGCGTACCTGCTGTTTTAAACCGCGGCGGTGTTCGGGAAATTTTAGAAGTTGAACTAAGTGAAGAGGAAGAATTAAAATTCGATCACTCTGTTCAAGTGTTGAAAGAAACAATGGCTCCTGTTCTTTAATCATATTTTCCAATCAAAAAAGCCATCCGATTTATATTGGATTGCTTTTTTATACTTTTATAGTTCCCCCTCAATTTAAACGGTAATATTATCTATAAAAAGGGGTGATTTCATGAATGATTCTTTGACGATTGCAATCCTCTTGCTAGCTGTAGCATCCTTAATACTTTTCCTCTTCTTAATCATCAGAACGCTATTTCCAACTAAAAAATATGATAAGAATCTCGGATTGATTCTAATTATTTTAAGCTTGTTAGCAATACCGATAAGTATCTTCCTTGTAGGAGGATGGCCAGGTATGGGAGTTAGTGTAATTGCAGTCTTTATTTTTGCTGCTGTTATTATAGCTTTAATTGCAAATACCTTCATTAAACTACCTCCTCCAAAGAAAAAATAATAAATGACCGATGTTTTCATCAAGAGAAAACATCGGTCATTTTCTATCACTTATTATCTTTAATCGGTTCATCATTATTTACATCAAGTACATCTAATAAAAAGATAAAGATTGGAATCCCAATAATAAGCCCCCATATTCCGAGGAAATGCTCTGAAAAGATAAGAATCATAAATGTATAAAAAACAGGTAAATTCGTTTTTGCAGACATAAATTTTGGATTTAATAAATAACTTTCAAGAGCGTGGATTACTGTAATGAACACTAGTATGTAAACAACATACACAACCCCGCCGACGTTATAGGCAATGATACAAAGTGGAAACAATGAAATGATAACACCAGCAACTGGAATCAAACCGAGTAGAAAGACCATGACAGCCAATACAAGAAGCTGTGGAAATCCTAAAATGACAAGTGCAATTACAGTGAGCACACAATTTACAACCGCAATTAAAAACTGTGCTTCAATCACTTTTCCGAACGATCTTGCAAACCTTTCACCGAAATATGCAATCTCCTCATAAAAAATTTTCAGCTTACTATCTTTAAATTTCGAAGTAAATGCTATAATGCGTTCTTTTTCTAATAAGAAAAATAAGCTTAAAATAAGAGAAAGTAGTATTTGTAAACTGACTTTTCCTATGTTTGCTATCGATTGATAAATGACATCTACACCTTGTTCGATATATTTCGATACTTCCATTCCATTAATTGTCGAAAGTGCATATTTAATTATCTCGTTATCAGGTGGGTTTTGAAAAAACAATTTAAATTGATAAATTAATTGTGAAATTTGTATCGTTAGTACAGGCAAATATTTATATAGTGTAGTTACAATAAACGTCACTAACACAATATATAAACCAGCAATAACCACTTTCCTATTTACTTTCAATTTTTTTGAAATAAACTTTTGAAATCGATCCATCAAAAACGTGAGAATAAACGTAATTAATATTAAATTAATCATACTTTTTAATCCATACAATACAAGCACTAATATTATTAAAACGAGAAACCGTTGAAACCCTCTGCTTCGAAAGAAATTTTTCACTTCATTCATTAAGAATTAACCTCCCCCTTCAATGGATGGAAATTGGATATATTACATTTTATGAACTTCTATAGACAATCTTTCTTACTAATTGGAAAGAATCCTTTTTTTCTTTTTTATTGTCGGATTTTTTTATCTACTACTTTTCTAAAAACCACTTTATCAACTCTATATTTTAGGAGATCGTCTATTTTTAGACTGCTGTTCATACGCATATCCAATATTAAAAAGTTCTTTTTCACCAAACTGTTTCCCAACAAACACTACACCTACCGGCTGACCATCAGAATCATATCCTGCCGGCACTGCTAATTCTGGATAACCAGCCACAGCTGATAGAAGAACTTCATCGTTATTAATCATCACAAGAGCATCCAAACCTTTTTCTACTAAATACCTATCTAGCTCTTTTCTTGCATTTTCTTGACTCGTTTGAACTATTTTTTCAAACTCATCTTTCGTTATAGCAGATTTCTCAGAACCCTCAATTAATGTTTGTCCATACTTTATTCGTCGTTTACTATCCTTTTTATTAAACGCTATAATCTCTTCTAACGATTTTACTGGCACATTTTTTTGCCGTGAAAGATAATCGTTAACATTATGCTTGAACTCATATTCTAATGTTTGCAGATTATCTACACCCTCGCTGTTTAACTGAACATCATCAGTCAATATTGCACCTGCATCTTCAAGGTCCTTTCTAATCTTTTTCGCTACTGCTTTTCTAATTTCATCTTGTTGTTCTATAGAAAAAAGAATCCCTATCTTTTTCCCTTTTAATCCATCTATCGATAACTCCTTCGTATAATCCATTCTATCTCTATCTTTCATTTTTTCTATCATAGCATCTTTTCCATCATAACCTACCATTGAATTAAATAGCGTTGCTGCATCTTTGACCGTTCTTGCCATTGGCCCTGCTGTATCAAGTGTTTCAGCTAACGGGATAATTCCTGTTCTGCTAACCATACCTAAAGACGGACGTAACCCAACTACTGATTGTTGCGTTGCCGGTGCTACTATGGATCCCGTCGTTTCCGTCCCGATTGCAAGCGGTGCAAAATCAGCTGCAACCACTGTAGCAGATCCTGAACTCGATCCTGATGTATCAAATGTAATCGGGCCATATGGATTTAAATTTTGTCCTTTCTTCCCACTATATCCACTTGGCATTGTAAAAGATAAATAATTCGCCCACTCAGACATATTTGCTTTTCCTAAAACAAACGCCCCTTCTTCTTTCAACTTCTTCACAATCATCGCATCTTCATCTGCAATCCAATCTTTTAATACATAAGTTCCAGCACTTGTCGGCATAACATTCGCTGTTTGTACATTATCTTTTACGATGACAGGAATGCCGTATAATTTCGATTTCTTATTTAAAAATCTCTCTTTATCTAACTGTCGTGCTTCCTCCATTGCATTAGGATTAATCTCTGTAACAGCATTTAATGATATTCCATTTTGATCATGTTCTTGTATTCTAAAAAGATAAATACTCGTTAATTCTTCATATGATAATTTCCCATCATCAACCATTTTTTGAAGCTCATCCACAGTCGCATTTACAACTTCTTTTTCTTTTATCTTTATATTATCTATGTCGATCCCTTTAAGCTGATTATGTATCGGTTTTAACACTCTGTCTTTATCATATACAATACGCTCAGGTTCCTTTGGAAAATAATTTTTATACACGTAATATCCTCCGGCACACACCAATAGAACAATACCTCCAGCGATAGACAACGTTATCTTTACCCATTTTTTCATGTTGCTTCCTCCACTCTAAAAGTTGCTCATTTATATAAAAAAGAGAGTTACCTTTTACTTAACTCTCTCCAATCAAAATGCTAAATGAAAAAATGAAAAATTTCAATCTAATTACTTTTTTTTTGCATTTGCTTTGCTAACAATTCCTTCACCTGATTATATGTTAACCCTGAATTTTTATTTAAACGTTTCACTTCATCAACATCAGTACCGACAACTGTATATTTTTTCTCATCATTCATGTTCCCACTTCCTTTCTCACCAGATTATTTCTTATATTTCTTCCCTAAATGCACATAAATTAACACCAATACGAATAGGGAAGCTGGACTAAATTAAATAGACGAGACAGATGATATAGTATTCAATAACTAAAAGGAGTTCTGTTGCGTAAGAGGAATAGATAAAAATATGTCGAATTTATATACTTATTGAATTTAAGGACATGGAGGATGCATTTTGAAAACATATGAGTTTAAACATAACATTCCAAAATTGGAAGAGTACAAATATTTGTGTGATTCTGTTGGATGGACTAATTATATGAATTTTGAAGTAGCGGATACTTCACTGAAGCATTCTATTCACTGCATCACGGTCAAAGATAATGAAAAAATTGTGGGCATGGGGAGAATTGTTGGTGATGGATCTATCTATTTCTATATTCAAGATATAGTGGTTCATCCGGATTATCAGAAACATGGTATTGGGAAAGAAATAATGCATCTTTTGGTTGCATACTTAAATGAGACTGCCCCTGATAAGGCGTTTGTCGGTTTATTTGCATCACAAGGTAAAGAATCGTTCTATGAAAAATTTGATTTTAAAAATTACTCACCAAACATGACGGGGATGTTTACTGTCATTTCAAAAACATGATAGATTTTTAATTGTAGGGAAAACTTCGATTCATATGAAAGAAATTATTCTTGCAGTAACCTTTTCCACAATCGCATTTAAACATTACATACGAAAGGAGAGTACATATATAGCTATATATGTACTCTCCTTTCATTTATTTAACTCTGTATATATTAAATTTCTTAATAAAATTTCACTACATCTTCAGTAGGTAAGAATGTTCTTTCCCCTGGTTGTTCATTTGGCTCACCAAATGGCATTTGTCCTACTAAACTCCACTCCGCTGGAATATTCCATGTTTCTTTCACTTCAGCATCTACGATTGGATTGTAATGTTGTAATGACGCTCCAATTCCTTCAGCCGATAATAGCATCCATACAGTATGTTGTAGCATTGCATTTCCTTGATGAGACCAGAATGGGAACTGATCTTTATACAATGGTGCATTTTCTTGCATTTTTTCTACTGTTGCTTGATCTTCAAAGAATAGAACTGTTCCTACACCTGCATGGAAGCCTTTTAGTCTTTCTACTGTTGCTTCAAAATTTTCTGCTGGCACGCGTGATCTAAGCGTTTCTTTTACGATATCCCAAAACTTTTCATGCTCTCCATCCATTAATACAACCATACGGCCACTTTGCATATTGAAAGAAGTTGGTGCGTGTAAAGCTGTTTTTAAAACTTCTTCAATTCTTTCTTTTGTAATTGTAGCGTTTTTTGTTACTTTACGAATTGAACGACGGTTCACGATTGCTTCTTTTAAATTTGTTGTAGTTGCTGACATTTTAATTCCTCCAAATATATGTTTTATTATTTTTATTTAAACAAATCAACTTGAGTCTTTCATGCAAGACGAATTAGCAATATCCATCCGTCTTACATTGCATACCTTCAAATGAATTTGTTTTATCCTTTTCGATTTCTTTATCAATTACTCTTTCTAGCGTTTCTTTACTAGCAAGTCCTTGAATGACTTCATCTCCAATCATGACAGTTGGAACAGCCATAATATTTGCTTCATCATATGCATGCTGAATTGCTTCTTGATGTTTTTCTTTATATTTACGATTTACTAAAGCATCTTTAAATTCAGCTTCAGGAAGCCCTACTTCTACCGCTAATTTCGTTAATACATCAATATCTTCAATGTTTTGCTCTTCTTGGAAAAACGCAGTAAATACTCGGTGATGATACTCATTTCCAAGTCCACGCTCTTTCGCGAATTGGCACCCTTCAAAAGCTAAATGTGTATATGGATGCGGAGAAACGCGTGGCAGACGCATTTCAACCCCTAATTTTTTTGCAGTAGGAAGAATGAAAGAATCCCATGAACCTAACTTATCTGGCTCGTTCCAAGGATCTATTTTAGAATATGGACTTGGACGCAATTCAAATGGCATCCATTCGATTTCTACATCTTTCTCTTTCGCTACTTCATCTAATGGGCCTTTTGCTAAAAAGCAAAACGGGCATATAAAATCTGAGTATACTTTCATTTTTACAGTCATATCTTTTACACCTTACCTTCTTTTTATTTTTAGATGTAACCAAAACAGTTACAATTTTAAGAAAAAAATATGCATTCTCTTTTAGAGACTTGCAATTATCATATTATGCTTTCATTTTTTGTTGTAAAGATTCAAATAACTGCCCCATCGTAATATTTCTCAACACTTCTTCCATCGCAGATTGCGCCTGAACTAAAATAACCTCTAAAACAGCTTGAATATTCGCCCCAATTGGACAGTCTGGATTCGGTTTTTCATGAATGTGAAATAGTTTGTCTTCTTCCACTACATTCACTGCATGATACACATCTAATAATGTGATTTCATGTAAATCCTTTAATAATCCCGCGCCACCTGGTCCGCGATTTACGTAAACAAATCCAGATTGTTTCAAGTAAGACATTATTTTACGAATGACTACCGGATTTGTATTTACACTCTCGGCCATATAGTCTGAAGTGCAAACTGAAGATGGATTGTTTTTCAAAATAGATAAAATATGAACAGCTATAGAAAAGCGGCTACTAATTTTCATCGTGATCACCACCTCGATGTAATCATTATAGTTACAACAGAAAAATAAGTCAATCCTTTTTACAAATTTTTTAAAGCAAATAAAAAAGTGCCCCATTACAATATATGAGACACCTCTTCTTATTCTGCAAACAAGTCTTGGAATTCTTCAATAAATAGCTGTACAGCGAGTGAAGAATCCTTTAATGAAGGAACAGCTAAAGCGATTTCTCTCCATACTTGTGGTTCCAATTCTCTCGTTTGTATATTCTTTGGTAAACTCGTTAAAGATAACTCAGCCAAAATTGCGATTCCTAATCCTTCTTGAATCATATTTAAAGCTGTTGTAACTGTGGAAATTATATATTCAGCCCGAAGTGGTACGTTCGCTTGTTTAAACATATCGATAATGGGTGGTTCGTACCCACCCTTACATAATATGATTGGTTCATTCTCTAAATCACCTATTGTAATAGAATCGTTCTTACAAAGAGGATGATCCTCCCTTAAGACAACAACCATTTTCCCCTTCGTTAAGGGCACGATCTCCATATCTTTATTAGGCAAAATAACAATTCCTATATCAACAACCCTCGACACTAACCAATCTTCAACTTCTTTAATCGTGCCTTCACAAAGAACGACTTCTAAGTTCGGATACTTCTCCTTAAAAAGATTTATCATTTTGGGTAAGAAATGTGCAGAAGCACTCGGAAAACTCCCAATTCGAATCGTCCCAACTTCGTGCCCTTTCTCCATCGCTACTTCTTGTTCAATCTTCTCAACGCCGTTTAAGATTTCTCTAATATGTACAAGAATTCTATTTCCAACATCCGTAACGATTAGCCCTTTTCGTTTATCGCGTATAAGAATGGTAACTCCTAACTCTGACTCAATGCTTGAAATCGCATGACTTACAGCTGGCTGTGTCATATTTAACATCCCGGCAGCCTTCGTAAAACTCCCTAATTCAACCGTTTTAATTAAAACTTGAAGTTGTGTAATGGTCATAACTAATCACTTATACTCCTTATAAAAAAGATTCATTTTATTTATCATAGTCGATATCATATCATAGTGAAATGGAATACAACAAGGAGGGATTACAGTGACACAGCTTTCTCGAACTAAGACTGCCATAATCCTTACATTTCTCGTTATTATGTGGGGAATTAATTGGCCGTTATCAAAATTCGCTCTGCATTACACACCACCCGTACTCTTTGCAGGGATTAGAACATTAATAGGAGGATTTATCTTACTTACTTTCGCATTACCGAAATACAAACAATTAAATTTAAAGGAAACTTGGCATTTATACTTTATTTCATCTTTACTCAATATTATTTTGTTTTACGGACTACAAACTGTCGGACTTCAGTATATGCCCGCCGGACTCTTCTCCGCAATCGTATTTCTCCAACCTGTCTTACTCGGCATTTTCTCATGGATTTGGCTTGAAGAATCTATGTACGGCTTGAAAATTTTCGGACTTATTCTTGGATTTATTGGTGTTGGGGTTATTAGCTCTAGTAGTTTAACTGGACATATTTCTATTATCGGTGTACTACTTGCTTTAGGGTGCGCTATCGGCTGGGCACTCGGCACAGTATTTATTAAGAAAACTGGACACCGCGTTAATGCCATTTGGATGGTAACACTTCAGCTTATTATTGGCGGACTTTGCTTAATCGGATTTGGTTCAGAATTTGAGAGCTGGTCTAACATCGCTTGGAGTATACCATTTGTAAGTGTACTACTATTCATCTCGTTCTTTGTTATTGCAATGGGATGGCTCGCTTACTTTACACTTGTAGGAGCTGGTGAGGCAAGTAAAGTTGGGGCTTATACGTTCCTTATCCCACTGATCGCTATTATTGTAAGTTCAATTTTCTTACATGAGGCCATTACAATTAGCTTATTTATCGGACTTTTATTTATTATCGTAAGCATTTGTTTTGTAAATATAAAGCCGAAAGCACTTGCTGTAAGGCAGCAAGTTGAAGTGAAATAAATAGATATGAGAAAGAGTCTACCACTTGTAGGCTCTTTCTTTTTTACCATTTTATGAGTACAGTCACTTAACATCTTAGCAAAAGGAAAATTTTCCTTTTTTATTGTATGATGATAATTAAGTAGAAAATATTATCTCTAATACATATGTATGGACTAACAATTCTAATCATAAGGGGGAATTATATGGTTTTACAGTATAAAGAATTTGGAGATTCAAGCTCTCCACTTATGGTTTTTATTCATGGGGGCGGAGTCAGTGGATGGATGTGGGACAAACAAATTAAACATTTTACTAACTTTCACTGCCTTGTTCCTGATTTACCCGAGCAAGGGGAAAATAGTAGTAAGGATCATTTTTCAATACACTTTAGTGCTGAAAAAATCATTGAATTAGTTGAAGAAAAAGGACAAGGTAAAACTGTTATAGTAATCGGTTTTTCGTTAGGTGCTCAAGTATTAATTGCAATGCTCAGCATGAAACCAAACTTAATTCAATACGCTATGATAAATAGCGCATTAGTTAAACCAATTCCTTTCGCTAAAACATTAATAAGATCCCTTGGCGTAACCTATCCACTTATAAAGAGTAAGACGTTTTCCAAAATACAAGCAAAATCAATGTACATAGATGAAACACAATTTGATAACTATTATCATGAAAGTTGTCAAATAAGTAAAAATACATTTGTGAGGATATTAGAAGAAAATATGTCGTTTACAATACTAAAAGGTTTCGAGAATGCTAGTAGCAATATATTAGTAACTGTTGGAGAAAACGAAAAAAGAATCATGAAAGACTCGATGACTGCAATCCTTGAAAGCAATCCTACTTGCACAGGTATTATCATTCCTAAAATCGGTCATGGAATCCCTTTAGCAAATCCCAAACTATTTAATAATTTAATTGAAAACTGGCTTAAGCATGATAACCTACCAGAAGAAGTAATGACAGTCAATTGAGTTCCTTATCTTAATAAACCATGTTGTATTTGTAGCTCTAATCCCCCTCGAAGCTGCTTAATCTCAAAATTTTATTAACAAAGGTCTCATTACTTTCAATGAGACCTTTCAATGTTCCCTACTTTTTACGACGTACTACAAAAACACACGTACCTATGGAAGATACAATCGCTAAAACTGATAAGACAATTGCTATTGTTTGCATATTACTTGTACCTTCATTTTTTTCCACACTAGATACTTCACCATGTTCTCCTGTTAATGATGTACCTTTTGCAATCGTAGTAAGTGAATGGGGCTTCTCAGCTTTCTCATCGCCTGTCCATTCAACAATTTCTCCATCTTTATATTGTTGATATGCATTCCAAGCTATTTGTTGCTCTTTATCTGGATTTTTAGCAACGAAAGTAAATCGTTGGAACTGACCAGGTAAAATCCCATCCCCTGTTGCTTCCCATATTACAGTTTTAACTTTTCCAGCTGCATCTTTTTGTTCTTCCACTTTCCACCCTGGCACTGGCTCGTACTGTTGAAACTCGACTCCAGACGGTATTTTCAGTGTGACTTTTGTTGTTGCTATATTCTTTTCAACAGGTACCTTTATCGTATAAGTCTCCCAAGAGCTAACGTCAGAAGTTGCTGGTTTCACAGTTACGTGAGCACTAACAGGTAACGAAAAAATCCCCATTGCAATTATTGTTGCGATCATTGTTGTTCCTAATTTTTTTATACGTTTCATTTTCTATAAACTCCTTTTCATTTATAACGTCTTTTTTATCTGCCACCTACAATAAATTTATAATCCGTATCGAAACTATCAAGAGATTTTGTTAATCCGTGAACTTGTATATTCCAGTTTCCTGTCATGTTAATATACATACCTTCCGCTTCATATTCTCCCGGTGACACTGCCGAAACTTTAAATGAACCTTTGCCCATATTCATATCTAAAGATTGAGTCGTCAATACAATTTGTTCCATATCAGTAACAGGCTGTCCATTCTCATCCTGCAAAGTAATATGAAATGTATTCTGTCCTACCTTATTAGGACTTACATGTAAAGTAAGTTCATATCCATTATCTAATTGTTTACTCTCTGTAAAAGGTCCCGTAGGAGGCATCGGCGGCGTTTGTACATTTGTCATAAACGCTACGATTACAAAAACGATAATTCCAATGATAAACTCTACTTTCACCGTAGCTCCTAACCTTTGCTGCGCTCGCATTCTCCCTTTCACATAATGAATAATTCCCAATATCCCCATACACACGAATAAAAGTATTTTTGCTAATAAGGCCAATCCATACTTCGTATCAAATAGGGAATGGATCGTGGGAATAAAAAATGTACTGTTAAAAAGACCCGTTAATAAAATCACAATGACAGCACCTGTTGCCCATGGCGAAAAACGCTTAATCGCATCCCAATACATAGTCCACTTGTCATCCTCTTTACGTAACAGAAGAACAATCGATGATAGCCCCCCCATCCATAACGAAGCTGCGAATAAATGCAGAAAGTCCATAACGACAGCAATTTCTTTAAACTTTAATCCATATGCATGACTATTGAAGGCTTTCATAACAAGTAAACCAATAAACAATAGTATTGGAATGCTCCATACTTTAAACGACGAAAGCTTCTCACGCTTCACTGCAAAATATGTAACAATCATAAGCGTACTAATAAGAGCCATTTGAGTGATCCATACATAACCAAAAACAGATAGCTGTAATGTTTCTTTTAATAATATAGGATCGAATGCTTCTAACCATGAAACATCAGCATTTATTTTCGCCTGCAATGGTAGATTGAATAGTAAACTAATAAATATCCCAAATAATGATATCCATATTATTTTCTTACTCCTCGACTGAACTTGACTTGCACTTCCTTTATAAAGGATAAGGTTAAATAATAGAACACCGATAAATAGAGAAAAACTTGTATATAAAATTCCGCGTTCCATAATCATATCGATTTGGGGAACATAGCCCATCTCTTCTACTTTTATATCATCTGTTCCCGCTTCTGCTGATCCAATACGGAATGGAATAACTCCTTGAATTGGATGTCCATCAGCTGAAATAGCCTTCCACTGAATAGAGTAAAGACCATTTTTGAGATTCTCTTTTAACCCAGCTTCTAATATTTTTTTGTTTTTCTTATCAATATGTGCATCTTTTAAATCTACTCTTTTACCTGAGGTATCTCTTACGAACAATGTATTAAAACTTGAAACTTGTATGTCCTCATCGAATTCAATTTTCACAACAGATGGTGCTTTCTTTAACGTTTCATTTTCAGCAGGATTTGATTTCACAACATACGCATGAGCGGATGCGCTTTTTGGTATCAATATGATCAACACGCACGCAATTAATAGCCATGCCCCTAACCTTCGTATTACTTTCACAATCATTTCACTTCTTTCTTTTTCGTCACTACACTTTCATTACTTTTTACTTCCCAAGTTTTATTTCTTGATAAAATATTAACCTGATTAAGTATAAGGATTTATTTAGTATCACTCTCTATTTATTCCTCACCTCTATACTTCCAATATAATAGTAGCTACCTTCATGGATATTACTAATATTTTTAAAGTTGATTATCATTATAGCATAAAATATATTTATGTAAGTTCCCTAAGAAGAAAAGTTATCGTGAATCATTTGTGAAGAAAATGTGAAATACATAAAGTGAAACTTTAATCAGTGGGACTTTTACGGGCATTCGATCTCCCACCTAACTCCCTCGCATTCTCCGACTTTTGAAGCGGGAATCTTATTGCCAACAAATAACGGGATAAATAAAAAAGGTATTACGTTATTACGCAACACCCTTTCTCCATAATACACTTCCTTTACTTCTCTTCCGGATAATCACAATAATTAATGATCGTGCCCTCCGTATCCGCTAGGTTAAGATAAATTAATCTTCTACCATGCTTATTCATTCGAAGTGTATGCTCTTCCATTCAAATACCTTATTCTTTAAATATGTTGTGTTTCAACACATTCTTTCCCTATTTTTAAATTTCATTTTCTTTTTTAGGGTTCATTTCAATTATTTTTAACAGCTGTTGTACCCTTTTATCATATGTATGTTCGATTAGCGTTCTCTTCAGCCCTTCCATCGCAATTTTCTTTCTTTGTGCCGGGTTCGATAAATATCTTTCAGCTTTCTCTATAAAATCAACCGCTGAGGTAAATGTCTCAATTTGTACCCCTGGAATATAACACTTTTCTAAATCTGAACGAATATCCGTCATTTGAAAAGAACCTGTACTAGCTATTTCGAATGTACGATTATTAATAGAACAAGCATTTACTTTTACTCTATTTCTATTAAATGTTAAATCCTCTATCGAGCGATGTATATTCATATTGATTTTACTTTTTTTGTAATATCCTATACTGTTTTCGTAAACCAAAAATGGTAAAAGTAAAATTTTATCTTTCAATAACTCATAACTTTTTAGTCTATCCCAATTACAACCTATAATTAGAGTATTTTTAGTCACTAAGTACTCTGCAATTGAATCAATAAATGCGAGCCGATTATCAAAAGCAGTCCCTATGAAACTAATATCAAATATGTATTCCTCTTCCCTAAGTATCGGCGTATATACAGGAGGTTCTGCTGCTAAAGGCAAATAATATACATTATCACAACCTAAATCTTTATAAAAATCAATACATCCTGTATCTTGCGTAAACACATAATCATAATCAAGCACTAAGTTTTTCGTCACATCTGTAAAGTAAGGGTCATCTGTAAGCCAGAGTGCAGTTTTAAAGTTGTATTGTTTTAAATCTTGAATTCCCTTAATTATCCCTTCTTCAAAACCATGAAATACAATAATGAGTGCCGGTTTTATCTTTAAAGCCGTTTTCACCAAGTTTTCGTATGTTACCATCGTTACATTACGAATTGCCTTTTTCAAACTATTATATATAGATTCCTCTAGCACCGGAAAATAGACAGGAACACTAGATGTAACAAATAATACGTTAAAATTTTCAGCACTATTTGAAATCTCCACAGATAACCACTCTCCAATACATGAAATTCACAATTTATATTATATGTATTGCATAAAATATATAGTTGGTTATAAAGCACTCTTTTTCTTTCATATATTACTGTGCAAAATGAGGATTGCTTACCCTATAGTCGGCTCCATTTGCTCGCAAATACTAAAAAAAATCATGCCCACTCCTACAGGATAGTGGATAGCTTCTCATAATATATATTCAACATTCCGAAATACTTTCGTCGAAATATTGAAAAGTATACAAATAAAAAGGCGTTACATTAGTACGTAACACCTTTCACAAAAATACACTTCCTTTATTTCACTTCCGGATAATCACAATATTCAATAATCGTCCCTTCCGTATCCGCTGGGTTAAGGTAAATTAATCGTCTACCATGCTTATTGATGCGAAGCGTATGTTCTAACGTTCGAATCCCTTGTTCCTTTAATTCTTCTAAAGCTACATCTAAATCGTCTACACGATACGCAACATGATGGACACCTTTCCCTTTTTGCTTTATAAATCGTGCTATTGGAGAAGTTGTATTATTCGTTGGCGCAAGTAATTCGATTCTATCACCATCAACTTCAAGAATAGCTACTTCGCTTTCAACACCAGGTGCTTCACTTACGTATCGATCTATTAAAGTTCCTGATAAAACCTTTTCATAAAAATGTATCGTACTATCTATATCACGAACTGCGATCCCGATATGGTCAATTGTTTTTTTCATTTTATTTCCCCTACTACTTTATTTTTTCTATTCTTATCAATAGTAACAAAAAAAGTTATAGAATCAAATTCTATAACTTTTTTTGTTTAACTTATTTTCTTATTCGCACCAGCTGCTGGTTGCACTCCATTTTTCGTTTTTACAACGCTAATACCATAGCCGATAAATCCACCGATAATCGCTGGGAAGATCCAGCCTAATCCTACTTCCTGCATCGGAAGGAATTTAGTGAACACTTGGCTTACTACTTCAATGTTAACTCCAGCTGCACTTAATCCATCGAATAAGCTGATGATAAATGTTACGATTAAGCTCACTTGGTAAACTTCAGCTCTACCTTTGAATAACGAGTGGAAGAATGTTAAGAAAATCAGCACGATTGCTAGTGGATAAATCGCTGTTAATACTGGAACAGAAACTGCGATTAGTTGTGTTAATCCAACATTTGCAACAATAGCACTAAACACACATAACGTAATTGCAATTGCTTTGTAAGGAACATTTGGGAATAACTTATGGAAGAATGAAGAACATGCTGATACAAGTCCCACACTAGTTGTTAAACAAGCAACTGTTATCATTAATCCTAATAATACCCCGCCATATGATCCGAAATAGTAGTTAGAAACTTTCGCTAATACTTCTCCGCCGTTTTCTAAATGTCCAAGCTTCGCAACGCTTGAAGCTCCCATATAAGAAAGTGCTGTATAAATAATTGCTAAAATAGATGCTGCGATCAGTGTTGCTTTTGCACAAACAACCATAATTTGTGTTTTCGTTTTCGCACCTTTTTCTTTAATTGCATTAATAATGATGATCCCAAATACGAACGATGCAAGCGTGTCCATTGTTAAGTATCCTTCTTGGAATCCTTTGAAAAATGCATGTGATGTATACCCTTCAACTGGTGCTTGCATTTCTCCAATCGGATGAATAAAAGCAACGATTACTAAAATACCGATGAATGTTAATTTAATTGGCGTTAAGATTTTTCCAACAATATCGACAATTTTCGCAGGATTTAGCGAAAAAAAACAAGTGATGCTAAAGAATATAATTGTAAAAAGAATTAACGGTGTAGAACCTAATCCCTCTGGCATAAACGGCTTAAGACCAATTTCATAAGAAACATTTCCCGTTCTTGGTATTGCAAATAACGGACCGATCGCTAAGTATAAAACTGTCGTAAACACAATCCCGAATACCGGGTGAGCTCGACTTGCTAATGACTGTAAATCATCTTTACCTGAAAAACCAAATGCTAATACACCTAGTAATGGTAAACCTACTCCTGTTACTAAAAATCCAGCGTTAGCAATCCATACATTCTCTCCTGCCGATTGACCAAGCATCGCTGGGAATATTAAATTTCCTGCTCCAAAAAATAGTGCAAATAACATTAATCCGATAACTACTATGAACGAAAACGGTACTTTATTCGCCATAATATAACCCCCCATTCAAATTTCCTTATCTCATTTCCAATTTTAACTAATTGAATTTTCTGAATATTTAATTTAAGTATCAACTATTCTTGAACTCATTATAGTTTGTTATATAATATTTTGCAATACTATTTTCAAACTTTTCATTTATTTTATGAATATACATTTTTTAACATGGAAATTATACTAAAAAACCAACATGGTCATCCATGTTGGTTTTTACATTTACTATCATTATTTAAAATTTCGCCGCTACTTTCTTAACGTTCTCTAAACCTTCTTCAACAATTTGCTGTGAGCGATCTGGATATTGATTGTGTCCCTCAATTACAACTGTCTCTGGATTGGTAATTCCCCAGAACCCAAGTACGTTTGTAACGTAATTAACAGCCATTTCCATAGGAGCCATTTGTTCAGAAGAGTAATCTGAACCACGAGCGCCTAAAACAACTACTTTCTTATCACCAGCTAAACCTTCTGGACCGTTCGCTGTATATTTAAACGTTTTTCCAGCTTGAGAAAGATATGAAATATACGTAATTAATGGTGCTGGTACTGTAAAGTTCCATAATGGGAATGCAAATACTACTTTTTCAGCTTCTAAAAACTGGTTTAAGTACTTATCCACTGTAGCAACTGCCTTCTCTTCTTCAGCTGTTATCTCCATTCCTTGACTACGTTTATATCCACCTGAAATAGCGATATTTCCGTAATACGGAAGATCTAATGCGAATAAATCTAACTCCGTAATTTCTGTATTCGGATTTGCTTCCTTATAAGCACTTACAAATGTTTCATACATTTTTGAACTAATTGCTTGCTCCGCTGGACGATCGTTTGCTTTTACAAATAATACTTTTGACATTGTTTTATTCCCCTCTACTTTTGTATTTTCTTCTTTTTTTCCAAATAACGAGCTAAATAATCCCATTTTCTTCACCTAAACTTTCTTATCATATTCATTATTCATCATCATAAAAATTCTTATTCTAATAAAAAGTTCCAATAGATACCTTAACCTAAGTAACTCAAAACTTTTTGTTATTTAATTACCTTATGTAAGTGATTGTAATACATCTACTTACTTTAGTCAAGTAACTTCTCAAAAAGAAAAATATCTCGAGTTAAAAATAACAAAGAAATATATTTCCTCATTCGAAATGATAAATTCGAAAACACGTAAGTGAAATCCCTTGTATAATACAACTAGAGAGAGAAATTCATCTATAGAGAGGATTTATTAATGAGTACTTTAGAAAAGATTCAAACCTTTATCATTCTTGCAGCTGTTATATTCGGGGTTATATTAGGACAATTTAATATGATACATATGCATTCAGAAAAATTTATTGTCCCCTTCTTATTTTTAATGCTTTACGGATTATTCCTCAGCATCCCATTAAATGATATAAAAAATGGCTTCCGTAACTTAAAATTCGCTGGAACAAGCCTAGGTATTAACTTTATATGGACACCTTTTCTTGCTTGGGGATTAGGCGCGTTATTTCTTTCAGATCACCCAGCACTTTGGGTCGGCTTTATTATGTTAATGGTTACTCCGTGTACAGATTGGTACTTAATCTTTACTGAAATAGCGAAAGGAAATGTAGCACTTTCTACTGCAATTTTGCCTGTAAATTTAATTTTGCAAGTACTACTTCTTCCAATTTATTTATTTTTATTTGCTGGTGTCATGAAAACTGTAGCGGTTTCTGTTTTAGTAGAAAGTATTGTTATCGTAATCGTCTTACCATTTTTACTTGCGCACGCTACAAAATTCATTATGCATAAAATGAAAAAAGTTGAAACACTGGAGAATAAACTCATTCCATTTTTCAGCTCTGCTCAAATTGTATTTTTAAGTTTAGCAATAGTAGCGATGTTTGCCTCACAAGGTAAGTACTTATTACAAAATATGAATGTTGTTTTATTGTTACTTATACCAGTATTACTGTTCTTCATAATTAACTTTATACTAGGACAGTTTGTAGGACGTATGATGCATTTATCCTATGAAGACACTGTAAGCCTAAGCTTAACAACATTAGCGAGAAACTCGCCTGTTGCACTCGCAATTGCTGTGACTGCTTTTCCAGACGAGCCTCTTATCGCGCTTGCATTAGTGATTGGACCGTTAATAGAACTACCAGTACTAGCGTGTGTGTCACAAGTGTTATTACTTATTAAGAAAAAACAGCAATACACATAAAAAAAACGTCCTACTTTGGGACGTTTTTTTATTGTCGAGAAAGTATAGAAGTAACGATACTTATCGGCTCTAAGGATTTTATACGTTATAGAAAATTAGCTTGTCGTTACGTTAACAAAGTCTTTCTAATTAAAAATTATAGGGAAAGTAAATATAACGAAAGCTGCCCAAAGTCCGTAAATTGGCAAATACTTCGTAACGGCATCTTGGATAGCTGTCGGTCCTGATTTGTTTTGTAGAAAACGCATATAGGAAAACATAATCCAAATTAGATTTGCCCAGATCAGTATGTTTACTCCTAAGACAGCAAGTCTATTAGGTGTAATCCCGTAAGAAGAAAGTCTGAATACGATGGCTGACAAAGCTACAGTGTCAATAATAAGCGCAAGAACAATTAAGGCAAAATTGATATAATCTGAAATGTTCTTTTTCTCGTCTGATTCACTCTCAACAATGGAAAATATGGTAACAGCCAATACACCAAGGAGTATTCCGTTGAAGGCCATTAGGAAATTGCGGTCCAAGAACGGATTTTTCCCGACCCATATAACCGTTATAAGATAAATCAACAATGTGATCAAGACGAGAGGACTAAAAATGTTAGATATGTATGGTGTAATATTCTTAGCAAGTTTAAGATTCATTGATGCCAAGTATGCAGCCACAATAGCGAGAGCGGCAGCACCAAATAAAATAACATTACTAAAATAGAAGTCTTCTATATTCAAGTCAACAAACCTAAATAACTGCATGGTTAATGCTGCTAGTACCATTCCGCTCACTGCCATGCTGGCGTAGAGAATACAATATTCCAAATTAAATTTAATATAAGCTAATCTCGTACTTCCTTTTGAATATTCATTTCCTGTAAACGCAAGCCCTACTAAGACCCATAAGAATATAGGAAGATGTAAATACGCAAGGATACTGCTGTCTTTATAATTTAATGGCAACATATTAAGATACACCCCGGCAATTAGGAACAATGCTGCAAGGAAATAAATAATACTTTTTTTCGGAGTATTATTGTAAATAAAATAAGCAGCAATAAAGGGAATTACACCAAAAGCCAAGTTAATTGGAGCAATTGCTTCCTGTTCGACAAAATGGAAGATTACCCTGGTGCTTAGCCCTGCCAGAATAGCTAAAATGCCCATGAATAAGAAACCTTTTTGAAACAATGAAGGTTTTTCTGTATTTGCCGTCTCCTTGAAATGCAATCTTTCATACCAAGCACCAAGAACCTGAGAATCAGGGTTTTCATCCCATGCTTGTGAGAATGACTTTTTAAAAGCTTTCGGGTCTTTTCTATACATTCTCTCCAACTCATGAGGGTTATCCATATTTTCAATTATCACATTGTTAACCTCCATATTTATACCTCCTCTAATTTTACAAATAACGTTGTTACCTTTTCCATAAAAAGCACCACACTTATTTATTCTGATTTTGATTTTAATATAAATTTTATCGTTTCGCAATAAATTTTTATTATTTCAGATAGTATTTTTGTTGTATATTTTTATTCCAAGCAAAAACAAAAAGCATTCCTCATTCAAAGAAATGCTCTATAACTTTTTATAAACATCGGTGTAAGCTACTTTCAGCTGTTCTCTTCATTGCTTGTTTTTATTTTCTAATTCCTTATTTTTCCTTTATATAAAAGAAATGATCAAAATGATATAAACGCCCAATTTAATAACACCTTTTCAAACAATTATTTCAAATAAATTTTAGTGCTAGTATACAAAACTCTGTAATTATAAAATAAAAAAGCATGACATAAAATTGTCATGCTTTTTCTTTTCTATCTATATTTTCAAACCTAATACAGCACATTTTACTCGGGAAAGAGCTTTTTCATTTGTTAAAACCACTTAATTCTCAAACACAAAATTAATCTTATTATCTTTCCACTCTAACTTCGCATCAAACGTTTTCTCGCCTTTTTTAAAGCCTTTAATTAAATCGGTCTTCTCACCTTTTAATAGTTTCGTCATGTTTTTTTGCGAAATAGCTTTGCTTAAAATCTTCTTCGAGATGGTAAAGTCACATTGTGTTGTATTGTAGTTAGAACAACCGTAAAACGTCGACTTATCAATAACATCGCCATCACATTTTTTACAGTTCCCGACCTTTTTACCTGTTGTAAATTTCGATCCTTTTCGTTCAATCGATTCAACATGTAATCCGGTGAAATCCCATTTCTCCGACATTTCTACCGCATCTTCAATAATTTTAGCTGATAGCTTTTTCGTTTGCTCCATAAATGTCGCTGGTGAAGCTGTACCTTCTCCAATTTCCGCAAGGCGTTGCTCCCATTTTGCTGTCATTTCTGGTGAAGCCAGTATTTTATCACCGATTGCTGTAATTAATACTTTCCCTTTATCGGTTGCGTACACTTGGTTTTTCTGTACATCTATATATTTACGGTCTTTCAGCATTGTAATAATACCAGCACGAGTGGCCTCAGTACCTAAACCTTCTGTTTTCTTCAATACTTTCTCAAGCTCTTCATTTTCTAAATACTTACCGGCCGTTTTCATTAACGTAATAAGTTGTCCTTCTGTATAACGTTTCGGTGGCTGTGTTTTTCCTTCTTTCACTTTCACCTTTACAACTTTTCCTTGTTCACCTTCAGCTACAATTGGAAGAATCGTTTCGTCATCTTTATCGTCTTGGAAAATAACTTTACGCCAACCTTCTTGAATTTGCTGTTTTCCTTTTGAAATGAACGCAGCACGTTCGTCTACAAGAGTTGTAATCGTTGTGTAGTCAAAGATTGCTACTTCATAATGCGCCGCAATCAGCCTTCTTACGATCATATCGTAAATTTTCTTTTCATCACCTGATAGTTTGCTTGGATTTGTAACTTGCTCTGTCGGTATAATTGCGTAGTGATCTGTAACTTTCTTTTCATTCACATAACGCTTATTATTCATAATCGATTCAATTGGTGCTGGCAATAAACCTTTATATTCATCAAACTGACTTAACTTCTGTAAAATATCAGGGAACGTCGCTGCCTCTCCTTGTGTAACATAGTTAGAATCCGAACGAGGGTAAGAGACAATCCCTTTTTGATATAGTGCTTGCGTTATATCAAGTGTCTTTTTTGGTGAAAATTTAAAGGCTTTATTCGCTGTCGCTTGCAGTGCTGATAAATTAAATAAAAACGGCGGCTGAAACTCTTTACGCTCCGTTTTCATTTCTTTTACTACAGCCGGTTTGTTTTGACAAAACGCTGCAATTTTATTTGCCAAATCAGGGTCATTTAAGCGGGACTCATTATCTTTCTCCCATTTCCCCTCATATTTCTTTCCTTCTATATTAAAGGTTGCGAACACTTCCCAAAACGGCTCTGACTTAAAGTTCTCTATTTCTTTTTCACGCTTTACAATGAGTGCTAATGTTGGTGTTTGTACACGACCAGCGGAAAACACATCATTCATTCCTTTTTTCTTTAGCAAAATACTAAAGACACGCGATGCATTCATACCAACGACCCAGTCAGCGCAAGATCTTGTATATGCTTCGTAATACGTATTAATCGTATCTGCTTCATCTAGTAAGTTTTTAAATCCTTGATAAATAGCTTGCTTCGTTAAAGATGAAATCCAAAGACGCTTCATTGGCTTTTGCACGTTGCAAAGATTAATAATATTTCTTACAATCAGTTCCCCTTCACGCCCAGCATCGCCCGCGTGAATAATTTCTGTTACCTGTGGATTATGTAACAGCTGTTTCACAACGTTAAATTGCTTATACTTTGACTTTGTTACCTCAAATTGAAAACGCTCTGGAATCATCGGCAATGTATTAAGTGACCATTTTTTCCACTCAGCGTGATAATGTTCTGGATTACATAACTGCGTCAAATGACCAATTGCCCATGTACAGTACGCTCCATTTGGAAATAACTCATTTGCTTCTACTTCTAAATACCCATCTTTCCGGCGATATTTAAACTGTGAAACAAGAGCCAAACCTTGATCTGGTTTCTCGGCAATAATTAATTTCATCTTCTAACTCCCTATCTGTATTCCAGTGTTACTTTCATTGTCTATCTGTTTAGAAGCGATGATAAAACAACCATCTTATTTATCATTCGCGGTTTGCCTCACAAATGGGAGACCTATAATATTATACGCTTATTCTTTATGGCTTCACAATAGAAACTCATTATATAACACTTTCTTTCTCATGCTTATAGACAAAAAAGACGCTCAAAAATCGAACATCTTTTCCATTCACTACTACTTGCTTACATATATTCTCTCAAAATAAAAATACAACAATTCTTTATGAAGCATCGTCCACTAAGATAACCATCATTGTTTGAAAATTATATTGAACTTACCTTTTTTAAATTGTGCAGATAATTTGCAGATATATATTAGCATAAGTACTCTCCATTTGAACATATGATGAAGTGAATGATAGGACAGGGAGGTATCATGATGTTCGCTTATACGTTAACTGCCTTAACACTTTGTTGTATCTCGATTCTTATTACATCATATATATCTAAACGCAAGGGTACCCTAATGGAGTATATGGTATTTATTATGTCTTTTAGTATGTGTATCGGTTTAAGTATCGGTTTTTATTTAGGTATTCTTTTTAAAGGTGAATTACTATATTCTACTTTGCTTGCGATTTTGATTAGTAGTTGTATCGGTTTTTTAGTCGGTCTACGGTTTCACCTATTTACCGCTTTAGAAGGAATGTTTTCTGGATTAATGGCAAGTATGATGGGAGCAATGATTACAGAAATGTTAAACGCTCAACAAGCTCACAGTATACTGTTCATTAGTCTTTTACTTACTATAACAATAACTATGTCATGTATAATTCAACTTTTATCAGAAATCTTTTCTACTTTTATCCAACGGCGTTTTTTATTATTACTTTCAATTAGTGTGGTAATTATCGTTGCCGTGTTCGTGACATTCCCCGATCATACTCCCCCATCTTCATCCGGGCACGATCAACATATGCATTAACACTTGCAACGAAAATGAATAAGCAGCTATCCATAGGATAACTGCTTCATATTATTCTGGCTTATTAGGAATGTTAGGGTTTGGAACATAATCAGATTTATAATCTGTATATTTCACTTCTGTTACCATCCCCGCTGAAGCATGGTGTAAATCATGACAGTGGAACATCCATTCACCCGGATTGTCTGCTACAAAGGCTACTTCATATTCTTCTCCTGGTTTTAAGTTCAAAGTGTCTTTCACAATTGGAGAACCTTCTACCGGTTTTCCATCTTTACTTAACACCTGGAAGAAATGACCGTGTAAATGCATCGGATGATCGTCCACTTTAGAGCGATTTACTAATTTTACTTTTACTAAGTCACCCTTTTCCACTGAAATTGGGTCAATATCTGGGAATGCCTTTCCATTAATTGTATATACCATTTCATTTCCATTCATTTGCGTATTCAAGTCCATATTATATGTGGCAATATACTGTTGATTTAACGTGAAACTACCTAATTTTTTAGCACCATATTTCGTCATATCTAATTTCGGTAATTTTTCTTTTTCATCTGCTTTGTCTTTCATCTCTTTGCTGCCATCATATTCAATAATAGCTTTCATTCCTTTTGCACCTTTACTTTCTGAATGGTCTTCAACGTACCATTTCCCAGGATTGTTAGCTGTAAATTCAATATCATAACGTTCACCCGGTGCGATTGAAATTACTTTGTCTTTTATAACTTTTGGATCGTTAATTGGTTGACCATCTGTCGCAATTACTTTTATATCATGACCGTGAACATGTATATCATGTGATAGATAACCAGCATTAACGAGTCGAAGACGAACTTTATCCCCTTCATTCACTTTTAACAGCTCTACTAAATCTCCGCTTTTACCATTGATTGTGAATAAGTCATACATACTCATATCATGACCTTCCATCTTCATATTTCCATGGTCCATTCCTGCCATATTACTAGAGTCTTTTTTATCACTGTCCATACCGGAATGATCCATGCCTTTCATATCATCATTCTTTTTCGTATTTTCATTACCCTTAGATTTATTACCTGTTGGCCCTCTTGTCATTTCTTTTAACTGCTTATTAATTTCTTCTTTATCTGTAACCCATTCATCCAACATTAATGTGTAATCTTTATCATATTTTTCATTAGTATCTTCTACAATGAGAGCACCATATAAACCTCTATCTAGTTGATTCACAGAATCTTGATGCGAATGATACCAATATGTTCCTGGTACGTTCGCTTCAAATTCATAGGTGAAACTCTTTCCAGGTTCAACCGCATCTTGCGTCACACCTGGAATTCCATCCATGTTATTTGGGACAGGATACCCATGCCAATGAATAGATACTGGTGCAGATAATTCATTTTTCAATGTCACTTTAACCTTTTCACCTTTTTTCACTCTGATTTCTGGACCTGGGGATGAGCCATTAAATGTCCAGACTGGAACAATAACACCGTTACTTAGCTTTTGCTTTTCTTCTTTCGCTACTAAAGTAACTTCTGGCCCTTTTACAACTTTCAATGGTTTTGTAGCCGTTTCAGTCTGTGTTGTTTTTTTATCGTCCATATTTTTATGATCATTTGTTGTATTTGTGGTCGCAGAACATGCAGCAATTAAAGATATTACGGAGACTGTAACTGCTGTTAATA
Organism: Bacillus sp. FSL E2-0195; assembly: GCF_038003645.1. Taxonomy (NCBI): domain Bacteria; kingdom Bacillati; phylum Bacillota; class Bacilli; order Caryophanales; family Bacillaceae; genus Bacillus; species Bacillus sp. FSL E2-0195. The sequence goes on along the minus strand of NZ_JBBOPN010000001.1, from coordinate 1,807,039 downwards.
CAAATCTCTTCATTGAAAATCCCTCCTTTTTCTTTTTCAAGATTATTATAGAAGACAATTTTCAAGAAAATATGGAGGTTTAAAATGGTCCAAATAAAAAGACGCCCAAAATTGAGCGCCTCTTCTAATTATTATTTCGTAACAACTTCATCTTCTTTTACATTTACATTATTTTCTCTCATAAACTCTTCAATCTCTTCAACTGTTCTAATGATATCTTTTGACAAGTTTTCATACCCGTCTTTTGTGATAAGAATATCATCTTCAATACGAATCCCAATTGATTCTTCTTCAATATATAGACCTGGTTCAATCGTAATGACCATACCTTCTTCTAATACTCTATCTTTGTATGTTCCTACATCATGAGTATCTAAACCTAGGAAATGACTCACGCCGTGATAATAATATTTAGATAGTTCCTCATCTTCTTGAATTAAACCAATAGCTTTACACTCTTCTGCCAGTATCTTTTTTGTGTGCTCATTTAATGCAGTAAACTTTAATCCTGGCTTAATAAGCTCAGTTGTTTCTTTCAATGCTTTTAACACTATATTATATATTTGTTTTTGGCGACTAGAGAATGTTCCACTAGCTGGGAATGTGTAACTAATATCAGCGTTGTAGTAATCTTTTTGAGCACCTAAATCGAGCAGCACTAAATCACCATTTTGAATTTGTGCATCATTATCTTCATAATGAAGGACTGTAGCATTTTTACCACTCGCCAAAATTGTATTGAATGCATGATGTTTAATTCCAGATGATTTAAGCGTAAAATCAAAATGAGCTTCTAATTCATATTCCATCACATCTGCTTTTGCATGCTTCAGCACGTTATAAATACCCTCTTTAGTTACAGCAATCGCTTCTTTAATGATTTCAATTTCTTCTTCCGTTTTAAACACTCGTAATTCACAAATATGCGGATATACATTACCAATTAAAACGTGTGGATACTGTTCTCTTACATATTTAGCAAACGCTAACGTTTTCGTCTCAGTACCCTTCCACTCACGACGCTCTAAATCTAAATACAGATGCTTCACATTTTCTGTGAAAAGTGTATTTGCCATTGTCTTCTCAAAGCTTTCTATATATACAACTTTTTTTATGCCTGAAATTTGTTCTGCATCTTCTTTAGAAACTGTTTTACCGTCCCATTTTTCCATTACTGGATCTGATTTTTCAATGAAAAGAGTTTCTTCCACACTATTTCCAAACTTTTTCAACATGAAAATAACATTTGGCTCATCGATTCCCGTTAAATAGTAAAAATTTCGATTCGGCACAAATTTATAATGTGCATCGGCTGACATATGAGGTGCTTGCCCAGCAAATAAAATAGTAATAGATTCATCCGGTAATGTGTTTACTAATCGTTCTCTATTTTGAGCAAAAAATGTTGATTTCATAATAATCCCCCTAGCGTTCTATGTATAATTTTGAAACTAATTATCCAATATAATTCATTCTATTATTGTTATAATTTTTCGTCAATTAATAGTGCTCATAGAGAAAAGAAAATCTTCATTACTAGGGCCCCTTCCACTCTAAATTCTGCATACCACTCCACAATTTCTTGACATTTATTCCATATACTTAAAATCTCATATATATGGAAAGGAGTCTACAAAAGTGAAACATTATGTAGCAACAGGGTTAGCAATTACTTCTTTATTAATAATTACAGGATGTTCTAGCAATGCTGAAACAGCACCAGCTAAAAAAGAAACGGTGCAATCTCAGCCAAAAAATAAAGAAACAGCAACTACGATTCCGCAAAACTTCTATAAAGAAATTACATCTGGAAAAATCGAGCACATTCATGGAATTGGCTACGCGGGAAATATGCCTGGGGTTTCTATCGCAACTCACAGTGGTATAAAAGTTTATCAAAATGGTAAATGGTTTGAAACTACGACTGAGCTACATGATTACATGGGATTTCAGGCAACAAAGAATGGATTCGTTGCCAGCGGTCATCCTGAACCAGGTGCAAATTTAAAAAATCCTTTAGGGTTAATGAAAAGTTCTGATGGCGGTAATACCCTCGAAAAGCTAGCGTTTTATGGAGAATCTGATTTTCATAACCTTGCTGTCGGATATAATACGGAAGCAATTTATTTATACAATGAGCGTCCAAATTCTAAATTACAACAAGGTTTTTATTTCAGTACGAACAACGGACAAGATTGGAAAAATAGTAAATTAAACGGTCTTTCAAGTACAATCCATTCCTTTTCAGCACATCCAGATCAATCTAGTGTAGTCGCGGTAAGTGCTAAAGACGGTGTATATTTGTCTACAGATTATGGAAATACATTTGAACTATTTTCTAAACCAGTTGAATCGACCGCAGTTACATTAAGTAATGAAGACATTATCTATGCCTCTATTAATAAGCAAACTGAGCAACTAATTACGAAGAAATCAATTGCTACAAATGAAGAAACAAACTTACAGATTCCATCTTTAGATTCTAAAGATACAATTATGTACATATCACAAAATCCTCAAAATTCAGCTGAAATAGTTTTTGCTACAATGAAAGCAAATGTCTTTCTTTCTATGGATGACGGTAAAACGTGGAAGCAGATTACTAAAAATGGAACATTACAATATAACTAGTTAGAAAGGTGAATATAACGTGTTTTCAACAGTTAGCGAGTGGAGTTATCAACTCATGTCTCCTTTAATGGATATCGCGAATGCTACGAAATCAATTCCTCTTTTATTTGCGTTTTTATTAGGCATTGTAGGTACCCTTTCTCCTTGCCAATTAACAGGAAACATTAGCGCTATTACACTTTATCCCGCATTAACGGGCAGTAAAACTCCCACCTCAAAATTCGGATAGTACAAAGAAGTTAGGTGGGATATCAACTGCCCGTAAATGCCCGATTGGTTCAACTAATAATCAGTGGGGGATGAACAACCCCCCCACTGATTAAAGTTTCACTTTATGGCAATCAATCTTTACAAAAGAGACATGCATGGAAACATATATTGTTATTCATTTTAGGAAAAATAATAGCTTTTACGACACTTGGACTATTAGTATGGTTCTTAGGAAAAGAGATTCAGCAAATATTAACTTTGTATTTCCCATGGTTACGAAAAATAATTGGACCTTTATTAATTTTAATGGGGCTAATGTTGGCAGGTATTATAAAAGGAAGAAGTTTCTTCTCGATCAAATTTATACGAAAACAAAATGAGGTTGGCTCATTTTTACTTGGATTCTCTTTTCCTTAGCCTTCTGTCCGACTATGTTCGTTCTATTTTTCGGAACGTTAATCCCTTTATCTTTCTCATCTAATTATGGATACTTGTTTCCGACATTCTTTTCGATAGGAACTGCTCTACCTATCGTTGTACTTATGTTCATCATCTCCTACCTTGGATTAAATGGGACTTTACTGAAAAAGAGCCGAAAAATAGGAAAAAACATTCAGCGTATAGCCGGTGTTCTCCTTATATTAATCGAGCTTTATGATACTGTCCTATATTGGTAATACACACAAAAGGTAAGCTTCAGTGAAATGAGCTTACCTTTTGTATCATTTTATTCATTTTTTCTTTTGTTGTAGTTGGCTTAGTAAATTCGTAACAAACGCCAGAAACAGTGCGTCATTTTCTTTTTTAGGTGACCATTGCATAATAAGTTGTCGTGGAATTTTAATTTCTATCGGTTGCACGATGAAGTCATGAATAATTTGTTTATGAAGTCCTGATAATGGAACGATTGTTATTCCTTTAACTTGTAAAGCCAGTGCTAACGCCGAACTAATTGTCTCTGATTCCATCACTTTATTAACTACTATTTCATTTTTCATCAAATATGGTTCAAGTACTTCTTTACAACCAGAGAGCGGCATTATAAAAGGATAATTTTTCAACTCTTTCATTGTAAGACCTGATGGAACTGACTTAGAAGAAACCATAACATACGGATCTTCACCAATTACATCATAATGAAATCCTGGTATTAAATTTTCTTTTATAGAAATAGAAAAATCTGCACTTCCAGAAGACAGCCAATCTAACACTTCTTGATAGCTTCCTTCTCGAACTGCAAGCACATACTGACTTTGATCAAAATTACCTAGTTCGATACACTCCGCCAAACAATATACAGTAACTGAAGGATATGTAGCTAATACAATCTTATACAAGTTATTATTTTTTAATTGTAAAGCTGTTTCTTCAAGGTTTTCATACTCCATTAGAAGTCGATCTACACAAACTAAAAATTCTTTTCCATTTTCAGTTAAAACAGTTCCTTGTCTAGAGCGATCAAATAATGTTATAGCATATCGTTTCTCTAATTTGTTTACGATATGAGTTATAGCCGGCTGTGTCATATGTAACTCCTTAGCTGCTAAACTAATGCTGTTCAAACGAGCCACGTATTTAAAAACTTTAAAATCAAAAACGTTCATTCTGTTCTCCTTATATAAAAGTTATTTATATCATCTATAAATAAGCTTCATTATATTTATCAATCCACTTCATATACACTAATTATACATCATCAATATTACGAAAAAATAAACATATAAACATTAGAGGAGTGTTGATTAAATGAGTACTTACGTTTTAGTACATGGAGCATGGCAAGGTGAATGGGCATGGGATTTAGTAAAACCTCAACTAGAGGCTTTCGGACATACAGTTATTACACTAGACTTACCTGGAAGTGGGAAAGATACAACTCCATCACAAAATATAACATTAGATTCCTATGTTAATGCAGTAACAACTATTATAAATCAACAAAATGAAAAAGTTATTCTTGTTGGACATAGTATGGGTGGAATTGTGATCACTCAAACCGCTGAGCTTATACCAAATAAAATCGATAAATTAGTATATCTTTGTGCATTCTTGCCACAAAATGGAGAAAGTCTTGGTAGTAAGTTAGACGGAGAAGCTGGCCCACAATTCTCTATAAATGAGAATGACATGACCGCAGAACTTATACCAGAGTTGATTGAACAAACATTTTTAAATGCTACAGAAGACGGTTCTATTAAAGGAGCATCTTTTAATCAAATGCGTCCTCAACCACTAGGACCGTTCCAAAAAGAGCTGAAAATATCAGAAGAGAACTTTGGAACTGTAAATCGTATTTATATCGAAACAACTCTAGATAGAGCGATTCCGATTGATTTTCAGCGCCGAATGCATACAGAAACTACTTGCACAAAAATAATTACTTTGGAAGCTGATCATTCACCATTCTTTTCTAAAACAACAGAACTTGTTAGTCACTTACATGAATTAAGCTAAACTTTATATTTTCCTTGTAGACACCCACTTACTGTAATACGGGTGTCTACTTTTCTTTTACCCTTCTTGACATATTCATATGAAAAAGTTAAAATAACTATAAATTAGTAAGTAACTAATTTAATTTAAAATAAGAGGTGAACAAAATGCAAAACATTTTATTCCGTATTAACGAATTATCAAAAAAAGAAAGAACCTTTGGATTAACAGTTGATGAAAAACAAGAACAACAAATGTTGCGTCAAAACTATACAAAAACATTTCGCGGGAGCTTAGATTCCATTTTATTAAACACAAAAATCGTTGATCAAAATGGTCTTAACGTTACACCAGTTGCATTACAAGATGCTCAAATACGTTTAAAATTAAGCAAATGAAATCAAAGCTAAAAAAACAATCGTATAAAACATAAAAAGAGCTGAAATTCCTATATAGAAATTCCAGCTCTTTTTATTGTCTTTTCTAATTTAGTAAACGAGCGATACATCGCAATTCTCCACGATACAATCATCGCAAAAGCGAGTAAGAAAAACATTCCACTTAATTGGGTTAAATCAATCGACTGACTTAAATATGATTTTAATGCTACCCGGACAGCTAATAAACCAACTAAAATAAATATGAACGCTTTTGATGGTTTCATATATATGTCTTCGCCTCTTATTTCGAACTTAGATGTTTTAATAAGAAATATAGAGAAAATAAGTCCTACGCTAATTGCCTCTACTATTTCTAAAGACGTTAATCGAAACTCTGGTAAGAAGTACATCATTGCACCAGTGCTCATAAAAATTGGCGGTAATATAATTTTCTTTTTCGTTACCGGTTTTTTCGCTGACTTAAAGCGAAGAAACATAACTCCAACGGCCATACAAACCGCTACTATACTTGATAAAAGTGCTAAACTCATACTCTCCACTCCTATCTATTTAAAAGATTTTTTGAGCAAAATCATAAACCAAACGAGCCCAACACTTATAATGACATGACCTAATCCAGCCATATGGCTTAAACCATTAAAGTCAGTTCCATTTACTTGTAGAATACCTCTAAATACCATTGTAGCAATAGTAAAAATTAATCCTACATTATAAACAACAAACCACGCACGAAAACTTTTTGTTTCACGGACATTAAATACTTTAAATAGAGCTAAAGCGACCAAAAAGAATACAAAGCCGAGCACTAATACGTGTGTATGCACTAATTGCAACATAGTGGATCCTTTAATGCCTTGCGCTTTCGTATACTCTCTTGCAAATACACCTGATAATAAACCAATAATTAAGTAAATGAATGCTGCATTATATAATTTCTTCATCATATTCCTCCTGCTGTAGAACGACAATTTATATCGTCACTTTCCATATTCACTGCAATCATTTTACGCAAAGTTTATGAACGGAATATGAACAGATTATTACATTCTATTATTGAAAATAAAAAAGGCCATTCCACAACTATTAATTGTGGAATGGCCTTTTAACTTATTTTAAATCTTCAATTGAAAAGGCACCAGGCAGTAACTGCTCTACAGTCACTTCTTTTTCATCGCCTTTTACATTTGTTAGTAAAACTGGCATTTTCGGATCACAAAATTCAGCAATAACTTGTCTACAAGCACCACATGGTGAAATAGGTCCGTCAGTTTCTCCTGTAATGACTAAGTAACTAAAGTCGCGCTCACCTTCTGATACTGCTTTAAATATTGCTGTTCTTTCTGCACAGTTACATAAACCGTAAGAAGCGTTTTCTATATTACAACCAGTATAGATTTTACCTTCTTTTGTAACTAGCGCTGCACCAACAGGAAATTTAGAATACGGAATATACGCTTTCGATAACATCTTATTTGCTTCTTCGATATATTTTTTCTTATCCATATTATTTCCTCCTCAAAGTAAATGTAATTATGATTAGTCAGTAATAACTGTATGAACTAATTTAGGAGCCACTGCTGTTTCAGCAATAGAAATGTTCTCATAGATTTTTGCTTTTACATCTTCTACATTTTCGCGATTTGCATAAATCGTTACGAACGGCTCGCCTTCTTTTACTGCATCGCCAACTTTTTTACGTAACATTAATCCTACCGCTAAATCGATTTCATCTTCTTTTGTCGCACGACCTGCACCTAATAACATAGCTGCGATACCGATTTCATCTGCAACAATGTTTGAAATCACACCTGAAGTTTTTGCAGGTACATCAATTACATACTTCGCCTGTGGCATTTTTTCTGGATTATCTACAATTGAGCTGTCTCCGCCTTGGTTGCTTAAGAACTCTTTAAACTTCTCAGTTGCTTTTCCATTTTTCATCACTTCAATTAGCATTTCACGAGCTTCTTCTAATGTATTTGCTTTTTTCGCAAGTACGACCATTTGGCTTCCTAATACAAGTACTAATTCTGTTAAATCTTCTGGACCTTCGCCTTTTAAAGTATCAATTGCTTCCTTCACTTCTAGAGCGTTACCAATAGCAAAACCAAGAGGTTGTGACATATCTGAAATTACTGCCATCGTTTGACGTCCAACATTATTTCCGATACGTACCATTGCATGAGCTAATTCTTTTGCATCTTCTTCGGTTTTCATAAATGCACCCGCACCTGTTTTTACATCAAGTACGATTGCATCAGCACCAGCTGCAATTTTTTTACTCATAATTGAACTTGCAATTAGAGGAATTGAATTTACTGTTCCTGTTACATCACGTAATGCATAAATCTTTTTATCAGCAGGTGTTAAGTTTCCTGTTTGTCCGATAACAGCCACTTTGTCACGGTTTACAATATCAATGAACTGTTCTTTCGTAATTTCAACGTGGAATCCTTCTACCGCTTCTAATTTATCAATTGTCCCGCCCGTATGTCCTAAACCACGACCAGACATTTTTGCTACTGGTACATCTAAAGCAGCAACTAATGGTCCTAATACTAATGTTGTTGTATCACCAACACCGCCAGTTGAATGCTTATCTACTTTAATGCCTTCAATTGCTGATAAGTCGATTGTTTCTCCAGACTCAACCATTGCCATCGTTAAATCTGCACGTTCACGATCCGTCATATCTTTAAAGAAAATTGCCATTGCAAGTGCACTCGCTTGATAATCAGGAATACTTCCATCTGTATATCCATTAATAAAGAATTTGATTTCTTCAGTCATTAATTCTTTTCCATCACGTTTTTTCGCAATAATATCTACCATTCTCATTGTAATCACCATTCCTTTTTATATTATATGAATCTGTTAAAATAATAAGCCAACGATTGTTGCTGATAAGAAACTTACTAACGTTGCACCGAAAAGTAATTTCAAACCAAATCTTGCGACTACATTCCCTTGTTTTTCATTTAAGCTCTTAACTGCCCCAGCAATAATTCCAATTGAAGAGAAGTTTGCAAATGAAACTAAGAATACAGATATAATCGCTGTCGTTCTATCTGAGAAATTAAAGTTTCCTTGTGCTAAATCTGTCATCGCAACAAATTCATTTGATACAAGTTTTGTCGCCATAATATTCCCTGCGTTAACTGCTTCATGCCATGGAACACCCATAATAAATGCAAATGGTGCAAATACATAACCAAGAATTTCTTGGAATGAGATACCGATTACACCTTTAAATACTGCATTAATGAATGCGATAAGGGCAACGAAACCAATTAACATAGCTGCTACTGTAATCGCAACTTTAAATCCATCTATAATGTATTCCCCTAATACTTCAAAGAATGTCTTTTTCTCTTCTTCTTGTACTTCTAACATATCTTCTTCTTCAGTAACTTCATACGGGTTAATGATAGAAGCAATAATGAAGCCACCGAATAAGTTAAGCACTAAAGCGGTTACAACATATTGCGGTTTTAATAACACCATATATGATCCAACGATAGACATAGATACTGTAGACATTGCAGATGCACATAATGTATACATTCTTTTCTCTGGCAATAATCCTAGTTGTTTCTTAACTGAAATAAACACTTCAGATTGTCCTAAAATCGCAGAAGCTACCGCGTTATATGATTCGAGTTTCCCCATCCCATTTACTTTACTTAATACTAGACCGATAGATTTCACAATAATAGGTAATACTTTAATGTGTTGCAAAATACCTATTAAAGCTGATATAAATACGATTGGCATTAATACACTTAAAAAGAATGAAAACTCTTTTTGATTTACTAATCCACCAAATACGAAATTCACACCATCAGCGGCATATTTTAATAATTCTCCAAAACCATCTGCTATTCCGCTAATTAATATATTCCCTACGCTTGTATTTAATAATAAAAACCCCAAAATGAATTGTAATATAACCATCGTTATGATTGGGCGATATTTGACTTTCTTTCTATCATTACTAGCAAGCCAAGCGATACCTAAAATCAATACGAGGCCTAAAACACCGATTAAGTATTTCATAAGCCGTCTCCTCCCATTCGTATCCGCTTACATTCTTTTCAATTGTTAAAGCAATAGATACACTTTACTTTAAACGTGTATCTATTGCTTTTCACACTTTATTAATTAGTAATTATCTGTAGCACCTTTTGCATCATTTAATACGATTGCAACACTAGCACTTGCTCCAACGCGAGAAGCTCCAGCCTCTACCATTTTGTCTGCATCTTCACGTGTACGAACGCCGCCAGATGCTTTCACGCCAACGTTTGGTCCAACTGTTTTACGCATTAATGCGATATCTTCTGCAGTTGCTCCGCCAGTTGAGAATCCAGTTGAAGTTTTTACGAAATCAGCGCCAGCTTTTACTGATAATTCACAAGCACGAACTTTTTCTTCATCTGTTAGAAGGCAAGTTTCAATGATTACTTTTACAAGAGCTTTTCCTTTTGCTGCTTGTACTACTTCATAAATGTCTTTTTCAACGAACTCATTGTCGCCATCTTTTAAAGCACCTACGTTGATTACCATATCAACTTCAGTTGCACCTTTTGCGATAGCATCTTTTGTTTCGAATGCTTTTGTTTCAGTAGTGCTTGCTCCTAATGGGAAACCGATTACAGTACAAACGTCTACATCATGTCCAGCTAATTCTTCAGCAGCTAGCTTTACCCATGTAGGATTAATACAAACTGAAGCAAATTTGTATTGCTTTGCCTCTTCGATTACTTTCATAACATCTTCTTTTGTAGAATTTGGTTTTAAAATTGTATGGTCAATTAACTTTGCAATGTTCATTATCTTCACTCCTCATATCTTTTAACAACTTCATTCTAACTCTTAGTTGAACAAATGTAAATACACTTTTGAACTTTTGTTCATTCTTTTTTAGAAGGGAATTTCTAGTAATACATTGAAAGTAGTATAAGCTTGTAAATAAAGGATGTGAACCACTTGTTTAAGTCAAAATTCTTTATATTCACATTGCTAGTATGCACCTCACTATCCATATTTATTTTTTATAAAAGGGATGTTATTTTCCAAGAAGGAAACCCAGTTCCATTTGCTTTAGCTATGTCTAAGATGGTTATTCAAGATAAAGAAATGGTGGAAGTAGAACCGATAGATAATCAATACCCCTACTTAGTAAAGCGCGGAAAAATGGAACCTTTTATCGATATGATGGAGCAAGATGGCTGGAGTTTTGTAGATAGAGATATTATGGCTAACTCACTAATTTTTGAAAAAGGAGATCAATCAAAGAGCGTTCCTTACAAATACTTTACAAGGTACTACACATTGATTTATTCATACTAAAAATAAAAGGCTTTCTCAAAATTAATATTTTGAGAAAGCCTTTTATTTCTAACCTTTTTGATAATGTAACAATTCTTTCGCTGTATGCTGATCTATAATTAGTACATTTGCATACCCGCCACGTAACGCACCGTCAATTGCTTTTATTTTTCTATTACCACCTGCAACTAAAATAGAACGTTTCTTTAATTTAAGTTCCTCTAACTCAATTCCAATTGTACGCTTATTAATTTCTTCGCTACTAATATTTCCGTCTCCATCAAAGAAACGTGAACAAATGTCACCGACAGCTTGTTCTTTCAAAATGTTCGTTTCATCCTTATCTAAATATCCTAATCGGAATAATAACGCTTCATCACGCACTGTTCCAACAGTGAAAATTGCAATATTTGCTTGTTTCCCCATTTCAATAATGTGATGAATATGTCTATCTTGCTCCACTAATTCTTTTGTCACCGCATTATCAAATATAACTGGAAGAGGTAGATTTCTTGGCGTCGTTTGAAAAGCATCTGCAAATAACGCGATCGTTTCATTCGCATATGTATTTACACTTGAGTGACTAATGCCACCTTTTAACTGGACAACCTCTACACCTTTCACATGTTGCGGTACGATTTTTCTAGCGATTTCATACATCGTCATTCCCCAGCTTACACCAACGATATCACCAGTTTTCACTGTCTTTTCCATATACTCAGCTGCATATTTACTAATATACTCCGTAATCGTTGCATATTCTGGTACTGGAGAAAATACGACATGCGCTTCTAACAGGTTATACTTTTCTTTAAGTAAATTCCCAACGTTATCTAAGTCAGCAAATGGATCAGCTATACTAATTTGAACAAATCCTTTTTCTTTCGCATACTTCAATAATCTAGAAATCGTCGGTCTTGAAATATTTAATTTATTAGCAATTTCTTGCTGACTATAATCTGATTGATAATATAATCTTGCAACTTCAACGCTTAATTGTTGTTTATCCTTATCCATAGTAACTCATTACATATCCTTTCCTGTATTTCCTTTTCGTTACAAGCATTATACAGCTTTATGCAAAAAAATTCGACTCCCTTATTTATCAACCTAAACTTCTACTCCACTTAGGATTTACAATGAAACTTTTATTTTTTAGCTTCATACACTCGATACAAATGATCTTGAATCAGATAAAGTGAAACTTTAATCAGTGGGGGCTTTGTTCATCCCCCACTGATTATTAGCCCTCACCAATCGGGCTTTTACGGGCAGTCCGACTCCCACCTAACTCCCTCGTATTCGCCGAATTTTGAGGTGGGAGTCTTACTGCCCGCAAATAGCGGGATAAATCGATTCATATTTAATTCATTCTTTTTGTTCTTTCTGTAGTAACAATAACAAACATTAAATATCGTTTATGGAACTTCCTTAACGTACGGTAAAGCCAAGTTTTTTAATATAGAAATTCCTTAGCGTGCGAAATTCATGTTTTGATGGCGAGACCCCATCGCCATCAAGCTAAAATTTTATAGTACCCCCAGAACGAAATTTTGTGCTACTTGTAACAAAAAAGCACATTTTTTCGTTTTGGGGAGCAACCAAATTCTTAACTTGATGGTGATGGGATATTTACTTTTCTGAGCTTGATAGCGATGGACGATATCCCTATTACGTAATGATTGTTAGACGTCCAATTTGATTACACTCTTCAGCGAACCAAAGATCGCCATCCGGACAAAACGTGATACCATGTGGCTCTGCATTATTTGTAGGTATCGTATATTCCGTAATAACTCCTTCAACTGTAATACGGCTGATTTGGTTACCTCCCCATTCTGTGAACCAAAGATCTCTGTTCTTCCCAGGTATTATGGCATGAGGACGAGCGTTCGGCGTCGGTATAACAAATTCTTTGATCTCACCTTCGAACGTAATTCTACCAATTTTATTGCCTATGATTTGCACAAACCATATTGCTCCATCTGGGCCGCTCGCAATTCCAACTGGCCCGGAGTTGGGTGTTGGGATTGGATATTCTTTGACCTCACCTTTAGTGGTTATTCTCCCAATTCTATTGTTCTGATTCTGTGTAAACCATAATGCACCGTCTGATCCCAGAGTAATAAAAGAGGGAAATGATTTGGAGTTAGGCAATTCAAACTCGGTGATTTCCCCTGACTTTGTTATTCTTCCGATCCTACCATTATTCATTTCTGTAAACCATATTGCTCCATCTGGGCCTTCCGTTATGCCAAAAGGTGCAGCGTTCGTTGTAGGGAGTACATATTCTTCAAAAAGACCGTTCATCGACATTTTACCGATCTTGCTTGAGTTATATTCCGTAAACCATAAGTCACCGGTCTGGTCCGAGATAATTGACATAGCTCCTGCATTTGCTGTCGGAATGGGAAAAGAATTTATTTCACCAGTAGCATTTATTCTACCAATTCGATTCCCTTTCTGTTCCGTAAACCACAATGCTCCGTCTTTTCCTACGGTTATTCCATATGGTCCTGAATCTATTTCATTGACCACATATTCTTGTATCGTGATCCTCATATCATTTCCTCCCATTGAAAATTTCGAGTCTTGTTTTTCGGTATAATTTAGTTTAAAAAAGGACATTCCTGGTATTACAGTGGATGCCCTTTTTGCTAAATTATAAGATATTTTGTTAGAATTCAAAGTCTAGAATCATTTTACTGGTTTGACCTGTAAACTTATAATTATAGGACCCTTTCAGGCTTTCTAATTCACCAGTAGCTTTGATGATTGTTGCAGGGGAATCTAGATTTCCTTTATCAAATATCCCTTGCTCTATAGCTATAAATGTCCCTCGTTTTCCCTTATAAATTCCTTCGAAATGTAAAAATCCAGAAATTTTAGCAGTAGCCAAGTGACCATCATCTATAGTTGATTCTAAATAATATAATAAATATTCAACAAAAGCTTTTCCTTTTAATTCACCGTCAATATCATATTCGACATGGGCAATATTAATAGGGAAATCTTTTCTAGTTTCATTGACTGGCTTTTCATCCCATTTACTTACTGTAAATGTTACTTCCATACGCGTAAACCTCCCTTCATCATTAGATGAGTAATCTACCTCCAGTATATCACCTAAAAAGTACCATCAATAATTATATCTCATAGGAGTGTTTCTAAAGTAACGGATGCTGCTGGTAAGACCCTGTTAAGAGCAAAAGACGACTTATTTTTTGTTCTTCTTGTATGACATTGAAAGTAAATTTTTATTTAACAGTTTACTTTCATTTTTATTAAAAAAGAACACGTAGAAATTACTACATGTTCTTTATGAGACGGTTCATTTTTAAATATTACGTATCTTCTAGATTTTTCTTATTATATAGTTGTGTCCTTCTATTTCTTTTCCCTCATTTCAACAGCAAAGTTCATGATCTCTTCCTCTGTTAATTTTTCTTCAGTGGTTAAGATCGGACGGATTACTCTATACGTTTCTTAATTATTTCAATTGTACTAGAAATTGTGAATTAAAAAAGAGAGCCGTAGCCCTCACTTTCAATTAATAGCAATTAAGGATGCTTCGAGGTTATTTAATAGTCTACATTTTAAGGAATGTAGGCTAAGTAATATAAGCTAATCTGTTACTAATTTTGAATAAATACTTAGATCAATAAACTTTTCATTAGATTTTTCACACTTTCTCATTGTCCCTTCGAATGTAAAGTTTAACTTTTGTAAGACTTTTATTGAATTGATGTTTTCAGATTCAACTTTTGCTTCTATTCTATTGAATTCTAAAGTACTAAACGCATAATCCATTAAAGAGAGAATGGCTTCTGGCGCATACCCCTTACCCCAAAAAGCTTTACTAATATCGTAACCAATTTCTGCTTTGGCGTTTTTGAAATCAAATGAATTATAACCACAAGAACCGATAATTTCATTTGATTCTAATTCAATTATTGAATAACGAATAGCTCTGTTTTCCCGAGATAACTTATCAAGCATTTCAATCATATCTACCGCTTGGCTTTCATCAGTAAAACTATTGATATTCATAAATTTTGTAACTTCTGGATCCGCCCAAATTGTAAACATGCTAGCTGAGTCTGATACTTTCATTTTTCTTAAAACTAATCTTTCGGTTTGTAGTTCTGTAATCAATATTTTTACCTCCATTATGTTTTTATTTTGGGGTCAAGATATTGATATCTGCGCATAGTTCAGTCCCTTCGTGTTTCAAGATAATATTATTATAAAAGCTATAAAGGATGAACCAATAAATTTCAAAAATTTGGTTATGTTACAGTTTATGATAACTGCGTAATAAAGAAAAATGAAACAATTGTATTGTGATTTTTAAACATCTTTAATTTTATTCTTATTTACCGTTCGTTGAGAGCAATTATTTTTTAGTTGCTGTATTTCCCATTGCAATAGAAATTCTATTCCAACTGTTGATTTGATTAATTACCAGAACAAGGTCAACATATTGTTTCTCGTCATAGTGTTCACGTACTCGCTTATATAGGTCTTCAGGAACTCTTTTAGTGGGAATTAGAGTAATATGCTCAGATAGTTCAAGAGCAACTTTCTCTTCAGGTGTATAAAAATCACATTCATTCCAAGCATTCAAGCAATAAATTCGTTGTTCGGTTTCACCTATCTTACGGGCATCTGATGTATGCATATCCATGCAGAAAGCACAACCGTTAATTTGAGAGACTCTAATCTTTATAAGTTCTCTAGTAATTCGATTAATTGTAGATTTCTTAGTGTACTTCTCCATATCCATCATAATTTTCATGCCATCAGGTGCAACATCATAGTAGGAAATTCTTTGACTCATAAGGCAAGACCTCCTTTGATTTTAAGATACTTATAATTATACCTTCATACGAACATTCGTGCTATTTTTTTGTTTGTAAAGCATTCGAAATCAAAGAGAATTTCAGTTATAGACAGTGTAATTAGTTGTTTCATGGTACGTAAATATCGCAAATGAGTAACCGTATTTTCCAAACAAATATTTTCACTTTTTAATTACTTTATTATTACCGTCAGAATAAATTGAATAACTCTATTAATTTTTAAATGATTTTATTATAAATGAAACAATTTTATTATCACCAAACAACTACATAATTTTGATCAAACTTTATTCGAAAGCTACAGTGTTTTTATCTTCCTATAGTTATTTATGGGGATTTAGTTAATTTTTTCGTTTTGGAGAACAACTAATTTCTTAGCTTGATAAGCATGTGACGAGACCCCCTGCCCGTCAAGCTAAAGTTTTAATGTACCCCCAAAATAAAAATTTTCTTTCACTACAGTTAATTACTTTGAGAAGTCAGCGGATTTTTTCATTTTAGGGGGATTTTGTTTTGTTAGCTTGATAGTGATGGGATACAGCCAACATTTTGGAAGTTTTATATGCTAAGCGAATTTTAACCTAAAAAAGTCGAATTCCTGTACGTTAAGTGAAGTGGCATTTCATTCACATAATCCCTATTATCTGAAGTTAATAAAGTCTGTTACACTCTCTTCTTTAAAAACGTTTCCATAATATCCTTCTTGAATCTTTTATAATCAAGCTGAAAAGCTACATTATGCGTTTTATAGCCTGGATTAGTAGCAAAACGAAAGTCTGCAATACTTTGACCAAATCCTTCTCCTTGATCAGGAATTACTTTAATGGGTACTCTTGAAAGGCCAACAGCCTCTTGATTCAGCAAATACCACACTGTTACAAAATCATGCATAGGGCTTCCACTTATACCAGGATTAGACTTAGAGTAGAATTTATAATAATAGTCTAACATAGGTTTGATGATGAGTCCTGCAAGATCCTGTGTATTCCGATGAAATGCATCGATTTGCTGGACCATTTCGGGTGTAACAATCGCATGTTGAGTCACATTTAAAGGAATAATTGTCAAGTTCTTTGCATGCTGCAGAATTAAGTTTGCTGCATAAGGGTCTGAGTAAAAGTTAGCTTCAGCCACAGCAGTTACGTTACCTGGATAGAAAAAAGCTCCCCCCATGCAAATACATTCTCTTACGTTTCGCATTGTTTCTAAATTCAACACAAAAGTCGTAGCTAGCGAAGAAAGTCTTCCTAAATTGATAATTGTAAGATCTTCTAAATTTGATTCTATAATTTGATAAATATCATTTAAAGGATAAACTGGATATGAAATTTCAGGGGGAATGATAGGTCCTAATCCGACTTTTCCATGTACCTCAGGGAAATACTGAATCAATATACCTGTCAACGGTACAGAAGCACCAAGGAATACGGGTATCTCTTCTCTTCCCGCAATGTACTTCAAATAGTTAATATTTCTTATTGCATTTTCTCTGGATACATTTCCATAATCGGCTACAATTCCTACAAGTTGAATGTCTTTACGAAAAAAAGTGTACAGTATAGCAAACGCATCATCAATCCCCAAATCTGTAAACAGGAGAACCTTTTTTTTCATATCTCTTCCTCCAAAATCTATAGAATCCTACTTTCACTAATGATGTAGTGATCAGACTAAGCTTGTATGTATATATTTTATGTATTCTTAAAGAGTGGATTCTATTCACTTGAAATAGCTTTGCTCATCTAAATTTGATATTATGTTCAAGCGTAAGTTTCTGTTCTTAAGTTCATAGGCATGGTGTGCTATCCCATGCCCATCAACTTAAGAATTTTTTAACACCCCAAAACGAAAAAACAAGTTAAATTCTCATAGATAACTATCTTATAATTAATTATATAATTTATTTTTTAAATATAATAATATAAAGATACCACTCTTAAAAGGGGGGGATTCAAATTGGTTAAAAACTTACCTTTATACTAATAGTTATTTTAATACTAGATGTAAGTTCTTCTACATTAAGTACGGACGGATACTTTTCTCCAGTTATAGAATGGTCTTTAATGATTATAAGTATTATTTTAAACATTACTGCAGTTATAGGCTTATCACTACACGTCTTTGTATATCAACCTATGAAAAGATTTGAAAAATTAAAATGAAATCTTCAAATAAAATAATTATATTTGAGGTAACACCACCTCGCCATCGAGTGTTGATTTAGAAAAAAGTTTAATTATAAATATTTTATGATATTCAATAAATTTAACTTATAAAAATATTTTTATTCTTATTCAACTATCCTGCCCCGTTAGTTTAAGTACATTTCTTCACAATTTTACAGTGATAGTAACATAAATACCCAACAAAAAATCATCTCACCTCTAGAAATCTATAATGGTAGTTTTAGAATAAGTGAATAAGAGAAATAACCACCATTGATTATTTCTCTTTTCATATACATATTTATTTTTGGAAAAATAACCTAACTCCAAATACTAATAATACTGTGCCAGTAATACCCTCTATTGTACGGTTCACTTTTTCTTTTCTTAAAAAAGTTCTTAATTGACGTATTAGTGAGATATAAAGTAAATACCATATTGCTGTCAAAGTCGTAAATGTGAGTCCTAACAAAAGAAATTGGAAGAGATGACTTTGATTGCTCACAATAAATTGGGGTAGAAAACTTAGGAAAAACACAGCAGTTTTTGGGTTTAAGATTGCCGTGGTAAATCCTTGTCTAAAACTTTTAATCGTTCCAATATCCTTAGAGTTCATTTCCACTGAACCTGACATATCTTCTTTTTTAGACAAGGCACTTTTAATTGACTTTACAGCTAAGTAAATTAAGTAAAAAGCCCCAGCATATTTTATAAATGTAAATAACATAGAGAATTTCATTAGGATGGCAGAAAGTCCTAGTGTAGCCATTATTGTATGAATCATCATTCCAGATACCGTTCCTAAGACGGTCTTTATCCCACCATTTTTACCATGCGAGATAGTGTTTTTTGTAACTAAGGCAAAACCGGGACCAGGCATTATTATGATTAGGATTGCTGTGAGGATAAATAACAAATAATTTTCCATGTTCTAGTATTTCCTTTCCAATTTTTAGTTTTGCCTATAGTATAGCTTTTTTACTTAAAATATTAAATATAAAAAGCGTGATCAGGAGTTTATCGAGGTTATTAGTATCAATTTGACCAAACATTATCCTAAAGTTACATTGATAAAACACACGGCAAACTTATGGGTAAAATTACAAGCTCGGCTCTCACAAAAAACGGGATAACAAAATAAACAGCGGAACTAGTCCACTGTTTATTTCGTCACACCCTCATGTAATTTTTCTGTATAATCTTTTACATCCTTCCAGCTATCTTTCGCTGTATTTAAATCTTCTTTTATAAAGGTAAATTCTTCAGGGCTGATTCCTTTTACGTTTTGTAGTAAATTATTATATTTCGCACCTACCGTATACCACTGATTTGATATGTTTTGCAGTGCTGTAATTGCTGCATCAATTGTTTCTGTCATATTAGTTGTTTTATTTTTTGCATCTGTCAAAATTGCCACTTCTGCTTGCGATCCAGAAATTCTATTCTTTAAACTGGCTATTTCTCGTTCTGCATTTGCAATATCTTTTTTCGCAATCGCAATCATCGGTCCCCCCGCAAGACAAGTTATTAACGCTACGCAAAGTACACCACCAGCAATCACCATATCGTTACTCTTTTTGATCGAATCGTTATATGTATTTATTTGTTGCTCTAGAGCTGGAATACCAGCATTCGTACTCGCCAAAATCGAAGTTAATTGATTCGTATCCTCTTTAAAACTATTTGTGTCTTTCGCCATTCTATCGCGAAAAGCTTTCAAATTCCCTAATAGTACATCTACCTCATTTTGATTCTTTAAAATATCCGCATACAACTTTTCTAAATCCGCTTTTAATTTACCGCTATCCTTTTGATCAATCGCTGCTAACATGTCATTATAATACGCTTGAAAAGTATTATTGTAATTAATAATATTTTGATCCGTTTTCATAATTTGAGGCTTCATATTATTTAACCAATACGCCGCATTAATTTTTGCATCTCTTTGATGCTGAATCATATTTCCTTTAAACTCACTATTAATTGAACTTATTTTACTCAAATCAGTCTCTTGCTGATTTTGAATTAATTTTGCATATGAATCCATTGCGAATATGCTCGATGTCGTTTGCGCCATTACATCTTGGAATCCTGCTGGACCGAGAGAATAATTTTTTGCATTTTCTTGTAATGTTTTTACGTTTTGTTCCGCTGCAAAAGGATGTAAAGGAAGTGCATTACTCGTTGCCACCCCAGCAATCATGATCGTTAAAAGACATTTTTTATAAAATCTTTTCTGCATACTTTTCACCCATTCTCTTTATAAGGATATAAAAAAGCTCCTGCTCACAACTGAACAGGAGCTTCAACTCATTCATCAATACTTAACGCTCTAACGATTCGTATTCGATTATGCTTTTTTCGTATCTACTACTTTAATATCTTCAGCATAGATTTTTTCTGCATAGTCTTTAATGTTCTTCCAGCTATCTTTCGCAATGTTTAAATCTTCTTTAATGAAAACAAGGTCATTTGGACTAATTGAATCTACATTTTGAAGTAAAGAATTGTATTTTGATCCCATTGTGTACCATTGATTTGAAATGTTTTGCAACGCTGTAATTGCTGTATCAATTGTGTTTGTTAAATATTCAGTTTGTGTTTTAATGTTCGTTAGTCCTGCCACTTCTAATTGCGCAGTTGTAACTTGTCCTGTTATCTTTTGAATTTCTGCCTGTGCATTATCAAGCTCTTTCTTCGCTAAGACGATTCCTGCAGTACCACCACCTACTGCTGCTGTTCCACCTGCAATTAATGCGATTCCTAGCGGAGTTCCTGCTCCCGTAGCAATTACAACCGCACCACCGATAATTGCAATTGGGCCTAAAGCTGTCGCAACAGATGAACCGATAATAATTGCATTATATTTACTAATTGCTTCATTATACGTTGTAATTTGATTTTGCAGAAGCGGAATTCCAGCATCTTGACTAGCCAAGATAGATGTAATTTGATTTGCATCTCCCTTGAAATTTTGAGTATCCGACGTCATTTTATTTCGGAATTTCTTTAAGTCTTCTACTAACTTATCTACTTGCGCTTTATTTTCAGTAATACTACTTGATAATCTAGTTAGACCTTTCGTAAGAGTTGCTTTATCCTTTGCATCAACCGCAGCAACTAAAGTATCATAATAGTTTTGGAATTTCGTATTGTAATTAATGATATTTTGATTTGTTGAAATAAGCTGTGGCTTCAATACATCTAGCCATTGTTGTGCATTCCCTCTCGCTGTATCTTGATGCTGAATCACTTTACCTTTTAAAGATGTATCAACTGACGTTACGTTCCCAAAGTTAACATTACCTTGTTTAATAATTGTTAAAGCGTACAGATCCATTACTAAAGCGTTAGAACCTGTTCTTTCCATCGCCTCTTTAAGGCCTTCTGGTCCTAATGAATATTCGTCATAATCATTATATGCTTTTGCTACAGCATGAACTGGAGCTTGTTTCACTGTACTTTCAGCAGCATACGTATGGGCTGGCATAATATTCCCTGCTGCAAATACTGCCATAAGTGCTGATAGAGCCATTACTTTATATGGTTTTTTTGTCATTTTTCTTCTCTCCCTATATCGCTAATTATTTTTCTGTTTAATGTACTTCAACGTTTGTAACGTAATCTTCAAATTGATTTGTTTGCTTATTCATTTCATCACTTACTTTTTTAAGTTGATTGAAATGTTTTTGAAGTAAACTACTGTCTGTATACGTGCCTTCTTCAATATTTGCTTGAATTTGGATCATATTATTGTTTAAAACTTTCCAATCCGTTAATAACGTTTCTAAAGTTGCGATTTGGCGATCAATCAGTTCCGTAAAGCTACTTACTTGATCTTCAACGAATGTGATTTGAGTCGCCTCTGATTCAGTTTGTGATAACTTTTGAATAAGTGGTAGTAGCTCTTTTTGTTTTTGCTGAATACGAAGAGCTGCTTCCCTCGTTTGACTATCTGCTGCATTTACAATTTCATTACTTAACGTACCGATAGAAACAAAATCGATTGTTTTCGTTTGTGCAGTTTGATTTGTGATTGTAAATACTTGTTTACCGATATTAATAGAACCTTTAATAATTTCTTGTGGTCTATTCAAAATAGTAGTTAGTTCAGCTTGAATTTCCCCTTGAATTCTTTTTATGTCTTCTCTTAATTTCACAATATCTCCACTTGATCCTTGCAGTGTTTTTATTGCTTCATCAGCTTTAATTGATAAGTTATTACTATCTTTGTCTAATACCGTTTTAAATCGATTTAACTCTAATAAATCTTGCTCCATACTCTCTTGAATGCTTTGGACCTGCAATTGTAATTTTCCATATGCGTTTGTAAAATCTGCTTTTGCCTGTTCATCTTCATTTACTTTTCCTGCTAGTTCATAGAGCTTACTATAATAGCTATTAAATCTAGTGCTGTATCTCATCATCTCTTGATTTAAGTCGATTAGCTTCGGATTATATTCATCAATCCACTCTCGTACATTCGCCTTTGCAAATTTTTGATGATTCGTCAAACTACTCATCGCATTTACCTTAATGTCTGGCTGTTGCAAAATAACTAATCCGTATGCTTGGATAAGTGGTGACTGTGACCCTAACATTCTAATTGAATTTGATAATGTATTTGGAGCAATTACATTTTGCACGTTTAATACTTTCACCTTTGGTTGCCCCTCTTCAGCGTAAGCGCTTACAGGAATGAAGCAACTCGTAGATACTGCTGTAACCAATAACCCTGTAATTAAAGTTTTTTTCACTTTAACCCCTCCTATGTATTAGCAACTATTACTATCGCATTTTATTATTCTATTTTCTTGCACATTATTTGAGATGGTTAAAAATAGAGAACGTTCTCACCGTGAGTCATGTACGAAACACCTCTCTCAAACTTTATTTCTACAGTACTTACTTATTGTTATAAAACATTTCATAACTTTTCACATGTGCTTAGTATGAATAACATTGTATAAAATTTCTGTTTCATCGCAATTTCCATATTCACACAGTGAATATATTACATGAAAATATTATTCATTTTAAGATAAATAACGCACGTGAATATGAAATTAAGTTTTGTTTTTATTAAAGTTTTGTACTGTAAGGTCATTTAAACACAGCTATTCATCTATCGTAAAGAAGTATTTTAATTCCCTTTATTTTCAAGACCTCATGTCCTTATTCCAAAATAAAATCCACTTAACTTCCTCCATTAAAATATCCATATATCACAACAAAAAACACTGTTTACTCATAAGAGATTATATTATAGTAATATAATTTTAAGACCTATATGCAATTATGCATAGCATATACACAAAAAGGATAGCTTCACTTTCGTGAAGCTATCCTTAAAAAATCTTATTACTTTTTTAAATGATATGGAACTGTCGTAATAACAACATTTCTTTTATAGAGTAAATACGCACGAATGAGTAAACTAGACTGATTATGAAGAATGTTATGCCAACCTTTTTTCGGAATAAACTGTGGTATAACGACCGTAACTCGGTAATTTGATTCACTCGCTTTATATTGCACTGTGTCAATAAATTTTGTAAGCGGCTGAATAATGCTTCTATAATGAGAATGTAATGTAACAAGCCTTACTTCAGGTTGCCACTTCTCCCATTTCTCTTCAAATTTCTTTTCCTCTTCTCTGTCAAAAGCAACATATACAGCGATAACTTGATCTGCAGAAAGAGCCTTAGCATAGTTCAATGAATTTTCTACTACATGAGTCATACCAGCTACAGGAACGACAATTACATTCCCTTCAATCGGAACAAGTGGTTCACAAGTTTTTAAACTTAATTGATCGCCCACTGCATCATAATGCTTCTTAATTCGATGGAACAAGAAGATAATAAAAGGTAAGAAAATAAGGATTGACCAAACTTGTGCGAACTTAGTTAAAAAGAACATGCTCATAACGATAAAACTAATGACTGCACCAATTAAATTAACCGTTAATCTTAAAGCCCATCCTTCAGGCTTTTCACGAAGCCATTTTAGTACCATTCCAGTTTGAGAAAGTGTAAACGGAATAAATACCCCTACTGCATATAGCGGAATCAAGTGTTCTGTTTTCCCCTGAA
Source organism: Bacillus sp. FSL E2-0195 (assembly GCF_038003645.1). Classification (NCBI taxonomy): domain Bacteria; kingdom Bacillati; phylum Bacillota; class Bacilli; order Caryophanales; family Bacillaceae; genus Bacillus; species Bacillus sp. FSL E2-0195. The sequence continues at coordinate 1,782,911 of NZ_JBBOPN010000001.1, read as the reverse complement.
AAGCTACAATTAAAATAATCGAAGAAATCCCAAGTATAATAATACCGTTTGAATAACCTAGGCGGTCTCCTCTAATCGTAAACATTCTCGGTATGAACTTATCTTTTGCAAGATTAACCGCTAATAGTGGAAATGCAGAATAACCTGTGTTAGCCGCAAGAATTAATATTAAAGCTGTTGTACCTTGTATGAAATAGTACATGAAATTACGTCCAAAAGTTTGTTCAGCAATTTGTGAAACGACTGTTACTTCCTTACTTGGATTAATTCCGTAATAATAAGCTAAAAAGACAATTCCAGAAAATAAAACTGCAAGTAATGCACCCATTGCAAGCAATGTTTTCGCTGCATTGTTAGGTGCAGGATCTTTAAAGTTTGGAATTGCGTTAGATATCGCCTCAACACCCGTTAAAGCAGAGCTTCCTGAAGCAAATGCTCGTAACAGTAAGAACAAACTAATTCCCGCAACTGGTGTTCCAATTGGCGAATGCAGCGTGGGTGAAACGTGACCAGTCAAAATATTATATATTCCTACACCAATTAATATAAATAATGCTACAACGAATAAATAAACCGGATATGCTAAAACGGAAGCTGATTCCGTTACGCCTCTTAAATTTAAGATGGTAATCAATATGACAAATATAATCGCAATGATTACATTATGTGCATGTAAACTAGGAAAAGCTGATGTGAGCGCATCTGTACCTGCGGACACACTTACTGCAACAGTTAAAATGTAATCGACTAATAAAGATCCTCCAGCTATTAATCCCGGATTCATCCCTAAATTTTCTTTTGATACAACATATGCTCCGCCGCCATGAGGGTAAGCAAAAATAATTTGTCGATAAGATAAAATAAGAGCTGTCAATAATACTAATACCCCAACAGCTATCGGAATGGAATACCAATAAGCTATTGCTCCAAGACCTGCTAGTGCAATTAATATTTGCTCTGGTCCGTATGCGACCGATGACAATGCGTCAGAAGATAAAATGGCTAGCGCCTTCGTTTTATTAAGTTTTTGCTCTCCTAACTCAGTTGATTTTAACGGTCTTCCAATTAAAAATCTTTTAATAGATGAAACCAATGCTGTCCACTCTCCAATAATTTTGTACGAACGATTCTGCTAGTTACAGCGATAAACTATTTCTTCAGAAAACAAAAATGTCTACAAGCCATAACGAAATAGACTTGTAGACATTATTTTTTTTGTCGCACAAGCTCCACCTTCCTTCTCAATATAACGCTTACGAGGTTAGCTGTCGGATTCGGGCCTATGAGTAGCCCTACCTTTTTCAAGGATTCACCCCGTTGGATTATGTACTAATCCATAAGAACGGGTCCCCCGCACCATGCGGCTTCAGCGATTTAGAAAATTGAAACTGTGGATTATAATACTCCTTTATTTTCAAAAAGTAAACAAAAATTTTAAAAAAGAAACAAATTAAAACGATTGCGCATAATCCACCGAAAAATATACATAATGAATACTAAAAATCCACAAAGGAGACCCGTATGTCTAAAGAAAAGAAGCCACTTTTTTCCGATTCCTATTTAGATGCAGTAGCAAATGAAATTAATCAGCTATATGGTAAACGTGAAAGAGAACGAAATACGACAGATAAACCGAAAAGAAACGAATAAATTGTCAAAAAGAAACAAAAAAAGGATAGCAACATTTATATTTTGCTATCCTTTACTCTTTTTCATACCATTTCTTTAGTAAAAATCATTTTTTCATATACCTTTAAATTTTGATACACAACACTTAATAAAGGCACATCTATAGACATTTCCTCTGCTAATTTCAATAAGTATCCTTGTAAATGCTTCCCTTCAATGAGCGAACCTTTTTCCATATCCCGTTGCATCGATGACTTCATATCATACGAAATTTTATCAATCGTTTTCATATGTTCCTGGGCGATATTCTCCTTAACTGGAGCCCCCATAGATTTCATGATTTGCACTGATTCTTCAAATAAGTTCCTAATAAATTCTCGGCCTCCATCACTCTCACGAATCGGTCCTATCGGCGCACGCATTAATGTTGTCACACCTGACATTACGGTGATAAATAAATATTTATGCCACATATCTTGCACAATATTTTCACTTAAAACAAAACTAGCTTTTGTATCTGCAAATGTTTTAGAAATAAGCTTTATTCTCTCTGAATCTTGAGGCTTAATTTCCCCAAATACAAGTCTGTTGGCAGCACTCGTTTGTACAATTTCTCCCTGATCGTTTAATGTCGTCTCGATAAAGCATAGACCGCCAATTACTTTCTCTTCACCGAATTCCTTTTGTAATAGTGATAAATGAGCGATACCATTTAACAATGGGATTATTACAGTATTTTTACCTACAAACGGCTTTAAATCTATGGTCGCCTCGTGTAAATGATACGCTTTTGTTGAAAATAAAATCACATCAAATGGAGTCGTTCTATCTTCTTTCGTTACCAATTTCGGTTGAAATGAAAAATCTCCATTAACACTACGAATAACAAGGCCTTTTTCTTCTAATTGCTGTTTTCTTTTGCTGCGAACGAGAAATGTAACATCTTCTCCCTTTTCTACTAATCGGCCACCGAAAAATCCGCCAACGCCCCCAGCTCCTAATACTAAAATACGCATACAACATCCCCCTTTTTCTAACACAATTATACTAATTTTAGTATACATAACATTATACATGTCCCTTGTTAAATAAGCTGAATTTTCATTCTTAATCTAATGAACAAGAGAGGTTATTTTCAAGAAAAATTGGGCATGTTGTTTCTATAGCTTATACGGAAAGGAAACAATGTAAATGGAGGCAATACAAACAATCGAGGAAAAAGATGTAATAACAGCTATATTTCAATTTATATTCCCGTTTTCGTTTAAAACTGGATATGAACAAAATATGTTCCCTTTCTTACAAAAAAATGATTTTCGACCTTTTCGACTCGATCATCTTGAAGATGAAAATACATATTACGGGAAATTTCAAGTTTCACATCAAAATATGGAAGCATACTATCTTTCCTTTACAAATAAAATTCTCTTTCCTCATTCAGAACATCAAAAAGGATTACAGCGCTATTCTAAAGACCTTAATTTAAATGGACATTTAACAACTAACCTTATTTCCGTTCCATTCAAGATACATTCTATTGATGTAACACTTTGTCCTTATGAGCTTGGGTTCTTAACAATTCGGACAGAAATAAAAACCGCTCCTAACATGACATTATCAGAAGCGATTGAATTCGCAGCTCGCTTCCGTGTACTTGAAACTAAAAGTGATACGACTGAGACTATTTGTATTGAATGTGATGGAAAAAAATATTCAAAAGTAGAAAAACTTATATTCGGTGATTTATTTCATGGTTTAACAGACTTCTTTGAGAACAAGAGATTGCGGAGTTCTTACTTTCAAACATTCCCTTTCTTTGAAGACCAGCGAATGTATGTACAAACTCTATTATCCATAAACAAAGAGTCAGACCTTCATATAATCGATGTATATCGAGCTTCCAGTCTTTCCGGATTATCAGATGATGGTAAGCCATATATTAGTGCAAATAATGTTCCTTATATTCACGATTATTTAACAAAACATTCTTATCAAAGATGGGCTCCTAACCGTTACTTTATTATGGAAGAACATATTTTCACATGTATTACAAATGAAGGTGAACAAGCAGTCACTAAACTTGCTAGTCAAATGTACGGGGAGTTTTATTACGCTTTATTATTAAATTTATTTCATAAAGTTGTTTTATTAAAGATGGCAAACGCTTATGCCGAGTTAAATATTGAACAAGATACAAATGAAATAGAGAAATTAATTTATTCAATAAATTCGTTTACAGCTAATTATTTTTCTTTAGAATTAGTATCCCAATCACAAAGTGAAGATATTTTCTTTCGTCTAAGAAAACTTTTTAACATTGAAGTACTGTACACGAACGCGAAACAAAATCTCGATAGTTTATTTAAATATCAAGAAAATGTTGCTTCAAAAAAAGATAGCCTCTTATTATTAATTTTAACGCTCTACTCTGTTGTAGGCCAAATGTTAGGGTTTACTATGATTGATCTTTTAAGAAACACCGATTCAAACAAAATATCATCGCCTTTTGAATTTTTTGCTCTATTAATAGCGATTAGTGGCATAGTCATTTCACTTATTTTAGGTATACAAAGTTTATACCAATGGAGTGTACAACATAAACGAAGAAAAGCATGGGTAAAACAAACTGTACTTTCTGCTGTGAAAGAGAAGGATAGTACAAAGTAACTAAAAAACAGATGGCAGCACGATGCTACCATCTGTTTTCTATTATGCTTACTTACCTGCTTCGATTTTTTCTAATGTAACAGCTACTTGCTCTTCTGTTAATTCGTGTTGCACGATATAACGATTACGTGGGTGTACACGACATTCATGAGAACATGCACGTAAATGTTTTGCTTCACTTTCTTCAGAACATAAAATTTTCTTGTTACATTCAGGGTTTGCACAGTTTACATAGCGCTCACAAGGTTCACCTGTAAAGTGATCTTTACCAACGATAACATGTTCTTTTTGGTTTACTGGTACAGCGATACGCTCATCAAATACGTAACATTGACCATCCCAAAGTTCACCTTGTACTTCTGGATCTTTTCCGTACGTTACAATTCCGCCATGAAGCTGGCTTACATCTTCATAACCTTCACGAACTAACCAACCTGAGAATTTCTCACAACGAATTCCACCTGTACAGTACGTTAAAATCTTTTTACCCTCAAGTGTTTCTTTATTTTCTCTAATCCAATCTGGTAATTCACGGAATGATTCAATATCTGGTTTAATCGCACCTTTGAAGTGTCCTAAATCAAATTCATAATCATTTCGTGCATCAATGATAACTGTATCTTCTTGTTTCATTGCCTCATAAAAATCTTTTGGTTCTAAATACTTCCCAGTAATTTCTTTCGGGTTAATGTCGTCTTCTAGACGAAGTGTAACTAACTCTGAACGAGGACGTACGTGCATTTTCTTGAATGCATGTTCATCTGCCTCATCAATTTTAAATACGATTCCAGCAAAACGTGGATCATTATTCATCGCTTCCACGTATTTTTCTGTTTGCTCAACAGTTCCAGAACAAGTTCCGTTAATTCCTTCTGTCGCTACAAGAATTCTTCCTTTTAACTCAAGTGATTTACAAAATTCTAAATGCTGTTCAGCAAATTCTTCTGGATTTTCAATTGTTGTGTACATGTAATACAGTAATACTCTATATGGTTTTGTAGTTGCCAATGTATTTCTACCACCTATCTAAATTTTAAAATCATGTATAAGTTAACGTTCATATCAAAACATATATAATAAGAAAATACATACTAAATTGTACTTAGCCTATTTTCTTCTATTTACAATTTTTTCTATAAGTTAACAAAAATAAAAACAAGATTACAGAACAAAACACTACGGTTAGGTTGTAATCCCAATATATTATATATCATACAATTTCATTTCCATCAATTAATATGCTGTAATATAGGCTGTATGTTCACATAAATTTCAAAAACAACCCTATAATTTATTATCTTCTCCCTTATTCAACAACCATAAACTCCCAAAATATTTTTGCATCGTCACACCATTCATTGCACACAGTCATATAATTTGCATTAAGGAAACTTTTATGTTCAAATGAAATTGCCACATCATATATCTAAATGTATTGAAATAATGAGTAAAAATAAAGTGAAACTTTAATCAAGTTAAGATTTCAAAGGGGAATACTACTATGAATAAAGATTTAACAAAAGATGAACAAGTCCCTTCTCAAAGTACAACAGTTCAATCAGCCCATTTAGCGTTAAGTGGACAAACAAAAGGCTTTAAAAGACTGTTACCATTCTTAGGACCTGCTTTTATCGCATCAGTTGCTTATATTGATCCTGGGAACTTCGCTACAAATATCGCAGCTGGATCACAATATGGGTATTTATTGCTTTGGGTAATACTCGCTTCTAATTTAATGGCTGTATTAATTCAAACTTTATCAGCTAAATTAGGAATCGCTACTGGGAGAAATCTTCCTGAAGTAGCTCGCGAAAACTTCCCCAAACCAGTTTCCATCGGTTTATGGATACAAGGGGAACTCGTTATTATGGCTACAGATTTAGCTGAATTTATTGGGGCAGCACTTGGCTTATACTTACTATTTGGAATTCCGATGTTACCAGCTGCTTTAATTACAGCAGTTGGATCATTTATTATTCTTGAATTTCAACGCAGAGGCTTTCGTCCATTAGAAGCTATCATAACAGGTATGATTTTTATCGTTGTTATCGCTTTTGGTATCCAAGTCTTTTACGCAAAACCGGAATTAAGCCCTCTACTCTCAGGACTTTTCACTCCAAAATTCCAAGGTGTAGATAGCATCCTTTTAGCAGCTGGAATTTTAGGTGCGACAGTAATGCCGCACGCGATATATTTACATTCGGCCTTAACGCAGCGCCGTGTAGTCGGAACAAATGATGAACAAAAGAAAAAGATTTTCCGCTTCGAATTCATCGATATTATTATTGCAATGGTTATCGCTGGAGCAATTAATGCAAGTATGTTAATTGTAGCAGCTGCACTATTCTTTAAAAACGGCTTGCACGTTGAAGACCTTGATGTTGCTTTTAACCAGTTCAGTAATTTAGTCGGTCCTGTATCGGCTGCATTATTTGGGATTGGACTTTTATCAGCAGGTTTATCTAGTTCTTCTGTTGGTACGATGTCTGGTGATATTATTATGCAAGGATTCATTCGAATGCATATTCCGTTATACTTACGCCGATTTATAACAATGATTCCGCCTCTCGTTATTATCGCTTTAGGTGTAAATCCAACTTACGCTCTCGTTATGAGTCAAGTTGTCTTATCTTTCGGTATTGCCTTTGCATTAGTACCACTTATTATGTTTACAAGTAATAAGAAGATTATGGGTGCACTCGTCAACCATCGCATTACAACATTTATCGCGTGGTTAATCGCTGCACTTATTATCGTTTTAAATATTTTCTTACTGTATCAAACATTTGTCGGTTAATAAAAAAGGGTATTCCAAATTTGATTTGGAATACCCTTTTTGTATGAAATGATTTCCTTCTACTTACCACTTATGTATGTCCCTCTTTCCGGCATTATCGCACCTTTTTCAGTTCGAAAATAAAGTGGTAAGCCTTCCGTGAAAAACATACTCACCTTGGATGGATCCTGCCTTTGATGATGGATATGTAAATGTGGTTCACTTGAACTTCCTGAGTTACCGACTTGGGCAAGAACCTCCCCTTCATTTACACGTTCGCCTTCCCTCACTTTAATCGATCCTTTCTTTAAATGGGCAAGAAACAAAAATGTACCTGTTTCATCCAGTCGTAAATAAATATGATTTCCCGCCATCGATTGAAAATCATCCGATCCCGGAACTAAATCTATTTCATCATTTTTAATTGATACAACTGTCCCAGAAGCTGGTGCCATTACTTTCGCTCCATATATTCCATAATCCTCTAACTTACTACTTTTCACTTCAGCTGGTGGAATGAGAATATCGTATGCCCATCGTTCATTTGGTTTTATAACGTGATAGTTCGTTTCTAATTTATCGCCGCCCCAACCTATCAATGCTCGTTCATTCAAAGGAAAACGAACGACTACTTTAGGACTCATAGACTGTACATCTACTGGGTATGCAATTCTCCCAATGTTAGCGAACCATCCCACGGGCCAAGCTCCAATGGTAGAAAACAGAACTATTAATAGTAGCGTTCCATCTATCCGCTTTCTAAAAATGCCTTTCCAAACAAACATTACTGCTGAGCCTATTAAGAGAAAAACTGAAATTACACTAAAGGCCTGTATAATCCACCAAACAAAGACTGATGTAACGCCATTACCTAAATAAACTAAACTCCAACTTATAATTAAAAAAGCAACTATAATCGCTAATAAAAATCTCTTCCACATGCTGTATCCCTACTCTCCTATCTTTGTTCCCCATGATACGAAGTAAAAATTACGACATATGAAAGAAATACTTACGACTTTCTTAAATTTCTTTATACTGCGGTAAAACGATAGTGAAAACCGTTTCTTTATCGTTACTACGTACAGTGATATCTCCTTTATGAAGTTCCGCTATACTTCTCGCAATTGCAAGCCCCATTCCTTTTCCACCCGTATGAGAGCTACGTGATTTTTCACCACGATAAAACTTTTCAAAAACGTAAGGAAGGTTCTCATTCGGAATGCATTGTCCAAAATTTTTAATTTCTATTTCAACATTCATATCTCTTTTAGAAACTTGAATTAAAAGCTCCTTTCCGTCTTGCCCGTACATAATACTATTACTAATTACATTTTCGAATAGCCTCACCATAACCGCTACATCCATTTCCACATGTAACACCTTATCACCTTTAATACAAAAGCTCATATCAGCATCATCTAGTTGTGGTAAAAAATCAATCATGATTTGTTCAATGAACGCTTTCATATTTATTACACTTTTATGTAATTCGATCTCTCTATAATTTATTTGACAATATTCTAATAAACCATCTACTTGATTTTTTAATTCATAACTTTTTCGCTTTAATATACTTACATACTGTTCACATTCTTCTCTATTTGAATGAAGCTGATTTCCTAACAGGTCCGCGTAACCTATTAGGGATGTTACAGGTGTTCGTAAGTCATGAGAAATATTACTAATCATTTCATTTTTCATTTCTTGCGATTTTTTTTCATTCTCGATAGACTCTTTTAAACTTTTGGCCATTCTATTAACATTCGCTGCTAATTCACCAATCTCGTCATTTTTTGAAATAAGTATATGTATTTCAAAATTACCATTACTTATTTCCTTCAGACTCTTGTTAATTTCAGATAATCTTTTCATCATTGTTTTTGTCATGAATGCAAAGTATATTGTAGTAAAAATTAAAAAAACTATTAAATATAAAAATGAATATTTTTCCTCTAACGCAGTAACATGACTATATATATTTCCAATTACAATTTGAAACGCTATTATACTTACAGTTGCTAACAAAATGCTACATATGAATGCGATAAAAAACTTAGCTCTCATACCTTGTAATGATTTAATCTTCAATTTTATATCCGACTCCCCAAACATTTTGAATAAACTTCGGCTCTTTTGGATTCTCTTCAATTTTATTTCTTAATCTTGCAATATGAACCATTACTGTATTATTACTTTCATAGGCCCTTTCTTTCCAAACGCTTTCATATATTTCTTCAATAGTAAACACACGATTCATTGCAGCGGCCATTAAGTACAAAATATCATATTCAGTTTTCGTAAGATTGATTGTTTCTCCATATAACATCACTGTTCTCGACACTTCATCTATTTCTAAACCTCTAATGTTTATTTTCTTTTCTATTACTTGAACAGCATTTTGATTGAAGTATGTATACCTTCTTAATTGAGCTTTCACTCTTGCTATAAATTCAATTGTACTGAACGGTTTCACAATATAATCATCTGCCCCAGTACTAAATCCAACGACTTTATCTACGTCCGATGATTTCGCGCTTAAAAACATAATTGGTAAACTATATTTCTCTCTTATCCTTCTACACAATTCAATCCCATCCATTTGAGGCATCATAACATCAAGGATAGCAAGTTGAACATCATTATTATTCAATACCTCTAACGCCTCTTCTCCGTTGTCAGCACTAAAAACACTAAAACCTTCTTGTTTTAAATTTTCATTAACGAATCGAATAATATCTCGATCATCATCTACAATTAAAATTGAGTTTTTCTCCATATACAAACCTCTTTTTGAAATATATTCCACAATCAATTTTATCACAAATCAAAACCATACTTTCCTCTTGAATAATCTTTATTTTCAGATTAAATTATATAATAACAAATACATTCTAGTTTCATAAGAAATGGAGTGAAAATATGTTTCCTATATTAAAAACCAACCGACTCATTTTACGAGAACTTACCGACGAAGATGCACCGAGTATATTACAGTGCTTTTCTAATACCGATGTCCTGCGCCATTATGGTCAAAAACCATTGAAAAATTTGGATCAAGTAAAACAAATCCTTACTAATTTTAAGTTGGGGTACAACGCAAGAAGCGGCATTAAATGGGGAATCGAATTAAAAGACAAGAAAGGGCTCATTGGAACAATTGGTTTTCATGATTGGTCTTCTGAACATAAACGAGCAAATATAAGTTATGCCTTTTTGCCTGAACACTGGGGAAATGGATATGCTACTGAGGCAGTTTCTGAAATTATATCTTATGGCTTCCATACGCTCCATTTAAAACGTATCGGGGCAATTGTATTTCTTGAAAACGAAGCTTCAAATAAAGTGCTATTAAAATTAGGATTTGAAAAAGAAGGGATTCTAAAAAACTATATGTATCAAGATGATATCCCATATGATACGAATTTTTATTCTTTATTAAAATCCGTTTAATAGATATAATTCCAAAAAAAGAAACCTCACTTTTAAAAGTAAGGTTTCTTTTTTGATTAATAGTTTTACTTATTATCGATATAAGCATTCTTATAAGTATAAACGCCACCAAATTGATGCTTTTCAATTCCTTTTACATAATCCTTTTGTACATAAGCGGAACCAATATGATAAAGCGGTGCTACCGCAGCGTCCTCTAATATGACCTGCTCAGCTTCTCGCAACGCTTCCCATCTTTTCTTTTGATCTAGTATAAGATCATTTTTAGCTTTTTTTATTAGCTCATCGTAATGAGGATTAGAATAATTCATTTTATTATTTGGATTACTTGTCGTAAATAGCTCTAAATAACTAATTGGATCTTTATAATCTGGTCCCCAATTTACCATAGATATATCGTAATCACCTGTTTGTTCTAATTGTAATTTTTGCTTAAATGGCTGTTGTTTAATTTGTATCGTTAATCCATGCAAATTCTTCTCTAAGTCACCTTTTATATATTCCGCCATACGTTTTGCGTTATCTTGTTCAAACGTTAAAAACTCGAGTTTTATTTGTTCTACTCCAACTTCTTTTTTCGCTTCTTCCCAAATCTTTTTCGCATTTTGCAAATCATATGGAGAAAGATCTCCGTTTTCTTTTCTAAAATCTTTACCAGTCTCTTCATTTACATGACCAACTGGTACAAGTCCACTTGCAGGTTTTGCCCCGTTATTAATAAAGTGAGCAACAAAATCCTTCTTATTTAACGCTAATGAAATAGATTGACGTACTTTCTTATTTGCTAACGCATTATTTTTTTCATTAAAACGTAGCATAGCAATTCCAGGATCGCTCGACATATGCAATTGCTTATTCCCTTTATACTTGTCTACAAATTGAGAATTAATTGGTACTCGATCCAAATCGCCAGCTTCATATAAATTTACTGCTGTCACTGTATCCTTCACAATTTGAAAGTTTATTTCTTCTAATTTCACTTTCTTTTTATCCCAATATATATCATTTTTCTTTAATTGAAATTCTTGTTCATGCTTCCACTTCTCTAATACAAATGGACCGTTATATATGAGATTACTAGGTTCCAATGCATAATTCTCTCCTTGTTCTTTTAAAAATGATTCGTGCTGTGGTAAGTATATAGGTAACGCTAACAACTGTAAAAAATACGGAATTGGCTGTTCTAGTTCCACTTCTAACTTATAATCATTTATAACTTTAACCCCAAGTTCATCAAGAGGCATTGTTCCCTTATTTATCTCTTTCGCATTTTTCACGTAAAAGAGCATATACGCATATTGAGACGCTGTTTCATGACTTACCGCCCGTCTCCACGCAAACATAAAATCATTGGCTGTTACACTGTCTCCATTTGACCATTTTGCATCTTTACGCAAATCAAATGTATATTTTTTACCATCTTCACTTCTTTCAAACGATTTTGCTACTGCTGGAATAGGCTGATCTTGATCATCTAATACATATAACCCTTCAAATATGTTTTGCATAACGTGCGCTGATGTACCATCCATCGTTTTTGTAGTATCAAGAGAAGGAATTTCTTCTGATACCGTTACATTTAATACTTGTTTTTTTGCCTCTGTGTCACTTTTATTCGCTTTATTATTACAAGCTGCTAATAATAAAGTTGTAACAAGTGCCATTACTATTAAATGGCTCTTTTTTCGCTTCATGAGTTGTTCTCCTTAAGTATAAAATATTATAAAGCGTTATATATTATAGCAGAAATACTAACAGAAAGATGCGACATTCTTTTGAATATTTATTCGTTCAAGAAAAAAGCTATCCTTTTAAAAAAGGATAGCTTTCTCAACTGATATATAATTACCTATCTTTGTAAACCTCGTTTATAACGACTTGCTTCAAATATAATACGCTCTTCATCTAATGTTTTACATTCACCATTCCAAACGACACGTTTACCATTAATAATTACATCGCTTATATCTTTTCCACTAGCTGCATACACAAGATGTGATAACACTTCATCTGCCGGTTGTAAATGCGGCTTATTAGATGGGTCAATCGTAATAAAATCAGCACACTTTCCAACCTCAAGTGAGCCCGTTTGTTTCATCCCGATTACTTCAGCAGCTCCTTTAGTCGCAAGTGTAAGAGCTGTTTCAACTGGTAACGCTGTTGCATCTTGATGAATACCTTTTTGTAATAATGTTGCAATGCGCATTTCTTCAAACATATCTAAATTGTTGTTAGACGCCACACTATCTGTTGCAATTCCTACTTTTATTCCTGCTTCTAGCATCGCTTTTACATTCGCTATACCAGAACCTAGTTTTAAATTACTATTTGGGTTATGAGCTACTCGAACATCATGTTCTGCTAAAAATGCACGCTCATTTTCATTTAATACTACACCGTGTGCAATAACTGTTGGGCGTTTAAACAATCCGCAACTTGCTGCATATTCTACTGGACGCTTCCCATACTGTGCTTCAATATCACGTACTTCACGCTCTGTTTCAGAAAGATGAATATGAACCATCGTTTGATTTTCTACTGCAATACGAGCACACTCTTCTAACAGTTCTGTGGAACATGTATATGGACTATGTGGTGCAACCATCGTAGTTAACATACCACTTTCGTTATAGTAACGCTTCACATATTTCTCAGCTTCTTCAATTGCTTTCTTTTCATCGTCTTTCGTTCCAAAGCTAAATAAAGTTCTTGAAACAGCAGCACGCATTCCACTCCTTGATACCGTTTCCATAATTGCATCTTGGTCTACTCCAATAGGATTAAACATATCAGAGAATGATGTTGTACCACTTTTCACCATTTCAAGTAATCCTAATTCCGTGCTAGCGACCGCAAGCTCTGGCGTAAACTGACTTTCAAGTGGCCAAATTCTCGTCTCAAGCCATGGCTGCAATAACATATCATCTCCGATACCTCTCAAAAGGCTCATAACAACATGTGTATGTGTATTGACAAGCCCTGGTAAAACCCACTTTCCTTTCATGTCAATTACTTCATCTACTTCAAAATCGTTAGCGAATTCTCCGCTATTTATATCTATAATTTGATCATTTTCTACAATGATATATCCATTTTCTATCACTTCATTTTGTTCATTCATCGTTGCAATTGTAGCGTTTACATAAGTTGTTTTCAAAAGTATTTCCCCTTTCAACTCTATGAAGTTCCCTTTAATTAGTTACCACCATTATAGTAACTTATTGAAGATTAAGAGTCAAAAGATAATTTTAATTCTTTCGTTGTCTTTTCCTTCAAAATGCTATATTGTTTTTCATTTGTATCTGCAAATGCTTCTTCACGGCTCGACTTCATGTCCATATAGTTTAATGTTTCATGAAATTGGGTCCTAGTAAAATCATACCTTTTCCCATCTACTTTATTGTAGAAATGCCATACTTCACCTATCTTCGTCTTTATTATCTCTCCCCCGCACAATTCTTGGACAATAGGGGCCGTTACACCACATTGTCCCTTTGCTGGGCTTTCGCTCGTCCACTTAGAACTCGTTTCTATTGACCAAGATTTTCTTAATGCTTCATATAGTTGTTTAATCTTTATGCTATCCATATTCAGCATCTCCTGACATTAGCAATTTCACACATCATATTATAAAAGCGGTAAAAGGCAATTTTTAAAAATCATTACTATTTGTAACACCGTTCAATATATTGAACGGTGTTACAAATGATTTAATTCACCTTTGCTCCATAACATCTCGCAACTGCAACCGCCTGCGCTATATCTAATTTCACGTTTTTTAAATCAAAAGCTTTAAAATCAACTCTATCAACCACAGCTCCTCTTAAATCCGCCCCACTAAGTTTCACCTTACCTAATTGTGCGCCCGTTAAATCCGCTTCACGCAAATCTGCTTTTTCTAAATTACATTCATATAGGTCAGCTTCAATTAAACGAATACCCTTTAACATTTGTTTACTTAAGTTCGCAAACCTTAAATTCGTATATGACCAATCGCCTGATATAATTGTTATTCCGTCTAAATTCGCCTCTTCGAAATCCGAACCAGTCATTTTACATTCTTCAAACTTAGATACAAATAAATTCGCACCAAAAAACCTACAATTAGCAAACGTAGTTCCTTGATGGATAGAAGCATTAAAAAGAGTACCAGTAAAATCACATTCTATGAAATTACAATTTTTAGTAAAAACTTCTGATGCATCTATCCCTCTAAAACGGCATTTTATGAAGGTACAATTTTTCAATTCCTCGTCTTTTATCCAGATATCTTGAAAATCTATTTCTACATATTCTTTATTTACAAATTCACTCATAATCAATCCTCCAATTTTTCAAAAAACCTCACTTCAGCATGAAGTGAGGTTTCTTCTTATACAATATGCTCATCTAACCATGAAATCAAATCTTGAAATACATCTTCTCTATTCACTTCATGGAACATTTCATGTCTACCATTTTCATATAAACGAAGTGTTACATCTTTCACACCACATTTTTTATAGTTTTCGTATACTTCTTTTACACCTTCCCCCATATCCCCAACAGGATCACGATCACCAGAGAATATATGTATTGGAAGATTTTTTGGTGTCTTCTTGTATTCTTCTATTTTATTTACTTCTAGAACTCCATGAAACAATTCTCGGTAAAAACTAGTCGTGCAAATAAATCCACATAACGGATCCGCAATATATTTATCAACTTGATTAATATCTGAAGATAACCAATCAAATTTCGTACGATTTGGCTTAAAGTGCGAGTTGAAGTTTCCGAAAGATAAGAAGTTCAGCATCGGACTTTTCGTTTTGGGCCCGCGTAGTTTCATCTCAATTGTCGCTACTTTATGACCGATACTTCCTAAAAGCCCTGGATTTCCACCAGTTCCTGAAATAAGGAATCCATCATATAATTCACCTTTAAATTGTACAGCACGTCTTGATAAAAAAGAACCCATACTATGTCCAAGTAAAAATAACGGGCATGTCTGCTCTTCTTTTATCATTTCCGAAACAAAGATAACATCAGACACAGCCTGATTCCAACCTACATTTGGTTCAAAATGACCATAGTCTTCTTCTCTTTTTACTGTTTTTCCATGCCCTTTATGATCATGAGCATAAACACCATATCCTGCTTCTAATAAGGCATCAATAAATTCTGTATAAACACCTGCATGTTCTGTCATACCATGTGCAATTTGAACAATTCCCCGCGGATTTCCTTCTGGTAACCATTTACGCAAGTAAATTTCCGATTTATCCAATGCCGTAACGAAATTTTCCTGTATGCTCATTCCGACAGCCTCCAAATCTATTATGTATATCTTTTTTTATAATGAATAAACATTCATTATTCTTATTATGTATTATATGCAATTGCTTTCATTATGACAAATGATCTATTTTTCCGATTACATATTAAACTATTATCTTGACGAATTTAAAATAAAATTATATAGTTACTTACATAAAGTAATTAATATATTTTTAGGAGGTTTTAATCATGATGCCCTCACTATTTTTAGCACATGGATCACCTATGCTTGCTATTCAAGATACAGACTATACACGCTTTTTAAAGACACTTGGAGAAACATATAAACCGAAAGCTATTGTTATTTTTACCGCTCACTGGGAAAGTGAAGTATTAACGATCTCCTCTTCAGATGAAGTATATGAAACAATTTATGACTTTGGAGGTTTTCCTCCTGAGTTATACGAAATCAAATATCATGCGAAAGGCTCTTCTAGCATTGCGTCTATGCTAGAAACAAAATTTAAAAACAAAGGCATTCCAGTCCATCATAATATGACGAGAGGTTTAGATCATGGCTCATGGACACTCCTGCATCGTATGTACCCAGAAGCCAATATTCCTGTCGTACAAATATCAGTAAATCCATTCCTTCCTGCAAAAGAACAATTTGAAATTGGAGAAGCACTAAAAGGACTTGGACAAGAAGATATTTTAGTAATCGGCAGCGGAGTTACTGTTCATAATTTACGAGCATTAAAATGGAATGAAACAACTCCGGAACAATGGGCGATTGAATTTGATGATTGGATTATAAATCATATGCATACTAGCGATAAAGATGCATTGTTTAACTGGGAAAGAAATGCTCCTCATGCACAATTAGCTGTACCAAGAGCGGAACATTTTGTTCCTCTATTTATCGCGATGGGTAGTGGTGAGAACGACGGTACGGTCATTCACCGTAGCTACGAGCTTGGTACATTAAGTTATCTTTGCCTTCAATTTTAATGAAAAAGGATGAAGCAATATTGCTTCATCCTTTTTCTGTTTTTCATTCACATAGTTAACTAACTTCCAAATGTCGTTTCTCTGATACCTCTTCGTTCTTACTATGAAAATAAACCCAAATGCACGCAATAAATAATAGTGATGATGTAGAGAAGAAAACATATTGGAAGCCTGCATGAGCTGCAATTTGTCCACCAAGTACTGGCCCAATCATATTTCCTAAAAACTGAAACGATTGATTATATCCAAATATTCGTCCCGTTACATGGGTTGGCGTATGTTGTTTTAGTAGAGTTTGTACGGAAGGTAATAGTCCTGCTTGTGCAATACCTAATAAAAAGCGAAGAATTAATAGTTGCCAAGCTGAGGTTACAAATGCTTGCGGAATAAAAATAATTCCTGCAGCAAACAACGCTACAACTAACGTTTTTTGAGGTCCAATATGATCTGATAATCTTCCTAGCTTAGGAGCTGCTAAAATAACTGCTAATCCTGTCGCAGACATGACTGCACCTGCAAGCATTTCAATATGATCTGTTCCTGGTCCTGCCAAATGCTTTACGTACAACGTAATAATAGGTTGAATCGACATATTTGCAAGCTGAATAATAAACGTTGCTACAAATAAACTTATTATTAAATGTTTTGCAGGGACCATCGTCCATACTTTTTTCGGCTGTGCCTTTTTTTCTTTAGCAGAATGTTTCTCCTCATGTAAGAAGAAAAAGACGATAAGAAAGGACAGGAATAAGAAAGCTCCTGTAACTAGAAAAACATGGCGCATTCCGATTAACTCTGACAAATAACCTCCGAGTATCGGCCCAAGTAATGAACCGCTCACGCCTCCAGTTGAGATTGTAGAAATTGCCCAACCTGAATGTTCTTGCGGAGTTTCTGCAGCAATAAGTGTCATCGCTGTAGAAAGGAAACCTGATACCGATCCCATTAAAAACCGAAGTGCGACTAATTGATACACATCTGTCACAAACCCCATAAGCGTCATAATTATCGCCATACCAAGGCTCGCACGTATAAGCATCAATTTCCGACCATGTATATCACCAAGCTTGCCCCATATTGGTGATACGATCGCACCCATTAAAAATGTCACACCAAATGCAAGTCCCGACCACTGTGCAATACTAGAAGTGCCGGTCACCCCTAATTCCTCAATATAAAAAGATAAAAAAGGAATTACTAAACTCATACCGGCTGCAGTGGTAAAACAACCTAGCCAACAAATCATTAAATTTCGTTTCCAGCTGGCCATTTTCACACCTTCTTTCATTCGATACCCATTCTACACCGTTTTCTAGAAAAAGTTTAGTAATTTGCTTTATACATAATAAAACTCTATCCCTTTGCATTCTTTGCAAAGGGATAGAGTTAATTATCTCCTATGGGTATTAAACGTGCATTACAGCATCGCTCGTAAAACTCAATCGGACCTGCTTGTCCTATAATTGCATACTCATATCCGCTTTTCTTCATGTTATATAAACAATGATTCAATAACGTCTTCCCAACACCGTTCACACGATTATGTTTCGCTGTACCCATCGGGCCAAACAACCCTTTCTTTCCTCTCACAACATCGTAACAAGCGAAACCAATGATTTCTCCTCCTTGTTCAGCAATAAAAATAGGTAACTCTTCTTTATATGTCCGAAATCCATAATCTAAAGATTTTAACCAACGCTCACCAAATTCATCCTTAACAAAACGTGCCAACTTTTCAAAATCAGAAGAGATCGCTTTTCTAATATTACAGCTTAAACTATTACAAATAGGATCAAATATTGTTAATGCAACCGTCAAGTCTCTTGGTTCAGATGTAATTTGCAATAGATCTTTTTTCATCTTTTCACTTATAACCTTATCAATAACTGTATCCCCTTGAAAAATTGCATATAAAACATGCCCTTCATTTATTACTATTTGCTGAAAATGTTCCATCCGTTTCTTCGCTACTTTTAAAACTTCTATCGTCTTATTTGAAACTTTAAACTCCCCAACATTTATGTATTCTATTTCATTTGCATAATATTGTTGGAGTAACGATATCTTTGCTAAAAAATCCATACCCACCGTGTGAAATAAATACATATGTAACTCCGCGCAAACTCCAGTACCTTCCTTACAAGCTCCTATAAATAGATGAACTGGATGGATAATACCTTTACTACACTCAGCCTCTTCTGCTGCAATCTCCAATATTTTATATGCACGTTTTGTAAATTGGAATTCCATCATCTATATCCCTTCCCCTAATGACTTATTATCAAACCATAACCGTATATAATAGAAACAATTACTCCAACCATTAATATGCCTGGAAGTAAATTTGCCACTTTAATTTTAATAAATTCAAGTAAGTTTAATCCGATTGCGAATATCATAATACCGCCAGTAGCCGTCATTTCCACTATAAATTGATTCATTAATTCTTTTGGAACAAAACTATTAATTTGTGTTGCAAAAACTGCAATACCTCCCTCATATAAAATCACTGGAATCGCTGAAAATACTACGCCAATTCCTAGAGTTGTCGTTAATATAATAGAAATGAATCCATCGATAATCGCCTTTGTAAATAAAATATCATGATTTCCGCGAATCCCACTGTCCAATGCACCAAGTATCCCCATCGCTCCGATTGCAAAAATAAGCGTGGCTGTTACAAAGCCTTCTGATATGCTCCCTTTCCCTTTCGATCCAACTTTATTTTCTAGCCAATCCCCTAACAGTTTTAACCTTTCTTCTAATTGTAGCCATTCTCCGATTACCGTACCAATAACTAAACTTAGTATGACAACAAGAAAATTTTCACTTTTTAATGCCATTTGAAGTCCAAGTACAGTAACCGCTAAACCAATTGCATGCATAATTGTTCCCTTCATACTTTCTGGAATCGCACTAAATAATTTACCAAGTAAAGTACCAAATATAATACAAATCCCATTTACAACTGCTCCTAATATAACCATTTCTCATTCTTCACCCTTCGAATTCTTTATTTCTATATTTTGGTTTATACATTGATTTACAGGTTACCTATATGTTAACGTAATATTGTGAATATTAACAAACGTTTTTCACTACATAACCCGCTATTTTTTTCTAACTATACAAAGACCGATTGCCTTTAGTAGATTCATTGTTAATCTAATTGCGGGATAAACTCAAAAGGGAAGGTATTTATGAAAACTTTACTAAAACGATTTCTGTTAATAGCCTTTTTCATTACACCAATTGTTTTATTAATCAACTACTCTTTTATTTCAAAAGCGAAAGACAAACCTGATATGCAAAACAAATCTAGTAAAACAGCTTCAAAAAGCGAAAAGAAAACCGAAGACCCTGAAATCACACTCACCTTCTCTGGTGATACAATGTTCGATTGGCAATTACGTCCCGTAATCGAAAAAAATGGGGCTGATTATCCATTCCAACACGTAAAAGAAGAAATAACGAAAGCTGATATTTCTTTTGTTAATTTAGAGTCAGCATTTACAACGAGAGAAAAAAAAGTACCTGGGCAACAATTTTGGATTAAAAGTGATCCATCCACACTACAAGCCATTAAAAACACCGGATATGACATCGTGAACATTGGCAATAACCATACGCTTGATTATGGGCAAGATGGACTAATAGACACCATTTCTCACGTCGAAAAATTAAAACTACCTTACACTGGAGCCGGAAAAAATGCTGAAGATGCTTATACTGCTCGTGAACTAACTGTAAAAGGAAAAAAGTTTAAATTTCTTTCCTTTGTACGCTTTATGCCCAACTTTAATTGGGTAGCTGGTGACAATAAACCCGGCGTTGCAAACGGATATGACCTAGATCTTGTAACAAAAACGATTCAAGAGCAAAAGAAAGATGCTGATTATGTAATCGTCTATATGCATTGGGGCGTCGAAAAATCTAATCGCCCAATAGAATACCAGAAACAATATGTTCCGAAAATGGTAGAGGCGGGTGCTGATGCAATCGTTGGAAGTCACCCGCATTGGTTACAAGGATTTGAGTATTACAATAAAGTTCCTATCGCATACTCGTTAGGAAACTTTTTATTCCCGAATTATGTAAATGGAAAGAGTGCCGAAACAGGCGTATTAACTTTAACCTTTAAAGGTAAGGATGTCCAAATGTCATTCAATCCTTACATCATTCGCAACAACCAAGTTTCTCCTGTAAATGAAGAAGAAAAGAAAAAAGCACTGCAATATTTACAAACGGTTTCAACTGATGTAGAAATTGATGACACTGGGAAAATAATAAACAAACGCAACTAAACAGCACGAGATTCATTTCTCTGTAACATACATTACGGGATAGGTGATGAATATGCTGAAAAACTTATTAGAAAATATAAGTCTGTTAGAAAACGTGTATAAAATATCTATAGCGATCCTGCTTTTATGTTCATTTTTTTCTGTTAGACTTCTAAGAAAAATAAAGCGAGAGAGAAAACTTACTCCCTTTGAATTTACAATGTATGTAATCATTCGTATTGCAATACTTTTTTGGTTAACTAGCTTTATCCTTCTTGAATATGGAGCGTATTTCGTTTAACTTTCAAAGAATAAAAAAGATAGAACAAGCAGGATTTCCCTCCGCTTGTATCTACCTTTTTTATTTCAAGTAGAATTGTATGTTAACTCTTTTCTTTTATTAAATAAGTAAATCAAACAGCACAGGATTTTTATTAAGCTCCACGAATTGAATGTTATTTTCTTGAAAACGAGTAATTAAAGCTTCATAGTCTTCCTTATGCTTTAATTCTACCCCCACTAAAGCTGGACCATTTTCTTTATTATGTTTCTTAATATACTCAAAGCGAGTAATATCATCTTCCGGTCCTAATCCTTTATCAAGAAACTCTCGTAGTGCTCCTGAACGTTGCGGAAATTCAATGATGAAATAGTGCTTTAATCCTTCATGAATAAGGGATCGTTCTTTCATTTCTTGCATTCTATCAATATCATTATTTCCACCACTTAACGTGCATACAACTGTTTTTCCCTTTATTTCATCTCTGTATAGATCAAGTGCCGCAATAGAAAGCGCACCAGCTGGCTCTGCTACAATCGCATTTTTCTTATACAGTTCTAAAATCGTTGTACAAACCTTTCCCTCCGGTACTAAAACAATATCATCAATTACATCTTTACATGTTTCAAAAGTTAACTTTCCTACCTTCTTAACAGCTGCTCCATCAACAAAACTATCAATCTTTTCTAATGCAACATTTTCATTTTGAAGAAAAGCTTCTTTCATAGATGCAGCTCCCATCGGTTCTACACCGATTACCTTTGTAGTAGGACTAACCCCCTTTACATATGTACCAATACCAGATGCTAATCCACCACCGCCAATTGCTGTAAATATATAATCAACTGGTTTCTCCATATCATGCATAATTTCAACAGCGACTGTTCCTTGACCAGCAACGACATACGGATCATCAAACGGATGTACAAATGTCATCCTATTTTCTACACAATAGCGCTGCGCCTCTTGGAAAGAACTATCAAATGTATCACCAACTAATACAATGTCTGCGAAATCACCACCGAAAAATTCAACTTGTGATACTTTTTGCTTAGGTGTCGTTGTCGGCATGAAAATTTTTGACGGAATCTTCAATAAATTACACGTATAAGCAACTCCTTGTGCATGATTACCAGCACTTGCACAAACAACACCATTTTGTAACTTTTCTTTCGGTAAACTTTGAATTAAATTATACGCACCACGAATTTTGAAAGAACGAATAACTTGTAAATCTTCTCGCTTAACATATACGTCACATTCATATTTCTCAGATAAAACTGAATCTCGTTGTAACGGTGTTTTAATAACGATATCTTTCATGCAATTATGAGCCATTAAGATATCTTCAATTTTCACTCTCTCCTTTACATTTTGCACCATTTTATATCATCCTTATCTCTTTTTATATTGGCTCAATCAAAATTCGGGATTTTCAGAACTGCACCTGTATTCGCCGATGTTACCATTTGTGCATAACGTCCAAGCCACCCAGTTTTCACTTTTGGTTCTGGTCGTTTCCACCCTTTTTTACGCTTCTCTAATTCCTCATCACTAACTCTCACTTCTAACAAGCGTTCCTCAACATCAATACATACAATATCTCCTTGTTCAAGAAGTGCAATCGTTCCGCCAGCTGCTGCTTCTGGTGAAATATGCCCTACCGAAATACCACGTGAAGCACCAGAGAAGCGACCATCAGTTAAAAGTGCAACATCTGCTCCTAATCCCATACCAGCAATTGCTGATGTTGGTGCTAACATTTCCGGCATACCAGGTCCGCCTCTTGGTCCTTCATAGCGAATAACAACTACATCTCCTTTCTTAACTTTCCCAAGCATAATGCCGGCAAGCGCCTCATCTTGTGAATTAAAAATAACGCAAGGTCCTTCAAATCGTTTTACTTCTGTTGCTCCGCTTTTAATAACCGCTCCGTCTTTCGCAAGGTTTCCTTTTAATATACGTAATCCTCCTTCTTCACTATGAGGATTTTCTAGAGAATGAATAACTTCCTTATCTTGAATCTCTGCATGAGCAATATTTTCTCTTAATGTTTGCCCAGTAGCAGTTATACGATCAAGGTGAAGTACCCCTTCTTTTCGGCTCATCTCTTTCAAAATTGCACTAATCCCGCCTGCGCGATCGATATCTTCCATATGCCAATTAGAAGCTGGACTTACTTTACATAAATGCGGTACACGTCTTGAAACTGCATCAATGCGGTTCATATCGTAATCTAACCCCGCCTCTTGTGCGAGTGCTAACGTGTGTAATACTGTATTCGTTGATCCACCCATCGCCATATCAAGTGCAAACGCATCATCAATTGCTTCTTCTGTTACAATGTCGCGTGGTTTAATATCTCTTTCAATTAAAATTTTTAATTTTTCTGCTGCTTGTTTAATTAACTCCTCACGTCTTGGATCAATCGCTAAAATACTCCCGTTACCAGGAAGAGCTAAACCTAACACTTCACATAAACAGTTCATAGAGTTCGCTGTAAACATACCGGAACAAGAACCACAAGATGGACAGCCATGATCTTCAATATCCTTTAATTCTTCTTCTGAAATTTTCCCAGATTGATAGGCTCCTACCCCTTCAAAAACAGAACTTAAATCGACAACTTCCCCTTTAGATGTTTTCCCCGCTGCCATCGGACCACCTGAAACGAAAACAGTTGGAATGTTTATTCGAAGTGCAGCCATCATCATACCTGGTGTAATTTTGTCACAGTTTGGAATACAAATCATTCCGTCAAACCAGTGTGCATTTACAACCGTTTCTACTGAATCTGCAATGATTTCACGACTCGGAAGCGAATAACGCATACCGATATGACCCATCGCAATACCGTCATCTACTCCAATTGTATTAAATTCAAATGGAACCATGCCTGCTGCACGTACTGCTTCTTTAACAAGTTTCCCAAACTCATTTAAGTGCTTATGACCTGGAATAATTTCAATAAAAGAATTACAAATTGCTATGAATGGTTTATCAAAATCTTCATCTTTTAAACCAGTTGCTTTTAATAAACTACGATGCGGAGCTTTATCAAAACCTTTTTTAATCATGTCACTTCTCATCTTGTCAAATCCCCTCTTACATATTTTTCACTTATACTCTATTAATCTATTTCTTTACTAATTCTTTCGGTGCATGAATCCAGCTCATCATTTCACGAAGCTCTGCTCCTACTTTTTCTAGCTGATGATTTTGTTCTGCTTTTTTCATCGCACTATACGTTGGACGCCCTGCTTGATTTTCTAAAATCCATTTCTTCGCAAATTCACCTTGCTGAATTTCTGTAAGAACACGTTTCATTTCCTTCTTCGTTTCATCTGTAACAATTCTCGATCCTGTTACATAATCTCCAAACTCTGCCGTATCTGAGATAGAATGACGCATATTCGTTAATCCGCCTTCGTACATTAAATCAACAATTAACTTTAATTCATGCAAACATTCAAAGTATGCAATTTCAGGACGATATCCACCTTCCGTTAACGTTTCAAAACCAGCTTTCACAAGTGCTGTTACTCCTCCGCAAAGTACTGCTTGCTCACCGAATAAGTCTGTCTCTGTTTCTTCTTGGAATGTCGTTTCAATTACACCTGCACGTGTACAACCTACACCTTTGGCATACGCTAGTGCTACACTTAATGCTGTTCCCGTTGCATCTTGATGCACTGCGACTAATGCTGGGACACCATTTCCTTCTTGGAATACACGGCGAACGAGATGACCTGGACTTTTCGGCGCGACCATCGCTACATCTACGTAACTTGGCGGATTAATTTGTCCGAAGTGAATATTAAAACCATGTGAGAAAAGTAACATTTGTCCTTCACGAAGATTCTCTTCTACTTCTGTTTTATATACATACGCTTGTTGTTCATCCGGCAATAACATTTGTACAACTTGTGCGGTTCGAACCGCTTCTGAAACAGACATTACTTCAAATCCATCAGCTTTTGCTACTTCATATGACTTACCAGGGCGAACACCAACTACAACTTCCACACCAGAATCCCGTAAATTTTGTGCTTGTGCATGACCTTGAGATCCATATCCGACTACCGCAACTGTTTTCCCTTTTAATAGCTCTAAATTTGCATCTTTCTCATAATAAGTTTTCATATTCCATACACTCCTTATAATTTATTTACTTGCAGTACATTGATTAATTTTTTCAACTGATTGACAAGTAACGTTGCTTCATTTTCAGTACAAACTGCTGTTAGTTTCATTTCAAAAACACCACTTGTATCTCTTTCGTTTAAATTTAAAGAAGAAATATAATAACCACGCCGAGCAAAAATTCCGCTTATACGTAATAAGACGCTCGGGTCGTTATGAATAACTAATGAAAAAGTATGACTCATTCTTCCCACCTCTTCATAATCATTTCGTTATTCCCTTTGTTTGGCGGAACCATTGGAAAGACGTTCTCACCTTCTTCTACACAAAAGTCAACTACGACAGGACCTTCATGAGAAAATGCTTCTAACATTACCTTTTTCGCCTCAAACGAATTTGTTGCTCTTAGCCCTTTTACACCATAAGCTTCTGCTACTTTCACAAAATCTGGTGACCCAATTCTCGATTCCGACAAACGGTTTTCATAAAACATTTCTTGCCATTGCCTTACCATTCCTAAAAATTTGTTGTTTATGATGAATACTTTGACAGGAATATTATTTTCAGCAATTGTTTGCAGCTCTTGAATGTTCATTTGGAAAGAAGCATCACCAGCAATACAGATGACAAGTTCTTCTTCTTTTGCAAGCTGAGCACCAATTGCTGCTGGAAAACCAAATCCCATCGTCCCTAATCCCCCTGATGTTAGGAAAGTCCGTGGTTTTCTCGCTTTATAAAAGTGAGCAGCCCACATTTGATGCTGTCCTACCTCTGTCGTGACAATCGCTTCACCATTCGTTAATTCACTTACTAAGTTGATAACATGCTGTGGTTTTAACTCAAATTCTTTTTGCTTATATGAAAGTGGATATTCTTCTTGCCATTTCTTCACTTTCTGAAGCCATTCATCTGTTTGTGAATAAATAGACATATGTAATAGCATATGTAGCGCCTTTTTCACATCACCAACAATCGGATGCTCTACAGTTACATTTTTATGGAACTCAGAAGGATCAATATCAATATGTACTTTTTTCGAATGCGGAGAAAAAAGTTCTAATTTTCCTGTTACACGATCATCGAAACGAACACCTAACGCCAGTAATAAGTCACATTCTGTTACTGCCATATTTGCAGTGTACGTTCCATGCATACCGAGCATTCCTAAAAACAACGGATCTCCCGGCGGATATGCACCCAGTCCCATTAAAGTTGAAACGACTGGAATACGATTCTCCCTCGCAAACTTGATGAGTTCTTCAGATCCGCCTGAATGAATGACGCCTCCCCCGATATAAAGGAGTGGGCGTTTTGCTTTTGAAATTGATTTTGCTACCTCCCTCAGTTTCAAACTGTCTGACAAAGGTTCTGGTTTATATCCTGGAATCTCCACTTCTTCATTAAAGAAACATATTACATTTGCATTTTGAACATCTTTTGGAATATCGATTAATACCGGTCCCGGTCGCCCGCTTTCGGCGATGTAAAAAGCTTCTTGCACAGTTCGTGATAAATGATTTACATCACGAACTTGGTAATTATGCTTCGTAACAGGTACTGTAATTCCGACAACATCCGCTTCTTGAAATCCGTCTTTACCAATTAAAGGCGTTGCAACTTGCCCTGTAATGACAACTAAAGGAATCGAATCCATATAAGCATCTGCTAAACCCGTAACTAAATTCGTCGCCCCTGGGCCAGAGGTAGCAAAGACTACCCCAACCTTTCCAGAAGCTCTCGCATATCCTTCCGCTGCATGAATTGCAGCTTGTTCATGACGAGTTAACACGTGCTTTAAACCACTTTCGTATAACGCATCGTATATTGGTAAAATCGCTCCGCCTGGATAACCGAAAACGGTCGTTACACCTAATTTCTTCAAACATTGAATAACGTGTCCAGCACCTGTAGCTTCTTCACTCTGCAGTTCATCACATGCTGTATACTGTTCCTCCATTTTAATTAACTCCTCTCCCTATTTACGCTAAACTTGCCGCCAATCCTGGAACACGTACTCCTCTTTCTCTCGTTAATTTTTTAAATTCTTCGGTTAATCTTTTTGTTACATCTCCTGGTTTTCCATCTCCAATTTCTCTTGAATCTACTTTCACTACAGGAATTAGTTCCGCTGCAGTTCCTGTTAAAAACACTTCATCTGCTACATATACGTCATGGCGAGTAAATGGCCTTTCCTCACATGGAATACTTAGACGCTCACATAACTCAATCACACTATTTCTCGTAATACCTTCTAGCGCCCCTAAGTACGAAGGAGGTGTTAACACTTTTCCATCTTTCACAATGAAAACATTATCTCCAGACCCTTCACAAACATATCCTTGTTGATTTAACATAAGAGCCTCTAGCACTCCCGCTTGTGCCGCTTCAATTTTTACAAGCACGTTATTTAAATAGTTCATTGACTTAATGCGTGGGTCTAATGCGTCTGGCGTATTACGTCTTGATGCAACAGACACAACGCTTAGTCCATTATCATAAAATTCCTGAGGGAATAACTTTAATTGTTCTGCAATGATAATTACGCTCGGTTTCACACAGCTTCTCGGATCGAGCCCTAAGTCACCTTTTCCTCTTGAAACAATTAATCGAATGTAGGCATCCGTGTATTCATTTTTTTGCAATGTTTGTACAACTGCTTCTTCCATTTCATCTACCGTCATTGGAATTGTAAGTAAAATAGATTTCGCCGATTCATATAATCGTTTCACATGTTCTTTTAAACAAAATACATTTCCTCCGTAACTACGAATCCCTTCAAATACACCGTCTCCGTATAAAAAACCGTGATCATATACTGAAACAACTGCCTTTTCTTTCTCTACAAATTCCCCATTCATATAGATGGACTGGTTTCCCATCTCACATCGCTCCTCTGTTTTATCTCTGTTTTTGCAATCTATTTCTATATCGATTGCTGAGATGAGTATTTTTAACAGAATATTCAGTATACTAACCTTAAAAATATACTCGTCTCAACAATCGATTACTTACACACTTGTAGCAATCCATTGCTGAGACGAGAGACTCGTGGTACCACTCAGCTTCCTTACACTTCTCACGAAATATAAGCTCTGCAAGTCCAATTAGACTTTTGTTTTTCTATCGGAAACAACTCCGCTACTTTTTACTAACTTCAAAAGCAGTGCTCCGAGGTGATTTTCAATGATTCAATTGTTACCACCCTCACAGCCTTTGGGCGGCTCTCTGAAACAATCTTTATCATTTACTCTCCTCTTCCTCGCATTCTTTTATTCTATTTTTTAAAATAAAAACTCTCGCCTCAGCAATCAACTACTACAAATTAGTAGCTTTGATTGCTGAGGCGAGAGTTTCGCGTTACCACTCAGCTTCCTTATACTTCTCACGAAATATAAGCTTCATAGGTCCAATCAGACCTCCGTCCTTTTACCGGAGACGATGCCGCCGCCCTCTACTCAGTTTCCCTTTCGCAAGCGATGCTCCGAGGTGATCTTCAATGATTCGATTGCTACTACTCTCTCAGCCTAGGAGTAGCTCTCTGAAACGACCATAATCATCTACTTTCCTCTTCTTTGCATATACAACATATAAAGTTAGAAAATTCTTAATTCACTTTTATTTGTTACACGTATTATAGGACGCGGTTCTTTTCATTGTCAACATGTTTTTAGAAAAAAATTAAAATTCATTCTATTCACTAGAAATCTATTTATTTTTTCTCAAAACAAAATCGGAATGAACTTCTTACACATACTCATATATTACTTAAGTATGTTCGCATTACTACATAAAGAAAAATAACTTAAAAACATATAAAATTTATGAGGAGATGAGAAAACTATGTTAAAAGGTAAAATAGCATTAGTTACAGGAGCAAGCCGAGGAATTGGACGTGCTATCGCAAAACGGTTAGCAAACGACGGTGCATTAGTTGCTGTTCATTATGGAAATCGAAAAGAAGATGCTGAAGAAACTGTTCATGAAATTCAATCAAATGGCGGATTAGCTTTTTCTATCGGTGCAAATCTTGAATCTTTACACGGTGTAGACAACCTGTATATTTCTTTAGATAACGAATTACAAAAAAGAACTGGTGGAACACAATTTGATATTTTAATAAACAACGCTGGAATCGGTCCTGGTGCTTTTATTGAAGAAACGACTGAACAATTTTTTGATAGAATGGTTTCAGTAAATGCAAAAGCACCATTCTTTATCATTCAACAAGCACTACCACGTTTACGTGATAATAGCCGAATTATTAATATTTCATCAGCTGCCACCCGCATTTCTTTGCCTGATTTCGTTGCATATAGTATGACGAAAGGTGCAATTAACACGATGACTTTCACGCTTGCAAAACAACTCGGAGCACGAGGAATAACAGTAAATGCAATACTTCCAGGCTTTATTAAAACAGATATGAACGCAGAACTATTGAGCGACCCAATGATGAAACAGTACGCTACTACTATTTCCGCCTTCAATCGCTTAGGTGAAGTAGAAGATATTGCCGATACTGCTGCTTTTCTTGCTTCTCCAGACAGCCGCTGGGTTACTGGACAATTAATTGATGTTAGCGGAGGATCTTGTTTATAAAAAACATATATTTTCAAATCTTTTTTATTGCGCAATAAAACAATTTATATAATACTATATAAAACATATACATTTAGGAGGATTACAGCAATGTCTGAAAAAACATACGAACTCGCAACCTTCGCAGGCGGTTGTTTTTGGTGCATGGTAAAACCATTTGATGAGCTTCCCGGTATTCAAAAAGTACTTTCCGGCTATGCAGGTGGTCATGTAGAAAACCCAACATACGAACAAGTAAAGACTGGAACATCTGGACATTTAGAAGTTGTACAAATTACATTCGATCCTTCTATTTTTCCTTATCAAAAATTACTAGATTTATATTGGCCGCAAATCGATCCAACTGATGATGGCGGACAATTCTTTGACCGTGGTCCCTCTTACCGCACAGCAATTTTTTATCATAATGAAACACAAAAAGAGCTTGCAGAAAAATCGAAGCAAACTCTAGCAGAAAGCGGTATGTTTAAAGATCCTATTGTGACTGAAATTCTTCCTGCTGCACCTTTTTATGAAGCAGAAGAGTACCACCAACATTTCTATAAAAAGAATCCAGAGAAATATGCTAACGAGCAAAAAGAATCTGGCCGTGAAGACTTTATAAAAGAAAATTGGCAAAAAAAATAATAAAAACGCATCGTGCTTTCTTTTTAAAGTGCGATGCGTTTTTATCTTTGAAAAAGGATTCTTATTTAGCAAATTCACGTTTGATCATTTCCTACATATCTTACGCCATAATTACTCCTAGAATAGAATAATAGTACTAACGATTTATTGAGATTTTAATATTTTTATTCCTCATCAACAAATATTAAAACTAATAAAATGGTTGAATCATCCAGTCGTTAAAACTAATTAACCGGCAGTCGAATACCGTTCCAGTTACCTACATCACATTGGCCAAATTCATTATTACCTACCGCGACCACCGTGCCGTCTGATTTAAGTCCGACCGTATGCGCACAACCAGCCGCTATCGCTACAATATCGCGCCAATCACTTACATTACATTGACCATACTCATTCCAGCCCACTGCCACCACGGTACCGTCTAATTTAAGTCCGATTGTATGATTACTCCCTGCCGCTATTGCCACAATATTGCGCCACTCTCTTACATCACATTGACCCTGTTTATTATTACCCACAGCCGTCACCATACCGTCAGATGTAATACCAACTGTATGAAGATATCCCGCCGCTATCGCCACAATATCATGCCAGCTACTTACATTGCATTGGTCATACCGATTATTACCCACAGTCGTCACCGTTCCGTCCAATTTAAGACCGACTGTATGCCAGTCACCCACCGCTATCGCCACAATATCACGCCAGCTACTTATATTGCATTCTCCTTCTTTATTTCGTCCCACCGCTATCACCGTGCCATCCGGTTTCAGGCCAAAGGTACGACGCCAGCCCGCCGCAACCGATACAATATTATGCCAGTCGTTTACATCACATTGATCATGCTTATTCCACCCCGCTGCGACTGCTTCAATATTACACCAGCCGCTTACATGGCATTCACCTTCTTTATTTCGTCCCATTGCTACCACCGTGCCATCTGATTTAAGAGCAACGGTATGACCACGACCCGCCGCTATCGTATCTTTAGGCCACCGTTTCACTTTTAACACCTCTTCTTTCGGTGAAATGTAATTCATGTTTTACCTCCTTGCATATAAGCAACTGTATCCAAATAGATATTTTCATCAAATTTCATTATAAATGAACTAACTTTTTTATAAATCTACATCTCCAAAGGAACCTATTACTTCTTCTTCAAAAATAAAAACCTCCAGTTTAAATACTAGAGGTCTTCTATTTTATTTCTTTAGTCTCTCAATAAAATCCTGTAACTTATCAAGCGATTTCATATTATGATTACAAGCTACACCATCTTTGCAAATATAGTTTCCCTTTCTAACGAAAGTTCCTGGTACATCACCTTTAATTTCAACTAAAAACATTCCTACTTCTTCATGCCCATGACATAATGAACAAATGCTTTTTTTATTTAAACTTTGAAATGTTCCTTGCAGACCAACAAACTTATTTTTATCATTTTTCGCTATAATAAATTTCCTGCTTGACCCTTTATCAATCCAGCTTAAATAAGATAATTCTTTCATGTCCAGTTCTTCCATATCAGGAAGTTTTAATTTTTTCGCTTTAGGAAATAATTTTTTTAATGTTTGTGCTGTAACTTCCTGAAACGGAATGACATACGGATTTATTTTCATTAAAAACGATTCTGCATCTTCTCTATTTTGAACTGTTAATACCGTATCAATTAACTCTTTCTGTTCATCCGTTAAATTCTCAAATACATGTATTATCTTTTCAATCGCAAGTGATTTTAACGCTTGAATTACACCTCTATCATTTGCCGTTGCATGCCCATTTGCTAAAATATAAGCTTGTGACTTTATAAAATTGTATTGATCACTTCTAATAAAAGCTTCCATCTTTATCACTCCATACAAATTGTTGATCTAGTCTTATTGTATACAATGATTCAGCTTTTTGATATGTAAAAGATAACTTAGAAATGAACATTACATACTCTGACTATGTTCTACCGAGGCATTTCCTGACAAAAGAAACCATCATCTGTTTTCCATTCTGCATATAATACATCTTCAAATTTAGTAATCCCTTTTTGCTTTATTTGTTTATAAAGCCATCCTTCATCAAAACCTGCTTCCCTCAAATTATCTTTCACTACTTTTCCATCACTAATTAATGAAATCGGTAAGTATACAGGTTTATGTTTTAAACTTAAATCATTTATAGTAGGAGATTCATATTTGCTTTTCTTCAGAACACTTATGTTTCCATTAGGTTCCAAAATCATATATTCAACTTCTCGGATTGAAAATATATCTTTTTGTTGTCTTAGCATTTGTTGTAGTTGATTAATGTCCAAATGATTTGAACTTAGTTGTTCCCGGTCAATATATCCATTACGGATAATGATTGACGGAGAGCCTTCAAAAAAACTTCTCGTCCCTCTAAATTTTTGCGTTATCACTTCTATTGTATAAATTAACACTACCCATACAAGTACTGCATATAAAATAGACCATACTTTTATTTCCGGATCATATATAGTATTTCCTACTAATTCTCCGAGAACTATGGCAGAAATAAAATCAAATGGCGTTAACTGAGATATTTGTGTCTTCCCTAATATTTTAGTAGCAATCAATAGCACAAAAAAACCAAAAAATAGTTCTATCGTTATTTGTCCTAGATGATTCATATATGCTCACCTTTCTGCTTTTCACTCAAATGCTCTATATTCTATTTAGTAAAAAGCCGGCACATTTTTTCTATTATCTTGCCCATTCATATCCAATAGATACAAAACAAAAAGAGTCTAGTTCAATTTAATAATTGAACTAGACTCTTTTATTTTCATTTAGAATACACAATCTTTTTAATCGTTTCTCCGGAAAGAAAATGCTCCTCCGCAAGTTGATGAATGGAAATTCCACTTTTAAACGCTTCTTTAATAGCTTTGTTTCTTTCATCTAGTTGTTTTCTTCCTCCAGATTGTGTACCCCATTTATAATGTTTTGTTTCTTGTTTTGGAATGTAAATTGTTTCACCTTGTATATACTTTTGAATTTCAGCAATTAAACTTTCTGGTAAAACCGTCGCAGCTTTAACATATTTCATTTCTGCTCGCCCCTTATTTTTTATGGTTCATTTCAATAAGGTGCAAAGCCAAATATAAAAAATGATACGAGCTCATTTAGGCGATTGTATATTACTTGTCTACCCCACGCAAAGTATCGCCATTTCCATACTTGGCTTTGCATGAGACGCTGCAGTGTCTGGCAATTGAATTGTAATCGCCATATCAATACCTCCTAATATACCTTTTGCATTTTATTATATGATAAATTTCTTCCCCTTGCATCCACATCCTTTTTAAAGCACGAAGTTACTTAGTTTGATATAATACTTTTTAGTCCAATCCAAAAGTATAGTGAGGTTGCGTTATGAAAAAGAATATAATCATTACAATCGTTACATTATTCATTATTACTGTAGCATTATTCGGAACATACAAATTGATGAACGCAAGAAGTTTTCAATTGTTTGGAGGTTTAACAAACCGAGTAGAAACAAATGAAAAAGTGATTGCTTTAACTTTTGATGATGGTCCTACTAACAATGTTAAACAAATATTACCGCTACTAGATCGATACAATGCAAAAGCTACTTTCTTTTTAATCGGAAATGAATTAGAGAAAAACCTATCGTTAGGAGAAGCTATCGTACACTCTGGACACCAACTTGGAAATCATACATATTCTCATAACAGAATGGTTTTTAAAACACCTTCTTTTATTAAAGAAGAAATAGAAAAAACGAATTCATTAATCCGCCAAACAGGATTTACAGGCGAAATTGATTTTAGACCACCTAACGGTAAAAAGCTAATTGGTCTGCCCTATTATTTAAATAAAAATAATATCGAAACAATCACATGGGACCTTGAACCTGATACTTTTTATACATCTACAGCTGATAAAATTGAATATGTTAGTAAAAATGTAAAACCAGGTTCTATCATTTTATTGCACCCTATGTACGATGAATCTAATGAAAATCTGCAAACTATTGAAGGTATTTTAGACTCTTTATCTAAAAAGGGCTATCAATTCGTGACAGTAAACGAATTGCAAAAAAAAGCAAAATAAAAAGGTAGCGTATCATATCTCGATACGCTACCTTTCTTTTATATAATTCCAAGCACATTTAGGAATACGATAATAATCGCAATTGGTGCAATATAGCGAAGTAAGAATAACCATAATACGAATAGTTTATAGCCTTTATTTTTACTTACACCAAGCTCTTTCATTAATACATCTTTCTTCATTTTTAAAGGGACAAAGATGGAAACTAATAAAACACCAAGTGGCATTAGTATGTTACTAACCGCATAGTCTGCTAAATCAAAAATTGTTTTCCCAAATGGTTTCACATCACTTAACAAACCAAACGATAAGGCTGATGGAACCCCTACAACAAAGATTAACAAGCCAACAATTAATGCCATTTTTTCACGTTTCCCTTTACTTTTACCTTTAGTTGTTAAAGACGCAACACTAATTTCTAACATCGAAATTGCTGATGTAATAGTAGCAAAGAAGAATAGTAATAAGAAAACAATGAAGAATAATTTTCCGAACGCCATTTTACTGAAAATAGCTGGTAATACGATAAATAATAGTCCCGGTCCTTGAGATGGTTCCATTCCAAATGCGAATACAACTGGGAAAATTGCTAGTCCTGCAAGTAATGTAATCACAAGTGTTAAAGCTACGATAGAAAATGCTGAACGCGGTAAACTTTCTTCTTTCGGTAAGTACGAGCTATACGTTACCATAACGGCTACACCAACAGATAGTGAGAAGAACGATTGCCCCATTGCATATAAAATGATTTCTGACGTTACGTTTGAGAAATCAGGTTGTAAGAAGAATCGAACTCCTTCTCCAGCACCGTCTAAAGTAAGTGCACGAACAATTAGTACAAAGAATAATACGAATAATGCTGGCATGAAATATTTATTTACTTTTTCAACACCATTTTGTACACCTTTACTTACGATAAAAATAGTAATAAGGATGAATAATAGCTGTGATCCAACTGCTAAATATGGATTGGAAATGATTTCACCAAACGTAGCTTCGTATGCCCCATTTCCTTCCCATAGTCTACCTGTAATTGCATTCCATAAATATAGTAAAATCCATCCCCCTACAACACTGTAGAAAGAAAGTAGTATGAAACAAGTTACAATCCCTAATTTACCTAACCAAGGCCATAGTGTTTTTGGTGCGATTTCGCTATACGCATCAACAGCCTCTTTTTGTGTACTTCTTCCGATAACGAATTCAGCTAATAATAGCGGTAAACCAATTAATAATGTGAAACCGATGAAAATAAGGAAGAACGCGCCGCCCCCTCCAATTCCGGCCATATACGGGAACTTCCAAATCGCCCCTAGACCAATTGCTGAACCTGCTGCAGCTAATACGAAACCTAATTTCGATGTCCATTGCTGTGAATTCATTTGTTAATCTCCTCTCTTTATCTTTTTCTGTTTTACAATCCGGTATTTATATTGTCCTATCCATACTCTTTTCTAATACGTTCACTTCCTCCCTAATAAAAAACGTCCCTACGTAAATACGTAGGGACGACAAAAATATCGCGGTACCACCCTAGTTGTGAAGATACACCAAAGTTAGGACCTAAATAAAAAACGTCCCTACGCAAATACGTAGGGACGATAAAATATCGCGGTACCACCCTAGTTATGAAGCCACACCAAAATTAGGACCTAAATAAAAAACGTCCCTACGTAAATACGTAGGGACGATAAATATCGCGGTACCACCCTAGTTGTGAAACAATCTTCACCACTTTATTTGATAACGGTATAAACTACCGTCTTTCATTTCCTCATAATGTGAGATTTATGAAAGATGCTCCAGGACGAACTTCATGAATAATCTATATACTGATTCACACCAACCATCAGCTCTCTGAAATAGGGAGATATTCACTACTATACCCTTTCATTGCCCAAATATTATTTTCCGAATTGATTACTATCATTTTTATCATATATTAAAAATAGTGTCAACTTATATTTTGAATTTTTATGCATTACATTCTATTTAAAGATTCAAAATATGACTTTTGTATGAATAGTATTAGAACATTTATGGTTTATACTGTATTAACTTCTCTAGCAGGTTTATAGTAGTATACGATAAATGCAAGACAGCACGAGTAGGAGGAAAGAATTTTGTCTACTTCAAAAGTTTTAAAAGGTACCGCTTTATTAAGTGGTGCAACAATGATTTCACGAATTTTAGGTTTTATATACTTTTTCCCCTTTCAATTATTAGTTGGAACGCAAGGGGTCGCTTTATATGGATACGCATACTCTTGGTACGGTATTTTATTAAGCTTTTCAACAGCTGGTATTCCTATTGCCGTCTCAAAATTTGTTGCAAAACATAATGCACTTGGTGATTATAGTACAAGTAAAAAATTGTATAACTCGAGCGTAAAATTAATGATGTTTATGGGCTTTTTAGGATTTTTAACTTTATTTATTGGAGCACCGTACATATCACAATTTATTATTCGCTCGAAAACACCAGATCCACAATTTATCGCAGACGTAACACTTACAATGCGAGCATTAAGCTTCGCGCTTATTATCGTACCAGCTATGAGTGTTACACGTGGTTATTTCCAAGGTTTTCAACATATGAAACCAAGTGCTGTTTCTCAAGTCGTAGAACAAATCGCACGTGTCGTTTTCATTTTAGTTGGTAGTTTTATCGTCTCAAAACTATTAGGAGGTTCAGTAGCTTCTTCTGTTGCAGTTGCTACATTTGGTGCTGTTATCGGGGCACTTGCAAGCGTCTCTATTTTAATGATGTACTGGAAAAAATATAATGGATTAAAACCTCCTGAAGGTGAGCTGAAAACGAGATCATCAAACATTCCGTTAAGAAGTATTTATATGGAATTACTACGTTATGCAATTCCAATTGTATTTGTAGGCATTGCAATCCCGCTCTATACGTTAGTAGATCAATATACCGTAGCTGATGTCCTTAGAGCAATGGGAGAACCTTTAGAAACCGCGAATGCAGTTTTCGCTTATATAACGAACTATGCCCAAAAGTTAATTATGATTCCGGCTTCACTTGCAACTGGATTCTCATTAACAATTATTCCGGCTATAACGAAATCATTTACAAGCGGGAAGCTAGATGAATTACAAGGACAAATTTCAAAGATATTTCAAGTATTATTATTCTTCACTATCCCAGCCGCATTCGGTCTTGCTAGTATCGCTTACGATGCATTCCGCATGGTTTATGTAAATCCTGAAATTGCACTTGGTGGATCACAATATTTAATTTCATTTGCACCTTCTGCTGTATTAAGTGCAATTTTCACAGTTTCAGCTGCTATATTACAAGGAATTGATTATCAAAGAAAAACAATGATTGCATTCTCAGCCGGTATTCTCGTTAAAATTGTGGTGAACACACCGCTCTTACATTTATTCGGTGGACATGGTGCTGTACTTGGAACAATTCTCGGATATCTCGTTTCAAATATTATTATGTTGTACTGCATCGTTAAGTTTGCGAAATTTAAAATTGGCGAAACAGCAAAAACAGTATTTCTTATTACGATTTACTCCGCAGCAATGTCTGCTGTTGTGATCGTATTAAGAGCATTTATAAGCTGGATTATTCCTGGCCAATCTTATGTAGAATCACTGATTATTGTATTTATATGCGCATCAGCAGGAGGACTTGTTTATCTTTTATTCGTATTAACGAGTGGACTTGCTTCGCATATTCTCGGTGATAGGATTCGACGATTACCTGTATTAGGAAAGTTAGTAAAATAAAAAAACAAGAGATGTAACGCGTTGTTACATCTCTTGTTTTTTTACTTCGCATATTGAATGCGCTTTTGTTGTTCAGCAATATTTAATTCTGGAGCATATTGTTCTACTAAATGTAATACCTCTTCGATCAACACTTCTAACTCCTGTACACTATACTCTGGTTCCCCTATCAGCGTATCCGCCATACGCTCATATAGATTTTCAGGTTTAATATTCATACGCTCTACATTATAAGCCATCCATTTAAATGCAGGATGGTGCACGTACATTCTATTCAAACCGAATAAAACACCGAATAAATCCCTTTGCACTTCACAAATAACATCATAAAGCATAAGCCAGTCTTTTCGTTTTAAAAGCGCCTCTCGATTATGCCAACGATTGCTTAACCAAAGGTTTTCTGAAATCATCCTTTTCGCCAGTTCTTCTGGAAATGCTTCAACTCTTTCTTTTAGAGCATGTACTTTTACTTCTCCATACAAACTCACACCATCATGAACCGATGATACAATACATTGTTTCTCATAATTTATATCATACTGCTCTATAACTTCTGAAATAATTTTTTCTACTGTCAATGTTAAAAAGTTACTAATCTCTAGTTTAATTCCTTCTTTCGTCAAATACGTTTCCGACCATTCTTCGTCCTCGTAAGGATGATATGACAAAATCGTTCCACCAATATTATTAATTGGACCTAGACGCTCTTCATCCTCTGGTGGTTCTGACCATAAAATATGTAATTCAATATCTGAATGTTCATCTTCTAACTTTCTCGCTACAGATCCTGCTAAAATAATAGCTTCGACTTTCTGGTTTTGCCTATAAATCTCCGACACCTCTATCGCTTTCTCTTTTAATCCCATTGCATTTCCCCCTAAAACTGCAGTACTCCCCTTACTTTTTATTTATCTATTTCGATATTAAACATTATATTACCTTTTCAAATTTCCACTAAATCATATTTCTACCCAATAACGCTGAACAATTTCGCCAGAATTAGAAGAAACTACTTCATTTTCTAGCACACCGCCAACCTTTTGAATCGTTTTAGCCGAACCAACATTAGCTTTATCACAAGTTATTAGCACTTTCTTCAACCCGAATTTTTGCGCCTCAGCCAATGAAAGTTGCAGTTGCTCAGTTGCATAACCTTGGCGACGTTTATTCGGATGAACACTATAACCGATATGACCGCTTTCCCACAATAACTCTGGATTTAACCGGTGTCGAATATTCACAAAACCTATTATTTTTCCATTCTCAACACTAACAAACTGACTAGATGGTACTCGATTAGATGGTACTCGATTAGATGGTAAATTTTTCCCTTCTTCTTGTGTACTTACTTTTTCAAACCATTCACCAATAGAATCGAAATTTTGTAAAGAACAACTACCGTGCGGTTCTTCTCCTGAATGTAAAAATGCCTGCCTATACTCCATAATTTGTTCGCTATATTCGTATGTTGGTTTCAATAGCTTCATTGTCATTCTCCCCACTCACCCATTATCTATTTTTCTAAAAGAAACACCTTAATAGGGGATTTTCATCCTTACTATTAAGGGCTTCTATCACTTTTATTCAAATAGCCCCATACTTAAATAGCGCTCCCCTGTATCAGGTGCAATACATAAAACCTTTTTACCAGCACCTAAGCGTTTTGCAATCATAATTGCAGCGTACACAGAAGCTCCTGAAGATGGTCCTACTAATAAGCCTTCTTGTCTTGCTAAGTTTCTCATTGTAGTTAATGCTTCTTCATCCGCAATTTGAATAATTTCGTTATACACTTCTGTATTTAAGTTTTTTGGAATAAACCCTGGGCTTGTTCCGACTAGTTTATGAGGGCCTGGAACACCACCAGATAACACTGGTGATCCTTTCGGTTCTACTACGGCAATATATAAGTTTGGTAGTTTCTCTTTTAACGTTTCACCGGTCCCTGTAATTGTTCCACCTGTTCCTGCGGTTGCTACAAATGCATCAAGTTCTCCATCCATTTGTTCATAAATTTCAAGTGCAGTCGTATAACGATGAATATTCGGATTTGCTGGGTTTTCAAATTGCTGCGGAATAAAACTATTTGGAATTTCTTTTTGTAACGCTACCGCCTTCGCAATTGCTCCTGGCATTCTTTGTTCTGCTGGTGTTAAAACTACTTCTGCGCCGTATGCTTTCAATAAATTAATACGCTCTTTGGACATATTATCTGGCATAATTAAAATAGCTTTATACCCTTTAGCAGCTGCATTCATCGCTAAGCCAATTCCTGTATTTCCACTTGTCGGTTCAATAATTGTATCACCTGGCTTAATGAGACCATGTTCCTCGGCAATATGAATTAAGTTATAGGCAGCGCGATCTTTCACACTGCGTGACGGATTAAACATTTCCAGTTTTACATACACATCCGCTGCGTCCTCTGGAATAAATTTAGATAATCGGACAACAGGTGTATCTCCTATTAATTCTGTAACGTTTTCACATAATTTCATAGCGCATCCCCTATTCTATCGTTTTCTTATCATTTGGCAGTAACAATGAAGTAAGTCCAATTAATGGTAAACCACTACATAATAGCATAATAAATTGAAGACT
The DNA here is from genome assembly GCF_038003645.1 of Bacillus sp. FSL E2-0195. Classification (NCBI taxonomy): domain Bacteria; kingdom Bacillati; phylum Bacillota; class Bacilli; order Caryophanales; family Bacillaceae; genus Bacillus; species Bacillus sp. FSL E2-0195. Next base: position 1,741,734 of record NZ_JBBOPN010000001.1, on the reverse strand, counting down.
ATACATATCAGCTAATTTCCCAAGGACTACAGCACCTAATGCTCCAAGACCAAACGCAAGACCGACAATTAATCCTGACACCATTCCAACTTTCCCTGGAACAAGTTCTTGTGCATATACAACGATTACACTAAAACTACTAGAGCTAATAAATCCAATGCATAAAAATAACGGTACAACCCACATAAGAGAAACGTGAGGTAACAATAGTGCAAGCGGCGCTGAACCGAGCATCGAAAAGACAATAATCTTTTTCTTACCGAATTTATCTGCTAACGGACCACCAAAGAAAGTACCTAATACACCAGCAATCATAAATGCGAATACAAAATATTGCGCATTTTTTATAGATAAACCGTAATGCTCAATTAAGTAAAATTGATAGAAATTCCCGATACCAGCACCGTACCAAGAACGTACAAAAGTAAGAAAAACAAGAAGTATAATAACGAATTTAATGTGCGTACTTACAATTGCATTTTCCGCCTCAAGCGCAGCCCTCTTTTTCCTTCTTACAGCACCAGTTGCTAATTCATTTTTATACCAATTAGACACAGAAATTAACAATACAATTCCTACTGCTGCAAAGGCTGTAAAGCCTAAAGAACCAATTTGACCGAGCGGAACGAAAATTAATGCTGTAAAAATAGGTGCTAGAGAATTCCCTGTATTTCCTCCAACTTGATAAATCGCTTGCGCTAAACCTCGTTTTGCACCGGCTGCCATATAAGCAACACGAGCGCCCTCTGGATGAAAGACCGCGGAACCTAATCCAATAAATAAAACAGAAATAATAACAACTATAAAGTTCGGTGCAAATGCGAGTCCAATCATCCCAAGCATACTCGAAAACATACCGAGCGGTAATAAAAATGGTGACGGCTTCTTATCTGAATACATCCCAAAAACCGGCTGCATAATCGATGACGTCATATTTAACGCAAACGCAATCCACCCTACTTGCATATAGGATAAATTCATCGTTTTTTCCAAAATAGGAAACAACGCGGGCACAACCGCTTGCATCGAATCATTCAAAAAATGTCCGAAACTAATCGCAAATAATATTCGATATATTGTCGGTGTTTCTACTGTATTTTTTTGTGAAACTGCCTGCATATGTGTATTTCTCCTTCCTGTACAAAATATATATTTATTACAGTTAGTGTAATAAATTTAGACTTTAATCAGAACAAATTCTGAGTTTTGAAACATTTCTATTCTATACTGGTTTCATTTCTTTTTCCAGAAATTCAACTTCTAAAAAAATATGTTTTTTCTATCTGCTTTGTCGGATTTATTTATATGAACTCTTTGTATTTTCTTTTATACTAAGGCAGGACGAAAGGAAGGCTTGCAACTATGAAGAAAAGACGATCCTAAAACATATTAGGATCGCCTTTTTTTATTAAATAGAAAAACGCTTATATTTCTCATAATCACTCGTCTTACATTCTAGTGCCATTTTCGTACCTTCGTTTTCATAACTCGTAGATAAAACGTGTGCATGATTGTTGAAATACGAAACTACCTGCCCTTGATCATACGGAATTAACATTTCACACTTCGTATACTCTTTATAAATGTGTGAACGAACTACTTCTACAAGCTCTTTAATTCCAACATGTTTCTTCGCAGATAGATAAACGCGATCTTCTTGCACTTTCGGAATTTCAACATCTACCAAATCTGATTTGTTATATGCATATATCGTCGGGATATTTTCCACGCCAATTTTCTTTAACGTTTCATTTGTAATATCAATTAATTGCTCATAATTGGGATTTGAGTAATCTACAACGTGAATAAGTAAATCTGCTTCCGCCACTTCCTCTAGCGTTGAACGGAATGCTTTCACAAGATGATGCGGTAACTTACTTACAAATCCAACAGTATCCGTTAATAAAAATGATTTATTATCCGGCAAATCAATATTTCGTACAGATGTCTCTAACGTCGCAAATAACATATCTTTTTCAAATACTTGTTTCTCTACAGTACCATTAAAAATTTCAAGCATTGTATTCATTATCGTTGATTTACCTGCATTCGTATATCCTACTAACGACACAACTGGAATTTCATTTTTCTTACGTTGTTTACGCTGCGTTTGGCGCTGTGCAACAAGTGCTTCTAATTCTTTATTTAGAGCCGCAATTTGTTCTTCAATTTTACGACGATCTAATTCCAACTTCTTCTCACCGACACCTTTATTTTTCGTGCCAACTCCCCCGCTTTGTCTTCCTAAAGATTCACGAAGACCGATTAAACGAGGCATCATGTACTGAAGATGGGCCACTTCTACTTGCAACTGCGCTTCTTTCGTTTTCGCACGTTGCGCAAAGATATCTAAAATTAAAATGGTACGATCAATTACTTTACAATCTAAATCCTCTTCTAAATTTCGAATTTGTGAAGGAGATAATTCGTCATTAAAGATGACCATATTTGCATCTGCTTCTTTCACATACGCTGCTACTTCTTCAATCTTCCCTTTTCCAATATAATGCGACGGATTTACTCGTTGTAAATTTTGCGTCACTTGACCGATTACTTCCACATCACAAGCTTCCGTAAGATTTGCTAACTCTTCCATCGAATATGCAAAATCAGCTTCCTTACCTAAATTCACTCCAACTAATATTGCTCTTTGTAATAATTCTTCCATATATTTATTCCTCCATTTCGATTACGCAAAATAAAAAACACAGGTCACTGCCTGTGTTTTCGTAAACGGATAAGGGTTCACCAAAGAAATAGAAGAAAGCAGTGCTTTCGTCCTATACATGGTCAAAAAGTCCCAAGATAGTATACGTATCCAACAAGTGTTCACCTATACTATCCCATTCTATTTATAAAGGCAAAACAAAAAGAGGGCGTATTCGTCCCTCCCTCTTTTTCACATATAAGCTTAATAAAGGGTTCCTTTAAAATAGGCAGACCAATCCCGTTCACTCTGTACACAGACAGAGCCTTTGAGCGCTATTCAATTATTGGCACAAAGTATTGAGACGTAATCTGATTAAGATCAAAGGAAGCCCCTCCGTTCATTTTAAGTTACATAAAGTGTAGCATAAGTAATTCGCTTTCACAAGATTAAACCACCTATAGAAACAGAAAGAAAATCTTTATATTTTTACTTTAATCGTCATTTTTTGCGAGTTCTTCTCACAATAAAAATAACAACAGCAATTAACAATAACACACCTATAGAAATGATAGTTACTTGCCACCAACTTAAACCGCTTACCATTTCATCTTTTAAATCCACTTTCTTCGTCGGAACCGACTCTTTTGCAATATGACTTAAAGCATTTTTCTCAATCTCTGCCTCATCTAATCTCTTCGTTCCACTGCAGATAGATGTCTCTAACTTTTCCTCTCCTCTATAAGAAGAAAAGACTAAGTACTCTCCTCCCTCTGCAAAACGAAATGCACAGCTACTTACACTTGTATATATAATAATTCGCGAAGAACTTGTCCCTTTCCAAATTTTCTTCACTTCAAATAATGTTTTAATTCCGCCTTCACCTTTCTCTTGAACTTCTAACACCTTACCTTCAAACACCACATCATTTTTTTGAAATGCATCTTCTGGTGATACATTAATACAGTCACAAGCATAAGATTTCTCTGGCAAAATAAAAAAAGTAAAGCTACAAATTAAAACAAGAGACAACAAATAAATGATTCTTTTCAAGAATCTCAGACCCCTTCAAAGTATCAATTTTAGAAGCTTTCCGTATATTATTTGGACATCACTCCTCAAATCCCTTTCTATTTATTAAAATATATTAATTTTATTAAACAGAAAATCTTTATTGACATTTTTATAACCTGATATTAGTATCAGGTTATAAAAATAAGTTAGGAGATGTTCCTATGAATTCTAAATCTCGTATTACCGCAATTGGTACTTATGTTCCAGATCAAGTATTGTCTAATAACGATTTAGAAAAGATGGTCCATACGAATGATGAATGGATTGTACAAAGAACCGGCATGAAAGAAAGAAGAATTGCTAACGAAGACGAATACTCCTCACACTTAGCCATTAAAGCAATCGAAAATTTGTGTACAACATATAAGAAAAACTTAGAGGATATTGACTGTATCATCGTCGCTACAACTACTGCTGACTATGTTTTCCCTAGTGTTGCTTGCCAAATACAACAATACTTCAACATACCTCATACACTAGCTTTTGATTTAAATGCGACTTGCGCTGGTTTCACATACGGACTGCATGTCGGTAATAGCTTAATCACTTCTGGATCACATCAAAAAGTACTCGTCATAGCGACAGAGACATTATCTAAAGTTACTGATTACACCGATAGAACGTCCTGTATTTTGTTCGGTGATGGCGCTGGAGCTATTTTATTAGAAAGAGATGAAAACAAACCAAGCTTTATCGCTGCTCACATGGGAACAAACGGTGACGGTGGCATTCATCTATACAGAACAAACTTATCTACTACTATGAATGGCACACCACTACAAACAAGTGAAAAAATTGTTCAAAATGGAAGAGAAGTATATAAATGGGCTGTACGAACAGTACCATACGGCATAAAAGAACTATTACATACTGCAAATTTGCAAATAGATGATATAGACTGGTTCATACCACATAGTGCTAACTTAAGAATGATTGAATCTATTTGCGAAAAATCAAAAATATCTATTCAAAAAACATTAACGAGTGTGGAAGATATGGGGAATACATCTTCCGTCTCTATTCCACTCGCTTTAGATTTAGCTAGAAAAAAAGGAAGATTAAATAACGGAGACACACTTTTGCTATACGGATTTGGTGGTGGGCTTACGCATTTAGGGCTTATTGTGGCATGGGATTTAAGTTAAATACATTAAAAAGAAGTTCTAGGGAATAACTAGAACCTCTTTTTAATTTCATGAAATTTATTTACCTATCCGAGACCATATCACAACTGGAATAAGCAGTAGGGCTACAGCCCCTCCCGCTAATGATAATGCCGCATAACTGGAATTAGCTACTACCATTCCTGACATCGCTCCACCTGAAGCTCCGGCTAACGCAATAAAAACATCTATTTTCCCTTGTGTTTTAGCACGTGTAGAAGGAGTTGTGGAGTCAACGATTTGTGCTGTACCACAAATCAATCCGAGATTCCATCCTAATCCAAGTAAAGAAAGAGCAACAATTAATAATAATAAAGAATCACTCGGTGCTATCGCAGCTATGACACCCGCTGCAAGTAAAATCATCCCACCAGCTATACTCATCGTAGTACGGCCAATTTTATCAATTAACATTCCTGTAACAAGCGATGGAAGGTACATTGCACCTACATGAAAACCAATCACGAGACCTACCGCACTTAAACCATGACCGTGGTGTCCCATATGAACTGGCGTCATCGTCATAATCGCAACCATCACTATTTGAGTAAGTATCATAACGATTGCTCCAACGGTAACACCACGCTTATTCTCTATTATTTCTTCTGTTACTGGTTGCCCTTTATATGTATGTTCTTGTTTATATGTTTCTATTATGTTAGCAATAATTAATGGATCTGGACGAAGCATAACAAAAAGTACAAGACCCGCAAGTATAAATGCCGCTGCTGATAATATGAACGGACCAGCAAGGTTAGGAATTCCAATTGAATGGGCAAAATCCCCCATTACACCTACTAAATTCGGACCAGCCACCGCACCAAAAGTCGTCATAACCATCGTAATACTAATAGCAGTTGCTCGCTGCTTCTTATCTGCTAAATCGGTACCAGCATAACGAGCTTGTAGATTCGTCGCTGTACCTGCACCGTATATGAGTAAAGAAACTAGTAAAAGAATAATACTATTTGTTAACGCAGCCAATACAACTCCAATAGCCCCTAGTCCCCCTACTATAAACCCTGTTGCAAGTCCTATTCGGCGACCATATTTTTGCGATAACTTCCCAACAAAGAAAGCCGCTACCGCAGATCCCATTGTAAACATAGCAGCCGGTAATCCTGCATATGCATCTGTTCCAAGCATTTGCTGTGCAAGTAGTGCACCTACTGTAATTCCAGCGGCTAACCCTGCTCCGCCGAACATTTGTGAAATACTAACTATTATTAACGTTCGTTTATATAATTTTTGTTGTTCTTCTTCTGTATACACATGACCACTTATTGAATCATCCACCTTACCTAGCATTTCCTCACCTGCTTTATGAAATGAATCTCTCTTTTTAATATTTCATTCTTCCCTTTACTTCACAAAGATTTTCTAACCAGACTTTATCATTATTTTAGATAGAAATCTAGAACATTGCACCGGAATTGACTTTACTAATTTTAATAATAAAAGATATTATAGTCATAATTTAGAGGAATTGAATCTAGAATTCCATACTAACTTTGCTTTTTATAAATAAACACTAATATTTCTAGTAATAACTAACGATTAAACAATTGAGCTTTCACTCCATATTTACAATAAAAATAAACAAAAAACACAAATTTTCACTTGTGCTTTTTTGTTTATTTTTTATCAAAGGTTATCTTTAAGAAAATCCGTAATTTCTCGAATTGTAGCTTCGTTTCTCCGGTAGTATGTCCACTGACCGTGCCTTGTCGATTCTAATAACCCAGCTTTTTGCATCATAGAAAGATATTGTGAAATGGTTGATTGAGAAAGGTTAGCTTTTTCTTGAATATCCCCTACACACACACCGCCTTTTTCATTAATATTTTTTGATAAATGTGCTGATGGTTTATCAAAGTATTTCTCTGGTTCTTTCAACCATTCCAAAATATTTAAACGTGTATCATTTGAAAGAGCTTTAAAAATTTCGATTCTATTCATATCCCCATATTAATCGGCTATTTACGATATGTCAATTTGTCCAGTCATGTGTTTGATTTTAATTTTGACATATCGGGAATTACCGATTAATATAGTTAACAGAAACATTAATCGGAATTTCTGGATATGCCGAATTATAAAACATGGAGGTAATAAAAATGAATGTAAAACGTAATCGAGCATTTGCCTTATTAACATTGGCTATTTCAGCATTTGCCATCGGTGTCACAGAATTTATAAGTGTTGGCCTACTCCCTTTAATTTCTAATGATTTAGCTGTTCCTGTTAGTATGGCGGGACTAACTGTCACTGTTTACGCGTTAGGTGTGACAATCGGTGCTCCCGTACTAACTTCTCTCACAGCGGGGATACCTAGAAAAAAATTGTTATTATTAGTCATGCTTGTCTTTATAATTGGAAATGGTATATCCGCTCTTGCTCCGAATCTCTTTGTATTATTAATAGGTAGAATTATAGCCTCTTTTTCGCATGGTGTTTTCATGTCCATTGGTTCATTAATGGCCGCTTCATTAGTTCCAGAAAATAAACGAGCACAAGCAATTTCCATTATGTTTTCTGGCCTTACTATTGCAACTGTTACCGGTGTTCCTATCGGTACATTCATCGGTATACAATTCGGCTGGAGAATGGCCTTCTTATTTATTACAATTATCGGCGCCATTGCATATATTTCAACACTTTTACTTGTACCCAAATCCGAAGAAAAAGGCACACCTTCAAAACTAAAAGATTTTAAAGAATTATTTACAAATACAAGATTATTATTAGTATTTATTATAACCGCTTTTATTTCGAGCGGAACATTCACAGTATTTACTTACCTTTCTCCACTGTTACAGGATGTCACAATGTATTCTTTAAATAGCGTAACAATTATTCTTTTCCTCTATGGGATTATGATTGCAATCGGAAATTTAATCGGTGGAAAGGTGACGAATACTTACCCCATCCACTCCTTATCCAACATCTTTATATTTCATACGGTTGTACTCTTATTGTTATACTTTGCAGCTCCATTCAAAATTCTTGGTTTAATAGCTGTAGCTTCAATGGGATTATTCGCCTTTATGAATGTTCCAGGACTTCAATTATATACTTTGATTTTAGCAGATCGTATTTCTCCTAAAACTACACATGTAGCTTCTGCTATAAATATTGCTTCTTTTAATATAGGAATTGCAACTGGTTCTTATATTGGTAGTATAATTATTGAACATAGCTCTATCATACACGTAACATGGATAGGAAGTTTACAAGTTTTCATCGGATTAATCCTCACCCAAATCAGTAAAAAGTTGGATCCGAAACTATTGTAATAAATAAAAATAGGCTACTATTCAAAATCTATTTGAATAGTAGCCTATTTTATAATATGAGTGATATTTATTACTACAACTCTTCCACTAGCTTCTTCTTTCTTCTACTAATTCGAAGTCTCCCTTCCCAAAATAACAAACTTACTAAAGCACAAATTAAAATAACTGGAACACTCGCTTTATATAAATCAGTAAAACTCATAGCCATCTTATTTTTGGCATACTGACTTACATCTTTTGAAAATACAAGTACTTCTTTCTTTATACTCTCCTCTTGTTTTTCAACTTCTTTTGTTACTCGATTCGTAACTTCTTCTCTTTTTATCTCTCGATATTCTACTGGAACTCCACTTAATACTTCATCCACTTTTTGGTGAATTAATTCGTCTTTTTTCTCTTTACTTAATCCCACCAATGTTTCATTTTGTTTCTTTTCTACATTTGTTTCTATACTTTGTTTCTCTATTTTTTCTTTTGTTACCTGTAATATCTCAGCTTGCTGAGCACTATCCACATGAATATTACGCACTTTTTCTTCTGCATAACGATATACATTCTCTTTATTTACAGATAAGTTGTGTGTTAAGTTAGATACAAATATCGCTACTGCTAATACAATACCTACTTGACGTAACATCGATACGACAGTTTGAGAAGCAGTTAATAATTCTCCTTCAAACGAAGATGCACTTAAAACTGTAATTGGCCCCACTACTAAACCATATCCAACACCTAATATCATACATGGGATAATAATTTCTATATTTGTTGAATTAACGTCAATCATTTGCAACCAATAGTAGGATAGGCCCATAACAAGAAACCCTGACAAAATAATAGTTACTTTTCCAAATTTTTTAATTAAAGTTGCTGCAACCGGTGAGACAAAAAATATCATCGCTGAAATAGGTGTCACTAAAAAAGCAGCTTCAATTTCCGTTCGGTATTGTATTTTTGTCAAGAATGTTGGAAGTAATACAGTTACTCCAATTAAAAATAAATTACTTAATATAACAACGATAGACGCCCCTACAAACATTCGATCTTTAAATAATTTTAAATTCACCATCGGATTATGAATCTTTCGTTCCACTAGAACAAATAGAATAAGAGAAATAGTGCTAATTGCATAACAAGACCAAGCGATATTACTTTGCCATCCCCACGTATTGCCTTTCACTAATACGAGAGTAAAAGAAAAAATCGCTAAACTACTTAATATGAGTCCAATCCAATCAATTTTTGAAATAATACGTTCTTCATTTTTTACTTGTAACATAATACAGCATAAAATGATTCCAAGAATACAAATCGGAACATTGACGAAGAATACCCATCTCCATCCTACATTTTGCGTAATAATTCCGCCTATTACCGGACCAAGTGCAGCTGACAATCCTTGCGTTACTCCTAAAATAGCAAGTGCAACATGCCTCTTTGCTAACGGCATAGCTGATACACCAATTACCATACTTGTCGGAAATAAAATTGCTGCTCCAACACTTTGTATAAAACGAGAAAAAATAAGGAAGTCACCTGTATTAGCAAAAGCACAAAGCACTGATCCACCACCAAAAATAATTAAACCGAGAATATACACCTTTGCTTTCCCAAAAATATCAGCTATCCGTCCTAGCGGGATTGCGAGTACTGCAATCGTCATTGTATAAACATTTAATACCCAAGACATCTTCTCTAATGAAGTATTTACACTCGATTGTATTGCTGGTAAAGCTATATTCATAATCGTTGTATCAATCATACAAAGAAAAATACCTAAGCACATTAAAAAGACAATCTTAATACCCTTTGACTGCTCCATGTTAATCTACCCCTTTATTCATTGTGAACGTGTTTTTCATTCTTCCGTTTTATTGTTTTCTTTTGCTTCTAATTGCTGTAACTTCCTCTTCAACATCTCTACTTGTGCACTATATGATGCAATACCTACATCGAGCGAAATTTCTTCAACGAAAGTAATACCTTCTCTCCATTTTTCATATTTCAAACGAAGATCCGCAATGTACGCTTCTTTCCTTTCAATTTCGTCTTCAATCCATTTTTTTATCGCCCTATCATCACTATAATTACCAAAATACATCCTCATTAAAAAATCTGAACGTAAAACGTCTTTCTCTACATCCGTTTGCATGTATTTATAAAACTCTTCACGCCCTTCATCTGTAATAAAGTACATTTTCTTATTCGGTTTCCCTTCTTGCATGACAATTTCTCTTTTAATTTTCCCCTCCTTTTCCAATTGTCGTAACGTTGGATAAATCATTCCAAAGCTTCCATCAAAAAAGTAAGTAAATACATCCTCAAACACAATTTTAATGTCATAACCAGACAATTCTTTTTCCATTAATAAACCTAAAACAACATCTCTTCCCTTCAAAATAAGACCCCCACGCAGTATATAATCAATAATCATATTAACATCGTTAATATGATTATTGATTATATACCTTATTCTATGAATTGTAAAATGTTTCTAACTAAAAAAGCTGTCTTGTAATTTGGGTTTACCAAATTACAAGACAGCTTCCCTTCATATTTCCTATACAAACCTTTTTACTATTTAACCCCTGCATCTTGCACAGATTCAATTTTCTTTTTCTTTCCTTCTTTTATTTCATTATAATAAGAAGGTAATTCTATATTATGCTCTAAGAAATAATCCTCAATTAATGAAATAATTACTTTCAATGTTTTCAAACGGGCGTATAATTTATCATTACTCGCGATAATATGCCATTTTGCATTCGGCTTATTTGTATTTTCAAACATGTCTTCTATTGCTTCGACATACTCATCCCATTTTTCACGATTTCGCCAGTCTTCATCTGTAATTTTCCACCTTTTAAGAGGGTTGTTCTCTCTTTCTGTAAATCTCTTTAACTGTTCTTCTTTACTAATATGATAGAAAAACTTTCCTATTATGTAATGATCATCTGTTAATAGTTTTTCGAAATCATTAATTTCATCATACGCTCTCGTCCACTCTTCGTTTGTAGCAAAGCCTTCAACACGTTCAACTAATACACGCCCATACCATGAACGGTCGAATATAGTAATTTGCCCGTACTGAGGCAGTTTCCGCCAAAAACGTTGCAAATAATGATACCGTTTTTCATGAGGAGCAGGCGCTCCAATTGGATTTACTTGGAATCCGCGTGGATCAAGATGTTCAGTCACTCGCTTAATTGCTCCGCCTTTACCTGCCGCATCCCAACCTTCCATAACCATCATAACGGCTATTTTCTCTTCTTTTAATATTTGTTGTAGTGCCAATAAACGCATTTGATATTTTTCAAGTTTCTTATTGTACTTAGATTTTGATTCAATTTTTTTCGTTAAATCTACTTTAGCAAGATGCTCTTTTTCCATCAAACGAATCCCCCTTGTTATATGACAATGTTATTTTAACATATTTATTGGTAATTTTTTCATATTAATATCTCTTTTAACTAATACTCGTACCCCTCCACCTATATCTATCTTTTATAAGTTGGACGCTACTTTATATTAATAAATTAATCCCCCTGATATGCTTTTTCGTATCCTTTAGCAAGCATTTATTATTAATCAAAAAAACAAAATAAGGAAACTATGCCGAAAAATCTTTACACAGTTTCCTTGTTTTTTTAAATGTGCGTGTGACATACTTGGGAAGATTAATAACGAAAAGATAGGAGCTCTATCGATTCACTTATACTACAAACGAATTACAGGCGGAATATCTCCTTCTCGTAAAAAGTAAGCAAACACTGTAAATCCAATAATTAATATTGAAAATAATGTTATTATAATTCCACCTGGTAGTGTTAGAAAAATAGTATTCAAGCTACTCTTCATAGAGAAAGCAATCGAGTATATTCCTAGCAGAAGACTGATTATAGCAATAGCCACATAAACCACTACCGCATACCATGGATTGAGTTCCAATAAAACAACAGAAATAAATATATACAAAAATAACAGTTGTAGAAACATGCTGCTTCCCATACTTACTAATTCTTTCAATATACCCTCCCCTAAACTACATGGTATATTATCTTAAAAAGAGAAGATAATAACAAATAAATCCTTTAAAGAATGGGAGCTCTCTAAAGATGAAACGAAAAATATTTTCTCTCTTTGCACTAATCTGCTTAGCACTACCAATACAAGCTAGTGCATACACATTTCAATCACTACCAGTTGCGTCAAAGTCTAAACAGTGGTATATCGAAATTGACAAATCTCATAACTCAAACAAGCAAGCCGTGCAGCCAAAACAAGGTGTATATGATACGTATAGTTTACTCTTAAAAAATATTGGTAATGATGTTGCAAATGTATCGGTGGAAATACTTGATAACACACCTACATCTAAAGCTACCTTTAATCCTACTTCATCTAATAACAACGTTTCAAAAAGTCATACAAGCTTTGACTACATGGTATTCCCATTAGACTTTAATAGCCATAATTTTAAAGTTGTCATTACTTGGGAAGAAAAGAATTTCTCTTACAACGGTCATCCAGTACATGAGAGTAAAAAAATGAAGCAAACATTTGTGTTTAATGAAGAGTAAGTCCTAATTTGATTAGGGCTTACTCTTTATTTACAAAACCCGATTGAATTGCTTCTGTCACTTCTTTTGCAATATGTATTTTTGTAGCGTCTACACAGATTTTTTTGTCCCAAACATGTATGGAAGGCTCTTCATTAGACAAATGCTTAATTAAGATGAGTCGATTATATGTCATTTTATTTTCTATAGGAGTAGCAATATACACCGTGAAATTCCTTGCTTCAAATACCTTTTCTCCCAAAACGTATTTACATCCCAACTCATGTACTACTAAATCATGTAGGTTTTCTATAGTCATATACCATCCCCCCTTTTTGCCTACATAATCAATCGAACCGCCGAATACTTGGTACAGACAATGCCATTCCAATTGTTATGAGTACTAAAATAGCTAGCATTATAATTGTTATCTTTCCACCTATTACAGTAGCTAACCAGCCTACCACCACATACCCTAATGGTAATAAAGCAAATGAGCCTAACATATCAAGACTTGCCACTCTTCCAAAAGCTTCTTCTGGTACAAGCTCTTGTAAACTTGTTTCCCAAATAAGCCCAAATATCATAATACCGAATCCTTCAATTGCCATTAATCCAATTAAGGCCGGTGCCCAAGAAACGAAAGGCATAATTAATAACGCCATTCCACTAATTAAAACACCACCATACGCAAGTAATCCTCTCTTATGCCACCGCTGCCTCCCACCAAAAATTAGTGCTGCAATTACAGCTCCAGCACCAGAAGCAGCCATACCTAAGCCATACACGTAAGCTTCAAAATGATGATGAACATTAAACAACCATGGAATTAATACAACGATTACGCCAGCATAACAAATATTAACGAAAGAAAAGACTAGAATGGTAATCCACAACCATGGATGACTCTTTAGAACAAGAATCCCTTCCATAAAATCTTTTTTGTAATTGATTTTATTTCTTTCAAATTTCTGTACTTTATTAAACTTTAGTTCTCTTAAAAATAATAAACATAAAAATGATAGCAAATATGTTACTGCATCCAAACCAAATCCTATTCCGGCGGATGCAACTGAAACGATCAATCCTCCAAGAGCCGGTCCAATTAGTCGTATTCCTTGATTACTCATTTGCGTTAATGCATTAGCTGCATTTCGAATTTCCGGTACAAATACTTTTGCTCTTACAGCTGAATACGCCGGCTGAAATATCCCTTCCATAAGTCCATATAACGCTACGAGTACATATAGAAGTGGAATTGTTAAAACGTCCATAAATATAAGTGTTGCAAATAAGAGCATTAATATGCAGCGGATTATATCTGTAAATAACATCAATTTCACCCGGTCAATTCGATCCACGACTAATCCAGCAAACGGTAACGCAAGAATATTAGGAAGCATGTACATTGCCATAGTCATTCCCATTACAACTGTTGAACCAGTTAATGAATATACAACGACTGGCAGAATAACCATCGTTATCGAACTACCTAAAGTCGATAGTAATTGTCCAATCCATAAAAACTTGAAGTGTGGTGACACTTTAACTGGCAATAATAATTTACCGACATAACCTAAATTTTTCTCTGTTGGTATTTCTCCTTGCATATCTCTCTCCTCTTTTCAAATTAAGTTAATACCTAAGATTAAACACAGAAAATTCAATCTTTATTACCTTTAATTATATATGAACTGTTAAATTATTGGTAAAAATATAAAAAAGAAAATCATAATGAATCTACAAATATTACGTGTTGAATATAAATAAAAAAGGTGTTTTCATATATGAAAACACCTTTCCACTTTATAATTTTAAGTTCTTCTTCAATGTCCAATATTTTTCTGGAGCATTTTCAAGTGAGAATTCTACCCAGCCATTTGGATCTTCACGATATACGTTTACTTTTGTACCATTTTCTAGTTTTCCAACTTCATTTTGTGTAACGTTTGGTACACTCTTAATTGGGTTGTTAAACGGGAATGGAACTTGATAGTAAGATCCTACCGACTGAACAGTAGTTTTTGCGTCTTTTGCATAATCTTTATATGGAATTGTTTCGCCTAATGCATCTACATTTAATGTATTAGGGTTTTTCGGTAATCGTTTTACATTTTGATAATCTTTGTTATTGAAAGGCTTAATACGCTCCATAATATTAGCAATTTTGCCAGCCCATTCTTTATCAGTTGAATACATTACATTCATCGCAGGTAATGTGTAACCTTTGAAATACTTAGCACCTTGTTCTAAGTAATTCTTTCTCACATAATCAGCATTGTATGAAATACTTAATCCATAAGATGGTAAATATTTTGCATGTGCGAATGGGTCCCAATCATACGCTCGTAGTCCAAATAAATTATGTTTGCGATATGCAATTTCTGATTTCCCGTATCCAGACTCTAAGATTGCATGTGCTGCTAAATATAAAGAGTTCACGCCATACTCGTTTTGCGCTTTAATAAAGTCTTGTCCAACTCCAACAAGCGGACTATCGGGATGATATCTTTTAATATAATTATCAATCTCTTGAGCTGTTACATTAGAAGGTAATGTTACATCTAAATCGATATATGATGCCATGGCATTAAATAAAAATTGTGCATATTCTTCACGTGTTAAAACACTAGTTGGATTAAATGCACCTGCTCCATTACCTGCAGCAACGCCGTTAGACTCTAATGCACTAATCGCATCATTTGCCCAATGATCTTTCGGAACATCATTAAATGTATGCTTAGCTTTTACTTTTAGTTTAAAGGCTTTCTGTAAAATTACAGCCATTTCAGCACGAGTTAAAGATTCTTTCGGTCTAAATGTTCCTTTACCATCACCTACGAAAATCCCCATATCTGTTAAAGCTAAAATTTCTTTTTGGAACATTGTCGTTCCTTCGCTAATATCAGAGTATGGATTTTTATATTCGCTTTTTGCTTCTAGTTTTAATGCACGATATATTAATGCGGCTACTTGCTCACGATTTACAACATCTCCGAATCCAAACTTACCATTATCATATCCTGCAATAATTTCTTTTGACGTTAAATTAGTAATTGCTTTATACGACCAATGATCTTTCGGAACGTCTGGAAATTCCTTTTCAGCTGCAAATGAAGTTGCCGGAGCCATCACTACTTGAAGTGCGACTGTCACTGCTAACACATTAGAAATAACTTTTTTCATATTTTTTTAACACGTTATGTATATGCTTGTCCCGTGTTAACTTGCCTCCCTTTTCAATAAAATTTTCCCTATTAAACTAACAAACTCTTAATTAGTCAACAGTAAAAGTATACGTGATACAAATAAACTAATCTACCATTATTTTATTTATAATCAGCATAATACGATATATCTTTTTATTTTGATACAAAATTATATAAACTCATATAAAAAGTCCATCATCTCTATATAGATGATGGACTTAACAATTAATATTTTTTATTTAGCTAAACGATATTTTGAAACATCGAAACCTTTCCACTCATAATAATCTAAAATCCCAGCATAAACTGCCTCTGCAGCAATTTGTCTTCCTGATTCAGTAGCTAATTTGCCATTATCTATATTATTATCAATAAAGGCAAGCTCTGTTAAAACTGCTGGTACTGTATTTTTATTTACTACATAAAACGAATGATCATCTTTTATATCTCTATCTCTTGTATGTAGTGCCTCTACTACTCGCTTTTGAATTTTTTTCGCTAATACTTCGCTATCCTTTTCAATCTGTGTCTCTTCTCCACGCTTGGATTTTTTATAATAATATGTTTCCGTTCCATAACCATCATGATTTTGAGAAGAGTTTGCATGAATGCTTACAAATATATCTGCATTGTTCTCTTGACCAAATTTCACTCGATTCACAAGAGACTCATTCTTGTTACTTCCTGGATTTCCGTTCTCTTCACGTGTTAACAAAGCTTTTAAAGGTGTATTTTTTTCTAACAATTGCTGTAATCTTAAAGATATATCAAATACAATTTCACTTTCCTCTACACCTTGCCCTGGATTCCCTGGATCAAATCCTCCATGACCAGGATCAATAATAACTACCTTTTCTACTAAAGGGTTACCTATTTTAAGAGAATCTGCCTTTTTAATAAATTGAGCTGCCTCTGCTTTAGTTAGAATTTTTTCAGGCTCCCATTTATCACCAGTACCAACAGAAATCCCTAATTCAACTAGAATGTTAGCTTTTGCTTTCCCCCAGCTTTTTTCTAAATCACTGAATTTAGTTGCTGGAGTACCATTTACTTTAGAATCTAATTTGTAAGCTTCTACAATAAGAGAGGCCATTGAAACCCGGTCAATTTTCCCAGTTGGATCAAATACGCCTGGGCCTTTCCCTTTAACAACACCAGCTTTTTCTACAGCTGCGATGTATGGGGTATACCATCCGTTTTGAGAGTCACCGAAAGATGGTTTAGCATCTTTATCGAATGGTAAGTTTAAGATTTTAGCCATCATTGTAGCTGCTTCTGCACGAGTGATCTCTTTTCCAGGCTCGAACATTCCTTTCTCGTTACCTGTAACTGCGCCTTTTTCTGCTAAGTAGTTAATAGAATCTTCTGCCCAGTGCCCTGCTTGGACATCTGGAAACGTTTTTATTTGTGCGAAACTACTAGATGAATAAGATAATATACTAGCTGCGATTACTGCTGCTGCGATTATTCTATTTTTCATAGAATATATTCCCCTCTCAAGTACAATGTTTTTATATAACAGACTAATTATAGTTCTGAAAATTAGTAATAGTCAATTGCATTTTGTATAATTTTGTCTTATTATTGTATTTTTTGGAACAAATAACTATAGTTAAACTATAAGAGACTCATTTCATCCCGCATTAACGGGCAGTAAGACCCCCACCTCAAAATTCAGCGAAAGCAAAGAAGTTAGGTGGGTGATCAACTGCCCGTAAAAGCCCGATTGGTGAGGGCTAATAATCAGTGGGAGATGAAGAACCCCCCACTGATTAAAGTTTCACTTTATAAGAGGAGAGATTCGTATGAGCACGAATTGGAAAAGCGTCGAACACCGCATTTATACAATGTGTATGATTCAACATAATAACGAAGTATTACTAATACAACGGCCGGATCATCTAGGCTTCCCTGGTTACATCGCTCCTGGCGGTAAAGTAGATTTTCCAGAAAGTATCGTTCAAGCTGCTAAACGAGAAGTAAAAGAAGAAACTGGATTACTTGTTTCAAATTTAACTTTTAAGGGATTAGATGAATACGTAAATCCGAAAGAAAATGTTCGATATATGGTATTTAACTATTGGACAGATTCATTTGAAGGTGAACTTCTTTTGAATCCTCCTGAAGGCGAATTATTATGGGTGCCAATTGATACAGCACTCAATCTTCCTATGCAAGATTGGTTTAAAGAGAGATTCCCATTATTTTTTGAAAAAGGTACGTTTGAAATTCAGCGTGTTTGGGACCAAGACTTGGATAAACAAGTTGCTATGACAATTACCCATACGTAAAAAAGCTTGGAATCTCTCCAAGCCTTTCTTACTTTCCCTCTATTTTCTTAATCTCATAATCAATTTCTAAAAAATTAACTCCAAATATCCACATTCTATGATTAGCTTCTAATATTTGATCCTTTCTCTCTTTAATAATAAAAGTCTCTGCTAATGGTAAGCGTATTGTAAAGAAGCGGGTATGTAAGTATATCCCTTCATCTCCCTTACGACGCTCTCTTAGCTTACTTGTAATCATTAACTGGTTCGTATCATTGTACAACTTCAAAATACCAGTCATATTCGAATATGGTAAAGGCAATGCGATATTCATATATGTCTCGTTCTTGTATGCATGCTTTGAATAGAGGGCTACAAAAACAGACTCTCCTGCTTCATTTTTTCTTAGCCAAGCCCTTACATTCTCTCTTCCATCCTTCTCATCTATTATCCCAATGATAGAGCCATGCATCGTTTCCCACTTGCCGCCCATTCCTAAATGTATTTGTCCTACACGCTTACTCATTTTCTCATAACAAAATGCAACCGGGCGGAACCAACGAGTCCATTTAATATGCGATTGTAACTCATACTCTTTTGTATTTTCATAAAAACGAATAATACTTAAAGGAATCTTCGTCATGTCAAATGCCTCACTATGAAAATCATTCATTTTATCAACTAAACCTTTGTATTCCTTGCTATCTATTAAATTTCTGTTATGTAAAAATGCTTCACCAACTGTCGCATTTCCTCTTAACCTGCTCATTGTTTTCCCGTAATATTTATAATTCGGAGTACTCTTTTCAATCATCCAACCAAGAAAAGCTGGTAACGCTACTCCAATTCCATTTACAACACCGTGAATCCAGACCATTTGTGCAATTGTAATCGTCATTACTTGTTTGAAATTTCCGTATGAATATATGAGTGAAAACATTATTGTTACCATAAGTGTACTGGATGAAAGAGTAAGGAGAATCTTTGCACTTATAGCATTGAATTTCGTTCTCCATACGTAAATCCCATATCCATAAATGGCACATAAATATATGAACACTGCAAAAAATTCAAATACCCTCGAATACGTAATTCCTATTGCAACTGTCATTGGAGAAATGACGATGATAAACATAATAGAGTCATATAACTTACTTCCCCGTTCTCTTTTTCTTCCAAGTAAACCAGCTGATAACGGCAATAAAAATGCCGAATAATGAAAGTGTGCCGCTGTAAGTAAAACAATGTCAGAACTAAAGTGCATAATTGAAACCTTTGCTACTGAAGCAAAAAACCAAAAACCACCTAAAAACAAATAAATAAACGCACTATCGATAGCCGTCTCTTCTATCGGTTTCCATCCTCTTTCTAACAATCTACTTACACCAAATAACGCAACGATTCCTGTATATGCAAACCAAAGTAGCGCAAAGAAATAGTGATTTGTTACGAAAGCTAGCATTGCACTGATTGCTGCGATTGGATATAAAAACGATACAAATTTATAAAATAATACATACGATCCATTTCTTTTTTTCTTGTCAATAATACATAAAGACATCGGTATAAATAACAAAATAGATAATAAAATAATTGCTTCAACTGGGTTTACATTTGACCACTCATATATTAGAAAAATAATATAGCAAGCAAGCCCAAATAGTATATTTTTCATATCGTTTATTCCCTTTCCACAAATGTTCCCTTATATGAAAATAACGAACCAATTAACGGATTCCGTACTTGCACATGAATTCGAAAACATTGCAGTGCATCATCATAACTTTCAACAATTTTTGCCTCTCCGTATAAAAATCTAGGTAACGGTATTTTTCTTCCAAACATAAAAAACCATTGTTTCTTTGAAGAAATATGCATCCCGCCTTTTTCATCAATATAAAAATTCAATGTAGAAACGAGTAAATGTGGCTCACCAAAATAATCTACAATTTCATTATTCTCTTCGTCCAACTGCATAACAGCGTTAAAATATCTTTTCTTATTATGAAAATAAAAAGTACGATTCCACCGTACAAACTCATTTCCATGTTCATCTCGCTCAGCGGTATTATGTATCACAAACGGAACTTTTTGCCCTCGCTCAGAGAAAAACATTCGAAACTTCGATGTAATTTTTAATATTAATTTAACGAAAAAAGATCCTCCATAAATTTCATCCATTTCCCCTTCCCCAATAAAGCTATTTTCCTTTGTTATCGCATATCGTTCCTGCAATTTTGGATGAAGCCTTTTATAAGAATCCCCTAATAATCTTTCATAAATATTAACCATATACTTATCCCTTTCTCGTCCTCTTGCAATTTTTTGCGCTTGGCAAATTAGTGCTATTTATATAACCGACAATCGATAACCCTATTAGAAGAAAATTTAATGTAATCGGATTAAACGGTTGCGTAAAACTAGCGATATTCGTCGATCCTGCCGCTAATGTTAAAACTATCAACAATATAATATGCAATATAAATAGTTTTCGCTTTTGAAGTGGTAATAGCCACATAACACCCCATATTATTTCTAAAAATCCAACTATTTTAAGTATAAAAATACTACTTTCATTCGATCCGATTAGTGCAGAAAGCATCTTTACTTCTTCTGAATGAGTAAACATCAATTTCGGTACAATCCCTTGATATAACCATACGAAAGCAAATAAAAAGCAAACTAGCCAATACGTCATCGTTCTTCTAATTAGCAACTTAGGATGAAGTCCCTTTTCTAACCATAATTTTAAAGCATCAAAACTCCATGCTGTCGCCCAACCTAATAGTGGACGAAAAACATATAAATCTATCACATTTCCTATACGACCAAATCTCGTATCATAATCATATTGCGTTTCAAAATGAATATGTTCTTCATTCGGTGTATACTTCCAATAACCACGCCCTATTTGTATAAGTGATAATTGATTGTCTGTCCAAAATTTTAAAGAGGAAATGCGTTCTCCAGTTTCTTTTCTTATTTCACCTATCGATTCCCCTTCTCCGGCTATTTCAAGTCCAAATCCGATCTTTGTTTTATATAAAAACTTCTGTGGTTCTCCCTCTTTTTTTTCTAAATACGAAATCTCAGTAAAACGAGCATCCCACTCTGTATGTATATCAGGCTCTTGTGTATATGCCCATAGTTTCTCCATTGTTGTGTTCATTTCTGTGGCTACATAAATAGGCTTTTTCTTCCCCATCCTTCCACCTCCCATGCGCTATATTTTCAATGTACATGCAATGAATTGATTTTGCTACATTTTTCACAAACTGATTTAATAAAAAGATAGAATTTCAAAAAAATACAAAAAACACTTGATTCCCTGAAAAATTTAAATTATTATAAAACAAATGTTACCAACAACTTCATAAATCATACACTCTCGCCTAAAACGTGAGATAGAGGTTGCAACGCTTATAAGTATTCTAAAGGAGACACAGAGATGTCTATGATTTTAGAGGAAAGGAAGTGTTGCCGAAATTGATAAATTTCTCTGCATTTATCAATTGGGGCTGTTTTCGAATAGAAACAGAACTGTCATATGTACAGACGTGTACGTATGAAGAGCTATCTACAAAAAAGAGATATCATTTTTATGATATTCCTTTTTTGGCGGTTTTTTTATTAGCTCCGTTTTCTGTTTCCCTTTTCCTGTAACAGCACCATCCTCACTTATTTGAGATGGTGTTTTTTGTTTTTCTCTCTGGTAACTACAGGAATATTGGGATTTGTATATGTCCTAACCTATTCTTAAAAATGGACGAAAGAAGGAATTCGTAATGGAAACGATTGTACAAAAATTTGGCGGTACTTCTGTCGGAAGCGTCGAACGCATTCAACATGTAGCAAATTTAATTATTGAAGAATATGAACGAGGACATAGTATTGTCTCTGTCGTTTCAGCAATGGGAAAAAGTACGGATAAACTTGTAGCACTTGCTAACGCTATTACTGAAAATCCAAGTAAACGTGAAATGGATATGCTCCTATCTACAGGAGAACAAGTAACCATTTCATTATTAACAATGGCACTACAAACAAAAGGTTATAACGCAATTTCATTAACAGGATGGCAAGCTGGTATTACGACAGAATCTGTACATAGTAGTGCACGGATTACTGACATTAACACTACTCGTATTCAGTCTCACCTTACTGAAGGCATGATTGTTATAGTAGCTGGTTTCCAAGGAATAAGTGAAGAAAATGAAATTACCACACTTGGTCGCGGTGGCTCCGATACGACTGCTGTCGCATTAGCTGCTGCACTAAAAGCAAAAAAATGTGATATTTATACGGATGTGACCGGCGTATATACGACTGATCCACGAGTTGTACAAGATGCTTATAAATTAGATAAAATTTCTTATGACGAAATGTTAGAGCTTGCCAACCTCGGTGCTGGCGTATTACACCCACGCGCTGTTGAGTTTGCTAAAAATCATAATGTAATTTTAGAAGTTCGCTCAAGTATGGAACAAGAAAACGGAACAATTGTAAGGGGAGAATGTAACATGGAACAACAATCAATCGTTAAAGGTATTGCATTTGAGGATAATATTACACGTGTCACAATTAAAGGATTAGAACAAGGTGCACTTTCAACAGTTTTCTCTACATTAGCAGCAGCACATATTAATGTAGATATTATTATTCAAAGTATTACAAATGAAGGAACTGTTCACCTCTCCTTCTCGATCCATTCTAATGATTTAAGAGAAACATTAGAAGTATTGGAACAAAATCAAGAAGCACTTCACTATGAATCTGTAGAACATGAAAATCATTTAGCAAAAGTATCAATTGTAGGATCTGGTATGGTATCTAACCCAGGAGTTGCTGCGAATATGTTCACTACTTTAAAAGAAGAAGATATTCATATTAAAATGGTAAGTACATCAGAAATTAAAGTATCTGTCGTTATTGACCGTCTTCATTTAGTAACGGGTGTTGAAGCACTTCATCAATCATTTATGGCGAAAATTGAGCCTTTAGTGCAAATGAGCTAATTTCCGCCGGTAAAACTTACAATAAATTATATTAATCTATTTCCTTCCTATATAAATAGAAATAGGGTGGGAATATTTTGCGGGGAAGTCGAAGTTCTTTTATCAAATAGCAACTACAGTATCAAATTCTTGAAACTACTTGAAATGATAGTATTCACGAAATAAAGTTCGCGTATATTTCAATAGTAGAAAGTTTACGAAGTGTTTTTTGTTAATAAGTTGTTATATGACATACCCGAAAACACCTTGTCACATTTTCCTACACTGTGACAAGGTGTTTTTTGTTTAGAAGAGATTCTAGTATAATTATGAGGATAATTATATAATAAATTTATACATATAAGGAGATAAAGACAATGACAAAAAACAAATTACTAAGAATGGACAATATCAGCATCGTTGTAAAATCTCTTGATAACGCAATCTCTTTCTTCGAGGAGATTGGCTTGAATCTCGAAGGGCGAGCTACTGTTGAAGGTGAATGGGCTGGTCGCGTAACTGGACTCGGTTCTCAGTGCGTAGAGATTGCTATGATGGTTACGCCAGATGGTCACAGCCGAATTGAACTTTCGCGATTTCTCACCCCACCTACTATAGCAGATCACCGGACAGCTCCTGTAAACGCCCTCGGTTATCTGCGCGTCATGTTCACCGTCGAGGACATTGACGAAATGGTATCCAGACTTACTAAGCATGGTGCTCAGCTCGTTGGAGAAGTAGTTCAGTATGAGAACTCGTATCGACTCTGCTACATTCGTGGAACCGAAGGAATTCTAATCGGTTTGGCGGAAGAAATCGGTAACAAATAATTAAGTAATTTTTTATAAAAAGTTATTGGCTTTGCCAAACAGAATTTCATTATCAATTAAACCATATTTTTAACCACGTCCTAACTTTAGAACGTGGTTATGCTTGTTTGAGCTTTTAAAAATGTATTTTCATTTTACACATAGATTTCAAGACTCTATCCAAATCGTTCTTTAACATATTATCAACATCCCAAAATCATTATAAAATAATTTAATTATTCATTTTATCCTTTCCTAGGAAATATAACTGACTCTTCTCATTTTATATCTTATCGCTCTTTCCCATGAAAAAACGCTCTATATTCATTCAAAATAACTTTCTTCACATCCGAGTAAAATACCATCATGAATAGCGCAACTCCTAATACAACCACCTGTATTTTTTCATAATCAATGAATGCAATTATAATTAGCAAACCAAATCCAATGTCAACTACCCCCACTGAGTTAGAACTCTAGGTCTTTTCGTCTATCGCTAGATAGTTTGACGCTCTAGAATTCATGCCACCTTACAGTAACACCCCAAGTATCTTTTTGGTTGGTACTAGAAACGAACAATCGTTTCTAGTACCAACCTTTCGAAAAAGAGCAATTCTTCCTTGTGGAAGAAGCCACCACTCAGATGACTCCGGCGTGTGCTACAAGCCCCCGACAAGTCGAGTACACATGGATGGTTGACGCACCCACTAAGCTATGCACGAAGCAACAGCCTTACGTTTTTGCACTTCTAATAGAATCGGCGTTTTCACTTTGAGATTGTCATCCAATTCTACAACTCTCGATTTTTCCAATGTATTCAATGCACCATTAATATCAGCATGAATACATTTCCCTGCTTTACTTTGGTACAGACCACGAGTGATCCGTTTGCCACTAAAGCGATAATGCGTCCTATCATCCTTATCCCAAACTGGAACCCTATCTTTATCAAGAAAACTAGCTTTTGAAGTATAGCTTTCTTCTTGTTTTAAAAATCGGATGCCTTCTTTTATACATTTATTCTCAATTGCTGCAATCAGTTTATGAAATGGGATTTGAACAAATTTTTGATTATTCTTTTTTCCCATATCAGATTTTTGTTTCCAACCAGCGTTATACCCTACGACAACAGTATCTATGTTGAATGCTTTCACTTTTTCGAACAATAAGCCTACAGTTTGTGAAATGTAACCATTTATTTGTCTTTCCCGTTTATGCCAAAGTGCAGCCATTTTGTTCGTTACAACTCGTTTAGAAAGTCCATTTTCCATGTTTTTCAGTTGTAGATTACGTATCATTTTATTGAAGTACTGGTTAATGGATTTTAATTTTTTTCCATCAATTAAAAATGCATCACCTGTATTTGTTACGCAACTTAATAATCTGTCTACACCTAAATCGCAACTCAAAGCTTTACTAATAGTCGTGGGTTGTTTCTTCATTTGAGAAACGTGCATTTCATATGTGTAATGCACCTCAAAGAACCGACCTTTTTGCTTCGGTACAATCTCAATGTAGGAGATTTTTTTATTTCTTAAGTTTTTAGGCATACGTATTTTAATGGAACCGAATTTTTTTCTGAATGCAACATTCATCGGAATCATCCAATACCCGTTATTATCAACTTTTGGAATTTGATAGATTTCAATGATTCGTTTTTCAGTGGAACGGGAATAATTCGGAAACTTAGGACGACCTGTGAAGGTTTCAGGTTTTTTCTTCCACTGTTCCATTGCTTTAAAAAAGCTCTTCACTTCTGTAAATAAGGCTCTACGAATCGCTTGAACAGAGTTTGATTGAATACCCCAGTAGTTCATATCGGTTTGCATGGCAGTGTCCACTTCTTTTACAGTAGCCATCTTGTTATTATTCAAATAACTTTGTTTAATCGTGTACAATCCAACATTTCGTAATACTTTAGAACTATGTGACATGCGTTGCAGTAAGCGAAATTCTTTAGCTGTGAGACAAGCTCGTCCGATATTCTGTTTCTGCGTGAATCGTTGCATGTTTTCTCTTTTTTTTGTTTACGTAATACTTTCACTGCTCTCTTTTTAGTCATTGTTTTCACTACCTTTCTCAGAGAGTTCATTAAAATTATTTCTTTCCTAAGATAATGTTTTATCTTAGGAAATCTCGTTTCACGAAACGAGAACTAACACTTTTGTAACTGTTAATTACTTTTGACAAATCAATATTTGGAACTAAACGGAACTAAATGTGAACATGGTCTTCATCTTAATTCCTTTTTGCTCAAGTAACCGAATGATTATTATCCAATTTCGTTGTCTTACGATATATTCCCTCCTTATCTACTACAGATTATATCGTAAGACAAAAAGAAACGAATGTTCCCCATCAAAAAATTGTTATGAACGAAACAAAAGAGTTCAGCCTATTGACTGACGGCAATTCATCTCCACCTGAATTGTTGGGTTTCACCCGTAACACAAATCAGATGGAGTCTTCTTGCCGAAAAGGATAAAAGGAGACGAAAAAGAAACCATTAGTAAAACTCACTGTAAACTATTCGTTTACAAAATAAAAAAGAAAGAATAGCTCTATGTTTGAGCTATTCTCTCTCACTTCTATTAAAACAAATGAATGTTTTCTTTCTTGCAAGCTTCACGTAAATCATCAGGCCATACAGAAGATTGAACTTCACCGATATGTGCTTTACGTAAGAAGTACATACACATTCTTGATTGGCCGATACCACCACCAATTGTTAATGGTAGTACGTCTTCTAAAATACCTTTATGGAAATCATACTCACGTTTGAAGTCTTCACCAGTTTTCGTTAATTGCTCATCAAGTGCTTTACTATCAACACGAATTCCCATTGATGATAATTCGAACGAAGCTTGTAGTACTGGGTGCCAGAATAAAATGTCACCGTTTAATTTCCAATCATCATAATCGGACGCGCGTCCATCGTGCTTTTCACCTGAACGGAGTGCATCACCAATTCCAATAATAAAGACTGCACCGTGTTCTTTCGCAATTGCATGTTCACGATCTTTCGGTGTTAATTCTGGATATTTATCTTCCAGTTCTTGAGAAGTAATGAAAACAATTTCTTCTGGTAAATACTTTCCAAGGAACGGATACTTTTCAAATAAGTGATCTTCCAATTCTTTGAATATTCCATAAATTGTTTGTACTGTTTTTTGTAAGTAATCGATAGTACGCCATTCTTTTTGAACGATTTTTTCCCAATCCCATTGGTCAACATAAATGGAATGCGTTGCATCAAGTTCTTCATCACGACGAATCGCGTTCATGTTTGTATATAAACCTTCACCAGCTTCATATCCGTATTCATGTAATGCGAATCTTTTCCACTTCGCTAGTGAATGTACAATTTCTAATTCTTCTCCTGAATGTAACATATCAAATTCAATTGGACGTTCTACACCGTTTAAGTGATCGTTTAATCCTGATTTCTTCGTTACGAATAATGGTGCAGATACGCGGAATAGTTCAAGGCGCTTTGCTAATTGATCCTCGAAAAATGTTTTAACTTCCTTAATTGCGATTTGAGTCTCTCTTACTGTCATTAATGATTGATACATGGTGGTTTCCTCCTAAAATGTTTGGATGTTGTGAAAAGAAGCCAACAAAAAAAGCCCTTCTTTCCCAAAAAACTGGGACGAAAGACTTTGGTTCCGCGGTACCACCCAAATTAGCAACAGAGGTTGCTCACTTATACAGTACGGAGATTAAAAAATCTCGATACTGTTCTTCTTGTAACGGCGAAGTTCCCGGCTAAGTCTACTTTCCTATAAAGGATTTCGGTTAGCGACTCCAGGAGGTTCTTCATAATAGGCTTCGTATCAGGCTCACACCGCCCCTGACTCGCTTAAACTACATCCTACTACTACTCGTCCTTTCATAGTCGTTTTATTGTCACATCTCTGAAACATTTTATTAATGATTATTCTATACAAAAAATCGATAAAGTCAACAAAAAGTTTCAAAAAAATTTTCAATTCTTTATTTTATGCCTTTACCGATTGTTCTTAATATAACATTTTTATTTCCTTTGTCTCTTCAATCCAAAAAACATTTCACTAATTGAAACTAACATATATACAACAACTAGTGTGATTGTTCGAAATATAGAATCCGCAGTATTTCTTATTATTTTCATTTTCTTTATAATTCCTTTCAGTTTACTCGCAATTTCATGATATACTATAGCATTCAAGCAGTTTGTTTTTATTTAAAGCAAGCATAGTCATTTATCGATAGTATTTTTCTAAAACATTGGCTATTATCAAATCAGATTTTTTATATAACGGAGTGATCATATGAGTAAAACGAAAGCAAAACCGAAAAAAGGTGTAGGACAAGGTACAGGAAGTAAAGGATGGAACCGTTGGCAATCAAGTGCGAAAAAGAAAGCTGCAAAACCATACAAAAGTAAAGGTACAAAGAAATAAAATAAATAGTGGGAGACGAACAACTCCCACTATTTAAAGTTTCACTTTATCTCTTTACTTTGTACAAAACAAAATATAATTATTACAACAAAAAAGCTATGCTTTCATCTCTATGAAAGCATAGCTTTTTCCATATTAAATCATAAGAATATCGCGGATTTCTTCCTCCGTAATAGAAGATAACTTCTCTTCTCCCGGCTCGATAATTTCAGCGATTAAATTTTTCTTACTCTCTTGTAACTCGTGCATTTTTTCTTCAATTGTTCCATGTGCTACTAACTTAATCACTTGCACTGTATTTTTTTGTCCCATTCGATACGCTCTATCCGCAGCTTGTTGTTCAACAGCTGGATTCCACCACAAGTCGTACAATATAACTGTATCTGCACCTGTTAAATTTAGTCCTGTGCCACCAGCTTTTAACGAAATAAGAAATAGATCCCCTTCTCCTTCGTTAAACCGATTGCATAGCTCTACACGTTCTTGCGCTGGTGTACTCCCGTCTAAATAAAAGTATGGAACTGCTTGACGATTTAATTCACGTCCGATTATCGAAAGCATCTTCGTAAATTGGGAAAAGATAAGAATTCTCTTCCCTGTACTTCTGCATTCCTCCAAAATTTCTAGCAGCTGATCAAATTTAGCTGAACTACCTTTATAGTCATCAACAAACAAAGCAGGATGACAACAAATTTGCCGCAGTCTCGTTAAACCAGCTAAAACCCGAATTTTATTTTTACGTAACGTATCTTTATCCAAATGTTTTAACGTTTCTTCTCTTAACTTTGCTAAATAAGCTGCGTAAAGCCTCTTTTGATCTGGTAAAAGTTCTGATGATTGTAAGTGCTCAATTTTTTCTGGGAGTTCGTGTAATACATCACCCTTTAACCTTCTTAACACGAAAGGTTTTACCCGCTTCGCAATATCTTCACGTCTTAAATCACCGAACTCTTTTCTTCCCGGTAATAATTCTGGGAAGACGACGTGGAAGATAGACCATAGCTCTTCTAATGAATTTTCTACAGGTGTTCCTGTTAATCCAAAACGGTACTCCGCTTGCACTGTTTTTACCGCTCTTGCAGTTTGCGTCGTATGATTTTTAAATGCTTGTGCTTCATCAAGAAATAGCGTATGAAATGGCTGCTCATATAACCTTATATCTCTTCTCAGTAAAGGATATGACGTAATGACAACATCAAATTTCGTTATATCTTTTAAATTTTTTCGGCGCTCTGCTTGATTTCCATCGGCAATAACTGCTCTAATATGTGGAGCGAATTTTTTCAACTCGCTAAGCCAGTTGTAAACGAGGGACGACGGAGAAACAACTAATATAGGCAGTTTCTTCTCTCGAATTTCCGGCAAAACAGAGTCTATAAAAGCAATACTTTGCAACGTTTTCCCCAGTCCCATATCATCAGCTAAAATGCCGCCAAAACGATAATAGGCAAGTGTTTTCATCCACTGGAATCCGTATATTTGATACTCTCTCATTATCGCATCTAAGCCACTTGGCACCGCAAACTTAAGCTTTTTAGGGTTTTGAATGTTCTCTACCAATTCTTGAACAGACTCATCTAAACTTAATACGTTTCCTTCTTGCAGTGAATTCATCCATTTCACACTACGAATAAGAGGGACATCTATTTCTTCGCCCTTTAAAAATTCTTTTCGAATACTAGATTCTTTTATAAACTGATTAATATCATTAAACTCTTTACTCTCAAGTGATAGTAGAGCACCACTTGCTAAACGATAATATTTTCGTTTCTCCTCAAGAGCGACTAATACCCCTTTAATTTCTGCCTCTGGAATACCTTTTATATCAAAGCGGAATGACAACCAATCAATTCTCTCTTTCCTTCTAACTCTTATAAGAGGAGCTGTGTCTCCCTTATGAATTCGTAATTTGATTGCTGACGTCGCATAAATATCAACTAAACCTTTTAACGTTGGAACAGCATGATATAAAAAGTTATACTCAGCTTCTTCATTATGCATAAAATAACCGCCTTCCGTTTTCGCGAAGGCACTTTCACTCATAATGTCTAAAATCTCTTTTTCCTTTTTCTCATCACGATTAAAAACAGATAGCTGCCCATCCTCTTCTAACGGATTAATCACGACGTTTCCATAATGAAATTCGAGACCTGCTAACAAACGATTTTTCACTCGATCTAAATACAATTTTGCTTTTAGCGAAGGCGTTTCCACACAATCTGATACTACCTCATCTATTCGCACAGTTCCTAGCTTCATTAACCCTGGTACAACTTTTGCTACAAAGTGCTCCATCTTATCTGCTGGAATATACAATTGGTTACTACTAGAACGATTCATCATTTTTTGTAATTCGATAAGCCGCTTACAATCCTCAGCGTTCAACTGATACAGTTTCCCTCCAAATAGAGCATAACTATACGTATCCATTACTTCTACTTGTTGTAACCCGTCAATATAAAGTCTAAACCCACCGTTACTCCCTTTATTAAACTCAAAATGTAAAGGAAGTAGCCCTTTTGAAATTTGTAAACCGTGAAAAGATTTTCCCTCTTGATTAAGTCCCACAAACTCAACTTTAGAAAGTAAAGATAGCATATCCTTCCATGAAGCTGGCGGTATTAAAATCATACTATCATCTTGTTTTGCATGTACTTCCAGTGTATCCTCATACATTTTTTCATTATGATAAATTTTAATGAGCTGCTGAATAATCGCATCCGTTTCTCGCTTAAAGCTATGTACATCCGGTGTATATGTAAATTCATTCGAACAATTATAGGACTCTCTTTTCTCCACATTGGAAAGAAATTCTCTAATATGATTTACAAAATACATCTTGGCGAGTTTAAACTGAATACCTAGCAGTGCCCCACCATTTTTCGTAACTACTGGCGTACATATAAATTCAACATGAAGTATTTCACGTGTATCAAAACGGTGTTGTTTACTTTTTGGTCTTAATGGTTTTTCTGCAAATAAATGAAACACCCCGCTTGTTAATTGTTCATTTCCGATCATGTTTCCGCTACTAATAGGCACCATTCCACCGGTTTGCTGATTATAATTTATTTGTATCAATACTGCCGCAACATGTTGACAGTATGTTTGAAAAGACGCTAACGAAGGACAACTACATTTCGCAACAACATCACCTTTCTTAGCTTTTTCTACTGTAACATGAAAATCTTCATTCCCGTTTACCGTTGCCTCGCAAATTTCTTTATTTTCATCATAATGATTTATTATTACTTTATTTGATTTATAATAAGCTTCACCTCTTTTATATGAGGTCTCTCCGCATACTTCTTTAATAATCGATTTATTTAATGTAAAACTCATTTTTTGACACTTCCTTACTGTAAAACCATTTTCTCTTACTTAACATTTTACATGCTTCACGAGAAAATATAAAATGTTGGTTTAACAAAAAAGATACTTATTTATAAACACCTCAGACTGTAAGCAAATAGAGTTTCAGTACTTGTTAAAACTGCCTATTATGCAGGCGATTCTGAAAGCTTCCAGCGTAGTATTTAAATATCTTCTACATTATTCATGTAAAAGTTTTACCGACTATCGCATCAATAATTTAAAAGATATGATTTTATGAAGAAGAGTAATAAAAGTTTTTCACACACACCATTGAGATGGATGTGCAAATTTTGATACAAGGGGCTTACTGTCTATAAAAGGAGGATAAAGTACGTAATTTACATATTTTCATGCGTGCCCTTATATAAGACTGTTATTGCGGCTACTATAAGGATGATCCCCATACAAGCAGGTGCGGCATGCCCAAGTGAAACATAAATTTGCCCTCCAATGATCGGCCCAATCATTCTTGCTAAAGCTTGAACAGATTGACTACCTCCTTGAATCCTTCCTTGTTCACTAGAATCGACAGACTTCGAGAGCATCCCATTGAATGAAGGTCCAAAGATGGAATCACCAAAACCAAATATAAACATTCCAGCGATAAGAAACGGATAAAATGAGAACAAAGCTGATGCTGCAATAAGACTATAACCTATAATCTCCGAAACCATTCCGAGAATTGCTATCTGTTTATCAGTAAGTTTTGTCAAAAGTTTTGGCATTATGAAACTTTGTGAAATGATATCTTGAAATCCCATAATTGAAAACATAAGTCCGATTAACGCAGGCTTCCAACTAAAAGTATCCATTGTAAATTGTGAAAAAATTGCCTGTAAAGATCCATTTGGTATCCAAAGTAAGAATGCTGAGACAAGTAGCCATTTTAAATTTTTCATGGAAAGTATATTTGCAAGCTGTGTAAATGGATTCAATCTTACAAAGGTAATCTCTTTCAATCTATTATTTTTGTCAAGGCTCTCAGGCATATATAAGATTCCATAAACAACATTTAATAAAGTTATTATTGCTCCAAAATACATAGGTACAGAATAACCAAACTTGGCAAGATATCCACCTATAGTTGGTCCAATTACAGTGCCTACTCCTACAACCGCACTTACCCATCCGAAGTATTTCGTTCTTTGTTCTGGAGGAATAATATCTGCAAAATATGCGAAGATAGTGCTTATGCTCCCTCCTGTTATACCTTCTATTATGCGCCCAGCAAATAGTATCCATAGAGCTCCTCCTATGCCAAAAACTAAGTACCCGATTGCGGAACCGAAAAGGCATACTAAAAGTAATGGACGACGACCATATTTATCACTCAAAGCTCCAAGTGCGGGAGCCGCAAAAAATACGCAGACTGCATAAACAGAAGTTAATAGCGTAACGACGACCGCTTGTTCTGCCGAATTACTTGTATATGGCTGCACTAAAAATGGAACGACAGGTATTATAATGCTGAATCCTATTCCGCAAAGAAACACAGAGATGAGACCGAATAGTAAGGCGTGTTTATCTATGACTCGTTCCGTATTATGTTCATTATGTGATCTGAATTTGGACATTTTCATTCTCTCCCCAACAGTTTTTTTGTTTCCTTATCAACAAAACAATAACTCCATTTTGTTTCCCTGTCAACAAAATTACAACAATAAAAAAGGCGGTCCATCCTTGGACTGCCTGCCGTTTCATTTTTATTTTTTGAATAGATTACGACTTAATATGTACACCTTGTTTCTTTATTTCTGTATCCAAATGTCTACTATACTTTTCCACGAAGCTAAGTATACTATCAAATTCTTCCTCGGTTACTTGATCAAACACAACTTTATCCCGTTCTTCAAACTCTTTGTGCAGATCCTCATGTATTTTATAAATTACTTTCCCTTGTTCAGTAAGCCTAAAATAGATTTCTTTCTTATTATCCGACTTCTGATAACTTTCGATAAGGCCTTTTTTTATAAGTTTTTTAGTTATTCTACTTATGGCACCGCGAGTCATATAAAAGGACTCCGCAAGTTTTGTCACGTTAGAATCTACATTTTTTTCAATGTATTCGATACAATGTACTTCAGAAGAATTATAACCCTTAAGACTGTCTTCCATCTTATCCTTATTAAGCCAAACAATCTTATTATATAAGTCCCTGAAACCCACTATGACCTTTTCTTCTTTATTCATGTCCTGTCCTCCTCCCCGTTGGTGCATTAACAATATTATATTTATTTTTTGTTTCTATTCCAACTCTAATTAAAAAAGAGAGTCAAAAGCATGTTAAGCACCGAGAAACTCAATGTCACTTGAACAAGACTTTGTCTACAATCTGAAACACTTATCTTTTTCATTCTATCTCCATCAACCGTTTCGCCTCAAAATACAACACTTGAATAAACTTTTTCGTATTAATTCGCGTATGTCCAGAAGTTGCTACTTCTTCTTTTTTCATTTCTGTCATCCGTTTTCTAACTATAGTAAAATCAAAAAATTTCGGAGCATAGCTTTCAAATTTCGGATTTGAAAAGTCTGTTAATCCAAGGGAAGCTAAGTGATTTAACGATTGATAAATCGCTCTACGTACCCTTTGTTCAGATGCTTTTCTCTCCTTATCTATATCTGCATCTGAAGCTATATTCTCTAATTTTCTTATAGTTATATGGTGAAAGATATCTTTTAACGCTGGAAATCCAAATTCAAATGTTTGTGCTTTTTCTTGTCCATATAAATATTCCAACATACTAAGTAAATCTTTACTTCCATTCTCTCCTGCAATACCGAGTTCTGATAATAAATAGCGCCCTGAATCTGCTATTCTTTTTCCTTCTTGCATTGGCTCATTTCGAACTTGCGGCTGTTCCCACTTAAAAACGTTATTCAATGATTTTTGAATATCATGTATAGAGCGCTCTAAACGAATACGTTCCATTACTTTACGTACAACAGACATAACCTCAATTTTATTTAATGGTTTTGTAATATAATATTCAACACCAAGTGTATACGCCTCACCAATAAGCTGTTTCGATTCAACTTGAGAAATCATAATGATTTTCCCTGTAAAAGAGGATGCAATATGGCGAACTGTTTCAATCCCATCTCGCATTGGCATTAATAAATCAATAAATAAAATATCTACTTTTTTAAAATTTAGTTGATCCGCTTCAATAAAAGCTCCATCTTCCGACTCTCCAATTACTTCCCCAAGATCGCCATCTTCAATAATTTGTGAAAGCATGGAGCGGAAAACTTCATCATCATCTACGATATAATAAAACAACTTTATTCTCCTTCCCGCTTTAAACTGCACTCCGGTAAACAAACGACAAACTTACACCCTCCGCCAGTTTCTCGGTCTTCTAATCTCACTTCTCCACCTAGCTCTGTTACCATTTCGTTTATGTAAGAAAGTCCAATACCTGTTGAAGGTGTTCCCGTTTGATCATACTTTGAAGTAAATCCTGGCTTAAATACTAATTTCTTATACTTCTGTGCAATACCAGGACCATCGTCAATTACTTCGAAGAATATATGTTTATCTCGTTTATATAGCTTAATAATAATGAGACCTCTACCCTCAATTGCTTCAACTGCATTTGCAACTAAGTTATTAAAAATGGATAAGACCGTGTACACATGATATTCTGCATGCTCACCTTCTATATGTTCCGAAAAACGTATATCTTTTTCTAACATTTCAGCATATTTCTCATTAATTCTTACAATCATTTCCGCTAATTCATGTCCTTCTACATACTCAGCCACATTTTTATCTAATAACAGTTTAGATAGTCCTGCAAAAATTCTTTGATTATCCTTTTTGATTTCGTGCACTTCTCCTGCTATTTTTAATGCTGTTTTGCTATTTAAATCATCGTTCGCTTGTAAGTTTCGATATAGTTGATATGCTTCTTGTGTAATTAACTCAGCATTTTGTAACGTTTTTTTCAAATGGACAGATTCCACATATAAATTAGAGAGGTACATTAACATATTTTCATTTTCTTTTCGAACTTGTGATTCTTTTAACTTCGTTTCATATAAGTTCATCATATTTAAAAAACCAAGTGCAAAGAAACTACGGAAAATAGCAATAATAATTAGTTTATTCACTTCAGAAACTGTTATCGTTGTCCCCAGCACTAACATATGATAAAACGCAAGTTCAGACATACTTGCGATAATTTCAATTGTAATTCCAAGACATCCTATCACAATTGGCTTCTGATGAAACTTATTCACCCTACAAAGCGAAAAAAGACTTCCATAAATAAAATAATAAAAGAACACAGGGTAACGCAAATAAAATGATTCTGTCATATGGAATGAACCTTGCAATACCCAGTCAAGACATACACGAAATAAGACTACAGATATACCTACAAGAATACCTGCAGCTGCTGCTGGCACTCTTCTTAAAAATAGTAATAAAAAGAAGAAAAGCGGTGTCCCGAAACTAACACGAAACATATCATTAAAAGGATGAAAATTCAGCTCTCCAGCAATCGGAACAACAACCATTAATATAATTAAAAGATACATATCTTTCTTCCATAATTGATTCCAATTCAAAGGTGCCACTTCCTATGCTTTTTTTCAATTGTAAAAGTGAAAGCCCGCTTATAATTATAAACGGGCTTTATTTCTATATTCTAACCTTTTCTACCGCTTTTATTTGGCGATACTCCGGTTCCCATATTGCTTCTTTTACTGCAATCTTAATATCGTCATCACTTAAGTTCTCTCTAGCAACACCTTCTGCAACTGCAACTTTCGCTACTTCAATCGCAACCAGTTCAGAGATATTACGTAACTCTTCAACTTCTGGCAAAATAGGCGCTCCTGGCTGACTTGTATCTACCATACTTGCAACTGCTTCTGCTGCTGCTGCGAACATTCCATCCGTCATGACGCTTGCACGAACAACAATTGTACCAAGACCTAGTCCTGGGAAAATAAGTGCGTTATTTGACTGTCCAATCACATACGTTACACCGTTATATGTAACCGGTTCAAACGGACTTCCTGTTGCAACTAATGCTTTTCCTTCTGTCCACTCGATTAAATCTGCTGGTTTCGCTTCAGCAAGTGGCGTTGGATTCGACATTGGTAAAATGATTGGTCTTTCTACGTGAGAAGCCATTTCTTTAATAATTTCCTCTTTAAATGCGCCTGCAACAGTAGATGTACCAATTAAAATTGTCGGTTTTACATGTTTCACAACTTCAGCAAGTCCGATAGCATCATTTTGTTTCCAATCACTTACTTCAGCTTCTTTTCTTGCATATGGAATTTGGAAATCAAGAAGATCTTCCATATTATCTGTAACCAACCCATTACGGTCAATACACCAGAAACGATTATGTGATTCTTCGTCTGATAAGCCGACACGAACCATTGCATCTCTTACTTGATCTGCGATACCGATTCCAGCCGTACCAGCACCAAACACAACTACACGGTGTTCACTTAACGGTACACCAGAAGCTTTTACTGCCGATAATACAGCAGCAAGTGAAACTGCCCCTGTACCTTGAATATCATCATTAAATGTACAAACGTCATGACGATATTTATCTAAAATTTTTCGTGCATTTCGAGAACTGAAGTCTTCCCAATGTAGAAGTGCTTTCGGGAATTGTTTATTTACCGCTTGAACAAACGTATCAATAAATTCATCGTAAGCTCCACCTGTTATACGAGGGTGACGATTTCCAATATAAAATGGATTGTTTAATAATTCCTCACGATTTGTACCTACATCTAAAATTACCGGTAATACACGGCTAGGATCGATTCCAACTGCGGCCGTATATACAGCCAATTTCCCGATTGCGATGTTAATTCCACCAACACCCCAATCACCAATTCCTAATATACCTTCTCCATCCGTTACAACGACTAAATCAATGTTTTCAGCTGTTGCACCGATATTTGCAAATGCATCTTCAATACCTGATGGATCGTTAATTGATAAATAAATGCCACGTGGTTTACGGTATTCATGACTATATCTTTGAATTGCTACACCTACAGTTGGTGTATATACAATCGGTAACATTTCACGTAAATGCTCTGTTAAAATACGATAAAATAACACTTCATTTCGATCATGTAACGCTGTTAAGTATACATTCTTTAATAAATCATCCGGCTGAGAACTAAATTGTTCATACGCTCGGCGTGCTTGTTCTTCTAAAGTTAAAACCGCTGGCGGTAATAACCCTTTTAAACCTAACTCTTCTCTTTCCTCTTGTGTGAAAGCTACCCCTTTATTTAAAAGTGGTGTTGATAATACTTCTGCTCCTCTTAATGTTGTTTCTAATGCACCATTAGAAGCCACTGTAAACTTACTCATAACATCCCTACCTCTATTCATATATAGCATTTCTATATTGTAAACAAAAAAGAGGGGATTGTCCCCCTCTTCTTTTAATTTTTCTTTAAAAGAGTTGCTCCTGCAATCCCTGGGTGTGTCATTTCGAATGGATCTAGAATTAACTCTAATTCTTCTTGTGACAATACACCATTTTTCACACATAGTTCTCGAACGGATTGCCCTGTCGCAATTGCTTCTTTCGCAACGCGAGCTGCTGCTTCATAGCCGATATGAGGGTTCACGGCTGTAATAATTCCTACACTCTTCTCAACGTACTCTTTTAAGCGATCTTCATTCGCTTCAATTCCTTTTAAGCAATTATCTGTAAAGGCACGGAAACCGTTATTCATAATGCTAATAGATTGAAGTAAGTTGAAAACAAGTACTGGTTCCATAACATTTAATTCTAATTGTCCTGCTTCTGAAGCAAGGCAAATTGTATGGTCGTTACCAATTACTTGGAACGCAATTTGATTAATTACTTCTGGCATAACAGGGTTTACTTTCCCTGGCATAATAGATGAACCTGGTTGACGAGCTGGTAGCATAATTTCCGCTAATCCAACGCGTGGACCTGATGCCATTAGACGAAGGTCGTTCGCAATTTTAGACATGTTCATCATACATACTTTAAGTGCTGCAGATACTTCAGTGTACGCATCCGTATTTTGAGTTGCATCTACTAAATCTTCTGCACCAACAAGTGGTAGTTCACTAATTGTAGCTAAATGTTTTACAACTGCTTCAATATATTCTGGATCTGCATTTAAGCCTGTACCAACTGCAGTTGCTCCCATATTTACTTCATATAAATGTTGACGTGATTGCTTGATACGTTTCATGTCACGTTCAAGTACGCGGGAGTATGCTTTAAATTCTTGTCCAAGACGAATTGGCACAGCATCTTGTAAATGTGTACGACCCATTTTAATAACATGATCGAACTGTTCTGCTTTTAATTCAAATACATCATGCATATAACCCATTGTTTGTAATAAGCCTTCTAATGCATTTAATGTTGCAATATGAATCGCTGTTGGGAATGCATCGTTTGTTGATTGTGCCATATTTACATGACTGTTTGGACTAATATAATCATAGTCTCCCTTTTCCATTCCTAATAATTCAAGGGCACGATTGGCAATGACTTCATTTGCGTTCATATTCATTGAAGTTCCTGCACCACCTTGAATTGGATCAACGATGAAATGATCATGCCATTTCCCCTCAAGGATTTCTTGTGATGCTTCTGCGATAGCACCACCCTTTTTCAATTCCAATCTTCCTACATCTGCATTAGCAAGTGCTGCCGCTTTTTTTACAATTGCTAACGCTTTAATTAAACCTTCATGGACTTTGTATCCTGTAATCGGGAAATTCTCCACTGCACGCATTGTTTGTACACCGTAGTACGCGTAATTTGGTACTTCTTTTTCACCTAAAAAATCTTTTTCAATTCGTACTCCATTTTTAACTTCAGTTAATGTTGCCATGATTACTCACTCCTTAACAATCTCTTACGCTGCTTTTGTTTGTTTGACCGTTTCTACATATTGTTTTGCTTTCTCATCATCGAATTCGCCTTCCCACTTCGACATAACAATGGCAGCTAATGCATTTCCTAATACATTGACAGCTGAGCGAATCATATCTAAAATGCGGTCAATTCCCGCAATTAATGCGATGCCTTCTAGCGGTAAGCCCATTGATCCTAACGTCGCTAATACAACAACGAATGATGCACCCGGAACTCCCGCCATACCTTTGGATGTTAACATGAGAACGAATAATAGCGTTATTTGCTCCGTCAGTGACATGTGTACACCGTACATTTGTGCAACAAACAATGCCGCTAACGCTTGATAAATAGCCGATCCAGTCAAGTTAAATGTATAACCTGTCGGAATTACGAAAGAGGCAACTGCCTTTGGACAACCGAACTCTTCCATTTTTCTCATTATATTAGGTAAAACAGCTTCTGAACTTGCTGTCGTAAATGAAAGAATAAGTTCTTCTTTTAAAATTTTCATTAATGTAAAAATATTTACTCCAACCATTCGCGCATTAATACCTAATACAATCACAACGAATAGTATAACAGTTACGTATACAGCTAGCACTAGTTTTCCTAAAGGAAGCAGTGTTGCTACACCAAATTTTGCAACCGTAACAGCAATTAATGCGAATACACCAAATGGTGCGAATTTCATCACTTGATTTGTAACCCAGAACATCGCTTCGAGCACACCTTCAAAAAAGTTAAAAACAGGCTTTCCTTTTTCTCCGATTGCTGCAACTCCTAAACCGAATAGTACTGAGAAGAATATAATCGGTAATAAGTCACCTTGTGTAATAGACTCAAATATATTTTTCGGTACAATATGAACAATCGTTTCTGCAAAGCCTTTCTTCTCTGTTGCATCTGCTGTTTGTTTATAAGAAGAAATATCACTTTGCTGTAAATTACTCATATCAACGCCAGTACCTGGTTGGAATATATTTGCTGCAAGTAATCCCATTAAAATAGCAATCGTCGTAATAATTTCGAAATAAAGAATTGTCTTACCGCCCAGTTTCCCAAGCTTTTTCATATCTCCTACACCAGCTACCGCAACAATTAATGCTGAAATAACAATCGGTACTACAATCATCTTAATTAAGTGAATAAATATATCCCCAATTGGTGTGATATAAGAAATCGCCGTTTTATTGCCATAAAAGACTGCCCCTACTACAATCCCTAAAACAAGCGCGACAAAAATTTGTGTTGCCAATCCGAATTTTTTCATTTATGTTCATCCCCTTCATGCGAACGCTTTCAATTTGAATTTATAAAAGCTACTCACACATCATATAAGCCAACCTACAAAATCATACAAAAACCTACAAGTTTGTCACAAAAAATTCAAATTTATTTCTTATAATATTCATTGACACTTTTTTATAAAAAAGAAATAAAATAACCTTGATAAAACATCAGATTATTTCGTATAATCTAAAAGATATACGTATTCTAAATAAATGGGGATGAAAAGGAGTGGATGTTATGAAAAATCACGTGAAGAAGTTCATCATATCTATTTCTTTTCTATTTCATTTTCTTACGAAGGAACAAAGGCATTAGCCTTTGTTCCTTTTTTATTGCAATCTATATAGGGGGAATTGTTATGAAACCATATAAACGCGTCTTAATTAAACTAAGTGGCGGCGCACTTGCTGATCAATCTGGAAATAGCTTTAACTCCAAACGATTAGAACATATCGCAAACGAAATAATATCCATTATTGACCTAGATATCGAAGTATCCATTGTCATCGGCGGCGGTAACATTTTCAGAGGTCATCTAGCTGAAGAATGGGGAATTGATCGTGTAGAAGCTGATAATATCGGTACGCTAGGTACGATTATTAACAGCTTAATGCTTCGCGGCGTTTTAACAAGTAAAACAGATAGAGAAGTACGCGTTATGACTTCCATCCCTTTTAATGCAGTAGCTGAACCATATATTCGCCTACGTGCAGTACATCATTTAGATAACGGTTATGTTGTCATATTCGGTGGTGGTAACGGGCAACCATTCGTTACAACAGATTACCCAAGTGTACAAAGAGCCATTGAAATGAATAGCGACGCCATTTTGGTCGCAAAACAAGGTGTAGACGGTGTCTTTACAAGTGATCCAAAATATAATAAATCAGCGAAAATGTATCGAAAACTGAACTATAACGATATTGTTAGGCAAAACATACAAGTAATGGATCAAGCAGCTTTATTGCTTGCTCGAGATTATAATTTACCGGCACACGTCTTTAACTTTGATGAGCCTGGCGTTATGAAAAGAATTTGTTTAGGTGAACATGTTGGGACGTTGATTAATGATGATGTTTCGATGCTTGTGCATGAAAAATAGTATTTTCATCGGAAGTTTTGTCCACCCCCCACTAATTATTAGCCTTCTCCAATCGGGCTTTTACGAGCAGTTGATCTCCCACCTAACGTCTTTGCTTTAGCCGCATTTTGAAGAGGGAATCTTACTGCTCGTTAATACGAGATCAATAGTCCCCTAATTTGTATAACAAGGGGACTTAAATTTTTATCGTAAACTTATCAGGGTCATTAATAATGTTAGAATTTCTTTACGAAAGCTCTTCCGAATCCCACACTTCAATAAATTCAAAACCTTTTAAATCACTTTGTTCAATAAGAACCTTTAACTCGTCCGAAATAAAAACAGCCGTAGGATGAATTTTTCCATTTATGTAAACCTTAAAAATCACTTCATTTTGAACTATATTAAAATCAAATGCGAACTTTTCACAACCTACTATAAGGCCTGTAATCATTTTTTTAAAGATTGCTTTATCTCCATCAATTGCATCTAGTACATTCAACACGTGGACCAAATAATATACCTCACTAGTTGAATTGCGTAAAAGTGGTAAGAATTCAACATTTTCACCTATTAAAGGTTCAAGTACTCTCTTGGCTTTTTCACTAATCATTGGTGCATCAATTCCTCCCCAAAATTTAGGGAAATCACTATAATTACCTCCTTCTACACACTCTATCAATATATTGCCCCATGAATTTGCTAAATGAGTTATTGAATTTATTTTTCCATCAATATATTTTTTATGGTCCCCCTCAAAATTTAACAACTGGAAAGATTCAAAGTTATCTAACACGCTCTTTAATACCCATATTTTCATGCTTATTCCCCTTAACTATTCTTTTATCTTCTAAAGTAAACTAGAATGTTACGTAACAAAAAATCGTTTACTACTATTTACTTTGTGATTCTAAAATATATCTTGAATATGAATTACCATCCCTTTCTATACTTATTCATAATAAAAAGCTTATACAAGTGCATAAGCTTTTTATTTTTTACTCTCTTAGATATGGATTCCCATTAATAATCTAATTAAATTAGATTTCTTTACGCACCCTCTTCTGAATCCCACACTTCAGTAAATTGAAAACCTTTTAATTCACTCTCTAAAATTGCATTTTTGAATTGATCTGATACTAAAAGATAGTTAGGATGTACCTTCCCATTTATATTCAATTTAAAAACTGGTTCGTGCTGGACAACATAAGGAATAAATACAAATTTTTTACATCCTATTATTAAACCTGAACTTAACTTATCAAAGATTGTTTTATTAGTATCAAGTGCTTCCAACACCCTTAAAACATGCATAGCATAGTATTTTTTGTTTGTTTGTTTATGAATTAATGGTAAAAATTCAATATTATCTCCTACTATAGGTTCTAAAACATTCTTGGCTTTTTCACTAATTATTTGTACACCAGACTTTCCCCAAAAAATAGGGGAATCGCTTGATTTCCCTTCATCTGTTACCTCAATAAACTTAGGCGTCCATGAATCTGACAAACTCACCATAGAATTAAAACTAGTTTTAAAATATTTTTTATCCTCTTCATAGTTCAATAATTGAAAGGTTTCATAATCATCAGTCGAGCTTTTTAATTGCCAAATCTTCATATATATTCTCCTTTATTATTACCATTTATATAGTTATTTCTTGGGTTCATTTAATCGTAAATTACCTTCTAATAAATCTCTTCCTATTCCATGTAACACTGTTTGGGTTCACATTTCTTATTTAATTCTTGTAAAAAAATAAAAAACAAACTAACCTTTAAAATGTTAGTTCGTTTTTTATAAATCATTAAATTAATATCAGGCAATTAAAAATGAATTTCAAATTATATTTAACATTAATTATTTTTATCCATTGGTATTGTATTTAGTGCTAAACCAATAGATCCTAATTTTTCAATTAATTTTTTTGCTTTACCATATGGAGCTCCTTTTACTAATGTAAAAGGAAGGTTTTTCGATCCTTTTAATAGTTCCCCTGTTGAAATATCAAGTGCTAGTACACTTTT
This sequence comes from Bacillus sp. FSL E2-0195, assembly GCF_038003645.1. Lineage (NCBI taxonomy): Bacteria > Bacillati > Bacillota > Bacilli > Caryophanales > Bacillaceae > Bacillus > Bacillus sp. FSL E2-0195. Next base: position 1,697,594 of record NZ_JBBOPN010000001.1, on the reverse strand, counting down.
TATCTTTACTAAATCTTTTAATCCTCCATTAGGAATTTCTATTAACACTATATTACACGTATCAGGGATTTCTTCTTTTATTTTCTGTATTTTTTGATTCAAACACCCCGTATTTACCCAATCAATAAAATCTAATGTAACTACAGTGGCATGATTTGGATTCATATCACCAGAATCAACAGCCCTTACTTCTCGTACATCTGCACCTTGCGACATTAAAAAAACATTACCACTACCATCATCACCAATAGCAACATAACCATTTGCATATTCTGTTACTTCCCAAGTCTCATTTCGTTCTATAATATCATCAGTACCATAAATTATTAATCCTCCACCTATAGAAAAACCATTTGTATATTTCAATAAATCTTTATGTACATTTGGTAATTCAACTTTCATTACATCTTCTATTTCTTGAATTTTAATATCATTTGCTGGCTTATTTTTTATTAAACCAGAAACATTAGATAAATTTATCATTTTTTAACAAAACCTCCCAAACTATCAAAATATTTATAAGCATCTACCAATACTTTTCTTGCAGTTTTCTGATCAACTCCTGCCTCAATCATTTCTCTATAGCTTACATTAAATTCATAATTTATATCAGTATCATATCCTTCAAGCCTTCTTCGCTTTCTTTGCATAGCAGAAATTTTCGCATGAGGTAAACCAGAACTTGATGGTAAAAGTATTGCTTGAGCTTTCTTTTCGTTATAATCAAATCCACCCTTAATAGCCCATCTTTTAGCCCATTCATTTTGTATAGGATGATGTGATTGTATTCGATTATCAGCAGCTATATTTTTATTTCCTGGAGCACGATTAACCGCCGGACTTAAATAACCATGTTCATCGATATCTCCTTTTTGATATCCCCCTGGTCTTTTTGCATTTCCTAGCTTTATATTCATTCCGTTATTTGGACTACTTGCTTTAACCAAATAATCTTTCATTGTAGGTATTTCAATTTTCATAGAACCCATACCTGCAATAGCCAGACGGTCTCCCATTTGCAAATTATTTGTAACATGGGATAAACCTTTTGTTAATGTAGTTACATTGCCCATTTGCCCAATTTACTTACTTTACTTAATCCTTTATCACCAATAAGTCCAAGTCCAATTTGTGTAAAAGCATAACTTCCCCACTTAGCACGACTTTCAGCGTCTCCATTTATTACATCATTAATAAATGAATCTGACAATGTGTTCCACATAGCAGGTAAGGTTTCATTTAAATGAGTAACAGCGTATCCCATGTTCTCCCACGTTTCCCATTTACCAAGTGCCACAACACCATCTATTGTATCTTCAACAGCTTGACCCGTACCTTCTAAAATACCATCTATAATTTTTTCAGATATAGATTTTTCGGGAGGTTTCTTGCACACAGCTCCCTCTTCCATTGATCCTTTCTTTAAAAGATTATCAACTTGACGTTTTCTTTCATCAGCAATTTCTTGAATCGAAACGGTCCAATCCATATTTAACCCTTGTGTACTAAACGTACCACTTACAGGACTAAATCCTTTCCCGCTTTGGACTTCAGCAAGGCCGGCAGTAATGCTAGCCACTAGTTGAAGAGCTGTGCTGTAGTTATTACTAGAAGTATAGTTAAATTCGTATAGATGATTATTTAAATTTATAAAAAATTTCAGTTATGAAACTACAGTTTTTTAAGCATTCAACTAGAACTCACTTAGAACCCTTAATCAAAATAGAGACATTAGCTTAACTTTATTTTAACTACATATTGAATTTTTTACCGAAGCGCAAATGAAGACGGAGGGGCACCCGCCAGACCAGACTATTTTTTAACTACCAATAATAAATTATAAAATAAGAAAGAACCTTCTGTTTTTGAAGGTTCTTTCTTACTTCTCAACTTTTTGAATAAACAATACAGCTTTCTATTTACTATATTCTACATTTCCAGTATTCCAGTTAAATCATCACAAATAAAAATCAACCAATCCCGCAAATTTCTCCTTACAACGCTCCCAAAAAGATAACTTCTCAAAAAACTCTTTCGTCATTTCTTTCGAGTCATGAAAATCTTGTGTTAACGCCTCATTCACTTCTGATACGATAGATCCACCATGAATATACAAATTCATCTCATCATTTATATAGAAACTTCGTGCAGTTATGTTCGTTGTACCGATAACAGTTAGTTCATTGTCAATCAGCATTAACTTTCCATGAAACATACCTTTTTTATAACCATATACCGTAATCCCGTTATTAACAGCTTGACGAATATAAGGATACGCTGCCTCTTTAATAAGAGGAATATCTGGTTTATATGACCATAGTATTTTTACTGTAACACCACGTTTTTGCGCTCCAATTAAAGCATTCATTAATTCTTTATTTTTCGCTATAAAATAAGGTGTTGTAATTACAATTGAATGTTTCGCTTGTTTTATTAACTTTATATATTTTTCAACGACGTGATGTCCATTGTAGCTAACCATCGTATGTAATGTATTCCCTTTACTCGCTTTATTCGTACTTCTTTTTATATGTTCTTTCGTATCTCGTTTCCAATCTAAAGCGAATTGCTCTTCTAAATCTTTTGCTCCTTCTCCTCTAAGCCGCACATGATAGTCACGCCAATATCCAAATCGCTTATCTTTCCCTAAGTACTCATCCCCCATATTAAAGCCACCCGTATAGCCAATCTCCCCATCAATCGTCGTAATACGACGATGATTACGATGGTGAAGTGAATAAAATCCGAATGGCAATTCAGGTTTTCTACTATATGTAAAATGTACACCACTTTCCCGCAATTCATTTTTCATCTTTCTTTCAAATGATAAATCATTAATGCGATCAACTGATAAATAGACGTTTACTCCTTCTTTCGCCTTCTCCTTTAATAAGTTTAAAAAAGTATGGCTACTTTTATCATCCGATAAAATATAAAAATAAGTGTAAATAGATTGCTTCGCTTCACTTATATCAGTAAATAACTGTTTATAAAACGACTTCCCTTCTACATATAATTGAAAGTCACTATAATGAGATGCATACTCTGTCGGCATATTTTTCCCGGCTTCCATTTTCCTTCCGAGCATAACGTCAATATGCATCCAAATTAAAATAACAACGAAAATAGCAACAATAATAGAAGTGACTCGCACTATTTTTTTAATCATTTTGATTTCCTTCCACTCATATTACTTACTATTTCGTAGTGTTTCATTAAAATAAATTTTCATTCAAAATGCATTTCCTACTTTTTGGATGTTACAAAGTTAAAGGAGAGCAGAATATGAAAATAAGAAAAACTCCTATTATTTTTATCCCAGGTCTTTTCGGTTCAATGAGTAATATTATTATTCCTGGTACCGGTAATTGGAACTTTGGCCTTTCTGCTTTTATTTATGAACCATTCATTATGATGTTAGAAAGTATAGGCTATGAACGAAATCAAAACTTGTTTATCTGTTTTTATGACTGGCGTCAGCGTATTGCTTTTTCTACTCAAAAATATTTATTAAAAACGATTGCTTATGTTAAAGAATTTACAGGGTGCGATAAACTAAATTTAGTTTGTCATAGTATGGGTGGACTTCTTGCACGTTCTTACGTTCAAAGTGAAGAATATGAAAATGATGTGGAGCAACTTATTATACTCTGTACACCAAACGCTGGATCTCCCCCCAATTATAGTTATTGGACTGGAGGTACTCTCCCAGTACATACATCTTCTAAAATAAATATCGTTCATTTTTATATGGAACAATACATTCACTACGTAAGCACCTTACACAAAATGAATAAAGTTGAAGCGATACACCGTTACTTTCCAGGATTACAAGATGTTATTCCTTGTAAAGATTACGGAAATTATTTATTTATAAGATCCGGCTCTTCTATTACATTTCTTCCTTATAACAAGATGAAAACGAAAAATCCTTTCCTCGATACATTAAATGAAAATAGATTTATTATACAGAAAAGAAATATTGAAACTACACTTATTGCAGGAGATGGAGTAGAAACGATTCAATATTTACAAGTCGTCCCTTCACATTCAAAACTAGAATGGACAGACGGAAAAGTCGTCGGTGATATACTTACAAAACATGGTGACGGTAACGCTGTTCTACATAGCGTTTTTCTTCTAGAAGGAAATAAATATGTTGTGCATGCTTCACATAACGAAGTGCTCTACAAAAGCATTCCTATATTACAAAAGATACTTTAAATTACGAATACAAAAAAGGTGTGGCATTGCGCCACACCTTTTCATTAAATGAAGTTCCTTGTATCATTATTTCTTCCAAACTTATAAATCGCAATTAAGAAGAACGCTATCGCAAAGGCGAATAAGATTAGAATATTTAAATACAACTCTGAAAACGGAATTCCTTGCTGTAGTTTTGAAATCGTATCTAGTAACCAACGCTGCGGAAGGAAATCAGCTACTTTTTGTACTGCTTTCGGCATAATGTCGTACGGGAAATAACATCCAGCAAGTAAACATGTTGGTACTATTACTATATTTTGCATTGCATTTGAAGCAGTTGAACTTTTTGAAAAAGACACAATGACTAACGATAAACCAATTGCAATTAAAGCGAATATCATAAGCACACCAATCATAACTATGAAAGGCATATTTATAGTTGTGTGAAAAACATTCGTCATAAAGAATACTGCAATTACAATTTGTACTGTTAATATCATCATATTTACTGCGACATTAGATAATATAAATTTCTTTCCGTCAATCGGCGTTGATAATAATCTAAAATACGTTCTGTTCTCTTTTTCTTTTAAAATAAATCCTGATAAGTTCACTGCTGAAAATAACATAAACATAATAAGATAACCCATCGTTTGATTTGTCATATCTTTATTTTTTGAAGTATCTTCAAGTGTCTCAGACTTTACTTTAAATGAACTTTTTTGATAACCAGCGTACATACTATTAAACGTACTTTGATCGGCCCCTGCCACTTTACTAATCGCAGCGATGTTATCAACATAGTTATATAAATACGATTTTATAAATCCTGTTACTTGATCGCCTTTAATCGATGAAATCTCAATATGACTCGGTTTCCCTTCTCGAACACTTTCAGAAAAACCAGACTGTAATGTAATAACACCATCAAGTTTTTTTGAAGTGAGTTTATCTTCCACTTCAGATTCCTTAATTTTACTAACATTTACATGATTGAGTCCTTCTAAAAATTTCACTGTATCATTTGCGATAGGTTGATTTTCTTTATTTATAACCCCAATATTTAACGTTCCTTGCCCTACATTCCCATATATCGAAAAGGAAATGAGCGTTCCTATTATCGGCAAGCTAATAATAATGAGTAACCCCTTTTTATTTTTCAGAAGCACAGATAACGTTTTTTGTATGAGCCATAAAATATCTTTCATACTATAGCCCCTCCCGTCTACGTAATGCAATAATCGCAATTAATAAAAAGAGTGCTGAAATTCCGAGGTTTAAAAATATTACTGGCAGTGCCGCCCCTATGTCATTTGCATAAATAATTTTCATAATGGCTGTGTTGGCCCACGTTAATGGCGATAAATTCGTAACGACATTTTCTTCCACTACGAAATACGCACCACCAAAAATAGAAGCTAATTGCACAACAACCATAATAATCGCTCTAGATGCCTCACCTGTTTTTGTAATAAATCCGATTCCTAAACCGAAGCTAATTGCTAGAAAGACTTCTGTTAGTAAAATAATAAATATGATTCCAATATGGTCGCCCCAATTCGCTTGAAAAACAAATTTACTAAATAAAACGACGAGTAATAGACAAAGTGCATTCGCTACAAGACTACCGAGCACTTTCCCAACGAAAATCTCAGCTTTACTTATAGGTGCTGCAATTAAACGATCTCCTGTTTTACGTATTCGTTCTCCTCGAATTAAAAAACTCGCCCCCATTGCAGCGTACAGTGCAATCATCGTCGTCATTACAACCGCATAGTAATCCATAGAACCTGGTTTTTTAGCAGCTTGTAAAGATGTTTCTTTAATATAATCATTATGATTTCCGTTTGAAATAACTGCGCTAACCTTACTCGGATCTACTTTTGCAACTTCGGCCGCTACGTTGTACTTATCAACAAATGTTGTAAGCATGCCTTCCACAATACTTCCCTCAATACTACTTTTGTCACTTCCGTAAAATTTTGCACCATCTTTATTTAACTCTACATAAGCAGCATATTTATTTTGCTTCACTTCTTCTTTCCCATCTATACCTTCGGAAACTTTTTTAAAATGAATACCTGATTTATCGACTTCTTTCGTAAACGCTTCAAACGATTGAGAAAACGTGCTACTCGCTTCATCTTTATATAGCACTTGTATATCCTTAATCGCTTGACTATCGCTATTAAATGCATTCGTTAACGCTGTTCCTAACACAAGCATAAGTACAATTGGAAATGCTAACATAAAAACTAAAGTTCTTACGTCCCTGAAATCTCTTTTAATGTGCATCACTGCAATGTTAAAGATGTTCAATTGATGAACCTCCCTTTACCTTTTCTTCATTTACCTTTATTTATCTCGTAAGTTTCTTCCAGTTAACGTAAGAAATACTGTTTCTAAGTTTGGAGCCTGCTCCTCTAACGAACGAATTTCAATGTCATGATTAATGAAATGCTGAATAATTTTATTTAAATTATTTAATCCTGCATCCGAGTTTACCTTGATTACGTTCTCTTCAATTTGAACAGCTTTCACACCATTTATCTCTTTTAAATTTTCTACATCTAAGTTTTCTACTGACTTTACTTCAATCCAAATATCTTTCGTATCTGTAATAATCGCTTTTAACTGTTCTTTCGTTCCTTCTGCAATTACTTTACCGTGATCGACAATTGCTATTTTCGTACAAATCTCTTCTACTTCTTCCATGTAGTGACTCGTATAAATAATCGTACTTCCCATTTCATTTAATTTTCGGACAGACTGAAGAATGTAGTTCCTTGACTGCGGATCAATTCCAACTGTCGGTTCATCCATAATAATTAACTTCGGTCTATGAGCGATTGCACAAGCGATATTCAGTCTTCGTTTCATCCCGCCAGAAAAGTTTTTCGGATAACTTTTATGTTTATCACTAAGGCCTACAAATTGAAGTGCTTCCTCTACTCTCGCTTTTAGCTCGGCTCCTCGTAATCCATACAATCCAGCAAAGAATTTCACATTTTCATAGGCAGTTAACTCTTCATAAATCGCAATATCTTGCGGAACGATACCAATATTCATTTTCGCAAATCGATTATGTTTCTTTATATTTTTTCCTAGTATGCTAATTTCACCTTCATTACTTCTTAACAAACCAGCAATCATATTAATCGTTGTACTCTTACCAGCACCATTCGAACCTAAAAAGCCAAATATTTCTCCTTCTTTAATAGATAAAGACATATTATCTACCGCGATGAAATCACCAAATTTTTTCGTTAAATTTTTAATTTCCAATGTGTTCATCATTTCACCCCTATTTCGGTTTCTCTGCTTTTATTATAAACAAAAAGAATGAACCTGCTCAGTGCAGAAGTTCACTCTTTTCACATGAGATTATTCACTTTTTTCATATGAGATGATTCATCTTCGTCTCATCCTCTTATATCGGCAATAACATTGTTACTGAAAAACCACTTGTTCCATCTACAATAATTTTTCCGTTTACTGATGCTGTTCGCTCCTCCATCCCCATAATACCGAGGCCTTTCTTAACAAGAGCTGCACCTTTACCATTATCCTTCACTTGTACTTTCACCATCTTGTTCAGTACATGAATATCTATTGAAATGACTGTCGCATCAGCATATTTCATCGCGTTTGTTAGTGCCTCCATAACATTTTCACCAATAATCTTCCACTGAATTGGTGAAATCATATCTAAGTTCCCTTTATATACGAATGGAATATTTATATCATGCTTACCAGCAAATTCCTCTATGAATAATTTCATACGATGAATACCAATTTGCTCAGTTGGTGGCTTCATATTTTTTAATGTAATCCGAATGCTTTCAATTCCATCTTTTGAAATATGAATGGCATTTTGTAATAATTCCACAGATTTTTCTTTATCTATTTCCATTAATCTCTTTGCTGCTTCCATTTGAATTAGTGCACCTGTCATTGAGTGACCGATTTTATCATGAATTTCTTGAGATAGTCGATTTCTTTCCTCTAATTTAAATGTGTATTCAGATTGCCTTATGTAATCTTTATTTTCATTTAAGCTTTTCGTAAGTCTTTGTATGTCTTTTCTCATTTTATCATTTTGCATGTCTAGTTTTAATAATCGTGCTATATAGCGATGAGCTATCGTTAAGGAAAAAAAACAAAATGCACTAATCAGTCCATACGTCATTTGAATACCTTCACCTATAAAAATAATAGGAAGAATCATAATGAAAAAGATTAACCATTTCTTTTTTATGTAATAATTTGCAATTTCATATAAGTTCAAAGGTAAAAACAAAATAAAAAACGGATGAACCTTCCATGTAAATAACATAACTACGCCAATTGACACACAAGTTAATATGTTTTTGTACGTATCTTTTTTAAATATAGAGATCAACACATTGACAGAAAGATATAAAAGCAAAGTAAGTATAATCCACGGTAAGTTCGTAACATTTAAATGAATGTAGCTAAACACTATATATAAAAAGACAATAAGTTTACTTACAGTTAACCAAAATTCCATAACATTAATCTACTTTCCCTGTTAAGTAATAAATCGCAATTTGTGTGCGATGTTCTAGTCCAGTTTTCCCTAAAACTGATGTAATATAATTTGCAATCGTTCCTTCAGATATGAAAAGTTGCTTCGAAATTTCTTTATTTGAGAAACCTTTCGCAATTAATGCGATAATACTAAGCTCTCTTTCTGTGAAAAGGCTCTTATCAATTTTAGATTCTTCCTCTTTACTTTCCATTAAATTAGACTTAATTTTATCAAGCACTACATCTTGCATAACAGTTTGACCGTTATAAACTCCTTTTATCGCATCACGAATCCGCTCCGGATCATTATTTTTTAATAAATAACCTTTCGCTCCGTTTTTTACTGCATCCAAAATATATTCATCATCATCAAACGTCGTTAAAATGAGAGGCTTCGTTTTTGTCTCTTCACAAATTAACTTCGTCGCCTCTACCCCGTTCATGTTTGGCATACGAACATCTAAAAGCGCAATATCAACTTCATACTTTTTACAATACGCTACAGCTTCTTTTCCATCATTTACGGTATCTAATACTTCAAACTCTTCATATGTATTTAAAATAATTTTCATACCTTCTCTAATAAAAGAATTATCATCGGCTATTAATATTTTAATTTTCATGTTTGTTAGTATGGACCTTATCCTACTAACATTCACATCCTTTCTCCATGTAGCATTTCCTCTTTGCTCATTATATACTTCTCTTTACCATTTTTTCACACCTTTTTCATATAGTCCTCCTGCTAAAAATATATTATTCTTTTTTTATAACATGTGTAGGGTGACTTATCATTTCTTACGTCTATATAATAGAATGCGTCAAAAAGGAGGGAGAGACCGATTGAGGAAAAACAATTAGTTGCAAAAGCACAGCAAGGAAGCGAACATGCTTTTCATATCCTTGTACAAACATATCGTCATTATATTTTTCAAGTTATCTTTTCCATTTTAAGACATGAAGAAGATGCTAAAGATGTTACACAAGAAGTATTCGTAAAAATTCACGCCTCTCTCCAAAATTATCAATTTCGCGGATTAAAAACGTGGATGGCACGTATTGCCACCAATCACGCTATTGATTATAAGAGAAAAAAAGCTAGAGAAAACGAAGAACTCTCCTTATGTAAAGAAACTGCGGAAAATATAAAAGCCTCTCATAATATCGAGGCTTTATTATTGACGAAAGAGCAAAAATTACTCATTGCTCAAAAACTGCGAGAACTTCCCGACAATTACCGTGACGTCGTTCTCGCACATTACTTAGAAGAAAAAAGTTATCAAGAAATTGCTTTGCAAGAAAATATTGAAGTGAAAACAGTCGAAATGAAACTGTATCGGGCAAGAAAATGGATTAAAAAACATTGGAAGGAGGAAGAGTTTCTATGATGCATTATTCAAAAGAAGATTGGCGCAATTATACATTAGATGTTATATCAAACAATGAACGTGAATCTATGGAAGAACATCTTTATGAATGTGATCATTGTTTAGCACTTTATATGGAAAGTATTGATGAACAACACGAAAACCTTCCAATGATAAATGATGATTCATTTACGAACGAAGTTATGACGCAAATTAATTTTGAAACGTTACAGCCTAATGAAAATATAAAAACAAACTCACTAAAGCGCACAATTATTCACTACATAATTGCGACTGCGGCTACAATTATTTTTATGGTAAGTGGTTTATTCCAGTATATCTTCACAGCGACATCAAATTTCGAGAAATCTTCAAAACATAACGAGTCTTCTATCTCACAACAAATTGTAAACAAATCGGTAGACACATCAAAAAAGGACGGAGGTTCAAAGCATGAATAAAAATCCCTTTTTAGCACTTGTATTAGGGCTAATTCCTGGGCTTGGACATTTATATTTAAAGAAATTCGGACGATTTATTTTATATAGCGGAGGGGCTTTATTTCTATTTATCTTTGCAGCATTTTGTACAATAGCATTAGGAGCGCGTGATATTGCTTTTCTTTCTCTATTTTTACTAGTCGTGTTATGGGCGATCAATTTATTAGATTTAGTTGTCACTATTATTAATCAATCGAAAAAACAAGCAGCCGGAGAATTTACAGAGTCCTCTAAAGAAAGCGAACGATTTTATATCATTCTTCTATCAATCATTCCTGGGCTTGGTCATTTTCAATTAGGACTTATGCAACGCGGACTTACATTTTTAGTCGCTTGCACAGGAATCGGAAGTATGATTATATTCGTTGCACTCTTAACATCTCAAGGAAGTTTCCTTATCTTCCTTATTACGTTACCTGTTTTATGGATTTATAATTTCTTCGATGTTGTTCAGCAACTACAGAAAAAAGAACGTGGCGAGCAATTAGTTGATCGTACTATTTTTGAAGACTTTGAAGAGCACCGAGAACAAGGAAAGAAAAGTAAAACATTTGCTTCTATTTTAGCGATGTTCCCTGGAGCAGGACATATGTATTTAGGCTTACAACGCCGTGGTCTTCAGCTTATGGCAGCCTTTTTACTATCCATTTATTTACTCGATTTATTAAGACTCTCTGCGTTTTTATTTTTAGTACCAATCATTTGGTTTTATAGCTTTTTTGACACATTACAGCAAACGGCCAAATACGGAAAAGAACGCGTACATGACGAACCTATCATCGACTATTTTATAAATCATCAAAGATGGATCGGTATCGGTTTAATTACACTCGGTGGTTATTATTTATTAGATCAAACAGTCCTTCCTATTTTGAATGATTATTTTGTAACTATATTTAATATTCATCTTAGCGAACTATATTATCGCTATTTCCAAACATCTATCGTTGCTCTCCTTTTAATTGGTGGCGGCTTTAAATTGTTACTTGGAAATAAAGAAAACAAAGGTGGTACAAACGAATGAGAACATGGCGCGTTGGAACATTCTCAATGGGGCTTTCCATTATTACATTAGGTTGTTTCTTACTATTTTCAGTTATGAAAGGCACTCAAGTATTGGATACATTAACAGCATGGTGGCCTGTTTTACTTATTATACTTGGCGCTGAAATTTTACTATACCTTCTATTTTCTAAGAAGGAACAATCATTTATTAAATATGATATTTTTAGTATTTTCTTTATTGGAGTTTTAGGAAGCGTTGGAATTGCTTTTTACTGTTTATTATCAACTGGATTACTAGAAGAAGTTCGTCATTCTATTAACACAACTAGGCAAACGAGTAATATTCCAGACGGACAACTTGATATACCTGAATCTATCAAAAAAATCGTAGTGGATGCGGGGCATCACCCTCTAACGATAGAGGGAAATAATACAAATCAAATTCATCTTTTTGGAACATATGAAATGACGACAAAGGCAAATGAAAAACCTAATTTAAAACAAGAGGATTTCCTTTCAGTTCAAACGGCTGGAGAAACGATGTATATAACGTTAAAACCATTACCGGTTCAGCATACGTTTTTTAACTTCGCACCACAGGTGAAACAAACACTCGTTCTTCCGCAAAATAAAAATGTAGAGATCCGCGCTTCGAATAACGAACTATCTCTTTATCCAGGTCAATTACAAAATAATTGGTTTGTACAAAACAGTTCAAACGTATCTGTTCATTTAACTAAAGAAAGTGATGTTTCTTTAACAGCCGTAACAAATCAAAAAGAAACTCACGGAAACACACCTTGGGAACAAGTAGAAGATTTAGCGAAAAAAGAAAATAATTCTTCAGAAGAAAATCCAGAATTAAATGGGCAAGAACATTGGTATAAAAACTCGATAAAAACAGGAAATGGAACGTACAAATTAAATATTGAGAAAGCTTATAATTTAAATATGAGCGTTATCGAAAAATAAGAAACCTTCCACAATTGTGGAAGGTTTTTCTCATATAATCGCTTTTATTCCTTCTAAAATTAATCCAATCATAAAACCACAAACAGCCCCGTTCACACGAATCCACTGCAAATCTTTACCGACATTATTTTCAATCATTTCGATTAATGTTTTATCATCTAACTTATCAAGGTTTTCTTGCACAAGCTTTCCAATTTTCGAATGATTCTTTTCAACAATAGTAACAACTTGTTTTTGTAACCAATCTTCTATTTTTTGAACAGTCAGTTCGTCTTCTTTTATTTTATTCATTTGTGTTTGTAAGAATGGAACAACATATTTATCAGCAAATTCTTCATTCTTCACAAAGGTAACTGCCCTACTCTGTACTTGCTCTAGCATTTCTTTTATTTTGTCTGTAGCATCCCAATTTGCAATCCATTTTTCTTTCCACTTCTCTAATTCCTGTAATAAAGATTCATTTTCTTTTACATTTATAATCTCTTGACGAATTTTCGCTAATATAAGTTGTCTTGTGCTATTATCTGCATCTTGTAAGCTGTTAATATTACTAATGATAAACTTCTGCAAAATGCCGCCGATTTTATCTTCATCTACAATATTCATAAATGATTTCAAAGTAAACTGCAGGAATCCATCTACTTTTATGTTTTCCATCGCCTTCATACCTAAGCTTCCGAGCTGATAACGTGCTTCATCTTGAGCCGTCCAATCTTTCACTTTTACTAATATGTAATCAAGTGTTTTTTCATCATATTCTTGCACTACTAATTGATCCACTAGAACTTGTAATATGTTACTTGTGTTAATTGTATGCAAATACGTTTTTAATTCTTTTTCAATAATAACTGCTAATTTTTCTGTATCTATTTGAAGAATCGCTTTCTCAGCAATTGTTACAATTCCTTTTTTCACAGCGTCAGACTGTAACTCTTTCTCAGCAATTTGCAGTACCATTTGTGCTAGCTGCATTTCTTTTACTTTACTTGTAATACTTTCTTTCGTCAGCCATTCATTTTCTAACGTAGAAACGAGACCCTTTGTTACCCGTTTCCGATTTTTAGGTAATAATGCTGTATGTGGAATTGGAATGCCCAACGGATGACGGAATAAAGCTGTAACCGCAAACCAATCCGCAAGTCCACCAACTAACCCAGCTTCAAATCCCCCTTGAATAATCTCCCCAGCTACCGTTCCTTGAAAAGGGATGGAAGCCGCAAAACCTACGCCCATAACCCCAAGCGAAATACCCGCTATATATTTAGTCTGTAATGACATCGTATACACATCCTCTTATTATGTAAAATAAAGCTTTTTGTTATTTTTATTCGATATTAGCAATCCTTTATATCTATACTATAAAGAACTAGTGCGAAAATAACAAAGAATTTTATGTACATGAAAAAAATGAGGCTGTAAATAGCCTCATTTTTATTTACACGTTAATTCCAAACCTTTCTTATAATACCCATTCATCACGTCTTCCGGAACCATACTCCCACCAGTTCCCCACACAATATGAGTACCTTTCTTCACCTTCTCTGTTAACTGTTGTTTTTGTAAATACTCATTTTCAGCTTTACATACATTCAACGGCCCTATCATACCCGCTAATGCAGAAGGCTCTAAATAAATATTTTCAGTATCAGCCAGTTCTTTTAATAATCTATATAACTCTTCATCACTTACTGTATAATTTCCACTCAAAAATGGTTCCATCGTTTTACCGACAAATCCAGATGGTCTTCCTACTGCAAGCCCATCCGCATCAGTTACATTGTCAATCCCGATATCTTGAACGGCAATTTTATCGTGAAGCCCTGTCATTAAACCGAGTAACATACACGGAGAGTGCGTAGGCTCCGCAAAGAAACAGTGCACATTGTCTTTGTACAATAACTTTAAACCAAATGCTACTCCGCCAGGCCCGCCACCTACCCCGCACGGAAGATAAACGAATAAAGGGTGCTCTTCATCTACTACAATTTCTAACTCTTCTAATTGTTTTTGTAAACGTGATGCTGCTACTGCGTATCCTAAAAATAAATCATGTGAGTTTTCATCATCAACAAAATAACAGCTAGGATCTGCATCTGCTTGCAGTCTTCCTTCTTCTACTGCTTTACTATAATCAGCTTCATATTCAATAACGTTTACACCTTTACTTCTTAATAAATCTTTTTTCCATTCTTTTGCGTCTGCCGACATATGAACAGTCACATTAAAACCTAATTTCGCACTCATAATACCGATGCTAAGCCCTAAATTGCCAGTAGAACCTACTGCAATTGAATACTTCGCAAAAAAACCTCTAAATCTATCACTATCTAAAATTGAATAATCATCTTTCCCTGTTAACATTCCATGCTGAAGTGCCAGTTGCTCTGCATGTTTCAGCACTTCGTATATTCCGCCTCTAGCTTTTATTGATCCTGATATCGGAAGCCCGCTATCACATTTTAATAGTAATCCCCCTAAAATAGGTTGCCCATAACTTTTCTCTAAAGATTGTTTCATAGAAGGTATTTTCACTAAAGGTGATTCTATAATACCGCCTGTTTCCTTCGTTTCAGGAAATACTTTCGCAATATATGGTGCAAAACGCTTTAATCTCTCTTCCGCGTCTTTTACATGTTCTTCATTAAGTGGCGAATTTTTTATTGCTGTTTCATACTTTTCCATATTCGGGTTTATCCAAAATACTTCTTCTGTTGCGATTAAGTTATTTACTAGTGGATATTGCTCTTTTAATGCCTCTATCTCCTTCATTCCTCTTCCTCCTCATATCCTTGTAGATAGCCATATAATAAATTATAATTAAATTAATTTTAATATAGTTTAACATAAATAATTCATTTTAGTTAATTTAAATTTAATTTATTTAAATATAATTTAATAATTATTAAGGAGCATTTATTATGGAAAATATAGATATTGGTAAAAAGATTGAAAAACAAAGAAAAGAAAAAGGATTAACTAGTAAAGAATTAGCAAAGATGGCCGAAATCACACCATCAATGCTTAGTCAAATTGAACGTGGTTCTGCTAACCCTTCTATTCAAACATTAAAGGTACTTGCAAAAGCTCTTGATGTTCCAACATTTAGTTTTTTACTTGAAGAAAATAATACAGACGATTTAATTGTACGTTCTCATAAAAGAAAAAAAATGATTATCGATAATTTATCATATGAATTGTTATCACCTGATTTCACAGGAAATTTAGCAACAGCAATTATGACTATCCCACCGAATACTGCTTCATCCGAAAATGTTCTAGAACATAAAGGTGAAGAATTAGCATTTGTATTAGACGGAAAAATCACATTGCACTTAAATGAAGAAGAATACACATTAGAAACTGGTGATAGCGTAAAAATACCAGCTTATTTAAAACATAAATGGGTAAATCAATTCGAGAAAAATGCGATTGTTTTATTTTCTGTTACTCCGCCGATTTTTTAATTCATATGATGATACAAAAATAGCCATGCATAGATGCTCTCCGTGCATGGCTACTTTTATTTTTTTGGTACGAACAAAATCCCTAGACTAATAACACAAAAACTGAGTATTTGCTGTATTGAAAGACCAACTAAAACCGAATTTTGTTCACTAATAAGTGAAATAATGGTATGAGCAATTCCCTCGCAAATTAGAAAAAAGCTTATATTCTTTCCATTTCCTAATCTTTCATTTTTAATCCATAACGAGCCAATTATACCGAGTGCGAGTATAATCTCATACATGAAAATAGGATGATACAAAAATTTTGATTCATATATTTTCATCCCCCACGGCAGTGTCGTTTGTGCACCTACTTCTTGATGGAATATAAAATAAAAGATTATACTCACGCAAAATCCAAAAGGTAATGTATCAAGTAAAATCCGAAGAGAAAATTGCTCTTTTTTACTTTTCCAAACAATATATATACTCGCAATCACGCACCCTACTATAATATGCTGAATACTTCCTACAGCTAATAATGCTGGCATTGGCGCCCCAATGGCCCATACCGGATTTAAAATTGCCGGTGCGAATTTCCATACTAATACAATGATAAGAAAGCCATTCGTTACTGCATCCATCATTTTTTCATATTGAATATTTTGCTTTTTCATCCTTAGTTTCATTAGAGTAAATCCAAATAAACTTCCTATTATAAGAGAAACGGGTTGTAACCTCACCATCCACTCCATC
Source organism: Bacillus sp. FSL E2-0195 (assembly GCF_038003645.1). Lineage (NCBI taxonomy): Bacteria > Bacillati > Bacillota > Bacilli > Caryophanales > Bacillaceae > Bacillus > Bacillus sp. FSL E2-0195. Next base: position 1,680,791 of record NZ_JBBOPN010000001.1, on the reverse strand, counting down.
ACTATGAAATCCCCTCTTAATTCTCAATTATTTTCTTAAACTTCTCTTCTAATTGATCTGGAGGTAATACACCTCGTGCATGATCTACAATAATTCCATCTTTATTAACAAAAAATGTCGTTGGTAAAGAAAATACTTTATAATCTATTCCAGCTACTCCGTCCATATCTAATAGAACAGGAAATTTAAATCCGTGACGATCTGCAAATGCGCTCGCTTCTTGTACTGGATCCCCGATTGTTGCATTTACCGCAAAGATTTCAACATCCTCCTTATATTTATCATACAAACGAACTAGATCAGGAGCCTCCATTTCACATGGACCACACCATGATGCCCAAAAATTAATAACATATGGTTTTCCCTTTGCATCATTTAACGAATAAAGCTTCCCATCTAATCCTTTTAATGTTATGTTCGGCGCTTTAAATCCCACTTGTGGTAATACTTCCTTCTCTTGTAACTCCGCTTGTTTCGCTTTTCTTTCTTTTTCTTCTTTCTTAGTATTATAAAAGTTAACTCCGGCCCAAATTAGTGCCCCAGCTAGTATAATAGCAATTAGTTTCTTCACTTTTCTTCCTCCTCATTTCTAAAATCCCGTAAATCCGCCGAATAGACGAATAAAGAACGCTGTAATTTTCGTCATTTGATTTGTATATAATAAAACCCCTGTTAAAATCATCATTCCACCGCCGATTTTCATCATGACATTGGCATAAGTAACAATCCATTTTACCTTTCCAATAAAAAATGCCATCACGAAAAACGGAACTGCAAAGCCAAGAGTATATGCCGTAATATAAAGAAGCGCACTTTCCGGATTGGTCGCCCCGAGCATAAGCACTGCAGAAAATATCGGACCAACACACGGTGTCCATCCTGCTGCATATGTCATGCCGACCAAAACTGAGCGAATATATCCTGTCGATTTACTTCTATACTGCACTTTTTTCTCTGCCATAAGCCACTTAGGCTGAAACAATCCAGTCATAAATAACCCCATCAAAACAATAAAAACCCCACCAATTTGTTGAATCAATCTTTGATTAGATGAAAAAGTAATCCCAATCCAACTCACCGATAAACCTAACGCATAAAATATAACCGAGAAACCGATCATAAAAAATACTGTATGTATAATCGCTGACTTTTGCATAATCCCACGATTTTCTTTTAAATCTTGAATAGACACACCTGTAATATATGATAAATAAGATGGATATAGCGGTAAAGAACATGGTGATATAAATGAAAGTATCCCAGCCCCTACTACTAGCCAAATTGTTAAATCCGCCGCATTCATTTTATTCCCCCTAAATACACTACAATGCGTAGTGTTAATTATTAAAAAAAGAGGCTATATGCACTCTCCGACAATAAGTACAATCGACATACAAAATAGCCCTAACGTTACATATACTGAATTTGTATGTAATGGTATATTCAGCTTAACAACTTTCTCATTCAACACTTGCTCAATTCGTAAATTAATTGCGGTTTTCGCAAACGACGCTGTAATACATTGATTTTCCATCGTCTTTATTTTAATTAACTTTAATAATGCACTACCTAGCTCAAATGAAGATTTCATTTTTTGCATCGCATATTTATCTGCTGATAGCTCTTGATATACATGATAACGCTGCAACATCCCTTTTAATATAGGAATATACATCATTCCCTCAGCTAACAATGTAAAGAAAAATAACTTTAATGGATCTCGATTTTTTTGATGATATTCCTCATGTAATACAATCGCATCAATTTCTTCCTCTGAAAATGCCTGAAACATTCCTTCTGAAATGACAATTTTCGGTCGAAATAATCCAATTGTAAATGCCGTAATCTGTAACGTTGATAATACGTACACTTGCTTTCCTTTTCTAGTAATAGACACGAGATTTCTTTTCAATCTTTTACTATAAAAAAATTGCTTCCAAATTCTTTTACTCATAATGATTACAGTAAATAACAGTAATCCGGCTATCATTATACGAAGTATTGATAGTTCCCTCATATGTTTTTGTAATTCAAATAAACAAAATTGAGAAAGGAAAAATGCTTTATTTTGAAAAAGAAATGGGTATGTAACGTAGTATACTAACATGCTTAAAAAAAGCACACTAATAGTCACTGCTAACAAAACGATTTTACGCATTTGCCACTTCATTTTATCGGTCCTCTTTTTTTAGCCGACTTAATTTCTCTTCTAATTTTTTTATTAAAGATGGATCAGCTTGTTCTAACTCATCTATCATATGGTTCACAACAAGATCTCCAAATTCACCCATTAATTCCTGTGTCATTTTCTTCGTTTGATTAGATAAAAATTCTTCCTTCGTTTGTGTAGTACGATACATACCACTTCTTTTCACAATATGCTTTTCTAAATGTGCTTTCTCTACTAATCTGTTCATAACTGTCATTACAGTATTAAAATTCACCGGGGATTCTTCACTTAATCTCTGTTGCACATCTTTAATGGTAATACCCTCAGTAGCCCAAACAATTTCCATTATTTTCGCTTCAAGCGGTCCGAAAAAGTGATTTAACCCTTGCTCATTTAACTTGTAGTTTTGAGTAAACATCGTATGGCCCCTTTCACACTACAGATTGTAGTATAAAATATATAGAAGGTCAAACATAAATGATATTAACTGATACTTAAATGAATCCTAATCTCCACTAATTAGTTATCTGTACCACGTTCGATTCATTGTAAACCTAACTTCTCTCCAAATGTATCATAGAGATAATATTCTAATATTTGCACACTAAATTTCTCATTACGCCCAAGTGCAAATAATTCCCGATCTTTAGCTACGATAGTATCTAATGGAATCACCACATTATCCACTATTTTTGTAATTTCAATTATATTACTTTCTACGTTTACTTCTGTTTTAAATTCAATATTTTCTAATACTATATGTGAACGTCTTCCTGATGCAAAAAAAGTAAAGTTAGGGTTTTTAAAAATTCCAATTTCACTCTCTAACGGATATAAATATTTATAAATTATATCTCTGTGTCCATCTTTTATTATTTTTTCATCTTTTTCATCATCTAAATATTCTTTCACCTTCGCTGCGAACTCAAATCGAAAATCCACTCTTTCACGCTCCCTCTTTTTAGTCTACGCTAATAAATATATTAATATAATTTAACTATATTATAAAATAAGTTCCTATAAAAAGTAAAAAACACTTTTGTAAAACTTTTGGTATTCCCTGTACTTTTTAAATATAAATACTCTTTCAACATTCATTAGTACGTCGTTATATTCATTTAAACATATTGTTCCCATATTTTGAAACAATATTTTCCAGTATTATATATCAATAAAGTGAAACTTTAATCAATGGGGGGTGTTCATCCCCCATTGATTATTAGCCCACACCAATCGGGCGTTTACGGGCAGCAGGGCTCCCGCCTAACTGCTTTGCTCCAATCGAATTTTGAGACGGGAGTTTACTGCCCGCAAATAGCGGGCTAAACTGCTTCTAATTCCTTTCTATCCACAGCTATCGACTCCTTATGCTATTTCAATATATTGTTCACTTTATTTCCCCTTATTCATTAAATCACAGAAGGAATGTAACTCCCCACTATCGAATTTTTACATAACAAATATTATTAGGTGGTGCTTTACTATGAAATTAGCAGTCATTGGTGGCGGTGATTTACAAGATCCAAATCACTTGCATATTAATGAACGACTTATAGAATTAACGAATAAACAATACCCAAAAGTATTATTCATTCCTACAGCTAGTCGTGATGATGAAGGATATATAAAGTTATTTTTAGCAACATTTGAAAAGCAATTACATTGTGAGGTTCAAATTTTACGCATTTCTACCGAAACACCTACTAAATATGAAATAGATGAGATGATTCATTCTGCCGATTTAATTTACCTTGGCGGTGGAAATTACGTTCACATGCTTGAACAATGGAAAGAACATAAACTAGATGAAAAGTTACTATTTGCTTTAAAACGTGGAACACTTATTGCAGGATATAGTGCCGGTGCTATGTGCTGGTTCACATCTAGCATTCGTTCAGATTATGAAGGTTCCGGTTATATAGAAAGTAGTGGCTGGGGTATTGTTAACAAAAGATTTTGTCCCCATTACAATCAATTAAATAGAATGAATGCCTTCCATACGTTTTTACAAACTCACCAAGGTAATATAGAAGGTATTGCATTAGAAGATAATTGCGCTTTATATATTACAGAAGGTTCATTTGAAATTATCGGTGAGCCAGATACAGCTTGGGAGTTTTATATGAATAATGGAGAACTCATTAGACAACATTTTGACATAACTTTAAAAAGTTATTTATAAGCATTCATAAAAAAATGTCCCTAAGTATAATGACTTAGGGACATTTTCATCTTTTAACTCACTAATCGTGTAATTCGTTTCTTCTGCCATGAAAGCTTATAATATGCATACTGTAATATTAAGCTGACGATGAATGCAGCTGGATACCCAATCCATATCCCTTCTATTCCAAGGCTCGTATGGTAAGAAAGATAATACGCCACAGGTACTTCAACAAGCCAAATTGATACAACACTGATTACAGTTGGCCATAGTACAGTACCACTTGCTCGCATTGTCGCACTAATAATTTGTGCATGACCGAAAATTAAGTAGCTCCATAATGTAATCATGATTAGACTATGAGCAATGTCAATTGTATTTTGACTTGTTAAAAATAGTGCTAAAATATCTCTTGAGAACAAGTAAATAAGAGATATTAATACACCACCAATGATATAATTCATAATAATTCCGGCCTTAACAACTTTCTGTAATCGATCAAATTGGTTCGCACCAATTGATTGCGCTGCAAAAATTGATACGGTAATGCCGAGGCTAACCGCTGGCATTTGTACATAACTTGCAACTTGGTTCACAACACCATACGCCGCTGTTGCATCTGAACCGTACCGATTTACAAATGCGATTACCGCGATCTCTGATAATGAAACTAATATCATATTAATACTCGCTGGAATACCGAGGCGTAACAATAGTTTTAATAACTCCCAGTCCATACGAAGATATTTTCTTACTGTCCCGTCTAATTGTAGTGGATGATTTTTCTTCTTTAAATACACTAGCATGACAATAAACGTAATAACTGTAGATATAACTGAAGCATAGGCTGCTCCGTAAACATCTAATTTCGGAGCTCCTAACCAGCCAAAAATAAGAATTGGTAATAAAATCATATTTAGCGCTGTACTTACGATTAAAAAGTAAAATGGCGTTTTTGAATCTCCTGTACCTCTCATAAATGTTGTATATGCAAAATATAAGAATAACACTGGCATAGATATAAATAAAATTCTTGCGTAATGCACACTTATTTCAATAATATTTTCTGGCGTTCCCATAAGACGCATAATATCCATCGCAAAAATACTACCTATTATCGCCAACACGACTCCGATAATAAAAGTAAACGTAAGCGTCGTACCAACGATAGCTTTTAAGCGCTCCTCATTTTTAGCACCAAATGCCTGACCAATTAAAATTGAACTACCAGAACCAATTCCAATTACAAATGAAACGAGTAGGAAAAATAACGGGAAAAATGCCGATATAGCTGCTAGATCATTTACGCCAAGCCATCTTCCTACTACTACCATTCCAAATAACTGTCCAACTGATTGTAATACATTACTTAAAAGTAACGGCACTAAAAACATGGACATCGATTTCCATATCGGCTTATGTTCTGTTTCTGACTTCTGCGACTCTACACCTTCTTTATTGTTATCTGTAGGTGGTTTCAAATTTCATTTCTCCTTTTATTTAAAATCTGCACAGTTAAATCCGTGCTCAAATAGTTGTAATTACTCCAACCATTTCTATACTGTTTGCTCGTCAAAGTAATTGCCTCTTCCACTCACTATTTTCAAATTCATCATAGAACTTTAACATATTTTTCGTATCTGTAATCCTCTATCTCTTTGTATAGTTGTTTTTATTATGTGCATCTATTCATTTTCTTCTCTTCATTCTTATAACTTCACCCAATATTGGCTTCCATCAGCTGTTCTATCTAAAAAACCATATTCGATTAAATATCTTCTCAAAGTTACAAAATCCGGATATATATTTTCTAAAACTGTATTCACTTCTTTTTCAGTATACTTTTTATTACTATCGAATTTCTTCACTAAATGACGTAATATAATCAATTTACGCTTTTGCTTTTTCGGAAATTTAGAAAGCGGTCCATCCAAACCTTCTGTAAAATGCACTGTTAAAACTTCAGCATTTTCTTCCTCTGTAATATTGTATCTATCATCCACCATCGTAGCTGTTCTATGAATCGGTACAAATTTTGTTTGAACTTTTGATTTTTCTTCTGACAATTCCATTAACGCTAAAAATACTTTCGCTTGCTTCATTTTCTCGCGCAATGTAAATCGATGATTGCGAATCGTCGATGTGCTCCCGCCATCCATTTCTTTTACAATCTCTTTATCGTTAAGTCCCATATGGAAAAACTGAACCATTTTCTTTTGCAAATCAGTTAAGCCTGTAAACTTTTTATCAAGATTTAATAAATATTCAAACATAGATGTATGCTCATTTTGAATATGCAACTGTACAAACTTCTCTGCTTCATACAAAACTTGATTTTCTTGATAAATAACCCCTTTAATAAACGTTTCTCCACAAGCTAAACAAACATACTCCTCTGCTTCCTCGTCAAATACATACCCTTTCTTCAATTCCTCTATCGACGCATCCCAAAACTTCTCTGAAATATCACTCATACTAAACATTCCTCCAAAGGGTTTATTAAAACCATAAACAAATTACGATACCGTTTATTACCACTCCATCATCTTACCATACAAAAAGCAAACAATTCAATATTTCGTTTACCTATTTTACAAACTTTTATAAAAATATCTATTTACACGTTATAAAAAGGACTTATCCCAACAAACAGCGAATGTGTTTTTAGAAACCACTTATTATTAAGATGTGAAATATGCTGTTCAATATTTAAGTGCTACAAACCTAATTCAACATGGAACCGGCATTCACACATTCCAAAACTTCAGCATTCAATTTTAACTACAAAAAAGGTGTTTCCATATACGAAAACACCTTTTACCTTTTATATATTTTATAAACAACCTCTACTAAAACTTTACTTGCTTTTACAAATACATGTTTTCGATTTCCATCCTCAACGAATCTATTTGAACAACCACTAATCATCATACAACTAATTATGACTATTACTTTAATACTTTTTCTGCAAATCATTTTATGCAACTCCACTTTTGAAAACTCCATTCAAATTTACCTCATCAAAAAAAGTTTACACGAATAATGAAACGTAAGAATATGTAATGTTGCATATTCTTACGTTTCATTACAATATTGTGATTTAATTATTTTAATGACTGGTATACCGAGGTGATTTACTTGAAATTTAAAGCGAAAAAAAATCCATTTCATATCATTTTAATCTCATTGTTTTTAGTCGTTTTTTTCATTTCTCTATTCTTTCAAAATGAGAATTCTATTTTTTTCACTCTCATGATGCTCTTAAATATCGTGAATCTCTCTTCTTTCTATTTTTCTCATTACAAAATAACGGAATCTGCCCTTATTGTTAAACATGGTTTCATACTCCGTACTGAAATTCCATTTAAAAATATACGCCACATTAAATACTCTGGTAAAAAGCTTCGTTCAGAAAATTGGACAAGACAACAAATAGAAGTTCATTATAATTTATTCGACTCAGTAACATCTTTCGTACCACAAGAAGAGGAGAAATTCATTTCACTCTTAAAAGAAAACTGGCCAAATGTGAAAATAATCAATAGCACCTCAAATGAATAATTTTGTTTGAGACAGTTCAATGCTATTAGGATAACTATATAAGAATTGAATATCCTCCCCAAGTAAAACCGCCGTTTACAAATTTATTCTCCCCTCAGGCTAACTCCCCAATAGTTAGTCTATTTTTTATTACATAAAGATACTACGCCTTCATCACAAACAAACGATACGAACATACACTATTTCTAGAAAAACAAACTACTACACAAAATGAATGAAAGGTGCTTATTATGTATGAGTTAAGTTATGAAGGATTAACAGGTGAAATTATTACAAGATATGATTGTGAGTACGAAGAAGCTAGACAAGAATGGAATCGGGCTATTCAAAAGTTTCCTTTAGCTATCATTTATTGTTTTACGAAATGGGATGTTAGTAATGCGATTATTTGGGCGAGAAAAAATGAAATTGCTATTCGCATTCGTTCTGGTGGACACCATTACGAAGGATATTCTGTCGGAAACAATGTCCTCGTAATTGATATAAGTAAAATGAACTGTATGCAGCTTAATGAACATAAAAATACATTAGTCATTCAAGGTGGTGCTCAAAATAAACAAATCTATGACTTTATCTCTTCAAAAGGTTATCCATTTCCAGGAGGAACTTGTCCAACTGTTGGAGTAAGTGGATACACTTTAGGTGGCGGTTGGGGCTATTCTAGTAGGTATCTCGGCCTTGGTTGTGACAATTTAATAGAGTTAGAATTAATTGACTATAAAGGTAAAGTAATTACAGCTAATGAAACTTGCCATAAAGACTTATTTTGGGCTTGTCGCGGGGCAGGTGGCGGAAATTTTGGCATCGTTGTTTCGCTAACTTTTAAGCTCCCTCCAATAGTTGATAAAGTTACTTTCGTTGAACTATATTGGCCTAACGCTTCAGTAGACATCCAAAAGGAATTTCTTCACACATGGCAAAGCTGGCTAGTAAATTTAAATAGTAAGATGACAATCGGTGCGAGCATATACAACTCTGCTGTGGAAGGACTTGCAATATATGGACGAGGTTTATATTACGGTACCCCAGAAGATGCAGCGTTCATTCTACAAGATTTACTCAATATAAACGGGGTGAAGATGAATTTACAATATATCAGTTTTCTTGAAGCAATGGCCATTGTAGAATCTTCATATCCCTCGTCTGAACAATTTAAATCTATAGGCCGGTTCGTTCATAAACAATATAACGAGGAAGAAATCGAAAAAATTATTAGTCTTATTGAAGATAGAGCTTCCGGTAGTATTTTTGCAGCTATAAGTCTCTACCCCCTTGGAGGAAAAATTCAAGATGTAGGTAAAGATGCGAGCGCTTTTTATTACCGCGATGCACATTATATTCTAGGAATCCAAACTATATGGGAAGATCCGATTGTTAAAAAGGATAATTCCCAATGGTTAGAAAGCCGATTTGACTATATAGAATCTATAACAGAAGGCTCATTCATCAATTTCCCATACAGCGATTTGAAAGATTATATGAACGCTTATTACGGGACACATGCGAACAAATTAAGAAAAATCAGTAAAAAATATGACCCTTTATGTGTATTTACTTTTCCGCAAGGAATTAAAAATTAATATGCGATAAAGTGAAACTTTAATCAGTGGAGGTTTTGTTCATCCCCCACTGATTATTAGCCTTCACCAATCGGGCGTTTATGGGCAGCAGGGCTCCCACCTAACTTCTTTGCTTCAGCCGAATTTTGAGGTAGGAGTTTTACTGCCCGGCAAATAGCGGGATAAAAAAGCCAAGATTCTAAATTAAGAATCTTGGCCTCTTCTATTATTCTTTCGGAGCAATCATTTTTTTCGGATCTACAATCTCATCAAATTGCTCTTCTGTTAGTAGTCCAGATTGCAATGCTGCTTCTTTTAAAGTTAACCCTTCTTTATGGGCATGCTTTGCAATTTTCGCGGCATTTTCATACCCGATATGTGGGTTTAGCGCTGTTACAAGCATTAATGAACGATTTACATTTTCATTAATTACTTCTTCATCTGCTTCAATACCAACTGCACATTTATCATTAAACGAAACGGTTGCATCAGCTAATAAGTGAGCAGATTGCAGGAAGTTGTAAGCAATAACTGGTTTGAATACGTTTAGCTCAAAATTACCTTGGCTCGCAGCAAATCCGATTGTTGTGTCATTCCCCATAACTTGTGCTACAACCATTGTTAATGCTTCACTTTGCGTTGGATTTACTTTACCTGGCATAATAGAGCTTCCTGGTTCATTTGCAGGGATAATAATTTCCCCAAGACCACTTCGTGGACCACTTGCAAGCCAGCGCACATCGTTAGCTATCTTCATTAAATCAGCAGCTAATGCTTTTAATGCTCCATGTGCAAATACAACTTCATCATGGCTCGTTAACGCATGGAATTTATTTGGTGCAGAAACAAATTGTTTACCTGTAAACAGACTAATTTCTTCTGCTACCATCTCACCAAATTTAGGGTGCGCATTAATTCCAGTTCCAACCGCAGTACCACCAATTGCTAATTCTTTCATATATGTATTGCTATCTGCAATCATACGCTCTGTTTTTTCAAGCATACGGTGCCATCCGCTAATTTCTTGTCCTAACGTTAAAGGTGTTGCATCTTGTAAATGCGTACGACCGATTTTAATAATATGTTCAAATGCAGTTACTTTTTCTGCTAATGTTTCTTTTAATTTCGTAATAGCTGGCAATACATGGTTTTCTACCGCAATTACACACGCTACATGAAGTGCTGTTGGGAACGTATCATTTGAACTTTGAGACATGTTCACGTCATCATTCGGATGAATATGTACGTCAGATCCCTTTTCTTTCAAAATTTGATTACCGCGGTTTGCAATTACTTCATTTACATTCATATTCGATTGTGTACCACTACCCGTTTGCCATACGACAAGTGGAAAATGTTCATTCCATTTTTCTGCGATAACTTCATCAGCAGCTTCCACAATTGCTTGCGTCTTCTCTTCTGATAGCTTTCCTAATTTTTGATTACTAAGCGCTGCACTCTTCTTTAAAATCGCAAATGCTTTTACAATTTCAAGCGGCATATGCTCTGTTCCAATCGGAAAATTTTCCTTACTACGCTGCGTTTGTGCTGCCCATAATTTATCAGCTGGAACTTTCATTTCTCCTAATGTATCTCTTTCAATTCTGTACTCCATTTTTTCATCCCCTTGAAAATAAAATACCTACATCTTTTATTTTAACAGACTTTCTATCAAATGATAAGAATTCTCATTAATACATATAAAAAAAATTACCTTCCGCCACCGCAGAAGGTAATTTTTTTATGATGCTTGCTTTCCTTTATCCGCATCATCTACATACCAAATGAACTTGCCTGTATATCCATAAATAACTGCTAAAATGAGTGATACGAAGCTTAGCCACATAAATGGAACGTATGATAATGTTGATACACCTAAAATACCAGCCATAAAAATACCATTATCAGACCATGGAACCATACCAGAAGTCAAAGTTCCACCTACTTCTGAGTTACGTGCTAATACGCGGCGATCTATTTTTAATTTATCATAGCTATCTTCCATAATTTTTGGTGTTAAAATAAGTGATACGTACATCGCACAACCAAATATGTTAGCTAAAAATGCAACGATTAATGTAGACAATGTTACATTACCTGCAGAATTTAATTTCTTCTCAAATTTCGATACGATTACCTTTAGAACACCTAACTTTTCAAGTAATCCACCAAAACCTAATCCGAAAATAATAACAGCTACTGAACCAAGCATACCATTAATTCCACCACGGTTTAATAACTTATCGACAAACTCGACACCAGATTGAATTGAGAATCCGTTATATGCTGTTCCAATTGCCTCTCCAAAGTTCATTCCTTGGAAAAGTGTTGCCCAAATTGCACCAATTAAAGCTCCCATAGCAATTGTTGGCATAGATGGTTTCTTCATCGCCAATAGCACAATAACAATTACCGCTGGAACAAGCATCCATATTTTAATATCAAAGTGCTTTAATAAAGATTCTTTTAAAAACTCAACTCTATTTAAATCTACATTATCCCCGCCATACATCCATCCAGCAACAGTAAACATAATGCTGGTAATAATATAAGCTGGAACGTCTAATACGAGCATAGCTCGAACGTGAGCGATAACATCTACTTTCGCCATAGAAGCTGCAAGAACTGTGCTATCAGAAAGTGGTGATAATTTGTCTCCGAAATAAGCTCCTGAAAGGACTGCACCCGCAACAAGCGGAAGTGGTAATCCAAGCCCTTCACCTATCGCCATCATAGCAATACCTGCAGTTCCAACTGTTCCCCATGATGTTCCTGTCGCGATAGAAGTGATTGAACAAATAATTAAAGTTGCCAATAAGAATATGCTAGGGTGAATGAATTCTAATCCATAATAAATTAATGTAGGTACAACCCCACCAGCAATCCACGTTCCAATTAAAGCCCCAACTGCAACTAAAATAAGAATTGCTTCTAATCCATTAGAAATCCCTTTCGTAATTGCATCTTGCAATTCTTGATAACGAAATCCTAATCTTAATCCAAGCGCAATAACTAAAAACCATGAAATAAATAGCGCTAATTGAATTGGGAGATCAAAAATCGTTTGGAAGGAAAAGACGACAGCAAGAAATAGGCATAAAAGAATAATAATTTCTAGCATCGATGGTAATCTTACACTTTTCATTTTTTTCTCTCCTTACAAGTCGATAACATGATGTATGTAGTCTTACGTGTATGTAGTATACAATTAGCGAAGACAAAACAAAATTTTCATATTATTTCGATTTATTTTTTCAGTATAATATATTCACAACCCTTTCTATTGTAAAAGTAGATTGCGCTTTTCGCAATGAAAAATATAAAAAATGTTGTATTTTTATTTATTTAGATAAAAACACCTAATGAAATAAAACTTTAATCAATGAGGGTTTTATCCATCCCCACTAATTATTAACCCATAATAACCTTTTTAATATTTGCCTCAACAAAACTTTTTACTACCGCTTTCACCTCATATGTAATAATATATTTCCACATAAAAAAAGAGCACACATCATTTAATCGATGCATGCGCCTCTTTTATTTATACATATTTTGTATCTCTTCTTTATTTTTAAGTATTTCCGAAAACTTATCGCTACAACCTTTCGGAAATAAAACTCCGAGTCCATATGAATGCCCAAACTGAAAATGAGGGTATTTCACCTTGACCTCATCCCAAAACTTATACACACCGAAATCACCGTTTTTAACTTCAATATCATGAAATAATACAATACCGTTTTTCGCAACTTTAGGTAACCATGTTTTATAATCATGAGAAACAGCTTCATACGTATGATAGCCATCAATATGCAAAAGATTTATCGTTTCATCTTGAAACTCATCCAGAGCATCATCAAAAGTAGACCGAATTAAATTCCCTATATTCAGGTAGTTATCCCTCACCACTTTTTCTACTATTTGAAAAACCCCTTCTCCATATGGACCTGTATGCCCATCTCCAGCCCAAGTATCTACAGCAAAACATTTTGTGGCTAACCCACCATCTTTTACCCCCTGGCAAAAACTAAAAAAGGAAGCACCTAAATGCGTACCTAACTCAACTAAAGTTGCTGGTTCTTCAAATCTTACTAAATCATATGCGAAATCTAAATGCCCACTCCACGCAGATTGTGACCGAATAATAGGACTAAAATTTTCAAATTCAAACGATGGTTTATGAGTAACCCAGTTCATCACGTATCTCCTTATACACATATTTTTAACAAACCAAATTACTCTTATCTTTATTTTTTTGGCGCCGCGATTATGATTATATTTCATAAAAAGATGAAGAATTACCCCATTCTTATTGGGGTAAAGCATCATATACATATGGATTTGCTGGCTTCTTAATCTTCTCTACTTTACTTATTTTCACAAGTGGAAATAGCATTCCTTAGAACCAGAAGCATTGAAAAACTTGGATGAACGATATGGAGATCAAATAACTGAACTTGTATTTATCGGCATCGATATGAATCGTTCTATTAACAGAAAAAGAAATGAAACAAGATTGAAATACATTTGTTGATCCTATTCCCGCTTTTACTTTCACTTCATAATAAAAAGGCTTCCGTAGCATGGAGCCTTTTTCACTTTGTAGTACTCTTATTTAACATATTTGCTTTAATAAGAAACACAATTGTACCTAAAACAATTAAGATAGCATATACGATACCAACTACATCACCTATTTTTTCTAAGCCAAACGGTAATAGTATAGTAGCAACTCCGACTATATAGGAAAACACACCTGAAAGCTTCGCTAATTTATTTTTATCTCCAACAAACGTTTCTTCCTGATAGCCTGCCAACAAAAACAATCTCTTTTTCACATGTATTTGATAGCCTAAAAAAATGATAAGTAATCCAACAAATAAACAAACCAAAAATCCTGCTAGCATATAACTCTCCCCTACGATATTTTACTATACACAAAAAAGATGATCGTTCTTACTAAACAATTTTATTTTTAATTAGAAATTTCAGTTTATTAACACTCCATTTCGTGATATATTGCATATTGTATCTAATATATATTTTTTTGAAAGGAGGACTATATATTTTATGGATCCAAATCGATTAAAAGGAATTATAATGGTCATAATCGGTGCTTGTTTATGGGGATTGTCCGGAACAGCTGCGCAACAACTTTTTCAATACGAAAACGTTTCTACTGAATGGTTAGTTACAATCCGTTTGCTTATATCCGGTGCTATTTTGCTCATTATATCATCATTCGGAGCGAACAAAAAAGAAATATTTGGAATTTGGAAACGAAAGTCTGATGCAAATAAGATAATTTTGTTCGGTCTTTTAGGCATGCTTGCTGTACAGTACACGTACTTCGCTTCTATTAAAGAAGGAAACGCTGCTGTTGCAACTTTGTTACAATATTTAGCCCCTATATTTATCACTGTATACTTACTTTTCAAATGGAGCGTTCGTCCATCAAAAATTGATTATATTTCAATTACCCTCTCATTAGTAGGGACCTTTCTCCTATTAACAAACGGTTCTGTTCATAACTTAGCTGTATCTACACCTGCTATCATTTGGGGCATTTTATCTGGACTATCTCTTGCATTTTATAGTTTGTATTCAAAAGAATTGTTAGAAAAGTGGTCTTCATCCGTTATCGTTGGATGGGGGATGATCATTGGGGGGATTGGCGTAACGATTTTACACTTTATTTCCACAAACGAATTCATTTTATTATCAACTATGAAATATGTAAAACTAAGTACCCTCCCGCTCATTACATTTGTCGTCATTTTCGGGACACTCATCGCATTTTATTTATACTTAGATAGCATAAGATACCTTACGCCTAAAGAAACAACATTATTTGGCTGTACAGAACCACTCGCAGCTATTATTTCTTCTGTGCTTATTTTGCACGTACCGTTTCAATCTTTTCAGTTATTAGGTGCTTTTTGTGTAATTGTAATGGTGCTCATATTAAGCCAAAAACCGGATAAAGGAAAACCAAAATTAAAGCTTGTTAATACGAAAAAGAAACATATACAATGAAAGGATTGAATTCACTATGCCTGTCCCTCAAAATTATAAAAAACCAGGAAGAGTTTCAGCAAAGTCACTCGTTTTAAATCAACTGCAAGATTGGATTATAGAAGGTGTTTTACGACCTGATGAAAAAATAAATGATGGGGAATTGGCAGAAGCACTAGGAGTAAGCAGAACACCTGTTAGAGAAGCTTTACAAATTTTAGAGCTTTCTGGATTAGTTGAAATGGTACCTGGGCAAAAAACGAAAATCGCGCCTATTAAGTTAGACGACGTATCTATCATTTATGAGACGATAGCTGGTCTTCACTCAATTATAGGAAAGCAAGCACTTCAAAAAGTTACAGACGCTGATATTAAACTACTTTCCGAAATAAATGATGCTTTTCAACAATCTATACATGAAAAAGATTCAAAAAAAGCTTTAGAACTAGATATACGATTTCACAATACAATTACTTCTATTGCTAAAAACCGATATATTGAACCTTTTCTAGAAAATATGCAACTTCACATTTTACGCCTTGAATATTTATTTTTCCAAAACTTCGTGCCTGCAAGTCAATCTATTAAAGAACATCACTCTATAATTCAAGCACTACAAAAACAGGATGAAAAACGAATGGAACAAATGATGTCTCAAAACTGGCTCCGTCCAATGAAAGAAATACAAAAAATAATTTCTATGAAATAATAAAGCTGGTTACACAAAAGTGTAACCAGCTCCTTCTTTAATAATCTATGTGCTATGCCTGAATATTTGCGTAATCTTCAATATGCTCGTACTCTTTTTCCAATTCCTCTAAAGACAGCTCGTATAATTGTCGGTCGCGAATCTTAAACACCCCTGCTCCAATTAACTCATCAATTAAATGTCTCTTACGATTTTCAACAGCAAAACGGAGTTGACTACTCATCTTTTAAAAAACTCCTTTCTACGATCATTGAAAATGATAATCTTTATCAATTACCACTTTTGATTATAAAAGATGATTCTTAATAAGTAAAGTAATCTTATGAAATATTTACCTTACAAAGTATTTGTGGCCACATTATATATATGTATGCCACGCGAAAAATGTTATGACATTTTTTCATACCCTTTTTCTTTCATACTTTGCAAGTTGTCTCATTATGGTTAAATTCACCTTCTATTTCAACTTGAATGGTGACATGTTCTACATGAAATTTCCCCTTTAATACATCCGTTGCTTCTTTCAATACGCTTTGCGTTTCATTACCTTCGATAATAAGATGGCAAGTTAATACTTGAAAATCTGATGTTACAGACCATATATGTAAATCATGAACTTCTTTTACAATAGTAATATTTAATAATGTATTTTTCACCTCTTCAGCATCTATGTGCTGCGGTGCACCTTCCATTAATATATGAACTGTATCACGTGTTACACGCCATCCGCTTATAATGACTAAAATAGACACAAGAATACTAGCAACCGCATCTGCAGCAGTCCATCCAAAAAATTTAATAAGTAACGCAGCAATAATCGCTCCAACTGAACCTAATAAATCGCCTAGTACATGTAAGAACGCACTTCTTAAATTTAAATTACCTTTCACATCTCCGCCTCTCATTAATATCCAAGCTGATACAATATTAATAAGCAGACCAAGCACAGCAATAATGAGCATTCCATTACTAGCGATTTCAACTGGTTCCTTAAAACGACGAATTGCTTCAATAAAAATATATACTGAAATGACAATAAGAACGACACCATTACATAATGCCGCTAACATTTCGACTCGCTTATACCCATATGTTTTCGCGGCCGTTGCCGTTTTTTCCCCAAGCTTGAACGCAAGTAAACTTAAAGCTAAGGATACTGCATCACTTAACATATGCCCTGCGTCAGACAATAGTGCTAAGCTATTTGTTACAAATCCGCCAATAACTTCAGCAATCATAAAGCTTGTTGTTAATAAGAAGGCAATTAATAACGCTTTTTTATTTTTTGAATGACCGTGATCATGTGAGTGCCCCATACAAATGCTCCTTTAAGTGCAATATCTGTATGTTAGTATGAAACACATTCCCTATCTTTATCCCCCATTAACGCCCGATAGTGAATGCTACTAATCAGTAGAAGATGAACAATACCCCACTGATTAAAGTTTCACTTTATCCCGCTTCCTCTGTATACAAACTTCGCTACTTTTCAAACAAGTCCTTTTTCTCAACTAAAAACAAGACTACTTCTTTTTTATTTTCATATTGTTTACTAATGAAAGAATTTTTAAGGGGGTTACAAAATTGAAACGACTATTTCTCTGCATGGAGCGTGAACTTGTTGTAGTAAAAGAACAATATGGTAACTATGAAACCACATATCATTTACAAAATATGCAACCTACCTGTATTGTGGTTGATCCATTCCAAACAAATCGTGTTTATTGCGGCACATTTGGACGAGGTTTATGGCTAAGTGACGATGGCGGGGATTCGTGGAGACCAATTGGAGATTCATATCGTTACTTTGATTTCCCTAAAGAGGATGGTATTTTACACTCTTCTATTACTTCTATAACGATAAGCTCAAATGAACAAGTTAACGGCTACGGCGTCGTTTATGTAGGTACAGAACCTAGTGCTTTATTCCGTTCAGAAAATGGTGGTGAAACGTGGACTGAACTTAAAAATATGAAATCATTATTATCTTCTTATACGTGGGCTTTTCCGCCTAGACCTTTTACCCATCACGTACGCTGGATTACAGTTGATCCAAACAATCCAAATACACTCCATGTTTCAATCGAAGCTGGTGCTGTTATTCAAAGTAATGATAAAGGGCATACATGGATTGATAAAAAATTCGGTGCTCCTATCGATGCTCATCAATTACTCATGCACCCTGAAGCCCCAAATCGCCTTTATGCATCATGTGGTGACGGATTTATGGGCGGACCTGATCGTGCATATCTTGAAAGTTATAACAGTGGAAACAGCTGGATCTCATGTAGTGACGGACTTGAGCATCATTATTTATACAGCATGGCTATCGATCCCGCTGATTGCGATACAATTCTTGTTTCTGCCGCACCAAGTGCCGACCTTGCTCATCACCGTATTCCTTATGAATCTTATATTTATCGGAAAACGAAAGATACTCCGTTCCAGCAAGTACAGCAAGGTCTACCATCTGCAATTGGTACAGTCATTTCGATGTTTGCTACAAATCCAGCCGAACCACATACGTTTTACACTTTAAATAATAATGGCGTCTTTCAATCCAATGATAGCGGCGAATCGTGGGAACAACTAAATATTCCGTGGAAAGATGAGTATAAAACGCAGCATCCGCATGCGTTACTCGTAACTAGTTTTTAACGAAAAAGAGACTGCCTAATGTTTTTAGGCAGTCTCTCTTTTATTTCTTTAAATCAATTACGATATCATCTAGAACAATATCTTTACTCTTCGCTTCTTTTTTCGGCACTTCAATTTTCTTCTCTTTTCCATTCACATATTCCACTCCACCATGATTTTCAGGTGTATGAACTCGCAAGTGCACACGAGGTGTAACGATAAGCTTTGTTGCATTTTCGTTTAACTTTTGGAATGTAGCACTCCAACTACTTTTATGTGGCTCTGCTACTGTACTAGTTCCGCCATTTCCTTCACCTGCATATTTATTTCCTAAATCATCTTTTATTTCTAATTCCACATCAGCGCTATCCCATATACTCCGTAATGCCTTAGATTCTTCCTGATTGTAAAAAACGATAAAGGACATCGGGGTTACTTCCATTTTGTCTATATTTACTTTTATTAATTCATTTTCAGAAACCCCATTAACCTTTGCTTCCTTACTATCCATTGCTTTTAAACTAAGTGCGAAATTCCAGTTCCCTTTAATTGATTTTTTTTCTTCGTACATATTAATTGATTCCATATTCCATCTAACATTTGCAACGTCCATTCTTTTACTACCAAGATCACTTGTTGTAGTCATACCTACATATTTTTTATCTCCTACTTTCGTAGTTTTAGAACTTCCTGCCGCACCATTAGACATGCTTACCTGTGGGGAACCAAATATGCTCGGATGCTCTCCTAAATCTTTATCACTTTCGATAGAATACGTTATCGTTACAGTTCTACCATCGAACACAGCATCATTAATTGTAACTTTAACCCCATTGCTCTCTTTCGTCATATTCAATTCAGTCGAAAACTCTTTATAATTTTCATGTACCCCTGTTCTACCATTATCTAAAAATCGGAATATGTCACCTACAATTGGCAATCCCCCGGCATATGTAGGAAACCCAATACCAAGCGTTGCAACTGATAATCCTACTAAAATAGATGCAGCAGCAACACCTTTTTTCCAACTTTTCATCTTTTTCTTCGTACGTATCGATTGTTTTACATTGCGTTTTACTTTTTCTTTTTCAATTTCAGAAGCCTCAATTTCCTCAAGTTCTTTTTCATCTATATCAATGTCATTTAATAATTCATAAATGTCTTTCATATTGCACTACCTCCAAAACTAATATTCGTAGCATTTTGTTGTAGTTTCTTTTTTCCCCGGTACACACGATTATCGATCGCTGCCCTGGTTAATCCTAATTTATCACCTATTTCCTCTGTCTTCATACCGAGAAGATATTTCATAATGAACACCTTTTGATCTAACGGTTCTAATTGATTAATAAGCTTCAATAACTCTTCCCTATCTTCCATAACGATTAATTCATCTTCTGCTGACTTTTCCATACTAATATGAAACTCATCTGAAATAATTTCTACTTTTCTAGTCGCTTTCCGGTAATAATCAATCGCCTTAAATTTTGCAATCGCCGCTATCCATTTTTTAAAGTCACTCGGCTCTCCATGAAATTTATTTGCGTTATTCCAAATGGAAAGAAATATATCGTTTACACATTCCTCTATGAGTCCATCATTTTGAACTGGAAGAAGAACTTTGTGCGTGATTCCTTTTATGAGTGGTAAGTATGCATCAACAACAAATTCTAGCGCATCTTCTTTTTGCCGTTGTAATCTTTTTATAAAATTTTTCTCATTTGATTTCATGTAGCGATTCCCCTTATTTTTTTGTAAAAGCTTTTACACCCTATATAACGTCTAAAAAAATATTTTCTCTCATCTTTTTTATTTTTTGTATGTAATGGAATACTTTTCCTTAGCCATTGTCTCATATAAATATAAGCTTGAAGAAAATTTTCTCAAGTCTGTAATTCAATTAGTGTAGTACACTATTTATGCAGACACTCTTTAACCTGGTGTACATTTCATTTAATTAATCTACTTTTATAATTTTAAATTAGGAGATGAGATTTGTATGTGTGGAATTACAGGTTGGGTAGATTGGAAGAAAGATCTTTCAAATGAACATGTTATTTTAGAAAAGATGGCGAATAGTATTCAGCATCGCGGTCCTGATGCTGAAGGATTTTGGTTTTCTCCTCGTGCGGCCTTTGCACACCGACGTTTAATTGTTATTGACCCAGAAGGTGGGACGCAGCCAAAAACATTCCGTGCCGGTGATTATACGTATGCTCTTACTTATAATGGAGAAATTTATAATTTTCGTGAGCTGAGAGAGCAGCTTCAAAAATGTGGTCATGCATTTGAAACTCATTCAGATACAGAAGTGTTACTACATGCTTATTTAGAATGGAAAGAAGACTGCGTACAACATTTAAACGGAATTTTCGCTTTCGCCTTATGGGATGATCAGAAGCAACAACTGTTTTTAGCACGTGATCATTTAGGCGTAAAGCCACTCTTTTATACAGAAAGAACTGACAGTATTATTTTCGGATCTGAAATAAAAGCGTTATTAGCTCATCCATCTGTTCCTGCTGAAATTGATGCGGATGGAATAAATGAAATATTTGGATTAGGCTTATTTCGAACTCCAGGATGTGGCGTATTTAAACATATTCAAGAAGTTCGTGCTGGACATTCTATAACATTCACACGTGATAAAAAAGTAGTTAAGAAGTATTGGAATTTAGAAAGTAAGATCCATACAGACTCTACCCAAGACACATCTTCTCATATTTTATCTATTTTACAAGATACAGTAAAAAGACAATTAATTGCTGATGTTCCCCTCGTTTGTATGTTATCAGGCGGATTAGATTCTAGTGGTATTACTGCACTGGCAGGTAAAGAATTTAGAGAGGAACACAAAACACTTCACACATATTCAATCGACTTTTTAAATAGCGCGAAAGATTTCGAACTGACATTTGCTCGCACTGGTTTAGACGCTCCTTGGGTAAAACGTGTTTCTGAACATGTAGGGACATCGCATCATGATATTATTGTGAATGCTGAAGAATTAGCAAATCACTTATTCGTTCCCCTCCATGCAAAAGATTTACCAAGTGCTGGCGAAATGGAAACTTCACTTTATTTACTATTTTGCGAAATGAAAAAAGATGCAACCGTAGCTTTATCTGGAGAATCTGCTGATGAAGTATTCGGGGGATATCCTTGGTTTCATCAAGAAGAACTATTATATGTAGATAAGTTTCCGTGGTTAACAAACTGGAAAAACACATCTTCTCTATTATTAAACGACGTAACAACTCAATGTAATCCTGAGCAGTACATTAATAAACGATTCCATGAGGCTGCTCTTGAAGTACCTACTCTTGAAGGTGAAAGTAAAAAATCCGCGAAACAGCGTCAAATGTTTTATTTATTTTTAACACGATTCCTTCCGTTCTTACTCGACCGTAAAGACCGTATGAGTATGGCTGTAGGATTTGAAGTTCGTGTACCGTTTTGCGATTATAGATTAGTTGAATATTTATGGAACGTTCCTTTCAATATTAAAAGTATTGATAATATCGAAAAGGGAATTTTACGTAGAGCGCTGAAACCAGCTTTACCTGATGATGTGCGAAATAGAAGAAAAAGCGCTTACCCTACTTCACAGGATCCACACTATTTACAAACAATCCGCAATTTAACGCTTGATATGTGCAGTAATAAAAACAATCCTGTTTTCTCACTCATTAACCATTCCATATTACTTGCAATTGCTGATCAAAGTAACAAAGAGATTACCAATTTTGAAGCAAGAAGTGCTATGGAGTATATGCTACAAGTAAATGAATGGTTAAAAACGTATCATATTCATATTGCTTAACAAAAAAGAGTTCAAGGACAAAAACCCTTGAACTCTCTTTCATTTATTAATTGGCACATTGTCTATTTTCAGTATCGATGGACCATCCAATAATAGTGGCACAATCTCTACCTTTCCACTGAAGTACATTTGTTAATACAGGCTCAATCTGTAAACAAGATCCGTCGTGTAATATTTCTACTAAAGATTGATCATCATCAAACTTTAGTTTATCACACTCTAAAATACCATCCGTTGCCATTACAATGTGATTCTGACCTTTTTCTAATCCCCTTACCCCTGATGTAAAACAAGGTGTATTCGCTGCAAAAACATTTTTTCTTCCTATATACTCATAGTTCTTACGCTTATTTAGCCTACCTTTTCCATTTTTCGTTTGCTCTGAATGGAATAAATACGCGAAGCAATCACCAACTGATAGCCAATATAAGAACTCACCTTTTCGTAAACAAATTAAACATGCAAGTTCCTCATCATCTTGGTCACATTTCTCGATAAAGAGCTCATCTGTAAATAACGCTAATAAATACATATGTGTATGATGAAATGCTAAATGGATTGGGTATGAAAATAACTCTTTTAGTTTTTCTTCTCTTTCTGAAATCGCTTCTATTATATAATGTATATTTTTCGTTTTATGATGTGTATCAAAAATCATAACAAATTCAAATTCTAATTTCGGATCCCACCAAGCTAGCACTGCATCTCCTCTTTCATATGCATCACTCTCTTGATTTCCTCCATATACGCCGACTGAAAGAGGACCACATTTTTCAACATGTATTTGATCTACATACATCTTTTCATGACTAATCCATTTAAATGTATTCACAGCTATCATCCTCTCTCTTGCTAAATGTATACCTTTACAC
The DNA here is from genome assembly GCF_038003645.1 of Bacillus sp. FSL E2-0195. Classification (NCBI taxonomy): domain Bacteria; kingdom Bacillati; phylum Bacillota; class Bacilli; order Caryophanales; family Bacillaceae; genus Bacillus; species Bacillus sp. FSL E2-0195. The sequence continues at coordinate 1,657,278 of NZ_JBBOPN010000001.1, read as the reverse complement.
ATAGATTACCTTATATTTCAATAAAAATAAACTTTTTCAACATTTTTAATGAAAATAAAAGGATTTTACTTCTTAATCAACGAATATATCTTACTATACGATATAAAAATAGGAGGATTTATCATTATGAAAGACATTAATCAACATTGGGAAAGTATTTATTATCACTTACGATATGAATATGAAGACAACCTTTCTCACCAAGCTATTCGTATTTTACAAATCGTTTCTCGTGAGAAAGATATAACAATTGGAAAAGTTGCTACTGAGCTTAGTCTCTCTCATAACACAGCATCTGAACACGTAAAGCGCCTTATTCAAAAAGGATTTATTATAAAAGAAAGAAACAAACACGATGAAAGGGTTGTAAACCTTACTTTAACGAAAGAAGGCATTGAAGTATTAGAAAAGCATACTTTACTAGATAAAGAAAAGATAAAAATATTAGAATCACAGTTATCAAAAGAAGAACAACAATTAATTGAAAAAGCCTTTTCGTTATTAGCGAAGGAGGCAAAATATGCATTTCCTCGTTAAAGTAATCGTTTCGGCACTTATTATCGGCGTTATTACTGAAGTCGCTAAACATTATAGTACGATAGGCGGCTTTATCGCTGCCCTTCCACTCGTTAGTTTACTAAGCCTATTTTGGATTTCTTTCGAAGGTGGGAGTAAACAAGAATTAAGTCAATTCGCTTTAGGCGTATTATATGGATTTCCTGCATCCGCACTACTATTATTTATTGTTTATATCGGTTTAAAGAACTCCTTTTCACTTAGTACATCTATACTCTTCGGCATATGTGCCTGGTGTATCGTCTTTACTTGCCAAAAAGTATTTCAAGCTTAGGGGGAATTACTATTAATAGATCAATAGAGATATTTGGACAAACTGTAGAAGTATATATAAGAGGTAACAGTAAACAAACTGTAGTCATTCAAACAGGAATGACTTGCTCATTTTATGATTGGCTCCCTATTATAGAAGAGCTTTCACAACACTTTACAGTTGTTTCATACCATCGCCCAGGTTACGGAAAAAGTGAGCTAGGAAATACTCCACGTACAGCAAGGCAAGTTACAAAGGAACTACATATGTTACTAAACAAACTACATATTCACAAGCCAATCATTCTAATCGGCCATTCCTATGGAGGGTTATGTGCACAACATTTTGCAATGTTACATGAAGATAGGCTGCAAGCACTTCTTTTAGTTGATTCTACTTCCATGAACTTACACCGATTAGATGAGCTTCATTTACCAGTTTCTGATCAAACTGATTCTGATGATATGTGGCTACAAAAATATTATACTTACTCCAACATGGATGCAGACGCACTTTATAATGAACTAAAATCTATGCTCGTCAATACAACAAAACAGCATATCAAATTTTCTACCTCTCCTTCATTATATAAAGCGACAGCTTCTGAACTGTCCGAGTGGAAAAATTGTGCTCGCTCAATAAAAAAACAACATAAAACATTAGAAATACCATTAATTGTTATCGGTAGAGATCCTCAATATTCTATTGCTCAATTAATTGAGGGCGGTATGCCAAAAGAAGAAGCTACACAACTTGAAGATATGTGGCAAGAACTTATTCGTGAACAATTAAATCTCTCAATAAACAGCCAATACATTTTGGTTGAACATGCTAGTCACGGGATAGAAAACGATCGTCCAGATGCTATCATTGAAGCCATTCACTTATTGTAAATAAAAAAAGGAAGCAACTAAAGCTGCTTCCTTACTTATCTATTCATAGTCTTCTTCATCATCGACTTCTTCATAATACGAACTCCCATTGCTTACATATATAGGACCGTTCGCAACATCAATACGTAGTACCCATGCCCATGGCACAGCTAAACGTTTATGTATTGCTCTCCAAAAGTTCATTGATTTTCTTTCGTACTCCTGGAACTCCTGAAGTAACTCTTTATAGGAGGAACCGTCTAACTGAATATTTGCTTCTAATAAACGAGAATGGGCATAGTACTGTAACTCTAGTTCAGCAGCAATCTCCATTTCTTCTTCCGTTGCCATACCTATAATTGCTCCATCTGCTGGTGCGATTTCATATACGTTGTGAACTTCAATAAGCCCTTCTTTCTCTTTCTCAAACATGTAAACAGCCTCCTTTAACCAATATTTTTTATGTTACAAAGTCATACTTCTACAATACCTTCTCCCTTTCCTCTTTTTTTGATAAACTTTTACAAATTATTTATCTGATAATCTGTAGACTGTATTCTTTCAGCAGAACTGAAACAATTATTATCAAAAGTTAATTTATACACATCTGGCATATGAAGGGTTTTCCAAAACTGAAAACCATATTTCGAATCAAAATAATTCATTAGTAATACCATAATATTCCCATGAGTACCTATTACAATATTCTTACCTTTATATTTTTTTAATATACTTTGCATGCATATTACAGCGCGTCTTTGCGCTACATCATTTGATTCTCCGCCTTCGTATGCAAAAGTCCAGTCTTCCCATACCTTCTGAATAGCATCATTAAAATCTGTTACTGGCTCTTTACTTAATAACCTTTCCCGTAAATCTTCTTCCAGTTGTATTGATAAATTATATGTATTCGCAATTCCTTGCACGGTTTGAATCGCCCTTTTATACGGGCTAGAAATAACAACATCAATGTTTTTATCCTTTAACAAACTTGTTACATTACCTGCATCAATCTCTCCTTCTTCAGATAAGGGACGTTCCCTTTCTTCCTTTGTATATGTAGAGTGAGCGTGGCGAACGAAATATACTGTAGTCATTATTCAACTTCCTTTCTTAGTTTCAATCTATATTCCATGCAGTAAATAGGAAATCCTGTATCATGAATAGAAAAGAGCGCCTTTTAAAAAGCGCTCTTTTGTTTACATAATAAAATTATTCCATTATAACTTTCTTCCGAATTCTTCATCTGTTATAGCATCTTGAATAAAATAATCTATATTATTTCTCAGCTTTTGATATGCAACTTGATCTTCTATATCGTTAAACATAATTACAACTTCTACCTTATTCCCTTTCTTATCTGTAGTATACAAACTTTTTGTCAATACGAATGCGGTAGAACCACCTTTTTGACCAGCATATTCCAACTTACTATTTTCAACTGTTCCTTTAAAAACATTATCAATTTCATCTTGCATTGATTTTGGAAAATAATTTCTACTATTTATCTTTTCCATTAAACTCAAATAATCTTTAGCATTTGCACTCACTAATCGATCTGACCAAATACGCTGGAATTCCATATCTATTTTTAATGGTATATCACGTTTCTTCCATTCACTTTCATCTTTCATCCATTCATGTATTTGTAACACGTGTTTATTATATTCATCATTAGACATGTTACGTATCATTTCTAACGATTGATTTTCTGGCTCATTAAGCTCTTTTTCTACATACCCTCTCATATATAATGAAGCAGTATACGAAGAGAACTTGTCATGACTAGTAAGTTCTAACTCTTTTAAACTATCATTTACTCTTTCTATTCCAAGCTTATCTAACAAATATGTTGTATTCGCATTAGAACTATAATGAATCATCCCTTTAGCCACTTCTTCTAAAGCAATCTGTCCATTTTGCACTAACTCTCTCACTTTTGAATCTTCTAACCAGTCAGGATGCGCTCCACCATCAGTGTTTTTAACATAATATTTTTCTAAATCCTGCAATGAAATTTGTTCATCTCGACTTATTTTTCCTTCTGACACTTGCTTAGCAAATTCAACTGCTATTACGATTTTTGCCGTACTTGCTAATGGTAATTTTTTATTTTCATTTACAGATGTTACTACTTCACCGTTTTTTCTAATAAGTAATGAACATGTTTCATCACCTTTATGTTCTTTTATGTAGTTTAATACGTAATCAGGATTTTCTTTTGACAAATAGTACTTCATAATAACAAAGAAAGCTATAACAGCTACTACAATGACTCCTGCAACAATTCCTATAATCTTTAATATGTTCACAATATGCCCCCTCTATAAATTCCCTTCTATATAATAATTATAACGAATAAAAATACAAAATTATACAAAACAGAGTAACTCTTCCTAAAAAAAGAAAGAGTTACTCTATTTCACATGATGTTATTTGTCCATTTAACGTAACAACTATATTTGAGTCGTCACTTTCTTTAACTCTATTTAGTCGATTTGAGTTAGGAGGACCAATTACAACTGACTCCTTAATTGGCGAAAGGTCCTTTCCTAATTTTTCTGCACTTACACCGTATGCAGCTTGAAATACTTCTGGCGGTGTTAATCTAAGTATGTCTGATCCCTCCGCTGTTTCAAACTGATCGTTATTAAAGAACAAATGTAATTGTACTTCCTCTGTTACCGCTGTAATCCAATGCCACCATCCCATTGGAATAAAGACAGTTTGCCCCGCTTTCACATGATAATTTTGCAATTGATTCGTTTCGGGATTTAAAATGGATGTAACTGCTTCTCCTGATACAACAACATCTAATTCCCACGCATTCGGATGCCAATGTGGTTCCCGCATATGCCCTTTTGTCATAAACAAATCAACAAACGCCCCTCCTATCATCGCAGGTAACTGCGTTGAGGTAACTTCATATGCAACGTTTTTCTCATCTCTTTTAAAAAAGACATTTTTTCTCGAATCAAAGAAAAGATTTGGCGTTCCTGAGCTTTTCTTTAAATTTTTATTATCTGTAACATAACCTGAATTACTCATTCAATCCCTCTTTCCCGCTCCGAACATTTCTGATTTTACACTGTATCGTATGGGGAAATTTTATAAATGTGCCTATTAACAACATAACAAAAAAACATGCCTTCATGATGAGAGCATGTTTTGTGATTTTTTTCACATTATTTAGTTAAAAAATAAACTTTTTACTTACCATGATGTAACATTAAATCACTAAGTTCTTCTTCAATGTGATTTAATTTCGCAACTCCTTCTTTCCACTTATGAATATAACGCGATACCCCGACAATAAATAAAACAATAATTGTAGAAAGAATAATACCATATACGATTGTTACAGTACTCATAGTTACACTTCCTTATAATTAGTAATGTTGTTATTAGTTATATTTTTATTATAAACCTTTTTCTTTTAAAATACTTCGATTTCAACTTTTTGTAACAAAATTGATTTTTCTAATATTTCGTTCATAAAAATGGAATATTTTTCACAAATTATACAAAACTTCACCATATGTACTATTGCCACATGAGTTATATTGTTAAATAGGATAAAGTGAAATTTTAGTCAGTACGGGGTATCTATCCCACACTGATTATTAGCCCGCACCAACCAGGATTTTACGGACCGTTACTGTGGGATAAAGGGGATGAAATACTATGACGACTTGGTTTATTGTAATGTTAGTTGTATTTGGAGCATTTAAAATTATTGTTTCTAGCCTTCCTAACTCTGCTATTGAATCCATTATTAGCAAGTACGAAACACATCCACAACTTGAAGAAGAGAATGTGACTGTTACAATCAATGGAAATAACTTAGAAGGCGAAAAGAAATCCAAAATTATTCATGATTTTAACGAAGGATTATTTTTAGATCGCTATTATGCACCACCACACAATGAAGGCACTCCTTTAATTATCAATGCAAAACGTGGCAAAAAAGATTTTACATTTTATATTTATAGTCATGAAGAGCATGTTGATGTAGTAAAACAACATAAAAAGAAGGTAGTTGCTTATAGTTTACGCTCTAAAAACCTTCAAAATAATGATATGTTCGTGTCAGCTGATTTAGCTTAATGCTCATATATTAGAAGAAGGAATCCATGGCACATAGATTCCTTCTTTCCTATTTACTGAAAAATAAGCTCTGTCTTCAAACTATCTTTCGGTAACAACCATCCTTTTTTCTCTATACTCGCCATTAATAATTCTCTTTGTTTTGTCGCGATACTTTCCTCATTTGTTTTAAACGACACTTCTATTACGAAGTCATCTTCTATCTTCCCGGTATTACTTAATGGCCAAATTTCAATATTCGTTTTTATATTTTCAAATTCACCTGTATACCGTTTCATTAATACAGGACCATAAATACGAGAATTCTTGAGCATTTCTTCTCCCCAATTCGTATACAACCATTTGTTCATTTTCCCTGGCAACTTTTCTATTAACATGTTTTGAGCAACTCGTTCGTTTGGTAAATCAAGTACTCCATATCCTTTAGCACTGTAACTTTTCTTATTTGAAATACTTAACGTTTTCTTCTCAAATCCCCAATCTATTTCCGCCTCATAATTATCAGTTTTACTATCAAATCCATCCTTTTTAGCCACTTCTAGTGCTTCTTGAATTACACCATTTTGAGTAGGATATCTTTTTTTATATGTTAGCTCAAAATCTTTACTAAATTCTTTCTTTCGAATTCTCGCAAACCAACCTTCATTACTTAAATTTTTATTTGCCGTATCTAAAAATTGCACCTGTATTCTTTCATAATTTGTACCAGCCTGAAAATATTCTAGTACCTCTTGCTTCATCTCTTTGTTATAACCTAATACTTGTTCTGGCTTTAATAATAACTTCACTTCAAAGCTAGGTTTCATTGAACTAGCAGCAAAACCTTCCTTAACGTTATAAAGGAAACAACAAAAGAAAATACTTACGAATACAAATACTTTTTTCATATACCAATCTCCTTTACATTTTATATGACTTCTACACATTCCATTGCAAGTGAATACACATTTTCATATCCTGCTGTGCTTAGCTTTTGTTGTAATCGATCCGTATCCTCTTTCAAAGCATGTACTAACACCGTATGTTCTGGTAATAGTGTATTTAACATTTCCTTAACGTCACTTATACTTTGATGAACTTTATATGGAACTCGCTTCACCCTACATTCTTTACCTACACGTTCCTTCAAAACTTTTTCTGCAAAACTTCCTTTAGCAATATGTCCAGTAAAGATAATCGAATTTCGTTCTTCATGCCGAAGTTGTTCATAATACAACTGTGCTCGTTTCGTTTGCATATTCGCATCACTCATTACAACTATTCCGTAACTATTTTGCATACAAATGTCATTATCCATAACTATTATGTTTCTTTTTAAAACCTCCACAACCCGTTCAAGTTTTTCTTTATTTTTTAACCAATCTTTATATATGAACATCTCTTCAAATCCAGCCAAAATTTCTTTATCTACTATAATTGGAAGTTCTTTATATCGTTCATATAAATAAAATACTATATCTTGCGCCCTACCAAGTGAGGGCAGTGGTAGTAATACTGTTCCTTTATTTTGAGCAACTCGTTCAATTTCTGCACATAATTCGTCTACTCGTTCCTTTTGTGAAACATCATCAGTGTGATAAGCGGCATCTACAATTGCAATTTTTATATCGCTTCGCAAATTTTCAGGTAAATTAGCTCGTAGTATATTAGATTCTGCTGAATAATCACCAGAATAAAATACGTATGTATTACACATATCCACTAAAAACCAAACAGCTCCTAATACATGCCCACTATACCCCCATTGAAACCTCAACGTCGGTGTAATCTGTATCCATTCATTTGGATTACTAATCTCATCAATACATACATAATTTAAATCTTTAATATTTTGATCGTTATAAGGTAAATTCCACCCTTTTGAAAGATTGTAGTTTCCCCATTTTTCAAAATAAGCTGGAAGTTGCTCCTTCGTATAACGAGTCGTCCAAATTTTTTTCTTATATCCATACTTCGTCAATAAAGGTAAACCCATCGTATGGTCTTCATGAATATGTGATAAAAATACTGCATCCAAAAACGGAACAACTTCTCTTTCTATTTTGGGATAACTATCCTCATATGATCGATTAATACCACAATCAAATACTATTTTTGTCTCTTTATTTTTTACAAAATAGCAGGAACGACCGTATTCTCCCGCTCCTCCCCATACTTCCATCCTCATCATGCTACCCCTTTTCGTTTTTGCTCCATATGTTGCAGAAGTAATAAGCACATTGTTGTAAGCCCAACAGAAACAACAGCCATTGCCATTCCTATAGATACTTCTCCTTGTTCAAATTGAGCAAAAATAAACGTTGCTGACGTTTCTACTGATGGAGGTAGTACGAGAAGCGATGCTACTAACTCTCTTATCGAAATCGTAAATGTCATCGCCCATCCAGCAAGAATTCCTGGAATAATAAGCGGCAATATTATTTTTCTAAAAATATAAATATAATTCCCGGAAAAAATACTTCCTGCCTGTACAAGAGAATCATCAATTTGTCCGAGCGATGCTTTTACATACTGCACCGTATAAGGTAAAAAGAGAACAACATACGTTACGATAACCATGACTGGTGTATTGTAAATTGACATAGGCATATAGGGTGAATTCCAAAATAAAATAAGCCCTACAACCATCACTATTCCTGGTACCATATTCGGTAACATGCCGCACATATCAAGCCATTTTTCAGAGGACTTTTTCCCCTTTCGAATCATAAGCGCCAAAAATACGCCAATAATTACAGCAACAATCGCCGTTACGAGTGAAAAAAGAAAACTGTTCCATAAAGCTTCTAATCCCGGAGAACCAATTGTAAATAATGCTTCATAATGGCTTGTTGTAAAGTTATTAAAATGTAAGCCACCGCCTCTTAACTTCGACAAAGAAGCAATAAGTATAGAAAAGTATGGGATTCCAATTGCTACTATTAGTAAGCCAATTACATAAACCCATGCTATAACGCGCGCAAATATAGACAAAGTATACCTTTTAGATTTCACACCTTTTCCACTAACCATTGCATATGTATACTTTCGATTCAATACATTTTGCATATACCAAATGAGCATACACGCACTAAGTAATAAAGAAGATAATGCTGTGGCACTGCCAAAATCAATCGGCCAACTAGAGATAAATTTATGAATCTCAGATGTTAACACATGGAATCCTATTCTACGTCCGAATGTAGCTGGTGTTCCAAATTCAGCAATCGTCTTTACGAAAATGAGTAAAGCGCCCATTACATAACTTGATAACAATAACGGTAGTATTATTTTTCTTAAACGATAGAAAAAACTTCCACCATGAACTGCTGCAGCTTCTTCTTTACTACTCCCAATCTGAAGTAACGTGTTTTTCAACATGAAGTAAAGGAATGGGAATAAATGCAGACTCATAATTAAAACCATACCGCCTAAACTAAAAAACGATGATGAAATCGGCTTTAAAGCCGGAAAAAATTGTTCAAAATAACCGTTAGGTTGCATGAACAAAATCCAGCCCATCGATCCGATATAGGGCGGGGTCATAAATGGGATCATAAAAACAATATCTAACTTACTATACTTTCCTACATCTGTTTTGCTCATAATGAACGCCAATGGAAACGCAAATATTGTAGCTCCTATTACAACGAGTACACCTAGAAGCATCGAATTTAGAAAAATTCCAGCTAATCCACCACTCTGCATGACTTCAAAAGGCTTTAAAAAATTCCAACTGCTATTTTCATATACACTAGAAAATAAAATGAGAAAAATCGGAATGACGATTAACATCGCCACAAGTAACAACGCTACTGTCATTCCAACTTGTCTTACTGTTACGAATCGATTTACCATGTAATCACCATCTTATTGAAATACTTTCTTAAATTGTTTTGCTATTTCATCTTGTTCTTTCTCAACTGTTTTCCAATCAATATTTAATACTGGAATCTCTTCTACATTCGGTCTATTTTCAGCTTTTATATCTTTTCTACCGGGCAACAAATACGCTTTAGAAACTTGTTTTTGCACATCATCTGATAATAAATAATCAATAAACTCTTTTGCACCTTCTACATTTTTACTATCCTTCATAATGCCTGCTGCACGTGGACTAATGACTGTTCCGCTTTTTGGATATACGATATCAACCGGTTCACCCTTTGCTTTTGCACTGTACGTCATATAGTCAACACCCGCAATTACCATATCTTTCGCACCTGTTACAACTGGGTCTAACGCTTCTTGGTTTGCCCCAGCTACTGTAACTTCATTTTTCTTAAGCTGTTCAAATAAATTCCATCCATCTTGTCCATTCTTTTTCACATATCCTGTTACAAAGTCTAAAGCTGAACCTGAAAGTGCTGGATCTGGAAGATTCACTTTCCCTTTCCATTCTCCTTTCGTTATATCGCTCCAATCTTCAGGTGCTGTCTTCACATTTTTTGTGTTATACACAATTCCTAATGCTGAAGCACTATATCCAAAATAATGTCCTTTATCATCCGACCATTCAGAACGAAGCTTATCAGCTTGTTTTGCTCCTTTATAAGCTAACGTTTGCCCATCTTTTTTTAATCCTTCCATCGCTGGTAAAGAAGCAAGTACGACAACGTCAACGACTGGATTTTTCTTTTCAGCCTCCATTCTTGCTAAAATCTTACCTGTTGTTCCTTGAAACATTTCTACTTTTATCCCTGTTTTCTTTTCAAAGTCCTTTTGAATTTTTTCTGCTAATCCTTTTGGTCCTGCACTATATACAACAATTTTCTTTTCATTAGCGTTTTTATTTTTTGCATCTACACTGCCTGTCTTTGAGCTACAACCTGTTACTACAGCAGAAAATAGTAAAGTACATACAAATAAAGACTTAAGCGAACTGAATTTCTTCATACGATTCTCCCCCTATATGATGAATACATTTTTTTGGTACATATAACGATACCGGTTTACCAACGCTTAGCTTACTATTGTGATAAGCTGTCCATACACCGAGTGTCCCCATGTTTACTTTCACTTCATAACGTTCTCCTACATATGTAACGTGCTGAACTTCACCTGTATACATTTCGCACAAGTCATTTTTTGTCCAGCTCACATGCTCTGGACGAATCATTTTTTTCCCCTCTACAAGCCAATTTGCCTTACCAATAAATTTTGCAACAAATTCATGAGACGGTTTCACATAAATGTCTTCTGGTGTTCCTTTTTGTAATACTTCACCCTGCTTCATGACAATAATTTGGTCTGACATTGACATAGCTTCTGTTTGATCATGTGTTACATACAATGCCGTTAAACCAATTGAATGAACGATGTCCATAAGTTCTAATCGCATTTCTTCTCGCAAAATTGCATCGAGTGCACTTAACGGTTCATCGAACAAAATAAAATGAGGTTTCGTTACAATTGCTCTAGCAAATGCGACACGTTGCTGCTGTCCACCTGAGAGTTCATGCGGAAATCTTTTCTCCATACCTTGCAAACGAACTCGCTTTATCGCATCTTCTACCTTTTCTCTTAAGTGATTCGTTTGCTTTGTAGCCCTTAAACCAAATGCAACATTTTCAAATACAGTCATGTGCGGCCATAAAGCAAAATCTTGAAATACCATGCCGATATTCCGCTCATGAGGAGATGTTTTTATCTTTTTAGCAGAAGAATACATGCACTTATCTCCAAAATATATTTCACCTTTATCCGGTTCCTCAAGCCCTGCAATCATTCTAAGTAAAGTCGTTTTCCCGCATCCTGAAGGTCCTAAAAGTGTGGTGAATTCCCCTTTTTTCATTACAATCTGTAACGGCTTTAACGCCTGTGTTTTCCCAAATGCCTTTTCTAATCCATGAATTTTAATATCCATCGTTTCACCTCTCTCCCCTCATTCTTAACCTGCTTTCATTCTATCTGGAAGTTTTATACTGAATGTTAATGTACTGTAAAGATTAAATTAAAAAATCTCTAATAAACTATTTATTTCTATAGATTTTTTCTATAGTTAGAAGAAAAAGGGGCCAACTTATCATGAATCTCTTAAAATTAGAAATTGTAGTGCTTATTAAGAAATACAAAAAGCTTACTATTGTTGCAGAAAAAATTGGCGTTAAACAACCTACTATTACGTTTCACATAAAAAGCTTAGAAGAGGAACTTGGTGTGCCTTTATTTGAATTACGTTCCGGAAGGTATTTCTTAACAGAAGCTGGCGAGGCATTGCATCATTATGCTTGTAAAATAGATGCACTTATGAAAGAAGCTAGGCGGGTCACACAAGAGTTTAAAGATTTTAATAAAGGCGCTATAACAATTGGTGCTAGTTATGTACCCGCGACTTATCTTTTACCAGAAGTTGTTCACCAATTTCAATGCGAATTTCCAAATATAAAAATAACACTCATAGTAAAAACAGCTCCTGAAATTCGAACGATGCTACAAAATCATGAAATTGATCTCGGGGTAATTTCTGCGGCACCATTTGACGAACCACTTCTAAAACAAATGAATGTAATGCCTGATACACTTGTTCTTGCCTTTTCCAAAGAACATCATCTTTCTAAAAGAACAAATGTATCATTACAAGATATCGAAAAAGAACGTATATTATTGCATCGTAACCCATCTACAACGAGAGATTTACTTACACAATGGACGTTAGCACATAACATTACATTCCAATCAGAAATTGAACTAGATTCATTAGAAACGATGAAACAAATTTTAAAATATGGTAATGGGGTTGCCTTTATTTCAAAACTTGCTATTGAGCAAGAAGTACAACGAAATGAGCTATGCTATATACCGATCCCTGATTTTGAATTTCAGCGTAATATTTATACCATTCGTCATGAGGACAGATGGAATTCTAAAATAATTTCTTTTTTACTACATAGTATTACTTCTTTTGCAGAAAAAAATTAAAAGGCTGTCGTTATACACGACAGCCTTTTAAACTATAACTCTATTTGTTTTTCTTATCCTCAATTTTTGCTTGTGCCTCTTCAGCCTTATCTAATGCTTCTGAAACTTTTTTCTCTTTTTCTTTTACATCATCTATACTATCAACAGCTTTAATTAATTTATCGATTCCTTCTTCATTTACCTTTTTTCGTTTCGCTACTCTTTCATTTACTTTCTCTTCCACATCTTTTGCTTTTTGAAGCATATTCTCTGTATTTGATGTCACAGCTTTTTCAAGTGCATCATCTTTTTTCTTTTGTAACACTTCATTTGCAATATCTTTCGTTTCTAAATACTTACCGTCTTTTAATGCTGTCGCACCGCGATCTAGTAACTGAGCGACTTCTTTATATGCCTTCGCTTCATTTCCTGATTTCTCTTTTTCCGCTTTTTCAAACCACATAATCGCATCACTATATTTTTCATTTTTCAATGATTGCATACCTGTTTCAATATACGTGTCATAATTACTACATCCAGTCATTACGACTAACAGAAAAAGCATTACAAAACTTAATTTTCTCATGATGTTTTCTCCTTTTCTTTGCCTGCTCACTTTACTGTAACATACATGAAAAGGAGTTTCAAAAACTAAAATACTAATATGGTCATTTTTATATTGTTAAAATTTTCTTTTAAACCGATACATCCACTTGTTTTTTCGCCATATGCTGCTTTACTCCAACTAATACAACTAACAATAATCCTCCACCTAATGTCATCATAACAATGCTAGTCGGTAACATATCTAATAATAATCCATATACAATCATTCCAAGCGGTGCGATTGCAGTAGAAATTGTTTCAAGTAGACCGAATACACGTCCTAAATAGTTTGGATCTGTCGTCTTTTGCATATGTACTTGCATCGGGATATTTACAACCATCATTGATATACCGGTTAAAATCATAAAAGTGATATAGTAAATAAAACTTGCTACTTTCGGAATGATAACTAACAACGGAAAGACTGTGCATAAACTCAAGCCCGCAAATAAAAACAGTCCAATATAAACAGAGCGAAACGGATTATTCACTTCTTTACGTACTGATAAAACAATTGCACCAATTAGCATCCCGACTGCTAACATTCCCTCTACAACACCGAGTTGCTTCGAGGATAAATGCAAATTTTTAATAATAATATATGGAAGCGAAACGAAAAGTGCACTCGCAAAAAAGTTTACCCCTACTGCAATTTTCATTAAACCATATATTTCATGCTGTCGTTTCACATATGAAAAACCTTCTTTTATACTCGTCAAGAAATGCTCTTTACTTTCGGCCAATTCTTTTTTATATAAATCAAATACGATGAATAATTGTACAATAACTGCTAAAAAGAATGTAATACTATTTAACAGGAAAAATGTTTTGATTGAAAAGAAACCAAATACAACTCCTCCAATAATCGGCGCTAAAATATTCGATAAAGATGATGCCGTCTGATTTAAAGCACTCGCTTTTTGAATACGCTCCTCATCTACTAAATTAGGAATAGACGAAGTTAATGAAACAGAATAAAAACTTGCACAAATTGATAATAATGCCGCTGATACATAAATAAACAGAAGTGATGGTCCAAATATAGTAGCAAGAATAAACATGATAAGCATTGTTAAGCTACTTAATAAATCAGTGCCAATTACAAGCCATCTTCGGTTCACACGGTCAGCTACAGCACCTGCAATTGGGCCACAGATCATTCTTGGTATTGACCCGCAAATAAGAGTAGTTGCAAACCCCATTCCTGAACCAGTTGTCTTTAATACGTATAATCCCATTGCAAACGTATAAATACCCGCCCCTAACAAGGACGTCATTTTTCCAATCATCATTAAAATAATATTTCTCGTTGCAATCTTCATTTTCCAATCATTTTGACCTATACTTACATCCCCCATTATGACACTCTCCCTTTAAAAGTTAAATTGTGTTAAACTTATTATATATAAAACTTTCCAATTTTTACAACGAAAAGTTTAATTATATTTAACTTTTTGATTATAAAGGAGCATATGATGGCTACTCTCGGCGAGAAAATTAAAACGTTACGAAAAGAAAAAAAGCTTACTCAAACTGAATTAGCAGGTTCAGAACTGACAAAAAGTATGTTAAGTCAAATTGAAAATGGAAAAGCTACACCTTCCATGAAAACATTACAATACATCGCTGAAAAACTTGGATGCGAAACGAGTTTTTTACTAGAAGAAGATGATGTAGAAATTGTAGAAATCATTCAACAAATGGAACAACTAATAAAGGCAAATAAATGTGATGAAGTATATGAGACTTTACTACCTATCGTTCAAAAAGAGCTACCTTCTACTTTAAATACCGCTCGTTTATATAAACAATTTGTAACAGCTGCGGCGATTATGAAAGATTACAACATTGAATATTACGTTGAAAAGGCTACTTCTATTTTTGAAAAATATACGTTATACCGGGACAGTACGGAAACAAAATTAAAATTATCCTTTACGATATTCACACGTAAAAAGTATGGTGAATGTTTACAACTTATAGCTAGTATTAGAAATGATTATGAGGAGAAACATTTAGAAATGGATCTCATTATACATATCGAGTTATGTTTATATGAAGCCATCATTTTACTAGCATGCGGCGATTATGAAACATGTGAAAAAACAATATTAGAGGCACTCGAGTTTTCAAAAAAGCATCAAGTATATTTTAAAACAGACGAATTTTATCGGATTTTATCTTACCAAAAAGTCATTACAGCTGATAAAGAACAATATTTATATTACATAAAAAAATCTGAGCAATTTGCCATTTTTACAGAAGATACTCTATCCATTGCGATTATTGATATTTTAAAAGCTTACTACTACAACACGATTACTAATGAATATACAATCGCATTAAAACATCTAGAACAATTTCGAGAGAAACTAAAAGATGAGCCACTTTTTCAAGACGACGGATTGTATTATCTTGAAAAAGGAAAAGCTTTATACGGATTGAAACGTTACGAGGAAGCTTTACAAGCATTGCAACGTGATATCATGCCGGATTATATGAACCATCCACTTGATCAAGCGTGGCTTACAACAGCAGGTGCATATCGTGCCCTTTGTTATGTAAAACTTAACGATAAAAAAAGGGCTCTGAAGGAAGCTACAGAAGCCGCTCAAAAGATACAATCCTACCCGGATTCCATCTTTTCTTCTTTTATTAAAGAAACATTACAAATAATACAAAAACTTTAAAAATGTCTCGAAATGGTATATTATTCCTCCTTTTTTGCAAAGATAATAATGATGGGAGGAATATAAATGAATATACAACGCGCAAAAGAGCTTTCCGAGTCATCTGAAGAAGCCAATGTCATTTTTCAAGGCATGCCTGTTATGATTCAACACGTCGATGAAAGCAACGAAACCGCCCGCATATATGAAGTAACAAATCCAAAACGCGAATTAACGGTTCCAGTTAATAGCTTAGAGGAAATATAAAAAATGCCACTTCTTTTTTTTGAAGTGGCATTTTTCTTACTTTGTATCACTTAATTTGTATATTCCTTCTCACCCCTGTTTTTCAGCACCTGAACAAGAACAGAAGCTTCCTGCTTCTGTTCTTGTTATTACGTGCTACAATACAAACTATGAACTGAACATTCGTACCATATATGTTAAGGAGGAAAGATAATGGGAACTAATCCACAAAAAACTAGCCCTTATTACGCGGTTATATTCACTTCTAATCTATCGAATGATACAACAGACTATAGTACCGTTGCCGAAAAAATGGAGGAACTTGCGAAACAGCAACCTGGATTTTTAGGTGTCGAAAGTGCACGTGATAATTCGGGACTCGGAATTACAATTTCTTATTGGGAGTCACTTGAAGCAATTGAAAATTGGAAAAGGAACGCCTTACATAAAGAAGCGAAAAAAAGAGGCCGTGAGCAATGGTATGAAAATTTCCACCTGCGCATCTGCCTTGTTGAGAAAGAATATAAGTTTCAGAGAGGTACATTGTAACTATGAAGAAAAAACTAGCTCTCGTTGTTGTTCATGAAATATACGGTGTGAATGATCATATGCATCATGTTATAGACCACTTCACTACATCTCATATAGATGTATTTTGTCCTAACCTTCTACAATTACAAAATGTATTTCATTATAGTGATGAGGAAAAAGCATATCAACATTTTATGAACCACATTGGATTTGATAATGGAAAAGAGCAAATTGAAGAATTCATTACTTGCCTTTCCAATAGTTACACGCATATAGGACTTATCGGCTTTAGTGTTGGGGCTACCATCGCTTGGCTCTGTAGTAACAATCCAAAAATAGATTTTATCATTGGATGTTACGGTTCCCGTATACGTGACTATGTTCACATTAAACCTACATGTGCTACATTACTTATTTTCCCTAAACAAGAAGCTAGTTTTTCAGTATCCTCTTTAATCCAAACATTGCAGCAACAAAATAATCCTTTATTAGAAATAAATCAACTACACGGTGAACATGGATTTTTAAATCCGTACACTGAAAAATATAACGAGCACTCTACAAAGCAAGCATACAACCTAATAGATTCGTTTCTTACGCAAACAATATGATAAAGGAGTTTTATATGTCACTTACATTACTTTTACTCATATTCCTAATAATTCCCTTCATTTCAGCATTAGCTCTCATTTTTATAACGGTTAAAAAAGGAAATTTTCTAAACCGACCATACTTACAATCATTCATCGTATGTGCTCTATTTTTTACGAATTGGATATTATATTTAACAAATTTTTATTCATTACTACCTGAGAAAGTTAGTCGATTTATATTTCTACCTATTTGGTTTTTCCTTTGCGTTTTAGGATTTATCGTTTTCGCACGCGAATGGAAGAACAATCGTATTTTTTCCATATCTATCGGTTTCCTTTCTTCTATTAGTTTTCTATTTGGATTATTGTTGTTAGTTCTTTCAGGAATGTAAAAATAAAAGGAAGAAAAGCCCAACATCAACTTTTCTTCCTTCTATTTTTACCTTTAGATTTCACTGTCACTGATTCACAAGGTGTGTAATAAATTTGAGGTGTCGCCTTATCCACAAACATCATAAACGTAATGAAGCCGATAATAAAGAAAATAAATAACGTTAATAAAATAGCGCCTATCGTTAAAAGTATCATAACACCACCCCTATATATTTCATGTTATTACACCTTTCGCTATTATATGAGCTGAATCCTTTTTAGAAAAATAAACGTAACAAAATAATTACAATGACTCCTGTTAATACTGTTCCTAATAAACTACGAGTATATATCGCTACGAAAAATGTAGGAATTGCCGCAATGATATAATCCCACTGCACTGTCTCATGCATAAATAATACTTGTGCTAAAAGTGCTGCTAATATCGCAATTGGTATGTAATTTAACCATTTTAAACCCCAGTCTGGAATTTGTAGTTTACTAAATACGAGAAGAGGTAAAATACGTGGTACGAGTGTGACAGCTCCGGCTGCTAGTAAAAGGAATAATACGTCCAATCTTACTTCCATTTTTCAATCACCACCCCGATTGTCGCAGCTAAAAGTGTTGCGATAATAACTGCTATACTATCTGGCATAAATAAGTGTGAAACGTATGCGATAATAATCGCTACAATTGCAACACTTAGATGAATGGCTAGTTTCGGTTTACTACTTATTAGCTGAAGTACAAATAATCCGATAAACATCGCTGGTAACGCATAATCCATTCCGTACGTATGAGGATCTGGTATCCACTCTCCAAAAAGCCCTCCGAGAACTGTAGCTAAAATCCAATTTAAATATGCTGTTACATTAAGTCCCATCATCCATTTCTCGCCTAAATGGCCTTTTTGTGCTGCTTGTTGCACTGCAACGCCGAAAGTTTCATCTGTAATTTGCGAACCAATTATTAAATTTTTAAAAAGAGGTATCTTGGTGAAGTAAGGTGCGAGTGCAGCACTCATTAATAAGTGACGTAAATTAACAAAGAACACAGTAAAAATAATTGCCGAGGCTGGGGCACCAGCTGCATACATACCCGCTAATATAAACTGAGCAGAACCTGCGTAAATTAATGTGGACATAAAAGCAATTTCTATGATCGAGAAACCTGCTGTTTTCGCAATAACACCAGCCGCTATACCGATGCTCAAATATCCAAATACAGTTGGTAAACAATCCTTTACACCTTGCTGAAATGAATCATCGCTCTGCAATGTCATATGTGCTTGAGCTTTATTCACCATTATCTCCCTCCATTTCTTCTATAGTACGTTTTCCTGTTACGACATGAACTAAATCTATGTTTTCACGCCATAATGTATCTAATTTATCAGCTCCAAACTCCTTCGTAATCTCTTCCACCATAATGTCGTGCCGAACATATTCTGTAGCGACGAGAACTAAAGCTGGATCATACGTTGTAACGGCCCATGAAGTGCTATCATTTGAAAAGTTAGCAATTAATACTTCTTCCCCATCACGCGCGATAACAGTTAAATGACCACCCATTCTCTTTTCAACGACGTGAGGTGTCATATAATTATGGTGAAATGTCGCTCCTATTTTTGTTTCTGGAGCACCAAATAAAATCGAAAAAATATGTACGCCTTCCGCTTCCTTTTGATGAATGAATGGCTCAATCTCGTGCACTTGATCTTCCCATACAGAAATCCATAACTCTTCTTTTGCTCTATTAATTATATTGCATATTTCTTTCAAAACACGATCATTTGAGCGAATATGCGAAATTACATCAATTTGTCGCTCTTGTTCTAAACAATTTAATTTTCGGTCTAGAAATTCAAAGGACTTTTCAAAATCTTTTCGCATTCGATCCATTAATTCCGTAGCTGGCACTGGTACATATTTCACTGGTTCAGAAGGAACGATATGCACCGCTCCTTTATCCATCAACTTGCCAAGTACTTCATAAATCATCGAACGAGGTACTCCTGTTTGTTTACTCACTTCATAACCTGTTACTGGGGAATGTTTTAATAAACCAATATACGCTTTACATTCATACTGGGAAAAACCTAACTTTTGTAACTCCTTTATTATTTCATCCATCGGTAACCCCTCACAATTTATATAGCTCTAATTTCAAAACTACGATTTCACTTTCCATTAGTAGTTATTGCTATACCTACTAATATAAAAAAGAAGCCTCTACAAGTCAACTGACAATTCCGAATTTTTATTCGAAATAAAAAGCCTTCTTTTGAAAGGCTTTTTGTGCATAATGAATTATTTCAACTGTAGAGCATTTGATATATTACCCTCCAAATGCTCACGTAAGGTTGAACCTGTATACTCTTCTCTAAATACACCTGCTCTCACGAATAAAGGAATCACTTCACTAAAGAATAAATCCAATGATTTTGGAGGACCGCCTGGAATTGCAATAAATCCATCTAGTGCCCCTGCTTCAAATCTTTCCATAATTTGCTTACAAACATCTTGTGGTGTGCCAATAGCGACCCAATGAGCAGAACCAACAACTTCTGGTCGTTCTAGTATTTGCTCAACAGTTGGTTCATTTTTTATGATGAAATTCCGTAATAATTCGGCATGTGTTTTACTACGTACAGTTTGATTCCTACTCGGTAGCATATGTTCAGTAACCTTACTTTCTAATGGTATCCCTCTAACATCTAATCCGAGAACCATTTCGAGTAAAGCGTACCTCTTCTCTTTTGTAAGGTGTTGATGAGCTTGCCTGTGCATTTCTAGCGCTTCTTCATATGAATCGCCAATAAAGAAATATAAACCAGGCAATACACGTATATCATCTTGCTTTCGGCCATGCTTTTCTGCTCTTCTTCTTAAATCTTGACGAAGTTCGATTCCTGATTCTACATCTGGCATTGCGGCGAAAATTGCATCCGCAACAGAAGCAGCAAAATTCCGACCTGACTCTGAAGCACCCGCTTGAAATAAAGGCATTTCCCCAGAATTATGTTGCGGAACATTAAGTGGACCTTTCACCTCAAAATGTTCACCACTATGCTCAATTGGCTGTACCATTTCTCTAATTACATCTGCGTTGTCTTCTTTCAAAACTTCATAAGGATGACTCCTCCAAAGTTTTCTTACTAACTCTGTACATTCTGCCGCTTTCGCGTATCGTTCCTCAGATGGTGGCATCCCTGTCTCACCAAAGTTTTCAGCACCATCAATTGATGTGACAATGTTCCAACCTACTCGGCCGTTACTAATCCAATTTAAAGATTGTAGTTGCCTCGCTAGTATATATGGTGGATAAAATGATGTTGAAGCGGTCGTAACCACTCCAATCTTTTCTGTCGCATAAGCAATTGCAGTAAAAAGTAATGTTGGATCTAAAATTACATTCCCCTTATTACGTGCAATTAAATCTGGATGTGCCACTAAATAATCCGCTTTAAAAACAAAATCTAACTTCGATTTTTCTGCTTGCTTCGCTAACTCTACTTGCTCATCAATTCCCGAATCAAACTCATTCTCTTGTTCTTTCTTTCTAGAAATCAAACATAGTCCAATGCAAAGTTGTTTTTTTGTAGACATATGTACACACCTTCCCCTTATTTTTAATTCACCTAGTTAATCAATAGTTACTACCATCACATCTTGTATTTTTTTATAACACCATAAAATGATAATGATTATCAATATCATTTTATGGTGTTACTGAAATAAAAGCAAGAACAAAAAAACTCCCGCTATCGGGAGTTTTTTATCTCAATATTTCATTCGCTTCTTTTTCATAAATTTTATCAAATGAAGTCATAATACGCTGCGATGCTTGAATCATCTTTTGATTTGTCATAAGATCGGCCATCTCTTTCGTCATATCCACATTTGAATTTTCTAGCATATGATTTTTTACTATTCCTGTTCCGTTCGGTAAATCAGCGAGGTTACCTTCTGCTAGTGTAAAACTTTTATTTTCACGTTGCACAAGGCGAGCATTCGTTTCTGCATCTACTGTTTTCGTTTGCAAGCGGCCAATATTATTTTGTGTTACTTCATCGTATAATGTACCGTCTGCTTGTACAGCTACCTTTGCTCCTTCTGGAATACGAATACGTTCATTATTCTCACCCATTACGAAAGCACCAGATGCTGTTTGTAAATAACGATCACTATTCAATGTAAAACTACCGTCTCTCGTTAAAAATGTTTCATCATTTTTAGATGTAACGAAAAATGATGATGTGCCAGCCGCACCGTCGTCTAAAAAGAAATCTGTAGCACTATTTGTCATTTGTACATTTCCTTGTACTAAGTTCACATGCGTCGCAGCTGGTACGACAGCGTAATCGACCGAACCGATATTTGTCATCGCACCGTCACCGCGGCGATATGTATCTTGCACATCAAATACTTTAGAAGTCATGTTTTCTGCTTTAAATCCTGTCGTTTGGGCATTTGCAACGTTATTTGAATGAACATTAATATGCTGCATGTAATTCATCATACCCATAGAACCTATATAAAGACCGTTCATACTCGTTTGAATAAGGCAAGCGCCTTATTCTTCACCTCTTTTCTTACGATGTTTGTAACATTTGTTTTGCTAAATGTTCAGCAGTAGCGATATGTATATGTTGCTTCACGTCTTGTCCATCTGTCATTAATACAATTGGTGCTGATGATACAGCTGGAATTTTCAACAATTCACCACTACTCGCTGTTTCATCAAATTTCGTAAATACGATACCATCAATATGGATATCTTTAAAGTTCGTAATGATTTCAATCATATCTTTACTTTTCATAGAAGCAGATAACGTTAAACAAATATAATCGGGCTCTACTTGCCCCATCGTCTCAATCATTTCTTCAACCGTATCTGACGTACGATAATTCTTTCCAGCCGTATCTATTAAAATATAATCAACACGCGCTTCTTCTTTAAAATAAGTAAGCGCCCGTGCCATTGCGGGTTCATCACGCACAGCTATAACTTCTGCTCCAATTGTTTTTACATAATCTTGCAGTTGCTGTACTGTCCCGATGCGAGAGTGATCTGTCGTAATAAAACCAACCGTTTTTTTCTTACCGTGAAACTGCCATGCCATTTTCGCAAGTGTCGTCGTTTTTCCAACGCCAGTTGGACCGATTAATGCAATTGTTTGTACCTCTTTCTCAAATACGTTTTCAGTATTAAAATGAGATCTCATATCTTCCAATATGTATCCGATGACTTCTTCTTCTGTAATCATCGTTGCATTCTCAAACTTCACTTTTAATTTTTCAGCATATGCATGAATGAAATATTGTTCCACATCGTTTTGTTCTAACATCCGAATTACTTTTTGAATAATAAATGGTACAGATTCCTGGTTTTCTTTTTTTATAACTACTTCTTCTTTCTTTACAGAAATAGCTTGTTTCACAACAGGCTGTTTTTTAGCTACTTTCGTCTCTTCTGTATGTTTCACAACGACAATACCCTTTTCAAACAGTTGTAATAGTTTCTCTTTTTTTCTTGCCCATTCTTCACTATTCCCTGTTTGCATCGCTGCGTACGACATAGAAGTCGTTACGTTTTCTAAATTGTGCAAGACAGATTGAATTCCATTCACCTTCACGATTTCTTCTGAAGGTTCACCTACAACATCCATTAATTGCTCATGAAATTGAGTTGTTCCTTCGCTATTTTCAGCCTGTTTATCTTCAGGAAAAGCGACTAACATTTCATAATTCTTTTTCCAAAAAAACGGGATATTTCGTTTTACACTTTCATCGACAACGTAGTAATAATCTGTACCATATTGGTCAAATAATTTTCGATACAATTCATTTTTCGAAGCTGCTTTTATTCGCATTAACGCTTCTTTTTTTTCTGTACTTTCCATTACCTCACCTCCTACTATTCAATATAAGCAATTTGATCTACAACAATTTCTGGTGCCAATTCACTAATACATAATACTTTAGCTTCTATTTGATAACGTTCAAGAAGTCTCACAATAGCAAACCTGAAATCTTTTCTACGCGTTAATAATACTGGCTCTCGTCCCATTAAACGAGCTTGTTTGAAAACGCGCTGTACTTGTTCTACTACACGCGTTTCTAAATCTAAATCCCAGTTTAATAAATAACCTTGGTATGAATTATTAACAACATCTGCATCTAACTCAAGCAAATCAGCGAAGAGTGCCGCATAAATTTTCCCATCAGGATTTTTCGCACTCTCACAAATAACTTTTGAAATACATTCACGAACAAATGCCGTCACACCATCCACATGGTTTTGATAAATTTCTTTCCCGTCAATAATACCTTCAATAATTGTCGGTAAATCCCGAATTGAAATTCCTTCTTTCAGCAATTGTTTAATAACATTTTGCACGAGTGATAAATCGATTTCTTTCTTTTTAATTTCTTCTAATAAAACGCCATTATCTGTTTCAAGCGAGTGAATCAAGTCTTTCACATGTTGACGCTGAATTAACTCATGAAGGTTACGTCTAACGACAACATCTAAATGCGTAATTAATATGCTCAGCGGTTCTAACACTTGATAGCCCTTCATTTGTGCATCTTGTACCATATGCTCCAAAATCCAATATCCATCTTCACCAAAAATTGGGTCTTTCGCTGGCTCTGCATCTAAATCAGCCATTACGTTCGGCGTTTTCAGTGCTAGTAAATAACCTGATTTTAAAACACCTTCAGCAGCTTTCGCACCTTTAATACGAATAATGTAGCGTCCACGTGGTCTAAAACTCGTATTATCTTTAAAGTTTATTCCAGGAACGTTAATACCAAGATCAGTAATAATGGATTTCCTCATTAGAACAACTTTATCACGAGCTGTTTCCCCGTTAATTTTCTGCTTTACAAGTGCCGCTAAATCTAAACCGAGTTCTACAATAATCGGATATTTATCTGTAAAGACGCCGAATGAATCTTCCACTTGTTGTAATTGCTCATCCTCGCCTTGAATCATTTCTAATTCTTGTTGAAGCTCGTCTTCTTTCTCTTTCTTTATTCGCTTTTTATTGCGAATTCCTAAGAAAATAATCGTGCCTCCAACGAGAGCAAATGGTAAAAATGGTAGCGGTGTAAAAACACCCATTGCGATAAATAAACCACCGAGTGCATATACAACAACTTCATGCGCTAATAACTCTTTAAAGATTCCTTCTGTTACTGTATCTGCTGAACCGTCAAATACACGCGTTACGATAATACCTGTTGAAATCGCAAGCATTAACGAACCGATTTGGTTTACAATTCCGTCACCGACAGTTAACTGTGTATAGTGAATAGCTGCATCTGCAAAGCTCATTCTTTGCTGCATCATACCAACAATTAAACCGAAAATAATGTTTACGAATAAAATGACAATCCCGAAAATAACGTCCCCTTTAATGAACTTTCCAGCGCCATCCATCGCTCCGTAAAACTCTGTTTCCATATTTAATTTTTTTCGTTTCGCCTGTGCATCTTTTTCTGTAATAAGACGCTGATTCAAGTCAGCATCGATAGACATTTGTTTCCCTGGTAAAGAATCAAGTGTAAAACGAGCTGCTACTTCAGCTGTACGAGACGCACCGTTTGCAACGATAAACTGGAATATGATTAATACTATAAAAATAACGATACCAATTAATAAGTTCCCGCCAATTACGAACTGGCCGAACTCTTCAATAACATGACCCGCATTTCCGTCTGTTAAAATCGCTCGCGTCGTCGAAACGTTAATCGATACGCGGAAAATCCCGATTAATAACAACATCGTCGGAAATGACTTTAATTCATCCCACTCGTTAATACTTGTAGCTCGCATATAAATAAGCACTGACATACTTAGTAGAAAAACGATAACGATATCAAGTATAAATGGTGGAAGTGGAATTAAGAGCGCCACAACGAATGACGCTGCTAAAAAGATAGAAAAATAGGTTCTTGCAGAATCCATCTTAAACAAAGAGATCCCCTCCAAACGCGCTATTATACTTCAAGTTCTTTCGTTTGAATTAAATAGCGCATAACTTCAATTACAGCTACGTATAAATCTTCTGGAATCGTCTCGTCTTCCTCAACTTGATAATATAAAGAACGAGCAAGCGGACGGTTTTCCACCATTGGTATTTCTTGTTCACGGGCAAGCGTTCGTATATATAATGCGAGCTCATCTTCCCCTTTTGCAACGACAATAGGCGCTGCATCAACTTGTTTATTGTAACGAAGCACAACCGAAATGTGCGTCGGGTTGTTCACAATAAACGTTGCACCATCCATCTTCTTCGCAATTGTCCCTTGCAAGATGGCATGCATAAAGTTTTTTCGTTTCCCCTTTACTTGCGGGTCCCCTTCATTATCTTTATGCTCTTGTTTCACTTCTTCTTTTTTCATCTTAATATCTTGTTCGTACTCCCATTTTTGATAAATGAAATCAATAATAGAAAGAACGATTAAAATAATTAAAATGGCTAAAAAGATAAATTTAATTTGGCTAATAATTTCAGTAAGTGACGCTGTCCAGTTAAATCCAATCATACTAACAATCTTCTCTAAATTCTTTTTAAAGAGAACGTACGAAACGTAACCGATTAATCCCATATAAAACAGTGATTTCAAAATATCTACTAAACTTTTACGACTAAACAATCTCGTAAAATAGTTTTTCGGATTAATACGTGATGCTTTCGGCTTAAGTACTTTAGAAGAAAATAAGAAACCAACTTGAATCATATAATTGAACAAATGAAAAGCATATACAAGTATTAATATAGGAGCCGATACTTTCAGAAGTAATATGCCCATTAAATAAAAATACTCGGTCGAATCTGTATTTTTTCCAATTTGATCAAACAGTACCGCTACGGAATGTGCGATCTCATAACCGAGCCAATCTCCGAAAAAGTAAACGACAACTGCTAATACAAGAATAGAAAATAAATTATTTAAATCTTTACTCCGGGCGATATTCCCTTCTTCACGCGATTTTTTACGCTTCTGCGGGGTGGCCTTTTCTGTTTTATTATCCTTTGCCATGCGCGTCCCCCTACTTCGTTAAGAAAAAGTTAAATAGTTTCGTATACTCTTCCAGTAATACGTCTGTCATATTTTTAAACACATAACCGAGCATCGGTACACTCATCGCAATAAACAAAATACCACACGTTATTTTAATTACGTACGCATTCATAAAAACGTTTAATTGCGGTGCATTTTTTGCGATTAAAATAAGGACGAAATTAATAATGAATAGACTGCCCATAAGTGGCAAAGCAATTTCAACCGCTGATGTAATTGCAAATAATAACGTTGCGAGTAGACTATCTAAAAAACTAGTCGTCAACAATTTTGAAATCGCCTCTGTATATTGAAACGACTTTAAAATCGTGGCAACGAAATAGTTAATGCCGCCCAGTGAAATAAAAATAATAAGAAAAAATATATCAAAAATTGTTGATAGCAAAGTGGACTGTGACCCTGCATTCACATCAAATAAACTCGCCTGTGATAAACCGATATCAAAGTCTAAAATATGCCCTGCCATTTTCGGAATGTTCCACAGCATCTCTACAATTTTTGAAAGTGATAACCCAATTACAATTTGCGTTCCTGCATAAGCTGCTACATCCCAAACTGTCTTTATGTGAGAGACATCCACTTGATCTGCCACTGTAATCGAAAGAGCGAGTCCAAATGTAACCTTTGCCATCGCCGGAATTGATCGACCTGAGAAAAACGGTAGAAAATATAAAAATGAAGTAATGCGACAAAACGCAAAAAACGTCGCCGCCCATAATTCCATATTCATTTCAGTTCACCTATCTTAGTACGAACGCAATAGCGATGGGATTTTATCAAATAAATCTAAAATAAGCATCGTTAACTCTTGAAACATCCACGGACCTAAAATGATAATAACGAGCACAATACTCGCCATTTTCGGTAAAAACGTCAGCGTTTGCTCTTGAATTTGCATCATCGCCATAATAACCGCGATAATAATAACGACAATCATACTTACAACGGCAATCGGCATTAAAATCATAACCCCTTTATAAAAAAAGGTTTGGAAAATATCTATAATTGGTGACGTATTCATTTAT
Organism: Bacillus sp. FSL E2-0195; assembly: GCF_038003645.1. Classification (NCBI taxonomy): domain Bacteria; kingdom Bacillati; phylum Bacillota; class Bacilli; order Caryophanales; family Bacillaceae; genus Bacillus; species Bacillus sp. FSL E2-0195. Next base: position 1,629,448 of record NZ_JBBOPN010000001.1, on the reverse strand, counting down.
ATGACTCCTATCACATAGCATCAAACGCTTCAGGCGACCGTCTTAAACATAATATCGACGATTTTTGTATATCCACCTAAATATACGAAAACGAGTATTTTAAATGGTAAACTTAAAATCATCGGCGGTACCATCATCATCCCAAGGTACATTAAAAGTGTACTAATAATTAAATCAATAAAGACAAACGCTAAATAAATGAACATCCCTGTAAGTAACCCTTTTTGAATTTGCGTTAACGTAAAGGATGGCACAAGCGTAAACAATGAAAGATCCTTTAAATCTTTCGGCAACTCTTCTCCACGCACTTTCAGCATCATTTTCAAATCATGCTTATACGTATGCTTCGACATATAATCTTTCATAATCGGAGCTGTCGTCTCCGCAGCTTGACTTACTGTTATTTTTTCTTTCGTCATCGGGTCCCACACATCACTCTTTAATTGACCAAGCACTGGCTGCATTGTAAACAGCGATAAAAATAATGCGAGTCCAACAAGCACTTGGTTCGGTGGTAAATTCATAACCCCAAGCCCTTGACGAGTAATCCCAAGAACAATCATAAAATAAGTAAAATGCGTAAATAAAAGAACGATAGAAGAAGATAATGATAGAAGGGTAACGAGCGCGAATAGTTGTACACTTGAATTACTCGTAAACTCTTTTCCATTTTCGAAATTAATAAAGCCGTTCGGGGCTGCATACGCTGGATTTACAAAAACAAATGAAAAAATAATAGAAAATGCGAAAATAACGGCAAATAACGATAACTGTTTCTTTATTCTCATGATGGATCCTCTACTTTTTTCGTTTCACTCTTCACCGCGTCTTCTAGCGCTTGTTGAAACTGATTTCCTGTTCCTGTTAATTGTACTGATTGTACACCGTTATTACTTATAACAGTAAACACTTGCTTCCCGTCCACTTCAAATAAAAAGGCGCTCGTTTGATGATTTAAATAAACACCGTCTTTCACTTGAATATGGCCGTTTTCACCTTGCTTAAAAAACTGCTGTTTGCGCGTCTTTTTCGTCATATAATATGCACCATAGCCGAGCGCACCAAACAGTAAAACGACTTGAAATAAGGTCGTCATATACGACATATGACTCCTCCTCTACTCTTTATCCTGCATTTGATTTTGCGCCTTCATAAGCGCCGCGTGTTTCTTGTCAGCTTCAATTTCAGAAATAATAATGCCAAACTTCTCGTCCATTACTATTGCCTCACCAATACCGACTTTCATATCACTTAAATATACATCTACTTTATGTCCTAAATTTTTCTCTACTTCAAGAACATCGCCAACTTTTAATTGTTTCACATCACCAAGCTGAATCGATGACTTCCCAAGCTTTACACCAAGTTCAATCGAAATATCCGAAACGGTATCAATATGCGCTTTACCCGCTTCATTTCGCTTCCCTGCAAATTCTTCTAATCCCATTAATGACACAGGAGATACTTCATGCTTCATATGGATCCTCCTACTCTATAAAATTTTTAAATAGGAGCGCCTTACGCGTTCCATCTTTCCCGATAAAACAATTAAATTTATGTTTTCCATCTACATAACCACGTAGTTGATCTGAAACCTTTGTATGAAGTGGAATAATATCGCCTTCTTCAATTTGCTCAATCTCACCAATTGTCATCTTCTGCTCACCAATTGCAACGTGAACAGGTTTATACACTTGATTTACTTTCACTTCTACTTCAGACGTATACTTTTTACGCTTATCCGAAGAATGTTCGACAATATTTTCAGACGTTAACTTATCCATAATTTCTTCAACAGATAAGAACGGAATACCGATACGAACTGTCGTATTCCAAAACTCTGTTTTCATATTTACATTCAGTAATGAAATAATATCGCTTGGCGTTGTAATCTTCAGCGCATTCGGATCTGTCTCCGTCGTTACAAACTTCGGTTCAATCGCAACAACGCTTTCAAATGATTGCTCTAAATTTTTACAAAGAAGCAAGAATATATTATCAAGCGTTAAAAATTCAAACGCCGTTAGCGGTCTACGCATCGTAAAGTTACGCTTACTATCTCCGCCAAGCCAGCATTCATGAATATAAATGACGAACGCTAAATCAATCTCAATAACAATTTCTCCAAGCTCTGGTAAACCTAGATCTATCACGCAATATAAATAATAATCTTTCGGCATTTTCTCTACATACTCACTCGTAAATGGAACTTGCTCAACCGTTGAAGGCTCTAGTTCAATTGGAATACGCATACGAGCTGACAACGTCTGTGACGTCTGCTTTCCAAATGTAGACGCAATCGCCTGCAAACTACGTAAATGTTCAACACCAAACTTCTCTGGTCTATTAAAATCATACTCTTGAAATTTATCTTGCTTCCCTGCTTCTTGTGCGAAAGCTGGCATTTCCTCGCCTTCATTTACCGCCTTCAGCAGGGCATCAATTTGCTCTTGGCTTAATTTTTCGCCACTCATGACAATCCCCTTCCCTACCTTTTCAATTCAACGATTTCAACGTACATTTTCCCATTCTTCGTCAAAATCTTTCCGGTTCCAATCTCTTCATTCTCAAGCATAAGACGCACCGTATTTTTCGTTGAATTTTCAAGACGATACAATGTACCTTTCGTAATATGAAGCAGATCTTCAATTTTCTTTTTCGTATTTCCGATTTCAAAATAAATTGTTAACGGAATATCATCTTGTAATTTCAAATCTAGCCAACTCCCATATCATGTTCACGAAAATTTCATGTTCTCTCTATATATGAAATTTCTTATTTTGAAACGTCGATATTTAATATTTTTTTAATATATCCTTGCGTTTCTTTAAATGGCGGTACGCCTCCGTACTTTCTCACATTACCAGGGCCAGCATTATAAGAAGCAAGCGCCAATACGAGATCACCGTTATTTTTCTTTAAATAACCGCTTAACTCTTTCACGCCGCCTTCAATACTTTCAGCTGGTGAAAATGGATTTTTTATACCCATCTCTTTCACATTTGCTGGCATAAGCTGCATCAGCCCCATCGCCCCTGCATGTGACACCGTTTTCGGATTAAAATTAGACTCTACTTCAATCATTTTTTGAATTAACGTTTTCGGAATTCCATATGTATTACTTACGCGATCAATAATATCCTCATACTTACCTTCATTTGAAGAACGTATTTTCTGAATATTATATTTATTCGTTAATCCCCACGTATCAGCAGCCTCATTTTTCGTTTCTGGAAAACGTCGTTCAAACTCTTTTTGTGCAACTTGCACTTCATCTACTTGCTTCGTTTCAGCTTTTTCCTCCGGCTTATTCGCTTCCTCTACTTTATTAATAGATTCTTCTGGTTTATTAACAACCGTTTCTATTTTCGTAGATTGTACCGGCTGACTCATATCTTCTACTTTTGCCGTTTGCGGAGTAACCTTCGTCTCCTTCGCAGGTTCACTCTGCAATTGATCTTGAAAACGGCTACTAACGAACGCCTGTGGACTACTTAACTTTTGCTGAATCTGTCCTTTTTTATATGCAAGAACTTCTTTTACTATATTTCCAACTACCATAATATCACCTTTTCGGTAAACAAAGATAATCTAATATTAGAGTTTTTTTAAAAAGTTTGCAATAATCCTTTTAATAATATTGTAATAAAAAAATGAATAGATTGTTAAACTGTTATTTTTTTATATTCATTAATTCGAATTTTTAGTTGACACCCGTTGTAGCAAGGATTACAATAAATCTCGAAATCGATTTTTTCGCATATTACCGTTTTTCAATTTGCAGAAAAATCAATATAAAAAAATGGGGGTTCTTAACATGAGAATCAATACAAATATTAATAGTTTGCGTACGCAAGAATACATGCGTCAAAACCAAGCAAAAATGAGCAATTCTATGGACCGTTTATCAAGCGGTAAACGTATCAACAACGCTTCTGACGATGCAGCAGGTCTTGCAATTGCAACTCGTATGCGTGCTCGTGAAAGTGGTCTAAACGTAGCTGCTAACAACACACAAGATGGTATGTCATTAATCCGTACAGCTGACTCAGCTTTAAACTCTGTATCTAACATTTTACTTCGTATGCGTGACATTGCCAACCAATCTGCGAACGGTACAAACACAGATAAAAACCAAGCTGCACTACAAAAAGAATTCGGTGAATTACAAAAGCAAATTACTTATATTGCTGACAACACTCAATTTAACGATAAGAACTTACTTAAAAATGACCAAACAATCAACATTCAAACTCTTGACTCAAGTGATAAATCAAAACAAATTGGCGTTTCTTTAAAAGGTATTACGCTTGATAAACTTGGTATCGCTAATACAGCTATTGGTACTGATAACAGTGCTGATGTGAACTTTAAAGCTGCTAAAGCTGCAATTGATAAACTTAACGGTTCAGCTGCTACTGGTGATGCACTTAAAGCTGAGGTTGAAACTGCTAAAGAGGCCTTTGCAAAAGCAAGCGATTTATTTGATAAGGGAACTGCTGGAGCGATTGAACACGCATTTGACGAATTCGCTGCTACTCCAAATGCAACTAAAGCTACAGCAATCTTCACTGCTTTTAATGGCAAAATGACAATTACTCAAAAAAATATAGACACTGCTGAAACAAACATTACAGCACTTGCTACAACAATTGCTGACGATGGTGATAGAAATGATGCTGTTGACTTAGCCGCTGCTTCTTTCGAAAAAGTAAAAGATTTATATAGCGAACAAGACGCAGCAAAAATGCAAGCTGCTTTTGAAGCTTATGCTAAATCTGGAAAAGATGATGCTGCTGCAAAAGATGTTGCCGCAGCGTTCACAGGTATGAAACCAGCAACTACTACTAAAGCTGATGCATTAGCTGCCGTTGACAAAATTGATGAAGCATTAAAAATGGTTGCTGACAACCGTGCAACTCTAGGTGCTACATTAAACCGTCTTGACTTTAACGTAAACAACCTGAAGAGCCAATCTTCTTCTATGGCTTCAGCTGCTTCTCAAATTGAGGACGCTGACATGGCGAAAGAAATGTCTGAAATGACTAAGTTCAAAATCTTGAACGAAGCTGGTATCAGCATGCTTTCTCAAGCAAACCAAACTCCACAAATGGTTTCTAAATTATTACAATAAGCCATTTGATTTAGTTTCATGAATGAACCTCTCTGCTTGCGGAGAGGTTCATTTTTTCTATATAGATGAATTATTTGTAAAACCTTTCTTTTTTTAGGTGGAAGAGAGCATCCACGATGTGTAGGAGCGGTCAGTGCCTATCTTGATCCCCTCTCATGTTAAAACAAAAATAAAACCCTTTTTCTTTTCACAGCTGTTTATTGGCTTTAAAATCATATATAAATCTATAAGGAGTGTCTATTATGCGTATTGGTATGAATGTTTTGAGTATGAATGCTAGGCAGTCGTTGTATGAGAATGAGAAGCGTATGAATGTGGCGATGGGGCATTTGGCGACTGGTAAGAAGTTGAATAATGCTTCTGATAATCCAGCAAATGTGGCGATTGCGACTCGTATGCATGCGAGAGCGAGTGGTATGCGCGTTGCAATTCGTAATAATGGGGATGCGATATCGATGCTTCGTACAGCGGAAGCTGCTCTTCAAACTGTGACGAATATTTTACAACGTATGCGTGATTTAGCTGTTCAATCTGCGAACGGTACAAATTCAAATAAAAACCGTGATTCACTGAATAAAGAGTTTCAATCTTTAACAGAACAAATTGGCTATATTGGTGAGACGACTGAGTTTAATGATTTATCTGTATTCAATGGACAAAGCCGTCCTATTACATTAGATGATATCGGTCATACAGTAAATATGACGAAACATATTCCCCCTTCCCCTACACAACATGACATCAAGATCTCAACAGAACAAGAAGCAAGAGCGGCGATTCGTAAAATTGAAGAGGCTTTACAAAATGTATCACTTCACCGTGCTGATCTGGGTGCAATGATAAATCGTCTGCAATTTAATATGGAAAATTTAAATAGTCAAAGTACAGCGTTAACAGATGCTGCTTCTCGAATTGAAGACGCGGATATGGCGCAGGAGATGAGTGATTTTTTAAAGTTTAAATTATTAACCGAAGTTGCACTTAGTATGGTTTCACAAGCAAATCAAATTCCGCAAATGGTTTCTAAGTTACTACAATCTTAAATATACCTTCATATTTATTGGAATGATTCATAAAAAAGTAAAAGGGAGATACATAGCGTTTATGTATCTCCCTTTTACTTTTACACTAGTTTATTCATTATAAATAATATCCTCCGCTAAAGAAGTAAATATCTCCCCAACAAGTGAATCTTCATCATATACACATGAATCATTATTTTCTTCACGTTTCGCAAAAGGTACTTGAGCAATTACTTCTGTTTGCAGTTGTTCTGCTAACATTTCGCCGCCACCTTTTCCGAAGAGATAGTTTCTTGAACCATCTTGTTCTTCGTAATATGCCATATTTTCAACAATACCTAAAATATCGTGTTTCGTATGTTTTGCCATTACTCCTACTCTAGACGCGACAAATGAAGCTACGTTATGAGGCGTTGTGACGATAATTTCCTTCGCTTGTGGGATCATCGCGGCGACATCTATCGCAACGTCTCCTGTTCCAGGTGGTAAATCAAGAAGAAGATAGTCTAGTTCTCCCCAGTGTGTGTTCGCAAGGAAGTTTTGAATCCATTTGTTTAACATCGGTCCGCGCCACATAACTGGGTTATTTCCTTCTGTGAAGAATCCCATCGACATAATTTTAACACCGTGACTAACGACTGGAATTGCAGTTTGATCAATCATCGTTGGCTTTTCATTCGTTTCCATCATAGCAGGGATGCTGAACCCATATATATCTGCATCTAAAATCCCAACCTTTTTGCCCATACGTGCTAAAGCGGTAGCAAGGTTAATCGTCACAGTTGATTTACCAACTCCTCCTTTTCCGCTCGTTACAGTAATAAAACGCACACCTGAATCAGGTCGAAGCATACTAGGCATTCCTGTTTCTGTTCTAGCCTCTTTCTTTAAAGACGCTGTTAATGCTGCTCTTTCTTCTGGTGTCATCGAACCAAATGTTAAAGAAACTTTCGATGCTCCCATGTTTCGAAGAGAGTCTTCAATATCGTTTTGAATTTTTGCTTTTAGCGGACAACCTTGTATCGTTAAAACTACTTCTAGCCCAACCTCTGTACCATCTATCTTTATATTTCTGACCATATTTAATTCCACAATACTCTTGTGCAACTCCGGATCTTCTACATGGCTTAAAGCATTCATAATTTGTTCGTGAGTAATCATCATACACATTCCTTCCATTATAGTCATTTCACCTGATGGAAAAAGTCTCCGCTTTTCCCACCCGTTTTTTGCACTAAATACGTTTCTTTCATAACCATCGTTTTATCAACAGCTTTACACATATCGTAAAAAGTAAGGGCGGCGATTGATACGGCCGTTAATGCTTCCATTTCTACTCCTGTTTTTCCGCTGCATTTTACTGTCGCTCGTATGATTAATTCATAGCCATCGGTTTTCTTTTCATAATGAAACGTAAAGTCTGTTCCTTGGATTAATATCGGGTGACACATCGGGATTATATCCGCTGTTTTTTTAGCACCAATTATGCCAGCAACTTGTGCTACTTGAAGCGGGTCTCCTTTTTTCAACCCACCACTTTGAATTGCTTCAAATAATTCATTTGATAAAGAAATTGTACTTTGCGCAACAGCTGTACGTGTTGAAATATCCTTTTGAGAAATATCAACCATTTTAGCTCTTCCCTCTTCGTTCCAATGCGAAAACTCGTTCATAATTATTTCCCTCCTTAACGTATGAAAGATAAGATATTCAAATAGAAAGCATTAACCCCCACTTACAGGTGGGATAAACGCTACTGTATCCCCAGCCTTTACAATATCTTCGTCCGTTACAAATTCTTCATTAATCGCAACCATAACTTTATCTAGCGTCTGTAATTGATAGTGATCTTTCAGCCATTTTTTCAATTGATGAACATTCATCTCTCGTTTTTCTATTATTACTAATCTCTCTGAGCCGACTTCTTCTCGTAAATTTGCGAACAATAAAATTGTAATCATTCTCTCATTCTTCTTTCTTTGGTTTTCCTTCTGGATATGGAGTATTTTCAAGTTGATCTCCAATCCACTCCGTTCCATCTTCCCAAAATTCTTTTTTCCAAATTGGGACGATTTTCTTTATACGTTCAATTGCGTATTCATTCGCTTCGTACGCTACTTTACGATGTGGTGACGATACTGCAATGACAACTGCGATATCCATTATTTCTAATCGCCCTACTCGATGTGTGATTGCTATTTTCGCATCCGGCCACTTCCCCTTAATTTCTTCTCCAATTTCAGTAAGCTTTTTTACTGCCATCGGTTTATATGCTTCATACTCAAGATGTAACGTTCGTTTTCCTTTCGTTAATTCTCTTACCGTTCCAATAAAAGTTGTAATTGCCCCTGCTTCTCGTCTTGCTACTTTATTCGTTACTTCTTCAACTACAATCGGACTATCTACAACTTCAAATTGTGCTTGTCCCATCAAAACCTCTCCCTACTTTACGGAATGTCCAAGGCCATTCACTACCTTCGTTATCTTCTAATAAAAGAATATCTACAAACATCCCTTTTTTGTATCCTCTCGTTCCGCCTGGTAGTACGATAAAAATGTTTGATTCCGCTAATGAAGAAACGGAACTAGATTTATCGAATCCTGATGGATAAGCGATTAGTTGTCCTTCGTTATACTGAAGCTTTGCTCGTACAAACCTTGTAAATGGATTTGGTTTTAGAAAATCTTCTCCGAGCATTGCTTTTTCTCGTTTTACATGTGGTTTTTCGCTAAACATATACGCACGAATACTAGGTTTTACGAATAATTCAAAACCTACATAGCAAGCAGATGGATTACCTGATAATCCAAATAATAATTTCCCGTTTAATTGCGCTACTGTTGTGACACTACCCGGCCGCATGGCTACTTTATTAAAAAGAACTGATGCGCCTAATTTTTCATATATAGCTGGTAAATAGTCATAGTCACCTACCGAAACACCACCAGTTGTAATTAACATATCCACTTCGCTTAACGCTTTTTTCACTGCTTCGTAGCACGTATTCAAATCGTCACTAAACTTCCCAAAGTATTTTACTCTTCCACCTGCTCTTCGAATTTGAGACGATATCATATACGTATTACTATTTCGGATTTTCCCAGGTTGTAGTTCTTCATTTACATCGAGAAGTTCACTCCCAGTCGCTAATAGTCCAATTATGGGCTTTTTCGCTACTGGCACTTCGCTATAACCGAATGTAGCAAGAAGAGCTGAAATACCCGGATTAATGTAACTACCTCTTTTTGCGAGAACGGTTCCTTTCTGAACATCTTCACCTTGAAAAGATATATTGTCCCCTTCTTTAAATGAGCGTCGCACTTCCATATAGCTTTTTCCGATATTCTCATATTGACGATGACGAGTCAGTTCTAGCATGACGACCGCGTTACATCCTTTCGGAATTTGTGCCCCTGTCATAATCCGAACTGCTTGAAACGCTCCTACTTCTATAGGAAATACGGAACCTGCTCCAATTTCACCGATGACTTCAAATACGATTGGATTCTCACGACTTGCTCGCGAAGTATCTTCTGCCCTAATAGCAAATCCATCATATGGCGATCGATTGAATGAAGGGACATCGTGATCCGCTACTATATCGTCTGCTAACGTACGCCCGTATGCTAATTCCAGTGGTACTAGTTCTTTTACACCACAATTAGCAAATGCCATCACTTTACGAACAGCCTCTTCAACTGTAATTGGCACTCTTCTTTCCATCATTACCAATCCCTCTCTATTATCCTAATAACCGATAGTATAGTTGTTTCGCTTTTTGAATTTCATTCGTGCCATGAATAAATACACGACCATCATGAAAAATGACGATGCGATACTCTTCTAATTGGCAAGAGAGCAAATACGGATTCCGATCAACTTTCCCGTGATTCTTTAATACTTTTTCTAACTCATCAAAGTTGTAATGTCTATTATGCGCTGGTCTAATTTGAACTGTATTTCTTCCACATAACACAGCTGTCTTCGTTTGATTTTCGTATGATAAATAAGGATAAGTTCTATTTGTTCCGCACGAAGGACAGTCTTCCGTTTTGATTTTCCCTAGTTTGATAGAATGATATTGATTACTCCATATATCAAACATTAAAAAAGTTTTTCTAATTGCTGCGTAATCTTCTACTAAAATTTTGAAAGCTTCCGCCACTTGGTACGCTGCAACGATTTGAACAGCTGGACTAATAATTCCAACTGTGTCACACGTCGCCCCTGTAACAGGAACACTTTTCAGCACACAATGTAAGCACGGTGTTTTCTTCGGAATAATCGTATAGCTCATGCCATACGATCCGACACAAGAACCGTAAATCCAAGGGATATTGTATTTTTGTGATGTATCATTGATTACAAACCGAATATCGAAATTATCTGTGGCATCAATAATGACATCGACACCACCTAATAAAGCTTCCATATTATCTACTCTTGCATCCATTACTAGCGCTTGAATTTGCACGTCTGAATTAATTTGTTTGAGACGGTTTTGTGCTGCGATTGCTTTTGGCAACTTTTCTATCGCATCTTGTTCAGCGTAAAGTTGTTGCCGCTGTAAATTACTCCATTCTACGTAATCGCGATCAATAATCGTTAATTTCCCGATACCTGCACGTACTAAACTTTCTGCACTGGCACTTCCTAATGCACCTGCCCCTATTATTAATACATGCTTATTTCTAATTTTCTCTTGCCCTTCTTTTCCAATAGGAGTGAACAACTGTTGTCGTGAATACCGCTCTATCATGAGGTAGCCTTCCTTTCATATACTGTTATTTTTTCAATACATCTTCTTCGGTAGTGCTTTGTTTCTGATAACAAGAAAAATAAGCGAATCCAACAAATCCAGCTCCGCCGATTACATTTCCGATAAAGACAGGCACAAAGTTTTTCGCAAGATCCATCCACGTAAGGTGACCAGCAAAAATAACTGCTGAAATGACAAACATATTTGCTACTACTTGCTGAAACCCAATTACGACAAACGCCATAATCGGAATCCAAATCCCAACAATCTTCCCAATTAAATCATTCGTTCCATACGCTAACCAAATTGCAAGGCAAACGAGCCAGTTACAACCAATTGCCAAAATTAAAGTTCTCCCGAAAGATTCATGTAATTTATCTTGAGCTATCGCTATCGTTTTATTTAAATAGGCACCTTCAGTTAACCCGCCAAGGTGACCGAAACAATACGCTACGAAAAGTGCACCTGCGAAGTTCGTTAAAGTGATCCACGCCCAATTGTTTAACACATGTTTCAATGAAATTTTCCGTGCATACAGTGCCATGGCCATCGACATCATATTTCCCGTAATTAATTCTCCTCCTGCTAAAACAACGAGCATAAGTCCAATAGGAAAAACCGCTCCTCCTATAAAATTGACTAAACTTCCCCACTGCTCCGGTACATTACCTAGAACACGAATATTAAGTAAAAATCCTAATGAAATGAATGCTCCTCCTAAAAAACCAAGAATAAGCATCGCTGATAGCGGTTGCCCCACCTTTTGAACACCGGATTCAATCACAAGCGCAGCAATTTGTTCCGGTTTATGAAATGCCATAACCAATTCCTCCATTTTTCTCATCTAAAAAAAGCAGCACCAAAAACCCTTACCATCGTAAGGATTTTTGAATGCTGCTTAATCTCTCTGCATATCTCTTACAGAAATATCATCATCATTTTTACTATACTCATAGAAAGTGTACAAAACTTGCACATTTCCCACTATTTACGTTAACAAAGAGAATCTACATTCTTAGTAGCTTCTCAGCCACCGATATGCGACATTTCAATTTTCGGCATTGCTTTTTTATTCGTACCGCTTAACCGTTCGTCTGAATAACGGTCTGAACGATTATTCCAAATGTCACGAATAACATTAGTAATCTCCTCATCCGTATATCCAAAGCGAAGTAATTCTTTAAGATCGTTTCCTTTAGAAGCAAACAAACATGTATACAATTTTCCTTCTGCAGAAATACGCGCTCTTGTACATGATGGGCAGAACGAATCTGTTACGGATGAAATAATTCCTATTTCTTCATCACTACCGATATAGCGATAACGTGTCGCAACTTCACCAGGATAGTTCGCTTCAATATGTTCAAGCGGCATCACTTTATGAATCATCTCTACTATTTCCTGCTTAGAAACTACTTCACCTAATTCCCAGCCGTTAAAATTTCCGACATCCATATATTCAATGAACCGAAGGATATGCTTATTCTCTTTAAAGTACTCTGCCATCTGAACGATGTCTTCTTCATTTTTCCCTTTTTGGACAACCATGTTCATTTTAATTTTCATTCCGGCTTCCGCTGCAGCCTGTATTCCCGCAAGAACCGTTTTTACTTTACTTCTATTCCCATTTAAATAAGAGAATCGTTCTTCATTTAACGAGTCTAAACTAACTGTTACACGAGATAAACCCGCCTTATATAAATCTGGAGCAAACTTTTTAAGTAATGATCCATTTGTCGTTAAACCAATATCCTCTACTCCATCAATTTCGTTTAACCGCTGTATGAGTTCAGGTAAGTCTTTTCGAAGTAAAGGCTCTCCTCCGGTAATACGTAACTTTCTTACACCTAAAGAAACGAAAATACGTGTAATCCTTTCAATTTCATCAAAAGATAAAATTTTATCATTAGACAAAAATGAATAATCACGACCAAATATTTCTTCTGGCATACAATATCGACAGCGAAAATTACAGCGATCAGTAACAGAAATACGTAAATCCTTTAAAGGACGATCTAATTTGTCTAATGTAACAGATTTCATGATTATTGCCTCGTTTCTACTTATTTTATATTTATAATCCGCTCTGGATGCGTATATACATTTAAAGATTTATTACGAATGAAGCCTATTGTAGTAATCCCTAACTGCTCCGCTAGTTCTAATGCTAACTCAGTTGGAGCTGATTTTGACAATATTACTTCACAGCCAATTTTCGCAACTTTTAATAGAATTTCAGAAGAGATACGTCCACTAAAAACAATAATTTTATCACCAATCGAAATGTTATTTTTTAAACAATAGCCGTAAATTTTGTCTAAAGCGTTATGTCTTCCTATATCCATGCGGCTTAAAACAATTCCACTCACATTACATAAAGCTGCATTATGAACGCCGCCTGTATGTTGAAACGTAGACGCAGATTGCTGCATATCATTCATTAACCGAAAACAATCCTCGGCAGAGATCTTTACGCGAATATCATTCATTTCTTTCGCAGTCAGCGCATCGTTCGCAAAAACAAACCCTTGCCTACTCATTCCACAGCACGAAGTAATATAACGTTTGTTTTGTATGTCACGATAATAAGGATTGATTTTCGTCGTTTTTACATGTACATAGCCTTCTTTTTCTTGCATCCATATTTCATCAATATCTTCATACTTTCGGATAATGCCTTCAGAGGCTAAAAAGCCAATTACCATATCTTCAATATACTCTGGAGTACTAACCATTGTAACAAATTCCTGGCCGTTAATTTTAACCGTAACAGGAAACTCTGTTACAATGCTGTCCTCTATATGTTTAAATTCCCCTTGCTCATATTTAAAAATTTTCCGTTCCACCTGAATCGATTTCACGATGAGCATCCTTCTCTCACGTTATATTTTTATCAAAAACAAACACGGAAACTGCAATATCCTCATCTACTTTCATATCAGAAAACAGATGAACTAACTTCGCACCAACAAGTTCTTCTAAATGTTCATGAGGATTAGCCACATACACTTCTTGAATCATTTTCGTTCGAGCCATATGAACCATTTCCGCCCCATCCGTAGTTCCCGAAATAAATTTCTCAGTAGGTGTTAAATTCCCATAAAGTGTTGCAATAGCCATGTTCTCGGTAAATACAGTATGAATTCTTTCCGGCCCTTTCCCGAACAACTCTTTTCGAAGCTTTCGGATCATATCATTAAATTCATGTACCATTTTTGACATACTCTCATTCCTTCCTAGTTATTCCATCACAACTATTTTAACAAAATGACCATTTCGCCTAAACTATTTAATAATAAGACGAAATGGATCATCTTTTACAATTATCTCAAATACGCAAGCAACATATGAAATACTATTATTGTTGCTTATCTATTCTTCTTTTAACCCTTTACCCATACCTTTTAAGAAATGAAGACCAAATCCGATAGCACGATTAATATCTGGATCCTTCAGTACTTTCATAAGGTCTAATATTCCTACTTTTTTATTACTTTGCAAATGCTGATTTCCTTCATCCATACCTGTTAATACACTGCCTATAAGCTTTTTCGTAAGTTCCGGATCAAGTTCTGTTAAAGCTCCTGCAGCGCCCATCATATTATTAATTAAATTTGTAACTGGTTCACGAGTGACCTGACCTAGAACAATTTTTACGATTGGTTCTTTCGCTTTCAGCATAGAATTTGCAGCTTCCAGCATCCCAATGTCATTTAATTCACCTACTATATTAAACATTTGATTTAAAGCATCTTCATTATTAGCTAGCAGTTCTTTTAAAGCTTCGAGTTTTTGTTGTTTAAGTTCTTCCTCAGTTAGCTCCTGTTTCTGGATCGCTTGAATAGGTGCTGCCATATTCTTTTCTCCCCCTTAGTTATCCCGCTATTTGTGGGCAGTAAGAACCCTACCTCAAAATTCAGCGAAAGCAAAGAATTTAGGTGGGGGTCGGGCTGCCCGTAAACGCCCGATTGGTTCAACTAATAATCAGTGGGTAATAAAGAAAACCCCCACTGATTAAAGTTTCACTTTATCCGTTAAATGTACGTATCCTGGACGATCCCACTTACGATTTACCTCAATACCGTTTTGAGGGTGACGCTTTTTATTACGCGGGTTCGTTTTTGGCATCGGATTTTCGCCATCAACTTCTAACACTTCCATACGTACTTTCGTTTGCTTATATGCCGGCGTGTTTGTACGCAAGTCAACGGCAGGACCTGTTAAGAAATTAATTGCCGATTCTTTATCCGTCGAGTTCATCGGTAAATACAGTTCATTCGCTTTTACACGATCCGTTACAAGTGCACTTAATTTAAGTGCTCCGAATGGAGAAACAAGGCGTACTAACGAACCAGTTTTCACTCCGCGTTCCCTTGCAAGTTCTGGAGAAACTTCGACGAAAACACCTGGTACTTTCGATTGAATACCAGTTGATTTATTTGTCATGTTCCCTTCATGGAAATGTTCAAGCATACGGCCGTTATTAATGTGAAGATCGTATTCTGCTGGGAATTCAGCAGGACGTACCCAATCAGCTATCGCAAAACGAGCCTTTTTGTCCGGGAAGTTAAATCCATCTTTGAATAGAAGCGGTGTATTCGTTCCATCAAAACTTCCCCAGTGGAAACTGTTCCATCCTTCAAGCACTTCATAGTTTGCGTGTGCAAATAGTGGTGATAAGCTTGCCATTTCCGCAAAGATTTCACTTGGGTGATTATAGCTCCAGTTTGCGCCTAACTTATTAGCAATTGCCTGCACGATCCACCAGTCTGGTTTCGCATCTCCTAGCGTTGGAAGCACTTGATATAATCTTTGTACACGACGCTCTGTATTTGTAAAAGTACCTTCTTTCTCAAGAGATGGCGCTGCTGGTAATACTACATCAGCGTATTGAGCTGTTTTAGAAAGGAACACATCTTGAAC
Organism: Bacillus sp. FSL E2-0195; assembly: GCF_038003645.1. Classification (NCBI taxonomy): domain Bacteria; kingdom Bacillati; phylum Bacillota; class Bacilli; order Caryophanales; family Bacillaceae; genus Bacillus; species Bacillus sp. FSL E2-0195. The sequence continues at coordinate 1,613,609 of NZ_JBBOPN010000001.1, read as the reverse complement.
GACAAAGAATTCAAGGCTTGATAACACTTCATGTACGTGATTTGCGTTAGAGTCTACAAGAGCCATATCTTCTCCAACAAGGTACATAGCTTTCATTTTCCCTTCATCAATTGCGTGAAGCATTTCAATGTTATTAAGACCTGGTTTGTTATCAATTTTTACTCCGTAAGCTATTTCAAATTTCGCACGTTCTACATCGTCAGTAACGTGCTGATATCCTGGAAGCCAGCCTGGAAGTGTTCCCATATCACAAGCACCTTGTACGTTATTATGACCTCGAAGCGGGTATGCACCAGCACCTGGACGTCGATAGTTTCCTGTTGCAAGAAGTAAGTTTGAAATCGCAGCGGAAGTATCTGAACCACCAGTATTTTGCGTTACGCCCATTCCCCAAAGAATACACGTTCCATCTGCATCACGAATCATTTCTGCCATTTTAACGAGAGTTTCTGTTGAAATGCCTGTAATCTCTTCTGCATATTCAAGCGTATATTCCGCGAGACTATCTTTGAAATCATCAAAGAAGTTTACATTCTCATCGATGAACTGCTGATCGTGCCAACCTTGACCAATCATATATTTCGTAACAGCCATTAACCATACTTGGTCTGTTCCTTGCTTTGGACTAATAAAGATATCCGAACGCTCTGCCATTTCAGTTTTACGAAGATCTGCAACAATTAGTTTTTGACCGTGAAGTTTATGCGCACGTTTCACACGAGTTGCTAATACTGGGTGACCTTCTGTTGGATTACAACCGACGATAATAACAAGACCCGATTGTGCAATATCTTTAATCGTCCCTGCATCTCCGCCCATACCAATTGTACGGAACAATCCATCTGTCGCTGGTGATTGACAATAACGTGAGCAGTTATCAACGTTATTCGTTTCAAACACTTGTCGTGCTAATTTTTGAATAACATAGTTGTCTTCATTCGTAATTTTAGAAGAAGAAATAAAGCCGATAGAACCTTTACCGTACTCTTCTTTAATAGAGCCTAATTTATCCGCTACTACATGAAGCGCTTCTTCCCAACTTGATTCAACGAATACTCCATTTTTACGAATTAAAGGTTTCGTAAGTCGTTTTTCAGAATTAACGAAATCCCAACCGAATTTTCCTTTTACACAAGTAGAAATTGCATTAACTGGTGCCTCAGAAGTTGGTTGCACCTTTAAAATTTTGCGCCCTTTCGTCCATACTTCAAATGAACAACCTACACCACAAAACGTACATACTGTTTTCGTCTTCTTCGTACGAGTGTCACGCATCGCAGCTTCTACTTCTGACACAGCGAAAATACCGCTATATCCAGGTTCAACCTCTTTAATAAGATCGACCATAGGTTCAAGAATATCCGGCTTCAGCCCAGTCATAAATCCAGCTTCACCAAGCATCGATTTTTCCATTAAAGCATTACAAGGACAAATCGTTACACATTGACCGCAGCTTATACATGAAGAATCGTTAATATCTACTCCTTCATCCCAAATAACACGTGGGCGCTCTGCCTCCCAATCAATAGATAACGTTTCATTAACTTGTAAGTTTTGACATACCTCTACACATTGACCGCACGCGATACATTGATTCGGGTCATAGCGATAAAATGGATGGGACATATCAACTTCGCCTGCATCAACTTTTGGCTCATAAGGATATTTTTGATGCTCAATTTCCATTAATTCTGCCGTATTATGCAGTTTACAATTCCCGTTATTGTTGTCACAAACCGTACAGTAAAGTAAATGATTTTCTAGTAAACGGTCCATCGCCTCATGTTGTGCTGCCTTCGCACTAGTAGAGGACAACTCAATATTCATACCGCTCGTCACTACAGTAGAACAGGATCGCACAAGCTTTCCGTTCACTTCTACAATACAAGTATCACACGTTTGAATAGGATCCACTTCCGGCACGTAACAAATTTGTGGATGTTCAATTCCGTTCTCATTAATAATGCCCAGTATAGTTGAACCAGGCTCAGCATTATACTTTTTGCCGTCAATTGTAATATGAACCATGCTGTCGTTCATGGTTACTCCCCCTTTTTGAGAATAAAAAAACTCCACCACGAAAATATACGCACCACATTTTTGGTACGTTATCATCATGGTGGAGTAGTTTATTAGCACATCTTGCTAAAATACCAATCCATTTATTCATAAATAAAATGATAGATTCATAACAGGTCATATCACGATTCCATCTTTAACACTGTAATTATAGCGTTAAATCGAAAAATACACAATATAATTATCATTACAAAGGACAAAGCACATAATGCTCTGACCTTTGTATTACATTTTAGGATTATTCTGAGATGACTTACTTCCCGGTGCAAACCAACCAATTAGTGCGATGGCAACTAATACTCCATAGAAGATTAAAGTCCAAGTTGTACTATGCGGAAAATCATGGTCTAAAATACCAATGTCCTCATGAGCCAGTGTAATTACAGCTAGTTTGACACCAACCCAGGCAACAATTGCATATGCTGTTGTTTCCAGTGCTGGACGTTTCTCCAGTAATTGTACAAACCAAGTTGCCGCAAATTTAATTAAAATAAGTCCGGCAATTCCTCCAAGAAGTACAACAATGAACTGTCCTCCATCCATACCTCCGAAATCGTCAAGCGGAGAATCCGGAAGACCGAGGGCAAGAGCGACTGCGGCTAATATTGAATCAATCGCAAAGGCAAGGTCAGCTAATGCAATCTTTCCTACTGTGAACCAGTAGCTTTTTCCTGCTGCTTCCTTTTCATCTTCCTTGTTAATATTTTGATTATTTTTTCCGAATTGCGCCTGAATGACATGCTTTAATCCTAAGTAAAGAAGATAAGCTGCTCCTATCGCCTGTATTTGCCAAACATTTGCAATAAATGATATAGCAAAAAGGGCTGCGAATCGAAAAACAAAGGCCATAATAATTCCGTAATTTATAGCTCTTTTTTTCTCTTCTTCGGGTAAATGCTTGGCTATAACTGCTAGTACAAGGGCATTGTCAGCCGATAACAATCCTTCTAATCCGATTAAAATTAACAATGCCCAAGCATACTCTAGCCATATTGAATCCATCCGCTTCTCTCCTTTCTAAAACTAAAATCAGATAAGGTCTTTGCTCATTAGAATTTCCTATTAAGCCAAATTAAATGCTAAAACATTTTGACAGTTACTTTGCTGTCCTCTATTTGTTATAATTTCAACAAAAAACAAATCTAGATTGTGGTTTTCTTAGAAAAGGTGACGCGACATTGTGCTTAAAAACTTGATGAATTCATCTTCACTTACAGGTTTACTGTAGTAATAGCCCTGAATTAGATAACATGCATTACGTTGTAACACTGTTAATTGTTCCTTCGTTTCCACCCCTTCTGCGATCACTTTCATGTTTAAAGTATGCGCTAGTGAAATAATGGTATGAATAATTTCATTTCCATCAGTAGAATTTCCGATCCTATTAACAAATTCTCTTGGAATTTTCAAGGTATCAATTGGATACAAAGGGAGATATGCTAATGAAGAATACCCTGTACCAAAATCGTCAATTGATAAATGTACACCATATGATTTTAATGCTTTTAACTTCGCTAACGTTTCTTTTTCATCTACCATTGCTATTCTCTCTGTTAATTCTAAATCAATCGAACTAGCAGGTACCCCTACTTCTTCTATGGTAGATATGATTGCTTGAACAAAATCTTTCTGTTCAAACTCTATAGCTGATAAATTTATCCCCATTTTTAGATTTGCATAGCCTGCAGAATGCCACTTTTTCAGTTGTCGACACGCTTCCTGTAACGTCCATTTCCCAATTGGAATAATTTGCGACGTTTCTTCCGCGATAGGTATAAATTCAAAAGGAGAAATAAGTCCCAGTTCTGGATGTTGCCAACGAATTAAAGCCTCTGCACCAATAACCATACCAGTCTTACTGTCAACTTGTGGTTGATATAATAAAAACAACTCATTATTTTCTAATGCCTTCGGTAAATCCTGTTCTAATTGTAATCGTCTTGTTATTTTTTTTGATAATGTCTCGTCATACATGCAAACAGCATTATTACCTTTTTCCTTTGCACTATACATAGCAATATCAGCATGTTGTAAAAGTGTAGTAGTATTTATTCCTCCAAACGGATACACCGCTATTCCTATACTAAGAGATAAATAAAAACTATGTTGATTAACTACAAATGGTTCTTCAGTTATACGAAATAGAGTTTCACACAAATCCAATAGCTGTTGCTCTGTATGGTTATGGACTATGATTGCAAACTCATCTCCCCCTATTCTCGCTAGAGGAATAGCCGGTAACAGACATGTCCTAAAACGTTTAGCAACTTCTTTTAAAACACTGTCACCAATTGAATGTCCCAGTGTATCATTAATAGTCTTAAAACGATTTAAATCTATATACAAGAGTCCAAATTCATCCTGCGTTTTTTGTGCACGCCCAATGGATTTTTCTAATTCTTGTTGGAAAAATATTCGATTTCCAATCCCCGTCACTGTATCATGGAATGCTAGATAGTTTATCTCATCTTGTTGTTGCTTCATTCTCGTAATGTCTTTTACCATTACATAACTCCCAAAAGTTTGCCCTTCTATCATAATAGGAACAATGGTGACGTACCAAAAATGAATGTCCTTCTCATTATTATTTTTCACACGTAATTGTAACGAAGCCGAACTGCATCGTTTCCCTTCCTGTAGAGCCGCTTCCAATTCAGATCTATCTTCATCTAAAAAAATTGAGAAGCACTCTTTACCTATTAATTCATCGCTGTTTTTTCCTAATAACATACTTCCAGCCTGGTTTATATTTAACACAGTACCATTTGAATCAATCGTTAATATAGGATCTGGATGATACTCATATAATGACTTAAATCTCTCTTGATTTTTGACCAAGTCATTGGATTTGTTTATTAAATCTTCTGTTCTTTGAGATACTTTTTGTTCTAATTGATTATTAAACACTTTTAACATCTCAGTTAAATCTCTGTTTTGCATTCGTACGATTGTATGACGAATCAGCACAAATACAAATGCAATACAATTTCCAGTAATAAGTGTAGCCGAGGAAGTTTGCTCTTTAAGAGTAAAACCAATTAAGACTGCAACTGCAAGATAAGGAAATATGACAAGAAGTTTCTTTCCGAATGTCGGATCAATAATAAAATAATTTCTTCTAGAAGAAGCATTCTTCGGTATAGCAGCAGCAATAGCAATTAATAATAGGAAAACTCTATACAAACACCTTAATAATATAAGTGAACGATCTGACAAATCATCTTGTAAGTAAAAATACAAGTAGTCCGTAATAGCCAATCCAGTTAATACGAGAATAAAAATAAATAATTTACTTTTCGCATTAAAAATAGCTGGTCGAAAGATCAGGCTAATTCCTAGTAAAAGAAGCAATAAATCTATAATCGGAAAAATAAATGAAAGAAAAACATCTCCAATTGATAAGAATAAGATATTTGCAGAAGGTTTATTAAACAGGTACCACTCTAATGTAAAAATGGCAGTAACAACAATACATAAATCACAAATTAAATACGCTTTTTCCCACTTGTTACATTCCATAATGATTTTATAAAAGAATGCAAAGAGAAAGAAGAATAAGAAAAACAACAAAAACACATCAGAGATATTAAAATTTTGTATCGGCAATTCTACATTAAGTACTTGAAAAGCGGATATAAAATTCCCTATCAAGAAACACCCTATTGCAATAGTAATGCAAACCCAGAATACTCCTAACTTAATTTTTCCGGATAATATAGAATAAAGTAATGAGATAAATACAGTAGTTTCAACAACTAAGGATGATAGTCGGATATTAAAATCTGATACAAAATAATGATTCGGAAAAACAAATAAAAATATAAAACAAAAGCTTATATAGAATATTAGAGCTATTGTTAATAAGATAAATTGCAAATGTGAATGTTTAAGCAATATATTCACCTTCTTAAGTCTTTCATCATTTTTTAAAGATTTGTTTCTAATTATTATTCATATTATGACCATTTCAAAAGATTTCTTTCAAAATAAAGCAGCCTTACATTACACCTGCAAATTTTTAATAATTCCATAACAGGAATTACAAAAAAATATGAACAGCAATGTCCTTAACACTATCAATTATTGTTATACGAACTATTTATGTAACAAGTTTATTTAATAGCTAATGAGTTCAAAGAATGTTTTCTTTGAACTCATTGTATACTGCCCATCTGAATCATATAACTTAACTATTTTCAAATTAAAATTTCACGTAAAAATAATGAATGTAGGTGTATGCCCCTATCTATTTATCTTTTTTTCTTCATAATTTCTATAGTATTCATTAAGTACGCTAACTTAAACACCGACTTATTTATAATCCTTAATAAGTCGGCGCCAGTATACACTATAAAACTAAAACACATTACAAATAACAAAATTATACTTTAGCAATTTATAAATTACTTATTCCTAGAATTACTAAATTCCCTTTTACTTATTTCAACCTATATTCAGATACATTATTTCCTTTCCATTCATAATAATCTAAAATCCCTTCATAAATGGCTTGTGCTGCAATCTGTCTACCGTTTGCCGTAGATAGTTTACTGTAATCGATACCATTATCTATAAAAGCCAGTTCCGTTAATACAGCTGGCATGCCGTTTTCTCTTATAACATGAAGATCTCCATGTTTAACGCCTCTATCACGTGTTTGAAGGGCCTCTACTAAACGTGCTTGGATTTTTTCCGCTAACACATGGCTTTCTTCCACATGAGGATTTGTTTTTTCAGATTCAGAAGATTTATAATAGTATGTTTCTGTCCCTTTTGCATTACCATTATAAGCATTTGCATGAATACTTATAAAGATATCCCCCTGATTTTGCTTAGCAAATTTAACACGTTCCTGTAAAGAGCTTTTTTGATCATGTCCAGGTCTAGTATCAGATTCACGAGTTAATAAAACTGTAAATGGTGTATGTTTTTCAAGCAATTGTTGTAGGCGTAAGGAAGTGTCTAATACAATTTTACTTTCAGGCAATCCCTTTGTGGCTTTTCCAGGATCTTCGCCACCATGTCCAGGATCAATAATGATTGTTTTATTTTCTAAAGGATTTTTCGGACTGGATTGAAGGGCATCTGTTTTGGCAGTAAGTTGTGCGGCTTCTGCACGTGTTATGAATTTATTTGGTTGCCAGCCGTTATCTGTACCAACTGAAATTTTTAAATCAATTAAAATATTGGCGAATTTTTCACCCCAATGCCCTTTTAAATCTTTAAATTTACTTATTCCATTGCTAGGATTTATATTTTGTAGTTTATATGCATTCACTAGCATTGTAGCCATAGCAGCACGAGTAACTTTTCCAGAAGGATTAAATATTCCATTTCCTTCACCTTTAATTATTCCTGCTTTTTCAGCTGCGGCAATGTATGGCGTTCCCCAGTGGTTTTGTGAATCTGTAAAAGATGGTTTTGCATTTAAGTCAATATGTATACCAAGGGCCTTTGTCATAATTGTTGCCGCAGAAGCCCTATCTAATGTATCACTTGAACCAAAAGTTCCATCTGGATAACCACTCAATACTTTTTTATCAACTAAATAATTAACGGATTTGTCAGCCCATGCAGGAACATCTGGGAATTTATGAGTATTTGCAAATGCACTAGATGAATAGGATAGTAGACTTCCAGCAAGAATTCCTGTAGCAATTAATTTGTATTTCAAAATGTAACACCTCTAAAAGATTATTACAACTTGGTAAATATATCATTTATAGTTAATCTTTAAATAATACGACCCAGAATAAAGAATAAATTGAATAGGTATTATCACTATATTACAGATAATAAATTTAAATCCAACTATTATTCCGAAAAGAATCCTGAGACATACACTTATAGATAGAGACTATTAAATATATTCACCAACGTCGTGTAACCAGTATAGTTACTTATATGTACGAGTGTCAATTAAAAAAACCTTACATTTTTGTAAGATAACCATGTTAATTATGTAGTAAGTAATTATTATATAATGTGAATAATTACTCGGTATAATAAAATAGTAATCTTATATTTTAAACACAGATTGAGCATCATTGGTATTGACTTTTAAATATCACGCAACTTCATTATTAAAATAAACAAAAAAGAATTGCGAAGAAGTATTGGATAATTCGCTTTCTAATTGTTTTAAGTTAAATGCCTTTTCTAAATACGCATTCATATTTTCGGGTGAATTATGATGTTTAAATGTCTCATTGTATGTTTGATAACTTATTTCTTGAAGTTTTCGTACATCTTCCAGGGTACATTTTTTATATTTGCAGTCATTTAACTATTCCTCTCGTTTATATACTCAATACTCTCTCTTGTTTCCCTTTTTTACAAATTCACAGTATTTTTCGGATCACGATACTACAAAGTAAGGCCTAGCTCCTTCCTTTTGTAAAAATTTTTGATTTACTAAAATTAATTGTAACTTTTCAGTAGAAACTTTTCCTTTGCCCGAAACAATTCCATACAAAATAAAAGGGAAATACATATACACTATGTATTTCCCTTTTATTTTGTACCCAAATTTTATTATTGTGTTACAGTCATAACCTGTCCACTACGATCGACCATAATTTTCATTTTGCCGTCTTGTGCGTTATATAGCCCTAGCTTATGTAGATCTTGTTTGCACTCTTTTACGAAGTAAGGCAATGTGCGAATTTGATCAATATCAGAGCTCGTAATGAAATGAATTAAATGATGCGTCATTTCTTTAATATCATGAACGATTTCTGCCTTCTCTCGTGTTAATCTTTCATTTTCAGCTCGTAATGAATGTAATTCGCCTTCAAGACCACGTGCGTTCTTCTCATCCTTCGAACGCTCTGCTGCCATGCCGGAAAGCTTATAGATTCCCTCCATGAACTGATGCAATTCGTATTCTCTCTTTTCGCTACATTGACTTATTGTTTCAAAGTTATCAACAATACCAGATATAACTGTTACGAGGCTTTTTTCATCCTCTTCATTTCGAACGTCTTCTTTTACTACCTGCTTGCTTTCTTGTTTTGTTTCAGCAATTGTCTCTTTTACAGGTGTATACTTACGTTTTCGCCCCGGCTTTTGTTTTTCAATATTTTCAAACGGGATCTCTTGTTTTTTTAATTTATAATACGTGTTTTGTAATTGACTTTCCGTTTTTTGAAAAAGATTCAGTTCATTTTTACTAACATATTTTGAAATATTTGCGATATTTAAGCCATGACGTTGACAAAATTGATACACTTCATACAATAGTTCTAGTTCAGACTTCAACCAAGTAATCGCTGATTTTTCATATACTCGCATACCGCCATTTTTTTCTATATCTATTTGAAATAATACCATTCTATTATATAAATCGATTAGCTCTTCATACTTGATTTGGAATTGTTTCTCTATTTTTTTAAATTCCGCCTCTAATTTCATATCGTTCGTTTTATTATTTGACATGTTTTGTAAAAGACTTAATACATTGATTGCTGTGTGGTGATACATAATCTGTGCCACTCCCCTCATCCTTTCACAATTCTCATATGACTCCCATGCCTTTTAAGAAAATAGAAATTTTTACATATCCATATTATAACATTTCGAAATTGTCTGTCAAATAATTAACATATAAAAAAGTATAAAAAGTATCGAAATAAAAAATGATTTTTAACAAATAGTAAAAAATGAAAAACAGCTACGCAAAATATTATATCAGCAAAATTATACCTAATTGTATTATATGGTATTTCTAATATATTTTCACCGAAAAAGTTTGCGTCACCACGAAATCTTATAGGTAAAATAATTGGACATCATGTAAGAAAACCCTCACCTTTATAGTAAAGATGAGGGTTTTACACAACGCTAACGAATTAATCGAAAGAATGACCATTATACGGTGGCTACAGAAAAACAAAAATATCTCAGAAATACTCTACCTTTCTGTCTTTACACATATGGCTGGCTCCTCTCTTCCAAATAAAAGAAGCTATTAAAGCACTAACTTATCAACTAGTCCAATTAGCTCTTGGATATCTGGTTTACTTACTTGAGCATTCGCCCCTACAGCCTCACCTTTATGGAACAACTCGCTCGTAATTAAAGAAGAGAAAATAATAACTGGTAAACGATTCATTACTTCACCATCCTTAATCACTTTCGTTAAATGATGTCCATCCATTTTCGGCATTTCAATATCTGTAATAAGCAGATGAATATGTTCAAACATTTTTTCACCTTGCTCTTTTGCTAGTTTTTCAATTTGTGCTAACGCTTCTGCACCATTGCTGAAGAAGTTCATTTTCGTATATCCAGCTGATGATAATGTTTCTTCTAATACTTGGCGAAGCATCGCTGAATCTTCCGCAATATAAATAACCTTTTCAGCTCGATCTGTTTTTTGCTCTAATCCTGATAGTGATTTATTGTCATAACCAGTACCACTAATTTCACAAACAATTTTTTCATAATCTAATAATAAAATAATCTTCCCATCTAGTTTTACAATACCAGATGTCGTTTCTTCTAATCCCATAGATAATGAAGCTGGTTCATCGATTTGTTCCCACGAAATACGCTGAATACGATGCACTTCATCAACACGGAAAATAACTTTCATTTGGTTTAATTCTGAAATGATAAATTTTGCTTGATCCAGTGGCTTTGTTGATTTTAAATTAAGAGCTGTTGCTAAGTTAATAACAGGTAAAATTTCACCGCGTACTTGAACAACACCTTCAACTGCATGATGAGATTCTGGCACAGTTGTAACAGGGAATGGATTAATAATTTCACGCACTTTCATTACATTAATACTAAATAAATTTTCACCAACAGTGTACGTTACGATTTCTAATTCGTTTGTTCCGCTTTCTAATAAAATACTTTGTGCTTGTGACATAAAGGTGTCGCTCCCCTTCCATTAATTCCGTATATCTAATTATTAAGCTTTATTAAAACTCAAAAGTCAACTACCTATATGGAGAATATAGGTAGTTGAGTAATCCTCACAGTTTTAAAGTAGAAATACTACCGGTAAAACTTAATCTTGTATAAACGAAGCAAGTGCCTCTAGTAACACTTCTTGTGCTCCTACAATTTCTGTCGGCATCGCTTCCCATTTTTTTGAAAGCTCTGTTTCCACTCTCATTCTTAGCTCTGGACCCATTTCTCCTAGCACATATTCTTTCGTCGCTATATCAACATCGATAAGCGAAAGAGCGTATAGTTCAGGATCATTTATTTTCTCAAATAATTTCTTCAGTACACTAGGCGCCATATGCTTTAATTTTTCAATGTGAATTTCCTTATCAGAAAATAGTAACTCATATTGAATATACGTAACATTTTCTTTAATAACTTTAAAATAGCAATTATTTTTTTTATCATTTACAAAATAACCGTTCGGATCTGCAATAATACTCTCTACTTGACGTATTAAATTAGGTAAACTACTCGCCGCCATTACAGTACGTTGCTCAACCTCACTTGGCGAAATGAATGTAACGCGATACTTATTCTGCGCCATCCTCCTCACCTCTCCTTTTATATAAACTTAGTCTAATTGTACAATATCTTAATTAATCTAAATCTATTTCAAATCAATGCTTCTAGACTCGGATAAATCCTCTCTCCCAAAAGTGAAGAGGCACCACCTAAACACTTGGCTTTTGGTCTCTTCAACTACCTTAGAACCACTCCATACCTCTCGTCTTACAATGTACGAGCCGCTCATAGGCAGCTGACCGCTACTACACTCAGCTAGGTCCTCACCCCTCTTCAACTAACCTAGAACCACTCCATATCTCTGTTCTCACAATGCGCGAGCCACTCATAAGCAATAACCGCTACTACTCATCGCTAGGCCCTCTCTCAAAACCTTAAAAGAAAGCTTTTAAGCCCCTTTCAACAGCTCAATGTTATTGAACCAAAAAGCAAGCTGCTGATCCGTAATATCCGGCAACATAACGAAAAACTCACGGCACTTCATCTCATCTTTAAACAGTTGATACTTCCAAACACTATCGCTACCAATACTTACGAAATAAAACTCGTGTATACGGCCAATGATTGCTTGTTTTTCACCAAACGAATATGGAGGCACTTGTTTGATTTCAAATTGATCTGGTAAATATACATGCTCTTCTCGTTCTATTTTTAACACTTGCTCAGCAAGCTCACGTTTATTTTCGAAAAAAGGCAGTTGTAAAATTCGCTCTTGTCTTGTCATACGAATAAAAAACCCTTTCTACTACGTTACAATTTTTCTTTATGATATATTATCGAATTAAGTTTACAACTTCATTTAATACTTCATCGGAAACTTTAATTACTTTCGCATTTCCTTGGAATCCACGTTGGTAAAGCATTAAGTCAACGAACTCTACAGATAAATCTACGTTTGCACCTTCTTGTGCACCACCACGTATTTTTCCTGCACCGTTTTGACCGGATGCACCAAGTGCTAAAATACCAGTTGTATTCGTCGCCGTATAGTTACCATTACCCGTTTTCATTAGGCCGCCTTCGTTCGGGAACATCGCAACAGCTAATTGGCCAGCAGCTTTCATACTTCCATCAGAATATTTTACCATCACGTATCCACCGTCAGCAATAAAGCAATCTTTAACAGTTGCTGCTGCTCTACCATCTACACCTGTTACTGATAATGTTTTATCTGTCGGATGATTCGTTAACTGACTTAGGTCTAGTTTTATATTGCCTCCATTAAATGGAATGTTAGCCGATTGCTCTTTCGGACTTGGATTTCCAACAGCATCAAATGTCATATTACCGCCTGCACCTGGAACATCTTCAAATGTTGTTGCTTTTTTCGAATCATTACGCATCTGTACTTTATATGAATAATTATGTTCGCTCGTTTGTGTAAACTCTACACGCATTGTCCATGTATTACCAGCATTATCATATACAGGTATCTCTTGTGCAATTGCTTTTGCATCAGCTGGAATATTCCCTCCAACTACACCTTTTGATGTTCGAATACCACCAATTGCCGTTCCCATTGGAATTTGCAACGGTCCTGGAATACCAGATAAATCAACTTCACCAGTCGCGGCATTTGCAGGATAAGCAAATACATATTGTCCTTCTGTATTCGTAATATAGTAATCTGAAGATATTGCAAACGTACCTTTACGCGTAAATTCCATATTTCCGCCTTTTGAATCACCTACTACGAAGAAACCGTTACCTTCCATTGCTGCTTGCGTTTTACCACCCGTTAAAGTAATTGTACCATCGCTATAATCTGTAACCGTTCCGCTCAATTTTACACCGTTACCGATACTTTTTGGATTTGTTCCAGCATATTTATCGTCGGCTTTTGCACCAATTGAATTGTTATATAGTAAATCATCAAACATTGCTTTTTGTTTTTTATAACCAACTGTTTGCGCATTGGCAATATTATTTGAAGTTACACTTAATGCATTTTGTGTTGCACTCATTCCTGTAATACTTGTATATAACGCTTTAATCATAACGTATAAACACTCCTTATGAATTTGTAGTTTTTACTTCTTCAGTTTCTTCTTGATCGTCTTTCTTTGCATCTTCTGGATTGGTGTCTCCAATCGGTTTATCAGACACTCTTTCAACGAAACGAAGAGACACAACTTTATTATCAATAACAAGCTGTACATCGTTATTTTCTGCAAGGCGAACTGTCTCTACTTGACCTATTACTTTCTTCCCTTCGCCGTCAACACCTCTTACGTACTTCCCTAAAAACTTCATTCCACCATCAAGCGCTGTCGAATACATCGTCGTTCTTAAAGAGTCAACTGCTTTTGTCATATTCTGCACTTGTTCCATAAGAGATAACTGCGCTGTCTGATTCATCATTTGATTCATATCCATCGCATTGAACGGATCTTGGTGCTGGAAACTCGATAAAAACAATTTCAGAAAATCATCTTTACCCATTACACCAGGAGTTTTTTGTTCACTTGCTGATACTCCATTTGTTTGTTGAACTGGCGATTGTACACCGTTAACAGGTGCGTTACTTTTTTGCGCTCCCGCCTGTAACGGAATGTGGTTTGTACTCGTTGTATTTAACCCAACTGTTGGCACGCTTTATTCCTCCAATAATCCAGCAAATTCTTTTGGTTCTTGTTTCTCCTGCTTCGTACTTGCTAATTTTTGTTTTTGTCTTTGCTCTTGTTCTCGCTGTTCTTTACGTTGTTCATCTTTTTCTGAATAACTTATTTGAATATTAATTTCTTTTTCTTTTAATTTCAGCTTCAATTCGTCAAAAATTATTTCAACACGCTTTTTCGCATCGTGTTTTTCCATTTCTACATGGACTTCAATTTGATCTCCATGCTTTTTCATAAATACAGTTAATGAACCAAGTTTCTCTGGATTTAGCTGGAATAAAACACGTTCTTGTTTCACTACAAACTTTTGCAGAGCCTCTACTTGTGCTTCCATTTTCTTGCCTAAGTCAGGTAATGTAACCTTCTCAGCTCCACTATTTTGTTTTCCTATTTGATCAGTCCCCGTCGCCTTATTTAATAATTCAGCTCCCGTCGAACTTGAATCGTTTAATTGATCGACTTCTGGTAACTCTAACTTCACATCATCGCTTTCAGCTTTCTGGAGTTCTACTTCCTTGGACTCCTCTTGTTTCTTTGCGATATTACAAGTTTCTGTTTCTACGACTTTTAATACTTGCAACGTTTGCTCTGGCATCGTCACCTTATCTAGCACCATTTGCATTGTATCTTCTAAACATATGGCATTTTTAATATTCATGTTAGAAAAAAGCTCTTGTAATTGCTGTAATTCAGCTGCGGGCAATTCGTTCAGTTTAATATTTCCGTATTCTTTATATAACGCCTGTATTTTTTGTATGTATTGATATAACAATTCTGGCTGCATACGCAATTGCTCAATTGCAACCATCTGCTCAGATACAGCTAACAATAACTGTTCTGTCTCTTTCTTTTCTTCTTTCTTTACAATCGGCTCTTCTTTCGTTACCATTTTTTTTGCGAGAATATATTCTTTCTTCTCTTCTTCTGGTGCTTCTTCTCGTTTCGGTTTCTCCGTTTTCGGCTGTTTTTTATTTTCAATTCTCATTGTATTATCGAATGAAGAATTTTCATTTTTCGATTGTACTTCTAGCCCTTTTTCTTTTTGCGGAGGTAAACTTTGCTGCACCGGTAATACAAACTGTATCACTACATCCACCTCATCCGTTCATACACATTTTTAAATCAAGAAGCATTTTTTCTTCCAGCTTTTCTTTTACTTTCGCAAGCTTCTTACAATCTTCTTGATACATTTCATCAATGACACGTTCTTTTTCTTTTATTTGCTCTAAAAAGCTTTCATTTTTTTGAATAAAACCTTCTGTTTTTTTAATTTTTCGATTCCATTCTTCTATTCTTTCAGGTGAAAATGTATGTGATGAAAGCATACCAGCCATAATACGTTGTCCCGTTTGTACAACCTTATTGCGTGATTTCACAACATATAGATCATATTCTTTTTTTTGTTCTATTTTTCTTTTTTCAGCTGTTAGTTCGTACACTTCTTTCAAGATATGTTCTTTCTCTTGATTAATCTGCAATTTAATCGTGTCGTACTGCTGTTTATTCACCTGTTTTCATAGCCCCTTCCTATTATAACGTTACCTTTTTCTATTATATAGTTTTTTTACAAAAAAATCTGTGAAATATTAAAAAACAAAAAAATAAGACCCCAAGGCATGAGGTCTTATACAATATGGTGCATCGCTTGGACAATATCTTCAAAATGAAAACTATCCGTTCGACCTTGTTTTAAAAACGTATTTATACCTTCTACTTTATTTTTACATTCAAAAATATAGGCATTTTCTTCATTCTCTTGAATTGTTCCTAATTTGAAATACAATTCATTTTCTTTATAAATAGATAAAATTTTTCTCATTTCATTTGCAACCTGCCAATGGTTCGGCGATACGATTTCTTCCATAATCCTACTTACCGAATCTAGTACAGAGATTGCAGGGTAATGACTAAGCGTTGCAAGCTCACGCTTTAATACAATATGTCCATCTAAAATACCACGCGCCAAATCTGGTACAGGACCATTTAAATCGTCACCATCAACGAGTACTGTATAAATACCTGTTATGGATCCTTTTTGTGTTTTTCCTGACCTCTCTAATAACTTCTTCATATAACTTTCCATTAACAGTGTTTTACCACCGATTGGTAATTCCTTTACTGCAATATCAACACTTCGGCGTGCGTCAGCAAAGCGTGTAACAGAATCCATCATAAGTAGTACGTTATTACCTTGATCGCGGAAATATTCGGCAATTGATGTTGCAAGCTTTGCAGCGCGAAGTTGCATAAGATGACTTTCATCTGACGTCGCTACAACAACGACGCTTTTTTTCATACCTTCTTCGCCTAATTCTTTTCGAATAAAGTCTTTTACTTCCCGGCCACGCTCACCTACTAAACTAATAACGTTAATATCAGCCTTTGCGTTTTTCGCAATCATTCCAAGTAAAGTAGATTTACCAACACCTGATCCAGCAAAAATACCTATCTTTTGACCGATCCCAATCGTTAACATAGAATCAATTGATTTAATTCCCGTTTCAAATACATCTGTAATTTCTTCACGCTCAAATGCATGAATCGGCGGTGCATCCAATTTTATTTTTTGCAGTGGAATGTTCTCGGCATCTTCGTTTAACACTTTTCCATTTGCACTTAACACTTTGCCAAGTAAATGATTACCACGGGGAACAACGACATCTTCTGTAATTAATGTAACTAAATCTCCGTAACATACTTTTTCTGTCTGTCCAAATGGAAGTAGCATATTATTTTCTTTTTCAATCGCAATTACTTCACATAAGACACTATGTTCTCCAACGAGACAAACATCTCCAATCTTTGCTTTCGGACCTTTCGCTACAAAAAACTGCTCTTGTACACTATGAACTTTGCCAACTTTCGTATAAAACGGTGTTTCAATAAATGTATTCCATTTATTATGTTCATTCATTAGCTCGTTGTTCATACATTTTGCTCCTCAAACAACTTCTCTTCTTCCCACTTATGACGAAGCTTCGCAAATATAGGCGCAAATTTAAACTCAAAAAACTCTTTCTCTTCTTCCAGAACAAATTCGCCAAACTGTAAAGAAAAATCATACTTCCATTCTACTAATTGTAGTAGCCAATACTCTTTCGTATTTTCTTTCTCTTCTTGTATACGTTCAAATGTTTCTGGATGAACCGTTATAATTAATTTTTCAAATGAAGTAGGCAATGTTTGCACGATGCCTGTTAAAATCGGCAAAACGTCTAATAAGCGCGAATCTACCGCTTGATTCACTACTTTTTCTGCTAACTGAAAAGATTGATTCCATAATAACTCTGTCCATTCGTATGCTGTTTCTTGTTGTTCTTTTTGAAACTGTATACGCGCTGCTTCCATCTGTTCCATTTGTTCATGAATATGCATTTGAAACTGTTCTTTATCTTGCAACAACTGCTGACGCTCTCGTTCTAGCATTTGCTGCTGCTGCCTTAGCTGATTCATTTCAATATGTAATGCATCTTGCTGTGCAAGAAGTTCTGCATGATCCACTTGTATCTCTTCTTCAATGTGAACTGATACTGGTTTCGGAAATTGTAATTCATACGTTTCTTCAGAAAAAGAAACAGAATTCTTCGGAATTCTGTTTTTAAATAAGGACATCATCTTCACCTCTTTGAACGATAATTCTTCCTTCTTTTTCTAACTTTTTCACCGTACCTGTAATCGTTTGTTGTGCTTTTTCAGCATCCGTCATCTTAAGCGGTCCTAAGCCATCTAACTCTTCAAGAATCATCTCTCTACGGTTTGAAGACATACATGTAAATAGTTTCTCTTTAATTTCTTCTTTTGCAATTTTAAGTGCTTTCGCGATAACACCGTTATCTGTAATTTCCTCTAATACACGGCGAAGCGCAAGATCCTCAAGACCAAGTAAGTCTTCAAAGACAAACATATTTTCTTTAATTTTCTCAGATAACGCATAATCGACTTCATCCAGCTTTTGAAAGACTGTTTTTTCAACACCTCGTGAAACATTATTTAAAATGTTCACTATTGTTTTCAATCCATCTGTTTTATTAATAGCACTAAATGCCATATTATTTAATTTTGCTTTTAATAACTCACCAATTTGATTAATTAATTCACCATCTACTTGTTCAAGCTTTGCAATACCCATTACCGTCTCTACACGTTTATGATCTGGTAATCTCTCAATTAATTGAGAAGCAAGTTGCGGCTTAATATAAGAAGCAATAATCGCTATCGTTTGTGGCGATTCATCATTAAGCACTGTAAGAAGTGGCTCTAAATCTGTAAGTGAATTTAAGAATTCAAATGGATTATCTTTGTTATACCAAAGGTCTTCCAATAATTTTTCCAACTCGTCTTCTGGCATATTTTTAAATATACGACGAATGTATTCTTTATCTGGAGTTACTAAATTCAACTCTTTTACATTTAGTTCGTACAAAAACTCCCCTAGTACATTTTCTAACGTTTCTGGTTTATATACACGAAACTTCGCGATTTCGCGAAGTAACACTTCTTTTTCCTCAGCCGTCATATATTCAATGACTTTTGCTGCCACCTCTTCGTTTAATGTACGAATGAGGATGGCAGCTTTCTCTTTGGAGGAGATTTCATCTAACATTGTTTTTCCTCCCTTACTGTCCGTTTAACCATTTTTTAATTACTTTTGCAGTACCTTCTACATGCTCTTTCGTAGCTTCCTGCACTTGATCATCTAATGTAGGTTCTGATGGTTCTACCGGTTCTGGTTCTGGCTTTGGCTCTGGTACTATTTTTTCTTCAGGAATTTCCAGGATACTTTCACTACTAGCAGCAATTTCTTCTTCTGCTAAGTATTCTTCATATTCCTCTTCTTCTCTCTTTTTCTTACGTCTTGCTAAGAAAAACCATACTAGGCCAATTATTGCTAGCAAGCCAGCTGTAATTCCACCGAATAACCACCAGTTCATACCACTTTTTTCTGGCTCTTTCTCTTTTTCAACTTTCGGCTGGTCGAACTGAACAGTTACAACGTTAACTTGACCGTTTGTAAAGTTTCCATTCGGATCAGCTTGAAGCCCAGCTGCTGTGCCAATCGCTTCTTTAAATGTTGTCATATCAATTTTTCGTTTTACTAACGTATCGTTATCTACCCATACAACAACATTTGTTTTTGTTAATTCCGGATGTTTCTTAATTGTTTCAACTGTTTTATCTATTTCATAGTTTTCAATTTTGTTACCATTTTTATTATCGTAGACAACTTTACCGTTTTGATTATTGTTCGTACCGTAGTTCGGCACTTCACCGTTCGCTGTAATACCCGCACCTTGCTTCGTATCTGCTCCTTCTTGCGCAGTAGAACTTTCCTCTTGCTCTTGTTTACTGCGAAGTACACCTTTATCGCCATATTTTTCTGACTGACGTGTAACTTCATCGTAGTTTACAGACACTTTCGTATTCACTTTATATTCATTTGATTTAAACATCGTCATTAACGTTGCGTCAATATCTTGCTTTAATTTACCTTCAATTTGATGCTGCATCTCTACTTCTTTTTCATAAGAAGAGGAACTGTTAGAATGCGCTTCATCTGTTCCTTTTGAGATGATACCTTTTTTACTATCAATAACACTTACTTCTTCTGCTTTCACGCCAGGAACTGCCGCACTAATCATTTGCTGTATACCAGCAACTTGATCAGCTGTTAATAATTGTCCACGCTTCACACCAACAGTTATCGCCGCTGTTCCTTTTGCTTTTTCTTCATCAAAAATTGTTTCTTTTTCAGGTAATGTAATTTGCACATTTGCCGTTTCAATCGTCGCAAAATTTCGTACAATATCTTGCTCCAATTGCTTTTTCGTACCGACAATCTGTTTCATTTTCTTATCTTGTTCACTTGAACCGAGCGAGCTTTCTAATAAAATTTCCTCACCGCTTTTTGAATTAAACGGTAAGCCCATTCCATTCATTTCTTTTCGAACCCATGGAGCATCATTCTTTTGCACTCGAATCGAACCATCGGCTGCTAATTGGTAATCAACACCTAGCTTCGATAATTCTGCTGTAATCTCTTGCTTATCTGTATCATTTAAATTTTGATATACAACAACATATTTATCTGGCAAGGTGAAGTATAAAAGTGCTCCTGTTGCAATCGCTAAAAGCGCAGCACCAATCACTAACTTATGCCACGTTTTCAACGATTGGAAAACATTTTTTATCTTTTCCATTTAAATACACCCGTCCATTTTCCTAAATTTGCATATTAATTAGTGACTTATAATTTTCAATAAGATTATCGCGTACGAGAGCAGCTGTTTTCATTTGTGATTCAGCTTTCTTCTGCTGAATTAGAACGTCATGCGTTTCTCCTACCCCTTTTGTCAGTAAATCATATACTGCTGTTTGGGCATTATTTTGCGTTTGATTCATATCTTCCAATAAATCAATAAACTTTTTGCCTTCAACTACAGATGTTTCTGAAGTTTTCTGTGTGCCAATCGGCTGAATCGCTCCAAATGGCTGTGTATTTAACATTGGTTGAATTTTCATATTTCCCCTCTTCCCTCTTATCCTCGGCCGATTTCTAAATCTTTATCGAGCATTTTTTTGTTCGCATTTAATACACTTGTATTTGCTTCATACATTTTTTGAGCAACCATTACATTCGTCATCTCAGCTGTCACATCAATGTTCGGATAACGTACATATCCTTCTTCATTTGCATGCGGATGCGTCGGATCATACACAAGATTTTCATTTCGATCCGTTTCAATACTTTTTATTTTCACTCCGTTAGTAGGAGCTCCATCTAGCATACTTGCAAAATTATTGTTTGATTCTAACACCACACTTCGGCGGTGATACGGCTCTGCACCCGGTGCTCCCGTCGTATTTGCATTTACGATATTGTTAGAAGTAACTTCCATCCATTTTCTCGCTGTAGTTAGCCCTGAACCACTTGCATTAATTGCCTGAAACATCTTTGTCTCTCCTTTTACTATTAACGTCCACGTGCTGCTTGGTTAATAGCGTATTGCGTATTAATTGCATTAATTGAAACACCGTATAATTGGTTTGTTTTCATTAAATCTAGCATTTCTGTCGTTACATCAACACTGTTTCCATCTTTATTCGTTTGCATTGATTTCGTTTGAATCTTTGCGTATGTATTTTTCGTATTTGCTGTCGGTAAGTGCATTACATTCGTTTGATATAAATCTGGATTACTCTTTAAATCCGCAGCATTTTTTTTGTATAATGCACTGCTCATATTCATTTTCTCAGCAAATGTTACATCTTGTGCTTTATAGCCAGGTGTATTCGCATTTGCAATATTACTAGAAACGGTATTTCGCTTCGTTACTAAATAGTTCATATAATGACTTACATCACTAACTAAATCTGGCATATTCCACACCCTTCCTTTTCCATCATGCTCGTTTAGCGCATGATCATCCACTGATGGAAGTTTCACTTTATTATTCATTTTCCTATATGTATTTATTTATTAAAATATTATCTATTATGTACCCTTACATATTTTATTCCATTTTTCCATTGTTGTCTTTAGAAAAATACAAAAATATAAAAAAGAATATAAAAAACTGTATACGCGTAGTAATCCATGTAACATTTTGATATATAAACAATAAAAAAAGAGCTTCCATACACTTCTCTCTATAAAATAAAGACATCTTATTTTTCATTGTTTGGATTATTACCATTCTTTTTATTACAGTCATAAAGTGAAACCTCAATCAGCGGAACGCCTTATTCAAACAATGGAATGGATCCCCTTTTAAAAGGGGTATCCATTTCCATATTTCCCCATTAAAATTTACCGTAAAACGAATTCGCTTTCATTCGTCCATCATTTGTCATAATCATTTCTTCCAAAATCTTTTGCTTATCTCGAATATGCTGTGCTGCCTTAATTATTAATGGACTCACTTCCGCTGCAACATCTGCGCGCGTCTTTTCATCCAAGGTCATCATCCAGCGATTTAACATAGCACTTTTCTCAGCAAATTCTTCATCTGACACTTGCAATTCACCGATTTCATTAAAACAGCCGACAAACGCTCGATAAATATCATTGTTCATTTTCGAGTGCTCCGCGGTAACCGTCTATTAAATCTTGTAACACTTGTACAATCGCATCCATGTCTTTTGCTTCACGCGTTACTTTCATCGTCTGAATTTGAATGCTAATCCAATCATATAAACCGAATAGACTATCATATAAATCTTTCGTAATCTCAGGATTTAATTGAAGCTTTAACTCTTCAAAAATACGTTCTAATTTTTCAAGAAGCGCATCTCCTTCTTGTAGTTTAAAAGTATTTAAAAGCTCTTCTAAATTACGAAACTCAACGATACATCTTTCATAAATAAAAATTGTATTTTTAATCGGATTACTCGTCATAATATCATTTTGCATATAACGTTGCCATGCTTGCATACAATCACTTCCTTAACTTTCATTAATCATCACTTTTTTGTTTTGTCATTGCTTTAATAGTTTTCAATTGGCTATCAAGCTCCGCTAGTGTACTTTCTAGTTTTTGATACTTCTTCACGATTTCATCTTGTTTTTGCAGATTTTGTGTTTCAATATCTTTAATCTTTTTATCTAAATCACTTACACGAGAATCGATGTTTTTTACTCGCTCTCCAACTACACCTTTATCACCAAATAGTTTATCAAGTGGCTCTTCCATCATCTTCCCTAAACCGTTAGAACCAAAGAAAAATTGCTTCGCTGCATCCGGCTTGTCTTTTAACGCTTTTGTTAATTGTTCATCATTAACTTCCATCGTCCCGTCTTGCTTTAATTGAATTCCAAATGAAAACAAATAATTACCGTCTTGAGAAAATGTTACGACATTATTCATCGCTTGACGTACACTTTGCATAATAGCTTGACCTTGGAAAGCTCCACCTTTTCCAGCAAAAATATCTATTGTAGAAACAGCTTTATTATAATCAGCCACCATCTTTTTAATAATATTTGATGCGTCTGTTACATTTGAATCACTTACTGTAAACTTCAGATCTATACCTTTTGCTTTTGGATCTGTTGTTGTACCTGCATCTGGTGTTCCTTCTGCTTTTGACTCCGTCACTTTTAGTAATTCAATTTTCACACCAGGAAGAGCTTCAATTGTATTGGTAGAACTTTTACCTGGGATACCGTTTATACTATATATGGCATTTTGCGCTTCATTAATTGTATTGACTGCTGTGCCATCCGCCTTAGCTAAACCAATATCTTGAAACAGTGTAGATGTGTTCTCCTTAAAATTAATTTCTCCATCTGTTCCTTCTTTTTTCGAGGACATAAAAATTTTATCTCCAAGTGTATAAGCCGATACGCCATAATCTCCATCATTAATTTTATTTATTAAATCTTTATATGTCATATCAGTTGTTACTTTTAGATCTTTACCGCCTAGTTTTAATGTTTCATCTTTAGGAAGTTTTGCATTTATATCAGTAATAGGATTAGAAGCTATTTGATGACGCTGTGCAAGCTGTGTAATCGTCATATTAAAAGTTCCTGCAATCGCGCCACCATCAGCTTTTACATTAATATAACCGTCTTGTGTTGTTGTAACTTTTTTCTCATTCCCTTTAAAAGCCGCTAAGTTTTTAAAAGTTTGTGTGAAAGAACTAAATTCTGATTTTAAGCTTGTATATAATAGTTTATCTTGTGAAAGTTGGTTCTTTTCATTAGTATATGGTGTTTTTCTCATATCTAACGCTTGCATTTCTAATTCTACAAAGTTAGAAGTATCGATCATATTATTTCCGAGGTTCCAAATCTGTTGTCTACCACCAATACCTGTTAACGTCCCTGCCATATTTCTCACTCCTTATTGTTTACATATAATCTAAAATACTCGTTTTACTCATCGTACTAACTGCTTTAAGCGTTGCTTCATAAGTTGCATTAATATACGCTAGGTCTGAAATTGCTACCGCTAAATCAACATCTTCAATTTCTTTACGATTTTCTTGAAGCGCTAAATTTTGCTCACTTAAAATTGTTTTAAATGTCTCCATTGTATTCATTGTTGAACCAACTTCAGTTGTACGGTTAATGATGCCATCTAAGTTTTTCTTATTTTCTCCTAATAATGGTTGCAAAGCTTTTTGATCACCGTTATTCAGCGCTTCACTCATCTGTTTTAACGTTTTTATAACTGGTGATAATAATTCTTCTCCGTTACGAAATGCTTTTAATTGATAACCGTCATTTAGTTGCCAGTTCACATCATTTTTTCCACCTTGATACGTACCGTCCTCTGTAAATGGGGCTTGTTCAGCACTATCCCCACCGAAAATATAACGGCCTTGCTCTTTCGTATTCGCTAAATATACAACTTGTTTTAAAATTTGATCAATCTCTGCACCGATTGCCTTCAATTCTTTTTCACTATTCGTCCCATTTAGCGCTTGTACTGTTAATTGATCCGCTCTTGTTAAAGATTTAAAAACACCTTGTAAAGTATTTTCAGTTTGTGTTAGTACATTTTTCGAATCCGCTAAATCTTTTTGCATTTGTTCAATATTTGCTAGCGAATGTTGAATCGCAAATGATTTACTTGCCGCCAGCGGATCTTCACTCATAAGAAGGTTTTTCTTCCCAGAAGTTACTTGATTTCGGTGGTATTGCTGTTGCACATTCAAATCCATCATCTGATTCTTTGCCCAATTTGCATTTTGAAACGTAGATACTCTCATCTCTATCTTCTCCTTTATCTATATTTGAATTGGCGTGAAGAAGAAACCGCAACTATATACGGCTCTCCTCTTCCCTCATAAAAAAGACTTTTCGTTTTCATTTAATTTATATAGGGGGGACGCTTGCTAAACATGGCTATTCTCTCCCTTAACTTCCCCTTCACCCATCTCATATCTCTGGTCTAACATGGCTTGGTCCACTAAAAGGCTCTGTCCGCTTCTACCTTGCGCCGGATCCTCTCTTCCCTCATAAAAAAAGCTTTTTCGATCCTTCTACATGCTATCTAATAATCGAAAACAAACTATCAAACACTTCATTCATCGTCGTAATAGCTTTAGAGTTTGCAACAAAATATTTTTGGAAAGCCATTAAATTAACCATTTCCTCTTCCATATTAACGCCTTCTATACTCATCTTTTCTTCCTGAATACCTTCTAATAAATCTTTATGAATGTTTTGATAAGCATTCACTGCACTTTTATCAGAAGCTACACCAACTATAAATTGGTCTAATGCTTGTTTATAAGAAAGACCTTCTTTATAATCTCCCTCTGTAATTCCTGCTAGTTTATTTGCTGTTTCAGCAGAGATTTTCATTTTCGAAACATCTTTTGCGAATTCAGGGTTTAACTGAATATCTTTCGCATGATCTCCAACGAAGAAATCTTTTCCCATCACTGTATTCACTTGACCTTTTACAGAACTCATTAATTCTTCAAGGTTTTTCTTATAACTAGCAATCTTCCCTTTCGTATCTATTGCTGATTGAATGGCTCCACCTGTTAAAGGAATATCCGATCCATAAATCGCAACAGACATTGGTTCTTTTTCTTTATTTAATTGAAGTGGATATGTATCTTGTCCATTTACTGTTAAAACACCATTCATTCTAACACTCGCGATATTAGGATTCATAGATTCATAAGATACTTCAATATTGGCATACTTAGACATCTCTGTAACGATGCGATCACGTTCGTCTAATAGTTGATTAGGTACTTGTGTCCCTGCTTGTCCAATTTTTTTATTCGCCTCTGCTAAACTAGCACCAAGACGATTAAATTCATTCACATGTGCTTCAATATCTTCTGTCGTCTGTGCTTCTGCTGTATCTAAGTTTTTCGCAAGACGATTTATCTGACTTGTGAACTTCCCAGTTTCAGAAACTAATGTATCGTAGTAGTTTGGTTGTTCTG
Organism: Bacillus sp. FSL E2-0195; assembly: GCF_038003645.1. Lineage (NCBI taxonomy): Bacteria > Bacillati > Bacillota > Bacilli > Caryophanales > Bacillaceae > Bacillus > Bacillus sp. FSL E2-0195. The sequence continues at coordinate 1,587,516 of NZ_JBBOPN010000001.1, read as the reverse complement.
GATTTTTTGCAACTTCACGAAAAGCATTGAAGAATCCATCCATTAAACTAGATAATGAATTTTTCCCTGTCGTTCCTACCATAGACTCTACTCGTGATAAAGTAGAATTCATATATGCGTAGTAAGAGAACTGTGACAACTGATCATTAAATTGCTTCGTTTTCACTTCATCTGTAATACGGTCAACTCCTAATGTTTGTACACCATAACCGATTCTCTGTTCAGGCGTATGACCGTTACTTGCTCCAACAGATCCGTAATTTACCATTTGACGAACATAACCCGGCGTATGAATGTTAGATAAGTTTTGTTTTGTCGTTTGTAATCCCATTTGGGCCGCTAGCATACCAGATAACGGCGTATTATAATCAGATAATCTCATAATGCTTCACTTCTCCTTTACAATAGTTCATTCATAAAGATTTGCGAATTATTGTTTTTCTCCAAATTGTATTCAGAAACGGAATCCACAATACTTTCTGTAGTTTTTAATAGTACGTTTAAGTAATATTGATTTTTCAAAAGAATCATTTTTACATTTTCTTCTAATTCATTTAAACTTTTTTGTAATTCTTCCGTTTTTTCATTTTCTTCCTGTGAAAAATACGAAAATAGCGAACGCATACGCAGCGGTTCAACTTGTTTTTCTTTACAAAGCTGAACAACCATTTCCTCAAAAGATCGCGATAATCCTTTAACACCTTCTATGTACTGCAATTGCTCTACTTGCAACTTTTGAACTGCATTTACATTTTTATTTTTTAAATTCTCATATATTTGTTCCCCAAGCGTTTGAATATTTTCATATGCCTTTTGAATAATAACGAGCTTTTCATATAATTGTATGTACATATAGCTTCCTTTCCTTTACAAGACTAAATTTACAATCAAACCATGAATTTCTCCAATTTGATTTAACATTTCTAAATGCCCTGTTTTCGTATTAATTAAATTCATAACATCTTCTAACTCAGTTAATCCCATTTCAGCTTGTTTTACGATCGTCATTTTCTGCGAATATCCGTAACGCGGATGACGAGACATAACATCTTTATACTGCAATACGTTATCAACGTAAAAATTCAAAAATGATTTTACAGTATTTTTGTATTCCATTACATTATCGAGCGTTAACTCTAATTCGATTTTCTCTTTAATTTCTCCAATGTTATCAACAAATGCTTCCATTTGTTCTAACAATTTATCTTTTTTCGGATCTGCATGCAAATTATCCGAAAAAGCAAGTCCTGTCCTGACATTTGCTTCTTTCGGCATTTGAGTAGCAGGCGGTATATGCGATAAAATTGGATTATGCGAGATAGAACGCAGCATATATATCACCTATTTATTTTTTTATTTCCTTCCAAACTTAATCGTAAAATCCAGTTATTTATAATTATACTCTGTACAATGATATTTTGCAGTTATTTTTTATAGAAGATATGTTACAATTTAGCATGAGGTGGCACAAATCTATGAATATTTTTCTTTGTGGTTCAAATCAATTAACAGCATTAGATCAGGAAGAAATAAAAAAATTTTTAATTGACTATGCTCACAAACATAAAATTTACATATTATGTTATAAATCTATTGAAAATGAAGTTCTTCGTTTTTTCATTGAAAATGAAAGGCTCGCTCAAAATTTATGCCTTTACACACTGCAACCGTTACATGTATTAACAGACGAATTTCAAGAAGTCGTTGATTATTTAAAAAAACACGGAGCAGAGTATATTGCTTTTGATCATCCTTCCGACTCCATTTATCGATCAGATTATATGTTTTTTGTAAAGCAAATTATCGAAGATACCGATTTAGTTCTCTGTTTTTATAACGGAGATAAACATACGTCTGTCATTCCCGTTGACGTTGCAAAAGAAGCAGGAATTGATGCTGTTATTTATGATTTACCAGGCTTACATGAAAAGCAGCTGAAAAAAAGCTTTGAACAAAAAATTCGTATGATGTAAAGGGGGAGGCACAATATCGTTATTGTGCCTATTGTAAATATGATAACTGAACAAGATTATAATCAATTTGTCGTAAGTTTTAAACAGCACTTTAATATGGATATCGCTTCCTATAAGCAAGATAGAATGCGCCGAAGAATCGACGCTTTCATTTCGAGAAAAGGTTTTGAAAATTACACAAATTTTTTAAATAATTTACGCACCGATCAAACGTTATTTTTAAGTTTTATTGACTATATTACAATTAACGTATCAGAGTTTTTCAGAAATAAAGAGCGCTGGCAAACGTTAGAGACGAAAGCTCTACCAAAGCTACTTGAACAAAATAACGGTAAATTAAAAATTTGGAGTGCTGCTTGCGCTGCCGGTGAAGAACCATATACACTTTCTTTAATATTATCGAAGCATCTAGCTCCGTTTCGTTATGACATTCAAGCAACGGATCTTGATTTTCATGTTTTAGCAACTGCAAAACGTGGTCAATATACAGAACGCTCTTTGAAAGAATTACCTAATGATTTAAAACAACGTCATTTCACAAAAGAAGATGATACATATATATTGCATCAAAATATTAAACAGCAAGTTACATTTAAACAACATGATTTATTAATGCAGACATTTGATACGAACTACGATTTAATCATTTGTCGAAATGTAATGATTTACTTTACAGAAGAAGCAAGAATAAAGCTTTATGAAAAGTTTAGTCGTTCTTTACGAAAAGGCGGCGTACTATTCGTTGGTAGCACAGAACAAATTTTAACACCCGAACGCTACAATCTTCAGCGCTTTGATACATTCTTTTACGAAAAAGTATAAAAGAAGGTCGTCATAATTAAAATGACGACCTTCTTTTATTATATAATACGAATCAATATGATACCTATAACCCACATGAAGAGAAATAGAGCCGTAACAGACCATTTATGCTCTTGAATCGTATGTTTCAACGCATGAGATAATTGCGTCATATTCATTTCTGCAAGTGCTCTCCACACGCTCACATCACGTTCTTTAGAAATACGATCCGTACCGCTAATTAAAATTGTTTCGTTAGACAATTTTGTCATGTAAGCTGTAATAACTGTTATCATTAAATTCGTATTTCCTTCTGATGTATCTTGTTCCACTCTAGAAATGAGCGCACTTACATCAAGTAACGGAATATGCACTTTTCTTCCAAACGAAAGCTGCACTTCAGCGAAATCATATGTTCCGTCTAATAACGGAACTCCCTTTATATGAGCTTGTTTAATAAGCCCCTGCAAACTTTTAACAATTTGTTCATATATTTTTTCCGATTGCTTTCCTTCCTCAGACAACATATGTAGCTTTGAAAACAACTGCAACACCGTATCCATTTCCTTAGAAAGCATATCTTTTACAATCTTTCCATCACCTAAACTCGCAAGTAGAATCCCTATTTCATTATTTTTCGAAATGATTTGGGACCGCCCGGTAAACACAAGATTACTCCGTTTTCGCTCTTTTTGAATTTCATGTTCTGAAATAGCTGCAGGCTGTTTTAATGGGTGTAGCGTCTTATTTTCAATTGTAGTACGTTTAATTTCCATCTAAGCGCCTCCACTACTATCAAATTATTAGCCCCACTCTTTATTACTCTTTAAAACTAAAAATAGTACAAATAATCCTGACATAACAGCAAACACATTAGAAGCCTGTACTCCCTGCTCACTTTTTTCCTCTTTCTTTTCTTGTTGTTCTTCTATTTTCTCTTTCTTTTTAGAAACGACTTGATTGTCATTTCCGCTTTTTTTCTCTTTATAAACCTTCACATTATTTACTTCCTTGTTGTCTGTTAACAACTCTTTTATAACGTAGTTGATTTCCTCTTTTTCTTTCAACGGCTCTTTTATATAAGAGTTCACTTTCTCTTCTTGCTTTCGAATTTGAACAACTGGAAGTTTTTCTTCTGGAAGCGGCATCTCTATTTTCGGATCTTCCTGCTTCTCAATTTCTTTCTTATCTTCTACTTCATTTTGATTCTCTTGCTCTTCTATCTTTTCATCATCTTTCACTTTTTGTTCGATGATAGAAACGATATATTCACTCTCTGTCACAAGTTTGTTACCTGCCCCATCTGTTACTTCCACAATAAGTTGATGCGGCCCAACAGGTAAAGCTTCTGTTATTTCAAATATTTTCTGCCAATCCATGTCGCGTTTATTATAGTCTAATAAAAAAGTAATATCGTTACCGTCTTCTTTTCCTTTTAATATAACGCGCACTTCTTTAACAACCGATTCTATATCTACCGTTTGTACTCGTATATGAACGGATTCTCCCTTTTTCCGTTCAATTAAGTTCCCTTTTGCCTCATCAATACTAACTTTCTCTAACTTTGGCAATTCTTTATCTATAGTTGGTGCTTCATTGTTTATACGAATGAGCGGGACATTTAATTCGTTCTCTATTACTTCTTCCTTCTCATCTTCTTTATAGCTTTCAACGAGCCTAAGGTTCCAATCACCTTGTAAATCATATATTCCGGCCTTATAATTAGCGATCCATCGCTTCGTTTCTTCTTCATACTCAAAAGATATTATTCTCTCTTGTCTGTACTGCTCACCATTTTTTTGTAATTGTAATATGCCTTTTACACTTTGAATGTTTTTTTCATTTGATTCTACAGCAATCCGCACTTCTTCGCCAACCTTTAGCTCCTGCTTATTAACTGTAATAACCCCTCGGTCTGTTTCTATCGTTCTTTCTTCTTTTTTTTCTTTCCCTTGCTCATTTTCTACTGCTTTTTTTTCATCTTCAACCGAGGGCATTTCCACTTGTTCCGGCTGTTCCTGAACTTCTTTATTTTTTCCCTCTTGGTCATTCATTTCGCTTATATTTTGATCTTGTACACTTTTTTCTTCTGCCTGTCCTTGCGTTGGTAAAAATATACATATATGTAAAAATAGCCAACTAACTAGAAAAAACTTTACGTTTTTCATCTATTTGTTCAAACTCCTATTTTGACGCCTTATAGCGATTTCGTCACTTTTATTCCGAAAAACCCATCTACATTTACAAGTTCTCCATACGCCACTAATACATCGTTCACATAAATTTGAATCGGTTCATCAATATCTTCATCAAGTACGACCGCTTCATTTTCTTGTAGACTTAAAATATCTTGAATTGTTCTCACTGTACTTCCAAATACAAATTTAACATTCATTTCTACATTTTGTAGAATAGATGTATCCATATATACTGGCTCAACTTGCTTGACTTCTTTATATTCAATTGGCTGTACGACTGGTGCAGAAATTTCTTCCTCTTCAACAACTTCCTCAACTATTTCTTCTTGCTCTTCCACCATCGGATATAGAAGTCTTCTAACCATTTCTTTCGCTTCTGATATCGGTAGTATTTGATACATCTTTGATTGAAGGAGATCACCAATTTCAAGATTAAAAGTAATTTGAACGAGTTCGTCAACTGCCATCGACTCTCCCAAATATTCCATTTCTTCTTTTAAAGAAACAAATTTAACGTCTGGTGGTGTCATATCCATTTTTTCTTTAAACATTTCTGACATCGCTGTTGCAGCATGCCCCATCATTTGGTTCATAATTTCTTTAATGCCACTTAACTCTAATTCACTTAGTTCTTTCTCCGGATCAATTTCACCCGTTCCCATCATCATTAAATCTACCATTGTTAAAGCAACATCTTTCGTAAATACGAATACATTCTCATTTTTTAGTCCTTCAACAAAATCGACATTTAAAATAACAAACGGAACCGGTACTCCTTCATAATGACGAACATTAATCGCCTCTACATTTGGTGTACTAATAGTGACAGGCTGATTTAAAAGCGTCGATAGTACTGTTGAAGCCGAACCGATTGAAATATTCGCAATTTCACCAAGCACATCTTTCTCTTCTTGTGTTAATTGCTCTTTTTCTACATGCTCTTCTAAAATCTCAGTTTCCTGCACTTCCGCCGGCTCATCTATCTCTTCTTCCACACCACCAGATAATTGTAACAATTTATTTATCATTCGCTTCGCATGTTCAACTGAAACAACCTGTACAAGCTGAGAATTCACAAGATTATCTATTTTTAATTCAAACGATACTTTAACAACCATATTATTCCCATTAATACCAGAAATCTTCTCCATCTCTTCTGTAAGTTGCACAACTTTAATTGTTGGCGGAGACATGTCTACCGTATCTTGGAAGAATTCTGACATAGATGTTGCTGCGAATCCCATCATTTGATTCATAGCTTCTTGTACTGCACTTAGCTCTAATTCACCAAGCTCTTTTCCCTCTTCAACTTCACCTGTTCCCATCATCATTAAATCAGCAATAGATAAAGCAACATCTTGCTTTAAGACAAGAAGATTTTCCATATCTAATCCTTTTGTGAAATGGATATTTAATACAACATGTGGAATTTCAACATCACTTGTATCATATAAATCTACCAATTCTACTTGAGGAGCAGTAATACTTACTTGCCTATTTAAAATTGTTGATAATACAGTCGAAGCTGAACCAAATGATATATTAGCAATCTCACCAAGAATATCGCATTCTTGAGGCGTTAAATGTTCATATTCTTTTTCTAGCACAATTGTGCCAGTATCCCCTTTTGTGTGTTGCTCAGGCATTTTTCCTGCCTCCTCATTTTTGTTTTTCTATCAAATGATTTAAACTCTCTATTACATTCGTTATATTTTACCAAACTTATCATCCGAATTGTGAACATATATTTATTTCCACAATATGTGTAAACGACGGTTTTCATATACTTATATTATTAGTTCTACCCAAAAAGCTCCCCAATTGTATACAAGTGGGGAGCTTCCTTCATTCCTATTATAAACCTTCTGGGTTTAAAATGAGGACCACTCGTCCATCACCGAGAATTGTCGCACCAGAGAAATAGTTAGAGCTCTCTGCAAAGAAATCACCTAATGACTTTAAGACTATTTCTCTTTGACCGATAATTGTGTTTACGATAAGTCCATAGCTACGATGTGTATTACGAACAATTAACACAGGAACCATTTGACTATCATATGATGCGAACGCCTCATCTACTGTTTTTTCACCAAATACAGTACTTAAATGTTTCACTTCAATAATTTGATTGCGATAGTTTAAAACGTCTTTCCCTTGTAACGATTGTATGTCTTCTTTCTTAATTCGAATGGCTTCAGCAATATTGCCAAGAGGCAAGGCATAACGCTTATCATTTGTTTGAACAAGCATTGATTGAATAATAGACAATGTTAAAGGAAGTTCAATTCTGAATGTACTTCCTTTTCCTTCTTCAGAATCAATAATTAAATGCCCACCTAAACTATGAATCGTATGTTTAACAACATCTAATCCAACCCCACGTCCAGAAAGGTCAGATACAACTTCCGCTGTACTAAATCCCGGTTGGAAGATAAGATCAAACACTTCACGATCCGTTAATTTATTTGCCTCTGATTCCGTTACAACACCATTTTTTATCGCTTTTTCTAATACTTTTCCTTTATGAATACCATTTCCATCATCAGTAATTTGAATTACGACATGATTTCCACTATGAAACGCCTCTAATTTAATAGTACCGGTCTCATTTTTCCCGGCATCACGTCGGTTTTCGACAGTTTCAATACCATGATCAATTGCATTACGAATTAAATGAACGAGTGGATCACCAATTTCGTCAATAACAATTTTATCAACTTCAGTATCTTCACCTTTAATTTGTAAATCGATTTTTTTACCTAAATCTTTCGCTAACATACGTACCATACGCGGAAAACGATTGAAAACCGTTTCAATCGGTACCATACGCATATTTAACAATACATTTTGGATATCTTTTGAAATATCCCCTAATCTATTTAAATGCTCGATTAACTCTTTATTTTGAATCGTTTCTGCTAATTCATCAATTCGTCCACGCTCAATTACACTTTCTTCAAACATATTCATTAATCTTTCGATTTTTTCTAACTGAACACGAATAGAACGATTCTCTACTTTAGCATTTTTCGTTTTTGTATTACTTTTAGCCGGTGTAGTACTAGCTGTTGGAGTTCGTGCCTCTAGAGATGGATCCAGCTGCGTTGCTGCAATAGATTGTACGATTCCTTCTTCAGCTATATTTCCTTGCTTCACTTCTACTTTCTCAATTTCAGAAACGTGAAGCACCACCTGTTTCAATTCTTCAACACTACGATCAGTATCCATATATACTGTAAACTCAAATCCAAAAGCATCCGCTTCGATTTCTTCAATGCTTGGAACCGTTTTTTGTATATCCCCTACATTTTGTAATGCTTCAATACACATAATGGCACGTACTGCTTTTAAAATGGCTTGTTGTTCGACGGTTATATATACTTCATGTGAAACTGTATCATCATTGTTTATACTACTTTGCTCTACTTGTTCCATAGAAACTTCTACATTCCCATTTAATAATGCTTCTAATTTATGCTTTGTAGATACAACATCAATATTACCCATTCCGCCCTGCTGCACATCTGTAACCATCTTTTCTAAATTATCAATGCACTCAAAAATAACATCAATAATATTAGCATTCACCATCATATTTCCATGACGGATTTCGTCTAAAACATTTTCCATCTTATGAGTTAAATCTGCCATTTCCGCAAATTCCATACTCGCAGACATACCTTTAAATGTATGAGCTGAGCGGAATATTTCCCCTACAACACCCATATCGGCAGGATTCTGTTCTAAATTTAGCACATTTTCATTTAGCGACTGTAAATGTTCTTCTGCTTCTTCAAAAAATATATTTAATAGATCTGTTTGCATTTTAATCCCCTACCTGTCTAACAAACATTTCATTTATGTATAACAATTTAGTGTTTTATAACGAGAAAAAAGGGGGCCACACGTCTATCCGCTATCATTGATTTGATTCTTTGTGGCACCCCTTCTATATTAGCTATTTGCTACTTTTGTTAAAGCTTCGATAACACGATCGGCTTGGAATGGCTTTACAATAAAGTCTTTTGCCCCGCCTTTAATTGCATCTAATACCATACCTTGTTGTCCCATTGCGGAACAAATAACAACCTTTGCACTCGAATCAATTTTCATAATTTCTTTTAATGCTTCAAGTCCGTCCATTTCTGGCATCGTAATATCTAGTGTTACAATATCAGGTTGAAGTTCTTTATACTTTTGAATCGCTTCTACCCCATTCTCTGCTTCACCGATAACTTCAAATTCTGAATTACTTTTTAATAAGTTTTTAATCATTGTTCGCATAAACATCGCATCGTCTACAACTAAAATTTTATGTGCCATTCTTTTTGGTTCTCTCCCTCTATGTATAAATATATCTTAATATTTTACCTTATCATTCTCACTCATTATACAAAATAAAACGAGAAAATTTAATATTTTTTTAAAAGAATTTCTGTATTTTTATTATTTTATTAATAAAATGGAAATATATTATTCTTTAATATATATTACAACGCGCCGGTTTTTCTCCCAATTTTGCGGTGAATCATTTGATGCTACTGGTTTTGTGTCCGCATATCCTACCGCTGCTAATCGTTTATCATCTACATTATACACTTCAATTAAGTGGTGAATCATATTAGCTGCTCGTGCTGAAGATAATTCCCAGTTGGAAGGAAATTTTTCATTATGAATCGGTCTACTATCTGTATGTCCTTCTACAACAATTGGGTTTGGTACCGATTGAAAGAACCCTACTAATTGACTAATTACTTCTTTTGCTTCCGGCTTAACATTCGCATCACCTGTATCGAATATTAAGTTATCTACTATAACGACGCTAACACCTGTATCTTCTCGATATACATTCACTTGACTAACACCATTATTATCTACATATGCTTTTAACTTTTTATACAATTCATCCATTCGTTTTTTTGAAACTGCTTTTTCATCATTTTTTTCATGTGAAATATCTGGTATTGTACCTTCCATTACTTTCGCATCCACTTGTTCTGCATCACTAAACTTTTCAAGCATCTTCGATAATTTTACTGTATCTTGTTTTGATGTAGCAACTAATAGTACAAAAAAAGTCAATAACAACATCGTTAAATCAGTAAAAGTCGTCATCCAACGAGGCGATCCTTTTTGCGGTCGTTTTATCATCACCATACCACTCCTTGAAATATTAGGCTGCTCGTTTTTCTTTTTTTATCTTCGTTTCATATACGTATGTATCAAGTTTTAACTTTAACTTAGAAGGAATTTGTCCTCGGTAAAGCTCTGTGATTGCTTCTATTACAAACTTCTTCTCTGTATACAAATCTTCAATGCCACGATACACTTTTTCAGATAACGGTATTGCAATCATGTTTGCAATAACAGATCCATACAATGTCGTCAACATAGCAACTGCCATTCCTGTACCAATTTGCGATGTATCTTGCAAGTTTTGAAGCATAATAATAAGACCAATTAAAGTTCCTATCATACCCCACGCTGGAGCGAAATCACCAATCTTATCTAATAATGTTGCTCCTTTTCTTAACTCATATACTTCTGTTTCAACATCTCTCATTAATACTTCTTTTAATTCTGCTTCATCATATCCACTTAACATTAAACGAATCCCCTTTTGAATAAAAGGATTGTCTACTTGCTCTCCATCAACTTCTAACGAGAGTAAACCATGTTTTTTAGACTTCTTTGAAAAATCAACGAACAAATCCGTTAACTGTTCTAGATTTTCCTCTCTTCTATGTAAAACAGTAAAAATACTTTTCGTATATTTTTTTATTTCTCCAAATCTATATGCCACAATAATTGTCGCTGTTGTTCCCCCTATAACGATCAAAATAGATGAAACATCTAAGAAATTTTTAAAAGCTTTTATTCCACCACCGCCAAGCATGATCGCTGCAATTAAAATAACGAAACCTACTACAATGCCAAAGGGGCTAGAAATATCAAACTTCCTTTTTTTCCTTTGCGGTCTAGCTAATCCTTGATTTTCGTCTCCCATATTCCTGCCCTTCCTTTTTCGTTTTCGTAAAACATTTTTTTATTTTAATAATGCGTTTTCACATATAACAATCATTATACGCGTATCATCTATTTATCGCAATATACTCATTAAATTGACACATTTCATTTCTATATTAGAATTATAGTATAGAAATATGAGGAGGATCACGATGGAACATAACATTTTACAAGTCATTGCATTAGCAGAAAAACTAAAATATGAAATGCGACATAGTTGGCTTTCTAACGGACGTCAAGAAAGTGTTGCTGAACATACGTGGCGTATGTCCCTAATGGCTATCTTAGTTGAGCCTTATTTGGATCAAAAAGTAAATATAGAAAAATTACTTAAAATGGTTATTATTCATGACCTTGTCGAAGCAGAAGCTGGTGATATTCCTGCCTTTGATACGATGAATAGCCGTGAATTACAATTACAAAAACAGAAAAATGAGCTAGAGGCCATTTTAAATATTAAACGTACACTAGAAGGTCCTCTCGGCGTGGAATTATACGATTTATGGATGGAGTTCGAAGCGAAAGAAACGTATGAAGCAAAAGTTGCTAATGCACTTGATAAACTTGAAGTAAAAATTCAGCATAACGAAGCTGATATTGATACTTGGCTACCAATTGAGCATAAAATGACTTTCCAAGTTGGTAAACATACAGATTTTGACTCTTTCTTATCTAGATTACAAAAAATCATTGAACAAGACGGAGAAAAAAAATTACTAGCTGCTGGCATTGACGTTGAAGCATGTAAACAATAACCATTTAATTATGAAATAAGACACTCAAAATGAGTGTCTTATTTCATAATTGTTGATATTGCCTGCTTATAAATAAGTTGTTGTTTTCCATCTACTAATATTAATACTGTAAATCTATCTACTCCAACTACTTCCCCTACTATTCTTACTCCGCTCTTTAAAAATATAGTAACTGCACCTTTTTCTTCTTTTATTTGTTTATACAACTCTTCTTGTAAATGTTCCAATAACTGTTCTCTCCTTTATCAGTAAATAATCCTAATATAAAAAATTAAAGATTAATCACTTACATACTTTTCCTTTTATATTCATAAACTTATTAATTAGTATATCTAAATCTCGACTAAATAACAAAACTTTATCATGATCTAATCCATGCCTAGCAACAAGTTGAATTAACTCTTTCTTTTTGTGTTCTATTTTATTGTGTAATTGTCCCATCTCCATCTCTATACTAAAACTCCCTTTTCCCATAATATTACTTGTAAAATTATAGTACATTTCCACTCATAAAAAAATAAAAAAATGGCTTTTTTTACAAATTTTATATTTATGAAAAGAAATTTTAATGTAATTGTAAGTTACATACCCCTTTCATTTGCAATACATTCACCTAGTATACACTTCCATATTGTTTTACCATTTTAAAAAAAGCGCTATGAAACAAAGTAAATATCACATTTAAATCCGATCACAGGCTCTTGTCTAATTAGAAGTAAGACTTGCTCCTTTTCTAAATAAAAACATATCTTATAAAGTAATCCATTAGTTATATAGATTAATTTCCTAAAAAGGAGGAAAAAACATGAGCTTTGGTGGTAGTTGCGCTGGTTTCGGCGGTGGATTTGCTTTACTCATCGTGCTATTCATCCTTCTAATCATTATCGGATGTAGCTGTTGGGGTGGCGGCGGAGGGTTTTAAATATAATACGTATCCTTTTCGCTAAACTCTAAATGAATGAAATAGGTTAACTAAAAACTATACGAAAACAGCTCATATTTGAGCTGTTTTTTCATTTCATTATTCCATCTATGGATCGCTTGTTATCTATGTTTATTACAGGATGGCTTTTAGAAATTCTTTCTCCGCAAGTGATTGGTATCTTGTTAGCTATATGCTGTATTTTCGTTAGTTTTATATGGCTGTTCTTGTTTTATCATGGGGAGCTTAGTGAAGAATCTACTATCACTTAATGGCATGTATATGTACATGCCATTTTTATTTATGTCGAAATTCACAAGAAAAAGGCGATTTATTTCTCTTACAATCTAATTTTTTAGAACGTACAATAAATTTAGATTATAAGAAAGGAGCTAACAAAATGTTTGAAGATCGACTTACCATTTCAGCAGAACAACAAAAGCTAATTTCCAATGCAACTCGCATTCAAATTCTTCACCTTTTAAAAGACGAAACACTCACTGCAAAACAAGTATCTACTAAACTAAATAAATCTGCTGGTAGCGTTCACTATCACATCCAAATTTTATTTGACGGAGGCTTACTTGAATTAGTAGATACAAAGGAAAAACGGGGGATTATTGAAAAGTACTATAAAGCAAAATCTGCTCACTTCTATATTGAAGAAGCAGGCACTGAAGGAACAAATACAGGGAGCCATATTGTATCTCATTTATTTTTAACTCCAGAGGAATTACAACAACTCACTTGGGAGATCTCACAAGTTTTATTACGCTGGGAAAGCAAAACCGCTCGTCAATCAGCCTCAGAAGAAGAATACGCTATTTCCTGCCGGATTAAAAAACAATGAAAGAAAGGTCCAATTGTTTATGAAAAACAAATTATTATTATTGTCGGGAACAGGAATTTCTCGTTTAGGTGATTTTATGTATCTCATCGCTCTAAACTTAATGGTGTTAAATAGCACAAACTCCCCTGCTGCTGTAGCAGGATTATGGATTGTAGGTCCAATTGCCACCGTTGTTACAAAAATATGGTCTGGTAGTATAGTAGATCGATTAAACAAACGGTCCATTATGCTCATCACAGATATAATTCGAGCAGCTCTCATTGGCTGTATTCCACTATTTGATTCTATTTGGGCCATTTATATTTTTATCTTTTTGACTCGCATTGCTACATCATTTTTCGATCCAGCTTCATTCACTTATAAAACAATGCTTATACGAGCTGAAGATCGTGCTCAATTTAATGCTTGGAATAGCCTATGTACAAACGGGGCTTTTATTATCGGTCCAGCTCTTTCTGGAATACTTCTCACTACTTACTCGGCAGACTTTGTTATTTACTGCAATTCACTTTCATTTCTACTTTCTACCATTCTCATTTACTTCTTGCCAAACATTACATTACAAACAAAGCAAAACGAAGAGGTTGCAAATACTTTCGTACAAACATTACGAAGTGATTGGAAACAAGTTTTTTCATTCGCTCGAACGGAAACTTACATTATTCTCATATTCGTTTTATTTCAATCCACTATGCTTGTTTCTATGGCACTCGATTCACAAGAAGTTGTTTTCACAAATCAAGTACTGTTTTTATCCGATATAGAATATAGCATGCTTGTTAGTATAACTGGTGCTGCTTACATTTGCGGTTCATTTCTCGTCTCTCTCTTTGCCAAACGATTAGCAATTCAACATTGTATCGGATTAGGTATGATTTTCACAGCAATAGGTTATGTGATTTTTGCCTTTTCAAATTCATTTATAGTCGCAGCGAGCGGTTTTATTTTACTTGGTATTTCTTCATCATTTGCTGGTACTGGCTTTATAACATTTTATCAAAATAACATCCCTGTACATATGATAGGACGTATCGATAGCGTGTTTGATTCAATAAAAAATTTCATCCAAATCTTTTTCATTTTAGCAATTGGAGCATCCGCACAATTTCTTTCCGTTCAAATTACTGTAATCAGTAGTTCATTACTCATTCTTTTCCTTTCCTGTTTATTAGCAATCCGGGTAATGACGCCTTCACGAGAAAAATATTTTAAAGCTACAGGATCATCTTTGGAATATTAACCGCAACATAAAAAGCGGCTATTTTTCCGCTTTTCATCCCGCTATTTGCCGGGCAGTAAGATCCCGGATTGGTGTGGCTAATAATCAGTGGGGGATGAACAAAACCCCCACTGATTAAAATTTCACTTTATGTTAAAATATTTATTGGATCTAATTATGTAGGGGGGCTATTTTGGAGATTATATTCATTTTCATATGTATTATATTAGTAGCTTCTATTTTACAAACAAGTACAGGTTTTGGCTTTTCTATTATGGCAACACCTTTCTTGCTCATGTTATTTCTACCACAAGAAGCTATACAAATAAATATCATTTTATCATTAATTATTTCCATATCACTCATTTGGAAAATAAGAATGGACATTGATTTTATTCTACTGAAAAGATTAATTTTCGGAAGTATAGTTGGTGTTCCTTTTGGTATTTTAATTTTCATTTCCATTAACATCAACACATTTAAATTAGCAATTAGCATCCTGCTCTTACTATTAACGTTGATGCTAATATGCAACTTTAAGATTAAATCAACAAAATCTAGAGATTTCTTAGTGGGTGGATTATCCGGTCTTTTAACGACAAGTATCGGTATGCCAGGACCACCCCTGTTACTTTACTTTACAGGAACTGATACGAAAAAAGAGAAGTTAAGAGCAACTACATTGGCTTTTTATCTGTTTATATATTTCATTAGTCTAGTCACTCAAATACTCTTTACTGGCACAAACAAAGCAATTTGGGAATCAAGTTTTTATGCAATTCCAATTGTATTTTTAGGTTTGTTTATAGGCCAAATTATTTTCAAATGGCTTAATCAACGGATTTTTAAATTTTTTACATATACCCTTTTGAGTTGTACAGGCATTTATCTTCTCATTGAAAGTTTGAATTTGTTATAAATAAGTTTTTTAAATTAGAAGGTGCTTTAGAGTGTGCAATAACACATAGATCTAAACGAATTTATTGGTTTGGTGTATTTTTAAGTGCAGTGGAGTATTTCACATCAAAAATTAAACAAATTTATTTTAACCCCGTCTTAAAATCGGAACGGGGTTATACGTGTTTTAAGTTTTTAAATTAAATAACTTTATTGTCAGTTTACAATTAGTAGTCCCACTGATGATTCTTTCATGAGAAGAATATTTTAAAGCTACAAGATCATCAATAGAATACTAACTAAACCATAAAAAGCGGCTATTATGCCGCTTTTTACATTAAATATTTTAAAAATAAAAGACCGGATGTTACTATGACAAGAACATTGAAATAAATCATCCAGCCTTTCTCAAAATCTTTATATTTCTCTTCTTTTACTCCATGCTGTTTTAATTTCATAATAATCATAGCTAGTTCTTGTTCGTGCTCTATACTTCCAAATTGTATATATTTTTTATTATATTTAATCCCGTATACGTTTTTCATTTTTTTATGTTGTGAAATTGCTTGAATATCTTCTATTAACATACTGTATTCATTTACCTTTTTAAAATAACAATCTAATCCTTTCATCAGCAACCTTTTATTTGTTAAAACGATATAATAGTAAAAAGTTGCACCTACAGTATAAATATTCGGTATTACTTTTGTATTTACCATGCATCCCTCTTCTACTAACAGTTCATCCTCAATTTCTTCATTTTTTTGTAACTCTTCGCGAATTGACTCTTCAAGCATTTGTAAAGTTAATTTTTTTAGCAGTTCTCCATTTCTCACATAATACTTATCTATATTTATAGACTCATTCGCTTCTTTCTCTAAACGTGTAATTTCTTCTTCTGAATATTGGAGCTCATTTAACATCGATAATAATCTTTTATCCATATTACACACTCCCTTTCCACAGTTTTTGAAGTTTTTTCTTTTCACGAGAAATTCGATTGTATATATAGTCAGCCGTTACTTTTAATTCTTTCGCAATATCGTCAATGGAATACCCATCAATATACCTCTTTAAAAAGATATACCGATCCTTTGTATTTAAATCTTGTACGAGTTCCATAATCTCTTCTTCTTGTTCTATTTCATACCTATCATGGATACTTGTATCTATTTCTACGTCTTTATCGATTTTATTCTCTTTATATACTTTCTTTTTATATTCCAATGCCTTTAATTTAGTAATACCAATCATCCAAGATTTTAAGTTTCCCTTTTCTATATCAAATTGTTCGATATTAAGCCAAATGATAGTAAATACATCATTATAACAATCATCCACATATTGTTTTTCAATAGGGGTACTTAATGATTTATGAATAATGTACAAAATTAATTTTCCATATTGATCAATTACTTCTTTCAAAGCATCTTGATCGCGTTTTTTCATAGCTATAATTAAATCCTCTTCAGAATTGAAAATCATAAACATCTTCCTTCCTCAGTTCCCCTTTAGCAGCTGCTTTTACTTACTATTGGCATTTCATTCTCATTTTCTATCACTTTTGTAAAAATTTATTAATTTTTATTTCTATGTATATGATAGCAAAAAAATACATTTCTCCTCCAAAAAAGACAAACCCGCATTCCAGGTTTGCCTTTTTACTTATTTCTTATTTAATCCTTTTTCATTTAAAAACTCTTTCATATGCATTCTTTTCTCTTTGGACATAAATGAGCTCATTGATTCCGTCCATGTTACGTTTTTTTGATTTGACGATCTTTCTTTGTAATACCCACTCATCGTTTCATCATATTCGTTTAATAATTCATCATATTTCTTTTCATCGTATCCATTTTCATGAAGAATGGCCGCTACCGGTAAACGCGGCTTAACTCCATGCTCTTCATTTGGTACGCCCACTGTCATTCCGAATACCGGATATACTTTATCCGGTAAATAAAGCAATTCACTCACTTCTTTCGGGTTATTACGAATTCCGCCAATATAACAAATGCCGTATCCTAATGATTCAGCTGCAAGTGCTAAGTTTTGTGCAAATAATGAGGCATCTACTGTTGCTACAATAAAGTCCTCTACTCCCTCATGTTTAATTTCTGTTCCATGTTTCTCACATGCAGTTTCTAGACGTTTTAAATCCGCACAGCATACAAAGAATGCTGCGCAGTCTTTCACATGACGATTCCCGGATAATTCAGCTAGTTTAACCTTTAGTTCCTGATCTGTTACATATATAAGAGAATACGCCTGTACAAAATGTGAGGAAGCTGCATGCTGCGCAGCTTGCACCATTCTTTCTACTATCTCTTTTGAAATTGGTTCTTCTTTATATTTACGAACTGAAACGTGTTGCTCCATTTTATGTATCATCTCATTCATAAAAACCACTCCTTTTTTCTCTTCATAATAAAAAATTAACATATCTTTTTCATTATTCACAACTTATAAGCAAAAAAAGAGCACTCCTTTGTGAGTTGCTCTTTTTTAAATACATATTAATATGGTAAATGAAATTATATCGACTTTACACACATAACGACAATGTTAAGCTGCTTTCAATACTTTAATACCTTTAACAATATTCCAAATGAAGTAGTAAATTCCTACAAGAATAAACACTGCATACGTTATAACCATCCCAATTCCAACGCTCTCAGACTGATTGAAACTTAAACCGTATACTCCTGATAAAGCTAACCCTCCAAATAAAATTGCATATGGGAAAACATGTGACCAAAATGCTTTTTTCGCATGATATTTCACTTCATCTTCCGCAACGAAGTAAACAATAATTGGTAGTAAAAATGGTGCAAAAAAGATACTAAAATAACATAGCGAGGATAAAATATTATTTCCTTTCATACGATTCACCTCTAAAGTTTTTTGTTACCTTCATTATGTCAGGAAACCTTTCCAGAAACTATCGCTTTACCTTTCATGAACATGACATTTTTGTAAGATTTTCCTCGAAATAAATCCCGCCTCAAATTTTGGGCGGGATTACTTTAACTATATTCGATTCATAAACCAATATTGCGTAATCGCTAAATATTCTCGTACATTCGATGGAATGATAATTGGCTTCGGTGTTTTGGCCGGAAGCCCTTCTAATTGCAAACCTTGTTTTGCAGCTATTTTTTTCGCTCTAAACATATGGAAATCGTTTGTTACGATCATACCTTTTTTCATATTGGCTGGAATTAACGGTTTTGAGAATTTAATATTTTCATCTGTGCTCGTCGACTTATCTTCCATTATAATGCGGTCTTCTGCAATATTTTGTTTCATTAATCCTTGTTTCATCGCTAATGCTTCTGTAATATCTTCACCTTTTCCTTGGCCTCCAGATACAATAGCAATTGTTTTATCATGTAATTTTAAATACTCAGCTGCTTTATCAATACGATATTGCAATGAATACGAAGGTTTTGTTCCATTTACTTTCGATCCTAGTACAATTATATAATCCGCATCATCAATTGCATTCATATGCCCATGCTTATAAATGTTATATTGTAAAAACCCCGCATATACGGCGCAAATCATTATAACAACTAAAATATACTTGATTATTTTCTTCTTTCTCATATCCATATACCCCTATTCCCTTTACTTCCTTCATCATAATATCCATTTATTCGTTTGTATACAGACAAATTCCAATTAAGCCTAATTTATCCTCCAAAAGGTAATATTTCTATTAATTTCGGGAATAGTAAGTACAACTTCGCACGAAGGAGTGTCCCTATTGCTTCTCTTTTTATGTAACGTATCATTCTTTTTCATCTTATTTTTACTATCACTTAAGCTACTTGGTAAATCTGCATTAGCACAACTAACTCCTCATGATTTTGGGGCTATTATCTTTTTATCTTATTTAGCTTTTCAAGCCATACCAGTCGCTGGTGCTTTACAAGCATTTCTCGGTATGGTCGTTATTACATGTTTGCATTTGCTTCTTACAAAATTAAGCCTACTCAACAAACTAAATCGTTTTATTCTCGGACACCCCATTATTTTAATTAAACATGGTGATATTATTTTTGAGAACTTACAAAAAAGTAGATATCCGATCCCTGAATTGCTTTCTAACCTTCGCGTCGCAGGATATCCAAGTGTTCATGAAATTGAGTATGCGATATTAGAAGCGAATGGAGCTATTAGTATTTTACCAAAAAGAGAACTTGTGCCTCTGACTCCAAAAGATTTGAATATAAATGTTAAGTATGCAGGCTTACCAATTGCTCTTATCGTTGATTCACAAATTCAATACGATAACTTAAAATTAATCCATAAAAATGAAAAGTGGTTACATGCAGAGTTAATGGAGAAAGGCGTTACAAATATTAAAAATGTGGCTTTCGCTTCTGTGCAGGAGACAGATGGATCTTTTGCAATTAGTTTAAAAGAATGAAAAAAAATCCCCTTACTTGTTCAAGGGGATTTTCTTCACTATATTGCTTTTTTCTCTCTCGCCATGTTTAACGGAACAGGATGTTTCATACGATTCATCGTAAATACGATAATTGCTGTCAATACTTCCGCTACTGGCATAACGAGCCAAATTCCGTTTATACCAAATACTTTTGGCATAATCCATAACAATGGGATAACAAATAGTAAACCTCGGCTCATTATTATAAGTACTGATTTTTTCGTTTGTCGCACTGATTGGAAATACTCTCCATACACAATGTTATAGCCTAAAAATACATATTGAATAAAGAATAAACTAATACCTGTTAACGTTAACTCCAATAGTTCTGGCGATTGAACATTAAATAAACCTATAATATATTTCCCAAAGAATAAACCGACAACAATCGCAATGCCTCCGAGTACAAGCGCAATTTTCACAGCAAACTGTAATCCTTCACGCAATCTTTCTGATAAGTTTGCACCGTAATGGAAACTAGCGATTGGTTGTAATGCTGCACCAACACCGAAGAATAATAGTAATGTCATTGCATGAATACTATTCACCATCGCATAGGAAGCGACTCCTATTTCTCCTGCATATTGAACGAATGCAATGTTAAAACCGATTGTTACGATTGCAACTGTACTTTCTGCTGTAAAGCTTGGGAAACCGATCACCATAATTTGTTTAACCGTATCCCATTCAAAGTGGAATTTCGTCCATTTTAAAATACTACTTTTTCTAAAGAAGTGAGTTAATAATACAAGGAAACCAATTGCCGCCGAAAGAATAGTAGCTGAAGCAGCACCAGTTACACCCCATCCAAAGATGAAAATAAAAATATAGTCGAACACTATATTTAATACAGCCGTTACAACAAGACCTGCCATTGCTAAATTAGGATTTCCGTCATTTCGTATAAATGTACTTAAAATATTTTCTAAAACGTATATCATTCCAAATGTTAATAACACCTGTAAATAGTCTAATGCGTATGGTAAAATCACTTCATTCGCACCAAATAAATATGCTAAATCTTCTATTCTCCATAAGCAAATAGCCGCTAAAACGCCAACGATAACAACTGCTACTGTCATAGATTGAGTAAAGATAGACCTTGCTCTTTCCAGTTTATTTTCACCTAGTGCAATGGAATATAGCGTTGCTCCGCCCATTCCAATCCATAATGAAATAGAGAAGAAAATTGAAAATGCTGGAATAGCTACGTTTACTCCGGCTAAACCGTTCGCTCCAACTCCTCTACTAATCATGACTGCATCAATCACAATATTAACCGACATTAATACCATCCCAAGAACAGCTGGTATTAAATACGTAATAAATAAACTTTTAATTGGTTTTTCTCTTAATTTTTCTGTTGTTTCCATCATATAAATGCTCCTTTTTCAATCCTCTGTTCACAGTTTAAACCTTCAAGTTACTTGAAGGTCAATAGAGAATCGAAAAATATATAAGCCTATTTTTTAACAACAGGTATTTGAATTTCCGTTACTTGCTCCTTCGGATTTTCTGTTACGGACCAATCAATTAATGCAAGTTCCAGTGCATCTCCGCACACTTCATATCCTTCGTTATCAATGTGCTTTAATAATTCCGTATACGTTGCGTCTGTTTCTTCATATGGTCCATGGTGATAAGAACAGGCAAATATCCCTTCTTTTATTTCATCTGAAGTATGCGCTTCAAAAGGCATGTAATCCAATAAAATAAACACACTGTTATATGCTTGAAACTCATTTTGCATTAATGCTTTTTTTGAAACTGTTACACCGATATCACCTGAAAATAAACTATTATCAATTTGCTTCATATTTTTTTGCAACGAATGGATATAATATTCAAACATATCATCCGTTGTATTTGGTGCAACTGCAATTGCTGTAATTTTTCGTTTCGGTATCTTTTTATAAATAATTTGATTTGCTTCAGATTTCGTCGCTTTCTTCATTAAATGGATTTTATGTTCCATTTTTGCCAAAGCATACTCGATTTCTCTTTGTTTTTTCAGCATCATTTCTTGTTGTTTTTCAAGTAAATTCAGCGCATAAGATGGATTTCGTTCATCAATATATTTCTTTATTTCCTTTAACGAGATGTTCAATTGGCGTAAAAATTTAATCGTATCTAATAGTGAAAACTGATCAATTGTGTAATAACGATAATTGGTTTGAGGGTCAACAATTGACGGATGAAAAATCCCTTTTTCATCATAATAACGTAATGTAGATTCCGCTATATTATGCATTTTCGCCATTTCCCCAATTGTAAAACGTTGATTTAATAACATTTTTCTTTCTCCATTCATTATATGTAAACTGTATTACTTCCTATTATATATCTATATCCCCCGTTTCTAAAACGAATCCTCTCATGAAAATCTGCTATTTTTTCATTGATTTTTAATAAATTTTATTATATATTAATTACAGGTTCAAATTACAAGTTCAAAAGAACTCGTAATCAGACCCTTTGTTTAATGGATCTTTACATATTATCATTAGGCAAATTCCGAGAAATCGTATGATAAAAATAAAAAATGATGAGGAGAGGATCAAATGGAATTCGAATTTTTCTTTCAGATTGCACTTATTTTATTAAGTACAAAGCTCGCTGGTGACCTTAGTGTTAGATTAGGTCAACCTTCTGTACTCGGTAAATTAATTGTTGGTATCGTTATCGGTCCAGCTATATTCGGATGGATTGAAAATTCAGAGCTTCTAACACAATTAAGTAATGTCGGAGTTATTCTTTTAATGTTTATGGCAGGACTTGAAACAGACTTAGAAGAATTAAACGCAAATCGTAATTCTTCTTTAGCTGTTGCACTTGGAGGTATCGTTCTTCCATTCGTAGGTGGTTACGTTGCCGGTCTTGTTGTCGGTATGGAACAAGGGAATGCTGTCTTTTTAGGATTACTTCTATGTGCAACAAGTGTTAGTATTTCCGTTCAAACACTTCGTGATTTAGGTAAAATGAAAACACGTGAAAGTACGACGATGCTTGGAGCCGCTGTATTTGATGACATTCTTGTTGTTATTTTATTAGCATTTGCAATGAGCTTCTTAGGAACAGATGACGTTAACTTAACAATGATTATCTTGAAGAAAGTAGTATTCTTTGCTTCTATCATTTTAATTGGTTGGAAAGGTGTTCCAGCAATCATGCGTTGGTTATCACCGCTTCGCGTATCTGAGTCTATCGTTAGTGCTGCGCTTATCATCTGTTTCTCATTCGCATACTTCGGCGAACTATTAGGAATTGCTGGTATTATCGGTGCTTTCGCAGCTGGTATCGCTATTTCTCAAACGAACTACAAACATGAAGTAGAAAAGAAAGTAGAACCAATTGCTTACGCTATGTTCGTTCCAGTATTCTTTGTTAGTATCGGTATGAATATTACATTTGACGGTATTGGCGATCAAATTTGGTTCATCTTAGCATTAACAGTTATCGCTGTATTCACAAAACTAATTGGTTGTGGATTCGGTGCACGAATCACTGGATTTGATGCAAAGTCTTCTGCAATTATCGGTGCTGGTATGGTTTCTCGTGGTGAAGTTGCACTTATCATCGCAGGAACAGGACTTTCTTCTGGCCTATTAGCACAAGATTACTTTACAGCTATCGTTATTGTCGTTATTTTAACTACAATGATTACACCACCAATGTTAAAATACACTTTTGGTGCAAAAGATAAAGCAATGAAAGCAAGTAAATAAGTTTCATATAATAAAAGGAGATTGCTATCTTATAAGATAGCAATCTCCTTTTTCATTTTATCTTTAAACAATTCCATTCATTTTTAACCAGTTTTCAAACATAGTTCGCGCTTCTTCATCATCGATATCATTACTAAATGAATACACCTTAATGCCATAATCATCTATATATTCACCTAGCTTCATTTCCTCCACTTTTTTGTAAAAATCATCTACCTCATAGTGTGGAATATAGGCATCCCAAATTGGTTCATTTATTCTTTTGTACGCTGTCACTTCTAAATCATATCCATCTTCATAATATCCGATGTGATAATGTTTGTTAGGATCATATTTCTCCATTAATATCCCTTCCTTTAAAAAGCTATCCTATTTCACGTAATAAACAAAAGCGAGCTGTATATTACAGCTCGCTCAATTAATTAAATACGCTCCATCGCCGTCTTCAACGTACCAACAACGAAAGCAATTTCTTCACTTGATATAACGAGCGGCGGTGCCAATGTTAAGACATTATTATATCCTGCTGTTGTCATACCGTTACGCCCAATAATGAGCCCTTTTTCTTTACAAGCATTTACAACACTTGCAATTTTGTCATTATCAATTGGTTCTTTCGTCGCTTTATCATTTACTAGTTCGATTCCAACTAATAACCCTTTCCCTCTAATATTTCCAACAAGCGGATGTGCCCCAATTTCTTCTTTTAATTGATTTAATAAAAGTGAACCCATTTGTGCAGAGCGCTCAATTAAATTTTCATTTTCCATAATCTCTAA
Organism: Bacillus sp. FSL E2-0195; assembly: GCF_038003645.1. Taxonomy (NCBI): domain Bacteria; kingdom Bacillati; phylum Bacillota; class Bacilli; order Caryophanales; family Bacillaceae; genus Bacillus; species Bacillus sp. FSL E2-0195. The sequence goes on along the minus strand of NZ_JBBOPN010000001.1, from coordinate 1,562,914 downwards.
GTTTTTAAGCGCTAATGCACAAGCCGCTGGATTTCCACCAAATGTATTAATATGGCGGAAGAATTCATATTCTCCTGTTCCTTTAAATGCCTCATAAATTTCTTTTTTTACAGCTGTTGCTGATAATGGTAAATATGCGCTCGTAATACCTTTTGCCATCGTAACGATATCAGGCTTAACGTCATAGTTCATAAACCCAAATGCTTTTCCTGTACGCCCGAAACCACAAATAACTTCATCACTTATAAGTAGTGCTCCGTGTTTTTGACATGTTTCGTGAATTGCTTTCATATAGTCTTGTGGTGGCATTAAAATACCTCCGCCTGTAATAATTGGCTCCATAATAAATGCTGCTATCGTTTCACTTAATTCCCATGTCATAACACGATCTACTTCTTTTACGCATTCTACATCATAAATATTTTGTGATTCCATTTCTGGCATGCGGTAACAATCTGGAGGCGTTACATGTAAAAAACCTGAAGCGAATGGCTCATATTGGTATCTACGCTGTGCTTGTCCAGTCGCTGCCATCGTCGCCATTGTGTTTCCGTGATAACCACGATAACGTGACATAAATTTGTAACGATGCGGTTCACCTTTTTGAGCATAATATTGTCTTGCTATTTTAAAAGCGGTTTCATTCGCTTCTGATCCACTATTAGAGAAGAAAATAACATACTCTCCACCAAGCCACTCGTTTAACTTTTCAGCGAGCTTAATTGCTGGTTCATGTGATTGTGACATCGGAAAATATGATAATGTTTGCAATTGCTTATAAGCTGCCTCTGCAAGCTCTTTTCTTCCATATCCGCTATTTACACACCAAAGACCACTCATACCATCTAAGTATCTTTTTCCTTGTATATCTTCAACCCAGCACCCTTCTGCTTTTGCCCCTACCATTGTACTACTTGGACTAAAGGGACGCATTCCGTGCCACACATATTGCTCATCTTTTGCTAATAATTCATCGGTTTGTTTTGTCTTCATCATTTCTTCCACCTTCCATAACAACTTATTTTTCACAAAGCTGCGCTGGTGCCATGATGAGTTAAATTTCTCCCTGCCTATTTTCATTCCACAAACACAAGACAAATCCTACCAAAATTAAAGTAATATTTATCCCACTATTTGTGGGCAGTAAAACTCCCACCCCCAAATTCAGCTGGAGCAAAGAAGTTAGGTGGGAGATTAACTGCCCATAAACGCCCGATTGGTGAGAGCTAATAATCAGTGTGGGGGGATGAACAATCCCCCACACTGATTAAAGTTTCACGTTATAAGAAAATGTCAAAAGAAAGAGGAGCTTTTCTTATATTTCGAAAAGCTCCTCTTTTTTTAATGCGAAGATGCATCACTAATACCATGACCAGTATTAGATTTCACAAGAATTTCATCAAATTTCGCTGCATCTTCTTTCTTACTAGAGAAAACAGTTCCTAAATATGCTGCAAGAAACCCGAGCGGGATCGAAATAATTCCAGGTGTCGTATATGGAAATATCGCTTCTCCAACAAAAATAGCTTTTCCAGCTACTGGGTTCCAAACATTTGGACTTAACGCTACAAGAACAATCGCTGATACAAGACCAACAATCATACCAGAAATTGCTCCTGTTGTATTAAAACGCTTCCAATAGATTGTAAATAATATAACCGGTAAGTTTGCACTCGCTGCAACCGCAAATGCTAGTGATACTAAAAATGCTACGTTTAATGTTTGAGCAAATAAAGCAAGTATAATAGATACTATCGCTACTCCAATAGACGCATAACGAGCCATTGACACTTGCTCTTTTTCCGTTGATTTTCCTTTACGGATAATCTCATTATAAAAATCATGCGCGAATGCTGATGCTGCTGTTAACACAAGTCCTGCTACTACAGCTAAAATAGTTGCAAAAGCAATTGCTGATACGAAAGCAAATAAGAAATCTCCGCCTAATGCTTTTGCTAATAAAGGTGCTGCCATATTACCAGCAGGGTTTGCTTTAATAATCGCCTCATTTCCTACAAACGCTGCTGCTCCAAACCCTAAGAAAATTGTCATAATATAAAACGCGCCAATTAACCACGTTGCATATACAACAGATTGACGTGCAGTTTTTGCATCACGTACTGTAAAAAAGCGGACAAGAATATGTGGTAATCCCGCTGTACCAAGGACTAGTCCTAAATTTAAAGAAAGTGTATCAAGACCATCCTTATACTTTACTCCTGGATTTAAAAACGAATCTTTTAATGGAGTAGCTGTTTTCATGTGAGCGAACATTTCAGTCACACTGAAATTAAATTTGGAGAAAACGATAACAGAAATAATAAATGTCCCTGCCATAAGTAGTACAGCCTTTACAATTTGAACCCAGCTCGTAGCTGTCATTCCTCCAAAAATAACATACACAGTCATAAGTGTACCTACGATTAATACAGATGTTGTATATTCAATACCTAATAATAGTTTAATAAGTGCACCCGCACCAACTAATTGTGCAATCATATAAAAAATTGAAATCGTCATCGTATTAAGCGCTGCTATACCACGAACTTTTTTCGCATCAAAACGTGCCGCAATCATATCCGCTAACGTGTACTTCCCTAAATTTCTAAGCGGTTCTGCGACAAGATATAGAACAACTAAATAAGCAACTAAAAAGCCGATACTATAAAAGAACCCATCAAACCCAGTTAACGCTATCGCTCCGGCTATACCAAGAAATGACGCAGCAGACATGTAATCCCCAGCAATAGCCAGACCATTTTGCCAGCCAGTTAATCCCCCTCCAGCCGTATAAAATTCACTCGCATTTTTCGTTTTTTTTGATGCAAAATAGGTTATGACGAGCGTACCAAGAACAATAATTAAAAATAGTGCAAACGCAGTAGTATTCAAATTCAGCCCCTCCCTTTTTGCATATCTTGCAGAATTTTTTGCGAAATTTCATCAAAGGATTCGGCTTTCTTGCTGTAAATCATACATAATGACCATGTCATAATAAATTGCGCAAAAGCAAATACCCATGCCCATGTCACATCACCAAATGCCGGTGTATTAAGCACCTTTGAATACGATGTTAAAATAGGTAGTGCTATAAAAAAACTTAAAAAGAAAATACTCATCGGAATGATAAACTTCTTTTTCGTATTTAATAACAATTGAAACTCTTCAGACTGAACAACTTCTGTATAATTCACCTCATTTTTTAACTTACGTGCTGACGTATCATCTCGTTTCATTCTCTGGTCCCCTCTCTTAACTTAAAATACAATTCACCTTGCATACATAAATACTAAATTTTATAAATATTCAGAAACTTATTTTCATTTTAGACAATCCATACATTCCTGCAAAGATTTTTCGATAGACATTTTTCGTCATTTTCTCCTAAATTTTCAATATACTTTTTTAACATAAAATTTGATTGATTCGATTAAACTTTTATTCCCATTAAAATAGAAGAAAGAAGTAGTGCTTATCGCACTACTTCTTTCTTTGTCTCCTTTTCTAAATTACGAGCTGTTTCACTTAATTCAACGTCTTTTCCATCTTTAAGTGTTCTAAATATAAAATCGAATACTGGATTTGAAACTCCGAACCAAAACTTTTCATTTTTATAATGGTGTAATATGTGCTGTTTTTTTAGCCATCTTCCAAACTTAGTGAAGGGACGAATCGGTTTATGTGCAATATAATGTTTCCATTCATAAACGAGGAGCATGATAATCATTCCGATTCCGAATGAAAGTGTAACAGTAACACTTTTTGTAATACCATACGTTATAAGTAAATATATAGTAAAGCTAGGTATACTAAACCATACAGGCAAAAATAAAAGTTTTAAATCATCTGGATATACGTGATGATCATAATGTAATCTTCTTAACATTTTTAATAAAAATGCGTTTTTAGGCGGCTTTAAATGGAATAAAAAACGGTGTGTCATATATTCGTTAAACGTATAAAAAACAATCCCAAACATACACGCTAACATACCAATCCATGTAAAAAATTGCATTTTTAAAATAATAATAAAAATTAATAGAACACTATACATAATAACAATATCATGTTGTAAAAAAAACTCTTTCACCACTCTCTTCATCTTACTTCCCCCTTTTCCACAAAAACAGCCGCAACATATCGTTACGACCATTTTTTTCTATTTCATTCTTATTCTATTCACTTTACAAATTTGCCTGCTGTTCTATTGTAGAGAAAAAAGTGTTCGGACCAAATATATTTTGCTTCGGAATAATGTGTTCTACTGCAAACACTGTTACTTCACCCCTTTGTACTTCTCCAATAATAAGCCCAAATACTTCATGATTTACCGCAAACGTTGGTTGTTTCGTTTGCAGCAACCTTGCTGCATTTTTAAAGACCGCTTCATATAGTGGATTTCTATCAGTAAGTTCTTTTCGGATTTTTGGTGCTAAAGTGATGATAATTTCTTTTCCGTCAATAGTGGTTCGATACATAAAAATCTCCCCTTCAATCTTATATGAACAACTGTAAAGCTTTGTATGCAAAATGGATAGAATATCCTACTAAAATAATACCTGCTCCGGCTGTAATATAGCCAAGTGCTTTTTTCTTTAATAAAGTTCTTCCAAAATGTACAGAAAAAGCAATATTTAAATTCCACAAAATAATACCAACAATAATACAAAGACTGTACAAAAAAGCTTCTTGTTTCGTTACCTTTGTAAGCAACGAGCTAAGTGTACTTCCATATATACCAAACCAAAAAACGAGATTTAATGGATTGGATATCGCAATTAGAAATCCTGCCATAAAAGATTGTTTAAGTCCACCTATCTCTTCTTGTTTATATTCCATATTAGAGTGAGAAATTCCTTGTTTTACACTTTGAAACCCTAAATAAAACAACAAGAAAAAACCAGCGCAATACATAAAAGCTTGTACATATGTATACATAAACACAGAAGATAAACCAAAATAAATAAGCAGCATAAACAAAATATCAGCAGTCATTCCTCCGATTCCAACAATCCACGCATGCCAAAATCCACGTTCAATTCCTCGTTTTAACATTTCAATATTAATCGGACCTACAGGTGCAGCTAATGAAATACCTAATACTATTTGTTGTATAATTGCTCCAAACATCACTCTATCCTTTCTACTTCTTTTACTATTAAGTAATGATGCAAATAAAGAAAATAGACTAGCTTTCATAAAAATTATTCACTAATACAATACCCTTTTTTATCCAAAATATGCAAAAGAGCCATCCAGTTGATGGCTCTTATTTCTCTACCCTATGATGAAAAGGACATTTACCTTTAATCGGCTCAATATCATCCCCTATGAAATATTGTTTCCATTCACGATGATTAGGATCGCCGTAGTGACTAATGTTAGGGTGCTTCGGCAACTGATCCCACTTTTCAACTCGTTCACGGACCATTTGTCTTGAATACGACCCTTTAGGACGATCTCCTTCTAATCCATCGAAAATAGTTCGTGGCTGGAATCCAATAACGAGAGAATTTCCTAAATGCCTAGTCTTTCGCTGTTTATAAGCTGGCGCATTCCCAAATGCAAATATTGGTTCACCACCAAATGAAAATTCCCATAAATGATGGTCTGGATTTTTCGGGATTTGCTTTGGCCATAATTGATTATCTTGTTCATGCAAATATTGTAGTACTTTCCAAAAATAATCTCGATAATATTCGATTGATTTTTCTTCACATTCCGGTTCCACAAAAAGAAAAAATCCTCTTCTTACAATCGGCCGCTCTTTCATTAGCTCCAAAAAAGTTAACATTGTATTGGGCAAATGACTCCAATCATTATGAGAGAGAAATGAATAACGAAGTTCATTCTTCTTCAAAGCTGTTAAACCGAAATAACACGGGAAGGTTGGTTCTAACACGACACTCGAAAAATCATGAAATTCTTTTGCAACCCAATTTGGTATGTCGACTCTATTTTTCATCCCTTCATTATCTAATAAATAAGACTCATCCATTCTTTCACCTCATTATGTACAGCATTCACTTAAGAATATTACATACTCGGCTTGTCCTATACCTTTTTAAAAACTCAAGAAAAAATTAATTCAAAATACAAAATTTTTAAAACGCTTACTTGACTAAATTCTACCAATTCATGTATATTTAAATTAATCATTTAGCAGAATATTCGAGAATATAGCATTTTTTATTTTTATTATTTTTTAATGAATTTCACTAAATGAAAAAAGGAATCGTTTTTAGGAGGAATTGTGACATGCAAGGAAAAGTAAAATGGTTTAACAATGAAAAAGGTTTTGGATTTATCGAAATGGAAGGCTCTGAAGATGTATTCGTACATTTCTCTGCTATTCAAAGCGACGGCTACAAAGCTTTAGAGGAAGGTCAAGAAGTATCTTTCGACATTACTGAAGGAAACCGTGGACCTCAAGCTGCTAACGTGGCAAAACTTTAATCCCACATATGACAGGAGGTTACCTTACTTGGTAACCTCCTTTGTTATTCCTTTGTTATTCCTTTGTATATTTCCGTTTTCCAGAGCAAAAACTATGTGAAATGCGCAAAATACAAAGGAGGCAATAACAATGGGGTCACATGTAAATGATTTTGAAGAAGTAAAATTCCGTGTAGAAACTGCACAAAAAATGGTAGGTTCTGCAACAATTTCAATGGATCCAGACACATTAGAGCATGCCACTACTGCAGTAGAATCGGCTCGTTCTCAGCTTGAAATCATGAAATCCGTTGCAACGGATTTAGATGAGCCATTTCTAATGAATGAAGAAAAAAAATTAAGTAAATGCGAGCATCAATTACATGAAGCGAAGCACTAAAAAACATCCAGAGAAAATTCTCTGGATGTTTTTTTATGACAATTGCTCCCCATACTTTTTCAACTTCTCTCCAACCGTACATTGCCGTATACAAAAAGAATGGGCATAGTATTTACTATGATTTTTCCGATTATGTTCCTGCAGGAAACACCCTCCGCAATACGTTTCTAATAAGTCATTTACCTCTGTAATGAGTTGCTTCTTCTTCACGTGTGCACCTCTCTATTCGGTTATTTCTTTATGACTATCAATTGTCGTCCCTTCTAATGCTTGCGCTGCTAATTGATGTGCCTCTTTATTTTGTTTTCTAGATATCGGTTCACAAATAAGTTTTAATTTCATTTGCTTCGCTTTTTGTTCAATTTGATCTAAGTAATGATTTAAATGTTCATCATAGCAAGGCCATTCACCAGCTAATTGCTGCAGTACAACTTGAGAATCTCCACGAAGTGTAACTGCTTCATATTTAATTCCTAATTCCTCGAGTGTATTCATCCCGTATAATAATGCTGCATACTCCGCTTCGTTATTATCATATATGCCTTCTATGTATGCATTGCGACGAATTCGGTAATTTGTATTTCCTTTTTTATAGTATACACATATACCAACCCCAGCTTCTTTCGTCTGTACATCATAACCACCATCAAAATAAACTTGAATTTCTTGCGGATCTTCCTCCACTTGCTTACTCAGTTTTTTCATTTCTTTTAATGACCATTCCGCGTCCATTTCATCGAAAAATAAAAGTTCTTTCACCCTACCTGTTTTCTCAAAATCCTCCGCAAATTGAAGCACTTCTTCTATGTTCATATAATCTGTTGTTAATTCAGTTTGTAAACCACGCTTCGTTTTATACAACCAATGTATTTTATATTTCATACTAGATTCCCCTTTTATAAGACTTCTTATATTTATTTTATTATATTTTATCAAGAGTCACAGTATTATATACAATTTAATCACATACAAAAAGAGCCATCCTAAGTAAGGACAGCTCTTTCATCTATTGCATAAATCTTTCAAATTGCACTCGCTTATTAATCCAGTACATTACAGGCATACCAATTGCCATTACAACAAATTCACCAACTGCACAAGTTAGCCATGTCAATAAAAATGGCAGATCAAACGCAAGATGAAGTTCAATTGCAATCATAAACATTGTGACTGTAAAAATAACTGTATTAAAAATCATACGAGCCCAAACACCTTTAATGAAGCGCATAGAAATAATAGTTGCAAGTAATGCAAGAATGGATTGCCCTACTCCAAATACTAAATCATAAGCGATCATAGGTGAGAAAAAGAGATTCGTTAAAAATACCCCTAATACAATCCCGTAAATTGCTTTCTTATTGAATACAACGAGATGATTAAACATCTCTGAAATACGAAACTGTACACTGGTAAAGCCAAATGGCTGAATAAGCATAGAAACAGCAATATATAATGCCGCTAAAATACCATTACCGACTAATGTCCTTATATTCATGACAAAATCTCCTTAGTTTTTTTACGTGGGATGGTTTCGAACCACGTTATTCGTTTTTAAGCAACAAGATTATATTTTACGCAATAGGCACTCTTTCGTCAATAGATTCCTATCATTTACTACCTTTTTTCTTTTGGACAACGTATAATAAAACATATGAAAGATTTAGGAGGTTTCACTTCATGACAGCAACAATTCAAAATGAAAAAGTGATCGTTTCCATTTCTGACAAAGGTGCAGAATTACAAAGCGTTCGCTTAAAAGAAGATAACACTGAATACTTATGGCAAGGCGATTCTACTTATTGGGGGCGCCGCGCACCAATTTTATTCCCAATTGTCGGCCGATTAGTAGATAATACATACTACGTAGATGGTAAACCATATTCTTTAACACAACACGGCTTTGCTCGTGATCTTACATTCTCTGTAAAAGAACAAAGTGAAACGAATATTACTTATATTGTTACTAGTAATGAAGAAACATTAAAAAAATACCCATACGAATTCGAATTACTCGTTTCTTATGAGCTAGATGGACAAATCGTTCATGTAACATATAAAGTAAATAACCCTACTTCAAAAGAGATGTTTTTCTCAATCGGAGCACATCCTGGTTTCAACTTCCCCTTATTAGAGGGCGAATCATTTACAGATTATCATTTATCATTTAATGGTTCTGAACGCTTAGAAACAAGCGTATTAGAAGGACCTTATCTTTCAAGTAAAAAGCAATTAATCGCTGAAAATACGAATGAATTACCACTTACATACGATTTATTCAAAAATGATGCACTTATTTTTGAAAATATGAATACGGATGAAATCTCTATTCGTTCTCATAAACATAATAAATTTGTAAAAGTAGAATTTGACGGATTCCCATTTGTGGGTGTATGGACACCAGGCGAGAACGCACCTTTCTTATGTATTGAACCTTGGTACGGGATTGCTGATGAAGTAAATCCGGCAAAAGATTTCAAGGAAAAAAAAGGAATTCAATCTTTACAAACGAATGAAACATTTACATGTCGTTATAGTATTACAATCGGCTAAGTCACTCTATCCCCTACTTCAAAGAAACATATAAGTAGGGGATCATCTTATAATTTGGAGGTTTCTCATTTTGATTGAAGTATATATTGATGGTGCATCAAAAGGAAATCCTGGTCCTTCTGGTGCAGGAGTGTTTATTAAAGGGGTGCAACCAGCTGTACAGTTATCATTGCCCCTTGGGACAATGTCCAATCATGAAGCAGAATACCACGCTTTACTTGCGGCATTAAAATATTGCACGGAGCATAATTATAACATTGTCTCTTTTCGTACCGATTCGCAGCTTGTCGAGCGAGCTGTCGAAAAAGAATACGCAAAAAATAAAATATTTGCACCACTATTAGAGGAAGCACTGCAGTACATAAAAAGTTTCGATCTCTTTTTTATTAAGTGGATTCCAAGTAGTCAAAATAAAGTTGCTGATGAATTAGCTAGAAAAGCTATCTTACAAAATTAACGGGGGTATGAGTGTGAAAAAAGATTGGGTTGCTCCTCTTGCTTTATTATTTGTCTCTTTTATTTGGGGAGCTACGTTTGTTGTCGTTCAAAATGCTATGTCTTTCGTTGGTCCATTTACTTTTAATGGTATTCGCTTTTTATTCGCTGGAATTATTTTATTATTCGTTCAAATGATTTTCTCAAAAAGAGCTTCAAAACAAGATATAAAACAGAGTAGCTTCGCTGGATTAATTGTTGGATTCTTTTTATGTATTGGCTATGTATTACAAACATTCGGCTTACTTTATACAACTTCTTCAAAAGCTGGTTTCTTAACAGGGCTTAGTATCGTTATGGTACCAATTTTGTCTTTTATCTTTTTAAAACAAAAAGCTACCATTTTTATCGTAATGGGCATTGCTGTAGCAACAGCAGGTTTATACTTATTAACGGCTGGTGATTCTTTTCAATTAAACATTGGAGATATACTCGTTCTCGGTTGTGCAGTTGCTTTTGCTGCCCATATTCTTGTTAACGGTTTCTTTTCTAAGAAAATATCACCTTTATTACTAAGCACCTCTCAAGTATTAGCTGTCGGTATATTTTCTTCTATTTGCGCTTTTTTGTTTGAAGATTGGGAAAAATTATTTTCAGTTTCACTATGGACGAATCAATCCTTTTTATTCGCTCTATTTCTAACTTCCCTATTTGCGACATCCATTGCTTTTTTCATTCAAACATCGGCACAAAAACATACTTCTCCAACAAGAGTAGCAATTATTTTTGCAATGGAGCCCGTTTTTGCTGCATTAACAGGCGTTCTAGTTGCAAACGAACAACTTTCTATTTCTGCCATTATCGGTTGTTTATGTATTTTCCTAGGCATGGTTTTTGTTGAACTACCTTCTAAAACGAAAAAAGAAGCGCGGGCTGCGTGAAGTTATGCTTGTAACTTCCGCATAAAAGCCTTAGCGCTTTTTTTATCTGTAATTTCTTCTTCTTTCAAGCGTTCTAATAACGCAACAAAATAACTGCCATCAAACTGTAATTGATGTTTAATCGTCGCTTCTATTGCTACGTTCACAATCCCATCAGATGCACCAGTATATCCTTGTCCGAACATAATAAATCCTTGTGCTTCCTCTGATAATTTAAATCCTTTCGTATGTAAGAATGAAAGATAATCTTCTACTGTTTGCATGATATTCCCACCTACTCAAAAATTCTCCACTTCCTATCATACATGTTTTTATACTCTATGAGAATGAAATTTATTTGACAACTTTGTAAATCTATCGTCTACTTCTTAGAAAAAAGAGGAGTTCCTTACAATACAAAAGAATATGTAAAGTGGAATTTATTTTATATTAAAGGGGATATCGAATGAAACAAGCACTATTAATTATCGATGCTCAGCAAGAATTAATGGATGGAAATGAACAAGAAAATGAAGTTTTTCGTAAAACCGAGCTATTATCTACACTAAATACAGCCGTACAGAAAGCAATAGATTCAAATGCCCTTATTGTTTTCGTAAGAGATATCGATGTTGCTTCTGGTAGCGGAGAAGGATTTGAAGTACATAATCAAATTAAAGTACCTCAGTCTGCAATCCTTATTAATAAAGCAGCAACAAACGCATTCTATGGCACTTCTTTACTTGAACTTTTAAAAGAAGAGAAGATTAGCCATATCGTTATCGGTGGATGTAAAACAGAACATTGCATCGATACCGCCGTTAGAACAGCAACTGTACAAGGATTTGACGTTACATTAATTAAAAATGGTCATTCCACAACTGATTCTAACGTGTTATCTGCAGAGCAAATTATTGGTCATCATAATAAAACTCTACATGGACATTATAACGTTGATCATTTTTCAATGGTTAGAGATGTCGAGGAAGACCTTTTTCAACCTATTCATGATCAATATCGCGATTAATTTGGCTATAAAAAAGAATCCTTTTCACAAAAGGATTCTTTTTTATCCAAAAATTTGCGCTGCAATACTGTATAGTTCTCCATTTCTTTTCAAAATTTGATCACTATTTTTTATCATAATTGGTGGGGTATTAACCTTTTGAAAACCAGTAATCTCTAATTCTTTCATGAAACCTTTCTTTCCTTCTGGTACATCAATTCTTAATTTACCATGATGCTCTCTTGCTAAATAATGTACCATTCTCATTGCCATCGCATCATTTTTAGCAACGACCGGCCCTATTATTTTATTTTCTGGCGTTTGTATACTTAAACCGTAACCTAATACATTTTGTTGTGCATCCTTTGTAACAATACATTGTTCACTTTGAATAATTCGATACTTTAAAAACTCTTCTCTATTTGTTCCAAATGCATCTTTATCTATTTGTATTATTTCTTCTAAATCACGTTCTTCATAATTCACAATATACTCTTCATTTCCTACACAATGGTAATTCGCATTGTACGAGTTACATATTTATTTAGAAACATAACTAACAGCCCTGAATCCTAGTTTTTCATATAAAATTTTCCCCTCATCCGTGGCAATAAGCATAATGGGGGTTTGAGTTAATACGCTTTTAACACATAAATCCGTTATTATCTTTCCAATCCCTCTTCCTTTATAATCTGGATGTACAATTACCATTCCAATTGAGGCTAATGTCTCCCCGTATAGTATAATTGCTGCGCTAGCAATAAGCTCTTCTCTCTCATTTACTACACCATATACTATACCCGTATTCAAAATCATCTCAATTTCCTCTCTGTTGTAATCCCAGCCAATATGAGAAGATAATGCTACAATATCCTCTATTTTCCCTTTCCTAAGACGCTCCACCCTAATCTCCACTTCAATCATTCCCCATCTCCTTCTTTAGACGTTTGAACCATTCTGCATGAATCAACTTGTACATGTTTCCCTTTATCACTCACACACATATCCTATTTTGACCAAGACTATATTGTAAATGAGGTGACAACATGCCCATTACGAATCGATTTTCTACCACCACTAACGGCGCACTCGCTATTACAGGAAACACACTAGGTTTAAGTAAAATTAGCAATCTAAACCGTGCTGGTACAATCGGTGCAATTGGTGCATTCGTAACTACGAATACCGCTTTACAAGTAACTACTTTTCCTGCAGGTACAACGTTAAACTATACACAAAATAGTTCTACCGCTATTTTGAATATCCCTGCTGGTAGTACTATTCTTTACGCAGAACTCGTTTGGGGTGGAAACTATTTATCTCGGGATCAAAACATTACGAGTGTATTAGGAAACCCCGTTTCTTTTACAACACCTGTGTCAACATACTCAATTACCCCTTCGGCTGTTACAGCTTCAAATCAAACATTCGTTTCTGGATCTGTCACATTTGGATTTTACACACGATCAGCGGATGTAACGTCACTCGTTCAAGCTGCTGGATCTGGATCTTATACAACAGGTTCTGTTCCTGGACTTGTAGATCCTTTAGACGCTTCTAATGGAGCCATTAATTCTGCAGGATGGACGCTTATTGTCGCTTATCAAAACGGTTCCTTACCCGCAAGAAATTTAACAATTTACGTAGCTGGTAACCGCGTTTCTGTAGAAACCGGTAGTGCAGATGTATCTGTCTCAGGGTTTTTAACACCTGCCGGGGGACCTGTAAGCGGGAGATTATTTTTAAGTTCTACTGAAGGGGATGCTGATTTAACTGGGGATCAAGCTTTATTTGGACCAAATTTCAGTTCATTAAATGCATTATCTGGGCCAAATAATGCTGTTAATAATTTCTTCGGTTCTCAAATTAATAATGCTGCAGGGAACTTAGATACAACTGGTACATTTGGAACGCGAAACCAGAGTGCCTCTACAAGTACAAATATCTCCGCTGGAAGACAAGGATGGGACATTACTTCCATTGATATTTCTCCTTATTTAACAAATTCCCAAGTATCTGCCTCAATTCGTTTAACTACTAACGGGGATGCATATATGTTAAATACAGTCGGTTTACAAATCAATATAAACTCACCTAATATACAAGCAACTAAAAGCGTGAATAAAAGTGTCGCTACAATTGGAGATATTCTAACCTATACAGTTACTGTTCCTAACACCGGGCTTCTTCCTGCAAATAACGTTACTTTTACAGATGTTCTCCCTAACGGTACTTCCTTTATACCTGGAAGCGTAACGATAGATAACGTACCACAAACAAACGCAAATCCGGTCGCCGGTATATCTCTGGGGACAATTAATAATGGCTCTTCTCGTACAGTAGCTTTCCAAGCGACTGTCGTTTCTCTTCCAAGTCAAAATCCTATCTCTAACACTGCGAATATTACATTTCAATATACACCGATTGCCGGAGGAACGACTTTTAACGGTCTTGCAACAAGTAACTCTGCAGGAACACAAATTAACCTCGCAGATATTAATGGCACAAAATCAGTTAACAAACTTTTTACCGATATTGGTGAAACATTAACTTACAGTATTGCCTTAGCTAATATAGGAAATATCGCTGCAACTAATGTTATATATACAGATCCGATTCCTAGCGGGACTACTTTCATTCCAGGGAGTGTAACTGTTAACGGAGTTACTCAAGCTGGAGCAAATCCCGCTAATGGTATATCAATTGGATCTATTGCTGCAAATTCTACTACTACTATTTCCTTTCAAGTATTCGTTCCTTCTATCCCCCAAACAAATCCAATATTAAATAGTGGTACAACAACATATCAATACATTCCTGTACCAAATCAGCCGGCAGTAAGTGGAACTGATACGACAAATATTGTCTCCACTCAAGTGAATAATGCTACTGTAACAATGACGAAAGCAGTAGATAAAAACTATGCAGATATTGGCGATACCCTGACTTACACTGTTGCCTTTACAGGTACAGGTAATACGAATGCGAACAATGTTATTTTTACAGATGTCATTCCTACAGGAACAACTTTTGTCCTAAACAGTTTAACAATAGATGGCTCGACACAAGTTGGCGCTAATCCCGCTAATGGTGTGAACATAGGATCCATCCCAACTGGCACAACCAAAAGTGTTTCATTTCAAGTAGTAGTAAACACAATACCCGCGTCAAATGCCATATCTAACAGATCAAGCGCTTCTTATCAGTACACCGTTAACCCTAGCCAATCACCCATTATGAAAAACATTTCTTCTAACGTCGTTACTACTCAAATTAACAATGCGAATTTAACATTAACAAAGTCTACAAATAAACAATTTGCCACAATTGGCGAAACGATAAGTTATACAATCCTTATTACAAACAGTGGAAATACGGCCGCCAATAACGTTCAACTAACAGATCCACTTCCAAATGGAACGATATTAACATTAGGTTCTGTAACGCTCAACGGAGTTTTGCAAAATGTAGATTCTCTCGTTGCTTTACCTATCGGCACAATTCCTGGTGGAGCTACTTTCACCTTATCCTTCCAAGTAACAGTCATTAACATTACTGCACAAAATCCTATCATTAATAACGCTTTCTCCTCTTATATTTACACTGTAAATCCAAGCCTGCCACCAACTTCAAAAACAGCAAATTCTAATTCTGTTACATCAACAATTAGACTAGCCAATCTTCATGCTAATAAATCTGTAAGTCAAACGTTTGTGGAAGTTGGAGATGTATTAACTTACACCTTTGCTCTTACAAACGATGGAAATGTTACAGCGAACAATGTATTACTATCCGATTCCATTGCGAATGGCACTTCCTTTGTACCGAACAGTGTTATAGTTAACGGTGTTACTCAGCCGGGCGCAACACCAGCTAGCATCAATATTGGTAGCATCAATGCTAATACTACAATTACAGCTTCATTCCAAATATTAATAACTAGTATTCCAAATCCTAATCCTATTTTGAATAGCGCTTCCATCTCCTATAACTTTATCGTTGATCCAAACGCTTCTCCTGTAAGTACAAACACAACTACAAACACTACATTTATCCAAGTTAATGATGCAAATGTAATTTCGGCAAAATCAGTGGATCGAGAGTTCGCTACTGTTGGAGATATATTAACTTATACCGTTATTTTAACGAATGCAGGAAGCGTTTCTGCTGATAATCCTACTTTCATAGATATAAATCCAGATGGTACTACCTTTATTCCAAATACTTTTCTTATTAATGGCGTTTTGCAAAACAATGCAGATCCAAATATCGGTGTCCTGTTACCTTCTATTCCTGCTAGCGGATTAATTACCGTTTCTTATCAAGTAACTGTCACTGCTTTACCAGCCCAAAATCCAACAACTAATTCATCGAGTACACAGTATAGTTTCGTTCTAAATCCAGGTGATCCACCAATTATAGAAACATCTTTAAGTAATACTGTAAGTACACAAATTAATTTAGCAAATGTAGTTATTGTCAAAGAGGTAGATTTAACTATTGCCGATGTCGGGCAACCAATCACATATACAATTTCCTTAGCTAACCTTGGCAATACTACAGCAAACAATGTTGTTGTTACCGATATAATCCCTTCCGGCACCACTATCGTACCAAATAGTATTTTTATAGGTGGCGCTTTACAGCTAGGTGCAGACCCAAGTACCGGCCTTCAAGTCGGCTCCATTCCTGCAGGTGGTTTTACAACGATTGTTTTTCAAATAAGTGCAAATGGGCTACCTTCACCAAATCCAATTCAAAATAGCGCTTCACTTCAATATAACTTTATCGCTGATCCAAATTTACCTGTTGTTGTGAAAAACGCTACTAGTAATATAGTAACTACACAAATTAATACTGCTAATATTGTTGCTACAAAACTAACGAGTACAAATTTCGCTGATGTTGGTGATGTCATATTATATGCGACTATTTTAACAAATAACGGGAATATCCCTGCTTCTAATGTATCGTTTACAGATATCATTCCAGCGGGTACCCTGTTCATTCCTAATACTGTAACGATTAACAATGTCCCTATAGCAAATGCAAATCCTGCTAACGGTATTTTTATCGGTACGATAGGAGCGAATTCATCACGAACCGTTGCATTCCAGGTTCTTGTACCAACTATCCCTGCTGTAAATCCGATTACGAATCAATCAGGCACAACATTCCAATATACGTACGATCCATCCAAGCCAGCTGTAATGCAGATGGTGGCTTCTAACACGGTACAGACAACTATTAATAACGCCTCAATTGCCGCTACAAAATCTGCAGATAAACAGTTTGCTAACGTAAATGATATTATTACGTACACGACTACTTTAACAAATAACGGGAATACACTTGCATCAAATATAGTATTTACAGATGCCATTCCAAGTGGGACTTCATTTATTCCAAATAGTGTAACAGTAAATGGTACTACACTCCCTAATATAAATCCAGCAAATGGCGTAGCAATTGATCCAATAAACCCCAATACAAATACAACAATCTCATTTCAAGTAATAGTAAATTCCATCCCTAGTACAAATCCAATCCCGAACCAAAGTAATACAACGTACCAATATGTCGTAAATCCTAACTTACCTCCTGCATCTGCCAATGCGTTAAGTAACGTAATAACAACTCAAATTAATAACGCTACGATCGTCGCTACTAAATCAGTGAATACACCGACAGCTGCAATTGGAGATATCGTTACCTATACGATTGCAGTTACAAACACAGGTAATATCCCTGCTAGTGCAAATGTTTTAACGGATGGGCTTGGCGCAGGAGCTTCATTTATCCAAAACTCCGTAACTATCAATAATGTTCCACAACCAGGATTAGATCCATCACTTGGTATTCACTTAGCAGATATTCCACCAGGTAATACTGTATTTATTGCTTTTCAAGCACAAATTTTAGCGATACCGCCTAGTGGCACATTAACAAATAATGCCCTTGTAAATTATGAATATACAGTGAACCCAAACCAATCACCTGCTGTTGGTAGTACAATTACAAACACAACGGTTACTCCAATTATTGATGCTACTCTATCTATAAATAAAACTGTCAATTCAACATTCGCTACTATTGGAGATACACTTACTTTCACTTCTACCATTACTAATTCCGGTAACACTACCGCAAACAATGTTATTTTTACAGATTTAATTCCAGATGGTACAACGTTTATTCCAAATAGTTTTACAGTAAATGGAACAACCATTCCTAATGCAAATCCACAAAATGGTATCAATATCGGTAACATAAATTCAAATGCATCAGTTATACTCAGCTTTCAAGTAAACATTACAACGATTCCAAATCCTAATCCAATCCCTAATAAATCATCGCTTCAATATAATTTTATTGTAGATATTAATGAACCACCTGTTTCACGAACAGTTAAATCCAATAAAACTTTTACACAAGTAAATACTGCTTCCGTTATCGCAACAAAAACTGCGAGCAGTGCATTTGCTGCTGTTGGCGATACAATTACGTATACAACTACTCTCACTAATAACGGAAATACAACTGCAAACACACCTGTTTTTATCGATATATTACCACCTGAACTTTCATTCGTTCCTGATAGCGTACAAATTAATACCACCCCACAACTCGGATTTAGGCCAGATAACGGGGTTCCTTTAGACCCAATTCCAGTTGGAGGAACGACAACCATTAGTTTCCAAGCCATTGTCGGTTCAATACCAGCTTCAAACCCTACGATGAACCAATCTAGTACAACATACTCTATCATTATTGACCCTACCGAGCCGCCTGTTACAGAAACGGCTACTAGTAATCCGGTCTTAGTTCAAATAAATGAAGCAATCATTCAAGCAACGAAAAGTGTGGATCGTATCTTTTCTGACGTAGCACCTGGAAATTCATTTTTAACGTATACTGTTTTATTAGAAAATATAGGGAACACGACTGCTACTAATATCATTTTTACAGATCCGATTCCAAATAATACAGTATTTATAGAAGATAGCGTTCGAGTAGGTGGGGTTTTATTACCTGGAGTAAATCCAGCGAATGGGATACCAATTGGAGATATTATTGCAGGAGATTTTATAAACGTCACCTTCCGCGTGCAAGTAGTTAGTATTCCAAATCCAATTTTCACAATTGGGCCTGGGGGACCAAACTCACCGGTTGTAAACGGTGCTTCTATTAATTATCAATTTATGACAGGACCTAATTTACCACTCGTTTCACGAAGTACAACATCCAATTCTGTTTCGACACAAATAAATTCCGGGGAAATTGTAGCGGTTAAATCCGCGGATAAAAATTTCGCAACGATCGGCGATACAATTTCTTATACAATTACATTAAATAACCCTGGAAATGTCACTTCACAAAATATAATTTTCACGGATATTTTGCCTGATGGAACGACATTTATTTCCGGGACTCTTACAAGCGATTCTGGTACACAGCAAATTGGAAATCCAGCGAGTGGAATTCAGATTGGAAATATAAACCCCGGTAGCACGGCTACTATTACGATAAACGTACTTGTAACAAACATTCCAAGTATAAATCCAATCTCTAATTCTAGTTCTATACAATTTCAGCATATTGTTGATCCAAGTCAACCCGCTATAACACAAACCGTTTCATCTAATACCGTTACTACGACAATAAATAGTGCAATATTAACTACAACAAAAAGTGCTGATAAATCTATAGTGTCTGTTGGAGATACGATTACGTATACCACTACTATTACAAATACAGGGAATACAGCAGCAACGAATATAACATTCACAAGCGCTATTCCAGCTAGCACTACATTCATACCAAATTCAGTTACAGTAAATGGAGTTCAGCAACCTGGTGCGCAACCAGCACTTGGAGTAAATTTACCAAATATCGCACCCGGTGAAACAGTAACTGTTACTTTCCAAGTAAATGTTATTTCTATTCCCCCTTCAAGCTCGATTATGGATAATGACACAATTTTATATTCTTATACTGTTGATCCAAGCGGAGCTCCTATTACAACTTCTACTTCAACGAATATCGTTACAAATCCTGTACTAGATGCCATGATAACGATGGTAAAATCAGTCGATCAAACGCTTGTAACACTAGGTGATACCATTACCTATACGACCATTTTAAAGAATAGTGGTAATACAAATGCAACTAACATTACTTTCACTGACCTTATTCCAGATGGTACAACGTTTATTACTGATAGCATTACAATAGATGGCATCACACAAATTGGTCTTAATCCTAATACAGGTATAACGATTGGATCAATTGCTCCTAACAGCTCAATATCTATAGCATTTCAAGTTACCGCTACTTCCACCCCTGTTCAAAATCCCATTGCCAACTCCGCTACTGCTTCTTACACATTTATCGCTGATCCAAATGCACCAATTGTTTCAAGAAATGTTACTTCAAACACAGTGTTCACTACAATTAACACAGCTACCATTCTTTCATTAAAACAAGTCGATAAATCCTTTAGTCGTATTGGAGACACACTCACCTATACTGTTACTTTAACAAACAATGGAAACTCATCCGCACAAAATGTTATTTTCTCAGATACAATGCCGAGCGGAACTACATTTATTGCAAACTCATTTTCTATTAACGGGGTTTCTCAAAGTGGTGCGGACCCATCGAACGGTGTAAATATTGGGCCTATAACAGCTGGGTCTACAGTAACTGTTTCATTCCAAGTAAACGTGGCGTCATTACCAACCGAAAATCCAATTGTAAATTTCTCATCAACATCGTATCAATTAGTCTCACCGCCTGATGCAGAAACTTCAATTAGTAATCCTGTTTCAACACAAATTAGAGAAGCTATATTATCTATGACGAAAAATGAAAGTCTATCCTTTGCAGATGTTGGGCAAACTGCTTTTTACACTACTTCTATTGCCAATGTAGGCAATACGGATGCAACTAATATTGTATTCACAGATGTATTACCAAGTGGACTCACATTTATTCCTAACACATTAACTGTCGATGGCATTTTACAACCTAATGCGGATCCAAATACAGGTGTATTACTTGCAGCACTTCCACCAAATGAAATATATAGTATCGTCTTTCAAGTTACAGTGAACAGCATTCCACCTATTAATCCAGCACCGAATACAGCATCAACGACATATGAGTTTACTGTTGATCCAGGTAATCCGCCGGTATCGAATACAGCTAGCTCCAACACTACACTTCTTCAAATAAACAACGCAAATATTATTAGTACAAAAACAGCAAATCTTACTTTTGCGGATGTTGGTAATACAATAACATTTACACTTAACCTTCCTAATACAGGGAATGTGGCTGCAACTGATGTAACTATTATCGATATTCTTGATAGCAATTTAAGTTTCATTCCAAACAGTTTCACAGTTAATGGGCAAACCATTCCAAACGCTGATTTGTCTACTGGTGTAAACATAGGTTCAATTAATGGGGGTAATACGGCAATCGTTACATTCCAAGCAACTGTTACTACACTTCCAACACTTAATCCAATTTCTAATTTTGCTTCTACCACATATCATTATGTCGTTGATCCTAGCCAGTCACCTATTACAACTTCCAATCAATCGAATACAACGACAACCCAAATTAATAGCGCTATCCTTACTGCACAAAAAAATTCAAATGCGGAAACGGTAGATATCGGGCAAGATATCGTCTACTCCGTTACAATTACAAATAGCGGAAATGTTAGTGCAACGAATGTTATTTTTACCGACCTTATTCCAGCCGGAACTTCCTTTGAACCGAATAGTTTTACACTTAACGGAATTAGCATCCCAAATGCAAATATAATTACAGGTGTTCCAATTGGTGATATCGCGCCAAACCAATCTGTCATCGTAGCATTTCATATTAATGCCAATGAAATTCCGCCTATAAATCCAATTTCCAACCAAGCTAGCGTTAGCTTCCACCATATCGTTAATCCAGCAAATCCTCCAGTTTCAAAAAATATTACTTCTAACAGCGTTACAACAAAAATTGAAAGTGCTATTTTAAACACTATTAAAATAGGAGATAAAGCTTTTGCAACTATCGGTGATACGATTACGTATACAACTACTATTACGAACACAGGAAATATCTCTGCTAACAACGTTGTTTTCTCAGACCCTATACCGACATGGACACAATTTGTTGCAGGATCAGTCATTGTTGATGGCACTTCATTACCATCCGCTTCTATCATTGACGGTGTTGGCATAAATACAATAACTCCAAATCAAATCGTAACAATTATGTTCCAAGTGCAAATCGTAAGCAATCCAACAACGTTCACACCTGAACTCCAAAACTTAGGATTTGTTAACTTCCAATATAACGTAGGCAATTCATTACAAGCCCAGCCTGGCAATGTGGAAACGAACGTCTTCGTTACTTCTATTAATTCAGCAATACTTTCAGCTGTAAAAACTGCTAACACAGCCTTTGCAAATATCGGAGACACAATCACTTATACAGTTTTGATTCAAAACAGCGGCAATACAAACGCTACGAATTTAAATTTCTCAGATCTTATTCCAGCTGGAACGACCTTTGTTGAAAATAGTTTTTCTGTAAATGGAAGTATCATTCTAGGGGCAGATCCAAATAACGGGGTTAATATCGGAACCGTTAGTACGAACAGTTCCTTAACTGTTACTTTCCAAGTCATGGTTGCATCTACTCCACCTTCAAACCCAATTACAAACGTTGGATCTATTCAATTCACATTCATTGTTGACCCGGCAGCTCCTCCTGTTACAAGCACAATAAATTCTAATGGCGCTTCAACACAAATTAATAACGCTACCGTTACTACTGTTTTAGAAGCAAATCGATCAATCGTATCCATCGGAGATATAATTACGTATACAGCAACATTAACGAATACTGGAAATTTCCCTGCAAATTCTGTATTGCTCATAAACGGAGTTCCTGTAGGTGCAGTATTCGTTCCAAATAGCGTTACGTTAAATGGAATGTCACTTCCAAATGCAAGTCCAACTCTCGGTATTCCAGTTGGTATTATCGCACCAGGTGATTTTGCTACTATTACGTTCCAATTTCTTGCAAGTTCTATTCCACCGCAAGGGGCGATTATAAATCAAGCCATTACAAGTTACACGTATATTGTCGATCCAAGTCAACCTCCAGTTACAGCAACATCCTCATCTAATACGGTTAATACAGCTGTCGTTGATGCATCGTTATCCGTAATTAAAAATACAGATTCTCTCGTACAATCTACTAACGGTACAATCACTTACACAGTAGTCGTTCAAAATAACGGAAATACAACTGCAAATACAGTTAATTTAACAGATTTGGTCCCAGAAGGAACTACATTTATTCCTAATAGCGTGACCATTAATAGCGTTTCCGTTCCAGGTGCCGATCCAAACGTAGGGATACCATTAAACGCCATCGCGCCGTCAGAAATTGTCACCGTCACATTCCAAGTTATCGTTCAATCCATTCCAAGCGTGAATCCAATTTCTAATACAGCCCGTATTGACTATACTTTTATCGCCGATCCAACCTCTCCTATCATCTCTCGTACAATTACTTCTAATCCAGCATCCACACAAATTTCAGATGCGACTATCATTTCTTTAAAAGCAGTCAATGCACAACAAGCAACAACTAGCGATATTTTGACCTACACGATAACATTAGAAAATAACGGAAATATCTCAGCAACTAATCTCTCATTTTTAGATTCTACTCCAAATGGGACTACATTTGTAGAAAATAGTTTTACACTTAACGGAACAGCTATACCTGGTGCCAATCCAAACGTAGGTGTTACTTTGCCTAACCTTGCAGCAAACGCTACTCACCTTATTTCGTTTCAAATTCTTATTAATAATTCATTCTCGCAAGATTCTATTACAAATCAAGCCAATACAACATATACAATTCAACCAGATCCAAGCCAGCCGCCTATTACTGAAACATCTACAAGTAATATTGTCATTACAAATTTTGTGCAAGCACAATTGACAATTACAAAAACGTCCAATCCAATAACTGTAGATATTGGCGGAACTATACTTTATATTTCTGAAGTGAAAAATATCGGCAATGTTGACGCAATAAATATTATTTTTACAGATTCTATTCCAGCTGGGACTACATTCGTTCCCGATAGTGTCACAATTAACGGTGTCCTGCAGCCAGGTGTAAATCCAGAAAACGGAATACCACTTGGAACAATTCCAACAAACAGTTCCAAAACGATACTATTTCAAGTGCAAACAAACAATCCACCTACTGAAACCGAAATTGTAAATCAATCTTCTGCAAATTACCAATATGTAAGTATTCCTACAGCTCCACCGGTGAATCGCTCTGCAAATTCTAACATTGTTACAACATCACTTCAAAATGCAAATATTATTTCTGTTAAAAGCGCGGATGTAACTTTCGTATCAATTGGGCAAATTATTACCTATACAAATACACTACAAAATATAGGAACCATTCCAGCTAACAATACCGTGTTTATTGATAACATTCCAGAAGGTACTATATTCATTGAAGATAGCTTATCAATAAATAATGTGATTCAGCCTGGCGCGAATCCTGAAAACGGAGTAACTCTCAGCACGATACAACCAAATGAAACAGTCACTATTTCATTCCAAGTACAACTTACAAATATACCGTCCGGCAATACAGTCATTAATATTTCAGACACTTCGTACGAATACCAAATTGACCCTAGCTCTCCGATTATTCAGCGTAGATCGTTATCAAATGCAGTAAACACGGAAGTGCGGACGGCAAATGTTAGTGCAATTAAATCCGCCAATAGATCCATTACACGCATCGGTCAAATCATCACATATACAGTCGCCGTTACAAACGCTGGTACAGTACCTATTACAAATACTCTCCTAATTGACGCAATTGCTGCTGGCACCACATTCGTTCCAAATAGCATCCTTGTAGATGGCATACCAAGACCTAACGAAAATCCAATTACCGGTATCAATCTTGGTATTATCCTTCCAAATAATACGATTATTGTTACGTTCCAAGTAAATGTAGTCTCTATACCTTCTCAAAATAACATTAATAATATCGCCGTCATTCACTATGAGTATCAACCAGACCCAAGCTTACCACCAATTTCAGAAACGACCTCTTCCAATACTACAAATATACAATTTATTGATGCTATTCTTATCGCTACAAAATCCTCTAATAAAGTATTAGCTAACATTGATGAAACCATTGAATATACAGTATTCATTCAAAATAATGGATCGACTACAACTAACTCCATCTTTTTTACAGATACTATCGAGGATGGAACTGTATTTATTCCTGGAAGTGTAATAGTTAACAATACTATAATTCCTGCAGCAGATCCGAATATCGGCTTTTCCATTCCTAATATCGCGTCAGGTCAATCGACAACAATAACATTCCAAGTTTCCGTTACGAATTTACCTGCTGTAAATCCAACACCTAATACTGCAAACATCGTCTACGACTTTATTTTCAATCCTGACTTTGCACCAATTCAAAAATCTACTACTTCCAATACTACTTTCGTTCAAATTAATGACGCTGATATCGTTTCACTGAAAACTGTTGATTTAACTTCTGTAACGATTGGTGACATTTTAACTTATACAACAACTTTAACGAATGCAGGGAATACGGATGCTACTGCGGTTGTATTTACAGACAATATTCCTGATGGAACAACCTTTATAAACGGTAGCGTTTTAGTAAATAATACTCCTCAGCTTAACGCCAATCCAAGTGCCGGTATACTTGTAGGAAAGATTGCTCCTAACATTTCTATCCCAGTCACGTTTTCCGTTACTGTGTTAGCTCTTCCAGCTAGCGGTCGTATTCAAAATCAATCCACTTCTCGTTATACAATTAATGGTGAAGAACAAATATCGACTAGTAATATTACCTTCACTGAAGTTATTTCTGCTAATGTAATTGCAACAAAAACAACGCCTATCCAATACGCTGACCTACAAACTATCATCCCTTACACAATTTCCATCACAAACAATGGGAATATACAAGTAGAAAACATTATCGTTACTGATATCATTCCAGCAAATACGAGCTTTATAGAGAATAGTGTTATTGTGAATGGCAACGCTCGGCCAAATGACAATCCACTTAGCGGTATACCAATTGATAACATTCCGCCTAATACGACAGCAACTATTCTATTCCAAGTCCGGGTTACTTCCATTCCGCAAACAAATCCAATCTCTAACACGAGTACAATTGAATATGAATACACGGTACCAGATAGGCCACCTATTACCGAAACTATTATTTCATCAGCTGCCGTAACAGAAATTCATCACGCGAATTTAAATAGCAATAAAACTGTTGACCTTGCATTTGCAACGGTCGGTGATACGTTAACGTATACGATTACACTAAATCAAACTGGTAATGTTTCAGCAGATGATGTAGTCATTCAAGATATTATTCCTCAAGGTACTACGTTTATAGAAAATAGTGTCATTGTAAACGGAGAAACTGTTCCGGGAGTTAATCCAGTAAGTGGCATACCAATTGGTACTATAATTGTAGGTGGAGATGCCATCGCTTCATTCCAAGTAACTGTAACTTCTATTCCAACACCAAATGAACTCAACAACAAAGCAATTACTACTTTTAACTATATAGTCAATCCAAATAACTTACCTGTTACAAATACGACTACAACAAATACTGTCACAACAACTGTCCAAAATGATAATGTCGTTGCCATAAAATCTGTTAATGCCACGAATGCATTACCTAGTCAAACTTTAACGTATACAATTACAATTACTAATAGCGGTAATGTAACGATTGAAGACCTTCTTGCCATAGACACCGTACCAGTAGATACAATTTTCATTACTGGCAGTGTTACGATTAACGGGATCAATCAGCCTAATGCGAATCCTGAAAATGGTATTCCATTAGGAAACCTTGCTCCTAATGAATCTGTTGTCATTACGTTCCAAGTAACAATATCTTCTTCGACTCTTCAAACTGCTATCAATAACGACGCTTCTGTTTCCTATACTGTTACCATTGATCCGAATGAACCACCTATTACAATTACAAAGCAAACAAATACCGTTACAACAACGATCGTTGATCCAATGGTGCGCATTGAGAAAAATGCTGACAAATCTTCTGTCGTTATAGGGGATATTATTACATTCACACTAGACGTATTTAATCATTCCCCAATTCCTACAGTAAGTACTTCCGTTTTAGATATGATTCCAGCTGGTACAACATTTATAGAAAACAGTGTAACAATTAACGGTACTCCGGTTCCAAATATTCGACCAGACACTGGTATTAACATTGGTTCCTTATCGGCAGATGGAGTAGCAACTATAACATTTAAAGTTCTCGTAACTTCTATCCCTTCAAACAGTACAATTATCAATTCCGCAACAGTTACAGCTGCTTTCCAATTGACACCACAGGATCCAATTATTATTTTCATTGTCAATTCGAATATTGTTCGTATACCAGTTCAATTTATAACGGCAGCAGTGATAAAAAATGCTTCCGTCAGCTCTGCTTATTTAAACCAATATTTTGATTATACAGTGCGTATTACGAATACTTCCGAGATTTCACTTTCAAATATTTCATTACAAGACACCATTCCAGCAGGTTTACAATTTATGAACGGTACGGTCTTCATTAATGGGGAACGCTCTCCACTAGCGAATCCGAATATCGGTTTCCTAGTCGCTACTAATTTGGAACCGAACGAAACAATTATCGTGTTATTCACAGTACAAGTGATAAGTCCCCCTATTAATAATGAATTTAAAAACACGGCAAACGTTTCTTTACAACTTCAAGTCTCTCCTACCGATCCACCAATCACAGTAACCATTACAAGTAACGAAAATATCGTCACCTTCATTCCAGAAAATCCAGATGAAACACTTCCAAATTTAAATTGTTTCTTTGACGGTGAACGTTTCATACGCATTACTCCTCGAAATATACGAAATTACTTTTGGACTTGGATTTGGTGGCGTTAATCAAAAAAGAAAAAGCTTGTAGTTCGGATAATATCCAAACTACAAGCTTTTTTCATAAACAAAATTATCAATTACTAGCAGCACTATATGCTACATGTCGTTTCTCAATCCGTTCTTCAATTTCTTTCATATTCTCTTTATTAGTTAGTAGGGATTGTTTATTTTCTATTAATAATTGTTTAAAGGATTTTCTCACTTTTTTTCGCATGTTTATTTTCCTCCTTGGGGGATGGTTTATATAAAAGATAACTTGAAACTTTAATCAATGAGAGGATTTACCCTCACTAATTATTAGCCTACATCAATCGGGCTTTTACAGGGAGTTACTCTTCCGTCATCACTCTTTATTCAGCTATAATACTGAGATAGAAGTCCTATCTCCCGTTAATGCGGGATAAGGATTTATCTGTGTGTCCTTATAATAATTGATTGTTGTGAATTCCATTTGAACTTCATATGAAAATTCCGTTTATTTTCTGACAACTTTGTGAACAAAAAAAAGAAAGGTTAATCAAAAATATATTTGATCAACCTTTCCATACTCTTTAAAGCATATTAATTAATATTTCAGGTCTTCCCCAATTCATTTCGTTACAAACAAAGCGTAGTTTTTCTTCGTCCATTGTGTGTAACCCTTCTTCTAATAAGCATGAAATTGGAACTTCACAATGAATTTGCGCTAATTGTAAAGAGATATTTAAATTCTCTAAATCACTTTCAATTTTTGTGCGCTGCGCTTTCGTTAATGATGCTATATTTTCTAGCACTGCCGATACTGTCCCGTATTCTTGAATCAGCTTATACGCTGTTTTTTCACCAATACCTTTTACACCCGGATAATTATCACTTGTATCTCCCATGAAAGCTTTCGCATGAACAATTTGCCAAGGTTCTACACCTTTCTCTTCCATGATTTTTTCCGGTGTGTAATACTCGTAATTTCCAATTCCTTTACGAAGAAGCATAACTGTAACATTCGTATCAACAAGTTGAAGTAAATCTGTATCACCTGTCAAAATATAAACTTCCGCTTCATTGCAATATTGTTTTGCAAGCGTACCGATACAATCATCCGCTTCATAACCTTTCATACCGATTACAGGCATAGATAATTTCGCAGTCATTTCTTGCACTAAATCAAATTGCGGAATTAATTCTTCCGGTGGTGCTGCACGATTTGCTTTATAATTCGAGAAAGATTCCGTTCTAAATGTCGTACTTCCCATATCCCAGCACGTTACAATGTGCGTTGGTTCGATTGCTTGTATTGCTGTTAATAAATGCTTCATATAACCATGAATCCCATTCGTCGGGGTACCATCTTGTCGTTTCATAAATTGTCCATATACACTTGTTGCGTAAAAAGCACGAAATAATAGTGCCATACCATCAACTAATAATACTTTTTTCATAATTCCTCTCCTACTAACAAAAAATAATAACCTCACGTTATCACGTAAGGTTATATATAGATTACCATTCTACGTTTTTGTTCAACTTTGTCTATTATACATTGTTTTTGTATATTTAGCATCATTAACACATTAAGACATTCTACCGCAGCAAGTATGAAGTATTCCTGAATACGTATTTTTACCTGTCGAAACAACTACAGCCTTTGCATTTCCGTCAACAATATACGTACCTTTGAAACATACATTTTCAAGTTCAAGTGGATTATAGTCTTTCATCCGTTTTAATGGAATAAATCGTTTACGTTCAAGATGATAGCAACTTTCAAATTTCTCAATACTAGCATTATTTCCTGTCAGCATAGATTCATTTACTAATAAATCATTTGCATAAATAATACGTACATCTGCCGGCACTGTATCGCCCTCTGAAAGAAAAATCATATCTCCAGGTACAAGCTCTTGTACTGGTAATTTCATCATTTTTAGTTCACTGTTTAGCCCTGTTACGCTACAGCCAGCTACTCTAGAAACAGTAACTGTTTCACATTGTAATTCATCACCCATATGTTGTTTTGAAAGACCTGGGATCATTCCACTTAGCTTCATCATTACTTCCGCAATACGCGCTCTTTTTGAAGTTAATTCATTTCGGCCGTATACTTGAATACGCTTTTGTGCCTCTTTCATAGATAGTCCGTCTCTTGTTGTTTTAAAATACGCAAATACAGATTTTACATCTCTTGTTGCAATTTCAATTAATAAATCTTTATTTTTTTGAAGCATTGTTTGTTCTTTCATTGCTTTTTTACTTAATTTATACGAAGTGTTACCCACACTTTTATTTACATATAACATATTATCGTCTCCTCCTTTACAACATAGGAAGAAACGCTTTGTTTCTCAATTTATCCACTTTACTGTGAAAGTGTCTAGCGCTTAAATACTCGAATAAACGCTACATTATGATAAATATAGAGGGAGGAACAAGTCGTTTCCTGCCTACATCATATATTTTTGATTTGAAGTATATGGGTAACGGAACCGAGTCAGAATTTGACATGATCCTCACCTCCTCTTTAATTTTTTAGTTATAATCTATACTATGAAATTACTCATAGCTTGCTAACAAAAAAGACCCTTACTCATAAGAGAGCAAAGGTCATTGCATACACAAATAAGCGATTCCTAATATAATACAATACAATTAGAAATCTATGGACCTCTCCCTCGCCGAGTTTTAGCACTGTATAGCATAGGTTCATTACCAGCTACGTTAAGAAAAACCTTAATTCGATCATTCCTGTTGACCCATTGGCGTCTCTCGACATTTTTGGGCAGTAGCATTTCTCTATACAGGAGCCTCACCTAACAGAGACTTATTATAATTACATAGAAAATGTTACTCTTATTTAAAATAGATGTCAACACTTTGTATGGAAACTTTTCCTTATTACAATAACTATCTCGAGTTTAGTACACTAATACGCATCCTGCTCAGCGTTCGGCTACATAAATTAATTGAACACATATTGCAAAAAATTAGCAAATGAAAAATAAAACCCTTACGTTAAAATGTAAGGGTTTTAATACGTTACACAACCAGCAATTACAATTCCGATGGAAATTGATAAAAACATAAGGAAAAGACCAACTGCTTGATTATCTTCTTCAAGACTTTTATTAATATTAAAACGTGGTGTAAGCCATTCCGCTAAATAAAAGACAATAATTTGAGCTAAGATCCCAACAGCTCCCCATGAAACCATATCAAGAATTGAAATAGAATTAGCAGCCGTTGAATATAAAACGATAGCAAGACCAAGTAGTCTTCCTCCAAGTACATAGCTTACCGCTTTATTCCCTTGAGCCATTAACTTAAATTCCTTAACTTTCGTTGTCACTTCCATAAGAAAAAGACCGATACATAAAAGTACAAGTGATACTGCTAAATACAGTAAAAAATTAATCATTTATTTTCCTCCTTCTTAATACCTACCGGTAAATAATACGATTCATTTCCCGTAATTTTTTCTCCGGCACGTATACCGATGCTGCTCGCTTTTCCAGCAATTAAAAAAGCCCCAAACACGTACGACAGCTTCTCAATTCCTTTTTCAGTTTCCAAAAATACAACTGGAAGCTCTGTATATTTCTGAAATATATGCAGTGACGATTTATACGTTTCATGTGCATTTCGAATCATAATATTTGTATCCTTATCACGAATCGTAATCGTGTCACCTTCCCTACCGAACGAAGGTTTTTGAACGAAAGGACTTTTCCCCAAAAATAAATCTGGCTCTAAATATGTAGGAAGCATATATTCTTTAATCCACTTTTGTTCCTCACTTGTGTAAAAAGCACCTTCTTCTGCTAATCCCCAAATAAGACATTGAATTGATTTCGGCTGAAGTAAAAAGGCCGACAAAGGATTTATAATAAAAAGCTTTCCTTCTTTTACAAGTTGCAAAAGTTCTACTCCCACCAAATCCCCCGTTTCGGGATCTTGATCTTCAATCAAGTCTTCAATTGGATATGTTTGGCGATACAAAACATCAATTGGTAAACCATCTCTATCTACTAAAGCATCATCTGTAATTCTAAGTTCTGTCATTGGCATCACTTTATTTTCAACATGACATAGCCCACTCAAATACATAGTCGTATTCCAATCTTCTATATGTTCAGGATGAGCTGTGAAAACAACATTTGGCTCTTCCATTCCTTTTGTAAACTCCATTACGGCTTTTGTAATACCAGAAGAAAGTAAGCGCTCTTGATTTGCATTTGGATCATCATAGTCAAGTTCTTCACAAACTTTTCCATTCATTTGAAAGCATTCCACAATAAAAGTTGGAGTATCACTATTAAACTCAAGCATTTTAATACGATTATCCTCTGTTAAAGCAAAATCAAATCGTGAAATAACAGATTCAGGATACATCCCTTTCAGTCTAATAAAAGGCAAGCTTGCAGTTGGAAAACCGAGTTCAAGAAGCTGTTCATTAGATAAATTCCGAAGAATTCTAGCAGTCTTAAAAAATATTTTTCCCATTCGTTCAGTTGCTACTTGTAATTGTTTCATTGTTTGCTCTGTTATTGGGAAAACATGAAACAAACTATACTCACATTCATATAAGTCCGACCAGAAATGAGGATAATTCGAATAAAATTCTTTTCTTTTCTTTATGTATTGCGACATATTTTAACCTCCAAATCCACCTTTTGAACCGCTTCCAATTCCACCTTTAAATTCGGCCGAAGATTGATAAGTTTTAAACTCTGATGAATTTTTGAAGGTGGATTTATTTTGATAGTATGTACCACCATAAAAGTAATGTCCACGATAACCTGAACTACTATCATCACACTGCCAAACACCAAGCTCATCATCCCAATCCCAATCAGAACAACTATTATCATTCGGTTCGGGGGGAATATCTTGCGCGCAGCCAAATAAAGTGCCCGTCATTAAAGATGTTAGGACACCACCTACTAGCCATTTCGTTTTTGTCACCTTTGCACTCCCCTTTTTAAATTATATTTCTATTATATAAGATGTCATGATAAAGTAGAAGAAAAAGGAAGAAGAGGGATAAAATGCGATTGGAATATCGGCTCAATGATGAAACAAACGGGTATCCAGCTTTATGGAACTACGCAAATATTTCTAATTCTGAAATTGTCGCGCGCATGACTTGTGAATATTTTATAAAAGATGGAAATACATATATCGTTACTGCAACTTCAGTAGATCCAGACGGGACAGCAGTGTTATATATACAAAAAGAAGCTTTTTCCAACGACCCTTCAGATCCTACATATTCGCACATAGGTTTTGAAATTAGAGAACTAAAGGAAACCTGCTCAATTATGATAGAAAGTAAAGATATTTGGAATTACGAGGATATCTTACCCTCTCTCCATTCAGATATTATATATATTCAACGGGATGGAATATATTTGGAATTCACCCTCGATTCAAGAGAAATTGATGAAGACCGCAAGTGCTATATTTATTATGGGAACTTTACAGGTAAATCTAGATAACATGAGTATATTTATTCAACAAAAAAACCTTACGTATAAAACGTAAGGTTTTTTATATAGTCCCACATATGCCGTTATCTATAGATGTCCATAAACCTGCTTTCACAGGTGGATGTTCTCACAAATGTTTGTAACTTCCTTCTTAAAAAGATGGCCTGCTATCTACATTTAAATATTGAACTTCCGCATTATACTTATTGGTTTAAGACATACACAAGCTACGTACACCGTAGGAATTTTATATACTATTAGTTGAAATAAGACCCCCGCAAGTGCCGTCTCTCGTAAATGTCCAAAAACCCGCTACTCGCAGGTGGATGCCCTCACAGTTACCGTATATCTTCCTCCACAAGGAAGGCTTGATAATGGTCACTAAATATTGAGCTTCCGTAAAACTAACATCGGTTTTAGACATAAATAAGTTACGCACACCGCAGGATGTATTATTTACTTGTCGTTATATTATCACATTGTTTCCAATGTGTAAAATATAATTTTTTTGAAGCAATCTCTTGCTTGTGACCTTATTTTAATACAAATTATTTTTGCATGCAAGTGATTAATCTTCTTCTTTTGCAATTTGATTTTCTGGATAAGAAATCCAATCACTCCAGCTACCTGTATACAATTTAACATTTTGAAAACCAGCTAATTTTAATGCAACTATGTTCGGACACGCTGTAACACCAGAACCACAATATACGATTGTTTCCTTCTCTTTATCAAGATTTTGGAAACGCCCTTGCTGTTCCTCTTCGTTTTTAAAGTGTCCCGATTCTAAAACCCCATCTTTCCAAAAATAGTTTACTGCCGTCGGAATATGCCCTGCCTTCGAATCAACGAGCTCTTCCGCACCAGCATAACGTTTTGGTTCCCTAGAATCAATTAATGTCATATTTGCACCTGCACGAATTTCCCCTCTCACATCTTCCATCGTTACAAGCATATTTTCTTGTATTTCCGGTATAAAAGGTTTTCGTGCAATAACTGGGATATTCGGCGTTGTGTGTAGTCCATTCTCTTTCCAAGCTGGAAATCCGCCATCTAATATATATACTTTCTCATGTCCTACATAGTTTAATAACCACCAGAGACGAGAAGCATTTGCACCCGCTTGACTGTCATATGCAATTACTGTCGTATGTTCACCAATACCAGCTTGTGAAAGCTTGTCTGCAAACTCCTCAATATTCGGCAATGGATGGCGACCACCATGTTCTGTTACAGGACTTGATAAATCTAAATTCAAATCAAAATATAACGCATGAAGAATATGTTCTTCCTCATACTTTTCTCTACCCCAATTAGGATTCGCTAAATCAAAACGACAATCGATTATACGGACATTCTCATCTTCTATATGCTCACGTAACCATTCGACTGTAACTATCATCTTTAACGACCTTCTTTCTCTTGCAAACGACTTACATACTCCATAACCATTTCTTCTGTAACAAATTTACGCTGCAGTGTAACACCATTTTTTGCAAGATCATTAATTTGCTTTGTTACAACATTAATGATATCAACCGAAAATTCTTTCCCCTTTGACGCAAGAGATACGGCTGCTTCAATAGCTGCTTCACGCTGCGCATCTAATTGTAAACATGCTTTTACACTTTCATTTTGTTTACGAGAATGTGCTGTAATTGCTTTATGTACTTCCATCTTCTCTTCCCCCTAAATAAGTTATACGTTCTTATTCAATTCCATTGCAAGCCGAATCATATCGCGACATACAATCCCATTTTCAATAATCTCTTCTTCATAATGCTTTGAAAAGTAATCAAAATCAATAGAAAAAATACGAAATCCACATTTTTGATATAAAGCAAGTTGTGAAACACTAGAATTGCCTGTACCAACTTCAAGTTTTGACATACCATATCCTTTAGCAGTTTCTACGGCATGACTTAATAGCTGCTTTCCAATCCCTTTTCCTTGCAAATGCTCTACAACCGCAATATTCATAATTTCCATTGTCCTTGGTCTTGTTTCCAAAAGCACATATACACCGATGATTCTTTCTTCTTGTTTAGCTATATACGTATACCCTCTCTGTACATATGCATCAATTTGGCTTTCACTTGGATCAGCAAGAAGTAATAAAGATTTCGGTATAGCTTCTTTCGAAATACGCTCTATGACAACAGACATAAAAATTCCCCCTCCTCTATTGTTCTAAACCCCCCTTGTCTACCATAGATAATAGAAAGGAGGGATTCACCATGGACAACAATGAGAAAAAATGCAACGTCATCTCTATTGATGGAAAGAAAAAGAAGAGCGACACATATTCCTATCCAAAATTAGTAGTAGAAAACAAAACGTATGAGTTTTCTTCATTCGTCTTATGCGGTGAAACACCAGACGGCAGACGCTTAGTTCTTACCCATATGATTTCTACTGATGAGTTTGCAGGGTTTGTAAAATCTTTAGATACTGTACTACAAAAGAAAATTGAACGAATCTTTTTTTCATAACAGCTATTTAATATAAATTTCTTTTTCAATTTCTACTAACTGCTTTTGTAGCTCTTCTTTACTTTGTTCGTATAGCGATACATCAATTGTTTCAGCTAAAGCGAATAATATACTTTCATAATAATTCTCAACGTCTTGCTGCATCACTTTTTGGAATAGGTTCCATTTTGCATCCCACTCTTGCTTATAATGATGAACGAATAAATCTTCTTCATCAACTACATAGTTTGATACGAAAGGTTCTAACACTCCTTTAGCGTCTTCTTGCATAAAAGCTTTATCATTTTTTTCAAAAAAGCTTTTCTCATTTTTAAAATGTGCTAGTGCCTTTTTAAAATCTTTTATTTCTATTGAAGGAAACGGCTCTTTATGTGTAATAATTTTATATTCATAATCCACTGTTCCACCCATAGAAATCGATTCATTTTCCACTTTGCAATTCACAACAATTTCATCCTTTGCACGCTTCATCGCTTCATCTATCCATTTTTCAAGACGTAATGATGTCGCACGCATTTCTTGTAATAAATCATGTTGAATAAATGAAACTAATTCCATTACACATTGCTGCAACTGCATTTTCACATTCCCATCTGTTCGTAACGACGCCGGATTAATAAATTCAGTAAACACATCGTTATAGCGTAAAAATAGACGTTGGTGTACATAATAAAGCAATTCTTTCACTTCATTTTGCATTGCTTGCTCTTCAGCAAGTACACTATATGATGAAATAATATGAAGTAGCTGATTACGCTCTGCTTCATATTTTTTTGTTTGCTTCTCTTTCTCATCATTTCCCTGCTTTGCGCCATTTATCATATTTACAAGAAGCTGATTCGCTCCTTGCAATGCACCATATAAAGCATGCACAGATACAAGCATTAAATCCCTCATCATAAAGGACGTAAATGATTCTTCAAACTTAGTAATCCCGGAGTTTTGTAAAATACCATACTTTTCTTTATCAATACTTTTCCCTTGCTTTTCTTCAAGCGCACATAAACTTGAAATTGCAAATAAACGTGGATTTCTAATACCGTATTGCAGGAGCTGATCCGCAATATAACCTTTTACCATTTCAAGTTCTTCTTCAGATTGTGCTAAATCGGCAGCATTTATTAAGAAGAACATTTTATCAAGTGCAAATGTATCCTTTACACGACCGAGCTGAATTAAAAATTCACGATCCGCACGAGAGAAAACATGATTATAGTATGTTACGAATAAAATAGCATCTGCGTTTTTAATATACTGGAATGCAACATCCGTATGGCGCGCGTTAATAGAATCCGCCCCTGGTGTATCTACAAGAGCTACTCCTTGCCTTGTTAAAGCACAATCATAATAAAGCTCCATATACTCAACAAAGCATGATTTTTCTTCATTAGCTACATAATCAGAGAACTCCTCTAACGTAACTTGTAATTGTTCCCCTAAATGATTAGCAACTGCCTCATATCCTTTTTGTACCGCTCGCAAAAAGCTAAATGTTGTTTTTTGCTTCCCGCTTGGTGAAGGGTATTTCATAATTTGATCAATTTTCGTTAACGCTTCTTCCAATGTAGCAATTTCATAGTGAAACATTTTATAAACAGCTTTCATATCTTCTAACAGCGCTTGCTCTGACTTAAACTGGACAATTACCGTTCCATGTGGTTTATCTTCTGTAACTGGCAAAATTTGATTTATTGTTGCTGTCGTTGGGTTTGGCGATACAGGAAGTACCTTTTCACCGAGCAATGCGTTAGCAAATGATGATTTCCCAGCACTAAAAGCTCCAAATAACGCTACTGTAAATTGCTTCGTTTCTACACGCTGTCTTTTTCCAACTACTTCTTGCTGTAGATGTTTCAATGTAGGCAATGGATCTAATATCGTTTCAGCTTTCTTCACTTTTTCTAATATACGCTGAATATTTAAAGCTTTCGTTCCTTTAATCTCTTCTTCACTAGCCGCTACGTTATCATTTACAATTTCTTGCTCTTGTAGTTTAAACTTCTCACTAACAACTTGTTTTTTACTTTGTAATATTTCGTCTATTTGCAATCCATCTGGTATAGAAACATTTTCATTCCAAATATCTCCTAAATAGCTCTCATATTCCTCATACGTCTTAATGTACTGTAATTTTGTTTCTTTTGCTGTTTGTAACATCGTGTATTTTTCAATTTCTTCTTCAATACGAGCAATCTCTATCTTCACTTTCTTCTGCAATATACCTGTACTTTTTCCAAAGATTTGCTGAGATTTCATAAAGTATCTTTTCTTTAACTCATTTGCAACGTCAGCAGTATAAAGAAGTAAGTAATCACCGGTAAATCCAGCCCCCTGTTTAATTGTTTCAACCAACACTTCCGGTCCGAAAGCAATTTCTAACGCATATATGTCTTTCCCTATTTCCTCTGTAAATAACCCTTCTTCTTTTAAGAAGGCTACAATAAATTCTTTCACATGAAAATCAAGTTGCGTTTCAACAGTCTTTTGAAGAGCAGAATAAAAAGCATCTACACGTCTCTGTTTTTCTTGCTCCGTCTTTCCTTTCGCAAATAACAAACCAACTTTAAACTTCGTTAATTTCGTTTCTAAATATTTATTTGCCAATTCTCTCATTTCAAATGGCATTAAATACGCGTTATCTAATATGGCTTGTAAACCTTTTATAAATTCATTTCTCACATCAGATTCTTTACTAGCCACCCGATCTTTATTTTCAGTTAACTCTTCCTTTTTTTCAACTATCTCTGAAAGTGACAGTGGTGATGTTAATTCTTCTTCATATTTCATGAGATGTTTTTCATTTTCAGAAAGAATAAACGAACAATGTTCTTGCAGTAAATATTCTGTTTCTCGCTCCATTCCCTTTCTTACATACTGCTCTTTTTCTTTCATGATAGAAAAGATTAATGCTTCTAAACTTTGAATTTCATTGTATGGATGATTCATCATTCGCAATGATGTATAGAAAATACCATCTACTTCAATATCCCAGTTAAAAAAAGACTGTTTTACACTATCTCTATACTCTTCAAACGATAACTCATTTGCTTTATGTTTATCTATTTGGTTTACAACGAGATAAACCGTTTTATTACGTTGTTTCAATTCTTTAACAAACTGTAAGTTAACCTCTGATTGGACATGGTTATAATCCATCATATAGAAAATAACATCTGCTAGATGCAGTGTTGATTCCGTCGCTAATTGGTGGGCATCATCCGTAGAATCAATTCCGGGCGTATCAACTAACATAACCCCATCAGGAATTGGCGCATCATTTCGATAAATATGAACACCAATTACTTCATCACCGTCTTTACATATTTGTTTTAATTCTTCTGCTGAATATGCGCCGTCATATTCATACTGTTCTCCAGACTTGATCGTTACAACAACACGATCAGATCCTCTTTCAATTTTAACAACGTTAGCACTCGTTGGAATCGGACTTGTCGGTAATAATTGCGCTTTATATAGGTGATTCATCATTGTCGATTTCCCCGCAGAAAAATGACCACAAAAAGCTAGCATAAGCTGCTCTTGTTTATATTTTTGAATCACTTCAAACAACTTCAAACTATTCTCTACATCGCCGTTTTTTTGCCACTCTTCATAAAAACAAACAAGTTTTTTCATACCGTTTGTCTGTACTATGTTTGTCATCCCCTTGTTCCCCTTTATCCAAGATGTATATACTTTATCCCGCTATTTGTGGGCAGTAAAAACCCGTTTCGTGCGGGCTAGTAATCAGTGAGGGATAGACCTCCCCGCTGATTAAAGTTTCACTTTATTATCATACTAAATTTTCAGCATATTCACATCAAAAATAAAAAATCCCTTTCATTCTTTTTACAAATGAAAGGGATTTTATGTAATATTATTCATTTTGTTGTTCCTACTCCATTTAATACATACTTTGTAACACCAACATATATAGCAATCGTTCCTGCAACAAGTGCATACACCATATTAACACACCAACCTTTTTTTGATAATGATTATCACTTTTGAATACATTTTATCATTAAAGAGAATCATTATCAACAAATTTCTAAAAAAAGAAAGCTCCTTCGGGAAAAGGAGCTTTACTGCCTGTTTTAAAGAAGTTTAAAACTTGCTGTGCATTCTTATTATATCTCATAATACACATCTTAGCAGTTTTAAAAATTGGAAATAACCTATATACCCTCCCCTTTACATTTTGTATAATAAAGTGAAACTGTAATTAGTGGGGATATTTCCCATCTCCACTAATTATTAGTTGAACCAATCGGGCTTTTACAAGCAGTTGATCTCCCACCTAACTTCCTCGTATTCACTGAATTTTGAAGTGGGAGTCTTACTGCTTGTTAATGCGGGATAAAAGGGAATTACTTAACAAGGAGGAAAATAATGACACAAAATATTTCACAAGGCGAGAGGATACATTCCATCGATATTATTAGAGGAATAGCTGTACTAGGTATTTTTCTTGTTAACTGGCCAGTTATCGCTGGTGTTGATTCTCGAGATATTTCCGGCGTTTATGATGGATTAGACAGCTATATTCGCTTATTTTATGACATGTTTATTCAAACGAAGTTTTATACTATTTTTTCATTTTTATTCGGATTAGGTTTTTATATCTTTATGAATCGTGCTGAGGCGAAAACAGATCGTCCGAAAACTTTATTTGTTCGCCGCTTGCTTATTTTATTATTATTTGGGTTCTTGCATTACGTTCTTTTATGGGACGGAGACATCTTACATAGTTATGCCATCGCTGGATTTTTCTTATTGTTATTTTATAAGAGAGAGCCTCGTACTATTTTAATATGGGCATTAGTTTTACTAAGTATTTTTCAATTTTTCATGCTAATCACTAGTATAGTGGTTGCCTTAGTACCAAAGGCAGAGTTAGGGTTTTCCTTACCGATCATGCCACTTGAAGACTGGGTGTCACAAATACAAAATCGTTTCCATGCATTTTATTCTGAAGGAATTGGACTAAATGTATTCATGCTCCCAGAAACAGTTGGACTATTTTTACTTGGTTTATACGCCGGCAAAAAAGATATTTTCCGCCGCACGAAAGAGTTAGATCCAAAGCTTAAAAAATGGCAAATCATTATGTTCATTTTGACATTACCAATGTGGTTCTTCATGGTCCGTTACTTCTTATCAAAACCATCTTATGAACCATTTTATATGCAGGCCTTTACAATGTTTAGTGGAAAAACATTATTCATATTCTACATTTTCACGCTCATGCGTTTATTACAAAAAGAAAGATGGCAAACATTATTACGTCCGTTCCAATATGTCGGACGAATGGCGTTAACAAATTACATCACGCATACGATTATTACGTTACTTGTATTCGGCCTATTTTTCAAAAATTATTATCCCGCTCCATTATGGGTAGGACCACTATTTTGCATCGGCTTTTATACGTTACAAATCTTTATTAGCCACTGGTGGCTGTCACGTTATCAATATGGGCCACTTGAGTACATTTGGCGTCTTGGTACGTACGGGAAAATGATGCCACTTAAAAAGAAAAGAAAGGTCTCATAATGAGACCTTTCTTTTTTACGCTTCTCTTACTGCACTTTGCATAGACACTGGCTCTTCTTTTACTTTACGCTGTGGCACCATATTAAATACGATATTTAAAAGTACTGCTGACGCACTTCCAAGTACAATTCCGTTATCTGTCAAAATACGAATGTTTTCCGGAAGCTGTGAGAATAACGTTGGAACGACTGTAACTCCAAGTCCGATTCCGACAGAACATGCAACAATTAATAAATTTTCTTGTTTTCCAAAATCAACACTGCTTAACATTTTAATACCATATGCCATAACCATGCCGAACATTGCTAGCATTGCACCGCCAAGTACTGATTTCGGAATAATTGTTGTAATGGCTGCGATTTTAGGAATAAACCCAAGAGCAATTAACATACCACCACAAGTATAGATAATGACGCGATTTCTTACTCCAGTTAGTTGAACAAGTCCTACGTTTTGAGAATATGTTGTGTATGGAAATGCGTTAAAAATACCACCTAGAACCATTGCTAATCCTTCTGCGCGATAACCTTTTGTTAATTCTTTTTCACCGATCTTTTTATTACAAATATCAGATAATGCAAAATATACCCCTGTTGCTTCCACAATTCCTACGCAAGCAACGAGAATCATCGTAATAATTGGCGTTAATTCAAATGTTGGTGTACCGAAGTAAAACGGCTGAATACCGTGGAACCAATCTGCCTCTCCAACCGCTTGCAAACTTACTTTCCCCATAAACGCTGCGACGATTGTACCGAACAAAAGACCAAGTAATATAGAGATTGAACGGATAAATCCATCAAAGAAACGATACATAATAATGATAAATAATAAAACACCAAATGCTAACGCTAAATTTTCTAGACTTCCGAAATCTTTACTTCCAACTCCTCCAGCCATATCATTAATAGCTGCTGGAACAAGTGTAACCCCAATAACTGTAACGACAGATCCTGTTACAACAGGAGGAAACAGTTTTACAAGCTTCCCAAATAATTTCGCGAAAATAACAACAAATAATCCCGCTGCAATAATTGCTCCATATATAGAGGACACGCCGTATTGTTTACCAATTGCAATCATCGGTCCAACCGCTGTAAATGTACAACCAAGTACAACCGGAAGCCCAATACCGAAAAAGCGATTTGATAATGCTTGTAAAATCGTTGCTACGCCGCACATTAATAAGTCAATCGATACTAAATACGTTAATTCTTGTTGATTTAAACCAAGTCCCCCGCCGACAATAAGAGGAACAATAATTGCGCCAGCGTACATGGCAAGCATGTGCTGAATACCAA
Source organism: Bacillus sp. FSL E2-0195 (assembly GCF_038003645.1). Classification (NCBI taxonomy): domain Bacteria; kingdom Bacillati; phylum Bacillota; class Bacilli; order Caryophanales; family Bacillaceae; genus Bacillus; species Bacillus sp. FSL E2-0195. Next base: position 1,520,284 of record NZ_JBBOPN010000001.1, on the reverse strand, counting down.
GCGATGCGATTTTAAATGGGTGCTGCTTCATCGTTAGTTCACCTCCGCAGTTTCTTGCTGTACAAATGTAACTGTGCCGTTATCAAGTGATGCAATTTCTGCTAGTGATTCAACACGAACACCCTGTTCACGCAGCTTCTTTCCTCCATCTTGAAATGCTTTTTCAATAACAATGCCAATTCCCGCAATACTTGCCCCGGCTTGCTCTACTAAACTCATTAAACCTAAAGCAGCCTGACCGTTTGCTAAAAAGTCATCGATAATTAAAACGCGATCATTTTCATCGATATGATTTCGAGATAATGAAATTTCATTCGTTTCTTGTTTCGTAAATGAGTATACGTTTGCAACGTACATATTATCTTGTAACGTTAACGATTTACGTTTTCTTGCAAAGATTACTTTTACACCAAGCTCTAATGCAGCCATAACTGCTGGTGCAATGCCTGAAGATTCAATCGTCACGATTTTTGTAATGTTCTCTTCTTTAAAACGTTTAGCAAATTCTTTTCCGATCTCTTGCATAAGTACTGGGTCAATTTGATGATTTAAAAATGCATCTACCTTTAATACGTCACCAGATAAAACCTTTCCTTCGTTCAAAATCTTTTCTTGTAATACTTTCATGTTTGTTCCCCCTCTTATGCAATAAAAAACTCCAAAAGCCGCCACCACTCGTTACAAGTGAGAGACGCGCTTTTGGAGTTTCGCAAAAAAGAATGCTAAACAAGCAAATATATTCGTCCTCACTCATAGTCAAAGTATTTACGGTACTTCGGTAGAAACTTGCAGGCCATATCCCCGCGATTATATGAGTGTAGCTAACTATTTATTTTATAGAAGGATTATAACGCACTTTTTTCACTTTGAAAAGCATTTATCGAAAAAAACACGTACGAATTTTATGAAAATACCATTTTCGTTCGAGTTTTTCAAACTTTCACATTTCATATTACAACGTCGTTAATATGATAGGACCATCCTTCGTAATCGCAATTGTATGCTCATACTGTGCAGATAATTTCCCATCCATCGTCCGTGCAGTCCATCCGTTTAAATCTACTTTAGAATATCGCATACCGGCATTTACAATAGGTTCAATTGTAATTACCATTCCTTCTTGTAATTCTTGTCCTTGCCTTGGCTTACCAAAATGAAAAATTGCTGGTTCCTCATGAATTTCTTTACCAATTCCGTGTCCCGTAAAGTCTCTTGCAACAGAAAACCCTTCAGAGGCTACATAACTTTCAATTGCGTATCCAATATCTCCAACATGGTTACCACTTATTGCTTGCTCAATCCCTTTATATAAAGCACTCTCTGCTACTAACAATAACCTTTTTGCTTCATCAGAAATATCTCCAACTATATACGTCCATGCAGAATCCGAAAGCGCACCATTTAAGTTTACTACCATGTCAATTGTCACAATATCGCCTTCACTTAAAGGAACATCTGTTGGAAACCCATGACACATTTCATTGTTCACAGATGCACATATTGCGTATGGATAATCGTTATACCCTTTCTGTTCGGATCTGGCACCATGCTCTTCTAAATACGCTTCAACAAACGTATCAATTTCTTGTGTCGTTATTCCTGGTTTCATCATTTTTGCAATTTCTCTATGACAAGAAGCTAGTAACTTCCCAGATTCATGCATCAAATCTATTTCATTTTTCGTTTTAATTGTAATCATACTACCTCTCCTTACTAAACTTGCTATTTGCTACTAAACTTCAATCATACACATCCTCTTCCAAAATTTCAAAACTTCTAATTACAACAAGTACAAAAAAAACATCATTTATTTCTACATCAAAATAAAAAAACAGAAGCTCTCCTCTGTTTTTTAATCATTTTTACATATATAATTCATTTTCAAAAACTCAAAACAACTACCATTTGTTTTCTGTATAAATGTTCCAACAGCTTCGAATCCTGCTCTTTTATACACTTTAATCGCTCTTTCATTAAATGCCGCTACTGATAGTGTTATATAATTGCATCCGTATTTTTCTTTACTAAAAGCTAGTCCAGCTTTTACGAACTGTAGACCAAATCCATTCCCAGTTATATCAGGTCTCATTCCAAGACCTATATCAACCGTTTGATTATTTATGTTACTAAAACTAAAGAAACCAATGAGAGTACCATTTTCCTTCACAGAAAATGTATGATTCCCTCTACTCTCATCCTCTAAAAACTCAGCTAAATCTTCTTCATCTGCCTCTATATCATAAAAGGAATACTCCCCTTCATAATGCCAGTTATATGCAATTTCTTCTGCTTCCGCTCGCGACATTACTGTAAACATATAGCCCATTTCTCTCACTCCCTCATAAAAAAAAGCTGCAATTAAGCAGCTCCTGTTTTATAACTCATAAATCTCTTTATATTTAGCTTCTAAATAATCAGCTAAGTAGTTTGCATTTAAACCTTCACCTGTCACATCTTTTAAAATTTCAAGTGGTTTTTTCGTTTTGCCATATTGGTGAATATTCTCTGTTAACCATTCACGAATTGGTGTCACGTTTCCTTCTTCTAATAATGCATCAAAGTTTGGAATATCCTTTAGCATCCTATGTTTAAATTGCGCTGCATACATATAACCAAGCGCATAAGATGGGAAGTATCCAAATGAACCACCAGCCCAGTGAACATCTTGCAATACACCTTGTGCATCGTTTTCCGGACGAATTCCTAAATATGCTTCCATCTTATCATTCCAAGCCGCTGGCAAATCCTTCACTTGTAATGTACCATCAAATAATTCTTTCTCAAGTTCATAACGAACCATGACGTGAAGCGGATATGTAAGCTCATCTGCTTCTATACGAATAAACGATGGCTTCGATTCGTTAATCGCATCATAAAACTCATCTACTGATATATCATTGAATTGACCATCGCTATACTCTTTTAATAAATCATAATTTTTCTTCCAGAATGATTTATTACGACCGATAAAGTTCTCAAAGAATAATGATTGTGACTCATGAATACCCATAGAAGTTCCACTACATAGCGGTGTACCTTCAAATTCCTCCGCAATATTTTGTTCATATACAGCATGACCACATTCATGAATCGTGCCGAAAACAGCCATACGGAAGTCTTTCTCATCGTAACGAGTCGTAATACGAACATCCCCTCTATTTAATGTAATTTCAAAAGGATGTACCGTTTCATCAAGACGACCCGCTTCAAAGTTATAGTTCAATTGTTTTAATAACTCTAAAGTAAAATTCTTTTGTTTTTCTTTTGAAAAATGTTCAGCTAAAGCATTTGTTTTTAATTCTTTTTTAGACTCAGAAATTTCTTTCACAAGCGGAACGATACGTTCACGTAGTTGACCAAATACATGATCTAACACTTCTACTGTGATTCCCGGCTCATACATGTCTAATAGCGTGTTATATTTGTACGTTTCGTAACCCCAATATGTAATAAACTTCTTTTTGAATTCAACAATTTTTTCTAAATACGGACGGAACATTTCGAAGTCAGATTTTTCGCGAGCTTCTTCCCATACACTTTCCGCTTTCGCTTCTAATTTCACATACGCTTCATATTCCGCTTGTGGAATTTTCTTATTTCTATCATATTCTTTACGACACTCTTCAACCATTTTCTTTGTCGTTTCAGAAAGTTTATTTTCAACAATTAAAGATTCTAGTTCAGTTAAATAGTTCCCCATCTCATCTGAAGTCGACATCGCAAACACTTCGGATGAAAGCATTCCAATTACTTCTGAACGCTGGTCTACTCCTTGCTTTGGTGCACCTGTTCTTAAATCCCAAAACATTAAGCTTAATGCCTCTCCGTAATTCTCTATCTTCTTCACATATGTTAAAAATTGTTTTTCCACTTCATATGTAGCAACTGTCATAGTATAAAAAACCTCCTTTTTCTACCTCAAACTTATTTCGACACTGAAACATAAATTCCTTTTCTAATAGAAAAAAAGCTTGGCAAATGCCAAACTTTTCCCTACAACATTTTTTCGCTTAAAGTACTTTTCCTTCTACCGGAAGTACTTTCTTCACTGCTTCTATCACTTTTTCATCTTCATTATCTGATAAGAATAATGATATAGCACCTTTATCTTCACTTGTACGAATTAAACGTCCAATTCCTTGACGAAGACGTAAAATCATATAAGGCACATCTACGTCCCAGAATGGATCATTCACATGTTTACGCTTCGCCTCAAACACAGGATCGTTTGGAGGGAATGGTAATGACCAAATAATAACATGTGATAATGATGAACCTGGAATGTCTAAACCTTCCCATAAATGAACGGCACAAAGTACAGTCTCTTCTTCATTTTGGAAACGAGAAACGAGCTGACTAATTTCTTGATCTCCTTCATATAGGAACGGAACTGACATTTGCTCTTTACTTACATATTCTTTAAACGCTGCAAGTTCTTGCGTTGTACGGAATAATACGAGTGTACGTCCATTGGTTTTTTGTATATTTTCAAGTGTATATTGACACTTTCTTTCCCATTCATTTTCTTTCGTATACGGAAGTAAGTTTACTGTCATTTGCTCTTCATAATCAAACGGCGAAGCAACTGAGAATGATAAGTAATCTTTTACCCCTAGACTATTTGCAGTAAATGCGAACGAATCATTGTCAGATAATGTCGCAGAAGAGAAAATATATGGAATCTTCTTCGAGAATACTTTTTCTTGTAACACTTCTTCAACTGCACGCGGCATAATAACTAACGTGAAAGCACCATCGCCTTCTTCACCCCACGTAATTACATTTTTCTCGTGCATGAAAAGACGAAGTGAATGCTCTAACACATCTAAATGCTCATCAACAATATTTAAATCGTATGTGTTTACTGTATGCATTTCACTTTCAAATACTAATGCATCACCGACTTCACCGATTTTCGCATAAAGTCTTTTCGCTTCTGCAGTTACCTTTTCTGTCACAGTAATTTCTAAACGATCAGAACCTTCAATTTCCTTTTTATTCTCTTGTAGTACCCCAAAGAATTGTTCAGTTTGCCAAATTGTTTCTTCTACTAAATGTGCGAACTCTTCACGAATATCATTTTGTAATAATCTCGTTAAAAGTTGCTCCATCATCGTTTGTTTTAAACGGTACGTTAAAGCTTTTTGAGCTGCATATTCTACAAGATGCCCTTCATCGAATACAACGCAACTACTTTCTGGTAATAACGGAATTTGCCCTTCACGTTTGCGAGCTTCGTACGTCCAAATATGATCCATATAGAAATCTTGAGAACAAATGATTAAATCTGCCGCTTTACGATAATGCTCGCGCGAAAGAGTTTGACCACAACGATGACGAGAATCACAAGTGAAGCAATCTTGGAAGTAATCCCAGTTTACCTTTGACCATTCCTCGTCATTTAACAGTGGAAATTCTTTTCGATCACCATAGTGAGTAAAGTTCTGCATCGTACCATGATCAAATACAAACTGAGGTAATTCGTAATATACATCTTCAATTACTTCTGGAGCTCGTCCACTCATAACATCTTCAAGTTTACGTAAACATAAATAATTATCCATTGACTTCGCAAGTCTAACATCAACAGATAGCCCTAATGCTTCAGATAACTTAGCAATGTCTCCTTCTTCTTTCACAAGCTGCTCAATTAACGTTTCATCTGCACAAGCGATAATAGCCGGCTTCCCTGTATAACGTGCATAACAAATTGCATATAAAAGATATACAATTGTTTTCCCTGTTCCTACACCTGCTTCTGCAAACATAACTTTCTTCTCTTGGAAAGCGCGCTCTAACTGAAACGCCATAAAAATCTGTTCATCACGCTCTTCAAAGCCTTTTTCCGGAAGAATGTCGTAAAACACATCTCCAATCCACTCATTCAACTTATCATAAAAATTATCTTGTTTTCCTACTTCAAATGGTAACCTATTCTCAGTAAACATCCTTAGCCTCCAACCAAACAGTTTTTCTATAAAAAGATATAGCAACTGCTACTCACATGTGTGCAGCCACTTTCCCCTGTTACAATACATAGAAATACACGAAAAAAAATTTTCCTTTCGAAAAAGGAAAATTTTTTTCTATATTAATGACCTTAAATAACGTTTATCAATCGCTGTTTCATGTGAAAGAGCTGACAAATATTCTTCCTGCGCTTTTTGTATTCCATCTACAATTGCACCTTGACTATCCACTTCTTTTCCGAGCTCATCATACGTACGGTGAATAGCTTTTTGAATCATCGATAATTGGAAACTATCCATATCACTTCCTCCTTTACGCATTACATAATAGCCAGTATATGCGTGCTGGAGGAGTTTTATACTATGAATTACGCGGTGGACGCTTTCCGAAGTATTGATAGTAATCTGTACGGATAAATCCGTTAAACAGTTTACGCTTTTTCGATGCATCTTTCCCATAACATTTCTCAAATGCTTCATAACTTGTTAATAAATACATTGACCACGTATCTAATGGGCGGAATACCTCTCCCATTTCTTTATATAATTTTTCAACAAGCGCTCTTTCACTTAAACGTTCTCCGTATGGAGGATTCGTTACAACATAGCCATATTCCTCTTTTGTCGTGAAATCTTTTACTTGCATTTGTTTAAATGATATAAGATCCCCTAATCCAACTTCTTCTGCGTTATCTTGGGCAACTCTTATCATACGGTGATCGATATCTGATCCAATGATTTGCAATGGTTGGTTATAATTAGCTAAATCTTCAGCTTCTTGACGAGCTTCGCGCCAATTTTGTTTACCAACCCAGCCCCATTCATCCGATGCAAAGCCTCGGTTAAATCCTGGTGCGATATTTTGTCCAATTAATGCAGCTTCAATTGGAATTGTACCAGATCCACAGAAAGGATCAACGAAAGGACGATCCGCCTTCCAGTTTGTTAACTTAATTAAAGACGCAGCTAATGTTTCTTTTAAAGGCGCTTCACCTTGCTCAAGACGGTATCCACGCTTATGAAGACCTACACCACTCGCATCGATTGTTAACGTCGCAATATCCTTGAGCATTGCAATTTCAATACGGAATAACGGTCCATCTTCTTCAAACCAAGTTGTGCGTCTATACGTTGTTTTTAATTTCTCAACAACAGCCTTTTTAACGATACGTTGGCAGTCTGAAACGCTAAATAATGTTGATTTCAAAGATTTCCCAATAACAGGAAATTCTCCGTTCTCTGGAATATAATCTCCCCAGTTTAACGCTTTTGTTTTTTCAAATAACTCATCGAATGTTGTTGCTTTAAATTCGCCGACTTTAATTTTCACACGGTCTGCAGTACGTAACCATAAATTCGTACGACAAATCGCTTTTTCATCCGCTTCAAACGTTACCTTTCCGTTTTCCACTTCACATTCATAACCAAGATCGCGAACTTCTCGGGCAACTAACGCTTCAATACCCATTGCCGCTGTTGCAATTAAAGTAACTTTTCCCATTTGCATTCACCTCTTATGTATAATCAAACAATAATTAATAACATGTTGTCCTATTAATTATCACATATTACGAAGAATATTCTCACTTACCATTTTAACTCACAACTTATAACTTCATACAAATAAAAAGCCCTCCTCTAACAAAGGAGAGCTGAGTTATTTCATAGTTGGTTCATAACGTTCTGTAAGCCATGTTCTGTTCCTTTGTACTGCAAACGGCCCACGCCTCGTACTCCGGTGGTAATCATCTATCTACAGGTTACGAAAACCTGTCCTTTTCCGTCGTTCATTTCCTTGGAAAAGATTCCCCTACCATTATTTGGGTTTCTCGCTCGTGGGGTTTACCTCGTTCCACTCCTATCATTTCTTCAAGGACTTCGTCACTGTGGCACTTTAAAGGTAGTCAAACCATATCCGAAAGGACTTAGGTTTTTTCCCTGCCGTTAAACCAGCCTTGCAGCCAGAATACCCTAGCTTATGACTTGGCTAGGCACGAACACTACAGCCATCTCAGGCCGTGCGAGCATGGACTTTCCTCTACAACGTTGGCGTTGCAGCGATTACCCAAACGTTATGACAAACATTAGTATAGTGGAAACAAAAAGATTTTGCAATGTTTTTTTCTATGTAAAATGCTTTAACCTTTTTGTTACCTTAATTTATTCGTATAACTTACTTCCAAATACAGCTTTTTCTAAATTAGATAGACGTTTTAAAATATCCGTATTCGTATTGTTATACACTGGTTGTGCAACTGGTGTTTGTACCGGTTGTTGCGGAACTTGTGTTGCCGCTACTTTTTGTTCTTCTAATTCACGTTTCAAACGAGCATTTTGTTGTTTTAATTGATCAAATTCCTTATGAAAAGCTTCATAATCTTTAATAATCATATCAAGAAACTTATCTACTTCTTCTTGTTGATAACCTCTCATACCTGTTTTAAATTCTTTTTCTAAAATATCTTTCGCTGTTAATTTAATTTTATCCGAAATCATTTTCTTCACCTCAAATTTTTGCCAAAGCTTTCATTAACTAAATTTTTTCAGAAACAACGCCTTTTGTCAATCAAATATACGAGTACTATATTACATATTACTCTGCATTATTCCACTGTTCCTCTTCCATTATATCTTGTAAATCAGAAAAAAGAATGAAATAACTGTGATAATTTTCTATTTCTCCTTTTTTCTTAGCTGCTTCTACAATATATTTAGGGCTCCCAGACTTTTCTTCATCATATACAGCTAAAAGTGCATCGCTTTTTTCAATAAAAAATTGATTCTTTAATTTAAATTGCTCTGGGCTTTCGTACTTCCGTTTCGTAATACTATCAATATGATCTGCTTGTGAAAGAATAAATTCGTAATATTCACGGTTATCTTCCTTCCAATTTTCCTCTTGTTCTAAAAAAGGAGTAAATACAGCTAATTTTAAATTTGGATATTCTACTTGAATTTCAAAAACAACTTCAGCAGCCCATAGCTCTACTCCTAACTGACCACTTATAATAACCCACTCCAAACCTTCTTCTACAAAAACAGTTAATTTACGACGCAGCGCCTTTTTTATACACTCTACTCCTGGATGATCATTTTTAAATATTCCAAGTTCAAACGGCTTATATCCTGTTACAGCAACAACCTTCATATCAACACTCCAATTACAAAAAAAGAACTAGCATTTCGCTAGTTCTAACATATCATTTACTTTTTAAACATTCCACCAACGTTTGGTCCGATATTTGGTCCAAATGGTGATACGTTCGGTCCTGGTCCATATGGTGATACGTTCGGTCCTGGTCCATATGGTGATACATTCGGTCCTGGTCCAAATGGTGATATTTGATGCCCATGGTGATGATGGCCATGACCGCATGGTCCACATCCACCGCCAAATCCTGGATCACCAGGATCTACAACGTTTACGTTCGAGTTTGTTTGTGGGAAGAAGCCTTGATTTTTAATTTGTTGATGATGAACATGCGTTGTATGGGTTGGAAAAATGTGTGGCACCACCGTTGTTGAAAAAGAATGTGTTACGCATTGTTTCGTTGGATGAATGACAGGAGCTGTCGTACAAATAGGTCCTACAGGCTTATGCCCTCCAAAGCAAGGATGACAATGATGCATAGTTTTTTCTCTCCTCTCTCATTAAAAAAATCTGACTACACTTTACAATATGAGCGAGGGGCTAAAGCCGCTTGTTATATATACCCATTTATTTCATGGAAATTTGTCTAGTATCCAATTTCATACGTAATACCTATTATAGACAACCCCCTACTATTATTTACCAAAAAAGCCCCCGACTTGCTTAACAATCCCTGTTACTTGATTCATCGCGTTCATCATTTGTCCAGCCGTGTTCATCATTTTATTTACATCGTAGTTACCATCTGATGATTTAAATTGTGAAACAAAACTAGAAAACTGACTTGGTTGCTGTTGCTGTTGCTTTTGTTTATTCATCGTTGGATATGGTTGTTTTGGTGGATAAAACATAGCTTGTTGATTTACATATTGAGCTGGCGACATGTAGTTTTGTGAATTCATATACGCTTGCTGTGGTTGATTCGTATACATTTGCTGCGGCTGATTCATATGCGGTTGTTGCGACTGATCCATGTGCGGTTGTTGCGGTTGATTCATATACGCTTGTTGCGACTGATTCATGTGCGGTTGTTGCGGTTGATTCATATACGCTTGCTGTGGTTGATTCGTATATGCTTGTTGCGGTTGATTCATATGCGCTTGCTGCGGTTGATTCCCAAAAGACACTTCAAATGGTTGATAATAATTTTGGTTTCCATAATGAGGCTCGAAAGGATACATATTATATCGCAAATATGTATCCTCATTATATTGGTACATATTTTGCTGTGCATATGGATTTGCTTGCTGATATACATTAGGTTGTTGAAACATGCATTCTCTCCTCCTTGGCATAAGTTTCTACATATAGAATATGTACCTATAAAATAAAATGTGTGACGGAGTACCTGTCTGTTTTTGTCGGAAGTTTAAATTTTTAAAAAAATTAGAAAGTAAACCCTTCCATGCTATGATAATAAGGAAGAAGATTCTCATGGGGGAGGAATCAACATGGTATTAGGGGATTTAAAACAAGCGTTTTCTCAAAAAAAGGGGTATTACACAGAAAATTCGAATGAACTGTTAGACTTTGCAAGACATTGTTATCTTGAAGGAAAAGTATGCATATCAGATTACCGAACATTAATACGAGAGTTAGAAATAAACGGTGCAACAAAACCTACAACAGTGACAGAGGCATAAAAAAACAAGAGGGTTTTCCCTCTTGTTATTTACATTGATCTACGATATTTTGCAAAGTATACGAAATAGCTTGATGAGTTTCAAAGAAACGTTTGCCTTTTCCCTTATTAACAAAACATTGTAGCACATTAGTTTGTAAATTATCATACACTTGATCAATTTGTTGTACATGTATATACTTAGGTCGTTCTTCCTTTATCCACCTATAAGCTAATTCTTTCCACATCTCTAACTCCGCATCTACAATATCAACAAATGGCTTCATATCCTTATAAAAATCATATTCAGCCATCTCTCTTTTTTTCACATTCGCTTCATCATTATACTGCATTAACTTCTCCGAAGACTGGATTAATGCTTCATGTCCCATTTTGTTCCCACCTTATTATGCACTCACTACGACGTTTTGAAATGTCTTTACCCAGCTCCCTTTTTCTTCGTGATGCACTAATTTATTTTCCATATGTTCTATATGCATTTCTGTTATTTCTATCTTATTGCATATTTTTTCACCTTTATCCTTCAATGCATGATTCATTCTAATCCCAATCTTCATTTCCAGCAAATCGAGAGAACTTAACATTTGATCCATTTTTTTCATAACATCTTCCTTCTGAACCATCGCCATATTTAAAACGCCCCCTTCTTTGCCTTTCCTTTGTCATGTAATTTCGCCGATTGATTAATTACTCCTTCTCACATGACAAAACTAGTTGATATTCGTCAAAGAAATCATTTAGTATGCCATTATTAGAAATGGTAACAATACAAAAAGGAGGTGTATTACGATGGCAAAAAATAAAAACGAAAAAAAGAAAAAGCAAAACAAACAACAAAACCAACCTGAGACTGGTAATCCAAAGCTTGATGGTCCAAATTTCCCCGCTACATAAAGTGAAACTTTAATCAGTGGGGTTTTGTTCATCCCCCACTGATTATCAACCCGCACCAATCGGGTGTTTACGGACAGCAGGGCTTCCACCTACCTTCTTTGCTCCAGCCAAATTTTGAGGTGGGAGTTTTACTGTCCGCAAATAGCGGGATAAAATGACACTTTAACCAAAGTGGCTTTTACAAACAACTATTTTCTAGTCTATCTTACCTCTTCGCTTTCGATAAATGTTGAAGTTAAAGTCGTACTGCCGACAAATAACCGATTAGAAAGTAACTTGTTGTAGAGCTTATTACTTTTAATAAAGAAGTCCCGCCTTCATTTAAGAAGGCGGGACTTCTTTATTATATCATGAACTCATCTATTCTTTTAACAAAACTACTTAATATAGAAAGAGTATGTATTTGCTCCCTCTTCTTTCTATACCATTCTGTTATATTAATTTCTCCCTTAGGTTTTTCAAGTAAAAATAATGAATCTATTTCCAACCCTTCACTAAACCAATCTTTTTCAATTAATTTTTCATGAGTGACAATAGAATACACTTCCCGAAGAGCCGGCGTACATGATTTTCTAATTCCCCTTATATTACATTCATAATCCATTCTTGACCCTGTATGCCTAGTTTGCACTGCAAATTTATAAAAAGAAGACTTATACTTTGAATGAAATAGTAACCAAGCTAATTGCTTCCCCAGTTCTATACGTTTTTGCAACGTTTCAAATTGATAAACTGAAAATCCATACATTCCCCCTTCCACCGTTGGAAAAATAACTGCACTAACATGAAATATTTCTTGAAATTTGAACAGTGCAGTATCAAATACGTGTTTTTGAAAGTATGCATTCTCAATTACTGGTTTTTGAATTTTATTTTGTTCATTAATAATAAGTGCCGTCATAAGCCTATTTATATCTTTTTTCTCCCAAAACGCGACCCATTCTTTTTCCATAAAAATTGATATGTTGAAAAATTGTAACAAATGGAAGAGCGGCGCACATCTCTTTTTACTTTCCTCATACAGTAATAGTTGAGGAAATGCATCTAAGAAAATGAGCCAATTGGCTTTCTCATACAAAAGAAATAATCGTCTCTTAACTGTTTGAGATAAAAGATTAGAATAATATTCTCCTTCTAAATCTGTCATGTTCCATCCCCCATTCCTTGAAACCATACTCGCTAAAAAAGACCATCTAATTTCTCTATTTCTCAAATAATATTCTTGGTAAGATTGTGTACGTGAAATATTATCTACGTTAGCTACATCCGTTCTCTCCTTAATAGTAAGAACTATAACTTTTTCCTCTTCTGTACAAAAAATATCATTACGGTTCTGTTTAATTTTTTCATAGTCATTCCATCGAAACATGAGTAAGTCACCATACCTTTCTTGAAAAAGGTCACATCTTTTTTCATTTTTTGATATAATCACCTTTGTAAGTAATTCTTATCAAGTTGGGAGTGGACAAAATATGACCATTCGTTACCCAAATGGAAAAAGGTACGATCAAGCTTCACAACCTCATAAAACACCAATAAAAAAACATACTTACAGTAATAGAGGTATGTCCCTTGAAGAGGAATTGAATGAAACCAATCAATATTACTTAACCCATAATATTGCATGCGTACATAAAAAACCTACACCTCTTCAAATTGTAAAAGTAGATTACCCCGCTCGAAGTGCTGCAGTGGTAAAAGAAGCGTATTTCAAACAACCTTCTACAACAGATTACAACGGTGTATACAAAGGGAAATACATCGATTTTGAAGCGAAAGAAACTAAAAATAAAACCAGTTTTCCACTTCAAAACTTCCACCTTCATCAAATTGAACATATGAAGCAAGTAGTCGCTCATAATGGAATTGCATTTGTTATTATTAAATTTACACTTTTTGATGAATTTTATTTATTAGATGCAAAACATATTATTGCATTTTGGAATCGTCAAAACACTGGTGGACGTAAATCGATTACAAAACAAGAAATAGAAGAGCATGGGTCTTTATTATCATGCGGTTATCACCCTCGAATTGATTATATCCGCGTACTAGACACGGTTTATTTTTCGTGATAGAGTCATCACTAAGGCTCTTTTTTCGACTTTTGGGGGAGAGAATGAAAGGTAGGAGAAAGTATAATGTCAGATAATTATCGTTCTCGTACAGAACGAAATCATGTAAAAAATCAAACGAAAGAAACAAATAATAAAGAAGAAAAACCAAAGAAAAAAGGTTCCTTTTTCAAGAGATTTCTTATAGGTTGTCTACTTCTTGGTATCGTCGGTCTCGTAGCTGGCGTTTCGGCCTTCTTTGTTATGGTAAAGGACGCTCCAAAACTAGACAAATCAAAGCTAGTCAATCCTTTATCAACAAAATTCCTTGATAAAAACGGGAATTTCTTCTATGAATACGGTGCTGAAAAACGAACCCATGTTACATACGATCAAATTCCAAAAGTAATTGAAAGTGCATTCCTTGCGACTGAGGATGCTCGTTTCTACGATCATAATGGAATTGATTTTAGACGTACTGGAATGGCAGTCATGGAAAATGTCACTGGTGGTTTTGGATCACAAGGTGGTAGTACGATTACACAGCAAGTAGTTAAAAACTATTTTCTAACGATGGACAAAACTGCAAAAAGAAAAGTGCAGGAATGGTACTTATCTTATAAGTTAGAGCAACAGTACTCAAAACATGAAATTTTAGAAATGTACTTAAATAAGATTAACCTCGGTAATCGCTCTTACGGTATTTCAACAGCAGCAAAAAAATATTACGGCAAAGATTTAAAAGACATACAACTACACGAAGCTGCAATGCTCGCTGGTTTACCCCAAGGTCCTAACATTTATGATCCAACAAAACCAGATAACGTTGATAGAGCAACGAAACGTCGTAATATCGTATTAACATTAATGAACCGACACGGGTATATAACGAAACAAGAAATGAATGATGCAATGCAAATCCCTGTAACACAAGGACTTCTTCCATCTTCAGAAGTGACTGAAATGAAGTATCAGGCATTTATAGATGCTGTTGTAAAGGAAGTTGAAAAAGAATACCCTGATATAAATATCGGTTCAGACGGTTTAACGATTCATACAACACTTGATCAAGATGCTCAGGATTACGCTGAAAAAATTATGGATGGGAATCTCATCAAGTATCCAAACGATCAATTCCAAGGATCATTCGTATTTATGGATACTCAGTCTGGAGAAGTTCGAGCAATCGGCGCTGGTCGTAAAGAAAGTAAGTCTACTTTCAAAGGTCATAATATGGCAGTTGATTTAAAACGCCAAGTTGGTTCAACAATGAAACCAATTTTCGACTATGGTCCTGCAATTGAAAACCTTCAATGGTCTACTTATCATCAATTAAATGACTCTGAATATACTTACTCTGATGGCACAAAGATTAAAAATGCTACAGGTAATTTTAAAGGTGACGTTTCACTTCGTGAAGCATTGAAGAAGTCATTAAACATCCCGGCTTTAAAAACAGCTCAAGCAGTCGGTATTCCTAAGGCACAAGAGTTTGCTGAAGGTTTAGGAATGACGTTTAAAGATGGGAAAGCATATGAATCTACTGCAATCGGTAGTAATGAAGGCTCTCCGTTAGATGTCGCTGGAGCTTATGCAGCATTTGGAAATGACGGTGTTTATAATAAACCTCACTTCGTAAAAGAAGTCATCTTCCCAGACGGGAAAAAGAAAAGCTTTAAACCGAAAGAACAACGTGCAATGCACGACCATACAGCTTACATGGTTACTGATGTTCTTCGTGACGTAGTAAAACCTGGTTCTGGCGGTACAGGGCCAACAGCATATGTTTCTGGATTCGACGTTGCTGGTAAAACAGGAACACAAAACTTTGATGCAAAAGATATAAAAAAATATGGCATCCCAGCTGATGCGAACAGAGATAGCTGGTTCGCTGGATATACACCACAATATACGATGGCTGTGTGGACTGGTTACGAAAAGAATGGTCCAGAAAATTACATTAGCGATCGTTATACTAAAATTGCACAACAAATGTTCCAAGTAATGATGAGCAAATTCGCTACAGATAAATCTCGTTTCGAACGTCCTTCTTCTGTTCAAGAAATAAACGGAGAATTGTACGTAAAAGGTGCGAAAAAAGATGCAGTTAAACAAATTAAAGTAGATCCACCTAGTGGCCTTAATGTCGCTTTCGATGGCGCTAGCACAGTGACACTGAACTGGTCTGGACCATCATCAGATGTTGATGCATACGCAGCAAGCTATAAAGCTACTGACGGTTCTAGTGGTAGCTTATCAGTAAGCGGTACGACAGCTACTCTTGGTGGTATTAAACCAGGTGTTACTTACAGTTTCTCTGTAGTAGCGAAAAAGGGTACTGGAACAAGCCCTGCAGTTGGTGCATCCTTCACTGCCCCTGGCGGAACTCCAGATGCGAAAAAAGCTGACGAAGAGGCTAAGAAGAAGGCTGACGAAGAGGCCCTGAAAAAGGCCAATGAAGATAAACTAAAACAAGAAGAAGCTACAAAAAAAGCTGAAGAAGATCAGCGTAAGCAGCAGCAACAGCAACAGCAACAACAGCAACAACAGCAACAACAACAACAACAACAACAACAACAACAACAACAACAACAACAACAACAACAGCAACAAGAACAAGAACAACAACGTAAACAGCAAGAAGAAGCTCAAAAGAAAGCTGCTGAAGAAGAGGCTAAGAAGAAAGCTGAAGAGGAAGCTAAGAAAAAAGCTGAAGAAGAAGCTAGAAAAAAAGCTGAAGAAGAGCAGCACCAACAGAATACCGGAGGAGATACACCTCACGCAGACGGAGATGTTGTTACATCAGAGTCTTAATAACAAAAAAGAAGTCCTTACTCTTAACGAGAAAAGGACTTCTTTTTTGTTATCATTTTCTTAACATGTAGCTTTTCTATTTCAATATACAACTGTGCTAATTGAATATACGAATGATAATTACTCGGTTTCTTTATAATAAATGAGTATCGTTCTATAAAATTAACAGGTTGTGCTTCCAATTCATTCGTATTTACTTGTATCTCATACAAACTATGAACAGGCTTCTCATTTAGCCAATATACAATCGATAGCAAGTGTGCTGCAAAAAGAATCATCGGACCCTCAGCTTCTTGTTTTTTTCTGTTCCGAAATAGTATAGCAATTTCTTCATGCTTGCTTTTCCATATATTTAACACCGCTGGAATACTTGTTTCAATTTCATTCCATGGCTCATATTTTCTTTCAATATCAAATATAAAGTAAGTATTTTGTATTATTTCTTCAAAAGATTGGTCTGTGTGATACGTAATCGAATTTGCACTCTCTTTAAAAAATGGTACACACCGAAACTCTTTCGGTATTTCTATAACTCGCTCCATCCTTTATTTCCCCTTCATTCGTTTCTTTCCTTCGCGACATATTTCTAGTAATCGACACTCTTCACATTGTGGTCGCTGCGCCTTACAGTAATAACGTCCGAAGAAAATCATACGGTGGTGTGTAACTCCCCACTCATCCATTGGAATCTTCTTCATCAATGTCTTTTCCACTTCTAACACAGAATCTTTCCATCTACAAATTGCTAACCGTTTACTCACTCTCTCTACATGCGTATCAACAGCAATCGCTGGAATCCCAAATGCTACCGAAACAACTACATTCGCTGTCTTTCTCCCTACTCCTGGTAATTTCGTCAGCTCATCACGGTCTTCTGGAACTTTCCCGTTATAATCATCTAGTAACATCCGGCACAATTTTTGAATATTTTTCGCCTTATTTCTAAACAATCCAATGGAACGTATATCTTGTTGTAATTCTTCTAAAGACACACTTAAATAATCTTCTGGTGTTTTATATTTTTGAAATAAGTTTTTCGTCACTTTATTCACAAGTGCATCTGTACATTGCGCAGATAATGCCACTGCGATTACAAGTTCAAATGGATTATCATGAATTAATTCACAATGCGCTTCTGGATACATATCCGCCATTGTATCTAAACAATAACGAATTTGCGTTTTGTTCAACATATCTTTCCTCCTACACTACTGCTCCAACCAATTATAAAAAGGCACTTTCCCAGTAAATTTCGTCTCTTGTTTTGTCGTTTGCTGTGTGCGTTGTTGATTCGCTCTAAATTTCTGGCCTTGATTTTGCGCTTGATCTACCGTTTTAATTCCGTTCTTTTTCCACTCAAACAAAATACGATCAATATACCGGAAATTAAGTTTACCACTCATAACAGCTTCACGAAGAGCCGCTTGAATTAAATTCGGATGGTGTTGATCTTGATCTTCCCACATCCCTAATGTTTCACATTCAAATGGCGAAAGTGGTCTTCCGAATTCTTTTTCAAATACTGTATATAAATTTACTTGAATTTGCTTTTGTTCTTTTTGCTCTTCCTCTATAGATTCATTCATTAAAAAGTGCAATATTTTTTCCCACAGTGGTTGTAAAGAATAACTTTCACACATCATCGCTTCAGATCTTCGTCCACCTTCTAGTGCTAAAAAACCTTTTTGGATTAAAGTCTGAATCACTTCCATGCATTTCATTTCTGTTATCGTCATCCGTTCTGAAATCTCTGAAGGAGTCGGGAACGAATTACCTGATTCTAAAAATGTGTGTACATGAAGTACTACCATAAATTCCGTCTCATTTAAACCTAGCTTTTTATAATGCATCATAAGCAATTTAGGAATCGCTATGCTTCCCTGTTCAAACCATTGTAACATCATTTTCTTTTTCATCACCAAACACCTCGTTCTCTAGTATAACACACCTTTAGCCATTTCTTTTTGCCACAATTCGTCAAAAAAACCTCCCTATATATAGGGAGGTTTTTTGCCATTTACTACAAGAAACAGACGATTAAGCCTGTACTTTACTTTTCATGAACGTATGAATTCGTTCTAATGCTTTCTCAACTTGCTCAAGAGATGTCGCATACGATAATCGAACGTTATTTGGTGCACCAAATCCTGTACCTGGAACAAGAGCCACCTTTTCTTCTTCTAATAATGCTTTTGCCCACTCATCAACTGTATCATACCCAGCTAACGCTACGGCTTCTTTTACATTTGGGAATAAGTAAAAAGCACCTTGTGGCTTAATGCAAGTGAAACCAGGAATTTGAATTAATTTATCATAAATAATGTTCAATCTTTCTTCAAACGCTTGACGCATTGTTTCTACAGGTTCTTGTGAGCCTGCATACGCAGCAATTGCACCGTATTGAGCGATTGAAGTAGGGTTTGACGTACTATGACTCGCTAAGTTCGTCATCGCTTTAATAAGCTGCTTATTTCCTGCTGCATATCCAATACGCCAACCTGTCATAGAATGTGATTTAGATACACCATTAATAATAAGTGTTTGTTCTTTTAATACATTAGAAAGCTGGGCAATTGAAGTATATTCCGCGTCACCATAAATTAATTTTTCATAAATCTCATCTGAAACGATTAAGATATCATGCTCTAAACATACTTCTCCAAGCTGTTGTAATTCTTCTTTGCTGTAAATCATCCCTGTTGGATTGCTCGGTGAATTAATAATAACAGCTTTCGTTTTCTCTGTAATTGCCTCACGCAGCTGCTTTGCTGTAATTTTGTACTCATTGCCTTCTAGACCTTCTACATAAACTGGCTTACCACCAGCAAGCTTTACTTGCTCAGGATAACTTACCCAATAAGGAGTTGGGATGATAACTTCATCTCCTTCATCAAGTAACACTTGGAATAATGTATATAATGCATGCTTGGCACCATTACATACAATAATTTCAGATGGATCATACGCAATTCCTTGATCACGAGTAAACTTCTTCACAATTTCTTGTTTTAACGCTTGTAATCCACCTGTTGGTGTATATTTCGTATGTCCTTCTAACATCGCTTTATGCGCAGCATCCATAATATGTTTTGGCGTATTAAAGTCAGGTTCTCCTGCTCCTAATCCAATTACATCATGACCTTCTGCTTTTAATGCTTGTGCCTTTGCTGTAATTTCTAAAGTTGCAGATGGTGTTAAAGCAGCTACTCGCTTTGCTAATTTCATTTGTAGTTCCCCCTACATCTATTTTTCAATGCTGTAGTGTCCAGCATAAACCCCATTTTGAAACTCTAAATAGTAATACGTATAACGATCTTCCTGATCAATATATGTAATTTCCCACAATGGAATATCGTTTTGAGCACCTAATTTTACTTTTATAATTTCTTTTGGTTTCGGCTTCAGCTCAGCACCTTCTCCTGTAGCTTGTTCAGCCAATTTTTGCAAAGCTTCTTTTTTAGAAATACCTTCGCTCTTTTTCTTCACAAGGACATTTCCTTTTTTATCAGGCACCCAAACGATAAGTTGTTCTCCTTTTTCATCTGTACCTTGTACGACTGTATATGAAGATTTCCCATTATAATAATCAACAGTATTTACCTTTGTAAGCTTTGCCTTTTCTTTCGCAATTTCTACAGACTTTGACTCTTTTGGAATTTTCTTTTCCATCGCTTTATTATAAACATATGCCCCATATATTCCGCTAGCAACGATAACGATAATGATTGTAAAGATCCACTTTTTCATTGTATCACTACGTTCTGTAAATCGTAAATACAGCTGTTTCTTTATCTTTTTCGTCTAATGCTAATCCGAACATGAGGTCCTGCTCTTTTAACGTACGATTCAAACCATCAACAATTTTATACAAGTCAGACGAATATTTAATACGCGTCGTTGATAGGACTTCGATTTTCTTATCCATGAAAAAACTCCTCCGTTACACAAAAATTTCTAATTATAGAAGAACGCAATGCGGTTACAATAAGAGTACATTCTTTACAACCCCTGCTTCATCACCCATCTATTATAGCAGGACATGTACAGCAAAAAAAGGTTTCAAATCGAAAAGCAATATATTTTGTATACAAGAAGTAAGAAAAATAAAATTCCTCCTACCCACATTTTTTACGCCTGAAGTTTAAATGTACTTCAAGCGTATTTTTCTTCCAATTTTATTCATTTGACGATTCTTCTAACTGTACTAACAATTCTTCTAACGGTCCTTCATAGAGCGGTACAGTTGGGATTGATTGTAAAAATCGTTTTCCATAGGAAGAACTTGTCAAACGACGATCTAATACAAATACAGTTCCCGTATCTGTATTTGTTCTAATAAGACGACCAAACCCTTGTTTGAAACGCAAGATTGCTTGTGGGAGCGCCAACTTATCAAATACGTCTTCTCCTTGATTTTTTAACCACTCTCCTTTTGCTTCCATCATCGGCTGATGAGGAGGGGTAAAAGGCAGACGGACAATGACAAGACAACTCAGAGCATCTCCAGGTATATCTATCCCTTCCCAAAAACTACTTGTTCCTAACAAAATCGATTTGTCGAACTCCTGGAATTTTCGGATTAGACGACTTCGGCTCTTATTATTCACACTTTGCGTTAATAATAAATATCCTTCTAATGTCTCATCATTTTTCAAATTCGTATACGCTTCTTTCAACATTTCATACGAAGTGAATAAAACGAGCATTCTACCTTTTGTAGCTTTCGCTATTTTCGCAATATGTGCCGATATAGACTCAATATATTCTTCATTACTTGCTTTCTTAATAAAAGGTACATCCGTTGAAACCATTAATTTCATTTGCTCTTCAAAACGGAATGGTGATGGAACCTTTAATGTATTGGGAGCAAAATCATGTAAACCTAGCTCCTCTTTTATATAGTCGAATGAATCATTAACTGTTAACGTTGCTGATGTGAAAATAACACTCTTTTTCTGGGTTAAAAATTCATCAGCAAATCTTTCACCAATATGAACAGGCTGCGCATATAGAACTGTTGAATGAATCGTTCCCTTCGTTTCAGTCTCCATCCATGTCACGTATGAATTTTTTTCTAAAATGAGTAATTGTAAAGATTGTGCCATCTTTCTCAACAACTCAATTAAATGCATATATTCACCTGTAACGACATGCATCTCCCATTCTAATTTACTTTGCAATATTTCAGCTTGCTTCTCAAGTGTAGTCAATAACTTTCTTACATCATACACAAATCGATTTGTTAACTCGGTAATGCTATCCCATAACTTACCTTTCTCTACTTCCGTGTTATATCGATAAATGAGTGGCATATTGCTCATCCCTTGTTCCTGCTTTGTTTGTTTAAATACGAAAGTCCGTAACATTTGGAATAGTTCATCCGCATCAAATTTCAATTCCTTCAAACTATGACTCACCATACGGAAAGTCGAACGCGATGCTTGCTCTGATTTTTTCATCATTTTATATACTTTAGAAAGTACATCATCTGTTTCTAGCGTACCAAGACGAGATAAAGCTAATTGAAAATACATGCATGAGAACTGTTCACCTAATGTTCTACTCGCCGCTTCCTCGATATGATGAGCTTCATCAAAAATAATATGTTCACATGAACCAAATAGTGGTTCTTCACTTGAAAAATCTTGAAATAATAACGCATGATTTGTAATAACGATATCTGCAAATAATGCTTTATTCTTTGCTCTTTGATAAAAACAACGACTATACCAGTTGCTTTGCATCCCGCCTGGACTATGTACATCACTACAAATACGGTTCCAAAGTAACTTGCCGCCCTCAGGAATATTTAATTCATCACGATCGCCAGTTACCGTTTGCAATAACCACACTAAAATTTTTGCCTTTGTGAGCGCCATATCATAATTTTTCTCTTCCTCTTGCAAAGCATATTCAAATTTGTGTAGACAAAGGTAATGCTTTCTTCCTTTCAGAAGAGCTACTTCAAATGAAAATGGCATTATTTTCTTTAATAAAGGAATTTCTTTTTCTAGTATTTGTTGTTGCAATTGTACAGTTTGTGTACTTATAATGACAGGCTCTTCTTTTTTCTTTGCGAAATAAATACTTGGAAGTAAATATGCAAGCGTCTTCCCCGTACCTGTTCCTGCTTCAATCAGTGAAAACCTAGAATCTCTTAGCGCTGTATATATTTCCTTCATCATAATTTGTTGGCTTTCTCTTTTTTCAAACTTTGGCATATTCAATTCAAGTTTATCGATTGTCTTATGTAAGAAAGCATCAAATTTAGATGAGTATGTTTCACTGAGGCTTAAAGAATAATTCCGCTTTCGAAGCGCAATATTTCGATACACCTCACACTCCTCTGCCTCTTCTTTACCATGCATCATTTTCTTTAAAATATTTTCAGAAAGTACATCAGCTATATCACTTTGGAAAACATCACTTAATTCATAAAGCGATTGTAATGTGACAAGTGGTAACTTTTCAATTTCACTTAAAAATTGTAAAAACAACTCTGCTGTTGCAAGAGCATCACTATCCGCACGATGTGGTTGATCGTGCTCTAGTTCATGCTGCTTAGCTAAATCACGTAATTTATAACTATCAGCTGTTGGCAAAAGAATTTGCGCCAATTCAACTGTATCAATTTTAGGACAATGTACTTCTGTATATCCAGCCTGCCTTAATTCTTCATTTAAAAAATTCCAATCAAAGTGAACGTTATGTGCAACAAAAGCCGCACCTTGTAATAGCTCAACAATCATCGGGGCTACATCTCGAAATAACGGGGCTTGTTTTACAAGATTTTCATCAATCCCAGTTAATTCTGTAATAAATAGGGGAATCTCTCTCTTCGGATTAATAAAAGATGAAAAAATCTCTAATATCTCTCCATCTTCCACTACAACAGCTGCAATTTGGGTGATTTTATCCTTCCCATCCTTCCAGGAGTTCCCTGTCGTCTCTAAATCAACAACGACATAACGCTTACTCATATATGTAACACCTCAATTTCTTACCTATCAAACACAAAAATTATATAATGTTACTATACCACGTTTTACCTCATCTTAATGAAAAGATGCACAAAAAAGCTATCTCCTTAATTAGAGATAGCCTTCCTACTTATAATATCGTGCCAGCTTTTTCAGCACCTAACATTTCAATAATTTGATTATCATCGTCTAATACTGCAATTTTCGGCTCTTGTTTATGAATATTTTCTTCTGCCACTAAACCATAGCAAATAATAATAACTTTATCACCCGGTTGTACAAGCCTTGCAGCTGCACCATTTAAACACACAACACCGCTACCGCGCTCTCCTTTAATAACATATGTCTCTAAGCGAGCTCCATTGTTGTTATTTACAATTTGTACTTTTTCATTTTCTACAATATTTACCGCATCCATTAAATCTTCATCAATTGTAATACTACCTACATAATTTAAATTTGCTTCTGTTACAGTTGCACGATGTAACTTCGCTCTCATCATTGTGCGAAACATAGATGCTCCCCCTTATTTCCCCATTAATGTTATATTGTCAATTAATCGTACATTTTCAAACTTAACCGCAATCGCTAAAATGATTCTTCCTTCAATTTTATTTATTGCTTTTAATGAAGGATATGCATATAAATCAGCATAATCTACAGTGCCTTTCGTATACTTCTCAATATGCTCTTTCACAAGATTCATAATGATTTCCGGATTACGTTCGCCTGCCTCAATTCGTTCTTTCGCTATACATAGACTGCCGTATAAATGAGGAGCCTCTTCACGTTCTTCTAGTGATAAATACACATTACGAGAACTTTTCGCTAATCCATCTTCTTCCCTTACAATATCAACTGGTACGATCGTAACGGGAATATTAAAATCAGTTACGAATCCTTCAATTACAGCTACTTGCTGTGCATCTTTCATACCGAAATAAGCACGCGTTGGCAATGTAATATTAAATAGTTTCATTAGTACAGTCGCAACACCAGCGAAATGACCAGGTCTTTGTTTGCCACATAATACGTCGGTACGCTTCACAACTTCTACTGTTGTCGTTTGTTCTGCTGGATACATCTCTTCTACACTCGGATAAAATAAATAATCAACACCATTTTCTTTTGCTACATTTTCATCTCTATCAATATCACGTGGGTATCGATCTAAATCTTCATTTGGTCCAAATTGTAGTGGATTTACAAATACACTTAAAACTACAATTTCATTTTCTTCCCTTGCCTTACGTAGTAACGTAGCATGCCCTTCGTGTAAATACCCCATCGTTGGAACAAAACCGATACTTTTTCCACTTGTACGAAGTTCGTTTGTAATTTGCTGCATCTCTTGCACTGTAGTTATGATTTTCATTATTGTTTTCCTCCGTATAACGCTAAGCACTCTTCCTCTTTCATTGTGAATGAATGTTTTTCTTCAGGAAATTGCCCTGTCTTTACTTCAGTAACGTATTGCGAAATCCCTCGCACAATCTCCTCTTGAACAGACGTATATTGCTTCACAAATTTCGGAACACGATTTACGCCGTACGAGATAAGATCGTGGTATACAAGAACTTGCCCATCTACTTTTTGTCCTGCTCCAATTCCGATTGTAGGAATTGTTAACTGCTCTGAAATAATTTCTGCTAATTGCATTGGCACACATTCTAGCACAAGTGCTATCGCACCAGCTTCCTCACATTTCTTTGCATCTTCTATTAATTTTTTTGCACTTTCAGCATCTTTCCCTTGTACTTTATACCCACCTAGCACTCCTACAGATTGAGGAGTTAAACCTAAATGCGCCACAACGGGAATTCCCGCATTCGTTAAGTAGTGAATAGTTGATATAACTTCTCCAGCACCTTCTACCTTTAATGCATGTGCCCCGCTCTCTTGAACAATGCGACGTGCATTAATCATCGTATCTTGCGATGAGACATGATAAGACATAAATGGCATATCAGTTACAATAAACGTCTCTTTCGCTCCGCGGCGTACAGCTTTCGTATGATGAATCATATCCTCTACTGTTACTGGAACTGTTGAATCATACCCAAGTACAACCATTCCTAGAGAATCACCCACTAAAATCATATCGACTTTAGCTTCTCCTGCTAATTTAGCAGATGGATAATCATACGCCGTTAGCATTGTAATCGGCTCACCTTGCTCTTTCATTTTCAAAAAATCTGTTTTTGTTTTCAAAAACTACTCCTCCTTTATGCAGGAGAGAGGAGATGGCCGAAATCATATAAAAAACCCCTCTGGCCATAAAAGGGCAGAAGGGTTGTGTGTTAGTCGGCATTATTCATCCCTCTGTCCCAGTCCGTTATTGGATCAAGGCAGAATCCAAATTATTATTTTTTCATACTGCGTAAAATAATGGTGCAGTTCGCTTTGATACTGCCCATATTCGAAATAATTATAGCAAACTCTGAAAAGGAATTGCTACATTTTTTCGAAAAAATAATTTTTTATCCCTATTATGGTATGTGAAATTTATTAGTATCTAAATGACAAAAAGAAGCTCCAAAATAGGAACTTCTTTTACTTAATTTCTATATCAGCAGAATGAATGTGGTGCACTTGTCCTTGATGATCCTCAAGTAACAATACACCATCCTCCGTAATTCCTTTTGCTAGCCCATTAATAGTTTCCTTCATCGTTCGAGCTGTAATTTCTTTTCCGATACTTACTGCGTAACTTTCCCAAAGAATTTTAATAACAGAGAAGCCATTTTTTAAATACTCTTCATACAATTTCTCTAGTTGCAAGAAAATTTGTTGCATAAGTTCCGCACGAACAATCGGCTTACCCGATTCAATTGCTAATGAAGTTGCAATTTGCTGAATTTCCTCATCAAAATGTTCTTGTTTCTGATTTGCATTAATGCCAATTCCCATAATAACAGCATTAATTTTATCTGGATCAGCTTGCATCTCCGTTAATATACCGACAGCTTTTTTACCTTGAATTAAAATATCATTCGGCCATTTAATCCCTACGTTTACACCGGTACATTTTTCAATTGCTTGCGCTACGCTAACAGCTGCTAATAAAGTAAGCTGTGGTGCATGATGAACTGGAATCGAGGGACGCAAAATAATACTCATCCAAATTCCTGTTCCTTTTGGGGAATACCATTTTCTACTTAAACGTCCTCTACCTGCTGTTTGTTCTTCAGCAACGACAATTGTTCCCTCTTCTGCGCCTTCATAAGCAAGTCTCGCTGCAATATGCTGAGTAGACTCAACCGATTCTTCAAAATAAACCGTTCTACCGATACGCTCTGTTTGTAATCCTAATTGAATCTCATTCGCAGTTACTTTATCTGGTTTACTAGCAATTCGGTACCCTAAGCGGCGTACAGCTTCTAGTTCATACCCTTCATTACGAAGGTCCTCCATATGCTTCCATACAGCGGTTCTCGAACAACCAAGTTTGTCACTAAGTATTTGACCAGATACAAATGCACCATCTGCTTCAGAAAAAACTTGTAATAACTGCTTTCTTATAGTAGATTGCATCTTTGTAGCCACTCCCTTATATCCTCTTTCTTATTAACTAAATCTCCTTGTACGATTGCTTCTTCAATATTTTGAAGCATTTCGGCAACCCACGGACCTGGCTTTTTATCTGTCCAGCTTAATAAATCATTACCAGTCACATTCATTTCTTGACGATTTTTTATCGGCAATGCATGAAATAATGATTGTACTTGCTTAACAGACGCACTATTATAACTTTCTATTATCGCTTCATATACTCTTTCCGCCATCTCAGCGATGCGAATCCCAGTTTTATAAAGAAGGATTGTATCCCACTCCTTCTCCTTTCTAGAACGAATTGCTAATAAAACCGCTACGATATCTTTAATCTTTTTATTCGAGAACTTCCATTGACGCAAAAAGACAGATGGATGCTCTTCTCCGATACAATATAAGAAAAATGCCCACGCCTCAACGTCTGTTTCGAAAGAATCCCATTTATACTGCGTAGCTTTCAAGAGTCTTTCTTCTGACATTTGCAAATATGGCAGATGAGAAAATAGCTTAGTTTCTACTAACTCTTGAAGACCATTCACACAATATGTACCGGTCAACAATTTTTCAAATTCAACTGTAATTCTTTCAATCGCTATATGTTCGAGCAAATGCCCATACGTTTCAATTGCTTGTTTCGTCTTTATTTCCAAAGAGAAACCTAACGTACTTACGAACCGAATACCACGCATCATTCGCAGTGCATCTTCTTGAAAACGGTCTGCAGCATCTCCAACCGTTGTAATTTCCTTCAGACGAATCGCTTCTTTCCCAGCAAATAAATCAACCATTTCGCCTTCCTCTGTCATTGCAATTGCATTCATCGTGAAATCACGTCGTTTTAAATCCTCTTCTAATGAACGGACAAATTGAACACTACTAGGTCTTCGAAAATCTTCATATTCGCTTTCTGTTCGAAAAGTAGTTACCTCATACGGTTCACCATTTTCTACAACAATTACAGTTCCATGCTCAAGACCAACCGGAACATGTCTTGGGAAAATAGCCATTACTTCTTCTGGTAAAGCAGATGTTGCGATATCGATATCTCCAATCGGTCTATCGATAATAAGATCGCGTACACTTCCACCAACGAAGTAAGCCTCATGTCCGTGCTGTTTTAACATCTCAATAATTGAACTAGCTTTTTTAAATCTTTCCATTCTTGTCATCCCTTAGTATGTCATAATAAATCGCCTCATACTGTGAAACGATTTTTTCCGAACGAAACTGCTCATATACAGATTTCATCGCTCGCTCTCCCATATTACGGTGAAGTTCTTCATTTTCTAGTAGCTGAATTGCTTGCTTAGCTATTCCGTCTGTATCTCCAACTTCACATATATATCCTGTTTCACCATGTTGAATGACCTCTGGAATGCCCCCAACCCTCGTTCCGATACTAGGCACACCACACGCCATCGCTTCTAATATAACAAGACCAAAACTTTCCTTTTCTGATAAAAGTAGCATTAAATCACTCATCGCAAGAAGCTCTGCAACATTATCTTGCTTTCCTAGGAATAAGACACGTTCCTCAATATGTAAACTTTTCACCAATTGTAAAATAGTACAGAACTCTGGTCCATCACCAACAAGAAGCAATTTCGCATCTACTTCCTTTACAATTTTGGCAAATGACTGCACAACATCCTGTACACGCTTAACCTTTCGGAAATTTGAAATATGAATCAACACTTTTTCATTTTCTCGTATACCATATTCTTTTTTTAATTGAGACATATCACGTTTGAAATAAACACGTTCATCTACAAAATTGTATACCGTCTCAATTTCTTTATCTGGTTTTACAAGTTCATTTGTTTCTTCAATTAACGAATGTGACACAGCTGTAACAACATCAGATTGTTCAATACCAAAGCGAATTAAATTATTTAACGAAGGGTCGGAACCTAACACAGTAATATCCGTTCCATGTAAGGTCGTAACAATTTTAATACGCTCCCCAATCATTTGTTTTGCTAAATATGCACAAATAGCATGCGGGATTGCATAATGCACATGTAAAATATCAAGGTTTTCTCTTTGAGCAACCTCTGCCATTTTACTCGCTAATGCTAAATCGTAAGGTGGATATTGAAAAACAGAATATTGATTTACTGTTACTTCGTGAAAATAAATGTTCGGGTACACTTTATTCAACCGAAATGGTACACCCGATGTAATAAAATGAATTTCATGCCCGCGTTCCGCCAATTGCTTTCCTAACTCTGTCCCAACAACCCCAGAACCACCTACAGAAGGATAACATGTAATACCTATTTTCAATTTCATTTACATCCCCCTATTAAATCAGCATGTAATAAAACCGGTTTCTTACTCATAAATCCTTCGGCATACAGCACTCCAACTTCTTTCCCAAACATCTTCTCCCGAGCGATTACAGTTTCAACGTATCCTTCGGTTAATGGCGTCTTAACACCATCACTCCCTGTTGAAAACTGACTTTCATACGCTTCTAACGCTTCCACCTTTTTAGAAAGGTATTCACTAATATCTATACAAAAATTCGGTTTATGAAAACCATTAATCATATAATTATAAAACGACTCTACACGGTGCGGCGGAAGTTCAGGCATATATTTACGAATTCCCGCTGAAAAGATAGCTTCTTCCACAAGTTTCGCGCAATTAGCATGGTCTGGATGACGATCTTCGTAATATGGTGCGAAAATTAGTGTTGGTTTATATGTGCGAATAATCTTTACAATTTCACGTATATATTCTTCTTTCATATACAAACCACGGTCTGGCATTGCTAAATTAATTCTCGTTTTTACTCCCATAATACGAGCTGCAGCCTTTGCTTCTTCTTTTCTTAGTTCTACCGTTCCATTTGAAGAAAGATCAGCTTCTGTTAAATCGCAAATGCCTACTTCATATCCTTGCTTCGTATACTTTGCAATGGTACCTGCCATGCCGATTTCAACATCATCGGCATGAGCACCAAACGCTAATATATGTAATCCACTCATAATTGTTCCCCTCATTTTCTTAACTTTCGGTAATCTAAATCTCCCCGCTCTAATGCATGCATTAGCATTTCAGCACTTGCCATATTTGTTGCTAATGGGATGGCGTATACATCACATAAACGAAGTAACGCATTAACATCTGGTTCATGCGGCTGGGCTGTTAGTGGATCCCGGAAAAAAATCACCATATCCATCTCATTTTTTGCAATCATTGCACCAATTTCTTGATCTCCACCAAGAGGACCGGATTGATATCTTGTTACAACTAAACCAGTTGCCTCCATAATACGAAGTCCTGTCGTTCCTGTTGCAAAAAGTTCATGTTTTTCAAAAATTGGTTTATATGCGTATGCGAACGAAACCATATCATCTTTCTTTTTGTCATGTGCGATTAAGGCAATTTTCATCCGTTGTCTCCCCTTTAGTCGATAATATTTTCTAAACCGTACACAAGATGATCAAGGTTCATTACTGTTTCAATTGATAGTTTTACACCTGACATAAATGATGCACGGTTGAATGAATCATGGCGAACTGTTAACATTTGTCCATCTCCGCCGAACATTACTTCTTGGTGTGCAATAAGCCCTGGTAGACGTACGCTATGAATGTGAATACCGTCTACATTTGCACCACGTGCCCCTTCTAATTGTTCCGTTTCATTAGGGTGCCCTTGCTCTTTTGGTACACGATTTTGACGGATTAATTCTACTGTTTTTACAGCTGTACCAGATGGTGCGTCTAATTTTTGATCATGGTGTAATTCAATTACTTCAACATCTTGGAAGTACTTCGCTGCCATTTGAGAGAACTTCATCATAAGTACTGCACCAATCGCAAAATTTGGAGCGATAATTGTTCCTACTTCTTTTTCTTTTGCATTTTCTGTTAATTGCTTTAGTTCTTCTTCAGTAAATCCAGTTGTACCAATAACTGATCGAAGTCCACGTTCAACTGCAAGTGTCACATGTTTCTTTCCAATTTCTGGTGTTGTTAAATCTAACAATACATCTGCTTCTACTTCATCTAAACAAGTATGTAAATCCGCGTAAATAGGTGCATCTAGCGCTGGCATTCCCGGTAAATCAGAAATTTTTTCTCCGCCATGCTTATAATCAATTGCTGCTACTAAATTGAAATGCGCTGTTCTTTCCATAAGAAGGACTGCTTCATATCCCATGCGTCCTCGTGGTCCAGCGATAATTACTTTAATTTCTTTCATGCGTCTTTCTCTCCCTCATCAATACGTGTCCAACGATCTTTATCACGTGTATTAAATTTATTCATTACAATGTTATGCGCTGTTTCTAAATCAATATTTAAACTATTTGCCATACAAATCATAACAAATAAAACATCTCCAAGCTCTTCCTCAACACTTCGTTCTTTCTCAGTCGTTTTCTTTGGTTTCTCACCATAATAATGATTAACCTCTCTTGCAAGCTCTCCCATTTCTTCAGTTAAACGAGCCATCATTGCAAGCGGACTAAAATAACCTTCTTTAAATTGACCGATATATGCATCTACTTCTTTCTGCATATCTTTCATCGTTTTTGCTTCCATACTAGTCACCTCTTATTCCTTCCTCTTTCATGTTAGCCAATTCATCGCGATTTGACAAATATTATTCCCTCATATCACTATTTACGACTCTTTTTAGGATAGACTATAATAAAGTGAAACTTCTTTTGCGTGATTTTTGCAAAAGATCAGCCTGAACCAATCGGGTCCCTGCGGCTGGTTCGACCTTTTCTTCTTCGCTTTTCCCTCTACCAGCCGTTGGGACGGGATAAAGTGAAACTTTCTTTTGCATTTTTTCCGCACAATATCAGGCTGAACTAATTAAGCTCTTATACCATTCTCTATTTTTACTATCAACTAGAAATAACTTATTATTATGTTCTATCGTTTAAGAGGAGCAATGCAATCATTACATAATTAGGGGGATTTCTAAATGACATCAAATTTGAAGATTCGAAATATCATTTTTATTTTAATCGGTTCCGCTATTTTTTCTTTCGGTATTGTGAATATCAATATTGAAAATCATCTTGCAGAGGGTGGATTTACCGGCATTACGCTATTATTATATTTTAAATTTTCACTTGATCCTTCCTATACAAACTTAATTTTAAACGTCCCTCTATTTTTCATTGGCTGGAAATTACTCGGCCGAACAACATTTTTATACACATTAATCGGTACATTTAGCGTCTCTTTATTCCTTTGGGTGTTTCAGCGCTACGAGGTTCTCAACTTACATTTAAACTTGCAAAATGATATGACACTGGCTGCTTTATTCGCTGGGGCATTTATCGGCATAGGACTTGGAATTATATTCAAATACGGCGGGACTACTGGCGGTGTTGATATTATCGCAAGGCTAGCTCACAAATATGTTGGCTGGAGTATGGGAAAAACGATGTTTATGTTTGATGCGGTCGTTATCATTATCTCTATTCTTACATATTTATCATATCGTGAGGGCATGTATACGTTAGTTGCTGTTTTTATCGGGGCTAAGGTTATTGATTTCATGCAAGAAGGTGCTTATGCAGCAAAAGGAGCAACTATTATTTCTGATAAAAACGATGAAATTGCTTCAAAAATTTTATCAGAAATGGAGCGCGGAGCAACCTTTTTAAAAGCAGTTGGATCCTATACAAAAATAGAACGTAATGTACTATATTGTGTTGTTGCTAAAAATGAAATCGTAAAATTAAAAAATATCATTATTTCAGTAGATCCACATGCCTTTGTCGCTGTAAGTGATGTACACGATGTTGTTGGTGAAGGATTTACATTAGATGAAAATAAAAAACCGTTACATAATTAAATTCAGCTAGAAAAGCTCTGTAGCTTTTCTAGTTTTTTATTATAAATCTTTTAAGTTTCTCCAAATCCTCATAAATAAGCTCCAACAAACTCCGATTATAGAAAATAGAAGCTGGATGAAAGGTCGGAAAAATATGATATTCTTTTTCTGACCAAATAAATTCTGTACTGCTGCTATCTTTCAATCGCTGCACAGGTTGCTTTAACAATTCTCCATGAACATCCGTAATTTTATTATTTTTACCAACTAAACGCTGTAATGCAATATTACCAAGTGTGACAATAACCGGCTGTTGTATAAATTCCAGTTCATAATCTAGCAAAGGTGCATGGGCAAGTATCTCACCTTGATTCGGTGTTCTATTGTACTTCTTCTGTATTATTTCGCCATTTCGTTCCCTTTTCTCTCTCCATTTATAAGGTCTACTCCGGACCGCACTCGTAATATATACTTCTTCCCTTGTAACGTGAATACGTTCTAAAAATTCCATTAAATGTTTTCCCGCTCTCCCACTAAATGGAATCCCATTATGAATTTCTGTTTCACCAGGTGCTTCTCCAACAAGCATTAATTTCGGGTTTTTAGGGCCCTGTCCACTTAAAAAACCTTCTAATTGGTATGTAGCACTACGCTCCTTCACTTGTTTAACTAAATAATATGGATATTCTATGTCCGTCACCTTCTTTCATCATTCCATACTTATCTTTATTTTAACTAGTTCTATACCCCATATTCTCTCTATTATTTCCATTTGTAACATATTATAAGATTCAATCCACAAAACAAAAAAAGACTATCAAAATTGATAGTCTTTAATCGTCGCTACGCTGCATACCAGTATAAATTAATACGAGACGTAATAATTCAAATACTGCTACAGCAGCTGCTGCTACATATGTTAATGCTGCCGCATTTAATACTTTACGAGCTTGACCGTACTCATCTGTTGATACGATACCAAGTGCTTCAATTTGTTGCATTGCGCGTTTTGATGCATCAAACTCAACTGGTAATGTAACAAGTTGGAAAATAACACCTGCTGCCATTAAAATAATTCCTAGTAACAACAAACCAGACATTTGTGCAAATACACCAATTAGGACAAAAACCCATGACATGTTTGAACCAAAATTAGCAACTGGCACTAACGAATGGCGTACACGCATAAAGTTATAATCTTTCGCATCTTGAATTGCGTGTCCTACTTCATGTGCTGCTACAGCTGTACCAGCAACTGAATGACCATAATAGTTATCTGTCGATAATCTAACCGTCTTTACACGCGGGTCATAATGATCTGACAAATGACCTGGCGTTTCTTCTACGGCTACATTGTACAATCCATTTTCATCTAAAATTTTTCGAGCCACTTCCGCTCCTGTCATACCTGATGTTGAATAAACTTGTGAATACTTGCTATAGGCACTACGTACTTTTGACTGTGCATACAACGGTATGATCAAAATGATCGCGAAGTAAATTAAATAAAACATCATAAACCTCCATTGAAGTTTTAATTATAGTACTTCTCATTCTATTTTTTTCTTCCACCGTTGTCAATAAATAAACCTTACAATCCGTATCTTTATTTATGCGTATTATTTATCTTTAGAATGCAAGTTGCTTCTCCGCTTCTCTCTCTCCCCTTTATACTTTCTCCATCCAACATACGTTAAAGTGAACAAAATAAGTCCTCCAGTAATTGTCATAAACCAAATGAGAGAGGGAGCAATCTCATCTTTTTTTACTGTATGAAATATTTTTTGCAAATCACCTTTAATAATCCCTAGTTGCATTTGTCCACCTTTCGTTTTTAACATAACGTTACGAAATTCATCCAAATAAGATAAATGTGCATTTACACGCTGCGCTTCGTTTTCTGGCAGAGCAATCATTAAACTAGGATAAATAATATTAAATTCATTTAAAAATGTATTTAGCGTCTGTTGGAACTGTCCATCATCGTCTTTTTCCATCGCCTTTTCTACTTGAGAAAAAGCATTCATTATCTTTCTTTCTCTTTCCATCCAAAGTGGCTGATATTTAGATACTTGTGCATCAACAGCAAGTTGTAACGCTAACATATTATCCACTTTAACTTGCCTATCTGAATCTTCCGCGAGAGATTGTTTCGCCTTATCGTATGCTAAAGAAACGACTCTAATTTGTCCCGGAGTTACTTTTGAATTATTTTCATTCTCCTTTGATAGAAATTGCTCTGAGAAATGGTACAGTACTTGTATTGCCTTTTCATCTTCTTTTTTCTTCACTAACTGCAAAGAGTCATCTAGCAATCCAGTTAGTTCACTCCACTCTTCAGCATATATACGTACTGGAAACATTATAATTAGAAATGCTATCAGTCCAATTAATGTTCTCTTCATCCCGGTCCCCCCTATAACTACTAGTACAAAATATGTGGAATTGGACAAGAATAGAACAGAACAAAACCAAAAAATATATTATCTCTATGAAAACAAAAAAATTCTCTTTAAACAGAGAATTTTTTCTTTGAAACCCTTTTCTTTTTCACTAAATATTTATACACACCGTAACAAAGCATACTACCACCTAAAATCAATAATAAAATAATACATGCAGCATGCATAAAGAATTCTTCCGGTAACATTAAAATAACCGGATCTGTTTCAATATCAAACATCCAATAATCATTGCTAAATAAAAGCTTATGAAATAATACGAAACTCTTTTCAAAATTAATAGCAATTGGTAACG
This sequence comes from Bacillus sp. FSL E2-0195, assembly GCF_038003645.1. Lineage (NCBI taxonomy): Bacteria > Bacillati > Bacillota > Bacilli > Caryophanales > Bacillaceae > Bacillus > Bacillus sp. FSL E2-0195. Next base: position 1,484,663 of record NZ_JBBOPN010000001.1, on the reverse strand, counting down.
TAAGAGCTATTGGAAAAATAATTGTAAGAATCGCTCCGTGAAGTAAAAACTTTTCTTTTTTCTTTTTTAATAAATACGCTCCTCCTAATACAGCAATTACAATCGTTCCATACATTATATATTGAATCTTTACTAAAATATTTTTAACATCTACAAAATGAATGCGTCCATTTGTGGACATATCTAATGTCGGCAATTGTAATGCACCTTCATAAAACGGCGATAAATATGTAATAAGCACATCATAGTTTCTCTTAATTTCATCTTTCGTCATATCCGCTAAATCTGGAATATTTAAAAAATCAATTTCAAAATAATACAACCATTTTCCATATACAACTACCGTTGTCGCGAGAGCGAAAACAGAAAATGCTATGCTATAGGAAACTACTAAAGTGATCAATCGATCCAATATGTTTATACCGCTCTTATTTTTCTTCATTTTCTCCCCCTAAATGTCCTCACCATCATAAAGAAAACTGTTTTCGGTTCTCACGTAAGCAATAATAATATGTAATACACAGTACAGCAATACTTAACCAAAACGTAAAATAACCAATTTTCTCTACAAATAAATGCATAATCCCATATCTCGGCATTTGCCAAAATAAATAATCAATTGCATCATTATGTAATGTCCATATGCCAACTACAGTGAAGTGCCATTTTTTTATCCGATAAAACGGAGCATATAACATTCCCTGCACTGCCATCGCAAAATGAGATAACATTAACATATATCCCATAAGGCCAATAGGGCCTTTTACATAAATCATAATTGCATTTACAACAACAGCCCAAACACCATATTTTATTAAAGTAACTATCGCTAGCGCTTCTATTAACCCCCAGTTCTTCTTCATCAAAAAAGCAATTAAAACAAAGACAAAAAAGAGAGTCGCCATAGGGCTATCTGGTACAAACGGCCAAAATATAGGTGAGGTTTCTTTTAATTGATTTCCATACCATATGAATCCGTAAATTGTACCTAATATGTTAACAACCAATAAAAATAATAGTACCGAACGTTGCCTTAACATTGCATACAAGTAAGCCAATCTGTATGTCCAACACCTTTCAAACAAAGTAATTCTTTCATCGAACTCTACTCTATTATATAGCAAACTTTCCGTCATCGTAGAGTAGAAAACTGAAACAGATTAAATTTTCTTTAGAGATAGATGGCTTTGCTATCCCTTTTCTGTTTCAGCTTCCCCTCATCAAACCGTACGTGAGGTTTTCCCTCATACGGCTTTCCGATGCTCTTCCTTCTTTAGCTTTCAGTTTGTTCTAGCTTCCTACTTTCACGAGTGTGTATGTTATTTTCTTCATCAAGTCCTTGATACGACCATGTTTCTTTCGAACATTTCTTTTCTTATTCCAGAAAAGGTTAAGCCGTTCTAAGACGTACCAATCTATTTTACCGAGCCACTTCTGTCCAATTGAAGATAGGCTATAATAATTTTTGAATCCTTGTAGAATTCTATTTAAACCTTTCACCATCAAACAGTGCCCAGCTTAGCTGGGTACGCAAAATAAAAAGCTGACCACAGATTTTGTAGTCAGCTTTTCTATTATTTTTTATTATACTTTGCAACGAATTCCGAAAGCTTTTTCAGTTCCTCATCTGTACCTTTAAATACACCTTTAGGCATTGAACCTTTTCCATCTTTCGCAATTTTAGCGATTTCTTCTGGTTTTAAAGTTAAGTTTTGCAAAGCCGGTGCTGCCGCTCCGCCCTGTAAATTGTCACCATGACATGTTAAACAAGTATTTTTTTGCATCAACTTGTAGCCGTCATCATTTTTATCAACTGGTGCTGTTTTTACAATTGCTCCTTGTTTTTTTGCAGCTTCCCAATCGTGGTGTGCTACAGATTCCCAAGTTAAAAAAATAATCGATGCAATTGCTAAAAGCATAAACCCCGTTGCTACAGGACGCTTCAATGGTGCTCTTTCTGGGCCTCGATCTAGAAACGGAGCTAATAGTAACGCTCCAAACGCAATCCCCGGCATAATAAACGCACCAATTACAGTAAATGAGCCTGAAGCATACGAATACTTTAATAACTGATACAAGAATAAGAAATACCAATCTGGAAGTGGTATATATCCTGCATCTGTAGGATCCGCCATTCTCTCAAGCGGTGACGGATGCGCCACTGTTAAACATAAATAACCGACTAAAAAAACTGCACCAACCATCCATTCTTTTAACAAGAAATTCGGCCAAAACGCTTCTGTTTTCCCTGGATATTCAGAATAATCTTTTGGAATATTTGGTTTCCGGGCTACTGGTACCCGAGAATCTCCTACAAACTTCATCCCTTTGCCGCGATGCATAATCTCCCTCCTTTTGTTCTTTCCCCTTTAATTTAGCAATCTCTTATAGCGGACCGGAAATACCTTGTTTGCGAATCATGATGAAGTGGAAGGCCATTAAACCTAGAAGTGCTGCTGGTAAGAAGAAGACGTGAATAGCAAAGAAGCGAGTTAATGTTTGAGCGCCAACGATTTCGGAATGACCAGCGAGTAATGTTTTAATATAAGGACCAATGAGCGGCGTTTGCTCTGCAATTTGAATCCCTACTTTCGTAGCAAATAACGCTTTCATATCCCACGGTAATAAATATCCGGTAAAACCAAGACCTAACATAACAAAGAAAATAAGAACACCAACAATCCAGTTTAACTCACGAGGCTTTTTATACGCACCTTGGAAGAAAACTCTGAGTGTATGTAAAAACATCATTACAATTACGAGACTAGCACCCCAGTGATGCATACCACGAACAATTTGCCCGTAAGCTACTTCATTTTGTAAATAATAAACCGACTCCCAAGCATTTTTAATATCCGGCACATAATACATCGTCAAAAACATTCCGGACAAAATTTGAATTACTGTAACGAAAAAGGTAAGTCCTCCAAAGCAATAGACGAATGCAGAAAAGTGATGTGCCGGGTTAACATGCTCAGGTACTTCATGATCAGCGATATCACGCCATATCGGTGTAATATCTAAACGTTCGTCCACCCAATCATAAATTTTATTTAGCATCTACTTTGCACCCCCTCTTGGCTTCGCTTTTCCTAAATACAACGTTCCATCTTTCACTTTAGACTCGTACACATCAAGCGGAGCAAGAGGCGGTGTGCCTTTAATGTTCATCCCATCTTTTGTGTAACGTCCCCCGTGACACGGGCAAAAGAATTGATTAGGATGTGCTTTGTCCGAATTCCAGTTCACTGTGCAACCTAAATGTTTACATACTGGAGAAAACGCAACAATTTCTCCACTTTCATCTTTATGCACCCAAGCAGATTTTGGCTCTTCAGACTTGTACCACCCGTCAACCTGCTTCACCTTAAAATCGAAGCGCTTCGGCTCTGTTGTAATATCCTTTACTTGTCCAACAGCAACCATATCTGTTCCCGCTTCTTTTCTTAACACCGGATCAAGCGCAAACCTCGTCATCGGCATTAAAATACCCGCCGCCATAAAGCCTCCTACCCCTGTAAGTGTGTAATTTAAAAACTGTCTTCTTGACACACGATGTTCTTTCTCGCTCACGAAAATTTCCCCCCTCTATCAGAAATTGTCCCCTCGTGAAAAAATTATATAAAAAATAAAAACTAGGACACTATCATGATATAATACCCTCTTGTATAGGTCAATATCATACTACTCATAATAATAAGAACTTTCTGTTTATTATTATTTTATCCATCTTTCTTCCAACATTTCCATAATATTTTTTATGTGTGCACGAATAACTTCCCTTTTCGCTTGGTCACTAAATTGGTCTAATGATAACGATGGAAACCAAAATAAATCACCCTGCACATCTCTCATATCTTCTTTCCATGAAAAGTCACTTGTCACATAGGCAATATGCTTAAAACCTTGCCTTTGCAAATGATCTGTCCATTCTTGCAAACGGTCTTTTTCATTCTTTTGGCTCTCTACCAAATACGTAAATGCGGGCAGTAAAAGCACTCTTCCTTTATACTCCCTTTCCAACTCCATACTCAAAGCCTCAATAAATTCACCTTGCTCTACAACCATTTTCATCCCTTTTGCTGCCGAAATAGACAAAAGGGGTATAATCCCTGTATCTACATACTCCCTCGCTTGCTCAAACTGTTCTACATCTTTTACAATCCATTTCACCTTTTCTCCCCTCCTCCATTTGAAATAACAGAACTTTCACTTTATATATATTAAACCATACTAAAAGAGGTAAAAAAAGAAAAACTACCTATTATTAAGTAGTTTTTCTTAAAAAGTCTGAATTTCGTAAAGATTACATAATCAAAATGAATTCTATAAAATCTTCAACTCTGCTGTTAACCTATGAAATGCTTCCTTATCTTGCTTATCCAAAGCTTCATCAATTTGTTTCAAAAGACGTTCTCTTCTAAATGAGAATACACTTTCTTCTAAAAATCGTTCTGCAAGCAATCGATCTTTTTCATTCACTTCAATATGCTTTGGCAAATATGGGTTTTCTTCTAATACAGCTACATAGTTTGCATTTTGGAACGATGATTTAAAATTAAGCTGAATATAAATATCCTCATCTCGATTCAAACGAATATCATGAAACGATTTTTCTGCATCTGTTGTCATTACATTTTGTTTGAAAAAGTGAAACGGTGTGTCTTTCACACAATTTGCTGACATTACTAAGCCACGCGGACAATATTTTGCATGTTCTACGAAGTGGACTTTATGCATTAATTGATCGTGACTCATTAAATAATTCAAAATCCATACACATTCACGCTGTTTCAGTTGGTAATTATTCAAAAACCATTTTACAAAATCCTTCTTCTCGTTTACAGAAACAGGGGTATTCATAGCGATTAAGTCCCTCCTCTGTCTTTCTCTTTTCTTTTTAGATTCAAGAAGCGGCATTCAGTTTCCTTCCAACTTATGAAAAATCCTCTAAATTATATAACAATTCTTCAATATGAATTTGTGTCGGGTCTAGTTGTATTAACTGCGTAAATACTTCTTTCGCTTCTTTTCGCATTCCTTCTTCTAATAAGAAATAACCGTACTCTTCCAAGAAATCTGGATGATTCTTAAAAGAAGTATATGCACTTTCATAGTGTTTTAATGCATCCGAATACATTTCTAATTGTTTTTTTGCAAATGCAAGATCCCAAAGTAGTTGTGTATCTGGTTCTCCACTGTCAATTGCACGCTCTACAACTGCAATTAGCTCTTCGTATTTCTCTTGTTCTTTTAAAATATACGCATATTTTAATATCGCACCTAAATGTCCCGGATCTAGCTCCAGCGCTTTTTGAAGCACTTCTTCTGCCTCCGCTATTTTACCTAATTTCGCCGCAATATTCGCTAATTCTACATAGAAAGGAACAGACAGCTCATCTACTTTAATTCCTTCTTGAAGTGTTTCATAGCTTTCTTGAAGCATGCCTTCTTTTTCATAGCTTTTCGCTAAATACATGTATAACGATGCGTATTCAGGATCTAATTCTTTTAATTCTTGCCAAGCACCAATTGCTCTTTGATATTCTTCTCCTTGGTATAATGTGAAGGCATATCCAAATAATGAGTGAATATCTTTTTGCTCTTCTAACCCCGCTTCATAGTAAGAGATTGCCTCTTCCCAGTTTCCAATAGCACTTAAAGTTTCTGCTAGACGAAGCGCAATGACAACACCACCCATAACTTTATGTTCTGCTAGTAACGATTCATAATAAGTGATCGCCTTTTGCTCTTCACCTTTACTACTATATAATTCTGCTAACCCAAACGTAATAACAGGTTCGTCTGGCATCATTTCTTTCGCCTTTAATAGTTTTTGTTCTGCTACATCATCAAAACCTTGCATTTGGAATAAATCCGCTACAAGTAATAACGATTGAACATATAAATCATCGTTTTCTGGAATATCATGAAGCACTTCAATCGCTTCATCTTCTTTATCTAAATCAATATATAATTCTGCTAAAAATACCGTAAATTCACTTTCTTCCGGATATAGCAAGCGTAAGTCTTCAGTAATTGCTAACGCCTCATCCATAAACCCAAGTGTATGATAGTAACGAGCGATATCATACTTCTCTTCATCATTAGCAACTCGTAGTTGTTCTTTTAATAATTGTAATCCTTTTTCTGCTTCACCGTTTTCAATATAAGAAACAGCCTGTTCAAACTTTTGCATAAACGTCTCCTTTAATTCAAAAAATATTCTCTTCTGTTCATTTATCATAAGCAACTAGGTGTAAGAACGCAACCTTTTGAGTGAACTACCTCTTCCTATACTTTCTCTCATAGCGCAGCTAATTGTTCGAAAAATTCCGGATACGATACAGCGACCGCATCACTATTCTCTATTTTCACTTCTCCATCTATAATACACGATGCGATTGCAAGCATCATCCCAATACGATGATCGCCGTGACTATTAACAGTATTTCCTTTTAAACTTTGTTTACCATATATAATCATACCATCTGGTGTAGCTTCAATCTTCGCACCTAATTTGCCTAATTCATCTACAACCGTATCGATACGATTTGTTTCTTTTACTTTTAACTCCTCAGCGTTTTTAATAACAGTAATTCCTTCTGCCTGCGTTGCTAATAAAGCAATTACAGGAATTTCATCAATTAATCTTGGAATAAGAGTTCCACCAATTTCTATTCCTTTTAGTTTAGATGTTTCAATCGTAATATCCCCGCACGGTTCAAACTCTTCATTTCTAATATGATCGATAGAAATAAGTGCACCCATCTTTGTTAATACATCTAAAACCCCTGTTCTCGTCGGATTTAAACCAACATTTTCCAATACAAGCTTACTATTTTGGACAATTGCACCAGCTACTAAGAAAAATGCCGCCGAAGAAATATCCCCTGGAACTTCTATGTCTGCACCTTTAAGTTGTTGTCCACCTTGTAATGAAACAGTCCGTCCATTAACATCTACGGTACAACCGAATGCACGCAACATTCTTTCCGTATGATCACGAGATTGCATAGGCTCTGTTACCGTAGTAATCCCTTCCCCTTGCAAACCCGCAAGTAAAACTGCTGACTTCACTTGTGCGCTTGCTACTGGTGAATGGTAATGCATACCTTTTACCTTACCACCGCGAATAGATAAAGGTGTATATTGTCCGTTTTCTCTACCATCAATTTGAGCATTCATCTGACTAAGCGGGTCTGTAACACGTTTCATAGGACGTTTTCCAATTGATGCATCACCAATTATCGTACTATGGAACGGCGTATTTGCTAAAATCCCAAGCATAAGACGAATAGTCGTCCCTGAATTCCCCACATCTAATACTTCTTTCGGTTCTTGTAAATTATGTAATCCTTTACCGTAAATCGTGACATCGTTACCAAACTGTTCAATCTGGACACCTAGTTTTTGAAAACATGCAATTGTACTTAAACAATCTTCTCCTAATAAAAAATTTGATACTTTCGTCGTCCCTTCCGCTATCGCTCCAAACATAACAGAGCGATGCGAAATAGATTTATCTCCTGGAACAACAATTTTCCCACTCAAACTATTTTTTCGTCCTACTAGTTTCAAACTGTATCCTCCTCACATTTTAAATAAGTTATATGTACAATAGTTCTTCTTATACGTCTACTTCTATTGTAACGTTTTCTTTCTTGAACGTGCAAACAACTCCCCTTATTGCAGTTCAAATGAAAAAGGCTCCTGTAACAGGAGCCTCCACCATTTCTTAAGAATATGTTTCTTCTTTCTTCACTTGTTCTTTTACAAGTTCCGTAAGTAATTCAATAATCTCATCATTTTCTTCTTTTAATCCAACAGTAATACGAATACCATCATGCATACCAAATGCTGCACCAGAACGAACGATATATCCTTTTTTCATTAATCGTTCGAAAGCTTCATTACCAGGTATACCAAGTTTCAAGAAAATGAAATTCGTTTGAGATGGATAGTAGAATACGTTATATTCCTTACAAAATGCATAATATTGATTTAATCCTCCGGCATTTTTCTTCACACACTCTTGTAAAAACTGTTGATCCTCTATTGCCGCTAATGCTACCGCTTGGGCGATAGTTGATGTGTTAAATGGTAGTCTTGCTACCTCTAGCTGCCCAATAAGCTTTGCATCACCAATCGCATATCCAATACGAAAAGCAGCTAATCCATATGCTTTTGAGAATGTGCGTAGCACCATAAGATTTTCGTACTTTTCAAGAAGAGGTAATGTTTGCGGATAATCTTCTGCCCCAGCATATTCATAATATGCTTCGTCCATAATAACGAGCGCTGACTTTGGAACTGATTCTAAAAATGAAAGTAATTTTTGTTTTTCTACATATGTACCTGTCGGATTATTCGGATTACAAACCCATACAATCTTCGTTTTCTCATCTACTTGTTGTAACATTGCATCTAAATCGTGAATGCCATCTTTAAGTGGTACTTCACGAACTTCTGCTCCTTCAATAACAGCATGGTGATGGTATTGCGAGAACGTAGGGTTCGCCATTACAACATTTGTTCCATTATGTAGCAAAGCACGACTAATCATTTGAATGACTTCATCTAGCCCACTACCAAATAAAAGTTGTTCCGCTTTTACACCTAAATGCTCTGCTACTTTCTCACGAAGCTCAAATGCCGCCCCGTCCGGATAGAGTGCATATTGATTAACTAACGAAGTTAATGCTTCTGTCACACGCGCAGAGCAGCCAAACGGATTTTCATTCGATGCTAGTTTTACAATTTTTGACAATCCGTATTCTCTTTTTACTTCCTCAATATTTTTCCCAGGTACATATGCTCTCAAAGTTAACAATTGCTCTTTTACTCTCACTTTTCTTCCCCCAGTCATTGATATGATTTATAATGTCTTACTGTCATCTTTAATCATAACCGTCACCATTACGAGAATACCTTTAAATATGCATTTCATACCTGTTCTATGACTTTTTACACCATATCCTTTTGAAATGCTTCTAACGCAATATGAACAGTCTCATCTGAAATAGATACGACATTCACTCCCCCATATTCCTGCATAAGCACCATATGAATTGTTCCAGCATTTGCTTTTTTATCTTGTTTCATCAACTGAACGAGACGTTCTACATTCAAGCCACTTGGAATTTTTGGATAACCGTATTTCAAGAACCACTGCTTCATTTCTTCATAAGAAAGATCAACTTTGTACACTTGCTCACTTAAAAACATAGCAAATAGCATGCCAACCGCTACTCCATCACCGTGAGTAATATTCCCATATCCTAACTCTTTTTCAAGAGCATGTCCTAACGTATGCCCAAAATTCAAATGGGCACGTACACCTTTTTCTGTTTCATCTTGCGACACAATATTCGCTTTTACAGGAATCGCCTTCGTTAATATATGAATTAACTTTTCATCACGAAGATCCGTTAACGTTTGCACTTCTTCTTTTAACCAATGATATAGCTCTACATCACCAATAAGAGCATGCTTTATCACTTCTGCATAACCTGATCGCCACTCTTTTTCAGGAAGTGAATGTAAAAATGGCGTATGATATACAACAGCTTCTGGCTGATGAAACGCTCCAATCATATTTTTTCCTAGTGGATGGTTAATTGCTACTTTCCCGCCTACTGCGCTATCGTGAGCTAATAAAGTCGTTGGAACTTGGACAAAGCGAATACCACGCATAAACGACGCGGCAACAAATCCAGCCAAATCTCCAATCATTCCGCCTCCAAGTGCGATGATTAAAGAATTTCTATCTAATTTATTTTCAAGAGCCGAAGTGTGAGCCTCATAGAAATTTTCAAAAGACTTCTCTTTTTCGCCACTCGGTACAACAAACGAAGATACTTTTTGCTCTACTTGCAATGCATCAACAACTGTCTGTAAATGCAGTGATGCAACAGCTTCATCAGAAATGATCATTATGTTAGATACTGCAGGATTCATTTTTTGAATAAGCGTTGTTAAGTGTGACAACGCCTCCCTTCCAACATGTACATCATATTCTTTTGATTTCGTTTGAATATGTATGTTCTCCATTAAAATCCCCTCGCATATTCATTATGTTTCTCAATATTTTCACGTATAAGATCGATACGATCTAAACCAAATTGTTCAATTAAAGCTGTTGCGAGCTCCCAAGCCACAACAGCTTCAGCCACAACGCTAGCTGCTGGCACTGCACAACTATCTGAACGTTCAATACTCGCTGTAAAAGGTTCTTTCGTATCAATATCAACACTTTGGAGCGGTTTATATAATGTCGGTATCGGTTTCATAACACCGCGCACAACAACCGGCATACCAGTTGTCATGCCACCTTCTAATCCACCTGCATTGTTCGTTTGTCTTCTGTACCCTTGCACTTCATCCCAAAGGATTTCATCATGCACTTCACTTCCAGGTCTATGTGCTGCTTCAAAACCAATTCCAATTTCAACACCTTTAAAAGCGTTAATACTCATAATTGCCGCTGCTAATTTTGCATCTAATTTTCTATCATAATGTACATAGCTACCTACTCCAATTGGCATTCCTTCTACAACTACTTCAACAATACCACCGATAGAATCACCATTTGCCTTCGCATCATCAATTGCTTGCATCATCTTTTTACCGGCCTCTTCATCTAAACAACGTACAGGAGATGCTTCTGTAGTACTTTGTAATTCCACAATAGAGTTATATTTAATATTCGCTGCCTGTACACCACCAATCTCGATAACATGTCCCGCTACTTGTATACCTAATTCCGCTAATATTTTTTTTGCAACTGCACCAGCTGCAACACGAACTGTCGTTTCACGTGCTGAAGAACGCTCTAATACATTCCTCATATCTCTATGACCATATTTAATCGCACCATTTAAATCTGCGTGTCCAGGTCTAGGTTTCGTAACTTGCCTTTTCATTTCTTTCTCTTCCTGCTCAGTTAACGGCTCTGCACCCATAACCTTTGTCCAATGTGTAAAATCACGATTTTCAACAACAAGTGCAATCGGTGACCCCATCGTCTTCCCATGCCTAACACCACTTACAATTTGCACTTGGTCTTTCTCAATTTGCATGCGTCTACCGCGTCCATATCCTTTTTGTCTTCTAGCTAATTCTTCATTTATATCATTCGCTACTAAAGATACCCCTGCCGGAACACCTTCTAAAATTGTCGTAAGTTGCGGACCGTGGGATTCACCAGCTGTAATATATCGCATACGTTATTCCTCTTTTCGCATATGTATTTATCCCGCTACATAAAGCAGCTATATTATCTTCCATCACTCTTTAAAATACAAAGAAATTATATAGTAAATCGAATGTTTGCTTTCCCTACTTGTAATTGTTCGATTATTTTCATAATAGTAGACCTTTTACTTTACATACCAATATATCATAACAGCCCTAACTTCGTAACTGATCGAAATAAAAAAAGTGCAAGAAGAATACCCCTATTCTTCTCACACTTTTTACTATTATCACAGTTATTAAAGCGTTTACAAATTATTTCAAAATAATTAGTAAATCCATTGATTCATTAATTTTGAGTAGTCTACTAATTCTTCTTCCTTAAAGAAAATAGCAATCTCGCGTTCTGCACTTTCTAAAGAATCCGAACCGTGGATAATGTTTTTCGCAACAGTTACACCGAAATCTCCACGAATTGTTCCAGGAGCAGCTTCATGTGGTCGTGTTTTACCCATCATATTGCGTGCTGTATCTACTACACCTTCACCTTGCCATACCATTGCGAATACAGGACCAGATGTAATAAAGTCTACTAATTCACCAAAGAAAGGTCTTTCTTTATGCTCACCGTAGTGTTGTTCAGCAATTTCCGGAGTAACTTGCATTAATTTTGCACCAACTAATTGAAAGCCCTTTTTCTCAAAACGAGCTACAATTTCCCCAATGAAGGCACGTTGTACACCGTCTGGTTTTACCATTAGAAATGTTTTTTCCATAAAAAATCTCTCCACTTCTGAATTATGTATGTAATTGTATATCCCCACACACATATTAACACCCTTATCACAATTGCGCAATAGTTTTGAAATAGAGAGATTATTTTATTTTTTAGACAAAACACTAAAATTTTCGTTTTCCAATATACTTTGCGACATTTTGCAACGCATACTTCGCCTGTCCACGAGGGAGTGGTTTTATTATTTCTAATGCTTTATGTAAATAACGTTCACTAAACGAAAATGCTTTATCAATAGCTTCGCTCGCTTTAATATCATCAATAATTTCTTTCATTTCACTTGCTGTTGTATTTTCATGCACAGATGTAATTTTTTGACGAAGAACTGGATCTTCCATGGCATACAAAACAGGTAATGTAATGTTACCTTGTAATAAATCACCACCAGCAGGCTTTCCAAGCTTCTCTTCTGTCGATACGAAATCTAAAATATCATCAATAATTTGATAAGACATACCAACAAAATATCCGTACCAAAATAGACGATTTACAGTATCACGATTAGCACCAGCAGCAATCGCTCCCAACTGACAACTTGCGGCGATTAACAATGCTGTTTTTCGTTTTATCCTTCTTAAATACGTTCTTAAATTTTGATCATAGTTATACTTATCTTTAATTTGTTCGATTTCACCTTTACAAACTTCTAAAATTGTATGAGACAACGCTTGATGTGCATCTGGAATTTCTATATTTGTTATACATTCAAGAGACTTCGCAAACAAGTAGTCTCCTGTATACATTGCAATACGATCTCCCCATTTCGCATTCACTGTTGCGCTACCGCGTCGTAAAAACGCAGCATCAATGACATCATCGTGAACAAGCGAAGCCATATGAATTAGTTCTAATGCAACCGCAACATGCTTAATTGCATCTAACTTATAATCCCCAAATTTCCCTGCAAGCAAAACAAAAACAGGGCGAATCCGCTTCCCACCTGCTTCAATAAGCTGTAATGCCGCTTCTTCTACTAACGGCTGCTCAGAAGCAACTGTCTTCTTCAATTCTTTTTCTATAACATTAATATCCGATCGTAAAAAAGAGTACATAAGTTGTAACTTCATATTGTTCACCTTAACCTAAAACGTCTTTTTTCTATTTTCTATTTTCTATTTTGATTCTGGTTTAATACCTAAATGCATAGCTGCTACACCAAAAGTAAATGGTTTCACTTGCACATTCTTAAGCCCAGCTTCTTCAAACATACGTGCTAACTCTTTCATCCCTGGGAATGTACTAGCAGATTCCTGAAGCCATGAATATTCTTTATAACTTTTCGCAAACATCTTTCCAAATAACGGCATGATATATTTAAAGTATAAGACATATCCTTGACGAAAACCTATCATCGTTGGTTGAGATGTTTCCAGGCAAATTACTTTTCCACCAGGCTTTACTACACGCGTCATTTCTTTTAATACTTGCATGTAATCCGGAACGTTACGTAACCCAAAACCAATCGTTACATAATCAAACGTATTATCTTCATAAGGAAGTTCCATTGCATTTCCATGCATAAGTTCTACTTGCTTTAATTCTAAAGCTTCTACCTTTTGTTTACCGACAGCTAGCATATTTTCGCTAAAGTCTAAACCGTAAACCTTCCCATCTTCACCTACAGCTCCCGCTAGTGCAATTGTCCAATCTGCCGTCCCGCAGCATACGTCAAGTGCCTTACTCCCGGGTTTCACATCCATAATTCGCATCGTTTCTTTGCGCCATGCCTTATGCCTTTGAAAACTAATTACAGAATTCATCACATCGTATTTATCAGAAATTTTCTCAAATACGTCATGTACTCTTTCTTCTTTTGATTGTTGCATGCTCGTACCTTCTTCCAATGTAAAGTTGCTTATGTCCTTGATTTATCTCTTAACATAGAAATTATCTCATTAACTTCTGTATGATTCTCTAAAAAATTTTCTTCTTGCTTTCTCATTTCCATAAGCCATTCATTAATAACTGTTTCCAAATTTTTATCATCATCCAATGAGATTTTTTGGACTGCTTGAAAAACAGGTGAATTTTGTTTATCAGCATACAATTGACACTCTTTTTGAAGACGATTTTTTCCTAACACATAAGTTATATATGGTTTCCAATTAGATAACTGAAAATGATCACATGTTTTTTGCAAAAGCGCAGATTCAATTATTACTACACTTTCCATTATGTCTTGAATCGTCACATGTGCTTTTTGATACAGCATAATTTTATGTTCATTAATCTCCTTAATTCCTTCAGCAAGTGCACGAATTAAGATAATATCACAATTCATTGACAATAAGTAATAGTATAGACCACTATAATAATCCCCTGCAAGAACTGTCAATTGACGACGCTTATGGAATCCACTCGTCTCTTCGTTTGCTTTATTTGATACTTTTTCATGTGTATCAAGAGCAATTTGTACAAGCATAATCGTTACGACATAATGATCAATTTGTTCTTTATGTATATTTGCACTTTTTAATGCACCGTATAACAGCGCTATTTTTTCTTCATCAATAAATGGTTCTTCAATATAGTTTATAAAATAAGGATGGCGTAATTTCTCCATCAATTTCTCTTTAATACCCGCATACCCTCCGTAGATGTCACACACAAAAAATCACCCTTGTTTTCTAATTCATAAAATTTATTATAACACATACATTCTATTTTCTATAATCAAAACTTGGCTACTTCTGCCAAACTGCCACCGAATAAAGCCTCAACTTTTGTTCATACAAGTTATCTTCGTCTCTAACAACTACAAACATTCATTTACACAAAAGGCAGAAGTAATTTTCAACCTTTATATTCTTGCTCTTTAACATTAAAACTATATCATTTTTTTGTATATAAAAAAAAGAAAAGCAGTTTCCCGCTCTTCTTTAATTCGTCTTAATAAACGATAAAATTTCACTACGTGCTGCTGCATCATTTTCTAACACGCCGCGCACTGCAGTCGTTACTGTTTTCGCACCAGGCTTTTTCACACCACGCATCGTCATACACATATGCTCTGCTTCTACTACTACCATTACACCATGCGGCTCTAGTACTTCCATAATAGAGTTAGCTACTGTTGATGTAATACGTTCTTGTAGTTGCGGACGACGCGCAATTGTGTCTACAGTACGAGCTAATTTACTTAGTCCCGTTACTTTTCCACCTTGCGGAATATATGCAACGTGAGCAACTCCATAAAACGGAACAAGATGATGCTCACACATCGAATAGAATGGTATATCTTTTACTAGCACAAGCTCTTCGTGGTCTTCTCCGAATACTTTGTGTAAATGCTCTTTCGGATCCTCATGCATTCCTGAGAATACTTCTGCGTACATTTTCGCAACACGTTTCGGTGTATCAAGTACTCCCTCGCGATTTGGGTCATCTCCGATTGCCTCTAAAATAAGACGTACTGCATGTTCAATTTGTTCTAAATTAACTTTTGCCATCCGCTAGCCCTCCCGAAAAACCTAAAAGTGATACGAACACATTCTAGCATATTTATGTTTTTAAAAGCAAAAAGAAGAGTTTCCAAAAAGGAAACTCTTCTTCCCTGTTAATATGTAAGGATTATTTAACCGCATCTTTTAACGCTTTACCAGGTTTGAATGCAGGTACTTTACTTGCAGCGATTTCAATCTCCTCACCTGTTTGTGGGTTACGACCTTTACGAGCCGCACGCTCACGAACTTCGAAGTTACCGAATCCGATTAGTTGTACTTTATCACCTTGTTTTAAAGCTTCTAAGATAGAATCAAAAACAGCGTCCACTGCTTTTGTTGCGTCCTTTTTAGAAAGGGAACTTGCTTCTGCAACAGCATTGATTAAATCTGTCTTGTTCATGCCATTCACCTCCTCCCAAAGATAAGACTGTATAATGATCATAAAATGAGTCTTACTTTCATTTGTAGGCAATTTTTACAAATTCTATACTACAAAGATGTAGATAAATCATTATCAACGCCTATATTATACGATTCTCCTTTATAATTCAATATTTTTAAGGAAATTGTTACTCTAAAAATGTGAAATTCTGATGAAACTTGACAATTTACAACAAAATATTAGATAATGACTGTTTATTTTTCTATTACGTACTCAAAAAGAAAAAAATCCCTCTGCAATTAGAGGGATTTTTTTCTTATAATATAATCGCAATTAATCCGCCAGATCCTTCATTAATAATTCTTTCTAGCGTTTCTTTTAATTTATAACGAGCGTTTTCTGGCATTAGAGATAACTTCGCTTGAATTCCTTCTCTAACAATAGAGCTAAGAGAGCGCCCAAATATATCAGAATTCCAAATTGATAGCGGGTCATCTTCAAAATCTTGCATCAAGTAACGAACTAGTTCTTCACTTTGTTTTTCAGTACCGATAATTGGTTCAAATGTTGATTCTACATCCACTTTAATCATATGAATAGACGGCGCAACCGCTTTTAATTTAACACCGAACCTTGAGCCGTGACGAATAATTTCCGGTTCATCTAAGCTCATATCAGCTAATGCAGGCGCTGCTACTCCATATCCGGTTTGTTTTACCATCCGCAAGGCATCCGCCACTTGGTCATATTCTGTTTTCGCATGAGATAAATCGAGCATAAGCTTTAATAAATGATCTTTCCCTCGAATCTCTACTCCTACTACTTCTTTTAAAATTTGATCATACAATTCATCTGGCGCATATAAATCAATCTCTGCCACACCTTGCCCCATATCGATGCCAGCTAGACTCGCTCGATCAATAAATTCATATTGACTAAACTGCCAAACGACACGGTCCACATCACGAAGACGTTTTATATCCTTTACAGTCTCTTGAACCGCTTCCTGATAACTTTGGCGTAACCAATGCCCTTCATTTAGTACCATTACCCAGCTCGGAAGGTTTACATTCACTTCTAAAACCGGGAACTCGAATAATGCTTCTCGCAGTACGTTATACACATCTGTTTCTCTTAAACTCTCTACACTCATCGCAATTACTGGGATATCATATTCTTCTGATAAATTTTGACGTAACTGCTCCGTATCTGGATGGTATGGCTGTACAGTATTGATAATCATAATGAAAGGCTTTCCTACTTCTTTTAACTCATTTACAACGCGTTCTTCTGCCTCTATATAATCTCTTCTTGGAATTTCACCAATTGTTCCATCTGTTGTAATAACGACACCAATTGTTGAATGCTCTTGAATTACTTTACGTGTTCCGATTTCTGCAGCTTCATGGAATGGAATAGGCTCTTCATACCAAGGAGTATTAATCATGCGCGGACCATTCTCATCTTCATAGCCTTTTGCTCCTGGAACCGTATATCCAACACAATCTACTAATCGAATATTCACTTCAAGACCTTCATCTACTTCGATAGAAACCGCTTGGTTTGGAACAAACTTCGGTTCCGTCGTCATTATTGTACGACCAGCAGCACTTTGAGGCAGTTCATCCTGCGCTCTTTGACGGTCTGACTCATTTTCAATATTGGGAATAACAACAAGTTCCATAAATTTTTTAATAAATGTTGATTTCCCTGTTCGAACAGCTCCTACAACTCCAAAATAAATATCACCGCCTGTGCGTTCCGCAATATCTTTAAAAATATCTACCTTTTCCAAGTGATTCCCTCCCTCAATATTTTTGGGAATAATTCCACGTTTATAGTCAACTAATACCTTCTCTAATGTTGCCTATAATATCTGATATAATATAATGGTATTCTAGAAGTTCGGACAATATATCATATAATTTTGTCCAATTTCATATGACTATTTAAAAATACCTTTTGTTTGCATCGCAAGTTGTATAACATAAAAAACCTTTCTTCTAGAACTTATTCACTAAAAGAAAGGTTCATGACTTATGATTTTAAAAAAATTGGTTCTCCATTTTTTACTGTGTACGGCAAAGAATATGCAGGAACAAACGGGGAATCCTTCGATAGTATACTCCGGATATCTTCACCTTCTTTAAACTGTCCTTCATTTTTTTTCAACGCTTCATATAAGTCGATTCTATAATCAACAAACAATTCTCCTTTTTCATTAATTACAAGAGGGAGACCTTTTCCTGAGTACGGACTTGTCACCTGTGGTACATCTTTATATCCTAGTTTTTTGAAGTCTAATTCATAAACACCATCTGTAATCACTTTTTTAAAAGGTGGATATTGATGTTCATCACGATACATCCTTAGCTTCAATGCCACTTCTTGAATTTGTTCCGCCATTCTCACATCAATTAACTTTACTGTCGGATTTTTTTCAACATCTATTAATACATATTGATATACCCCACCACTTTCATACGCATTCCCTGGCGCCTCTTGTATGTACCTTGGAGCAATTTTTTGAAAATCAATTGGATACTTCTGATAAATCGGCGTACTCATATCACGCGTCTTAATTGGTAATAAACCATCCGTTTGCTCCTTATATGTATTAATGGCTTTTTGTACAACTTGCAACTGGTCTTCATAAGGAATAGCACTTTGTTTCATATTTTCTCTTGGATACATACACCCTGTTAAAATGCTCATGCAACAAAATATTAAAATAATATGGATTTTTTTCACTGACAATCACCTTTTCATGCTAGTATGGACTGTTGCTTTCGTAACATTTACCGAATACACATCCTTTATTGCTCAATAGGGCCACTAAATACAACAAGGAAAATAACAATTCCCGATACAATCATGAGGGTGTACGCTACTAAAGCTGTAATCCCTTTCAAAAATTTATTCTTCATTTTATGCCTACTCAATAAAATAAAACTTACTGCAAGAAACATAAATCCAATTGCCCCTAAAGCAAACCACATTTTCATAAGCCCTTCCGACATATATACACCCCTTTACTTTCAATCTATTTTTATACTATTTTAACAAATTAAAATCTTTAAACAAATAAAAATCATCATTTTTCCGTGAATTGATGATTTTTATTTAAAATAATAAAACCGAAGCACGAAATGATGCGCTTCGGTTGACCAAATATGCCCTTAACAGCTCTATTCCCATTCTTTCATAAATATCATATGCATTCTCTAAACTCTTTGTTTCTCATAATTTATTTTTTAAACATTTTACTTAACGAACCAAAATCCGCCGGCATATTATTGTTAATAATCGCTTTTACAATTTGATCCTCTTGCTCTTTTGGCACTTCGCGTCCTGCCATTAGAGCAACTTGATGAATCAATTGGCGAAGCACTGTCTCATCACGTAAGTTCGCATTTTGAACAGACGACGCTAATTTAAAAATATCTTCTTTGTTCACTTTCGCTTCTTTTTCAATGTTATTAAAAATGTTGTTATCCATTCTTTTCACCCTCTCCTCAAGTTACTCTTCATCCTATGCAGAGATGAAAAATTGGTGAAAAGACCCATAAAAAATAAAAAACGGTAGAAGTACGAAATGTACTTCTACCGCTTTCTTTATAACAAATCAGGTATCGCTTCAACTTCATGTTTTCGAACACGTCCCATCAATGAGCCTACTGCATCTTTCACATTATTCCCATTGAACAGCACGTCATATAAAGCAGCTGTAATCGGCATTTCAACTTCCATTTTCTCTGCCAATTCATGAGCAGCTTTCGTTGTTCTTACACCTTCTACAACCATACCCATACTTTCTAGCACTTCTTCTAAAGAGTGCCCTTTTCCAAGCATATTTCCAGCGCGCCAATTTCGGCTATGCACACTTGTACAAGTTACAATTAAGTCTCCCATACCAGTTAGACCAGCAAACGTTAACGGATTTCCGCCCATTTTTCTTCCTAAACGAGCAATCTCTGTTAAACCACGTGTCATTAATGCCGCTTTCGCATTATCACCTAATCCAAGCCCGTCAGATATCCCCGCAGCTAGTGCAATAATATTTTTTAAAGCACCACCAAGTTCAACTCCAACGATATCTGGGTTTGTATATACACGGAAATAGCTATTCATAAACAAATCTTGTACTCCCTCAGCCGCTTCCATACGCTTTGCTGCAGACGTAACAGTTGTCGCTTGACGCAATCCAACTTCTTCAGCGTGACTCGGCCCAGATAGTACAACAACATCCTTAATCAAGCTCTCTGGAATTTCTTCCTCAATCACTTCCGAAATACGTTTTGACGTACCTGGTTCGATTCCTTTACTTGCATGAATCCAAGTAATTGGCTCTGTAACAATTTCTTTCATCTCTTGCAATACGTCTCGGTACGCTTTCGTCGGTACTACTAGCAGTACTGTATTTACATCTACTAATGCTTCTTCTAAAGAAGAGTAGGCTACGATTGTGCTTGGCAATGTAATCCCTGGAAGATATCTACTGTTCTCACGCTTCGTATTAATTTCATTCATGAGTTCAGGACGGTTTCCCCAAATACGTACATCATGCCCATTGTCAGCTAATACCATCGCTAACGCTGTTCCCCAGCTACCTGCTCCTATTACTGTGATTTTTGTCATAAAATCACATCCTCTCCATTAGTCTCTTGCTCTAGCGATAATGTGAATCGGCGTTCCTACAAAACCGAACGCTTCACGTAAACGGTTCTTTAAGAAGCGCTCATATGAAAAGTGCATTAATTCTGTATCGTTTACAAATATAACAAATGTTGGTGGTTTTACCGCAACTTGTGTCGCATAGAAGATTTTCAGACGGCTACCATTATGTGTCGGCGTTGGATTCATCGCTACCGCATCCATAATTACATCATTTAATACATTCGTTTGTACACGGATGCTATGGCTTTCATTTACCTCATTGATAACCGGTAATAACGTTTGTGTACGCTTTTTCGTTTTCGCAGATAAGAATACAATCGGTGCATACTCTAAAAATTGGAAATGAGCACGGATGTTTTCTTCAAATGCTTTCATTGTTTTTTCATCTTTTTTCACTGCATCCCATTTGTTTACAACGATAATAACAGCTCGTCCTGAATCATGAGCATATCCAGCGATTTTTTTATCTTGCTCAATAATTCCTTCTTCTCCGTCTAAAACGACTAAAACAACGTCAGAACGTTCAATCGCTCTAAGTGCACGAAGTACACTATACTTTTCTGTACTTTCGTATACTTTCCCTTTTTTACGCATACCAGCTGTATCGATGATTACATAATCTTGATCATCTTTACTATATGGTGTATCAACAGCATCACGTGTCGTTCCCGCTATATTACTTACAATTACACGTTCTTGACCAAGAAGTGCATTTACAAGTGATGATTTCCCTACGTTTGGACGTCCAATTAAAGAGAAACGGATTGTTTCATCGTCATACGCTTCTTCTTCAATCTTTGGAAAATGATTTGCAGCTTCATCTAACAAATCACCAAGTCCTAAACCGTGTGTACCTGAAATCGGGAATGGCTCGCCAAATCCTAATGCATAAAAATCATAAATATCACTACGCATGTCTGGATTATCAACCTTATTTACCGCAAGTACAATTGGTTTTTTAGAACGGTATAAAATTTTAGCAACTTCTTCATCTGCTGCAGTTACACCATCGCGACCATTCGTCATAAAAATGATAACATCCGCTTCATCAATCGCTACTTCCGCCTGTTGACGAATTTGTGTCAAGAACGGCTCGTCTCCAATATCAATTCCACCTGTATCAATAATGTTAAACTCATGATTTAACCATTCTCCCGCACTATAAATACGGTCTCGCGTTATACCTGGTATATCTTCTACGATTGAAACTCTTTCTCCAACAATTCTATTGAAAATAGTAGATTTCCCCACGTTCGGGCGGCCTACTATCGCTATTACTGGTTTCGGCATATACTTTCATCCTTTCAACTTGCTTCTGTTTATTATGTAAAAAACCCTTCTTTGTGCAAGAAGGGATTTGCATTCCAGAATATTTCTCAACGTATCAAAACACCTCACATTATACCACACGTTACTAATGTTTCACAATAATATATACATTATCTTGTAAGCGATGTGCAATACCATCTAAAATAGCCTCTAAATTATTTGCAACAAATTCCAGTTCCTCTGTCGACTCGCAAATAAATAAAGGGGCACCACCTGCAAATTTCTCTGGCGTTGTTGTAATGACTGCGAGAATAACACTTTCTAACATCATCTCTTATCTCCCCTTCCTTTCGGAGCTTCTGATGACATATGAACAGCACTCTCTAATGTTGGTACATTTCCGATTACCCCTATCGCTTTTTCTGCATCTTGATCTTGCGGCAGAACAAAAATCCCAACTCTCCCATCCTCTAAATCACGCTTCGCTAACGGTACAAGTGCCGGCGTTCCAGAATCTCTATATATTCCTAAAGCAACCGAAACATCATGTAAAATAGCTTGCCGTTGTCCTAAGTTTGAGATTGTAACCATCGCATCTATCGATTTCGGTTTTAAAATAAATCCCATTCCATATTTCATAATTTCTTCTTGCCTTGCTGGCAATCCAATATTCATAATGTAAATATTATCAATATAAAGTCCCGCTCCTTCAAAACGAAGTGGAACGTGCTCTATTTCTACAAGGTCATGAAGTCTTTTACCTGACATTAATTTTTTCGCAATGAAAAAACTTACTATACCAGTAATTACCCCGGCAATCCATGAATCGAATCCTATATACGCAAACGTTGTTACAAACGACGTTAACATCGCCAAGTAGTTACGACTTTCAAATACTAATGCAATTCCTTCAATGTATGTATTACCACGTGGTACGAGCTCATATCCATCTAATTGTTGAAGCGTATTTCTTTCCATATTGCGCACATCACGAAATTGCGTCGCTGCTAACGTAAGAAATGTAATTGCAGAGAAATCTTTTTTCAAAACAGACGGAATCGCAATTGCTCCTAAGGCAGCCGCAATTAATCCCATCGCGATATGAATAATTTTCCCGTGAAGCCTCGTCGGATATTGCCTCGTATCGGTACGAAGCATTAACAACCTAGTTATTGTACCTGCAATTACGCCACATAAAATAGCTGGTGTATATTCAGTCATGTATTACCCTCGCCTTTCTTTTACGTGTTTTCCTCTTAAATTGTTCCATATATACCGATGCCTTTGTAATCCAAAGTAAAATCGCCATAAATAAAGTGGAAACAGCAGCAACATCTAAAAAAGCTAAACTGCCGTATTCATAAGGAAAATGTAATTTACGAAAAATCAGCGTCACCAATAATTCTCCTTGTAACATCCCTATATATAAGGAGCATAATCGTAATATGCGATCCCCGTGCAATAAAACCGATGCATACACAAGTGCACCGCTTAACAGCAACAACCTATCAACCACAATCCAAATTGGATCATATACTTCTAACAAATGAAAGCTTGTATATAACATTGCAATAATAAGTGCCGAAAGTAAGGTATATAATTTTTTCCAAATAGAATATAACGCGATACCTACAAAAGAAATAATACAAAGCAAAAGGGCATTTACCGATATTGTGAAAGAAGCAATCGTCACATTTAACGGAGAACAAATAATAAAAATTAATATACAAGCACTTATCTTCCAACGAATAGATTCCTTTTTCATAAAAAAGGTCACGACAATCCACCCTATCCAAGCAACAAAATAAAAAGTACTCCCATCCATCATTTCACCTCCTATGATTTCCATTATGGGAACTTTTTATGAAAGTTAATCCTCCTTTTCTTTGTGCATAGTTTTTCTCATAACAGCAAAACTTTTAATAAGGAGGTGTAACTCACAATGGGTAAAGATCGCCAAGAACGAAAGCTAAGAGAATCACGCCGCGTTGAATCTGATCGCGACCAATCACTTCAATATCCCGGTGCAACAAGTCTTGATACACCGGAGCAAGCTCGAAAGCAGAATCAGCATTAAATAAAGTGAAACTTCAGTGGGGGATTATTAGCCCACACCAATCAAGCTGCCCTCAAATAGGCAATACAAAAAGACGGTTTCGATATTGTACGAAACCGTCTTTTTACACAATTATTTTATTTATTTCTACTCGTAATATAATTCTTTTGTTTTCGCATTATAAACCCTATCACTCAACGAGGCATTAATCGTAACTACACCTGTTGGTTTTTAGAATATGTAATAACATAATACGTATGTAGAGAAGGATCTTTACTCTTTACCTCTACACGTACATAATCCGTCTCTCTTATCTCATTTAACTTTCGCTCAACCTCTTTTTTCGCACCTACAATATCTTCTTTTTCTCCTTTAATTTCCCTACTCACAATGGTATTTCCTTGATCAGAAAGTAATACTACTTCAGCATTACTTAAACTCACTTCATTTGGTATATTAAAATAATAAATTGTATACGAATCTTCCGATGGATTTTTGTCTTCTCCTAATTCCCTTGGCAAAATTAGTGCTTCTATTCCACTTCCTGCATTCACCGTTGGATTCCTATACAATTTATTCCCGACTGCAATTGCAATATTCGTCGTTTTAATTGCTGATTGTGCTGTTGTTGAACTAGAATCTCCTTCTCTTACATTTGAAGTTAATGAAATTTCAACCTTTTTCTTATATCCAGAAACTGCTGTATCTTCTCTTATATTTCGTGCATGGGTGTTAAAATCTTCACTATTATATGTAATGCGTCCTATTGTATTTTTACTATTTGAAGATACATTATCTCCTTTTTTATTAACATCCTCATCCCCAAAATTATAGTGAATTTTCCCTTGTTTCTTTTGACTCTTAAATAGCAATCTCTTATCTTGTTTTATCGCTAACCAGCTATATAGAGAGGAATACTTTCTTACTTTTGCCATGTTTCTCTCCACAAACATAGAAAAAGTAAGAATACTCAAATAATTCAGCGGCATATTTTCTACATTTCTTCATTTTTATAACCCCTTTTTTTCAATTTTAGCTTTTCTGTATGATATTTATATATACTTTTATCATAATATAAACTCTCTCTTTTTTCCATTTATAGAATTATATAGAATGATAACTTCTCGCCTTCCCTCTTCATTTTACGAAAATAAAACGCAAAAAAATCAACCGGATGGTTGATTTTTTATCGCCTACTATAATGTGCAGTGTCAATCCCTCGCTGCGCTAACCAATGGTACGTTTCACCTTTTACAACAAGAGGTACAGATTGTAACTCTTCTATCGTCTTCACGCCAAGAGCTGTCATAATAAATTTTAAATCTGTATGTAAAAGATCAATTTCATCCACTAAATTCTCAACACCATCTTGCATTAAAATACGTAAAAAGTATCCAGCAAACGCAGTTGTATTCGCCCCTAATGCGATTGCCTTCGCCACGTCAAGTGCTGTTTGTATACCCCCAGATGCAATAAAAGAGAGGTTATTATTTGTAGAGGTTGCTTCAATAATCGAGGTAGCTGTTTGTATGCCCCAGTTATTAAAATAAGAAAGCATTCGCTGTCTTCTTTCATTTTCAACAGCAGCAAAATTCGTACCACCTTGTCCGCCAATATCAATTGCTGTTATACCTATATTCGCTAACTGTTGTACTGTTTCCTTACTCATTCCAAAACCGACTTCTTTTACGATGACAGGTACTTTACTTTTTAAAACTATTTTCTCAATCCGCTGAAGTACACCAGTAAAATCACGGTCTCCTTCTGGCATCGTTAACTCCTGTATGACATTTAAATGAATTTGCAGTGCATTCGCCTCAATCATATCAACGGCACGCTCTGCCTGTTCGACAGTTGCCTCACTTCCTAAGTTTGCGAAAAAAATCCCATTCGGATTTACTTTCCTAACAACTTTATACGAAGCCGCTTCACTTTCATCTTTTAAAGCTGCCATTTGCGAACCTACAGCCATAGCAAGGTTATGATGTTTCGCTACATATGCTAATTGCTCATTAATATGTAATGTTTGCTCTCCTCCACCACCAGTCATCGCATTGATAAAAATCGGCGAACTTAGTGAAAGTTCGCCGATTTTTGTTTCACATGTTATAGTGTCATAACTTGAATTTGGCAAGCTTTGATGCACAAAATCAATATCATGAAAGCCATGCGTACGAGACTGACCAGTAGAAAGAGCATATTCAATATGATCTAATTTACGTTTTGCCCTTACCACTTGTACCCCTCTTTATTTCTTTAATTTTTTCAGTTGTTCACCAATAATATCACTTAACTGGAAAGTAGCCGAATCAGCATTTGGCTCATATTGGCTATAATCTTCTGTTACATTATTTTCTTCAAGCGTTTCTTTTATGCTTAAAGAAATACGTTTTTCTGCTACATGGACTTCAAGTACTTTCACTTTTACTTCTTGTCCCATTTCCAATACTTCATTTGGATTTTTCACGTGACGATTTGCAATTTGAGATACATGTACAAGCCCTTCAACACCAGGTAAAATTTCAACAAACGCACCGAATGTAACAAGGCGTTTTACTACTCCCTCACGAATATCTCCAGCTTTTATTTCGCCAGCAACATTTTCCCAAGGTCCTGGCTGAGCTGCTTTAATTGATAAAGAAATACGTTGCGTATCAGCATCAACAGATAACACTTTTACCTTTACCTTTTGACCTTGCTCTAATACTTCAGAAGGTTGCTCTACACGTTCGTGTGAAATTTGTGAAATGTGAACTAAACCGTCCACACCACCAACGTTAACGAAAGCACCAAAATCCGTTAATCGTTGTACTGTTCCTTCAACAATGTCCCCTTCTTTTAACGAAGAGATTGCTTCTTTTTTCTTAGAATCTAGTTCTAGTTCTACTACCGCTTTATGTGAAAGAATAACACGATTTTTTTCACGGTCTAATTCAACAATTTTCACCGCTAATGTTTTTCCTTTATAGTCAGCAAAGTCTTCTACATAATGTACTTCTACAAGTGAAGCTGGGATAAAACCACGAACCCCAAGGTCCACAACTAACCCACCATTCACGATATCTTTTACAATAACATCAAATACATGACCAGAATTAAATTTTTCTTGTAATTCTACCCACGCTTTTTCTGCGTCAACAGCTCTCTTAGATAAAACAAGATCATCATCTTCTAATTTAATAATTTTCAATTCAAGTGTTTGATCTAATTCTACAACATCGCTTGCTTTTTCAATATGAACGTTAGCTAATTCACTAATCGGAATTACGCCATCTGTTTTGTATCCAACATTTACAAGAACTTGTTTCTCTTCAACTTTCGTTACAGAACCTGTAACAACGTCACCAACTTGTAATTCTTTTGAATTCATAACTTCTTCATTCATTTTCTCTACCATGGAAATACCTCCCTACAGAATTGACAAAGCATTTTTATGTATATACGAAATGAAAACAAATGTTTTCATTTGCATGTTTAAGAATTTATCATCACATATTCTGTTTCAATACAGTTCACAAGAAACTATATTAAATCTATATAAATAGTATACAGCAAAATCATCTTGAAGAAAGTATGATTTGAAATATAATAGCGAATATATTCTGACATTTTTTCCCCTCTGTAACTAACTTCTTACAAATTAGCCCATTTGTCAAGAAAAGAGACTTATAATTCACTTATCCTTTACATTTCAAAAAAAAAAAAAAAAAAAGAAAGAGGATAGTCCTCTTTCTTTATTTCGCAAATACTCCTGAAACAATACCCATAATTTTTTGGACAACTTCTTCAATTGATAAAGAAGTTGTATCTAATTCCAATGCATCATCAGCTTTTTTCAAAGGAGAAACTTCGCGTTCTGAATCTAATTTATCACGCCTAGCAATTTCTTCTCTTAACTGCTCTAAATTAGAATCGAAACCTTTATTCATATTTTCTAAATGTCTTCTTTCCGCTCTTTCTTCTACAGAAGCAAGCATAAAGATTTTCACTTCAGCATCCGGTAGTACATGTGTACCAATATCACGGCCATCCATTACTACGCCGCCTTTTTTAGCTAATCCTTGTTGACGACGTACCATTTCTTCACGAACAAGACGATGCTTTGCTACAATAGATACACGATTCGTCACATCTGGCGTACGAATCACTTCAGAAACATCTTGTCCATTTAAAAATACAAGTTGTGTATTTTCCCCTTGCTGAAATTCAATATTTACATTTTTTACAACTTCCATTAACTTTTCTTCATTTTCAATATCCACTTTTTGTTCAAGGGCTGCATATGTAATAGTACGGTACATTGCGCCTGTATCAATGTAAACATATGAAAGTTTTTTTGCAACAACTTTTGCCACTGTACTTTTCCCAGCAGCCGCTGGACCATCTATAGCAATCGAAATTCGTTTATCCATTGTAAC
Source organism: Bacillus sp. FSL E2-0195 (assembly GCF_038003645.1). NCBI lineage: Bacteria > Bacillati > Bacillota > Bacilli > Caryophanales > Bacillaceae > Bacillus > Bacillus sp. FSL E2-0195. The sequence continues at coordinate 1,456,426 of NZ_JBBOPN010000001.1, read as the reverse complement.
ACCTCATTTTTCACTTATAAAACAAAACGAAAAGCAGGTATTTTCCCCCTGCTTCTTCTCATTTGCCTCACGTCATTAAATCCTCAATAATTGTAGCATAATCCATCATAGAAGAAAATGAAAACTACTTATTCACCTGTAAGATTTCCGCCTTATTTTTCGTGACGACACCTTCGTAATAAACAATTTTCGATAAATATTTCACTGAAGATTTATGTATAAAAAGCAGTTGGACGACAGAAAGAAAAATAAATTGAATCAGTAATATACGAATTATAATTTTCTCCACTTTTTTCAAAAAAACTCACTCCTTCCCTCTCTACACTTACACATCCACTCTCATAAATTTCCATAAACAAAACCTAACCTAATAACCACTTACCGGAGCACACTTAAGGTAATTTATTTTATTGTCATTTTCTAAGCATACTTTTATACATTTTCATTGTCGAATTTACTCAAAACATGTTATGTTCTAAATGTATTTTTCAACTTGAAAGGGGTATAAGCATTGAAAAGAATCCTAGTTTTACACACAGGTGGAACAATTGCAATGGAGGAAGATAAAGAAACTGGGGTCGTACAACCAGGTAAAAAGAATCCTCTTTTAAAATTCATTCCTGATTTAGAAGGCGATGTTGATTTAATTGTCGAAGATGTGTTCCATCTTCCATCTCCTCACATGACTCCTAGCGAAATGCTACAATTGCAAGTCATCATTGACGAAAGAGTAAAACAAGACGATATTCACGGCGTAGTCATCACGCATGGTACCGATACATTAGAAGAGACAGCTTATTTTCTTGATTTAACAGTTCAAGCAACTATCCCAATCGTTGTGACAGGGGCAATGCGTTCTAGTAATGAATTAGGTGCCGATGGTCTATATAATTTCTTATCAGCTGTAAAAGTTGCTAGTAGTAATGAAGCTGCTGAAAAAGGCGTTCTAGTCGTATTAAATGACGAAATACATTGTGCTACAAATGTAACAAAAACGCACACAAGTAATGTCGCGACATTCCAAAGTCCACAGTACGGACCAATTGGCATGGTAACAAAACGTGGTGTTGTTTTCCATCATGCTTTAGTGCATCACGAAACATGCACAGTACGACAGATTTCTAAAAACGTTGTCGTTCTAAAAGCATACGCAGGTATGGATGATACATTATTATCAGCAATCGAAACACTACCAGTAGACGGAATTGTTATTGAAGCACTTGGACAAGGTAATTTACCTCCAAGAACACTTCCTAGTCTAGGGCGATTAATAGAAAAAGGCATTCCAATTGTATTAGTTTCACGCTGCTTTAACGGTATCGTTCAAGACGTATACTCTTATGAAGGTGGCGGAAAACAATTAAAAGATATGGGCATTGTTTTCACCTACGGTTTAAACGCTCAAAAGGCGCGAATTAAATTACTAGTCGCACTAGAAAACACAAACTCTCACGAAACAATCCAACATATGTTTATGCACGATTAAAAAGAAGCTGTCGAAGATTTCGACAGCTTCTTTTTATTCTTCTCTTGATGCAATGGTTTGCGCAATCGCATCTCCATGGAATCTACCGTTCTCGATAAATATTTCATTTGCGTTATTCCCCGCAGCAATTACACCTGCAATAAAAATATTTTCAGCGTTTGTTTCCATACTACCCTCTATATAAATCGGGCGCCCTGTTTCTTCATCAATCCGAACTCCCATTTTTGTTAAGAAGCTGTGGTCTGGATGGTAACCCGTCATAGCAAATACAAAATCGTTTTGAATTGTATTTGCCTCACCATCTACTGTATACGTCAACGTATGCTCAGTAATTTCTTTTACATGCGCATGGAAATGCATTTGAATTATCCCATTTCGTACTAACGCCTCAAATTCCGGCAAAATCCACGGCTTAATACTTGGCGAGTATTCCCCACCACGGTATAGAACTGTTACACGTGCACCCGATTTAACAAGCTCTAACGCTGCATCTATACTTGAATTTTTACCACCTATTACAACGACATCTCGATCAAAATAAGGGTGTCCTTCTTTGAAATAATGAGCTACTTTCTCAAGTTTCTCACCAGGTACATTCATATAATTCGGATTATCATAATATCCAGTTGCGACAACAATATATTTCGCAACATATATTTCTTTGTTTCCGTCACGCTTCGTCGTTTCAACTTTAAAAACATCACCATCTTTTTGAACTTGTTCCACTCGTTCAAATGCATTTACACGTATAGATTTACGCTTTACTACTTCACGATAATACGCAAGCGCCTGATTACGAAATGGCTTACGATTTTCTGTAATAAAAGCAACTTCACCAATTTCTAATTTTTCACTAGAGGAGAAAAATGTTTGATGAGTTGGATAATTATAAATTGCATTTACAATGTTTCCTTTTTCGATTACTAACGGATTTAACCCCACTTTTTGCAACGAAATCGCCGCTGCTAATCCGCATGGACCGCCTCCGATAATAATAACTGTTTCTTTTTGCATACTTAGTTCACTCCTAGTCTTCTACCTCTGCTCTATTTATATAAACAAGAAAAAACCTACTTACAGCAGTAGGCATCTATCTTTATTGTATTCATTTTTCATATATTTGTCATCTAAACGAAACATACATCCGATAGACATCTGCTAAAAACTGCTGAAATTTAATTCCTTGTTGCCCTAATACATTCTCAGGATCGATTTTCCGAGTAGGATCCAACGTTTTGTGTGACACAATAGCCTTTTTAGGATTTAAACCGAAATTTTGACATAAATAAGCGTGATACCACGTAAAACGAGTATACGCCTCCCAAAAGTTTACGTCGCCACCATAGCAAAGTTCAACCCCAATTGCAGCCTTATTCGCATCATAACCGAATAACTCATTATCCGTTGGCACATTGTATCGAACATGGTACGCAACTTCATTTATAGGGACAATTTCTAATATTGTTTTATCATCAATAAATGTATGCGCTGAAGCTTTCGGTTGTATTTCATTAAAGTAATCCCGATTTCCTATCGCATTGCTACCAGGGTTCCCCGTGTCATGACTTACAATAAATCTTACTTTTGAAAGAGGAATTCCTGGTCGTGAATTTCCATACCCAATATAGTTACGCTCTATAGGGAACATCGCCATTACTACCAACTCCTGCTCTAAAAAATTACCTTACTTCCTTATATATGTATTCGGTGGCAATGTCCTTATGGCATATTTCTTATGCGAAGAGAACATCGAAAATATTTGATGTGAATACCATAAATAATACAATACTTACAGCCACTCCGTAAAAACCGTAAAACCAAATACAATCTTCTTTCGTATCTAAACCGAAAAATTTATTTACCGATTGTAATAATGTGCCACGCTTGCTTTGTTTGTTTCGTAATACTTCCACTCGTTCTACAACATCTGCTGGCATCATAAATCTTTGGTCTACTGTCATTTTCATCATTTATCTCTCCTTAAAATCATTTCCGTTTTGCTTATCTAAGGAAAGTATAGCACGTTTGTTCGTGCAGAACAAGCGTTCTTTTTTATTTTTTATTCTATTTTTCACCAAACCAAGTAATAATTGTGAATATAAACGCGATAATTGGTCCAACTACAACTGCACCAAATATTAAAAATAATAATCCTTCGCCGAACACCCGAACGACACTTGTTTTTCGGGCTCTCTTAGCTCTTGCAAGTTCACCCTCTAACACCTTAACCTTTTCTTCTAATTGGTCTACTCGTTCCATTATTTCATTCCCCATATACAACACCTCATTTAATACTTCAACAAAAAAACGCGATTCCCTCGAAAGGAAATCACGTTTTCTCAAAACATTATATATTATACCCAACCTCTGAAGCGACTAGCCTCAGCCATTTTACGAACACCAATCATGTATGCAGCTAAGCGCATGTTCACTTTACGAACTTGTGATGTTTCATAAATTGAATCGAATGATTTTACCATTACTTTTTCTAAACGTTGTTCTACTTCTTCTTCAGTCCAGTAGTAACCTTGGTTATTTTGTACCCACTCAAAGTAAGATACCGTAACGCCACCAGCACTTGCTAATACGTCTGGAACAAGTAAGATACCACGATCTGTTAAGATTTTTGTTGCTTCTAATGTAGTTGGACCATTTGCAGCTTCAACCACAATTTTCGCTTTAATCTTATCAGCATTTTCTTCTGTAATTTGGTTCTCAATTGCAGCAGGAACTAAAATGTCGCAATCAAGTTCTAACAGTTCTGTATTTGAAATTGTATTATTAAATAGTTTTGTTACAGTACCAAAGCTATCGCGACGATCTAGTAAGTAGTCAATATCTAATCCATTCGGATCATGTAATGCACCGTAAGCATCTGAAATTGCAATTACTTTCGCGCCTGCATCATGCATAAATTTAGCTAAGAAGCTACCCGCATTACCAAATCCTTGAACAACAACGCGTGCACCTTTAATATCAATGTCACGTTTTTTCGCAGCTTCACGAATACAAATTGTTACACCTTTTGCAGTCGCTGTTTCACGTCCGTGTGATCCACCTAATACAAGTGGTTTACCTGTAATAAATCCTGGTGAATTAAATTCATCGATACGGCTATACTCATCCATCATCCATGCCATAATTTGTGAGTTTGTAAATACATCTGGAGCCGGAATATCTTTTGTCGGACCAACAATTTGGCTAATTGCTCGTACATAACCGCGGCTTAATCTTTCTAATTCACGGAAAGACATCTCACGTGGGTCACAAATGATTCCACCTTTACCTCCACCATATGGTAAATCAACAATACCACATTTTAAACTCATCCAAATAGAAAGTGCTTTCACTTCATTTTCTGTTACGTTTGGATGGAAGCGAATTCCACCTTTCGTTGGACCAACAGCATCATTATGTTGTGCACGATATCCTGTAAATATTTTAACAGTCCCGTCATCCATACGAACTGGAATTTTCACTGTCATCATACGAATTGGTTCTTTCAATAATTCATATACTTCGTTTGGATAACCCAATTTTTCTAATGCTTCATTAATTACAATTTGTGTTGAATTTAACAATTCAAAATGTTGTTCCCCTTGTTGTTGTGTTTTCGTTTGAGTTCCCTTTTCGGCTACCATAGTAAGTAAACCCCCTGTAATTTCACTTGTTTAGTAAACCTTCATTGCCTAGTATACACCGTTAAATTTGGAATGCAATAGAAAACGCTAACAAATATATACAAACTATTTTGTATTGCAAGCGTTTTCACTATTATTATAGTCCTTTTATTGCTTTTAGAAAAGTAAAATACTTAAATATTTAAATATTTTTTATTTTCATCAAAATACATTCGATAAAACCATTATTTCATCAAGAAATACTGATTACATTTTAACATACAGATCGGCTAGTCTTGTTACCTACACTTCGTTTTATAGATTTTAGATTTTCAGCTGAATAAAAATAAAACCTCAAGCTACGTTACATTAGCTGAGGTTTTGTTTTTTCACAAAGTAATTGTATATTTGTTCAATCGCTTGAGAATCCATTAATTCTTTACCATATTCCATTACGCGGTAAATTGTTGCTGTTGACGGATTACCGTACTCCGCTAAAATAGCTATAAAATCCGCCTTCAATAATTGAAATTGCTCTTCTTCTTCTATCCAAAGATAAAAACGATCATCCCACGTATACAACTTCCCATCAGTTACACCAAGGTTATATAAGCGATTTGACAAATTGATTACATCATCTAATGTAGCAAACTCGTAAAGTATATGTTCACTTTCATCAAGAGTCACTTGCATTTCAATAAACTCGTCACGGAACTCATCTTCTGTGTCCACTTCGTAATTTTCTTTTGTTACAATTACAACCATACCTTGAGCTTGTAGAGAAAATACTTCAACAGCAATCGGTCCATCCGCTTCAAACCCTAATTCTGTATTTGCTTCTTGCATCATATCACGGAATAATTGCTGTACTTTCGGTGCATTTCTCCACAAATCTTCTTTCGTTAATCCTCGTTCAGATAAATCATCAAATGTTAGGAAAATTTTAATCTTATTATAATTTAAACGTTCCAGTCTCATCTCATACCCTCCCTACGTAACCATTGCATCTAATTTTTATTATATGAAATAGAAAATAGATGGTTCTTTTCGAACGACTATTCCGGCATCTTTAACCATCCATCCCATTCTTCTTTTGTGTTACCAATTAGGATATTTTGAAGATTTAATTGATCTCCAATGCCTTTTCTTCCTATAAAACCACCAGAGATGTTTTCATTTTTTTCTTGCAACAAGTCAATAAATTCTACTGCCTCTTCAAGTTCTCGTTCATCATCAAAAGATATAAACAAATATTTAGGTTGTAATTGTTCAATAGCTAGTAAAATACCTTCTTCCTCTAAACTTGTCCCCATATACATTGTTTGATATCCTTTTAGTCGTAAATACGTCGCGAAAATAAATCCTTTTAATATATTATTTTCTAAAACGAAAACTTTGTTAACGGAAGAATACACCGACGCATTATGATAGATCATTCCTAAACGTGTTTGTAAGAATGATACAACATATTTGAATTGCGACATTGTAATCTCATTATTACTTTTTAAAGTTAACAACTTGTTTGCCACTTGAAGAATGATGCTTGCAACAACCTTTTCCGTTGAATATATACTAAAAACCTCGTTTAATAATGCAGAAATTGTAATTTCATCAAATTCTAACAAAGCTTGTAGTATATCGTCCACTAAAACAACTTCTGTATCAGTAATTTTTTCTTTTTGAACGTTGTTCTGCAACCGATTCCCTTCTAATAACTGAACTGCTTGTCCAATCATCATCCCCTCAGAAACTTTGTTCATTAACCATTTCAAAATATGAATATGCTCTTCTGTATATAAACGATGCCCCGCACGATTTCTCTTTGGGGCAATAATATGATAGCGTCTTTCCCATGCGCGAAGTGTACTCGGTTGAATTCCGAGTATATTTGAGACAGCTTTTATATTATATTTTCCATTTGAATTCGGCATTATTTCCCTCCGCATAACGTAATGATATGTGTTTGGGAAGGTGCCCGAAAACGAAGAGGGAACAATGTTGTTCCATACCCATTACTAACAAAGAGAGTCGTATTAGAATGCTTATATACGCCACCCTTTAAATACTTTTCAGATGGAAACAACCGAATCTGGCCTCCATGTGTATGTCCACTTAATACGAGCGAAATTTGTTCATTACCAGACATTTTCTTTATTATATCTGGGTTGTGACTAATTAAAATGCGAAAACCTTCTTCTTTACAATCAGACAACGCTAAATCTAAACGATCTCGTTCTAATCCAACATCATCGATACCGAGTAAGCAAATTTTCTCTCCTAATTCAGATTCAAATACAACTCTTGTATTATCTAATACCTTCACATTATTTTCTATTAATAAAGCATCTAATTCGTGATATTCAATTTCATAGTCATTATTTCCCCATACAAAATATACAGGGGCTATTTCTCTTAACTTTTGAATATTTAAAGAGATTTGCGATAAAGGTACTCCTTTTTCAGCTAAATCACCGCCAATAATTACGATATCTGCTTTTCCTTTCACTCGTTCAATTAGCGAGCTAGAAATGATCCTTCTATGAATATCCGAAATAAAAAAAACTTTAACTTTTTGAAAACTTTCCGGAAATTCTTCGAATACTAAAGTATGTTCCAACACTGTATTACGCATCGCTTCTTTATACATTCCAAGAAGACATACAAAACCAATGCATATGAGAGTACATAATAATATAATCCATGACATATATTTTTTACTCTCCCTCCTCGTAAAGTATAGTCCTTAATTTTATGTGGAGCTATATATCACTCATTTAGCTAGCTCTCATACTTCGTGGACTTATCTTTTATAGGAATTTTCAATTCTTGTCCTACCTTCACTTCGTCTTCTTGTAAATCATTATACTTTTTTATTATTTCTATCCCATCTTCATCTGAGAAATATTGCTTCGCTATACTTTCTAAAGTTTCTCCATCTTTCACAACATGAGTTGCTACTTTCTCAGGCTGCTTCTTTGATTCAGTCTTAGCGGAATCAAAGAAAATTACTTCAAACGCACTTTTCTCAGCATTATTACTATCACTTTTTACCTGTATATACTTATCCGTATACCATAGGATACTAATAGGTAACAATATGAACAAAAATGTTAACACTCGGACGAAAATGTGATTCATTTTAAACTTTGGTTTGTTCTCTTTATTTCTATGAATTTCACTACGCGGCGGTAAACTTTCATCTTCTTCCACTTGCTCAACTTCTAACTCCTCTTCAAAATCAGGAATTCGTTTTCTCATGTTGTTCACCACCACCTTCCATTTATTTTCTTAATTGGAGCCCCATTATAAAATCAACAAGAAAGTGTGCAAAGATTGTTATAAACAAATTTCCTGTCCACTCGAATACATAACCAAAAACAAAACTAATAAAGCAGACGAAACAAAACAAAAAAGGCTTCGTTATATACCGAATATGTAACACAGCAAAAATTAAACTCGCTATTACAATTCCGAAATGAGTCTGCACTACACCTCTAAATAAAAACTCTTCCGCAAAGCCAATAATAAACGTGATAACGAGTAAATGCATGACAGAAATCCCTTGAAACATTCTATCGTTAATGCCACCATCATCAAACCAAGATTCTGGAAACACTCGCATTGCAACATAATCTAATAACACAATACAAATCGCTAACAAGCTACCTATTAAAAGTATAGAAACCGGTTCCCATTTCCATAAACTATAAACTTCTCTTTTATCTTGAAATAATATATATGCTAGTAAACAACCGATACCAATAATGATTAGTTGTGTTATGTAGAGATTCAGTCTTATTTCTCTCGGACTCATATCTTCAACATTATGCCTTTGAATGTTCATCATTCCTCCATCTTTCCTAGGCCGAAAAGCTTTTGTAACTCTGTTTCCCAATTATAGTCGAAAACTAACTGTTGCGCTCGTCTTTTTTTATAATCCGTTTTTGTAATACCACAGTAATCACAACAGTTTTCTATCTCTTTTTCTTTTCTATAACCGAATTGTTGTAATAAATATTCACGTCTACATCCTTGAACTTGTATCCATGACTTCATATTTTCTAACTCACTATATTTATTACGCATTCTCACTTCCACTTCCGCTATTAATCTGTGCATTATTTCATCTGACAAGCTCTCTAGCATGAGATTTCGCTGTTGTATGATTCCAAGATGTTCGAGATGATAACGTGTAAAGCGCCAATACTGTTCATTAAATCTTGCTGCATTATAACAAATTTCTTCTACATCTTCTAATGGTAATACTTTCGTTTGAAACATTCTTTCTTGTAGTAACGAAAATAAAAATTGTATTTGCGATTTACTTGGTAATTCATCTTCAATGATTGAAATTGGCAAATCGTGATCCAATGGACTACATAATAAAATGGCTATACTCAATTCTCCATCTCTTCCGGCTCTTCCAATTTCTTGTAAATAGGAAGCTACATTTGTCGGATATTGAAAATGAATAATATATCTTGTATTCGCCTTATTTACCCCCATCCCAAAAGCACTTGTACATATTACAATTTGCAACTGGTCATTCATAAACTGTTGTTGAATTAACATACGCTCTTCATGTTCCATACCACCATGATAAAAAGCTACACCTGTAATTCCTTTTCCTCTTAAATACTCGGTTAAACGCTCTGTCCAGGCCCTACTTGAACAATAAACAATACCAGGGCCTTGCAAATACATTACATGCTCAAAAAGCGCCTCTTTTTTTTCTTCTATTGTTTCCACAAATTGCACTTCCATCGCAATATTTGGACGATCAATTGAGTACACATGCTCAGCAATATTTTTTAGATTTAAACTTTCCGCTATATCTCGCAGTACATCCTTTGTCGCAGTTGCTGTTAATGCTAGTACTGTCGGAGATCCGATACTCTCAATTACTTTATCTAATTTTTTATAATCTGGCCGAAAATCATAGCCCCATTGTGAAATACAATGCGCTTCATCTACGACAAATAATGAAATATGAATTTTTTTCAATTCTCTTATTAGAAGTTCCGACTGCAACATCTCTGGTGATACGAAAACAAATTTATAAAAAGATAGCTTTTTCATTGCTTCTCTTTTTTCAATTAACGTCCGAAAACTATTCAATGCAATAACTCGATTTTTCACGACATACTTTAATTGCGTAACTTGGTCTTCCATTAAAGATAATAATGGTGATACAACAAGCACCGTACCCTCTTGCAGAAGCCCCGGAAGTTGATAACACATTGACTTTCCCCTTCCAGTCGGAAGCATTGCTACAACATCTTTTCCTTCCAATAAGTCCGTAATAACTCCTTTTTGCCCCGGACGAAATTCAGAATATCCAAACCACTTATATAAATATTCCTCAAGCTTCATTTATACCCTCCATCCGTGCCAATACAAGACGTACTTCAAAATAAGAGATTTCCTCTCCAACCGCTTGCTTCAACACACGCAATTTACGTGTTTGTAATGCTTCAATTACTTTTGTTACTTTTTCCATTTTTTCTTTTTCCATAAACATTTCAATAGAAAATTCTTTTTCTCGTAAAGCAATTTCTACAAAATGGTCTTCTATCGTGGCAACCTTCAAATTCCGAATTGTTGCTATTTCTTCTAAAGAGCGTCCTTGTCTCCAAAGATTATATGTTTTTTTTGTTGATAAACTAAATAAATCAGCTTTCTCATTTGGATAAGATATAATTTCAGCTAATAATGGAAACTCATTTTCTTTATTGCGAACTTCTTGAATAAGGAAATGAATTGTACCCCAAAATAAAAAATACACTCGAAATATATCTTGTTTCGTAATTTCCGCTAATTGTTGTAAAGTACACCCAATACGTTTATACCCAGTTAACCGATATATTACAATTGTCGCCTCTACTGGATTATTTTTTTGTAAAAGAGTATGCATTTCCTTCCATAATCTTTTAGCCAATTCACTTCTCATATACGGTATTCCAGTGAGAAAACGTTTCACCCACATCATTATTTCTGTATCCTGTTGAATTGGAATAAATTTCGTATTCGCCTGTTGTAAATTCGAAATGGTTTGAACGATCAATGATAATCTCTTCCAAAATGTTTCACCTATTTCACCATAGTGTAAACCATTTAAATATGTCGGAAAGGCAAAGTCACCTTCCCATTTGTTTAATTGCACGTTACCAGCAGTCGTTAACACATATGTATTATCATGTATACCTTGAACTAAATCCGTTTGTAACAACTTTGCAACTTCTTGATCATAATCAGCTCTATTTAATGACTTATAAATCCCAAACAAAAAAGAAATTTGAAACATATTCCCATCTTGTAATGTTTGCGACGATCTCTTTCCTTTTAATAAATAATAAATCGAAGAAACGGTTCTTTCACCATTCAATTGTTTTAAACAATATAATAAAGTATATTGTAGCTGCATTACCGCTTCCACCTCTCAGTCTAACTTCATTCCTTTTTCAATACGATTGCACATTAACTGCTATTCATTTAACTTATCATATTCACACTACATGCTTGTATATATTCTATTGTATCAAACGAAATAACATTTAAGTATTTTGAAAATCTTATGAAATAATTCAAAAATAAGTTGACACTCTAATTGATAAGCATTATCATTATAATTTTATGTTGAAAAGTTTTTAAAACCGTTTTACAATAAGATTATAATTTTTTGGCGAACTTTTCACATACATATTATCAGGAGGGAAAAAATATGGCAAAATATACAATCGTTGACAAAGATACTTGTATTGCATGCGGTGCTTGTGGTGCTGCTGCACCAGACATTTATGACTATGATGATGAAGGCATTGCATTTGTAACATTAGACGATAACCAAGGTATCGTTGAAATTCCAGATGTATTAATTGAAGATATGATGGATGCATTCGAAGGTTGTCCAACTGACTCAATTAAAGTTGCTGACGAATCATTTGATGGCGACTCTTTAAAATTCGAATAGTCTTTTATTAACTTCAAAAAATCCCCCTCATACTTATGAGGGGGATTTTTTGCACTCTTTTTCATTCTCACTAACAAAAAAACCATTAGCAGTTACGCTGCCAATGGTTTAATATTTTTAAGCATTTTTCATTTTTGCAAATACCCATACTTTCAAGCGTGAAAATAGTGCTACAAATACAATTGTTACAACAATTCCTTTAATTACATTAAACGGTAATATCGCCGTTACAATAGTTTGTCGCATAATATCACTAGACATAGCTGGTGAATTTAAAAACCAAGTGTACGCTGGTAAAATAATAAAGTAGTTTAACACACTCATAATAACTGTCATAGTAATTGTACCTAGCATTAATCCTGTCGTTAAACTTTTTACTGTGCGATACTTTCGGAATAAGAATGCTGCTGGACCAATAAATAAACATCCCGCTATAAAGTTTGCTACTTCTCCTACTGGTACTCCCGTTAAACTTCCTTGAATTCCGTAATGCAAAATATTTTTTATCGCTTCTACAATTACACCTGCAATTGGACTAAAAATTATCGCCGCAATTAAAGCTGGCACATCACTAAAATCAATTTTTAAAAATGGCGGAAGCCCTGGGAATGGAAAATCCAACATCATTAGTAAATACGCAATACTACTTAGCATCGCTACACTCACCATCTGCACTACACTGTTTTTTTGTTTCATCTTTCTCTCTCCTTTTCCATCGATCTTCTCATGGAAAGTGGAAAGGTTCTGCTATGCCTATTTTTTCATAGAACGAAAAAACCCTTTGTGATTTACACAAAGGGAGAATTTTAAGGCACATCAAACAGACGTTCAAATACTTATCTTTTTTGAACGCTTGAACCTCCATCTTCTCCCATCCAGACTGTACTGTCGGCTTTGGAATCACACCAAATCCTGCCTTAACGGCTCGCGGGCTTAGAACGAAATTATTAAATGTTCATCACCGCCGGTCGGGATTTTCACCCTGCCCCGAAGATAGACCGATATTCTATTTTCCACTTCATTATACAACAACATGATCGTATTGTGAACAAAAAAAGTGTAACTTACTAAAAATAAGTTATTGATTTTATATAATTAAAGAAACAATCACTATATTTTACAATACAACCCATATTTTTTATAATTCGGTATTTCTCTTATGAATCCCCCTAGTCATATGTCGTCAAAAGTGATAAGATGTTGAATTGTTAAGATAAGAACATTTTCTGAGTTATGGAGGAAATGTCATGAAGAAAGATAAAAGACACTCTATTCGAGAAGCAATGAAAAAGAACTTAAGAAAAGAATACTTTTATTTGAAAAAAGAATTACTTTTCTACTGTCCAATTGATCTAGGCACATTCTCAAGAGAGACATACTACGCTACTTTTGACCAAGATGGCATAAGTATTTATCAGTATGATAAAAAAACAGAAAGTAAATTAAAATTGTGTGAGCGTCATCCATGGAAGAGTTGGAATAAGGTAAAAGTTGATCACTATTTAACAACTTCTCAATTTATTTTCCAAGGTGAGCGAAACTGGATTTTATCCCTTTTCCAAAAAGGAAAAGAAGCTCAAAAAATAATTGAAGAACATACATCTTTACAAACGGAAGTTGTTTCCCGTCCGTTTTCCAAGAAACTTCCTGGTTTCCGTTCTGATACTCCATTGAATAAATACATCGGTAGCATTTGTTACACTGCACTTATTGCATTTTTATTAAAATGGATGATTCCATTTCAAGCACCACAAATCGCCCTGTATTCTCTTTCAATTGGCTTTATGCTTCTTGGTTTACTTTGTCTTACAATTGGTCTAATCGAACCAACTATCGTACTATTTCGGACAAAAGAAAAAACAAGAACAAAAGTCTTTTACTTATATAGCTACTTAGCTATTACTGGATTTATATGTGTCTTTATTTTTTGGTAAAAGAAGCCGTCCCAAAAGATCTTTTGGGACGGTTTTTCGTTAAGGATAGGTTGCTCTTACTGTCGCATTTTATTGTTAGTCGACATTTCTTGTCGAAATGTCAATATAATAATAGCTATGTTCGATATAAATTTGCGTCGATATAATTTCATTTACTATCGCAATCTTAAATAAGAAAAAAATAAATTTATTCAAAAGTTATGCTTTTGAGACGTTGCCTTTACTTGACGTATAGTTGTTGGTTCGGATAGATTTGCTCTTGTCGCAATCCATTCCTCACTTTAATTTCCTCAACTGTCATACTAAATTTCCGGGCAATACCAACTAAAGTATCACCTTTTTGTACAATATATAGTGATGATGACACAACTTGATTTTTTTGTTCATTTAAAACAAGCAACGGATTCATCGCATTCCTTTTCTCCATCGTCCATCTCCCTTGATGCACTTCTAAATGTAAATGCGCTCCTCGCGATTCTCCTGTATTCCCTACCTCTCCAATTAGCTCTCCTTTTGAAATGTTATCACCTTGAACTACATATCTCTTATTTAAATGCGCATAAACAGCCTCATATTCTCCATGTTTAATAAACACAACATTTCCATAACTACTTGAAAAATAAGACTTTGTCACCTTACCATTTTGAATAGCTGCAACAGGCGTTCCAATAGGCGCAGCTATATCAATACCATAGTGTTTCCCATGTCTTGTCCCAAAATAATCACTTATCTGCCCATCAACAGGCCATATCCACTGATTCCCTTCAGCGTAAACATGTAATTGAGATAAAAATAATACACTCAATATCACCACGCCACATTTTAACGCTTTCATATACATCCTCCGTTTTCTAATAACCGTCATACCTTCTCTATTGTGGGATATTACAGAAAAAAGTATACAAAAAAAAGAAAGTGGATTACTCCACTTCCTTCTCTTCTTTATTACGAAAAACAAGTGCACTGCGGTTATACTCCACATCTTTCACTTGTAAACGCGCATTTATTACTCTAGCAAGCGCAAATAAATAATCAGATAACCTATTTATATACTTTAGAACAATTTCATTGGTTTCTCCTTCTTTTTGCAATGACACTATACAACGTTCTGCTCTTCTTATAACTGTACGTGCAATGTGTAGTGCAGCCGATATCTCGCTACCGCCTGGTAAAATAAAACGCTCTAAAGGCGGCGCTTCTTCTGTATACGAATCAATTCGTCTCTCTAAATACTCGACCATCTCTATCGTTACTTTATAAGGGATTTTCTTCTCTACTATTGCTAAATCCCCTCCACAATCAAATAGTTCATGTTGAATATTTTCAAGTTCGTTATAAATGTTACGAAAACATTCCTCTTGTAATTTAGACATGGCATATCCGATATGAGAATTCGCCTCATCAATTGTTCCATAAGCTTCTACACGTATATGATCTTTATCCACTCGGCCACCTATGACACTCGTTTCCCCTTTATCACCTGTTTTTGTATAAAGTTTCATTTCATTATGACACCTCTCTTTTTATTTTCATTCTGATTATTAAAGAAAAAAACTCTACCATTCTTTATTTAATTGCACTTACAAAAAAATAAAAAAACAGTAAAGCTTTTATTCATGATCAACTTTTTAAAAACATATATATCTAAATTATACGATTTGGTAAATATACAGAGAATGTAGTTCCTTCTCCAACGACACTTGATACAGAAATTTTCCCGTCATGACCTTGAACAATATTTTTAGCAATCGCAAGCCCGAGTCCTGTTCCAACTTTTTTCCCTCGCGTTCTTGCTTTATCAGCTTTATAGAATCGATCGAACAAGAACGGAATATCTTCTTCTGGAATACCAGCACCTGAATCTTGCACTTCGAAAGTAAGGCCACTATTTTTCGTATTAATTACAAGTGTAACATGTCCACCTGCATTTGTATGACGGATTGCATTATCAATTAAATTCGTCAGTACCTGTTCCATACGGTCTGCATCAAACGGATATTGTTCAATTGGACTTTGGAAATCCACTGTTAATTGGACTTCTTTATCCTTTGCAATCCCCTGGAATTTACGGCCAATTTTTTCGACAAATGGATGAATATCTACTTCACCTATATGTAACTCTACATGTCCACTTTCCATACGGGCTAAATCTAATAACTCATTTACAAGTTTACCTAAACGAACAGATTCATCATAAATAATTTGAACAAACTCATTAATTTCTTCTTTCGTTTGCACAATATCATCTAAAATTGCTTCACTATATCCTTGAAGCATTACCATCGGTGTACGAAGTTCATGTGATACATTCGCAATAAAGTCTTGACGCATTTTCTCAAGACGACGCTCCTCCGTCATATCTCGCAATACTGCTACAGCTCCACGAATTTTTGTTTGATTGTAAAGCGGTGTCATAAGAACTACGTAGTTACCTTTTTGCAAATTAATTTCAACAACTTGTTGTTGCTCACTTTCTACAACGAGATGGAATAGTTCAACAAGTTCAGAAGGCAGTTTTTTAATTAACTCTACTTCTTTTTCTTCTTGCCAAACTTGTAAGAAGTGTTCTGCCGGTGGGTTGATAACAACGACTTCACCTTCTTGATTTAACGTAACAACACCATCTGCCATACTACTCAAAATGCTAGCTAACTGCTCTTTTTCTTGCTGCAGGGCATTCATATTAAACTTCAACTGTTTCCCCATTTGATTTAAAGCAGTTGCAAGCTCACCAATTTCGTCCTGAGACACCATAGGGGCTTTCGTATCAAATTTCCCGCGCGCTACCTCAAATGCAACCTCACGCATTTTACGAAGCGGTGCCGTAATTCGAGTAGATAAGAAAAATGCAAAGAAAGTTGTTAAAATAATCGCAATCCCGGCTGATAAGAAAATAAAATCAGTCGTTCTCTCCATACCTTGTATTGGAACTTGCAATGATTCATATACAAACACTGCACTTTGATTTTTTGACTGTACTGGTTTCCCGACGATCATAATATCATTTTCAGTATTTTTATTCTTCCTACTATTAGAAGCTTTTCTAATATTATTCTTAATATCCTTTTTATCTGTAAAAACAGCTGCTAATTCTTTATCATTTTTCAAATCATCTATTGTAAGAGTAACTAATCCTTCTTGTTTCGGCGAAGAAGAAATTTCCTTACCGTCTTCTACAATGATAATCCTTGAAAGTGGATCAGAAAATTTGTAAGCAATATTCTCAATCGTTTTTACATCGGCACCTTCTTCAATTAATTCCGTGACACTTGTTGCAACTTTCTGAAGCCTAGCTTCACTCATATCAACATAATACGTTCTAAAAAACTGTGAAAGTAAAATAGCAACAAATCCAAGAACAAACGAAACGAGAAGTAATATGGTCATCCATAACTTCCCTACTACACTTCTCCAAAGCATCAGTCGTTCACAACCTCAAACTTGTAACCTACGCCCCAAACGGTAACAATCATTTTCGCTGCATCTGGTGATTGTTTACTTAACTTTTCACGTAAACGCTTTACATGCGTATCAACTGTACGTAAATCTCCGAAGAACTCATATTGCCATACTTCTTTTAACAATTGCTCACGGTCAAAAACTTTATCCGGGGATTTCGCTAAGAATAATAGTAATTCATATTCTTTCGGTGTTAAGTTTACTTCATTACCATCCGCTGTAACGCGGTGCGCATCATTATCAATTGTTAAATGAGGGAAAACAGTAACATCTTTCGTCGTTGTATCTTGTGTAAAGAATGTCGTTGGTACAGCGCGGCGTAATACTGCTTTCACACGAAGTACTACTTCACGCGGGCTAAACGGCTTTACAATATAATCATCAGTTCCAACTTCAAACCCTTGTACCCTATTTACTTCTTCACCTTTTGCTGTCAGCATAATAATTGGCGTCGCTTTCTTCTCACGAATCCCTTTACACACTTCGATACCATCTTTACCAGGCATCATAATATCCAGTAGGATTAAATCATAATCATTTTGTAACGCCATTTCTAAAGCTGTATCACCATTATCCGCTTCTTCAATTGTGTATTGCTCTCTTTCTAAATACATCTTTAATAAACGACGAATACGATCCTCATCGTCTACAATTAAAATTCTTGATTCATTTTCCATTTCTACCCGCTGCGTACTTTTACCACAACGGTTTACACCTACCCTTCTACAATATAATGTTGCACCTATCCTCGTTTAATTAAGCATTTTTTAACGTTCCACTTCCCATATTATGCTTCACAAGAATAATAAAGTTTGTTCATTTTTTTTCCAAAACTATGTATTTTTTTTGAACAGTATATTTGGTCCTCGACATCATTTTACAGAATCAACCGCTACTTTGTCATGTTTTTCTCAAAAAAGAAGAAAATTTGACAAAAATAAAATAGGAAAGTGACATACACTCTCCTATTTTATTTCTCTATGCATATGAATGTAAACCCGCGATAATTAAGTTTACTACAATAAAGTTAAACATAATGATTGCAAAACCAATCACTGCAAGCCAGGCGGATTTTTCTCCATGCCATCCTTTAGATAAACGTAAATGTAATACCGCAGCATAAAAGAGCCAAGTAATAAGCGCCCAAACTTCTTTTGGATCCCAACCCCAAAAGCGCGTCCAAGCGATTTGAGCCCAGATCATTGCAAAGATTAATGCTCCTAATGTAAACACCGGGAATCCTATCGCAATAGAACGATATCCGATTTCATCTAATAAATCACTATTCGTATTCTTTACTAACGGCTGAAGTGCCGCTGACACTCGCTTACGTAAAACAAGTCTTAATACAATATAAAGTAGCGTTCCGACTAACACTGACCAAATAACAGTATTTAATTTTTTCGCATTTACAATCGCTGGAACTTCAACTGTTGGCTCTAATTTATTTTCTGTCATTAACTTCCCTTCATGCGGTCCAACTAAAGCAGGGAGATTATACTTCATTTCAACTTGTTGTTCATTTTTATCAATCCATTGAAACTTCGCTTCGTATTTCATACTAGAAAATACCGTTGTTATTCCAATAAACCCAACTGTACAAACAAGTGTGAAAACTACTGTCTCTAACCAAAATGTACGCTTACTTCTTGTTGATTGATCTACATTTTTTAGTAAATACATTACGCCTGTAATAAAACTAATTGCTAATATTGCTTGTCCCGCTGCCGCTGTCGTTACATGAATATGTAGCCAATTACTCTTTAAAGATGGGATAAGCGGCGAAATTTCTCTCGGGAACATACTTGCATAAGCGATTAATAAAAGAGCTACCGGTAAAGCAAATAAACCAATAATACTTACACGATATACAAAGTACATAATAATAAAAGCTCCCACAAGCATCATGCCAAAAAATGTACCAAATTCAAAAAAGTTACTAACCGGTGCATGTCCTGATGCGATCCATCTTGTAACAAAATATACTATTTGTGCAATAAATCCTAAAATTGTTATAGTTATACCTATATTTGCCCACTTGTTACCTTTTTCTTTAATTGCTCCTCCAAAAAATAAAGTTGCAATTAAATATAAGATAAACGCCGCGAACAGAAAATTACTACTTATTTGTACCATATCGTTTCCCCACCTTAACTAATTTTTTTCATTCATTTTATCGTGTGGTTGTGGAATCGCTGTTCCTTCTAGTACTCTTTCAATATCTTTCTTTAAGCCGAACCAATTTTTATTCGTATGGCCTGCAACCCACCATTCATTATTAACACGTTGTATCCAAATACGGCGATGGTTCCAATACATACCTTGAATCACACCAACCATAAATATAAATCCTCCAATACCGAGAATCCAAAGCGTCAAATCTTTTCTTACCGTAAGAGCTGTTGCATTTTGCATTTCCACACCTGCAAATGACATTTTATATTTATTATTCCCGTCAGGCTCTATGTTTTGCTGAATACCGACGAAACTAACTTCACCATCTGGTGTTTCCGGGGTAAACATTTTAAAGACGAATGCAGGATTATTCGGTAATTTTGTTTTCGTATTCGGCCTTCCATTCTCATCAAAATAAAAATCAGGAAAATAGCTTAATAGTTCTAGAGAATACCCATTTCCTAAATCATATTTTTCTGTAGGATTCGCTAAATCTACTTTAATCGGTCCCAACTTTTGATTATTTTCTTTGTTTTGCAAATGGAAAGACATGCTTTTAAATTCACTTTCTTTGTAATCCACTTGATAAACAGCAAATTGATCAAATTTCAGTGGCTCATTCACTCGAATTTCAGCTTCTTTTACCTTTTCTAATTTTGGTTTTTGACCCGCTATATTTTCTCCTACCGCTTTATATAATACAGCATTTGTTTGGAAGTTTTTCGCAATCATTTTATCACCAACACGATCAATTGCTTCATCAAAAACTTCTTTATCCTTACTCTTATCATAAACTTCCTTGATAAACTTTTCGTTTTTCAAATAGTATTGACCATCTGTTCCTGGTATTTCTTTCGTTTCACCGTCACGTAACCAAAGTGCTTCATCTACATACATACTCGGTAAAAAACGTAGCATTGCACCGAATAGAAAGATAATAAGACCAATATGGTTTACATATGGACCCCAGCGTGAAAAACGTCCCTTTTCCGCTAAAACGTTCCCGTCTTCCACTTTCACCTTATAATTACGTTTCTTTAAATTAATTTGAACTCGTTCTAAGTCACCTTCATGCGGCGTACCAGTCCCGTGCACTCTCTGTCTTTTCAAAAAACTTGGGTGTCTTTTCACCCCTTGTTTTTTTAAAGCTTTATAAAGAGGAATGACACGGTCTAAACTACATATAACAAGTGAAATACCAATGGAAGCAATTAAAATCATGTACCACCATGATCCATATAAATTATTAAATCCTAATTGATAGTATAATTGTCCTAAAAATCCATACTCGGTCTTATAATATTCAGCTGGTTCGATTCCTGGAGTTATGTACATTTCTTGGGGAAAGATAGTTCCTATTGCCGATGAAGCTAAAGTTATTACGATTAACCATACACCTACTTTTACAGAAGAGAAAAAACTCCAAATTTTATCGACTATCGTTTTTGTATGTGTGAGAGATCTCCGAGCACTCCCCTCATATCTCATATCCAATAATTTTATATTTTCATTACTTTCAAATGGTTTCCCACATGCTTCACAAAAAATGGTTCCTATCGGATTAACATGTCCACATTCACACTTAATTTCTTTCAAAGCTCTCACCGCCCTTTTATCTATATGTACTATTGTATATTCCAGCTTATAGTTACCGCAATACTCAGAATTTTTAAAGCGAAGGCGCTATACGTAAGCACCTCTTATGTAAAGGCTTTATTAATTATGGAGTGATTTTCTTTAAGTACTCTTCCAATTGTTCCTTCGTTTGCTCACCTATAATTTGCTCTACTACTTTGCCTTCTTTATCAATTAAAAAGGTTGTTGGTAATGGTCCCACTCCATATGTACCTATGATCTTTTGCCCTTTATCAATTGCAACTGGGAATTTCAAATCGTATTGTTTCACAAAGTTCTTCACTGCGATATCCGTTTCATCTGCATCTAAGGCAATAATTTCAACGCCTTTTTCTTTATATTTCGGATATAACTCATTCATATAAGGCATTTCTTTTTCACAAGGTTTACACCAAGTTCCCCAAAAATTTAAAAATACACCTTTTCCCTTTAAATCTTTTAATTCAATATTCTTTCCTTCTAAATCAGTTACAACAAAGTTAGGTGCTTCTTTTCCAATTTGCATTTTCTCTTTATCAGTAAAAAATCCTTGATATAGCGTAAACCCTACCGCACCGCTTAAAATGAGCAAAATGATAACACGAAATAATAAGCGATTTTTTTTCATGTTGTCTCCCCTCTCTTCGACGAGTGATAAATATATGTATTTTTTAATAAATCACCAGCGGAGCATTCCACTGGTGAAAGTTTCACAATATAGATTAGCGAGGCTTTGTAGAAGCCAATGCACGTAATTGTTTCACCTCATGTGGTGTCAATTCTCTTGCATCGCCAGGACGCAAGCTACCCACTTCTAAAAAGGCATACCGTTCACGTTTTAATTTCATTACTTTACAATCTAACGCTTCAAACATGCGGCGTACTTGACGGTTACGTCCTTCATGAATCGTTAATTGTACAATTGCCATCTCTTTACGCTTGTCCCAAGAAATAATTTTCGCTTGTGCTGGTGCTGTTTTCCCATCTTCTAATGCAACACCTCGTTCTAACATGCGAATTTTCTCACCTGTTAATGGCCCTTTAATTTTCGCAACATACGTTTTTTCAACTTTATATCTCGGATGCATTAATACATTTGCAAATTCACCATCATTTGTCATCAATAATACGCCAGACGTATCATAATCTAAGCGTCCGATTGGGAATAAACGTTGTCTAATTTCAGGGAAAAAGTCTGTTACAACATTTCTTCCTTTATCATCTGATACACTTGAAATTACACCAGTTGGTTTATATAGTAAAAAATAAACAGGTTCTTCTTTTTCAAGAGGGATGTTATTTACTTCCACTTTATCTTGAGGAGTTACTTTTGTTCCTAACTCCTTCACTATTTTCCCATTAACTTTCACTTTCCCTTGCTGAATTAATTCCTCAGCCTTTCTTCTCGATGCAATACCTGCTTGCGCAATCACTTTTTGTAATCGTTCCATTTCTTTTTTTCACCTCAAATTTATCTTACCTTACATTAGAAAGACTTGGCAACCGCCTAAGCTTTATGCCATTTACTTCGCCTATCTTTAACAACATAGCAATGATGATAAACGTCTAAAGGCATATCACGTTTTCACCCTTTATTATTGTCTACACTTTTTCATGTTGTCCACGATAAAAGTTCATCATTTTGTCAAAAACACCGCATAAAAAAACCACTATTAAACTACACGTTAATAGTGGTCGTATACGTATTATAAGCTAAATAGCGCAAAAAATGAATAGCATTACCGAAACAATAGGGAAACAAACACAATTGAACAAATAATTCCGATTAAATCTGCAAAAAGTCCTACCTTTAATGCATCTCCCATTTTTCTAATACCGACAGCCCCAAAGTATACTGTTAATATATAAAAAGTCGTATCTGT
The DNA here is from genome assembly GCF_038003645.1 of Bacillus sp. FSL E2-0195. Lineage (NCBI taxonomy): Bacteria > Bacillati > Bacillota > Bacilli > Caryophanales > Bacillaceae > Bacillus > Bacillus sp. FSL E2-0195. Next base: position 1,433,285 of record NZ_JBBOPN010000001.1, on the reverse strand, counting down.
GCTACCTTGCATCGTTGAAGCTAACCTACCAATAAACGAGTCTGGCCCATATGTAGCGATTAAGTCGGTCGTAATACTTAAACCAGCAGATCCCGAAATCGGACGTATAAGTGCAAGTGGAACGATTTCGGCTGGTACATGAATAAAGTCTAACATCGGCTTCATTACCGATATCATCGCATCTAAAGCACCTGATGCCCGGAAAATAGAAATAGATACAAGCATTCCAACCATAAACGGCAAAATGGAAACCGCAATTTGAATCCCTTCTTTTCCGCCCTCAACGAACGATTCGTACGTTGGAACTTTCTTTATCGTGCCATACAAAAGGATAAAACCAATTACACAAGGAATTACCCATAATGAAATTGTATTTACAATACTCATTTTTTCCGCCCCTTTCTACTCCTTCTCCGGTAAAAATAGCGGTCAATCCAAATCGCTCCAATCATCGATAACACTTGTGCTATAAATGTTACGCCAACGATTTCAGTAGGGTTTGCTGATTCATAAGTCATTCGAATCGAAATGACAGTAGTCGGAATTAATGTAATCGCTGAAGTATTTAATGCTAGAAACGTCACCATAGAACGACTTGCTGAATCCTTTCCACCATTTAACTCTTTCAGTTGTTCCATTGCTTTAATACCTAAAGGTGTTGCTGCATTACCTAACCCAAAAAAGTTCGCCATCATATTTGATAAAATGAATCCCATTGACGGGTGATCCTTCGGTATTTCTGGAAATAATCTTTTTACTATCGGCATAAAAAGTGATACTAACTTCTTTAACAATCCAGCTTCCTCAGCAATTTTCATTAAACCGAGCCAAAATACTAAAACACTAATAAGTCCAATACAAATCGTTACAGCATCTTTTGACCCTTCAAACACTGCTTTGGTCACTTCTTCCATCGTTCCATTTATCATGGCATACACAATCCCTATAACTGCCATCGCTGCCCATACGAGATTAACCATCTATCCCAACACCTATCATGTAAGAGAATATTTCTTTTACGTTATTCCAATACATTCCCGTTGTAGCTACTAACTTTCGTTTACTGTAAAACAAATTTCGTTCTCCAACTTTCTCGTTCCCTACATAAATTTCTGTCTTCCCAATCTTTACTCCATCCGTAAGTTTTGCACTTTTATCGAGCTCAACTTTCAATAACACGCTCTTTCTTTCCTCTTCAGTTAAAGGTACAGAAAAACTATTTTTCGTATAAACATGATTGGCATATTTCTTTTCATTTATTTCAGCGAGTGCGCCTTGTCCTAAAACTTTCGCTTGCTTATAGCGTTCAAAGCCTTTATCAAACAAATTCATATGATCATCCCAGTCACTAGAAGCACTCAAAGTTACGACAATTAAATCTAGTCCATCTTTTGAAGCTGTTGTGACAAGCGTCCGTCCTGCTTTCTTCGTAAAACCTGTCTTTCCCCCTGTTGCAAATTCATAATAAGATGTCACAAGCTTATGTTTATTTTTCCACGGATAATCCCAAGAATCTGATTTATACGTTTTTGTTCCAAAAATTTTCTTAAAGGTCTCGTTCCCCATTGCATATTTCGTTAATAATGCCATGTCATAAGCCGACGAATAATGCGATCCATCCCCATCCAAGCCATGCGGGTTTGAGAAATGCGTATCTTTCATTCCGATTTCTTTCGCCTTTTCATTCATTAAATATACAAATCCTTCTATACTCCCTCCCACATTTTCAGCAATTACTTGTGCTGCATCATTACCAGATCTAAGCATTAATCCGTAAACTAAATCTTCTAACTTAACTTTTTGTCCAGGTTTTAAATAAATTGCCGATCCTTCTACTCGTACCGCTTCATTACTAACCGATACTAATTCTTTCATTTTTCCTGATTCAGCAGCTAACAATGCTGTCATAATTTTTGTTATACTAGCAATTTTTTGTGGCTCATGTTCTAATTTCCCATATAGCACACGACCGGATTGTTGTTCCATTAAGACTGCGTTACGAGCACTGACACCACCGTTCATTTTTGCATATGCAGGAATTGGCATAACGCTTGCGTACATTATAATTAGCGTAATTATTATACAAATTCGTCTCATATTTCCCCCCACGTCCTTTTGGCACTTTTTGTACAAGTGTATGCTTGGCCTTTTAAAATATGAACGAAATCTTCCTTCCACCTCCACTAAAAAAGACGCATGAGATATGCGTCTAATACGGTGTCCATTCAATTTGTTTCGCAGTTTCAAATCTTTTTTCTACATCAGGCCAATTTACAACATTCCACCAGTTTTTAATATATTCATCTTTTCGATTTTGGTATTGTAAATAATACGCATGTTCCCATACATCTAGTACAAGGAGCGGTATCGTATCCCATTGTGTAAACAATTGATGAAGTGTACTCTGCAAAATTTCTAACCTTCCGGACCGAGGCACCCATACAAGGATTGCCCATCCAGACCCCTCAACTTTCGAGGCCGCCTCTGTAAAATGTTTTTGGAAACGTAAGTAACTCCCAAAATCCTTCTCAATTTCTTGTGATAATGCCCCTCGTGGACCCCCGCCCCCATCTTTTTTCATATTATTCCAAAATATCGTGTGTAAGTAATGACCTGATCCATGAAAAGCCGCTTCTCTTTCCCAATGCTTAATTAAATCAAATTGATTTGTTTTTCTCGCTTCTTCCATCATCTTCTCTGCTTTATTTAATCCTTCCACGTAACTACGATGGTGTTTATCATGGTGTAACATCATAATTTCTCGTGAAATGTACGGTTCTAGCGCATTATATGGATAAGGTAATGGCGGAAGGTTATGCCCCCCAATCGGAACAGCTCGTTCGCTATCCCCTCTTTCACATAGTTCATATTCCTCTCCTTCTTGCATAAATACTTCCTGTAAATGGTGTTGAATATGTTCTACATCCTCACTTATTTCATACATAAACTCGGCATCTGTGTCGTATTCATGCTCTTTCATACGCTCTAATAACGTTTGAATTTTATAAGCAAGCATATGGACATCATACACTTCCATTGCACGGCTATCTAATACTTGAAGAACACTTTCACACCAGCTTTCTACTTCATGAAAGTAATCTGTAAATACACCTTGCTGACTCATGTCACACCTCCTTATTGCTATCCACTTAAATATATTCAATGAAAATCCCTTATATAACTGTACAAAAGGAAAAGAAGCTAAGTATCCTTAGCTTCTTTTCCTTAATTAATATTTGTGCAACATTTTTGTTTGGTAATCTGTCTCATAATATTCTAGTTCTTCACGCATCAATTGAAATTTCCCTTCTAAATCCTTCATCATTCGTTCTATAGACCCAGGGGGGGTTTGCTGAAAAACAATAGAATTTTTCCCTGTATAAGCAGAACGACTATTTTCATACCAATGATCATTCTTTGGCGAAAAAAACTCTGCAATTACTTGATGGTAAATCTTATATAAAACTGTTTCAGCTGCGGTCTTTCGAAATGGTTGGCTATTCAACAAAACAAAACATGCATCAAGTCCTTCTTCACAAAAAACAAGAAGTCTTCTTATTGATGCTAATATACCTTTATAATATTGCTCGTTTCCTGTTGGTGTCTCCTCCAATAAAGAAGGTAACGTATGATAATTTACATAATTAGTTATCAAGGAAATTACATCTTCTAAAAATATAGAAACTTGTTCTGTTTGATTTTCAACCATCAAATTAGACATGGCTTCTCTCTCCTTTGCCGTTTTACGCTATTTCTACTCTTTTATTTTTATGTAATTCAGCTAATATTTCTTGTACTTTCACCACTGTTCCCTCATCAAAGTATCGTTGAAAGTCTGTTACTTCATTGAGATACAAGCGCTTCTGCGCGCGTAGCTCTTTATCTTTCACTAAACAAGCGATCGCTACAATATCTCGTAAATATACGTCTTGTTCTTCTACTTTATAAACTGGATTTCCTTCAAAAGGGGTAATTTCTTGTAAAATTTCTTCAAAATATCTAACATATAAGACAGAAAAGGTTTTTTCTTGATTATTTAATATATATGTCACTTCAGATCTATTAAAAAAATCTTCTGATGTATTCGGTTTTGCTTTTTCTAACTCATATCCTGCATAACCTATTATAATCATCTACTTCCCCTCTCTTCCTTCTTTCACCTTATATTAACTCAATTTTCTAATAAACGAAATATTCTTTTAAATATAACCTATATAAAAAATAGCTTCCCTATACAGGAATTTACCTTTTTATTTTTCTTGAAGTTTGTCATAATAATATTATTGTCTCAGTTTTCTTACACAAGGAGAGTTGTATTTATGTCGTTTTCATGGAAACGTTTCTTACAAATCGGGAAAATAATCTTCCCATTTGTTGTCTTAACAATTGTTTTCTTTCAAGCAAAAAAAGAATTAGCAGGCATTTCTTTTTTAGAAGCAATTGAAACAATTAAAAACATTCCAACTGGTGGGGTATTTTTAGCGATTACACTCGGTGCATTTGCCGTTTCAACCATGTTCTTTTATGACTTTGTTATGCTTCGTTACTTAAAAGCAGATATACCTGTACAAAAGATCTTCCGCATCTCATGGATTGCCAACACTTTAAATGGATTTATCGGTTTTGGTGGTCTTGTTGGTGCCGGTGTACGTACAATGCTATATCGTCCGCATATAAAAGATAATGGAAAACTTATTAAAAGTATTGCTTGGATGACAACCGCTTTTATTAACGGATTAGCCATTCTGTCATTCCTCGGCCTTATTGGAATATTAGACACTAGTTTTATTCTGCACGAAAAACCGTGGTTATGGCCTGTTCTTATCTTCTTTGCTCTTTTCGTTCCTATATATATTGGGTTTTCTAAAATTAAAAATAGAAAAACAAAACAGCTAGACGGACAAGAGGAAGAAGAAGAGAAAAATCCAACTGTTTTATATTCATTAGTTTCATTAGTCGAGTGGGTATCTGCCGGTATCGTTATGTACGTCATTTTAATATTGTTTGGAATTGATATCGAATTTCAAAAGTTTTTAGGTGTTTACGTAATTGCTGCTTTAGCTGGTGTCGTAAGTCTTGTTCCTGGTGGCCTTGGTTCATTTGACCTTGTTTTCTTAACTGGACTAGGACAATACGGCGTTGATACAGGCGTATTACTACCTGCTATGTTATTATACCGACTTGTCTATTACATCTTACCATTCTGCCTAGGTCTCATTTTTGCAGCCTTTGAAATGACAGGAGCTGCCATAAAAAAAATTGAAGATAAACCATTTATTGCACCTGCGTTAGAAACAACTGGTGTAATTTGGACTTTACAACGTGATTTTTTAGGGAAATTAGGTTCATGGGCATCCGCCGCTTTAACAGTATTCGCTGGCTTAATGGTTATTCTATCAACAATTTTACCGACTAGTATAAATCGAGCTCACGCCTTACATATTTTAGCTCCAAAGCACCTTATTCAATTTTCTTTTAGCTTATCATTAACATTCGGTATTCTCCTCCTGATTCTTTCGCGAGGCATATATTATGGAACAAAGCGTTCTTACTATATGACGATTGTTTCTTTAATTGGAGCAGCAATCTTTAATACCCTAAAAGGAATTGATATTGAAGAAACCTTTATTTTATTAATCGTACTTGCTGTGCTGTATATGCTTCGTAAAAGATTTGCACGCGAAAAAATGGAAGTCTCTCTTTCTGATATCGTAAAAGTATTTATCTTCTTATTACTTACGTTATATTTATATAAAAACTTAGGTATTTTATTTGCGGGTGCAAAAGAAGCGTTCCAACCTGATTTTGTCGTTCGAAATATTACACAAGTTAAACGAAGTGCATTAGCAGCAGCCTTTTTCGTTCCTACTTTTTTACTTATCGGCTCACTAATTGCCAATCGTTACCGTAGTCAATTTCCCGGGCAACCAGCTAATGATAAAAGGTTAGAAAACTTCTTAGATGAACATGGCGGGAATGTACTTAGTCATTTAGGTTTTTTAGGAGATAAACAGTTCTTCTTCAGTAGTGACGGAAAAGCACTTCTTCTCTTTTCAATTACTGGAAAACGTCTTGTTGTACTAGGTGATCCAATTGGTGATCCATCCTCCTACCGCACTGTATTGCAAGAATTTTTGACTGAAGCTGATCGATTTGGCTATATTTGCGTATTCTATCAAATTGAAAGCAAATGGATGAGCTTATACCACGATTTTGGCTACAACTTCTTTAAACTTGGTGAAGAGGCTGTCGTTGATTTAAATACGTTTACAATAACAGGAAAGAAACGTGCTGGTATGCGAGCCACTTTCAACCGTTTTGAACGAGAAGGTTATACATTCTCTATTCATGAGCCACCATTCTCAGACGAATTATACGAGGAATTAAAGAAAGTGTCTGATGCTTGGCTCGGCGGAAAAAAAGAGAAAGGATTTTCACTTGGGTACTTCGATCGTGAGTATATTAGTCGTGCCCCTATCGCTACATTATCTGATGCAGAAGGAAAAATCATTGCATTCACAACCTTTATGCCAGTATATCAAAGTGGCATATTATCTGTTGATTTAATGCGTTATTATCCAGATGCCCCTAGCGGAATTATGGATGCAATTTTTATCCACTTATTCCACTGGGCAAAAGAAAATGAATACCATTCCTTTAATATTGGTATGGCACCACTCTCAAATGTCGGTTTATCAACGCAATCGTTTTGGTCTGAACGAGTTGCTGCTGCAATATTTAATAACGTTCGTTACACATATAGCTTCAGCGGTTTACGACATTTCAAAGAAAAATATAAACCTGCATGGAGTGGAAAATATTTAGCATTTCGAAAGAATCATTCTTTACCAATTACAATGCTCTCTGTAACAAAATTAATAGGAAAACGAAAAAACAGCTAAGTACTTAGCTGTTTTTTCGTTTTTGCACTTGTATACTAAACTCCTTTTCATACTTCTTACCATTTATATAGAAATCCCCCCATATTTTATATGTTCCTTCTTCTGGAAATGTAATACGATATTGTAATTGCTCATCCGTATCAACAGGAATGGCATATAAAAAATGTCCCCTCGTTTCATCAACGATATATAGCGCGTTGACTTCGCCTCTCCCTGAATTTAATTTCAGCTTTTCTCCCTTTTTCGCTTGAAACTGAAATGTTAATGTCGTTGCCTCATTCGGATGTAATGCCCCAAATAAAAGAGACACTTGATGCTCTCCTATATTTTTTGTAAGTACAGTATCGACAGGTAGTTTCTTTTTATTCTTGTCCTTGTTTGTCTCCTTTTTTTCTTCACCAAAATCTTTCTTAGCAAATGATTCCACGGACTTGTTTTCATTTTCATACAAAAATATCGTGTACCCTTCACCTTTTGCTACATCTGAAGATAGCTTATACGATCCATTTCCAGCAAATATAGGCTTCGTTTGTTGTATGTTTTTCAAATTCCCATCCACTATCACTGCTCGAATTTGATCGTTCACACCACGAACTTCATTATTCATTTTATTTAGCAATTGAAACGAAATATCGACTTTTTCATTTCCTTCTTTATTCTTCACATCCCATTTCACTTCTTGAACATCTCCGGTCGTTTCTACAGTTTCTTGATATTTTTTTATGTAAAATCCTCCTGCCACAATAAGTACTAGTGCAATAAGCCCAATGACAAGATTTTTCAAAATATCACCTACCATTTTTATTTTCTTTATCCATGCAAAACCTCTTAAATATATATTCTAGATTATGATTTATGAAATCCTCCTCTTTTGCACATATTACAAATAAAAAAGATTTTAATTGAAAGGAGTCGTAGTGTATAATGCAAATGATATTGATTTCTATCAATACATTAATAAGGAGGATTTTTCATGAGTGTACATATTGAAGCAAAACAAGGCGAAATTGCTGAATCTATTCTATTACCTGGTGATCCATTACGTGCAAAATATATTGCTGAAACATTTTTAGAGGATGTTACTTGTTATAATAACGTGCGTGGCATGTTAGGTTTCACTGGAACTTATAAAGGAAAGCGTGTATCTGTTCAAGGTACAGGTATGGGTGTTCCTTCTATTTCTATTTATGTAAACGAATTAATTCAAAGCTACGGAGTGAAAAATTTAATTCGTGTTGGAACATGTGGTGCAATTCAAAAAGATGTTAAGGTACGTGACGTTATTATTGCGATGACGGCTTGTACAGATTCTAATATGAATCGCTTAACATTCCCGGGTTTTGATTTTGCTCCTGCTGCAAACTTTGATCTTTTAAAGAAAGCCTACGATGCTGGAACAGAAAAAGGATTACACGTTCGTGTTGGTAACGTATTAACAGCAGATGTATTTTATCGTGAGAGCATGGACATGGTTAAAAAACTTGGAGATTACGGTGTATTAGCAGTAGAGATGGAGACGACTGCTCTTTACACATTAGCAGCTAAATATGGTGTAAATGCATTATCTGTATTAACAGTAAGCGACCATATCTTCACTGGTGAAGAAACAACATCTGAAGAGCGCCAAACTACATTTAACGAAATGATTGAAATCGCTTTAGATGCAGCAATTCAGCAATAGTACACTAAAGAACTCGTCATACGTCTGGCGAGTTCTTTTTTATGCTAAAATACTTCTATAGTCACTGTACCGTCTCTTTATGTGACATTCTATAAAAAACTACTTTAGAGAGAGGCAGATTTATCCCCTCTACTTTTTTGTAACCTTTGTTATAATTAAGAAATCATTTATATTACAGTATTTTTCATACGAGGTGAAACAGTGAAGAACAGAAGCATCGTCTTTAAACTATTTTTATTAACATCAACTTTATTTACAATCATATTTCTCCTTTTTTTCCTTGGACAATCTCTATTTTTAGAGAAGTTTTATATTAATAAAAAAATAAAAACCGTTCAAACGGCTTTTGAAAAATTCGTAGATAATTATGAAAAAAGCGACAAAAGTTTTGAGGAAATCAGAAAGCTAAAACAAGAATTTCACGATAAAACGAATGCTGAAATGCAATTTTTAGATTCTAACGGCATTATTAAAAGTGAAAACAGTTTTTCCATTGATGTGATTAACCCTAACAATAATAAAACCTATTCCATCCCCCTTAACAATCTTTTAACACCAGAAGAATATAATAAATTCGCAAAATTAGGATTAAAAAAAGATGGAATAATTTATGTAGACGGACTACTCCAACCGAATAATATAATAACACCTCAAGAATTAATAACTAATAATACTAGATGGGAAAATGAACAATTCAATTCAGATTTTCAATCCATTAGTGGTAATCCATCTAAAAATAAACTTAAAAATCGATATAATAATACTGGTTCTCCAATCTATTTTACTGGGGTAATATCTAAATTACAGCTTCCTTCCAAAACTGAGGTTCGTCTTGCAAAGGATTTTGAAACATTACAAGCTGTTCAATATTTTGCAAGAACTATTAGACAAGGTACTTCTAATTCAAATCAATTAAACACGTATATTTTAGATAGTGGGGAAAATATAAAAAACAGTGTCTTTGTAAAGCCTATTATGGAAAACGGAGAAATTAAGGAGTACGCTTTTGCGATAGCATCTTTACAACCTGTTAATGAAGCGATGCTCGTTTTAAAAGATTATTATGTCTATGCCTTAATTATCGTGTTTCTCGTTATTATTTTGTTATCCTTCTACTACTCAAAAATCATTGTTAAACCATTAATTAAGATAAATCGTGTTACAAAAAAAATGGCCAACTTTGATTTTAGCGAGAAGTTACCTGTTACAGCAGACGATGAAATTGGCGGGTTATCAAGTGGTATTAATACACTCTCTGTAAATTTAAAAGATCGAATCGACCGATTAAATGTTGCCAATACAAAATTACAACAAGATATTGAACGCGAACGTCAATTGGAAAAAACGAGAAAAGAATTCATTTCTGGTGTATCTCATGAATTAAAAACACCACTTAGTGTTATTCGTAGCTTCGCTGAAGGTATTCAAGATGGCGTAAGTAAAGATACGACATATTATACAAATGTTATTTTGGAAGAGACAGATAATATGAACAGGCTCATTGTTGAAATGTTAGAATTAGCAAAACTAGAATCAGGTACGTACAAACTAGAAATGTCGACATTCTCAATCGGTGAATTAATTCAACAAGTCTATACAAAATTATTATTTAGCATGGAGGAAAAACATTTACAAGTGGACATCCATGCTGACTCTTCTCTATTTGTTAAAGCAAATCGTAGCCGTATTGAGCAAGTCGTTGTAAACTTACTTAGCAATGCAATTCGATATACTCCAGATGGTGAAAAAATACACGTCTCTGTTATAGAAACGGAAGATACAGTGAAAATCAAAATTGAAAACACAGGTAATCCTATTCCAGAAGAAAGCCTTGAAAAAATTTGGGATCGCTTCTACCGTTTAGACGCTTCTCGTAGCCGTCATACTGGAGGTACTGGCCTTGGGTTATCCATTGTGAAAAACATTTTAGATCTCCATCACGCTGAATACGGCGTGTATAATACCACTAATAGCGTTGTATTTTATTTTAATTTACAAAAAGTAAAAGAAGTCAAATAATTTGTCTTAATTTCACTAGGAGTTCACATGAAATTCACACTCTCCCTTTATAGTAAGAAACAAGTTAATCCTTTCCTTTACACATATAAAAGAGGAGAGTGCGTGAAATGAAACAAGCAGGACAACCTATTCAAAATGAAAAACAATTAGAAACTATCAAAAATATACTTTTACAATCTTCGAAACGTGATGGCTTATTATTCGTATTAGCTGTAAATTCTGGCTTAAAAGTAAGTGAAATCTTACAATTAAAAGTTAGTGATGTAATCGATGAAGACGAAAATGTTCGCCATTCCATTTTATTTTACAATGAGAAAGTAAAGAAACATAAATGGTTTGCTGTAAATGAAGACTTACAGCACGCAATCGAAGACTACATGAAAGAACGTAAAACTTGGAAACGTAATGAACCATTATTAAAGTCTCAAAAAGGAACAAAGTCTATTACGAGACAACATGCATGGTACATTTTAAACAAAGCTGCAAAAGAAGTTGGATTAGAAGGGATTAGCTCACATACACTTCGAAAAACTTGGGGCTATTGTGCATACAAATCAGGTGTTGATATTGCATTTTTACAACACTTCTTTGATCACAGTACTCCATCCAAAACTTTAAAGTATATCGGTATTGCTTAATAACTCTTATACATAAAAAGGTTACCATTTGTAAATTTGGTAACCTTTTTTATGTTTCATATTCTCTTTTCTTGTCTCTCCTATACTGTAGTGGTACTCTAATAGTAAGGGGGAGAAATTATGAACACATTAACAATTGAATTACCGAAAGAAACGGCTGAAAAACTTGATTTATTAAAGAAATCTTATGAAAAGAAAACAGGTGCTACAATTTCTGAAAGCACTCTCGTTCAAACACTTATCTCAAAGGAATTTATCCAAGCGATAACTCCTTTTGATTTACAACAAATCATCAATGGAAAAGAACAGCAGTAATTGCTGTTCTTTTTTTATTACTATTTAAAATATAAAGTGAAACTTTAATCAGTGGGGGTTTTGTTCATCCCCCACTGATTATTAGCCTTCACCAATCGGGCGTTTACGGGCAGCAGGGCTCCCACCTAACTTCTTTGCTCCAGCCGAATTTTGAGGTAGGAGTTTTACTGCCGCAAATAGCGGGATAAAAAGTTTTTTACTTATTTTCCGAAAAACCATTGACAATGATAATGATAACCATTATCATTTATTATGAAGCCAACAATTGATGAATCAACCAAACGCTCAGTAACATTGTTACCCCTCTTTTTCATATAGAAAGGCACTGTACATTCCCCCTGTTTGTACAGTGCCTTTCTTGTTTATCATCATTCAAACAAATTTAATTGCTCAGGCTTCGGCTCACCATATGTAATGTTCATCATTTTCATAAGCTGTTTCGCATTATCCGCTGCATCTCCGCCCGAATTATTATTAAACAATACAAATATATCCTTCGTCTTCTTTTTCAATCGCTCTAATCGTTCTACCCATTCCGCCAATTCTTTACTATTATAACGATACAAACAGCGAACCGCTCTCCAATTTTCTCCTTTATCCAGCCAACCATGAACATTTCGGCCATGAAAACGTATTAACGCCATGTCCGAGTTTGTTGCCTCTAATATAAGCGGTACTGATCCTATTCCAGCCTGAGGCTCATCGCAAATTGTATGAATCCAGTTTTCTTTTTCTAAAAACTGTAACGTCTTATCTCTCATTTCTGGATAAAACCATGTTTGATTTCGAAATTCTATTGCACATGGTAAATCTTCCATTTTTTCTTTCGTGTATCGAAGTAAATCTACATTTTTCACTTTACAATCAAACCATGGTGGATATTGAAATAAAATCATTTTTAATTTATTTGCTTCTATTAAAGGAAGAATGGATTGTTTATACACATCAAACATCTCATCGAACGTAGAAAAAGGGATTTCCCCTTTCATATGTCCTGTCATTCCTTGATAGGCTTTTACTATAAAAGAAAAATCTTTCGGCGTTTCCATCGCCCATTTTGTATAATTCCGCGCAGGTTGTATCGCATAAAATGAACTATCTACTTCCACAATGGGAAAATGTTCACTATAAGTTCGCAATTTATTTCTATTTTCATAGGGATTTATATATAAAGAATCATGATCTCCCCACCCTGTCACTCCAATGAAAAGCAAATATATCCCTCCCTTTTTAACTTCACCTTCTATCCATTCTACTCACTTCCCAGACATTTCAGCTAATCAATTTCATTAAGTAGCCCCTTCTTTAAGAGTATCCGTATAAAAATATGATATACTAAATGGAAGAATTTTTAAATTGAGGGGTTATTTATTTATGCTTCCAAACGATGATATTGTATCTCATGAAAAACGAATAGAAGAACTAGAAAATAAAGTGCGGTTATATGAAGAGCTTGTGAATCAATTACCACATCATTTCACATACAAGAATCCACATATTGGTTTACAAATAAAGAAAACGAGAACGACTCATTCCATTCAAAACATACAAAAAGAGAATAAAAAGGCTGATTTTCAACTTACTTGCGATTCATTATTTTTATTTGAACAACTTGAAACATACTTTGTTCATATTTTTGATGCTTTTTCACATCATGTCACCTTTGTTGATAGTAAAGGAAATATAACTTTATGTAATCAAGCTGCAGCAGATGATTTTGGTGTAGTACGAAATGATATAATTGGAAAGCCAATTCAACAATTACTAAACTTGCCAGAAGAACAAATTAAAGCGATTGAAACATTAAGAACAGGAACAGAAATATATAATGAAGAAGTGTTAGACAAAAACTATGGTATTTTAAACAATCGAATTATTCGGGATTATAACGGAGAGATTTTTAGAGTTATTAGTGTCTTCCATTATTTAAACACAGAACGTGATGCAGAAAAATTTTCATTAGCAGGACGAATCGCAGCTGGGATTGCTCATGAAGTACGAAATCCCCTTACAACGGTACGTGGATACTTGCAATTTCTACAAGATAACGTTTCTCCATCCAATAAAGAATTGTTTAAAAGTCTACTCATTCCTGAACTAGATCGTGCAAATAGTATTATCACAAAATTTTTAGCCATTTCAAAAACGCGTGAATTTACTAGAGAACCTTTTCCCATCAATACGTTTTTACGCGAATATATTCAACAACTACTTGCTAGTGAAGTTTTTTTACACAACATTTCTATTGACTATGAATTTTCTACGGAATTAGATGGTGTACTTGTCAATATCGATCGTCATGAACTTGTGCAAGTTTTTTTAAATTTATTTCAAAATGCTATCGATGCTCGAGGCGAAAGACCTCTTTCCATTCAAATCTCTAGTTATCGCCTAGATAACTTTGTTCGGATTACTTTCACAGATAACGGAACTGGGGTTCCTCCAGCTATTCAAGAATATATCTTTGATCCATTCTTCTCAACAAAAGATTCAGGAACAGGACTGGGCTTGTCAGTAACGAAGAAAATTATTCAAAATCATAACGGTACATTAAAAATGTCTAGTAATCAAAACGGTACAACTTTCACTATTTCTATTCCAATTTTACCTAAAGCGAACTATGAACGAATTAATCATTAGGTCCGGCTGGTGCTGCTGGTGCTCAAGGCGCTCAAGGTCCGGCTGGTGCTACTGGCGCTACTGGACCGTCGGGCACACCACTCCCTGTAACTATAGCAGCAATAGGAAATTCTAATCCACAAACTATATCACCTGGAACGAATATCCAATTCAATCAAGTTTTCGAACTAAATAATCTCATTTTTAATGACACTTCAGATACTTTAACTATTTTAGAAACAGGAGTATACGATATTAGTTTCTCAGCATCTACAACCTTCCCGGGTTCTTCACCATTTGGATTCGGTATTTCATTCAACGGTCAACCACCTACTCGTAATTTTTCAACTAACGTTATCGGTAGTGCGGTTTCTTTCTCCACAATTGTTACTTTAACAGCTGGTACAACAATCTCTGTACAACCTACAGTAAATACTATTTCCATCCCTAACACTGGTGACACAACAGCTACACTATCAGTCTTCCGAATTTACTAATTTTAGTTTTCATTTTATTTTTGAACGACCAAGAATGTTTGATTTATAGTAATTTGTATTATTTTGATTGTATGTTAAAACTTTCTTTTAATAAAAAGGAGCACTTATTTTGGAGGATAAGTGCTCCTTCTTTACGTTTCTTTACTTCAAATTTACTCTAGCTTAATCCTCTTTTTGTATGATGAATAGTGAAGACAAAGACATGAAAGAGGGATGACAATGCGAATTATATCACTGACACGTTTTTGGTTTGTTCTTATGGTATGCATAATTTTATGTATAGGGTTTCTTTTAACTCTAAACTATTCAAATGTTTCAAAAGCAGAAAGAAAAACAATTCCATACGAACTTCTGTATACAAAACAAAACAACATCCCGTATTCCTCTTCCACACAAAATGAAAAAAAAGTTATAAAAGGAATGCTTATTACAGAAGCTTCTAGTTATGAAAACCTACTTCAAATCGCTGAAACGATTAAAGATCAATATAAAAATAAAGACGTTGATGAAATAACACTCTCTATCCATAATGAAAATACTGGAAATTCCGAAGAGGAATTGCCATATGAACCTATTAGTAAAGGAATAATAACCGTCACGTATGATTCTCAATCCTTCGGTAGGACCAATGTTACGCTAAATAAATAAACTGAAGCTTTAATCCGTGGCGCTTTTCCCATCCCCACGGATTATTAAGTTAAACCCATCAAATTTTTATAGGCAGCTCGATTCTCACCTAACTTCTTTTCTGTTGCCACATTTTGAACCGAGATAAAACCGCTCATTTCTCATAAAAAAGAGGCGAACTCGTTATTCGCCTCTTTTTTTACCAAAATGGAATCCACTCTTTCACTTTATCTATCCATTCATTTTGCTGTTCTTTTCTTTGTTGTTCCTCTTCTTTTCGTTTTTTCTCTTCTTCTTTCCTTCGTTTTTCTTCCTCAATCGTTTTTAATTGTTTTGTATAATCCGCCTCAGGTATTAGCGATAACTGAAATGCCTTTTGAGTTGGATTTCCATTCGCTTTCTTCATAATATCCCGGAACATTGTCGTTGTAATTTGGCTGCCTCCTGGCACATAATGCTCACTATCCGTTTTATCATACCCTACCCAAATCGCACCTACTAAATCCGGTGTGTATCCAACAAACCACGAATCCTTCGCACCAGTGCTTGGTCCATTTACAAGCTGGGTAGTCCCTGTCTTGCCTGCGGTATCGATATTATTAACTTTCGCTTTTTCACCTGTTCCCCTTTCAATAACACCTTTTAATAAGTATGTCATCTTTTGGGCAACTTTCTCGTTCGTCACACGAGTTTCTTTCTTATACCATTTTCCAATTGTTTTCCCTTCAGCATTTTGGATTTCTCTAATGGCATGAGCTTCTACTTGGACACCATCATTTGCAAGTGCGCTATACGCTTGAGCCATTACAAATGGTGAAGTCCCTACATGCATACCTCCTAAAGCAATCGGATACGTATGGTCTTCAGGCTCTAATGGAATACCAAACCGCTCTAAAGATTTCAATCCTTTATCTAATCCAATTTTCTCTAATAGCCAAACTGCTGAAACATTATATGACTTTGCCACCGCTTCATACATCGTCACATTACCATGGAACGTATGATCACTATTTTGTGGTGCATATTCTTTAATATTAAACGGTTCATCTTTTAAGACATCGTATACTTCATATCCTTGTTCTAACGCTGGTACATACACTGCAAGAGGCTTTAACGTTGAACCTGGCTGTCTTTTTAATTGTGTTGCATGATTAAACTGTAAAAATTGATAAGGACCTCTGCCTCCAACTAAAGCCGGAACACCGCCAGTTTTTGGATTCATAAGGACCACTCCCGCTTGCATAAGCTGATCTGAGCCACTATCTTTAAAATAACTATCATTATTCACAACATCTTCAACCGCTTGTTGTTTTTTCGAGTCAAGTTCCGTATAAATACGATAGCCACCTGCTAAAATTTCATTTTGTGTTAATTCATACTTGTCCATCGCTTCTCTAACAATATAATCTACGTATTGAGAATATTTTCCCTTATATTTATCGTCAACACCACGTCGTAATACAAGACCTGATTCTTTCTCCTGATTATATTGTTCTTCAGAAATATATCCTTGCTCCTTCATTAAACCTAATACGACATTACGTCTTTCAATTGATTTATTAAAGTTTTTATACGGCGAATACGCAGATGGCGCTTTAATTAATCCTGCAATCGTTGCAGCTTCTGAAATCGTTAAGTCTTTTACTTCTTTATCAAAATAAGATTTAGCTGCTCTTTTTATCCCCCAAGCACCTTCACCAAAATAAATTTGATTCATATACATTTCAACAATTTCATCTTTCGTATAAGTACGTTCTATTTTTTTCGTTAGAAAGTATTCCTTTATTTTACGCGAGAATGTACGGTCTTGCGTTAAAAATACATTTTTCGCAAGTTGTTGTGTAATTGTACTACCACCTGCCACAACTTCACCGGCTGTAATGTTCTTAAATACAGCACTTATAATTCCACTATAGTAAATACCATGATGACTAAAAAATTCCTTATCTTCTACTGCAACAATTGCTTGAACCATAATATCAGGAATATCTTTCCTTTTGACCCCTTCTGTTTTAGAAGAAGCTAATTTAGTCGCAACTTCATTATTTGCATCATAAATTAAAGTCGGTTGTGGAACAGCTTGTTTTAATTCAGATATATCTTGAATGGAAATTATTATATTTACAACAATAAATAGAGTAGCAAGTAAACTTCCCAATACAATTAATGAATTGCGTAGTTTCTTCCTCTTATTGAACCACTCAAGCGTTTTTTTAAAGTGAGTGTTCTTCAATTTCATTGGTTCACTTCCTTCATTTGTTTACACTCTTTTTTTAAAAGGAAGAATATACCTCCTTTTAAATTTATTATAATAACGTAGTCGTTCCTATAGTGTAAAGCTTTTCTTTCACATTCATACTTTTTGCAAGAAAAGGACATTCTACAAGTAAGATATTCATTGTTGAGTATTAATATTATTAATACAACAATGAGAGTTTTGTTAAGTTTTTGTAAACTTTTCGATAAAATGTTTTAAAAAACGACAGTTTTTTGTTAGAATTGATTAGCCAATATATTTTACATATATTACTTTTGTGGGGGTAACAATAATGGTCTTTAAATCAAAAAAAGATAAATTTTCTGAAATGCTTATGAACGTTTCCGAAAATTTAAAAGAAGGCGCGCAGTTTTTCGTGGAGTATAAAATTAAAAATGCTAGCGATTTAAAAGAGTTTTCTATGCGCATGAAAGAGTATGAGTCAAAAGGTGACTCATTCATTCACGAAATCATTATGGAGCTAAACAAAGCGTTTATTACTCCTATTGAACGTGAAGACATCCTACAACTTGCAATGAGTATGGATGATGTATTAGACGGATTAGATCACAGTGCTGGTCTATTCGAAATGTATTCTATTACAGAAGCTGATGAATACATGATTAAATTCGTTGAAGCAATTAATCAATGTGCGATTGAGATTGCAAATTCTGTTGAACTACTTTCTAAAAAGAAATTAGTCGATATTCGTACAAATGCGATCAAGATTAAGGATTACGAGTCACAATGTGATGATATTCGCCGTCATGCGATTAAGCACTTATTCTCTCGTGAGAAAGATCCGATTAAGATTATTCAATTTAAAGAGATTTACGAAGAGCTTGAAGAAGTAGCTGATAGCTGTCAAAGCGTTGCAAACGTATTAGAAACAATCATTATGAAGAACGCGTAAGGAGTTTGATCATGGATACACTCTTGATACTGACCGTTTTAGTAGTCATTTGCGCTTTAGCTTTTGACTTTATCAATGGATTTCACGATACAGCAAACGCTATTGCAACGGCTGTTTCAACGAAAGCTCTAAAGCCTAGACATGCAATTGTTATGGCAGCTATTATGAACTTTTTAGGTGCGATGACATTTACAGGTGTAGCAAAAACGATTACAAAAGATATTGTTGACCCGTTTGCTTTGCAAAATGGTTCTCTTGTAATTTTAGCTGCTTTGCTTGCGGCAATAGTCTGGAATTTGATCACTTGGTACTATGGCATTCCAAGTAGTTCTTCGCATGCAATCATTGGCGCAATCGCTGGTGCAGCAATTGCTGCTGCTGGTATTAGCTCATTAAACTATAAAGGGTTTATAAAAATTCTTGAAGCTTTAATCATTTCACCGATCATCGCTTTTGTTATTGGTTACATCGTATATAGTATTTTTAAAGTGGTATTTAAAAACTTTAACTTAACGAAAACGAACAAGAACTTCCGTATATTCCAGATTTTCACCGCTGCATTGCAAGCTTATACGCACGGTACGAATGATGCACAAAAAGCAATGGGAATCATTACGATGGCTCTTATGGCCAATAACTATCATACTTCTGGCGATATCCCTTTCTGGGTACAATTATCTTGTGCAATCGCAATGGGTCTTGGTACTTCTGTCGGTGGTTGGAAAATTATTAAAACTGTCGGTGGACAAATTATGAAAATTCGTCCTGTAAATGGTGTAGCTGCCGATTTATCATCATCACTTGTTATTTTCGGCGCAACATTTATTCACTTACCGGTTAGTACGACGCACGTTATCTCTTCTTCTATTTTAGGAGTTGGTGCTTCACATCGCGTGAAAGGTGTAAAATGGGGAACTGCAAAACGCATGTTAATTACATGGGTTATTACACTTCCTATTTCAGCTTCTTTAGCTGCATTATTTTACTACTTATTACACTTAATCTTTTAATCAAAAGTCGTCTTCCTTATTTTTCTAGGAAGACGACTTTTTTGTGAACAAGCCTATTTCTTATTAAAAAGCGTGTATAATGATTGATGGATAAGTTATATAGAGGAGTTGGCAATTTTGGAATACATCATGTTACTTTTCATCGGATTAATCGCCGGGACAGTCGGGAGCCTAGTCGGACTTGGAGGCGGAATTATTATCGTTCCGTTATTAATTGGATTACACAGTTTATCACCACAACTCGCAGTAGGAACTTCTATGGTAACAGTCGTTTTTACAGGGCTGGCTTCTACCCTTACTTATATGAAACATAAACGGGTAGATTATAAAAGTGGACTTATTTTATTTATCGGGAGTGGCCCTGGTGGTATTATCGGATCATGGGCAAACAAATTTTTAAACCAAGATACATTTTCTTTATACTTTGGGATTTTTCTTATATTCGTCTCCATTCTTCTTATACTACGAGACAAATTGAAACCTCTTTCCCTATCAAATATGACTGTAATTAAGCGATCTTTTACAGATAACAAAGGAAATACTGTAGACTATCAATTCCCACCATTTCTCGCTATCTTTATTGCCTTTATAGTTGGATTTATATCCGGATTATTTGGAATCGGTGGTGGTGCCTTACTTGTGCCAGCGATGATGCTCCTTTTTGCGTTCCCAGCACACATTGCTGTAGCAACTTCAATGTTTATCGTATTTCTCTCAGCAATTGTAAGTTCTTTAACTCACATCTCTCTAGGAAATGTCAGCTGGGCTTATGCATTAATTCTTATTCCTGGTGCATGGATTGGCGGAAAAATCGGGGCTTATATTAACACAAAATTAAGCGGTAATGCAATAATTAATTTATTACGTATCACATTAATTATTCTTGGAACTAGATTAATCATTACTTCATTTTTATAACGCGTTCTTTCTAGAATGCGTTTTTTCTTATACACATGAATATAAAAAGGCTCCTAGGAGAACAAATAAAACTAAACAAACACTTAATAGCATAAAATTTGAAATATGTAATTTCTTCAAGTTGACCACTCCTATAGCTATGACTGTTATCTTTATGATAGCGAAAAAACAGTTATCTTACAGTTACAAAGCGCTAACAATGCAAAATCATTTATTACAAATTTTATCCTTATATTTCATTTCTTTGTATAATCTATCGATTCAATAAAAAAAGATGTCATATTGACATCTTTTTAGTGAAGAAGTGACCATCCCATAAAGTCTTCATGTACTTGGCACGCCCTCTTATCGTTTCGATCATATAATTCAGCATAACTATCTGTTTCTTCATCATAAGCCATCGTATAAATAATTTGGCCGTCTATTTCAACGGATAAAACGACTCCACCTTTCATCTCTTCTACATGAATGATAGCATTCGCCGGAATTCTCATATCCGTCATCTTCATCGCATCTAACAATATACTAAACCCCCTACAGCGTATTCATTGCTAGTACTATTACACACTAAATAGTATACTACTGTAATAGCATACATTTCGTCAATGAAATTGCTGTTTAAAAAGCATATTGTCTTTATACATATACGCTAAAATATAAGAAATAGAAATGTTTTAATGGGGGGCTAACATTGATTCTACATAAGGGAGATGTATTATTCCGTCAAGGTGAGGACGGTCCATTATATTTTATAAAAACAGGTTTATTAAAAGTGATTCGGTTAGAAGAAGACGGAACACCATTTTTATTTAATATTATCGTTCCTGGTGAAACGATACCTCACCATTCTTTAATTTCACCGAAGGAATATCACGGTACAGCTATCGCTTTAATGAAAACAGAAGTCGAGCCTATAATTAGCAATGAATGGTACGACAAACTTCAGGCAAATCCTGCATCATATGAAAATATCGCTATACAATTACAATCGAAGTTAAGAATGATGCAACAGCGTATCGATCAATTGACAACTGTCTCTCCTAAAGAGCGCCTTCATCGTTTACAAGAGTGGTTCACCTTTTATTTAGGTGACATCCCTATTTATGAAATATTAACACAAACTGAAATTGGTCAGCTCATAGGTGTACGCCGCGAAACAGTAAATCGCTTACTTAGAGAACAAGCGAAAAACGAGGTAAAATAATACCTCGTTTTTCGCTTGGCAACGTTAACCTATTGTAAGCTTGCTGCGGGACCGAAAAATTCATAATGAATGTTCTCTTGTTTAACACCCAAATCAATTAATGCTGCATTTATATGTTTCATAAATGGTACTGGACCGCAGAAATAAAATTCTGCTTCAGTTGTTGGAATAATAGTTTGTAACCATTCACGTTCAATGAATCCTTCTTGATCAAAATTCTTCATTTCCACATCTTGCTCTGTCGGTGAAGAATAGCAAGTATATGCTTTAACTTGTTCATACTCTTTTTCTACTGTCTCAACATGCTCTTTCATCGCATGTGTATTACTATTTATCGCTGCATGAACAAAGCATACATTACGCTTGGATTCTTGTTCAATTAACGTATTTAACATACTCATCATCGGTGTAATACCTACTCCACCACTAATTAGTACAACAGGTAATGTTGACTCCATATTTAATACGAAATCTCCCGCTGGTGCACTTACTGGTAAGACATCCCCTTCCCCTACATGATCATGTAAGTAATTAGATACTTTACCATCTGGTGTATCTACACCTTTTTCTTTCTTTACACTAATACGATAATATTCTTTTCCTGGAGCATCAGACAAGCTATATTGACGATTATGTGTATATGTCTCACCTTTAATATTTATTTGAATCGTTACATATTGTCCTGGGATGAATGAAGAAACTTTCCCGCCATCTTCAGGTTTTAAATAAAATGATGTAATAACGTCGCTTTCCTTCACTTTTTTAACAATCACAAAGTTGCGGAAATCTTTCCACCCACCTTCTTTATGTGCAGCTTCTTCATACATACCCGCTTCAATGCTAATGAATGCATCAGCAATGACGCCATACGCTTCTCCCCATGCATTTAAAACTTCATCAGGCGCGCCTGCGACCTCTTTAATCGCTCGTAGTAAGCATGTACCTACTATTGGATAATGCTCTGCTTTAATACCTAAACTTCTATGCTTATGACCGATTTGTTTTACAACTGGAATAATAGCTTCTAAATTATCAATGTACATTGCAGCTGCATAAACAGCATTTGCTAATGCTTGTTGTTGTCTTCCTTTTTTCTGGTTCGTATGGTTGAAAATATTCAATAACTCCGGATGTTCCGAAAATAAAATTTGATAAAATCTCGTTGTAATCTCAACGCCTTTTTCTTGTAATAACGGTACTGTTGACTTTACGATTTCAATTGTTTTTGCACTTAACATTGTATGCCACTCCTCTATTTCCTTAACTGTTTTTAGTTTAACTGAATTGTATAATACATATTGTGATTTTAATCACTATTAACATGGTGTTTTTGTGAAAAATATATGAACAATGCACATATTAAATAAATTTTAAATAGTGATGTGCTCCCATCCGCTACTAATTATTAGCCCCCATTAATTGTGCTCAAAAAAAAAGCTAACTAGAATTCTAGCTAGCCTACTACTTTGTTTGTATTGCTTGTTCAATTACTCTTATATTTTGCCCATCTCCAAACTCTGTATACCCCCATATATTCGTTTCACCTTTATGTTTATTCACAAGTATATCCAAGTCATGATATACGCGATGAGCATAGATTACATACTCAATATTCTGAAGCTCCACACCTTTTTTTACAATTTCATAACTTCTATTCACATCGCGTTTTATTTTTTCATTTTTTATTTCTTTATGTATATTTTTTAAAGAGGCTTCTTGCTCTTGAAACCATCGTTTAAAATGTTTCCAATCCCCATCTGTATATTTCTCTGCCTTGCCATAATTCAAGAAATTATTATAACTTTCATGTGTCGTACGAACAAAATCGAGTGTCTTCTTCTTCTCTTGCACCTCTTCTATTTGTGCTACTGTATTTACTCCAGCAGACTTATTCGCATAATATAATAGTACTTTCATAAGACTATAGCTCGCTATTGCCATCACAGTAATAGTTACCAATACACTTAACAATTTCTTCATATACAGAACCCCTTTTCTACTATGAATATTACAATGTACTGTTACACTTGTAACATTCTCTCGTAGAAATGTAATTCCTGTTTAAATCCTCCTTTTCATTTCGACACTATTTTTCTACAAACTTCTCCTTGGTAAATGCTCTTGTAAAACAACATAACCTTCATAAGCTGTATAACCGAGTATAGCCATTAATCCGATATAACAAGCAAATACTGTCCATTTCGTTTTCGTATCGACTTTATAATAATTTTCTTGTTGTTCCTTTTCTGTTTCCCATTCATTTAATTTTCTTTCTGACATTTCAAATGCTTCTCTTATATGAATTGTATGCATTTCTTTTTCATCTTCATATGGGACATAATCAAGTGGCTCAAATTTTGGTAAAAGGTACTCTAGCACTTCAATCTTTTGAAGTTCTCCTGTTTTTAATTCTTTTTCACGTTCTCTTTGTCTTAATACGTTCATTTCATGGTGAATCATATAAATCGTTCGATGCACCGCACCAGTTTCTTTTAATTCCTCTTCAAGCCTAGCAACATATCCTGTCATTCCATCGATTTTATATCCTAATTCCTTAATCGGCTCATCTCTCTTTATTACTCTATATAGTTCCATACAGCCGATAATAAAAATAAATCCTCCTAAAATACTCTTGAAGTAAATAGAATAGCCAAGTAGTAAAACTAGCCCTGCTCCCCAAATTTTCGTGCTTACAACTGAAATTATTCGTCCACCATCTAATGGAGAAACTGGAATTAAATTAAAGAAATTAATCATACTTCCAAGTAAAATAATAAGCGCCCAAAACGGCTCTTTCGTGATTATATACAGTGGGATCGCAGGTAAAAATGAAAGCAATCCGAAAAGAGGTCCCATATATGCAATGTAAGCTTCATCTTTTGCATTTTTCGGCATCTCTTTCATCCCAATAAGAGCTCCCATAAATGGTATGAAGATTGCTGGCGATGTTGGTATCCCTTTCTTTCTCGCTGCCCATAAATGCCCCATCTCATGTACAAACAATAAATATACGAGTGCTACCCCAAACTTCCAACCATATATGACTGCGTATGCACCAAGCGATAAAAACATACTAAATACTGTTGAAAATTTTGCTAACTTAAAAATTGCAAATACCCATTTTAACTTAGATAGTAAAAATAACCCTATTGCAACTATAACTCCCCATAATCCTTTTTTATTATTTTTCATATTCCTCTCCTTTATCTCGCTTTATTGAGCCATATACACTCATCAAAACTTATTCTTTTTCTCTATTATGACATATTTTTTTCTATTGTTAGAAATAATGTTTATTCCATCCATTTTTAGCCAAAAATAAAAATAAAAGGAGGTAAATACAAATGAAATTACAATCTCTTATGATAGGCGCTCTATCGTTTTTAGCTTCAACTCTTATTTTTTATACCGTCAGCTACGTATTATTATTAGATTGGTTGCCAAATCACTTATTTATAGCCCTTATTATTCTTTCTGCTCTTATGATTTCCTTTCTAATTACACGAAAATCAATGAATGAGCCATCTGCAAAAGCAAAATAATAGAGGGGATCTTTCCCCTCTATTATCATTTCCTAGGAAAGGCCATATAGACTTTATGATTCTTACTGCCCGCTATTTACGGGCAGTAAGAATCCCACCTCAAAATTCGGCTGGAGCAAAGAATTTAGGTAGGATTCGTGCTAATAATCAGCGGGGGATGCCCCCACTGATTAAAATTTCACTTTATCTTTGTAAATTCATTTTTTCACCATACTCTTTAACAATTTGAATAATGTTTTGAAATGCTCCTACTTTTTCTTTCTTACTATTTAATATTTGTAAATCGTGATTATCATAATAGGTTTCTAGTGATTTTAATTGTGATTCTGAAGCATCTTTTATCGGAACAGTAACATTCAACTCATACTGTTTATACCCTTCCTTTACTTTTTCAGCTGAAATTATTTCACTCTCTTTTGCGCCAATTAATTTTTGGACCTTTTCCGGGAAAATTAATTGCAAATAATATTCTTGTTCCTTTGCTAACTTATTATATAGTGATTGTGAAATCGTATAACGTACTGTATAATTCATTTTTTGATCACCAGCTTTAATATGAAACGCAGTAATCTGCATGTCTTTTTTTGTTACTTCCGTTAAAGTACCTACCTGCATCTCATCTTCTTTTTGTTCTGGAATCTTTGGAAAGATAGCCAAAAGCTTTTCCGTATCTTTTTCGTTAAGCATATACATATCTTTCTTATATTGAATCCATCCTCGGCGATCTTCTCCTCTTAACCATGCATAATATGTTTCTTTTTTTCCATCACTACTAATTTGTATTTCATATTCCGGTTCACCAAAACTACCCGTTACTTCTTGTTTTTCCGCTTTGTTTATAATATCCACCACCAACTCCGCATCCATTTTCTTTAAATTTTTTTCTTCTTTACCTTTTTGCATAACAGTTACTTGTAATGGTTCTCTCATTTCATTCACTGTCTCCTCTACTTGTTCCGGTTCTTTCTTTTGCTCGGATTGACCACACGACGCGAGTAAAATAACACATAAAAACATTAAATATTTCCCTTTCAAATCGATTCTCCTTTTCCAATAAGAAATTCTTATAACCCTCATGCATAAAACAAAAACGTTACATTATATAGAATGAGCTATACTATAAACTGAAGGGAGGATTTTACAATGTCCATTAATTTTCATGATGCAAATAATAAGTATACGTATGCAAATCGTAACGCACATATTTCATGGCAGGAAACAATAAACAATATTGTAGATGTGCAAAATAAACAAGTAATTGATATAGGTTGTGGTGGCGGCATTTACACGAAAGAACTTGCTCTTATGGGAGCCAAAAGTGTTGTTGGGCTTGATTTTTCAAAAGAAATATTACAAGCTGCAAAAGAAAATTGTAATGCCTTCCCAAACATTTCATTCATTCACGGTGATGCACATAATATCTCATTCCCTAATGAAACATTCGACCTTGTCATTTCTCGTGCAGTCATTCATCATTTGCATGATATTCCCACATTTATACGAGAGGCTTCTCGTATATTAAAAAAAGACGGTCTACTTATTTTACAAGACCGGACCATTGAAGATTGTATAATCCCAGGAAGTCCTGAACACCTTCGTGGATATTTTTTCTCGGTCTTTCCAAAACTCATTGAAACAGAAGCGCAAAGAAGACCAAAAACCACTACTATACAGCAATTATTACAAACATATCCTCTTCAAGCGCTCCCCATTCAAACACAATGGGAAGTACGAAAAGTACATGATTCTGTAGAGGCTTTGCTACAAGATTTATCTCCTCGAACAGGCCGATCCATTCTATATGAACTAACAGATAATGAACTTTCTCAACTTCTACATCATATCCAAACGGCATTACAAAACGTCTCTCCTATCATCGAAAGAGATCGTTGGACAATTTGGAGCGCGAAAAAATTGTAAGGAAGGAAGCCTCACAAAATAATGTGAGGCTTCCTTCTTTCATAATCTAATTTTGCAACACTCTTGATATCCTCCACTCCTGGCCTGTGCACTTCCACACTTCGGACATACTAAATATCTAGACTGATTTGTCAACAAACTACCTTTTTGAAAGAGTAAAACTTCTGCTTGTTTAAACGAACGCGAATAATATAACCACATAAAACCAATTATAGCAATAATGCCAAATAATACTCCCATCGCAAGCATTTCAGTCACCTCTTTTGGTTTGTTCTTTCCAGCAAGTGGATTGTTGTATTATTCTCTGCAAATTCAAACAATTCCTTCCTTACTCCTATAAATATCGATTTTCTCCATAAACTTTACAATTCTCTATAATGTTTTACAGCATTTTTACAAATAGTATTAACCCTTATATTCTCAGCTATATTTCTACAGGAAAGTGTATTTCCCAAAAAATATGTTGACTTTCTAAAAAAAACATGTAAAAATGTTGTCAGAATACTTGAATAAAAATTCATTGACGAGAACGAGTATGTTATAGAGCTGTTCCCCAGAGAGTTGGTATTTTGCTGAAAGCCAACGCTCAGTTCGTAACCGAAAATCATCTCCGAGAAGTAGAACCGAATGCTAAAGTAAGTTCTTACCGGTCGTCCCCCGTTACAAGGAACACGTATCATGTTGTACGTTGTAAAGCCGTATACATATAGATATATTTCTACATGTATAAATTAGGGTGGTATCGCGGGTAAATATAACTCGTCCCTTTCTTAAGGGACGAGTTTTTTGTGTTCTTACAATGAATTTACAAAAAAGGAGAAAAAAAACAATGAACACTGTATCAAAAAAACATGTTTTTTTCACAGGTCTTATGCTGTTTTCTTTATTTTTTGGAGCAGGAAATTTAATTTTCCCTCCAATGCTTGGACAAAATGCTGGTGAAAATTTTTGGCCAGCAATGATTGGTTTTTTACTAACAGGAGTCGGCTTACCACTACTTACTGTTATCGCTATTTCTCTATCAGGAAATGGAATGCAACAACTTGCAAGTCATGTTCACCCATTATTCGGAATATTCTTTACGGTAGTTGTATACATTGCAATCGGTCCATCTATGGGCATCCCACGTGTTGCTAATGTCGCTTATGAAATGGGAATTAGTTCTTTCTTACCAGAAACTATTCGCTCTAGCAGCCTAACGCTATTTTTATACACAGTCATCTTCTTTGCTATCGTATTTTGGCTTAGTTTAAATCCTTCTAAACTCGTCGATCGTATCGGAAGCGTATTAACACCTATTTTATTACTCTCTATTTTCTTATTATTCTTTAAGAGTGTATTTTCACCACTTGGGCAATCAGGACCAGCAATGCAAGAGTATCAAACTTCTCCAGTTTTCAAAGGTTTTATGGAAGGATACTTAACGATGGATACCATTTCAGCGCTTGCATTTGGAATTATCGTTGTAAATGCAATTCACTCAAAAGGTGTGAATGACCGCAAATCAATTGCCATCGCAACAGCAAAAGCAGGACTTATTGCCGCTACTGGTCTCGTACTTGTATATGGTGCACTTGGCTGGCTCGGTACAACTAGTGTCTCTCTCGGATACGCAACAAACGGCGGACAGCTACTTACCGTTATCGTACAACAATTACTCGGTCCATATGGTCTAATTCTATTATCTCTTATCGTTACACTCGCTTGCTTAACAACATGTATTGGACTTGTATCTGCATGCAGTCAATACTTCTCAACATTATTAACGAAATTTTCATACACAACGTTAGCAAGTGTCATTTGCACATTAGGATTATTAGTTGCCAACTTAGGTTTAACAAAAATTATCGCAATCTCTGTTCCTATTTTACTTGTTGTATATCCAATTGCGATTGTACTCGTATTACTATCATTACTTCATAAATATTTCGGTGGATATCGTTCTGTTTATGTAGGTGCGTTAATTGGATCTGCAATTGTGAGCGTATTTGATGGATTAAAACAAGGGAATATTCCTGTTTCATCTATCACATCTTATTTCGAATTTATTCCATTATATAATGAAGGAATTGGCTGGTTAGTACCAGCATTAGTTGGAGCTATTATCGGTTTTGCTATCGCAAAATTAAGTGGCGCCAAAGCAGTACCATTAACGGATCATTCACCTGAATCGAAAGTATCATAAAAAAACTCCCATTTCGGGAGTTTTTTTACATTTGATAAGAAGTATGATTAAAGCTACTTACTTTATAAGCCTTCGTATAGTAATCAATATTCGTATCCACTGTTTCTACTTTTACAACATCATAGCAATCTTCTTGCTTCACTAGAAATAAATAATATTCTTCTGTCGCCTCAATAATTGCAACACGATCTGTTTCAATATCATATTGTTCACAAAGTGCTTGCAACGCATTCACATAGTTACCTAATTTTTTCGTTTCATCCATTCCAAATATCGTTTGAACTAACATACACTCTCTCCCCTTTGTATGTACTGTTAACACCTTAATGATAACGCTTACATAAATAACCGTCAATAAAAAGCTTTGACCATATATAGTCAAAGCTTCCTTCTTATTTCGTCAATTGGTGTCTAAACGCATAAATAACCGCCTGTGTCCGGTCACTTACATTTAGCTTATTTAATATATTACTCACATGTGTCTTTACTGTTTTAAGGGCAATAAACAACTCATCTGCAATCTCTTGATTACTTTTCCCCTCTGCAATTAATAACAAAATTTCAGACTCTCTTTCTGTTAACTCCTCATGCAAAGGTTGTTCTTTCTTCTGACGCATACGAGACATCATTTTGCCAGTAACTTTCGGCTCTAATACCGTTTCCCCATCATAAGTAGCTCTTACAGCATCTGCAATATCACTCGCTCTTGATGTTTTTAATAAATAACTTGTCGCCCCCGCCTCAATAACAGGATATAACTTTTCATCATCTAAAAAGCTCGTGACAACTACAATTTTCGCTTCTGGCCATTCTTGAATAATAGCACGTGTCGCTTCAACCCCATCCATCTCATCCATAACAAGGTCCATTAAAATAATATCCGGTCTTAATTGCAAAGCTAACTCTGAACCTTTTCTTCCATTTTCAGCTTCTCCAACTACTTCAATATCTGGCTGCGTTGATAAATATGCTGATACACCCATTCGAACCATTTCATGATCATCAACTAGTAATACTTTTATCATGATTCTCCCCCTCTCTCAATCATAATAGGTACTTTCACTTCTATTTGCGTACCTTTATTCGGAAAACTAAGAACTTTTAATGTACCACCAATTTCATGAACTCGCTCTTGCATTGACCTTAAACCGTATGAACCAGCCTTATTAACACCAACTTTAAACCCAACACCGTCATCAATAATTTTCAAAATCGCATATTGATCAATTTTCCGAAGGCGTACTTCGGTTTTCTTTGCCTTCGCATGCCGTAAAGTATTAGACAGCGCCTCTTGTACAATACGGAATAAATGATCCTCTACACCTTTTTTTAATTGAATCGGTTCAATTAACCATTCAATTTTCATATGTTGCTTTCTAGACAGTTCTGTTAATAATTCTTCTATACCCTCTGTTAGTTTCTTACCTTCTAACTGCACTGGGCGTAAATGAAGGAGCAAAGCTCTCATTTCTGATTGTGCATTTACAACCATATTCTCAACAAGCTGCAACTGTTTTTTCGTCGTGTCTGGAATTTCAGCTGCTTGCTCATTAATGGCTGACATCATCATCGACATTGCAAAAAGCTGCTGACTTACAGAATCATGTAGCTCTCTCGCTAATCGATGCCTTTCTTGAGAAATCGCTTCTTGTCTCATCTCTTCATTCCAATGGGCTCGTTCATTCGTTACTTTTTGAAATAGCCCAGCTTGCTCCTCTAAGCGACGAGCAAGACCAATTACTTTTCGTTCCACTTCATGAAATTCATCGTCCGCAGTAAATGAAACATCACTCGGAAAATTCCCTCGCTCTACTTCAAATAGAAAAGTATTTAATCCTTGTATACGCTGTTCTATATAATAACCGATTGCATATCCTACAATTCCTCCGATAAGAAGACTCGTACTCATAATAAACAAGCCAATTGGAACAGAAGCAATGGATTCTTTCCAGAGTAAATCATAAACTTGTTGCTCGCTTTTCCATACATATACAATTGTACAAATAAGTGCGATACTCACAGAGGACAACATAGAATAACGAATATACATCCACGAAATATTCCTTTGTTTTTTCATTATACTTTCCTCACTTCCGTATCGCCTACGACAAGCGAAGAAATAATTTTAATACGACGAGGGGCTTCTTTATACTGTTCTGTTCTAAACGTAACATTACGGTTAAATCCAGTTTCTTCGTGTCCTGGCAGGAGCACTCGCCCAACAATAACAGAATGATTTAAAGACAATTCAATATCATATGGTACATATAAGCGAATATTACCAATGACGCCCCGAATCACAATAACCGTTTCTCCCTCTGGAATCATAGCAGTTGTTAAATCAATCTCGACGTCACAAGCACCATATTGGACGTTAATATCCTCTATTTCATAAATATGATCCATCATTCGTACATTACCTACAAACATATTTTTTATATACGGTTCTGTACGATATATTTGTTTTTCTTCATTTATATATCCCTTTTCTTTAATTTCAACTTTCATTGCTTTTTGCCGATGTCCTTGTTGAATAAGTTGATAACCAATTAAAGCTAAACAAGCAAACACAACAAGTACGAATGCCGCTGATGAAAATAAGAAGAATAAGAAGACAATACCACCGACAAATAAAAATACATTCCCTCTTACATAACGGTTCTTCTTTCGATAATGTCTTCCAAACATAATCATAATAAATGCAAATATTAGACCACCTGGTTCAAAATGTCCAAGTATCATATCAAGAAAAAGACCGAATCCAAATATGATGAGGAGCATCCCCATAAATTGTGTTTTTGAAAATTGCTTCTTCATTTCAGCTCCCCCCTCCTTGTCACATATACATAGAAGAAAAGGCATTGCTTTCCAACACCTTTTCTCCTATCACTATATCATAAGCCTGTTTTATTATATACTACAATTATTTTGTTACTTCTTTCGTTAACGATACTTCATTTTTCTCTTTCATTTCACTCTCTAGTTTTGCAATTTTCATATCAAATGTATCACGCTCATGCTCTTCATTTATACGAAGCTCTATGTCACGAATGTGATCTTCAATTTCTTCGAATCGTAAGAACGGATTATTTTCATCCATTTTATGCATGGCAGTATTCATACGGCGGTTTGCATGCGCCATATTTTCACGGGCCATTAATTCCATACGCTTTGCGTTCATTTCTTTTAATTTATTTTTCATTTCTGAAAGACGACGCTCTAACTCATCAATTTGCTCTACAACACCAGCATACATTTCTTCTAAGCGAGTTACTTGACCTTCATAATACGCTACTTCTTCTAATGCACGTTCATGCAATTGCAATTCGCCTGCTTCTTGTGCGATGATAGCTTGCTTTGATCTTTTATTAACGAAATAACGTGCTTGCTCAAGCTCACGAGCGAAGTTAGATTTTAATGTTTTATGACGCTGAATTAACTTCTCAATTTTTGTTATTTCACGCTCACTATCGCGTAAATATTGGTTTAACATAGCAATTGGATTTTTTCTTTCTTTCTCATCTAACACATTATGAAAATCAGCTAAAATTGCATCGCGTACACGTCCGAATAAAGATTGTTTCATTATAATCTTCCTCTCTTCTACTTTATAATTTGATTTATTTTATATTAGTTTTTCATTAACTTGTTCCACTCATCTTCAAAGTTGCTATATGGTTTAGCACTTTCTGGAGCAGAATCAACAACTACATTTTTTCCTTTTTTCCACTCACGGTATCCGTAGTATAAAACTACTAATGCTGCGATACCGATTAATGCTGGGGAATGAGAAAGTGCAATGGACAAACCGATTAAACCAACAATACCCCAAGCTAACTTTCCAAAGAATGATTTAGCTCGCACAAATGATTTATAGCTCCAGTACACAACTCCTGCTCCAATGGCGAATCCTACAATACCAGCAAGACTACCAAGAGCAATTAAAGCCAAAATACCGGCTGCGATAAACGCTAGAAATTGTTTCATCTTGTGCTTGCCTCCCTTCGATTTGATACTCTTATCTTAACTATTTTTTCATTTTTTCATAACGAGCTTAAGAACTGTTTTCGACTCAGACTTAAGACCGAGTTAAATTCAGCCTTTTGCAAAAATATGCGGTAGGATAGGATGATTCACTCTTTTATCGCACATAAAAAGCCGTACAGAGAACATTCTCTGTACGGCTTTCGTTACTATTCATAAACTTCATTTTAAATTATGCTGTTTTGTGATACTCTTTCTTTCCCGCTACTTTAGAAAACCTCGGGAAACCAATTAATATAGAAATGATTCCACATACTCCAACTAAGATTGGATAAAACGCATATGGTAACAATTCAATTGGAGATAACGCCGCAAATCCTGCTGCCGTTAACATTTGCGCACCATACGGAATTAATCCTTGCACACAGCATGAGAAAAGATCTAATACACTCGCTGATTTACGAGGGTCAATTTCATATTGATCTGCAATGTTTTTCGCAAGCGGACCTGTAAAGATAATAGAAATCGTATTATTCGCTGTACACATATTCGTCATACTCACTAAGCCAGCAATACCGAACTCTGCTCCTTTTTTCGAACGAATATTACGTGTTAAAAGATTCATTAAATATTGAATGCCACCATTATACTGGATAAGTTCAACCATACCACCGATTAAAATGGCAAGTAACACTAACTCCATCATACCGCCCATTCCAGTCGTTACACTTTTAAAGAAACTCTCTAACGTATAACTTCCATCTATAAGACCGATAACACCAGATAATACCGTTCCACCAGTTAATACAATGAGTACATTCCAGCCAAGTAGCGCTGTAACAAGTACACCTGCATATGGTAAAATCTTCACCCAATCAAATGTATGAGCTTTAATTTCTGTATCATTACCTAAAGTAATCATTACTAATATTACAATTGTAATGACTGCAGCTGGCAATACAATTAAAAAATTCGTTTTAAACTTATCTTTCATTTCTGTTCCTTGCGAACGAACAGCAGCAATTGTCGTATCAGAAATAAATGATAAATTATCGCCAAACATCGCTCCGCCCACAACAGTAGCCATCGTAAGTGCAATTGAGATATCTGTTTGCCCACTAATACCTACAGCAATCGGTGCTAATGCAGCAATTGTTCCCATTGAAGTTCCCATCGCTAATGAAATAAATGCCCCTATAACAAAAATTCCAGCAACGATAAATCCTTGGGGTAAAATAGATAACGCTAAGTTAACAGTGGAATCAACTCCGCCCATTCCTTTTGCTGTTTCAGAAAACGCCCCTGCAAGCACAAAAATCAGAACCATGATCATAATATCAGGGTTTCCTGCACCTTTAGCAAATCGTTCTACTTTCACATTAAAGCTTTCCTTACGATTCATCACTAAAGCAATTCCTACAGCAATCATAATCGCTACGAGTATCGGCAATTTATAGAAATCACCTGTAATAATCCCTGAACCAATAAATAGCGCCAAAAATATTCCAAGTGGTAATAAAGCTAAACCATTTCCTCTCGTTTCTTTCAAAGTATCATCTCTCCCTAGTTTTCAACCTTTTCTAATTAACAACAAAAGACCTCTTCCGACGAGAAGAGGTCTTATACATCTATAAGAAACAC
Source organism: Bacillus sp. FSL E2-0195 (assembly GCF_038003645.1). Taxonomy (NCBI): domain Bacteria; kingdom Bacillati; phylum Bacillota; class Bacilli; order Caryophanales; family Bacillaceae; genus Bacillus; species Bacillus sp. FSL E2-0195. The sequence goes on along the minus strand of NZ_JBBOPN010000001.1, from coordinate 1,398,413 downwards.
TCTTCTCATTTTTCAAGCACACGCTTGCTGGATTTGGCACAGCACTCTGAAATCGAGTCCGCTGCCGAGGCATCGTAGGGCCAGTCCCTCCGCCTCTCTTTATAAGAAGGTTTCATATTTATTTTTTAATAATAATTTCTTTCCTAACTTTACTCGCTTACAAAACAAAAGTCAATTATTTTTTGTATAGATTTTTTTGGTAATTATGCAAAAATATGAATAAACCAATCATTTTAACTTTTCGATTTCTTTATCCAATATTGAGATCCAATAAAATTTTCTATTTTTTATCTTCGCGATAATCCATTTTGTTGTATTCCATGCTAACTCATATTCTTCTTTTGTAACATCACCAATTTTATAGGCATCCTCTAACTCGTCTTCATCCAGTACATAGATCTCACCGTTCGGTAACAATACTACATCTAAATATAAATCATCAAAATAAGGTAAACCACGCTCGTCTATTTTATATTCTTTCGTCACGTCGATATAATATTGCAGTAATTGTTTTTGATTGTCTAACATAGCTGTAATTGCAAAGTTTTCCCCGTTTATAAAATATTGCATCCATGTATACCCATCACCTGCAATGCAAAGCTGTTTACCATTGTATTCTTTATAACTAGGTTCTCTCACTTTTTTTATGTCCAGTATTCCTAACATTCCATCCTCTACTTGCTTAACCATATAATCCTTCTCTATTAGTCGCTTCCACGAAGAACCGTCACCATATTTACGTTTCATTACGTCCGCTCCTCTTCTATATATAGAAAAGCCCCCACATATTATGTGAGAGCTTGTTCATATTATAATTAAGCCGCTTGACCCTTTTCAGATATCTCTTTTAAATAGGCTTGTCCTTTTTCAGCGTCATATTGACCTTCCCACTTAGACATAACTACAGCCGCTAAAGAGTTACCTACAACGTTAACTGCTGTACGAGCCATATCAAGAATACGGTCAATACCTGCAATAAACGCTAAACCTTCAGCTGGAATACCTACTGTACCAAGTGTTGCTAATAATACAACGAATGATACGCCCGGTACACCCGCGATACCTTTTGATGTAACCATTAATACAAGTAATAACGTAATTTGTTGTGTAATGGATAATTCAATACCGTACATTTGCGCTAAGAAAATTGCCGCAATTGCTTGATATAAAGTTGATCCATCTAAGTTAAATGAATAACCTGTTGGAATAACGAAAGATGTAATTGCTTTCGGACAACCGAATTTCTCCATTTTCTCCATAATTTTCGGTAAAACCGTTTCTGAACTTGCTGTAGAATACGCTAAGATCAGCTCGTCTTTTAAAATCTTAAAGAATTGGAAAATGTTTATTCCAAATATTTTCGCTGTAAGTCCTAATACAACTACAACGAAGAAGATCATTGCTCCGTATACTACAATGAGTAATTTCCCTAATGGAATTAATGAAGCTAATCCGAATGTAGAAACTGTAACACCAATTAATGCGAATACACCAAATGGTGCAAACTTCATAACTTGGTTCGTTACATAAAACATTGCATCTGCTACACCTTGGAAAAATTGTAGAACTGGTTTACCACGCTCACCAATTGCTGCTACACCTAAACCAAATAATACTGAGAAGAAGATAATAGCAAGCATATCACCTTCAGCCAATGATTTCATAATGTTCGTCGGAACAATATTTACAAACGTATCCGCAAACGAATGACTTTGTACTTGAGCTGTTGTTTCTGCATATTTAGAAATATCAGTCTTTGTTAATTTATCCATATCAACGCCTTTTCCAGGTTGGAAAATGTTCGCTATTAATAGACCAACAACAATTGCAAGTGTTGTAATAATTTCAAAGTAAAGAATTGTTTTTCCGCCTAATCGGCCTAACTTCTTAACATCGCCAACACCAGCAACACCAACAACGATACTTGCTACAACAATTGGTACAACGATCATCTTAATTAATCGAATGAAAATATCACCAATTGGTTTTAAATAATCAACCACTGCCGGATTGCCAAAGAAAATCGCCCCAACTGCAATACCAAGCGCAAGTCCTATTAAAATTTGCCATGCAAGTCCTATTCTTTTCATATTTGTTGTAACCCCCTCTTCGATGTGTCACTCTATCTCTCATTCTATCTCTATAAAACATGAAATTAAGAGTATTACATATTATTCGACAATTCACTACATTTTGTCCCTGTTAAAAATCATAAATCAAAATTTAAAATCTGACAACAAAATAAGTTTGCCCGAATGCAAATAATTTTCTTGACAAAAATAAAACCCATGTAAGAAAACCTAACATGAGAACGATCCCTCACTAGTGATTTAAAGGTTTTTAAAGTAATGTTTCACCATCAAAAATTCCATCATTTTCCATGTTTTTTTAGAACAAAATAGAAAATGGTGCATTTTTGTATGCATGCAAAAATTTCACTTTATGACAAACACTACGAAAAGATACTAAATTCCGACAAAACTTAGCAAAATTATAAAATTTTCTTTACATTATGATTACAACGATAGACACTCTTCTTCTTATGATATATAACATTCATAGGGAAAGGAGCAAGACAACCATGAAAAAGAAATTTGCAGCATTTAGTGTTTTAGCAGCTGGAACGATTTTCGTTTCCCCGTTACTTTCACCCGTATACGCTGAAACGAATGAGAATAAATTATCTAATATTCAATCCGAATTAGAAGGCAAACAAAATGACTTACAAAATAAATCAGCTGAGAAAGAACAAATAGAAAAAGAAATCCAGGAATTACAAAAGAAAATCGACGAATTAACTACTTCTATTAATAAAAACGAAGCTGAATTAAACGATACAAAAAAAGAAATTAGCAACACACAGCAAGTTATTACTGAAAAAAAGAAACATATAGAGCAATTACAAACGAACATAGATACACGGCAGGAAGTTATTAAACAACGACTACAATCTATGCAAGAAAAGCCTCGTACGAGTATCATTACAGAAGTAATAACAAGTTCTGCAAATATTGCCGATCTTGTTGATAATATGTATTCTGTAAGTTTAATTTTAAATAACGATACAGATATTGTGAAAAAGCAAACAAGTGATCAGAATGCTGTGACGACAGAAAAAGAAGCTGTTGAGAAAAAAGAGCAACAATTGAAAGAATCCGAGCAAAAATTAGTACAAAAACAACAAGAGTTACAAAGTAATCAACAACAGCAACAAACTCTTATTAAAGATCTACATACGAAAGTATCAAAAGTAGATTCCGAGATTGAAGGATTAGAAGAGTCACAAGGTATTTTAGAAAACCAGCGTCAAGCTGTTCAAAAAGCAATTGAAGAAGAAAAACGTGCGGAAGAAGCTCGGAAAGCTGAAGAGGCACGCAAGGCTGAGGAAGCAAAAAAACAAGCCGCCGCTTCTGCTAAAGAAAGCACACAATCCGCACCAACACCGCAAGATACGAACAAAGGTGGATTTATTAAGCCAGCCGCTGGATCAAAAACTTCTGGATTCGGCGCACGTTCTTTAGATAACCATAAAGGAATTGATATCGCAGCTTCGGGAACAGTTCCAATTATTGCCGCTGCAGATGGCGTTGTTATCCGTTCAGAATTATCCTCTAGTTACGGAAACGTTGTTTACTTATCTCACCGTGTTAATGGAAAAACATATACGACAGTGTATGCACATATGAATAGCCGCTCTGTATCAAATGGACAAACTGTAAAACAAGGCGATCAACTTGGCTTTATGGGAAATACCGGTCAATCTTACGGACAACATTTACACTTCGAACTTCATATCGGGGAATGGAATGTTGGTAAGACAAACGCAGTTGATCCGTCTCCTTATATCGGATTATAAAAAACTCGGTGCATACCGAGTTTTTTTTACTACTTCACACTTTTTAGGCGTTTTACATAAACTACAACTAAATGCCTATATTTTGCGGGGTGATAAATATGAATACACAATTACAAGAAGAAATAGAAGAAGCTAGAGAAACATACATTGGCCGGCTATTTACATTCGGCGGCTCAGCGTTATTTTTAATTGGATCATTTATCGCAGTTGTCACAGCTTATAAAGCATATAATCGCTTATTAAATACTTCTACAACACAATAAAAAGACGGAGAATCCACATCTCCGTCTTTTTATTATGCAAACATTTTAAATACACCTATCGCATTTAAAAATACGATAATTACAGTTACCGGAATAACATACCGAAGCAAGAAGAACCAAATATTAAACAATGTTTTCCCTTTCGTTTCCGTAACTTCTAATTCTTTCATTAATAGCTCTTTACTCATTTTATTTGGTACAAATAACGAAATGGCTAGTACTCCGAGTGGCAGTAATACATTACTTACCGAAAAATCGACGAAATCAAAGAATGTCTTACCAAATATTTTCACATCACTCATAATTCCAAACGATAACGCTGATGGGATTCCAACTGCGAAAATAAGAATACCAATTAATAACGAAGCTGACGGACGCTTCTTCTCATTATCTTTCGCAACAGATGCTACTACAATTTCAAGCATTGAAATCGCAGATGTTAAAGTCGCAAAGAAGAATAAAACTAAAAACATAATGAAGAAAAATTGTCCAAATGGAATTTTCGCAAAGACAGCAGGAAGAACGATAAACAGTAGCCCTGGTCCTTCTGTCGGTTTAACTCCTAATGCGAAAATCGCCGGAAAAATCGCTAATCCTGCAAGTACTGTAACAAATACAGTTAAACTTACAATAGATGTTGCTGATTTAGCTAAATGCTCTTCTTTCTTTAAATACGAACTATACGTTACCATTACCGAGGCACCTACCGTTAGTGAGAAGAAAGATTGTCCCATCGCATATAAAATCGTATCTGCTGTAAGCTTTGAAAAATCTGGTTTTAAGAAGAACTCTACCCCAGCCATAGCACCATCAAGTGTTAACGCACGAATAATGATAGCAATAAATAAAATGAATAATAGCGGCATCATGTACTTACTTGCCTTTTCTATGCCTTTTTCCACACCTTTACTAACAACAAAAATGGTACAAAGCATAAAAATGAATTGCGCCCCAATCGCACTTACTGGATTTGCAATTGTTTCAGCAAACAATTGCCCATAATCGACTACTCCGTTCCAGAAACTACCTGTGACACTATAGTATAAATAAAGTAAAATCCATCCACCTACAACACTATAAAAAGATAGTACGCTAAAACAAGTAACAACCCCCATACGACCAATCCAAGGATATAGCTTGCTATTTGGTACTAATACTTTATAAGCTGTAACTGCCTCTTTTTGAGTACTACGGCCAATAACAAATTCAGCTACAAGAAGAGGCATACCAATAAATAAAGTTAATAGTAAGAATACAAGGAAGAACGCGCCTCCCCCTCCATTACCTGCAACATATGGAAACTTCCATATTGCCCCAAGACCTACTGCGGCTCCCGCTGCTGCGAGTACAAAGCCTATTTTCGACGTCCATTGCTGTGTTTCTTTCATTATAATTTCTCCTTTTCTGAATATTTAAACTTTTACCGATTATACACTTTCATTTCATACTCGCACACCTCCTTTAGAAAATAAAAAAGTCCCCTACACGCAAATATGCATGTAGAGGACGATATATGTAATATAAATACCGTGGTACCACCTCAATTGGATTGATAAATCCCACTTGTTCAAGTACAGGAAAATTCCGATACTCTATCCTTTTAACGGCGGAACCCGGGTTGCCTACTGCAATGTTCAGCATACCTCTCGCAAGCCCATTCTGTATATTTTATCGTACCGGGCTCACACCTTACCCCAGCTCTCTGAACGCATCAAATATACGTACTCTTCTTGCTCATCGATTTCATCTATTGAAGTTACTTGTGATTATAAATTATATTCTTATAGTTGTAAAGCACAATTTATTCATTATCCTATATGAACCTTTCTCTCTAATTCTTGTAAAAACAATTCTCTTTTTTCTCCATTTAGAACATATACTGACTTTAATACTTCTTGTAATAGTATATTTCTCTGCCGCTTATCTACTTGTAATTCTTTCACTTTTATTCTTACTTCATATAAAAAATTAAGATACGCTTCATATGTCTCATCATATTTATTTGCGATATCGTCACGAATTTTTTTCGCCAATTTCGGGCTTGCTCCTCCTGTAGAAACAGCTACATTAAGCAAACCACGATGAAACGCCGCCGGAAAATGAACATTTCCACTTTCCGGATTCGTAATAACATTTACCAATTGATTCACTGCGGTATCTTCAGCAATTTGTTCATTTAGTATCGAATCACTAGTCGCTGCAACTACTAAAAAAGCATCTTTAATATCACTTTTCTCATACTCTCTTTGATACCAACGAATTTGCTTTTCTTCTACAAGTTTCACTAAATTTGCATCTAATTCTGTACTTACTACAACAATATCCGCACCTTGTTTTAGTAAAGGAATAATTTTAAACCCCGCTACTTTCCCTCCACCAATGACAACAACACGTTTCTTATCAACTCGCACTGTAAGTGGATACATATTGATCTCCCTTCAATATTTCCTCTGTTTTCTGAATTAACATCTCTCGAAACGCTACATTCTTTCCTAAATAGGGACTTATTTTTATCTCTTCCGACTCATATTGACGCACTTCTTTCTCAACATGTTTCATGAGTAAGCCTGTAAATAATAAGTAAGGTAACACAACAATGTTCCGTTCTTTTTGTTCTACAATTTCTTTCAACCTCTCATCAAACTTCGGCTCCGCGGCTGCTAAATAACAAACTTCCACCTCTTTAATGTTCTCTTCTTTTTGAAATAAAGAAGAAAGCCACTTTATGTCTTGTAAAGTTTCCGGATCACTACTCCCTCTTGCAACGAGCAAAAGTGTTACTTCTTCTTTATAGTCTTTAATACCACTTCCGTTATATACCGCTTTTACAAGCACTTCTGATACACCAAATGGATTACCATACACTATTTTGATATCCGGATATTCCTCGTTTAACTTTCGTAATTCAAACGGAATATCTTTCTTTACATGTCCTGCCGCTAATAAAAAAACAGGAATAGCGACAATCTCTGTAGCACCACGCTTCACACATGTACGAAATCCTTCTTCAATAGAAGGATTCGCTAGCTCTAAAAAACAAATTTCTTGAATATTTGCCTCTACACGGTTCATACATGACGTAATAAATGCAACCGCTTCTTCTTTTGCTGCTTTCAAACGGCTTCCATGACATATATATATAACAGCCTTCATTTTACAATACTCCGCTTACTTGATATGCATTTTCCGTTTGTTTCTCAAACCAATGTATCTTTTCTCTAAAACGGACAACTTCTCCAATAACAATCATACTTGGATTTTGAATTCGTTCTTTTTTGGCAACATCTACAATTGTTCCTAACGTCGCTGTAACAGTACGTTGCATAGATGTCGTTCCCCACTCAATGATAGCGGCAGGTGCACTTTGATCTTTTCCATGTTTTATTAGTTGTTCACATATGTAAGGTAAATTACTAACCCCCATATAAACCGCTAATGTATCTACACCTTTCGCTAAACTTTCCCACTTCACTTCCTCTTCAGCCCCTTCTTTCCGGTGCCCTGTCACAACAGCAAAACTTGCACTTGCATCACGATGCGTTACTGGAATTCCAGCATAAGCAGGAGCAGCTATACCAGCTGAAATACCAGGAATAATTTCAAATGGGATACTTTGCTTCGCTAACGCTTCAGCTTCTTCTCCACCTCTTCCAAATACAAATGGATCTCCGCCCTTAAGTCTCGTTACAACTTTTCCTTTTTTCGCATATTTAATAAGAAATGTGTTAATTGTCTCTTGCTTCATCGTGTGATAATTTGGGAGTTTCCCGCAATAAATTAAATCCGCTTCAGGCTTTGCATGAGAAAGCAATTCTTTATTTACGAGACGGTCGTACAATATAACATCAGCCTTCTCGATGCATCTCAACCCTTTAACAGTAATTAAATCCGGATCACCAGGACCCGCCCCGACGATATAAACCTTCCCCATAATCTCTCCTCATTTCTACTATAAAATGAAACTTCCACTCTTCATCACGAATGGAAGTTACTATTATTTCGTATTACATGTTCTCTACTCATGAATAACAAATGCCGCCCCTTTTCGAATCTTCTTTTTTTCAAACAAAGAAATCTCTTTCACTTCTGGTAACGGTAAAAAATGTTTTTCAAGCTCAATTTCCGCAAGCTTAAATGCCTGTTCTTCACTCTGAGCAACGACAACAATTGGAACAATACTATTTACTAATACAGCTTCAAATCGATATAAGTCCATATTGCCCCTCCTAAGATGCTATTACTTCTTCTAATACACGATTTAGTACAATTTGTAATTCTTCCACTCCAACACGTCCTACGAAATCATAAAACGTTTCGGCTAGTAATTTATTCTTTTGGAAATAACTTAAAAAGGACACGAGAACATCCGGCAAATCTTCTCCATCTATTTTCCCTTTTAACTTTTCGTTATATGCTCCTCCGTCTAATAGTGTTCCGCCCACATATATTTCAAACGCCTCAACGATTCCCTTTTCCTTCGTTTTCAGTTTTATCCCTTGCAAACCAATATCAGCAATTTGACGTTGACCACATGAGTTCGGGCATCCTACCATATGAATTCGAACTGGAACATCAAGTGCAATTTGTGTATCTAAGTACTCTGCGATTTTGCGTAATCTTTCTTTCGTTTCTACTAACGCAAGATTGCAATACTCAATGCCAGTACATGAAACCGCATGACCGATAAACGATTTCGGATTTGCTGAAATTGCTTCAAACAACGGTTCACTTAATAATCCTGCAACATTTTCTGGCGGAACATTCGGAATAATGAAGTTTTGAGAGTTACAAGTTCGAATTTGCCCGTTTCCATATTTCTTTGCAATTCTTGCAATCTCAAACATTTCCTCTGCGTGTAAACGCCCTACTGGTACATTAAAGCCGACATACTTTAATCCTGCTTGTTTTTGATCTTGAACGCCATAAAAGTATCCTGCATTCCAGCCTTTGAGAGCACTTTCCCCTTTACTTTGCAATGGGCCTGTGTATTCTACTAGTTTCTCTTTAAATTTCTCAGCGCCCCAGTCAGCGACAAGAAATTTCAAACGTGCTAAGTGGCGTTTTTCACGATATCCAAAATCACGGAATATAGTAGCAATTGCAATCGACACTGCCTTCACTTCTTCTGGTAAAACGAATACATCTAATTCTTCCGCTAAGTACGGACGAGCTGATAATCCTCCGCCTATTTTTATATGAAACCCAACCTTTTCCTCACCATTTATTTCTTTCGTAGCAGGTGTAAACGCCACACAGTTAATCTCTGCATTTGCTGAATTATAAATGTTAGAACTAATAGACATTTTGAATTTACGTGGTAGATTAGAAAACTCTTCATTATGTTGGAAGTAATCGTATATTTCTTTAACAATCGATGTTGTATCAAATAGTTCATTCGCATCAATTCCAGCAAGTGGATTTCCTGTGATATTACGCGTAATATCACCGCATGCCCCCGCTGAAGATAAACCAACTCTAGCTAACCTCTTAAAAATATCCGGAATTTGCCCAATTTCTAACCAATGAAACTGAATCGCCTGTCTTGTCGTAATATCTAACACATCACGCCCATAATCTTCAGCAATGGAAGCCAGCACCTCTGCCTGCGCATTTGTAATAATTCCAGAAGGAATGTTGACACGCATCATAAAATAGCCCGCTTCTTTTGGTCTTTGCAAATACAATCCTGCCCATTTAAAAGCGTCCCACTCTTCTTTCGGAATAGATTCAAATCCATTCTCCGCATAGTAAGGAATATCATTAAAGATTTCTAATCCATCTTTTTCTAATTTCTTTTTCTCGGACGGATTCAATTTTTCATTATTTGCCCATACTTTTTCATAAGTCATTTTTAATCCCCCTATATAAAACTACGCTCTTGTAAGTATTTCACGATTTGTTCTGCACATTCTTCAATAGAATACTTGTGCGTTTCTACAATTAATTCTGCTTGTTTTGGTTCCTCATACGGTGAATCAACACCAGTAAACTCTTTAATATCACCTTGTCTCGCTTTTTTGTATAACCCTTTTGGATCACGTTTTTCACACTCTTCAATTGGACATTTTACAAACACTTCTATAAACTCATCTGCCGCTAATAAATCCCTAACTTGTTTTCGATCTACTTGAAATGGTGAAATGAACGCTGTAAGGACAACAGTTCCTTGATCTACAAATAGCTTCGCCACTTCACCAATACGTCTTATATTTTCCATGCGATCACTTTCAGAAAAACCTAAATCTTTATTTAAACCTTGGCGAATATTATCCCCATCTAGCACATAATTTCCGATATTCTTTTCAAACAGTTTGCGAGCAACCGCATTCGCTACTGTAGATTTACCCGAAGCTGATAAACCAGTAAACCAAACTACAAAACTGTGATGCCCATTCTTCACTCTTCTCTCATCTTTTGAAACAGAAGCTGTATGCCAAGTAATATTCGTATCCATCTCATTCTCTCCCTATTCTGCTACTACTTCTTTTTTCAAACCTTTAATTAGCACTTCCACTACTTCTTTACGACTAAATGTACTTGGCGGAATCTCACCATTCCTTAACATTTCTCGTACTTTCGTACCCGATAAGATGACACGGTCTTCTTTTCCATGCGGACATGTTTTCGTTGAAGCCATTGCTTCACATTTCGTGCAGTAAAAACTATGTTCAAAAAATAACGGCGTAATCCCTAACTCTTCTACTGTAAAATTCGTAAAGATTTCCTGCGCTTCATATGTTCCGTAATAGTCCCCTACCCCAGCATGATCACGTCCTACAATAAAGTGGGTACAACCAAAGTTCTTTCTTACTAGTGCATGAAATATCGCTTCCCTTGGTCCTGCATAACGCATTGCTGCAGGAAATACACCTAAAAAGACACGATCTTTCGGATAATAGTTTTGAAGTAATACTTCATAGCTTTCCATCCTTACATCAGCAGGAATATCATCTGACTTCGTTTCCCCAACGAGCGGATTTAAAAAGAGACCATCTACAATTTCAAGGGCAGATTTTTGAATATACTCATGGGCACGATGTACTGGGTTTCTCGTTTGAAATCCAACTACTGTTTTCCAACCGCGTTTTTTAAATTCTTCTCTCGTTTCAATTGGATCTAAATGATAAGAAGGAAACGGATTATTTCCAAAGCGTTTTGTAAGAATAATAGCTCCTCCAACGTAAACGTTTGGTCGTTCATATAATTTCTTTACTCCTGGATGAGCTTCATCCGTCGTTTTATATACAAGTAACGCTTCTTTTTCTTTATCAGGTACAAAAATATCTTCTATTTGAATAACACCATATACATTTCCATCGTTAACAAGTTTTACTTCCTCTCCAGCTTTCAGTCCCTCTGCTACTTCCTCTGTTACCGGCAATGTAATTGGTATACTCCATACGCTACCATTTGCTAAACGAAGCGTTTCTACTACTGAATCATAATCTCTCTTCTCTAAAAATCCTGTAAGAGGGCTATATCCTCCTGTCGCCAAAAGTTCTAAATCACTAAGTGCAATTTTGTCTATCTCGATTTCCTTTACAATGTTCGATATTTCATATGTTTCATCAATGCGGTTTACTAATTCATTTGTTGTACTCATCTTCTTATATCCCTTCTTAGCTTTATTTCAAAATCTATCTCATTGAAAGTGAAGGCCACATTCCGTCTTCATTTTCCCAGCCCATCTTCCATCTCTTGAGTTGCCACCATCACCTACAGGTAATGTACATTTCTCACACCCAATACTCGGATAGCCAACATCATGCAATGGGTTATACGGCAAACTATGTTTATATACATATCGCCAAACTTCTTTCCAAGTCCAATGAATGAGTGGACAAACTTTAATAGATTGAAAACGACGATCTTGATTTATAAACTGTGTATGCTTACGCGTTTCTGATTGTTCCCTTCTTAAGCCTGATATCCACGCTTTTTCCGCTGCTAATGATTTTTTTAACGGTAAAATTTTTCTAATACTACAGCAAAGATTCGGATTACTTTCCCATAACTTCTCTCCATGAAGCTTCGCTTGTTCATCGAGTGTAAGTTCTGGCTGTTTTTCTATAATATTTAATGAAGGAAATCTCTCGCGTACCTTCTTAATTAATTCGTACGTTTCTTGAAAATGAACATTTGTATCCAAAAATACAACTTTAGCCGATGGATTTACTTGGTTTATAAGATGCAATAAAACCATTCCCTCCACCCCAAAGCTACATGCATATACAATTTCATCTTTATATTCGTTATAAGCCCAACTTAATACTGATAGCGCGCCTTTCGTTTCATCTTCTTCAGAAAATGAAACACTATTTTCTTTCCACGTTTCGTACGTCAACATGTTTTTTCCCCCTGTAAAAGCAAAAAGACGGCTTTAACCTATTAAAAATAGATTAAAACCGCCTCTAGTTTTTCTAGTCAGCGCTTTTTACTTTAAACGAACCTTTTCACTTTTTTCTAATTGAATCACTTTTCCATCTTGCACAACAATTGTAATGGAACCATATTTCATATCAGCAAGCATCGCTTGAATTTTCTCAGATACTTCATCAAAATGCTCCCGTACGCTCACGCAAACAGCCCCCCTTTTTATTCATAAAAAAAATCTTTCCCATTTCGAAAAGACTGTTCGGTAATATATTTTACCTTATCTTTCAAAATGGATTCCATTTTGCTGGATTTAGCACCTTGCTTTCTATAAGCAGGTTGCCGAGCTTCGTAGGGCCAGTTCCCTCAGCTTCTCTTGATAAGCTTTGTATTTGTATTTTATCACAATTCTGATTTTTTTCAATCCTAGTTTTCCGATATATTTAATTATTTTTATTTTTTTAAAAGGAGCTGCCTTTACTAGACAACTCCTTCTTTCTCATTCACACCAGCTCTTTAATACGTATGCGATCGTTCCCAATGATATTTTCATATGTTTCACGTTCTACGACAATTTGTGACGTCCCGCCTTTTGCAAAGACGACAGCTGGTCTACGAATACGATTATAATTATTCGCCATCGAGTACCCATATGCCCCCGTGCAAGAAATTGCTAGTAAATCAGAAGAAGCAACTTGCGGTAAGTTAATATCCCAAATCAGCATATCTCCACTTTCACAGCATTTCCCAGCAATCGAAACGAGTTCCTCATTCTCATCATTCCCTCGATTCGCCAACATCGCCTCATAACGGGCTCCGTATAGCGCTGGTCTTAAATTATCTGTCATTCCACCATCGACTGAAACATATTTCCGAATGCCAGGAATCTCTTTCACCGCTCCGACTGTATAAAGTGTTGTTCCAGCATCACCTACAATACTACGACCTGGTTCAATCCATATTTCTGGAAGCGGATATTCACATAATGTAAATTGTTCTCTTATCGTACTTGTTACAGCGTGCACATACGTTTCAAGTGTTAACGGTGTATCTGAATCCGTATAACGTATACCGAAACCTCCGCCCACATTTAATACTTTCATCACATAATGTGTTCGCTCTCTCACTTCTTCTAAAAATTGGCGGAGTACTTCAATTGCTCGAACAAATCCAGCCGTTTCAAATATTTGTGATCCGATGTGCGAGTGAATTCCTAGCACATTATAATTTGATTTTTGCAAGGCAAGCTCAATTGCTTGCATCGCTTGACCATTTGAAACACCAAATCCAAATTTCGAATCCTCTTGACCTGTTGTTATATATTCGTGTGTATGTGCCTCTACTCCAGGCGTTACACGGATTAATATGTTCACAAATTTCCCATGTTGCATTGCTAAATCATGTAAAATTTCTAATTCTAAGAAATTATCTACTACAAAACAACCGATATTCGCCTGAAGAGCCATAATCATTTCTTCTTCTGTTTTATTATTTCCGTGAAAATGAATACGCGATGCCGGAAAACCAGCTTGGAGCGCAGTATATAATTCTCCTCCAGAAACAACATCTAAAGACATATTCTCTTCACGAGCTACTCGGCACATCTCCATGCACAAGAACGCCTTGCTTGCATATGCTACTTGATAAGAGAAACCACTTTCTTTAAAAGCACGATGAAACGCGCGGCACTTTCCTCGAATAGACTCTTCATCGTATACATAAAGTGGTGTTCCGTATTGTTTTGCTAGCTGCGTCGTATCGCACCCACCAATTTCTAAGTGTCCTTGCCCATTGATTCGGCTTGTGCCGTGTAAATACATTTAAATTCCTCCCTTATTTCCTCTAAAACTCATAACCCCAATCTTCTATTCATTGCAGCACGCTTTTAGATAGACAAAAAACGCGCGGAACAATGTTCACACGCGTTTCTTATTAGGAAAAATATATATTGAAAAAATAAACGAGTTGTTATCTCCTCAAAATAAGAAACCGCATCAACATCTCCAAATAGCTCTTCATAAAATAAATCTTATGACAGTACTACATTTATTCAATGCAGTCCCAATATATGAATAAGATGGTTATTCTTATATTTCGGCAATAGTCCCTTTCAACCTATGATCACAGATTCCATTAAATCTCCCATAGCTTACTCTTTCCTATCGCGGCCTCTACCTTTGAGAGTAGATGAGGTAAGTCTATTTAATTTTCAAACATCTAATTGTTGCTATTAACAATACCAAAGGACCATTTTATTTGTCAAACAATTTTTTATATTGTTTTTTTACAGTTTAATTTTGTATCATTTGGTAAGCGCTTTACTGAAACCTTTGTCACTTCCCATTCGCCCTCTTCGTTATTAAATGTAATCGTTACCTTCTCAAATGGTGGAACAATTTTCCCACCAACCTGTTCATACTTCGTTACTTCAATACTCGCTTGAAATAAATATGTACCACTATACACTTTTTTTAAACTAATAATTTTAGGACATTGATAAGGCTTCAAGCTCCCATATTGTTTTGCAATTGCCTTATTTATTTTTGGAAATAAAACAGAATAAAGGGCATCTTCCATAAGGGGTGCATCATATTGTGCTACCGACACACTCGGTGAAGCAAAAAGTATAACACTACTGCATACTATAAAATATAATAATTTTCGCATTATAACCTCCGTTTTATTACTCGATTCTTTTTGCGCACGATAATTATCATACATAGAAACTCCGTTTTATTGTCTCCCACTGCCCTTTTTCTACTCAATTATTATAAAAAAGCCCACAACTCTCTTTTATTTTCGTATAATGATACTCATAGTATAATAAACATAATAACAAAGGACTGTTCGTATATATAAAATGAGGCGCTAATCAAACCGGCTCACAAGAACCGTCATGCTTTTAGGAGAGGAGTATATTATGCTACAAAATCTGTTTCCAAAACTGCGATTTGCACTAGTTGCAGTCGTTTTATTATGGATAAAAACATATATTGTGTACAAGCTAGCATTTGATATTAGAATTGATAACTTCTTTGAAGAGTTTATGCTTTTTATTAACCCACTAGCTTCGTTACTTTTATTTTTTGGTTTCGCTTTACTTGCATCTAAGTACCGAAACCGAATTATTATTGTAATTAGTTTTATACTGTCATTTATTTTATTTGGAAATGCAATGTTTTACGGGTTCTATAACGATTTTGTTACTTTCCCTGTTTTATTCCAAACAAATAATATGGCTGACTTAGGGACGAGTATAAAAGAACTCTTTACGTATAAAACATTACTTTTATTTGCAGACGCAATTATTTTAATGTTTATTTCGCGTAAATTCCCATCATTTGGTGATAAAACACCCCTTTCTCGCTCTGAGAAGCGAACTTTCTTTAGCGGTGTAACAGTATTATTAGCACTACAAATTGTTGTTTCAGTTATATATAAACCACAAATGTTCTCACGCTCATTTGATCGTCAAACTGTCGTGAAAAATTTAGGGTTATACACATATCATCTATTTGATATTACACTTCAATCTAAGTCTTCAGCTGAGCGTGTATTTGCAAGTGGAGACGGGTTCTCTGAAATTAAAAACTATACAGACTCAAAAGATAAACAAGTTGATAAAAACTTATTTGGAGCTGCAAAGGGTAAAAATGTAATTTTAATTTCAATGGAATCTACACAAAGTTTTGTTATTAATAAAAAAATAAATGGAAAAGAGATTACTCCATTTTTAAATGAGTTTATTAAAGATAGTTTTTATTTCGATAACTTCTATCATCAAACGGGACAAGGTAAAACTTCTGATGCTGAATTTATCGTTGAAAATTCCCTTTATCCGTTAGACCGTGGTTCTGTATTCTTTACTCATGCAACAAATGAATACACTGCCACACCAGAACAATTAAAGAAATACGGATATTCTTCTGCTGTCTTCCATTCAAACGATAAAACGTTTTGGAATCGTGACGTAATGTATCCTGCGCTTGGATATGATCGTTACTTTAATTTAAATGATTACGTAGGAACGGAACAAATGTCTGTCGGTTGGGGATTAAAAGATAAAGAGTTCTTTGAGCAATCTATTCCAAAGTTAAAATCTTTACCACAACCGTTCTATACAAAATTTATTACGTTAACAAACCATTTTCCATTTCTTCTAAATCCAGAAGATCAATATGTTGATGAATTTAATTCCGAAAGTGGTGTTTTAAATCGCTACTTCCCAACCGTTCGTTACACGGATGAAGCTCTTAAATTATTTATTAAACAATTGAAAGACGAAGGACTATATGATAATTCCGTTATTGTCATTTATGGTGATCATTACGGCATTTCTGAAAACCATAATGCAGCTATGGCTCAGTTCCTTGGGAAAGACGCTATTACACCGTTTGATTCTATGCAATTACAACGCGTCCCTCTCATTATTCATGTGCCTGGCCAAGAAGGAAAAGTCATCTCTAAAGTATCTGGTCAAATTGATATTAAACCAACGTTACTTCATTTACTTGGTATTAAAACAAATCAATCCGTAGAATTTGGAACAGACTTATTTACGAAAGAAAAAGACCCTCTTATGGTAATGCGGGACGGCAGTTTTGTTTCGGAAGATTATGTTTATACAAAAAATATGTGCTATAAAAGAAGCACAGGTGAAGAAGCTGATTTAACACTATGTCAGCCTTATATTGAAAAAGCAAAAACAGAATTAAAATTATCCGACAAACTCATTTATGGAGATTTATTAAGATTTGATCCTAACAATCGATATAAAACCGGAACGATGACAACGAAATTTGAATAGTGTAGGAAGCAACTTCACAAAAGTTGCTTCCTTTTTTTACTTATTTTTCAAATTTCTCTTCTATACAATCTTTCACAAATTGGGAATTTTTTTCGTATGAGAAAGAAATTTATGGTATGATAAAATAAGTAAACTTTCATACACTAATTAAGAATTTATAACAGAAAGCAAGGGATCAGATTTTGTATAGAGCAGCTATTCCAAACTTATTTACGCTCGGGAATTTATATAGCGGATTTTTGTCAATCGGCTATGCATCTTTAGGATATTATAAATCAGCTGCTATTTTAGTACTGATCGGGATGATGTTAGATAGTCTTGATGGTCGTGTCGCTCGTTTATTACGCGTTGATTCACAAATGGGAAAAGAGCTTGATTCACTCGCGGATGTTGTAACATTTGGCGCAGCACCTGCTGTTTTAATGTATTACACATCTTTTTCCAACTACGGAATCATTGGACTATACATAGCGGGATTATTCCCTCTGTTCGGAGCATATCGCTTAGCACGATTTAATGTAACACCATCTTCTACTTCTATGAAATATTTCACTGGAGTTCCGATTACCGCAGCAGGAGGGCTTGTTGCTTTCTTAACATTATTTTCACATACCATTCCAAAAATCGTTCTCATTACCGTATTTGTAACGTTCGCATTTTTAATGGTGAGCCGTGTTCGTATCCCAAGTTTAAAAGATGTACCAATTCCACGATATAGCATAATTATTACACTATTTTTAGTTGGAATTATTATCACAATGTACCAAACAAGTTTTGGCAACATTTCTGTTTTCTTATTCATTGCTATTCCACTATACATTTTGTATATGTTATCTCAATTTATTAGACAAAGACCTTCTAAAAAAGCGAATAAAGAAAAATAAAAAAACCTTCCGTATTTCGGAAGGTTTCTTTTTTATTTTGTAACTAATACTTTTTGATTTACAGGTGTTACAGGTTCTTCACCATTTAATACAGCTAAAATATTTCTTACTGCCATTTCAGCCATTGCATCACGTGTTTCGAATGTTGCATTTCCTACGTGAGGAGCAAGCACCACATTCTTTAATCCTTTTAGCTCTTCTGTAATTTTCGGTTCAAATTCAAACACGTCAAGAGCTGCACCTTCAATTTCATTTGTTTTTAGTGCATGAGCAAGTGCAAATTCATGCATAATTGGTCCACGTGAAGCATTTACAATATATGCTGTTTTCTTCATCATTTTAAACTGTTCTTCATCAATCATATGATGTAATTTCGGATTATAAGCACAGTTAATTGTAATAAAGTCCGCTGTTTGTAATAATTCTTCTAACGTTACGTATGTTGCTTCCAGTTCACTTTCAGCTTCAGGCTTTCGATTTGGTCCTGTATATAAAACATTCATTCCAAATGCTCTCGCACGCTTTGCAACTGCCTTCCCAATTTCTCCGAGGCCAATGATTCCAATTGTCTTACCGTGCACTTCACGACCCAAGAAAAATAATGGTGCCCAGCCGTTAAATCCAGTTGTACGACATAAGGTATCCCCTTCAGGAATTCTACGTGCCGCTGCTAAAAGCAGTGCAAACGTTAATTCTGCTGTTGCCTCTGTAGATACTTTCGGCGTATTTGTAACAGCAATACCCTTTTCTCCAGCATATGTGTAATCAATATTATCGTAACCAGCACCATAATTTGCGATAATTTTCAAGTTTGGTGCTGCGTCAATAACCTCTTTCGATACCTTCGTAGAAAGTAAGCTTAAAAGTGCATCTTTATCTTTTACACGTTCTGCTAACTCTTCTACACTAATTAATTCTTCTTTATTATACATTTCTACATCATGATTTTTCAATAATTCTAATCCGATTTCTGGAATTTTCCCTGCTACTAATATTTTCGCCACTACTAACACCTCTTCTATACAAAATATGATATCTCTTATATTTCATTGTAAGAAATCTACATATAAAAACCAAGGAATTTGATTATAGTTTTGAAAATCGACACTTCTCCATAAAAAAAGAGGAGATGCAACTCTCCCCTCTTTTTACGCTTTTTCTTGCGATTCTTTCCCAAGCTTCGCATCGATTGTTCCTTCTGCAACTGTATCGCTAATTTGTTCCTCAATAACTGAGTTAGCAGTATTATTTGTTTCAGAAGTATAGGCTTGATCTGCCGCTTGTACGTTTTGTTTATTTTGTTGTTTCGCCATTTTTCATCCTCCTTTTCATTCTTTCTTATTTTGAACAAAAAGGGTGATTTTCATCAAAAAATCGTGTTTCATTTTGAAATTATTCCTTCTTCTTCAAGCAATCTCATCGTTCTTACTCGTTTCGTAAATGTAGCTATGTGAGAAATATCATGATTGCGTAATGTCTTTATATTCTCTTCCACATACTTTCCTAAATCATTCGGATAATGGGCATCTGAGGATAGAGTAATCGGAACTCCATGTTTAGCTAATACTTGTAAATAAAGCGGACTTGGGCACATTTCGCGCACAGGATATCGATAGTACAATCCCGCATTTATTTCTGTTGCTGTATTTGTTTCCACTAACGCACGAGCAATTTCCTTATAATAAGAAAGCTGTTCATTCTCATTCAATCGATAATTAAATACTTTTATGTTATCGAGGTGAGCTATAATATCAAAAAGCTCGGAACGAACAGCACTTTCAACTGTAGCGAAAAACGTGTGATATAAAGTATGTAACTCATGCGTACCAAAATACTCTTTCGTATCTGGATTATCAAATCCCCATCCATCTATAAAATGGACCGAACCGATTACATAATCCAAGTCTCCTAATGCTAGTAAACCTTTTAACTCTTGTTCACCCCCGATAAAATAATCCGCTTCAATTCCAAGTTTGAGCGTTATCCCTCGTTTACTCCATCGCTCTTTTGCCTCTTCAATCGCCTTTGTAAAATCATAAATAGACGTTACTCTTACTTGATCTAACCATTCTTTTTGCAGGCGACCAAGCTTAGAATCACTAATATCTACATGCTTTTCATAATATCCTTTCGCTTCATGAAAACGATATAAATGATCGACAATACCAACTTCTTTTATACATTTTCGCACAGCTTCTTCTAAATATAAATCAATCCATTTCGCTGTAAATGGACCTTCCTTCACACGTCTTTGCAGGCGTTCTTGTGTTTTCATAAGCCATTCCATAGAATGTTTTTCTTCTTTAAGCGGTTCAAAATATTGTAGCGCATCATTTATTTTAGCTAGCCACCCTATTGAATATGGCCCTTCTTCTAAATGAATGTGATAGTCCACTTTCATCCATATTCCCCCTTATAATGTATCTATTTCTCTTCTGTCCCCTACTCGCGAAAGCTTTCCATTTCTTTCTTTCACTTCTTGCATGACATCTTCTAATGGAATATTTTTTTCGGCTAATAGAACAAAACAGTGATAGAACACATCAACCATTTCTTTTACTATTTCTTCTTTATCATTATTTTTAGACGCAATAATTACTTCGGTGCACTCCTCACCAATTTTCTTTAAAATTTTATCTTCACCTTTTGCAAATAAATAATTCGTATATGATTCAGCGAGTGGATTTTTCTTTCGTTCTTCAATTGTTTCAAATAATAACTTAAGGATATCTTCCATATGTATCCCCCTATATAATTTTGTAGTGAAAACACGTTTTTTCTCCCGTATGGCAAGCAGGCCCTACTTGCTTTACGACAACAACGATTGCATCTTGATCACAGTCTAAATAAAGTGATTGCACATATTGGATATTTCCCGATGTACCTCCTTTATTCCATAACGATTGTCTCGAACGGGAATAAAACCATGTTCTTTTCGTTTCCAGCGTCTTGTCATACGCTTCTTCATTCATATAAGCTAACATTAAAACTTCTTTCGTATCTTCCTCGATAACAACAGCTGGTATCAATCCTTTTGCAAAATTAGGTTTCATAACCGCACCTCAACGTTTGCTTCTCTTAATTTTCTCTTTACATCTTGTACAGTCGCTTCACCATAATGAAAGATTGATGCCGCTAATGCTGCATCAACTGTTGTCTTTTGAAATACTTCTATAATGTGATCCACATGACCACATCCACCTGATGCGATTACTGGAACAGAAACGCTGTTTGAAATTGCTCCAGTTAAACGAAGATCATATCCGTTTTTCGTTCCATCTGCATCCATACTCGTCAACAAAATTTCTCCTGCTCCGAGCTGGGCAACGCGTCTCGCCCATTCGATTGCATCCATTCCCGTATTAAGTCTTCCGCCATTTACGTATACATTCCATTTATCTTCTGCTACTTTTCTAGCATCGATTGCTACGACAATACATTGTGAGCCAAAATGTTCCGCACCTTCCTGGATTAACTTCGGATTTCTCACTGCCGCTGAGTTTATTGAAACTTTATCTGCTCCAGCTCTTAGTAAATTGTACATATCTTTAACACTTGAAATCCCCCCGCCAACTGTAAGAGGAATAAACACCTTTGAGGCTGTTTGTTCTACAACATCTATAATCGTTTTTCGCCCTTCATGCGTCGCAGTAATGTCTAAAAATACGATTTCATCTGCTCCCGCATCATTATATAATGCGGCTATTTCAACAGGATTACCGACGTCTTGTAACCCTATAAAATTCACACCCTTTACTACCCGCCCTTCTTTCACATCTAGACATGGAATAATTCGTTTTGCTAACATAGTTTTGTTACCTGTAACACTTTTTCTAAATCAATCGTTTTCTCGTAAAGTGCCTTCCCAATAATGACGCCATATATGTTCATATCATTTAATCTTTTCACATCTTGAATAGATGCGACACCTCCAGATGCAATCACACGAATACCCACGCTTTTTTGCAGTAACTCTAATTGCTCAAAATTAGGTCCTGCAAGTGTCCCATCTTTTGAAATGTCCGTAAACACAATCGTTTGAACACCTACACTTTCCATTTGCTTCGCTAAATCGATGTACGAAATTTCAGACACATCTAACCAGCCCCTCGTTGCTACGAAACCATTTTTCGCATCAATTCCAACTATGATTTGCTCCTTATATAGACGAACCGCTTCTTCTAAAAATGATTTATCGTAAAGGGCAGCCGTTCCTAATATCACTTTTTCTACACCTACTGACAACAACTTCTCCACTGCCGCGAGTGACCGAACTCCTCCTCCAATTTGCACTGGAATACGTACCACCTTGCATATTTTTTCAATGACAGGTAAATTTACTGACTCCCCAACAATTGCTCCATCTAAATCAACAACGTGTAGTATTTTCGCTCCAAGTTTTTCAAATATGATTGCTTGTGCGACTGGATCTTCATTCATCACCGTTTCTTTACTAAACTCTCCTTGATAAAGCCTGACGCATCGTCCTTCTTTTACATCGATAGCTGGGAAGATTTCCATGCTTCTACCACCCCTTTGAAATTTTTTAACATTCGCATCCCAATTTCCCCACTTTTTTCAGGATGAAACTGTGCGCCAAATATATTTCCTTTTGCTACAAAACCAGGTACTTTCACTCCATATTCACTTGCCCCATACACAATTTCATTCGGACAATCTGCATAATAAGAGTGGACATAATATACGAAAGAACCGTCCTCTACTCCATTCCAAAGCGATATTTCTCCTTCTTTTTTTAATTCATTCCACCCCATATGTGGAATTTTATAAGGAACTTTTAACTTTCGAATAACACCTGGCAATAAATTTAATCCGTTACAATTTTGTAGTTCCTCACTTTTCTCAAATAAAAGCTGCATTCCTAAGCAAATACCCAGAAGCGGTTTTCCTAAGCTCCCAACTTCTTTTAGCACACATACTAAATCTTTTTCTTCTAAAACGCCCATCGCTTTCGGAAATGTGCCTACTCCTGGTAAAATAACTCCATCACTTCTCAATATTTCTTTTTTATCATCCGTTATGATGTACTCTGTTCCAATATATTTTAATGCTTGTTCCACACTACGAATATTTCCCATTCCATAATCTATAATTGCAATCAATTACAACATCCCTTTCGTTGAATTTACACCATTAATATTGGCATTTTTATCGACTGCCTCTCTAAGCGCTCGACCGAACGCTTTAAATAAAGCTTCAATTTTGTGATGTGTATTGCTTCCGTATAAAATGCGAGCATGTAACGTAATATTTGCAGCATGAGCAACTGCTCTAAAAAATTCTTCCGTTAATTCTGTGTCAAAATCCCCTAGCTTCGGATTTGTTAATTCACCTTGAAATACAATATATGAGCGCCCGCTTATATCAATCGCGACAAATCCTAAAGATTCATCCATCGGTACATACGCTGAGCCGTAACGGTTAATCCCCTCTTTATTTTGCAATGATTCTTTCAAGCAAGTTCCGAGTACAATTCCAACATCTTCAACCGTATGATGAGCATCAACGAATACATCACCTTCAGCTTCAATTTGCAAACCAAATCTTCCGTGTCTAGCAAATAAAGTTAGCATATGATCAAAAAATCCAACTCCCGTTTGCACAGAAACATTCGTACTTTCATCAAGTTGCAAACTTAATTTAATTTTTGTTTCCGTCGTCTCACGTACTTGACTAGACTCGCGCATTATTCTTCCTCCTTAAACCTAATTTGGATTGCTCTTGCGTGTGCATGTAAACCTTCTTTATTTGCAAGTTCTACAATATGATGCTGTACACTTCTTAACGCTTCTTCCGTATACGAAACGAAGCTTGATTTTTTTACGAAATCATCGACGGATAACGGAGAAAAAAATCTTGCCGTTCCACTTGTCGGTAATACGTGATTCGGCCCCGCCAAATAATCTCCGAGCGGTTCAGGTGCATATGGGCCAAGAAAAATTGATCCAGCATGCTTTACATAAGCTAGAGCATTCATTGGCTCTTTTATGTGTAACTCTAAATGTTCTGGAGCAATTTCATTTGATAATTGAAATGCCTCTCCTAAAGAAGGAACAATAAAAATCGCTCCATTTCTTTTTATTGACTCACGAGCTATTTCACTTCTTGGTAACGTCTCTAGCTGTCTTTCTATTTCTCTTTCTACTTCTTTAGCAAGGTGTACATTCGTTGTAATACAAATAGCAGTCGCTCTTTCATCATGCTCTGCTTGTGATAATAAATCAGCAGCAATATATTCGGCATTTCCTGTTTCATCTGCGATAACTACAATTTCTGATGGTCCAGCAATCATATCGATATTGACTACCCCATATACTTCTCGCTTCGCTAGAGCAACATACAAATTTCCAGGTCCAACTATTTTATCTACTTTAGGAATCGATTCCGTTCCATATGCTAGAGCAGCAATTGCTTGAGCACCACCGGCCATATAAATTTCATCTACACCTGCAAGACTTGCAGCAGCTAAAATATGCGGATCAATTCCTCCTTGCCTCGGCGGTGTTACCATTACAATTTTTTTCACTCCTGCGAGTTTTGCTGGCAATACATTCATTAATACTGATGAAGGATACGAAGCAGTTCCGCCTGGCACATATACACCTACATTTTCTAACGGCTGAATGAGCTGTCCTCTAATTACCCCTTCACTCACGCAATCGAACATCGATTGTCTTTTTTGCTTTTCATGATACGAGACAATGTTTTTCTTTGCCTCTTCTAACGCTTCTAAAAAAGCTTGTTCTACAAACTTACTTGCTTGTTTTATTTCTTCTTCACTTACACGAAAATTTTTGATTTCTACACCATCAAACTTTTTTGTATAGAACGATAACGCCTCATCTTTACTCTCCCTTACGTTTTGAACAATTTCGCTTACACTTCTTTGAACAGTTTCTTCTATTATATGAGCGCTTTCTCGTAGCAATTTTATTTTCGATAAAGCCTCTTGGAAATCTTCAAAAACTATCTCCATTTAAAGTCCCCCTATTTCCCTGACAAAATTTCTTGTTCCATCATATTTATAATGCAGAATATTTCGTCTTTTTTAGTTTTCAATGCAGCCTTATTCACAATCATTCGAGCTGATATAGAGCACATTTCCTCAAATACAATTAACCCGTTTTCTTGTAATGTTTTTCCTGTTTCAACAATATCAACAATTGCATCTGCCAAACCTAGAAGTGGAGCAATCTCTACAGATCCTTCTATTTTAATAATTTCTACATCCTCCCCTTTATCATGAAAATATGTAGAAGTAATGTGCGGATATTTCGTAGCAATTCGTTTTTTTCGATAACTCTTCGGATTATACGTAGGAATAGAAGCGACACAAAATTTACACACGCCCACTCCTAAATCGACCATCTCATATATATCTTTCTCAAATTCCATTAATATATCTTTTCCAACGACTCCAATATCAGCTACGCCATGTTCTACATAAGTAGCAACATCTACCGCTTTCACTAAAATAAATGAAATGTTTGTGTTTTTACTTTTAAACACAAGTTTTCTTCCTTTATCTTTGAGCTCCGAACAATCAATTCCAATTTTTTCAAACAGTGGAATAACATGCTTTTCTAATCTTCCTTTCGTTAACGCAATTTGAATGTTACGCATGAAGCCTCCCCTTCTTTCTGGATGATCCATTTCTCTCTCCATACATATTCCACTAGTGACTCACTCTTCGCCTCAACGACTGTCATTATTTTATTCTTGTTTGCAAATTGAAAAGTATCGTTTAAATTAGAGAATAAAGATAACTGGGCATTCTTCCCGTCCTTTTGAAGTAAATTTCGTAACCTTTCCGCTTCTGCTAATCTATTTAACTCATAATGAATCATAATATCTATTCTCTTTCGTTTATATGGTTCTTGCTGCTCTTGAAGTGCCTTAACTATTTGATTTACTTGCACCGCGAGCCCAACCGCTGGCGTCATCTCTCCAAAATTTCCAATTAACTCATCATATCTTCCGCCACTAACAATCTCTTCTCCAATTTCATATATATACCCTTTGAAAATAACACCCGTATAATAATCCAAATGTTGAACCATACCTAAATCAATTGATATGTAAGAGCCATATCCTAACTGTTCAATTGTTTCATATATTTCTTTCACTCTCGCAATGGCCATTTTCATTTCATTACTTGAGGCGAGTTTTTCTGCTTCCTCAACAACATCTAAACTCCCGAATAACCTTGGTAGTTTCTCAAGTAACCTTACTGTTTCATCACACCGATTTAATTTCTTTTCTTCTATAAAGTGTGAGAGTCCGGCATAATTTTTACTTTCAATATACGTTCTAAGTAACTTCTCTTCTTCATCATTAATGGGGAGCTTTTTTACGATACATTTATATAACTGCACTTGCCCAATCTCAATTGTGAAAGATTGCACCTTTAATTTTTGAAGTGCTTGAATTACGCTTATCACACATTCAATTTCAGCCCTTACATTTTCAATCCCGATAATTTCAATACCACTTTGTACTATTTCATTATATTTCCCAGTAAGGGACTCATTCGCCCGAAATACATTCCCGCTATAAGTTACTTTAAGAGGAATATCCCCTCTCTGTGTTCCAATTACTCTTGCTAAAGGAATTGTCATATCTGGGCGTAAAACGATAATCCGTCCTTTTTCATCGAAAAATTTATACATCTTTTCTTCATCTATCGGCCTGTTTTGAAATGCAAAAACATCATAAAATTCAATTGTAGGTGTCCTTATTTCTTCATAACCTCTCTCTAAAAAGGTCCGTCTTAATTTTTGTTCCACTTCTTCAATTAACGTACATTCTTCGAATAAGTAATCTCTCGTTCCATTCGGATTTGCCCGTTTCCACTTTGTCATCTGAATTCACACACCCTTCCCTCTTTAATTTATGCCCATTCCATCCACCCAAACCGAAAATAAAAAGAGCCTTGTAGACAAAATACCTACAAGGCTCTTTAGTAGAGTGTAGGTACAACGGGAATAACCCTTGTGCCTACACGTTTTCACGTTAGGTTCAAGGGTTTCATGTATGATGATGTAATTTTGTAAGCATTTTAATAGATTGCACGATATTCATAATACTTACTCCCTTTCTCCTCTGATTTTTTACATATTATATAACAGTTAATTCTTAATGTAAATACATTTCGAATATTCTACTTTTAGTTAGTGTGAAGCTACTTTTCTTTCATACTCTTCAATTTCTTGTTCATATTGCATTGTAATGCTGATTTCATCTAGACCATTTAATAATTTTTCTTTCCACATTTTCTCGATTGTAAAATGAAACCTGTGCGTATTCGTAATAATTACTTCATTCTCTAAATCAACTTCCATTTGATCTCTCGCATTCGTTTTGGCAAGTTGTTCACGCATCTCTTTATCCATTACAATCGGTAACATACCATTCTTCATACAATTCATATAAAAAATATCTGCAAATCCTCCGGCGATAATAACGCGGAAACCATAATCCGCAAGCGCCCACGGAGCATGTTCTCTTGAAGAACCACATCCAAAATTATCACCTGTAATTAATATACTTGCTCCTTTTCGTTCTTGTGCATTAAGGGAGAAATTAGGATTTTCATGGCGCTCATTATCGTAACGCCACTCATCAAATAAATATTTTCCAAATCCCGTCCTTTCAATTCTCTTCAAATATTGCTTCGGAATAATTTGATCTGTATCAATGTTATCATTCATAAGTACTGCGGCAGTACCTTTATGAATATGAAATGGTTCCATCGTAACTCTCCTTTCTAATATCAACAAAATGACCATATAACGCAGCTGCTGCAGCCATAGCTGGACTTACTAAATGTGTTCGTGCTCCTTTCCCTTGCCTTCCTTCAAAATTACGATTTGAAGTAGAAGCACAATGTTCTCCTTCAGGTACTTGATCTGGATTCATCCCAAGACACATTGAACATCCAGGCTCTCTCCATTCAAATCCCGCTTCTTCAAATATGCGATGTAAGCCTTTTTGCATCGCCCGCTCTCTCACACTTTTTGATCCTGGTACAACGAGTGCTCGCACACCTTCTTTTACCTTTTTCCCTTTCACAACAGATGCAGCAATTTCTAAGTCAGATAAACGTGAATTTGTACAAGAACCAATGAAGACATGCTTAACAGGAATTTCAAACGTACTTTGCCCAGGGCTCAATCCCATATATGAAAATGCTCTTTCATCATTTTCGTTATGCTTCTCTGGTAATTTTTCATCAATAGGAACACCCATACTAGGATTTGTTCCCCAAGTGACATACGGTGCTAAATCCGTAACATCTACCGAAATATGTAAATCATAAATTGCATCTGAATCTGTATAAAGCTCCGACCATTTTCCCGTAAACGTTTCATAGTCTTTCGGTGCATATTCACGCCCTTTTACATAAGAAAATGTTTTCTCATCTGGTGCAATGATGCCAGCTTTCGCTCCCCCTTCAATTGCCATATTGCAAAGTGTCATTCTCTCTTCCATACCCATATCACGAATCGTCTCTCCGTAGAATTCCATTACATGCCCCGTTCCAACCGCTACACCGTACTTTGAGAGAAGATGCAAAATAATATCCTTTGCATAAACGCCTTTCGGTAACTTTCCTTTTAATTCAATCCCCATCGCTTTCGGTTTTCGTTGCCACAACGTTTGAGTTGCTAATACATGTTCTACTTCACTCGTACCAATACCAAACGCTAAAGCACCGAAAGCACCGTGGGTTGCTGTATGGCTATCACCGCATACAATCGTTTTCCCCGGTTGTGTGAGCCCAAGTTCTGGTCCTATAACGTGAACGATTCCTTGCTCTTCATCACCAATATCGGCTAATCGCACCTTAAATTGTTTACAATTGTCACGAAGTGTATCCAATTGCTGCTTCGCAATGCGATCGGTAATATTCCAAACATCTTTCGTTGGAATATTATGATCCATCGTTGCAAACGTTAATTCCGGTCTCCGAACAGTTCGATTTGCAAGCCGCAAGCCTTCAAAGGCTTGCGGTGACGTTACTTCATGAACGAGATGAAGATCGATATATAATAAATCCAATCCATTTTCATTCGTTACAACTACATGTCTTTCCCAAAGCTTATCTAGTAACCTTTTCCCCATTATCTTCCTCTCCCTACTAGTGCCTGCTCTTCCATTTCTTGAATAACTGCCCTCGTAAATGAAGTTGTCGTCTCATTCCCCCCAATATCAGCTGTACATTTCCCAGATTGAAGAACTGCAGAAATTGCCTCTTCAATCGCATACCCTTCTCTCGTTAATCCAAATGATTGCCCAAGCATCATCGCTACTGAACGCATCATCGCAATTGGATTCGCTTTATTTTTACCTGCAATATCTGGCGCTGATCCGTGAATAGGCTCATATAAAGACGGCCCGTTTTCCGCATGGCTCGCTGATGGAAGCATTCCTAATGAACCTGCTAATACAGAAGCCTCGTCGCTCAAAATATCACCAAATAAATTTTCTGTTACGATAACGTCAAATCTCCTTGGGTTTCGAATTAACTCCATAGCAGCTGCATCTACTAAAATGTGCTCTAATTCAACATTAGGATAACGAAGAGCTACTTCTTCCGTAACAGCTCTCCACAATTTACTAGATTCTAAAACATTCGCTTTATCAATAGAGGTTACTTTTTTCTCTCTCTTACTCGCTAATTGAAAGGCATACGACACGATACGTTCAATTTCATGACGATGGTACGTAAGTGTATCAGTTGCCGATTCTTCCGTTCTTTCTTTCGGATAAGAGAAATAAATACCGCCTGTTAGTTCACGAACGACAACGAAGTCAATTTCATCTGCGTTTTTTAATGGCGATAAATGTGCAGTTACGCTTTCTACTGTTACAGGACGAACGTTCGCAAATACACCAAGTCCTTTTCTTAAAGCTAATAATCCTTTCTCTGGCCTTTCTTTCGCATCATCCCACCGCGGTCCACCAACCGCTCCAAGTAAAACCGCATCACTCGCTAAACAAGCGGCAAGTGTTCGCTGTGGTAATGGTTGCCCATTTAAATCGATAGCCGCTCCGCCAAAGTACTCATCTTGTAAATGAAAGTGATGTCCATATAGCCTCTCTACCATATGCAATACTTCCTTCGCGCTTTCCATAATTTCCGGACCAACACCATCACCCGCTAAACAAACGATACGTTTTTCCAATTAAAACACCCCTTTTTATCTGAATTTTCAGAAATATATTTTGATAAGTAAGGGACAATCCCCTCACTTATCAAACAGTTACTTCACAAGAGTAATAAAAGATTTTAATTTTCCGGCCGCATGAACATACGCTCTCGCCGATGCTTCTAATACGTCTTGCGCAACACCAAAACCTGATACTTGATGAGTTCCTTCTTTTAATTCAACATGAACATGTGCAAGTGCATCTTGACCTTGCGTTATAGATTGTATGCGATAATCCGCTAAGTCACATTCTAATCCTAAAATTCTTTGAATTGCATTATAGATCGCTTCAATACTTCCAGAACCAGTTGCTGCATCTTCGTACATATTTCCTTCCTCATCTTTTAGTACAACCGTTGCACACTGTGTACTATTTGATACGAAATGTACTTGCAATTGAGTAATGCTATATTGCTGGGCCGCAAATGCTGCTTCACCAAGCATAAGCGCACGTAAATCTTCTTCTGTAATTTCTTTTTTACGGTCAGCCAAGTTTTTAAATGCTTCAAACACCACATCTCGTTCTTCTTTTGTAAACTCATAACCAAGTTCTTTCATTTTTTCAGTAAACGCATGGCGCCCGGAATGCTTTCCTAATACAAATAAATTTTGTGACTCTCCAATCAGTGATGGTTCAATAATTTCATACGTCGTTACTTCTTTTAATACACCGTCTTGATGAATACCTGATTCGTGAGCAAAAGCATTTGCTCCAACAATCGCCTTATTTTTCGGTACAACCATACCCGTTAACCGACTTACTAACGTACTCGTCGCTTTAATTTCTTTTAATGTCATAGAGGATTCTGCTTCATAGAAATCTTTTCTAATATGGAGAGCAACCGCGACTTCTTCTAGCGCCGCATTCCCCGCTCTTTCTCCAATTCCATTAATCGTTCCTTCTACTTGTAACGCTCCGCCTTCAACCGCAGCTAACGAATTCGCTACTGCCATCCCAAGATCATCGTGACAATGACAAGAGAAAATTGCTTTTTCATACGACGGAACGGATTCTTGTAAGTATTTAAAAAGAGAATAATATTCTTCTGGATTCGTATATCCAACTGTATCAGGAATATTGATTACATTCGCTCCTGCGCGAATCGCGACTTCTACTGCTTCCGCTAAAAATGCTCTCGATGTTCTTGTTGCATCTTCTGCTGAAAATTGAACTGTTGGAAATAGTGATTTCCCAAGCGTAACCGAGCGATGTATGCTATCTAATACATCTTCTTTTGACATACAAAGCTTATATTTCATATGAATGTCACTCGTAGCTAAAAATACGTGTAAACGAGGAGAGACAGCGCCTTTCACAGCTTCATAGGCTCTTCGAATATCACTTTCTTTCGCTCTAGCTAAACTCATAACCGTAGCATTTTGAATGGTATTTGCGATACGTTTTACCGATTGAAAATCACCTTCAGAAGCTGCTGCGAATCCAGCTTCCATTACATTAATACCAAGTCTCTCTAGTTGCCTCGCAATCTGTAATTTCTCTTGTTCATTTAAATTAACTCCTGGTGATTGTTCGCCATCACGAAGCGTCGTATCCATGAACAAAATTTGCTTCATATTATTTAATCCCTACCTTTACTCGGGGCTGTACGAAAGGCATCATTTCACGTAATTTACGTCCAACTACTTCGATTTCATGTTCATTTTCTTTTTCATTTGTCGCCTGGAAATTTGGTCTTCCTGCTTTATGCTCTGCAATCCAGCCTCTTGCAAATGTACCATCTTGAATTTCTGCTAGTACTGCACCCATCGCTTTCTTCGTATCTTCAGTAACAACGCGTGGCCCTGATACGAAGTCCCCCCACTGCGCTGTATCTGAAACTGAATATCTCATATTTTCAAGTCCACCTTCATACATAAGGTCAACAATTAGTTTCAGTTCATGTAAACATTCAAAATATGCAAGTTCAGGTTGATAACCAGCTTCAACTAACGTTTCAAACCCAGCTTTTACTAGTGCAGTTACTCCGCCGCAAAGTACAGCTTGCTCTCCAAATAAATCTGTTTCTGTTTCTTCTTTAAACGTTGTTTCTAATACACCTGCTCTCGTCGCCCCAATTCCATCTGCATATGAAAGTGCCTTTTCAGTCGCAACTCCTGTTGCATCTTGATATACTGCAAATAATGCAGGAACAGCTCCCCCTTCCGCAAACGTACGACGTACTAGATGTCCTGGACCTTTCGGTGCTACTAGAAATACATCTACATTAGCTGGCGGTTTTACTTGATCAAAGTGAACATTAAATCCATGCGCGAAAACGAGAGAATTACCGCCTTGTAAGTTTGGTGCAATTTCAGCTTCATATACTTCCGGCTGTAATTCATCAGGTAGTAGAATCATTACTACATCTGCTTTTTCTGCTGCTTCCGCTACTGTATATACAGAAAAACCGTCTTCTTTCGCCTTATCCCATGACTTCCCTTTCCTCAGTCCTACTACCACATCAAATCCGTTATCACGTAAGTTTTGCGCATGCGCATGGCCTTGCGATCCATATCCGATGATTGCTACTTTCTTTTCCTTTAATACATTTACCGTTACGTCTTTTTCATAATAAACTTTCGCCATTTTCATTTCCCCCTATTTTTTAAATAATTATTGAATTAACATAACTTGTTTATCTTGTTTTTTCATACTACGTGTAAATGCTGTTACACCTGTTCTAGCAATTTCTTTCAAACCATATGGACGAAGTAATTCAATTAACGCTTCTACTTTCTCCTGGGTACCTGTTACTTGCACCACTATGGAATCCTTCCCAACGTCTATTACAGCGGCTCGGAACGGTTCAATTAAACTATATAATTCTGCTCTTGCTACAGACGTTGCTACTTTAATAAGTGCAAGTTCTCTAGCGATCATCGCTTCTTCTGTAATATCTGATACTTTCAGTACATCGATTTGCTTATGAAGTTGTTTAATTAACTGCTCAACTTGCTGTTCATTTTCAACGTGTACAACAATCGTCATTCTCGAAATATCCGATGATTCCGTATGACCTACTGAAATACTTTCAATATTAAAATGTCTACGTGTCATAACACCTGTAATTCGATTTAACACACCGCTTTGATTTCGAACTGTCGCTGTTACAATTCTCTTCACCTTTTCTCCACTCCCTCCATTTGATGAACGCCTTTTCCTGGGGCAACCATCGGCATTACCTTTTCGGATTGAAGTACGCGGCAATCAATTACAACAGGCTCTCTTAACTCAATTGCATACTGTAATTGTTGCTTTGCAAGAAGTGGGTCTTCAATACGAACACCTTTTATGCCATAAGCATTGGCAAGCGCAACAAAATCTGGTTGGCATGAAAGTAAGGAGTGCGAATATCGCCCATTATAAAATTCCTCTTGCCATTGTCTTACCATTCCTAAAGCTTCATTATTTAAAATAAACACTTTAACTGGTAAAGAATGCTCTTTTAATACACTTAGTTCTTGCAAGGTCATTTGAAATCCCGCATCACCGACAATCGCAATAACTAATTCTTCTGGCCTTGCAATTTGTGCACCAATTGCTGCTGGAAATCCGAAGCCCATTGTTCCTAAGCCTCCAGAAGTTACCCATTTATCTGGATTTTTCAGCGGATAATATTGAGCTGCCCACATTTGATGTTGCCCAACATCTGTCGTTACAATTGCTTCCCCTTTCGTAATTTCGTATAGCATATCAATTGCATATTGAGGCTTAATACATTCCGAATGCTCTTTGTAAGAAAGAGGGTATTTTTCTTTTCTACTATTCAATAATGAGAGCCAATCATTGTGATTTACTTCCCCTTCCTTAAAGTTGAGTAGAGCTTCTAATGCTTGCTTCGCACTCGCAACAATTGGAATTTCAGTCGGCACATTTTTTCCGATTTCCGCTGGATCAATATCTATATGTGCGACAATCGCTTCTTTAGCAAAATAAGCTAAATTTCCAGTAAGACGATCGTCAAATCTTGCTCCTATATTTATAAGTAGATCACATTCATATAACGCCATATTAGCCGTGTAAGAACCGTGCATTCCTCCCATCCCAAGAAATAATTTATCATCTGGCGGAAAACCACCAAGACCAAGTAATGTATGAACAACAGGAATTTCATATTTACGAGCAAAGCTTGTTAATTCTTTCGATGCCTTTGCATGCAATACACCTGCTCCAGCTAAAATTAACGGTTTTTTTGAAGTCGCAATCGCTTGTAATAATTTGTTTATTTGTAGTAGATTCGGTTCGTAATTAGGCTGGTATCCTGGTAAATCCATTTGAACATCACTACATCGCTCACCTTTCTCTACTACCATATCTTTCGGAAGGTCAATTACGACTGGGCCTGGTCTTCCTGTTCTAGCGATATGAAATGCTTCTTTAATAATTCGGGGTAAATCCGATGCTTTTCGTACTTGATAATTATGTTTTGTCACCGGCATCGTAAGCCCCATAATATCAGCTTCTTGGAAAGCATCACTCCCGATTAACGTTGTTGCTACTTGCCCTGTAAATACAACAAGTGGCAATGAATCAATCATCGCGTCAGCTAGACCAGTAATAACATTTGTAGCACCCGGTCCACTTGTTGCAATTACCACTCCTGGATTTCCTGTAATTCTTGCATATCCTTCAGCAGCATGAATTGCACCTTGCTCATGCCTCGTTAAAATATGCGGAATTTCACAATCATAAAGCGCATCATATAGAGGTAAAACCGCACCACCTGGATAACCAAAAATCACCTCTACTCCTTCCTTTTCTAGCGCTTCTAACAATAGCTGTGCACCAGTTGCCAGTTTCTCTTCCGTTTTTGAAGACATTTTTCTTATAAGCCCCCTTTTTTAAACATTTATAAAATAAAAAAATCCTACGTCCACACTCCAGCTATGTGCTGAAGGGACGAAAGATTTCGCGGTACCACCCTTCTTCGCAAGATTACTCTTGCCTCAGTGACTCGGGATATGAGTCTAGCTAATAACGGAGCTACCGTCTAAGCCTAAACAAACGTTTCAGCTTAGCACTCAAGGGTGATGTTCGTCGACGTGAACCATCGGTTTCCAGCAACCACCGACTCTCTGTGAGGCTTCACAGTCAACTACTCCTCCCTATCAACGCTTTATCATGTCATAAGAGCTATTATCCAACTTTATTTTCTTCGTAAATTTTCTCTCCATCTTCTACAACTAATTTACGGAATTCTTCTAATAAACGATTCGTATGTGGCCCTGTTCTACCTAAACCAATCGTTCTTCCATCTACTGTCGTAACAGCAATTACTTCAGCAGCTGTTCCTGTTAAAAACACTTCATCAGCTACATATACATCATGCCTTGTAAATACTTCTTCTCTTACGTCATATCCAAGTTTTTCGCCGATTTCTAAAATCGCGTTTCGTGTAATACCTTCTAACGCTCCAGCAGAACTTGGTGGTGTAATTAATTTATTTCCCTTCACAATAAATACATTATCTCCAGAGCCTTCAGCTACATATCCTTGGTCATTTAACATAAGTGCTTCTTGTACTCCAGCTAATTTCGCCTCAATGCGAACTAAAATATTATTTAAGTAATTTAAAGATTTTACTTGAGGCGATAGAACATCCGGGCGATTGCGACGCGTTGCAACTGTTATAATCGGAATCCCTTTTTCATAATATTCTTGTGGAAATAAAGATAATTGCTCTGCAATTACTACTACATTTGGTTTCGTACAAGAATCAGGATCTAATCCCAAGTTCCCAGGTCCTCTTGATACAACGAGGCGGATATATCCATTAGATAGTTTGTTTTGTCGAATCGTTTCAACAACGATTTTCGTTGCTTCTTCTAACGTATATGGAATTTCTAACATGATGGATTTCGCTGATTCATATAACCGGACAAGGTGCTCTCTCAAACGGAAAACATTACCGCTATATACCCTAATTCCTTCGAACACTCCATCGCCATATAAATAGCCATGATCATATACTGAAACCTTTGCTTCGTCTTTTGGAACAAATTCTCCATTTAAGAAAATCCACTGCTCGTTCACTTGAAAGCGCCCCCTATGTTCTATGAGTTTTTTATTGTTTCCTAGTCTACTCTCCTTTTCAAATAAATCAAGTTAATTTTTAGAAAATTTTTAATTTTTAATCGTACGTACATCTTTGTTCATACTGATTTAATAACATTGTTAACGTTTACAAAAAGTCAAAAAAATTTTTTCGTCAAATTCTACTAAAAAAAATATTTGTTTAAAAGAAGGGTTTTCGCCAATTGATACGAATCTATTGTATTCAATAAACGGACGTCCGATTTTATAAATCCGGGAATATACAACGACTTTTGGTGAAAAAGGGGGAAAATAACAAAAATAACGCTGTCTAAAAATAACATTCATATTTTTCATTTAGTAATCATAATCCTATTTTTAAAAAACAATTTGTCAAATTGAAGGAGGAAATAACAATGGCGTGTGTACAAATTAAAGGAACGAGACAAGAGGTAGTAGAAATGCTACAACTATTTGATCTAATGGATACGAAAGGATTTTGTAAATTCGATAATTACGTTGAAGTAGAACCAAATAGTAGGAAACATAACAACTACACAGCTTCAATCGATATTCAGTCTAATAACAGTTCATCACAAGATACATTAAATGATCAATTCGTTAGTCAAATGCTTACTGGTGTATATAACGACTAAACAAATATTCTCTTCCTACCATCTTTTCATAAATATATGCTATGGACTTGAGCATACTAGCAACTAGATGGTAGGAGGTGAAAATTATGGCTAGAATTGGTGTTGAGAACTCTTTAACAGATGTTCAACAAGCTCTTCAGCAACAAGGACATGAAGTCGTTTCACTTAACTCTGAAAATGATGCACATGGGTGTGATTGTTGCGTTGTAACCGGGCAAGATTCTAATATGATGGGCATTGCAGATACATCGATAAAAGGATCTGTAATTAAAGCACATGGTTTAACAACAGATGAAATTTGTCAGCAAGTTGAAAACCGCACTTAATCATTTTTATCACATTATTTGTGAGCTAACATGTAAAGGGAATGGAATGGTCCCACTGATTATAGTTTCAATTTATTTATAGAAAAAGGGCTCCTTTTCAAAAGGAGCCCTCTTTTTTATATTCACCTAACGGGAAAGTAACATATACTGGATGAAAGCCCTACCTCTCTCTCATCATTACGGTTCCACTGACCGCTCCTTGATTCACTAGTATACATATAAAGCTTACATATACAATTTATAGGGTTTGTTCACAAAAGTTGTTGGTAAGACTACCCGATCTTTCGCAAACTTTTCGTATTATATTCATAAGATTTATTTACTTTACACTAGCTTTAACCGAGACACGAATTAAAATTTTAACACCAATACAATAACTTGTCAACATTTTTTACAAATTAAAAACAGACATTAACGGTTTGTCTGTTTTAGAATGGAGCTTTTTCTTTTATTACATATACAACAAAACCGCTTACTAACATACATAAGCCAACTACTAAGTTTTTGATATTAATCATAAATTCCTCTCCCTTATTCCACACATCAT
This sequence comes from Bacillus sp. FSL E2-0195, assembly GCF_038003645.1. Lineage (NCBI taxonomy): Bacteria > Bacillati > Bacillota > Bacilli > Caryophanales > Bacillaceae > Bacillus > Bacillus sp. FSL E2-0195. The sequence goes on along the minus strand of NZ_JBBOPN010000001.1, from coordinate 1,360,434 downwards.
ATATATTTACAGTTCAATTATTCCGATCGTCCTAAAGCGCACTTTTTCTAATATATCATAATTCCTAAAAAATGCAAGTTCACTTTTGGCGACCATTCACAAATTTATCCACAGTGCTTGGCACAGTATTTAACGCTTTTTCAATTAAATGTGTACTACTATTGAGATGCAACACTTGCACACCGTTAGAACCAACTACTAAAAAAGCAACTGGGCTAATAGAAACCCCAGCCCCGCTTCCGCCTCCGAATGGATGACTTTGCTTGTTCTCTTTATGCTGCCCTTGTCCGCCGTTATGTTTTTCGGAAATAAAATCACCTTTAAAGTCACTTCCACCAGCTCCAAAACCAAAAGCCACTTGAGATACTGTTAATACTACATTTCCGTCAGCTGTTGAAACCGGACTTCCAACAATCGTATTTACATCTACCATCTCTTTTAAATTTGTCATTGCTGTTTTCATTAAATTTTCAATTGGATGTTCCATTATGTACTACACCCTTTCCTCATTATTCTTTTTTATACTTTCCAAAATAGAGGAAGTCATACTAAGTTTTCCTATTTTGAAAAAACATTTTCCACTTTCCAATTGGATATTACTCCCTGTACATGCTCGGATAAAAAGGAAAAAGAGATACATACTACTATTGAACCTTGTTATGAAAGGAGTCCTTACTTTGACTGAGAAATTTGATGAATATAAAAAAAGAGATCGAATAGATAGTGATTATAAAGAAGAATACGCAGCTGAAGTTGCACCACAGCGTATCGATTATGATGATAAAGATAACGATGATGTAAGATCGTCTGCAGCTGGATCGACTGCTGGTTTCATTGCTCTTGCCTTAGCAATATTATCATTATTCACATTCCCAACACTATTTGGTCTTGTGTCTGTTCTACTTGGTATTTACGCTTATAATCGCGGGGCTACTGTAACTGGCGGTACCGCTGCCATTGTGGGTGGTATCGCTGCACTCATTGCGATTTTATTCCGAGTGGCGCTTATTGGTTTATTGTTCTCTCTTTTTTAAAAAGAAAAAGGTATCTCGCTTTATGCGGGATACCTTATCCTGTAAATACATCTTCTGATGGATATTTAATTTTTTGTTTTGCTGGTCGTGCCAAAGAGAACACAAGTGTTAACGGTCCGATTAATCCACAAAACATAACAAACATAATAATACATTTTCCAAACGCCGATAGCTTCGCAGTAATCCCCATTGTTAACCCTACTGTACCAAACGCTGAAATTGTCTCAAATAATAACTGAATAAAACTGAAGTCTTCTGTAAGCATTAATACAAATACCGCTGTAAAAATAAGTATTTGACTAGCAACGACAATTGCTAACGCTCTCGTTACTGTCGACATTTTAATCGTACGCTGAAATAAAACAAAATCCTCTTTCTTTCTAAAGAAAGAAAGAACTGATGTAATTAAAATAACGAATGTCGTTAACTTAATTCCACCGCCTGTCGATACACTTCCCGCACCAATAAACATTAATACCATTGTAAATAGTATCGATGACTCTTCCATCCCCCCATAATCTACCGTGTTAAAACCAGCTGTACGAGGTGTAATTCCTTGGAAGAACGAAGCCCATAATTTTCCATTTAAAGATAAGTGCCCCAAAGTCTTCACATTATTATATTCCAATACAAAAATCACAAGCATCGCAATAACATTAAGTGCTATCGTTCCAACAATCATGATTTTGGAGTGCAGTGATAATTTTCGGAAACTACGGCTATACCATATATCAATTAATACCGTAAATCCTAACCCTCCTATTACAATTAAAGAACAAATCCCCATATTAATAATAGGATCTCCTACATATCTTGTTAAATTATCTGGCCAAAGCGCAAAGCCGGCATTATTATATGACGCAATAACGTGAAAAATACTATAGTATAAACCTTTTCCAAAACCAAAATCTGGAATAAAGCGAATCGATAAAAAGATAACTCCAATTAGCTCAATACAAATAGAAAAAATAAAAACACGTTTTACTAATTTCACAAGACCACCAATATTTGTTTGATTAAATGCTTCTCCAATTAATAATCGGTGGCGTAAACCAATTTTTTTCCCTAATACCCAAACAATTAAAATGGCTATCGTCATAAGACCGAGACCACCCGTTTGAATTAAAAACATAATAACAATTTCACCAAACATCGTAAACGTACTCGCAGTATCTACAACACCTAAACCGGTTACAGTCGCTGCCGACGTAGCTGTAAAGAAAGCATCTACCCAACTAATATGTACTTTCGTTGCAAACGGTAACTTTAATAACAATCCTCCGACCACAATTAAACAAAAAAAGCCTAATGCTAAAATTTGTGGTGGATTCAATCGTATAAAACGATTATACAACCCTTGTTTTTTTGCTACTTCCATATCACTAACTCCCTTTATCAAGTGAAGCTTTTATCCCCTCATAAATAAAGACTCTTTAAGAGCCTACAAGTAGCGGGATAAACCTTATATTCTCATAATATAGTTGAGCATAATCCTTTTTTTCATAGATTTCAACTTTTTTTTATATTCAGACTCCTATCGTTTTACAAAAGAATATTTTCTATTATATCTCCACTTATACTATAACTCTTACAACAACTATTTTATCCCTTTTCAAATTCCCATATCTTTCACTCCAAGTTCACACGAGGGTCACATCTACCTTTTATAGTATATGTATCGGAGCTGTTCCTCCCTAATTTATAAGACATTCCCCAGTGTCTTGAACAGCTTTCCATCCCTAATTAAATTGACATAAATTGTCCCCTTCCTTGACCATCCTATATGTGATGGTCTTATTTTTTTATTCTTTCTATCTTTTATTTGAAACTCCCTCTCTCTTTCACTCCATGTTCACACGAGGATCACATCCACCTTTTATAGTATATGTATCGAAGCTGTTCCTCCCTAATTTATAAGACATTCCCCAGTGTCTTTGAATAGCTTCCATCCCTAATTAAATTGACATAAATTGTCCCCTTCCCTTGACCATCATATATGTGATGGTCTTATTTTTTTATTCTTTCTATCTTTTATTTGAAACTCCCTCTCTCTTTCACTCCATGTTCACACGAGGATCACATCTACCTTTTATAGTATACGTATCGGAGCTGTTCCTCCCTAATTTATAAGACATTCCCCAGTGTCTTGAACAGCTTTCCATCCCTAATTAAATTGACATAAATTGTCCCCTTCCCTAGGCCATCATGTGATGGTCTATTTTTTTCCAAATACATAAATGTATTCTTTCCACATATTTCAGCAAAACTGGACTATATACATTGAAACAGACATTTTCACACTGAATATTCAGAAAATATTGTCAAAATAGGTATTTTTTCGGTATAATTAATTTAGAAAGCAATTTTACAAAAACAAAGGCAATCTTAATTGCATTATTTCTCGGTCTAGTTGTCGGACTCACTTTAAATTTAGCTGCTCCATCTATTTTTGAGCCATTGAATCAATATGCGTTCAATCCACTTGGTCAACTGTTTATTCGCCTTATTGAAATGCTAGTTGTTCCTGTTGTGTTCATTTCTATCGTACTTGGGGCTGCTGGTCTTGAAGATCCGAAACAACTTGGAAGAATTGGTTTAAAATCAATTTCATTCTTTCTCGTAACAACAGCTGTCGCTATCTCTATTGCAGTTACATTTGCACTTATCATAAAACCAGGAGCTGGCGGTAACTTTAAAACAGACGGGCTTAAGTATGAAGGTGCAAAAACTGAAACATCTTTCGTTGATACATTGCTGAATATTGTGCCAGATAATCCAGCAAAAGCGATGGCTGATGGGAACATGCTACAAATTATTGCCTTTGCCGCATTGATCGGACTCGGTTTAGCTGTTTTAGGAAAACGAGTTCAAGGTGTCCATTCATTACTTGAACAGGGCAACGAATTAATGATGTATCTTGTTAATCTCGTCATGAAATTAGCTCCAATCGGAACATTCGGGTTGCTCGCTTCGTCCGTTGGTAAAATGGGTCTTGCAGGCGTCGCTGCGATGTTCAAGTATATGATTGTCGTTATGTTGGTACTCATTATTCACGGTGTCTTCGTATACGGCGGCTTATTAAAGGTACTAGCCAAAGAAAGTATTATTCGTTTCTTTAAACATTTCGGTCCGGTAATGGCAATTGGATTTAGTACATCTAGCTCTAATGCGTCCCTTCCATTTGCCATGAAAACCGCTCAAGTATACGGCGTTGAACTTACATTACCACAATTAGCTATGGTCGTATTAACTGCTGTACTAGCTAGTATCGGTACTGCAGGTGTACCAGGTGTTGGACTAGTAATGCTTACGATGGTTTTAAATCAAGTAAATCTACCAGTAGAAGGCATTGCTTTAATTATCGGTATTGACCGCATTCTAGATATGTCTAGAACTGCTGTAAATATTTCCGGTGATGCAATTTGTGCAATGATTGTTGCAAAATCAGAAGAAAAATATAATACGGATCAATCTGCAGCATCTTAAATCAAAAAAGGAGTGAATCATTTCACTCCTTTTTTGATTTACTTCCTTTTTTCGAACGATATTCTTTTCCTTTATTATCATTTCCCGTTTCAAATTCAGTACTAAACTCCTGCTGGAATTGCCCTGATTTTGGTGAACCTTGATTTCCACTTCCTTGACTACCATTACGATTCGTCATATTTCTCCCTCCTTCCTTTATTAGTAGTATGGCGCTCTATCTTTTTTCATACACATTTTATTTTTTATCATCTATTACACACAGAAGAAGACCTTCCATATATGAGGAAGGTCTTCTTTTTAATTAGGTAAGCGTTTTCTTATTTGTAATTATTTAAATAAGTTTTTTAGAAATAGATATCATTATATCCATTTCATCTTCTGAAAGTGCGGAAAATCTTTCTTGTAAATATTTCTTTTTCTCACCTTCCATTTTCGCAACTAACTCTTTCCCTTGTTCTGTAATCTCTAAATATACAACTCGGCGATCTGATGTAGAACGTGAACGAGTTACAAAGCCTTTATTAATTAATTTTTCTGTAACAGCTGTAATATGACTATTCGACACATTTAACTCATTAGCTACACGTGAGACCATTTCTTTATTCGTACGGTTCAATATTCTAAGGACAATGAACTCATTCCACGGTATGTAACCACCAAATATTTTTCCAATATCATTACGCAACGTGCGAAACATTGCAAAAACATTTGTCGATAGTTCTTCCATTAATTGTTCTCGATTTTGAGACAACTTTGACAGCCCCTTTTATTTAATTTAGTTAAATAAAAACCTTATTAATAATTTTACACGAAATCTTACTTTTTGTCACCTTATTTCCCCATAATTCGTAGTTTTTTAATAGATATTTCATGGTACAATGAAATTGATTTTCCAGAAAAAGGAGTTGGGGCAATGAGTGAAGAAGACAAACTTTCTAATCTCAGTCTAAAAGATAAGACTATTATTATTAGTGTTGTTATTCTTATTCTCATTATATTCTTTGCATTTATATTTTTTGTATATGTAGGAATCTTTCATATTACAGGTATAGAATATTCATCAAGAACAGCTCTACTACTCTTTTTTTTACTCATTCTTTTATTAGACGGTATTACATATTTTATATTCATTTTCTTTAAAGTGCTCCTACATCCAATGATGACAAGTATGCCCAATTGGCTCTCAATTGCTCTGCTCTCTATAATTGAAATTACGTTAGATTGGTTTGTCATACATACCGCCGATGACTGGATAGAGAGTGTACAAATGCCCAACATAGCTGAATTATGTGTCACACTATTCCTTTACACACTAAATAAATTATTTAGTGATAAGAAAGAGTAAGAATACAAGCTTTTCTATATAAAAATTGGTACAATAAAAATAAATCATACTAAAGAGGTGTTACTTATGAACTTACTACAATGGGCTGATAAAGGCATGTCCTTTGATACATATGTGAATGAAATGAAAGTAAACCAATACGAGCTACTACACATTTACAATAACTTTTTAATTCCAAATGAATTACTTCCAGTTTTAGAAGAACGTCAAAATGATGGCTGGCGCGTTATCGTATTAACAGCTGACTGGTGCGGCGACGCTCTTTTATGTGTACCTGTTATGAAACGAATTTCTGAAGTTGCAAATATTGATATGCGTTTATTAATTCGCGATGAAAACTTAGAGTTAATGGATCAATACTTAACAAACGGAACAGCACGTGCGATTCCAATCTTTATTTTCATTGATAAAGACGGAAATGAACAAGCCGTCTTTGGACCACGCGCTCCAAAAGTACAAGAATTAGTAACTTCAATGCGCGCTACATTACCTGAAAAAGAAGATCCAACATTCGAAGAGAAACAAAAAGAAATGTATGCTAATTTCCGTGCTACATTAGCTGATGATACTTCTCTTTGGGAACATGTAATGGAAAGCATGATTGAGAAAGTAGTAAAATAAAAAAAACTGCCGATTTCGGCAGGTTTTTTATTTTACTAAATTATAATCCTTTTTTCTGAGAATATACAGCATCTACGCACGCTGCTAAACGTTCCATTTCACCCATGTATATTCCACGTGTCATCCACCAAGTCAACTTGTACATAATCTTATATAAAAAATTCTTCGGTTCAAATTCTACGATTAAAGTAAGCGATGTACCTTCTTCATCCTCTTCTAACATATAAGTTGCAGCTGTATAACCTTGCTTCATCTCACATCCAACTGAAACGATATACGGTTCATCATACTCTAAAATTTCCGCCTCAAATTCATATATTTTCTTCCCCATCTTTTGCACAGATATATATTTGTCACCTTCACGAGGGTTTTCAACATCTATATTTGAAGGATACCTATTTTCTACCATAAAGGTACTCCATTCTAGTATTTTCTCGTCATTGTGTACATAATCAAATACAACATCAATTGGTGCTGGAATTACTATTTCTATTGCAAAACTCACTAAATTGCTCCTCTCAAATACCCTATCGATTTCCTTAAAATTATTATAACGAAATCATTATGGCATATTTCACATGGTGAAATACAAGTAATTGAAGGTAAAAGTTTCATTTTTCTCTCTCTATAAAAAAATACCCTACAGTGTAGACTTTTTTTCAAGTGTCTATTCTATAGGGTATTGCTGATATTTTATACTTACATAATGAAGAAATAGAATACCGCAGCTAAAATGAAACGATAGTAAGCGAACGGTGTTAGTTTTACACGAGCTAATAATTTTAAGAATGAAACGATTGCAAGCAACGCAACAACGAATGCTGTAATAAATCCAGTTGCAAATAACGTTATATCAGCCGAGCTTAATATATCCCAGCTTTTAATTAAATCTAAGCCACTTGCAGCTACCATCATTGGTACCGCTAAAATGAACGTATATTCAGCTGCCGCTGTATGCGAAACGCGAGCTAATAAACCACCACTTATTGTTGATCCAGAACGAGAAAATCCTGGCCAAAGTGCTAAACATTGGAACATTCCAATTGTAAATGCTTGCTTATATGTAATTTCATCTAACGTTCTTGCTGTACTTGGTTTTGAAAACTTCTCAGCAACAATCATTAAAATACCACCAACTACTAAGCTAATAACAACCGGTCCTGGACCGAATAAAACTTCTTTAATTGTACTATGGAATAATACACCAAGAATTCCAGCAGGGATCATCCCGATAATAATATGTAATAAATTTAACGATGGCCCATCTGTTACTTTCCCTATTCCAACTAATGACCATAAACGCTTCCAAAATATAACAACAACTGCTAAAATCGATCCCAACTGAATAACAACTTCGAAAACTTTCGCTCTATCGTCTTCAAATCCAATTAAGTGTCCTGTTAAAATCATATGTCCTGTTGATGATACTGGTAGAAACTCTGTTAAACCTTCAACAGCACCCATGATTAATCCAATTAACCAATCAGCCACAATTAGTGCCTCCTTAATAACGCATATGTAATTTTTTCACACCTTATCATAATACCTTATCCCTTTTCAAAGTGCATCCTTTTTTTATTGATTTCATTTGTTGTATACGCTTATTTCTTTTCTATTTTTTGATTAAATTGTATGATAATAAGAGTTTGTTTTTTACGTTGAAAGGGGATTTTATGAAAGAAACTAATTCATTCTCACAAAAGTTAAAGCAATTTTTATTACTCTTTTTCCCGATTTTTGTAACGCAAATGTCATTATTTGCGATGAGCTTTTTTGATACGACAATGTCAGGACATGCGAGTCCTATTGATTTAGCGGGTGTTGCTATCGGAACAAGTATATGGCTTCCCGTTAGTACCGGCTTAACAGGAATTTTAATGGCTACTACTCCTATTGTTGCACAGCTCGTTGGATCAAAGAAAAAGGAGGACGTTCCCCACATTGTCATACAAGCAGTATATTTAGCAATTTGTGCTAGTTTCGTTGTTATCCTTATCGGATTCTTCGCTGTTTCACCTATTTTAAATGGCATGCAATTAGAAGAACCGGTGGAACGTATTGCAGCACAATTTTTAATTATTATCGCGATTGGAATTATCCCTTTATTTACTTACACCGTCTTACGTGGATTTATTGATGCATTAGGAAAAACTCGAACAACGATGATTATTACATTACTATCATTACCAATTAATGTAGTATTAAATTACTTATTAATTTTTGGTCACTTTGGCTTTCCAAAACTCGGTGGTGTTGGTGCGGCAATCGCTTCTGCAGCAACTTATTGGTGTATTTTAATTATTACGGTTATTATTATTCGTACGAAAGAGCCTTTCGCTTCTTTCAATATCTTTAAACAGTTATACCGCCCTTCCTTTACAATCTGGAAGGAATTCCTGAAACTTGGCGTCCCTATCGGATTTGCTATCTTTTTTGAGACGAGTATTTTCGCTGCGGTAACACTTATGATGAGTAATTTTAGTACGACAACAATAGCAGCACATCAAGCAGCTATGAACTTTGCTTCCTTGTTATATATGACTCCTTTAAGTTTAGCAATGGCAATGACGATAGCCGTTGGATTTGAAGTTGGAGCAAAACGATACAATAATGCGAAACAATATGGATTTATCGGAATTGGGTTAGCCCTTGCTTTCGCTCTTTTATATTCAATCCTTCTTTATTTCTTTGATGATGAAATTGCTTCTATTTATACGACAAATGCAAATGTCCATCATTTAGCTAAAGAATTTCTTATATTCGCGATTTTATTTCAAATTTCAGATGCGATTGCAACTCCAGTACAAGGAGCACTTCGTGGTTATAAAGACGTAAATGTTGCCTTAATTATGACATTAATAGCTTATTGGGTAATAGGTCTACCTCTTGGCTACATGTTAGCAACTTATACTGACTGGGCAGCAAAAGGTTATTGGATCGGTCTTATTATCGGTCTAGCATTTGGAGCAATCTTCCTGCTTATCCGTCTCTTTCAAGTACAAAGAAAATATACAACGCAAAGCAGCCGCTAATGATATAGCGGCTGTTTTCTTCATGCATATTTTTTCTTGTAACGTGTAACATAATGAAAAAGAAAGGTGGATACATATGGACGAAAAACAAAAGAAACAATCATTCGATGAAGAATTCGCCTCTGAAATTTCACCTGGATATCGGCAAGATGTACATAAGCCACCTAAATATAAAAATACTTCTTTTTTAATGGGCATTACCATTTTCGCAGCTGTATTACTCGTGCTCATCATTTTCGTCTATTTTTAAAGAAGGGTGGTCTATTATATGAAGAAACAAGATTCAAATCGTTCAAAAAGAACTGTGAAAACGGAAAAAGGATATACAGGAGATTCTGTTCATACACTGAAACAAGTTGAGCAAGGAAATTTATACATTGCTCAAAAAGAACTTGGTCAACAAAATGAAAATCTTTAAAGTCCCTCTGCTTCTAGAGGGTTTTTTATTGTACATATTGTTTTTGTTCTAACACCATGAATAAATTATTAACCTTTACAATTTTCATGTCATAATTTAATTTCATTTCACTTCTCTTGCCATTTTCAATACCAGTAACGTACGCTACAGCATGATAGCGAAAACTCTCATCTGTCTCTTCACGTATCTCTTCGTTTGTAAATTTATACTCTAAATCCCGAAAACGGTTTGGGTAATAATTTTCTATTAACTGTTCATACCCTCTACTTACAAATATTTCTTCACCTTTTCGTTTCACATCTTCTTTATTATTAAACTCAAACACTGCTAGTTGCGCTGTCACAAAGTGTTCTCCTATCATTTTCATTTCTTTATCAGTTAAAGTTTCTATACTTTTGTTCTTTAATTCCTTATTTAACTCGTAGCGATCTATCGGTTTAAAGGTGGCAAAAACCTCCTCTTTATATGGCCAAAACAATCCAAAAGCGATACATAGAGAAATGATTAATATTCTTTTCTTCATAATGCACCCCACCCTCCTCCATTAATGATAGTTATATTTTAACATATAGAAAGAAAATTCTGATATCATAAAATAGAATACCCTACCTTTAACTTAGAAACGAGGAACAATTATGGACTCTTACAAACAATATATAAAAGAAGCTCTACCAGATCTTTCTATACATTCATATATACAAAATGAAGAAGGGTGGGATAATATAGCGGTTATTATAAATGACGAACTACTATTTCGTTTCCCGCGAAAACTTGAATATGCACAGCGAATTCCGTTAGAAAAAGAACTGTGCACTATTCTTTCTCATTCATTACAAGAAATTGCAGTCCCTAAGTATAAACTATTGTATAAGAATAATTGTAATACCGTTCCATTTTGCAGCTATTATCCTCTCATTCATGGTGAACCGTTAACAACTGAACTACTTGCAAAGCTAGAGAAAAAAGAACTTGAAGTAATTATTACACAATTAGCCACTTTCCTTGCGGCTTTACATAGTATTCCTTTAAAACGTACTGAAACGCTAGGGTTCCCTATCGAAAAAACACTTACCTACTGGAAAGAACTACAAACAAAATTAAATCAATATTTTACTAACAATCTTACTTCATTACAGAAATCAGCCTTAAATCGTTTATTCGAAAATTTCTTTACCTGTATAGCTAAATCTGCCTTTCAAAATACAATCATCCATGCTGACTTTACACATCACCACATTTTATTTAACAACTTGAACAAAACCATTTCAGGTGTTATCGATTTTGGAGATGCTCAAATTGGCGATCCCGCTTTTGATTTTGCTGGGCTATATTATGATTTCGGTCGTGAGTTTACTACATCTGTATATGAACAATACAGTACACTTATTTCTCACCGCGATCCATTATTCATTCACCGCATCACTACCTTTTATCAATACAGCCCTTTACTACATAACCTTATTTATAACATTGAAACAAACAACGAAATAACATTAAAGAAGAATGAAGAACAGCTTAAAGCAATACTACAGGGACGAGATTAAATTCTCTCCCTATACTCTCTCTCCTCATACATCATTAACTTTTTATCCATTTCAACAATAACTTTATACAATTGAAATGCCTGTAAAATTTGCAGTTGAATTCCAAAAGGAGCATTCTGTTCTTTTAACCATTGAAATACTGCCGTTTCATCTTTCATTGATTATTCCTCCCTTTATTAATCTGCTACAAATATACGGTAAATGATGAAAAGCTTTTCATGTCAATAACAAAAAAGGATGCAAAATTGCATCCTTTAATGTACTATATTTTTCTTCTGCTTCGCTTCTTTCTTTACTTCTTCCCTTTGGCATTCACTACGAAACGCACAACTCATACACTCAGAACGAAAATGACGCTCTGTATAGTGCTCAGGTTGTTGCAACATTTCTTTCATTCTAAATAAATCATCCATTCCAGTTATAATATCTTCCTGCTTTGGAATGTACTCATACTTAGTTCCTTCTATTAAATTAATAACTTCAATTTTCCCCGGAAGAATACCGAAAGCTTTATAACTGAATACTGTCATTAGCTTCTGACAAAGAGCAAGCATTTCCTCATCCGCATCGACAACATACTTTTTAATTACAAACGATTCAGCACTCCACTCACCAACTTCAAATGTCAATGACATGTGGACACCTAACTCTTCCATATATGTTTGAAACTTCTCATATAAAAATAACGGCGGTGCCTGACTATCATCCCTTTCAACAAACTGTAATAAGTGATCAGTTAGCTTTGCTAAAACAATATAGTACTCCGCCTTTGAAGCAAACATATTAATCCTTACTTTTTTCCAATACTTTTCTATTAATATTAAAAGTACAATTTTCGTTTGTTGGCCCGCAGGTAGCGTGTAATATTCATTAATAATTTGATTCACAATCATTTGCGCTATTTGTTGCCATTCAAATGAAGAAGGTTCTCTTCTTTTTATATGACGGAAATAAAATTTATGCGGACAACGCATAAAATCATACAAATGGTAATCTGTCATCGTTTTGATTGAGATTTTCTCATGCAATTGCTCTTCATCTCCCTTCTGCCATTAAGAAAGGTGTTTTACGAATTCAGCTCCAAACTGTAAACATTTTTCTACATCTTCATCTTCTGGCGTTAATTCTACTTTCAATCCTTCTAACACAACTGCTGCCCCGCGCTCCTGCAGCTTTTCTATTAAAATATCAACCGCTACCCCGTATTTCGGATAAGCCGAATCACAAGAACCGAATGCAGCTGCTTTTTTACCAGTTAAGTTAATAGAATCCATTGCATCATAAAAATCTAAAAAATCATCAGGAAGATCACCATCTCCCCAAGTATAAGCACCTAAAATAATCCCGTCATATTGCTCTAATATAGAAGCTTCTGGTGTATCCATAATATCAATTACTTCAATCTCATTTTCTGTTTCACGAATCGCACCCGCAATATGGTCAGCCATTTCCTCTGTATTTCCACTCATACTTGCAAAAATCATTACTAACTTACTCAACTGAACCTCTCCTTTTACCTTGTATCTCTTTTTCTGTTTGAAGTGTACTCTTCTCATCTACATATTCAGAACGAATTACATTTCGTTGCCATTCAATATGCTTATCAACATTTCACCTTTTAATCCCCTTCGTAAAAGGTGAAATGTTTTTCTCATTAAGGTTCCTCATCTGTTTCATTGATAATAATTATCAATTTCAATTATACCATTAGATTAATTGAAATTGATTATCAAAGTCAATAACTATTTTTTAAAAAATAGTTAAAATGTACAAGCTTGTCCGTTAGCTATTCATATACTATAAATGAGCATAGTTCTTTCTCAGCCCTCTCTGACGGAAGAAATAAAAGCAACTGCAATAGAGTGCAGTTGCCTTTTTTTATGCTTTATCAATTTCTAGTAGTCTTATAGTTGCCTCTAAAAATAGTTCCACTCCATTAATTAAAGCCGATTCATCCACATCAAATTTCGGATGATGATGTGGATAACAAGTATCAATATTTTTATTCCCTGTTCCTAATTTAATGAAACAACCAGGTGCTTTTCTTAAATACGCTGAAAAATCTTCCCCTCCCATAGAAGGTTCAAGATGCACAATACGCTGATTTCCGAACAATTTTATCGCACTTTTTTCTACTATTTTCGTAATGTACTCATTATTAACAACTGGATCATATCCGTAACGATACGTATATGTATAATCTCCCCCATGTGCTTCTGTAATTCCTTTTACAATTTGCTCAATTTTCTCTTTTGCTTCCTCTCTTAATGTTTGATTAAAAGATCGAACAGTTCCCATTAAAGCTGCTGCACTAGGAATGATATTATCGGCCATCCCCCCATGAAATTGTGTAACTGACACTACTCTATGCATAAAAGCACTTGTATTTCTTGATACGATATGTTGTAAATTTGTAATAATTTGTGCTCCGATAGCAATAGGATCTATCGTTTCTTCTGGTCGTGCCGCGTGACCACCCTTTCCTAAAATTTCAATTGTAAATACGTCTGGTGCTGCCATCATAGGGCCATATACAATTCCTATCTTTCCACTTTCTAATCCAGACATAACGTGCAAACCTACTACATAATCGACGCCGTCCATAACACCGGCCTCCACCATTTCTTGTCCACCACCGGGATACACTTCCTCTGCGTGCTGAAAGAACAGACGGATTTCGCCTGCAAAATCTTCCTTCATATTTGCTAGCGTCTCTGCTGTACTTAATAAAATAGCTGTATGTGCATCGTGCCCGCATGCGTGCATTACACCTTTATTAACCGATCCATATGGCTTTAGTGTCTCTTCTTGAATTGGTAATGCGTCTATATCAGCTCGAATCGCAACTACTTTTCCTTGTTGCCTTCCTCTTTTAATTGCTAGCACACTGTACTGCGTTGGTCTCGTTACTTCAAAAGAAGAAAATGAGCATAATGTTTCATATATAAATTGCGAAGTTTCTTTTTCATGAAACGATAATTCCGGATACTTATGGAAATGCCGTCTCCATTTAATGATATTTTCCTCTGAAATAACACTCCTCCACTCTCTTTTCATAATAATTACCTCCTTTTAAAAGGCTCTATACCTTGAAAATGTACTAAGTACCCAGTGATTATTAACCCACTCCAATTCAGGAATAACAAAACAAATATTATATTTTCTCGCCTTCTCACAATCCACTTTTATACATTCACACAATCCACTTCCTATTTACATGTCAAACCCATTACAAATTCATGCTGAATGTAATATAATTGCTAAGTTAGGGATTTTCTTTTTTAGTATTTAGTGCTAATATCAGAAAAGAGCCTTTTGACTTATTTTTACCTAAAATGTGGGATTTTGTTTTTTTCACAATCATGTAGGACATGATACCTACAAAGAGCTATTATTTCATTAAGCGAGGGAAAGACATGGAAAGATTAAAAGAGATATGGTCTCAACCACTCACACAATGGGTTGCAAAGACGGTTTATTACCTTGCAATTTTATTTGCATTACTTTGGTTGTATGGATTCCATGATACAAACACAAGTACATTTATTTACAATGAATTCTAGGGTGGGAACGTTATGAAGTTATTAGAACAAATTGAAAAGTGGGCTGTAGAAACGCCTGATCAAACCGCTTTTGTTTGGCGAGATGCGAAAATTACGTACAAACAATTAAAGGAAGATTCTGATGCGTTAGCACATTGGATTTCTTCTGAGTATCCAGATGATCGTTCACCAATTATGGTTTATGGCCATATGCAACCTGAAATGATTATTAACTTTTTAGGTTGTGTAAAAGCTGGACATGCTTACATTCCTGTAGATTTATCTATTCCAGCTGATCGTGTACAACGTATTGCTGAAAGTTCTGGTGCGAAATTACTGTTATCAGGGGCAGAAGTAACGGTAACGGACTTACCAGTTCGCATTACAAGTGAAGATAACTTAAAAGATATTTTCTTTACTCATAAAGGGAATACTCCAAATCCTGAACATGCGGTAAAAGGTGATGAGAACTTCTACATTATTTACACATCAGGAAGTACAGGTAATCCGAAAGGGGTTCAGATTACTTATAACTGTCTTGTTAGCTTTACAAAATGGGCTGTAGAAGATTTCAACTTACAAACAGGGCAAGTATTCTTAAACCAAGCACCTTTCTCATTCGATTTATCTGTAATGGATATTTACCCATCATTAGTAACAGGTGGTACACTTTGGGCAATCGATAAAGACATGATTGCACGTCCAAAAGACTTGTTTGCTTCTTTAGAGCAATCGGATATACAAGTATGGACTTCGACACCATCTTTCGCAGAAATGTGTTTAATGGAAGCCTCTTTCTCTGAAAGTATGCTACCAAACATGAAAACATTCTTATTCTGCGGTGAAGTGTTACCAAATGAAGTAGCTAGAAAATTAATTGAGCGTTTCCCGAAAGCAGCAATTATGAATACGTACGGTCCAACAGAAGCTACTGTTGCTGTAACAGGCATTCACGTTACAGAAGAAGTGCTTGATCAATACAAATCACTTCCAGTTGGCTACTGTAAATCAGACTGTCGCCTTCTTATTATGAAAGAAGATGGTACAATTGCACCTGACGGTGAAAAAGGTGAAATCGTAATTGTCGGTCCAAGCGTAAGCGTTGGCTATTTAGGAAGCCCTGAATTAACAGAAAAAGTATTTACCATGATTGATGGTGAGCGCGCCTATAAAACAGGTGATGCTGGCTATGTAGAAAATGGTCTTCTATTCTATAATGGTCGTCTTGATTTCCAAATTAAGCTTCATGGTTATCGAATGGAATTAGAAGAAATCGAACATCATCTTCGCGCGTGTTCTTACGTAGAAGGTGCAGTTGTTGTTCCAATTAAAAAAGGTGAAAAATATGATTACTTATTAGCGGTTGTTGTTCCTGGAGAGCATTCGTTTGAAAAAGAATTCAAATTAACATCTGCAATCAAAAAAGAACTCAATGAGCGATTACCAAATTACATGATTCCACGTAAATTCATGTATCAATCTTCTATTCCAATGACACCAAATGGAAAGGTAGATCGCAAAAAATTATTGAGTGAGGTTACAGCATGACCGCATATGGATCATTTTATTTTTTCGCTATAGTAGGCATTTTATTAATACCTACTATCATAGCTGGATTAAAAGGTAAAATGTTGCGTAAATATAATGCCGTTTTAACATTAGTAATGCTCGTTATTATCTTCTCTGATAAACCGAAGCAAGCAATCATGTTAGCCGCATTTATTATTTGGCAATATGCCCTTATTAAAGGCTATTTAATTTTAAGAAAACAAAATAATAGTACATTCACGTTTTGTATAGCTGTTATTTTATCGATTTTACCGCTTATTTTGGCAAAAATCGCACCGTTTGTACCTGAATTGCATTTTATTGTTTTCGCAGGTATGTCTTACGTAACATTTAGAGCTGTACAGATGGTCTTTGAAGTTCGTGATAATTTAATTAAAGAACTTTCCTTCTTTAATTTCTGGGAATTCGTTTTATTCTTCCCTGCGATTTCAAGTGGACCTATCGATCGTTACCGTAGATTCCAAAAAGATATTCAAAAGCCGCCTAGTGCTGAGGAATATCAAAAGTTACTATATACAGGGATTAACCGTATTTTCCAAGGTTTTCTGTATAAATTTATAATCGCGCACTTGATAACAACATATCTTGTAAAGGCAGTATTCGCCAATCAAGATACACTTTTATCTAATGTGATTTTTATGTACGCTACTAGCATGCAGTTATTCTTTGACTTTGCAGGTTATAGTGCGTTCGTAATTGGTATCAGTTACATGATGGGAATTAAAACTCCAGAAAACTTTAATAAGCCATTCCTTAGTCGTAACATTAAAGACTTCTGGAACCGCTGGCACATGAGTTTATCATTCTGGTTCCGTGATTTTATTTACATGCGTTTCGTCTTTTTTGCAACGAAGAAAAAGTTAATTAAGAACCGTTACACAATTTCGTATATCGGTGCATTTTTAAACTTTTTCATTATGGGAATTTGGCACATCCAAGGAAGCGCTGTTGCGCAGTATGTTATTTATGGTCTATATCACGCTGCCTTGTTTATCTTATTCGATATTTTCGAACGAAAAAACAAGAAGCATAAGTTTTGGCCAAACAATAAATTTACACACGTCCTTGCGATTGTAATTACGTTCCACGTTGTATGTTTCGGTTTCCTGATCTTCTCTGGACACCTTAACAGATACTTTTAATGCACCCTTCTTATCCCATTAAGAAGTTGCACATATAATATATTTCGGATATAAAGGAGATTTTAAAAATGGCAGAATTCAAAGAGCAAGTATTAGATATTTTAGAAGAAGTATGTGAAAACGATATTGTGAAAGAAAACTTAGATGTTCAATTATTTGAAGAAGGTATTCTTGATTCTTTCGCTGTAGTATCTTTATTAGTAGAATTCCAAGAGCGTTTAGAGATTGAAGTTTCTATTTCTGATTTTGACCGCGATGAATGGGCTACACCAAATATGGTTATTAAAAAGTTGGAAGAAATCCGATGAACAAAGTAAAATTTGGTCCGATGCTTTTAGCATTGGCCCTTTTTGCTGTATTCTTACTTATTCCAACGCGCTTCCTACTTCCACTTTTAAGTGATGAGAAAGTAGAACAAGCTGCGACTTCTTTAAAAGAAGAAAAGATTCAAAGTATGATTTTACAGCAAAAGATGTTAGCAGACCCGAAATATCTTCCGATGTACGGTTCATCGGAATTCGCACGTATGGATGCTTTCCATCCATCGAATTATTTCAAAGTAAAGCCTGAAGGATTCACACCATTCCTACTTGGGCGCGGTGGAACACAAGACCTTGTACATGTATTAAACTTCGCATCTACAATGGATCAATTGAAAGATAAGAAAATGATATTCGTTCTTTCTCCGCAATGGTTTGTACCACAAGGTATTGATGAGACACACTTTGCACCTAACTTTTCCAAACAACAAGGTTACCACTTCATTTTCAACGATGATTTAAAACCTGAAATGAAAAAACAAATTGCAAAACGCTTATTAAACTTTGAGATTGTTAAAAAAGAAACTTTATTAAAAATTTCACTTGAAGGTATCGCCTACGATGATACAAAGTATAAAGTAAAAGCACTTGCTGCTAAACCTTTCGCTTATATTTATCGTAACATTCTAGATCGTAAAGACTTATTTACAGCTATGTTTAATATTAAGCCACATAAAGAACAGCTTGATCCATCATTGAAACAAATGAACTGGGAAGAAGCTCGTAAGCATGCTGATCAAACAGGTGCAGTAGAATCAAGCTCTAACGAATATGGTATCGAAGATGATTACTTCAATAGCAAAATTAAGAAGAAATTAAAACAACGTGAAGGTTACTTAAAAAATGATGCTTATGACCAATCACCAGAATATGAAGATTTACAAATTGTACTTGATTTATTAAAACAATCTGGCGCAAAACCGCTCTTCATTTCTGTTCCTGTAAAAGGTCCTTGGTATGATTACGCTGGCTTCCCGAAAGAAAAACGCGAATTATACTACAATAAAGTTCATGAACAAATTAAGCAAGCTGGCTATCCAATTGCTGATTTCTCAAATCATGAATATGATAAGTACTTCTTAAAAGATCATATGCACTTAGGTTGGAAAGGCTGGGTTTACATCGACGAAGCTATCCAACAATTTTATAAAGCAAACTAACGAAAAGACCGCTTGAATTATTCAAGTGGTCTTTTTTTATATACATCTTGTAATTGTTCAATTACGTTCTCTGCTTCTTTCATGACACGTTTCACTACGTGCTGAGCTGATTCCGTTCGTGCTAATGATGATGCTTGTCCTGCCCAAAGCGACATATACTCTTCCTTATTTTGCTTCGCTGCTTCTTGACGTATTTTTGAAGTTAATACGTTTTGCACTGGATACATCGGTAAATTCTCTTCTCTTCCTTCATGTTTCTCTATAAATTCATTACGAATACCCCGTGCATATTTCCCGGAAAACGCACGGGTTACCGTTGTACTCGTATCTGTACTATGTAAAATCGCCTCTTTATACACGTCATGCGTAATACTTTCTTCACTCGTTAAAAAGGCTGATCCCATTTGAACAGCCTCTGCCCCTAACGCAAATGCCGCAACAAGCCCTTGCCCATTCATTACACCACCTGCTGCAACAATCGGGATATGAGGTACTTCCGCTACTAATTGCGGGATTAATGCAAATGTACCAATCATCGCATCTTGTTCTTTCCCAATAAACGTTCCTCTATGCCCTCCTGCCTCGCTACCTTGCCCGACAATAATATCTACCCCTAACTTAGCAAGTGCTTTCGCTTCCGCTACATGGGTAGCTGTTCCGATAACTTTTATCCCTTCCTTTTTCAAATCATCTATTTCTTCTTTTTCTAACGTTTGAAATGCAAAACTAACGACTGGTACCTTTTCCTCTAATAATACTTGTAATTGTTCTTTATAGCTTTTTGGAAGTTTTAAAGTCTTTTCTTCCTCTATACCTAATTCTCTATTCACTCCACTAAGTAATACTTTCGCCTCGTTTACCTTCTCTTCTTCTATCTGTATCTCTTTCGTTAAAAGTAAATTAACACCGAAAGGCTTATTTGTTAGTTCCCTTATTTTATAAATCGCTTCACGGATTTGTTCTGGACTCATATACCCTGCTCCAAGCGTACCTAATCCTCCGCTATTACTCACAGCTGCAACAAGTTCTGACGTTGTAATCGCTCCTGCCATACCTGCTTGAATAATCGGATACTTAATTTGTAATATATCTATTACTCGACTTGTAAACATCATTTTCCCTCCTACTTTCCCTATACCTTCTTTATATGACATGCTTTCCCCTTCTTTTACAAGGATTGAACTTTCGCTCAAGCGAATATATTGAAAGAGAAGGAGGCTGAGAACAATGATTTATCCAAATGCGTTGCAAAAAGGTGATACAGTAATGGTTATTGCACCGTCTGGCCCACCAACACTTGAGAATATATTAAAAGGTGTGAACGTATTACAAGAGATGGGATTATCCGTAATAATTGGAAAGAGTGTTTATGAAAAATATGGATATTTAGCTGGAAGTGATCAAGTTCGTCTTGATGATATACATGAAGCATTTACAAATACTGAGGTCAAAGCAGTCTTTTGTGCACGAGGTGGTTACGGCAGTGCTCGTCTCCTCCCTTACATTCAATATGAAATCATTCAACGGAATCCAAAGATTTTTTGGGGATATAGCGATATTACGGCTTTACATACTGCCTTTTCACGTTATGCGGAGCTGGTTACTTTTCATGGTCCAATGATTGAAGAATTAGGAAAAGGTATAGATTCTCTCTCCTTATCTTCTTTCAATCAACTATTCCATCCGTATTCATCTATCTTATATGCATCAGAATGTATCGTACCTACCTCTCCATGTACAGTTACAGGCACATTAGTTGGAGGGAATTTAACTGTGTTAACAAGTATAATTGGCTCGCCCTATGAAATAAATACATCAAATAACCTTTTATTGCTTGAAGATATTGGTGAAGAACCGTACCGCATTGACCGGATGTTAAATCAACTACTTTTATCTGGACAGTTTAATGAATGCAGCGGCGTTATTTTTACAAGTTGTCACGACTGCAACCCTTCTAAGCCATCTCAATCATTGCAAACAATATTATATGAATATTTCACGCCATATAATATACCTGTGTTATTCGGTTTACCGATTGGACATATAAGTCCAAATATCGGTATTCCCCTCGGAGCTACAGCAACAATAAATACAACTAACAAAACTGTTTCTATTTCTTCTGGTATAGCCACTCCATGTTCAAATTAAAAAGGAAAAGCTGCTAAGCTTTTCCTTTTACTTATAATAATTAAAAATCCGTCCAGATGAGATATCTGAAATCTCTTCTGGAATAAATGTTTTACTTATATCAGTACCAACATTTAATACAGCTGTTGCATCCTTCTCAATGCCACCAAATAATTCTTTTCCACGTATCGTAATAAGGGGCGTACCTTCTGGCAACACATCTTTTACAAATTTCAATTGTGTAAAGAACGGAACGATCCATCTACCCTCTCCTTGGAAATGACGCAAACGAAGTGTTCCTTCCGTTGCCCCGTCTTCTGCTTCAAGTGAACCAGCAACATAAAACTCCGTTGATAAGAGCAATTCATAAAATTCCTTTTGCTTTTGTTTATCCTCTCCTGCTAAAACGAGTACTTTTTCTATTTTCTTTACTGAAATTTGCTCCATATGATGCCACCCCTATTTTCAAAATGATTACACTTAGATTATACGAAATATTCTTATTTTTTTCTACATAATTCCACAATTATTTTCTTGAAATAATTTTAAAACACCTTCAGTCGTAACGATTTTGGCAAATTCATCATGTAAGTTTACAAGTGTCATATTGTGAATGTCCTCTGCACTATACTCTGTCCCGTCCAGACCTTTACGATTGAATGTAGCCGTCGTATCGCTCACTAAATACGTTGTAAACCCTAAATTACCTGCCATCCGTGTTGTAGTCTCCACACAATGATTTGTTGTTAATCCTACAATCACTACCGTATTACATTTTTGTTGTCTTAATTGTTCTTCCAAATTTGTCCCAATGAACGCGCTATTAACGGATTTCTGGATAATTATTTCATCTGGCATTGGTTGCACTTCTTCTTTAAAGTTTACCGTTTCCGCATGTTGATAAAACATCGATTGAACATTTTCTTTATTTACATGTTGAATATGAAAAACTGGTAGTTTTCTTTTTCTCCATTCTTCTAACAAACTTTTCATATTTTCTTCCGCCAAAAGGTTATTCCTCACGCCCCAGTATGGTAAGTTAAATGCTTCCTGTACATCAATGATTATAAGTGCTGCTTGATTAAGCATAATATCCTCCTAATTAATTGGGCTGTAATTGAAACAGAAAATCAAGTTGCTGCGAAGCAGTAATAAAACAAATATAGGCACAAAGCTCTACAATTTCTTTTTCAGTCCAATATTGTTTTAATATATGAAACATATTATCATCTATCGCCTTTTGGTCATGAACAAATGCATGTGCAAAAGTAACGGCTACGCTAATTTCTTCTATTTTTTGTATATCATCCGGCTTTCCCTTTGCCATACAGTACGGACATTCATTCCCAAACGCTAATGTTCTTCTTACTTGCTCCTTTAACTCTACGGAAAGGGCCCCTGTACTATACAGTGTATTCTCTAACGTACTCCACGAATTTAATATATCTGGATTATGACCTAATAATTTTTGAAACTTTGTATCTCCTACATTTGATAATGTAATTCTC
This sequence comes from Bacillus sp. FSL E2-0195, assembly GCF_038003645.1. NCBI lineage: Bacteria > Bacillati > Bacillota > Bacilli > Caryophanales > Bacillaceae > Bacillus > Bacillus sp. FSL E2-0195. Next base: position 1,337,586 of record NZ_JBBOPN010000001.1, on the reverse strand, counting down.
TCCATCATTTCCCCTCCTATTTCCTTCTTTTTTATTGTAAAATAAATAAAGTTCACTTTACATTTCATATGAATCTTAATTTTTAATTTTTCTTTACAAAAATTATCATTTTACTGGAGGTATATTTACAAATGCAATTAGACCGTGTTGATCGAAAAATTTTAAATGAATTATATAATGATAGCCGCCTTTCGATGCGTGAATTAGCAAAACGAGTAAACTTATCGGCTCCGTCTACTACAGAACGTGTACGTAAACTTGAAAGTGAAGGGATTATTCAAAAATACACAATCGATATCAATTATAAAAAAGCAGGACTTGTTTTAGATTGTATTTTAGAAATCACTTTAAAAAATGGTGATACAACACGTATGCAACAGTTTATTCAGTCTTATCCATCTGCAAGTTTTTGTTACCGAGTAACAGGAAGCTTGTGCTACATTGTAAAAATCTCTGTTCCTTCACTCGTTGAACTTGAAGAATTTATCAATGATGTTTCTTCATATGCAACGACAGTTTCTCATATCGTATTATCAGAAGTAGCTCTTACTCCGGACATTGAACATATATTCCCAGAAGATTAATTCATCTTTATTCACAAAAAGAGTAAAAACCCCTTACATTAAGAATAAAAATGATATATCATGTATTAAAATACATAAAGTTCGAGAAAGGGGCTTTACATTGAAAATCTGGTTTTATGAAAAAACGGCACAATTAGATGACTTGCTTGGTATTTGGGACAATGTTCCGACCATCCCTCGAATTGGTGAAAAAGTTGAACTTCTAAAAACCGTTCGGATCGTTACAGATATTAAATATGTAAAGAACGGTAATAATTTTCGTGTAGAGATTATTACAAATTAAAAAGTAGCTCTTTAGGAGCTACTTTTTAATTATCTATTATGCGCTTTCTTTATAACAATTTTATCTTCTTCTACAGAAACTGTTACATAATCATTTTCTTCTAACCGAAGCTTATTTACAGCTTCATCAGGTAATTCTACAGCCATCAATCTATCTGTTACTATCACTTGGCTATATATTTCATTTTCTTCTGATGTATTCACTACTTTTTCTTCATTTATGAAACGAATCGGTGGCACACCAACTTCTTTTACTGTACGCCACTGGTTCCAAGTAAAAGGAATGAACCATAATAAACCGATAATCACAAAACCAATGCCGACCCATAAATTACTTTGTGCTTGTAATTCAGTAATCGAGATTGCGTCACTTCCATCTCCACCTACAAATTGCATACTCGTTGCAATCAAATTATTTAGAGCATGCACAGCAATATTCGTCCATATATTTTTTGTCTTTATGTATAGAAGGCACATAATAACACCGAACATGAAAGCACCGATAACATCAAAGTGTCCTAGTCCAAAAATAAGAGAGGATATAATAACCGCTCGTTTAATCCCCCATTTGTAAGCCATTCGCTGCAAGAAAAAACCTCTAAAAATAACCTCTTCCATTATTGGGGCTAATACACATGCTGAAATGAAAGTAAATACCGTCATGTATATGTTACTCGTATTAATTACATTTCCATCTTCTAACATGGTAACTAAGAAATCAGGTAAAGTATGTGCTAAAATATAAAATTGAATTTGGGATATACCGACTGCAAAAACCATTCCCATGATCGTTGTTAATACAATTAACCCCCAATGTAAACGTCCAGGCTTATCAAAAAAGCTTTTAAAAACAACATTATTTTTACTTGTTTTTAAATATAGCCACAATAGTGGAAATGCAAAAAATATTGATATTTGTGACAGTAACTCTATCGTATTGTCAGAAGCACCTGATAAACTTAATGGAATCATTGTCAGGAACATCCCTATAATCATCCATCCAAAAAAACTACGTAGCCTTATACGTGAAAATGCATGTTGCATATTGAACACCTCCAGAGATGATGTAAAGTGAAAATTTATTCAGTGTTTTATGGGTAGCCCTTCTCCACAAATGGCCGAATAACTAAATTATAATATGAATATAGTTGAAAATCTTCCTATTTTTCTCAAATAATTTCAAACAACATATCTCTTAAAATATATAGTACGTTTTATTTAAAATACCGTATTACTGTTCTTCCAGTTGAAATCTAGGGGAACGTTATGTAATAAAAATCCCCGTTTTTACAAGCGGGGATTTCTTTTATTATAATACGTCACGTTTTTGGAATAATACACTTGATGCTACAAGTAATACAGCAAAGTATGCAACTACAAGTAATAATGAGGTTGTAAACGTAAATTCTGTAAATGGTGGTTCTGCTCCGCCACTTACTAATTTATTACTATCGTAAGCACTTAAATTCAAATGGAAAAATACCACAAATTTCGCTACACCTTTTGCAAACATCATCAGTACCATATTAATTGGTCCTTGTAAAAAGAAGAGGAACATCGTAATAATCAATGGTAATACAGACTTTCTAAATACGTTTGCTAAGAAAAATGCAAGCGTCGCAAAGAAGAACGGTGAAAGTACTTGATATAAAGTAGATTTCATTACGATTCCTAACGTTAATTCTGTTTTACTACCATCCTTTACAATTCCGCCAATAATCATTGCAATTAACGTGCTAGCAAATATGATAAATACTATAGTAAGTAACACTGTAATATATTTAGAGAATAAAACGGTAATTCTTTTTCTTGGACGGATTAATAACTGCTTAATTGTACCTTTTTGGAACTCATCAGTAATCATACGTGAAGCAATCGTAATTCCAAAAATTGTTGCAAATAAAGTAATTAAACCAATCTCTGAACTTGCAAAATCTAAATATGATCCTTTAAATTCACTTCCGTCGCCCCACTTCATCATCGCTAAAACTCCCAAAATCTCCAATACTGCAATAACACCAATTAAAATATACATACCTTTTTTCGCATGCAACTTTAAAAATTCATTTTGAATTAATTTAAACATTACGCTTTCACTCCCCCTGTAATTGCTAAGAACTCATCCTCTAACGTTTTATTTTGAACGGTAACTCCGTATACAAGCACATCGTCATTCACAAGTTTCTTTACAAGTTGTGGAATTTCTTCTTTCGTTACAGATACTGCAATTACATTTCCTTGCGCCTTACCTTTAATGATTTCATTTGCTTTCTGTACTTGATCTACTTCAAACGCTACAACTACTTTCTCATCATGTTTCGCTTGTTCATGTAAGTTGTACTCTTGTACAAACTCACCTTGCTTTATAATAACGACGCGATCACACATTAGTTCAATTTCACTTAATAAGTGACTTGATACGATTACGGCAATATTCTCTTCTTTCGCTAAACGTTGTAAATAATCACGAATTTGACGAATACCAGCTGGATCTAATCCATTTGTCGGCTCATCTAAAATTAAGATTTTCGGCTGATGAAGTAATGCCTGTGCAATTCCTAAACGTTGTTTCATACCAAGTGAATATGTTTTCACCTTTTTATGAATCGCATGCTCTAAGTCAACAAGCTTTACAATTTCAGCAATGCGCTCTTTACTAATTGGTGTAATTGCCATGTTCGCAAAATGCTTCAAGTTTTGCCTTCCAGTCATATAATCATATAGTTCAGGATTTTCTACAATTGCTCCAATTTGCTCTAACGCCTTTTCACGCTCCGTACGAATGCTATGACCACAAATTGTAATATCGCCTTCTGTCATCGAAATAAGACCTGTCATCATACGAATTGTCGTCGTCTTACCACTACCGTTCGGTCCAAGGAACCCGTATACTTCTCCTTCTCGAACCTCAAACGATAGGCCGCGAATGATTTCTGCCTTACCAATCTTTTTTCGAACATTTTCTAATTTCACTACTACGTTTCCCAATGCTGATTCCTCCTCTAGACTTCTAACTTTTTGTCGATTATGCGACCTGTTATATAAACAAGTAAAACAAATATACCGATTGAAAAAGCAATACTATATAAATTCATAAGTTTTTCTTGATAAAGCAACACATTTGCTTCTGATGATTCATCTATATATACTAACTTTGTTATTAAAGGCGCAGTAGGTGCAAGACCGCCCAACATTCCATATATAGTACCTAATAATTTTGTTACTAGTAAAAATAAGAAAAATACAATTGGATATTTTAACTTCTTCTTTTTCAAAGAAAACACTTTAACGCTAGCTACTACAAAAAGCAATACAAGTAATATACTAGATAAATTAAATACATATACAATAGTACTAAATAAGTGCCCTAATGGATTTAATCCACTTTGGGTAAATAGCACTTCATAGAGCTCTGTACCCTTTATTATTTTCATAGAAATACTATATAAAAAAATAGAACCTATTACTTCAAAAATAAGTAAACTAATTGCAGTATATAACAATATTGCTAAAACAATCTTTTTACCTGATGTCGGCGTTAATCGAAATAATGTACTTTCAGTCATTTTTCCAAATGCAGACATCGCCTGAATAAATAGCAATGCTATAAAAATTATATATACTAAGATAACTAAGGAAACTATAATTATTTGCCTTATCTCTCCTGATTCTTGCTTAATATAATTTCCCAAACTTACGAAAGCTACAGCTACAACGAATATAAATGATAACAATGAAATAATAATTTGCTTTTTATTTACATTGTACATATATATTAAGCTCGACTTCATCTACTAAACACCTCCTTAAACACCTCCGTGACAGCTTTCCCTCTCTGAAAACGTAACTCTTCTACATTTTCATACAATACAATTTCCCCATCTTTTAAAAAGATTACTTCATCAAAAATATTTTCAACTTCATTTATTAGGTGAGTCGAGATTAGTATCGTACAATCTTCTCTATAAAATTGTAGAATGAGATCTAATACGTGTTCTCTAGAAACAAGATCAATCCCGCCAAGTGGTTCATCTAGTATATATAACTTCGCTTTTCGAGAAAACGTTAAAATAATTTGAAGCTTTTCAATCATCCCTTTTGATAATGCTGTAATCTTTTCTTCTAATGGTATTTTAAATTCTGCAATCGTATCTACTGCTTTTTGAATATCGAAGTCTTTATAAAAATCTCGATAGAAAAATAGGGCATCTTTTACAGTCATCCAATCATCAAAGCCTGGCTTATCAGACATAAATGAAACGATTTCTTTCGTCCCTAACCCTACTTTTTTACCGTTAATTACTATGCTGCCTTCAGAAGGATGCTGCAATCCTGCAATCATTTTTAATAACGTCGTTTTCCCGCTTCCGTTATCTCCAACAAGCCCAACGATTTTTCCTTCTGTAATCTCTATGTTTAACTCACGGATCGCTGCTTTTAATCCGTACCGCTTCCATACGTTTTCTATTTTTAATAACTCTGTCATTCGCTCTCCTCCCTTTTCTCATGTAATGAAGAACGAAGGATTGTAAGAATTTCTTCTTCTGAAAAACCTAAATTGTCCATTCCATCTATAAAAGAATGAAGTAATTCTTTCGCCATATCTTTTCGCAGCTCCATAATCTTCTCCCCTTCATTCGTTACATATCGTCCCATTCCTCTACGTGTTACTACAACTCCATCCCGCTCTAACTCTTGAAATGTACGTTGAATCGTATTTGGATTTACTTGTAATTCACTCGCTAATTCACGTACAGAGGGAATTTTATCACCAGGCGATAAATGACCCGTTACAATTTCTTTCTTTATGTATTCCATTACTTGAATGTAAATTGGTGTATTTGGAGAAAACTCGATTTTCATTTCTCCCCTCCTGTCTTAGTGTGTTAGTTAAATAGTACACTAAGACAAATTACATGTAAATACTTAAAACAAAAAATGTAATAAAAAGGCAGTGTAACTTTTCGTTACACTGCCTTCCTGTAATACAATATAAGTAAATCTATTCTAATTATAGTTTCAATCGTTTGAATTCACATATAATCTTATGCGAAATTTATTTTACTTTTACTTGAGTTAGCACAGATTTAAACGTATTAATAACTGTATCTACTTCTTCATAGCTAATTGTAAGGGATGGTTCAATACGAATTGTTTTTGAATTAATTAATGTTCCCGCAACAAGAATACCTTGATCAAACATCGCCTTTGACACTTCATAACCAATCTCGTCTTTATGGAATTCAATCCCAATCATTAAACCTTGACCACGGATTTCAAAGATTTTATCTTCATGTCCTTCTGCTACTTGTTTCAATCCATTTAAGAAATACTCCCCAACTTCCATCGCTCGTTCCGGTAATTTCTCTTCCAATAATACATGAATTGTTGCAATTGCAGCAGCACATGCAAGTGGATTTCCTCCAAATGTTGTTGTGTGCATAAATGGATTTTCAAACCAACTTTTGAATACTGTTTCTTTCGCAACAATAGCTCCCGCTGGCATTACACCTCCACCAAACGCCTTCGCAAGACAAATAATATCCGGCACGACATCATATAATTCTGCAGCAAACATTTTTCCTGTACGTCCCATTCCAGTTTGTACTTCATCAAAGATAAGGAGTGATCCAAACTCATCACAAAGCTCTCGTACTTGTTTCAAATAATTTTCTGGAGGTAAAATAATACCGCCCTCTCCTTGAATTGGTTCTAAAATAACTGCTGCAACATCTTCTCCCACTAATGCACATGTCTCAAATGTTTTTCTCATCATATCAATATCGCCAAACGGAACATGACGGAAACCCGGAATTAATGGTAAAAATGGCTTACGGAACATTCCTTTTGCCGTCCCAGATAAAGCACCAAGGCTCTTACCATGGAAAGCACGCGTTGTAGCAATGAACGTTGTTCGTTCACTATACATTTTTGCTAGTTTTAGTGCTGCCTCCACACTTTCTGTACCACTGTTTGTAAAGAAGGCGTATTTCAAATCACCAGGTGTAATATCCGCTAAAATCTTTGCAAGCATTGCTCGAAGTGGATCCAGTAAATCCTGACTGTGCAATGCTTGACGTTTTAATTGATCTGTCACAGCTTTTACCACTTTCGGATTACGGTGACCAACATTATAAATTCCAAATCCACCTAAACAGTCAATATACTTTTTACCATTAATATCCATGAAGCAAGATCCTTCATCTGACCATTCTACTGCTGCAAATTGTCCATCTTTTGTTACTGTTTTTCTATAAGCAAGAAAACCAGGGTTTACATGCTCTCTAAATCCATCTACTGTTTCTTTTTGAATCCAGTTTGCCTCTTCTTCAGTAACCTTTTCTTTTTCAATTAACTGTAGTACTTTCGTAATATACTCATTTACATTTGATTCTTTCTCATTCAATTTATTTTTCACGTTCGTTTCCATCTAATTCACCTCTACATTTTTTTTATTTGCAAACCAACCAATAGGTTCTACTTCTAGATTTATATTAATCTGCTTAATTTCTTGAAATTCTTCTAAACCAAACGTTCCTAGACTACGACCTATACCACTCTGCTTATATCCGCCCCAAGGCGCCTCATTGTATGTTGGGTGATAGCTATTAATCCACGTAATTCCTGCGCGAAGTTTGCGAATCACACGCATTGCTTTTGCACCATCGACTGTAAATACTCCTCCAGCCAAACCATAGTCTGTACCGTTTGCCAACTCAATTGCTTCCTGTTCGTCTTTAAACTTTTGAATTACTACAACAGGACCGAAGATTTCTTCCTGGACAATACGCATATCAGGTTTTACATTGACAAAGACTGTTGGTTCAATAAAGAAACCATCACCTTTTCCATCCTCCATTATTCGTCTACCTCCGCAAGCAACGTTTGCACCTTCGTCTTTCCCAATTTCAATATAACGTAATACTTTTTCCATATGTTCTTGACTTACAAGTGGCCCCATTTCTGATTCTGGATTATCACCAGGCCCAACGTTAATTTGCTGTGCTCGCTCTACAAAACTATTAACAAATTTATCATAAATCTTTTCTTCTACAAGGATTCTTGATCCTGCTGAACATACTTGTCCGCTACCTGCATAAATACCGAATAGAGCATAATCAATAGCGGTCTCAAAATCTGCATCTGCAAAAATAATATTTGGAGATTTCCCTCCAAGTTCTAACGAAATCTTTTTCATATTATCAGCCGCTGTTCTCATAATGTGCTTACCTGTTTTTGTTCCACCTGTAAAGGAAATCATATCCACTTTATTACTCGCTGCAATTTCATTTCCTACTATTGGACCAGCCCCCATTACCATATTAGCAACACCTTTTGGTAGCCCTACTTTTTCAAGGATTTCGAATAGCTTTGTTGCAGTGATTGGTGTCACTTCAGAAGGTTTAAACACAATTGTATTTCCAGCTGCTAAAGCAGGTGCAATTTTCCATACACTCATCAATAGCGGATAATTCCATGGAACAATTAATCCACAAACACCAACTGGCTCTCTTACAACCATCGCTTGCATCGGATCGGCTACATGATATGTTTGACCATCTGGCTTTGTAATCAATCCGGCATAATAGCGAAAACAAGCCGCTGCATCTCCAATATCTCCTTCTGCCTCACGGTACATTTTTCCATTATCCATTGTTTCAAGGTACACTAATTCTTCCATATTTTTATCAATTTCATCTGCTATTTTAAATAAATATGATGCCCTTTCAGCAGTGGATGTTGCTGACCAAATTCCGCTATCGAAAGCCGTTCTTGCCACTTCTATCGCGTATTTTGCATCCTCAATCGTTCCCTCAGGTGCATATGCTATACCCTTGCCATTCGCAGGGTTAATAATCGTTCTTTTCTCTTGATTACTAGACTCTCTCCATTCACCGTTTACATACATTTTTAAATCTAGCACTATATTGAATCCCCCTTCATCGATCGTTTATATATTTATAAGCAATTTTCATGCCAATCTTTAAAATCCAAAGGAATCATACATAAACTGACTATTTTCTTAAAAACAATAAACAATTTATGCACTCTCGCATACACTATTCCATTTTGCATAAAACGGAATGTTAATCATTTCTGCTACCGCCTTCACCACTCGGGACTTGACTCCTAGAGAATATGCATATGCTGAGCGCACACAAAAAGGAGAAGTCTATGTGACCTTCTCCTTTTTTAGGAATAAGAGATGATATCAGCCGCTATCCCTTTTTCACTAACAATTTTTTGATATTTACGACTCACTGAAGATTGGCTGATTCCAAGAGCTTTTGCAGCCTTAGTCGTTGTTTTATACTGCTTCATTGCAAGTAAAATCAATTGTTCTTCTACAGAATGTAGCGCTTCTTGTAATGGTAATACTCTTGTAATAACTGGTTTTGATTTTTTAAAGTCATAACCAGTTGTTAAAAACTTACTAACAAACTCCGCTTCAATTACTGGATCGTCTGCTGATACTACTAAACGTTCAATCATATTTTGTAATTCACGTACATTTCCTGGCCATGAGTAAAACTCTAGTAAGCTAAGCGCATCTGGAGTTAAATGATAATTTTTATTATATTTTTCATTTAACTGTTGCAAGAAATGAAAGGCAAGTACCGGAACATCTTCCATTCGCTCTCGTAGAGGAGGCACTCGCAACGGAATTACATTTAGCCGATAAAACAAATCTTCACGGAATGTTCCAGATTCCACCATCTTTTCAAGACTCTTATTTGTAGCAGCAATAATTTGTACATTTATTTTCGTAGGGATTGTACTTCCAATAGGAATTACTTCTTGTTCCTGTAGGACTCTAAGCAATTTCACTTGCAAATGTAAAGGCATTTCTCCAATTTCATCTAAAAATAAAATACCTTGATCCGCCCGCTTAAAATATCCTTCTTTTCCATTTTTATCGGCTCCTGTAAAAGCACCTTTCGTATAACCAAATAGTTCACTTTCTAACAAAGTTTCTGGAATTGCACCACAATTTAATTTTAAAAATGGCTTTGAAGATCGGTTTCCAAGTTGATGAATTGCCTGAGCAATTACTTCTTTTCCGACGCCAGATTCTCCAGAAATAAGAACATTGGAAGAAAAATCTGCTATTTTTTTAGCTTGGTTAATAATTTGCTCCATTTTCGGACTACAGTAAATAAGCTTCTTAAGAAAACGATCTTTATTTTTAAAGTCATCTAACTCCTTCTTATATTGCTCTGATATCTTCTTTATTTCATGTAATTCCGTCTTCAATCTCGTTGCTTCGGTAATATCCCTGGAGGCAATAATAATACGATGAAGCTCTCCGTTTTCATTAAATACAGGGTTTCCAACTGCTAATATTTTTCTTCCGCTTTTTGTTTCTTGTACAACTGATACCTTTTTTTGTTTTTCCAACACTAATCGCGTAACCGATGGACTAAATAATCCTTTCTTTTCTAGGTCTAAAAGATTTTTTCCTAACAAGTCCTTCAAATTACTCCCCCAAAAATCATTGATAACAGTTTCACTATAACGAATTAATTCCCCTTTATGATTAACAACTAATATTTCATCATAAATGCTAGACAAAATTGCATGTAAATCTTTATTTAAATCCTTTATATATTCAATTTCCATCGCCATGTCCTCGACCATCGGCAAATCTTGCACAATAATAACCATTCCTTCAATACTTTGATCAAAGTTTGGAATCGGACTATAGTCAACTAATACACCCATCTCATTTGTGATTTGTAATTGATTCAAAATCGTTTTTCCCTTTGTAAATACGTTATTAATGTGTTCTCCATTAAAAATCAGTTCTGCTGGTACATTCATAACTTTTTCAGGAGTCGATTTAATCATCTTCAAACCAGATTCATTACAATTTACAATTTTCTTTTCTCGATCTACTACAAAAATCCCCATTGGAATAGACGTTAAAATAATTTTCAATATATCAACACTCTGATTTTCTTGTTTAAATAGTTCTGCAAAAACATCCTCTCTTCTTATATATCCTGTTAGCTCATCCACTTCATTTTTTACTATGGCAATCGGCGCTCCAATAATTTGAAAAAGAGCTGTTAAAGAAATATCTTTACTAAGATGACATATTGTATCTAGTGAAACAGCATTTGAAAGTAATAGCTTAGAAGTTAATTCCTTACTATTTGATAGCAGATCCTTCACATGAACGTATGCAAATAATTTATCTCCTCTTTTTAAAAATAGAAACGATTCTTTTATATTTTTAACATCTATATGCCATTCCTTTTCAGATTGATCGATAGGTAGAGAAACTATGGGTCTAATTTTTGTATGAGCGATGGAAAACATTCTGCTATTCCTCCTTTGAACTATTTAATTTGTATTGTATCATTAAATATAGATTTTTTTAATTAATCTGAAAATAAAACATTTCTTTCTTTATTTAATAAAAAAAGGAAGATGAGTGCCTCCATCTTCCTCATAGTTCTATCATTAATCACTACCACTAACGAAAAGATCTTCTTGAATATAAGCTAATACCATACCTGGAATTACTTTATCTCCCGCTTCTACTTCTAAAGATTGAACTTCTCCACTACATCCCATCTTAATTACTTCCAGTTTACCATTCATATCTTTAATAGCGAATAATGGCTCCCATTCATAAATTCGAGAATCCTTATCGATAGACACTTTTTCAATTATTCCATAACACGGACTCGTAATAATATCATAATACATAATCAATCATCCCTTTCTTTTATTCTATTAATATTGTTCTTCTAACCTTTGTGACTGAAGAATCATATAGAAAAAGCTTTGAAACTCTTCTATATCTTCTACCTCAATTCCTAGCCTTGTTGCCCAATATTGTTCCTCTCCAATATCTTCTTGGCTTAATAAAACCATTCTCCCATTTTGAATTGAGGTAACCATTGCTTTTCCAAGAAACTGTTGCGAATACGTAACAGCTATATCGTAACGATGACTATTCGACACAATACAGTAATAACCGATTTGTTGTCTCTCCACTTCTTCTAATAAAATATCCAGTTTCATTTTAGCCCTCCCTTTAGGTTAAAAATGCAACCAACCTCTTAGGCGCGATGCTTCTACAATCTTGCGAACCCCTTCCATATAGGCAGCAATTTTCATATTTACTCCAAAGCGTTTAGAAGTATCAAGTACGTTAGAAAAACTAGATGTAATTTTCTCCTTTAAACATTGATCAACATATTGCTCCGTCCAGTAATATCCTTGGTTATTTTGACACCATTCAAAATATGAAACAATCACGCCACCAGAGTTTGCTAAAATATCTGGAACAACCAAAATTCCCTTTTCTTCTAACATGGTTATCGCCTCTTTTGTTGTTGGTCCATTTGCAGCCTCAATGATAATCTTACATCCAAGCTTTCCTGCATTATGTTTTGTAATGACTCCTCCAATTGCCGCCGGAATGAGTACATCACATTCTTTTTCTAACAACTCCTGATTAGAAATTGTTTTACTAAAGAGATTCGATACTACACCGAAAGAATCTCTGTTTTCTAGTAAATAAGGAACATCTAGACCGTCTGGATTATAAATTCCTCCTATAGCATCTGATACCCCGACTACTTTCACACCAATATCATATAAATATTTTGCCAAATAACCTCCAACATTCCCAAACCCTTGAATAATAACTCGCATATTTTGTAGCGGAATTTGTTTTAACTCACTTACTAACTGAAGTGTATACAATACACCTTTAGACGTTGCTGTTTCCCGCCCTTGTGATCCTCCTAACATTAATGGCTTCCCGGTTATAAAGCCTGGAGAGTCAAACTCCCTGATATGGTCATATTCATCTAGCATCCAAGCCATAATTTGCGCATTTGTATACATATCAGGTGCTGGAATATCTTTCGTCGGCCCCACAATTTGACTTACTGCTCTTACATACCCACGACTCAGTAACTCTAGTTCTCTAAAACTCAACTCCTGTGGATTACAAATAATCCCGCCCTTTGCGCCTCCATATGGCAGTCCTGTCACTCCACATTTCAAGCTCATCCAGCCAGCAAGTGCTTTTACTTCTTCTGCCGTAACATCTGGATGAAATCTAATACCACCTTTTGTTGGCCCTGCTGCGTCGTTATGCTGAGCGCGATACCCTTGAAATACCTTTGTTGTTCCATCATCCATTCGAACAGGAATGCTTACTTCTAAAAAACGCATTGGTTTTTTCAGAAATTCGAATACTTCGTCTGGATAACTTAAAAAATGAAGCGCCTCTTTTAATATAGCTTGAAATTCCTCTAAAGGATTTTCAACTTCAACTGTATTTGTATGTTTTTCTGATTGAATCGGCACGATAACACCCCTCTTTATACTTTTACTAATTGTACAAAGCAATAATCGTGCCAAGTGAAAATACTACGTTAATCATATCGTGTCATCCCCTTTACTTATGAATCTTTGAGTGACTTATGCAATGCTGCATGATTATCAAATATAAAAAGAAAAAGACATCGGAACTTATCCGATGCCTTTTTCTTTTTATATTTCCTGTGCTTCTTCAAAATGCATTTGCGGAGGAGCTGAACGGAACATATTTGTAACATATAGAAGGTACCCAATTCCAATAGCAGCCCAGCAAAGTCCCAAAATAAGTGAATGGATATTGAGATTAAACCATAGTACGGCTACAGTAGCAGCACCCAAAATAGGCATAACTAAGTAATTTAAGAAATCTTTTATCGTCTTATATCTTTTTTTCTTGATTATATAGTAAGAAATTACAGACAAATTAACAAATGTAAATGCAATAAGCGCTCCAAAGTTAATAAGAGATGCTGCTGTTTCTAAATCAATGAATATAGCGAAGAGCGAAATAATTCCTACAAAAATAATATTATATACTGGGGTTCTCCAGCGAGGATGAATGTATCCGAATATTTTCTTCGGAATTACATTATCTCGCCCCATTACGTATAATAACCTGGATACACTTGTATGAGAAGCTAAACCAGACGCAAGTGTCCCCATAAGGGTTCCTACTAAAAAGAAAGCTTGAAATAATTTCCCGCCAACATATAGCGCAATTTCTGGGGATGCTGATTCTTGATTTTTAAATACAGATGTATCTGGAAAAATAGATTGTGTAAAATACGTTGTAGTAATGAATAAAACTCCGCCGATTAAAGCAGTAAGAAAAATAGCTCGAGGAATTGTTTTTTTGGCGTTTGGTGTCTCTTCTGAAAATGTAGTTACTGCATCAAAACCTAAAAATGAGAAACAAAGAATTGTTGCACCTGCAACTAACGGTGATATTTGTATATCTGATTGAAAAAACGGCTGAATGGAAAAAACTTCTCCTGTTCCCTCTCCCGCTAATAAGCCTTTTATAACTAGAAAAACAAATACGGCCATTACTAACACTTGAAATATTACTAAGAACGTATTGAAATTAGCAGTAACATTTACGCTAATCATATTTATTAATGTAACCAGGAGAACAAAGCCAATGACCCATACCCAACTAGGAACACTTGGGAAAAATGCTGACATATAAATTCTCGTTAATAGTGCGTTCACCATTGGTAGAAACAAATAATCCAATAACGCGGACCATCCAACAAGAAACCCAAGCCTTGCACTAATTGTCTTCTGTGTATACGTATAAGCAGATCCTGCGGTAGGAAAAGCCTTTACCATTTTTCCGTAGCTTGCAGCGGTAAACAACATCCCCGCTAATGCAATAAGATAAGCTCCTGGAACATGACCACCCGTTTTTTCAGAAACGATTCCAAATGTGTCAAACCCAACCATCGGTGTCATATACCCGACCCCTAGCATAACAATTGACCAAAGCCCTAATGAACGTTTTAAACCAACTACTTTCCCCACCTATCATTCCTCCTACTTTCTCTATCTAATTTCCATTTAAAAATCGACAATCAAAAGGAAGCGTTTTCAAATAACCATATATCACACCGAGTACTACCTCCCTTTTTGTTGCTTTTTAAATATTCATGCAATTTTCAAGCCAAAATTTCTAGAGCTTAAAAATTCAATATTAAAAAGAACGTATAGGTGGAATTAGACCTCATTTCTTCTCATTTTTTATTCATTTTGACATAAATTATTCAATCTCTCATACGACTAAATATGAAAATAAAACCTTAATCCGTGTTTTTTCTTGATTCCCACTTCCTCAAAAATTGGGCTTTTACAAGATTAAAATATTTCCATGAAATAATAACATTATGTAAACTATTCATAGCAAAAAAGCTGTCTTTTCTATAAAGACAGCTTTTTCTATAACACTATATTAAAAATTGAATACGAAGTCATCGTCTGCTAACTTTTCAACATTCGTTGCTTTTACGTAACCATTTCCTTTTACAGAGAAGAAGTCATGGTTTTTCGTATCTGTACGTAAACCATTTAAAACGATTGGGTTAATTTCTTCTTCCTCAAACTTCGGCTCAAGTCCTAAGTTCATAAGTCCTTTATTCGCATTGTAACGAACGAAACGATTTACATCCTCTACAAGACCGATAGAAGTGTAAATTTCTTCTGTATATGCCAATTCAATTTCATACAGTTCCATTAATAACTCTTGCGTTTCCGTTTGTACTTCTTGTTGCTCTTCTGCAGAAAGTTCTGTGAAGATTTGTTGTGCTAAAATACCAACGAATACGCCGTGAATTGACTCGTCACGAATTATTAGGTTAATAATCTCACCACTTGCCGTCAATTTACCTTGACCCGCTAAGTAAAGTGGATAGAAGAATCCACTATAGAATAAGTAACTTTCTAAGAACACACTTGCTACCATTGCCATGTATAACTCTTTTTTCGTTACTTCAGGCTTTAATAAGCGACGATAGTAACTAGTAACAATACCAGCTTTTTTCTCAAGTAATGGATGGTTATCTACCCATTCAAAAATATCATCAATTTCTTCTTCAGTAGCTAATGTTGTGAAAATATGACTGTAACTCTTCGCATGTACTTCTTCCATAGCGCCCATGAAAGCTAATACACTTTTCGCTTGTAAATTTTCAAGATGAACAAGTACAAGAGGCATCCCTTCGCCACCTTGTTTCGTATCTAAAAGTGTTAAACCACCTAATACACGCTTATAAGCAATTTGCTCTTCTTTTGATAATTGTGCCCAAGTATTTTTGTCAGAAGATACTGCGATTTCTTCTTCTGTCCAAAACTGAGCGATGTTTTGCTTCCAAAACATTAAACTAAAATCATCTTCTTTTTTGTTCCAGTTTACCGCACGCATTAAATCGCCCCTTCTCTAAATAAACATAAAAAATTGATAACTAAGCATGAGCAGGGTTCAGAAAAACCCTGCTCATAATGTCTCACTTTTTATATTAAACGGTACAAGCCACGCACTCTTCCACGCTTAATTTACGTGTTCTCGTATAATAAAGACTCTTCAAGCCTTTTTTATGTGCATAAATGTAGTAACGTGCTAACTCACGTGTTGAAATATCACTATTAACATAAAGAATTGTACTAATTCCTTGGTCAATATGTTCTTGAACTTCTGCGATTAAATCAATTAATTTAAACTGATTCATATCATAAGAAGATTTATAGTACCAAAACGTATCTTTTGATAAATACGGCATTGGATAATATGTTGTCGCATTCGCATACGTTCTTGATTCAATTTGACTTACGATTGGCATTACGCTTGAAGTTGCATTTTGAACGTAACTGATCGATTGTGTCGGAGCGATTGCAAGACGATATGAGTTGTATAAACCATTCTTCTGTACTTGCTCTTTTAAACTTGTCCAATCTTCTTTTGTTGGAATATGAATTCCTTCAAATAATTGCTGAATTTTTTCAGTTACTGGGCTGTAATCTGTCGTTTCATACTTTTCAAAGTATGTGCCGTTTGCATAATCAGACTTATCGAAGTCTTTAAATGTTTCGCCTTTTTCTTTAGCGATCTCCATACTTTTCTCAATCGAGTAGTAATTTAACATCATAAAGAATGTACGAGCGAATTCTTTCGCTTCAGCACTTTCATAAGCGATTTTATTTTTTGCTAAATATCCATGTAAGTTCATTGCTCCAAGTCCAACTGAATGAAGCTCATCATTTGCTTTTTTCACAGTTGGGGCATTCGGAATGATCGTCATATCAGAAACAGCTGTTAAAGCTTCCATTCCCGCATGAACTGCTTCACGAATTTCTTTATTTTCCATTACGTTTACGATATTTAACGATCCTAAGTTACAGTTAATATCACGGCGGATAATGTCTTCTGTACCGTAATCATTTATTTCAGAAGTTTCTTGTAGCTGGAAGATTTCTGTACATAAGTTCGACATCTTCACAGTTCCAATATCCTTCAGTGGATGCTGGTTATTTGCATTTGATTTAAACATTAAGTATGGGTAACCAGACTCAAGCTGAATCATAGCAATTTTAATCAGCATATCACGCGCACTAATATCTAATGGCTTCTTCTTCACTTTCGGATTGCTCATTAATTCATCGTACATTTCGTCGATATCTATATCATCTAAATGTTTTCCGTACTCTTTAAATACTGTATAAGGCGCGAAAACATGGAAAGGTTCGTTTTTCTCAGCAAGCTCAAAGAACTTACTTGGAACGATAATTCCGATTGATAGAGACTGAATACGGCTCTTCTCATCGGCATTTATTTTTTTGGTATCAAGGAATTCAATAATATCCCAATGGAAAATGTTTAAGTATACTGCACCTGCACCTTTTCGTTGCATATTGTTACTCCATATCGTCAAAACGTATGGGGGATAGTCATTTCTGCTATCCTCTCTATATCGCTATAGAGTTCAGACCATATCTTCTTCTCGCCAAATTCTTCATTTAACCATTTATCATATGTTTGATGCACATGAATATGGCATAAACTATAATAACTGTATACACCCTTTGAATTTGGTTGTTTTGAGAAGCCAGGTTCGAGCTACTTAGTCACCTACATAGCCACTTGGTCGTTGAACCTTCTCCTTATCTAATAAATTTAGGAGCTCGGCTGCTGATTTCCTGCAATCTTGGATTTTCAGGGTTCGCTACGTAATTTCTTCGTAGTATCCTACCTTGATATACTCAGGCGTTCCAGCAATTGACCTGGTTTTATAGTTGAGCCATAAAGTTAACCCAACTGATTCGCATACGAAAACGAATCTTCAAGTAATTTCATAACAGGTACTACACCACTTGCGGCGTTATCAATACCTTTAATTTGCTCACCACGTGCGCGTAGCTTAGATAAGTTTAAAGCTACTCCACCACCGATTTTCGATAATTGCATTGCAGTATTAATGTTAAAGCCGATTGAATTTAAGCTATCATCCATCTCTAACAAGAAACAAGACACCATTTCTCCTCTTCTGCTTCTTCCCGCATTTAAAAAGGTTGGTGTCGCTGGTTGGTAGTTTTGTTTTACAATCATGCTTGCGAAGTGTTTTGCCTTCGCAACATCACCGCGTCCTAAGTATAATGACACAATTGCTACACGATCTTCATAGCTTTCTAAGTATTGTTTTTGATCATTCGTTTTTAACGCATAATCTTTATAGAACTTAGATGCTGCCATATAAGATTGGAACTCGAAGTTTTCACCATAAGCGATGTTATAAACTCCTTCTACTTCCTCCAAGCTATACTCGTCCAGAACGTTGTAATAGTAATCATGTTCTTTCATATACTCCATTCGCTCTGCCACGCTATTAAAATGAACGGTATTCTCTCTAGCTTCTTCCATAAAGACTTCTAATGCCTCTTTATCTTTATGAAGCTGATAAAAACCGTCCTGCATTTGCGTGATTTCATTATTCAGTTCAATGTGTCGCAATCTCCCGCACCCTTTCTTTAAAGTATTCTACATCATTATTTGTTCCAGATAACTCAAATTTTGATACAATAGGCACTTCATATTTAGTAGAGATTTTGTCAGCACTTGCACCAAACATGTCTCCCCAATTACGATTGCCACTTGCAGATACGCCTTTTAATTTTTCATTATTGCGTTCTAAAAAGTCTAAAACACGTTCCGGTACATTTCCAAAACCTGTTGTATACGTAATAAGAATAAAGTCTTCATCTAATACTAGAGCTTCATCAATTTGAACGGCCGGCATATTTAATTTGTGAATGAAACGCTTCACGTTTCCTGTCATAGAATCATATGCAACTAACATTTCCGACCCTCCCTCTCCAATCTATATTCTCTGTATGTCGTTTCTTGATTTCTCTATATATTGTATTACGTTTCAAAATAAGACACAAGATATATGTATAAATTCTTTCTTTTTTTAAATTTCACTTTTCGACATGACCGTCGATTTTTTTCAATACAAAGACTATGAAACAACATTCTAAAACTCATGTCAATAAAGTGCTTTTCAAAAAAGTTGTCAACGAATTTAACCTTATTTTAAAAAAAGTTAACAATATTTTTTGTCATAAAACAGTAAATGCTGGAGTAATATATTTCTCCAGCATCACGCAAAAAAGAACAGACCTTAAACGATAATCTGTTCCAAAAAACGATTACATTTATTAATTTTACTTTATTAAATATTTATACATACTCTTTCGTTCCTCGTTACATACTAAAAGATAACTATTATAGAAAAAGATTATTATTATGGAACTTCAATTTATTTATGAAAAAAATCATTCAGGCTGCTCAATACGCAAAATATCTTTTACAAATATATGATGTGGATTCTCATCTTTATCGAGCATTGTACATACAGGAGCTTCTTCATCAAAGTATACGATCATTCCTTCTACGTACTGATATGTATGTTGAACTTGTACCGTTACTTTAATTTCTACTGCTTGTTCATACGCCCTTTTTATTTTCTGAAGCATTTTTGCTGAACATTTTCGTTTCTCTGGATACATAACCATTCCCATAAACCTATTCCCAGCTCTATCTTTCCACATATAATCCCAATGTGGCAATATGCCTTGTTTAAAATCCCCCATAATTCTCCTCTCCTTTATCTTCTATTTATGAACGTGGTGTTTCTGAATATGTATAAATTACCTGTCCACCGCGCTGTGCGTTCCCGATAATATGTTTAAAATCTTCTCGATTTACAACAACTTCTCTGAACGTATAAAATACATCTTTCGTCGCAACATACTCCTTTATTTCATCATTTTTCAGCTGATCCAAAATTGTATTTGCTAATTGTTTATCCATGTATTTCACCTCTCTGCAATATTTTATTCTATCGCATCTTCTATAGGTCGACAACGGTAAAATTATCCCGTTACTATTATGTAACTCACTTTCATTATTTTTATATCTATATCACTTTATTATATTCGCACTAAATATCATATACTAACATAGCTACTTCTCTATATCAAACTTTTTGATACCCTGTATAACAAAGTTCCAAATCACTGTTTGATATTTTATTTTATGCTACAATATACATTTAGAACTAGGAGGGATACTATGATTCGGAAAGCAAAAAAGACAGATGCGGTAGAAGTAGCACCTTTATTGTATAACGCTCTGCACGAAATTGCTGAAAAAATCACAGGTAGCACAGTTGAAGCAAAAGTAATACTAGGACTTGAAACATGGTTCGTAAAAGAAAATAATCGATTGAGCTATGAAAACTGTTTAGTGGCTGAACAAGGTGGAAAGGTAGTTGGGGTTATTGTCGTTTATCACGGTAGTGACGCTGAACAACTTGATGCACCAATCATACACTACTTAAGAGAACTACATGAAGACGAATCCATTACGTTAGAAAAAGAAGCTGAACTTGATGAGTATTATATTGACACGTTGTCAGTTTCAAGTATGTACAGTGGACGTGGTATTGGCTCTAAATTAATCGATGCAGCTGAACTTCATGCAACTGAAAAAGGGCATGAAAAAATTGCCTTACTTGTTAATTTAGAAAACAAACGCGCTTTTTCACTATATGAAAAACTTGGTTACAAAGAAGATAAAACCGTTATGCTCGTCGGTGAATCGTATGCCCATCTAATAAAACCATTACGGTCATTGGTTTCTATATTTTAAAAGGACAATTCTTTTTTACTTGTTATGTAGAGAAAGAGGCTGCCAAAGGGACAGCCTCTTTTAAATTAATTTTGTATTTAATACATTTCCATCCATCGCCTCATGAAATGTATACGTTGTACATCCCCATGGCTTCCTATGAAAAATAGGCGACCCAGACCACCCCATTGCCCTCAGTTCAGTCCCAATCATCGCATTAAAATAACTATGACCTACAAGGGCAATATGTCCATGTACGAGCGCATAGCGGTGCAACATATTAGCGGCTTGCCTTGCTCTTTCTCGTACTTCCTTATAAGACTCAACCTCTTTACTATAACCAACTATCCATCGTGTACGTCCAATAAACATCCATACATTCGGTTTACATTTCAACCATTTTGGAGCATAAAAACTCGTTGGAACTTCCGCTTCCCTAAAAAGAGGATTTTGCACAAAAGATAGGAAATCCAATAACTCAGCCGCTGACTGTACAGCGCGCCTTTGATCACTCGTTACAACCAGTTTCGCTGATTCAATCGCCTCAATTGTTTCAATTGGTATAGGAGTTTCTTTTACTGTAGTCCCTAAATCATATTGCTTCATCCATTCACGAAATAAAATAATTGTCATTGGCTCTATAGTACTGTCCAAACGACCATGACGAATAAAAGAAATTCGCATTCTTTCCACTCCCCATTCATCACTTACGAACTATATTACGTACTATTTCTTCTTGCCATCATACCATGCATAAAAAGAAAGTTATATATCCCCACCACTATCATGTGTTATCGAGTTGTGCACACCATCCAGTCCATCAAAATATGTAGTTGTTTCATGATGACGCACTTTCTTCAACTGTATATATGAAAATAAAAATAATAAAATCGCTATAAAGCTCCCCACAATTTCAAACATCATTTTCCAGCCCCTAATTTCTCCCACTTTAGTAGGTCATTGTATCTTTTATTATACTCCCGTATAAAGATGTATGCATTTTCATCATTCTTCTCCTAAACAATATTTTTTACATATTTTCTTACAAAAAGTGAATATTTTTCGAATTTTTACTTTGGAAACATTTACAAAGTAGTAAATATAGTTCAAAATAAGAAGAAATAAAAAAGCCCAAATTATTCTTTTTTTGGGAAAACTGGAACAAGGAGAGTTGCTTATGCAGATCGCAGAAACTGGAGATATCATTGAATTTAAAGGTGGAATGCAAGGCCGTGTTCAAAAGGTAAATCAAAACTCCGTTATTGTTGATATAACAATTATGGAGAATTTTAGAGAACTAGATATGGAACCTCTTACAGTTGTAAGCCATAAAAACTATACTGTCATTAATCAACATGCATAATATAATAGAAAGAAAGGATCTGTATATCATACAGATCCTTTCTTTCTATATTAACGATTATCGATCTTTTCTGGATATAAATCGTGATTCATCATGCGGTAGTCTGCCATTTTCTCATACTTAGTTCCTGGGCGGCCGTAGTTACAGTAAGGATCGATTGAAATACCACCACGTGGTGTAAATTTCCCCCATACCTCAATATAGCGTGGATCCATTAATTTAATTAAATCATTCATAATAACGTTCATGCAATCTTCGTGGAAGTCACCATGATTTCGGAAGCTAAATAAATATAGCTTTAAAGATTTACTCTCTACCATTCTTTGTTCTGGAATGTAGCTAATATAAATTGTTGCAAAATCTGGTTGTCCTGTTTTCGGACATAAACTTGTAAATTCAGGACAATTGAATTTTACAAAGTAATCACGGTTTGGATGGTTATTATCAAATACCTCTAAAATTTCCGGGCTATATTCAAATAAATATTTTGTATTTTGATTTCCTAATAATGTTACATCTTTTAAATCTTCATCTAATCTTCCTGTCATTTTAAACATCCCTTCTCATTATACCCCTCGTTTATTTCCCCATACTAACGCATGAAGCTGAGGCAGTACTTTCGCATCATTCATTTCTTTACAATTCACAGCTTTTTCAATAAGCCACTCATATTTTTCTAATAGTTTTTTTATAAGCACCGCATCATCCACTGTTTTCGTATCATCATTCCCTACTTGTAAGAAAAATGGTACATTCGGATAACGCTCGTGCATCTTAACTGCATATTCAAAATCTTGATCATCGAATACTACTACTTTTAAACTAAAATCTTTCCCTGCTAGTTTATGAATAACAGAATCTAACATATGAAAATCTGTTTTCATAGTTGAACTTGGTGGTTTTGGAGAAATCGTTACCTCATCAATTTGAAGCAACCAATCTTGCCATTTACTCCCTTGCGTTTCTACCGCTGTTCGCATTCCATTCTCCTTTAATATAGAAAGAAGAAATTGCATATTTTTCAGCAAAACAGGATTTCCACCCGAAATCGTAACATGAGAAAAATTTTCTCCACCAATTTCTACAAGCTCATTCCAAATGTCTTCCGGTGTCATTTGTTTAATTTGATCTTTGGCCGATCCATCCCATGTAAAAGCAGAATCACACCAAGCACAGCTATAATCACAGCCCGCTGTACGGATAAACATTGTCTTTTGTCCTACAACCATCCCTTCTCCTTGAATGGTTGGACCAAATATTTCTAAGACGGGGATTTTACTCATCGAGCATCCACTCCCGTCTTACTTCCGCATAACTAGTCGGCGTCTCAAAAAGACGAACAAATTCAACACGAGCTCCCTTATATTCGTTCGCACGATTATCTTTCGTTAATGCTTCTGCCATCTTTTCATAAATCCAAACGACCATATTTTCAGCAGTCGTATTCATTTCTGGCAATGTTTCGTTTAAATAACGATGATCTAAATAAATTTCTATTTCATTTTTCCAAATCTCTTTTATATCTCCAAAGTCAATTGCAAGGCCTATTTCATTTACATATCCGCTAATTCCAAATACGACTTTATATGTGTGTCCATGTAAATTTTTACATTTCCCTTCATAGCAGTGTAAATGGTGCGCTGCGTCAAATGTAAATTCCTTGCTGACCATTACTCTTTTATTATGATATTTGAGTTGTTCACGCTGAATATCCTTGTCCATTTTTTGCAAATTTTCTACGATGCGAAATCCAAAAAAGTTATCCATTAGTTGCTCGCTCCTTCGCGTTCTTGTAGATACGTATCTAATCCCGCTTTACGAAGTTGACATGCTGGACATTCACCGCAACCATCACCAATGATTCCGTTATAACATGTTAATGTTTTTTCTCTAACAAACTCAAATGCTCCAAGTTCATCAGATAATTTCCATGTCTCTGCTTTATCAATCCACATAAGTGGTGTATGAATAACAAACGGATAGTCCATAGATAAATTTAATGTAACGTTTAATGATTTCACAAACACGTCACGACAATCTGGATAACCACTGAAATCAGTTTCACATACACCCGTTACAATATGACGTGCTCCAACTTGTTTTGCTAATACAGCCGCAAATGATAAAAATAGTAAATTTCGTCCATCTACAAATGTTGATGGCAATTCACCTTCTTCATGTGTAATCTCCATATCCGTTCTCGTTAACGCATTTGGAGCAAGTTGATTTAATAGGCTCATATCTAGTATCGTATGTTTAATTCCTAGCTCTTTCGCAATTTCCACTGCACAATCAATTTCTAATTTATGACGTTGATTGTAGTTAAATGTTACAGCTTCCACTTCTTCAAACTGCTGTATCGCCCAAAATAAACATGTTGTACTATCTTGTCCACCACTAAAAACAACAACTGCTTTTTCTTTTTTCATTTCACTCATTCTCCTTCTCTACTACGAATAAGAAGAAAGAACGTTCTTGAACTGTCACAATAAAAAAACAAAACAATACCTAATGATATTGTTGTTTCCATAGTTTTTTATAGAGGGAGTTCGCGAACCTCTCCCATGCAGTGCACGGAATTTCTTCTTTCATTGACAAAGATTATTGTAACATATTGTATACTACCAGAAAAAATTTCTGATTTTTTCCACTATTTCGCATTTCATTTATTTCATTTTATAGTATGATTAATTTAATGTTAGAAGAGAGGAGGCATCCCACTGGAACTCTTTATTATTTACCTCTTTTTAAATATATTATCTATTCTCGTTACAATGCTCGTATATCATTTATTTTGGAATCAGAAAGGGAAACGATCTCCTAAATTAAATTCAGCCATATTTATTGTATTGTGTTGCCTCGCTACCATACTATGTATCACTTTCGCAGCAAAAACAAATAATGGTTTTCAGTTCGACATGCGACATATCGTATTAATTGTCGGCACGTTAACGGGAGGGCCTATTGCTGGTGGCTCTATTTTAGCTGTATTAAACATTTATCGCTTTTTATTGGGAGGAATAGGTGCGTTTCCATCCTTTATCGCTTCTATTCTCCTATTTATTGTTCTACTATTAACATACAAATTTTTTAATCGAAGTTCTAATCATATAAAAATAACACTTGCTATTTTTTACAGTCTTACTTATGGATTTGGTTGGATACCATTTTTCCTTGCAAGTGTTACAAATGAGGCAGATTATATACCACATATCATTGTGTACGAACTATGTACAATGATTGGCACGATCCTTATTTTATATTTACTACACATATTACAAATGCAAGTTCGTCTCCAAAATGAACTTATGAACGCTGAGAAATTTCATTTAATCGGCGAAATGGCAGCTTCTATCTCTCATGAAATTCGTAATCCTTTAACTGCAACGAAAGGTTTTTTACAACTTTTACAGTCAGATACATGTTCTGAGAAAGAACGAAAATTATATATCGACATAGCCATTAATGGTATCGAGCAAGCAAATCACGTTCTTACAGACTACTTAACTTTTGCAAAACCGAGTATTGAAAAAGAACAACAATTACAAGTAGAGGAAGAATTACTTCATGCGTTGTCTTTGATCACACCTCTCGCCAATTTAGCAAATGTTCGTATAAATTATATAAAACAAAGTACATCTTTCTTTATCGCTGGCGAAAAGCAAAAACTGAACCAATGTTTATTAAATATTTTTAAAAATTGTATTGAGGCTATGCCTACAGGTGGCGACCTTATTCTTACATTAGTTCCAGACCATAAACATATACAATTATATATAAAAGATACAGGAGTTGGTATGGATCAAGAACAAATAAAACGCCTTGGATCACCTTTCTACTCAACGAAAGAAAAAGGGACCGGACTCGGAATGATGGTCGTCTTCAGCGTCATTCAAGCAATGGATGGAAAGATTGATATTATAAGCGAAAAAGGGACAGGTACAACCTTCTTATTAACTTTCCCACTCATACAAAAAACGTGATGAACTTCATCACGTTTTTTCTGTTCCTTCAACTAATTCTGCAAAAGCTTTCACTTTCCCATGTGGCTTTTGATTTTCTTTCCGAGCTTTCCAGGCGCGCTCTTCTTCTCTCTTTTTCTTTGACATGCTTTTCAACTCCTTCTTTTTTTTCTTTTCTTTTCTCCATGTAGTATTCCAAAATGAGAAAGAAAACTATGCATGAGTAAAAAAGAAAAGAAGCGGTTCCCCACTTCTTTCATTTTAACGCTGTAAAATTGCATGTTTCGCTTCTTTTAGCTGTGTAAGATGTCTTTGTTCGTGTAAATCTAGAAATTGAACCCATTGATATAAATTCAAATCATTAAAAATAGGATGTTTTAATCCATTTTCAAATAATTCTTTTTCATCTATTACACTATGAAGGGCATGTAATAATTCTTGTCGTGAATGTTCTAGTAATTGAATTCCTTGCAGTTTTTTCATTAATGTTTCTGTTGGTTTCATTTGTTGAGGAGCTTCCCTTTTATGTGTGCGATCAAGCGTAAGTTGGAGGTCTTTAAATGGAGCAAGTTTTCTTTCTTTTTTTTGCAAAGCATATACAAGGGCAGATGTGACAGACTGTTCAACTAAATGCAAATGATGCAAAATTTGAATAATACTCCATTTATCACGGCGTGGCTTTACATTCACCTCCGTATCATTTAACATTTCAATTTCTGATAACAGCGTGCTTCGTGTAGACTGTAATGAGTGGACTAAAGTTTCTAAACTAACATCCATATTAGATTGAAGCATAGTGCTTTCCCCCCTTTTGTTGGTGAAAAGGGGCGCTCCCCATTAGAAACACCCCTAAAATAATTCTGAATTTTCTTTTATTATCTCATCATTTTTCTATTATGTCGATGTTAAACATAGGAAAAAAGTGCATGTTTTTTTACAATTTTGTGTCGTCAACAGCACGTAACCACGCTTCACTTTCTGTAATTACACTTTTTACACACCCTTCAGCGAATGGTGATGTTAAATTTGCAACTTCTACTAATTCTAAGAAGGATTTACTTCCACCTTGTTGACAAAGATTCACATAATCTTCCCAAGCCTCTTGTCTATTATCTCTTGCACGTTTCCAAAATTGCAGTGCACAAATTTGAGCTAACGTGTAGTCAATATAATAGAAAGGTGAGCTATAAATATGACCTTGACGTTGCCAGAAACCACCACGCTCTAAATAATCATTATCTTCATAATCACGATGTGGTAAATACTTCTTCTCTATGTTACGCCATGCTGACTTACGCTCTGCTGGCGATGCTTCTGGATTTTCATATACATAATGTTGATATTCATCTACAGATACACCGTACGGTAAAAATAGAAGTGCTGAACTTAAGTGTGAGAAATAATATTTATCCGCATCTTCTTCAAAGAATAACTTCATCCATGGCCATGTAAAGAATTCCATACTCATTGAATGGATTTCACATGCTTCATATGTTGGCCAATTATATTCTGGAATTTCATACTTACGACTTTCATATACTTGGAAAGCATGACCAGCTTCATGTGTTAATACATCAATGTCCCCAGACGTTCCATTAAAGTTTGAGAAGATGAATGGCGCTTTATAATTCTCGATATATGTACAATATCCACCACCAGCTTTTCCTTTTTTCGCAACTAAATCTAATAAATCATTATCGAGCATGAAATTAAAAAACTCATCTGTTTCAGCTGATAATTCTTTATACATCGTTTTCCCGTGATTAATAATCCAATCGGCATCGCCTTTTGGAGTTGGATTACCTGTAGCAAACTCAAAGTTTTCATCATAATAAGCGAGCTTTTCTACACCAATGCGTGCTTTTTGTCTATTTCTTAACTCGGTTGCAACTGGAACGATATAATCTAATACTTGCTGACGATAGTTCGCTACCATTTCAGCATTATAATCTGTACGATACATTCTTGCATATCCTAATTCAACAAAGTTTTTAAAACCAAGTGTTTTTGCGATTTTCGTTCTCACTTTAACAAGCTCATCATAAATACGATCTAACTCTTCCTCGTTCTCAGCTAAAAATCCGTAGTATGCTTCACTTGCTGCTTTACGTTCACTTCTTTCTTTTCCTTGCATAAACGGAATAAGTTGCGATAACGTTCTTTCTTCTCCTGCAAAGTCAATTTTTGCAGATGCTAATAACTGCGTATATTGTGAAGACAATTTATTCTCTAATTGTAAATCTTTCACTACTTCATCTGAATATGTTTTTAAATCACATTCAGCTAGAGCAAATAATTGCTTTCCATAATACGCCTCTAATTCTTCGCGGAATGGAGAATGAATTAACGCATTATAATACTTTGTACCATACCCTTGTACAACTGGAGAGAATTCATCAAAGAAATCCTGCTCATCCTTATAAAAGGCATCTGTCGTATCAACAGAATGACGAATGTAACAAAGGTTACCCATTGTACCAAAGTCATTACGAATTTCATTAATTGAATTGATAACTTGTTTTTGTTCTTCTACAGTTTTTGCGTTATCAAACTTCTCTAAAGCAACAGTAAATTTCCCTTTTAATTCTTCAATATTTGGCCGTTTATATTCATAGTCTTTAAATGACATGAACGAGCCCCCTCTCCATTATATGCATCATTATTATAATTCAATTCTTACTTACAAATCTCCTCTTATTCTTCAGCAAAATGCGGTAGATGATGTCATAAATACATGCACACAAAAAAGCCTTGGATTTCTTTATCCAAAGCTCCTTTGGAACATATCATCATTTTTCATACTTTCCAATTTTTTTCAATAGCTCGAGTAATTCATCCTTCTCATCCTTCGTTAACATTTCAAAAGACTGATATATAACTTGCTCATGACCTGGAAAAATAGAAGCAATAAAGCTCTCTCCAGACTCCGTTAATTGTGCATAAATAACACGCCTGTCATTTGGACATGGAATTCGTTTTACAAGCCCTTTTTTCTCTAGCTTATCTACAACGTATGTAATGCTGCCACTAGCTATTAAAATACGCTCACCGATTTGCTGAAGTGGTTGGCCTCCTTTATGATATAGTAATTCTAATACAGCAAACTCAGTTGGATTTAATCCGTTACTTTGTATGGATTTATTTGTAGTATCCATAACAGAACGATGTACACGGGATAATGCAATAAATACTTTTAAAGATTGAGAAATGTCTTCTCGCTCATTATTTGATGTCATACCATTTCAACCCTTCACTTAAATTCTCCGCAACAAAAAGAAAAGCAACGTAGCACCTCATTACAACTTCCGAATGAATATTCACTCATTCCTTTTCCTTTCCCTAATGTAATGCAAATGATTCTTGAATAAAAACATGACAATTTTAACATAGTTTATATATAATGATAATAAAAAAAGAAGGAGTACCAAATTTGAAAGTCAAATTACAAAGCATAGTTTTTTACATACTGCTTGTTATACTGCCAACGATAGGGATTGGTGCCACATTTTTTTCATATCACACTTATCAAATGAAACAGGCAAACAAACTATCTGCTCACACTGTTCTCTTTTTATATAGAGACTATTTAGACCATCACCTTGGTGAAGCTATATCTGCCTTAGAAATGCTCGCAAAAGTCGTAGGGACCGAAACTGGCAACATCAATGGGATTAAACAGATTGTACATGATACCGATGGAAATGATCAACGTTTTTCCGGTCTATATTACGCTACGACAGATGGGATGATTACACTCGCATCCCAAGGCGATTCGCCGCCTATTGACGTTTCTGACCGCCAATACATCCAAGATGCATTGCAATCTAAGAAAACAACTGTATCATCAGTTATTACAGATCGCGTTCTTGGACATCAAGCTATTATGATTGCGTCTCCAATATTTAATAGACAAAAGGAACTCTCAGGATTATTATTAGCAAGTTTACGCTTTGACTACATTTCAGCCTCTTTAAATGCTATTAAACCACAATATCATTTCGAAGTGACTGATAAACATGATGTAGTTTTTCTAACCGATGATAATAACGAAACAAGCGATGGGCATTCTAACATGCTTACTACCCCACTCCAAAGATTAAATTGGAAAGTCTCTGTTTCTCCGTTACCTATTCATCAACAAACTTTATACCAGTTAGTTTCAATAGAGTGTATAGCTACTTTATTTTTAATGTCTATTTTATTTTTACTTGCTCAATATATGTTATTAAAACGTCAAACAAAACTAGAAAGACAACAAAATGAACTACAAAAAATTGAATTGGTTGGAACTTTTGCAGCTAGTACAGCTCATGAAATCCGTAACCCTCTTACTGGAATTAAAGGACTCGTTGCTCTGTTAAAAGAGAAATATAAAGATGAACAGGATCAGTTCTACTTTTCCGTAATCGAACAAGAAATAGAGCGGATTAATGAAATTGCAAGCGAATTTCTTATTCTTGGAAAACCAACTGCCATCATTGAACAAACATATGATGTAAGAACGATTCTTAATGAGGTCGCATTAATTATCCAATCTGAAGCGAATCTACATAACATTGTATTTCATTTACATTTGCCAGACCACCCTGTTGATATACGTTGCTCAAAAGACCATATGAAACAAGTGGTTTTAAACATTACAAAAAATGCAATTGAAGCTATGGCTTCTGGTGATACATTAACCATTGTAGTAACAAACAACGAAAAACACGCACACTTGCAAATTATTGATACTGGAAAAGGGATTCCTAAACATATTCAAAAACACCTCTTTCATCCGTTCTTTACTAATAAAGATACTGGAACAGGTCTTGGGCTTGTTATATGTAAACGAATTGTAGAGATGTACAATGGGCATATATTTATTGATAGTAAAGAAAACAAAGGAACGACAGTTCATATAGAGATTCCATTACACATAGTATAATTATCCTTATCCTAAAAGGGTAATTATACTTATTTCATAAAACCAGCTACAAACATTCTCCAAAAATTGTTTGATTTCCCTTCATACCCAATTTGAAAAATAGGAACCTTTATAATTGAAAACCATTTCGGTGTTTGTTTTTCTTTGTAACGCTGATACTGTACGATAAGCTTGTCCAATTCTTGACTAACTTGAATTGTCTCCATACTATTTAACCCACTTGTTAATCCTAAATGAATCATTTCTTCACGTTTCATATGAATATCATGCGAAAGCTTTTCTAATGTGTACTTCCTTTTTACAGTAAACATCCATATCCCCCTTATTTTTCTTCCATACTCTCAACGCCTCTTCTACTTTAGCCCTTTAAACACTTAATTCTATTTAAAATTGAAGAATCAGAAAATTTAACATTTTTCCCCTGTAATTTACAAATCCTTACCCTCACTTTGAGAATTATTACAAATTATTCTATCTTTGTAAATACATTCGCAATAATAGACATTTTTTTCATCTTCTTTTTTGTAAATACTCAGTAAACAGTGGATTCTCTATTTTCAATGTACTTTTCTTCGACATTTTTTGTTTAATTTATGTAAAAACGCAAAACATAATGATGATTGATAAAGTGAACTTTAATCAGTGGGGGTTTTGTCCATCCTCCACTAATTATTAGCCTTCACCAATCGGGCGTTTATGGGCAGTGGATTTTCCACCTAACTTCTTTACTCCAGCCAAATTTTGAGGTGGGAGTCTTACTGCCCGCAAATAGCGGGATAAAATAGAAAGGAAATATTTATATGCGCAAATATACTATTACAGTTCTTATCTTCACCCTGTTCATACCATTCTTCCTCTTTCCTATTCAAGCAAACGCTCATACGAATAAAGTTGCTATTGTCATCGATGATTTCGGCAATA
The DNA here is from genome assembly GCF_038003645.1 of Bacillus sp. FSL E2-0195. Lineage (NCBI taxonomy): Bacteria > Bacillati > Bacillota > Bacilli > Caryophanales > Bacillaceae > Bacillus > Bacillus sp. FSL E2-0195. The sequence goes on along the minus strand of NZ_JBBOPN010000001.1, from coordinate 1,305,524 downwards.
ATATGAAAGGCACAGATAAGATGTTATCACTTCCTATTCCACTCACTGTTGCTGTTATGCCATTTCTTCCTTCTACTAAACAAGATGCAATAGCTGCCCATAAAAAAGGGCATGAAGTTATTATACATATGCCAATGGAACCAATTAGAGGAAAAAAAGAGTGGCTTGGACCAAAAGCGATTACAACAGATTTAAGCGATGAAGAAATAAACAACCGACTCGAACAAGCAATTCAAGAAATACCTCATGCAATAGGAATGAACAATCATATGGGATCAAAAGTAACCGCTGATGAAAGGATTGTACGTCTTATACTTTCTGCCTGTAAAAAACACGGTTTATTTTATTTAGATAGTAAAACAAACCCTAATAGTGTTGTCCCAAAAATCGGTAAAGAATTAGGCGTTCCTATTATTGAAAACCAATTATTTTTTGATGATGTATATACGGTAAGTCACATTTCAAAACAAGCACAATTACTCATAAAAAAAATCCAAGACAAACCCATTATGGTAGCTATAGGACACGTTGGGGCTCCAGGTGAAATTACATCACGTATTATCGAAACTTCTATTCCTAAAATTCGTGAGCATGCAGACTTTATTTTTTTATCTGATTTAGCATTATCTCCACCTTCTGTTTCAAAATAAAATTCATTTCTCGCACTAAAAAAGATACCTATCTACACATAGCAGATAGGTACCTTTCCTTTTCAACTTAAATATAATCTACATGACTCACCCTGAATCCCTTTTTCTCTATCTTTTCAATTAATTGCTTTAATTTTTTTTCATTTAACTCATCCGATATATTTACGATAACACGGCGAATATATTGATCACCGTTATCAAGCGTAAACAGTCCACCGATATTATATGCTTTTAATAATGTCCCAAGCTCTTTAATTGTTCCCTTACAATCTTGTGTTGCAATTGTTAATATATAACCACCCGTCCGCATACCGAACGAATCCTCAATGACATCAAATACATTAGAATGTGTTAAAATGCCGACAAATTCATTATACTCATTTAAAACCGCTAAAAACGGGAGACGACGAATAACGTAAAAAGCTCTAAAAAAAGAATCCTTTTCAAAAATAAACGAATTTGGACTTTCCAGTACATCTTCTATACTTACATCCTCTAATCTGCTATTACACTTCTTTTCTAAAAGATCTACTTTATAAATAATCCCCGTGAATTCCTTCTCATTTTCTGCTAATACAGGAATTGCGCGAAATCCCGTTTCATTCATAATTTGTAACGCCTTTTCACCAGAATCATTCGTTTTGCAAAATGTCACCTGCTGTTTTGGCAGAAAATGATATTTAACTCGCAAAATATGTTCCTCCTTACATGTCAACATGTAATCTATATATAATAAGGAGACCTATATTTTATGAGTAAAATCTCTTTTTAAAACGCTTTCATTTTTAAGGGATGGTAATCTCTGTGAATACATCTTTATATAACAGAACTTTTTGCCCCTTTTATCATTAAAAGCTTTACGTGATAGTTCATTAAATACTCTATACCTTCCAACCATTTTTTCGCTTCTTCTGGAGTTTTCCCCCACACGATCATTCCGTAATTATGAACAAGGACTACTCCTCCACCTTCAATAAAATTCGGAACATTATTTTCTAATAAATTAGCGAATTTCTTTTCATCTTCTACAATTGGAATTGTCATTTCTGTAATACCGTCTTTTCCAAAAACACGTTCCACACTACGTTTTTCGAATGTTACTTCTCCTTCTTTCCCATATAGCTCTGACATTAAATGACTATCTACAGTCTGGACTTGTAAAATGCATTCTGCACTACTTTTTTTATAAATATCCGCATGCATAAATGACTCTATAGCTGGTTTTTCTTCGTTTTCAAATACTGGCTCACACATGCAATTTACGACAATAAAATCTTCTTCAGAAAATACCCCTTTATCTCTTCCCTCTACATTCACTAAAAATGTTAATGGCTCTTTTGACGTACACATCGATAAACTAATTTTCGTACCATAAAACCAATCGCGAAGTGCCAATTCTGCTTTCACATCTTTTAATTCGTTCCATTTTTTCAGAAAAAATAACATTTCGTCACCCCCGGCGTAATATTAATATAATATTCAAATCCTTTCTATATAAAAGGAATGTTTTTTGATTATTCTAAAAATTTAATTGAATTATCACACGAGAATGCCTTTTTGTCAATATGGTTTCAGCACCTATCGGAAAAATAGGCCTATCACATGTAAACACTCCTATCTATTTAGCACTTGATTTTGTACATATAAAAAATACGTTATTCTTCTTATTAAAGAATAACGTATTTTTCTCATTTATTATTTTTTTATTGCTTTATACAGAAATTGCGCATATTGCTCACGTGTTACGAAATCATCCCCTAAAAAGTTCCCATTCCCGTCACCTTTTGATATATTATTATCCACTAATGCTTTCACATATCCTTCTGCCCAATGACCTGTTGGTACGTCTGTAAAGTTCTCCAAATTATTTTCAGTTTCATTTAACTGAAATACTTTTTGTAATACTACTGACATCTCGTACCTAGTTAATACTCCTTCTGGACGAAACTTACCTGTACCATCTCCTTGCATAATTCCAGCTTGTGCAACTGTAGCAATATCTTGCTCAAACATATGCCCTTTCGTATCAGTAAACATCTCTTTCTGCTCTACTTTACTTTCTAATTTCAAGTACCTTTGTACTAAAGATGCAACTTGTCCACGAGTAATATTATCCCCAAATCCAAATTGTCCATTTCCATATCCCTTGAAAATATTTTCATTCGCTAAATAATGAATTGCTTCTTCTGACCAATGTCCTTTTGGTACATCTTTAAATTCTACTACCTCTACTTTCTCATCTTCTTTAGAATTGTTGTCCCCTTTACTTTCTACTACATTTTGAATTACAGATCCTGTAAAGAAGATTCCTGTATCCGCAAATGGATCTTTCACTCCAAATTCATATACTTTCTCACCTGGTGTACTCCATTTCACTACACCATTACTATACGTACCACCATCACTCTTCAGACGGATTTTTGTAGATACCTCGCCGTCTTTTTCGTATATAGGTACTTTTACTTCTTTATTTACTTCTGTATCCTCTAAAAAGACTTTTTGGTTTTGGACATTAATATAAGCTTTCTTACTTAGTTCTATTACTGGTCTAACATCGCGGATTTCATTTGCAACAAAACTTAAATATACTAACTTATTCAACTTACTAACTGGCGATAAGTCTGAAATATAATTTGCTTCTAAATCAAGTTTTTGTAAGTTTACTAGATTTGATAATGGAGTAATATCCTTTAACTCATTATTAGGTAAATCTAATTCTGTAAGCTGAGTCATTTTAGCAAGTGGTGTTACATCTTCAATTTGATTTTTACCGATAAATAATTTATTTAATTGATTCATTTGATCAATACCCGATAAATCTTTAACCTTATTACGCGTTAATACTAAGTCCTTTAAAGGTAATGAATATAACGGTTTAATATCTTCAATTTGATTACCTGCTAAAGTTAAGTATGTTACATTTTTCAATGCGCTTAATGGAGCAACATCCGTAATTTTATTATTTGCTAAATTCAAGTAATCTAGCTGTTCCATTTTCGCTAATGCTGTTACATCTTCTATTTGGTTGCCTGATAGATATAAACTTTTTACATTTTTCATTTCAATTAGTGGTGCAACGTTTGTAATTTTATTATTACTCAAATCAAGAGATTCTAAATTTTCCATCTTAACAAGTGGTGTTACATCTGAAAATTCATTACCACGCAAAGCTAAATGATTTAATTGCTTTAAATTCGCAAAGAACGACGGATCTGTTATCTTCGCATTCGCAACTGTTAAAGATTTTAAATTTGGCATATATTTTAATGCACTATAATCCAGAATCTCATTCGTGTTTAAAAACAAGTCCTTTACTTGTAATAACTCTTCTTTCGTAATTGGTGTATTTAAATCTTTTCTATTAAATACTTTTTTATTAACAAGTTCTCTTAATTTGTTATCTGTTATCATATTTTGATTATCAACTGGATTATCTGTTTCCGTATTGCCTGAATTAGAGTTATCATCTGGTTTCTCTGTTTCTTTTTCACCTACAGTTGGATCTTTAATTTCAAATTGAACTTGATATTTGTGATCATATCCAATAGCCGGAATAAATATATGCATTTGCATATTGTGCTTCTGCTCAAATTCGCCAATTTCAAATTGGACTACTTTCGTTCCATTTTTTCTTTTATCTTCTGACAGAACTTTCACATCATGAAATACACCAGGTTGATTTCTATCTTCTATTCTAAGATATTGAAAATAATCGCTATCTTGTATTGTTACAGTAACGATTTTTTTCCCATCTTCAATTGCTACTTTAGGATTTTTTATGTACTGAGAAACCATAGATGGCTCATCTTTTTGATCCTTATATATTTTAATCTCAGTATCATACGTGCGATCACTGGCTGCTGCTACCGACTGGTTTGCTTCAATTTTTATTGCTGCTAACGCTGGAGTAGAATACGCAGCAAATGGAATAGCTAATGTTGTTGCTACTACTAGAGCTTTAATATAACTTTTTTTCAAAATAATATCCCCTTATCTTATATATATTTCAATTGATAATTACTATCAATTGCTAACATAATAAATGATAATGAATCTCATTATCATTGTCAATAAGAATATTACATTACGTTTATATTTCCATAGATAAAAAATAAAAAACCCTTTACTCAAAGGGCTTTTTTGCCTATCGTATGAAGGATTTCACTTTTTTCTTTTTCATTAATAACACCAATTTTTTGCAAAATGTTTGCATACAATACAAGTTTATTATATATCCGTTCCGACATACTTTCCCTTCTTTCCTTCGACCAACTTTTTTTGTATTGGTAAATTATATGAACGAGATGAGAAAATGTGTCCACTTTTTGCATAAATACAAAGCTTTTATTTTTTTACTTGCTGATAGTAAAACTCCCACCTAAAAATTAGGTGGGAGTCTAAACGTATTCAATTCATTTAGCAAACTGTCCATTGAATATTATGCTTTTTGACTTCTTCTTCAAAACTATAGGGCATTTTCTTATCACAAATAATATGTTGAATACGAGAAAATCCTGCTATTCGGTAGTTCCCTTTGACGCCTACCTTTGTATGATCGCATAAAATATACGTTTTCTCAGCTAATTTCATCATCGCTTCTGACAGTTTCGCCTTTTCTAATTCAAAGCTAGAAACCCCAAAACCTTGCAACAACCCATCAATCGAAACGAATGCTTTATGAAAATGAAATTGATGAATTACTTGCTGTGAAATAGACCCCGACACACGTGAATGTTTTGGAGATACTTTCCCGCCTATAAATAAAACTTCACCGTGAAACATCTTTTTATTAATAGAAGAAATTAATTGTGTTGCTACTGGAAATGAACTTGTTACAATCGTTAAATTTTTACGATGAACAAGATATGGCACCATTTGAAGTGGTGTACTTCCATCATCAATCGCAATAACATCTCCATCTTCCACAAACGTTGCTGCTTTATACCCAATTCTTTTCTTCTCTTCTATATGCAGCATCTCTCGTTCTAACATCGGTGCCTCTATCCCAGCTCCCGGAAGTTGAACGGCTCCACCGTACACTTTCTTCAATTTTTTTTCACGATCTAATTCTTCTAAATACCGACGAATCGTCTCTGTTGATACTGCGAACTCTCTCGCTAATTCTGAAACTTTTACTTTTCCTTTAAACTCTACCTTCTCAAGAATTGTCCTCTTTCTCTCTTCACCTACTACAGACATAGCCTCACCCCATTTATATCTACCTCATAAACTGTCTTACTTATACAAAGTTATAATTTTCTTTTTCAGTGAAAATCTCTTCATGAATATAAATACCGCGCTTTTCTAGTTCGTCAAAAATAATTTGTGGATTTTCGAAAGCTTCTTCAGGAGTAATAACACCGACTTTATTAACTACTCCTTTTGCAATTAACTCTGTAGCGATTCCAAATGGGATACCAACATTTCTTGTATAGGCCCTTAATTTCTCCCAACCTACTACAGAACCGTCAGATAGCGGATGCGTATGGTATAACACATGCCTTTGTTCTTGATTATTTTTCATACCTACTACTTCTACATGAAGTGCATAACCATAAAGCTCTGTTGCTTGTCCTTCTTTCGATTTTAATAGATACTTCGAAATACAATCCATAATACCAATTTCTTTACCGTTTATTTCAATTTGATCATTACGCAATATACCATAATCATATAAAGCACGAACGAGCTGCATATTTTGCTCTGGCCAAGTTCCTCTTGTTTCAATAAGCTGTACACCTTTATCTTCCAGTGCCTTCGCTAACGTAATCGTTTCTGAATGCGGGATTATATACTGCATTGTTTTTCCGTAAGGTGCTGGTAATTCAATTTCTCTCGGGCGCGCAAACGGAGGTACTTGCTTAAATTCACCTTCCTCATACACTGTACGCGTCGGCAAATGTGGATCATATTCATATGTCGTTGTCTCTGTAATTGATGCAGAAAAAGCAATTGGACGATACGAGCCATGACTTACTCGAACTGACTCTACAGTATCTAACTGATTTGCTGCATACATGGCCATCATTTGCGTTACACCTGGTGTCATACCAAACCCAGGTAAACATGTTGTTCCATGTTGAACAAATTTGGAGTGGGATTCATTTTCTTCACCAAATCCATTTAAGTTCACACCGTGACAACCGGCATCTGCGATACAGCGAGTAGACAATCCATTTAACTTTATCGTCGTACCATCCATTACAATGTTATAGCCCTTCATTTTTGCGACCGTATCCTCATGATTTGTCACATCGACTTTCACAAAATCAACACGAGGATCATTTAACCACTCTACTACTTTTCGGCCTTCCTCTTCATTAAAATCGGCTACCGTAATCGTCTCAAAAGATGAAAATTGAACTAAATCTAAAATTGCTTCACGACAAATTTTACCTGCTCCACCTAAGCAAAATACTTTCACCCTATAACAACCCCTTTAGCAATACTATCAACTAAGCGATTAATATCGTCTTCATGTACATCACCGATATTTCCAATGCGGAACGTATCTACTTTCGAAATTTTACCTGGATAAATAACAAATCCATATCGCTTTAATTCATTATATAGCTGCAAAAATTCAAATCCTGCTTCTGGATAAATGAAAGATGTAATAATAGGAGATTGATATTTTTCATCTACTAATGGCTTAAAGCCCATTTCTTTCATTTTGTGCACTAGTAGTTTTTGATTGCTATAATATCGATTGTAACGGGCTCTTATCCCGCCTTCTTCTTCTAATTCAAGTAATGCCTGATAAAAAGCATGTACAACATGTGTAGGTGAAGTAAAGCGCCATTTCCCATTTTGCTCTTCCATCGTTTCCCACTGATCATATAAATCTAATGATAAAGAACGAGCTTGCCCTTTACATTTCAATAGTTCATCACGATTTGCGATGACAAAACCGAATCCGGGAACACCTTGAATACATTTATTCGCACTACTAATTAGAAAGTCAATTTGCAACTCAGCGATATCTATTTCAATACCACCGAAACTACTCATTGCGTCAACCAGTGTAACTTTTCCGTATTGTTTTCCCAATTTACATACGTCTACAATTGGATTAATAATACCTGTAGTTGTTTCACAATGAACAACTACAATATGCGTAATCTCTTTATCTTGTTGTAATAACTGTTCTACTTCTGCAATATTAGTAGGCTCCCACTCTTCTGTTTGACTGACCACCACATCTATATGTAACATCTCTGCCATTTGTACAATCCGCTTACCATACGCACCATTTGTACAAACTAGCAGCTTTCCGTTTCTAGGAATAACAGAACCAATTACTGCTTCAACCGCAAACGTACCGCTTCCCTGCATTAAAACTGTTGTGTACTTTTCTTCTTCCTTTGTCGCTAACGATACAAGCCTATTTCTTACATCTTGCACCATAGTGTTATATTCAACATCCCACGTACACCAATCGTATAACATAACTTCTTTTACAGTTTTTGTTGTCGTTAATGGTCCTGGTGTTAATAATAAATAGTGATTTTCATTCATGATCGTGTGCCCCCCTTTATGAAATAATAAGTTCTTGTTTCTCAATATGTTCAATTACGTTTTCGAGCTCCTGCATCGTTTCAATTGTAAAATGAGCCCCATTTTCAACGAAACGATTACGAACTACTTCTATTTTTTCACGAAGATCTAACGGATCCATATTCTCAACTTCCTCTTCCGTTAAACCGAGCTCACTACTACCGAGGATTACACCAACTGTCCACATTCCAGCATTTCTGCCCTCTTTCATATCTGACACTGTGTCTCCAACTTTTATCATATGATTCATTGGGTATACACAGAGTTCCATCGCATTTTTATAACACATCCACGGATATGGACGACCTGCTGGAACATCATTTGGCGTCACAAGAAAATCAGGTTTATACCCTTGTATTTCTGCTTCTTTTGCAACAATGTCCATCATTTCTCTCGTATAACCAGTTGTTGATCCAATTTTAATACCTCTTTCACGTAGTGAAGAAACCACTTCTTTTACCCCATCAATTGGCGTGGCATAGTACGGTAAAATAGCAAAGAGAATTTCTTCAAACTCTTCATACATCTCATGAATATCTTCTTCTGTTGGTAATTGTCCGAAGACATGCTTCCACTCATTCGAAATACGGGGCATTTCCGTTAATACCCTAACATGATCAATCTTCAATAACCCCATTGGTTTGCGAGCTTCTTCTGCTGTAATTTCAACACCGCGTTTATGAAAAATCTTCATGAATACTTCTAATGGTGCAAAACATCCGTAATCAACTGTCGTACCTGCCCAATCAAAAATAACTGCTTCAATTTTCATTCTATCCATCACCCTTCTTACTTATCTTTTTTGCCATTGTGACGTTCGGTTACGAAGTGCTTTCGTTCCCCATTCATATACAACCCTCACTACAATATTTGTAACAACAATAAGTACACTCATTGCAGCTGCTGGTGCTACATTTCCTGCATCGTCCATATTTACAATTGATACAGCAGCTAGTTTAAAATCAGCCGCATATAAGAACACTACTGCCGATACAGTCACCATTGAATTTACGAAATAGTACATAACCATTTCTAAAATAGCTGGTAAACACATCGGTACTGTTACTCGAAAGAAAGTTTTATAAAACGGTACGCTCATCGACTGTGAAACAAGTTCAAACTCTCGGTCTAGTTTCTTTAAAGCAGTCGTTGCGGTAACAAACGTTACAGAGTAAAAATGAATGATATTTACTAATACTAAAACAGCAATTGTGCCATATAAGGAATGAAACGGATTTGTTACTGAAAGTCCTAGAATTTGAATTGTTGGTTGACTAAAGAAAAAGACATATCCTAATCCAAGTACTAATCCAGGAATCGCTAACGGTACAATAGAGAAAAAGTAGCCTACTTTTCTGAAAAACTGTAGCTGTTCTATTTTTTCAATCGCATAAGCGAACACAAATGTTAAAATCGCCCCGATAACTGCCGTAATAGCTGAGACAATTACACTATTTTTAAATGCTTCAATTCCGTCTCCTGTCAAACTTGAAAAATTAAAATGCTCAAGTGTAAAACTCATATTATATGGCCATACTTTCACACTTGCAGCAATACCAACTGCCACAAATAAAAGAATGATCATAAACGTGACTATGCTACAATATACGAATGAAATAACATCTCTTTTCTTATTATTTATTATTCTGTAAGGTACTGCTTTTGAAGATAAGAGATTCGCCTGTTTTCTTTGCGTAATACGATCAACTGCAAATGCGAAAATAGCTGGGATCAATAAAATCATTCCGACAGTTGCGCCCATGGACATATTTTGCTGTCCAATTACTTGCTTATATACGTCAGTAGCAAGTACGTTATATTGTCCTCCAACAATTTTAGGTGCCCCAAAATCAGTGAAACTAAGTGTAAATACAACGAACATCGCACTAATTAATCCGTATTTCACACTAGGTAAAGTAACCGTAAAAAACTGTTTCACTTTACTTGCACCCAACATATTAGAAGCTTCATATAAACGATAATCAGAACCTTGGAGAGCAATTAATAAAATAAGGAATGCTTGCGGAAATGTATACATAACTTCAGCCATTACAATTCCTACTGGTCCGTATAACGGTATTTGTATTCCTTCAAATAAACCAAACATTCCTTTTGTTATTAACCCTTGATTACCAAATAAATATGTAAGCGCAATACCGTGCATCATCGTTGGTGCGAATAATGGTAATAATGCTATGTATTGAAATACGCGCTTTCCAAAAACATTTGTACGAGCGATCGCATATGCGTAAGCGAAAGCAAGTGTAACCGAAATAATTGTTGTAGCGCCCGAAATCCATATCGTATTTTGTAGTGATTGAACTAGCGTTGGTGTTGTGAAATATTTACTGAAATTCGCAACACCAACAAAAGCTCCATCTTTATCATAAAAGGCTTGTGTAAACAGTTGTAATAAAGGCAATACAAGCATGATAAAAAATGAAAGAAGCATACCAATAATTAATAGTCTTTGTATCCACTCTTCTTTACCGATACGTCTCTTAATCTTTTTTTTTGTACTTTCTGCCTTAAAGTTTTCTAACATCTCCATCTATACAATGACCTTCTTTCCATATGACAACATATGATTTTCTGAGAAAGAGATTTGAATTGGCTTTCCTTTTCTAATAGCAGTTTCCTCTACTTCTGATGCCAATATATCCACTACAATTTTCTCATTATAAAGGTGTGTTTTCTCTTCTATGACCCGCACTTCCGTCCGGTATACAGAACCGCGAAATTCCATGCTTTCTACAACTGTTTTAATACCATTATTTTGTACAACTGTTACATGTTCAGGACGAATCGCATGTTCTTCGTTATTTTTCGAAAAGAAATTAATAGAACCAATAAAATCTGCCACAAACGGATTGGCTGGTCTTTGATAAATCTCCTCTGGTGTTCCAATCTGCATAATTTCCGCATGATTCATTACAACAATTTTATCAGCCATCGTTAATGCCTCTTCTTGATCATGCGTTACCATAATAGTTGTTACTCCCACTTTTTCTTGCAAATCACGCATTTCTCTACGCAACTTTTCACGCACTTTTGCATCTAAAGCAGATAACGGCTCATCAAGTAACAAAATATCGGGAGACAGAGCGAGCGCACGTGCAAGTGCTACTCGCTGCTGTTGTCCACCAGACATTTGAGCAGGATATTTATCTTTTACATTCAGCAAATCCACAAGTTCTAACGCCGATAGCGCTTTTTCTTTTACTTCTGCTTTTCCATATTTTTTTGTTTTTAAGCCGTATTCAATGTTTTCAAGTGCAGTTAAATTCGGAAATAATGCATACGATTGAAAAACCATTCCGAAGTTCCTCTTTCCAGGTGGTAATGCTGTAATATCTTTTCCATTCACAGCAATACTACCTGTTGTTGCCTCTTCTAGCCCCGCTAAAATTCGGAGCAATGTCGTTTTCCCACAACCACTTGGGCCTAATAAACAAACAAACTCATTTTTTTTCACAGTAAAAGAAATATCCTTTAACGCTGTAAATGCATCAAACTGTTTTTGGATGTGTTGAATTGATAAATATTCGCTCATTTTTCTCTCTCCCACTCACTTACTTTTTCGGTTCTGCTTTTTGGCCAAACTCTTTTTCCCATTTTTCTAAAATTTTGTCACGATTTTCTGCTGCCCATTTAAAGTCATTCTTTTTATATAACTTTTCTGTCACATCTTTAGGGAATCCATCTGGAAGTTTATAATCATTTTTAATTGTCGCAAATCCATTTTTCTCGAAGTATAACTTCATTACATCATCTGTAATTGCCCAATCTAAAAATGCTTGCGCTAATTTATCATTTTTAGCATTATCTTTTTTAATAAGTGCGTTCGCTTCTACTTCCCAGCCTAATCCTTCTTTCGGCAGTACAACTTCAACTGGTGCACCTTTTTGTTTCTCTTTCAAAGCACTATAAACCATTGATACACCAACTGGATATTCACCTGCACCTGCTAATTTCGCTGGTTTTGAACCTGAATGAGTATAAGTTGCCATATTATCATGAAGTTTCTTCATGTAATCCCAGCCCTTATCTTCTCCCATAATTTGTAGCCATGCAGAAACTGTTAAAAATCCTGTTCCAGAAGAAGCCGGATGCGGCATAACTAGCGTTCCTTTATATTCTGGTTTCGTTAAATCTTCATATGATTCTGGCATCGGTAAATTTTTCTTCTTCAATTCTTCTTTATTTACAGCAATCCCCGTCATAAATGCAGTATTTCCTACCCATTTTTCTGGTTTCTTATCGTCTTTAAATTGCGAAAGGACACGATCTGCTCCTTTTGGAGAGTATCCTTTTAACATATCTTTTTTCTCTAAAGCTAATAGACTAGACGCTGCAGTTCCCCATACAACATCTGCTTGTGTATTTTTTCCTTCAGCTAGCAATTTCGCTGTAATAACTCCTGTTGAATCACGAACAATGTTCAACTTCACGTCTGGGTACTTCTGTTTAAAAGAATCAAGATAAATCGGTACAAGCTCTTCTTCAATCGCTGTGTAAACAGTTAATGATCCAGATAATTTATCATCTTTTACTTTTGCTCCAGCACTTTCTTCTTTCTTTGCACCACACCCCATTAATAACGAAAATACCATTCCAGTTGCTACAGCTTTAAAGATTGTTTTTTTCACTGTCTCTCTCTCCTTTTACAAATCTTATGTACAACTCTAATATAAACAACTAGTGTAAAAGCAGTATTAAACCAACATTAATCTTTTGTTTGTTGTTTGTTTTTGTGTAATACGTTGCTACTTCTATGTTTTTTCGCATTTTTCTGCTAATATCAAACGTGAAATTTACAAATAATTAAAAAAACCTTTATAATCCCACAAAAAAATGAGGCGTTTGTAAAAAACGCCTCATTTTTGTTTACCTTTTTTTGAATTACGATTTGCATACTTCGCACTATTTTCTCCTTCATACTCTAATGCAAATTCTGCATCTGGTAAGCTTTCTTTCGGAGTTTTATTATTATTAATTGCTGCATTTTGTTTTACTTTTCTTTTTACCAACATATTCACCTGCTCTCACGAAATAACTTTCTATTCTAGTTTGAAACAACTTACAGTAATTATTACTGGGAAGTGTTAACAAGTACATAAGAGCTTATAAATGGAAATACTACATACGAACAAGCCATTACAAAAAGGAGCGATTACTTTGAAAGAAAAAGAAACGATACAATCGCCAATTTTAGACGAGACGCTCCCTCATCAAATGAACTTTCCTTCTTTTAAAGGCACAGGCAAAAAGATGCAACAACCTTTTATAAATCAATATGATGTTGTAATTGGAGACAGTAAATACGATTCCACTAACAGTCCTCTTAATAATTGGAGTGATGAGGTAGATCCTGCCATTATGGCTGGAGAAGAATGGATCCATCCTACAAATGATATCGGATGGATTGCAGAAGAAAATCAAGAATTACTTAAAAACGAAGTTGATAATAAAAATGATGCTTTTATGCATCCCCAATTCGGAATTAACGACTAAAAAACCATTCTACCTAACATAGGTAGAATGGTTTCATACTATCCAATAATAATTCTCTCTTTCGGATATTTATAGCGAGGCGGTTGCTCTCTTCCGCCACTAGCTAATATAAATGTTAAAATACCGACGCGTCCGATAAACATAAGTACAATGAGTACAAGTTTACCAACAGTTGTTAAATCAGGAGTAACACCTGTTGATAGTCCCGTCGTTCCGAAAGCAGAACAAACTTCAACGATTAAGCTCATAAGCGGTACATTTTCCGTAATAGATAAAATGAACAGCGCTGAGGCACATAATAAAATCCCCATCGTCATAACGACAGATGCTTTCAACACGTCCTCTTCATGTAGCTGACGTTTGAAAACTCGGACTGTTCTCCCGCCTCTTGCAAATGTATATAACGATAATATACTAACTGCAAATGTTGTTGTACGTATTCCGCCCCCAACTGAACTTGGAGATGCCCCAATGAACATTAATATACTCATAAATAAAAGCGTTGGTTGTGATAATTCACGTATGTCCATTGTAGCGAGTCCTCCACTTCGCGTCGTCACAGATTGGAATAATGTATAAAATACAGTTTCATGCCATGACTTTCCTACTAAAAAATGATTTCGTTCTAATAGAAAAATCATAATTGTTCCAACAATAACGAGTACAAAAAATGTCGTTGTCGTCAATTTTGTAAATAACGAAAAGCGAAATAGTTGTTGTCGCCTTTTACTAAGGAATTGTTTTACTTCCATTAACACTGGGAAACCGATAGCTCCTAAAATAATAAGCAACATATGAATCATTTGAACAATATAATCTTTTTTGTACGGAATAAGTGATTGTCCTGTTAAATCAAATCCTCCGTTCGTTGTTGCGCTCACAGCGGCAAAGAAACCGTGAAAATAAGCTTCTTGCCAAGTCGGGAAATATAGTAAGAACCTTGTACCTAACAGTATTGCTCCAATGAGTTCTATCGAAATAATTACAATTAAAATAGAACGCATCAATTCTACAAGGCCCGATAAATTCCCTTGGTTATGGTCTGCCATAATTAATCTTCTTCTTTGCAAACCAATCTTTTTCCCCGTTATAATCCAGACGAATGTACCAAGCGCCATAATTCCTAATCCGCCTAATTGTAAAATAAGGGCTAAAACAATAATTCCTGCCGTTGTAAACGTATCTGAAATCGTAACAACAGACAGTCCTGTAACACTTACCGCACTAACAGATGTAAATAGTGCATCGATAAATGTCCATTTCACTTCAGGCTTCGTAACAAATGGTAAACTAAGCAAAATTACCGATACGACTACTGCTAGTAAATAAAATACAACGATAAGTTGTACGGGACGTAACTTTTGTAAAAACTTTTTTATATCTCTCATTCCATCACTTCGCTACCTTTTTTCTATCGATTAAATAAAGAAAAATCATCACTTTCTTCATTTGTAAATAACTGCTGAAATAGTTTCGCAAATACCATTCCGTATACAGTTCCATTTCCCCCATACGGCAGTGCGTAATATAAATTATGTATTTTTTTATCTTCTTTTAAAATAGGAAGACCGTCATGACTGCCACCAAATGCTGCTGCCCAATAGTACTCTGCCCGTATATTTTTATACTGCGGGAACATTTCTTTTACAATGTTAATAAGAAGATCACGCTTATGCAATAATTTCGTATCGCCGATTTTTTGAATTTTCAGCGCCTCATCTAATCCGCCTATAACAATGCGATTTTGATACGTTCGACTATACAAATACGGACGTGCTGTTTCCCAAATTAACGATTGCTCATGCCAGCCTTCAAAATAATCTATCTTATTTGTCACAACGGCATAAGACGTTTCTACTGTTGTATTTTTTTCTTTCTTTCCAAAAATTGCTTCATAACCTGTCGCCATAATAATATTCTTTGCTACAATTTTATTTCCTGTTTTCGTGTAACAAATTAAATCATTTTGGATTTGTTTAATATGTAATGCCTCTGTATGTTCGTATATAGTAGCGCCCATTTGTTTCGCTTTATGCAAAAGACTATGCGCTAATAAATACGGATTCACTTCTGCATCACCGCTTGTATATAACGCTGCTTGTTTTGCAAATGAATAACGTTTCTTAATATCAGACTCTGTAAAATATTCAACCGGAAATTCATAATGGCGTAACGTATTATATTCTTCTTGTAAAAATGAAACATCCTCATCTCTACTTGCATAATACAAACTATTTCGCGGAATAAAATGGGGATCAATATCGAGAGTTGGCACAACCTTCTCCATTGTTTGCAGCGCTTCATAACAAAGTCTATATGCTCGTACCCCTTTCTCTTCACCAAATGTATGAATAAGAGAGGTTAACGATTTATCATGAACAAATTGTAATAATCCTGTATTTGCAGCTGTGCTACCACATGCAATTGCTCTTTTTTCAATGAGCATAACACGCATTCCAATTTTAGCTAACGAATACGCTATATGAGCACCTGCTTCTCCACTTCCAATTACTAGTACATCACATATCATATCATTTTCTAACGTTGGATAACAAGGTACAGAAACTCCAGCACTCCAAAACAACTTACCAGTCATAAGCTTCATATATTATACTCCTACCATGTAATTTTCTCCTTTCTATGTTTCGTCATTTTCCATAAAAAAATCCAACTAACATACGCTAGTTGGATTTCTTCTCTTTAATTAGAACGCTCTTCAAGCCAATTTCCAACCGTCGGATATGTTTGCTTTACAGCCGTTCCACCATACACAATAGACATATGTCCTGTCGGTAAACATACATACTCTTTATCTGTGCTAGAAATATGATCAAGTAAAGCTTCTACTTGACATGGCAGAGCGATATGATCACGCTTCGCAGAAATATTTAAGACATTCGCCTTAATATTTGCAAGGTCTACCTTTTGTCCGCGAATAACGAGTTCACCCTTCACTAATTTATTATTTTGATAAAAATCACGAATCCATTGTCTATACGATTCACCTGGGAACGGAATACCATCGCCTACCCACTTTTGAACTAATTTCCAACTTTCGACGAAGCGCTCATTTTCTGAACGATCGACTAAAGCAACATATGGACCGACAAAGTTTGTAATTGGTTTTAACATCTTATTTCCGAAATCAATCATTTCTGGCGGAATATTTCCGAATGTATCAACCGCTTTATCTAAATTGAAATATTTCTCATCTAATAAAGGACCGTATAATCCTGTTTCAGAGAAATCAAAAGGACTTGTCATAAAAATCAAGTTACGAATTGGCATGTCCGGATGAAGCGCTGCATAAATAGATGTTAACGTTCCACCCATGCAATAACCAAGTAAAGAAATCTCGTCCGATTTTGCAGTTCTCATTACTTTTTTCACTGCTTTTGCAATATAATCGAACACGAAATCATCAAACTTCAAATGACTATCTTCTAAACCGAATGTGCCCCAATCAAGCATATACACATCAAAACCACGATCTACTAAATATTCCACTAAACTATTTCCTGGAGTTAAATCCATAATATACGGTTTATTAATAAGAGCGTATATTAATAAGATTGGAACTCTCTGTGTTTTTTCTTGTTTTGGAATGTAACGATACAGCTTCGTTTTATTCTTCGTCCAAATAACCTCTTTCGGTGTTAAACCAACTTGTGGTTCTGGTTCGCGTAATAAAACTTCGCTCGCTCTTTTCACACGGCGATATGCTTTACGATATTCTTCTGGGTACAACTCCAATTGCTTTTCCCATTCCGTTACGAATGTAGTCATTTTTCCTATCTCCTTTTTGGTCAATTTCTTTCTAAAAAAAGAAGTGCATTCCTGCTATGGATATGCACTTTTTTCTTACTTCATTACATGTATAATCCGCCGTTAATGTTTAATTGCTGACCTGTGATATACGCACCGTCACGGCATAGATATACTACACCTTTTGCAATTTCATCAGCTTGACCAAAACGTTTTTTCGGGATTTTCGCAACGATTTTTTGACGCACTTCTTCTGGTACTTCTGCTACCATTTCAGTATCAATAAATCCTGGGCAAATTGCGTTTACAGTTACATTTGTTCTTGCAAGTTCTAACGCTAATGATTTTGTAAATCCTAGCATACCTGCTTTTGCTGCTGAGTAGTTTGTTTGTCCAAATCCACCAGCTTGGCCAATAATAGAAGAAATACTAATGATTCTTCCTTCTTCTGCTTCCGATATGTATGGAAGTACCGCACTTGTCGTATTAAATACACTGCTTAAGTTCACGTCAATTACGCGCTCCCAATCTTCACGATTTAACTTCTTGAATGTACGATCTCTTGTAATACCAGCATTATTAACAAGAATATCAACTTTACCAAAATGATTCACAGCTTCTTCTACAAGTCTGTTTGCATCTTCTACTTTAGAAACATCCGCTTGAACTGCATAAACGTCATGTCCTTCTTTTCCTAATTCATTTACTAAGTTTTCAGCTGCTTCTTTACTGCTGTTATAGTTAATAACTACTTTTGCTCCCTCTTCTGCTAATGCTACTGTAATTGCTTTTCCAATTCCTTTTGCCCCACCTGTTACGATTGCTACTTTGCCATTTAATTGAACCATTTCTTTTCCCCCTTAAATGAATTTGTGAACGATTGTTATGAATCATTTTGGTACTCATACTAATTGAGTCCATATATTAATTATGTTTCGTTGTTTATACATGAAAAGAGATTCTCCCTCTCTCTTTTACAAGTTATAAACAAACGCGATTATCATTTTTTATTTTCTGGCTTATTTACAGGCTTTACTTCTTCTTTTACAGGTACTTGTAGTTTAGCTAGTGCTGCATTTTGCTTTTCTAGCAATTCTAAAATTTGATCAACTTTCGTTTCTAACGTGCGCATATCTTGTTTTACTTTCGTAACATCACGCTTTAATGTAGGAGCTTGTCCTAATGAATCCACTTTCTCTTCTAGAATTTCCTCGATGTTATCAACTTTATTTTCTAAGTTAATAACAAGCGTAGCTACTCTAGCGATATCCTCTCTCGTCGGCACATTCACCTGTTCTAAATAATTTTTTGTCGTATCATTTAATGCTTTTTGATAAAACAAATTCAAATCTAGAACGCTGCCCATCCAAGCAGAATATTCTTCTGTTTTAATTGTTTCATTGAGCGCTTTTCCCCAAAATGTTTCGGTTTGTTCATAAGCATTTTTCCATGCTTGCAATGGATCGAATTTTTGATCAATCACTTCGACTACACTCCCTTTTTCGTTTTTGAAACAATTCAACCTATTCACTATTTTCTAATATTCCGAATAAAACTTCAAGTATATATTTTATTTTTCTTTATTTTCTAACAAATGTATTGACATTAAAAACAGATAGGTGTAAATTGCACTTATAAGCAAAAAATTCCATCTAACTGATTCATGAGGTGATGCACAATCATGCTACATAATGAACCAGAACACCCAGAAAGTTTGGAAAAAAACCAAGCGAAACAACCAAACTCCATGCCAAAAAACTTCTTAGTTCCTTTCTTACTTCTCTGTCTAAAAGACTGGAGTCTTCATGGTTACAAACTTATTCAAATGCTAATGGACATCGGCTTTTCTTCTGTTGACCAAGGTAATGTGTATAGGACACTACGCAAATTAGAAAAAGAAAATCTTATTTCTTCTACTTGGGATACAAGCGAAGGCGGGCCAGCGAAACGAATTTATTCTTTAACAGAATATGGAGAGCAATATTTAACAACATGTGCGACTTCTTTTGAACATTATCAAAATATGTTGCGGACGTTTTTCACGTTATACACCAATGCATTCTTTCCATTTTCTACTTCTCCAGAAAAGGATGAAAAGGATTCTTCATCTTCACCTGGTGGTACAGCAGAGTAATCTGCGTTCACAATATGCAAAAAAACATTTGGAGGTCAAACAATGGAAACTAAGCCATACGAATTAGTCGATGCATTTTGGAAAAACTGGTCTCAATCTCTTTCCCTCTTCTCTTCAGCTGGGAAACAATTAGAGCAACTTACTTTAGAAACGTTAAAACAACAACAAGACGCTTTGCATAAATTAACATCAGGAGTAGATGAACTAGAAAAAGAACTACACCAATTCACTGCTCAGTTCAATAACCAATATACAGACTATGTGAAGCAATTAACTGGAAACTCCTTAAATGATCAAATTAACGAGTGGCAAGAAAAGTGGAATGAGCTTTCTAATCAAATGCACCAACTTACTGTTTCGCCTACGAAAACATCTTTGTCTATTCTTACTCAAACTAGCGGCCAATTTGAAGAAACAACAAAACACTTTATCGAACAACAACAGTCGCAACGTGAAGAGGTTCAAAAACAGTTAGAAGTTTTTTTGGGAGAGTTCAAGTCCAAACAACTAGAACTCGCAAAGCAGTTCGAGGAAAACTCAAAAAATCTATTTACTTCCATCAAGTAAGAAAAATGTGGCAACTAACTGCAGCACAAACAAAACTCTTTCTTCCTCCTACTACATCAAGATGGCTTACATTTTTCGATATGGAAAAGAAGGAGGACAAAATGAATCCATTTCAAGAAGCACAAACTGTTCCGGAGCTTCGTTACGATGAGATTCAAGTCGGTGATCAAGCATCACTTACAAAAAAAATTACGGATGAGGACGTTATCAATTTTGCAAAATTGACTGGAGATGTAAATCCTATTCACATTCTAGACTCTTTTGCAAAAACGACAATGTTCAAAGAACGTATTGCCCATGGCATGCTCGTTTCAAGTTTTATTTCTACCATTCTTGGAACGAAACTTCCTGGCAAAAATACGATTTATTTATCACAAAACGTTTCATTCCGTGCTCCTGTCAAAATCGGTGATACAATTCGCGTTGTGGCAGAAGTTATTAAAAAACGGGACGATAAAAAAATTATCACATTGCAAACAAACATATATAATCAATCTGATGATATTGTCGTAGAAGGTACAGCGACAATACTGAAAAAAGAGTAGCAAATTTGCTACTCTTTTTTCTATCCAAGAACTTCTAATCACACCGTTTACTTCCGTGTATGAGTACGTCGTTTACACATAAAATAACATTACCAGATAGCACTTAGCTAAACTGGATTACTCTTTAAGGATGTGTATCAACATGGTGAAAACAAACAAATTACTAGTTCCGGGTGCAGAGCAAGCACTTGAACAATTCAAATATGAAATCGCACAAGAATTCGGTGTAAGCTTAGGATCTAATACAGCATCTCGTTCTAACGGATCAGTTGGCGGTGAAGTAACGAAACGTCTTGTTGCTTTAGCTCAACAACAATTACGCGGATAAATATATAACCTATGGCTTAGAGGCAGATATTCTCTGCCTCTTTCTTTTTTAACATACATAATAGTGCTTCTTCACATACTAGTAAGAGCAAATAGAAAGGAACGATATGTGAAATGAAACGGATTAACATTAGCATGAGTCCTCCCCGTGTTCTTACTGTATCTTTTATTATGCTATCAATTATCGGTACATGCCTATTGAAATTGCCAATTGCTACAACAACGTCTATTTCATGGCTCGATGCTTTATTTACAACGGTTTCTGCTTGTACGGTTACAGGGCTTGGTGTTGTGGACACTGGTAAAGTATTTACCTTATTTGGCCAATGTGTCATTTTAACACTTATACAAGTTGGCGGGCTTGGCATTATGAGCTTTGCTGTTTTAATCGCAATTATGCTCGGCAGAAAAATCGGCCTTCAAAACCGGATTTTATTACAACAAGCATTAAACCAAACAAATGTCGGCGGAATCATTCGTCTTGCAAAAGCATTATTTTTATTTTCTTTTACTGTAGAATGTATCGCTACTTTACTTCTCTCTTTTGAATGGGTACCAAAATACGGGGTTGCCAAAGGTATATATTATAGCTTTTTTCATTCTATCTCAGCCTTTAACAATGCTGGGTTTTCTGTGTGGAGCGATAATTTAATGCCATACTCCCATAGCATTCTCGTCAATCTCGTTATTTCTTCCCTCATTATTTTAGGTGGGATTGGTTTTACGGTTATCGTAGATATAAAAAGAAAGAAAAACTTTAAAAACCTTACTTTGCACTCAAAGCTTATGCTCTCTTCTACTCTAATCGTCAATATTATTGCTACAGCTTTTATCTTTATATTTGAGTTCCATAATTCAATTTCCATGAGAGGTTTTACACCATTTGAAGAAGGTATGGCTGCTTATTTTCAAGCGGTTTCAACACGTACTGCCGGGTTTAATACTGTTGATATCTCTGCATTATCAAAACCTTCACTTTTATTAATGATGCTTCTTATGTTTATTGGTGCTGGCAGTGCTTCAACTGGTGGTGGGATTAAGTTAACGACTTTTTTGATTATGTTTTTCGGCGTATTTAAATTTTTGCAAGAACAAGATGATATTGTCGTGTTTAAAAAATCCATTAAAGATACGCTCATTGTCAAATCATTAACGATTACTATTATTTCAATTTCTTTTATTTTTCTTTCCATTTTAATTTTAAGCATCACTGAGAAGGTTCCTTTATTAATGAGTGCTTTTGAAGTATTTTCAGCATTTGGAACTGTCGGCCTTAGCATGAATTTGACGCCACACTTAACAATCATCGGCAAAACAATTATTATCTTTATGATGTTTTTTGGAAAGATGGGGCCTTTAACATTAGCCTTTTCATTTGCACGTAAAAAACAAAGAAAAATAAAATATCCAAACGAAGATATTTTAACAGGTTGACAACCGTATAAATTATCCATATAATGAGAGTACAATAGCATATCTCCAAAGGGGAGTAGCGTCCAAGAACTATTTCTTGGAAACAAAGTCGTCATTACGTAGAACTTAGTTCTTCCGGCTTTGTTGGCATTTTCATTACATATGTCTAGCAAGACCTTTGCCTATCAACGGCAGAGGTCTTTTTTGTTTTCAAATTCCTTCCACCGTTGATACGCAGGAGTATGGGGAAACTAAACAGTGGGGAACTTCTTCACTTGTTTAGTCTTTATAGAAATGAGAGGAGAATGTACATGGATGTATCATTATTATTGGAGTATGGTTGGGTATTACTCATCCTAATTGCACTAGAGGGGATTTTAGCGGCTGATAACGCTCTCGTTCTCGCAATTATGGTAAAACATTTACCAGAAGAAAAACGAAAGAAAGCACTATTTTATGGATTAGCAGGAGCGTTCGTTTTCCGCTTCGGATCACTATTTATGATTTCGTTCCTAGTAGATGTATGGCAAGTGCAAGCAATTGGTGCGATTTATCTTATGTTTATCGCGGGGAATCACTTATTTAAAACGTATGTTAAAAAGAATACACATGAAGAAACAGAAGAAAAAGAAGCAAAGAAAAAACAAGAGAACTTTTGGTGGACTGTATTTAAAGTCGAAGTTGCTGATATCGCCTTCGCAGTTGATTCAATTTTAGCTGCTGTTGCATTAGCAGTGACTTTACCGAAAACAGGATTAGGTACGATTGGTAGTCTTGATACAGGTCAATTTATCGTTATCTTTACAGGTGGACTTATCGGATTAGTTATAATGCGATTTGCAGCAACTGCTTTCGTACAAATATTAAAACGTAAACCAGGACTTGAAACTGCAGCATTTTTAATTGTAGGTTGGGTTGGTGTGAAATTAACAGTTTATACGCTAGCACACCCTGCTTTAAATGTCCTTCCGCATTCATTCCCAGAATCCACTCCGTGGAAGCTTACATTCTGGATTGTATTAGTTGGAATCGCAGTTTGCGGTTGGTTCTTCTCGAAAGAAGTAGAAGTAAAAGTAGAAAAGAATTTAGACGAAAAAGCGCTGTAATTACAGCGCTTTTTCTTTTTTCTCGTTTCAATTCCCCTCTCTATTTTCAAAAAAAATTCCATTATACTACCTTTTGTAAACGCTTCCCTTCTAGATGTATGTCCTTTTTGTGAAATATTGCACAAACTTATTGAAACTATGAACAAATCCATGTACCTTATTCATATAAGGAGTATTTATAGACGATGTATTAAAGGAGCGTATTACTCATGCTAGAACAAGGATTAGATTACGTTGTAAAACTGGCTAAGAGCAAAAAACAAATGCTAGATATAAATCCAATGCAATATTTCATTCGTGCTGCACTTGCGGGCATTTATATCGGTTTTATTATTGTACTATGTTTTAAATTAGGTAACTTTTTTCATATTGCAGATTCACCAGCAACATATTTAGCTTCCTCCATGTTTTTCGGAATTGCTCTCGTACTTATTATATATGGCGGCGCTGAATTATTTACTGGCAATACGATGTACTTCACAGTGGCAACTTTAAGAAAAGAAACAACGATTTCTGATACACTTCGCAACTGGGTTGCTTGTTATGCAGGTAACTTAGCTGGCGCTTTATTCTTTGCCTTACTATTTTACGCAACTGGAATTTTCGAAGCAATTGATCACAGTCATTTAATGAATAAAGTTGTTGAAGGAAAGATGAATACACCTACAATGCAATTATTCTTTAAAGCGATTTTATGTAACTGGCTCGTATGTCTTGCCTGCTTCTTACCTTCTCAAGTGAAAGGTGACACAGCAAAAATATTAATGATGATGATGCTCGTTTTCACTTTCTTTTTATCTGGTTATGAGCATAGCATTGCAAACTTATCACTGTTTGCTTTATCTTTAGTATCACCACATCCTGAGACAATTTCTTTTGCGGGCGCTATTCATAACTTAATTCCAGTTACAATCGGTAACATTATTGGCGGATCCGTATTTGTCGGTATGGTATATCATTACTTAACAAAGAAAGCACCTGTTGTTGAACAAGAGAAAACTCAATTAGTTGGAGCTCAAACGGAGGAAATTATTCCTTTACAAGCACATATGAAACATTAAAAACTCCAAAGTTTTACTTTGGAGTTTTTAGCTCCCTACATATTTCAAGGCAATATAAGGATTAATTCCCCCGTTTTCCTTCCCTCTCTCTATGCTCTTTTTCATCTGATGCATACCGATGACATCATTTGTATGAAGGTGGTGAATTTCATTAACATATAAACCTTCGTTGCAGAAAGCTTCTACGAAATCTAACCCACTTTTTTGTCGCCATCCCATATTATAATCGAGGGAAATAATATTCACCTCATTATCCCTAACAATTTGCAAGGCAGATTCTACTGTAGTTGCCAAAACATATCCGTATGGGCAACTTCTTTGATCATCCATATATACATTCATTTTCTATCTCCTCTCTATTTTGCATATGTGACCAACACATAACATATTGCTCCAAGGCTAATAAAGGGTCCGAACGGAATTGGAGTTCTTATGTTTATACGTTTTAGCGCTATACCTATCCCGAAAAAACAAAGACTAAAGCAAGATGCTAAAAATAAAGTTATAAAAACCCCTTTCACTCCGACTATACATCCGAGTAACGAAAGTAATTTCACATCACCTCCGCCAAGACCATCTGGATAAATCTTTTGCATGCAATATAACAAAATGAATATAGTTCCACTACCAGCTAAACTATCTATCCAAGTAACTAACGGTACAAAAATACATTCTAAAATAAGCAAAAGCGCAAACCAAATTAAAATACGATTAGGTATTAGCATATATACTAAATCTGTAACTGAAATAATTAGAAGTAACGAAAAAAGCGATAAAATGATGATGAGCTCTCTTTCCATTCCAATTACATATACAGTAAGAAAAAATAAACTGCCTGTAACAAATTCAAATACTATGTACAAACTTGAGATTTTGCTCTTACAATTCGTACAACGCCCTTTTTGTATACAAAATGAAATGATTGGAATAAGTTCTTTCGGCTCTAACGTATACTTGCAGTAATGACAGTACGAACGCGGTGTAATAATAGATTCCCCTACTGGAACTCTCATCGCAATCACCATAAAAAAAGAACCAAACACCATACCTATTAACAATGCATATAAATAAGTGAACATCCCTTCCTCTCCTTTCCAAAAGAACATAACAAAAAAAGGAGAGAACTTCTACTTCATATTATCTTTATTCTATTAAAAAAGCAGGCCGTTTTCCGGCCTGCTTTCCCCTATTTTATACGATGAAATATACTGCTTTTAACGGCCCGTGTACTCCGACAACAAGATTCATTTCAATATCCGCAGAGTTACTTGGTCCTGTAATAAAGTTAATACAAGATGCGACTGCTTCACCTTTTTCCACACGAGAGTTCATATGTTGAACTGCCTGTGTAATACGCGGTACAAGTGTTTCACGTGGAATAATAGCAAAGTATACAGTCGGTAAAAAGTGTAAAGAACGCCCTTGTCCTTTATGACTTTGTACAACAATCGTACCAGATTCAGCTAAAGTATAATCACTAAATGCAATACCGATATTCGCTTTTTCCGCTATACGCATATTCTCTTCTTTTTTCTCAGGATCCCATACATTTACCTCAACATTTTGCTTTGGAAGCTCTTCTTTAAATAAAGAAGTCAATCCATAGGAATCAAAACGTTCATCTGCTGATAATATAATAGGTCCTCCGCCGTTTTCAACGATTACTTTTTGAATATCTTCACGTAAGCGGTCGTTTGTCGTTTCCACAACAGTTGTATGAATGTTTGTACATTGCTTTTTAAATACTTCTAACAATTCTTCTTGTGAATAATCTTTTAACGTTTCAACATTCACATTACTTTTCCATGCTGGACGTTCTACGCCTTCTGTTTTACGCGCGCGCCCAAGTTCTTTTGCGATATTATCTAGAAAGGACTCACGGTTTTGAATTAATCCTGTCATTATTTGTCCCCGCCTTTCTTATGATCTTTATACCAATCACGGAATCGTTCTTTACTTGGAGCTGGGAATTCACGAATATCCGTCCAGTTTTTAAGTGGTCCAACACCTTTTGATACACGGTTACCAGATGTAAATGGACTCATTGCTGCCGGTGCCATTTTCGATCCCATTTTATATAAAGCTGCTGAAGAAGCACCCATACTAAACATTTTCATTGCTA
Organism: Bacillus sp. FSL E2-0195; assembly: GCF_038003645.1. Lineage (NCBI taxonomy): Bacteria > Bacillati > Bacillota > Bacilli > Caryophanales > Bacillaceae > Bacillus > Bacillus sp. FSL E2-0195. The sequence continues at coordinate 1,278,763 of NZ_JBBOPN010000001.1, read as the reverse complement.
ATTTTTCTGCAAGTGGGGCACGACCTTCTTGCTCAACGATGACTTGACGATGTTTTAATAATAAATCATGTAATGGAATTTTTACTGGACAAGCTTCTGTACATGCTCCGCATAAACTAGATGCATAAGGAAGCTCTTTGTAATCGTCATACCCACCTAAAAGTGGTGTTAATACCGCACCGATTGGTCCTGAATAAATAGATCCATACGAATGTCCACCAACGTGACGATATACGGGACATACGTTAACACAAGCGGCACAACGAATACATTGCAATATTGAACGGAATTCCGATCCAAGAATTTGAGAGCGGCCATTATCAACAACGACTAAATGAAACTCTTCTGGTCCATCTACCTCTTCCTCTTGAATTGGTCCTGCTACTGTTACATAACTTGTTAATTTTTGACCTACCGCACTACGACATAGTAAACCAACTAAAACATCTAATTCTTCCATTGTCGGAACCATACGTTCCATACCCATTACTGCAATTTGTGTTTTCGGAATCGACATGACAAGATCGGCATTACCTTCGTTCGTCACTAAACAAAGAGAGCCAGTATTTGCAACAGCGAAGTTACAACCTGTCACACCAATTTCTGCATCCATAAATTTCTCACGAAGTTGTTTACGAACAAACTTTGTCATTTCGTATGGATCATCAGAATTTTCATATCCAAGTTTTTCTTTAAATACATCACGAATTTGCGTTCTGTTTTTATGAAGTGCAGGCGCAATAATATGTGATGGTGGATCGTTATCTACTTGCAAGATATACTCTCCCAAGTCACTCTCTAACACTTCACAACCAATCTCTTCAAGGGCATGATTCATACTAATTTCTTCAGTTACCATTGATTTTGATTTTACAACTTTCTTCGCTTGTTTCTTTTTTGCAACGTCTTGAATATACTTTGCTGCATCCTCTTTCGTTTTCGCAAAGTAAACGTGACCGCCTCTTTTTGATACATTTTCACTTAACTGCATTAAATAATAATCAAGATTTTCTAACGTATGTTGACGAATTTGTTCACCTAGTTCACGCCACTCTTCCCAGTTTCCCAACTCGTCAGCTGCTTTTAATCGATTTGTATATAAACGCGTTTGTGCAGAAGATACCGCTCCGCGCATAAACGAATCTTGAATTCCATCGCCAACGCGATCATTAAATTTTTTCTCACTGATTTTCATAGACATAGCTTATGTTCCCCCTTCATGAGCGACTATTCAAGACCTCAGCAATATGCATTACTTTTACTTCTTTTCCTAAACGCTCAATACGTCCGCCAATGTTTAACAAACACCCACAATCTGCACCGATTAAATAATCAGCACCTGTTTCCATTACACTATCTACTTTTTCATCTACCATTTGCTCAGAAATTGGAGTCATCTTAACTGAAAACGTTCCCCCAAACCCACAACAATTTTGCACGTTCGGCAGTTCTCTCACAATTAATCCTTTTACGCTTGATAATAAAATTCCTGGTGCCTCTTTTACTCCAAGCAGGCGTGTCATATGACAAGATTTATGAATAGTAGCTATCCCTGGTAAACTTGCACCAACATCTGTAACTTTTAAAACATCTACAATAAATTGTGTAAATTCATATGTTTTATCAGCAACCTTTTGTGCACGTTTAGCCCACTTCGGATCATCTTTAAAAACATGCGGATACTCATGAAACATTGTCGCACAAGATCCAGATGGCGTAACAATATATTCTGCATCTTCGAAAGTTTCAATCATATGTTTCATCGCTTCTTTTGCTGCTTCTACATGGCCGCTATTATAAGCAGGCTGACCACAACAAACTTGTGCTTCTGGAAATTCAATTTCACAACCTAAACGCTCCAATACTTCAACTGTTGCTTTACCGACGTTTGTTTCAAACATATCGACTAAACAAGTAACAAATAAAGTAACTTTCATAACTATAATTCCCCCTCATTACAACTCCGCCAAAAATCATATGGTCATCAGATGACTAAGATTAGAAGAAGTAGGCTCAACCATGGCCTATCCTCTCCCTCTTCTAAAGAAAACGCTTACTTAATCTCTCTCTATTTTATCAGAAAATTAGATTTTTAAAAGATTAAATTACGAATTTATATCGCTTTTACCTGTGACAATATGTTCTACATTTGTTAAATGATCTAGCATCGCTTGCTGCGCTAATTCCACATCTTGCTTTAACACCGCATCATATATAGATTGATGCTCTTCTAAAAGTCGTTCTGATGTTGTTTGTTCACCATATAAAATAATGCGTCTTGATTCACCAATCGTTTCAGCAATCATCTCTGAAACATGATTCATGAGCTCAAGCAAGATGTTATTATGCGAAGATTCTGCAATTCCCATATGAAAATGAAAGTCTGCTTTTTCGCCAGCCTTCTCATCTCCAATGCTCTTTGCCATTTCATCTAACCACTGCTTCATATTTTGCAAATTAGCTTCCGTACGTTTTGCCGCTGCCGCTCGAACTGCCCCCACTTCGAGCACCTTCCGTACTTCTAATAAATTCAAAATATCCTCTTTCTTCATTAATAACTTGTTATTTAGTGATTTTGTTAATGAAGAAGGATCGAAATTCCTTACATATGTACCTTCTCCTTGTTTCATTTCAATTAAGCCCATTGCTCTTAGTGCACTTAGCGCTTCACGAACAGCAGATCTGCCAACTTGAAACTGCTCAGCTAATTGATGAACAGGAAGTAGTTTGTCACCAGGTTTTAACGTACCATTTTTAATCATTGTTAAAATAGCTTCAGATACTTCTTCGTAAATTTTTTTCGGTTTAATAGATTTGTACTCCAGTTAAATCACCTCAGTATCTTCCAAACAACAATTGTAACGTTTTATAAGAACTTAGCATCCATAACTATTTTAGAACGAATTAGTAAGAAGTACAAATGTTTTGTTCATAAAATAGTCAAATTTTTGATATTTGTTTGATATTAATTAATACATTTACGCGTAACTATTTACCTTCAATATGAAGAGCATATTCCAAAAGTTAGAATATGCTCTCCTCATCTTGTGCTTTTAATTTAATACTAACTGTCGTGCCCTTACCTTTTTCACTTTCTATTCTCCACTCACCGTCATGTATATGAACAATTTGCCTTACAATTGCAAGACCTAAACCTGTTCCACCGTGTTGACGACTTCTCGCTTTATCTACTCGGTAAAAGCGTTCCCCCAGATTTTCTAAATGCTCTCTATCAATACCTATTCCTGTATCTTTTATGTGCAATTCACAATAATCATCGATTTGCTTTAATGTTATTATGATATCCCCGTTTTGATTTGTATAACGTATCGCATTATCTAATACATTATGAAGTACTTGTTGCATACGATCCTCATCAATCATTACGATAATTTCAGGATTTAAATTCGTTGAAATACGAAGGTTTTTTTCTACAAACTGTAACTCGTACGTATTTAGTACATCTTCAATAAGCTGTGAAAAAACGATAGGTTGTTTCTTTAAGGGAAAGTGTTCACCTTCTAGCTGCGCTAGATCTAATAAATCATGAACGAGGCGCTGCATGCGACCTGCCTCTTTATGAATAAGTTGCGTTACTTTTTCCTGCTGCGGCCCCTTCGCTACACCGTCTAAAATAGCTTCACTATATCCTTTAATATAACTAAGCGGTGTTCTAAGTTCATGCGAAACATTAGCTAAAAATTCCTTACGCTTTACATCTTCTGTTTCTAAGGAATTTGCCATTTTATTAAAGGCTTTTCCCAATCGTCCAATTTCATCTTCTGAAGAAATTGTAATCCGCTCTGAGAAATCTCCAGTAGCCAAATGATTTGCAACTCGTTCCATTTGCGAAAGCGGTCTCGTAATGGCGATAATAATTTTTCTACCAATCCATATTGTAATTAAAATCATTGCAAGTGCTAACGGCGCTAAAATAAGACCCATATCAAATATTAAGTCTTTTATACTTTTTAAAGGAATATAAGAGTATACAATACCAACTAATTTTTTATTATCTAAAACAGGGATGACAACACCCATAATATTACGATCAAAATGTTCTTCATACCCTATCTTTGTCACAGTTTTCCCATCTAATAGCGCCTGTCTATCCCCTTCACTTATAAGAGAATGATGGTGAACATCAAAAGGCAAACATGCGCTTAAATCACGCGGATTGTATACGAAAAGGACATCTGAACTAGATATTTGATCATATGCCCTTACTTTCTCTTCAAAAGTGGATACTCCTTCACGTTTATCATATTGCGTGGCAAGACGTTTCCCTTCCATTACTAATGAATCTTTTAAATTATCAACGTATAACTTTTCATATGAGTATAAAGATACAAAATAAAGAAAGGAAACTGTTACACATACTGCACATACTACTGTAAGCCAAAGCTTTTGTACCATCGTAAACATACGTTACACCTCAAATTTATAACCTACACCCCAAACCGTTTGAATGTAGTTTCCACTTTCTCCTAGCTTTAGACGCATCGTTTTCACATGCGTATCTACCGTTCTTGTACTTCCTGCATAATCATATCCCCACACCTTTTCAAGCAATTGTTCCCGGCTAAATACTTGTCCATTATGTTGGCAAAGAAAATATAGTAAATCGAACTCTTTTACCGTAAGAGGAATCGTCTCACCATTCGTCTCGACCCTCCTACTTTTTTCATTAATAAGAATCGGTCCAAATTGAATCTCTTCTTGCTGTTCTTGCTTTGTATATCGTCTTAAAACAGCTTCCATACGAGCAATTAGTTCCCCGGGACTAAATGGCTTTACAATATAATCATCTGCTCCCATACGTAAGCCGTTCACCCTATTCCACTCTTCACCTTTTGCTGTTAAAAATATAATAGGTACATCCGACGTTTTTCGAATCTCTTTACAAACTGAAAGCCCATCCATCTCAGGCATCATAATATCTAGTACAACGAAATCGTAATGATCCGTCTCTAATTTTCGAAGTGCCTCTTTTCCATTTTCAGCTTCTCCCCACTCGTATCCGAAGTTATCTAAGTACATTCCGACAAGTTGCCTCATATCACTTTCGTCATCTACGACTAGCACGTTATATTTACTCATTGTCCTTCCCCTTCTCTCTCTATGAGTTGAAACGGTCCTTTTCCGACTTTAATTGTTTGTTTTATTTTCATATTCTTCATATCCATTACGCATACTTCATCGCTATCATAACTAGCTACATATCCTTCTGCACCGCTTTTCAAAAATGCAAATGGATTAGATCCTACTTCTGCAAATCCTACCTCTTGATACGTACTTGCATCAAACTTTCTAAGCGTATTTGAACCGTGACTTAGCGCATATACATACTTATCATCCTTTGTTATATTCACAGGCATAAACGGAGCATGTAAAGAACGCATCATCTCTCCGCTCTGTAAAGAATACACTAATACTTTCTCATTCACTTGACTTCCATCACCATGTCCACCAATCCATATTTCTTTCCCATCAGCGCTAACCGTTGCTCCTGTTGATGCTGGTGGAATCATAAAGGACTGTATCACTTCTTTTTTCATTGTATCAATGGTCGTTAGTTTCGTATCATAAAAGTTGAGTACAGATAACTGGTTATGATGCTCTACCATCGTTATCGGCCCTTTTCCTGTTGAAACACTCCCTGTCTCTTTTCCTTTTATCGTAAAGAACCTTACCTTTTGTTCATTTTGATCGGCAGCAAATAATTGTGTTCCATCATCTGATGCGATAACATTAGCAATTCCTTTTCCAATCTTATATTTGTCCACTTGTCTTCCTTCTGCTAGTGAATATACATACATATATTCTAATTGCTTACCATAAACAAGTATTTCCTCGCCATTTGGAAGTAGCGTAACCCCCGCAATCGGCTCATTTAATTCCCATGTTGTTAATAGCTTCTTTGTTTTTTTATCAATAAAACTAATACTACCTTCCTTTATATTCGTTGTTATAATAACACTTTTATCTTTAGCAATCGGTGTATACGAACTTCCTTGACACCCTACTAATAGAAATAAAAAACAGAGAAGAAAAATATACTTTCTCAAAAGATTCCCTCCATCTTCGGATGATTTCGTTATAATTGTAAAATAACAAATAAATGTGTGGAAAATGTGAAATCTTCCTTTATTAATAAACTTACATATATAATGTACAACAAATAGAATTTGAGGTGTGTAAATTATGCTTTTTCCTGATTTAGCGAATAAAATTGTACGTGAAGTACGCAGATTAATTACTGAAAACATTATTATTATTAATATACAAGGCGTTATTATCGCAAGTACAGATGCGGAAAGAATCGGTCAATTTCATGAAGGTGCACTCCGCTGTGCGAAACAAAAGAAAACTGTCATTATTACAAAAGACGATGAACGACGACTGCAAGGTGTAAAAGCTGGGATGAACCTTCCTTTACTATTCCATGACGAAGTAATCGGCGTGATTGGAATTACAGGAGAACCTGAAAATATTTCACAATACGGAGAAATATTACGTAAGATGACCGAATTATTAATTCATGAAAACTACTTTTTAGAACAACTAGAACTTGAGCACCGTTCTTATGAAGCATTTGTCTTTGATTGGCTTCAAAATACAGACTGGTCTCCAAGTTTTCTCGATCGTGCAAAAACGCTTGGCATTGATTTATATAAGAAGAAACAACTTATTTTATTATCAATCGCCCAAGATAATACGATGCTCCAGCGTAAAATTTGGCAACATATGCGCAACATTTTAGCAAAAGAAAATTTATTTGTTCGCTGGGGAAATGATCGGTTTATTTTGTTTACAACAATCCAATCCAAAGAGCAAACCTTTCAATTTTTAAAACGGTTAAAACAAGACTGTGAAACTTTATTTTCTATTACTTTATATATCGGGATTGGACAAACAGTTACGCCAAGCAATATGAACTTATCGTACGAACAAGCATTACGCGCCCTTTCAGTATCACTTGAAACGAAAAAAATTGTATTTAATGAAGATTTACGTTTAGAAATGTGCTTACAAGATATTTCTACTGAAACTCGAGAACAGTTTCTAGAGCGTACCATTGAAAACTTAGTATCATCTCCTGAGCTTATGCACACTTTACGTTTATTTATCGATTATAACCAATCTTATAAGCAGACAGCTGAGCAATTACATATACACATTAACACATTGCATTACAGGCTAAAAAAGATTGAAGAACATACAGGACTTGACCCGAAACAATTCAAAGATTTAAATGTTTTATACTTCGCACTCCTCTTATTAGATAATCACACAAAAAATAACGATAAAATAGATTAATCTTTAGATGATTGTACATAGAAAGAATCCTCCAACTTTTTTATCATTATAATGAAAGCACTGTTACAACGTTTTTTATTATGACGAAATACGTTAACAGTTTGAGGGGGATTTCCAATGTTAGAAAAGCAAATTATTGATTCATTCGTATCTATTGTTGGCGAAGATAATGTAGATACATCCAATATGGGGCGTTTAACTTATAGTTATGATGCCACTCCAAACTTCCAAGCGATGCCTGATGCAGTCATCGCTCCTCGTAATACAAATGAAATAGCAGACGTGTTAAAAGTGTGTAACACTCATAAAATCCCAGTATACGTTCGCGGGTCTGGAACAAATCTTTGCGCTGGAACGTGTCCACTTGAAGGTGGTATCGTCCTTATTTTCCGCCATATGAACAATATTTTAGAAATTGACGAAGAGAATTTAACAATTACTGTACAAGCTGGTGTTATTACACTTGATATTATTAAAGCAGTAGAAGAAAAAGCTTTATTTTATCCACCAGATCCAAGCTCTATGAAAATTTCTACAATCGGCGGTAACATTAATGAAAACTCCGGCGGATTACGTGGTTTAAAATATGGCGTAACACGTGATTATGTAATGGGGCTTGAACTTGTCTTACCGAACGGCGATATCATTCGTACTGGCGGTAAATTAGCAAAAGATGTAGCTGGTTATGATTTAACTCGTTTATTTATTGGTTCTGAAGGAACACTTGGTGTTGTTACGGAAGCTATATTAAAACTTGTCCCTATGCCTGAAACGAAGAAAACGATGCTTGCGCTATATGAAGATATTAACGAAGCTGCTCGAGCTGTTTCTGCTATTATTGCAAATAAAATTATTCCGGCGACACTTGAGTTTTTAGACCAACCAACAATTGAAGTTGTAGAAGAGTTTGCACAAATCGGTTTACCAACTGACGTTAAAGCAATTTTATTAATTGAACAAGATGGCCCGCCCGAGGTTGTCAATCGCGATATCGAAAAAATGGCTAACGTTTGCCGTGCTATGAATGCGGTCGATGTTCGCGTTGCAAAAGATGAAGCCGAAGCAGATGCGCTTCGTACAGCACGCCGTAGTGCACTATCAGCACTTGCAAGACTAAAACCGACAACAATATTAGAAGATGCAACTGTACCACGTTCACAAATCGCTCCAATGGTTGAAGCAATTAATGCAATTGCAAAGAAATATAATATTCCTATTTGTACTTTTGGTCATGCTGGTGATGGTAATTTGCATCCGACTTGTATGACAGATGCCCGTAATGAAGAAGAAATGCATCGTGCCGAACAAGCTTTTGCTGAAATATTTGCGAAAGCGATTGAGCTTGGTGGTACGATTACTGGTGAACATGGTGTTGGCGCAATGAAAGCTCCGTATTTAGAAATGAAATTAGGTAAAGAAGGTATTGCTGCTATGCAAGGGATTAAACAAGCCTTCGACCCAAACAACATTATGAATCCTGGAAAGATGTTCGCGAAAGACTCTCGTAAAAGAGTGGTGGTTGAGCGATGACCACATTAAATAAAGAAAACATTCAAAAGGAATTTAAAGAACGATTAAGTGAAGATGAACTACTAAACTGTATGCGATGCGGCTTTTGTTTACCAACTTGCCCTACTTACATTCAATCTGGGTATAAAGAAGCACATTCCCCACGCGGACGTATCGCCTTAATGAAAGCCGTCGTTGATGGTTTAATTGAGCCGGATGAAGATGTTGAAGATACATTAAATGTTTGCCTTGGCTGCCGCGCTTGTGAACCTGTTTGTCCATCTGGTGTGAATTATGGACATTTATTAGAAGAAGCTCGTGATATTATTAATCAAAATAAAAAGTTCTCCATGCCCGTGAGAGCTGTTCGTAAAGTTGTTTTTGAAGGACTATTCCCGCATCAAAACCGAATGCGAACATTAACAGGACTAATCGGATTTTACCAGCGTTCTGGTTTACAAACGCTAACACATAAAACAGGTATTATGAAGTTATTCCCTGAAACACTTGCAACGATGGACCTCGTTTTGCCAAAAGTCCCTAAAATGAAAGCAATGAAAGATCGTCCTGAATTTTTACCTGCTGAGGTGGCAAAGAAGAAACAAGTTGCATTCTTCACAGGCTGTTTAATGGATACGATGTTTTTAGAAACAAATAACGCAACGATGAAACTTCTTCAGTTAGCTGGTTGTGATATCGTTATTCCGAAAACACAAAGTTGCTGCGGGGCATTACATGGGCATGCTGGTGAAAAGAGTGGAGCAAAAGAATTAGCAAAACGAAATATAGAAGCATTCGAAGATTTAAACATCGACTATATTATTACGAATGCAGGTGGTTGCGGAGCTTACCTCGTAGACTATGATTATCTGTTAAAAGATGATCCCAAATGGGCTGAACGCGCAAAGCAATTTGTTTCTAAAATTAAAGATATTACTGCTATACTAGTAGAACTAGATTTCCATAAACGTAATGACTTACGACTCACGCCGCAAATCATTACGTATCAAGACTCTTGTCATTTACGCAATGTTATGCGAACATCTTCGGAACCTCGTATGTTACTAGAGGCCATTCAAGGCGCAACATACCGCGAAATGAAAGATGCGGACCGTTGCTGTGGTTCTGCTGGTATTTATAATATTGTCCATTCGGAGTTATCAATGGAATTTCTAGATTACAAAATGGACCGTGTACATGAAACAGATGCAGCGACAATTGTTACTGCAAACCCTGGATGTCTATTACAAATGAAACTAGGTATTGAACGTGAAGGTCTTTCTCATAAAATGAGAGGAATTCACATTGTTGATCTATTATTAGAAGCAATTGAAACCAACTCGTAATAACTCGTAACATACGTAATAATAGGAAAACGGCTATCTCCTTCGTCTACGTAAAGAGATAGCCGCTTTTTTGTCCGCTACAACATTAAAAATATGTTACTTTATTATAAAAAAGAACAACAGAAACATTACAGTTTTGTAAAAATACATCCAGTATATTCCTCAAAAAAATGCTAAAATCATTGATACAATAGGATTCTTCATTTTTAATATAGGTACATTTATCCAAAAACCCCCTCTTAAAACCAAGTATAAAAATGCTAAAAATTCCTTTTATACTCTATGTTTCTCTTATTTCATCCCTTTCCTCCTCTTAGGATAAATTAGGAAATTTTTAAGTCTATGAATTTTTTTCCATCTTTTTTCTCGCAAATTGTATGCTACGATGAATTGGTCAGTCAGACAGGCTGTCAAAAACAAATCGTGTGAAAACAAATTAAAACTTTATATAGGGGGACACACATCATGAAAAAGCGTGTTTTATTATCTGTAGCTGCTGCAACAGCTCTTACTTTAGGAGTATCTTCTTTAGATGCACAAGCTGCAACAGTACAACCATCTAACATAAAGGTTCAAAATATTCAGCATTCAAAAATGATGATGAAGCAAATGAGCCAACAAGAATTACAAGCATTCTTACAATCTATGGGAGTTGAATCATTAGCACAATGGAACCAAGGACAATTCCAACAAGATTGCTTCATTCCTGGTCAACAGCCTACTGAAAATGTTGTTACTGAACAACCAACAGCTAAGCCAGAAGCTCAAAAGCCTGCTGAGGAAACTCAAAAACCAGCTGAACAAAAGCCTGCTGAAGAAGTTGCTAAACCAGAAGCTCAAAAACCAGCTGAAAACAACAATACTCAAAACGAAACACAAAAACCTGCTGAGCAAAAGCCTGCTGAAGAAGCAAAATCTTTAAGCGAATTCGAACAACGCGTTGTTGAATTAACAAACGCCGAGCGTACAAAACAAGGCTTATCAGCATTACAAATCGATACTGAATTAAGCAAAGTAGCACGCATTAAGTCTGAAGATATGCAAAAAAACAACTACTTTGATCATAACAGCCCTACATACGGGTCTCCGTTTGACATGATGAAAAAATTTGGTATTTCTTATAAATCTGCAGGTGAAAACATCGCCCAAGGACAACGTACTCCAGAAGAAGTTGTACAAGCTTGGATGAACAGTGCCGGACACCGTGCAAACATCTTAAATAGTGGCTTCACTCATATCGGTGTTGGCTATGTAGAAAGCGGCAACTACTGGACACAACAATTTATTACGAAATAAATAAAAAAAGAGTCTTCTAGAAGAAGACTCTTTTTTTATGTTTCATAGCTTTCTAATATGTATGCGTATAAAATGTAGAACATAAACAAAATAGACCCGCAGCTTATTACACTAATTAACAAGTAAAATCCCCACTTCAGGCTCAAAAGCAACGAAAATAATATGCTACATGCCATCACTTGAAAGATTCGCCTACTAACTAAACGGATTTTTTGTAATTTGATCGGTTCTTTCTCTCTATCCTTCACCTTTTTAAACACTTTACTAAACATAAAAAGAAACATACTAATTCCAATCGTTAGTCCTGTCTGAAAGGATATAATACTTCCCAAATTAATAAAGAGAATTAGTATATGGACAAACATCATAAATAAAGTAATACTCTTTATAAATCCATTTATAATGAAATACTCTCCTTCATTAAACTTATATATATTATGTAAAATAACATATACTAATCCATGTAAAATAATAATAAGGACAGGGATAAATAATACGACAACTTGTTTACTCATAAACTCGTTCGCTCCACCATTCTCGTTCCAATGCACTGCCATACGAGTTGGTAAATATGGATAAATACATAGAGTAAGTAAAAGACAAGCGAAAAATATCCCTAGCATATATTTATATTTGATCAAGTAATTCTCACCTCTCTTTTCTCTTAACGGCTTCGCCTCTTTCAGAGAAATCCCTGCAAAAATCTACCTTTTTCAACTTTAAACTTACACTTTACCTATTTTCTCTTTCAAATTTTTTCATTGTATCGTTTAAATTTGTAGGGAAAGGTACGTCAACAACGATCTCTTCTTTCGTAATCGGATGCAAAAAATTAATCTTCATCGCATGTAACGCTTGCCCGGACATATATGTTGTTTGCCCACCATATAATACATCCCCAACTAATGGATTTCCATTATAGCTCATATGAACGCGAATTTGATGCGTTCTACCAGTTTCTAACTGTAACGTTACGAGCGTCGCATTTTGTTTTTTAAAATATTTCTCTACTTTATAATACGTTATAGCTTGGTCTCCCTTTGGAGAAACACGACGCCTTGTAGCATGATGTCGATCTCTTCCGATAGCTGCATCAATTGTCCCCTGCTTCTTTTTTACTTTTCCTTCAACAAGTGCCATATACGTTCTTTTGATTTTCCGTTCCATTAATAAACGATCCATAATTGCACCCGCAATTCTATGTTTTGCGAATACAACACCACCTGTCGTATCTTTATCTAATCTATGGATATGCCGAACCTTCGTCTCTAAACCTTGCATTTGAAAATGAAAAGCAACAAGATTAGCAAGTGTTCCCGTCCCATTTTTTTCAGAAGGATGTGTATCCATTTGCCCCTGCTTATTTACAATGAGTACGTGATCGTCTTCAAACACTACATTTAATTCACCATATTCCGGCTCTACGCCGTACTCCTCCTCCATAAACATATGAACTTGTAACTTATCTCCTTCTTTTAAAAGTTCATTCCATCTCCTTTGTTCTCCGTTAACCGTAACACCTTTTTCCATACGAAGCTGATGTAATAACTTTTTTGGTACTTCCCATTCTACTTTTAACAACGACTCAATACTTATACCATTCCACGTCGCTGGAACCGTAATTTCGCACCATTCGCCCTTTTTCTTTGTTTCCATACTATAATCACCTTATTTCTATTGATTCTCTCATTGTAACGGAAAACATAATTTGATGCACCGTCAAAAATAGAGGACAGCCTTATAATCGACTGTCCCCTCACGCTCTAAGCCTTTTCATTTCCTGCAACACTTCTTCAGCTTTTTGTTCATACAATAAATCTTTAAAGAAATCCGCCAATCGTTTATAGTCGTTGTACGTATCTAATAAGTCGTCTATTTTCTCTCCTTTCATAACTTGTTGCTTTTGCTTCATTTTTACTGGATAGCGATACCCCGATACTTCTTGTATTTTGTAATACTCATCCTCTACTTGAATGACTTTTACAAGTTCCTCTTCTTCCGCATCCATCGTATACCCGTCAAAGTCTCTAAGCAGTTCATAAATAATATGAGTCCATTCATCTTTTGGGTAAAACCCTTTTTCCAACCGATAACCGACAATGCGATACATATGCCCATCGTTTTCAGCAAACTGTACTGTATCATTTAGCTTAAACTTAAAATAACGAAACATTGCCTTCACCTACTTGTATGTAATGTTCTTATCACATACTATGCGCAAAATATGGGCCCTGCTATTCATAAAAAAAACTCATCTTATAGATGAGTTTTTTTATGATGATTTTTCTCTTTTCTTTCGAAATGGTAGCCACCAGTTCCAATCCCCAAACAATTTCATTAAACTTGGTACGAGCATAAGACGGATAATTGTTGCATCAAGAAATATTGCTAATGCAACCCCAAGCCCCATCTGCTTTACTGGTAAAATATCAGTAAAGGCGAACGCACCGGTAACAACAATCATAATTAAAGCGGCGGACGTAATAATCCTACTTGTCGAAACAAGCCCTTCTAACGTTGCTTGATCGTTATCCCCTGTTTCTTCATAGAGCTCATGAATACGTGAAATAAGAAATACTTCATAATCCATGCTAAGCCCAAATACGAGGCCGAAAATAAAGATTGGTAATACAAATAAAACTGAACTCTCTTCTAATCCGAAATGACCACCTTCAAATAACCAAATTACAATTCCAATTGTTGCACTTAAACTAAGTACGTTCATAATAATAGCTTTAATTGGAATGAGTATAGAGCGGAATGCGAATAATAAAATGACAAAGGTTGATCCAAATATAACAGACATACCAATTGCAACTTTATCTTTAATTTCATCTTCTAACTCTTGCTGGAACGTCGTCATACCGCCCAAATAATAAGTAACATCATTTTCTTTATAATTCTTTTTGAAATCACGAACCCATTGTTTTGCGGTTTCTGTACTTGGCTTCGTATCCAAAAAGACTTCCATTGTTGTTTTATTCCCTTTCGTATACGCTTCAAATACAGGAGCTATTTTCGCAGCCTCTGGCGACTGTAACATTCCAGCAACTTGATCTGCTTTCATTCCATTTAGCCCGTCATATACACTTTTCACCTTATATACTTGCTTATCGTCTTTTAACTTTTGAACAACAGCTTCTATCTTTTGTAAACTTTCTTTTTCTGTTATATCTTTCTTCGTCTCTACTACTAATGTCACATCAGCGTGTGTTTGGACAGTTTTATTAAAGGCTTCTTCATACTTCTCAAATGCAACTCTCGTATCACTCTTTTCAGGTAACGCTTCAACACCAGGAAACTGCAAGTTAGCTGTACGTAGCGGTAATAAACAAATAACAATAAATGTTGTAACAACAATAATCATGACGATTGGATGTTTCATTACAAACTGTGCAAATTTACGCCATACATTTGATGGCGTAGGCGCCGCCTGATTCTTTTTTAATATCCTTTTACCAATTAAAGATAATAGCGCCGGAAGAAGTGTGAGCGAAAACAAAATGCTCATAATAACGACAATCATCCCGCTAATAGCAACAGACTGAATATAATCTATCTTAAAGAAAAATAAGCCTGATAAACCGACGAATACACATAACCCTGAAAATACGATAGCACGCCCTGCCGTTTGATACGTAATCGCTATCGCTTCTTTCACTGTTCTCTTCGCAACTTCCTCTCGAAAACGATTTACAAATAACAGTGCGAAATCAATTGATAATGCGAGCCCAATCATCGGTGCAACATTTAACACGAAAATAGATAGCTCTTTATCACTACCTATAAAATATAAAATCCCCATCGTACTAATGACACTAAGCGCGCCATTTACAATCGGTAAAATAGACGCAATCAGACTACCAAATGAGAATAATAGTACGAGAAAAGCAATAGGTAATCCAATCATCTCTGCTACTTTTAAATCATTTTGCGTTCTTTCATTAATCTCTTGATTAATTTTCGGATATCCTGTCGGTGTTACTTTTAATACGCTATTACTTTCCTTCTCGATTTTCCCGGCAAATTGTAATGTCTTTTCCATTCGTTCTTTATTTGTTTTCCCGGAAAATAAAATCGTCGCATAACCGATATCATCTTGTAACATCTCTTTATTTTGCATTGGATGATGGAAAGATTCGTATTTTTCTTTCTCTTCAATTTGATTTATTATCCCCTCTATACGCTTTTGGAACTCCTCATGCGAAGTATCCTTTTCCTTCTCAAAAACGAGTAAAAGTGTATCTTGAGACTGCTTAAAATCCTTATCTAAAATTTCTTTCGTCTTTTGATAATCCCCTTCTGTTTGGAAACCATCACCGCCCAATACTCCTGGAAGTTTTGGAGCAAAAATACCGAGCACTATCGCAAGTAGTAGTAATGCTACAATTACTGTATAACGAAATTGATACAAAAAAGTTCCTAACTTCCCCCACTTATCAATTTTATGTACATTTGTCTTCACACATTTTCACCTACTTTATATAATTCACTTGTCATTTATACTTTATCACATCTCCCCATAAACAAAAAACGTCTAGAAAAACTATAATACTAGTTTTTCTAGACGTTTTTTTATCTCTCGTTATTAAGTCCCAATCTCTCGGTAAGTAAACGATGACAATAAATTGCGATGATTAACAAAATGCCACCTGCACAGTAACCAGCTAAAATATCAGTCGGGTAATGAACATTTAAAATAACTCTACTTAATCCAATCAATATAATTAATATGCCCATCGAAATCGTAATACCACATTTTCCAGCTACACTCTTCAAATTGGCAGCAATGATATAGGCAAGAAAACCGAATGTTATAATAGATAGCATTGCATGTCCGCTTGGGAAGCTATACCCAAGTGCGTCAAGTGCCTCATTTAATGATGGGCGGTCTCTTTTTACAATTTCTTTTATTCCCTTATTAACAAGGTGTGTCGTTAATATAGCCATTGGATACACAATCATAGCAGCATAATAACGCTTTTTCCAAAAAACGAGCAAGCTTATAATTAGTGTCGTTATAACTCCAATTGCAGATCCTAGCTTTGTAAAGTATGAGAAGAATGTAAGTGAGCTTTCCGTTTGTAATCCTTTTACCATATCACGTACGTATGTATCCATCATTGTAACACCACCTACATGTACCCTCCAAGCGATGATGCTAAATAGAACAAACAATAAAATGATACACATTAACTCATACTGATGTAACTTTTTCTTCAATCGACTTCCTCCTACTATGAAAAAATGCGATTTCTACTTTAGAAACCGCATTTTCTTACTTATTTACCTTTTGTTTTCAGCTCTGTCCAGTAGCGATCGTAGTCTTTTAACTTATCGTCTACATCAACAAGCCACTCTGTACGATCTAATTCTTCTTTTGTTAAGAAGATCATGTGATTATCACGATATTCTTTACTATGAAGAGGATGAGCTTTTTCATTTGGATTACTGTAACCAATTGACTCGTAGTTTTTCACACTTACTTTTTCATCTAATAAGTAGTTCATAAACTTCTCTGCAAGTTCTTTATTTTTCGCACCTTTTGGAATTGCTAACGTATCAGCCCAAATTGTGCCACCTTCTTTTGGTACAACGTATCCTACATCTTTATTGTCTTTCGCAATGAATGCTGCGTCTCCAGACCAAACTGTCCCGATCCAAGCATCTTCTGTAATGAATTTTTGTTTAATATTATCTGTATCGAATGCTAATAAGTTTGGAAGTAGCTTCTGCAAATCAGCAGACGCTGTCTTTAACTGTGCATCCTCTTTCGTGCTATTAGAGAAACCGTTTTTCTTAAGTCCCATTCCTAATACTTCACGAGAATCGTTTAATAAAGTAACATGTCCTTTATATTTCTCGTTCCATAAATCATTCCAGCTTGTAGGTGTTTCTTTCACATACTTTTTATTGTATGCAATTCCTGTTACACCCCAAGTATATACTAGAGAATACTTATTCTCTGGATCAAACGCAGGTGTTTTAAAGTTAGACACAAGGTTCTCGATGTTCGGGATATTCTTCTTATCTAAAGGCGCTAATAAGTCCATCTTCGCCATCGTTTTCACCATGTAATCAGATGGCTGAATTAAATCATATGTCGCGCCACCAGCTTGTAATTTCGCAAGCATTTCTTCATTACTTGCATATTTATCGTAGTTAATTTTCACGTTATATTTCTTTTCAAAATCTTTTAAAACTTGCTCATCAAAATTGTCCGCCCAGCTATAAATGTTTAATTCTTCTTTTTTCTCACCACAACCAGCAAGTACACCTGCAGCAAGACTGAAGCTAATTGCTATACCAGCTAATCTCTTCACTAATTTCATCGGTTTATTACCTCCTCGTTCTTTCTATATCATTCGTATTATAAAGGAAGGTGTCCTCCAGAGTTCTCTTCACCGTCTGCACCTTTATTACGGAAAATTTCCGATAGCACCATTAATCCTACAATTACAACAATTAATATTGTAGAAAGAGCATTAATTTCAGGCGATACTCCACGCTTAACCATACTATAAATGTATAATGGCAATGTTGTTGATCCTGGTCCTGATACGAAAAAACTAATTACAAAATCATCAATCGATAATGTGAATGTTAATAATGCGGCTGAAATAACTCCTGGTGCAATTGCTGGAAACGTTACATAACGAAACGTTTGCCACGGCGTTGCTCCTAAATCGTTTGCAGCCTCTTCTAAATCACGTCCCATACCAGAAAGACGTGCCGCTAAAATAACAACAACAAATGAAATACTGAATGTAATGTGTGCAATAATAATTGTTGTTTTTCCAAGTTCCATACCTAATTGACTAAATAGGATAAGTAAAGATAATCCCATTAAAATATCAGGAATTAAAATTGGTAAATATACAAGACCGTTAATGGCCCCTTCAAAACGATATTTGTAACGGTGTAATGCAATAGCAAAAATCACACCAAGAACTGTCGTCACAATTGTCGTTATAACAGCAATCGTCATACTATTTACAAACGCATCAATAACATCTTGTTTTTGAAATAAATCTGTATACCAATGGAGTGTAAAGCCCTCCCATTCCGCATTAATGCGAGAATCGTTGAAGGAATATACCATTAAAACCATCATTGGAAAATACAAAAACAATAAGATTAACCAAGAATAAGAAACTAAAAACTTCTTCATTTTTGCCTATTCCCCTCCGTTTCCATCATATTTATATACTTTCGTTGCACGATAATATAAGTAAATTAACAGAACAGAGAATAGAACAACAATCATAGATAACGCGGAACCAAATGGCCAGTCACGTGAACCTAAGAATTGGTTTTGAATTACGTTTCCGATTAATGCTACTTTCGATCCACCCATAACGTCTGATACAACAAACATTCCGATAGAAGAAACGAATACTAAAATAGAACCAGTTGTAATCCCTGACATCGTCATCGGTACTGTTACATTCCAAAATGCCTTTACTGGTGTTGCTCCTAAATCATAAGCCGCCTCTAGCTTACGCTTATCAAGCTGCTCAATTGCTGCATACACTGGTAAAATCATAAATGGTAATAAAGAATATACCATTCCGAGTATTACAGAAGGCGTATTATATAGCAGATTTAAAGGTTCACTAATAATACCTAGTTTCAATAGCAATGTGTTTACAAGACCTTGTGAACGTAAAATAACAATCCATGCGTATGAACGAACAAGAAAGTTAATCCAGAACGGAATCGTTGCCAATAATAGAAGGATAGAACGATATTTACGATCAACAATTGTAATTGTATAGGCGAATGGATAACCGATTAATAAACATAGTACTGTCGTAATAACAGCTATCTTCACTGTTTCCCATAACGTCCCCATATATAATGGATCAAACACACGTGCTATGTTATCTAATGTAAATTTCATTTCCACTGTCCCGTATGCTCCGCGCTGCATGAAGGCAAATGCTAATACGAACAGAAGTGGAATTAGGAAGAAGAGTAACAGCCATACGACTGTAGGTAATGCGAGTAATTTCCCTTTCTTCAATTTAAGGTCACCTCGTCCTCTTGCTCCCAGCCTACATATACATTATCTCCAATGCTCCACTGCGTTGCTTCTTCAGCAGTTTGGTATGCCATTAGTAATTCCGCTGTTTTCTCCTCACGTACATATAGCTTTTCCATATTTCCAACAAATTCAATATCTTCAATATGTCCAAGATGGTATTCTTTTAAAATTGGCTCTTCAACCGAGCGAACTTTTACATTTTCAGGGCGAACTGCTACGTAGTTTTCCCCATTTTTCACGATATTATTTTCACCGATAAACGTCGCAACAAACAATGTTTTCGGCTTATTGTAAATTTCCTTAGGCGTGCCGACTTGTTCGATATGCCCTTTATTCATAACGACAATACGATCACTCATACTCATCGCTTCTTCTTGATCGTGCGTTACATATATGAACGTAATTCCTAAATTACGTTGTAAGTTTTTCAATTCACGTTGCAAATCTTTTCTTAACTTAAAGTCAAGCGCTCCAAGTGGCTCATCTAATAGTAATACACGTGGGTTGTTTACAATTGCTCTTGCAATTGCTACACGCTGCTGCTGTCCACCAGAAAGCTTCGAAGGTTTACGATTACGGAACTCAAGTAACTGCGTTAAACGCATTGCCTCTTCCGCACGTTCTTTCTGTTCTGCTGCTGATACTTTTTGCATTTTCATACCGAAACAAATATTTTTTTCAACATTCATATGTGGGAATAGTGCGTAATGTTGGAACACTAAATTCATATGACGCTTGTATGGCGGCAAATCGTTAATCTTTTCATCATCTAATAAAAGATTCCCTTTAGTTGGGGTTTCAAATCCTGCGATCATACGAAGTAAAGTCGTTTTCCCGCAACCACTCGGTCCTAAAATTGTTAAAAATTCTCCTTCTTTAATATCTAAAGAAAGAGGGGGGATAATCACTTGATTTCCAAAATGTTTTTCTACTGCTTCAACTTTAATAATCTTTTTCATTTTCCCGTCCTATCTACCTTAAATTTTAATTTTTATATTCATGAATAAATATTTATGTTCTATAGACTATTTTTTTGTTTCGATCCAAACAAAAATGGTTGTTTAGCAGCGTTCTCTTCTATTCTTTATGTAGTATGTTTGATTCATTTTCGCATGATACATATGTCGAACAGAAAAACCCCTTCAGTTGCGAAGGGGTTTTTATCATACGGCTACGCCTACTGATAAACACCATCATCATTTTAACAACTTTCGTATGAATTTTAAAGCACTTTTTGTAGAAGAGTAACGAATTTTCATGTCGAATGCTGTAGATTGGGACAAAATGCTTTTATAATGGGAAAAAGTCCGAAAACTTTGTTCACCATGATAGCTGCCTAATCCACTACTTCCAACGCCCCCAAAAGGTAAATATGGCGTTGCAAGATGATATACGACATCATTTATACATCCTCCGCCATATGAAATATTACTCGTCACTTTCTTTTGCACTTTTCTATCTTCAGAAAATACATATAGTGCTAACGGCTTTGGATGGTGCTGAATCGTTTCAATTACCTCTTCTATTTTGTCATATTCTATAATTGGTAAAATCGGCCCAAAAATTTCATCTTCCATAACAGCACTTTGCCATGTAACATTCGTTAACACTGTCGGTTCGATGTGTAATGTTTCTTTCGTATAATTCCCGCCAATCACAGGTTTACCATCTTGCAAAAATGTACATAAACGTTCAAAATGACGCTCACTCACAATTCGCACATAATTGTCATTTTGCAAAGCATCTTTTCCATATTGCTCTGCGATTTCATGTCTTAATGCCTCGATTAACTGCTCTTTCACTGAAGAATGAACGTACATATAATCAGGCGCTACACACGTCTGCCCAGCATTCAAAAACTTGCCCCAAACGATACGTCTTGCGGTTACATCTAGCTTTGCATCTTTATGTACAATACATGGGCTTTTCCCGCCAAGCTCTAACGTAAGAGGCGTTAATTTTTTCGCCGCTGCTTCCATAACAACTTTTCCGACACCAACACTACCTGTAAAGAAAATATAGTCAAACGATTCCTTTAAAAGTGCAGTGCTTTCCTGAGCACCGCCTTCTACTACCGATACAAGCTCTTCTGGGAATAATTCACCTAACATTCTCGTAAGCACTTTTGAAACGTTTGGCGTTAACTCTGACGGCTTTAAAACGACTGTATTGCCAGCTGCCAATGCTCCTACAAGTGGTGCAATTGCTAATTGAAACGGATAGTTCCACGGTGCGATAATAAGCGTCACACCATACGGTTCTGGCACCACTTTCCCCTTCGATCCAAAATGAGTAAGAGCTGTGCGAACACGCTTTGGTTTACTCCAAGATGAAATATGCTTCATTTGAAAAGAAATCTCTTTTAGTACATATCCAATTTCTGTTGTAAATGATTCGTGAACTGATTTATTCAAATCTAATTTCAACGCTTGAAAAATCTCACCTTCAAAACGCTGAATTCCATCATAAAGCTTTTTTAAATTATTTTTTCTTGTTTCTATACTTCTCGTATATCCATTATAAAAATATTGCTTTTGTTTATTTACAATAGAAGAAATGCTCATCTATTCACCTTCTCCCACTATTTTTATCCAATTCTTTCATTATTTATATAGAACTTTTTTACTCGTAAAATTACATTATATATAATTTTTTCTTTTATATAAAATTCATTGCTCACAAAAAACTACCGAAAGAAAATCTCCCGGTAGTTTTACTGTATTAACGGTATAAACGAACAGCACCTGCAGAATTATCATCAGCTTGTCCTACTACTTCAAACTTCAGACCAAGCTTCGGTAAAATACGTCCTGCATCTGGAATCTGCTCATTAATATACTTTTTAGAGTCATCGAACTTCGGTACCCCTGGTAATCCATCGTATACGAATGTTCCACGCGTTGGAGATACAACTTTCCAAGCTGGCGTTTTGTCGAATGAGAACGCCGCATCAGCAATTTGGAATCGCGTACTGCTTGTAAATGTTGGTTTGCCATTTAAAGTTCCTGCAATTGCTTCTGGATGAGAGTCAACTACACCAAGGAAACCATGTCCTGGATGTACGCCAACCCAGTTATCTGTGTAAGCTGAATCCGCATACCATACAACCATACCAGTGTTATATACTGGACCGCGAGCAAATTTCAATGCGTTATCTGAACCCGCATAGTTTCTCCACTCTACATAGTAGTTATGCTTTTTCTTATCCATTCCGTTAGATGCAACGAAACCGTCCAATTTGAATTGTGGTGTACCTTCTGCATCATCAGAGAATGCAACATTTCCATCTACAGTTAGTGACGCATTATCAAGTGTAAATCCATTTAACGCCAATCCACCGTCTGTAATATATTCAAATACTAGTTTCACTTTCTTACCTTTGAATTGACTTAAATCATATGATTTATCAACCCATTTTCCATTTGTCGTAGCTGCATTTCCACTATTTGCTTTCTCACCAATTCTTTCAATCAACGTTTTTTGTCCATCTTCTGTTACAGCGTGTACTTCAAGGAAATCGTACTCTGCTTCGATTTCATACAATGACTTATAATCGAATTTTGCAGTCGTTGCTTTCGTTAAATCGAATAGTGGCGTTTCCATCGTTGTATGAAGGTCATCACCTTTTGTGCTGTAGTAATACTGTTTACCAAATGCAGGCTGAATTCCTTTTACATCTTTATCTGGTAAGTTAACACGAATCAGACCTGGACGATCTGACTTCGTAACACTTTGGTCTAAGTATGTTGCCAGACCGATACCTTTATTTAATTTCTCGTAATCTACTTCTACGATATTCGCCCAGTTACCACCGATTGTTTTTTGGAAAAACTCTTTATTTTGTGGTGATAAACTCGTTGGCGTTGTTCCTGCGATTTTACCAGCCCAGCTTCCGCCACTCATAATAGACCAAGCTTCAACCGGTTCACCATCACCGCTATACTGTGTATCATACTCATCTGGAAGACCTAAATCATGGCCATATTCATGTGCGAATACACCAACCGCGCCATCTTCTGGTTCAATTGTGTAGTCGAATGCTGCCATATTTCCGCCCCAATATGGAACTTTCGCTTGTGTACCTTCAATTGCGAATGGTTTTGGTCCAACTGTCCAGCGATGTGACCAAATTGCATCATCACCTAATTTACCACCGCCAGCTTCTTGTCCAACACCCGCATGAATAATCATTAAGTGATCGATTAAACCGTCCGGTTGATTTTGATTCCCATCACCATTTACATCATATTGATCGAACTGATCAAACTGTGATAAATCAAGTCCGCTATCTACAGCCGCTTTTAATGCATCTTTTACTAGATCACGTGGTCCTTTTGGTCCTTTATTATCATGACCTGTACCAGCATCTGCACCGTAATCAGCAGCTTTACCTGGAACTGTTAACCATTTTGTGACTGTTCCGTCCACTGTGTAACTACCACCTGATTGCTCTTCGTAATATTGTTTAAACGTTTCGATTTTGCTTCCATCCTCTAACGCGAATGGCTCATTACCGAATAACATTTTTTCATAATGTTCTTTGTTAAAATCGTTAGAATACATGTAGCCAGGCTCTTTATCAATATTGTTATGCTTGAAATCAGCGTACTCTACAAGTAAAACAAGTACTTTATCTTTACGAACTTCACCGTTATACTCTTTTTGCTTAGCAGGTGAAGTTGGTACTTTCCCATTTAAGCCTCCTCTAACTGGACCTGTTCCTGCTGTAGTCCCGTTTGCTGGCTGCTCTGATTTTTCTTTCGTATCTGCCTTTGCATCTTTCACTTTCTTTAAAAAGTCAGATGCATCTTTCGTAAGTTGGTCCCCACTTGCCGCTTCTTTCCCAGGATTTTCACCCTTCTTTTTCTCTACATACTTTTCGACAGCTTTCTTTGTTTCTGTCCCTGAAGCAGATGAATCAATTACCCCACGTTTTTTTAGCGCATTTGCTAATCTCTCTTCTGGGATTAAGTGATCATCAACTGGGCTTGTAGCTGTCTTGTTCTCCGGCGTTTCAGCATATACAGACTGGCTTCCAGCACCAAACGACAAGCCTAGAACAGCTGTCAAAGCAATTGATGATAACACTTTAAATGGTTTCTTTTTCATCCCTTATTGCCTCCCCTAATATAAAATATGTATTACACACTCTATATTATTAAAAATTCAATATATTTTCAATATTTAGTTATATTATGTAATTTTTTTAATATATTTGTAAAAATTTCATAGTTAGTATACGAATATATCACAATTCAACAATGTTTTCAGAAAATATTGAAAATATTTGTCAGAAACTTTATAATCGCCATAGAGGGAATTTAATGGGGATTTTATCTTTGTTTCATCTACAAAATATTTGATAATTCACTATATAAAATACAAAATCCGATTGCATTATCATATATTCTGTAGCAGCGATTATGACCACTAATTAGGGAGGAATTACATTTGTACAAAGATAAGGCTGACTCACTAGATCAAGAATGGATTGATTTAATACTTGAAGCTCTAGATGCTGGCATTGCCCTGCAAGATATTGAACACTTTTTTCAACGTATGAAGCATACGAGCCAGGCTCAATAGCCTCGTTCTTTTTAACGAAGTTTATGTTATAATAATCACATCATAAGACGACTACATATTGATAGAAAGGTGCGCAAATATGATAGGAGAACGTATAAAACGCCTTCGTTTACAAAAAGGCATTTCATTAACAGAACTCGCCGAAAAAGCTGGTGTCGCTAAATCTTACATTAGTTCTATAGAACGGAATTTACAAAAAAACCCTTCTATTCAGTTTCTTGAAAAAATTGCAGCTGTTCTACAAATTCCAGTTGATACTTTACTTCACGATGAAACAACAACGGAGGGTCACCTAGACTCCGAATGGACACAGCTCGTTAAAGATGCGATGAGCTCTGGTGTCTCAAAAGAACAGTTTCGTGAATTTCTCGAATTTACACAATGGAAGAAAAATCAACAATAATACATATAAAAGAGTGCTTAAAACGGGCACTTCTTTTTTTCTTTATAAAAAAAAGCGGGGAATCCCCCGCTTTTTTTATTTATTATTTTTCTTCTCCATCTGTTTGGTTAGCATTGAATGTCCATTCTAAGTTCAATGAATCGCCTTGGAATTTGTTTTGATCTTGACCATTCTCTTCGAATACAAATTGTACCCATAGATAGTCCTCTGTACCAGCTTCTAAGCCACCTTTTTCTCCCCACTCAGGAGCAAAGATGTCTTTAGCTAAAAGATCTGGATCAGCATTTTGTAAATCAGCTAAAGTTGTTTCATATACAGGCTCGCTTTGTTTATCCCAGTTCCAAAGGAATTTCACTTTAATATGCTTACCGAAGTCTTCACCAGCATTATCACCTTTTGCATCTTTCACAGTATACTTTGTCGCTAATTTAACATCTTTAATTGCTAAAGTACCGTCGTTCTTTAATAAGAACTCTTTCTTAACAGAATCCCCTGGTTTTAAATCTTTAATATCTACAAGCGTTTTAGGGTTTAATGTAAGATCTAACGTCCCAGCTGCAAATGTATTGTTTGATACTTCTTTATCGCTAAAGTAAGCGAATGTTCCTCCACCAATTAAAGATAACCCCAATGCTGCTGATGCAACTCCCATACCTAATTTCTTTTTCAGACTCACAATCAATTCCCCCTAGCTGTTTTTTGTATTTTTATCTCTTATTTCAAAATAAGAGGTGTAACTAAAACTATATTAGCTTAGCTAATATTTGTTCTTTTTTTAAAACCTTAAGTTCATTATAACGAACAAGACTATATAAATACAATATATATTTTGATTATTTTTATTTCTCAACATTTTTTCCTTTTTTTCAGAAAAGTATTGAGAAATAAAGTGAAACCTTAATCAGTGTTTTTCTGTCCATCCCCACTGATCATTAACCTTCACCAAGCGGTGGGCTGCCAACTAACTTCCTCGCATTCGTTAAATTTTTAGGTGAAGACCTATACCCACGAATAGTGAAATAAGAAAAACAAAGCAAATAGGTGAGTCGTAAGGCTCTCTCACCTATTTGTCTTATCATTGTATTTATTCCTTCCGAAATGCTGCTGTATTTTACTTACTATTCCTTCTGTTCTTCCTGCTTCTTACTCTCTTCTAGTTTTTTCGCCTCTTCTTGCTTCTTACTCTCTTCTAGTTTTTTCGCCTCTTTCTGCTTCTTACTCTCTTCTAGCTTTTTCGCCTCTTCTTGTTTCTTGCTCTCTTCTAGCTTTTTCGCTTCTTCTTGCTTCTTACTCTCTTCTAACTTTTTCGCCTCTTCTTGTTTCTTGCTCTCTTCTAGCTTTTTCGCTTCTTCTTGCTTCTTACTCTCTTCTAATTTCTTTTGCTTCTCAGCCTCACTCACTTGCTTTGCTGTTTCATCTACTAATAATTTTTCAAAAGCTTGAATTTGTTTATCAATCACCTGTAAATTAACCTCTTTATCAACATACTCACAGTGCTCTTTAACTATATGAAAACCAGCATTCACATACGAGAATACTTGCTTATTAGATTCACTTTTATTTCCCTTTAACTCTTCTTTCACTTTGTTATAAGGATTTTCTATTGATACATATACCTTTTGTAACAGTTCCCTCTCAGTAACAATTTTCTCACGTCCTTGCTTCCACGTAACAAGCGCCTGTTCTAATTCTTGAGTGGAAGTGAAAGTTACTTTCGATTTCATCTCTTCATACTCATGCAAAATTACTTCCTTATGTTGCTTAGCTTGTTCTGTCAACTGATCAACTGTTTTTGGAAAAATACTTGCTGTAGAAATAGTAGCCTGCACTTTCGTCTCATGAATGAAAGCTGCCTCTGTATAAGTCATCATTTGAGAACCTAAATAAAAAGTAATAGAGCACAAACATGGCAATATAAGCATCTTTTTGAATTTGCGAGGTGCCTTCAGCATTTTAATCTCTCCTATCTAACAACTTGTTCTTTATCAAGAACTATACCTTTATTATAATAAAGTGAATTACAAAATGATATAAAAATTATGTTTCTTTTTACATTTCTCTTTTAACACAAAAAGAGACTACCACTTTTGATAGTCTCTTTTTGTTGTCATTATTATTTCGTTTCACCATCGCCTTGCTGTGCATCAAACGTCCAAGTTAATTGTAACTTATCGCCTTGGAATTCATTTTGGTCTTTTTTATTATCAACGAATTCAAATTTCACTTTGAATTTATCAGATTTACCTGCAGAAATACCTTTTTCATCCCAGAACCAAGCAGCTAAATCATTATTTACTGCTGTAAGTGTATCACCCTTCAATTTATCTAATGTAGTTTCTTTCACAATCGTCTCATGCTTATCTACATTTTTTAAGAATGTTACTTTAATATGTTTACCAAAATCATCTTTATTATCTTTCTTCGTATCTTCTACATTATAGTCTGTTTTTAATAGAACCTTTTTAATATCTAAAGAGCCTTTATTTTCTAGTTTAAATTCTTTTTCAATTGTATCACCAGGTTTTAAATTCGATACATTAACAACTGTTGATGGATTTAATGATAAATCAAGCGTACCAGCCGCAAATGTATTATTTGACACTTCTTTATCGCTAAAGAATGCAAATGTTCCTCCACCAACTAATGCTGCTCCTAATACTGCTGATGCGATACCCATTCCTAATTTTTTCTTTAAAGTCATGTCCATATCCCCTTAATATATATATATTTGTTAACTTCCTAAACGGAAAGTATAACCAAACGAACTAGACGGATTGTTCTACTTTTTTATCTTTCTTTTCTCCGTCAATGCTACGAATAGCGCCAAAAATAGAAATTGCGGAATAGCCAAGTAAAAAGACTCCAGGAATAATGAGAAGTAATGCTGCTCCCGCTTTTGAACTCGCATAATTCAGTCCATAACCAACGTATGGAACTGTAATATCTGCATACTTTCCAATTACATTCTCTGCAAGTACTGGTGCTAAATCTGGTCCGTTGTTGTTATCCCCTTTTGTTTCATACATTACTTTTCCATTTGTATCTTTCACACCGATAATACGGTGAGTGATAATTTTGTCATCTTTCTCTTTAAACGTAATAACATCACCTTTTTTATATTTAGAACCATCTTTCGTTGGCTCTATCGCAATGATTGATCCTGTTAAAAATGTTGGTTCCATCGATCCTGAAAGAACGCTCTTAAACTGATATCCCATCACTGTTGGATCCCCGCCACTCGCTTTTGAAGAAATAACTACAAAAGCTAAACAAACCATTACCGCAAATAAAACAAATGAGATAACGTTGCTAATCACCTTCCAAATTAATTTCATCGTCTCTCTCCCTCTCCGTTGTTTTATGTTATTTGAAGTATACAATATTCATTTAGTTCTCTAACAAGAACACAAGTAAATAATATAACGAACGATTTGGAAATGCAATAAGAAAATTTACAATTATTAGTTAAATCATTTTTGAAATGCATACAAAAAAGACCGTGACAAAATCTCATCACGGTCTACTAGCAATTTATTTTTCTTCTGATTTCATCCCTTGGTTATTTCGGCGCAGCACTACATATAAAATCGCTCCAAATAATAAAATCGCACCTATTCCAACACTTATCACTTTCACATTCGATTCCTTTACTTCAGGTGCAACTGTATCTTTTTTAGGCATCGCAAAAGTAACATCTTCTTTTGAAAGAACATTTATAGTCGCAATCGTTTGATTATTCTTTATAATATCTACCGCACCAACTACTTCACCGCGATGAATTCCTTTTTGATACAAAGATTCTTTATCCACTGAATTAACCCGAAAAGCCGTTTTTATATTTTTCCCTTCATCTTTCTTTAGCATAAGCTCTGCACTTTTTTCCAGCTCAGAATCAACATCTTTATTTAAATACTTTGCCTTTTGGTGCCAACTATGTTTATCTAGTACAGTTTGCTTCGTAAATTGCCCAAAAGAATATTCCGCCATCTGCTTCAAATCTTCATAAATTTCAGGTCTTTGAGAAGCCATTACTACATTTATAATACGATTACCATCCTTCTCATTTAATAAAACGAGCGTATTGCGTGCTTCATTCGTAAATCCTGTCTTACCACCCATACTATATGGATTTTCAAAATAAGTAGACTTATTAAAAATAGAAACTGTTTGCGTAGATGTCGTAACCGTCGTTCTTTTCGTATTCATCGCTTGTAAAATTTCAGGATACTTTTGCACACCTCTCGTAATCATGGCCATATCATATGGCGTCGTATAATGATTTGGATCATGCAATCCATTTGGCGTTACAAAATGACTATCTTTAGCCCCTAATTGCTTCGCCCTTTCATTCATCATATTGGCGAAGTTTTCAACACTTCCTCCAATACGCTCCGCAATCGCATACGACACATCATTCGCACTCAGCACCATTAAAATCATAAGTGCAGTATTTCTATTAATAGTCTCACCAGGGTGAAACTCAATTTGATAATTACTCTTCTCTTGATCTAATGCTAATTGTGAAAACGTAAATTGATCCTCTGGCTTCGTATGCTCCATCAGTAAAATCGCCGTTAACACTTTCGTCATACTAGCAGGGAACGCACGATGATGTGCATTTTTGTCGTACAACATATCTCCTGTTTTCGCATCAATCGTAGTCGCAAACTGACTAAAAACATTCGGCCCTTCCGCAGGTGGAGGTGCCACTTGCTCCGGATTTACTCCAATATTCGTCTCAGCATATAACGTCATAGGTGTCAAAAAAAATAAACAAATAACCATAACAAAAACCGAAATTTTCTTAAAATTTACCATATGACTCTCCCTTTTCCCTTTACTTTCACATTCTATAAAATACCTCTACCAACCTATATGTAATTTGTATTAATTTGGAAGAATATTCACTTTTTTTACTATATCACACTTTTACGATTAGGAACATAAATATACAACAAAAAATAAGAAGGAATTACTCTTTCTTATCCTTCTCATCAATCAATGAGTCTATTAAATTTTGACTAGCTTCCTCAGGTGTAATCTCATCTGTCATCCCCATAAACGACCAACCTTTAGAATCGACCCACTCAACAAACTCTTGTAAAAACTCATCATGTGTAACATCCACATCAAGAATTGAGCCATTAATCGAAATCGTTCTATTTCTAGATACGCGCATCTTGAACGTTTTTCTTACCATTACAATAATTCTCCCTCTACTTCTGAATATTTATAAATATCTTGTACTTCTTTTATACATGATTTCTTGAAAATTGTAAAAAGGATATATTGGCCAATTTGCATATTAAAAATGAAAATCTCTTATTATATAACCCTCACACTACATTCATTTAGTCATAAATTACGGAATACATCCATATAAAAAAACAAACCAACTTATATTCTATCACACCAACTACACTTGACTTTAGTACGATCAAATAGAATATATTAGAAAACACCTTAAAATGAGGAGGAACTCCATGGCGCGTTGTACATATTGTAAAACGAAGTGGAAAGTAAAAGATGTATGGTCGATACTCGTGACATTTGAAAAAGATTGTCCGTATTGCTTCGGAAGACAATATCTATCAAGGAAAACATTGAACGCTATGCCAGAACTTATAAGCTTACCTTTACACTTCTTATTCCCTTTTCTTGTTGACTTAAGCGATGAAGGTCCTTTGGATTGGTATCGAAAAAAATAATAGAACCGCTTTATTCGAACTCACTTTTCATTAAATTCTCTACTTATATATTCCTTAATACACTACTAGCGTGATTCCAACTATTTTCCCATCAAAACATTAATATAAAATATTGTAAAATTTCAGTTAATTATATATAATTACTTTAGCATAAAGATTAAAGATGCTGTTACATACGCATTTTTGAAGATTCCGTAGCTCAGCAGGGAGAGCGCCACCTTGACAGGGTGGAGGTCGCTGGTTCGAGGCCAGTCGGGGTCATATGAGAAACCCCTTGATAGTCACGGGGCTTTCTTTATGTAGCAAATCAATATATTATTTTTATAATAAATTTTTTATATACTGTTCAAGATTTGATCAATAGCTCTCTTTTGGTTAACGATTAATTTTTCATATGAAAATAGACTTATGATTTTAAATCTCTTATTAGATTTGAGTCAATATTTTAGACAAAAAAATTCAATCTAAGCTAACTTTATTTTATGTGATTTACTTCTATTTATAATATCGTTCACCGTGATATAGCAAAGTGCGATTCTAAACTTGTAATATTCAACATGTCTTCAAAAAGCAGTAAATATATCAACTTCTTTCAACTTATATTCATTTCGATTGAAACATTGCGTAAGATTCTGTGAAACTTCCAGTTCATCAATCGCTAATATTATATTTATACCATTTCCCCTACTTCTTTTCCTCAATTTTTGAGAAAGACATAAATTATATCAATCATAGCTCTGCGTTGTTCGCCAGAACTCAATTCTTCACTCTCTTCTTGGGAGCTTTTTAAAGTTTTCTTTAAAAAATAGTCTAATACAATAATTTATATATATAAATTATTGTAACAACAAAGAACTACATAGATTAACTATGTAGTCTTTTTAAATATGAATAAGCCAATCTTATTTTTTCCCTAACTTGATTGCCTTTTTTATATTACTGAATGCACCTTTACCATATAATAATACGCCACCGCGGTAAACACGACTCGTTAAACCAATCATCATACATATTGTTGCTAATAGAATCGCTAATGCAAGCGCAATCTCCCATACTGGGATATTGAGGAATCCAATTCGTACGAGCATAACAATAGGAGTAAAGAAAGGTATATAGCTAGTAATGGTAACAACCGTGCTGCTTGGATTTGACATTCCATAAAGTGCGATATACAAAGCAGCAATTAACATAAATGTCAGCGGCATAACAGCTTGAGAAGATTCCTCTATACGACTAATAACAGAGCCGAGTAGACAAGATAATGAGCCATATAATAAGAATCCTAATGTGAAGAATAGAATCCCATAAAACACTAGAGTAGGAGCAACAGAATTTAAATCAATACTATTTAAAATATCATTTTTCGATTCATTAATTGCTGTTTTATACCCTACAGTTGCGACCAAGCCCCAAATTATTATTTGTGTAATACCTGCCAATAATGTTGAGAAGAGCTTCGCATATAAATGTTTTGTAGGCGAAATACTTGAAACAACTAACTCCATTACACGAGAAGATTTTTCTGTTGCAACATCTGTAGCTAATTGTGCAGCATACATTAATATCATTACATAATTTAGCATGATAAAGGTATTAATTAAAATTCCTACACCCTCTGTATGTTCTCCATCTTTAACCTTATCTGAAACAGTTTTGGTTTGTATTTCTACTGGCGTTGTTAACACCTTTAATTCATCTTGCGATAGATTCAATTGCTGAGCGAAATTAGAAGATTGTATTTGAGATAAAATAGTTTGAACCTTGCTAACATCTTGCTGATTTACATCTGTCTCAGTTATATACGTAGCCTTTAATTGTTTATTATCCAATTCCTCTACAACGATTGCATATGTATAATCACCATCTTTAACACCTGATTCTGCTTTTTGTTTATCCGTACTATGTTTAACATGTATCTTACTATCGACATTTTTAAACACTTGTTGAATTGTTGTATATAATTCTTCTTTTTCTGTAACAACGACAACTTGCTCTTCCTCGTTACCTACAAAATAGTTATAAATTTTTTCAAAATTCATCATTCCTATAATTAACATAGAAATCATGATTGTAATAACAATATATGATGTAGCTTTTACCTTAGATTTATAGTTTTGTAAAAAAATCGTCCAGAAACTATTCATGCTGTGCACCTACTTTCGCAATAAAGATATCATTTAATGTAGGCTCTTCTACTGCAAACTTTTTAACATAACCTAATTTCGTTATCTCTTTAAATAAAACATGCGAAACTTCTTCATATGAAATTTTAAGGGTAACTGCATTTTTACGTTTCTTCATACTTTCTACACCTTTTATTTCTTTCAAATGTTCAAAGTCATGATCGCCAACGATTACAACGTTCTTTTTACCAAAATCACTTTTAATTTTGGCAATGTCACCCTGAACAACAGGTACTCCTTTGTGCATGATACAAATGTGTTGGCATAACTCTTCCACATGTTCCATACGATGTGAACTAAAAAGAATCGACGACCCTTGTTTTTGCATATCAAGAACAGCGTCTTTTAACATTTCAACATTTACTGGGTCTAAACCACTAAATGGTTCATCTAAAATTAAGAGTTCAGGCTTATGTATAATCGCTGTTATCAGCTGGATTTTTTGCTGATTCCCTTTAGAAAGTTCTCCTACCTTCTTGTTCAGATGCTCAGTTATATTAAAACGCTCCAGCCAATAGTGAAGTTCTTTTTCTGCATCTTTACTTTTCATGTTCTTTAGTTTTGCAAAAAAATTAACTTGTTCTTTGACAGTCATTTTCGCATAAAGACCACGTTCTTCTGGTAAATACCCAATCTTATCCGTAACACCATAATTTATAGGTTTACCATTCCATGAAATGGTTCCGCTTGATTTCGATAAAAGGCCAAGTATCATTCGAAATGTAGTCGTTTTACCTGCTCCATTCCCGCCCAAGAATCCAAAAATTTCACCTTTTGGTATCTCGATATTCAAATTATTCACTGCAACATGCTCGTCAAATTTCTTTGTTAAATCTTTAATTAGTAAACTCATTATCCACACCCTTAATTCCCAAGATGATTTATTTATACAATTGTATATCCATAGTCAACCACAATATTTTGCCCTCTAATGGCATCACTTTTATCAGACATTAAAAATAAGATGACATTTGTAACATCTGAAATTTCAACAAATTTCCTATATGGAATCTTTTTTAATAACTTATTTCCTTCAAAAATCATTCATTACCAACAAATGTTATATTTTTCATTATAAGGTTAGCATAAGATTTAGAATAACCAATATGCAATTTTGCATATTTTAATATTTTCATAAAGTGTTTCTTCGGAAAAATTTTCGTTATGTACTTTAAAATAACTTATAGGCACATTTAAGCTGCTCAATAGATAAATCATTCGCTTCTATCTTTTCAAAAGTTCCTGCTTTCCATCTCATAACGCTCACTACTCTCTATTAAAAATTTGTTTCTTCATTATTATAGTACTTACTTTAACATCGGCCTTACTACTCTACATTCTTCACTATGAGGCTCTTTTACGAGTATGGGCAGCCTTTTATCCTCTTCTTCTAAAATCATTTCAAATACTTCTGTTTTTTCTTCAAATATGCTGGATTCACTATCTTTAGTAGGCTTTTTGCTTGTTTCAATTTTCTTCGTCACTTCGCCAAGTTTTTGCCCAACTTCTTCTGCTTTGGCAGGTTCATTCGTAACGTAGTATTCTTGTTGCTCCCTTACTAACATAGGTGGCACTTGTTCTCGTTTGTTACATATGATATAAGTAATACTAGCTATCAGTAGTAGACATATTGCTATAAAGAAGATAGCCTTTTTTTCATATACTATTCTCCTTATCTATCATTTTATTGGATTATATAATACAATATATAGATAGAAAATGGATTTTATGGTAATTTTTAGTTTTATTTTCAAAAAGAAAAACCTTACAAAAGTAAGGTTCCATTTTTAAATTCTATAGTGACTGATTTATTAAAACGATCATTACGATAATCGCTATAAACATAACAACTAAACAGCCGATCATTTTATAAAATCCTCGTTTCGTTAACGTTCCGCCTTGAACGTCTTTACGAATAAATAAGAATACCGCTAAAAATAATACAAGCCCCATGCCAAAAGCATACATCATTTGCATATGTTAATCTTCCTTTCTCTTTTACATCTTAATATCTTTTCGATAAAACAACAAACGATATAAAAACTGTACTCATCGTAAGTGCCATAAGTATGTTCAATAGTTCAGTAGCAGATAGTGTAATTATTTTTAAGTTTAAGCCGAAAGAGAAAAGAAGATAATATGCGGTTAATGCAAAAAAGCTGAAGAACATTCCTTTATAACGAATAAGTTTCATTCGCTCATCTTTTTCTTTAAATTGCGGGTGTAAGTAACTTAAGCAAAAACACATAATCATCATCGCAAGCAATGTATACGTTGGAGCCGGTGGTGCAGAATGCGTCATTATACCTGTTAATATCATAAATCCACTCATAAATAGAAAAATAATTCCCATAATAACGAAGTACTTTTGTGAATAATTCATCCTTTCTCCCCCTCTTCTTTTCCTTCATAAATAAATACATGTTCTATCGTTGTCTGAAATGCTTTTGCAATTTCAAATGCTAATGGAAGTGATGGATCATATTTTCCCTTTTCAATTGAAATGATGGTTTGTCTGGAAACTCCAAGTTTCTCAGCCAATTTTTCTTGAGATAATCCAAATTTTTTTCGGTATTCAACCATTTTATTTTCCAAGGAAATTTCTCCCTCCTTCCTTATACCGAGTATATATGTAAAGTAAACTTTACGTCAAGTTTCCTTTACATTCATTTCGTCTATTTTTCATTCTATTTATATAGAAGAAACTTTTTCAAATTCAGCACGTCTATTTTGAAATGAAACATGGAACAATGTATATAGCCGTTACTATATCTCCTCTCCGTTTTTATGAAAATTTAATATCTCCATATTTGTTTTATCCTTTTAAAATGTTTCATTCTGCTCTTTATCGGGTGAAATGCGCTATTGTTTTTACGTTGTTTTTCGCCATATTTATAGAAACTAACGATTTATGAAGCATTTTTTATGTTTAGCCACTTTTTTTGTAGAAATCCTTCATTTTCCTTTCGATATTTAACACTATCGAGATAAAGTTTATGGTAAATTCATAATTTTTTATTTTTTATACTATATTCCGTTATATTGTTGTATAATATCAATGAAAGCGCTTATTATTCCAATATACATAATTCGAACTAAACTTTATCGAAACATTCTGATAGTTATACTTATATTTAAATGCAACAATTATAGTTATTAATGTAGGTATACCAAATATATCCACCCCGTTTTCCCGTGAAATTACTTTATAACATGAAAGATTAACTTGGGTGATAAGTTATTGTGAATGTTTTTTTACAAAACAGATAAGTAATAGTGTTTGGTATTATGTAAATTATTGTAATAACATAAGAGTAAAGAAAAACATTTACATTGATTATTGGTTCATCAATTATTGAAAAGAGCAAAATGCACCTTTTTGTATGGAAAAAGGATTATATGCATTGGGAGGTTTAAACAAATGACGAGGAAGAATACAACGACAAACCCTTGGGCCAAGTTCCATGGTCCGAACCTTGGTTATGTTATTGAACAGTATGATCTTTACGTAACTGGAGCAGGTTCTGTTGATCCGGAATTACAAGAGCTTTTTGAAATTTTTGGAGCTCCTTCGTTTCAAGATGATGTCGTAACAGGGGACAACACAGCAACACATTTTTCTCCTCAAAACACAGGGAACATTGAAAAGATTCTTAAAGTCGTTCAACTTGTTGAACAGATCCGTTCTTTCGGGCATACATTGGCTCACATTAATCCGATGGAAGATGCTGCAAACGGACAATCTCTTATCGAGAAAACAATGAACGAACTGAGCGATGCTGACTTGAAAGCGATTCCAGCAAAAACAGTATGGCAAGATGCACCAGAGGGTATTCACACTGCACTTGATGTAATTCATAGATTAAAAGACGTTTATACAAAATCTTTAGCTTATGAATTCTCACATATACAAG
Source organism: Bacillus sp. FSL E2-0195 (assembly GCF_038003645.1). Classification (NCBI taxonomy): domain Bacteria; kingdom Bacillati; phylum Bacillota; class Bacilli; order Caryophanales; family Bacillaceae; genus Bacillus; species Bacillus sp. FSL E2-0195. The sequence continues at coordinate 1,241,451 of NZ_JBBOPN010000001.1, read as the reverse complement.
ATAGTGAAGAACGCGCGTGGTTGCATCAAATGGTGGAATCAAATTCATTGCGTCAACCATTATCAAATAAAAAACGAACTGCTCTTTTAAAACGTTTAACTGCTGTTGAAGGTTTCGAGCAATTCTTGCATAAAACATTCGTTGGTCAAAAACGTTTCTCAATAGAGGGCGTTGATATGCTTGTACCTGTACTAGATGAAATTGTTTCAGAAGGTGCTAAAGGCGGCGTTGAAGATGTCATGATTGGTATGGCTCACCGTGGTCGTCTAAGCGTACTCGCTCACGTATTAGAAAAGCCATATAATCACATGTTTGCAGAATTCAAACATGCAAAAATAGAAGGTGCAGTGGCAAATGCTGGCTGGACTGGCGACGTGAAATACCATTTAGGTAGAGAACAAGTCGTTGGTAATGAAGAGGTTAGCACTCGTGTTACATTAGCAAATAATCCGAGTCATCTTGAGTTCGTTAACCCTGTTGTTGAAGGTTTCGCACGTGCAGCTCAAGAGAATCGTAAAAAATCTGGTCTTCCAGAACAAGATACTACAAAATCATTCGTAATTTTAGTTCATGGTGATGCTGCATTCCCTGGTCAAGGTGTTGTGTCTGAGACACTCAACTTAAGTAGATTGAATGCATACCAAACTGGCGGAACTATTCATGTTATCGCAAATAATGCAGTCGGCTTTACGACTGATAGCTATGATTCTCGTTCTACTAAATATTCAAGCGACCTTGCAAAAGGTTTCGATATTCCGATTGTTCACGTGAATGCTGATGATCCGGAAGCTTGTCTTGCTGCTGCAAACCTTGCGATCCAATATCGTACGCTGTTCAAAAAGGACTTCTTAATCGATTTAATCGGTTACCGCCGATATGGTCATAACGAAATGGATGATCCAGCAGTTACGCAACCACAAGTGTACAAAAAAATTAAAAATCACCCAACTGTAAGAGCAATTTATGCAGATCATTTACAATCTGCTGGCGTTCTGAATGCAGATGAGGTTGAAACAATTACTCAGTTTATACAAGAGGAATTAAAGGCTGAATACGCACAAGTGCCACCAGCTGATACGAGTGCTGCAACAATTCACGTTAAAGTTCCAGAGGTTGTTGCAAAAGGAATTCACCCGATTGACACTGGTGTTTCAATTGAATCACTTCGTGCAATTAATGAAGGACTATTATCTTGGCCTGAAGGCTTTAACGTATATCCAAAAGTGAAGAAAATTCTTGAGCGCCGTAAAGATGCTCTTGAAGAGAACGGTAAAATTGAATGGGCACTTGCTGAATCGTTAGCATTCGCTTCTATTTTGCAAGAAGGTACGCCAATTCGTTTAACTGGTCAAGATTCACAGCGTGGTACATTCGCGCACCGTCATATCGTATTACACGATACTGATACAAACGAAACATATTCACCATTACACCGTTTACCGAACATTAACGCATCATTCTCTGTTCATAACAGTCCGTTATCAGAAGCTGCTGTTGTTGGTTACGAATATGGTTACAACGTATTTGCTCCAGAAACTCTTGTGATGTGGGAAGCTCAATACGGTGACTTCTCAAATACTGCGCAAGCATTATTTGATCAATATGTTTCAGCAGGAAGAGCAAAATGGGGTCAAAAATCTGGTTTAGTTCTTCTATTACCACACGGTTATGAAGGTCAAGGGCCAGAACACTCTAGTGCACGTCCAGAACGTTTCTTACAATTAGCTGCGGAGAACAACTGGACAGTTGCAAACTTAACGAGCGCGGCACAATACTTCCATATCTTGCGCCGTCAAGCATCTATCTTAGGAACAGAAGCTGTTCGACCATTAGTAATTATGACGCCGAAAAGCTTATTACGTCACCCACTTACACTTTCTACAGGTAGTGAGTTAAGTGAAGGACGTTTCCAACCTGCTTTAGAACAAGGAAACCTTGGTGCGAAACCAAATAAAGTAAAACGTCTTGTTTTAAGTACAGGTAAAATGGCAATTGACTTAGCAGCAGAAATCGAAAGTGGTAAGCATGAGTACAGCCTAGATGAAGTTCATATGGTTCGTATCGAGCAGTTGTACCCATTCCCTGCTGAAAAAGTTCAATCTATTATTAAACGCTTTAAAAACTTAGAAGAAATCATTTGGGTTCAAGAAGAACCTCGTAATATGGGCGCATGGCATTACATGGCTCCAATTCTGTTCGAACTAGCTGGGGATAAAGTGAAAACAGGTTACATTGGACGCCCGGATCGTTCTAGCCCATCTGGTGGCGATCCATTCGCTCACAAAGCTGAGCAAGAATTAATCGTTGCACACGCTTTAGATGTGAAGTACAACTTCCGTCAAGATAAACAAGAAATTGAAGTTTTCAGCAACTGAAAGTAACAATGAGTTTTTCAGGCTTGGCTGTGGCAGATAGTCTGCCACAGCCAGGCTAACAATGGAGATTACCGAAGATTAAAGAAGATAAAACACACCGTTAGGCAAATAAGGGGAGGACATTTAAAATGATCGAAATTAAAGTACCTGAGCTTGCAGAATCTATTTCAGAAGGAACTATTTCACAATGGCTTATCAACGTAGGCGACAAAGTTGAGAAAGGTGGCAGCGTTGTTGAGCTTGAGACTGACAAAGTCAATGTAGAAATCATTGCAGAGGATTCAGGTATTGTATCGAAGTTACTAGGCGAACCTGGAGATACAGTTGAAGTTGGTGCTACTATCGCAATTTTAGATGCAAACGGCGCAGCGGTTGAAGTAAGCACACCTGCTCCGGCTAATGAGCAACCAAAACAAGAAACTACTGAAGCACCGAAAGCAGCAGCTCCAAGTGCTGAACAAAATAAAGCGTTGCAAGGTTTACCAAATACAAATCGTCCTATCGCATCACCAGCTGCTCGCAAAATGGCTCGTGAATTAGGAATCGATTTAAACGAAGTACGTAGCACAGATCCACTTGGACGTGTGAGACCACATGATGTACAAGCTCACGCTGCAGCGCCAAAAGAAGCACCAGCTGCTCCAAAACAAAGCCCGGCTCCAGTTGCAAAAACTGAATTTGAAAAACCAGTTGAGCGTGTGAAAATGTCCCGCCGCCGTCAAACAATTGCAAAACGTCTTGTAGAAGTTCAACAAACATCTGCAATGTTAACTACATTTAACGAAGTTGATATGAGTGCAATCATGGAATTACGTAAAGAACGCAAAGATGCTTTCGAGAAAAAACATGATGTACGTCTTGGCTTTATGTCATTCTTCACAAAAGCAGTTGTTGCAGCATTAAAACAGTTCCCATTATTAAATGCTGAAATTCAAGGCGATGAGCTTATCATTAAAAAATTCTATGATATCGGTATTGCAGTAGCAGCTCCAGATGGATTAGTTGTTCCAGTTGTACGCGATGCTAACCAATTGAACTTCGCTGAAATTGAAAGCGAGATTCGTAATTTAGGTCTGAAAGCACGCGATAATAAACTTTCATTAAAAGAGCTACAAGGTGGTACATTTACAATTACAAACGGTGGCGTGTTCGGTTCTCTAATGTCGACACCAATCCTAAATAGTCCACAAGTAGGTATTCTAGGGATGCATAAAATCCAAGTACGTCCAGTTGCAATTGATGCAGAGCGTATGGAAAACCGTCCAATGATGTACCTTGCACTATCTTACGATCACCGTATTGTTGATGGTAAAGAAGCAGTTAGCTTCCTTGTTGCTGTTAAAGATATGCTTGAAGATCCAAAATCATTATTATTAGAAGGTTGATAGATTATTAATCTATTAAAGGCTGTAGAATGAATCATTCTACAGCCTTTTTTCATTATGTTCATACGGGACAAATCACACTACATAGACTAACAATGTATGCCTAAAACGTAAGGGGGATAAACATGAATAACCTTCCAGTTCATGCAAAACTTAAAGCAAATAAGGATACTTTCTTCCTCCCCGATTCAAACGGGGGTGTTTACTTTCGAAATAACTCCAGTTCATTCCGTATGGATGGTGATGGAATTTATGACTGGATTGAGAAATTAATGCCTATGTTTAACGGTAATCATTCTTTGACAGAAATAACCGATGGTCTCCCTCTCCCCTATCAAAATCGTGTATTTGAAATTGGAGAGATTTTATATGAAAATGGTTTCATTCGTGATGTAAGCCAAGATGCTCCCCACGAATTAAACAGTGCATTACTCGACAGATACGCTTCGCAAATTGAGTTTCTAGAAGCTGATTCCCATTCAGGCGCTTTAAAATTCGAAAGGTACCGCGCAGCAAATGTGCTTATAATTGGTTCTGGTGATATGCTTACTTCCCTAGTTTCTTCTTTATTAGAATCTGGTTTACCTACATTCCATTATCTTGTTACAGATCGTGCTGAAACAAACTACGATCGAATTCATGAACTAAGCGAACGTGCATATGCAAATGATGACAATGTACTTATTCAAGAAATAGATATTACAATTGATCGCCCTTTACATGAAGTATTCGAGCCTTTCGACTGGATTTTATACGTTTCCCAAAATGGAGATATTGAAAGTTTAAGAGCAATCCATACTATTTGTAGAGAATTTAAGAAAAATTTCATACCAGCTATGTGCTTATCAAGAATTGGTTTAGCTGGACCCGTCGTAACCGCAGACCGTGAAGAATGCTGGGAATCAGCTTGGCATCGTCTACACGAAACTACTTTACAAAGTGAAAATCCACCTGAACCTTTCTCACCAATTGCATCTGCAATGTTAGCAAATGTTATCGTTTTTGAGTTATTTAAACTTGTCGCTGAAGATTCACATAGGCAGCATAATCCTCAATTCTTTTTATTAAACTTGGAAACACTTGAAGGAAAGTGGCACCCTTTCATAAAACATCTTCTCGCAACCGATGAAATCTTTACAATTGATACGGTGCAAAATCTTCAAGAAAACCTTGCCCAACGTTCCGGACAATATACTTCAACTGAACTTTTTCGTTTTTTTGATACGTTAACTTCTAAAGAAGCTGGCATATTCCACATGTGGGATGAACAAGATTTACACCAATTGCCTTTATCACAGTGCAATATTCAAGTTGCAAATCCATTATCAGACGGACCTACCTCTCCCCTTCCTACTATAACTTGCGGTGGATTAACTCATAATGAAGCACGCCGCGAAGCTGGCTTAACAGGAGTTGAAACATATGTAGCTGAAATGATTCATCGTCTTATCCCCGAACATACTGATATCGGTATTGGTGCTGGGGAAACGATGACAGAAGGTGTATACCGAGCACTCCAAAAACATTTAAATAATAAGTTATATGAACGCCAATCACATATGCTAGAAGAGATTACAGAGCTTTATTTAACCGAAATTCATGATAAACATTGTAGGTTTTACTACGATGCTCTCTCTACAATTCATGAAATACCTAAAGTAGGAATGAGTGAGGAGTTACTTGGTTTTCCTGTCGTTTGGATCGGTATTAATGATAGATGGTATGGTGCGGCAAATATTAATATAACACTCGCATTAAGAAATGCTCTGCAACAAGCACTCCTTCATATTCAAAATGAAGAGATTCCTTATAAAGCTAATATGTTACCGGAATCATCCATTGTTTTATATAGTACGGATCCTGTTAGAGTAGCAATACAAGAAGAGGAAGAAATTCCAGGCGTACAGTCTTTACAAGTTGCTTTGCAAAATTTAACGGAAAACAACTTGTATCCATTCGTTTTTGATTTAGCTATTGAGTCATTTTTAAGAGACAACTTAGACGGTGTATATGGAGTATTAATTGCAAAGGAGGATGACCAATGACTCAAAACATACTACTTATAGGAGATGGCCTACTCACAGACTATGTACATGAGCAATTGTGTAAGCAATATTCACTCATCCGCCAGCATACAATTACAGAAGCTCTCCCTGAAAACATTCATCTTGCTCTCGTTTTACATGACGGGTCTCCTTCTTCCGTACATCGTGATGCTGAGCTTATCTTTCGCTCAAATAATATTCCGTGGCTTCGCGCGTTTACTTCGTTTGGTGAAGGTATTATCGGTCCTTACGTGAAGCCTCTTACAACTGGATGTTCCCACTGCGCTGATGGACGCCGGTTTATAGCTGGCTTTGATCAAAAAGAAATGTGGGAACTACAACGAAAATATGCATTAAAAGCAGAGAACGTGACGAGGCGTGATGTACGCGCCACCCAAAATGGAATGTTACAAATGTGCCAGCTCATTCATGCTGAAACAGAGAAAATATTAGCTCATGGATATTCTTCTTTAGAAAACGAACTCATTTTACTGGACTTACAAACGTTACAATGTACCCGGAATTCGTTTCTTCCAGACCCTCTCTGTCCGGTATGCAGCAATTTGCCTGACGATACAGCAGATGCAGCGCAAATTTCTTTACAACCAAGTTTGAAAACGAGTACTGAAACGTATCGCTGTCGTTCCATTCATGAGCTAAACACATTTTTAACGAGAGACTATTTAGATTACCGGACTGGTATTTTAAACGGTAAAATGCAACATTCTCTATTACCGTTTGCTGATGTCATTATAAACATGCCGTTACTGTTTGGAAATGAAGGTGTCGCGGGCCGGACTCATTCATTTTCACTTAGTGAAGCAACCGCTATTTTAGAAGGATTAGAACGCTATTGCGGTATGTCGCCTCGTGGAAAAAAAACAAATGTACATGGCAGTTTTCGTGAGCTAGAAGATATTGCACTGAATCCCCTCACACTTGGTGTGCATACAAATGAACATTACAATCGTGATAGTTTTCCATTTAAGCCGTTTGATCCTGATTATGAGCAAAACTGGGTATGGGGATATTCTTTATTACAAAGCAGGCCCCTTCTAGTTCCAGAATCAATCGCTTATTATAGCCTTGGTCATAGAGATGCTTTCGTGTATGAAACATCAAATGGATGTGCAATTGGTGGTAGTTTAGAAGAAGCAATTTTTCACGGCATTTTAGAAATTGTAGAGCGTGACGCCTTTTTGCTCACTTGGTATGCCGAATTACCTCTTCCCCGTCTCGATCTTAGTTCAGCCAATGATACTGAATTGCAACTAATGTTGGAACGCTTACGCACAATTACTGGATATGAATTATACGTTTTCAACGCGACGATGGAACATGGTATTCCGAGCATATGGGTCATTGCGAAAAATACAAGGCAAGATGGTATGAATCTCGTCTGTGCTGGCGGCGCACATATGGAACCAATTCGAGCTGTAAAAAATGCAATTCATGAAATAGCGGGCATGTTACTTATAACAGATGAAGAGCTTGAACAAAAAAGAGAGAAATATGAAAACTGTTTACAAGATCCATATCTTGTTTCGCAAATGGAAGATCATAGTATGCTGTACGGATTGAAAGAAGCGGAAGAACGCCTTCACTTCCTTTTACGTGATGATGCTCCAGTGCAAACGTTCCAAGAAATGAAGGTATTACAATCATTTGATATGGATTTAACATCTGATCTTCATCAACTTTTAAACAGGTTACATCAATCTGGACTTGAAGTAATTGTTGTAGATCAAACGGTCCCCCTTATAGAAAAGAACGGCTTACATTGTGTAAAAGTAATTATTCCAGGCATGTTACCGATGACGTTCGGTCACCATCTCACTCGGGTTACAGGACTGGATAGAGTGTATACCGTACCGATGACACTTGGATATTGGGCTGAGCCTTTAACGAATGAAAGTTTAAATCCACATCCGCATCCGTTTCCATAATTCATAGTGAGGGGGAAATTTGATGCAACCTGATACTTTTTTACATCATCTCCATTTTTCTATTAATGAAATTATGTCGTCCGATAAAGAGATTGACTGGGAAGACGCACCACTTCCTTATAAATTATATCGAAATTTACCAGTAATCCCTCTCTCTTTAGAAATCCCATTAACTTTGCGGAATTCTTCTACTAAACCTAACTTAGAGGAAATCGGTCATTATCTTTGGTACTCATTTGGTTTAACACAATTATGTCAGCCTACTATTAACCTAGAAAATAATAAAACAACGACTCTATTTCGAAGATTCATCCCTTCTGGGGGTGCTTTATATCCGAATGAATTATATATGTATTTAAAAATTGATCATTATCCAGACGGCATTTACCATTACGACGCCGCGCACCACCGTCTTATCTTACTTCGTGAAGGAAATTTTGATTCTTATCTTACAGAAGCACTCGGCAATCGTTGTAACATACATTCTTGTTTTGGTGCTGCATTTGTATCCACTATGTTTTGGAAAAACTTCTTTAAATACAATAACTTTTCGTATCGTCTGCAAGGATTAGATAGTGGTGTTCTAATCGGTCAATTACTTGAATGCGCAAAACAATTTGGTTATACAAATGGTGTATATTTTCAGTTTCTAGATCGGGCAATGAATCATTTACTTGGACTGTCAGAAGGTGAAGAAAGTGTGTATGCTGTTATTCCTTTAAGTACAGAACCGAATACAGATTCGTTTCATGATGATCATCACGAAAATAAAACTATTACTTCTCATGACTTGTTGCAGCAAATCCCGCCGTTAACACATGAGCATTTCGTTCGCTCAAAATATGTAGATGAATATCCGATGATAAAAAAAATAAACGCAGCTTCTATGATTGAATCAACAGAACACTTCCAAACATTTACCCGTGAAGAACGACAACAATATAGTGCACACGCTATGCAGCTACCTAAAGTGGAACGTTTATCATATGATTTTTTACAACTTTGTAAAAAACGATATTCACCTGATTCTGACTTCATTTTAACGAAATGGGATGCAGCCGAGCTCGCTACTCTACTACAAGCAGCGAGCCTCTCCTTCCCTTATTACAACGACCTTGATGGCAAATATTTAAATGAAAACGCACGAGTCTCACTATATGGATGTTTTTATAACGTAAAAGACATAGAAAACGGCGCTTACGCTTATAACAGTAGGACACATTCCATACAGCCAATTCGGTACGGAGACCTTCGTTATTCTCTGCAATCCAGTATGACGATGGATAACGTAAACCTTTTTCAAGTACCACTTTGTCTACATGTAATCGGAAATAAAGATTACTATAAAAATAAATTAGGTTATAGAGGATATCGAATTCATCAAATGGAAGCTGGCATGCTCGTTCATAAACTCGTTTTAGCTGCGACCGCTATGGGGATGGGCGGGCATCCGTTACTAAGTTTTGATACAAATTCATGCGATCAATTGTACGGGATTGATGCCGGAAATGAAACTTCACTCATTCAAATTCCGGTTGGGGCGTATCGAGCGCGAAATTGGCTAAAAGGGTCCTTGCATAATTAGAAGCACGCCGATTAATGGCGTGCTTTTTTTAAAGGAGTTAAATTATTAAAAGCGAAATAAATACATATTCTTATATAAAAGGAGAGTTTGAATTGAGTATTTTACAAAGATTAATCGAGCAAGCGAAAAATCCTCGCGGGACAATTGGTTCCTCTATGCTTTGCATTATGAATGCTGCGCATACGAGACTAACAAATTGGGCTTTACAAAAAATACATATACGTGAAAATGCAGTTATTTTAGATATTGGTTGTGGGGGTGGTAAAACCATACAGACTCTTTCAAAACGAACTCCGCTTGGGAAAATATACGGGATCGACTACTCCAATCAAGCTGTTGAAAACTCAAAGAAAGCAAATATGAAGGATGTCAAAGCAGCGAAAGTAATTATTCATCAAGCAAGCGTCTCCTCTATTCCATATCATCCGGACTTCTTTGATCTCATTACCGCTTTTCAAACCCACTACTTTTGGCCTGATGTTGAGAATGATATGAAAGAAGTATTTCGCGTCTTAAAACCGAATGGATCCTTTTTACTAGTCGCTGAAACTTTCAAAATCCAATATCATATGGATAAATTTAAGACGACCAAAGAATTAGTAAACCTTTTTTATGAGACGGGATTTACAAGCGTGAAATATTATGAAGAAAGAGGGTGCCTTTATTTAATAGGAAATAAGTAAAAAAGCAGACCTTTCAAGGTCTGCCTTTTTTACTAGATTACTTTAAAAATACTCTTAATTTGTCTTGCAAATAACCAGTTTTTCGTACCGTAGTTATCATTTAGACTATCTAAATTAATAGCTTTCCCGTTAGAAAACTTTAGTTCTAACGTTGTATTTTTGTCATTTGTTTTTAAGTTGCTATTTGTAATGTCATCATACTTTAATTTTTCAATCTCAATATACTCTTCCTTCTCTTCTCCGATAACGACGTGATCTTGGAAGAAGAAGAATACTTCTACTTTCTTACCGAAACAAAATATGTTTTTCGTATAAATTAATGTCGCGTTATCAAGTCCGACACATACTTCTTTCATCTCTTCAACAACGTTTCCTAAGTCTTCTTCGTTTCTTGCATTTGATTCAGCAATCCATTCTTCGATTGTATTCATGTTAATTGCCATACTGTGCCCCCTGGTTCGTTCATTGCTTTATTAAAAAACAAATACTATATGACAATATAAGCGATACGTACTATGTTTTCAAGGGTGAACGGTATATTCAAAATAAAGTGAAACTTTATTTATTCCCCTTTCACAAAAAAAATAGCACTTAAAAAAGTGCTATTCCGCTCTCCTTGCTGCTTGTTGAATTGGATCCCAAACGCTGTTATATGGTGGTGCGTAACTTAAGTCGACATCTTCTAAATCGTGAATACTCATTTTATTGAAAAGTGCCATCGCGATAACATCAATACGTTTATCTACGCCCTCTTCTCCAATTACTTGACCGCCTAATAATTGTTTCGTATCGGCGTGATATAGTAATTTCAAGTGAAGTGGCAAAGCACTCGAGTAATAGCCCGCCATATTTGTTGAATCTACTTTGACCGTCTTATACGGGATGTTTAGCCCTTTCGCTTCTTTTTCATTTAAGCCTGTTCTTGCGAGCGTCAGATTCATAAATTTAATAATGCCTGTACCTAACGTACCTTTGAATGCTCTGCGTTTATCAACCATGTTGAGTCCGGCAAGTCGCCCTTGTTTATTCGCAGTCGTTCCGAGCGGGATATGGTCATGAATTTCCTTTATAACATGGTAATGTGTTGCACAATCACCAGCAGCATATACGTCTTTCACATTCGTTTGCATATAAGCATTTACTTCAATTGCACCTTTATGGTTTTTACGTATATTTGTCCCCTCAAGAAAATCAGTATTTGACTGTACACCGACAGATACTAAAACGAGATCAGTTTTATACGTCCCTTTATCCGTCTCTAGTTGTTCTACTCTTTCTTTTCCTTTAAACGCTTTTACATTTTCATTCGTTAAAATTTCAATATTATGTTTATCTGCTTCTTTATGTATATATTCCGCCATATCGGCATCATAAATTGTGCCAATATGATCGTTTCGCTCAATCATTCTTACTTTCTTACCAAGTTCGACGAATGTTTCTGCCATCTCTAGTCCAATTGCACCGCCGCCAATAATAGTTACAGCCTCAACTTTATTCGTTTCTAGCGTTTTTAATATGCGCTCAGCATCCGGAATTGTTTTTAAAAGATGAACGCCTTGCAAATCTCGCCCTTCCCATTCTGGCATAACAGGACGCACTCCAGTCGCAATTAATAAACGGTCATACGGAAATTCAAAAACATCTTTCGTCTCCGTATGCTCTGCGTACACCATTTTCTTTTCCGTATCTACTTTCGTTACTTCATGACGTACTTTCGCATCAATTCCATATTTATCACGAAACGTCTTTACATCGCGTGCAATTAACTTTTCAGTAGAAGCAATAACACCACTAATCACATACGGTAATCCGCACTGAGCGTATGAATAGATTTCACCTTTTTCTAACGTTACAACATTTGCAGTTTCATCGTTTCTAACAATTTGCATTGCTGCACTCATACCTGCTGCATCTCCGCCAATAATGACATAGTTCACTTTACCACTCCTTCTTTTTTACATACTCTTTACGATTTCCATATTTTATAGAAATAACCCCTACTTCCATTGTAAAGAAATAGAATTCTATCTACAAATTTGGTGCACAAACCTATGCATGAATAGGTATCCGTCGTGTCTTATAAACAAGATGTTTAATATGCTATAACAGTAACTATTGAAAGTAGGTGAAACATACATGTGCGCCGGCCTTCTCGCTCAAACTCCAGAGGAACCGCAAGAACCGAAAGCCGCCATGCCACTTGATCAAGAATTTTCTATTAACGTAACATTATACAGCGCTCGTGCTTGGTTATCTAATGATGAGACTTTCGCACAAACGATTTGGAAAGGCTCTCGCTTCTCTTCAGCATCACACGCTGGCAAGTCCATCTTACCAATCGGTACTGTTAAAATTGTAAACTTATCTGATGATACAATAACAGTTACTGCCTCATCAGAAAAAGATGATACTCTCAAAATAGTCGTACCCCCTCGTTCTGAAGGTGTTTTAACATCTAGTGCATTATCTGATGTGCAAGCAAGTACATCAGGAGGAGCAAGCAAAGTCACATTCCTCTTTCATATCTTTTTCTCAAGGGATCCTGGTCCAGCTAAATAACCATAGAAAAGGTACAGCTATGCACTGTACCTTTTTCACGCGTTTATTCTCTTGATTTGATCAATTCAACATTATAAGTTTCAATATCTGTTAGCTTTCCTGTAAAATACGGATTTTCTCTATACCAAGACTGTTTTGAAAAATACGCTTGCATATCTTTCGTTTGAAACATATGTCCATGTCTTGCGTATATTTCGTTTCTTGCTATTTTCAATTGTTCTTTCGATAAATATGTTAAGTCCGTACTCGTTAATTTTCGAATATCACTATCAGGGAAGATGAAACCATTATATACATAATGAGTCGTAGGCGGTGGAGTAACATTGTAAACAACTGTTTTTTCTACACTTTTCTTTTGAAATGGAAGATTATAAGCCGAAAGTGCCGTTACCGTTTCTACCTTTGTCGTTTCCCTTCCGTTTTCTCCATTTCGTTCTAAATAAATCGCCGCACTTCCATCAGTCGCTATCGGTCCCCACGTAATTTCTTCTCCAGTCAACGCAGTAACTGGCTTTTGATTCACGTACAATGTTGCACCAGACGCATTCGTTTGAACTGTAATATATTGCCCTTGCAACGTTAAATCTACCGTTACATTATTTTGACTTTGTTTCATAAGTACAACCTTTTCCTCACGTGATAGTTTTACATAGTCATTTTTATATTCAGATTGAAATACTTGAGTTCCAGGAAGAAACGGTCCATATTGCTTCTCAAACTTTTTGTCATTTGTCTTATCAATTTCTTTTCCGTTCAATTTTAAAGATGTACCTTTTTCATTTGTAAGCAGAGTCGTATAATACGTCTTCGCTTTCAATTTATACCGATCAAATAAAAAGAAATGTTTCCCATCTTTCGTTAAAGAAAAATCTGCTCTTTCTATTCCATCCCCTTGTTTTTCACCTTGCCTCAAATATTCTTTCAATTCATTCACGTAAAATGGATTTTCTTTTATATATGAAAATAGAGGCGTTAAACTCTCTCTCGTTACAATAACGGTTGGATCATCTGCCGTGATGATCTCAGCTAATTTCTCCCCGTCCCTCTCTTGTAAAATAGTAATCATTCGGTCTACTTGTGCCGTCTGCTTATAATACGATGATCCATACAAATACAATCCAACAATTACTATAACAAGTAATGTTAAGAGTGTAATGCCAACTTTTGTACCACCGCTCATTTTCTTCTTTACTACAAGACTTTCCCTCTTCATCCCGCAGTTTTGGCAAAATTGCACTCCATCTTCATACTGAGCTCCGCATTTTGTACATACATTCATCCATTCAACCACCTTTTCGTTAGAAGCCTGTTAATCCCCCGATAAAGGTTTGGATTATCGTTTTAATGTAAGACCAAAACACGATAAACGTTGCAATTCCGATTAAAACATTTGCGATAATAAGTGTGTAAACAGGATCTACTCCGCCGTTGTCTAATTTTAATATAGCTACAATTATACTGATTCCCATATACGTTGTAGCCAGCCCTAATAAGATTGGTAAAAAAAAGATTAATAGGAAACTAAATAGAAAAGAAAGAACTAGTATAGCAATAGCTGGCGTCGCTATCGTCCCCCATATACCGAATGATTCAAGAAAAGAAAAAGATGATTTCATCATCTTACCACTTACAAAAATAATAAATCCGACAAATAAAGTTAAAATTAATAAAAAGAAAAAGACCATTACAGATTCTCCAAAAAAAGTAGGAGTAGCTATATCTGGCACTAATGTCCTCGTAACAGTCGCCGCTGCGCTCATCATTCTATAAAAAATACATGCTCCTAAAAAGCAAATAAGCACAAGACTTACAATTCCATTTCGCACTTCAATATTTCCACTTTCCATAATGGCCGATGGTGATTTAAAAGCATTTTTAAAGAACTGAAAATAGCCACTTGCAAATTGTTTCACTTGCTCTACCGTTTCATTCGGACGAGTTTCCTTTACTCGTGCCGGGCGCGATAGCTGCCCTTCTTCTTGCCCACCACTCGCTACCACTTCTTCCGTTAACGAATGTCCACAATTGCCGCAAAACCTTGCTTCCGCTGCATTTTCAGTATTACATGCCGGACATTTCATTCTCTCATCCCTCCTTAAGCATATACCTTATAGGGTGTTACAAATTCAATATATGACTTTGTACATAAAACATGACTACAAGAAAAAGAATATGAAATCCTTCTTTTAAACGAAACTATGTGTGCTAGTAATATAGAAAAATAATGTTATTATGAAACAGAGCAAATAAAGTGAAACTTTAAACAGATTGGATGAAGACAGTGGAATTTGTAAACTCGATTTTTCAAACACTCCTTACAAGTGTGATCCAATTATTTTCTTTAATTGGTGTCATCATTGTAATTGGATTTATATTAGGTTATTTAGAATCTCTCACACGAACGTATTGGTCAAGAGCTTTTGGTAGGAAAGGTTTTCTTTTAACCGCGTGGATTGGTGTTCCCGTTCATGAGCTTGGACATGCAATTATGTGTCTATTATTTCGTCATAAAATTGTAGCAACGCAGTTTTTCCCAACAGATACAAGTCAGGGAGCTTTAGGTTACGTACAACATCAATACAATCAAAAAAGTATATACCAACGAATCGGTAATTTCTTTATCGGCATCGGTCCTATTATTTCTGGGATTACTGCCTTAATACTTTTAATGCGCTATTTCGTACCAGATTCATATTCTTTATTTAATACGAATCTGGAAAAAACTGTTACATCGACTTCTATTAGCTTAGACATGATCCAAAACATGCTAATATCGACGTTTGTATTATTGAAAAGCTTATTTACATTTAGCAATTTATTGAATCCTTCATTTTGGTTATTTTTATTTATCGCTATTTGCATTTCCGCACATATCGCTTTAAGTAAACCAGACATTAAAGGATCAATAGACGGTGTTATCGTCATGTTTATCGTATTATTTTTATTCAATATAATAGCGGGACTGTTTCAGTACGATAGTAACCAACTAATCGGTAAAATGATGAAGTATAATATGTATTTCATCGCGTTTTCTAGTGTGGCGCTTCTTTTCTCTTGTATTTCTACACTTGTGAGTTTTGTGTTTTATAAAATAAGAAGAGGGCGTTCATTGTGAACGCCCTCTTCTCATCAATTATTTCTCTTATAATCACAATGCTCAACCGGAACACGAGCGTGCCCTTCTTCATCGGTACACCATGACTGTGACTGAAAGGCAAGAAAAATACCAATCCACTCTTCCTTCTTCTCAAAGTGAATCAATATCCCACCGTCTTGCCATTTGCCATCATCACCTTGCCATTTCTCTACATTCCCTTGATTCATATGAATATCGTGTATACCGTTTCCAGGTGTAAAGTGGAAATACGAATCCGGAACCTTTTCTTCTGGTCCCCACCTTTCACCAAACGCATAAATAATTGCTTTCTCATCTATTGCTCTTTTTATATAATGTTCTATTTTCTCATTTAAATCATTATCAGATCCCGATTTTTCAGCAGGTAAAGGAATCATTCGCTTTGAATCAAATAAATTACCTCTTACATAATCTAAAGCTACTTTCGGCTCATTGTTTTTCACTTCCGTAAAACCGAACGGTAATGTCGGTAAAATATGAATCGCCTCTGATCGAATATTGTTACTCGCAAAATATAAAACTTCCGACGGATAGCTTTGCGATTTCACGTTAATTGCAATGCGATAATTAACTCCTGCTTCGCCTTGTAAATGAACTTGATAATGAGGTGTTTTCCCTTTTCCAATCTTAGATTGTACAACTGTACCTTTTAATACACCGTAGTTTTTTAAGGGCATCTCTTTCATCTCCTATTCATTTAGTAGAAGCTTTTCATACTTTAGGCATTATCCATATAAAAAGAAAATCCTCCTTTCCCAGGAGGATTTCTTATTTTCTCAACATATACCAAACAATAACCTCCACCACTACAAGCAACACCGCACCAAAAATCATTAACGTCGTCTTCTTTAATAGTTCATTTTCACGATAAGGGATATTACATAAATACGCGCCTAGTGTAATCCGTGATGGACAAGCGATTGTGGCTACTGATGATGCGGTGTTTTGGAGTGTTGTGACATATTGCCACGGGATCGCTACGTTTTGCGCTGTTTGCATTTGTAGCTTTATAAACATCGCATTTGATCCTGCGTTACTACCTGTTAAAAAGCCGCCAATTCCGCCTATGAAAGGAGCAACGAAAACGAAAAACGTCCCAAATGTTTCACCAGCTGTTTTTGCGAGTAATGAATGCATACCAGATGCACCCATTAGTTCTGAAATTGCGATAAACATTGTCGTTGTAATAGCGAAAGGAATCCATTGTTTTATCGTTTGTGAGAGTGATTGTTTAATAATATTTGATGGAATGCGGAAGAAAATAATTGTAAATAAACAAGTCATAGCGAGCCAAAATCCTGGTGAATATAGTAGCTCTAGTTTGTAAGAATATGATTTTAAATCGAGAACTGCATATGACCTAAGAAAATCATGTAATACTGGAACGAGGCGGGAAAGTAAAATACAAACTGTTAAGAATATATAAGGGCTAATAATTTTTATAATAGATACTTCTCTCTCTGCAGTCGCCGCATGTTCTGTTATAAAGTTTTGCTCACTTTTGCCTTTTAATTTAATGATTAGAAAGCCAAATGTAATGGTAACGATAGAACTTAATATCCCTGCAAGTTCAACACTTACGTATGCGTTAGAAAGATAGATTCCGAGAGAAAATAATAGAAAGAATCCTACTCCTTCCTTACACTTTTCTATAACTGCCTGCCAGCCACCGACAACGTATAAAGAAAGGAAGATAAAATATGCGAAAATCGGGATGCTTAATAATGCTGTATTTGTACCAAGAGTTGTGAGCGGCATGTTAATAAGCTGAGAACCGATAATCGTACCCGTTGCCATCGCGCCCCATGAACTTGCAAGTAAACCGATAAACGATAGTAGCACAGCTTGAAACGGTTTATAACCAAGCGAAAGAAAAATAGGTGCTGCGACCATAAAACCAATTCCGAATCCACTTACTGATTCAATAAGTGGACAAATGCCAAAGCACATAAGAAGCATTTGTAGTAAGCGATCGTGCGTAACTTCTTCTAGAAAACGCGCTACTTGATCGATGTACCCCATTTTGTTCATGAGGTGAAATAAAAAAATACCGAAAAATAAAACGTATCCGACAATAAAACAAATTAACCAACCTTTAATCGTTGCGTGCACAGTTTCACTTATCCCTAATTGGAACGTTGGCGAAAGTAAAACGATTCCGACAGAAACGGCATAAGAAATTAATGAAGCCCTTAATGACGTTTGTTTAAACAAAAATAAACAAATAAAAATCATCATAATTGGGATAAGTGCCAACAATATGGCCATGCTATCATCTCTTTTCGTAAAAATTGCAATTTTTAACTATTATATAACAGATGTTATGATTTTCAATTATTTTTATAACAGATTTTAAAAAGGAGCCGCTTGGCTCCTTTTTTGAATAACTAATATTTTATCTTTTATCCTGAAAAACCGTCTGCTGTCCAATCATTTTTTCTAGTACAACAAACACAATATAAGCACATATTACTTGCAATACAATATTCCCAAGTTTTATTAATTCAAATGAATGGATCCATTGGAATAATTCACTTAATAATACAATCGAAACGATACTAAATAGTTCTATACTAATCGAAAATATACATACTTCTAAAATAGATTGCTCTTGTATTCGATTTAATTGGGAAAAGATGAATACATATCCTAAAAACAGAGCCATCAACTCTATTTTCGTCATGCTAATGAGCCAAGCGTATAATGGTACAGTTAAAAAAAGATATAATAGTTTACGTCTTAGCATGCCTTCTCACCCTCTAAGTTATAAGTATTTTCTGTATATTTTAACATTTATTACACAAAAGAAACAGAAGAGACTTAAGCCTCTTCTGTTTCTTTTACTGCATGTATTAACTCACAAATTTCTTCTCGCTTTTCATTTTCTAACAGCTCAATGACTTTACTTCCAACGACAACGCCGTCACATATTGTAATCATTTCTTCAATTTGCTCTCGTGTTGAAATACCGAATCCTGCGACTACTGGTAAGTGGACGTGTGCTTTTACTTTTTCTAAGTAACTACGAATCTCATCTTTAAAGTTTTGACGTACTCCCGTTACGCCCGCTACTGTAACGGCGTAGACGAATCCTTGTGATTCACTCGTAATTTTTTCAATTCGTTCAATAGGGCTCGTTACGGTAACGAGTGGAATTAAAGCGATATTCGCCACGCGAAGGAGCGGTGCAATAATGTCTTGTTCTTCATACGGTAAGTCCGGAACGATAATACCGTCCACCCCTGCTTCAAGACAGCTGTCAATGAAACGTTCCTTTCCGAATACGAGTACTGGATTTAAATATGTCATAAGTACAAATGGAATTTGAACTTCTTG
Organism: Bacillus sp. FSL E2-0195; assembly: GCF_038003645.1. NCBI lineage: Bacteria > Bacillati > Bacillota > Bacilli > Caryophanales > Bacillaceae > Bacillus > Bacillus sp. FSL E2-0195. Next base: position 1,222,401 of record NZ_JBBOPN010000001.1, on the reverse strand, counting down.
CCTCACCTCTATTAATGCTTGAAAAATACCTTTCAATGTTACACCGCTATCTAATGCTCTTTTTCCTGCCCTTTGAATAGTTGGACCGTCTGCGACTGGATCTGAGAACGGAATACCGATTTCAACGATGCTTGCTCCTGCTTCATCAAGAAAACGAATTCTTTCTTTTAACTTTTCAAGTCCACCATCTCCGCCCATTACATACGGAATAAATGCTTTCTTGCCATTTTCAAACGCTGCTATAATTTTTTCTACTCCCATTTTTTACACCTCTTCCATATAACGTTTTATACTCTCTACATCTTTATCACCGCGGCCGGATAAACAAATGACAAGTCCTTCGTCTTTCTTCATTTGCGGCGCTAGTTTTAAAGCGTATGCAACAGCATGTGAACTTTCTAATGCCGGGATAATCCCTTCTTTTTTCGTTAATAATTGAAATGCTTCTAACGCTTCTTCATCTGTAATGGAATGATAAGAAACGCGGCCAATATCTTTTAGCAAGCTATGTTCTGGCCCAACACCTGGGTAATCCAGCCCTGCCGAAATAGAGTGCGCTTCTTGAATTTGCCCTTCTTCATTTTGCAGAAGGTACATCATCGATCCGTGTAAAACACCGACACTTCCTTTCGTTAAAGTGGCTGCGTGCTTTTCTGTGTGAACACCTTTTCCAGCTGCTTCAACACCGTAAAGAGCAACTTCTTCATCGTGTACGAACGGATAAAACATTCCCATTGCATTACTACCACCGCCAATACAAGCAACGACTGCTTCTGGTAATTTTCCTTCTAACGCTTCGTATTGCTTTTTCGTTTCTTTCCCAATTACACTTTGGAAATCACGAACAATTTGCGGGAATGGATGTGGCCCGAGAACTGATCCCATAATGTAGTGCGTATCGTGTACATGTGAAACCCAGTAACGCAGCGCCTCGTTTACCGCATCTTTCAACGTGCCGCTACCTGCCGCAACGCTTTCTACTTTTGCTCCGAGTAATTCCATTCGAAACACGTTTAATTTTTGTCGTCTCACATCTTCTTCTCCCATGAAGATGACGCATTCTAAACCGAAAAGTGCACATACAGTAGCTGTTGCAACTCCGTGTTGTCCTGCTCCTGTTTCAGCGACAACTTTCTTCTTACCCATTCTTACCGCAAGAAGTGCCTGACCGATTGTATTGTTAATTTTATGAGCTCCCGTATGGTTCAAATCTTCACGTTTCAAATAGATTTTTGCTCCGCCGCAATACTTCGTCATATTTTCAGCGAAATAAAGCGGTGTTTCTCTTCCAACATACGTTTGTAAATAATGATCTAATTCCTTTTGAAACGCTTCATCTTGCATCGCTTCTTTATATGCTTCTTCTAATTCTAATACGGATTGCATTAACGTTTCTGGAACGTATCGTCCTCCGTATATACCGTAATGACCTTTTTCATCTGGATATGCGTAGTTCATTTTGAACACTCCTTCGCTTTTTTAATAAATTGTTTTATTTTCTTTAGATCTTTCTTTCCTTCTGTCTCTACTCCGCTGCTCACATCGATCATATATGGCTGAACGGTTCGAATTGCTTCTTCTATATTAAGGATGTTTAATCCACCAGCTAATATCGTTTTCTCTCGCAACTCGTTTGGCATATGTGCGAGTAACTCCCATGAGAATGTCTTTCCGTTTCCTCCGTGGAACTTTTCTTTCGGGCTATCAAATAACAGATAATCTGTATCGTATTTTTTCGCACATTCAATATCTTTCTCTAAAGCTACTCCTACTGCTTTTATAGACGGAATATTCAATCTCTTAATTTGATGATTGTCTTCATCCCCATGTAGTTGCACATGCGTTAACCCGCACTCCTCTGCAATTTTCTGGATCACTTCTACTGATTCATTTACGAAAACACCTACCTTGAAAACGTGGACTGGAATTTCCCCAATAATTTCTTTCGCTAGCCCTGGGGTGATTTTCCGCTTACTTTCTGCAAAAACAAATCCAATTGCATCTGCTCCGTATTCGCAAGCATGTTTTGCTGTTTCAACATCAGTGATGCCGCAAATTTTCACTTTCATATGTTCACCTTACAGTCTTCGAAAAAGTTACTTATAGAAGATGATGTCATAAGTGCTTCTCCAACTAATACACCTTTTGCACCAGCTCGTTTGACGCGAATAATATCTTCTTTTGAATGAATGCCGCTTTCACTAATCCAAAGTAGGTTTTCCTCATTCAGTCGTTTTCCGAGCTTTTCAGTTTGGCTTAAATCTACTTCAAATGTTTTTAAATTACGGTTGTTAATACCGATAACGTGCGGATTTAATCGGATTGCAATTTCTAATTCCTGTTCATCATGAACTTCAACAATCGCTTCTAATCCTTTTTCTAGCACGTAGTTATAAAGCTCGTTTAATTTCTCTTTTGACAATGCTGCAACAATTAATAAAATAAGATCTGCTCCTGCTTCATACGCTCTATCAATTTGGATTTTATCGATTATAAAATCTTTACATAAAAGCGGAATGTTACTTTCTGCTCTTGCCGTTTCTAAGTCGTGAAACGACCCTTTAAAAAATTGACCGTCTGTTAAAACCGAAACTGCTCCAGCACCGCATTCTTCATATGTTTTCACTTGTTTTGGCACATCAACGTGTAAATTAATATCACCTTTTGATGGAGACGCTCGCTTTACCTCTGCTATTACAGTAAACTGCTCTAAAGCTTTTACAAGTGAGTGTGTTTTCCTTTTTTCTTTCACTGGTGAATATGTTTCATATAACTCCGCAACTTCTACTTTCTTTTGCTCTACAATTTTGTCTAAAATCGTCCCCATTTTAATTCACCCTTTCTAATTTTTCATGGCTTGCTGCAATTAATAAGTTTAGTTTGGCTAATGCTTTTCCAGAGTCAATGCTATGTGCCGCTAGTGTAATTCCTTCTTCAATCGTTTCTGCTCTTCCATTTGCGAAAAGGGCTAGACCTGCATTTAATAAAACAGTATCGCGATAGACACTCTTTTCTCCGCTTAATACTCCGAGTGTAATCTTTGCATTTTCTTTTGAATTCCCACCTCTAATTTCTTCATTTTTCACTCTTGAAAAACCATACTTTTCTGGATCAATACTCATTTCTACTATTTCATTATCTTTTAAAACGACGACATGATTTTCTCCCTGTAATGATGCTTCATCTAAAAAGCCACTTCCGTTTACGACGAGCGCTTGTTTTCTGCCAAGTTTCTGCAATACTTCCGCTACCGGCAATAACATATCTCGCTTATAAATACCGACAAATTGTGTTTCTAAATTAACCGGATTCGTCAACGGTCCAATTAAGTTAAAGATCGTCGGAACGTTTAATTCTTTTCTTATTTTCATAATGCGTCTTAATGCTGGATGCATCGCTGGTGCGAATAAGAAGGCAATCCCTACAATTTCTAATAAGTAGTCAATTTCACCGGGCGTACAACTAATGTTTACACCGAGTTCTTCTAATAAATCAGCACTTCCTGTTTTACTAGAAACAGCGCGGTTTCCATGTTTCGCAACCTTTACACCAGCTCCGGCAAGTACAAATGCCGATGTTGTACTAATATTGAATGTTTGCGCACCGTCACCACCCGTTCCACAATTGTCCATCGCGCCTTTTATATGATTTGAAAACGGTAATGCCTTTTCGCGAAGAGCACGAACGAGACCGTATATTTCTTCTGCTGTTTCGCCTTTCGCTTTCAGCAATACTAAGAAAGCTGCAACTTCACTTTCCAATATGTTGTCACTTAATAAAAGAAGTCCCGCTTCATACATTTCTTCTTCTGTTAAATGTTGTCCCTCTACTAATTTTCGAAGATAACTGTTCATACTCTCTCCTCCTCTTTCACTTCTGCTAAAAAGGCACGTATTAACTTTCCGCCTTCTTCTGTTGCAATTGATTCTGGGTGAAACTGTAATCCGACGAGCGGATAATAGTTGTGACGAACTGCCATGATTTCTCCGTCATCCATCGCTGTCGCAAGTATGTCAAAACACTGCGGCAAACTATTTTGCACTGCGACGAGTGAATGGTAACGCATTGCTGTTAACGGCTGCGTTACGTACGAAAAGATTGACGTTCCGTTATGTTTCACACGCGATGTTTTTCCGTGTTTAATGCGCTCTGCTCTAACAATTTCTCCTCCAAATGCGGATATGATTGCTTGATGGCCAAGGCAAATTCCTAAGATGGGAACGTTCTTATAAAAATGACGAATAACATCGATACAAATTCCAGCATCTTCTGGTTTCCCAGGTCCTGGTGAGAGCACAATTCCTTTCGGCTTCATCTCCTCTAATTGTTCAATTGTTATTTGATCATTTCTTACGACAACAATTTCTTTCTCGTACTCGCCTAATAGTTGATACAAGTTATATGTGAACGAATCATAATTATCGATAAGTACAATCATTTCATAACCTCCAAAAGCGCTCTCGCTTTATTTAATGTTTCTTCATATTCAGCAACCGGGTCTGAATCGTAGACGATACCCGCTCCTGCCTGAACGTACGCTTTCTCGTCTTTTACAACCATCGTTCGAATTGCTAGCGCCATATCAAGATTTCCTGAGAATGAAATATATCCAACTGCTCCGGCGTATACATTTCTTTTTTCATGCTCTAACGTATTAATAATTTCCATCGCTCTAATTTTCGGAGCACCTGATACTGTACCCGCTGGTAAACAATACGCTAATGCATCAAATCCACTTATTCGTTTTCGCAATGTTCCGTAAACTTCAGATACAATGTGCATAACGTGAGAGTATTTTTCTACTTTCATATATTTATCTATCATCACAGATCCAATTTCACTTACTCTGCCAATATCATTTCGCCCTAGGTCCACAAGCATCATATGCTCCGCCCGCTCTTTCTCATTTCCTAACAGTTCTTTTTCGATTTCCTCATCTTCCTGCTCCGTTTTCCCTCTCGGTCTCGTACCCGCAATTGGGTTCGTCATCACTTTATCCTCTCTAACTGATAACAAACTTTCCGGCGAAGAACCGAGTACAACGTAATCTTGAAAGTCGATATAAAACATATATGGCGACGGGTTTGCAATGCGAAGTTTTCGGTATAGTGCAAATGGATCGCCTTTACACTCACTTTTCAAACGCTGAGATAATACGACTTGGAATATGTCCCCGGCTCGTATATGTTCTTTCGCCGTTTCTACCATTTCGCAAAACTCTTTTTCCGTTATGGAAGAAGTGAATGATAATGTTGATTGTATTTCATTTACTTCCGCTTCTTCTCCCTTTAGCACTTCCTCTTTGTATACTTGCAATCTTTCGTATACTTCTTCATAAGAAGCTGAATCGTCTTCCCTGCATACATATACAAATGAAAACTTTTGGCGTAAATGATCGTAAACGGTAAACTCACGATATAGTAAAAGGTGTACTTCTGGAATATTTAATGGATCGTGTAAATCTGCTCCAATGTTTTCATACTGCCGAATGACGTCATAACCAATATAACCAACTGCTCCTCCGCAAAATGGGAATGGACTCTCTACTAGCGATGGTGCGATTACCTCTTCTAACACTTGCAATACGTTACCTTGCAACTTTTCTGTTTGCCCATACATCGTTCGTTCTACTTCTATACCGACGCTTTTCACTTCTCCATATGGATTACACCCTAAGTAAGAATAGCGCCCTTTATCTGGATGAAGCTGTGAGCTTTCTAATAAAAACTTTTTCTTTCCCTTCATACGTCTATATAAAGAAATTGGCGTAATGCTATCTCCTTCTTCTTCAGCGATTACTAAAAATGTTTTTCTTTGTTCTTTTTGCTTCATAAATTCCTCTTTTGTCATCATGCCTTTCACCTCACTCTGAAAAATAAAAAAGTCCCCTACATATCGAAATATGTAGAGGACGATAAATTTACCGTGGTACCACCTCAGGTTGGACGCAAAAGCATCCCGCTTTATTCAGGTACAAAATATATACCTTATCCTTGTAACGGCGGAACCCGGGTTGCCTACTGAAAACAATTGTTCAGCATACCTCTCGTAAGCCCATTCCGTATATGGCACCGCACCGGGCTCCCACCTATTCCCGGCTCTCTGTAACGTCTCCATTATACGTACTCTTCTTACTTAAACGATTTAACATATTTAATTTTTTATACACAAAAAGGGAGTACTCATCCTATAGAAAGGACGGGTACTCCCGTGGTGCCACCTTAATTCGTTACAAACGTAACGCACTTTACCGTATCAAAAACAATACGTGTCTCTTATATCGATGAGATCATGTCGCCAAAGCCTACTTCTTTCGTTTCGGTTTGGAAGCTCCGAAGCCCATTCCACATCAATTCCATACTGATTCGCACCAACCATCAGCTCTCTGACATGTTCATCATGTGTACTCTTCTTCATCAAAGCTTGCATTTTTTTAAGTTTCACTCATTATATTCCTCACGTTTCTAAAAAGTCAATACTTTTTTCGAAAAAAATATTTTTTCTTCGTTCGATATTATATTGACAAAACAACCTGTTTTTATGTAAATATAATAAATACTCTATTAAAATTAAGGTTTTTTGTCAGAAAATCATATATTACAAAAGCGAAACATTGTCAAAAAACGCTTACATTTCAGAAAATTCATATTTCTGAATGGATTTTTCTGAATAATCATGATAGATTATAAATATGCATAACGCATCAAAAGACATGACAAAAGGAAGGGGAACTACATGAGTACGCAGATGTTAACTTTAACTTCTATCTCTATTTACATGCTCGGGATGTTAGTAATCGGCTATTTCGCCTACAAACGAACGTCCAACTTAACAGATTATATGCTTGGCGGGCGTACACTAGGCCCCGCAGTAACAGCATTAAGTGCTGGAGCATCTGATATGAGTGGTTGGCTTTTAATGGGATTACCCGGTGCAATGTTTAGCGTTGGATTAAGTAGTAGTTGGATTGCGATCGGCCTAACATTAGGCGCATACGCAAACTGGCTTTATGTCGCTCCTCGCTTACGTACCTACTCTGAAATTGCAAACAACTCTATTACTATTCCAGAATTTTTGGAACACCGTTTCCACGACAAATCTCACATGCTACGCTTAGTATCCGGACTTGTTATTATGATTTTCTTTACTTTTTATGTAGCTTCAGGACTAGTTTCAGGCGCTGTATTATTTGAAAATTCATTTGGTATGAACTATCATATTGGATTATTCATTGTAGCAGGCGTTGTTGTAGCTTACACATTATTTGGTGGTTTCTTAGCTGTAAGTTGGACAGACTTCGTGCAAGGAATCATTATGGTAGTTGCTCTTATTCTTGTTCCTATCGTAACAATTATGAATGCAAACGGACTTGGACCTGCATTTGATACAATTCGATCTGTAGATCCAACACGTTTAGATATTTTTAAAGGTGCCTCCACTTTAGGAATTGTTTCCTTATTCGCATGGGGCCTTGGTTATGTTGGACAACCTCATATTATCGTACGCTTTATGGCAATTTCTTCTGTAAAAGAACTTAAAAGCGCACGAAGAATTGGTATGAGCTGGATGATTTTCTCTGTTGTCGGAGCTATGTTTACTGGTCTTATCGGTATTGCCTACTATTCACAACAAGATTTGACATTATCTAACCCAGAGACAATTTTCCTTGAGCTTGGAAAAATTTTATTCCATCCACTTATTACTGGATTTTTATTAGCAGCGATTTTAGCTGCAATTATGAGTACAATCTCATCTCAGCTTCTCGTTACTTCAAGTGCTGTAACAGAAGACTTATATCATACATTCTTTAAACGTTCTGCTTCTGATAAAGAGCTTGTATTTGTCGGTCGTATGGCTGTTCTTGGTATCGCCTTAGTTGGGTGCGCATTAGCGTTTAAACAAAATGATACGATTTTAGCTCTTGTTGGATACGCTTGGGCTGGATTTGGCTCTTCATTCGGACCAGCTATTTTATTAAGTCTATATTGGAAACGTATGACGAAATGGGGCGCGCTTGCTGGTATGATTTCTGGTGCCGCGACTGTTATTATATGGACTCAATTTAAATTCTTAACAAACTTCTTATATGAAATGATTCCTGGTTTCACAATTAGTTTACTAGCAATCATAATCGTTAGTTTACTAACTCAACCTTCAAAAGAGGTTGAAGAGCAATTTGAGGATTTCGAAAAACAACATAGTCATAGTCTATAAAAAAGCTTTGCTGTTATCGTAACAGCAGAGCTTTTTTTATTACAGTTCGACAATCTTCTTCTCAAATTTAACAAATTCTTTATGTTTCGTTAAATTTAACATAACACTACTCCTTTATAGTATTAGTATTAGCACTTATACAGAAAGGGGACTCCAACATGTTAGCAGCTTTCCAGCAACAACACATAAGAAAATTTTCACCTATTACAAATACTTCTGCTTCTCGTTTAAACATTCAACCTAATCCACCCAAAATTTCAATTGCTCCTTCTGTTATTTCAGTTATCGGTGTTCATATGGAAAAAAATAAGTTAAAAATAAAAACTGGGCAAAGTACTGAGTTATCAGCTTCCGTTTTACCAATGCAAGCGACGAATAAAGAACTTATTTGGACCAATATGAATTCTGATGTCATCACAATATATCCAAAAGGTGAAACTGTGACGATTACTGGACAAAGTGCGGGAAGAGCAGTCGTAATTGTTACAACTGCTGAAGGAAAATTTCGTGACCTATGCGTCATTCATGTACAACCTTATATGACAAATCCAAAGTAAAAGAGTGGCTTCGTAGCCACTCTTTTACTTTATTTCAATGTGCGGATTTTTACTTTTCACAAGATTAATAAATTGTTCTTTATTTTTAGGAGAAATAATCTCTGTTTCATATGATCCGTAAACAATTTCTAATCGATCGAATGATAACGCATAAGCCGCTATTGGATTTTTTGTATTGGAAATTCGTTTTATGTCTCGTATAAATATACGCTTTTTAACCGGACCTGATGTAATCATAATTATTTCTTCCTTAACGATATATTTTGTTGAAAACCAACTCCAACTAAACAGTATAGCCAACGGAATTGTAAAAAATAAAAGAAAATATTCTCTCCCTGCAAATATGGGAGCAAAACACGCTCCAATGACAACGAAAAAAATCGGATATAACCATACATCTTTTTTTGATGGAAATTCCACTAAACTTCCTCTCCCTTGATTTAAGTCAATGAATCTCCTCCTCTTCCCTATTACAATGAAAACAACATTAGAATAGGAGGACGTATTATGACTGAGCGAAATTTTGCCTTATTTGCAGGCACTTCTCTTCTTATCATGGCATTCACTGCATTTTTTTCTTACGGTTTTGTTCACGGAAATCTCGTTGTACCAAGTAATGCGAGCACGACACTCCATAATATTCAAACTTCAAGTTCACTTTTCAAAGCAGAAATTTTCGGATGGATTATCATTTTTATTACGGATATTATCGCCTCGTGGGCTCTTTATTTCTTTCTAAAACCTATCCATACTAGCCTCTCATTACTAGCTGCCTGTCTTCGTCTTATGTATACAGCTATACTTGGGATTGCTATATTCAATTTAACATTTGTATTACTTCTTTCAAAAAGCACAGTTGCTAATTCAGAAGCATATACAATGTTATTTCTAGAAGCTTTTGAATACATTTGGTCTGTAGGATTAATCATTTTCGGCTTACATCTTCTCACCTTAGGATATGTAACCTTTCAATCTAAAAACATACCGAAGACTATTAGTATATTACTGCTCATTGCTGCAATCGGCTATATCATCATTAACGTAATGAATACGATGTTTTCACAATATGATGCGATTATTTCCATTCTTAACGTTGTCTTTCAACTACCGATGATCACAGGTGAACTAGGATTTAGTATATGGCTATTGCTTAGAGGTGGAAAAAACTCTACTGTTTGAGTCGTTTCTTAATTCTGCTTAATGATTCTGGCGTAATACCTAGATAACTTGCCAATTGATATTGAGGAACACGATCGATTAAATGCGGTCGTTTTTGTAATAATGATTTGTAGCGCTCTTCTGGTGTCGATGTAATAAATAATGTAAGTTCTTCTTGTACTTCACCAAAATTGTATTCAATCATTTGGCGCGTCATTTCTTCTAACTGTGAATATTTCTTATACATGTCCTTTTCACTATACAGATCGCCAACTACAACTAGACAATCTTCTAGGCACGTTAACGTATGTGGGGATAATTTATCTTGTTTATGATGATTGAAATTTGCGATTGCTTGTTCTTCTGTATAAAAATTTGATGTAACTTCTTTTCCAGATTCATCTATACAATGTTGCCTCACGCATCCTTTTAATACAAAATAACATTTAGACGGAACATCTCCTTGTCTTAAGAGCACTGTTCCTTTTTTATACTCTTCAATTTGTAATTCTTCTACGATCATGCGCTGCTGCTCTTCACTTAATGTTGTAAGATTTGTCATGTATTTCATTAAAGTCTCTTTCATTTGGTCTCTCCTTCCCCCTCTATATTTGTATGAGAAACGTATGATTTAACTCCACTATATATTATCTTTTTTCATGCTACATGGCGGGAATTCCCCCTATTAATCTGTTTTATTTTCTGCATGGAACAAAAAAAAGAGAAGTTACCAATAACTTCTCTTTTCGTATATTAGAATAAACTCGTTATAATTCCTGTGTATAAGCCGGTTCGTTCACCACATTTTTTGCTGTTCGCTTTTGTTGCTGTAGTAAGAAAACAGATACACCAAACAATACGAGCATGCTACCGATAATTTGCATTGCATTTAATTTTTCTCCAAGTAAGAAGAACGCTAGTATAGATGCCCCAACTGGTTCTCCTAAAATGCTCATTGAAATCGTTGTTGCATTTACGTAATTTAATAACCAATTATTAATGACGTGTGACACTGTCGGTACAATCGCAAGTAAAAGAAAAATACTCCAATCCCACTTCGTATAGCCTGTAAATGGCACTTGAAGTATAACGTTATAAATCGCTATAAATATACCAGCGAAGGCAAATACAGTGAAACTATAAATCCAATGAGATACTTTCTTTACTGTCGTTTGTCCGATAAATAAATAACCGACAACTGCTATTACACTTAAAAAGGATAATATATCCCCATAAATTGCTTGCTCACTTAGCCCTAAATCTCCCCAGCCAATACACATTACGCCTAGTATCGCAATTCCCATCGTCGCAATTGCTGAATAGGTTGTTCTTTCTTTAAATAAGAAAAAACCTCCCACTAAAGATACGATCGGTTGAAGTGCTAAAATAATCGTCGAACTAGCAACTGTCGTATGCTTTAAGGATTCAAACCATAGAAGAAAATGAAGAGCTAAAAAGAAACCAGATCCAATTAAAAATCCCCAATCTTTTATTTGAATCCTACTAAACTCTTCCCGTTTTTTCCAAACGATCGGCAGCATAATAAGTACGATAATCCATAATCGATACATACTTAAAACGGAAGATGGTGCTGAGGACATCTTTGCAAAAACAGCTGCGAATGAAATTGCTATAATGGAAATTGCTAGTGGTAGTGCGATTGATCTTTCTTGTTTCAAATCCTGTCTCCCCTCTCACCTGTAAAAAATCCCACTTCATTATATCCGTTTTCTTTCACAACTTAAATACTAATTTTTTAGATTCTTCGTACCATTATGGTAAAATAGAAATTAAGGCACCTATTAGTGATTATTTCTTTCCTTTTCACTACAAGCGTCGCTCTTACAATCATTACAGTAAATTTTTATTTAGGGGGATATACATGAATCAAACAATAGGGAGAATTGAAGAAATTTCATTTTTTAGTACATCACTTCAAGAGGAGCTTACACTTCTTGTTTATTTACCAGTAAATTACACACCTCTCCATAAGCATACGGTTGTTATTGCACAAGATGGTAGAGATTATTTTCAGCTTGGTAAAGCGCACCGTGTAATTGAGCGCCTTCGCGAAACTGAAGAAATTGACCGCACAATTATTGTCGGTATTCCATATAAAAATGTACACGATCGTAAGGAAAAATATTTCCCAAATGATGTAAAGAATGCTGCTTACATTCGCTTCCTTGCTCACGAGCTTGCTCCATATATTGATGCAAATTATCCAACGTATCAAATGGGTAAAGGACGCGTTTTAATTGGAGATTCTCTCGGCGGTACAGTTTCCTTCATGACCGCACTTATGTATCCGCATACATTTGGTAAGGTCGTTATGCAATCACCATTTGTTGATGAAACAGTCATGAACTTAGCAAAAGATTTCAAAAATCCGGGGGCGCTAGATCTTTATCACGTAATTGGGACCGAAGAAACAGCTGTCAAGCGTACAGACGGACAAGTATCTGATTTCGTAGAACCAAATCGCGAGTTAAATAAACTACTTACAGATAGAAATTTCATCACGCATTATGAAGAGTTTGAAGGGAATCACACATGGAAATATTGGCAAGCAGATTTACCAAAAGCATTTTCTCATATTCTATCAATGAAATAATAGAGAGCGGTATTCAGAATAATTTGATATAATAGATAAAGAGATTTATTCTCAAAATCTAACTAGACTTGCAAAGGGAGGAATTGGAACATGAAATTAGGAATTGTAATTTTTCCATCAAAAATGATTCAAGATAAAGCGAACGGATTACGTAAACGTTATGATCCGCATTACGCATTAGTTCCGCCACATATTACATTGAAAACACCCTTTGAGACGCAAGATGAACAATTAGAATCGATTGTGAATGAGTTACATACAATCGCAAATAAAACGAACCCTTTCACCCTTCATGTTGGGAAAGTCGGTTCATTCGCACCTGTTAATAATGTTCTTTATTTTAAAGTAGAAAAAACACCTGAACTTACTTTCTTAAATGAAGAAATGCATAATGGTTTCTTTACACAAGAGCGCGAGTACTCTTTCGTACCTCATTTAACAATCGGTCAAGACTTATCAGACGCAGAGCACGCTGATGTATTAGGTCGATTACGTATGAAAGATTTCTATTATGAGCAACCAATCGATCGTTTCCACCTTCTATACCAATTAGAAAATGGAACGTGGACTGTACATGAAACATTCCACCTCGGAAAGGAGAACAACTAATTTGCACGCACAAATCGTACAAACGGACGAACAACTAAATGATGCATTCTCTGTACGTAAGCAAGTATTTGTAAATGAACAACAGGTTTCTGCAGAAGAAGAGTATGATGAGTTTGAAGAGATTTCAACACACGTTGTTATATATGATAATGATGTTCCAGTTGGTGCTGGTCGCTTCCGCATCGTTGATGGAATAGGAAAAATGGAGCGCATTTGCGTACTAGCTTCCCATCGCCAAAAAGGCATTGGCAAAATCATTATGGATGCACTTGAAGCGCATGCAAAAGAAGAGTCTCTACCGAAATTGAAACTCCATGCTCAAACACATGCTGAAGTTTTCTATAAGAAGCTAGGATACGTGACGGCTTCTGATGTGTTTATGGAAGCAAATATCCCGCACGTCGTAATGATAAAAGAATTATAATTTTGTAGCAGGAGGTAGCCCCTCCTGTTTTTTACATTGCTATTTTCTTTTTCTTCCGCTAAAGTTAAATGTTGATGCTATAGTTTTGAAGGTGAATATATGACACAAGAAAAATTTTCACAAAAACCGTTAACACACGCTGGCATTCCGCAAGCGGCGTATCATATTCCGAAAACATCTACCCATTTAATTATGAAAGAAGATGCAGATGCGGCGTATTTCCGCGCTTTAGAACAGCAAGGTGTTTATTTAAATGAAAAACAGTTAGAAGCAGTGCAAACGACAGAAGGACCTGTCCTTACACTAGCTGGTGCTGGAAGTGGTAAAACATCTGTTTTAACAACTCGCGTTGGTTATTTAGTTAATGTAAAACATGTCCATCCGCGAAATATTTTGCTGCTGACGTTTACACAAAAAGCAGCTGAAGAAATTCGAAGCCGTGTAGCGAATTTACCTGGTATGAATCATGCTGCAAGTAGCTATGTCGTTGCTGGTACATTCCACTCTGTCTTTTTAAAATTGCTTCGTAGTCAAGGATATAATCAGCAAATTTTAGCAAATGAAAAACATAAACAAATTATGATAAAGAAAATTTTGAAAGAATTGCGCTTAAAAGACGATTATGATGCCGAAACGATACTCGCTATGATTTCACTTGAGAAAAACAAATTGAATCGTCCGAAAGATGTAAAAGCGAAAACACCGGTTGAACAAGAGTTCAAAGAAGTATACGAACGTTTCGAAGAGGTAAAACAACGACACAATTATATCGATTTTGACGACATCTTATTAGAAATGTATTATATGTTAGAAAATAACGCTCCCCTGCTTACTCAATTACAAGAGCGTTTTCATTACATTGAAGTAGATGAGTTTCAAGATACGTCGTATGCACAATATGAAATTGTAAAATTGTTAGCCACGCCGAGAAATAATTTATTTATCGCAGGTGATGACGATCAAGCGATTTACGGCTGGCGAGGGGCAAGTCACCAAATTATTTTATCTTTTCCAAAGGAATTTGATAATACTACGATTATCGCACTTAATACGAATTATCGATCTAATCCATTTATCGTAGGACTTGGAAATGAAGTTATTAAGCTCAATCAAGAACGTTTTGATAAAGAGCTATATTCTGTTCGTAACGATGGCATACAGCCGTTTTATGCACGACCTGCGACAACTCTTGATGAAGCAAATCAAATTTTGCAACTCATTCAGGAAAAAGTAGATAGTGGTGAACGAAATTATAAAGATTTTTGTTTATTATATCGTACACATTCTGTAAGCCGTTCTTTACTTGATCAGCTTACAATTCATAAGATTCCATTTATTAAACATGGAGCGAGCCAATCGTTCTACGAACATTCTTTAATTAGGCCCGTATTAGATCACTTACGACTCGTGCTTGAACCGTTCCGCCTCGAATCACTTTCAAATATATTACCAACAATGTATATTGGCCGTGATGAGTGCATTTCATTTATTGAACGTGAACAATGGAAATATGGTGAGGGCCGTTTCCCTTCTCTTCTTCATTTTCTATTACTAAACCCAAGCTTGAAACCTTTTCAAGTTAAAAAAGTAAATGAGCGAATCGATTTTATTAAGTTTATAAAAGAACTTGAACCGAAAAAAGCATTGAAAGAAATTATTCATGGTAAAGGAAAGTATTTAGAGTACTTACAAAGTAATGATCGTTCTTCCTTTACGATGCATAAGGACATACAAGAAGAAATGTTAGAAGAATTAATGGAATCAGCAACTCGCTTTACGGATATTCCAGCTTACTTACAATTTATTAACGAGGCCATTCAAGGTCAAAAAGAAATGGAAGCATTAAAAACAATGCCGCAAAAAGATGCTGTATCGCTTATGTCAATTCATAACGCGAAAGGCCTTGAGTTTCCATGCGTCTTTTTACTCGGAGCAAGCGATGGTATATTGCCGCATACTTCTTCTTTAAAAGATGCAAATGACCGTGTGACGGAGACTTCTGAAGCATTAGAAGAAGAACGACGATTACTCTATGTCGCCATTACACGCGCAAAAGAAGAACTTTACATTTCCTCCCCGCAATTTTTCAGAGGAAAGAAACTAGATATATCTCGTTTTCTATATACTACGCAAAAAGATTTACCTGAAAAGACATCCATTAAATAATGGGTGTCTTTTTCCATATCACGATATGTACATCCCCTCTATATAAATTCCCTGTTTCTATCCTGAGAATTAACGTAATATCAACCATATCCCGTTCATATTGTAATAGTGTATGTCAGAACTCACGATAAGGAGTGAACATAATGAGCTGCAATTGTAATGAAGATCATCAACACCATGATTGTGATTTCAACTGTGTATCTAATGTCGTTCGTTTTATACATGAACTACAAGAATGTGCAACCACAACATGTGGATCTGGTTGCGAAGTTCCATTTTTAGGAGCACATAACACTGCATCAGTAGCGAATACACGTCCTTTTATTTTATACACAAAAGCTGGAACACCTTTTGAAGCATTTGCACCATCTGCAAGCCTTACTAGCTGCCAATCTCCAATTTTCCGTGTAGAGAGTATAGATGATGATGACTGTGCTGTATTGCGTGTATTAACTGTAGTTTTAGGTGATGGTACCTCTGTACCACCTGGTGACGATCCAATCTGTACATTTTTAGCTGTACCAAATGCAAGATTAGTATCAACCTCCTCTTGTATTACTGTTGATTTAAGTTGCTTCTGCGCTATTCAATGCTTACGCGATGTTTCTATATAAAACTGAATACTAATTTAAGCATGGATTGGGTGGCAGATGATTCTGCCACCCAATCCATGCTTAAAAGGTATTATTATGTATTTTTTATAAAATTGGGAACTTGTCTAGAACATAGAACCTGTCCTTTTCATTAACTAAAAGTAGAAACAGATAAAGGAGTGAAAAACATGTTCTCTTCTGATTGCGAATTTAATAACATTGATTGTGAGGCGAAACCAGCTAGTACACTACCTGCCTTCGGTTTTGCTTTCAACGCTTCTGCACCTCAGTTCGCTTCACTATTCACACCACTACTATTACCTAGCGTAAGTCCAAACCCAAATATTACTGTTCCTGTAATAAATAATACAGTAAGTGTCGGAGACGGTATTCGAATTCAAGTAGCTGGTATTTATCAAATCAGTTATACATTAACGATCAGTCTTGATAACGTTCCTACTGCACCAGAAGCTGGTCGTTTCTTCTTATCATTAGGTACACCAGCTAACATTATTCCTGGATCAGGTACAGCGGTTCGCTCTAACGTTATTGGTACTGGTGAAGTAGACGTATCCAGTGGTGTTATTCTTATTAACTTAAACCCTGGTGACTTAATTCAAATTGTACCAGTTGAACTGCTTGGAACTGTAGACATCCGTGCTGCAGCATTAACAGTTGCACAAATTAGCTAGTAAAAAGCGGTATTTCTTAATTGAAATACCGCTTTTTATTTTTACAATAAAAAACACTCACCGTAACATGAGTGTTTCATTCTTCATATTGTTTTATTGTATTCTTCTTTTTCCCACAGTTGCATCCCTTTTTTTTCACAAACCCTTGTTGCTGTAACTGTTCTTGATATGCCTGTTGGTGTGCTTGTTGCTGTTGCTGTATGTTATACCACTGCTGTAGATCATATGAATTTTGCCTTGGATTATTGCTCACAGCAAACATCTCCTCTACTGTCAATTCTGTCTATTTACTATATGAACAACTCTTTATTTCCGTTCCCGCATCCTCTTAAACTCCGCTTTTTCTAACATCATGAAGATTTATCCCGATTGGTGCGGGCTGATAATTAGCGGGGGATGCCCCACACTGATTAAATTTTCACTTTATTATTCTCCCATAAAATATCCTGTAATTGTTTCAATGATCGCTGCTGCACCTGCAATGGCTAATAATGCTAGTACAGGCTCTGCAACAATAGGAATCCATTTATATAAAACTAATAAAAAAGCACTAACCCACACACCTGTACACCAATAGCAGCTTAATAATTCTCCAATCCACTTTCTTAATCCTTTCCCTTTCACCTTTGTAAAAGTCGATACACTTCCATCAGGCTCTGTAATCTCTAACTCATCAATAAACGGTCTTCGCAAAAAAGCTGTAATTTTATCATAAACAATAAGACGAGTTAACCTAAATGCAGCTAGCGCAAAAATAAAAAATAAAAGCCAGCTTGTAAATAACATAATTCCACCTTCCCTATCCTCTTTAGCCTATTTAAAAAAAAAGGTCTTAAGATTGTGACCAAATCTACCCCACTCCAATATCTTATTAATGTAAATACAAACAAGAAGATAAGGAGTGACATTAATGAGTTGTAACGAAAATAAACACCATAGCTCTTCTCACTGCGTAGTTGACGTCGTAAAATTCATCAATGAACTACAAGATTGCTCTAGTTCAACATGTGGTTCTGGTTGTGAAATTCCATTTTTAGGAGCACACAATACAGCAGCAGTAGCAAATACACGCCCTTTTATTTTATACACAAAAGCTGGAACGCCATTTGAAGCATTTGCACCATCTTCAAGCCTTACTAGCTGCCAATCTCCAATTTTCCGTGTAGAAAGCGTAGATGACGATAGCTGTGCTGTCCTACGTGTGTTAACTGTAGTATTAGGTGATGGGTCTCCTGTACCACCTGGCGACGATCCAATTTGTACGTTTTTAGCTATACCAAATGCAAGATTAATCTCGACATCTACTTGCATTACTGTTGATTTAAGCTGCTTCTGTGCTATTCAGTGCTTACGCGACGTTTCTATAGTTAAGTAAACTAAAAAACTATTGGGGTGGTAGAAGCTTTCTACCACCTTTACATATTTAAAAGCCGGCCATATCAATCGATTTGATGTCTTCTATAGATAATCGAATATCTCTCATACTATTTGGTGGCATAATGGATACAATGCCATTACGGTAAGATATAATCGATCCTATATATGAGACGGTCGTCGTTCTTATTCTACATCTTATTTTTGGAATGTAATGAGGACGATTTAATAAAAAATGAATTTTTTCTTCATTATTCATATCCTTAAAGGATTTATTGTAAGGGACCGTTCTCACTTGCTCTTCCTCTACTTTTTCTTCCACCTCCACTTTAGGCTCCTCTCGTGGTTCTTGTTTCTCTTGTTCTACCACTTCTTCCACAGCACTACTTACAATACTTTCATTTCTGTTACTTTGCTCTTTTTGATCCTCATCTTCGAAATTCGTTAAAATAATTCTTTTTATTTTCGGTGCAGCGAGTTCTAAATTTACTTGTGCAATATATAACAACGGTTTTCCAACTGTTGAACTTTTATTTTTATTCTTCACACTCGTCCCTCCCACTTCCATACGTAGCTGGATAAATCGTGTACTATTATAGTTATATTCATAACGTGGCTAGAACTTTCGTTAAAAATCGTTCTTTCTGGGAACAATTAAAAAGGACAGTCTCAACGTTTAGAGACTGTCCTTTTTAAACTTTAATTCCTATTATATTTATCCTAAAATATGATATCCTGAATCAACATGAATGTTTTCACCTGTTACTCCGCGTGCTAAATCACTGAATAAGAATACTGCTGTATCTCCAACTTCTTCTGGAGTCGTCGCACGACGAAGTGGTGCGCGTTCCTCAATTTCTTTTAAGATTGAGTTAAAGTCGCCTACACCTTTCGCAGATAACGTACGAATTGGTCCTGCAGAAATAGCGTTAACGCGAATGCCATGTTGTCCTAAATCGTTCGCTAAATATTTCACGCTAGCTTCTAACGAAGCTTTCGCAACACCCATAACGTTATAGTTTTTCACAACGCGCTCGCCGCCAAGGTATGTTAAAGTTAAAATATTTCCGCCTTCTGTCATCACTTTCTTCGCTTCTCTTGCTACAGCTGTTAAAGAGAATGCACTAATATTTTGTGCAAGTAAAAATCCATCGCGAGAAGTATCTACAAATTCGCCTTTTAAATCATCACGATTTGCAAAAGCAATACAGTGTGCAACACCGTGAATTGTACCAACTTCTTGCTTAATAGTTTCAAAGCAAGCTGTAAGTTCTTCATCATTCGTTACATCACAAGGTAATACAAGTGATTCTTGTCCTTCTAATGTTTCCGCTAGTTCACGAACGTTTCTTTCTAAACGCTCTCCTGCATATGTGAATATTAATTTTGCACCTGCATTATGCAAAGAGCGAGCAATTCCCCATGCAATACTTCTTTGGTTCGCAACGCCCATAACAACAAATGTTTTCCCTTGTAATAGTTCCATGATATATCCTCCCAGAAATACTTATACTTGTTATTAGTACCTGATACTATAATTATAGTACCATAAAACCTCTTAAAGGCAAACAAAAAAGTCACTAACATAAATTTGTTAATGACTTTTTGTTTCTATAAAAAACCTTTCTAATCCTTCTTCCCAAGTAGGCATTTGTAAAAAACCATTTAATCGTAGCATGTTATGTTGAAAGATAGAATATTTTGGTCTCGCAGCCGCCGATCCGAATTCTTCAGTTGAAACAGGTAATACATTCACTTTCATATTTGCATACGAAAATATTTTTTGGGCAAATTCAAACCAAGAACATGATCCTCTATTGGATACGTGATACGTACCGTATAAAGAAGTGTGAATGAGCTTATTAATCATTATATTTAAATCTGCCACGTACGTAGGAGAGCCAATTTGATCCGCTACAACAGATATGTTTTCTCTCTCTTTTCCTAATCGTAGCATCGTTTTCACAAAATTATTTCCATACTTACCATACAACCACGATGTACGAACTATAAAATATTTATTATGTAACTCTTTTACGAACTGCTCTCCTGCAAATTTAGAAGCTCCATATATATTTATCGGTGCTGGATTATGAAATTCATGATAGCCATCCGGTTTGTCACCTGGAAATACATAATCGGTACTGACATACACTAACTTAGCCCCTACTAATTGTGAAGCAACCGCTACATTTCGAGCTCCAATCGCATTTATTAAGTAAGCAAGATCCTGTTCTTTCTCAGCACCATCTACCTTCGTATACGCTGCACAATGAACAATTGTATGTGGCTTTATTTCTTGTACCACTTGCTTAATTCGGGATATATTTGTTACATCTAATAACTTTTTATCAAATGGATATATGTCATATTCCTCAGAATTCAACTCTTCTTGTAGTTGCTTCCCTAGCTGACCGTTCGCTCCCGTTATGATAATCCGTTCTTTCATCTACATGCCCCTTACTTTTCTTTTAGTGGTTTCCACCAGTCTACATTGTTTTTATACCATTCCACCGTTTCTTTTAATCCTTGTTCGAACGTATACTTCGGTTCCCATTCAAACTCATTCTTCATTTTTTGTGCATCAATCGCATAACGACGGTCGTGACCTAAACGGTCTGTTACAAATTCAATATCTTTTTTCGTTTTTCCTAAAAGTTTTATAATTTGTTCCACAACATCTACATTTGTTTTTTCGTTATTTCCGCCGATATTATACACCTCTCCTACACATCCCTTATGCAAAACGGTGTCAATTGCACTACAATGATCCGTTACATGCAGCCAATCCCTTACATTCAATCCATCACCATATAATGGTAGTTTCTTTCCTTCAAGCGCATTCGTAACCATTAACGGAATTAATTTCTCAGGATATTGGTACGGTCCGTAGTTATTAGAACAACGCGTTATAATAACCGGTAATTGATACGTTTCATAATAAGATAAGGCTATCATGTCGCTACTCGCTTTACTTGAAGAATATGGACTATTAGGAGCTAGCGGGGTTTCCTCGGTAAACTTTCCTGTTTTCCCTAAAGAACCGTATACTTCATCTGTTGATACTTGCACGAGTTTAATATGTGAATATTTTTTCACTAACTCCAACAGCGTGACTGTACCTATTACATTCGTATCATAAAAAGGAATTGGGTTTTCAATACTACGATCCACATGTGATTCAGCTGCGAAATTTACAATTACTTGCACGTCACGTTCCTTAACAACATGTTCCAGCAGCTCTCCATTTTGGATTTTCCCTTTTACAAATGAGTAGTTAGGATTTTCTTGAATAGACTTTACATTATTTAAATTCCCGCTATATGTTAATGCATCGTAATTAATGATTTTATATGTTTCATAGTTTTTTAACATATAGTGAATGAAATTACTTCCAATAAATCCAGCTCCACCTGTAACTAATATATTCATAAACAACTCTCCTACTTAAAAACTATCTTCATATTCCTGAAGTAATGGTAATATTCGATCCTTATCGGACAAGATAGGATTTGTTACCGGCCATGGAATTGATAATTCTTTATCTTCCCAAAGCAAACCGGAATCGTGATCAGCACTATAATACTCATCTACTTTATACATAACAATTGTATGAGGTACAAGTGTACAAAAACCATGAGCAAATCCTTTCGGCACTAATAATTGCCTATGATTATCCGCACTTAAAATATAACCTCTCCACTTTTTAAATGTAGGTGAATCTTTTCGCAAATCAACGATAACATCATATATTGCACCTTGCATAACTTGAATGAGTTTCGTTTGTGCTTTCGGATTTTTTTGAAAGTGTAGCCCTCGAATCGTCCCCGAATGCGCTGAATAAGATACGTTATCTTGCAGAAATGAATGCGTAATCCCTAACGATTCTAGCATCTTCTTATTATAACTTTCAGTAAAAAAACCTCGCTCGTCTTCAAACAATCTCGGTTCTAACAATTTCGCATCGGTAAAATTTGTTTCTACAACTTTCATATTTTCACCTATTCTCCATTAAACTGTTTCCCAAAGTTTATATCCCGCGCTAACGTATTCGCTCTTTGAAGAGAAGCATGCGTTCCCGCATCAGTCCACCAGCCGCTCATTTCATTATAAGTAAGTACTCCTCGTTTTAAATACCAATTATTTATATCTGTAATTTCAAGTTCCCCTCTTGCGGAAGGTTTTAATTCTTTTATATAAGAAAAGACTTTCGAATCATACAAATAAATTCCCGTAACAGCATAAGAACTTTTCGGCTCATTCGGCTTTTCTTCAATTCCAATTATTTTTCGGCCTTGAATATGCGCTACACCAAATCGCTCGGGATCTTCTACAGATTGAAGCAGCACTTTAGCCCCTTCTTTTTGACTTGTAAACTCTTCAACATACGGGCAAATATCATCTGAAAAGATATTATCTCCTAATATAACTACCATCCGATCATTTCCTACGAAATCTTCACAAAGTCCTAGTGCCTGCGCAATCCCACCCGCCTTATCTTGCACACGATACGTAAAGGATACACCAAACTCTTGACCACTTCCTAGAAAGCTCACAACATCTCCCATATGCTCTTTACCGGTAATAATCATAATATCTGTAATTTCACATCGCTTCAGCTTATATACCGCATGATAAATCATCGGATACCGCCCAACGGGAAGTAAATGTTTATTCGTTACTTTCGTTATTGGATATAATCTCGATCCTGTCCCGCCTGCTAAAATAATCCCTTTCATCCTTCATCTCTCCCTTATGATGGAGATAGCACCTCTTTATAATGTTCCACAAAAATTTCCCGGTATTTCTCATATGTATCCGCATCAAACTCATCTCCGTTGTAATGAATACACCATAGATTTGCTTGATTAGGGATACCAATTAAATATCCAGCCTTTTGAAATTCTAAAGACTGTGACACATCATAGAAATGAAATCCTTGAAACAAATCCTCTCGCCACGGAATATCATACTGCGTTGCCATGAGTAAACCATCGATTGCTTGCACTGACATAAAAGATTGTTTTCCATAAAAACCCAGATCGAAATTTAATAATTGATAATTCTGTCTTCTGTACTCAATCACTTTCCCTACTAAATTTTTCCCTTCCCACCATATCCCGTTACTCGGTAAAAACTGAGCACCAGCTACTCCAATTAAACCAAGCTTTTCATTTTCTTTAAAAAGAGAAATGAGGGTACAAAACATATCACGATTAATAAGGTAAGTATCTTGATGTATATATACTTTATATTTCGCCGGATATGAAAGTGCTCGATTGTACGCACTTGCCATACTTTTCGCATCTCGTATCGGAAAAATTTGCACTACATAGCCAGGGGGAACAACAATGTTTCTTATTTGCCTTTCGCATTGCTCGAAAAGCTCTTCATTATTTACACAAACAACAACTAATATTGTATGATCTTTCATTTTGTAGCCCTCTATTCTTCCTTATTCACATCTGACATATAGTTCTCTACAAATACTTTTCTATACTTTTCATAGTTCGTCATATTTACATCGAAATGATAATGAATACACCAAGCATCACGCTGCACAGGGACACCGACTGTATACCCAGCTTTTTTAAATTCAAAAGATTGGGATACATCATAAAAATCAAACCCATCAAATAAGTCCTCTCGCCACGGAATATCATATTGTGTCGCCATCAATAAACCGTCAATACATTCCACAGGAATAAATGTTTTCGATTCATGAAATGGTTGCTCTAAACTTGCCATATAAAACAAATCGTTCATATAACCAATGACTTTCCCGACAATCCCACGCCCTTCGTTCCATACACCATTTGGAGGAACATATTGGGATCCAACCATCCCAATCATCCCAAGATGTTCATGCTCCTCAAATAATTGAATTAATCCGTATAGAAAGGCTCCATTTATAATAAAGACATCTTGGTGTAAATACACTTTATACTTCGCTGGATGTGAAATGGCTTGATTGTATCCGCTCGTCATACTTTTTGCATTTCGAATCGGCATAAATTGTATAGTATACCCAGGAGGTACTGCCAATTTCAATATATGTCGCGCACATTGTGCATACAATTTCCGATCATTTATACATGTAACAAATAGTATTGTTTTTTCTGCAGCACTCATAACTGTGATTTTTCTGCTTCAATAATATATTGAAATACAACTGTCTCAGCCATGAAGCCACTTCCAAGACGATACTTTTTACAAATTCCATATAACTCTTCAATAAGTGGCTCATATATTTTATGATCAACATATACACGATCTACTTTACTAATAGAATATCCTGCTTTTAAAAACATTCTTAGCATTTCATTAAAAGTAAAGAAACGAATATGCGTTTTATCTAATAATCCATATTCTGTATACGTCCAATTTCCAGCGAGTAAGGGAGCTAATACTGAAATGTGCGCAACGTTTGGTATGCTAGCTAAAATCACACCATTTTCTTTTATATATGGCTTTACTTTCTTTATAACAGCCCACGGATCAAATAAATGCTCTAATACATCCCCGAATATGACACAATCAAATTGTTCCTTCTCATAAGGAAGATCCATTGTTTCTATATCACCTAAAATAACATGATCTAGTTTTTCTTTCGCTTTTTCGGCAGCCTCTGGGAACGCCTCAATTCCTGATACACGTGCTCCATTTTCTTTTATAGCCGCTCCTAATGCACCGCTCGAGCAACCAATATCAAGAACTTCTTGCCATTCCTTTTTTATATGCTTGAATAAATTAGGGTTTATCGCATTATAATAATGTTCAGATTTTTCTTCGTATAAAGAACTTTTCTCCCGATTCATTTCACACACTCCTTATGCAAATTGAATTTGAAATATAAACAAAAGATATTCTACAAAGGATGCCATCTCTATTGGTTGCATTACCGATAATCTAATATATAGCCATTCTACTATCATTAGAATAGCGACAAGTCATTTCCTAAAAATAGAACAAATTACATTTTATATTGTTTATCATAGATGCCTCTAAAATATTTACGGTTATATTCAATCGCAGCATTATTCGGAACATAAGAAGCTGCCAATTCATTATAATAATAAGCTTTATCTTGATCTCCTAATCTGCTATAACAAATACACATTTGTAAATATGGAATCCACGTATAACTAGCCGGACTGTGAAAAGGACTATCCTCTGCTAGCGGCACTTCAGTTGCTAGCTTAAACCAAAATATCGCTTCATTATACTTTTGTTGTTCCATATATACATATCCTATTCTTGTACAATTCTCTCCTCTAGGAATACCATAACGAAACGACTTCGTACAAGTTTCAACTGCCTTCTCCCAGTCTCCTAACTTCGCATAACAATCTCCTAACTTACCACATGCATAAATTTTCTCTTCATGCCATCCTTCCTCTTGATTAAGAAATGTTTCATACAGAAGAACCGCATCGTCGTATTTTTGATTATCCATAGATTCATTACCGTAATAAAATAAATCTCTCGGGCTTAATTCTTCTCCAGCTGCTACAGCATTTTGAAAAATTTTCAAATTACGATTCGTTATTTCTTTTTCTTTCTTATGTGTAATGGCGACATTACTATTGTAAATCTCACCAGAAACAGCTAAATACTCATGCACCTTTCCAAACCATTGAAATTGTTTTTCACGCTTCACAAGTCGGTATCTTCTTGTGCAATATAAAGGTTTCCCATTAGAATCCATTACAAGATAATAAGGCATAGAAACAGCGTCAACTTTACCATCTAACTCTCGTTTTAATGTTTTCAGTGATTCTTGAGCTTCCTCTAATAACACATCATCAGCATCTAACCATAATATATATTCTTGCGTTGCTTTTGAAAACGCAAAATTTCTAGCTGCCGCAAAATCATCAACCCACGGAAAATCGTGTATGTTAGAAGTGTATTTTGCTACAATTTCCTTCGTTCGATCAGTGGATCCTGTATCAACTACAATAATTTCATCAACAATTTTTTCTACCGCGTCCAAACATCGATCTATTGTATTTTCCTCATCGCGAACAATCATACATAGACTAATTGTAATTCCTTGCTTGTTCAACATAATCACCCTCTTCCAACTCAATCATATGTTATACATACAATAAACTTTCCATTTTTTTAACTTGTTCAAGCTATTTAAGATTTCTTTTTAATAATTCAAATGTCCGTGTCATTTTCTTGCGATTTTGCATCTACTATATAATGAAAGCTTTATGGAGGTGAATTTATGTCAAATAATAATTATTCAGATGGCTTAAATCCTGATGAATTCTTATCAGCTAGTGCATTTGATCCTAATCTTGTAGGTCCAACTTTACCACCAATACCACCGTTTACACTTCCAACCGGGCCAACTGGGCCTACTGGGCCTACTGGACCGACTGGACCTACCGTACCTACTGGGCCAACTGGGCCTACTGGACCGACTGGACCGACTGGACCGACTGGACCGACTGGGCCTACTGGGCCTACTGGGCCTACTGGAGACACTGGTACAACTGGCGCGACTGGACCGACTGGACCGACTGGGCCTACTGGAGACACTGGCGCAACTGGACCGACTGGGCCTACTGGAGACACTGGCGCAACTGGACCGACTGGGCCTACTGGAGACACTGGTGCCACTGGTGCCACTGGACCGACTGGACCGACTGGACCGACTGGGCCATCTGGATTAGGACTTCCAGCAGGATTGTACGCATTTAACTCTGCTACAATTAGCGTAGCTCTTGGAATTAATGAGCCAGTACCATTTAATACTGTTGGATCTCAGTTTGGTACAGCAATTTCTCAATTAGATGCCGATACTTTCATCATAAGTGAAACTGGATTCTACAAAATTACTGTTATCGCATATACTGCATTAGTAAGTGTATTAGGTAGCCTTGCAATTCAAGTTAACGGTGTCAATGTACCAGGTGCCGGAACAAGTTTAATCTCACTTGGAGCACCTCTCGTTATCCAAGCGATTACACAAATTACAATAACTCCATCAATGGTTGAAGCAGTTGTTACAGGACTTGGCTTATCGCTAGCTCTTGGTACTAGTGCATCAATTATTATTGAAAAAATTGCTTAATTTTTTACTTAGCAGTAAAACTGATATCAGTTTTACTGCTTTTTCAATTATGAATTCAATCATGAAACCTTCACTACCTACATAATCATATTGTTGTATGACATTTCGCAGGAGGCATCTATATGGAAAATAAATCTGCTGTCCAGCTTTATCTCGAGTTGTTAAAGAAAACAATTCTGTTTGAAATATGGCTAGAGTATGAGCCATATTTACCTGCTTCGTTACATATATCTAAGGAACTTCCATACGAACCCGTTACAGTTCCACTCCCTTTATTTATTAAACAATATGCAGAAAATCATAATTTAAAAATTATTAAACCTAACGTTTTAAAAAGCGAACGTCAAGACGGAATGGATTGGCCAAGAGCAGCACACAGTATGATCGGCCGGGAACGCATGAATCAATTACATGAAGCATTAGAAACAGTTGTCCGTGAAAATATAGAAGGTGATTTTATTGAAACAGGTGTGTGGCGCGGGGGATCGTGCATTTTTATGAATGGTTTTTTACAAGCAAACAACATTACTGATCGCAATGTATGGGTTGCCGATTCATTTGAGGGCCTCCCAACACCAAATATAGAACAATACCCGAGAGATTTCGGCGATTACTTACACAGCTTTGATTATTTACGTGTTTCTTTAGAACAAGTACAAGAAAACTTTAGAAAATACGATTTATTAAATGACCAGGTAAAGTTTTTAAAAGGTTGGTTTAAAGATACTTTACCCTCAGCACCGATAGAAAAAATTGCGATTGCTCGCCTTGACGGTGATATGTATGAATCAACGATGGATGGTCTCGTAAACTTATACGATAAAGTTTCTAAGGGCGGCTATATAATTATCGATGATTACGGACTACCACCATGCGCTGAGGCTGTGACAGACTTTAGAAATCAAAGAAACTTAAAAGCTCCTATTACTAAAATTGATGTATTCGGGGTTTATTGGCGAAAAGAATAGGGCGAAACTTTATTCAGTTAAGGTTTCTCCATCTCACACTAATTATTGGCCTTCGCCAATAGCATGATAAATAAAAACAAAGGCTCCCATTACTATTTCCAGTTGTTCTAGGGAGCTTTTTACATATCGCAACAGTTCTAATATCGTTTCCCCTCCCACTATAAAATGGTAGCTGCATATTAAAAATGTTGGTTCCCTGTTTACTACAAGGAAGGAGTGAAATTATGAGCGAGCTTGAAAAAAAAATCGCATTAATCCCACCTCCCGAACTCGTCCAATATGTAGGGGGCGACTTTCAAAAGGTTGGAAAAGAATTCATAAAGTATTTTATTCAAATTGGTAGTTTAAAATCCAATGAAACAGTGTTAGATGTAGGTTGTGGTGTCGGCCGAATGGCGGTCCCATTAATGAATTACTTAAGCGATGATGGAGCTTATTATGGATTTGACTTATTTAAAGATGGCATTACATGGTGCAAAAATAATATTTCAGCTGCCCGTAGCAATTTCCATTTTGAACACGTTGATATATATAATCAATTCTACAACCCAGAAGGAAAAGAAGATGCTTCTCAATACAAATTTCCATATGAAGACGATTCATTCGATTTTATTTTTTTAACTTCTGTATTTACCCATCTCCTTCCGAAAGAATTAGAACATTACGTATCTGAGATTGTACGTGTTCTAAAAAAAGATGGGAGATGTTTTATTACCTTCTTTCTCATTAACCCTGAATCATCCTATTACTTAAATTCTGGGCTAAGTACATTAGGTTTTTATCATCAAATTGAAAATTGTTATGTTGTGAATAAAGATATTCCTAATTTCGCAGTTGCCTATCCTGAAGAAGATATCCGCACCTTATTAAATAAACATGGCTTAGAGGTAATTAATAAACCGCATTATGGTTTATGGTGCGGCAGAAATGAGTATACAAGTTATCAAGATATCGTTCTTACAAAAAAAGCTTCTGAAAGGTAGTTTCGTATGAATAATAAAAAAAAGTCACCTCTCGTTTCCATCCTTATTCCCACTTATAATCGACCACATTATTTCAAAATTGCTCTAGAAAGTGCATTAGCACAAACTTATCCAAACATTGAAATTATTATAGGAGACGATAGTACAAATGATGAAACAGAAATCTTAATAAATGAACAGTATTTACCTAATTATAAAAACATAACATACATTCGAAATACCACTACTTTAGGACAATTTCATAACGATCTTATGCTCTTAGAGAAATCTAATGGGGAGTATATAAATTTTTTAATGGACGATGATGTGTTTTATAATCATAAAATACAAAAAATGATGGCTTATTTTGAGCAAGACACAAATAAAAATCTCGCTCTTATAACTTCTTATCGAGTACGTATTGATGATCACGGGAATTTAATTGGAGATGCTCATCCAACACAAAGATTATATAGCGAAGACATTCAATTAAACGGAATATTTTTAGGCGACTGGATGTTAAAAGGTGGACATAACATTATCGGTGAGCCTACAACTATTCTGTTTAGAAAACAGTTACTCACTGAACCTTTCGGCACGCTAAAAGGAAGGCACTATTCTTGTAGTGTCGATATGGCATCATGGATTTCCTTACTTTCTAAAGGAGACGCAGTATACATATCCGAACCTTTAAGCCAATTTCGCTACCATACTGGGCAACAAATACACAGCAAGCTCCTTGAAGGATCTGAGGATTTTACGCACCTCGTTATAACTTCAAAAGAATACGGATTTTTACAAGATAATACAGATTATAGACTAGGTCTAATTAGCGCTTATAAATGGTGTAAAAATTCCTTAGAATATTATAGCCAGCTACCAAACCTCATTCCAGATGCACATGTACGTCTTTCCCATTGTTTGGACATAATTATAAAAGAGCTACATCATTAGTCTATTCTGCGAAAATAAAATGTGTGAGCTTTACGTGAATAATGCGTATAGTTCATACATTCTTTTTAAACTATGTGATGCACCAACTAAAACCCACTAATATAGAGAGCAGTAGAAAGGAATTCATACAGTGAAAGATCCGAACACTCAATATCAAATAGACTACATATTAATATTCATTTTATTTGCCATTGGGATTGTTAGCTGCTTTGCTATCGCAAGTGCACAAGCTTCTTTACCACTATTTTTACAAAACGTAAATTTTGTATTAAAACAAATCCAATGGTATGCCATTGGATTTATCGCCATTGGTGTTATTATGGTTATTGATTTCGATCGCTATAAACAAATTGCTTGGTATTTATATAGCTTTGCACTCATACTTCTAATTGGCCTAGAACTTCAAGTTCCTGGCGCCGTTACAATTAAAGGGGCTACCGCGTGGTACAGACTTCCAGGCATCGGAAACTTTCAGCCTTCTGAAATTATGAAATTATTTTTGATTATCGTCGTTGGACGAATTATAGCGAATCATAATGAAAAATACCTTTTTCGGACAACTCGTGAAGATTTCATTTTACTTTTAAAAATATTTGCAGCTAGTTTACCTCCACTACTTCTAATCGCAAAAGAACCTGATTTAGGAAACACAATGGTCATTTCAGCGATGCTTGCAACAATGGTTTTAGTTTCTGGTATACGTTGGCGCTTTATCCTCGGATTAACCTCCGGTATTTTCGCCATAGGCTCTACCTTAACATATATTTATTTCACGCATACAGAGTTCTTTAAAGAGCACATTCTAAAAGAATATCAATTAAATCGCTTCTATGGTTGGCTTGCACCTTATGAATATGACGCACAAGGATACCAATTAAGACAAGCATTTTTAGCTACTGGATCAGGAGAGATGCAAGGAAAAGGATGGGAAAATAGACAAGTATATTTTCCAGAGCCACATACAGATTTTATTTTTACAAATATCGCTGAACAATTCGGTTTTTTAGGAGCAAGTGTTATTATTTCATTTTTTTTCTTACTCATTTACCGAATGATCCATATCGCTTTAGAAAGCAATGAACCTTTCGGTAGTTATATTTGCGCTGGTACGATTGGAATGTTTACGTTCCAAGTATTCCAAAATATTGGGATGACAATTGGTTTACTCCCTATTACAGGAATAACGTTACCGCTTATGAGCTACGGCGGGAGTTCACTGCTCACATATATGGTTGCTATTGGATTTATTTTAAACGTACGCTCAAGAACTAAAATCTTTATGTTTAAATGAACCATATCGAAAAACGGTATGGTTTTTTTCTATGTCCATTTTAGATATACTAATGAAAAAATGAGCTGGAGGTTTAAATATGAAATATGACATTATAGGTGATATTCACGGATGCTTCCAAGAGTTTCAAGATTTAACAACGAAACTAGGGTATAGCTGGGATAGTGGTATCCCAATTCATAACGCAAAACGAAGGCTTGCATTCGTTGGTGATATTACAGACCGAGGTCCTCATTCATTACGGATGATTGAAATTGTATGGGAGCTCGTAATAAATAGAAAAGATGCTTATTATGCTCCAGGGAATCACTGTAATAAACTGTATCGTTTCTTCCTTGGACGTAATGTTACAATCGCTCATGGGCTCGAAACAACTGTTGCAGAATATGAAGCATTGCCTTCTAATAAGCAACAAATAATAAAAGAAAAATTCATTACTCTTTACGAACAATCACCGCTATATCACATACTGGATGAAAAAAAATTAACCGTCTGTCACGCTGGTATTCGGCAAGATTACATAGGAAGACAAGATAAAAAAGTAGAAACCTTTGTATTATATGGTGATATTACAGGCGAAAAACACCCTGACGGCTCACCTGTCCGCCAAGATTGGGCGAAAGAGTATAAGGGTGAAACATGGATTGTTTATGGACATACACCTGTCAATGAACCTCGCTTTGTGAATCATACAGTCAATATTGATACTGGTGCTGTATTTGGTGGTAAACTAACTGGACTACGTTACCCTGAGTTGGAGACCGTTTCTGTCCCTTCTTCCCTACCTTTTGTCCCTGAAAAGTTCCGCCCAATTTCATAAAGTGAAACTTTAATCAGTGGGGGTTTTGTTCATCCCCCACTGATTATTAGCCCGCACCAATCGGGATAAATACCTCTACTTAATACAATTCACGATTTGCAGAGGATCATGGTGTTTTCTAGACATATTCCACACTAAAACTAGATAAAGCAATTAAAAAAAGATGCAATAAAGTGCATCTTTTTTTAATTGCACGGCATATACTGTCGCAGGAGGTGACGGAATGAAGAAAAAATCTTCTAAACAAAAAAGAAAATTCCACCCTTTATACCATCCCATGTATGGAATTAACAACTGGTGCAGTATTCGAGCTGCAGCTATAGAAGAAATAGAAGAACAAGAGTCATCAAAAAAAAGCAAACCGAGAGAAAAATATATCTCTTTAGAAAATGCTGTTATGAGGCGAATTATAGATAGCAGGAAAATAAAAGCAAAACACAAAAAGAAGCTCGCTTCTAATAATGATGAACCTGTGCTTAATTCGGAAAAGATACAAGAAAATATAGAAGAAAACATTCCTGCAGCAATAAAGGAAAAAGTACAACCAGAAATTCCAGCTACTATTATAAATCAAGTAAAAAAAATAAAAGAAGCATTAATCTCGGGCAACGATGTACAAATAGAAAGATCCGCCCCTATTCAGGCTCCTGTACCTACACCTATAAAAAAAGAAAATAACAAAGGAGCTCGTCACGCATATAAAGAAGGACTTCAATCTAAAGCTGATGGAATCGCTTCACATGCAGAAGGGCTTCTTACACATGCAACGGGTCCCTTTTCTCATGCAGAAGGCACAAAAACAAAGGCAACTGGACATAGTTCGCATAGCGAAGGAAGTGAAACGACAGCAGGCGGCTCTTATTCTCATGCAGAAGGAAAACATGCAATTGCTTTGGGCGAAGCAGCACATGCAGAAGGAACCGCAACTATCGCTAACGGATTCTCATCTCATGCGGAAGGAAATCATACATCAACAGCTAATTTTGCAGGCAGCCATATTATGGGGAAATTTGGTACAGCAGAAGAAGCTTATTCCTGGTTTATCGCAAATGGGACAAATGACACTGATTATAATATAGGTGCCAAATGGCTTGCCCATAACGGAGAAATGTATATCGATGGTGCTTCTTACAATGCAGGTGGTACTGATTTTGCACAAATGTTTGAGGCAGCAGATCATAGCCCTATTGATATCGGCTATTTCATTACATTTAGTAGCGAAGAAAAAATTCGAAAAGCTACTTCAAATGATACATTCATATTAGGCATATCCAGCGCTACTCCTGCTCTCATAGGAAATAGCGGTGCTTTAAGTTGGCAAAAACGCTATAAAACAGATAGCTTCGGAAAACGTCAATATACGCGTACGGATACGCAAGAAATACGACCTCTTTTAAATACAGAATGGGATCCAGCTTGTAAGTATATATCAAGAAGAGACCGTACTGAGTGGCTTCCTGTCGGATTAATTGGACAAATGTTAGTACGTGATGACGGCACTTGCGAAACACACGGATATTGTCGTCCGAATGATGACGGCATTGCCACGAAAGCTGAAAGTGGCTTTTTCGTTATAAAACGTACTGGTGAAAATCAAATTTTAATATTATTTCGCTAAAAAAAGGGAACAAAATTCTTTTTATGATAAGAATTTTGTTCCCTTTTAATTGTTATGTAAAGCGTATTGCATATCCTCTGGGATACTTACGGTAAAAGTCATTCCCTTTTCTAAAATAGGATGATAAAACGTCAAAGATGTACTATGCAGCGCTTGACGTTTTATCACATCTCTTTGGCCACCGTATAGATCATCCCCAAGTAGCGGATTTCCTATATATGCCATATGTACACGAATTTGATGTGTTCTTCCTGTCTCGAGCTCAAGCGCTACATGCGTCTTATCGGAAGAACTCTCCATCACTCTAAAATGAGTAACAGCTCTTTGACCATCTTCACAGACAGTTCGCTCGATAATACTATCCGCTTTTCGTCCGATTGGCGCGTCAATCGTTCCTACTTCTTCTAAAATAGTCCCATGAACGATTGCCTCATACGTTCGTTTCACCCCTTTTTGTTGATGCTGCTTCGATAAAAGGTGGTGAACGAATCTATTTTTCGCAATTAACATAAGCCCTGAAGTATCACGGTCTAACCTCGTCACAATGTGCACCGTACTTGCAAGATTTTGTTTATCATAATGATATAAAAGAGCGTTTGCAATACTTCCTGACGGGTGCTCCCTAGACGGAATCGCCGACATATTTGCTTCTTTATTTATAACAAGAACCGCATCATCTTCATATACGATACATAAAGGGATATCTTCCACTTCCATCCCTTCACTTCTTTCCTCCACTGGAAAAAAGATTTGTAACTCTTCACCAGCTTGTAACTTGTGACGAACACTTGTGTGTTGACCGTTTACTTCAATTGCTCCCCCGCGGAACTTTATATCCGTTAAAGCAGCTTTCGAAATCCCTTTTGTTTTCAAAAATTCTCTAACTAAAGTTCCCTCTTCAGCCAGCCCTATATCCCATTTCAATGTAAATCTGTTCAAATATATAAACCCTCTCTATTTATCTGCAACAAACGAGTCACGAACACGTTTCCAGAATGGGAACGGACGGAAACGAACAAATCGTACTTTCTCGTTTGCAACGCGATACTGAATTGATTTCACATCTTGATGAACCATCGTCAAATGATCCACGGTAATTTGCATGTTCATTCCTGCAGCCGGCTTTAAAACGCATGTATGATGCTTCGGCAGTACGAGCGGCGAACCTACCGTACGAAATACACGATTGTTGATAGATGCCATTTCTGCAATTTGAATCGCTTCAATAGAAGGGTGAATAATTGCTCCGCCAAGCGCCTTATTATACGCGGTACTTCCTGAAGGAGTAGAAATACAAAGACCATCTCCGCGAAACGTTTCGAAATACTCTCCGCGTATTTCCACTTCTGTTACTAATGTACCTTCTGCACTTTTTACAGTCGCTTCATTCATCGCCAAATACTGCGACTCTTTACTACCATTCACATAGCGAATAATCACTTCTAAAAGTGGATATTCCACCACTTGGAACGGTGTTTTAGCGATTGCAATCACCAACTTCTCTACTTCCGTCGGTAACCAATCTGCATAGAAACCTAAATGCCCTGTATGTACACCAACAAATGCGGTTTCATCTAATCGATTATAGTAACGATGGAATGCATATAAAAGCGTTCCATCTCCCCCAACAGAAATTACAATATCAGGTTCCTTTTCATCCATTGTAAACCCAAAATCTAACAAGTATTCTTTCATCGTACTTGCTAGTGTATCTGATGATTGATCTCCCTTTGACATAATTGTAAATTTCATCGCCCAACACCCTTTAGTTTATGATTCAGAATCTTTCGTTTCCTGCTTTCGTGAAAAGACCTTTTGCGCTTCTTGAATTTCAAGACGAATGGAAGACATTTCTTCATCTAATAAAAATGCCGCTTCCGCTGCACGTTGTAAGCGTATTTTAATATCTTCAGGAAAACGTCCACTATATTTGTAATTTAAAGAATGCTCAATCGTTGCCCAAAAATTCATTGCTAACGTGCGAATTTGAATTTCAACTAACACTTTTTTCTCCCCCTGTATCGTTTGAACAGGATAACTAATGACAACGTGGTAAGAGCGATAGCCGCTATCTTTCTTTTGCGTTACATAATCACGTTCTTCTACAATGTCAAAATCATTTCGTTTTCGAAGATATTCTACAACAGGCTTAATCTCATCTACGAATTGACACATCATTCGAAGGCCCGCGATGTCCTGCATATCTTCTCTAATTCGGTCTAGCGGTACATTTCTCTTCTCCGCTTTATCAATAATACTTGCAACCGACTTTACCCTTCCTGTTACAAACTCAATTGGAGAATGCTCCGTTAACATTGCAAATTGAGTACGCATTCCTTTTAGTTTCACTTTCAGCTCCGCCACCGCTTGGTGATACGGTGCTAAAAATTCTTCCCAATTACGATTCATTTCAACCACCACCAAAATCAATCCATTTGCTTATAGAAACACTTTTTCTACAGCAGTTACTAGTTCTTCTCCGTAATTTGCATTACCTTCAATATTTTCAACTAAATATTCTACTTCTTCTTTTAATCCTTCTAATTCTATTTCAACATCATTCACGCGAATAAACATCGCTGTATCTTTATTCATCGCTTCATGCATTGCTTCCCAGCATGTATGCGGAATACTTACATAAATGAAAGATGATTCATTTTCTAAGATATATAAAAATGATAAATTGTCTGAGTCTACAAGTACGTGATTACGCGCACTTAACTCCTTTACCTCTATTTCAGTATTTTCCGCACAAAAAATAAGCGCATTCTCTCTCGTTTCTACGCTCTTAACTTGAATTTTATTTTGCATACTCGAACTCCTCCATCTCAACTTCCTGTCTTACTTAACAGTATTATTGTATCATAACATGGACGCAAACAAATAAAACATTGAACCAAATTTGCGAAAAAGCGATAATGTGGAAAGAATTATTTTTCAAAAGGAGCGCATACAATGACACAAGAAATTGAAATTGAATTTAAAAATATGGTTACAGAGGAAGAATTCCAAACATTATGCAAATCTTTTTCTATTGAAGCATTTACAAAACAAGTAAATCACTACTTTGAAACGCCTCACTTCTCTTTAAAAGATACGGGCTCTGCACTTCGTATTCGTCATAAAGATGGAACTTATACATTAACATTAAAACAACCTGCTGAAATTGGTTTATTAGAAACTCATCAGTCTGTAACAGAAAAAGAAGCACAACTTATGATGGAAACAAACACAATCATTCAAGGAACTGTAATGGATCAGCTACACAAATTACAAATTCCCGTTTCCTCTTTAACTTATATGGGTAGTTTAACAACAGAAAGAGCTGAAATATTATTTGAAGGCGGAACGCTTGTCTTTGATCATAGTTTCTATTACAATCACGATGATTATGAAATTGAATACGAAGTGCAAGATGAAAAGACCGGTAAAGCAGCATTTATAAGGTTATTAAAGCAACATAACGTACCAGTTCGTCATACAAACAACAAAGTAAAACGCTTTTTCCTTGCCAAACAAAACGAAGAGCGCTAAAGTAAAATTTCCATCAGTGAAGAAGAGCTGTACTTACGGCTACATTTCACCTTTTTGAAAAGCAAAAGATTTATTAGCAACATATAGAATAAGTAAAGAATGTTATGAAGGCTGTTTAGTTGCTCTTCATAACATTCCATTGCTACAATAGATATACATTTCATGGAAAAAGGGGTTTATAAAGGATGAGCAAGCAACCGATGACACCATTTGAAGCAATCGGCGGTGAACAATGCATTGCAACATTAGTGGATACATTTTATTCCTATGTCAGTGAACACCCTGACTTATCTCCGATCTTCCCGGATGATTTAACAGAAACTGCTAGGAAGCAGAAACAATTTTTAACACAATATTTAGGTGGTCCTAATTTATACACTGAAGAACATGGGCATCCTATGCTAAGAGCACGCCATCTTCCGTTTGAGATTACTCCAAAACGCGCAGAAGCTTGGCTGTCATGTATGGAGCAAGCAATGGATGATACAGGAGTGCACGGTCATATAAGAGAGTTTGTTTTTGAACGTTTAGCATTAACTGCTCAACATATGGTCAATACTCCAAATGAAACAGGTGAAGTGTAATGGATAAGCAGGAAGCAAAGCATATAAATATGCCTTCTCCTTCCACATGCGAGCATAAATCTGTAGAAGCATATTTATTTATTGATCCACTTTGTAAAGATTGCTGGGATATCGAGCCATTTATTATTAAACTATGGCTTGAGTATGGGAAATACTTCTCTATTCGTCATATAGTAACAGGAAAAGTGGACGGGGCAAACGCTTCCTCACACAAATGGAATAAACCTGCTAATATTCGATTTGTGTGGGAAAAGACAACAAGTTTACAAGGTTTTTCATGTGATGGAAAAGTACATATGCAAGAGGCGTCGTCAACACCGTATTTAGTTTCGATGGCAATTAAGGCGGCGGAGTTGCAAGGCCGAAAAGCAGGTTCGAAGTTTTTGCGAAAACTCCAAGAATACATTTTTCTTGAAAATGTATCAAACCCTGACTGTGAATTATTGCTTACATGTGCTAAAGATAGTGGCATTGATGTAGAGGAATTTAAAAAAGACCTACACTCAGTTAGCGCAAAAAAAGCTTTCCAATGCGACCTAAAATTCACAAATGAGATGCATATTACAGAAATACCTTCCCTCCTATTTTTTCATGCAAATTCAGACGAGGAAGGTATTAAAATCACAGGGATTTATTCCTATGATGTATACGTACAGCTATTAAAAGAACTGGTAAAATGCGAAATTGAGCCAGAACCATTACCTCCTTTAGAAGCATTACTAGAAGCAACACAATTTATTTCTTCAAAGGAAATCTCATTTATATATGACTGCCCTCAGCAAGAAATAGAGCGTGAACTAAAAAAATTACAACTAAAACGAAAAGTACAAATG
Organism: Bacillus sp. FSL E2-0195; assembly: GCF_038003645.1. Classification (NCBI taxonomy): domain Bacteria; kingdom Bacillati; phylum Bacillota; class Bacilli; order Caryophanales; family Bacillaceae; genus Bacillus; species Bacillus sp. FSL E2-0195. Next base: position 1,183,348 of record NZ_JBBOPN010000001.1, on the reverse strand, counting down.
ATTGAAGTGAAGTGCGAGCGTTATTGGAAATGGATAGCAACAGAAAAAGACCTGGTGTAAACACCAGGTCTTTTTCTTTACGGCTTATAAAAATATTAAAGGGGATGGGAGAAATTTTCACGTTCAAACAAAGGGGTATATGTTTGTATGTGAATTCGTTCACGCTTATTATATTACAAGATTCGACGTCAGATGACAACCCCTTTTGTCGAATTTCACATTTTTGTCACATTCTAAACGTTTTCATTCTTGAATAAGCTATAAAAAAAGCAATTTAGGAGGTTTCCTTATGAAAAAATCTCATATTTTTCTTATCTTTCTATGTGTTATTGTTTCTTTTTTCTTGTATATCCTCTCTCTATTACAAGCTTTCCCTAAAATTATTGCCTTTCCTCTTTTATTCGGAGTTATCGTCATCGCTGTCTCTTATTTCAACTATAGAAAACGATTTAAAGGATTTTAATTAAAAAAATCAACTGTAAAACTGCCTTCTAATTTAGAAAAAGTAAGGAAATCCTCCTTATTTTATCGACAAATATCGACAAAAACATTTTCAAACAAAAAAGACGAGGATAAAATCCCTCGTCTTTTCTCATTACTTTTCTTCAAATAATAACGCTTCTAATTCATTTAATTTCTCTTCAAATACTTGAAGTGCCTCTTTCACTGGTTCAGGAGATGCCATATCAACTCCTGCTTTTTTCAACACTTCAATTGGATAATCGGAGCTTCCCGCTTTTAAGAATTCGTTAATGTAACGTTCTACTGCTGGTTGCCCTTCTTCTAAAATTTGTTTAGATAACGCAGTCGCTGCACTAAATCCTGTTGCGTATTGATATACGTAATAGTTGTAATAGAAGTGCGGAATACGAGACCATTCTAAACCGATTTCTTTATCGATTACTAAAGCATCCCCGAAATATTTCTTATTTAAATCGTAGTAGATCTCCGTTAACATATCTGGCGTAACCGCATGTCCTTCTTGTACTTTTTTATGAATGATATGCTCGAACTCTGCAAACATTGTTTGACGGAATACAGTACCACGGAATCCTTCTAAATAATGATTTAATAAATATAGACGCTCTTTTTTATCTTCTGTCGTTTTTAATAAATAATCATTTAGAAGCGCTTCATTACAAGTTGATGCTACCTCTGCAACGAAGATTGAATAATCACCGTATACGTGTGGCTGTGTCTTTCTTGTGTAATAACTATGCACCGAATGACCAAACTCATGAGCAAGTGTATATAAATTATTTACATTATCATGCCAGTTCATTAAAATATACGGATTTGTTCCGTATGCACCAGATGAATATGCTCCGCTTCGTTTGCCTTTATTCTCGTACACATCTACCCAGCGATTTTCATATGCTTCTTTTAAAATTTCAACATATTCATCACCAAGTACGTTTAAAGATTTTAATAACAGGTCTTGCGCTTCTTCATACTTCACATTCATTTTCACTTCTTGTACAAGTGGTGTATATAAATCGTACATATGAAGCTCATCAAGTCCTAGTGCACGCTTACGAATATCAATGTAACGGTGTAATAAATGTAAGTTGTCATTTACCGTTTCAACGAGTTGATCGTATACTGCTTCAGGAATATTATTATTGCTTAATGCTGCTTGGCGAGCAGAGTCATATTTACGAATACGTGCATTGAAATTATTACGTTTCACTGCCCCGCTTAACGTACTTGCAAATGTGTTCTTAAATTTCCCATACGTTTCAAATACAGCTTTGAATGCATCTTCGCGAACACGACGATCATCACTTTCTAAAAACTGAATGTAACGGCCATGTGTTATTTCTACCTCTTCTCCATCCTCACCTTTAATAGATGGGAATTTCAAATCCGCATTATTCAACATACCGAATGTATTACTTGATGCACTCATCACTTCAGATGCTTCTGCTAATAACGCTTCCTCTGCCTCAGATAATACGTGCGGGCGTTGACGTGTAATTTCTTCTAATGCATGCTCATATACACTTAGTTCTCGATTTTCTTGTAAAAATGTTTGCAATGTATCTTCTGAAATAGATAAAATTTCAGGTACGATATACGCTGTGCTACTAGATACTTGTGAGTATAAATTTGTTGCGCGATCATTCAGTGCTTGATACACAGAGTTTGTTGTATCTTGATCGTAACGCATATGTGCATATGTATATAGCTTACCTAATCGCATTGAAATTTCATCTTCATATTGTAATGCCTCAAGCAAATTGTCTGCAGAGTCGCCAAGCTTCCCTTTAAATTCAGTTAACTTTGGCAATAGCTCTTTAATAGCTTGGAATTCTTTTTCCCATTCTGCATCTGTTTGGAAAATATCTTCTAATCGCCATGTGCTTGCTTCTTCAATCTCATTGCGATCTGGTAATGTTTTTGCTTTATTTTGTTCAGACATTCTGTAAGCCCTCCTTTAAATATCTCTACTTAAGTACAATTCTGTTTTTCTTATGTAATTCCTTCACGTTCATTCTTTATTATATCCCCTTTTTCTTCTCTCATGTTGAACTTTGTCTCAAATAGAGATAGCGCATAAGTTAGGCAAATCTCATCATATTTCCTAACTTCCTCCTCCGCCTGTAACATAACTATATTCCTCATTTTTCGGTACGTATAAGTCCCTACTTTATGCAACACGCCTACAAAACATAAAAAAGTCATATATTCAGTAACCGCTACTTTCCATATATGTTGTGAAAAGTACGGAAGTAAGCGCATTTCCGTATTTTTTTTTACATAACTACACACATATTGAAGGGAAATACAATTCCCTACCGCAAGCTCACCTATACACTTCATGTATAGAAAAGCTTGCCATGTAAATGGATTTGTTTGAAAAGCAAACGCGGATGGGAGCGGAACACCGATTTCAGAAGGAAAGCTCGCTGGGGTACATTTATATTGATATAAGAGGCGGAGTAGTGACTTATGATTATAATTCCAGATAGATAGAGCGTTTTGCCGAAAATGGTTCTTTTTTCTCTTCCATTCTTGTCCTAATACCTCTTTTTGGAAAGGAACAGAGGAAAAGAGCATGTCAACAGTAGTCGTATCAGTTGGTAAATAAATAGTATGTGAGAAAGAGACATTTGTAGAAAACGGAGTGATAAATGCGCATTTCATAAACGATTTTTGTTTCGGACAGAAGAAAATAAGAAATGGCTGAGGATAAGATTGTAAGGAGAACGCCAGAAGTGAGGAAAATTTCATCCAATATGCAGATTGCTTTTTTAATTGATTTCCACCAATGATCCAGATGACCTGTATACCAGCTTGCCAATACGAGTATGTTCGTTTAGAAAGCTGCTCTACGGAGAGATTTGCACATTGATATTCAATCGCAATTTTTCGATCCGCTCTCTCTACGTAAATATCTGGCCGTTGCTTGATTACTGGCAGATAATGCTCTATATCGACATGAAAATCTTGATGTTTTAACCATCTATATAACAATTCTTTACCGTGCATATGATACATAGATTCTGCTTCATAAAAGATAAGACATGAATCCACTTTCTTATGAGCAAAATGCCAGCTCTTTTGTGTTCCTAATTTCATTTGCACTTCTTTTCCGCAAGCTGTACAAAAGAATTTTTCTCGTTTACGCATTTCGCGTAAACGTTCTTCATCCCGGTTATATAATAGATGAATTTTCTCTCCGTTTTCTCTCCTTGCAATAAACATCCACCATCACACCCTTTCAACTTCTTGTATTCTACAATTTACTACAAATTCCTCTCAAAAAAAGAGATGTCCTAAATTAGGACATCTCTTTCTATAATAAAGGTGATAATAACCGATACGTCGATTCAACAATCCGCCTATGAAGACGTCTCTTATGAAATCGGTCAACATGAATTTCACTGGATTCTTCTAAATCGTCTTTAAAATCTTGAACGAGCTTTCGAATGCTACCTGTATCATATAAAAAGGCATTTACTTCAAAGTTTAAATGAAAACTTCTCATATCCATATTAGCTGTCCCAATTGATGCGAGATCAGAATCCACGATGACAACTTTACTATGAAGAAAACCTTTTTCATATTCATATATTTTTACTCCTGCATCTAATAACTCCGGAAAGTACGATCTTGATGCATAAAAGACAGTCCGCTTATCTGGCTTACTTGGCATTAACAAACGAACATCAATACCAGCAAGTGCAGCTACTTTTAATGCAGATAAAATATCATCATCTGGGATAAAGTATGGTGTTGCAATCCAAATCGATTTCCTAGCTGAAGCAATCATTGCAAAATATAAATGTTTAATTGTTTCCCATTTATTATCCGGTCCACCTCCAACAAGTTGGACTCCGCCCCAATGATCACCCTCAACTGCTTCCGCTTGTAAATATTCAGGTGCTAATACCGCCTCACCAGTCATATAAAACCAGTCTTGAAGGAAAATTAGCTGTAAACTTTGAACTGCTTCACCGCGTAAATATAAATGCGTGTCTCGCCAAAAACCGAAATATTTATCCTTCCCTAAATACTCATCACCAATATTTAATCCACCTACAAACCCTTCATTTCCATCTATAATAACGATTTTTCGGTGGTTTCGATAATTAATTTTATCGTTTAAAATTGGAAAGCGCACAGGGAAAAATGGAATCATTTCTACTCCTGCATCATTCAATTCTTCAATATACGAATTTGATAATTTAAAGCTTCCAACCGCGTCGTATAAAAAACGAACGACAACGCCTTCTTTTGATTTTTTTATTAAAATATCTTTAATTTCTGTACCTAGCTTGTCATCACGCACAATGTAATACTCCATATGAATGTGGTGTTTCGCTCGATTTAACCCATCTAAAATTGCCTGAAACGTTTCATCTCCATTTGTTAATGTCCTCGTTTCAGTTTGAAATGAAATATTTAAAGCACCTAGTCGATCTGCTAAACGAAATAACAATTCTTGATGCTTATGATTTCGTAAAATCCGTTCTTCGTAATCTTCGTGTCCCTTATATTGTAAGAACGCCTGTTCATCGAGTAATGCCTTCTTTTGGAACATTCTTTTTCTACGAAAATTTTGTCCAAATAAAAGATAAGCAAAGAAACCGAACACCGGAAAAATACCTAGTACGATTAACCACGTAAGTGTTTTAGACGGATGGCGGTTTTCTAAGAAAATAACACATCCAATTAAAAATGCGGAAACCGTAAATAAAATACTAATAATACCTAAAATAGAAACATCCTTTATCCCAATGACATCCGAATAAAATGCTACATCAATAAACATGCGTAATGAAACAAATAATGCGAACAATAGTAGAAAAAAGAAAAGTAGTTTTAACGTGTTTTTCATCTCTTACCTCCTTACTAAGAAAGCCTTCCTATTCTTCATAAAAAAAGCCGATTTCATACTATAGAAATCGGCCTACATTTTAGGAGGAAAATTGTTGCGAATTGTCTCAAGCGCACGCTCTTTCACAACCTGTTTCCCATACTCACTTACACGGTGAATCGTTAAAGTAGATTCTTCTCCATATTCTAAAACAATACTTAAAATACGATCAATTTCTTCTTCATCATGTAGCACTTCATCGAATTCCACATATACATAATATCGGTCCTCAAATGAATGTAATTCATCTTTTATATCTTCAAAGATAAGACGATGACTTAATGAAATAACATCTTCAAAATCATTAAACTTAATTAAAAAGCCAAACGTACCATCTTCATTAAAGTTTGTTCCTACTTGTTCTTCTACCTCTTCCACTAATTCTTGCTGGAATAATGATTCGATGCCTTCATCTAGAGGAATGTCTATAATTTTGTCTACACCTATTGGTAGTTCCAGCTTTTGTCCATCCTTTGAAAGCTCCGCTTTCGTTACAAGTACTTCAATCCCTTTATCGACTGCTTGCACTTGGATCCATAACGGCCCATCGATAAAGAAATCATCATGATCACGAGCTTCGTCCATCATCTCCCAAAAGAGCTCTTCACTTCGTTCGCGATCATACCAAATTTCTTCACGATTAAACCCTCTATCCTCTATATCAATGTACGTAATAAAAAATTTCATCGTATGGTCATTAATTCTTTCAATATCCAAAATACAACGCTCCCTTCCTGCTTAGAATTGTTATGAAGGGATTCCCCACTCATATGACAAAACAATAGATTCTTGTACTCTCATTTTATGATAAGATTCTCCAGAAGGGAAATAAAATCGATTTATTTTACAAAAATAGTTATATACCTATCTGTATTCGACTTTTTACATAAAGTGAAACAATAATCAGTATTTTTTTCATCCTCCACTGATTATTAGCTCGCACCAATCGGAATAAATATACCATTATACTAATTCACTGCTCGCAAAAAATTTGGACATACATTCCCATATTCCCTCGTACACTGTAATAAAGTGAAACTTCTATTAGAGGTGATTATTTTGTCCCTGGGAGCGCGGGATCAAAACTAGACAAACTTTCTTCACCACATACATATATTTCGCTTATTAAAACATCATAAATGGAGGCAGACGAATGGACTTAGAGTTTTTAACATCTGTACTACTGATTGTCGGTATCGATGTTGTACTAGGTGGCGATAACGCAATTGTCATCGCACTAGCTAGCCGAAATTTACCTGAAGCAAAACGAAATAAAGCCATTTTGATTGGTACTATGTTAGCAATTGTGCTACGAATTCTCCTCACGATACTAGCTGTCTATTTACTTGATATCCCATTTTTACAACTCACCGGCGGAATTTTACTTACATTAATTGCGGTCAATTTACTCACTGATAATAACAACGATCTTTCTTCTATCAAAGGAAAAACGACTTTATTCCAAGCTGTGCGTACAATTGTATTCGCGGATCTCGTTATGGGGTTTGACAATGTTATTGCCATTGCAGGAGCAGCTCACGGAAGACTTTCACTCGTAATTATCGGTTTATTCATTTCTATCCCGATTATCATTTGGGGAAGCAAACTTATTTTAATACTCATGGAACGCTTTCCATTTCTCATTTATTGCGGAGCAGCAGTTCTCGCCTATACAGCAGGAAAAATGATTACACATGAAGACAGACTTGCAACGTTTTTTCATCATAATCCTAGTTTTGCCACAAGTATCCCTTATTTGTTCATTTTCACCATTTTATGCATAGGCTTTATCGTTCAACAAGTGCGATTACGTAATGTTAAACAGTAAAAAAAAAACCTTCTACTCTATAATAGGTAGAAGGTTTTCATATTATTATAATTAATTTACAAGACGCTGTGCTTCACGTAATTGGAACGTTCTTACTGTACGTGGTAAGAAACGACGGATTTCATCTTCGTTGTAACCTACTTGAAGGCGTTTTTCGTCAATCATAATTGGACGACGTAAAATACCTGGATAGTCACGAATCATCTTATATAAATCTTGAAGTGGTAAAGACTCTAAGTTCACATTCAATTCTTGGAAAACTTTTGAACGAGTAGAAATAATCTCATCCGTTCCGCTTTCTGTCATACGTAAAATCTCTTTAATCTCATCAATCGTTAATGGATCTGAGAAAATATTACGTTCTGTATAAGGAATATGATTTTCCTCTAGCCATAATTTCGCCTTTCTACAAGACGTACAGCTTGGAGAACTATATAATGTTACCATACAAAGCTCACTCTCCTTAAAGAGTACAAATTCTGTACTAATTACAGTTTAAATTTCTAACTTCCGCAATTTTTCGCGATAACTTGTCTTATAGCAAAGTAAAAAATCGCAATTCATGTAAGCAACAATAATTACTTTTAATAAGTAACTTCTATAATCATTATACAATAGTTTTTGCAAGAAATATACAGTGAATTTACTGCTAGTTGAGAAAATTTCTCCGTGTACTCCACTGCTATGCAACATGATTATACTGAGTAAAACTGTCCTTTAACAACGGTCTTCAACCCTTTTGATACTTACTTTCTACAATAATCTTCACTTGATATACAATTACAGTTTCATAATCTTCCCCATTAAAAAGAGAGCGTTTTCTTACCTTTTCCCGACAAAACAATTGAGAAATGTAAGACTCTAAAGGTTAGAAATAAAAGGAACATTTGTTCTTATTTTAACAAATCTCTCCGCTCATGTCTATATGCTTTCTAAAGTAAATCGAATATTTTTCTGACATTTCTTTCTTTTTTACCATTTATCTCATACAATAAAAATACAGACAGACAAAGGGGGAATTTGCATATGATCGCTTTTTTTACTGATTTTATCATTGTTGCTACCCTCATCATCGGAATAACAGCATTGATTGGTGTCATTACAAATAGCATCGGTGAAAAACTCTTTGGTGGGAAAGAAAAAATGAAGTTTGTTAACAAAAGTTTAGATGTACAATCTGGCTGGAACCAAGTTGGCGGAAAAGGCATTTATAAAAAACGTACGTACTAAAAAAAGCAGGTAATCACCTGCTTTTTTCTTATTTTCCTACTGATGCCCATTTAAAGCTTACATCGGGGCCATATTTATGGTTGTACATATCTTTAATTGTTTCTCTTTGTAAATATGCTCTACCACGTTGATATACCGGAACAATCGCAGCGTCATCAAGTAACATTTTTTCTGCTTCAAGTAAGTTTTTCCAACGAGCATTTACGTCGCTTCCATCTTTCTTCGCTTTCATAATAATCTCATCGTACTTCGGATTAGAATACTTCATTTTGTTTTGCGCTCCGTCAGTTACAAACATATCAAGATATGTAACTGGATCTGGGAAGTCTGCCCCCCATCCAGAGAATGACATTACATAATCGCCTGCATCTTCTAATTTTAGTTTTTGTGCGAATGGTTGTTGTTTAATTTTCACTGTTAAGCCTGGTAAATTCTTTTCTAACTCACCTTTTAAATATTCACCAGTTTTCTTCGATAATTCAACGTCTTCATTTAACATCTCTAATTCAATTTCATTTTTACCAAGCTCTTTTTTACCAGCTTCCCAATACTTTTTCGCTTCTTTTACATTTGGTTTTATAATATCTCCATTTTCAGCACGGAAATCTTTTTTATCCGGACCTTTAATGAAATTATCAGGAATTAATCCTGTCGCTGGCCTAGAACCGTTATTTAATAATGTATCAACGAATGGTTTACGATCAAAGCCAAGTGAAATTGCTTTACGAATATTTTTATTTGCTAAAGATGGGTCTTTTTGATTTAAACGAAGGAAGAATACAGATGTCTCTTCTACTGTTTTGAAATCTGGTTTTCCTTTATATTTATCGATGAACTCTGCTAATAACGTCGCTCGATCGACTGCGTTTGTTTCATATAAATTAATTGGCGTAGACGTATCTTTTACAATATTAAAGTTTACTTCCTCAAGTTTCACTTCTTTATTGTCCCAATACGATGGGCTCTTTGTCATTTTGAAACTACGTTCATGTTGCCAATCACTTAATGTAAATGGACCGTTGTAAAGTGTTGTATTTGCTTCTAAACCAAACTTCGTCCCTTGCTCTTTCACATACTTTTCATTAACAGGATAGAAGATTGGATAGACCATTAAATCAATAAGATATGGGATAGAATTATCTAATTCTACTTCTAATGTATGATCATCAATCGCTTTCACGCCTAATTGGTCTGGACTCATCTCTTTTTTATTAATTTTCTCAGCATTTTTTATATCGTACATAATGTACGCCGATTTCGCAGCTGTATCTGGATTAATTGCTCTTTGCCATGCATACACGAAATCTTTCGCCGTTACAGGTTCACCATTTGACCATTTTGCATCTTCACGTAATTTAAATGTATACTTTTTACCGTCTTCTGACTTTTGGAATTCTTTCGCTACACCTGGAACTAATTTATCATCTTTCCCAAGGCGGTATAGACCTTCCATCGTATTGTTCATTACTTTTGAAGAAACTGCATCAGCTGATAACGCTGGGTCCATCGTTGGAATTTCTTGCGTTTCAATTAAGTTTATAACTTGCTTCGCACCGCTTTTCCCGCTATCCCCTTTTGCATTCGCTTGCGGTTCATCTTTTTGGTAGCCACATGCCCCTAAAATCATGCTCATTGCTACTGTTGATGCTACAAAAACTGGTATCTTTTTTTTCATACTTCCACCCTCCAAAAAAATGTTAGCCCTTTCATTTTCAAACAGAAAGAAATATATATATATGTTCTAATAATTCGTATTATACACACAAATATATTCTTTGTATATTTATATTTCTATTTTATTAAAATTTTCTGTCAACACCACGTGCATTTGTAAACGTTTCACACTGCGTTTTTATTGAACTAAAGTGTTAAAAATGACAACTTTTATACTTTTCTAAATTATCAGAGAAAAATAAATTTTATATTCTATAATATCTTGTGCATAATTATTCCTCCTTTTTTGTCATAAAATGAAGGTTTATTCATATTGAAAATATGTAGGCTAAAATAAGTGCAAAGGATATGAAAGTGTGTTACGATACACTTTGCTAAAAATAGATATCGGTAAAGAGGGGACGGACATGACAGCAATTCGCTCAAAAAACAGGCCAACAGAGAAATTAAGTTTATTCTTATTAACATGGCCTATTTTTCTAGAAGTTTTTCTTTTTATGCTGATGGGGATCGCTGATACTTTCATGTTAAGTGCATTATCAGACGATGCTGTATCTGGGGTTGGTGCAGCGAATCAATACCTTCATATCGCGATTTTAGTACTAGAAGTCATAGGAAATGGTGCAGCTATCGTTGTATCCCAATACCTCGGTTCTAAACGCTTTATGGAAGCATCAAAAATATCAGCATTAGCCGTCACATTAAATTTAGTGGTCGGACTCATTATAAGCGCTGGTTTTCTTTTATTTTCAAAACATATGATGATGGCAATGAATTTACAAGGCGATGTACTAACGTATGCACAAAGCTATCTATCCATCGTCGGAGGAGCTATTTTCCTTCAAGCTATTATTAACTCATTAGCCGCAATTATCCGCGTTCACGGCTTTACAAAGCAAGCGATGTTTGTTTCGCTTGGAATGAATATTATTCATATCGCCGGAAACTACGTACTTATTTTCGGGAAATTCGGTTTCCCTGAACTTGGTGTGCAAGGAGCCGCGATTTCTTCCGCTGTCAGCCGGTTAATCGCACTTATCGTTTTCTTCTGGTTACTGTACCGCGTTATGGAATACCGTGTGAAATTACAATATTACTTCACTTTATCAAAAGAATATGTTAGCAAAATTTTAAAGATCGGCATTCCATCTGCATTCGAACAAGTCATGTATCAAGCTTGTCAAATTGTCTTCTTATATTACGCAACATACTTAGGTACGGAATCGTTAGCTGCAAGACAATACGCTACTAACATTTCCATGTTCACTTATTTATTCGCCATTGCTATCGGTATGGGAACAGCTATTATCGTTGGACGCCTAGTTGGCGGAAATGAAAAGGATGAAGCTTACACACGCGTATGGAAAAGTGTACAATGGGCGATTGGTGTAACTTTATTTATGGTCATGCTCGTTGTTACATTCCGCACACAATTAATGGGACTATTTACGGATAATCCTCATATTATCGCTCTAGGGGCAAGCGTTCTTTTACTAAGTGTACTACTTGAAACAGGACGGACGATGAACATCGTCATCATTAATTCACTTCGTGCAGCTGGCGATGCAAAATACCCTGTTTTAATCGGCGCATTCTCCATGGTGTTAATGAGCTTACCACTCGGTTACTTTTTCGCCTTCCATTTAGACATGGGGCTCGTTGGTATTTGGCTAGCGATTGCTATCGACGAATGGACGCGAGCAATTATTATGTTCTTCCGCTGGAGAAGTAGATCGTGGGAAAATTATGCACTTGTTAAACCAAATGAGCAAGATGAGAGTGTTTCTGTTCAAGCGCAGTAAAATAAAAGTGTTTCTAAATGAAGAAAAAGGCGGCTGGATTTCAGTCGCCTTTTCTTCATTCTTGGAAACTCTTAATTTGCTGTCTTTAAACCGAAAAAGAACTTGGATAAAATCTCTTTATACTAAATTAAGTTTAATTAGTATAAAAAAATAGAGCCATCCTTCTTTAATAGCAGAATGGCTCTACTTTATTATTGATAGATTTCTTTATATTTCTTATACTCTGCTTCAGAACATAATACAAAATGTCCTGGGCGAATTTCACGCATTGTTGGTGCTTCCTCACCATATTGATGTTGAGATGGATCGTATACGATACGTTTACGATTGCGCTCATAATCTGGATCTGGAAGCGGAATTGCAGATAGTAGTGATTTTGTATATGGATGCATTGGATTCGCATATAACTCTTCACTTGTTGTCAACTCAACGATTTGACCACGGTACATTACACCAATGCGATCACTAATGTATTTTACCATTGATAAATCATGGGCGATGAATAAGTATGTTAAACCTTTTTCTCTTTGTAACTGTTTCAGTAAGTTTACAACTTGCGCCTGAATCGATACGTCAAGTGCTGAGATTGGTTCATCAGCAATGATAAATTCAGGTTCTACAGCTAGCGCACGAGCGATACCGATACGTTGACGTTGTCCGCCTGAGAATTCATGCGGGAAACGGTTTGCGTGCTCTTTATTTAAACCAACTGTATTTAATAATTCATGAACACGGTCCATACGCTCTTTTTTGCCTTTTGCTAGTCCGTGAATATCAATACCTTCTGCAATAATATCCCCTACTGTCATACGAGGATTTAATGATGCATATGGATCTTGGAAAATCATTTGCATTTTACGGTTGAACTTCTTCAGCTCGGCACGTGATTTTTTACCATGTACATTTTCACCATCGAACAACACTTCACCAGCAGTTGCATCATATAAACGAATAATCGTTCTTCCAGTTGTCGATTTACCACAACCTGATTCTCCTACAAGACCAAATGTTTCTCCGCGGTAAATATCAAATGAAATATCATTAACCGCTTTGACAACACCACCACTCACGTCGAAGTGCTGCTTTACATTTTTTACTTCAATTAATTTCTCACGTTGTTTAGTCATGTTGTTCACCTGCTTTCATTTGAAGAATGCGTTTTTCAACGACTGCCGGTGGTTTTACTTCTGGAGCTTGCTCGTGAAGTAACCAAGTTGCCGCATAGTGTGTATCACTTACTTTAAATAAAGGTGGGTCCATTTCAAAATCAATTTTCAATGCCTGCGGGTTACGTGGTGCAAAAGCATCACCCTTTGGCGGTTTTAATAAGTCTGGAGGCGTTCCTGGAATCGCATATAGCTCGTCCTCTGCACCATCTAAGCTTGGCATAGATGCGATTAAGCCCCATGTGTATGGATGTTTTGGATTGTAGAAAATTTCATCAACAGTTCCAATTTCAACAACTTTACCAGCGTACATAACCGCAACTCGGTCTGCAACGTTTGCCACTACACCTAAGTCATGCGTAATGAAAATGATTGCTGCTTCTGTTTTTTGCTGAATGTCCTTCATAAGTTCTAAAATTTGCGCCTGAATTGTAACGTCTAGCGCTGTTGTCGGCTCATCGGCAATTAATAATTTCGGGTTACAAGCTAACGCCATCGCAATAACTACACGCTGTCTCATACCACCTGAGAATTGGTGAGGATATTGTTTTAAGCGCGCTTCTGGATTCGGAATACCTACAAGGTCGATTAATTCTAACGCAACTTTACGTGCATCTGCTTTACTCATCCCTTGGTGTTTAATAAGGCCTTCCATAATTTGATTTCCAATTGTCATCGTTGGGTTTAATGATGTCATTGGATCTTGGAAAATCATCGCAATATCTTTACCGCGTACTTGTTGCATTTCTTTTTCTGTTAGTTTCGTTAAGTCACGACCTTCAAATACGATTTCACCGTTTTTAATACGCCCTGGAGGATTCGGAATTAATCCCATTAACGCTTTAGAAGTAACTGATTTACCAGAACCAGATTCTCCTACAATCGCTAATGTTTCTCCTTTTTTCAAATCAAAAGTAACACCGCGTACAGCTTGTACTTCACCTGCATGTGTATCAAAGGAGACTTGCAAATCTTTTACCTCTAGCAATGTTTTCATTTTTACTTCTCCCCTCTTTTACTTACGCATTTTTGGATCTAACGCGTCGCGTAATCCGTCTGCAATTAAGTTGAATGCTAAGATTAACATACTGATGACAACCGCTGGGATGAACATCATATGTGGATACGTTTGAATTGATTTATAACCATCATTTACAAGAGAACCAAGTGATGCGAATGGTGGCTGAATACCTAGTCCGATGAAGCTTAAGAATGCTTCACCAAATACCGCTGTTGGAATTGTAAACATTGTCATTACGATAATTGGTCCCATTACGTTCGGAATTAAGTGCTTCACAATTAACTGTGTATTCGTTGCCCCTAATGTACGAGATGCTAATACATATTCTTGGTTTTTTAATTTTAGGATCTGTCCACGAACGATACGCGACATCCCTATCCAACCTGTAATTGCCATCGCAAGTGTAATTGACCAAATACCTGATCCCATAATGATTACCATTAAAATAACGATGATTAAGTATGGAATACCGTTAATGATCTCCATAATACGTTGCATAATATTATCTACTCTGCCGCCATAGAAGGCTGAAACACCTCCATATGCAACCCCAATTACTAAGTCAATCGCTGCTGCTAAAAGAGCGATATATAATGATACTCGTGTACCTTCCCATGTTCTTGTCCATAAATCACGGCCAAGATCATCTGTACCAAACCAGAAGTACTCTTTAATATCACGTTTTTCATATTGGTCAACACCATATTGATCTGTACCGTCAAATGGTAGCCAATGAACATTTTCAATCACTGGAATTTTCGGTGGCATTTTCGCACGACCTAAATCCTGCTCTTTATAAGAATGCTTACTTACCATCGGTCCTAAAATTGCTAGTAGTACAATAAGCATTAATAATACGAAACCAAACATTGCACCTTTATGTTGGAACAAACGTCTTCTTACATCTTGCCAAAACGTTAAGCTTGGACGGGCAATGACTTCATTATCAACATTACTCTGATTGGCTGGTTGAAATAAATCTGGAGATAATTTTTGTACATCTTTCATCATTTTTTCCCTCCCGCTAAACGAATACGAGGATCAATAATTCCGTATAAAATATCGACAATGAAAATAACTAAGATGAAGATCGCACTATAGAAAATTGTAGTTCCCATAATAACTGTATAGTCATTCACTGTAATCGATTTAACGAATTGTTCCCCAAGTCCAGGTACAGCGTAAATTTGCTCAATAACTAGTGTCCCTGTAATTAATCCTGCAACCATTGGTCCTAAAATTGTTACAACTGGAATTAATGCGTTACGCAGTGCGTGCTTGATAATGATAACGCCTTGGCTAATTCCTTTCGCTTTCGCTGTTAAAATGTAGTCTGCTTGCATAACCTCAATTAACTCTGCACGAGCGAAACGTGCAATTGTTGCGATAACTGCCATCGATAAGGCAATTGTAGGCATTACTGTAAACTCCGGTCCTTTCCAGAATGCTACTGGGAACCAACCAAGTTTTACCCCTACGAAATATTGTAGTAATGCGGCGAATACGAATGAGGGTACCGACATCCCGAGTACGGAAATAATTGTCGCCCCATAATCGACCCACGTATTGTTACGAAGCGCCGCAACGATTCCTAAAATTAAACCGATAAATGTTCCTAATATAATCGCTTGTAAACCAAGTTGTGCTGATGGTCCAATACGATCCACAATCATATCTGTTACTGGGCGGTTATCATATTGGAATGATACCCCTAAATCACCTTTTGCTAAGTTACCTAAGTAACGTGCATATTGAACTGGTACTGGATCATTTAATCCATATTTTTCAAGAATGATTTCTTTTTGTGCCGGTGATAGCTTCTCCTGGTTTTTAAGCGGAGAACCCGGTAGTAATTTCATCAAAAAGAAAGTCAGTGTAGTAATTAAAAATAATGTCAAAGCCATGTACACGAAACGTTTTAATACATAACGTCCCATAGTCAAGCACCTCCCCGTTTTTCTCAAAAGCAATAAGATAGTTTAAAATATTCTTACTTTTATTTTTTTAAAATAAGAGCATATGCCCATCATAGGCATATACCCTTGTAAACGATGGAAAAAAGATTATTTTTGTTCAACAGATGCCCATTTGTAAGTTAATCTACCACCATAGTTAATTGGGATAATATCTTTTACGGCACCTTTTACCACATATGCTGAACCTTTTTGGAAGATCGGAGTAATAACTGCATCCTCTTTAATTAATATTTTCTCTACTTCTAAAAGGTTGTTCCAGCGAGCTTGTAAATCTTTTGTATCTGTTTTTGCTTTTAGAATTAGCTCATCATATTTCGGATTAGAATATCCTGTTTTATTTTGTGAACCATTCGTAACAAACATATCTAAATATGAGACTGGATCTGGGAAGTCTGGACCCCAAATACCAAACGCCATATCATATTCTTGAGAGTCTTCTAACTTATTTTTTTGTGCGAATGGCTGCTGTTTAATTTTGATCGTTAAACCAGGTAAGTTCTTTTCCATCTCACCTTTTAAGAATTCGCCAATTTTTTTCGCATCTTCATTATCGAAGCTTAAGAATTCTAGTTCAATTTTATCAGTGCCAAGCTCTTTCTTTGCTGTTTCCCAAAGTTTTTTCGCTTCTTTTGAATCCGTTTCAACTAGATTTCCATTTTCAGCACGGAAGTCTTTTTTATTCGGACCTTCAGCGAAATCTTTTCCAACAAATCCGTAAGCACCGATTGCGCCGTTGTTTAAAATAACTTTTGCAATGTTATCACGGTCAAAGGACATTGAAATTGCTTTTCTTAAGTTTTTATTACTCAAATACTTATTATTTTGATTAAATCTTAAGTAGGCAACTCCAGCTTCTTTTCGTGTTTGGAACTCTGGAGTTTGTCTAAATTTATCAACAAATTCCGATGTTAGAGCCGCACGATCAATCGAATTTGTCTCATATAAATTTACATCAGTCGATGTATTTTTCACAATATTGAAATTTATCTCTTCGATTTTAACCGTCTTGTTATCCCAATATGATGGGTTCTTCTTAAATTGGAAGCTTTGTTCATGTTTCCAATCACTCATAACGAATGGCCCGTTATATAATGTTGTATTTGCCTCTAAACCAAACTTATCACCTTGTGATTTCACAAAGTTCTCATTTAGTGGGTAGAACACCGGATAAACCGTTAAATCAATAAAGTAAGGAACGGGATTGTCTAATTCCACTTCTAATGTATAATCATCAATCGCCTTTACACCTAATTGGTCAGCAGGTAATTCTTTTTTATGAATTTTTTCTGCATTTTTAATATCGAACATAATGTATGAATACGTCGCTTTTGTATCTGGATTTACTGCTCTTTTCCATGAATACACAAAGTCTTTCGCTGTTACAGGTTCCCCATTCGACCATTTCGCATCTTTTCTTAACTTAAATATGTATTTCTTCCCATCATCTAGCTTTTGGACATCTTCAGCAATCCCAGGCATTCTCTTTTGATCTTTGCCAGTACGATATAAACCTTCCATCGTATTATTTAATGCTGTTGAAGATGCAGAATCTGATGCTAACGATGCATCCATTGATGGAATTTCAGATAACTCTGTTAAATTAAGAATCTGTTTTCCGTTACTACTACTAGTAGTGTTTTCTTTTCCTTTTGCTTTAGCGTCCTCTTTCTGGTAGCTACACGCGCCAAGCAACATACTTGCCGTTAAAGTTGATGCAAGTAATAACGGTATCTTTTTCTTCATGTTGTGTTGCCTCCCCTAATTGCACTTACTGTACCCTCACTTGTAGAAAAGTAGAATTGAAAGAATAATCTCCAAGTTTCTACAATTTTCATTATACATATAATATGACGATTGTGAATATAGTTTTTTGTTTTTTTGTTAAAATTTTTAATAAAATGTTTATATTTTAAATTTTTTGTAAAGGGATACGGTAACATTGCTACCATCATCTTGAAATTAGAACCTCAATTGCGTATAATTTTCAAAAAATTATTTATATTACTTATTATAACTTTTATAGTATAATAATTCTAGTAATATTTTGACGGAGGGGAATATTTTGAATAAAGTTTTTTTTCATACTTGTATACTATTTTTGGTTGCGATAATCGCTTCTAGTGTGGGCGCATTCCTCGTTTCATCTCATTTTTTGTTGAATTTTGTCAACATCTCATTCTATATTGCATTGTTTTTTATTCTTATAGGTGGTTTTTTATTCATATTTCAAAACGGATTTTTTAACGTAACAATTTACGCATTCCAAAGAGTATTTGGTACGAATAAAAAAATTGACTCTTTAATTGAAGAAGCAGAGGAACCTATCGATAAGAAAGAACGTATTTATAAAACATATTCATTCAAATGGACGTATCCGATTTGTATTACCGGTATCGTACTTGGGTTGTTCTCGATCCTCATTAGCTTTACTATTTTGATGTAGTTTGCAAACACTATTCCATATGATATAATAATCAGCAAAACATTTTGTTATAAAACTTTAGTCCTTTCATATAAAAGGGCTCAGTTAACAATAAATAAATTTATATGTATGCGATGATAAAGAAGAGTACATATTGGAGCAATTTCAGAGAGCTTGTGGCTGGTGTGAACAAGTAATTGTACAGTATGGAATGGGCTTTTGAGCACCAAACCGAACCGAAAGTAGTAGGCTTTGGCGTTATATCCAGACGTTATTATGGATCTTGAGAGATTTCACAGCTGTGAAATAATTAGGGTGGTACCGCGGTCCATTCGTCCCTATGTAATTTGGGATGAATGGGCTTTTTTGTATGCCTTCTCTTCCCCATCGCACATTCAATTTTAGGAGGAATTACTTATGTCAGTTATCTTTTCTGGTATTCAGCCAAGCGGAACAATTACACTTGGAAACTATTTAGGAGCTATGAAGCAATTTACAGAGCTTCAAAATGAACACGACTGTTATTTCTGTATTGTAAACCAACATGCGATTACAGTACCTCAAGATCCCGTACAACTTCGTAAAAACATTCGCAGTCTTGCTGCACTTTATGTAGCATGTGGCATCGATCCTGAAAAAGCTACTTTATTTGTACAATCAGAAGTACCAGCACACGCTCAACTAGGATGGATTATGCAATCAGTTGCTTACGTTGGAGAATTAGAGCGTATGACGCAATATAAAGATAAATCTTCTGGTAGAGATTCAGTTCCAGCTGGATTACTAACGTATCCACCATTAATGGCTGCTGATATTTTACTTTACAACACTGAAATCGTACCTGTTGGTGATGATCAAAAACAACATATGGAATTAACACGCGACCTAGCAGAGCGTTTCAACAAACGCTTCCGTGAAGTGTTCACTGTTCCTGAGATTCGTATTCCAAAAGTAGGAGCTCGCGTTATGTCATTAACAGAACCTACGAAAAAAATGAGTAAATCTGATCCGAATCCAAAAGCAATGATCAGTATGCTTGATGAACCAAAAACAATTGAAAAGAAAATTAAAAGTGCTGTAACTGATTCTGAAGGTATCGTGAAATTTGATAAAGAAAACAAACCTGGAATCTCTAACTTATTAACAATCTACTCTTCATTCTCTGGAAAAACAGTTGAAGAGATAGAAGCAATGTACGAAGGAAAAGGATACGGAGACTTCAAAGGCGACCTAGCACAAGTAGTCGTAGAAGCAATTCGTCCAATCCAAGAAAAATATAACGAACTAATCAACTCACCAGAACTAGACGAAATTCTAGACAAAGGTGCAGAAAAAGCAAACCGCGTTGCATTCAAACAACTACGCAAAGTAGAAAACGCAATGGGATTAAGTAGAAAACGTAGGTAACTTATAAAGCGGAGGCAGCTCGTTCAGCTCTGACTGGCTAAGGTTCTTTCGCATAGAAGACGCTTTTTGTCTTCTTATGCGGAAGGTTCTTAGACACGAAGAGCTTGCTGCCAGAGCTGGATTACTACATAAAGCGGAAGCGGCTCGTTCAGAATGTGAGGAGGATGGAGTTCCTGACGCAGAGGCGTTTTTTGCCTCGCAGGAAGGCGCGAAGCCACCGAACATTCTTGGTCACCTCCATAAAAAAAACCGCCAATTGGCGGTTTTTTTAATTTACCTTCTGCTCATTTTCCATTTCCCATAACTTTTCAAAAAACGGCTGTCCTTTTACAAGGCGCTCACATAATTGCTCGTGCTTCTCAGACCATCCAGTTTTCGCTTCATCATAAAGTTTAGCCCAAACATCTTCAAACTCCATATGTTGGACCATTCCGTACGCTGATGGATCCCACTCTGTGAACCAATAGCGAATTTCAGCTGGATTTTTCGTTGTATGTAATTGATCTAATGCCATAAATAATAATTGTTTTAACTGTCTTTCTTTACGAGTTAGGCCGTTCATAATGAAAGGCGACGGCGATAAAATATGATGTTCTTTTTCAATCTCTTCCACTTGGAACTCATACTTTTCTGCTTGCACATTCTCTACCATCTCATATACCATCTGTTCTTGACGCGGTATAAGCCTACTTTTTCTAATTGGCACATTATAGCCGATTGAATCAATCGCAATAATTCCTTTTCCATCTGTAACTACAAAACAATATTCTTGTTGCAAACGTTCGTGATTTTTACGAATATAAGCCTTATGATATACGTCTTCCAATAATTTTTGCGGAAGCTCTAATAATTCGTTCTCGATGTAATGATATAATGTGGCATCTACTTTTAATAATGGCACTTGATCTAATAGCTCAATCGTATCATCTTTCCGCCATTCGTAAAAATGACAAACGTTATACCCATTCTCTTCACCTTCAAACCAATTTACCCATACATCATGTAGATATAACATTCACTACCCCTCACTTCACTACTGTTTGTACCAATCATTATGTTCAGTTTTGCTTAACTTTATTCCACTTGAGGAAATATATTCTAATTATTATTTTTTCTTCTATAATATTAAAAAAACAGGAGATAGCTCCCCTGTTTTTCATGAAACATGAAATGTATTTGCTTTATTCAATATTTCTTTCGCATCTATAGATAATAAAGAAAGTGTATTTTCTCCTTCAAATGCTACACAATCTTTCACAATATGAAATCCAAGTGCATAGCCAAGCATTTTCGGATACGAGTGCAGTCCATTTAATAAAACATCATGCTCCCTCGTACCTCTCTTTACGCCTATTCGTTCTTGTATTGAATTCCTCCAATAATAAATAGCATCTTCTTTTGAAATGTAAGTAGTCCACGGTGCACATCTTTTTTCTGTATACCTTTCATACACAGCTTGCTCAGCTAACCCTTCCATAATCATCGTATCAAGTAATGTATACTCTGTTTCTTTCGTCTCAATTTGATGTAACCTACATATATGATGGTATTCATGCGTTAATAAAGCTTTTAGTTCCTCTACTGAATTACGTCCACATACGAATAAGAAAATAACGTGACGCATAGATAAGCCAGCCTTCCCGTTATATTCCTCTTGTACAGTTCGATTGTATGAATCTGATAATAAAATAAAGATAGGGACATCTGGACCTTTTAGCCAACCTTTCAATTTTTCATACTCCATGCTAAGTTCTTTCCAAATTTCTTTCTTCTCTAACTCTTTAATTTCCTGCTCCCCCCGCATTACTGGGCGATACATACCTTTAGAGATTAAAAAGCGATACAGCCTCTCTTTTGGCAATGGAATATACTTTGTAAATTTCTCACAAAGCTTCTCTGGACGTCCATAATACAGATGTAACCATTCTGCCGTTTCAACAACCCCCACCTTCATCCCTCCTTTTCTTATGTATATGCAAAAAAGAAAGGAACGTAAAGGTGATTAAAAATAAATAAGGTGTCTTTTCGTAATACTTTACGAAAAGACACCTTATTGTACATATTATTTATATGCTTTAAATACTAATACTGCGTTATGACCACCGAATCCTAATGAATTACTTAATACAGCTCGCACTTCTTGATGCCTCGCTGTATTTGGTACGTAATCTAAATCACATTCTGGATCTGGTGTTTCATAGTTAATCGTCGGAGGAATTACTCCGTCTGTAATTGATTTAATAGAGAAGATCGCTTCAACAGCACCAGCTGCTCCTAATAAATGACCTGTCATTGATTTCGTTGAGCTAATCGCTACTTTATATGCATGCTCACCGAAAGTTTCTTTAATTGCCATCGTTTCATACTTTTCATTTGCATCTGTACTTGTACCATGTGCATTAATGTAATCAATATCTTTTGGCTCTAGACCTGCATCAGCTAAAGCTTGACGCATCGCACGAACTCCGCCTTCACCGCCAGGAGCAGGCATTGTAATATGGAACGCATCACCAGTTGCACCGTAACCAGCAATTTCCGCATAAATGTGAGCACCACGTGCTAATGCGTGCTCTAATTCTTCAAGAATAAGAATTCCTGATCCTTCACCCATTACGAAACCGCTACGATTTTTATCGAATGGGCGGCAAGCCGTTGCTGGATCTTCATTGAATGTTAATGCTTTCGCTGAGCTAAACCCAGCGAATGCCATACTTGTTAATGGCGCTTCTGCTCCGCCTGTTATCATCGCATCAGCATCACCGCGCTGGATTACTTTAAACGCATCACCAATTGAGTTTGCTCCAGATGCACAAGCTGTTACAGAGCAAGTATTAATTCCTTTCGCTCCTGTAGCGATTGACACTTGACCTGCTGCCATATCTGGAATCATCATTGGTACGAAGAATGGGCTCACGCGGCGCGGACCTTTTTCAGTAAAAATCTTAAATTGTTCTTCGTATGTTTCCATACCACCAATACCAGAACCAACCCATACACCAATGCGTGGTGCATTTTCTTCTGTAATTTCAAGCTTCGCATCCGCAACTGCCATTTTCGCTGCTGCTACTGCATATTGCGTAAAGCGGTCCATACGGCGCGCTTCTTTTTTATCTATATATTTTTCGACTTCAAAGTCGTTAATTTCTGCTGCTACTTTTGCAGGAATTTGTTCTGAATCTATTCTTGTAAGTCGTCCGATTCCGGATACACCGTTTTTAATGTTTTCCCAAGCTGTTTCAACATCTGTTCCGATCGGTGTAACAGCTCCTAGCCCTGTAATTACGACCCTCTTTTTTTCCATACAAAATACACTCCTTTTTTTCTCTCAGTCCTTATTTACCCCAACGAAGAGCTACTGCTCCCCATGTTAACCCGCCGCCAAAACCGACTAGTATAATTAAATCACCATCTTGAATACGTCCATTTTGCAATTCCTCTACCATTGCAATTGGAATTGAAGAAGCCGATGTATTACCGAACTTTTCAATTGTCATACTCATTTTTTCTTTCGGTAAATTTAATCTTTCTCTTGCAGATTCCATAATACGAATATTCGCTTGATGTGGTACTAAGAAGTCCACATCCTCTTTCGTAAGTCCCGCTTTTTCTAACACGCGAAGACAGGAATCACCAAGTTGGCGAACAGCAAATTTAAAGACTTCTCTGCCGTTCATCATAACATACTCGTCTTGATAAAGATGCTTACCGCCACTTCCGTCCGCTCCTAATTCAAAAGAAAGTACACCTTTTCCTTCCGAAACAGCTCCCATTACGATAGCACCTGCTCCGTCCCCAAATAGTACTGCTGTATTTCGATCGTTCCAGTCTACAATTTTAGATAGTTTGTCACTACCAACTACTAATACATTTTTATAAGTTCCCGTTTGAATAAATTGCTGCGCTGTAATCATTCCGTACATAAAGCCAGCACATGCTGCACTTAAATCCATTGCTGCTGCGTGTTTTGCGCCAATTGCTTCTTGGATTACACAAGCTACTGCTGGGAATGCGCGATCTGGCGTTACTGTTGCCACTAAAATAAGATCGATATCCTCTCCGCTAATCCCGGCATCTTCAAGTGCTTTTTTAGAAGCCTCTACCGCCATATATGAAGTATCTATTGTATCATCGGCAATGCGTCTTTCTGCAATTCCCGTTCTCGTACGAATCCATTCATCAGATGTATCTACGATTTTCTCTAAATCGTGATTTGTGACTACTTTTTCTGGCACATATCTTCCGATCCCTAAAATGCCCACGTTCACATCGCAGCCCTCCGTTTTATATCAATTATTATGACTTGGTACTAATTTTAAAACATAAATGTACTTTTGTCTAGAATATATTTCAGCTAAAAAAATAAGACAGCGTATTACTAACTTTATTTTTCATTAAAAGAAACAGAAAAATCCCTATCCTTTCAAAAGATAAACTTCCCAATACTTTTGACCTTACTCCGCTCGCAACAAAAAAAGCCCTTACCGCTTCTATCCACAGCTCGAGCCTCTCTCCCATCAAAAAAGAAGGATTTGGTTTTATTCTTTATCTGCTTTCCCTTCAAAACTAAGACCTTCTCCTCATAACCTTTCCCTTTAACCTCATCATCTCTCTGGTATTACCTCGCTCGAAATAAAAAAAGGCCCTTACCGCTTCTATCCACGGTTCGAGCCTCTCTTCCATCAAAAAAGAAGGGTTTGGTTTTATTCTTTATCTGCTTTCCTTCAAAACTAAGACGTTCTCCTCATAACCTTTCCCTTTAACCTCATCATCTCTCTGGTATTACCTCGCTCGAAATAAAAAAAGGCCCTTACCGCTTCTATCCACGGTTCGAGCCTCTCTTCCATCAAAAAAGAAGGGTTTGGTTTTATTCTTTATCTGCTTTCCCAAGCTCATATGCTTCGCCCATTACTTTCATCAATAGCTCTAACACCGGCTGTGCTTTCTCCATATCAAGTGCAATTCCATTAGAATCTAAAATTGCCTTTGCTTCTGGTAAATGCTTCATTGCGATTTGTAAAAATTGCATACTTTTTTCGTTCATGTAATCTCTTCCTCTCCATTAAAGCTTTTCAATCAATTATCCATACAATAGTGTAACATGCATGCTACCCTTCGTATAACTCTTTATATTTTTTCATATGTGCCAATTGTTTATTTAAACCGAATTCTACTGGTGTATTTTTTTGAATAGAAATAACCTCTACAGCTTCATCCCTTACTTCCACATTTTTGTTATTTACTTTATCATCTGCATGTAAAAGACTCATACCTTTTTCCCATAACTCTTCTTTTCCACTAAGTAAATTATATATACCGAGGTGTTTTACATTCATTCCATTTTCCCATAAATATTCACATACATCTTCAACGTAAAGTAAATCACTTCCTTTTTCTCCATTTATACAACGGCACTCTTTTTCATCAAGTTCTGATAAAATAAGCTGATGATACATCATAAACGACGGTTGCCACGGCCCATATAATGTAGGAACTCGATATGCACTATATTGTAATTCGCCTTTTTTCAACCCTTCTTCCACTTTCGAAAATAGATGTTTGTTTTCGGATTCTTCAGTGCTTCCTATTTCAATAGAAGAAATTAGATTTAACTTTACTTTATTTTTTTCACACATCCTTACGATTCGTTTTAAATATTGTAATATGACCCTTTCATTCCGAAATCCACTTTGCTGATTCGGCTCATACAAGCAAAAATAAACTGTATCGAAACTCTCTTCCTCTACCGATCGCCATCCGTCTTCATCCCTTATAGAATAGTACGTAAATAACGCATTCCGCCCAATCAACAATAATTTCTCTTCATTAATTTTTGTCATACTATCAAATTCATCAAAATCAAGACCATATACTTCTACTTCTTCTGCAATCATTTTATTCACAAGGTGATAACCTACAAACGTAAGTGCACCTATAATCAGCACGCGTTTCATACCACCAACCCTTTCCCCTTGAAACAAATAGCTCCTCATTTATGTATATGGGAGCTTCACAATTCTTCTTCATATTTTTTAAAGAAATCAGTCGTTTGTCTAACCATTTTATATTTCACATCTTGCAGATGGAATAAAACAGAAGTATCGCATTGATTGAATTGCCTCATTTTCTCGTATTTACGTAACAATTGTTTTCTTCCTCTTTTTTCCTGTGTTGAGACAAAAACTTTAACAGGTACACAAGACGGCAGAAGCGCAAATGATTTCTTATTTATTTTTGATTCTAATTCTTCTTCTTTGGAATCATACGCCAAACTTAATTCCTTCACTAATCTTTTGTAAAAAAACTTATGCTCTTTCTCAAAATCCACATATTCTGGTAAATCTAAACACGGATTTAACATAACGACAGAACGTATACATTCAGGGTATTTGTTCATCATCTCCAGTGCTACAAGCGCTCCCATACCATCTGCCATAATGTGCATTTTCGCATTCAACGTCTCTTTTCTTAGAACGACATCATACAAACGTTTTGCAAGACGAACAGCTCGATCGTTTCCCCAATGCCTTCCGTATAAGTTAGATGAAAAGACCGTATAGCCTTTTTCAATAAGGCCCTGTAAAAAATAAGCTCTCCCTGCATGCTGTGTCCATAAACTTGTACCATTCTCAATAAAATAGTTATAATCTCCTAGGAGCATAACAGAAAATCCATTTGGCTTTTCCGGTAAATAAATTACACATGGTTCTTTTTCTAAGTAAAAAAAACGTTCCGTAATACTCATTTTTCCCCCGCCTTATTTTCTAAACGTATAAAAGTACTCTTTTATAATGTATGAACAGAATGCAAATTTGCGTTGAAAAATCTACAAATATTTTTCTATATTCTTTTTTCAATTGTGTTACAATAAGGACAGATTGAACGAATAGAGGTGTAAAATATGCGTTTCATTTGGGCATTAATTTGGTCGTTCGCACTTGTACATATGATGAGCTATGTAATCGGCTCTATGACTGGCGGTACATACGATTTTAACCAAGCGTCTATTTTCTCAGTTGTTCTTGCGGTATTAGTATTAGCGATTGCAGCTGCGATTCCAAACGAGCCAGTAGAACAACACTAAAAAAAGAGTCCGGATTTTATCCGAACTCTTTTTTTACTTTACATGAACGACTAATTCGTTATTTTCTACATCAACCACTACGTGACTATTGTCAGTAATCACTCCTGCAATTAATTCTCTCGCTAATTTCGTCTCAACTTGACGCTGTACGTATCGTTTTAACGGACGAGCTCCGTACAGCGGATCGAATCCAGCTTCTACAACAAATTCTTTTGCAGATTCCGTCAATTCTAATGATATGTGGCGATCTGCTAAACGCCCTTGTAATTCTTGTACAATCTTATCAACAATATCTTTAATTTCATTCCTTGTAAGAGGTTTGAATAAAATAATTTCATCGACACGGTTTAAGAATTCTGGTCGGAAATGTCCTCTTAATTGTCCCATTACAAGTTCTCTTGACTCTTCTTTAATAGAACCATCTTCTTCTAGCCCTTCTAATAAGTGAGCAGATCCAATATTTGAAGTCATAATAATAACCGTATTTTTAAAGTCTACTGTACGTCCTTGTGAATCTGTAATGCGTCCATCGTCTAACATTTGTAATAAAATGTTGAATACTTCTGGATGTGCTTTTTCGATTTCATCTAACAAAATAACAGAATACGGTTTACGTCTTACTGCTTCTGTTAATTGACCACCTTCTTCATATCCAACATATCCAGGAGGCGCTCCAATTAAGCGTGACACCGCGTGTTTCTCCATATACTCAGACATATCGATACGAATCATTTGCTCTTCACTGTCAAATAATGTTTGCGCTAACGTTTTTGCAAGCTCAGTTTTACCAACACCTGTAGGGCCTAAGAAAATAAATGAACCAATTGGACGATTCGGATCTTTAATACCAGCGCGAGCACGAAGTACTGCGTCTGATACAAGGCTTACCGCTTCCTCTTGACCGATAACACGCTCTGATAAAATTTGTTCAAGACGTAATAATTTCTCACGTTCACCTTCAACAAGTTTTGCGACAGGAATACCAGTCCACCTTGAAACAATGTCTGCAATTTCTTCTTCACTTACTTCCTCGCGTAATAAACGATTCTCTTGTTTATTATGTGCACCCATCTCTTCCGCTTCTTTTAACTCTTTTTCGATAGCTGGAATTTTCCCGTGGCGAAGCTCAGCCGCTTTATTTAAATCGTAATTTCCTTCTGCTTCTTCTAACTCACGGCGCAAGCGCTCTAAATGTTCACGTAAGTCACGCACTTTATGAATGTCTTCTTTTTCTTTCTCCCATTTCGCTCTCATACTACTTGCAACTTCTTTTAAATCCGATAATTCACGTTGCAATGTTTTTAGGCGCTCTTGACTACCTAAGTCCTTTTCTTTCCCAAGAGCAGCTTCTTCAATTTCCAGCTGCATAATGCGGCGCGTTACTTCATCTAGTTCTGTTGGCATAGAATCAATTTCTGTTCGAATTGTTGCACAAGCTTCATCAACAAGATCAATTGCTTTATCGGGCAAGAAACGATCCGAAATATATCGATCTGATAAAACAGATGCCGCTACAATCGCGCGATCATGAATATTTACACCGTGATAAATTTCAAAACGCTCTTTTAAACCACGTAAAATGGAAATTGTATCCTCAACAGTTGGCTCTTCTGCTAACACTTGTTGGAAACGTCTTTCTAACGCTGGATCTTTCTCAATATATTTACGGTATTCATCTAATGTCGTTGCCCCGATACAATGCAGTTCACCACGCGCTAGCATTGGTTTTAACATATTTCCCGCATCCATCGCTCCTTCTGTTTTACCAGCGCCGACGATTGTATGAAGTTCATCAATGAATAATAAAATGCGACCTTCACTCTTTTTAATTTCATTTAATACAGCTTGCAGACGTTCTTCAAACTCACCGCGGAATTTTGCTCCGGCCACAAGTGCACTCATATCTAAAGCGAAAATTGTTCTATCTTTTAATCCTTCTGGGACATCTTTTTTCACAATACGCTGCGCTAATCCTTCAACGATTGCTGTTTTACCAACACCTGGCTCTCCGATTAAAACGGGGTTATTTTTCGTTTTGCGTGAAAGAATGCGGATCACGCGGCGAATTTCACTATCTCTGCCAATTACAGGATCAATTTTCCCCGCTCTTACTTCAGCCACTAAATCACGGCCATATTTTTCTAACGCTTCATAAGTTGCTTCTGGATTTTGACTAGTCACTCTTTGATTCCCCCGAACTGTCATTAAAGACTGTAATAAGTTATCTTTCGTAATATAAAATTTTGCGAATAATTGATTTATATCGCCTTTTTCTTCAGAAAAAGCAAGTAATACATGTTCGATTGAAATGTAGTCATCTCGCAATTTCTCCGCTTCTTTTCCTGCTCTTACAAGCAGTTGTTGCAAAGCACCTGTTACATATAATTTCCCTGCCTCTGCCCCGCTTCCAGTTACAGAAGGCTTTTTCTTAATTAAACTTTCTACACCTTGCTTTAACGCTTCTATATCGACATTCATTTTTTGAAAAATACGTACCGTTAATCCGTCTTGTTGCTCTAATAACGTAAGCAATAGATGAACAGTATCTACTTCTTGATGATGATGAGATACCGCTAAAGATTGAGCACTCATAATCGCTTCCTGTGTTTTCGTTGTCATTTGATTTAAGTCCATCTTTACAGCCCTCCAAATGTTTGACTTTCTTTGACCTTTGATTTGATTATACGCCAACTGACTTTTTTATACAATAATTTTGCTTATGTAGTTCAAACTTATTATCGGAAAAAGAAAAAAGTAACATTCATTTTCCTAATCAAAAAAGCCGCAATAACGATTGCGGCTTCTGTTACGGTTTTCTTTTATATGTCCACTGACGGTTATGATTTGCGTTCTCTGGAAACTTTTCACCGGCAGTTAATTGTACCATTTGCGGATTTTTCACCATACTTCCCGTTTCACCAATTTCTACGTAAATGCCATCATTTGGCGCTTTTTGCCCTGAACGAAACCTGCGATTTTGTCCCATTTCCATTCTCCTTCCATGACGTCTTGCCTCATTAGTATATCCATTTTAAAAGAAAGCTTTTCTGTCATGTTTAGGAAACAAGTACTACGGTTTACCCATGTACATATATATAATTACACAAGCTTAAGCAGGAATTATTGGCATATTTGTTGAAAAAAAAGAAACCAACCTACTTTAGGCCAGTTTCAAAGGAGAGTCAAACATATACGAGAAGATTACATGTTCATTATAAGTCGCATCATTCAAACAATGTAACCCTTTTCACAAATTGTACATAATGAAAGAAACATTGTTTGAACTTTCTAAAAAGATATTGACTTTTCCTAATTTCCAACGAGAAATAGTAGACACCACAGCGCTTCGCGACGTAAGATGGATATATAGTGAAACTTTCATCTACAGTAGTTTCACCCAGTCTAACCTCTTATTTCTGCATATTAAAAACGGAAATACAGATAGAATCAAAAAAATTATTATAAGAGGTGAAATTATGAACAAACAACATTTAATCGCATTAGACTTAGACGGAACTTTATTAACAGACAACAAAATAATTTCTCCAAGAACGAAAAACACAATTGCAAAAGCAAAAGAACAAGGACATATTGTCGTTATTTCAACAGGGCGTCCATTCCGCGCTAGTTACGATTATTATAAAGAACTTAGCCTTAACACACCAATCGTAAACTTTAATGGAGCTTACGTGCATCACCCTCTTGATTCAAGTTGGGGAACACATCACTCTCCTCTTGAACTTTCAACAGCGCAAGAAATCGTCCGAGCTTGCTTTGATTTCGGCGTGAAAAATGTCTATGCTGAAGTCATCGATGATGTGTATGTCCGTGAAATTGATGAAGATAAAAAACATATTTTTGAATTCGGTTCTCCAAAGATATTCACAGGAGATTTATTAAATATTTTAAACGACCATCCAACTTGCTTATTAATCGATGCACATGACGAGCATTCTGCTGCAATTCGCCAACATTTAACAGATATGCATGCTGAAGTCATCGACCATAGAAAATGGGGTGCGCCTTGGCCAATTATTGAAATCGTAAAAAGCGGATTAAATAAAGCTGTCGGATTACAAAAAATTTCAGGCCATTATAATATTCCTAAAGAGCGAATTATCGCTTTTGGTGATGAGGATAACGACTTTGAAATGATCGAATTTGCTGGTCATGGAATCGCAATGGGTAATGCGATTCCTGAATTAAAATCACTTGCAAATCATACGACATTAACGAATGAAGAAGATGGTATCGCTCTATATTTAGAAGAGGTTCTTGGATTGTAATCTAAAAATTCCCTGCTTATAGTTTCTCGCCAAACGCTCATACTATTATTAGACGCAAGAGAAAGCGCGTCAATTGTTTTCAGCTAAATAAAGGGGGTTTTTCGAATGGGTAAAAAGAACAAATCAAAGCGTTTTATCCAGCAAGGAGCCGATGCTGTTATGAAGCATGATGCAAGATTCCCGTACAGAGGTACATTAGCTGAGGCAGAAAAAGCGAGAAGTAACTCTTCATTTGGAGGGGTTTAAATGGGGAACTTACTATTCCAACAAGCTAGAGACGCTGTTTCAAGTGCCGTTTCTTGTTCAAGTGGCGCTGAACAACAGGAACTCGTTTATAGAGCAAAAAACTCTTTGCACTCTGCTTATGCAAACTCTTCAACTGCTGAAAAAGTTCAGCTACGTGAAATGCAGGAGCAATTGCAAAACATTACGAATTCGCATTAAAAAAGGAGGACCAGCTTTGGTCCTCCTTAATCTTTTCTAAACAATCCAAACACACCGACCGTTTGCAGTATATTTGTAAATGCACCTGGGTCCACTTGTTTAATAACCCTCTCTAATTCGTACAACTCGTAACGAGTAATAACAATCATTAACATTTCTTTATTTTCATTTGTATAAGCACCTGTTGCTGGTATAGTTGTAATCCCCCTCACTAAGCGAGAGTGAATCGCTTTTCGCACATCTGCCCCGTTCTTTGTAACAATTAATGCCGTAATCTTCACATGACGGGTATGAATCGCATCAATAATTCTCGTTGATACATACAAAGTGACTAAAGTATATAATGCCTTTTCCCATCCATACACGTAGCCAGCAGCGATAATGATAAGTGCATTAAAGAAGAAAAAATACGTGCCGACAGGCTTATCTTTTATTTTTGATAAAATCATAGCAATAATATCTAGACCACCTGTAGAAGCCCCCCACTTTAAAGCAACCCCTACCCCAATCGCTGAAATAATCCCACCAAAAATCGCATTCAATATAATATCGTGCGAAACCGCTCTAACTGGGATAATTTCTAAAAACAAAGTCATAAATACAACACAAAGAAAACTAAAAAATGTAAAGGCCTTCCCAACCTTTTTCCACGCTAAAATAACGACAGGAATATTAAACAAACTAAACAATACCCCCGTAGATATATGAATAGATAAAAAGTCACCTAATATTTGTGACAATAATTGAGACAATCCAGCAAAACCACTCGCATACACTTTCGCTGGTGTTAAAAATAAATTCATCCCAATCGCATTTAATAAACCCGCAATAATTACAACGACTAACTTCTTAATAAGTTCAGTATAATTCAGCTTCAAATCCATTTCTAATCCACCTTTAGTATTCATGAATGCACCGCTATACATAGTCTTTACGAAAAAGGAAATGATAAACATACAACGTTTAGAAATGGAGTTGATACATATGCCACATACTAGCGATAACGACAAAAAAGCACGCGACAATAATGCAAAGCGCACTCAAAAAAATGAACAAGAGCAAAAAAATATTCAGCAAGGAAAACGTGCATATTCTAAGAAAACCGATCACCTTTGATTACATCGTACATCAACGTTAATGTTGATGTACTTTTTTTACATTTTACAGGGAAAAAACATTAAAAATTCACTTCATGTTCACTTCTATATTCTACAATAGCGATAACATATTCGGATGAGGTGTTAGCATGAAAGGAAAAAGTACATTCATTATCACTGCACTAATAAGTATATTAATGCTATCTGCTTGCGGACAAAAAAATGACTCGGCCACAATCGCTACAACAACAAACTCAACCATTACAAAGAGCGATTTCGAAAAACAATTGAAAGATCGATACGGAAAAGACACGCTATACGAAATGGTAGCACAAGATGTTATTACTAAAAAATATAAAGTATCTGATGATGCAGTAGATAAAGAAGTAGAAAAAGCAAAAGATCAATATGGAGAACAATTCAAAGCAACACTAGAAAATAATCGTTTAAAAGATGAAGAAGATTTCAAAAATCAAATTAAATTCAAACTTGCATTGAATGAAGCGATTAAACAAAGCGTTACAGAAAAAGATGTGAAAGACCACTATAAACCAGAAATTAAAGCTAGTCACATTTTAGTAAGTAACGAAAATGAAGCAAAAGAGATAAAGAAGAAATTAGATACCGGCACTTCATTTGAAGAATTAGCAAAACAAGAATCTCAAGATTTAGCATCAAAAGATAATGGCGGAGACCTCGGATACTTCGGGGCAGGAAAAATGACACCTGAATTTGAAAAAGCTGCCTACAAATTAAAGCCCGGCCAAATTAGCAATCCCGTAAAATCACCAAACGGCTATCACATTATTAAACTAACTGATAAAAAAGATTTACAACCTTACGATAAAGTGAAAGACTCTATACGTAAAGACTTAGAAGAAGAACGTCTTGCCGACCCTTCCTTCGGTCAAAAATTATTACAAGGTGAATTAAAAAAGGCGGATATTAAAATAAACGATAGTGACTTGAAAGATACATTTTCTCATCTTTTTGGGAAAGAGAACTAAAATAAAGCACGATCTTATTGAAAAAATAAGATCGTGCTTTTTTAATCTTCTATCAACATTTTTAACTTTTTCTTCAAGATTTTATAATGCCAAGTGATATGATCTAATTCTACCTCCATTTTAATTCGATGCTTATACCTCTTTCTCTAACAAGTTATATGCATTTCAAAATTAACCACGGATACCACAATACCTCTTCTGCCTCAATTTCCCCATCATCAATTAAATGGATAATCTGCTTTGCATCTTCATACTTATCAACAAATGATAATTCATTTAATTTCTTACCAAAATCCTCTTGTAAATTATTATGAATAAAAGAATAAAAATTATTGTTACTAAAACCACATATATCAAATCCTAATATTTCATCGTTCTCAACATCAGCAGGTAATGCACTTTCGATAAAATCATATATAGAAACTTCAAAATCATTTTCTTCTCGCTCATTCATTAAGAAATCCGTCCGATACTCTTCTGAAAGATGCAAACTAATAATCTCTAAATTTTCTATCCCTTTTAAATAATTTCGCTTAAAGAATCTCGCATCTTCTAAATTTTTAAAAGCATTCGGCCACGAGAACTTTTCTTCTTCCATTAGTGTATCTAAAAAAGATTGTCCACTTTCACGTTCCTCTTTACTAATCTTCAACCTTCCATTTATCATCTGAGCAATAGGATCATTTTTATTTGAATTACACCAAGGGAAAAACTAATAATCCGGAAATGTAGGCCGAATCCCATTACATATTGTTAAAATCTTTTGTGATAGCCCCTCAATATTGCATTCTTTATAGATAAGTTCCCTATCGTAGGAAATTATGAGGTATCCGGAACTATAATATTTCATTTACATACCTCATTTCTTTTCAATCAAAATTAAATTCAAACTCTCTCTCATATAGATATAACTATCTATCCCTTCTATATTTTTAAAAATATTCCTCTTCCAATGATTCTCTTACTCCCTTTCTCCTTTTGTGCCGAACGTAAAAAGAACTACCTCCTCCCTAATAAACTTAGAGAAAAAATAGTTCTTTTTCATTTATCTTATTTCTTAAAGTAAGTCCAGCCTTCTTCTTGGTAAATCTTTTCTTCTTTCATCAGTTTACCAAGTGCGCGCTTAAAGGCAGCTTTACTCATATTGAAACGTTCTTTAATGTCTTCTGGGTTGCTCTTATCCCAAAACGGCATCGCTCCGCCTCGTTCTTCCATATATGCATAAAGTACTGCTGCATCATCTTCCATTCCTTCTTCTTTACGAGGAAGAAGTGAAATGTTAATTGTACCGTCATCTTTTACGTCAATAATACGACCTGTTACGCGCTCACCGATGCGGACTTGTTCTTTTCTTTCTGTATGGTGTAAGAAAGCACGGAAATGCTCGTCAGTTAGTATGAATGAACCAACTTGAAGTGAGCGATACACACGTCCATTTACGTTTTTATTACGCATAGATGGCGTTGCATCTACGATAATTTCTTGCATATCACTGTCTCTTGCCGGAAGAGCAATTAAACGATCACGATTCGTTAATTTTAACGTACAATATAATTCGTCGCCTTCTTGAGGCCATACTGGCATATAAATTGGAAACTCATCAAGTGGAATTAGTATATCTTTTGATACACCAATATCAACAAACACACCTAAACTAGGAATAACTTCTACAACCTTTACCCAATTCCAATCATGTGTTGTAATAATTGGTTCCTTCATTGTTGCTGAAATACGATTTTGGTGATCAAGGTATAAGAATACATCAATCGTATCGCCTTCTGCAATTTCTCCAGCTAATTCGTTTTTATGTAGGAAGATTTCTTCCTCTTCGTTTCCAACCATATATCCGATTTCCGTTTCGCGTAAAACAGTTACCTGTTCAATCGATCCTAATTGCAAATACATATTTTTTAATTCCCTTCTCTATATATAAAGTTATCTTTTTTATCATTCCAAACAAAAGTTAATTATAACACGATTTTTCCTTTATTTGTCCAACTGCCCAAAATTCACTATAATTAAATAAAGACTGTATCTATAGGACTATATTCCCCTACGGATGATCCGTCAAAACACTTAAGTTGCAACGCTCTATCTAATCGATGTATTTTCCGCTATACTTTAATATGTATATTACATAGCCTATTTAGGTGCATGAAAAGATAGAAATTTATTTGGAGGTGCTAACTATGGCAAAAGAGAGTTCTTTTGACATCGTTTCGAAAGTAGAATTACCTGAAGTAACAAACGCAATTAACATCGCATTAAAGGAAATCCAAAACCGATATGACTTTAAAGGTAGTAAAAGTGATATTAAATTAGAAAAAGAAGTACTTGTTTTAACTTCTGATGACGAGTTCAAATTAGACCAAGTAAAAGACGTTCTAATTTCTAAACTTGTAAAACGTAACGTTCCAATTAAAAACTTGGACTACGGAAAAGTTGAAACTGCATCTGGTAATACTGTTCGCCAACGTGCAACTCTGCAACAAGGTATCGATAAAGATAACGCGAAAAAAATTAACAACATCATTAAAGAAATGAAATTAAAAGTAAAAACGCAAGTACAAGATGACCAAGTACGCGTAACAGCGAAAAGCCGTGATGACTTACAAGCAGTAATCGCAGCCGTTCGCAGCGTCGACTTACCAATCGACGTACAGTTCATTAACTACCGCTAAGAAAAAAAGATCCTCTATCTATACAGAGGATCTTTTCTTTTTAACCGCAATTAAAAAAGCAATAAATAATACGTTCACACCGACTATTAAGGAGATAAACAACCAATTCACACCTGTTTCTTCGCTAACTTTATACACATTCGACTCTTCGCGCTTTAAAACAAGATAAAACTTTCCGTTTTCTTCTCTTATAATTTCGTCTTCTAACAATCCTCTTAACTCTTGTTTTTCACCAATTGCACTTACAGGTAAGGAAACCTTTTTCGTCTCTTTCGTATTATTAATCGCTACTAGTGTTACTTCATCTTTATACTTTCGTTTTAATATACTCATTCCATCTTTATCATATAGAAGTTCAAACGTACCACGTCGTAAAGATGGTCTCGTTTGTCTAAGTTCACCTAGCTTCGTTATGTGCTGCATAAACTTTTCATCCGATTTAAAATCCATTAATCGTCTATTATCTGGAGCATCTCCCCCGTCTAATGCAATTTCAGTCCCGTAATAAAAATTCGGTATCCCCGGGGATGTATATAAGTAAGTGAGCGCTAGTTTTAAACGAGACGGCGGGTAATACATATTTTCTTTTGCAATACGTGCAAATCTCTTTGTTTCTTGATTATCTAAAAACGTAGCGAATTCCTCTTCTTTTCCGCTCACATCATATAAAGGTTTCACAGACATATCTGCTTTTGAAAATGACTCTACTATTTTTTTATAGTACTCATTATCTTCCTTTGTCATAATGCGAAAATCTTTCTTTACCTTCTGCAAATCCTTTTGCACTTCATCCCAAAAAGCACGCGGCTTTTTTTCACTATGTATCACATAACTTCCGTCTAAATCAACTTCTTTTATCCACCATTTCATCGAGTCTATTAATTGTTGCTCATTTTCTGCATACGGAAATTGAAAGACAACTTTCATTCCTTTTTGATGAGCCACTTTTACAAGTTCTTTCACATCATTTTCTGTTCCGAAATGTTCATTTACTTTTTGAAAGTTTCGAACGCCTAATCCATCATACTTTTCACTTTCAAAAAGCGGCGAAAGCATAATAGTAGTAAATCCCATTTCTTTTATGTAGTCCAATCTTTTTATAATCCCTCTTATATCTCCGCCCTGATACCCTTCTAAATTACCAACGTCTAACTGTTTGTCATTTTTCGATTCTCCGTTATTAAAGCGATCAATCATAATGGAATATATAACTTCATCTCGCCATTCCCTTTTTTCTTCCGCAAAAGTATGTACTGGTACAAACAAAATAACAGCTAAACAAAAACAAATGAATAGTTCCTTAGTCCATATTTTTTTCACACGCATCCCCCAAACTTCTAATTGTAAGAATATTATACCAATTATTAGAACAAATCGCATACGTTGATTTTATCCATCCAAAATACCTAATGTTAGATTTTCTAACATTACTTAAAAAGTTTTCTGAATTTTTAGTTGATTTTTCTTTTTATTTCGAATATGATATGAAACATAACAAGACGATGTTATTTTTTCTAACATCATAGGAGGAGAGAGAATGAATACGGGAGATACAGTTTTTATGTTTGTAACGACAGTAATGGTCATGTTGATGACACCAGGATTGGCACTTTTTTACGGGGGCATGGTTCGCAGTAAAAACGTACTCAGCACGACAATGCATAGTTATAGCGCAATGGCTATCGTTTCGATTCAATGGATTGTTATCGGCTATTCTTTATCATTCGGACCAGATTGGCACGGACTTATCGGCAATCTCGATTGGTTCGCTCTAAACGGAGTTACCTACGCACCAAATCCAGACTACTCATCTACTATTCCTCACAATTTATTTATGATGTTCCAACTCATGTTCGCTATTTTAACTCCCGCTTTAATTTCAGGTGCATTCGCCGAAAGAATGCGATTTTCTGCCTTTCTTATTTTCATCCTTCTTTGGACAACAATCGTTTACAATCCTGTCGCTCATTGGGTATGGGGCGTTGGCGGATGGCTGAGAGAACTCGGCGCGTTAGACTTCGCTGGCGGTAATGTCGTTCATATCACATCTGGTGTTGCCGGTCTTGTATTAGCTATTTTCCTAGGAAAACGAAAAAACATAAGCGGCACCTCTCCTCATCATTTACCATTTACAATGTTAGGCGCAGGCTTACTCTGGTTCGGCTGGTTCGGTTTTAACGTCGGTAGTGCATTATCTTTAAATGACGTAGCTTTAACTGCATTTATTAATACAAATATAGCCGCCGCTGCCTCAGCTCTAACTTGGATGCTTTCTGAATGGTTCTTCCAATCGAAGCCGACTGCGATGGGAGCTGCTTGTGGGGTTGTTTCTGGTTTAGTCGCAATTACGCCGGCTTGCGGATTCGTTACACCTTTCTCCGCTCTTCTTATCGGAGCAATTGGCGGTATATTATGCTTTGGCGCTGTCTTCTTCTTAAAAACGAAGTTCGGATACGACGATACACTCGATGCATTTGGATGCCACGGCATCGGAGGAACTTGGGGTGGTATTGCAACTGGACTATTTGCAACCACTACTGTAAACGGTGATGGCGCTAACGGATTATTTTACGGAAACGCAGCTCTCCTTTTCAAACAACTTGTAGCAATAGGAGCAACATATGCATTCACAATCATAATGACGTATGCCATTATTAAAGCGATCAACTTCTTCCTCCCTGTTCGAGTCGATGAGCATGAGGAACATATGGGGCTTGATATTTCGATGCATGGGGAGAAAGCTTATGAGTATACTGAGCGAGTGAACTAAAAAAAGAGAGGCAATCTATTGGTAGTAGATTGCCTCTCTTTTTATTGTACAGGGCGGCAGCATACCCCGCCTTGTATTTTCGTAAATATATCAACGTTTTTTCAAATATATCGATTTACCAACAAATTCCGACATAACTAAAACGAAAAATACCCTGCATGATTTTACACAAAAAAGACGACCGTTTAACAGTCGTCTTTTCCTATTTATTTCGGAGTATTCCCTACATATTGCGTAATATCAACATTTAAAGCTTGCGCTAAGCGTATTCCATACTCTTGATCTGCACGGAAGAAATTACAAACAGCTAATAATTTCGTGCGCTCATTTACGTCTTTTAAGTCATTTGTTAAGTTTGCAATTAAGTTATCTTGCTCTTCTTTAGAGAATGAACGGTAACGCTCACCCGCTTGCTTGAAATCATTTGGTTTGTCAATTTTTTCACGAGATACGTAGCCTTCTACTTTCATAGTTGAATCGCGGTAAGTTGGGTCTTCAACTGGATTTTCAGTATGACGGCTCGGTTCGTAGTTTATTGTAGATGGGTTTTGATCCACTTGCATCGCACCATCACGTTGTTGATTACGAACAGCTGCGTATGGGCAGTTTACAGGAATTTGTAAATAGTTTGCACCAAGGCGGTAACGCTGTGTATCTGGGTAAGAGAATAAACGACCTTGCAATAATTTATCTTCAGATGGTTCAATACCATTTACAGTTGCACTTGGAGAGAACGCCACTTGTTCTACTTCCGCAAAGAAGTTTTTCGGGTTACGATTTAACGTCATCGTCCCTACTTCAATTAATGGGAAACGATCTTCTGGCCATACTTTCGTCGGATCTAATGGATCGAAATCTAAAGAATCCGTTTCTTCTAGTTGCATCACTTGTACGTGTAAATCCCACTTCGGATAATTTCCTTTTTCGATTGCATCGAATAAATCACGAGTTGCATGATTGAAGTCTTTTCCTTGCACTTGCTCGACTTCTTTTGCACTTAAGTTACGCACACCTTGCTGTGGCTTCCAATGATATTTAATGTAAACAATTTTACCTTCTGCATTAATCCATTTAAATGAATGTACGCCGAATCCTTCCATTTCACGGTAGTTTGCCGGTGTACCATAATCAGAAAATACCCACGTCATCATATGTGTAGATTCTGGAGTTAACGTCATGAAATCCCAGTAACGATCTGGTGTTTGAACATTTGTATCAGGTGCTGGCTTTAATGAATGCACCATGTCAGGGAATTTAATTGCATCACGAATGAAGAAAACTGGTAAATGGTTACCTACGATATCGTAGTTTCCTTCTTCTGTATAAAATTTAACAGCGAACCCACGCGGATCACGAGCTGTCTCTGGAGAACCTTGGCCATGAATAACCGTTGAGAAACGAACGAATACAGGTGTTTCAGTTCCTTCATTTTGTAAAAACGCTGCTTTCGTATATTGCTTCATGCTGTTTTTCGTTACGAATACGCCGTGAGCACCTGCACCACGCGCATGCACAACACGCTCAGGAATACGTTCACGATCAAAGTGAGCAAGTTTTTCTACTAAATGATAGTCTTCTAACAATACTGGTCCACGGCGACCAGCTGTACGAGAATTTTGGTTATCTCCAACTGGAGCACCTTGATTTGTTGTTAAGCGATTATTTGGATTCATCAGGGGGATCCTCCTCTTTCTTTCATAGTAATTATTATTTATTTAAAGTTATTATAAACTAATTATTATTCAAAATTAAATCCTTGTCAACTATTTCCTTTATTTTTTTGGAAGCAATTTCAGCTAAACAATCAATAAATACAGATTGTGAATTGGGCATATTTAGTCTAAAATATGTGCCATTTAATTCATCAGTTACAACTTTACATTCATAATCGGTGTCATATAAAACTTCTAAATCGAGCAATGTGTTTTAAACCTAAGTAACAAACAAATTCATACTCTGTA
Source organism: Bacillus sp. FSL E2-0195 (assembly GCF_038003645.1). Taxonomy (NCBI): domain Bacteria; kingdom Bacillati; phylum Bacillota; class Bacilli; order Caryophanales; family Bacillaceae; genus Bacillus; species Bacillus sp. FSL E2-0195. The sequence continues at coordinate 1,142,112 of NZ_JBBOPN010000001.1, read as the reverse complement.
AACATTTTATTCATTGAATCTGTTAATTTATGCGCCTGCTCTTTCATTATTTTCCCAAGCGGTGAAATTCCACTAATTGCTTTATACCGTCCGATTAAATTTTGGAGCGCTTCTCCAGAGATGGCTTACGCCCATGACGAATGTGAGTATAATAAGCTTCTACATCATCTAATGACTCCGGTGTTCCATATGCCATTACAAGCAAACCTATTTTCTTCTTCGTCATCTATATAGCACCTCAATTTTGGAAATGAGAATCTTTTTCAAGAACATTTGTTTCCAATTATAACAAGCAATAATAAGTACGTCAAAATAATAATTCTAAATAAATATTATTTCTAATATGTTTTTGAATTTTATATGACAATTTATTTAAGAAAAAGAGCGGCTCACATAAATATAAGCCGCTCTTTCCCTATTCCTTAATATTCACCCCATACTCTTTAAACCAAACATGAATTTGCGCTAAATGAGCTAAAAGCTGCGGCCCAGTCATTAATTGACCAAACCACGGTTTTTGAAATGCACTGCCGCCAGACTGGATCAATCCGCTCAATTGCTCCTTATCGAACAATTCATGCAAAATTGAGCCTTTATCCGTTAATAAATCTTGGAGCCATACTGTGACTGCTTTCGTATAGTGCGGGTTATGCGTTTTCGGATACGGACTTTTCTTTCTATACAATATATCATTTGGAAGTAATCCTTCTAAAGCCTTACGCAATAGACCTTTTTCGCGGTTTTTATACATTTTCATTTCCCAAGGAATATTCCACGCATATTCGACAAGTCGGTGGTCCGCAAATGGAACGCGTACTTCTAAGCTTGCCCCCATACTCATACGGTCTTTTCTGTCTAATAATGTTGTCATAAACCATACCATGTTTAAATAAAATAATTGTCGTCTCTTCGCTTCTAATGGGCTTTCTCCCTCTAAAATAGGAACTTCTTGAATGGATTCTTCATAGCGTTGTTGTACATATTGTTGTAAATTTAATTTATTTCTCCATTCTTTCTTCAGAAGTTGTTCACGCGCTTCTGTAGAACGCATCCACGGAAATGCACTTGATTGTAAATCATCTTCTCTATAAAACCACGGATAACCGCCGAATATTTCATCTGCACATTCTCCAGATAAACCGACGACAAAATCTTGTTTTATTTCACGGCAAAACCATAATAATGAAGAATCAATATCTGCCATACCAGGCAAATCGCGAACGAGTACTGCTTCTGTTAAATACTGTGCTAGTTGTTCATTAGAAATGACGCAGCGATGATGAATTGTTTGAAATGTCTCTGTCATTAAATTAATAAATGGTGCATCTGAATTCGGCTGAAACGCATTCGCTTTAAAATATTTGTCGTTATCTTCATAGTCAACAGAATACGTGTGCAATTGACCTTTCCCTGATCTTTCATACTCTTTCGCGGCAATTGCTGTGATAGCACTTGAATCTACACCTCCTGATAAAAAAGTGCATAGTGGTACGTCAGAAACTAATTGTCTCGTAATCGCATCTTGTAATAAAAAACGAGTTTTCTCTACTGTTTCTTCAAATGAATCTTCATGTTTTTTACTTTCTACATTCCAATATCTCCATATGCATAAACCGTCTTTTGAGAACGTCATTGCATGACCCGGACGCAGTTCTTGAATACCAGCATATACACCGTGACCAGGCGTTCTAGATGGTCCGAGGCCAAATATTTCTGACAACCCTTCTAACGTTACTTCCGCCTTCACATCTGGATGCGCTAGTATCGCTTTTAACTCTGAACCAAATAATAATCGTCCGCTATCATATTTATAAAAAAGCGGTTTTACACCTAATCGATCTCTGGCAATAAAGACTCGTTCATTTTTCTCATCCCATACTGCAAACGCATATATACCGTTTAAATGATCGACACATTCTTCTTTCCATTCAATATAAGATGCCAATAGTACTTCTGTATCGGAATGCCCTTTAAATGTATAACCTCTTCTTAATAACTCTTTGCGAATATCTTCTGTATTGTAGAGCTCTCCGTTATAGCAAATCGCATAACTCGTTTCGTTTTTTAAACAAGTCATGGGTTGTTTACCACCTTCAGGATCTACAACGATTAACCGTTTATGCCCAAATGCGACGTTCCCTTTAATCCAAACTTTATTATCATCTGGACCGCGTTTCGCTAGCGTTTCCGCCATCTTCGTCACGATGTCCCTTTCCCCTTCTAATGAGCGTTTATAATCCACCCATCCTGTAATCCCGCACATAAGAATCATCCTTCCTAATCTAATATCTGTTTCTGAACGTGCAGTAATCCCCACCCTATGAGTGCGGATACATAAAAACAACAAACTTGACGATAACTAACTATCCATATATGGAATAGCAGTTTCACAGTGTAAAGCGTGTTTTATTGTATGCCCATCTATCTTTAGGTGTGTCTAGTTATAAAGAACGTACGAACTGTCCATAACAAGAATAACTATTTCTATAAAAGGAGAAATGAACTATGATACAACGCAAACATATTTTGTATAACCAACCGCGCGCTCATACAGTCGGTAATGTAGAATATATAAACAAAGAATGGGTATTCTTTGATGATGAAAATGATGAGGCTTTTCTATTAGAAGATATTGCTGAAGATGGTTTTGAAATTTTATATAACAACAATTGGCTACCAGCTCGTTTTTATGAACAAGACATATTACAAATTGCAAATGAACAACATTCTCTCCAAAACGGAGAAATGATACGAATTCGTAAAAAATTACTTCTTAGCTATAATGAATGGCTTGAGGAATTACCTGACTCTGTCTTTACATTATTAACTGAGGCATTACAATCGCTTCATTACTCTTTATATGATTGCATGTATTGTCATAATTATTTATCCTTCTTGCCAAAAGAGGAAGCATGCGAAGGAGTAAATATTCTTTTATTTGATAATGAAGAGATGATTTGTACATTGCAGCATCATTTTGTACGCCACTCTTCCTCTAATAAAAATATTTTGCGATTTACGAAAGTAAACGGAGAAGAGTTGCATATTGATGCGACATAAAATAAAAACCACCTTATCTCCCAAATATTTGAGATCATAAGGTGGTTTTATTTTTATTTGAATACGTACCAGCCAAGCGGTAATTTTAGTCCTAAGTATAATACCGCTACTAGCGCGACAATAAATAAGCCCCAAACCGCCCCTGTTGGTTTGTTTTTGCTCATTTTCACAAGAACCATTTCCATTCCAGCGATTACTAATATACCAGCTAGCATTTTCATGCCGTACCACATGTGCATGCTACCTGTTGCCGTCTTCACAATACTCATGTACAACATGAAACCTGTCACAATAATGATGATATACATAAGGCGAAGCCCCATATGTACACCTTTACCTTTTCTTCCTGCTGAATAAAGTGAATACGCAACGAAGAATAAAATTAATCCTAACGCCCATGCTGTAATATGCATATGTACCATCGTATCCCTGCCTCCTCTTTTTCACACTTTTTCACTCTATATGATAACATGTTCATATATTTTCAGGAAATGTTTCGCTTTTTTATATTTAAATGCTATAATATTTAGAGTATTTACAAACTTCTTGTAATAACAAAAGGGGGAACAATCATGATTCAAACTAAGGATATTATCGAACTTACAGACACATACGGGGCAAATAACTACCATCCACTTCCAATCGTTATTTCTAAAGCAGAAGGCGTTTGGGTAGAAGATCCTGAAGGAAACCGCTATATGGACTTATTAAGTGCATATTCTGCAGTAAACCAAGGTCATCGTCATCCAAAAATCATTAACGCTTTAATTGACCAAGCTAATCGAGTGACGTTAACTTCTCGTGCTTTCCATAGCGATCAATTAGGTCCTTGGTACGAAAAAGTTGCGAAACTAACAAATAAAAATATGGTACTTCCTATGAATACAGGCGCAGAGGCTGTTGAAACTGCAATTAAAACAGCTCGTCGCTGGGCTTATGATGTGAAAAAGGTAGAAGCAAACCGTGCAGAAATCATCGTTTGTGAAGATAACTTCCACGGACGTACAATGGGTGCTGTTTCTATGTCATCAAACGAAGAGTACAAGCGCGGCTTCGGTCCAATGCTTCCTGGCATTATTGTAATTCCTTATGGTGATTTAGAAGCGTTAAAAGCTGCGATTACACCAAATACAGCTGCATTCATTTTAGAGCCAATCCAAGGTGAAGCAGGAATTAACATTCCACCAGCTGGTTTCTTACAAGAAGCTTTTGAAGTATGTAAAAAAGAAAACGTTTTATTCGTAGCAGATGAAATCCAAACAGGCTTAGGCCGTACGGGTAAAGTATTTGCTTGCGACTGGGACAATGTAACTCCTGACATGTACATACTTGGTAAAGCACTTGGCGGCGGCGTATTCCCAATCTCTTGTGTTGCAGCAAACAGCGACATTTTAGGTGTATTCGAGCCAGGTTCTCACGGTTCTACATTCGGTGGTAACCCACTTGCATGTGCTGTTTCTATTGCAGCTCTTGAAGTATTAGAAGAAGAAAAATTAACAGAGCGTTCTCTTCAATTAGGAGAAAAACTAGTTGGGCAATTAAAAGAAATTGATAACCCAATGATTACTGACATTCGCGGTAAAGGTTTATTCATCGGTATCGAATTAAACGAGCCAGCTCGTCCTTACTGTGAACAACTAAAAGCAGCTGGGCTATTATGTAAAGAAACACACGAAAACGTAATTCGTATTGCACCACCTCTAGTAATCTCTGAAGAAGATTTAGAGTGGGCGTTCCAAAAAATTAAAGCTGTACTATCTTAATCATAGTGAGGTTGTCCTAAATATAGGACAACCTCTTTCTTTTTTTAGTAGTTTATCATAAAATAAAATTGAATATTCTGTTTTTGTTAAAAAGGGGGTAACTGTATGCTATTGAAATACGGTAAACACATTAACAATTTAGCTACAATTTTTATTTCTATGACATTCATCGGCTTCATATTATCTACAACTTTACTCAGTCATTATTCAACTCCTAATACATTCACACTACTCAAAACATCATTTTGGGCTGCTGTTTTCCTTACAATTATCGGTTTTGGCCGTGAGAGAAGCGCACTTGCAGTTATGCTAATTGGAATTTGTACTTTAGCATTAATCGGATTGTATATTTTCGCCATCATAGATTACTCCGTTAATCCACGCCCATAGAAAAGAGCTATCTTTTCACAAGATAGCTCTTTTTTCATTTCACTATATTTCTTAACGTACCAATTCCCTCTACTGTAATAACAACTTCATCACCAGCATGTAAAAACTTCGGTGGTGTAAAACCTTTACCAACACCAGCTGGTGTCCCTGTTGCAATGATATCTCCTGGCTCTAATGTCATGCCTTTACTTATAGTTGAAATAATTTCTTCTACTGAAAAAATCATTTCTCTCGTATTTGAAGTTTGCCTTACTTCTCCATTTACCACTGTTTCAATGTGTAATGCATTCGGCGTTCTAACCATCGATTTATGAATTAAATACGGTCCCATCGGACAAAATGTATCGAAACTTTTCCCTAGGAAAAATTGTTTATGTTTTCTTTGAATATCCCGAGCAGTTACATCATTTATAACTGTATATCCAAAAACATGATCAAGAGCTTTTTCTATTTTTATTTGTTTCCCTCGCTTACCGATAACGATTGCTAGTTCACCTTCATAATCAAGTTCATTCGTCGCGTGAGGGTGACCATTAATTTGCTCATCAATTCCAATCACTGTTGTTGGCGCCTTTGTAAAAATCATTATATTTTCAGGGATAGACTCTACTCCGCCCATTTCTACCGCATGCTCACGATAGTTCTTTCCAACACAAAGAATATTTTTTCTCGGCCTTGGAATCGGTGCTAATATTTTCACCTCTGCTAACGGATAATACGCCGATCCCGCATTTTCCTTCGCCCAATTTACAATATCGTACACTTTCTCAAGACATTCGCTTCCTCTTTCAATACACTCTAACATGGTAATTGGGATAGTAACCTTTTCCCCTTTTTGTCTTTGCGCTTCTCTTAAATGTAATACCTTTTCTTCCTCTTCATCCACAATACCTACAAATACTTTTTCTTCTTTCTTCGCCGTTACAAAACGCAACATTTCCACTCTCCATCCTAAAACTCATACCCTATAATTGTATTCGCATCCTTAAGAAAAAAACCTTCTTACACACGCTAATTTTTACAATATTCAACCATTCTTACATTTGTTCCTCATCCGTTATTTGACATAAAATGTAGAAATTATACTTTTTTTAGCGAAGATGTTTCTTTTTTATGGGATTTTTGTATAATATGTACTACATATATACATAAAATTTATTGAGAGATGGAGCCGATTTCAATGTTTGAGCAAGCTATCGAAAAAAAACGCGAAAAAATGATCTATTTTGCTGAACGCTACGGAATGACTTCTCAAAAAACAGTAGATTGTAGCCAGGAATTGGACAGGCTCTTAAATGTTGTTTGGCCTATACATACAGATTGCACACATACTCAAATGTTCGAAACACATACGCAATAACGTATGTGTTTCTTTTATTTCGAAAAAATACACATTTTATTGAAAACGCCCATACAATAGTAGAAAAGAAAATTTTAAAAACGAAAGGTGTTTTGTATGCCAGCTATGGTCGGACATATTCGTATCGTTAACATTGGATCAAGTGGTATTTTTCATATTGGAGATGTATTTGCGATTAGGCCTATTAGTTATTCACGCGCTTTTGCCGGAGCCGGTTCATTTAATGTTGGGGATAACGTCTCTGTCTACAATTATCAAAGCTCAACGACCGTCAATGATTCAGATGTAATTGATCAAGCAATAATTGGTTCGAACTAAAGGGGGCGATTGCATTGAATTTTTATGTGAACCAAAGTATCATCATTAACAGCATTAAAATCGATAGCATTACGACCTCTTCCGTTTTTCAAATTGGAACTGCAGGTAGTATTAAGGCTCTTTCTAAATTCTCAAATTCTGGCGGATTTACAGAACCGCTTCGCCCTTTACATGCGAAAGGACAAATTATTTCCATCAAACCATCAACTAGTTCTTCTTAAGGTATCCTTGTCATAAATATATAGCAGGAATATATTTCCCCTCCCTATTGAAAAGGAGGTTTCACAAATGAATCAAGATATATATACTTACCTACACCAACTTCAACAAGCTCTCCAAATACAGCAGCAAACTATTCTAAACCTTGAAGAGCAAGTTCGCCTACTACAAGAAGAGCTTAATGAGTTAAAAAGTCGTCCCTCCTCTTCTATAGGAAAAGTGGAATATAAATTCGATCAATTAAAAGTAGAAAATTTAAACGGCACTTTAAATATTGGCTTGAATCCATTTTCAACAAAAGGGCAACAAATTGAAGATTTTCAAGTGGATACAGAAACATTAAAAGTAAATCCTGAAACAGAAACAAATCCAGACTTTTATCAAGGTATCCTCCAAGAAATGCATCGCTATTTAGATGAAGAAGCATATAGTCGAATTCTCCATTTTGAACAAGAAGAGAGAACGCCGCTTGATGAGATGTATCGACAAATGATGGTGGATGACATAAAAAAACAGATGGAACATAGACTTCCATATTATTTATCACAAGTTCAATCGTATGAGGGTATTTCCACAGATCCCGATTATTTACGAGACATCATTATTCAAGCGATGAAACAAGATATTGACAAGGCGTTCCTTTCCTTTATTCAACACATACCGGGCAATTTCCGAAAGGAGTGAGTATGCATGAATTTAAATGTTGTAAACCGTGAGTTAAAAGTAGGCCAGATTAAAATGAACGGGGTTTCTTCTTCCGCATTATTTTTAATTGGAGATGCAAACCTTCTCATCCTTTCTTCTATTCTTGATACGCCATTCGAATCTGTTACAGAGGGACCATTTGTACCATTAGTAACAGATGTCCCTCCGACTCCAGGTTGAGGAGAGGAAAAATTATGCTCCGTCATACTTCAATTGTACAAAATGTTTCTATCGTTTCTATGGGGGTTGCGGCTGTCTTCCAGGCCGGGGATTCTAATCAAATAGAATTAAAAAATAGAGCACTTATCGTTCATCGAGAAATCCCTTGTTATATAAAAGGTGAAGGTCGTTTTGATGCGTTTGAAATCTTTACAGATGAGTACATTACAATTCCAAAGCGAACGACAGATGTAAAACTAAATATTGTAAATGAGTGCCCTTTTATTGAAGTAAATGATGTTCACTTGCGAACCCTTTTAAATTCCGCGTGCTTCCAAATCGGCAATGTTGACTATGTTTTTAATAATTCTCGCACGCTACAAATCCGCCAATTTATTACTGATGAACCTTCCTCTAAATAATTCATATAGTAATTAAAAAGCTTAGTAAAGTAGGTGGATGGTATGCCTTCGGTTGTAGGAAATCTTGTCGTTCAAAACAGTAACGGCTCTTTCAACTTAGGAGATTTTTATAACGTGTCTCCGAAAGAAAATACGAAAGCTTATAACGGCTCTGGGGCTTCCAATGTCGGATTTGTCGTCAACACTTTTAGCGGCGTTAGCGCAACAAATACATTTGATTCGGACGTTGCAGACCAAGATCAAATTGGAACAGCGTAAAAAAGAAACAGCTTTAGCTCTATTTTGTGTAGAGCTAGGGCTGTTTCTTTTAATTTTAACATCTTACATATTTACGTTTGAATCCGAGTCTTCCTCTATCAAGTTCTTTATGAATACTTTCGTAAGCATTTAGAAAACTACTTTTCTTGTTATCCCGTTTTAGTTCTACTATGCCTACTTCCTTTGCGGTTTCAACTGCCTTTTCATGTAGCGGCACATATGAAATCCCCACAGTGTTTAGAAAATTATTCATAGCGGATTTCGTACGTTCTGGCGCATCATGAATTGTATTTTTTACAACTTCTAGCATATTGGCAATCTTACTTTCGGAAAATTCATGGTCTTTTCGATTCCCTAAAAGCCAGCAGTAGCAACTCCATCCCGCTGACATTCTTAGTTCGTCACCACTTGCAATCCATTTATCAGCAACGTCTTGTGCAAAATCTGACTCTGATAAAGTTACTGCTACCACATAATCGGACAGCATATAAAAGTACGCCCCATCCATCCAACGATCAAAATCCGATTCGTTCATAGTTTTTGGATCTGCAATAATGCCTGCAAAGTACATCGCATCATAGTTACCTGTAGCATAAAGCTCTTCAGCTAAACTTTGATTGATTTTTATTTTCTTCGCGATTGGTTTCATAGCACCTGTAGCTACGCCAAAAAGTGGCTCCTTTGCACCATTGGATATGTATATTTTTTTAGTTCGTTCCTTGCCGAGAGTTTCAAGCTCTTGCATTACTGTTTCAAAATCCATCGTGTTGCACTTCCTTCCTTAATATTATAATCAATCCGCTTATATTCTTGATCCATCTTTTAAATCGTTTTGTCCATCGATTTACGATTTTCAAAATGGGATTTCGTTATACGCGTTTATCTAGCTAATTAATACCGATTATAAAAACTAATCATTAATGAAGATGCTACTCCCCGCTAATGATTAGTTTTTTTATTTAAATGATAATCCCTTATCTTCTAAAGCCGCTCTCAATTTAGGTAAAGATGCTGGTCCTATACCGTGCAGTTTCAAAATTTCTTTTTCACTATACTTTGAAAGTTCTGCTTCAGTCGTTATTCCATGGTGCTCTAACGCTCGCCTTGCTGGTGCTGAAAGAAGAGAAAGAAAGCCTTCTTTTGGCTTTCTCTCTTTCTCACAGGTTGGGCAAGTTGGACAATCGCTACTTTTGTAGTACTCGTGTCCTTGATCACAAGTTCTTAACGTCGCCATAATCCATAACCCCTTTCTAAGCTCTATTCGTCAATATTTACAACATGATTTCCATCAAAGAAATATAAAGATTTCTCTTTCACAGGATGTTTTAAGCTTTTCTCGAGTGCTTTTGCATATAGTGAAAGCTGTACTTTGTATCGGTCTTCTAAAATTGGTTTCGCTTGATCAAATCCGCCTAGGAACTTTCCTTCAATCGTATCTGTTTTAAAGTCGATTAAAGTAATTCCGTCTTCCTCTTCGATCATGCAGTCGATAACCCCTTGGACAAGTATTGATTCGCCTTTCTTCCCTTGCCAATCTTGATACGCTTCTTCTGCTGAAAGCATCATCGTAAATGGTACTTCGCGCTCAACACTTTTTGCTGCTAATACCCTTTTACCTAAGTCACTGTCAAAGAATGAAATTACCTTTTCGATCGCTATTTCTTCAGCTTGTTCAAATGTTAATAGTTCTTTATTTACCATTCTTGCAATTTGTTCTTGAAGAACTTCAATCGTAATTGGTTTCTTCAAATCTACATGCTGCATAACGGCATGGACTGCTGTCCCTCGCTCTGCGTATGTTAGCCCTTTTTTCTCCATAAAGCGCGGACGTGTTTTAATTGGTGCACGAAGTTTTTTAATAAAGGTGTTATCGCTACCTTCTTCAGATTGATAATTTCTCTTTATTTCTGTAACAGACTGTTTCGCACGGTGAGATGTCGCGTCCGCATACCCGTATTCCCACATCAATCTGTCGTACACTTCTTCTTTCCGTTCACTTTCTAACGGAACAGCTTTTTTATCGCGAAGCGCTTCTAATAACTCTTGTTTCTCTTCTTGAACTGGTTCTGGTGCAAGTAAATCTTTTCCTTCAACAACTTCTACTTTCCAGCTAGCACTATATTCATAAATTTCGCCTGGAATATTTCCTTGTCCTAATTCAAGAAGCATTTCACTATCACGGTGTCTATATAAGGAAGGTGCAATCCAGTCTAAGTAGCAAGACGCTCCGGCACGAATATGGTCTGGTAATAACCATTCACTATGCTCTCTTGCATCGAGCCATTTTTCCATTTCTTTATTGGCATCTTTAACTGTTCCAATTAAAATTAACTTCTCTTTTGCACGTGTTAACGCTACGTATAGTACGCGCATTTCTTCCGCAATTAATTCCATCTTCATTTTACGCTTAATCGCTAGTTGCGATAATGTCGTATATTTAATTCGTTTACGAGGATCGATAAATTGTGAACCGAAACCGAAATCTTTATGAAGTAAGAAACGCTTCATTAAATCTTGTGTATTAAAACGGCGACCAAGTCCAGCTACAAATACGACTGGGAACTCTAGCCCTTTACTTTTATGAATCGTCATAATGCGAACAACATCTTCTTGTTCTCCGAGGGCTCTCGCCGTTCCCATATCATCTCCGCGTTCTAAAATACGCTCAATAAAGCGCAAGAAGCGGAATAATCCTCTAAACGATGTTGCTTCATATTGTCTTGCACGGTCATATAGTACGCGTAAGTTTGCCTGCCTTTGCTTTCCGGCTGGTAAACCGCCGACAAAGTCGTAATAGCCTGTCTCACCGTACACTTTCCAAATTAAATCAGAAAGAGATTGTTGACGCGCAAATTCACGCCACCCTTGCAGTAAGTTATAAAACCACTCTAATTTATCATGCAGTTCTTGTTCTTCTTCAAGCGGCGCTCCCTTTAAGAATGAGCTCATCACTTCATAAAACGAGCCTTTCTTTCCATGAGCACGAAGCGTCGCAAGTTCTTCGTCATTTAGTCCAACGATCGGTGAACGAAGTACAGCTGCAAGCGGAATATCTTGCATCGGGTTATCAATGACGCGGAATACGTTCATCATAATATTTACTTCTGTCGCTTCAAAGTAACCAGTCGCAAGGTCAGCATATACCGGAATTCCTTGTAGTTTTAACTCTTCCATAATTTGCGGCGCCCATGGCATCGAGCGAAGTAAAATAACGAAATCACGATATTGCACTGGGCGCATACTATCAGTTTTACGATCATACACTTCATAGCCTGAATCGACCATTGCTTTAATACGCTGCGCCATAAGACGAGCTTCAAGCTGCGCTTTTTCTACTTCGGCACCTTCTTCACCGTCTTGCACTTCTTCCTCAGTTTGCTGAATACATAATAGCTCTGCCGCTACATCTTCACCTTCTGGATAGCTAGCACCTAGCTTTAATTCAGCGTCAGCATCATAATCGATTTCGCCGACTTCTTCGCCCATAATTTGTTTGAAAATAAAGTTCGTACCTGCTAGCACTTCATGACGGCTACGGAAGTTTTTCGCTAAGTCAATCTTCATTCCGCCGCCCGATCCTTCTTGTGTGAAACGTTTATATTTTCCTAAGAATAAACCAGGCTCTGCTAGTCGGAAACGATAGATTGACTGTTTTACGTCACCAACCATGAACAAGTTTCCTTCACTCTCAGAATCTTTCGTTACGAATTTAATAATTGATTCCTGTACGAAGTTCGTATCTTGATATTCATCAACTAGTACTTCAGCAAATTTATTACGATATTGAAGTGCTACTGCTGACGGCTTCATTTCACCGCCTTCACTTTGCTCGCTTAAAATTTGCAAACAGAAATGCTCTAAATCTGTGAAATCGACCATTCCTTTATCTCGCTTAATCGCTTGGAAACGCTCTGTAAATACTTTTACAAGCTTCACGAGTTTTTCTAATACAGGATGCATATCTTGAAAATCTCGTAAGAAACTTTCGGGTCTGCGGCTAAATAGCTCTTCTTGTAATTTCTTCACTTCATCTTTCGCTTTATTACGAAGAGAATCTACTTGTTTTACAACATCTTCGTTGTAATCACTTTTTTTAATACGCTTTAACGTTTGCCACGATACATTTTGCATCGCTTCATAAACGCTTGTCCACGATCCACGGGCTGCTGAGGATAACGTTCCAAGTAAAGCTAAATCCGCTTGTAAAGTTTCAACGCGAGGCGCTGGACCATCAGGAAGCATTGCGAGTTCAGTCGCCTTACGAATATGCTTTTCCGCTGTTTCAAGCTGAAACTTCACATCTTCTAATAAGTAAGAAGCGTACACTAAATCTTCAATCGTCTTTCCTTCAACGTCGTATGCTTCTACTAATTTATCAAGCCACTTCTCCGGGTTTGGATGCGCTCTTGATTCTGTATGAAGCGCTAAAATCATTCGTTGTAAGTCATCGTCACTACGGTCACTCGTATAACGATCAACTAGTTCAAAGAAAATACTATTATCTTCGATTCCATATTCTTCTTCTAATATGTCATCTAGCACTTCTTCTTTTAATAACTCATTTTCTGTTTGGTTCGCAATACGAAAACGAGGATCGACATCAAGCATGTAATAATATCCTCTAATAACTTGTAAACAAAATGAATGAATTGTAGAAATGGAAGCTTTATTTAATAAGCTAAGCTGCTTTCTTATATGCTGTGAACCTGGCCCATCAATTAATACTTTTTCTAAAGCTTCCCCAATTCGATTTTTCATTTCTTGCGCTGCTGCATTCGTAAATGTTACAACGAGCAGGCGGTCGACATCGACTGGATTTTCCTCACTTATAATCTTTTTAATAATACGTTCAACTAATACCGCTGTTTTCCCTGATCCAGCTGCCGCTGCGACTAAAATATCACGTCCGTTCGCTACAACCGCTTTCCACTGGTCATCTGTCCATTGACTACCTTCTGGTTTCTGAGGCCAATTTTCTATCATTCTCCGCCAACCTCCTCTCTAATTTTCTCCATCGCTTCGCTATCTTTCATATCTTTTAACGTACGGAATTGGTTATCTTCAAGTGATTCATCAAATTGACAAACAGATTTGAAGTTACAGAACGTACATGCCGCTTTATTCCCCTTTTTGTAAGGAGCAATATCGATAACACCTTCTGTAATGTCTTTTCCGATATTTTCAAACGAGTGGTGTACATATTTTTGAAGTACGTTAAACTCTTGTTCACTTGCAATGCTAGAACGCGCACTAAAGCTACCATCTTTTTTCAGACCAGCAGAAATAATATCAGAGCTTCCTGTTGAAAGTTTATTATCCATTAAACGCACAACGTCAGCATCTCCTAGTACGAGACCTTTCATTTTAAATTTCTTTAAAATTTCTTTCTCAATTTCTTCTTCAGATGCATCGCCTTTCATCTCAACAATCGGGTTATGAATATGGAAATACAATACACCCGCCGGTGATGCAGTACTGCCCTTTTTCATCCACGTATGTGCATTTGAAGTAACAACATCTAAATACGTTAACATTTGAAGTGCGAGTCCGTAATACACTTCTGTTAAATCTAACGCTTTCGAACTTGATTTATAATCAATAATACGAAGGAACGTACCACTCTCATCTTCCGCCTTATCAACACGGTCAATACGGCCAACTACTTCCATCTTCACACCATTTGGCAACGCAAATTCCATTGGCGGAAGAGATCCAGTCCCGCCCATACCGAACGGTACTTCTAAATCAACTGGTACAAATCCACTCGACTTCGCATGTTCACGAAGAATAAGTGACGTACGGAAAATGATTTGTTGTAGTTTTTGCTTTAAATAGAAATGACGGTTCGAACTTAATAAAATTTGTCTTTGTAATAACGGTGCAATTTCTTCTATTACTAAAGCAGAAAGGTGTTCACACTCTTTTATTGATAAATCCGCCCAAGTCCGATTTTCACGTAATAGCTTGTCTGCAATTCTCTTCAGCGCTGCATGGAATAGTTCACCGATATCTGGCGCATCAAGTTTGAAAATATCACGCTCTCTTAGTGATAAACCGTGCTGAGCAAAATGAGCGTACGCACAGCGATTAAATAGTTCCATACGAGAAACGCTTCCCTTAATTGTATCTCCATATAAATCCCTACTTACATCTGTACTTAGTTTCTGTGCACGATTTCGGTAGAATAAACTTGATAACACACGGCTACTTTTTTGCTTCCATTCATCTGAAGTAACGTAGAAGTTATATACGTCCCACCAAAAGTCTAAATTCCCTTCAAATCCGTATCGCTTCCACGTTTGCAGTTGCTGCATGACATAAGACAAAGTTACTTCTGGCGTTGCTACGTATGAAATTTGTTCCGAACGCGATAAGTCATTTACATCATTCGTAATAAACGATTCTTTCACATCAGGGAACATTCTTTTTATTTTCTTAATAAAGCTAGACGCAAGTAACGTCTTTCCTTCTTCATCCGCAAGCGGACAAGAAATGTATAACTTCTCAGATGCTCTCGTCACCATTTGATACATAACGAACTGTTCTTCTAATAAAGTTTGTCTCGTCGTTGGTGCTAATTCGATACCTGCAGCGGTGAGAACATTTCTTTCCTCATCAGAAAGCATACCTTCATCCATAGGCGCTGCTGGAATCACACCTTCGTTTACTCCAATAATGAACGTCGCTTTAATATCTGATAATCTAGAATGATCAATATTAGCAACTAACACTTGATCTAGTGACGGCGGAATGTTCGCAAATTGAAGTGCCTCAAGACCTGTCGACATAACCTCCGTAAACATTGAAAGGGACATCTTCTCTTCGCCAAGCATCTCAACGAACGTATCAAGAAGATTCATCACTTCTTCCCATACTTGCTCATGGTCTGTCGCAAATAAGAAATCTCCATTTTCTTCTGCACGAACACGTAATTCTTCTAGTTTTTTCGGAACGTCAAGCTCCTCTAAAAATAAATATACCGCTTCGCACATTTGCATAACTGTTCCAGCACGCTTCAGTCTTTTTTGCATACGAATAACTGGCGTTCTTACAACGTCGCGAAGTCGATTTATTTTCTCTTCCATTTCACGCTCACTGTCTGTTATCATTTCGCTCGCATCATCAAGAGAACGATAACGACGATACATCCACGGATCTTCAGAAGTCCATCTCTTCCCTTGTACACCGTACGCTAAACAGTAGTTTTCAAACTCATCCATCTCTTCGCGCATCGCTTCTTTTCTTACATCTAATGGATATAAAAGCTCTGTTTTCACGCAGCGGAATACTGCATCATAACGCCAATTCCCGCTAATAATCTCGAGTGCAGAACGAATACATTCTACTAGCGGATGATGTGACATTGGGCGTTTTTCATCGATGAAATGCGGGATATTATAATCCGTAAATAACGTTCGCATTACGTCGTAATAACTTTCTCCGTTACGAAGAAGGACTGCGATATCTCGGTAACGATAGTCTTCATCCGCCACAAGTCTTCTAATTTCACGAGCTACACCTTCTACTTCAGCTCGTAAATTAGCTGCTGTACTAATTGTTACACTCGCTTCACCATGATACTTTTCATTCGGACGCGCTTCATAATACGTTTCTAAATGAGCTAATGCTGGAGAATGAAAACGCGGTTGTTCCATAAGTGGAATTGTTTTTTCAATTTCTATTTTCTCTTCACGCGCTACTTGTTTTATTTTTTCATACGTTAACGTCGTTTCATAAAATAAATCTAGTTCATTCACTGGCTGCGCTAACGTTTTTTCATCTATCGTTAATGTTATTGTTACTCTTGTTCCTAATCTCATTAGCCCTCTAACGATTTCTAGCTCTTGAGGAGAAAATGAATGGAATCCATCTATATAAATTTCCGCGCCTTTTACATACTCAGAGTCTGAAAGCTTCTCAATTAATAATTGTAAGTAGTCTTCTGAATCTAAATACTTTCCGATTAAAGCACGTTCAAAATCATCATATAATAACTGTAAATCATACACTTTATTCGCTAGTAGCTTTTGCTCTGCACTACTGCTATGCGTGTCTAATTGTTGCCACATTTCATATACGTTAGACGGCGTCACATTGTAACGTTTAAACTCAGCAATCATACTACCAAGATGTTCAAAGAAACCGTTTTGCTCCGCTGCTTTTTGAAACACAGATAGTCCATCTTTACGAGATTCTACAATTTTACGAAGCAACATATGTACACCAGCTTCATCAATATGAAGACGACTCGCTCCACCAACTTCTTGCAGCACCTTCCACGCTAATCGCGAAAAACTAAAAACTTGTGCCCGAATAGAACCTCTTACATCTTCGCTCCCAATTAACGCCTGCTGCGTTTGGAATGTCATCTGTTCTGGCACAAGATATAATATTGTTTTCCCTCTTGGGCGCTGTTTTAACTCTTCTTGCACTTCGTGTAAACAAAGTGTACTTTTTCCACTTCCAGCTCTACCAATCACAAATCGAAGTGACATGAAACCCCACCTTTCACTTACATAACGAACGTTAGTTTGCTACCACAATTGTATTATAGGACGATAAAAAAGACAAACATACTCGTTTGTCTTTTCCTTATACTTCATTTTATTATATCAGCCTTTTGAGAAATTCGTTTGTACCTCTTGAATCGGCCAATATCGTAAATCAACTTTACCGACAACTGTATCAGCTTTCACAAAGCCGAAGTGCCTACTATCCCAGCTACCAAGGCGGTTGTCACCAACTACAAAAATAGAACCGGGTGGTACAAACTTTTCTTTCGTTAACTCTTCTAGTTTAAAATCGCCTGTTAATTGCCGTCCATTTGTCTCTTTCTTATACGTCTCTAAATAAGGTTCATCCACGAATTGTCCGTTTATATATAATTTATCATGCTTATATTCGATATGATCCCCAGGTAAACCGATAATTCGCTTTACATAGTCCTCTTTTTTATTCGCATGAAAAACGACGACATCAAATCGATTCAAGTCCCCTACTTGATAACTCACCTTATTCACAACGAGCATATTTCCATCTTGCAATGTCGGCATCATTGACTTCCCCTCTACAACGTACGTTGAAAAGAAAAACGTTCGAAAAAATACAGCTAATAGTACACCAATTAAAATTGTTCTTACCCACTCTAGCCCTTCTTTTTTCAAAGTTTTCTTCATTCGCTTCTCCCCTCGCCCTTTAATGATGAAGCTTGCATTTATAAAGTGAAACTTAATCGGTGGGGGTTTTGTTCATCCCCCACCGATTATTAGCCCGCACCAATCGGGCATTTACGGGCAGTTTGATCTCTCACCTAACTTCTTTGCTTCAGTCGAATTTTTTGGTGGGAGTTTTACTGCCCTCAAATAGCGGGACAAAGAAGACTTTTCCTAATGTAGTTCTAACTTTACTTCAATTTTTTTACCGACATACCATAAAATAAAAATAACAACGCCCACAATAACCGATTTCACCGGCTTATGAATAAATGACACTAAATCATGACCGATATACGTTAAAATAAAGATCATAATAAGCTTTCCAAATGCTAATGCTAGTCCAAACTGTTTTACGCTAATGCGAGATAAACCAGCTACAACGTTTATAAGCGCAGATGGTGTGAACGGAAAACAAAATATAACAAAGATTGGCGCGAACCCTTTTCTTTCAATCCATCCCATCGCTTTTCGCACTCTCTCATGCTTATTTACAAAAGAAAAGAAACGACTTCTTCCAAAGCTACGAATAATGAAAAATACAAGCATTGCACCAATTACTGACCCAATCCATGAATAAAGAAAACCGAACCAAAAACCAAATGCAACAGCATTCGCCAACACAAACACAATGAGTGGCAATGCCGGAATAAGCGCCTCTATCATCGGTAAGCCAATACCGAGAAGCGGTCCGAACGCACGATAACTTTCAACAATATGATCCATATTTTCTGGTGAAAAATACTCTTTGATCGTTTGAAAATCCATTCTACACTTTACCCCTTTACTCTAATTACTACCTCTACTGTATCATTGCTTAAATGAAAGAGGAAATGGTAGATACGACATATGGAGATGTATTTATTAAAGTTTCCATATCATTCGCTAGAATTCCTTCATTATTATGCTATGATAATCTTTCAATATTCGACAAGGTTTGTTGTACGTTTGGTTGTTTGAGGAACAATATTTTTTGATGATTTTTTCGGTAAATGAAATTACACCGGTGATTTTCTGAATACATCGACCACAATTTGATTTTTATCGATTTTCCGACAAAACAGACAAATAAAAAGGATGAGTCTCCCCATCCTTTCCCTCTCACACTTCGCCTTCCTTCACAAAATACACTTTCTCATATGCTGGTGTTAATTTAGATTCTTCATTTTTATCAATCTCTTTAAAGCAAGGATTTCCTTGTTTTTTCTTACGATCTTCATACTCTGTCCGTAATTTCGCTGTACGATTTTGCTGATTTTCAAAGCTACTTTTTGACATTTCTAGTTTCACAGCGAAACCATTTATAAATCTAATAATAAGATTTCCATCTTTTAATTCTTTATTATCTTCAATATGAAAATGAGACAACCACGCACACTCTTTTCGAGAATAAGAATACGTAGGGAAAAAATAAAGTTGATCTGTCGGGCTAATTGCGATAGGAGCTTTATGTGTAATACGAGTTAACTCCTTCGTTCCTTCTTTTCTTCCAAAGAAACTAGAACCATGCTTCCGGCAACTTCTCTCTATAATATCAAGAGGCTTTTGAAATACGAAAAAAGAATCTTCCATTTCAACAATTCGCGTAACAACTTTCTTTTCTCCTAGAACAACAGGAAGTAAGGCCATTGTATTTTTGCTTACAACATAGTTTTCGACATAACGTTCTACTTTACTTTCCATAGTCTACTGTCTGCTACTACAAATATAGGAAAATGTATATCCTTAGAGTATGTAGTTTTTGCACGCTAAGAATACTTTTATCTATACTCGCTCTTTTGTTAGTAACAGATTTTTCACCTCTCTTTTTTTAATTTTCGATTGCTATTTAATTTCCCTTCTTCATTTCCCTTTTATAGTAGCACCTACGAAAAGGAAATGGTTTACATTCCACGATTCTTTACAAATACTTATAATAAATCAAATATAATATAAATTTGTTAATAATTATATATGAATATTAAAGGAATAATCTGTATAAAAAAAGGATTCTATATACGAAAAAAGAATTTATATCATTTGTAATATGTTTAACACATTCCCCTTTTCATATAATTACAGCAATTAATTTTGCTATAATTAAAATATAAATCAAATATACGGAGGTCTCTCATGGAAGAAAAGCAAGATCATCCAACAATTCAAATGAAAAATAGTAGCATTGTTATCGTAAAAAATTCAGCGAGTATTATATTCGGTTTATTTTTTATTTTACTGTTCTTCGCGAAGCCTTTTCGTAAATCTAAATGTCCAGAATGCAAGAAACGTGAAAAGAAAAAAGCTGTGAAAGAACACTAAAAGGCCTTCCTTTACGGAAAGCCCTTTTTACATACTGATTGCCATTTCCTTCATTCTTCTTCATCCTCAAAAAACCTACTATTTTTTCTTCCAAGATTCTCTGTATCTCTTTCAACCTGTAATATGGTTCTTGATCTAAATACCGAGAATGAGACTTCCTCAGATCAATTACCGTCACTTTATCATTTTCATAAGTTTTCGAGTACGCCTTTATTTCTTCAATCGTACTTTTTAGGCTGTCTTTATTACTAATATAAATATCGTATATCTCAACAACAAAAAAAGGATGGCATAAGCCATCCTTTTTTCTATAATAAACTATAAAATTATAGTTTGATTACGTTTTTAGCTTGAGGTCCACGGTTGCCATCTTCGATTTCGAAGCTAACTTTTTGGCCTTCTTCTAAAGATTTGAAACCATCAGTTTCGATTGCAGAGAAATGTACGAATACATCGTTTTCGCCTGGAACTTCGATGAAACCGAAGCCTTTTTCGTTGTTAAACCATTTTACTTGTCCTGTAACTGTCATAATTATTTCCTCCTACGAAAATACATTTTATTTAGTCTTCATGTATAAAAAAAGAATCCACACATTATCAAATTCGAAAAATAAACTAGTTCTCACATACTTTTTCCCGTTTGTTTTCGGCATTTGATAATATATGGATTGCTTAATTTAATTATTCAACTGGTATTATCATAACATACTTAAAATAGAATGTACAATCCTTTTTAAAAATAAAATTTCTAAATTTTATTATTTCTTATAAAATATAACCACACCTATTCTAATAAGGAGGCGTGTATGACAGAAATAATCCCTAAAAAAACATTAAAGAGAATTGAAAAAGATATTGAAAATAACAACCTTGGAAAAGCAAGAGATAGATTACACGGATTAATCACTACTTATCCGAATGAATTAGCACTTAGGAAAAAACTCGGTGACATTTACTTTACATTACAATACCCAGAAATGGCTGGACGGTATTGGTATCTTGAAAAAGAGAAAACAGATGTTATGCACGCGGCATGTCTACAATTTGAAAAATCGATGGGAAACGACTCTTATCATATTGTACGTGCTTTAAAATTCAAAGGAGATCGTAACATTATTACAGGACTACACACCGAACGTCCCTTACAGCCATTGCAGAAAAAAGTGATAGAGGAACTAATTGATGATTATGAAGAAACATGGAAAGACAAATTATTTACATGGGGCTGTCTATCATTATTCGCATTCCTTCTTTTTACTGCTATCGTTGGTATATTCACTATATTGGATTGGATATTTTAAATAGAAGTGAACGTCCCACAATACGACGACAAATAAAATTACATCAACTTTCCGACAAAGTTTAACAATGTCAGCGACGTAATAATAAATAAGAAAAGTGCCCCAAAAATATTTTTTGGGGCACCTACTTATACCTTTATTTCGTAAACTGTTCTTCTTCTGTGGATCCCTTTAGAGCAGTCGTTGATGAAGTACCGCCTGTAATCACTTGTGCTACTTCATCAAAGTATCCTGTTCCTACTTCGCGTTGATGGCGCGTTGCAGAGTAACCGTATTTCTCTGCTGCGAACTCTGCTTGTTGTAATTCAGAGTACGCTGCCATGCCGCGCTCTTTATAACCACGCGCTAATTCAAACATGCCGTAATTTAATGAATGGAATCCAGCAAGCGTTACGAACTGGAATTTATAACCGTACGATGCAATTTCTTTTTGGAAGCTTGCAATCGTTTTTTCATCTAATTTTTGTTTCCAGTTAAAAGAAGGGGAACAGTTGTAAGCAAGTAGCTTCCCTGGATATTTCTTATGAATTGCGTCCGCAAAGCGTTTTGCATCTTCTAAATTTGGCTCCGACGTTTCACACCAAACGAGATCTGCATACGGCGCATACGCTAAACCACGTGCAATTGCTTGATCAAGACCTGCTTTCGTATGATAAAACCCTTCTGGCGTTCTTTCACCTGTAATAAACTCTTGATCAACTGGATCGATATCGCTCGTAATTAAATCTGCCGCATCTGCATCTGTTCTTGCGACGATAATTGTTGGTACACCCATTACATCCGCAGCAAGACGTGCTGAAATTAAATTACGCACCGCTGTTTGCGTCGGTAATAATACTTTTCCGCCTAAATGCCCGCATTTTTTCTCTGAAGATAATTGGTCTTCAAAGTGCACGCCAGATGCACCCGCTTCAATCATCCCTTTCATTAATTCAAATACGTTTAACTGTCCACCAAACCCAGCTTCAGCATCCGCCACAATTGGAACGAAATAATCCGTATCACCGCTACCTTCCATATGCTGAATTTGATCAGCACGTTGAAGTGTTTGGTTAATTCGTTTTACAACAGCTGGCACACTGTTCGCTGGGTATAAGCTTTGGTCAGGATACATATGTCCAGAAAGGTTCGCATCTGCCGCTACTTGCCAACCGCTTAAATAAATTGCTTTTAATCCAGCCTTCACTTGTTGCATCGCTTGGTTTCCTGTTAATGCCCCAAGTGCATTAATATAATCTTCTGTATGAAGTGATTTCCAAAGCTTCTCTGCACCGCAGCGCGCTAACGTATGTTCAATATCAATCGATCCGCGCAGACGAATTACATCTTCAGCTGTATATGGACGTGTTATCCCTTTCCAGCGCGTATCTAATTCCCAGCTTTCCTGCAATTTATCAATTCTTTCGTTTTTCATATGTTCCATCCCCTTTTCTTGTTTCTTATAAAATTTCATAACCCGGTAATGTTAAAAACGGCATGAACTCGTTATTACGAACAAGGTTTGTAAACAGTTTTGTAGCTTCTTCAAATCTCCCCTTATTAAATGCTTCCTTACCAATCTCTCTTTCTATTTTTGCTAGTTCTTCTTCTTTCAATTCTTCCATTAATTTAAAAGTGATATTACGGCCATCACTTAGCTTTCCACCCTCATGACGAATCCACTGCCATACTTGTGCTCTTGATATTTCTGCTGTTGCTGCATCTTCCATTAAGTTATAAATTGGAGCTGCTCCCCGCCCGCTTAACCAAGATGCAATATATTGAATACCGACGTTAATATTCGTGCGAAGACCACCTTCTGTAATCGTTCCCATCGGTACTTCTAATAAATCCTTTTCTGTTACACGT
Organism: Bacillus sp. FSL E2-0195; assembly: GCF_038003645.1. Classification (NCBI taxonomy): domain Bacteria; kingdom Bacillati; phylum Bacillota; class Bacilli; order Caryophanales; family Bacillaceae; genus Bacillus; species Bacillus sp. FSL E2-0195. Next base: position 1,118,799 of record NZ_JBBOPN010000001.1, on the reverse strand, counting down.
ATTTCTTCACGCTTTCTAAAAATTTGATTTGGCGTTTTCATTATGTGATTAAATACTTCCATTGCAACCGGTACAAGTCCCGGGTGGGCAACCCAAGTCCCATCATGACCGTCTAAAGCTTCGCGCTCCTTATCAGCACGCACTTTCTCGAAAGCTGCCTCATTTGCTTCTGGGTCATTTTTAATTGGGATTTGCGCCGCCATCCCTCCGATTGCTGGCGCGTTACGACGATGACACGTTTGAATAACTTTCAAAGAATACGCGCGCATAAACGGCGCTGTCATCGTGACTTGCGCTCTATCCGGAAGTAAAAATTCATTATGATTACGGAAGCTCTTTAAGAAACTAAATATATAATCCCATCGTCCGCAGTTTAAACCAGCAGAATGATCTCTTAGTTCATACAAAATTTCATCCATTTCAAATGAAGCGTGAATCGTTTCTATTAACACAGTCGCTTTAATCGTTCCGTTCGGAATACCGATATACTTTTGAGCGAATACGAAAACGTCATTCCATAATCTTGCCTCTAAGTAACTTTCCATTTTCGGTAAGTAAAAGTATGGGCCACTTCCTTTTGCTAAAAGCGTCTTCGCATTATGGAAAAAGTACAAACCAAAATCTACTAAACTGCCAGACATGTTCTTGCCATCAACTTGCGTATGTTTTTCTTCTAAATGCCACCCTCTCGGACGCACAATTAATACAGCTGTTTTACTATTTAAACGATATTCTTTTCCGTTTTCATTTTTATGTGAAATCGTTCCCTCATTCGCATCTCGTAAGTTAATTTGACCTTCGACAGCATTTCTCCAAGTTGGTGCATTCGAATCTTCAAAGTCTGCCATAAAAAGATGTGCTCCTGAATTTAAAGCGTTAATGACCATCTTTCTATCCACCGGACCAGTAATCTCCACGCGGCGATCCTCTAAATTTTTCGGAAGCTGGGCGATTGTCCAATCCCCTTCACGTATATGCTTTGTTTCTTCTAAAAACGTAGGAAACTCCCCTGCATCAATTCTTTTTTGTTTCTCCACACGCTTTTGTAAAAGTTCCGTGCGGCGTTCATTGAAATTTTCATGCAGTTCCTTTAAAAAACTAAGCGCCTCAGGTGTCAATATTTCGTTGTACGCTGGTAACATTTCTCCGGCCAGTGTAACCCGTGAAGTTTGCGTCGACATATTAGCATCCCCTTCTTAAACTGTCTTATAACAGATTTGATTTTATGTTTTATATTATATAACAAATCTTTGGAAAAGGAAGTTTTTTTTGAAAATTTAATCACTTTTTTTACAAAACTGTATTCTTCCACCGGCATTACACATAAAAAAGAAGCCAGTGTTATACAACACCGGCTCCTTTTTTATTATTTATTCAAACATTGAGTTAAATAAGAACTGTGCATATTGTTCACGTGTTACTTTCATGTTCGGAGCGAAGTTACCCTTTCCATCTCCTACTGAAATACCATTTGAACCTACTGCATTAATAGCATTTTCTGCCCAATGTCCCTTTGGTACATCTTTAAATCCTGCTGGTCCTTGTACCTGTAACCCAAATGCTCTCGTAAGAACTTGCGCCATTTCTGCACGTGTTAACGTAGCTTTTGGTCTGAAGTTTCCATTCTCGTCACCTGTAAAGATACCTAATTCTGTTACTGCTAAAACTTCAAAAGGAAACATCGTTGAGTTGTCATCAACAATATCATTATACGGGCTTTCTAATACCTCATCTTCACCAAATTGTTCATCAAGATCTAGTGCGCGATAAATTAAAGCGGCTACTTGTTCACGATTTACGTTATGTCCAAAACCGAACACACCATTTCCGTAACCAAGCATAATTTCATGTTCTGCTAAAGTTTGAATTGCTTCATAAGACCAATGTCCTGCTGGTACATCTTTAAATGTAACAGGAGCAGCTTGTTGTTGTTTCACAGCTACTTCAGCATTTGCTGTAGTACCTTGTCCACTTAATCCAATTCCACCCATAATTGTTAAAGCTGTTGCTACTTTTAAAATCTTTTTCTTCACTGTATTCTCTCCCTAAAAAAACATATTTTTTTCTAATATAAAGAATTTATGGAAAAGTAACAATACACTTATCTATATAATGTTTGTCTAATTTGTGAACTGTATTTCACATACTTATCTTTATACTTAATTAACAATAAAGTTACTAAATCGTACTTTTCCCCCATAAAAAGTAACTATAATTAACCTGTTTTTTCCATAAACACTAACCGCAGAACTATGAACAGCAGAATAAATATACAGATAAACAATTTAAAATAAGAAAAAAGCGCGTAATTCCCGCGCTTTTTTTAAAAGAAATATGATATATTAATATAATTTTATTTTTCTTGTACTATATTTTTAAAAACTTCCGTTTCATGTTATTCATCTTTCAAATTAAAATTAATAATAGCTTTATTTAAAAATGTTGCATATTGCTCACGTGTTACAACTTTATTTGGTTCAAACTTTCCATTCCCTGTTCCTACTATGACATTATTAGCTTGCAGAGCACTAATTGCATTTTTTGCCCAGTAATTATTTGGTACATCTTTAAATGTATGCTGTTGCTTCGCTTCAAAGGAATATGTCTGTGTAAGAACTTGCGCTACTTCTGCACGTGTTATTGTTTCTCTTGGTCTAAAGTTCCCCTTCTCATCACCTTTAAAAATACCGCGCTCTGTTAATGCTAAAATTTCATTTGGAAACATTGTTGATCTTTCAGAAATATCCTTATAAGGATTTTTTAATGGGCCTTCATGTTTTATATTAAGTGCGCGATACAGTATTGCCGCCACTTGTTCACGGGTTACATTATCACCTACACCAAACTTTCCATTTCCATAACCTAGCATAACTTTATGATACGCCACTTCTATAATATATTCATATGCCCAATGGTCTACTGGAACATCATCAAATACAATCATTTCTGGATATTCTTCTGCTTTTATATTAGGAACATTTGCGCTTACCAATACTCCACTCATAATAGTCGCTGCCGCCATTATACGGAACATTTTTTTCTTCATTGTCCTCTCTCCTTCATTTCCACTTTATTAAAAGTGGAAAATAATAGACTAAATTCTTTTCCCATATTACATATGCTGCATTTGCAAACCGTATGTAATATATTGCATTTTTAACATCTATTATTTTGAAGATTACTAGGTGAGCCAATTCGCTCTCAATTCCAATTGGTATTCTGAATTGCATGCAAATCATTTGAAGAAATATTCTTATCTTTGCGCTCTAGTTTCTCTATTTAATTTTCAAAAAGGATAAACAAAAGCTTTTGCAAAGATGTTATATATACAATATTCTACTATCTACTAATCAAGTCCTTCACTTATAAAAATTTCACTTTATAGACAAAAAAAGCGCAAATATCATATTTGCGCTTTTTTCGAGCTTCATAGATTAATCGTTTACGTAGAATCTATGAAGTGCATTATTTAAGAACTTCGCATACTGTTCACGGGTTACAAGTTTTTCTGGTTCGAATAAAGTGAAACTTTAATCAGTTGGGGTTTTGTTCATCCCCCACTGATTATTAGCTCTCACCAATCGGGCGTTTACGGGCAGCAGGGCTTCCCCCTAACTTCTTTGCTCCATCTAAATTTTGAGGTGGGAGTTTTATTGCCCACAAATAGCGGGATAAACCATTACCAGTTCCAACTATAGCTTTATTAGATTGTAAGGTGCTTATCGCATCTTTAGCCCAATGGTCTTCTGGTATGTCAGTAAATGTATGTTTTTCTTTCACTTAGAAAACCTTTATTTCTAAAAACTTCACCTTTCAGACAAAAAAGTACAAGTATAATCTACTTGTACTTTTTTATACTCTTATTTATTCCCATTTCCCTGGTGAATTATAAATTGCTTGTTGTAGAAACTTAGCGAATTGCCCACGTGTAACGAGCATTTCAGGCTCGAACTTACCATCTCCGGTTCCTACTACGACTTTATTAGACTGCAATGCACTAATTGCATCTCTTGCCCAATAGTTTTCTAGTATATCTGTAAATGTATGCGGATGCTTTGCTTTTAACGTATATGCTTTCGTTAAAATTTGTGCTAATTCTGCACGAGTCAATGTTGCTTTCGGACGGAAATTCCCATTTTCGTCTCCTTTAAAAATACCAAGGCTTGTTAAATGTAAAATTTCGTAAGGGAACATTGTTGATTTCCCACTAATATCTCCATATGGATTCTCTTCAAATGGACTTCTTTTTAAATTGAGTGCGCGATGTAGTACTGCGCTGCTTGTTCACGTGTTATATTATCTTCTACCCCAAACTTACCGTTTCCATATCCATACATAATACGGTGATATACTAAATTCATAATTTCATTATAAGCCCAATGATCATTTGCTAAATCATCAAATTCTAGCATAATATCAGGTGGAGGTGGAGATTGTTGAATTCCATCTGTATTTGCTGAAACAATATTACCGCTAACAAATATCCCCCCTATTAAAGTTAATGATGTCGCTATCTTTAATAACTTTTTCATCTCTCTCATCCGCATCTTCCTTTATTTTCCTACTTTTATATTGTACAAAAAATAAGAAAATTCTCAATACGTTAGGAGGTAATTTTTCACACTTCATAATACGTATTTTCTTTTACCACCACTTTTTCATCCTTCGTTTTTCGAAAAGTAAACGCCATTCCTACAAATATAAGAATAATCCCTACAATTTGCATACTAGTCGGTCTAAAACCGGTAAAGACCGTATCTAACAAAATTGCAACCGCAGGATCTAAAAACACTAATACCGAAATTAATCTCGTCGATAAACCTCTTAAACTGTCAAAAAACAAGTAATATACAAATCCCGTATGTATAAGTCCTGTCGCTGTGATCATCATCCAGTTCATCTCTGTTAATCCTTGAAACTTCCCGAAGTCTACGAATGGTAGCAATAAAAATATACCCAAAAAAGTTTGTAAAAATGTCATCGCATATGCACTCGTATGCTTAATTCCTTTTCCGAGCAACGTTGTAAATGCATAAAATAAAGCTGCAAGAAGCGCCCACACCATTCCAGACGACATAAGTTTCTCAAGCGACATACTTCCATCTACCCCAGCTACTAAAACTGTACCGATGAAACATATGGTAATGGACAGAACCGCAAATGCTGTTAACCTCTCTTTAAATACAATACTACCAATCATTAATACGATGATCGGTGCAAGATGATATACAGAAATCGCAATTGTAATCGACATGACTTCAAACGCTTTAAATAAAAACACCCAGTTAAAAACGAGAAATACGCCACACGCTAATATTTGTACAATTTCTTTTTTATTCCATTTCTCATTTTTATATTGTCCTGTTGCAAACCAACATAGCGTTAAAAATAAAGTCGCACAAATACAACGAATAAATACTAATTCAAAAGATGGTAAACCCGTTTGGACAGAAAAAAATCCAATCGATCCGAAAATAGACATCGAAAGGATCATTTTTATAGCCGGCATTGATTTTGAATGAAACAAAATATTAACCTCCTAAATATTTAACTGAATATTCTACGTATTATACACTATAATTTCCCAAAACTCGAATCATCCACAATAAAAAGAAGCAGTACACTACTGCTTCTTCTCTTTTTCATATTGTTCAAATGTATGAATTCTTTCAAAAATTGGTGGATGTGTATATAAGAAAAACTTCACTAACGCAGGCGGATTCACTTGGCTTAAGCTCGTTTTTGATAAATATTGAAAAGTTTTCACACCTGATTTTCCATCTTTCGTCATATCTAAAGCATATTGATCTGCCGCTCGTTCCTCTATACGAGAAACGTAGTTTGTTGCTGGTTGTGACGCAAAGGATAGTACAGAAGAAATTAAGAAAAATAAAGGTAAAATCGAGAAACATGCTAATTTTGAAATTTGCAGCGTATCTCCCCATTTTCGAATACACATATTTAAAATACGACTAATTAAATACATACCTATAAACGATATGAAAATATAACTCGCAACGCCCCAATATATATGTTTCATTACGTAATGTCCCATTTCATGGGCCATAATAAATAAAATCTCTTTATCTTTTAATTGCTGAAGTGTTGTATCCCACATTACAATACGAAGGTTTTTTCCAATTCCTGTTACATATGCATTTAACGCATTCGTTTTTTCCGACATATTTACTTCATATACATGTTCAGATGGAATATCAGCTTTATCTGCGATCGCTAAAATTTTCGTTTCTAATTCCTTATTTTTCAGCGTTGAAAAATCATTATAAAGTGGATCAATTACAACAGGTTGCACAAACGTTAAGAAAATCGTAAACGGAACAGAGAGCGCCCATCCTGCTAGCCACCATCTCTTCGGGAATTTACGGATGAGCCATAACAGAACCGAAACAATGAGTAACATAGTCGCATAGTTCACCCAAAAATCGATGACATGATCTTTTATCCAGCTTTGTGTGCTTTGCGTAGATATTCCGTAATCAACGGATACTTTACGCCCAATCCATTGCATCGGTAATGCAAGAACTGTTGTTAGTAGTGATAAATAAAAGAAATAAATCGCAACTTGTAAGACATTTATTTTGGTCGTTTCCTTCGACCATTTCTCAAACTTTTTTGAAATACCGAGCACAAGTACAAACAATAAAATAATCCATTCAAGAGGCGTCGCTAAAAAGAACAGTAAGTTTTTCACGCGCGAATAATCTTGGCTTAGCGTAAGCTCCCTCGCATTCATAAAAGTTTCTGGATCTGCACTCGTTCCTTTATACATGTCCGGAATGAGTTCATGATTCCATCCAAATAAATACCAATATATAAGTAACGCAAACCCAACGTACAAAAAAAGCGACCACCCAATAACTTTCCTCACGCTATTCCCTCCTCTATGCTGCCTGTCTATTATTATTGTAAGTTCGTACTTTCAAAATTAGAACAAGCTAATCGTGATAATTGTTCTAGCTCGTTCAATTTACATAAAAAAACTCTTCTATTACAAGAAGAGTTTCACCGGCTCATAATCTGATATAAGAAATGTACTTACAAACCAGTGCCTTTTACATATCGTATATATTCATAGTCCTTAAAATCCTTCTTAAGGAAGTACATCTATTAACAAACTAAAATTTTGCAAAGAAAAAGAACTATATTTCATAATACCTTGTACAGTTAGAAGTAAAATAAGACCCATCACACACATATAATTAATACTTTCTTCATGCTTTTTCTCAGCAACTACTCCGCCCGTTATGCATAAAATCCCTAATAAATGGAGCGCTAAATACATAAAAAAGTAAGCTTCCTCCCAGCGAAGAACAACATTTACTGTCGTAATCAATACTAAACTCAGTACAATCAAATAAAAAAACTTATTTGACGATATTGTTTCATTCATATAATTTTATACATCCCTTTCAAATTTCGAATTAATAATGATTTAGTTTTCATAAAATAAAAGTCCCCATCACTTTCTCAAACATTTTATGAGCCCTAACATAATTCACTTCATTTTTTACATACTGTCTGAAGATGCGCTTCATCATTTCTTCTATAATAAAGCTGACTATTATTAATGTCCCTAACACGATAAAAAGAAAAATAATATTTCCTGTATCATTATTGATGGAAAAGTACTTATATCTAATAGAAGTACAATAATCTATCATTTCCTTCAATATTTTCTCAAACATCTTCTCTACCTTACTTATCTCCTGCTATACTCGAAAAGCTCTTTTCCTTCTCCGCATATATAACAGGCACTTCTTTACTCCAATATTTGCGATTCACAAATAAAAAGATGAGCACTAAGTTTAATCCTGTCATAAAAATAATTAATCCTGGAAAGAATGTCGTATAGTTCGAAAAATCGGCAAAACTCATTATCTTTTCTCTACTTACTAAAAAAGAAGAACTAAGCACAAGCGCATTGTTTAACATATGAATAGCAATTGGCATGAGCAAGCTTTTCGTACGAATATATACGATTGATAGTACGATGCTAAACACAACTGCACCAAGGAAATCAACATGTAAGCAAGCAAATAAAAGTGCTACAACGACCATTGCTATACTAGTACCCCATTTTGCTGCAAAACGCTGCAGTAAAAACCCTCGAAAAACAAACTCTCCGACAATAGGCGCGATAAATACAACCCTAATAAATTGAAATACATATCCCCCAGTACTATCTATAATCGGTTCATGCAAGGCATTCATAATAAAATCTGGTGTAATCCATGCAAAGCTGTACATATATAAAATAAGATAGCCGTAACTAAACATACAAAGCATAATCGCGATGTACAAAACTTGCACTAGGTTAAATGTTTCGTTTCTATTAATAAATAATGAAAATGAAACACGATGCTTTCTATATCCGTAAAAAAGCCATATTATTGGAAGGATATAAAATATAAGCATATTTATAAAAGATGAATTCTGTATATGAAATGTATTTTCTAGCACTTCATTACTACTTTGTGCTATTAAAATTAGTAATGCAAATACAATTAAAAAATATCTAGCTCGCATCGTTTGAAACGGATTCACATTCATCTCCTCCCCATGTTACTTTTATCATATCATTTGAATCTTAATTTTTTGTGAAAGAAAACCTTAAAATTTCCTTAAAAATTCCATAAGTTACAAAAAGATGATATGATATTCGAGGAAATTAGGAGGGATTCATATGTATCACGCAAATATTCTACTCATTGATGATGAAACAGCAATTTTACAATTACTAACTACCATTCTTGAAAAAGAAGGTTTTTCTCATATTACAACTGCAACATCTGCGGAAATAGCCTTATCTCTCACCGAGCAAAACAATTACGATTTAATTATTTTAGATGTAATGCTTCCTGGACAATCCGGTTTTGACATTTGCCCAATCCTTCGCCAAAAAACGGATTGCCCTATCTTCTTCCTAACAGCAAAAACATCTGATGTAGATAAAATTTCCGGATTTTCATACGGTGCGGATGATTACATTACGAAACCATTTAATCCACTAGAAGTAGTCGCTCGTATGAAAGCTCAACTCCGAAGACATATGAAACAAAACATACAAGAACAAAGAATATACTCCTTTTCTTTTGGGAGATTTGAAATTGATCAACATTCTGCGGAACTAACAGTAGATGGAAACGTTGTCGAATGTTCCGCTCAACTCTTTCAACTACTACTATTCTTTTGTGAGAATCCGAACTACGTATTTTCGAAGGAAGAATTATATGAAAAAGTTTGGGGAGCACCTGCCTATAATGGAGATGATAATACTGTTATGGTTCACATTCGAAAACTACGTGAAAAAATTGAACAAGATCCAAGTAAACCAGAATACATAAAAACAGTTCGTGGACTTGGCTATAAGTTCATTACAAAGTAGGTTAAAGATATGAATTTTAATAAACGACTTATAATCCAGTTTATTTTACAACACGTTTTTGTCTTAGTTACGTTACTTATCGCAGTAATTGCTTCTTTTTCTTATTTAATTTTTCTTCTTAATAGTACTTTATATGAACCTAATATTTCTGATTATGATACCTTTACAATCTCCGAATATATTTCTTCTGAAGACAATAACATTACTTTAAAATCTAAGGTAAAAGATTTAATAACAGAAAAGAGTGATTGGCTTCAAATTGTAGATGAAGATGGAAAGGTCCTTTACAACTTTAATACGCCTAACGATGTTCCGACCTCGTACACAAAGACATCCTTACTTACGTATTTACAGAATAGTAACAACAATATTTATAAATTTAACTATTGGGAAATTAAATTAGAAAAGAAACCAGTGATCGTTATTTACGGTGCCAAACTAAAAAGTAATGCATTACTAAAAACGATACAACAAGGACACCCTTCTTTATCATTAAATGAATTTGCATTAACTGAACAAGAAAAACAATTACTTTCTAAAGAAAAAGCAACACTGCAAATATTTAATAACAATGGCGAAGAAGTTTTTTCCTATCCAACTGGGAAGAAAAAAACATTTTCGGCTATAAAAACGGCTCTTAATGAAAAAGAACCGTGGAATTATAAAGAAAATACATCTAGTTTTTACGATTCAAATAGCGGTCATCTCGTCGTTGTATCCGCCCCAAACGCTCATTATTATCCAGATGATGAATTAGATGATATATTTACCAAGAAACTTCTAATCGGATGCAGCTTAATCCTCCTTATTGTGTTTGCTTATTTAGTCATTCTTTCAATTTGGTATGGAAATAAGTTTGGAAAGCCTTTATTACACACGATGCGCTGGCTTAAAAACATAGCCGGAGGAAAATATGAAGAACCTGTTAGTAAAAAAGGCAAACCTGTTCGGTTTCGGCGCTCCGGTAAAGAAAAATGGTCGTTCCGCATATTTAAAGATGTTACAAACTCACTAGAGCACCTTTCTATTACTTTGAAAAAGAACGATGCAATGAGAAAAGTACTGCAACAAACACGTGAAGAGTGGATTACCGGCCTGACGCATGATCTAAAAACACCGCTTAGCTCTATATACGGCTATGCATTATTACTAGAATCGAAGCAATATAATTGGACGGATCAAGACATTCAACAATTTGGCCATGTAATGAAAGAAAAATCTCAATATATGACTACATTAATTGACGACTTAAGCTTAACATATCAATTAAAAAATGATACTCTGCCTGCGCAACACGTAAATGTTGAAATTAATCAGTTCGTCCGAAAAGTACTATTACAATTTGTTAATAACCCGACACTACAAAATCAAAACATTGAATTCGTGCCAAGTTCAAGCAAAATCCAATATTTTATTGAAGAAAAATGGTTCCAACGTATTATCGAAAACTTACTCGCAAACGCTGTAAAACATAATAATGAAACGACAAACGTAATCGTAAAACTTTCGCAAAATGCAAATTCATTTACACTATCTATTTCAGATAATGGAAAAGGTATGGATGATAAAACGAAAGAACTTCTATTCGAGCGATATTACAGAGGAACGAATACAGAAGAAAGCAACATCGGAACTGGACTTGGTCTCGCCATTACAAAACAGCTCGTTCATGCCCATAACGGAACGATTTTCATTGATAGTGAAGTTGGAAAAGGAACGACGATTATACTTGTGTTTCCATTTAGTTCGTAGGAAAAGGTGCTTTTATAAAGCACCTTTCTCTTTTCGGAACAGCGCGCTAGTAAATGAAATTATATCGACTTAACTATAAAATACAACAATAGTAGCAACCTATTAATAAAAGAAGACCGTCCAAAAATACCTTTTGAACGGTCTTTCTTTCTATTATTTCTTCTTCACCGGTATCCAAAGTTCAATTTGAGCGAACTCACTTTTGTCTGCATGGGAACGTTCATCGTATAGCTCAAACTCATTAACGCCGCAATGTTCGTATCCTGAATGCGGGAACCATTCTGAGAATACTGCATTCCACGTTTGGTGAATAGACGATACCATTTCTTCATGAGGAACTTTCGGCGTTGTAAATACTGCATATGTCGCCGCTGGGAATGTACGCTTTGCAACTGCATTTGGTACATTTTCAAAGTCTGTAACTTCCATTCCGATAATATAAGTGAAGTCCCCTGTTTCTAAATTAAAATCAGTACATAATCCAAGTTCTACCCATTGGCTCGTATCTTTACGATTCGGAATCGTCGTTCCAAGATCTTTTTGTAAATATTCTTGCCAAAATGCTGGAATGTCTTGGTGGTTTTTTCCTTCTTTACTTGTCGTCTTCAGCTCATAACCCGCCATTAAAAATTCTGGTTTATTTACAATACGATATTCCATTTGTATGCCCCCTAAATATGGATTTAATTTTCTTTGTTTTACATTCACTCTATAATACATTGGTGTTTCGATTTCTTGTTTTCGATATTCACTTGGTGTCATTTGAAATAATTTTTTAAAGGCTCTCGTGAACGTTTCGTGAGATTGAAAGCCATGCTCAAATGCGATATCAATAACTTTTTCATCCGTATGAGAAAGTTGATAAGCTGCCCGGGCTAACCTCCTCTTTCGAACATACTCCATTACTGTATCGCCTACTAACGCCTGGAATACACGATGAAAATGCGACTCAGAAAAACCTGCAACACGTGCTAAATTACGTAGCGTTTGTTTTTCCATTACATCTTCCTCAATATAATCAATTGACCTTTGAATTTTTGTTTCATAGCTTTCCATCTCTGTTCACCCGCCTTATATGTATTATGATAAAAGAGAATCCTATCCAATTCTTGACGTTTTTTACTATAATTCCATAAAAATTGTAACTTTTTTATATGTATTTCGTTGTTATGTATGAAGGGAGGGAAATGTAGTGAAACGCAAACAATCATTAGAAGAAATTTACTCCGAGCATATGCAAGATTTATTTCGCTATCTTCTCTCCCTAACCGGAGATTCTCATAGTGCTGAAGATCTCATGCAAGAAACATTTTACCGAATGCTCGTCCATATTGACTATTATAAAGGAGAAGAAATTAGGCCGTGGTTATTTACAATCGCCTACAACGCCTTTATCGATTGGTACCGAAAAGAAAAGAAGTATAAAACAACGCAAATTGAAGAATTCCATTTACCAAACGTGCCAAGTACAGAACACTCTTATTTCGTAAAACATGAGATTACTAGTTGGTTACAAAGTATATCCTCTCTTCCGCTCGAAAGACGAAATGTGTTACTACTACGAGATTACTACGGATTCTCTTATAAGGAAATAGCAGAAATGACTGGTCTCTCGTTAGCAAAAGTAAAAATTGAATTACACCGAGGACGAAAAGAAACGAAAAGCATAAAGGAGTGATACAGATGGGTTGTGCAGAGTTTAAAAAACTGTGGACGAAATACGAAAAAGGAACGCTCACACAGGATGAGCAAGAGCGGTTAGAAAGTCATATTGAGACATGTGAAGAGTGTGAAGTACATTTGGATGAATTGCTTGCGAAGAGCGAGCCGATAAAGAAAAGGTTACCACCAAAAGATCTTAAAGTTCCTTTTTGGAGGATTAAATGGAAACATCGTTTACAAACACTTGGTTTTATACTAGCAATTTGTATCTTTATATATATGATCGGAGGGGTATTATCTGCCTTTTATTTTCAAGCTAATAATGATAAACGACTAAAAGAAATACGAGATGTTCCCTCTCTTGCACTTGAAGCAACTATCCCAAACAGCCGCGTTATGGGCGGTGGAACAAGTGTAGAAGCTTTCTTTCGAACAAACAGCCAATTTGATTTAGTGAAAACGATTGGTAAAAAAGAAATACCACTCGGTACAATAGAAACGAGCAGCTTCTTATCTTCTTTAAATATCACAAATCAATCTTGGGTGAATATGCACTATCAACCGAACATCCACTTTGTTCATCCAAAAATAAAACAAGGTGATTATTTGAAAGAAGCATCTAAAAAGGTTTGGGATACACTTGCAAAGGTACATGAGGGAACCGTTGCAGAAGTAGCAATATCTTTTGACAAACCTTACACTTTACAGGAATTAGAACCACTTTTATATGGCGTATTTGAAGCACAAGAACTCCCTCCAACTCCTGTATGGTACGCCTTAGATACGGGACAAGAAAGAATAAACGAAGAAGATTTCATCCTATCTGTGGACGAATTTATAGGATTTCCAGAACATATAGGATTCCTTGATGATGAAACAGAAAATCTGAAAACACAAGAGGCTAAAGTTATTGAAATGATGCGTATTCTTTCTACGCATGAAAAAACTGTAAGTACAGTTGCTATGCTTCCTGAAAGCGAACTAAACTTAGATAAACGCTATCAGTATGTAAAAGATAACGGCGTCAAAGTATACGGAATTGTCATTACTGGGCCGTCGAAAGAGTTATTAAAATTACAAAATTCCCCTCACATACGTTATGCTACTCTTGGAGATATTGAGGTTTGGAATTGGTTTGATCATTAATGAGAAAAAGGTAGAGCATCCCTATTGGATGCTCTACCTTTTTTACTCAGAAATCACTTTCACATACATCCCTCTTACTGCTTTTTCATAAGCGATATCGCTCATCTGTCTTATGTTTTCTGACACAATAGACGATTGAACAACTTCCCCTTCATAAAGTAACGGAGGATCAATAAGACGCACTTTATTTTTCTGATGTAGATCATACTCATTTCTATCTTCTTTTACTTCTATACTTGGATGAACTTTTCTTAATAAATCATCTACTTCTTTATCTTTACATAGCTGCAATTTCGATATAAGCTCATGATCTTCAAGAAGAAAATCATCTGTATGGATTATCTTTTTATGAAAAGCTAACTTTAACGTTTTAGCTAACATATCGTTTCCATAAATATTCATTGGTTTCATAAAGAAATCAATTACTTCTTTGTAATACGTTTCTGTAAACCATTCTGCTATTTCGATATTTTGAATGACCATTTTCCCATCTACTTCGATTACATCCTCTAAAAAACTATGAACTTCTTCTAAAGAAATATATCCATATGTAAACATATCCCGTAATGTGTAATCCACTCGGTCTGCACATAATTCTGGCGCAGATCTTTCAAGTAATGTCCACTTCGAATCATCTAACAAAATATCTTCATAGTTATAACCATGTTTTGAAAGAATCGCCGGGATTTCCGAGTTTTTCACGACAGAACTAAATATTTCTTCATGATAACTTTCATTTTCGTTATCAAAAACGTAATCGATCACATGGGAAAAAGCAGTATGCGATACGTCATGCAGTAAACCAGCAATCTGTTCTTCTACTGAACCACCAAGTTTTTTAATTAACAACATAGCACCAACTGAATGATCAAAACGTGTTACATTCCATTTCTCATTCATTAAGTAACTTGCTCCGGCCTGATGAACCCCTTTCAGCCTTTGCACAGGTTTACTTAAAATTAATTCTTCTAACACTTTATCTACTTTAAACTCACCGTATATGACATCTAATATGATCACTTAAAATCCCCCTTTTCAAGCAGAGTCTTCTTATAGTATCTCTTTTTCCAGAGAGTAAATAAAGAACCTCAATCGAATATTTTGTACCTTTAAATAAAAAATAGAGAGCACTCAGCTCTCTATTTCACAACCCTATTCAAATGTAACTTCAACCTGCACAATCTCAGATCTACTTCCCAGTCTAAGCGGTGGTCCCCAGAATCCAAATCCAGAAGAAACAATTGCGTGGAATGCACCTTTTTGTGCGTATCCCCAGTCTAGTTCGTACATTCTTCTCGTCACAATATGGTTCGGAGCCATTTGTCCGCGATGCGTGTGACCGGATAATAATAAATCAACGCCAGCCTCCGCTGCTTGTTTTAACTCGAATGGTTGATGATCCATTGCGATAACTGGCATAGATTTATCTACCGTACTCATTAGATTTTCAAAACTTTGGCGATCTCGCTCTGTTTTATCTCTTCTTCCAACGAGATAAAAATGATCTTCAATTGTAATCACTTCATCTAACAGAATACGAATATCAATCTTATCCATCTCTTGTAAAAATTCAGGAACCGCTCTTCCATAATACTCGTGGTTTCCTAACACACCATATACGCCTAATGGAGCTTTCATCTGTTTCATGATTGGTCCCATATTTTTCTGAATGAACACACCTGGATGATCGTCGATAATATCACCAGGCAGTAAAATAATGTCGGGCTCCATTTCATTTACATGACGAACGAGTCTCTTTAAATGCGAAACACCAGACAGTTTACCGAAATGCATATCAGAGGCCATCGCAATGCGTAAACTTTTACGCCCTTCTACTTTTTTCGGTATGTGCACTTCGTACTTTCTTACTACTGGACTATATGCGTTGAATACTCCATACGCAAAAATAAAGATGAACGCAAGTAACACGGCCGATCCTGTCCAAACAATTGCCGTCTCTTTCTCCATTGAAAACTGTAGAAGGAAAACTGTAATATCGGCTAACGGCAATAACATAAGCGCGTATTGTATGACCGCAAACCAAATTGAACCGACCGTTCGCAGGAAAGGAAGAAATTTAAACACTTGTACGAGAATATACGCATATGAAATAAATCCGACTATGAAAGCGTAATATCCCCAAGATTCCCAGCCGAATACCGCATGAAGCCAAACCCATCCGTTCCAGCCGATGTAAAACATGAGTAGTGTGTATACAATTAAAATAGTGAATATATTGAGATAACGAAAACTTTTCACAGCCAGCCTCCTTATTGATTTCTTCTATTATAACTTGTTATGCACGTTTAACGTAAATATTAAGCACATCAATCTTCACAATAAAAACATTGATAAACACATCGTTTTAAAGTTTTTAGGAACGGCTGTAATGGGCATTTTAGAATCTTACGTGTTGGATGAAATTGACATTGATGTTGCGTTTATTGCGACGCAGGTTGGGGAATTGATGAGGCGGAATATATAAAAATCAGACATTCACGTAAACAAAGAAAAGCCGCACCTATAAATACTCATATAGGTGTGGCTTTTCACTATTAAATCACAAAATCCTCCGGAATAAACACCTTCACTTCTCTCGGCTGTACGTATACAAAGTCACCAGCTTGAATGTTCAGCTGTCTAAACTGCTCTTTACTAATTTCTGCTTCTAGATACTCATCTGTTCCGTCGCGCTTCAATTCTACATATACGACAGGGCCAACTGCATGTGAGTATGTTACTTTCGCCGGGATGGCATCTATACTTTGTTTCGTACGATCGATTGATAAGTGATGTGGTCTTACGTATCCCACTCCGTCTACGTTTGAAACGTGCTTATGCTCTGGTGCTTCTAGTTCCACCGATCCTACATTTAGTTTACCTTTATGAACGCGGCCGTGAAATAAATTCACGTTTCCTAAAAAGTCATATACGAACGGACTTGCTGGTTTTTCATATACTTCTTCCGGCGTTCCCATTTGTTCAATGCGTCCTTCATTCATTACAACGATGCGGTCCGCAACGTCTAACGCTTCTTCTTGGTCATGCGTTACGAATACGCTCGTAATTTGAAATTCGTCATGTAGTTTCCGGAGCCATCTTCGCAATTCTTTCCGTACTTTCGCATCAAGTGCACCGAACGGTTCATCTAGCAATAAAATTTTCGGTTCGACTGCAAGTGCCCGGGCTAGTGCGATACGTTGGCGTTGTCCGCCAGATAATTGCGCTGGATAACGTTTTGCGAAACCATCCATTTTTACTAGTTTCAATAGTTCTGTTACTTTTTCTTTTATTACTTCAGCTGAAGGTCGTAAGTTTTTCTTTCTTACTTTTAAACCGAAAGCGATATTTTCAAATACATTCATATGTTTAAAAAGTGCATAGTGCTGGAAGACGAAACCGACTTGCCGGTTTTTCACGTGAATATCAGTTAAATCTTCCCCATCAAAAGAAATCGAACCTCCATCCGCTTCTTCTAGTCCTGCAATAATTCGTAATAACGTCGTTTTCCCAGAACCTGATGGGCCTAATAAGGCAACAAGTTCTCCTTTTGGAATATCTAAATGAATGTCTGTCAGCGCTTGAAATGTACCATATTGTTTTGATACATTTTGAATTTGAATACTCACCGCACTCACTCCTTATTGTCGTTTTTCCATTCTCCATTCAATCCAGTTTTTTATAACGAGCGTAAAAACTGCGATGAGTGACATTAAAGTCGCCACAGCGAACGCTGCTGAAAATTGATATTCATTGTACAAAATTTCAATATGAAGCGGCATCGTATTTGTAACGCCGCGCACGTGACCAGATACAACGGAAACGGCGCCGAATTCACCAATGGCCCGGGCATTACATAAAATCATGCCGTATAAAAGGCCCCATTTTATATTCGGAAGCGTAACGTGCCAAAACATTTTCCAGCCGCTTGCGCCAAGTGATAGAGCCGCTTCTTCTTCACTCTTCCCTTGCGCCTGCATTACCGGGATTAATTCACGTGCAACGAACGGAAACGTAACAAAGATTGTCGCAATGATAATGCCAGGGACAGAGAAGATGAGCTTTATCCCGTGTTCCAATAACCATCCGCCAAGAGCCGCACGAGGTGTGAAAAGTAAAACGAATACTAATCCTGCGATAACTGGTGATACAGCAAACGGCAGTTCAATAAGAGATAATAATACTTGCTTTCCTTTAAACTGAAACTTCGTAATAAGCCAAGCTGCTGCTATTCCGAATATCGTATTCAGCGGTACAACAATTAATGCAACGAGAAGTGTTAACCTGATTGCCAAAAATGCTTCTTGATCTGTTACAGCGGCAATATATACATCAATTCCTCGTTCGAACGCTTTCATAAAAATTGTCACGAGCGGCAGTAATAGAAAGAGAGATAAAAATAAAATTGTTATCGTAATGAATAGAATTGGTACAAATTTAGATTCTTTTTTAACTGATACGCTTTTTACTATTTTCTTTTCTAATAATGTTGGTTCCATTTTCTCCCCTCCTATTCACTTTTCAGTTCATGCCTTCTGCTCCAAGTTTGAATCATATTAATAAATAGTAGGAAAAGGAGAGAAATAATAAGCATCACAGCCGCTACAGCTGTTGCGCCTGCATAATCATATTGTTCTAGTTTCGTCATAATCATAAGCGGTGCGATTTCTGTTTTCATCGGCATATTACCTGCAATGAACACGACAGATCCATATTCCCCTAACGCCCGAGCAAAGGCGAGTGAAAAACCAGCAAGTAGAGCCGGGAATATTTCTGGCAAAATAATTTTCACAAATATTTGAAAGCGTGACGCCCCTAAACTAGAAGCTGCTTCTTCTACTTCTTTATCAATACTTTGCAGCACTGGTTGCACCATTCGAACGACAAAGGGTAAGCCAATAAACGTAAGCGCCACAATAATTCCGAGCTGGGTAAAAGCTACTTTTATATGAAACACACTAAATATTTTTCCAACCCAGCCATTTTCCGCATAAAGCGTCGTAAGTGTAATACCAGCTACAGCAGTCGGAAGAGCGAATGGTAAATCGATTAGTCCGTCTAATAACCGTTTCCCTGGAAATGTGTAGCGAACGAGTACCCAAGCAATTAATAAACCAAAAATGGCATTTACGATTGCCGCTGCAAGTGAAGTTGTGAAACTTACTTGATAGGAATGCAACACACGCTCACTCGTTATAACTTGTGCGAACTTCTTCCAGCCTAGCTGCGAAGTTTGAATAAATACGATAGAAAGTGGTATAAGTACGAATAAGCTCATATACAGCATTGTAAATCCAAGAGATAATCCAAACCCTGGTAAGACACGCTTCTTCCTCATATAACGTCACCTCATCCCTCCTTATTTTTTATACATTTGATCGAATACGCCGCCATCATTAAAATGCTTTTCTTGTGCTTTTTTCCATCCTCCAAATAGTTCATCAACTGTAAATAATTGAACTTTCGGAAATTGTGATGCGTACTTTTCTGCTACTTTTTCATTACGAGGGCGATAAAAGTTTTTCGCCGCAATTTCTTGCCCTTTTTCTGAATACAAATATTCAAGATATCCTTCTGCTACTTTTTTCGTTCCTTTTTTATCAACGACTTTGTCTACAACTGCTACTGGCGGCTCGGCAAGTATACTAATCGAAGGTGTTACAATTTCGAATTTATCTTTTCCAAGTTCTTTTTGTGATAATAACGCTTCATTTTCCCAAGCGATTAACACATCACCAATTCCTTTTTCAACGAAAGTCGTCGTTGCCCCGCGTGCTCCTGAATCTAGTACTTCTACGTTTTTATAAATTTGACCGACAAACTCTTTCGCTTTCTCTTCACTATTGTTATATTTCTTCAGTGCGTATCCCCACGCCCCTAAATAGTTCCACCGTGCTCCTCCAGATGTTTTTGGATTCGGTGTAATGACAGACACACCTTTTTTCGTCAAATCATCCCAATCTTTAATTCCTTTCGGGTTTCCTTTTCTCACAAGAAATACAATCGTTGATGTATACGGAGTAGAATTATCCGCAAGTCGCTTCTGCCAATCTTCTGCTAGTTGTTTCTTCTTACTAATCGCGTCAATATCATAAGCGAGCGCTAATGTTACAACATCTGCTTCTAAACCGTCAATAACGGAGCGCGCCTGACTTCCAGATCCCCCATGTGATTGTTTTACATTTACTGTTTGACCATGCTTCTCTTTCCAATACTTCGCAAAGTCTTTATTGAAATCTTGATATAACTCACGAGTCGGGTCATATGAAACATTTAAAAGCTCAACTGTCTTTTTATCTCCGCCTCCTGCAGAATTACTAGTGGATGTTGCCGAACCACACCCTGATAAAAGAACAAATGCTGATAATAAGACACCTGTACTTTTCATAAACGCTGTCTTACCCCACTGTTTCATATATAAAGCCCCCTTAGTTTGTACAATAGAAAAAGGCACACAATCTATTCACAAAAGTGAACGTTGTGCGCCTTCAGTTTCTCTGATGAGCTTCTATTGTATTCTGTTTGATTTCTTTCCATTTTAATTCCGTAATTCACATGTGTCAACTTGGAATTTAGAATTATTATATAAAAAACTTCATACAAGCTAAAAATCAGCGGGAATGGAATCCCGCTGATTTTAGTTTCGATTTATTTCTTTAACTTATCTGTCTTCGCAATAAATTGAGCTGCTTCGGCGCGGCTTACCGCTTTATCTGGAGCCCAACCATTATCTGTTCCAACTGAAATATTTTCTTGGATTAAAATGTTTGCATACTTCGTACCCCAATGATCTTTTAAATCAGCAAATTCTTTTGGTAGTTTAATATTTTCATTTCTTTCTAATTTATATGCATTCACAAGCATAGAAGCCATTGACGCACGGTTAATTAGCCCGCTCGGATTAAAGTTACCCTTATCGTCACCTTTTACAATGCCAGCTTTTTCAACTGCTGCGATGTATGGTGTAGCCCAATGATTTTGCGCGTCAGAGAATGATGGCTTCTCATCTTTATTAATTTCTAATCCTAAAACAGTAGCTAATATTTTTGCTGCTGAACCACGATCGATATTTTCAGCTGGTGCAAATGTACCATCTGGCTTACCGTGTACTGCCTCTTTGTCTACTAAATATTGAACTGACTCTTGTGCCCAAGTTGGTACATCTGAGAACTTAGATTTCTGTTCAATTGCACTCGCATCGATTTCAAACTGCACTTGATATTTATGATCATATTTAATTGCTGGAATTAATATATGCATTTGCATATTATATTTTTTCGAGAACTCATCGATTTCAAATTGAACAACCTTCGTACCATTATTTGTTTTATCTTCAGAGATCACTTTCACATCATGGAATGTCCCTACTTTATTAGTATCTTCTACTCTAAGGTACTGGAAATAGCTACTATCTTGAATTGTTAACGTAACGATTTTTTTGTCACCTTGAATTGTTACTTTTGCATTTTTTAAATACGTAGAAGCAACAGATGTTTCATTCGTTTGATCTTTATAAGTTTTTAAAATAACGTCATATGTACCATCTGCAAGTTTGCTATTTGCTTTCATTTCAACCGCTGCATCTGCTTTCGCAATAGGTACCATGATACCGCTAAATGGAACTGCTAAAGTTGCTGCTATAACGAATGCATTAATATATTTTTTCTTAATCATTATCAATATGACATCTCCCTTTATATGAATATACCCAACATAACTATCATATTGATAATGATTATCAATATCAAATAAAAAATTAAACGAATAATACCTATTTATTACACAAATATGCTTTCCGATCATTTTTAAACAATAAATAATGAGCAGTATGCACTTTTCTCTCTAAATAATCTAATGAATACGTACCCGATGGATCCACTAAATCCCCAATCGCCCCTGAAAGGTGATCAATTACCTTTTGCAATGTTTCTAAGTTCTTCTTTTCACTCTCCATATTCATTTCATCCATAATGTCACAAATAAGATATTGTACTTTCCGTAAGCGTAATTCCTTCTGCTCCACGTATATCTCCTCCTTATTAGCAATATTACGTTTTAAATATATGGGCTTATAGCTTAACCAATTCTAAAAAATAACGTGAAACTTTAATGAGTAAGAATTTTGTCCATCCAAACTAATCCAGCTTTTTGGGACAAAAAGATATCCATCTCTAAACATGTAGTCATAGAGATGGATATCTTTATTTTTACACTTGCAATGCCTTCTCTCTCAGAGCTCTTCGTAACAACTTACCAGTTGTATTCTTCGGCAATTCTGTTAAAAACTCAATGCTCATTGGCAC
Source organism: Bacillus sp. FSL E2-0195 (assembly GCF_038003645.1). Taxonomy (NCBI): domain Bacteria; kingdom Bacillati; phylum Bacillota; class Bacilli; order Caryophanales; family Bacillaceae; genus Bacillus; species Bacillus sp. FSL E2-0195. The sequence continues at coordinate 1,096,530 of NZ_JBBOPN010000001.1, read as the reverse complement.
TTTATATTTCGCTAAATGTAACGTGCAGTAATGCATAAGCTCTTCTTCTGTTACGCTCGTTTGTTTCAGAACGACGTAAGCTCGCACTGCTTCTCCTAAGTTTTCATCAGGAACACCGATTACGACAACTTCAGCTACCGAATCGTGAGTGTATAATACTTCCTCCACTTCACGAGGATATACGTTATAACCACCAACTAAAACAATATCTTTTTTGCGATCGACGATATAGAAGTAACCTTCTTCATCCATTTTCGCTAAGTCTCCTGTATATAGCCAGCCATCTTTAATTGTCGCCGCAGTATCTTCTGGCGCATTATAGTAACCCTTCATAACGTTAGGTCCGCGAACAATTAACTCCCCAACTGCACCAACAGGTACTTCTTCCCCAAGTTCGTTCACAATTTTATTTTCTACGTGCCAAATATTTGTACCAATCGAACCTGGTTTACGAGGACGATCTAATGGATTAAAACAAGTAACTGGTGATGCTTCTGATAAACCGTATCCTTCTGAAACGATAACGTCAAAACGTTTTTCAAAGTTTTGCAGAAGGGCAACAGGCATTGACGCACCACCTGAAATACAAAGGCGAAGTGTCTTCACATCTTCTGCGCTCGCTTCTTCAAATAAATATAAGTAATTGTACATGGTCGGTACACCCGCAAAAATCGTTGGTTCATACGTGCGACAAATACGGAATACTTCTTTCGGACTAAATTTCGGTAACATTAAAATAGTCGCCCCGTTCACAATCGGTGCATTGACCGCCACTGTTAAGCAAAATACATGGAACATCGGCAGTGCCGCAACGACGCGATCGTCCGCAGTATATTGTAAATACGACGCCACATCGCTTGCATTACTATATAAATTTTTATGTGTTAACATAGCGCCTTTTGGCTTTCCAGTTGTACCTGAGGTGTATAAAATAACAGCTACATCTTCTTCATCTAGTTCAGGACCTTCGTAAGTTACATCTCCAGTTCCTATACAACTAGTAAACGTTTTCATTTTTTCAGTTTCTGTATGAGTAAAATCTGATGAGGTCTCGCATATGATGATATTTTCAAGTGAAGGAAGTCTTGTTGTAAGAGATTGTATAACAGGTAGAAGGACGTCGAGTACGATGATTGTTTTTACATCTCCATTTTGTAATATGTAATGTATTTCGTCTGCTGTATAAATTGGATTAATCGGAATGACAGTTGCTCCGGCTTTCATCGTTCCGTATAAACCTACTAAAAAATGTGGTGAATTGCCTACAGCTAATGCGACATTGTCCCCTTTTCCAACGCCCATTTTTGCTAAATTACTAGAAAACCTAGTGACCACTTTGTTTAATTGGTCATAAGAGACCGACTGATCCATAAATATGTACGCCGGTTTATCCCCCTTCTTTTTTGCCGTTTCAGCCAAAGATTGAACGAGATTCACACAAACCCCACCTTTATAAAATTTAGAATATTTAAAAATTCTAAATTAATTATATTAAAAGAAAATTAAAGTAGCAAGTGATATTCTATTAATCGAATATACATAAACCACTTTCTTCCAGAATACTTTAGTACGATACGAGAATTATATGTGAAAGAAACAGGTACAAACATATAGTTAAACTGTAGCTAAAATCATTGTAGGATAATATGCACTCATCTTTCCCCTAAGTTTTTCACCTTCCTCTTTATTTAAAGCCGTATACTCTCCATACAAATTGAGAGCGTCCGCTCTATTTTCATGCAAGTAGACTGTAACATATAGTGTCGGTAATCCTTTATTGTCTTCATCTATCGACAAGACAACATCTGGCGTTTTACCAACGCTACTAAACGTTTCATTTCTTTTCCATTTCTTATTTTGAAACATAGTTTGTATCTCATTTATTTTTTGTTTGTTATTTGTATGCGTATAATATATGACATTATCCTTCGCTGGCTTTCCAATAGACAAAGTCGTACGGTTTGAAGAAGTTTCATCGTTACAAGCTGTCATTCCAATAACGAAGCTGATCAATAATATAAAGTGTATTATCCTTTTCATTTCGATCATCCTCCTTTAATTATATATACTTCCTTTATAATAAAAGAATGTCCTGCTAGTAGATGTTTTTAGGGACGCTTTTAACGGTAAATGAATTCATAATAAAAAAAGCCATCCCAAAAGATATTTCGGGATGGCTTCTTCTTTTAGAAGAATAAATGCAAGAAATCTTCTGTTGTAATATTACCGAAATAGCGTACGATATCTACGCCTTCTAAAGCTACAGTGAATGCATCTTTATCAAATTGTACACCTGTTAGACGCTCTTCAATGTCATGGACATCTAGTGATCCGAAGAAGTCACCGTAAATTTTACATTCTGTTACTGTTCCTTTTTTCACTTCAAGACGAACGTCAACTTGTCCAACTGGGAAGCGGTGTGAATGTTGTAAGTTGAACTTCGGAGATTTTCCGTAGTTCCAATCCCAATTTTGGTAGCGCTCTTCAGAAAGTTTATGGATTTCTTTCCAATCATTTTCTGTTAATTCGTACGTTGGAATTTCTGTTTCTCCTTCGAAAATTGTTTCTAGAAGAAGTTGTCTAAACTCTTCTGTCGTCATTTTTTCGTTTAAGAACTCTGTAATATTCGCAACGCGGCTACGGATCGATTTAATTCCTTTTGATTGAATCTTATCCATTTTTACTTTTAACGCTGATACGACGTGATCGATTTCAGAGTCAAATAGTAACGTACCGTGACTAAACATACGACCTTTCGTTGAGAACTGCGCGTTACCTGAAATTTTTCTACCTTCAGCTAAAATGTCGTTACGACCACTTAGTTCTGCATTTACGCCTAGTTTACTAAGAGCTTTCGTTACAGGCTCTGTGAATTTTTTAAAGTTGCTGAAACTATCTCCATCATCTTTCGTAATAAAGCTGAAGTTTAAGTTTCCTAAATCATGATATACTGCGCCTCCGCCTGATAGACGACGAACAACATGAATTCCTTGTTCTTTTACGTAATCTGCATTAATTTCTTCTACTGTGTTTTGGTTTTTACCAATGATAATCGAAGGTTCGTTAATGTAGAACAATAAATATGTTTCGTTAATATCTAAATTCTTCACACAATATTCTTCAATTGCTAAGTTTATTCTAGGATCTGTAATCCCTTTATTATCAATAAATAACATCGTATCACCTCATGAATTCCATACGTAGCCACTATGCGCTAGCGTAATATGGCCACTAAAAATTTGTTTTGCTTCTGTTACTAAATCAGATGGGTTGCCTGTATGCGGTAAGTGCGTTAATAAAAGTTCTTTTACATTTGCATCTTTCGCAATACTTGCTACTTCTGTACTATTCATATGCCCTGCTTTTGCAGCCTCTTGATGTGCATACATATTACACTCACAAATGAAAAGATCAGCATCTTTTGTGAACGGAATAAAATCAGGAATATAACTTGAATCAGCGCTATATACTACAGCGTCATCGCCAGCTGTAATACGCATCGCAAAGCATGTAACAGGATGAACTGTTTTTAAGAATGAAATGGAGAACGGTCCAACTTGAAGTGTTTCTTCTTGGTTGTACGCGATTCCTTTCGTATGCGGTTCATGTGTTAAAGAATGGAATCCATTCTCATCAAACGTATGACCGTATATTGGTAATTCCGGTAGTTGTCCCTTCGCCCCGCTCGTAATTAATCTCGCATATTGCAATACCCCAATGTCTGCAACATGATCGTGATGATAGTGCGACAGTACAACTGCATCTATATGAGATGGTGTTACATATTTTTGAAGCTGTGCTAGTACACCACTGCCACAGTCTACAAGTAAACGAAAACCATCGTGTTCAAACAAATACCCCGACGTTGCTTCTCCCGCTTCTGGAAAGCCGCCCCAAAAGCCGACAACAGTCATCTTCATATGTATCCATCCTTTCTAAAACCGCGTAGGAATGCCGTTTTTTTCCGTACTTGAGAAAGTTTTTTACTTACATCCTACATTGTTAACTATAATCCATTTCCTAAACTTTTTCATTAATTTTCACTTTTGTTATAAAACAGTTGTTGACTTTTATTATTTGTACTAATACAATGATAGTAAGAAATGGAAATGGAGGGATTGACATGATCGATCAACCAATGGAGTTTTTCCGAAATTTACCGACGAAAACTTGTGCTCATTGCGGGAAGGAAATTGATGAGCAGCACGAAGCATACCATAACAAATGTGACGATTGCGTTCACGAAGAATAGTAGTTTGTAAACATAAAAAAACCTAGCAGACATAGTCTACTAGGCTAATAACATCGTATCCTTCATCGTTGAACCTTTCACCAAGAGCTCCAGTTCAAACTCATACAATTCTTTTTGTCGATAATTTTTCGTATGGATTTTATCCATCATTAAGTCGACAACTTTTCGGGCCATCTCGTCGATTGGTTGTTCAATTGTCGTAATACCTGGCTCTGTAATCTGCGCTAAAATTTGATTATCAAAACCGATCACAGCGAGATCTTCTGGAATACTCCAACCATGGCGTTTCGCCTCTGAGATAATTCCAGCTGCAACCTCGTCGCCTCCTGCCAAAATCGCGGTAGGATTTTTTTTGTCCTTTAATACTTCATTGAATATTCGTTTTCCATCATCCCAAGAGAAAGCGTTTTCAAGAAAATCGATCGCTTCCACTTCTCTACTCTTTTCAGTAATAGCGCGTAAAAAGCCCATTTTTCGCTGTTGGCTCACTACTTTCGTTTCGTTGCCACGGCAAAAAATCAGATTACGATATCCTTGTTCTAATACATGATTGGCAGCTATGTATGCACCCTGTGCATGATCGAACTTCACTGTTGGAACATTTGCTTCCTCAATATATTCATTACATAACACGATTGGACCGTGTTGCAAGTATGGCTCCACATTCTCCCATGGATTTTCTAGTGAACATAGAATAATCCCATCTACTTGTTTCGTAGATAATAATTGTAAATACTCCATCTCTTTTTCCGGTAAATATCTTGTTTGACAAATAATCAGTTTATATTTATGTTCAGAAGCAGCAATCTCGATTGCTTCAATAAATCTACTAAAAAAAGGATTTGTAATCCTTGGAACAAGCACCGCAATTGTTTCTGTTTTTTGTTTACGAAGCCTTCTCGCCGCAGAATTAGGAACGAAGCCTAAATGCTTCATTGCTAATTGAACCCTTTTCTTCTTCTCATCTGAAACATATGGATGATTATTGATCACCCTAGAAACCGTTGTCCTTGATAACCCCGCTAATTTCGCCACGTCCTCGATAGTCGACACGAAATTTCCCCCTTTGCATGAAAACGTTTTCTTATACTGATTATATAGTATATTATTGGAAACTGCAATATAGGTTCTTATGATTTTACTATATTAATATTATACATAGGAAAAAGTCTGTTAATGGCAGGGAATTACATACTACTTTTAGAAGTTCACAATAAGAATATTTATAAAATAAAGGATGATATTTCATGAATCGGACGGATCGTTTATTAGCTATATTAATTGAATTACAAAGAAAACAAACCGTTACAGCACAAAGCTTAGCTGAAAAATTTGAGACAAGTATACGCACTATTTATCGAGATATGGACGCACTCAGCGAATCCGGCGTTCCCATTTTTTCAATGCCTGGTCACGGCTATTCATTAATGGATGGTTATTTCTTGCCACCCATTCAGCTTACGCCGGAAGAGGCTGTTACTCTTTTATTAGGCGGTGATTATATCGAGAAAACTTTCACTTCTTCTTTTTCTGTACATGCGCAATCGGCAAAAGAGAAACTTGAGGTTGTCCTCTCTACTGATCAAAAAAAGAAAGTTGAAGAGCTGCGAGGAACTTTCCGTTTCCTTTCTCCTATATTTTCGCATCAGCAACCCGAGCGAGAACAACTAGAAAACCAACTTTTCTTATTGCAAGAATCTATTCAAAAAGAACAAGCTATCTCTTTTTCTTATCGTAAACCAAGAGAAACTACAAAAATAAAACGGACCGTTCATCCTTACGGTTTAGTCAATATTTCAGGAATTTGGTACATCGTTGCTCATTGCTTACTTCGAAAACAAATACGTAATTTTCGTTTAGACCGTATGGATACATTACAGCAAGAACAAGAATTCTTTACAAAACCGAAAGACTTTTCTTTACAAGACTATCAACCTGAAAACAATCGAACTGTTACGATCCATTTATTATTCCCATCCCATATTGCACATAAAATTGTTGAGTCACGATACTTTTTTATAGATTCATACGAGCATAAAGATAATGGTTTTCATGTCTTTTTGAAATCAAGAAGTATAGATGAAGTATTTCAATGGGTATTAAGCTGGGGGAGCCAAGTGCAAGTACTAGAGCCAAAAATTCTTTCTGAGAAAATATATGATGAAGTAAAAAAAATGTTAAAACTTTAATTTTTTATTTTACTACTGACATAATGTTGTCAGCATCCCTCCTTTATTGTAGGTATTAACAAATACATTTTCTTAAAAAGGGGATACCAATATGAACAGTACTGTTATGTTAGAGAAATTCGAAAGTTTAGCAACGTGTTATGTGAAGGAATTAGACAAATATACGATTGAACAATTTAGAAAAAAACCTTCTGAAGAAGAATGGTCGCTCGGTCAAATGTATAACCATCTGCTAGCTGCTACATATATGCAATTAGATGCAATCGAGAAATGTAAAACTGAAACACCATCTGTAGCTAACAAAAAAACGGATATGGGTGAAAAAGTATATACAATGGGTGCTTTCCCTCCTATACAAATAAAAGTGCCAAATCGCTCTGGATACACACCTGAAAATCCATCATGCAAAGAAGAGATACAGGAGCGTTTTCTAAAATTAATTACAGCTGTAAAAAACATTGAACCAATGCTTGCTTCTATTCCAAATGATTGTAAAGTGGAGCATCCTGGACTTGGGTACTTAAATGCTCCAGAGTGGTTCCAGCTCATTTCTATGCATTTTTCACATCATCTTCTTCAGAAAGAAAGATTGGATCACAGTATTTCATAATTTACCATAAAGAATGAAAGAAGGTGGTTTGGCACATAGCCAAACCACCTTTCTTCATACAAATGAATAAAAATATAATCCAATATACTTTTATTGTAATTTAGATATTTCTTGCATAAATCCAGATATACTTGCTAATGCACTAGTAAAAACGAAAAGCACAATAATGAGAGTGACAAGTTTATTTTCATTTAAATTCGTAATTGTTTTTAAGCCTATTCCTAATAAAACGTAATACCAAATATTAAATATATCTATCCTTTGAGCGATTGCATGTAAAACCATATTATCTGTTGCTATCGCACCTAAACCTGTATAGGACAACTCATATCCACCAAGGGAGAACGCAATCAATCCGTTTAAAAGCATCCCTAATTTTAATACAAAAGATGCATAGATAATGATAGGAAATGTTTCCTTGTAGTTAATATCGACTCCAAAAAAAATCATAATGTTTTTATAGAATATAGGCGCAAAAAATATAGCTACTATTCCACTTACTGTAGAAATTCCAAATGAAGTAAAGAAAGTTATGTATTTTGGAACAGTAAATCCAGTTTTATCATGAAACATACTAAGTGCAGGGTTATGTAAAGAATTTCAGGAAATTAAGGCGCTTGAAATGATAATAAGTAAAATTAAAAGAGTTAATGGGAGGAATATATTTCTTTGATTCCTCATCCTTTTGAATTGTAATGTCGGTGAAGTGAAAATCCCAAAAACCGATGGCTTCCTCGAAAATTCTTCATGCATAAGACTGCTAGCTTGCAAGACAATCCCTCCTTTATCGCTACATTCATCATTTTAATACAGCAAAGATATGAAAACAGGTTCTTACACAATTAGAGCTCTCTATAACATCTCCCACCTCGTCCACTCTTCCCTCGCATTCACACTATAAATATTGTCTTCTCTGTCCATAAACCCATGTATAACAAATTCTCTTCTTATCGTACAAAAATCATCATGATACTGTTTTACGAACGCATTAATTTCTTCTTCTGTATATTGGTTTCCAGCATCCAGCTTTCTAATCAAATGTTCCAATAAGACTAACTTTTTCTTTTTTTGACCTGGAATCGATTTTAAGCGGTCCTCTTTATCAAAAAAGTTGCGAATGGTCGTATCACGAAATTTCATTTGGCTTTCGGTCATTTCGTTCTCCTCCATCAGTTTTTATATTATTAAACTTTACCGTTTTTCTTTATTCTTTTACTTAAAAAATCAATAAAGTAATATCCACCAATTAAAATATAATAGGTTACAATCATTCCCACTATGTCTTTCATACTCGTATATTCTTTTTTATGAAACAAAATCGGAGATAGTGTATAAACTAAGAAGCAGACTAGCGGATATATGATGAAATAGAAGCGAGATTTTTGTCTCATACTATCAACTCCCCTGTAATATGATTCTATTCAAATTGTTGTGATTCCTTTCTTTCGTTTAGGCTACACATAAAATATAGTAAAATTAAGGAAAAGATGCTCTTTGGAAAGTAAGAACCATTCTGAATAATATTCGAAAGACCATACACCAAATATGCAATGTTACATATTTGGTGTATGGTCTTTCTTGCTATAATAATATCCATATAGATTGTATTTTAAATAAAAAAGGATTATATGCAATGAATCAAATTTTAGAGGATGCAAAACAACTATTACATCATGAAGAAAATATTTTATCCACTTTAAGATGTTCACTTACTGGCTATATTATTACACATAATGTCCCTCGTTCCGGAGTGTTACTTGCCACTAATAGGAGGGTTATTTTTTATGGACAATCATTCAAATGTTGTAAAAATGCATTGATTGTGGAATTTGAATATAAAAAAATTCTATCCATAGAGACGAAAAGAACATTCTTTGATAAAAAACTAATATTTTACTATGAAGACGAATATATAACGGTGGGCCAAATTTTAAGCTCGAATATTGAGGGTTTTTTAAATGTAATACAGAGAAAAGAATTCAATAAAGTGAAACTTTAATCCGTGGGGGATTTTGTTCATCCCCCACGGATTATTAGCCTACACCAATTGGGATTTTACGGAATAAAATACTTTTCATCTAAAAGAGAAGTACAGTTCACCTTTCTTACAACTGTATTTCTCTTTCATTTTTACTTCTCTCATCCACACTTCTCTTAATTTACTTATCACTCTCATTCCTGTAACCTATTATTCAAATGGAAAATTATGTTACAATTAACTTATACATATTTTGGAGGGAAAATAGTGAAAAAAGCTATTATAGTATTAAGCATCCTATATCTTATTTTAACCGTACATACGGGAGCTGTTCTTTTAGGAAAAGAAGATTATAGAGGTGCTATCAATACATTAAAAGAAACGAAGGAGGTCTCTTCATTTCAATCTGCAAAAGACGGTGTGATTTTATTAAAAGGAACATTAACTACCGCGCAACCTATTACAGAGGAAAAACTTCAAAATAAAGAATTTGCACTTCTTGAAATTAATACGTATAAACGACGAAAAGCAAATTGGAAAAACATTGATACCGAGCAGCATATTGCAAAGCAGCTCTTACTAAACAATGAGGCTCTTCCTGCATTAAAAGAAATCCGTTTTTCGATGGAACCAATTACACTGTCAGGAAAAGATATTTCCACCGAAGATTACTCACTAAAAAAGGATGATACTCAATTAACAATTAAAGGTAAAGGATACCGATATACAGGAATAGAAAACAAATCAGACACTCTTATTTTTGGTATAAAAAAAGGAGATACACTTGAAGGGTATAGTGGTTCTGAAATTCTAATAGGAAAAACAAAAGAGGACATTGCCAGCAACATGAAACTATATACTTTTGCTGAAAGATATGGTCCATTTGTTTGGATTGTAGCTACAATTATTCTTATAAGTATTGTTATATACTTGTTCCGTAAAAATAGAAAAACAAATGAACTTTCTCATCCAATAAAACAAGACCAATAAAAAAGGCACCATTTCGGTGCCTTTTTTATGTTCCTTATTTACGCTTCAACCGATTGATTTTCAGCAACATTTCTAAATTGTCGCTTATGCATCCAAGTTAATGAAGCAATTGTTCCAAGTGATAATACAACGATAAAGATCATGAGTATCCCAATATTTTGCCACATGAAGTTAAAGTCTCCGCTTGATACGACTGCTTTCAATCCTGATACAGAATATGTCATCGGTAACCAAGCATTAAATGGTTGTAAATACTTCGGAATCAACTCTAGTGGGAATGTTCCAGCACTTGTTGTAAGCTGAATAATTAATGTGATGATGGCGATGAAACGCCCTGCATCACCGAATGCTGTTACTAAACATTGAATTAATGAAATAAACGCTAAGCTCGTAACAATACTAAAGAGTATAAAGTATGGAATACTTTGTACTTCTACACCTAACCAGAATAGTAATATGACATCTGCTACTATTGCTTGAATAATACCGACTGATAGTAAAACACCAAACTTACTAATAAACCAACTAAATCCTGATTTTGGAACGCCAACTGTATCACGTAATGGATATACGATTGATAATAGTAATGCCCCAACAAATAAACCGAGTGATAAGAAATACGGTGTAAATCCAGTTCCGTAGTTTGGAACTTCCGCCATTTTCTCCGTCTTCACTTTTACAGGACTTGCAAACATATCATACGTTTTATCCGTACCTTTTACTTCTCCTGTTTTTTCTGCACCTTCACCAAGTTTCTCAGCAAGTTCACCTGAACCATCGTTTACTTTTACGAGGCCACCTGTCACTTTTCCTGATCCGTCTGTTAGTTTATTGACGCCATCGATTAGCTGGGTTGAGCCAGTGGACATTTTATTTAGGCCACCATTTAGAGTACCTAAGCCAGTTGTTACTTGACTTGAACCGTCCGCTAATTGCGTTATGCCACCTGTCATTTGGCTTGCTCCTACAGATAATGTACCTAAACCGCCTGTCACTTGACTTGAGCCATCTGCTAATTGAGTTACTCCATCAATTAATTGACCTGACCCGTTATTTAATTTATCTACACCTACTTTGGCATTACTTAATCCTTCACCAAATCCATGAAATTTGCTTACAAATTCGTTTTGCGCATTCAGTAATTTCTCAATACCCTCCGTTAAAGATTGCAATTTCGCTGTATTCGGTAGTTTGTTTTGCGCATCACTTGTTGTTTGAGTTATTTCACCTTTTAATTGTTTTACTTCTTCATTTAATTTATTTGTTCCACCTGCTACTCCAATAGCTTTCTGCTGAACTGTCGCTGTACTTTTCGCCGCATTTGTTATATATGGTTGTAACTTCTCTTGATATTCTTTTGGTAAACTCTCGATTTGCTTTTGCAAATTAGCTACATCTTGCGCTGCAGTTTTTGCATCTCCTGCTGTTGATTGAGTAAATTCATTTAACTGATTTACGTTTTCTGCAGCTCCGTTCATTTTCTCATTTACAGTATTTAATATAGAAGGAACTTTCGCCTGCATTTCCTCTAAACCTACAACAGAATGCTTTACTGTACTATTTAAATCTTGCAAACCATTTTCAATTTTTTGAGAACCTTCTTCTAATTGACTTTGTCCTCCAACAAGCTTTTCCATACCGTTCGCTAATTCATTCGTTCCTGTTTTTAATTCACCTGATTTATTTGCTAATGTATTCAAACCATCAGTTACTTTCTGAGACCCATCTTGCAATTTCCCTATACCTATCTGCATTTCACCCGTTTTGCTATTTAACGTATTTAAACCTGTTGTTACTTTTCCTGACCCATCTACTAATTTATTAGATCCATCTGCTAATTTCTGAACTCCATCCTTCATCTCCCCAGACTTCCCTTGAAGTGTATGGAGTCCATCCGTCACTTTACTTGATCCATCATGCAACTCACTAGCTCCATCATGTAACTTATTTGCTCCGTCCGCTCCATCTGCTAATCCTTTTGAGACGTCCTTAATGGAATCAAACATTTTCTCTGCATATGTTTTCGTTAACGTGCTTGATACTTCACCTTTAATTTTTTCAATTGCTGTTCCGCCAATTTGTGAAGATAAGAAGTTTAAACTTTCATTTGGAATGTATTCTAAGTTTAATGGTTTCGGATCGTCTTTTAATAACGTTGTAGCGTTACTTGAGAAGTCATCTGGAATACGTACTAACATGTAATACTTTCTGCCTTCCATTCCCTCTTTCGCTTCTTTTTCACTTACAAATTCCCATTTAAAACTTTTATTATCTTTTAAGTTATCAAGGAGCCCTTTCCCGACCTCAATTGGTTTCCCATCAAGTTCTGCACCTTTATCTAAATTGACTACCGCAACTGGCAAGTCATCTAGCTGTTCATACGGATCCCAAAAGGCCCATAAAAACATACCCGCATATAAAATCGGTACAAATAAAACCGCAATGATTGGGATTAATATTTTTTTACTTTTTATAATCTCTGCAAATTCTTTACTAAGCAACTTATGCCATTTCATAATTTATCCCCCTTTTAAAAATGACCAAAATGTATTTTTAGTCATTTTTACCCAAATAAAAAGGCTATATCTGTTCATACATATGCCTTATCCCCGAATTTATACTATGCACATTTTCATCTACATGATTATATTTAACCATCCTCCTTATACGATTGACCAATTTGTTCAATTAGTCATTTTTTATAATATTAAAAGGATTATCTTAATTTGACAATCCTTTTAGTAAATAAAGTTCGAATAATTCCGATATTTTTTCTTTTTCTAACGGTTCATGATTTTTTTCCCAATCAAAAATAAGCGATACGTATAGGCGAAGCATAATAAACGCTGTAATTTCTGGATCACATTTGCTGATTTCACCCTTTTCAATCGCAATTTCTAAATACGATTGAATAACAGAAACGATTTCCACATCTACTTGTTGCATCACTTCTTGTACTTCTTTCGTTCCCATATCACGCTCTTCTTGAATTAGTTTAATCATGAGCTGATGTTCTTTTCTAAATTCTAATATGCTATATAATGCTCTATGTACATTTTCAAAAAATGAAATATCTGAACGAATTGCATTTTCTGCAACTTGCTTCATTTCTGTAATTAAATTAGAAATAATTTCACCAAATAGCTCTTCTTTATTTTTGAAAAAAGTATAAATCGTTCCTTTTCCTACATTCGCTAACTTCGCTACTTGATCCATCGTTGTTGCTTTATAACCGAACGCTGAAAAAGACTTTGTTGCAGCTTCAATAATAGAACGTTTTCGATCTATCGCCACATCTTCACCTCCAAAAATGACCAATTGGATAATATAGTCAATCAGTACATCTTTGATATTACCACACGCTTACATTCTATACAAGTTCTCTTTTTTATTATTCCCAGTATAAAAAAATTCCAGTCAAGTTATATAATACTGTCATAGTGTATCAGAAGAAAAGAGAAAAAGAAAAGGTGTTCTTAAGATATATGATTAAACCTTACTTAACGACAACAAATTTCCCTTTTTTCAAATAATCAAATAAAAAAACAAGAAAATCTTTACATTTAATAGTAATATAGAAAATAGACAAGTTTATCAAAATAGTGGAGGCTTTTTCAGTCATGATGCGTGCGCTTCGTTTAAATATAAAGCAAGCTTTTTGTAGTCGTATTTCTTTAATTATTATGTTTAGTGGATTCGTTCTTATTTGTATTTATCACTATTACTATGTAATTCGTTATTTAGGAGACGCAGCGAGTGGACCTATTTCAACAGGTATAAAATGGATCGGATTTCGCGACAATGAAATGGATGTTTATTTATTATTAATGCCAGTTATTGCGAGTTTCCCCTTTAGTACAAGTTACAATTCGGATAAGTCAGATGGTTTTAAACCGTTTGTGAGTAAGGGGATTTCTTTATTTCCTTATTCATTAATGAAATATATCGTTACGTTTTTTTGCGGAGGATTTCTTTATACATTTCCATTCATCTTATCGTTATTATTTTGCAAATTAACCATTCCAGACGGAACACCTACGATTGGTTCAGGCATCATAAATGCTGATGGAATGTTCGCAAACCTATATTTCGATGCGCCTCTCACTTACATTACTGTATATATCGGAATTAATTTTTTATTTGCAGGTTTAATGGCTCTTTTAGGACTTGCTGCATCTGTATGGTCACAAAAGGACTATATGGCAATTCTCTTTCCATTTGCAGTTGCCTCCATTCCTTACGTCCTGCTAAATACAATATTTCCTTCAATAGGCGGAGCACCTATTCATTTATATGATCCGAAACAACCATTGCAAGGCATGTCACCGTACATTTTAACGATGCAATGTGCTTTCTTCCTTCTCGTCAGCTTATTTATGTATATACAAGGAGTAAAGCGGGATAGAAAAAAATATAGAAGAAGACTGCAAAAAAGAGATCGGTGTAGAAAAGCGTTTCAAGCAATTTCGGACTAAATAATTGAACGAATAAGAGCGTAATTCCCTAAGTTAGCTTAGAGAATTACGCTCTTATTATCATTTACATTTATCAATCTTATATTTTCAATACTCATATAATCCTCTCCCATTTACGGCGTACCTGCCAATCCCCATAAAATAACGATCGCCGCAAAATAAATCGCTTTAATAGCTACCACTAAACATAATGCAATAATTGCATATTTACTTAATTCTCTTCTTGCACCGATTAAAGTAAAAATAACCGCCAAACTAAACGTTATATAGGAAGTTGCGGTATTTATTAAATAATACATACTATCTAGAGTCTGTGTAAGCCCTGTTATATCAGCTACAAACTGAAGCATGACGATCGTACTAAAAAAAATTGCAAGCTGATTCATTAATTTCCCGTTTATTCGGGCTACCATATGTCTACACCTCCCTGCATTAAAGAATGAATATTCAATCTATTTTATCATAAAAATCCCTAATAATGTAAAAGAACGCTTAGTATATTTCTAAGCGTTCTTTCTCGACTATTTAAGAAGCCTTCTTCAAATCAATTTGAACAAGTACTGGATCGTGGTCACTTACACGTCCATGCTCTTTCATAATGTTTGAGTTTAAGTGCACTGGATCTACAATTGTGTATGGTGCGATGTTGTTTGTTACTAAAATATGATCTAACACTTGTGCATTTCCTTCATGAATGTACGTGTAGCGGTTCTCTTTCGGCACTGTGTTTAACATATTTTTCAAGATTGTTCCTTCTAGTGCTTTTAGTGGTTTAGCGAACTCAAAATCGTTCATATCCCCTAACACAACAACTGGTGCATTCGTGTTCTTTTTCTGAATTCCTTGTACGAAGTGATTTACTTCTTGCGCTAACTGAATTCGTTTTTCTTCACTCTTTAATACGAGCGGCTGCACTTTTCCAAATGGCGTTGCATCTCCTATTTTTGAGTTTAAGTGATTTGCAACGACAACAACGTTTTGTCCTTGGAACGTAAATTCTGCTGCAAGCGGTTTACGTGTACTTTCAAATAATGAACTTTCGTCTCCAATGCGAACAACATTTTTATCAAGTAACTTCGGTACTGCTGCTAATTTCACGCGTGATGGGTTGTAGAAGAAACCGACGCGAATATTAGCTCCTGGTGCTCCTCCGTCTAGATTATTGTTCGGAGCAATTTCTACATACTCATACTTTGGTCCACGAATTTCTAGAACTGCATCAATGATACGTTTTGCACTTAATGAAGCATCTGTTGTACCGTCATTAATTGATCCATTGTTATCTTGCATTTCCTCTACACCAATAATATCTGGCATTTTTAAATTGTATTTAATAGAATACGCTAACGCTTTTACTTTTTCATCTGTTGTTTCTTTTTTATTCGCCGAGAAATTTTCAATGTTATATGTAGCAACTGTTAACTTATCAAGACGAGGCTGAATATTTGCCCCTACTTGCTTAAATCCGCCGTCCACTACAGATGGTAATTCCGTTATTGGCGCAATGCGGAACGAACCGTAATCATATCCGACTACCCCTGTTATATCTCCAGTAAAAGTATCTCCTACTTTTGCTACATAATCACGAGGTACTTTTACAGAAAGACGTTCTGGGTTTAATTGATTTTCATCTAATACAGGTGTGCCATATTTCGTTACGACTTTATTCCCGCCATTTTCTACTGTTACATATAAATTCCCGTTTTTCTGAGGGGCAATAATTTTTGGCGTTGGCATCGTAACGCGCATACCTTCTACACTTTCATAAAAGTCGATTGCATCTTCATTTGGATCAAATAAACCGAATGCATCATTATCGATAATTTGATCAGGAATTTTCACACCGTTTTCTCCAAGTACAATCGGCGCTGGTAAAGGTTGATCTTTTGCGATGACAGCAACGCGGCTCGCTTTAATTTCCGTCGTCGTTAAATCTGTGTCAAACCTTTCTGCATATCCAGGTCCAACATATTCTTCTACTTCTCCATCAACTTGGACAAGATCTCCTACTGCTACATTCGCATCTTTTTTGTATACGTAAATACCTTCAGAAGTAGCTGGATCATTATCCGGCTGATTATCTTCTATATAAAAACCATTTTTATCAAGCGCTGTGACAACGCCCTCCACATTGTTTACTTTCTTCCCATTGTAAGGAGAAATATGTGATTTCCCTTGAATATCATGAATACGAACTGGTTCATTTGTTACGATTATAAATGAAAATGTCGAAACTGCTGAAGAAGTAAGCCCTTCTTTTTCAGCGATTGCTTTCACTACACTATTTTCATTCACTACAATTTGTCCGTTATAACGAACACTCTTGTTTGTAGGGTTAGAGCCATCTAACGTATAGTAGATTGTTGCTCCTTCTGTATTCGTTGTTAATGTTACTGCTGTTCCTTTTGCAACTTCCCCACCATTTGGTGATGCCACTACATCGCTAACGCGGTTTTGTTCTTCTCCTTGAAACTTATGAGCTGTTACTGATTTTAAACCTGGGCTACCGAAATATAACTCAAGCGTCCCTGTCAACCTAACTTTCTTCCCGATATTTTCAGGATGGTCTTTCACATTTACTGCCGATCTCACATCGCCTTTTGGCAATTGAACAGGCATGATTTTGTCTGGATTCGTTTCGTTTGGCGAATCGGCAATTGCCACGTTTGTGTCGTCAAACTTAGCCGGATCTTTCGTGTATTTAGAAGGACTTTGCGTATACCCAACGATATATCCTTCCACTATCCCCTTCGTTTTCCCTTGCTGCTTAAATACTTGAATTGCTTTTTCTACTGACATAGAAGTAGTTTCTTCCGCCTGCGCTAAAGTTCCAGTAAATGAAAGCAATAACATTAATGATAAAAAGACACTTAACAATTTCTTCACAGCCATCTCCCTCTCCCTATTTCATATTTTCTCAACATTTCTATCATATCAAATGATTCGTTATATAGAACTATATTTCGACAAGTTTTACACAAAATTTATTTAATTTACAAGTTTTCAAACTATAATACAAAATAACTTATATAGGTTTATTGACTAAAGGTATTTTATCCAATAAACAAAACGCCTTCAATATAATTGAAGGCGTTTTGTTTGAAATATTTTAATGTGCGACTAATTTAGTCTCCATTACTTTCTCTAAATGAAATAACACACGTTTCGCCGCTAACTCACCTTGCTCAATACAAGCCGGAAGACCAGAACCAGCGTAAGAACTACCTGCCAAATACACACCTGGCAATTCTTCCTCCATAAATGTTGTGAGCTTTTTCATTCGCTCTTTATGGCCTACTGTATATTGAGGCATGGCTTCTTTCCAGCGGCTTACAATTGTAAACTCTGGATCCTCTGTAATATCCATTGTCTTTTGTAAGTCCTCTAATACGAGCTGTACAATTTCTTCGTCAGTTTGTTCAACAATCGCTTCATCACCTGGGCGTCCGACGTAACAGCGAAGAAGCGTTTTTCCCTCTGGCGTTGTATGTGGCCATTTTTTGTGTGTCCACGTACACGCTGTAATTGTATAATCACTATTTCTTGATACGACAAATCCGGTACCATCAATATCACGCTGAATTGCAGACTTTGGGAAAGCAAGTGCCACGTTTGCAACTGATGTAGACGGAATGTTACGGAAGAAACGAAACTGCTTATACTGCGCAAACATAGATGGCAATACTTTATGCGGCGTCGCAACTACAATCGCGTCTACTTCCATTTCTTTTCCGTTACTAAGCGTAATCGTATAACTATCACCAAGTTTTGCAACCTTTTCGATACGAGTTCCCTTCATTATCATATCATTAGGAATCTTCGTTTCAAGAGATTCTACTATAGATTCTAAACCGGTTTTCACAGTTTTAAATATTCCTTTTTTCAATTCAGCCTTCTCTTGCTTTGGAGCGAGCGTACGCATACCGAGTGAAATACTACGGTGCTCCTGTTCAATTTGATAAATTTGAGGGAATGTTGACATTAAACTCATTTCATCAATATCCCCTGCATAAATACCAGATAATAATGGCTCAATTAAATTTTCAACGACTTCATTTCCAAGACGATGCCTGAAAAACTGCCCGAGTGATTGATCAGAAACTGGTTTTGATCTAGGCATTAATAAGTCAAAACCAGCTCTTAGTTTACCAATTGGGGAGAACAATCCGGAAAATAGAAACGGCGTAATTTGCGTTGGAATTCCCATCATTGAACCGCTCGGCATTTTATGTAACCGATTGTTTACGAGAACGAACGATTGACCGGCCTTATTATTTACAAGTTCATCGCCAAGTCCTAATTCTTTCACTAATTTAGCTGCACTCTCTTTTCTTGCTAAGAAAGAATCAGGACCGCGTTCAATTGTAAATCCATCTTTTTGAACGGTTTGAATTTTCCCGCCAAGTTTACCAGACGCTTCTATAAGCAATGCATCTATCGGCAAGTTTTTTTCACGAATTTCTTTTTGTAAGTTATACATTGTTGTTAATCCTGTGATGCCACCGCCGATGATCACAACTTTTTTCCTCAAGTAAGCTCCCCCTTTCTACTTACATTACAGATTCTTTTTTCTTTAATACTACATCTGCTAAACAGTCGATAAATGAGTCCGACGCATTAGGCATTTCGGGACGATAATATTTCGCGCCAATTTCATCCGTTACAACTTTACACTCAAAGTCATTGTCATATAAAACTTCTAAATGTTCCGCAACAAATCCAACTGGTGCATATACGAATGAACTGTAGCCGTATTTTTCATTTAGTTCTCTCGTTAAATCTTGTACATCTGGACCAATCCAAGGGTCTGGTGTATTTCCGGCACTTTGCCAACCTACTGCATAATTTGCTACTTCAGCACCACGTGCAATATAGTCAGCTGTTTCGTTTAATTGATCCGGGTATGGATCGCCGAGTGCGATAATTTTTTCTGGTAAACTATGTGCAGATACGATTAACACTGCTTTTTCACGTTCTGCTTCTGACATACCGTTATATATACCTTTCACTGCATCGACCCAATACTGAATAAATTTCGGTTCTTTATACCAGCTATCGATGCCGTGAATTGTTAAGTTTCCAAGTTTTCCTGCTTCTTCTTGCGCTCGTCCTACATACGACTTCACGCTAAAAGTAGAATAGTGAGGGGCAAGAACGAGTGCAATTGCATCTTCTATTCCATCTTTATGCATAGCTTGTACTGCATCTTCAATGAACGGTTCAATATGTTTTAAACCAAGATACATGTGGTACTCTACTTCATCTTGTATTTCATTTAAACGCATTTCTAACTTTTTAGCTTGCTCTAATGTAATAGTAGCTAAAGGAGAAATACCACCAATTGCACGGTAACGCTCTGTTAAATCTTCTAGCATTTCAGGACTTGGCTTTCTTCCTCTGCGAATATGTGTATAGTAACGTTCAATATCTTCTTCTTTATATGGCGTTCCGTATGCCATTACAAGCAAACCAATTTTCTTTTTCATACAGACAATCTCCTTTACTTCGCTAACTGTTCTTTAGAGTACTCATGAATAAATGTAGTTAAGCGTTTTAATGTATCTGGATTTACTTCTGGGAATACGCCGTGACCTAAGTTAAAGATATAACCTGGCTGCTTCATCCCTTGATCTAAAATACCTTTTACATGTTCTTCAATAACAGGCCAAGGTGCTAATAAGAATGAAGGATCCATATTTCCTTGTACCGCCTTGTGAACACCACGTGCGCGTGCTTCTTCAATCGGTAAGCGCCAATCTAAACCTACTACATCAAGCGGTAAGTCGTGCCATTCATTCACTAAATGTGCAGCACCTACGCCGTGCATAATCATTGGAACACCCATCGGGCGAACTTCTGCAAAAATACGCTCCATCGCTGGTTTAATAAATATACGGTAATCCGCTACATTTACTGCTCCAACCCAAGAATCGAAAATTTGAACCGCTTTTACTCCTGCGTTAATTTGCGCTTTTAAATATGTAATAACCATATCTGCAAGCTTATCCATTAAAGCGAACCAAGCTTTCGGCTCTGCATACATAAACGCTTTCGTATTATGATAGTTACGAGAAGGACCGCCTTCAATCATATAGCTCGCTAACGTAAATGGAGCTCCTGAAAAACCGATTAACGGTACATCTAACATTTCTGTCGTTAATAAACGAATTGTATCTAGTATGTAAGGTACGTCATCTTCTGGATTGATTTCCCCTAATTTTTCTACGTCTTGTAAAGAACGGATTGGACTATCGATAACTGGACCAATGCCAGATTTAATTTCCACATCAACACCAATTGCAGGTAGTGGTGACATAATATCTTTATAAAGAATTGCTGCGTCTACGTTATATTGATCAACTGGCAACTTTGTAACGTAAGCGCACAACTCTGGATTATGTGTAATTTCAAATAAAGAATATTTCTCTTTTATCTTTCTATATTCCGGCTGTGAACGACCTGCTTGACGCATATACCATGCTGGTACATACTCTGCACGTTCCCCCCTACATGCTTTTAAAAATGTCTCATTTATAGTTCTTACCAAGACCCTAGCTCCCTTCCTTACCAATGCTTTTTCTTTAAATATGCTCTATTCCGATATTTATCTTTTTTTACTATACAGCTTGTAAAAACAAAATGCATAACATTATGTACGTTGTTCATTAAATTGACACAAACGTTCGTAAAAACGTTTACTATTTTCACAACATTCTTATTATAGCACAGAGAAAAACTACGGTTTAGCTACTTTTGACTTTTCTCCTTCACGGTTCGTTTGTGTGTTATATGGTACAACGTAAAAACTTGGTTTTGAGAATATATTAATAAACTTCTCCTCATATTTCCCCGTTCCTTTTGCCGTTCCAACGTGAGTATGAATTCCTTTTTCAACTTTATAAATCCGATACATAATTCGCTCATCAGGAAGCGGCGTCCAGCTTAGTTTCATTGCAAATAAACCGAAAGGACTAAATGCTAGTTTTGCTTTCACGTTTTGAATCTTATCTAAACGAATTGGCAGTCCAATTGTTTCAACACCTTTTGGCCTATGAAAACTCGCTTTATCTTGTATGTTTGCTTTCGTTAAAATCTTTTTAAATAACATCGTTGCAGATGCATTTCCATCTTGTAATTGATGCTCTTTATCGGTGCGGTCATAGCCAATCCAAACTGCACCTACTAAATTCGGTGTATATCCAACGAACCACATATCACGCGCACCATTGTCATCATTCGGCAATGAAGTTGTGCCTGTTTTTCCAGCTAAAGCTCCATTATATACGCCAGCTTTCGCCGTACCTTCTTTCACAACTCCTTCAAGCATCTTTGTCATATACCATGCCGTTTGCTTCGAAAAGACTTTCGTTTCAGCTTTTGATGATTCTCCAATAACCGCCCCGTGTCTATTTAATACTTTATCGATAACGTGCGGTTCGATAATATTCCCGTTTGCTAAAAAAGATCGGTACATTTTGACAAGATCAAATGGAGACACACCATTTTTTAGCCCGCCAAGTGCTGTGCTTAAACCTGAGTCCGCAATATGAACATTCCCTTTCTCTAAATATTGCTTTCCCTCATCTACCCCTAATTCATTTAATAAAGATACAGCTGGCACATTTGCTGATTCTAATACCGCATCGTACATCGTCATCTCTTTCGTATACTCATGATTATAATTTCGAGGTTCATAACCTTCAAACGAACTTTTTTCATTCGTTAATAAAGAATATGGATTATATTTCTTCGTCTCAAGTGCAGGTCCATATACGATAAGCGGCTTTAAAACAGAACCAGGCTGCCGCTTTGCAAAAACGCGATTAAGCCCTCTCGGAACATACTCTCTTCCGCCAATCGCGGCTTTAATTCCGCCAGTCTGATTATCCATTAATAAAAATGCACCTTGCGCCCCGTTTTCTTTACCAGGGAAATTTCTCGCATCTTGAAACTGGTTATATGCTACCTTTTGAACTTTTTCATCCATCGGTACGACAAACGTATATCCTCCGCGCAGTACTTCTTGATGCGATAAACCATATAAACGCGCCGCTTCATCTATAACCATATCGATATACGGCATATATGCGAGTTCACGTTCATCTGAATTTTTATAAAGAGCTATTGTTTTCCCTTGGTAACGAACACTATCTTCCGCTGTTAAATAGCCTTGTTTATGCATAAGTGACAAAACAAGATCACGGCGCCCTTTACTCTTTTCTAGGGATAAGTACGGTGAATAGCCATTTGGCGCTTTCGGAAGCCCTGCAAGCATAGCTCCCTCTTCCACTGTTAAATCTTCTACATTTTTATTAAAATACAACTTTGCTGCCGCTTGAATACCATATGCCCCATGACCGAAATAAATATGGTTCATATACATTTCAAGAATTTGCTGCTTCGTATATTTTTGCTCTAATTGAAGAGAAATTGCGACCTCTTTCAATTTGCGCGTAAATGTTTTTTCGCGAGTTAAAAAGACGTTTTTAGCTAGTTGCTGCGTAATCGTACTACCGCCTTCTACCTTCTCTCCAGCTAACGCGTCTTTATAAAGCGCCCGAAATATAGAAGGGTAATCAATTCCTTGATGCTCATAAAAACGAGAATCTTCCACAGCAATAAATGCTTGCTGCACGTACTTTGGAATTTCTTCAATCGGCACGAGCTCTCTATTTTCTACATATAACTTCGTAATTTCTTTTCCTTTCTGGTCAACGATACGTGATGAAGAGTGGAAAACAAGCTGCTTTTCATCCATCATATAGCCACCAGTTAACACAATAAGTTTATAGAGTACAATCGCTACTACGAACGTTGCTACCCCGCCTAATAAAGTCCACTTTGCTTTCTTCATACATCGGCCTTCTTTCCAAATGATGGTACATTTATTATTTGAAAAAGAAGTATCTTTATGTATATAATCTTCGAAGTTTTTTAAGAGAATTGATATAATAGAGACAAACCATAAAGGGGGCATTAAAATGAAGGCTATTATTTCATACGAAACACCTCTAGAACAAGCACATTTCACTGCAAAAAATAACGAAAAAGATATGTTTTATAAAGAAAATACTGAAGAATCTGTAGAATCGACACTTCAGTATGACGTATTAGACGCTGTTGGAGAATTTAAAGGACAATCTGGCTACATCGTTTGTAACAACATTTCTGTAACAGACGAAGGTCGCCCTGTATTTGAAAACCGTTTTAAAAACCGTGCTGGTCTAATCGAAAATGAGCCTGGCTTCCAAGCAATCCGTGTTCTTCGCCCATTAAGTAATGATACATATGTCATCTTAACGATGTGGGAAACTGAGCAAAACTTTAAAGACTGGACAGAATCACGTTCATTCGAAAACGCTCATAAAAAACGCCCTGCACAAGCAGAAGGACAAGCACAGGCTCAGGCTCAGGCGCATCCACATGCAGAACAGCAAAAAAGCATTTTCTCTCGCCCGTCGTTCGTGACTACTTTTGATGTGTTAGTTTAATTTTCGGAGTTCGGAGTCAACGATATGTGAAATTATATAGGCGATTTTTCGAATATATCGGCGCAACTCGAAATATATCGACTTATCGACAAATGACGACACACAAAAAGGAAACACCATTACACACCGGTGTTTCCTTTTTCTTTATACCAATTATATATGCGAAGCGCGTCTTCTTTTCGCATATGCTTCACTTCATAACCATGTCCCGCCACCGCTACAGCAGCTGTACATAACTCGTCTTTCTTTTGAAAATAAGATTGATTGTATCCGACCACTTGAATATGCCTTCTTCGCATGATCCCTGTATATTTCGCGAGACCTCGGTGCACCATTACTAACTGATTGTCTCGTATCATATATCCACCACTTTTATATCTAGCGTATGCAAGTATTGTAAATACAATAAATAGCGGTATAAGAACGAACAACGCAGTATGTTGTTTAAAATATATACTCGCACCAGCGATTGGCACAGCGAGCACAGCACTTGTAATCCAACCCATTACGACGTAACGGCGTAATGCAGCCTTCGGTAAATGAACGATTTCCTCTTCTATTTCATACGGCAACTGTAAATAGGCAAGTAGCTGCTGTACATCTTTTTTCTTCATAAAAGGATGTAACATCACTTCATTCCCTGCCGCTTCTATACTTTGAATGACTTCCACTTCGACAGAGCAATAACCGAAAGGCTGGCGGAGAATTCCTTCTTTCACAGTAATTGCTTGAATGCGGTGGAGCTTTAAGACAAACTCTTTCTTATCAAATAACCCTTGCACAATACGAATTTCATTTCCGTTTCGCTCTATTTTAAAGTTCGCATATTTTAGCGCATAACCAGCTGTCGAAACGACCCACGAAACCGCCATTAAAATCGCGGCCATAACGATTAATTCATATACACCATTATCCATCACATACGCTTCTACTTTATTAATGAGCCATTCTGGAAGAAATTGATTAAACTCTGTGTAAATAAGAAGTAATCCAGAAAACACTAATCCGAATCTACCAGACGTAATGGAAGCTACTAAAATCTCTTTCATCGTTAACTGATAAATCGTCTTACTTTCTTCTGCCATGGGTACTTCTTCACTCGCAGCGCTTCTTTTTTTATTTAATAAGGCAATCAGTTCCTTCGCTTCATCTTCTTTAATACCAGCTAACATCACTTCCGGCTCACTACCGCCGCCCGCTACTTCTATATTTAATTTCGTAAGCCCAAGCATTTGATAAATGACATTAGAAGATGTACTAATGTTTTGCACACGATCTTTATTTAAATAACTTTCCTTCTTCACAAAAACACCGTGTTTTATATGTAAAATATTATTTTCAACCCAGTATACTTTGAAATACCATTTTACAGCTGAAAAAATAGCCATAATAAATAATACAAACAAAAGAACAAGATGTAAGAAATACCAAGGTTTTACTTCACCATCTGAACGAAATAAAACAAGAAAAATAAAAGGCAACAAAGTCGCAATTCGAATACCTAACAATATCGTGATCGGATGTTGCCTCTTATACACCCTCATCACTCACTTTCGCAAGCTCTCCAATTTGTCTTTTCAACTGTTCTGCTTCTTCTTTCGTTAAACCTGGAATACTATGAGAAGTTGCCGCTGTTGAAATATGTAATTCTGCTAAATTATACTTTCTCATAATTGGCCCTTGCTCAATCGTTACGTGCTGCACGCGGATCATCGGAATAAGTACGCGTTTTACAACGAACATTCCCTTTTGAATCTCAATCTCTTCTTCATTTAATCTGTAACTATAATAACGTTGACGTAAATTTGGAAATACAAAATAGTCGAGTGGTATGTATATAACTGCTCCTGTCACTAACAATCCAAACAACCAGCCCCACCAGTTAAAGTTAATCATAAAAAAGAAATACGCAATTACGACTGCTAGTATAACCGCTGCCCCAATTAAAGCATGAATTCTCCACACTTTTAGCATATTAGAATGAATCTCCCTCTCTAACGGCTGCATCTCATCACTCCAATTATATGAATTTATTAATTATATATTAGTTGTTATATACAGTTTTGTAAAATTATAGTTTCTTACATTGTGTCGAGCATTTCTTTAAAATTCCCTTCATTAATGGAATACACCTGAAACTGAATGTAATCTATCTCATTCGTATTAGGGCGAGCGTATGGCAAAATGTTAAATTTAGAAGCAGTTCTTCCTAACATATCTATAATCATTAGAGAAACGTCAATATATTCGAAGTCTACACGGAATACTACTGCTTCCCCCGTAAATTCATAATCTTTAATCGCATCATAAGACTTATTCGCACTAATTAACATCACTTTTAATAGTTGGTTTAAATTTTCTGGTTTGAAATTAATCATTTATACAACTCCTTTTTTAATAAAACACTATAAAAATAGTGTAATCTTTTACTTTCATAGCCTCACACATTCATTATATTAAAAATAAAGCTAGTTTTTTATAATTTTTTTGATATAATTACTTACGGGAAAAGGGAAGAATTTTGTCTTCCCTTGTGTTTTTATTTGCATCTAGTACTTTTGCTAGATGCTTTTTTTTATGCTAAAAAGGTACCCTCAAATACTTTGAGGGTACCTTTTTCATCAATTTAGTGCATTTCAACAATTGTACCATCTTCGAACACCTTGAATACTCCAGTAAATCCTGCTCCAGCTGCACCTTCTATTTTATATGTCGTACGCACTCTAATTTGATAATATTTCTTTCCATTTTCTACTTGCGTATCCTCTAGCGTGTAATTATATTCTTCTTTATATTCTTTTTTGATATATTCTTTAGCTTTCTCAAAAGTAAATGCATTTTGATTCTTTCCTGTCTCTACCTGTTGATTCTTTTCTGTCTCTACTTTTTGGTTCTTTTCTGTTACTACCTTCTGATTCTTTTCTGTCTCTGTTTTTTGGTTCTTTTCTGTCTCTGCTTTTTGGTTCTTTTCTGTCGCTACCTTTTGACTCGTTACTGCATCATTTTTTTGTGCCTTCGCTGCTGTCGTTACACTCTTTGCAGTTTTTTCCTCTTCACCAATTTTAGTGATTAATCCTAAAGCCTTTTTATTATATTCTTCAAGGTTCTTGTTATCTTTTGTTTCTGAAACTACCTTATTTAACATCTCTTTCGCTTCTGCATAATTTTTCTTACTTATTAACTCTTCGCTTTTTGTCAGTTGCTCTTCATACTTCTTTTTTTGTTCTAAGGTCGCTACTAATGCTGTTCGTTCTTCCTTGGCTTGTTTTATAAGCGTATTATTTCCATTCTTCATGTTCTCTACTTTTCCAAATGACTTGATTGATTCTTCTACCTTTGTTTCTTCTTTTAACTTCACTGCTTCAATCATTACTTTCGTTTGTTCTACAAGCACTGTTGCATCTGAATCATCTTTTTTCTCATCTAATGCTCGTTCAAATGATGATAAAGCATTTTTATATTCTTTATTCGTTAACGCGGTATTCCCTTCATCCATTGCTTTGTCAAAATCCCCATTACTACATCCAGCTAGCATTAAAAACGTAAGTCCAATTACCGTTAATAACTTTCTCATTTTCTCTCCCCCTATATATACCTAAAACAATAACATCATATGTATAAAAGTCTGTGTAGTAATTAGACTGAAAGTAAATATGTACTGTACATTTCATTTACTATCATTACTTAAAACTCCTAAATAGTTGGTTTTCTTCTTCTTTTAAGACAGAAAGGAATTTTAATAAAGCCCTTACTCAGAATCTTTACTACACACACTCTTATACACATAGAAAAATCATTTTTCGTTTATAGTTTGCTATTTCTTCAGCTTTAAACATTCTCAGCTAATTGGAATACAAACTATAATCTGTAACATACCGAAAAGCAACAGAAAACAAAACGTAACAAAAGTCATGATTTGTAACTCTATCGTAACACAAATGTAACATAAAGATTTTAAACATACAATAGTTTTTTTTACATTATTTTCCCCCCTCTACATTTTAAGATCCAATAAGATTCCAACCCTAATTTCATCTCCCACCTACTATTGGACTATCGCTCTTCAAACGCTTTAAGAACGGGACTTATTTCCTAAATCATTAAAATTAATTACATAGATTGCTCTTTTTTCAACAAAACACTACGAAAACGTATAACCTTTTCCTTCCATACCTTTACACATCAAATATATATAATAAAGCTAGTTTTTATACTTTTTTTGAAATAAGCACATTCGTGAAGCGGGAAGACATTTATCTTCCCTTGTGTTTTTTATTTGCAGCTAATTCTTTTGCTAGATGCTTTTTTTTATGCCAAATAATATAAAAAAGGTATCCTCAAATACTTTGAGGATACCTTTTCACTTTTATTATCCTTGCTTTTTTCTACCTAATACGAGTAATCCAAAACTCATCATTACAAGAAGTGCTCCCACATATGATTCCACAGGCATTTTCTGCCCTGTCTTCGGTAATTCTTTTTCAGGTTTCTCTGGATTCGTTGTTCCAGGCTTCTCTGGGTTCGTTGTTCCAGGCTTCTCTGGATTCGTTGTTCCAGGCTTCTCTGGATCTGTTGTTCCAGGCTTCTCTGGATTCGTTGTTCCAGGCTTCTCTGGATTCGTTGTTCCAGGTTTCTCTGGATCTGTTGTTTCCGGTTTTTCTGGATCTGTTGTTCCAGGCTTCTCTGGATCTGTTGTTTCCGGTTTTTCTGGATCTGGTGGTGCTAAATGACTCAATTCGTTTAATACTTCTAATTGAACTGAATTTATCATTCCTTTTGTGATTTCAAATGGAATTGGATTAGTTAATTTTTCATATCCTTTTGGTGCTTCTACTTCTACAAGTGTGTAGTTACCTACAGATAGATCTGAGACTTTTGCTTTTCCTTCTTTATCTGTTGTTACTCTCGCTACTACTTTACCTTTTTCATCATGAACTTCAAACACAGCTCCTGATAATATATTCTTGCTTTCAGCAGCCATTTTTGTAATTTCCACTGAACCTTTGTCTAACTGCTCATTCTCTACTTTCAATGATAAAACTTTCGTCATACCTTTTGTAATTTCGAATGATACTGGTTCTGTTAGTTTTTTGTAGCCTGGTAAGCCTGCTTTTTCTACTAATTTGTACTTACCTACAGATAAGTCTGAGACTTTTGCTTTTCCACTTTTATCTGTTGTTAATTCCTTTACTACTGTTCCAGCTTCATCTTGTACTTCGAAGACTACACCTTCTAATGCTTTTTGGCTTTCTTTATCTACTTTTGTAATTTCTACTGAACCTTTATCTAATAATTCATTCTCTACTTTTATTGATAAAACTTCTGTCATACCTTTTGTAATTTCAAATGATACTGGTTCTGTTAATTTTTTGTATCCTGGTAAGCTTTCTTTCTCTACTAATTTGTACTTTCCTACAGATAAATCTGAAATTGTTGCTTTTCCTTCTTTATCTGTCGTTACTTCTGTTACTACTTTTCCTTGCTCATCTTGCACTTCGAAAATTACGCCCGCTAATATTGCGCCACTTTCTTTGTCTACTTTTGTAATTTCTACTGAACCTTTATCTAATAATTCATTCTCTACTTTTATTGATAAAACTTCTGTCATACCTTTTGTAATTTCAAATGATACTGGTTCTGTTAATTTTTTGTATCCTGGTAAGCTTTCTTTCTCTACTAATTTGTACTTTCCTACAGATAAATCTGAAATTGTTGCTTTTCCATCTTTATCTGTCGTTACTTCTGTTACTACTTTTCCTTGCTCATCTTGCACTTCAAAAACTACGCCTGCTAATGCTTTTTGGCTCTCTTTATCTACTTTTGTAATTTCTACTGAACCTTTATCTAACAGTTCGTTCTCTACTTTCAATGATAAAACTTTCGTCATACCTTTTTTAATTTCGAACGATACTGGCTCTGTTAGTTTTTTGTATCCCGGTAAGCCTGCTTTTTCTACTAATTTGTACTTGCCTACAGATAAGTCTGAGACTTTTGCTTTTCCATCTTTATCTGTCGTTACTTCTGTTACTACTTTTCCTTGCTCATCTTGCACTTCAAAAACTACGCCTGCTAATGCTTTTTGGCTCTCTTTATCTACTTTTGTAATTTCTACATTTCCCTTGTCTAACATTTCGTTTTCTACTGTTAAAGTAAGAGATTTTGTCATACCTTTTTCAATTTGGAAAGTAATCGGATCTACTAATTGCTTATATCCTTTTGGTGCTTTTACTTCTACCAACTTGTATGTTCCAACTGATAAATTAGTAACTTGTGCGTGTCCTTTTTTATCTGTCGTTATTTTAGCGACTACTTGTCCTGCTTCGTCTTGAATCTCAAATACGGCATCAGCTAAAGCATCTTTATTTTCTTTGTCTACTTTTGTAATTTCTACATTTCCTGTATCCACTAATTCATTTTCGACAGTTAATTGTAATGCTGTAACTCTACCTTTTTCAATTTCGAATAAAATTGGTTTTTCTAGTGGTTTGTATCCGGCTGGTGTTTCTACCTCCACCAACTCATACTTTCCAATAGATAAATCTGAAACGTTTGCCTTTCCATCTTTATCCGTTTTTACTTTTGTTACTACTTTCCCTTTTGAATCACGTACTTCAAATACAATACCTTCTAATGGTGCTTTACTATCTTTGTCTATTTTTGTGATTTCAACATTCCCCGTATCCACCATTTCGTTTTCTACAGTGAACGCTAGAGATTTTGTCATACCTTTTTTAATTTCAAATGGTACCGGCTTTTCTAATTTTTTGTATCCTGGTAAGCTCTCTACTTCTACCAGCTTGTACTTTCCTACAGATAAGTCTGAAACGTTTGCTTTTCCTTCCTTATCTGTTGTTACTTTTGTTACTACTTTGCCAGTTTCGTCTTGAACTTCGAAGACTACACCTGCTAACGATACCTTATTATCTTTATCTATCTTCGTTATCTCTACATTTCCCGTATCTACCATTTCATTTTCTATTTTTAATGATAGAACTTCTGTCATACCTTTTTTAATTTCAAATGATACTGGTTCTGCTAACTTTTTGTAACCTGGTAAGCTTTCTTTCTCTACTAATTTGTACTTTCCTGCAGATAAATCAGCAATTTTTGCTTTTCCATCTTTATCTGTCGTTACTTCTGTTACTACTTTTCCTTGCTCATCTTGTACTTCAAAGACCACGCCTGCTAATACTTTTTGGCTGTCTTTATCTACTTTTGTAATTTCTACTGAGCCTTTATCTAACTGCTCATTTTCTACTTTCATTGATAGGACTGTCGTCATACCTTTTTTAATTTCGAATGATACTGGTTCTGTTAATTTTTTGTATCCTGGTAAGCCTGCTTTTTCTACTAATTTGTACTTGCCTACAGATAAGTCTGAGATTTTTGCTTTTCCTTCTTTATCTGTCGTTACTTCTGTTACTACTTTTCCTTGCTCATCTTGTACTTCGAAGACTACGCCTTCTAATACTTTTTGACTGTCTTTATCTACTTTTGTAATTTCTACTGAACCTTTATCTAACTTTTCGTTCTCTACTTTCAATGATAGGACTTCTGTCATACCTTTTTTAATTTCGAACGATACTGGTTTCGCTAGTTTTTTGTATCCTGGTAAGCTTTCTACCTCTACTAGCTTATATTTCCCTACTGATAAATCTGAAATTGTTGCTTTCCCATCTTTATCTGTTGTTACTTTTGTTACTACTTTATCTTTTTCATCTTGCACTTCGAAAATTACGCCCGCTAATATTGCGCCACTTTCTTTGTCCACTTTTGTAATTTCCACTGAACCTTTATCTAACTGCTCATTCTCTACTTTCAATGATAAGACTTCCGTCATACCTTTTTTGATTTCAAATGATACTGGTTCTGCTAACTTTTTGTAACCTGGTAAGCTTTCTTTCTCTACTAATTTGTACTTTCCTGCAGATAAATCAGCAATTTTTGCTTTTCCATCTTTATCTGTCGTTACTTCTGTTACTACTTTGCCTGCTTCATCTTGTACTTCAAAGACTACGCCCGCTAACGCTTTTTGGCCTTCTTTATCTACTTTTGTAATTTCTACATTACCCTTGTCTAACATTTCGTTTTCTACTGTTAAAGCAAGAGATTTTGTCATACCTTTTTCAATTTGGAAAGTAATAGGATCTACTAATTGCTTATATCCTTTTGGTGCATTTACCTCTACCAACTTGTATGTTCCAACTGATAAATTAGTAACTTGTGCGTGTCCTTTTTTATCTGTCGTTATTTTAGCGACTACTTGTCCTGCTTCGTCTTGAATCTCAAATACGGCATCAGCTAAAGCATCTTTATTTTCTTTGTCTACTTTTGTAATTTCTACATTTCCTGTATCCACTAATTCATTTTCGACAGTTAATTGTAATGCTGTAACTCTACCTTTTTCAATCTCGAATGAAATTGGTTTTTCTAGCGGTTTGTATCCTGCTGGTGTTTCTACTTCTACCAACTCATACTTTCCAATAGATAAATCTGAAACATTTGCTTTTCCATCTTTATCCGTTGTTACTTTAGTAACTACTTTACCTTTTGAATCACGTACTTCAAACACAACACCTTCTAATGGTGCTTTACTATCTTTGTCTATTTTCGTGATTTCAACATTCCCCGTATCCACCATTTCGTTTTCTACAGTAAATGTTAAAGACTTCGTCATACCTTTTTTAATTTCAAATGATACTGGTTTTTCTAACTTTTTATAACCAGGTAAACTTTCTACCTCTACTAATTCATACTTTCCTACAGGTAAATCTGAAACATTTGCTTTTCCATCTTTATCTGTCGTTACTTTTTTCACCTCATTGCCCTTCTCATCTTGGACAACAAACGTTACTCCCGCTAACGGCGCCTTATTATCTTTATCTATCTTCGTTATCTCTACGTTTCCCGTATCTACCATTTCATTTTCTACTTTTAATGATAGTACCTCGGTCATGCCTTTTTTGATTTCAAATGATACTGGCTCTGTTAGTTTCTTATAGTCTGGTAAACTTTCAACTTCTACTAGTTTGTATTTCCCTACTGATAGGTCTGCAATTTTTGCTTTCCCATTTTTATCTGTTGTTACTTTCTTTATTACTTTTCCAGCTTCATCTTGCACTTCGAAGACTACACCTTCTAATGCTTTTTGGCTGTCTTTATCTACTTTTATAATTTCTACTGAGCCTTTATCTAACTGCTCATTTTCTACTTTCATTGATAAGACTTCTGTCATACCTTTTTTAATTTCGAATGATACTGGCTCTGTTAATTTTTTGTAACCTGGTAAGCTTTCCGTCTCTACTAATTTGTATTTTCCTACTGATAAGTCTGAGACATTCGCTTTTCCATCTTTATCTGTCGTTACTTTTTTTACCACTTTTCCTTTTTCATCTTGCACTTCGAAGACTACGCCTTCTAATACTTTTTGACTGTCTTTATCTACTTTTGTAATTTCTAATGAGCCTTTGTCTAACTGCTCATTTTCTACTTTCAATGATAGGACTGTCGTCATACCTTTTTTAATTTCAAATGATACTGATTCTGTTAGTTTCTTGTAACCTGGTAAGCTTTTCGTCTCTACTAATTTGTACTTTCCTACTGATAGATCTGAAACGTTTGCTTTTCCATCTTTATCTGTTACTACTTTTCTTACCACTTTATCTTTCTCATCTTGGACTTCAAATTCGACACCCGCTAATACTGCGCCGCTTTCTTTGTCCACTTTTGTAATTTCTACATTACCTTTGTCTACCATTGCATTTTCTACTGTTATTGGGAATATGCCGTCCCCTGTTACATTTACTTCGAACTCTTTTTCTTTTAATTGGTATCCTTCGGGCGCTTTCGTTTCTTTTAAAATATATTTTCCTGGTGCTAACGGTTTAGAAATTGCCTTACCGTCTTTATCTGTAATAATATGCTCAACTACTACACCGTCTTTTACTATATCAAACTCTGCATTTGCTAATGCTTTACCACCATTTTCCGAATCAATTTTCTTTAATTCAATTTGACCCTTTTGCATGGTATTTTTAATTTCAATTGTTTTTGTTTCTCCAGCTTGAAGTGTAACCTCTACCGGATTTGTTAATTTTTGATATCCTTCAGGTGCTACTTTTTCATAAATTTTATACGTTCCAGGTGCTAAAGTTTGAGGGGCTGAAAAACCTTTTTCGCCTGTTTTCAGTACTGCAACAACCTTATCCTCACTATTTCGAACTTCAAATTCGGCACCTGTTAACTCTTTATTCGGATCCTCAGCATCTATTTTATGAATAGCTACTGTACCTTCTTTTGGAGGTTCCGGCGGCGTAACCGTTACTTCATTCGATGTTAATTTCTTATCATCATAATGTAACTCTGCTTTATTAGGAATTTTCTTATCTACATAAGAAGATAAGTCTGCATCAGCTTTAATTTTCGCCTTAATATTCAAGTTGATTATCTGGTCTTCATACGACTTATAGTCAAAGCTCTCACCGAACGTAAATGTTACTTCACTTTTTTGTTTATCTATCGTTAGTGTTCCTTTAGAAGTAATATCTTGGCCATTTTGATCATATACTTTTGCCTCTAATACTTCTAAAACATCTTCTAAATCATCACTAATTACCATCGATGTATAATTAGGCGGATCTTGTGGTATATGCGTACCAACCTGATATTGAATAGGTTGATTCATTTGTGTTAACTGCTGATTTTCTACAAGCTTACCCTTCTCATCAACTATATTCTTTTCAATGCTAGGTGGATTATCGTCACCTGAACCGGTTCCTCCCCCACCACTTACAAATACTTGTCCTACTTTTTCTTCAGTTTTAATATTTTTGCCTTCTAATTTCACTGTATTTTTATGAGGCTTTGCAGCGGGATTGGTAATCTTTGTTTTATATCTTAAAATATAACCTTTTGAACTGTCTGGAAATTCAATTGTAAATCCAGTCTTCGTTGTATTGATTTTAATTTTAGATAAATCTGCTGGCTTAACATTTGTTGGTGCATAGCCATCTTCAAATACAGCCTCTTCTAATACTACGCTGTCTGTAATTAACTCATGCCCAGGTCCTAATGTGTCTGTTAATTTAAGATCTTGCATTTCTGTTCCAGTTGCATTTACATATACCATCCAGTCTGCAATTGAAGGATCTTCCTGATTATAAGAACCCCATTTCAATAGATTATCTGTATTGGGCTGTGGCTTCGGTCTCTCTGTCGTATTATTTACACTTACTTCTTTATTTACGATTTGACCATCAACGTTAAATTCTAATGGGATTTTTTGAACACCATCATATGCTTCTAGAGCAAAATAGAATTCTACGAATAAAGAACCTTTAATGTTATTCTTTCCTTCTACATAATCACCCATAGTACACGTCAATAGACCATTTTTCATATCACATGTACCAACTATTTTTCCTTCAGCATCTTTTAAAGGAAAACTCAGATTCATAAGATCTTTTCGAAATTCTTTTGGCATATCAATTGTGAATTGATCTCCACTCTTTATCTGTTCTTTAGCTGACCACTTCACTTCTACTTTCATACCATCTGAGGCCTGATATGGTTCAGATGTCGTGCCATCAGTACGGGAAATGCTAATATCATCCACTGGACTTTTCATCACAGCAGCTTGAATAACTGGAGCCCACACATTCAGCACTGAAAATAATACTAGAAAAACTAATGAAACCATTGAAATGTGCCTTTTAGTACTTTTCGCTTGCATATTTTCCTCCTTGAATATTATATTTATATAATAAAAAAAGATCGTCCGATTGCATCAAAAAGTGCAACCAGACGATCTTAGTAACCAATATATATTACCGTAGACTCTAAGCTTTGCGGCCTATCCTTTCGAATAGTGTGCTAAAAATATTTTCTATTATTTTTTTGTTTCATTTTCCTTTTGAACCAAATATTACTATACCGTCTGGACGGTTATAATTCAACACCCTATACAATTGTTCTATTATTCTAATAAAAAAAAAAAATTCCCCGCCGGATTAAATACACCAATGGGGAATTTTTTTATTCTATAGTTTATATATTCTATTTATAGGAAGCATTAATAAGGGCTTGAATCACTTTTTCTCTTAATTTAGGACTTAGTCTTCCGGTTCCTAAATATTCCGAATACCATAATCCATCAGCTGCTAATCTAATAATTGTGGCACAAACAGAATCCATTTCATCATTTTCTATTTTAGTTTGCAATTGCTGAAATGCTTGTTGTAATGGCTCAAGTAATTCAGGTTTTAGCATTAATGCTGCCATCATACTACTACACAACTCTTCTGTTCTTTTCTCATTACTTAATCTTTCCTCTACAAAAGAACGAACCCACCTTCCTTTCTTCTCTGTGCCTTCCGTTACCTTATTATGAATAGCACCATGATACTCCTCTGTCCCTTTAAGTATCATGCCTTCTATTAAAGCTTCTTTATTTGAAAAGTGATACAATAACCCACCTTTACTTACACCTGCCTCTTTTGCTACTGCTTCTAAAGTTAACTTAGCTACTCCTTTAAATTGAACAATTTGAGAAGCGGCGGCTAAAATTTTTTGCCGTGTTATGCTCGTGTTCATTCCTTTTTAAACCCTCATTTCTACTAATTCTATCTAAATACGTATTTTATTTTTAATATTGTTGAATACTACTAGATATTTTTTATTCAATATAGGCTTCATTACATTTGAATTGTTAGTTGCTTCTTCTATTAAAAATTTCCATATCATCCAATATGATAACATTAAATACACTCCGTAGACTATACATCTATACATTTATATAAATTCCTAATATTCCCATAAATGTGAAATACAATTTTAACGAGTCGATTTCCTATCCTTTAGTTTTCAAGCATTTTTCGACGCTGGTCTTCCTACCACCCTATCAGCTTTATTGTTTTATTTTATAAGACGGTGCCAATTCTTTAATCACTAAATAAAAAATGTTATTACTTCTCTTTCTATAAGTAATAACATTTTCTACCTATAAACCACTTAACAAATTTCTCTCCAACTAACATCCTTCACATCTTCACTAGTCGGCTTTCTAACTGATCCAACGAAACATTCCTCGCAAGCACCAAACGCAATGAAATTTCTCTGCGCTTGTCTTAACGAGGGCTCATTTGCTCCGCCTTCAAAGTCATGATCGTTAAACTGAACAGGATCATCTTCCCAATAACATATGTTACAGATTTCATATGTACCTGGTGGTTCTTCTTCTAACGTTTTATATCCGCAGCATGGACAAGTGTATTTCATATAATCACCTTATTTCTCTTCATATGTAGTCCTGCTTACTAAAAATGTAATAGAGCAAATGACAGTTAGTCCCATAAAGTACATCATTACAACAATACGCGTATTTTCATATATTGTAGGGAACCCGTCAGATATAACTTCATAACCAAAAACAATACTTATAGCTAAGAGAATATATAAAATTAAGGATGGAATAAAATGTAGCTTTACAGGTAAAATAACACACCTAAACAATATCTCCCCAAGAAGACAGCCAACTAAAACAACAGGGATTCCAATTATCAAAGTAGCAGCCAACATGTTGGCCATAGCAATAAAAAGATTCGTAAAAATAGAAAATAGCCCTCCTTCGAAAATCCCCTTCTCATCGTATATTTGAACTATCGTCATTGAAATAAATAAACTTAATAAAGAATGGGAATACGGAATTAAAAATTTCCTCAAACATGCTCACCTCACTTTTCCCTTCACATATATTATTCATTATTTTCTATCATTTTCACATAAAAAAATACCCCTCTATGATAAAACATAGAGGGAAGAATTTCTATATAAAGTGAAGCTTTAATCAGCCCGCATCAATCGGGCGTTTACGGGCAGCCCGACTCCCACCTAACTTCTTTGCTCCACCTGAATTTTGATGTGGGAGTTTTACTGCCCACAAATAGCGGGATAAAAACCTATACCTTATCCTGAAGTGAACCCGAAAACAGAACACATATCAAAACACCTAAACCGTCTGTTCCCTATATTCTTTAGGGGACAAGTGGTTTAGGTGGTTTATTAGAAGCTAGTACCTTCTTTTTTATAATATTCTTTTGAAATCTCTTCATAAAATGCTGCCGATGTCGCGTAGAAATAAGGTGCAGACCATAAGAAACCGATTCCTAAAGTAAGAATACTTAAAATGAACCAGCCAAGGAAACTTAAGCACAGTAAAAAGTAATCCATTTTATGTCCATTCATCATATGGCGACTTTCGGTAATTGCTTGATTCGCTGTGTATTCTGGACGATCATTCAAAATAAAATACGTCATAGAATAAGAAAATGATTTAATAATACCCGGAATAATAAGAAGTAATGTCCATAGCATCAAGTATACATACATTAGTAAATATGTTAAAAACGACTTCATAAGCTTACTTCCATCGCTAAACCATCTAAATAAATCACCAATGCGAGCACTAGTCTCACGGATTACATTTAAAACAAGATAGTAGGCGCCTATTGTTAACGGACCAATAACAAGCATTGCAATAATACTTACTATAAGCGAATCACTTGCTTCCTCCCAACCCCAAAACATCGAGAAAACACCTGTAATTAGAAGTTCAACAGCTCCAATAAGGATTCCAAGTAATAAGGTTGCCCCTACCGCTAATCCCCATTTTCCTTTTAATGCATCAAGTGCTTCTCTTTTCAACTGACTTATCATATATAACCTCCTAATATTATTTCTATATTAGTATACCATTTATATCAAAAATTTCACGAATTTCCCTGAAATAGAAAGGTACTACTTTTTTTCTGATACGTATTGAGAAATGTGAGCTGTATTTGCACCCATATATGAATCAAACTACTCATTTCTCCATAACAAAAAAGCCTGCCTTTCATAATAGGCAAGCTTTTTTAAATTAATCCTCACTTATTCTCTTCTTATACCAATCCTGCATTCTCTCCGCATCTTCTACTCTCGTATGCTCTAGTTTATAATTCGATGATGCACTAGAAAACGTATACGTACATAAATCCGCTCGGCGCTGGAAATATGATTGTGTTTTTTCAATTGATTGGACGTGTCTTCTTCTTACAAGTCCTGTATGTTTCCCAATACTACGATGTATAATCGTAATTTGTTCTCCGTTTACACCGTAACCATTTGTTTTAAATGTTGCGTATCCAAGTGTAAAGATGAGGATAGCTAGCGGTAACAACGCCCACATGATGAAATACTTTTCAAAGTATATGCTTATCCCAGTAAGCGGGACTGCTAGCATTGCGAAGAAAATGAAACTATCAATTAAATAACGGCGCAAGGCTGCTTTTGGTAATGCAGTAATATTTGTATTCAGTTCATATGGCAATTGTAAATGAGCGAGTAACTCTTGCACACGATCTTTTCGAATAATCGGATGCAGCGTAACTTTGTCTTTCTCTTCTCCCAATCCCTTACTTTGAATGACTTCGACTTGCACAGCACAATAACCGAACATCTGACGGAAAATACCTTCTTTTATCGTAATCCCTTGAATGCGGTGTAACTTTAGTACAAGTTCTTTCCTTTCAAGTAATCCTTGAGAAATACGCACTTCATCGTTTTTTCGATTTACTGTGAAATTACCATGTTTTAACGCGTAACCAATTGTAGATATAATCCACGAAAGGACGAGTAAAATAGCTACCATGTAAATCCAGCCGTATATATCATGATCCATTACATACGACTCTACGCTATTTTTTATCCATTTCGGAATGTACTCATCTACTTGGTGATACACGAAAAAGATTAATGAGAATAATAATCCAAATTGACCGGATGTAACAGATGCTAATAAAATTTCTTTCAAAGTTAATTTGTACTCTGTCGCTTGCTTTTCCTCTGTCATAACTTCTTTTTCTACTACTTCTTCTGATGTTTCTTCTGCTTTTACTTCTGGAGTTGGCTCATTTAGTAAGGAAATAAGCTCCTTCGCCTCATCTTCTGTAATACCAGCTAGGCTTACTTCGGCATCATCGCCTCCGCAAGCTGTTTCGATTTGAATTTTCTTTAAACCGAGCATTTGATATAACACGTTTGAACTTGTATTAATCGTTTGGACACGTTCTTTATTTAAGTAGCTCTCCTTCTTCACAAAGAGCCCTTGTTTAACATGTAATACGTTATTTTCAACCCAGTATGTTGTGTAATACCATTTTTCAAACGCTGAAAAGACGGTGAGTAAACCGAATCCAGCGGGAATTAAATACCAAAATGGAAACTTTCCATTTAAACTAAACATGAAAATAAGTAATGGTATAAAGTCTGTTATTTTTAATTCTAATAACATCGTAATGGGATGCTGCCTCTTATACATCCTCATCACTCACTTTCGCTAATTCTGCGATTCTCGTTTTTAACATTTCTGCTTCATACATCGTTAAGCCTGGAATGCTGTGAGAAGTTGCTGCCGTTGCAATATGTAATTCTGCTAATCCATGTTTTCTCATAATTGGCCCTTGTTCAATTGTCACGTGCTGTACACGAATCATCGGTACTAATACGCGCTTTACTACGAAAAGACCGTGCTGAATTTCAAGCTCTTCTTCATTTAATTGATAGCTATAATAACGCTGACGTAGTTTCGGGAATACAAAATACGAAAATGGTGCTAGCGCAACTGTTAACCCAACCATCACATACAAAATCCACGCCCACCAATCAAACTTTATCATAAGGAACAGGTAAGCTAAAATGACGAGAATACCGATCCCTTCTTCAATTACAGCACGAACTTTCCACACCTTGACCATGTCAGGATGAATTTCATTTTTCAATGGATCCATGTAACCACTCCAAATCTATTAATCTAATATATGAATTGTCTCAATCTATATTTTACATAACTTTACATAAAATTGAAAATTTATTATTTATCCGTTTTTTTCTCAGGAATAAAATATCCGAACCAAAGGAGCCAAACTAAACTAATTAATGCGAGCCAACCTTTATCCGCTTGGAAAGCTTCAATCATACCTGGAATTTTATACACTCCCACAAATCCAAGGAAACCGAGCCACCAGTTTTTCTGCATTTTCATTTTTATTCCCCCTCCTTCATTACGTTTTTCACATTTTGAATCCAAATTTCTTTATACTTTAACTGGAATCCTATTAATATGTAATTACTCATATTATCAATAACGAGCGCTAATGTATGCGCGTTTTCTTCAGTTGCATGTTGTGACACAACACCAAGTTCCACACCTTTCTTTAATAAATCGTGGAATCCATTTAAAAACTCTTCTTGTATTTCAAATAAGCGTTTCTGATACTTTTCATTTCGCGTCGCCGTTACGATGAATTCATTTATAACGCGTAATATGCCTTCTTGACCTCTATACTCAGACAACATATGTAAACCATCTGCGATTAACTTTTCTGCAAAGTTTTCTTTCGTATATTGTTCTTTATCGAAGTAATTGACGAAATAATATCCAGAAAAAATCTCTTCAAATAAAAAATCAACTAGCGCTTCTTTAGACGGAAAATGATAATAAATAGCTGGCTTTGATATACCTACTTCTTTCGCAATCATTGAAAGACTCATCTTCTCAATGCCGTGCTCTGCCATTAGTTTAAATGATGCATCTACAATGTGCTGCGATGTTTGTAAATTTTTTGTCATACTGTACCTCTTCTATTTTTACTTACCGGTCGGTAAATAAATTGTAAAATGAAAATGAATGATTTGCAAGTTAATTAGAGTTTTAAAAGGAACTTCTTCATGAACCTAGAAAAATATAAAGTAAAAACAATGTATAACGATAAGGAGGATTTTCATATGGGATCTGGCGGTAAAGGTGGTAGCGGCGGCGGTGAAGATGGCAAAGATGGTAAGAGCGGTAGTAGTGGGCTTTTATTAATCATTCTGCTCTTTATCGTATTCATTATAATTGGAGCTAGTTATAGTGTGTTTAGCTTCTAAGAAAAGACACAATTCAGTTAGTTATAGTAGCGTAGAAAACTGAAACAGAGATTAAAATTTTCCTTCTTAAGGTTTCTTCACCAGTAAGGGCACACAAAATAGAAAGCCCCGGTTATATTTAACAGCCAGCGCTTTCTATTTTCAGTAT
This sequence comes from Bacillus sp. FSL E2-0195, assembly GCF_038003645.1. Taxonomy (NCBI): domain Bacteria; kingdom Bacillati; phylum Bacillota; class Bacilli; order Caryophanales; family Bacillaceae; genus Bacillus; species Bacillus sp. FSL E2-0195. Next base: position 1,054,433 of record NZ_JBBOPN010000001.1, on the reverse strand, counting down.
TCTTATAATGCTTCATCTATATTTCCAACTCGCACACGTAAATCGTTATTGATCATCCACAATAATATACGCTGTTCGGATTGGCCCATGCACACCTACGACAAGGTTCATTTCAATATCCGCGCTATTTGACGGACCAGAAACGAAGTTCACACAAGCCGGCAAGTTTTCTCCCGCTTTATTTTGATCATGAATCAGTTTTGTAGCTTGGGTTAATCTTGGTACAATCGTACTTTTAGGAACGATTGCAATATATGACTCCGGAAGAAGACTCACATGTCTTCCTTTTAACCCGTCATTAAATAGTACAACGGTTCCTGATTCTGCCAAAGTCATATCACTGAACGTAATGCCAAGGTCAGCAGCTTTCGCAAATGCTATGTCCTCTTCTTTATGTTCTAATCCCCATGTACGAAAATGTGTTGTACCTTTATTGCTGAAACATGGCGTAAGACCATACTCATTAAAGCGCTCATCATTCGAACATATAACAGATTTGATATTCCATTCTTTTATAAAAGACCCCAATGTTTCAACAAGATTTCCCTTTGTTGTTCGCTTTACTTCTGTATGAATGACTTCGCAGTGCTCTATTAACTTTAATACAAGTTCGTCTTGCGCCAGTCCGTCAAAAACAGTCCACTGCGGGGAAAAAGACCAGTTCGGTTTTTCCACTGCTTCTGGACGTTTCCTACCAAGCTTTTCTGATAACTGGAGTAAAAATTCCTCACGATTTTGGATGGCCATCATTGTTCTCCTTTTCGTGTTTTTCAAACCACTCTCGAAACGGTTGTTTTTTCGGAACTGGAAAATCTCTCGCATCCGTCCAAGCTTTTAACGGCCCAATTCCACGCTCGATCTTATCCCCTTTTGCAAGAGGTTTTAATGCATACGGAGCGCTCTTCGCTGCAAAAGAAAATAGTCTAGGACTCTTCACCGCTTTTTCAAAACCTTTCATAGCCACATTCCAAGCTACAGGTGATTGTTTTTCTTCTACAATGCGGCTGCGGTGTTTAATTAATAAGTCATGTAACGGGATTTTCACTGGACACGCTTCTGTACAAGCACCACAAAGGCTAGATGCGTAAGGTAAATCCTTATATTCATCATATCCCCCTAAAAGCGGTGTCAACACAGCTCCAATTGGTCCTGGATAAATAGAGCCATATGCATGTCCACCAATATGCCTGTATACAGGACACACATTAATACATGCCGCGCAACGAATGCACTGAAGGACACTTTGGAATTCTGTTCCTACAATATCGGAACGACCATTATCAACAATGACTAAATGAAATTCCTCAGGTCCATCTGTTCCGCCAGGCTCAGTTAATCCTGTAATATAACTTGTTAACTTTTGTCCTACAGAACTTCGGCATAGAAGTGTTACTAAAACATCAAGCTCTTCCCATGTCGGAACAATACGTTCCATCCCCATAACTGTAATCAACGTTTTCGGAAGTGTCGTAGTAAGTCTTGCATTTCCTTCGTTTGCTACGATAGAAATTGATCCCGACTCAGCAACAGCAAAGTTACATCCAGTCACCCCTATATCCGCTGCAAAAAAATCATCACGTAAATACGATCTTACAAACCTCGCCATTTCCGTAGGATCAGATGTTCCAGTATAATTTAACTTTGTTTTAAATATTTCACAAATGTGTTCTTTATCTTTGTGAAGACACGGAACAACAATATGTGATGGAGGGTCGTGGTCGTTCACTTGTAGAATAAATTCAGCAAGATCTGTTTCTAACACTTCCGCTCCAGCTTCTTCAATCGCTTCATTTAAACTAATCTCTTCCGTTACCATCGATTTTGATTTCACAATTTTTTTCGCGTTTTTCTTTTTTACAATCTCTTTTACATATTCCCTTGCGTCTTCTGCAGTCTTTGCGAAATAAACGAAACCACCGTTTTTCTCAATATTTTCACTCAGCTCATATAAATAATAATCAAGGTTTTCTAATGTATGCTTTCGAATTTCTTCTCCTAAAGCTCGCCATTCTTCCCAGTTTCCAAGACTCTCAGTAGCTTTTAATTTCTTGACTCTCAGACCATCTTGCGCTTTCCTGACAGCCTGTCGCATAAATTGATCCCCAATACCTGTTGCAGTACGCTTATGAAAGGGATCGTTCCCAATTTTCATTCCCATCTCTATATCCCCCCTTGTTTTCGATCTTCATTTAATACTTGAGCAATATGTTTTACATCAATTGGATAACCATTACGTGTTAAACGTCCTTTTATATTCATTAAGCAGCTACAATCCATCCCAATTAACAATTCCGCACCGGTTTCCATAATATGCTTTACTTTTTCTTCAACCATTTGCTCAGAGATTTCTGGCATTTTCACCGAGAATGTCCCTCCAAATCCGCAACAATCATAATTATGCGGCAATGAAACAACTTCCAGTCCCTTTACACACTTTAATAATTTTTGCGGTGGTTCCTTAATCCCCATTAATCGGCTCATATGACAAGATGTATGAACCGTTGCTTTTTTATGAAGCTCCGCACCTAAGTCTTCTTTCCCTAATACTTCCACAAGAAATTGTGTGAATTCATATGTTTTATTTCCAAGTTCAGTAGCTTTTTTCTTCCAATCCGCTTCACTTTCAGAAAATAAGCTAGAAAACTCGTGAACCATCATCGCGCACGAACCCGATGGTGCCACAACATATTCTGAACTAGCAAAGGTTTCAATCATATGCTTTGCAGCTGTTTTTGTTTCTTTCACATACCCGCTATTATAAGCAGGTTGTCCGCAGCAAGTTTGGCTTTTAGGAAAATCAACTTCACAGCCTAAATCTTCAAGAATTTCGACGACATCACTTCCGACCTCTGGATAAAAAACATCTGCCACACAAGTGATAAAAATTGATACTTTCATATTTGCACCCCTAAATACAGTAAAGTAATCTCAAGTAACTCTATTTGTATATTATTGGTAAAAAGATGAAAAATATGAATAAAAATAACAAAAAGCACCCTAAATTACACATGTAGGGTGCTTTCTTTTTAATTTCTATTCAGCAATCGCATACGATAACAATTCATCGTCACTTCTCCGAGTCTTTGCAGTAATTGATAGTTCGCATATGCGCCGACTGGGGCACCGATGATTGGAACGAGTTGAAGCATTTTTGCTAAATCGATATAGTCTCGGTATTCTGTTTGGAACTTTTCCCAGTCCATATGATTTTCTTCTTCTGTATCCCACGTTTCAATCGCTTTCCATACTTCTTTTCGGTAATCGTCACTTGAAAAAGCAAGCTGGAAAACGTGAAGAATAAAAAGGCGCTCTTCTTTTTTACTCGTATCAAATCCGTACAATGTTGCTGCATCAAATAAAAATTTTATTTTAATAGTAAGTAATAACGGGAAATCGGCAAGGCCAAGGAGAATACCACCTGCTCCTGTTCCTGCCCCTTCTGCCGCTGCAACTTTTTTGTACTCATCCATTTTTTTACGTACTTCATCGTCTCTTCTTTGCAGTGACCAGTTCGTTTCTTTTAGCTTCGGTTTTATGAAGTTTGATCCAGCGCTAATTGTTTGCACCATCATCCGAATCGTTTCTGTTAGTACCTTTTGCACTTTCGCGGGCACTAGTTGTTGCACTTTCACCTGCACTTTTTTAGAGAACCGTGTCATCATAGAAGAATCTTTCATGAATGTAGCTTTCCACTGCTCCAATTCTTTTATAACCTTCTCTTCATATGTAATCATAGGTTCATTCCTTTCAGTTTAAACGCTCAATGCGCTTTGCACCGTATTGATAAACGAAACCAATACTAAATAATATGCTTACGACAAATAAAATGCCGGTCATTACGAAATCTTTCGTCGCAAGTGCAAATATAATTGTAAATACAACGCTACCAATGATAAGAATCGCATTTAATAAAGTAAGGAAATCTCTCTTCTTCTCGTCTCCCCCTACCGGATATAAATCAAGCCAAACTTTCATACGGTGATGTTTCCAAAGGGTTAAGAGCTGGTAGCCGATTAAGTATAAGAAAGCAAAGCTTACGATAAAACGTCCATATAAAAATGGGATAAAGTAAAGAATAATTCCCCCAAGAACGAGTAAACGCATATATAATCCGAAATAGTTACCCGATCTTAAAAATGTTCTCGTATATAAGTATAAATATGTACGTTTCTCACCGATCATCGAAAGAATGAAATCAAGCCATTTCCTACGTGATACTCTCTCTTTTAACGCTGGTACATCAACGAACATATTCGCAATGCGGTACAGCAGCATCATTTTTTTACCCTCTTCAGAAATTAAATACTCCCAGTTCAGCGGCTTCCCTTTCACCTTTTGATGCATAACAGCAAGGTATAGCGCCATTAAAAAGACAATCACACCGGTAAAAATGACTGAAGTACGTTCTACAAGGACGTACACAAATATGCCGTTTAAAATAAAACGAATAAACCAATCCGCTCTTTGTACATTTTGATCTGTTAAAAATGATTTTTCCCACGCTACGAATAAATTCCACGCTTTTACAATGACAAACGCGATTACAATCCATATGTAATTGGCACCTGTTTGTTTCATTTGCTGGAAGTATAACGGGGCAAGCGCAGCGGCTACCATTGCGATTATGTATAACTGAATCATAAACGTAAAGAGAAATGCCTTCGTAAAGTAAGGCTTTAACTTTTCTTCAACTGGCAGCAAATACACGAGGTCTGCTTCTTTTAATAACGTTTGGACTGACCCAGCTGTTAATACGAGGCCAAGTAAGACTGCCATAACAATCGCTGTCGGAAACGAAGGTGTTAACGTTTGTAACCATTGCTGGTAATAATACGCTCCTGCGCCGATGATAAATACGAAAATAAATTTCAAATGATCATTAAATACATATTTACTATATGTACGAACTTCTTTTAGAAAGTGCCGAAATCGTTCTTTCCATAACGCTGTGCTATTCATAATCTTCTTCCTTCGTTAACGCAATATAAATATCATCAAGCGTTGCACCAGGCATATTAAACCCGGATTGAAGTTCTGATAATGTTCCCATCGCTCTCACTTCACCTTGATGCAAAATGATGAATGAATCACAATAGCGCTCTGCTGTCGCTAAAATATGTGTACTCATTAAGATGCCCGCACCACTCTTTTTCATTTGATCCATCATTTGAAGAAGTGATTGAATCGCTAACGGATCAAGCCCCACGAAAGGTTCGTCCACAATGTAAAGTGATGGTTCAACTAAAAATGCACTCATAATCATCACTTTTTGTTTCATCCCTTTTGAGAAATGAGACGGAAACCATTTTAAGCGATTTTTCATGCGAAATTCTTGTAATAGTTGTCCTACGCGTTCTTCATATTGTTTTTCATCTACACCGTACGCCATCGCTGTTAATTTCAAATGCTCTTCTAACGTTAACTCATCATATAATACTGGCGTTTCTGGAATGAAGGAGAAACTAGAACGATACGCTGTCATATCATCACGAATTGTTTTCCCATTAATTGTGACAGTTCCTTTTTTCGGCTCCATTAAACCGATGATATGTTTAATTGTCGTACTTTTCCCGGCTCCATTTAAACCGATCAAGCCGACAAGTTCGCCTTTATTAACAGAGAACGAAACATTTTGCAGTACAGGTCGTTTCGTATATCCTCCTGTAACATTTTCTACACGCAATAACTCGCTCATACGACACCACTTTCTTCATTTATATTCATTCACTTTTGTAAGAAATGTATATATTCATCTTACCAAAAATCATGGTGCACTACATAGTATCGATGCCTTCAAAAAAAAATTTAAATTTCTTGGCATATATTTTTACGAAAGCGGACATCATAATTAGTGAAGAAGGAACACATTGAAAAAGCAACCACCAATTGATGAGTACAACAACATAGTGAAGTCATCATGAAATGGGGTGTCCAAGTTGGACAATGAAATTTACACATAACCAGATAATTTGTTTCATTTTCGAAACGGGGTGTCTCCGAAAGAGCATATACTGTTTTAAAAAATAAACAATTTCATTTTAAAAAAAGATTGCAATTCATTTCACTTGAAAATGGGGTGTCTACGGCAGAAACTTTAGCCGATTTACCGTGCATTTCTTAAATAAATGAGGTGTCTGCGAACCGTAAATTATAAAAAATGCTTTTTCAATCCATCTTCAGAAAACAGGAAGCTGAGTCAGCTTCCTGTTTTTCGTGTTTGTTCTCCTATGTAATTATGGTAAAATACGGCTAAGACTATTTGAAAGGATGAGATCGATGAATCATACAGCGGACAATTGTATTTTTTGTAAAATCATTGACGGGCAAATCCCTTGCTCAAAAGTATACGAAGATAAACATGTACTTGCATTTTTAGATATTAGTCAAGTAACAAAAGGACATACTCTTGTTATTCCGAAAGTACACAAACAAGACATTTTTGCGTTAACGTCAGAAATCGCATCACATATTTTTGCTGTCGTTCCAAAAATCGCAAATGCAATGAAAGCAGAATTTAATCCAGTTGGTTTCAACCTACTTAACAATAACGGCGAGAAAGCTGGACAAACTGTATTCCACTTCCACCTTCATTTAATTCCACGCTACGGTGAAAACGATGGTTTCGGTGCTGTTTGGAAATCACACCAAAATGAATACACAATGGAAAATTTACAAAACATCGCAAGTACAATTGCAAATAGTGTGAAATAGTGCCACTATAATAAGAAGTAATACATAATAAGCCTATTCCTCTGGCATTTATTGTATGGCTTCTTTCTTCACAAAAAATGCCGGGGGTATAATTTTTTTGTGCATAGCATGTACAAGAGAGAAAAGCTCACTTTTCTTCCCCTTGTCTTAAAGATATGCACGCTTTTATACATCATGAATACGAACGAAAAATAAGGAGGTTTCCTTTTATGTCAAAAGCTAAATCCTTTATTACAGGTGTACTTTGCGGCGGAGCAGTTGCTGGACTAGCCGTTCTTTTCTCAACTCCTTCTTCTGGTAAAGCTATGCGCGGTAAGCTGAAAGAAAAAGGAACTGATATTAAAAAAACATTAGCTGATATTACAGCTGATACGAAGTTATTAAAGCGTCAAATCGTTGAAACTGCTTCAGAAGGTAAAGAAGTATTCCAAGAACTAAAAGACGATATGCATGACACGCTTTCTAACTGGAAACAAGATATTTCTCAAAACAAACGACATATCGAAAAAGAAATTTTAGACATTCAAAAGTCAATTGAGAAACTACAAGAAGCCGTTCCAGAAAAAGCGTAAACATATTCCTGCTTAGTTTTTTGCATATAACAAATATTTTTCATACGAATTGACCTTAACACGGCATATCACATAGATATGCCGTGTTTTTATGCATTTACAATATATGTTATCCCTTAGCATGTAAAGACAACACATGTATTCTCGACTCATAAAACGCTTCCATAGTTATGCATGATTTGTATAGAATGTTATTTTTCCGAAAAATTTTCACAATTCTCACAAAAAGACTTTATTAATTTTTATTTTACTGGCATAATAGATAATAATGAAAAAAGAATGTTAAAGTGGGTGAGTAAATGAAAAGTGGAGAAAAAAATTACTCGGTAAAAGAAGCGATGATTTTCAGCCAACGTATTGCTCAATTATCGAAAGCGTTATGGAAATGCGTAGAGAAAGATTGGCAACAATGGATTAAACCTTACGATTTAAACATTAACGAGCATCATATTTTATCAATCGCTTATCATTTAAAAGGGGCTTCTATTTCTGAGATTGCTAAGTTTGGAGTTATGCACGTATCAACGGCGTTTAACTTCTCTAAAAAGCTAGAAGAACGCGGCTATCTTGTATTCTCTAAAAAAGAAGATGATAAACGAAATACGTACATTGAAATTACAGACAAAGGGGAAGAATTACTACTTCGCTTAATGGAGGAGTATGACCCTGAAAATAATTCTGTTTTTAATGGTGCACTTGAACTTCGTAATTTTTACGGTAAGTTCCCAGAAAATATCGAACTTATTGCGATCCTTCGCAATATTTACGGACAGGACTTCATCGATATTTTTGAGAAATCATTAGAGAATATTGAGGAGAACTTTACGGAGACCGATCAAAAATTAGTTAAGAAATAATCTATTTATCCTTTCGCAATCATGCGTAAGAATTCATTCATAAGTGGCACAAATAAGCCCTGTTTTGCTAGCGCTTCCGCAGTTTCGTGTACTTCGAGCTGATGTGGAAGCGCTTTTTCAAATTGATCTAATAGCGCATCAAACAATAGAAGGCCTTCTGCTTTCTCCACTACATATTGTTCGTTCAGCCTTTCACAAAGTTTTAGTATACGTTCAATGTCTTTTTTACGAGCTTTTTTCTTTATGATTAAAGAATAAAATGGACACTTTTCTTCATCAATCATTTTAAATAGTAGGTCTACGTAGTATTCAGCTTGTTCTAGTCTTCTTACAACGTCCATTTTCTCCCTCGCTTCCTAACACAAAGTCTTCTATTTCTGAATTTTGTAACACGAACAAAATATCGTATGATACAATATATAAAGTATATGTATTTTAGCCAAAAGGAGGTCTCGCCTCATGACTCTTATAACCGTTGTTTTTGTTGCATTCGCACTTCTTGTTATATTTTACACGAATTTCATGACACATACACTGTGTGAGCGAAAACAAATATCTGCGAGCCGCCAGCCCGGTGTCTTTCGAGTTATTAATGTATGTATTACCATTCTATTAATTTCTAGTTATGTAGAAATTATATTTCATGGAAAGTGAGGAAGGAAGCCCCTTCCTCATTTTTTTCCTCTATAAGCAAATTATACCTACTATAACTAATAAAATAAACAGTACAAGTAATAAAATAAGTTTTGAATTCATCCCCCATCCCCTCCTCTTTTCTGTATATGCGACATGCGCCCAATATGGTACCCTTTCAAAATCTGACACAAACTGGTTAAAATTTCTTTATCAATAGGAAAACCCGTCGAAATATGATATATTAAATTTTGTACATATTGCTTATACTATGAAATAAACGACACGCATCTAAACTTTATCCTAAAGCCTCGGTAAGCCCTGTTAAGCGTGCTTTTACATATAAAAAAAGCAAAGACATCAGTGAGACTTAATCAGGTTCTTATGAACGAAAATAACCTATCATAAGGCGTTTCTTCATTCGTATGGGATAAATTAAAAATACATAATAGTAGGAGTGTTTATTGAATGAAGAAAGCTATGCTTGCCTTAGCCGCAACAAGTGTAATCGCATTATCAGCATGTGGAACATCATCATCAGACAAAATTGTTACATCTAAAGCTGGTGACATCACTAAAGAAGAGTTCTACAATCAAATGAAGACACAAGCTGGTAAACAAGTACTAAATAACATGGTTATGGAAAAAGTACTTATTAAAAACTACAAAGTCGATGACAAAGAAGTAGACAAAAAGTTCGATGAAATGAAAAAGCAAGTCGGTGACCAATTCGATACACTAATGAAACAACAAGGCCTTAAAGAAGAAACAGTTAAAAATGGCGTTCGCGCTTCATTAGCTCAAGAACAAGCTATCGAGAAAACAATCACTGATAAAGAATTAAAAGATAACTACAAGCCTCAAGTTAAGGCAAGCCACATTCTTGTAAAAGATGAAGCGACTGCTAAAAAGGTTAAAGAAGAACTTGGACAAGGTAAATCTTTCGAAGAGTTAGCGAAACAATACTCTGAAGATACTGCTTCAAAAGAAAAAGGTGGCGACTTAGGATTCTTCGAACATGGTAAAATGGTTAAAGAATTCGAAGATGCTGCTTATAAACTGAAAAAAGATGAAGTAAGCGAGCCTGTAAAAACACAATTTGGTTACCATATCATTAAAGTAACAGACATTAAAGAACCAGAAAAATCATTTGAGCAATCAAAAGCTGACCTGAAAAAAGAGTTAGTTGCTAAGAAAGCACAAGACGGCGAATTCATGAACGATCTTATGATGAAAGAAATCAAAAAAGCTGACGTAAAAGTTGACGATAAAGATTTGAAAGATCTTTTCGAAGAACCAAAAGCTGACGCTAAAAAAGACGCAAAGAAATAATGAAGTGAAAAAAGCTTGGGTAGCCCCAAGCTTTTTTATTTTGTAGTAGTTTTTTTGCCGATAAATTGATGTACTCCCTCACCTTACTCCATTCAACCAAAAAAAACCTTGGTTTCGTGTAGCACGAAACCAAGGTTTATCTTATTATCATTGATTAAATTAAAAAACTATGTTAAATTAGTACAGAAACGCATTCGTTAAAAACAAAAGAATGTATTTATCCGTATCTTAATTGTACAACAAAACACATCTTCAGTCAACCTCTATTTTTCACTTTTAAAGGAGTGCTTACGTATGAACAAAAAACTTGATCAAGAGCAAAAACGATTGGATAACGTAATAGAAACGATTACGGAGCAAATTGATAAACTGGAAAGCGACACTGGCAGACGCCGGGCAGAAGTAATCAACATTCGTAAACACTTCTGGGATGATGTTAAAGTTAACACTGATACTTTTGACGATTATCTTGAAACAGTTATCAACTTAAGACAACAAGCTCAGTCACTAGCCGTAACACAAATTACCCATAAGCACACCTTTAATCGACTTGCCGCATTAAGACGTATGCATAAAGCACCTTACTTCGGACGAATTGATTTCAAAGAAGAAGGCGAATCTGGCGCAGAACAAATTTATATCGGGGTGGCTACACTTACCGATGCAAGTGGAGAAAACTTTCTTATATACGATTGGCGCGCACCAATTTCAAGTGTTTACTACGATTATCCACCAGGACCGGCTGAATACAGCACACCAGGAGGCGTAATCTGCGGCAATGTGGAGAAGAAATTACAATATATTATTCAGAATGGCGAGATTGATTCCATGTTCGATACGAGCCTCACAATTGGAGATGAAATTCTGCAACAAGCGCTCGGAAAAGGAACAAACAAACATATGCAAAGTATCGTTGCTACTATCCAGCGCGAGCAAAATGAAATTATCCGTCACGATGAAGGGCGACTACTTATCGTTCAAGGAGCTGCTGGTAGCGGTAAAACGTCAGCTGCCCTGCAGCGAATCGCCTACTTACTATATAAATATCGCGAATGGTTAAAAGCAGATCAAATTATTCTCTTCTCCCCTAACTCTATGTTCAACAGCTACGTTTCTAACGTACTACCTGAACTCGGTGAAGAAAATATGCAGCAAGTGACATTCCAAGAATATTTAAACCATAGACTCAGTAAGGCATTTGACGTTGAAGACCCTTATGAGCAATTAGAATATATGTTAACTGAAACGAATAGCCCTACCTATAAAACTCGAAATGCGAGCATTCGATTTAAAGCATCCACTCAATTTTTCGAGATGATTAGAGCGTACAGACAATCCCTTGAATCTTCAGGCATGCTATTTAGAGGAATGAAATTTAGAGGAAAGTTAATTGCTTCTGCTAAAGAAATTACAGAACAATTTTACAACACTGACTCCTCCCTCCGCTTCCATAATCGAATTGAGAAGTTAACGGATTGGCTAAACAAACAAATAGACACAATTGAAAAAACAGAACTGAAAAAGCCTTGGGTAGAAGAAGAAATTGAACTACTTAGTAAAGATGAGTATCAAAAAGCTTATAAATACTTACAGAAAAAAGGCGAGTTTGATGACAACTCCTTTAATGATTATGAAAAAGAAACGAAAGTACTCGGTCGTATGATTGTCCGTAAAAAATTAAAACCGTTACGTAAAGGCGTTCAAACATTGCGTTTTATCAATTTTACAGGCATATATAAACAACTCTTCACAGATGAATCATGGGTTACTGGCGAAAAGCCTAAAGAATGGGATGACATTTGTTCACTAACTTTGAACATGCTTGATGAAGGAAAGCTACATTACGAGGATGCGACTCCATTTTTACTTTTAAAAGAATTAATTGAAGGCTTCCAAACGAACAGATCAATTAAACACGTACTCGTAGATGAAGCACAAGATTATTCTCCGTTTCAGTTCGAGTTTTTAAAACGTCTCTTCCCTGCCGCAAAAATGACAGTACTCGGAGACTTTAACCAAGCGATATTTGCTCATGCGAGTGAAACAGTTAATTTCAATACACTTACTAGCTTATACGGACCAGATGAAACGAACGGCATCAACTTAACTCGTAGCTATCGATCAACAAAACCGATTATTGAATTCACACGCTATCTCGTACCGGAAGGAAAGAATATTAACGCCTTTGAACGTGACGGCGAGAAACCTACAGTGACTAAAGTTTCTGATTACAGCGAACTGCATGATCGTATCACTTCTAAAGTCGCTGAACTACAAAAGCAACAGCACAATACGATCGCAATTATATGTAAATCCGCGGCTGAAAGTGCCGCTGCATACGAGGCACTCAGTCATATCGAGAATATTAAACTTGTGAAAAGTAACTCAGCCGAGTACGAGCAAGGCATCGTCGTTATCCCTGCTTATTTAGCGAAGGGTATCGAATTTGATGCTGTTATTATTTACGATGCTTCTAAAGATGTATACAGCGATGAGAGCCTACGTAGATTGTTCTACACTGCTTGTACACGCGCGATGCATGAATTGCAGCTTTATAGCGTTGGTGAGGTTAGTCCTTTTGTAACAGGGGCTGCTTCGGAGAGTTTTGAATGTATAACGAAAACACCTTGATTTTTATCAAGGTGTTTTTTTCATTCTAAACGACATATCTTTACGTCGATATACACTTAGCACGATCCCCATTATAAATGCATGAAACAGAGTTGGTACTAATCCATAACTAATAAAAGGTAATGATATAGCAACACGTGGTAATATCCCGAGGATCATGCCAACGTTACAAATGAAATGGACTACAAAAAGGGTTACTCCACCAACGAGTAGCAATTTACCATAACCATCATTTGTTTTATAAGATATGATTACTAACCTTGCTACAAAAAGAGAAAGAATTAAAACAAGGACCAAGGCAAGGAAATACCCGTAATAGTAAGTCAAACTTGCAAACACAAAATCAGTATCTGGAGCAGGGATGAACTTTGTATCTCCAGATGTACCAAACCAACCTGCTGACGACATTACCTCTTTTAAACGTACATACATAAAGCCTGTGCCCCCTGCATCACGCTCTGGGTTTAAATATCCTAAAAATCTATCCAAATGATATCCTGTTACTGAAGACCAGGAAAAGGATACCCTTATAATCAATAAACAAATTGGTACAATTGTAATAATCAATGCTTTTTTCTTTCCTAACTTACTCCACCAAAGCATAACGAATACCATCGTGATATAGATAAAAACCGTTGAAAGAGTTGCTACAGTTAAGAATAAACACAAAGAAAATAAATATAAAACCACAAGATGCATAACCTTTATCCTACTACCATTGAAAATGGAAGCCCAAGCTAGAAAAAAGAACGGCACTGCCATTAAACAGTCAATTGCAATGGGACCAATTTTTATTAACGGTTCGCCAGCCATCGAAGCGTTTGGAAAACAGTATAGCATTAACAGGATAAGTACTCCGATTGTATAAAACAGCCCTCCGAGTCTTTCTAACTTCCGATAATCAATCAGCATCATCCCAAGAGCTGCTACAACACCCAGAATAACAAATATCAACTTATTCATTATTACATCATTCGTATATCCAAAAGCTAAAACTGGCAAAAACCCTAACCCCATAGCAGCCACTAATAAAATAATTAAAAACCAATCAACCTTTGGCTTATGAAGTTTGTTAAGCTCCCGCCCTAATTTAATCGGACTTCCCATTTGTTCCACCGCTTTATTTTCAGCAACTTCCTCACTTAACCCTTTTTCTACCCATGTGCTCTTCGCCTGTTTTAAGTGAAAATCTAGTTCAGTTGCTACAAAGCTCTTTGCTTCTTTTGATTTAATGTGATTGGTAACTTCACTTAAAAAACGCTCCCCTTTTTTGTTCAATTTTATCTCACTCCTGTACTAATCCTTTTAATATAAACCGTGCCTTCGTAGAATCTTTTTCTGCCTTTCGCAGCATCTTGTTTCCTTTATCATTTAATTGATAATATTTAGCTCCTGAATGATCCCAACTTGATTGGATAAAACGATTCTGTTCTAGACGATGTAATACAGTATATAAAAAACCTTCATTTCCTTCGAATTTTCGAATCCCTCTCCCTCGTAGTAGCTGTGACAATTCGTATCCTGTTTTTTCATTACTGAGGAGTTGTAAAATGGCTAACGAGATGTCCTCTTCCTTTTCGTGTGATGCATTGATTTTTTCGCGCACCCGCTTTCGGTGTTGATCAGAAAAACTCAAATGTTTAAACGTTGTATTCTCCATTGATTTTCGCAGGCCTTTTAATCGATCTTCCATTTGATTACTCCTCCAATCCTTTCTTCAAAAGCTCCTTCGCTTTTTTCAGTCTCGTTTTTATTGTGTTTTCTTTCACTTCTATTACAATAGCAATCTCTTTAATTGATAGTTCTTCATAATAAAATAGATAAATGACTTCTCGATATTTTATCGGTAAATTCATTACTGCAGAAGCCAGTTCACGGTCCTTCGCATTTTGAATAACAGTTTGTTCGACACTATCATTTTGAACCCCAATATAAGCAGCTTCATCCTCTGTCACGATCACCTTTTTGCTATACCAACTTTTTATGTAGTCCTTACATTGATTAATCGCAATTCTCCACAACCACGTTTTCACATTCGATTTCCCTTTGTATGTATGAAGAGATTTATAACATTTCACAAATATATCTTGCGTTAAATCCTCAGCGACTTCTTTATTATTCACATATGAATACACAAGCTGTAAGACTTCTTGTCCATACTTGTTCATTATTTCATCGATAAGGAGTTCCTTATCTTCTATTTCAAACGCTTCTACCGTTAATTCATCCACATCATTTCCTCCTTCCCATATATTAGACGACGCACTGTATGGAAAAGTTTTATAAATTCATAAAAAAACGGTTGGAAATGTCCATACCGTTTTTTTAAACCTTTATTTCAAACTTAATTCTCTTTACGAAGAGTAAACCTTTTATTATGATACAACACTTTAGTTGAGATTTTAGCGCATTCATAATAAAACAAAAAACCACCTAAAGGCTCCCCTTCAGGTGGTTCTCTATTTTACGCTAACGCAGCCGCCTGCTCTTGTTGATCTACAGGAATTACAGCATCGCTTAATGCTTTTTCTAATTCAGCTGTGTATTTCATTTGCTCTTCTTTGCTCCAGCCTAGTTTCGCAGCCATGTAGTTGATTACTGCTTCTTTCCACTCGTATACCCAGTGGATGTTGAAGAATACAGCGCCTCTGCGGCGTACGAAGAAGTCAACTGGTTTCACTGTCATTTCGTAATCCATTGCGTATACAAGTGGGATTAGAACGTCTAGCGGCATGTTGTATTCTTTCGCTTCGTCTTTATGTTTTTTCGCTAAGTCAAACAGTACGTCAACGTTAGAGCCGTAGAATTTCGCGAATTTTTCCGCTTGTGCTGTCGTTAAACCATATTTCGTACCTTCGCCTGCTTTTTTCGCAACAAATGCCGGGAATCCGTGTGAACCACTTACATGGCCACCAGAGATTGGCATATGTTTCGTATCACTCTTCTTATATGCGCTATGGCCTTCTTTTTGTAATAGATTCGTTACGTAGTCTACTACCATTTCAGCCATTTTGCGGTATCCTGTTAATTTACCGCCCGCGATTGTAATTAAACCAGATTCAGAAGTCCAAATTTCATCTTTACGAGAAATTTCAGATGCATTCTTACCTTCTTCATAAATTAGCGGACGTACACCAGCCCAGCTTGATTCCACATCTTTTTCTGTAATTTTCACGCTTGGGAACATGTAATTAATCGCATTAATGATATATGTGCGATCTTCTGTTGTCATGTGCGGTACAGCTGCGTCTTTATCATAGAACGTATCTGTTGTACCTACGTACGTTTTTCCTTCGCGAGGAATCGCGAACACCATACGTTTATCTGGTGTATCAAAGTAAATTGCTTGCCCTAATGGGAAACGTTTTTGGTCAATTACTAAATGCACACCTTTTGATAACTGAAGTACTTTCCCTTTTTTAGAGTTATCTTTTTCACGAAGTGTATCTACCCAAGGACCAGCTGCGTTTACAATTTTCTTACCGTAAACTTCATACACTTCTCCGTCTAGTAAATCGATTACACGTACACCGCATACTTTTCCATCTTTATATAAGAAACTGTCTACTTTTGCGTAGTTAACAGCTTTCGCACCATGTTCAATCGCTTCTTTCATTACTTCAATTGTAAGACGCGCATCGTCTGTACGATATTCTACGTAGTAACCGCCGCCTTTTAATCCTTCTTGTTTTACAAGAGGCTCTTTATTTAGCGTTTCTTCACGGTTAAACATCTTTCTGCGCTCGCTTCGTTTTACACCTGCTAAGAAGTCGTATACACGAAGACCAATTGATGTACTGAATGACCCGAACGTGCCGCCTGTATGGAACGGAAGTAACATCCACTCCGGTGTTGTTACATGGGGACCGTTCTCATATACGATCGCACGCTCTTTCCCCACCTCTGCTACCATTTTCACTTCAAGTTGTTTTAAATAACGTAAACCGCCGTGTACAAGTTTCGTTGAACGACTTGATGTACCTGCTGCAAAGTCCTGCATTTCAAACACAATCGTTGATAAACCGCGTGTTGCCCCATCTAATGCAATACCAGAACCAGTAATACCTCCACCAATTACGATCACATCTAACTCTTGTTTATTTACTCCATTTAATACGTCTTTACGTTGTTTACTTGAAAATTTCATGGTAATTCCTCCCTTTGATAACGAAAAAAGAGACCACAAGCTCCGCTATAGATTTCGCCTCTATAGCGTGTTGTGGTCTCTCCAAATCTCCTACCGAATTATTAACTTGTCATCATTATAACACTGTTTATGATTATTTGAAAGCTTTAGTTGCTTCAATTGCTTTTTTCCATCCAGCATATAGCTCTTCGCTTGTTTCCGCTTCCATCGTTGGTTCAAAGCGTTTGTCCATATGCCACTGTGCTTTAATTTCGTCTTGGTTTTTCCAATATCCAACCGCAAGACCTGCTAAGTATGCTGCACCTAAAGCTGTCGTTTCATTGATCACTGGACGCTCTACAGGAACGTCTAACATATCACTTTGGAACTGCATTAAGAAGTTATTCTTAACTGCCCCGCCATCAACGCGTAATGTGTTCAGTTCAATACCTGAATCTGCTTCCATTGCGCATAGTACATCTTTCGTTTGGTATGCTAAAGATTCTAGCGTTGCACGAATGAAATGCTCTTTCGTCGTACCGCGCGTTACACCAAACATAGCGCCGCGTACTTCACTATCCCAGTACGGTGTACCTAATCCTACGAATGCTGGTACAACGTATACGCCGTCAGTTGATTCAACGCGAGAGGCGTACACTTCACTCTCACTTGCATCTTTAAACATGCGCATTCCGTCACGTAACCATTGAATTGCAGAACCTGCTACGAAAATACTTCCTTCTAATGCGTAATTTACTTTACCATCTAAACCCCATGCAATTGTTGTTAATAGTCCATGCTCAGAAGCTACTGCTTTTTCACCTGTGTTCATTAACATGAAGCAGCCAGTTCCGTAAGTATTTTTCGCCATACCTTCACCGAAACAAGCTTGTCCAAATAATGCTGCTTGCTGGTCACCAGCTACACCTGCAATCGGTACATTTTGACCGAAGAAGTGATAATCAATTGTTTCTCCATATATTTCAGATGATTGACGTACTTCTGGAAGCATGCTCTTTGGTACTGTTAACATGTCTAGAAGCTCATCATCCCACTGTAAGTCGTGAATGTTAAACATTAATGTACGTGATGCATTTGAGTAGTCTGTTACGTGCGCTTTACCACCAGACAATTTCCATACAAGCCATGTATCAATTGTTCCGAATAATAACTCGCCGTTTTCCGCTTTTTCTCTTGCACCTTCAACGTTATCTAAAATCCATTTTACTTTCGTACCAGAGAAATATGCATCAATTAAAAGACCTGTTTTTTCGCGAACCATCTCGCTATAACCTTTTTCTTTTAACTCATCACAAATTTCAACTGTTTGACGAGACTGCCATACGATTGCGTTATAAATTGGTTTTCCAGTTGTTTTATCCCATACAACCGCTGTTTCACGTTGGTTCGTAATACCGATACCAGCGATTTGTTCTGGTTTTACATCCGCTTCACTTAAGCAAGTTGCGATAACTGCTAAAATAGATCCCCAAATTTCTTGTGCATTATGCTCAACCCAGCCTGGCTTTGGAAAATGTTGTGTAAACTCTTTTTGAGCTGAATGAACGATTTTTCCTTCTTTATTGAAAAGAATTGCGCGTGAGCTTGTTGTTCCTTGGTCTAATGAAAGAATATATTTTTTCATATCAATTTCCCCCTATGCTACTTTTCTACTATTTGTAGTAGCTCCACTTTTTTTACTTGTCATATAAGAGATTGCTAGTACAATCACAGTTGTAATAATCACATAAATAAGTGCTGAATTTTGTTTTCCTTCAAATACAACTTGATGGAATAATCCTGCAAGTGATCCACCTAGAATTGGACCAACTACTGGGATCCATGCATACTTCCAGTTTGAACCGCCCTTTCCTGCAATCGGAAGGAAGAAGTGTGCAATACGCGGACCTAAATCACGAGCCGGGTTGATTGCGTATCCTGTTGTTCCACCTAATGATAAACCAATACTTACAATTAAGAAACCTACGATAAATGGATTTAAACCATCTGCAAATTTATTTGCTCCAATTGCTAATATACCAAATACTAAAACGAATGTTCCAATCATTTCACTTAAAAGGTTTGTAAATGTGTTCGGAATTGCTGGACCTGTTGCAAACACACCTAACTTTGTTCCTGGATCTTCTGTTTCTTTCCAGTGTGGTAAGTAATGTAAATATACAAGAACTGCCCCTATAATTGCCCCAATCATTTGTGCTGCGATATACATAGGTACATCACTCCATGGGAACGCTCCCTTAAAAGCAAGTCCTATCGTTAAAGCCGGATTCAAATGTGCCCCACTAATTGATCCAACTGCATACGCTGCCATAGCAACCGCTAGACCCCAACCCATTGTAATTACAATCCAACCAGAATCTTTCGCAAACGATTTCTTTAAACTTACACCAGCGCAAACGCCGCCACCAAGTAAGATTAACAACGCAGTCCCTATTAATTCCCCTAAAAATGCTGACATAAAATCCCTCCACAATCAATTTAAATGCTTTCGAAAAGTGATAGAGGTAAAATGAATGGCCATTCGTTTTTTTTCAAAAGAAAAAGATCCACAGCTTACATGCTTCTATATAATATATATAGAAACAATAAAATGTGGATCTCTTCTTTTCTCCGTCACGTTTATTAACTTGTCTATAATGTTAACCCTTAATGAAAGCGGTGTCAACAGAATTTTTTCACATTTTCGTCACTTTTTTTGGTAATGTTTCCATAATTCTTTTTTCGATGTCGTAATTGCTGTCGCACCAGCATTTAACGCTCTTTCAACGTCTTCTACCGTTCGAATAAAACCACCTGCTAAAATTGGTACACCTGTACGCTCTTTCACTTCAGCGATCACACCTGTTAACGCACCAGGAAGCACCTCTATATAATCCGGCTTCGTCTTTTCTAGCAAATTACAGCTCTTTTCCATTGCGCTAGAATCAATTAAAAAGATGCGTTGAATGGAGACGACACCTTTTTGCTTCGCCTTCATAATTACGCTCGCCTTTGTCGATAATAACCCGTACGGTTTATATTCTTGGCATAAAAACTCCGTCGCATGCCCATCACTTTGTAATCCATGGATCAAATCAACATGTAAAAATACTTTTTTATTATGCTGCTTCGCAAGTGACACAACACTCTTCAATTGACCGACATGAATATCTAAAATAACAATATACTCATACGAACTATGTAATAGCTTTTCCAAATCTTTAATTTGCCTCACTGCCGGCAAAATCTTTTGCTCATGAAATTCCATTCTAAACGTCCCCTTCCTATCTATCCTTTATAGTACACAATTTAAGTGGAAAGAACAGCTAGTGTGGGGAATTTCTTTCATTACCTATATATTTCCTTCAACTTATCAGAAGCCATGCCACCTACAACCATTAATAGGAGCGGTAAAAAATTCATTACATATGGTGCATCTGCGACAATTGTAATGCTTGCTCCTGCAAACTTATTTAACGCCCATACAACGATTTTTGTAATAAACAAAAATACGCCCATTATAAATAGACTATCGAAAAACACCTTCCATTTCGGATACGCTAATTGCTTACTATCCTCAATTACTTTTTGCGTCAACTCTTCATCACTCCTCAATAACTCATCAATTGTAATACCGAACAGATCACTTAAATGAATAATAATTTCAATGCTCGGATAGTTCTTTCCCGTCTCCCATTTCGAAACAGACTGCCTACTTACATGAATTTTTTCAGCCAAATCATTTTGCGACCAATTTCTTTTTTCCCTTTCTTCTTTTAAACGTTCACTAAAAATCATACTGTGTTTATCACCTCTCTATGTCTAGTATGGTCAAATAAATGATGAAGAGTAAAGCTAGTTATCATTGCGTAACCTGTGCAACTTGTGCGTTACACTTTAAAATGGCGCCATTTCATACTCTATGCCATGCAGATTTCATATGTTTTTCTTCTATAATAATTTCCCGAACAATAATACAAATAACGAATACTAGTAAAGACAGGACTAGACATAAGAAATACGCCATTCCTTCCTATAGTTCTCCAGAAAGAATAACGCATATATCCATGTTTACTCATCCGTTTTCGGTTTATAAGAAAAACCCGGATATTTCACAACAGGCCACTTTTCTTTACGTAAAGAATCCATCAATTGCGGGCCAACATGTACATTACTTTCCACTATTTCTTTAGGAGTCAGTGCCATCCATTGATTTAACGATACATCTTCAAAACGGTTACTTTTAAACATCTCTAAAAACCATAATGTTTCATTGCCTGTGTTTTGAATATAGTGTCCAGTCGCAAACGGTACATATCCGACATCACCAGCTCTATAATCAAATGTACGAGCTGTACCATTTCCAAGAAACACCGTCATTCTCGCTTGCCCGGTAAGATAATATTGCCACTCATCATTATTCGGGTGCCAATGAAGCTCTCTCATTCCACCAGGCTCAATTTCAACGAGCGCTGCTGCGATTGTTTTGGAAATAGGAAAATTCGTAGAATCTACAATTCGGACGCTA
The DNA here is from genome assembly GCF_038003645.1 of Bacillus sp. FSL E2-0195. Classification (NCBI taxonomy): domain Bacteria; kingdom Bacillati; phylum Bacillota; class Bacilli; order Caryophanales; family Bacillaceae; genus Bacillus; species Bacillus sp. FSL E2-0195. Next base: position 1,033,043 of record NZ_JBBOPN010000001.1, on the reverse strand, counting down.
CCACCAGGAGTCTTAATCGGATTTTGTTTTAACAGTTCATGTTTAAATGTTAAAGGAACTTCTCCTTCTGGCGACTGAACTTCCTGATTTTCAAGCGAACCCGGTACCTCCCCTTGATAAATATAAACTTGATCTGAAGGAATGGAGTGAAAAGTACTTTCCGGCACTCCGAAGTTAGCCGACAACACTTCTTTTGGCGTATGTGCAAACCAGTCAGAAATAGCTAAAGTAGATAGATCAGAAAAATGTCCATCATCGAAAACGAGCAGAAATTCACAATGTTCCAATCCTTGAATCGAATGCGGGATGCCAGGGGGAAAGTACCAAAGATCACCTGGACCAACGTCAGCAATGAAATTTCGCCCTTCTTGGTCAACGGCAGTTATGCGTGCCTTTCCTAAAAGCATATATGCCCATTCTGCTTGTTTATGCCAATGGAGTTCACGTACTCCTCCGGCCGTTAAACTCATATTTACCCCAGCAATCGTAGTCGAAACCGGAAGTTCTCTAACAGTAATCTCCCGGGACCACCCACCGTGTTTTAAAATCATAGAAGTGTCTGAAAATGAAAATTTCAAGTTAGGAACTAAGCCAGCATCAGTTATAGGCGGAACGAGCATATTCGGATTTTGAATATCCCGCATAACATTACGAGGTCCAGAATCTATCGCACCAGCTCCATCGCTACGGATTGGTTGTGGTATACTCCCTCCCGCTTCATTAACAGTACGTTTTTTCATCATTACACTCCTTTTTCATCCGATTATTAAGTAAAAAGCCTCCATCATAGTGTATGAATTGGGATTTGGATGGTTACTGTGACTATGGATACAAGGGGTTCTGCCTTAACAATCCACTAAAGCTTGATGCGATCTTAATTTAAAAGGGAGTATCCAACAAACTAACATATAAAAAAGAAGAGAAATCCTTTTCTCTTCTTCAAAAGTTTCTATTAAAGTAATACCGAATCTTTATCACTATCCTGATTCCGTTTCTCTCGTTCTTCTTCTAAGCGCTTCATATATACTTCGCCTTCTTTTTCGATAAAATCATTATCCATCTCTTGCTCTTTTTTCGAAGTATATAAAACCATGTAGCCACTCAATACGATCCCAATGATTACAAGATAAATCCACCATGGTAAAGTTTCCACTTTCGTTCATCCCTTTCCTTAGACAAGCCTTATTAGTTTCACTTTATGAGGAAAGAAGTGGATTTATGCTTAAAATTTTATTGTGGATTCTTCGCGAAGAACGCTTGTACATATTCCATAAACTCGATTGGCTCCTGGCGAAACGGTGCGTGGTATCCTTTTTCAATGATATGGAACGTACTATTTGCAAATAGCTCATGATACAGTTCACCATTTTTCCAAGAAACACTCTTATCGTGTCGTCCCCATATAATTAAAGTCGGTACCTTAATTTTATCTGCTTCCATCGCAATGCGGCGCTCTCTCATTTTCGTAAGCTGATCATAATGCTCTTTATCATCGCGACTATTTTTCACTTCATTTTTATTATAATCCGTAATCTCTGTTACAGTTTGTAAGTCTGTCGATAGTGGCGGCACTTCATAACTTTCTTTTTGCTGGAAAGACTCTATTCCTGTAGAATCCGCTAAAACGAGATGCGTTACTGCATCCGGATATAAATACGCTAAATTTAGAGACATCTCTCCGCCCATCGAATGACCAAGTACTGCGAATTGATCGTATCCGAGTTTCTTCATTAACTTATAATATAAATTCACTTGCGTGGGAAACGAATACTGAAAATCAATTGGCTTAGAAGAACGCCCAAACCCTAAAATATCAACCGCAATAATCGTATGGTCCTTTACAAGTTCCGGATAAATATCACTAAACCCATCTGAAGAACCACCAAACCCGTGAAGCATAAGTAAAGGCGGCTTCCCCTCACCAATTTGCTTAAAGTATATCGTCTGTCCATCAATCTGCGCCATACTCTCTTTCGTATTCAGCCTCATCATCACAGTATCTTTCACTTCTTCAACCTTCGCAATCGGCTTATCAACGAAGTTACATACTATTAATAAAACAAGAACAATACCGCTAATCATATAAAACTTAAACCGTTTCAAAATCCCCGTCTCCTTTCTCATGTTGCTATTTAAAGGTTTTACATTATTTGGTTGTTTTATGTTCTTTTTTAATTGTAACCACTTTAGTTACAATTATATTAAAAAAATATAACTCATTTCTATTAATGATGGTTATTTTGTAACTATTATAGTTACATATTTAAAGTAAGTCAATTCTTTTCTCTACATGCTCTAATAACAAAGAAAGAGACTTCATGTTGAAGTCCCTTTCTTTGTTATTAGAGTTGGCTTACTCCGCCGTCGCCTCTATTATCTGCGGGTGCTCCACCTGTATCTCCTATATTAATGTAGCCTGGTCTTGCTGGTGCTCCTCCCGTGTCACCTATATTAACGTAGTCTGGTCTTGCTGGTGCCCCTCCCGTGTCACCTATATTTACAGCTTGATTTGTAAAAGAACTATTGAATCCAATTGATAATCCCCCTACTAATGCAGCCCCAACAATAGCTAAACGAAATTTCTTCATTAGTTTAACGCTCCCTTTTCCAATATATTTTTTTGAGCCTTATTATTCATATAAAAATATTTACTTGCCTTAACATGATCATCAACCTCATAAAACTTCATTGCTAAAATTTCAGTGTATTCTTGAATACAATCCCATAATCTTTCTCTCTCAAAATAAGAAAGGCCTTTTAAAATTACATCTTCAATAATTGATATAGAAGAATTTCCATTGAGTTCTTTCAAAATTTTAAACCGATGTTGAAATTCTTTTTCACCTAAATCAATACAAATATTTAAACCTTTTTCAACAATTGGATTCGCTAAATTATATTCTCCTATTTTGTAATGTTCACGTGCTTCTACAAACAAGGCTTTAAAATGTTCTGGGTAATTTTTTGTCACCTCAGATATATGGCGAATCGCTAATTCTGAAAGGTTTTGACTGGCATAAAGCCAAGCTAAATTATGTCGAACCATTAGCATATATTTTTTTTGATTTGCTTTTTGCAATACTTCCATAGCAGCATTAAAGTTCTCTTCCGCTAATTCATAGTGATCTATGTCTACGCAACATAGTCCAAAAGCATTTTCACATAATCCTATTTTTATTTCATAGCCTGGATATTTCAAAAATGCCGCTTTGGCTCTATTCAAATAATCTATTGCATGAACTTGGTCATATTTTTGATAATAGAAATTCCCCATACGATAATTAAACTCCGCATGCTCTATCGGATCTGCAATATATTTCAATAGCTTCTCAGCTTGTTCGTACTGTTGTTTCGCTTCGTTATAATTTGAAATTAATGTGCAATGAAATCCTTTAAAAAAATGATAGTAATACGCTAGAAAGCCTTCTTCCGGAATTTCGAAAGATTCCACTTTATCAAAACTATCTTCTCTAATTGAAATCCAATCAACTAATGCATCATATCTAAAATTCAATAATGTATGATAAAGCAATACATCTTGATCCACGTCCAACCCACTAATCGTACTATCAATTTCTTCTTTCATTTCCGTTGCTTTCTCTATGTTTTGCTGCAACATTACACGATACCAATTATCTAAAGAATGTTTCATTTGCTCCTTCGTTACTACATCTGTTCCCATACCTTCGCATCCCCTTTTCTCCAAACTTACAAAATTAGGATATTTATACAATTATTCAAATTGTATATTATCACCCCTTTTCTATGTATTGAAAAATAATTGTCAGAAAATTTATAATTTAAATGAATTATACCAAATATTTCTATTTTAAAAACTTGAGAAACATTTTTCAGAAAATTTTATAGACCAAATAAAAAAGCAAGCAATTCCAGCTATCAGCTAAAACTACTTACTCTTCTACTTATTATTTCTATCTTTACTCTTTAATAAATTCCTTCGTACTTCTCACTGTATCAATCGGACGAACTAATTTTTCGATTTCTTCACGCTTTGGCTCTAAGAATGGAGGTAAAGATAATTTTTCCCCAAGTGTTTCGTATGGCTCATCTCCCATAAAACCAGGGCCATCTGTCGCAAATTCAAATAAAATTTGTGGCGCAACTCTTGCGTATAATGACTCGAAGAAGTGACGATTTACATAACCAGATGAAGGGAGTCCAACTCGACTTAGTCGCTCAATCCACTCTTCTAATACAGCGCGATCCTCTACGCGGAATGCTGCATGATGCACTGTACCAAAACCTTGTTGTGCTTCAGGAAGAACTGTATTATGTTCTACAATGACAGAGGCACCGTTTCCACCTTCACCTACTTCAAATAAGTAGAACTCTCCTTCTTGATCAATCTCTTTAAATAATAGAACTTTTTCTAGCACCTCTTTGAAATAACTAAAGTTCGCGATACGAATAAATACAGGTCCTAAGCCAGTAATTGCATATTCTAATGGAACTGGACCATTTTGCCACGGTGTACCTGATTCTATCCCGTTATCTAATTCGTCTGAGATTAATTGATAGTGTTGATCATCAAAATCAACGAACGAAAGAGTTTTCTTACCAAATTGCTCTTTAATGCCTGTATGTTCTACTTCAAGACGATCAAAACGTTTCACCCAATACGCTAATGCTGCATCAGTCGGAACGCGGAATGAAGTTTTTGAAATTTCATTTGTACCGTGTACTCCTTTTGGAACACCTGGGAAGTCAAAGAATGTCATATCTGTTCCTGCACTACCTTTATCATCTGCAAAGAATAAATGATACGTTTGAATATCATCTTGGTTTACTGTTTTTTTAACTAAACGCATTCCTAAAACGTGAGTGAAAAACTCATAGTTCTTTTCTGCACTACTTGTAATCGCTGTAACGTGGTGTATTCCTTTTAATTGGTTCATTTTATATTCCTCCAATAGTTTTAATTTATATTTAACTGTTTTATTTTTGCTCGCTGGTCAACAAAGCGCGTATTTATAAAAGTAATCAGTTCATTTTACCAGTCAAGTGATAGTTAAAAAAATAATTCACTGTGTAAAACGATTCGTTCGAAAGTAATAATTCCTTTCGTTACTATCACTTTACAACTCAAGTGATTAAAAAGCAAGTAAATTATCTTGAATTCGAGATAATTTTTTAATATCTCAGTATTAGTTTAAAATGCTATATGTTTTGTGGCGTAATTATTTTCATATCTACTGGTAATAAAACCTTTTCACTCGCCAAAATAAATAGCCTACAATCAATGAACTAATCATAGGCTATTAAAATTCTTTAATAGTCAAATATCCTTACAATAAATTGTAATTTTAGCGAATAATTAATATTAGTAATTCTCTGTTTCATTAAATGATTTATTTTATATATTCCAAAAATCACTATTTATATCACTGTTATATTTATAATCAACCTTTTCTTTACCACATTTTTCGCACTTATAAATATTAGCTGTCCCAATCTGCCCTGTTTTAAAATTTTCACTATCCTGAGTTTTAATAAATTTATAATTGTGTATACATCTAGGTTCTCTTACTTTATCCATCCATTTTCCTAGCATAAAGTAATCACTCTCCTTAAAAGAATATTCCTAATACAACTCTATATTTAGAATACTCTACAAAAGATTTCCAATCAACGAACACGTTCTCTTGCCTCCCTTGCATCACATGATATGCAAAAGGGTTGTTTTGTTTAAGATCCGTTTTTTTATTGACAACAGATCCTCATCCATTAGCTTTACACGAGCTAATGGAATATAAATTTGCCGTATGATTTACATCTTTTTCTCTCATTATTTCTTTCCTCATCAAGGAATAAATAATGGTTTTTAAAGCTATTTGCAGTGTCTTCCCTTATCAGGGCAATAAAAGATGGTGTGAAAACTTAATTTCACACCATCTTTTTAAACAATTTTATTGTCATGCCACACTTAATGAGGCCATTCTATTCACAATCTTAATTATGGAAAGTTGGCTTATAGAACGAACGATTATCAAGCGCAAAGACACGTTCTGTGTATTCGCCTGGTTTTGTGCGTCCTAATGCGCGGTCCATCATGTTCATTTTTGCATCTAAGTTATCGATGTAGTGCAGAATTTCTGCTTCTTTCACTAATGGTGGTTTTGGGCTACCCCATTCTGCTTTTCCGTGATGGGAAAGGACGATGTGCTGAAGGATTAATACTTCCTCTGCATCGATTTGTAGTTCCTCTGCTGCTTTACCAATTTCGTTCACCATGATAGAAATGTGGCCTAGTAAATTTCCTTCTAACGTATACGTCGTAGAAATTGGTCCAGATAGCTCAAATACTTTACCAAGATCGTGTAAAATAACGCCCGCATATAGTAAGTCTTTATCTAACGATGGGTATAGAGCTGATATAGCTTTCGCTAAATCTAACATTGATACAACATGATAAGCTAGTCCAGATACGAACTCGTGATGGTTCTTTGTCGCTGCTGGATATTCTAAAAATTCATTTTGATGCTTATTTAACAAATGTCTTGTTAGACGCTGTATGTTCGGGTTTCTCATTTCAAATATGTATTGCGTAATTTTCTCAACCATATCTTCTTTTTTTATTGGAGCTTTTTCTACAAAGTCTGAGATGTCTGTTACTTCATTCTCATTCGCAACACGAATTTGTTTCACACGTAATTGAATACGTCCTTTATAGTTTAGAATATCTCCAGCTACTTTAACGATTGTTTCCGCTACATATTGTTTCTCAACTTCTGGCGATACGTCCCATAGCTTTGCTTCAATATCTCCACTTGGATCTTGTAAGATTACTGTTAAAAACGGCTTGCCATTGCTTGCGAGACCTTTTGTCGCTGTTTTAATTAACAAGAAAACATCGACTTGTTCACCAACTTCATATTCTACAATTTTCTTTTTCATTCGAATTCCTCCACCAAATCAGTTACTTTTAGTATAGCATACTACAACTCATTTTCTTTACGCTTACGTGTTAATTTTATAATCTCATTTTCTGTAAAATACGTTAATAAATGCGCATGGCATGTAAAGAAGATAACTTGTCTATCTTTCGCAATTTCTTTTATAAGTTCAATCGTTCGATTCGTCCTTACCGCGTCAAAATGTACGAAGCTATCATCAATAATAAATGGATAGTCATGCTCAAACGTTTTCGCTAGCGCGAATCGCAATGATAAATATAACTGCTCCGCTGTCGCTTGGCTTAGTTCATGACTGTAAAAACGCATACCATCGTTACGTTCGACAATGAACGGTTCCGCTTCTGACGGTGAGAATATTTTACTATATCTCCCGCCTGTTAAATACACGAAATACTCTTCGGATTTTTGTAAAATACGCGGCAAATGCACTTCATGATAATATTGCTTCGTTTTCGTTAATACTGTCTTTGCGGCCGCATATGCAGCCCACTTCTTCACTTGTTCACGCACTTGCGCTTTTTTCATTTCCCACTCATGTAGTAAATCACCATACGTACTGCCTTCTTCTAAATTCGCAATTTCTATTCGATGCTTCGCAATACGCTCTGTCAGTTCTTTCTCTTGCGCCAGACAGTTTTGCGCGGCTGTAATTTCTTGCTTTAATTTTTCATCATAACCGTCAGCCTCATAATGCTCAGCTAATGACAAACTCGTTAAGCGCTGTTCTAACAAATCAATTTGAGGTAATAAACGCCCCACTTGCTTATCCGCGTCTTCACGTTTCTCTGCCAATTTTCCTGCTTCTAAAAACATCTCTTCATCTGTAGATTCTGCGATATGCCATAACCCATCTCGCTCTACTAGTAGTTGTTTTAATTGCTGCTGCATGAACTCATATTCTTCTTGCCATTCCGCCAGCTTCTCTTTCAGCTGCTTACAAGTTTGGCGCTTCTCTTTCTCGTTTTGCATACGACTTTGCGCCTCATGCAAATTGCTATACTCCGTGCTACCGATAACAGTTTCTAGTTTATGCTCAAAGTGCGAAATCATTTCATACAATGAAGATTTCCGCTCGCCTTGTTTATCTAGCTCACGATATAATTGCTGCATTTTTTCAATACGCTCAAACGCTGGCAATATGTGTGCATACGTATAAAATTCAGGGAACATATAGCGCGTTTTATACGCACCTACTTGTTCTCCTATTTGGAAAGTTTCTCTCTCCCATTCTTCATAAGATGAAACGACTTTATCATAAGCACGTTCCATTTGCTGCAACTTATACGACTCACGCTCAAATAGCTTACGAATCTCTTCATCTTTTTCTAACTGATAACGAACAGACATCGCTTCTTCACTTTGTCGTCCGCCAGCACTTTGCTGAAGAGTAAGAAGCTCTTCTTGTAATCCACCCGAAGGATCTTTATATAAAACGAGTGCTAAAACAATCCCTACAAACACAATCACACTAATAAATAACAGCACGCGGTTATCTATAAATAGACTCGTGAATAAAACAAGCGTGTTAATAAGAAGTAACAGAAGACAAATTCTTTGCCACTGTTTTTTCTTTTGCATAGCCGCCCCTGCTTTTTCCTCATACTTGCGCTTCATTCTCTCTGCGCCCATTCCTAAAAATGCCGCATCCTGAAATGATTTTTCTTTCTCAACTAACGTATTTTTTTCTTCATCAGCTAACATTTGCTGGCTGATTTGTCTTATATTTTCTTCTTGCTCTTCTAATTGCTCCTGAGCCGTTTTAAAACGTTCATCTAGTTGTGCTTTTTGCGATTCTAATTCACGCGCCTTTTGCACAGTTTGCATAATTAATTCTTTCGTCGCTAAACTTATATCAAACGAAAGAACAGTCTCTTGTTCAAAAGTAGCGCCAATTTGTTGCTGTAGTTCTGCGATTTCTTCTTTTATATTCGCAATACTTCCCGTCATATCACGCATTTCTTGGCGTGCATTTTCATAAGACATATGCTGCATACGAAGTTCTTCTACGTAACTTTCTTTTTGTAAAAATGCTTCATCTATTTCTGTGGAATCAATTTCTGATTGCACTGTTTCTATCTTTTTTTGAAGTGAATCTACTTGTACTTGGAGCGGTTCTATCTTTGCCTTTACCGCCTCATAGCGCGCCATTCCGTTTACAGGAAACTGCCCGTTCTCGTTTTCTAACACTTTCTCGTGCGTACTCTTTTCAATAACAAGAGGCTCAAGCGCCACTAATATTTCATAGTCTTGCTTTCGTCTTTCGGCTGACTCTTTTTCCGCACGAACAGAAGCAAGTTTCTCTTCACTTTCTTTTAACTGCTCGACTTGTTTTTCATACGTGCCAATTTTCCCTTGCCATTCTTTCATCTTTTCCTCAATTTTCTTCATCTCTTGCAGTGACACGTTAATTTCAGGATTACGACCACTCGGCTTAAAGCGCTGATTCATTTCTTTTTCTAATTTTTTATCTAACTGCAATAACGCATCACTTCCGACTGCGCTGGCCGAAAATAAATAATTGCCGATATCCGCTTCGCCGAGCTGATGAATATTTTGAAGACCATGCATATCAAATGAAAAAACAGAATCAAATAAGCTTTCATTCACACCGCTTAATATATCGTTTAAAATATCTTCGCCGCCAGTTTTCCCGCCTTCAAAATAAACGGTCACCGCGCCTACTGCCGTCTTTGGCAATCGTTCAATTTTCAAACGGCCGTACTTCTCTGTTTGAACAGTCATCGCTCCGCCGTACTTCCCGCCTTCTTTCGGCTCATAACGGCGCTGTCCTCTCGTCGGAAAACCGAATAAAATACTTTTCATAAACGAGCGAATTGTCGATTTCCCCGCTTCATTTTCACCGTACAGTACCGTCAGCATTGACAGATCCATTTCCACATTTTCTAGTTTTCCATAGCCATAAATATGGAGTTTTTCAATTCTCATTTTTTATCCCTCTCTTGCTGGAATAATTGCTCTAAAATAATATTTTCCGCTTCCTTTTGAATCTCTTTCTTCTCTTCTTCCGTAAAAGCTTCAATGCTATTACGCGCTACAGGAGATGTCCAAATGGTGCGCAACACTCCGTCCATATTTGTGAAAGCTTCTAACTCTTTCAGCACACTACCGACGAAATGATTTTCTTCTTTCAAACGTTCAATTTCCGCAAAAGAAACCGTCTCGTTTTTCCACTTCATCGCATATACAAAGTCTTTTCGCTCTTCTCCCGCTGCTAAAATATGAAAAATCTCTTCCACGCGCTTGTCTTCACGCAAATAAGGAGCAAGTGGTCCCTGTCCTGTAAATATGACAGTTAAAAGCGTACCTTCCTCTTCTCTTCTGCATTCATTCATCGCACTTGACGCGCTCGTCATAAGATCATCAACAGTTTCAAGTCCATCAATATTCACTTCTATCTCATCCCACACAACATCCGCCGTATGGAAAAATGAACACTGCGATCCTTGTTTCGTGAGTTCAATAAGGTACGCACCCTTCTCGCCCGTCTCCTTACGATGACGCCCTTGTATATTACCTGGATAAATAATGTACGGCTCTTCTGATAAAATTTCCCGTTTATGTATATGGCCAAGAGCCCAATAATCAAACTGCTTTTCCTTCAGCTCACGAATTTGAAACGGTGCATAGCGATTATGCTCTGCATCCCCTTCCACACTTCCGTGAAGCATTCCAATATGAAAAGGCGCATCACTCATTTTCGTATACTGCGCTGTCATATTATCCGTTACCGCTTGCTGCAAATAACTAAACCCATAAATAGAAGCTACAAGCTCACCATCTTTATAAAATGATTTCTCCTCTACATAAGGCTCCGTAAACACATGAACATTTTCCGGAAACTCAATTGCCGCCCAGCTTCCCCCTAAATGATCGTGGTTACCATGAATAATAAAAACGGGAATATCGTACTGCGAAAGTCTCTTCATTTGCTCACGCACAAACACTTGCGCCCTCAAACTTCTCGTCTCCGCATCATACAAATCCCCGGCTAGTAATACGAAATCAACGCGCTCTTGAATCGCTTTATCAACAATACGCTCGAACGATTCAAACGTACTCTGCTTCATTCTCTCCCAAACAGACTGTGGTACATTCATCTCCATCCCTTTAAACGGACTATCCAAATGCAAATCAGCCGCATGTATAAACTTCACTTGTTTCACAAATAACGATCCTTTCTATAGTTCAAAAGTTTCATCTTATCCGCATGAACACAAACAATAAATGCTCAATTGGCGAAAACTAGTAATAAGCAGGAAATAAAAAATCCCCCACTGATTAAAGTTTCACTTTACCCCGTATTAACGGGCAGTAGGCAAAGAAGCCAATCTGAAAGTAAACTGCCCATAAATACCCGATTGGTGAAGGCTAATAACTAGTGGGGATGAAAAGACTCCCCACTAGTTAAAGTTTCACTTTATTGTAACACGCAATGTCATATATTTCTTTGCATATTCTAGTGATTTATGCCAAAATAGTTATAAGATTCTGATTTTTATTATTGGAGGGAATTTTCATGGGAGTATACGTTCTAACAGTCTTTGAAAAAGATGGTTCAAAAGCATTAGACGAATCATTCGAGGCAGCAACTGAAAAAGAAGCGAAAGCAAAAGGTGAATCTATTTTACAAGAAAAAGGATTGTATGAAAAAACACATCGCTGCACATCTTCTGCAGGTAAGCTCGTTTTATTCCAGCGCTAAAAAAAAGAAGCGTCATCCGCTTCTTTTTCACTCTACTATATCTTCGTCACACCACGTAAACACCACATCTAGAATGCGATTACCGATACGTACGCGTTTATTCCATTTACCTGTTTGGATCTGATGTTGCAATTCCGCTTTCATCTTTTCCGTCCAGTCGTGAATCGTGTCACTACGGTCGTACGGATATACGCCCGGAAACTCTTCCTGCAGAAGATGCAAGCTCTCTGCATCAAAATGAAAATGGAAGAAGTAGTTTGCTGTAAGCGATGGTTCTTGCAATCGTAAAAAATGATCATCAACTTGCTTTCTATTTCTATAGAAAGTAAAGATATTCACTTTACCGCTCGTAATTTGGTCAATTTGAATTTCGTGCTTCTCTATAATCACGTCTTGCCCACCTCGTTATATACTACCCTTAGTATATATGTCTTTTGCAACAAAGTTAACCATTTTCGCGCGAAATTCATTTCCTTCATTATATTACCCGTACCTCCAAGTACAATCAGGACAAATAAACAAAGTTGAAGGGGAGCGATCACATGTATTTCGGAAGCAAAGGTTGGTATGTAAAAGAACTTAAAAAATTAGGGATTCGTACTTACGAAGGTAAAAAACTAGAATCTTATCGTACACATATTTTATCTAGTTTACTTGAGAGAATGAAGAAAGCTTCGGCTTAATAGATGTAGGAAGCGACTACGGTTGCTTCCTTTTTATTTACTAAATAAAAAGGAAATCATCATCCCTTAACTTTACCGTTATACTTCCTTGATAGAAACCGCCCATTATCAACTGAATTTCTAGTACCAAATACTCTTCCAGATAATCATTTGTATATATTTTAAATTCTCCATACTTATTAACTCGTCCGCTTCCAACATACATATCACTACTTGTTATGACAATTGTTGAATGGGGTTCTGCACGGCCCAATATACGATTATTACTATAGTCCAAAGCATCCACATTTATTTTTTGATGAATATTATTAACTGAATCTCTACATTTATTTTCACACAAATTAACATTGCTTTCTTCAGCCCTCGATAGCGCTCGATTCCTACTAGTCTTTTCTGAAGAGAAAGCAACATTCCCCAGCCAACTAAACCTATCAAATGTAGTAATAGGTAGAAACATCTACGTTAACTCCCCCATTCTTCCAATACTTCCATCTCATTTTTTATCAACTACGGTCTTTTAATGAACTTACAGCAATACGTTTTATGTTGGGGTAAAAGAAAATAGCTTTGGTTTTCCATTCAATTTCGCACTGTTAATTTGTACAGAACACATAGAATACTGTTTTTCACCCCAGATGTAATGACAACACCACACAAAAGAAACCACGATCCATTAAATGTAAATCCACCTTCAAATATATTAATAATAATTATGTTGCCAATTATTAAGAGAATCCATGAAATGGAATACTGTTTTCCATTTGTAATATATAAAATTTCATCCTCATAACAGACTGTAATTCCCCCACCTTGCCAAACACCAATAGCGAAAGAAATAAGCGTAACTGCCAGTAACTCTGCTTGTAAATCCCTAGTCATTTGTTGCGGCGCCGTATAAGTAATAATCCCTATCATCATGAGAAAAGTTATAATATCTATCCAGTTTAATTTTCTTTGTTTGCTTTGCAGCCAAATAAAGAAAATTAATACAGGAATTAAAAGCAAAGTTTCCATTTAATTATTCTTCTTCCTTTCCTACATTAGAAACGTCTATAATTGTAATGCAATTAGATTGTTCTTAAATCTCTCATACTTTCTGAAGCATAACATGAGAAAGAAATAAAAAAATCGTACAAAAGGGCAAGCCTATAATGTACGATTGGGCATATATAATGTTTTAAAAATGAATTAACTTCCTTTCAATAGATACAGCTACTGCTTCTGACCGTGAATTAACACCTAATTTATTGTATATATTTGTTAAATATGCTTTTACCGTTCGCTCAGCTATTCCCATATCAAATGCAATTTCTTTATTCTTATATCCGCGCGCAATAGCTTTCAGCACAAACAATTCTTTAACCGTTAAGTTATTTTCTGCAACCTTATCAGCATGTACTTCTTTCCTTTTATACTTCACTATCTTTTCCATAATATTTGGTTGTAGTAAAATCTCACCTCGAATAGCCGCTTCCAATGTTCGAAACAAATTCTCTCGATCCGTATCTTTTAGCAAATATCCTTTTGCCCCTAACTCAATTCCCTTTAACATTAATTCATCTTCGTTATAAGTAGTTAATATAATAATCGGCGTATGGTTTTGTTTTTCATTCAAAGCCTCAATTGTTTCTAAACCACTCATTTTAGGCATATTCAAATCCATTAAAATGACATCAGGTTTCTTCTTTTCTATGAAAGAAAGGGCTTCTTCTCCGTTTGCAGCCTCACCTATAATTTGAAATGAATCACTCGTTTCTATTATTAATTTCAGACCTTCTCTTACAACGAAATGATCATCTACAATTAATACGTTATGTTTCATGGCTATCTCCTTCTTTATTTATAGGCACTTGAATATACACTTTCGTACCTTTCATCTTTTCACTCAATATATGTATTTCTCCCTTAATCAATCGAACACGCTCATTTAGACCAATTAAACCATAATGTCCAGGATTCTTACCGATATATCTAGTGTCAAAACCAATTCCATTATCTTCAACTTCAATAGTAAGTTTTTCAAGATCATCGATATATTCAACATTTAAATTTACATCTGCTGCCTGTGAATGTTTTGCGATATTCGTTAAACATTCACTAATTACATATAAGCAGTGCTCTTTTACTACGCTTGAAATATACGGTGGACTTTGGATAGTAAATCTCACATGTATAGACGTAGCTTCAGAAAAACGTTGAATCTCTTCTTTTACTGCTCCATTAAATGAATTAGTAGTATGACGCAAATCATCAATAACCAACCTTGCATCATGTAAAGTTTGTCTCGCTCTTATCATAGTTTGTTTCATAATCTCTTGAGATCGTCCTGTATTCCCTTTTTGCATATGGGCATCTATCGCTTCCAATTGCATAATTAAGCTTGCTAAACCTTGCGCTAACGTATCATGTAAATCTCTTGCCATACGCTGCCTTTCATTAGCTAATGTCAATTCTTCCACTCTCATATATGCAGACTCTAACTCTTGAATATAGCTCTGTATACGATTACGTGCATCAAATTGCTGCTTATTAATATAAGAAAAAGGAATAATAATTGCTAACACTAAAAGAAACATAGAGATAAGAATAGCTAATTTATTCACACCATAATTGATACTAATTGCAGCACAAAATATTGCATACATAAGAGTAAAAACTGCCATTACTTTAAATATATTGTTATAAACATATAAACTTTGGGCGATTAAAATAGGAGTTAATCCAACAAAAATCGCTATCGAAGCATTTGTTGCAATAAACGCAGCCAAAAACACAATGAAAAGTTGTACAAAAAAGAAGTACAACAATTGCCTATTTTTTAATGAACTCGCATACCAATGAAAAATAGTATGAATAACAATGACTATTGTAAAGAAAAAACTATCCATAGAGAAAATATTATTACGAAACTCTAAAAGTACTGAAGCTATATATACGAGTGTAATCCATAAAACAATAAACCTTCTTGGAATAAATACCGCTTCCAATACATTTTTATCCAAATCTATATTTGAATTTATTTTTTTCATATTCGACCTCCACCATTATATTATACAAGATACAGCTTACATTTTGATAAAGTGAAGGCTTTTACATACAGCCCGACTCCCACAAATAGCGGGATAAGTCACTTATTCCTCTTCATCCTCATTACCAAATACAAATATGAATTATTGCATATCGAAATGCATTGATGTTTTTGTAAGCGCTTACTATAATGAATTTATAAAGATTTATTACATCTTACTACTAAAGGAGGCAATCATATGGAAATCGCAATGGCAGTTTTAAACTTTGTAGGTGGAGTAATTCCATTAGTTCAAGAGCTTTTAAAAGCATTCATGTAAGGTTATCATTCAGCAATTATTTATAAGAATTATCATACAAATGATCTGTATATCAAAAACACATTGATACACAGATCATTTGTGTGAGAAAACTTTATACGAGAACTATGTCACCTAGCAGAACAATAATGATACATCTATCTCAAGTTGGAAAAAGACGCTCACAAGGGCGTCTTTTTCTTATATTACTATGTATTCAGGAGAAATCGATTTTTTCAAAATAGATTTTTTATGTCTTATAAACCCTATTGTAGTATCCCAGCTTCAACTACCTAAAAAATAACATTGTCAACCGAACTTAAATTGGTTATTATAAAAGCGAATATAACAGGAGATGAGCAGATGAATATGAACGAAAGGAAATCTTTTTCAAAAGTTTCTCGGCGGAAATTAGTCGATGAAGTGCTAGAACGTCTACAAGAAAAAATCTTTTCTGGCGAGTATGAAGTTGGTGATCGCCTCCCTACAGAGCCGCAATTAATGGAAGAGTTAGGAGTAGGACGTTCAACATTGCGAGAAAGCATAAAGATATTAGTACATGCTGGCATATTAGAAGTTCGACAAGGACAAGGTACTCGTATTGTCTCACTCAATACAACGCAAGATTCATTTGAAAAACGATTGCAAGCAGCTAATATAAATCATGTGTATGAAGCACGAAATATGCTAGATAAAGAAGTAGCGATGTTAGCGGCACAGCGCCGAAGCGACGAGGATCTTTTATACTTAAAAGGACATTTGAATAAAAGAAAACATGCCCTTCAAGAAGGTAATTATGTAGCATACATAGATGCAGACATTCAGTTTCATTTAGCAATTGCAAAGGCGAGCAAAAACGAAGTTCTACTCGATTTGTATCAATCTTTCGTACCTGCCCTTCGCCACATTTTAAGCCAATTCATATTAAATACAGTGGACTATGAAGATAACTCTGACATTCATGAAAAGTTATTCCAAGCTATTTTTAAACAAAATACCGAAGAGGCACGAACATACGCCGTTCAAAATTTGGAGCTGAAATAAGCTCCTTATCTATTACACACAAACATCAGATGATATACTGAATAACATCTGATGTTTAAGAGAGGAGAAAATGAAATTGAAACATCAAGAACGAACTTATTTGTATATACTAGCACTATTTTTTGTTTCTATTAATTTACGTATCGGAATTACATCTGTTTCACCTGTATTAGAAACAATCCGACAAGACTTAAATATAAGCAATTTTTCCGTTAGCTTTTTAACAGCTATTCCTGTTTTTTGTATGGGGACATTCGCCTTACTGACTGGGAAGGTAATTAGGAAATACGGGGTAGAAAAATCAATTATGGCTTGTCTAATTTTAATCGGCTTTGCAACATGTATGAGAGCTTTTACCTTTTCCATTTCCACATTATTCGCGAGCTCTTTATTTATCGGTATTGGAATTGCACTTGCAGGTCCGTTACTATCAGGTTTTATTAAAGAAAAATCCCCTACGAAAATCGGCTTAATGATTGGCATATATTCAGTAGGTATGGGAACTGGTGCTTCTTTAAGTGCAGGATTAACGATTCCTTTACAACATGTATTAAAAGACGATTGGAATATGGCACTCGCTTTTTGGGGTGTGCTTACTATTATCGCTATTATATTTTGGTATCCCGTTATGAAACGAAAAAAGAATACGAGTACACAAAATAAAAAGAATAATAGCTTGCCTTTAAGAAATAAAAAAGCATGGTTGTTTACAATCTTTTTCGGACTACAATCAGGAATATTTTACTCTATTACAACTTGGCTTGCGCCGGCAAATCAAAGTATGGGTGTGAGTAGCGAACAAGCGGGGACTCTTATAACTGTTTTTACAGTGATTCAAATGATATGCAGTTTTTTAATTCCAACATTAGCGGATATTTATAAAAACAGAGCACTTTGGTTATTAGGAAGTATATGCTTTGTACTCGTAGGTTTATCGCTTATGATTTACCCATTAACCACACCATGGGTCCCTTCTATTTTACTAGGTATCGGGCTCGGCGGCATATTTCCACTCGCTCTCATGCTACCGCTATATGAAACAAAAACTTCAGAAGATGCGAGTGCATGGACTGCTATGATGCAGTCAGGAGGATATATTATGGGCGGATTCATTCCTGTCCTAGCAGGAATCGCTCGTGATTATTTTAATAGTTATACGCAAGTTTTTATTATAATGGCACTTTTAAGCTTCCTTTTATTCCTATTAACTTTAGTCATGAATAAAAGGAAAAGAAATGCAGAAGATCTTGTCTCCGCTTAAATTTAAAATGTTAATATATGGTATGATTTAATTAAAAACGAAGGGAGCTTCTAACATGTGGTTCATTTCGGCAATCGCGCCTGTTGTAATAGTTGGTGGAATTGTATTATATGTAATTAAAAGAATGGAACATAAATATAAAGAAGGAACATTAGGTAAGAAAAAATCAAAAGAAGCTCAAAATTTATTAGATAGTTTAATACCTATGGGAATGTTTGTTGGTTGTATGATCGGTTTGATTTTCGGCATGTTTTTCCCGGATTTCTCCCTGCTTTCAGTTAGTTTAGGAGCTGGAATAGGCTATTTATTTGGATTTTTCGCCTATGAATTTTATAGCAAGACAGGAAACAACTTTTCATAATCCAAAAAGAATCATCGGGACAGTACATAGTAGTCATATACAATATGTACTGTCCTTTATTTTTGCATCAACACTATCACCTTACCTTTCACATCCTATACACCTTTTTTATTGATTTTCCTCTCCTCCCTCTTTTGTATATCCGCTTTTTTGTTTTCATTGTAAATTCCTCTTAACCACCTTTAAAGTTATCCATATCACTCATTCTCTCCTTACCCCAAATAACAATTTTATTATTTATCATAAAGTTAACACTCTCGTTAAACATATATAAAGATTGTTGTATTTCTTACTTTTCTCCTTGAAAACAATATATACTACATTTGAAATAAGTGGGTACGTCTGCTTATTATCTAAATTCCCGTGCAATATCCCCTCACGAAATGCTAGGAGCAATCCTAGCATTTTTTACAATAACGTTTGACGAAAAAATTTTGGCCACTTTAAACATATGTAAATTATAGTTTCTTTTCAACTTTATCACTTAAACGGTTATATCATTTGAGTAAGCTAGTACATTCGCCCTCATCTTATTTTTTCCACTATAAAAATCCATCCTCTCTTCTTCATTTTAACTTTAATCATGAAACAAAAAAATCCCCTCAAAGCATCAACTTCAAGGGGGAGCCTGTTTTTCATTTACTTATATACGTACAGCTGTACCACTGACAGCAACCATTAACATTCCATCACGAACAACCTCGTAATCTACGTCAATACCAACGATAGCGTTCGCACCTTTTTGTTTTGCAAGTTCTTTCATTTCATCCATTGCGATATCACGAGCTTCTTTTAGCTTGCTTTCGTAAGAACCAGCACGACCACCGACAACATCACGAACGGAAGCGAATAAGTCGCGGACAATATTTGCACCCATAATAGCTTCACCATTTACAATATCAATATACTCAATAATTTCTTTACCTTGAATTCCAGACGTTGTTGTTACAATCATGACTGACACTCTCCTATAACTTATAATTTTTGATTAGCTTTCTTATGTCTTTATTATGACATGGAACAAGCAACTAATCTATTGAATTACCTTACAGGAGTGTGACAATTTTGTAATAATAAAGCGCCTATTCTATTTAACGAATTCTCCTTCCTCAAGTGTGTGAAGGGCGTAGCCCAACGATAGGTGGGAGATGAATTTCGGTTTGGCGTAGCCAAAAGGCTTTGCCTTTTATTGTCACCTTGTATTGGTCGTGAAATACAGAAGAAATGTATTTGATGATGATATGTCGGACTATGCAAAAGACATTTTTGTCCGACTATCTGAAAACTATAACATCACATTAGTTGAATGGAATCATGATGTAGACCATGTACATATCTTATTCAAGGCACATCCGAATACAGAAATGACAAAGTTCATTAATGCTTATAAAAGTGCAAGTTCTCGACTAATCAAGAGAGACTTTCCACATGTGAGAAAGAAACTTTGGAAAGAAATGTTTTGGTCAAAAAGCTTTTGCTTGATTACTACGGGTGGTTCACCGATAGATGTAGTAAAGAAATATATTGAAAATCAAGGAAAAAGTGAGGAGTAGGAAATGTTAAAATCATACAAATATCGTATCTATCCAAATAAAGAACAACAAATGTTTTTCTCAAAAACATTTGGATGTGTTCGATTTGTATACAACAAGATGCTTGCAGATAGAATCAAATCTTATCAAGAATCACAGGATAAACTTGATAAATCTGTTAAATATCCTACGCCTGCACAATATAAGGCTGAATTTCCATTCCTAAAGGAAGTCGATAGTCTTGCGTTGGCGAATGCTCAAATGAAGGACGTTAAGTTGTGAGTAGTTCACTAAAGCGCTTTAACATTAGGATACATAAATGATTCTCTATTTTCTTTCCAATCCTTTTCTACTTCTTTAAAAGTTGGTCGCCCTAACTCTTCCTTGTTTTTCTGTTTATGAAACCATTTCTTTACATACTTCTCCCCATTTTGATTTTGAACTGTACAAAGGAAACTATTACTACTATCCTTTAATATTTTTACAATCACGAAAAGACACCTCTTCCCTTTTTAATATCATAATAGAACTTGATCTTTTACTATAAGCCCTTCCTCTCTTATATTCATACGACTCCTCGGCCGCGCCAAAGTTGTAAGATCAAAAAATGATATATGAAGTACATACTATTTAAAGTAATCAGAGTTATAAGCATTATGTTTATCAAATATTTTATAGATTTCTAACTTATCATCTAATTTTGCATCTACTAAAATTAATATATTTCCATCGTAAATGTATTCTTCATATTTCTTAGCATGTTCTTCGGGAATTCCTAATCCGATAAATGCTCCTATTAAACTTCCAGCTCCTCCGCCAATACCGGCTCCTCCAATAGCTGCTGCGATAGGTCCCGCTGCTACGATTGGACCCATTCCAGAAACAGCAAGTATACCAAGACCTGTTAATAAACCACCGAGTCCGCCTGCTACTCCTCCTGCCACAAGCCCTGTCGCTGAAAAGATATCCGCTTTATGTGCCGTTTCACTATTCACTTTTTCACCCGATTTTTCTTCCAGATGTTCAATTTCCTTTTGATCCTTCGCAATAGCTGAAATGTTACCCGCCGAGTATCCTTTATCTTTTAATTCATTAATAACGAATGCCGCATCATCAATTGTTCTAAAAATACCTACTATTTTTCTATCTACATCCATAACTATTAACCTCCTAAAGTTTTATATAATGTATCTTTATCTTTCTTCATTTCTGTATACACTAACCTTCTTATTAACATAACCATTTACGAAAAAAGCGAATAGTAAAAGCATTACAAGCGAACTACTTAACAAGTAAATTAAATCAAATGTAATATCAATCATCATTTCATTCATGTATACCAGACTCCTTTTTATTTAAAGTAAAAGTATATTTTTATAGACTAGAAATCTTACAATTCATCTTCAGTCAATCTCTTTGTAGTATATGTATACCCTTCGTAACCCTTTCTAAACGTAAAAAACTATAATTATATTTTTTCTTATTTATATGTTTAACATTTTTTAAAACGGGTATGTTTATATTGTTATGCTTACTATACAGAAAGGAATATTTCGATGAATGCAATCCAATCTACTACTATTCTTTATAATGAAACACCTACAATAACGCAGATTCATCATTTTTATGCTTTAATGACAACATTTCAAACTAATCTATTTATAAGTAAACACGGAACACTTACTTCTATTAAAAGCTTAAGCACATTAATATCCTTTTTCCTTACTGTAAAAAAGAGAGAGCTTGTATTATTTATCTTTGAAGGAATAGATGCAAAAAAAGCTTTAAGAACACTCTTTCCTTCTTAAAAGTTTTATTATCCCCCGATTCCCTCGATTGTTACTTTTCATATATGTTTTTATATTTCAAAATGATTTCCTCTATTCAAAACGGGACCCCCTAATACAATAGGGGGATTTCTAGTTTGGCCTTATGAAAACTGATATAATATATATTACGTTTTTCATCCTTTACAATAGAAAACTTTGAATAACCTTGAAGGTAGGAATTTTTAATGAAATCGAAAGCAAAATTTAGTATTCGCTACAAAATTATGGCTGGTTATTTAGTTATGATTTTGTTCTTACTTATTTCTTTCATTATGTTAAACAATGAGATTTCCAATTTACAAAAATCTCGTAATTTTATTATTGATCACGATTTTAAAGTTCTTAATTTAACGAATCAAGTGGAGAAAGAATTGCTAACAATTGAAAATAAAGCGAAAGGATTTATTACTTCTAATGATGCAAATTACGTGCAATCCCTTAACACTGCGGAAAAGGATTACGAAAAACATTATCAAGATCTTTTGGCTCTATTAGAGGATAACCCCTCTCAGCAAGAAAAATTAAAACAGATTAACGAAAATATTAATAGTTGGATTAATAAAGAGATTCATCCATTAATTACAAATCATAATAGTAATAACATACAAGCAATCGACACGACTCAAATTCAGTCATTACAATCGCAGCTAACTAACTTCCGTGGTGTAGAGGAGCAACTAACGAAAAAAAGAGCTGCACAATTAGATACTGAAAATAATAAATTAGAGATTTGGTTATACAGTTTATTGTTCTTACTTTCTTGTATTTCTATTATCATTTCACTCTATATTTCGAATTCCATTACAAAAACGATTAAAAACGTAATTCAAGCTATTAAATCCATTTCTTCTAAAGAAAAAATTACTGAAAGAATTCATGTAAACACGCGGGATGAAATAAAAGAGCTTGCTCATACAACGAACCACCTACTAGACGAAATATCTAAAAGAGAGTGGTTACAAACCGAGCTTGCAGAATTAATTTTAATGTATCAAGGTGTACCTTCTATTGAGATGTTAGGTAAAAAAATTCTTAGTGGAATTATACAAAAAACGCAAACCTCTTGCGGTGCATTCTATGTACGTGAAGAAGTTGAAGAAACTGTCTACTATGTGAAGAAAGCTTCTTTCGCCGATCAAGGTTCTGATATTGGAAAACAATCCATTAAAATGGGTGAAGGTTTAATTGGGCAATGTGCTTTAGAAAAACAAAGCTTTATTCTTCGAGAAATACCAGAAGAATTTCGTTATGTCACTAGCGGTTTATTAGAAATACGCCCTCAAAACCTACTAGTCATCCCTATCTTATTTGAAGATGAAGTGATCGCAGTAATGGAGTTAGTAAGTGTAACTGAGATTTCAGACTTACATCAAGATTTAATTCAACAAACCGTTGATAACCTAGGTCTAACAATCCATAGTATTATGGGACGTATGCGAATTCAAACGCTTTTACATGAATCACAAGCAATGACGGAGGAGTTACAAGTTCAATCAGAAGAATTGCAAACGCAAGCTGAAGAACTACAAATGCAAGCCGAAGAATTACGAACAACGAATGAACAACTAGAGTCTAGAACTGAAGAGGCTGAACAAAAGACAACTGATTTAGAAATTACTAAATCAGAATTAGAAGAAAAAGCAAGCGAAATATTACGTAGTTCAAAATACAAATCAGAATTCCTAGCAAATATGTCCCATGAATTACGAACACCGTTAAATAGTATTTTACTATTATCTGAAATGTTAAGAGAAAATCATGATAACCATTTATCCGATGATGAAATTGAATTAGCAACCGTCATTCATTCATCAGGAAAAGATTTACTTACTCTAATTAATGACATACTAGATTTATCTAAAGTAGAAGCCGGAAAACTAGACGTCATTTTTGAAGCAACGAACATAAGTGACATGGCAGCAAATATGCAGCAAAACTTTTTACATATTGCTGCACAAAAAAATGTCGAACTTACTATTGCAGACAGTGATATTATTCCTGATTTATTTTATACAGATGCAAAACGGATTGAACAAATTATTAAAAACTTATTATCCAATGCATTTAAATTCACGGAAAAAGGATCCGTCTCTTTACATTTCGATTCGATAGAAACAACCAATTTGAGTCATGATATGCAGTCTATAAGTAAAGATTGGATGACAATTTCAGTAAAAGATACTGGTATTGGTATCGCTACAGAACAGCATCAACTCATTTTCGAAGCCTTTCAACAGGCAGATGGCGCAACGATTCGGAAATATGGTGGTACAGGCTTAGGATTATCTATCTGTAAAGAGTTTGCTAGATTATTAGGCGGTTGGATTACGTTAGAGAGTAATTTAGGAGAAGGCAGTACTTTCACAGTATATATTCCTAACCTTCCAAATGGGTTAAATGATATACAGTTATCCAATTTAGAAGTCGCAGCAACGATAGAAGATGTTATTCCTGCTGAAGTTATTGAGGAAACTATAGTTACTCCAGAAACAAATAACGTCTTCCAAGAGAAAACTATTTTAATTGTCGATGATGATCATCGAAATATATTTGCATTACAAAATGCATTAGAAAAACAACATGCCAACATTATTACTGCACAAAACGGCATAGAGTGTTTAGAAATACTAAAAAGCAATACAAATATTGACCTTATCTTAATGGATATTATGATGCCAAATATGGACGGTTATGAAACGATGGAACATATCCGAATGAATTTAGGGTTACATGAAATACCTATTATCGCATTAACTGCTAAAGCAATGCCAAATGATAAAGAAAAATGTTTATCTGCTGGCGCTTCAGATTATATAAGTAAACCATTAAATTTACATCAACTCTATTCGGTAATGAGTGTATGGTTAATAAAATAAGTGAGGTTTAGTTTAAGTGGAAAATAAGTATTATAATTTTGATCCATCCGTAGATATGGATAAGCGTACGAACTTAGAAATTGAATTACTATTGGAAGCGGTATTTAAACTGTCAGGATTTGATTTTCGCCAATATGCTCGCACATCTATTTATAGAAGAATTTGTAATAGAATGCAGCTCTCTAATATCCCTACCATTTCAAAATTAATTGAAAAAGTAATTCATGAGGAAGGGTTTTTAGAACAGTTATTAAATGATTTCTCCATTAATGTAACTGAAATGTTCCGTAACCCTACTTTTTTTAAAGCGTTAAGAGAGCATGTTATTCCTGAATTAAAAAAGTATCCTGAAATTAGAATTTGGCATGCTGGATGCGCAACTGGTGAAGAAGTGTTATCAATGTCCATCTTACTTCACGAAGAAGGATTAAGTGAAAAAGCTGTTATTTACGCAACAGATATGAATACAAATGTGTTAGAAAAAGCAAAACAAGGCATCCTTCCGTTAAATAAAATGCAAACTTATACGAAAAACTATTTACAAGCTGGCGGTACACAAGCATTTTCTAACTATTATTCAACAGATAATCGTTTTGCTTATTTTAATCCATCCCTTTTACAAAACATTATTTTTGCACAGCATAATTTAGTAACCGATCAATCTTTTAACGAATTTCATATTATACTTTGCCGTAACGTTTTAATTTACTTTACGAGTAAACTTCAAAACCAAGTACAGCAACTATTTTATGAAAGTTTAGGCCACAATGGATTCCTATGTTTAGGAAATAAAGAAACTCTTCATTTTTCAGATATAATGCCGCATTATATCCAATTTAATCCTAACGAACAAATCTATCAAAAAATACAATAAAAAGCGTATGAAATCCTATGTTTGGATTTCATACGCTTTTTATTTCGCATTCGTTTGTATCATAATTAGACACATATCATCTGATTGTGTTTTCTTCTGTTCTTCCTTATAAAATCCTTCTATCTCTTCTTCTAAATCTCCCCATTTTCTTTCTGTAAAAGTACGCAACTTCTCTTCAGACTCAAATTCATCATTTGCAATTGATTCAAGAACACCATCTGTAAACAATAATATTTGAGCGTTTTTCTCAAAAGGTATGACTGTCTTCTCGACTTTTATTTCATCAAAAAATCCTACCGCACAACTCCCACGATCTAGTTCAATTATATTCTCTTCATCAACTAAAACGTATCCCGAAGGATGTCCTGCATTTACATATTCAATTGTTCTATTTTCTGTATTAACTACTAAGTATATTGCTGTAAAATAATATGGAATATTGTCATTCTCATTATGTAAAAGAGTCATATATTTATTTAAGTCTTTAATGACGAGTTCTGGATCGATTAAACATTTAATCGTTTCACGTAATACAGACGAAATAAACATACAAACTAATGAAGCAGATACACCATGTCCCATCACATCTAATAATATAATACCGTAGCGGTTTTCATCGATTTTATACCAATAATACATATCTCCAGCTAGTTTGAATGAAGGTAAGTAACTTGCTTCAATTTTTATATGATCTTCTCTTAATGGGCTACTTAATAAGTTTCTTTGTACTTGTGTAGCTAAATCTAATTCATTACGAAGATTTTCTTCTTGTTCTTTATGCCAATTTAATTCCGATTTCAAGCGTAATGCCACACGCATACGGGCTAACAATTCAACTTTATTTATAGGTTTCGTAATATAATCCATTGCACCTATATCAAGCGCTTCAGCTAATTTATTCGCATCTTCTAAAGCTGTTACAAAAATAATAGGAATATCTTTAAACTTCTCCTCGTTTTGTAATCGCCTACAAACTTCAAGTCCATCAATCTCAGGCATCATGATATCTAATAGTATTAAATCAATTTCATTATGCCTGGAAGAATCTTTTCCAAAATGGATGTATTCGAAAAGCTCTTGTGCAGAATTAAGCGATACAAGATCCTGATATCCGGCTTGTTTTAAAATTTTTTCAATTACAAAGATGTTAACCGGATTATCATCGACAATTAAAATGGACACAAGTTATTTCCCCTTTTCTTATTTAAAATGTAAATCTATTATCATTTTCTATTTTTCTAGTATTACATACTCAGTTATAAAATAAAAATTTCCTACTCATACGTATCTATACAGCAAAAGAACAAACCCCCTAGAAATGAGAGTTTGTTCTTTCACTCTATAAATTTCCACTATTAATTTAACACCATCGCTTTGTCATTTAAAAGACGATCTAATTCTTCCATATGATTTGTTTCATCTGCAATCATATCTTCTAACTTTACAACTAACTCTGTCATATTTAATTTCGCTGCCTGTTCTTTTCTCGTTTCATAACGCTTAATTGTTTCATATTCTGATTGTCTAGCGTATTCTAACATTTCTCTAACATCTTTTACTTGTTTCACTGGTAAAGGGATCGTAGTAGGTGTACCACCTAGCGTCTTAATTTTCTCCGCTAAATATAGGGCATGTCCTTGTTCATCACTAATTTCAGATTCAAAGAAAGGTTTTAACACTTGTCTATATATACCAGAAACTGTAGCTGCATTATGGTTGTACATAATAATTGCCGAGTATTCTCCTGCTAAATCTTCATTCAATCCTTCGATTAGTTCTTTCACATCGTGTGACATTTTTATATCTCCTCCTATACTTAATAACTACCCCTTTTCTCATGTTTTAAACATAATTATTTAAAATTTTTATGTATCTAAAAACGCTGCTTGCTTCAATTTACTTATCGCTTGTCTTTTAATACGAGAAACGTGCATTTGTGAAATACCTAACCGCTCTCCTGTATCCTTTTGATTTAAATTTTCTCCAAATATATAATGAATAACACTCTTTTCCGTATCATTTAATACGTTAAAAATATCATCTAAAACGAGACGTCTTTCTGTCTGTTCATATCCTTGCTCTACTTCACCTACAGATTCAATTCTCGCTACCGAACTTCCATCAGATGAATTTTCAACTACATCATCTAAGGAAGATACTTGATAATTATTTTTAGCATCCATAATTTCTAGAACTTCCTCTTCGGATAGTCCTAAATGATTCGCAATCTCTATAATCTTCGGTGAACGTTGTAGGTGATCTGTTAGCTCCTCTATCGCAAGTTTAATTTTCCCGCCTAAATCTTTAATTCGCCTTGGAACATGAACGCCCCAAGTTTTATCACGTAAATACTTCTTTATTTCCCCTACTATCGTAGGTATTGCAAACGGTTCAAAAGCATTCCCTATCGAATAATCATACCTTCTTATTGCGCCTAAGAGCCCTAACATCCCTACTTGTATAATATCCTCATGCATTGGCCCACCTTTTGAATAGCGATATGCAATGGAATATACGAGATTTTTATAGTGATTAACCAACCTTTCCTGCGCTTCATCACATTGGTTTTGTTGGAATTCTGCAATTAGTTTAATAACGTCTTCTTTAGTAAGATTTGTAGGTTGAGATTGGATTTCCATCATTCTCCACCTGCTCTCTTTGTATATATTTTGTCATTAAAACTGTCATGCCCTCATCATGCATAATTTGTATATCATCCATTAACGTATTTATTAAATATAAACCTAAACCATTTTCCGGCAAATGTTCTACTGGTTTATTAATATCATACGGACCAACTTTACTTTTCAAGGTGCTAAAATCAAAGCTAACCCCATTATCCGCAACCATAATTTCTAATCGATTTTCATATAGACCAAAGACAATTATAATTTCTCCAACGTCTTCTTTATATGCATGTTGTACAATATTTGTACATGCTTCACTAATAGCAATTTTCATATCTTCTATATCGTCATAAGCAAAGCCCATTCGATTCGCAACACCAGCCATTGTTAAACGAATAATAGCCACATATTCTGCCTTTGCAGGAATTTTCATTTCTATCTTTTCAAATTTCTCCATCATCCCTAGTCACCTTCTTTCTACTTTTTCAAAATCTGAATTCAAATTTAATATTTCTGTTAGTCCTGTAATATCGAATAATCTTTTTAACCTTTTAGATACACCAATAAACTCTAGTTTTCCATCATTTTTCTTAATTGCTTTTAATAGCGCTATAAAAACGCCTAAACCTGTACTATCCATATAATCTACCTTATTAAAATCTACTACTATATAAACCTCTTTCTCACTTGCAATAGGCATTACCTTATTTTTTAAATCTGATGCCGTATACGCATCAATCTCACCATTAAGTTGTACTGTATAACCTAAATCATTTTGCAAAATATTTATTGCCAAATTCATCATTTCCGCCCCCTTATCTCAAACTACTACTATTTAATTACCCATAAAAATTAGTTTTAAACATATTTTTTCATTTTAATTATAAATAAATTTTCTACACCTTTCTCAGCTTAACACTAAAAAAAATACTACCAAATGTTTAAACCTTATAAATTTGTGTATGTATAATGTATAAACATTATTTTTAGGGGGATCTATCTATGGAAGAGCACAGCTTTAAAAAGGGAGATTTTGTTCAATTTTCTTATCGACACGATCATGCTACAAAATTAATTGGTTCCATTATTAACATACTAACGAATACAATTGTAGTTGATATAGGTAATAGCGAGGACTTATCTCATATAGAACCGAGGCAGGTCGTAAGAATAAATAATTGTAAAAAAGTAACGATAGCTTAATATGTAATCTCAATCAGTGGGGACATCCTCACTGATTCCTATGTAAAATACATTAAAAAAGCATCCAAATTATTTTAATTGGATGCTTTTTTATGTATATTTATTAGTTTATTAACTTTATAGCTACATATAATAAACTTAAGATTACTATTCATTATCATACTTACGCTTTCCGTAGCATTCTAGAAAAGAATGTAACGATTAAAATAAAGACGATTGCACCTAATAAAGCTGGAAGAATAAAGATGCCTCCCCATTCAGGACCCCAATGACCAAATAACGCACTACCTACCCAAGATCCGATTAATCCCGCAATAACATTACCAACTATACCTAAAGGAAAGTCTTTTCCTGTAATCATTCCAGCTAACATACCAATAAGTCCACCTACAATACACGTAATAATAAGTCCCACAATTAGACCTCCTATATTATTTTTATAATGGATTTATCAAGCTTTGGCGTTTAACCAAAGCTTGATAAACATGTATTATTCTTTGTTATCCAATCCATCACTTATCTTTTGTTTCACTTTTCCGACTTTTTCTTTTACAGTTCCCTTCGTCTTCTCCCACTTCCCTTCATTTTTCAACTCTCTATCTTCTGTAACTTCACCAATTCCTTCTTTTACTTGTCCCTTTTTCTTTTCAACTTTACCAGTAATTTGTTCTTTTAGCCCGCTCTCACTCATATTTCCAATCTCCTTTTCGTAATAGATTTGTAGATTTAAAGAGTATGAATTTAAATAGAATACGTGCATCTTCTTTCTTGTAACCATTCTCCGACTCTTTCTAAATCCTTAACGAATAATAAGATTTTCCCTTCATCCAGTTTTTCTTCATAAAAGTTAGCTTCTTCCTCATTAAGTCCTAACTCTTGCATCTTATTTCTTAACTGATCTCCCGTTTTTTGAAAGACATTAATAATACTTGTCCCAAGTCCCTCTTCTTTTATTCCAATTGTATTCACGTCTGCATTGTCTGCGATTCTATCTGTCCTTTCTTTCTCATGTGTTAATACGTAAATATCTTTTTGGTCGATTCCTTTCTTCACTAGATCATTCGCCGCATTCATGACCTCTTTCTCCGTAATAAATTCATATACAAAAGGTTTACTATACTTCGTTTCCATCTTTAACTTCCTCCTCTAAAATGAATTATTTGTTATATTATATGTAATACACCCATTTTCGAAATGTTAAACATAAAATATGAAAAAAATTATGTGAATTTTGATTTTGATAGAGAATGAACCGCATATTTTTCATATATACGCTTCATATTATTCATACGAACATCATTAAAACTAGTAAACATGTCTCCCTATGATTTACAAAATTATCTCCTTACAATAACTACCTAAAATAACAGAAAATTGTTATAATTAAGCGTAAGGAGGGATACTATGAAAAAAATCATATCTATATGCGCTCTAACCGCTCTATCTTTCACTTTAATAGGTTGTACAAGCACTTCTACTACAAATAATACTCCAACAACTAAGCAAGAAAATACGAAAAATACCATTCAATTAAACTCTGCAGACATTACCAACATTGAGATGCTTAGAACAACAAGTAATACTAGTTCCAAATCTCAAACAGATAACGAGGAAATGATAAAATCTATCGTTTCGGCAGTTCAAAGCGGAACTCCTAAAGCAATCACATTAGATCAAAAAAAGAGAGAAGCTGCACATTCTACTATTACCGTTACATATAAAGATGACGCAAAAGAAGAGTTTCTTGTATGGGTTGATAATAAGGAGAAAATTACGATTGCTAAAGATGAGAAGAAAGATAAAGTAGAAGCTGTGACAGTGAATATTAAAGGCGCTAAGATAATGAAGGATTTTTTTAAAAATGATAAAACGTAAAAGGATCCCCATCAACTTAAGAATTCAAAATTAGCACAAAATTTTGTTCAGAAACACTATAAAATTCCAGCCTAATAGGTCAGTGGCGAGACCGTATATTATTAAACTTAAAATGTTTCAAATCGAAGGAAGACACCTTATAAGGTGTCTTTTCTTTATTTTCAAAAGGACCTGCTCCATTCATAAATGCATAAAGTAAATTGAATCCGTTAAAACACATGAGTGAACCTTTGTCTTCCCCCTCCTATCTAAAGGAGGAACTGTTATGGGCTTTGGTGGTAGTTGTGGCGGCTGTCGCTTCGCTGGAGGATTTGCTTTATTAGTTGTATTGTTTATTTTATTAATCATCGTTGGAGCTGCTTGCTTCTGCTAAAAAACTATCGGAAAAGATCCCCGTGCTAAACAAAAAATAAAATAAGCTGCCCATATGGACAGCTTATTTACATAATTATCGAAAGCGGAAGTTAAAAGCTTTTAGTTTCTTGCTCAATTAAAGCACTACATTAATCTAGAAATTCAAGTAATTTAAATTTTTCAATTATCATTGACTTATATTTGATAGCTTCATACTGTGAATTATCAATTTTTGTCTTTTTTATATTTAACATATCAAATATTTCTCTTTCAATATCTCTTCTTGCTTCTAAAACTTTAATTGTTCCGTCTAAACCGTGATAGCCTTTCATTTTCGCATACCCTTGATTTGTATAATATTCAATAAATCCAGCAGACCATTCTTTTGCTCTTTCATTAAATACCTTTCTGAATGAGAATTCCAAATCATCTTGTTCTATATAAAACAATACTGGATTTAATTTCTCTATGATTTTCGCTAATGCATTAATATAACTTATAACTTTCTCTTTTTTTTCACCATATTTAACCATTCCGATTGTTAATGGATTTTGTATGAAGCAACATTCAAAAATATAAGTTTTATTTTCGTTGTTGGCTATTTCAACAAAATCCCTCCATTTTTCAGTTATTAATTCAATATTCCTCTCTAGCGGTAATTCATATATATCATTTTTGAAAATGGTATTTAATAAACTTTCAGGAAAATTAGAGCCGTATTCATTTTTAATTTTTTTATATGGCAATAAATAATTGTTTCCTCGCTTCGTGACTCTATCACTAATTACTTCCCTAAAATTACCACTATTCACTAACAAACTTTCGAATTCACTTTTATCAAAACAAGATACCCCATCATAATCAGCAGGGTGGTCTGGATTCCCTTCAAGAAATAACTCAACGTCAATATTTTTTTCAATTAGAATATCGTAAAGCAAGTTTGCAGTGGTGGATTTCCCAAAGCCAGGAAGCCCTTCTACTATGATTAATTTTGTATTCAAAAAAATCCACACCTTTCTAAGACAAAATAAAAAGTTTTAAATTAAAAATAAATTGTCCACTGAACTCACCCCTAATATCCAATATTAGAGTAATTCCACTATTTTCATAATTTCCCTTCTATCACTAAACTGCCCTTTCGTTGAACAAGGAACAATGTATAAAATATACATTGCTAATTA
Source organism: Bacillus sp. FSL E2-0195 (assembly GCF_038003645.1). Classification (NCBI taxonomy): domain Bacteria; kingdom Bacillati; phylum Bacillota; class Bacilli; order Caryophanales; family Bacillaceae; genus Bacillus; species Bacillus sp. FSL E2-0195. The sequence continues at coordinate 1,000,359 of NZ_JBBOPN010000001.1, read as the reverse complement.
CATAATTATTTATTATCAGTAGCAAGAAAAAAGCGAATCCCTACTCTCAAAAGAAATCCACTTTTTCTTTGGCTAGGTGCTCTAAAACATGAGGAGACATATGTCGTTGTAATTCTTCAGCGATCGGTTGAAGTTTGTCAAGAATCGAAAGATTCATAAAGAAACGCCATCCTTTCCTATAATTATACAGAAAGGATAACGTCTTTTTTGCTTTATGGATAGTGCAAAAACTTAGTTCCTTATATATATTTACATAATTAGCGAAGGAGGATCTATACTTTCTCTAAAAAACCGCTTCTATTTTATAGAGAGGCGGTTTTTTAAATGAATACAACTATGAATTAACTTTAACTGTTCTGTTTATATATTTTTTCACTTTTGTTTTCTACGCGATGTATAATGCTTTCTCCTTCAACATCAATGTTAGGCAAAATTTTATCCAGCCATTTTGGCAAGTACCAGGCTGACTTACCCATGAGAATCATGACTGCAGGTACGATTGTCATTCTCACGATGAATGCGTCAAAGAAAACACCGAATGTAAGAGCCATACCTATGGATTTAATGATGGTATCAGGTGCCAGCATGAATCCAATAAATACAGACATCATAATTAATCCCGCTGCGACTACGACTCTCCCGCTCTCCCGCATTCCTTCTAGAATAGCTCTCTTTGGATCACCTGTATGCGTATATACTTCCCGCATCTTGCTCACTAGGAACACCTCATAGTCCATGGCGAGTCCGAACAAGATGCCAATCAGAATGACAGGCAAGAAGGCTAAGATCGGACCGGCAGCCGGGAACCCAAATATATTTTGGAAATGTCCATCCTGCACGAAAAATACCACGGCTCCCAACGTAGCGCCAAGAGAAAGTAGAAACCCTAATACTGCTTTTAATGGAATGAGCAGAGATCTAAACACTAGAACTAAGAGTACATACGCAAGTCCCACAATAAGGGCAGCAAAAACTGGCAAGGCATCACTCAGCTTTTGCACGATATCAATATTCATCGCTGCTGTGCCCGTTACCATTAGTTCAATTTCATTTTTTTTCTCGGTTTGGTTCGATTTGTCCCTGATTGCTTTTACCAAATCCTTTGTCTTTGTATCGTCAGGTCCAGTTTTTGGTGTAATAGAAATCATATAAATCTTTCCAGAAGGCCCAGGGATAGCTGGTGTCACACTTTTCACGTCAGGTAGGTTACCCAATTCTTTTGCGATGGTGTTCATAGCATTTTGCGTTTCAGCTGTTGCTTCTTCTGATTTTGCTACTACCATTAAAGAAGCATGAAATCCTTCCCCATACGCTTCCGTCAATAAATCATATGCTCTTCTTTCTGTCGTTTCTGTGGACTTTGTTGTTCCATCAGAAGGCAGACCAAGGTTCATATGGAAAAACGGAATTGAAATCACTGCAAGTAGTCCGATTGCGAAAATCGTAACAATCAGAGGACGTCTTATGACAAATTCTCCCCATTTATTTGAACCAGCATGTTTCTTACCTGCCCCAGTCATCTTTTGCAAGAATCGATTTTGTTTAGATGGGGCAATCTTATGGCCGACAAGTCCCAAAATGGCTGGTAATATGATGACGGAAACCAACACAGCTGCAATCACAGTAAAGGCAGCGGATACGCCCATCGCTGTCAGGAATGGAATCTTTGTAACAGACAATCCCAAAAGACCTATAATAACAGTTAATCCTGCGAAGATTACGGCACTTCCCGCTGTTCCCGTTGCGATGGCAACAGATTCTGGAACAGAATCTCCTTGTGCAAGCTGCTGTCTAAAACGATTGATAATGAAGAGTGCATAGTCTATGCCTACTGCGAGTCCCAGCATGGCAGCTAATGATAAGGAAACTGATTGGATTTCCACATAATTGGTTCCAATCATGATTCCTAGCATTCCAATTGCTAATCCGATTATCGCAGTGAGAATCGGCAGTCCAGCTACTAGAAAAGACACAAAGGTAAATGCCAGGACTACGAAGGCAACAAGAACTCCGACAATTTCAGTCATACCTGAAGTCTCTGAGTCAGAAAACGTAACATCGCCTCCTGATAACTCCGTTTGAATGCCGGCATCCCTTGTTGTTTCAATACTATCTAAAAGCTTATCTTTAGAAGCTTCTGTAACCTTTTCTGCTTTTACTTTGTACGTAACAACTGCATATCCAATTGTCTTATCTTCACTGAGGTTCTGCAGTTGCATCGGTGCTGCCACAGAATCAACAGCTGAGTCTTTTTTTATCTCTTCAAGAACTCCTGCAATTTTCTGTTGTACTTCCGCTGACTCCAAGGTTTCGTTTTTTGGTGCTTTAAATGCCACTTTTACTTGGGCACCTGCTGGTTGCATCGCTTTAAACTCTTTTTCAATTATTTTTCCTGCTTTATCTGCTGGTGTATTCGGAATACTCAGCTCGTCCTTGAAAGAGGAACCCATGTTGACTGCAAAAAGCACTAATGCAATAAGAATTGCGAGTGCGCTGAATACAACCTTCTTCCTATGATTTACTGCCCAATATCCTAACTTATACAGATGTTTTGCCAATTAAATCTCACCCTATTCTTGTCAAAAATTATTCTTCTTACGTTGTAATCTAGAAACGTACAAATGCCTAAATTACATATTATTCATATAATAAGATTTTAAAATAATTATTATAGATTGTATCTGAATATCCCTCCCTATTTATAGCTTGCAAAATGGCGACAAATTGCCAGTAAGAAACAAAGAAAATGGTACACATTGACAGCGATAATGTCCTTTTATACAATGAAATTATCACCGCACTAACAATTGTACTTACAAGTGTAAGTATAACAGTGAATTTTCATCTTTCAAGCAATATGTGATGATTTACACTTAAAACGAACAGAATGAAGGGATGTGTTAGCTTTGAGGAAGTCAAGAGAAGACAGTATACACTCTCAAACATACATTATGGAGGCATTGAGCGCACTGTTGCATGAACATAAATTGCAAGATATAACCGTAACAGCTATTTGTAAAAAGGCTGGAGTTGCCAGAGTCACATTCTACAAATACTACCGCAACGTTTACGACGTCGTACAAGCATCTGTGGATGAAATTGTTCAACAATTCTTGAAAGAGGTTGATAGTTTGGATCCGTATGAAAGTATGCAGCTAATTATTGAATATATCATAGAGGGATTTGTCTCTGCACAGAAGCCGTCAGGAAAGTTAATTGATTCAAATATATCTAATATGATGCTTGATTACTTGAATTACACAATGGAAAAGGTCTTTCAAGCGGATATTACACACGATCATGACATGAGCAGAATGCAAATCCTGTTTTTAGCAGGCGGTATCTTCAATATTGTTACCGATTGGATTAAAAGAGGGTCAAGGGAGTCTCCTCAGGCACTTGCTGCAAAAATATACGAGATTCTTCCATATGGGACAACAGATACAAGGAATTTGGCAAATTCCTGATACAACTATTCTACCTTTTATTACATCTTAAAAAATGGGCACCACATAAAAAGCTGTAAGTATTTCATCTAACCATAAACGACCGTTTTTGGTTAAAAGAGCAAAACTTTCTTTCATATAGTCTCGCCACACATCCATCAACTTAAGATCTCATAATACCCTCAGAACGAAAAACGTGTACATTTCGCCCGCTTTTTATTGTTTTGGGGTAACTCGTTCTTTTTAGCTTGATGGGCATGGGGTACCGCCAGCATTTCGGAAAAAAACCAGGCTAAGAGTACGCAAGATTTTATACAGTTTTTCTGCTAATCCAGTAACCTAAAAACCATGCCAGGATAGGAATGTATAAAAAAATGCATAGATCCATAGAACAAAAAAGGGAGATTTACTTATGAGATTAGGGCTCCTCCTTATTCTTGCTACTGATAATGAGACGTTATGTTAACTAGACGTGTATGAGATATACAATCAAACAAAATTTTTCCATTTTTATTCTTATTTTAAAATAGATGCACAATCAAAATTCCACCAACAAATAAGATTGAAAATCCTACGACTATATATAATCCGTTTTTTGGTATTCCTAATATAATTGCAAGATAACTAAAAGAAAAAGCCCATTATGCTAAAACTATGATTTCTAACATCTTCTTTTTCATTAAAAGTTAAGCACCCCAAATCCCCTTAAAAAAGTTGCATTCGGAATATTGTAAAAAAACAAAAAAAAGACCCTACAAGAGGGTCTTTCATCAGCTAATATTAAGCTTTTTGAACATTAGTAGCTTGTAGGCCACGTTGTCCTTTTTCTACTTCAAATGTTACACTTTGTCCTTCGTCTAAAGATTTGAAACCGTCGATTTGGATAGCTGAGAAATGTACGAATACGTCTTCTCCACCTTCACGCTCGATGAATCCAAAACCTTTGTCTGCATTAAACCATTTTACTTTACCTTGTTCCATAATTGTTGCCTCCTAGTGTGGATACCCACACATATGTTACTACCCTTGCTCAAATACCTTAGACGAAAAACAAAATTTATTCTTAATCTCAAACCGAACAAAAATAGGTCTTTCTTAAATTAACATACTTTCTAAAAAATAGCAAATTTCAAAAATAAGTCCTTATGGTAATTAGCTACTAATAGTTGTTACTGGAGAAAAAGTCACTATGATAGTCATCACAGCAAGAAATTTCCAAAGGATCTCAACAATATCATTGGTTTGATTTTTTTCAGACATTCAACAACTGATAAAATTAGCTATTTTCGAGTTAAATTTTACTTCTGATAACGGTAATTATGTAAATGAGCTGTCCATATGGACAGCTTATTGTATTTTTGCTTAGCGTGTTTTTTTTGATGCATGTTGATCGTTTTTATCGTTTTGGAGTAACTCGTCCTTGTTAGCTTGATGGATATGGGGTATTTGCATTTCTTATCTTGATGGCAATGTGAAACTATCCCTAATATAAAAATACTTTGTCTTTACAAATAATACTCAAACATTTTTGCAACCTTTTCTTTCATTTTTTCTTTTATAGATAATTGATTGACGTCAGAGGATGTTACTTGCTTTGAATTTTGTAAGTCTGCATTAATCACTGGTTTTATTCTCGAAATATAGATAGGGTCATGAATATAACAGTTCATTTCTTCATTTAAATGAAACGAGCGTGAATCAAAATTCACGGTCCCAACCATCAATACTTTTTCATCAATCAAAAATACTTTACCGTGTAACACCCCATTTTTATAACCATATACTTCCATCCCCTGTTTTAATGCTTTTCGGATATATGGATATGCTGCTTCTTTAACTAATAGTGCATCCGAATGAGGTGAGAATAGAATTTTGACACGGACTCCCCTCTTTCTTGCATCTACTAATGCGTTCCAAATAGTTCTGTCTTTTGGTATAAAATAAGGTGTTAATATAATGATGGATTCTTTTGCTTGTTGAAACAGCATTGCATAATCTTGCCCAAGTTTTTCTCCACTATAATATGCAGTAAATCGTTGCGAGGTTGCTCCCTTTTCCTTTACCGCATTGTGTATCGGAATCGGTTTCTCTGAGTTTTTATTCCAGTCTAATACAAATTGGTGTTCTAAATCTTGAACTCCTTCTCCTCGTATTTGAAGATGATAATCTCTCCAATAACCAAGTTTTTCTTTTTCCCCCAAATACTTCTTTCCGATGTTGAATCCGCCAATGTAACCAACCTTTCCATCAATAACTGAAATACGACGATGATTCCGATGATCCAAAGAAGAAAAAAGATAAGGGAAAACAGGTTTATTGTAATATGTAAAATGAACTCCTTTTTTAACTAATAATTCTCTTTCCTTTTTCTTTAGTAAAATTCCACCTAACCTGTCCACTGCATAGTATACTTCTACACCTTCCTGACTTTTTTTCCGCAATAGCTCTAGAAACTGATGACTTACTTTATCATCAGCAATAGAAAAAAAGTTAATATGCACGTAATGCTTTGCTTTCTCTATATCTGAGAATAATTGATTGTTTAACTGTTTCCCATCTGTATACATAGTAATATCACTTTGACGCATAGGGTATTGACTAGAATTCTGGCTAAATACCCCATTTTTTTCGGCTATTGTTCTGTCAATTTCCCCCCAAACAAACAGAACTAAACATCCACCGATAAATAAAAAGAGGAATGCTCGGAAAATTCTTCCTATCTTTTTCAGCATATTTAATCTCCTTTATATATTATCGTTTTATTTCTGTTAGTTTTTGTTATTGGGACAAAACTATTCCATGCATCTATTAGCTAAAAAATTCTCCTTTGAATGATTAACTATAAAATTTCTCATTCGTATATCCCTAAAATTGGAAATCGTACTTTGATAACAAAATAGGCATTCTATATTTTGAAGTACATTTACAAGGAGGAATACTACATGACAGTAAGTACTAAACTTAAACAAACTATCGCTGGATTAAAGAGTGCTCAAGCATGCCTAGAAGGATTTGTTCTTGATACTGATAACAAGCAAGCAAAACAATTATATAAAGGTGCAGCACAACAAACTCAAGAAATTATTGAATCTTTAAATCCTCGTCTTCAACAAATTGAACATGAAGAGCCTCAGTACAAGTAATAACATAATACCTTTCACATAGAATATCGTCCCCATGGAAGAGTGCCCAGCTTAAATAACGATTATCATAATGCTGATTACGATTAAAGGGTATCGCCATATGCCCATCAACTTAAGAAGCGGAATACACAATCTGCGTATGCTTTTATGAAACGACTCGTTCAAACTTTTGGAGAACCAACGGTTCTGACAACAGATAAGGCCCTTTCTTTACTTTGTTCACTCAAAAAATTAAAGGTGAATGACTTTTATAAAAGTACTACTCATTCTACAATCAAACATTTCAATAATTTCAATAATTACATAGAACAAGATCATCGCTATGTAAAGCGCCGGTTTGCTAAATCCTCAGGATTCTAACACTTCGCATAAATCTGTCCTTATAGGTCAAAATATGTAAGGTATTGTGCTGGAATGCACTTGCCTATTCTAAATAAGGAGTGAGATGCGTGGCTGATAAAAACGAACGTAACCGTGTTGATAATGATACTGGCGAAGCGGTAGGAACTGGTGTCGGTGCTGTCGCTGGAGCTGCTTTGGGTTCTGTTCTTGGTCCACTTGGTACCGTTGCAGGAGCTGTTGCAGGAGGAGCGATGGGTAACAAAGTCGGCGAAGGTGCCGATGAGGCTAATGACAGTGTTGCGAACCGAGAAGATTAGACTTTAACCAAAGTGACACTGAATGAATTGGATTCCCAAAAAGGGAGTCCTTTTTTTTATTAAGTTAATTCAGCTTTTTTAGGTAAATTCCCAGTAAGATTGTGAATCAATTCACTTAAAGTAACGTGTGCGTTAGTTCAACAAGCTATAAGCAGCAATCATAATCATTTTCTTGGTCTTCCGCAATCGGGCGCTATTGCTGAATAAACCTTAGATTATCAATCGACTTTATTGTTATATTTTTGAGTACAGTGAAGTATCTTATATCGGAAATTAAACAACTATATTTTAACCCCGTCCTAAATTTAGAACGGGGTTATGCTTGTTTTAGCTTTTTAAATTTAATAGCACCACCTAAATGGAAGTTTTACCTCGAAACGAAGAGGTAACTCCAATTCTAAAAGAAGGGCCTGAAGTGTTTTGGAGTTTGTAGAGTTGATAGATGCTTTAAAATATATTTCACCAAGTCGTGATAAACCTTTTAAAGCTTATAAGCATATTACTGAAAATTGGGATGATAACTGGGATAGTGTAAATTCACAGTGGAAAAATATAATTGGAGGATTATCAATTTCTAGTGTCCAAGGTGAAGCATTCAAGGAAGTTACTAGTACCATAGAAGGTTTCTTTAAGGAACAGGAATGACTTAATAGTCATTCCTGTTTGTTTTTTTGCGGTATCAAGTTAAGAAGCACATTCTTCCCCAAAAATCATAAAAATGAACTTCGGTGCTATAAAAAAATTCCATTTAGGGGGTACTTTAATATCCTAAAACAAAAAATGAGCTAACTCCTCCTAAATAGCTATATAGAGATAAAGTTGTTATTACAACATATTTTCCACTTTCAACTTAGTTATCATTAGAATGTTTTTCTATAAAATCAAGGATTCTGGCATTAACTTCGTTAGAGAACTCACCATTGATTGCGTGAGATGCATTTTTCCAGTTAACTATATCTATATCTTTAACGTATTTTTTCCCAGTTTCAACTGCTTTTACAGAATTGTGCATTGTACTTTTTTCAGCCATTAATGCAAGCACTGGAACATTGATATTTTTCAAGTCTTCTTTACTAAATAGATCAGGTGCTGGTGTTTTAAGTTTATAGTTACGCATACCCGACTCGATTAACTTAGCGATAGGCTCATCGTCATTTGTTTCTGCTCCTCCAGATACATAGCTTAACATCTTTTGTCTTATAAACTTAGGTACAATAGGGACGGCAGCTGGAATAGATGCAAGAATCATCTTTATGGGCATTTGCGCAAATACAAAGACTGGGTCCAATAAACTAGCCGTAGCAATATGCTCTGAATTATATCTGGCCAAATTCATTGTTGTCCAACCTCCAATGGAGACACCCACGATATGCACTTTTTCTAAACTTAATTCTTCAATTACTTCATTTAACCATTCTGCTTGTTGTTTTTGGTTTTCAATCACCTTCGTTTGCACACTCATTCCAGGTTCACCGAGTAAATCTATCGTGTAAACAGGCCTTTTCTCCCTTAGCCCTTCTAAATTGGGTACCCACATTGGAGTAGATGCACCACGTCCAGGGAGTAAGAGTATTGGCTCCTTATGTTTGTTTTCCTCTTTAGTAAAGTAATAAGCACGAATTGTGCCATATTTAGTTTTTATATCTTTCGTATCGTTAGGTTTTGGAAGAAGTGCCATTGATTCATCGTAGGCAATTTGAAAGTCTTCCTTTCCTTTTTCAGATGTAAAGTGACCAATCCTATTTTCATCTCTCTTCACTTGAATTCCTCCTTTCTACAAATATATTAATGAACTTTATCAATATATTCATGACAATAATCCGTTGAAAATTTATCTTCTTTAAGCCAAAATTCTCATTTAGAAAAAAGAAAAGACACCCTAAGGTGCCTTTCTCCGACTTGAACCATCTTAATTTTAATAATATATATTGGACTCCCATCCAAATATTATTTTACCATGTTAAGTTGTTTTGTTCATTGAGAAATATGGTTCAAATCTATATTTTGTTTTAACTACCTTTTTAAAGAATCTTCTAGGAATCCTTCTAATTCCTTTTTGATTTCTTCAGGTTTCATCTGGTCAACTGGTTTATAATTACCATTAGCATCATAGTTAGCCGAATCCTTTTTAGGATCATATGTAGATGGTGCCTCTTGTCCTGCAGATGAAGAAGGAACTGAGTTGGAATTCGTAGTAGTATTAACAGGTTCTTCTTTTTTCTTTATTTGATTCATATCAGAATTATAATCTGATTTAGTGTATTTTTTATTATCATTAATTACTAATTCTTTATAAAAAACATCCATTGTGTATTTGTCATTGCCATCAGAAATATGGAGATTGTCATAAATGCAACGGTTGTCATTCCCACATTTAATTAGGCTTGAAGATCCATCTAGCTTATTAACAGCATCTTGCATCACTTCATATTTTTCCATTGTTTCTAAATCAGAGAATCGTTCATCTACATTTATATTAATGTTTACTGAAGTTCTATCTTCCTTTTTACCACCTTCTTTGTAACTAGCCTCTTCAATATACGGAAACAACTTGCTATCTTTTAATTTTTCCGTAGCATCTTCTTCTACAACTTTCATGTCTGCTGAACAACCAGTGAATATAAGACACGTAGTAGCTATCAATAAACTCATAAATACTTTCTTCATATACATCACCCCTGATTTTATTTATGTCTGAGGACAAAATAAAAGCACTCTTTCGAGTGCCTAATTACGACTAACTCCCAATTTCGATTCAACTTCAGTTAAACTAGCTACAGCATTGATTAGTTTTTGATCAGAAAGTTGGATTGATTTTTGAGCCTCATCCATTCTTTCTTTCATTGGAGCTACCCCTTTTATTCCTTGAGTCACAGCTCTTCCAGCATTACTTCTATAGTTCGTTGCTAGTCCAAAATCAACTCTGAATTTCTCAATCTTCTCTTTTAATACAGGATCGTTTAGCTTCGCACCGCTTTTAAACGCAGTATTTTTATTGGATAGTTCATCGTATCGATTTGTAACTGACTCCATTTTCTCTTTTAAAGTGTTCTTGTCAATAGATGCAGGATCTTTGCTTGCTTCGCCCCAAATAGGTCTCCAGTCCTGATTCCAAATTTCATCATATTCTTTTATCATGGCATCAATAGTAGGCTTGATTTCGTTTTCGTATGTAGCCTTATCAGCGTTTACAGCTGGCTTAGGTTCTTCCTTTTTCTTAGCTTCATCTTGTTGCTTCTTCTGTTCTTCTTTTATTGGAGCATCCTTTTTGCTTTCTTGTTTTGGATTAGTAGATGCTTTTTCTTTCGAATCATTACTACCATCAATAACTGCAGCAACAAAAATGATGACTACTATTGCTATTACCCCTAAACACCCAAACTTAAAAATTTTACCCATTATGTAGTTCCTCCAGTGGTTAAATGTAAGATTTACTGCACAAGCATAACAGAAACAGTTACAACTATTTTGTCATATTCTGTCGAAGAGCAATAAAAAAGACACCCTAAGGTGCCTTCCTCCGACTTGAACCATCTTAATTTTAATAATATGTATTGAGGTAGCGTCAGGAAAATGCGGATTTACAACGTTAAGGAAATTTCAATATTAAAAAGCCTAATTTCTCAATTAAATATGAAGAAATTAGGCTTTTTTCATTTAGTGATGAAACCCATTATCACATTTCGTATCATGTGGCATAGGCCCGTCCAGGGAATCCAGAAAGGCAACGGTCTGTTTGAGGTTCCTCAAAAATAAATGCGCGAGATCCATGGAAAATCCATTTCGAACCACAACGCGCATAATCGTCACCGCTTCCATATCTGGAGGCAATGGATAGGCGGGTACTTGCCAGCCGAACACACGCAATTGTCGAGATAAATCATAAAGATTCCAGTTTAATGTGTAACCATCTTTCAATCGCCAAGCGAAAACCGGAATATCCGAACCATCGGACAAAAGTTCGAACGGTTCCATCTTCTGAATCGCCTTGCTAAGAAAAAGAGCGACTTTCTGAGAAGCCCTTTGGACATCATAGTACCCACTTTTCCCCAAACGCAGGTAATTGTAATATTGCAGGAGCACTTGTGCGCCAGGACGAGAGAAATTCAGGGCAAAAGTCGGCATGTTCCCGCCCAAATAGGAGACGCGGAAGATTAGATCCTCAGGGAGATCTTCAGCTTCCCGCCAAATTATCCAACCCAACCCAGGGTAGACTAATCCATATTTATGTCCGGATACATTGATGGACTTCACCCTCTGTAATTGAAAATCCCAGACTAAATCTGGTTGAAGAAACGGTGCTATAAATCCCCCCGAAGCCGCATCCACATGCATGGGAATGTCGAGGCCTGTCCTCTCCTGTAAATCGTCCAACGCTTTCGCAATGGCGGCAACCGGCTCGTAAACCCCGGTATAAGTCTCACCGAGAATCGGTACCACACCAATCGTATTTTCATCCACGGCAGCGAGGACCCCCTGAGGATCCAATCGGGGATGCTCTGGGCTAACCTTCACATAGCGTGGTTCAACCTCCCAATAGTTCGCGAATTTTTCCCACACAACTTGAACAGCAGAACTAAACACAATATTGGGCCGATCCACCGGCTTCCCTTCGCTTTTGCGTGCATTTTGCCAGCGTCTCTTTAACGCAAGCCCCCCGAGCATACATGCTTCCGACGATCCAGTTGTTGAAACGCCCATAGTCGTAAGGGGAGTGGGCGAATGCCAGAGGTTTGCTAAAATGCGGACACACCGCTCCTCAATTTCGGCTGTCTGTGGATATTCATCCTTGTCAATCATGTTCTTGTCGAATGATTTGGCATATAAGTGCTCTGCGGCAGGCTCCATCCATGTGCTAACGAATGTTGCAAGATTCAAGCGGGCATTGCCATCAAGAGCAATTTCATCATGGACGATTTGATACGCTGTTTCTGGTAACATGCCTTCATCAGGCATGTGAAAGCGCGGAACGACTGATTCTCCTTCGCGGGCAAACAGAGGATTTACAGAAAATTCGTGAGGCAGCTCCATTTGCACGTGACGCGGTAGATATTGTAGATTATCTGGCATGATCTCTTTTCCTTCGTATGCATCGTTTTGAACTTCTGCTTTTCGATCCTGTGGCATACAAGTCCCCCTTAATTAATTGTTTAACAAACATATTATTTACAAAAAAGCATTTGTTACACCAAGGGGACAATTCTAATAAAAGGTGCTGCCACCATTCGAATTAAAGGAGAAGCCATGAATGGACTTGCAAGAGCTATTTTCTTCGGAAAACAAGGTGAGCTTAGGGAACAAACCATACAGCATCAATTGCAAAGGGCCAGTGCCTTAAACATAATTATCAATGCCATCAGTATCTGGAATACTTTACATCTAACAAAAGCAGTTAAATATCAAAAACGGATAGGTAGTTTTAATGAAGACTGATTGCATCATATGTCACCTTTAGGTTGGGAACATATCAATTTACTAGGAGAATACCATTTTAATTCAGAGAAAGTGGTCTCATTAGATTCTCTAAGACCATTGAAACTTTCTTAGCGTTGTAAATCCGCATTTTCTTGACTCTACCCCATGCCCATCAAGCTAACCAAGTACACCATTTACAAATTCAAAAGAATCCCCCTCAAAGCATCAGCTTTAAGGGGGTCCTCCTAGTATTTTCTCTCTTCATACAATCGATTTGCTTTATATGAGAAAAAGAAAAACATACCAATCGCAGCTGGGATAAACAACCATGAAATGCCCCTCATTAATGCAAATGGCGTTTCAAATAAGAATGATCCTAAAAATGCTGCGCCGTGCATATCCCATAATCCTGGTGTATAGTATAGGCCTTTCGGATTTAACATCACTCCTAAATCAATTGTATTATTAAACATAAATAGCATTAATAGAGGAAAATAACATATTGCTAATTCTAAAAATGTCTTAGATAAACGTTTATACTTCCCTGCTCGTGACATTTGATCTGAAAAAATGTCATCTTCACTTTCCTCATCTATCTTTTTAAAATATTGCGTGCCTGCCCACCATTTACCGGCTATATGCTTCCAGCCGCTATCTTCAAATAACGTACAATAATTAATAAAATCACTTCGTCTATAAAATATTCTATAATCTATTTTAATTGTCGCATCCTCTGGTTCTGCGATTTTAAATTTATAACCAAATGTATTACTTTTTAGTTGATAGCCTTTCCAAGCCATCTCTTCTAACCATTTTTCCTCTTTCTCAAAGTCTAAAAAGAATTTCAATCTCCACATCTTCGCTTCCTCCTAACTATACATTTAATAAGCTTTTTGTAACCCCAATAATGTGCTGCATCCTCATAAAGTCTAAATGTAATACTTCTTTCCCCCGCTCAGTAATGACATACACTTTTCTTCGTTTATCTTCACTTTTTACCGATTCTATTAATTGTTGCTTTAATAAATTTTCAACCGCACCATACAATGTACCCGCTGCGATTTTCACTTGATGATTACTAAGTTCCTCAACCTTTTGCATAATTAAATATCCGTGTGCTGGCTCTAATAAAGCTAAAAGAACGTAATACGTTGTTTCCGTTAATGGTAAATTTTTATCTCTATTCATAAAGACCTCCAGTGTAACGATTAATATATAGCTAAACTATATAGTTGAACTGTATAGTTGAACTGTATAGTTGAACTGTATAGCTTTATTTTATACAGTCTAACTGTACATGTCAAATTTAGGTACAAAAAAACAACCTAGATCTCATAGGATCTAGGTTGCTTTTTTACATAAACGTAATCGTCACTAAAGAATATCCTTCTTTCGCATTATACGGCTCAGCTTTATAAGAAACACGGTTCGCTCCTTGCGGATAACCGATTTCTCCAATTACTTTTTTCACATCTTGCAATGCGCCATCCATTGATTGTTTATAAAGAATTTCAATCTTTGCTGACTTTGTGCTATAACGTTGCTGCATTTTATTTTTGAATTCATTATAGTTATTTGCGATATATTCATTTCCTAAATAATTTAACTTTGTATCTTTTAATATTTGCTGATATGCAGGTGTTTTCGTACCACCTGTCGCAATTTTATTTGTTAATGTACTATAATAGTTTGTTGTAGCTTGCGGATAGTCCCCGCGGTTCCACTCATGATTTCTTGCGATTTGCTCATCTGATAAGTTGAAATAAGAATACGTTACGCGGCCTTGTTCATCTGGCACTGGATCATCAAATGTTGTATCAAGATGGTACCATTTGTTATCGATTTTCACTAAATTCCAAGCATGAGGCTGACCGTCTCCAGTTCCTACTACAAAATGATTCTCAATTCCAGCTTCTTTTAATAATTGATAGGTTAATAGTGTGTAACCTTGGCAAACGGCAGAACGATTCGCGAGTGCCTCATATGCTGTATACGCTTTATAAGACGTATCGTAAGAAACATGTTTTACAACATAATCATGAACCGCCTTCACTTTTTCATGATCATCCATTCCCGTTTGAATAATAGAAGAAACGATCGCTTTCGCTTGTTTCATCACATACTCTGTTTGTTCTTTCGTTTCGCGATATGTAATATTTAGCGTAAATGTATAATTTCCAGGTGATCCAGATAGTGAGTATGAAATATTCGATCTATTATAATTTGTATACTCATTTTTATTTGCGACTTCTTCATATGCGTTAAAAAGTGTATTCATCACTTCTTTTGTATTACTGTTTTTCGTTTTATATGGAAGTGTAATATTCGTTTCATACGTATTAATACGCGTTTGTACTTCATTTTTGAATGCTGCTAATAATGCCGCATCTCCCGTATCTTGCACCGCAACCTCAGGCTTTTTATATTTCAATGCATTATATAAAAACTGTGCATACTGTTCACGCGTTACCGTTTTAGCTGGTTCAAATTTCCCGTCTCCTGTACCAGATGCAATCCCGTTTGACTGCACCGCACTAATCGCGTTTTCTGCCCAAAACCCATTTGGAACATCATTAAATGTATGTTTTTGTTTAGCTGAAACTTGGAACGCATTTTTAATAATTTGCGCCATTTCTGCACGGCTAACAGAATCTTTCGGTCTAAAACCGCCATTTCCATCACCTTTAAAAATTCCCAATTTCGTTAACGTTAAAACCTCTTCCGGAAACATTGTAGAACCTGAGCGAATATCACGATACGGATTATTTAAAGTAGACCCATCTTTTAATACATAACGAGCACCATCATTACTAAACGTACCACCTTGCTTATTCGGTACTAACACACGATAAATTAAAGCTGCAACTTGCTCCCTCGTCGCAACATCACCAAAACCAAACTTTCCATTTCCATAGCCTGAAATAATATTTTTGCTCGCTAAGTCTTTAATCGCAGGATAGGACCAGTGCGATGTAGGTACATCCGAAAAAGTACCCGTTTCAGCAGCTTTCACATCACTGCCATTTGTATATAATAAAGCACCACCAATAAGTGATAAGGATGTAATTGATTTTAATAGTTTTATGTACATAATGTATTCTCCCAATACGTCTTCTATTTTTGTTATTTTTTGTCGAAAAATCTAAAAGAATATGACAAAACACATTATACAATTAAAACTTTTCGGAGGATATATTAAATTTCAAAATATGCAAAAACTCATATTGTTATAGAGATTCATACTGATATTATGCTGTTTTACTTACGAATATATAAATAATATCGTTTTTCGAGCTTTATTTCGCTAAAATGTAGCCTATAAAAACAATGCTACCCCCATTAAAATCGCAATATAATCCTGAGAACATACCTTTTAACATAATTCATTGTATGATTGCCAATTTCATGTCCTTTATTTAAAACAGTTTTTACTAATTGTAATTATTGGAATCCACTTCATACCTCCATGCAATATTCTTTGGAATTTTTGGATACATTAAATGTGCATAGCATTGGAGTTTGCATATATTTCACTTTTGTATTTTTGGACCACGTATTAGGAGGGTATTTATGATGAAAAGCTGTACAGCATTCCTTATTATTGATGTACAGGTAGGTTCATTTGAAGAGAAAAAAGTCCTATATAATAGAACGGAATTATTAAGAGTTATTCAATTATTGATTTCTAAAGCCCGTTCTGCTTCAGCCCCTATTTTTTATATGAAGTTTAACGGGAAGTCTGGTTCCTTGCTTAGCCAAGGGACACCTGGATGGGAAATTCATAAATCAATTGCTCCAGCAACAGGAGATGTCGTTCTTGAAAAGAATCATCCGGATTCTTTTCATAAAACGAGTCTTCAACAAGAGCTGGAAATGAGAAATATAAAACGAGTTGTTATAGCAGGAATTCAATCTGAAATTTGCATAGATGCAACATGCCGGCGTGCATACAGCTTAGGGTATGACGTTACTCTTGTAAAGAATGGACATAGTACATATAATTCTACAATATTATCGGCGTCTCAAATTATTAAGCATCATAACGAGATAATAGGTCAATGGTTTGCCTGCGTAAAAAATTCCGAAAGTATAGAGTTTTGATTCCATTTCTATATTTGATAGTCTATATATTTTTTACTATAGCCACTTTCAAAGAATTGCTTTCCAGTGAACTGCTTCCTAAACTAAGCTGCCTCGTTTCCACAATAAGAAGAGAGCTGTCCATAAGTCAGTTTCACCAACTTATGGACAGCTCTCATAGTTTCACCTTATTCTATCGATGAATCCAAACTGCACCTGCAGACTTGTCTTCAGCTTGACCTACTACTTCAAACTTCAATCCTAGTTTCGGCAACTTACGTCCTGCATCTGGAATTGCACTGTTGATGTACTGCTTAGAGTCATCAAATTTTGCAACGCCTGGTAATCCTTTATAGTCAAAGATACCGCGAGTTGGCGAATCTACTCTCCATGCTGGCGTTTGATCAAATGAGAATGCCGCATCGGCAATTTGATAACGCGTACTGCTCTTCACAGTCGGTTGTCCGTTTAATGTACCTACGATTGCCTCTGGATGAGAATCTACTACTCCTAAGAATCCTTCACCTGGATGAACACCTACCCAGTTATCTGTAAAGCTTTGATCCGCATACCATACAACCATTCCTGTATTAAAGACTGGACCACGCGCATGTTGTAACGCCGTGTCAGAACCAGCGTAATTTCTCCACTCTACATAGTAGTTATTTTTTTTCTGTTCCAATCCGTTAGACACAGTAAATCCTTTTAATGTCATTGCTGGCTGGCCTTCTGCATCATCCGAGAAAACAACTTTGCCATCTACAGTTAATGCAGCATTATCTAACGCAAATCCTTTATAAGCTACTGCAATATCTGTTAAATACTCAAATTGCAGTTTTACTTTTTTTCCTTTGAATTGGCTTAAATCATATGATTTATCAACCCACTTACCATCAGTTGTATCCGCGCCGCCTTTTACATCTTTTTCGCCCATTCTATCAATACGTGTCTTCGTTCCGTCTTCTGCAATCGCATATACGTCAAGGAAATCATACTTCGCTTCAAGTTCGTAGAATGCCTTATAATCAAACTTAGCATCCTTTGCATTTGTTAAGTCAAATACTGGTGTCTCAAGTGTTGTATGAATGTCATTTCCTTTTGTGCTGTAATAAAACTTCTTCCCAAATGCCGATTCGATATTTTTAATATCCTTGTCCGGCAAGTTAACACGAACGATTCCTGGTCGTTTTGATTTTGTAACACTTTGATCTAAATATGTTGCAACACCGACTCCTGTGCGAAGTTTATCATAATCTACCTCAACGATATTTGCCCAGTTGCCCTTCATATTCTTTTGGAAAAACTCTTTATTTTGTGGTGAGAAGCTTGTTGGCTCTGTTCCTGCAATTTTTCCAGCCCAGCTGCCGCCGCTCATAATAGACCATGACTCAACAGGTTCACCTTGTCCCGAGTACTTCGTATCGTACTCATCTGGTAATCCTAAATCATGACCATACTCATGCGCAAACACACCAACCGCTCCATCTTCAGGCTCGATTGTATAATCGTATGCAGCCATCTTTCCGCCCCAATTTGAAACAGAAGATTTTGTGCCATCAATCGCATATGGTTTTGATCCAAGTTTTGAACGATGAGACCAAATCGCATCATCTTTCAATTTACCGCCGCCAGCTTCTTGACCAACGCCAGCATGTACAACCATTAAATGATCAATAATGCCATCTGGCTCGTTTTTATTTCCATCACCATTTTGATCGTATTGATCAAATTGGTCATAATCAGCTAAGTTAATTCCTTTTGCTACCGCTGCTTTTAATGCTTCTTTCACAAGATCACGTGGCCCTAAAGGACCTTTGTTATCATGACCAGTACCCGCATCCGCACCATAATCTGAAGCTTTTCCTGGAACAGTAAGCCATTCCGTTACAGTTCCATCCACTGTGTAGCTCCCGCCAGATTGTTCTTCATAATATTGTTTAAATGTGTTAATCTTCGATCCATCAAATAACGTAAATGGTTCATTACCAAATAACATTTTTTGATAATGTTCACGATTGAAGTCCTTAGAATACATGTATCCTGGCTCTTGATCAATATTGTTATGCTTAAAATCGCTAAATTCTACAAGTAAAACAAGTACTTTATCTTTTCGAACAGCACCGTTGTACTCTTCTTGCTTCGCTGGTGCAGTAGGTACTTTTCCATTTAATTTACTAGAATTCAATCCTGCACCTTGTCCAGCTACTGGCCCTACTGTTGGCTGCTGCGCCTGTTCATTTTCCTTCATTTTTGCATCTTTTACTTTTTTCATAAAATCAGAAGCTTCTTGCGTAAGACTATCTCCTGTCAAGATTTCTTTACCAGGGTTTTCCCCTTTCTTTTTCTCAACATATTTCTCGACAGCCTTTGACGTCTCAGCTTGTGATGCAGATTGATCAATTACGCCCCGTTGTTTTAGCGCTTCTGCCAAACGCTCCTCCGGTATTAAATGCTCATCTATTGGTAGAGATGATGGCGAATCAGCATACGCCGCATGACTTCCAAAAGCAAAACTACTACTTAGTACTGCCGCTGTTGCTAAAACTGATAATGGTTTTAACTTCTTATTCTTTTTCAATGCATTTCCTCCCCAGTGTCTGCGAATTATCGTTTTTTTTGCCGATAGCAACATAATATTCTCTTTATAGAGAATATTCAATGTTTTTCAACAATTAAATGTTGAGAAATATTTTTTTGTGCAGGGTGGGATACGTAGGATAAAAAATACAACATAAAAACTGATACTTTTCTTGCTGGTGCAAAAACTCTAAAAACCTTGTAAGTACGCTCTTAAACTTGGACATACTGATACTATTAATTTAGCAAAGGTTTGCAACAGAACCTTATTTTTTAATCAATATTATTTAACTGACTCTACTTGTTTTTCTAATTCTATTCCAAGGAATTTAGCAAGCTCAAGCATACCAAATTGATTAGCTACAGACTCTGCGTCAGAATTATAGTTTGTGTTTGTATTAATATCATACGTATAAATTGTTCCATCCGAACTGCGAATAAATTCAATACCAGCGACAGTAATTTCGTTTTCTTTCAAAAATTCTTTGTATTGTTCAATAATTGGCTCTTGGAAGTCCGATATAATTTCAAATTTTGTTGACGACTCTTTCTTACTCTCTTCTCCTACTGGGCAAAAAGCATCGTGAATAGAGCACGCATCTGCTGGACAAAGCTCAAATCCTTCTGATGTATCTACTGTAACTGCATATACAAACTGACCGCCTACAAACTCACAACGTGTAATATATGGTTCTGGCGCTTCAATATACTGCTGGATTAAAGTAATTCCATCAATGGGCTCTTCAAATGTCGGACCATCCAAATATTGCTCTAAAGCATCAATGGAATGAAACAGTTGAACACCAAGACCTTTACCTGCACGGTTATGTTTTGTAATGAATGGCACTTCCCCTAACTCCTTTGCTGCTTTTACTATATTATCACGGCCAACAGCACCAATTGTTTTCGGCACTTGTATCCCAAAATTTCTTAATGCTGCATATTGATTCAATTTACTTACTTCAAGGCGTAATGCACGAGACCCATTAAATACTGTTCGTCCGTATCCCTCTAACCAAGCAAGAACTCCTTCAGTCAACTCAGGTGCATATCGATGCCCTCTCGTATGTGAAGAAGCACTCATACGGCTATAAAAAACACCTTGGGGAGGTTCTTTTTCTAACGAAAGTGTTCCTTCATTTAAAAACCATTCCTCATAAGGTAACTCCAGTTCTTCCAATCTTTTCACCAAATGATCCGTCCATTCCTTATTCTCATGTAATATGTAAATTTTACTCATTTGTAATCAATTCCTTTCTTTTTGCTTCAACTAATGGCATCACTTTTTCAGAAAATCGTTTCATCTCTTCAAGCTGTGGAGAAAATTGTAAAAGTAATAACGTAATACCCACTTTTTCAAAAGCAAGTATCCTTTCTGCAATTTGTTCTGGTGTTCCGATTAAATTAGGACGTAATCCACGATTAGATACGGAATAATCATTGAGCTTCACTTGCTGTTCCAAATGCGATTTACTAATAAAATCTTGGTAACCCGCATAACCTAGAGCATCGTCTTTCACATCCGTTATACGTCTCCATTCTTCTAACGCCTCTTCTTCTGTATCACGACAAATGACGTAAGCCGCGAGCCCGAATGACTGCAATGGCTCCTCTGTAACTTTCTTTCTACGATTCTTCATATCTTCTATTTTCACAAATACTTCTTCCACTGTTCCCCCATGCATTACATATGCATCCGCGTGATTTACAATGACCTCTTTTCCTCGCTCACTCTCACCACCTGCATAGATCTTAATCCCTTGTTTCTGCACAGGTTTTGGACTTAAATGTGTATTATGAAGCTCATAAAAATTCCCTTTATAAGAAAACTCTTCTTCTTTCCAAAGCTCTTTCAAAACTGTTACAAATTCCTCTGTGCGATCATACCGTTCATCATGTGCGGTAAATACCCCGCCGTACTGTCTCGCTTCTTCTTCCCACCATGCTGAAACTACATTCAATGTAAAACGGCCATTACTTAATTGATCAATATTCGCTGCCATTTTCGCTGTAACTGCTGGATTGTGAAAACCAGGTCTTACAGCTGTCATAATCTCTAATCGATCTGTTACCGCAGCAAGTGCTGCCGCAGTTGTCCACGCCTCTAAACTTGGTGCTGAAACACCTTTTATATCATTTAAATTTAATTCTGCTATAAGTGTTGTTGAAAAACCTAATTGTTCTGCCGCTTGCGCTGTTTGTTTTGCATACTCAAACGTAGGCGGCATAGATTCATCATCTACATTTCGAAGCCATCCCCCAAAAATCGGCAACCAAAAACCATACTCCACTACCTATTCCCCCTTTAACTTTTAACCATAAAAAAAGCTACTCTTATCGAAATAAGAGTAGCCTTCTTGACTAAATGAACCGCTCTTATCTTTCAGGTGTTTTTCACCTGCAGGATTTGGCACCTTTCGTCTAAAACGAGGTTGCCGAAGTTTCATAGGGCCCGTCCCTCCACTTCTCAACATAAGAATTGTTTGATTTCCATTTATTATAATCATCAGAATAATAAAAATCAATCGTTTAATACTTATTTTTCCGATAAACATTAAATGATATATGAAACATCATATTGTTATAGAGATTTATAGGGTATTATGTTGTTTTACTTGCGGATATATAAAGGGCTATGTTATATCATGTCGAAAACATCATTTATAACCAAGTTGCTTTACTTCTATCTTAAAAACACAGAAAAATAAATATCAATCAAATGAGGTGTTAGTAACATGAAAAATAAACGATGCGAGAATTGTGGTTCTACTACATTTAAAGAAGGAAGGATTGGATCTGCTTATCATGCATATGTTTGTGAGGATGAATCTAGTAGATTCTTTTCAGGAGGGAAACGTTCCAAACTATTAACCACATTTTGTTTAGAGTGCGGTGAGGTGCAATCATTTAGAGTTGAAAAACCGGAGATATTTAAAGAATAAAATAATACTAATTACATATTTACAGTAGGAATGATAACAACGGACGATTTCGCTACAACTAGAGTAAATACACCAATCATATTAATAAAAAACAAGAATAAGGTGTCTAAAGGACCCCCTATTTTGAGCCAATAATGAGACATTATGTTAATCTTAATAGAATCTCTTTATAATATGTATAGTTGCACAAAATTGAGAAACTTAAGGAGACAGATCAATTTTATGAGAAAATCATTCATATTACTTACTTTAATTCTAGTATTAGTCAGTGTTACGGCTGCTTGCACACAAGATAAAAAAGATAGTGCCGTTGAAAATGGTCCAATAGAAGAACCAACCGCAAAAAATGAAAATGAAGAATTAATAAATTTTGAAGAAAAAGAAGATATGAGCCGCTTGGAACAAGGTATTTTATTAGTTGGTGAGAGTGTTAAGGGAGGCTATTACTTGACCGCCGTTCAAAATGCATATTTAAATGCTAGTAACGATTCCGTCGTTGTTAATGTCTCTGTAAAAAATGTACGAGGTCAAACGATTGGACTATCAGAATTAAAATATAACTTAAAAGATGAAAAAGACGGAAAGGCCTATGAAGGAAAGGTGCTTGATCAAAACCCTTCTGATATACAAGTTAAACCAAATGAAACGGTAGAATTAAAAATAGCTTTTGAAGTACCAAGTACCGCAGATGAATATATGTTTTATATTGAAAGCTCTTTAGATCCTCTAGGAGCACACTGGAAAATCGATAAGCTGCAATCACAAAAAAACTAAATCTAAAATACAATATAAAAGTCCCTCTACCTAAGGCAGAGGGACTTTCTAATTACTATCTCAAACTACCCGCAATCTCCGTAAAGATAACTCCAAGTGCATGTGCACCTGCATCTGGATAGCCTAAACTTCTTTCACCAACTGTACCGGCGCGGCCCATACGAGCTACGATTTCTTTCGTATACTCTGCTCCTTTAACCGCTGCTTCTGCTCCTTTTTCAAAGGCAGTTTTCACGTCTACTTCGTTTGAAGCGCTGTCTAACCAAGAGTCTACACATGGAGCAAGTGCATCAACAAGCGTTTTATCACCAACTACCGCTCCTCTACCGAACGATCTTTCACCGATAGATTGTATGCCTTGAAGTGCCGCTTGCAACATTTCAGCGAACTCTCCAGCTGTTAGCTCACGTTTTTTGCCTGCTGCTTTACTAGCTGCGCGGAACGCTCCGCCCCAAATTGGACCAGAAGCACCGCCGCAATGTTCCATAATAATCATCGAACAACCGTCAAGGAACGAGCCAATCGTTACATTCTCTTGTCCTACAATAGAATGCCACTCACGTTTTAATTGCTTAAATCCTTTTGCGACACTCATTCCGAAGTCTCCGTCACCTGCATGTGTATCTAACTCACAGAACGGTACTTCGTTTTTAATAATAATGTCGCTCATTTTATCAACGAGATAAATCATGTTGTTTAATGTAATGACATTATCTTTAATAACAGCGTGCTCTTCCGCTGTTTCTATTTCGAAGAAAACTTCCTTCTCTTCTACATCTTCAAGCACATTCACGTACTCTACACTTTCAACTGGTCCATCTACTTTAAACGCTGGTGTATTACACTCTTTCGATAACAACGTTTTTAACTCGTCATCTAACTTCATTACTGTTAAAGACATACCTGCCATATCAATACTCGTCATATAATTACCGACGAATACTCTATTAATCTTAATATTTCTAGCAGCTAATTCTCTCGTAACTGCGTTATTAAATAGGTAAAGTTCTTGCAGTGGTGTTCCGCCAAAACCATTTACTAGCAGTGCGATTTCCTCACCATCTTTTACTCCTAAATCTTTTATTAAATCATTTGTCATACGGTTAGCTAATTCATCTGCTGACAGCGTTTTTTCACGTTTAATACCTGGTTCACCGTGAATACCTACGCCGTATTCCATTTCATCTTCCGCAAGTGTAAAAGTAGGTGATCCGCTTGCTGGAACTGTACAAGAAGTTAATGCTAAACCGATTGTGCGCACGTTAGCCACTGCTTTTTCCGCTACAGCTTTCACCGCTCCTAAATCCATTCCTGCTTCCGCTGCTGCGCCGGCAATTTTATGCACTAAAATAACTCCCGCAACACCGCGGCGTCCTACTGTATACAGGCTATCTTCTACCGCAATATCATCGTCTACTTTTACGTAGTCGACTTCAATTCCATCTTCAGTCGCTAAATGTGCACCGTTTTTGAAATTCATAATATCGCCGCTATAATTTTTAATAATTAATAACGTACCTTTTTTACTAGCTGTCTCTTTAATCGCCTGATATACCTGAATTTGTGAAGGAGAAGCAAACACATCTCCGCACACTGCCGCATCTAACATTCCTTTTCCGACTAGACCTGCATGCGCTGGCTCATGACCACTACCGCCGCCGCTAATTAACGTTACTTTATTTTCATTCATTTCTTTCTTCTTAATAACTTTATACTTTTTCAAAAGCTCAAGCTCTGGATGAGCCATAACCATTCCGTTACACATTTCCATTACTAATGTTTCTGGTTTGTTTATAATCTTTTTCATTGTAGTTCTCCCTCAATTCCTTTAATATATTGTGATATATTTGAAATCTTCTTCTTACTACTCATGTTAAAATGAAAGCGTTTTATAGTAAACGGACAAAATGGACAATCTGTCTAAAGACACCGCTCTCATTTGTCCCGCATTAACGGGCAGTAAGACCCCCACCTCAAAATGCAATGAAAGCAAAGAAGTTAGGTGGGAGATCAACTGCCCGTAAATGCCCGATTGGTTCAACTAATAATCAGTGGGGGATGAACCTCCCCACTGATTAAAGTTTCACTGTATAGATAAGATTTTCATATTACTAACATTCTAGGGATGATTCAGATGACCTCTTCTATAATTTCTAAAAAGATAATCGCGAACTCATTGAAACATTTAATGGAAACAGAATCGTTTCATAAAATATCAGTGAGCGATATTATGTTACACTGTCAAATGCGTAGACAAACTTTTTATTATCATTTTAAAGATAAATTCGAACTATTAAGCTGGATTTATAAAGAAGAAACGAAAGAAAATATTATAGACTTTCTTGATTATGAAACATGGGAAAACATTTTCGATTTATTATTTGATTACTTTTATGAAAATCAAAAATTTTACCGAAATGCCTTTAAAGTCATTGAGCAAAATTCGTTTAATCACTATTTATTTGAGCATACGAAAAAC
Organism: Bacillus sp. FSL E2-0195; assembly: GCF_038003645.1. Taxonomy (NCBI): domain Bacteria; kingdom Bacillati; phylum Bacillota; class Bacilli; order Caryophanales; family Bacillaceae; genus Bacillus; species Bacillus sp. FSL E2-0195. The sequence goes on along the minus strand of NZ_JBBOPN010000001.1, from coordinate 974,844 downwards.
TTATATATGAAGATTATTGATGAACTATCCATGAGCTGTAGATTCAGCCTTTCGAATGAGACAAAAAATACGATTGCCTCTTTTTATAGTCACGGCTTCGTTGGGACGATAAAAGATTGGATTGAAAGCAAATGTGAAGTAGATCCATCCATTATGTCTTCTCTCATGAAAAATATGATAAACAATCAATTACTACTATTACTCGAGCAATCAGCAAAGTAATTAAAGGGTGGCAAAAGCAATGAAAAAGATTATGAATGATGTAGAAAATATTGTTCAAGATATGCTGCATGGCTTTTATTTTGAACATAACGACAAAGTAAATTACGACGAAACACATAACATCATTTATGTAAAAGATATCGCAGAAATGAAACAAAATGTCGCCATTATAAGCGGCGGTGGTAGCGGACACGAACCAGCCGATATTGGCTATGTAGGAAAAGGTATGCTTACAGCGGCAGTAAACGGCAGTATCTTCACTCCCCCTACAGTGGAACAAATTGTGGCGGCAACTCGCTTAATGCCACAAGATAAAAGTATTTTATTCATTATTAAAAACTTTAAAGATGACGTAGAAAACTTTTTAGCTGCAGAACAAATCGCCAAAGAAGAAGGAAGACAAATTGACCACATCATCGTAAATGACGACGTTTCAATTGAAGATGATGCTTCTTTTAATAAAAGAAGACGCGGCGTAGCTGGCACCGTTTTCGTTCAAAAAATAGTAGGTGCGGCCGCTGAGAGCGGTCATTCTTTAGAAGAACTAACAGCACTTGGCCAATCTGTCATCCAAAACTTACACACATTAGGAGTCGCCCTTTCACCTGCAAACGATCCAGTACAAGGAAAAGCTTCATTCACATTAAACGACGATGAAGTCTTTTACGGCGTTGGTATTCATGGCGAAAAAGGTTACCGCAAAGAAGCACTATCCTCTTCTGAAATATTAGCAATTGAACTTATGAACAAACTAAAAAGCATTTATCGCTGGAGAAAAGGTGACAACTTTGCCATCCTCATTAACGGACTCGGTGCGACACCATTAATGGAACAATACATTTTCGCAAACGATATTCGCCGTTTATGTGAGCTGGAAGGCTTACATGTGAAGTTCGTAAAGGTTGGTACCCTTCTCACTTCTTTAAATATGAAAGGTGTTTCGCTCAGTTTGCTTAAAATAGAAGATTCGGATTGGGTGAAGTGGTTGAAGGCGGATGTTAGAGCGAGTGGTTGGTAACAATAAACTAAACATTATGATGATTGAACGTTTAGTAATCAAAAGTACTGACTTATATGAAGAATGTATAAACCTTAGGTATCTGTAAATAAATCGAAGCATACATACTATTTGCAAGTTATCCGCCAGTTTCGAAATGCGGTTATCCAGTCGGAGAAAGGCACCTTAATGTGTCTTTTTTTTATTTTCAAAAGGACCTGCTCAATTATTGCGTAAAAAACATAAAGTAAATTGAATCCGTTAAAATACATGAGTGACCCCTTGTTTTCCCCTCTTATTAAAGGAGGAACTATTATGGGATTTGGTGGTAGTTGTGGCGGCTGTGGATTTTCTGGCGGCTTTGCTTTATTAGTAGTATTGTTTATTTTATTAATCATAGTTGGAGCTTCTTGCTTCTGCTAAACAAACTATCGGAAAAGACACTCTTATATGGGTGTCTTTTCTTTGTAAACTAAAAAGAATGAGAATGAAAGCCTTTGGTCATAATTACGACTAAAGGCTTTTTCTATATAAAAAATGAAACATAGTAAAAATAAAGTACTTACTTAAATTGTTTTTCACTTTACAAACTATATCCAAAAAGTTGGATAGTTCCTTTTACTACTCATATTATTAATAAATAAAGCAATAACTACAATAACAACGGAACCAACTAAAACCGGCGTTACTAAATAACTCCAACTATTTGCTCCTAAAATAACGACAATTGGATCAGCCCCTGCCGGAGGATGCGTTGTTCTTGTTAACATCATAATAGCAATCGACACCCCGACTGCTAAAGCAATTGTCCAATATTCATTCCCAAACAAATGATATATTGATAGACCAATGAAAGTTGAAATCAAATGTCCTCCAATAATATTACGCGGCTGAGATAGCGGTGCATTCCAAACTCCAAACGCTAATACACAACTCGCTCCAAATGGAGCCATTAGTAATTCTGTAGAAGTTATACTCGTTAAATATGTTAAGGTGAGAATTGTTAAAAATCCCCCCAGTAGTCCCGTTAAAGAATCCTTTATATTTACTTGTAATGGACTTCTCCCTTTCCCTTTCATTTTTGCAAAATATCGTACACTTATTGGTTGAGCCTCTTTCTGCTTAGCTGCTGTTATATTATCCATCGTTTTCCTCCTTTATCGCGCTATTCGCAGGGATGGACATCCCACTGACTAAAGTCTCACTTTATTTACCAATAATTATAACCCGAATTAACTAACCTGTAAATATTCATTTTAGAGGTTAGTTAAAAGATACAAAAAAAAGAATCAACTGCTATAAGCTGATTCCTAAACCTCTTCAGATTTTCGAACCTGAAATTTTGCTGCTTTTTTCCGGTTCCCACATATTTTCATAGAACACCATTTTCGTTTTCCACTTTTATCTATAAATAATAAAACACAGTCGGGGTTTGAACACCTTTTAAGAGAAATAAGCTTATTTTCTGCTATTAACGTTAAAGCATCAAATGCAATTAACGATACAAGTACATCCTCAATTTCTCCAACTGGGATAGGTACTAGACGCTGTTCAATGACTTTATATGTAAATGGTGCCTTCTCAATTTGTTTTTCTAAATACGCAATAAAATCATTAGAAATTTCGTGCAGATCAGCAATTGCCTCAAACTGTTTTCTCAGTACTTCTCTTACCTCTAATATGCTAGATGTAACTTGATTCACTCGCTCTTGAATTCCTATAAGTGTTTTTTCATTCCAAAAAGGAAGATTAGCCTTTATTACATGTAGCCATTCTAATACATCTTCATCTGTTATTAATAAATCATAACGTTGTCCACGCCTAACTAACTCTGTATTCACTAAATCTAATGAGAGATTTCCAGATATAAGCGGGAATTGTTTTGTTTCCTGCATGTACTCATCACCTACTCTTTAACCAATCATATTCTAAAGCAATATGACGGTGCAACTTTTTATAAATTCACATCCAGAAAAAAGCCCTATTACTAGAACATCTCATCCACATTTAAAGGAATCTACATACGCCTTCTCCCCTTAAAATCACCAAAACCCATTTACAAATCTATAAAAGTAGATATAATATCCTTATGGAACCTTTATTAATTTATAAAGCATTGTCAAATGAAACAAGATGTCAAATTTTATCATGGTTGAAAAATCCAGAAAACCATTTCGATGAAAAACCTTATCTAGAGCAAGGCCTTAACTTTCAAGTTGGAGTATGTGTAGGAGATATCCAGCTTAAAACTGGCTTAGCCCAATCGGTTATTTCTAGTTATTTATTAACTATGAAAAAAGCAGGACTACTAGACTCTGACCGAATTGGAAAATGGACATACTATCGCCGAAATGAAAAAACAATACGAGAGTTTTCTGAATACGTTCAAAACGAATTATAAAATGAAAGCTAATAATCAATCTGCATACTAATTGATTATTAGCTTTCACACATTCTGCTTTTTTACAGGCATCAATTATTTTTTTATAAAATTGCACTACCTATAAAGCAAGAAACATAGAAAGGAGAAAATTTTTTAACATATCATATCTAGTTATTTAGATATCTGTTATTGTATTTCAAATTACATAGTCCTGATAATATTGGCATCCAATCATACTTGTAATAATGCTTCTTTGTTAATGAATTTACTTTCAAAATACTGATACGAATGGAGAGTTTTATAAATGAAAAAAGTAAATCCTTTACTTATTCTGACACTCGCAATAGGTGTGTTCGGAATTATTACTACCGAGATGGGTATTGTCGGCGTATTACCACAAATCACTGAAAAATTCGGAATTTCAACTACACAAGCTGGATTTTTAGTAAGTATATTTGCACTAGTTGTTGCTATTTCTGGTCCGTTTTTAATTCTGCTCGTCTCTAGTATTAATCGCAAAATAATTTTATTAACAGCAATTTTTGCATTTGTTATTTCAAATATAATCTACGCTTATACAACACAATTTGAAATCATGCTTATTTTTCGTATTTTACCGGCAGCACTTCATCCACTCTTCTTTTCAATCGCTCTTGTAACAGCTGCTAAACTTGTCCCTCCAGAAAAGAGCGGTCAAGCGGTTACAAAAGTTTTCATGGGAATTACTGTTGGCTTTGCTTTAGGTGTACCACTAACCTCTTACCTTGCAGACCAATTTTCACTCGAAATTGCTTTCTTATTCGGAGCGCTTGTTAACACTCTTGCATTCATTGGAATACTAATTCTACTTCCTTCTATGCCTGTTAAAGAAAAAATGTCTTTCGGCAAACAAATTCGTATACTCGGCAAACCAGGATTATGGTTAAATATTTTAACCGTCACATTCCTTTTTGCAGCCACGTTTTCCGTATACAGCTACTTCGCTGAATACCTTGCAAAAGTAACTTCCATGAACGGATCTCTCATCAGTATCATGCTATTCATATTTGGTATCGTTATGATTTTAGGCAATCATTTATTTGGTAGTCTCCTGCAAAAAAGTATAGTAAATACAGTAATATTATTCCCTATCCTATATTCTATTGTTTACATATTGGTTTATTATTTAGGTTCCTACCTTGTTCCAATGATTTTTATCGTATTCATTTGGGGAATCGTACATGCTGGTGGATTAATTGTTGGTCAAACATGGTTAATAAGCGAAGCAAAAGAAGCGCCTGAATTTGGTAATAGTCTATTCGTTTCGTTCTCCAATCTCGGAATTACTTTAGGAACAACTATTGGAGGCTGGTTCATTTCAAACTTAGGTATTCACCAGCTTATTTGGAGCGGATTCATTTTCACACTACTCTCATTTCTGTTAATTATAATAAAACTAAAATTTTTCAATTCTAATAGCCAGGCTTCATTATCAAGTTAGTACATTTTCAGTTTCAAATTTTATAAACTAAAAAGTATAATGATCAAAGCCTTTAGCCATAATTACGACTAAAGGCTTTTTTGTATATAAAGTGAAACTTTACTCAGCGGGGGTTTTGTTCATCCCCCCACTGAGTATTAGCCTTCACCAATCGGGCGTTTACGGGCAGCAGGGCTCCCACCTAACTTCTTTGCTCCAGCTGAATTTTGAGGTGGGAGTTTTACTGCCCGCAAATAGCGGGATAAAAATAAATCTAAAAGGAGCTAATTTTATGGAACATAATCAAAATGGAGTACTTGCTTTAATTGTTTTGTTTTTAGGATTAGTGTTTTTTGTTAGTGGAATGGTTTATCATTTATGGGGTTCTTATTAATTTCAACTTTTAGAAAGATAAATAATTTAAAAACTAAAACGTATATTGTAATTATCGATATGGCATATTTCCAAAAACAACTTAACATGGTAAAATAATATTCGGACGGGAGTCCAATATTATTAAAATTAAGATGGTTCAAGTCGGAGAAAGGCACCTTAGGGTGTCTTTTCTTTTTTGTTAATTAATAGCTTGTTCTCTTCTAGGTAACTCTTTAAAATATAAATTTTAATAAAAAAGACGCTCATGCAGGATCCTTTCTATCCTCTTCATTATAATCAAGAAGACACTCTTTCATTATTTTTGTATCTCTCGGTAACCTTTTTTCAAACTTTGACCATCCGTCGAAGATCATTTTGTTTGGCAAAGGACACACAAATCCTGTAATACAATCCCAAAAAGCATCCCAGTTTTCCACGTACAAATCAGGAAACTCAAGCTTCTCTTTAAGAAGTAAATGCAATTCTTTTGCATTATAAATGTTGCTTACATCTATGACAATAATTGATTCATGTTCATTACTCAATTATATATATAAATCATACTTAGTTAAATTGGGTTGATTTTATAAGGAGTCAAAAACCTCTAAATGTTTATTTTATAATTATATAAATAATCCTAACATCTTCAAAAATTGATATAATGATACAGTTATTTATAGCAATCAGGGAGATGTACAGCATAAACTATACACATATGCCAAAAGAAATAGGAATGATTAAGCGGACTCCATTCGCTTCAATACCGAAGAAATTCATCGGTATTGGTAATATTGTTAAAAAACAAACAAAAGTGGAGCGCCCTAAATTAGCCCAAGACAAACAAGAAATTATTGAAAACAAGTTACTATGTTCATTTCTTTCTGAAGAGAAGGTATTGATTACTTATTATAGAGATGGTCATTTACTTACTAGATATGTGACTGTAACTGACATAAATCCGATAAAGAATTTAATAACTTGCACTGATGCATCTTATAACAGAGTTTTCCTTAAATTTATAGATGTAATTGATTTGAGATAAAAAACATACAGTTTTTCAAATATATCCAGGAATAAAAATGAAAGAATCTTGTATTCTAGGTTAAATACAGATAGAGAAAAAGTGTAAGTTCTTGTGAGAATTAGCAAGATAAAGGCTGTTTGTTTAGGTTTTGGACTGTCTGTTATGGTTATCGAATTTACAAATACAAAAGAGGAACAGAACACAATAGAGAAAACTAAAGAAGCATTTAGATAATAGTTGAAAACGCCCGATTAAGGACGGCTTCAACTATTATCTAACTTTAATATATTCATACCACCATTTACCACCTGATCAAGTATCCACCCACCAAGTAATCTTATCTAACTCTGTATTAGGTAGGACATCGGTTTGGATATAACACATAGTCCAGAAAGTGAATCAACATTAACGCTACCTTTTATTCCTCGTTCTGCCATAGCTTGAATAGCTTCATCTAAGGAGTTAGTATCGAATCCACCTGACTTAACGTATTGATATCCACATTAGAACCGCCGTTTCCTTCACAATTCCCAACAGTTTGTCCCGTTAGAGCGTATAGTCATACCCCCTCCTTATGGTAATTCTTTTTGTAAATCTCTTTATTTAAATGTATAATTGTATGAAAAGTTCTAAAACTTTGAATCGAGGTGAAAAGCATGAGAAGTTTTGGCTCATTAATGATCTCTACTATCTGCTCAATAATCCTTATAATTTGGAATGCCTATTCCTTCTATGATGGATTCACGATGGGACGTACGTATTACTGGGTTAATGGCATCGCAGCTGTTATCTTCTTTCTATTCTTTATCGTAGACATGCGAGAGATCTGCAAGAAAAACTATAGAACCTCAGAACAATAGGAGTTGATACATATGTGGAAAAAAATTAAGAATTATAGATTGAGCTTAAAAGATTTAAAGTTCATGTTATGGCTGTTCGGTATTACATGCTTTATATACAGCTACAATTTCATTGTAGGACTTGCTTTTGTCCACAAATTCCAAATTTATGATTTAGGTGGTGCTATAGCGACATTCGCCGCATTTATGGATACTAGAAATAGGATTAAAAATAAAAATTATAAAGCAGCTTAATATAAAAAGGATCCTTTGCGGTTTCCTTTTTTCTATGTAAAATAAAAAAGCATCGAATTCGCTACTTTAATTGTTTGTTGTTTGCTTCTATTTCTTCTTCATTAAATAATTTTTGTACATTTCTTTTTAAATCCAATCCTTTATAAACAAGTTCCTTGAACTCTTTCATAGATAATGGATCATTCAATACTTCCCATAATCCTATCAATTCTGTATATTTAGGTGCCTCCGTAACATACTCGTGTGATTTAACTGTTTCGAAGTGTCTATGGAATTCCCAATGACATTCTTCGCATAAATAGTAGAACCCGGAACACCTGTCATTTACACTCAAACTATTTTCTGTTCTATGGTTTCCTAGCCCCATTGTTATTCCTCGCTTTCTACTTGTAAATTTCTATTTCAATTGAATATGCAATATTTCATATTTCATTATTGTAATATTTCTTTATTAACTATCACTTTCTAGTTTATCATTAATATCCATTGATAAATCAACGTTTGTAATTTAATTCCTTATATTAAACCCCGACAAGATACTTTTAAACACTTTATTCAAATAATTATATTGGAATTTCTTGTTATACAAATCTATACGTGTTTTGTGTATTATATAGCAGAAGAGTAAGGTAAGAGTTACTCTTTGCCATTTTAGAAAAGGTTCTGTTGGAGACAACAGGACCTTTTTTGTTCGAATTTCAATAAAACAATTCTTAAATTCCATCTCATTGGAAATAACTATATAATGAAACTGATTAAATATTAGGAGTGCTATTAATGTCTGATATAATCCGTCTCTTAATTATCATGATGATTGCAACCTTTTTATTTTCTTCCATAATAATGGAGTTTAAAAAACCTCAAAAAAGCATGTTTTGGTTCTCAATTGAAGTCTTGTCTCTCCTCGGAGTTTTACTGCTAATAAAGGAATTTTTTATCAATCATATAACATAGTCCCCTGAATAAAATTCAATATTCCGTCAATACTGTAGACAACCGATTAAGTTACTTTCTCCTTGTTCCCCCTTGGAGAACCGAGCAGTTAGCTTTTGCTGACTGTTCTTTTGTTTGAAATTAAAATAGCGTTTTTGTTCCAAATGATGCCCTCATTAATTCGGACACATTTACCATTATTTTTACCAAAAAATTCATGATATCGTTAATTAGTCGAGTACGTCATTACTTGACGATTACCCTTAGGAGCCCCGCAGACAATCGGGGTTTCTTTTATTTAGAGCCATTGTCTCTTTTAGGGTGATATAGTCCTTAAGATCTTGTTAAACCAGTGTAATTACGGTTGGAACTTCATTCTGTTTGACACATATCCCCAGGCTATCTGGACATGATAAAAGATGAGGTGACTGACATGAAGGATAAAATATTAGAATTAGTACCAGGATCGGTAAAAAAATTACTCCAGAAAAAAGTTAAAGATGGAAACCGATGCATCATTGATTTGGTTGTGGATGATGCAACTGCTTATGGATTTGAACCGGAGCAAGTAATCCCCTGTATCATGGCGGGTTATTATGTTTATGAATCTACCACCTATCCCAGTGAAATGGAAGAAGAATTGAAGCTAAACTTGGTTTTTCATGCGGCCAATCGCTCGGCAATGAAGCTTCTGTCTTATGGGAAGTATAAAGCGAAACAATCGGAAAGTGGATGGATGAGATATACAAATCCATAAGGTTTACTTAACATACCCTAACTAGCTTGGTGAGCATGAGGCAACGTCACATGCCCATCGACTTGAGATTTTGAAATACCCCAAAGTATTTTGGTGAAAAAAAGCAACATTTAAGTTCCTTATGACATTTTTCTAATATAAGTTGTAACATTGCCTAAACAACAACTACCTTGTGGATTGTTTACTTCACAACCACATCGATTTTCTCTTATGTTTTCGCGAATATGCTCTACTGGATTAGGAGTAAGTCCATTTTCTACATATTGTTTGATTTTTTCTTTTGTCCAATCAAAACAATAGCAAATTGGTGTAGTTGCTGAGTCATCTTTTTGATTTACAGCTACCTTTATGTCCGATACAAAGTATTTTTTATTATTCGTATCAAAATAGACTACATCACAATCTTCGTTTGAACAAAAATAGTGATTTTCTTTAGCATTTAATGTTTCTAATGCCGATGGTTTAAGCAATGATTTTAGTGTAATCAACTTTACATTCTTAGCTTTATTTTTACATGATGGACAATGACCATTATTTTTAATTTTTATTCCTTTAAGGTTACTACAACAATCTTCCATTATTCTCCCACCTTTACAATTTATTATTTTTATAAATATTCTTCTACTTTCTTTTCTGAATCTATTAAAGTTTCGATAATAAGATATTGCATCTGTCTCACCTCATATAAAGTATAAACCCTGTGCCATAGTACAGGGTCAAGGAAAGTATTATTTACTATATTATCGATTTACTTTCTTAAAATAAACTGTCATTATTCAATAAGCCTTTTTCAGCAATATACTCCGATTGCGAAATTCTAAAACTACATTTAGGGCGATTAACCTTTATCACCTCGTAACTCTTTACTACAACGTTTTACAAAAAATACTGTTATTAAAATAATAATTCCTATACTCAAAACAAGTAATTGATCGAGTGCAATCACATCACGAAAAATCCAACGAGAAACAAAACCGAAGCTAGACATGCACACACATATAAAACCAAAATAATTTAACCATCTATGTACATTTTTCATTCTTCCCCCTCCTTAAACTTGCATTTTATCATTCCATCCTGTTTTTGGGTGTGAGTGCTGGCTAGTCGTGTGGTGATACCCCTATATAGGGCTTTTTCTTTTTTCTCAATGACCAATATTATTAAAATTAAGATGGTTCAAGTCGGAGAAAGGCACCTTAGGGTGTCTTTTCTTTATTTTCAAAAGGACCTGCTCAATTATTGCGTAAAAAACATAAAGTAATTTGAATCCGTTAAAATACATGAGTGACCCCTTGTTTTCCCCTCTTATTAAAGGAGGAGCTATTATGGGATTTGGTGGTAGTTGTAGTAGTTGTGGCGGCGGCTTTGCTTTACTAGTTGTATTGTTTATTTTATTGATCATTGTTGGAGCTTCTTGCTTCTGCTAAAAAACTATCGGAAAAGACACTCTTATATGGGTGTCTTTTCTTTGTAATAAAAAGCTCTCCATAAAGGAAAGTTTTTAGGTTTATACATTCAAGTCATCCAGATTAGTTATTTACACAACACTTTATCACTTTCGGTCTTTAGTGTGAAATACAAATAATCCTTCCGCTACACAAAGCTGCTCAACTAACTTTAATTCCTTAAGTTCAAAACTTATATAGTTAAAAAAGCCGATTAGTGTGTGTTGATTAAAGTTTCACTTTATTTCTTCGCATCTTTCATGCTGTAATATCCTAAATTAATAATAATTAAGAAATACCCACCCATAATTCCAGCAGCAAATGTCCACATGAAATCATGGTGTTCAATTTCATACATAATAATCGCACCGAGTATCGCGGCTGCAAATCGATTCATCATTCCAAGCATCGGTGCTTTTTCTTTTTTTACAATGCTATCTCCGAACTTTTCAATACGCCTCCCTAAAATCCATACGCAGTACATACTAACTAGAAGGCCAATGCTTATCCCTACAAAATGGGCTGAGAAAGGTGTCATAGACCAGCCCAATAACATCACGCCTAGCAAACAATATATTTGTATGTTAAATGATCTTAGTGCCATACGAATCATGTTACGCTCCTTATCTTTCTCATTATATTTCCGTATCATCAATCCCATCTTTCGAACTTCAAGCTTTCCGATATATCTTTTTTAAAATGAGGGAATTTTATTTTACTCACCATTAAATAAGCGAGTATGCATGTGCCAAACGCCACGGAAACTGGATTATTCAAAAAGCATAAAATGAGAAGACACATTGCCGCAAATGGAATGGGCATTCCGATAAATGTCGGAAGTTTGCTTTGTTGCGTGTTAAATCTCGCAAGTCGAAGCATGCCACAAACACTGTAAGCAAGCGCACATAACATCCCGATGGACTGCAAATCTTTTAAAGCGACACTATATGCAAGAATAGACGGTGCTACACCAAAAGTAACTAAATCCGCAAATGAGTCTAACTCTCCACCTATTTCCGAAACAGCATCAAGTTTCCGAGCGACCATGCCATCAAAAAAATCAAATAACATTCCTGTAATAATAAAAACTGCTCCCAAATACATATCGTGAACGAAAACAGCATAAATAGCCAAAAGCCCACATACAAAATTTGCTATCGTGATCATATTTGGTATGTAACTCATAACAGGATTTTCCTCCTTTCTACTAATCCCTTCATGTAGACTTTCTTACTCATTAGAATCAATAGCCTTCTGTTTTTCTTCCAATATAACTTTATTTATTTTCATTAACGTATCAGTCATTTGCTCTAAAGCATTTATATCGATTTTAGAAAAGTATTTCTCAATTAATACGTCATCTAACTCAGACAACCGCTCTATATACTTACTACCGTTTGGACCAAGTGTAAGGAAATACTCCCGTTTATTATTAGGGTTTACTTGTTTCGAAATCATCTTCTGTTTTTCCAATTTCGATAAAACTTGGCTCACAGCACTTTTCGATATATTAAAAGTACTCGCAATGTTATTTGCTGTCGTGTTTTCATTTAAATTGATATAAAATAGCATGCTCTCTTGCTGCCCTGTAAGACCGAACTCATCCTTTAACTCCTGAAATAGTAAAATGTAGAAGTCATTGTAGGCTCGATTCATTTCATTAATTACTTCTTTATACGATCTAGTCATAGCATTCTTCCTCCAGTCATGCTGTTATTTTATTTCGTTTCAGAATATAGTTTAGTTAACTTAACTAAACTATATTATACCTTTATGTTCGTGTAAAGGGAAATATCGCTCCATCCTTCACTTACCATCTTACAAAAAAGAAGACATCTTAATTGATGTCTTCTTTTTACATGTGACTTTACCCACAAAGTTGCCACTAAAGAAAGCATATCTTTGCCGTGGATTAGTTATTAACCCATAAGCTTGCCGTGAATGCTGTTGGTTTGTAATAAAGTTTGATTAAAATGCTTGGGGTTATTTATTGTTTGTGAATAATTTTTTTTAAAAGTTTACTCCTTTTTCTACCTGTGTTTGCCCAACAATCTCGCCCTATTGTTGAATAAGGTTCAATTTCAAACAAATAAAGCCATTAATATTAAATCTTGATAGTCGCCATCCAATTTTACACCCTTTACTTTTCTACCCTCTTCAAAAAAGCCTAGATTCTTATATAACTGGATTGCCCCTAAATTATCCTCCATTACCTCAAGAGAAATTTTTTCAATCTTACTGTTATTTTTAGCCCAATTGATTAGCGTTTCTAGAAGAGCTCTTCCAATACCATAATTTCGATATTCAGGTAGTATGGTCATCGCAAAAGCCCCTTGATGACTAATTTTTTCTTTGTTTCCGTTCTTAAAATCGATTGCACCGACTAACTTACCATCAACTTCAGCAATAAACTTTACATAATTTGGATTTTCATAATAAGCTTTTAACGTTTTTTGAATAGCATCAACACTCGTCTTTTTTACATCCTCAACCGTACTTAGCATGTATGGAGCGTTTATTAAAGCTTTTGAAGCAGAATCTAGCATTCTTTCTGCATCCTGTTCTTTAGCTTCTCTAATTGTTACTGTTTTTCCATCTTTAGATTTATAAGTAAAAACGTTAGTTGATAATATATTACACACACCCTTTCGGAATATAATTAATCGGATTTTTTAACTATTCCAGAATTCTTAAGTAAGAGAAAGTCGTATCACCTTTTTCTGCAATCGATCTCCTTCAACCTAATAACAATTATTTCAAATATTTTCAATTTTGACAAGAATCCATTCCATTATATGGCCCTTTAGTGGAGTAACTTTATTGCTACTCAACAGTTCCTTAATCCGCCTTTCAGTCCAGACCTTCTTTTCACTATAAAAACATCTCTTTAGATAAACAGATTCAAAAGGACAAAACATCACGTCTTTTTTATAAACACCGTGACTTTATTTAAAAGCGGCATTAAAAATATTCTTCAAATCCTAGAAGCATAAGTTTGCCGCAACCAAAAAACATAAGCTTGCCGTTTCGGCAAACTTATGTTCATATCACATTATACTTAAGACTCCAAACTCTCACCATTCGTCTCAATTACTTCTTTATACCAATTGAAACTGTTCTTTTTCAATCTTTTTAATGAACCTTTTCCTTCATTATCTTTATCAACGTATACATATCCGTAACGTTTTTTCATTTCTCCAGTAGAGGCACTTACAAGATCAATCGGTCCCCAGCTTGTATATCCGATAATATCTACCCCGTCTTGGATTGCTTCTGACATTTCCGTCATATGTTTTTGCAAGTAATCAATACGGTATTCATCATTCACTTCGTCTTCACCATTTAATTGATCAATTGCACCAAGACCATTTTCAACGACAAATAAAGGTTTTTGGTAACGATCGTAAAGCTGGTTCGCTGTAATACGGAAGCCTGTCGGATCGATTGTCCATCCCCACTCTGATTTTTCAAGATATGGGTTTTCAACAGAACCAAATACATTTCCGCTCGTTATACTTTTTAACACTTCGGGATCCGTACTTGTTACTCGGCTTGAATAGTAGCTAAAGCCAATATAATCAACGGTATACTCTTTCAAAATGGACTCATCTTCTTTTTCCATTTCAATCGTTAAACTATTATCTTTAAAGAATCGTTTCGCATATCCAGGATATTCTCCTCTTGCTTGTACATCAATGAAGAAGAATGATTCACGGTCTTGCTCCATCGCGCGTAGAACATCACCTGGATTACATGTATATGGATACGTCGCACCTGCAGCAAGCATACAACCAATCTTCGCATCTGGAATAATTTCATGACACGCTTTCACAGCTAAAGCACTTGCGACAAGTTGGTGATGCGCTGCTTGATATTGAATTTGTTTTTTGTTCTCACCTTCTTTAAATGCTAGCCCTGCTCCCATGAAAGGTAAATGCAAAAGCATATTAATTTCATTAAATGTCATCCAATATTTCACTTTATCTTTATATCTATTAAAAATCGTTTTTGCATACGTCTCAAAGAAATTGACAAGCTTTCTACTTCTCCAGCTTCCATACGTTTCTACTAAATGAACAGGAACATCAAAGTGAGCCATCGTAACGACTGGTTCAATGCCATACTTCAACAGTTCATCAAATAAATTATCATAAAACTTTAATCCTGCTTCATTTGGCTTTTCATCATCACCATTTGGGAAAATACGTGTCCATGCAATAGATACGCGTAACGCTTTAAATCCCATTTCTGCAAACAGCGCAATATCTTCTTTATAACGATGATAAAAATCAATTGCTTCATGTGATGGATAAAACTCCCCTTCTACCGGTGTAAATGAATGAATGTTTCCTTTCATAATGTCCCAACGGTTTTCACCAGTTGGTAATAGATCCACCGTCGTTAACCCTTTCCCGTCTTCTAAATATGCGCCTTCCGCTTGATTGGCTGCGATTGCTCCACCCCATAAAAATCCTTTAGGAAAAATAACTTTAGACATATAGAAAAACTCCTTTATATAAGAATTAACGAGGAAAGGCATTGCAAGTTTTAAAGAATACCTTTCTTCGTTTGAACCTGTATGAAATGTAACTACTATTTAACTGCTAACTCTAGTAAAGAATCTCCTGCTTGAATCTTTTCTACTTCAGTTTTTTTAATGCTATATTTATCATAATTTGTAACAACAACTGGTGTTGTCACAATATAACCCGCCTTTTGAATTTCAGCTATATTAAATTCAATAAGTAATTGCCCTTTTTCTACTCTTACTCCTTGTTCAATATGAGAAGAGAAAAATTCGCCATTTAATTTCACAGTATCCATACCAATATGGATTAAAATTTCAGCACCTGAATCCGCCGTAATTCCTACTGCATGATTTGTTGGGAAAAGTGCAGAAATCGTACCTGAAACTGGTGAAAATAACTTTCCTTCTGAAGGCTCAATTGCAACCCCTTCACCTAACGCACCTGATGCAAATGCAGCATCATCAATATGTTGGAGTGGCTTAACTACACCATGAAAAGGACTAAAGATTATTTCATCATCGTTTGATGCAGCAATTTTACCAATTGTTTCAGCTGTTTTTGTAGATGTTTGCTTTTTAGTAAAACCAAATAAGTAAGTAAGAATAAAACCTAATATTAAGGAAACAACCATCGCAATAATTGCGCCCCAAAATCCAGCTGTGATACCTTCTTTCGGACTAATAAATGTTGGAAGCGCAAATATCCCAAGACCACCTGTCATATAAGCTTGCGTACCGAATATGCCAAGTATTCCGCCGCCAATTCCTCCCGCAATACAGCTCATAATAAACGGCTTTTTAAGAGGAAGTGTAATACCATAAATCGCCGGCTCTGTAACTCCGAAAATACCTGAAATAAAAGCTGGAATACTGAGCGTTTTTATTTTCTGGTCTTTCGTTTTCATCCAAACTCCAAGAACAGCCCCAATTTGAGCAAATGAAGTAGCGAATATAAGCGCTAATATAGGATCAATACCATGCACTGCTAAATTATTATAGCCAATCGGGACAATTCCCCAATGAAGTCCGAAAATAACGAGCACTTGCCAGAAAGCACCAAGTACTATCCCTGCTACTAATGGACTTAAATTATAAACCCAAAGTGTAGCCTGTCCTAAAAATTGACCTGCCCACGTCGCAATCGGGCCAATCACAAGAAATGTAACTGGTACAACGATAAGTAATGTGAAAAATGGTACTAAAAATGTTTTCACAACATCCGGAATGACTTTCTTTAAAGACTTTTCTACTTTCGATCCAAAATAAGTAGCGAGAATAATTGGAATAACAGATGACGCATAATCCATTAAAATAACTGGTATTCCTAAAAACGTAATATGAATTGGTGATTCAAACATCGTTCCAGCAAATAGCGTATATAATGGCTCACTTGCTTTTAAACCTGATAAAGCTGGATAAACTAAAGCTCCCCCAATTGCCATACCAATGAAAGGCGATCCTCCAAATTTCTTACTTGCTGTATATCCTAGGAAGATTGGGAAGAAATAAAATAACGAATCCCCAACCCCGTTTAATATTTGATACGTTCCTGACTGCGTACTTAACCAACCTAACGCTACAAATAGTGCATTAAATCCTTTAATCATCCCTGTTGCAGCTAGTACTCCTAAAATAGGAGTGAAAATGCTAGAAAGAATATCTATAAGACTACTCTTTTTCTTCTCACCCGCATTTTCTTCCTCTGTTTCTTGAAACCCTCCAGCAGCAATAACCGCTTTATACACGTCGGATACATGGTTACCAATAACAACTTGATATTGTCCACCGCTTTTCATAACAGTTACAACATCTTCCATACTCTTCAGTATTTCCGTATTCGCTTTACCTTCATCTTTTAACTGAAACCGTAAACGAGTTATACAATGTACAACGCTATTTATATTTTCTCTCCCGCCAACATTTTTCAGTATGTCTTTTGCCAATTGTTCATACTTCATAGTAGTTCCCCTCCTTACAATCATCCCATTTATCATTTATAAAAGAAAAAACCTAAACTAACTCTAATAACGTGATACATACGAATCACTCAATTAGAAGTCAATTTAGGTTTTGCCTGCCAAACAGTAACAATCCCGTCTATTCAATTACATAGTTCATTGCGCTTCGTTACACGATGAATGTGCAACGTTACATACACTTTTTCATCTTTTGAAAGATGACTATTATGTGCTTTTCGTAAGTATGCTTCTATTTTTTCTGTACAACTATATGCTTCATGATACTTACTTCTCACTTGCTCATATAAAAAATCATCTTCGGCCGAATTCAATTCCTTCTGCATTAAACGCTGGGCAAAATATCGTAAATGTGTTACAAACCGACTATAATTAAATGAATTTTCATCTAAGTTCATCTTATAGTGGTACTTTACAATATTTAAAATATCTTGGACGATTTTCGTCATCGCCACCGTTTGCTGCATCGCCGGCTCTCCTTGCTGCGCATTAACGAAATGTAGCGCAATTGACCCTGCTTCATCTTCAGAAAGTCTAAACCCAGTCTCTTCTTCAATCATATTCAAAGCTTGTAGACCAATTTCAAACTCTTTCTGATAAAACCTCTTAATCTCCCAAAGCAAAGTATTTTTGAGATCCATTCCTTCTTTATGCCGCGTTAAGGCGAAACTTAAGTGATCCGTTAATGTAAGATAAATATAATCACTTAAAGCCCCTGGCAAAACTGTCTTAGCAAACTGAATAATTCTCTCTGTAATTTCTAAATTCTGCACAGGAATTTCAGTTAACAATCTAGCAAGTTTCTCTGATAATTCTTTTGTTTCTAAAACAAAGGTTTTTTCTATTTTAGATTCATCAATTGTATCGCCTACTTTTTTCTGAAACCCCAAACCTCTGCCCATAAGTACAACTTCTGTCTCATTATCCTTCATCGTACAAATAACATTGTTATTTAAGATTTTATGGATTCTCATATTGTTCCGCCTTCTTTTTCTTAAAATCACAAAAGGTAATAAAAAAACCTAAACTGATTCCAAAAAACTACATATGTAGCCTCCTTGGATCAATTTAGGTTTTGCCTGCCGAACAGTAACAATCCTTGTAATTATTAACTTACCTTTATTATACACAAGGGGTAAGCGTTTGCAATAATAAATTATTGAAATTTTTTTTACAAAGGAAAACATGCCTAATCATTTTTCAATTCCTCATTAAATTCCATATAGACCCATTACTGGTTAAAATGTTATAATTAAAACACCCTACATAGTTACTCATGTTCAGGATGAGAAACTAGCGTCTTATTAAGTAATGCGCATAACTTAAATAAACAAGACACTGCAAAGTGTCTTGTTTATTTGCATCAAGTTTCCTTTTTATCCCAAAACCAATATAATAAAATGTAACATTTAATACATATAAAGAAAAATATAGATTTATTAAATCATTATGGCACCCATGAAAGTACTTTTATTTTGGAGGAACAAACTATGAACAAAAAGTTATTAACATCATTATTATGTAGCTCATTCTTATTTGGATTATCAGCTTGCAGTTCACATGATACATCTAGCAGTAACACGAAAAACGAACAGGAGACTTCTAAAGAAACAAAGAATGATGAACTTAGCAACAAGGATCCTCAAAAAGAACTTCCCACCCATGGAGATTCTTCTGATGTATACATATCAATACACTCTGCCGATTCATTAGATGTTATAGGTAATGGAGAAGTTAAAGCACAAGGTGTATTTAAAGTATTAGACGTCGCAGTTTATAATCGTCAAGAGGAACCCATTACACTAAATAACAATAACTTTAAATTAATTGACGGAACCGGAAGAGAATATCACATTTCTAATGAATCTCAATTAGTACTTAAAGCTGCAAATACTGCTACATTTAAATTTGGTGTTCTTAATCCTAATGAAAATTCGGAAGGGAACATTGTATTCGATGTTCCGAAAAATACGCAAGGATTAACTTTGAAAATTAATGGAGATATGCTGGATGAAGGGATCGAGTTAAAGGTGGAATAGTCAAAGAAAATACAAACCGCCTATCACAACTTATACTAACATAACAAAAAGTACAGCCTCTGTATTAACTACAGTAGACTGTACTTTTTCATTTGTGATTTTGTATAACTCACTATAATAGGATTCCTTAGTTCTTTTGAGAAGATGCTCTCCAATCACGAAAAGATGTTGGAAACCCAGAATGTCCACGTTGCTTTGTAACAACTGGTTTCTCTTGAAGAGTAGTTGATTTCTCTTCAGGAATAGTTGGTTTTTCTTCAAGAATACTCAAAGCTGTTTGCATTTTCTCCAGCTGTTCTTTTAAAGCTTGCTGCTCAATCTTTAAATCCGTAAGTAAACGTAATATCATCTCAGAATTAGCCATAACGATCTCCTTTCCCCCAATGCACAGAATAAAATACCATATGTAATAAGCGGAATACTCGTGACAAAAATAAGTTCGTCAACTCTTTTAAAATACCGAGTACTTTTATTTTTTCAAAAGGACCTGCTCAAGTTTATCCGTAAAAACATAAAGTGATATAAATCCATTAATATATGGACTTTATGGAAGGAGGAGTTAATATGGGCTATGGTGGTAGTTGTGGAGGCTATGGTGGTAGTTGTGGTGGAGGCTGTGGTTTTGGCGGTGGATTCGCCTTACTTGTTGTGCTCTTTATCTTATTAATCATCGTTGGAGCTAGCTGTTGGGGCGGCGGATTCGGCTGCTAATAAGAGGCACTCTTGAGAGTGTCTTTTTTTTATTTCTCAATATAGGGCTAACATATATGTGTTACTATCAAAAGGCGAGATTCCCTAAGCGTAATATAGTAGTTTACCAACTATGAAAGCCACTGTCACAAGAAAACAGTAGGCTTTTATTTTGTTATTTAACAAGATTAAAACATGAATTGCCATTTCCCCTCAGTAACATTTTTAAATTGACATAGCACTTCCTGCACCATATACTGTTAACAACAGTATACTGTCATTAACAGTATATATTCTAATTCATTCTAGGAGGTATATTCATGAAACATACAGGAAGACATACAGGTGCATTTCTTTTGTTATTTTTAGCAGAAGGTGATAACTATGGCGGACAGCTACTTCAGAAATGTGAAGAAGAACTTCCGGTCAATCCAATTGATAGTGCCATCCTTTACCGCACGCTGAAGAAATTAGAAAACGAAGGTGCTATTGAATCTTATGTAAGTACATCAGTTCCAGATAAGCCGAGAAAGATGTACAAAATTACTACAGCCGGAAAAGAACAATTAGCGGATTTTCAAATGGATATTGAGGAAAAAATGAAAAACTTATCATTTTTCTTAGACAAATATAAAGACTTAAAGGAATCTAATCATGATTAATGGCGCTATCCTTTACACTTTGGCCATTATTCTTACGGGGATTTCTTTTATGAAGGATCGGAATAAAACGAAATTTGCCCTATTAAAATCATGGAAAATATTTCAAAACCTTCTCCCTGCCATGCTCTCCATTATGCTTTTCGTTGGACTATCACTTTCTATCTTAACGCCGTCCTTCATCTCTTCCATCATTGGAGAACAGTCTGGATTTTTAGGTATTATTTATTCAGCACTACTCGGATCTGTGGCACTTATCCCAAGCTTTATCGTGTTCCCACTTGGTAATACGTTAGTACAGCACGGCGCAGGTCTTCCTCAAGTTGCGGCACTCATGTCTACACTAATGTCAGTAGGAATTACAACCTTGCCTATGGAACAAAAGATATTCGGACGAAGCTTTGCTTACGCTCGTAATGCATCTGCATTACTCATGTCACTCCTATTCTCATATATCATTTGGGTGGTGATGGTATGAAGGAACTAAAAAGATATCGCTTCTTTTTCATTTTGCTGATTGGACTTATCATTCTAACTTTTATAAACCAATCTTTAGGATGGAGCGCATTACAATTAACGGGGAATAGCATTTTAGATATGTTGTTTCTACTCCCCCCTGTCCTAATATTTGTAGGGTTACTTGATCAGTGGGTGAAGAAAGAAACGCTAATGAAATACATGGGAGAAAAGTCCGGCATATATGGAATATTATTCTCCCTATTATTAGGCGGCATTGCAGCTGGTCCCCTCTATGTTGCCTTTCCGATTGCAGCACTACTATTAAAAAAAGGTGCAAGCATTAGGTACATCGTATTTTTCTTAGGCGTTTGGACAACTGCGAAATTACCAATTATGGTGTATGAATTTTCTTCATTCGGAGCTACCTTTACGCTCATTCACATTTGCTTCGGTCTGTTGTTCTTCTATGTAATGGGCATCGTTTTTGAGAAGTTTTATGATCAACGGCAGTTGTTGCAGTATGATATTACGAAAGAAATGTAAAAAGACATCTTTATCTTGTAAAGATGTCTTTTTAATATGAACCTTAATTTTCGTTCTGTAAAACCCTCGCTGCCTTTACTTCCTTTTTCTCTTCTTTTAAGAACAACGATACGATAAAAGCAATAACGATAAAGATTAACCCTAGTGTAAATGCGCCTTGGAATCCAGATGTTAAACCGTTTAACTTCTCTACTGGATCCATTGGATTTGCTGAGCTTTCCATATACTTAGTTGTTCCTGAAGACATTTTCGAAATAAAGATAGCTGTACCAATTGCGCCAGCTACTTGCTGTAACGTATTAAACAGTGCTGTTCCGTGCGGATATAAATCTGGTGTTAATTGATTTAATCCATATGTTTGTGCTGTCATGACAAACATGAGTCCAACCATTAATACGCTATGCATGACAATAATTTGTACCATTGATGTATCAGGAGTAATGCCTTTAAATAAGAACATTGCAATACCCACTAACACAATACCGGGAACGATAACAACTTTCGGGCTAAATTTATCAAATAGTTTACCTGCGATTGGTCCCATTATGGCGCTAATAATACTTCCTGGAAGCATTATTAGTCCTGATTTAAATGCTGTAACGAGTAAAACTGTTTGTAGGAACATCGGTAATAAAGTCATCGTTGAAAATAACGACATCATCACAATGACGATTAATCCAACTGATATTGTAAACATCGGCACTTTAAATGCACGTAATTCTAAAATTGGATTCTCAATTTTTAATTGTCGCACGACAAAAATACATAGTGATATAAGCCCAACAATTAAAGCGCCGTACACTTTAGCATCGGACCATCCTAAATCACCTGATGCACTAAAGCTATACACAAGCCCGCCGAATCCTAATGTCGATAAAAGAATAGATGGATAATCTACTTTTGGTCTTGTTAACTCCGTAACATTTTGAATGTATTTCATCCCAATCATAATTGAAATGATCACGATAGGAATAACAATGTAGAATAACCAGCGCCAATTTAATGAATCCACAATTACTCCTGATAATGTAGGACCAATTGCTGGAGCTGCCATCATTACAAGTGCGATTAATCCCATTGTGGCACCGCGCTTTTCAGGCGGGCAAATAATTAAAATCGTATTCATTAATAACGGTGAAATTAACCCGGTCGCTACTGCTTGGACGATACGGCCGATTAATAAAACGGAAAATGTCGGTGCGAATCCCGCAATTAATGTACCGACTAAAAATGTTACCATAGCGATCAAAAACATTTGTCTCGTTGTGAGCCATTGCTGAAGTAACGCTGTAATCGGGACTAAAACACCAACTACTAACATGTATGCTGTAGAAAGCCATTGAATCGTTGAAGCTGTTACGTCGAATTCTTTCATTAATACAGTTAACGCATTACCAAGTAATGTTTCGTTTAATAATGCAACCATTGCCCCTAAAAGTAATGCAATTAAAATCGGGGTATGTTTCATATTAGAAGTATCAACTTTGCCACTTGCAGGGCTCTTAGTTGTTATATTCATTTACAAATTCTCCTCCTGTTTCTTACTTAAAAAGCTTTAAATACACCGGAACACATGTAATATAATATACATATGTAGATTAAAAAGGGAGAATCAATTTTCAGCCATTGTATATTTAATCTACAAAAAAGGAGAATTGTAGATGAATGATAATGAAAAACAACTTGATTTACGTATTAGACGTACACATAAATTACTATGGGATTCCTTATTTGAATTAATGACGCAATCAAAACAGAAATATAGTACTATCACGATTAACCAAATTTGTGATCGTGCAATGGTACACCGAACAACTTTTTATAAACACTTTGAAGATAAAGATGCTTTATTAGCATTTGGATTTAAACGCTACAGCAAGATGATTGCTGAAATACCGATTTCAGATCGATTAAGTAAACCATTTCAAGTAATGGAACAATTTCTACACCATGAAGAAATCGGTAAAATATTAGAGACGCAAATGTCTGATGAACAATTTATTAGCCGTACACAGTATTTAAGTCACGAAACGAGAAAACAAGAAATAGAAGCGTTAAATCAACTTTGCAAAAACCATACGATGCCAAATGATTTAATCATTGAATTTTATTCAGGGGCAATCACCTCATTAAGTGCATGGTGGTTTAAAAATGAAAGAAGCGTTTCTGCTGCTGAAATGGATAGGTATCTCCACCAACTTATTAACCGGAATATTTTTCAGTTTGAAGAAGAATAACTTCACCATCAAAAAAACGCCTATATGAAATAGGCGTTTTTTACATACTATTACTTACCGATTTTCTTCAAATCCGAACTTTCTATAATTGAACGAGAATATCCATCTTTCCCAACTCGCACCATAGCTCTTCCCAACTGCTCAGAAGTTATCACACTGCCGAATCGCTTCAACAGAGGATTAAAGGGCTTCATCACATCATACATTAATTGGTACAATTTCGTTTTTGATTTCACACCATTTGCCGGAATGATTAATCTTAGTCTAAACATATACGCAGATTTGAAAGGTAAACGTAATAACTCATTTTCCGTTCTCTCCTTCACTCTCGCCCACATCGTACGTCCTGATTCTGTACTATCTGTTCCGCTACCGGATACGTAAATGAATGTCCTGTTTGGATTTAACTTCGCTAATGTTTTTGCGGTAGATAACGTTAATTCGTACGTAACTATAGAATAAAACGTCGATAAATTTTCGTTCCAAATATTCAGAATTAATATTAAAATAAACAATGGGGATAGGGGTATGGAATCATAAATTATACATAACGAGGGAATAGAAATGAAAATTCAATTAAAAGCTGATTTAATGCTACTACTAGTTACATTTTTTTGGGGTGCATCCATCCTACTTACAAAGCTTGGACTTGATGGCATAGAAGAATATAATTTAATCGCATTACGATTTATTATTGCCTTTCTTTTATCAGGTTTAATATTTTACAAACATTTATTCAAAGTCGATTTTAAAACTGTAAAATATGCTTTTATACTAGCTTCCGTTTTATTTATCGTCTATATTTTCGCGACTTTCGGTACAAAGTATACAAGTGTCTCTAATGCTGGTTTCTTACTATGTCTCACAGTCATTTTCATTCCGATATTATCAGCTATATTTTTAAAACACATTCCTGAAAAGAAAGTTATATTAGGAATTGTGTTAACGATAATAGGAATTGGCTTATTAACATTAACTAGTGAATTCAAGATCGGTAACGGCGATATATTTTGCATATTGTCTGCTTTATTTTATGCCATTCATGTCATCATTACTGGAAACGTAACAAAACATGTGAACTCGATTGCGCTCGGGGTCATACAACTCGGTTTCGTCGGCCTATTTAGTCTTATTTTTTCATTAGTGATGGAAACCCCAAAACTTCCTAGCACGATCAACTCATGGCTAATCATATTAGCCTTAAGCATATTTTGCACCGCAGTCGCTTTCATCGTGCAAGTTATCGCCCAGCAATACACGACGCCTACACATACGGGACTTATCTTTTCATTAGAACCTGTCTTTTCAGCAGGCTTTGCCTTTGTTTTCACAGGCGAAACGCTCACAGGGAAAGGCTATTTAGGGGCGACGCTTATATTATTGAGTGTGTTGATTGCTGAGGTGGACTTTAAGAGTTTGTTGAGGCCTAATTATAAGAAGAATATAGAGTAAACATTTCACTATGATCAATAAACATACCCCAGAAAAAATATGAGTTTATATCATTCTCTTCACTTAGATTTTCTTTTAAATGAGACTTTTTTAGATGCTATCTTCGAATAAGGTAGCATCTAAAAAATGTTAAAAGAAATTTACCCCTAGTATCTTCTTATATTTTATGTAGCCTTCATATTTGACCTTTTCTACGTTCTTTGAAGTGAAGATGTTCCAAATTACTTACTGAATATAGTCATACAGATTTTTCGCTAACAATAAACAAGTTACTGTAATGAAAAGAGCACGAACATACCCGCTTCCTTTTTTTATAGCAAATTTGGAGCCAACAATCCCTCCAGCAATTTGAGCAATCCCCATTATAAAACCATACGCATAGTTTACTTGCCCTACATACATAAATATCAACAATGCACCAACATTACTTCCTAAATTAAGAAGCTTCGCATTACCTGCTGCTTTTAAAAAATCATACCCAATAAATAAAAGAGCAAACATTAAAAACGAACCTGTGCCAGGACCTAGAAATCCATCATAAAAACCAATAGCAAAAACAAAAAAAGTAAAGATAATGACGTGTCGACCAGACAATTTTTTATGAGTGGAAATACTACCCCAATCCTTTTTGAATATCGTATAAATGGCAACCGCACCAAGCATGATCAGCATCAATGGCTTCAGTACTTCTGGGTTCATTAAATGAACGGTCCATGCCCCTATTATGGAACCTATGAAAGTGAGTGGAACTAATTTAAACGCCGATTTCAAATCAAGATTACCAGAACGATAAAACACAATATTACTAGTTGCACTTCCCATTGTCGACGCTAGTTTATTCGTAGCTACTGCACTTGCTGGATTCAGTCCTGTAAATAATAAAGCTGGTAAAGCAATGAGTCCTCCACCACCTACAACTGAATCAATAAATGCAGCTAAAAATCCAAAAGCAATCAAAATAATTAATACTGATGGGTCTAAATAAAAATCCATACTATTAATCTCCCCTTTAGTCACTATCTGAATAGTAACTAATAATTTGCTAAATGTAAACAGTTATTGTAACGTTGAAATATAAAAGCAAACATCGGAGGACGAAAAAAGTGGACTACATAGTGCAACAGCTTAAAAAAATTGGTTTTAATGAGTATGAAGCTAAATCTTATGTATCTCTTGTTAAACAGGGGCCTGTCACAGCCTACCAAGTGAGTAAGGATTCGGGTATCCCAAGAGCGCGAATTTATGAGATTTTGGGTAACCTTGTAGAAAAAGGAATTGTCATGAAGGAAGAAATAAATGACACCACTCGCTATTCACCTCTACCTGTTGAAATCTTTTTACAAAAGGCGCAATCAGAATGGCAGTCTACTTATGAAGGAATCAGTGATTCATTAAAAAAACTAGAAACTTTCGAGGAAAAAACGGATAATCGAGTGATTACTTTAAAAGACAATAAAACAATAATTAGCTACTGTCAGGCATTAATAAAAAAAGCTCAAAAACGTATTGTCATTTCAATGTGGGATGAGATGTATGAAGCGTTAAAAGAGGAACTATCTGAGGTAGCTGATAAAGTTACAGTACAAGGTATTACCCTGCATGTTGAAAATCCCATTAAAAATCTAGAAGCCCATCGTATAACACCTTATACAGAAACTCTGTCTACAGAACATTGGTTTATTTTATCGATAGATTCTAAAGAGATGATTTATGGACCATCACTTGAGGAGCGTAATATTGCTTTTTATACAGATGATCCCGTTCATATATACCTATTAGAGGATTATGTATGGCATGATGTTTTAGTGAATCGACTTGTACAACGTAGCCAAGATGATTTGGAGCAATGGATTACTACAGAGAGAAAATCCTTCTTTATGGAAAAATAAGAAACATATTCAAAGAATCAAAAAACAAAGCATAAGTTAATGAAATGGAACACTTATGCTTTATTTTATTTACAAAGTGATACTCCAGTCTTTTAACTATTTCCCCTCCACAAACCGCCCAAACTCCTTCAAGAACCTCAGCTTAAAACTCCCTACAGGCCCATTCCGATGCTTTGCCACATGGATTTCCATCATCTCTTTCTGCATCGTTTCCTTATCATAATAATCCTCACGATACATAAGCATAATGACATCCGCATCTTGCTCAATTTGTCCCGTCTCTCTTAAATCAGATAAAAGCGGACGCTTATCTTGACGTGATTCTACGGAACGAGACAATTGTGACAATGCTACTATACAAACATTTAAATCACGCGCTAACAACTTAAGCTTACGTGAAATTTCACTAATCTCCTGAAATCGATTGCCCTTATGCTTTGGATCGCCAGTAATAAGCTGCAAATAATCTACAATAACTAAAAGCTTTTTATCACCGTGCTTCCGCTTTAACTTACGAGTCTGCATCCAAATATCCTGCATTGTAACACCGGCTTTATCATAAATCTCAAGTGGTAACTCACCAATCTCCGCAAACGCCTTACTCACCTTTTCCCAGTCTTCTATCGTAAAACGATGCTTCGGATTTTTCAGCCTACCTCCTGACACTTCGCCCGCGCAAGACGCCATCCTTTTTAACAATTGCTTACTGCTCATCTCTAATGAAAACAGCCCAACTGCCGCTCCAGACTTCGCCGCATGTAGCCCAACATTTAACGCAAACGCAGTTTTCCCCATAGAAGGACGCGCTCCAAGAACAACAAAATCACCTTCCTGCAATCCGCACGTCATCTTATTTAACGATATATAACCAGTCTCAATACCAGTATTCTCTTTCGTATCTTGATGAAGCTCTTCATACAAACCAACTAAAGCATCCTTCAAATCAAACTCACATACATAGTCCTTTTCCTCTAACTCACAAAGCTCCGTAATCGTCTCACCAATAATTTTTTCATTCTTCTCCGCAATAAGACGATCTCCCATCTTGCGCCCAAGAACACCAGCCTGATACATTTTCCATGCACCTCGAACAAGCCCCTCATAATAAGAAAAGTTGGCAGTTGTAGGCACACCCTCTATTAATGCTATAAAATACTCCATCCCCCCGATATTCTCCAAAAAATTTGGATTCATCCTAGAAACGAGCGTCACAAGATCAATTGGTTGCCCTTCATCTTCAATTTTTCGCATTAACCGAAATATAGACTTATGCACCGGCATAGAAAAATAATGCTCCGTCAAACGGCACTCCTTAATAAGCTCTCCATCAATTAAAAGAGAACCTAACACCGTCTTTTCCGCCTCCACATTTTGAATACTCATGGACGCCACCCACGTTCCGCTAAAAACCGCTGCAGCTCTTCCTCTGACAGCGCATTCTTCTCCCACTCCTCGCACCTCGTCAAAAACTCCTCCGTCTCCCCAGTACTAACAGACGAATCCTTCTTCCTAAACTGAGTCGTATCCGCCTCAACCTCACACACTTTCGTAAATCCTTTCCCGTGCCAACCTCTCAAAATCCCCTTCACATAAGCAACCGTCCGCTTATTATTCTCAAACGCAATTTGAAGAGCCTTCAGCACAAGCTCCTCTGACAAATCTTCCATCCACGCACTCAGTTCCTCCACAGTATGAGGAGACAAACTACCAAAATGTTGCTCATAAAAAGAAAACACGCGACTTCCCGTCTCTTCCTCTATAACCTCTTCTTCCGCCTCTTCACAAACTGGATCTAGATCCACATCAACAGCCAAATCACTCGGCATACCGAAATGTGCTAAAAGCATCGGAACATTCAGCTCCTCCTCTACGCACTTCTGAAGAAACATATGTACAAACTCCTTATTCTTCACACCCTTCAGCTCACGAAGCACACACTTCTCCACATTCGTATTCGTCACAGGATTATAACGAAGCCAATTTAGAATAAATAACTCCCGAGTATCCGCATCATAAAGAATCTTCCCATAATCAATGAAGCGCTGCACCAACTTATCAACCGTCTCCCGATTATAACCAGTCTCCATCTCAGCTAACCGCTTCGGAAACGGAAAAATCCCGCACTGCGTCGTCTTCGAACAAGTTAACAAATACACATAAAAATACCGCTCCTCCGGCGTCAAATCCAAAACAAAATCATCCTGCCAAAAATTCACCTGCACATTACGATACACCGCCATCCCAATTCCTCCCATTCTCATTCAAAATGAAAAATTCCTCTTTGTACTATATATAGGAAGGAGGGGTGGGTTTTTGGCGTGTTATTTCAAAAATTTTTTGACTACTACTACGGTGTTTGTTGTTGTTTTTGTTTTGTTGTGTTTTTTCTTAGTGATTTATTACTTGGGAGGGGCTTTGTAGGGGTATGGGAGGGGCTAGTTATCGGTTACTTCGATTAAGAAGACTCGATTTTGGAAGCCGCCTCTTTCTTTTGCTTTCTTTTTACGGATTGTATTGATTTCTTCTAGTGTTGTGCCTTCGTATTCGGCTAGGGCGTTTATTAGTTCTAGCAGGTCGGATAGTTCTTCTAGTTTATGTTCTTTTGTGTCTGCCTCTAGATACTCGGTTAGTTCTTCTTGTGTTTTCTTGCAGATTTCTTTTATGTATTCGTCTTCAGGTAGAATTCTTGTTGTGGGTGTTTTTCCGTTAGCTTTTATTATTTGTGGGATTTTGTTTCGGATTAGTTTGTTGTAGGTTGGCATGTGGTTCCTCCGTTAGTTTTTCTTCTATTATAATGGAAAAGCAGTTTAACTAGGTGTTAAACTGCTTCATTGCTTCTTTTATATATTTTTCTTCTCCGGTTGTGAAGAGGGCTGGGAGTTCGGATAGTGGGAGGTTTGATTGTTTAATTATGTCCTCTATATCACTTTGAGATGTATCAAGATAGTTCGTTACCTCTTCTATTAAATTAAAAAATTCCTTCAAGGTAACTTGAACATCTTGATGACTCGGATCCTTCTCTTCTACCTTACACTTTTTCAACTTCCCTATCATATCCATAAATCGCCGATCAAATTTTTCTTTTAATTCCTTATTATCATAAAACGCTCGAACACTATCCGTTGAAAAGTGTTCCTCTAACCATTCTTTATTTTCTTTCTCCCATATGAAAGTTTGCAAAAACGAAGAAAACAAAGCGATATCCACGCGTTCTTCCTTTTGAAACTTCTTCGTCATCTCATCCATATGTGAAAGCACCTTCGCAATTCTTTCTTGCTCTACCAAAAGCACTTCCCTTTGAAAATGCATTTGTCTTAAAAATTCTTCTGTCTCTATATCACGCTGCAATATAATATTTTGAATTTCCCCAAGCGAAAACCCAAGATGCTTAAACGATTGAATTTGCTGCAGCACATACAAATCATCTGTCGTATATAACCGATGCCCACCCTCAGTATAATCGCTCGGCTTTAATAAATTAATTTTGTCATAATAACGAAGCGTCTGCACCGTAACATCCCCAACACTTGCAAACTCACTAATCATCCACGCCATATCATCACCTACTCCGCTAACTTCTCTTTCACATACTGAAGCATATAAGAAAAGCTCATCTCATTCCGCCTACAATATTGAAACAAACCTACAACAAGCAATACAAAAGGAACATTCCTTCTATAACGATGTTCATACTCACTAATACCGTCATAAAAGTACTCATACTTTCTTTTTCGTAAAATAATATAAATCGCAATAAACAACACTGCGGCCATAATAAAAATTCGCTTTCTCCTTATCTCCACTTCTTGTTTCATCACCTATTCTCCTTCCACTGCGTACTTATCTTCTTTAAATAACGGAATTCGAATGAAATAACGATATGGCTCGTCGCGTATTACTTTCCACGCAACCATGATCACTTGAACTACCTCAAGAGCAAACACAATCCAAAACAAAACATCACTAATACGCGAACTAATATTAAATAGAAGAAAAATTAACAAATGAAAGTTGAACGCCTTTCGGCAATGATATTTGTACACTTCATTTTTACGTGCCAGTGTAATGTACATGAGTAGTGGTGAAAAAATTCCTATTGCGGCTGATAGTAGTAACATGATGATGGTATTTCTTTTTTCTTTTGTGGTGGTTTTCATGATTGGTTTGGTCCCCCCTTTTTGATTTGTCTTCTTTAGGTTAGGGGGTGACGTTGGGGGAGGTGCAAGAGGATTATATAGATTAAATTTAGTAACACCAATATAAATAAAATATGACCTTTATCTTGACAGGGTGGAGGTCATCATTTTAATTTTACATCCACTTTATTTACAAATAAAAAGAAGAGCATATACCTCATATGCTCTTCTTCCCATAGCTAACAATACACTTTATCCAACTAATATTTATCTATAATATTTAAATGTTTCTCCACTTCACCTAAAATCATTAGTTCCATGCAAAAATAAATTTGGCCTTTATCCATGACTTAATCACCTTTGTATCTAAGTGCTATTCCTTAACATTTAGCACTTCTAAAACCTCCCTAAACAACACCGAACTCCTACCAACAACCAACTCCAAAGCAACCTCTTTAACTAGCCCATCTCTCCCCACCATAACAACCCCATTCTCATAATCAACCCAAATCTGAACGTCCTGCACATAATAACTCTTAACAGAAGATGCCTCATCTAAGTTGCAATGATCCAGCTCAACCTTAACTTGTTTCGTAAAACGACGTAACGTTTTCCAAAGACTTCGTTCTTCTTTTGATTTCATAAATAGTTCTGGAAGCTCTTGTACTTCTTTTAATAAAGATATAGTTGTTATTGTGTATGTTTGAATGCCATATCCTACTGGGCGGATGAGGTGGTCTAGTTTTTTCCATGGTTCTAGTTCGAAATGTACATATTCATCGTTTTGTTGCATTTGAATGTGTTTGATTTTGGCTACGTATTGAATGCCGCCTTTTTCTCCGTGCCATTTTTTCGGTGCATATAATGCTATGTACTTCGCTTCTTGCCATCCTGGTTTTAACCGCGTGACCGGTAGCTGATATAGGCCTTCTTTCCTATATGTTTCATAGTCACTTTCAGTTTTCACGCTGCCCACTAATACTTTTTCTTCTAGTGAGGAGTGCCATTCTTCTTTTGTTCCTCTTGGAAGAATGCCTTCTCTTATTATTTCTTCTGGGCTCTTTTCAATGAGATGGTCTAAAAATTGTTCGACTAGTCTTGTTGCGTTTGGTAAGAACGGGAAGCCACCGATATTTACTTTTTCTATACTTTTATAAAATGGATGGTTCTCGTATGCTTCCTCTTGGTTCCACGGAAATAGTACGTACGCTCCGTAAGCTGTTCGTTCAAATGGTCCTTCTTGTTCTACTACTAGTGCATCTCTGTAACGATGCATTGTATTAATGTCTTCTTCCATTGGACCAGGGGTGCCATACTTCCTTTTATAATGAGAGCTTTCAGCAAAATCAATTCGATATTTCGCATCAAAAATGTATTGGTATTGATAGCTCTTTCCCTTTTTCTCAATAGCGAGCATCGTATCTGGTTTTTGTGTAACTGTTGGCAGTCCGCTGTTTCTTTTCTGGAAGTAAAGTTCTATTACTTCATCTGTGACTGGATGTTTAAACGTTCTTTTTGCGGTTTTACTTTCATCAAGCGTTACGTATAAACCGTCTTGTTTAACTTGAATAACATCTTGATGGAGCGGTGTATACTTTTTCGATAGAATTTGTCCGAGTTTTAAATATGTCCAGTATTCGTATAATCTAGCGACATCTTTTACCGACATTTTAAAAATTTGTCCTCTTAATGTTAAACCGCGCGATAGCATCAAGAAGATTTGATACGCATCTCTATAGCCTGCCGCCATTTGGATAACGAGTGAAAAGACTGAGCGATCCAATTTTCCGATTCCTCTCCAAAATGGATCGTTCAATTCATTTTTCATTCGATACTTCATATTCTTTACACGTTCTAGCAAATCTTCATCAGTTACACCACGTGTATATCTAGACTTTGGCTCTAGCGCCTTAAGTAAATCATCTATTTTATGTACGACTCTTTGAATCATCCATTTAACAAATCGATTTTCCAGCGTATCATAAGACACTTCCTTATAAGCTGTAATGCCTTTAGTTGGTATACTGTTTTCTCCTTGCAGCAGGTGCGGTCGTTTTCGCAAATAGTTCATTCCGACAGAATCCAATTTACGAATTTTTTCTCCTCGTACAAGTTGATGCCTAGTCATAAGCGTATGATGCGGTTGCCGTTTAATGTGAGAGATTGACTTCATAAAACGCTCAAAGGAATCGTTTAAAATACGATAGAACTCACTCTTCGATGGATTTGTAGCGTAAATTGCAGATGCTCCTAAGTAAGTTCTTTTCAGTAAATGAAACGCTAAATTATAAATTTCATCATTTACTTCATCTAATAAAGCTCTATAATCATCCTTATAATCAAGTTTTGACGGGAAAACTTCAAATGTAACTGTTAGTAAAGTTTCTTTATCATCTTTAATTTCAAACGTTGTATTTCCTACTTCATTTGGAAACGAAAGATTTCCCATTAACACATGAAGTGAACCCATTTGAATAGAACTAACTTGTTTTCGAAAACCCGGATGTTCATGATAAAAAGAAAACTGCCTATTATTTTTCGGAACAACAACAAGTTGATAACTTCTATTCTCAAAAAAGATTGGCGGATGTTCGTTCCATTCATCCAATTTCTTCAATCTCGCATCAAATACAGAAACGGATTCCGCCTTCCCATCTACATGAAAATACATCATTTCATCTGCGTTCATAGCTTGATATTCTTTTAAACTCTCGTATTTTTCATGATAAGGATTTCCTTTAATCGTCAATGATAGCTCCTCTGTTTCAATCTTAACTATCTCTATTTCATTATTAGATCCAGAAAGAGGTGAAACCATCATACTCGAACCTCCTTAACATATGAGACAGCTTGTTAGCTGAACGAGGATACTTAGCATATGAAGCATCGTTATTGCCGCTATCATATTCTTCATTTGCACATAATACATACAACTGCTTTAATATCTCTTCTGTTCTTCCATCACTACCTGCAAGACGCGGTAAAATCTTTTGATATATTTGATAATCAAGTGCTTCATCGAACGACAATAACTTTCCTTGTTCGTTGTATGCCATATAGAAACAAATTTCATCTCGTATACGATACCCAACTTGAGCCCCAACTGATTCAAGTGTTTTATTTATTTCTATTAAAGTAGTTGATATATTCCTCACAAGATCTTCGTTTTCTTTAAAACAATCTTTTAGATGAAGATACTCGGCTGCTAAGGAGCGATTCGAAGCAATTTCAGCTTCCTTCTCTTCTACATCCATTAAGAAATTAAAATAATCTAAGCTAACGGTATTAAATTCAATTGTATTCGCACGATCTAATACTTTCTTACTTAACGGATGTGTCGTTTCATCCATATTTACAGTTCCGATAATATATACATTTGACGGAATCGTAATATGCTTATTCGTAATTGACTCTGGAAGAACAGGTGACGTAACAATTTTTCCATCTTTCCATTTACGACTTTCAATTACACTTAAAAAATCACTAAAGTAGTATTCCACTCGAGCCAAGTTCATCTCGTCCAACACTACAAAATACGGTCTATTTGGATTTGCATCTGCGGCTTCAAGAACTTTAATTAACGGTCTTTCTTGAAACTCCCCTTGAAGGTTCACATAACCAAGTAAATCAGAGCTATCACTCCAATCAGGTCGAACCGGAATAAGCGTAAATTGTCCATTCTCTTCCATAGCTCCTAAACTCTCCGCAAACCACTGAACAATTTTCGTTTTCCCTGTACCCGAAATGCCTGATAAAATCACAAACGGCTTCGTCTTTAATGAAAGGAAGAAATTAATAAGATCCTTTTTCTCATAATAGAAACCTTTACTTTGAATATAAGAAGACACATGATCGATAATTGATTGCTGATCTAAATATACTTCTTTCCTCTCATAGATCATTTCATATTTCGTTCCTTCCTCTTTGTAAGCAATAAATCCCTCATAATAACGAAGCATTTCTTCCAAGTCTTCAACTAATTCTGATTCGCTTGGCATTTTATTAACATCATACGCAATATAAGCCGCTGTTGAATTCGCATATCCTTTCGCTTTCGGACTTGTCCCTAGGAAGATCTCATCATCTTTTTTCACCTTTTGTGACATTTGTATTTGCTCTCGAATCTCTTCTTTAATTTTATCCAATTCATCTTTATCCGTTTTAGTTACCCCTTGTGCTATCGTTAAATATAATCGCTCCATATCTTCACTAAATAAATAAACGATATAATAACCACTCTGCGTAGATTTCGTAATGTCTTTATTCATGATCGCAAGCCATGGAACAGCAGCCCAATTTCCTTGTCCAATTGATCCTGTGACAACATACTGATTATGATCAATAAATGGCAACCTCGTTATTTCCGTTGTCATCTCATTCCTAACAACCGATCCCATTTTATGACCCGCAAATCTTTCTGTTCTTGCCTGTAAATACTCATTCATAACCGTTAAAAACTTTTCACGTAAATTACTGTTCATGCTACCGCCCTTTTCCCCATCATCTTTTTCATATTGTTCAATAGGAATCCATTCATCATTAATTACTCCTACTTTTTCAAGCCAATCTAGTAAATTATTCGTACGCCGCTTCGCTACCGATTCGACCATCAAATTATCCCCTAATGAATTTCGGACAATCGTCATTCCAAAATCAACTAGAGCTTCTTTCTTTTCATCCTTTGAATGCTTCTCTAACAATCCAAGAACGAATAAAACATGACGGAAATATTCTTGTTTCAAAACTAGCTGTGCCATGTAGTTTTTCTTATCTTCCGATTGAACATATTCGCTTAATAGCAGCTGATTCATTTCATGAGATTCATTCAAAAAGCCCAACAACCTTAGATCTTGACGTGCGCGAGACTTCCTACTATATAAATTTTCATCCATTTGTTCACGTAACGTACTTGGATTATATGTACCATTCATGATCTCTTCTAAAAAGAGCATGACTTTATCATATTTTTCACTTGGTAGGTTATCAGTTTGGGCTTCTTTAAATGTAATAGCTCCTGCTCCCATTACATCCACAAATGGAAACTGTGAAAAGAAAGCTACCATGAAAGTATTACATTCACTCGCTTGTCCAAAATCTTCACTCTTTACTGTACGCATAGCGATAAATTTTCTCCAAGCAACCTTAAGAATTTCAAAACTCGCTTTAAAATAAGATGGTGCTTCCTCATCATATTGCTCACGTGAAAATTTAGCTTCAACGTATAATCCTTCATCATCTTTATTTATAACCAAATAAGTTTTATCACCATTTATATCTTCAACCTGCTTCGTTAATTTAGCCAATTCAATTATGAGTTGCTCTAACATTTTCATCCTCCACCGTTACAATTACTACTATTTTACCAAACTATGTATAAAAGAAAAATCATACAATATGATGTATGATTTTCTACTCTATTATTTAAAATACTTCTGATAATCCTCTTCATTTTTAAATTCAATCGGTCCGACATCCATTCGAAACTTCCCGTTCTCGTACAAGAGTGGTGAAGCCTCTGAATGGTCTTTTGAGTAGCTTTCTACATGTGAAATTTTCATCTCATTTGAATTCGTGAAATCAATATGAGCAATACACACCCAATAAGCATGGTCATTTATTTCTAATAACGGTGCTGTTACAACGCTTCCCATATGATTATCGACAACAGCTTTAGCCTTCATAGAATAGAAACTACCTATTCCATTTCCGACAGCACTATATGCAGCAAATAAAACATATTTTAAAGCTTCTGATCGGTAAATACGAATTGTTTCTTTTCCTGGCTCTTGTGAATCACCGTCCAACACAATGTACGGCGACACTTTAGACGAACCGAGATTTTTATAATAAATCTTTCCTATCTCTCCATTAGTCGTTACGTAAAAACAATATAAGTCTAAATCTTTATTTGTTTCCCACTCTAAAGTAGCAGTTACCATTTTAGATTTTTGTATATTTATAGATTGTTTTTTCTTCAATTCAACCTTCACTACATTAATAGTTTTTTGTACTTGAGGTGGAGTAGGAACTATTTTCTTCTCTACAGGAGGAGCAGTTTGTTTTTCATCATCTGCGATTTCTATCCCAAAATTTTCACATAATTCAGCTAACCCACCAAAATAGCCAGCTCCAATAGGATTGAATTTCCATCCTCCCCCATGTCGATACAGCTCTCCAACAATAATGGCACTCTCATCTGTAAATGGATGTGTGATAGGAAAATGAATAATTTCTAATCCTGATTGTGCGTTGCTTATTTTTAATTGAATATGTGAAACATCTCGTAGCGCCTGTTTCTTCTCTTCGGCATTATGAATTGTAATCGAAAATACAATCTTTTGTACGTCATCTTTTATATGAGTAAAATCTATCGAAAATCTTTGTTTATTTCCATTTGTTTCATTTTGGTCCAATTGAACAGATCGACAACTAGAATAAGGTTGTCCATAGAAAACGAAATCTTCTTCTTTAGTAATTTTCCCATTAAAACCTACTAAAAAAGCTGATGCATCTACATCCATATTCATCGGGGCATCCCAAGTTAAATCTACCAGTACTCCTCTAATCCCCGGATGATTCTTTGTGACGTCTATCTTTTGTCCCCTTACTAAAGTATGTATCATCATAATTCCCCCGTCCTACACCTTTAATGTTTTAACATTCAGTTCAATTATACTCCTCTTTAGATTTTCAAGGGTACCCTCAAGATATTTCGTTCCTTAATACTTGTCCAAAGGAAGGTTTATCATAACTTCCAGCATGAATGTATAAATGCTCAGATGATCTTGTCATGCCTACATATAATAGCTTACGTAGTTTAATATCATTTTGTTCGAGCTGCATTCTCTCAAACTTGTCTACATCAACTAAAAATACAATTGGTGCCTCAAGACCTTTTGATGAATGATATGTCGTTATAATTAAATGTCCTTCAGTAATATTTTTTGTAACTTTTACTTTTTGACGTATCTCATAATTTAATTTCATCTGTATACTCTCACAATCTTTTCGCTCTCTACACAAAATTAATATATCTTCTGGCTTATAGCCCTTGCGCTTAATAAGTTCGTAAACTCTATTACTAATATCTTCATATGATCCTTCAATAAAACTAACTCCATCTTTCATTTCATTCTCAAAAGATAGCTCACTCATTGGGCAATAAAATTTATTTACCTCCTCTTCCAATTTCTTTTCTTGCTTCAAGAAATTAAGGGCTAAATCTATATGTTGACTACCGGCACGATATGATTTCTTTAGTAAAGAACTTCGTCCACGCATATCAATACCTAAGCTCTTCCAACTATGATCCGAGTTATTATAAATGCTCTGTAGTCTATCTCCTGCTAAAAATAAATTTATCCCAGTAACAGTTTCCTTTTGATTATTAACATACATATGCTCTTTACAAGACTTCACACACAATCGAATCCAATCATCTAGAAAGTCTTGATATTCATCCACTAAAACGGCATCATATGACGCTTGCGCTCGCTGTATAGCAATTTCGGGCAACTCTTCATTCCACCATTTCACATTAGATTTCTTTGGTACACATATACTCGCTGTATCTAGCGCAAATTTATGAAAAGTGCTAACATCTATATTCTCCAAGCGCACATTCATAAAGGCAAGATCAGCTGCTAAAGAATTCAATTTATTTTCAATTTTTGTTTGTAACGACTTATTATACGTTAATATCTTTATTTTCCATTCTGGATGTTCACGTACCAGATGAATCGCACGAGCTAGCAATAAAACTGTTTTTCCACTACCCGGAACCCCAGTTACCATATAATGGCCATACGGTACACGTTTTGCAAAACGTTCTTGCTCTGCATCTAGTGCGGTAATTAATTCTTTTGTACTGATTTGATTATCACTGCAACTAACTTTAATTTCCGGGAATAATAG
This sequence comes from Bacillus sp. FSL E2-0195, assembly GCF_038003645.1. Classification (NCBI taxonomy): domain Bacteria; kingdom Bacillati; phylum Bacillota; class Bacilli; order Caryophanales; family Bacillaceae; genus Bacillus; species Bacillus sp. FSL E2-0195. The sequence goes on along the minus strand of NZ_JBBOPN010000001.1, from coordinate 935,633 downwards.
AGTTCGTATTGCAATAATTTCATCTTCTTCTACGAAACTAAATTCATTTTTGAATAATTGATTTATATTTACTTTACTTAACATGTCAGATGAAATATACTGCGCTGGTGGCTGATTAAATACTTGCTCTAATCCACTATCTTCAATCTTATTAGAATGAAGATATGGAAATATAACATTAGTATGTAATTTAAACTTTAATTCGTTCCCTTCACTTTTTAAAATATCTTGCAACCTAAATAACCTCTGTGCTGCAGTATGGTATAAGTTAGCTTTACAAAATGGATTATCTACCTGTTTTCCATCTGCTAAATCTACCTTTCTTCTATCCGCTCTACTAATATAAGAAAGTTCCCAATCTTTCACTTCAAAGATTGTTACACCTCTTTGTGAATCAATTAAAATAAAATCAGGTTCTAAATGTCTAAGTCTTGGCTGAATATATAAATACGCTTCTCTCTGCACATCTTTATATAAAGACCGAACCTTTTCAAGCACTTTTCTCTCACCTGGAGTCAAGCTTGGCAAATCATTCGGTATAATGTGTAAACCCACAAGAATCCCCTCTTTTTTTCATATTATGAACATTGTATGTTTATAGGAACCTAATATAAATATATACAAATAATCAATGTTAAAAACTAAAATCTTATCACAATTTCTCTTTTACTATTAAAAATATTATTACACGCTATTATCATTTTAAATTATATACTAAAATATAAGTTTTCTGGATTATTTTTCTATTCCCAAAACAAAAAGACACTTTTCATAGTGTCTTTTCCATAAGTCTAGGACCTTTTATATCCCTAATTTCTCTTTTCTCTTTTCCCTTGATTAATTAGCTTAATAAGTTTCTCTCGATTAATTAATACAACCCGATTCACTTTAGCAAGTTTGTATGCAGCGGCTGTAAATTCACTATTTGTAACAACCCATGTTTCATTAGCTTTATAAAATTCTTTTGCACCAACAATCTCCTGGACAGATTTAATTCCAACGTTATTTTTATAGCGTTTTGCCTGTACAATAATTCTTTTATCATTTTTTCTCAAAATTAAATCTGCACCAAAATCGTTAGACGCTTTAGTAACCTCTGTTTTATAACCCAAAGCCTGAAATAGACTTCCTAAATATTTTTCAAACTGGTGTCCGCTCATTTTATCAATATCATAAATTCCTGATTGCCGAAATTCTCGTAGTTTTTTTACATTCACATACATATATAATAATATGATTGCTGCTGATAGCATTACTATCGGTACTAAAAATTCTGGTTTCCACAACACTCCAAAAAACGTCATAACTAGTAAAGATCCCAATATTGATTCATCTTGCTTCTTCTTTCGCTTAGCCATCTTAACTCCTTTTCACTCATAAACCATAATAATTACTTTAATAACCTATATAAAATATCCCACCTAAAATAACTAATGCTATAGCACCTTTAATAATAGGTAGCATATCATCTGGTATATAAGATCTAATAATTACTAGCAAGGTACATACAACAAATATGAAACCAAGGAGTATCCACCCGTCCCAAAGTACTTCTTTTAGTGATTCTGGCAACTCTACATTATTAACATCCATTTTATTTCCCTTCCTATCTTAACTTATAAAATTATAATAACGTATTATTTTTATAAAAGGAAATGTTTATATTAAGACATTTTCAACTACATAATCCATGCTTAAACTTTTAAATACACATGCTAAGAATGATATAGATATTTTATAAGTACAAAGTACCAAAATTACTTATCTCCTCTATCTCCACCAACTATCTCTCCATACCATCCATAACTCTCCTCAAGAAACAACCTAGTCTCCCCACTATCCTTATAAAAATCCTCCCAACCCCTCTCCCTCAAAATCCCCTTCCAACTATCACTCTCCACCATTCTTTTAATAACACCATCCCAATAAGCAACCTCTTCCTCTGTCATATCTTTCGGGCCCATAATTCCTTTCCAGTGCTGGAATATGACGTTGATTCCTTGTTCTTTCCACGTTGGGATTTCTGGTAGTCGGTCTAGTCGTTTTGGTGCGGATACGGCTAGTATTTTTATTTTGCCGGCTTTGTATTGTTTTTCGGCTTCGGATAGGGTCATTGTTGCGGCGTTGATTTGTTTGTTCGTTAGAGCGTTTATGATTTTTTCTTTGTTTTCGTAGACGAAGAATTGTAGTTCGGCTGGGTTTATGCCGAATGCTTTGCTTACTTGTACGAAGGATAAGTGATCGTCGTTTCCTAGGCCTGGGGCAACGCCGATTTTGAAGTTTTTCTTGTCTTGTTTTAGTTGTTCCATTAGTTCGTTTGCGTTTTCTATGTTTGAGTCTTTTGAGACGGCAACGACTTCCCAGTCTGATGCTAGCGTTGCGAGCGGTGTGAAGTCTTTATATGTTAGTTTACTGTGGCCTAGTAGGTTGTTCGTTATGAGTAAGCTTGAGTTAATCGCCAGTACGTGACCACCTTTTTGTTTCGTATATTTCCATCCGACATCACCGCTGCCGCCTATTTTGTTTGTGACAGTGATTGGTTTTGTGAAGATTTTCTCTTCTGTCAGTGTTTTCTGCATCGCCCGTGCCGTTAAGTCCCATCCCGCTCCTTGAACGTTTGGTGCAACGATTTCTACTTTGTCTATGTTTACTGTATTCGTTTGAGATTTTTCTGAAGAACAACCAGCTAGTACTCCTGTTATGATCCATATACATAGTAATAATCGTTTTTTCATAGCCCTCGTCCTATTCGATACTTTCGTTCTGGTCGTCCGATAATGCCATATGTGTATTCTACTGTGCATTCGTTTGTCGCTACTAAGTATTCTAAATATCTTCTTGCGGTTGTTCTGGAAGCCCCCATTTGTTCTCCCATTTCTTCTATTGTAATTCCCTCTTCGAATCCTTTTATAATTCCTTTCACTTTTTGCAGTGTTAGTGGATCAACACCTGTCGGTAAGTTTTTCATGTCTTGTATTTGCGAAGTGCCGAAAAAATTATCGATTAGTGCTTGATTTACTTCATTGTTACTATGTAACAGTTGCTTCTTTCTTTTATAGTCTTCAATTGTGCGAACAAATTTATCTAACGTGACTGGTTTTATAAGGTAGTTGCTTACGCCATTTCGAATTGCTTTTTCTAACATATGGTTTTCATTTGCCGCAGTAACCATAATAACGTCAACGTTTGGAAAGTCAGCATGGATTTTCGACAATAAGTCTGTGCCGATCCCGTCTGGTAAATAATTATCTAATAGAAGTAAATCGATTTCTTCCTTTTGTAGTAGTTCCATCGTTTCTTTTGCGTTCAATGCTTTTCCGATCACTTTTACATCTTTTATTTTTGATAAAAACTCTTCTTGAATTTGCGCGACGCGGAAATCATCTTCTGCAATTGCAACCTTCAACATATGCCCATCCCCCTGTTTGTCATATACTTTCTTTCAATGTTTTCGGAAGGTAAATTGTAAAAATAGCTCCCCCATTTTTCTCGTTTTGAATTTCAATTGTTCCTCCTAGTAAATCTACCATTTCTTTCACGTTTGCTAGTCCGTAACCACGATCATTTCCTTTCGTTGAAAACCCTTTTTGAAAAATGGTCGTGATTTTTTCTGCCGGTATCCCTGCTCCACTATCTATCACTTCAAACACAATGTCGTGTCCAATATCCGTAACAAAAAATGAAACATTCTTCTCCCCTCTTTCACTCACCGCATCAAACGCATTGTCGATTATGTTTCCAAGGATCGTAATAAGGTGCGAAACTTTTATATGTTCTGGTAACGGTTGAAGCGCACTATCTCCTTCAATATGAAAATCAATTTTCTTCTCAGATGCTGTTCCGATTTTTCCTAATAAAATAGCTTGTACTTTCGCATCATGAATTTGATGGAATAAAATATGGTTTTGGCTTTGATGAATATTAGATTCTTGTTGAATAAATTCAATCGCTTCTTTGTAGTGCCCTAACTGGAGTAATCCTGATAAGACGAAAAGTTTATTTGTAAATTCATGTGTTTGAGCGCGTAAATCCTCAGAATACTTTCTTACCTCAGATATCGTATTCACTAAGTTTTGCAGTTCTGTTTTATCTCTAAAACTACATACAATACCTACCGTACTGTTATTTTCGAGTACCGGTGTCCTATTTAAAATAAACACTTTATCTTGAAACGCGATTTCTTGATCGCTTTCTAACACTCTCTCCATATTAAATTCCGGTAAAACTTTTGAAATGTGCTGCTGCATATAGTCATCACTTACATGCAACATTTCTTCTGCCGAAGTGTTCATCATAGTAATAAAACCGTTTTGATCAATAGCGATGATTCCTTCTTTTATGGATAGTAGTATCGCACTTCGTTCCCGGTATAACGCTGCAATTTCATTCGGTTCTAAACCGAGTGTATCTTTACGAATGCTACGTGCTAGAAGAATGCCGCCAACACTGCCAGCTAGTAATACAGCTAAGGAAAAGAGTATAATTTCTTTCGTTCTGCTCAGTATGTTAGATTCGATACCTTTTATTGAAAACTCTACTGTCACAACACCTACTACTTGATCGTAGTCTCCGTTATGAACAATAATGGGTGCCTTCGCCATTAAAGCAGGACCACTTTCCCCATTTCCTTCGAGCGTATAATAGCCACCAAAAGTGAGTGCTTCATAGTTATATGGATTGTTACTCTTTGTACCAATCAACCCCGAATTAGAATGGGAATACATCACCCCAAAGCGATCTTCTATAATGACATAATCTGCACCAGCTTGCTCACGAACTTGTTCCGCAATGGATTGAATAGTACTTTTATGCTCGTTGTATTGAAAAGCATCTTTTATAGCTGGCATAAAAGACAAAGATTTAGCCGTTTGCAGTGCTAGCTGCTCTACTTGGCGCTTCGTATCAACGGACTGAATGTAAACGAATATTCCCGCTAATAGGAGAACGACAAATAAAATTAATGTAATAATTAAGCCTAATATTTTCGTTTGTAACGACAATTTTCGTGATTTTTTCATACTCCATATCCTTTGATAAAATATTCAAAACTATCAATCTCCTTTTTCTATTATTATGACAAAACTGAAAATGAATCAACTATTAAAAATAACCATGTACATAAAGTACAAAAAGAATAAAAGTGTCACAATATTGAGATTTTATTCTTTAGACAGTACAATTCAACTACAATGAACGCGCTTTCATAATTATCATTTTATTTATAAGCAAGAGGAGGAATTAGTATGGCTCAAGCAAAATCTAATCGAGTCGCCGGCAATATCTTCAAAGGTTCCGTCGGCAATTTAATTGAATGGTATGACTGGTACGTTTACTCTGCTTTCGCTGTTTACTTCTCAGCAGAGTTCTTTCCTAAAGGAGATCCAACGAGTCAGTTACTGAACACAGCAGCTATTTTCGCAGTTGGATTTTTAATGCGCCCTATCGGAAGTTTATTAATGGGACGTTATGCGGATCGGCACGGACGCCGGGCAGCATTAACGCTTTCGATTACGGTTATGGCCGGTGGTTCTTTAATTATCGCCTGTACACCTAGTTACGAAAGCATCGGTATTATGGCACCAATTATTTTAGTTCTTGCCCGTTTACTGCAAGGATTATCACTCGGCGGAGAGTACGGAACTTCCGCAACATATTTATCTGAGATGGCTAGTAGTGGACGCCGTGGTTTTTATTCAAGTTTTCAATATGTAACGCTCGTTGCTGGACAGATGGTTGCGTTAGGTGTTCAAATTGTTCTTCAGCAATTACTAAGCGAACCAGATATGAAAGCTTGGGGATGGCGTATTCCATTCATTATTGGTGCGATGGGAGCAGTAGCTGTATTATGGCTTCGACGTACAATGGATGAATCGGAGCAGTTCTCAAATATGGAATCAAAAAACCGCGAAAGCGCAGGAACCGTTCGCGCTCTTATGAAACACCCGAAAGCAGTATTAACAGTAGTCGGCCTAACACTAGGAGGCACTGTTGCATTCTATACGTACACAACATATTTACAAAAATTCATGGTAAACACAGTCGGTCTTCCGAAAGAAGTTGTAAGCTGGATTAACTTTGCCGCACTACTTATATTCGTTGTACTTCAACCAATTGCAGGGCTATTATCCGATAAAATTGGACGCCGCCCACTATTAATGGCTTTCGGTATTCTCGGAACGTTACTAACAGCACCAATCTTCTTCTTCATGGAAAAAACGACAGAACCAATGATAGCATTTTTACTCATGATGGTCGGCCTCATTATCGTTACTGGTTACACTTCCATTAACGCAATTGTAAAAGCCGAACTCTTCCCAACTGAAATTCGCGCACTTGGCGTAGGTTTACCGTATGCACTAACCGTTGCGATATTTGGCGGAACAGCCGAGTTCATCGCATTATGGCTAAAGAGTATCGGAATGGAATCACTATTCTACTTCTACGTAGCTGGATGTATCGCGATAAGCTTTATTACGTATTGGCGTATGGATGAGTCATCGAAGACTTCGCAGATTGAGGCGGAGCTTGGTGGTGGAGATAAACTAGCTAATAATAAATCTAGTTAAAATTACGTATTCTATGTTCTTCGTTTACCCGAACTCGATTTGCTTTATTTAAAAAAGCATAATTCATTAATATACAATTTAAAAACCTCTACTTATATGTAGAGGTTTTTGTATGACGAAAAAACACATAGTTCCATTGTTATTTTACAAACCCCAAATTCTGCCTCATCTTAAAGTGGAACAAATTTATCCCTTAGAGTGTCTAATAAGTGTATTTCTAATATTAGTTGTCCAGATTGGATACAACATATCCCGTTTGACATCTATTTTTATGTATTACAAAAAAAAAGAAAGGACTTATTATCCCAAAAAGTGAAAAATATGCATCGTAATACTACTGTTAAGTATTACAAGTTTAATACTTTCACAGGTGAAGCATTACAAGTAGCAAAAAAAAAAAGAAACACCCCAAACCGTGATTTATCAATCATATAAACGTTTTGGATGTCCTTTAACCTGTGAAATTTTAGCTGCAGTAGTATTGTTACCCTATGCTATCTTTAATTGCATTGGTATTTAGAATACCTAGACAAAATCCATATATTCTTGAAAGAGGTTGAAAATTTATGTTCGTTTTAAACAAGTTCTTTAACATTTTACATTACAAAAAGATTGTGCCTGTAGTATTACTTTCATGTGTATCACTTATAGGCTGTTCCAATAGTAACACTCAATCTGAACCACCTAAACAAACGAATCAAGCTAATCAAATTAAACAAGAAAATACAGGTAATCAATCTTTCGCTAAACTTGAAAAAGAATATGATGCTAAGCTTGGTATTTATGCACTGGACACAGGTACGAATCAAACTGTTGCTTATCATTCAGATGATCGTTTTGCATTTGCATCTACATCTAAATCATTAGCTGTGGGCGCTCTTTTACGCAAGAACTCATTAGAAGCTCTTGATCAAAGGATTACGTATACTCATGAAGATCTTTCTAATTATAATCCAATTACTGAAAAGCATGTTGATACAGGAATGACGTTAAAAGAACTTGCAGATGCTTCTGTTCGATATAGTGACAGCACAGCGCATAATTTGATTCTTAAACAGTTAGGGGGACCCTCTGAATTTGAAAAAATCTTGAGAGAAATGGGAGATACTGTTACTACTTCAGAACGATTTGAACCTGAATTAAATGAAGTGCATCCAGGAGAAACACATGATACCAGTACACCAGAAGCGATAGCTAAGACACTTCAATCATTTACATTAGGAACTGCACTTCCAATAGAAAAACGTGAGCTATTAGTAGATTGGATGAAGAGAAATACAACTGGGGATAATTTGATTCGCGCTGGCGTACCAAAAGGATGGGAAGTAGCTGATAAAACAGGCGCGGGATCTTACGGAACAAGAAATGATATCGCAATTATTTGGCCACCAAATAAAAAGCCGATTGTTCTTGCTATACTTTCTAATCATGATAAAGAAGATGCTAAATACGATGATAAACTTATTGCAGACGCAACCAAAGTCGTGTTAAATACCTTAAAAGCTACGGAATAAATGATAATAGGTTAAAAGTTTTCTATTTTAGGCGGGTGTTTTCATCAACTAAAAATTTAATAGTGTCCCAAAAACGAAATTTGGTGCTAACTTGTAATAAAAGGATCATTTTTATTGTTTGGGGATAAATCGTTCTTTAAGCTTGATGGCGATTTGGTGCTATCCCTAAAACATCTGGACTGTAATAGCCAACTAAAAAATGCAAACAAAAAGACCTTTAATCAGTCGTTTTGTTTGCATTTCCTTTTTCTAGAACCACAGAAAAGATAAGTACTATAGTTAACACCATAATAAACCTTACTTCACTTCCATCACTTACAAAAAATGAATACAAAGTATACATTAAAATTAATATTCCATAAATAATTTTGTTCAATGTACTCCCTCCTTTTTGCCTTATATATTTTAGTATAAAAGTTTGATTCAAGCCCTATATCCAAATGAAAATCACCTGTTATATACACAAAGTACTCTTCTCTTGTTAATTTATCTATTTTCACTATATTTATCTATTTTCTTTTTATAACTCAAACTTCTTCGAATCGTACTTTTCTAGAGTTTGCTGTAATTCATTTTTTTCATATGGAATATGTTTATCTGTCTGTACATCCTCAACATTTTCTCCACCTATTAATAATCTCCTGTACTTAAAAGAGTGCCCTGTTAATACTGTTGTAATCATTTTGTATTGCCCTCCTTTTGTTTGATTACTTGTATCATAAAACAAGTATCTGAAGTTGATATGTAGTCTATCTAGAGTGTATGTAAATTTAAAAAATCTCTAATAAAATGTTTATGTTGTAACGTTACCACCAAAACTAGTGCTTCAAACACCATAATTTGAAGAGACAGTAACCCCTATTCTAGCTTGAATTCCTCCTATAGTTCTATATTGAGTAAAACTAGTTAATCCCTACAATATAAAAAGAGCACCCCTTTTGGATGCTCTTCGTTATAACTATATATTATTTAATTTCCTTCTTTTGTTGGTACCATTTTTCCTTCTTGAGAGTCTGTGCCCTCTGTTCTCTCAACAGTTTTTGCATGTTCTGGTTTTTCATGGGCTCCCATTTCAAATCCAGGTTGAGAATCTGTACCTTCTTTTGTTGGTACCATTTTTCCTTCTTGAGAGTCTGTACCTTCTGTTCTTTCAACAGTTTTTACGTCTCCTTTAGGAGTTGCTGGCACTGCATCTTTAGGTAAATCAAAGTTTTGTGAGAAAGACGTTGTTCCATCTGCACTCTGTGTAATTACTTGATTTGAACTATTTTCATTTGACTTTAAATTGTCCATTTTCGCATCATCTGCACCTACTGCACCTCCCGCTACCAATCCTGTGCTTAAAAGTGCTCCTGCTAATAATGTTTTAATCATTTTTCATTACCTCCTGTTTATTTGTAATATTCATCAAAAAAGTATCTAGAGTTAATGTTTTAGTCATTATCTTTATCTACTTGCTTTTTGATTACATTTAGCATAAGACAAGAATCTATAGTTGATATGGACTGTATCTGGAGATTATGTAAAGAAAAATAGATGATCAATTGTATATCCTAATGGATGCTTAGACAAAATTGAAACTTTATATGAGCTTGAACAATTGAGTTCCCCTTTGTTTTTGGGTGTGAGGTTTTTAGCTGGAGTGGAGTGAGGGACTAACCTTTTCTAATTTGAAAGCAAACTTTTATTATTAGTTCACATTCAAAACACTGTAAATAAAGATGTTAAAAATCCGTGAACAAAAAACCACATCTCATTGATGTCCACCCCCTCAGAAATAAAGAACAGATTGAAGATATGAAATGGGTTCTCAAACTTCATTATTCTGAACGAGACTATATTCTCTCTCTTATTGGGATCCATACAGGATTCAGTGTCAGCGATTTACTCCAAATTCAAACAGAACCATAGTAAAGTTAAAACGGAAAAAGAGAAAAGAATTCAAAATCAAAGAGGGGGAAACAAAGAAAGAACGCATGATTAATCTTACTTCTATTTTTGATGAAGTCTATTCGTATACCAAACTCTAGAAAATACCTGGTTATTCCCATCCCGAAAAAGAGATCCATCCATTAGTAAGATCCAGGCTTATCGGCAATTACAAAAAGCCGGAGATTTTGCCGATATAGAATCCATCTGGACTCACACCTGCGGAAAACCTTCGGCTATTGGTTTTATAAACAAACATAAGAAACGTTCAATTAAAAGTTCGTTTTTTTCATGTAAAAAAACATTAGTAATTGGAATAGAACCATTATATTTTTTCAAAAAATCTATAAAATCAGTTGGTAATTTTATCTCACAATATTCCTCAAATGATTCAATTAATTCATCATTTGGTGATTGAAGTTTACTACCATTTTTAATCTTCATTTTGAATTTCATTCCAATATTCAGGAAAAAAACGAAGATTTCGCTTGTTTTGGAAGACTCCTACTTTTAACTTCTGCAACATATACTCCTACAGAATTTAGTTTCCTAATAATGTGAACTATCTCTCCACCCATCATCATATCTAAATACCTTTAGATTCTTTTGCAATGACTATTGCTGATAATTATCTAGGAAAAAAGACTTTAAAACCTGAGATAATGGGAGAAATATGAAATAATAGATAGAGCGGACTTCTATAAGAAGTCCGCTCTATCTATTATTTCAATTCTTTATTTTTTCCTTTTTTAAATTCTTTTTGTTTATCTAGCCAAATATGAATTAAATCTACTAATTCAATCGTTTCTATCTCACAAAAATCTCCCTTACCATCTTCAGCCAAGTTGTCTAGGACAGTAGTTGTATCTTTCCGAATTTCTAAACCGCAAATGTTTCCATTTACTACTACGTAATTTTCTTTCCCATTTAAAACACTATGTATTTCTTCTAAAATCCAATCTCCAAACGCAGAAACTTCAACGCCTAAAAAAGTCTCAATAAGTTTAATTTCTTGAGGAAGCCTCATAACTAGTTTTCCATTGGTAAGTACTTCAAAGCTATATGGATATTTCATTACTATTGTACTCCTTTATACTAAAGATAAAATTTATTCCGATGGGAAAGCAGAGATAATTTTCCCATTCCCATCTATATACATGCTAATCCTTATACCCTCTGAACCTATTACAGAATATGTGTTACCAAATTCATACGTTCTATTATTATATGCTTCATTTATATTATCTACAATCTTTAGGAAAAAATGTGGAAAATCCTCTATTTCCAGTTTTAGGGGTTCCATTTACTTCTACCCTAGCTTTATAGATGCCTTGATCATTTAATATCTCTTCTGTTCCGCTAATTATTTTTCCAGGTGTATTCTCCAATACTTCAGTATGATAACCCATTGCGTCACCACGCCAATTTATTTCACCCTCTAGGATATGTTTGAGTGTATTTGGTCTAAATTTTTCTGTATGTTGTAAATTAGATATAATTTCCCTATTAGAAAGTGAAGATGTATGATTTTCATCAACAAAATTACTCCCACCGGAATCACTTTCACCCCTAGCAAACTGATAGGTCGACAGCTTTTCTTCAGCTTTTTTAAAATCAGGCGTATCAGATCTAAATCGCAAACTATTTCCACCAGCAAAAGCAAAGCGATCTCCCAATTGTAAATTACTTGTAATATGTGAAATAGCTTGCGGAATCTTATTTTTTGCTAGTTTGGTCACTTTACCCGCTTGACCTAATTTACTTGCTTTACTTAATCCTTTATCACCAATAAGTCCTACTCCAACTTGTGTTAAAGCATAACTTCCCCACTTTGCCCGACTTTCTGCGTCTCCATTTATTACATCATTAATAAATGAATCCGATAATGCATTATACATGGTACTAAGGGTATCAATAGGGTGCAAAGCAGCGTTCCCCATGTTTTCCCACGTTTCCCAATCTCCTAAAGCTTTTATTCCGTCTATTGTATCGCTAACTGCTTGTCCCGTCCCATCTACAATACCGTCCCAAATTTTTTCACCAGTAGATTTTTCAGGTAGCTTACCACACATTTCACCTTTAATTTCTTTTAAAATATATACCAACCTATTAAAAAGCAAATAAAAGAAGACTAAAAAGCAAATAGTAGTCTTCTTTTTCTAATTAAAATATTAAAAACCAAAAAACTAGCTTTTTTGTGACCAATTAGCACAAAATCTCGTTCTGGGGGTACAATAAAATTTTAGCTTGATGGCAATGTGGCGGTAACCCTTTTATAATGATTTTGGGTAAGTTATAAATAGTCTCTACCTATTAATATTGTATAATTCAATAAATTTGTTAAGACTGTCTTCTAATCTCTTAATTGTGTTTGGATACTTTTTCGAATAACCCTCACACATTTTTTTTAAATAATGATAAAGTGTTCGATAATCAATTATTACCTCATCACCACTGTATAATGCAAATTCTACTCCTTCAAATGAATCTCCATTGGCAATATCATACTCATCCAAATCTCCTGGAAAAGTACATGCGCCATATTCCTCTCCAAATCCTACTCCTTCACAAACTGAATTGATTACCTTTAAAAATCTTTCATCATCTACCATATTAAACACTGCTTGTATAGGGAAATGAGTTAAATCTAGTAAATCCTCATCTTTTAATCTAAATTCTCTTTGCATACATATCTCTCCTCGTATATCTTTAATTTATTCTGGAAAAAAAGAAGAGATTTCTCCATCTTTATGGTATCCTCTCCAAGTTATCTCTTTACTGTCAACACCTGTCCATTCTCTTGAAAGAACTCCATCACTAGTTTTTAATTTAGCGTCATTAGCTGCTTCAATTCCACGGTTAATAAATTCCTTATCACTTATAATTTTAGGATCATAAATGGTTTTTGTGAATACTTTATTTCCATACTCTCCTGTAGGAGTGCCATCCATATTTAACTTAGGCATATTGTATTCTACTGTTTTTACACCTGGAATTTTTGAAGAGTATCCTTACTATTTTGAATTGCATTACGCCCAACAAATACACCATGTCCAACAAGACTAACTCCAGCCGTTGTAGCAGCTGCATCAAATGTAATAGCAATTGGTGATGCTAATCCACCAGTTCCTACTGTTGCGACTAGAGTTAAAAAATTAGAGCCGCCTATGACGGTAAGACCTTCTAGAATTTCTATAATGGATGCCGCTCCTGCTATAACATTTCCCGTGAACCTTCCCGCTTGATAAGTTAACTTGCTTTCTAATTCATCATTATCAGGTGATTCTAGTCCAATAACGCTTTCGAAAGCCGCGCTGCCAGCGCCTTGAAAAAATTCTTTCATAAATTCCCAAGTACTGATAGCTGTTTTTTCATACCATGGTCTATTTGCTTCTTGTTCTCGTAAAGCAATTGCTTTTTCAATTTGTGCTTTACGAGCTTTACTTTCTGTAATTGCTTGAATTGAAGTTGTCCATTCCATATTCAACCCTTGTGTACTAAATGTACCACTTGCAGGACTAAAACCTTTTCCACTTTGTACCTCTGCTAAACCTTGTGCGGTACTAGCAGCTAGTTGAAGTGCTGTATCATAATTACTACTAGAAGTATAATTAAATTCATATAGATGTTCTAATTTTTCTTGCAGTTTTTTCCTCATGACAGTAAAAAGATTTGCCATAGCTTCCATACCTGGGATTGGCATAGCTTGACTGATGGCTTCCATACTTGCTTTCATTCGGTCAATTTCTCGAATTTGTTCTAATATTTCTTGTTCAATTACATCTGTGGAAGCGACTTGTGATTGAAATTGACTTGGAAAAGCATCATTCTGACGGATTAATTCTTCACATAAATAAATGATTCCTTGCGCTAAAGGACGAAAGGTTTGAACAAAAAATGCTTTTGCACTACTATATGTTTGCCCTTGTAACACAGTATCAACTGCAAAAGCGTCAATCGACTGAATCGCTTGTTCCATGCCTTGAATAGTAGCGATACATACAGCATTCATGCTTTGAGTTTGGCTTTGTACTTCTCCGAAATACATATTTAAACTCATGCATTGACCTCCCTTGCTAATTTTTGTTGTTGATAGGAAAGGTCGTTTTCTAAATCACTAAGGTCTCGTCTTTCTTTAAGCAACGTTTCTTTTTTGTTTTCCAATTCAAATGTGACTTTTCTTTCAACATGTTGTGCATCTTGATATGTATTCATAAGAAACTGAGACATTTCTCTATCACCATGCCAAGTTCCTAAAATTCGATCAAACAAACGATGGCTTCGACCTCTCCATTCATAAAAATCCGCTTCCGCTTGCTCCTGAATGTGAATCGCGGATTGATTTCGGTCTTGTTCTTCAAATACACTTCTTAACTTTTGATTTACTTGATTAATTTGTTTTTCAATATCTTGACTCATCATATTCCTCCTACCATTTTACCTTTACGTAGGTTGTCACATTAGCGAAAAGTGTTGTGAAGTTCGTTATCCATTCTCTCAAACTCTTGGGCTACTGAATGAATATTATCGACCGCTTGTTGAAAGGCAGTGGAAAATTGTTTCGTAAAATCTAACATTTGTTGATTCGCTTCTTGTGCTTTGGAGTTAACAGATAGTGTTGTACGCGTCGCCTTTGTTATAGGACGATTTGTTGCACTTTGGATTATATCCGAAGCTGTTCTCATCTGCGTAGCAATTTGTTGTGCCTTTTGAAAATTACTTTGAAATTGTCCCATCACTCAAATCCTTTCTCTAATTTTCAGAACATGCCAAAGAAATCCCAATAAATATATGAAATTTCTCTATCAATATCACTCTTTTTAAACGTGTGTCCAGCTAAGCTGGGCACGCAATCAAATGAGCCATACATTATAAGCTGTATGGCTCATTTGAAATGCTTGTTATATAGAGTAAAACAATTTTTATTTCAAACCGAAATTACGTGATAATTCTTCATCATGAGAAGCAACAGCCTCTGCAGTTTTATTCAGCTGCATATTAATTTCTTGCAATAGCTGTGCAAAGCTTTGTACTTTTGGCTTTAATTCATTGAACTGTTGATCAAAACCTTCGAAAGCACGACCTTCCCATTCTCCTCTTAATTCATTTTGTAAGTTTTGTAATTGACGTAAAATATCCTCAATTTGATTTGCACCTTGTCCATATCGAGTCGCTTTTGATTTAAGCTCCTCTGGTGACATACGAATTTGTCCAGCCATTTTCATTTCCCCTTTAATACATAATAAGTAAAATATATTTTGGTTAATTTTACTAAAAATATTATAATGTATTATTTTGAACTTTTAAACGTTTTATCTTTCTATTGAATATTAGAATATTATCAATTCTAATCATTAAATATTCTACTTTTTCTTGCTTTACAAGATTTTATGCAAAAAAGAACACCAAAAGGCAGTCCCTCAAAACTCAATCCTATCCCGCACTCCACCGCTTTCTCATACAAATAATTCGCAACTATAATATCTACTACAGCCAAACCAATTGATTTGAAAATAGTAATCTCTTCATCTAGGGGTAGCGTCCTATCTCCATCAACTTAAAAATTTAATAGTGTCCTCAGAACGAAATTCTGTGTTAACTTGTAACAAAAAAAGAGGAGCAATCTCCTCTTAATAAATAAACACTACTTAATTTGTTCCTTATACTCATGGTTAACAAGTACATACCATTTTCCTGTATCAAATTTTTCTTTATTAATCACGTAAACTTTACTTTCTCTCCTTACCTCCCCTGGTTTTAATTCCTTAGTAATAGTAGAGGTCTCGCCTTTTTCAACCCCATAACTACTAGCTGCCCACACATCACTTTGGTAAGCATTATCATTTTCATCCACTAAATCCACTGATGGTAAAACGGCTAATTTCATCGGTTCGTTTGTGATGTTTTTCCCTTCTGCTTCTACCACAATAAAAACATGTCCATCTTCAGGTTTTTGGAATCCTATACTTTCTTTACCAACCTTATCTCTTTCTACAACTCTTTTTACAGTTACATCAAATTTAGGTGTATGAAAATCCTTGTTTACAGCATACTCTTTTTCTTTTATTTTTGATTTCTCTTTTGTTTGTTCTGTATTTTTCTGCTTTGTATTCTCTTTCGTTTTCGCTTCATCAGTTGTTTGCACTTTCTTTTCTTCTTGTTTAGAATTGGTTTCTTTAGATTCTGAAGAAGTTTTGTCGGATGTATTGCCGCAACCAGATAAATTGAATACTAAAGCGCCACCTAAAATACATGTAGTAAATTTTTTCAACATCTCTTTTTATCCCCCAATAACACGATATGTAAATTCCTTACTTATCATAGCAAAAAATACCATCTTAAATTGTTGTATTTTGTCGAATGATTAAGAATAATCAATCGTTTTTATTGCATATAAAAAACATGATCTTGATGTAGTACCAAGATCATGCTTTACGTTGATGTTATTTATAAAATACTTTATCCACATTATACTTCGCTTGAAATTCGTTAATCATATATGTTTCGTAAATTTCTCTTTCCATCGGATCTTCTACAATACATACATCAATACAATACACTTCATCACGATGATTTTTAATTGGTGATACATTATCTTCAAAATGCTTTTTAATACGTTGTCTTACTTTACGTGCTTTCCCAACAAAAAGAAGTTCGTCATTAAAATCATAGTTAAAAAATAAGGGGAATTATATGATAGGAGATGCAAATATAGACAGTCGCTGACCATTAGTCTACAACTAATCCCACACCCCCACACAAAAGAAAAAAGCACCAGGTCCCCCCAGTGCATTTCCTCAACTCTAAAACAAATGACAAGCCACCTCATGTCCCTTCGCAATCTCAACCATCTTTGGTACTTCCTGCGCGCATTTTTCAGTGGCGAATTTGCAGCGCGTTCTGAATTTGCAGCCGGATGGTGAGTTGAGTGGGCTTGGTACTTCTCCCTCTAGGATGATCCGTTCTTTGCCTGTGTTTGTTGGATCTGGTTCTGGCATGGATGAGAGTAGTGCTTGTGTGTATGGATGTGCCGGTTTTGTGTATAGGTCTTCGCTGTCGGCAATTTCTACTATGTTTCCTAAGTACATGACTCCAATTCGGTCTGATATGTGTCTTACCATGGATAGGTCATGGGCGATGAATAAGTATGTGACGCCTGTTTCTTCTTGAATATCTTGCAGCATGTTTACGACTTGTGCTTGGACTGAGACATCTAGTGCTGAGATTGGTTCGTCACATAGGATGAAGTCTGGTTTTACAGATAGTGCGCGCGCGATGCTTATGCGCTGTCTTTGGCCTCCGCTAAATTCGTGCGGGTAGCGATATAGGTGTTCTTCTTTTAGTCCTACTTTTTTGAGCAGGTCTAGAATGATTTCTTTTCTTTCTTCCGCTGTGTAAGAGCCATGAATGTTCATCGGTTCGCTAATAATTTGGAATACGTTCATTGTCGGGTTTAATGATGCGTATGGGTCTTGGAAAATGATTTGCATTCGTTTTCTGTATTCTTTTAGTTCACTTTCCTTTAGATCTGCGATATCTTTTCCATCAAATAGGATGTTACCTGAAGTGACGTCGTGTAAACGAATGATACTTCTTCCTGTCGTTGATTTTCCGCAGCCAGATTCTCCTACTAGTCCGAATGTTTCACCCTTTTTAATTGTGAAGCTTAGGTCATCGACTGCTTTTAATTGCTCTGTTTTTCTGCCGAATAGTCCTTTTTTGATAGGAAAATACTTTTTTAAGTTCCGAACTTCAATTAAGTTTTCTTCATGCATGTGAATCACCTACCGCCCTATCGTTTAGCCAGCACATGGAGCGTCTTCCGTTTCCAATTTCAAAATATGGTGGACGTTCTTTTTCACAAATGTCCATTTTATGTGGGCAACGCTCTGCGAATGGGCATCCTTTCGGCGGGTGTAGTAAGTTTGGCGTTACACCTTGAATTGGTGCTAGTCTTTCTTTTACGCCGTTCGATATTTTTGGCAGAGAGTTTAATAACCCTTTCGTGTATGGATGATTCGGCGATTGAAAAATATCAAGTACATGTCCTTCTTCCATAATAAGCCCGCCGTACATAACGATGACGCGTGTACAGTTTTGCGCAACAATTCCAAGATCATGTGTAATAAGAAGTAACGACATATTCGTTTCGTTTTTTAAGTTTTTCATTAAATCTAGTATTTGCGCTTGTATCGTTACATCAAGCGCAGTCGTCGGTTCATCCGCAATGAGAAGGTCTGGATTACAAGACATTGCCATTGCGATCATAACCCGCTGCTTCATACCGCCGCTTAGTTCATGCGGATATTGTTTTACCCTTTCTTCCGGTGAAGAAAGACCGACTTGTTTTAGTAAGTTGACCGCGATATTTTGTGCTTCTTTCTTTTTCACTTTTTGATGCCTTATAATTACTTCTGTCATTTGCTTACCAATTTTCACAACTGGATTTAATGCCGACATTGGATCTTGGGAAATAAGTGAAATTTGATTTCCTCTAATAGAGCGTAATTCTTTCTCCGATTTAGAAAGCACGTTTTCATTTTGAAAAAGAATCTCTCCTTCTTTCACTTTCCCTGGCGACGTAACGAGAGCCATAACCGATTTCGCCATAACGCTCTTTCCGCTTCCCGATTCGCCAACAATCCCAACGACTTCACCCTTTTTCAAACTAAATGAAACGCCGCGAACAGCTTCTACTTCGCCGTCTTCTATGAAAAAAGAAGTCTTTAAGTTTTTCACTTCTAATAGTTTTTCAGACACGCTTTTCACTCCCCCTCACTTAAAACATTAGTTCTCATGATGAGCCCCTTTTGGTGCGAAAGCTTTTTTCAACGCTTCACCGATTACGTTAAAACTTAGTACAGTTAATAAAATAAGGAACCCTGGGAAGAGTGTTAAATACCAAGCTTCACCTATGTATCCTTGCGCATTGTTCAGCATGCTGCCCCAAGAAGAATCTGGTTCTCTAATACCTAACCCTAAGAAGCTAAGTGATGATTCCATTAAAATCGATGTCGCAATTGTTAATGTCGCTGCGATTATAATGGTTGATAAAATGTTCGGAATGATGTGTCTTACAATAATCATCAATGATTTTTGTCCCGACACTTTTGCGTATAAAACGTACTCACGCTCTTTTACAGATAACGTTTCTGCCCTTACGATACGCGCGGTATCCATCCACGTTAATAATCCGATAATAAGAACAAGCGTTGTAATTCCTGGTTTTAAATACGCATTTAATAGTAGCATTAAGAAGAATGATGGAATCGACATAAGAACTTCAACAATTCGCATTAAGAAGTTGTCTAACTTTCCGCCAAAATATCCGCTAATTGTTCCTACTGCGGTCCCGATTGTAATGGAAACAACCATCGCTAGAAAACCAACAGCAAGGGAAACTCGTCCGCCATATAACGCTCTCGTTAAGTAATCCCTTCCGTAATCATCTGTGCCGAACGGATGACTCATACTCGGTTCTTGTAAACGATCTGGAATCGACATTTTACTAGGATCGTACGGTGATACGAATGCGAAAAGAGACGCGATTGTTAAAACACCCAGTATAATAACTCCCATTACTACAAACTTATTTTTTGTAAAACTATTTTTTATCGTTTGAAATCTCCTATTGTTCATTCCAAATCACCCCCTCATTCGAATGCGCGGATCTACAACGCCATATAAAATATCAGCAATTAAATTACCGAGAATTAACATGAACGATGATAATAATGTGATTGCCATAATAATCGGATAATCAAACCTAAAAATAGCATTTACCCCGAGTGAACCAAGTCCCGGCCATGAGAATACTGTTTCCGTAATAAAAGCTCCGCCTACTAAACTCGGAATAGATAATCCGAAAATTGTAATGATCGGTATTAATACGTTTCGAAGTACGTGATTAAATAAAACTGTTTTCTGTGAAGCACCGTACGCATATTGAATTTGTACGTAATCTTCTTCTAATTGCTGAATTGTACTTGAGCGAATATATCTCATATAGACAGAGATGTTTTGGAACGCTAGCACCATGCAAGGTAAAATACCGTGCTGGACAATATCCCAGAAGGAATCTTGACCGACTGTGCGCATACCCATACTCGGAAGCATGTTCAACTTTAAAGAGAATAAGTAGATTAATAGTAACGCGAACCAAAAAACTGGCATTGAGATTCCCACATAGGAGATGAAGTTCACAATGCGGTCAAAGAACGAGTTCTTTTTCACACCTGTAAATAATCCAAGCGGGATTGCGATTACAAATGAGACGAGTAAAGATGATCCCATTAACCCGATTGTTGCGGGTAATCTTTCTGTAATAAGTTCTAAAACAGGACGATGGTTTTGAAGTGAGTACCCAAAATTCCCTGTTAAAATATTTTTTAACCATAAAAAATATTGCACGTAAATCGGCTGATCTAGTCCTAAACTTTTGCGAATACGTTCAACGTCAATCGGACTCATATTCGGCGTTACAAAGTTTCGAACGGGATCGCCCGGTGCTAGTTTTATTAATAGAAAAGAAATAATAGAAATAACAAATAAAAGCGGAATCGCATTTAAAAGCCTCTTTGCAATTACTTTATACACAAACTTCCCCCCTCAAGATAAAGTGAAACTTTAATCAGCCCTACTCCCGCCTAACTTCCTCGCATTCGCCAAGTTTTGAGGTGGGAGTCTTACTGCCCATTAAAGCGGGGTAAAGAAGCTGATTTCCACCAGCTTCTTTACTGTTTCTTATTTCACTTCATAGATTTTCGATAGATCTTCAAACATTGTGACAGGAATTGCTTTTGCTTCTTTTAATCCATCAAATTTTTTATCTACTGCAATAACTGCTTTCGGATATGCGATTGGTAGATAAGGTAAGTCTTCTCTAGCTGTCTCTTGAATTTTATGGTATAGCTCTGCGCGTTTTGTTTTATCTGTTTCAACCGCAGCTTCTTCCCATAACTTATCGAAGTCAGCATTTTTATAACGTGCATAATTGTATTCTGCATTACTTAAGAATAAGCTCTTATATGAATCAGGCTCTGGTCCCATTATGTAACCACCGAATGTAATGTCATATTCTTTATTTTCTTTATCTAAGCTCTTCTCACTTGCCGCACTAGCATCTAATGCATTCAGTTCAACTTCTAAGCCAACTTCTTGTAATTTTTGTTGTGTATAAAGCGCTAAGCTTTCCATAATTTTATTATTCGTTACATACATAACGCGTACTTTTTCTTTATCTTTCACGCCAGCTTTCGCTAATAAATCTTTCGCTTCTTTTTTATCATACTTATAATCTTTAATGTCTTTTGCATAATACATAGCGTCTGGCGTTAAGATTGAATTTGCTGGTTCTGCGAATTGACTAGAAACGAATGCTGAGTTAATCATTTCTTTCTTATCTAACGCATGCGCAATTGCTTGGCGCACTTCTTTTTTCTTCATAAGATCTGTATTTTGGTTATAAGATAAGTAGAATAATCTACCTTCAGGGAATGTCACCATTGAGAAGTTCCCAGTGCTATCTAATTTCTTAAAGTCTTGCGGCTCAATCATCTTCATGTTGATTTGACCATTTTGTAGTGAAACATTTGCCGTATTACGGTCTTTTACAACACGATATACGATAGAGTCTAATTTAGCTTTACCACCGACATAATCATCGAAACGATCTAATGCAACGTACTCATCTGATTTATACTCTTTAAACTTAAATGGACCTGATCCTACAGGTTGTAAGTTTTTCTTACTCTTCACTAAATCTGCTTCACCTTCAAATACATGTTTCGGAATTGGGAAGAAATCGTTCATAACCCCTTCGAAAGATGCACTTACTTGTGGTAATACAAATTGAGTCGTTAGCTCATCCACTTTTTTCACCTCAAGCGGCTTTCCTTTAAAAATAAAGTTTTCACGGCTTGAACTATTTTGCTTCTCATCTAGAATAGATTTGAATGTAAATACAATATCATCTGATGTAATTTTCTTACCATCATGCCATTTCAAATTATCCTTTAATTTTAAAGTCCATGTTAATTGATCCTCTGAAGGCGTAAAGCTCTCAGCAAGAACAAATTTTTTCTTACCGTCTTCCATATGATACAGCGGTGCATATAAAGCTTGCTGTATCGTTAATGACACTCGATCATTCGCATAAAGCGGGTTCATCGTATCTGGATTATCACTAACACCAACTGTTAACGTTCCTCCATCTTTCGGAGTCCCTGATTTACTAGTTCCTGCTTGCTTCGAAGAATCTTTCTCCCCTGAGCAAGCCGCTAATGCAATAAGTAATAGTAGGACAAATGGTAATGCAAACAACTTCTTCTTCATATTTCGACCCCTCTCGACTATTTACACCTATAAGAAAACTCGGAATTAATACCGAGTTTTCTTATAGGTTTTAAATTACCACTACCCGTATGTATTGTCAAACTTTTTCGCAAAGATAGACAGTTTGAAATCTATTAATGAATTCTTGCGATAAAATATATTTATGCGGGGGAGAAAATAAAAAGACCTCGAATAGATGGCCTCGTAAAATGCGTTGAAAAACTAGCAACCTACAGAAAGTTTCTCTGAGATGGTTGTTATATATAATTGAAAATGTAGAATGGGATTAAAGATAAAAAACACTTTTAGGAGGCTCTTATGACATTTGATGAATTGAAAAAAAACAAACCCACAACCCCATGGATTGAGAATGATGAAGATGGCGAATTTTTCACTGAAGAAAATATAAGTGCAACAAATAAAGTTCTCGACACTTACATTAACAATTTAGAGCTATTGGGAGAGAATCCAACCGAAGTCAAAATAATGCAAGTCGTTAAAGAAGTAGTTGTTAATATAAATGAATTAAATGACGAACATGACTATTTTATCGAAACAATGGAAAGAGAAGATCTCTATGAATTTATCGATACAGCAGCACGAATAGCTGGCTTAGAATCCGAAGAAGATATAACAGAAGAATGGCGGGAATGGTAAAAAAATCTGCATACTTGATATCTAAATTTACTCCTTCATAAAACTTTGTCCCTTATTCTCCAATTGGAAAATAAGGGACAAACAAAGCTAATCAAATACTGATATACATTAAAATCTCCATTCATTTCCCATTACTTTAAAATACAGTTTTTCAAACCCACTAAAATACTTACTATAAATACTTAACATTTCAATATATGTATGAATAACTTGACTTAAATCAAAATGAACACCATCTTTAGCTAAGTCATAGCTATCGTCTAGACTATACAATTCAAAGTATTCCGCCTCCCAATGCACCCCCCTGTTGACTAAAAGTCTAGTGGTGCATTTAATTGATTCTTCAATCGTCAGTTCATGTTTTTTTAGTTTTTCATGAATGACGGAAAGAGTTAACTTAACAGTGTATTCTTCATCAACTGTGCTACTAAACTCAAATAACTTCCCTTCAATATCATCTATCTTTGCTTTAGACATTAAGGATATCTCAATTATTTCATATGGCGGGCTGTCACTTGCTTCAATCAATTTATCACACCATTGAATTACTTCAGCTTTACTCCACAACCCACAGCAAAGCCCTAAGCCATAAATACGAGTTAATTTTCGAACTAAATCCAAGGTTTCTCACCTGCAATTTCTTATATGCATTTTTGTTTAATTTTAACAGAATATATAATACATCACATAATTTCTTTGCAAACACTACACATTACAATCGAGATGCATACGCGCATTATAAACAAAAAGACCACCCAAAGGCAGCCTCACAACTGAATCGTAGTACCCATTCCACACTCCACCGCTTTCTCATACAAATACTTCGCAACGATAATATCCACTACCGCCAAACCAACCGATTTAAAAATAGTAATCTCTTCATCGTTCTCTCTACCAGCTTTTTCTCCGCTTATAATCTGACCAAGTTCGGCGTGGATGTCGCTCGCCTCAAATAACCCTTCTTTTATAGGAACTTGAAGGTCACCTGTTTCTTCTAGTGCTGCTTCTTTTGATTCGACTACTACTTTGTTTGCATTCGCGATGGCGTGGGATGGTAGTTCTTGCATGCTCGGTCTAAATGAACCGACGGCGTTTATGTGGACGCCTTTTTGTAGTTTTTCTGAGAAGACTGGTGTGGATGCATTCGTTGTTGTGATGATGATGTCTGCTTCGCTTATTGCTTCATTTGGATTTGTGTAAACGTAAGCCGGTTTGCCTAATTTCTCTTGTATATATTGCGCGAATGCATAGGCTTTTTCTTCCGTTCGGTTATATAGAATGATTTTTTCGATATCCCTAACGGCGAGTACAGCTTCTGCAATTCCTTTCGCTTGTTCACCTGTACCGATAATGCATAAGTTTTTTGCGTTATGACGAGCTAAATGTTTTGTCGCTACTCCTGATAAGGCACCTGTTCGAATCATCGTTAAGTACGATCCTTCTAAAAGCGCAAGCGGTTCTCCCGTTTTAAAGTCTGATAGCATAACAATTCCGTTTATCGTTTTCTTTCCTATCTTTTTGTTCTGCGGGACTACCGTTACTACTTTTAAGCCAAGTGCCTCAAGCCCTTCCGCTACTGAAGGCATAATTAATGCGGTATTTTGCTCGTTCGCAAATGGTAATGAGCCACGAATTGGTGTGATCGTTCTTTCTGCTGAAAATTCTTTTAAAGCAAGCGCCGCGTATTCAATGACTTCCTTCATATTTACTAAGTTTCGTTGTTCGTTCGCGCTTATGACTAGCATATCTTTCCACCTCCTCCTCTTATCCTAACAAAAATCCCCGATTCAAATCATCCCTCGGATCTACAACGAACTGATGAAATCCTGTAATAAATGCATTCCCCGTTACTTTCGGAACGACAGCTTCATATGTATCTACCGCTGTTACCGACAATACTTCTCCCTCAAATTGGCCGTCAGTAATGCATTCGTGGATGAACATCTCTCTTTTTTGTAAGGCATCTTTTTCAAAAAGAGTTGCGATTCTTGCGGATGTTCCTGTACCGCAAGGGGAACGGTCTACTTGCCCATCAGCAAAGATCGTTACATTTCGTAAAGTAGCGTCTTTTCCTTTCGGCTCATCTGAGAAAATAACTCCGTATATTCCTTTTAAATCTTCTTCAAGTGGATGTTTTACTTCCATTTGACTTTCAATGTAGTGTTTAATTTTACCGCCCCACGTTTGAATTGCAGCTAAATCTTTGAAATCGACTTTCAAACCAAACTCTTTACTATCCACTACAGCGTAGAATGCTCCGCCAAACGCGATATCTACTTGAAATTCATAGTCATCTATTTTGATAGGAACGTCTTTTTTGTATACGAACGAAGGAACGTTTTCAAATGATACTGACTCTACTTCGCTCCCGTTAAATTTTGCGTACGCAATGACTTCCCCAGCAGGGCTATCAATAATAAATTTTTGTTTTTCACCTGTCACTTCAAACATACCTGTTTCAATTCCAACTGTAATAACAGCGATAATTCCGTGACCACACATCGTACTCCAGCCTTCATTGTGCATAAATAATACGCCAAAATCAGCATGAGGACTTGCGGGCGGAGTAATGATACAACCGTACATTCCGTGATGTCCTCTCGGTTCATACATAAGAACCTCGCGAAGATGATCCAAATGTTCCATGCAGTATGCGCGTCTTTCTAATTGCGTTTCTCCCTTTACCTCTGGCACTCCGACCGTAATGATTCGAAGTGGTTCCCCAGCTACGTGAGCATCAATTGTTGTGTATATTTTACTAACCTTCATTTCTATCTCTCCCCTATATGTTAATACTATTTTCATTGCAAGTATCATGCCAACGCATAGAGTATAAAGTGAAACTTTAATCAGTGGGGGGCTTCATCCCCCACTGATTATTAGCCCACGCCAATCGGGCTTTTACGGGCAGTTAATGCGGAATAAATCTGTATACATTTTTTGAAAAATACACACTACTGTCTACTTTTTTATACAGTAGGTGATTATTAGCCCCAAAACAAAAAAATCCCCCGAAAACTCAGGGGATGATTTAAGCCATAGATTTACGGGATTTGAGTTGAAAATCGAATTTATTCTTCACTCCCCAAGCTTTCCCACTCACTCAAATACATGACATCTTGTTTTACTTTTTTCTTTTCAGGAAGTAAACATAGAAATTCTAAAGAATTGCCGTCAGGATCGTAAAAATAAAGATTTGCACTAGGTGTCCAAGTTTGAACCATAGGCTCGGAAGGTTCAAGACCGAAAGCAGCCCTTGGGTTTATTCCTTTATTAAGAAGCCATTCTCTTGCATGAATGATTTCTTCATAGTTAACCTTGAATGCAAAGTGACTTGTATGGAATGCTTCTTCCGATACTTCCCAAATGCCCAGCATTTGTTCCTTCTTATTTTCTTTATCAAACCAAAAGAAAGCTACACGGCGTTCTTCAATAGTGCGAGCATGAAATAATCCAAGTTTAGTATAAAACTCTTTTGCCACTTCTAAATTTTTTGTTTTAACATGTGTTTCATATAAAGTACCTGGAAACAAAGCATATCCCTCCTTTATATTTTTAGAAATCCTTACTATAAAGCCTACTTTAATAAACTAGAAATAGAAGTGATATCGTATTTCCTTTAAATATTTTTCAATTTCGTAGCCCTAATGCTGAAGAAAAACCATCACTGATTAAAGTTTTACTTTATAAGAAGGGGTTCTTCAAATTCATGATTTACGGTAATATTATCGTTCAAAGTGAGGCGGATTTATGACTCAAATCACTCAGGGGACCCATTACCCATCAAACCCTAACCGCCACCACATCCGGCACTTGCTTAGCAATCTCCTCACCAATCTTTATACTAGCCGTTGCAGCCGGAGACGGTGCGTTGCAAATATGCAGGGAATTTACACCAGGGATAATGCAGAAGTCATCAACCATATTTCCGTTTGATAAAATGGCTTGTGCCCTTACACCTGCATGGGTTGGGACAATATCTTTCTCTGTAAGTTCTGGTATTAAGCGCTGTAAGCTTTTTAGGAATGATTGTTTACTAAATGAGCGCACCATTTCTTTTATGCCTTCTTTCATATTTGGCATCGCCATTTTCCAAAAGCCTGCGTATGTCATTGTTTCCATGAAGTCTTTAATATCGAAGTCCGTTTTCGTATAGCCTTCTCGCTTAAAGCTTAATACTGCATTCGGTCCTGCATGTACGTCTCCGTTTATCATTCTTGTGAAATGAACGCCTAAAAATGGGAATTCTGGATTTGGAACTGGATAGATTAAATGTTTTACAAGATGGCGTTTTTCTGGGACAAGTTCGTAATATTCACCACGAAACGGAACGATTTTCATATCCGTTAATATCCCTGTCTTTTTCGCAATGCGATCACTATGTAAGCCGGCGCAGTTAATGAGAAATTTCGTTTTAAATATCCCTTGATTCGTCTCAATTGTTACAGCGTCTTTCTTCTCAGTAATACGCTCCGCCGCTGTTCCTAAATGTACTTCTCCCCCGCTTTCTTGGATCAAACGGGCAAATGCATAACTTACGCCTTTATAATCAGCAATTCCGCAAGAAGGAACACGGATTGCCCCAAGTCCTTTTACATGAGGTTCAATTTCAGCTAATTCTTCCTTACCTATCTTTTCAATATGTAAATCGTTTTGTAAGCCTCTCTCATATAAGTTATGTAAAAGAGGAAGTTCGTCCTTTTCTGTAGCGACAATTACTTTTCCGCACATGTCATAAGCGATGTCATTTTCTTTACAAAATTGAACCATAGCTGCGTTTCCTTCTTTGGCAAACTTCGCTTTATAACTCCCTGGTTTATAATAAATTCCAGAGTGAATTACTCCGCTATTATGTCCAGTTTGATGATGTGCAAGTTCCTTTTCTTTTTCAATGATCGCGATTTTCGCACGAGGGAATTTTTTCGTTAAAGCCATTCCCGTTGAAAGCCCAACAATTCCTCCGCCAATAATTATAAAGTCATACATCCTACTTCCCCCTTAATATGATGAAAGGCAGGCCCTTTTTAAGACCCGCCGTACAAACTTATTTAGAAAAACAACCACGTTGACGCATTAGTTCTCTATATAAATCTTTATTTTTTTCAAATGCAGCTCTTCCGTGCATCCAAAATAAGTTGTTTAAAAGAACTAAGTCACCAATTGGTAATTTCAATGCATGTGTTGCTGGTGAGTTTTCAACAGAATACGATAAGTCTTTCAAATAGTTTGCTTGTTCAATATTATCTGGATAGGCAAACTGATCAATAAAACAAATACATGGTGCGTTATTCACATCAAAAAATGTTTCACGATAGACGATTTCTTGCGCATTTTTACTTGGTGGTGCTTTATACGTAACCTTAACAGATGCGAGCGAATGATTTCTAAATTTCTGAAGGTCTTCCCAATCGTCTAAATGTAGTAAACGAGATTCTCCGCCTACTGCATTTTGCTCTTCAATTTTCATCATAAGAAGCCAATCTGTCGGCTCATCAACGAATGTACCGTCTGTATGCAGTGTAAACAATCGGTACGCTTGACGAAGGTAAGAATCACTACTATCCGTATCTTTCACATTAAACCTAGCATAATACGTTCCTGTCATTGCATCAAAGTTTGGCTCCCCGATTAAATGTGTTAATGCTGTTGCAAATTTCACGTAGTCTGCTGGATCTGCCGTTTCACCTTGCACCCCAATTGTAAATCCGCCCGTTTCACGGTCATGAACAATGCCGCGAATGTTATCCATAAATGATTGCCCAAAAATCTTTCTCATTCCATCCGCAAGATTAAATCGAGAATAGGGAATGTATTGCAGTGACTGCTCTGAATGCTCTTTTACCTCTTCAAAAAACTGCTTAAGCAATTGCTGTTTTAGCGTAATATGATATAAACGTTTATGCTCTGGATGAGGAACAATTTCATACCCCTCATATTTCTTTGCAAATTTCATCTTTGCATTTTGTTCTGTAATAATCGACATTTCAATTCCTCCCTAATTTAAATATGAAGAACTTATTGACGCTTTTTACAGACAGTTATCCTTATCTTCTTATGCTGAGATTCGGTCTTACTGTCCTAACAACGAAAAAGCCAGTTATACGCATACCACGACATAAAATCGTAGAAACGTACAACTGGCTCATAATTACGAGTGTTCTTTAATCTCTTAAAGTACAATAATAATAGACAGTTTGTATGAAAATATTTGTAAAACAGGAAAGCAAGATCGAATATAGAGAAGGCTAATTTCTCGTATGGATCTTATTAATTAAATAATAATTCAAAATATTCTAACTGTCAATTCGTTTTTTATTATTTTCTCTACATACTTTATACGTTTTAAAAATCCCCTTACTTTCTACACACCCTCTTTTTTTTTCATCTCTTGTTTTACAACTTGAACTTCATTTAACTTTTTCATATTCCTTGCCTCCTCAATAAAATAAGCCAGTCGTATCTCTTTAAAAGAAATACAACTGGCTCTCGTTTATGGTTGTAAACTAGATAGTTTTTATGGTGTTGTTTCCTCGTACTCTCCTCTGGGCTGTTCATCATTTAAATAACTTACATATTGGCGATGTAAATCTTTTACCGCACTGACGATCGCATTTTGCGCTTTTCCTTGATAATGATCCGTAATATCTTGAACGATTTCTTCAATACCATCTTGCAAACTATGTCCTCTCAACATTTGAGCGACGAAGTCTCTACCATGCTCTGTCGCAAGCGTACATGACGCTTCAATAATGACATGATATTTATGATCTGCCTCAATTGTAATTGTTAATGTTTCATACATACTGCGAACAGCCATACCTTTCGGAAGTCTCGAATGTCCTGCCATAAAAAAAGTCCCTTTACGCATATTTCATCCTCCGTTACTATGTTAAGAGCCAGAAAAACAATGTACACATTTGCATTGAATTTTACTACCCTTATCCTTATAGCTCGTACTTCTGCTAAGGAAGTTCAAGTGGAAAGAAGTTGTTCCTCTATTCATTTTCAAAAAGGCATTCGGGCTTACAGCGAGGCTAATCACTGTCATCCGATAATAAGTTAATCATAATGAAAATAAACTGAATATTCAATATTAAACTTCGCAAATTTCATGAATAAACAAGAAAATTCTCTCGCCCAGGCACATATACTGTTCAAAAGAAAGAAGGAAGTGGTCTCATGTATTACGGAACGAAAGGCTGGTACGTAGCTGAACTAAAGAAATTAGGTGTTCGCTACCATGAAGGACGAAAACTAGAAAGTTACCGCGGACACGTATTACGCAATTTATTAATCGCACAACAAGAGACAACGAAAGAAGAGTAATTTACTAACAAAACAACTCTCGAGATATATCGTCTATTCAACAAATCCCGTCAAATCTCCCATCTAAACTACCAACTAATCACACATTGATACAAACTAAAAAAAGGTCACCTACACAGGCATGCCCATCAACTTAAGAATTCAGAATCACCACAAAATGAAAAAATAAGCTTTTTTGTCACAAGTGTAGCTTTGTAAAAAAGATTGATTAAAAACATCAAACCTCTATAGATTTCTTAGAGGTTTGATGTTTTCTTGTTGGATATTTATGTTAATCTAACGATAAACATTGTGAAGAAATGTACTTCAACTAACGGGGCAGGTTAGTTGAAGATTGCTTTGACCTTTGTTCAACAATTGGGCCATTTAGTTGAAGATCTCATCAAATAAGTAATGATATTTAAAGGAATAATTCATTCTGATAAAGAACATTAAAAAACGTGATGATAAGGAGGCGATTGTATGGCAAATCATGTAGAAAATCTATATAACTATCATGTATGGGCAAATCAACGGATTATTGATCATCTTAAGACACTTTCTCCTGAGAAATATCAAAAGGAAATGAAAAGTGTCTTTTCTTCTGTTTCAAAGGTTTTATCTCATCTCTATTTGGTGGAATATGGATGGCTTCATACCCTTGAGGGTCAGAGTATGAATGAAGCAATGCAATCTTCATTTCAAATTCAAGAAAAGATTGAGAAACTGCCCATTGAAGACTTAGAAACGGAATTTCACACTTTAACATCCCGGTTTAAAACCTTTTTGAACAGACAGGAAGATATGGAAAAGAGAATAATGTTGGATAATCCATGGGCAGGATTAAGAGAAACAAGTATATCTGAAATGGTCTTACACGTTGTGAATCATGGAACCTATCATAGAGGGAATATTTCAGCTATGTTACATCAGTTGGGTGATTCTTCAGTTATGACTGATTATGCTTTTTATTGGTATTCTTGAAATGTTATTCATTAAGGCTCAGTAAAATAATCAAACTTTTTTATAAAAATCTCATACTTAGCTAAAAAGGGTAACTCCATTTTGATCAACCTTTATTCAAAATGGAGTTTTTGTATTTGTTGTTAAATAAAAAAGGATAATCAGCCTCATAATGGACTAACTATCCTGTAATTTATTAATTTAATAATTTAATAAACGGGTGACCTTTCCTATTCACAAACAAGAATTTGTCTAGAAAATGATCCTTTTCTTGTGATACAGCGGTCTGTAATTTCAAATCCCGCTTCATGAATCATGTCGTCCATTGTTTCCATCGTGACAACGACTACTTTTTTTGCAATACGGCGCGCACTTGAAAGAATTGAGAGTTGATCTTCTGGCGTTGCGTGCGTAAATAGATCGTACGGCATATCGATAATTGCAACGTCGTAGTTCTCAGTCAGTTCTTCAATCGGTCCTTTTGTTACTGTTCCTTCAAACCCGAAATGTGCGATGTTTTTTCTCGTTCCAAGAACCACAAGTGGATTTATATCTCTACCAACGATGTTAATTCCCATAGAAAGTGCTTCTACTACTACTGTTCCAATTCCGCAGCACGGGTCAATCGCTCGTACTCCCTCTGGGTTTGGTACAGCGATATTTGCGACAGCTCTAGCAACACGTGTGCTCAGTGATGTCGAATAGCTATGCGGTTTTTTTATGTGATGATACCAAACTGGATCACTTTCTACATAGTGTCCGAAGTACCAGCGTCCTCCAAGAGGAACAATTCCGAATACACGCTCTGGATTACGAACATCCGCTTCTCCTTCAATATGCATACCGAGGTCTCGTTCAATAAGGCGTCTTTCTCCATATTCAATTTTATTTTCTTTACCAAGATCATTGATTTTAACGAAGATAACTTTGAATGTCGCTCCCGCTAAATCAATTTGTTCCACTTGTTCTAAAATGCTTTCTAAGTCGTCCCCTTCATACATAACCTCGACGCGCTCTTTAATAAACGGACTTCTACTCGGAGCAATCTTGACTTCACTTTTTAAAATATTAACGTGAGACTCCATCCCAAAGAACGAGCGCATTTCCAAGTAACATAAAGCACGCTCCTCTTCGCGAAATGCATACGTATATATACATGCAGGTGTTTTACTATGATTACTCAATCTATTATCATCCTTTATCGTTTAAAATTGTTATGATCAAAATTACTCAAATACTTTTTCATATAAAATTAAATGATATCATATGCCCGAAATAAAGAGAAACCTTTATAATTCATTTAATAAATAAAAGAGACTGCCTCTCAGCAATCTCTTCTATCATTCTCTATATTTATTAACGGAAAGAAGATACGTTGTTACCCATTGCTTCGTAGTAATCTAAAATCCCTTGATAAATAGCTCCTGCTGCACTTTGTCTCTGTTCTGGTGTAGCAATTTTATCAGCATCGCTTTTATTATCTACAAATGCTAATTCTGCTAATACAGCTGGCATCGTGTTTTCTCTAATTACATATAAATCGCCTTTCTTCACACCGCGATCTTTTGTTCCAAGTGCATCTACAAGACGCTCTTGAATTTTCTCTGCTAATAAACGACTTTCTGATACATTCGGGTTTGTCCCTCTTGCTGTCGCTGATTCATAGTAGAATGTTTCTGTACCTTGTCCTTGTTTACTATCCGTACCATTACCATGAATACTTACAAAAATATCACCTTTATTTGCCTGAGCAAATTCTACACGTTTTTGTAAAGACTCAGCTGCAGTGTTTCCTGGACGTGTATCATTCTCACGAGTTAACAACACAGTAAACGGTGTCTTTTTCTCAAATATTTTCTGTAATCGTAATGATACATCTAATACGGTTTTACTTTCTTTCTCATAATAACCAGGGTTCCCCGAGTCAATTCCACCATGACCTGGATCAATAATAATCGCTTTACCTTCTAGGAAGTTACCTTGCTTCACTGGGTTTAATTGATTTTTATCCACCCATTGGAAACCAGCCCCCATACGGATACGAATCCAGCTATCTTTTTCTTCAATAACAGTTACTTGTTGTGCTTTATGTGTGCCTGCCACTGTAGACGTATGTGAAGCTTCTTGATAAGTAGTGAATTCTTGATTAATAGACTCTGTTTTTTCTTGTAATGGCGTCCACTTCTCACCTTTACTTGTTACAACTTTCATCCAACCATCCGCTCTTTGCTCTTTCACTTCAATCATTTGTGGCTTATGTTGAACGTCAGTAATACCAGATGATAACGATGCTTGATGATATGTAATAAAGTTTCTATTCATATACATTCTTTTCGATGTATTTGTTTTATTTTTATCTGCCATTGCGATGAACTGAGCTGCTTCAGCACGACTTACAGTACCATCAGGCTTCCAACCATTTCCTGTACCCATTGAAATCTCTAAAGCTACTAAAATATTAGCTTGTTTCTTACCCCAATGAGGTTCCAAATCTTTAAACTGTGTTGGAAGTTCTCCAATAATTTTCTTATCTAATGAATATGCTTGTACAAGCATAGATGCCATAGATGCACGGTTAATTTGGCTTGATGGATTGAATTTCCCAGTACCATCTCCATTAATTACACCCGCTTTTTCTACCGCAGCAATATATGGTGCTGCCCAATGATCTTGCGAATCTTTAAAAGATGGTTTCGCTTTTGGATCAATTGGTAAGCCAAGAACTGCTGCTAATATTTTTGCAGCTGATCCTTTATCTACTGCTTCCGATGGAGAAAACGTTCCGTCTGGTTTTCCATCAAGCGCTTTTTTCCCTACTAAATAGTCAACCGATTCCTGCGCCCATGTAGGAACATCCGAAAACTTTTTCCCTGCTGCGAAACTACTTACTGGAGATGATAATAAACTTGCGGCTAAAATACCAGCCGCGACTGCACGATACTTCATAAAAAATAATACTCCTCTCAAAAACCATTTATAATAACGCGTAATCTTAATATGCAAATCATAATAAATCCGAACAAAAAAAATTAGTGCGCCTCTATCATTTTATAATACTAGAATTCTGTAGTAAACCTACTTTCTTAATATTGTAAAATAAAATACAATTTAAGTAGTTTTTATACACAAAAAAGTGGCTGATTCATAGAATCAACCACCCTCTCACTATTCTACTATCATTTCTGATAACACATATGCATAAACAAGCGCTTCTGTATGTGCAATCGAGCTTTCATGCGTACGCTCAAATGCGTGAGAAGAATCAATACCAGCTCCAATTAATGCATGTTTCACATCAAATCCAGCGCCAATCGCAGCTGATGCGTCTGATCCGTAGTATGGATAAATATCCACTTTATATTCAATAGCATTCGCTTTCGCCAGTTCAACTAAATGTTTACGTAAAGCGTAATGGTATGGACCGCTAGAGTCTTTCGCACAAATGGATACTGTATATTCATCAGATGCTTGTCCATCACCTAACGCTCCCATATCAACTGCTAAATATTCTACCGTTTCCTCTGGAATATTTGAGTTTCCACCGTACCCAATTTCTTCATTATTAGAAATTAAGAAATGTGTTGTATATGGCAATGTTACCTTTTCATCTTGCAATCTTTTAATTAATTTTAATAGAATTGCAACACTTACTTTATCGTCTAAATGACGTGATTTTATGTATCCACTCTCTGTAATTTGAACGCGTGGATCAAATGAAACGAAGTCTCCTACTTCAATTCCTAACTCACGTACTTCATCTGCTGAAAAGACACGCTCATCAATACGCACTTCAATATTTTTCTCATCGCGCTTCGCTTCCCCTGCATCTTTGTACACATGGACAGAAGTTTGATGCATTAAAATTGTACCTGTATATTTCTTACCGCTTGACGTTTCAATTTCGCAATATTCTCCTTCTACAGAGTTCCAGCGAAATCCACCAATCATAGATAGACGAAGACGACCGTCAGGCTTAATTTCTTTCACCATCGCACCTAACGTATCAACGTGTGCAGTTAATAAACGATGCTGCTCATCATTCTTTCCTTTAACCGTTAAAATAAGAGCGCCTTTATTATTACGCTTCGTCTCTACATTCCACTCACTTACATAATTTTCAATAAAACTAATAATTTTCGCCGTGTTTCCAGATGGACTTGGAATAGAGACAAGCTCCTTAATAAGTTCCATCGTTTCTTTCGTATGATGTGCCATTGTCGTTTCCTCCTCATTTTCTCTACTATTTAGTATAGCGAAATTACGATAAAACCTCTACTCATATAGTTTAATTTTCTAAATTATAATAAAATTCACTTTATCCTAATCTCAATGACAAAAAAGCACCGCATTATCTCCATTAACACTGTGCTTTTTCTATAAAGTGAAACTTTAATCAGCCCGCATCAATCGGGCTTTTACGGGCAGCCCGACTCCCTCGCATTCGCCGAATTTTGAGTTTGGGGTCTTACTGCCCGCAAATAGCGGGATAAAACTACTCTTCCGAAACGTCCATCAAATAAATCCCTCTTGTAAATCCGCCGCGCTCTTCTTCTTTCTGCTTACGAATAAGCTCTACATCTTCCATTGTTGCACCTTCTGCACGCGCTAATGAAATAATAATTTCAAGTGCATCTGCAAGTGAATCTAGCGCATGTTCACGCTCTTTCATCGAAGCAAATTCACGAATTTCTTCTGTACCAATTTTCGCTAACGCTTGTATGTAAGCTTGCCCTGTTAATTTTTGTGCTGTATATGTTTTTCCAGACATCAAAATTTTCTCCGGGACACGATCTCTTACTAACCTGTTATAAGTTGACATCACTTTTCCTCCCACTTTTAATAACACCCAAGCTCTGCTTTATAGAAAAACCACTCTTTTTTCACACAAGCACTTAACATATCAATTCCTGATCCGTGCGCCTTTACTACCGGAAAGAAGTAATGCTCTGGTTCTTCTTTCTTATCGCCGTATAAGGTTTGGTACTCATCAGGAATCGCCTCTTTTTTCACATCCCGTTCTTTCTTCACTTCACCAGAGAAAGCAACAGTTGGATGTCCCTCAAAGAATAATGCAGTCCGTACCGCAAGAGATGGTGTACTATGCAAAGCATAATATGTTAGTAAAATAATAACGATAACACCGATAATTTTCTTCATTTATTACTCCTAAAAAAAGTGCTAACACAATTATACTAAAATGTGTTAGCACTTTCTTCCCTTTATCTCGAATTAACGGGCAGTAAGACTAATAATCCGCGGGGGATAAACAAATCCCCACGGATTAAAGTTTCACTTTATTCCCCTTTAAATGCTGGTAAACGTTTTTCTAGAAAAGCAGCAATACCTTCTTTATGGTCCGCTGTTTGTCTCATCGCATATTGACCACGCTTTTCGAGCTGAAGCGTTTGTTCTAAATTAGAACGATTTACTTCACATAAAATTTGTTTCGTTTGAATCATTGCCTTGATTGGTTTTTGTAACCATTCATTAATTTTTTGCTTCACAGCCGTTTGGAAATCCTCACCGATTACTTCGTCAATTAAACCGATATCTAGCGCTTCTGTCGCTGATAATTTCTTCCCTTCCCAAATGATTTTCTTCGTCATATTTTCACCAACGCGCTTTTGAAGGAAGAAATGGCCGCCACCATCTGGAATTAAAGCGATTCCAATAAAGTTCATCGCAATAACTGATGATATATCTGCCATGACATAATCAGCTGTTAATGCAATACTTAATCCAAGTCCAGCAGTCGGCCCATGAATTGCACTAATAACAAGCTTTGGCATCGTATATAACGTCACAACGATTTCAGAAATTGTATTCATGATGCCTTCAAACTTACTTTCATCATTACTTGAAAGCATTGATTTAATATCTCCACCCGCAGAAAAACCACGGCCACTTCCGCACAACACAACAACGTGAACAGAACTTTCCGCCACTTCTTTCAACTTTTGTAATAACTCTTTTAACGTTGGTTCATCTAATGCATTTAAAACCTCTGGACGATTAACCATAACCGTCGCTACGCGCCCTTCATATTTCACAACAACAGATTCTGTTTTACTTGTTACTTCCATTATATATACCCCTCTTTTCAACATAAAGATTATACTTATATAATTATAGAAAGCATGTTAAAAATCCTTCTTTTTTCTCAATTTTCTGTCTAATAACCTCATAATTTGTATATATCTCCGTATAAAACATACAATTTCGTTAAAAAATATAGAAATTAAAGTCGGTTTATCAATGCTTTTCATCTATTTACCATTACAATGAAATGGTGTATTCTTAAGTTTGATGCAAAAAAACAAATATTGAAATTCATTCGCCTTATTATGTAAATAAGGCTTTTATCCCCATCTCTTGGGTATTGAACTAAAGGAATGAAGAAATGGAGGAATATATGGTTAATAAGTTGAAACAAACGGATAACTACTTCCCGCATTTCCTATTGCTATTCATTGTGTTTCAACCAATTTTAGATTTATTAACGTCTTTTTCAATCTATGTATTACACATGAGCGCAACAGTTGGAATCGTAGTCCGTTTCGCCTTTATGCTTCTTGCATTAGGTTATCTACTTCTTCATAGAAATCAACATGGAGCGAAAAAGTACATTCTCTATTTATGCCTACTCGGGATCGTACTAGCAATTGGTCTTGTAAATAATATGATGATTAAATCCCCAGTTTCATTTGGCGAAGAAGTGAAATTCATTTTAAAGAGCATATATCCAATTGTACTACTGTTTGGATATATTATCGTCTTTAAAGAGTTAAAAAATAAAGAATATGCATTTCATAAAATCATTACATATTTCTTATATGCAACTTTAATTTTAAGCATCACACTGATTGTTGCAATGCAAACTGGTACAGATTTCCCAAGCTACCCTCACTCAAAGATCGGTTCAAGAGGTTGGTTCTTTGCTGGAAATGATTTAAGTTCTATTTTTGCAATTATGTTCCCAATCGTAGTGCTCTATTCGATTCATAAAACAACTTCTTTCTCGAAAATCTATTACTGGATTCCAACAATACTTGCGATGTATGCAAGTATTATGGTCGGAACAAAAGTAGGATATGGTGCAATTGTTCTAACGCTTGGCGTGGCACTTTTATTCTCATTCATTGAATATATGGTTCATCGCAAAAAAGAAGGAAAAGGATTCACATATCTCGTAAATACAGTTGTTGCCGCTATTATACTAGGAGGTTTAATTGCCCTTACACCGCATACTCCTATCGCAAAAAATATGGGCATCCACATGCAAATATACGAATACAAAAAATCAGTACAAGAAGAAAAGGATAGAAAAGAAGGAAAAATAATTAAAGAAGATCCTGACGCAGAGAAAAAACATGCAAAAGGTGAACTAACAGACTCTGAGGTCAAAAGTTTAATTTACAGTGATCGCGATAAGTTTTTAAAAGTATACAAACAATACTATAAAGACGCACCACTATCACAAAAATTATTCGGAATGGGCTATGCTGGTAACTATACGGTTAAAATTAAATTAATCGAAATGGACTTCCATGACATATTCTTTGCATTCGGAATCATCGGTTCTCTTATTTACTTCATACCATTCCTTTACTTCGGTATTAAATTATTACTCAGCATCATAACAAACTTTAAGAAAATATTAACTGTGAAATATATGCTATTAGCTAGCACCGTTGTACTATCACTTGGAATTGCCTTTATGTCCGGGCACGTATTAACAGCGCCAGCCGTTAGTATTTTCTTCGTTGTTATACTCGCTTACTTAATTGTTGATTTAGAGGCGGAATAAAAAAAGCAGCATCCAAATGGATGCTGCTTCTTCTTTTGAAAGTAATACATGAAATTATATTAATGATTCTACAGAAGATATCGATTTACCGACAAAGTTTGATAAAGCAGCAATCTACAAAAAAAGACTAGATCACATTATGATCTAGCTTTTCAAAATTTCCCTATTGAAAAGACGCCCGAATCTCCTCCAACACCTCATCAATATTATCCTTCGTAATAACAATACCGAAGTCTTTCGGGACGTTGCTATCTTCCTCATTTACAACTTTATGCGCAATCAACTTTCCAACTTCCGGTCTGAAATGATGCCCATCCATATAGTTATCTAAATTCGTTGTAACGGAATTAAGATACATGAAATGGTGCACTTCTCCAAATACATCTACAGCGTCATGAAGCCATTTTTTATAATCTTCCCATCGCCCTGATTGAATCATCGTACGGAACAGAGGCTCTGAAACAGGCGTTGTAAAAATATAAAACTTCGTGTTCGGATTATGAGCCTTTACTGTTCCTAATATTTCTTTCATATTTTGATACTCATAATTCCCGCCATAAATCTCTTTACTAAACTTATCTACTTGCGCCGCTATTTGCGCATCACGTTCTTCTTTCGTATAATCGCGCATCGATTTTATATTCTCTCGATTGTACCGGTCAAGATTCGTACTATGATGGGTGGAATTTGCAATTGTATTCTTTGAATAAGTAATCCCGTCCATACTTACATACGATTTAATCGGATACAATAAACTTTGCGCCTGATTAATATACGCTTCTGGTTTATCAAAACCAATTTCCCTATTTTTGTTCGTTCCAAGGAAATCTAAACCAAGTACAATAGACTCGAGTCCACTACCTTTTTGTTCTTTTGCATATTCAATATATGCATCATACTCACGCGGATCTGTACTGCTTACCGCATAATTAAATGCGTTTAACCCGGTGAAGTCATTCTCGTTAATAAAAGTCGTTCTACTACTTCCAAGTATAACTCCATCATATGTAAACGGACGGTACGTTATATAATTTGTTTTCTGTTGTCTCTCGTTAAACCCGTACTGAACATCATTCCACTTATTTTTATGCGGGAATAACCAAAGTGAATCTATATAGCTATTAAATATCCCGACACCTGCCAGAGGAACAAAAACACATACAAAAACGAAAATAAGCCAATGTTTGTTTTTCATATTCTCCACCTAGAAATTAAAGTATAAAAACTCACTAATACTCGTTAAATGTAACACGCTATATACGAGCAATACTGCAGTAAATAAAGCAGTCCATACATTCGGACGGAATGAATCTTTTAACTGAATTGAATTTTTTAAGAAGAAACTAATACATAACGCTCCGAAAATATACGCTACCATTTTTGGATCTAATAAAGAGACATGGTACCCTTCACTAAATGAAACACCGTACTCTTTTAAAAATTGCAGCTTCTCTATTATAAATGCTGGGAATACGCTATTTGCTAATTCGATTCCATTTAGTCCGAACATTCCTTTTAACACTTTCACCGCATCATGCATAGATGTTGCCCTAAAGAATACCCACGTTATATTAATGAAGAAAAACGTAACGAACCAACCAGCAAAGGCTGGCATGCGCCCTCCTGCTTTACTCCATAGGCGATGAATAACAGAAGCCAAACCGTGCAAGAATCCCCAAAAAACAAATGTCCAACCAGCTCCGTGCCAAAGTCCACTTATTAAAAATACAATCATAATATTTACGTATGTACGCGTAATTCCTTTTCGATTTCCTCCTAGAGAAATGTATACGTACTTCGTTAAAAACTGGCTAAGCGTCATATGCCAGCGATGCCAAAAATCTTGTATATTCACTGCTTTATACGGTGAATTAAAGTTTTGAGGTAATTTAATATTAAACATTAAAGCGATTCCAATTGCCATATCACTATATCCACTAAAATCAAAATACAATTGGAACGTAAACGCTAACGATGAAAGCCATGCTTCGACAAATGTTAATGATTGCTGCACATCAAACCCTTCATGTACAAGGGGAGATAATACATCTGCAATACCTACCTTTTTGAAAATACCAACTGCAAATACAAATATACCAAGAACGATATACTTCGATTGCCAGTGCTTTTTACTATCGTCAGCAAACTGCGGCATAATTTGCGCATGATGCACAATCGGCCCTGCAATAAGCTGCGGAAAAAACGTTACAAACAATGCGTAATCAAGAAAATGACATGCTTTCGTTTCACCACGATACGTATCTACTAAAAATGCAATCTTTTGAAACGTATAGAAACTAATCGCAAGTGGTAACGTTAAAGATAATAATGTAAACTGAGTTCCAAATAATGAATTCACATTTTGTAAGAAGAAATCATAATACTTGAAATAACTAAGCATTCCTATATTAAATATTAACCCTACCGTTAAAAGAAGTTTACTCTTATGTTTTACGAGCCTCATTCCGATAAAGTAGTTCACAATGAGTGACACTAACATAAGCGGTAAATATTTCACATTCCAATAACTATAGAAAAATAAAGAGGCCGCAACAAGCCAAGCCTTCGCTAATGTAGCATGTCCAAATTTATTTAATAGAAAATATAAAAGAAATGCTATCGGTAAAAATAAAAAAATAAACTCAAATGAGTTAAATAACACACCATCTCTTCCCTTCCAAACAAATCACACCTTATTCATCTTATCTTATCCAAATAGTGAGTGTCAAAAGGATTCCGCTCCCCTTTTCTTCTATTATATATAATAATCATTTTAATCGAATTATTAACATGATAAAATATTAAGGGCACTTTTATTTAAAAGAATATATAATAGAAATGTCGGTTTTTTGCACGAAATGTATTTTTGAAAAAAGTGAGGAGAGTCCTTTGGTATTTAGTAGTTCTGTTTTCTTATTTATCTTTTTACCTCTCGTATTATTTTTCTATTTTATAGTGCGTGCCGAGCTACGTAATTTCGTATTACTTGCATTTAGTTTAATTTTCTATGCATGGGGAGAACCTCGATTCGTCCTCTTAATGCTCTTTTCTATTATATTAAACTACTGCTTCGGCCTACTCGTGCATCATTATGATAAACGAAAAAATATGAAAGTCACATTTTTAATTATGGCTGTGGTCGGAAATATTTTATTACTTTCTTATTTTAAATATATTTCATTTTTCACAGACATTTTAAACAACGCTTTACATTTATCTATCCAGGTGGAACCTATTCCACTACCAATTGGGATTTCATTTTATACATTCCAAGCGATGTCCTATGTCATCGACATATATCGTAAAGACGGGGATGTTCAAAAGAATCCACTTAACTTAGCACTATATATATCAATTTTCCCGCAGCTTATTGCCGGACCAATCGTTCGTTACAATATCGTTGCTGATCAAATTAAAACGCGCATCCATTCTTTTGAACGATTTACAGAAGGTATCCAAATTTTCGTTTTAGGATTAGCGAAAAAAATGTTAATCGCCAATCAAGTTGGATTTGTCGCAGATAAAATCTTTGCCTTACCACCATCTGAAATGAGCGCTGGAACGGCTTGGATTGGTATTATCGCCTATACACTTCAAATCTATTTCGATTTCTCAGGATACTCTGATATGGCAATTGGACTTGGAAAAATGTTCGGATTTGATTTCCCGAAAAACTTCAATTATCCGTACATCTCGAAATCCATTTCAGAATTTTGGAGAAGATGGCATATTACACTAGGCTCTTGGTTCCGCGACTATATATACATTCCGCTCGGCGGAAACCGTGTATCCAAACTAGCAAATTACCGTAACCTCTTCATCGTATGGGGATTAACCGGTTTATGGCACGGGGCAAGCTGGACCTTTATCGCCTGGGGATTATATTACGGCTTTATTATCTCGATTGAAAAAGCTGGATTCGAGAAAATATTAAATAAGCTATGGAAGCCGCTGCAACATGCATATGTACTAATCATCGTTATGATTGGTTGGGTCTTCTTCCGAGCTGATAACTTCGCATACTCGTTCCAATATTTAAAAGCGATGTTTGGCATAGGGAGGCAATCTTTCATCGATGACAACACAATGCTATATATACATGAATACATTGTCATATTTATCATCGCCTTTATCGCAGCGACACCAATTTTGAAACGTGTTAAAAACATATTAGAACTTGCACCAAAAACGTATACATTCACGATGCAAATTGTACGTCCTATATTATTACTAACATTATTTATGATTTCGATTATGTATTTAATTAATTCGACGTATAATCCATTTATTTACTTCAGGTTTTAACTTATCCCGCTATTTTCCGGGCAGTAAGACCCCCACCTCAAAATTCAGCGAAAGCAAAGAAGTTAGGGTGGGATCGGGCTGCCCGGAAAAGCCCGATTGGTTAAGGCTGATAATCGGTGGGGGATGAACAAAACCCCCACTGATTAAAGTTTCACTTTATGTAGGAAGGAAAAGTTATTATGAAAAAATTGGGGAACATCGTCCTATTTATCGGTTTTCTCACCATTATCTTTTCATTTGGCATATTATCGCTTCTCAAAACTGATCGAGCAGTTTCGCCCGTTGAAAATCGTCCGCTCGCTCAAAAACCAGCTCTTACAAAAGAAGTTGCCTTAAATGGTAGTTTCTTTAAAGACTTTGAGACATATACAAACGATCAATTAATCGGAAGAGATGATCTCATAAAAAACTATACACTTACCCAAATTAAAATGGGCAAGTCTCTCATTAACGATATTATTCTAACTGATGATAAATGGCTTCTGAAAAACCCTGCTTGGACTACAAAATATAATGAGATTGACCAAGCTATGCCAGCTGTAAACGACTTATCTCAGTTTTTAAAAGAACAAAACATTGAGTTTTACTTTGCCTTACCACCGTCCAAAACGAATGCATTATCATTTAAATTACCTTCTCATATTCACACATATGCGCAGGAAAATTTAAATTATTTTCTAAATAAACTTCCAGCGGACGTAAAGCCAATTAAACTCATGGAACATTTTAAGAAAAACTATACAAATGAAGAAATACAAAGTATGTACTTTAAAACAGACCATCACTGGAATATGGATGGTGCCTTCTTAGGCTATCAATATATAATGAACACAATCGCGCAACAATCTTCTATATATAAAGGAAAAGAAATAAAAACAGAAGATTACACTCGTACGTGTGCTCCAAATACACATCTAGTCGGAAGCTTTAACAACCAGCTTTACCAACTGATCGATGCGACTGGAGAAAAACTATGCTACTACACACCGAAAGACGGTTTCAACTTTACGAGCGTAGCCGCAAAAGATGTAAATGGCACAGTATATCGCACATTAGATGAACTATACGGCGTAGAAAAACAAAATGATACAACATCGTACGCAGGCTATTATGCAAATGACTATCCAGAAATCGTCATCGAAAATAACAATGCACCAAATGATGTACGAGCTTTAGTCCTAAAAGACTCATTCGCAAACGCAATCGTGCCTCACTTAGCACAAAGCTTCAAACACACATCCATCCTCGACCTTCGTCACTATCACGAAAAGGATGTATATCAATACATTAAAGACAACAACATTAACATGGTATTGTTCGTGTATAGTGATTCGAATTTGAGCGGTGAGATGTTTAAGTTTAAGAAATAATTATTAAAAATAGGTCTCTTTAGAATCCTCTAAAGAGACCTATTTTTTTCGAAACCAAAAACAATCCCCATGTCATAATGACATGGGGATTGTAAATCTAATTATTAGATTTTTTCTTTAATAACGTTGATTGTTACAGCTTTTGTACCATACTCAGTAGTTGGTGCAAGTCTGTCTTTCACAACTTTAAAGATTACTGTACCTTT
Organism: Bacillus sp. FSL E2-0195; assembly: GCF_038003645.1. Classification (NCBI taxonomy): domain Bacteria; kingdom Bacillati; phylum Bacillota; class Bacilli; order Caryophanales; family Bacillaceae; genus Bacillus; species Bacillus sp. FSL E2-0195. The sequence continues at coordinate 890,678 of NZ_JBBOPN010000001.1, read as the reverse complement.
ATCTCCAAACGCAGTTGTTACACCTTTGAAGACATCATTTTTCTCAGTAACAGTTTCGTCAGTTAAGAAGCTAAATAGTTCGTTTCCTTCTTTAGATACTGTATCATTTGATTTAACAGCTGTTACATAACCAAGCGCAACATCGTTACCGTCAAATGTAGCATTGTCGTTACGATCTAGGTAAACTTTACCTTGCTCTGTACCTTCATCAACGATACGTACTTTATGTTCTGTTGAGATGTTTAATTTGATGCCATTTAGAACATCATCTTTATCACTCTTCACAACGTCTAGTACTCTGTCGATATTAACTTTGCGGTTTTCGAATTGCTCAACTTCTACATCTTTAAATTTAACAGATGTAATTTGGATGTTTTCTTGTGTAACAGTAATTGTTGCGTGTCCAGCTGTAGCGCCATCTTTAGTTAAGATAACATCTGTAACACCTGCTTTTTTACCTGTTACTTTTAATGTTTTTCCTTCGATTTTCGCTGAAGCGATACCTTCATTACCTACTCTTAATTCATATCCTGCTAAATCAGCTGCATCAGCATATACGCCTTCTGTAGTGTAATTAGATAATTGATAGTTTACTGTATTTCCAGCACCAAGTGTAGTGTCAGCAGCTTCACCTTTTTGACCAGCTTTAGAAACAAGCTCTAAGCGTGGAGCTTCATGACCGATGTTGCTCTTCGTAACTTCAACATGAAGTGATCCGTAACCTTCACCACTTGCATTTGGATTTTGGAAGTGGATTGTACCAGCTCCAACTTTCGCACCTTTAACTTTAATAGAAGATGTACCGATAGAACCTTCATTTGTCGTAATAACCTCTAATGCAGTTACAGCGCCTGTTTGTGGGAATACTTCTTTAATAGCACCTTCATTCGCACCAAATGGATCGCCGTATTGGTCAGTTGTTACGAATGTAACTGGTAATTCTTTACCATCTACAACTTTTAATTGATCTGGGTTAGCTTTTACAGTTGTAAGTTTACGAGTATCCGTTTTTACAACGAAATCAAATGATTTTGTTACATCGCCCACTTTAACAGTAATTGTTGCAGAACCAGCTGCTTCTGCTTTAATTTCACCGTTTTTAACAGAGATAACACCTGGGTTAGATGATTTTAAGATAATCGCGCTAGGATCAACAACTTTGTTCTCTTTGTTAATTTGAGCAACAACTTTATGGATACCTGCTTTTTCACCAGCAACTAATGTTTTGCTGTTTAATGTGAAGTCTGTTCCACTTAAAGCTTTAGCATAATTTACACCAGCTTTATCTGTATCTACCGCAAACACAACATCTTTAATTGCTGTTGCTTCTGCATCAAGATTTTTCACTTCGATGATACCAGTGTTAGAAACTGTGATGCCGCCACGTTTTGTCACTTGTACTTCAACTTTGTATTTACCTTCGTCGATACCAACTGCTAATTTACCAGTTGTTGACTCTGCAGTACCACCTTCAAAGATATTTGCTGGAGTACCATCTAATTTATTCGCAACAAATTTCACATCATGACCAGCGATATCTAAATACTCGATATCAGCATTGCCTTTTTCTTCATTTAATTTGAAAACAACTGCTTGGTCTGCACGATCGTCATCGAATGTAAGTTGTTCTACGCGTAATTTTTTCACTTCGTATACATACTTCACATTAAATGAATCGCCTTTTACTTTAACAGGAAGCTCTTTATTTGGAGCGATTTTTCCGCTTAACGTTACAACTGCAGATTTTCCATCTTTACTCGCTTCAAGTGCGATCGCTTTATTTCCTTCAAGCGTAACATCTTCAGCAGTAAGATTGTTTAACCCTGTACCAGTTAACGTTAATTGTGTTGGCTCAGTAGCAGTAACGTTTGTTACTTTCGCAACACTGTTATCTGATTTTGCATATTTTTTATCTGTTACTGCGATAAATTGAGCTGCTTCTGCACGAGATACAGTTTTATTTGGCTCCCATTTGCCACCAGTACCTACAGAGATTCCAAGATTAATTAGGATGTTTGCTTTTTCTTCACCCCAATGTCCTCTTAAATCATCAAATGTTGTAACTAATGTGCCATCTACTTTTTCTTTTAAGTTATAAGCACCTACTAGCATAGATGCGAAAGAAGCACGGTCGATTTTTCCTTCTGGATAGAAGTTATCTTTACCGTCACCTTTAACGATACCTGCTTTTTCAACTGCTGCGATATATTTAGCAGCCCATGTATTTTTAGCATCTTTGAAAGATGGCTGAGCATTTTCATCAACTGGTAATCCTAAAATTTGAGTGAAAATTACAGCTGCAGAAGCGCGATCAATTGCTTCAGCTGGGCCATATGTACCGTCTGGCTTACCTTTGATTGCACCTTTATCTACTAAGTAGTTGATAGAATCTAATGCCCAATGATCAGCTGGAACATCCGGGAATGATTTACCTGCTGCTGCTACTGGAGATACAACTCCTGCTACCATTGCTGCTGTCATTGTACCTGCGATTACTTTTTTGTAAGAGTTAGTCTTTGCCATTTTATTATTTTCCTCCTTTAGGACTATGTGCTACTAGTTTCATATCATATGTAATTTGAAAACTAGTTACTTAAAAAGCCATAAAACAATAAAAATACAAAATATCATGCGAAAAGTAGTTCACATAATAAAATGATACAAACCGTTAAATGTAAATATAAGGTTTAAATACCATTTTTTGAAACAAGTTCATCATACTATACAAAACTATTCGTTATCAAGAACTTTCTCAAAAGAATATTCGACACATTCTGATAATTCAGTCTTTTTATTGTATTATTAAGATATTAATAATACTAAAATATAGAAATGAACAAACTTTTTTCCTAAAAACTACTATCACCGCGCTTCGTATATTTTTCATATCAAATACACAATTGGAATTATAGCACATATTTCCACTTCATCACCTAAATGTTTTTTACAATAAATACAATTTTCAGACTACATTCGACTTAAATTATCGTAATTCGACATTTTCCACTTCTTTTCGAATGTTTTTTTAACGAAAAAAGGTGTTAATTTACAAAAAATTTACATATTAATGGGGTATTTTTCTTTTTTTGAAAACGCTGTCATTTTATTTCTCAATAAACTAACTATCAATCTTCAAAATATGATCACTTTTCCACAGATTGTTTTATATGAAAATTAGACCATAAAAAAAGAGCCCACATAATGTGGACTCTTTCCATTGAAATAAATTTCAATTAGCGAGCTACTGTTACTGGTTTGAAAGCAACAAGTTTGTTAGCTGCTGTATCAACTGTATTTAAAGTTGCATTATCTTTAAATTCTTTAGTTTTAAGTGTTAATGTACCAGTTGCTAAGTTAACATCTGTTGGAGCTGTTACTTTAAGTACTACTTCTTTAGCTGCTTTGTCATCAGCTTTTGCTACTGTTAACGCTACACCATTTAGGTCAATAACAAAGTCAGTTGCATCAACGTTCACAGCTTCAGAGAATGTTAAAGTAATTTCTTTAGCGTCAACTTTTGTAATTTTAGCTGACTGGAATTCAGGAGCTTTTGTATCTACAACGTTTAATAATAGGTTTTTCGTACCCATTTTCACTCCGTCTTTGTTTGCAACATTAGCTACTGTAAATTTAACTGTTTCTGATTTTTCGAAAGTAAATGTAGATGGTAACTCAATAACTGCATTTGTACCGTCTAATACGATTAGAGCACCTTCTGGTAATTTAGCACCAGCTAATGTGTAATTGTTTACATTAGAAGCTGATTCAGCTACTTGGCCACCTTTTACTTCTTTATCAAAGTTTACTGTAATTTTATTTGTAGCTTTATCAAAAGCCACGCCTGTTACTGCTGGAGCTACTTTATCTGTTTCTTTTTCAGATTCTTTTTCTACAACTTTCACTTCTTTAGTAAATGCTGCAGACTCATTACCAGCTGCATCTTTTACAAGACCTTTTGTAGCAGCTACTTTGTAGTTACCTTTTGCTGGGAATGTTAATGTAATACCTTTGCTGTTGTCTTTTGCTGCTTCGATTGTCACTTCACCAGTTACATCTCTGCTTGTATCTAAATTGATTACACGAATTTTTCCGTCTTGTTTAGTTACATCTTTATCAAAAGTAAATGTAGCTTCTTTATTTTGATCTGCCACAACTTTAACTAAGTTAGGAGCTACAACATCTTTTGTAACTTTTACTGCTTTAGATACTTTAGTACCTACATTGTTTGCTAAATCTTTGTAGCCAACAAATTCAACTGTAAGATCTGCAGCTGTTTCTTTATCTGTAAGAGCACCCGGTACTGTAACAAGCGCTTTTGTTTTATCTTGATCAAGAGCAATTGTAGCCTCTTTTACTACTGTATTACCTTTTTTCACAACTACTGTACCTTGTGCAGAAAGTTCTTCTGTAAATGTAGCTTCTAATGTAGCTGTACCATTAGCAAGGTCTTTTACTTTAATTTCTTTTACTTCTGGAGCTGTAACGTCTTTTTCTACTTTGTAAGTAGCTTTTCCTTCGTACATTTCCATTGCGTTACCTGATAAATCTTGAGCACCCGTTACGATAACTGAGAATTCTTTACCGTTCTCAAGGTTTAAAGTGTTAGTAGAAGTGAAAGTATTATTTTCAACTTTTCCGTCTACTTTTTGACCATTAACGATTACAGTTACAGCTTTTGCTGTATCTAATTTTTCACTAAATACTACTTTAACTTTTCCGTCTGGAGTAGATACTGTAGATACAGTTGGAGCTACTTCGTCATTAAAGAAGATAACTTCTAATGCTTTTGGAATTTCTTTACCATCAGCAGCTTTTAAGCCTTCAACAGTTAGAACGTAAGCTTCTTTATTTTTAAGTTTTGCATCTCCATCTAAAGTTACGATTACAGATTTTTTATCTTCACCGATTTTTGTAGTAACTGCTGTTGCGTTAGTTCCTTGAGAAAGAGTGAATTTCGCGTTCTTCACATCTTCTTCTTTCACTGTAGCGCCAAGTTTAACTTCGATCTCTTTAGCATTGATTGCTTTAATAGACTCAACTTTAGCTTCTTCTTTTTGTCCGAACTGCTTGTCAGTCTTAGCAATAAATTGAGCTGCTTCTGCTTTAGTTACAGATTTATTTGGCTCCCATTTGCCGCCAGTACCTACAGAGATTCCTAATTCAACTAGGATGTTAGCTTTGTCTTTACCCCAGCTATCTTGTAAGTCGTCGAATTTAGTTTCTGGAGTACCAGTTACTTTAGTGTCTAATTTGAAAGCTGGTACAAGCATTGCTGCCATAGAAACGCGGTCGATTTTTCCGTCTGGATCGAATTTACCTTCACCTTTACCTTTAACTACGCCAGCTTTTTCAACTGCTGCGATGATTGAAGTAGCCCAGTGGTCTTGAGAATCAGTGTAAGATGGTTTAGCATCTTTCTCGATTGGTAAGTTTAAGATTTTAGCCATCATTGTAGCTGCTTCTGCACGAGTGATTTCTTTTTCAGGCTCGAACATTCCTGTGCCATTACCTGCAATTGCGCCTTTTTCTGTTAAGTAGTTAATAGAATCAATTCCCCAGTGATCAGCTGGAACGTCTGGGAATGATTTACCTGCTGCTGCTACTGGAGAAACAACACCTGCTACCATTGCTGCTGTCATTGTACCAGCGATTAATTTTTTGTAAGAGTTAGTCTTTGCCATTTTATATATTTCCTCCTTCAGGAATGTAATACTAGTTCCATAATGTTTTAAATAGATATTCTATTTAATGTTGAAACTAGTAAATATAAATGTAGTTAAGATCCTATATATAGAAATGATTCCATAATACAGAATAATAAACATATTACACCATATTTATCTGAATTTAAATCCTTAAATTCGACAAAAAAGTGAATTTTCGTAATTCTAATGTTCATTTTTTTCGACTTTTATTTTAAATAATCAGATTACAAAATCAGAATATTTAAAATAGACGAAACATTGTGTCAGAACTACGTTTGTACAATATTTATATAACCATTTACAACTATAGCAGAAAAACGCTTGCAATTTCAATATCTAACTATAAAGATATTACGACATTAATCGACAAGACGTTTTTATAACTTTCGACATTATTCTTAAATTCATTTTTTGAACAAAACCGACATCATTATCCAATTATTTTCATGTAAAACGTATTATATCAATATTCTTTATATGCTAATGTTAAGATTTTAAGATAAAAACATACCTACTCCGGAACAACCAAACCTTTAATCTGTTATTTTTTTCGACATCATTCTACATTTTTATGTTTTTTGTCGACATTTTATTTTTTCTTCAATACGCTTCTCTTTCAAACTTTTACTTACATAGCAAAAAAGAACAGGTGATCCCTGTTCTTTTTTCTACTCAATTATTGAATAAAAAGAGGAATGGCCTCTATTCCATTCCTCTTTTTATAGACTCTTTTGCATGTAAGTCATTAATAATATATTTGGACGCTATGGAAATTTGCTCTCGCAATTCCTCTACCCTTTGTCCTAACGTTTCCTGTACATATTCTGTCTGCTCTAATTGCTTAATCGCCATACTATGTAATGTTTCTGTCGTCCAGTCTCCATCCACATTCCCAATAATCGGCTGATTTACTTGTTGTAAAAACGAATCGATCTTTGGATCATATGAAATTCCAATCATAGGCGTGTTTGCAACTGCCGATAATATAAGAGCATGCAGTCTCATTCCTATTAAAAGAGAGCATTCTGATAAAATAGAGATTTTCTCATGAATATCCATTTTATAAGGGAGCATGTGTGCTTCTTCTCCCATCAAATTAATGATATCCCTTGATGCATTTTGATCAAATGGTCCATGCATCGGTACAAATAAAATATGGTATCCCTCTTGCTTAAGCTTTTTCAGCGTATCTGCTAACTTCTTCATATAATCTTCTTTTGCATCCCAGTACCTTACACTAACCGCAACGACCTTTCCTTGCAGCGCATGTTTTTGAAGCCAATTGGATTTCTTTTCTTCTGGCTGACAAGCTAATACTGGATCTGGAACAAGTTCGATGTCTTTCTTAATACCAATTTCTTTTAAGTACAAAAAAGAGTCTTCATCACGTACTGATATATATTCAGCCTTTGATACATGCCATTTCACTAATAAACGATTTTGCTTCTTCGTGATAGGCCCGATTCCTTGGGCGTAAATATAATACGGCTTTTTCAAAAAACGGGCAAGCCGCATAATACCCGTATAGTATAAAATACTCTTAATACTCGTCTTATCTTGTAAGAGACTTCCGCCTCCGCTAATTAAACCATTACTTCTCTTTATTTCTCGGTAAATCGCTCTTATATCCCATCGGTTTACTGCTTCTACACCGTACATTTTTCTTGTATAGTCGGGGTCATTTGAAAGTACAACAAGCTCAAGAGTAGGATCCTCTTCATGTAGCGCTTTAATAATTGATTGCAAAATTGCTTCGTCCCCAACATTATAAAAACCATAATATCCTGATAAAACTAACCGCACTCTTAATCTCCTCCAACATTTCGCAATCAACTCTTTTTGTAATTAAACAAATTGTTATCCATTCCTTGCCGAGAAAGGTTTGATAACTTCAAATTGATTTCTTTCACAAACATCTAACAAGTCATACCCATGTATAATATTGTTCATTTTCTATAATCAACGATTTTATTTACGTAAAAATGGAATTTGTTCTTTCGATATCCAGTTTAGTTTCAATGCACATATGCCATATAACACTGAAGCTATACTTAGCGCTACAGCACTATATATCATTGCTAAAATCCTGGAATCTGTCACATTGATTAATGTAGACCCAAAGTATAATGCTATACCTAAAATACTAGATACTCCAATCACAGCCAAAAATTTCCCTATAGCTATTGGATAGGAAAGATCTTTTCTAATATAAATATGATTTGCGATACAAATCATTATATAAATAATTAGAGTACTATACGCTGCTCCATTTATACCGAATTGGTTTACTAGCGCTATATTTAATACAATTTTTACAAAACTTACACCGATGACAATCCATGCTGCTTGCATCGAACGATTAATCCCTTGCAAGATTCCTATTGATAATACCATAAGTGATGTGAAATACGAGCTACCAATTAAAATAGCTAACATGCCACTTCCTTTTGTATCTGTAAATAATGCAACATTAAGCGGTACTGCAAGCGCCATAAGCCATATCGTTATCGGCATTGTTAAAACGTGCGCAAATTCATTTGTACGTTTTACTGTCAGTTTAGCTAAAGCTATATCTTTTTTTGTTAAAGCAGCTGTTAATAATGGAATTAACGGAAATACTATCGCACTTGCAAATACAACAATTAATTGCGTAAATGCAAAACCACGGCTATATATACCAAATTGTTCCTGAATAGTTGTAGAAGATTCATGTAGCACATGTGGAATTGTTACAGAATCAACTAAATTTAAAACAGGCATCGATAACGCTCCGATTGCAATTGGAATTGAAACACGAAGTATGTTTTTCGCGTTTGTCTTAAAATCTTGTAATGAATATGTTTCGCTCTTACAGCGATACGTGCTTTTCACATATTTCATTCGCAAATATATGAGTGACGTAATAACACCAAAACAAGAACCAATCATTGCTCCGCCTGTTATGATATCACTACCTTTATTCCAATATACAAATATATAGGCTATTGTTAGCATAAAGAATACGCGTATCAACTGTTCAATTACTTGTGATACACCAGTAGGTATCATATCTCCAAACCCTTGGAAATATCCACGGTACACTGCCATATACGGTGCGATTAATAAAGCAAACGAAGTAACAATTAATGCTAGCCTCGTCTCTTGCCCACCAAGCATATTTGCAATGCCACTCGATCCAATGATAATAATTAAAAATCCGAGCACCCCAAATATAACACCGATAATAGATGCGGACGTAAACAATTTAGCTATTCCGTCACGATCATTCTTTTCATGAAGATCAGCTATTAACTGGGATATTGCTAGCGGGACTCCCGCTACTGATAAAGTTAAGGCTATCATATATACAGGAAAAACAAGGCGAAAAATTCCAAGTACTTCATCCCCTGCTATATTTTGCAATGGAATTTGAAAAAAACTCCCCACTACTTTCGATATAAACGTTGTAACGGTTAAAATCGCAGCGCCTTTTACAAACTTTTTATTCATCTTCTATCTCTTTTCTTTCAATATATAATCTACATAAAATATTAAATCCATATTATTCATTCAACTTGAGAATCATCACTTTATCTCATTTAGTTATCATACCAAATTTCTTATATATTGAATACTCTCTTTCTTTTTATGTTTTAAATATAATATGTGCCATATATATGTTTTTTTATCCAGTATTTTCTTCAATTTACTACTTCTACTTGTTCAGGATAAACATGTGCTATAATGTAGCTATTGTCAGTAAGAGGAGTGTTTACAACATGCTGAATTCGGTAAAGAAATTGTTAGGAGATTCTCAAAAAAGAAAGCTAAAAAAATATGAACAACTCGTTCAAGATATTAATGATTTGGAAAAACAAATGGCTGATTTACCTGACGAAGAATTACGTCACAAAACTGTCACATTCAAAAGTATGCTTAAGGATGGTAAAACAGTTGATGACATAAAAGTAGAAGCATTCGCTGTTGTACGCGAAGCCGCAAAACGTGTGCTTGGATTACGCCATTACGATGTGCAGTTAATCGGAGGACTTGTATTACTAGAAGGTAATATTGCAGAGATGCCAACTGGTGAAGGAAAAACATTAGTTTCCTCTCTCCCAACATATGTACGTGCCCTTGAAGGAAAAGGCGTTCATGTTATTACTGTAAACGATTACTTAGCGAAGCGTGATAAAGAATTAATTGGCCAAGTCCATGAATTTCTAGGCTTACAAGTTGGATTAAATATTCCTCAAATCGATCCTTCTGAAAAGAAACTTGCGTACAAAGCTGATATTACATACGGTATTGGAACAGAGTTTGGCTTTGACTATCTTCGCGATAATATGGCTGCTTCACAAAATGATCAAGTTCAGCGCCCCTATCACTTTGCTATTATCGATGAGATTGATAGCGTTTTAATTGATGAGGCGAAAACGCCACTTATCATTGCTGGGAAGAAATCAGGTAGCTCTGATTTGCATTATTTATGTGCAAAAGTTATCAAATCATTCCAAGATACCCTTCACTATACATACGATGCAGAATCGAAATCAGCTAGTTTTACAGAAGACGGTATTACAAAAATAGAAGATTTATTTGACATCGATAACTTATATGATTTAGAGCATCAAACTCTATACCATTATATGATTCAATCATTACGTGCCAATGTCGCTTTCCAGCTTGACGTTGACTATATTGTGCATGATGAAAAAATACTACTTGTAGATATTTTCACAGGACGTGTTATGGATGGTCGCTCTTTAAGTGACGGCTTACATCAAGCACTAGAAGCAAAAGAAGGTTTAGAAATTACAGAAGAAAACCAAACACAAGCTTCTATTACAATTCAAAACTTCTTCCGTATGTATCCGGCATTATCAGGTATGACAGGTACCGCAAAAACGGAAGAAAAAGAATTCAACCGTGTATATAATATGGAAGTTATTCCAATTCCAACGAACCGTCCTATTCTTCGTGAAGATAAAAATGACGTAGTATATGTAACAGCTGATGATAAATATAAAGCTGTGCGTGAAGAAGTTCTAAAACAGCATAAGCAAGGGCGCCCTATTTTAATTGGGACGATGTCTATCTTGCAATCTGAAACTGTTGCTCGTTATTTAGATGAAGCAAACATAAAGTATCAATTATTAAACGCTAAAAGTGCAGAGCAAGAAGCAGACTTAATTGCAACTGCTGGGCAAAAAGGTCAAATTACAATCGCTACAAATATGGCAGGCCGAGGTACTGATATTTTACTAGGTGAAGGTGTCCACACCCTTGGTGGATTACATGTAATTGGAACAGAACGTCATGAATCTCGCCGCGTTGATAACCAGCTTAAAGGACGAGCTGGTCGCCAAGGTGATCCGGGAAGCTCTCAATTTTTCCTATCTTTAGAAGATGAGATGCTAAAGCGCTTTGCTCATGAAGAAGTAGAAAAGCTGGAGAAATCACTGAAACCTGACAAAACGGGGCTTATTAATACATCTAAAGTTCATGATTTCATTAACCGTACACAATTAATTTGTGAAGGTGGTCATTTCTCAATGCGTGAATATAATTTAAAATTAGATGACGTAATTAATGATCAACGTAATGTTATATACACACTACGTAACAACCTTCTAAAAGAAGAAACAAATATGATAGAACTTGTTATTCCAATGATTGAACACTCTGTGGATGCAATTGCTAAGCAGCACCTTTTCGAAGGAATGCTTCCTGAAGAATGGGATTTCACTAGTTTAACAGCATCTATTAAAGAAGTTTTAGCGGTTGAAACTTTGCCGCCATTATCTGCGAACGACGTACATTCGCCTGAGGATTTACAAATCGTTTTAAAAGATACAATTTCTAGCTATATCGAACGTGTACAAGAATTAAATGACCATGCGGATTTACAACAATCACTGCGCTACGTTGGTTTACACTTCCTAGATCAAAACTGGGTAAATCACTTAGATGCAATGACTCACTTGAAAGAAGGTATTGGCTTAAGACAATATCAACAAGAAGATCCAACTCGCCTTTACCAAAAAGAAGGTTTGGATATTTTCTTATACACTTACGGTAATTTTGAAAAAGAAATGTGCCGATATATCGCGAGACATTTAGCAGTTCCAGAAAACGTACAATCATGAGGTGAAAATTTATGTTATCATTCCTGAAAAAGGCAAAGAAAAAAGGAAAAGATACTACTGTTTCTAGTAATCAATTATTTGGACAAGAAGAAACTACTTCTCAAAACAAAACGGTAAAGCCAGTTCTTTACTTCCATCCTAGCTGGGGTGACGTAGCACAAGAACAAAAATACATTTATCAATTTTTGCATAAAGAATTACCACGTTTACAAGAATATCAAATTTCCTTATCAGGAATTGAAATTGAAAAACGTGATGGCGCATACGATGTAGCTGCTTTCATTCGCAGCAGTGTCCCAAAACCAATTTCTTTCGAAGAAGTTACATTACTTCTATTAAACAAAGATAAAAAGCTGTGCGCACGTAAAACATTTAACCTATCTGCACTTGGCGATATTCCTGAAAACGTGAATATGCCTTTCGTATTTACATTTGAGCAAGAAACAATAACGGAAGCTGAACTATCTCAATCAGATTGGGAATTAGCTTTCGAACTTGAAAGTAAGCATCAACTAGATTTAGATCCATCTTGGGAATCTCAGTTACCTGAAGCAAGCAAAGATGCTTTACGTAATTTTGTAGACAATTTAACACCTCCAAATGAAGGTGAAATTAACTTCCTAGGTTTACAAGCCGCACTGAAAGAGAACGGCGATTTACATACAACACTTCTAATTCGTAACGGCTGTAAAGATAACATTCAACTAGAGCAACTTCCTCTTCATATTGAAGATGCTTCTGGAGAAGTCGTTGTTAAAGGTGCTTTCACGTTACCGAATCTTGAAATTAAAGCGAATACTACAAAACCGTGGTCATTTGTTTTCCCTGCTTCATCCATCTTGAAACAAAATATGGATTTATCTAGCTGGAAAGCATTTGTACCACAAGACTAATATACAAAAAAGCCTATCCTAAAAGATGGTCATCACACCTTTAGGATAGGCTCTATTTTTTATGTAAAATCTACTTCGTTACTAATAAACGTTCAATATGATACTCAGCTTCTAGTTTACACATTTCATCTACATGCTTTACTTCGCTCTTGTTTAACAGCTCTAATTGTTCTTCGCTCGGCTGCTCACTAATAAGCTCATTAATTTTTTCATTTACTTTCATCGCTAATGCTTGATGGAAATCTGGATGTCCTTTCAACTCGTCATCTACTTTATTAATCCAAGTTGATTTTGTGTATAAATATTGTTTCCACTGTTCAACAAATTGCTGCATATCAAATTTTTCTTCATTCCATTCAATTTCTTTCATATATCTCTCAAAAGAAACAACAATTGATCGTGTAATCCCGATCTTCACTCCATGTGGTAACTGTTTGTACATCAAATATTCCCTCCAGCTTAAAGCTATTCCTTCTGAATATAAAGGAATCTCAAAATTCATATACTTTCTTATAATAGCACATTGCTAATCTAAGATGTTACTATACTGTGTAGAAAATCAATTGTCAACAGACGTATAACATTTAGATATAATGATTTTATACATAGTAAGCACATATACAAATAATAAGAACCTTCACACTCTATAACGCAATTCATGTGAAGGTTCTTATTGTTATATTGCCTTAACTTTTAAAAACTGCAGTTTCTCTTTTTGCTCATCATTCGCCATCATTACTATCGTCTTTTCAACATGCGGATGTACATGTTCAAGTGTCACACGCACTCCTGCTTTATCCGATTGCTCAACAAAGTTTAATAACGCCATAGCTCCTGATACATCCATATAACGTACATCTTTCATACGCAAACTAACTGGTGACTTCACATCTTGTAAAGAAGCAAAAATACGATCTACTGATAGAAATGAAAGTGGTCCCTGAATCGTATACGTCGCTTCTTTTTCTTTTATAATAGAAGCTTTACGTTCTTTACACTTCACCATGTATATAATGAAGGAAAGAATAATGCCAAACGCAACAGCAACCATTAAATCGAATTTCACTGTCACAACCATCGTCACGAACATAACAATCACATCACCTCTTGGTGCTACATGTGCTTTCTTCATGCTTTCCCAATCAAACATCCCTATGCCAGTTAAAATTAAAATACCTGATAATACAGCAAGCGGAATATATTGTACCACTGAACCGAGTCCCATAATGAAAATAAATAATATGACACTATGCATACAAGCCGACAGTGCCGTCTTCCCCCCGCTTCTTATATTGACGATAGATCTAACAGTTGCACCTGCTCCTGCTAATCCACCGAACAAACCACTCGCAATATTGCCAATACCTTGTCCGATTAACTCTTTATTACTTTTATGACGTGTCCCCGTCACATTATCCATTACGACAGACGTTAATAACGAGTCAATTGATCCTAGTAAAGCAATACTAAGTGCTGGTAATACAAGTGCTAACATGCCATTTGCGTCTAAATTCGGTACGTGAAGAGATGGCATCGCCTCTGGAATTGCACCTATTTTTTCAATCATCTTATTTAAAGAAAGAGTTCCTACAACTGGTAAGTTGACCGTAATTCCTTGTAGCATAGAAGAAAATAACGGCAACGTTACTGTAACACCTACTAATGCTACTAAACTTGATGGAATGGCCTTAATCCATTTTCCAGAAACAATCATTACAATGATCGTTAATAACACAAGCAGAAAGCTATTTTGTACGTGCTTCATTTCACCTAAAATAATAATCAGTGCAATCCCATTCATAAACCCTGAAACAACAGGATACGGAATGTAACGAACGTAAGAGCCGAGCTTACATACACCAAATAAAATTTGAAATAACCCCGCCATCATAAATGCAATAAAACTTGCTTCTAATCCGTGAGTTGCAATAACGCCCGTTGCAATTACTGTAATCGGCCCAGTAGGACCCGTTACTTGCCCCGGTGTACCGCCAAATAACGCCGCAAACAAACCTGCAAAAATTGCACCATACAATCCGACCAGTGCTCCCTCAGACGTTCCCGTTGCAGCAATACCAAATGCAATCGCTAGCGGCAAGGCAACAATCGCAACAGTAAACCCTGCTAAACATTCCTTTGCTATTTTTTGAAACATATAAATAACCACCTTCTTATAAAGTCCATGTTCCATTGTACATCTAAAACAAATCATTCGTTAGCGTATTTATAAAAAACTCTTTACAGTCTCGTGAAGTAAACGTCTACATTTACAAATAGCCTTCCCAAGTCAAACTAAAAAACAGCAATATGACGAATCTACCTTTGGAAACAAACTTGACTATGCTATAATGAACAAATTAAATCTTTTACTATATACTTGGAGGCACTATGCTAACTTTTGAAGAAAAATTATCAATTATTGAATCTTTCCCGGAATTAGAAAGAAAGAACGTATCATTAAAACGCGTAAACTTTCACTTTGAAGAAAGTCGTTTAGATAAAAAGAACGTTGTATATCATTTACACCCAAATGGAAACGGATTTGTATATGCAAACTTTATTAAAGGTTATAGAACAGATGATAAAGGCATGATTAACATCCGCGAGTTTTCAGAAGAAGAACTGCGTTCATTAATTGAAAAAGTAATTGAACGTCTATCACAGGAGCAAGAGGAAATTGTAGCACCAATGGAACCTGCTGCGGAAGAAGAATGGCGTAACGAAGACGGACATATCCTAACTCTTATTCAAGAGGATGACATGTGGAACGTTTACGCTGGCGTAAACTTAGACGGTACATTCAACTCTTATCCAGAAGCTGCGGAATACCTTGATGAAGAAGGTTTCTCACGCAAGTAATAAAAATGCCTTTCCAAATTTGGAAAGGCATTTTTTCATTATTTTTTCATACCTTTTAACGACTCTCTCAGCACAAATTTTTGCAACTTCCCACTCGCATTACGAGGAAGTTCATCTGCAAATAAGTAATGACGCGGACGTTTATAGTCTGCTAATTCATCACTTTCTTTGCAATACGTTTCTAAATCAGCTTCTGTAATATTTTCATCTTTCTTTACAACAACCGCAACGACACGCTCTCCCCATAGTTCATCGGGCTCACCAAGTACCGCAACATCTAATACACCAGGGTGACTATGAAGAAAATCTTCAATTTCACGTGGATAAATATTAACGCCTCCGCTAATTACCATATCATCCACACGATCTGCGACGAATAAATAGCCATCTTTATCGAAATAACCTAAATCACCCGAGTGATACCATCCTTTATACATCGATTTTGCATTTGCTTCTTCTCGATTATGATAACCAGCCATCATAGTTGGACCGCGCAAAATAATTTCCCCTACTTCATAAGGAGGCAACGTATCATCTGGCTCTGCTGGTCCATCTTCGTTCGGTTTCACAATTCGAATTTCATGGCTAAAGCACGGCGTTCCTGCTGAACCAGCTTTCGTAATTTGATCCTCTTCTACGAGAAACGCAACAACTGGTCCCATTTCTGTCATTCCGTAAATTTGGACAAGATCAATATAAAGACGCTCTTTACATTCCTTCACTAACGCCGGAGCCATCGCAGCCCCGCCATATACACCGATTTTCATCGAAGTTAAATCATACTTAGTTAGATCTTTTTGCAGTAACATATTCCACATCGTCGGTGCTGCAAAAAACGTCGTAATCTTCTCTTCTTGAATGGTATGTAATACTCTATCCGTATCAAAATGATGTAAAATAACATTCTTTCCACCAACTTGAATGCGCGGTATAATTCCAGCATTTAACTCGCCGCAATGATATAAAGGTGCTACCACAAGCCCGGCGCTATCCCTATTATATTTTATGAAATACGTACAAATCATACTATGCTCAGCCATATCACGATGGCGATGTAGTACGCCTTTCGGATGACCCGTCGTTCCGCTCGTATAAAGCATAGAACAAAAGTCCATTTCATCGACTACAATATCTACTTTTTCAGCTGATGCTTCATTTACTTTTTCATGGTAAGAACTAGCATAGGAAGGTGCATCGTCTTCCACGTACCAAAAAGACGAATTTGGAAAATCTCGTTCAATCATAGTAACTGTTGATTCGACTGCTTTTTCAAAGACAACTACTTTCGAGGCTGCATCTTGGAGGATATACGATAATTCTTTTGCTTTTAAGCGGAAATTAATTGGATTGAAGATCGCGCCAATTTTCGCACAGGCTAAGTAAACGTTTACAAATTCACGACAGTTATATAGGTAAACAGATACACAATCTCCCTTTCTTACTCCTTCTTTCAATAGAGCTTGCGCCGTTTTATTTATTTGCTCATCCCACTGTTTATATGTCCAACGAATATTTTTTTCTGGTTCTACTAACGCCTCTTTATTCGGATACTTGCCAACTGTCAAATCAAAAATTCTCCCTATCGTCATGTACATGCCAACAATTTCCCCCTTTTCTCTTTCATAAATCTATCATTTCGTCTATAAGTAGACATTGTCCTCTAATAATCTGACTAATTTTTCTGATTATTATCGACATAGTTTTACATATGGACCGTTTGATGGTAAATGAAATTATATCGGCGATTTTTTGAATATATCGAACGCAACTCAATTTATATAAACTATTTTTCGAATATATCGACTTACCGACAAAAACTGACAATATAAAAAGAGGCTGTTCCAAATCGGAACAACCCCCTTCTTCTTACACGAATAGCTCTTCTAAAATTTTCAGTTTATCTTCTGTATATTTCACGAAGCCATCGTTATATGATTTTGGATCTTTCGGATTCGCAAAGTGTGTAATTGCTCCTGTTTGTGGGTGAACAAATTTACTTGATGCCCCGCAACCAAGTCCGATAATCGATTGTACTTCTTCCATAATAACAATATTGTAGATACTTTCTTGCGTCGGTATTGCATACCCAACGTTTTCTAAGTTACCTAAAATATTTTTTTGACGATATAAATAGTATGGCACGTAATTATGGTTCTTCGTCCACTCTTCCGCCTCATGCATCATCGCAGTAATTTCTTCGCGACCTGCTACTTTATATTTACGTTTGTTTTGCGTCATTTCAGAAGCACGTTTAAATGATAACGTATGAACTGTTAACGATTCTGGCATTAACTTTTCTGTTTCATCTAACGTATGCTTAAAGATGTCTAATCCTTCACCAGGAAGACCAATAATTAAATCCATATTAATATTGTTCATTCCCATTTCACGTGCTAAATGATACTTCTCAATCGTTTCTTCTACAGTGTGATGACGTCCAATTGCTTTTAGTGTTTCTTGGTGGTATGACTGCGGATTAATACTAATACGGTCAATGTTCCATTTATTTAACACTTCTAGCTTTGCTGGTGTGATCGTATCTGGGCGACCTGCCTCAACTGTTACTTCACGTACATCTTTCACATCAGGGAAAGCTTGGTACATTTCTTCATACAACATATCCATCTCTTCTGCTGTAATACTCGTCGGTGTACCGCCGCCGTAATAAATCGTCGTAACTGTAACACCTTTTTCTTTTAAAAACTTACCAATTTCACGAACTTCATAATGTAACCCGCCTAAGAACGAATCAACTGATCCTTGGCGTCCGTTAATTGCATAAGCCGGGAACGTACAGTACGCACATTTTGTAGGACAAAACGGAATACCGATGTAAATACTTACTTCTTCTTTCAAGCGGTATAAATCTGGAACAACCGCTAATTGGCAATCAACAATACGCTGAAGAAGTTCAATTTTCTCTTCATGAATTAAATAACTTTCACGAAGTTCTTTATGCGCTTCTTCTTTTGACATACCATTTTGAAGTAGTTTGTGAAGAAGTTTCGTTGGGCGTACCCCAGTTAATATTCCCCAGCTCTGTTCAAGTCCAGTTAGCTGTTGAAGTACAGAAAGATATACGTAAGAAACAACATGTTTCACTTGCTTCATACGTTCTTTTTCTTCTGTGAAAGCAGATAAATCTTTTGCGAATGTTTCTTCATATACATTTCCGGTTGCAACATCTGTTAAACGAGCCGATGCTGTCACATTACCTTCTATCTGTATATCAACGATAAGATTTGCTTCTTCTTTCTCAAACCCTATCGTGCTCTCTTCAAAAAATAAACCGCCAATATTTTGTAGCGGACGTAAAAAACGATCATCTTGTAACGTTTTAATTGAAATTAACAACATTATCACCTTTTCATTTGCAAACTCTCTTTAGTTTACTTGAAGGGCGTTTGAAGGTCAATACAGAAGGTTTTACCTTATTTCTTCTATTAAAAACTTAAAGGCATAAGAGATAACATTTCTCTTATGCCTTTTATAAACCTATTAGCTATTTTTAATCATAAATCTTAAACGTATTCCTAATAACACCAGAATTACACCTATAAATGGAAGGTAATCCGTATTATGCCCTGTAGCTGGAAGTTTTTGATTATTAGAACTGCCTTGTTCTTTTTCTGGTAAGTTAGGCTTTTCTACTTCTTCGCCTGGGCTTTCTGTTCCTTCACCTGGCTTTTCTATTCCTTCACCTGGCTTTTCTGTTCCTTCACCTGGTTTTTCTGTCTCTCCACCTGGTTTTTCTGTCTCTCCACCTGGTTTTTCTGTCTCTCCACCTGGTTTTTCTGTCTCTCCACCTGGTTTTTCTGTCTCTCCACCTGGTTTTTCTGTCTCTCCACCTGGTTTTTCCGTCTCTCCACCTGGTTTTTCTGTCTCTCCACCTGGTTTTTCTGTCTCTCCACCTGGTGTTTCTGTCTCTCCACCTGGTTTCTCTGGACCTTTTCCTGTTTCTTTTTCGTAATTTGAAGCTTTATAACTTCTACTTTCTCATTAGAAATCGTAAATTCAATTCCCTTATCAGATAAATTATATCCTTCTGGAGCCTGGACTTCTTTTAAAACGTAATCTCCTGGTTCCAGTTTCTTCGAAGTTGCTTTACCATTTTTATCTGATGTTAATGTGTCTATTTTTATTCCGTCTTTCAGAATTTCAAACACTGCACCTTCTAATTTTTTATCTGTATCATTAGCATCTATCTTTGTAATTTCTACTCGACCTGTGATTTTTTCTTTCACTTTTTCATTCAATACTTCTTGTTTTGCTACTTCATTTGCTACAACATTTACTTTTACTGTAACTTCTACCGCTTTGTAGCCTTCTGGCGCTTTCGTTTCTTCTAACGTATACTTACCTGGCACTAAGTTTTCGAATGTCACAACACCATCTTTATTCGTTGTTTTCGCTTCTCCAACTACTTGACCATTTTCGTTTTTTAGTCTGAATTCTGCGCCTTCTAGAACTTTTCCACTCTCTGCATCTTTTTGATTACTTGTAAGCTTCCTAGTTCTTTCGCATTTTCTACTTGTACTTGTACTACTTTGTTTGCTTCCACAACGACTTCAATTTCTTCTTTTAGTAATTTATATCCTTTTGGTGCTTTCGTTTCTTTTAACGTGTATTTTCCTGGTTCTAATTTTCCAGAGATGACTTTACCTGTTTTATCTGTTTGTAACATCTCTACTTTCTTACCATCTTTATACACTTCAAATTCTGCGTCTGATAATAGCTTCGTTTTATCGTTTGCATCTACTTTTACGATTTCAAATTGACCAAGGCTCTTACTATTCGTTACTTTTACATCAACAACTTTTTCACCGTTGACTGTTACATGAATTACTTGTTTTGTTAACTCATAACCTTCTGGTGCTTTTGTTTCTTCTAACGTATACTCACCTGGTACTAGTCCTTCTACTTTAACCGTTCCAGACTTATCTGTTGTAATTTTTTCTTTTACAACATTTCCTTTAGCATCTTTCAATGTAAATACTGCGCCTGCTAAACGTTCCGCTTGATCTTTATCATCTGTTTTAATAATTTGTAGAGAGCCCAAGAGTTTTTCATTTTCTGCCTCTACTTTTACTACTTCTTTCTCATTTTGAATTGTTACTTTCCATTCTTTATTTGAAATCTTGTAACCTGCTGGTGCTTTCGTTTCTTTCACTGTGTATTCACCTAATGGTAATTTCGGTAACATCGCTTTTCCACTCTCATCAGTTTTCAACTCTGCTACCTTTTTACCATCTTTATACACAGTAAATTCTGCATCTGATAATAGCTTCGTTTTATCATTCGCATCTACTTTTACGATTTCAAATTGACCCAGAACTTTTTCGTTCATTACTTCCTGTTTTACTACTTCATTTGCTACAACATTTACTTCCACTTTTAATTCTACCGCTTTGTAGCCTTCTGGCGCTTTCGTTTCTTCTAGCGTATACTTACCTGGTACTAAGTTTTCGAATGTCACAACACCATCTTTATTTGTTGTTTTCGCTTCTCCAACTACTTGACCATTTTCGTTTTTCAGTCTGAATTCTGCGCCTTCTAGAACTTTTCCACTCTCTGCATCCTTTTTGATTACTTGTAAGCTTCCTAGTTCTTTCGCATTTTCTACTTGTACTTGTACTACTTTGTTTGCTTCCACAACGACTTCAATTTCTTCTTTTAGTAATTTATATCCTTTTGGTGCTTTCGTTTCTTTTAACGTGTATTTTCCTGGTTCTAATTTCTTAGAGATTACTTTACCTGTTTTATCTGTTCGTAATGTATCTATTTTTTCACCATCTTTATACACTTCAAACTCTGCGTCCGATAATAGCTTCGTTTTATCATTCGCATCTACTTTTACGATTTCAAATTGGCCTGTAGCTTTTTCAGCGATTTTTTTATTCAACACATCTACAGTCACTGTTTTATTAGCAGCTACATCAACACGAACTGAGCTAGATGATAGTTCATAACCTTTTGGTGCTTCAACTTCTTTTAATGTATATGTTCCAACTGGAAGTTGTTTTGATAAAGCTGCACCTTTACCATCTGTAATAATTGTTTCAACAACATTTCCATCTTTATCTATAACATCAAATTTTGCACCTGGTAGAAGTTGACCAGATTCACTATCTTTTTTCAACAATTTAAATTGACCATTCTCTACTTTTTTCGTATTCTTCATAACAATTTCAATTACGTTTGTACCATTAATTGTTACTTTTACTGGTGTATCAACTTTTATATATCCTTCTGGTGCACTTATTTCTTTTACAAAATAGTCACCAAGTGGTAAATCCTTGACTTCAGCAATACCCTTTTCATTCGTTGTAACAGTAGCTACAACATTATTGTCTTTGTCTATAACATCAAATTTTGCATCTTTTAAAACAATGTTTTCATCGTTTGCATCAACTTTTTTAATTTGTAAATTTCCTTTTTCAACTGATGGATTTTTCCATTTCGGCCAGTTAAATTTAAAATTGTGAACCTCAAACCCATCTCTTTGGTGTAATCCCCCAACATAGGCTTGTCCATTAATAGAACCACCCTTTGTCTCTACAACAGCATTTGGAGCAAATACACTTCCTACTACGCCATATCCTTTTGTTGATATTTTTGTAGCATTCGGAAACGCCCAAATTACTTTACTAGCTAACTCAGTAAAAGGTGAATTAGGATCATATGCTTGTGATGTATTAATTAAGTCTGTTGCCATCCCAGTATTTTTCGTATCGTACAAAATTGCACCGCTACCAAAATTCACTTCTTCTGCGTCTGAATAAATAACAATAAAGTCTTTGTTATTTACATTCGGAAGATAAACATCTTTTACATCAAATGTTTTCTTTCCTGTTAAGCCTGAAGAAACATAAATATTAGGATTGTTTACATCCTCTCCGATGCCAAAACTCATATTAGGTTTTGGTTTATCAGTATGTAATTGACTCGCATTTCCAATTACACCATCAACGTCTTTTCTAAATTCTTTGAACTTGGCATCAATCTCTGCTTGCTCTTTATAAGAGATACGGTCATAAGATGACTTCATTGCACCTTCTGGGTCACCATCTTTTGTCATCGCCACTGTTCCATCTTGAATGATTACTTGTCCTGCTCCCGCTTTCGTAAATTGACCACCTAGTAATAATGATGGATATCCTTCATCTTTCCATGTTGCTCCAGCTAAGTTGTTTGCTCCAGTTGCAGCCGCTACGACTGTATAACTTGATGCGTTCATGTTCTTTTGAACAGCCATCGCACCCTCAATATCCGCACTCGTTGCACTATGATCACCAAAAATGATTGCGTTATAATAAGATGTATCGCCTAAACCTTTTAATTCTGTTGTAGCTGCCTCCGCTTTATACGGTAAATGGATTAAAAAATTCATACATACTAACAATATAATTATAAAACTACTGCATATCTTTTTTACTTTTTGACTTAATGATTTCCTCAAGAAATTCATTCCCCCTTTTCAAATTTCAAAAACTTATAACAAGAAGTACATTTCAGATGTACTTAAAACCTATTCATACTAATTTACAAATAATCCATTTAAATAAAACAAAGAAGCTCTACAACTAATTGGCGAAACTACTACAATTCATTTTTGAGATAATACGTGAACTAAACTAACATGCCGAAGTGTTTTTACGTACGGGAGCTCAATAAAATTAACTCGAAGAATATTTCATGTGGTGTAACTATTTTGGCAACATCATCCACTCTACAACAGTTTTCTAAAGTATTCAAGTGAATTGTATGGATTACAGACACAATTCCTCGCCTGAAACGCTTTCATTTCTTATTGGAATATTGATTTAAACTTTTCAAATAAAGTCGACAAAAAAACGTAGCCAAAAAGCTACGTTTTTCTTTCATCGTTTCGGTGTATGTTTATGATTCTTTAAAAAAGGAAGCGGGAATTGCTTACGAAAATGCTCTTTAATCATGTACTCTACGCCGTTCTCAGTATTAGAACGTGTAATCCAGTCCGCCGCTTGCTTTAATTCTACAGGAGCGTTCCCCATCGCTACCCCAAGCCCAACATTTTCAATTACCTCTAAGTCTTCTACGCTATCTCCAATCGCAACCATTTCACTAAGGTTAATATTTAAATGCTCCCCAAGTAATTGTAAACCACGTAGTTTTGATACATTTTGAGGGAGAATTTCTATATGTCTTTCATCACACTCGACGTACTCTACATCTTGAAATGCCTTTTTTAACGTATTCATCCCTCTTTCTTTTTCACCTTTCGTATGGAAAACAATATCAATTTTTGGCGCAGCTACTGGATGATCACGCAGTGCATCCCCTAGCGAATCTACAAATTGAACTGGATAAAATAACGGATCTGCGCTTGATAATACAGTACGCGCAATTAAGTTTGGTGTATTTCTCTCACGATTCCCAATTGAATATCGTTCATGAGAAATGCGAACATTACAATCAAAATGCTCTAACACTTGCACAATATTAAAGGTTTTCTCTTCAGATAATCTCCTTTGAGCGAACGGCTTATCTAACGATGCTGAAACGAAAGCACCGCCATGCGTAACTAATATAGAATCTAATTTTAACGCCTTCGCTATTTTATGAGCAGATTGAAAATTACGATTCGTAAATAATGTAACGTATACATCTTTTCTTTTCACAAAGTCAATTGTTTCTCGTATCCCTTTTGCGATTTTTCCGTTGTTGTATAGTAGTGTCCCATCTATATTAAGAGCTAGTAAGCGATAAATCATGTCGCACTCCCCCTCTTCGCTGTTGTACTCTATCCATAATTTATGAAATAAATGTAGTAAATAGAACGAGTTAGAATTACTACTGAAAATTTGGTTTACTATATACATATACAACTGGCAAAGGAGATAGTACAATGCAGGCACCACCTTCTTTTTATGAAGGCGATACATTAGTGGTCGCAAAGAAGTTACTCGGACATAAACTCGTTCATATTGTAGACGGCATAAAGCGGAGCGGAATTATTGTAGAAGTAGAAGCATACAAAGGTCCAGATGATAAGGCCGCTCATAGTTACGGAGGCAGACGGACTGATCGAACAGAAGTAATGTTCGGCGCACCAGGACATGCTTACGTATATTTAATTTACGGCATGTATCATTGCTTTAACGTAATTACAGCACCAATCGGCACCCCGCAAGGAGTTCTCATTCGTGCTCTTGAACCTGTAGATGGAATCGAAGACATGAAACTAGCGCGCTACAACAAAACTGACATTACGAAAGCTCAGTATAAAAACTTAACAAATGGCCCCGGAAAACTATGCCGCGCGCTCGGAATCACTTTAGAAGAGCGCGGCGTATCACTTCAAAGTGATACGTTACATATTGAATTAGTTCCTGAAGAAGACCATTTATCATCCACACATAACATAATAGCTGGCCCTCGTATTAATATTGATTATGCAGAAGAAGCCGTTCACTATCCATGGCGGTTTTATTATGAAAAGCATCCGTTTGTTTCAAAATAAAGAAGCTATCCTATAAGTAAGTGAAACCAACTTATAGGATAGCTCTTTTTTCGTAATTCATCACACGCCGAAAAGCCGAAATCCGGGCTCGGATTTCGGTTTTGTTTCTATAAAAGAAACCGTTGTTCCTCCAACATTGCCAAATACAGCTCATCTCCAAAGAGAAAATCTTAAAAGCATTATTTTTTTAATGCATAATAATTATCCAAATTGAATTTCGACATAATGAAAGTTCCTGTTGGCGTTAAAAGTTGTGACATAGATTGTATGACCTGCGGTAATTTCGCTGGCTCAATAGGATGTGATAACAAAATGTACTGGAATTTTTCATCTGTAAATACCTCATGTAACTTGTCATACTCAGCAGAAGTTGTAGGAGCTACCCTATTTGCAAGAGCTGCTGCTTTTTCATTAATTTCTGCTCCAAATATGGAAACTGCCGGGTAACGCCTTTTCATTTCTAATAAAGTTGCACCACATCCAGCTCCTATATGAAGAATATTCACTTTATCAGGCGCAAATCGATCTACAATTGCTAGTAAATCATAATGAATGTATAAACTTTCACCATAAAACCCCCATTTTTCATACAATTTTATATTATTTTCATGTAAAACTACAGAAAATTTCATACTATCTTCTTTCCATGAGACACTTCCGTAGTGATGAATAAATGTATCTTTACATAAATACAGTTTATATCCTTTTTCAAACATTCTTAGTGACAAATCATCATCTTCATAATTCCCCGGTGTAAATCGTTCATCTAATAATCCAACTTCATCTAACACTGATTTTTTTATAAGCATACAGAATCCGATTAATTTCATACGTTCTTCCCATTTATTTTTATCACTTTGATTATATAAAGTTGCAAACTTCTGCATTCCTTCAATATCTTTATAAAAGGTTGGTATAGCAGTATAGTAAGCGGCATTATTAGTTATGGGCCCTACCGCTCCAGTATCCTTACTTTCATATAAACACCGAATTAAATTGCTTAGCCAATTTTCAGTTACGACCACATCATTATTCAATAATAGAATATTGTCACCTTTTGCCTCTTTAATTCCCTGATTGCATCCCTTTGGAAAACCCATATTCTCCGCATTTTCCACTAGCATAATATCCGATTGTTTTTGTAACCATTCTACAGTACCATCTGTTGACGCGTTGTCCACAACTATTAACTCATACTCTTGTTCCACTGTATAAGTTCTAATACTTTGGATGCATTCTTTTGTATACTGTAATTGATTATGAGTCAATATAATTATACTTGTGAGCATGAATCAAACTCCTCTCAGCAGCCAAAATGATTATCTAGTATTATTAAATATTATTTTTCCGATAAACTATCAAAATATTTTCTATTATATTCAATGCTCGGATTATTAGGTATGAACAGTGCAGCTTGTTCGTTATGATAAATTGCCTTTTCATATTCTTTTATTCGATCATAACAAATACATAGTTGAATATGCGGCAACCATGTATGACACTCTTCTCGGACAAACGGCGAATCCTTTGGTCGTGGCCCGTCAATTGCTGCATGGTACCAATATATCGCTTTAGAATATTCCCCTTGTTGCAAAAATACACGTCCTAAGTGGCAACAAAGTTCTCCTCTAGGCGTGTCATACGTAAATGATTGCAAACAAGACTGTATAGATTTTTTTAAGTCCCCCAATTCTAAATAACATTCGGCTCTTTTTAAACATGCTTGAATGTTATCTTCAACCCAACCCTTTTCTTCATCTAAAAACCTAGAATACCCCTTAACAGCCTTATCAAATAATCTGTGATCCTTACATTCATTTGCATAATAGTACACATCGCGGGGGCTAAACTCTTTTCCACTCTCAAGATGTTTTTCATATATTTTCAAATTACGATTAGTATATGCTTTTTCCTTTTTATGACTTACCCCTACGTCACTATTTATAAGATTTCCATAC
This sequence comes from Bacillus sp. FSL E2-0195, assembly GCF_038003645.1. Lineage (NCBI taxonomy): Bacteria > Bacillati > Bacillota > Bacilli > Caryophanales > Bacillaceae > Bacillus > Bacillus sp. FSL E2-0195. The sequence goes on along the minus strand of NZ_JBBOPN010000001.1, from coordinate 863,633 downwards.
ACCTCTAAATATTCATGAACAAATCCATACCATTGAAAATTTTTACTTCTGTTGACTAATCGATATCTCCTTAAAGAATGTGTTGGATTTCCTTCTATATCAAAAGTTAAATAATATTTCATAGATACTGCATCCGTACTACGATCTAACGTATGTTTTAACTGCAACAATTTCTTTATATCTTCCGTATCTATTATGTCATCTGCGTCTAGCCAAAGAATATATTCTTTTGTAGCTTTAGAAAACGCAAAGTTTCGTGCCGCTGAAAAATCTTCAATCCATTGAAAATCATAAACTTTCGCGTCGTACTTCTTCACAATTTCTTTTGTAGCATCTGTGGAACCTGTATCTACAATAATAATTTCATCCACAACACTTTTAACCGATTCTAAGCATTTTGATATAGTTTGTTCTTCATCTTTTACAATCATGCATAAACTAATAGTAATGGAGTTTTCCATCATATCCCCCCTATCCTTTTGATGTATATGTTTGGAGAGAAATTTATATTTCTTTTGCTTCAAAATTGAGTTTTCATTTTACAAAAGAAACATAATGAGGCGGTGCAGTGAAATTGGATAGGGGAATTTCACTCGAAGATTGCAAATCAATGAAAAAAACCGAAGCCTGAACAAGACTTCGGTTCTTTATATAGAGAATACATAATTTCGATTCCTTTTTACTCCGCACCTTCCGCGGTCGCAATATCATTCTCTAAGTTTTCTCTTGATAATTCCGCCGCCATAAAATCAGCTGTTTCAGGAAGTGCTAAATGCATATGAGCTTTTTGACAAATTTGGATCGTACAGTTTTCTACAACATAGTCGAAAACATGTCCTCCTCCGCTTCTTTCATCATCAATATAATGTAAGTGGAAACCAGCTACACCAATACCTTGCGCATAATCTGGTGTCCAAAATCCAGCTAGCGTACCTTCTGTATCTTTAAACGAAAAAATCGGTTGTGATTTCGTCACTTCAACGAGCGGCGTATACGGTTTTTCTTGTCTTGGAACAGTTCTCGTTCTAACTTCACGGAACGTTCCATCCATTCGAATACCATAAAATAAGTTTTTACTTGGCATTAACTCATGTAATAATGCTTCCACTTCTTCACGATTCATCGGATGCTCTACCGTATAACTCATTTCTTTTTCAAAAAACGTTACAGTCGCAAAAGGTGTTGTTTCTTCCGGTTCTACTTTTTCCGCTGAACCGTCTGAACGTAAATGGTAAAACTCATTATCAAACGCAATCATTTCACCATCTAATTGATCAAATGTACCGATGCCAAAATCGCCACGTTCTTTCAGTTCCTCAAAGTTAATAACACCATCGTATATACCATCTAATAGCGCAAGCATTGTAGATGTTTGATATACTTCATTACTCATTTTCGTTCTTTTTGCATCAATATCAATTAATTGCGCAACAGTCATCTCACTCATGCCCCCATCAGTTTAATTGGTTTGGTAATAATTTTTCGCTTAATTTAATGTTGTCACGGTAGTCAATTGGAATATCAATAATGACAGGACCTTCTGCTTCTAACGCTTCTCTCAATACACCTTCTAATTCGTCTGGTGTATTGACACGAAGACCTATTGCTCCAAAACTTTCTGCATATTTCACAAGATCAACATCGCCAAACTCTGTAGCTGATGTTCTACCGTATTTCATCATTTGTTGGAACGCAACCATATCATATGTACCGTCTCTCCAAACGAGATGTACAACCGGTGCATTTAAACGTACCGCTGTTTCTAACTCCATCGAAGAGAATAAGAAACCACCATCACCTGACACTGAAACAACTTTTTTACCCGGCTCAACTAAAGTAGCAGCAATTGCCCAAGGAAGTGCAACACCTAACGTTTGCATACCGTTACTAAATAATAGTCTACGTGGTTCATAAGAACGGAAACATCTCGCCATCCAAATAGAATGGGAACCGATGTCACATGTAACGGTTGTATCGTCACTAATTAAAGAACGAAGTGTACGAATGACTTGAAGTGGATGCGTAACACCTTCTGAAGCACGATTTGGAACTTCTGCTTGCTCTGATAATTTCGAGCGTAATCGTTCTAAAACTGCTTCAGATTTCGTATTTAATACAAGCTTCGGTAATTTCTCCGCAATGCTATTTACAGTTAAAGCGATATCGCCAATTAATTCACGCTCTGGTTGGTAATCATGGTCGATATCTGCTTGGTGATCATCAAGGTGAATAATTGTTCTATCGCCAAGTTTATTCCAGAATTTCGGATCATACTCAATTGGGTCATAGCCGATAGATAAAACAAAATCCGCTTCTTCTAGTAAAATATCACCTGGTTGGTTACGGAATAATCCAACGCGGCCGAAGAAATGATCTTCTAACTCACGTGAAATTGCACCAGCTGCTTGATACGTTTCAACAACAGGAAGTTCTGTACCAGCAATTAACTCACGAACTGCTTTCGTTACTTCATTGGTGCTTGCTCTCATACCGAGTAAAATAACTGGTAATTTTGCTGATTTTATTTTTTCTACTACGTATTCAATATGATTTGTGGGAGCGATTCCAAGCTGTGGCTTAGAAAGCGCACCGATAGATTCTACTGTCGTTTCCGCAGTCATAACGTCTTGCGGAAGACTTACAAGTGTTGCTCCTGGATTTGTAGAAGTAGCACTTCGAAATGCATTAGTAAGTGCTTCTGGTACATTATCAGGATGCTCGACTTCTACGCTATATTTAGTGATTGGTTCGAATAATGCAGCATTATCCATAGATTGATGCGTACGTTTTAATCGATCTGTACGCGGAACTGCACCAGCTAAAGCAACAACGGGATCACTCTCCGCATTCGCAGTAACAAGACCTGTCGCTAAATTTGATGTCCCTGGTCCTGAAGTTACAAGGCATACGCCCGGTTTCCCTGTTAATCTACCAATGGCAGCTGCCATAAATGCTGCATTTTGTTCATGACGACAAACAATTAACTCTGGTCCTCTTTCTTGCAGTACATCAAATACAGAATCAATCTTCGCTCCTGGAATACCGAAAACATGTGTAACACCTTGTTTAATTAAACAATCAACAACAAGATCTGCTCCTCTTGTTTTTGTTTTCACGTCGTTTGCTTTTACACCTGTACTCAAACTAATCATCCCTTTATTTCATAATGTGTGTAATAAAGATTTTAATTTCACCTGATTAATTAATATGGTGAAGTATTGTTTATCATTATATTACAAATGCATTATTTTTCCAACGATATGAATTTGACAGTTTTTTGACAACCTCTAAGGAATACGCTTACAACCCTTTGTTTATCCTAAAATAATATTTTTATATCTCCTCTAAAAATGCACGAAAAAATTCCATCTAATCACAGTATTAATAAGATTATAGTACCTTGCAAAGAACACTACTAAATGATATATTTGTAAATATTGGAATACCCAGTAATTGGAACGCACCTTATAATTCGTATCCCCCTTTTCAAAAGATAGGATTCTCAGCTGTAATTCATCATTTTATAAAGGAAAGTGATTGTTATGAACAAAAGTGAATTTTTGGAACAACTTAGTTCTTCCCTGCGGAATATGCCTAGTTTAGAAAAGAAAGATATTATTTCAGAGTATGAAACTCATTTTATCAGTGCTAAACAGGATGGGAAATCTGAAGAAGAAATTTCTAGGAAACTAGGAGACCCTAAAACTATTGCTAAAGAACTTAATGTTTCCTATGCAATACAAAACGCGGACAATAAACGAAGCTTCAAAAATATGATAACCGCACTATTTTCTGTTATGAGCTTAAGTTTTTTAAACTTTATATTTATCATTATCGCCTTTTTCTTATTACTCTTTCTATTACCGATTCTTCTAGCACTTATAATTGCCACTCCATTCTTAATCATTTCACCTATTTTATTAATAGGGTTAGGATTTTTTAACGGGTTTCATCAAATCAGTTATTCCAATGTCTATAATGTATTCATAGCTTTTTGCATCGGCTTACTCATATTCGTAATATCTTACCAAATGATAAAACATGTATACTCACTTTTAGTAAAGTATTTAAAATGGAATTTAGCCGTTTTACAAAGATACTAATGAATGAAAAAGGAGATTAAAATGAAGAAATATACTTTATATTCACTCATGTTACTTACAATTTTATTTCTATCAGCTTGTTCAAACAGTGCACAACCTAAGGAAGAAAACGATGTGCAATCTATTAAAGATGTAACGATAAAAATTCCAGAAACTATATTCACTTCCTCAAAAAAGAATGAAACGATTAACGAAAACGAAATGAAACAAAATATAAAAACTTATTTAGATTATAGCGGAGAGTTAGACGAAAACATCGTTCCACTTTCATCATCTATGTCTGACGAGAATGTCACGGAATCCGACCGAGAGAAATTAAAGCAACTAGTAGATTTAGCGCAACAAAATGATGCGAATTTCCATGATTTTATTAGTAACAATACGATCCCTGATGATTACAAAAAACCTTCGAAAGAAATGTATGAATTCATTTCAGCATCTACGGCACTTTCAGTAGAACTAGAGCACGAATTAGACAAACTCGCGCAAGATGGTAACTTATTCAAAACTGATTTTTCTTTTACAAAACGCTTTGAGAAAGTTAATGGTAGGAAGCAAAAAGAAATTGAAAAGTTTTTGAAAGAAAAAAATATTAGAACTGAGTATTTCAACAAGTAATTATATATGTAAAAGAGAAATTGAAAGATACATCATATATCCCCTTCAAAACAGTCACTAACACATGGCTATTTTGAAGGGGATTTTTTTGTGGAAGGACTATCAAATTTCCTACACAAAAAAACGCCCCCATACTAGGAGCGTCTTCTATCATTACGCTTGTTGCGCGCTATATAATTCTTCAAGTGGCTTCATGATAATTTTGTTAACGTCAGTGATAACGATGTTTAAACGTTGCTCAGTTTCCATTAACTTTGTGATTTTTGCATCTTGTTGAATGCGAGCTACAACTTCTTGTGCTTTTTGGTTGTCTTCTTCAGTGATTTCTTGGCCTTGCATCATTTTTTGTTGTAAGCCAAGTTGCATCGCGCGGAACTCTTCGAATAAGTTCTTTGACTCTGCATCTCCTTGTACTGCTGCGTAGCTTGCTTTTAATGTTTGGAAATCTTCGTTTTCAGCGATTGTTTTTTGTAATTCATATGCAACATCATGAATGTTTTTAGTCATTTTATTTTTCCTCCTTTAGAAGGCTAGCGCTTTTCGCTCGCACTGCCTTTTAAGTGCATTTACATACGCACCTCTTCCTACCATATCAAACTATGCAAGAGATGGGAAGAAATTTCACTTTTATTTCTATGCACCCATCTTTATTACTTAAGGAACAAGAGTAACAACCCTTGAATAAATCCAATTGTTCCTCCTAATAACGCCCCTAAATATGTAATCATTTTTAACTCATTTTTTGTAATGGACAATACGAGATCTTCTAGTCTCTCTGTTGAAAATGTAGATACTTCTTGCTGGACAATTTCCGCAAGCTGTAGATTTCCCAATATACTTCCCACATTTTCTGTCCCCCACTTCAAGCCTTTCTCTACTGCGCTAGGGACCACTTTTCCAACGATTGTTTCTCGCACTGGCTCACATACTTGCTGAACAGACTGATTTAAAAATCTACTCACTGTTTCCTCTACTTTAACCGCTGACAATATGGAGTTCACAATCATTTCTTTCTCTACGAACGTTTCTAATTCTTTTACGTCTCTTCCTTTTAACTTTTCCCACTCTTTTTGCAGTACATCAGTTAACAGACGCTCTGTTCCATCTTGTCCTAAAAACTTAATGACTTCCGGCTGCACGCGATCAACTAAACTTACATTCCCTAAAAACATACCAACTAAGTTAAGCAGCGTTCCCCTGGAAGCGAAAAAGTCATCAATCATTTTTGAAAGGCGTTCCTTTCCTTCTTCACTTTCCAAAAAGCTAATTCCTCTTTTTAAAATAAAAGATGCTACATTCGGAATCGCATTCTCTACTTTTTCATGAACAGAATGAGGTAACGCCTGTTCCCATGTATATGTATAGTACTCTGCTAAAAATGCATGAATTTTTTCTGTAATAACATGTTCGATTTTCCCGATCGCCTCTTCTTCTACATGTTCTAAATTCCATTTTTCTAACATATCTCGTAACGACTGTTCATTTGTAATTACTTTATCAACTTCCACTTGTGTCCAGCGAATTAAACTGGTTTGAAAATCTTTATTTGTTAGTTTTTTTCCGATTCCTTCTGGTGTTAACAAATGGTCTACAACCATTTTACCTAATTGAACAGCAAGCTCATCGCGGCGCTTCGGAATTAACCCTGGCGTAAATGGAACCTGAAACTTCCCAATATAAATCGGACGATGAGGACGAAATAACATTTTTATCGCTAAATGATTTGTGTATCCTCCAATAATTGCCCCGAGCCCTGTCGTCATTAACATATTTAACCATATATTCATCACAATCAACCTTTCACTTCTCCAAAACTATAGCATATCATCATACGGACAAAAGTATAATGGTATAAAAACGTATTTGCAATATATAGCTTCGCCTATAATGCAAACATCTTATTACTAAAGGAGTGATTTCGTTGGTTCTTGGTCTTTTAACTTCCGGGCTCCATCACGAGCAAACGTATTACACCGAAATCGCTAAGCGAGCTCGTCTTTATCATAACGTCGTTGCCCAATTCACACCGTTTAGCATTGATTCAAAGACAGATCTTGTTTCTGGTCTTATTTACGATACAGATACAGGAAATTGGATAGATCAAACCTTTCCCATTCCTTCATATATATATGATCGTTGTCATTTCAAAGAGGATGAGGAATTCCAACAAGCAAATGCGATTATTCATTCATTACACAAACGTTCTTCCACTACCTTTTTAAACAACACACTTATTAACCCAAGCGATTTACACAATCTTTTTCTTACTAATAAACGTCTTTCCCCTTACGTACCAAAAATAATAAAAGGAACAGTACAAGGAATTTTTAAATTACTACTAGAAACAAGAGATATTATTATAAGACCAATCAATATACACTCCAATGAAAATTTATATCGGGCCACTTACAAAAATAAAACATTTCATATCGATACAATAAATGAACAACATCATACTTCTACTCAATTCAAACGAACAGATAAATTTATATCATGGTGCAAATCGAACATACACTCATTCCGTTATATGATTCATCCAATGTTACAACCTCCAAATCAACTATCATATCCGATTCATATTCGAACCATTATGCAAAAAAATAAAGAACAGAATTGGAAAGTGCTCGGTCAATTTATACAAAAATCTTCATTCCCAGCACAATTTTTACTTTCAGCAACAGAACGTTCTATGTTACATCCATTTTCTAAAATTAAATATTTACTTTCTCCAACTGGCGTTCAATTATTAAAAGATGCTTTACATGATGTTGTAAATGAAGTGTTTAAAACACTCGATCAGTCCTATTCTTCATTATTTGAACTAGAGCTTTCTACCATTATGGATCAAAAAGGTGCCATTTGGCTTATGTACGTCAATACGATGCCATCTTACGATGTTTATACTAGGTACAACGACGAACTGGCTGAACAAATTTTTCATGGTCCATTAAAGTTTAGCCGATTTACACCATAACGAAAGGAGGAAATCCCCGTTGAAAGAGCACATATATACATTAAGTATTTCAGATGAGCATCCAAATAGTATTACTTTACCTTACGTTTTTTCTATTACACCACCAATTACATCCTTTTTCTTTGGCTTACGTTATATTACATGTGAGAATATTAAAATTCATTATTCATTCACGCGAGAAATTATTATTGGCGAACAGATTGCAGTCGATCTTTTACTACCGCATTCAGCAACAATCCATGCCTTCTTACACAATCAAACCATTGTTTTCGGCCCATTAATCGGGATTTTCACAACTGGCTTTAACGATGATTTTAATTCTCCTTTAGGAAGTCGTTCCATCTCTCTCAGTGAGTTATTAACACCACCATTCACATTGCAGCCATTTGTATTTGTCTTTGGCATTCAACATATAAACTGGGAAGAGGAAACAATTGAAGGGTACTTCTTTCAAGAAGGAAAATGGGTAAAAAACAAAGTCCCTTTACCAAATGTCATTTACGACCGATTACCAAATCGGCAAGCAGAAAATTACAAACCTATCGTAAGAGCAAAAAAACGTTTAGAAAGCGACTATGGGATTCCGTGGTTTAATCCGGGATTTTTCAATAAATGGGAAGTGCATCAACTTTTAATGAAAGAAGATTCAATTAAACCATTCTTACCAAATACAGAAGTATTTCAACATTTTGAACAAGTAGAACGACTTCTCGGTACGTATAAGTACATTTATATGAAACCAATACACGGTAGCTTCGGAAGAAATATTCATCAAATACTCTATTCTCAAACTGATAATTGCTACTATTGTCGTTATCGTGAAAATGAACAAAACAAACTAAGAAAGTATCAATCATTAGAAGCCCTTCTTAACCATGTGTTAAAAGGACATGATTTAAAAAAGTTTATCGTACAACAAGGTATCTCACTGCTCCGCTTCGAAGGGCAACCCGTCGATTTTCGCATTCATACAAATAAAAACCATTTTGGTAATTGGGTAGTCAGTGCAATCGTCGCAAAAATCGCCGGCAAAGGTAGCTTAACAACTCATGTAAATAGCGGCGGTGATACGAAATTACTTCAGGAACTATTTCCTGATTCAACAAAGCAAGTTCAAATTGAAAATAAACTAAAACAAACAGCCTTACAAATCAGTTATGCACTTGATGGGCAAGTAACCGGGAACATTGGAGAAATTGGTTTTGACATTGGTTTAGACACCACGGAAAACCCGTGGCTATTTGAAGCAAATTCTAAACCGGGGCGAACTGTATTCCAAGATGAAAAGTTAAAAGAACAAAGTGAACTTACGCGCCAATTATTTTATGAATATGCCATCTATTTAACTGAACACTCTTTGCGCGACACGAAAGAAAAAATGTCACAAATAAAATCAGTTCCTTCGTCACATACCGAAAACATCCCTTCCCCTATGATTAACTCACAAATACAAAAACAAAAACTTCCACCTCCTTCATAAGGTGGAAGTTTTTTATTTAAACGAGCTTCACTACAACTTCTGTTTCCACATTACATACTCCGCAATAAAAAACATGATTGCAATACTCCTGTGAATTATTATGTGTTAAACCGTCTACTGCACTTAATAATTCTTGATCCATATATGCACTGTAATCGTCTATGTAATCTACAGTTTTCCCATAATCTTGGAGTATACCTTGGCAATTTTGACAAGAATATGTTTGTAATTCTAGCGCGTTGCAAAGCGGGCAAATTCCCATCATGATTCCTCCATACGTTATCGTTTAAAAACAATTAAAAAGCCCTTTTTTTAGATTGAAGAGAGCATCTAGCCGTGCATAGACGCGGTCAGTTCCTTTTTCTGCCCCATCCTGGGTTAAAACAGAACTATGTAGTTGCTCCCGATTTAATTTTCATTTTACTAAGCTTTAATTTTTCTCACTTTAATTACATTTTCGTTTAAAAGCCTCTTTTTTAGATTAAAGAGAGCATCTAGCCGTGCATAGACGCGGTCAGTTCCTTTTTCTGCCCACCCTGGGTTAAAACAGAACTATGCAGTTGCTCCCGATTTAATTTTCATTTTACTAAACTGGAATTTGTCTCACTTTAACAAATCATAAGTTAAGTAAGCCAAGCTGGTTATACAAAGAAAAAAACGCATATGATTTCGCTCTTAGTTTAGCCTTCTTTCTTAAAAATACAACGATTACTCTTATTTCATAATTTACGAAATGATGAAATATTTTTTACAAAATTTACAAATTATTTTTTTGTATATCTTTCTAGGTAACATCCATACTATGAGTACAAACTTAATTACCGATGGATTAGCGCCAAACGGGGCGATAATCTGGTTCAAATCCAGCTAGTCCAACCAAAAAAATTTTTATAACTCTAAGGAGGATATATTCCTATGGCAAACCAAAGTTCTTACAATCAATTAGTAGTACCAGGTGCAACAGCAGCAATCGATCAAATGAAGTACGAAATCGCTCAAGAATTTGGTGTACAATTAGGAGCAGATTCTACGGCTCGCGCTAACGGTTCTGTTGGTGGAGAAATTACAAAACGTCTAGTTGCAATGGCTGAGCAAAGCCTTGGCGGATTCCAAAAATAAATATATATGGCAAAAAGGTCTCAAGGCATATGCCTTGAGACCTTCCTTAATTTATTGCAACATTTGTAAAAACTTCTTCGTTCGTTCTTCTTTTGGATTTGTAAATACATCTTCCGGTGTACCTTGTTCGACAACGACACCGCCATCCATGAAAATAACACGGTTCGCAATTTGATGAGCAAAGCGCATTTCATGCGTTACAATGACCATCGTCATTCCTTCTTTAGCAAGTTCTTTCATAACCTTTAAAACTTCTTGAACTAGCTCAGGATCAAGTGCTGACGTTGGCTCATCAAATAGTAAAACTTCCGGCTCCATCGCAAGCGCACGAGCGATTCCAACGCGCTGTTGTTGTCCACCTGATAATTGGAACGGATATAAGTCTACTTTATCCGCAAGACCAACTTTTTCAAGGAAATAGTTTGCTTTTTTCTTCGCTTCTTCTTTCCCCATCTTTTTCACTGTAACGAGCCCTTCCATTACATTGTGAATTGCTGTTAAATGCGGGAATAGATTATGGTGCTGGAATACCATACCTGTTTGCGTACGAAGATTTACAATATCTTTCTTCGATACTTTTTGAGAGAAATCGAGCTCTTTATTGCCGATGCGAATGTTACCAGCGTTCGGCGTTTCTAACACGTTGAGACAACGTAAGAATGTCGTCTTACCAGATCCAGATGGCCCGATAATAACAACCACTTCGCCCTTCTCAACTGATAAGTCTATATGTTTTAATACGGTATTATCTCCGAAACTTTTTTGTAAATGTTGAATTGAAATCATAAAAACAAAAACTCCTTTTATGAAAGGGTTATTTTAGAGTATAACGTTCTGAACGTTTTTCTAATATTTGTTGCACGATAGATAATAAGAAGCAAATTACCCAATAAATTAGACCTGCTTCAAAATAAACAATTAAAAACTCATAGTTCATTGCCGCAATTTCCTGCGCTTTTCGGAACATTTCTGTTACTAAAATTAACGACGCTAATGAAGTATCCTTCACTAAACTAATAAATGTATTCGAAAGCGGCGGAATTGATACGCGTGTTGCTTGTGGTAAAATAACACGTTTTAATGCTTGCGGGTATGTCATCCCAATTGTGTAAGCCGCTTCCCACTGTCCTTTCGGGATTGAAAGGATAGAAGCACGAATAATTTCAGATGCATATGCACCTACATTTAATGAAAATCCAATAACTGCTGCTGTATATGGCTCAACTTCAATATTAAGAGTTGGAAGACCATAGAAAATAATAAATAACTGTACAAGAAGTGGCGTTCCGCGAATGATAGATACATAGATACGAGCAATCCATTGTAAAATACGACTACCTGAAATACGTGCGAGCGCTGTTAACGTCGCAAGTATAATACCGATAATAAATGTAATAAGCGTTAACGGAATTGTCGTAAAGACAGCTTCCTTCAGCATAGGCGCGAAGGAAGTCTGCATAATATCTATCCAAGTAGACAATCGATCTGACATCAATGCGCTACTTAGATACATTTTCACCGAACCATTTTTTCGTTATTTTATCGTACGTACCATCTTTTTTCATATCTTCTAACGCTTTATTTACTTCTTGTACAAGTTTGTCGCTACCTTTACGGAATAAGAATCCACTTTGTGACGCTTCTTTTTCTGTATCTACAATTTTAATTTTTGCATCTTTTTTCGTTTCTAAATAGTTTAACACTGATAATTTATCATTGATTGTAAAATCAACGCGGCCAGAACTTAATAATTCTGCTGCTTGGCTAAATCCTTCTACACCTGTGATTTCCGCACCATTTTTCTTAGCAATATCTGCGTAGTTACTCGTTAAAGATTGCGCTGCTTTTAATCCTTTTACGTCAGCAAATGTAGCAGGTTTATCTTTATCTTTCGCAACAACTAATGCTGCTGAAGAAGAAATGTATGGACTAGAGAAGTCATATTTCTTTTGGCGATCTTCACGAATACCAACTTCGTTCGCAACCATGTCGAAACGTTTTGCATCTATTCCTGCAAGTAAGCTATCCCATTGTGTTTCTTTAAATACAGGCTTTACACCTAAACGTTTTGCAACTTCTTCTGCTAATTCAACGTCAAACCCAGTTAATTTATCGTTTGTATCGTGGAACGTAAATGGTGGATATGTACCTTCTGTACCAATTACAAGCTCACCGCTTTGTTTTATCTTCTGTAATGCATCTTGATTAGCTGTATCTTTTTTCTCTTCTTTACCGCAGCCCGCTACAATCCCAATCGCTAATGTAGTTACTGCAAGCACTGAAAATAATTTTTTCATGATAGTAGTCCTCCAAGTATTCTGATAGGAATTTAAAAACTATATTGATTGTATGCAATTTCGAACAATTTTTCAATGAAAATGTTCTTATTTAGTTTAACCTTTTTCTTCATAATCAAACAAAATGGAAAAATAGCGCTACATACAAAAAATAAGTAACATTTTTTAATATAGCATTTATAAAGAAAAAGGTAAAACAATACCTACTTATTTATAAGTTTTTCAGCCGGTGAAATATATTAACTTCTAAGCGGACAATCCGATCAAAAAAGAACTTGCGAAAATCGCAAGTTCTTCTAAAAATTAAGCACTCTGGTTTCCTTCCATTTGCGTTTTATACATATCGTAATAACGCCCGCGCTTTTTCATTAATTCATCATGGGAACCTTTTTCCAAAATCGTTCCTCTATCAAGCACAATAATTTGATCAGCGCTCTTAATTGTTGAAAGACGATGAGCGATAATAAACGTCGTTCGTCCTTTCTTCACAACTTCTAGCGCTTGTTGAATCATCGCTTCTGTTTCTGTATCAATACTGGAAGTCGCTTCATCTAAAATTAAAATAGCAGGATCAAAAGCAAGTGCCCTAGCAAACGATATAAGCTGACGTTCTCCGGTTGAAAGTGTACTTCCTTTCTCCGTAATTTTTTCATCTATATTGTTCGCAAACCTTTCCGCACCAACATCACGTAACGCCTTCACGATGCGATCTTTTGAAATTTTTTCATTTTCTAAGCTTACATTGGATGCCACTGTCCCGCTAAATAAAAACGGATCTTGCAATACAATTCCCATATGTTCACGTGTTGCTTGTTTCGGCATCTCTGTTACATCATGACCATCAATCGTAAGCTTCCCTTTTTGAAATTCATAAAACTGAAAGAGCACATTCATAATGGAACTTTTTCCTGATCCAGTATGACCGACAAGTGCCACTGTCTCCCCTTGTTTCGCTTCAAAAGAAATATTTTTTAATACTTCATCTTTTCCATTGTAAGAAAACGAAACATTATCGAATTTCACATTTCCGGTTAAGCGAGGCATACGTTCTTCTTCTACTGCCTCTCCCTTTTCCTCTAGCAATTCAAAGACGCGCTCTGATGCAACACGCGATTGCTCTAAGTTAGCAAGTTGGTTCACCATGTTCGTAATTGGCGAGAACAATCTCGTTAAATAATCGACGAAAGCATACAGTATCCCTAGAGAAAGGAGGCCAGAAGCACTTAATGAAGCACCACCGAAATACCAAATTACACCTGTAAAAGCGATGTTTCTTAATACAGACACTAAATTATGCGAAGTTGCTGCATTTAAATTTAAAATTTTATTTTGATATTTAAAATAATCACCATTTAACTCTTCAAATTCCTTCTTCGTTTCATGTTCTTGACGAAATGCTTGAATAATTGGCATCCCTTGAATTGATTCATTCACTGTTCCGTTAATATCCGATAAACGCGAACGCATTTTATGATTGTATACAGACGCATACTTTCTATACATAATCGCCCAAACAATTAAAATTGGGATGATGAGTAAGCATAGTGCCGCCAGTTTTACATCAAGTAAAAATAGCGCAGCGAAAATCCCGATAATATAGATGATACTAGAGACGAATGTCGCAAGCACTGTTACATATAAATCACGAATCGCTTCTGTATCATTCGTTACACGCGAAACAATTTTCCCTGCTGGTAAATGGTCAAAATAACGAATTGGCAACGTTTGAATATGAGAAAAGACGTCTTCCCTCATAATTTGAATAATCTTGTTTGCCGCCTTCTGTAAGAAGAACTGCTTTCCGTATGCAAATAATGATACGACTACTAATAAAGCGAAATATCCACCGCCAAGTAGTAATAACCTATTTATTTCTGGTTTATAAAACGCAAATACTTCTTCTTTCGTTAAGGCTTTCGATTTATACACTTGCACTGCCTTACCACTTTGTACTGTAAGCACATCACCCTTAACAGAACGAGTTCCTTCAAGCGTTATTTTATTCGGTACAAAATAGTACTGAAAACCAACTTGAATCACTCGGACTTCTTTCCCTTTTTGCTCACCTTGTTCAAAGCGATCACTTCGCTTATAAAAGGCGCCATTATATGAAACAGCATCCTCACTCTTTTCTGTTTCATACCAGGGTCTCTCTATTCCAACGATATGCTCATCGATCATCGTTTTTGCGACGAAAGGACCCGCGAGTTCTGCAATAACGAAAACAAATAGCATCGCCATCGCTGCAAAAATCGGCCCTTTTACTTTCATCGCGTATTGAAACAATCGTTTTGAAACACTCATATTTTCACCCCACTATCCGTACTTTCACTTTCACCTTGTTGTCTTTCGAACTGCTCTGCATACCAGCCCCCATTTCGAACGAGCGCTTCATGCGAACCTTCTTCAATAACCTCACCGTTATCCATAACGAGAATCCAATCAGCATGCTGCACTGCTGACAAACGATGCGTTGTTATAATCGTCGTCTTCCCGCTTCTTTCTGTTCGTATGTTTTCAATAATTGCCGCTTCAGTACGAGCATCAACAGCTGATAAAGAATCGTCCAAAATTAAAATTTCCGGATTTTGAATAACAGCCCTCGCAATCGAAATCCTTTGCTTTTGCCCACCTGATAAAGAAACACCTTTCTCTCCAACGAGCGTTTCTAAACCTTCCGGTAAAAACTCTAAATCCTTTTTAAACGCAGCTATTTCAATCGCTTTTTCAAGTTCTTCTTCAGTCGCTTCTCTATTTCCGAATAAAATATTTTCCTTCGCTGTTTTTGAGAACAAAATGTGTTCCTGAGGTACATACCCAATCCAGCCAAGTACGTTATCATTCGTAATTTTATCTAGCTTCACATCAGAAACCGCAATATCCCCTTCCCCAAGTGGATATTGACGAAGAAGCTGACGAACGAGCGTCGTTTTCCCGCTTCCTGTTTTCCCAACAACTCCAAGTGTCTCTCCTTGTTTTAATGAGAATGAAACATTTTTTAAATTTGTTTCAATTGATGAAGGATATGAAAAAGTAACATTATCAAATTGAATGTAATCTGGCTCTTGTACAACCTTTGGATCTTTCGGATTCTTTACATCCGGTTCATAAGCTAACGTTTCATTTACACGGTCGAGCGACGCATTTCCTCTTTGCATAACATTAATCAATTCACCAATTGCAAACATCGGCCAAATCATCATCCCTAAATAGACGTTAAAAGAAACGAGCTCACCAAGTGTCACCTTTGATTGGAATACGAGATATGCACCGTACACTAAACCAATTAAATAACTAAGACCGACGAGCATTTTTACAGTTGGCTGGAATAATGCATCGATTCTTGCTACTCTCATATTTTTCTCGTATACGTCATCTCCTAAATGATGAAACCTTTCTTGATCAGCGTTCTCCTGTACATACGCACGAATAACGCGTACACCCGCAATTGATTCAAGTACTTTATCGTTCATATCCCCGAACGCATCTTGCGCGACTGTAAATCTTTCATGCAACTTCTTTCCGTATCTATTCATCGCATATGCCATAATCGGAAGCGGTATAAGCGCAGCAAATGTTAACTGCCAACTAATTGAGAAGCCCATCATACAAACGATTGTAAGCATATATAGACTAGAATCAACGAGCGTTAATATACCAAAACCAGCTGTCATGGAGATTGCTTTTAAATCATTTGTCGCTCTCGCCATTAAATCGCCAGTACGATTTTTTTGATAAAACGTCGGTGTCATCTTAAGTAAATGCCCCATAAATTTTGAACGCATCGTTTTCTCAAGTACGAACGCACCGCCAAATAGTTGGTGCTGCCAAATGAAAGTAAGTACATACCCACCAATCGTTACCCCAAGTAAAATAAGAATATATTGCATAATCGCCTCATTCGTTAAGGCTCCCGTTTTAATATTATCAATTGTAATCCCTAACACTTTCGGTGGAATTACCTCTATCACGTTTACAATTAAAAGTACCCCAATTGCAATACTATACCTTTTCCAATGCTCTCTAAAAAACCAGCTTAACTTTAGTAATACTGAAAACAATATAACCTCTCCTTTCTCTTTCTCGTTTGATTCACATTTCTTTATCCGCTATCCAAACCCATCACATTTACATTTCGTAAGCCATACAATTTCATCACATTTTTCCACCTTCCAAATTCTGATTTTTTATAGTAACGAGGAAAATAAACAAAAAAAAGCATACCGCCGCTTGACGATATGCAAAAGAATGCATAAAAGCGTACGTTACGATATACGCAACGTACGCTTCTCATAAGACAAAAAGGTCCTATATATCCGCACGGGTTGCGTAATGATATGAATGTTTTCCGCCATTTAACAGAGCTAAGCCCATTACATTTACGATTACAATCATTACGCACACCCCCTTCATTTATTTTCCATTTATAATCTTACAACTTTATTGAGTATTCTGTCAATTGTTTTTTTCGCTTTAGAATAAAATCATCTTTTATCACAAAAAATGAAAGTGATGCATTCTACTTATAATTCAGTTTGAAATAAGAGAATCTTCTGTAAGAAAGGGCATACAAAATAAAAAAATAATAAGAAATCGTTTTCACAAACATTTCATTTGAAAAATATTATCAAACCACCTACAATCACCTTATACTCACTCTTACAAGTTGCTATTTTAGGAGGACTAATCATGACAACTAGCAATACGTACAAATTTTATTTAAACGGAGAATGGAGAGAAAGCTCTTCAGGTCAAACAATCGACATTCCATCTCCATACTTACACGAAGTAATTGGGCAAGTACAAGCAATTACTCAAGGAGAAGTGGATGAAGCAATTGCATCTGCAAAAGAAGCTCAAAAATCATGGGCTGAAGCTTCTCTACAAGATCGCGCAAAATATTTATATAAATGGGCTGATGAGCTCGTAAATATGCAAGATGAAATTGCCGATATCATTATGAAAGAAGTCGGTAAAGGATATAAAGATGCGAAAAAAGAAGTTGTTCGTACAGCTGACTTCATTCGTTACACTATTGAAGAAGCTCTTCATATGCACGGAGAAAGCATGATGGGCGATAGCTTCCCTGGCGGAACGAAATCTAAACTTGCGATTATCCAACGCGCACCACTTGGTGTTGTATTAGCAATCGCACCATTTAACTACCCAGTAAACTTATCTGCTGCAAAACTTGCACCAGCACTTATTATGGGTAACGCTGTTATCTTCAAACCAGCAACACAAGGTGCAATTAGCGGTGTTAAAATGGTTGAAGCACTTCATAAAGCTGGCCTTCCAAAAGGTCTTGTAAACGTAGCTACAGGACGCGGTTCTGTAATTGGTGACTACTTAGTAGAACATCCTGGCATCAATATGGTATCGTTCACAGGTGGTACAAACACAGGTAAGCACTTAGCGAAAAAAGCTGCAATGATTCCACTTGTATTAGAACTTGGTGGTAAAGACCCTGGTATCGTTCGTGAAGATGCTGACTTACAAGATGCTGCAAATCATATCGTAAGCGGTGCATTCTCTTACTCTGGTCAACGTTGTACAGCTATTAAACGTGTACTTGTACACGAAAATGTAGCAGACGAGCTTGTTGACTTATTAAAAGAGCAAGTAGCTAAATTATCAGTTGGATCTCCAGAACAAGACAGCACAATCGTCCCATTAATCGACGACAAATCTGCTGACTTCGTTCAAGGCTTAGTTGATGATGCTGTAGAAAAAGGTGCAACAATCGTTATCGGTAACAAACGTGAGCGCAACTTAATTTACCCAACATTAATTGACAACGTAACAGAAGAAATGAAAGTTGCTTGGGAAGAGCCATTCGGCCCAATCCTTCCAATCATCCGTGTTTCTTCTGATGAACAAGCGATTGAAATTGCTAACAAATCAGAGTTCGGTCTGCAAGCAAGTGTCTTCACAAAAGACATTAACAAAGCGTTTGCAATTGCTAACAAAATCGACACTGGTTCTGTTCAAATTAACGGACGCACAGAGCGCGGTCCTGACCACTTCCCATTCATCGGTATAAAAGGTTCAGGTATGGGCGCACAAGGTATTCATAAGAGCCTTGAGTCTATGACACGTGAAAAAGTAACTGTATTAAACTTAGTTTAATCTTATATGTAGCAGCTGATCTAATATTTAGGTCAGCTGCTTTTTAGTTAAAACCCTCCAGGACCTAATAACGAATTCTTCTCTATAATCTGATTATTACTATATCCATTGACGTATAAAAATACATTTGTTACTCTTAAACATGTTAATTTAATACATAAATCCTCATTCGTATCTCGGTGAGGTAGAGGTTGCAGTCATTAAGAGTATCATTTCAGGAGATGTAGTGGCATTGATGAAGAAATGAGAAAGGAATGATTGCCGAAGTAAGTCGTGTCCACCATACACGCTTGCTGGGTCTGCATTTAATAAGTGCAGAACTGTCACAAACGTTTCGTTTGTGGAGAGCTATCGAGAGGTATGTCGTGGGTTTCTTATAAGATAGAAAGCATGTAGCGGCAGATTACGTGCTTTTTTTGTTTTGTTTGGACCTTCTCTTCCTTATCAGGAAGACATACATATCTCCTCGCTTGACTTGGTTATACTAACTTTGGAGGTATTTTCTATGCAACAAAAAAAATGGGGCTTTTGGGTACTAACAGCTTTCGTTGTCGGTAACATGGTTGGCGCTGGTATTTTCATGGTGCCAAGTACGTTAGCACAAACAGCAAGCCCACTCGGTGTCACTTTAGCTTGGTTAACAACAGGGTTTGGTGTTTTAATGCTAGCTCTTGTTTTCGGTAATTTAGCAATTCGTCGTCCTGATTTAACGACAGGACCACAAAGTCATGCATATGCTTTATTCTCAACACCAAAAAGAAAGAAAATGGCTGGTTTCAGCATGGTATGGGGATATTGGGTTGCAAACTGGGCAAGTAATGTTGCCATTATTACATCTTTCGCGGGATATTTATCGCTCTTCTTCCCAATTATGAAAGATACACGACTACTATTTTCAATTGGCTCTTTCAATATAGAAGTTGGAAAACTAATTACATTTACTATTTGTTCTGTCTTACTTTGGGGAACACATTTAATTTTAACAAACGGTGTAAGCGGAGCTGGGAAGCTAAACTTCTTAGCAACAACAACGAAAGTGACTGGATTCCTTCTATTCATCGTCGTTACGTTATTTGCGTTCGAAGCTTCAAAGTTTGGACAATGGTACACACCAATGATCGATAAAGAAGGCGTATCACACGGTCTACTTTCACAAGTAAACTTAGCTGCTCTTACAACACTTTGGGCATTTATCGGGATTGAATCAGCCGTTCTTTTATCAAACCGAGCTACCTCTCCAAAAACGGTAAAACGCGCAACTGTTGCAGGATTACTTATCACAGTTGCAATTTACTTAGGAATTACAATTTTAACAATGGGTGTACTTCACGTTGATAAATTACAAGCTTCTGAACGTCCATTAGCAGATGCATTAAACGCTGCAATGGGTCATGGCGGCGGGAAACTTATGGCATTACTTGCTCTTACTTCCCTATTCGGTTCAATATTAGGCTGGATTTTATTAAGCTCAGAAGTACCTTATCAAGCAGCAAAAGAAGGTTTCTTCCCTTCCTTCTTCGCAAAAACGAATAAAAAAGGAAGTCCAATTCATTCACTACGATTAACAAACATTATGTCGCAAGTGTTCTTATTCTCAACATTATCAGGAACAATTGCGGAAGCTTATACATTCGTTATTACCGTATCAACACTGGCCTACCTCATTCCATATCTCGTTTCACCAATCTTCCAGTTAAAACTAGTCGCAACTGGTGAAACATATAAGAATGAAATGGGTTCAAGAATTATGGATGGTGTAGTTGCAGTTATCGCACTTTGCTATGCACTATGGGTTATTAAAACCGGCGCATCCGATATAAAAACATTTCTTCTCGGAATTGGTTTATTCGGAATTGGCTTTGCCTTCTATCCATTAATGAATCGTGATCAGAAAAAAAATAAAGAAAAGAAAAACGAGCAAGTTGCGTAACGCAATTTGCTCGTTTTTTACTTTATAAAACATATATAATAGAAAAAAGAGGTGAAAAACATGTCAATCGAATCACTATGGAGCTCTCGCTTTCAACAACATATTCAAAATGCCATCACATACTTTGCACGTATGATTAACGGTTTACTATATAGCTTCATCTTCGTCTCATGTGTAGGTGCATATTATTACGCTAAGTTTCTTAAAACGGATCCTTCTAAAGGAATATCTTTATTACTCATCACGATCGTACTTACACTCATTATAACGAGATGCCAAGTTCGCACATTTATTCAAAAACCGGACGCTGTCTATTTACTTGCATTAGAAGAGAAATTAACATCTTATTTTAAAAAATCTCTTCTATATAATTACATCATTCAGCTTTTCCCGCTTATATTTACGTTCCTTGTTATCGTACCGCTTGCCATGCAATCATTACAACTAACCGTACCTTTCTTATGTACAATCTTTATAATTTTAATGATTCTAAAGGGCTGGAACATATACATACATTGGATGTGGCGTGATAGTTATGAAAAAAGCATATGGTTTATCATTCGCATTGCTTGTAACGCCCTGATCATTTACATGCTGTTTTATACTGCAAATGTGATCGTGTTAAGCGGACTACTCTTACTTCTTGCTTTCCTGCTTCTATACACGAAGAAACAACCTACAAAACGAATACCGTGGGATTACATAATCGAACAAGAAGAAAAAATGGACGTTCGTTTCTATCAATTTGCTAGCATTTTCACCGATGTTCCGCAACTGAATAAGCAAGTAAATAAAAGAAAATGGCTTACAAATTGGATTGAACCTTTATTACATAAAAAACGAGCAACTTTCTTCTATTTACATACACTAGCATTTTTACGCGGTAATGATTATTTCGGTATATATATTCGCTTAGGGTTGATCGGTGCTTTCGCTCTATATTTTATTCCGAATATATATGTAAAAGGTGCTATCGCTTATATCGTCCTATATATGATTTCTATGCAGCTCCGTTCCCTGTGGAAATATTTTTCGGGAAATATTATTGTAGCATTATATCCAATTGATACTGAAGAACGAATGAGTCAATTTCTTAGCTTAATTTTCATATTGCTAAGTATTCAACTCATTGTATTTTCAAGTGTTATACTCATTGCCACAGGGCAATTTTCACATAGTCTTATCATTATGATTATCGGGTTAATCTGGATCAAATTTATTATTGTACCAAAAACGAAGCAACGCGTTTCTTCGTTTTAACGAAAAGAATTATCTTAAAAGCCAAGGAGAAAATAAATTATCTCCTTGGCTTTTTTATTTTTCTTCCTCAAACAAGAATCATTGAAACAACCGATATTTTATGATTTTTACATACAAAAACGATAATACATGTTTACGTCCTAATAAAAAGGGTAGTTATTAAATTAACAGGGCAAAGGAACTGGAGGGAATGAAAAAATATGAATTAAAGTTTCACTTTATAAAAGGCGTTGCTCAAGGACGATTCTGGAACCGATTATATAATATAAGGAGATGATTGCAATGAGTAAAAAAATTGCTATTTTAATAACGGATTATTTCGAGGACACAGAATACACAGAGCCAGTAGAAGCTTTTAATCAAAAGGGATACGAATTAACAACTATTGAAATGGAAAAAGGTAAAACGGTACACGGTAAACAAGGAAAAAGTGAAGTCGTAATTGATAAAAGTATTGATGATGTTTCTCCAGAGAACTTTGATGCCCTCTTTATACCAGGCGGATTTTCCCCAGATATACTTCGTGCAGATGAACGTTTTGTTCGCTTTAGCAAAGCATTTATGGATGCGAAAAAACCTGTTTTTGCTATTTGTCACGGCCCCCAATTACTCATCACTGCACAAGCACTTGAAGGACGCGATGTGACTGGATATAAATCCATTGAGGTCGATTTGAAAAATGCCGGTGGAAATTTTCATGATAAAGAAGTGGTTGTATGCCAACATCAGCTAGTAACAAGTAGACAACCGGAGGACATCCCAGTGTTTATTGAAGAATCATTGCGTATATTAGGGTAGTTATTAGAGGTTAACCTTTTTATTTGTAAAAAACAAAATTAACACCATATGAAACATTTCTTCATCTTTAATGATTTTTTGAGACAGCCTCTTTTCTCGTCCCAAAATTTCTAATCACTTTTCATAGGCAGTTCTCATATAGTGAAAATGACTATACAATTCCTATCCATAAGTTAAATAATGATTTTACACATATAAATAAAAAAGATAGGAGCTCTATTATGAACAACAATCCGCCTGCAACGCCCCAAAACAACTCAGAGGAAAATAGCCGTGACATTAAATTGCAAACATTACGGGTCATCGGACTCATCGTCCTTATTAGTGGTTATATTCTCGTCGCTCTCTCAGAAGTAGGTGAGCTGAAAACCTTATTAACAAACCCTAACGCCAATCCTGATTTAGCTGAAGTTGATCCGTTTTAAAAATTATATAAAAAGCGAGTCCCAGTATAACTGGTTCGCTTTTATATAGTTTCATCCAATCTGAGAAACATTTCCTTCATTCTGATACTTCTCTTTCCCTATCGCCTTCATAAATAATAAAATACTGCTCATACCAACGATGAAATATAGAGCGCTCATGCCCCAAGATGCAATAAACGAGCCTAGCATAACACCTAATGCCCCATTCATTTTTGCCACTTGAAAGACCATTCCGTTAATCGCCATATATGAACCTCTTGCCTCATCCGGCACCATGTCCGCCATTATAGATTGACGAACCGGCACATACATCATCTCTCCTACAGTTTGGAAAAGCCCTGCAATTAATAAGATCCATAAACTATTGCTCGTTCCGAGTATTGTAAATCCAATTGTGTAAATGAATAAACCTACATATAAAATTTTCAAATCGTTGAAGCTTTTCAGCATTTTAATAAGAAGCGCTGAACATAACACAACTAAAATTGTATTCTCTGCCGATATCCAGCTGAGCATTCGAATACCTGTTAAATCGAATGTAAAACCATTCCCGAAGAAAAAGTGCACCGTTTCAAATTCCTTCTGTAAACGTATCCCTAAATAATTATTAATTTGAAACTCTAACGATAGTGTACATATACTTGCTGCACAAAAAATTAAAAACGCTCTATCTTTCATCACGACTTTATAACTATCTGCCATATCTTTTAATACATTTTTCTTCTCCACCGTTTTTCGTGCCACATACACTTCTTCCATATATACAGCCATCACATATAAAGTAATAACTGCAATAACTGTTAATCCGATAAACAATTGCAATCTATAGTTCTCAAATAGTAATCCGCCAAATATTGCTCCAATCGCAATTGATAAGTTAATAGCCCAGTAGTTAATGCTGTACATCACTTTTCGATTTTCAGGTGTACTCACATCTATTAACATCGCTTCCGTCGCTGGATTCATAAGTCCAGATCCTAAACTATTCACTAACATAAACACAAATGTTAGCCACGGTGAATCTACATAATCTGAGTTCGCAACTCCCATACAAGCTATGGAAACGACTTGTATACTTTGGCCGATAATCATTACTTTTTTACGACCGAGCCGATCTCCAACATACCCACCATATAAACCGATAATTAATGCAGCTAGCACATTGATGAGTAATAAAGCACCAGCAATCGCACTACCTAACTTTATTGAAAAGTAAATTGCCATAAATGGAAAAATCATTGTGGATACAGTGCGTGTTAAAAACGAAGTTATAATTCTGATTTTTATATTTCGGTGCATACTCCAAAATCCCATTGTTTCCCCCTCCTTATGCTTATTCATTTTACTTTGAAAAAGAGGAAGAAAAAGGTTAGAATATTCTAAAGAGTTTCCCCTTTTATCCCGCATTAACGGGCAGTAAGACCCCCACTGATTAAAGTTTCACTTTATTATAGAAGGAAGTGTATATATGAAAATTATGGACTATTACATTCGTTTAAGATTACATGCACAAGACCAACAACATATACGAAATAGCTTACAAGAATTAGCGGATGTTTTATATTGCAGTACGAAAAACGTAAAGATTTTATTAAAGAAAATGAACGAGGAGCAATTCATTAAGTGGACACCAGGGCGTGGTCGTGGAAATAAAACAGAAATTATATTTGCACATACTTTAGCAGAAGCGATTGAATCCTATACAGATGAACTGTTAACCCAAGAAAAATTAAAAGATGTCTTTCTTCTTTTAAAAGAGCCCCTTCCTCTTGCAATTCAAAAAAAGATAGAAAATAAACTACATCATCATTTTGGATACGAACCTTCAAATGATATGTATGACATATTGAAGATCCCTATATCAAGAAAGATATTACCATTAGATCCCGCTTTTACGGCTGTAACAACAGAGGGTCATCTTATTAACCAAATTTTTGATACATTAGTCATTTATAACGATATTACAGAAAAAATGGAACCACACATTGCACATACGTGGGAATTAAGCGAAGACGGGCTTACGTGGACGTTTCATTTAAGAAAAGATATATATTTTCATAACGAAACTGTTCTAACTTCTAAAGATGTACAATTTTCATTTGAAAGATTGCAGCAAGCTCAATCTCCTTACGCATGGTTAACACAGGAAATTGTTCAAATTGAAACACCATCACCACTGCAAATACGATTTCATTTAGCAAAACCTAACGTTTTTTTCTTACGTTATGTGAGTTCCATGCAACTCGCAATTTTACCGCATGATGCAGTTATTCAAAATCATCACTACATAGGTACTGGACCTTTTAAACTTACTCATTACTCTGAAGACAATATCGTACTCGAAGCGTTCACCCATTATTTTAAAGAGCGTGCGTTATTAGACCGTATTGAATTTTGGGGTATTCCTGATCATTTGCAAATAGATGCTGATTATGAACTACCAAATGAAGAGGAAAATGAAAGGCATGATATACAAATAGAAGAAATAGGTTGTATTTATGCTAGCTTCAACTTTACAAAACCTGGTCCTCATCACGACATTCACTTTCGAAAGGCTTGGAGAGAACTATATGACGTTGAAACGATACTTCATAGCATAGAGGGTAGACGAACAATTGCTGCATCAAGCTTTTTTCCTGAAAGAAGCCGTCAAGTTCCTAACAGGTCCTACTCTTTAGAAAAAGCGAAAGACTATTTAAAAAAGAGCACCTATAATGGAGAAACGATACATATTTATTTCTTCGCATTTAAAGATAGTGCAAATGATGCACATTTCCTAAAAGAACGCTGCGAACAATTAGGAGTACACGTAGAACTTCACCCATTTCTCGTTTCAGATTATATGGATCGTTCTATTGATAAACATGCGGATATTATTTTCATGGGGGAAGTATTTGCTACCGATCATGAAATTGCATTTTTAAATGTATTTAAAAATAAAAGTTGCTTCGTAAATCGATTCATGGACCCACACTATGCAAAACAAATTAATTGTTTACTTGATACCTTTTTATTAGAAGACAATAAAGAAAAACGGTATAAGCTCATGTATGAGATTGAAGAGTTTTTACAAGCTGAAAAAATCATTTTATTTAACTATCACGTTTTAAAAAGAAAAACATATCCTTCTTCTTTAAAAAACGTAACAATTGATTCATTCGGTTGGGCAAATTTTGCAAAGTTATGGATACAGCCATCCATGTATTAAAATATGAGTTTTTATAAAAGGAGAAGAACCATGAAACGCAACCTAGAAAAAAGACTTTCCTATCTATACACAGGTGAGTTATTTTCAGTCATTACTTTTATTTTCACAAGTTACTTACTTAATTATGCTTATCCTACGTTACATTTATATTCCCTATTTTCTTTTTGGATCTCATTTCTTCTTTTAGAGTTTATCTTATTACAAGGAGCAATTTACTGGTACGTAAAGCGGAAACGACTAAAAAAAGAGAAAACATCTATTACACCTATTAGGATGATTCAATATTTAAAAGTACTTAAAAAGATAAATATAGCATTGATTGTCACGGGATTTATTACGTTTACTATTGATTTTGTAATTTGGTATCCCCACTTACCTTTAGGCGGGGTATCATTCACTCTATTTATTTATATTTTTGCATTACTTGAGTACATTAACTATTATCATACTCAGCTTTCATACGATAACATCTCTGATATTAAACATTTAATCAAATCAAAAAAACTAAAACCGTCCTGTATAAGTAAAGATTTTCAACGTATTTCATGAAAGAGAAGGTACTACATCCTTAGTAGTACCTTCTTCACATACAGATACAAACTATTATTTAATTACTCTATCTAAGTGATCTTTCAAGTTCAATAAATATTGCTCAATATCCGGATTTTTCACCACATCATAACAAGCAAAACTCTTTAACGGACTCATACCAAGAAACTTCTGCACACGATGTAAATGACTAAGTGCTGATTCTAAACTTTCTCCTTCAAAGAACTTCGTCTTATCTCCGAATGCTTTTTCAGGTGCATTCCAAGTTGTAGAAAACATATACTGCTTCTCTTTTAATAAACCACCTGTTCCATATTCATCTGCACCTTTAAAGAACAAACCGTATTCATACACTTCATCCATATATGTTTTAAATAATCCCGGTACACTAAACCAGTAAATAGGTGTTTGATAAATTACAACATCAGCCCATAGAAATTTATCTTGTTCTTCTTTCATACTATATCCATCTTGAATCGTCGTTGTTTTCACATAATGATTCTCACTTAATACAGTTATCATATAATCAACTAACGTTCTATTTAATCGACCTTCTTTCGTACCGTATTTTTCATGTCCATTTATAATAAATATATTTTTCATCACTTTTCTCTCCCTTATTTTATTCCTCAGCTATTAACCCAAGTTGTTGTTTCAGCATAAGATTATCTTCTAAATGCCAATCTTCCGTTATCTTGCCATCCTTCACATGCAAAATATCAATTGCAAAAAAATTGATTTTCTTATCATTATGAGTTCCTGTAAAAGAAAGACGAGCTGTTACTTTATCACCAACGACTAATAAATCTTCAATCTCGCAATGTATATCAGGAACTACTTTACGAAAGTTTTGCGCCGCAAGCTTTAATCCTTCAGTGCCTTGTGGTCGACCTTTCGGCAGTGTGTTATCGAAAAAATTTTCAGTAACCGTCTGCGGAATAAGCTCCTCTTTACCTGTATCCCAAAATGCATAAAAACGCTGAGCTGCATGCACGATTTCTGTCGCTTCCTTTTTACTTAATGAAGAATCAATTGTCATTGCTTTTGGCTTCGGCATTTCTTTTAATAACTGAATTTCAGTTTTTTGCTCACCACTACATGCTACAAGCACAATACAAATGACAAAAAAACTAAGAAACATAAACAACTTTTTCATACCCATGGAAATCACCTCCTCTTCATACAAACCCTTTGTATTTCGTATTGCTATTGTATATGCACTAACTTCCTTTATGGAAGTAGTGATATTTTTTTCATATAGTTACCAAAAAGATAGTTTTGTGATACGATAAGGCAAATTCATTCAAAAAATTTTTATGGAGGCTATTTCCATGAGCAATATAGATCCAGTTGTATTAACGAAAGGTTTACCTGGTATACCTTGTCCTATCGCTAAAACGCTTGACGTAATTAGTACAAAATGGACGTTTTTAATCATTCGTGACCTTCTTATCGAAGGAACTTTACGCTTTAGTAATTTACAAAAATCAATGGATGGGATTAGTCCGAAAACTTTATCGCTTCGCCTAAAAGAATTGGAAACGCAAGGGATTATAACGCGAAAAGTATATCCAGAGGTTCCACCTCGCGTAGAGTACACGTTAACGGATAAAGGAAAGCAATTAGAGGGGATATTTATTGAATTAAAGCGGTTTGGATTAAGTTTATAAACGAAAAGCCCCTTACCATAAAAATAGTAAGAGGCTTTTCGTTATTCACTACATTACTTCGCAAAACTTTGAGCTAGTTGTTTCTCTCTCCACATAAATGTAATGCCGAGACCAACGATTAAAACAACACCTGAAAATGCATATGGATAATTAATGTTTATATCAAATAATATTCCGCCCATCGCTGGTCCTGCGATATTTCCTAAACTCGTATACGTTGAGTTCATACCAGCAACGAATCCTTGCTCTTTTCCAGCTGCTTTTGATAAAAACGTCGTTAAAGCTGGACGAAGCAAATCAAATGCTAGGAAAATAAAGCAAGTAACGAGAAGTACAATCCAATAATTAAAGACTACAGTTGAGACGAATGCTAATACTGCACCTACAATTAAACATATTTGAATTAATACTTTCTCACCGAACATGTCAACCAATTTGCCAAACATAAATACTTGCACAACTACCCCAAAGATGGAGCTAATCGTAATAATTGCAGCAATATCTTTCGGTGTGAAACCAAACTTATGATCAGAGAACAGGCTAAACACAGTTTCATATGCTGATAATCCAAATGCGAGTACAAATACAATAATAAATGCGATTGCATACATTGGATTTAATGATTTCTTTAAATCTCCGATAAAGCTGGATTCTTTCGTATTAGCAGAAATCTCTGCAAGTTCTTCTTTCGTTAACGGCTCTTTCAAAATAAATATAGAAATCACGCATGCAACAAAGGCAATCACTGCTGCCACAAAGAACGGCACACGTATACCGTATTCTGCAATAAACCCGCCGATTCCAGGCCCTATAATAAATCCGGTACTAATAGCCGCTGAAAGATATCCCATCGCCTTTGGACGTTCTTGAATAGAAGTAATATCAGCAACATATGCCGTAACACCCGGCATAATAAACGCGGCACTAATTCCGCCTAACACCCTCGCTGCATAAAGCATCCACACATCTGTACCTAATCCAAAAAGAAGCTCTGAAACACCAAAAATAAATAATCCAATGATTATCATTTTCTTCCTACCGTAAATGTCGACCCAACGACCCGTAATAGGTGAAGTAATAAGCTGCGCCATTGCAAACACTGCAACGAGATAACCCATCGTCTTTCCTGTTAAATTCATATCATTCATAAAGGATGGCATAACCGGAATGATTAATCCAATCCCTAAAAAAGCGATAAATATATTACTCAAAAGAATGATCAATACCATCTTTTGTTCTTTTATCGGTTTCTTCAATTTTTAACACCTCTTCCCGCAGTTCCTCTCAAAAATAATGCCCAAGAAGCTTTTTCTTTATCCTGCTATTTGTGGGCTCACACTGAGTAAAGATGTCCCCACTCATTAGAATTTCACTCTATCCTTCCACACATACATAAACACAGGGTGAATGACTATCATTCAGTTTCCCGCAGAAATGAACCTACCTTTTCAGACAGGTTCATCTTACTACTTCTTTATATGTAGTGCATGTGTTAAAAAATCTAGTACTTCTGCCTTTTGTAGTTCGACTTGCTCATCATCTTTATGATCATATAAATAAACTTGTTCCGCTGCTGATTCAACAAGAGCGATAAATAACTTCGCTGTTCGCTCAGCGTGAACCGAATCACGAATTTCACCTGATTCTTTTGCCTCACTTAAAAAGTCACTTAGCCATATATAAAGAGGCTCATATACAGCTTCCCATTCTTTTATATGTTCAGTTGATGCAAGGCCCGCATACATTAATGCTTGTATTTCACGATATTCAGCTATAAAGGTAAATACTGCATCTATTACTTGCTCAACTTTACTTGAAAAAGGTGAATCGTTCTGTACTTTTTCTTTCACTGCAAGTATCATCTTCTCAACCATCACTTCTGCTATTGCAGGCATAACAGATAACTTAGAAGGAAAATATAAATAGAAAGTTCCTTGTGCAATGCCAGCCAATTTCACGATATCAGAAATCTTCGTTTTTTCAACGCCCTTTTCCTGAAACACTTCAATAGCTGCATAGACAATTTTTTCTTTTTTATTCATCATCTAAACCCTTTCACACGCGTATTGAATGACTGTCACTCATTTTATAAAATAACTAGCTGTACTGTCAATCATCGTGCACTTTTCATAATAAAAATCTCCCAACAAATCGTTAGGAGATTTAACTTTAATATCCTTTTCTTATGAAAGAGCCTTTAATCCCGTAACTCCACATACGATAAGAGCTACACTAATCAAACGTGCCTTACTTTTCGATTCACCAAACAGAAACATATTTAATAAAACAGCTCCTGCTGTTCCAATGCCAATCCAAACCGCATAAGCTACACTTACTTGTAAGAACAAGAAAGATGTGTATAAGAATGCAAAGGAAGTTGCAAATCCACCTATATAAATCGCTCCATTTGTTAACGTCTTATCTTTACTATACATTTTAAGGCCTATCACACCGACTATTTCACTAATTGCAGCAAAAAATACGAAAATCCAACCCATTTTTAAGCAGCTCCTTTCACAATTTCTTCCGCGGTTTCTTCTTTATTATCAGCTAATTTTAAACCGATCACGCCCGCTACGACCATTACGATAAAGAATAGCTTTCCTAAACTGAAACTGCCGCCGAAAAGGAATACATCCATTAGGAAAGTACCAACCGTACCAGCTCCGGCAAACACAGCATATACAGTCCCTGTTGCAAGATGTTCGCACGCTTTCGATAGGAAGTAAAAATCAACAGCGATAACTCCTACAATAATGACCCAATGCCACCAAGTATGAGCTGTATTAAAACCAAACACCCAAAAAATTTCAAAGATACATGTTAATATGACATATAACCAAGCTTTATTTTTCATATCTCTCACCTTCTATTATTCACTGACTGACCGTCAGTCATTTTTAATTTAAAAAATATAATCTCACTCTAACTACTATTTAAAAAACCAATATCATCCTCATTTATCCTTATATTTGTTCCGTTATTAAGCTAACTACATATAAAAGTTGCTTATCTACACCCTTTCACAGAAAAAAATGACTGAATGTCATTCATAAACATTCTACATGACCAATTGATAAAGTGTCAACACCCGGATTCTATTAACCAAAAAATATTTTTAATTTTTTAAATCCACATGTATATTTCTTAATAATCTGTCAATAATGGTAGTAACATAATATTTTCTCCATTCCCCCCTTGGAGATCCCTTTGAATCGAGCAGTTGCTTTTAGCTAACTGCTCTTTTTTAATTTATCGGCACATTATAATTAAATACTCATAGATAAATTCCAAAACAAAGACCTGTACTCCCTTTTCAACATGCAACAAAGAACGAAATATTTTGTACGCTATTTACTTTTCAACGAGTCTTTGTATGCAATAATTTTATTTTCGAGCATCTTCTCTGTAATTTCTAAGTTTTCTCTTTGAGTTCGAATAGATTTTTTATGATTTTCTAACAGTTGTAAACGAGCTTCGGTTGTATGCTCTCCTTCTAAATATAATCTAGCGTATTCTCTTATTTTCGCTATCGGCATTTGCGTTTGTTTTAATTTCATTACAAACTGCAACCACTTTATATGCGATTCTTCATACAGTCGATTTCCATTTGTATCGCGGTTTGCAATTAATATGTTCTCCTTTTCATAATAACGTAATGTATGTGTGCTCACTCCTAATAATTTAGCTACCTCGCTAATTGTGTACATAACCATACTCCCTCCGCACGCCATTTACTCTCATATATTTTACTGCCTTATCCAAATTATAAAAAACATTTGACTTAGAGTATACTCTAACAAATACAATCTAACCATGATAAATTAATTTGAATTTAGGAGGCTTTTATATGAAATATACTGTTATTACTGGTGCTAGTTCAGGAATTGGCTATGAATCCGCTTTAGCCTTTGCATCTCGCGGAAAAAACTTAATACTTGTAGCTCGAAGACAAGCAGAATTAGAAGAATTAAAATTGAAAATTAACGAAATGCATCCGGAATTGGATGTTGTCATTCGAAGAACTGATTTATCAGTCACTGAAGAAGTTTATAAATTTTATGAAAGTCTACAAAGTTTTCAAATTGAAACGTGGATTAACAACGCAGGTTTTGGTAATTTCGCCTCAATTGCTGAACAAAATTTAAACAAGATAGAAACGATGTTGCATGTAAATATAGAAGCACTAACAATACTATCTTCCCTTTTCGTTCGAGATTATTCAATGACCGAAGGAACACAGCTTATTAACGTTTCATCAGGCGGTGGATATACGATTGTTGCCAATGCTGTTACGTATTGCGCTACGAAATTTTATGTAAGTGCATTTACTGAAGGACTATCTCACGAACTGAAAGAACAAGGTGCAAAACTACAAGCAAAAGTTTTAGCTCCTGGTGCAACTGAAACAGAATTCGCAAAACGTTCATTTAATATTGATGAGTTCCAATACGATAATGTTGTACCGAAATTCCACACTGCAAAACAAATGGCACAATTTATGCTCGACCTTTATGATAGCGATAAAGTTGTAGGACTTGTCGATGGTTCTACTTATAACTATGAGCTTAAAAATCCCATTTTTAATTTTGCAGTAAGACAAACGAATTCAAATTCTTAACAACATCTCATTTCTGATTAAAATATAGATACCCACTATTTCTTAAATAATAGTGGGCCTTTTTTCTCTCTAAAAATTTCATCCAACATACCGTATCATCGCCACCTCATCACAATAATTGACTTTTGGACAATGTCTACAATCAACCCATACTTTCTCTGGCAGCAATTCTTTATTTACAAAATCAAATCCACACTTTTGAAAAAATACTGTTTCATACGTTAAAGAAATCACTCTTTTTACATTTATTTTCGTCGCTTCCTCCATCACATGACTCACGAGCATACGCCCTATCCCTTTTCCTGCATATGTATGCGAAACTACTAACGATCGTACTTCTGCAAGATCCTCTCCTAACACATGTAAACCAGCAACTCCAACGACTTCCTCTCCTTCTTTCATAACATATAAACATTGTAAATATTGATAGAGAGACAAAAGAGAACGCGGCAAAACAACTCCTTCTTTTGCATACATTTCAATGAGATTATAAATTTCTTTCACATCACTTGTAACCGCATTAAAGATTTTCATATTATATCCCCTTGCCCCCAGCATTAATATTTATAACAACGAATGAATTTTAATTCATAATTTCATATAATAATACATCTCTCTTTTCTCTCCGTCAATCACTTTTCTGAATTTTACACAAACAAAAAACCAAGCAACTTAATCGATGCTTGATTCCTCATTTCGTATCGGCAATACCGTCGAATATTTAATTTCACGAAGTGCTAAACTCGTCTGTATCCGTGTAATACCAAGCTTGTTCAACTTTCTAATAAACTGCTCCAGTTCTTTACGATCACGATTTGCAACTTTTAATAAATAATCATACTCTCCTGTTAAACAGTGACATTCTAACACTTCAGGCATAGATTCTAATTCTCGTTCTAACACTTCCAGCTTTTCATACTGATGAATATTCGTACTCATAAAAATGAAACATAATAAATCAAATCCAAGCTTTTCTTGATTTAAAATTGCTACTTGCTTATCAATAAAACCTTCGCCATCTAACCTTTTTATTCGTGCATGCATCGCAGCTGGAGATAAATTAACACGGCGTGCAAGCTCTGCATTACTTACTTGTGATTCTTTCTGCAATATATCTAAAATTTTCACATCCAAATCATCAAGCACTTTAATAACAGATGACTCCATCAAAATTCCCCCTTTTTTCTTACCGACGATTATTCGAAGAAACATCTCATAACTTATATAAAACTGAATGTTTTTCTGTAAATAATATTTCTAACGAAACATTTTATCGAGTTTTTACCATTATACAAAAGAATATATTAGATAATAAAGAAAAATGCTAAAATTATTTACAGTTCATTCTTATTTCAACAAAGGGGTTTTTAGTATGCCTTATTTTTACGTCTTTTTACTATTATTAACAAGCTTATTATGGGGAGGAAATTTTGTCGTTGGGAAATCACTTGTCGATCATGCGTCTCCGATGACACTGACAAGTTTAAGATGGATGATTGCGATTGTTTGTTTATTACCACTCGTATGGTTTAAAGAGAAGAAAATTATTCCACCGCGTGCTGCTATAATCCCGTTAGTAATTATGGGAATTACAGGCGTCGCTCTTTTCAACATTTTTCAATTTTTAGCATTAGAAAAAACATCCGCAACGAATGTAGGTCTTATTTCTACATTGAACGCTATTTCAATTGCATTATTTTCTGTGCTGTTTCTAAAAGAAAAAGTAAATACGCTTCAAATTCTTTCTATGATTCTTTCATTTTTTGGGGTCATCCTCGTTCTTTTAAAGGGAAACTTTGCTCTTTTATTTTCACTACATTTTAATAGCGGGGATTTATGGATGATTGCAGCAGTTTGTATTTGGGGCATTTATTCTGTTTGTAGTAAATGGGCGACAAAAACAGTTACACCGCTAATGGCTACATTATATTCTGGTATTTTCGGCGTTATTTTATTGCTTCCATTTAACATAGGTAGCTTCACTGTTTCCAATATCAACTCTTCCTTCATAACATCACTTTTATATACAGGACTCATTTCAACAGTACTTTGTATGGTGTTTTGGAATATTGGTGTACAGAAATTAGGCGCTACTACATCGGGGATTTTTCTAAATTTCAATCCAATTTTCACAGCTATTTTAGCATTCCTTTTCCTTGGAGAAGAATTAACATGGATTCAAATTTTCGGTACAATCATCGTCGTGACAGGGTGTTATTTATTTTCTCATTTCAAAACCGTTGCTGTTCAGCCAACTAGAGCTTTAATGCGAAAACATTCTTAATCAAAAACATCGCCACCAAAGTGGCGATGTTTTTATTTACCTTTCATTTCTTTCACATACTGCTTTTCTTCTTCTGGCGATAAACGTTCTGTTGCCTTTCCGGTATCACCACCTTGAATTTCCCACAAAAAGTTATGATCCTCAACCGTTTGTGAAAAGTCTCCTTTCTCCCAACGCTCCAAAGTAGAAAGTAGCTTTGCTTTATATTTAAAATTTGTACTGCTTTCTACTGCGTTCTTCGCACTACGAATTTCCTTATTTGTCATTTCGATAAATCCCCATTTATCAGATGATTTCACTTTTTGATGTACCATCCTATGCATTGTAGAAATAATTTCATCCTCACTAAATTGTGGCTTCTCTTCCGCAACTTTCTTGTCCCGTTGGCTCATCACTTTTTGTGTTTTAAGACTCTTCTCCTCTTCCTCTATATAATTAAGAAGTTTAGTAACACCGAATACAGCTCCTATCGCAATTACAATCATTGTAATTGCCCCTATTATCCATTTTTTCATATTATGTACTCCCCATTCCCCTAATAATTACATAAACAAATGGAATCGCCTGCGCACAGCCGATTCCATTTGTTTCCTTATTTCATTTTAAACCTTCATCGCTTCTCGTACAATGTAACTGTCCACATATTGTTTAAATTTCACGATTTTTCCATTTACAAGCTGCCATACATGAACAAATTCCGCCTCAAATGATTTTCCCGTCTCTTTATAAACCCCTGAGTAAACACCTTCAGCAATAATCACATCTTTTCCGTTTACTTCATGGTACGTATTTACACTCGCTTTATAATCATCCCATTCTAATCCTAAACGACTAAATACATTTTCCATTATAGCTTCTGTACCTATATACGTTCCGCCGTACGGAAAACCTGCTGCCTCTGTCCACTTTACTTTTTCAGAGAAAGCTTCCGCTAAATGTTTTGCATTTGAAGAAGATGGTCCTTCATATGTGCTTCGAACAATTTCTAAATTTGTTTTTTTCTTCATTATTTTTTCACCCCAAACGCGTTTGCCGCTAAAACAAGTCCAATTTCTAACGCTTTAACGTGCGGGAACCGCTCCTTTATTGCCGTTTGAATTTCTTCACTTGAAGGATTTCCTGCAAGAACTTCATCAAATGCAACTAAATATTTACGAGTATGTTTAATCGCGTCTGCTGTATTTGGTACGTCATAATCACGATGACCCGCTACAACAATTTCAGGATGAAGATTTTCAAGTTCACTTAATGTTTCTAACCATTTATGACGAGCTTCAGCATCTGTTTCTAACGTCCATACGAAAGTATTGTTATAAACGATATCGCCTGTAACAACGGCTTTTAATGATGGAATCCATACATAACTATTATTCGGTGTATCACCTTGCAAACCACCTTTAATGATTAAATCATTTCCCTCTAAAATCAATTTCTCTTCTGTTAATTCCTCTGGAACAATTGGTTGATGAGGAACATTATGCCCAATAGATGGTTTCCACTGTTCCACTTTCTTCTCAAATGTGTTACGAATATCTTCAACAGTATTCCGTAATGCAACAATCTTCGCTTCTGGAAATGCTTCATGTAATACATTTAATCCAAAATAGTGATCTGGATGGAAATGAGTCACATAAATATGAGTTAAATTCTTTCCTGTTTCAATAATTTGAGCTGCTAAACGGTGCGCATCACTTAATAAAAATTGTGCATCGATAAGAATTGCATCTTTTTCTCCGTATACAATTGTGGATGTAACTTGAAATGCTTGCTCAGATCCTGTAAAAACCTCTAAATGTAATTTTGACATGTTATTTCCTCCACTTTTTATTTACTCTTTTATATTCCTTTATTCTTTAAGCTTTATTCCAGTTGTAACTAAGTTGGTTACAACTGGAATAAAAAAATATACGAATCATTTTATTACTAATCGACTTGATGTAATCATTATAGTTACACCAAGTCGTCAAGTCAACACTAAAAAAATAAAATTTACTTCGTTTTCATTACTTTCTCTTTTAAGAAGCGATCTACATATCCTTCTGCTTTTACAACGAATAAATACGCACCCATTGATAATAATGCAAGATCTAATTCATATCCCGGATTCTTTCCATCTCCTAATAAGCCTGCTGCTCCATTTACCTTTACGATAGCTCCAGCCAAAATAAGAGCGAATAACAATCCTACATACCTCACGCCTAAACCGATAATTAATAATATACCACCAACTAATTCAACTGTTGCTACGCCATATGCAAGACCACCTGGTAAACCGATGCTTGTAAACCATCCTGCTACGTTATCTATACCTGATTGAAACTTTGCTAAACCGTGTGCAAAAAAAGTAACTCCTAATACGATACGAATAATTAAATTACCAATATATTGATTCATTCTGAACTCTCCTTTTTCGTTTTGTTATGGTGAACATTTATTCACAAGACAAAACAATACGGTATTTCTTTTCATTCGTCAAATGCTTTTTTAAAGAAACCAAAAAACATTATCCTTTTTGCAGATAATGTTTTTTATAAAATAGTGCTAATTCAAGCTTTCGCTCTATTACTTAGAAAAAAGTTGAAAATTTTTCCCAGCACCTATATAAGACAATAAAGACACATCTTCTTCCATCACCATTCCAACAACATTCACTTTCCTATCTTCAGGTAAATCATTTATAACTATTTGCATTTCACCAGCATATCTACCGTACAATTCATTATCAATTGTAATACTGCCTCGTTTTCTTGAAATTGTATTTATCGGTTGTAATGCAACTTTATTTTCTTCTCTTGATTCTACAGAGCGAATTACGTCACGAGCCGGATCTAACCTATTTGTATGCACTTGCTCTACCACTTTTAATACTTCACTTGCATTTATAAATGACTCATATCGCACTGGAATAATCCCACCACTCGCACTCGAGATTTCTTGTACACTTTCTAGGCTCCCACTTATGTCTCCAATTAACACTTTATCAATGTCACACTCTTGAACAAGTTCTAAATATGCTTGAAGCGGGCGCATACTGCGATGTTTTTCTAAAGTTGGTAAACCCTCATATAACGGACCGCGTTTTTCACCATCTCCCGGAATAAATGCCATCGTTTTTATTCCGCACTCATGTAAATATTTATTTTGTTTTTGCAAAAACGACTTCGCTAGTCCTGTTTCTGGACGTGGATAAAAATTATGCCACGCTTCTACTCGATCTACTCGTATATTTTCCACAAGTAACTCTTTCCAAAATGATTCTGTAATCGTACTCGCATTTAAAGCTACCTTCATCTTATGAGATACACGTGCGATTTCTTTTGGCGTAATACCGTAATCCATTCGTAAACCAGTAATGCCAAAGTCTAATAACTCTTCCACATTTTCATACGTCATCCCTAAATGGTTTAACGATTTTGGAGAGACATCAACCATTAATTCCATTTCATTTTCGAGAGCTTGTTTCCCAAGTATTTGAATTAACTCCTTATACGTATTCGGATCATCTTCTGGAATGTGAAGAGATGTAAAAACAGATGAAAATCCGTTTTCTTTCGCTAGTTTTAACCATGCTTCTTGTTTCTCTACTCGCTCTTTTGAAAGATAAATTGAAACTCCTATCATATAAATCTCTCCTTCTATTAATATAAAAAAAAGA
The DNA here is from genome assembly GCF_038003645.1 of Bacillus sp. FSL E2-0195. Lineage (NCBI taxonomy): Bacteria > Bacillati > Bacillota > Bacilli > Caryophanales > Bacillaceae > Bacillus > Bacillus sp. FSL E2-0195. Next base: position 824,513 of record NZ_JBBOPN010000001.1, on the reverse strand, counting down.
GAAAGGAATCCCTTTCTCTATATGTTTTCTGCCATTTCTTCTTTAAAGCCGAAGAAGTACGTAAAGATGAATCCGAAAATATATGCAACTACTAATCCAAGGAAATATAATAAATATTTATTATCAGCAATTAACGGAATTAATGATAATCCTGATACACCTATTCCGAGTGAAGCCGTTTTCATAACAGCTTGGAATGCACCACCGACAGCCGCTCCTAAACAAGCAGTAATAAACGGTTTCCCAAGTGGCAATGTAACCCCGTATAATAGCGGTTCGCCAATTCCTAAAAATCCTACTGGTAATCCACCTTTAATCACATTACGAAGGCGTTTATTTTTTGTTTTCACATAAATCGCAATCGCTGCTCCTACTTGCCCAGCGCCAGCCATTGCTAATACTGGTAATAAAGGCGTTACGTGCGTTTGATTAATAAATTCCATATGAATCGGTGTTAAACCGTGATGTAATCCGACCATTACGAGAGGTAAAAATGTTCCGGCAAGCACAGCTCCAGCAAATGCTCCGCCAACATTTAAAATTGCATTAATACCGCTTGTAATACCATCAGATAAGAAGCCTGCTACTGGCTGAATCGCTAACATCGTTACTATACTTACAGCTAATACAGTAATGAGTGGTGTCACAATAATATCAACTGCATTTGGCACAGCTTTTCGCACTCGTCTCTCAACTACAACCATAAGCCATGCTGCAAAAATAACTGCAAATAATCCGCCCCGTCCGGGTACGAGCGCTTCACCGAATAATTTTACATTCGCCATCGCTGGGTTGAAAATTAAAATACCTGCAATTGCCCCAAGAACTGGTGTCCCGCCAAATTCTTTCGCTGTATTCCAACCGACTAAAATTCCTAAGAATGTAAAGATACCGCCGCCAATAAGTAGTAGCATTTGTAGCCACGTTGCATTCGGGTCAGCACCTGCGTTTTTCGCAAAGTTAGCAACCCCATTTATAATTCCTGACGCAACAAGTCCCGGAATTAGCGGAATGAAAATACTTCCTATTTTTCTTAAAAAGTTTTTCACTGGTGTATTATTTTTCTTCTTAATCTCTGACTTCATCTCTTGCCCAAGATCTTCAAGGTGGTGATCTGCCACCTCACCAATTCGCAGTCCCGTTAAATCTTCCATCTCAGCTGCTACTTTATTTACTGTCCCTGGCCCAACAACAACTTGAAGCGTTTCATCTTCAATCACTCCCATAACACCTTCAACCTTTTTTAAAAGGTCCATGTTCACTTTACTTTCATCATGAAGCGTTAATCGTAACCTCGTCATACAATGAGCAATGCCACGAATATTTTTTACTCCCCCAAGCTGCTCTGAAATTTCTTTGGCCATTCTCTCTTCTTTCTTCATAATAGAATCCCCCTCCCCAAAGTTTAAAGTGCTTTCTTCACAAATCCTTTCGCACCTTTTAATTTTTCTAGTGCTTCCCCATATTCACACTGTAGTAATATCATAACGATTGCAGCTTTCACATTTCGATCTGCTTTCTCATAACACTCTGTAGCTACTTCATAACTAGCGCCTGTCGCTTCAACAATAATTCGTTTTGAGCGTTCTACCAATTTTTCATTTGTAGATTGAACATCTACCATTAAGTTTTTATATACTTTCCCTACACCAATCATAGACGCTGTAGAAATCATATTGAGTACTAACTTTTGCGCTGTGCCAGCCTTCAACCGTGTTGAGCCTGTTAATATTTCTGCGCCTGTTTCCACTTCCACATTTAGTTTTGCATATTTACTTATTTCAGCATTTTTATTACAGGAAATACTAGCTGTACTTGCTCCCATGCTACTTGCATATTCCAATCCGCCAATTACATAGGGTGTTCTACCACTTGCTGCAATTCCAATAACCGTATCTTTCTCGTTTAATCCAATACTTTTTAAATCTTCTTTTGCTAACTCTTCACGATCTTCGGCACCTTCCACCGCCTTAGTAAACGCTTTCAATCCACCTGCTATAAATCCTTGAACCATGTTATCATCTGTTCCAAATGTCGGGGGACATTCTACTGCGTCTAAAATGCCTAAACGGCCACTCGTACCAGCCCCAATATAAATTAAACGGCCTTCTTCTTCAAAAGACTTAGTAACAATTTGTACAACCTTTTCAATTTCTTCTATTTCATTTTCAACTGCTAACGCAACAGTTCGATCTTCTTCATTCATACTTTGTAAAACTTCTTTTATACTCATCTCATCTAGATTCATCGTTTTCTCATTACGGTGTTCTGTCGATAAATTCTCTAACATATTGCCACCCTCTTCGAAATTATATTTCACACTTTTATTATAACTTTAAGAAACTAAAAATCAATAACTCTTTCTTATTTTATGAAATAAAATTTCACAACATGACATATTTGTGTCAAAGATAATAAAAAAGATGAGTCTCCCCATCTTTTCTTCTACTTCAATTTCCGTAACCGTAATGCTTCTTCTCTCGTCTCCATAAATTGATCTAATACTTTATTACCAATTCGATTGAAAGTAATCACATATAAAGCATCAATCATATTCAGTTGCGTCATTCTCGAAGCAATACTCGCAATGCGATGGTCTTGCTCTACATCTGGCATACAAAGGCGAATGTCTGCCGCTTTATATAACGGAGATGATTGGTCTAGCTTCGTAATCGCAATAACTGTAGCCCCTCGCTTCTTCGCATATTGCGCCATTTCGAGCACATCTTTCGTCCGCCCAGAAGTTGAAATCGCCACAAATATATCTCCCTCTTTTAAATTCGTGACGAGTGGCAACATCATATGAAAATCAGATAGCATCATCGCTGTAAATCCGAGCCTTGTAAATTTATAAGCCCCGTCCATCGCCGGAGTAGCCGATCCGCCTACTCCGTAAAATATAATTTTATCCGCATTTACAATACGATCTGCAGCTTTCTCAAGTTCCTTTTTATCTATCGCAGTAACGCTCGCCTCAATTGCAGCTTTATTCACATATGTAACTTTATTAAACAAGTCGTACGGTCCATCTTCCGTATTCATCACTGAAAAATCATTAATATTATAATCAGCAATCGTTAATTCACGAACGAGCGCGATTTTAAATGATTTAAAGCTCCCAATCCCAATCGACTTACAAAAGCGAATAACACTTGCCTCACTTGCGCCTGCATTCGTTGACACTTCTTTCGTCGTTAAGTTCGGAACAATTTCTGCATTCTCCATTATGTACATGGCAACCTTCTTTTCGGCTGGTGAAAATTGATCCATATTACTTTCAATTTTAAATAGTAATGTTGAAGCTTTCACTATTTAACCTCCACTTCTTATGGTTGCGTATATTCTCTAATATCATTTGTATCATATAGATAAAAACCATCATTGCCAGGTGGATGGTGAACAATTACAGTTCGATCCCCTTTTTTATATGACGTTATTTCACCTTCAGATCGCTGTTTTTCCCATCCATGTATCCAAATTGCAAAGTCAGGTACAAAAGCAGTGTACTTATAGTCTTTCGGATTTTCATCTTCTACATAGGAAGAAAAAATAGAAATTGGAAAATTTTTCACTTTTGACTCTTTCCATGCAGTAAATGGTATACATAGTGCAATAAGTATGATTACACCTATAACTTTCCCCTTTGTAATCTTCACACTTCCCTCTCCTTGTCATATCACATACATAGATTTTATCATAATTACAATCCATTCATGCTACATGACCACTGCATTTTGCAATAAAAAAAGAGCTTACCTACATCAGATAAGCCCTTCCTCTCTATACAAAATACTTCTTCAAAAGCGGCGGCGTAATAATTGTCGTCAATATAACAACAATGACAATCGCTGTGAAATTTTCTTTCGCTAACAAATTCGCCGCAAGTCCATTTGCTGCGATAATAAGCGCCACTTCTCCGCGCGAAACCATTCCCGCACCGATACTAATAGAAGATTGAAGGTTGAATCCTGTCAGTCTTGCGCCTAAACCTGATCCGATTAACTTTGTGAATATCGCAATAAGAGTCATGATGATAATGAACCAAAGCTGGCTTCCTATACCTTGAAATGTAATTTCCATTCCGATACTTACGAAGAACACTGGAACAAATATTGCATAAGCAATTGGTTCAATTTTATGTTCCACTTCATGCTTATACTCTGTTTGAGAAATGGCAATTCCAGCTGCGAATGCTCCAATAATACCTGCAATCCCCATCATTTCACTGTAATACGAAAAAGAGAAACAAATAATAAGAGCTGCACTAATTAATGCTTCTGTTACGCGAAGTGGTACGAGCATTTTCATAATCCATGGAACAACTTTCCAAGAGATGAAAACAATACTTACAAAAAAGATAATTTTCTTTGCAATGACTAGCGTTACATTTACATCTTGTGTACCTAAAAAACTCATCACAAATGCTAATAAAATAACGACAATTACATCATCAAATACAGCTGCACCTAAAATCGTCGTACTTTCTCTCGTATTCATTTTCCCTAAATCTCTTAGTGTTTGAACAGAAATACTAACCGAAGTGGCACAAAGTAATAACCCTAAAAAGATCGCATGCGACTGTAACATTCCAAACGCAAGTCCTGCTAAATACCCACCAAGGAATGGGAAAATAATTCCTCCCATCGCTACTGCGAATGCAGATTTTAAATTACGATTTAACTCTTCTAAATCAGTTTCGAGTCCTGCCATAAACATAAGTAGCAAAACACCAATTTCGCTAAGCTCATCAATAAGTTCTGAACTATTAATAATACCTAGCAAAGCCGGACCGATAATAATACCAACGATTAATTTACCGAGTACAGAAGGCTGGCCAAGTCTAACGCTAATATCACCAGCTAATTTCGTACAAAGTAAAATGACGACAAGTTCAAAATAAAATAACATAACATCTTCTCCTACTATAATAAAGTAAAACTTTAATCAGTGGATTATTCTTCATCTCTACTGATTGTTAACCTGCATCTATTTCTGCACATAGTTTCTCCTTACAACCGGCTTTTTATTTGTTAAAATTTTATTTGACAAAATATTCTGAATTATAATAAGATTAACCCAGAAATTTTAAAAAACTACATACCATAACTGTATTTTCATTCACTTACATACTCTTTTCCAATGGGCTCGTACTATATTCGCAGTTATGGAAATGAAAACTAAAGGAGGAGAGTTCAAAGTGAAGTCATTATTACGAAAAAAAGCGCTTAGTACTGAATCACCACGACAGCTAGATCGAACATTAACGGCACTTGATTTAACGTTTTTAGGAATCGGCGCCGTAATTGGGACAGGGATTTTTGTATTAACAGGTATCGTAGCGGCAAAACATTCTGGCCCTGGTATTATGCTATCATTCCTTATTGCTGCATTTACTTGTGCTTGTGTAGCCTTTTGTTATGCCGAATTTGCTTCTTCTATTCCTGTCTCAGGAAGTGTGTATACTTACGCATACATGACAGTCGGGGAAGTCGTCGCCTTTATCGTTGGTTGGTGTTTAATGCTCGAATATTTACTCGCTGTTGCAGCGGTAGCTGTTGGCTGGTCTGGATACTTACAATCATTGCTTCAAGGGTTCAATATACACCTTCCCACCATTATTTCCTCGGCCCCTGGTACAGGAAAAGGTGGTCTCATTGATTTACCAGCTGTTTGTATTTTACTTCTCATTACTGGGCTTTTAAGCTTTGGTATACGCGAAAGCGCACGCATTAATAATGTTATGGTCCTTATCAAATTAGCAGTTATTATCGCCTTTATCGTAGCAGGCGCAAAATATGTAAAGCCTGAAAATTGGACACCGTTCATTCCATTCGGGTACGACGGTATTATTACCGGAGCTGCGACTGTCTTCTTCGCCTTTTTAGGTTTTGATGCAATCGCAACCGCGGCAGAAGAAACGAAAAAACCGCAGCGTGATTTACCAATTGGCATTATAGGTTCCCTTCTTATTTGTACAGTTTTATACATGATCGTATCTTTCGTTTTAACAGGCATGGTTCCTTATACGCAATTAGACGTTTCTGATCCAGTTGCATTTGCACTACATTTCGTTGGTGAAGATACTATTGCGGGGCTACTTGCAGTTGGTGCGATGACAGGAATGACAACCGTTCTTTTAGTCGTTATGTATGGACAAGTTCGTGTTTCTTATGCAATGAGCCGAGACGGCTTACTCCCAAAAGCTTTATCACGCGTAAATAAAAAAGTAAAAATCCCTTTATTAAACACATGGATTACTGGAGTATTTGCAGCTTTATTAGCAGGACTTTTAGACCTACATTTACTAGCGAATTTAGTAAACATCGGTACGTTAACAGCCTTCACATTCGTTTGCTTTGCTGTACTTATTTTACGGAAAACTCATCCTGATTTAAAACGAGGCTTCCGCACACCACTCGTACCTGCACTACCGGTTGTCGCTATTCTTTGTTGTTTATATTTAATGACTAATTTGTCCAAAACGACATGGATCAGCTTTTCATTTTGGCTTATAGTCGGTTTATGCGTATACTTCTTCTACTCTAGAAAACATAGTCATTTAGCTACTAAAAAAACAAATGATGAGAAAAAAGAAGTATAAAAAAATAGCTCGCCTATAATAAAGGCGAGCTATTTTCATTAACGATTGTAAAACGAAAAATATACCGATCAACTTTTGTATACTTATCCCGCTATTTGCCGGGCAGTAAGACTCCCACTGATTAAAGTTTCACTTTATTCTCCCTTACTTCGTCTCTTTCTTTTTCTTTCTCCACGCGTTTACACTATCAAAGAAAAAGTTAATAAATAGCGTTCCTAATCCCGCTAATAAAAATGTCATTAAAAATAGAATCCATATACTTTTATCTTTTAATAAATAATATCCTACAAGGAGCACAACGGCGATCCATACATATTCAAGAATTCTTTTTAGCTTTTTCTCTTCCAAATTATTCGCTCCCTTTTTCTATACTACTTTTAGTATAACAAAAAAAAAGCCTATCATGATAAGCTTCTTTTTCTTATACCTTATTTGTTGATGCTTTTTTCAACAAGTGAAATAGCGTGCTTTAGCGTACGATTCATTGATTCCACATACTCATCTTTTACATTTTTATCTTTTAACACAGCTTCCGCAACTGTGATTTTTTGACTTAATGATTTAACAGAACCGTCTGTTACATTTCCATCTTGCGCTTTCTTTACTAAAGCTTTTGCAGATTCAATATTCACTTGTAATTTTTCTTTCGGTGTTTTTGGCTGTTCTTCTGCTACCTTTGATTGGACAAATGTTTGGTTTGCTGTTTTTAATTCACTATACGTTTGAACAATTTGTTCTCCTGTACTCGCTATATTCTCAAACACTTTCTTTGCATTGTCATAGCTTCTTTGTAATTCGTTAAAAGCTGCTTGTGAATACTGACCTGGCTTTTCACCAAATTCATAAGTACCTGCCAATACTTCTTTCACTTTTCCGATTTCTTCATATAACGTATTTACTTGCTCTAATTTTGTACGAGTAGAAAACTCGTTATATGCCGCTACTACTTCTGAAGAACTTAATGCTTTACTATATAATTTTGCTAATGCAATTTGTCCATTTAACGGAATACCGCCATTTCCGTTGCTATCAGGATCTGCACCAAGTGCGAATGGTACGTTCGGGTGATATACTTTCCCTTGAGCCGGCTGACTATTTACTTTTTTACCATCTACATAAATTGCTACTTCACTGCCGTTATATGTTCCTGTTAAATGATACGTTTTGTTTGCTTCTAATTGAACACCCACACGTTTATAGCTTCCACCAATATGAGCCCATAATTCTACATAGCCACTTCCTGTAGACTCAAAACCAATTCCACCGCTCTCTGTATTTTGCAAAATACCTTGTCCACGAATTTCATTCATTGAAAATACAGTTTCTAACGTAAATGAATTTGCTACTTTTTCTTTTTGTGCTGCTGAAAATGGAAGGTATCCAAATGTATTTGCTTTTCCGTTTAACTTCATAACATTCTTTTTCAATGCTTTATCATATTCAATAGTCACATTGCCCTTAACATCACCTTTTGTACCAAATGATGAACTGTCTTTAAATGTACCATCTGCAAAGTTTACATCAAAAACATCTGCCTTTGGTACTTTCACATTCGGGTCAATATTATCTTTTTTCGTAGTAATTTCTGCCGTTAATGGTTGTACACTTTCATTGCCAAATGAATCAATCGCAACAACTTCAAGTGTATATGTTTTCCCGCCATCTAGTCCTGCAAGTGTAAATGTCAGTTCTTTCGGCACTGGATCTCGATAAAACTCTGAGAATGCTAATAGCTTATTTTTAATCTCACCTGTTTGTTTATCCTTTGCTTGCAAGCGATAAGAATGAACAAGAAGGTTGTCCAATGCTTGCGGGAATGTTACTGTTGCCGCATTTTCCGTTACATTTGATACAGCAAGCTTTGCATCCTTCGCAAAGTATGGCTTTTCTTTATCACGATCTTCTCCATAGTTGAATCCTTCTTTTTTCGTTGGTAATTTAATTTTCCAAGGCTCACCTGTCCAAGAGTTTGTATGGAAATCACGGCGATTAATTGTTACCTCTTTGTCATCTACCTCTACCAATAAACCTTGGCTTAATGTACTAGCTCCTGGCGGGATATTCCCTTGTACTTTACCGCCTTCAACTTCCATATAGCTTACAGAAGATGTTCCAACAGACGTAAAATCTTTTTGATGAATCGATCTTGGATCATCTAACGGATAATGTGAATGACCTGAAAACGTAATTACTTGTGGGTATTCTTTTAATACCGCATTAATTTTCGCACTATCTTTCGTTCCCCATTCTTGGCTACCGTACACTGTATCTTTAATATGTTGATGTAAAAACACAAAAATCGGTTTTTCTGGATCATCTTTTTGTGCCTTTGCCATTTCTTCTTTTAACCAATTAATTTGCTTGTCCGAATAATAGCCATGTGTTGTCCCATCCTCTGGAGACATAACAAGGAAATGATACCCTTTTACCACCTTATGATAATAAACCGATTCCATTCCTGTCTTTTCTAAGAAACGCTTCTGTGCTCCCTCTACAGATAAGCCGTTCCAATAATCATGATTACCTAGAGAATTCATTCGTACCGCATCTTTATTTGCATTTTCGTTATACACTTGCATGAAACGATCATATTGCTTTACTGAACCCGAATCAGTAAAATCACCTACAATGACAAACGCATCTTGCTTTGGTGCAAGCGTATTAAATTGCTCAATCGCTCTTTTCCAGCGGAACGTATCATCTGTTCCACTATCTTTAATATGCACATCACTTACAACTGGGAAAACGATTTTCTTCTCACTTGGTGCCTTTTCTTGCTTTTTCTCTTCCGCTTTAACCGACGTACTCCACGGTAATGATACAAATGCCAATACAAACACCATTAATAATCCAATAAGACCTTTTACTTTTCGTAAAGCAGTTCTTTCCACGTGAATCCTCCTCATAATAATTGATTCATTACAAGGGCTATTTTATCTTAAACATATTAATATCGTTTAAATAACAAATGAATTTTATTAGATTTTTGTAAATATACAGTTAATTAAGTGTTAAGTCCAACATTACTCGTACTATTGTATACAACCACCTTTTGTCTAAAAGAGTCTGATCATTCTTTTCCCATGTCTATTCACATATAATCTTTTCTATAACATTAATGATAAGTTAAGCTGTAAGCCTATTAGACAATCTTAATTTTAAAAATTTTCTTCTTTTCTTAACACATCGGCCATGCTTCTACATTTAATAGTAGTAAAAGACAACTTAAAAAGGAGGGGTTGTATTGAAGAACAAAAAAAATATTGGCTGTTTCGCTCCTTTATCTATCATTTGTCCAGACCCTTGTCCACCGCCCCCTCCTCCAAATTCAAGTTGTGAGCGAGTAACAAATGAATTTGCAGGGAATTTCCTCATAACTAACAACACCATTCCCTCTACCAAAGATGCACTACAATCAATGATACTGTGGCAAAGTGATGGGATACTGCTTATATCAGGTACTGTCTCGGTTTACAATAGTACTAGCAGCACTGAAGCAATTACAATTCAAATCATTGGAGCAGTAACCAATATTTTCACTGTATTTCCTGGTAATACAATATCTTACACAGGTAAAGATTTAAAATCCGTTAGTATTATTAATATACAAAATAATCCTTCACTATATTTAGAAGGCAAGTACTGTTGCCAATTTACATGTTGCTTATAGAATACCAATTTTATTACTTCCTCAATTTAAAAAAGCATACCATTTACGGTATGCTTTTTTTATGAAATTGGATAACGTACTGTAATACAAAACTCGCCTTGATTAACAGTTGTTCCTGTCGTTGTAATTCGAACAGTAGTAAAGTGCCTCACTGTGAAAGTACCACTACTTTGCGGTTGTACAGTAATCGTATCGACTACTGTAGCACCTACTAAAAAATCCACTGTAATCGGATTTGCACCTGTATCATATTTTACATAACCTGAACCGTATATTTCTTGTGTAAGATTATTCGTATAGACAATTTGAGTACCCGCACCTGTAATTGACCAGTCTGCACATACTTGATCTTGCACAAGCGTTTTATTAGAACAACAAGACAAACTGGAACTTCTCATTCCCATTTCAACCCTCTCCTATTCTTCTACGAAAGTGAATAGCGTGTCGTAATACAAAATTCTCCCTGATACGTTCCAGCAGGTGTTGCAGGTAACACAACTTGTATACTATCAAAGCGGCGATACGTAAAAGCAATACTCGTTCCTGGGTTTAATGTTTGTGTATCAATTGTAGCCCCAGCAGAATCAAGCGCTTCTACAGTAATTGGACCTGGACCAACATCATATTTAACAAAACCAGTACCAACTACATTTTGGTTAATATTATTTGTATAAAGAACATTATCAATTGCTGTTGCAACTACAGTAGCAGACCACGGACTACACACTTTATCTTGTACATAATTTTTATCTGGACAGCAAGTTAATGCTGACCCTGAGCACTCACAAGACATAGTTGTTTCCCCTCTCTCTTTTATATTCTCTATATGTGTATGTCCTTCAGAGTCTTTTGCCTGTACTATTCATCTATTTCCAAAAATAAGCACATCATAATTTAAAGTAAAACTCCCACCTCAATACTTTGCTTTACAGCTAAGTTTTGAGGTGGGAATCTTACTGCCCGTTAATGCGAAATAAACTAAATAGATTCAGTTTTGTTTCGTTTTTTCATAAATTTATAGATAAAGATACTAGCCACGATAAGAAGAACGCCTCCTAATATCGGTAACATATATTGTCCAACAACGCCCGCCGCTTTTTCCCAATGCGGACCTAATTTCATTCCAAAATAAATATACAAAGTCGTTAACGGGAACATTGCTACAAATGTATATATGCTAAATTTCCATATGTTCATTTTTGCCATACCACACGGTACAGAAATAAGTGTTCGAACTCCTGGTACGAAGCGTCCAACAAATGCCACAACTGGACCATACTTCGCAAAGAAATCATCTGCTTTTTGAATTTGTTCTTCTTTAATAAAGAAGTATTTCCCGTATTTTATTAATAGAGGGCGACCACCGTAATAACCGAGTGCATATAACGTTAACGGTCCTGTAGTTCCGCCAAGTGTCCCTGCTAATACAGCTAGCCAAAAATTCATATCTCCCTCATATACCCAATACCCAACCATGGGCAAAACTACTTCTGCTGGAATAAATTCAAACGTTAATGCTAACACAACTCCAAAATAAGAAAACTGCTTTAAAAACTCGATTATATCTAAAATAATTTGCTCCATATTTTCAACTCCTATCCTACGTTTACGTTATGCTTTTCTTGTAATTGCACTGGCGCCATCTTTACAATTCGATTCAAAATAAATAACACAATTCCAACATCATCTAAAATACCAATAAACGGTAGGAAGTCTGGAATTAAATCGAGCGGCATCGCTACATAACCAACTAAAAAAGCAATAGATAAAATTTTCTTCTTTATTGAAACCTCTTTTGAAGTAAAAAAGTCAAATAGGAATGGAACAAAACGGCGGACATGGAATACAACTCTTAATCTACTAAAAAGTTTTTTCATTTTCTAGCTCCTCTCTTTGTATACAAAAAGGACCCTACCAAATATGGTAAGGGTCCTAAAAAAGACAATAAGGGGCCTTTACCATTGCTGGTAAAGGTCTCACTAACAACGAAACGTTGCCAATAAAGCCGAGGGTTTCTCCCTGTAATGACGACTTTACTGTAATAAGTTACTCCCCTTTAGATACACAATTTTATACAATCACATTAAGATATTTGGAGGGGCTTGTCAATATTTTTTTCATAATGAAACCTGTTCACATACTTCTATCACTGTTAAAATTTGTCTGCTTGATCTTCCCTACAATCTATTTTTAAAGCGGATTACATTTCGGTATCTCTAACCCTGAGGATTGTGCTAACTTCAATAAATAGTAACACTCCTCCCTCGCCATATGATCCGCCATCCTGGCTGATAATGAACTTAATATTTGCTCAGACAACTCTAATTCTTCTACTTCTCGAAGGAAATGCGAGAATAACTTTAGCTCTAGTGAAACGTCTTTTGTAAACTTCTTCAAAGCTGGAAAATGTTTCAGTTCTGCCCGTAAATAACCTGTCATTTCAACTGCTTTTAAATAAAATTGTTCAAAATGTTTAGCAAACAAATCACTTTTCTCCTTCAATCCTTTTTCCACAACATCTAATCCGCCTGAAATAGAACCAGCATGCCCTGCTGCATCCGTTAACCACGCGAGATGATAGTGTAGTTCATGAAAAACGGGCGGGACTTCTCCCCTCCCTAAGTATTCTAATACTGTTATATATTCCTCCACTTCATTTACCATATGATTAATAAAAGTCGGAGTAAAATGAATCACAATTTTACCTTCCAATTGCTTTTGTATAATATTTAATTTAAATGCTCGAATCTCCTCTGCAGCTTGTTCTGCATCTTTTGAAAATGCAATAAAATTTACAGAATGAATTTCATTTAAAAAGTTCGTGAATTTTTCTACAAAATAGGTGGCTTTCTGTATATCTTCTTTCTCCTGTGGAGCTAAAGCATCTAGTAAAAACTGAGCATGATCCCCGAGAACTTTGAGCCAAAATTTATGTTCAAACAGTGCGCTTTCTTCATACATTCTATCCACGCTATCCCCCCTATGGTTACTCATGCCTCTGATGAAATTTGAAGCTTATAGCAATCTGGATCATAAAGAGTAATTACCACCCCATCCGCATGCTGTTCTTCCGCAAAAGATATTTTGTAAAACTGTAATTTTCTCTTTACTTTTTCCATATCAGAAATTGAAAAGGTTATTAATTCACACGAAGAATTAGCAACCTTCTCTCGCCCTCGTAAATTCCGATTTACTACAAAACAAATTCTCGTTAAACCAACGTCATACCAAACACCTGTTACATGTAGTTGAGGTCTCTCCTTGCTTGGTTTAAAGCCTAAAATCCCTTCATAAAAATACAATGTTTCCTTTAAATTTTTTGATTCTAATACGATACATGTTGTAATGCCTTCCATCCTCAACTCCCCCTGTCTCTATTAGTTTTTTATATGAGTCATAAATGACAATTATGTACGAATACAATACATAATAATGGATATTTCATTTATAAAGGAGGGTTGTAACATGGATAAATTCATGAAATCCTACATACCTTATCATGGTCCAAACGATCCTTGTCCTCCAATTGGAAAGAAATATTACTCAACTCCCCCGCACTTATATATGGGTTTTCAACCAACTAATTTACCCCAATTCACACCAAAAGAAGCTTTAAGAAAAGGGACTTTATGGCCTGCTTTTTATGATTATTATGAAAATCCTTACAAAAAAGGAAGGTGAATAAAAACGTGACACAAACATTGCCTGATGAATATTACAAATGGATTGAAGAACTGCAAGAATTAGACTTTGTATTAGTTGAACTTACTCTCTATTTAGATACGCATCCCGACGATACTGCAGCTATAAATCAATTCAACGATTTTTCTTATAAACGAAGAGTATTAAAACAAAAAATTGAAGAAAGATACGGACCACTTCAGCAGTTTGGAAACAGTTATTCTAACGCCCCATGGGAATGGAGCAAAGGACCGTGGCCATGGCAAATATAAAGGAGAGAAACTATGTGGATTTATGAAAAAAAATTACAATATCCTGTTAAAGTGAGTACTTGTAATCCAGCACTCGCAAAATTATTAGTTGAACAGTACGGTGGTGCGGACGGTGAATTAGCCGCTGCTCTTCGCTACTTAAATCAACGTTATACAATTCCTGATAAAGTCGTTGGCTTACTAACCGATATTGGTACAGAAGAGTTCGCACATTTAGAAATGATTGCTACAATGATTTATAAATTAACAAAAGATGCAACACCTGAACAAATGAAAGCTGCCGGATTAGACGCGCATTATGCGAATCATGATAGCGCCTTGTTTTACCATAATGCAGGTGGTGTTCCTTTTACTGCCACTTACATTCAAGCGAAAGGAGATCCTATCGCAGATTTATACGAGGATATTGCAGCTGAAGAAAAAGCACGAGCGACTTATCAATGGCTAATTGATTTATCAGACGATCCCGATATAAATGATAGCTTACGCTTTTTACGCGAACGAGAAATTGTCCATTCTCAACGTTTCCGAGAGGCTGTAGAAATTTTAAAAGAAGAACGTGATAGGCAAATTTATTTTTAATACACATATCCTAGCGATATGTGTTTTTTTACGTTATAAGTGAAATTCTTCCTGCATTAACATATAAATAGTATATTTATTCAATTTTACGCATTATTTTAAAATATTTTTAAAATTCCCTCTTGCTTTCTAGTCATCAGACCTTTAAAATAATAACAGTCAATCGACAAATTATTTGAATTTTCGACAAAAAAACGCTCATTAGGAGGCTTTTCTTTATATGCGTACAACTTTAAAACCAGCGCAAATACTTTCGATTAGTTTATTACTATTCGCAGTTTTCTTCGGTGCTGGTAATATGATTTTCCCGCCTCTTCTCGGTCTTTCTTCCGGAGAAAATATGTGGGTTTCCATTACAGGATTTATTATTACAGATGTCGGTTTATCTTTACTAGCTATCGTCGCTGTTGCCCTTGCTGGTGGTAGTTTTAATACTTTAGCGAGCCGTGTTCACCCAAAATTCGCAGCAGTATTCGCTATCATTATTTATCTTTCCATCGGCCCACTATTTGTTATTCCACGAACTGGAACTGTATCTTATGAAATTGGGATTGCACCACTTTTCCCAGATCAATGGTACTCTATGTTAGTTTTTAGTGCGATTTTCTTTATAGTCGTCTACTTCTTATCGTTAAATCCATCCAAATTAGTAGATCATATCGGAAAAATATTAACGCCAATTTTGCTTGGAATTATTGCAATTATGGCAACAAAAGCGATTCTTTCACCAGGATCATTTGCAGAACCTGTTGGTGACTATAAAGAAATTCCATTTTTCAAAGGATTTCTTGAAGGCTTTTTAACATTAGATGCAATCGGAGCACTCGTATTATCAACGATTGTTGTAAATGCAATTCGTCAAAACGGGATACAAGATAAGAAATCCATTGCGAAATATACAATTATTTGCGGAAGCATTGCGGCTCTTTTCTTAACAATTGTTTACTTCTTACTCGGTTATATTGGCGCTTCAAACGGAAATTTAGGACAATTCGAAAATGGCGGTCAGCTATTAGCAACTGTTATGTATCAATTCTTTGGGACAAGCGGTAATGTTTTATTAAGTATCGCAATTATCTTTGCTTGTTTAACGACTGCAATCGGTGTTGTAAGTGCATTCGCCAACTATTTCACAACAGTACTAACAAATGTTTCATATAAGAAGCTTGTACTATACGTTTGTATCTTTAGCTTCGTTATTTCAAACTTAGGATTAAGTTTATTAATCAAAATTACATTACCCGTATTAATCATTTTGTACCCAATTACAATCATTTTAATTTTCGTATCATTTATCGATAAATATACGAAACGTAAACCTTCTGTCTATATCGGAGCGATGATTGCAGCATTCATTATTAGCTGTATTCATGCACTTGATAATGTGGGAATGATTCCAAACTTTATCGCGAATATCGTACACACCATTCCTTTTTATAACTTAGGAATCGGCTGGATTGTTCCGGCAATAATTGGTGTTATAATCGGATACTTTATTCCGCAAACAGAAGCTGAAGGTGAAGTTTCTACAAAATAAAGAAAAGAAGCAAGCATTGATTATGCTTGCTTCTTCTTTATTTTCAAATCGTATGCTTAAACGTAAACAGCTCTTCTTTTGACTGCACAGCAGGTTGTTCCTTTTCTACATCTGTCTTCTTTCTCACTCCGCCTAACCTTACTTTCATCATCGCCTCTTCTATACTTTTTACAATCATATTTCCTGAAAAGATAGTAAGTCCGAAAAATGTAATTGGAACGAGAGGAATCCACGGATTAACTGTTAATGATCTAAAATAAACTCCAATTAAACCTGACCATTCATGTGTGTAAGAGTCTATTTCTTCTACCGGTCCTAAAAACTTAACAGTTCCGCCAAAGAATACTTCCAGTAACCCTAAGTGGAGTAAAATAGTAAGAGTCTGCGTAAATTGCTGAAGAAATACAAGTATAAACGTCATATAGAGATGCGGAAAAAGATGCTTTATAACAATGTGTCTTTTTGATCCACCTAATATACACGCAGCCTCAATGAATTCTTCGGTTCTCAATTTACGAACTTCCTTCGCAACATACAGTGCAATAACTGGCATCACAAGCATTACAAGTAATACAACTTGAAACGAAGCCCTTTCAAAAAAAGTTATTGTTTCCTCTCCACTTCCAAAGGTATTCACAGATTGGAGAAAGAAATACGCAATCATAACTGTTGGAATAACTGTAAAACTATCAAAAAATGCTTCGATTTTTGAAAACCCTCTTTTTATGTACGTTCCGAGTACAACACCAAAAAATACACCTATTACCATTCTAAGTGCCGCAATTAAAATAGATATACCAATCGTCCACTTCGCGCCTTCAATGACTAAATGTAACAGGTCATATCCTTTCCGGTCTGTCCCGAGTAAAAATTGTAATGAAGGTGAAAACGGTGGTACTTCTGGATTTCCAGCCGCGTCATATTGCAGTGTAACTTGTCTAATGTGCCCACCATTCCATATCGTATTTCCGATGCTCAAAAGAACTAATATGAGAAGAAACCCTATGCTTATCCAAAATCTTTTATCGCGTTTTATATACGTCCACATATTATAATCTCTCCTTCATCGCAGCTGGAATGAGATAATGAAACAATTTGAATAAAATAAAAATCGGAATATAAATAAGCAGTACACTAACGATGAAAACCTCAACCCTAATACCCTCATAAGATTTCAAAAACATAAAAATACCACCCGTATTAAAAATCCATTCTATAATATATAAATTGGATAACATAAAAAAGATATTCGTTTTCGCAAAGAAAAGTGTACTAAGTAACACATTTCGTAAAATATGACGATTTAAAATATGAAAGCGATTCAGCCCTTTCGCCTTAGCAAATAGTACATAATCTTTTTCTAGCTCATTTTCAAAACGAAGCACTAACATTTTTACAAACATAATCGTAGTCGGTATAGTCAAACAAAATATTGGCAATCCTCTAATCGACTCGCCTCCGATTGACGCGATTTGAAAAGGTAAAAAACCTGTTTGTTTAAAAAACCATATAACTAAAATTTGTGAGCCTAAAATAAGAAGAATGTCTGGGATGGATTCTAGGAAGATGAGAAATGATTTAATTCGATGTTGTATACGCGGTGAACTACTCATAATCACATAAACAATACAAAATGCTACAAATAATGAAATAAAAAAAGCAGCTAAAAAAATAACAATCGTTTCTTTATAATGGATGAACAACTGTGGGAATAAAAATTTATCTCTCACATATTGCAAATTGGAGATATCCATTAAGTTCACAAACACTTCTTTTAAACTCTTTATGTACTTTGATGCATTCAGCTCAAACCCATAAAATAATTTCGGCAGTGCCCCTAAACAAATAATACCCAAAATCGAAATAATAAATTGAATCGTCACTTCCATCCCATTCAGAAAAACTTTTTTGACCACGTTTTCCCTTCTCTCTATATATAATTTACCCTCTAATTTTATTCTTAATTTTCTGAATTGTAAATATTTATAAAACGAAAAAATCACTAGGTTATGATCCTAGTGATTCTTTATGCGCATGCCCTTCTCTTTTCGCAAACGGCATATACAAAATAAAACATCCCATAAGCGCTGCAATTTCTAATGAAATAATATAGTAAGGATGCGGCCCTAACATATCGAGTAATGAAGCAGTTTCTGGCTTACGAGCTAAAAACATATAATTACCGCCTGTTTTGTAATTCACAAACGAAACAATTGGAATCAATATATTTAAAAATACCATCGTACGCTTAATAGATTGTAATGTCGGACGATATCCTTCCACCCATGTCATAAAGAGTGGTGCCCAAATGAGCAATATATGTGCGATAAAGAATTCTATAAAGCGAAAATGCGGAAAAGCATATTGCACGTTCGGTGTTAAAATGGCTTGCGATGCACCGATAATCCCTGTAAAAAACACAATCTCATATATTCGATAACTTTTCGTTACAATCATAATCGACGCTAACAACAAACTTATCGTACATAACTCAAATGGTAATGAAGTGCCTAGCTCAAAAATACCCACTTCCCATTCCCACATATGAAGTCCAATCTCACTTCCTATAAATAGAAATGCAATCGCATATCGAACCGTTATATTCCACTCACTTTGACGCAATAAATCTTGGTATTGATACAGAAAAAATATCCCCACCAACATAATAAATAATATAATGACATGTTGCCTCGAGTACGGAATAAATGGTTTTAATGGATGCGCACTAAAATAAGCTTCCATCTTCCTTCCTCCTCTCCTTCATACAATATTATTGTTAGAAAGAAACAACGAGTCAATTCATTTGCTTAAACTAGGACAACCTCTACCTTACATTTAGATATTCATACCTTACAAAACTGTAAGGTTATTGTAAGCTAAAACGATTTGTCAGATTCTTCACCTCTTTTATACTTAATTTAGATACTAAAACGAACGAAAAGGTGATAAATAGATGAAGAAGAAAAATAAAGTGTTAATTACTAGTGTAGTAGCGATCGGAATTGCAGCTGGATCATATTTTGCATTTGCTGGCGGTAGTTCAGAAGTAGCAATGGCATATAGCGGTTATAAAATTACGGAAAAACAAATTGAAAATGCACAAAAATTTGGCGGCGAAGTTATTCCAAATGGTATTGAAACAATTTCATTCGATCCAACAAAAGGTACGTATGAATTAGCTGTTAAAAAAGGTGATGAAGTGAAAAAAGGTCAGCTTCTATTCAAATATAATGACCCTACTGCTAAACAAGGTGTAACAGAAGCAGAAATGCAAAAGAAAATCGCACAAAAAGAAGTAACATTGTTCCAAAAACAAATTGATGCAGCGAAACAAAAATTACAAAAAGATAAAAATGCAGGCCTTCCCGCTGAAGCATTAAAAGCATCAGAAATTGAAGTTGGGCAATTAGAATCACAACTTGAAATGAAGAAGTTTGAAGTAGAAAAAGCTGATGAAATGATTAAAGTAGCAAAAGAGAAAGTAAACACACTTTCTGTAACAAGTCCAGCCGACGGTGTAATTGATGATATCGTAAAAACTGCTGATGAAAAAACAGGTATGAGTGGCATTACACTTCGTCACGCTGGTCAATTTAAAGTAAAAGGTCAACTTTCTGAATATGAACTTGCTAGTATGAAAGTTGGGCAAGAAGTAACTGTTTCATCAAAAACTGTCGCTGGTAAGACTTGGACAGGAAAAGTAACAGAAATCGGTTCTACACCATTAAAGAGCATGGACGAAAATAAAACTGTTTCTAATTATCAATTCACTGTCACATTAGATAATAGTGAAGAATTACAAAACGGCTTCCATGTTTACGTAACAAGTAAATCTGGCGAAGCAACTGGTACGATTGTTCCGAAAAGCAGCATTGTGAAAAAAGGTGACAAAAATGTTGTCTTCGTTGTAAAAGACGGTAAAGCGAAAGAACAAGCAGTTACTGTTGAATTTGAGACAGATAGCGAAGCAAAAGTTTCTGGAGTGAAAAAAGGAGAGGAAATTATCTCTAAACCTGAAAAAGACTTAAAAGACGGTATGGAGGTTGTCACTCAATGATTAACTTAAAAGGCATCACGAAATCTTTCCAAAATGGTGCAGAGTCCGTTCAAATATTACACGGAATTGATGTAACACTAAACCAAGGAGAATTCACTTCTATTATGGGACCATCTGGTTCTGGTAAATCAACATTAATGAACATTATCGGTTGCTTAGATAAACCAACGACAGGTGCGTACGAACTAGCTGGTCAAAACATTTCAAACATGTCTGAAACAGAACTTGCACATGTTCGTAATAAAGAGATCGGATTCATATTCCAAAACTTTATGTTATTACCGAGACTTACAGCACTTCAAAATGTAGAACTACCTCTTATTTACGCTGGAGTCGATAAAAAAGAAAGACGTGAGCGCTCATTAGCAGCTTTAACAAAAGTCAGTTTAGCTGATCGTGCTACTCACTTACCAAATGAATTGTCAGGTGGACAAAAGCAGCGTGTCGCAGTCGCACGTGCAATCGTAAATAACCCGAAATTTCTCTTAGCAGATGAACCGACGGGTGCACTTGATACGAAAACAAGTACACAAATTATGGATCTCTTTTACGAATTAAACAAACAAGGCTCAACAATCATTATGATTACCCACGATCGTGAAATTGGGGAAGCGGCAGCACGTCAAATTGTAATTCGTGACGGAAATATCGTCCAAGATTGGAGAGGTTAATTTTGAACACGAGTGAAAATATACGCATGGCCCTTTCCTCTATCTTTGCTCATAAAATGCGTTCTATATTAACAATGCTAGGTATTATTATCGGTATTAGCGCCATTATTACTATCATTTCAATGGGTGATGGTACAAATGCAAAGTTTAAAAAAGAGTTAGGCCAAGGAAAAGATACGGAAGTAACGATTTACTACAACAACCCTGATTATGGAACTGATAGTGCCAAAATCACACCTGATATGCTAAAACGTCTTCAAACTGTACCAGGCGTTAAAGATGTTTATCCAGATGTAAGTATGAAAGTAAAAGCATCTTCTGGTTCAAAAGATGTCTCTCTTGATTTAAAAGGTGGAACAGGCGCCTTTATGACAGATTCGAAAATAAAATTAGTTCACGGTCGTGAATTAAACGACAGCGAATTAAACCAAGCAATTCCTGCTGTTATATTAAATGAAGAAGCTTTCAACAAATTATTTAGTGGTTGGGAATCAAATTTATACACAGATGTAAAAGGAAAGCCGTATAAAATAGTCGGTGTATACGAAACGAAAAACGAATTTGGAATGGCTATGCCTGAAGGTTATACATCTCTTGAAAACGCGCCTGTCATTTCAGGAGTAAATGAGTATGACTCTGTAAAATTAACAATGACCTCTCCAACAGAACGTAAAAGTGTAGAAAAACAAGCTGTTTCTGTTTTAAACGACATGAAAGCTCCTAAATTCGAGCACAAATTCGAAGCACAGGACTTAGGTGAATTTACGAAGCAATTAGACGAATCCATCGGTATGATGAAAATGGTATTCGGTGGCATTGCCGCTATCTCCTTACTTGTTGGTGGTATCGGTGTAATGAACATCATGCTTGTATCTGTAACAGAACGTACACGTGAGATCGGTATTCGTAAAGCACTTGGTGCAACGCGCGGTAAAGTATTAACACAATTCTTAATTGAATCTTGTATTTTAACAGGACTCGGTGGTTTCATCGGATTCATGCTTGGTATTTTCTTCGCTTGGATCGTCTCAATCTTTGCCGGATGGCCACTCGTTATCTCAAAAGAACTTGGACTTCTTTCAGTAGGTATCTCAATGCTAATCGGTATTGCATTCGGTTTACTACCAGCAAACAAAGCTGCTAAACTTGATCCAATTGAATGTTTACGATATGAGTAAATAAAAAAACGTAGGAGTTTACACTCCTACGTTTTTTATTTTGTTGAAGGCAAATGTAATTTCATCGACGTTTTGACAAAAATAAGAACCTCTAACTTCTATTATATAAAGTGAAACTATAATCAGTGGGGGTTTTGTTCACCCCCCACTGATTATTAGCCTTCACCAATCGGGCTTTTACGGGCAGTTAATCTCCCACCTAACTTCTTTGCTTCAGCCGAATTTTGAGGTGAGGGTTTTACTGCCCGCCAATAGCGGGATAATTCTACTGCAACTCGCGAACCAACTCATAACGATATCATCCCTTTAAATCATGTTTCTTCTATTATATATGTTTCATGTTGCGATTATCTTTTTATCCTTGCAACTTTCATTTCGCATTACCACTATCCTACAATCCTATTATTGCAAAAATAATATGTAAAAGAACAAATTCAAGGCGTAATTTTTTCCATACTACAACTTATTTTGTAACAATTATATCTCTATTTCATTAAAATCCCCCCTATATATACGACTTCACACACAAGAAGATTATATTTTCATAACTACATTACGATTCAAATAGTTAAATACCCCTTTTTTGTAACGTTACAGAAACATTCAAGCAACACTACTGATACATTATTAATCTATTAGTAATTAAAAAAGTGTTGATTTTATGAATCGTATGTTCTAATCCCCTCAAAAACGCAAAGGAAACGCTATCAGGATATTAATGGAATTATTACAGAATATTAATGCCTCGTTACGAATGCTTTGTAGTTTTGTGTTTTCCGCAAATAAGAAAATAATGGTTGCTATAATGAGGTCAACGAAAACAAATGCAATGGAGGCTATTATGAAAAAATTTATGGGTATAGCAACAGCAGCGGTTTTTGGTCTTGGGATTTTCACAACATCTGCTAAAGCAGAAACAATCGTAACGACTGATGTACTAAATGTACGAGAAAACCCAACTACTGAATCACAAGTTGTCGGAAAGTTATTAGATGGATATAAAGTTAACGTTTTACATACAGAAAACGGATGGTCAAAAGTTAAATTAAATAGTGGTAAAGAGGCTTTCATAAGCGCTGACTACACAAAAGATACTTACTACGTAACAGCAAACGTATTAAACGTACGTGCTGGAGCAAATACAGATTCAGCGATTCTTGGTAAATTGAAAAAAGATGATGTAATCGAAACAACACACCAAGTACAAAATGATTGGATCCAATTTGAATATAACGGCCAAACAGCTTATGTACACATTCCTTACTTAACAGGAAAAGCACCAGTTAAAGTTCAGCCAGTAGTTAAAGCTGAAAAAGTAACTAACGTTCAAGATACAGCTAAAGTTCGTGAAGCAGTTAAAGCCGGGGAAGTAGCTGAAACTCAAGCAAAAGCTAAGGCTCAAGAAGCAACTAAAGCTCGTGAAGCAGCTGAAACTCAAGCAGAAGCTAAGGCTCAAGAAGCGGCTAAAGCTCGTGAAGCAGCTAAAGCTCAAGAAGCAACTGAAGCAGCTAAAGCTCAAGCAGAAGCTCAAGCAGAAGCTAAAGCTCAAGAAGCAGCTAAAGCTCGTGAAGCAGCTAAAGCTCAGGCAGAAGCTGAAGCTCAAGCAGAAGCTAAGGCTCAAGAGGCAGCTAAAGCTCGTGAAGCGGCTAAAGCTCAAGAAGCAGCTAAGGCTCGTGAAGCGGCTAAAGCCGAGGAAGCAGCTGAAGCTCGTGAAGCGGCTAAAGCCGGGGAGGCAGCTGAAGCTCGTGAAGCAGCTAAGGCTCAAGAGGCAGCTAAAGCTCGTGAAGCGGCTAAAGCTCAAAAACCAGCTACACAACAACCTGTTGCAAAAGAAACTGAAACAAGTGCACCATCTTCTTCTCGTGAATTAAGAGTTCAAGCAACAGCTTACACAGCGGATCCACTTGAAAATGGTTACAAAGCAGGAGACCAAGTAAAATCAGCTATGGGTCATAACTTAACAGCTAATCCAAACATGAAACTAATTGCAGTTGATCCAAGTGTCATTCCATTAGGTTCAAAAGTATGGGTTGAAGGTTACGGAGTAGCAATCGCTGGTGATACTGGTGGAGCTATTAAAGGAAATAAAATCGATGTTTTAATGCCAGATAAAGGTACATCAAGTAACTGGGGACGTAAAACAGTTACAGTGAAAATTTTAAACTAATTATTAAAAAAAGAGTTAGTCTCATTATTGAGGCTAACTCTTTTTTTATGATTCTTACACTCTTTCTTTCTCTTGAAGGTAACTAATATTATCCCGAATCCATTTTCTCTCTGACAAAAACAAGTTTCCTCGTTTTTTATATACTTTATCAAACGTCTTTAAAACTTCTTCATGAGTAGCAAACTTATGTAAGAAACGAAGAGCAATGACGATCTCTGATTCATCAGTAGGCTCTACTTCATTTTTACGTCTTCTAGAAACAACTTTAGTTACACGTTCGCTAATTGGTTGAATCGCCATTTCATCTCCATATGCATAAATAGCTCGAACAGCTTCGTATTTCACCATAACATTTCTATCCTTTAAAGCTTCAATATAAACTATTTGTAAGTCCGCTCCCCCTATTTTCGCTAAAACCTCAATAACAGTTGAACGAACATAAGCACTATCGCAATGTAAAAGCTTTGTTAAAGGTAAGATTGATCGCTTTGTTCCAATCTCATATAAAGTGGCACATATATTTACAATATCATCTCGATTCTCTTCCACTGTAAGTAACTTCAATAAAGCATCTTCTGCTTCCAACGATTTACACAACTTTAAAGCGATGACAGCAGAATAACGAACTCCACTATTTTTATGATATATGTAAGGAATAATTTTATGTGCATTGCTTGCTTCAGATAATTTACTTAAATCTATGAGCATGCTATCTAACACCATCCTGCTTTCTTCACTTTCTAACCGATCTATCAAATAATCTGCAATATACATCTCTTTAGTATTTATTGCAAGTCGTGTAATTAAAAAATAAAGATTTGTTTTTATATATACTTTTCGTGCTTCCATTACTTTCTCTTGGAAACAAGAAAAAAGCGATACATCATTTAACTGCCTCGCTTCTTCATACGCACATTGTCGAATACCTGCTTCTTCATCCGCCATCCGCCTTAATAAATCATCTATATACTCTTCCATCTCCTTCTCCCCCGTCCAAGTTAAATCTATCCCTTTGAATTCTATATACGATAGACTACTATTTCAACAGAAAAAAGAGGATGCTATAGCATCCTCTCTTACCTTCCCTATTCCACACAAGTAAACTGTGTCCAAGCTCCTACATAATCTAGTAAGAATAACTCTTCTTCTGCAATTGTACCGACAATATTTTTCCGTTCATCTATTGGCATTTCTTTCAGAATGATTTGTAGTTCACCTTTATACTTTCCAAATAGGTTATTACCAATTACAACTTGCCCTCTTTCCTGTCGTACACTTTCGCGCACTGGGAAGTCATAGTCTTTGTACTTTTTACGTACTTCTGTAGAACGTACCATATACTCTGTTATGTCACCGCGTCTTACGTGTAATTCTTGCAGTGTCGCTCTCTTCTCTACTTCAGTCGCTTCGTCTACAAATTGTACCTTTAGCTGTAACATGTAACGATTTAAGTTTCCTAGTTTCTCTAACTCTTCTTCACTCGCATAAGCATTTCCGATAATAACATCATCAATAAACCCTGTTGCCCATAAATGTTTCGCTTGTACTTCAATTGGTAAGTTACGATGTTGTTCTAACGTACATAATCCATCATTAATATCCCATGGACCGATGTCAGCTGCATGCGATGTAATAAAGGCTGCACTGCGAATACCATGCTTTTTGAAGCGTTCACTACAGCGAATGAAATAATCATACGGAAGACCAGTGAATTTTTGCGGATAAAAATTGTGACAACCAATTAAAGCTGATTTATTCGCTTGATGCGAAAGGATATTTTCTAAATAGGCAATATCATTACTTACATTCAGCTCAATTTTTAAGCCATATGGATTATTCGTCATTTTCGCTTCTGTTAACCCGTCAAACCCTACATCTAAACGAATTCCATCTGCACCTAACTCTGCAAAGAATGATAGATCACTATAACTAATACCAAGTTGATCGAATACAGCCGGAGCTACATCTAAAATAACTTCCATATTATACTCTTTTGCATGCCCAATAATTTCTTTAAATTCAGCTACAATTTCCTCTTTTGGACGATTAACAGACAGTAAACAAGTGAATATTCTTGAAAAACCGTGGCGTGCCGCTGTCGAAATGTATGCCATATCTTGTTCTTTCGTTGAATGCTCTGGATAAAGTGAAATTCCTAATTTACGCTCCATGCTTTTGCATCTCCTTCACACGTTGTATTAATGCCATGCTCGTAAATCTATATTTTGCAGATAAACATGTTGCACATAAAATCGTTGGTACGATGATAAAGTACGGTGATTCTAAACTAAATGCCACATAAGCCCCCATTGAACATCCAATAAATAATATCGACACAAGTAGTAAAACTAATAGCGATTTACTTTGTACCCACTTTGAATAATGTGCAATACACTGCCCCGCCACGAATGTAATTAAGATGATAATTGCTCCGAGCATTCTGTTTTCTCCTCTCCTGCTAATTGTTGCTTCTCATACATTTTGAAGAATGGATAGTAAATAACGAATGAGATAACAAAGTTAACAAGTACAAGTACACCAGCCATAATTGTCCAGTCCGTACTAATAATCGCTGCAATTGGCGCTAACATCGTAAATGGCAGCTTCGCCATCATGAGCGGAATCATACCTGAAACAACTGCGAAATATGATACCGTCGTTGTAACTAACGGTGTAATAACGAACGGAATAATTAAGATTGGATTCATTACAATTGGTGCCCCGAAAATAATTGGCTCGTTAATATTGAATAAACCTGGTACGAATGATAATCTACCTAACTCTTTTAAGAACTTAGATTTAGAGAACATAAACATAATTACTAAAGCTAACGTTGAGCCTGATCCACCAATCCATACGAACCATTGAATAAATTGCTCTGTAAATAAGTTTGGTAACTGATGTGCATTTCCTGTAGCCGTGAATACTTCCATATTTTCAAGAATTGCTGAATCCCACATCGGACGGATGATTGGTCCTAAAATCGCTGGGCCATGTATACCGAACGACCAGAAGAACACGATTAAGAATACTGTTAATAAACCGCCGAATAAATTATTTCCTACTAATACTGATTTTAATGGTGCGATTAAATATGTGATTGTTGTGTTTACATCAAATTTCAAACCGTAACGAATACCCCAGAATAAAAGAATAACTACTAAAGTTGGAATTAATGCTGCAAACGAGTTTGCAACTGCTGGTGGTACACTATCTGGTAATTTAATCGAAATATTATGCTTAATCATAAAGTGATAAATTTCTACTGCAATTAATGCTGTCACAATAGCTCCAAATAAAGACGTAGCACTTAATGTCCCTACTGAAATATATCTTCCTGCATCAATAACACCTGGTACAGCTTTTGTTATTTGAATTGGTTCAACTGATGCTAGTAAAAAGGCGAGTACAGATAATAATCCTGCACTTAATTGATTGAGCTGATAAAAGTTCGCGAGTGAGGCCCCTACCCCAAATGCTGCGTATAAAGCCATTAAGCCTACTGTAAATCGGAATGGAATATCTAAAATATGACGAAACGGTGCAATCCACTCCATATATGCATCAATTGGTAAGTTTAAAAAGATAACGAAAAATGACCCGACAATCGTTAACGGTAATGTAGAAATAACTCCATTTCGAATTGCTAATAAATGTCGTTGCCCCGCAATCTTTTGCGTTGTTGGCATAATCTTCTGTTCCATAAAACTCATAAAACCATTCATCGATAACCCTCCCTATGTTCAATCTGACAAAAGTAAAAGTTATAACATTATAATGTTTATATTTAAAAAAATATAATTACGCTAAAACTAATTGTTCAGCTTGCTTAAGTACTTTCAAACCATCACACATACCATAATCTCGCTGCTCTATAATTGCAACTGGTATATCGTATGACTTTGCAAGAAACTCTACCGCTGGAAACAAATACTTCACCTGTGGTCCAATTAAAACAACATCAGCATTTTTTATTTCCAGTTTCACAAGTTCCGAATCAACTGCTTTAATTTTATAATCCTTCCCTTGTTTCTTTGCCTCTTCTTGCATTTTTCTTACAACCATACTCGTTGACATGCCTGCTGCACAACATAATAAAATGTACATATTATACTGTCACTTTCTCTTCCACTCGTTTATGAAGAGTAATAAATTCCTCAGCAAGTTCTTTCACTGTAATCGCATTCATTAAATGATCTTGTGCATGCACTAATAATAAACTTATTTCTGCATGATTGCCTCTTGCTTCCTCTTGAATTAAATCGGTTTGAATACGATGAGCGGATGATATTTCCTCACTAGCAAGTTCCATCTTTTCACTCGCATTCTGGAAATCTCCTTGTCTTGCAAAAGCAATTGCTTCAAGTGCCGCGCTTCTCGCGTTACCACCATGTAAAATTAACGCAAATGGAGTTTGCATATCAGTCATTTTAAATTCCTCCAAGCTATGTTTTTTCTATATTTTCATCTTATTATGAAAACGCATACAATTAAACATAAAAAACTTCCGTTATGTAACGGAAGTTTTAATATACTTTTTCATAATGATAGTAAGATTTCTTGAAAATCATCAACAGCTTGAGCCTGATGCAATTTTTCTATTATAGTTTGATTAGACATAATATCATATAAAAAATCATAAAGCTTTTGTAAATCTTCATTATTATTGCGCTTCACACTAAATAAAATAATAACTTGTACTTTTTTATCTCCCCAGTCAATCGCCTTATCGAGTGTACAAAACATCAAAAATGTCGTATCGCTTAATAATTGCATCGGATGCGGAATTGCCACTAAGTTTCCAACCGCTGTAGGAGATGTGTTCTCTCTCTCCATAACAGAAGCATAAAAGTTTGCGGGTACATAGTTTTTCTCAGCAGCTTTCTCACATAAAAACTGAATAACCTCTTCTTTCGTAGAAGCACTACGATTTAAGAAGATCAAATCTTCCTTAATATATTGCTGCATACTATCATTCACATGTGTAAATAACTGCTTACCAATTGATTTAATCTCTTTATCATCAAATATTGAGTTTACCTTTATAACCGGAACAGGCAAACCACTCGGTATATGAATCGTACTAATAATACAATCTATTTTATCTTTATAAAGATCTTCCACTTTCAATTGATAGTACCCTGTAATACCTACAATCTCTAGTTTATCTCGGAAATGTGATAGAATTTTATATTTCAGTAGTTGTGCACTCCCTTGACCAGTTGCACAAACTAATAAACATCTTTTCTTTTGATTATTTTCCTGCAAGCGGCTCATCGCTCCACCAAAGTGAATGGCAATATAACCAATCTCACTCTCTGGAATGGATTCACCCGTATATTCACCAATTATATCTCCAACGAGAACTGCAATTTCAAAAGCATATGGATAATTTTTTTTCACTTCTGCCAAAAGAGGATTCCTCGTATTTAACTTATATCTCAAACGATTTAATAACGTTTTTAAATGAACACCAAAACCAAATAATAATTCTTCATCGTAATAAAAAGTAAGATTCCGTTCTTCCGCTACTTTGAAAAGAATATGCTGCATGAATGCATATACGTCTTTCCCTAATAGCTCTTCTACATTTTCATAGCGATCTCTCGCTGTAACAGCAGTACTTAATAAATGCATCGTCACATATAAAATTTCTTCTTCTGGAAATTGAAGCTTTAGCTCTGCCCCTAAATTCCCTAAAATCTGTTTCGCAATTTTATATTCTTTCTTTATTATAAGTTCAGATTCCTCTACATGCAGTGCTTGAATGTAATGATCATCCCTGCATCTCTTTAAAGCAATCGCAATATGAATTGATAAATTATCAAT
The DNA here is from genome assembly GCF_038003645.1 of Bacillus sp. FSL E2-0195. Lineage (NCBI taxonomy): Bacteria > Bacillati > Bacillota > Bacilli > Caryophanales > Bacillaceae > Bacillus > Bacillus sp. FSL E2-0195. Next base: position 794,268 of record NZ_JBBOPN010000001.1, on the reverse strand, counting down.
TTCTATATCTGATAAATATATCGTTCCTCCCTCGATATACTTTAGTATAACTGAGCGGATGAGAGAAATATGGGGTAACGATAAATATGTGTCCGTCTGCTCATAGTTCTCATGAAACGGAGTATGTTCATACCGCGGTAAACCATATTGTGATAAACAAGAACGAATATTAAATTCTTCTCCTACAATACGTATACCATAATATGGTCTTTTTTCAATTTGTAACTCATAGCGACTACAAATATCCGTAACATCTTTCATAATTAAGTTTACAGTAGATTTACTCACATAAATCTCTTCCGCTAGCTGTGAAAGCTTCACATACCCATCTGTCGTTAAAATACGGTGTAAAATATAAGCTACTCTTTCTTCATAAGAAGTTGGAATCTTTTCTGTCTGTTTTTGAAATACATTTACGCAAAAATCTTCAAACTTCTTAGTTTGTATAATTTCTAGTTCGTACCCATTCCCTCTTTGTGATTCAATTTTCGCTCCGTGTTCTTCCAATATATCATTTAATAATTTTATATCCTTTTGAATCGTCTTCGTTGATACGTGTAAACGGCTCGCTAAAAAAGCTCGATTTAACATCGATTTCTCTTCTAAAAACTCCTCTAAAATGGAAATTAATCGCTGATGCACTTTTGTCATAGCTCTTCCTCTCGCTCTTTATATAAAAGGGAAAAAGCCACTGAAATCAGTAGTTTTTTCCCTTTTATCCCACGTTCATTATTTCTTTAGCGTAAATCCAAACTTATCCCAAGCTTGTAAATAATCTAATAAGAAAATTTCTTCCTCTATAATTCGGCCAACTACATTTGTTTTTCCTGTATTCACCATATCTTTTAAAGCAATTTGCAATTCACCTTTATATTGGCCATATTGCTCATTATCAATTAAAAGATCGCCACGCTTAATTTCACGCGTATTATGCGGTTTAAACTCTTCTTTTTTATATTTCACACGACTTTGTGTAGAACGAATCATATATTCAGATACATCCCCGCGATAAAAATGAGGTTCTTCTAATACGATAATTCTTTCTAAATCTGTTGTTGTATCGTATAGTTCTATATCAAATGTTTGTTTCTCTTTATTTAACGCACCTAGTGCTTGTAATTCTTCTTCTGAAGCATAAGCATTCGCAATAATAACATCATCAATTAATTCTGTTGCAAACAAATGCTTCGCCTGTGTTGTCATCGGTAATTCGCGATGCTGCTCTAACGTACATAACCCTTCTGTTACTGGCCAAGGTCCATATGTTGCATCGAATGATGAAATAAAAGCAGCTGTTCTCATACCGTAATCTTTAAATTGTTTCGAGCATTTAATAAAATGATCGTATGATAATCCTGAATAACGATGCGGATAGAAATTATGACAGCCAATTAAATTTTCACGATTTGGTCTATGACTCATAATGTTATCTACATACTTCGTACCGTTACTCATATTAATCTCAATTTTTAAACCGTATGGATTGTACGTCATAATCGATTCTTCTAATCCTGAGAAACCAACATCTAAACGAATACCGTAAGCACCTAGTTCATGGAAAAACGATAAATCATTATAAGAAATACCTAGTTGCTCAAAAACAGACGGACTAATATCAACCAATACTTGGAATCCTAATGCATTCGCATGAGAAATTATTTCTTTAAACTCTTCTACAATTTTCTCTTTTTCGCCATCTACAGATAATAAACATGTGAATACACGTGTAAATCCGTATTTACTTGCCAATGTTAAATACTCCTTATCTTCCTCTACTGTCGAATGTTCTGGATAAATAGAAATACCTAATCGTCTCATATGTACACGCCTCTTTCTTCATCATATTGTAAACCCTTTCAAATATTTGTAGTGAAAAAAGTATGTATCCCCTTCTCGTCCACTACCATTTGAATTCGCTTTCTTTAAAGAAAAAATAATTTCTATCATTCATAACAACTACTAGTCTATACATCTATACTTTACATCTTTTTTTCATAGTTGTGTAGTCTTTCCACAAATTTGTCAGTTTTTTTGCCTCGAAAATTGTTATACGTTTTCAAGGCACCTTCCTTGACTGTTACGTTGACCAATACATATACTCGAAAGAACAGAGATAAAGTGAAACTTTAATCAGTGTGGGGTTTTGTTCATCCCCCACTGATTATTAGCCTTCACCAATCAGGCGTTTACGGGCAGCACGACTCCCACCTAACTTCTTTGCTCCAGCCGGATTTTGAGGTGGGATTTTTACTGCCCGCAAATAGCGGGAAAACTTTTATATAGGGGATGAATATATGGGAGAGGCAGTACTCGTAAAACGAGAACCGTTATGGACAAAAGAGTTTATTGCGCTAATTCTAGCAAACTTATGTATGTTTTTAGGATTTCAAATGTTAATTCCAACTTTACCTGTTTATGTGAAAGAAATTGGGGGCACAAGTTCAAATATCGGATTCGTTGTCGGCATGTTTACCGTTGCAGCACTTTTTATTAGGCCGCTAACTGGAAATGCCTTGCAGAAATTCAACAAAAAAATCATTTTAATGATCGGTACCGCTATTTGTTTACTCGCTATGGGCAGTTATCTTTTCGCTTCAACCGTTTTCCTATTGCTTGCCGTTCGAATTTTACACGGAGCTGGTTTTGGTATTACAACGACTACATACGGAACTGTCGTTTCAGATTTAATTCCGCAAGCTCGCCGCGGTGAAGGCATGGGATATTTCGGTCTTTCTGGAACTATCGCCATGGCGCTCGGTCCGCTTATCGGACTTTGGCTTATGCAAGCATATAACTTCACGATTCTTTTTTTATGTGCACTTTCATGCACAATAGTTTCATTAATATTAACGAAACTACTTCAAATCAAAAAATCGCCGCAACCACCACAGCAAACATCTGGTACCTTTCTCGATGGATTTATTGAGCGTAAAGCTTTACTTCCTTCATTATTAATATTATGTATTACATTAATGTACGGGGGAATTGGGAGCTTTATCACATTATTTGCTACGGAAGTCGGGATTGCTGATATCAGTCTCTTCTTTTTATTTAACGCACTTGCAATCGCTGTAACTCGCCCGTTTTCTGGAAGATTATATGATACGAAAGGCCATACATTCGTCATCATTCCAGGAGTTATTATTACGTTTACAGGTATTATTTTGCTGTCATATACAACTACAATTCCGAGCTTAATTATTGCCGCAGCGTGCTACGGAAGTGGTTTCGGAGCAATTCAACCGGCACTACAAGCATGGATGATTGACCGAGTAGCACCGCACCGGAGAGGAGTAGCAACAGCAACATTCTTCTCAGCATTTGATCTTGGAATTGGTGCTGGAGCGATTATTTTTGGATTCATTGCACACTTTACCAACTATGCAACTGTATATCGATATTCCTCTCTATTACTTATCGCTTTTCTTTTCATTTACATCACAAACTTACGGAAACAAAAACAGGGAGATAAAACAAACGAAAAAGCTGTTGGGTAATGCTAATTGATTCTTTTTTGAGATACTTGGACTAAGAAAATCATATATACACAAATACAAAAAGCAGTGGATTCCTAAGAAAAATCACACTGCTTTTTGCATTGTATTGAAGAGTGAACCGCTGTTCTATTTATTCATGTTGTTCGTATGATATTAATATATAGAACGAATTGGAGGAAATATTAATGAAAGCAATAGTGTACACAAAATACGGTCCCCCCGACGTTCTTCAACTGAAAGAGATAGAAAAACCTGCTCCTAAGGACAATGAAATACTAGTAAAAATAAAAGCGACAACCGTAACAGCAGGAGATATTCGCTCACGAAGTTTTACGGTTCCCTCTTCTGTTTGGCTACCCGCTCGAATCGCACTTGGCTTTAAGCAACCGAAAAAACAAATACTCGGAATGGAATTGGCTGGTGAAGTTGAATCGGTAGGAAAAGACGTCACACGATTTAAAAAAGGAGACCAAGTTTTTGCAGCTACCCAAGTAAATTTTGGTTCTTATGCTGAGTATATTTGTCTACCTGAAGGTGGAGCAGTGTACATAAAGCCCTCCAACATATCCTATGAAGAAGCCGCAGCCATCCCAATTGGAGCACGTACAGCTTTATTTTTCCTTAGGAAAGCTAACGTTCAAAGCGGTCAAAACATTCTTATTTACGGAGCTTCTGGAAGTGTCGGAAGTTATGCAGTACAAATTTCCAAGTATTTCGGCGCAACAGTTACAGGTGTGTGCAGTAGCTCCAATTTAGAATTGGTCAAATCTCTAGGAGCTGACGAAGTAATTGATTACACCACAAAAAATTTTTCTACTACAGACGAAACTTATGATGTTATCTTTGAAGCGGTAAACAGGAGCTCCTTTTCAGAGTGTATTAAAATGTTAAAGGAAGATGGTACCTATATAAATATCGTTGAACCGTTACCAAGTGCTCAAATGCTCTGGACTAAATTGACAAGTCGCATGAAACTCATATTAAGTCAAAACGCACCTGAAACTTCCGAAGCATTAAACTTCCTTAAAGAACTTGTTGAGAACGATAAAATAAAAGTGGTCATTGATAGGCAATACACTTTTGAAGAAATTATTGAAGCTCACATATATGTTGAAAAAGGACATAAGAAGGGAAATGTCGTCATAACTATGGAGCATAATGACGATTCTAAATAAAGAAAAAACACTTTGCATAATTGTTAAAATGCAAAGCACCGAAAGTTTTTAACATAAAAAAGCAGAGCAAATTCATATGCGAATTGCTCTTTTTTATTGTTGCGAGCATCTCAAAAGAAAACAGTTTAAAATAATTTAATCGTTTTTTACTTTCATTAAATAAATCCATTTCAAACCTCCCCCGTTTCCCTACATATTTTTCTAACTTTAATCAAAAAATATGCAAAGAACCATCATCATAACAAAATAAAATTCCAATCCGCATACCCAGTTGGGTAGTTTCCCTTCACCTATTTTTACTATCAATAAATAGTGTGATAAATGTGACTTCTTCACAAAATAGTCATATACCATGCATGAAAACCAATTAAATCCAGGTGTTTCTTTAAAGAATTGTAAACTTTTTATCACTTTGTAAATTTAGTGTAAATTTTACAGACAAACCGTTTACAGTGCCTCAAGGTTTAGTTAATAATTACATCGTACATGAAATTTAAGGAGTGGAATGCGTGGAATACAATATTCAAGATATGATCTTCCAGTTCATTGGTGGATTAGGTATTTTCTTATTCGGGATTAAATACATGGGCGATGGACTGCAACAAGCAGCTGGAGATCGTCTTCGCGATATTCTAGATCGTTTTACAACAAATCCTCTTATGGGTGTACTAGCAGGTATGTTAGTTACTGTATTAATTCAATCAAGTTCAGGAACAACCGCTTTAACAGTCGGACTTGTAAGTGCCGGATTTATGACATTAAGACAAGCAATTGGTGTTATTATGGGTGCGAACATCGGAACGACAGTTACTGCATTTATTATCGGAATTAAAATCGGAGAATACGCTCTCCCAATTATGGCAGTTGGAGCAATCTTACTATTCTTCTTTAAAAATAAAAAAGTACATTCTGTAGGTCAAGTTGTATTCGGTTTTGGTATGTTATTCTTCGGTTTAGAATTAATGAGCGCAGGTATGAAACCTCTTCGTTCTTTAGAGTCATTCCAAGAGTTAATGGTTAGCATGAGTGATAATCCAATTTTAGGAATTGTTGTTGGTACAGTCTTCACTTTAATTGTACAAAGTTCAAGTGCGACAATCGGTATTTTGCAAGAACTATTCGGTCAAGGTGCAATCGATTTACAAGCTGCTCTTCCTGTATTGTTCGGTGATAACATCGGTACGACAATTACAGCCGTATTAGCAGCAATCGGTACTTCAATTGCAGCAAGACGTGCAGCATTAGTTCACGTTATCTTTAATATTATCGGTACCATTATCTTTACGATTATATTAATACCATTTACAAGTTTAATTCAATATTTCCAAACGTCATTAAACTTAAATCCAGAAATGACGATTGCATTTGCACACGGGACGTTTAACGTAACGAATACAATCATTCAGTTCCCATTCATTGCAGTATTAGCCTGGATTGTAACAAAAATTATTCGTGGTGAAGATGCATCTATTAACTTCAAACCGCAACATTTAAATCCAATCTTTATTGAGCAATCTCCAGCTATCGCTTTAACAGAAGCTCAAAAAGAAATCATTCGTATGGCTGAGTTTTCATTACATGGATTAAAAGAAGCAAACCAATTTTTAAATACACAAGATAAAAAACATGCTGACATGGCTACTCAATTAGAAGGAGCTATTAACAATTTAGATAAAAAAATTACCGAGTATTTAGTTTTACTATCAGAAAAACCACTTTCACCTACAGACTCTGAAAAACATTCAGTTTTAGCAGGTGTTGTTGGAGATATTGAACGTGTCGGTGATCATGTAGAAAACCTTGTAGAACTTGTAGATTTCCAAATTTCAAACCGCGTTTCACTATCAGATGAAGCACTAGCTGAATTAAATGAAATGCTTGAATTAACAATTTCAACATTACAAGATGCAATCAATGCTTTAACAAACTTCGATACTGAACTAGCACAAACGGTTATTGCAAAAGAACGTAAAATTGACCAAATGGAACGTGTTCTACGTAAACGTCACGTATTACGTCTGAACGAACGTAGCTGTTCAGGTGATGCAAGCATCATCTACGTTGATATGGTAAGTAACTTAGAGCGTATCGGTGATCACGCTGTAAATATCGCTGATGGTGTTTTAGGTGAACAAGGAAAAGTAAATTTAAAACAATCATTATAATAGGAAAGAGACGCTAATTTAAGCGTCTCTTTTTTCATTTCATCTTTACAACCGTTCTTCCTTTTAACTTTCCTTGCAGTATAAGTGCAAACTTCTCATCTAATTCTTTTAATGTACATTCTTCTGTATAAGATAATAGCTCTGAATTTTTCCACTCACCTGCTAGCAATGCCCACACGTCTCTTCTCACATCTACTGGACATTGAACTGAATCTATTCCTAAAAGGCTAATCCCTCGTAATATGAATGGGTATACACTTGTATTTAATTCATGCCCTGCTACGTTACCACACGTTGTTACACAGCCTCCATACTTAACTACCTTTAAAGAACTTTCTAACATGCTTCCGCCTACAGTATCGACAACCCCAGCATATATTCCTTTAAGCATCGGTCTCCCTGATTCATCACTCAACTCCGTGCGATGAATCATCTTTTTTGCACCTAAACGTAGCAGCATCTCTTTCTCTTCCATTTTCCCTGTTGCCCCTACTACGCTATATCCTAGCTTTCCTAAAATACTAACTGCTACACTGCCTACTCCGCCCGTAGCACCCGTTACTAAAACATCTCCCATACTAGGCGTAATTCCCGCTCTAATAAGCTTATATACCGATAGGGCAGCTGTAAAACCTGCTGTCCCGTACATCATACTTTCCTTCAAAGTCATTTCTTTTGGTAAAGGAACAACCCAAGATGATGGCACGCGAATATATTCCCCGAAACCACCAGAAGTATTCATACCTAAATCATATCCAGTTACAATAACTTGATCGCCTTCCTGAAAGGCGTTATTTCCACTACTAACAACCTCTCCTGCTGCATCTATGCCAGGTGTATGAGGATATGTTCTCGTTACACCTTTATTACCAGTAGCTGAAAGGGCATCTTTATAATTTAATGAAGAATAATGAACACGTATTAATACGTCTCCTTCAGGTAAACTATTTACTTCTCTCTCAACAAGCTTTCTTTCAAATTGATTATTTTCCTTTTCTTTCACGACAATTGCTCGGAATGGTGTATGATTCATTACGCTCTCTCCTTCATCCGTAAAATCCTTCTTTATTATATAAGAAGTACATATACAGCTAATCACATCTTCTTGGCTATATTTCAACAAATCTTACTTCTCTATCACTTTCTCACATTACATATTTTCATTTCTACTAAAACAACTTATACTTATTCTACATCTCAAAAATAAAATATAGAAAATCTAACTTTTTATAAATAAATTGAATTTTTACGAAATGTAAATGATTTGTAATGTTTTTTTTCGCTAAATTTCATTATAATAAGTGGATATGAGTGTCGTATTTCAATCCAAATGAAGGAGTACAAGAAATGGAGCAAAACCCATCTTTACAAGAAAATACACGAACTAAACCGAAAAATAGTAAGAAAAAAACAAAAATTATTATAAGCGTTATTCTATTAGTTTTAATAATAGGTGGCGGTTATACATGGTTTTTAGTAAATAAAGCATCTTCTGCTGTTCGAAATGCCGCTCACGATTTAGCGCGCGGTGATAAATCTGATTTACGTGATAAAGCTGTAAAACCTATTACAAATAACGTCTCTGTCTTAATAATGGGTGTTGATGAAAGCGATGTCCGTGGGAAAGAATATGGTGAAGCTATACGAACGGATGCACTATTACTTGCAACCTTTAATAAAGATAGCAAAACTGTAAAACTATTAAGTATTCCACGAGACACATATACTTATATTCCAGTAGAAAAGAAAAAAGATAAAATTACACACGCTCATGCATTTGGTTCTACTAAAAACGGAAAAGATGGTGGACCACAAGCTAGTATTGATGCAGTTGAAAAATTAATGAATGTTCCCGTCGATTACTTTGTAAAATTCAACTTTAAATCATTCATGAAAATCGTTGATGATTTAGGCGGCATTGAAGTTGACGTACCAGTTGAGTTTACTGAACAAGATAGTAATGATAACGCCGAAGCAATTCACCTGAAAAAAGGTGTTCAAAAGTTAAATAGTGAAGAAGCTCTTGCTCTTGCTAGAACAAGGCACATTGATAGTGATGCGATGCGTGGTCAACGTCAGCAACTCGTTATTGAAGCAATTTTAAAGAAACTAACAAGCGTCGGATCCGTAACAAAAGTTGGTAACATCATTGATGATATTAACGGACAATTCGTTACAAACTTAACATTCGACGATATGCTTTCATTCTATAAATATGGAGCAGATTCTTCAATTGAGAAATTACAAATTGAAGGTGAAGATTGTTACATGGCAAAAGGTGATGATACATGTAGTAAGTCAGCTGGTGGTGGCCGAACTTACTACTACAATCCAGATAAAAAAGAATTAGCTAATGTTACAAACGAACTTCGTAGTCACCTTGGACTACCTGCATATACAAAATCTGATTCTGATTCTGATTCGAAAAAAACAAACTCAGAGAAAACAAAAGAATCTAAGTCTGCAAATACGAGTGAACGCGAATCAAGTAACAATGAAACGAATAATAAGAATCACAGTGAAGATACAGAAACATCGTCTAATGACAATGAATAAAGTGAAGCAGTGCTCTATGGAGGTAGAGCACTGCTTCTTTTTAATGCTTTCAAAACAAAAAAATCAGAACTTTCCAACTATCTTTTTTAATATTTTTAAATTATAATAAATAATAGTAATCTATTCCAATTATCAGGGGGCTCACACATATGAAAGCTGCAGTAAAACATAACATTTCAGATTTTAAAGAGTACTTAAAATCAAACGATATATATATGGAAGAAAATATAGATGAAAATGATGGTTCTGTACATTTCTCAGTAGGACTAGAAACAGAAGCTGGCGCAAAAATTCAACTTATCGCTGCTTTCCAAAGCGAACATCCTGCTGTGGATATATACTGCTTCAATGTTGCTCTTGTACCTGATTCAACATCAACAAATGATATTTTACATGTCATCAATGAATTAAACACATCTTATCGATTTGCAAAATTCACGCTAAACAAACAAAATGCAATTGATATTTCAACATCTCTTGCATTCTCAGAACCAAACTTTAATCCCGCACTTGTCTTTGAACATACGAGAATGCTATATAAACTGGCAAACGATGAGTATAAGAACTTAATGAAAGTTATTTGGGCGTAAATAAAAAGATGGTGCTACAAGAGCACCATCTTTTTATTTCGATATCATATCAACCCACATCTTTATCGCAGTTCCTACAATTAAAGTAGACAATACGTATTGCAAAACTTTTTGATTCACTCTCTTCCCTACTCTCACTCCAAGAGGAGCGGCAAATAAACTTGCTATCGCAACGATAAGAGCCGGAATAACAACTATTTGTCCAGTAATCACTTTCCCAGTAGTAATTCCTATCGAGGAAATAAAAGTAATAGCGATAGATGTTGCTATTGTTGTACGTATCGGTAGTTTTAAAACAACTAGCATAATCGGTACTAAAAGAAATGCACCACCAGCCCCAATAATGCCGGAAACACTTCCTACAATAAACGCTAGCAAACTAGCGAGCCACTTATTGTACGTAATTCCTTCTGTCCCCTTACGATTGCTTCGCTTCGGTATAAACATCATAATAGACGCAATAGTAGCTAGTAATGTGTAAACAACGTTTACAGCATGCTCATTTAATAGATTCGCACTAAAGCTACCTACAAAGCTTCCTATTAATATACTAGCTCCCATATACACAACTAAAGTTTTATCCATATCGTTACTTTTCCTATACGCCCACGCGCCTGCAAAAGTTGCAAAGAATACTTGAATCGCTGTAATACCACTCACTTCATGTGATGTATATCCAGCAAATCCTAGCAATACTGGAATGTATAAGATCATCGGATAATTAATAATTGCACCGCCAATCCCAACCATTCCTGAAATAAATGACCCTATAAACCCAATAATAAAAAGCAGTACTGTTAAACTCATATTGTATCCCCCGCCTTCTAAAAAGAAGGTGATTTAAATAAATAAATTCACATTCCCATCCGAAGCATCTGCTAAATATGCACCTACTCCTGCAAACTCTACCCCTTCCATAATCTCTTCCTCTTTTAACCCTAATAAATCTACTGTCATTTGACAAGCTACAAGTTTAACTCCCTGTTCTTTCGCCAAATCAATTAAATCTGGTAAAGGCATCGCATTATGTTTTTTCATAATACCTTTAATCATTTTTGGCCCCATACCAGCAAAATTCATTTTTGATAATCCCATCTTATCAGCGCCGCGCGGCATCATTTTTCCAAATACTTTTTCTATGAACGTTTTCTTTACTTTCACATGCTCATCTTTCCTAAGGGCATTTAAGCCCCAGAAAGTATGAAAAATAGTCACCTCTTGATCATACGCCGCTGCACCATTTGCAATAATATAAGCTGCCATCGCCTTATCATAATCTCCACTAAATAAAACAATCGTCGTTTTCTTCTGTTGTTCCATGTTGTTCTCCTCCTAATTACCTATGGGGGTATTTAAAAAATTATGAAATGGCTCAAATTATCTAGCTACACCCGATACTAATTTCCCCTTACAAAGCGTTCATACCGCCTGAAACATTTATAATGCGCTGAAATCCTAATTTCTTTAATACTTTTGCTGCTTGCTTACTTCTCATCCCGCTCTGACAAATAACAATCACTTCCTTATTTTTATCTAATTGATTTGCTCTACTAGCTAACTCATTTAGTGGGATATTCTGAAATCCCTTCATATGATTTCCTCTATATTCACCTACTGTACGAACATCGACAAATTGTTTTCCCTGTTTTCCCACTATACTCTTTAATTCTTTTCCATTTATATTTTGAACACCTTTCACCGGTAAAAAACGCGAAATAACAAACCATGCAGCAAGTACAATGAAAAGCGTACTTAATATTGTATTCATATAACCAACCTCTCCGCCTTTACAAAACTAGTTCTTCACTACGCCTTCTTAATCCAAAACTTCAGTACATCGTCCTCTATATTATGCTTTACTATTTCATGACCGCCTGTTTTTGACCATGCTGGAATATCTTTTACTGATCCTTTATCTGTTACATGTACTTCTAACACTTCTCCAGTTTGTAAAGCATCCATCGCTCTCTTCGTTCTTACAATCGGCATTGGACATGCTAAACCTTTCGCATCTAATACTTGTTTTACATTCATCATCTATTCCTCCAGTTTGTTATTTTATAATGAATCATGAACTGCACAACGATTTGGGCCAATCTCCATTTCACGCTCTTCTTCCACACTCGGATAAATCTTACCCATATTCGTTTGACGAATTTCTTCATAAGCATTCGGCTGAGACGGTAAGTTCTCTGTCACATTTTTACGAAACTCTCCCTCATCAACAATATTTAACCCTACATTCTCCTTAAATAAATCTTGTAAATGCGCACTCACAATGCCTCTGTCGTCCATTTCACTTATTTTTGAATAATGAGCCGGTAAAACAATTAAATCTTGAGACAGTTCCTTATAAAGTTTATATAACGTATTTCGTAAATCACTCACCCAATCTTCAGCCTTCCCAGCAAGATCTGGACGGCCAATTGAATCTACAAATAAAATATCACCTGATAATAAATAGGAATCATCTACAATAAATGATGTACTTCCAATCGTATGCCCCGGTGAGTATAATGCGTCAATTTCAATTTTGGTACCCCCCACCGTAATAACAGATCCTTCAACAAGCGGTTTATATGAGAAAACGACTTCCTCCGCATCTTTTGGAGGTAACCAATACGTACCACCTACTTTTTCAGCTAACCTACGTCCTCCAGAAATATGGTCTGCATGTAAATGTGTATCCATGACATTCGTAATAGTAACACCATGCTCTTCCGCAAAATCTTCATATGCTTCAACCGTTCTGACTGCATCAATAACTGCTGCTTCACCGTTTGAGACGATCATATAAGATAAACAGCCTTTTCCAAGACGGTTAAATTGATATACACTTCCTCCGCCCTGTACATCTCCTACTTTTAACGGCTTTACATATTCACTCCAAGCTTTCATACCACCAGCTAAATAATAAACATCATTGAATCCGGCATGTAACAATTGCTCTGCGACAAACTGCGAAGAACCTTCTTTCGCACATACGACTAAAATTTCTTTCTCCCTCGGCAATTCATCTACAATATGATCTACACCATCTAATAAGTCAAAATACGGTTTATTTATAGAAGAAACTTGTTTCCCTTCAATTTTCCAATCTTCATAGTCCGTTTCATTACGAACATCTAAAATAAACAATTCTCCGAATAAAACTTTCTCTACGACATCTTTTGCTTGTAACAGTTTAACACTCATTCAATTACCCCCTGAGGTATATTTATATTTAAAAAATTTTATTTTTCTATATTTCCTTGCCACTCTAACATACCTGGAATGACATTTTTCACGTTTGAAAAACCTCTCTCTTTCAACACTTGGCAAGCTACATCACTACGGTTACCAGTTCGGCAAACGACATAAATTGGTTTCGCACTGTCTAACATAGCACTATCTAATTCACCTAACGGCACCGAAATTGCGGATGGAATATGACCAAAGACGAATTCCGCTTCTTCACGAACATCTAATACAGTGCACTCTTCACCACTTAATAATATATTTTGCAATTCCCCATTCGTAATTGTATGAGGATACTTCACAACTTCATTTACTTCATGTTCATGGGATTTTCGTACATAATGCTTTAATATATCTCCCTCTTGTTTCGTTCCAATATATTGATGCCCTACTTTATTTGACCAACTTTGTATATCTAACGTCGATCCTTTATCCGTCGCCTCTATTTCAATAACTTGTCCTGATGCCAATCCTTCCATCGCCTTTTTTGTCTTCACAATTGGCATCGGACAAGCCAAGCCTTTACAGTCTAAATTCATATCAACTTTTATTCTCATAATCATTTCCTCCCTAACCATTACACGTATACCCGTATGGGTATAATAAAATGTTTTTGAAAATCTGTCAACACATATGTTTGACAGATTATCGGCTTTTTACAAGTAATTGAACAGCTTCTTTAATTAACTCTTCATTTGAACCATTACCTGTTTCAAACTGCTCGCGCAAACATTGCTCTAAATTTGTTCCAACAACGAGTCCAATTGTACGATCAAGTGCAGAACGGGATGCAGTTAACTGTGTAATAACATCTCGGCAATCTTTTCCCTCTTCCATCATGCGAAGCACACCACGAACTTGACCTTCAATACGTTTCAATCTATTTTTCATATCTTGATTATATTCCACTGTAGATCACCTCCGTAATTATAACTATATTATACATTACTTTGTAACTTTGTATAATATCGTATACCCTTAAGGGTATATTGTAAAGTGGTTTATTTTTTTGAAATCTCCTAGAGTATAGTAAAAATGCAAAAGCCACTGATTTTATTGGCTTTTGCATTTCTCAACTACACTTCTTGGTAGTCCAACTAATTCATTTCATTTACGAATCAAGGAATCAACCGTTTTATTATCCTACTTCTTATAACCTCTTTGTAAAACTATAATCCATTTCTCCACCTAACGCTTCAGGTGTATCACCAGTTTCTCTAAAATCATGTGTATAAATTTGTTCAAATGAACCGAAATCTACTTGCTTATAAAATTCGAAACAAGGGAATCCATCATGTTCTCCTTGAATATCGATACTACCATCCTTGTTCACACATACAGTTAATAAATAGTCCACAGGAGGGGCATACACATTTAACGGATTACTAGCGCTTGCACTCATTTTGAATTGCACACCATCAGAATTCCATGAAATATCCGTACACACAATATTTTCAGTACTCGCTTTTCCTGTTCTTTTATTCACAGAACCATCTGGATTTGTGACCTTCTCTGTCGTAATACCCGTGTTTGCATATGAAAACACTTCTTCTTTATAAAAGTCCACTACTACCTCTTGCTCAACTCTAGAGCGCATAGTATTTACCGCATGTGGTGTAAACTCACGTGAATCACCTTCGAATTGGATTACTTTCCCTGTTTGTACATCCTTCCGCGGTTCTGTCCAAGACACTGGAATAAATACACTGGCTCTAATTTTAACGATATTCGTCATAAGAAACACCCCTGTAATTCTAATTTTATATACTGCATACTATTGAATAAAATAGACCACAATTTCAATCCTAGAACCAATAGCTTTCTCTTTTACGTTTGCTACTTCCTTCTAAAAAATAGCGCTATATTTATATCTAGATTTTCGTTTTAAAGCTATATTCCATTTCTCCAGCTAGTGCTGCTGGGGTATCATCCGTTTCCCTGAAATCATGTGTATATATTAATTCAAATGAACCAAAGTCTATTTGTTTATAAAATTCATAGCAAGGGAAACCATCATGTACACCTTCAACATGCACAGTACCACTTTCATTAACTCGTATAGTCAAAAAATAATCAGCTGCAGGTGCTGCCGCGTTTAACGGATTACTTGCACTTGCTCTCATTTCAAATGAAACTTCTTCTTCACTCCATACAATATTTGTACATGCAATGTTTTCTGTACTTGTTTCTCCTTTTTGATACTCAATTGAGCCATCTGGATTTGTAATTTTCACAGTAACGATACAAGCATCTGCATATGTGAAAATTTCTCTTTTATAAAAATCAACAACCACTTCTTGTTCTAATCTTGAACGCTTTGTGTTCACAGCGTATGGTGTAAATTCACGTGCATCTCCGGCATATTCAAACACTCTTCCCGTCGCAGGATCCTGAATAGGTTTCAGCAAAGCATACGGTGCAAATACACTCCCTCTAATTTTAACGATATTAACCATGTGAAACCTCCATAATTCATTGATTTTATTTAGATAAATCATTATTTGTTCTATTACCATTATATAGTCAATTTGATTGACTATATCCTGTATAGTACAATAGATTCTACTTATAGTCAATTTAATTGACTATAAGCAAGGAGGTTATATACATGGCTCATCAAACACTTAACGAACTAGATCTTACTTCACTTTTATCACTATCCTTCAGTACATTAATTACTGAACTACACGACAAATTAAGTGAATTGGGATTTGAAGATATTAGGCCCGCACACGGTTTTATGTTCAAACGTATCCTTCCTAATGGAGCAACCGGTATAGAACTAGCTGAATATTTAGGGGTTTCAAAACAAGCCATAAGTAAAATGGTAGATTCTCTTGAGAACAGTGGTTATGTCACGCGCCAAACGCATCCTACTGATAAAAGAGGTAAAATTATTGTTTTAACCGAGCGTGGTTTAGCAGTAATGAAAGCAAAAGAAGAAATAGTAGCTGAAATAGAACAACGATGGATTGCAAACATAGGTGCAGAACGAATGCAAATGCTTAAAGAGGATTTAACAACATTCGTTACTAAAGAAAATACAGGAAAATTATCATCGAGCATACGACCTGTTTGGTAAACAAAAACTCCATATAAAAACGAATCCATTTTGAGTAGTCTTTTTCAAAATGGATTCGTTTTTTACAATTTTATTAAAACCTTTGATCCCTTCAAATTTCATTCTAAATATAAAAGATACTATATTTTATGCATTATATAATTTCATAACTCTCTTCACAATCAGCTCCGCCGTATTCTCCTCCGGTGGCATCAACAAGTTTGTAACTGGCCCATACACAACCGGATTTAATTCAACTTCATATCCACCATATGCAAACTCTTCCCTCGTCGATAAATACCCAATATATCCATTCATATATCCACCAAAGAAAGCTAGTTCATTTTGAAGACTCTCTTTTATTTCTAACGCAGTTTCCGAAAAAGGTTCCATCGGTATACCAGAGAACATACCATCATTAACTCGAAACAGTTGAACTTCTAAATCAATACTTAACTGCCGTATATTTTGCTTATATTTCTCTAAAACGATAGTTAACCATTCATCAGTATTCACACCCCACTGCTTCTCAGCTAGTTGAGCCATTTTTTGTATCTCATCAATTTCAGGAATATCCTTCAACTTCATTTGCATGGTACTTGAAACTGTCCTTAAATTTACAATTGGGCTATATGTAACTGTTGGCAACATCGTTAATACATGTCCACTAAGCATGTAAGCCATTTGGTTTAATGCTTCCCTTGAGCCGCGATACTTCGCATTCACATTTCCAGCAGCACCTTGAACGATAATAACTGGGCAGTTTACTATTTTCTCAAGAAGCTCTCTCGTCATCCCGGGATAATCCGCTGACAATACATCACTATCACCTTTTAAAACATTCGGATGAGCCGTACAAAACACTAAAACCCCAGATAACTCCTTCGTTTCAACATCTCTTATTGCTAAAACACCAATTCGTTTATCTACAATACCCTCTATATTTATGCCCATCTTTGCTTTTCCATCAGGTGTCCTCTCTCTTCGGTTTACTCCAATATCACCTGTCGTAACATCCCACCCAACTTCACATGACCGCATATTATTATTCGCAGTAATAGCACCGTGCACTACGTTATTTAATAAAATCGTTTTATACGACTTTATTAAAGGATGATTACCGACCGTTTCCGGACCAGAGTGAGTATGCGTATAAACAACTGTTATTTGCTCAAATGGTACATGAAGCCTACTTGCTACTCGTTCACGAATAATATTCGTATCTTCTACTAACATTCCAATGTTATCAATACTTATAAACACAGTTTTCATTTCATCTTTTTCAAATACAAAAATTGTCCCATAAATGTGCTCTTCAATATTATTAATCCCTGTATCTCTATGATATCCGATAAAATCAATACCTATAGGCGGCGTAATATCCACCTTGCATACCCCTACTTTGCTCATTTGAATCGCTCCATTTCTCTATGTAACTCCCTCTCTTCAAGAATAGCATATTTACCATTTTCAAAATAAAAAGAACGGACAAGAAATTCTATGTCCGTTCTTTCCATCACACATACTTCCGATGCACCATCTTCCCATCATAAGAAAACACAACGCCCTTACTCTCCACAATCGATTCCATATGCACTGTTCTTCCCCATAGCTGATGAAGATACGGTAATACTTTTTCTAAGTATTTTAAATCTAGTTCAATTCCTTCATAGCTATGTTTAATGTACAATTCCCCATTCTTTAAGTAGTCTCCATCTTCTACTACTAAGTACGGGAAACCTCCATTTGTGCGCATATTTACGAGTTGATCGCGTACATGCTCCCATTCTTTATCAATTACTTTATATTCTTTTCCTTGGCGCTGGAATAAGTACATATCTTCTCTCATTACAAGTTTTTTATTTAAATAGTTTCTTAGGAACGATACATCCCATTCAATTTCCCGTACTTCAAAGATTTTGTCACGACCAGAACCAGGTTTCACACCGCGTCGTTTCATTTCTTCTGTCGGGTTGTTATAGCGCTCTTCAATATCTTCGAACATTTTAATACCGAGGTAGTATGGATTAATACTTGTTTTTGATGGCTGTACGACACCTGCGTTAAGCTTCGCGAATTCGATTGCTTCAGAAGATGTTAAGTCCATTTCACGAAGTATGCGTTGATGCCAGAAGGAAGCCCAACCTTCATTCATAATCTTCGTTTCAAGCTGTGGCCAGAAGTATAACATTTCTTCACGCATCATCGTTAATATGTCGCGCTGCCACTCTTCTAGCTCACGGCTATATTCTTCAATAAAGAGGAGTAAATCTTTTTCTGGCTGCGGTGGGATTTTCTTCTTTTTATGCATATTAGGTCGTTCTCTCTTTTTGTTTCGATCATCTAAATTCCATAAATCATCGTACTGTGATATCTTTTTCTTTTCTACATCCTCTTCTAAATCTTCAATACTCCATGCAAGTTTCGGACGCATAAGCGATGGATCAATATGTTCTTGAATGGCAAGTACGGCATCTAAAAATGTTTCTACCTCTTCTCTTCCATACTTATGTTCATACGCCTTCACACGATCTGCTGTCGCTGCCATACTCTCAACCATATCGCGTTTCGTATTAGAAAAACGAATATTATTTTTGAAGAAATCACAATGTGCTAAAACGTGCGCCACGATTAATTTATTTTGAATTAAAGAATTCGTATCTAATAAAAAGGCGTAACATGGATTAGAGTTAATAACGAGTTCATAAATTTTACTAAGTCCTAAATCGTATTGTAATTTCATTCTGAAAAATTGCTTTCCAAAACTCCAATGCGAAAACCTCGTCGGCATCCCATATGCACCAAATGTATAGATAATTTCCGCTGGACATACTTCATAGCGCATCGGATAAAAATCAAGACCAAATCCAGTCGCAATTTCCGTAATTTCAGCAATCGCATATTGCAGCGCTTTATCTTCACTTGCTCTCATTATTTTCCCTCCTTACACTTTCCCTTAAGAAAGTGTATGATAAGGAACAAGCTTTCATGAGGATTGATTGCATAATAAAAAGGCACCCTCTAAAAAAACGAGAATGCCTCTTTCTAATTAACCTTCAATGATCTCCATCTTCTCCGTAATCGGTGTACGAGCTTTTCCTTCTGGTGCTTTATCGAAATAGCCGATATGAAGAATTCCAATGATGCGTTGACCTCTTGTTAAACCAATTCCTTCTATAAATAGTGGATTGTAGTTTAATCCACCTGATTTCCAAACGCACCCTAAGCCGCGTTCCCAAGCAAGTAATTGAAAGTTTTGCATAAATGCACATGTTGCAGCGTAATCTTCGTCACGTTGAATTTGACGCGGATCTTCATTAATGTAAACAACGATTTGAGCAGGTGTGCTTAAGAAACGATCAGATAAAGTTTTGCCGCGTTTTGCTCTTTCTTCTTCTGTGAAAGAGTTTAGTACTGCGTCTACTAATTTCTGACGGCCTTCTCCAATGTATAATTTACAATTCCATGGTTCACGGTGTTTATGATTCGGTGCCCATGTTGCGTCGTTCAATAGTTCAATTAATAGCTCTTTTTCTACTGCTTTATTTGTAAATGTACGAACAGAACGTCTTTCTTTAATAACGTTTGCGATGGAAGTATATGTAGTCATATTTTTCTCTCCCTTATTTTTATCTATATGTATAAATCCGTCATTGATATTGATTTTCAATTTCGATTATAACCTAGTTTTTCACTATTAATCAATGTTTTATGTTGGAAAACCATGAAAAACTTCTTTTTATACTGTGAATAAAAAAACTTAACTTGTTCACAAGTTTTTCACATTTTATGGAAATGATATGTGTAAGTTTTCCACATTACCCATCTAGGAGGAGTTTATATGTACAAGAAAATCGCAGTAAGTATGACTATGGCAGCATTATTGTGCGGGATATCTGTCTTTCCTGCTTCCGCTGCCACGCCAAAAGAAGTAACAATGCACCATCATAAGCCTATTTCAGAAGAAGAAATGCAGTCGCTCGAAAAACTCGGCTATAATAAACATGAAATTTGGAAAGCTGCCCACATTGCAAGAATAAGTAAAAAAGAAATTAAGGACGTTTTAGCTTACTATAAGCAAAATAAATCTTGGGAGAAAACAGCCGAGCATTTCGGTGTAGACCCAAGTAAATTGAAAAAGCATCATATGAATAAAGAAACGAAAAAAGCACTACTGCAAAAATTAGCAAATATGCAAAAGTCCACACCAGATGGACTGAAACAAAAAATGAAAGAATATAACATCGGCTTACGCCAACTTACCGTGTTAACAATCATCTCTCAAAAAAGTAATACCCCTCTTGACGATGTACTAAAAATGAAAAAAGATGGGATGGATATTAAACAAATTGCGGAAAAATTAAATGTTAAAAAAGAAGATATACGGGCAGAAATGATTAAATTAGTGAAGTCTATTAAAGAATAGAAAACAAATTAGCCTGTCAAAAAGGAAGAGATATTCAATACTCTTCCTTTTCTTTATCCCGCTATTTCTGGGTAGTAAAACTCCCACCTCAAAATTCGGCTGGAGCAAAGAAGTTAGGTGGGAGTCGTGCTGCCCGTAAAATCCCGATTATTAGCCTTCACCTTATGAACTTTCAATTTTCAAGTATAAATTCCCGTCTTTCCCAAAAACTAACACAAGTAAATGATGTGTGTAAGGGGTGAGGAAATGTTCCGTGTATCATCTAAAAAGAAGAAAAAAGCACTCTGTTCTATTCCGGAGTTTATCCACACTATGAAAGAATCCAGTGATTTCGTGTCTTATAACGTAGTAGACGATGGAACATTGTGTTTGTTTTATTATAAATCTACAGCTGAATCACTCCTCATTAATCGATTCATTTTAACACCTATTAAAAGAGAATTAGATCACATTGAAAATATAAGTGATATAGCAAATATCGTCACACTTGAGGAGATTATCACTGGCCCTACTATTGATGATATTCGTGAAAAATTATTAAGTGGGTATGTACTTATTCAGCTAAAAAATGATTCTCACTCAGCAGAATATGCACTTATTCGTGCTGAAAGTTCAGTTTTAGGTACAAGGTTATATAACGATACAGAGAATGAATATAGTGTCATCGGTCCAAAAGTCGGCTTCGTTGAGAATATCGATACAAATATACACTTACTTCGGCGAAATATCGTAACAGAACAATTAGTTTTCAAAGAAGTTATAGTTGGTTCTATATCAAAAACAAAGGTCGTAGTTGCTTACATCGAAGGCATTACAAATGATCAGCACGTCAATACTGCAATGCAGCGCCTACAAGGCATTGACTTTGATGTTCCTTTCGATGCGACTATGATCGAACAATTTATTAGCGATAATAGTAACTCTCCCTTCCCTGTTTTACTACCTACAGAGCGCTTAGATCGTTCTGTTTATGCACTCATTAATGGTGGTGTTGTCATTTTAACAGATGGTTCACCATACGCATTAGCTGGACCGGCGACATTACTCGATTTCTTCGTATCTCCAGAAGATTATTATTTACCATGGATAGCAGGCTCATTTCTTAGATTGGTTCGTTTTTTCGGAGCAGCATTCTCTCTATTTTCATCAGCTATTTATACAGCTGTATTAACGTATCACTATCAAATGATTCCTGCGGATTTACTAGGTCCGATTATTTTTTCAAGAGCTAATGTACCCTTTCCGCCCATTTTAGAAGCACTTTTTTTAGAAATCACAATCGAATTGCTCCGTGAAGCTGGAGCACGATTACCTACAAAAGTTGGACAAACAATCGGCATCGTTGGCGGGATTGTAATTGGCCAAGCATCTGTTCAGGCTGCTTTAACGAGTACCATTTTATTAATTGCAGTTGCTTTATCAGCACTCGCTTCTTTTACAACACCAACTGTAAAAATGTCTTCTACTATCCGGATACTACGATTTCCACTTATTCTTTTAGCTGGTGCATTTGGGGGCTTAGGTCTCATTGTAGGATTCGTATTCATATTAGCTCATTTAATTCGCTTAAAATCACTTGGATCACCTTATTTATTACCTTTATATCCATTTCGCGGTTTAGGGACAGCAGAGGGGCTCCTTCGCCTGCCATTTAGTCAAACTGCTGGACGTTCCTCTTTTCTAAGACCAAAAAAGAAATGGCGCTATGATCCAAACAAAGCGAAAGAAAAACATGATGGTGAAGAGAAATGAAAAATACTTTATTATGCTTTTCCATTATCACTTTAATTTTCCAATCCGGCTGTACACAACCGAATATAGTAGACACACAGCGAATGATTCATGTAGGTGGATTTGATATAACGAAAGACAAACAATTTCGCGGGACGATTTTATATCCCGATTACACAAAAGGCGTTCAATCAAAACCAGAAACTCAGTCAACTACTGCTGGCACGATTGAAACAATATCTTCACGACTAAATGCAAAATCGCCTCATACTATCGCTGTCGGTCAAATGCGTGTTGTGCTTTTTGGAAAATCCATTGGCGAACATGGAATTGGCGATATTATAAATAATTTGCAACGTGATCCTAATATTGGTCGAGATGTTCAACTAGCACTGGTAGACGGTTCTACAGAAAAACTGCTCAAACATATTAAAACAAATGGATCACTCTATCTGTCTGACTTACTGGAGCAAAACATAGAAGCCGAAACGATTCCACGGACTGCTTTAAATATTTTTTTATATAACTTTTATTCATCAGGATGCGATCCATTTCTTCCTTATATTGAAATTGATGAAGACAAGTCTGCTTCCATTAAAGGACTCGCTTTTTTAAAAAAGGATAAAGTGGTTATGTACACAGATAAAAAAGGATCTTTTTTATTGAAATTACTCCTTAATCCAACTACAAATGGTCGTTATGAAGTTCCAATACAGCAAGGTAACCATAAAGGATTAATTGCCACTCAAAACTTATCTGGAAAGAGCGTTTGTTACCTTTCCGATACTGGTGACATTCCGAAAGTTAACATCCACTTAAAATTAAATGGACTCATAAAAAGCGCTCCAAACTGGCTTGATTTAGCGAAAAACGAAAACATAACTTACATAAAAAAACATGTAGAAAAAACAGTTGAGAAACATTTAAACGAATTAATAAAACAATTCCAAGAAAAAGAGGTCGATCCGATAGGGATACGGGAAGAAATTCGTAGTCATTCAAGAAAATGGACTATAAAACAAATTCAAGAAATGTACCCTAATGTAGATGTTGCTGTTCACGTACAAATCAATGTTGTGCAATCTGGTATCGGAGAATAGTGAGGTGTTACAATGGCTGAGCAAAATAAAACAATGACTGTTTCCCCTTATTTCACATTTCTTTTATTACACTCTCTTCAAATTGGAGTAGGCGTGTTAGGATACCAACGAGTTATTGCACAATATGCTGGTTATGATTCTTGGATTTCCCTTATTGTTGCGGGTGTCTTAACTCATATCGTACTGTTTTGTATGTTAAAAATGTTAGATAAAGACAATGATTTGATGACCATTCATACGACATGTTTCGGAAAATGGATTGGAACCTTTTTGTCTATGTGCTTTGCTGCATATCTTCTGTTATTTTGCCTTACTGTGCTTCGTACATATATCGAAGTCATTCAAGTATGGGTCTTTCCTACAATTAAACCATGGAAATTAACATTATTATTTTTACTCGTGACGTATTACGTAATAAAAGGTGGCTTCCGCTCTGTAACAGGAATGTGTTTTTGGGGAGTCGTAATACCGATTTTCGTACTATTCTTCTTAGTTTTCCCTATGAAATACGCACATGTCCGTAATATTTTACCTATTTTCACCCATTCACCTGCAGACATTCTATATTCAGCGAAAGCATCTGCATTAGAGTTTCTTGGATTTGAAGCAATCCTTATCTTTTACCCACTTATTAAAAAGGGAAAATCGCTACATAAATGGGCACATGGCGGGATTGCTTTCACAACTATTTTATATGTAGTACTAGCAATCGTTTCCCTTATGTACTATAGTCAGGGCCAACTGCATCATACAATTTGGCCTACTTTAACAATGCTAAAAATTATTAAAGTCCCATTCATTCAGCGATTTGAATACATTATTATTTTCATCTGGTTTCTTATTATTTTACCTAATCTTTGTTTAACCATTTGGTCTTCTTGTCGTATTAGTAAATACTCTTTTCACATACCATTTAACATTACATTGCCATTGTTTATCGCGACTATATTTGTTTCATCTTTGTTTTTCACAAACAGGGAAAGCATCAATACATTAAATACCGTACTATCTCAGGCTGGATTGTATATTGTATACGCTTATATCCCAATCTTATTTCTATTCCATTCACTACGATGGCGCTTCAAAAATCAGTCGAAAAAATCTTCACCCGACACACCATAATCTCTGATACAATTTTATTAATACATTTGTAAAGGGGACAAGCGAATGAAAAAGTATGTATTTTCTTTACTTGTAGTACTGAGCTTAATTCTTACTGGATGCGGGAGTACTGGTACAAATGAAAAAAAATCTTCTGAATCAAAAGAAGAGCATGACCACGCATCACATACTCAGCAAGCTGATATTCAAGAAAAGACAAAAGGAGTCGACACACTCCCTACCTTCCTAGACAAGCTTGATCCGCAAATGAAAGATATCTACACTGTCGCTGGACAAAATGCAGAGCTATTAGATTGGATTCCATGTTACTGCGGTTGCGGTGAGAGTGTAGGACATAAAAACAATAAAAACTGCTTTATTCGTGAAATTAAAAAGAATGGTGAAGTTGTTTGGGATTCCCACGCAACAACTTGTGTCAACTGCCTAGAAATCGCGGTTGAATCGGCTTCCATGAAACAAAAAGGAAAATCAACGCTCGAAATTCGTAACTATATCGACAATAAATACAAAGAAGGGTATGGCAAGCCAACACCTACGCCAATGCCAAAAGCATAAAAACGAGGAAATCCCTCGTTTTTCTCTTTTCATTCACCTTTTTTCTTAACAAATTCTTTCAAGTGTATTTCTCCTTACTTGTCACACACTATATATAACTCCTCGGTAAGGAGGGTACACAGTGCAAACATATAACGACTATGATAAAGCTCTCTATTACACGTATTGCTGTAATTGGGATAAATTACTCGTTCTCATGGTTCAAACGAACGATCAATTATTTTCTAAGCGTATTGAGCATTTTTTACACGCTTATCAATACAGTAAAGAACTACCAGAAGTTGATAAACAATTGCAGCTCCTATTTCAATATATTGACCACGCATCCCAAAAGTCACATGTAGAAGAAGTAGAGCAAATTCAAATGTAAAATATAGCGCTATTCTCTCTTAGAGAATGGCGCTTTTTTGAACATTTTTATATCAATAAAAGTTTCCTTTTACAAAACTTTTATTGATAAACATATTTTCTCTTTCTTTTCTGTACTACTTCATACTATAATTTAGTATGTAACTATTATAAGTGAGGTATAAAATATGGGACGAGAAAAAAAGCAAGAGTATGCTTTATTTACTGCATGGGGAGCTTCTTTTATTGCTACGCTAGGTAGCCTATACTTTTCCGAAATCATGAAATTTGAGCCTTGTGTCCTTTGCTGGTATCAACGTATCTTTATGTATCCATTCGTTTTATGGCTCGGCATTGCTATAATAAAAAAAGATTATCGCATTGCAAGTTATTCCTTACCAATTGCAAGTATTGGTGCTTGTATTTCTTTATATCATTATGCAATTCAAAAACTTTCAGCACTATCAGCTGCAGGAGCAGCTTGCGGACGCGTACCTTGTACGGGAGAATACATAAACTGGTTCGGCTTTGTGACAATCCCGTTTTTAGCTCTTATTGGCTTTATCACAATCGCTATTTGCAGCTTTATTGTAATTAAAAACAAATAAGGAGATGAAAGAATGAAAAAAATGCTTATATTTGGCGGTATTATTATCGCCTTGTTTGCAGCAATTTTCGCTGTAACACAAATGGAAGAAAAAAATGCTTCAACGAGCCAGAAAATTGATAATGCTACTAGTCAATCAGATGGTCCTGACTACTACACAAACAAAATTTCTCTTTCAGATCTCCAAAAGAATTTAAAAGAGAAAAAAGAAGAAACAGTATACTTTTATCAAACATCTTGTGTTCATTGCCAAAAATTATCTCCTATTGTAGTACCAATGGCTAAAGACTTAAATGTTGATATGAAAGTGATGGATATTGAAAAATTAGATGCTCCTTGGGATGAATATAAAATTAAAGGAACTCCAACAATCATTCATTTTAAAGATGGTAAAGAAGTGAGCCGTATTAGCGGTGAACAACCGAAAGATAAATTAAAAGAATGGCTTGAGCAAACGAAGCAGTAATGAGAAAAGGAAACTCCTTCTACACATGAAATGGGCGTAAAATCCCACACTAATGTATAAGGAGGGGGTTTTATGCCAGAAGTGAAATGCTCTGTTTCCAATTGCTCATTTTGGGGACAAGGTAATTTTTGTAAAGCAAGTGCAATCGTTGTTCAACCTGATGCACAAGAAGCAGGTCAAATTGAAAACAGTTCGTATACAAGCGCTACTTTAACAAACGAGACGCTTGAAAGTTCTGTAACAACGAGTGTAAAAACGTGTTGTCATACATTTAAACCGAAATATTAACACTTATTCCACCTCATATACGTGAGGTGGTTTTTCTTCTTCTCTTCTTGTTTACGTAACCTTTAATTCTCCCTATAATAAAATTAAAAGTTTTTTATGAATATGAAGGTGGAATACTATGGCTAAAACAATTGTAGATATCGCCAAATTAGCTGGGGTTGCAAAAAGTACTGTCTCTCGTTACTTAAATGGTGGCTATGTAAGTAATAAAACAAAAAAGAAAATTGAAGGTATTATTCAAGAAACGAATTTCTCTCCAAATACATTTGCGCAAAGTTTAAAAGCGAAAACAACAAATTTAATTGGCGTTATTATCCCCCGATTAGACTCCTTTGCTACAACAAAAACACTTATTGGTATTGATAATGCTTTACAGGAAAATAACTATCAGATGCTTGTTGCAAATGCGAATCAAAAAATTGAAACAGAAATTCAAGCAATGGAAAACTTTATAAAGCAAAAAGTAGCTGGTATAATTTTATTAACAAAAACTTTAACAAACGAGCATAAACACATCATCGCTAATTCTACTACCCCTATTTTATTTGTTGGTCAAGAATATGAGAATCAATATTGCCTCGTTCACGATGATTTTGACGCTGCTTATGAGCTAGGAGCATACGTATTATCACAAGGACACCGCCATATCGCTTATTTAGGAGTAGAAAAAGATGATATTTCTGTTGGTGTAAATCGAAAAAATGGTTTTCAAAAAGCCATTGAAAATTTAGAACCTACTTGCATCGCTTCTTACTACGAAACAACTTTCAAAATAGAAGATGCGATGAAACAAGTACAACATATTTTAGATAACAACCGTCCTACTATTATCGTATGTGCTACAGATAATATCGCTCTTGGAGCCATGAAAGTAATTCATTCTAACCACCTTTCCATACCAAATCATATATCTGTAGTAGGATTCGGTGGATATGATATTTCTGAAATGGTACACCCTAGCTTAACGACAATCGCATTTGACTATGAGCATGCTGGTAAGCTTGCTGCTACTTCCCTTTCGCAGCTTGTTGAAAATAAAACAATCCCTAAAATATTACATTCTCGCTATACATTAAAAATTCAAGAAAGCGTTGACAAAATTTAAAGGCGCTTTATAATAAAATTAAAACCGGTTCCATATTTAAAAAACAGGATTTTCACATCACGTCCCTGTTTTTTATTTTAACCAAAAACGGAACCGGTTCCACAAACTCGAAGTATATAGTAAGGGGGAATTTTTATGGATATGAAACAAATTGCAGCTCAAGTCTTACAGAACATCGGAGGAACAGAAAACATTATTCGTGCTACTCATTGCGCTACTCGCCTTCGTCTTGTACTAAAAGATGAAACAAAAATAAACACGTCAGAAATCGAAACCATTGATGGGGTTAAAGGTGCTTTCGCAACGAATGAGCAATACCAAATTATTTTTGGCACTGGCGTAGTAAACAAAGTGTATGATGAGTTTTCAAAACTAATCGGAATAACTGAACTTGATTCTACGGCATCAAACGATCTTCCTAAGAAAAAAATGAATCCGATTACTCGCCTAGCAAAAACGTTATCCAATATTTTCGTTCCAATTATTCCAGCCATCGTTGCAAGTGGTTTACTTATGGGACTACTCGGAATGTTTAAAGCGTTTAAATTAGTTCCTAGCGATCACCCACTTATCCAATTACTTGATATGTTCTCAAGTGCAGCTTTCGTTATTTTACCTATTTTAATCGGTGTTAGTGCAGCCAAGGAATTTGGAGGAAATATTTTCTTAGGTGCCGTTATTGGTGGTATATTAACTCACCCAAACTTAACGAATCCTTGGACTCTTGCAAACGCAAAACCAACTGTTTTACATTTCCTCGGTATGGATATTGATATGATTGGCTATCAAGGCACTGTTTTACCTATTTTATTATGCGTATACGTTATGAGTACAATTGAAAAAGAACTCCGCAAACGAGTTCCGAACTCTTTAGATTTATTAGTTACACCGTTCTTAACAATTATTATAACTGGCTTTTTATCACTTATTATTATCGGACCAATTGGATATAAAATCGGTGACGGTATTACGTACCTTTTAAATACTATTTATCAATTTGCAGGACCAGTGGCTGGTCTTATATTCGGTGGTCTATATTCAACAATCGTTCTTACTGGCTTACACCATAGCTTCCACGCTATTGAAGCTGGCTTACTTGCTAATAAAGATATCGGTGTCAATTTCTTACTCCCTATTTGGTCAATGGCTAACGTCGCCCAAGGCGGAGCTACTTTAGCAGTTTATTTCAAAACAAAAAACAAAAAAACGAAAGAAATCGCAATTCCAGCAGCAGCGTCAGCATTTTTAGGAATTACAGAACCAGCTATTTTTGGTGTCAATTTAAAACTTGGTAAACCATTTATTGCAGCTGCTATTGGTGGCGCAATTGGAGGCGCTTACGTTGTTTGGATGCAAGTCGCAGCCAATGCATACGGTTTAACAGGTATTCCAATGCTTACAATTGTTGCACCGCTTGGCATGATGAATGTGATTCATTATGTAATCGGCTTCGCTATTGCAGTTATTACTGCTTTTGTTGCCACTCTCATTTTATATAAAGAAAGTAAATAACAACGAGGTAAAAACCTATGTCGAAATATAAAACAATACTGCAATCCAATAAAGAAGAATTACATTCTTTATATACAATTGCAAATCAAGATTCATGGAAACCGATTTATCATATTCATCCGCCATATGGATTAATGAATGATCCTAACGGTGTATCATACTACAATGATGAATATCATGTTTTTTATCAGTGGTATCCATTTGGCCCGATTCACGGAATGAAACATTGGGGGCATGTAAAATCAAAAGATCTTATTAACTGGGAACGAATGCCTGTAGCCATTATCCCTACCGAAAGCTATGAGTCACATGGCGCATATTCTGGTAGCTCTATTATAAAAGATGGGCTTCTTCACTTATTGTATACAGGGAATATAAAGAAACCTAATGATTCTCGGGATGCTAAACAATGTATGGTAACGATGGATTCTCAATATACGATGACTAAGTATAGTAATAATCCTGTTATTGATATGATTCCTGACGGATATACGAAGCATGTACGTGACCCCAAAGTATGGAAAAATAACGATACGTACTATATGTTACTCGGAGCACAACGTGAAAATAAAACGGGTACTCTATTATTATATAAGTCACTAGACCTATACAGTTGGAATTTCCAAGGCGAGGTTAAAACAAATTTAAAAGAGTTCGGATTTATGTGGGAGTGCCCCGACTATTTCCAATTATTAGGGAAAGATATGTTACTCTTTTCGCCACAAGGAATCGAAAAAGACGAGGGGAATTTTCAAAATGTATATAATGTCATATATGCAATCGGAAATTTCGATATTGAAAATTTATATTTCCATATTGATTCGTATTACGAAGTTGATAAAGGTTTCGACTTTTATGCCCCTCAAACTTTAGAAGATCAATCTGGACGCCGCCTTTTATTTGCTTGGGCGGGCTCAAGCGAAATAACATACCCTTCTGATGATTATATGTGGGCTCATTGTTTAACACTTCCACGAGAACTAACGTTAGAAAATAATATATTAAAACAAAAACCAGTTTCAGAACTAAAAAAACTAAGAACAACAAAAAAAGAGATTTCAGGTGACATATCAACTGGATTAAACGTACTGGCGACCCTTGGCCATGAATGCTCATATGAATTAATTGTAACTCTTAAAACAGATGATGCGAATAACTTTGGCCTTTCTCTCTTCCATAATGAAGAAGATTCTTTCCCGATTATATTTAACCGTGAAAAAGGAACTGTTTCCATAGACCGAAGCAACTTCCATCACCAATTTGGCGGAGAATATGGATATGAACGCTGTGAAAAAATTGATATTCAAGATACGATAGACCTCAGAATATTTGTAGATAATAGCATCGTAGAAATCTTCTTATATGATGGTTCCACTGTCTTTACGTCTAGAGTATTTCCGCGAAAAGACATTACACATCATATCGCAATCTTTTCAGATGCAAAACTAAACTTTACAATTACACAATATAAACTTAAAAGAGGGATTATATGAGAAATGTTTTTTGTATAGGTGAATTATTAATTGATTTCGTTTGCCGAAACTCCAATGTTTCTTTAGTAGATGGTACTGATTTCGAAAAGAAAGCTGGTGGAGCTCCCGCTAACGTTGCCGCTGCTATTACAAAATTAGGTGGACATGCTACATTTATGGGGCAAGTAGGAAATGATCCATTTGGTGATTTTCTAGAACAAACTTTACAACGTGCTCATGTTGACACTTCAATGCTCATAAAAGATAAACAAACAACGCTTGCTTTCGTATCTATCGATAAAGATGGTGAACGTGATTTTATTTTTATGCGTGGGGCTGATGGTCAATACACCTTTAATAAAATTAATTTAGCAAAAATAAAAAGTAATGATCTAATACATTTCGGTTCGGCAACTGCCTTATTATCAAGTCCATTAAAAGAAACATACTTTCAACTATTACAATATGCAAAAGACAATAATCACTTTATTTCTTTTGATCCAAATTATCGAGATGCACTTATTACAGATATAGAACAATTTTCTCAAGATTGCCTATCCTTTATAAAACACGCACATTTCGTAAAAGTAAGCCAAGAAGAAGCAACGATGCTTTCTAAAGAAACTAATCTACAACAATCAGCACTAAAATTATTAAATTACGGGGCTAAAGTTGTAGCTATCACACTTGGAAAAGACGGTACTCTTCTCGCGACAAAAGAAGCTCAAATCATTGTACCTTCTATTTCAATTAAACAAGTAGATACAACTGGTGCTGGTGATGCTTTCGTCGGAGCGATGTTGTATCAAATTTCTAAAAATGAACAAACGCTTCCTCAAAAATTCACAGATTTAGCCGAGTTTGTCTCTTTTGCAAATAAAGTAGGTGCCATAACATGTACAAACTACGGAGCAATCGCTTCACTTCCATCATTGGCAGAGGTAAAAGCATACGATTAGTCGTATGCTTTTTTACATTCCTCTCCAAACATCATGCATCATAAAAAAGTACAAAATAACGAGAAGGACCGTCCCGCATAAAGTAATGCGCCGATATACACTCTTCTCCCCTTCCCTCGCTTTAACAAATGCCCAAATAAATCCAACGAACAATATTAAATCAATATATGGAACATAAAAGGAGAAGACGAGTAACGCATATAAATACACGATAAATAAACAAGTCGTGATTAAGAAAATTTTAAATGCAAATTCACTTTTCATAATGTGACCGCCCCCCAGTCTGTACTGTATTATATTCAGCAAAACATAATAGTTGCTGTTTCAATTTTTTTATCTCACTATTTACAGGCGCGCGATTGGTATGAAATCATTAAAACCAACTAAACTTCATCACAAATAAGCTACCGCCTATACACGGTAGCTATTATGGAACATTATATTTCCTTTTATATATGTTACTTAAAATCGAATAAGGTAATTGCTCA
Source organism: Bacillus sp. FSL E2-0195 (assembly GCF_038003645.1). Lineage (NCBI taxonomy): Bacteria > Bacillati > Bacillota > Bacilli > Caryophanales > Bacillaceae > Bacillus > Bacillus sp. FSL E2-0195. The sequence continues at coordinate 761,808 of NZ_JBBOPN010000001.1, read as the reverse complement.
TAACGAATTTTTTCTCCCGTTACATCTACAATATACAAATTGTTTCCTATATAATAAGTTCCATCTTTTCGTTTGGAATACACTGTATATTTTTCATTTGGCAATACCGTTTTTACTTTCGTCAATTGTCCATTTGGTTCTTGCCAATATATATTTACACGATCTACTAACGTAAGCATTCCAATTTGTTCTTCTTCTACTTTACGACCATTCCAACTCACAACCCGATAACCAAGCTTATACGCTTCATATTCGGGACTCGTATGAAAACGAGAAATAATTACTTTCGTCTGTAATTGTACCCGGTCGTATAACCATTGTATGTCCCGATCGTGCATGCGAATACAACCATTCGACTCCCTGCTTCCAATCGTCCATTCCCGATTTGTTCCATGAATTGCATATTCCTTTTTATCTAGACCTAACCACCTCGTACCGAGAGGGTTATTCGGAGCACCCCCAGCTATTTTTTTACGATGGTATTCTTTATTTTTATATTTAGTTATAATACAAAAATTACCCTCAGGCGTCGGGGTCCTGTCTTTTCCTGTCGTTATCGGAAATGTCTTAGTATAGTTTCCATCTTCAAAAAAAGACAGCTGATTCGTCGTAAGGTTAACTAATATTAAATGATCTGTATTAGCAAAAACGCTAGCTGGCAGGCAGAAAAATAGGATTACGATAAACCATACTTTCTTCATCTAAATCCTCCCTAGCACTAACATCATAATAAAGTGAAACTTTACTCGTTGGGGGATTTTGTCCATCCCCACTGAGGATTAGCCTTCACCAATCGAGCATTTACGGACATTTATCTCCCACCTAACTTCCTTGTATTCACCGAATTGTTAGGTAGGAGTCTTACTGCCCGCAAATAGCGGGATAAATACAATTAACTTTACTTTGCTCTTATAAATGAAAACTATCCATTCACAATTACTCCACCATTTACATGCATCATCTGTCCCGTTACATATGCCGAATCACTAGACGCTAAATATACATATGCAGGCGCTAATTCATACGGCTGACCAGGCCTTTGCATAGGAACATTACTCCCAAACTGTGATACTTTTTTCTCATCAAAACTGGATGGAATAAGCGGTGTCCAAATTGGGCCTGGTGCAACACCATTTACACGAATTCCCTTTTGTACTAACGACTGAGATAGCGATCTTGTAAAAGCGACAATCGCTCCTTTCGTTGCAGAATAATCAATCAACGTTTCATTTCCTTCATACGCAACGATAGATGCCGTGTTTATAATTACATCCCCTTGCTTTAAATGAGAGAGGGCTGCTTTTGTAACATGAAAATAAGAAAAAATATTAATACGGAACGTTTTTTCTAGCTGTTCCGCTGTAATATACTCTAGTCCTTGCTGCGGATATTGCTGTGCGACGTTATTCACAAGAACATTTAGCCCCCCTAGCTGCTGGGCGGTCTCTTCTACAATCTCTTTACAATGTTGTTCATTACTCAAATCTCCCGGCAATAATACACAATTCACGCCTTCTTTTTCCACAAGTTGTTTCGTCTCAGTTGCATCTTCGTCCTCATCTAAATAAGCAATCGCAATATTTGCTCCCTCTTTTGCAAAAGCGATAGAAACAGCTCTTCCAATCCCGCTATCTCCTCCTGTAATTAATACATTCTTTCCTTTTAACTTTTCACTTCCTTTATAATTTGGATCTTCAAACTTTGGAAGAGGATTCATTAACGATTCAATACCAGGTTGTTTATTTTGATGTTGTGCTGGCATTGTTAAAAAGTTTTTTTGCTGCGGCATAACTTCCTTCAACTCCTTTCCCCTTATAATGCGCACAATAAAAAAAACTACTTACACATTAAAGAACCGCAATGCACACACAGTTTTACGATTAATATTCGAATTTACGACATAAAATATGAGTTGTTCTAAAGTTTTTATGCAAAACTATTGCAAAATAGTTAAAAAACGAATATTATATATAACTGTTGTGAAAATTATTCGTAAAAAGAAAGGATGTTTATATGTTTAACCTTTCAAAACATAAAACTTCTATTAAAACTGAAATTATGGCAGGTATTATTACCTTTTTAACAATGGCATATATCATTGTCGTAAACCCTGTCATCCTTGGGGATGCAGGTGTTCCGTTTGAACAAGCATTTACAGCTACAATTATCGCTGCTGTTGTCGGAACATTATTTATGGCGATCTTTACTAATTTACCAATCGCAATTGCACCAGGTATGGGATTAAATGCTTACTTCTCTTATTCTGTTGTAAAAGCCCATGAAGGCATGACTTTCGCAATTGCATTCTCTGCTGTATTCGTAGCAGGTATGATTTTAATTTTGTTATCATTCACATCTTTCCGTACGAAATTAATGGAAGTAATTCCTGAGAACTTAAAACATGCACTTACTGCTGGTATCGGTCTTTTTATTGCTTTTATCGGTTTGCGCTTAACGGGAATTGTTACAAAAAATGATGCAAACTTAGTTGGGCTTGGCGACCTTCACTCTGCTCCAGTTCTACTAGCATTAGCTGGCCTTGGAATTACAATTATCCTTATGTCTTTAAATATAAACGGGGCACTATTTATCGGAATGTTATTAACTGGTATTATTGCTTACTTCACAGGTCAATTAACATTCTCAAGCGGCGTTACATCAATGCCTGGATTACCAGAAGGAATTATCGTTTCAAATCCAATTACTGCTGTATCTGATGTAATTAACTACGGATTATACGGCGTTGTGTTCTCATTCTTCCTTGTTACACTATTTGATACAACTGGAACACTACTTGGCGTTGCACAACAAGGTGGATTTATGAAAGATGGAAAGCTTCCAAAAGCAGGACGAGCTCTTCTATCTGACTCATTCTCAGCAACAATTGGAGCTATGTTCGGAACAACACCATCAACAGCTTACATTGAATCATCTGCTGGTGTTGCAGCTGGTGGTCGTACTGGTTTAACAACTGTTACAGTAGCTGTTCTATTTGCATTAGCAGCATTCTTCGGACCGTTAGTGAGCGCTGTTTCTGGCGTTTCAGCTATTACAGCACCATCACTAATTATCGTTGGTAGTCTTATGATGGGCTCAGTTCGCCACATCGATTGGGATACATTCGATGAAGCATTCCCAGCATTTTTAGTAATCTTAAGCATGCCACTTACATCAAGTATCTCAACAGGTATTGCACTTGGATTTATTTCATACCCACTTATGAAAGTGGCAAAAGGACAATTCCGTGCTGTTCACCCACTTGTGTATTTATTCGGGATCTTGTTCGCTTATCAATTAGTTTTCTTACCACATTAAAATCCCTCGTTGTGAGGGATTTTTTATTTACAAAAAAACATTTGACAACAGCATACACTTATGGAATAATTCGAAATAGTTAAATATTCGATGTCTTATCAAGAGCAGGTGGAGGGATGAGCCCTACGAAGCCCGGCAACCGACCCATTTATGGGCACGGTGCTAATTCTTACAACACATTGTGTTGAAAGATAAGAGTAATATGATAAGACGTCTTTTCTATATGAAAAGACGTTTTTATTTTCACTCCCTCCTCTCTTTTCTTAATTTAGGAGGGATTTTTTTATGAAAAAATTATGTTCCACCGTACTCATTATTCTCTTACTCGCATTAACAGCTTGCACAAGTGAACAAGATGCTATCTCTTCACAAAAGCAACAAACGGTGAAGAAAGAAACTACTACAGCAACAAATCATTTACAAACAGAAATTCCAAGCCAAGTAAAAAAGCCATTAAAAATCGCATTAATTATGCAAATGTCCATCGGAACTTTTTCCTCTCAATATATTGAGGGTGTCAAAAAACAAGTCGAGCTATTCGGCGGCAGTGTGCAAGTCTACAATTCTGATAATGATTTAGCAAAAATGGCAGCAAATCTAGATACTGCTATTAATTCAAAAGTTGATGGTATTTTAATTGATCACGGTCGCTCTGAAGCACTAAAACCCGGAGTAGAAAAAGCATTACAAGCGAATATTCCTGTAGTTGCATTTGATAACGACCTACGCTTACCAGGCGTAACGATTATTGATCAAGATGACTATAGTCTTGCATGGAAATCATTAAAAACGTTAGCGGAAGATCTGAATGGACAAGGGAATATCGCCGTCGTATGGGTTGGCGGATTTGCTCCAATGGAACGTCGCAATGTTATCATTGATGCTTTTTATAAACGTTATCCAAATATAAAAGAAGTTGCACGCTTTGGTACCGCTAGTAATAACACACCACTTGATACGCAAACACAAGTAGAGGCTTTACTAAAAAAATATCCGAAAAAAGGTGATTTACAAGCTATTTTCGCTTCGTGGGATGAGTTTGCTAAGGGGGCCGTCAAAGCACTCGAACAAGCTGGTCGTACAGATATAAAAGTATACAGCATTGACTTAAGTAATGAAGATTTACAACTCATGCAAAAAGAAAATTCACCTTGGACTGCTACGGCTGCAACCGATCCAGCTGAAGTCGGTAAAGTTCAAGTGCGTTTCTTATACAAGAAAATCGCTGGTGAACAAACGCCAGATATTTATTCACTAGAACCTTATTTAGTAAAGAAAAATAGTTTGCCACAAGAAAATATAACGATGGATCAATTATCAAAACATATAAACGGTTGGGGAGACTCGAAAGATGCATATTCACCTTGGATGAAAAAATTAGAGAAGGAGAAAAAATGATGACATTCTCTCTTCAAAACATTACACATTCTTATCACATCTCTACCCCTGTACTAGAAAATGTTTCTATTAACATACAAAAAGGAAAAGTTCACGCTTTACTAGGAATGAATGGTGCAGGAAAAAGTACTTTACTAAAAATAGCAACTGGTGAAATTCAACCAGTTGCTGGGAATATAAAAATTGATAATCAGTCTATTTCCTTTACTTCACCACGCGATGCAAAAAAACATGGTATTTCTTTCGTAACACAAGAAGTGGATCACGGACTTATTCCTGGATTATCTGTATTAGAAAATGTACTAATCGATCATTTAGCAATGCAAAATAAAGTACTATTTTCAAAGTCAAAATTAGTCTCACTCGCTAAACAACATTTGCAAACTGTACAGGCTGATTTAAATGTTTCGGAAGATGTTTCAAACTGCTCATTACATGAAAAACAATTACTTCTTATCGCAAGAGCTTTATCCAACAATACAAATTATCTTTTATTAGATGAGCCTACTTCTTCTCTTGGACCGAAAGAAGTTGAAACCTTCGGGCAACTATTAAAAGATTTAACATTGAAAGGAATTGGCATCATCTTAATTTCTCATCGTTTATCAGAGATTCGAAATTTCGCGGATGATGTAACCGTATTACATAACGGTAAAGTTGCACTTTCTGAAGCGATCACAAAGGTTACAGATCAACAAATTGTGGAAGCGATGACTGGAAAACAACTTACACTTCCTATTAATACAGCGCCAAAACGAGGGAGCGAAGAATTATTTAAAGTACAAGAACTTCCATTACACAAAGACCATTCTCCCCTTTCTCTCACCGTACGGAAAGGTGAAACTGTTGTGATATACGGATTAATTGGCAGTGGCAAAACAACACTTGCTGAAACGTTATTTGGTACTCGTCATACTTATCACGCAGAAATAGATGGTCAAACAATAACAATTAAAACACCGCGAGATGCGATTAAAGCAAAGATCGCACTTGTACCAGAGGAAAGAAGAAAACAAGGTGTATTTCTTTCGGAAGATATTATAAGCCACACTAATTTACACCAATCAGGTTGGAGACGAAAGCAAACCGAAGTAAATAATGCTACTACAGCAATTTCTTCTTTCAGCATTTCACCCAATGACCCAAAAGCATTTATTCATTCACTTAGCGGTGGAAACCAGCAAAAAGTCTCCATTGCAAAGTGGCATGGATTCAAACCGAATCTATTTCTTTTGGACGAGCCAACTAAAGGTGTAGACATAGCTGCAAAACAAGACATTTTTCAATTCATTCGTAACATTACTGGAAACGGAAGTTCCGTAATTTACTTCACAGGAGAACAAGATGAAGCACTACATATCGCTGATCGCATTCTTATACTCGCAAACGGAGAATTTGTAGGTGAATACTTACCAGACGGACTATCTCCTGAACAGCTTTTACATTTATCTGAAGGGAGTTATTCCATTGAATCTCGTTCATAAAACAAAAACTAAGAAACTATATTTACCTACTCATCTTTTTTATCAATTTAGTACGATTGCTATCATTATAGGTGTTACAATTTTCTTCTCTATCGTCAACGATTCTTTTTTAACATACAACAATATTAGTGATATTTTACGTTCCATTTCTATCGTAACGTTACTTGCAATTGGTGTTACCTTTACATTAATTGTAGATGGATTTGATTTATCAGTCGGCTCTACCGCTAGTTTAGCAACCATTGCCGCTGCTTCCTGTCTCATTTTATATCGACAAGAACTATTAGTCACACTCCTTGTTCCTATTCTTTGTGGGCTATTAGTTGGATTATTAAATGCACTACTCGTTATCCGAATTAAACTACCAGATTTACTAGCTACATTAAGTATCATGTATATCGTGAATGGACTACACTTAACATTTTCAAAAGGATCTTCTATTTATGAAGGAATGTCTGGTGCCAAAGGACATTTTATTCCATCCTTTTTATTTATCGGTCAAGGTTCTGTGTTAGGAATTCCAGTCCCTGTCATTATCATGCTTATCGTCGTTTTAATTGCATATGTATTTTTAGAAAAAACAACGTACGGTCGTTTCTTTTATATGACAGGTGGGAATCGAGAAGCTGCTAGACTAGCTGGTATTCCTACTGATCGTTACCGTGTATATGCTTATATGATTAGCGGTTTACTTGCCTCTATTGGCGGTATTATTCTATGTAGCCGAGTTGGAACAGGACAAGTTTCAGCTGGCGCCCCATTATTAATGGATGCAGTTGCAGCTGCCTATATCGGTTATGCAATGTTCGGTGCTAAGAAACCAAATGTCATCGGAACATTTCTTGGTTCCGTATTAATTGGAATCATATTAAACGGCCTTACAATGATGAACGTTCCTTATTATGCGCAAGATATCATTAAAGGCAGTATTTTAATTGCAGCTTTAGCCTTTTCATTTATTAAAAAGAAGCGTAAATAAAAAAGTAGCGCATCGAATTCCGATGCGCTACTTTCCTTTTGCAACAATCACACGAACTACTTTCAACGCAAAAAGCAAAAGACCGTTCGCTATTGCTGTAACACCTAAGAAGATTGCTATCATAAGCTCTCCCATTCCGTTATTAAATATAAAAATAATAGAAGAAATGAAAGCCAAAATAAACAATATGAACGCTGGTATATATTTAATAAAAGGCTTCTCAAATGATCTTTTAGAAAGAAGAAATGTAATTAACAATGTCATAATAAAAACAAAATATACCGCAAATAAAAAAGTCATATGAAAGCCTCCTCTACGACCAAACTACTTAAAAGAGGTTAGAAACCTTTAATATTTCTCATTTACCTGCAATTCTTTACTATACTTTTGAATGAACACTGATGAAATAACCATTACCATTCCTATACTAAAACCAATAAGCTGATCTAATAACATTTCATCATGAATGAACCAGCGCAGTAGAAATACGCCACCAAAAATAAGCAACATTGTAAATCCAGTATGTCTAAGCCCTTTATATACATTTTCCATATGTATCACCTCTCTACATAATTTTATCCATATTATACCATAATCCCAAAGTGTATATAACCAACATTCGGTATTGAAACCAATAATAAAAAAGGCTGCAGAGAACTCCTTCTCCACAGCCTAATTATTATTTTTGCAAAAACGCCTGTAAATCTGCAAATTGTCTCTTTGCATCTTCATAGCCTTGCTCATATAAACTTTGTAATTTAGCCGTATCCTTTTCCATACGATCTACTTGAAGCGGCACTTCTGGGCGAATAACAAATAAATTACCAGCTTGCTCTTCTTTTTCAATGTAGTGAAGTGTTTCATTATACACTTCATAACGATTCAGCATCGTATTTACAAGGTTTGGATACTTCTTATAAGCCTTTGCTGCAATCCAACCAAATTTTGATTTTTTCTTCGCGTAACCATGATTTCTCGTCAAAATAACGACTGATTTTTTAAATCCATCTTCCTGTGCTTTACGAACTGGAATCGGATCTGAAATCCCGCCATCTAACAATTGCTTACCTCGGTAGTTTACTGCCGGTGCAATGAAAGGTAATGAACTAGATGCTTGCAATAAATTTAGTGCATCATCATTCGTTCCCTCTTTTTCAAAATAAACAGACTGTCCTGTTTCACAATCAGTTGTTCCTACAAGGAAACGCTCTGGACTATTAAAGTATGTTTCAAAATCAAACGGTACATGCTTTTCTGGAATTTCATGAAAAATGAATTCCATATCAAATAGCTGACGTTTTTTCCACAAGTTTTTATACGATAAATACTGCGGATGTGATGCATAATCAATATTTACTGTTTTATTTCTATTTCTTTGTCTGGAAAGATACGACGCTGCATGACAAGCACCAGCTGATACACCAATTACATATGGAAAATATAAATCTTGTTCCATAAAATATTCTAATATCCCGCCCGTATATACACCACGCATACCGCCGCCTTCTAATACTAACCCCGTATTTTCAAGCATGTTATTCTCTCCTCTTTATATATATTGACTCCTTAATTATTCACTATGTTAAGTATCTTTTTCTATTATATATGAGTTCTTTCAGAAATTATATTGAAAAGGCTTGAAATGGAGGGTTTTTTTCTTCCAATTATATTTCCAAATGACCAGAGACATCCTTTATAAACCTTTGAATAAAATCTTGCTCTTCTTTCGTATATCCATCTAAAAGTAACAGCCACTTTTCTTCAGCTTGTTTATGCAATTTTTCATGAGCTTTATATATTTCATCTCCTCTTTCCGTTAAGCGGAAGAAAATTTCTTTTTGATTATCTAACATTTGCATTTTCTCAACGAATTGCTTTTGAAACAACTTTGTACAAATTTTAGAGATTGCGCCTTTCGTCATTCCCATTTCTGTTGCAATAGCAGTTACATTCATCAGACCATTTTTTCCGATACACTCGATAACATGTAACTCAGATAAAGACATACCACTTACACCTGTCTCACGAAGAAACTTCTCATTATTTTCTTTCAAATGCTCTTCTTTTTTATGAAAAAGTGTACGAATATCCGAAAGTATTTCCATTTGTTTCGCTGTACGTTCCAATCCATTCGCCTCCTAAGTTTCCAAAGAAACAATTTAACTATATACCATTTTAAAATCATTTTTTCATCTTTACAAGTGAGAAAATCATGTTAAAATTAATTTAGTTTCCAAGGAAACTAAATGACAAGGAGGTTAACATTATGGAAAAAACCAAACTGAATTTCATTTTATATGTTGTCTGTATGAGTGCCTTACTCGGTTCCTTCGCTCAAAATATTTATACACCTATCTTGCCGATGATTCAAAATTCGTTTCATACTTCTCTTTATCTTGTAAATTTAACCGTTTCACTTTTCACATTCGTTCTTGCGGTTATGCAGCTCATATACGGACCTTTAATTGATACAAAGGGAAGAAAATCTGTCCTTATCCCTAGTTTAATCATTAGTACAATCGGCTCAATTGGTTGTGCTTTCTCACCAAACATTTACTTATTTCTATTTTTTAGAGCTGTTCAAGCTATAGGAATAGCGGCTATACCTGTAGTTGCAGCAACGATTATCGGTGATTTATTTGAAGGAAAAGAACGCGGAGAAGCGATGAGCCTTTATCAAATGTTACTTGCTCTCGCACCTGCAATCGGTCCTCTCATAGGTGGCTATCTCGGCAGTATAAATGGCCACTTATCTATATTTCTTTTTTTATCTACAATTGGCATCATCTTATTAATTATAAACATTTCACTACTTCCAGAAACAAAACCAAATGTAATTGAGAAACCTAAAGCAAAAAAGAATTACTGGCTTATCTTAAAAAATAAAACTGGATTTTCCATTACACTTATTGGCTTTATTCAATTTTGTATATATTTCTGTTTCCTCGTTTTTTTACCTAGCATATTAACAAATATATTTCATCTAAGCGCAAGCGAAATTGGTCTTATGTTTGTACCGATGTCCCTTTCTCTTATGTTAGGAAGCTATTGCTACAAATTTTTGCAAAAACATTTCACAACAAAGCAGGCTTTATTCATCACTAGTTTCTTCAACATTATATGTGTCACTTTATTCTCTTTCACATATAGCATCAATATCCCATCCGTAATTATCGTTACCTCTTTATACGGTTTTAGTATGGGACTTTCTATGCCGACTCACACTACTTTATTAACGGAAGAATTCGTACAAGAACGCGCAACTGCCATCGGTATGTACAACTTCATTCGCTATCTTGGTATGGGTACAGGGCCTATTGTAGGTGGGTTTCTTTTATTTAATCAAAATTACTTTTGGATTTTCTTCCTAGGGGCAATTATATTTCTACTTATAGTTTTACACGCAATGAAAATGCTACATTCCCATGCTGCACAAAGAGCTTAAGAGACCTATAGATGGTCTCTTAAGCTCTTTGATCAGCAACGATATGAATATCAATATACTTCGTTTGTCTCATAATTTCATTTACAATAGAACCTTTTCGTATTTCTTCCCACCGTGTTCTCGCCGATTGCCCAAGTAAAACTTGTGTCACCTGTAGTCTTTTTGCAACTTCAATAATAACATCAGCGGGCTTTCTTCCCTTTGCTTCTTCTAATACAAAGCTCGCATCAAATTGATTCGTTAGCGATTTCCATTCTTCAATCGTTTGCTTTTTGCCTGCTGAAATAGAATCTATATTTTCTCTTTCAACGTTTAACACATACAATTCAGCATTTAGCCGATCAGCCATGCGCCAACCTCTCCGTATTAATTTCTCTGCTGTTGAACTGTATTGTACACAAACGAGAATTTTTTCTTTCACACCGATCGGTTCTATTACTGTTTGGCTAATTTTCTCATCCATATCATCTGCAACTTCTCGAAGTGATAACTCTCTTAATGCCCCTAAATTATTTATCGTAAAGAAGTTTTGTAAGCTTTGTTGAATTTTTTCTTCCTTATATATCTTTCCATCTATTAATCTCTTCCGGAGTACCTCAGGTGTTGCATCAACAAGCTGAATTTCATTTGCTTTTTGTAAAATAAAGTCTGGAATACGCTCTCGTACTTTGACATTCGTAATTTGAGCTACAATATCATGAACGCTTTCTAAATGTTGAATATTAAACGCTGATAATACAGATATACCGGCATCTAACAATTCCTGCACATCCATGTAACGTTTCTTATTTTTCGATCCGGGAATATTACTATGCGCAAGTTCATCCACAACAACAATTTGTGGTGCCCGCTTTATAATTTCTTCTACATCAAGTTCATAAAATACTTTCCCTTTATAATCTATTTCTTTTAAAGGAACTTTTTCTAAATCAGCAATTGCTTCTTCCGTCTCTTTTCTACCGTGTGTTTCAATTAAACCAACTACAATATCAATACCGTCTTTTTTCATCTCTCTTGCATCAAATAGCATTTTATAACTTTTCCCAACTCCAGGTGCAGCCCCTACGTATAGCTTTAACTTTCCGCGATTTTGCTGCCGAATATATTCTAAATACTCTTCTGGCGTTCGCCTTTGAAACGTCGGTTTATAGTCATCCGCATACAAAACACTCACAACCTTTCTTTCGAAACAGTGCTACCTCAATCCGTTAGATTGAGGTAGCACTGTTACTATTTCATTAGTTTCTGTAATTCTAAATTTAACTTTAAGACGTTCACGCGATCTTCTCCAAACAAGCCAAGCGCTGCACCTTCCGTTTGATCCTTAATCAATTGATCTAGCTTTTCTTTCGAAATATTCGTTAATTTCGAGATGCGATCTACCTGTACAGAAGCCGCCTTCGGACTAATGTCAGGATCAAGCCCTGAACCTGAATTCGTCACTAAATCTATTGGTACTTCTGTAACTGGAATGGCCCGGTTTTGTTTCTTCCAGTCATCAATACTTTTCTCAACTCGTTTTGCTAAATCTGGATTAGACGGTGCATAGTTATTTGAACCAGATGCTTCTGCTTTATATTCTATACTAGAGACACGTCCATGAAAATAACGTGGATCCGTGAAATTTTGACCGATTAATTTTGAACCAACTACTTCATCTTTATCATTATATATAAGACTTCCATCCGCATTATCCTTCATTACCGCTTGCGCAATACCAGTTACAATAAGTGGGTATACGAGGCCGCACAAAACTAGAAATGTAAAAGTAATACGAATAATTGGTGAAAGTATACTTTGTTTTTTCGCCATCTTTTTTCCCCTCTTCCTTATATGAACAAGCCGACAATCATATCAATTACTTTAATTCCAATGAATGGAACGATAACTCCACCAAGCCCATAAATGAGTAAGTTTCGGCTAAGCAATGCATTAGAACTCATCGGTTTATACGCAATACCTTTCATCGCTAACGGAATTAGTAGTGGAATAATAACTGCATTAAATATTAATGCTGATAAAATCGCTGAAAGTGGCGATGTTAATTTCATAATGTTCAATGCTTCCATTTGCGGAATTGCTAATGTAAACATCGCTGGAATGATTGCAAAGTATTTTGCTATATCGTTTGCAATACTAAACGTTGTTAACGCACCACGCGTCATTAACAATTGCTTACCAATTCCTACAACCTCAATGATTTTTGTTGGATTCGAATCTAGATCAATCATATTCGCTGCTTCTTTCGCAGCTGTCGTACCACTATTCATCGCTAATCCAACATCCGCCTGCGCTAATGCCGGGGCATCATTTGTACCATCACCTGTCATCGCTACAAGTTTCCCTTTGTCTTGCTCTGCTTTAATAACCGCAATTTTATCTTCTGGTTTACACTCAGCAACGAATTCATCTACTCCTGCTTCCTTTGCAATTGTTGCTGCTGTTAACGGATTATCACCTGTACACATAACCGTTTTAATCCCCATTTGGCGCAATTGTTCAAAACGTTCACGCATACCAGGTTTCACTGTATCCTTTAAATATATTAAACCGTAAATACGATTGTCTACTGCAACTACAAGTGGTGTTCCGCCTTCTTTTGAAATCAAATCTGCTTTTTGATTCACATCTTTTGGAATCATCCCGCCTTGCGATTGAACCCATTCAATCACGGCACCAACAGCACCTTTTCTCACTTTCGTTCCATCCTGTAAATCAACACCGCTCATTCTTGTTTCTGCTTTAAATGGAACAAATTCACCTTGTTCTGCAATTTCTCTATTATATGATATAGATTTCGTTTGTACATATTCTATAACAGATCGACCTTCTGGTGTTTCATCTAAAACTGAGCTAATCGCAGCCCATTTTCCTACTTGTTCAATCGTTTCATTTCCCACAGGGAGTAGTGTATGTGCCATACGGTTCCCGAAAGTAATCGTACCCGTTTTGTCTAAAATAATTGTATTAATATCACCCGCAGCTTCTACTGCTTTCCCTGACATTGCTAGCACATTAAACTTTGTCACGCGGTCCATCCCGGCAATACCAATCGCTGATAATAACCCACCAATTGTCGTTGGAATTAAACAAACTAACAACGCTACAAGTACAGCAGTATCAATTTGAAACCCTAGATAATTTGTGAAAATCGGCAACGTCACAACAACGATTAAGAAAATAAGCGTTAAACTCGTTAATACTGTATTTAAAGCAATCTCATTCGGCGTTTTTTGACGTGCAGCCCCTTCTACTAACGAAATCATTTTATCAATAAATGATTCGCCAGGATTACTCGTAATTACAATCGTAATCTCATCACTTACGACCATCGTACCGCCTGTTACGGAACAAAAATCACCACCCGCTTCTTTTATAACAGGAGCTGATTCTCCTGTTATTGCAGATTCATCTACAGACGCTAATCCTTTAATTACTTCACCATCATTCGGAATCATTTCTCCTTGTTTTACAATAACAACGTCACCTTTTCTCAGATCAGTTGCTGAAACTTGAACAATGTCTCCATTTTCTTTTACAACGTTTGCAAACACATCTTTCTTCGATTGTTTTAAAGAATCGGCTTGCGCTTTACCACGACCTTCAGCCAACGCTTCTGCAAAGTTAGCAAATAAAACTGTAAATAATAGAATAAGAGAAACTGTTATATTAAACCATCCTGGTACACTACTAGAAATACTTGGAAGAAAGGATAAAATTAACGTAATAATAAATCCAATTTCCACAACAAACATAATCGGATTCTTTATCATTACTTTCGGGTTCAATTTCGCAAAGGATTGTTTCATCGCATGTGTCACGATATCACGATCCATCGTTTTCGCTTGTCTAACTTCATCTTCTACAGCATGTATTTGTGACTGATTTACTTGTTTTTCTTTTACTACTACCGGTCTCATCATTTACCCTCCATTACTTCAATGTAAGAAATTCTGCAATTGGGCCGAGTACTAACATCGGGAAAAATGTTAACGCACCAACAATTACAATCGTTCCAATAAAGATTCCTCCAAATAAACCATTATCCGTACGGAACGTTCCGACTGTTTCTGGTACTACCGTCTTCTCTTTCAATGAAGCTGCCACAGCTAGCATCGTAATTAAACTGAAATAACGTCCTAAAAACATAACTAAACCAGTCGTAATATTCCAAAACGGTGTATTATCTGCTAATCCTTCAAATCCAGATCCGTTATTCGCAGCTGACGATGTGTATTCATATACAACTTGCGTTAAACCGTGAAAACCGGAGTGAGAAATCGCATCCGTTCCTAAACTTGTTGAAAGAGCTAATGCTGAAAATCCTAAAATAAGTAATGGATGAAATAGAATCGTTACTGCAATTAATTTCATTTCCTTACCTTCAATCTTTTTACCTAAAAACTCTGGTGTCCTTCCGACCATTAATCCAGATATAAAGACTGCAATAATTGCATACATAATAATATTAATAAAGCCCGCTCCAACACCACCGTATACTGTATTCAACATCATATTTACGAGTGGTACTAATCCGCCAATTGGTGTTAACGTATCATGCATCGTATTAACGGCCCCTGTTTCAGCAGCTGTCGTTACTGTTGCGTATAGTGAAGAAAATACTGTTCCAAATCGCACTTCTTTTCCTTCTGTACTTCCTTGTACATGTTCGATACCCATTCCATTTAATGCCGGATTACCATTTAATTCAGATGTAGTAATCGTTATAAATCCGAGTAAAAACACCATAAATAGTGAAACGAAAAGGATACGTCCTTGTTTTTTATTTCCTACCATTCTTCCGTACGTAAATGGAAGTGCTGTTGGCAATAACATCATAAGCATCATTTGCAAAATATTACTCATTTGCCCTGGATTTTCGAAAGGATGTGTAGAGTTTGCTCCGAAAAATCCTCCGCCGTTATTTCCAAGTTCCTTAATGGAAACGAATGATGCAACTGGACCACGTAAAATACTTTGCTTCGCACCATCAATTGTTTGTGCTGTAACCGCCCCATCTAACGTTTGTGGTACACCAAGTGCGACAAAGACTAACGCCGCAATAAATGCGATAGGAAGAAAAACTCTCGTTAACGCTCTCGTAAAATCAACGAAAAAATTACCAAGTTCTTTTCCAGCGAGCCCTCTTATAAATGCCATAACGATGGCTAACGTCGTTGCTGGTGCCGCAAACATTAAAAATGTAATCCCGATTAATTGTGATAAATAAGATAAACCATTTTCACCGCTGTAATGTTGTAAGTTTGTATCAGCCATAAAACTAATCGCTGTATTAAAAGCGAGCGTAGGCTCCATCCCTTCAATATGCGCTGGATTTAATGGCAATACACCTTGTAATCTGAAAATGAAATATACGACGACAATCATAAATCCATTGAGTAGAACTAATGATAATGCATACTGTTTCCACGTTTGATTGTATCCTTTTACACCTGTAATTTTAAAAATAAGTTTCTCAAAAGGCCCGAATACTTTATCTAGCTTCTTGCTACCTTGAAAGGCTTTCTCTAAATAAATCCCCGTTGGCTTTGCTACTAAAATAAACAAGAGCATTGTAATAACGACTGCAACCCAAATCATAATGAATGATTCCCCCTAATTAAAACTTTTCTGGATTTAATAATGCGTATACTAAGTACACCGTAATCGCTGCAACAATAACCGATAAGGCAATCATCATGATTGCTTCCCTTCTTTCACAACTTTATCTGACCAACTTGCAAGACTTGCCATCGATGCGACTAACCCAACAAAAATACCGATCATTACAACATCTAACATAACTACCCCTCACTTTTGTTAATTTTTACCATCTGGTTATCAAAAAAAGAACACTAAGCTCTACTTAGTGTTCGAAACGAACAACACAAAGTAAACCTCCTCTCTAAACGCTTACGAGGTTAGCTGTCGGATTCGGGCCTAAAGAGTAGCCCTACTTTCAAAATTGAAAGATTCACCCCAAGTGACAATGCACAAAATTGGTTCCCCCGCTCCATTTCTGGAACTCAGCGATTTTAGGTTTTTTTTGGAAATTTTACGAATGATTTATGAGAGTAAATATACTCCTCTAAATTTAACTTGTAAAGGGGTAAATTACTGAAAATAAGAAAATATCCATCTATTTAAGCGTTTACATTAGTTGTTATTAATATTTTTTCATCTGTTTTCTCGTCTTTCCTTTCTTTTTCACAGAAATGATCTTTTAAATACGAAATAAAAAGAGCGAATTACATGAAGTGCATAGCTTGTTGCACTCAGCATTCGCTCTTTTTTCATTCAACCTTTATTCTCCACGCAAAAAAGCACGCAAATTTCTCCCTCGAATATAAACTTGTGATAATTCCGCATGTAACTGCTCATATTCGGTAATATCCGCCTCTAAATACAAAACATCTTTTGATGGTAATATAATATATGGACCTGGAAAAAGAGGATCGAGCACTACCAATTCGTGAACTCTCTCTACCGATATCGCCCAACGATTCGCTATATCTCCTAGTAACAACACTTTCATCTTCATTTCCCCCACCTTATTCAAAAAATAAAAAAGAAATATTATCACAGTTCGTAAACACTACAAATTTAGCTCCAATTGTTTCATAGAGCCTGGCCGGATAGCGTTTATTCTTTGTAACAACAGTAATAGGCGCTTGAAAAGAAAAACGAATGTGTTCTGTGAAGAAACTAACTATCGGAAGCTCATCCCCTAGTAAAATCACCTTCTTAATACGTGTGCAAATACTAGTAAAATCCTTCTCCTTATTACAGCTATAAGCTGATTCAAACCCATACTCTCTAACTTCAGCCGCTATCTCTTCATTGGCTGTAAAAATAATTAACTCATGCTGAAATGCTACTAGCTCTCTTAAACTCTTTACCTTGTTTTTTTCTCCAACACAAATAAGTGTTAGTTCCATGTACCTCATCCTCCTTAGCATAAAAGAACTCAAACATAGATTGATATTCTCCTATACTAATCAGACCGATGAAGTGATGTATCCATCATGGCACCGTCCTCTCTCAAGACGCTTACGAAGTTAGCTGTCGGATTCGGACTTTGAGAGTAGCCCTACTTTCAACATTGAAAGATTCACCCCTAGTGACGACGCACAAATTGGTTCCTCCGCTCCATACATTTGGACTCAGCGTATTACAAAAAATGTATTCTGGCTGATATATTACTCCTGTATTTGGAAAAAGTAAACACAAAAAAAGCCAGTTAACAAACTGGCTTCTCGTATCTTTATACATGCGTCTTATTCAATTTATATGCAAAATGATTCGTCGGCCCATGACCACTTCCAATATTCAATGGCTCTTCAATTGCTATACTAATAAATCGTTTTGCTTCTTGAACTGCCTCTTCCATCAAGTAGCCTTTCGCAAGTCCTGCTGTAACCGCTGAAGCAAATGTACACCCACTTCCGTGCGTTTGCTTCGAAGGAATTCGTTCACTTCTAAATTCAATAAACTGCTCACCATCAAAGAGTAAATCAATTACTTCATTACCTTGATATTCTGCATGTCCGCCCTTCATAAGCACATATTTAGCCCCTAATTCATGCAATACTTTTGCAGCTTCCTTACTATCTTCTACATTATGAATCTCCATTCCAGTTAACACTTCTGCTTCAGGAACATTCGGTGTGACAACAGTTGCTACTGGCAATAAATATTCTTTTAATGCTTGTACTGCTTCTTGTTGTAATAATGACGCACCGCCTTTAGCAATCATAACAGGATCTAGCACAATATTATTCCAGCCAAATTTCTTAATATGCTCTGCCACAATTTGAATAATTTCACTACTAAATAACATTCCCAGTTTCACAGCATCTGGCGTTAAATCCGTACCAATTGAATTCAGCTGCTCCGTAATCCCTTCTAAAGAAACAGGATATACCCCTTGAACGCCAAGCGTATTTTGAGCAGTAATTGCTGTAATAGCCGTCATTCCATACACACCAAGCTCTTGGAATGTTTTTAAATCCGCCTGAATCCCAGCGCCGCCTCCGCTATCAGACCCTGCAATTGTTAAAGCTTTATTCACTTTCATCCCACTCATCCTTTTCTACCCAAAATAGCGATGATAAATTGTTTTCGCTTCGCTTATATCTTTCGTGCCATGTACAAGTACACGGCCATCTTTAAAAGCAACTAATCTCTTTTCTTCAACCGAAAATGATAATAAATATGGATTTACATTCAAATCATTCACGCGATCATTCAGCAATTTTTTATATTGTTCAAAATCCATTTCCTCTTTATGAGGTGGTCTAATTTGAACTGTATTTCTCCCGCATAACACTGCTGTTTTTGAAGTGTTTTCCTTATTTAAATATGGATATACTGCCTGTTCACCACACGATAGACAATTATGTTTACGAAGCTTTCGCACATTCATACATGAATATTCATTTTTCCATACATCAAATGATACAAGCCCATCTCGAAGCGAGTCATAATCTTCTACTAACAGTTTAAGTGTTTCCGTTACTTGATGAGAAACGACAAGAGACACAGCAGGCGATATAATCCCCGCTGTATCACATGTCGCTCCGCCAAGCGGAATCGATTGTAATAAACAAGATAAACATGGCGTTTTTCCTGGAAGAATAGTATAAGAAAGACCGTAACTCCCTACACATGCCCCATAAACCCATGGAATAGAATATTTTTGCGATATATCATTCACAATGAAACGTGTTTCAAAATTGTCAGTCGCATCGATGATTACATCAACATTTGTAACGAGTTCTTCCAACTCTTCAGCCGTTACATCCTGAACGAGAGCTTCTACTCTTACTTCACTATTAACCTCTTCTAGACGTTTTTTTGCCGCTACAGCCTTCGGAAGATTATTCTCTACATCACTCTCTGCATACAATTGTTGTCTTTGCAAATTACTCCAATCGACATAATCACGGTCAACAATTGTTACTTGACCGACGCCTGCTCTTACAAACATCTCTGCGTTTGCACTACCTAATGCGCCTGCACCGATAATAAGTACATGCTTTGTCCTTATCTTTTGTTGCCCTTCTTCCCCAATTGGAGAAAATAGCTCTTGGCGAGAATATCGATTATTCAACTACGCTCATTCCTTCTAAAGGACTACTTGCTGTTGCACAACGTTTACGTGCAATACGACCTGCTTCAAACCCTAATCGTCCTGCCTCAATACCTAATTTCATTGCATATGCCATTTTAATAGGATCGTTCGATCCAGATACTGCAGTATTTAATAACACACCATCTGCTCCTAATTCCATTGCAAATGCTGCATCAGCTGGACTACCAATACCAGCGTCAACGATAACTGGTACTGTCGCTTGTTCAATAATGAAACTTAAATTTAATGGATTTACAATACCAAGCCCTGAACCAATCGGTGATGCTCCTGGCATAATCGCGTGTACACCAAGTTCTTGTAATTTACGAGCTAATACAACATCATCAGATGTGTATGGTAGAACGATAAATCCTTCTTCTAGTAACATTTCAGATGCCTTTAACGTTTCTACTGGATCAGGTAATAACGTTCTATCATCACCAATAACTTCTACTTTTATCATGTCACAAAGTCCAGAAGCTTTTGCTAATTTTGCAATACGAACAGCTTCTTCAGCATTTTTTGCTCCTGCTGTATTCGGTAATA
This sequence comes from Bacillus sp. FSL E2-0195, assembly GCF_038003645.1. Lineage (NCBI taxonomy): Bacteria > Bacillati > Bacillota > Bacilli > Caryophanales > Bacillaceae > Bacillus > Bacillus sp. FSL E2-0195. The sequence continues at coordinate 741,508 of NZ_JBBOPN010000001.1, read as the reverse complement.
ACGTATATTTTTTCACATCAAGTTTCTCTAATAAATTAGGCTGCTTCGCATCGAATATATCCATACGACGTACTGCGAATGTTAAAATCTCAGCCTCAGAAACATCAATTGCCTTTTGCTGCACATCAAAATCAGGGAATTTCCCTGTTCCTAATAAAAGTCTAGAATGAAATGAAAATTGTCCAATGTTTAACATAATCAACCGCCTCCTACGAAAGTTACAATCTCAATTTGGTCCCCATCAAAAACAGATGTATCGTTATGATCATCTTTTTGTAAAATATCTTTATTACGTTCTACTACAACAATTCTGTTATCTAACTCTAAATGTGTAAGTAGCCCAGCTACTGTTTTCACACTCTCTGGTACTTCAATTTGGTTACCATTAATTTTTAAATTCAAACTTCCATCCCCTTTCTAAACCGTTTTAGAAAGCAATGAATCTAGCAAGTGATTCTCCTGCTTTCCTTCTATTAAATCAGCCATATACTGACCAGAAACAGGACTTAATAAAATGCCGTTTCGATAATGTCCAGTACAAGCATATAAACCTTTTATTTCTTCATGCTCTCCCATATAAGGAGCTTCATGATTAGACTGCGGTCTTAACCCAGCCCACGTACTTTCCCATTCTGCTTCTTTTAAAGCAGGCAATATTGTATACGCACGCTCTAATATGGAAGTAATACTTTCTGGTTGTACAGATTTATTAAATGTATGAGGCTTCATCGTTGCCCCAATCACATAACGGCCACCGCGCTTCGGCGTAATATAAAACCTCTCCTGGAAAATAGGAGCTTTCAACAGAGGTTTCCTGCTTCTTACTGCAACAACCTCCCCCTTAACAGGATATGTACCCCAATCACTCTGAAAATAATGTAGCAATTTCGTACTCCATGATCCTCCGGCGATAACGACTTTTTCACATGTGATTACACCTTCGCTTGTCACAATTCCAGTCACTTTATTATTTTCAATACGAATATCAAACACTTCTGTTTGTTCATATATATCAGCTCCGGAAATTGCTGCAGAATGTGCGAATGCTTTCGTAAGCTCTGGTGCAATAACTTGACCATCTTTTGGATAATACACCGCCCCTATAATTGACTCGGAAAGAAACGGCTCTTTTTCCCGTAAATGGTCCCCCGTTAGAAATCGGGAATCTTCACCTGTTTTCTGCTGCCAATCCATAATATGAAGAATTCTTTTCTTCTCATCTTCATTTTGAGCGATGCGATAAATACCCTTTTCTTCATACCCAATATCGATGCCTGTTTTTTCACGTAAAACTGCTGCAAGTTGTGGAAATATAGCACGGCTTTCTCTAGCAAGCTCAAACAACGGATCATATGCATCCCATTCTGCCTGAACACCGAGCAAACCAGCAGCTGCTTTCGAAGCTTCAGATGCGATTCTTTGCTTCTCTACAATCGCTACTTTATGCCCTCTTTCTGCTAGAAAGTGTGCAACTGAACTACCAATTACACCTCCGCCAATAATCGCTACATCATACTTCTTACACATGTTTTTCCGCCCACTTTCTTATTGATTCCTTATAAGATTTCGCCTTGCTATACGGATTACTACTGCTTATAATCCCGGACATAACAGCAATGCCACTTACACCATTTGCAAGAACATCACCTGTATTTTCAGGGGTAATCCCACCAATTGCAGTTATTGGTATGGATAAACAACTTGCCATATGAGCAATTTCTTCTAATCCTCTCGCTGGCACACCTTTTTTACAATCTGTCGGAAATACATGACCATAAACGAGTGAATCTGCTCCATTTTTAAATGCTACTATCGCTTCATCTAGCGAATGTACTGAATAACCGACATGCAAATAAGAAAACTTTTCTTTTACTAACCTTACATCTGCGCTTCGATATCCTAGCTGAACACGCGGAATATTTAATAGAATAGCAATATCAATTCGATCATTTATCACTATCTTCGATGCTGGAAAGCCTTTCCCCAAAAGACTTTCCACACCTTCATACAATTCCTTCGTACTTTTCTCACGCTCACGAATATGCAAATAATCGATCTCACTCTCAATTTGCATCGCTACATTCACTAACTCTTCGAATGGCATATGGCCATTTGAGATTACATGGAGCTCATTTTTCATATTCATTCGCCTACTTTAAAATGTTTTCAAATAATTCATCGGCTGGAACGATTTCTTTCGTCATTCCTTTGTCTTTCAACCATTTGTTTTGTTTCTCCCATGACTCTTTTGAATCCGATAAGAATGGCTCATCTTTCGTTTCCATCTTCTCTAATAAAATTTTCATACTTTCTTTTTCAACTTCTGGTACAAGCGGGAAGTTTTCTTTTTCTTGATGATTTAATAAAATATTTAATGCTTCATCGGGTTTTTTCTTCATAAAGTCATACCCTTTTTGTGCCCCACGTAAAAAGGCTTGCAATGCTTCTTTATCTTTTTTCAACGTTTTATCACCCGTTACAAACACAAGCTCATGATAGTTCGGTACACCATAATCTGCTGGATTAAAGTATGCTGGTTCATGACCTTCATGACGCATAACAGGTACTTCATGGTTAATGTATGCCCCTGTTACCGCATCCACTTTTTTCGTAATTAATGCTGGTACTAAATCAAAGCCAACATCGACTACTTTCACTGTATCTGGATTACCACCAGCTTCTTTTACCATCGTTTTTAAATACATCTCACTTAAAGGTGTTCCAGAATATCCAACTGTTTTCCCCTCTAAATCTTTTGGCGATTGAATGCCTGCTGATTTCAGTGATACAACATGATTTAACGGTGAACGTACGACAGCTCCAATTGATTTCACTGGAATTTGTTCATTTGCTTTTGCCATGACAACATCTGGTTGATAATACAAACCAACTGTCACTTTCCCTGCTGCCGCTAGCGTTAATGGATCAGTCGGATTAGAAGGGAATTTAATATTCACCTTGACTCCTTCTTCTTTAAAGTATCCTTTTTCAATTGCCGTATAAATAAAGCTATGTACCGCATTCGGGTACCAATCAAGCATTACTGTTATTTCTTTTTCTGATTTATTCTTATCTGATGCCGAGTTACTCGAACATCCTGCAATCATTGCAACTAATAATGTAAACACAAAGATGCGTTTTAATAATTTCATGAATGTTTCCTCCAACTAATAAATTTCTTTTCCAATATGGAAATAAGTATGACGAAGAAAATAGCTAATAATGATAACAATACAATTGGTGCAAATACACCAGCTCCGTCTAACTGCGTCATCATTCTTTTACTGAAATATCCAAGCCCAGCTTGTGCACCGAGCCATTCACCAATCGCTGCCCCAATAACGCTAAGTGGTACCGCAATTTTTAACGCTGAAAAAAAGTAAGGAAGAGCAGATGGCAACTTTAGCTTTAGAAAAACATCTTTTTTCGTTGCACCATATGTAACTAATAGCTCCTCCCATTCTTTTTTCGTACTGCGCAGTCCATCATACGTATTGACCGCAATTGGGAAAAACGTAATTAAAACGGTAACAACAACCTTACTCCAGATGGTATATCCAAACCATAAAACGAAGAGCGGCGCAAGCGCAGTAATCGGGATGGTTTGTGAAGCAACTAATAACGGATAAAATGCTCTTTCCATCCACGTACTCGCATTCATTAACATTGCTAGCCCTACGCCCAGTACGATAGAAATAACAACGCCTATTAAAACGACGTACAACGTTGCAGGTAAATGAACCGTAAATAATATATCTTTCAGCGCCCATATCTTCATTACAATTGCAGAAGGTGATGGCAAAATGTACATCTCATCTACAATTCTTGCTCCTACTTCCCACAGAGCAAGTAAAATTCCACTTAATATTAGGGCAGGTAATAACTTCTTCAAGCGATTCATCATACGAGTACCTGCCTTTGTAACATACTAAGGAGCTCTTCTTTAAGCGCTAACACTTCAGGCTTATATAAATCTTTTCTTGTTCGGTTACGATCAAGCGGCACAATTCGCTCAGTTAAAGTTGCTATCGGTTGATTTTCTACAACCAAAATTCGATTAGAAAGAAACAATGCTTCTTCAACATCATGAGTGATAAATAAAATTGTTTTTTCCCACTCTTTCCATTGTTCAAACAACCATTCTTGCAAAGATGCCTTCGTTAAAGCGTCCAATGCGCTAAACGGTTCATCTAACAATAATATCTCCCCGCCTGTTAATAAAGTTCGGATAAAAGATACGCGTTGCCTCATACCACCAGATAAATCTTTCGGATATTTTTTCTCGTACCCTTGTAAACCAAATTTATGTAACAGTTGTTTCGCTTTTACTTGCGCTTCTTTCTTCTGCACACCTTGGCACTCTAGCGGCAGGGCAGCATTCTCAATAATCGTCCTCCACGGCAAGAGCATATCTTTTTGGGGCATATACCCTACAGGATGACTCTTTGTTTTTGTCAGCTCTATCTGTCCAGTACTTGCCTCTTCTAAGCCTGTAATAAGGCGAAATAAAGTACTTTTCCCGCATCCACTTGGCCCGATAATACTTACAAACTCTTTATCTTGTATAGAAGCATTTAATTCATTGATGATTGGTTTCTCATCATAATGAAAGGAAACATTATGAAACTGTAGTATGTTCTTGCTCCTCAAAACCCCACATCTCCTTACGATAAGCCATATCCCAGAATAAATATTCAAATCGGCTGGAATATAAGAAAATCTCCTCTAATCGGTCTAGCTCTTTCTCTGACTTTCCAACTGCCATTTCATTTAATAAATCTATTAACCAAATACAAAGGTTACCGTATTCTTCAGAACAATATCCTTGAATCCACTCTCCAAAGAACTCATGATCGCTTGCTCCAGGAATATCATTTAAACGCTTTCCGATCTCCCAATAGCTCCACATACATGGAAGTAAAGCTGATATTAATTCTGCAAGTGTGCCATTTTGAGATACAGACATCATGTAATTTGTATAGGCTAAATTTTTAGCAGATGGTTTCGCAGATTCTATCTCCTCTACAGTAATGCCAAGTTTATTTGCATACTGTTTATGGATCGTCATTTCTCCATTTAAAATCCCATCAATTTGCTCTGCAAATTTTGCCATAACTTGTGGATTCGTTGCCTTTACAACCCCAATTGCATATAGCTTTGCATAATCTAACAAATATAAATAATCTTGAATAATATAATACTGGAATTTGTCTTTTTCCAACGTACCATCCCCCATACCTACTACAAACGGATGATTATGACTTTTCTCCCAAACAGGCTGCACCGTATCAAATAATCTTTCACAAAATTTCATTAATAATTCCCCTTCCTATATATCTATTTATCTCAATAAAAAAACCACTTCTGTATATAAGAAGTGGTTACAGCAAATAAAATTATAATTTATTCGTTGTTCCACTTCCCTTCGCTAGTATTATCTAGATCAGGTGTTGTAAGGGTTAAGGATTATTCCTCTCTCAGCACGAAAAGCACCCCTAGTGGTGTTAATATGAAATTTTCAAATAAAAAAGCCCCGTTTCTATACGCAAAGAAACGGGGACTCATTGTTAATGTCCGAATTGCTTCCCTACGCTAGCATAATCTAGATCAGGTAATAAAAAGGATCAAAGGCTTATGGCCCTACTCTCAGCTGGCAACACCAGCCCTCCTAGCAAACTATAAAATTATCACTGTCAGTATAACATCGCCATAAGACATCATCAACTGTTTTAATTTTCTTAATTAAGAATTAATTCTTAACGTGTTAAACAAATATAAATGCGACCTCACAAATGATATATACAATATTTATATACGAATCTCTCTTCTGACATTATTTTTATTGATTTCATATTACATTTATGTGAATACGACCAATATATTATATCTTTATACTATAATAAAATTACAACTATACAACTAGAGGAGGTCTTTATTACATGAATATGAAAGCCACAGCTTTAACAGCAACTACTATCGCAATTGCTTCTTTACTTCCTTCTATGGGAGAATCCGATATACAAACAGCGGCTGCTAAGCAACCATCTACAGTAAAAACTGGATATGTAAAAATTGACAACGTTGCACTACATCAAAATAGCCATACAGACAGTGCAATAGTTGATACCATTCGATTTAATAGCCCGGTTACTATTCTTGAAACAGTTCAAGATTGGTATAAAGTATCTGTTAACAACAAAACAGGCTATATGAAAAAAGATGCAATTCTATTCAAAAAAAATGTTCAACCAAAGTCTCAATATATCGTAACTGCAAACGCATTAAACGTTCGTTCTGAACCTAATACAGAGTCTTCTATTCTAGATATATTACCAAATGGTCAATTCATTACCATTCAAGGTGAACAAGGAGATTGGTACAAAATATTACATAACGGTCAAATTGGTTACGTACAAAAAACATTTGTATCTAATGGATCCACACCTCTAGTAAAAGGTGTAACAGTACAAGGTTCTCCTTCGTATACTGTTGCAACACCAAAATTAAATGTACGTAGCAATGCTAGCACAAGTGGCACTCTACTTGGCTCATTACAAAATGGTACACAAGTACAAGTAGTAGAAACGGTAGGTACTTGGTATAAAATTCGTTTTGGCACAGGATACGGATATGTAGCAAAACACTATGTAGTGCAAAATCAACCACAAGCTAAAACAGCTCAACCTGCATCAATTCCAGCAGTTTTCAAATTCCCTACTCAAGGGAAAATCAGCTCCACTTTTGATATGCGCTGGGAGCAAATGCATTATGGTATAGATATAGCAGCACAAGGAAATGTCTCTATTCAAGCTGCTGCTGCAGGTAAGGTTGTGAAATCTTATTATTCGGCTAGCTACGGCAATGTCGTATTCATCGCCCATCAAATAAATGGGAAATTATATACAACAGTTTATGCTCATATGAAGGATCGCACTGTACAAGCTGGTGATCAAGTACAAACTGGACAATTAGTAGGTCATATGGGAAACACAGGTCATTCATACGGGCAACATCTCCATTTTGAATTACATAATGGGGAATGGAATTTTGAAAAAACAAATGCAGTAAACCCACTGCCATATTTAGTTAGGTAAATTATATGCCACGCAATATACCTCTCTTTATTGAATACCTGGCCTTTTTAGGTTTAATCTGTTGTTTAATCATTTATAATACGAACACTGTATTTTTATCTATTATTATTGCTTTTGTTGCTTTAGAAATCATTATGGAAGCATTACAAATGCGGCTAAAACAAAAAATTGCCCATATTTATAATGTAATTTTTCTTTTAAGTGCTCTTGTAACAAATATAATTAGTAATGGTTTTTATTTATCTACCGTACTTCCTGTATTCTTTATAGGTGTTTTATTATTCATAGCTAGATACGTTCATGTTCCTAATAACCAAAAACATGAACAAGAAGCTTAGAAAGAGGAGACACTGTGTACCAATCTTTCAAAGATAATCCAATGAAATATATATTGAATTTATATGAAAAAATGAATACTTTTTTTGGTATACAAGGAAGTTATACTGCACAATTTCTCCTTTATGGAATGTTATTTCTTATCTTAGGTACTTTCTCCTTGCTTTACTAACAAAAAAAGGATCTCACATAAACTTGAGATCCTTTTTAATTTATATTAATTTTTAATATGAAAAATATGGTTTATCCACAAGCATATTTTTCATAAATGAAACTAAGATTATATTTTTTCTCTAAGCTCATTCTTTGTTCATCGTCGCACCAATAGAAAAGAATATCATGAATCGTTGCATAACGCTTATTTTTAAGAAATAGTTTAAAGAATGATGGTAAACAATCATGTAATTGTATAAATATATAATTGCGTAGTATTTCTTCTTTGTATTCAATTCCCTTACAAATATACAGTAATTCTTCACAGTAATATGCATGCTGTGGAACTTGGATCATTTCGAAAAATGGTACATATGATAGTAGCTTTCCAATAAAATGACCATACCGATCCATTACCCCTATCGTCATATGCTCCATCATTTCTTTCATCACATATAAATAATCATCTACATGAGTTGTCTTTAAAGGGTCTAATCGATCGGAAATTTGTGAAAGTACAGCTCTTTGACAAGCTAAAACCGCTTGACTAGGTCCATAATATGATAGGAAGTCTGTACACTTACGATACTTCCGTAATAAGTCATGTGTATATAAATCATACACAAAAGTATTACAATACATTGCCAGACTCATCATATCACTATTTAATTGCTCTTTTGACAGTAGCTTAGCTCGCTTACACATATAAAAGAATGTAAATTCCAATACTTCTTTATGAGATAATAGATGTTTGCAATCTGTTATACATTTCTCATTAAATTTAACTCGATCCCAAATTTCTACATCCTCAGCTGTTAATTCACCAATACGATATTTAATAATTAAATAGTTTAAAGCAACTGCTTTCGTCAAAAGATCCCATGTTTCATACTCCAATGAAGTTCGGACAAATTCATCTAGCCCTTGGGTTATCATAAAAGCATTTGCCTCTTCATACCAACCAATCTCTTGACATAAACGAAGAATACGTACTAGAGTTGGAATTTCATCTTTATGAAACTGCGGTAAATTCTTTACTTTATTCATGCCATATACGATAAATGGCGCTAAATTTTCTTCTTTATAAAATTCTTTTTCTTTCCATACTAATATAGTTCGCTCTTTCCCTTCACCTTTTGGATGACAAGGTACAAGCAAAGAAAATAACTCAGCGAAATCATTTGGTTCTATATATGTATCTGTAACCAAATTCCAATTTGGATCGCCCTGTACAGCCCTCATATAATTCCCCTTCCCTTTTTATCCCGCTATTTGCGGGCAGTAAGACTCCCACCTCAAAATTCTGCGAATGCGAGGAAGTTAGGTAGGAGATAAAACTGCCCATAAAAGCCCGATTGGTTCAACTAATAATTATTTTGGGATGGACACCCCCCAATAATTAAAGTTTCACTTTATCTATGTAGGAAATATTAATTCATTATTACATCATTAACGATGAATATTGTTATATTCAAAATCTATCATAATACTTATATCTCTCAGTATATCATTTTTTCTCTTATTAAAAATCAGGAATGACAAATTTAAAAAAACTGTCAAAAATATTGACGCTATACTTATTATATAATGTCTCAGATACATCACGCTAACATATTAGTTTAATCCGTATATACTAGAATAATGTATCTGATCTTTATAAATAGTTTATTCCGTATGCTCTGAGATTTCACTTAAAGCAAACCCTGCTTGATCATCTGCTGATTTTCTTATAGCTAAATCACCTAGTGCTAGCATCCCAACAAGTTGACCGCTCTCAACAACCGGTAACCGTCTAATTTGATATTGTGCCATTAATTCTGTAGCTTTTTCAATAGAATCATCTGGAGAAACTGAAACAATGTTTGTTGTCATTACATTTGTAATTTGATTAGATCCAGGATGTTTTTCAGCAATCCCACGAACAACTAAGTCTCGATCAGTAACAAGCCCAACAACTTGTTTATTTTCAATAACAGGAATCAATCCAACCGATTCTTCTTTCATTTTTACAGCTGCCTCATATACATTGTCTAATGGTGTACAATGTACGATATGAGTACTCATAAGTTCTCTAACTTGCGTCATTTTTCATCTCCTCCTTTTAATACATACCATAGCTTTTCCTAAATCCCTTTATTTATTTCAGAAAAATAAGGTGATAAAAAGAGGCTTATACATAATAAAAAAGAGTCAGCAATATGCTGACTCTTTTTTTATGACCCGTACGGGATTCGAACCCGTGTTACCGCCGTGAAAGGGCGGTGTCTTAACCACTTGACCAACGGGCCATGGCTCCGCAGGTAGGACTCGAACCTACGACCGATCGGTTAACAGCCGATAGCTCTACCACTGAGCTACTGCGGAATATATATGGTGGGCCTAAATGGACTCGAACCATCGACCTCACGCTTATCAGGCGTGCGCTCTAACCAGCTGAGCTATAGGCCCATACTTTACAGGGGCAGTAGGAATTGAACCCACACTGGAGGTTTTGGAGACCTCAGTTCTACCTTTAAACTATGCCCCTAAATGATGCCGGCTAGAGGACTTGAACCCCCAACCTACTGATTACAAGTCAGTTGCTCTACCAATTGAGCTAAGCCGGCATAAAAAAAAACAAAAAAATGGTGGCTCGGGACGGAATCGAACCGCCGACACGAGGATTTTCAGTCCTCTGCTCTACCGACTGAGCTACCGAGCCAACATAAAATGGCGGTCCCGACCGGGGTCGAACCGGCGATCTCCTGCGTGACAGGCAGGCATGTTAACCACTACACCACGGGACCATTGGTTGCGGGGACAGGATTTGAACCTGCGACCTTCGGATTATGAGCCCGACGAGCTACCGTACTGCTCCACCCCGCGACGATATTATGTTTTAAAAATAAATGGAGGAGGTAGAGGGATTCGAACCCCCGCGCGACTCTCGCCGCCTGTCGGTTTTCAAGACCGATCCCTTCAGCCGAACTTGGGTATACCTCCATGAAGGAAAAATTAATATCTTATTCATTTTTATATGTAACTAAACCACTTTTAAAAAAAATGGAGGAGGTAGAGGGATTCGAACCCCCGCGCGACTCTCGCCGCCTGTCGGTTTTCAAGACCGATCCCTTCAGCCGAACTTGGGTATACCTCCGACATATAAAAAATAAAGTGGAGCCTAGCGGGATCGAACCGCTGACCTCCTGCGTGCAAGGCAGGCGCTCTCCCAGCTGAGCTAAGGCCCCATGTTTTTGGGAAAATCGGGAAGACAGGATTTGAACCTGCGACCCCCTGGTCCCAAACCAGGTGCTCTACCAAGCTGAGCCACTTCCCGTTAATAAAAGCGCGCCCGAGAGGAGTCGAACCCCTAACCTCTTGATCCGTAGTCAAACGCTCTATCCAATTGAGCTACGGGCGCATATGGTGCCGAGGGCGGGGGTCGAACCCGCACGGTGGTCACCCACCGCAGGATTTTAAGTCCTGTGCGTCTGCCTGTTCCGCCACCCCGGCATGTCATACTGAAAATTGGAGCGGAAGACGGGATTCGAACCCGCGACCCCAACCTTGGCAAGGTTGTATTCTACCACTGAACTACTTCCGCAAGACATGTTTGAGTTATTTTATTAAAAGTGCGGGTGAAGGGAGTCGAACCCCCACGCCAAAGGCGCTAGATCCTAAGTCTAGTGCGTCTGCCAATTCCGCCACACCCGCATATTTTTTAAGAAAATGGTGAGCCATGAAGGATTCGAACCTTCGACCCTCTGATTAAAAGTCAGATGCTCTACCAACTGAGCTAATGGCTCTTAATGGCTGGGCTAGCTGGATTCGAACCAGCGCATGACGGAGTCAAAGTCCGTTGCCTTACCGCTTGGCTATAGCCCAATAATTAAGAAATGGTGGAGGGGGGCAGATTCGAACTGCCGAACCCGAAGGAGCGGATTTACAGTCCGCCGCGTTTAGCCACTTCGCTACCCCTCCGACATATATGGTGGAGGATGACGGGATCGAACCGCCGACCCCCTGCTTGTAAGGCAGGTGCTCTCCCAGCTGAGCTAATCCTCCATTTTGCCTGGCAACGTCCTACTCTCGCAGGGACAAGGTCCCAACTACCATTGGCGCTAGAGAGCTTAACTTCCGTGTTCGGTATGGGAACGGGTGTGACCTCTCTGCCATCATTACCAGACTATATTCGATTGAGACAAACATTATTATACTTGATTCACTTAGAAAGTCAATAAGTTTTTTATATTCTCTCAAAACTAGATAACGTTGCTTCATATTATATGGTTAAGTCCTCGATCTATTAGTATTCGTCAGCTCCACATGTCACCATGCTTCCACCTCGAACCTATCAACCTGATCATCTTTCAGGGATCTTACTAGCTTACGCTATGGGAAATCTCATCTTGAGGGGGGCTTCATGCTTAGATGCTTTCAGCACTTATCCCTTCCGCACATAGCTACCCAGCTATGCCCTTGGCAGAACAACTGGTACACCAGCGGTGCGTCCATCCCGGTCCTCTCGTACTAAGGACAGCTCCTCTCAAATTTCCTGCGCCCACGACGGATAGGGACCGAACTGTCTCACGACGTTCTGAACCCAGCTCGCGTACCGCTTTAATGGGCGAACAGCCCAACCCTTGGGACCGACTACAGCCCCAGGATGCGATGAGCCGACATCGAGGTGCCAAACCTCCCCGTCGATGTGGACTCTTGGGGGAGATAAGCCTGTTATCCCCGGGGTAGCTTTTATCCGTTGAGCGATGGCCCTTCCATGCGGAACCACCGGATCACTAAGCCCGACTTTCGTCCCTGCTCGACTTGTAGGTCTCGCAGTCAAGCTCCCTTATGCCTTTGCACTCTACGAATGATTTCCAACCATTCTGAGGGAACCTTTGGGCGCCTCCGTTACACTTTAGGAGGCGACCGCCCCAGTCAAACTGCCCACCTGACACTGTCTCCCGGGTCGATAAGACCCGTAGGTTAGAATTTCAATACAGTCAGGGCGGTATCCCACCAGCGCCTCCACCGAAGCTAGCGCTCCGGTTTCAATGGCTCCCGCCTATCCTGTACAAACTGTACCAAAATTCAATATCAGGCTACAGTAAAGCTCCACGGGGTCTTTCCGTCCTGTCGCGGGTAACCTGCATCTTCACAGGTACTATAATTTCACCGAGTCTCTGGTTGAGACAGTGCCCAAATCGTTACACCTTTCGTGCGGGTCGGAACTTACCCGACAAGGAATTTCGCTACCTTAGGACCGTTATAGTTACGGCCGCCGTTTACTGGGGCTTCAGTTCAGAGCTTCGCTTACGCTAACCCCTCTCCTTAACCTTCCAGCACCGGGCAGGTGTCAGCCCCTATACTTCGCCTTACGGCTTCGCAGAGACCTGTGTTTTTGCTAAACAGTCGCTTGGGCCTATTCACTGCGGCTTTCCGTTAAGAAAGCACCCCTTCTCCCGAAGTTACGGGGTCATTTTGCCGAGTTCCTTAACCAGAGTTCTCTCGCACACCTTAGGATTCTCTCCTCGCCTACCTGTGTCGGTTTGCGGTACAGGCACCTTTTATCTCGCTAGAAGCTTTTCTTGGCAGCGGGGAATCAAAGACTTCGCTCCATAAGGAGCTTCCCCATCACAGCTCAGCCTTCACGATAAGCGGATTTGCCTACTTATCAGCCTAACTGCTTGGACGTGCACAACCAATCGCACGCTTCTTCTATCCTTCTGCGTCCCTCCATTGCTCAAACGATAAAGAGGTGGTACAGGAATATCAACCTGTTGTCCATCGCCTACGCCTGTCGGCCTCGGCTTAGGTCCTGACTAACCCTGAGCGGACGAGCCTTCCTCAGGAAACCTTAGGCATTCGGTGGACGGGATTCTCACCCGTCTTTCGCTACTCATACCGGCATTCTCACTTCTAAGCGCTCCACCAGTCCTTCCGGTCTGACTTCACTGCACTTAGAACGCTCCCCTACCACTGATACCATTGGTATCAATTCGCAGCTTCGGTGGTGTATTTAGCCCCGGTACATTTTCGGCGCAGAGTCACTCGACTAGTGAGCTATTACGCACTCTTTAAATGGTGGCTGCTTCTGAGCCAACATCCTAGTTGTCTAAGCAACTCCACATCCTTTTCCACTTAATACACACTTTGGGACCTTAGCTGGCGATCTGGGCTGTTTCCCTCTTGACTACGGATCTTATCACTCGCAGTCTGACTCCTAAGGATAAGTCATTGGCATTCGGAGTTTGACTGAATTCGGTAATCCGATGAGGACCCCTAGTTCAATCAGTGCTCTACCTCCAAGACTCTTACACTTAAGGCTAGCCCTAAAGCTATTTCGGGGAGAACCAGCTATCTCCAGGTTCGATTGGAATTTCTCCGCTACCCACACCTCATCCCCGCACTTTTCAACGTGCGTGGGTTCGGGCCTCCATTCAGTGTTACCTGAACTTCACCCTGGACATGGGTAGATCACCTGGTTTCGGGTCTACGACCACGTACTAAACGCCCTATTCAGACTCGCTTTCGCTGCGGCTCCGCCTCTTCAGCTTAACCTCGCACGGGATCGTAACTCGCCGGTTCATTCTACAAAAGGCACGCCATCACCCATTAACGGGCTCTGACTATTTGTAGGCACACGGTTTCAGGATCTCTTTCACTCCCCTTCCGGGGTGCTTTTCACCTTTCCCTCACGGTACTGGTTCACTATCGATCACTAGGGAGTATTTAGCCTTGGGAGATGGTCCTCCCAGATTCCGACGGAATTTCACGTGTTCCGCCGTACTCAGGATACATTCAAGAGAGAACGAAGTTTCGACTACGGGGTTATTACCCTCTGTGACGGACCTTTCCAGGTCGCTTCGTCTACCTCGTTCCTTTGTAACTCCGTATAGAATGTCCTACAACCCCAAGAGGCAAGCCTCTTGGTTTGGGCTAGATTCCGTTTCGCTCGCCGCTACTCAGGAAATCGCATTTGCTTTCTCTTCCTCCAGGTACTTAGATGTTTCAGTTCCCTGGGTCTGTCTTCCATACCCTATGTATTCAGGTAAGGATACCATACCATTACGTATAGTGGGTTTCCCCATTCGGAAATCTTCGGATCAAAGCTTACTTACAGCTCCCCGAAGCATATCGGCGTTAGTCCCGTCCTTCATCGACTCCTAGTGTCAAGGCATCCACCGTGCGCCCTTTCTAACTTAACCAAACTAAAATTAAAAAAATATGAGCTACACTGTTATCTAGTTTTCAAAGAACATACATTTAAACTTGAGAGATAGTTCTCTCAAAACTGAACGAAACAAAACAAGTCAACGTTTATTGATGAACTGCGTTCATCAATTCTCCATAGAAAGGAGGTGATCCAGCCGCACCTTCCGATACGGCTACCTTGTTACGACTTCACCCCAATCATCTGTCCCACCTTAGGCGGCTGGCTCCATAAAGGTTACCCCACCGACTTCGGGTGTTACAAACTCTCGTGGTGTGACGGGCGGTGTGTACAAGGCCCGGGAACGTATTCACCGCGGCATGCTGATCCGCGATTACTAGCGATTCCAGCTTCATGTAGGCGAGTTGCAGCCTACAATCCGAACTGAGAACGGTTTTATGAGATTAGCTCCACCTCGCGGTCTTGCAGCTCTTTGTACCGTCCATTGTAGCACGTGTGTAGCCCAGGTCATAAGGGGCATGATGATTTGACGTCATCCCCACCTTCCTCCGGTTTGTCACCGGCAGTCACCTTAGAGTGCCCAACTTAATGATGGCAACTAAGATCAAGGGTTGCGCTCGTTGCGGGACTTAACCCAACATCTCACGACACGAGCTGACGACAACCATGCACCACCTGTCACTCTGCTCCCGAAGGAGAAGCTCTATCTCTAGAGTTTTCAGAGGATGTCAAGACCTGGTAAGGTTCTTCGCGTTGCTTCGAATTAAACCACATGCTCCACCGCTTGTGCGGGCCCCCGTCAATTCCTTTGAGTTTCAGCCTTGCGGCCGTACTCCCCAGGCGGAGTGCTTAATGCGTTAACTTCAGCACTAAAGGGCGGAAACCCTCTAACACTTAGCACTCATCGTTTACGGCGTGGACTACCAGGGTATCTAATCCTGTTTGCTCCCCACGCTTTCGCGCCTCAGTGTCAGTTACAGACCAGAAAGTCGCCTTCGCCACTGGTGTTCCTCCATATCTCTACGCATTTCACCGCTACACATGGAATTCCACTTTCCTCTTCTGCACTCAAGTCTCCCAGTTTCCAATGACCCTCCACGGTTGAGCCGTGGGCTTTCACATCAGACTTAAGAAACCACCTGCGCGCGCTTTACGCCCAATAATTCCGGATAACGCTTGCCACCTACGTATTACCGCGGCTGCTGGCACGTAGTTAGCCGTGGCTTTCTGGTTAGGTACCGTCAAGGTGCCAGCTTATTCAACTAGCACTTGTTCTTCCCTAACAACAGAGTTTTACGACCCGAAAGCCTTCATCACTCACGCGGCGTTGCTCCGTCAGACTTTCGTCCATTGCGGAAGATTCCCTACTGCTGCCTCCCGTAGGAGTCTGGGCCGTGTCTCAGTCCCAGTGTGGCCGATCACCCTCTCAGGTCGGCTACGCATCGTCGCCTTGGTGAGCCGTTACCTCACCAACTAGCTAATGCGACGCGGGTCCATCCATAAGTGACAGCCGAAGCCGCCTTTCAATTTCGAACTATGCAGTTCAAAATATTATCCGGTATTAGCCCCGGTTTCCCGGAGTTATCCCAGTCTTATGGGTAGGTTACCCACGTGTTACTCACCCGTCCGCCGCTAACTTCATAAGAGCAAGCTCTTAATCCATTCGCTCGACTTGCATGTATTAGGCACGCCGCCAGCGTTCATCCTGAGCCAGGATCAAACTCTCCAATAAAGTTAGTTTGTCTAGCATCTAAAAATAAAAATTGACGTTCACGTTGTTTGTTTCGTTCAGTTTTCAAAGAACTTGTCTGCCGCTTCAAAAGCGACTTCATCATATTAACATCTTCATTTTCCGATGTCAACTATGTTTTGAATTTCTTTTTTGTCGTTTTCTGCGTTTCCGCATCAGCGACGTTTATTAATATACCATCATGGTTTTTAAATAACAAGTATTTTTTATAAAAAAATACAAAAAGTTATCTATCCTACTTTCTTCTATAGAAAGAACCCTTATCCTTTCTACTAAAAACATTCATTTTGATTGTATACAAGTTACTATACACTATCATCAACCAGGCAGTATTTCACAATAACTTCCTAACCTTTAGTCTTCTTCTTTTTTAATTTTATAATTACCATAGTTCTGCTTAAGAAGGACAAATAATCATTTAAATGTAGAGTAACAAAAAACGTGGCCACTATACTAGAGCAAAACTTTAATTCCTGATTTTTCTCTCCAATCAGGAATTTTGCTTCCACAAATAACAAACTTCCCCTCGAAATATTAAATTAAGATTATTGTTAGAATTTTTTTACATTTAATTAATGAAAGATATCCAATTTTTGTTATATAGTAAGAAAGTGCCCACAAAACTATAAATAAACTAATGGAGGAATTATTTTATGGATAGGTTAACAAAATTTTCATTAAAAAACCGAGCCGCTATTATTATCATGGTTTTTCTCATTTCCATACTCGGTGTTTATTCCGGCTCTAAATTACCTATGGAATTTTTACCAAGCATCGATAACCCTGCAATAACTGTTACGACATTATCTCAAGGGCTCGATGCTGAAACGATGACCAAGGACGTAACTGATCCCCTTGAAAAACAATTTCGTAATTTAGAACATATCGATGGCATCACTTCTTCCACACATGAGGGATTATCACGCATCGACATTGCATATACATCCAAGGCAAATATGAAAGACGCGGCACGCGAAGTCGAAAAAACAATTAATACGATTAAATTACCTAAAGATGTAACTAAACCTGTTGTTAGTCAATTAAACACTTCTATGATTCCACTCGCTCAAATTACCATCCAGAAGCAAAACGCATTTTCAAAAGCTGACGAAAAACAAATTGAGAAAGAAATCGTACCACAACTCGAAAGCATTGATGGTGTTGCCAATGTTATGTTTTTCGGAAAATCAACTTCCGAATTATCCATCGTACTTGATCCTAACCAACTAAAAGATAAAAACGTAACATCACAGCAAGTATTAACAGTTTTACAAGGAAAAGAAACGTCCACCCCAGCCGGAGCAATTACCGTTAATAAGGAAGAATACAATCTTCGTGTCATCGGAGATATAAAAAATGTAAATGACATTAAAAATATTACCGTTACACCTCAAGTAAAGTTACAAGATGTCGCTCAAATTGAATTAAAACAACATTACGATACAATCTCGCACATAAACGGGGAAGAAGGAACAGGATTAATCATCATGAAAGAGCCGAGTAAAAATGCGGTTGCAATCGGAAAAGAGATTGATAAAAAGATTAAAGATATAAGCAAGCAATATAAAGATCAATTCTCTATTAAACTTTTAGCTTCAACTCATGAGCAAGTTGAAAATGCTGTTACTAGTATGGGAAAAGAAGTAATCCTTGGGGCAATTGCTGCAACTCTCATTATCTTAATCTTTTTACGCAGCTTTCGAACAACGCTCATCGCTGTCGTTAGTATTCCATTATCTATTTTATTAACACTATTTTTACTCCACCAATCTAACATCACACTTAACATTTTAACTCTAGGTGGCTTAGCCGTTGCAGTTGGACGTCTCGTCGATGATAGTATCGTTGTCATCGAGAATATTTTCCGTCGTTTACAAAAAGAATCTTTCTCTAAAGATATTATTCTCGATGCAACAAAAGAGGTCGCCGTCGCAATTACCTCTTCTACTTTAACAACAGTCGCCGTTTTTTTACCTATCGGTCTCGTATCGGGAGTAATCGGAAAACTAATGTTACCTATGGTGTTAGCAGTTGTATATTCTATACTTTCTTCCTTAATTGTGGCATTAACAGTCGTTCCACTTATGGCTTTTTTACTGCTCAAAAAAACAAAACGTCGCAATTCACATTCTTCACCGCGATATGTCGCTACATTAAAGTGGGCTCTTTCTCATAAGTTTATCATTCTACTCACTTCTTTTTTATTATTTGCAGGATCAATCGCAGCCTACATACTACTTCCGAAAGCGAACATAAAGTCTGAGGATGATACAATGCTTTCCATTAACATGACATTTCCAGCTGGTTATGATTCTGAAGCTAAAAAACAAAAAGCCTTTGATTTCGAAAAGAAACTACTCTCTAATTCTGATGTAACAGATGTTATTTTGCGAATGGGATCTAGCGCAGAGGATGCACAATGGGGACAGACAACTCAAAACAACCTTGCAACTATATTTGTAGTCTTTAAAAAAGGTTCTGACATCGACCAATATATTAAAGAATTAAAAAAGGATCATACAGCTTTCGAACCAGCTGAACTTGATTATATAAAAACGAGTTACTCTGAATCCGGAGGCGGAAACAACTTACAATTTAATGTAACAGCTACTAACGAAACAAATTTACAAAAGGCCGCTAACATCGTCGAAACAAAACTAAAAAGCATGGATTCTCTTTCCAAAGTAAAAACAAATATAGAAGAATCTAAAAAAGAATGGCAAATTCATATCGATCAAACAAAGGCTGAGCAACTAGGTTTAACACCAGAAGTAGCAGCACAACAAGTATCATTCCTTATGAAGAAATCTCCTATTGGGGAAATCTCAATCAATAATGAAAAAACAACTATTATGATAGAACATAAAAAGGCATCCATTAACAAACAAGAAGATATTTTAAACACAAACATACTATCACCTATTAACGGACCAATTCCTTTAAAAGACATTGCAACTATTTCAGAAAAACAACTTCAAACGGAAATCTTCCATAAAGATGGGAAAGAAACGATTCAAATTACTGCAGAAGCTTCAAGTGAAGATTTAAGTAAAGTAAGCGCTGAAGTAAACAAAGCGATAGCTGACTTAGATTTACCTAACGGGGCAAAAGTAAATATCGCAGGTGCTACTGAATCTATGCAAGAGAACTTCACTGATTTATTTAAAATTATGGGGATTGCAATCGGGATTGTATATTTAATTATGGTTATCACATTCGGGCAAGCACGTGCTCCTTTCGCGATTTTATTCTCTTTACCATTAGCTGCTGTCGGCGGTATTTTAGGATTAATCATTTCAAGAACACCTGTTGACGTAAATTCATTAATCGGCGCATTAATGTTAATCGGGATTGTCG
Organism: Bacillus sp. FSL E2-0195; assembly: GCF_038003645.1. Classification (NCBI taxonomy): domain Bacteria; kingdom Bacillati; phylum Bacillota; class Bacilli; order Caryophanales; family Bacillaceae; genus Bacillus; species Bacillus sp. FSL E2-0195. The sequence goes on along the minus strand of NZ_JBBOPN010000001.1, from coordinate 721,665 downwards.
TTACAAATGCTATTGTATTAATAGAAAGAGTGCAACAAAATCGGGAAAACGGTATGGAAACAAGAGAAGCCTTACTAGAAGCAGGATCTACTAGATTACGCCCAATTATTATGACAGCTATAACAACAATCGTCGCTATGCTACCGCTCCTATTCGGTCAATCTCAAGCAGGAAGTATGGTATCCAAAAGTCTGGCCGTCGTTGTAATCGGTGGTTTGGCAGTCTCAACCGTTCTTACATTAGTAGTCGTTCCCGTTATGTATGAACTATTAGATAAAATCGGGAGAAAAAGACGCTCTCGCAGAAAAATAAGCACTTCTACAGAAACACCTGATATTTAAACCAAAAGGCGTTATCTTCAATTATGAAGATAACGCCTTTTTTATCCCTCTATCTATCCATAATATAATCCATCACTTTTTTACCATACTTCTCTAGCGGCTCTCCAGAATCCACAATAAGATATTCACCATGTAAAGGCCTTTTACTGCCAGCCAGACATTTTTTAAATGCTACCTCTGATTCTACTTTTGTAATTTGACTTATCTTACGTTCACGCGTTTGTAACCTACGATTAATTTCTTCTATATTATTAAGATAACATTCAATATATTTATATGTAGCACCATGTTTCTGACATAAATCTATTCCTTTTTTAACCATCCCTTCATAGAGACATGGACTATCTAATATCACACTGTGCTCTTGTTCCAACAAAAAACCTATCAGTTTCCACTCAATATCATAGGAAACTTCCCCAACAACTGTCGATTCACTCCCTCTTACCGTTAATGATTTTAATAAATGTCCGTAAAAAAACTCCCTGTTTATAAACAGAGAGTTCTTTTACGGACATTCATGCCGCTTTTACCTTCTTCGTCGTTTTACGACTTTTTTTCGCTCCTGTAAAACGCTTGTGTAATACAGATGCTACGAAACGAGAAATGATATTAAAGAGTAATACCATAATAATTAATACCGCTGCAGATTTTGTTGCAATTAACTTCGCATCCGGGATAATCCCTTCAGAGTTTAATTTCCAAATGTGAACAGCTAACGTTTCAGCTGGTCTAAATGGATTTAAAGGATGCGAGGGGCTCGAGAAGTCCGCTGCTGAATTTAAAATAGGTGATGTTAAACCCGCTGTATAAATTAACGCCGCAGCTTCACCAAATATACGGCCTGCCGCTAAAATAATACCTGTAATGATTTGTGGTAACGAAGACGGGATAATGATGCGGGCAATTGTTTGCCATTTCGTTGCACCCAGTCCAAGACTCGCCTCTTTTACATTATGAGGAACTTCAGAAATCGCATTTTCACAAACACGTGTTAAACCAGGCAAATTCAAAATAGTTAAAGCAAGAGCTCCACCCATTACTGTATATCCCCAGCCCGTCATGGTAACAAATACCAATAAGCCAAATAGTCCAACAACAATAGAAGGTAAAGACGCCATTGTTTCAATACATAAACGAACAAAACTTAAAAAACGACCTTGTTTTGCATACTCCGCTAAATATATTCCAGCCCCTAGTCCAAGAGGAATAGATATAATAAGTGTTATAACAAGCATGTAGAAAGAATTGAATAACTGTGGACCAATTCCCCCACCAGCTCTTGTATTGCTTGGTTCTCCGAATAAGAAACTAGGATCCCAAAATCCCCATCCCTTTTGCAGAATTTCGTACATTAAAAAAGCCAGCAAAGCTACAACTAAAGCTGCAACCCCATAAAAGATACCTGTCCAAACTTTATTTACCGTTCTTGCATTCATTATTATCGCTCACCTCTTTGACCAATCGCTCGAATTACTAAAATAAACAGGAATGAAATAACAAGTAAAATCATCGCTAACGTCCATAGCGCGTTGTTCCAAGCTGTTCCGTTCAATGTATTCGTCATATCCATTGTCAGAATACCTGTTAACGTTGCTGTTGGACTATATATTCCTTCCGGTAATTTAATCGTGTTCCCGATTACCATTTGAACCGCTAACGCTTCACCAAAAGCACGCGCTAACCCTAAAACTATACCTGTTAAAATTCCTTGTTTTGCAGCAGGAACAATAACTCGGCTAATCGCTTGCCATTTCGTCGATCCTAGACCGTAAGAAGCTTCCAAGTAATCAAACGGAACAGAGCGTATTGCATCAGAGGCAATACTAGCAATAGTAGGTAAAATCATAATACTCAGGACAATAATACCCGCAATTAAACTAAATCCCACTCCACCGAACGAATCCCGTAATAGAGGAACCAAGATCGTAACCCCTAATAATCCGTATACAACTGATGGAATACCAACTAATAATTCTAAAACAGGCTTTAATACTTTATTCCCAAACTTCGGCGAAATTAAATTCATGAATATAGCAAGAGCTATAGCAATTGGTGCACTAATGACAACAGCACCTAACGACACAAGCGTCGAACCGACAATAAAGATGACAGCACCATACGTACCTTGATCAGCATTTGGATTCCATTTTGTCGAAGTTAACACCTCAGAAAACGAGATACCACTTTGCGTGAAAGATTGAATTCCTTTGCCGCAAATAAACGCAATAATAGCTAATGTAATAAAAACAATAAAGATACCGCAAAACGTAACAAGTGATCTACCTATATATTCACTCTTTACGTAATTAATTTGTTTTTTCCCCTTCATCACAGGACAGACCCCACTTCATAGATTGCATTGAACAGGACTGGCCTTGCAGCCAGCCCCATAAAATTTTATTACTTATTTAATTTAGACATTGGGATGTAACCCATATCTTCTACTTGTTTTTCGAAATCTTTACCTTTTACATAGTCAATGTAAGCTTTTGTCGCTTCTTTCGCCTCACCTTTAGTTACCATGTACTCATAAGACCAGAATGGATATTTACCAGCAGAGATGTTTTCAACTTTCGGTTCAGCACCATCAATTTTCACAGTTTGCAATGCACCTTTTTTATCGCCAACCATGTAAGACATTGCTAAATAGCTGATTGAACCTGGAGTAGAGTTAATCGCTTGCTCTACTGCACCGTTAGAATCTTGTGTTGTACCAGTTCCATCATTAATTTTAGCTTCTTTCATAACTGTTTTTTCAAATGTAGCACGTGTACCAGATGAAGCTGGACGATTAATTACATTGATTTTTTCATCTTTTCCGCCTAACTCTTTCCAGTTTGTCACTTTTCCAGTGAAGATATCTTGTACTTGTTTTGCTGTTAAGTTATCAACTTTTACATCTTTATTTACGACAAGTGCGAATGCGATACCCGCTACCTTGTTATCTACTAATTCTTTCGCTTTTTCAGCATCTTTTATTTTATCTGAAGCCGGAACATCCGAATTACCAATTTGTACTGCACCAGATGCTACTTGGTTAATCCCAGTTCCACTACCGCCACCTTGAACTTGAATAGAAACTTTTGAATTTTCCTCCATGAATTTCTTTCCAGCTTCCTCCGCAAGAGGTTGAAGAGCTGTAGAGCCAGCCGCTGCAATCGTACCTGATAATTCTTGTTTTGCATCGCTACCTTTAGCAGCTTCCTTATTATCCGTACTTTCTGTTTTTCCACATCCAACTAATGCACCTGCAACAACTAAAGCCGCTAAAGAAAATTTAATACCCTTTTTCATAATCATGTCTTGTACCCCCATTTGGATTATCACTTTTCGAATTCATCTTCTTTCGAACACAAATTCATTGTAGGACAACAATATTATGTGAGTGTTAAGCAATTTTTAAGTTTAAGTAAATGGAGGTAACATCCCATAAAAGCTAGACATTCCAACATTTACAGTTAAAAAAGCCAACAAAACCCACACTAAACACGCAGTATTGTAAATTTAATCTTAACAATGTAAATTCAATGTAAATATTTTTCTTTATTTTGCCCTTTAGATTAAAACTATATTTACAATTCCTTTATATTTTTTAACTTTCACACTCTTACTTCATTTACATTAAGAAGAATTCCAGTAATATTTTTCGGTACAACTAAATAAATTGGAACAATTCTAAAAATATTTGAATATTTTTAAAGTACTAATTGACAGCATCATTAAATGTAGTCTACTATATTAGTATCAAAAAGTTTACCTAAGGAAACTTTTTAAACTAAAACTAAAAATATAGAGATGAGGTAACTTTTATGGTATCGGCTAATACTAAACCCCTTTCCGAATTCAGAACAGGGGAATTTGTACAAATTGAGAAGATACAATTAGAAGGAACTATGAAACGACGTTTATTAGATTTAGGCTTTTTTCCTGGAGCGACAATTAAAGTATTACAACGCAGCCCACTTGGAGACCCAGTCGCTTATCAAGTAAGCAACACAACTATTGCACTGCGTAGTGAAGAAAGCTCCCTTATTTTCGGGGTATTAATAGGAGATGATTTCAGATGAGTAACCATCGCATTGCGTTAGCTGGTAACCCGAATACCGGGAAAAGTACATTATTTAATACTTTAACAGGCTTAAAACAACATACTGGAAACTGGACGGGGAAAACTGTTTTAAAGGCTGAAGGGGAATATAAGCATGGCGGAAATATATATACAATAATAGATTTACCTGGAACTTACTCACTGTATTCAAATTCGGCAGATGAAGAAGTAGCACGAGATTATATTATATTTGAAAAACCAGAAGTAACTGTAGTTGTTATAGATGCAACTGCAATGGAGAGAAATTTAAATTTAGCACTCCAAGTGATGGAAATGACAAACGATGTGGTCATTTGTATTAACTTAATTGATGAAGCGGAGAAAAAAGGAATCATTATTGACGAAAAGAAATTAGCAAAATCACTCGGTGTACCTGTAGTGAAGATTTCTGCTCGCAACCGAGTAGGCATTGGTCATTTGCTAAATGTCATCGCTAAAGTAGCAAATAAAAAACTAATTCCAACACCAATTAAAATTACTTATAACGATAAAATCGAAAATATGATTCAGGAATTAGAACCACAAATTTATAAAGTATTCGGTGATACGTATCCAGCACGTTGGATTGCATTACGTATATTAGATGGAGATAAGAATTTCTTAACTACACTTCAAAAACACCATAACGAACCACTTGTAAGGGAGGTTATAATCAATGGAATCTCACTCAGCCAGTAAAGCTCTTCCACTGGACTATATTGTTCAACATGCACAAACACTTTCAAAAGAAGATATACGAGATGATATTGTCGGAGATATTTATCGAACCTCCGCAAGTATATGTAAAGAAGCTGTTCAATATACAAATACCGATAAATTGTATCGTTCTGAAAAACTAGATAAAATTTTCACATCTCCAATCTGGGGATTCCCAATTATGCTCGGTATTTTATCTATTATTTTTTATCTTACAATTGCAGGCGCTAACGTACCTTCTGATATGATCGCTAAGTTCTTTGGCTGGGTAGAAGGATATTTAACATCTTGGTTCCAAGCAATGCATGCACCAGAATGGCTACATGGCATTTTAATACTTGGTTTATTCCGCGGTATCGGTGCTGTTATTAGCGTTATGTTACCACCTATGGCAATCTTTTTCCCTATGTTCGCGCTATTAGAAAACTACGGATATTTACCACGTGTCGCATTTAACATGGACCGCTTATTCAAACGATCTGGTGCACATGGCAAGCAATCTTTAACAATGGCAATGGGATTCGGTTGTAATGCAGCTGCCATCATGTCAACACGTATTATTGAATCACCACGTGAACGTATGCTTGCAATCTTAACAAACAACTTCGTTCCTTGTAACGGTCGCTGGCCTATGTTAATTTTAATGGCTTCATTATTTATGGCTGCTGGTTATACAGGTAGTATGCAAACACTTGTTACTGCTGGCGTTGTAGTTGGAATGGTTGTAATTGGTGTCATTATGACATTAACCGTTTCTTGGGTACTATCAAAAACAGCTTTAAAAGGTGTTCCGACTCACTACACACTTGAGTTACCACCGTACCGTAAGCCAAAAGTTTGGAATACAATTGTACGCGCAACACTCGATAAATCAATATATGTTTTAAAACGAGCTGTAGTTGTAGCTGCCCCTGCAGCTGCATTAACTTGGTTACTTGCTAATATTTTCATCGGTGACACAAGCTTACTTATGTATTTTGTAAACTTCCTAGATCCATTTGCTAAAATGTTAGGACTTGACGGATTTATTCTAGCAGCGTTTATTCTTGGACTACCAGCTAATGAAATTGTTATTCCGATTTTATTAATGTCTTACTTATCAACTGGTGCTTTAACTGAAATAGATGATTTTAATCAAATTAAAAATCTATTCTTAGAACACGGTTGGACTTGGTTAACCGCGTTAAACACAATGTTGTTCTCTCTTCTTCATTTCCCATGTGGAACAACACTAGTTAACATATATAAAGAAACAAAAAGTGCAAAATGGACATTCTTATCGTTCGCAATCCCTACTGTTATTGCCATTGTTGTTACATTCCTCTCTACACAATTGGTACATTGGTTAGGACTTGTATAAAAAACAAAGCATACATAGAAGGTATCCCCCTTCACATATGCTTTGCGCAAAAGAAACCTGAAATTATTCAGGTTTCTTTTTTTCTTTCCACGGCTGCGCTCCATACGTTGTAATTTTTTTATGAATGAAGTATATGGCTCCCGGAAGAACCGCCATTAATATCGTGCAACTAATTCCCAATCCAGTAAACAACTTACATCACCTTATTTCACTCTCTTCGGTAAAGCTGAACCTGAATGTGCAATCGTTGGATGAACATGAACAGTAATTTCAGCATTACTAAAGTATTTTTCACCTTGATCCCAATTCTTATCTATCTTCTTCCACTCTTTATAATTATGTCGCTTATATACTTCCCCTAATGCTAATACATCTACCTTATATTTTTTTTGAACAAGCTTAATCGATTTTTGGATGCGTTTCTCCATTTCCTCCGAAATATCCTTCTCTAAACGCTTTTCATTCAAAACCTTTTTATGATCACTAAAGTGCAACTCGGCCAATGTACCTTCCAGAGATAAGTGAATATTAAACTTTGGTTTTGTAGCATCCGTTGTAGATACTTTAATTTTTCGATGCAGCTTATGAATTTCATATGTAATAAGTTGATTCTTTTTACGGATAGTAAAAAAACCTCCAATTTTTTTACCTATTATATAATTCATTCCTAACGTTTCTTCCCCATTCAAAATGCCTACACACTTATTATCCTTCCCGCGAAACAACGCCGCTCCGTTCATTTGTACCCCTTGTTTTGTTAGTTCGAGAATAGGTAATACGAAACTCTGGTTAGAAATCATCTTTTCCTGTACTTCACCAATTCTTGCAGCCTCAATCATTTGGGCATTTTTCGGAGGATGTTCAGCTAACATATCGATATACTGCGCTGGCAAATTTTCAGGCTTGGCACTCTGCTTTAAAATAGCTTCTGCATTTTTCTTAGAAACGAACAAACGAATATTTCTTCTCATTTCATGATCGCGAATATATACATCTAACGTATTTTGTAAAACATATGGATTCGCTAGTAAATCTTTAGAAAAAATTATCACTTGTATATGCGGAAAGAATAATGAGCGACTAATTTTTTTAGCGATAATTCGTATTTGCTCAAAGACACTATCTGCTTTCGCACTAACATTAATATAATTTTCGCTATCTCCAGCCCCTTGTCCACCTTGTTGCGACAATTTACTTGGGAGCACCATCTGATACGTCCCTTTCATAATTGGATTCGATTGTTTTTCCTTCACGATATCGTAAGCCGCCCCTACTACAAATCCCCTTTCTTCTATCTCCTCCAGCTCAGAGCACCCACTAATAGATCCAGCTAAAAACATAATTATTATAATTTTAAGAAGGTGTTTCATTTCCACCATTCCTTCTTTTTATTTTATATACAATAAAAACTAGCAAAGGTGCTGACACAACAAACCCCATATCTATCCAAGCTAAATAAGTCCCATAACTTGATAAATCATTCGAATTGCCAGGTATCATATTCACCATAAAAATAATAGGAGCACTCACAAAAATAAATACGTGTTTCTTCACTTTTGGAAACATAGCACAAAACAATAAAGATGCGACGTCATAATACATTGCTGTAGTGTTATAAATAGTAATAATCCAAGTGGTAAAAAAAATCGCATCAAATCTCTCTAAAAATCCTCCACCAATTTCAATTTCTTTCCCTAGTTCAATTGTTGGAAATGTCAATCCACGTGTTGTCATATACGAAAAAACACTAATACAAGTTACATAAATTAAAATGTATGACAAAACGTTTACTATCACCGCTTTTGCAACTGCCATTGGCGCTTTTTTCGCTGTCTTATCGTTCAACATCACGGCATAAAACAGAGCTACCTCAAATCCGATAAATGTGAAAATAGAATTTTTAACTCCTACAGCATATTGACTGACGTCCGTTTGAAAAGCCGGTAGTAAATTATCTATTTCCATTAAGTTCACATTCAATAAAGAAAGCAGTACGATTGCAATTAAAACGATAGGTAAGAATAAAACGTTTAACCTTAATAGAGCCGCTCTCGACCCCGCTATTCCATAAATAACAACTAATAGGAAAAAGAACGACAATAGTTGTACTGGTGTATCACTAAACAAATACGTTTGTGAAATAATTGCAATCATTCGCGATTCATATGCTGTCAAAGCAGCAAACGTTAATACTAAAATGCTACTAATTGTGTATGCAACAGGCTTCGTCAAATGTGCACTCGTATATTGAACAAAGTTTTGTTTTGGGAATAAAATAGCTACCCTCGTTACAAACCAACCTAAAATTGCACATATCAATCCACCCAAAAGCAAAATAATCCAACCGTCCGAAAATAAAGTTTGCGTAGCAATATCTCGCGGCATAGATAATGCACCTATACCGATAATTGTTGACGATACCGCAAAACCAAGTTCCCGAGATCCAATTTCTTCATCCCCATATTCAAATGGCTTCAATTACTCTCGCTCCTTTGGACGTATTGTAGAATCTTTCGTTTGTAAGTACTCTGGTCTTTCTTTCAACATTGATTTTGGCAAGCGGATCATTTCTTCTTCCCAATCTTTATAAAATGCAGGAGCAATAGGCGTTGTATATGGCACCCCAACACTCTTTAAATTCGTAATATGAATCGCAAGTGCAATAAGAGCTAAAATGATTCCGTACAATCCAAAAGCAGTCGCCGCTAACACAAAGACAAAAAGTAAAATCCGGAACGTAATTGTAATGCTATATACAGGCAGTGAAAATGTAGCAATTGCGGTAACCGCAATAATAATTACTAAAAACGGATTTACAATCCCCGCATTTACTGCCGCTTCTCCAATTACAAGACCGCCTACGATGCCAATTGTTTGTCCCATCGGTTTCGGAAGCCTAATCCCGGCTTCTCGTATTAATTCCATCGTTAATGCCATCATTAACGTTTCTATATAAGCAGGAAACGGTACTCCTTCTCTCGCTCCCGCAATGGAATAAGCTAGTTTAGATGGAATAAGCCCTTGATGATACGATACAAGCGCTACGTACATGGCAGGTAATAAAACAGCAGCGATACCTGATCCCATACGTAACATTCTTAATAACGTTCCAATTATCCAACGCTCATAATGATCTTCTACAGATTGAAAAATATCAACAAACACTAGTGGAGCTATAAGAGCAAATGGTGACCCATCTACTAAAATGGCCGCTTTCCCTTTCGCCAATGCAGCCACTATATTATCTGGTCTTTCTGTATTTAAAAACTGCGGAAACGGCGATAAATTATTATCTTGAATTAATTGCTCAATCGTTCCTGTCTCAAAAATGACATCTGTCACTATTGATTGAAGACGCCGATCTAGCTCGTTTACGATGTAAGGGTTAATAATATCCTCTATATATACTAGGGTTACTTCTTTCTGCGATCGTTTCCCCATAATATAAGATTGAAACCGTAACTTCGGATCACGTAAACCACGGCGAATTAGCATTTTGTTCACATTAATATCTTCATTTAATCCAACTCTCGGTCCACGTATTAAATCTTCTGTCACTGGAGGCTCTAGACTTCTTTTCTCCCAAGCTCTACTATTAACAACAATAGCCGTTTGAATATTATCAATTAATATGACTGTATCTCCTGCTAAAACCGCATTTATAATATCTGGAAAAGTCGTCTTCATACCGACTTCTGCAATAGAAATAAAACGATCCAATAATGTCTGAACCACAGCTGCTTCATTTGGTATTTCTTCATATTGAAGTGTACGAACTACATATTTATAAACATTATCCTTATCTGTTAACCCACATAAAAAAATAACAGCACAGCGGGTTAAACTACCAGCAAGAGCAACTTCTCTAATTGTTAAATCATTAGGTGAACCTAACTCATCTCTAATTTCCTTCATAACTTCAAACAAGTTACCTTTTAGCTCTAACAATTTCCCCACCTAACTTCCTTTTCAACAAGTTTTTAGTTAGATTCCGCTAATAGAAGAAAATATATACAAAAAAGAGCTATCTCTTTTCGAAGATAGCTCTAACATACGAATTACTTTTCTACTATTATATTGTCGGTCTTTACAGATACATTTCTTGTGAATCCACTAACGATAAACATCACAATCATATTCATTAACAATGCGACTATACCTACATTTAAATCTTTTATATATTGCGGAAAACTCGGAAACATCGTAGCTATAGTTGAACCAGATAAGGTAATATATGCGACAATTAACAACCCAATCCCCATTCCTGCAATCGCTCCTTGCTTCGTAATAATTTGACGTGGAAACAAACTACATACAAGTGCAGGAAAAAGTTGCGTAACTATACTGTACCCCATTAAAAGAAGAGCCCCTATCGTTTCTCCCCCTTTAAATGTAAACAATACTGCAACAAGCGTTACAACAGGTACAAATAACTTAGCTACTTTTGCAACTTGTCTATCTGAAGCAGATGGCACCATTGTTCGGTAAATATTTTTTGCTAACAACGTAGATGCCGCCATAACAAGCATGGAACCTGGAACTAATGCCGTTAACACTCCTGCACTACCAATAATACCAATAAACCATGGATCAAACGTTTGAAGAGCCAGACGGAATAATGAAAGATCTACATCCGCTCCCTTTAACCCTGGAACTTGCAAGATAGCAGCAAAACCTGCAAAGAACACAAAAAGCAAAACTAAAGAATAGAGAGGCATAATTGCTGCATTTTTCCTAAATACTTTTTCACTTTTCGCTGAGAAAGCTGAGGCAAATGTATGAGGCCACATATAAAAACCGAGAGCCGTTAATATAATAGTAGAAACAAACCAAGAAATACTCATTCCCTTTTCAGGTAAAGATAAAAAACCTGGTTTTGCAGCTTCTACAGCTTCAAACATCGGTTGAAATCCTCCGTAATAGTGATACGGTAAATATATACCTAAAAACATAACGATAAATAGTATCATAATGTCCTTCAAAGCAGCTGTCCAAGCCGATCCATGTATACCTGAAACCATTACATAAATAGTTATAACAATAGCACCAATCCATACCGCAATAACAGGTGTCACTCTTCCATAGGAAGCTTCCGAAACGATAATTCCTAATCCCTTTAATTGCAAAACAAGATACGGGATAATCGAAATAACACCAATAATTGAAACAATTACCCCAAGCGTCTTACTCCTGTATTTCTTCGCAAAGAAATCTGATTGTGAAATGAGGTTATGTTCTTTTGCATACTTCCAAATTGGAGGCAATAAGAAATACGATAAAATATAAGCTAATGCACCATACCCTAAAATATAAAATGTAGGAGCTCCTTTACTATAAGCCCAGCCACTTCCTCCTAAAAATGTGAACGTCGTATAAATTTCCCCTGCCATAAGGAGAAAAACGAAAATAGTTCCAAATCCTCTTCCTCCAACTGACCATTGTTCTAAATTCATATCTTTTCCATGTTGTGCCCGAATTCCTAAAAATAGTGCGAGAAACAAAAATATAATAATGATAAATAATGCAGTCATTTTACGTCCCCCTTATTAGCAGGATCGAATACGTACACAAGACCCATACAAAGAGACGTAATGAGCACTGATAATAGTACCCAAAATAATAAAAATGGCATCCCCCATACGTAAGGAGTGACCGAATTTGCAAATACTGGTCCAACTACTAAACAAAGAACTGGAATAAGTGCTAGCACGTGTATTTTTTTCATCTCATTCTCCTTTACTTATAAAATTCATAATGGATGATACAAAGACTTCCACTCCAATTGGTAATGCGTCTTCGTCAATTGTAAAACGAGGGTGATGATGCGGATATATAATTCCCTTCTCTTCATTTCCTGCCCCTATAAAAAAGAACGTCCCTGGTGCCTTTTGTAAAAATGCTGAAAAATCTTCCCCTGCCATCGTTGGCTGTAAACGAACAACTCTTTCTCTTCCATACAGCTGTAATGCTGTATGTTCAATAAGCTCTGTAACTTCATAATCGTTCACAACTGGGCGATATCCATATTCATAAGAAAATGTATACTTAGCACCGTAGGATTCTGTAATATGTTTTACAATCCTTTCAAGCTTCTTCTTTGTTTCTTCTCTTAATTCATGCCTTAAACTTCTCACTGTCCCTTCAACCTCCGCTTGTTCCGGGATAACATTATGAGTTGTCCCAGAATGAAATTGCGTAACAGATACTACCAGAGAATCTAACGGATTCGTGAGGCGAGATACAATTTGCTGAATTTGCGAAACTACTTGCGCACCAATGGCGATACTATCAACTGTTTCATGTGGAATTCCAGCATGCCCACCTTTTCCCTCTATCGTAATTTTAAAAACGTCCGGCGCCGCCATCGCAGGACCATAAATTACACCTACTTTTCCAACCTCTAATGACGCCCAAAGATGAGCACCAATAATGTAATCCACACCTGTCATCACTCCCGCTGCGACCATTTCCTCTGCACCGCCTGGAAAGTTTTCTTCTGCATGTTGAAATAAAAAGCGAATCTCTCCTTTAACTTTCTCTCTTTCCTCTACCAACTTATGTACTACACCAAGCAATATTGCCATGTGACCATCGTGACCACACGCATGCATCACACCTGGATATATAGAAATAAAATCAAACTTATTTTCTTCATGAATAGGAAGAGCATCCATATCAGCACGAACCGCGATAGTTTTACCAGGCTGCCTACCAATTAACCTTGCCATTACACTATATTTAGTAGGCCTTGAGACTTCTAAATACGGGATTTCCCGAAGTATGTCGAATACAAATTGAGATGTTTTTTCCTCTTGAAAAGATAACTCTGGATACTTATGAAAATGCCTTCTCCACTCAATCAACTGATTCTTTGATAAAACAAGTTCCTTTGCGACATCCATTTCTCTTCTCCCCTTCTTTACCAAGTTAAATGTTATTATAGCGTGAATCGTTAACTTCTGAAAGAATTTTCAGAATTTTCTATAATGAATATTCAAAAAGAAAAAGCCATCTCAAGATGACTTTTCATTTTATAAAATAGTAATTGCTTGTTTCCCCATTTGCTCCCATGCCTTTTCAAATTCAGCACGAGGAACAGCTTTTCGTGGATTGTTTGCAAGAGGATCATTTACGTATACAAAGTTTTGATCATATCCAATTACTACAACACTATGCTCATAATATGTAATTTTCACTTTACCTGAACTCGTATTCCATGTTTCAAAACTACTTTCGGCTAATGGTTTAAACGTTGTATTAATAATTACCCATACTGGAGAACCAGAACTAATTACTTTATATAGATCTTGCACGTCTCTACCCGTTAAATTAATTACTTTTTCAGGAACATACTTTTCTGCTAAATTAAAAATCGGTTGATTATATACACCGTATCCCGGCTCAGCTTTCGTGTAAATATTTCCAACGAATCCCTCATACGGATTTCCATGCAAACCATCTTGTTTAAATGGAACGCGATGAATTTCACTAGCAAGTTGCATCTTATCTACTTGTACACCTTTATGTTGTAGTAGCATAGTTAAACTTGTCACTTCACAACCTCTAGGTAATTCAGGTAACTGTCTAATAAACGGAACCTCTGTAATCATTGCACTTTCTTTCATCTCAGAGAAAAGGTCTAACCGAAATTCTTGTGCCTTTTTCATAATTTTATCTTTCTCGAAAAAGAACACGACAGCAAATATAATACCGAAAATAAAAATATATTTTAACTTTTTCATCATAAACCAAACTCCATTATATCAATTATTTTAAAGGCACAACTCCTATCATTGTACCTTTCTTCTTACTAGTTTGCTAGAAAGATTCTGTGAATTATTATTCACAAATATCTTTTTTAAAATTCCGATTGTTTGAAATAGAAAGAAAAAATTATAATTTTTCAGAATTTTTTACTAAAAAAAAAAATTATTAACCTAGTGAAAGAATCACGTTTCCTTCACTAGGTTAATAAACATTCTAAGGTATTTAGTCATAGTTAGTTTTTCCTTTACATACTCAGTTCACAACAAAATAAACCAAGTATGTTTTTCACCCCCACTAATGATTAAAAGCACCGAATAAAATCTAGTTAAAACATACAAAAAAATATGGGGGGAGGGACATATGAATCAACAAGTAGAACAAGCAGAATTAAAATACCGCACACCACTTTATCCAATAGTTCCAATCGTAGCTTTCTCACTCAATTTCCTTACATTTGTTAGTTTAGCTTTCATTCCAGATCAGAGAATTGCTCTTTATTGCTGGGTTCCATTTATGATCATTTGTTACATTTTATACCGAGTTAAAGTTTCGGAAAGTTGTCACATTTGAGCAAAAAAGAAATATAACTTAGGTAACAAACTGAATATATTAAAAATTTAGTATTTTTCCTTATGATAAGATAATTTTTTTCTATTTATTGGGTATGTTGGTATAACTTTATTTATCTTAAAATTCCCACAATCACGTTTTTATCTGGAAAATAGTTTACAATGTTATCAAGTTACAAATGATATTCACCTTAAAAAGCGTGCATTTGTGTCTATTTTTTAACAATATAACAAAAACTATTGCCATCTATAAATTAATAGGTTTATATTGTTTTATTGGCATAGTTTCAATCCAAGGAGAAAGGAGATTTTCAATCGTGCAACTAAAGAAAGCATTTTGGAAGTTGGCTTCGCTTCTTCCGTTATCATTACTTCTGTTCCTCGGTGGCTGTGATAAAAAACTCGCAGTATTAAATCCGCAAGGACCTGTTGCAAAAGCACAGTATGATTTAATTGTTTGGTCATTCTTGCTTATGTCATTAATTATCGCAATTGTATTCATCTTGTTTACAGTCATCTTGATTCGTTATCGTGAAAAACCAGAGAATATGGACTATGAGCCACCTGATCAACATGGTAACACATTATTAGAAATCATTTGGACAATTATTCCTGTTATTATCGTTATCGCATTATCGATTCCAACAGTTAAAGCAACTTATGCTTCGGAAGAGGTTCCGCAAGAGTCCAAACATATTAAACCAGTTGAAATTTATGTTACATCTGCAAACTGGAAATGGTTATTTAGTTACCCGGAGGAAAAAATTGAAACCGTTAACTATTTAAACATCCCAGCTGGTGTACCAATTCAATTTAAACTGACTTCTGTAGGTCCAATGAATGCTTTCTGGGTACCAGAACTTGGTGGTATGAAGTATACAATGGATGGCATGATCATGGACTTATATTTACAAGCTGACAAACCAGGTTCTTACCTAGGTCGTAGCTCGAACTTCTCTGGTGAAGGATTTACTCACATGGAATTCGAAGTTGAAGCAAAAACTAAAGAGAAATATGATAAGTGGGTAAAAGAAGTACAAGAAACTGCCCCTAAATTATCAGAAAAGAAATATAACGAAATTATTAAACCTGGTGTAGTGGGGCGTATGACGTTCTCTAGTCACCACTTAAGTTATGTAGATCCAAAATCACTTGAATATTGTGATTACAACTACTACAAAAACAAAAAATAATAGCTATTATTCCAACAGATTGGAGTGAACACAGTGAAGCTTGATGAATTTTTTGTCACAGGTGACCCGATTATTTACGGAGCTGACGCTTCTATCGTTCTTGTGACATTAGCGATTCTTTTCGTACTAACAAAGTACAAAAAATGGAGATGGCTTTGGGATGAGTGGTTGACAACTGTTGACCATAAAAAAATAGGGACCATGTATATTATCTCTGCCGTTATAATGTTATTCCGTGGTGGTATGGATGGTTTAATGATTCGTGCCCAGTTAACATTCCCGGAAACAACTTATTTAAACGCTGAACACTATAACGGAATCTTTACAACACATGGTACGGTAATGATTCTTTTCATGGCAATGCCATTCGTTATGGGATTAATGAACCTTGTAGTACCATTACAAATTGGTGCTCGTGACGTTGCATATCCGTTCTTAAATGCTTTAAGTTTCTGGTTATTCTTTGTCGGAGCAATGTTATTCAACATCGCTTTCGTAATCGGTGGTTCTCCAGACGCTGGGTGGACTTCTTACTTCCCAATGGCAGGTACAGAGTTTACTTCTGGTGTAGGAAATAACTACTACGCAATTGCATTACAGATTTCAGGTCTCGGTACGCTGATGACGGGTATTAACTTCCTTGTTACTATCTTAAAAATGCGTACACCTGGTATGAAATTAATGAGAATGCCAATGTTTACTTGGTCAATCTTAATTACAACAATTATCATTATTTTCGCTTTCCCAGTATTAACAGTTGCTCTTGCATTAATGACATTTGACCGTCTATTCGATGCTCACTTCTTTACGATGGCGAGCGGCGGTATGCCAATGTTATGGGCCAACCTATTCTGGGTATGGGGTCACCCTGAAGTATATATTGTTATTTTACCAGCATTCGGTATTTTCTCTGAAATCATTAGTACATTCTCACGTAAACGTCTATTCGGTTACAGTGCGATGGTGTACTCGATGGTTGCAATTTCTTTACTAAGTTTCGTCGTATGGCTTCACCATTTCTTCACTATGGGTGCAGGTCCAGCGGTTAACTCATTCTTCTCGATTTCGACAATGGCGATTTCGATTCCAACCGGTGTTAAGATCTTTAACTGGTTGTTTACACTGTATAAAGGACGTATTCGTTTTACAGTTCCAATGCTTTGGTCATTGGCATTTATTCCAAACTTCGTAGTTGGTGGAGTTACAGGGGTTATGCTTGGAATGGCAGCAGCTGATTATCAATACCATAACAGCTACTTCCTAATTGCTCACTTCCACTACGTATTAATCGCAGGTACAGTATTCGCTATGCTTGCTGGATTCACATACTGGTATCCAAAAATGACAGGTCATATGTTAAATGAACGCCTAGGTAAATGGACATTCTGGATCTTTATGAGCGGATTTAACATCTGTTTCTTCCCAATGTACTTCTTAGGTTTAGACGGTATGACTCGTCGTATGTACACTTACTCTGAAAGTCTTGGATGGGGCTGGCTAAACCAAATCGCATCTGTTGGTGCTGTAATGATGGCTATTGGCTTCCTAATCCTTTGCTATAACGTAATTTGGAGTGCACGTCACGGTGAGCGTGACACAACTGGAGATCCATGGGACGGCCGTACACTTGAATGGGCAACTCAATCTCCTGTACAACATTACAACTTCGCGAAACTTCCTGAAATTAAAGAAGCTGATGCTTTCTGGTTCATGAAAAAACGTGGAGAAACAATTACACCAACAGCAGATGAATTAAAACCAATTCACATGCCAAGTAATTCTGGTGTGCCTATTATTGCGTCTTTATTCTTCGGTCTTGCAGGTTTTGCATTAGTATTTAGCTGGTTCTGGATTGCAGCAATCGGTGGTATTGGTATTTTAGGTTGCTTAATCTATCGTTCATTCGATTATGATGATGGCTACTACGTAAGCGTTGATGAAATTAAAGAAACAGAACATATAGCATGAGAGGTGAAATGACATGGCGGCTTTAGATAAAAGCTTACCTTTGGAATATCAATCCGAGCAAAGCAGATTGAATATCCTAGGATTCTGGATTTTTCTTGGGGCTGAAATTATGCTGTTCGCAACACTTTTCGCCTCTTATCTAGTCCTTGCTGGTCGTACGGCTGATGGCCCAACACCAGCGCAATTGTTTGAAGTTAAAACACTTTTAATTCAAACATTGTTACTTTTAACAAGTAGCTTTACATGTGGGATCGCAATTCACGAAATGCGTAAACACAATCAAAAAGGAATGTTAGCTTGGTTTATCCTGACTTTACTTTTAGGTGCAGGCTTCCTATTCTTTGAAATTGAAGAATTCATTTTGTACGTTGGTGAAGGTGCAACGATTCAAACAAGTGCTTTCTTATCGGCATTCTTCGTTCTTCTTGGAACGCATGGTGCCCACGTAACAGGTGGTATCATCTGGGCAACTTGTGTTATTATCCAAATTTTAAAACGAGGTTTAACACCAGTTACAGCTCGTAAAGTATTTATTATCAGCTTATACTGGCATTTCCTTGATCTTGTTTGGGTCTTTATTTACACACTAGTTTACTTGAACGGGATGGTGGCGTAAATGGGTCAAAATAACAACCAAGCAAACGGGCATGGGCATAGCGGATTCCCATGGTCACACGTTTTCGGATTTATTTTATCGCTTGCACTAACGTTTCTAGCGTTATACGTGGCACTTTACACAAACCTGCCACTTTCAACGATATTAACAACTATCATCATAATGGCAGTTGCGCAAGCGTTATTACAATTAATTATGTTCATGCACTTAAAAGAAGGAGAAGGAAGAATTCAAGTTCTTACAATGATATACAGTTTCTTCGTTGCAACTGCAACAGTTGGACTTACTGTATGGATCTTCTTCTCAATGTAATTTGCATGAAAAGACTGCTGGGATTCCTCAGCAGTCTTTTTTTATCCCCTATTAACGAGCAGTAAGACCCCCACTGATTAAAGTTTCACTTTATCCCCTCCCCCTATTACATCCACATTACGGAATTAACAACAAAATCATGAAAAATATACTTATTATGACAAATGTTAAGAAAACTCTTTCTTTATGAAATCGAAACCATATCCGTTGCTTTTCTTCCTATTATATGGCTAAATAGTTACTATATTTATTTGAAGGGAGAGAACGCAATGGAACATCATTCTTCTGTTCTATCACTTATGGTTGTCGTCGCAATCGCGTTTTTCGTTCCCCTTTTGTTACAGCGCTTTAAATTAAAAGCACTTCCTGTCGTTGTTGCAGAAATTATCGCAGGAATCTTTGTAGGTAAAAGTGGATTTAACATCATTGAGCCCGATATGTGGCTTCAAGTCTTATCAACACTAGGGTTTATCTTCCTAATGTTTTTAAGTGGTTTAGAAATTGACTTTTCGATCTTTAAACAAAAAGGGAAAAAGAATACGACAAACGAACCGAACACATTCCAAGCAGCAAGCATTATCTTCTTGTTTATTTTCATTTTATCTTATGCCCTATCATTAATATTCGTATGGCTAGGATTCGTAGACAATGCAATGTTCATGACTTTAATTATTTCAACTATTTCTTTAGGTGTTGTCGTACCAACATTGAAAGAAAATAACTTAGGAAAAACCGCAATCGGGCAAATCATTTTATTAGTCGCTGTTATTGCAGACTTAGTTACAATGATTTTACTCGCTATATTCGTCGGATTAAATTCCGAAAGTGGCCAAAGCATGTGGCTTCTACTTCTTCTATTCGGTGCTGGTATTGTAATTTACTTTGTCGCAAGACGGTTTAAAAATATTCCATACCTAGAAAGCTTAAAAGCCGGTAGTGTACAAATTGATACACGAGCTGTTTTTGCACTCATCTTAATATTAGTTGGATTATCTGAATCTGTTGGGGCAGAAAATATTTTGGGAGCCTTTTTAGCAGGTGTACTCGTATCTTTATTATCACCAAATGAAGATATGGTTGAAAAACTTGATTCCATCGGATATGGCTTCTTCATTCCTATTTTCTTCGTAATGGTTGGTGTAAATCTAGAAGTATGGTCTATTTTTAACGAGCCTTCTAGTATGCTAATGATCCCAATTCTAATTGTGGGACTCTTTATTTCAAAACTGTTGCCATCACTCGTCTTACGAAAATGGTACCCACGCAATATCGTACTCGGAAGTGCTATTTTGTTAACATCAACACTTTCTTTAGTTATTGCGGCTGCACAAATCGGTGAAAAGCTAGGCATCATTAGCCCAAGTTTATCAGCATCTCTTATTTTAAGTGCAGTTATTACTTGTATTTTTGCACCTATATTATTTAAAAAGATGTTTCCAAAAGTGGAAACACCAAAACCGAAAGTATCTATTATTGGTGCAAGCAGAATTACCCTTCCGTTATCACTTGATTTAAAACGTGAAGATTATGACGTAACACTATATATGATACGTCAAAATAAAATAAATGATGAGGAAGCGAAATCTCATGACTTCCCTATTGTAAAATTAGATGAGATTACTATTCAATCTTTAATGGAGCAACAAGCTTTCGAAGCAGACCGTGTTGTTGTTGCGACAAGTGATGATGAACAAAACTTATTATTAGCAGAACACGCAAAAGAATTAGGTGTTGAACACGTCATCGCAAGTGTAGAAGATCCCCTTCTACAAGAAAAAGCGACTCAAGAACATATCGCTGTATTCTCGACTATTAACTCTACACGTATTTTATTACGTGCACTTATTGATAAACCGAGTCTCGTTCGCTTGATTACAACAGCAAATGAAACGGTGCGTGAGGTTGAACTACGAAGTAATAAATATAATGGCTTAGCACTTCGTCGCCTTCCGTTTCTAGGTGATGTACTTGTCATTCAAATTTACCGTGGTAATAAAGCATTAATACCACATGGTGATACGAAGTTACAGCATGGCGATACTTTACTTGTAACGGGTTCAAAAGAACATATTGATACAATGAAAAACATATTAGAATAGAAAATGCCCCTCACATAAATGAGGGGCATTTTTTCAATTTCATATGGTAAAATGTTACTATCACATATTATGGGGATGAATCACATTATGTCTATTTCAACTTTAGCTCTCTTATTATTAGCAGAAGTACTCGTCGCCATTATTCTCATCGGTATTAGCATTGAAATTTGTAGTTATGGATGGAAAAAATCGAATGGAATTAAGTACTTTTGTCTCTTAATTTCACTCCTTCTCGGAACAGCTAGCATACTAGGACTTCTCGTTGCACCCGCATATTTCTTCTTACAACTTATAGAAAAAGGCTTATAAGAAAGGATGATATTATGATTACAGTGAAACATATTGATGCATCTGAAACATACTTATTACGTCAAAAGGTTTTGCGTCCCAATCAATCATTAGAAGATTGTAAATACGATTCAGATTACGAAACAGACGCCTTTCATTTAGGTGCATTTTTATATGATGAACTTGTTAGTATCGCCTCTTTCTCTAAAGAAATACATCCTGATTTACAAGCTGGTACCCACTATCGTCTACGAGAAATGGCAACATTACCTAATTTCCGAAACCAGCATGCTGGCAGCTCCTTAATCCGTAAAGCTGAACAAGTCCTCCAAGAACGCGAAGCAAATATTCTATGGTGTAATGCGCGAATTACCGTAGCGGATTATTACAAACGATTAGGTTTCCATGAGCATGGTGAAATCTTCGAGATTGATCCAATAGGACTACATAAAGTAATGTATAAAGAAATATAAGAAAAGCTTTCTGCAATATGCAGAAAGCTTTTCTTATATTTCATTTTCACTTTTTATTTTTTTCATATATATGTATATAAACAAACTAGGAATTAAAAAGCAAACAAAGATAATAAGTCCTGTTATACTAATTTCCTTTATCGAAATACCTGGTGTTACAATGATACAAATAGCTAACAGTCCAATAACAATCCCTACTGGAATTAATAATAGTTTCATGAAATA
This sequence comes from Bacillus sp. FSL E2-0195, assembly GCF_038003645.1. Taxonomy (NCBI): domain Bacteria; kingdom Bacillati; phylum Bacillota; class Bacilli; order Caryophanales; family Bacillaceae; genus Bacillus; species Bacillus sp. FSL E2-0195. The sequence continues at coordinate 699,650 of NZ_JBBOPN010000001.1, read as the reverse complement.
ACTACGCGATACTCCACCTGTATGCTCATACACTTCCACCGAATTTTTTAAGTTTAAAAAGTTAATAACTATTATCCCGCCCATAAATACCATTAATAAATCCGAAACACTTTCATACCCTGCCCCTTGCAAGACGTAACGGTAAAAAACAATGCCTAGTATGACGACATTTTGTAAGATGAAAGCCAATCTAATATGTTTTAATCCCTCAATCATTAAACGTTCATCTTTCACGATTTTCACCCTATCACTCCTTTTCCTCCCAAAACAAATCATTCAATGTTTTATCTACCGCATAACAAATTTTCAAACATAAATCTAAAGACGGGTTGTATTTCCCCTTCTCAATTAAACTAATCGTTTGCCTTGTAACGCCTACTTTTTCTGCTAATTGTTGTTGTGTTAAATCTAACTGAACACGTGCGACTTTTATTTTACTTACAGCCATTCATGTTCCTCCTCTGCCTTTATTGTAACATATATATTCCATTAAGTAATTTATATTTTACGTAATTGATTTGTTTTTTCACTTTATTATACACAAAAAAGGAGCCTCTCATAAGAAGCCCCCTTTCCTATCTCTATACTATAAGAATAAATGACATCCAAATAAAATTGTAAATAAATATAGTAACGGATGTACTTCCATCCCTTTCCCCTTCACAATTTTTAATACTGGATACACTAAAAATCCAATTGCAATTCCATTTGCAATACTAGACGTTAACGGAATACCAACGAAAATTAAAAATGCTGGTAATGCATCTTCAAATTCATTCCAATTAATATCACGAATGCTTTGTGCCATTAAACTACCTACAATAATTAATGAAGGAGCTGTAATAGCAGCTACACTTGATAAAGACGCGATAACAGGGCTGAAAAATGCCGTTATAATCGTTAGACCAACAACTACAATACCTGTTAATCCAGTTTTACCACCTGCAGCAATACCAGCTGACGATTCAATCGTTGCTGCTGTTGGGCTTGTTCCGAAGATAGAACCTGTCGTTCCGCCAATCGCATCTGCAATAAACGCTTTGCCAAAACGTTTCTCTGTATTATCTGTAATTAAACCAGCTTGTTTAATTAAACCGAGTAATGCACCTGTCGTATCAAATAAAAGTACAAGTAAAAATGAAAATACAACACCATATAATCCATACTGAATTACATCTGAAAAAGCATTGATTGGATTTGAAACGATAATACCCTCTGGTAAATGAGGCATCGCTACAATTTTATCCTCAAACTTCAGTTGCCCCGTAAAGAAGGCGATAATTCCTGTCACAATCATACTAATAAATAATGCACCACTCACACGTAATACCATTAATACTGCCGCTAAAATTAAACCAATTAAAGTTAAAATAACGGCTGGAGAATGAAAATCACCAATCGTAACTAAGTTAGATGAATGATCCACGATAATTCCAGATAGACGTAATCCAATAAAAGCAATAAATAGTCCAATTCCACCTGCAATTGCATGTTTTAAACTGTCAGGAATTGCGATAATTAGCTTTTGCCTAAATGAAGTGAAAGATAATAAAAGAAAAATGATACCTGTTACAAATACTGCCGAAAACGCAATGACATACGTAATCCCCTCTGCCTGTTGAACGACAGAATAAGCAAAATATGCATTCATCCCCATAGCTGGAGCAATAACAATTGGATAATTAGCTAAACACGCCATACATAGCGTCCCAATAACTGTCGCAATAATAGTTGCCGTAAACGCTTGATCAAATGGTACACCTGCATCAGATAATATTTTCGGATTGATGACAAGAATATACGCAAATGTAAAAAAAGTTGTGATGCCCGCTAAAAGCTCTTGCTTCACAGAAGTGTTATATTTTTGTAATTGAAACATGGCTATGTACCCTTCCTACACCTGAATTATTATCACACATTCTTTTCTTACTAGTATGTGAGAAAATATAATACTTAATCTTAACAATCAATAAAAAGAAGAGTCAATATATTCTCTAATAGTGAGAATTTTAAGTTTAAGTCTGACAAGTTCAGATGTAGTACAGTTCATTTTGATTATTTTTGTAGCATAACAGATATAAATGTTTTATAATTTGAAGTAGTTAAATATTTAGGCGACTCATTCTACAAGGGGGATTCTTCTTATGCAGCACACAAACAAATCTGGAACTTTAAATCGAGGTTTAAAAGAACGACATATTACTTTAATGTCACTCGGTTCGGCTATTGGCGTTGGGCTATTTTTAGGATCTGCTTCTGCTATTAAACTAGCTGGTCCTTCCATCTTACTAGGTTATATGATCGCTGGACTCGTTATTTTTTTCATTATGCGAGCGCTCGGAGAAATGGCAATTGAACAACCGGTTGCCGGCTCTTTTAGTAAATATGCTAATGATTATATCGGCCCACTTGCTGGCTATATTACTGGTTGGAACTACTGGTTCTTATGGGTTGTTACTTGTATGGCTGAAATTACGGCGGCTGGAATTTACATGCAGTACTGGTTCCCAGATATCCCGCGCTGGACTTGGGCACTACTCGCTCTATTATTAATGAGCGCTTTCAACTTCTTATCAGTAAAAGTATTTGGAGAACTTGAGTTTTGGTTTGCTCTCATTAAAATTGTCACAATTATCTGTATGATAGTGATTGGCTTTGGTATTATTCTATTCGGATTTGGAAATGGCGGCGTTGCAACTGGTATTTCAAATCTTTGGGAACATGGGGGCTGGTTCCCAAATGGCTTCTCTGGATTATTGCTTTCCTTACAAATGGTATTATTCGCTTATCTAGGCGTTGAACTAATTGGTGTTACAGCTGGTGAAGCTCAAAACCCGAAGAAAACACTCGCAAAAGCTATCGATAACGTATTTTGGAGAATCCTAATCTTTTACGTCGGGGCATTATTCGTTATGATGGCAATTTATCCATGGAACGAACTTGGCGAGAAAGGAAGTCCATTCGTATTAACATTCCAACAAATCGGCATTGCAAAAGCAGCAGGTATTATTAACTTTGTTGTATTAACAGCTGCACTTTCTTCTTGTAACGGTGGTTTATTTAGTACAGGGCGTATGCTATTTACACTAGCACAACAAAAGAAAGCACCTGAACGATTTGGACGTTTAAATAAAAATGGCATTCCAAGTCAAGGTATTATAGCAACTGCGATTGTTTTACTCGTTGGCGTTATATTAAACTATCTCGTTCCTGCAAAAGTGTTTACATGGCTAACTAGTATTTCAACTTTCGGGGCAATTTGGACTTGGGGTATAATATTAGTCGCTCAAATTAAATTCCGTAAAGGATTACCAACTGAGAAAAAAGACAAGCTAACGTATAAAATGCCTTTACATCCATTAAGCTCTTACTTCTCACTTGGCTTCCTCGCACTTGTACTAGGTATTATGGCGTATTCAGAAGATACACGAATTGCATTAATCATTGGCCCAATTTGGCTTATCGGCTTAGCTATCGTGTATTACATGAAAGGGTTTCATAAGATCGATGAAACACCTAATTCAAAAATTAGTTAAACAAGCTATCCCTTCCTTATTAATTGGAAGGGATTTTTTATTGCCTATATAAATATTTCTCAACAAAATTCACGGTATTTTTACAATTTTTTAATATTTTTTACGTTTTCTGTCTTTATTTTTTCAGAAAAATAAATTACATTATTAAAGCACATATATTTATTATTAGGGGGATTCTTCTATGAAGAATAAAAAATGGATTACATTTTCTTTAGCAACAGCAATTACACTTAGTATGGGGAGTTCGTTCATACCGTCTACTTATGCCGAAAGCTCTGTAGACCCAGCTCCTGAAATTGCTGCAAAGGTTGTAAATCAAAACAATGGGAAGAAAGTATTATTTGATAATACGCACGGTCAAACTGCCGGGACAGCTGACTGGGTTATTGATGGCGGCTTTTCTGATTTCGGAAACGGCATTGCCCAAAACGGATATCATGTAAAAGAACTTCGTAAATCAACACCTATTACATACGACGACTTAAAAAATTACAACGTGTTTATCGTTCCAGAGGCAAATATTCCTTACAAAAAATCTGAACAAGACGCAATGTTACAATACGTGAAAAATGGCGGCAGTATTTTCTTCATTGCCGATCATTATAATGCAGATCGTAATAAAAACCGCTGGGACTCCTCAGAAGTGTTCAATGGATATAGACGCGGGGCATGGGATAATCCAGCAAAGGGAATGTCTAATGAAGAAACAACTTCACAAGCTATGCAAGGAGTAGAAAGCTCTGATTGGCTATCCAATAATTTCGGTATTCGCTTCCGTTACAATGCACTTGGTGATGTTTCAGCTAAAAATATTGTCTCACCTGCGCAATCATTCGGAATTACAACTGGCGTTTCATCTGTAGCAATGCATGCCGGCTCTACTCTTGCGATTACAAATCCAAAACTAGCGAAAGGCCTTGTATATCTTCCAGAAAATCCATCAAAATGGAATAACGCTGTTGATAGCGGCGTTTATAACGGTGGTGGCGTTGCAGAGGGGCCTTATGCTGCTATTTCGAAAGTTGGCCTTGGAAAAGCAGCCTTTATTGGTGATTCTTCTCCTGTTGAAGATGCTACGCCAAAATATGTTCGCGAAGATTCAGGTCAATCAAAGAAAACTTATGATGGTTATAAAGAAGAAAACGATGCTGTTCTATTAGAAAACATCGTGAATTGGTTAGCGAAGCAAGAAACATTTACAAGCTTAGATCAAGTGAGTGGTTTACAGCTTGATGCACCTACAGCTCTACAAACATTTGAACAACCAAGCTTATCAACAGAACCACAACCAGAACCTTGGAGCGCACCAAGTCAAGGTTACCAGTGGTTCAATACCAATACTTTCAAACCAGGTTCATACGGCTATAACGGCGCAGTGACAACGAGTGATTACGTAATTACTCACCCTAGCATTCTACCAAACAATGAAGTGTTCCAAATGAAGATTCAAGTAAATAACTTATTACCAAATACAACATACAATAATTATTCTTTAGGTATCTTCACAACTGGCGGAACACAGGTGGCAAAAGTTCAAAATACAAATGGCACTTGGCCGTCTTCTTTCGGATATAGCAGTACATTCTCTTTCATAACAAATAACCAAGGATCTGCTGAAAAAATTGTGAACGTACAACTTGATCCAAATACAACTGGACAGGCAACACTTCGTCTACGTCAAAACACAACAGCGAAATATAATGAAACTGTAACGATTAATAAAAAATAATGAAAAAGGCAATCCACATATGGATTGCCTTCTTCTCACTTCTCTTCTTTTGAGAAAAACATTCTTGAAATAACGATACCTATACTACCAACGATTAAGAATAACACCGCCCTAATCATCATCGACACCTCTGGTAAGTCGAGAAGGAATAACTTCCCTACTGTTACTACTAATACGACTAAGCCAGCATATAATATTTCGTTCATCTGTCTATAACGGCCAAACCAAACTGCAAATAACGCATATACCATCCATAATAACGATACAGATACGCTAATTATACTTCCATCTGTAGAAAGAACTTCACCGATTCTAGTAATTGTAATAAATACAATTACCATTAACGAGTAGAGCGCTATAGAGTACACATATTTACCAAAACTCGCTAACACTTCTTTCGCTTGTCTCATGCAATAATAGAACGTTCCTATTAAAATAATATGAGCGACAAACCCTGCTGAAATGAACTCATCAAACGGGCTAAAAATCGTCTGTACCATTCCAATCGCATAAATCGTTGCACCTACATACAACTTAATATTTTGCTTTACTTTAATAGCAGTAACCATACCGAGGAAACCTTGTAACAATAATACGATCGCTGCATTCACCAAACTATACTCGTATAAAATCGCTAAACTAAATGATCCCATTGCAAAGCCAAATATTAGATTTGAAAATACCGAATGTTTATTCTTCCTATATTCAAGTACAAACATAACAGCATGCACAAATGCACTTATAACTAATCCCCACGTTGTAAATTCAGGAATTTGAGAAATGGCTAAAATAAAGAAAACTGCATTCGCACTAAATACCGCCAATCGTGCTTCTTGTATAAACCTTCTCTCCGAAAACATATGCCAAAATAATAGTAAATGAATTGCACCGTATACAACTGTTAACTGTACTTGCACATTCTCTACTAATATTGACATAACAACAAAGAAGACAAATAGGACAATTGCCGCAACAACATAAGAAATCATATACAAGTACTTATAACGGTTTCTCAATGCATACCATAATAGACTAATTGTTAATATCGTCTCATAACTAAAGAAAATATACGTATTAGGAGTCGTACTATTTAACAAGAAAGGAACAAAAAATGCTCCCACCGCCACGAAAATAGCGAGATATTCCGATCTATATCTTTTCGCTAAATAAATCCCTAAAACAACCCATATAATGTTGCAAACAAACGCAATACTTGCAGGAATAAACTCATATAAATAATGTGCCGCAAACGTTGTTAAAACAATTCCCGTAATACTTCCTCCAGCTAATACTAACCCTAACGCTTGCCGCTCTCTTTTAATTTGTATATCTCCTACGTAATACAAACCGGCAGATAGTACTATACCAAACACAACTCGTATCGCTGGTGTTAATAAGCCAGCATCTACCCCTGCTTTAAATAACCAAATAACGCCAAGTAGCATAATACCGACAAATATGCGTGGTAACCACGTTTGACAAAACTTTATAATATTAAATGGTTCTGGTTTAAATGCAGATATATCTACTTGTTTCACCTCTGGCTCTTGCATGGACTTCCTCGTCTTAACTACATCTTCTTGTAACTTTTCATTACTTACCGCTTCAATATATTCTTTCTTTTCCTTATTAACATTTTGTTGAACTTTATCTACTTCTATTTTTCTTTGTTTCGCTTTCAATTCATAAAGTGCCTCTTGCATCGTTTCAATTGCCGTTTCGAGTGCTTCTATTTTCTTATTCAAATCCTCCTTCATATGCTCCCCCCTCATCATTCATGTAAAACCTATATATTACCAATTATCTTTATCATACTCTTAGTCTATTCATTTTCAATACTATTTTTCCAAAAAAAGAAAGGTGTTTTCCGAAATAGGAAAACACCTCTTACTTATTTATTCTTATTTATAGCAATACTAACAATTACACCGAGGCAGACACCTACAAATGCCGGAACAATCCAACCTACACCTTCTGAATAAAACGGAAGCATTTTTAGTAGTGGTGTCCATTTATTCATCAATACACTTTTGTTTAAAATATCAATCGTACTAAATACCGCTACGAGTCCAATCGTTACCGAATATACGTATACATACTTTCCAATATACTTATGGAATAACCCTAAAATAATAAGCGTTAGTGCAACTGGATAAATAAATCCAAGAATCGGTACCGATACTTTTAAAATTTGCGTTAATCCTAAATTAGCTAAAACCATACTAACAAAACTTAATATAAATGCCCAAACTTTATAAGATACTTTCGGAAATACACTTGTGAAAAATTGACTACAAGACGTAACAAGTCCGATGGAAACGCATAGACAAGCGACAGTAAAAATAAGACCTAATAAAACTAACCCACCTTGTCCAAATAATGTAATCATAACTTGTGCTAACACTTTCGCACCGTTATCAAATGTACCCAATGAACCACTAATTGAACCAACATATCCAAGAATGACATAAATAATAGATAATAAAAGCCCTGCTCCAATACCAGCAATACTCATATATTTTGCTAAACCTTTATCATCCGCTACACCTTTTGCACGCAGAGCATTTGCAATAACAATCCCAAATATTAAAGCTGCTAACGCATCCATCGTTAAATATCCATCTAAAAATCCTTGGAACATAGGAGCTTGTCCATAATTTCCTGAAGGCTCTTTCACACCGCCTACTGATGTAAACATACTTTTTATAAATATAATAGCAATCATACATAATAATAAAGGCGTTAACACCTTTCCAAACAAGCCCATTAATTTAGACGGTGATAAACTTAACCAGTAAACAATACTAAAGAAAATAGCCGTGTACAATAACAAAACTACGCTACCCGCTTCTGGGAACAACTGGCCTGGCCCCATTTCAAAAGCTAAACTTCCTGCACGTGGTATACCAAGACCTGGTCCAATAAATAAGTACACAATACACGGAAAAATAATTGCAAATGAAGAATGAACCCTGCCCGCTAACGTTTGAAAACTCCCTGCTTTCGCAATAGCGATAACACCTAATATAGGAAGCCCTGTTGCTGATATAATAAAACCTAACAATGCAATCCATACATGTTCTCCTGCTTCATATCCAAGGAAAGGTGGAAATATAAGATTTCCGGCCCCAAAGAACATAGAGAATAACATAAGACTAATAAGCAAAATTTCTTTTTTCTGTAACAATTTCATTTCTTTCTCCTTCTTCAATTTCACCTTACATGAAATCAATTCCACAAATAAAAAAATGCGGTAATCCGCTTCCTTACAAAGAAAACATAGTCCATAGTCTATCACAAAAGAAACACCCATTCTATAGCTATTTCCCTTTTCAAATTTCTTCTGAAAAATCAACCTTTATTGACTTATAATAGTTAATAAAGTAAAATATTAATCATACAATACTATTAACTTTGTTTTTTGCTTGTGTCAGGAGGAAAATATTATGGAATCAGCGATACAACTAGAAAGAGAACAACAAAGAAAAAAGAAACATCCTCCAGGTTTATACTTACTCTTCTTTACAGAAATGTGGGAAAGATTTAGTTACTATGGATTACGAGGATTATTAACATTATATTTAACAACAGCTTTAGTAAGTGGTGGTCTTGGGTTTAGTCCCGCTTGGGCACTCTCTATTTACGGATTTTATACTGGTGCTTGTTATTTCACACCATTGATCGGTGGATACTTAACGGACCGTTTTCTAGGCAAACGAAAAGCCATCACAATTGGTGGTATAACAATGGCAATCGGTAACCTTACACTATTTGCCTTGCAAAACCAAGTCGGTCTATACCTCGGATTAGCGCTTATTATTATCGGTAATGGATTCTTCAAACCGAATATCTCTACACTTGTTGGAGAATTATACGAAGAGCACGATCCAAAACGTGATAGTGCATTTACAATTTTCTATATGGGTATTAACGTCGGTTCATTTTTAGCTCCACTCGTTTGCGGGTTTTTATCAGAAAATTTATTTAAAACAACAGTGGACGGTGTTGTTCATTTCGGATTCCGTTACGGTTTCTTAGCCGCTTCAATCGGAATGATCATTGGACAAATTTTATTTACAACACTATCAAATCGCTTCCTTGGTGATATCGGTAAAAAACCAACTCGCGATTTGCAAACGGATGCTGGACAACAAACAATAGGAAATACACCGTTAACAAAAAAAGAAAAACAACGTACAACAGTTATCGTCATTTTAACATGCTTTGTTGTCTTCTTCTGGGCTGGATTTGAACAAGCTGGTAGTTCGTTAACATTATATACAAACAAATTTGTAGACCGCTCTGTGTTCGGATGGGAAGTTCCAACATCTTGGTTCCAATCGGTCAATCCGTTATTTATTATTTTACTTGCACCAGCTATTTCAGCATTATGGGCGAAACTGGCAACTAGAAAAAATAGTGACATGAAAATCCCAACAAAAATGGGACTTGGTATGATCTTACTCGGTATCGGTTATATTGTTCTTGTTATCGCTACATTAAAAACAGGCAGTGACGAACATAACATTACAGAAAAAGCAAACTTACTATTTATCGTCTTTACGTATCTTTTCCATACGTTAGGTGAGCTATTCTTATCACCTGTCGGGCTATCAATGGTTAGTGCTCTCGCTCCAGTAAAACTAGCCTCTTTATTAATGGGCGTATGGTTAGCAAGCTCAGGTATTGCTAATATTTTAGGCGGACAGCTTGCAAGCTTCACAACTTCACTTGGATATGCTGAAGTATTCACAGTTATTGGCGCTGTGGCGATCGTTTTAGGTTGTGTTTTATTATCAATTTCTAAGAAATTAGTGAAATGGATGGATTAAAAAAAGATGAGGAAAATTCCTCATCTTTTTTTACGCTTTCTTTCCCTTTTCTATTGCTTGTTCATACAAGCCTTTATGTTCTTTATATTCACTTGGCACGAAACTCTTATAGAAGAACGAAAGCCAGCTGTCTCCTTTTTTATATCCTTCTTCTCGAATTTCCGCTGCCTTTTTATTTGATTTAAATCCTTCAGTAAACCATTTCTTTAATGTTTCATTCTTTTCATACTTAGCAGGAACTTTTAAGTCGTAGTTTTCAAATGCATATGTATATCCAGCTTTTTCCGCTGCCTTTTTAGCAGACTTATATCCCTTTTCATACGCGGTTTCATATACTTTCACATATGTATCCTTTTCAGTATTTCCAGGTTTCTTTTCAGCTAATTCTTTACCAGCCTTTTCACCAAGTTCCGCTTGTTCTTTTTCAATCTTTTCGGTTCTCTCTTTATTCCCTACTTGGAAACCTTCTGCAAAGTTCCCCTTAAACTCAGGAGTAATTTGACTATCGTCCATTGCTTCTTGTGTTAACCCTTGCTCTTTACCTTTTTCAAAATGTGCTTTTTTCTGTTCTTCTAAAGACCATGCCGCAGCATACGCAGTTGTAAATGCTTGTTTATATGCGTCTGACTTTCCAGCTACATGTCCTTCTGCATTATTCTTTCCTGCTTTAAAATCTGTCTCTCCACTTTTTTGACCTTCAGCTTGTCCCTTTTCAGCCTCAGCTTTACGCTGCGCTTCCTCTGCCTTACGTGCTTCTTCTGCTTTACGTTGTTCTTCTGCAGCACGCTGTCTCTCTTCCTCTACTTTGCGCTGTTCTTCTGCAGCACGTTGTCTCTCTTCTTCTGCTTTACGTTGTTCTTCTGCAGCTCTTTGTTTCTCTGCCTCAGCCTTACGCTGTGCTTCTGCTTGTTTCTCTGCTTCTACAGCACCATTATTATTTTGGCTAGGAGCTGGACTCGTTGTACCACTATTAGAAGCTGGTTTATTGTGATAATGATATTCCCCGTACTGCAATCCCCATTTTTCACAATTTGTACGACACGTATGTCCACCATTAGCATCTGTACGTCCTGGATGTGCATAAGCAGAAATTGGCGCTACCAATAACGCTACACTTGTTGTTAAAAGAAGTTTTTTTACTTGCTGTTTCACTTTTGTTCCTCCCAAAATCTAGAATCATTACTTTATTATATAAAAATAAAAAAATGTTTAAATACCAACTGAAATATTCTTTTATTTCTCAACATTGGATAAAAAAAGAAGGTTCACTCTTTAAAGAGTGAACCTTCTTTTTTCTTTATTTCTTAGCCTTTGTTCCTACTAAATCACCCGTAATAACAAAACGCTTAGAATTATCCTTAACAGATACACATGTAATAAGTGTTATCTCATCTTTCCCATGATCCTCTACAACTTCCCATTTATCAGGAGTCACTTCAGATACACCGGTAACAGTATACTCATACTCATTTGCATTGTCATACAAATAAATTTTATCGTTCTTCTTTAAAGTTGATACATCACTAAATAAAACACCTTTTTTTGACATATTATGCCCTGCAAGTGCATAATTCCCTTGTCCCATTACTTGATTTTCTCTTACAGTTGCCGCACCTGATAATAAATTCTTTTCAGTCGACGCTTTTAAAACAGGAAGTTCTAATGAGATGCTCGGAATTGAAATACGACCGATTACTTGTTTTTTATCTAACGATGCACTCGCTACTTCTGCCAAGTCTGGTTGATTAATTTTTGAAGCATCTACAAATTCTGTATCATGCTTTTCATATTCCATCTTTTGAACAGCTTGTACATTCGCTGTCTGCTTCTTCTCTGCATTATATCCATCATAAAATGGCTTTCCGATTAATACACCACCTACAACAAATAGAAGGATTGCTACTATACTATAAATTCTTTGCTTATTCATATACAATTCCTTTCCGTTACAAAATCTTACTCTATATAAAATGATAAGATAATATTGCTGTATGTACAAGTGTAAGCTGAAAAGAAACCTTCTTGCTTATGCAAGAAGGTTTCTTTTAAACTAACTTATTTCTGTATAGGGATACGTGAAAGACCGTCATTTGAATAAAGAAAATAGAGAATATAATATACGGTGGGTACCCAGGAAGATAGTCATTAATAATAGGCGAAAAAGTTAAAAACCCGACTGCACAAGGTAACACATACCATAACGAAACAAAAGTTGTTCGACAGGCTTTATCCGTAATCGCTTTTTCACGTTCATCTTCTAGTGGAAATAATAATGGATACATCCAAAAAGATAAATTCTTGTATTTTTTCTTTTGAATTCTATAAAAAATTGTAACTATAATAGCTCCAATAAATAATAAAATGAATGGTGCTCCATTAAACCATACTTCAAATGGGAACTTCTCGTTTTTAATTATATCTGCTAACTCTGTAATAACACTATAAAATTCAACAAATGTCCAGCAGGCTAGCGCAGTATAAAGCACGTTTACGATATAAGAAACCCCAATTCTATTCATCCTCTTCCCCCTCCTTATTTAAAACAAATACATCTTCCATCTTTAACTCGAATACATCACAAATCGTCAATGCTAGTAATAATGAAGGAACGTAATCCCCTTTTTCAATTGCTGCAATTGTTTGTCTCGTCACTCCGACTTTTTCCGCTAATACACTTTGTGTAAAATTAAAACGAGCTCTTAATTCCTTCACTCTATTTAAAATGGTCAAATTTACCACCTCTCACTATTATTGTATGATATCCTTAACAAAATGTAAACTCAACTTAACATTATTTTTATAAAAAAATCCAACTTTACGTTTTGTAAAGTTGGATTACGTTTTAGTTTAAAATTGTAACTTTAACATTTTTTCTGCCCCAATTACTAGACGAAGCTTTATCCGGCATTAAAACATCGATTTTGTGACCTTTAATCGCGCCACCAGTATCTGCTGCAATTGCAATTCCATAGCCTTCAACATTTACAGTAGATCCTAATGGAATAACAGATGGATCCACCGCAATTAATTTCATTCCTGGGTTTGCAGTTAAGTTATAAGGCTTATCACCCGGTCCCCATGCAGAATATACTTGTTGACCTGCTGCATAACCATTTTCAGATGGATCTGCTGTATAAGCTGTTGCGTGTACATACATTTCTTTTCCGCCAGCAGTTACTTTAGGCTGTTCAGGCTCTACTTTCGAACTATTATTAGCAACTGGTTCAGCTGGTTTATTAGCTTTTTCTTGCTTTTGCTTTTCAGCAACTTCCGCTTGCGCTTTCGCTAAAGCTTCTTGCTCAGCCTTTGCAGCTGCTTCCGCTTTTGCACGCTCTTCCGCTGCAATTCTTGCTGCTTCTTGTTCACGAGCGATTGTTTCTTGTACTGCCTTCATATTTGATTCAATTTTAGCCTTTTCTTCTGCTGCTAAATTAAGTTGGCTTGCAACCTGATTATATTTAGCTTGAACTGTTTGTAAGTTATCTTGACGTTTTTTCAAGTTATCTTGCAAATCAGCTTGTGCTTTTGCTAATTTTTGTTTATCTACTACTAAAGATGCTTCTTTTTCATCAATCTCTTTTTTATCTTCTTCAATTTGACGAAGATCTTGTTCTTGTAGACGTAAAATTTCTTTATCTGCTTCTAGAATAGTCGTAACTGCGTTCATACGTTGTATGAAATCTGCAAAGTTTTTTGATTCTACAACAACTTCTACTACTAAACTCGTATTTGAGCTATTTTGAACAGAAACCATACGTTTTTTCATAATATCCTTACGAGCAAGGACTTTATCTTCTAAAACGACAATTTCGTTCTTTTTTTGTTCAATCTGCTTATGTGTTTCATCGATTTTACGTTGAATAGCAGCTTGATCCTCTTTATTTTTTGCAATTGTATTATTTAAATTATGTAGTTCATTTTCGATACCTTGAATTTCTTTACTAACAGCTTGCTTCTCTTGCTCTTTCTTCTGCATATCTGCATCGTTTTGCTGCAATTGCTGTTGCATGTTGTTAAGTTTCTCGTCGTTTGACTCTGCTTTTACAGCGACTGTACTAGAAAGAACGATAATTCCTGCTAATACTAGACTACTGATTCGCTTAAAATAGTTCATAATCCGACTCCCTTCTTATACAGTTATACATGATTTATTTTACAGTTTGTTTACAGAACCATTAAATACAGTTTATTTTTCATGACAAAAAAAGAGAATTGTGAACAAAATGTAATAGATTCTTAAATATTTAACAATTCCTATATTTAAAAATTATAAAAGATGCTAAAATCCAAATATAGAGAAAATATAACTTCTAAAGGCGGTTGAGATAAATACATGTTTACTCAAAAGAAAGCACTCCAACATAAAATTGATCAATTAGAAAATCGTATACAAGAGCTAGAAACAGAATTAAAACAAAAAGATATTGAAAGCCAAGAGACTATTTCTTCTATCCACGACCGTGTACAAAGCGTTGTTCAAGAGCATCAACTTGTAAATAACCAGCACCATACACTCCAAAATTTAATTCAACATTTAAACTCATGTTTTGAAAATGTTTCAACACGTACGACACATTCCAATGAATTAAATAGTGAAATGTTACAAAAAGAACAAAGCTTAATTCAGTCTATTGAAGAAATTATCGATTGCTCTAATGAAGGAAAAGAATCTGTTCACCGTTTACTTATTGTAATTAATAAATTAGGTGAACAATCTCAGCGCACGTCTAATAGTATGAATCATTTAAGTGAACGCTCAAAAGAAATCGAGCAAATCGTAGAAGTAATTCAAAACATTGCTGCGCAAACAAATTTATTAGCGTTAAATGCAAGTATTGAAGCTGCACGTGCTGGAGAGCATGGAAAAGGATTCGCTGTTGTTGCCAATGAAGTAAGAAAACTAGCAGAAAGCACAGCGGAGAGTACAAAAAACATTGGCAATTTAACGAAAAAAATCCAAGAGGAAATTGAAAAAGCGTACGAAAATACAAAAGATAATTTACATTTAGTTGATGAAGGTGTAGAAATGAGCGCCGATACTAACGCTAGAATTGAAAATATTTTAATAATGATTCAAACATTACAAAGTGGCGCTACAAATGTTATTAAAGCTATCGAAAACCAAAAATCTTGTAATGATGATATATTACGAGAATTTGCAAATACACAGCAAATGTTCCAAAAATTAAATACTACTATTATGAATCATATTCATGATGCTGAAAAAGTCGATGTTCAATTATCAAAAAGTCTTCAAGAAACAGTAGCTTCTCATTAATAATAAAAATCCCTTATACCGGTATAAGGGATTTTTATTATATTTCGAATATTTATTTCTTCTCAATATTCATCCTCTCTTTTGCTATAATGGAAAAGTTGTTTCTTTCGACTAATAAACAAGGAGGTTATTATGGAACAATTTTACTACATTTTAAAATATTTAATTCTTGGTCTGTTCCAAGGGCTAACAGAGCCAATTCCGATTTCTTCAAGCGGTCACCTCGTTTTAGCACAGCATTTGCTAGGACTAAAAATAGAAGGGTTTAGCTTTGAGCTACTTGTTAATTCAGCTTCATTATTAGCTGTATTACTTATTTATAGAAATGATTTAATTCGTCTAACAAAGAATGGTCTATCTTATATATTCACAAGAGCAGAAGATGCAAAATCAGATTTCTTCTTTATTATTTACCTTGTTATTGCAACCATTCCAGCAGGTGTAATTGGAGTTTTATTTAAAGATTATATCGACCACTATTTAAAAGGTGTTAAAATGGTTGGGATTTCCCTTCTTATTACTGCTATCGGCCTTTGGATTATTCGAAACTTGCGTGGACGTAAAAATGATGGTGACCTTTCTATGAAAGATGCAATCATTATTGGTCTAGCACAAGCTTGCGCACTAATTCCTGGTATAAGCAGATCAGGTGCTACAATCGTGGCAGCAATGTTACTTGGTATGAAGCAAGAAACAGCTCTTCGCTTCTCATTCTTACTATACATTCCTGTTAGCTTAGGTGGTTTATTGTTAAGTATTACAGACATTGCAAACGATCCAAATTTAGATACATTATTTGTACCTTATATTGTTGCTTTCATCGCAACATTTGTCATGACATATATTTCATTAAAATGGTTTATGAACATTATGGCAAAAGGAAATTTAAAATACTTCTCTTTCTACTGTATTATCGTAGGTGTGCTAACTATCATTTTCTTATAAAATGAAACTTTAATCAGTGGGGGTTTTGTTCATCCCTCCTGATTATTAGCCCTCACCAATCGGGCTTTTACCGGCAGCAGGGCTCCCACCTAACTTCTTTGCTCCACCTGAATTTTGAGGTGGGAGTTTTACTGCCCACAAATAGCGGGATAAAAAACCACTTACTGCCCTCATACAGTAAGTGGTTTTTCCTTATGCATAAACTTTCTTTTCCTGACAATACAAGCGAATAGCATGTGAATTTTTTTGAAATAAATCATGTGTTAAGCGAATAATAATAAAATTTCGTTTTGTATTATCATCATGAACAAAAATCTGTTCCCCCTCTTGAAAACGCCATGTGCTTTCAAAAGTTGTAATATGATCCCCGCTTACCGAAAAAAGCTCATATTGCATATCTAGTACCCTCTCTCAACTTATATAATCACAATATCCTTATATTAGATTTAGTATAACTTAATTCCGATAAAATTTGTAATTCTTTCTATTTCGAAATATTTTAACTTTGTTTTAAACTCCTTTTAGCGCTATAATGATAAACGAATTTTCATTGAAAGGAGCTTCATTTTGACTGCATATTTATTTCCAGTAAAAACAGCATTTATTTTATTTCCTATTTTAGCAATGTTTCTCTTAATTCCTTTTTTAATATTTAATTATCGAAAATACGGTTATTTAAATAAATGGCGCTCATTTATTTTATACTCATTATTACTCTACTTATTAAATGCCTATTTTCTTGTTATTTTGCCATTACCACAAACGTATGATACTTGTAGCCTACAACCGGCTAATACACAGCACATGCAACTCTCACCATTTTATTTCATACAAGAGATTGGTAATCATACATCAGCAATTTTAACGAAACCAGCTACTTATTTCTACTTATTAAAAGAATCTGCATTTTTACAAGTTGCATTTAACGTTCTATTAACCGTTCCATTTGGTATTTACTTACGTTATTATTTCCGACGTAGTTTCTTACAGACTATTTGTATTTCTTTTTGTCTTTCACTATTTTTCGAGCTAACACAAGTGACTGGACTATATGGTATTTATAATTGTGCATATCGCTTATTTGATATCGATGATTTGTTTTTAAATACACTAGGTGGCGTAATTGGTTTTATCATTGCACCAATATTTACGTACTTCCTTCCGAAAGCAAACGAGTTAGATAGTCGTATTGATTTGGAAACGAAACCAGTCGGATTCGTTCGTCGCCTTATCGCGATGCAAATTGATTGGATTTTCTTATCTATCGTTGTACCTGTCATTAAAAACAAAGGAAATTCTTTCTTCATTTCTAATATCCAATCTTACACAAATGTATACGAACTCCTTTTCATTACATGTTCAATCTTAATTTACTTTATTATCATCCCATATTTTACAAATGGAAGAACAATAGGGAAAGCGTTGCTTCGTATTTACATTAAAGGACAAGCAGAGCGTATTACACTAAAAGAATTATTCATTCGTTATGGTATATTCTATTTCATTTTAGGTGGAATCAATTACATTCTTTCTAGTAGCTCTATTTTAAATCATACAGAGCCTTTAGTATTACTAGTTATACTGTTATTCCAATTTGTAATTAACGGGCTATTTATTATTCATGTTTTATTACATGTATTTAGCAGTGATAAATTACTATTTTACGAGCGTATTAGTCATACAAGAAATGCAATTACACTTAAAAAAGCTGACAAATACTAATTTGTCAGCTTTTTTTCATAATCGTAAATAACTTTTCTGTATAAGGGCTTAAAAATATTCCTGTTTCATCTAGTGACTTCCTCACTTTTAGAAACGAATGCAATTCTGGATATATATTTTGCAATTTTTCGTACGTTAACGTATGCATTTTCCCCCAATGTGGGCGCCCTTCATACTTTAAAAAAATTTTCTCCACTTCACCAAAATAAGCGGCATACTTCATACCTTTATACATATGAACAGCTATATACGCTGAATCTCTTCCATATGCTGGACTGAGCCATATATCATCACCTCTCACGTAGCGGCATTCAATCGGGAAGTGCACCTTATACTTTTTCTTTTCAATAAGATTTGAAATTTCTTCTACAACAGCCCTCATATACTTTGAAGGGACACTGTACTCCATTTCATAAAATGGAACTGTACGTGATGTAGCGAACACTTCATAGCTTGGTCCAATTATTTTCGTGTTCGGTACAGCCTTAGCTGATAATCGGCTTACTCCTTTACTTATAGAAGGAAACCATTTACACCCTTTAGATAATAAAGAGAACATCCTATTTTCAAGTAACTCCACCTTTAGTTTATGCCATATCAAATCACTTTCTTTACTCGTTGTTTCGTTTGTAAATTTCACTTGTACTTCATCTGAATAAGGAAAAACGAAAAATTCAAAATGACGATTCTTCTTATATTCTTCTAGTTTGTTCATTACAGTAGACAATGATTGTTTTTCACTTTCATAAACAAGCGAATACGCTGGGATAACCTTCAATTTTATCTTTACAATGATACCTAGCATTCCAAGCGACAACTGAAATGCTTTCCAATATTCGGCGTTCTCGGTTTCTGAACAAACTATACTCTCACCTGTTGATAAAACTGCCGTGATCTCTATAACTTGTGTTGATAAACTCCCAAATGTAACACCCGTCCCATGAGTTCCCGTACTAATCGCTCCTGCAATAGATTGTGAATCAATATCTCCTAAATTTTCTTGCGCATAACCTTTTTCCTGAAGTAACTTCCCTAAATCATGTAGCTTTGTTCCCGCCCATACTTCGGCAACCTTCTTCTCTGCATCAATATTTGCAATGCCCTTCAATTCATCTAAAGAAACTAAAATTTCTTCCGTTTGCACAAGAGGTGTAAAAGAATGCCCTGAACCGACAACACGAATTTTCTTTCCTTTTTTTCGTGCAAGCCCCACAACTTCTACTACATCTTGTATACTTTTTGGATACATCGTATAATGCGGTGTTCCTTCTACATTCCCTGTCCAATTTCTCCATTTTTGTCCCTTTATAGAAAGCATTGTCCATCCCCCCGATATGTTGAATACTCTCCAACGATTTCCCCTTGTTTAATGCGATACAAAACAGGAAAACGCTCACATAACTCTCCAGCTTTACTATGACGAAACAAGATAGAATCTCCTATCGCTACTCGTTCCTCACCGTCATAAAAAATTGGCGTTTGCACTTCACCAGCACCTTCTAAAGCTAATAGTTTTGCACCACCCGGTCGCCAAACCTCAGGCTCTTTATCTTTACCAACTGCACCTGAGGCAATATATCCGCCACCTAGGCAAGTATAAATAAAAGGAGCCGGTTTGCGTACAACTGGTAAAGCAAATCCGGCAGCTGGCTGAAATTTTACTTCTTTATAATAGTCAAACAGTTTAGGAGAGTAAAAGGCGGATCCTACAGTAATCTCTGAAACTGAGTTATCTTGCTCAGTTGTTTTTATACTTCCTGTTCCTCCCCCATTTACAAATCTTAGTTCAATACCAAGGTTTTGTATTTCTTTTACGATACGTTCTCTTCTTTCTTTAACCTCTAACACTGATTTCTTCTTTAAATACGAAACAGCTTTACTTTTCATCCATTGATTCGGTATATGATCCCCCACCCCGGCAATTTGAGCTTCATATCCCATTACACCATCTAGTATTAAATATGATGAGCCCTTCACCTTTTCTACTATTTTCAAAGCGCTCTGCACATCTTTTACCGGGGATCTTTTTACACCAAAATGAAATTTCAAAAAATGACTACTCATATCAATATCCAAACAAACGCGAAAACACCCTTTAGACTTCTCAGCAATTTTTTCTAAATAAGTAATATGGTCTTCACAATCCACCATACAAGTTATAATGTGCCCTTGCTTTGTCAGCAAACTAATTTCATGTAAAGCTCTTTCATCATAAACAGGATATCCGAGCAATAAATCATTAAATCCTTGTTCAATTAAAAACAAAGCTTCTCTAGGAGAAAAACACATAATACCTTGAAAGCGATTATTTGCAGCCAAAATCTTTTTCATAATTGGAACAGAGCGTAATGATTTACTCGCTATACGAATCTTCTTATCTCCACTTAACTCTATAATCGATTGAATGTTCCTCTCTAAAGCCACTTCATCTAAAAATGCACACGGTAATGGAACTTCCTTAAAAATTCCTCTATCCACAGTTTTCTCTCCTCTTCTATATATGTCTTATACATATTGGAAAGAAAGAATGATTTTCCTGTTTTCAAATAAAAAAAGTTTCTTCTTTACGAAGAAACTTTTTCAAGGCTACTCTACTTCATAGAAATAGTCGCCTCTACTGGATAATGATCCGAGTAATCATTATATGTATATTCTTTGAGCCATGACGTAACAGTCCATTGTGGCGATTTCGACTGTAACACCTTATTCTCTATATACGATGGGTTAGCATGGTCCTTACTTGTAATAATATAATCTAAATACTCGGCAGGGCTATCGGGGAAGTTATATTTCGCAATACTGTTTGTCGTCGCATCCCAAGTTGCAGTATGTCCAGTATAAGATGGAATAGAAGCGTGCAATGTTTTGAACATGGATGCGTACTCTGAGTCACTATTATTCTCAGCATTTATTTTATTCACATTCATATCACCACCAATTAACACATACTCGTTATTTGGTATATTTTTATTTTTAATAAACTCTTGAATTTCTTGTAGCTGTTTTGTACGTACAGATGCTGGCGAAGTTTGTCCACACATATTATCTTCAGCTTGTAAATGTGTCCCAATTACATGAACGAAACGATCATTTTTCTTAATTTTTGTGTATACAAATCCTTTATTTGATAAGTTATCTGGCCCACATCCTTTTTCAAATACATATTGAATCTTTTCAATGATTGGCCATTTACTTACAATAGCTACACCGCCATCTTCAGGGGTCGAAGATGAATAGTTACCTAATGTTTTATCCCATTCGTTTCCGTTACTACGACCTAATACTGCCGTTTGATTTGGATATTCTTTCTTCAAATTTCCTAATAAGCGATTTGAAGCGTTATTATCAAATACTTCATTTAATATAACAACATCTTGATTTTTCATATAATCCGCTGCCCCAATTAAATCAGCACGCTCATTTTGTCCCCAGTTCGGATATAAGTTCGTTGATAGCATGTACACATTATGCGTCATCACTTTTAATGTATTATTTTGATTTATAGACATTTCTGCTTGAGCTGAAGATCCACTATATAAAGCTCCTAAACCAATGCCAAAGCTAAGTACACCTTTTAGCAATTTACCTTTCACGTTTCATACCTCCATGTACTGTGTAGTGATAAAAAGGCCAAATACTCTATTCTGAGATTTGACCTTTTTCAAATATTTAACGATTTCCGTACGTATCAAACCAAAGCTGGATGTATCCAGCAGTAACACGTTGTGCATCCATTAATCGCGTACCTGTCATTGGTGTAACTTCAGCGCGCCATTTATCTGCATATTCTTGTGATACAGCTGCTTTCACGAACCAATCTTTCGTATTATCATTTACAATGCCAGAGTAATCTTGTTTCGCAGCTACTGCCGCTCCATGAATCCAATCTTCTGGATTTGTACCTTTCCAGTTCCAATATCCATTTCCATCCGTTACTTTATAATTATCTTTTATCGTATCTACAAAGTTTTCATATTTAGAATGGAACCCTTGTGGATACGAAAGATTTGTAAAGTTTGCCGCATGCATCGGTTGATTTACATCCCCTAAGTAATGAAGAGATAACCCCAAATAGAAGAATGCTTGTTTCATATCTTTATTTTTGTATGACTCACCTGCTAATTTGAAATATTTAGCTCCAGTTTCCTTTGCCTGCTTTGCAAATGGAATATAAGTTTTTCCATTGTCAGGGTCATAGAAGTGTGAAGCAAATGTGCTATTATCATAATAAGGATTTTCATAGTCAGCAGCATAAATACCGTTCTCTAACTCCGTACGCCATTCATTTAATAGTGCAACTTGATCTTGTTTTACAAGTGTTGTATTACGAGACATAATATCCATTGCACGGTTTACAATCCATAAATGAGAGTTTACGCCTTCTTTATGCTTATCTTCAGCAGACCAGCGGTGAACTATGTTTATTCTACTTCCCCCATCATTTTCATGAGCAAATGCAACACTTTGTAACGGAGCTACTAATGTAATAGCTGCTGCTAAAGCAAGAACTTTCTTTTTCATCTGAAATCCTCCATTTTATAATTGAATTATTTTTCATATTTTGTTAGGATCCTACGATGTCTTCCGGTTAACCTATGACTAGAATATCCCACCTTTCACAAAATTTCTATCAATAAATTAAAATATGCAAATGTTCATATCATTATAACTTTATACATAGTGAATATAATGAATGAATACACTTACATTGTAATAAAATATTGTTAAGCTACTGCAAATACTTGTCTAAACTAATGTAAAAAAAGAGTAAAGCGATTAACCGCTTTACTCTTTTTTTCTTTTCGATAATATACTTGGCAGTTGCACATTAACTGCCAATTTATGAATAAATCCAAACACTAATCCAATCCCGATAAATATGTATAAAATCGTAAATACCTTTCCGAAATCAGTTTGCGGACTAAAGTTCCCATCACCGACAGTCGTCAACGTAACCACACTAAAATATAGAGCGTCAAGAGGACGTAATCCTTCAACTGTACTATAAAAAATCGTACCAGATGTTAATGTTAAAAATGTTAATACGAATAATACTTGAAATTCTTTATCTTTCCACGCTCGTAAACAAGCTTTTAGCATCCGTTTCAATGTCAACATAAATGAAAGCATTAGACTTCCCCTTCCAAACAAAATACCTGTAGTTAAAGGAAAGTCTATCACCTTTCTGTATAGAAAAAAAGTAGCCCTCTTCTATTTCTAGAAAAGGGCTACTTTTTACTATTCTCTATTATTTAGGTGAAACAAGAATTTTCACTTGTGTTTTATCTTTTACAAGTGCTTCAAATCCTTCTTCAACAACTTGATCTACTGTGATTTTTTTCGTAATTAATTTCTCTGCTTGAATTTGGCCAGAGCTAATTAATTTAATAACAGCTGGGAAGATATGACGGTATCCAAGAATACCGATAACTTCTTTTTCTTTTAGTACAAGATTGTTTGGCGTAATTGTCGCATCTTTTTCCCACACACTAACAATTACAGTTTGTCCTTCAAAGCTTGTACTTTCAATCGCTTGACGAAGTACTACTTCGACACCTGTTACTTCAAAGCTCACATTTACACCTAAACCATTTGTTAAGTTACGAATTTCTGCTAGTACATCTTGAGTAGCTGGATTTAATACATAATCCGCACCTGCTAATTTTGCTAACTCTTGACGTTCTTTAGAAAGTTCTACTGCAATAACAGGAGTTGCTCCTGCTGCTTTAGCTGCTTGAATGACAAGAAGTCCAATTGGACCACAACCAAATACTGCTACAGCTTCCCCTTCTTTTAATTTACTTTGACGTACTGCATGAACTGCTACCGCTGCTGGTTCTACAAGTGCACCTTGTTCATACGTCATTTCATCAGGAATATGGTGGACCATATCTTCTGGTACTACTGTATATTCAGAGAAACCGCCGCCTTCTCCGCCAAGACCGTGGAAAACAAGTTGTTCACAAACATTGTAATGTCCATGTTTACAAGCTTCACATTTACCACAAGAATAAATTGGTTCTACAACGACGCGATCTCCCACTTTATGAGAAGTAACGCCTTCACCGATTTCAACTACCTCACCACTAAACTCATGACCTAAAATAACCGGTGCTTTTACGTGTGTTAATGGGTGCTCTTCTGTTGGAATAAAAATAGGTCCTGCTAAATATTCATGCAAGTCTGTTCCGCAGATACCACACCATTTCACTTTAATCTTAACTGCTCCTGGTCTTACAGTTGGTTCTGGTACTTCTTCTACTCGTACATCGCGTTGATTATGCCAAAGTAATGCTTTCATTTTATACATCCCTCTCTACGTATATACTTAACCTGGTGAAGTTTACCAATCTATTATAATACTTCTATCCATATATTTCAAAAAAACAATCTCAATTCCACTAAATTTTAACAAATAACGTTCAATATTTTGTCACTTTGTACTTTTTTCCACATCTGTTAATGCTAATTTCATTGCGGTTGAAATTAGCATTATGCCATAATAGCATAGGAGAGGTGAATGTCGCTTGAAATATTTTATTTACTTTATTGTTATCGTAGCGTTTCTAGATACATTTTCACAATTACCTATTATGAGTACGTTCGCTCAAAGTCTTGGAGGATCTCCTCTTATTATTGGGCTAGTTGTCGGTATGTACTCATTCGCTAATATGATCGGTAATATTATTGCTGGCGCTGCTGTCGATAAATTTGGTGCAAAAAAAATACTTTATATAAGCATGGGACTTACGAGTTTCATAGTCTTGTTATACACCGTTGTTCAAAGTGGTGAACAACTATTAGTTGTGCGCTTTATGCACGGCTTTAGTGACGGATTTTTAATTCCTGCTGCCTTTACGTTTTTATCAAAACAAACAAATTCAGCAAGACAAGGTAAGGCAATGGCTCTATCTGGTGCTGCTGTTGGAACAGCGGCAATTGTAGGACCGGCTTTCAGTGGAATTATGAAAGCAACTGCTGGTATAGAGTGGGTGTTCATCACCATTTCTATTTTAATGGTCCTTGGTACAATCGTATCTCTATTCTTCTTACCAAATAACGTATCAAGAAAAGATACCTCAAGAACACAAATGATGAACAAAGAAGATATGATTGAACTATTGAAATCAGAACCGTTATTGCAAGCATATATTGGTGCTTTCACACTAATGTTCTCACAAGGAATTGTCACTTATATGCTACCAGTGAAAGTTGAGGCATTAGCGCTTAAAGCATCTACAACAGGCATGATGTTAAGTGTATTCGGAATTACCGCTATCCTCTTCTTCTTGCTACCAACAAACCGTATTTACGATCGATTTAATCGTTCAAAACTCATGCTAATTGGGATTGCAGTAATGGCATTCGCGTTATCTTTACTTGGATTATTCGCAACAAAAGGTATGCTCTTTATCGTTATGATGATTTATGGCATTGGATTCGCTATCCTTTTCCCATCGATAAATGCATTACTTGTTGAAAATACGACAGATGATAAGCGCGGAAAAGCATTCGGATTGTTTTATGCTTTCTTCTCATTAGGAGTTGTTGCTGGCTCCTTTACAGTCGGAGCAATCGGGGCATCGCCTAGCGTCAGCTTCGTTATCGGAACTGCATTCTTGTTAACATTTGCTGGAATGATTTTTGTAAGAAGCAAAGTAAAAAAGACAATGATGGGTTAATTCCATCATTGTCTTTTTTTAAAATGCATATTGATATAATCCGTAATATAATGGCAGCGTTGGGATAATACCAATTAATTTGAATATAAAAGGTAGCGGGTCATCCTTCTCTTCATATAAACGTAAAACAAAAACGGCACTCAAAGTCCAAATAACACTAAACAGGAAGATGCATTTCCAAACGAGTGGGGTTACTATCTCTACATCAAAGACAAAACCAAATAGCCCAATCCACGTGATTATAGTCACCACAAAATCAAACTTTTGAATTAGTGTTTGGAACATGCCTCTTACTAGCGAAGTTATAGTTAATATCGCTATAATTACTAAATAAACTTTCCACAACATAATGATAAGCTCCTATTCAACTTTTGACTTTCAACAAGCCGTATTTAATAAACAATATGGCATTATATTTTTCATAAAGATAATACAACGGATAACAAAATAAGAAGAAAATAAGTACAGTTGGTACATCATCTATAATAGAAAAATATTTTACTAGTAATTCCTTAATACTCTCTCCAATCATAATAAACAGTGGAATTATACAAATTGCCGCTAATATTAAACATGGTGTGATCCTCATTTCTTTTAATTTCACCTTACAGTGTGGACACCTGAATGAAAAAGGATGCGGGAGATCAATAATATGTTGTGCAGTAATATTCCCTTCACACTGTGGACATTCAATTATTTCTTTCATTTAGTTCACTCCTTTCTATCCATAAAAAAGAGCCCTATCGAATAGAGCTCTTTGATTGCCGAATATATCACTTTTGTGTATAGCCAAATAACAATGTAAATAAATTAAACTGTAAAGGCAATACTACATTTCTTCTTCTACAAAGAAAGTGTATAAATACCGACGATACTTCGACAATTTCCTCGGAAATATTTCCTTTACCCACATAATTTGATACACTACATATGAACAGACAATTGTATTACATAAGCTAAAATAATAACTTAATGTACAAATTAAAAAGCACACTCTTCATATGAAGAATGTGCTTTTATGTTATTAACGTTTAATCCAAACAGCGCCTGCCGATTTATCCTCTGCCTGTCCAACAACTTGGAATTTAAGTCCAAGGTTTGGAACTTTTCTTCCCGCGTCTGCAATTTGTTTGTTACTATATACTTTTGAATCATCAAAAGTTGTAACACCTTGTAATCCAGAATAGTTAAACTGTCCACGTGTTAATGAATTTGCACTCCATGCGGGTGTTTGATCAAATGAAAAGGCAGCGTCTGCAATTTGCATGCCTGTATTACCATACGCTGGTTTCCCGTTTAAATTACCAACAAACGCTTCTGGATGAGAGTCTACAACACCAAGGAAGCCTTCACCTGGATGTACCCCAACCCAGTTATCTTTGAAACTATCATCTGCATACCAAACGACAAGACCAGTATTATACACCGGACCTTTTCCTGCTTTTAATCCATTATCTGATCCAGCATAGTTTCTCCACTCTAAATAATAATAATGTTGTTTCTTCTCTGTCCCATCAGAAACAACGAATCCATTTAACTGCATTTTAGATGTTCCTTCTGCATCATCAGAAAATACTACTTGTCCATCAACTGTTACATTTACATTATCCATCGCGAAACCTTTATATGTTAAAGCTGGATCTGTAATATAGTCGAATTGTAGTTTCACTTTCTTCCCTTTAAATTGACTTAAATCGTATGATTTATCAATCCATTTTCCATCTGTCGTGTCTTTATCTCCTTGTACTACTTTTTCTCCAACTCTATCAATTAACGTCTTCGTTCCATCTTCTGTTACAGCATGTACTTCGATGAAATCACACTCTGCTTCTAACTCATAATTTGCTTTATAATCGAATTTTGCATTTGTTCCTTTTGTTAAATCAAAGAATGGTGTTTCTAATGTTGTATGCATATCATCTCCTCTTGTACTATAATATGCATGCTTTCCAAACTCCGGTTTAATTGTTTCAACACTTTTACCTGGTAAGTTAACACGTACAACGCCTGGACGATTGGATTTCGTAACACTTTGATCAATATATGTAGGAACTCCTACACCACGCTTAATTTTATCGTAATCTACTTCTAAAATTTTTGCCCAGTTACCACCCATATTTTTTTGTAAGAAATCTTTATTTTGTGGTGAGAAACTAGTTGGCTCTGTTCCTGCGATTTTTCCTGTCCAGCTACCTCCACTCATTAATGACCACGCTTCAACAGGTGAACCAGTTCCAGTATATTTCGTGTC
Organism: Bacillus sp. FSL E2-0195; assembly: GCF_038003645.1. NCBI lineage: Bacteria > Bacillati > Bacillota > Bacilli > Caryophanales > Bacillaceae > Bacillus > Bacillus sp. FSL E2-0195. The sequence continues at coordinate 671,675 of NZ_JBBOPN010000001.1, read as the reverse complement.
ATATTCATCCGGTAAACCAAGGTCATGTCCAAATTCATGCGCAAATACACCTACTGCTCCATCTTCTGGTTCAATTGTGTAATCATGCGCTGCTACTTTTCCACCAAAGTAATCTACATTTGATTTTGTACCTTCAATCGCTACTGGATCTATTGCTAATTTTGAACGATGTGACCAAATTGCATCATCACCTAATTTACCGCCACCAGCTTCTTGACCAACACCAGCATGGATTACCATTAAATGATCAATTACACCATCAGGTTCATTTGGATTTCCATCACCATTTGTATCATATCTATCAAATTGATCAAATTGAGATAAATCTAACCCTTTCTCAGCAGCTGCATGTAAAGCTTCTTTCACTAAATCACGTGCGCCTTTTGGTCCTTTATTATCGTGACCACTACTACCATCAGCACCGTAGTCAGACGCTTTCCCTGGCACAGTTAGCCATTCGGTTACATATCCATCCGTCGTATAACTACCGCCAGACTGCTCTTCATAATATTGTTTAAACGTTTTTACTTTCGAACCATCAAATAGCTTGTACGGCTCATTACCAAATAACATTTTTTGATAATGCTCTCTACTAAAGTCTTTCGAATACATATACCCTGGCGTTTGATCAATATTATTATGTTTATAATCACTAAATTCAACGAGTAATACTAATACTTTATCATTTCGAACCGGTCCATTATATGGCGCTTGCTTTGCTTTAGAAGTTGGAACTTGCCCATTCAATTGATTTTTATTTGGTTCCGGTTTTTGCTCAGGGCTAACATTTTTTTCAGGTTTCTTTACTTTCTCCTTTTCTTCCATTTTTTTCTCTTTTACTTTTTTCACAAAATCAGATGCCTCTTTAGCAGTATCCGCTGGAAGAATTTCTTTATTTGCCTGATCCCCTTGTTTCTTTTCAATATATTTCTCTACAGCCTTTTTCGTCTCTTCTTTAGAAGATGCTGGATTAATTGTTCCTCTTTCCTTCAGTGCTTCCGCTAAACGATCTTCTTGAATTAAATTGTAATCAATTGGTGTTGTAGACACACTTTCTTTTGCTGGCGTTTCTGCGTATGCTAACGGAGCACTCATTACAGCTGAGCATCCGATGATTGTCGCGATCGTTAACGATGACAACACTTTAAATGGCGCTTTTTTTCTCATTTTACTCATCCCCTTGTATCAATCTTAAACTTCAGATAAAAATACGTAATCTATCCTCCCTTGTATAATAAAAGACATGATTCTATAAGCAATAAGCTTTCTGTTATAGAATCATGTCCTCCAGTTTTCTGGTCAGACCCTCTATCTTTTTATGTCGAAATGTGAAAAATAAAGAGTGATTTGTATATATTAAATAGCTTATATTAAAAATTTAAAAGACAATATGCACAATTGCATGAAAATTCTTTCAAACAAAAAAAAGAACCCAAATTAATTAAACTTGGGTTCTCCATTTCGTATTATTTCTCTTGTGTTTTTTCCCAATCAGCTAAGAATTTCTCAATTCCTTGATCTGTTAATGGGTGCTTCACTAATGAAGCGATTACGTTTGCTGGGATTGTTGCAATATGTGAACCGTTTAATGCTGCTTCTGTTACATGAACACTGTGACGGACAGATGCTGCAATGATTTCTGTTTCAATGCCGTGAATTGCAAAGATTTCTGCGATTTGGCGAATTAAGTCCATACCGTTATGACCGATATCATCTAGGCGACCTAAGAACGGTGAAACGTATGTCGCACCAGCGCGAGCTGCAAGTAATGCCTGCACCGCTGAGAATACTAATGTAACGTTCGTACGAATTCCTAAATCTGAGAATGCTTTTACTGCTTTTAAGCCTTCTGTTGTCATTGGAACTTTTACAACAACGTTTGGAGCGATTTTTGCTAACTCTTTCCCTTCTTCAATCATTTTATCAGCTTCTAAGCTAATTACTTCTGCGCTTACAGGTCCTTCAATAAAGCTGCAAATTTCACGAATACGCTCATGGAAATCTACGCCTTCTTTTGCTACAAGTGATGGATTTGTCGTTACTCCAGCTACTACACCTAATGCATTTGCCTCTTTAATTTCGTTAATGTTTGCTGTATCAATAAAAAATTTCATTTGTTATTCTTCCTTCCTAATTTTCATTTTATATTTATTTATTTTTTCTTAATAAGCTCTAATTCAATCGGAATAAATTTGTCCACTTTTTTACCTTGTGTTATCTCTTTCGCTGTTTCCATCGCCTTCTCTCCGATTAATTCTGGTTTTTGAGCGACTGTTGCTGCCATACGCCCATCTTTAACCGCTTTTACAGCATCATCTGTTGCATCAAATCCAACAACAACCACATCTGTTTTACCAGCAGATTTCAATGCCTCAATTGCGCCTAATGCCATTTCATCGTTATGAGCAAACACTGCTTTTATATCGCTATTTGCTTGCAAAATATTTTCCATAACGGATAATCCTTTTGCACGATCGAAATCAGCTGCTTGTTTTGCTACTACTTTTAAAGACTTATCAGCTACGTTATGGAATCCTTTCCCACGCTCACGAGCAGCAGACGATCCAGGGATTCCTTCTAACTCAGCAACATTTGTTCCTTCACCAACTAACTCCCGAATGTAATCACTAGCCATTTGACCACCTTCTATATTATTGGAAGCAATATGAGAAACAACTTTACCTGAATTCGCAACCCGGTCTACTGTAATAACAGGAACATTGGCTGCATTAGCTGCACTTACCGCTGAAGCAACAGCATCTGAATCGGTTGGATTAATAACAATTACATCGACACCTTTTTGAATTAAATCTTCAACATCATTTGTTTGCTTCGCCGCATCATTTTGTGCATCAACAGCAATTAATTCAATGCCGCTATCTTTTGCCTTCTTTTCTGCACCTTTTTTCAACGTGACGAAAAATGGATTATTTAAAGTTGAAACAGAAAATCCAACTTTAATAGTTTTATTTCGACCTTTATCGCTAGAATCCTTTGCCCATTCTGGTGGTTCCATTGAACAACCAGCAGTAACTACCATGATGCATGCAACGAGTATCAGTAACCATTTTTTCATGAATTGCGCCTCCATTACGCTTCTTTTCGACGATCAATTAGTACAGCTAGTAAGATTACAAGTCCTTTTACAACTTGTTGGAAGAAAGAAGATACACCTAATAAATTTAAACCGTTATTTAGTACACCAATAATAAGCACACCGATGAATGTACCAACAATCCATCCTCTTCCACCTGAAAGACTCGTTCCTCCTAACACAACTGCAGCAATTGCATCCAATTCGTAAGAAGTACCAGCAGTCGGCTGTGCAGAATCTAACCTTGATGTTAAGACAATACCTGCAAGCGCTGCCAAAATTCCGGAAAGACCGTAAATCATTACTTTAATTCTCGTAACATTAATACCTGATAAAGCTGCCGCTTCTTCATTTCCACCAATCGCAAACGTACGGCGACCAAACGTTGTTTTCTTTAAAATAAAGTACAATACTGCAAAAGCAATCATCATTGTAACGGCTGGCACAGGAATACCAAGGAAATAACCACGGCCAAACATTTGGAACATTAAATGATCACCAAGACCAGTGATCGGACGTCCGTCCATATAAACAAGCGTCAACCCGCGAAAAATAGTCATTGTTGCTAAAGTTGCAATAAACGGAGCTACTTTTCCCTTCGCAATAATGATACCGTTTACAATCCCCATTGCAAGACCTGCTAACAATCCAACTACCATTGCAAGGAACGGATCCATGCCACTTGCCATCATTCCGGCAACAAGTGCACTTGATAATGCTAAAATAGAACCTACCGATAAGTCAATACCCCCTGTTAAAATAACGAAGGTCATTCCAAATGCAATGAGTGCATTAATCGATACTTGGCGCAGTATATTAAATAAATTTGGAATTTCAATAAATGCTGGATTTAAAGCTGTAATTACTACGATAATTAATACTAATCCAATTAAAGAACCAAGTTGTTGTAATACATTCCCCTTCTTAGCCATATCTTACTCTCCCCCTGTAGCTAGTGCCATAATAGACTCTTGCGATGCCTGATCTTTCTCTAAAATACCACCGATTTTCCCTTCATGAATGACGAGAACTCGATCACTCATTCCTAAAACTTCTGGAAGCTCAGACGATACCATAATAACGGCATCTCCTTGCTCGGTAAGCTTATTCATAATAGAGTAAATTTCTTTTTTAGCCCCAACATCTACACCTCTCGTTGGTTCATCTAAAATGAGTAACTGCGGATGAATACCTAACCATTTTGCAATTACAATCTTTTGCTGATTTCCACCAGAAAGAGATTTGACAGCTTGCTCTCCGTTTGCTGCTTTCACATTAAGAAGCTTCATCATATCCTCTGTAAATTGCCGTTCTAAACCTTTATTAACCACGCTTCCCTTTGAAAGACTTTCTAAATTTGGTAAAGCTAAATTTTCACGAATCGAAAAATCTAACACAAGCCCTTCAGATTTTCTATCCTCTGTAATAAAGGCAATTCGTTGTCTAATCGCATCAATTGGACTATCAATTTTTACTTCTTGTCCATTCATGAAAATTTTTCCTGAATCGAGCGGTTCATATCCAAATATTGCTTTCATAATATCCGTGCGACCAGCTCCCATCAAGCCCGCAACACCAAGGATTTCACCTTTTCTAACTTGAAACGAAACATTTTCAAATTTTCCTTTTTTCGTTCCGTTTCGCATTTCAAAAATCACTTCGCCAATTTGACTATTTCGTTCTGGATAACGTTCACCAATACTGCGGCCCACCATCATGCTAACTACTTCATCAAATGACGTTTCTGGAATTAATCTTTTCCCTACATATTCTCCATCACGCAAAATCGTAATAGCATCACATATTGAAAAAATTTCTTCCATCCGGTGTGAAATATAAACGAATGAAACGCCCTCTTTACGCAATTTATTAATAACAATAAACAGAGTTTCAATTTCGCGATCTGTTAATGCTGCTGTAGGTTCATCCATAATAATAACGCTCGCCTTTGTCATTAATGCTTTAGCAATTTCAATAATTTGCTGTTGTCCAACTGATAATTCACCTGCTAGCATAGCACCTCTCACATGTAGACCAAGATCTGCTAATTGTTGCTGGGCAATCGCATTCATTTGACGCGTACGTAAAATGCCCGTTTTCCCATACATTAACTCTTTTCCAAGAAACATATTTTCAGCTACCGTTAAATTCGGTAATATGTTCAACTCTTGATGGATAAATGCAATACCATACTCTTCAGCTTCTTTCGCACTTTTAAAAGTTCGTTCTTTCCCATCAATCATGACTGTTCCACTGTCTTTTTTATATACACCTGTTAAAATCTTCATGAGCGTCGATTTCCCCGCTCCATTTTCCCCCATCAATGCATGGACTTCTCCTGTTTCAATCATAAACTGTGCGTTTTTTAGAACAGGATTACCACTGAACGCTTTTGAAATGTTCTTCATTTCAATATGCATTCTCATCACATCCCTTTATTAAAAAATCACGCCTGCATGTAAAATAACATTCGCATAAGGCGTTGCTTCTCCTGTACGAATAATCGCCTTCGCTCTCTTTGTATGCTCTTTAAATTCCTTATGAGACACATATTCAAATGCTGGCTCTATTAATCGCATCTCAACTTCTTTATTTACCTCTGCATTATTTATAATAACTTCTTCTGCTAACATCACTTTTTCAATTGCCATATCATCAGCAACTACTTGTAATACGTCTATAAAGCTAGGCTTTCCGATTTCAACTGCTAAATCAATTCGTTTTACTCCATCAGGAATAGGTAACCCGCAATCAGCAATTACAATCGTATCTGTATGTCCAAGTGAAGCAAGGACTGCCGCAATTTCGCTATTTAATACACCGTGCTTTTTCATCCGACAATCACCTGCACTTCACGTACTCTATCTCTCGTTGGCATACCGCCCTGTGCCCCAAGTTTCGTTACAGAAAGACCACCAGCAATATTTGCAAAACGAATTGCCTTTTGAAGTGTTGCTCCTTCAGAAAGCGCAACTGCTAACGCACCGTTAAATGTATCACCTGCTCCAGTCGTATCTACTACGTCTACAGCAATACTTGGAACTTGAACAACTTCCGTTCCGTTATGGAAACGAACACCATTAGACCCTTCCGTCATCAATAGCTTATTTGGATATTTCGCAAGTAACTCTTCAATTGGTGATGTGAAATCATTTAATACGATGCGACATTCATGTTCATTCGGCGTAATATAAGTCGCTTTTTCTAAAATATCTTCTGATAAAAATTGTGCTGGAGCCGGATTCAACATAACTGGAATTTTATGCTCCTCACAAATAGACAGAACGTATTTTACTGTTTCAAGCGGAATCTCTAGTTGAAGAACAACCATATCAGCTTTTACAAGAAGGTCTTTTGAACGATCTACAATCGACTCATTTACAAGAGCATTTGCTCCTTGTACGACAACAATACTGTTATCCTCTTCTGCTAAAACGATATGAGCGATTCCTGTCGTCCTATCTGTAACCGGTACCACATAGTCGATAAAAATGCGTTCGTTCTCCAAATTTTTTCTAACTACTGTTCCGTAATCATCATTTCCTACTGCACCAACCATCGCTACATTTGCTCCTAATCTAGCTGCAGCAACTGCTTGGTTGGCCCCTTTTCCTCCTGGTATCGTATGAAACGCTTCACCAATTACTGTTTCTCCTGCTTTCGGCCGTATTTTTGAAACAGCCACTAAGTCCATTGAAATGCTACCTACTACTGCAATATTTGGCATCTGTCTCATCTCCTTACTTCGTTGTATTTCGTTCTATAATTTCAATCGGTAAACGATAGTGTTTCTCTTCTAATGGATTCCCTTCCATCTGCTCTAACAACAATTCTGTTGCAATTTTCCCCATTTCATAAATTGGCTGTGCAACAGTCGTAATAGATGGATACATCATTTCAGTTAAAGAAATTCCATCGAATCCAATAATTTGTAAATCGTCTGGAATAGAAATTCCCTTTTGAAGTGCAGCCTTTACAACGCCGATTGCAATTAAATCATTCCCAGCAACAATTCCATCAATATGCGGATATTCTTCTAATAATTCCACCGCTACCCGTTCACTATTAGCTGGATCGAATGTACTCTCTGCAATCATATAAGAAAGATTATTTTGCGTAATAACGTCTACAAAACCTTCAAAACGTTCATTAGCTGTGCTCACATCACGCGGTCCACGAATATGTGCAATATGTTTACACCCTTTGTCTATTAATAACTTTGTCGCCGCCTGGCTCCCTGCATAGTTATCTGCATATACAGTAGGAATGCGCTCATTAAACATACGGTCAATCGCAACAACTGGAATAGACAAATTCATGTAATTAACACTATTTTGTGGATTCGTTGCTACAATAAATCCGTCCACATTATTTTGTCTAAGCACATCAATGTATTGCTTCTCTTTTTCTAAATTTTCATCAGAGTTACAAAGTACAACTGTGTAACCTTGCTTATGTGCTACATCTTCTACAGCACGTGCAACTTCCGGAAAGAATGGATTCACGATATTTGGAACAACTAAGCCAATTAAACGAGACTTTTTATTATATAAAGAACGCGCTACTGTACTAGGCTTATAATCTAGCATTTCAATTGCTCGCTCTACTTTCTTTAATGTATCCTCATGGACATATCCATTTTTATTTAACACTCTGGAAACGGTCGCAACAGATACCCCTGCTAATTTTGCAACGTCTTTAATCGTACTCATTCTCTTTTCTCCTCATTTCATGTAACCGTTTACAGAAAATAATATAACGCATTTATAAAAATACGTCAATCATTTCTAACTAAAAAGCTTTTAAGGTTATACTCAAAAAAAGCATCGCCATAAGGCGATGCTTTTTTATTACGAATATGATACAGTTTTTTCCTTTTCTTCTACAGCAGGCTCTTCAGCATCTTTTTTACGATCAGACAGTTTAATTTTCTGTAAGAAAATCGTAAAGATAGCACCTACTACGATAAATACCAATCCTGTTAAGAATACAGTATGAAGTGAGTCCACTAAAGAGCTTTTCAAAATTGGTACGATGCTATTAGAAAATGCTTCTGGCATTTGTTTTAATGCCTCTGGACTAAATAGCATAGAATATAAACTTTGTGGATCTGTATGAATCATATCTTTAAATTTTGTTACCATTTGTCCCGCTTCTTTTGGGAATGTGTCTAATACAGGTACTAATTTATTTGTTAACGTTGTGCCTGAAGTATTATTCATAATTGATCCTAAAATTGTAATCCCAAACGTTCCACCGATTTGACGGAAGAATTGACTTGATGATGTTACAACGCCAAGATCTTTTTTCGGGAAGCTTTCTTGTAATGCTAATGTTAATATCGGCATAACAAGACCCATTCCTAAACCGATAACCATCATATAAGAAGTAGCGGTAAGCTTAGTTGTGTGCATATCCATCGTTGTTAATAACCAGAAACCACTAGCCATAATAAGCATCCCTGTAATAATTTGTGGTTTCACACCAATTTTTAATACAAGCTGACCACCAATAATACTCATAACGATCATTGTAATCATCATCGGTGTCATAATCGTTCCTGATTCAGCAGCACTTACGCCTACAATTCCTTGCATAAAGAACGGTACGAACATAATTGCTCCAAACATTCCGATACTCATAAAGAAACCGATCGCATTCAGTAGTGTAAATGTGCGGTTTTTAAAGAAGTGCATCGGTAAAATTGGTTCTTCAGCCTTCGTTTCAACGATAATAAAGCTAACAATACCAATGGCAGCTAGTGCAAATAACCCGATAATTTGCCAAGAACCCCATGCATAATCTTTTCCGCCAAACGTTAACGCAAGTAATAAACTTACAACACCGAGAATCATCGTGAAGATTCCAGCGATATCAATTTTAATTGGTCCTGTTTGTTTATGTGCTTTTAATCCCATTGCAATGAAGATTGTCGCTAAAATACCAACTGGTAAGTTAATATAGAATACCCATCTCCAGTTCACTGCGTCTACAATCCAACCACCAACTTGTGGTCCAATTACAGAGGCAAGACCGTATAGAGCTCCAAAAATACCTTGCCATTTAGCACGTTCTTTTCCCGTGAACATATCTCCGATAATAATCATAGCCATTGGCATCATAATACCGCCACCAAGACCTTGAATACCACGGAAAATAATTAATTCTGTCATACCGTTTGCCATACCACATAACGCTGAACCAACCATAAAGATAATTAATCCTGCTATATATACGTTACGACGCCCAAGTAAATCCGCTAATTTACCTGCAATCGGTACAACCGTTGTTGATGTTAACATGTAAGCTGTTGTTAACCATGTCATTAAACTTAATCCACCTAGTTCACCGACGATACGCGGCATTGCTGTACCAACGATTGTTCCGTCCAATGCAGCAAATAGCATTGCGATTACTAAACCGATTAACAACAACTTTCTATTCTGATTTTCTTGTTGCTCCATGTAATCTCCTCAATTCCTCTTAGTTTTTCTCTTTTTTCTCTGGTTTCCCGCAAATAATTGTTTCTAGCTTTTCAAAGAGGCGCAACAAATCTTCCCTCTCTTGTAATTCTAAGTGTGAGAAGTACTTTGCAATATGCTCATTACGAGCCGCCATCGCTTCTTCTACTGTAGCTTTCCCCTTCTTCGTTAGCTCAATGACAACAACGCGGCGATCATTATCGTCGTGATAGCGCTCTACTAACCCATGATCAATTAAACGATCAGTCATTACTGTAATCGCGCTCGGTTTCACGTACATTTTCTCCGCCAATTGTGTCGCTCTTGAAGCTCCGTAATGATCTAAAATCTTTAAAATATAAAACTGCGGTGGTGTAAGTCCTGATGCTTGCATTTGTTCTAATAGCTCTGTTTGCATTTTCTTTCCTATAGCGAATGTAAGAGCTTGAATCTTATCAATATGAGTCATATCATTTGGCATGTTATCCACCTCTTATTTAAGCAATAAAATATTTAACGTATTTAAATATTAATCCCACAAACAAAATACGTCAACAACTTTCTTTATAAAAACGTTTACATTCTTGTCACAAAGTTGTATAATTTTCGTCGAAGTTAATATTGACAGTCACGGAGAATCGGAGTATATGGCTATGAATCATAAAGAAGGGAACTTTTTTATATTTCATAGCCTTTTTGTATTCTCTCTGTCTTAAAACGCTTCCAATTAATTAGGGGAGGATTTTTATTTTATGTTTTTCACACAATTATTTAAACCTGCGCCCCACGCAGAACGCTTACCAGCTGATCGCACTGATAGCGAATACCGCAAATTGCGTTTGCAAGTATTCTTAGGCATCTTCATCGGTTATGCGGGTTACTACTTTGTTCGAAAAAACTTTTCACTCGCAATGCCATACTTAATCGAACAAGGCTTTAGTAAAGGGGAACTTGGGGTTATCCTTTCAGCAGTATCTATCGCTTACGGATTAAGTAAATTTCTTATGGGTATCGTATCCGATCGTTGTAATCCTCGCTACTTTTTAGCAGCTGGGCTATTTTTATCCGGTATCATTAATATTATTTTCGGCTCATTTTCTTTCATTACAACGAGCATTATACTTATGTTTGTACTTCAGTTTTTAAATGGATGGGTACAAGGTATGGGATGGCCTCCTTGTGGTCGTACGATGGTTCACTGGTTCTCCATTAGTGAACGTGGTACAAAAATGTCTATTTGGAACGTCGCTCATAATGTCGGCGGCGCGCTTATGCCTTCTCTCGTTACATTAGGCTTATATTTCTTTGCAAATGACTGGAAAAGTATATTTTACTTCCCAGGTATTCTTTCAATTTTGGTGGGGATTTATGTATTAATTACGATGAGAGATACACCTCAATCTTGCGGATTACCTTCTATTGAAGAACATACTGGGGAATATCCATCAGATGAAAAAGTAGCGGACCGTGAACGCGAACTTTCGGTAAAGGAAATTTTATTTACATACATATTAAACAATAAGTTTTTATGGTACATCGCTATCGCTAATGTCTTTGTTTATTTCGTTCGTTACGGCGTTGTGGACTGGGCTCCTACTTATTTAGTAGAAGAAAAAAGCTTTACTCACAGTAGCTCACGTACAGCTTATGCTCTATACGAATGGGCTGGTATTCCAGGTACACTTCTTTGCGGATGGATGAGTGATAAACTATTTAAAGGGCGCCGCGCACCTGCTGGCATTCTATTTATGGTCGGTGTATTCATTGCCGTTCTTGTTTACTGGCTAAATCCTGCTGGGCATCCAATCATTGATAGTATCGCACTTGTTTCCATTGGATTTTTAATTTACGGACCTGTTATGCTAATTGGTCTTCACGCGCTTGACTTAGCACCCAAAAAAGCTGCTGGAACTGCCGCTGGGTTAACTGGGTTCTTCGGTTACCTAGGGGGAGCTACTTTTGCTAGCGCAGCTATGGGCTTTATTGTAGATGGATTCGGATGGGACGGCGGATTCATTTTGCTCCTTGCTTCTTGTGTGCTTGCAATGTTCTTCCTTGCTCTTACTTTAAATACAGGATCTGCTAAATCAAAAGAAGTTTAAACAAAATATAATGTGTAGAAAAATAAACATAAAAATAGCTCTCAGCATTTACTTACATGCTAAGAGCTATTTTTTATTTATCGTTCTTCTCTTGCTATTTATATTAATCATTTCCCTTCTATTCATACGATTAAAACATTTGCTGAAACATCTTTATTAAAACAGCTAACATAACAGATCCAGCAAATCCACCTAAACAAATTAAACTTACCCCTTGGCTATAAGACAAATTTTGAAATGATTTCATACCTTCCATCCTCCCTATATCCCCTTTGATATTCTTATTGTATCAATGGGAAAAATTTCATAACATCGATTTCGCTGACAGCTAACTTACAAATTTGTAAGTTAACATTTTTTTAAACTTATATATATTCTGTCCACATTCTCCCTCTTAATACATCAAAAAAGACCTCGAATTATATCAAGGTCCTGCTTACACTACAGAATATCTCACTTTATTTTATAATCATAACCGGGCATTTCACACGCTTTGCTATTTTATGACTTACACTACCAAGCACCATCTCTTGCAGTGTATTTAGCCCTCTACTCCCAGCAATAATAAGATCTATATCTCCTGTATTTACATATTGAACAATCGTATCTCCTGGATCGCCATGTAGAATCGTAATTTTGTAGGAAATGTTCTCTTTCTTTAATAAACCCTCAATCTCTTTTAATTTATCTTTTCGACTAGCTGATATTGTTTCTAAATCCGTTTGTCCTTGTATAATATCTGACTTTGCCGTTCTATTATCTACTACGTACACAACTTCAACATGTGTTTCTTCGTTAAATTTCGCAATATATGTTGCATGCTCGGCTGCTCGAAGTGCATGTTCAGAACCATCGCATGCTAATAAAATTTGTTTGTACATATGCTGAATCCCCTTTTCGTTATCCTACCCGTATTATATAATAAAGCCCCCTAAAAAGGAGGCTTCTAACTAGCAATTCTCTTATTATAAGTAGCTAAATTCGCAACGAGCTTCGAGCTACGTTCATTTAACCCTGTGATCCTTACTTTCACACCGTTCTGTTCATACTTCATTATAACTTTATCAATTGCCGCTACTGCTGAATCATCCCATACGTGTGCGTTAGTAAAGTTCATCTCAATTTCTTTCACATCTTCATTGTATGAAAAAGCATTTATATACTCTGCCGTAGATGCGAAGAATAGTTGGCCGTGAATTTCGTATATCTTCTTATTTTCAATATACAAATGTTTCACGTGAATCTTTGCCATATTGAATGCAAATAAAACTGCACTAATTATCGTTCCGATAATTACACCTAATCCTAAATTATGTGTAATTAGGACAATCACAACTGTTACGATCATAACAAATGCGTTTCCTTTTGGTACTTTATGAATCGTCGCTACAGAGTTCCAATCAAACGTCCCAATCGAAACCATAATCATAACTGCAACTAAAGCTGCCATCGGAATATGAACAACGTAATCACCTAAAACAAATAGCAATACGATTAAAAAACCACCGGCTACAAACGTCGATAATCTCCCGCGACCACCTGATTTAATGTTAATAACAGATTGTCCAATCATTGCACATCCTGCCATTCCTCCGAAGAAACCAGCAACAACGTTCGCAATCCCTTGTCCACGTGCCTCTTTATGCTTATTACTTTCCGTATGTGTCATATCGTCTAAAACCGACGCCGTTAATAATGACTCTAGTAAACCTATAACCGCTAGCATAACTGAATACGGTAAAATAATTGCTAATGTCTCAAGTGTAAATGGAACATCAGGAATACTAAAGAACGGTAATTCTTTCGGTAAGCTTCCCATATCCCCTACTGTTTTTAACTGTAATCCGCTCATAAGTGCAATGCTTGTCACAATAATAATTGAAATAAGTGTAGACGGAACAGCCGTCGTAATACGTGGAAATAAATATATAATTGCAAGTCCTAATGCGACAAGTGCATACATTTGCCAAGTTGCATTTTTAAAATGCGGCAATTGCGCTGTAAAAACTAAAATTCCAAGTGAATTTAAAAAACCACTCATAACGGATTTAGGAACAAACTTCATAAATGAGCTCAGCTTGAACACTCCAAAAATAATTTGAACAATACCTGTTACTATTGTCACAGCAAATAAATATTGCAAACCGTGATCCTTCACAAGAGTGACCATTAATAATGCCATCGCACCCGTTGCCGCCGAGATCATCCCTGGTCTTCCGCCGACAAACGAAATTGTAACCGCAATACAAAAGGCCGCGTACAATCCAACCGTCGGATCTACACCTGCAATAACAGAAAAAGCTATCGCTTCAGGAATTAATGCTAAAGCAACAACAACCCCTGATAGCACGTCCCCTCTCATATTTGAGAACCATTCATTTTTTATAGTTTGAAACAAAGTAACACTCCTCCACTCTTTTATCATTTGATTTTCTCCATAAGAAAATCAAGGCCGACTGCACGAAGGCTATTATATAACGAGCAAAGGATGTTGTGCTATGTAAAAGTTTCCTAAAGAAAAGACGCTACCTTAGCAGCGTCTTTTCTCATTTCATTAATGTCCACCGTAACCTTGACCACTTTCCTGAACAATTTCTAACCTCTCATCCAATATACCTTGTGTTTCAAATGAAACATCACTACTACTTCCTAATAGGAAACCATGGTTATATGGTCCAAGTGTTGGATCATCTTTAAACTTCGGCTGAATAGTAGCAAGGAAGTCATAAACTGGTTGTGAAGCTTTTCCTTCCTCAAGCAAAACAACAGGGGCATGTTTACCCATATGTGAAAACGGTGCTCCCGCAATTGCTAAGTCTGGTGTTTTGCTTGAAACAAATGACAAACCGTGACCTGGTTTTGTGAATCCCCAGCCAAATTTCGTTTTTTCATCTTTAAATTTCGCAAATGCAACCGAATTTTCTGTTGGAGTCTCCCCACTAATACGCGTTACTTTCCCATATTTACTTAACTCTTTTTCTACTTCTTTCGAAACGATTTTTTCTGGTCCTAACACATATATATTCGCTTTATCTTTTCTCGTCTTTAATGCCTCTATTGTCGCTTCTGGCACTTTATTTTTTTCAGTATATAGAAGAGGTTCTGGCATATGAGAAATCCAATTTACAGCTGGTGTTGTATATAAACGTCCTTCTTCTTCAGACGAACCGATAATAACGCTATTTGGATAATTTCCTGTTATATCGGCATATTCTTTATCAACATCTTTAGCAAATTTAGCTGGGTCCGTTTCTTTTATTTGCTTTACTTTATATTCTTTTAATTGCTCTAGGCTAGATGCCCCTATATCCCCCATCACCATAATTTGCGTTCCATCTTTCGTTCCGAGCGGATTTAATCGTTTTATTTCTTTTAACGTCATTTCGGGTACCTTTTCTTTTTCTATAAATAAAATCGGTCCGTTATTCGGGTGATGAATAAGATCCGCACTTGCAATACCTAATTGCCACTCGTTCACTGGCACTAAAATAATAGCGCCTGGCTGATTCTCTTTATGCGTTGCTGGCCATATCGTTTGCGAAGTTAATACTGCCATTTGCAGAGGATCATTTGTATTTAATCTCGTTACATTTTTTAAACTTGTCGTTAATAAATCATTCGATGCACCTTGATTCATTTCTTTCGGCGCAGTTACCTCCTGATTCATTTTCATTTCCTTTTGCTCTGTTTTCTTCTCTTCTGTAGATTCATGATTTTTATGATCTGTACTCGTTTGTCCGCATGCCGCAAGACCGACTGCTGCAATTATTGTTATCCCCAAAATTCGGATCATCTTTTTCACTATATCGCCTCCGTATTATTCGTTTTCGAGCCAATATTATTACCTAAAATGGAATTTCAACTTTACAATAACAAGCAATTCTGAAGAAATTATGCAGATGCATTATAATCTGCACCATTTCTTCATGATTTTGACTTACAATTTAAGTAATAACTACAAATGCGGAGGTACTCTATGATCGATATACTACTCGTAGATGATGAACCGAGAATGCTTGAATTATTAACGCTTTATCTTACTCCAATCGGATATAACTGCGTATGTGCAGTATCCGGAGAAGAAGCTATTTCACATATAGAAAATCGAAACTTCAAATTTATTTTACTCGATATTATGATGCCAAAGATGGATGGGTGGGAAACTTGCAAAAGAATTCGATCATTTAGTAACGTTCCTATCATTATGGTAACTGCTCGTGATCAAACGGTAGATGTCGTTCAAGGGTTCAAACTTGGAGCAGATGATTACGTGACGAAACCATTCCACGAAGAGGAGCTCTTCGCAAGAATTGAAGCTGTTTTACGCCGAACCAATCAACATGCACAAATCCAATATCACGGCATTTTATGGGATGAGGCCAAGCATTTCATTTCTGTCCATAATGAAGAACTTCTTCTCACCCCAATCGAATTCTCTTTACTCGGATTATTTTTACGTCATGTGAACTACGTATTAAGCCGTGATCAGCTCATTGAACGAATTTGGGGATTAAATACAAATACAGAAGATAGAACAGTCGATTCACATATTCGTAATTTACGTGATAAATTACGAAAAGTAAATTTCCCCATTGATCACCATTTAAAAACTGTTTACGGAGTAGGATATCGATGGATTGATATTGAAAACTAAGGAGCAAAACGATGAAGCGAATTTCTATTCAACTCGGATTTTATTTTCTAATTGTTACACTTTTAATCGAAAGTGTTCTATTTGTCTTGCTCTATTATAGCCTTGTAAACAATAGAGTGAATGAAGAAATGACTGCTTTATTAAAGCGTGGAAATAGTCACCGAGATGTCCTTGAAAAATATTTTGACAGGCAAACAATCTCCCATGTTGCTTTAATGGAATCCGAAGCTGAAACAACTGTTATTATTACAAATGCAAATAAGGAAATACTAGCTAAATCCAATGAAATAAATACTACTATAAAAAAACATATTGAAGGAATGCAAACACGAACAGATCATGATGGAGCAATTATAGAGAATCATTGGAAAACATCTAATTATATATGTACAGTTAGCCCAATTGTAGTGGCAGGAAAAACGGAAGGCTATGTATATATGTTTCTCGGGACGGAATCAATCGAAGAAATGGTTAACGGGCTCACACGGCAATTCATTATCGCTGGAGTCATTACTTTCCTATTAACAGCCATCACCATTTTTCTATTATCACGTTTGTTAACAAAACCATTGTTACACATGAAACAAGCGACTGAAAAAATGAGTAAGGGCGATTTATCCGTTTCATTAACAACTACTCGAAATGACGAAATTGGTGACCTAGCACAATCTATCCAAACTCTCGCAAATGATTTACATTATATGAAAACGGAGCGAAGTGAATTTCTAGCAAGTGTTGCTCACGAATTACGAACACCATTAACGTACGTAAGAGGTTATGCTGACATTGCATCAAAAGAAAACACACCCCCAGAGCAACGTTTACGATACTTATCCATTATAAAAGACGAGTCTGATTATATTACAAGCTTAGTCCAAGATTTATTTTCACTCGCTCAAATGGAAAAGCATAACTTTTTCATTCAAGTACAGGAAGTGCATTTACACATCTTCCTTACTCGCATCACTGAAAAAATAAATGTGATGTACGGAGAAAAACAAATTAAAGTTGTTTTCACATGTCCTTCCTCACTCTTAGTAAAGCTAGATGAGCAACGCTTTGAACAAGTTATGGCTAACATTTTAAATAACGCGTATAGACATTCAAAAGAACATTCTCATATAAATATTTCTGTTACAGAAGAACATAAACGTATTTCCATTACAATTGAAGATGAAGGCGAAGGTATTCCGCCTGAAGACCTCCCTCACATTTTCGATCGCTTTTACCGTGTTGATAAAGCGCGCTCTAGAGCTACAGGAGGCACTGGTTTAGGGCTCTCCATCGTAAAAGAAATCGTAGAACTACACGGCGGGAATATTACTGTCACAAGTGAAATTGATCACGGATCTTGCTTTACAATTTCATTGCCATCTATATAGAAACACGACTATCATCAATAGTCGTGTTTTCTTATCCTTTAGGACTTTACTTTATAATATAAATTTACGAATTGGCCAAAACGTTTCGTATCCGTTAAAGTTAAATTAATTTCTGGATTCTTTTCTTTAAATAACGGAACTCCAGAACCTAATATGTGAGGTGTAATCGTAACAACATATTCATCAATTAAATTATTCTTAAAGAACTCTCTCAGTAGACTCCCTCCACCGACCATCCATATTTTAGATCCTTCCTGCTCTTTCAACCTTTTTGTAAACTCTAATACATCTTCATTTACAAACTCTACATGTTCGTTTGAACCTTTTTCTGAATTAGAAAAAACATAACATTTTTTATCTAGGTACGGGAATGTTTCCGTATGCTCTATCACATAATCGTACGTTCTCTTTCCCATAATTATCGTATCAATTGTTTCGTACATTTCTGTATAACCGTTGTCTCCCTCACCTTCTGTTTCCATTAACCACTCTAAATCATCATCTTCTTTCGCGATAAATCCATCTAAGCTCGCTGCAATAAATAAAACAATTTCACGTGACATATCTTTTCCTCCTTACAGCTTCTATTGATAAAATCATCTTATAAGCACTATACTAACCATAAAACATGACAACTTATGTCATGTTAAAAAAGAAAAAGGTGATATCCTTGTCAAAAGCAAAACGTTTACTAGACATTCTTATATTTGCTTCTACGAAAAAAACATTTACAGCTCAAGAAATAGCTGATGAATTTAATATTTCCGTTCGTACGGTCCATAGATATATTTTAGATTTAAGTGATATGGGATTACCCATTTACGCTGAACAAGGTCGTAACGGAGGATATAAAGTATTAACAAGCAGCATGCTTCCCCCCATTTTATTTACCGAAGAAGAAGCGGTCTCCATCTTTTTTGCTTTTCAGTCTTTAAGCTACTACAGAGACTTGCCTTTTAACACAGGAATCAATTCCGTTACGCATAAACTGTATAGCTCCCTACAACATGATGCGAAAGCGAAAGTTGATAAAATACGATCTTATATCTCTTTTTGGAATCCGAAGAGAACAATTGATACACCTCTTTTAAACGAAGTATTAACCGCGGCTATTGAAAATAAAAATTTACACTTTCAATACGAATCTAAATCAGGGATTAAAACAAAACATGTTCATCCTATCGGTGTATATGCTCACGATGGTTTATGGTATTTGCCATCCTATGAATTTAGTAGAAAAAAAGTATTACTTTATCGTGTTGATCGCATTCTTTCTATATTATCAACGGAAGAAAATGAAGATACATTCATGAATTTAGAAGAGTGGTTTGCCTCTAACTCTAACGTAGTACACAGTCCTACTCAGTTACATGTTTTACTGACAACAGAAGGCGTACGTCAATGTAAAAGCGTTCCTTACCTTGAAGAGTTCGTTGTAGTAACGGAAGACGGGACAGGACATATACATTCAACAATTGATAAAGGAGAAATCCATTTTATTACGCCTTTATTTTATAGACTTGGAAAAGATGCAAAAGTTTTAGAACCGAAAGAATTAATAGATGGTTTACGCATACGTGCGAAAGAAGTTTTACATTTGTATGAAGACTAAAAAATCCCTCTTTTAAAAACATAAAAACGTGAGCGCCCTATTCTCACGTTTTTATGTTTCACTTTACTAATTCAATTGTTTCTGTAACTTTTATACTATCCTTTACAGATTGAACGATCGTACAGTTTTTCACCGCAAGTTGCAGCGCCTTGTCTAATTGCTCTTCTGTAATGTTTTGCGCTTTAATTTTATAGTGCAAATGAACACTTTCAACTGGTTTTGATAAAGCTTCACTTCTCCCAATTTCAGTTTCAATTGTAAACGTATCGTATGTAATACGTTTCTTTTCTAAAATCGTTCGAAAAACAATTGCACTACATCCTGCAATAGAAGAAACGAGTAATTGTAACGGTGAATACCCGTTTTCTTTTCCAATCGCTAAATGACCATACGATAAATCTGCTTCTATATCATCGTGTTTGATTGTTAGTTTCATTTGTTTTTTCCATCTCCACTTTCATCGGTTTCTTCCGTTTCTTACTCATATAATAATATATGTAGCAGAAAATGATAAATGGAATACCACAGTATAACGCCATTCGTTGTTCAGGAATAAACGCTAAACTAATAACAACGACGCTATTTGTAATTAAAGCTAAAATTGGAACAAGCGGGTATAGTGGTGTTCTATACTTTAAGTCCTCTAATTTTCCGCCGCCTTTTAAATACTGACTTCTAAAGCGAAGTTGTGATAAAGCAATAATGATCCAACTTGAAACAGCCGATAAACCAGCTATAGATAATAAGTACATATATACTGTATCTTCTGCAAGGAAGCTTGTTAATAAAGAAAGGCCCGCTACTGCAATTGTTACGACTAACGCTGTAATCGGAATACCACGTTTATTTACTTTCTTGAAAGAAGTTGGTGCCATTCCTTCATTTGCAAGTGACCATAGTATACGCGTTGCTGCATATAACCCTGAGTTCGCTACAGATAGAAGAGCTGTAATAATAACGAAGTTCATAATATCAGCTGCATATGGAATACCGATTTTATCAAATACAACTACGAATGGGCTTTCAATTATCCCTGCTTCTTTCCAAGAAATTAACCCTACTAAAATTGTCATTGTTAAAATGAAGAATAACATAATGCGCCATACTGTATTACGAATCGCACGTGGAATTGTTTTTTCAGGATTCTGACTCTCTCCTGCTGCAATCCCGATTAACTCTGTTCCTTGGAAGGAAAAGTTAACTGTAATCATCGTAAGAAGCACTGCAGCTAGTCCATTTGGGAATAGCCCACCATCACTTACAAAGTTA
Source organism: Bacillus sp. FSL E2-0195 (assembly GCF_038003645.1). Taxonomy (NCBI): domain Bacteria; kingdom Bacillati; phylum Bacillota; class Bacilli; order Caryophanales; family Bacillaceae; genus Bacillus; species Bacillus sp. FSL E2-0195. Next base: position 651,101 of record NZ_JBBOPN010000001.1, on the reverse strand, counting down.
GAGAAAAGAGGCGCTGCTTCTTTTCCATCGTATGGTAAGAATCCTAGTAATGCGCTACCACCAAGTAGAATGAATGCAATAATTGTAACTACTTTAATACTAGAGAACCAAAACTCTAATTCAGCATAACTCTTCGCTGATATTGCATTTGAAGCATATAAAATAACTCCGAATACGAGACACCATACCCAAACATCAACATTCGGAAACCATCTTTTCATCATTAAACCGATCGATGTTAATTCTAATCCTACTGTTACTGCCCATCCAATCCAGTATAGCCAACCGATCATAAATCCAGTTCCTGGTCCAATAAACTTCGTCGCATACTTTTGGAAAGATCCTGAAACTGGCATTGCTACCGTTAGCTCTCCAAGACAAAGCATTGTTAAATACATAATAAATCCGCCCACTAAATATGAAAGGATGGCTCCCCCTGGTCCAGCCTGATTAATGGTGTAACCTGAACCTAGAAAAAAACCAGTTCCGATTACACCACCTAGTGCGATCATAAATAAATGTCTACTCTTCATCGTACGATGTAATTGCTCATTCGTTGTTTGCTGCATCTTAATCCTCCCCCTACAAGTACCCCTATCTCTTTTTAAAATTTTCTGATAATAAAAATATACACGAAAGCGATTACAATTTCTATATAAAATTAAAACTTTTCTGATAAAACAATATAAAAATTCAAATATTAAGAGCTCACAATACTAATTTGAGGAAAAAAAGGATTTATAAGGAAAAAACTCTTACATTTTTTTGTAAGAGTTAACGTATTTCTAATCTTCTAGATAAAATTGATAAACCGTAGTTTACAACAAAATACATACAGGCTGCTAGTATAAATGTTGGAATCATATAATTTACATTCTGCCCGCTAATAATTTGAGCATTATGCATAAGCTCTGGCAATGATATAACAACCGCTAATGACGTATCTTTTAACAATGAAATAAATTGACTAACAAGCGGGGGGACCATTCTTCTTAATGCTTGCGGCAAAATAATATGCCAAAGCGCTTGCACATACGTTAATCCAGAAGACCTTGCAGCCTCAATCTGCCCTTTTTCGATAGATAATAGACCGCTTCGAACAATTTCAGATATCATTGCCGCTTCAAATATTGTTAAAGCAACAATTGCAGCTGTTATAATTTCTAACTTCAATCCCGCTTCCGGAAGTGCAAAATACGTAAAAAATATAATTAAAAGTAGCGGTAAATTTCGAATGACTTCCACGATAAAGCCTAATATTTGTGAGACGACAGGTATTTTCGTATAGCGCAATATTCCTATTACACTACCAATAATAAAGCTAAGTACAATTGCTATGAGCGCTACCTCTAACGTTATGAGTAATCCTTTTAATAAAAAGAGGATATGATCACCTGTTATCGCTCCTTTAAAATCCATTTATACCGCCTCCTTTGCCAAGCGTTTTTCTAAATAACGCACTAGCATACTTAGCGGAATTGTTAATACTAAATAAAACATCCCGACAAATATATATACATCAAACGTAACGAACGTCTTCGTTGAAATTAAGTCTCCTTGATACATTAAATCCGTTCCAGCAATAATTCCGAGTATTGAAGAGTTTTTTACTAAATTGAGAAATTGATTTCCTAGAGGAGGAATGACGATTTTCATCGCTTGAGGTAAGACGACATGATACATCGCTTGCGTATAAGTTAATCCTGAAGAACGTGCTGCTTCCATTTGACCTTTCGCGACTGATAAAATACCAGCACGAATTACTTCCGCAATAAAAGCCGCTGTATAAACTGTAAGCGCAACTGTCCCTGCTACAAAACCGTTGAAAGTAATTCCTATTACAGGCAAAGCAAAATAGAAAATGAATGCAATTAATACGAGTGGAATATTTCTAACAAACTCTACATAGGCAGAGCCAATCCAATTCAAAATACGAATAGGTGAAATTCGCATCACTGCCATAACAATTCCTAAAACAAAACTTCCTATTAGTGCAACTACACTAGACATAACCGTATATTTAAATCCTTCTAAATACATATCAATGTTATTCGTTAATATAGAAAAATCAGGCACATATTCTCCCCTCTTTCTTTACAAGAAGAGGATGAGTACTCTCATCCTCTCACTCTTACTATTTATCACGAGAAATAAAGTTTCATTTTACTTCTCTTGTTTTTGACCAATCCATTTTTCATACAATTTATCGTATTCTCCATTCGCTTTCATATCTTTTAATAAACTATTAATCTCTTTCGTTAAATCGTCTGCACCTTTTTGTACTGCAATTCCATACGGTTCATCCGTGAAAATTTTCCCTACAACTTCATAATTAGAATCTTGTTTTGCCATTCCGTAAAGAATCGCATTATCTGTAGTTAAAACATCGCCTTTACCTGCTTTTAACGCTGTAAATGCCTCACTATAATTCTCAAACTCTAATACTGTTGCTTCTGGTGATTTTTGGCGAATGTTATTTGTAGATGTTGATCCTTTTACAGCTAATACTTTAACGCCTTGTTTTATATCATCAATGCTCTTAATATTGCTTCCTTTTTTCACAAGTAACGATTGTCCTGCTTTAAAATATACATCTGAGAAATCTACTTCTTTTTTGCGTTCTTCCGTAATTGTCATTGTCGCAATAATTGCATCAATATCACCATTTTTCAGCATCGGAATACGTGTTTTAGACGTTACTTCTTTCAGCTCTAGTTTCTTTTCATCACCAAGAATTTTTTTCGCAAGTGCCTTCGCGATATCAATATCGAATCCTTCTACTTGCCCTGTTGAAGGGTTTTTCAATCCAAATAAATTCGTATCATTCTTCACTCCAACTACTAACTTCCCGCGCTTCTTAATTTGCTCAACAGCTCCGCCTTGCTTCGTATTCGTTTCTTTCGCCTCGTCTTTTTTCCCCCCGCACCCAGCAACAATAAACACGAATAAACATGAGAATACGATTAGGGTAAACAACTTTTTCATCTTAAGCATGAAATTCCTCCTTTAATGATTTAATACCCGGCTTAAAAATAGACGTGCTCTTTCTTGTTCAGGATTTGCAAAAAATTGTGATGGTGTTGTATCTTCGATAATTTGACCGTCATCCATAAATAAAATTCTATCTGCTACCTCACGTGCAAATCCCATCTCATGTGTGACGACGACCATCGTCATTCCTTCTTTAGCCAGCGCTTTCATAACATCAAGCACCTCTCCGATCATCTCTGGATCAAGAGCGGACGTAGGCTCATCAAATAGCATAATTTTCGGTTGCATCGCGAGCCCTCTAGCAATAGCTACCCTTTGCTGTTGACCTCCGGATAATTGATGAGGATATACACCTGCCTTCTCCGGGATTCCTACTTTCTCTAAATAAACCATCGCTGTTTTTTCTGCTTCTTCTTTTGAAGTTTTATTTACTTTAATTGGTGCTAGTGTAATATTTTGCAGAACTGTTTTATGTGGGTATAAGTAAAAATGCTGGAAGACCATACCAATATTTCGGCGTAATTCATTCATATCTGTTTTTTTATTGTGTACATCTGTATTTTGTACGATTAACTCTCCATCAGTAATCGCCTCTAACTGATTTATACACCGAAGCAATGTACTTTTTCCTGATCCTGAAGGACCAACAACTACTACCACTTCACCTTTTTTCACTTGCACATTAATATTTTTCAAAACTTGGAAGTTACCATAATATTTATTTACATTACGAAACTCTATCACCATACTCCCCCCTCTCCTAAACAAAGCATGTACATTCTTTTTATATTCAAAAATAGGCAAAAAAATAACTTTCATCTTCATTTTGTCCATAAAAAAGAGCAAAGGGATTTCCCTTTGCTCCTTCATTTCTATTCTCTTAAGATACTTCTTCTTTCTTGTCTTTCCCGTATTCATGCTCCCAGAAATCAGCATTTTTAATTCCTAATTTCTGCGGATCGAATACTGGATCTTTTCCTTCTTTTTTCTGCTTTTCATAATCCTTTAATGCGATCAATGCCGGTTTTTGTAATAATAGAATCGCAATAATGTTAACCCATGCCATAATTCCTACACCAATATCTCCTAAAGCCCACGCTGTTGCTGCTGTTTTTACACAACCGTAGAATACAACTCCTAAGAATACAAACTTTAGTACGATAGACATCCAAGGACGGTCTTTATCACGATTTAAGTAAGCTATATTCGTTTCTGCAATGTAGTAATAAGCCATAATTGTTGTAAATGCGAAGAATAGTAAAGAGATTGCTACGAAACCGTTTCCAAATCCAGGGAAAACAGATTCTACTGCTGCCTGTGTATAACCAGGACCTGGCTGTGCACCATTTAATTTATTGACGATAAAGTTTTTTCCGCTTGCATCAAATACGTTATACATGCCTGTAATAATCATCATAAATGCTGTTGCTGAACAAACAAATAATGTATCAATGTAAACGGAAAATGCTTGTACTAACCCTTGTTTAGCTGGATGCGATACTTCAGCTGCTGCTGCTGCATGGGCCCCAGTTCCTTGCCCTGCTTCGTTTGAATAAATACCACGTTTTACACCCCAAGAAATTGCTAAACCAATAATCCCGCCAAAAGCTGCTTCTAATGCAAATGCACTTTTTAAAATTAACATGAAAGCGTCTGGTAATTTTTCAATATTCATAGCTACAATTACACAAGCTACTAAAATATAGCCAAGTGCCATAAACGGTACTACAACTTGCGCTACGTTAACAATTCGCTTAACTCCACCAAAAATAATAAGTGCTAATGCCGCTACTAATACCGCCCCGGATACAGAAGTATTAATACCAAAAGCTGTTTCTAGACTTACAGCAATACTATTCGCCTGAACACCTGGAAGCAGCATTCCTGTTGCAAGAATTGTCGCTGCAACGAATACTAAAGCGTACCATTTAACACCTAGTCCTTTTTCAATGTAATAAGCAGGTCCACCGCGGAATTGTCCTTGATGTTTCGTCTTATATATTTGTGCTAATGTAGATTCTACATAAGCCGATCCTGCTCCTAAAAAGGCCACCGCCCACATCCAAAAGACAGCTCCTGGACCACCAAAGGCAACAGCCGTTGCAACACCTGCAATATTTCCTGTTCCAACGCGCCCTGATAATGAAAGTGCTAAAGCTTGGAATGAAGAAACACCCGCATCCGATTTTTCCCCTTGAAATGTAAGTTTCACCATTTCTCCTACATGTCTTACTTGTAAAAACCTTGTTCGAATGGAAAAATATAGACCTACTCCTAAACATAAATAGACAAGTGCTGGACTCCAAACAATATTATTTATCCAACTTACGATAGCTTCCAACTTTCCCCCTCCTTCTTTATAAAGAATATTCAGAATATATATAAAATTATAAGTGTATACCGAATCTATAACAATATTATTTTAATAAAGTAAACATATTTTTGTATAAAAAAACAAAGTATATATCTATTTTATATACTTTGTTCCCTTATCTCTGTATTATGTATTCACTATTGCCTCTTGCTTTATAATTCTTTCATACAACTCATCTGATAACTTTTGAAAATCCTCTGGCATATCTTTCCCCTTAAATTTCTTTTGAATCGTACCGTATAGGCCTATATCACGTAACCGTAAAAATAACGGTAACGATTCATACCAACTATCCACCAGCCTGTGCTCATATTCGTACCCCTTTCTTAACACTTGTAACTGTTTACGAGCAAATTCCGTCTTTTTCTCCAATGTCCACGGTGTAAAAAGAACAGAGTAATAAAGAACCATTGCCAAATCATGAATGAAGTAATTATAGGCAGCGTCATCAAAATCAAAGATTGTTAGCCCTTTTCCATCATAATGAAAATTACCTGGATGAATATCGCCATGCATAAGGCCAAACGTTTCTCTTTCGATTGGAAGAGCCTTTATTTCATCCATTAATACAGTGGCAATCCCTTTCACCTTCTCATCTTCTAATCCATTAACAATGCTACTTTCATCCTCTTCCCACGTATCACGGTAGTCTGTTTTAGGATAATCCATTGTAAGGCGGTGCAGTTGTCCAATCGCTTTTCCCCACGCTTCAAAGTAAGCATCTCCCCAATAAGGCGATCCTTCTCCTTTTACTTGCTCACCTTGTGCATATGTAAATAAAGACGCGAAAAAGAAAGTGCCATCTTCCGCTCCAATTTCTTCTACAAGGTTTTGAGATATTGAATTACGAGGTCCCGCCACTTTTGCCCCATGCTCTGCAACATACCGTAAAAAATCTAGTTCGGCCTCTACCTCTTTTTTAGACCGATGAGAAGAATGGGTTAAGCGTAATACGTAATCTTCATTATTTTTACCCTTCGCCTTAAAAATATAATTTTCAAAATCACCAAGTGGCTTTTCTTCCACCGTTACATGATATGCCTTTGCTGCTCTTGCTAAAATTTCATTCGTAAAAACACGTTCTACCGCTATTTCCATTTGTATCCCTCCTATATATCTTCTTAATTCGACATAAATGTAAGAAGTACTGCTATGAAATTAAATAGTGCGTGTGCAATCATAGCCGATAAAATAGAATTTGTTTTTTCATATAACCACGCAAATACTACACCGCTTAAAAAATTCACCGGTAATGTGTTATATGTTGGAATATGAACAACGGTAAATATTATTGAACTTATAATCACCCCGCCCAATATGCCATATCTATCACGAAAAAACGTATAAAAAACACCTCGATATAAAATTTCTTCATAGATTGGTGATATAACTGCTGCTCCAATTACCGCGATACAGAACGCATATATTGATTTATCATTTTGGATCGTCTCCGTTTTACTATTTTCGAAAGAAATCCCCAGTTTCTCCATTATCATTAATACTCCAACACTCACTACAATCAAAGAAATAACCGCTACAAATGTCCACAATAAATCTTTCCATGAAAGCTTCCGAATTCCAATATCTTTCCACGACAGTTTATATCTTTTTATGCAAAAAAGATAAACTAAAAATGTAAATATCACTGCCATTATAAGTCCCATTAATACTCCAGCATATAATGAGTTCCCTATTATTTTTAAAGCATAATCATAAAAAAGAGATTCAACCATTACTGGTACAATCAGAAATACAAAAACAAATAAATATAAAATTTCTTTCCATCCCCACATACATTTTAAAGTCATCTACACCATCCCCCTATATCCTATTTTCTTTAGTATAAAAGATGACGTAACGTAACTTTCAAGCTACTTTTTTTCAAATAATCTAAGCATAATTTTCTCACAAAATAAAAAAAGGTTGATTCACTCAATCAACCTTTACACTATTAAAAATTCTATTCCTCAATTCTTCATCAATTCATTCTCATATATAATATTTATCTTTATTTCTCTTCACCTTTTGTCTGCATTGAGTTGAAGGTCCAATTTAACTTCAATGAATCCCCTTGAAATACATTTTGCTCTTCATCGTTATCTACAAATGTGAACATTACGTAGAAAGTATCATCATCACCAGGAGCAAGTCCATTTCCTTCTCGGTCTACAACACCTTTTTGTACAAGATCAGGAATACTTCCGTTTTGCGTAGCTACCTTTAATTCAGATAATGTAGTAGACCAAATTGGAACCTCATTTTTATCCAAATTCCACAAGAAATCAACACGGATATGATCACCAAAATCAGCATTTCCATTATCTCCTTTAGCATCGATTACACTGTAATCTGTCAGAAGTTTCACATCTCCTATTGCTAAGGTTCCTTTGTTTACTAATTGAAAACCACGCTCCATTTCATCACCTGGTTTAATATTGTCGACATTAATAACAACTTCAGGATTAACACTCAAATCTAAAGTACCGGCTGCAAACGTGTTTTGTGATACTTCCTTATCACTAAAATACGCATATGTCCCCCCGCCAATTAAAGATACGCCAAGCGCTGCAGTTACAACACCCATACCAAGTTTTTTCTTAATACTCATTTCACAAGTCCCCCTATTTTTAAAGTTTAAACTACAAACCTTATTTCCAGCCCACAAACAATAATAATTAAGCAACTACCTTGTCCCACAACGAAAGCGAACTAACTTTAAGCTAGTTACTTCATGTACCCAAACGACTATTACTTTTAAAATAACCGGTAATGTTACCGTAAATCATTACCGGTTATTTGTTAGCCAATCTCATTTAATTTTATATTCATTGTCTTATTGCTTTATTTACTCTAGAAGTTTGTCCACTTATTTTTTTGGCTCTAATCCAATGGAACGTAAGATTTTATCTAACGTCACTGGCCCTACATTTTCTTTCGGTTTCTGATTTTCTTTGGCATCTGAACCCTTTTTCAAGAAATTCTTCTCAATAAAACGAATATCTGTTTCATTTACAACACCATCTTGATTGACATCTCCATCTTTTACAGCCACTTTTCCTTTTTCATATGAAAGAGCTGCTATTCTAGCATCTTGAATATCTACCATTTTATCGCCGTTTACATCACCTGCAAGGCTTTCATCCATATCAGCTCTAAAGTTTTGTCCCACTAATTCTCCATCCTGCATTTTCCCTATTTTTGTAGTTAATTTACTATTTAAATGACCTGGCATTTCTACGAAAATATTATATTCTGTATCACTTACTGGAACACTATGAATTTCAAATTGCCCATTATCATCAACCGTTCCTGTATATTTCTTTCCATCCTTACCAACTGCATACACTTTTGCTCCTAGTTTTGTGTAGTCATTCTTACCTAAATACCCCTCTTCAGTTAAGAAAGCTTCTGGTCCAATATATCCTGTAACCATTGCATGTTTCGAAATAATAGAAAAGGATTTATCTTTAAATACAGGAATCTCAACGCCTTCTGATGCACCTGTTTTTGTATAAGAGAATTTATCTACTCCAAATGCTGTTAAATTATTAAAATACTCGTCACTCGTCATCTCGAATGTAACATCTACAAATGGTGCGTCTCCATCTAGACCTTTAAATTCTGTTCCTTCTAAAGATGCACCAACTTTCACCTTGTTTTCCCAGTTTCCTTCTTCATTTATCACTGGATCTTCTAATTTAATATTTAATCCATTTTGTTTTGCATATTCTGCAAGTGCTGGATTTGGTTTAACATCTACAAATTTAAACAACTGTTTACTATAAGGAATCTCAAATGTACCTGACATAAGTTGTTTCACATTATTAAGATTTAAAGTTAATGTAATTTTTTCTCCTAGTTTAACTTTATCCTTGTCATAGCTTGGGACAGCGTATTCCGTTCCCTCTTTAACAAAGACATAATCTTTAAATCCATTTGCCATATTTGATGCAGTTGCAAGATCATATCCAAATAACCTTAAATTAAGCGGTTCATTGATTTCCTCTGGAAGTACACCAAATTTAAAATCACCATTGGCTTGAATTGTATTCAACCAACCTGACGGAAAAGCAGAGTTTTGGTAATATACAATTTCATTAGTTTTTTGGTCATACTGAAGGCCTTTTGCCTTTAATACATCTATCGTAGAATCATAAATGTTACCATGTACCCATAATGCACGCTGACCATCTTCTTCTTTGAACATAGATTCATTTACCTCATGAACGCCAGGTTTTACATCGGTAAATTTCATTTCAGGTTTGATATTATCAATAATTACGCTATCTCCTTTTGTATAAGGTTTCCCTTCTTTGTCATATCCAATGAAATCAAGTTGGTAATCTCCATCAGGCAACGTAACTCGCTTGTCTCCAATTGGATGATTTGGATCTCCTGTAAACGGGAATACATAGCCACCCATACCATCGAACATGATATATTCAATATTTGGTGTTAGACTGCTAGCATTAATTGTCCCCACAATTCCTAATGCCTTTCCTGTTTTTCGATCCTTCACCACTGCATCGATAGTTTCAAGTGGACTGTTCAATTGAAATGTCAGCGGTGAACTCGGCCTTTCCATAAATGGATGGAAGTTAGATGTATCTGTTGCCATTGCATCTCTCAGCAAATCTACAGATTCAATTCCTTTTTCTGTGAATTTAACTGCAAATGGCACTTGATATACTTCTTTTTCATTTTTTTTATTTGAAATATGAATATATCCCTCATATCTACCAAATTCAGCGTTTTCTGGAATGATAATTTCAGGGCTAATTTCCCCTGATGTACTAGGAGCTACTTTAATAGAATCTTGTACGTTCAGCTTCACACCATTCTTCGCTGCATCTTGCACACCTACACTTGTTGGTGAAAACTCTACTTCTAATTTAAACTCTTTCTCGTCTGTTTTATTGCTGTTCTTAATTAAGACTTTTCGACTATCTTTAATAGGTCCATTTCCCAATTGGTTTTTATACCCGAATGCAATAGACCCTGTTTTTTCTTCAATTTCTACTTCTTCATCATTTACAACGTTTGATGTTTTATCGATAACCTCGATAGCTGTATCTGCATGAACTGCACGATACGCATCAATTCGGCCTGATCCTACCTCAAATACAGAGCGTGCCTCTTTTAAGTCAACTGCAGTATTCATAAGCGCTTCTTTTACTTCAAACGGACTATAGTTTGGATGTTCTTGTAAAATGAGTGCCGCCACCCCCGCTGTATGAGGAGTTGCCATAGATGTACCTGACATACGTCCATACGCTACCGGATAATTTTCTCCATCCTTTGGATCATTAATATATTCAGGAACAGTTGAGAAAATAGAAACACCTGGCGCTACAATATCCGGCTTAATATCATCTGTTTTACTTGCAGGACCGCGAGAGCTGAAATCAGCTAAGTGATCTCCTTCTGTTTTTGTGTTACTCAGTTCTCCAAATGTTAAAGAGACATCTCCTTGGACAGCTTTTGCTTGCAATTTCTCACCATCTGCCTTTGTTAAGCGGAACGATGGAATAGATGAAGTACTTTCCCCAAGGTAACTTGTAATTTCACCATCTACATTGTTATATACAATTACCGCCTTTGCACCTGCTTCCTTAGCATTTTTAATTTTTTCATCGAATGTAATCTCACCGCGCTGGATGAGCGCTAACTTTCCTTGTACATCTTTCCCTTTAAAATCATCTATTTTCCCAAGACCTGTATATACAACAGATAATGATTGACCTTTCAAATCTTCAATCTTATCAGTAAAGCTTTTTCCAAGTAGCATCATTTTATCCACATGTAAATCAGCTGCATCGGTGGAAAATGTCGGGATAGTCATCGCAGCATCGCTTGCTCCAACTGTAATTGGAAGTGCTGCTGCACTAGGTGATCCAAGGGTACCTTCTTCTGGACCACTATTACCTGCCGCTACTACTGTAACAACACCAGCTAACATCGCATTGTTTACTGCAATAGAAGTAGGATATAAAGGATCATTAATAGACGCACCTAATGATAAATTGATAACGTCCATATCGTCTTTCACTGCTTTATCAATCGCAGCAAGAATACCGCTTGTTTGTCCACTTCCATATGGACCTAATACACGATATGAATATAAATCTACATCCGGAGCGACTCCCGTAACTGCATAATCCACACTATTCTTTTTGTCTGCAGCAATTGTCCCAGCTACATGAGTACCGTGGGATGTATAGTATGCACTTCCATCATAAATTTCAGGATATCCTCCAGAATTTTGCCAATCCTTATACGTTGTCTCCATTGGATCAGCATCATTATTAACAAAATCCCATCCTTTTATTGAGTTCGGATCTATTTTGCTTGCATCTTCACCTTGCTTTGCACGATACCCTTTATAAGCATCTTTTAAATCAGGGTGGTTATAATCAATACCTGTGTCCAGTACACCTACCTTAATTCCTTTTCCTGTTATTTTTTCATCATGCAGCTTGTCCACACCAATTTGTGGTACACTATCTGCCATTTTCGGTTCGGCAGCCGTCTTAGCTGTTTCTTTCGGTAAATCAATTTTGACCTCACTATCTTCCCATACGCGCTTAACAATACCAGTGCGAACTAAGTCTTCAATCATATTCGCAGGTAACGAAATCGCTACACCATTAAAAGCATTCTTATATTCTCTTGTTATTTTGGCAGATTTAAAATTCGTCCCTTTATCTTTATTCTTTTGAAGCTGCTCAAACTCTGATTTAAATTCTTTATGAGATGCTTCTACCTTTTGTTCCGCAGTTGAAAGGGCTATTTTTTTCCCCTTAGCTGCTTGTTTTAACATCTCGATTTTGCTAGGTGCTTGCTTAAACTCTACAATCACATTCACATTATCAGGACTTGCTGTATTGATGCCTGGTGAAATAACAAAACCTGGTTTTGTATTTAACGTTTTTAAGGCATTACGTTGTTCCTTTGTAAGACCTTTCAATATAGCATTTGCATCATCAATCCCAGTTAAAGTAGTTGTATTTACCTCTTCGGCCAATACGTTATATGGAATTCCTTGAGACATTAACATACCAACAGTTAGCGTTCCGATAAGTATTTTTCCGAATTTCCCCTTCTTCATAGCGCATCTCCTTATTATTAAAATTATTTTTTCTAAAATAAATCCTCTGATCTCCTATTTAGCATTGGCAATTCTATCAACCTTGAATCTATTTAAAACAATCGAGAATCTCCAACACTACTAATCTTCTTTCTATAAAAGCCCCCATAAATTGTTTCCAACTACAACGATTTACAACATGAATTATTAGTAGCGTTAAGCAATAATTCTATTTTTATTATTTCACATTTTGATTTTTCTGAATATTGAACAAAAGGAGTAATTTTTTTCTAATGATTCTATGCCCAAATAGTACAAAAGAACTACCTTGCCCTTTATTCTTTGTAATATAGAATAAAGAAACACGATAGTTCTTTTAAACATCTCTTATTTAATCCAACGGAACCAATTGATTTCGAACAGCATAAATCACCGCTTGCGATCGACTTTTTACATTTAGTTTTTTAAAAATTTTATTGATGTGAATTTTAACTGTTTTATCACTAATATATAGAGCTTCAGCAATTTCTTTATTACTAAGTCCTTTTACTAATTCAAAAAGAATTTCCTTTTCACGTTCCGTCAGTTCATTTTCATTTGATTCTAATTTCATTTTTTGCTGATGATATGTAATTAATTTTTTAGTCATACGCGGATGAATAACTGAATCGCCTCGATATAACATTCGAATTGCTGCTATTACCTGCTCCGATGATGAATCCTTCAATAAATAACCATCAGCACCAGCCTGAAGTGCATCCATTAAATACTCATCATGTTCATACATTGTAAACACAAGCACTCGGCAATTTGGATAATTTTTTTTTACTAACTCTGTGGCTTCAATCCCATTTTTCCCTGGAAGATTAATATCCATCAAAATACAATCTGGTCTGCATTCTTCTACTTTTCCCAATACTCCGTCCCCAGAGCTAGCTTCTCCAACCACTTTCATATCAGATTCATCCTCTAGTATGCTCCGAATTGCGTCTCGTAAAAAAGCATGATCATCCACTACTAATATTTTAATCATTTTACGCACCCCTTGTTTGTGAATCTGGAATTAATAGTGTAATTTCTGTCCCTTTCCCTACAGAACTATCAATCTGTAAAGTAGCCCCTAATTGTTCAGCTTGTTCATTCATATGTAATATACCATAGTGTGGCTCATTCTTCGTTTTAACCATAGACTCAAATAGTGAAAAGCCGACTCCATTATCCTTAACCCTTAAAAGCACGTGCTCACTTTGATAGCTAAGTAAAACATCAGTCTTTTCTGCTTGTGCATGTTTTACAATGTTTTGCAAACTCTCTTGTAATGTATCAAAAATAACTCTTTCTTTTGAAAAGCTGAGTGCACGTGCATGACCTCTTTCATGATATGTAATATCTAGTTCATATTCTTGTTTTAAAGATTTTATTTTACTTGCTATCGCCTGCTTAAGCCCTAATTGTTGTGTCGGATATGGTTTTAAAGCATAAATAGAATAACGAACTTCTCCTAGGCTTCCTCTTAAATCTTTTATACTTTTCTCTACTATTTGCTGCATATCTATTGGTTTATCACGGTATTTTTTCTGCGCGGATTCTAGTTGGTATATCACCCCGGCCAATGTTTGTGCAATACCATCGTGAATTTCGCGTGCGATTCTATTTCTTTCTTCTAAAATCATTCTTTTTTCCTGTTCAGAAATCAATATTCTTGTTTTAACTACGTTAGCTAATTGGTTAGAAAACGTAGCTAACGACTGTACATCTTCCGGAAAAAAACCCGCAGTTCTACTTTTCCCTGCAACAAACATTCCGACTAGTTCATCATTTACAATAAGAGGAAAATATACAAGCGAGCGTATGACGCTATCAAATATTTCATCTCCAGGAGCCGTACCAGTTTTCCAATCATGAAACACAAGATTTTTAGAGATTCCCTCAAACGCCTTGGATATTTCTGAATGATCAGAAATATCCAGACGAACTTTCCCATCTTTCAATAGAAGATTCCAGTTCCCATCATCTTTTGTCCATATTACATATGCTTGTATGCCAAAAAAGCCTTTAAGCGCTTGTTTAATATGTTTCAAGTTTCCTCCGGTTAGTCCACGACTAATTTCTGTCGTAATAAGAAACAGCTCATATAATCGTTCCTTCTCCATCCTTATCCGTACAGAAAAAGAACTAATAACTGAAATTGCTACAAGTGGAAAAAAGAAAAACAGTACTGTAATCTCGTTTATTTCCACACTATATGTACTAATTAATACATGCATCAGGGCCGCATAAGAGAAACCAAAAGTTTCGCAAAGAAATACCGTTACAGTTTTTTTATACCACTGATAGATTGAATATGGCTGCGGAAGAATTATCATTAACAAATCGTAAAAGCGGTTGTTGAAGAAGCCAAAAAACACGCAAAATAACAACAAAGATATTAAATTTTCATATAGAACTGACATATCTATCTTGTTAATTAATAAAGACATACATTTATTTGAAAACCATTCGGCCAAGATCAAACTAAGCGCATGCTGAGTACTATTAAATAACATTCTTTGTATCGGTGAACGACGATGCAGGTGAATAATTAGCGTTACGAGTACAATAGCAATAATAGTCATATGGATTCCAAACTGCCAACTCATAGCGTAAATTATCGGAAAGGTAAGCGAGCTAGTTCCTCTCCAAAATCGTACAGGAAAATACTCTGCAATCCCCATAAATATTAATAACAATATTAATATCGTTGGATAAGAAGGGATTTTAATATCAAGTAAAGATATGGTTATAGTAATCAAGCCAAGAAAAGAAATAAAATAAAGATAAGAACTAGCAATCTTTTCTCTCATAAAGATAGAATTTACATCCTTCAAAACAACCCCTTCTTTCTTTATAAAACTTCATTTTCTCTATTATCCAACAAAAAACCGGCACTGGCAAAATGGAAAAACCTCCACTAGCCAATCACCGGCTGTGTACTACACCTAAAAAGGCAAGACACAATATTAGTATAAATCGATTCTCATAAATTTCCTATTCATCAAACGATGTAATTATGCATACCGCTAGGCTTATCCTCTATAGTACAAAAGATATATATTAATATCGCTAATCTAATATACGCTTTCTTTCCATCCCTTATATCCTATTTTCTTTAGTATAAAAGATGATGTAACGTAACCTTCAAGCTACTTTTTTCAAATAATCCAAGCATAATTTTCTCACAAACAACAAAAATTAACAGAAACAATTTCAATGTAAAGGAGATGGAAATTATGGCCGAACAGAAAAATTCACAACAAGATAATAAAAAAAAGCATATGTTTCCATCACTTCCGGAAAATATTAATTACATTGAAAATAAGCTCTGTCATTCAGATGATATAAAAAAATTAGATGTCCCTTTCCAAAATGGAAAAGGAACAATTATATATATCGAATCTTTAGCAGACCCAAATTTAATTCATCAATTAGCTCTTGAACCATTATTAACTCGATCGGATCTGTCTTTAGATAAAGCTTTTGCCACATTAAATATGAAAAAAGAAACAAATTTAAATTATGGTGTGCAGCTTTTATTACAAGGTAAATCTTTATATTTTCATGAACACGTCGACAGTTTTTGTATTTTCGAAACAGCTCTATCTTTAAAGAGAGATATAACAGAACCTGATAATGAAGGGATTGTCCGTGGACCGCATACTGGTTTAGTAGAAGATTTAGCAACCAATTTAGCTTCTATTCGTAAACTCATAAAAAGTCCACATGTCGTCGTTAAATATTTCACACTCGGTGAAGAAATGCATACGAAAGTGGCAATTGCTTATATGCAAAACATAGCTAATGACGATCTAGTTACAGAAGTAAAAAGAAGGTTAGAAACGATTAAGACAGATGCACTTATGCCTCCAGGATATATACAAGAATTTATAGAGGATACGTCTTTCTCACCCTTTCCGCAACAATTAAATACAGAGCGTCCAGATAGAGTCGCAGCAAATTTAATGGAAGGACGAGTTGCTATTTTATCTGATGGAGATCCAACTGCACTTATCGTTCCTGTTACGTTATTTGCTTTCTATCAATCACCAGATGATTATAATAACCGCTGGATTGTCGGTTCTTTCATCCGAATGATTCGCTTAGTCAGTTTCTTGATTGCCTTTCTCTTGCCCGCTATATATATCGCAACAGTTGCTTTTCATCCTGATGTGTTGCCGCTCGAACTTGTTTATACGATTAAAGCTTCATTAGAAAAAGTGCCACTTCCTCCTATTTTTGAAGCTCTCTTAATGGAATTAATCTTTGAATTATTACGGGAAGCTGGTATTCGCTTGCCAAGCCGAGTTGGACAAACAATCGGTATTGTAGGTGGTTTAGTAATTGGTGATGCAATTGTAAAAGCCGGTCTCGTTTCTTATACAATGATTATCGTTGTAGCTTTAACTGCAATCTCATCTTTTCTTGTTCCATCAAATGATATGAGTTCCGCAGTTCGGATTCTTCGTTTTCCGTTAATGCTCCTTGCTGCCATATTCGGCTATGTAGGAATATCATTCGGTCTCATTATAACTTTCGTTCATTTATGCCAGTTACATTCATTTCATACCCCCTATCTTTCTCCTGTTGCTCCGATGCGGATAAAAGATATGAAAGACTCTTTTGTACGACTACCAATTTGGTCGTTTTGGGAACGACCACATGATTCAAAACCGAAAAAAATGCAACGACAACATGTAACGAGAGAGGATGAGAACGGTGACAAACACGCAAAGTAAAATTTCACTTGTTCAATTTACCTTTTTCGTTATTCAATGCCAAATCGGAGTTGGTATACTTTCTCTACCAAACCGTCTTCACCCAATAGCGAAAGGTGGCGGATGGATTTCTGCTCTCATCGCTGGTCTTGCAATTCAACTTATTATTTTACTTATGTGGCTTTTCTTAAAACGATTTCCTGATGCAGATATGTATGAAAGTGTTTGTATGCTATTTGGGAATAAGTTTGGAAAACTATTAGGTTTTGCTTATGTTTTTTATTTTACCCTTATCGGTATGACGGTTATGTTAAATGCTTGTAATGTCATTAAAGTTTGGATATTACAAGCAACTCCTTGGTATGCCACCCTCATGCTATTTACAATAGCTTGTTGTTACATAGCTTATAATACGTTCAAAGTCATCGTACGGTTTTACGTCATGGCTTCTATTCTCATTTTACCAATGGCTCTTTTAATTGCCCTAGGGCTTACACGAGCTGATTTTTCTTACATTTTTCCAATTACAGAAGCCGGATGGTGGAATATTATTCAAGCATCAAAAGAAACCATTACAGCTATGTATGGTTTTGAGATTATTCTTATCGCTTTCCCAAAAGTAAACGGGAGTTCTGTGGCAAAACTGAAAGCAATTTCTATCGCTAATGGATTTGTAACTCTTTTTTATACTTTTACTGTTTGGATTTGCTTTATCGTATTTAGTCCAAAACAAGTTGAACTTATTCCAGAGCCAGTTGCTTACTTATTGCGTTCTCTGCATATTGGTATTATAGACCGAACCGATTTACTATTCATCCCAATATGGATGATAACTGTTGTAGCTTCTATTGCTAGTTATTACTGTGCTGCTTCTATAGGAATTGGACATATCTTCAATCTGGCTAATCATAAAAAGGCTGTTCCAATCGTTGGTATTATTGCTTTTAGTGTAGCCCTATTTATAGATACACCTGAAGAATTAAAAGTAATTGCAACTTTTACTGATAAGTTCACGTATATTTTCATAGTTGTCCTCCCTCTTTTATTTCTACTTTATTCAGTAATAAGGAATAAGAAAGGAGAACAGTATGTTCCAAAAAAGAGTTAAATTACTTTTTATATTATGTACTAGTGCATTCCTTTCTGGCTGTTGGGATCAAGAACCATTAAGAGAAGCGAGATTAGCTTATAGCATTGGATATGATATTACGGAAGAAAATAAACTTCAGCAAACGCTTGAACTCGTAAAAAGTTCAAGCGGAGAGCAATCTTCATTCGAGAATGAAATACATTCAGCAAACGGGCATAACATAAGGGATACAAGCGATGCCCTAAAAAAAAATGTGACTGGGAATATTCGCTATTTTAAATATGGTGTTCAATTACTAGGAACCAAAATTCTAAAAAAAGGTATACTCCCCTATTTAGATGTCAGCTTTCGGGACCCAACAAACCCAACTGCTTTAGTAAAACTTATTGCAGTAGATGGTGAAACATCCGAGATACTAGAAAAAAAGAAGGTAGGAAATTTACTAATTGGAGATTTTCTAAAGAAAAAAGTGAAAAGCTTAGAAGATATGAGTGTATTTCCAAAAGAAACTTTAGAAACAGCTGCTACAAAAATGTTAGATCCCGGTAAAGACTTTACCCTCCCTTCTATAAAAATAAAAGGAAAAGAAGTAATTACAAACGGGTTAGCTTTATTTAACAATGATAAATTAACTGGGCATTTACCTTTGAAACAATCTGTTTTATTCGTATTATTAACCGGAAAAATGGGAACAAGTGCCCGTATAACCCAAAAACTTACTAGCGATGAATCAGAGAAGACATCTGATTATTTAACAATGGAAGTTAGTAATCGAAAGTTAAAGCGAGACTTAAAAATAACAACAGATAGAAAAGGAAATATATATGCTCACATTAAGCTTCAACTAAAAGTTATAGCCCTTGAGGCTCCAAGAGATAATATTTACAAAATGGAAGAAAGAAAAAAATTAAATGAAAAATTATCTAAACAACTTACAAAAGAAGCAAAACAAATAACGAACAGGTTACAAAAAGCAAATTGTGATGCTTTCGGTATAGGTAGAAATCTTATCGCTTATCATCCAGAGTTATGGAAGAAAAAGAATTGGAATAAAGATTATGCAAAGGTAAAATTTAAACCGGAAGTAGAAGTAAAGATTTTATATAGTGGCGTCTTAAAATAAAAAGGTTGGACGCCCGCCGGCATCCAACCTTTTATTTCATATAACGATATACAATTGACTCATACGGTCTTAAGTTAAGATTGGTAATATCTTTACTTGAATCTTTGTAATTTGATAATAATACTTCTTGTTTCATACCATCTAATTGAACATGAACTGGTACAGAATACGTTATTTCTTCTCCATAGAAGTTATTTATAACAAGTAATACTTCATTATTTACAGTACGTGTATACGCCCAAATGCTAGGATGATTTCCATCTAAAATAGCATATTTCCCTTCTGTAATTACATCATACGTTTTTCTAAGTTCTATTAACTTTTTATAATGATAAAATACAGACTCTTTATCTTCTAATGCTTTTTCTACGTTTATTTCTGTAAAGTTTTCAGCCACTGAAATCCAAGGTGTACTTGTTGTAAAACCACTGTTCATCTCTTCATTCCACTGCATCGGAGTACGGGAATTATCACGAGATTTTTGTTTTAAAATCCCGATAATATCTTCTTTTGATAATCCTTCTTCCAGCTTTATATCATATATATTTAACGATTCCACATCGCGATATTGCTCGATGGACTCGAATTTAGGATTCGTCATACCGATTTCTTCGCCTTGATAAATGTAAGGTGTGCCCTGCAACATATGCATAGCTGTCGCTAGCATTTTCGCAGATTCATTTCGGTACTTTCTATCATCACCGAAGCGTGACACAATACGAGGTTGGTCATGATTACACCAGAACAACGCATTCCATCCTCCGCCCTTTTGCATTTCAATTTGCCAATTAGACATAATCTCTTTTAATTTAATGAAATCAAAATTAGCTTGCGTCCACTTATCTCCATTCGGATAATCTACTTTTAAATGATGGAAACTAAACGTCATACTTAATTCATTACGCTCAGGGTTTGAATATTTGATACAATTATCAATTGTCGTAGATGACATTTCTCCAACTGTAATTACATCTTTCCCTTCAAAAACATTTCGGTTCATCTCTTGTAAATATTCATGAACGCGCGGGCCATCTGTATAATATTTACGGCCATCGCTTGTCGCCATACTTCCGTCATCATTTAAGAACTGCTGATCTTTTGAAATTAAGTTAATAACATCAAGGCGGAATCCTTTTACACCTTTCTCCAACCAAAAGCGCATCATATCGTACACTTCTTCACGAAGCTTTTCATTTTCCCAGTTTAAATCAGCTTGCGTCTCATCAAATAGATGTAAAAAATATTGCCCTGTTTTCTCATCATATTTCCAAGCAGATCCTCCAAATTTAGACTGCCAATTATTCTTTTCATCACGCCAAATATAATAATTTCGATACGGACTATTCTTATCTTCTTTTGCTTCTTTAAACCACTTATGCTCCGTTGAACTATGATTTACAACGATATCAAGCATGATTTCAATGTCACGTACTTTCGCTTCTTTTAAAAGCTCTTCAAACTCTTCCATCGTCCCGTAAGATGGATCAATGCTGTAATAATCACTTACATCGTATCCATTGTCATTTTGTGGTGATCGGTATATCGGTGTTAACCAAATATAATCCACTCCAAGTTCCTTTAAATAATCTAATTTCTCTGTAACTCCCTTTATATCACCGGTTTCTTTATTATAGTAACTATTAAAGCTCTTCGGATAAATTTGATAGACTACACTTTTATGCCAATCTTTCATGCTTAATTTCCTCCTACTTCTGTTTTACTCGTTTCGCAAATAACCATGTTAATGTAAATGGAATTACTACTGCGATTATCATCCCTACAATAAACATTGGAATCGATTTCGGAATGATAGAAATAAATGCTGGCAATCCGCCAATTCCGATTGCTGGTGCTAATACACCATTTAATGTAATAAATATCGCTGCTATAGCAGACCCAATAATCGCTGCATAGAACGGGAATTTATTTCTTAAATTCACACCGAACATCGCTGGCTCTGTAATACCGAAGTACGCTGAGATTGCTGATGTTGATGCCATACTTTTATCATTTTGATTTTTAGAAATCCAGAACATCGCTAGTGCCGCACTACCTTGTGCAATGTTAGAAAGAGCAATCATCGGCCAAATAAATGTACCGCCGTGCTGTGCAATTAGCTGTAAATCAATTGCAATAAACATATGATGCATTCCTGTAATTACGAGCGGTGCATATAATGCTCCAAATAATACTGCTCCAAGTACTGGTACCGTTTCATATACGCCAACTAATCCAGCCGTTAATAAATCGCCAATATGACGTGTAACTGGACCGATAATTCCTAACGCTAACACACCCGTTACAACGATTGTTGTAATTGGTACAACTAATAATTGAATTGCGTTTGGCACATGTTTCTTTAAGAAGATTTCAACTTTACTTAATACGAATGCTGCTACTAAAATGGGTAAAATTTGACCTTGATACCCTACCTTTTCAATTTGGAATAGCCCTAAAATATCGAAGTACTCAATCTTTTGTCCCTCTAAACCAGTCGCTGCTTTTCCATAATCCCACGCGTTTAATAAGGCCGGATGCACAAGCATTAATCCCATAACAATCCCTAGTATTGGACTACCACCAAAGCGCTTCGTTGCTGACCAACCAACAAGTGCCGGTAAGAATACGAATGCTGTATTGGCCATCATATTAATTAAATCCCAAAGCCCACCTAAGTTCGGATATACTTCTAATAAATTTTTCCCATCAAAAAATAAGTCCTTTGCCCCTAACAGGTTATTAATCCCCATTAGTAAACCTGCCGTAATAATTGCTGGCAAAATCGGCATAAATACATCTGAAAATACTTTTACAAACTTTTGAACTGGATTTAATTTTTTATCCCCTGAACCTTTTACGTCAGCTACTGTCGATTCTTCCATACCTGCAAGCGTTATCAATTCAGCGTATACTCGATCGACATCACCTGGACCAATTACAATTTGAAATACCCCAGCGTTATGAAACGCTCCCTTTACTAATGAAACAGACTGTAATTTATCATTATCTATTTTATTTTCATCTTTTAAAGCGATACGTAGCCTCGTTACACAGTGCGCAGCTTGTTCAATATTGTCTTTCCCACCAATATACTGCAACACTTCTTTTGCTGTTTTACGATAGTCTTTCCCCATATTCCCGTCCCTCTTTTCTTTTTTTGATACCGTTTACACTTACATATTAACTCGTATATATAAGTTAGTCAACACTCATATATATAAGTTGGTGATTTTTTATAAATAAAGAGATGGAACGATTATTTCGCTCCATCTCTTTATTTTCTTCGCGCCACATCCGAAAAGTGAAAAATATCTAAACGGTGACGTGATTCCGTATATTCGAACTGACTCCCATCGTATAAATAAGTAAAGTTTTTTACAACGACAACATAGTCTGTTCCATTTAAATCCAAATACTTTCGGTCATCCTCTGTACATGGTTGCACTTCAATTACCCGCTGTGAATAGCTAATATGTAGCCCTAATTCTTTCTCAATATATTTATAAATCGATGCAGTTGCAATTTCTCTCGTTAATCCTGGAATATATTCCGATACAAAATGGTTTATATCTAAAATTACTTTTTCTCCATCAATATTTCGTACACGTTTAATATGATTTATTTCCGTTTTTTCTTTCACGTTTAATAACTTTGCTACATCTTGTGTCGCTTTCATTTTCTCTATTTCCACGACTTCTGTAATACAATGACGTCCTAGACGTTCATTTTCTTCTTGGAAACTTACAATACCACCAAAGTTAAATTCAATGTTTTTGCGCTTTAATACAAAAACACCTTTTCCATGTATTTTTTGAACATATCCACGCTCTTGCAATAAATCTACAGCTTTTCTTACAGTACCCCTACTTGCCTCATACTGCTTCATTAATTCCGTTTCTGATGGGATTTTACATCCTTCTTTTAATTGTTTATTATCAATAGACTTGCTGATTTCTGTATAAATTTGTTCATACTTACTCATCATCTACAATAGCCCCTTGTCACCTTCTAGTTCTATATGTATTATACCACGCTATACTCTTCTGCCAATCTCTCACTTATTTTCCAGTACAAGAAAACTATAGGTAAATATTTAGTCTCTAAAACGTATTTTTATAAATTTTTCTTTTCTTTCAAAAAAACATGTAGTATACTAACTTCAAAATCAGAGGAGAAAGGGAGCAAAGAACTATGCTTACTTATACAACAATTGTAGTTACATTTGCACAAAAACATCATCATCATACTTAACCCTTGAAACCTAGCGGAAAAATTACGCGTAGGTACAAGGGTTATTCCCGTTGTACCTACGCTTTGGCAAAGAGCCATGTAGGTATTTTTTATCTACATGGCTCTTTTTTTATTGCCAAAAATGCTAGTAAAAAATGATGTTTAAGCAAAACTTACTACAAAGGAGTTAACAAAAATGGAAACGAAAAAATGGGGATTATGGATTTTAACAGCTTTTGTTATCGGGAATATGGTTGGCGGTGGCGTATTTATGCTCCCAGCAAATTTAGCACACGTATCAGGTCCAATGGGATCTACACTGGCATGGAGTATTACAGGACTTGGTGTATTTATGATTGCACTCGTATTTGGAAATTTAGCAATTCGTAAACCAGAATTAAAAGCAGGACCACAAAGTTACGCCCAAGCAATGTTTACTTCTCAAAAGACAGGTAAAGTTGCAGGATATAGTATGGCTTGGGGATACTGGGCTGCTAACTGGGCTGCTACAGCATCTGTAATTATTTCCTTTGCAGGATATTTATCAACATTCTTCCCAGTTTTACAAAGTAAGCAAATTCTCTTTTCAACAAACGGATTTTCATTAGAACTTGGAAAAGCTTTAACCTTCATAGTATGTAGTATGATGCTATGGGGAATTCAATATATTCTTTCTCAAAATATTGATAGAGCCGGAAATATGAACCTTCTTGCAACAATCGCAAAAATCATCGGATTTACAATGTTTATTGTAATCACATTATTCATTTTCAATGCCTCTAATTTCGGGGACGGTCAAACATTTATGAATGAAGCCGGACAACCTATTTCGTTGGGTGGACAAATAAATTCCGCTGCTATTGCAACACTTTGGGCGTTTATCGGTATTGAGTCAGCAGTTATGCTCTCTAACCGTGCAAAATCTCAGCACGATGTTAAGAAAGCTACGATTTTCGGATTAATCATCGCTCTTCTTATTTACATGGCAATTACTCTACTAACAATGGGCGCTCTTCCACAAGACGCTTTAAAAGAGTCTCAAAAACCATTAGTAGATGCATTAAATTTAGCAATTGGTACTAAAGGTGCTTATATAATGGCCTTACTTGCACTCGTATCTTTATTCGGCTCTACTGTAGGATGGATCGTTGTTAGCTCAGAAGTACCTTACCAGGCTGCTAAAAATGGACTTTTCCCTAAGTTTTTCAGTAAAACAAATAAAAAAGGTAGTCCTTCAAAATCATTATTTATTACAAATGTGATGACGCAAATTTTCTTATTCTCAACGATTTCTGGTACTGTTTCAGAAGCATATAATTTCGCTATTGTTGTAGCGACATTAGCATATTTAATCCCGTACCTTGTTTCTACCTTGTATCAGTTAAAATTAGTTATTACGGGGGAAACGTATGATATAATGCCGGGATCTCGAATAAAAGATGGAATCATTACTGCATTAGCATTTTTATATTCCATATGGGTTATTAAAACGGGAACTGCTGATTTAAAAACATTCTTCTTAGGCATTGGTTTGTTTGTATTAGGTCTTATTCTTTATCCAGTTTTAATGAAAGATTCACAAAAAAAACAATAAAAAAGAGAAGCTTTTCGCTTCTCTTTTTTTATTAAAAATCAGTTAATAACTTTTCTTTTAGTTCCCCTATATCTAACGGTTTCGCATAATAAAAACCTTGTACAAAGTCGCAACTCATTGATTTTAATAAACTTTCTTGTTCTACTGTTTCTACCCCTTCAGCAACCACTAATAAATTTAAACTATGGGCGATTTCAATAACCGATTTTACAATCGTTCGCTCTGGTTGTGCATGATCATAATGAAACTCACGAATAAAATTACGATCAATTTTCACAATATCAAGTGGTAGTTGTTTTAAATAATATAATGAGGAATACCCTGTTCCGAAATCGTCTAAAGCGATTAAAATTCCCATACTTCTTAATTCTTGTAATGTAGCGATAATATAATCAAAATGGCGAACAGCAATACTTTCCGTTATTTCTAAAATTAAACGATTCGGAGGAAAACCAGTTCTCCTTAAGATGCTACGTACAGACAAAATAAAACGCTTCTGCATTAATTGTTGTATGGATAAATTCACAGATAACCTTAATCCTTCTTGGTAATCCGGTAATGTTTTAAACAGGCGACACGATTTTTCTAATACCCAATCTCCTAATTTTATAATAAGTCCAGATTCTTCAGCTATTGGAATAAATTCGCTTGGTGAAATAGGCCCTTCTTCTGTCATACAGCGCACTAAAGCCTCAATGCCAGTATATTTCTTCGTTTTCAAATCAATGATAGGTTGTAATGCCACATCTAATTCTTCATCACGAATTGCCTTTTGCAAAGCAAACTCGATTTTCATTCTACGATTTATTTTTGCACGTAACTCATCTGTAAAGAAACACGCCGCATTTCTTCCCTGTTCTTTCGCACTATACATAGCTAAATCCGAATTTTTCAATAGTGTTTCCACGTCTTGTCCATCTTGCGGATAGGAACAAAGTCCTAGACTAGCTGAAATGTATACTTCATGACCTTCAAGCATAAATGGTGCCTGAAAACATGACAATACCGATGTCGCTAACTGCCGCATCTCATCTTGTGTATGTTCTTTTGTTAACAGCACAAATTCGTCGCCACCTAGCCTAGCCAGAACATCTTTCTCTCCTAACACATAATGCAACCGTGAAGCAACTTCGCTTAAAAGTAAATCTCCTATCATATGACCTAACGTATCATTCACTAATTTAAAACGATCTAAATCAAAGTAAATCATGCCAAACTCTATTTTTTCTGCAATCATCTTATTTACAGTCGTAATTAACTGTAAACGGTTCGGTAAACTTGTTAACGCATCATGATAAGCAAGTTCCCTATAACGACTTTCGCTTAATCGTAATCTTTGTTCTGCTTCTTTCCTACTACTTATATCATTTCGAATTGCAATAAATTGATAAGGTTCTCCCTTTTCATTTAAAAATGGAACAATTGTTGTTTTAACCCAATAATACGTACCATCTTTTGCTTGATTTCGAATTTCCCCCGTCCAGACTTTTCCACTCAAAATACGCTTCCATAGGATTTGAAAAAATGCTTTCGGATGATATCCAGAATTTAAAATGCGGTGATCTTTTCCTATTAGCTCTTCTCTTTTATATTTTGAGATTTTACAAAATTTATCATTCACATATGTAATAAGACCATTTCGGTCTGTAATAGCAACAATTGAAGACTCATCTAATGCTAATTTTAAATCTTGCAATGAAGAGTCATATAATGCATGACCTCTTTGTTCTAGCATGCGCACCTCTCCTTGCTTCCTATCTGACTAAAACACAACTCGTTTCTCTTCATAGAAATAGAGATATTTCATTTTCTAACAATACGCCTTTATATAAAATGAAACTTTAATCAGTGGGGGGGTTGTCCATCCCCCAATGATTATTAGCCTTCACCAATCGGGCTTTTATCTCCCACCTAACTTCCTCACATTCACCGAATTTTGAGGTGGGAGTCTTACTGCCCGTTAATGCGGGATAAATCACAATTTTTTTCTAAATAGGCCGATTAAAATAACATAATATTATTTATAAAAAAAAGCAATATGGTGCTGTTTTAATTATAGTAGAAGCTTCTCATCTCTCTACTTATCTAAGCTTATTATACAGTATTCTCTTACATTCTTTGAATTTGTAAAGTGACAACTTCATCACTATTAGCCTCTGCTCCCTACTAATACGACCTCACACCTAACCTCTTTTATTTCATTAAATGTTAAGATGCAAATCTAACTGCCGATACATAATGAAATAGAGATTAATATACAAAATGCAACGATTCACGCATAATAATATAAAGTGAAACTTTAATCAGTGGGGGTTTTGTTCACCCCAACTGATCACCAATCGGGCTTTTACGGGTAGCAGGGCTTCCACCTAACTTCTTTGTTCCAGCTGAATTTTGAGGTGGGGGTTTTACTGCCCACAAATAGCGGGATAAAGCCAAAATTTGCATTTAACATATTGAATCATAATAACAAAATATTAACATATTTTCACCTTGTTTTTGGAAATATTTTATAAATAAATTATTAAACTAAAAAAGAGGATATCCTCTTTTTTAGTTTAATACTGATATGGTATTTGCTGATAACCCGGGTATGGCATTGGATATGGTGCTGGGTATGTTACTGGGTACGGTGCTGGATAGTAGCCTCCACCTGCCGCACCCGTTAATGCGCCAGCTGTAAGCCCACCTAACATGCCTCCAGCAAAACTTCCTGGGAAAAATCCTCCGCCCCACGAGCCGCCACCCCAGCCCCATCCACCACCGTGATGATGATGATGATCATCATAATGATTGTGTCCTCCATGGTGATTATGCCCTCCATGGTGATTATGCCATCCCCCACCATGATGATTACGATAATATCCTCCGTGATTTAGCATATAGTTCATTTCTCTTCCTCTCCTTTTCAATTTCCCTACTTTAATATGTGTTGTATGAATAGTAAGGATACTGTTAATAATCCGTATAGTATGGATAGCAATATCCGCCATAACCAAACGCAGGACTAAGTAAAGCCCCTTCCAGGAAAGAATCCTCCTCCTAAAAATGGAGAATGTACAAACCCACCAAATGGAAGATCGTACATTTTATTCATCCCCTTTTCTATATAAAAATGTAATAATATACTGTATGTAGGACAAATGCGGAAAGCATGGGGAAAATGTCTATATTTTGTAAAAAAAACAAAACACTTTATAATAAGAATGTCAGATTACACCTTTTATATAAGAAGTCTATATTTAAGAAAGATTTGAGGAATTTTATAGAAATGAAGAAACCTATCGTTCAATTATTATTAATATTTACAATCGTATCTATCGTTCTTTTCCTATTAAATACATCGGTTATTTCGTTATATACGTTTGTTGGTGCTCTATGGTCCATCACAATCGTAGGAATTTCATTCGTTATTTTTATCGAAAATAGATCACCCCAAAGTACCTTAGCGTGGTTTTTAGTATTAGCACTTCTTCCTGTTATAGGTGTACTTTTATACTCTATTTTCGGGCGTAGCCGTTGGAGAAGAAAAAAACATCTTCATCGTTCAGAAGAACAAAGAAAGTTATTCCGCGAAATATTAGAAGGAAGACGACTAGAATTATCACTCACAGTCCCATTACATGAACGTTCTATACATTTAACAGAAGTCCTACAAAAATTCGGAGGCGGGCCTGCCGCAGATAGAACGACAACAAAACTTTTAACAAACGGTGATCAAACCTTTTCAGAAATTTTGAACGCAATCGAGAATGCAAAACATCACATACATATTCAATACTATATTTATAAATCTGATGAGATTGGTACAAAAGTACGAGATGCTTTAATACAAAAAGCAAAAGATGGTGTTATTGTACGCTTCCTTTATGATGGACTCGGAAGTAATACGTTAAGACGACGATTTTTACAACCTATGAAAAAAGCTGGAATTAAAATTGTCGAATTTGACCCTATTTTTTCAGCTTGGTTACTCGAGACAGTTAATTATCGTAATCACCGTAAAATCGTCATTGTAGATGGAGAAATTGGTTTTACCGGAGGGCTCAACGTCGGTGATGAATATCTTGGTCGCTCAAAAAAATTCCCTGTTTGGCGTGATAGTCATTTAAAAATAGAAGGAAAAGCATTGTATAAATTACAAGCCATCTTTCTAGAAGATTGGCTTTATGCGTCTAGTGGATTGAATACTTATTCTTGGGATCAATTTATGAATAGACACTACTTCCCAGGAAAAGAAATTCCGGATGCAGAAGGTGCGGTGCAAATTGTAGCAAGTGGACCAAGCTCAGATGATAAAAGTATTCGTAATACATTACTAGCTGTTATGGGCTCAGCCAAAAAATCTATTTGGATCGCTACACCATACTTTATTCCGGATCAAGAAACTTTAACATTATTACGCTTAAGTGCAATATCTGGCATAGATGTACGCATTTTATATCCTGGTAAGAGTGATAGTATTATTAGCGATCAAGCATCTCAATCCTATTTCACTCCACTTTTAAAAGCTGGTGCTTCTATTTACAGTTATAAAGATGGATTTATGCACGCAAAGATTGTACTCGTTGACGATAAAATTGCAACAATCGGAACAGCAAATATGGATGTACGTAGCTTTGAATTGAATTATGAAATTATTAGCGTACTATATGAATCAGAAACCGTTCATGATATTAAACGCGATTTTGAAGAAGACTTTAAACACTCCACTGAAATTAAATGGAACTCGTTCCAAAAAAGAAGTATCAAAAAACGAATATTAGAGTCCTTTATGCGACTCATTTCTCCTTTACTATAAGCAATCAATGTGATATTGATTGCTTTTTCTTTTATATTTCCCCCTTCTCCTTTTCTTTGCATACCATATTAAAACAAGTTATCATAAGATGTATTACTTTATGAAAATAATGTTAGGTGGGAAATACATGTTAGAACAATTTCATATACATTCTGATTTAAAACAGCAGCTTTCTACAATTCATGAAAAGAATAAACAAGAAGCTGGTGAAAATGCACATTTAATTGGCAAGAAAATATATAAAGCATCTGATAATAGCATTATTGAAGATGCCATTACAGCACTTTTACTTGGTAAAAACATTCTATTAAAAGGGCCAACTGGTAGTGGTAAAACAGTACTAGCGGAAACTCTTTCTTCTTTATTCCAAAAACCAATGCATAGCATTAACTGTTCTGTCGACTTAGATGTAGAAGGTATTTTAGGATACAACACATTACAAACAAAAGACGGCGCATCTGAAGTTACGTTCGTTAACGGTCCTCTTATGAAGGCAATGAAAAACGGTCATTTCCTTTATATTGATGAAATCAATATGGCAAAACCTGAAACGTTACCACTTCTTCATGGTGCGTTAGATTACCGTAAAATGATTACAAACCCATTTACACAAGAAGTTGTA
This sequence comes from Bacillus sp. FSL E2-0195, assembly GCF_038003645.1. Classification (NCBI taxonomy): domain Bacteria; kingdom Bacillati; phylum Bacillota; class Bacilli; order Caryophanales; family Bacillaceae; genus Bacillus; species Bacillus sp. FSL E2-0195. Next base: position 620,438 of record NZ_JBBOPN010000001.1, on the reverse strand, counting down.
TACGGTGATGACGAATATCGCGTAATTGCTGCGATTAACGAAGGTTATGTTGGGACAAGTGAACTAAACGAAGCGTTAAAAAACCGTTTCGTTATTATTGAAGTTCCTTACATTCAAGGTGATACATTAAAAGAACTATTACTATCTGAATCAAAATTAAATGATGTTGCAACAATTGAAAAGTTCGTTGCATTCGCAAGCGATCTTATGCCTTTAGCTCGTGATGGGCGCGTAAGTGAAGAAGCAGCTAGTATTCGTGGCATTATCGATGCATGTGATTTAGGTGTATATATTCCTGTTATGCGTGCAATTGAACGTAGTATTATCGCAAAATTAAACGATGAAACAGAACAAATGACTGTCCGTGAATTAGCAGAAAGTTATTTCTTTGAGGGATAATTCATGAGACAAATTTTTAGTGACAAAAAAATTGATGCGTCGCTGTTTCTACAAATGGAAAACTTAATGTATGCTCTTCTAAAAGAAGACGATGCCTATCTTGAGTATGGCTATAAAGCATACTACGACGAAATTGAAAAAAAGGTTGTCATTAGTCACTTTTGGGATGATCGAAAAGAAGAGGATACAGTAATCGGATTAAAAAGCGAAGTGTTCTTAAAGGCACTTGGTAATAAACATTACTCGGACATGACTTTAATTCGTTCTTATGCGATTGAGTTACAAGAATCGCCGCTAAAAAAGTTTTTAACACAATTATTTGTTCTATTAGAAGATTTACGTGTTGAGGAAATCGTCAAAAATTTACGTCCTGGCACAAAACATATTTTTAAACGCCGAAAAGAAATGTATCGCAATTACTTTGGCTCACAAAATGAAATAAATCGTGTTCGTAACTATCACGGTGATCGTCTATTTTGTCTATGCTATCTTTCATTAACGAGTGATAAATATGAAATGTTTAATAATGAATATTTCGAGCAAATTGAATCAATTTTGCATGAAACATTCCAAGCTCGTAATACGGAAGATATTATGTATATTGTTGAGAAAATTCGCTATCGTTTAGAAGGACTTCTTGAAAGTGATATGCTTAATAATTATTTCGGACATGCACCGCTTTATTTATCTGTGATTGCAGATGAGAAAGACAGTCGCGCTGAAAAATTAGCAAATGATGATACGCAGCTCCTAGATGACGATGATAACAAAAACAAAATGGATGAAAGCTTCTCGACATGGCACCGTGAAAATAAAAACAATGAAAACGAGAACTTTTTACGCTTTGATTTAGAAAGCGGAACAAAAACAAATATGATGGGTGATACTGCTCGTGAATCAGAAGATGGTGACCAAGCACTTGGTTCTGTACAAGGTACTTCCCAAAAAAGTACACAATCTAACTTTGATGGTGCTGATACAGAGGAAGCAAGAGCGTCTCATGCTTCTAGCCAAAACGACGGTGCATACGGCAAGTATAATGTGGGAGCTTCTCATACATTTAAAGAAGCTCGCAAATCGAATCCTGATGAGAAAAAAGATTACCAAGCTATCAAATCAGTCGTTAATAAAGATGTAAAAGAATTAAAGAAAATTATCGAAAAAACAATTGAAAACAAAACGAATGCAAACAGTGATAAATATTACGGAAGGCTTCGTAAGAAATTCCTTCGTATTTATACTGAAAAGCAGCCGCGTATGTTTTATAAAAAAGGACAAGAATCACAAGAGCTCGACGTTGCATTCCAACTATTAGTGGACTGCTCTGGTTCTATGTATAACAAAATGGAAGAAACGAAGAAGAGTGTGGTCCTATTCCATGAAGCTTTAAAATCTTTAAAAATCCCGCACGCTATTAGTGGATTTTGGGAAGATGCTTCTAGTGCTAAACCTGAAGATAAACCGAACGTTATCCATGAAGTTGTTACGTATAAAAACTCAACGTTACCAAACGTCGGTCCAGAAATTATGCAACTTCGCGAAGAAGAAGATAACCGCGACGGGTATATTATTCGTATCGTTTCCGAAAAGCTTGCGAAAAGACCAGAAAAACATAAATTCTTACTTGTCTTTACAGACGGTGAACCTTCTGCACTAGACTATCAACAAGACGGAATTTTAGATACGCACGAAGCAGTCAAACTTGCTCGTAAAAGTGGTATGGAAGTAATCGGCATCTTTATCGAAGAAGGCGAAGCGAAAGAAGCGACTTATCAACTAATGAAAAACATTTATAACCATCACTTCTTAGTTGCAAATCATGCTGAAGATTTACGCCTGAAGATTAAACCATTGTTGAAGAAACTATTACTGAAGACGATTGAATAGAAAAACAGGAGCCCCGAGGCTCCTGTTTTTCTTCGTTAACTTACTTTGTTTCTGGTTGAAACTTGTATGGAATGGAAACTTCTAATAATAATTCGAACCCTCCATCGTAGTATGGGAATCGCTCATTCGCGATTTTTCTATCTACCCACTCGATTGCGGAAATTTCTCCTTCATCTTCTGCACGAAGTTCACCTTTTACTACATTTGCTCGGAATGTAAAAAATAATGCATGATGTCCTTTCTCTTCAAAAAACTTCTCATTTAATGCGACAAGTCCACTGAGTGCGGCAGTTAAACCTGTCTCTTCTTTCACTTCTCTTACTAGTGCTTCCTCTAGTATTTCACCTTTTTCAACAGCCCCGCCTGGCAATGACCAAACGTTTTGTTCTATATTATGTACCATTAATATTTTATCTTTTTCGCTATCGTGTATTAATGCATATACAACATCAACTCTTTGCATGTTGCTTTTCTCCCTTCCTAAAATAATTAAGAGCCAATTCCTAAGAATCGGCTCTTCCTATTAATTCATTACTAACTCAGATGCGAGCTTTTTTTTTAACTTAGCCAGCATATCAGTTGTCATTCTGTCTAAATCATATTCTGCTTTAAAGCCCCACTCTTTCATTGCTGCTGTTGCATCAATAGAGTTCGGCCAGCTATCAGCGATTGTTTGACGAGCTGGATCTACTGCGTAATCCATTGTAAAGTTCGGAATGTGTTTACGGATTGATGCTGCAATTTGCTCTGGTTCAAAGCTCATTGCTGTAATGTTAAACGCATTTCTATGAACTAGTTTATTTGGATCAGCTTCCATTAATGAGATGATTGCTTGTAAAGCATCTGGCATATACATCATGTCCATGTATGTTCCTTCTGCAATGTATGAGGTGTATGTACCTTTTTTAATCGCCTCATAATAAATTTCAACTGCATAGTCAGTTGTTCCGCCTCCTGGAGGAGCTACGTAAGAAATTAAGCCTGGGAAACGTACACCGCGCGTATCAACGCCAAACTTTTGATGATAATAATCACATAGTAATTCTCCTGCTACTTTGTTTACCCCATACATCGTAGTAGGACGCTGAATTGTATCTTGTGGTGTATTATCTTTTGGCGTTGATGGACCAAATGCACCGATAGAACTTGGCGTGAAAAACTTACAGTTTAATTCACGTGCTGCTTCTAATGCATTTACAAGTCCGCCCATATTTAAATTCCAAGCAAATAACGGATTTTTTTCTGCAGTTGCTGAAAGTAAAGCCGCTAAATGAATAATTGTATCTACTTCATTACGCTTTGCAATATCATGTAATTTTTGTCCATCCGTTACATCTAACGTTTCAAATGGACCAGACGTTACTACTTCACTGTCTGTTTCACGAATATCTGTTGCAATAACATTTGATGCGCCGTATACATCACGAAGTTTCATTACTAGTTCAGAACCAATTTGCCCTAAAGAACCGGTTACTAGAATTTTTTTCATTTTTCCCACTCCCCATTTGCAAGCTATTCAAAAGATGTCGTTACTTAAATGATACCCATTTCTTTCCCTACTTTTTCATACTTACGAATTGCTTCATCTAGCATTTCTTTCGTATGAGCTGCTGTAGGCATATTACGAACGCGTCCCATTCCTTTTGCTACGGTTGGGAATACGATAGATTTTGCGTAAACGCCTTCTTCATTTAGACGTTTACTAAATTCTTGTGTTAATACTTCATCACCAATAATACAAGGTGTAATTGGTGTTTCACTTTCTCCAATGTTAAAGCCAAGTTCTTTTAACCCTTGTTTTAAATAGCGACCATTTTCCCATAAACGATCGTGTAACTCTGTGCTTTCCATTAGAATTTCAATTGATCTCATACAAGCAGCTGCATCAGCTGGTGTTAAAGCTGTTGAGAATAAGAATGGACGTGAACGCACTTTTAACCAATCGATTAAGTTTTGTTTCCCAGCTACATATCCACCAATTACCCCAATTGCTTTTGATAATGTACCAATTTGAAAATCAACTTTATCAGAAAGGCCGAAATGTTTTACAGTACCTGCACCTTTGCCAAGTACACCTGAACCGTGTGCATCATCTACATATGTCATTAAATCCAGCTCTTCTGCAATTTCAACAATCTCTGGTAATTTTGCAATATCTCCATCCATTGAGAAAACACCGTCTGTAATAACCATTAATTTATTATAAAGACCTGATTCTTTTGCCTCGATTGCTTTTTTGCGTAAATCTTCCATATCAGAATGCTTATAAACGATGATTTTCGCTCTTGATAGACGACTACCATCAATAATAGATGCATGGTTTAATTCATCTGAAAGAATCGCATCATTTTTATCCATAACAGCTGAAATCGCTGCCATATTACAGTTAAATCCTGATTGATAAGCAATTGCTGCTTCTGTATGTTTAAACTTTGCAATTGTTTCTTCTAATTTAATATGCAAATCTAAAGTACCGTTAATTGTACGAACAGCTCCTGCTCCAACACCGTACTTATGAATTGCATCAATTGCTGCTTCTTGTAAGCGATTATCAGTCGCTAATCCAAGGTAGTTGTTTGAAGATAAGTTAATATATTCTTTTCCGCCAATTGTAATAATCGGTCCATTTGGACTTTCAAGCGGATCAATTACGTTATAAAGCCCCTTTGATTTTAAATCCTCTAAATTTTCTTCTAAAAAGTTTGCAAGTGTTTTACTAGACATCGTGAAGCCTCCCATCGTTCATGTAAGCGGATTATTATCTTAATAGTTCTAATAATCCCTCTACTAGCTTAACACGTTTTCAGAATTTATTATAGAAAAATAGTTTAAAGAAACCGCTTACAATTTTAAATTATAAATGATTCATTACAAGAAATCTATCATTTACTTTTCATATTTGATAGAATTAAAAAAATATTTAGGAGGCTTTTAAAATGGCATTTACTGAATCTGATGTATATAATAACGAATCGTTTTTAGAGCAATATATGCAGCGAAGATATCGAGAAAATAGTCCAAACGAATCCCTTGAAAAACCAGCATTCTTTCAGCTCATTGGCAATGTAACAGGAAAACAAATCCTCGATTTAGGTTGTGGTGATGCTAAATTCGACGAAAAATTATTAGAACATGGATGCCACTCTTACACTGGTATTGAAGGCTCCGAGCTTATGTATGAAAAAGCTAAAAAACAACTAGAAAATAAAAATGGCACCGTTCATTTTTTAAACCTCAAAGACTACACATACCCTCCTTCTACTTTTGATTTAGTAACATCTAGACTCGCCTTACATTATATTGAACACCTTGATATCATTTTTCAAAATGTGTTTCAAACTTTAAAAACAAACGGAACCTTCACCTTTAGCGTTCAACATCCCGTTATTACCTCTTCATTTGAAAGCTTGCAAACGAGTGGTAAAAGAACTAGTTGGCTCGTCGATGATTATTTCGAAACAGGAAAACGAGTTGAGCCATGGATTGATCAAGAAGTTATTAAATATCACCGGACTACGGAAGAATATTTTACATTATTACAACAAGCCGGATTTACGATTACAAGCTTAAAAGAAGCTACACCAAATCGAAACTGTTTTCAAGATGAAGAAGAATATGAACGACGTTTACGTATTCCCCTTTTTCTATTATTTTCTTGCCGAAAATAAAGTGAAACTTTAATCAGTGGGGGATGTTCATCCCCCACTGATTATTAGCCCGCACCAATCGGGCTTTTACGGGCAGTTGATCCCCCAACCAGCTTCTTTGCTTTCGCTGGATTTTGAGATGGGGATCTTACTGCCCGTTAATGCGGGGTAAAAAAGACGATGAATCCTCATCGTCTTTTTTCGTTATCTCATCGCCTGAACAGCCTCTTTAAGTACACGTCTTCCTCTTCCATGCGGGATACAGAGCGGTGTCCCAAATAACGGATCAGCGCTTATTTGACACTCCATACGGAATACATCCCGAACTAACTTCTGGTCAATAACTTCTTCTGGTTTACCTTGCGCATATATTTGTTTATCTTGAATAGCTACAATGTTGTCTGCATAACGACATGCCAAATTTAAATCGTGCAATACCATAACAATCGTTCTTTGCTCTGTTTCATTTAATTCGAATAATAAATCTAACACTTCAATTTGGTGCGTCATATCTAAATATGTAGTCGGCTCATCAAGCAAAATAATATCTGTATCTTGTGCAAGGGTCATTGCAATCCAAGCACGTTGACGTTGTCCACCTGAAAGGGCATGAACATCACGCTCAGCAAATTCTGTCATACCCGTTGCAGCAAGCGCTTTTTGTACCATTTCCTCATCTTTTTCGGACCATTGCTTCAGCCATGTTTGATATGGATAACGTCCTTGCTTTACAAGTTGTAATACCGTAAGTCCTTCCGGTGCTTGTGGCCCTTGCGGTAAAATCGCCATTTGACGAGCGATTTGCTTCGTTTGCATACTTTGAATTGCTTGATTATCTAACAAAATGTCACCGGTTGTTGGCTTTAATAATCTAGCTAGTGAACGTAATAAAGTTGATTTCCCACAACCGTTAGAACCGATGAAGATTGTAATTTCCCCTTTTGGAATTTCTAAATTCAGCTCATCAATAATAATCGTTTCACCATACGACAGCGTCAAGCGTTTCGTCTCCAATGCTTTTTGCATATTCATCTCCCTTTATGAATTCCGACTTTTATAAAGTAAATAAATAAAATAAGGTGCACCAATTGCTGATGTAAATACCCCTGCTGGAATTTCAAGTGGTGTGAAAACTGTACGCCCAATTAAATCTGCAGCGAGTACTAGAATTGCACCGATAATCGCCGCAACTGGGAGCAATGCACCGTAGAAAGAACCAACTAATCTTCGCGAAATATGAGGTGCCATTAAACCAACAAATCCAATTCCTCCTGCAAAGGCAACTGCCCCGCCAATTAAAGCTGTACTAAGTAACAACATAAATACACGCGACTTCGTTAAAGGAACACCAAGTCCCACTGCTATATCATCCCCTAGCTCTTGTGCATTTAAATGTCTCGCAGCGATAAATGATATTGTCGTTAAAATGAGAACCCACGGCGCAAGTACCATAACATTTTGCCACGAAGAGCCATAAACAGTACCTGTGATCCATACATTCGCTTGACTTGCTTGATAAATTGGTGCTAACAACATAAATAAAGTTGTTGCTGCTTTCGTTAATGCCCAAAATCCAACACCAATTAAAACAAGACTAATCGGTGATAATCCATCATTTTTCCAGGCAAATAAATATACAAAAAACGCTACAATTGTTGCCCCAGCAAAAGCTGCTAGCGGCATATAATGAATGCTTACTGTTAACGCATTGTTTTTATCACTAAATATAGCTAAAAAGAGTACAACTGCAACACTTGCCCCGCCCGTAATTCCGATGATATCAGGAGAAGCAAGTGGGTTTCGAACGAGCCCTTGTAAAATACAGCCCGCTACCGCAAGCGCAATTCCTACGAGGATAGCAATTAAAATACGCGGCATACGAAATTTATTTACAACCATATTTGACATCGCATCACCATTTCCGGTAATCGCTTGCCATACGTCATAAGGAGCAATTTTCATATCCCCCATACCTGCACTCGCAAAAAATAATCCTATTAAAACAACTAGTAAACTCAATAAGACGAGACAAGCTCGTTTATACATTAAAAACGAGAGCTCGCCTTTTCCAATACGAAACGGAATATACTTCTTCATTTGCTAAGCCCTCTCTTACGTGCAATATAAATAAAGAATGGGGCCCCGATAAATGCTGTCATAACCCCTACTGGTACTTCTTGTGGCATAATGACATATCTTGCTGCTATATCAGCCAAAATTAATAGTATTGCACCTAACAATCCGCTATAGGGTACTCTCCATCTGTGATCTACCCCAACAAGAGCTCTTGCGAAATGAGGAGTAACGATGCCAATAAATCCAATTGGACCAGCAACCGCAACTGAACCACCAGACAACAGTACAATAATAAGTAACACGAATGATTTCATTAAAATCGTTCGTTGTCCGAGCCCCTTTGCAACATCTTCCCCCATCATTAATGTATTTACTTTCCCTGCCATCATAAAAGATGCAATCCAGCCTATTAATAAATACGGGAATACTGATTGTAAAATCTCTAACTTTCTTCCTTGCACAGATCCGGCAAGCCAAAATAACACTTCTTCAAATGCTTTTTCATTTAATACAAGTAACCCTTGTGTTAATGATGAAAATAAAGCGCTTATCGCTACACCTGCTAATGTTAACTTAAGAGGCGTTGTCCCTTCTTTTCCTAAAGAACTAGAGGCAAATACAAGTACTGCTGCAACTGCCGCTCCTAAAAAGGCAATCCATGTGAAAGCTGATAATGATGTCACGGAAAAGAGTACAATTGCTACAACTATAAAGAACGCAGCGCCTGAATTTAATCCAATAAAATCTGGAGAAGCAAGCGGATTCTTTGTTAAAGTTTGCATTAAACAACCTGCAATGGCTAAACTAGCACCAACACTTGCTGCAATTAACGCCCTTGGTAGACGCACATTTTGAATAATAATATGCTCATTTGAACCATTAAAATGGAAAAAAGCATCTAAAGCTAATTTCCAGCTCGTATTTGTATATCCGAAAATAATGCTTCCCCAAATACAAATAACGACTGCAATGATTCCAACAAGTAATCCAATCCATTTTGCTTGATTTGTTTTTAATAACATGCAGCGTTTCCCCTTCAATGTATAATGATACGTTGTAAGTGTATTTCAACTTAATTCTCATTGTCAACGATAATGAGAACTATTTTCAGTAATATATATTGACAATCCAAAGATAAAGGCTTAACATCATGCTTGCTATTGAAAAATATTCTCAACATGTAGGGGGTACATAATGAATTTCATGCAAAAGAAATCGTTTACAGTATTTGTATTTTTACTAGCTTTTTCACTTCTTTTAAGTGCTTGTGGAAAATCAAATAACAAAGAAGAATCAACAAAAGAAGATAATAAAAAAGAAATGATTACGGTTGAGCACGCAATGGGTAAAACAGAAGTTCCTGCCAATCCAAAACGTGTAGTTATTTTAACTAATGAAGGAACTGAAGCTTTACTCGAATTAGGTGTAAAACCAGTTGGGGCTGTAAAGTCTTGGACGGGTGACCCATGGTATCCGCATATTAAGGATAAAATGAAAGATGTAAAAGTTGTTGGCGATGAAGGACAAGTTAACGTTGAAACTATCGCTTCTTTAAAACCAGACTTAATTATCGGTAACAAAATGCGCCACGAAAAAGTGTATGAGCAATTAAAAGCTATTGCACCTACTGTTTTCTCGGAAACATTACGTGGTGAATGGAAAGATAACTTCAAATTTTATGCAAAAGCTTTAAATAAGGAAAAAGAAGGTCAAAAAGTTTTAGCTGATTACGGAAAACGTATGGAAGATTTAAAAGGCAAACTTGGTGATACAGTAAATCAAGAAATTTCTATGGTACGCTTTATGCCTGGTGATGTTCGTATTTATCATGGCGATACATTCTCTGGTGTTATTTTAAAAGAACTTGGATTTAAACGTCCTGGAGATCAAAACAAAGATGATTTCGCAGAACGTAACGTATCTAAAGAGCGTATTTCGGCAATGGATGGCGATGTATTATTCTACTTCACATTCGATAAAGGCAATGAGAAAAAAGGTTCTGAACTAGAAAAAGAATATATAAACGACCCTCTCTTTAAAAACTTAAATGCAGTAAAGAACGGAAAAGCATACAAAGTTGACGACGTTATTTGGAATACAGCTGGCGGTGTAATGGCTGCTAACTTACTACTAGACGACATTGAAAAACGCTTTGTTAAATAATTTCATTGTAACCAGCTCCCTCTTTTATGGAGCTGGTTTTTTCATTTCACTGAAGTGTCACATTATTTCATTTTGTATTTTTATTCCCGATATGTTATATTATAAAAGTAAATATAGTATATTTTCTCTATATCAGAATAAATATTTTAATCTAAATTTTCTGATTTATCACTATTTTACTTTATTTTAGAATTCAATTACTACATTTGAAAACGCTTATTATCTTGTTTTCAGGGAAAAATATAATAACGGTTGAAGAAAAATAGATTTTTTCATAAATTTTCTTGCTATTTCCATATAATTCTATTGACTTCTAAATATTTTGTGAATTAAAATAATTACATAAATATCCGTTATACAGGATTAGGGGGAAACAAAAATGGATACAGCTTTAAAATTAGACAAAGCTGGAGAACAACAATCACCAAAAAAACATCCACCAGGATTATATTTGTTGTTCTTAACAGAAATGTGGGAAAGATTTAGTTATTATGGAATGCGCGGCCTTTTAGTTCTTTATTTAACAACTGCTGCTGTTAGTGGCGGGTTAGGATTTGATAAGGCAGTCGCAGTGCAATTATATGGTACTTTTACAGCGGCAGTATATTTCATGCCAATTATAGGCGGATGGCTAACGGATCATTATATTACAAGACGTCATGCCATTACTCTCGGCGGAATTATTATGGCAATCGGCAACTTTGTACTATTCTCAATGAATACAAAAACAGGACTATTCCTTGGATTAATACTATTAGTTATTGGTAATGGATTCTTCAAACCAAATATTTCTACACTGTTAGGTGAATTGTATGGTGAAAATGATTCACGTCGTGACAGTGCATTTACTATCTTCTATATGGGTATTAACGTAGGTGCTTTCTTCGCTCCACTTATTTGTGGATTTTTAGCAGAAGATTTCTTTAAAACAAGCGCTAATGGCGTTATTGTTATGGGATATAAATACGGATTCTTAGCAGCTTGTATCGGTATGATTATTGGACAAATTGTTTTCAACTTATTAGCTCCTCGTTACCTTGGTAAAGCAGGAACAACAGTTGTCGGTAAAAGATCAAAAAATCAGCCTGTAGTCGAAAAGAAACCTTTAACAAAACAAGAGAAAAATCGTACTTGGGCAATTGTAATTTTAACTTGTTTCGTAGTATTCTTCTGGGCAGGATTTGAACAAGCTGGTAGTTCTCTAACACTTTATACAAATAAATTTGTTGATCGTACAATTTTCGGTTGGGAAGTGCCAACATCTTGGTTCCAATCCGTTAACCCAGCATTCATCGTACTACTTGCACCATTTGTATCTATGCTATGGTTAAAACTTTCTAAAACAAAACGCGGTGATTTAAAAGTGCCAACAAAAATGGCATTTGGTATGATTTTACTAGGTATAGGTTATCTTGTTTTAACATTAGCAGTTCTAAAAACTGGAAGTAGTGAAGCAGATATAACTGTAAAAGCAAATTTATTATTCATCGTTATCACTTATCTCTTCCATACAATTGGTGAGCTATTCTTATCACCAATCGGTCTATCAATGGTAAGTGCAATCGCTCCTGTAAAATTAGCATCATTACTAATGGGGGTATGGTTAGCTGGTACGGGTATGGCTAACTGGTTAGCAGGTAAACTTGCTTCCTTTACACAATCATTAGGATACCTTGAAGTATTTGCAAGTATCGGTATTATCGTTATCATCTTAGGCTTTGTACTTCTTCTCTTCTCTAAAAAAGTTGCAAGTATGATGGAATAACACACAAAAAGACGCTTCTAAAATTAGAAGCGTCTTTTCTATTACATCTCTTCTAAAGCCGTCACATCCACGTGAACCCTCTCTCCTGGGTTGGATACGTCATACACTTGAGCACTCCCCTTCTGCTCATCACAGCTCTCAATCCATACGGGGACTCCCTCGTATGTAACATCAATTCTACTTGAAGAAGATAATATCTGTTTCACACGTTTTACATCCATTATATTATTCCTCCTTTGGCTTACAACACTCCTTTCTATCTTTTCATATCCCTTCAGAATATATTCCGTCAATTTAGCACTTCAACCGATAGTTTGTTTCTTTCTAACACGCTAATATATACGCTCTCAAATCTTCCTATTATTAGATCCTTTCCAAATAAAAAAAGACGTATATTTCACACGTCTTCTTTCCATAATATTCAAAAATTAAGAAAATAATGTTTTTACTACTTCACTTACTTTATCGTTATGAATTTGATAGTACACTTCTAACCCGCGTCTCTCAAAGCGTACTACTTTATTTTGTTTTAATTTCGTTAAATGCTGCGAAACAGTTGATTGCGGAATTTCTAATACCTCTTGTAATTGTGTTACATTACATGTTCCACGCTGCATCAGTTCCATTACTAAACGTAGACGAAGTGGATGAGCTAATGCTCTTAACATCTGTACGTCTTCTTCTGAAATACGACAGTCAAATTGGTTTTGGTTCATAAAATTCCCCTCATTTTCATTTTTTATTTTCTCTTTATTTATTTATATATCTGTTCTTATATTTCCTGTTACGACATAACTTTATCAACCTATAATGCTGAGAAAATTTTCCGACTTTTATCAGCACACAGTTCAAGAAAAAATCCCACCTGATTTTGAATATTATACTATATGATACAATAAAAAAGCAAAACAAAGGGCTAGCAATACTTTGCTTACAAACGTTGTTTTATCAGGATTTTTGTTATATTTTCACCTTACTGAAATGTACAGTAATGATATTGTAAAATATCGTCCATAATTGATAACCTATCGTAAAGTAATTTGACCATATTTAACCACTTTGTTACGATAAAAAGGAAATTTAAGTAAGGAGGATGATGTAATATTAAAAAATGGTTTATTTTTGCGTTAATTAGCATTGCGGTTGGCTGGACCATTATCAATCACTTCCTATACAAAAAAGAAGATATAGCTTCAAAATCAAACATCCCCATTGGAACTGAAGTTGGCAATGCTGCCCTCGATTTCCTTCTGGAAACAACCACTGGTCAAGAAGTTCGTCTTACAGACTATAAAGGAAAAAAAGTAATATTGAATTTTTGGGCAAGCTGGTGTGGTCCATGCAAAATAGAAATGCCTGATATGGAAAAGTTTTATCACGATACTAAAGATATGGGGATTGAAATTGTTGCTGTAAATGCGACAGCTACTGAAAAAGACCCGAATAATGTAAAACAATTTCTTGAAGAAAACAAATATACCTTCCCCGTCCTATTAGATCAGAAAGGCCAGGCAAGTGCCACATATCAAATCATCAGCATTCCAACATCTTTTGTCATCGATACAAACGGTGTCATTCAATATAAGCATGTAGGACCAATGACATATGAAAAAATGAAAGAATATGTAAATAATTTATAGAAGCGTAATCAAATCAATTTGATTACGCTTTTTGTCTACTTTATGAACAAAATGTTACTTTTAATACTATTATGGAATAATTATACTTTTTCACGTTGACAATAGTGTTGAAGGAGAATATACTAAGCATGTAAGTTGATTGTGAATAGTTTCACAAATAATGTGAATTTCTTCACATATAATAGATAGGAGTTGTCATTATTATGAGTACTTGGACACAAATTTATGACCCATTAAACAATATTTGGTTATCTGCACTAATCGCAGCACTCCCAATTTTTTGCTTCATTATTTGTTTAGTGGGATTCAAAATGAAAGGTTACATGGCTGGGCTTTATAGTGTGATCGTCGCTATTATTCTTGCTATATTTGTTTATAAAATGCCCGCAACTGTAGCTGTAGCATCTGCCGGATTCGGTGTTTTATCTGGATTTTATCCAATTTGTACTATCGTTATCGCAGCTATCTTCCTTTACAAATTAACTGTTAAAACAGAACAATTCAATGTCATTCGTGATAGCATTTCAAGTATTACAAATGATCAGCGTTTACAAGTATTATTAATCGCTTATTCTTTCGGTGCTTTCTTAGAAGGCGCAGCTGGTTTCGGTGTTCCAGTTGCTATTACAGCTGCATTACTTGTAGGTATGGGCTTTAATCCATTAAAAGCAGCAGGTATTTGCTTAGTAGCTAATATCGCTGGTGGTGCTATGGGTGCTATGGGTATTCCAGTTACAGTACCTGCACAATTAACTGGGCTAGATGCATTAACTGTCGGTCGTCAAGCTGTTTACATTTTGCCATTCATTAGCATTGTTTTACCGTTCTTACTTGTTTCAATGGTAGATGGATTTAAAGGCATTAAAGAAACTTGGCAAGGTATTCTTGTAAGTGGTGTTTCTTTCGCAATTACTCAGTTCCTTGTGACTTACTTCTTAGGCGCTGAACTTACTAATATTTTCGCAGCAGTCGTAAGTATGGTCGCTCTTACATTATTCTTACGTGTTTGGCAACCAAAATCTTCTGCTAAAGAAGAAAAACAAGAAGAAAAAGAATCTCATACATTCAATCAAATTTTATATGCTTGGTCCCCATTCGTATTCTTAACTGCATTTGTAACAATCTTTAATTTAAAACCAATTAAAGCTTTATTTGCTCCGGATGGTCCATTGGCAAACTTAGTATTTAACATTCAATTCCCTGGTCTTCATAATGCGGTTATGAAAACTGCACCAATTACAAAGGCTGATACACCTTTCGCAGCGATTTTCAAACTAGATGTATTCTCTTCTACAACTACTGCGATTGTATTAGCAATCATCGTTTCACTTATCGTCTACCGTGTAAACGGCAAAATGATTAAAGAATTAATGATCGAAACAATAAAAGAACTAAAAGTTCCAGTATATACAATTTGTAGCGTTATCGCTTTAGCTTACGTAGAAAACTACTCTGGTATGTCATCTACACTTGGACTTGCATTCTCTTCTACAGGAAATGCATTCCCAGTTCTTTCTCCAATCTTAGGATGGATTGGCGTATTCATTACAGGTTCAGTCGTATCAAGTGGTTCATTATTCGCACCACTTCAAGCAGTAACTGCCGATCAGTTAAACATCGTACCATCTACTCTCGTTTCATTAAACGTAGTTGGTGGTACAATCGCAAAAATGGTTTCACCACAATCTGTAGCAGTTGCTTGTGCAGCAGTTGGACTAGTTGGTCAAGAATCTGCTCTATTTAAAATAGTAATGAAATATAGTTTAATCTTCTTAGCTATTATTAGCTTACTTCAACTTAACTCTGTATTTAATATCTTCTAAAAAAAGCACCGATCCAAATGGATCGGTGCTTTTTACATTACATTTTTTTATTCTTTAATAAAGAAGCACCAGCAATTTCAGGATGCGTCATTTCATATGGATCCAAAATAATATCAAGCTCTTCTGCTGTAAGTACACCATGTTCTAAACATAGCTCCCTAACAGATTTTCCTGTCGCAATTGCTTCACGTGCAATGCGAGAAGCTGCTTCATAACCAATATGAGGATTCACTGCTGTAATAACTCCAACACTTTTTTCAACATATTGCTTAAGCAACTCTTCATTCGCTGTAATTCCTTTAATACAATATTCACGAAATACACGGAATCCATTGTTCATAATACTGATGGATTGAATTAAATTAAATACTAATACCGGTTCCATTACATTTAACTCTAATTGGCCAGCTTCTGACGCTAAGCAAATTGTATGATCATTTCCAATTACTTGGAAAGCAACTTGGTTAATTACTTCTGCCATAACTGGATTTACTTTACCCGGCATAATAGATGAACCTGGTTGACGAGCTGGTAATTGAATTTCCGCCAACCCAACACGTGGACCAGACGCCATAATACGAAGGTCATTTGCAATTTTAGACATATTCATCATACATACTTTTAGTGCTGCAGATACTTCTGTATATGCATCTGTGTTTTGCGTCGCATCAACTAAGTGCTCTGCACCAACAAGAGGGAAACCACTAAAAGTTCGTAAATGCTTCACAACTTGTTCTATATAAGTAGGGTTTGCATTTAATCCCGTACCAACAGCTGTCGCACCCATATTAACTTCGTATAAATGTTGACGAGACTGTTTAATTCTTTTTATATCACGCTCTAGCACTCTGCTATATGCTTCAAATTCTTGCCCAAGGCGAATTGGAACTGCATCTTGCAAATGCGTACGCCCCATTTTAATAACGTGATCAAACTCTTTTGCTTTATCATGAAAAGCAGAGTGAAGTTCTTCCATTGTAACAAGAAGTTCTTCCAGCATCATAAGAGTTGCTATATGAATCCCAGTTGGGAACGCATCATTTGTTGATTGGGCCATGTTCACATGAGTGTTTGGGCTAATTTTCGCATATTCACCTTTTTCGTATCCCATACGTTCCAAGGCTCTATTTGCAATTACTTCATTAGTATTCATATTAATTGAAGTACCTGCTCCGCCTTGAATCGGGTCTACGATAAATTGATCATGGAACTTTCCATCAACAATCTCTTGTGCCGCTTCTGCAATTTCTTGTCCGATATCTTTAGCTAAGTAACCTGTATCTATATTCGCAAGCGCTGCCGCTTTTTTTACAATTGCCATTGCCGTAATGAGTGACGGATGAATGCGGTATCCTGTAATAGGAAAGTTTTCTACGGCACGTAATGTTTGTACACCATAATAAGCTACACTCGGTACTTCCTTTTCACCTAAAAAATCTTTTTCTATACGTATATCCTTCGTTGCTATCATTTTTCATCACCTATACTTTTCATTCTAAATCCTTATCTAAAGAATTCGCCCTATAAAATACGAGTATCATTAAATGAATTCTTCAGTATCCACTTTCACTATATAGCACCTTTTTTGAAAGCGCAAACATTTATTTTTCTATATATACTTTTTATTAAAGTTTATATAATAGAAAATCCATTCATTCTTCTACTTTCTTTATTTCAACTCGCTTAATTTGATGCATATCCTTTTCAAGAACTTTAAAAGAAAAGCCGTGTTTTTCAGTAATATCTCCTTCAGCAACGATTTGCTTTTGTACCATAATCCAGCCACCAATTGTATCTACATCATCAGCGATTAAGTGTATGCCAAATAAATCATTTACTTCACTAATAAGCACTTTTCCCTCTACGATTTTACACCCTTCACTTATATGCTCTATAGGCGGGTGTTCATCTTCATCGTATTCATCTCGGATTTCTCCAACAATTTCTTCTAAAATATCTTCTAGTGTAACGATCCCCGCTGTACCACCATATTCATCATATAATACAGCTAATGGAATTCGTTTTCTTTGCATTTGTAATAGCAAATCATGAATAGGGATATTTTCTAACACTTCAATAACTGGCCTTGTATATGGCGTAATCGAGCACCCCTCTTCTCGATTACCATCCATATAACGAATAAATAAATCCTTTACATTAACCATCCCAATAATTTCATCTTTATCTTCACCAAATACGGGATATCTCGTGTACTTTTCTTGTGCGATTATTTTAATATGTGTTTCAAATGGTTCGTCCTCATATAAACCTACAACTTCCGTACGAGGTACCATAATTTCCTTTGCGACTCTATTATCGAATTCAAAAATATTATTTACATATTTAAATTCCCTTTGATTAATCTCTCCACTCTCATAACTCTCAGATAAGATTAATCGTAATTCTTCCTCCGAATGAGCTACTTCATGTTCAGAAGCCGGATGTAATCCGAATACCCCTGTTACAAGCCTTGCAGAACCATTTAAAGCCCAAATAAACGGATACATTACTCGGTAAAAGTAAATAATTGGCTTCGATAATAATAAGCTAACTTGCTCTGCCCTTTGTATAGCGAGCGTCTTCGGAGCAAGTTCACCAATGACAACATGTAAAAACGTAATAACTGCAAAGGCAATAATAAATGAAACTGTACTTGCAATTGCAGGAGATAGGTGTAGTTTTAAAAACAACGGCTCGAGTATATGTTTTATAGTGGGCTCTCCTAACCACCCAAGCCCTAAAGCAGTAATTGTAATACCTAACTGACATGCTGATAAATACTCATCTAAATTCGAAGTTACTTTTTTAGCTGCCAATGCTCCTCGTCGTTTTTCACTAACGAGTTGATCAATACGACTGCTACGCACCTTAATAATTGCAAACTCAACAGCCACAAAAAATGCTGTTAACGCAATAAGGATGGCTACCATCAGTAATTTTAAAATATCCACATATGTCCTTTAGCTTTCTTAGCTAAAGTTACACCTCCTTTAAAAAAGAAGTTTCACTTTAGTTTCTTCATTTATTTGAAAGCAACCCTATATAAAATTCACCAATTTCAAGCCTCATACAATTCTAAAGGCAAGCCATCAGGATCTTGGAAAAAGACAAATTTTTTATCCGTAATTTCATCCATACGTATCGCTTCAGTCTCCACACCGCATTGTTTTAAATGGTTTACAGCTTCTTCTATATTTGTAACAGCAAATGCTAAATGTCTAAGTCCAGCTGCTTCTGGAAAACTTGGGCGCTCAGGTGGACTAGGAAATGAAAATAATTCAATTTGATACTCTTCCCCTACACATAAATCTAACTTATAAGAATCTCGTTCTTTTCTATATACTTCATTTATCGCTTTAAAACCTAATATCCGAGTATAAAAATCCTTTGACAGTTCATAATTCGAACAAATAATTGCAACGTGGTGCACTCTACATATATTCATGCTCTCGCTATTCCTTTCTTTACCAAAGATGCATATTCTCCCTTGAAATGAAAAACATATATAGCAGAATATCTCTTTTAGGGGGCTTACTATGAAATTTATTACTTTTTTCGTGGGACTTATCGTTGTTTTCTTCCTTGCTTATATTGCTAGCAACAATAAGAAACATATTAAATTTAAACCAATTTTTATCATGCTTATTATACAATTAATTTTAACCTATTTATTATTAAATACAGAAATTGGTCTCATACTTATTACGGTAATTTCTAGCCTGTTTACGAGGCTACTTGAGTATGCTGCCAGTGGTATAAACTTTGTATTTGGCGGTCTTGCAAATAAAGGGGAAATGCCATTTTTCCTTAACGTATTATTACCGATTGTCTTTATCTCCGTCTTAATTGGTATATTACAACATTTCAAAATACTACCATTCTTTATTCGTTGGATTGGTTTCTTTCTTAGTAAAATAAACGGTCTTGGGAAATTAGAATCTTACAACGCCATCGCTTCCGCTATTGTCGGCCAATCAGAAGTTTTTATTACGGTTAAAAAACAATTAGCCCAAATTCCAAAACATCGACTATATACACTTTGCGCCTCTGCTATGTCAACAGTATCTATGTCCATTGTCGGTGCCTATATGACAATGATTGAACCAAAATATGTAGTAACCGCACTCGTTCTCAATTTATTTAGTGGTTTTATTATCGTACTCATTATTAACCCTTACGACGTTAACGATGATGAAGACATTTTGGTAATAAAAGGGGAAAAACAAAGTTTCTTTGAAATGCTTGGAGAATACATTCTTGATGGTTTTCGTGTAGCAATTGTCGTCGGTGCTATGCTCATTGGATTCGTCGCATTAATGAGTTGCATTAATGACCTATTCCTCATTATATTCGGCATTACTTTCCAACAATTAATAGGCTATGTATTCGCCCCTATTGCATTTCTTATCGGCGTACCAAGTTCTGAAATTGTCACAGCGGGTAGCATTATGGCAACAAAGCTTGTAACAAATGAATTTGTAGCAATGATGGATCTTAGTAAAATTTCCAGCACTCTCTCTATCCGTACAGTTGGTATTATTTCTGTCTTCCTCGTTTCTTTTGCCAACTTTTCTTCCATTGGAATTATTTCCGGTGCGGTAAAAGGGTTAAACGAAGAACAAGGAAATGTTGTTGCCCGCTTCGGCCTAAAATTACTATACGGCGCTACTCTTGTTAGTATTTTATCTGCGATTATTGTAAGTATTATGCTTTAATTAGGTAAAATTTTATCATTTTCTTATCCCTGTCTTTTGTATACAATAACGAATAGATGTCTTATAAATAATCAATACATCTATTTTTTATACATGTACAATACCTTTTATTTAGCGTAAAATATTTTTTATGTGTTTTAATACGCTTCTAAATGTATACACTTTGATTGTTTTAAAGGAGAAAAAATGATGAAATCCGACATTAACAACGAAACTCGAGCCAAAAAAGGACGCTCAAAGAAAAAGCGCCTACTTTGGTTCATTCTTATTCCCTTACTTATTGTAGCAATGGGAGCAGGAGGCTATTCCTTCCATATATACAGTAAAGCAAAATCCGTCTTAAGCAACGCTTATTCTGAACTCGGCCGAGGAGATAAATCCAGCAAACGTGAAAAAGCTGTTAAACCTATGACTGATAATATTTCTGTCCTGATCATGGGTGTTGATGAAAGTGATATCAGGGAAAAAGGTTACGGAAAAGCGACTCGTACAGATGCATTACTACTTGCAACAATTAATAAAAATGATAAATCTGTTAAACTAGTCAGCATTCCACGTGATTCACGCGTCTTCATTAAATCACGTGATAAATATGATAAAATTACACATGCACATGTATTTGGTGGTGTAGACAGCACAATTGATACAGTAGAAAAATTTTTAGATGTACCAGTTGATTACTATGTAAAGTTTAATTTCAAATCCTTTATCAAGATTGTTGATTCTCTAGGTGGTATAACTGTCGACGTTCCAGTTGAGTTCACAGAACAAAATAGTAGCGACGAAGCAGATGCAATTCACCTAAAAAAAGGGCGTCAACATTTAAATGGAGAAGAAGCACTTGCACTAGCTAGAACGCGTCATATTGATAGTGATTATATGCGTGGTCAACGACAACAACTTGTTTTAGAGGCTATTGCTGAAAAAGCCCTATCTCTCAATTCCATTAATAAAATCGGAAGCCTATTAGATGCTGTCGATACAGACTTAAAAACAAATTTAACTTTTGATGATATGATGACTATTGCAAAAAATTCAATGGATTCAAATTTAAAAATGGATAAATTGCAAGTGGAAGGTACTGATAAATATATAGGTGGTATTTATTATTACGTTCCAAACGAAAAGAGTGTTAATGATATATCGACAACACTTCAAGAACATCTCGGTGTTACGAATAAAAATGAGCATAAAAAATTATAATAAAAAGGCTGCTAGATTTTTCTAAGCAGCCTTTTTATTATAATTTTCAACATATTTCTCATGCATATTGTGACAAAAAGAGACAATTATTACAGCAGTGTAACATTTTTTATGAAAACATTACACACGTAGTGAAAATAATAGTATACTAGGACGTACATAATGTTATTTTCATCATTTTTATACAAAAAATGTAATACATATATTTATAAAAATTTTTCTGGGGGGAAATAAATGAAGCTAAGCAAAATACTGATTGGTTCCGCTATTGCTGGTGGCATATTACTTTGTGTTGGTGGTATTGGTGGATATCAATATGTATCCAAATTAAATAATCAACTAAATACAACTGCACTACCAAACACTACATTTGAAGGTATTTCTCTTGATGGAAAAAATAAAGCAGATATTCAAGCCCTTGTTAATCAAAAGATGAATGAATTAAATCAAAAATCTCTTAACTACGTATTCCAAAATGATAAGCAAAATTACACGTGGAAAGATTTAGGAGTAGATTATAAAGAGAGGGATATTGTCGACAATATCTTTAAAGAACAAGAAGGGAACGTAATGAATCGTTACAACATGCGTAAGCAAGCTGAAAACGGTGAAGTAAAACGTGACTATAAATTAACACCACAATTAAATACAACAACTTATGAAACCTTTATAAAGGATAAATATAATGAAACATTAAAAAATCCTGTCAACGCCGAATTAAGTGTTGAAGGCTCCACAGTAAATATTAGCCAAAGTCAAAATGGAGAAAAAATTGATAAAGGAAAATTAACCGATTTAACAAGCGCAGCTATTACTTCTGGCACACCCGATGTTGTATTACCAGTTACACTAATAAAACCTGAACGTTCTACAGAAGATATACAACAAATGGGGATTAAAGAAGTGATTGCTGAATATTCTACCCCAATGGCTGGCCGTAATGGAAATCAATCCTATAACGTAAATAAGTCAGCTAATACGTTAAGTGGAGTTATTGTAGCACCTGATGAAACGTTTAGTTTTAATGGCCGTGTTGGCGTAACTGATGCTGCACATGGTTATAAATCCGCAGCAGTATATTCACAAGGTAAAGTTATACAAAGTGCAGGCGGAGGCGTTTGCCAAGTAAGTAGTACTTTATACAGCGCAGCTTTAAGGGCAGATTTAGGAATTGTTTCTCGAAGCAATCATTCTATGCCCGTAAATTATTTACCACTTGGGCAGGATGCAGCAGTGGCAGATTATGGTCCGGATTTAAAATTTAAAAACAATACAGGTAAGCATATTTACATTCAAGCATTTTCAAATGGCGGTAGTATTACTACACGTATTTTCGGTACAAATACTGGTAAAAATGTTGAAGTTTCTTCTCAAGTAATTAGTAATACTGGTGATAAAATAACAGCGGTTACGTATAAAAAAGTAACACAAAACGGTGAAGTACTCTCAAATGGACAAATTTCAAAAAGCGTATACAAAAAGGCGTGATCTACTCACGCCTTTTTCTTTTGCAATAATAGTAAAAAAATTTCCAGATGATCTTTCGTTTCTTCTAAAGACCACACACGATTGCCTTGCTTCGCAGCTAATACGCACGCTTCTTCCCACGCGTTCTTTTTCTTCATATTTACTAATTCATCGCGTAATTTCAAAACAATCTCTTCGTCCTCTTGCTCTATAAACTCTTCCATTACGCTTACTATTTCATCCTCATGAATACTTAACGTACAGTACGATTTAAGAAAGTATTGTAATGTTGGATACATATATACTCCCCCCCTTTATTTATCTGATGGATAAGAAGTAATAATCTTAAATCCTAGATTTCCTGATTTATCTCTCGCTAAAACAGTAACAGTCTTTACTAGTTTGTCTTTTACATTCATATTTTTCTTTATTACTGTTTTTCCAACTGGGAATGAATGAGTTGTATTCAATACAAGACGAGCCTCTTTAGAGTTTTTCAACCAATCCTGAATTTCTTTATCATGTTGTTTTAAACTATCTTTCACAGCCTTTGTCGCTGTTTCCTTATCATAGTATGTACTTGCCGCTGAAACTTTATCTGTCTTCAAACGATTCTTCAAATCCTCTTCTGATTTGCCTACATGCCTTTCAATCGTATGACCATTTTTAGGTGGCCCTTCCATTTCATCTAAAATATTATCACTAATTTTTTCTACTGATGTAGAATGATCCTCTTTTGGTTTTTCTGTTTTTTGTTCTTTTCCTGCACATCCACTTAAAATCAGCATTAGTGCCAATAAACTACTCAAGAAAAGACTACTTAATCGTTTCATCGTATCACCTCTTCCATGATTATTATCGTAACTCCACTAAAAGTCAATTTCACAAAGAAAAAATGTATACAGTTTTAAAATCCTCATTCATTTTGCTATATTTTCCACCCCCCTTTCATCAAATCACTGTTTTTCGCCCTTTTTAAAATATACCCCCATGTTTTTATAATTATTTCCCAGATGAAAACACCAATCAAAACACTCCATAAACCCTTTAAATACAGGATTTATGGAGTGTTTTTTAAACAAACTAAATATACCCCTACTTTCATATACCTAATACCTATATAAGGTATACAAATCGCTTTCTATCAACTGTTTTCTACATTATGTAAATTTGCACTTGCCTATACAATGTAAATATGGTGTAATGCAAAAAAAGATAAAGGATTTTAAAGAATGGCTGAAACAATTCAAAACTTCTTAACAGACTATTATTCAATCGCAATTCCACTTAGTATCTTAATCAACATCATCATCAGTCTTTTAGGTTTTATCCCTAGTATTTTTTTGACCGCCATTAATATACAGCTCTTCGGTGTAACAAATGGCACAATCATTTCGATCGCAGGTGAGGCATTAGGGGCTATTATCTCGTTTTATATTTATCGTATAGGCCTTCAAAAGTTCACTCACGATAAAGTAAATACGTATCCAAAGGTAGAACGCCTTCTTTACGTAGAAGGCAGAGAGGCATTTCTACTCGTCCTATCTTTTCGTTTTATTCCTTTCATTCCGTCCAGTATCGTTACTTTATTTGCAGCTCTAGGCAAAATGTCATTACTCTCTTTCAGTATTGCCAGCACAATAGGGAAAATACCGGCTTTATTGATTGAAGTATATTCTGCATATCATGTCATTAACGGAACAAATGAAGCGAAATGGATTATTACAATCGCAGGTTGTGTTGGATTATTTTATTTGTGGAAAAAATGGAGAAAAAAATAAAGAAGGAGCATAGGCTCCTTCTTTATTTTTGAGGTATTTTATTAATAACTATCCCTTAAAGCCTTAGTTTACACCAACAGCACTAAATGATTGCTTAACTGCTGCTACTTCTGCAGAGCTAGCACCATATAAATCAGCTGCAGCTTGTACTGCACCAGCACGAGCTTGACTAAATGTAGTAGATTGCGTGAAATACTGTGTATTTGCACGGTAGTAAATCGCACCTAATTTATCTTTACCGATACCAGTTACAGTTACACCAGAATGCGTACCACCATTTGCTAATAAATAAGCTTGTTTGTTAATAATACCACTGTTTGTATGAACGCCACCGTTATCACTTGAACCAGTGTAACGCTTAGAATAATGGTCTGGGTCACCATATTTCGCTGGATCACTCATAGAACGAAGTGCATCTCCCGCCTGACCAGGTGTATAAATATCTTCACCAATCTCCCAATCTGGGTTACGGTTATCATAGAATTCTACTAAAGTACCAAAAATATCAGAAATTGCTTCATTTAACGCTCCTGATTCATTTTGATAAATTAAATCCGAGCTATTTTCCGTAACAGCATGTGTTAATTCATGGCCAATTACATCAATGCCACCAGATAATGAAGTGAATGTTACACCATCACCATCTCCGTATACCATTTGTGAGCCGTTCCAGAATGCATTATTATACTTACTTCCGTAATGAACTGTTGATTTTAATGGTGCTCCTGCATCATTAATAGAGTTTCTGTTAAATGTAGCTTTATAGTAATCATATGTTTTACCTGCATAGTAATGAGCATCTACTGCCGCTGCATCATACGCTGCATTGAAAACATTATCTGCATCTGCCCATAATGTTCCTGGTAATGTTGAGCGGTTTTTCGCATCATATGTGAAAATTGTTGCTCCGCGCGTATTATCTTGTAAATAGTAAGACGATCCAGATAACGTTGTATTAAGCGATTTCGTATCTCCTAATACACCTTTACCAGTTCCAACTTTATTCGTCCCTGTTACAGGCTTTACAACCGCTTTCGCTTCCTGTTTAGGAGCATCTTGTTTAACTGGGGACTTATCATCATTTGTTACATGATCAATTGTATTAAACTTATTTAATACTTTACCGCTTTCCGCCTCAATGAAATAGTAGTAATTTCCTGGGCTTGGATCTAAGAAGTTTAAATTCACAACATATGCATATGTCGTTTCTTCACCGTTTTGATATACATATAAGTCCGCTTTTGGTTCTACCTCATATTTAGGTGTTACTCCTAAATCTTGCTGCGCGATTTCAATTGCTTTTGCGCCTTCAATCTTATTTTTGTTTTTTAACTTTTCCTTTTTGTCTAAATCAGGCGCAACTGTTCCAGACAATACCTTTAAAGAACCATCTTTACTTACGTGAGCTACTTGAGTAGATCCCCATACAGGTACTCCCTCGTAAACTTGTTGCATACGTACTACTGTTGAATCAGTTACAGCGTCTTTTTTCACTTGTTTCACTTTGAAAGAATCTTGCGCACTCTTTTCCCCTAACTTATAATCACCTTTTGCCGCGTTTAAGTAATCAAACACAACAGATTCCGCTTTCTTACCAGTCGCTCCAGTTAGATCACCAGAAATAAACTCAGGTGACTGTACCGTCTCATTGTACTTCTTAGTAGAGAGTACATTTTTAGAATCCGCAAATGCAGAGCCTGTCCCTCCGAACGTAGTAACTGCCATTCCTGCCGCTAACACTAACGCTAAACTCTTCTTTTTCATCTAACATTCCCCCTAATAAAAAATTTTTGAAAAAGAGTAGTTTCATATTATCATTATGTTTCCACTATTAATATACTAAAAATTCAAATAATTGTTTTCTCAAGTTTTGTAGAATTTTCGGGAGCAAATATTGAGAAACCCCTTTCCGTTTGGAAAGGGGTTTTTTGGTTATGAATTAATTTGTTGAACCGTTTTAGCTTGTTGACCAACGATATCAGGTTTACTACTATACTGATGTATTCCTCCAGCAACTGTAAGAGTTACTATAAACGCCAATACTCCAAATACCATCTTTTTCATTTTCACTCCTCCTTATTATCATTCATCAAATCAATAACTAACCTATAATATCGATTACTTTCCTCAAATCTCGATAAACTAGCGAAATGTTCTGCGAGTTCAACGTATACTTTCTTTAATTCTATTTTATTTCCCGCAGATTTATACAAAGGAATAGCCTCATTTTCCAAAAATACTTTATAATCTTTTGCTTCTTCAAAATGTTTATATCTAAGAATTAAAAGCAAATATAACTTTGCATTAAATCTCTCTTCTTGTTTTGCTGCAACAATTCCCTTATCAATCCATTCCTTTGCCTCTTCTAATTCTTCTAATTTAATGCATACTAATGCCAGTTCATATATTGTATCTAGATAGTTTAAATCTACTTGTTTTTGAAGTTGCAGACTATCCAAATAATATTTCTTCGCCTGCTGATATTTGCTTTTTTTATAATATATACTTCCCATATTGCTTAAAGTAATAGCTAAAAGTACATCCTTATCCGCAAAAGATGTGGCCTCCCTCAATATACTCTCATACATTCTTAAGGCCTCTTCATACTGACCTTTTTCTGTGTAACTTACTGCAATAAGTATCTGGCAATTAATTATATTTCTAAACTTATATTCACTACGAAATCCTTCTAATGCTATATTCACAAAATGAATTGCAAGGTGATGAATATCTAAATGAGTATATGCAAGCGCTATATTATAGTACATACCCGTTTCATGATACCCTTGTTCCTTGGCCATTACTTCTGTTTTTAATAAGTGGTCTAGTCCATCCTTCCATCTATACTGCAAACAGCACAATAACCCTCTACTGTACGTATATAATAACTTCTGAAATGGAGAATACTTTTTGTAGACTTTCTTTAATCTCTCTAATTCTTCTTCAATTGCAGATATATCCCTTTTCATAATTAAATAACGTGTATACAGCAGTTTATAATAATTTATAATTTCAAAATCCAACACATGCTTCATTTCACCTTGCAACTCTTCGTATATGCGCTCTACTTGTTGCTTGTCCAAATGAACTAATGCATTCAACCACTCGTCCAACTTCACCTTCACATCTTCTTCTACATCTCTCAAATCCGTCACAGCAATTTCTAGTCTTGTGCAGAGCAATTGTAGAATTTCTTCTGATGCTTCAATCTTTCCATTTTCGATCTTACTTAAGTATGAGACAGAACAAATGCCCTGACATAATTCTTCTTGTGTCATTTTTTGCTGTAGCCGTTTATAAAAAACTTGCTTGCCTATTTTTTCTAATGTTTGTTGCATTGTCCTCCTCCATTCTCATTACCCCCATTACTCTAATAATACATAAAATCTTGAGAAATATAAATTGATAAATGTAAATTTTCTAAAAAATATGCATTATTTCATTTTTTTCTCCCTTGACTTCAATCCCCTATTACTTCTTTGCTACGAAAGGGGGAAAATTGGTATACTATAACCAAATTGCGGAGGTGTTTTCACAATGAATCATTATAAAGACGATAGTTACGCCTTACATACAGATTTATATCAAATCAACATGGCTTATACATATTGGAAAGATGGTATTCATACTCGCCGTTCTGTTTTTGATCTATACTTTCGAAAGCTTCCATTCGAAAACGGCTATGCTGTTTTTGCTGGTCTTGAAAAAATTGTAGAGTACATAGAAAATTTCAGCTTTACCGAAAGTGACATCGCTTATTTAGCAGAGCTGCAATTTGAAGAAGACTTCCTTCATTATTTACAAAACATGAAATTTACTGGCACGATTCGTAGTATGCAAGAAGGCGAAGTTGTTTTTAATAACGAACCATTATTACGTGTTGATGCACCGCTTGGCGAGGCACAAATAATTGAAACTGCCCTCTTAAATATTGTAAATTACCAAACATTAATTGCTACAAAAGCTGCACGTATGAAGCACGCTGCAAATAATGATGAGCTTTTAGAGTTCGGTACAAGACGCGCTCATGAGTTTGATGCTGCCCTTTGGGGAACACGAGCTGCCTTTATTGGTGGGTTTTCATCTACAAGTAACGTTCGCGCAGGGAAACGCTTTGGCATCCCTGTAGCTGGCACACATGCCCATTCTTTCGTTCAAGCATATCGCGATGAATATGTTGCATTTAAAAAATATGCTGAAACACATAAAAAATGTGTATTTCTTGTCGATACATACGACACATTAAAATCTGGTGTTCCAAATGCGATTCGTGTTGCAAAAGAGTTCAGGGATCGTATCGATTTTTATGGCATTCGCCTTGATAGTGGTGATATGGCATATTTATCAAAGGAGGCCAGAAAACAACTTGATGCAGCTGGATTTACAAACACAAAAATTATCGCTTCTAGCGATTTAGATGAATATACGATTATGCACTTGAAATCTCAAGGGGCAAAAATTGATGTATGGGGTGTTGGTACAAAGCTGATTACATCCTTTGAGCAGCCAGCATTAGGGGCCGTTTATAAACTAGTCGCTATTGAAGATACTGACGGAAAATTAAATGATACGATTAAGATTTCATCTAATCCTGAAAAAATTACAACCCCAGGACTTAAACGAATTTATCGTATTATTAACCGTGTTAACGATCATGCAGAGGGCGATTATATTGCTTTAGAGTCAGAAGAACCCGGAAAAGAAGAGCGTTTAAAAATGTTTCATCCAGTTCATACATATATAAGTAAATTCGTAACAAGCTTTGAAGCACGCGAACTGCATCAAGATATTTTCATTAACGGTAACAGAGCGTATGAATTACCTAATATATTAGAGATTCAAAAGTATAATGAACGCAGCCTCTCACTATTTTGGGAAGAGTATATGCGAACTTTAAACCCAGAAGAGTACCCTGTCGATTTAAGCCAAGAATGTTGGGATCATAAAATGAATTATATTCAAACTGTTCGAGAACAAGTTGAAAAAAACATACAAAAATAAAGTGAAGCTTTAATCAGTGGGGTTTTGTCCCTCCCCCACTTCTCCATTTTTCAATATTATATAGATATTTGTAAAAAATATATTAAAATAATAAGAAGAATATTGTTTTTTGTAATTTTATATATTACATTATTCAAAAACAAAATAATATTTGATGTTATTTTCTTGAGTCAATTTCAACAAAATAACCAATAAAAAAGAGGACGCAATTGCGTCCTCTTTTTTATAAATCTTTTACTCGTAGTACACGCATTGCATTTAATACTGCAAGTAACGTCACACCAACATCTGAGAAGACTGCTTCCCACATTGTTGCAATACCAAAGGCGCCGAGTAATAACACTAACCCTTTTACCCCTAATGCAAATATAATATTTTGCCAGACAATACTACGTGTACGTTTTGCAATTTTTACAGCTGTCGCAATTTTTGAAGGCTCATCAGTCATAATAACGATGTCAGCAGCTTCAATTGCTGCATCTGATCCTAAACCGCCCATCGCAATACCAACGTCTGCCCTTGCTAGTACTGGCGTATCATTAATACCATCACCGACAAATGCAATCTTTTCTTTACCGCGTTTTGCTGCATCAATTTTTTCGATTTCTTCTACTTTTTGGTGTGGTAATAATTCGGCATGGACTTCATCTAAACCTAATTCTTTACCAACAGCTTCACCAACTGATTTTGCATCACCAGTTAACATGACTGTCTTCTTAATACCTAGTTCTTTTAACTTTTGAATTGCTTGTTTTGAATCCTCTTTTACCTCATCAGAGATAACAATATAACCTGCATATTTACCATCTACAGCAACATGAACTAGTGTACCTACTGTATTTGGTTGCTTAAATGTAATGTTTTCTTTTTTCATTAATTTAGCATTACCTGCGAAAATTTCTTTTCCTTGTACCTTTACAACCGTACCAAGACCTGAAATTTCACTATAGTCTTCAATACTATTTTCATCGATTGATTTTCCATATGCGTTTCGAATAGATTGTGCAATCGGATGATTTGAATATACTTCTGCAAATGCTGCATATTCTAATAGCTTTTCAGCTGTGATACCTTCACTAGGCTCCATCTTCGTAACTTTAAAGACACCTTTTGTTAATGTTCCTGTTTTATCAAAAACGATATATTTCACATCATTCAATGCTTCTAAATAGTTACTTCCTTTTACTAAGATACCACTTTTAGATGCCCCACCAATACCGCCAAAGAATCCAAGAGGAATCGATACAACGAGCGCACATGGACAAGAGATTACTAAGAACACTAAAGCTCTATAAATCCAATCGGAGAATGTAGCACCCTCTAAAATAAGTGGTGGAATAAATGCCATTATTGCTGCTGTTATAACTACAACAGGAGTATAATAACGTGCAAACTTCGTAATAAAGTTTTCTGTTGGCGCTTTTTTGCTACTTGCATTTTGTACTAAGTCTAAAATTTTCGATACAGTGGATTCACCGAACTCTTTTGTAACTTCGACAATTAATACACCATTTTGGTTTACAAAACCACTTAATACGTCATTACCAACTTCTACTTCCCTCGGTACAGACTCACCTGTTAACGCTGAAGTATCCATCATTGATGTTCCCTCAACTACTTTCCCGTCTAACGGTACTTTTTCACCTGGTTTTACGATAATATACTCACCAACTTGCACATCTTCTGGTGATACTTGTTTCGTTTCGTTTCCAACTTTCACATTCGCATAGTCAGGACGAATATCCATTAATGACGTAATTGATTTTCGAGAACGATTTACTGCAATACTTTGGAACAGTTCCCCTACTTGGTAAAATAGCATAACTGCTACCGCTTCTGGATATTGTTGAATCGCGAAAGCTCCTAAAGTTGCAATTGCCATTAAAAAGTTTTCATCGAACACTTGGCCGCGAGTTATGTTTCTCGCCGCTCTCCAAACGATATCTCCACCTATTAATAAATAAGCAAGGACGAATAATGGAATTGTTATCATTTGCGGTAATCCGGCTAATGCAGCAATTCCTGTCAAAATTCCACCGACTACTAATCGTCCTATCATCTTTTTCACATTTCCATCACCATGATCATGGCCATGGTCGTGTCCTTTTTCCTCTTCACGAACAACTTTTACATCAGGCTCTAACTTTTGAACAACATTTTTTATATTTTGTACAGTTGATTCAAGTTCTCGTTTATTTGCAACTTCTACTCGTAATTTCTTTGATACGAAATCAACAGTCGCTTCTGAAACCGTTGGCATTTCCTTTACCTTATTTTCAATCTTCATTGCACAATTTGCACAATCTAAGCCTTCTAATACAAATACTTCTTTTACTGATTTTGTTTTTTGCTCTTCTTGCACTTTAATATGCGGCTCTAATTTTGTAACAAGTCGCTTCGCTTCCGTAACAACTTGATTTTCTTTATTTTGCGGTGTTTCTAAAAGCATCGTTTTTGTTGCAAAGTTTACGGAACAAGATGTTACCCCTTCTATATTCCCAACACCTTTTTCAATTTTCATTGCACAATTTGCACAATCTAAACCTTCTAGCATAAGTTTCTTTTTCACTAATGCTTCTGCCATCGTTCTCCCTCCTCACTTTTTTATTCTTCCTCGTTTACGTGTTCAAACGCTTGCTCGAAGATATGAATTACGTGTTGATCAGCTAATGAGTAATAAACTACCTTTCCTTCTTTACGGTTCTTTACAAGCTTTGCTTGCTTTAATACACGAAGCTGATGTGAGATTGAAGATTGCGTCATTCCTAATAAATAAGCTAAATCACAAACACACATTTCAGCTTCAAATAATGCATGTAATATTCTCGTACGTGTGCGGTCACCTAATACTTTAAATAATTCTGCTACTTTACTTAAACTTTCATCAGTCGGAATTGTTTGTTTTACTTGATCCACGATTTCCTCGTGAATTACCGTTTGAGAACATGCTTCCTGTTGCGTTTCTACTTTATTTTCAGCCATCACAGCTCACCTCTTTATTTGAACATATGAACAATTATTCATATGTATTATACCTTTATTATATGAGCGTCCATTCATATGTGTCAATGAATTCTCATACATTTTTTAAAACATTTCGTTCACATTTCAAAATAAACATATAAATATTCTCCGCATCTATCATGCTCTCCATACAAAAAGGATACACGAAAACTACCGTGCATCCCTTCTTATTTATTAACTTTTACTGCATCCACAATTAACGAAGCAAATCCTAATTTACCATCTTGATTTCTATGATCAAAACGTTTCGATCGATAAATAAATCCACCGTTCTCTTCCCAATCACTATAATGAAACTGGCCATTCTCATCACAGTATTCTAAAAGCTTTACTTGAAAACCTGCTGCTTCAAACATAGATATAATCGTTTTGTAGTTATGTACAATTTTATGACTTGCAGCTGGATGATCTAACGGGCCAGGTCCTCCCACTTGCACACCACGCTGATACTCTTCATTTTGGAAAAATGCATCCGGCACTGCACAGCGAATATATCCACTATCTTCTAAAAACTCATAACAAACTTTAGCTGCTTCTATACCTTCTTCATACGATAAATGCTCCCATACGTGCTCAGCCAAAATTACTGATAAAGAATTAGGCTGAAATTTATTAAGCCACGTTTCTCTTTTTAATAAATGTAATTCTTTTTCATTCGTATGTAACCACCCTGGGTTATTATTATATCCCTCTGCTCCAACGACAACTTTCGTCTCCATCTTTCCACCCCTTCTTATATTCCGACATAAAAATTCGACAACATAACATTGGTCTCCTTTATTTCCCCAAAAGAAAAAGCCTTGCGCGCTCCCTAGACGCACAAGGCTTACTAACTTTATATCCCTTTAATTAGCTTTTTCTAAACCATCTTGCGAACTTCCATCGTCTTTTAAATGACTATGTTTTTTCGAATAAACAAAGTATACAACCACTCCGATTGCTAACCAAACACCGAAGTATATCCATGTTTTTAACGGTAGATTTACCATTAAGAATAGACAGCTTGCAACTGAAATAATCGGTAAGATTGGTACAAGTGGTACCATAAATCCACGTTGTAATTTCGGATGCGTTTTACGAAGAATGATGACAGTTACACCAACCATCGCAAATGTTAATAACGCTCCAATATTCGCTAAATTCGACAATTCTTTTAAATCGATAAATCCGGCAATTAAAGCACTACCAATTCCTGTTAACCAAACTGAAAATGTTGGTGCTTCTGTCTTCTTGTTAATTTTCGCAAAAGATTTTGGCAATAAACCGTCACGGCTCATAGCGAAGAATACACGTGTCGTAGCGTAGATGTATGCGAAAATTACAGCCATAATACCAATTACAGCTCCAATAGCGATTACACCAGCCACTTTATCTTGTCCTACAACTTCTAATACATAGGCCATCGCTTCAGGTACATCTAATTCCTTATAAGAAACCATACCTGTCATAACGAGACAAACTACAACATAAATGATTGTACAAATGACTAATGAAGCAATAATACCAATCGGCAAATCACGTTGTGGATTTTTCACTTCTTCAGCAGAAGTTGCTAATGCATCAAATCCTAAGAAAGCGAAGAATACTGCTGCTCCTCCGGCAAAGACTCCACTTAAGCCATACGGTGCAAATGGTATCCAGTTTTCTGGTTTCACGTAGAATACACCAACTGCAATGAATAAAACAACAATACCAATTTTAATTAATACCATTATGTTATTCACACGCTTACTTTCTTTTGTACCTCGCGATAATAACCAAGTTATCACCAACGTAACGATAACTGCGGGTAAGTTCACCATACCACCTTGCGATGGAATCGTTAACAACGCTTTTGGAATTTCAAGTCCCAATCCACTCACTAAATTATTGAAATAACCTGTCCATCCGCCAGCTACTGCGGCAGTCGTTACGACATATACGGATAGCAATGTCCATCCCATTAAATGGGCAACAAACTCACCAATTGTTGCATATGAATATGTGTACACACTACCTGAAACAGGAAGTGCAGATGCAACCTCTGCATAACATAAAGCTGCAAATCCACAAACAATTGCTGCAATCATAAATGAAAAAATAACTGCTGGACCAGCATCTCTTGCTGCTACTAATCCAGTTAATACTAGAACTCCTGTACCAATTATCGCACCAATCCCTAGCATTGTTAGGTCAAATGCCCCTAGCGTTTTCGTCAAAGTTTTACTTTTACTTTCCCCTAACAATTGCGTAACGGATTTCTTTTTAAATAGGTTGGCCACGATGAATGCCCCCTTTTACCAAGAAGAGCTAAGAGGTATTATCTCTTAGCTCTTATCATGTTGTTTTATATATTGTTCGATTTTGTTTTGTATAATGCTTCTATTAGCAAGATACTGTTTCTGCTTCTAATAATTCTTTAGCACCCTTGTACTCTACACCGTGAGCTTCTGCAACTGCTTCGAATGTTACATAGCCTTCTAATGTATTAATACCTTTTAATAATGCAGTGTTGCCTAGGCAAGCTTCTTTGTAGCCTTTGTTAGCAATTTGTACTGCATATGGTACTGTTACGTTTGTTAATGCAAGAGTTGATGTACGTGGAACCGCACCTGGCATGTTTGCAACTGCATAATGAACAACGCCGTGTTTTTCATAAGTTGGGTTATCATGAGTTGTAATACGGTCAGTTGTTTCGAAAATACCACCTTGGTCAATCGCGATATCTACAACAACAGAACCTTGTTCCATTGATTTAATCATTTCTTCTGTTACAAGTTTTGGAGCCTTTGCACCTGGGATTAATACTGCACCGATTACAAGATCAGATTCTTTTACAGCTTCTGCAATATTGTAAGGATTAGACATTAAAGTTTTTACTTGGTTTCCGAAAATGTCATCTAATTGACGAAGACGTTCTGCACTTAAGTCGATGATTGTTACATCCGCACCTAGTCCAACTGCAATTTTAGCAGCATTTGTACCAGCTTGTCCACCACCGATAATTGTTACTTTACCACGTTTAACTCCTGGAACACCTGCAAGTAAGATACCTTTACCGCCTTTGTTTTTCTCAAGGAATTGCGCACCGATTTGTGCAGCCATACGACCAGCTACTTCACTCATAGGTGCAAGTAATGGTAAAGAACGGTTTTCTAATTGTACTGTTTCATATGCGATAGCAACAACTTTCTTTTCAATTAACGCTTTTGTTAATTCTGGTTCTGGAGCTAAGTGTAAGTATGTGAATAAGATTAAACCTTCGCTGAAGTGTTTGTATTCGCTTTCAACTGGTTCCTTAACTTTCATAACCATTTCCATGTTCCAAGCTTCTTCAGCCGTATCAACAATTTTCGCTCCCGCTTCAACATACTGAGCATCTGTGAAACCAGATCCTACACCTGCGTCCTTTTGAATGAATACTTCGTGATTGTTACGAACTAAATGTACAACACCTGCTGGTGTCATTGCCACACGGTTTTCGTTGTTTTTAATTTCTGCTGGTACCCCAATACGCATAATGAAATGCCCCCTTATAATTAACAGAAAAAAGGAATTCTTTTTTCTTTTTTAAATAATTAATAACTTACGTCCTTATTCTAGCATAACTTAAAAGTTATGAAAACGCTAACATACTTTTTTTTTAAAGTTTATATATTTAGAATAGTGTAAATATATAAAACATTGATTTTATTGGGTTCTCCGTACCACTCCATCATCTATTACTCTATTTCTATTATATCCATTCAAAATGCATAGTAATTATTTATTATTTGACAATAATGTAACAATGTAAAAAAACTAAGCAATGACGTATACATATACACTTATTACTTTGTTCAATACTTTAGAAATATATTCTTTTCACAAAAAAACAGCTACTGGCATTTAGCCAGCAGCTGGATAACTTATAAATAACTTTGAAAATAGATCTTCTGTCGTCTCACTAATTTTATCAAACATATCACTTTCACGATCTTCTTGCTCTTTTAACATCTTAATTGTTTCACGTGCATCTTCAGGATAATCGGTAATGATACCATCTACGTTTAACTTATAATATCCCTTTAAACTTTCCATATCATTTACCGTCCATACGTAAATTGGCTTGTTTAACTTCCTTGCTTCTTTTACTAATTTCTTATTTAACATGTATTCTTCTGCTACATAAAAATCAGCCTTCACATTCTTTAAGTTAGCTCTACTCGCATACAGTATATATCCTACTTTTATATTTGGATTTGCACGTTTAAACTCTTTAATAAGCGGATAGTGTAACGTTTGAATGACACATTGCTTCTCAAATTCATTATCTTTAATCGCTTTTAATACTTTGTTTACGAAATCTTTTTCGCCACCATGAAGCTTCACTTCAATATTAAGTTTGATTTTTCCTTTTGCCAACTTAATGATCTCATCAAGTGTACTTATTTGTCCTGAAAAACCATCTTGACTAAGGGTAAGCTGTCTTAACTCCTCCATCGTTAAATCGGACACATGAACATTAGCATTAGCAAGACGTTTTAGCTTCAAATCATGTATAACTGCTAGTTCACCGTCTTTTGTTTGCAGTACATCAATTTCAGCGTAGTCTGCTTTGGCATCAATAGCCCCCTGCACAGCTTCTTTCGTATTCTCTACACCTTTTGAAATATAACCACGATGAGCCATAATAATTGGTTCTTTATATGAATTTGAAATAAACGTTACAATGAAGGCAACGACCATTCCGGCAGTAATAATTCCTACAATATATACACCAATAAATTTCCAACGATGTTTTTGGAAGAAACATTTATCTGCTTTTGTTTTCGAATAATCTAATCCTTCTTCTAATAAAACCTCTTCAACCGGAACCTTTTGTAAATACAATCGTGTTATTGCCATAATATAAAATGGCGTCACGATAAAACTAAATAAATACAATGTACTCGTTAAAAATACAGACATTGTTGATTCCGCTAATAATGCAAATGTTCCCTGTGGATTTGTAAATTCATACATGCCCCATAGACACAATAAATACATTCCAAAAAATACACCGTATACAATCCCTATTGAAATAAAAAATCCTACTAAAAAGAATAGTACTTTAAAAAAACTTTCTTTTACTAACGTTGCACTTTTACGTGCTGCTGTGCGAAACGGCTTTTGCTCTAAAACAACAATAGGTAGAACAAAAATCCAGCGAAGGTTCAAATACGCAACTACAGCAAAGAACGTGTAATAACCAACTTGTCCCATCGTTGTCTTAAACAGTTCTCCTGTAATAAAGTTAGGAATTTGAATTTGCGGAATTAATGCCGTTTCATATCCAATATTTAAAAGAGGTAACAATACGACAGCATATAAAATAAATCCTGGTAAGCAATATGTGAAAAGAGTAGGTAAATACGTTACGGTTTTATATAAAATCGGACGTAATTTCACCTTTTGTCTTTTATGAGCGAAGTACGAAATGATAATAAGCACCGCAAATTCCGTAAAGATAAGAAACAGTGCTAACAATGATAAAATTACGATTGCCAAAATGCCGTATGGTGTCTTTAAAAACGCTAATAATTCATCATTCGTCGCATTTGCATAACCACCAAAATACAATAACTTATTAAAAATGATCCCAAATAGCGGGACAAATACAATCGCTGCTAATAATTTATAAGTAAGTTGAAAGGTTAATACATTCCAAAAAGCAAATCTAACTGTTTGAAAGGAATGTCCCATTACTCCTGGTATAGATAGTCTTTTACGGTGTTGCATATATTCCTCCACATTCTAAAACGATATTTGAGATGGATTCCACATTTCCAATTTCAATCCATCTTTTTAATAATAATATATTCCGCTTAACATGAACACTCTTATACATATAATGAAAAAAGTGATGGCTAATCCCATCACTTTTTTCACTCGCTCTATTTTTTCTCTAGTCCTTGTCCAAATGCTTTTAAGAAACTAAAACCGAATGTAATCGCCCTGTTGATATCTGGATCTTTTAATACTTTAAAGAAATCCATCACTTTTGTTTTCTTTCCGTTTTTCAGCTCATCCGTTGCAAATTGTAATCCAGTGACTAAACTAGATGTTATTTGTTTCGTTATTTCTGGGTCCACTGAAGATAATGCCTCCCCTGCCCCCATCATATTGTTTAATGCGTTTTTTACTGGTTCACGATTCAATTGTTCAACAGCTATTTTGGAAACATCTTCTTTTGCAGCAAGTAAACTAATTGCCGCATCTAAAATTCCAGCTTTTTGCAACTGCGCTAATAGCTGCATCGTCTCTTCTACTGCTTCTCTATTTTCAGCTAGATCATTTAACAACTCATCTGTTACTTGCTGTTTTTTTTCTTCTTCTGTTACAATCTTCTTTTTAATTAAAGTAATCTCTTTTGCCATGATCTCCGCCCCCTAATTCTGGTCCACAAGTGATACGTATTGTTTTCTTTGCCACTTTCGCTCGATTTCAACACCATTTTGCGGATAACGTTTTTTATCTCTCGGGTTTGAAGATGGTAACGGACGATTTCCTTTTTCACGTAATACGCGCAGTTTCACCATTGTTTGTTTATAAGCTGGTGTACACGTATAAATGTCTGTTGCTGTTCCTGTTAAAATATTGATTGCCTCTTCATTTACTGTCGCATGCATCGGCAAATATAACTCATTTCCAGTTACACGATCTGTAACAAGCGCTTGTACTTTGATCTTTCCAAATGGTGATGCTAACTCTACAAGACCACCATCTTTCACATTGCGTTCTTTAGCAAGTTTAGGTGAAATTTCAACAAATACTTCAGACACTTTAGATAAAATACCAGCCGACTTATTCGTCATATTCCCTTCATGGAAATGCTCTAGCATACGGCCATTATTTAATAGTAAATCATACTCATCTGGTGCTATAACTGGCGGAACCCATTCATCTAGTGATAAACGTGCTAGTTTGTCTGGGAAGTTAAATCCATCTACATATAATAATGGTGTATCACTACCATCATGGCTACCCCAACATAAACTATTCCAGCCTTCTAGACGGTCGTACGTCGCTTGAGAGTATAACGGTGCAAGCGATGCAATTTCGTCCATAATTTCACTTGGACTTCCATAATTCCAGTCTCCGCCCAGTGCACGAGCTACTTTTTGTAAAATCCACCAATCTGGTTTTGAATCACCAAGCGGTTTCAATACTTCGTATAATCTTTGAATACGGCGCTCTGTATTCGTAAACGTTCCTTCTTTTTCTAAGCTTGGTGCTGCTGGTAAAATAACATCGGCGAAACGAGCTGTTTTCGATAAGAACATATCTTGAACAACAAGAAAGTCTAAATTCGCTAAAATATGTTGTACATGGTTGGCATTTGAATCTACTAAAGCCATTTCTTCTCCCATAACATACATACCACGCAGTTTTCCTTCTTCGGCCGCAAGTAACATTGCGATATTATTTAATCCCGGTTCTTTCGGAATGGTAGTACCGTATGCTTTTTCAAATTTCGCACGATGCACATCATCTGAAACTGCTTGGTAACCCGGAAGCCAGTTCGGTAATGTCGCCATATCACAAGCACCTTGTACGTTATTATGCCCGCGTAACGGATACGCACCGGCACCAGGACGACGGTAGTTACCTGTCACGAGAAGTAAATTTGAAATTGCTGCCGACGTTGTACTTCCTCCTGTATTTTGAGTTACGCCCATTCCCCAAAGTACACAAGTACCATCTGCTTCATATACCATACGAGCCATTTCTTTTAACTGATCTTTAGAAATCCCTGTGATTTTCTCAGTATAATCAAGTGTATATTTTTCTAGCATTTTGCTATATTCATCAAAGTTCTTTACATTTTCAGCTATGAACTTTTTATCGTGCCAATCTTGATCGATAATGTATTTCGTTATCCCAGCAAGCCATACATAATCCGTCCCTTGACTCGGGTGAACAAATATATCAGCACGCTCCGCCATTTCATGTTTACGAAGGTCTGCGACAATTAGTTTTTGTTCATGTAATTTATGAGCACGCTTCACTCTAGTTGCAAGTACAGGATGTCCTTCTGTTGGATTTGCCCCAACAATAATAACAAGACCTGCCTCAGCAATATCTTTCACTGTTCCAGCATCTCCGCCCATACCGACAGTTTTAAATAAACCGTCTGTTGCTGGAGATTGGCAATAACGGGAACAGTTATCTACATTATTTGTTCCATATATTTGACGAGCTAGTTTTTGCATAAGATAGTTTTCTTCATTTGTTACTTTCGAAGAAGAAATAAACCCAAACGCATCGCTACCATACTCTGATTTAATATGTTGCATATTAGATGCAACAACTTCAAGAGCCTCTTCCCATGAAGCCTCAACAAACATATCCCCTTGGCGAATTAACGGCTTTGTAATACGCTCTTCACTGTTCACAAAGTCCCATCCGAATTTTCCTTTTACACATGTGGAAATACCATTAACCGGTGCATCTGAAACAGGTTGCACTTTTAAAATTTGACGATCTTTCGTCCATACTTCAAATGAACAACCTACACCACAAAATGTACAAACTGTTTTTGTCTTATTAATTTTCGTCTTACGCATCGCGGACTCTACTTCTGAAACTGCTAAAATACTGCTATATCCAGGCTCTACATCTTTTACAAAATCAATCATTGGATTTAGCACATCTGGTTTTAAACCAGTCATAAATCCAGCTTCTCCTAGCATCGTTTTTTCCATTAATGCATTACAAGGACAAACTGTTACACATTGCCCACAGCTAACACAAGACGAGTCATTTATACTCACACCATTGTCCCAAATAACACGTGGACGGTCTAAACTCCAATCAATCGATAAAGTTTCATTCACTTGTAAATTTTGGCATACTTCTACACACTGCCCACAAGCAATACATTGATTTGGATCGTATCGATAGAACGGATGCGACGTATCCACTTCGCATGCACTTACTTTCGGTTCATATGGATATTTCTGTTCTTCAATCTCCATCATATGTACTGTATTATGGACTTTACAGTTACCATTATTGTTATCACATACTGTACAATACAATAAATGATTCTCTAGTATTCGATCCATCGCTTCTGTTTGTGCTTCCTTTGCACGTTCCGATTGCCTCTCAATATGCATGCCATCTTCCAACTTCGTCGAACAGGCACGTAGTAAACTTCCATTCACTTCTACAATACATGTATCACAAGTTTGAATAGGATCTACCTCTGGTACATGACAAATTTGAGGATGTTCTAAATTACCTTCGTTAAACAATTGGAGTATCGTCTTTTCACCTGATACGAAAAATTCTTTACCATCAACGGTTACACGGACTGTCTGTTCTGTCATAGTTTCCCCTCTCCTTACAACTAACTGTACAGCACAATTTTGAATCCGTTTTCATAATTTTGTTGTACATATTTTTGAAGCGCCCTGTTGAAATACTTTCCTTTGGAAGTCGATTCTAGATGTTATAAGGTATAACTACGAAAGCTTGAAAATGTCGCTATTCTACAAATCTATTATATCGTACATATACAATAATAACCAAAATAATCTGCCATCTTCTTGTTAGTAGGTGCTTTTATTTTTTCGATGTTTTATGATAAATATGGAGAAAAATACATATAAAGGGGAATTTAATATGGGGCCTATTCAAGAAACATATACAATTGTACGTTATCAATCTGGTACATTTTCAAAACAAACCGATGAGGTTGTTACGGAATCTCCCATTACAATTAAATTAAATAGCGAAGAATACGTAACAATTGTATGCACTCCTAATTACATTGAAGATATGGTAACCGGTTTTTTAATTTCTGAAGGAATTATTTCTTCTTATAAAGATATTGAAGAATTATGGATCCAAAAAGAAAACGGAATTGTCCATGTAAAATCATCAAAAATTAATCCGCTCTATCAAACTTTATATAATAAACGGTACGTAACTTCTTGTTGCGGGAAAAGTAGACAAGGCTTTGTTTTCGTCAACGATGCAGCAAAAGCAAAAAAGTTACAT
Source organism: Bacillus sp. FSL E2-0195 (assembly GCF_038003645.1). Taxonomy (NCBI): domain Bacteria; kingdom Bacillati; phylum Bacillota; class Bacilli; order Caryophanales; family Bacillaceae; genus Bacillus; species Bacillus sp. FSL E2-0195. Next base: position 577,842 of record NZ_JBBOPN010000001.1, on the reverse strand, counting down.
GATATACATATAACTATTACTCCGGAAGAATGTTTTCACCTAATGACTTCCTTACAACAATCTTCAACTACATTTCGCCAAACGGGTGGTGTGCATAATACCGCTTTATGTGATCGAAATAACATTCTTTTATCAAGAATGGATATCGGAAGACATAATGCGCTAGATAAAATATACGGTCATTGTTTACGAAACAATATCTCTGTTCAAGGGAAAATCATTGCGTTTAGCGGACGCATCTCATCTGAAATTTTGTTAAAGGTTTCAAAAATAGGTTGCGAAATTGTTCTATCTAAATCAGCTCCAACTAAACTAGCTCTGCAACTCGCCCACGATTTAGGTATTACCGTAGTAGGATTTATTCGAAATGGATCTTGCAATATTTATACACATCCGGAACGAATCGATGGCTACAAAATAAACGATTGAATACGTAAAAGAAAGTGAAAATTTAATCAGTGGAGGGTTTTTCCCTCCTCACTGATTATTAGCCCAACCAATCGGGCTTTTACGGGCAATCCGACTCCCACGAATAGTTGGATAAAAATGACTCCTTTACAAAGCGGGAATTTTAGTTATAAAAATGTAACATATTAAAACCTTGAATAGTTAATAAAGTTAATATATAATTTCATTACATAAAGTGAAACTATAATCAGTGGGGGGTGTTCATCCCCCACTGATTATTAGCCTTCACCAATCGGGCTTTTACGGGCAGCCCGACTCCCACCTAACTTCTTTGCTCCAGCCGAATTTCGAGGTAGGAGTTTTACTGCCCACAAATAGCGGGATAAATAAAATGAAAACATAGTAGCATAATCTTTTCATTCTTTTACAAATTAAGAAAGAATAGTCACAGAATACATTTAACTAAACTTAATCTTACAAAGTTAATGAATTAAATTTGAATCAATCTAGGAGGTTACAACTATGGAAATTCGCTTATTAACAACAGAGGACGCAGAAATTTATTTGAAAGTTTGTATGGAAGGTTTAACGAAAAACCCTGAGGCTTTTAGCTCTTCTTATGAAGATGTTCTTAAACATGAAAACCCTGTCGCTGCTATGGCAAAGCGATTAAGCAATCCGGATAAGTATACTCTAGGTGTCTTCAAAGATAATGATTTAGTCGGTATTGCTACTCTAGAAACAAAGCCATTTATTAAGCAAGAGCATAAGGCAAAAATCGGCTCCGTTTTTGTTTCTCCAAAAGCGCGTGGTCTCGGTGCAGGACGAGCTTTAATTAAAGCGATTATTGAAAATGCCGATAAATTACATGTAGAACAGCTCATGCTTGATGTTGTTGCTGATAACACTGCTGCAAAAAAATTATATGAGTCCCTCGGCTTCCAAACTTACGGCGTGCAAGAACGGTCCTTAAAACATAATGGCCAATATTGGGACGAAGAGCATATGGTTTTATTCTTAAATAATTAACATTTAAATATAATTTTTCAAAAGCATCTTCTTATTAATTAAGATGCTTTTTTCATTACAACAATGTAATCTTCATGTCACCTTTATCGATCGTTCCAATCCTTTCCATTCGTTATACTAAAAATATAAAGTGAAACTTTACTCAGCGAGGAGGATCCATCTCCCGCTAATTATTAAGTAAACGTATAGCAAGCAATTGATATGTAGAGGAGAATGTAACATGAAACAAAACAAACAAGCTATCTTTTTAATATTTGCTACAGCAATTGTAACTTCTGGATTAGCAATTTTACCTTGGTTTATTATATAGAATACATAAAAAAAGCTTATTGCTTCTTAAGAAGCAATAAGCTTTTTTTCTATTATAAAATCCCGAAAAATTTATTTACACAACTTATCATAATAAGCATAGATACCGCAACACACATTACAACCGCATTACGATCTTGCTTTTCTTTTTGTAAATGCTCTACTTTTTTACTCATGTGTACAATCCCCTTTTAAAAAAAGTGTGAGATAGGAAATTTTTCTTATCCGATGCGAGGTGAATACGAAAACCCTCTCTATCTCACATACACAATAGAATGGAATTGTCATTTTATAAATAAAATGACATGACGTTATGTCGCAACATAGGGTATTTGTGTCGCTACGTTTTCTATTATAAAAAATAGTTGTGCAAAACTAGTGCATTTTTTATGTCAATTGCCCTGATTGAAAAAATCAGCCATCCATTCAATCACATAAAAAGAGTTTTTTATTATTTTCATGTAAACTATACAAGTAGAATGAATAGTTTGGGGTGCACAAGATTATGGTGAAAATTTTATTAGTAGACGATGAAGAACGTATGTTACGATTGTTAGATCTGTTCTTAAGCCCTCGTGGCTATTTTTGTATGAAAGCTACTTCTGGCCTTGAAGCGCTAGAATTAATCGAACAAAAGGACTTCGATATTATTTTATTAGATGTTATGATGCCGAATATGGATGGGTGGGATACTTGCTATCAAATCCGTCAAATTTCCAACGTTCCAATTATTATGCTAACAGCTCGCAACCAAAATTATGATATGGTCAAAGGCCTGACCATGGGAGCAGATGACTATATTACAAAACCATTTGATGAGCATGTATTAGTTGCACGAATTGAGGCCATATTACGCCGTACGAAGAAAGACGGATTTGTTAGCTTCAATGGTATTGAGTGGGATAAAACGAAACATACTGTTACCGTTTATGGTGAAAGAATCTCACTAACTCCTATTGAATTCTCGTTACTTGGACTCTTTTTACAAAATACAAACCGTGCTTACAGCCGTGATGATTTAATTGAAAAAATTTGGGGATATCAAACAGACATCGAATACAGAACTATCGATTCACATATTCGTAATATCCGTGATAAATTACGCAAAAAAGAATTTCCAGTTGAAGATTACTTAGAAACCGTCTATAAAGTCGGATATAAATGGAAAAGTGAATAATTACTTTAATCAGTGGGGATGGATAAAACCCCACTGATTAAAGTTTCACTCTATATGAAATAAGGTATGGTGAGAAAATGAGCAAACTTTCCCTTAAAGTTGGGACATACTTTTTAATATTAGCTTTATGTATTGAGACAATCGCTTTCGTATCTTTTTATAAGAACCTTTCAAACATACGCATTGAAGAGGAAACTCTTGCTCTTTTAGAGAAAGGAAATCGCTATAGTAAAATGATTAAAAACCGCGCGAAGTGGGGTGCATATTCTAAAGAAAAGAAACTCACAGAAAGCGCTGAACACAGTAAACGGCCTAAACGTGCTGTGTACCCCGAGTTTGATATCAACACTGCGGCTGAACACTTAGTTGAATCAGAATTAATTGCTAACTCTGATATAGCTATCATTATAACAGACAATAACGGCAAAATTATTTCTACCTCAGAACCCGTAACGAAAGAAATGCAAAAACAACTTACTTGTAAAACTGAGACTATCCCAGAAGGTGGATTAATCGTTGAAAAAAACTGGAAAAAATCAAAATTCATCTCAACAGTAAGCCCGCTGGAAATTCAAGGATTTCAAGGTAAGTTATATATGTTATTAAAGACATCTTTCTTAGAAAATATGTTACTTAAACTCATGAATCAATTTCTTATCATTAGTGTTTTGACAATTATTTTAACTACTATTTCTGTCTTTGTTTTTTCTCGTGTTATTACAGAACCGCTTATAAAAATGAAGCGGGCGACAGAAAAAATGTCAAAATTAAATAAGCCGATTCAATTAGGAATTAAACGAAATGATGAACTTGGAAGCTTAGCAAAAACGATTGAAGATTTATCTAGTGAACTTACGTATATGAAAAAAGAACGAAACGAATTTCTCGCTAGTGTAGCGCATGAATTACTAACTCCATTAACCTATATGAAAGGTTATGCAAAGGTAGCAAAAAGAGATTCTCTAACGAAAGAAGAACGTGAAGAATACTTACAAATCATTGAAGACGAAACGGATAGTGTAACCGATCTCGTACAAGATTTATTTATGCTTGTACAATTAGAGCAACACCAGTTTGTTATAAAAAAACAAAAAGTAATTCTTAAACCATTTTTAGAACGAATGGTTGAAAAAACAAAAACAACATTAACAAACAAACAAATGCAACTCCATGTACATTGCAAAGATGATTTAGAAGTTTGCATAGACGAAAGACGTATGGAACAAGTTATGTTAAATTTATTACACAATGCTTATCAACATTCACCAGAAAACACTTCTATAATAATACGTGTACTAACCAGTGCGAATACTTTTACAATAAGTGTACAAGATGAAGGTGAAGGTATTCCAAAAGAAGATATCCCACATGTTTTTGATCGCTTTTACCGTGTCGATAAATCCAGAACACGAGCTACAGGTGGAAAAGGTATCGGACTGGCTGTTGCAAAAGAAATTGTAGAACTTCATAATGGTTCTATTGAAGTTAAAAGCGAATTAGAAGTCGGAACAGAATTTATAATTGAATTACCATTTGTATAATATATGCGTGAAATCACCAGTAGTAGTCAACACTACTGGTGCTATTTTATTTATAAAACCAACTATTATAAGCTAAGCTTTTGAAATTATTCTTATTTCAATATAAAATATAGGTACAACTGTCAAAGATTTGGAGGGTGATATAATTGGATATCCATGTATTAACAAAAGACGAAGCAGAAATTTACTTAGAACTTCGAGTAGAAGGGTTAAAACAAAACCCGGAAGCTTTCAGCTCTTCTTATGAAGATATTATTAATAAAGAGTGTGCTATTGAATATAAAGCCCAAAAATTAGCACAAGATGAGAACTATACACTAGGTGCATTTAAAGATGGAGAATTAATCGGAGTTGCAACACTGGAAACGAAACCATATGTAAAACAAGAACATAAAGCGAAAATTGGTTCAGTATACGTGTCTCCAAAAGCACGCGGACTTGGAGCGGGAAAAGCACTTATTAAAGAATGTCTTGAGCTTGCTAAATCTTTAGAAGTAGAGCAAGTTATGCTTGATGTTGTTGTTGGCAACGATGGTGCAAAAAAACTTTACGAGTCATTAGGGTTTAAAACATTTGGTGTGCAAGAACGTTCATTAAAATATAACGGACAATATTGGGATGAAGAGCATATGGTTCTTTTCCTAGATGAAGAAAAATAATAAAAAACATCCTCGCATTTATGAGGATGTTTTTTACTTTTTTATAAACCATGCCTTATTTAATAATTGAATCGCTTTCGCGATTTCTTCTTCTGATAAAATCGCAAATCCAAGTAGCACTATATTTTTAGGTGCAGTACCGTCTTTATAGTACGTAGACACAGGGTATATTTTGATACTATGTTTCGCAGCTTCTTTAATTAATTCTTCTTCCCGCATTCCATTATGCACCTTTAATAAAATGTGCAATCCTGAATCTTCTCCTATCACTTCAACACGATTTGAGAAGTACTTTTCTAGTTCAAAAACAAGTCGATCTCTCTTCTTTCGATAGACGACACGCATTTTATGAATATGTTTTTCCCAATACCCTTCACTTAAAAACCTTCTAATCACTTCTTGATCCATTCTTGAAACACTTTGTGTATAAAATAAATATTGTTGTTGATACTTTTTAATCAATTTCTTTGGTAACACCATATAGCTCATCCGTAATGATGGCAACAATGCTTTAGATAGCGTCCCCATATAAATAACTTTCCCGTCTGTATCTAACCCTTGCAGTGCCGGTATAGGTTTTCCCGAATAACGAAATTCACTATCGTAATCATCTTCAATAATATACCTACCTTCTTCTTTCTTCGCCCATTTTAAAAGCTGCATCCTTCTCGTGATAGGCATAATCATTCCGTACGGAAACTGATGGGAAGGAGTAACAAATACAACGTTCGCATCACTATTCTCTAAATCTACAATACAAATTCCATCTCTATCCAAAGATAACATTTGAACTCTTTTTTCTCCCTGTTCAAAAACAACCATTTTTCTATGATACCCTGGATTTTCAACTGCATAATTACTTCCCTTTAATAATTGAAACAGTAGTTTCACTAATATTTGTGTTCCCGCTCCTAATACGATTTGACTAGCTGCACAACGCACACCTCTAGATTCATACAAATAGTTCGCAATTTCTTCTCTTAAGCTCCATTCTCCTTGTGGGTGACCAAGAAAGAGCAACTCATTATTATGAGGCTGCCATACGTCATTTATAATTTTCCGATACATATTGAACGGAAAAGCATTTGTATCGACTCCTGTTTGTGTGAAATCAAATTTATAATCCCTCTCCTGAAAGGATACTTCTTCTATTCTCTCTTCGTTTTCTTCTACATGAACCATTTGCTCAACCTTACATACAAAATAACCTTTTCTCGAAATTGACTCAATATAACCTTCTGCAAGTAATTGCTCGTAAGCCGCCTCTACTGTATTTTTACTTACTTGTAAATGTGTTGCTAACTTTCGCTTAGCCGGTAATTTCGTAAAAGATAGAATCGTTCCATCTTTAATTTCTTTTTTTATATACTCATACAACTGCACATACAATGCCTTCTTACTATTCATATTTAAATTAGGCGTTAATTCTAACATAATATCTGACCCCTTAATAAAACTAAAATCTGATACTTTTTACAGTACCAGATTTTATATATAATTCCTTTTATCATGTCACACATAAAAAATCAAATACTAAAGAGGAGATGCATGATCATGAACAAAAGTAGACGTATCGGACTCATTATGATTATTACAGGAGCCACATTATGGGGATTATCTGGACCGATGATTCAATGGCTATTTCAACATACGAACGTATCATCAATTGATTTTTTAACAATTCGCTTGTTGCTTGCAGGAGTATTTATTTTGTCTTTCTTACTAATAAAGAAACAAAACATATTTCAAATTTGGAAACACCCTAGACATTCTATACAGCTTATTATTTTCTCTATTCTTGGCATGCTCGGTGCGCAATACGCCTTTATCGAAACAGTTCATATTAGTAATGCGGTCACAGCAACACTCTTTCAATTTCTAGGCCCTGTTCTTATTACTATTTACATTGCGTTTGAGCAAAAGAAATTCCCTGCTTCTATGCAAATACTCGCAATTATAACTGCTCTAACAGGGACATACTTTATTATTACAAACGGTTCAATTGAAAATATTGTTTTATCTAAAGCAGCTATTACTTTCGGCCTATTAACAGCGATTGGTTTTGCGTTTTATACCCTTCATCCGGCTTCCCTTATTAAAGAATGCGGAACAACTATAGTAATTGGCTGGGGGATGTTAATTGGAGGGATTGCACTGCTTATTTGTAATCGTTCTTTTGGATGGAATCAGATTTCGCAAACTTTCACACTTCAAACTTTTTCTATGCTTATTCTTATCATTATAAGCGGCACTCTTTCTTTCCTTCTTTATATCGGTAGTCTTAAATATTTAGCAGCAACAGAAACAAGTATTTTATCTAGCATTGAACCACTTGTAGCTGCCATCGTTTCAATCGCTTGGCTTAATGAGTCTTTTGGAGCATATCAATTATTAGGCGGAGTATGTATCGTCCTTTCTGTTATTTTCTTAACAATGCCTCAAAAAGAGAGAGAACCAACCTTTTCAACTGAACAAATATAAAGTGAAACTTTAATCAGTGGGGGGTTCCATCCCCCACTGATTATTAGCCCTCACCAATTGGGATAGAAAATGTCAAAAGAGGTCGTACAAAACTTACGACCTCTTTTTATGATTTAAAGGAATTGTCTCGTCTTCTAGCAAATACAATTACACTAACAATAAAAATTAGGAGTGTGGCACCATGAAAAAAATCGGAACTATGCTACTTTTCTCCTTCCTCATTACTGGCTGCGCGCAATCGCAACCCGATTCAAATGTACCTAAAAAAGAAGTAATAGAAACGTCATCCTCTCAAATTAACGCACCTTCCTTTTTTCACCTTAGTGTCTTAAAAGATGTAAATTGGGAAGAAGCACCATCATTCGTAGAAGGAAAAATACCGTTAAAAGGCATTGAAAGAAAAATTGCAATGGCTGATAGCTCTATTATCGCAAATGAGCAAAATGAAATAATGTGGTTCTTCCTGGATCCTGAAATGCCAACTGGAAAACTATCTATTATCGCGTTAAAACAAGGAACTACAACTCCAACACCAGTACTCTTTCAAAAAGAAACCTCTAAACAAACTTGGACTACTTCAAATACAGTCGATACAACCGTAAAGGAACTCCCTCTCGTAATGTCACTACCTTCATCTGGATTATGGGTATTAAACATATATGTGAATGAAAGATATTATGATCAATTTGTAATCAATGCCGAATAAAGTGACAAAACTGAAACACTTCCTTACAACAATGTAATTTCTACGTCACGTACTTCGATAGGTGGATTATCTCTCTTCTCTTATACTTAAAGTAAGAAATGACGCGAGGAGAGATGAGAGATGAAAAAAATGATAGAAGTGATCGTAGCAGTAACTGAGGTTTTAATAAATGGTAAACAAGTTGCAATGGAGTTAAATAAATAATGAACGGGGCTTGAATAAATTTACACTTCTTCATTATTTTGATTTCTTATCTCAAAAAAAGCAGTGCCTTTTTAAGGCGCTGCTTTTGACTATTTATAACTTGGCATTTTCGTAATCTGTGCCACACCTGAATCAATGGCTGCTTTCGCTACTACTTCTGCAACACTTGGAACAACTCTTTTATCTAATGGATTGGGAATTACATAATTCGCATTACGCTCTTCGTCCGTAATTATGTTAGCGATCCCATATGCTGCTGCTAATTTCATCTCTTCTGTAATATCAGTCGCGCGTACGTCTAATGCACCACGGAATATACCAGGGAACGCTAATACATTATTTACTTGATTTGAATAATCAGAACGACCAGTTCCAACTACAGCAGCTCCAGCTGCTAATGCGTCCTCTGGGAATATTTCTGGGATTGGATTCGCCATTGCAAACACAATTTGTTTCTCGTTCATCGTCTGTATAAGTTCTTTCGTTAATACGTTTGGAGCAGATACACCGATGAAAATATCAGCTTGATGAATCGCTTCCTTTAATGTTCCACGTACATATTCTCGATTTGTCTTCTTTGAAACTTCGATTTGCGCTTCGTTCATCCATGTTTCACCTTCACAAACAATACCTTCTAAACTAACTAACGTAATGTATTTTGCGCCAGCTTTTAATAATAATTTTCCAATTGCAATTCCTGCCGAACCCGCACCGTTAATAACAATTTTCACATCGTCCATTTGTTTACTTACAACTTTTAATGCGTTAATAACAGCTGCTAAAACAACAATAGCCGTCCCATGCTGATCATCATGAAATACAGGAATATTCGTTTCTTCTTTTAATCGTCTTTCAATTTCAAAGCAACGTGGTGCTGCAATATCCTCTAAATTAATTCCTGCAAATGTAGGCTCTAAATTTTTAACAAGGGTAACGATTTCATCCACATCAGTCGTCCCTAAACATAACGGGAAAGCATCTACATTCGCAAATGTCTTAAATAAAATACTTTTCCCTTCCATAACAGGCATAGCCGCTTTCGGTCCAATATTCCCTAAACCAAGTACTGCAGTTCCATCTGAAACAACTGCAACCATATTACCACGTGCTGTATAGTCATAAGCTGTTTCCTCATCTGCCGCAATTGCTTTACAAGACTCTGCTACCCCCGGTGTATAAGTCAAACTTAAATCGTCCGCTGTATTCACTTCTACTTTACTTGTAATTTCAATTTTCCCTACTAATTCTTTATGCAATAACAATGATCTTTCATTAATTTGTTTTTCTAACATACTTATAATCTCCCCTTAATTTGACAAGCTAGCTATATGAATATAGCTAGCTTGTTTGATCATGAAAACATTTTTAATAAAATTGTCGCTGTTACGACCATTGCAGCCCCACCTAAACGCGTTGAAATTTGTGCGAACGGCATTAATTCCATACGATTTGAAGCTGATAAAATAGCAACATCTCCAGTTCCACCTAAACCACTATGACATCCAGTTACAATCGCTGATTCAACTGGATACATTTTCATCACTTTCCCTACAAGAAAACCTGACGCTACCATTGTAAGAACAACCGATGCGCACACAACAACATATCCTACCGAAAGAACTGCTGCTACGTCTTTTAACGGAATATATAGCAATCCTAAACCGACCATTAATGGCCATGTTAAATTCTTTGAAATGAATTTATATAAATGGAATGCTCCTTGCTCCATTTTTGCTGGCATTAATTTAAAGTATTTCACAAGTGCTGCTGAGAAAATCATAATGATTGCCCCAGGAATACCGATGAACTTAGAAGCAAATCCTCCGAAGATGAAGAACGTACATGCAATTAATAAACCTGCTCCCATTAATGAGAAGTCAATTGGCTTCTCTGTATTTTGTTCTTTTAATAAATCTGCTTGATTGTCTGTTTTCACTAATACACCGTTACCACTAAGCTCCGGTTTCTTCTCACCTAAACGCTTCATATACCCTGCACTCACGATTGCAAACATATTCCCAATAATAGCTGCCGGAATAAGCTGTGATACAAATGTTGCTGATGATTCATTTAAAATATCACTATAAGCTAGCGACAATGGTAAAATCCCTTCCCCGATACCACCACTCACAATTGGTACGATGATAAAGAAGAATGTCTGCTTCATTTCAAATCCAAATAGTGAACCGACTAATAAGCCCACTGCTACAGAAGCTAACGTCCCTACTACTAAAGGAATAAACATACGAACGAAACCCTGCACTAACACTTTACGGTTCATTCCTAAAATACTTCCAACTACTAAACAAGAAATATATAAATATAAAAAGTTCGATTTTTTCATTAACATAGTCGCAGCTTCCATTGAAGCCGGATTCATCCAGTTAAAAAATACAAGTAACGATGGAATAAATAATGAGAGAATTGCTGGACCACCGATATTTTTTAATATCGGAATTCTCATTCCAATATCACCTAAGAAAATACCCATGATCATAATAACTGCAAAACCACCAATCATATCTGCTGGTAATTTATTATATACAGATGCTCCATAAATAATAGCAGCCAATACTACGTATAACGGTAAAGGTATAACACCGATTTTAACGTTCATAATTTTAGAAGCGAAAGATTCACTTTTCAATTCATTGCCTTCAGAAAATGATACCGCTTCCACATTCTTTTGAATTCCCATATGGCACCCCCTTGTTTTCTTAATAACAATATTAAAACGCTTTCAATAGTAAAAATAGTTTTTGTAAGTTTTGTAATTGGTTTTGTAATTAAAAAAAGTATAAGCGACCTATAATAAGTCGCTTATACGTAAAAGTCTATTTTATTCCGGTCAATACACCTTAATTTACTCACCGGTCTTCCCACATTTTGATACACCATTTCATTCTCTAATACTCCGATTTCAGTCAAAAACATTACATACTTTCGAATAGAAACTCTCGAAACCCCTACTAATTGCGCCATTTCATCAGTTGTAAATGCTTGTCCATTAAGCGATGCGATTTTCTGCCAAATGAGTTGCAATGTTTGCTTTGTTAATCCTTTCGGAAGCTCTTTAGTGACAGTTGGCTCTCTTCTTTCTTTTTGCAAAATTAATGAATCTAATTCCGATTGACTAATTTTTTGTTGTTCTTTCATGAAAGTAAATTTTTCTCGATATACAGTTAACGCCTCTTTAAATCGTTCAAATGTAAAGGGTTTAATTAAATAATCTACAACCCCGTATTGTAATGCTTTTTTGATACTTCCCATATCATGCACAGCTGAAATCATCATAATATCAATTTCTTTTTCTTGATTTCGAATATACATTAACAGCTCAAATCCAGTCTCCTCAGGCATAAAAATATCAAGTAATATGAAGTCTACCCGTGACTTCTCTAATACTTCTATCGCTTCTTTAACTGAGTTAACTGCATGAACAAGTTCAAATCCTCCCACTTGCTCTAAATAATGTGTATTTAACATTGCCACCATCGGATCATCTTCTACAATTAAAACTTTAATCATCTTTACCTCTCATCCCTACTATTAGGTATTTCAATTGTTATCGTTGTTCCTTCTCCTACCAATGAATGAATATGAATTTCCCCATTTATTCGCTGTATACTTTCTTTTACAAGATACAAACCATAACCGCGATTATCTCCCTTTGTGGAATAACCTTTTGTAAATAATGCATCCATCTCCTCTTCTTGTATACCTTTCCCCGCATCTTGTACTGTAATAGTTAATGTGTCTGTGTCCCCATACTGTATACCAACTTCAACTTGCTTCTTTTTACAATTCGCTACCGCATCTAACGCATTATCAATTAAGTTTCCGACAATCGTAATAAGTTCATGAATCATACTTTCATCATATATTTCTGGTAAATAAGAGCCTTCACTTATAATTAACTTTATATTTTTCTCTCTAGCATAGCTAAGTTTACCTAATAAAAAACCAGCAAATACTGGGCTTTGAATTTTTTTCATAATCCCCCCTATTTCATATTGATGCTCTGATACCATACTACTTACATATTTCTGCAATTCTTCATACTGTTTCATATGTGTGAGCCCTAATACGACATGCATTTTATTCATAAATTCATGAGATTGTGCCCGTAACGCTTCCGCATATAGCCTAATACCAGTTAGTTCCTCTGCTAATTTTCTAATTTCTGTTTTATCACGAAATGTTGCAATCGCACCAACTATTTCTCCTTTTACATATAAAGGAACACGATTCGTAACAATCGTAATCCCATAAATTTTTTGTTCTTCGTTTAATTGTACCTCTCCTGTTTGCAACACTTCTTTTATACGTGAATTCGGCATATACAATTCAACATCTTTACCAATAAAGTCTTCTTCAAGTCCACTTTTCTTAAATAGCCGTTTTGCTTCATTATTAATTAACGTTACTTTCGCTTCTTTATCTACAGCAATAATACCTTCTTTGACCGATTGTAACATCGTATTTCTTTCTTCAAGAATTTTCGCTATCCTGTGCGGTTCCAGACCAAACAGACTCTTCTTTATATGTCTAGCTAGCAATATCGCTCCTATAATGCCAATTAACAATCCAACTCCGACACCAATATAAATAATATGTCTACTTTCCTTAACTCTTTCTTTTACATTATCTGCTGAAATACCAACAGCAACCGCACCAAGCTGTTCACCTGTGTCAGCAAAAACAGGAACGAATACTCGCATTGAAATCCCTAAAGTTCCTTCTGCTAAAGATACGTGTTCCTTTCCCTTCAATACCGTTCCTTCATCCCCTCCAACGAAATGAAGACCTATTTTTTGAGGATTTGGATGAGACTTTCTTATCCCATCCATGTCCATAACGACAATAAATTGAACACCTGTATTTTTTAATATCCTATTTGTATACGTTTGGATGGCGGATGTATCTGCTTTCCCAATTAAACCATCGATTACCACTGAATCATTCGCCACAATATGTGCAATTGTTTTCGCTTTCTCTGCCTGGCTATCCTCCGTTGTCCGCTCTACATTATGACTAATTAATATATCTGTAACAAGTAAAGAAAAAATTACAACCGTACAAACTAACAATGTAATCGTTTTCCATAAATTCCATAGTCTTTTTCTTTTTTTCATCCCGTTAATGACTCCCCTAATTACTGAATATAAAAATAAGCAAGGTAATATTATTTTCACCTTACTTATTTGCTGTTATTATACTTTAAATTTACTAGTCATTGCTTGTAGTTCTTCGGCCATCTCAGCTAAGTTTTGCGAAGCCGAACTAATTTCTTCCATCGAATTTACTTGTTCTTCTGTTGAAGCTGCAACACTTTGCATACTAGCTGTATTTTCTTCTGCCGCCGCTGCAATTTCATCAATAGCATTTGTTACTTCGTTTGCATCTCCAGCTATACTCTTCGTTGTTTCTACCATTTGATTAACTTGAGAAACAATATGAGTAGTAGAACTTAAAATTTCTGTAAAACTTACTTTCGTTTTTGTTACAACATCTAAGCCTTGTTGAACTTCCCCACTCACATTATCCATTGCCTTAACAGTATGTTCAATATCAGCCTTAATTTCCGTAATTAAATTCGCGATTTCTCCGGATGACTCTCCTGATTGCTCTGCTAACTTTCTTACTTCATCTGCTACAATAGCAAAGCCTCGGCCCTGTTCCCCTGCTCTTGCCGCTTCAATAGCTGCATTTAAAGCTAATAAGTTCGTTTGAGTAGCAATGTTTTGAATTGCTTCAGAAATAGCTCCTACCTGCTTTGATTTCTCATCAAGAAGTTTAATAATAGCATCTGACTGGGATACCGACCTAGAAATAGACTGCATTTGTTTTGCGGTTTGTTCAACTAAATCTTCTCCCTCTTCAGCTCTTTCTCGCGCATGTAATGAGGAAATAGAAATTGACTCTGCGCTTCCAGTTACATCTTGAATTGCTGTATTTACTTGTTGTAATGTAGCCGCGCCTTCTTCAACACCTTGGCTTTGTGATTCAGCCCCACCTGATACTTGTTCCATTGCAATTGTAATTTGATCTGTCGCATCATTCGCTTGCTGTACGCTCGCTGTTAACTCTTCTGCCGATGCTGCAACATGTTCTGCTGAAAAGCTAATTTGGGTGATCACATCTTGTAAAGACGTAGACATTTCATTAAATGCATTCCCTAGTTTCCCTATATCATCCTTGGAATGGATTGTAATTTTTTCTGTTAAATCTCCCTTACTAATTTTATGTGCCGATTCAGCTATTTGTCGTAATGGCCTTGTAATAGAATTTGTAATGAAATAAATTAATACACTACCAAATGCAATAGCGATAGCTATGACAATCAAAGTCTTATAAAACACTGGACTGGCAGCTTGCATAATTTCTTCGTCAAACATAACTCCAACTATTTTCCATCCTGTTTTCTCATTTGTTGTAAAGATTAAATTCTTTTTATCATCTTGTTCTGTATAAGATACATTTCCTTGTTTGTCTTCATAAATTGGTTTAATCCAAGTATCAGTAACCTTTGAACCTGGCTTTCTAGACGGATGACTAACAATTTGCTTATTTTGATCTAAAATAACTGCATAGCCTTTTTCACCAATATTAATCATTTTTGAAACCTTGAGGATGTTATCCAAATTCAAGTTAATACCTATAACACCTTTACCATCTTTTACTTCTTTAGCAATTGTCACTACCATATTTTTTGTAGATGCTGATTGATACGGTGCAGTAACAATTACCTTTCCCTTATTTTCATGCGCTTCTTTATACCATGATCTATCTGTTGGGTTATAGCCATCAGACATTTGAATAAATGGTTCTCTTATAAACTTACCCGTCTGCGTTCCAATATAAATACCTTCTACTTCTGGATGAAGCTTTATATATTGTGCTAACTTCGTTCTTACTATTTCTTCTTGTCCATTTGGATATGTATCCTCTGTTAAGATGTCTGAAAAGTACGTCGCATCAACAAATTTCTCTTCTATATTTTGAGAAATAACAGTATTTAAAACTGAAATATTCTCCTTTGCTTTATCGGTCATTTGATGTTCAAAATTTGTTTTGGCAGTTTGATATGAAACACCACCGATAATAAGTCCTGGTATGGTTAAAATAATAAAAAATGAAATGATTAATTTTTTCTTGATACTCATGCTTTTAACCCAGTTAAATATATTTTGCATAATAAGCCTCCTTTATGTAATAGAACACTTGTGTAATTTTATACAATCAACATGTATAAAACAATATATAATGATAACATGTAATTTTTTTCGTCAATTATGCATTTTTACATATCCACTTCTCCTAAACATTTTAATCCTAAAAAATAAGAGAACTTTAGCTTATTATATAAGCTAAAGTTCTCTTATTTCTTAACAGCTTCTCTTCAAAAAAAAATCTGCAAAACTTCTCTTACAATTCCTTAAATCTTTATCCTTCATCTTATAGTTATATAGTTCATGCTCTTCTTCCTAATTTATTTGGAGTTATTTACATAGCTAATTGCCTGACTCCCCATCTGCACCCATGCCTGTTCAAAGTTTCCTCTTGGCACTTTTACATCTAAGCTATCATCGAGGGGATCTCGAATATATACAGATTCCTTATCGTACCCAACAAGTACAACACAATGTTCATTATACGTAATAGAAACATCCCCACTATTTGTTTCCCATGTAGTAAATTCATCTTCATCTAAAGGAGCATATGTTGCATTCGTAATCATGACTACCGGTTGCCCTGCTTTTACACTCTTATAAATTTCTTCTATACTCTTCCCTGTTAAGTCCACAGCTTTATTAGGTAAATATTTTTTCGCTAACTGAAAAAGTGGTCCGTGATATACACCGTATCCAGATTCAGAAAAGGTATAAATATTCCCTACAAATCCTTCATTCGGATTCCCACGTACACCATCTTCCATAAAATTAACTTTTTTTATTTCATTTGCTAATTTCATCTTATCTACAGAAACACCTGCGTATTGTAACATCATCGCTAAGCTTGTCACTTCGCAGCCTCTCTCTAGCTCTGGTAATTGCTGAATTAAAGGCACATTTGATAACATGACTTTTTCATCGTTATTACTAAACTCTATTCGTTTTTGACTTTGTACACTTGAAAATAGTACCCCCTTTACTTTCTCCACATACTTTGTAATTCCATTTGTATATGCACCCCATACCCCTATACATAGTAAGGCCATACATATATACCACTTCCATTTTCGTATCACTCTCACGCCCTTTTTAATTCGTTAAATACGAATAAAACGCATCAGCATCTGTTTGAATCATCGGTACAAATTTTAGTTCGTTTCCTTTTTCAGGTTGTTCTCGTTTTATTTTTTCCGCTAGCTCTTGAATGCCTATATTCGTTCTATCCATATTAAGCTCATCTGCCATTTCTACTACTTTTTGTTCATTAATTTCTCTTAATACTTGATATATATCTTTGCCGTATAAATCAATATGATATTTTTTTGCTTCTCCCTGCACTTTTTGTTCGTACACTTCTTGTGCTAAATCTTCCATCTCTTTTCCTTTTTGAGAAATACCTAACTTTCCTGCTTCTTCTCTTACTTTCGTTCCATAGATTTCTTCGGCAATGTCTTCTATTTCTTTTCCATTTGTCGAAATACCTAATTTATCCGCTTCATCATTAATTTTAATCGTATTAATTTGAGTAATCAAATTCACAATCGATGTATTATCTATAGATATGCCTAGTTTTGACGCTTCTTGCTTCACTTTTGTTTCATAGATTTCTTCTGAAAGAGTTCCGACATCTTTTCCTTCTGCCGAAATACCTAATTGTTCTGCTTCTCTTCCTACCTCAGTCTCATGAATTTCTTTTTCTAACGTAATTTGTTCTTTCCCATCCGTTTCAATGCCTAACTTTTCCGCTTTTTCTTCCGTATGCATTGCATGTATTTTCCCATCATTTAATTGTTCTTTACTACGCTGCGTGTAATCTGTCTTTCCTTTTTTCATTCCAGAAGGAGAGGCACCCCCTAATATACTTAAACTCATTACTCCAATAGTGAATACCGTCATCATTTTCTTTTGCAAAATTAATTCCTCCCTCTCACGCTTTCTTTTCCCAGCTTTCCCATAATTTTTTTTATACTATACATAAACTTCATCTCTGTTAGAAATAACCTTATGATTTATCCAGTTCATTCAAAAAAACCTTACAGCTTTTCTTTCCATCACAAGCTTCCATGATGTAATACATGATACAAGTTGTTCCTTAACTTTCCCTTAAAAAAAGACGACCTTGTAAAAAACAAGGTCGCCTTCTCACTTATAATCTTTGGTTTTTAGGAAAAATCACTTCAAAACAAGTTCCTTCTCCCCATTTGCTCTCTACCGATATTTTCCCATAATGCTTTTCTACAATCCAATTAGCGATTGAAAGACCTAACCCAGCTCCTTCTGACATACTTCTTGCTTTGTCTCCTTGATAAAAACGATCAAATAAATTTGGAATATCTTCTTCTTTAACTCCTATCCCATTATCTTTCACCCGTATACGAATTGAATTACTCGTTTGTGTGCAATCAATTTGAATATACCCATCTTCATTCGTATACTTCATCGCATTATCTAACAATATGACCATCATTTGATGGATTCTCTCTCTATCACCCATAAACGTTATATCACGTTCTACTTTTAATATCATCGCTTTTTCTTGGTAAGAGGCAATTTCTTTATATGGATTTATAATTTCTTCTAACAACTTATCCAGTTCAAATGTTTTCTTATCCATCTCAATTTGATTAGAATCCGAACGTGCTAACAACAATAAATTGCTAACGAGTTTCGATAGCCGCCTACATTCTTTTGAAATTATAGAGATATCCACGGCTTTTTCTTCTATCGTAGCGGATGGGGACTGGAATAATACATCCGTTTTTGATTGAATAACTGCAAGCGGTGTTCTTAATTCATGTGATGCATCGGAAACGAATTGCTGCTGTTTCTCCCATGAATTTTGAATAGGTATGAGTGCCCTGCCAGCTAGGAAAAAACCGATACCTATTGCACATAGACTGCCTATGCTACAACCTATTATGAGAATTAAAAATAAAGTATTTAGCATTTCTTCTTCAGCTGTTGTATCACGTACAATTTGAACTATTTTTCCATCTTCTTGAAACGCAAACATTCTAAAATATCGTCCTTGCACTTCAATATCTTGCAAATCCCCTACCTTTTTTGGAGAAAACTTTTCCAAATCCCCTTCAAAGTTAGAGCGAAATTTATGGTTATCGCCTTCTATCTCCACTATTTTTCCATTCCAAGTTATTATAGTTATCCGTGGGTCTCGAATTTTGATATTCTCTATACGTTTTCTTGGTGGTGGCATTTTAACATCAAATTTTTCTCTATACTGAGTTATCATTTTTATAGATTGATCCACTTCATTATAAGTACGCTTGTATGTGTACGAATAAATAATACTACCTAATACACCTATTAATAGGATAAATACTAACGAATTCAATATAGTTAGACGAATACGTGTCTTTTGAAACATGCTTCCCTTTCTCATTGTTCTTTTAATATATATCCAATACCACGAACGGTTTGAATATCTTTCTGATAACCGAATGGTTCTAATTTTTTACGTAAATGATGTACATACACTTCTACAATTGCTACTGTCGTATCAGAATCAAATCCCCAAACACGATCAAAAATTTGTTCACGCATTAAAATTTTACCGCTATTTTGAATGAGGTACTCTAGAAGTTCATACTGTTTTAAAGTTAACTTAATTGATTGCCCATCGACTTGTGCGTCTTTGTCTTTTCCAAATAATTCGATTCCTTTATAACAAATTGTTTGTTTTGTTGTTAAACTACCACTTCGTCTTAATAAAGCACGAATTCTCGCTTTTAGTTCTGGTGCTTGAAACGGCTTAACGAGATAATCATCCCCGCCAAAATCCAACCCTTTCACTCGATCTTCTAAAGAATCCCTCGCTGTCAAAAACAGGACTGGTGTTTCAATCTTTTCATCACGTATTTTTTGAATCACTTCAAAACCGTCCATTTCTGGCATCATCACATCAAGCAAAATGGCATCATATATATTCTGTAAAGCTAGAAATAATCCATCTTCTCCATTCAATGCTGTATCTACTTCAAATTCATCGTGTAAAATTTGTACGATAGACTCTATTAAAGAAGCATTATCTTCTACTACAAGTAAGCGCATATTCTCACCTTCCACAATCTATTTCAACTCTCTTTATTATTGCATCTCTTCTCTTCATAACGAAATAATGTAATCATATTATGTAATTTAATTCCCAAATATTCACTTCTAAAGTTTTGCTCGATATAAAATTTTGAACCTTTATTATAAAGGCTCTTTCTTAAATTTTACTTAATAAAAAATTGAAAGAAATAAGATTCCTCTTATCTCTTTCAATTTTTTACTACATATACCTTTTTGCTTGGCAACTCCAAACAATTTAACTGACCACCATACACAGCCCCGCCATCAATCCCAATAATACGATTACTACCAAAATACACTCCGCAATTCTCACTACCATGAAGCGTTTTTGTTTCCGTATGACCAAATACAACAACCTTTTCGCCGCTATATCCATTATGAAATTCATTACGGATCCACATTAATGTATATGGTTCAGATTCAGAAACTCGGTTCATCGGCTCAACACCAGCATGTACAAAGATATACTCTTCTGTTTCAATGTAATGATCTAATTCTTGAATAAACGTTACATGTTCCTCTAATATATGAGATTGTAAAATCGGTTTTTGGAAGTTTTCCTCATTAACCGCAATGTCTTCTTCTACAAATCCATAGCTATATAACGTTCATGGAACCATTCCTTTTTACCCAATGGTTCCATGAACGTTCCTCATCTGTCGTTAACGCCTTAATCATCATATCTTCATGATTTCCCTTTAAAACGAAGGCTCCCTCTTCTTTTAACTCTTTTACCTTTTCAATGACAGCACTTGCATTCGGGCCACGATCTACATAATCCCCCAACAAAATTAGTTGATCCTGTCTTGCATCGTATTGAGCTTCTTCCAATAACTGTTCGAACTTTTCTATTTCTCCATGAATATCACTAATAACAAGTATTCTCTTCATTTCTTCTCCTTCTTTCTAAACCATTCTCTTTCTAATTATAGATTAAAATGAAGGAAATTTCTGAATACTAATCAGAAATAACATTTATTACAAATAAAACTATTATCCTTACAATACTGTAAGTCTCTTGTCATTCAATTCGATAGTTGCAATTACTATATTTCCTTATACTAAAAGTAAGAAATGAAACAAAAAACAAGGAGAGATGAGATATGAAAAAAGTGATGGAAGTTGTAGTAGCGGTAGCAGAGGTTTTCGTAAATGGTAAACAAGTTGCAATGGAGTTAAACAAATAATGAAAAAGACAATATTCGTTCTAGATCCTTTACTCATATAAAAGAGATAAGAGTTCATCATTTCTTTGATCCCTTATCTCCCTGTAAAGAAAGCCGCATCCTGAACAAGGATGCGGCTTTCTCTTATTTTTGACTCGTACGAGCTGAAATACTAATTGCTCTATCTGTTGTTTTTGCAGCTTCATCTAACGCTTCTTTACTATTTTTCCCGTCATACATTGCTTCTAATGCTTTTACGACTGCATCTCTTGATTCTGGGAATACACTAATTAATGCACCTTGAGTTGCTGGAGATTGCTTCGTTGCTTGTAATTGCTCTACCGTTACTTTTAACTGCGGATACTTTTCATACTGCTCTTTTACTAACGGCTCATTATATGCATCTGGATTAATTGAGAAATATCCTGTTGCAGTATGCCATTTTGCTTGTACATCTGGCTTCGTTAAATATTTCATAAAGTCCCAAGCACCTTGCTGCGTTTCTTCTGAAACCATATTCGTCATCCATAATGAAGCACCGCCAATAACAACACCATTTTGTTTCGAATCTTCTGGATACGGAATATACGAAACGCCTACATTAAACTTAGATGCATCAATTAAATCACGAACACCAGCTGAAGAATCTAAATACATAGCAACTTGTCCAGACTGGAACGCAGCACGAATATCATCCCAACTTGCTCCATACTTTCCAAGTGCACCAGCTTTATTTAATTCATCTAACATCCCAAATACTTTTTGACCTTCTTTTCCGTTAAATACCGCTTTCTTTGCAGCATCTTTACGGCCGTTTTCGTTGTCTACATATAAAGCACCTTGTGTCGCTAACAACTCTTCAAAGAACCAACCATAATTCAGCATTGAAAATCCATACTGCTTTACATTTCCGCCTTCTTTAATCGTTAACTTTTTCGCCGCTTCTTTTAACTCATCATATGTTTGCGGAGCTTTCTCTGGATCTAATCCAGCCTTCGCGAAAGCATCCTTATTATAAATTAATACTGGTGTAGATGAATTAAACGGCATAGAATACATTTTTTCATCAACTGAATAATAGTTCGTAATTGCTTTTTCTAATTTTGATGTATCGTACTTATCTTTTTTAATCCAGCTATCGATAGGCGTAATCTTTTTGCTATCAATCATATACTTCGTTGTAATTTCACTCGATTGAACAAGAGCTGGCGCTTCTTTCGTTGCAGACATCGTTTTAAATTTCGTTAAAGACTCTTCGTATGTTCCTTGGAACTCTGCCTTTATCTCGTATTTATTCTGCGACTTATTATAGTCTGCAACAAGCCCATCTAGTACACCTTGTGTTTTTCCACCCATTGCATGCCAGAAACGAATTACAGTTTTATCACCATTCTTTTCAACTGGAGCTACTTTTGCCTGTGCTTCAGGTTTCCCCTCTGTTTTACTATTTGAACAAGCTGCGCCGGTTAATGCCATTGTGGCTGCCATTAAAAGAGCAGCACTTTTTTTCAATAAACTCATCTCAATCCCACCTTTTCCTATGTATGCTTATTTAATTGCACCTTTTGTTAATCCTTTTTGTAATTGCTTTTGCCCTAAAAATAGTAAAATCAACGTTGGAATGACGATAACCGTAACACCGGCCATTACACTGCCCCAATCAGTTGCAACTTCTTGAGATTGAAGCTGCTTTACACCAATTTGAACCGTTCTTACTTTTTCATCAGTGGTTACTAAGAGCGGCCACAAATACATATTCCACGTTGTTAAAAAGCTATATACTCCAAGCGTAATAAAACTCGTTTTACAATACGGAATTACAACACTGAATAAAAACCTTACATTTCCAATCCCTTCAATAAAAGCAGCTTCTTTCAGTTCATTCGGAAGTGTCATAAAATGTTGACGTAGTAAGAAAATACCGAAAGCTGTTGCAAAAAACGGCACCGTCATCCCAGCAAAACTATTAATCCATCCGAAGTTTTGAATCGTTAAAAAGTTCGGTACCATCGTTGCTTCCCACGGAATAAGCATTGTTGAAATAAACAAGAAGAAAATTAAGTTTCTACCTTTAAACTGAAGAAAAACAAAAGCATAAGCTGCTAAACTGGATACGATAAGTTGTCCAAGCATAACAACTGTCGATACAATTAAACTGTTATATAAGTATGTAAAAAGAGGTACTTTTTGAAAAATATTAATGAAATTATCAAAAGTAAATTGAGTTGGAAATAACCTTCTCATTTGAATATCGTCTGGTGTCATAAAGCTTATTAAAAACGCATACAGTACAGGAAAAAACACCATTACTGCACTAATAATGAGCAGCATGTATAATAGGAAATTTTGTTTCCACTGTTTAACGATCATTTATAATGCACCTTTCTCTCAGCAAACTTAAATTGAATCAATGTAGCAATAAAAATGAAAATAAATAATACCATCGCTTGTGCACTTGCTGTTCCAAATTGATGATTTACAAATGCCTCTTTATAAATCGAGTACACAATTAAATTCGTTGCATCATTCGGTCCACCGTGCGTTAAAATATCAATTTGTCCAAAGCTTTGGAATGCACTAATTAACGTTACTGTCACGATAAAAAATAAAGTTGGTGATAGCATCGGTAATGTGACGCGGCGAAGCTTATGTAAATAACTAGCACCATCTATAGATGCACTCTCATATAAAGACGTATCAATATTTTGTAAACCACCTAATATAACTAAAAATGCAAATCCTGTATTCACCCAAACCGTTGTAACCGATACAGAAAACATTGCCCAGTCCGGACTCGTTAACCATGCGATTGCCGGAAGATTCATAGAGGCTAATATATTATTAAATAACCCTACACTTGGATGAAATAAAAATAGCCAAATCACTGCACTAGCAGCTACTGATATTCCCATCGTTGAAGAAAACAGTACTCGGAATAACCCGATCCCTCTTACTTTTTCATTTGCAATTAATGCAAGAAATAAGGCGAATACAATACTAGTAGGCACTGTATATAAAACAAATAATAAAGTTGACTTTATACTTTTATAGAAAGCAGGATCCGAAAATAAATATTGATAATTTTCTAAGCCAACGAAAAGATTAGCTTCTCCGTGTATATCTGTTAAGTAAAAGCTATAGTAGATCGTCCTAAACAATGGATAGAAAAGAAAAATTGAAAATAACAAAATAGATGGCGCCAAAAACAATAATCCTATTCTTAAATCTTTCGTTCTGCCCCATAAACTCTTCTTTTTTGACACTGTTGTTTGAACTGGTAACTTACCTACTTCAATCATTATTTCGCCACCACTTTCAACTCTTCTTCAGCCACCACTTTTAATCGTTCATTCGTATTTTGGTGAAAGAAGCATAGTTTTTCTTGCGAGAATAATAATTTTACTTTGTCACCTTTGTTCAGGAGTAACTGTCCGATGACTTTCGCACTCCAAGTTGTTCCATTTACCGCAAAGTTTAATATAGATTCATTCCCTAATACTTCTACAGATTGCAGCGTAACTTCTTGTCCTTCCTCAGACAATGCAATATGCTCAGGACGCATGCCGATTCGAATTATTCCTTCTGGTAATTGCTTTAACTGTCCAATAGATAATGGAATTTGCAATTGCCCTATATGTAATATGCCTTTTTCTTTATCCACTTCCCCATCATTTATATTCATAGAAGGAGAACCTATAAAACTTGCAACAAATTCGTTTGCTGGTTCGTTATATATATCAAGCGGTGTTCCAACTTGTTGTATACTTCCTTTATTTAAAACCATAATACGATCTCCCATAGTCATTGCTTCTATTTGATCGTGAGTAACGTAAATCATCGTAATTCCTAATCGTTGCTGAATTTCTCTAATTTCAATCCTCATCTGTGCACGTAATTTCGCATCTAAATTCGAAAGTGGTTCATCCATTAAACAAATCGGTGCTTGACTGACGATGGCCCTAGCAAGTGCAACACGCTGTCTTTGTCCACCTGATAGTTGCCCAGGCTTCATTTTGACATATTCCTTCAACCCTACCATCTCAACAGCTTCCATCAATCGTTTTTGTCGTTCTTCTTTCTGTACTTTTCTTACCTTAAGTCCAAATAAAATATTTTCTTCTACAGATAAATGTGGGTATAGCGCATAATTTTGAAATACCATTGATAGATTACGATCTTTTGGCTCTAAATCATTTGCAACATGTTCATTAATAATTAAATCTCCCGAAGAAATTTCTTCTAAACCAGCCAGCATTCGTAATAATGTACTTTTTCCACATCCCGAAGGTCCAACTAAAACAAAAAATTCTCCTCTTTTAATATGAACTGATACGTCTTTAACTGCTGTCTCTTCCGCATTTTTATATACCTTTGAAACATTTTTCAATTCAATCACAAGGTTGCACTCCTTTTTTCTTTTTGTATCCACACTTCATAATGACTCGTTGAAATTGCACTTGCTCCTGCACGAATTGCGATTTCTGCATCCTCTCGCGTTTGAATCAGCCCACCTGCAATAATAGGGAATTTTATTTCCTCCGCTAGCTGTTTAATAATAGAAGGCATAATGCCAGGCATAATCTCTACTGCATTCGGTTTAGTCGTTTTACAATTTTCAATTGATTTTGTAAGAGATAAAGTATCAACAATAAAAATGCGTTGAATCGTTTTCAATCCAATTTTATTGGCATTTCGAATTGTCGATCCCTTTGTCGAAATAATACCTTGTGCTCCGATAACATCTTGAATATATAAAAGTGCTTCCTCTGTGTTCGTATTTAAGCCTTGTATAAAATCACAATGAAGAAATACATCGTGTCCATGTTTCTGTAGTTCATATACACGCTCTGGTAACTCCAGCATTGAACCAGTCATAAGAAAAACTGTTTCCGGTAATTTTTTGTATGTTTTGTACCCTTCCCAATCCTTTATCATCGCAATATAAGGTTCTTTAAACATTTATTCCACCTAGCTTTTCTATTTTTATCCAAACTAAAAACACCTACTTACATAGAACACCTTTCTCCTTATTTGAACTCTAGGGAATAGAGCACACTTAAGAAAGCGACACGTTATATGTAAGCGGGTGTTCTCAAATGTTCTCTACCCTAGTTATTTTGTTACCTTTACTATATTACGCATTTATTAAGTCAGTTTTGATAAATTGTTAATTAGATGTTAATCGAATGTTAATATTCACCATATTACTTTTACAATAATCTAGATATACGAATAAATCCCAACAGAACACAACAATGTTTAAAATTCAATCAATATGTAAATTCATTCCATAGTTAATGAGTTTTAGTTTTCTCGCCACTGCTTGCGAAGCAAAGTTATCCCAAGAAGTACTATAAAGCGGAATGCGCTTTTCCTCTTGTATTGATAGTGCCCAGGCTGTAACGACATCAGCACCATATCCATTCCCTTGAAACTCCACTAAAGTTTCCACACTTGCCTCAGCAGCTACGGGCGTACTTCTGGCACTGCAACATATAGAAACTACCTTTTCATTTTTTACAATTGCAAAATAAGGTCGCCTCCATTCCATCTGTTCTATTAGATTAGAAAAATTTTCTCGCAAAAGCTCTTTATTCTTCTCTGTTATTTGTATTGTTCTAGTTGGCTTATGTAAATTATTAGGAAACATGAAAGCAGGACCCACCCAAATATTCTCCACCGTTCTCTCTTCATTTAATACTTTAATGATCTTTGCTATCTCAATGTGATTTGAGCATTCTCGAATTAATTTCTCAATCTTACTTATCATTTCACCATGCAGTTTATAATGATACCTCGTTATATTGCCTTCACGAGTTCTGCTAAGAAAAAAACGTGGTGCTTTCAGATTTCCATTTTCATTTACACACTTTATTCTTCCTACTTGATTATGAACAAATAAAACTTCTGCCTGAATTGCTATTAACTCAAGTTCTGAAAATCGCATTTATACCCTCCTTAATTACTATTTGTAGCCTTCTCGATATAGCATCCATCCATTTTTTCAAAACAAAAATCCCATTTAAATACACATTACTGAATCCATCATACTAAAATGACTTCTTCATTCTGTCTATCTAAATGGGATTATTTCGTGCTTTTTATTTCTTCAGCTTGTTATTCCGCCAGTTGTGGTTGCGGCTGTACTACTTCATTCGCTCCAGCTATCCTCAACATATTCGCAATATCTTTAAAACCTCTTTTTTCAGCATATTGCAGCGGCGTAATATTTTCCTTATTGGCCATATTTACATCTGCCCCGTGGTCAATAAGCATTTGAATTACTTTCTTATGACTTTCACTACCATTTCCTAATACAATTACTTCTAATAAAGCTGTTCCACCACGTTCATTCTTATAATTCACATCAATATCTGTATGCTCTAATAATTCTTTAACAACCTCTACATGGCCACGCTCAGATGCAGAAATAAGTGCTGTTCCACCTGACTTAGTCGTTTCCTTCGTATTAACTCCTGCATTAATTAATACTTTTACAATATCCGTATATCCTTCTCTACTTGCATAAAGAAATGGATTACTTTGTTTTTCGTCTTGAATTTCAATATCAGCACCCGCATCAATTAATGCTTTAACTGTCTCTACATGATTTTGATACGTCGCTGCAAGGACAGGCGTTTCTCCGTTGTCACCTTCTACATTGATATTCGCTCCATCTTGGATCAGCTTCATAGCTGTTTCTGTGTCTCCAAGCGTCGCAGAAAGTAGCAACTGTTTGTCCATTAAATTTATACTTTTTTCTTCTTTAGATTCTTCCTGTTCTTTATGCTTTTCTTTTTTCTTTTCGTTTTTCACATGAACCGGTTTTGATTCTGGCTCCTCTTGCTTATCGCAAGCCACTACCGTCATTAAAAGTCCTAATAACATACATAATAAAATTTTTTGTTTTCTCACAACTACAGCTCCTATGAAAGATAATGTTTTCTTAACCATTCCTCCATCACATACAATAACTCTTCTTGAGTACATTTATCCATAAGCCCTTTAGATTCCTTCTTTAATCGGATTATCTTAAACTTATACTATGTTTCTCAACCTATTGGAATGATACGCCTGATGGCCTCATCATTAACATTATGAAGCAATTAGTTTAGCACGTTTTTACCGCATTTGTATATATTTCTAAAAAGTACATAAATGATTGCTTTAGGTTACTATATTCCATTGTAACCGTTCTTCTAAAATTTTTACACCTTTTCTATATTTGCACCTGAGTAATAATAGAAAAAGACAACTATATAGTTGTCTTTTTCTATTATTAATGATGCCCACCGTGATTCCCTGTTTTCGGTTTTCCCATCATCTCTTTATTCATTTCCCATTTATGCTCTGATAGCTCTTTATACGAAAGAACTTTCCCCTTATAGTTAGATACAAAACTCTCTGCATCTTTTTTATTTTTAAATGAAATGACATTATAAGCCATCGGTGTCGTTATTGTTTTATCATATACGTAAGTAGCATCTTCTAACGAAACCCAATCTTTCGAATCATAATCTCGAACAAATTTTTCTTTCGTCTTTTCACCTGAATTGATCTCCATCCATTTATACATGCAGCCAATATCATCAAATTTTAATGCTTTTCCACTCTCCAAAATAATTTCTGTTGTGAATTGATTATCCATTACCCCTATTTGACAAATATCACACTTATCGTTTTTCTCATCAACTGCAACAACTTCTATTTCCTTTTTTCCACACCCTACTATTGTAAATACGAAACATAAACATATAACAAGTACGACATATTTTATCCTCATCAATATTCCTCCCTAAAAACCGTTTACTCCACGAAAAGAATATCAAAAGGTTGTGTGAGATTTGTGAAAAAACAATGTTTTTTTTGTAATATATGGAACAAAAAAGAGATGTGCAGTTACTTCTACACATCTCTCATCATTCACAACCAGTAATTAATAAATCATCTTCTAACTTAACTAATAATGTGTCCGCATCAATGTTCTGTCCAACTTCTACATTTACTAATCTTATATTTCCACTGATGCCTACTGCGATTTTTTCAATCTCACCGTCATTTTTTCGGATCATCATTAATTTCTCCCATTCATATACGTAAGAGGATTCATTAATACAAATCTCTTCTACTATTCCTGTACATGAACTATAAATCTCTTCTATTCTTGTTTCCATTCAAAATCTACTCCCTACTTCACGCGCTTCTCTTTTTCACCTTATTCTACCATTCTTGTACGAAGGCATTTATCTTTTTAAAAATTCAAAATTACCTCGTGAACAAAATGATCAAAATAAAGATTATGCTTCTAATGATGTTATTTTCTTAATTATTTACCATTCGAATTGAACCTTTTATTATAAATAAAAAACCTTTTATCTGAATTTTCGTTTTATATTGAAAGCGCAATCATTTTTTGAGGGGGAGATTACATGGTAGCATTACTTGGATTTGCAATGGTATTCGTCTTTATGTTTTTGATTATGACTAAACGTATGTCAGCCTTAGTAGCATTAATATTAATTCCAATTACTTTCGCATTAATTGGTGGCTTTTATGCCAATATGGGCCCGATGATGTTAGAAGGAATTCAAAAGCTAGCACCTACTGGTATTATGCTTATGTTCGCCATTTTATATTTCGGAATTATGATTGATAGCGGTTTATTCGATCCTGTTATTAGTAAAATTTTAAAATTTGTAAAAGGTGATCCTTTAAAAATTGTTGTTGGTACAGCTATTCTTACTATTATCGTTTCATTAGATGGTGACGGAACAACAACATATATGATTACAGTTTCCGCAATGTATCCACTATATAAACGTCTTGGAATGAATCCACTTATATTAGCTGGGGTTGTTATGTTAGGAGCAGGTGTGACAAATCTTACACCTTGGGGTGGACCAACTGCTCGGGTTATGAGTGCTCTTGGACTTGATGCCTCAGAACTCTTCACACCACTTATACCAGGAATGATTGCTGGTGCAATTTGGGTAGTTTTCGTTGCCTATTATCTTGGAAAAAAAGAAAGAAAACGTTTAGGAATTATGGATGTACAATATTTAAAACAAATGCAAACAATGGATGAGCAAGCTGCAACAGTAGAAGCTGCCGTGCATAAACGCCCTAAACTTCTATGGATTAACTTTTTATTGACCGCTACATTACTTGTCTGTCTCATACTAGAAATTATGCCGCTACCTGTTCTATTTACAGTCGCTTTTGCTATTGCCGTTATGATTAACTATCCAAACTTAGAGCAACAGAAAGAACGTATTGCTTCTCATGCTGGAAACGTATTAGCGGTTGTTTCTCTCGTCTTTGCTGCTGGAATTTTCACAGGTATTCTATCTGGAACAAAAATGGTAGATGCGATGGCTCAAAGTGTTGTTACTCTTATACCAGATGCACTTGGCCCACAGCTTCCAATTATTACAGCTTTACTAAGTATGCCGTTCACATTTTTCATGTCTAATGATGCTTTTTACTTCGGCGTATTACCTATTTTAACGAAAGCTGCTGCCGCTTACGGAATTAGTGCCGCAGAAATGGGACGTGCTTCGTTACTCGGTCAACCTGTTCACTTACTGAGTCCCCTCGTTGCTTCCACTTATTTATTAGTCGGAATGGCCAAGGTTGATTTTGGTGAACACCAACGATTTACTTTACTTTGGGCTGTTGGAACAACAATGGTTATGTTGATTACTGGAATTGTAATTGGAATTATTCCAATATAAGATGCAACTAGGAAAAACAGTAGAGGAAATGTAATCCTCTACTGTTTTTATTGTTGTGAAAGTCCCCTATGAAGAAACGCGGAAATACCTTCTTTCTGGTCTCCCCACACTTCCATATATAAGCTCCGCATGCACTTTCTTTCCAGAGATCAAATACTCTAAATAGCGCCTCGCAGTTGATCGGCTTACACCTACCATTGAACTTAGCATCTCTGCAGTAATTCCCTCCTCATTAACAGCTAACATATGCTTTTTTATTTTTGCTAACGTTAAAGGATCGATTCCTTTTGGCGCATATTCTATTGGATTTGCCTGCACCCCTCTTTGGGACCATAGATGTTCAATCTGTTCTGAAGATAATTGAGCATTTTTCTTTAACTTCGTAATCTTCTTTTGATAACCTTCTAAACTTGTTTTAAACCGATCAAATGTAAGTGGCTTTACAATATAATCTGTTACCCCGCCTCGTAAAGCATGCCACACTACATCCGTCTCTGATGCGGCTGTAATCATAATAATATCTGTATCATGCAAATTATGCCTAATATATGTGACGAGTTCTGTCCCTTGCATGTCAGGTAAATATACATCTAATAAAACGAGTTGTGGCTTTACAAACTCTAGCCATTCTTTCGCCTGTTCCCCAGTCGTTGCTGTTCCAATTACTTTAAACCCCTCAATTTTTTCAGTAAAACGACGATGAATTTCCGCAATCCGAATATCATCTTCTACAATCAATACTTCAATCCCCTCATTCATTACAATTCGCCTCTCTCTTTCGGTAATGCAATGATAAATAAAGCACCACCTAAATCCCCTTTTTCAATCGCAATACTTCCATTTAAATCTTCCACTAACTCTTTCACTTTCGCTAATCCATATCCACGTTTTTCGCCCGCCTTCGTCGAAAAACCTTTATAGAATATGCTTGTAATTATTTCATCATGAACACCTTGTCCTGAATCTTCCACTTCAATTAATATTTCTTCGCCAATGTCTGTTACAAACATTCTTACTTTCTTATTATGCTCGTGATTTCTTTCAATTGCTTCAAATGCATTCGTAATCAAGTTCCCTAAAATAGAAACAACGTAATTACTCTCAATATGCGGACTTAACTCTTCTAAACTACTTTCCCGATCTAACATAAAATCAATCTTCAACTCTCGCGCCCTATTATAAAATCCAATTAAAATCCCACCTAACCATGGATTTTGAATTCGTTTCATAATAAATTGAACGAACTCTTGATATACTGCCGTTTCCTTATGAATAAGCTCTAAAGCATCTTCATAAGACTCTAATTGAATAAGACCTGAAAGCGTATACAATAAATTGTTATATTCGTGTGTTTGCGCCCGTAATGCCTCTGTATATTGCCGTGTTTGAGATAATTCCGCTGTTAATTGATCCATCTCAGATTTCAAGCGCAAGCTGGATACTACACCAGTTACTTTATTATTAACTTTAATAGGTAGGCGATTGGCAATAACATCCTGCCCCTTTATATTTAATTGGCGATCAAATTGTTCTTCTCCAGTTTGAAGTACATCCAGTATCGATGAATTAGGAATAACATCTAAAATAAATTTCCCTATTATATTTTGTTGTTTATCTAAAGAAAGGATATCGTATGCCGCTTGATTTACTAAACTAACCATACCATTTTTATCGATTACTACAATTCCTTCACGTACAGATTGAATAACTGTACTATGCTCCTCGTATAAAGATGAAATTTCTTCTGGCTCCATTCCAAACATCATCCGCTTAATACTTTTAGCTAAATATACAGAGCCAATTATCCCAATTAACAGACCTGTTATTGTAATCCAAAACACACGCTTTCCATACACTTCTATCGCTCCATGAATATCATCCATTGAAAAACCGACAGATACTACACCAATAATTTCATTATCCTGATTACGAATCGGGACTTTTCCGCGTAGTGAAGGCCCTAATGATCCCGTTGCTTTCGAAACATAAGATTCCCCTTCTAATAGAACCCCTTCATTATCTCCGCCAACCATTCTCTCTCCTATTTTATCTCGCTTAGGATGCGCATAACGAATACCATCTTTATTTCCAACTACAATAAAATCAGCATCTGTTTCGATTCGAATTTTTTCTGCAATTGGCTGAATAATAGAAGCTGGATTTTCTTTTTGAAAAGCTTCCCCGATTTCCGGTATAGCAGCAACTGTTTTCGCAACATACAGCGCTCTTTTTCCGATTTGGTCTTCTACTGTTTCAGATAATATGTAGTAAAATAAATAACTCGTTAACAGCAGTACAACAAGAATAAGTGTACTAATAGTTAATGTAATTCTCGGTTGCAGTTTCAATTTCTTCAATTTCAAAATCATTCCCCTAACATCAATGAAGATAGAATTTAAAGAAAATACAGTCTTTTGTTTTCGTATTTAATCATAACACGATTACTATATATTTCTTCACTTTATCTCATTACCGTTGCCATAAAAAAGAAACGAAGTAAAATGATTACCTCGTTTCTTAACACTTGCCTCTTATACTTTAAACTTGCCAATCATCCCTTGTAATTCTTCCGCCATTTGCGATAGATGAACTGCTGCTGCATTTATTTCATCTACTGAAGCTAATTGCTCTTCAGAAGAGCCCGCGATATTTTGGACGCTTGCTGCGTTTTCTTCAATCGTTGCTGCAATTTCATTAATAGATGCACTTACTTGTTTTGCATCTACCGTCATTTGCTTCGCTACTTCTACCATACTATCAATTTGTACTACTGTATCATTTGTAGATTTCAATATTTCTACAAAGCTTTTCTTCGTTTCATTTGCAACTACAAGCCCTGATTGTACCTCTGTCCCAACTTGATTCATAGAGCTTACTGTTTCTTTTATATCAAATTGTATCTCTTTCACTAGCTTATCAATTTCCGTAGAAGATTGTCCCGATTGTTCTGCTAATTTCCGTACTTCATTGGCTACAATTGCAAAACCTCTTCCTTGTTCCCCAGCTCTTGCAGCCTCAATTGCAGCATTTAATGCTAATAAGTTTGTCTGCTCTGCAATATGTTGAATCACTTCAAGGATTGCTCCAATTTGTTTCGACTTATCATCTAATAAAACAATGACTTTATCTGACTTTGAAACAGACTCATGAATTAATTGCATTTGATTCACAGTTTGCTCAACTAACTTTCCACCATCTTCAGCTTTTTTCTTCGTATACATAGAGGCTGTAGATACTAATGAAGAACTATCTGCAACACGCTGAACTCCTTCTGTAACTTCTTCTAATAATGTTGCTCCTTCTTCAACTTCTCTCGTTTGTATTTCAGCCCCACTCGATACTTGCTCTATCGCCTGTGTAATTTGTTCCGTCGCTTCACTTGTCTGCTTCATGCTAGCTGTTAATTCTTCTGAAGATGCTGCTACATGACTTGCTGAAATATTTATATTTGAAATGACATTATGTAATGATAATGCCATCTCATTAAAGCTTTCTCCTAACTGCCCAATTTCATCTTTAGAATGAACTGTAATTGATTCTGTTAAATCACCTTCACTAATTTTTTTCGATGATATTACAAGTTGTTTTAACGGTTTAATAATAGAAGCAATTATAAAGTAAATTAAAACCCCGCCGATCATTAATGAAATACCAATAACAGTTATCGTTTTATAGAAAATAGGCTCCGCCGCTTGAATAATTTCTTTTGAAGGCATAATTCCTGCTATTTTCCATCCAGTTTTCTTACTCGTTTTAAAAGTAATATTACGATCTTCACCATCTAATGAATAATGAAAATCACCAGCTTCCTGTTTATAAAATTCCTTACTAAGTTTCTCTTCTAATTTCTCTCCTGGCTTCAGTGTCGGGTGTGCGACTACATTTTTATCTTGATCAAATATCGCTACATACCCTTCCTTACCGATATTAACCATCTTAGAAGTAGTTACAATATCATTGATAATTAAATCAATCCCGAGAACACCACTTTTATCTTCGTTTTGTTTTGCTAGTGTAATAACAATATTCCCTGTCGTTTTTGACTTATATGGAGCAGTTACAATCACTTCTCCGCTTTTTTTCACTGCCTCTTTATACCAATCTCTTTCTGTAGGATTATATCCTTCGGGCATTTGAATAGCTGGTGATTGAATAAATTGTCCATTACTAGATCCTGTATAGATCGCTTCCATTTCTGGATGTAATTTATTATATTCTTCTAGTTTATTTTGGATGTTTTGAATTTGATCCGCTTGGTAACTTGATTGTGTAAATAATTTCGTAAAATAAGTTGCATCTACTTTTTTACTATCCAATTCCTTATTAATTACATTATCCAAAATTTTTATATTATCTTTCGCCGATTTTAAAATCGTTTCATTAAAATTTGTTTTCGCCTGCTGATAAGACGTCCAACCAATTACAATACTTGGAAGAATTAAAATAATAATAAATGACACAAGTAACTTTGTTTTTAAACTACTACTCCTTAATTTCCTTTGAAACATATTCCTACCCCTTCATACCGTTTTACATGCAATAACTTACGATTAATCTATTTATAAAAATTATAAGATATAAATACGTTAATGAGACTCTTTATTTCTCCTTTACTCATCTTTCTAAATTTAAAAGATTATTGCATACATACTTCATTCTATAAAAATTTAATAATTAAAACAATGTATAAAAATGTATATTATTCGAAATATTATAATTCACAGAAGAACCTCTAGTATCCCACTTACTAGAGGTTCTTTCCATCTTACTATTCTTTAGTTTTTTCTACTTCTTTTTCCTTATCTTCTACTACAGATACAACAGGTTTATCATTTGCTAATTGTTGTACTGCCCCTTTTCCTGCAAACCCTTCTAATAACTCTTTTAAATCAATACCAGAAGAAGCTTTTAGTGTTTCCTGCATTGTTGCCATTAAATCAGTCGCATAGCCTGCAACCTTCCCCGCACCGCTATTCTTACCACCGCCGCCTGTATCAACAACTGTAATTTTATCAATATTGCTAAGTGGACTTGCAATTTCTTTCGCATAACTTGGAAGCATTTTTAGAACCATATCCATAATTGCCGCTTGCCCATATAATTCAAATGCTTCTGCAATTTTTTGTTTCGCTTCTGCTTCTGCTAAACCTTTTAACCTAATAACATCTGCTTCCGCTGTACCTTGCGCTTTTTGTACTTCCGCTTTCGCTTGACCTTGCGCTTTTTCAATTTCTGCTTTTGCTAAACCTTCTACACGTACTTCTTCTGCACGTGCTCTTGCTTCTGCTTCAATTTTATATTGATCCGCATCTGCTTTTTTCATTTGTTTTACTTTTTCCGCTTCGGCTGATTGTTCAACAGCATAGCGATCTGCATCTGCCTTTTTCTTTACTTCTGCATCGTATTGCTTTTCACGACGCGCAAT
Source organism: Bacillus sp. FSL E2-0195 (assembly GCF_038003645.1). Classification (NCBI taxonomy): domain Bacteria; kingdom Bacillati; phylum Bacillota; class Bacilli; order Caryophanales; family Bacillaceae; genus Bacillus; species Bacillus sp. FSL E2-0195. Next base: position 541,736 of record NZ_JBBOPN010000001.1, on the reverse strand, counting down.
CTCTTTTTCTTCTAACTCAATTTGCTTTTCACGCTCAATGATTTTAACTCGCATTTGCTCTTCTGTAACACCTTGTTGCGCTTTCGCTTGTTGTAATTCGTAAGAAAGATCTGCATCTGCACGAGCTTGTTCTTGGTCTCTCTTATAAGATTGTACTTTTAATTCCTTATGTTTTTCAGCTTCAGCGATTTGTGCATCACGCTGGTACTCTGCTTCTTTCGCTTCTTTCTCAGCACGAGCTTTTTCAATTCGTGCCTCTTTTTCACGCTCTGCATTCGCAACTGTTGCATCACGCTTAACCATTGCAATTTGCGGCTGACCAAGTGCATCTAAGTAGCCGTTTTTATCCATTATTTCTTTAATTGTAAAGGAAACGATACGAAGACCCATCTTCTTCAGATCAGTAGAAGCTACTTCATGTACCTTTTGTGCGAATTGCTCTCTATTACTATACGCATCTTCTACTGTCATAGAAGATAAAATAGCACGTAAATGCCCTTCTAAAACTTCTTTTGCTTCTATTTTCAACTCTTCTGTTTCTTTTCCTAAATATTGTTCAGCCGCTGTAGAAACTTCTTCAATTGTCGATCCTACTTTAATAATAGAAACACCGTTTACTGTAATCGGTACACCCTGCTTCGTATACGTATCACGTGTACCAACTTCTAATTTGTAGTTTAGTAAGCTAAGAGGTTCTCCCCTTTGCATAATTGGAACTACAAAAGTACCGCCACCGCGAATAATCTTAATCTTCTTTCCGTCATCAGTGATAACAACATTCTTTCCACCACCAAGCCAGTTCCCTGTCACAATTAATGCTTCATCTGGGCCAACTGTTCGATACTTCGTAATGAATACTAAAATAAGTAGAATTAAAATTGCGAGTAAAACTCCACCGATAATTAATGGAATCGTCATGTAAATTCCCCCTTATAATTTTGGTTTTTTTAAAGAATAAGCGATGTTCTGTACAAGTAAAACACCATCTTGAACTCCCTCAATAATGACCTCGGTTCCTTGTGAAATATCTTTCTTTCCAATTGTTTTCGCTGGTATTGCATTACTTCCAAATGGAGAGGAGATTAACACTTCTCCAAATCCTTCTGTAGGAATTGTCGTAATGACTTCTCCCTTGCGACCAATGAATTCATCCATACGTTGCACCGTATTTTGTTCTGCTTCTGCAATCGGTTTTAAAATTAATATTTTCATTATGAAAACACCGATAAAGGATATAGCAAATGAGCCACCAAAAATAATAATGCTATTAAAGGAAAATAAATATTCTCCTATATAACTAAATCCACATAACATTGCAAAAAAACTAAGTAATAAAGTTAAAATGGATACAGATCCTCCACCAAAGCTAAATATTGATTCAAATATATCTCCAAAGAAGATATAAATGACAGTAAGTATAGTTGCAATTATAAATCCGTATAAATAAATTGTTTCAAGTGGATAACCAAACAAGACCATTTCTTATCCCCCTTTCTTAAACAATCCCTTTTTTGTTATGTGTATGCCCCACCTCTTTCAAAAATCATTAATCTTAATTTTCAGTTATTTACTTTTTAAAGAAAAACCTATAGACAGGTCTCTAAAAAAGAACAGGAGAAACCTATTGTGACAGGCTCCTCCTAGTAAATAACCGATATATTGTATATCTATATAATATACTATTTTCCACAAAAAGTAAAGTTAAACATACATTGGAAAAGCACTTATTTTACTGATAATGCGTACGCTCCATCGCCATTATCATATTTATATACATACAAGTAATACTTACCTGGTTTTGCATTAAATTTTGCTTCTATATGATTTCCATTAGCTTGACCGTAAGCTGCGTAATTTTGCATATTTGATTCATGGTGAAGTACCCATGTCATCCCGATTCCATGCTCATTTAAAACAGAAATATCGATATCTTTCGCTGATGCCACATTAAATGTATAAACATCGGTGTGATCCCCGCCGATAAGGCTACCTTTTATAGTAGTATTTAGCCCGATACGATTTGCTTCTTCTGGACGATTATTTGGTTCTGATTCTGTTACACTTCCATCTTTAATTGTAACAGTTGTTTCGCTTCTACTCTCTTTTCCTTTATCATCTTTTACTACTAACGCTACTTTATAAGTTCCTTCTCTTTCATATGCATGTACTGGATTAACTTCTTTACTTGTTCTTCCATCCCCGAAGTCCCATAAATAAGAAACGATTTTTCCATCTTCATCGTTTGATCCATCACTTTTGAATTGAATTCCTTCTTTTACAAGCCCGTTATAAGGTCCGTTTACATTAACCGTCGGGGCTTTATTTTCTCCGTCATCTTTTGCGATACCGTGGAAAACTACATCATATTCAAATTGATTAGAGCTATTCACACGGTAATTGACGAAATATGCTGTAACCGTTTTGTAGCCACTCCATTCTTTTTGCGTCAATTGTTCTAAAGTCTCATTTACTCTTTTACTCATTGCTTTCCAGTCTTCTGACTCACCTTTTGTTACACTACCTGTAAACGTGCCTTCTAATGTAAATGTATTAAAGAATTGAGATGTATGCTTTGTCATTTTTGTATCTTTCATAGACAACGTTTCACTAATTTCTTTCTTCACTTCTGTTAATGCTTTTGGTGCATGTTCAGCTAAATAATCATCTGCTACTTCCGGCACATTGTACTTATCTTGATTATCAATTAACTGCTGCATATACTCTTGATACTCTTTATTTAACTTAGAATCTTTACTTAAAGTCTCACGATACGTATCATAATTTCCCACATCATTCGCACGAATTAAATCTTGAATTTTATCAAACGTTTCAAATTGATGAGTATATAAGTAAGACTGCAATGCGAACGAGTAGTTATAGAAATCCCAAGAACCATATTTAGCAAATAGTGTACGCTCTGCTGTATAACGGCTTGCAGGATCAGATGATAATCCACTAATGATGCTCTTTCTTGGTACAACGTTATTTGTACGAGTAGATCCTGCGAAAAATTCTGCATTCCCTTCTTGGAACCAAGTTAATCTTTCATTTTGATACATATCTCCTCTTCCAAATAAACCGGGAACTTCATATCTCCCTTGAAGATAATGAGTAAACTCATGACGGAATAACTCTTCTAAACTATAAATACTTTGCTCTGGCGTACGCTCATATGTAAAGAATGTCCCTGTCTCTTCAATATAAATTCCACCGTTGTTTGTTTCATATCCATACAATTGTCTATTTAACTGGTATTCGTCTGGAGTATTATAGATTACTATCGTTAATACGTCGTCTGCATTACCTTGTTCTAAAGCTTTGTCATTTCCGATCACACGGTGATATTGCGCTTTTACTTCCTTCGCAGCCCAATATAATCTCTTAATTTTTTCTTCTGACACTTTATCCCCAGTTTTAAATACAATAGATCCATCATCGAATGTATACGTTTTTGGTAAGTATTGCTCTTTTCCTTCTTTACGTATCTTCTCTAAATCTACCGTATTCCCGCTATAATCTTTCCCATTATAGTTTGTTGTAATTTGTTCTACTGCAACAAAATACGACTCACTTAAACGCGGGTACATATGCATTGCCTGTGTAACAACTTCTAATCCTTTATTTGGATTACTATGAAACTTACCTAAACGACTAGCAAAATAAATTCCATTATTAACGAGCCACTTATTTTCTGGTGTTACTTGATTTAAAAGAGCAATACGATTTATTTCATTAATAAACCCATCTACTTTTCCATACCACATCGTTTCATTCGCTTCTTTACGAGCCTCATTTAAGTAAGACTGTATATCATAATCAATGCCTTGCATCATATCGTATACAGCTTGTCCCTTCATACGATCGTCTACATATGCATTAAAATTATCATTATATTGTTTTAAAATATTCGATGCGTATTGCACCGTTTCAACATCACTTGATGCATTACTAATTAATTTTCCGTATGCAGATACGACTGTATCTTGCTCATTTGTTCCAAGCTTAAAGTTGGGATTTTTCGCAATAGCTTTTAACGCTGGTAAACATTTGTTCTGGAAGCTTCTTTCATTTAAGTCGCTTAATTCATTATTATAAAATGCAAGATAAAAAGCTGAACGTAACACTTCAGTAAACGTTTGAATTCCTTTTGAATCATCTTTCGTAAATGTACTACCTCTATGAGCTAATTCGTCTATAATTACTTGCATTTTTCCGTTATCTTTATAAAAGGCTTTTGCATCTTCATTAAACTGGAATAAGTCTGTAATTTGGTGCCACTTAATACTGCCTAACGTTTCAATTAATTCTTGATCATTCATTTTGTTTAAATCAGCCATTGAATAGCTTTCTTTAGCTTGCTTTACTGCCGAGTTCTTCGTAATAGATGCTGGTCGCTGTGAAAAATCTCCTACTTTTAAACGTTCTTGAAATGATAATGTTTCCTCGGCTTTAGAAGCGTGTCCGATCTCATCTACTGGTTTTTCAATTCCAACTGGTTTCGAATGCAATACATTATACGGTACCTTTTCTTCTGCTGATACATTCGTTTGAATTGCTCCGAGCGATAGCGCCATTGTACTAATACTAAGCAACACTTTATTGATCTTTGATTTCTTGTTCATATTATTGCCCCCTATTTATATATTCCATTCAAAAAATTAACATATTATCTGGATAAAATGATATAAAATGCAATATTTCATATTATTTCTTCATACATTTTGAACATATAGTGAACGAAAGGGACTTACAGTTTCCGCTACAGTTGCTCCATTATTTAAGCAATCGAAACATCCTCGTATTAATATCCTTCCCCTATTCAAAAAGCCCTTATCATAAGCATATTTCAACATGAAATTGCTATAATAAGGGCTTCTCAAAAACTTATATAATCACTTTATATAATAATAAGATAAAACGTTATTCACTTCTTAAATAATCTCTTTCTAAATACAAACATACTTAATGCTGAAAGAACAAGTGCTAATCCAGAAAGTAAGGTCGGTGTGTTAGCTTGACCACCAGTTGCTGCTAAAGACTTCTGATTTTCCTCTTGCTTATTAGCATGTTGTTTATTTGAATCTTTTTCTTTCGCACTCTCTTGTCCTACCACTTTTACTGGACCAACTTGATTATTCCCTTTTGGCTCTTGATCCAATCCAGTTGCTGATTCTTTTACCTCTTCTTTTGTACCTGCAACTTCTTTCGCCGGCTCTTTTACTTCTTCTTTTGTTTCTTCAACTTCTTTTATCGGCTCTTTTACTTCTTCTTTTGTACCTGCAACTTCTTTCGCCGGTTCTTTCACTTCTTCTTTTGTACCTGCAACTTCTTTCGCCGGCTCTTTTACTTCTTCTTTTGTTTCTTCAACTTCTTTTACCGGCTCTTTTACTTCTTCTTTTATTTCTTCAATTTCTTTTACCGGCTCTTTTACTTCTTCTTTTGTTTCTTCAACTTCTTTTATCGGCTCTTTTACTTCTTCTTTTATTTCTTCAACTTCTTTTACCGGCTCTTTTACTTCTTCTTTTGTTTCTTCAATTTCTTTTACCGGCTCTTTTACTTCTTCTTTTTCAACTATATTCTGGATAACTGTTCCGTTAAAGCTTATACTAGTTTCATCCGAATCTAAATCAAATTTATATACCTTTTCACCTGGAGTACTCCATTTCATTACTCCGTTATTAAACGTTCCACCCTCACTTGTTAGTTTAATATTCTCAATAGTTTCTCCTTCTAAGTCATATACCGGAACTTGAATTTCTTCATTTACTTTCGCTTCATTTAAAATGATTTTTTGTCTTCCGGCATCAATTGAAAACCATTGACCTAATTGTATTAACGGCCTTACATCACGAATCTCATTTCCAGCTAATTTTAAACTGAGTAGGTCTAACATTGAGCCAAGAACTGATACATCTTTAATATGATTATCCGCAAGGTTTAACCACTGTAAATTTTCCAGTGAAGATAACGGCGTTATATCTTCAATTTTATTATGAGATACATTCACGTCTTTCAATTGTTTCAAGTTTGAAATGAACTCAATATTTTTCAACCCTACTCCTTCTAAAGTGAGATTTTCTAAGTTCGTCATGTATTCTAAACCAGTTAGATCTTTTATCTCTTTTCCTTTTTCTTTAAGTATCTCTAATGTTTTAATCTGTAATAAATCTTCTTTTGTTATAGGGGCATTTAGATTCTCTCTACCAAAATTCTTTTTATTAATATGTTGTTGTAAATTTTTATCAAGAATTACATTTTTACTTTCTGTTTGTTTTTCAACTATACTTTGTATAACCGTCCCATTAAATCTTATTTTACTTTCAGCAGGATTCGTATCTAGTTTAAATTCATATATTTTTTCTCCAGGACTATTCCATTTTATAAATCCGTTACTCAGCGTAGCCCCCTCACTTTTCAATTTAATATTTTGAAGTGGCTCTCCTTTAAAATTGTATACTGGAATTTTTATTTCTTCATCTACGCTTGCTTCATCTAAAAAGATTTTTTGTCTTTGAATATCTATTGAAGTTCGCTTACCCAATTCCTCAACAGACTTTATGTCAGAAATTTCATTCGCTCCAAGATTTATCTCATGTAAATTTGTTAAATTACTCAGTGGCGATATATCAGAGATATAATTCTCTTCTAAATTCAATACTTGTATTTTTACTAATTTAGATAATGATGATATATCTTTTATTTCACTATCAGCAATTTCTAGTTCAATAAGATTACTCATTTTACTAATAGGCTCAACATCACTAATTTTATTATTTCCTATCCATAATAGATTCACATTCTTTAACTTCTCAATACCCGAAAGATTACTAATTTGATTATTTGCTAAGTATACTTCTTCTAACGATAACACTGTAAATAATGGTGTAAGATCCTTTATATTATTACCAATTAAATCTAATATTTTAATCTTTTTCATTTGACTTAACGGTGTAAGATCTGCAATTTTGTTATCTCTTAAAAAGAGCATGTCAAGATTCTCTAGCTTAGAAACGGGTTGAATGCTTTCAATTGGATTAGAGGATAAATCTAAATATTTCAAATGTCTCAACCCCGAGATAACAGATATGTCTGTTACATTAGACTCTCTTAATGTCAACTTCTCTAAGTTTGTCATATATTCTAAACCAGCTATTTCATTTATCCCCTCACCTGAGTATATGGATAATGTTTTAATTTGTAATAAATCTTCCTTCGTTATAGGTTCATTTATATTTTTTCTCTCTAAGTTATATTTATTAATATGCATTTGCAATTGCTTATCTACTATTACATTTCCATCTTGTTGATCCACTGTATCCTCTTTATTTTCCTTTTGATCTTTTGGAACATTGTTTTCTAGATTTAACGCATTTACTTCAAACTGCACCTGGTACTTATTATCATAGGCCATTGTCGGAATATAAATATGCATTTGCATATTATATCTTTTTCCTAATTCTCCAACTTCAAATTGAATAACCTTCGTCCCATTTTTCTTTTTATCCTCTGATATGACTTTTACATCATGGAATACACCAGGAGTATCAATATCCTCTGTTTTCAAGTATTCGAAGAAATCACTATCACTTAACGTTGCCGTTACAATTTTCTTCCCATTCTCAATAGTTAATTTAGGATCTTTTATATAAACAGCTGCCATAGACTCTTCATTCGTTTTATCTTTATACGCTTTAATAACAGCATCATATGTACCATCTTCTAAAGCATGTCCAGTTTTGTTCGCCTCAATTGCTACAGCTGCTAAAGCAGGCGTTGAATACGTAGCAAATGGAAGTGATAACGCCGCAGCGATAATCATCGCATTTATATGTTTTCTTTTAGTTTTTTTCAACTTTACATCTCCTCCAAAATATATAAATCGAAATGTAATCATTTCTCGAATAAATGATAATGATTTTCATTATCATTGTCAACTAAAAAAATAAAAAGTTTACAAAAAAATAACCCCTTTACAAGGGGTTATGCCATTTTTTCTCCTGATTCTTCTTTAAAAAAGCTCTTCATCGCATGAAATACATCTGCTTTTTGCTTTAAAATATAATATCTGAAATTCTCGTCTTTAATATTTTTATATGCTGACATAAGCGTACTGTGGCGGTTGTACTGATTCACTTCCCCATACCCAAACATATTACATTTTTTCATCAACTCTTCCACAAGCTTTACGCATCTAGCATTATCCGAAGTTAAATTATCACCGTCTGAAAAATGGAATGGATAAATATTATAACGGTCTGGTGAATATTTATTATCGATTAACTCAAGTGCTTTTTTGTATACGGAAGAACAGATCGTTCCACCACTTTCCCCTTTTGAGAAAAACTCTTCTTCTGTGACGACCTTCGCTTCCGTATGGTGAGCAATAAACTCAATGTCTACGGTTTCATACTTTGTGCGTAAAAATCTTGTCATCCAGAAAAAGAAGCTACGTGCCATATACTTCTCCCATATCCCCATCGATCCACTCGTATCCATCATCGCTAATACAACAGCTTTTGAATCTGGCTTTAACACTTCATTCCAAGTACGGAACTTTAAATCTTCTTGGTGAATTGGATGGAAAGATGCTTTACCACGCATTGCATTTCGTTTATATGCAGATATCATCGTCCGTTTCTTATCAATATTTCCCCATAATCCTGTTTTTCTAATATCATTAAATTCAATATGTTCAATCCGGTTTTCATCCATTTCTTTTCTCTTTAAATTAGGCAGCTCTAACTCTTTGAAAAACGCTTGCTCCAATTCTAAAATTGAGACTTCTGCTTCATAATAATCTTCTCCAGCTGCATCTCCTGCCCCTTGCCCTTTTCCTGGTCCCTTCTGCTTTTGACCACCTGATCCATCTCTTGCAACAACATCACCAACTTTGCTGTCACCGTTTCCTTGCCCAACGTGTTTGTTTTTATCATAATTGTATCTAATCTTATATTCATCTAAAGAACGAATCGGTATTTTCACAACATCCTTGCCATTAGACATAACTATACTTTCTTCTGTTACAAGGTCTGGTAAATTATTTTTGATTGCCTCCTGCACTTTTTCTTGATGGCGTTGTTGGTCGTCATATCCTTTGCGATGGAGGGACCAGTTTTCCTGTGAAATCGTGTAATTTGGTTGGTTTTCTTCGCTCATTCCTTTCCCTCCTTACTGTAATTGTCTTCCCCTATGAACAGCAATCTATAATTTTGTTTTCTAGTGTGCGTAACTAGAATATTTGAAAAATAACTGTTCATCGAAAATCATCCCATAAACATATATAGCGTTTTTCATACAATACTCCGAGCATCCTAAACAAAATTTTGCCACTCACATAATTAAGAAAGAAACATTCAGCCGTTGATAAGAAAGAAACACAATGCATTGTTGCACACATTTTCGTTTTGCAACATATTGTATTGTGTTGGCTTTTTTGTATGAATGGTTGGTTACTCTATCATATGCATATTGTAAAAATAATTGACAAGAAATTCATAAAATCGCATCTTAATTTATTATATTCGGACAAGCTATGACATTTTTTACAAATATCAATAGATAACAAAACGCCGCCCCAAGAATAAGAGACAGCGTTTTGTTATCAAACTATCGATTTAACAAACTACCTACATATCGTAACAATTCATTCGCAGATGAAGAATTATAGCCATGCTCATCAATTAAGCGTGCAACAACATCATTGATTTTCTTAAGCTGATTTTCGTCTGGTGTTTTCGTTGATGTTGTAATTTTCACTATATCTTTTAAATCGGCAAATAATTTTTTCTGAATCGCTTCACGAAGACGTTCGTGTGAATTATAATCAAAGCGTTTCCCTTTACGTGCGTAAGCAGAAATGCGAATTAAAATTTCTTCACGGAATGCCTTTTTAGCATTTTCTGAAATTCCAATTTGCTCTTCAATCGAACGCATAAGTTTTTCATCTGGGCTCATTTCTTCACCAGTTAACGGATCACGTAATTTTGATTTATTGCAGTATGCTTCGACGTTATCTAAGTAATTATCCATAAGTGTCTTAGCTGATTCTTCGTATGAATAAACAAATGCTTTTTGTACTTCTTTCTTAGCAATTTCATCGTATTCTTTTCTCGCTAATGAGATGAAATTCATATAGCGCTCTCGGTCCTCACTACTAATTGACGGGTGCTGATCCAATCCGTCTTTTAACGATCTCAGTACATCTAGTGCATTAATAGATGGTACCTCTTTTCGAATAATTGTAGAAGAAATTCGGTTAATGACATAACGAGGGTCAATCCCCTTCATACCTTCATCTTGATATTCGCGTTGCAGTTCCTCTACATCAATCGTATTATATCCTTCTACCGTTTCTCCATCATATAAACGCATCTTTTTAATTAAATCAATATCTGGACGCTTCGGGTCTTTTAAACGAGTTAAAATAGTGAACATTGCTGCAACGCGAAGTGTATGCGGTGCAATATGAACATTGGACACATCACTTTCACGAATCATTTTTTCATAAATATGTTCTTCTTCACTAACCCGTAAATTATATGGAACCGGCATTACAATAATTCGTGAATGCAATGCTTCATTTTTCTTATTTGCTATGAAGGAACGATACTCTGTTTCATTTGTATGCGCTACAATTAATTCATCTGCTGAAATAAGCGCAAATCTTCCTGCTTTAAAATTCCCTTCTTGTGTAAGCGATAGTAAATGCCATAAAAATTTCTCATCACATTTTAACATCTCTTGGAATTCCATCATGCCGCGGTTCGCCTTATTTAATTCTCCATCAAATCGATATGCACGAGGATCTGATTCCGAACCGTATTCTGCAATTGTAGAAAAGTCTAGACTACCTGTTAAATCGGCAATATCTTGTGATTTTGGATCAGAAGGACTAAATGTACCAATTCCTGTACGGCGATCTTCAGAGAAGAAAATACGCTCTACAACTACATCCTCAATTCTTGCCCCATATTCTTGCTCTAGACGCATAACATTTAATGGTGATAAATTCCCTTCAATCCTTACTCCATATTCATCAAAGAAATCATTCCGTAAATGTTGCGGAATTAAATGAAGTGGATCTTCATGCATTGGGCATCCTTTTATTGCAAAAATCGCTCCACGATCTGTTCGTGAATATGTTTCTAATCCTCGTTTCAACATCGTAACTAATGTTGATTTCCCCCCACTAACAGGCCCCATTAATAACAAAATACGTTTCCTAACATCTAATCGTTTTGCAGATGGATGAAAATATTCTTCCACAAGGCGTTCTAAAGCATCCTCTAATCCAAATAGCTGATTACTAAAGAAGTTATATTTTCTTCTACCATCAACTTCTTCAATTCCAGCATCTTTTATCATATTGTAAATGCGAGAGTGTGCTGTTTGAGCCACCCATGGTCTTTCTTTCACAAGCTCCAAATACTCCGCAAACGTACCTTCCCATTGTAAACGTTCTTCTGCTTCCCGATATTGTTCAATTTTCTTTAGAATATCCATTATAGCTCCTCCCCCATCTCCTTGTTCAATCGGATTATTATAAAAGGTATGCTAGGATGTCCTTAAACATTCTTTAAATCAAAACGAAATATATAATAGCGCTATAAAATTCTCTCCAAAATTCAAAGAAAATTCTGTATAATAAAGGTATTAAAGTTTTCACGCTGCTATTCATTGTAAATAAATTCTTTTCTTCTGGGAACCTTACATACATTTCGATTCACAAATAGGATTCGTAAACCGAAAAAGTAAGGGGGAAATTAGTATGAAGTTATTATTAATTTTAGGTGTATCACTCACATTTCTTACAGCTATTTTTACATCTGGTTATAACGATAAGCCAGGTACACAAAAAAAGTGATGTGCTTTTCAGCACATCACTTTTTTTCTTGTTTTTTATACACTATTTAAAATAAATATTTTCCACATCGTATATTGATAAAGGGCGATTATAAAAATAACCTTGTACGATTTTCACATTCTTTTCCTTTAAGAACTGTATTTGTTCCGCCTTTTCTACTCCTTCTGCAATTACATTTAACCCTAGAGTATGTGCTAAATGAATAATTGCAGCCGTAATATTCGTATCTCTTTCATCTTTATATATACCTTCCATAAAAGAACGATCAATTTTTAACGTATCAATCGGATATGTTTTTAAATAACTTAAAGATGAATATCCCGTTCCAAAGTCATCTAAATGAATCTTTAAATTTTGTTCTTTTAACTGCAGTAACACTCTTTTTGATACATCTTTATGTATAAGAGCCCCTTCTGTAACTTCTATTGCTAATAAATGAGGGGGAACGTTGTACTTATTTAAAGCACGTGTAATCATCTCTATTAATGTAATAGAACGAAAATGTCTAGCTGAAATATTAACTGCAATTGGTACAACCTCATATCCTTTATTTAACCATTCACGTATCTGTTCACAAACTTGATGTACTACCCATTCATCAAGTTTAATAATAAACCCTGTTCTTTCAGCAAGTGGGATAAATTGATTTGGCGAGACAAAACCTAGCTCCTTATTCTCCCACCTTATTAAGGCTTCCATACTGGCCATCTTTCCCGTTTCAATATTAATTTGAGGTTGATAATAGAGGGAAAATTCATTTTTCTCTATAGCACGATGTAACTGATTTTCTATTATAAACCTTTGTTCACGTTCACAATCTAATCCACTACAATAAAAATGATAATACCCTTTTCCTTTTTCCTTTGCTTTTTCCAAAGCTGCGTCGACTCTTTGGAAAAGCATTTTTTCATCCATTCCATCTTCTGGGGCCATTACAATCCCAATTGATGCACTCAAATAAACATCCTCTTCTTCTATTACAAAATGCCCACTAATTTTTTTTAATATTGTTTGTGCAACTTCCTCTACGTATTCTCTCGTTATATTTTCTATTAACATAACAAATTGATCATCATGTTCTCTAAATAAATGCATATCTTCTATTTTTAGGTCTCGTAAGCATTCAGTAACTTTTTTTAAGACTTGATCCCCTTCTTTATGACCAAATGTATCATTAATAAGGTGAAATTCATCCAAATCTATAAAAACCAATGCGAATTCTTTATTCTCAGCTAAAAATTCATTTAGCTTATTTGTACATGATATTCTATTCATTAACCCCGTTAACTGATCAAAGTAAGCTAAATATTCTGTTTTCATCTCATTTAATACTTGCCTCGTAACATCCCTCGTAACAATGTACACCCCGACGATTTCACTATTCACAATAATGGGGATTGTCCTCACGGAAATATAAAGTTCATATCCTTCTTTATGAATATATTTCTTTGCAACAATTTGTTTTGCTCTTCCCTGTAAAGCATTTTTAAATATAATTTGAAAATTTTTTTCATATTCTTTATTTATAAACTGACAAATAAATTGGTCCTTTAACTCTTCATATCGATACCCAAAAATTTCATAAGTCGCTGGATTTGCATATGTAATTCTTCCAATAGAATCTACAGATATAATGGAATCATTATTATATTCTAGTAATGACTTAAATAACATTTGTTTTTCTTCTACTTCCACTTTTTTCTTAACCTGTGCTGTAATATCTCTAGTAATACAAATAATAAACTGACATGTTCCATTTACATCGCATACTGGATTAAGTGAAGATTCATAATGTATATCACCAGTTGGCAAACTAATTACATCACAAAATGTAATTGCTCTCGCTTCTCTCATTACTTTTGCATAGTGTCCTTGCAATAACCTTGCCGTATCTTCTGGTAATACTTCTGCAAAAGTTTTCCCATAACATTCTTTCCCTAGCCTGGCGTGATTCATTCCTATTTTATTCACATAAATATATTTAAAAGTTTCATCATCAATAACTTTCACAATAAACACTAAATCTTGAATAGCATGTAACAATCCCTGTCTTACTAAATCCATATCTATCATACTTAAAAAGGTATTTTGATTATTATATTGTTCCTTCATATTTATCTCAACCCGTCTTATCTATTTTTATTCATATATCTCATTCTATATGAATATGTACCTTTTTTAAAATGTATGATTACATATTTTTTTAAAAAATAAAAAAGCCGCCAAATGGCGACTTTTAATACACGATTTCTAAATCTAATCCTGGATAATTTTGTTGACGGAACGCTTCATAAATTAAAATTGCTGCTGTATTAGATAAATTTAATGAACGTACTTTATCCGTCATTGGAATACGTAAACAATGATCGAAGTTTTCTTCAATTACATTAGCTGGTAATCCATTTGTTTCTCTTCCAAATACGAAATAGTAATCCTTCTCACGTTTGCTATAATCAAATGCTGTATGAGCTTTCTCGCCATACTTTGTTAAATAAAAGAATTCACCATCTTTATTTTTTTCATAAAATTCTTCGATTGAATCATAATACGTAACTTTTACGTGCTGCCAATAATCTAATCCTGCACGCTTTAACATTTTGTCATCCGTTGAAAATCCAAGCGGTCTAATCAAATGTAATTCTGTTCCAGTTGCTGCACAAGTACGTGCAATATTTCCTGTATTTGCTGGAATTTCTGGTTGATATAAAACAACATGTACTCCCACGCGATATTCACCTCTATTTTTTATCTACTACGTATTATACCACTTGAACGAAAAATCTCTACCCATTAATAATATGAAAGAATTTATATTTCATTTGTGGTGTATATTTACTAGAATCTTCATAGTTCCAATAACGCCTGCGGCTATTCGCTGAATGTGCATTTACAAGCGGCATACCATCTGCGTCTTTTGCTACTACAATTGTCGTATGATTCCACCTACCATCATCCTCAAAATCATACGCAATTACATCGCCAAGAATAAGGTCTTCTGGCCTTTCTACTGCTTCTGCTCGAAGCCCTGTTGTAGCACCTGACAAATACCAATAAAAAGAGTGTGCTACAGCCCAGCTCCAACTCCACTGGTTTCCCCTTTGCCACCACCCTTTACGAATGTTAGGATGTCCATTCATCGGTACTTCTCCAGTGTGCAGACATTGTGAAATGAAATTTGTACAATTATCCGGAAAATTACGGTATGCAGAATTGCGATCATCCCACCAACGCTCTGCATATTTCACTGCCTCTAAACGATTATATTGATATGAACCGTATTTTTCTTTCGTGACTTCCCGTTCTAACGTTTCACCTATTCCTATTTCTTCTGACACTTCAAGAGCATAATCATCTATTATACAACTATTTTTTAAACAAACTCGTCGTTTTAATTGTTCCTCTTCGATATAAAATAATTCTTTATGCTTAATTAAATATTTCAAGTGTATTTGATAATCAATTTCTTGATGCTCATTACTATTTAATTGTCTAACGAAAGAAATATCTGCAGTTGCTTTCACTATATGTGCACTACGCTTTTGAAACAATTGTTTCTTTCTCTGTACCATTTGTAACAAATCTACTGCAATACCATCTACATCTGTTCGTTTCTCTGTTATATATGCTAAAAACTGTTGCACTTGCTTTTCAATATTCGCTTTTACAACCATTTCGTTTCCCTCCCATATTACAATATGAAAAAGGGAAATATTATCTACTCTTTTTTCTGTGCTAACAATTCAAGTCCACGATTCATTTCATGAAGAACCTCTTCATCTTTCTCACGTTCCATCGCTTTTTCAATCGCTTCTCCTACTCCATCTCCACCAATTTTCCCAAGTGCCCATGCTGCTGTACCTCGAAGTACTGGTCTTGGATCATCTTTCATAACACCGATTAAATCAGGAAGTGCTGCTGTTTCTTTGAAATGTGCAAGTGCTAAAATAGCATTTCGTTGCAATGGTTTTTTACCTCTCCATGAACCAGACATAATTCCATACTTCTCTTTAAAATCACGATTACTAATTGTTAAAAGTGGTGTTAATAACGGTTTAACTAACTCAGGGTCAGGCTCCATTTCAGGATGGTTATGAAAATCCATTCCTTTATTTTTCGGACAAACAGTCTGACACGTATCACATCCATATATACGGTTTCCTATTTTATCGCGATATTCTTCAGGCAGAAACCCTTTTGTCTGTGTTAAAAATGCAATACATTTCTTCGAGTCCAACTGCCCGCCTTGTACTAAAGCACCTGTAGGACAAATATCAATACATTTCGTACAACTTCCACATTGATCTTCTATTGGCCGATCAGGAGGGAATGGAACATTCGTAATCATTTCTCCTAAGTATACATACGAACCAAATTCCGGCGTAATAATAGCGCAGTTCTTACCACTCCATCCAATACCGGCACGCTCTGAAACAGCTCGATCACTTAGCTCCCCTGTATCAACCATTGATTTCACTTCTATATCCGGCAGCTTTTCGATTAAATACGCCTCTAACTTTTGCAAACGATCTCGTAGAACAAGGTGATAATCTTGGCCCCAAGAAGCACGGCAAAAAATCCCACGTCGTTCCCCTCGTTTACTTAATGGTGCATTTTTTAATTTTGAAGGGTATGCTAAAGCAATCGCAATAATTGATTTCGCACCAGGTAACAATAGCTGTGGATTCGTTCTCTTCTCTATATCAGGCTCTTCGAATCCAGACTGATAATTCAATTGTTGTTGCTGGATTAGACGCTGCTTTAATTCCTCAAATGGTGAAGCACTGGCAAAACCTATTTTATCTATACCAATCGTTTTACTATACGCAATTACATCTTGCTTTAATTGTTCAAAGTCCATTTTCAATCGCCTCCACCGATGAATCCATCCCTTATGTAACGACTATATTGGTTATCAATTCACTTTTGGAATAATATTCTTCACTTCTATTTTCGCATACAATTATGATTTTCAAACATTAAAAAACGCAATGCTTCGTTTATCTTAGAAACGAAACACTGCGTTGATCACAATTTATTAGAAAAACATTAAATAAAATTTGGAGCGGGTGAAGAGAATCGAACTCTCGACCAGAGCTTGGAAGGCTCTTGTTTTACCACTAAACTACACCCGCAAATATGAAAAAAATATAAGATATTGAAATAACTTATGTAAAGTAGTATAGCATGTAAAAAAAATCGAAGCAAGAAATTTATCGAAAAAAGTCGAAAAAGTGATGAGATACCTCATCACTTTTTCAATTCTTTATCAATCGCCTTCTTCATACTATCGAAATCAGGGTTTGCAAGATTCCCATTTATATATACTGAAGGAGCACCTTGAACTTTTAATTTTTGAGCACGATCTGAATCTTTACGTACTTTGTCTTTCATTTCTTTACTGTGTAAATCTTTTTTAAACTGTTCTACATTAATTTTCGGAAGCTTTTCTTTCACAATATTAAGAAGTAATTCTTCTGTAATCCATTCTTCCGTATCTTTCTTTTGATTTTGATAAATCTCATCATAGAAAATCCAGAATGAATCTTGATCTTGTTTATAAATTGCTTCACCGGCAGCTGCACCTAAATCAGAGTCTTTTCCGATAAACGGGAAGTTAATAAAATATAACTGCACTTTACCTTTATCAATATACTCTTCTTTTAATCGTGGTAATACTGTTACATCCCAAGTACGACAAGCTGGACATTTAAAGTCTCCAAATTCAACTACCTTAACTGGAGCATCATCTTTCCCTAAAGATTGTTGCGTAGAATAAGCAAACATCTCATTCCCTTTATCTTTCTTGTCATTTATGATGCTATACACAATCGTCCCGATTACAATCAATACTGCGATAGAAAAAACTATACCAAGAGCCATGAGTTTGTTTGATGATTTCATATACATTCCTCTTTAATTTCATATTCTGTATACATCATTGTACACAATACACATAATATCAATACTTACATAGGTCACGCAATGAACACGCTCACATAAATTACAAAAATACAACGTTTGTGACAATATTGTGTCGCCTTTTGTCACAAATTATTAAAAAAAGAAGCTCCTATGTAGGAACTTCTTTTAACTTACTGCTTTTTCACGGGCATTTTTTAACATGGATTGCTCTGTTTTTATATCATGGCGAATTACTAATTTCTCACTAACTGCTTGCACATATTCATCATGATTTATATACCCTTCTTTCTCCATTAGCCTTAAAACTACATTCCGTCTCTCAACTGCTTTATCATAATTTTGTGCAGGTGAGTAATAAGCCGGTGCTTTTACTATAGCAGCCATCATTGCACTTTCAGCCAGTGTTAATTGATCCACTTTTTTACCGAAGTAAAGGTTTGCTGCTTTTTCAATCCCCCATGCGCCTTCTCCGTAGTAAATATTACTTACATACAATTTTAATATCTCATCCTTTGTGAATGTACGTTCAATCTTTTTCGTATAAAAAATTTCTTTCCACTTACGGGAAAATGTACGTTCATTAGATAAGAAAGCATTTTTAGATAACTGCTGTGTAATCGTGCTTCCTCCTTGCACAACACCACCAGCTTTTATATTTTCAATAGACGCCCTGATAATCGCTATATAGTCTAAACCGTTATGATGATAAAACCTTTTATCTTCCGTCGCAATAAATGCGTGTGTTAATGATTCTGGCACCTCTAACTTAGCGGGTACATGTAATTTACTAATATCACTTCGCTCAATCATTACATTTCCAACGAATAATAATGCAAAACTTAACAATAATAATAATATAATGGCTTTATAAAGAAATTTAGTTAATGGATTTAATGCAACTTTTTGATGATAATTCACTCTAGATAATACTCGTTCTTTCATCTCGAACACCTCTTTTCCACACAGCATATAACTCTTAATTTAAGAATACCTTGTTATAAAAGAATATCCCATCGATTTCTCTTACACCTACCTTACAACATTGTAAGGTGTAAAAATGTATTGTATCACAGTCCCTTTTTATCTACTATTCATATGAAATGTTGAATATACATTTATTTATCACACTATTTATAGGAAGTAGGACTCTCCTTAATTTCACTTTATTCTTTTATTATATCAGTTTATACATTTATACTTTTAAACATCTAGCAATCTAATTATATACGATATATCACTATTATACAGAACGAACGTTCTGTAAATCAATACTAGCTTTCGGATTATCTCGCTATTTGTGTGCAGTAAGAATTCTCCCTCAAAACTTGGCTAAAGCTAGGAAATTAGGTGGTAGTCCTGATTCCTCCACCAATTATTAGCCTACACTTTATTATTGTGACCTTTTTCTGAAACAGTATACATAAAGAAAAGGTTAGCAATTTGAGCTGTCCTCAAATAACTAACCTTTTCTTTACAACCTTCCTATAAGATTATATGGCTGAACTTCCCATGTTTCGTATGGAATAAAATGCATTGCTTTCATCGCATCAAGTGTCCTTGATTTCATATGAGGACGCGTTATATACTCATCAATGTTCTCTTCGTTTAAAGCAACAAATTTAGCCTCTTGTATTTCTTCAGATTGAATTTTTATTTCACCACTAACATATGCTACTTTAAAAACAACAGCTACAATATGCATAGAAGCATTATAATAAATCCCTGTAACTCCGATAGGCTTCACAGTTAATCCTGTTTCCTCCATTATTTCTCTGCAAACAGCTTGATCGAGCGCTTCCCCTTCTTCTACCTGTCCTCCAGGCATTTCCCACGTATCTGCTCGCCAGTGCACTTTCGTTAAAAGCACCTCATTCTTTTCATTTGTTAAATAACCTGCTACGGCAACAATATGCTTTGGTGTTTTATGCTCCACAGAAATACCTCCTAGAAATATGATTATTTAAAATACAAACCTATAACCATATTCCCTAGCAGCTACAAAATACCTTTAATACTTTACCACCTTAATTAACTCCATAAAAAAAGACCCTATCCGTTAAAGGAAAGGGTCTTCTGTCTTATATTATTCCCCTAAGTCTACGTTGTGGTAAACTTGCTGTACATCTTCTAAATCTTCTAATGCATCAACCATTTTTTCAAATTGTACTTGAGCATCTTCAGGAAGTTCTACATCACTTTGTGCAAGCATTGTTAATTCTGCAACTGTAAATTCTTCAACACCAGCACCTTTAAGTGCAGATTGTACTGAATGGAACTGATCAGGTTCAGCATAAACGATAACAGAATCTTCTTCTTCTAGAATGTCACGTGCATCTACATCTGCTTCCATTAAGATTTCAAGAACTTCATCTGATGTTTTACCTTCAAGACCTATAACAGCTGTCGCATCAAACATGTAAGCGACAGAACCGTTTACACCCATGTTACCACTGTTTTTGCTAAATGCAGCACGTACATCTGCTGCAGTACGGTTTACGTTATTTGTCAGTGTATCTACAATTACCATAGATCCGTTTGGTCCAAAGCCTTCATAACGAAGCTCGTCATAGTTTTCTTCTGAACCGCCTTTTGCCTTTTCAATCGCACGGTCAATAATTGTTCTTGGCACGTTGTATGTTTTCGCACGTTCTAATACAACTCTTAACGTTTGGTTTGATTCTGGATCTGGCTCGCCTTGTTTTGCTGCCACATAAATTTCACGTCCAAATTTCGCGTATATACGGCTTGTATTTGCATCTTTTGATGCTTTTTTTTCTTTAATATTGTTCCATTTACGGCCCATACTTTCCACTCTCTTTCCCATTTTAAATCTACATAAAAATATTAATATGAAATATAATGTGTATTCAACACATTTTTAAAAGAAATATAAAAAGTTCATTTTTGATTCATATTACAGACATAATATAAATCACTATCATTTTGTTCTTTCGACAAGTTATATTATACATGAATTCCTAAGTTTATTACGAATTTTAGAATCACATAGCATAATTTAACAAAAAAAACCCTAACATTTCTGTTAGGGTCTTTTTAGGTGACATTTATATAGAGTGCTACCCTTAAAATCCTTTATTTTAAAGCATTTTAAAAATTTTGAGCTTCTTTAAACATGATAAATTAAAATGAAACGGGCCAAAATGGAATCATATTAAATAACTGACACCTTTTACTTTCATTTCTCTCCCTTGATTAAATTTATCATATTTCATTTATTACTGTGATGATTTATTTTATTATTTCTCGCTAAACAATAAGAAACAGGGCAAAGCTGCCATGTCCTTTTAAAGATTTGTTATGTAGTATGTTATGAACTATTCATTATCAAACTAAAGTTATTCCTTTTCATTCCTCTACTAATCCCATAATATTTCCTTAATTACTTTCTATTGCTGTATAATTAAAATAGGAAAAAATTTGAAGAAAAGATGGAGGGAGAATTATGACACATTCAAATGAGAAAAAATCACATGGTTTTAAAGGAATAGGAGAGAAGTTAAACCCAACTATCTATCAAGTGAGATTCATAAAATTGGATGGTCCAATTCAATTTGATTCGTTCCCTAAATTAAAGGAATTAGGGGACTGGATGAGTACTTCAACGCAAATATGGTCGTGTCACTCAACTATGTACAAGTACAACAGAGAAGAGTTTGAAAAGAAGTTTTTCGAAATTACGAAATTACCAGCTGATAATGTGGTAATTTCAACTGGTGGTATCGGATTTAACTTCATGTCACCAGGGTGGAGAGATTCTCTCTAGAGTGCTCGAAAAAATTCTTGTATATGTAATATTCTACTGAAATTTTATCCTTTTAATACTTCATAGTTTCTTCCAACTGTATCTAAAGTTCGTCACTTACTCACCGCACACTACCCCAACGCACTATTAGTGCTTATTTTGTAGTGTAAAAAAAACACAAAAAAACTCTACACAATTAGTGTAGAGCCTTGATGTTACGCCGTTCGTGATACCGATGGTCGGGGTCGAACCGACACTCCCGAAGGAACACGATTTTGAGTCGTGCGCGTCTGCCAATTCCGCCACATCGGCATAAAAGAAAGGCGGCAACCGGATTTGAACCGGTGGTAAAGGTTTTGCAGACCTCTGCCTTACCACTTGGCTATGCCGCCATATGAAGTTAAAGTGGAGCGGAAGACGGGATTCGAACCCGCGACCCCAACCTTGGCAAGGTTGTATTCTACCACTGAACTACTTCCGCAAAAATGGCTGGGCTAGCTGGATTCGAACCAGCGCATGACGGAGTCAAAGTCCGTTGCCTTACCGCTTGGCTATAGCCCACCGAAGTTTTACTTAATTATATGTAAGTATCCATTAATTTATTTGTAATTTTTAAAAAATAAAAATGGGGCGACTGATGGGAATTGAACCCACGAATGCCGGAGCCACAATCCGGTGCGTTAACCACTTCGCCACAACCGCCATGTTGTGTTTATATATTTGGCAGGGGCAGTAGGAATTGAACCCACACTGGAGGTTTTGGAGACCTCAGTTCTACCTTTAAACTATGCCCCTATGTAAAATGGTGGAGGGGGGCAGATTCGAACTGCCGAACCCGAAGGAGCGGATTTACAGTCCGCCGCGTTTAGCCACTTCGCTACCCCTCCGAAACTTACATGGTGCCGGCTAGAGGACTTGAACCCCCAACCTACTGATTACAAGTCAGTTGC
The DNA here is from genome assembly GCF_038003645.1 of Bacillus sp. FSL E2-0195. Classification (NCBI taxonomy): domain Bacteria; kingdom Bacillati; phylum Bacillota; class Bacilli; order Caryophanales; family Bacillaceae; genus Bacillus; species Bacillus sp. FSL E2-0195. The sequence continues at coordinate 519,238 of NZ_JBBOPN010000001.1, read as the reverse complement.
TCTACCAATTGAGCTAAGCCGGCATATTTTATTAAAATGGTGGCTCGGGACGGAATCGAACCGCCGACACGAGGATTTTCAGTCCTCTGCTCTACCGACTGAGCTACCGAGCCTTATTAAAATGGCGGTCCCGACCGGGGTCGAACCGGCGATCTCCTGCGTGACAGGCAGGCATGTTAACCACTACACCACGGGACCATTTGGTTGCGGGGACAGGATTTGAACCTGCGACCTTCGGGTTATGAGCCCGACGAGCTACCGTACTGCTCCACCCCGCGATAATATTATTTATATAATTATATGATAAGTGTTAGCAACTACATTACGAGAATGTTTGGTTGCGGGGACAGGATTTGAACCTGCGACCTTCGGGTTATGAGCCCGACGAGCTACCGTACTGCTCCACCCCGCGACAATATTATTCATATAATTTATATGGTGGAGGATGACGGGATCGAACCGCCGACCCCCTGCTTGTAAGGCAGGTGCTCTCCCAGCTGAGCTAATCCTCCAAAAGTGGTGACCCGTACGGGATTCGAACCCGTGTTACCGCCGTGAAAGGGCGGTGTCTTAACCACTTGACCAACGGGCCAAATATTATAAATTCCTTATGGCGGAGAGCAAGGGATTCGAACCCTTGATACGCTTGTGACGTATACACGATTTCCAATCGTGCTCCTTCGGCCAACTCGGACAGCTCTCCAATGGCTCCGCAGGTAGGAATCGAACCTACGACCGATCGGTTAACAGCCGATAGCTCTACCGCTGAGCTACTGCGGAATAATATTGCCTGGCAACGTCCTACTCTCACAGGGACAAGGTCCCAACTACCATCGGCGCTAGAGAGCTTAACTTCCGTGTTCGGTATGGGAACGGGTGTGACCTCTCTGCCATCATTACCAGACATTATTCTTTTGAGACAATCATTATTATAACTTATTCACCCTGAAAGTCAATAAGTTTTTTATATTCTCTCAAAACTAGATAACGTTGCTTCATATTATATGGTTAAGTCCTCGATCTATTAGTATTCGTCAGCTCCACATGTCACCATGCTTCCACCTCGAACCTATCAACCTGATCATCTTTCAGGGATCTTACTAGCTTACGCTATGGGAAATCTCATCTTGAGGGGGGCTTCATGCTTAGATGCTTTCAGCACTTATCCCTTCCGCACATAGCTACCCAGCTATGCCCTTGGCAGAACAACTGGTACACCAGCGGTGCGTCCATCCCGGTCCTCTCGTACTAAGGACAGCTCCTCTCAAATTTCCTGCGCCCACGACGGATAGGGACCGAACTGTCTCACGACGTTCTGAACCCAGCTCGCGTACCGCTTTAATGGGCGAACAGCCCAACCCTTGGGACCGACTACAGCCCCAGGATGCGATGAGCCGACATCGAGGTGCCAAACCTCCCCGTCGATGTGGACTCTTGGGGGAGATAAGCCTGTTATCCCCGGGGTAGCTTTTATCCGTTGAGCGATGGCCCTTCCATGCGGAACCACCGGATCACTAAGCCCGACTTTCGTCCCTGCTCGACTTGTAGGTCTCGCAGTCAAGCTCCCTTATGCCTTTGCACTCTACGAATGATTTCCAACCATTCTGAGGGAACCTTTGGGCGCCTCCGTTACACTTTAGGAGGCGACCGCCCCAGTCAAACTGCCCACCTGACACTGTCTCCCGGGTCGATAAGACCCGTAGGTTAGAATTTCAATACAGTCAGGGCGGTATCCCACCAGCGCCTCCACCGAAGCTAGCGCTCCGGTTTCAATGGCTCCCGCCTATCCTGTACAAACTGTACCAAAATTCAATATCAGGCTACAGTAAAGCTCCACGGGGTCTTTCCGTCCTGTCGCGGGTAACCTGCATCTTCACAGGTACTATAATTTCACCGAGTCTCTGGTTGAGACAGTGCCCAAATCGTTACACCTTTCGTGCGGGTCGGAACTTACCCGACAAGGAATTTCGCTACCTTAGGACCGTTATAGTTACGGCCGCCGTTTACTGGGGCTTCAGTTCAGAGCTTCGCTTACGCTAACCCCTCTCCTTAACCTTCCAGCACCGGGCAGGTGTCAGCCCCTATACTTCGCCTTACGGCTTCGCAGAGACCTGTGTTTTTGCTAAACAGTCGCTTGGGCCTATTCACTGCGGCTTTCCGTTAAGAAAGCACCCCTTCTCCCGAAGTTACGGGGTCATTTTGCCGAGTTCCTTAACCAGAGTTCTCTCGCACACCTTAGGATTCTCTCCTCGCCTACCTGTGTCGGTTTGCGGTACAGGCACCTTTTATCTCGCTAGAAGCTTTTCTTGGCAGCGGGGAATCAAAGACTTCGCTCCATAAGGAGCTTCCCCATCACAGCTCAGCCTTCACGATAAGCGGATTTGCCTACTTATCAGCCTAACTGCTTGGACGTGCACAACCAATCGCACGCTTCTTCTATCCTTCTGCGTCCCTCCATTGCTCAAACGATAAAGAGGTGGTACAGGAATATCAACCTGTTGTCCATCGCCTACGCCTGTCGGCCTCGGCTTAGGTCCTGACTAACCCTGAGCGGACGAGCCTTCCTCAGGAAACCTTAGGCATTCGGTGGACGGGATTCTCACCCGTCTTTCGCTACTCATACCGGCATTCTCACTTCTAAGCGCTCCACCAGTCCTTCCGGTCTGACTTCACTGCACTTAGAACGCTCCCCTACCACTGATACCATTGGTATCAATTCGCAGCTTCGGTGGTGTATTTAGCCCCGGTACATTTTCGGCGCAGAGTCACTCGACTAGTGAGCTATTACGCACTCTTTAAATGGTGGCTGCTTCTGAGCCAACATCCTAGTTGTCTAAGCAACTCCACATCCTTTTCCACTTAATACACACTTTGGGACCTTAGCTGGCGATCTGGGCTGTTTCCCTCTTGACTACGGATCTTATCACTCGCAGTCTGACTCCTAAGGATAAGTCATTGGCATTCGGAGTTTGACTGAATTCGGTAATCCGATGAGGACCCCTAGTTCAATCAGTGCTCTACCTCCAAGACTCTTACACTTAAGGCTAGCCCTAAAGCTATTTCGGGGAGAACCAGCTATCTCCAGGTTCGATTGGAATTTCTCCGCTACCCACACCTCATCCCCGCACTTTTCAACGTGCGTGGGTTCGGGCCTCCATTCAGTGTTACCTGAACTTCACCCTGGACATGGGTAGATCACCTGGTTTCGGGTCTACGACCACGTACTAAACGCCCTATTCAGACTCGCTTTCGCTGCGGCTCCGCCTCTTCAGCTTAACCTCGCACGGGATCGTAACTCGCCGGTTCATTCTACAAAAGGCACGCCATCACCCATTAACGGGCTCTGACTATTTGTAGGCACACGGTTTCAGGATCTCTTTCACTCCCCTTCCGGGGTGCTTTTCACCTTTCCCTCACGGTACTGGTTCACTATCGATCACTAGGGAGTATTTAGCCTTGGGAGATGGTCCTCCCAGATTCCGACGGAATTTCACGTGTTCCGCCGTACTCAGGATACATTCAAGAGAGAACGAAGTTTCGACTACGGGGTTATTACCCTCTGTGACGGACCTTTCCAGGTCGCTTCGTCTACCTCGTTCCTTTGTAACTCCGTATAGAATGTCCTACAACCCCAAGAGGCAAGCCTCTTGGTTTGGGCTAGATTCCGTTTCGCTCGCCGCTACTCAGGAAATCGCATTTGCTTTCTCTTCCTCCAGGTACTTAGATGTTTCAGTTCCCTGGGTCTGTCTTCCATACCCTATGTATTCAGGTAAGGATACCATACCATTACGTATAGTGGGTTTCCCCATTCGGAAATCTTCGGATCAAAGCTTACTTACAGCTCCCCGAAGCATATCGGCGTTAGTCCCGTCCTTCATCGACTCCTAGTGTCAAGGCATCCACCGTGCGCCCTTTCTAACTTAACCAAACTAAAATTAAAAAAATATGAGCTACACTGTTATCTAGTTTTCAAAGAACATACATTTAAACTTGAGAGATAGTTCTCTCAAAACTGAACGAAACAAAACAAGTCAACGTTTATTGATGAACTGCGTTCATCAATTCTCCATAGAAAGGAGGTGATCCAGCCGCACCTTCCGATACGGCTACCTTGTTACGACTTCACCCCAATCATCTGTCCCACCTTAGGCGGCTGGCTCCATAAAGGTTACCCCACCGACTTCGGGTGTTACAAACTCTCGTGGTGTGACGGGCGGTGTGTACAAGGCCCGGGAACGTATTCACCGCGGCATGCTGATCCGCGATTACTAGCGATTCCAGCTTCATGTAGGCGAGTTGCAGCCTACAATCCGAACTGAGAACGGTTTTATGAGATTAGCTCCACCTCGCGGTCTTGCAGCTCTTTGTACCGTCCATTGTAGCACGTGTGTAGCCCAGGTCATAAGGGGCATGATGATTTGACGTCATCCCCACCTTCCTCCGGTTTGTCACCGGCAGTCACCTTAGAGTGCCCAACTTAATGATGGCAACTAAGATCAAGGGTTGCGCTCGTTGCGGGACTTAACCCAACATCTCACGACACGAGCTGACGACAACCATGCACCACCTGTCACTCTGCTCCCGAAGGAGAAGCTCTATCTCTAGAGTTTTCAGAGGATGTCAAGACCTGGTAAGGTTCTTCGCGTTGCTTCGAATTAAACCACATGCTCCACCGCTTGTGCGGGCCCCCGTCAATTCCTTTGAGTTTCAGCCTTGCGGCCGTACTCCCCAGGCGGAGTGCTTAATGCGTTAACTTCAGCACTAAAGGGCGGAAACCCTCTAACACTTAGCACTCATCGTTTACGGCGTGGACTACCAGGGTATCTAATCCTGTTTGCTCCCCACGCTTTCGCGCCTCAGTGTCAGTTACAGACCAGAAAGTCGCCTTCGCCACTGGTGTTCCTCCATATCTCTACGCATTTCACCGCTACACATGGAATTCCACTTTCCTCTTCTGCACTCAAGTCTCCCAGTTTCCAATGACCCTCCACGGTTGAGCCGTGGGCTTTCACATCAGACTTAAGAAACCACCTGCGCGCGCTTTACGCCCAATAATTCCGGATAACGCTTGCCACCTACGTATTACCGCGGCTGCTGGCACGTAGTTAGCCGTGGCTTTCTGGTTAGGTACCGTCAAGGTGCCAGCTTATTCAACTAGCACTTGTTCTTCCCTAACAACAGAGTTTTACGACCCGAAAGCCTTCATCACTCACGCGGCGTTGCTCCGTCAGACTTTCGTCCATTGCGGAAGATTCCCTACTGCTGCCTCCCGTAGGAGTCTGGGCCGTGTCTCAGTCCCAGTGTGGCCGATCACCCTCTCAGGTCGGCTACGCATCGTCGCCTTGGTGAGCCGTTACCTCACCAACTAGCTAATGCGACGCGGGTCCATCCATAAGTGACAGCCGAAGCCGCCTTTCAATTTCGAACTATGCAGTTCAAAATATTATCCGGTATTAGCCCCGGTTTCCCGGAGTTATCCCAGTCTTATGGGTAGGTTACCCACGTGTTACTCACCCGTCCGCCGCTAACTTCATAAGAGCAAGCTCTTAATCCATTCGCTCGACTTGCATGTATTAGGCACGCCGCCAGCGTTCATCCTGAGCCAGGATCAAACTCTCCAATAAAGTTAGTTTGTCTAGCATCTAAAAATAAAAATTGACGTTCACGTTGTTTGTTTCGTTCAGTTTTCAAAGAACTACTTCGCCACTCAATTGCGACTTCCTTATGTTAACATCTTCGTTTTTCGATGTCAACTAAGTTTTTTAAATTTCTTTTTTGTCGTTTACTGCGTTTCCGTATCAGCGACGTTTATTAATATATCACGCAGTATATATAGGGTCAATACTTTTTCTGAAAAAATTTCACATCCCGTTAAAAAACTAAATTAACTATAGAAAAAAATTACTACTCCTCTTTTATAGACATGCTCCTTCCACCTAATCTCTTTCTGTATTTCATCTTAAAAGAAAGCACTACTGTTCTTTAATAAGTGATAAATTTAATCATCACCTTCGTTTTCATAAAATATTCTAAATTGTGTGTTATATTATTCCTATAGGAGTGTGGTGGGAATGGGTATTAAATATTCGAACAAAATTAATAAAATCCGAACCTTTGCATTGAGTTTAGTATTTATCGGCCTCTTCATTGCATACTTAGGTGTCTTTTTTCGCGAAAACATCATTATTATGACAACCTTTATGATGGTTGGTTTTTTAGCTGTCATCGCTAGCACTGTTGTTTACTTTTGGATTGGTATGTTATCTACAAAAACGATACAAATTATTTGTCCAAGCTGCGATAAACCAACAAAAATGCTCGGTCGTGTCGACGCATGTATGCATTGCAATCAACCTTTAACACTTGATCGAAATCTAGAAGGAAAAGAATTTGATGAGAAATATAATAAGAAGAGTTATAAATCATAGGTATATGGAGCTTACAAAACTAAAGAAGTTTCATCTCATTAAAAAGGTGATTTCTTAACTAAGAAATCACCTCTTGTATTTGTTCTTATTAAATTTGATTCTTCACTTAACATTTTAAATACTCATGAGTCTAACACGATTCCCATATATAATAAAGAAAGAGGTCGACGTATAGCCGTCAGCCTCTTTCTTTATTATATATTACGCCTTATGACACTCTGGACAAACGCCATAAATTTCTAAGCGATGACTATTAATAACGAAGCCTGTCGTTTTTGCAGCTTCCTCTTCAAGCTGTTCCAATCCTCCATAAGGAAAATCAACAATCTTACCACATTTTTCGCAAATCACATGATAATGTTGACTTGTAACATAATCAAATCTACTTGAAGCATCCCCATAAGTTAATTCCTTTACAAGTCCAACTTCTTTAAACACACGTAAGTTATTATAGACAGTTGCAACACTCATATTTGGAAACTTACCTTCTAATGCTTTATAAATGTCATCCGCTGTTGGGTGCGTCATAGATTCCACAAGGTACTCTAAAATAGCATGACGCTGTGGAGTAATGCGTACACCCGTATTTTTCAGCATTTCTAGCGCTTCTTTTAATTCTTCTTTGACCACCGTCATGCACCCCGATTCTATACGGATTATTATTTTATAATTCTTATAAAGAGTGTACTCTTTTTCTTATAAATCGTCAATATTTCTACTATAAGTATGTGGTTTATTTTCGTATATAGCCTTATTCTTATGTATCTTCCCCCATTCCCTATACATTTACATAGAAAAAAGTGCGACATAATCGCACTTGGAATACTATCATCTGAGGAGGTATGCCCTACACTTTCACTTTATGTATCGCAAGAAAATATGTATAGACGCATGCCTTACATATGTATTTTTTCTCCTCATTAATATAGATTTATTTTATATAAGAAAGAACATCCTCAATATGCCCTTTCACTTTCACTTTACGCCACTCATTTACAAGCTCACCGTCTTTATTAATAAGGAATGTAGAACGCTCAATTCCCATGTACTCTTTTCCGAAGTTCTTTTTCAGCTTCCAAACATCGTACAATTCTGCTACTTTATGATCTTCGTCTACTAAAAGTACAAATGGAAGCTCATGCTTCTCAATGAATTTCATATGTCTATTTGCTGAATCTGGACTTACACCAAGTATAACCGTATCCTTCTCTTGAAATAATCCATATGCATCACGAAAATCACATGCTTCAGTTGTACATCCCGGAGTCATATCTTTCGGATAAAAATATAGGACTACATTTTTACCGCGAAAGTCATCTAAGCGAATTTGTTCTCCGTTACTTCCTTCTAATGTAAATTCTGGTGCCATTTCTCCTACTGTAATCATTGTTATCACTCCTTCTCTTTTCTTTTACTATATCAAATGCGACCTTATTTTTCATTGTCTATTACAGATCTCATCACAAAGGCAAACGGTAATGTATATCCAATTAGCGCTTCTCCAATTGCAATCCATCTTCCGATTCCAATCGGAGCTATATCACCATATCCAACGGACAATAAAGTAACCGCGCTAAAATATAAACATATTTCAACGAGCTGAAAGGAATGAGCACTTAACCTATCCCCATCTTCTTTCAAAACTGCAAAACCCATTTCCTCTAGCACAACATAACTTAATCCAAACGCAATCAGTACCGTTGTATAAATCAAAAACAACGTAGCTAAATTGTACAGCGAAAAGAAACGATTGGAATTTGAATATGAACTCCATAATAATTGGACACTTCTCAAAATAGCGATTGCTGCAATTAATAGAATAAATCCCCATAACATGTCCTCCACCTCGTTTTATATGTATGAGGACTGTAGCTGATTTATCCCTTAGAAACGAACAAGCTTCTATAATTAATTTCCTGCACCACGATATCGTTTAACCCCTTGATTCCAGAGGGTAATTGCAATAGTAAAACAGATAACACCAACAATTGGAGTTGCGAAAGCATAGCTATTCCACTCTGTTTTTCTTAAAAAGTATGCTGCTGGATATACCCCAACAAATGCAAACGGTAAAACAAACGTTAAAACAAAGCGAATAACACGGTTATAAATATCAACAGGGTAGCGTCCATAATTCCCTATGTTATACATAAGCGGCATAATGGAACTTTTCGCATCCGACCAAAAGCCAAAACTTGCAAGCGTAACAAATATCCCGCCGTATACAAGTGCCCCTCCCCCTACCATGAGTAGGAATAAGAAGAAATCATACCAGTAAAAAGATAATTGCAGCTCCATTGCTGCATAACCCATCACAATAATCCCCGTAATAGCTCCAATTAAAGATTCAAGTTCCATTCTTTCTAATATAATTTGAAATAAACTATGAATCGGTCTCGTTAATATACGGTCCATTTCTCCTTTAATAATGTAACGATCATTAAAGTCCCATATATTAAAGAAAGCTGAAAAAATGGCAAACGGTACTAAAAAGAACCCATAAATAAAGATCACTTCTTCTCGGCTCCACCCTTTTAGTGCTTGGGTATGCCCAAACACAACGAGAATGAAGATTAAATTAACAGCTTGTAGTGATAAATCTGAAAGTAATCCGACGATAAAATCGCCACGATACTCCAATTTTGTTTTTATATATTGACTTGCATATTGCAAAAATAATTTTATATATATCATCTCGTCATCCCCCTTGTACGATTAGACGTTTTCTCGCCGTTTTCCACATCAGTACAATTGGAATAATAAGTATAATTGCCCAAATCACTTGAAATAATAAAGCTTCATATAACTTATTTCCTTGTATACCTTCAGAGAAAATCATACTCGGAATATAACTAATTGCTTGAAACGGTAAAAACACCATTGCTTTTTGGGCCCATAACGGATAAAAACTAATCGGTAATAATAAACCAGAAAATAAATCGATAACAACACGTTTCGCATACATAATTCCACTATTATTAAATAAGAAGAATGTAAGCATTCCTGTCATTAAATTTATTTGTGTATTAATGATAAAACTAAATATTAAAGATAAGAAGAAATATAACCACGTTTGAAAATTTGTTGTAATTTGTAATGAAAATAATAACGTAACAATAACCATACCCGGAATTGAAAAGAAAGCAAAACGAAATATCCCTTCTCCAAGCCCTTGCATAACTTTCATACCTAAATAGTTATATGGACGAATTAGCTCTACCGCCACACGTCCTTCTTGAATTTCCATCGCAATTTCTCTATCTATATTATTGAAATAAAAAGCGCGTGCCATCCATGCGATCGCAATATACGTAGTCATTTGCGAAATAGATAAACTTTCAATATTCTCTTTCCCGCTATAAATTGCTTGCCATAAAAAATAATACGCACCAATGTTAATCGTATAAATTAAAATCCCGCTGTAATAATTTGTACGATAAGCAAGCATCATTAAAAAGCGAATCCGAATCATTTCAATATACTTACCCATGCATAATACCTTCTTCATAAATGTTACGAATAATTTCCTCTGTAGACACTTCGTTAATTTTCAAATCTTTAATTTGAAAGGCTTGTACTACTTTAGAAATCAACATAGAAATGATAACTTCTTCATTCGGTATTTTTGCAACCCATGCGTTTTCTTCTTTCGCTTTTAACCAAACAACATGGCTATCTGGCATAACCATTGATAACTCCTGGTATGAAACTGGGGCAACAAACTGAAAATGTATTTCCTTCTCTACTCCCCACTGCGTACGAAGATTATCTAAAGATCCGTCATACATAATATTTCCTTCATCAAGCATGATGACGCGTTCACATAAAGCTTCAATATCAGTAATATCATGTGTCGTTAATAAAATTGTTGTTTTATAACGTTCATTCATCTCTTTTAAGAATTCTCGTATTTTCAATTTCACAAGAACATCTAGTCCAATTGTTGGCTCATCTAAAAATAATAACGGCGGATTATGAATTAACGCCGCTGCCAATTCACAACGCATTCTTTGACCAAGAGATAATTTCCGTACCGGTTTATCTAACAAAGGACCGATATCTAACGTTTCAATAACATGTTCCATATGTTCCTTATACTGAGCGTCTGATACACCGTACACTTTCTTCAATAAACGAAATGATTCTTGTACAGCAATATCCCACCAAAGCTGGGAACGCTGACCAAACACAACGCCGATTGTTCTTACAAATTCTTCTCTCTGTTTGTGTGGATTCATTCCATTCACTGTAATTTGTCCTGATGTCGGAGTCAAAATCCCTGTAAGCATTTTAATCGTCGTTGATTTACCAGCACCATTCTCACCAATATAACCAACCATTTCACCTTGCTTTACAGTAAAAGAAACATCATTTACTGCTGGTACTATTTTATAATTACGATTTAATAAATCGCGAAATGCACCCTTTAATCCCGGACGACTTGAATAAGCTGTAAACTCTTTACGTAACCCTTGTACCTCAATTACCGATTTCATAATCGGACCCCCTTCCTAAATGTCACAACGAATAGTTTACCCAACTGCTCCTTCTATCACAAACAATACGTCTTTTCAAAAAACATGTTAGAATAATACATAGATTTTTGTAAGGAGATGAATTGTAGTGAATTTCACAAAATCAGAAGCGTTACATAAAGAAGCTTTAGAACATATCGTTGGTGGTGTTAATAGTCCTTCCCGTTCTTTTAAAGCAGTTGGAGGCGGTTCTCCTGTTGCAATGGAACGCGGAAAAGGTGCTTATTTCTGGGATGTAGATGGAAATAAATATATCGATTATTTAGCAGCATACGGTCCTATTATTACTGGACATGCTCACCCGCATATAACAAAAGCAATTACAACAGCTGCTGAAAATGGTGTACTATACGGAACGCCAACAGCACTAGAAGTAAAATTCGCAAAAATGTTAAAAGAAGCAATGCCCGCTTTAGATAAAGTCCGCTTCGTGAACTCTGGTACAGAATCCGTTATGACAACCATTCGTGTTGCTCGTGCTTACACTGGCCGCACAAAAATTATGAAATTCGCTGGTTGTTACCACGGTCATTCCGATTTAGTACTTGTAGCAGCTGGTTCTGGTCCTTCTACTCTTGGAACTCCTGATTCAGCTGGTGTGCCACAAAGTATTGCACAAGAAGTTATTACCGTTCCCTTTAATAATGTAGAAACCTTAAAAGAAGCGTTAGATAAATGGGGACATGAAGTAGCAGCTATCCTTGTAGAGCCAATCGTTGGAAATTTCGGTATTGTAGAGCCTAAACCAGGATTCCTTGAAAAAGTAAACGAACTTGTTCACGAAGCTGGCGCATTAGTAATTTATGATGAAGTTATTACTGCTTTCCGCTTTATGTACGGTGGTGCTCAAGACTTACTTGGTGTAACACCAGACTTAACTGCACTTGGTAAAGTTATTGGCGGCGGACTTCCAATTGGCGCTTACGGTGGTAAGAAAGAAATTATGGAACAAGTTGCCCCGCTAGGACCTGCATACCAAGCAGGTACAATGGCAGGAAACCCTGCTTCTATGGCATCAGGTATCGCTTGCTTAGAAGTACTTCAACAAAAAGGCGTATACGAGAAATTAGATGAACTTGGCGCAATGCTTGAAAAAGGAATTTTAGAGCAAGCTACAAAACATAACATCGATATTACAGTAAACCGCCTAAAGGGTGCATTAACTGTATACTTCACGACAAATACAATTGAAGATTACGATGCAGCCAAAAATACAGATGGTGAAATGTTCGGTAGATTCTTCAAACTTATGCTTCAAGAAGGTATTAATTTAGCACCATCTAAATATGAAGCATGGTTCTTAACGACAGAACATACAAAAGAAGATATCGAATATACAATTGAAGCTGTTGGAAGAGCATTTGCTGCTTTAGCAGACAATAAATAATACTGTCATTACAAGGAAAAAAGAAAGCTTACCTTTCTTTTTTCCTTTTTTCTATTTCATAAATCCCACATTAATAGTATAATTATTCATAATTATCTGTTTTATATTCTTTTAGATCGTTATTATCTCTGTGTACAAGGTGATTTACACCTTAAATAGTAAGATTATTCAATCTTTTAAAAGAGGGGGGATTGACGGATGCTCAATAAAAAAAATAAATGGACACCGTCTTTATTTCGAGATTATAGAAATGCAGAACATGATGCGTGTGGAATCGTTTCCGTTATGGAAAAAAGAAGAATTCCTACAAAAGAAAACATCGATCTTTGTATACAATCGCTAGTCAAAATGAATCATAGAGCTGGTTTCATTAATGGCGAAGGAGATGGTATCGGAATTCATATCGACATGCCAAAAGCACTTTGGAATGAAAAACTGAAAAGTAGCGGATATAATCCAACGATTGTGGATCATCCCCACTTTATCGTTGGACATTTTTTTCTAAACAAAAAAGAAAACATTGCTGAGTTAAAAGATTACATTCGTACGCAACTAAACAATGAAAGCTTTACAATTGTTCTCGAAAATGATGATGTAATAAACTCAGATGCACTCGGTCCGCTTGGTAAACAAGAAGAACCTTTATTTTGGCAAATTGCCCTTATCGCCGAAAGTGAAGTTAAAAATATTGAACAAACATTATTTTCTGTAACAATAAAAATCGAAGAAAATGAAGCAATTCATGTTGCCTCATTAAGTCGTGATCATGTTGTATATAAAGTTCTAGGTGCTGGAGATACACTCGTTGCTTATTACAACGATTTACAACACCCACTTATCGCTTCAACTATGACACTAGGACATAATCGCTATTCTACTAATACATTATCTAATTTTTTTCGTGTACAACCATTTAGCATTCTCGGACATAATGGTGAAATTAATACAATTGCCAAATTACGCGATCAAGCTGAAATGATTAATGTACCACTTACTGCCGGGGGCAGTGATTCCCAAGATTTAAACCGCACCTTAGAAACCCTTCTCGTTCAGTATAACTACAGTTTATTTGAAGCAATGGATATATTATTTCCACCAATTATTAATGAAATAAAACTTTACGAAACAAACTTACAAAACTTATACACTTATATACGTGAGGCTTGGGGGCATTTCGCACAAGGTCCAGCTGGTATTATTTCACGTTATAAAGATGAAGCTGTTTTCAGTGTCGATTCCCTTGGATTACGCCCAGTTTGGAAAGTAGAGACAGAGAGCTCCTATATTTTCTCTTCTGAACCTGGCGTTGTATCACCAACTGAATATGTAGCAGAGCCGAAACCACTCGCTCCTGGAGAAAAAGTTGGCTTAAAATGGAATCAACAAGATGAGCTGGTTCTCTATGAATACGACAATTATCAAATTGAAGTATATAACCGTTTTAAGAAACGAATCGATGTTACCAATTATCATGTAAACTTATCTATCCCTGAAACGAAAGAAACTGAGGGATTATGTGATTCGGTTCAAGTTGAAACGAATCAATACGTCGCTTTCGGCTGGGATCGAGAACATATTCAGCTCCTTGAACAAATGGCGACAAAAGGCGTCGAACCAATTCGGTCACTTGGGCATGACTCACCACTTGCCGCACTTGATACAGATAGACGAAATATTGCTGATTTCATTAAGGAAAGTGTAGCCGTTGTTACAAATCCAGCAATCGATCGCGATCGCGAAGTTGAACACTTCTCCACACGTACTGTACTCGGAGAGCGTCCGGGTTTATTAGATAACTCTAAACAACCATTTGTAATCGAGATGCTTTCACCCATTATTTTAGAAGGGAATTTAGCTCAATCTATCGCGGCAGACTTACACACGATTACGTACGAACAACTTATACAGCTATTCATTACTCATAGCTCTGTCTCTACAATTTCTGTTACATTTAGTCCATCAGAAACTCTACAAATCGCATTAAATCGAATTAGTTCCGAAGCGATAGCAGCCGTTAAAAATGGTGCTTCCCTACTATTATTAGATGACGCTAAATCTCATCAAAATGAACTGTTATGGATTGACCCACATTTAGTTACTGCTAAAGTACATCAAGCATTAACTGAAAATAAATTACGCCGGAAATGCTCTCTCGTTATACGTTCCGGTGCCCTTCGCTCCTTACACGATATCGTCACGCTATACGGATTAGGGGCAGATGGTATTAATCCATATTTATTGTTCGCAACGGTAAATGATGAAACAAAAGTACCAATTACTAATTTGTATACCGCACTTAATAAAGGACTAGAGAAAGTAATTTCAACGATTGGAATTCATGAATTACGCGGTTACGGTCGCCTCTTCTCCTCCATTGGATTACATGAGGAAATCGCAAATATATTACAAATTACGAATTTCTTCGGTTCAAATGATTTAGCTTTTTCACTTGAATCGCTTGCTAAAGATGCAAAATCGCGGGCAGATGATTATAACAACCCTAAAATTAGAATGCGAAAATCATTTCATATATTCCCGCGGATTTGGAAAGCAATTGGTGATGTTGCAAAAGGAAACTCTTATGATGATTACCGCGACAAGTTAAGTGAATTAGAAGAAAACACTCCCATCACAATCAGGCACCTTGTTCAAACAAAACAAGCACAGCATGTAGTTCCGACTGAAGAAGTGTCCATCGGCATTCACAATCATGATTTACCATTTATTATTAGTTCCATGTCATTTGGTTCTCAAAATGAAATTGCCTTTCGCGCGTATGCAGAAGCTGCCGATCAGCTAAATATGATTAGTTTGAACGGTGAAGGCGGCGAAATTAAAGATATGATTGGTAAGTACCCACATACACGCGGACAACAAGTTGCATCTGGCCGATTTGGAGTAAACGCTGAACTACTAAATTCATCAAATTTAATTGAAATTAAAATAGGTCAAGGAGCAAAGCCTGGTGAAGGTGGACATTTGCCTGGTTCAAAAGTGACTGCCAAAATTGCGGAAGCACGTAATGCTACAATTGGTTCGGATTTAATTTCACCTTCTAACAACCATGATATTTATTCAATTGAAGACTTGGCTCAAATGATTACAGAAATTAAAACGGCTAATCATCTTGCAAAAGTAGCTGTAAAAGTTCCTGTCGTTCCTAACATCGGAACAATTGCTGTCGGTATCGCAAAAGCTGGCGCTGACTTTATTAACATTAGTGGATTTGATGGCGGAACAGGTGCTGCGCGTATTCACGCATTGCAACATGTTGGTCTTCCTGTAGAGATTGGTGTTAAAGCTGCTCACAATGCGTTACTAGAAGCAAATATGAGACATAAAGTAGAGATTTGGGCAGATGGCGGTATTCGAAGTGTAAATGACGCCTTAAAAATCATGCTCCTCGGAGCAAACCGGATCGGATTTGGCACATTATCAATGATTGCAATCGGCTGTACAACTTGCCGTGGTTGTCATCTTGATACGTGCCACGTCGGAATTGCAACACAAATTGAATCTGAAGCTCAAGCGAAAGAACATGGACTGCGCCGTTTCGTTCCACGTGAATTAGAAAGCGCAGTTACAGGGCTATTAAGCCTATTCACCACTTTCGGTGTAGAATTGAAACGGTTAACAGGGCAACTCGGTTATACAAATTTACAAGAAATTGTCGGGCGTTCCAATTTATTAGAACAAGTTCGAGGTCAAGATTTGTTAGAGTTATGTAATTTACTGCAAACAATAGAAAATCCAACTGTTACAACAACAGTATCTGTAAAAGAAAAACAATTTGAAACAGTGCATTCTCCTCACTCAAAAGAATTAGTAGGAGTTGGCGTAGAACAACGAGTTATGGGCGGTTTAGAATCTTGTTATCGCGTTCGCAGTAAATTATATGAAGATACAAAGCTTGAACCACTTACATTAAAGTATACAAATGGCTCTGTTCCTGGAAATGGATTAGGTGCTTACAATAGCGAAAACTTATTTATACACGTAAATGGCGGTGCGCAAGATGGTATCGGTAAAACTTCATTTGGCGGTGGCATTTATATAACGAAAGCAAAAGGTAAAAATGGAACATATTATAACGGATCTGTCGGAAAAGGATTTGGATACGGCGCTCAAAAAGGTGCATTATACGTGCAAGGTAACGCTGATGCTCGTGCTGGCATTCGCCTTTCTGGAGCAGATATGATAATTGGAGGCAGAATTACAAAACCACTCCGCGAAAAAGAACAAGGAAATATCGGAGTATATTCTAATATAAAAGGATTTGCTTTTGAATATATGACAAATGGTCGCGCTCTTGTTTTAGGAGATCCTGGTCCATGGATTTGTGCCGGCATGACTGGTGGTGTTGTTTATTTACATCATGAGCCAAACTTAGGTTTAACAGAACACGCTTTAAAAAGAAGAATTGCTAAAGGTGCAAATGTAACATTGCAGCCAATTAGTAAAAATGGTTTGCAAGATGTGAATGAATTATTATTAGACTACATTCGTGTATTAAATGAGCACGAACAATATGAAGAAGTCGCTTTGTTAACGCCATTATTAGATGATATCCAGCTTCACTTCTATGAAATTATCCCGAAAAAAGAACAGGCGGATCCATCTATTTCAACTGAATGACATGTACAATATTTATTTTCATAAAAAAATTGACGAAGCGAACATCGCATAGTAATCTAGAATAACAATTTGAAACCTGCTGAAATTCAGCAGGTTTTTTTATTAAAGAATAGATGTTTAAAGAGAATTTGGAGAAATTATAAATTGATTGTAATTTATTTATTAAACTTTTTAACGTCACTAAAATATCACTTGCTAACATATTGTAATGAATGTATAGTATCATGTTGTACATTCATTATGACAAGAGAAAGGATATCAATAAGGGTATGAAACTTGGTGCTCGCATTTTAAAAACGGGTATTGCCATTACATTAGCTTTATTTGCTTGTATTTTACTTCAATTACCGAGTCCTGTATTTGCGGGAATCTCAGCTATCTTTGCTGTTCAACCGTCTGTATACCGCTCGTATTTAACTGCTCTTGAGCAAATTCAAGCAAACGTAATTGGTGCTGTATTCGCTATCGTATTTGCTACTGCTTTTGGACATAATCCTTTTATTATTGGATTAACGTGTATATTAGTAATTGCTCTTACTTTACAATTACGCTTAGAAAAAACAATATCACTCGCTTTAGTAACAGTTATCGCCATTATGGAGTATCAAGGCGAAGATTTCTTTAATTTTGCCTTACTTCGATTCGCGACGATTATGATTGGAATTATTGCGGCTTCGCTTGTAAATTTAGTATTTATGCCGCCAAAATATGAAACAAAACTTTACCATCGCATCGTTGATAATACAGAGGAAATTGTTAAATGGATTCGTATGAACAGTAGGCAAGCTTCTGATTTTACAACGCTAAAAACCGATATTGATCGCATGAAAGAAAAAATGATTAAACTAAATCATTACTATTTGCTGTATAAAGAAGAAAGAAGCTATACGAAAAAAATACAATTCGCGAAAATTCGTAAGCTCGTTTTATTCAGACAAATGTTAGCGACAACAAGCCGCGCTTTAAGCACGTTAAAATCATTACATCGCACCGAAAATGAACTGCGCTATATGCCAGAAGAGTTTCAGGAATCTATTCAAAACGAACTTGATTCATTAACGCATTATCACGAACAAGTGTTATTAAAATTTATTGGTAAAGCAAAGAAACAACAATCCGTTGAGATGCTTGATGAAGTTGAAACCGGTAAACAAGAATTGATTGATATCTTTATGGATTATCAAAATAAAGACGATGAGGAAGCATATAAAATATGGTTACACCTCTTCCCTCTTATTTCTTCAATTATTAACTACAGTGAGGAAGTAGAGCATTTAGATTTACTTGTGGATAGCTTCTACACATACCATAAACCAGAAAGCGAACTCCAAATCGAAGATAAAAAAGAAGACGAATAAAAAAACAGCTCCTTTTACGCTAAAGGAGCTGTTTCTGTTATATGCTGAAGTTGATATAGATTGTAATAAAACCCCCTCTTTTTCATTAACTCTTCATGAGAACCCTTTTCTTTTATTTCACCATCTTCAACATAAATAATTGTATCAACATGCGTAATCGTCGCTAATCGATGTGCAATAATAATTGTTGTCCGATCTGCAGCTAACGTTTGCAGTGCCTCTTGAATATATCGTTCATTTTCTAAATCTAAAGCGGAAGTTGCTTCATCTAATATAAGTAAAGACGGATTCTTTAGAAAAACCCGTGCGATTGCTACACGCTGTCTTTGTCCACCAGATAATTTCACACCACGTTCCCCAACGACAGTATCATAGCCCTCTGGCAACTCTGTAATAAAATTATGAATTTGTGCAGCTTTGGCAGCTGAAATCACTTCCGCCTCTGTAGCTTTCGGATTGCCATATAAAATATTAGCCCCGATTGTATCGCTAAATAATAAATTATCTTGTAGCACAATTCCAATATGACTACGTAAATTTCTCATATTATACTTTCTTACATCTATCCCGTCTATATAAACTGCACCTTCAGAAACATCGTAAAAACGCGGAATTAAACTAGCAAGAGATGACTTTCCTCCTCCACTTGCCCCTACAAGCGCAACCTTCTCTCCCGGGCGCATAGTTAATGACAGATTATGCAATATTTCTTTTTCATCCGCATTATAACGAAAAGAAACATTATCAAATATAACTTCCCCATCTAGCCTTTTCGCTTGCACCGCATTTGGCACATTAACAATATCGTATTTTTCATCCAACAATTCAAACACTCGATCCATCGAAGCGAAAGACTGTGTTAATGTTGTAGATGAATTAACAAGGCGACGAAGCGGACTATATAAACTATCCATATATCCAACAAAAGCAACCATCGTACCCAGTGTTAACGACCCTTGAATTACCTCATATGCCGCAAAACCAATAACAAGTAACGGCCCTAAATCCGTTAACGTATTCACTACCGAAAACGTTCTCGCCGTCCAACTCGTATGAGTTAGTGCTTTCGTTAAAAATTCATTGTTTCTCTTTTCAAACTGTCCTCTTTCATACTCTTCTAATGCAAAACTACGTGTCACTTGCATCCCTTGAATACGTTCATGTAAATACCCTTGCATAGTTGCTAACGCTTGCGAGCGCTCTTTCGTCAATTTTCGAAGGCGCCCGAAAAAATATTTCACTGCAACTACATAAATAGGTAAGATTAATAAAGCAACAAAGGTTAATTTTATATTCATAGAAAACATAACGATAATGGCAATAACAATTGTTGCAGTATCTAACCAGACATTCATAAGACCAGTAATTACAAAGTCCTTCGTTTGTTCTACATCATGGATTACACGTGAAATAAGCTCCCCTGTTTTTGTGTTCGAATAATAACGTAAGCTCAATTTTTGCAAGTGCCCAAAAATGTATTTTCGTAAATCGTATAGTATTGTATTGGCAATGCGCTGCGCGAAATATTGACGATAATATTCTATCGGCGGTCTTACTACTGCAAAAATAAAAAAAGCAATCCCAATTGCGGTTATTAATTGAGACGTTTTTTCTTGAAGCGATCCCGTGCCTTGAATAACATCATCAATAATATACTTTAATAACCATGGCATAATAAGCGGGATACCGAACTTCACAAGACCAATAATAATTGTAATAGCAATAAGCCATCGATATGGTTTAACAAATTGTAAATATCTTTTTATACCTTGCACATAATCCCCCCTCTAATAGGACAAACCTGCCGGGAAATTCCCTGCAGGTTTGTTTTAATTTCTGTACATTAAATATCTTTCGTACCACATATCTACGAAATCCGGTGCGAATGGACCTTTTCTTTGATGAATCCACTGTGTTAAATGTGCTACATTTCGTTTTAAAATTGTATCAATAACAGGTGGATACTGCATGATTTGACTATGCTTTTCATACTCATCTTCATCCAAAAGTGTATATGTCATATCTGGATACACTTTAATGTCTAAGTCGTAATCAATATACTTTAATGCTTCAGAGTCATATGCAAAAGGAGAACTTAAATTACAATAATAATATACTCCTTCTTCTCTCAGCATTCCAATTACATTAAACCAATAATTAGCATGGAAGTAACAAATCGCAGGTTCGCGAGTAACCCATGTTCGACCATCTGATTCCGTAACTACTGTACGATCATTTGCTCCGATCACAAGGCTCTGCGTTCCTTTTAAAATTGTTGTCTCTTCCCACATTCTATGAATGGAGCCATTATGTTTATAACTATGTATTTGTACCTTTTCTCCTTCTTTGGGAAATCCCATATATGCTCCCTTCTTTCAACCGCAAATGCTTTTCTTAAGTTGTCTTAACTACCCCTTGAACTGCATTCACTTTTTTTCTATTATAACTTTTTTGTCAAAATTTTAAAACTAAAGCGATAGGACACTTGTTTTCATGAGGAATATAATGAAGTTTGTATTATTGAATACCACATCACTAACCCTTTTAACGAAGGAACATTTCCTATGAATTAGCAATACGTATTTTAGAAGATTAAACGAAGATATAACAAAAAGAAAAGCCCCCTCACCTCTGTTTAAGAAAGGACTTTTCACCTAAAATCAACAACATATCTCACCCTTAATTTGAAATTATTTTTTCGGTTTCAAAAGATTGAATCACATTATTCGTTTGCTGTTCAAATTTTTCATGCAAAAGTTTTAATGCTATTTCTGTTCTATATATTTCTTGACGGATAAAATGCAATTCTTTTTTATCGCACGTATCCCTTCCACTCATTTCAATTTGCTGATACTTCTCTAAATGTGATTGTAACTTTAAAAGCTCATCCATCGTTTCCAACTGCTCTCCTACCAACTTATCAAAATCGTTCATCACTTACCCCCTTTTTGATTCATTCGCCAGTTATAATTCCTATTACATATTTTCTAATCGTGAACTTCTTTCTCCTTTGACTATATTTGTTGACTTATTAGAAGTTATGTCGTTCCCTTTATTTTCATTACAGTGACACGCACACAAAGAAAACACTTCTCTCGAATTGGAGAAGTGTTTTTCTTTCATTACTCGTTTGAACTAGAAGATTGTGATTGTTTTGCAGCTGATTGTGCATTTTGTTTTTTCACTGCATGCACATCTGTTTCAGTTGCAAACTCTGTACCATAACTAGCATTTGCACTTTGAGCAGCAGAAGCTTGTGCTTTCTGTGCCTCTGATTGTGCGTTCGCTTGTTTTACTGCTTGTACATTCGTTTCAGTTGCAAACTCTGTACCATAGCTAGCATTTGTACTTTGAATGCTAGCACCAGAAGTTGCCTTATTATAACCTTGTTGTTTTTTACTCATCTTTCTCACCTCCACAATCAATAATGTAACCAATTCACTTAGAAGTTATCCCTAATTTTCTTTTTAAAAATTCACGTATATATCTCTTATCACTCATTCAAACTACATATGATGGAGGTGGGAATATGTATACTGGACGTGATATGACTGAGCTAACTATGATTTCCAAAAATGAATGGAAAGAGGATGAATTAGCTTATTTTCATCATTCATTTCAGCAAATTATGCCTTATCTAAATGTAGAGGGACAAACGATTTATAAAGAAGTTGTGAAAGAAATCGAGTCACGGGGCGGATTATAAACGCGTGGATTTTCAACCTCAAAATACAAATTTATTTTCAATATAAAAAAACGTGTTCCAAAGTTCTGGAACACGTTTTTATTATTTATCCCGCTATTTGCCGGGCAGTAAGACCCCACCTCAAAATGCAGCGAAAGCAAAGAAGTTAGGTTGGGGTCGGGCTGCCCATAAAAGCCCGATTGGTGAGGGCTAATAATCAGTGGGGGATGAAGAAACCCCCCACTGATTAAAGTTTCACTTTACTGCATTGTAATTTTCTCAACACACTTTTCGTAAATTGTACGATGTGATTTCGAGAAAGGTAACTGTTCAAACGCTTCTTTCGATACAAACTTTAATGTATCCGTTTCGACAATATTACCTGTTACTTTTCCGTAAAATATGAAGATATCCCAAGTACGATGTGTAAAAGTATGTTGTACATTCATCGCGTATTCATCAATAGAAACAGAGAGATCAAAGCTCTCCTTCATATAATCCGTAAGCTGTTGTTTTTGATTACGAATACCTTCACTTAGTTCAATATTCGGGAACTCCCACATATTAGCCAGTAATCCCGTACTTGGGCGTTTATTAATTACGTAACGGCCATCTTCAGTTTGAAGTACTCCCGCAACGAGCGGTACCATTGTAGGTGCTTTCGCTTTACTCTTCACTGGTAGTTCTTTTTGAACACCTTCAGCATACCCTCTGCAATGTTCACGTACAGGACAAAGTAAACAAGATGGATTTTTCGGTATACAAATTAATGCCCCTAATTCCATCAAACCTTGGTTAAAATAAGATGGATTTTCTATAGAAATAATTTCACGCACAATCTCTTCAAAAACTTTTCTCGTTTTCGGTTTTGCAATATCATCCCACACTGATAAAATACGAGATAATACGCGCATAACATTTCCATCAACCGCTGGCTCTGGTATGCCATATGCAATACTTAAAATGGCACCTTTTGTATATGGTCCCACTCCTTTTAATTTTTCAATTTTCTTTACATCGCTCGGTACTGTCCCGCCGTATACTTCTTTTACCTCTTTTACTGCAGCATGTAAATTTCGTGCTCTAGAATAATAACCTAAGCCTTCCCATGCTTTTAATACTTCTTCATCATCGGCAGTTGCTAGCGCTTCAAGCGTAGGAAACTTCCCCATAAAATTTGCGTAATATGGTTTTACAGCCTCTACCCTTGTTTGCTGTAACATAATTTCTGAAACCCAAACACGGTATGGATCTTTATTTTTTCGCCACGGTAAATCACGTTGTTCTTTTTCAAACCAACCAATTAAATCATTTTGAAACTGTTCTATGTTAAACTCATTTAATATTTCAAGTGTCAAACTTGATCCCCCTCATTTTTTTGCATATACGTACTATTATAAAGATTTTAGGAAAAAATTTAAGTAAGATGACATAGGAAATAGAAGGCAAAGGACTTGAGGTATCGAATAAAAAGAGTTACATTAATAAAAAACGGAGGTGGATTTCTATGGACACAGCCACTCACCTTGTTATGGGCGTTACTCTAGGCAGTTTGGCAACATTAGATCCAGCTATAGCACAAAGTGATATTGGGCCACAAGCAGTGATGCTTGCAACAATTGCTGGTTCCAATATTCCTGACATCGATACAGTTTTAAAATTGCGTAATAACGCTAAATATATAAGAAATCATCGCGGGATTACTCATTCCATCCCTGCAGTGATCCTTTGGTCACTCCTTATAAGTGGCATCTCTTTCGCCTTCTTTTCAGACGCTCCCTATCTGCATCTACTACTTTGGTCATTTATTGCCGTCTTTCTTCATGTCTTTGTGGATATTTTCAATGCCTATGGTACACAGGCATTAAGGCCCTTCACAAAAAAATGGGTAGCGCTCGGCATAATTAATACGTTTGATACTGTCATTTTCTTTATCCATATACTTGCTATCGCCTGTATGCTTGTCGGAGCACATAAAGGCTATACTGCTTTAGCAGCGTATATATTAATGTTTGTTTACTATATCGGCCGCATTATGATGCATCGAAATATTAAAAGTGTAGTATACAAACGTTTCAAAAATGTAGAGAAAGTAATTATTTCTCCTTCTTACAAATTTTATCATTATCATTTAGCCGTCGTTACAACTGAACATTACTACGTAGCAAGATGGCACCGCGGTAACATCCTTGTATACGATAAATTTAATCGCGTACCGTTCCCGAATACCGCCATTATGCAAGCCGCTGTGCGAGATGAAAATATATCTGCTTTCTTATCTTTCTCGCCTGTATATCGCTGGGATATTTTCGATTATGATAACTATTATGAAGTTCGATTTATTGATTTGCGGTATCGAAGTAAAGATTATTATCCATTCGTCGCAATCGTTCAGCTCGATCAAAATTTAAATATTATTAGTTCATATACAGGATGGATTTTCAGCGAAGAGAAACTTCGAAAGAAACTGGAATTGCTTCCACATTAAAAAAAGCGACCTACGTCGCTTTTTTTAATGTTTCAAATGATCTTCTTGATTGATTAAATGGCTATACTTCGGATTATTTGTACGCATTTCATGAAGGCGCCCTCCATGATTATTAACCCATGTTCGTACCACTTGTTCAGTCATTTCCTCACCTTGGTAACGACCTGATTTAGCATAAGTTGTTCGGAAGTCTTCCCACAGTAATTCAACCCATGCACGAGCTTGTGCGTAAGAAAGGTTGTCATTTTTATCTAATAATTCTTTCGTTAATGTTTCATAAATATCATTCATGTTCTATTCTCCTTTTACCTATTTATTCCCTTAATTTCTAAAGGATAGTTTCTTCTATTTTGCACATTCTATAAGTGATACTTCTTAAAGAGGTATCAACTGATAATGAGGGGGCGTTCTTAATGGGTAGACAAGCCGAATTTTGGTCTGAGTCAAAAAACAACAGCAAAATCGACAGTCAACCGAAAGCGAAATCACGCTTCGCTTCGAAACGACCTAACGGCACAATTAATACGCACCCACAAGAGCGTATGCGTGCTGCAAATCAGCAGGAAGAGTAGTACAAATTAAATTCCTACACGAGGTGATAAAGATGAGCTACCGTGACCATTTAGATCGTCGTTCTGAATTATTTAACCATACGTGGACTCGTCCAAAACATGCGAAGGCGCAAGTTAACGGACAGACGCAACAAACCCAGTCTCTCATTATACTGGCAAACGAATGTAAAAAACGCCAATTTTAGAATCTCCTATCTCCTTTAACGCCTACCAAAGATGAAAACCAGAGAGATTCGCTCTCTGGTTTTTATTTTTCTTGTAGCAAGGAAATTGGTATTCCAATCTCTTCATTATCATGTTGCTTATATCCCCAAGCAAATACCCCATTGAAATACGTAATTTTAAATACCACACCAGGTTCTTCTACTAATTCATATGTCTCACCAATATGGAATTTATTTATATCTATCATATAAGCACGAGCCATAGCCATTTTTCTCATTAATACATCGAATTCATTTACAATTCCAAGTTGCTCAGCCTTTACTGCTTGCTCCTTCAAAACCCCAATTTCTTCCCTTAGCTCATGTGGTGTCATTTCACTATAGCGTTTTGGCGTACCCATCTTATTTCCTCATCCCTCTTCACGTTTCATTTGTAAAAATATATCTATCTCATCAATAGAGAATCCTTTTCGATATAACGCTTGCTTCACCTTATTTTCGAATGTCCAACCATCATACTTCTTATATTTCTCATAATATTTATTCCCATGATAGTGTAACGCTTCTTCTTGCTGTTCGTCATCTTTTTCGTCTTTCAATTCTTCCAAGCAAATTTGAATCACATCTCTAGAATATCCTTTACGAACAAGCATTTCATCTAACTTTAGCTTCATTTGTAAAAATGAATGCTTTTGATAAGATTTTTTCTTCTTTTCTATAAGAAACAAAGCATTCTCCATTTGCTTCTCCTTTGGATACTCTTGTAAACTATGTGTAATGATTAAATCCTGAACACCTTTACTTAATAGCCCTCTCCTAATAACAGTTGGACCTTTTTGATTCACATTACTTTGCGTTCGCACGTATGAAATAGCGTACTCTTTATCATTAATATATCGATCATGTAATAATTTCGAAACGACTTCAGAGATGATGGCCTGTCCCACTTCTTTTTTTCGTAAGAAATCTTCTATTTCTTGTTTTGTTCTCATTTGATAGGATAAATAGGAAATCGCTTGTAAATATGCTTTTTGTACCTCTTCATTGTACAAAATATTCCCTAACGCTACTTCATCAATTTCTAAGCCTTTTTGTAACCCATGTTTCATTAAGATTGATTGATTCACACTAAACCCGTACTCTTCGCCTTGACCTTTATCAATATAAATATTAAATCGTTCTTTCGATCGTTTTTGCACTTCTATTTTTGTAATGACAGTCATACTCTCACCTCTCTATTATTTTAACATAGTCAAGGAACGTTTTTTCTTTTCAAGAATATATATAATGAGGAGGAAATGATTGTGAAAATCGCAATTTCTGGTGGCTCTGGCTTTATAGGCAAATCCCTTTCTAGTTTTTTTATTCAAAAGGGATTTACTGTTTACATTCTTACTCGAAAAAAAATTGCTGAAACTTCACACACTAACCTTCAATACGTACAGTGGACACCGGATTTACAGACCTTCCCTCTCTCCTCTATCGATGTAGTTATTAATCTAGCCGGAGAATCTATTAATAGTAGATGGACAAAAAAACAAAAAGAATCAATTTTAAACAGTAGAATTCAAACAACAAAAGGACTCATTAAACAATTACAAACACTTGAAACAAAGCCACACACATTTATTAATGCAAGTGCCATTGGATACTATGGGACATCTGAAACCGAATCTTTTACAGAACAGCAAGAGACTCCAGGAGATGACTTTTTAGCAAACACAGTATATTTGTGGGAGCAAGAAGCATCTAAAGCCCGCTCCATTGGAATAAGAACTGTCTACACAAGATTTGGAGTCGTATTAGGCGCAGATGGAGGAGCTCTTCCAAAAATGCTACTTCCCTATCAATTATATATCGGCGGTACACTTGGATCTGGAAACCAATGGTTATCATGGATTCATATAGACGATGTCGTTCGCATGATTGATTTCATCATTCACAAAAAAGAAATTGACGGACCTTTTAATATTACAGCGCCAACGCCAATACGGATGAAAGAGTTCGGTGAAATTATTGCCACTATAACTAGGCGACCTCATTGGCTACCTGTTCCTTCATTTGTACTTCGCGCTTTACTCGGTGAGATGAGTATACTTGTATTAGAAGGGCAACATGTATTACCCAATAAAGCTATTAAACATGGATATCAATACACATTTCCAACAGTTAACCATGCATTACAAAATATCCTCTTGCATACAATGTAGTACTTTTAAAATACAGTTTTACGGGTAGTCTATCTCCTCCAAGACTTCTTACTTTTTAAACACCGGAGCATTACTACACGAAAAACCTTTCAGTTACTTTGTCTAAACCTATTCTACACATTACAAGGTGACGGAAATGAGGTCTCTATGAAAATATTGCTCAAACAAGCCATTGTATATCCTATTACATCCCAAAAGTTTCAAGGAGATGTACTCGTTATAGGAGAACGCATTGCCGCGGTCAAACCTCATATTGATACTACTCAGGATATGACCGTTATAGATGCACGAGCTCTTCATCTCTTGCCTGGATTTATTGATGTTCATACTCACCTTGGCCTCTACGATGAAGGTACTGGTTGGGCTGGTAATGATGCAAATGAAACATCCGAAGTTTCAACACCACATATCCGTTCTTTAGACGGGATTCATCCTTTTGATATTGCATTTCAAGACGCTGTACAAAATGGTGTTACGACTGTTCACGTGATGCCCGGAAGCCAAAACATTATCGGCGGTACTACTTGCGTAATAAAAACTGCTGGAACTTGCATAGATCATATGATTATTCAGGAACCTGCTGGTTTAAAAATTGCCTTTGGAGAAAACCCTAAAAAGTTCCATAGTAACGGTACAAAAGAATCAATAACACGTATGGGAATTATGGGGTTACTTCGTGAATCATTCTATGACGCACAACACTACGGGCATGAAGCTGATTTTCGAATGCTACCTATTTTAAAAGCACTCCGCCGAGAAATACCGGTACGTATCCACGCTCACCGCGCAGATGATATCACTTCAGCTTTACGCTTTGCGACAGAATTCAATCTTGATTTACGTATTGAACATTGTACAGAAGGACACTTTATTGTTGAAGAGCTTTCGAAACACAATTTAAAAGTTTCAGTTGGACCTACTCTTACGCGACGTTCGAAAATCGAACTTAAAAACAAAACGTGGGATACTTATCATATTTTATCGAAAAATGGAGTAGAAGTTTCTATTACAACCGACCACCCTTATACACCAATTCAATATTTAAATGTTTGCGCTGCCATTGCAGTAAGAGAAGGATTAGATGAGAAAACAGCGTTGGAAGGAATCACTATTTTCCCAGCTCGAAATTTACGTTTGGAGGATAGAATTGGAAGCATTGATGTTGGAAAAGATGCTGACCTCGTGTTATGGACACATCATCCTTTCCATTATTTAGCCAAGCCTGTACTCACTATGATTGACGGAAAAATAATTTACAAAAAAAATAAAAAAAACTAGTTTATTTTTTTGACTAGATACAGTATTATACGATTATAAACTGAATGAAACCATAATCAATTTGTGTCGTGATTATCATTTTCAAATTGATGAATGGGGAAGGCAAATGGTGCGCCACCAGCGTTAGAAACTGGTTCTAGTGGGTTCGATTCCCACCCCGAAATTTTTTAAAGATTGATATAAAAATTTCGAGGGTGGGTGCTTTTTCGTCATGCTACCCTCGTGTGAGGAGGAGTTAGTGTGTTGAAAAAACGCGACTTACACGACAGCCACGTTCTATACGAATTAATGGTGGATCCTGCTGTCTTCCCTTTTGTGCGTCAAAAGGCCTATTCTTATGAAGAATATTTATTTTTAACGAAACAAACAATCGAAGCCGAAGAGCGTGGAGAATTAATCTCACGCACAATTTTAGATGAATGGGGTAACCCCATCGGCACAATTACTTTATTTGATGTGCAAGAAAAAGCTGGATTCCTCGGAACTTGGCTTGGCAAACCATATCATGGTAAAGGATATAATAAATTGGCGAAAGATTCATTTTTTAGCGAACTTTTCTATGAATTAGATATTGAAACGATTTTTATGCGTATTCGTAAAATAAATATTCGGTCTATTAAAGCTGCCGAAAAACTACAATATGTAAATCTAGCAAACGAAACAAGAAAAGCCGTTTATGATGAAATTAACGCGCATGAAGAAGTATATAATTTATATGAAATTCCAAAAGATCAGTATACACTTGCAACAATGCGAGATACAACATTCCAAGAAGCACACCAATTAAAAGAAGCGTAATCTAAAAATTCAGAAATAATAATCAATCATTACTAGTTTGACATATATGTATATCACCCCATGTCTTTGGAAACGATAGATAGTGACTTTAGGACACGAGGTGATTTGTAATGGATAAAAAGAAACATGATAAAGCAAAAAACACATTATCTAGTACACAAGAAGTTCTCTATCAGCGAGAATTTCGAAAAGCAGATCGTGCAGCGGGCTATCGCTCAAAAAGTATTTAAAGTGAAACTGAATAATTAGAAGGTTTCCCCCCTAATTATTCAGTTTCATTACATAAGATTTTCCAATGAATTAGCAAAAAAGGTTCCTTATTTATAAGGAACCTTTTTTGTGGACAACCTTATCCACAAAAACCGTAGAATTGTGCATAAATTACAAAAGTATTTTACGAATTCATTTATTTAAATGAATTCTAAACGTGAGAATTGTGGATAATTTTCTAAAAATTGTGGATTATGTGGATATAGCTGTTAATATTCCGATTTTACTGTCTAATGAAAGCGTAATCCTTTGTGGATAAAGTGAAACTTTAATCAGTGGGAGTTTTGTTTATCCCCACTGATTATTAGCCCTCACCAATCGGGCTTTTGCGGGCAGTTAATCCCCACCTAACTTCTTTGCTTTCGCTGAATTTTGAGGTAGGGGTCTTACTGCCCACAAATAGCGGGATAAGTTAATAATTCACGTTTATTTTTTTTACAACAATAAAAAAAACCCTCTTTAAATGCTTAAAAGAGGGTTTCATATTAAGTAAAAGATTCGGCAAGAACTGGTGATTTAATAGGTATATGATTCGGCTCTGCATGATTTTCTGCCAAAATTGTATCCACAATATGACCAGCTGGCTCAGGACGATAAATACTTTTCATTGCTTCTTTCATCTGAAGAAGCTTCATATCATCTTGTAATAACGCCTCTGTTTTTGCAAAAACTTCACTATCATCACGAATTACAACTGCAGCCCCTTTTTTTTCAAAATACAACGCATTTTCATTCTCTTGTCCTGGGACAGGTTTATATAAAATGACAGGTACTTGTAATGCAGCTGCTTCGCTTAATGTAATACCACCTGGCTTCGTAATCATACAAGAAGTAACACGGAACAATTCATCAATGTTTTCAACATAACCAAATACTTTTAAAGCATCAGAACCTTGTTCCTGTAGTTCCATTAAATCCTGCTTTAAAGCTTCGTTTTTCCCACAAACGACAACTACTTGTAAGTTTGGTACTGACATAAATGACTGGCATAGCTCTTTTACACTCCCTAGCACACCATGAGCACCTGCTACAATTAGTAACATCTTTTTATCCTTACATAACTGATATTTATTATATATAATTGCTGGATTTATCTTTAGCTCAAAACTGCTACGAATCGGAATCCCTGTTTCAACAATTTGTTCTGCAGGTACACCGATATCAACCATCACTTTTTTCACATGATCGGTTGCTACAAAATAACGATCTACTTCTCGATGGATCCATATTTTATGCACGCAAAAATCCGTTAATACGTTATAAACAGGAATAGAAATACCTATTTGCTTTTTCAATTCTGGTACAGCGATGATTGGAAAGGTATTAATAACAATATCCGGTTTCTCCACCTGTAATAGCGTCTTCAAACGCTTTCTCCCAAAATTCGCATACCAAGATGCTATTTTTTTATCATAAATTTTCTCTACACCATAATAAAACAAACGATATAATTCTTTTCCTACCGTATAGCTTTTTAAATATAAATATTTTGTAATATCGGTTATAACTGGATGTGATTCTCCAAACAAGTCGCATACAATTACATCTTCGATTCCTTTTTGACGAAATGTTTGTTCTAATGTTTTTGCCACTTGCACATGACCGTTACCGTAATGTGCAGTTAATATTAAAACCTTGGGGTTTTTTATCAAACAAATCCACTCCTAGCTTTTTGTTTCTCCATATTGCATATACGACAATAGGAAAAACATTTTCCTTAAAAACTACATACTCGGATTCTAATACTTTCCTGTTAGCTATGTATCTGTCGTGGATATGCAAAGCATATAAGATTGACCCCTTAATCCTATCTGTGCTCATATCTTTACATTATACTTTCCTATAAGAGCTTTCGCAATAACTTACAAATGTTCTATATTCCATAATACTCACTCTTTTACTTCTTAATTCTTTTTACTATTTTGATTTCCCTTTACAATTATGTAAATTTCTCCGCTTATTCTTTACAAAAATATGGATATTCCCTTTTCAGTATACTCTTTTCTAAATATATACTCTAGATTTTATTATGAAGAAACAAAAAGCCTAACCAAATGTTTAGGTTAGACTGCTTGTAAAATATGTTTTGCATGTTCAACATTTTCTTCTGTCGGTGGATTCACATCCGCAAGTGGATACTTATGTCCAAGTGCCTCCCATTTATAAACACCGAGCTTATGATATGGCAGCACTTCCACTTTCTTAACATTAGATAGACTTTGAATAAAGTTTGATAATTTTTGCAAATCCTCTTCACCATCGGTAACGCCGGGAACCAATACATGTCTTACCCAAATTGGTTTCTTTCTATCCGATAAATAACGAGCAAATTGTAAAATGTGTTCATTTGGTTTCCCTGTTAATTTACGATGTTTCTTTGAATCAATATGCTTCAAATCCAATAAAACTAAATCTGTATACTCCATTAAAATATCTAGCTTATTTTGGAATTCTGGTTCTTCAGAATAACAACCGCCAGAAGAATCGATTGTTGTATGGATACCAGCTTCTTTGCACTTTTTAAACAACTGGGTTAAGAAGTCTAGCTGTAATAGTGGCTCTCCACCGCTAACTGTTATACCACCTCCAGAAGCTTCAATAAATGGAAGGTAACATGTCACATCCTGCATCACTTCTTCAACTGTTATTTCTTTACCTTTACCGATTTCCCATGTATCAGCATTATGACAATATTGACAACGTAATAAACACCCTTGTGTAAATATGACATAACGAATCCCTGGGCCATCAACAGTACCACAAGACTCTACAGAATGTATTCTTCCTTTTACCATGTTACTTCCTCCTTTATTGAAACAGCCTCCCTCCGCTATATATTAAAAGCGGAGGGACACTTTTTTCACTTACATGCTTTCATGCATTGTACGGTTTATTACATCAATTTGTTGTTCACGAGTTAATTTAATAAAGTTAACAGCGTAACCAGATACACGAATTGTTAATTGTGGATATTTTTCAGGATGCTCCATTGCATCCATTAATGTTTCACGGTTAAATACGTTAATATTTAAGTGGTGTCCTTCTTTTATTGCATATCCATCAAGCATAGATACTAAGTTGCGTACTTGTACATCATCTTCTTTACCAAGTGCTTTTGGAATAATAGAGAATGTATTTGAAATACCATCTTGTGCATCTTCATATGGTAATTTAGCTACAGATAATAATGATGCTAATGCACCTTTTGTATCACGGCCATGCATTGGGTTTGCGCCCGGTGCAAATGGTTCTCCAGTACGACGTCCATCTGGAGTGTTACCAGTTTTCTTACCGTATACAACGTTAGATGTGATTGTTAAGATTGACATTGTATGAACAGAATTACGGTATGTTTTATGTTTGCGAATCTTGTTCATAAATGTTTTCACAAGATTTACTGCGATTTCATCTACACGATCATCATTGTTACCGTATTTAGGGAAATCTCCCTCAATTTCGAAATCAACTGCAATACCATTTTCATCACGAATTGGTTTTACTTGTGCATATTTAATTGCACTTAAAGAGTCTGCTACTACAGATAATCCAGCGATACCTGTTGCCATTGTACGAAGAACATTTGTATCGTGAAGTGCCATTTCAATACGTTCATAGCTATATTTATCGTGCATATAGTGAATTACATTTAATGTATTTAAGTATAGACCAGCTAACCATTCCATTGTCATATCGAATTTACGCATAACTTCTTCATAATCTAATACTTCAGAAGTAATTGGTGCGTATTCAGGACCAACTTGTGCTTTTGACTTTTCATCTTTACCACCGTTAACCGCATATAGTAATGCTTTCGCTAAGTTTGCACGTGCTCCGAAGAACTGCATTTGTTTACCAATTCTCATTGCTGATACACAACAAGCAATACCGTAGTCATCACCGTAGTCAGCACGCATAATGTCATCATTTTCGTATTGAATTGCTGATGTTTTAATAGACATTTTTGCACAGTAGTTTTTAAAGTTCTCTGGTAATTGTTTAGACCAAAGAACTGTTAAGTTTGGTTCTGGTGCTGGTCCTAAATTATCTAATGTATGCAAGAAACGGAATGAGTTTTTTGTTACTAACGGACGACCGTCTAACGCCATACCACCGATAGATTCAGTTACCCAAGTTGGATCTCCAGAGAATAGTTCATTATAATCAGGTGTTCTTGCAAATTTCACAAGACGTAATTTCATAATGAAATGGTCAACAATTTCTTGTGCTTTTTCTTCTGTTAAAGTACCATTTGCTAAATCTCTTTCAATGTAAACATCTAAGAATGTAGAGGTACGTCCAAGGCTCATTGCTGCCCCGTTTTGCTCTTTAATTGCTGCAAGATAAGCAAAGTATAACCATTGGAAGGCCTCTTGTGCATTTGTAGCTGGCTTAGAAATATCGAATCCATGAGAAGCAGCCATCTGTTTTAACTCTTGAAGTGCACGCATTTGCTCAGATAATTCTTCACGTAAACGCATTGTATCTTCGCTCATTACACCGCCAGTTAAATTATAATCAGCTTTTTTCGCTTCAATTAAATGATCTATACCATATAGCGCTACGCGGCGATAGTCACCGATAATACGTCCACGTCCATACGCATCTGGAAGACCAGTAATAACACCTGATTTACGAGCCGCTTTCATTTCTGGTGTGTATGCATCAAATACACCTTGATTATGAGTTTTACGCCAGTCTCTGAAAATCTTGCTAAGTTCTTTATCCATTTCATATCCATACGCTTCACAAGCTTGTTCTGCCATACGAATACCACCATATGGTTGTAAAGAACGTTTAAATGGTTTATCAGTTTGGAAACCGACCACTTTTTCAATATCTTTATTTAAATATCCTGGTTCATGTGATGTAATAGAAGAAACAATTTTTGTATCCATATCAAGAACGCCACCGTTTTCACGTTCCTTTGTTGTTAAATCCATTACTTGATCCCAAAGTTGTTTCGTTGCTTCAGTTGCTTCCGCTAAGAAAGAGTCTTCTCCCTCGTAAACGTTTACATTATTTAAAATGAAATCGCGAACATCAATCTCTGCTTTCCATTTTTCACCTTTAAAGTTTTCCCACGCGCTTTTTACATTTTCTAATACTTGAGTCATCCTAATCTCCTCCATTTTTGATTAGTACAGGACTACGTTTTTTTATATAACAGCTTACACACTTAGAATACTACTTTTTTTCGGAAGTGGACGAAATAGTTGTGACATGTTTGTGAAATATTGAGCAAACTACTACATACATAGTGTTAACCTCATATAAAACTCTTTAGAATTAACCCTTTCTTTAATTGTATTTTTTTGGTATTCTTATATACGAGTCCTATTTTGTAATATAAGAACGATACCCATTGTAGAGCTGTAATACTCTTATCTCCTAATCTGTTATAGTTTTTATAACAGATCAAAAAAGTGTACATACGTTGTACACTTTTTTTGTTACCACTATAAAACATCTCTTTTTCTATTTCCATCGTAAAATCCACCACGACTGTTTGTTAATGCAATTAATTGCTCTAATCCTTCTATATGATCACCAATAATTCGAAGGACAGCTGGAGGATGACCTATTTTTGCGAAATGTTCACTGGGACGAATACGGTTCATCTTATCAACATCGACACGACTTACACAAGCGATTTCAAAACCTGAAAGTACAGCTTTCACTTGTGCTACACAAGGTGACAATAATGATTTATACCCTATTTCCTTCAAACAAGTACGACTAAACGCATTAGGTACAGCAATAAGAGAGCCTACTCCTAAATCTTTTCTATCACAAGCTAAATTTAATGCATATTTAAATGCTGTTACAAGATGAAGTGGTACTCTCAAATCTAAATAATGATTTAAATCATTTAATGCGACATCCGTTCCATCTGCAATAGCTTTTGCAAAGGGATATAGCTCACTAGCTGGAATAACAAAGTCACCGTCTATAAATAAAACAATTTCTCCTTTTGCAAAATAAGTTCCAAGCGAACGCCCCACATCGTTTCCAAGTGCTTCTTTATACACAATTGTTGTTGCTCCCTTGTCTTTTGCAATTGTTGCCGTTTTATCGGACGAACCATTTACAACAACGATGATTTCAAAAGGTTCAATTTTGCGAAGCTCTTCTATAACGTTTCCAATTGTTTTCTCTTCATTTTGCACAGGAATAATTACCGATAATTGCTCTCCTTTATACAAATTAGATGTAACGCCCCATCCTTGATAAAAATCTTCAAAATTTAGAGTATGATAGACACTCTCTCTTTTCCTATTTCCATCATAATATCCTCCGCGCCCATCGCTGCCTAATATCCGCTCTGCTACAGCTTCTATATGATCACCTATCATTCGTTTTTCAGATTGAGAAAGATCCGTGCCATATGCAGCATGCTCGAATGGACGAAATTTATTTGGCGTAATAACGTCAATTGCACAATGACGACTAATTCTCCATTTACTTTGTGCTAGGCGTAGATGAGCCACAATAGGATTAACAAAGCATTCGTCTCCAATACTTTGCACAACTTCCTTCGTCAGCGCATGAGGTACAGATAATAAAGAATCAATTTTTAATTCTTCACGCTCTAACATTGCATTTAATATTTGGCGCCATACTGTCACGGAGTGCGGTTTTTGTTTCTTTAAAAATAATGCGTCCAAATTATTTAAAACGATATCCGCCTGATCATGTAAAATCGGATTAAGGAATAATTGTAATTTTGAAGTTTGAATAGCAAAATCTCCATCTACAAACAGTAATACATCACCTATCGCATGTTTTGCACCAACTGCGCGTCCAACGTCGTTACCAAGTGACTCTTTATGCTGGATTACTGTACATCCTAAGCTCTCAGCAATCGCTTCTGTACCATCATTACAACCATTTGCTACTACAATAATCTCTACTGGATTCAATGGTTTTACCGATTGAACCACATCTGAAATCGTATCCACTTCATTACATACGGGAATAATAACTGATAACGACTTAGCCATTGTTTTCTTCACGAAACCATTTAATAGTTTCTTTCAATCCTTGTTCCCACGTTACTTTCGCTTGAAACTGAACGAGTTCTCTTAATTTCGTTACGTCTGGTCTTCTATTTGGAATCTCTTCAAATCCATGTGGATATACTTCCTCAAATGGAACGTGCACAATTTTGGAAATAGACTTCGTTAATTTTTTTATATCTTCCGCTACTACCCTTATATTTTTTTCATTCTCAGAACCTATATTAATAATTTCACCATTTACCTTCTCATCCATTGCACGAATTGTTGCCTCGACCGCATCACTTACATACGTAAAGCAGCGTGTCTGCTTTCCATCTCCATACACGAGAATATCGTCACCTTGCAAAGCCGCACGAATAAATCGTGGAATTACTCCTGCGTACGGACCATCTTTCGCTCTTGGACCATAAATATTAAAATAACGAACAATCGTTACAGGTAAACCTTCTAATGCGTACCCTAAACATAATGTTTCCTCTAACGTTTTACAAATTGCATAACTCCAACGTATTTTGGAAGTTGCACCGTATAAACGATCTCCTTCTTCAGAGAATGGCGGCTCTCCCTTTCCATATACTTCAGAAGTAGATGCAAATACTACTTTCTTCTTCCCTTTTAACGCTGCTTGTAAAATATTTCTCGTTCCATCGAAATTTGTTTCAATAAGCTCGACACTTTTTTCCATTGTAGTTTTGACTCCCAAAATTGCAGCTAAATGAAACACCACATCATGTTGATTCACTAATTCATAAATTGAATTTTTATCTAAAACGCTTATTGGAATAACCCGGAGCTCTTTCATTAACTCATTATGATATTTATTTTTTCCTTTATAGAAGTTATCCACAATAGTAACTTCATAACCTCTTTTCACCAACTCTTCAGCTAAATGCGAACCAATAAATCCTGCTCCACCTGTAATTAAACATTTTTCACTCATACACTCACCTTCTTTACGATTCCACGTGTATCTATTAATCGCTCAATCCCTTTAAAAAGATTCCAATCGATACTAGAGTGATCCGTTACAATTAAAATACAATCTGCTTGTTTAATTCTTTGTTCATCTAATGGAACAGATTGATATAGTGTATCTCCAATTTTCGCTGTAGAAATATACGGATCATGATATTCTATCTTGTATCCTTCTTTTATTAATAATTGAATAATTGGCAACGCCGGTGATTCTCTCAAATCATTTACATCTTTCTTATATGCAATCCCTACTATTAAAACCGTTGCGGGTGATTGCACCACACCTTTTACTTTCCCGATTATTTTCGCTGGCATTTCTTCATTAATTACATGTGCTGCCTCAATTAATTGACTAATTGCTCCAGCCTTTCTTATTCTCCATTGAAAATATAAAGGATCTACCGGAATACAGTGTCCTCCTATTCCTGGTCCTGGCCAATACGGAGTAAATCCAAACGGTTTTGTAGATGCCGCTTCAAGCACCTCATAAAAATTAATATTCAAACTTTCACAAAGTATATTTAACTCATTTACTAATGAAATATTAACTAAGCGCTGAATATTTTCAAATAGCTTACACATCTCGGCCACTTTCGGAGAGCTAACTGGAACGACTACATCAAATATAGTGCTATACAAATCCTGTACTTTTTGTTTACACTGCTCGGTTTGTCCACTAATAACTTTTGGAATTGTTTCAACTGAATACTGGCTATTCGCTGGATCAATTCGCTCTGGAGAATACCCAATATAATAATCTTCTCCTACCTTTTTACCTGTTTGAGAAATAATCGGAATGATAACTTCCTCCAGTGTACCTGGATATGTGGAGCTTTCAAAAATGAAGGTTTGTCCTTTTTGAAGGTTTTGTTGTATATAATGGGAGGCTGAAATGAGGGCACTTAAATCTGGTTCTTTCTGCTCATTAATTGGGGTTGGCACGGTCACAATAACATAATCGCTACGCTTAAAATCCGCAACACCTTTATCTGGTGTATTCACTATTAATCTTCTTTCGTTTATTAAGCCTTGTAATACTTTAGAAGAAACATCAGGAATATAACTTTCTCCTTTAATTATTGATTCTATCTTCCTAGTATCTTTATCTAATCCCAGTACAGCATGTCCTCTTTCTGCAAAAAGGACCGCTAAAGGAAGGCCAACATATCCTAATCCAATAATGGTTACTTTACTACTAGCATTCATCTATATTCTCTTCTTCCCTTCTCAATTGTAGTATTATATCTCTATCCCTTTCTCCGTCTGTAAAACTCCCGCGCTCATTCGTATGTTGTAATAAATAAGCAATCGCCTCAAGCTGATCACCGAAAATACGATCGAATGCAGGAATTCGTCCATTTACAAACCCATGCTGCTCTGGACGTACTCGATTTGTTTTTATAACATCTACAAATTCCACTGCTGTAATAGAGCATTCTTCTAAAATAGCTTTCATTTGAGCTAGTGGTGGAATGATAAGAGAATCATATCCAATTTTCTCTATTACCTTTTTATGCATAGCATGTGGCACTGCCGTTAATGAATTGTTCCATAAATCTGGTCGTTTCGCTACCA
The DNA here is from genome assembly GCF_038003645.1 of Bacillus sp. FSL E2-0195. Lineage (NCBI taxonomy): Bacteria > Bacillati > Bacillota > Bacilli > Caryophanales > Bacillaceae > Bacillus > Bacillus sp. FSL E2-0195. The sequence goes on along the minus strand of NZ_JBBOPN010000001.1, from coordinate 479,861 downwards.
AATTCACGAAATATTTCCCCATACTAATTGGATCTGCCGGGTGAAACATATCTAACAAACATTGCAAATCATTTAACGCCACATCATTTCCGTCTTCAATAGCATGCAAAAATGGAATTAGCTTTTTTGCCGGTATAGCAAAATCACCATCAACAAATAAACAAATATCTGCCGTAGCATGCATAGCCCCTATCGCTCGTGCTACATTATGTCCAAGTGCCTTCGCGAATTCAACTACAATAACATTCTCTAGCTTTGCTTGTTTAATTGTCTCGGCATCTGCTCCATTCGCAACAACTATAATTTCATCTACACCTGCTTTTTTCACTTCCTGTATGACAGATCTTATAGTCATTTTTTCTTCTGATACGGGTATAATAGCACTGTATTTCGCTTTTTCCTTTTGTAATAAAACTGGTTTATACTTCCCTATAAACTCTCTATCCCTGTTTCCCTCCGAAAAACCGCCACGTTTACCATATGTTTCGATTACGTATTGCAAAGCACGTAAATGATCGCCCATAATGCGACTAGTCGCTTTCGGATAAGGAGAACCAGGTGATGTACCAGTATGCACAGGACGAACTTTATTTGTATGAATTACATCAACCGAAGCCATATCGACAATATCTACTCCTCTAGACATCGCCATCGCTTGAAATAGCGCTGGATCTGCTAAGTTCCACCACCCAAGATTCTGAATAATTTCCCTACTCATCGCATGTGGAATTGCGATTAAAGAACCAACAACAAGCTCTTTTTTATTCAAATAACGATTCAACATGAATTTTCCAACTGTCGTATAGTGTGGTCTCATCTTTAAATAAACAGACCATGTTAAATTATTCACAACAATTTGGTGCCCTTGCTGAACTCCTTTCACGAAACGTTGTAGCTCTTTACTCTCAATAACGATGTCACCATCTAAAAACAATACAATTTCACCTTTTGCTTCTCTAGCTCCAATTGCCCTTCCTACATCATTACCAAGAGAATGTTTATAATAAATCACATGGCAACTATGCTGTAATGCGACTTCATTCGTTCCATCTGTCGATCCATTATCTACTACAATAATTTCATACGGCTTCAGCTTCTCCACTTCTACTAAAACTTGTGATAAAGTACTTGCTTCATTATGCGCTGGAATAACAACTGATATTCTCATACTTGTATCACTCTTACCCTTCCAAGCGAACATAAGCAATAATAGGAATACGCACAAGTACATCTTCAGGTGGTCCATAAGAAGGAGATGTACGAACACTTACTGCCCCGTCCGTAACAGATAAAAGAATACCTGCAACAATTTCAACAGCTGTCACAACTTGCACTAATTCACCAACATGGTTACGCAATTCATCAGTAAATAACATATATAAGTCTCCTTTCTTACACTTCTTTCATTGATATAATACTTGTAAATGGTAATAAAACTTCAGTTCCTATTCCTTCTTGCAGCGTTAAGAAATCGTCACCAACTGCTACAATAACACCTATTAACTGTCCAACTGTCACAGTAATTTCTACGTTTTTACCTAAATATTGCTTTGCAATTTCCTTAAAAGGTGATGTATTGCATTCTTTTAAAATGTTACAAATAATAGATTGAAATTGACTTGATTCTATAAACTCTTCCGTAGCTTGCTTAGAATTTCTTTGAATAAATCTCGCAAAGTTTTGTGAAAATAAAAGTCGTTCCACAGCAGGCAGTAACTTATTATCTAAAAAATAATCTAATTGTCTATTAAACAATCTCGATAACTTTTTCCAATACTTACCGAACAGACACATACACTTCTCCTCCTATTATTTTTAAATTATAAAAAATACATCCATACATCTTAATCTATACAAAACAGGCTTTTTTTGTGATAGGTAAGACATACATTTTCTAAAAGAAATAATTGTTTCAGAGCATAAAAAAAGATAGATGGTTTCCCATCTATCTCTTTGTTAATCTTTAATTTTTAATTGTCACAATGGCAGCTACGCCGTAATATACCGCTCTTGATAATTCTGCTTGTCCGGATATAGAAGCTGTAACAAGGGATCCACCACTTGCCGAAAAATATTTTGCAGCTTCTAACGGAATACCATCTTCTTTCACATCAATATGTGTTCCATCTTGCCAGTCTATTTTCTGCATTGTTGCTGAAAAGTCCCCAGTCACTTTACCAATTTCCTTACCATTCATCTCTAAAAATATCCATTCCCATTTTGTTAAACTTAGTACTTGTTTCAACTCTCCAATTTTCTTTCCATTTACACTATAAAATATATAGAAGTTACGCACGCCCATCTTCTTTTGAACACGCAGCAACCTTTCTCCCGATTGATTATATAAATAAAATTGTTGCTTATGTAGTCCCTTAAAAAGAAAAGAAAGTGCACCTTTCCATATACTTTGAATAACGGAATTATACTCTTCTTTTAAAAACCCTACTGCACTGCCATCTAATCCAAAGTACGTTATTACTTGAAATACCCCTACCTCTCTACGAACAACGAACTTTTGTTGTTCAAATAATCTAGAGCTCCCTATATTACAATTATCCTGTCTAAGCATTTTTGCTCTTCGTTTTTCTATAAAACTATATATTAGTAATCCAAACGCTGGTAGCAAAATACCTATTAATTTCAGAATTTCTTTATCTGAAGTGAATATTGTTCCTTTTTTATATTCCATAACTAATCCAATTACAACGATAATCCATACAATGATAGCTATAAACAAAGTTCGTTTCGCATTGCGTGCATGATGCTTATGTATACTCATAAACCTCCCCCTTTTCCATTTATTTCATTATCGCACCGCACATATATTTCCTCAATGCAAAAAAAACTATCCAAAAGGACAGTCTTTTACACTTCTATATTTCGTAACATCGTATAAATGTCGTTATTCACTTTACCAAATGATTTAATGTTATTTTGAATGTTAGATAATAAAACCACATATACACTACCATTTTTACTAAAACCATTTAAGCAATTCCAACCTGGCATTACACCGTGATTTGAATAGCTTCCTGGATCTACATACCAGCCAAATCCATAATCCTTTTTCACGGCTGTAAACATTTGATTATAACTCTCTTTTGAAATTAATTTTCCAGAAAAGAGTGCTTCATTAAATAAATATAAATCATGCGCGCTCGTATATATATCACCACAACCATATAGTTGTGACATGCTCGGAATATTAGGTGTTGTCATATTGTTATTCACTATTTTATAACCCGTTGATGGGAATCTTGTTTGTTCCAACGCTGTACCGAAACCAGAATGTTTCATACCCGCAGTCGCAAAAATATGTTGTTTTATATATTCTTCGAGCGACTGTCCACTTACCTTCTCAGCAATGTAAGCAAGTATAGAGTAGTTCGAATCTGAATACTTCCATTTCTCTCCTGGTCCTGCAATACGCTTTTGGTTTCCTATTCGTTTTATCAACTCTTCATGAGAAATATCTTCTTTTCCCTGCTCATACTCTGGAATCCCTGATGTATGTGTTAATAAATGTTTTAGCTGAATGCTATTACCTTGCGGAAAATCTGGAATATACTTTGCAACCGTATCCTCTACTTGCAACTTATTTTGATCTTTGAGTTGCATAATAGCCGTCGCTACAAATGCCTTTGAAATAGAGCCAATATAAAAGGTCGTCTCTGAATTATTCGGCACTTGCTTCTCTTTATTAGCCATGCCGTATCCTTTATTCACAAGAACTTTCCCATTCTTCACAATAACAGCTGTCCCACTAAATCCCATGCTCTGTAAATATTGATCCAATTGAGCGTTTTCATTAATTTCTTGAGGCGGTCCCTCAGCAGGTTTCTCTATAACTTGCGCCTGTTTTATCTGTTCTTCCTGTTCTTTTTGTTTTCTTTGTTTTTCAGCTTCTTGCCTTTTCACTTCTTCTATCTTTTTTATCTCTTCTTGCTTCTTCATTTCTGCTGCTGCTTTTAAAGTTTCCTCTTTTTTATTATGCGCAACAATTTTTGTATACATGAAATATACAAGTGAAAATAGTAGGACGAGAATGATTGTTCTTTTTATGTATACAATCGGACGACGTACTTTCCCATTAACAGTATTTTTTTCCTGATCCATGATTACCTTTTTCCCCTTATTTACCGATAATTTAATTCATCTACACAAGACTTTCTCCAAATCATTTCAATAGATTATAGACATTCCATTCTATGTCATCCCTACTTTATCACGCGCTGAACATATTACCAACCTATATGTATAAAAAAGAAAAAGAAAATTTACAAAAGTAAGATTCCCTTTAAAATTTCAACATAATAAAAGAGGATATCCTGTAAAAGACTGGTGTTATCAATCTTTTTGGATATCCTCTTATCTAACTATTTATACGTGTTTTTTCATATCATCGGCAACAGATTCAACATTTGTACCTACGATAACTTGTACACTTGTGTTACTTAATTTCATAACGCCTTTTGCACCTGCGCGTTTTAATGCTGGTTCATTTACTAAACCTGCATCTTTCACTTGTAAGCGTAAACGCGTTGCACAGTTATCAATAACTGTTAAGTTTTCTTTTCCGCCTAAAGCTGCTACGTAAGTTTCGCCAATTGAACCTGCAACTGGTGCATCACCCTCTTCAGCTAACTCATCGTCATCTTCACGACCAGGAGTTTTTAAGTCGAACTTCTTAATTAAGAAGTAGAATACTACGAAGTAAATTGCTGCGTAAATTAAACCGATTCCTGCTAGTAACACTGGTTTTGTTGCAATACCAAAGTTTAAGAAGTAATCAATTGCACCGGCACTAAATGTGAAACCATCGTGAATGCCAAGTGATGTTGTTACGAATAAAGATATACCTGTTAACACGGCATGAATACCATATAATAATGGTGATAAGAACATGAATGAGAATTCAATAGGTTCTGTAATACCAGTTAAGAATGAAGTTAATGCTAGGCCACCTAACATACCTGTAACCATTTTACGTTTTTCTGGTTTAGCAGCTGCAATCATTGCAAAACATGCTGCTGGTAAACCGAACATCATAACTGGGAAGAAACCAGTCATAAACATACCTGCTGTTTTATCCCCTGCAAGGAAGCGAGCGATATCACCATTTACAACATTACCTGCTGCATTTGTAAAGTCACCAAATACGAACCAGAAATATGTGTTCATTACATGGTGTAAACCGATTGGGATTAATAGACGGTTTAATAAACCAAATAGACCTGAACCAACTGCACCTAAATTAACAATTCCATGAGCTAATGCATCGATACCATTTTGAATTGCTGGCCAAATTTGTGCGAATAGAATTCCTAATATTAGCATTACAACCGATGTAACAATCGGAACAAAACGTTTTCCAGCAAAGAAACCTAACCATTCTGGAAGTTTAATTTTATGGAATTTATTATAAAGGAATCCTGCTATAACACCGACAATAATACCACCTAAAACTTTCATATCCACTTTAGTCGATAATTCGGCTGCCTTAGATACTTGTGTCATTGTATCTGCAAGCTTAGATGGATCTACATTTGCGCTATTTCCTATTAAATCTTGGACTTTACCTAATTTATCTTGTAATTCTGCAGTAGAATATCCCTTACTAAGTGCATCAATACTGTTTTTCATAACTAGATAACCAATTGCACCTGCAAGACCTGCTGCACCACTACCATCAACTGAAAGACCGATTGCAATACCAATTGCAAAAATAAGTGCTAAATTATCAAAAACCGCTGCGCCGGCCTGTGCCATAACAGGAATATTAAATACATCTGGTTGCCCTAAACGAAGCAATAATCCTGCTGCTGGTAGTACGGCGATTGGAAGCATTAACGCTTTACCAATACGTTGTAAAAACTGCAACATCTTAATTCCCCCTATCAAATTTATGAAATCGTTATCATTATAAGTACGCTTTAGAAAACGCTTTCTATTTACATAACCATAATAACATATAGTTGTATAGATGTGTAGTTTTTATTTCCGAACTTTTTATGGATAAATCTCCTATTTCCAAACTGTTATATAAAAGGAAAATTTTCCTTTTATAACACGGAATAATCGAAACTGAAGACTCACTATAGAACATTCAACTTTCGTTTTATCATTCCACTTTTTCATGTTATTATTTATTTCCGAGCATATCGGGAAAAGTAAACTTAGCTAATTCTAAATAGGAGCGTTGGTACTATGCAGTGCATTGAAACAAACAACTTACAGCAGTTGTTAGAACAAGTAAAACCATATACGAAAAAAGGAAAACTTGCTACTTATATCCCCGAACTAGGAAATGCAAATCCAAATGATCTAGGGATTGCCATTTTCCATAAAGAAACAGAATATATCCATGCTGGTAACTCACAAACACTATTTACTCTTCAAAGTATTTCTAAAGTAATTACACTTGCTCTTGCCCTTTTAGACCGTGGTGAAGAATATGTATTTTCTAAAGTTGGAATGGAACCAACTGGTGACCCATTTAATTCTATTATTAAGCTTGAAACAACAAGTTCTTCCAAGCCTCTTAATCCAATGATTAATGCGGGTGCATTAGCTATTACAAGTATGCTAGCTGGTAATGATAACGAGGAGAAGATGGAACGCATTCTTCAATTTGTGCGTGATATAACAGACAATCCTACTATTAGTTATTCTTCTAAAGTTGCCACTTCTGAATTAGAAACAGCTTACTTAAACCGTTCTCTTTGTTACTATATGAAACAAAATGGCATCATCGATAACGATATTGAAGAACTTATGGATTTATATACGCGTCAATGTGCAATTGAGGTTAACTGTATCGACCTAGCACGTATTGGTTTAATCTTTGCAATGGATGGATATGATCCTTATAAAAAGAAACAGATCATCCCTAAACATATTACGAAAATTTGTAAAACATTTATGGTTACTTGCGGGATGTATAATGAATCTGGTGAATTTGCAATTCGTGTTGGAATCCCTGCAAAAAGTGGTGTAGCGGGCGGCATTTTCGGCTGCGTAAAAGGCGAAATGGGAATCGGTATTTTCGGACCAGCTTTAGATGCAAACGGAAATAGTATCGCTGGTTTTAAAATTCTTGAATTACTTTCTGCCCAAGAAGGTTGGAGTATGTTTTAATTTAGAAGTTATCCTGCTATATTGGCAGGATTTTTTATTTCACAAAAAATCCGTTCTACTAGGCATCAACACAATTCAAAAAAACAGTAATAAAAGTTCTCTTTATTATGCATATTTGCTCCCCCCTCCTGAATAATATAGTACAACCTAGCGCTGTATGTGGAGGTGTAAAAGATGAAACTCATATTTCAAATGGAGAAACAACCTGTTCTCGAAAAAACAATTCTTCTTTTTATATTGAGTATTGTAGAAAGTTTGAAACTAAAAGTTGTTTCACTCGATGAATCTCACCGATACATATTCAATTTAGAAGTGCTTGAACTATTAATGGATCGGAATATCGATGATCAAGTATTAGAACTTATTCATTTCGGAATGGGACTTGAAGACATTTACCATGTACTTCCCGAAGAACTTGAGCATAGTATTGAAGAACTGAAATGGCTTTGTATTCAAGTTTTAAGTGAGTACAGTATGCATGATGAAGAATGTGCACAACTAATTGAAGATATACGCTAAAAAGCACCTATGCAGGTGCTTTTACTTTTTTAAACCTTTTTACACCAAAGATTTGTATAATACTTACAATCTTTCATTACCGTGAAAAGATTTCACGTCGATATATGCAATTTTTTAGTGTATTTCCAAGGAAATACTCGAATACTGTTTTCCCTATCCTTCTTACAACAATTGATCAATTCCAATAAGAATTAATAACACACCTGCAATTATAGTTGCCCATTTCCCTAAGTATTCAGCTAAAAATCTTTTACCAACATACGTAAAACCACTAATACAAATAAAACTAAAAACTCCAGAAATACATGCCGTAAGCCAAAGATTTAAATTTGTTACTCCAGCATCAAATCCACCTGCAATATTGTTTATGGACAATGCAACTCCTAAAACAATTGCTTCAGAAAAACTAATTGTTTTAGAACCATCAAAATCTGCTTTTTCTGGATCACGTAAAACCCCCATAAGTACACTACTATCTTTAGATTCTACGGTATCTTTTTGACTCAAGAAAGGCTGACATAAAATAAACACCCCGATTATTCCTAAAACGACTGCTCCAATAATGTTTGCTGTGAACTCTGAAATAAATAATGCGATCCAATTCCCAAAAAATCCAGCTAGTAAAGTAAATAAAAATCCAAAAAATGCGATGATAAAATTGTTAAGCCACGAAATTCGAATTTTACGAATGCCATATGCAATCCCAACACCTGCATTATCTAAATTAGACGCAATCCCGATTAAAAAAATTGAAAATAAACCTGCCGTACTCATCGTACAGTCACCCCTTTTCTCACTTTTCGTTGCATATTATGAAAATGTTGAGCAACTGTGCCTGTCTGTTTCATATACTTGTAATAAATGCTCAACATTTTTTCAACGATAGACAATAGAAAAGGAGTGCCTACATTATGCCCAATGGAAATCCAAATGAGCGGCTCGGTAAATTAATAAAGAAACTGTTAAAGGAGCGTGCTCTATCTATGCGCCAACTAGGAACACTTACAAATATTGATCCTGCAACAATTTCAAGAATAATTAATGGCAAACAACAACCGAAGCAAAACCATTTACAAAAATTCGCAAACTGTCTACAAGTTCCACCGCAATTATTACTTGATGAAATGTACCCTAACTCTCCACACATAAATAAGGAAAAAGCAGATATGTACACATCTCTCGATACAATTCAACAAACATTACAATCCTCTAACCTATTCGACTTCGAATACACAACAACTCGTGTAAAACAAGAACTTGAAAATTACGAGCGCTATGCTCAAACTACTGAAGGCGAAAAACGTATTCACGAGAGTTTCAAAAGTAAAATAGAACAAATTGATAGTGCTGGTCCTTTCATTGAGCAATTAACAAATATGTACCAACAATTTTGTACAGAAACCATTTCAACCGAAGAGCGTGCAATTATTGGCGGTGCCTTACTATATTTCATTTTATCAACAGACATTATCCCCGATTATCTTTTTCCAATCGGCTATTTAGATGATGCGATTGCCGTTGAATTAGCTAAAGAGAAATTAATTGAAATAAAACGAAAAACATAGAAAAATAAAGAACTATTTCAGTTGTTTATTTTCAACTCTGAAATAGTTCACTAAAAAAGCGTACAAGTACATACCTGTACAATTTCAATATACTAATCTATTTTTTTGTATGACACCATTCATATATGAACGCTGTTATTACTTTTGTAAATTCAATTAACTGCTCAACTTCAACTTTCTCATTTATTGAATGAGCTTCTTCTAATGTACCTGGTCCGTAAATAACAGCTGGAATGTTAAACTCACTAAACCATCCGCCATCAGTTACCGTTGCTGACATATCTAAAATTGCATTTTTAGATAAAATAGATTCATGTACTGAACTTAGCGTTTTGACAGCAACATGTTCGCTATCTACTTCTAAAGAAGGAAAAATTTCGCCACGATCCACAATCATTGATTCTCCGCCCCACTTAAATTGTGGTGGGTTCTCTCTTAACCATGGATCTGCTGCTGCCACTTTTCCTAAATACTCTTCTATTTCTTCTATTATTTGTTCATGCGTTTCATTTGGATAAAAATGTACGGTTATCCACAATCGGCACTCATCCGCAATAAATGCCGCATGACGTCCTCCTTCAATAACAGCTGGATTAATTGTTGTTGTTCCAGATGGATAGCCTTCATATGTTTTCATGACTGCCCAATGACGCTCTAATTCTTGTAAGCTTTGGACAATCTTCATCATTTTCTCAATTGCACTCGCTCCAAATAGACGTCCTCCAGCATGGATCATTTGTCTACGTGTTGCATCATGAAACGTTTGCGGGCTTTTCACTGTAATCCATCCAGTAATTACGCCGCCCTGCCCTTGCATATGTAAATTACTTGTATCAACTACTACTGCAAAATCAGCATCATAACCACGCTTACAACATTGAAGTGTCCCTGCTTCTCCTACTTCTTCGCCAATTACCGATTGAAAAATTAAATCTCCAGGCAATTCAATCCCCACTTCTTCTAAAAGCTGAATAGCAAATAAGGCTCCAGCTAGTCCACCTTTCATATCTGCCGCGCCTCTCCCAACTAACCAACCATCTTTTATAAACGGCTCAAACGGCTTTGTTTCCCACGGTTCGTCCTTTGATACTTCTGCAACATCTATATGTCCATTAATAATGAGACTTTTATGTGACTCACTTGCTGTCCCCTTTTTCACTCCAACAACATTCGGATCATTTGGATATACATCCCATTTATCAATACTAAAATTTCGTTTTTTTAGAAACTCCGCAACAAATTCTTGCGCCCCATTTGTATTTCTTGCTGGTGGTGCTGGTGTTTCAAAACGAATTAAAGTTTTTGTAAGTTCTAGTAGCTCCTCTTTTCGTAAATCAATCTGTTCTAATAGCTGTGAAACTTCTCGATTCATTGCTAATTCCCCTTTGCATACGTAGTATGTTTCCAGCTTTATTTTTACAAAAAAAGAGACTGTTTACAATCTTACAGTCTCCAAATTAATCACTATTATAAACTTTCTAATTCGGTTGTATTTGTCTTTTCAGTATGTTCTACTTTACTTCTCTTATTTCTAGTAGCACGATAAAACAGTAAACAAACAATCATAAATGGAATACCACAATACAATGCCATTCTTTGTTCTGGAATAAAAGCCATAGCTACAATTACTGTTAAATTTAACACTAAAGCAAGAATTGGAACAAATGGATACAGTGGTGTTTTAAATTTCAAATCCTTAATATCTCCCCCTTGCTTCACGTATGTCCTTCTAGCTAATAGGTTAGATAAAGCAATAGATGCCCAAACTAATATCGCTCCAAACCCAGCAATAGAAAGAAGCCATAAATAAACTGTATCTTCCGCATAAATACCTGATAGTAATGAGAGACACCCTACAAACGTACTTACAATCAATGCATAAATAGGAACACCGTTTTTAGATAACTTACCAAAAATCGGGCTAATCATTCCTTGATTAGACATAGACCATAGCATACGGGAAGTTGCATATAATCCTGAATTCGCAACTGATAGTACAGCTGTAATAATAACGAAATTTATAATATCAGCCGCATAAGGAATACCAATTTTATCAAATACAACTACGAATGGACTTTCTATCACTCCTGCTTGCTGCCAAGGAAATAGTCCCGCAAGAATAAAAATAGATAGTACAAAGAAAATAAGTATGCGCCAAACTGTATTATTAATTGCCTTCGGGATAGTTTTCTCTGGATTTTCACTCTCACCAGCTGCAATACCAACTAGTTCTGTTCCTTGGAAGGAAAAATTAACTGCAATCATCGTAATTAAAATGGCTGATAACCCATTTGGGAACAATCCACCATAATCAGTAAAGCTAGAAAACATCGGCGCTGGTTCATTTCCTTTCATATCTAAAAAACCAAACATTGCTGCCCCGCCCAAAATGATAAATGCAATAATTGTAATTACTTTAATACTTGCAAACCAGAATTCAACCTCCGCAAAACTTCTTGAAGATAACGCATTAATAACAAAGAGCAATACGGCAAACACTACGCACCAAATCCATGATGATACATCTGGAAACCAACGTTTCATTAATATACTAACTGCAATTAATTCAATGCCTATCGTAGCCGTCCAGTTTAGCCACGACATCCATCCCACTACATAACCCGCTGCAGGTGAAATATGTTTTGTAGCATATGTTTGATACGATCCTGCATCAGGCATCGCAACCGCTAACTCTCCAAGACAGAGCATCGTTAAATACATAACAAATCCACCGACAAGATACGCTACAATCGCTCCTCCAGGTCCAGCTTCATGAATTGTATAACTGGATCCTAAAAAAAGCCCAGTACCAATAACCCCTCCGAGTGCAATCATAAATATGTGCCGACTTTTCAATTCTCTTTTTAATCCCTGGTTTTGATCCATCATATAAATCCCCCCTTTTCACTTTGCAAACCCATTTAATGTAAGCGTTTTTAAAATTCTTCATAGTAAAAATAATTATTTAAAAGAGCAAAAATACATACTACTTATATTAATCACTACCTGTTATTAAAAGGTCATCCCTCACTGTTATTAATAGTTTTTGATCAGCGATAGCTTGTCCTTCTACCACTTCTAATGATTCGATATAACCACTGATTCCCACTTTAATTTCCACCTGCTGCTTATCTATTGTTTCAATTAACGCTAATTTTTCCCACTCATATACGTAAGAACTTTCAGTAACAAATAATTTCTCTACTTTCCCGTAACAAGGACTATACACGCCTTCTATAACCGTCTTCACTTTATAAATTCCTCCCTCTTATTAATTGAAACTGAAACGTTGCATACACTATAAAGATTCATAATCCCCCTACTCTTTAAATTTAGAGATCTTAACTACTATTCATGCAAAATACGTACCAACCTCAATACCTATGTAAAATTAGTATTTCTTACGAAAAAAATCTGCATAACCGCAAAAATTTTCTATCATTTGAAAATTTTTAAGAGAAAATAGCAAAAAAATTTTGCGATTTTATGAGAATTTTAATAAAATTATAAAAAGTCAGTCTTCATAGGGTATAACGAGGAGAAGATAATACATGCATACAGAAGAAATCAATTTTAAAAAGATTATTGAAATGAATGTGCTATACGAAACTTTACTCAATGAACTAGATATTGGGATCCATATTATTAATGAGGAAAGTAAAACGATTATCTATAACCGTAAAATGATGGAAATTGAATCAATGGATCGCTTAGATGTGCTAGATAAAAATCCTTTAGAAGTATTTGCATTTGAAGAAAATAAAAATAGTACTCTTATAGAGGCTTTAAAACTTGGAAAAACAAACAAAAATATAAAACAAACGTATTTTAACAATAAAGGACAAGAGATTACGACGATTAACGATACTTTTCCTATAATAGAAAATGGAAAAATTAAAGGCGCTATTGAAATTTCAAAAGAGATTAGTCATTTAAAGCAAACAATGAAAACGAACCTTTCTCGAAAACAAAATACTAAGTTTACCTTTGATCACATAATTGGTGATTCTAGAGCTATTCAATCGGTCATTACAGAAGCAAAGAGAGTAATACGTACGCCATCCTCCATACTTATCATCGGGGAAACAGGGACCGGTAAAGAGCTATTTGCGCAAAGCATCCATAATGAAAGCCAGCGTTCAACAAAACCATTTATTTCGCAAAACTGTGCCGCTATACCAGAAACCTTAATGGAAAGTTTACTATTTGGTACAAATCGAGGTGCTTTTACAGGAGCAATAGATAAACCTGGTTTATTTGAAGAGGCAAATGGGGGAACTTTGTTATTAGATGAAATCAACTCATTAAGCCCAGCACTTCAAGCTAAATTGCTACGGGCTATACAAGAAAAAACAATACGAAGAATCGGAGGCACACAAGAAAAAGAAATTGATGTTCGTATTATAGCAACTATTAATGAAGATCCTCTTGAAGCCATAGCACACAATCGATTAAGACAAGACTTATATTACCGATTAAGCGTTGTTACTTTATGTCTTCCACCTTTACGGGAACGAAAAGAAGATATTGCATATCTTGTTCAACACTTTATTGAAAAATACAATATCCAATTTGATCTTAGCGTAAAAGATGTAGATTTAAACGTAAATAACTTCTTCTATAAATACGATTGGCCTGGTAATGTGAGAGAACTAGAACATATAATTGAAGGCTCCATGAACTTAATAGAAGATGAAGATATCATTACAGCGTTCCATATGCCAACGCACTTTCGCGAACTAGCAAAAAAGGAACTGAATATGCAGACTCCGCTAACTAGTCACAATACTGATACGCCACAAACTTTAAAACGTATAATCGAAGAAGTGGAAAAGAAATATATCCATCAAATTCTTAAAGAAAATAAAGGTAATATCTCACAAGCCGCAAAATTTTTAGGATTGAGTAGACAAAACTTACAATATCGAATTAAAAAATTGCACTTACACATATGAAATGAATCTTTCTCCAAGTGTAAAGAAACTGGTAAAATATGTTATAATAAACGTATAATATGCTAGAAAGGGGCAATGTATATGAGTAATGATAAGAAGTTGAAGTTATTACACTACTTAGGTCTTTTCCCTACCATTCTATGTATAATGCTATTCATTGATATGAGCAGCTTTCCTCATGCAAAGCTCTTAGGCACAATTAGCGGCTCCTTTGCAGCTATTATGCTTGCTGCTTTTTGGAATTTGAAGCTACGTATGAAGAAAGAGAAATCTTCTTAATTTCAGAGTGCAAAAAAATCGAGCCTTATCAGCTCGATTTTTTTACTTATTATTAAAATTCAACATTCTCCAAATACAATCCACTCGCCTCAGCAAGACAATTAATTTGATTACGTTGTTTTTCCTCTAAAATGTTTGGAATTGCGTCCGCCTCTAATTGCCCTAATCCAACTTCAATTAATGCTCCAACAATTTTCCGCACCATGTTATGAAGGAATCCGTTACCACTTACTCTAATTTGTACAAATCCTGATTCTTCGGAAACATCAAGTGTATACACTTCTCGAACCATAGATTTTTTCTTAGACTTTGCATTTGAAAAGGCAGTGAAGTCATGTGAACCAACTAAATGTTTCGCAGCTTCTTTCATGCTTTTCACATTTAATTGTTTATTCACGTGCATGCTGTATTTACGCATAAATGGGTTCGTATGCTCTTCATTCCAAATTTTATAAAGATATGTTTTTGCTTTAGAATTGTAACGAGCATGGAAACGATCTGGTACTTCTTCTACACTCGTAATACTAATATCATTTGGTAAATATTGATTTAAATACTTTTTTACTTTATGTTCTACTAACTTCTCATCACTTTGAAAGTTAGCTACTTGATTCAAAGCGTGTACACCAGCATCCGTTCTACTACAGCCGATAATTTCAATTTCTTTTCCGACCATTTCAGATATTATACTTTCGATTTTCCCCTGAATCGTATTGTCATTATTACCAAGACGTTGCCACCCTTTATAACGCGCACCATCATATTGAATCGTCAATTTATAATTGTTCATTATATTCTCCTTACTTCCATTCGCTAAATAAAATATACCCTCACATAGCTCCTGCTTTGTGAGGGACATATCCTTATTGAATGTTACTTTCTAACAAGTTTCACTACATTTTCTACATGCGCAGTATGCGGGAACATATCAACTGGTTGTACATACTCCACTTCATAGCTCTCCATTAATGTTTCCACATCACGTGCTAATGAGGAAGGGTTACAAGACACGTAAACAACTTGTTTCGGTTTCACTTTTAAAATCGTTTCAAGTAATTTATCATCACAACCTGTACGCGGTGGGTCGACAACAATGACATCTGGACGCCAGCCTTCTTTTACCCACTTTGGTAACCATTGTTCCGCTTTACCAGCTTCATACTTTGCATTTGTGAATCCGTGGCGTTTTGCATTTTTCTTTGCATCTTCAATCGCTTCTGGAATTACATCCATACCACGTACTTCCGCTGCATCATTCGCAAGCCAAAGTCCAATCGTACCGACACCACAATACGCATCCACAATCTTCTCGTTTCCTGTTAAAGCAGCTGCTTTTTTCGCTTCATCGTATAAAACAACTGTTTGTTCTGGATTTAATTGGAAGAATGCGCGTGCTGATAATTCAAATGATAAATCACCTAGTGTTTCTTGAATTACTTCTTTTCCAGCTAATTTAAATGTTTTATCACCGAAAATAACAGATGTTTTACGCCAGTTTACGTTTTGCATAATTGATTTAACACTTGGCATTTGTTTTTGCACTTCTGCGATAAATTGATCTTTATTTGGTAATTCTTCTTTTGTTGTAATAAGTGTGACTTGCACTTCCCCTGTTTGAACTGCAGTACGTGTCACAATTGTGCGTACTAAACCTTTTTGTTTTTTCTCATTGTAAATAGAAACATTTAATTTTTCTAATATACGTCTTACAACTTTTGTCGCTTCATTCGTTGCTTTATGCTGAATCATGCAATGAGAAATATCAATTAACTGATGTGAGTTTTGCTTATATAACCCTGTAATAACCTTTTCGTCTTTACGCCCCACTTGCAATTGACTTTTATTACGATAATGCCATGGATTTTCCATACCAAGCGTCGGACGAATTTTCTCTTCCAGACTGTTATTCATGTACTTCTCAAATGCTTGTACAACGATATCACGCTTTTGATTTAATTGTTCTTTATAATCTAAATGCTGCAATTGACAGCCACCACACTCCTCATATACTGAACATGGTGCTTTCACACGATGTGGTGAGGATTTACGAACTTTTTTCACTTTCGCTTCAGCGAAGCCACGCTGAATTTTCGTTGCTTCAGCAACAACTTCTTCTCCTGGTAATGCCCCTGGAATGAAAACAACTTGTCTCTTAAAATAACCAACGCCTTCTCCGTTAATCCCAAGACGTTTAATTGTCACAGGAAACGTTTGACCAACTTCCAACTTACTCTCTTGTTGCTTTTGTATCATTATTACACCTCTACTCTATACTTTTCCATAAATATAACGCTGCATAACTGCAATATGGTTCACACTCTTGTTTCACTTTTTCTAAAAATGCATCATCAGGCTTATTATCTAATTGAAATACACCTTGCACTGCGCGCTGAATTCCAATGTCTGCTTTTGGAAACATATTTTTCCGACCAAGCCCAAACATTAAAAAGTTTTGCACTGTCCATGCTCCAATACCCCTTATTGGTAACAATTGTGCCGATACTTCTTCTTCTGTTTCGTTTTGTATCCTTGCTAAATCTAATTTACCGCCTACAATATGTTTTGCTAATCCTACTATATATTCGGCTTTTCGCTGACTAAACTTCTGCTCTCTCAATTCTTCTATTGAAATGTTTGCTACTCTTTCTGGTGTTGGGAAAAAGAAAACGCCGTTCTTCTCTGTCCCATATCGTTTTACAAATTGATCTGTTAGCACAGTAGCAAATTTCAAATTTATTTGTTGATGAATAATACAGCGAAGAAGACAAGCGAAATAATCAAATTCTAAAATAATTGGAGTATAAGCATATGTTTCAAATAGTGGACGTAATGATGTGTTTAAAAAATGATTTTGTATATTTTGAAACGGTTCATTCCAGTGAAAAATGGATTTCATTCGTTTCATTACTTTCTCTTGATCTCCTGCCTGACTAGAGATCCAAAACTGTGGATTTTGAACAGTACCAATCCCTTGCAAACGAACAACAATCTGTTCTTCGTCTATAAAAAGCGGGACATAAATTACTTTCTCGTCTAATTGAATAACGTTTAACGGGTCGAAAGATAAACGCTTTAGTACTTCCTCAAAATGGTACGGATATTCTAACGTAACATGTTCGCTCCACATACGTTTCCCCATCCTTTTTACACATCATTATAGCATGAGAAAACCGCAAGCATACATGCTTACGGTTGATTGCTTTTTACTAAATCATCTAGGCTTTTAAAATGATACCCTTTCTCGCGCAAATCATCAATGATTTTCGCAAGTGCTTCTGCATTATCTTTTGATATTGCATGAAGTAACAAAACAGATCCTGGATGAATCATAGTCATTACATTATTATGAGCGTATTGCCATCCTCTTTGCTGATCTACTTTCCAATCAAGAAATGCAAGCGACCAAAACACGTTATAATATCCCATGTCTTTCGTAAGCGCTAGCGTTCTTTCACTAAACACGCCTCGCGGAGGGCGTACATATTTCACTTCTTTTTGCCCAGTAACTTTTTTAATCTCTTCCGTTACGCTCGTTAATTCTTCACGAAGTTTTGCATCATTTACTGTTGTAAAATCTGGATGACTCCAAGAATGATTACCAATAATATGTCCTTCATTTTTCATTCTTAATAATAAATCTTTTTGTGTTTTTATATAATGTCCCGTCACAAAGAAAGTTGCTGGTACTTTTTTCTCCTTCAGTACATCTAAAATCTTTCCTGTATATCCATTTTCGTATCCATTATCAAATGTTAAATAAATATCTTTTTTCTTCGTATCTCCTAAATAAAACCCACCATTTTTTTGTAGTAATTCTGTATATAGTTTCCCTGCATCTGGCACCGTTTCATTTTTAGGACGTGGGATTCCCCAGTTATGTGGTGTATTCGTATAAGCAAATGTTGAAACTGGAACAAGTGCCATCATAATTGAAAAAATGAGACCTATATATAACCATTTATATTTCATAAATAGTCTCCTTTCCATATATAATCGTACCTGTAGTTTCTGTTTCCCTGCTTTCTTTCATGCTGAACATGTTTTTCTATATATACCAAAAAAATGCACCTCGAATAATTCGAGATGCACTTCTCTTTACTTAAATACAGGTTCTTTAAAGCTCGCCAATTTTTCAAGTGATGTTTTATCAACATCAGCATGTAGACTTTTACCATGAGAATCCATCGTTACAACTGCTTTAAAACCATCGATACGTAAATGCCACATTGCCTCTGGGATACCGAATTGTAAGAAATCAACATCTTTCACTTCTTTAATACATTCAGCATAATATTGCGCTGCACCACCAATTGCATTTAAGTACACACCACCGTGTTCTTCTAAAGCTGCTAATGTTTTAGCACCCATACCACCTTTACCAATTACAGCACGAATACCGAACTTTTTCATAATATCGCCTTGATATGGCTCTTCACGAATACTTGTCGTTGGACCTGCCGCTTTAATTTGCCAATTATCATTTTCATCTTTCACTACAACTGGACCACAATGATAAATAATTTGTCCCTTTAAATCTACTGGACAATCGTTATCCATTAAATGTTTATGAATCGCATCACGTCCTGTATACATCATGCCGTTAATTGTAACAACATCACCAACACGAAGTTCACGAATTTGCTCTTCTGTAATTGGAGCTTGTAATACGATTTCACGCTGCTCTGTTTGTTCTTGCGCAGTTTCTTGTTGAAGTGTATCTTCACCTTCCTGGTACAACCAATCCATAATTTCACCTGTTTCAGGATGAATTGTTACACCAAGACGACGATATGCCCAACAATTATACGCAACAGATACGTAGAAGCTCGCTGGCAAACGATTATATACTCCAATTTTGCAACCTAATAAAGTTGTTTCTCCGCCAAATCCCATCGTACCAATGCCAAGCTTATTCGCATTCTCTAATACATACTCTTCAAGCTTGTGTAATTCTGGAACTGGATTTACATCATCTAATGTACGGAATAATTGATTTTTTGCTAATTCGTAACCTGATGTGCGGTCTCCCCCGATACCGACGCCGATTACTCCTGCGCTACACCCTTGACCTTGCGCTTGATATACTGCATGAAGAAGGCATTTACGAATTCCTTCTAAATCACGCCCAGCTCGTCCAAGTCCTTCTATTTCACAAGGCAGGCTATATTGAATATTTTTATTCTCACAACCGCCGCCCTTTAAAATTAAACGTGCATCAATGTAATCTTTTTCCCATTGTTCAAACTTAATAACAGGTGTACCTGGTCCTAAATTGTTTCCGCTATTGTCTCCAAAAAGAGAATCAACAGAGTTTGGACGAAGTTTACCATCTTTTGTCGCCCGCTCAAGCGCACTATAGATAGCTTCCTTCAGTTTTAATTGATTCACACCAACTGGTGTATAAATTTTAAACGTTGGCATCCCTGTATCTTGGCAAATTGGCGAGATATTATCATCTGCCATTTTAATGTTATTCGTAATTGTGCCAAGTGCCATCGCCGAACGAGTTCCTGCATTTTCTCGTTCTTTCGCTTGTTGAATTGCGCGACGAACATCTTTCGGTAAGTTCGTTGACGTTTCAACAATTAGTTGATACATGCTTTCTTGAAGCTTTTCCATTGTTACTTCCCCCTCAATTGTGAACGCTACCAAAACGTTATGAAATGAAAATTCCATTGTTATACTCTTCAGCTGTTTATTTATTTCACGCCATTAAAGGTTAAATGAAATTTTTCACAATTTAATTATACCTTTTTTTCTATATTCCTTCTATTATCCGTACAGAAAAAGGCTGCCAATTTTGTAGTGGCAGCCTTTTTAATATATTATTCGTCTTTTTTAAATTGCTCACATTTCAGTTCTAATTCATCTAACATTGCAAGAAGACGATCTACATCCTCTAATTCTACCTCTTCTGGTTCAATCGTATCAATTACTTCAATGAACATATTTAAACGTTCTTTCAAATATACTAGTTGTGAATCTTTACCTTGAATTGCTTTTCCCATGAAGGCACTCTCCTTTTAATTCGAGTTGCTTTTATTATACCGCAAAAATGATTGCTATGGGCATGTAATTTCATCAATTTCGTCACAGTAATTCATTATAATGTAAACCCTCTCTCTTTTTTCACAAAAAAGTTTCACTTTATAAAAAGCACATATTCTTCTATTATAGAGAATGGACAAATTGTTATTTCAATAGTCAAAGGAGTATTTCATATGACGATATCACAAATAATGAAGCCGATTACTCCTTCTTACGATCCATGGGAAGCGTATATGGACCTTGAAGAGTACGGCAAACTACTATTAACAAACGTTGAGTTTACAACGACGACGTTATGCAATATGCGTTGCGAGCATTGCGCTGTTGGTTACACATTACAGCCGAAAGATCCAAACCCGCTTCCGATGGAGCTTTTATTAAAACGATTAGATGAGATTCCTCATTTACGTTCTTTAAGTATTACAGGCGGAGAACCTATGCTTTCAAAAAAATCCGTCGACAACTATGTAACACCACTCTTAAAATACGCCCATGAACGAGGCGTTCGCACTCAAATCAACTCAAACTTAACTATAGATTTAGCACGTTACGAACAAATTATTCCCTACTTAGATGTATTGCACATTTCACATAACTGGGGAACAATCGATGACTTCGTTGAAGGCGGATTTGCAATGATGGAGCGTAAGCCTACTTATGAACAGCGCGCTAAATTATTTGAAAGAATGATTACAAATAGTAAAGCTCTATCAGAGGCAGGTGTACTCGTATCAGCCGAAACTATGTTAAACAAACGAACTCTACCACATATTGAACATATTCACCGTCAAATCGTTGAAGAAATGGGCTGTAAACGTCATGAAGTTCACCCGATGTATCCGAGTGACTTCGCTAGCACACTTGAAATTTTAACAAAAGAAGAAATTCGAAATGCAGTTGAACATTTATTAGAGATCCGTGATGAAAATGTGTGGATGTTATTCGGAACATTACCTTTCTATGCATGTAGTGATAATGAACACGATTTAGCTACACTAAAGAAATTACATGAAAGTAAAAATGTAACTGTCCGCAATGATCCAGATGGTCGTTCTCGTTTGAACGTAAATATTTTCGATGGAAATATTATCGTGACCGACTTCGGTGATGTCCCGCTTCTAGGTAATGTACAAACAAATACACTACAAGAAGCTTACGACAAATGGTGTGACTCAAAAACAGCAAAATCATTAAGTTGCCATTGTCCTGCTGTGAAATGCCTTGGACCGAATGTTCTTGTAAAAAATAGCTACTATCCAAAAGAAGATTTCTTATCAAAAACATCAAACATTATGTTATAAATAAAAAACGTCAGCTTATAGGCTGACGTTTTTTATTTCATTGTGCATGCGATGAAGAAACAAATTTAAAAAATAAATGATCATGAATTGGAATAGCGGCTCCGATTCCTTGAGATGTAATATTTTTCACGACAAGCTTTTTTTGATTCCCTTTTAACACAAGGTAGACTTCTCCAAATGTTACTTTTCCTTTTTCATTTACTGCTGGTGTATACGCATATAAATATCCAAGTTGACTTGGACTAATATTATAAACACGCTCATGTCCGGTACCATAACCAATGGTTGTTTTAAATGAAAGTGGCAATTGTACTTTTTCAAGCGCTTTTAGAAGCATCATTTTTTTCACATCTGTAGTATCTTTCATATCTGCTGTTAAATCACCTTCGATTGTCTTTTGGGTTTCTTGCTTATAGCGAAGTGGGTATAAGCGATCCCCTCCGCGATTATCATATACATTTCGATTTACTTGCTTATATTCCCAATTAATCGATGTGTCTATTGACTCATAATTTAATGCCCATTGTCCTAAATAAATTTTCGCTCGGTACCCTACTGCAAGCGGTGCATTCGAAATTGTCGTTTCATTAAACATTCGAATTAAATCTGGGTTTTCAATTTTGATATTTGCTGTTTTCAATAGTTCTTGCGCAAACTTACTTGGCTGTAAACGCGGTAAATCTTGTGCATCATTTGGAAATGTATTATCCTTTGAAATATTTAAAACAGATGAAGGCATTTTTACTTCTACCGTTGTCTTTGCAAAACTACTGTTAGGAAATAATAAAATAAACGAGACCATGGTTGAAAGACATATGCTGTATACTCGTTTCACCTGTCTGGCTCCTTCCTATGTAAAGGTATATAAATTACTGTATTTAGTGTTTTCCCTCTGAAGCATTGTTATCCCTATTTTTCATAATAAATAAAAACCAATTCCCATAATGACATACGCAGCTAATAAAGTGCCTCCTTCAAACCAGTTTGTATCCCCATCATTTGAAATAGCAATAGTTAAGAAAACAGCTGTAATCATGGAAACAAGCTCTGGTATTGTAAATACTAACGGCATCTTTTGTGCAAAAAACATCGAAAGAAGTACTAAAACAGGAGCAACAAACATGGCGATTTGTAATGTAGAACCTACTGCAATTTCTACTGCGATATTTACTTTATTTTTATATGCCATAATAATCGCAGATGCATGTTCTGCTGCATTACCAACAATTGCAACGATAATAACCCCTATAAATAACTCTGACCAGCCAAACGACTTTGCGACCGTTTCAAAAGTATGTACGAGTGCCTCTGACACATAAGCAACTGCAAGTGTTGCTATCGCTAAAATGAGTAGCGCTTTACCTTTGGACCACTCTGGCTCTTCCTCATGCGCTACTTCATCACTTTTATGTTGATATACACCGCGGTGCGTAACTAACTTAAATAGCAATGCAGCAAGATACATAATGATCATGATAATAGAAACACCAATACTTAATTGATACGTCTTTCCAGCATCCATCTTCATTGAAAAAATCTCTGGAATAACAAAAGCTACGACAACAGCAAATATTAATAAAGCTGAATTATGTCTTGCATCATAAACATTGAAACTTTGTCTTTTATACTTAAGGCCACCTATAAAGAAGGATAACCCTCCTACCAGTAATAAGTTTCCAAGTACAGAACCAGTTAAGGAAGCTAAAACAACTTCTGTTAATCCTGCCTGGAGTGCATAAATTGAAATGATAAGTTCCACGGCATTACCGAAAGTTGCATTTAATAAACCACCTATCCGAGGCCCAGAAACAATTGCTAAACTTTCTGTCGCCCTCCCCATAAAACCAGCTAATGCAATAATAGTAATGCAGTATACAGCAAACATAATAGTTTGTGGCCAATGAAGTGTTTTTCCGATTACAGAAAGTGGTACACCTATAAGCGCTACTATGAGAAATATTTTATTAAACATGCTTTTCATCCTTCCATCGTATGTATTTCTCCTCGATATTATTATTATTCATCTCCTAACTTGTCCGATTTCATCACAATTACGTTTAAAAAATCGGATTGAAGAAAACAGTATGAAAGATATTTAAATTATCTTGTCCAGACAGAAAAAATTATGAATTATGAAAAGAGGCAAAAAATATGCACTTAAAAGAAAAAATCGCAACTATTATTCAAGGTCAACGCACTGGTGTATTATCTACTGTACGTAACGATAAGCCACATAGCGCCTTTATGATGTTTTTCCACGAAGATTTTGTACTATATGTTGCAACAGATCGAAATTCAAAAAAGATAACAGATATTGAAAAAAATCCCAATGTACATGTACTACTTGGACGTGAAGGAAAGAAATTAGATGAGGATTACATTGAAGTTGAAGGTATAGCTTCCATCGAAGAAGATCAAACATTAAAAAACAAATTTTGGACTAATAGCTTAAAACGCTGGTTACTCGGTGCGGAAGACCCTAATTACGTACTAATAAAAATCAATCCCGATACAATTTATTACATCGATAGTGCTGGTACGACCGAGCCTGAGTTTTTACGACTATAAAATAAAAACAAGCCCCCCTTAGGTGGGCTTGTTTTGTCGAAAGGTTCTTCTGAAAAAAACAATAAAATAGGTGGAACTTTCTAAAGATTCTGTTATATAATAGCAGTAACTTAAATAAACTGTATTAAAACAGATTGAGGGGAGAAATTAAAATTGATGAAAAGAGAAGAACGAAAAAACATGATTGAGTTTATTGAAAAGAAAAAAGGGATTGAACGTGACGAATTATTATTTATGACGGATGATGAAGTAGAGCATATTTATAATGTAACGTACTTTTTATA
Organism: Bacillus sp. FSL E2-0195; assembly: GCF_038003645.1. Taxonomy (NCBI): domain Bacteria; kingdom Bacillati; phylum Bacillota; class Bacilli; order Caryophanales; family Bacillaceae; genus Bacillus; species Bacillus sp. FSL E2-0195. The sequence goes on along the minus strand of NZ_JBBOPN010000001.1, from coordinate 455,205 downwards.
TGAAGAAATAGCAGAGTAGTATAATAAACCCCCACCTTATTAAAAATATAGGGCGGGGGTTTATTTCGTTTTTATACATGAGAATGATTTTCATGTATAATAATGTAAGATTGGAGGAGTTTCACTATGAGTTCATGGCTATTATTCGCACTATTATCAGCAATTGCTGCTGCCCTCGTATCTATTTTCGGAAAGATTGGCTTAGATGGAATCGATGCCAACGTCGCAACAACGGTTCGCTCTATTATTATGGCATTATTTATGGTAGGAGTTATTATTATACAAGGTAAATTTCAAAATATCGGTGATGTCCTCCTAAATAAAAAAGCACTGCTATTTATCACATTAAGTGGAATCGCTGGTGCTTCGTCATGGCTATTTTATTTTCTTGCGTTAAAAACAGGAAAAGTTTCACAAGTAGCACCTATCGATAAATTAAGTGTAGTATTTTCCATTATTCTCGCGATGATTATATTAGGTGAAAAGTTAAACTTTATGACCGGTATTGGTGTAGTCTTTATTACAGCTGGTGTATTATTTATTGCTTTCAGCTAAAAAAACCGCTATTATTAGCGGTTTTTTCTTTTCCTTATGTAAATCCACACAATCAATATTACAATTGCCGAAACTAATAAAATCCATATTCCATAATGATGTAAACTATATTCAACAAAGCGCCACTTTTCTCCCAGTTTCCAACCTAAGCCAATAAAAACACTTATCCAAATTAGTGCACCACCGTAAGCATACAAACAAAATCGCCACAATGTTAAATTTGAAACTCCAGCAAAATATGCTGTTAAATGACGTACTCCCGGTATAAAGTAGCCAATCATTAAAAGAAATGGACCGTATTTTTCAAATAAAATATGTGTTTTTTCAATATGATGTTCCTTAATTCTAACTTTCGGACCATATTTTTTTAAAACAGGGAGCCCAAGTTTTAAACCTAATATGTAACTTAATGTAATGCCAAGCATTGCACCTGCCATTCCACTTAAAAAAGCAGCTGTTCCTGACATAACTCCTTTTGAAATGTTATATCCAATAAAAGTCAATAAAAACTCATCCGGTATAGGTAATCCAACAATCCCGCCAGCTAAAGCTATAATAATTCCAAAATATCCATAATGTGCGATTAACTCGCCAATATGTTGTTCCATTCGGAAGACACATCCTATACACGATCGTTATCCCATATTGTGCCCATTCTATCTTTAAGACAAACATGGTATACATATTCACTATACATTGTTTTTATAATGAACTCTACTTCTATTCCATTCCTTAAATAGAGATTTAATCGGTGGTTTTTTATCCATCCCTACTGATTATTGGCCTGAACCAATCGGGATTTTACGGGCAGCAGGTCTCCCACTTAACTTCCTTGCATTCGCTCAATTTTGGAGTAGGAGTCCTACTGCCTATAAATAGCGAGATAAAAAAATAAAAATTCATAGGCTTATTTTTTTGTTACAATAAAGGGAAGTTACTTTTTGCAACGGTTTAACTCTCAAGAAAAATGATATATCTAGCAAAAACATAGTTTGGTCTATATAATGCAACTTCTACCTATTAGAGTAACATGCACCCTTTTACATACAACATCATTTTTCTAAATTATACAGGGGGAACGAACATGACCATTGAAAAACAATTTATCCAAAAGATTTACTATAAAACATTTTTAACAGAAGACTCTTCCATTCCGGTAGCGGAAGTACTCGGTGAAGCATATATAAATGAATCAAAAAATGAATTCTCCAATATATCTAATATTCGCTTTGCACAAGGTGAAGTTTATTTTCAAACTAACGACTTTGAAGCCGCTATATTCAAATGGGAGAAAGTAAATAATGAACTTGCTCTCTGGGCTATGAAGAATATTGCAGATGCTTATTTCGAATTAGATTTCTTGCCAAAAGCAGAAGAAATTTATACATCTATCCAAACAGAAGATACAACCCTTACAATGGAAGTTTCCCTACAACTTCTTTCCCTTTATATAGAGCAAAATCGTTTAGGACTAGCATTTAAGACGATTAGCGAGGCTGTTGCATTTCAACCAGACTATCCAAATATTACTGCAATCGCTCGATCGTTCTATGAAAAACAAGAAGATTGGAATAATGCTATTGAACTCGCTGTTCAAGAAGGAATTCGAACAAAATCATTGCACTGGTTCGATACTTTAATCAATTATGTGAACAGAGGCTTTACTAAAAAAATTAAACCTGAGTATTTCTATGAATCTTTAAAAGCCTTATATACAATTGATCAAGTTCAATTTAAAGAGCTTGTTATCTCACTTTGGAACAGCTATGAAAATGAATCATTCCATCTCCCTTGGATTCAAACAATAAATCACCTATTCTTACATGTTGAAGTAGATGCTCATGACGATTGGAATGAAATTTCTACTCGCTATCAAGAGACGTACTTCGAATTGATTACTGGACAACATTTCATGCACGAATTACAAGGACTTGTACCAGATTTATTAACAAATTGGTTTAGTTTAATGAGAGCGGAAGATTCTTTACTTGTATCCGCAGCAGTATTAGCATGGAATGAAGTTTCACCGACAACTCTAGAATCATTACTCGTAAAAAGCGCAGGTGCCTTACTTTCAAATACATCAGCTCATGCAAATGTTGATATGGCAGACGTATCAGCATTATTTGAAACGATTGCTGTATGGGCTGAGAAGAATGATGTAGATTTAGGTCATCAATTCACACTACTTGTTCGTGAGTTATACGATTTAACTGTTACACAACTTCTAGTAGCAGGAGCTAGCGATTATGATAAATCAGCCTTTATTAACTCTATACTAGGAGAAAATATATTAAATGAGGCTATAACAACTTCAATTACATTTAAAGATGATAGTCAAACTGAAATAACTGAGCTTACAGAACTAGATATACGAAATATACCAAACTTTGACGAACTTCATAACATACTAGCGGTACCTTCTCAGTCAAAACTAGAAAGAAAATGTATTGAAGTTAAATTACCAAGTAGATTTTTACGAAAAAATAAGTTTTCATTCCTTGTCACACCTACTGTGCATGGACAACTTGACAAAAACAGCTCTCACTTTGAATACTTACAGGCAGCAGATAGTCTCATCTATGTCCTAAATTCAGCTTCACCATTACATGATGAAGAGCTCGATACATTATTATATATTCGTGAGCAAGTACCAAATTTACAAATTAAATTCGTCTTACAAACAATTGATACGAATACTAGTGAAAATATCACGAACAGCATTAAAAAGAAAATACTCGTACATTTCCCAGAAGCACACTTTTTCCCTTACTCTCCTTCACAAGAGAGTAGTGAACAGCTAGGTAACGTAACAGACTCTATTCTTTCTAACCTTACTAAGCGTAACGTGGAAAAAGAACGCATTGAAAAATTATTATGGTTTATCCAAAAAACAATTGCATACCTTGTAAATGAACGTGTGGAATTAGAAAATACGTTAGTGAAATCCGTTCGCTGGAATAAACATATTTTAGTAAAACTTGATGGTTTTATTAATAATCTTACTGCCATTCAAAAAGATAAAATTCGTTCTATTACAGAATCTTATCTCTTAACGAAAGAAGAGATTACGCAGGATATACATTCTCAAATTCCTGAATTGTTGCAGAGTTGCTCTGACCTCGTTCAAGAAGATAGTGATTTCAAACTGGTCCATGAAGAACTAAATGTAGCAATGAATGAAAGAATTCAAAAACATGTACAGCAAGTGCTTCTTCCTAAATTTACTGGGTCTATTCAAGAATGGATTGAAACTGCTCATAATGAATTCATTCAAGCTCAAGCTTATTTAGATGAAATGAGCGATACCTTTAATAAGCTCTATGAGGAAGAGCGTATTAAACTTCCTTGTGATTTCAAATTACTAGATGACTGGGATAGAGATGTTGCAAGAATGACGAATAGAATTACAGTAGCTAACATCAATATTTTATTACGCTTTACACCGACACAATTTTTCTTAAAGAGTGCAGGGAAATTATTCGGTAATATGCAAAAAAATCAATCTATGCTATCAAATAAATATAAACAATATATTGAAACAGAAGATTATACAGAAGTTGCTCAGATGATTTCAAAACAATTCTTCCTTCAATTTGAAGTATTTGAAGGTGCGCTAGAACGGGATATCATGATGTTCTTTAAAGACCCTCTTAGCATATTGAAACAAACCGTAGAAGCGGCCCAACTTGAAATACAAGAAGATGAGCAAACATTAACAAAGCTAAGAACAAACCCAGAAACTTATCATGATCCTTTAACACTCTTTAAATTGCAATTGTTACAACGAAAATTCATGTTAAATATCGACCAAAATAATGAACATATTGCTTCACAAGAAACAATAAATAAAACACCAACTGTTTAAATAAGAAAAACCAAGCAACTAATTCGCTTGGTTTTTCTTATTTTTAATCTACAATTTTCACATGTTCAAATGGATAATATATCGCCATGAACTTTCCTAATACTTCTGTTCTATCAATGAGCCCTAAACCGTTCCTACTATCCCTACTAACTAAACGATTATCTCCCATCACAAAAATTTTATTTTTAGGAATTGTAATCGGTCCAAAATCTTCAGTTAAATTGATAAGTAATTTTTCTGCCTGTTTTTTATTATTCTTTAAATACTCTTCATTTTTCACTTGATGATTAACATATAATTGATCATTCTTCATCTCAATTACATCTCCTGGTAATCCAATAACTCTCTTCACATAGAAATTATCTGTCTTCACGACAATAATATCCTCTCTCTCATAACTTTCAAATCTCTTTGCAAGTTTATTAATAATTACTTTATCTCCATCTTGTAACGTCGGCCTCATCGATGCTCCTTTTACAGTCGTAGGGAAAAACAAAAAGATTTTTGCCAAAAACACTAATAAACATGCAATTGCAATTATTTCAAAGAATTCACGCAAACATTTTTTCTTTTGCATCATTCCACCATCTCATCATCTTTTTATTTTTATTATAAGTACTCCGACTGGTTAATTTCCACAAAATTCTGAATTATAACATCAGAATATTACAAATATAAAAATAATAATCCCTATAAATTCACTATTTTTATATACTATGTTTTCCATCTATCAAACAGGACTTTTCCTATGAAATTTATACTTAGAAAGTATAAGATACTGCACAAATTAAACAAACAAATATAATAGCATAGCAATAAAAAAGATACTCTCAAAATAGTCTATCAACTATTTTTGAGAGTATCTTTTTATAATCCTACATATACAATACACATCTGCGCTGCGACATATGTAAACCAAATCCAAAGCGGTTCATACTTCAGTTTGCGCCCTCCGATATCTGTCACGCCGATAATAAAATCAGAAATCACAAACAGTAAACCACCAAGTGCTGGTATCCACCATATTCCTATATTCTCGTAATATAAGGCGAATGCAAAACATGCCATTCCTCCAACCCACAAACCGTAAATTAGAGCGCCTATTGTAAAAAGTTTGTCTTGTTTTTCATTTCGAATAAAGAAAAACCACCCTATAATTAGAAAGAGTCCGTATACGAATAAACCGATCCAAAAACCATTCCATGAAATACCTGTTTGTAAAAATGCTTTCACATAGAAACAATGTGCAAGAGCGAAAGTAACCATTCCTCCAATTAATCGATGACCAATTGGAATTAATCCTGCCATAAATAAATCCCCTACAGTTGATAAAGTCATACCGAGTGCAACCCACGTACTGTACTCAGCCGATGGATCTTGTAACCATATCCAAATTGCACTTCCTGTTAAAGAAAAACTAAGAATAAGACGAACTGCTAAAGGTAACGGCATATTATTTCTCGTTCTCTTCGTCTGTCCTATTGCATAAATTGCTCCCATTAAAAAAAGAATAATTTGCCCGACTAACACAATGTAAAGTACATTCATAATATGTTCTCCTCAATAAATGCTTTATTCTATCTTTTTTCGTTACATATATCACGTTCTCCTTTTTCTATGTAAAAAAAGAAGAACAATACTGTTCTTCCATTTTAATCGTTTTTCTGTTCTCTATGCTACTTGTTTTTCTTGCTCAACTTTCTTTTTAACCGGGTTACGATTTACTACAATAATTCCCGCTGCGACACATGCTAAACCAAATAGTACAAAGGAATGGATTGCTTCCCCTAAAATTAGACTTGATAGTAGCACACCAAACACTGGTATAAAGAACATATACATCGAGACTTTCCCTACTTTGTTATACTTCATAATTGTATTCCATATACAGAATCCGGCTGCTGATAAGAACGATAAATATAAGAGCATAAGTATTGCATGTAGATTAAATGTGAATGGCATCATTCCAACTTGAAATGCACCTATACATAGCAACCCAATTGATCCGAAAATCATCTGATATGCTGTCATATACCCAATATCTAATGTTTTACTACCTTCTTTCGCTAATATGTTTCCATACGAATACATCATGGCTGCCCCAAGAAGTAATAAGCTACCTATTCCAAAATGAAATGATAAACTTCCATCACTCGGTACATTCACTAAAATCACACCGCAAAAACCGATAGCTACTCCAATTACTTTTCGCCTATTTAGAGCATCATCTTTATATAAAAAGTGTGCGAGTAAAATTTGAAAGAATGATGATGTTCCTGAAATAATCGCTCCTTCAATTCCTGAGCTGTAACTCATTCCAATATAAAAACATATATATTGAAGAAAAGTTTGAAACAAGCCAATTTGAACTAACTGCTTTCCTGTTCCTTTTTTGAACTTCATATCTTTGCCTAACGCTTTAAAAAATAATAAGAGCATTACACCAGATAAGAAAAAGCGATAGCCAGCAAATAATATTTGTTCCCCGACTTCTTGTGGCTGAATTCCAAGTTCAGCATAGCTTAATTTAATAAAGGGAAATGCGCTTCCCCATAAAAATGTTGCTACTATTGCAGCAATAAACACGCCAATCGGATGGGTAAAAAATTTCTCTGTCTTCAACTTGATGTCTTCCTTTCCGACCTTTTTATGAACAATATTCATATATACCAAAGGAAATGCGAAAACACAAGTTTTCAGTTTATCCCGCTATTCGCCGGGCAGTAAAAGCCCGATTGGCGAGGGCTAATAATCAGCGTGGGATGAACAAAACCCCCACTAATTAAAGTTTCACTTTATACTAAAACAAAAACATATCATCTAAGAAAAACATATGCTATACTATAGAATAATTACAACATAATAACTATTAAAATCAGATTCAACAGAAATGCTGCTATCCATTATGGATGGCAGCTTTCGTCGTTTTATAGGGGTTTCGATTTTGATTCTTTTTCTCAATAAGAATTCGGAAGGAGCGAGTATTAATGAACGCAGAAGTAAAAACATTACAAGCACAAAAAGATATTTCTCATCCCTCTTTATGGGATACATTAAAGAAACATTATGAACTTATATTTGCAATCACATCTGGTATTTTTATTTTAGCTGGTTGGTTATTCACAAAAAATGATGCAATAAGTGCAGGTATTACTTTCTATATCCTTGCTTATGTAATTGGAGGATTTGCAAAAGCGAAAGAAGGTATTGAAGACACAATTGAAGAGAAAGAGCTAAATGTTGAAATGCTCATGATTTTTGCAGCTATCGGTGCCGCAGTTATCGGTTACTGGGCAGAAGGTGCTATTTTAATCTTCATCTTTGCATTAAGCGGTGCAATGGAATCTTATACATTAAGTAAAAGCCAAAAAGAAATTTCAGCGCTTCTTAATCTACAACCGGAAGAAGCATTACGTATTTCAACTGGAACCGAGGAACGTATTCCAGTTGGACAATTACAAATTAACGATATTATTTTAATTAAGCCAGGTGAGCGTGTTCCTGCTGATGGCACAATTCATAATGGTGAAACAAATATTGATGAAGCAGCTATTACAGGAGAACCTATTCCGAATGAGAAAAAATTCGGCGATGAAGTATTTGCCGGCACTGTAAATTTACGTGGTGCTATCGAAGTTAAAATTACGAAGCCGAGCGATCAAACATTATTCCAAAAGATTATTCGTCTCGTTCAAAGTGCACAAAGCGAAAAATCACCATCACAACTATTCATCGAAAAATTTGAAGGAACATACGTAAAAGGTGTGCTGCTCGTTGTTGCGCTTATGATGTTCGTTCCTCATTTCTTACTTGATTGGAGTTGGAATGAAACGTTTTATCGCGCTATGATCTTACTTGTAGTCGCTTCTCCTTGTGCTCTAGTTGCAGCTATTACACCAGCAACTTTATCAGCAATTTCAAACGGAGCGAGAAACGGTATTCTCTTTAAAGGTGGTATTCATTTAGAACGTCTAGCTTCAGTAAAGGCGATTGCCTTTGATAAAACGGGAACATTAACACAAGGAAAACCTACTGTAACAGATGTATATGTTCGAGAAGGCATAGCAGAAAGTGAAGTACTTTCTATTACAGCAGCGATTGAAAGTCACTCTACACACCCTTTAGCAGAAGCGATTGTTAAATATGCAAAACATGCTTACGACATTACGATAAAAAAACCAGAAAACGTTGAAGATGTAACTGGTTTTGGATTAAAAGGAATATTAGAAAACAAAGCTTATAAAATTGGTAAAGCTGATTTTATCGGAGAAGAAATAAAAACATTTCATAATGGCATTTCTGCTTCACTTGAAAAAGAGGGGAAAACTGTCGTTTATATTAGTGATGAGGATGGTATTCTTGGACTGATTGCTTTAAAAGATACCCTTCGCCAAGAAACGATAGCGGCTATTCGTGATTTGCAAAGCATTGGTGTCGAAGCAATCATGATTACTGGTGATAATGAAGAAACAGCAAAAGCAATTGCCAATGAAAGTAATATAAAAGAATATTACGCATCATGTTTACCGGAAACAAAAGTTGAAACGATAAAGCAGTTAAAAGAAAAGTACGGCATAGTCGCCATGGTTGGAGATGGTATAAACGATGCACCTGCCCTCGCTACTGCTAGTATTGGTGTTGCAATGGGTGAAGGAACAGACGTGGCATTAGAGACTGCAGACGTTGTTCTTATGAAAAACGAATTATCTCGTCTCTCTCAAGCAATCCGTTTATCAAAACGAATGAACCGTATTGTGAAGCAAAACGTTATCTTCTCTTTAGCTGTCATTGCAATGCTGATTTGTTCAAATTTTTTACAGTTTTTAGCGCTTCCCTTCGGTGTTATTGGACATGAAGGAAGTACCATTCTTGTAATTTTGAATGGCTTACGATTATTAAAAGGAAATAATTAAAACGGGTCCCTCATAAAGGACCCGCTTTTTTTAATGGTAGCTATTGTGACCGTTCGCACTGCTGCTCGTTTTATGCTTTGGATGCGAACTGCTCTTTTGTTTGTTATTTTTATTATTGTGGTTCTTTTTATTATTACTCATGAAATATCCCCCCTGTTCCCTTTTATTATGGAACAAGAGCTCATTTTTCATTACGGGAATTATTGTCACCCGTTCTATAATGATGGAGTAAACCATTAATTTCACCGCCAAGTAAAATTACCCATCCAGTTAAGTAAAACCATAACATTAAAATAATAATACCACCGAGACCACCATATGTATTAGCGTAATTTGCAAATTTATCTACATAATAGGCAAATGAGTACGATACCACAATCCATCCTATAGTAGCAAATAACGCCCCTGAAACAACTTCTCTTCTCTTTAACTTACGATCAGGCGCAAATGTATATAAAAAGCTAAACAAAGCGATTAAAACGAAGAAACTTGCTACTAAACGTGTAATGCTCCAAACATAAGAAAAACTATCCGATAAACCAATTGCTTTAAACACGGCTGCCCCAATCACTTGTCCAAATACTGGGACGATTAGTGCAAACACGATCATAAAAATTATTGCTAACGTGAACACGATAGATAAAGCTCTTGTTTTAATAAAGGAGCGTGTTTCTGTTACATCATACGCGCGGTTAAAAGCATTCATAACCGCATTAACACCATTTGAGGCAAACCATAACATCGATAATAGACCAAATGATAATAAACCACCATTTTGCTGATTTACAACTTTATCTACATTTACCTCAATTAAGTTCATCGCATCATCTGGTACATAAACCTCTAATAAACTAAGCACATCCTCTGTTTGAATGGGAATAAAGCCAAGAAGCGTAATTAAGAAAACAAGCCCAGGGAAAATCGCAAGCAAGAAGAAATAAGCGAGCTGTGCTGCTAAGCCCGCTACATCATCGCGCATCGTCCGGTCATATAAATCTTTCCCAAACGAAAAAGTGCGATTTCTTTTTGCTTTTTCTAGAAATTTTCTCATATTTTTTAGACGCTTTTCTTCTCTTCTTTATTTTGCTTTAGCTCAATGTATGCTTCAGTTTTTTTTTCCTCTGCATTTGAGTCCTTCATAAATAATTCACGCGCTTCTTTCATACCACCATCTTCAGCTACCACTGGCTCTTCTTCTGCTTTAAGCTCATCTACCTTTGGAGATACAGCTTGAATTTCAATCGTTTCCGGCTTTTCTACTGGCACAATCTTTTTCTTACTAAACATTTCTTTCGTTTCTTTTAACGTTTCTACAACAGACGGCGTCAATTTTTTAATTTCTGCTACTTTCGCTTTCACTACATTGAAATCAGCAAGTTCGCGTCCTTTATCTGTAACAGTTTGCACTTTTTCTTTTATCTTCGCATTTTCACCAATCTCAATCATCTTTGTTTTTGCTTTTTCTGCCGTATTTTTTACTTTTTCACGGTTTTCTTTCTTTAACATAGATACAGCTACACCTGCAGCTACACCAATCGCAATGTTTCGAGCAATATTATTTTTCTTTGCCATATTCCTTCACCCTTTCATTTCTTATATTAGAAAGTATTACTTTCTAAGCTTCCTCATATTCCTTGTTCATTTCGAATGAAAGCTAATAGCTTTACACACCCTTCTGTTACAAGGTCATACACTTCTTGGAAGTTCCCTGTAAAGTAAGGGTCAGGAACGTCTGTCCAGCCACCGTCTGGAACAAAATCGGACAGCCTACCAATATAGCCTCCAGTTTTACCAAAACTTTTTAAATCCGCTATATTCTTGTTGTCCATGGCAATAATATAATCAAACTTTGTTAAGTCTTCTTTTTCTACTTGCCGTGCTTTAATTCCTTCAAAAGAGACTTCATTTTCTTTTAAAATTTTTTGTGTTCCTTTATGTGGTGGATGACCAATATGCCAATCTCCAGTTCCTGCAGAATCAATGACAATTTTCTCTTCGAGTCCCTCTTTTACGACAAAATCTCGAAAAATTGCTTCTGCCATTGGAGAACGACAAATGTTCCCAAGACAAACAAACAATACTCGGACCATATTTTTGTTTCTTCCCTTCTTGGTGCATTTCTTAATATATATCTATAGTATAAGCAACCAATTATTAATTATAAAGGAAATCCCTACTAATTTAATAGGATTGAAAAGTTTCATTAACGAAAATGATAAAAAAATGTTAAGATAACCTTATGTTATTTTAAAGGGGGACACTTCGGTGGATTTATCCGTGAAATCAGAAGCAAACGTTGAATATATGGTAGAAGCTATTAAAGAAAAATTACGCATGGTTAATGCTGGAGCAATGAGAGCTGCTAGTTTTAACGAAGAAATGTACGAGGACTTACGTGACATTTATGAGCATGTTATGAAACGTGAAACATTCAGTATTAGTGAAATGCAAGCTATTACTGAGGAACTAGGTACATTAATTAAAAAATAACAAAGAGCCTCACGTATGCGAGGCTCTTTTAATTTCAACAAATTCATGACAACTCTTCTCTTTTCCTCATCACATTCTAAAATACTGTACAATGAAAGTAGAATCTCACCTTAGATTTTTTCTCCATACATACTACTCTAAAAAAATTGCCACACTACCATTGCTAACTGCTTTTACTGGGGGTGCTTACTTATGAGCAATTGGTACAGTAAGACGAAAAATCAAACATTAATCGACCTAGAAACAAATGAACAACACGGTTTAACAGATGAAATCGTAAATGAACGTTTAAAGCAATATGGTTATAATGAATTAGCTACCAAACAAAAACGTACTTTATGGCAACGCGTTTTCGCCCAAATTAATGACGTCCTCGTATATGTCCTTATTATCGCTGCCCTTATTTCTGCCTTTGTAGGTGAATGGGCTGATGCAAGTATTATCGCGCTCGTTGTAGTTTTAAATGCCGTTATCGGTGTAATCCAAGAATCGAAAGCAGAACAGGCTTTAGAAGCATTGAAAAAGATGGCAACACCTAAAGCTATCGTAAAGCGAGATGGTGAACTAAAAGAAATTCCATCTGAGCACGTCGTTCCAGGTGATATCGTTATGCTTGATGCTGGGCGGTATATCCCCTGCGATTTACGCCTTATCGAAACTGCAAATTTAAAAGTTGAAGAATCTGCTCTAACTGGTGAATCCGTCCCTGTCGATAAAGATGCAGTCTACCACCCTTCCATGCAAAGTGATGAGCAAGTACCATTAGGCGATCAAAAAAACATGGCATTTATGTCGACGTTAGTAACGTATGGACGTGGCGCTGGTGTTGCTGTTGAAACTGGGATGAACTCACAAATTGGCAAGATTGCTACCCTTTTACATGAAGCAGACGATGATATGACACCACTTCAAAAAAGCTTAGCACAAGTAGGAAAATATTTAGGTTTTGTCGCTGTAGCTATTTGCGCTATTATGTTTCTCATCGGTTTTTTACAAGGACGAGATACTTTGGAAATGTTTATGACTGCAATTAGTTTAGCTGTTGCAGCCATTCCAGAAGGCTTACCAGCTATCGTTTCCATCGTTCTTGCCATTGGTGTTCAGCGTATGATTAAACAAAACGTTATCATTCGTAAACTACCAGCTGTTGAAGCTCTCGGTTCTGTCACAATTATTTGTTCAGATAAAACAGGTACATTAACTCAAAATAAAATGACCGTTACTCACTTTTATAGTGATCGCACATACGACCAGCTAGAAAATTTGAATATAAATAATGATGTACACCGTCTATTATTAGAAAATATGGTTTTATGCAACGATGCCTCTTACAGTACCGACTCACAAACAGGGGATCCTACAGAAATTGCCCTTCTTGTTGCCGGAAGCTCTTTTAACATTCAAAAAGATCATTTAGAAAATAAACATGAACGTGTTAACGAATTACCTTTCGAGTCTGATCGTAAAATGATGTCAACTGTACATACGTACGATGAAAGCTACTATAGCATGACGAAAGGTGCAATTGATAAACTTTTACCTCACTGTACCCATATCTTTATAAATAATAAAATTGAGATCTTAACAGATTCTGATAAAAATCAAATATTAGAAGCTGCCGGGTCAATGTCACAAGAAGCCTTAAGAGTACTTTCATTCGCATATAAAAGATACGATTCAAACGATGTGAATATAAATCACCTCGAAGAAAATCTTATCTTTATCGGTCTTGTCGGTATGATTGATCCACCACGCACAGAAGTAAAAGATTCAATTACAGAATGTCAAAAAGCTGGTATTCGCACAGTTATGATTACTGGTGATCATAAGGATACCGCCTTTGCAATTGCCAAAGAACTTGGTATTGCTGAAGAAAAATCTGAAATTATGATTGGAACTGAATTAGATACCATTTCAGATACAGAACTAGCAAGTAAAATTAATCACTTAAATGTATTCGCTAGGGTCTCTCCAGAACATAAAGTGAAGATTGTAAAAGCATTACGTGCTGAAGGAAATATCGTTTCCATGACTGGTGACGGTGTAAATGATGCTCCTTCTTTAAAGCAAGCAGATGTTGGAGTAGCAATGGGAATTACAGGAACAGATGTCGCAAAAGGCGCAGCAGATGTAGTTTTAACAGATGATAACTTCTCATCTATTGTGAAAGCTGTTGAAGAAGGAAGAAATATTTATCGTAATATTAAAAAGTCTATTCTCTTCCTACTTTCTTGTAATTTCGGCGAAATTATAGCTCTCTTTTTAGCTATTTTACTCGGCTGGGCAACACCACTACGCCCTATCCACATTTTATGGGTAAATTTAATTACAGATACACTACCTGCATTATCACTCGGTGTTGATCCTGAAGATCCAGATGTGATGAAGGAAAAACCACGACATGCGAAAGAAAGCTTATTTAGCGGCAGCGTTCCTTTTCTTATTTTCAATGGGGTTGTAATTGGACTTCTTACTTTAACAGCCTTTATCGTTGGGGCAAAGCTCTATACAGGAGATACAAATTTATTTCCTCTCTTCCCAGAGCAAATTGATGAAGACGCGCTATTACACGCTCAAACGATGGCATTTGTCGTTCTTAGTTTCTCTCAACTCGTTCATTCATTTAACTTACGTTCAAGAACGAAATCAATTTTTTCAATTGGGATATTTACAAATAAATATTTAGTCTTCTCACTTCTAATCGGTGTTCTTATGCAAGTGTGTATTATCTCCATCCCACATCTTGCCAATATATTTGGTGTGCATGCATTAACAATGCGAGATTGGGGATTTGTTCTCTTGTTAAGTATCATTCCGCTTGTTGTGAATGAAATCATTAAATTAGTTAAGAGAAACTAAAAGGCAATGAGGACTGTTCCTCATTGCCTTTTCTTTATCCTTGTAATTCTTTTTTGATGTTCTCTGTTAATGTAGCCATGCGCTTGCGGCTTTCTTCACGCTCACGTTTATTTTGCTCTTCAATTTGTTGTGTTTCTTGCATACCTCTTGAAATAATGTTCCAAGTTTCCTCAAGTGTTTCCATCTTAATACTAGAAGAACCTGATAATCTCGCTACTTCCACACTTTGAGTTGCGATATTTTGTGCATTTTTCTTAAGTAATTCATTTGTACGGCGATCAAGTTCAGCCATAGAGTCCGCAACAAGCTTTTGACGTTTCGCATTTACCGCTTGAATGATACCATTTTTAAAGATAGGAATCGTTGTAATAAATGCTGTATTGATTTTACCGATTAATTTATTGTTACCGCGTTGAATCATACGAATTTGTGGTGCCGTTAATAGAGCAACCATACGTGCTTTTTCTAAATCATCAATACGTTGTTCTAAAATTTCAACAGAGTTTTTAAGCGATTCTAATTCAATACCCGCTAACTGATCATTATTACGTATGCGCTCTTCGTACATCGGAACTAACTCTGTATTTAAACGCTCTAATAACATTTCCCCTGCTACTACGTATTTTTCTAAGTCTAAATAATACTTTAAGTTTTGCTCATATAAACCATCTAACGTACCAATTGATTTTTTCATTTCATCTTGATACTTCGTAATTTCTACGTATACTTTATCCATTTCGCGACCCATCGTCTGATACTTACTAAAGATTTGTTCAATCATTTTATCTGCTTTTTTGAACATACGTGAGAAGAAACCACTTTTCTCTTCCGCAAAGTCTTTACTATCAAATCTGTCCATAATTTTACCAAGCTGTTTTAATAATTCACCAGAGTCTTCTACTTTCGATAAAGACATTGTATGTAAAATTTGATCAGCGAAACGTGAAATTTCCATAGAAGGTTCTTTTCCGAGTTCAATTAATTCTAATTGATCTTTAATGTCTACTGCGTTATAAATACGTTGCACTTCTGCATCTTGTCTAAGTTGCAAGCGAACATCTTGTGCGGTTTGCTCATTCAATTCTGTTTTCGAATCTAGTACGACTGGGTTATTCATATGGTATTCTCCCTTTCCTTATAAAAATGGACGAAATAGTCCTTTTATTGTTTGTGATAAATTTTTATAGGCTGATGAACCATGAAATTCAAGATCGAAATTAACTTCTTCAAGCCAATGTGAATCAAATGCTCCTGATTGAATATACGGTTCAATATCGTTTCTCCCCGTTGGATTAAAGTGGAATACATCTACTCCAATTTGATTTAAAAATAGTAATAACACAGCATCAGAACGACTTAATTCTCCGCTCTTCTCATTATTAAATATAACAATTTTCGGTACTTCTTGCGAATAATCAAATTTCTCAAGCTGCTCTAAAATGTTCGGTGGTATTTGAGAGAGTTGTGCGAAAACATACAGCGCTACATCTTGTTTCGTCTCTTTCGCAATTGGTTTACACATTTCACTTTCGCACGTATGGATGATTGCTTCTGCAATACCATGTTGTAATCCTTCTGGTAAACGCTTATGCGGCCACCAATGGCTGTTCATAATTAAATCCGGATGTAACTTCCCTGCGCGGTCCAATGCATCTCGATAATGATATTGGAAATTCGCTTTTTGTTCTTTCGTGAACGGGAATGTATTAATCAAGAAACTGTTATCAAATGATGTAACAGCCTTTAGTCGCTGAAAATATTCTTTATCATTCTTTGAAACACCTGATATTTTTGCAAATAAAGAAGGAATATAAATATGCTTATTTTCAACAAAGAATGTTGGGCGTACAAATGCCTTTTCTTTCGTAATTAAAAAGAGTTCATCGTACGTCGTTTTGAGCGTACGGGCTACAGGTGTATACGAACGGAATTGCCACGGTTTGTATAATAATGAATTATCGTGGTGAAGTACTTGCTCGATTTCTTTTGAAGCTTGATAAGCTACTGTTGCGACGCGTTCACGACGCCGATCAGGAAATGGTTCCAATGAAATACGGCCTGAATGAGATACGACAAAGGTCTTTCCTTCCTCATCTACACTCTCAAATCCATCTTTTCCTTCTGGGTGATAATAAAGCACATCACAGCCGAGCATAATAAGAAAGTATAAGAAATATATACGACTCTCCGTCGCATCACCGTACCAAACGATACGTGGCATTTGTTTCTTATAATTAATCGTAGAGAACCACTTCGCTACGTAATTTTCACTTAATTTAATCATATCGATTAAGAAACGCCGGAATCCTTCTGTTTTTAAAGATTGATTATGTTGTTTCTCATACAATTTCAATACAGAAATAAACGTCGTATGTATATAATGCTGTAAATCAGGATTGTCTACTTGCGGTAATAGTTGTTTTCCAGACAAATGTGCTACAAGCCTATTTACTGTAAGTCCATTCGGCGCTTCTTGATGTAATGCAAAAACTTCTTGAATATGGCGCAGTTTTTCGGGATCAATCACCTTATTTAAATTTTGTTCATGCAAAACCTCGATCCCTTTTGCTTCATTATAATCAAATAGTTCATTGAAATATTCATCTACATCATTCGGAACACCAAGAATGCGACTTGCTATATAACTAAATTTCATCTCATTCTCTGTCAGTTCATATTGTGGACGTTTTTCTAAAAGCGCTTCAAATTGCTTTAAATCTGATTCATCTTTTAATGCATATGGTTGAAGTGTAAAACGTGAAAACACAACAGTTCACCTCCAAAAACATTTACGTTTTTTATAAAGTCTCTCTTCTATTATAAACTATTTCTAGTTATAAAAAATGGGCGCTCGCATAACGAGCAAACCCATTTCAACTATTTATGTTCATTTTTAGTAGCTGCAACTTCTTCTTTAGCTTGTCCAGAATTCTTCATGTAGTGAAGTATAAACGTTGCTCCAAACGCTATAACTAAAATAATAAAGAACAGCGTATGACTTACCTCAATATGAATGACAGACAGTAGCATTTTTGCTGCAATAATTAAGATTAAAATATATGCTGTCGTTTCAAGTTCTGGAATACGCTCTAACAATTTTAAGAATACGCCAGCAATACCGCGCATCATTAAAATACCGAGCATTCCACCTAATAGTAAAATCCAAACTTCATTCGATACACCAAACGCAGCAAGTACACTATCTACAGAGAATGCGATATCCATTAATTCAACCATCGCAACCGTCCCCCAGAAAACACCGAACATTCTGAAGAGAATACTATTTTGGTTCATACCATGGGCTTCTTCTTCTGAAGTGCCTTTTCTTTTATCAATGAAATATTTAATTGACAGCCAAGCTAAGTAAAGCGCACCTAACACTTTTACCCATGCCAATTTAATTAAGAACATTCCGATTCCAATTGCAATAAAACGGAATACATAAGCTCCAATAAGTCCATAGAATAATGCTTTTTTTCGTTTTTCTTCTGGAAGATGTTTTACCATTACCGCTAACACAAGTGCATTGTCAGCAGATAATAACCCTTCAAGTACAACAAGTGTACCTATTAACCCCCAAGATACTGGATCTTGTAACACTTTAATCCACATGTCCAAGTCGAAAAACTGAGCATACGTATCAAGGATTCCTTGCAAAATACTCATCTTACCTTTATCCCCTATTCTTTGCTAGATTTATAGAAAGGTCAAAAAAAGGAAACGAATACCGTTTCCCTTCTTATGCATCCAAGCCATACGCTCTTACAAGCGCACCTAATCCACCTTGGAATCCACTTCCTACTGCACTAAACTTCCACTGTCCATTATGACGATATAATTCACAAAAGACAACTGCTGTTTCAATGGAGAAATCTTCCCCTAAATCAAAACGAAGAACTTCTTCGTTTGTTTCTTCATTTGCTAAACGCACGAATGCATTTGCAACCTGTCCAAAGTTTTGATTACGGCCTTCTCCATCATAAATTGTAACTGTAATAGCAATTTTATGAACATCTGCTGGAACCTTTTTCAAATCGACAACAAGTTGCTCATCATCACCGTCACCTGCACCTGTACGGTTATCTCCTGTATGTAAAACTGATTCACAAGGAGACTGTAAATTATTATAGAAAATAAAATCAGTTTCCTTCGTACATTTCCCGTTCGCATCTAATAAAAAGGCAGATGCATCTAAATCGAAATCAGATCCACCATCATAAGATTTAATATCCCATCCAAGACCAATTACTGCTCTTGATAAACCTGGGCTTGTTTTAGCTAAATCTATTTTCTGTCCTTTTTGCAATTGAATAACCATATATTTTCACCTCTATATTTTAATTTCAAAAAATATATCCATCAGTAAATACGCGTTTCACCGATGGATATATAAATCTATTACTCTACATCTAAACCAAAGTTATTACATAGAGAACCTAATCCACCTTGGAATCCACTTCCGATTGCATTGAATTTCCATTCACCTGCGTGACGGTATAATTCACTTACTACTACTGCAGTTTCAATAGAGAAATCTTCTCCTAAATCGTAACGAATTAATTCTGCATTCTTTTCTTCATCCATAATGCGTACGAAAGAGTTAGAAACTTGTCCGAAGTTTTGGCTACGGCCTTCTCCATCATAAATTGTGATTGTGAAGCAAATTCGCTCGATATGTGCAGGAACATTTTTTAAGTCTATTTTAATTGTTTCATCGTCGCCTTCACCTGCACCTGTACGGTTATCTCCTAAATGCTCTACAGCACCATTCGCACCTTTTGGATTATTATAGAAGACGAAATCCTCTGCTCCTGAAACTTTACCGTTAGCACCTACTAAGAAGATACTAACATCTAAATCGAAATCGCTTTGTCCGTCATAACGATTCGTATCCCAACCAAGTCCTACAAGAACTTTCGAAAGACCTGGATTTGTTTTTGTTAAGTCTACCTTTTGTCCTTTTTTCAATGAAATTGATGCCATATACAATTCCTCCTTGGTTTATCTTATTGGTAACGTGATACAATCTCACTTAAGTTTTTATCTTGTGTTCCTTCTCCAACTGCTGAAAACTTCCATTCGTTTCCGTCTCGATACATTTCCCCTGCAATTAAAGTCATTTTGCCAGCGTAATTATCTGACAAGTTATAACGTGCTAATTCTTCACCTGTTTGTGGGTTTTGAATACGAATATATGCATTGCGAATCATCCCAAAATCTTGACGACGATTTACACAGTCATAAATATTTACAACGAATACTAAACGATTAATACGGCTCGGAACTTTATGTAATTCTACGAAAATTGTTTCGTCGTCACCAGCGCCTTCACCTGTTAAATTATCTCCTGAATGAATGATACTACCACAAGTAGAAAGTTTGTTGCCGAAGTAAACTAGATCATTTTTGTTTAAAAAACGATCCCCTTCTAACATAACAACAGATGCATCACAATCTACACTTGGTTTACTTCCAAATAAAGAAGACAGAAACCCACCTGATTGCCCAATTGGATCCCAGCCTAAGCCAACCTGCAGTTTCGCTACTCTCGGTTGTCCTTTTGTTAAATCAATCTTTTGTCCTTTTTCTAAAATAATAGGCATGAAGTTTCTTCCTTTCTACAAAGCATTTTCCAAATCGGAAAACATTGTATTCTCCTCTTATATTGTAGCATTATTTATCTAATGAGAAAAAGGATAAATTCTCAATTATATGAAAACAGATACTATATTTATTTATACTGATGTAATAAGTGGTAAATAGAACCAATCATTCCTGCACAATTGCCGCTTTGCGCAAGTTTAATCTCACAATTACTATAAATATCTTGATTTAAGTATGTTCCTATCTCTTCCTTCACTTCATTTAAAAAATCATCTCCTCTTTCAGTAATTCCCCCACCAATAATAATCATTTTCGGATTAAAAATATAAGCAAGGTTACTAATTCCAATCGCCAAATGTTTAAAGAAAATCTTCACGGCTTGAATAACACTGCTATCACCCTTATCATATAATTCGAAAATTGTTTTACCATCCCACTCCTTTTCACCTTTATATCTTCGTACGAGATGAATTAATCCCGAAATTGAGGCAACCTCCTCAAAAGTATTCCCTTCTATTAACATGCTCCCCCATTCCCCAGCGCCAAACGAATGTCCACGGTATAACTCCCCATTTATAACAATTGCTCCACCAATGCCCGTTCCAAGCGTAAGCATAATAAAATCGCTTTCTCCCCTCCCTGTACCTTTCCATTTCTCGCCTAAGGCCGCACAATTAACATCATTTTCAATAGATACAGGAACTTTTAATACTTCTTGTAGTCTCTCAACAATAGAAATATTAGCATAACGCGGAATATGATCCACACCTCCCGTTATAACTCCTTTATCAATATCAACAATTCCCGCTGTACTAATACCAATTCCGGAAATAGTATGTTCAGTCATTAACTTTTTTGATAAATATATAAGCTTTTGAACAATTTGTTCCCCGCCCAAGTGAATTTCTGTTGGGACCTTTTTATGTATTAGTACTACCCCTATTTCTGAAACAATTCCATATTTAATTTGCGTACCACCAATATCAAATGCAATATACTCTTTCATCCGTTACCACTTCCTCTACTATTATGAGTGTAAATTCTCCATCACTCTACTATATTCACATTAACTCTTTTCTCCCTTTAGAAATACACCTCCTTTTTCTTATGAAGTGGACTTGTTCAGTGCCCTCCCTTTTTCTATATATAGTTTTTTTGCATAAAACTCTTTTTCCTATGAAATATTACAAAGGGGTGTATTTTAGATGGAACAATAATTTTTTCTTCAGGAGGAAAACAATGACAAAAATCTTCATTTTAGCATCAACACTTTCTTTATCCTTTTTTAGCGGCTTAAATATTGGTAATGCTGCAACTGAAAACTTCAATCCAATAACAAACGCTATTGTACAAAATAACGATAATTTAGCAGAAGGTAATTCAAAAGATAATAATAAACCTCCAGGAAACAATGGTTCTCAGGACGATAGTGGTTCTGACGGCAATGGTTCTGGTGGCAACGGTTCTGGTGGCAACGGTTCTGGTGGCAATGGCTCTGGTGGCAGTGGTTCTGGTGGCAACGGTTCTGACGGCAATGGTTCTGGTGGCAACGGTTCTGGTGGCAGTGGTTCTGGTGGCAGTGGTTCTGGTGGCAGTGGTTCTGGTGGCAATGGCTCTGGTGGCAGTGGTTCTGGTGGCAACGGTTCTGACGGCAATGGTTCTGGTGGCAACGGTTCTGGTGGCAACGGTTCTGGTGGCAGTGGTTCTGGTGGCAGTGGTTCTGGTGGCAACGGTTCTGACGGCAGTGGCTCTGGTGGCAGTGGTTCTGGTGGTAACGGTTCTGACGGCAATGGCTCTGGTGGTAGTGGCTCTGGTGGTAACGGTTCTGGTGGCAACGGTTCTGACGGCAATGGTTCTGGTGGCAACGGTTCTGGTGGCAACGGTTCTGGTGGCAACGGTTCTGGTGGCAGTGGTTCTGGCGGCAGTGGTTCTGGTGGCAACGGTTCTGGTGGCAACGGTTCTGGTGGCAACGGTTCTGGTGGCAGTGGTTCTGGTGGCAGTGGTTCTGGCGGCAACGGTTCTGGCGGCAACGGTTCTGGTGGCAACGGTTCTGGTGGCAGTGGTTCTGGCGGCAACGGTTCTGGCGGCAACGGTTCTGGTGGCAACGGTTCTGGTGGCAGTGGTTCTGGTGGCAGTGGTTCTGGTGGCAGTGGCTCTCAGGGAGGCAACCGTGTTAAAGGCGACAGCAGTTCTCAAGGTGGCAATGGCTCTCAGGGAGGCAACCGTGTTAAAGGCGATAGCGGCTCTCAAAGCGGTAACGCAAAAGATAATGCAACAAAACAAGGCAATAAATTGCCTAATACTGCAACGCATTATCCTGCATCTATTTTAATTGGTCTTTCGACATTCCTAATTGGTGTGTTACTATTTATTCGTCGTAAAAACGCAAAATAAAAAAATCATCCTTCCATCTAAAAATACATGAAACAGATTATAAAGTGAAACTTTAATCAGTGGGGATTTTGTTCATCCCCCACTGATTATTAACCTTCACCAATCGGGCTTTTACGGGCAGCAGGGCTCCCACCTAACTTCTTTGCTCCAGCCGAATTTTGAAGTGGGAGTTTTACTGCCTGACAAATAGCGGGATAAAACTAAAAAGGACTTTGATTGCATTTTATTATGCAATCAAAGTCCTTTTTGCCATCTAGTAGAAAGAGCATTAATACGCTTTTCCCCAATACACCATCTGCTTCGCTTTTTTACTACAGCAAATACATTCGTCAGCTAAACTTTCTTGTTCGAACGGAATACAACGTGAAGATACTCCAACTTCTTCTTTTAATTTTTCTTCACAAGCTAGTTCTCCACACCACATCGCTTTAATAAATCCTTGCTTTTCATCAGCCGCTTTTTTCATCTCTTCGAAATTCGTCACACTATACGTATTCTCATCGCGAAATACTTTTGCTTTGCTAAATAAAGAATGGTGAATTTCCTCAAGTAGTACTGGAATGCGTTCTTCTAATTGATCCATTGATATAAACTCTTTTTCTTTCGTATCTCGCCTTACAAGTACAACTTGATTCTTTTCAATATCCTTTGGACCAACTTCTAATCTAATTGGAACACCCTTCATTTCATACTCATTAAATTTCCAGCCAGGTGTTTTATTGCTAGCATCTATTTTTACACGTGCAACCTTCTGAATACGTCCTTGCAACTCTGTTGCTTTTTCTAATACACCTTCTTTGTGCTGAGCAATAGGAACGATAACAACTTGTACTGGAGCGACTTTTGGCGGCATTACAAGTCCGTTATTATCGCTATGAACCATAATAAGTCCACCTATCATTCTTGTTGATACACCCCAAGATGTTTGATGTACGTATTGCCATTTACCGTTACGGTCTAAAAACTTAATATCAAATGCTTCAGAGAAATTCGTTCCAAAGTTATGAGATGTTCCTGTTTGAAGTGCTTTTCCATCATGCATTAAACTTTCAATCGTATAAGTTGCCTTCGCTCCTGCAAACTTTTCTTTTTCTGTTTTTTGCCCTTTAATAACCGGAATCGCTAAATACTCTTCACAAAAAGCAGCATATAGATTTAAAATATTTAATGTTTCAATTTGAGATTCTTCTGCCGTTTCATGAATCGTATGACCTTCTTGCCATAAAAATTCAGTTGTACGAAGGAATGGTCTCGTCGTCTTCTCCCAACGAACTACTGAACACCACTGGTTATATAACTTTGGTAAATCATTATATGATTGAACAATTTTTGAAAAATGCTCACAGAATAGAGTTTCAGATGTAGGACGTATACAAAGTCTTTCCGCCAATTTCTCATCTCCGCCATGAGTAACCCATGCTACTTCAGGAGCAAATCCTTCAACATGATCTTTCTCTTTTTGTAATAAACTCTCTGGAATAAACATTGGCATGTACACATTTTCATGACCAGATTCTTTTAATTTTTCATCCATCACTTTCTGCATATTTTCCCATAATGCATAACCGTATGGACGTAAAATCATACAACCTTTCACACTTGAATAATCAACAAGCTCCGCTTTTTTTACAATATCGGTATACCACTGAGCAAAGTCTTCTTCCATTTTCGTAATGGCTTGTACTTGTTCTTTTACCATAGTTATTCTTCCTCCTTTAGAAAATAGAAAAAGCCCGCGTCCCCAAATAGGGACCGAGCTTTGTCGGCGTTACCACCCTGATTCATACACAAAAAAATTGAGTATGCTCTCTTTTTGATAACGGGAATTTCCCGCTGCATATGCAGAACTCAAAGGTAGGTTCCATATCGCCTCTTTAAGAATCTTCCAGCCAAAAGGATTCTCTCTCTGCCAAAAGGTAAGACATGTACTATTCCTTTTTCATCGTTATAACAAAATAAATTTGTTGAATATCATAATATAAATTTTATTTCAAAACAAGAGCCAATTTTCTTATTTTTATACATTATTTTCAATTATCACTGTTTTATACGTAACTTTTCCGAACTATTTTTACAAGTTGATGAGCAACCATACCAATTAGTGTACCAATTAAAACGAAGAAACAAATAAATCCGTATCCCATTCCTTCCCAACCACCAATAGCGATCATTGTTACAGGAAAGAAAGCTAAACAAAGAAGTACTAAACTAAGTGCAAATATAATATCAAACTGTTTGTCTGGAAAACGTTTCTTTAGTAAATATGACATAAAAAATACAAGGAGAACGGTGACTCCACCAATGATGTAAAAGATACCAAATCCATCTAGCCAATCCATAGTATTCCCTCCTTCCATTCATTCCCTTATACTTATTATATGTTTAATTTTTCTGAAAATAAATAACGAAATTTTATTCAAAAATATATTTTTATTACCAGGTATTAATAGTAATATATAAGAATAGGTTTTATATAATCAGGAGGGAAACTTTATGGATAAAGCATTAACAAATCGCGTCATTATTTTATCTTTTGACTGCTTATCAGCTTTAGATTTTCCTATATTACAAAAACTACCTAATTTCCAAACTTTAATAAAAAGGGGCGCAATTGCGAAAAAAGTGGAGCCAATTTATCCTTCTGTAACATATCCAAGCCACTCAACAATCGTAACCGGTAATTATCCTAATAAGCATGGCGTTGTCAGCAATACATTACTTCAACCAGGACGTGAGTCACCCGATTGGCATTGGTACCGAAAGTCCATTAACGGGACAACTTTATATGATGAAGCACGCAAAGCAAATTTAACGACAGCAGCCCTTCTATGGCCTGTTACTGGAAGAGCAAATATCGATTACAATTTACCAGAAATTTTTCCAAATAGACCGTGGCAAAATCAAATTTTAGTTTCATTATTTAGCGGTAGCCCGCTATATCAATTAGATTTAAATCGTCGTTTCGGCCATATACGAAATGGATTGTCACAGCCTGAGCTTGATAATTTCGTCCTTGCTTCTGCCGTACATACAATTCAGACGAAAAAGCCTAATGTTATGTTTGTACATTTTACTGATTTAGATACTCAAAGACATTACCATGGCTTCGAGTCTGAGGAAACAGTAGCTGCAATCCACAGACACGACGAACGCCTCGGAAAAATTATCCATACATTAAAAGAAAGTGGTATATACGAAGAAAGTACAATTATTGCACTTGGTGACCATAGCGCTTTAAGTGAAAACAAAGCAATCCAATTAAATGTCCTATTCTGTCAAAAAGGGCTTATATCCGTAAATAAACGTGGAAAAATACACGATTGGAAAGCTTATTGCCAAAGCTGTGATGGATCTGCCTACGTACATGTAAAGGATAAAAATGATACTGAAACGATTAAAGAGATTCAACTTCTTCTTGAAGAGCTTCTTCAGGATAAACAAAATGGAATTGAATTTATTCTGCACGATGAAGATGCAAAAGAACGTGGCGCTGATGGTAATTGCTTATTTATGCTAGAGGCCATGGAAGGTTATTACTTCATTGAAAATTATACAGGTGATTTCATAAAAGAAATTAATAAAGAAGATGTTAATTCTAGTAAGAAATATACATTTGGAACACATGGATATTCCCCAACAAAACCTAACTATGAAACAATTTTTATGGCTGCTGGGAAAGGCATTCAAAGCGGCGTTACAATTCCGTATATGAGACTGATTGATGAAGGTCCGACTATCGCTAGGTTACTCGGTTTGCACTTAGGTGAAACAGACGGCGCAATTGTAGAGGATTTACTTCAATTGTAAAGAACTGTGTATATATGTAAAAGTTATGTAAAAATCATCACTGTTTCTCTTTTTATAATTTTTATTTTTGTACACTGTTAGTAGAACAAATTTAAGGGGGAACATTATATGAAAAAAATGTCCAGACAAGAAAAAAGCTGGATATTGTACGATTGGGCGAACTCGGTATATTCGCTCGTCATTACAACTGCATTATTTCCAATTTACTTTAAAGCAGCTGCAAAAGAAGCTGGACTATCTGGCGCAACTTCAACAGCCTATTGGGGATATGCAAACTCGGTCGCTACACTTTTAATTTCTATACTCGCTCCTATTCTCGGCACAGTTGCTGATTATAAGGGATTTAAAAAACGATTTTTCACATTCTTCTTTGGACTCGGTATCGTATTTACAAGTATGCTAGCAATTGTTCCAACATCTCAGTGGTACTTATTACTAGGATGCTATATGCTCGCATTAGTTGGCTTTGCTGGAGCAAATATTTTTTATGATGCATTTCTAGTAGATGTTACCTCTGGAGATAGAATGGACCGAATTTCTACGCGAGGTTTTGCATTAGGTTACATTGGGAGCACAATTCCTTTTATCGGTTGTATTGCTCTTATTATTCTTGCTCAAAAAGGAACTATCCCCTTATCAGTCGGAATTGCTAGTCAAATTTCCTTTGCAATAACAGCTCTTTGGTGGGGACTATTTACGATACCAATGCTAAAAAATGTAGAGCAAACACACTATATTGAACGTCATCCAAGACCAATTGCAATGAGCTTCAAGCGCCTTGCTAATACGTTTAAAAATATTAAAGAATATAAAACTGTATTTATGTTCCTAATAGCTTACTTTTTCTACATTGATGGGGTAGATACAATTATCACTATGTCTACTGCTTACGGAACAGATCTCGGTATTAGTGCAACCAATCTATTAATCATCTTATTTGTAACACAAATTGTCGCTTGTCCATTTGCTTTATTATATGGAAAACTATCGGAAACATTTACCGGTAAAAAAATGCTATATGTCGGCATTATCATTTATATCATTATTTGCACATATGCTTATTTCTTAAAAACGACGTTTGATTTCTGGATTTTAGCAATGTTAGTTGCTACTTCTCAGGGCGGGATTCAAGCACTTAGCCGTTCTTATTTCGCAAAACTAGTACCGAAAGAATCTGCAAATGAATTCTTCGGATTTTATAATATCTTTGGTAAATTCGCAGCAATTATGGGTCCGGTATTAGTAGGTGTCACAACACAATTAACAGGAAAAACAAACGCTGGTGTCCTTAGTATTATTGTCCTATTTATTATCGGTGGATTCTTATTAACTAGAGTACCTGAAAATGATACGTCCGTTACACCACCTAATCCGAAAACTAAAACAATATAAGAGAAAGATCCCCTTCACACAAGAAGGGGATCTTTCTCTTATATTTTTAACGATAACGCCCTACAATTAAAAACTCTAAAGCTTGTACAAAAATAGTTTATCGACAGTTGTTCCTAATACTTCTGCTAACCGGAATGCTAGTGCTAAGCTTGGATCATATTTATTATTCTCAATTGCATTTATCGTCTGTCTTGATACGTTACACTTATCCGCTAATGCACCTTGTGAAATATTATTTGCAGTGCGCAATTCATAGATTTGATTTTTCACACCGTTTCTCCTAACCTGTAAAATCGTTTTTACATCATCAGTATATAGTTGGGGCATGTCATTGTCAAAAGATTGCCACAAGAAAAGGGAGCAATTCTGCTCCCTTACAATAGCTATTTCGAAACTAATCAATTCGTCATTTCCTCTCGATTCACAATATCTTCTTTCTTTATTTGCATACGTAAAACCGGACCTATCGCAAATAAAATAAGTGCCATTGCTATACAAAATACAGTAACTAGTGAGGTCATCTCCTTCAATCCTCCAGCTAGTGAAGTTCCAATTAACATTGCCCCCATGAACAGTGGTAAAATCGTTCCATTTACTCTGCCAATCATATTTTCTGGTACAAGTTGAATCATAAGCGTACCGACAACGATATTGACACAGGCTAAACAAATACCTGTTCCAAATCTCATGAAACTAGTAATCCAAAATGATGTAGATAACCCTTCTACTAAAAATGACATCGCTAATATGCTCATACCGAATACAAACATCTTTTTCGGATTCACTTTTGAAGCGAAAACTGCAGCAACAATACCACCAATTAACATACCGATTCCATCAGCTGCGGCTAAATATTGAACGGCTTCTTTTTCCATTCCAAGCCGTTCTATTACAAGAAACACTTCTAATGGATTCGTTAGTCCAACAGCTAAGCCCATAATGGTGAAAGTGATCGTAATCATACGTAAATTTTTCGTATGAAGAACGTATTTCCAACCTTCTTTTATATCATTTTTTAATGAACCTCTCGCCACTTGCTCTTGTTCCACCCATTTTGGTAAAAATGAAAGAGCGATAGCAGATAACAAAAATAAAATAATTAAGCTATATAGTGACGTAAATAAACCAAGTTGTGTGTACACAAGCGATCCTACCACTGGTCCAAAAATCATAAATAGCGACTGTAATGTTTGATTAAATGCAATCGCATTTGCTACCTGTTCTTCTTTTACATAGCGTTTAAATATACGCGAAGATGATGGCTGAGAAAACTGACCTACAATCGCGGAAATGAGTGTTGCAAAAAATATAGCCTGCCAATAATCCAGCTTTAACAACAAGACAATTCCTACAATAGACAGTACACTTAATACATCTCCAGCAACCATCGTTCTTTTCGGATTCCAGCGATCAGCTAGCGCCCCACCGATAAACGAGAAAATAAAAATAGGTGCATATTCCATAACCGATAATAAAGAAACTGAAACTGGATCATTATTCGTTCGCTCCATTATGAAATACAAAAGAGCCATATTTCTGATCCAAATTGCAAATTGTTGTAAAATATCAGATGCCATAACGAGCATAAATGCTCGGTTTTTAAATAAAGCGTTCATTTTCATTCCCCTTTCATAAACCGACCGTTCGGTCTAATTTATTTTGTAAGAAAAGCAACTGACCTATTATTCAGCTGCCATTCCTTTTAACAATACATCTATTGCCTTTTTATAAATACGTTTCAGCTCTTTATAATCTAACTCGTAGTAAAGTACTCCAAGCCCCGATAATAATCCATTCACAATATACATAAGATCACGCGTATCATCTTCTTGAAACTCTCCAGACTGTATACCTGCTTCAATTAATTTCTCAACCATAACATATGATTCTCTAGTTAAAGCTAACAGTTCATCCAGAATTTCTTTACTTACAACTTGGCTCATAGAGAATTCCTCTATTGCATTTGAAATGGGTTGCTGTATGTCCTCTACATAATATTCCGCGAGACCATATAGTTTTTCAGTACTAGTACTATACAACTTCTCTTTTTCATTCCATTTTTCAAGCCAATCATACGTATGCTGTTTCACTACAAATAAAAATAATTCTTCTTTACTTTTAAAGTGATAATAAATGCTTCCTTTACTTCTCTCTGTAATTTCACAAATCTCTTCCATAGATGTAGCTGCATAGCCCTTCTGTGAAAACAGACTTTCTGCTTTATAGGCAATTTCTTTCTTTATCTCTTCTGCGCTTCTTCTCATATTCACACCTCTTTAAACCGACCGTTCAGTCTAATAATAACAAATAAAAAACCTCTATCGCAAGAGGCTATACTCCTTATTTAAGAAAACGTACTTTCAAACCACATTCGAATCATATGTATTATTCCAAATTTAAATCCTCATTTAGTAAGAAATACGGTTCCCTTTTCATTTCCCCTAGCATGTTAAAAATATTTAATCAAACGTTTGTTTAACTGTTTTTATGCATATGTAAGCCAACTAATCAAACGTTTGTTTAAAAAGAAATACGCCCCCTATAAGGCGTATTCTCATCAATCACCACCGCAGCTACCTCCACTATCTCCACCAAAAGAACCTCCGCAATCATGTGAACCGCCATCGTGCGAGCTATCATTATCCGATCCAGCAAAGAAAAATAATGGTGATGAGCTGTTGGATGAATTATGAATGTTATTTTGTTTTGTAAGATTTACCTTCTTTTTGTTTGATCGAACTGCTGTTACGATCGTTCCAACTACAACAAATAATAGTATGACAATAATAAATTCCATATAAAAGCCTCCCTTAATCTTCGAATAATTGAATGGTTCTCTCTAAATTTTCAAGTGAAATGAAGCGCGATTCACGAAGGATCTCTTTTCCATTATAAAATAATAAAACTGTTGGCCCTGTAAATACTGCATATCGCCCCGCAATCTCTTGCATGTCTTGTAGTAATATTTCTACTTTCTCTACGTAATCATAATTCTCTAATACGCAATTTACTTTTCTTAACATAACATCACAAACACCACAATTTTCCGTTTTAATAAACAGCAGTACTAATTGTTGTCCTTCAATATATGTCGCTAATTCTTCTATCGTTTCAAATATATTCATCTTATCCCTCTTAGCGTAATTTACGAAATACTTTACCCTGATACATACGAAAAGCTGAACTATCTTTAATCTTTCTCTTTTCCATTACCTGCTGAAAACGCAGCGTTTTTGCTGTTAACTCTTCTTGTAATTCTTTTCTCTCTACTTCATCATAACAGCACGCAATTAAGTCTTCTATTTTTAATATATCTTTTTGTAGTTCCATTTCTGGTGGAATCATACCTGCATTTTTCAAGATTTTATAACTCATTCTAAGTTCTGGAGGTACCATTGAAAGGTCTTCTAATTGTAGTGGTTTTCCTTTCCCCGGAATATGATCGAGATCACCATTCCGTATTGCTTGTCGAATTTTTTCTTCAGCAATGTTCAAAAAGACATCCACACCATTCGCTCCTTTACATATTTTTACTATTATTTTACATGATATTTTCTCATCTTGCTACGCTATTAAAAATTGACTTTATACAATTTTTTCTCAAATTTAATTACAAGGAGTCTTTTCCTCCCTAATCAATATTTTATTTTCATGTGTAGTCTGTATTAGAGCCATTTAATATTGAGAAAATCTTTGTGAATCCAATAAAGCGTTTACACCAAATCTTGCATTTGCTACGATTTAATCACCCCCAGCTCCCTTGTATAGACTTCGTGATGTCTGATCATTTTTATCTAGACTTTTCATACGTCTAGATTCACTTTGGTTTATTGGCGCATGCCTTTAAATATATCTTTTATTTTGAAAGGAGAAATGACTATGAGATCAAAAAAATTCACGCTGCTATTACTATCCCTACTACTTTTCTTACCTCTTTTTCTCACAAACTTTATTACTCCAAATTTCGCATTAGCAGATTCACCAAAGCAAGGTCAAAAAATTGTTGGGTATTTTCCTTCATGGGGCGTTTACGGACGTAATTATCAAGTTGCAGACATTGATGCATCAAAGCTAACTCATTTAAACTATGCTTTCGCTGATATTTGCTGGAATGGAAAACATGGAAACCCTTCTACTCACCCCGATAATCCAAATAAACAAACGTGGAACTGTAAAGAATCTGGTGTACCACTGCAAAATAAAGAGGTCCCTAATGGCACTCTCGTACTCGGTGAACCATGGGCTGATGTCACAAAATCTTATCCGGGATCGGGTACAACTTGGGAAGATTGTGATAAATATGCCCGCTGTGGAAATTTCGGAGAACTGAAACGATTAAAAGCTAAGTATCCTCACTTAAAAACAATTATTTCAGTTGGTGGCTGGACTTGGTCTAACCGCTTTTCTGATATGGCCGCTGATGAAAAAACAAGAAAAGTGTTCGCTGAATCTACAGTAGCTTTTCTTCGCGAATATGGATTTGACGGCGTTGATTTAGACTGGGAATACCCGGGTGTTGAAACGATTCCTGGTGGTAGTTATCGTCCTGAAGATAAACAAAACTTCACCCTTCTGCTTCAAGATGTTCGAAATGCATTAACGAAAGCTGGTGCAGAAGATGGTAAACAATATTTACTAACAATCGCGTCAGGTGCAAGCCAACGTTATGCGGATCATACAGAGCTAAAGAAGATTTCTCAAATACTGGATTGGATTAATATTATGACATACGATTTCCACGGTGGATGGGAAGCTACTTCTAACCATAATGCTGCACTATACAAAGATCCAAATGACCCCGCAGCGGATACGAAATTTTACGTAGATGGTGCGATAGACATTTATACAAATGAAGGGGTTCCAGCGGATAAACTCGTATTAGGTGTACCTTTTTACGGACGTGGATGGAAAAGTTGCGGAAAAGAAAATAATGGGCAATACCAACCTTGTAAACCAGGTAGTGACGGAAAGCTCGCTTCTAAAGGTACTTGGGATGATTATTCTACCGGTGACACAGGTGTGTACGATTATGGTGATTTAGCATCTAATTATGTGAATAAAAATGGTTTTGTTCGCGGATGGAACGATGTAGCGAAAGTACCTTATTTATATAATGCGACTACAGGAACCTTTATTAGCTATGATGACAATGAATCTATGAAATATAAAACAGACTATATAAAGACAAAGGGTTTAAGTGGCGCAATGTTTTGGGAACTAAGCGGGGATTGCCGTACAAGTCCAAAATATAGTTGTAGTGGACCAAAATTACTTGATACGCTAGTAAAAGAATTACTTGGTGGACCTATTACTCAAAAAGATACTGAACCACCAACAAACGTAAAAAATATTGCTGTTACAAATAAAAATTCAAACTCAGTTCAATTAAACTGGACTGCATCTACTGATAACGTAGGCGTTACTGAATATGAAATTACTGCCGGAGAAGAGAAATGGAGTACAACAACAAATAGCATTACAATTAAAAACTTGAAACCTAATACAGAATACACATTTTCAGGATTAGCAAAAGATGCTGCAGGTAACAAATCACAACCTACTTCTATTCTTATAAAAACAGATGATGCTAACACAACACCTCCTGGTGGAAATGGCAATGCTACCTTTTCAGTCACTTCAAATTGGGGAAGTGGTTACAACTTCTCAATTATAATTAAAAATAGCGGAACGACCCCTATTAAAAACTGGAAATTAGAATTTGATTATAACGGCAATTTAACACAAGTTTGGGATTCTAAAATTAGTAGTAAAATAAATAATCATTACGTAATTACGAATGCAGGATGGAATGGTGAAATTCCTCCTGGTGGATCAGTTACAATCGGAGGGGCAGGAACAGGCAATCCCGCCGAACTTGTAAATGCATCCATTAACGAAAACTAAACGTAACCTCCATTAATTATTTCACTAAAGTTTGAATTTAGGTTTGAGTGCTCTATCCTAAATTCAAACTTTTAATTTTATGAAAAATCACAATTTATATTATAATAACCTATTATAATTATATTTAGTTTCTAATATGAAGTTCGCGTGAAGTTCATCTGAATTTTACATGAATTTCCTTTAAGTTCTATTGTCTTCCCATACTAATCACATTATCCTTTACATATAGGAATCATTTCCATTCCATTTCAAACTATCTATATATATAAAAAAGATAGTAGCCTATTAGGGAAAGGCATCTAGTATTATTATAAATATAACCAAAGAAAAAGAACTCTTATGGTGCGCTTATAAGCGCACCATAAGAGTTCTTTTTCATACAATTCTCATTTGAGAGTTCTCGAAAATCATGTTAATCACAAAGAAAAGGCATTAACTCATAAAAGCTAATGCCTTTTCTTTGTGATTATTGTTAAACGTTCCATTTTTCGATATTCCATATTTTCGTTATCCATGCTTCATAGAAAGAGGGCTCATGTGAAACAATTAAAACTGTACCTTTATATTGTTTTAACGCTTCCTGTAAATCCGTCTTAGTCTCTGTATCCAAATGGTTAGTTGGTTCATCTAAAATTAAAACATTGCTTTTAGTTACGATAAGTTCGCATAATCGTACTTTTGTTTGTTCTCCTCCACTTAATAACTGGATAGGTTTTAATACATGTTCTTCTTTCAATCCGCACTTTGCTAATGCTTGTCGGATTTCTTTTTTTGTCATATCTGGTCTCCCTGCCCATACTCTTTCTAGTGCAGTTATTTCTGAGGAAAATTCCTCTTGTGCAAAATAAGCGGGTTTTACTCGTTCCCCAACAGAAACTGAGCCGCCTAACGGTTTTATTTGTCCTAGTAATGTTTTTAACATTGTTGTTTTTCCAATCCCATTATGACCAATAATCGCAATCTTTTCCCCTTTTTTCACTTGAAAATCCAATTCCGGAAATAACGGTTCACCATAACCAATTTTCAGTTTCTCTACCTGTAATATACGACTCACTGGCTCAGTATAAACATTAAAATCAAAACGGGCGCGAGGTACATCGTTAACCTTTTCAACCTTTTTCATTTTCTCTAATACTTTTTCACGACTTTTCGCTTGTTTCGCTTTACGAATTTTATTTTTTTGAATAAAACCCTCTAAATGTACAATTTCTTTTTGTTGTTTCGTATACGCCGCTTGTAATTGTTTCCTTTGTAATTGATAACTTTGCAAAAAGGTTTCATAATCTCCCGCATAGCGCTTAACCTTTCGTTCTTCTAGATGATAAATAACATTCGTAATATTGTTCAAAAATATTTCATCATGCGAAATGATAATATAAGCTTTTTCATACATTTGTAAATATGATTGCAACCATTCTATATGTGCTGTATCTAAATAGTTAGTTGGCTCATCTAATAATAAAACATCCGCTTTTTCTAAAAGGAGTTTCCCAAGTAACAACTTTGTCCGCTGACCACCACTTAACTTTGAAACATCCTTTTCTAATCCTATTTCAAACAAGCCTAAGCCTGTTGCTACTTCCTCAATTTCTGTATGAATTTGATAAAAATTAGAATTCTCCAATATAGTTTGTAACTCTCCATACCTTACTAACAATTTCGCTACTTCTCCTGCTCCAGCCATCTCTTCTGTAAGTTTTAACATGTCACGTTCCAACTCATACAGGTTAGAAAACGCACTTTGCAAGTATTCTTCAATTGTTATGCCTTCTTGTAAATCTATATGCTGTTGCAAAAAGCCAATCTTCACATGTGGAAACCATTCAATTTTCCCATCATCATGTATAAGTTCTCCCGTTAACAAGCGTAATAATGTTGATTTTCCAATTCCATTTTTCCCTACTAGCCCAACATGTTCGCCCTTTAATAATCGAAAGCACGTATTATATAAAATGGTTTTCTCACCATATGAATGACTTACATTTTCTACTGTTAATATACTCATCTTTTCTCTCTCCTTTTCTTATGATCCATAAGCTAAATAGAGAGAACAACAGTATAAAGCCTTATTTAGTTATACATATAAAAATGGGTAAGGTGAATACACCTTACCCATTACATATTATCGTAAGAAAGGATTAAGGTTCTTTACCTGCTG
Organism: Bacillus sp. FSL E2-0195; assembly: GCF_038003645.1. NCBI lineage: Bacteria > Bacillati > Bacillota > Bacilli > Caryophanales > Bacillaceae > Bacillus > Bacillus sp. FSL E2-0195. Next base: position 419,261 of record NZ_JBBOPN010000001.1, on the reverse strand, counting down.
TCTTCAATTTAGCTTCATCTTTAAAAATGGGCAGACTTCTCCCGTATCAAGCTAAAACCATTTGAAGAACAGTTGATAAAGTCATTTTATCCTTTCACTCCTTTAACGTTTGTTATATTAAGAGTATAAATCACTCTGTTATATTCTATTCTCTACTTTTTCTTTTGTTCCTTCTTCCAATTTATCCGATGTTAATGAACCCACTATTTCCCCTATAGATTTCATCTTTCTCCTTCAATAGAAAAAAGCCTCTTAACAGCAATTATACAAAAAACTGTTAAAAGACTTTTTTCTATTTTTTCATGTAAGGAGCCAATACTCTTAAAATTTCTTCCTTATCCTTCTTTAACTCAAGAGATGTTAACATATCCATCGTTCGCGGCCTAGGTAATTCCACTTGGACCTCGCCAACTATTGATGCTGGTCTTTGAGATAAAATAAATACGCGATCAGAAAGTAAAATTGCCTCATCTAAGTCATGTGTAACCATAACAATTGTTTGCTTTTCTTGATGCCAAGAATTTAAAAGCCAACTGTGTACTTCCATTTTTGTAAATGCATCTAATTTTCCAAAAGGCTCATCCAGCAGCATAATTGGCTTTTCACATAAATACGTACGAAGGAAACTAATTCTTTGACGCATTCCACCTGATAACTCATCTGGATAATGATCTGCGTATTCATCTAGCTCAAATTGCTTTAATGCTTCCATTCCTTCTGTCAGCCTTTGTCTTTTAGGCTTCCCTTCGATTTCCAATGGAAGAACGATATTTTGCAAAGCCGATCGCCACGGTAGTAATAAATCTTGTTGCGGCATATAACTAACAACATCTTGTTTTTTTACATACTCCTCGTTATAAAACACTTCTCCGCTCGTTGGCTCTTCAACACTTGCAATCATATTTAATAATGTACTTTTTCCACAACCACTCGGACCTACAAAAGAGACAAACTCTCCCTCTTGTATAGACGCACTAATATTTGCTAATACATTCTTTCCATCGAAAGCTTTTACAATATCTTTTATTTGTAATCCACTCATTTTTCACTTGGAAGGAATTCATTTGTAAAGGCATCTTTTACATCGATTTTCTTTTTAATAACTTTGTTGTCATATAAGAAATTCATGTAATTCGTCCAAATCTCTTCCTTCTGTACTCCCCACGCTTTTGCATCATCTTGATACTTTGTACTTAACCACTTTTGGCTTTCTTGTACTAATTCTTTATTCACATCTGGAACAGCTTTAATTAAAATATCCGCAGCTTCTTTCGGTTCTTTAATTGCAAAATCATAACCTTCTGTCGTTGCCGTCATAAATTTTTTCACAAAATCTTTATCTTGCTTCGTATGTTTTTCACTTGTAATAATAACAGGACTATAGAAATCAAGCGCTGGATCTAAGTCTTTTACCATAATTGTATTTAACTCTTTTCCTTGACGCTTCGCTTCAATTCCATCCCATCCATAATAAATCCATTCAAAGTCTGCATCACGACCGATTGATTTAAAGAAATCTGTTTGTCCAAGAATAATTTTTTCAACTTTATTAAAATCAGCTTGATGTTTCTCCATAATCGTCTTTAACGTCGCTTCTTCTGCTGGTCCCCCCCAGCCGCCATAACGTTTACCTTCAAAATCTTTCGGTGACGTCATATTATCTTTTTTTAGAGATGCAAAAGCAGAGGTATTATGCTGAATAATTGCACCAACAGAAACAACTGGGATTCCTTCAACACGAGCTAATGTTACATTTTCTTGTGCGCTTATCGCAAAGTCTGCTTTCCCAGAAGCAATCATCTGCTCTGCCGTTACATTATCACCAGGCTGGATAATTTCTACATCAAGCCCTTGCTTTTTGTAATAATCTTTCGTTTGCGCTACATATAAGCCAGTATGATTCGTATTTGGAAACCAATCTAAAACGACTTTTACTTTTTTATCTTTACTTGAACTTTCTTCTTTCTTCGCCGGATTACATCCAGCAACAGTTACTGCTAATAATGCAGCTAACATAATTTTTAAACCTTTTTTCATTTTCTGCCGCCCTTTCTGTATATCCATGGTGCTGTTATTCTTGCCATAAATTCAACAATAAAGTACAGACATAATGTCACCATGACGATAATCGCTGCAACACCAAATACTCGAGCCGTTAAAAAGGATTTTGTTGCTCTTGTAAGCATAACTCCTAATCCTTCGCTGGCACCAAGCCATTCCCCAATAATCGCCCCCATCACACTATATGTAACAGCAATTTTTAAACCTGAGAAGAAGTATGGGAGTACTGCTGGAAACTTTACTTTCTGGTAAACTTGCCATTTCGTTGCCTTCATTGTTTGTAACAGTTTCAGCATATTTTTATCTACCGTTTGGAAACCTTCTAAAATGCTAAGCGCAATTGGGAAGAAACAAACAAGAATAACAACCATTACTTTTGGCAACATTCCGTATCCAAACCAAATAATAAATAATGGTGCGAGCACAACGATTGGAATTGTTTGCGAAATAACGAGCAATGGATTCATTAAAATCCGAAATAAAGGGATGACATCCATAATGATAGCAATACTCGTCCCAAGTAAAATTGCAAAAAACAACCCAATTATTACTTCCTGTAACGTTTGCACTGTATTCGGTAATAGTAAATCTTTCATTCCAATTAACTCTTGCACAATTGCAGACGGCTTCGGTAAAATCCACGGCTCAATTTTAAATAATGAAACAGATCCTTCCCATATAGCAATGAGAAGGATAAGCCAAATTGTTGTGATTATTTTAGATCGCTTCTGGTTTTGCATATTCATCACGGTACTTCCAAACTTTTTCGTCAATCGTTACACCTGTACTTGGACGATAGTGAATTTTAATAGAAGTGATTACTTCTTCTGCTCCAGCATCGACGCAAGCTTGTTGCGCGCGTTTAATGACGTCAAGAAGTACATCTAATTCTCCTTCCAACGTTGTTTCCATTGCCCCTACTTCATAACGAACTCCCGACTGTTGTACAACTTCAATTGCTTTATCAACAACGGAATACACATCTTTGTTCTTCGCTTGTGGTACTACTGAAAATGAAATTGTAACTTGTTGTGACATAATAAAATCCCCCTTACAAAATATGGTTTCAAAAAAAGAAAAGGCTTTCCTACCATGTAGGAAAGCCTTGTATACAAGTTATTCTATAATAACTTATGCTACATCACTTTAAAGTAACTCCCTACGCTGGCATTATCCAGATCAGGTTGAGGGTCGATGTATACTTACATCCTCTCAGCCAATTGGCTCCCCGGTTCTTAATTCGTTTTCATTGTAGCATGATTTATTTTATTGAACAAACAAAAGCATGCATAATCACTTCATTTAACTTTTGAATTCCCCAATTAACTCTTGTAACTCCTGTGAAAGCCAACTTAAAGAACTAGCTAATTCAGCAATATCTTGTACAGACATTTCCTGTTCTTTCATACTTTCTTGAACATTACTACTACTATTCGCATACTTATTTGCGATAAGTGATAGTTCATTTACAACACGAACAATATTTTGGCTATTTTGCAATATATCACTTGAATTGCTAGAAACAGCTCTAACTTGATTGGTAACAGTTTGTGCTGATTTCGAAATTTTTTCAAAGAAAGCACCACTACTTTCAACAAGTTTAATTCCTGATTCTACTTCTTTTGAAGCTTTTTGCATTGAAACAACAGCTTCTTCCGTTCCAGCTTGTGTTTCCCCAATTAATTTTGCTATATCTTTTGCTGATGCTTCCGTCTGCTCTGCTAATTTACGCACTTCATCAGCAACAACGGCAAATCCCTCTCCAGTTTCCTCAGCACGTGAAGCTTCAATAGTAGCATGTAAAGCTAGCGAATTAGTTTGATTTGAAATACCTGTAATTTCAGTTACAATATCACTAATTTCTTTTGATCTTGCTTCCAAAGAATAAATAATAGAAGATAAATCTTGTACTGCATTTTGTATTATGTTCATTTGATTAATCGCCTGTTTAATAACACCATTTCCTTTTCCTGAATGATGCTCTATACCTTCAGACTCTTTCGCCATTTGTTTTGCAGCATTCGTTATCTCTTCCATCTTATCTTCCATTTCATATACAATACCTAAATACTGTGGTACTGAAGTTTCTTGTGACTGGGCGCCAGCTCTTAACTCAACCATAGAACTTACGATTTCTTGAACTGCCATGCTATTCTCTTTCGTACTCACTGACAATTCTTTTGAAGATGAGGAAACCTGTTCTGCTGTCTGCTTCACTTTATCTATAATTCCTTTAAACTTCTCGATAGTATTATTAAAATACGCATTAATAATACCAATATCATCTGGTCTTTCCTCTAATTTAATACTTAAATCACCTTCACCGACTTTGCGCAACCCTTCACGTAAATCCCGCAATGGAGCAAGTGCGTTACGTACGATTAAGAATTGAATAACAGTTGCAATTAAAACAGAAATACAAATAAACATTAAACCTTGTATAATGAATTTTCCCTTTGTAATAGGAACAATAGAGGCATCTACATCGGCTGCAACAATTGCCACAATATTATCTTCTCCATCTTTAATTGGCTCTAATATCGTTACCCATGATCCTAATGCGTCTTCATATACTACTGTCATGTTTGCTTTTTTCGTGCTCATTACCTTATCATATGCTTTCATCCAAAGATCTGGTTGTTTATAATAGTCCCCTGGCTTTACTTCAACAACATTTGCTAAGTCTGTAGACAAGTCGACGATTTGTAACTCACCTTTTTCATTTTCTTTTGCTCCAACAATATACGTTTGTCCAACACTGTTCAATTCTTCCGTTGATTCATCTAATTTCTCTGTTAACTTCTCTCTCTTTTCTCTTTCTGCCGTTGGATCTTTTGCAACATCTCTCACTATTTCTGCGTCTAATTTATGTAATACCGTATCTCCTGTTTCAAAAGAATGCCTTTCAAATATAGACATCATACTATTTTGAAACATGTTAAAACTTAACGCCCCCATACTACCAACAAGCGTCAAAATAACTAATACAGTTAACAATACATTTTTTTGAAGAAATGATAGCTTGTGCCAATACTTTCCCATTAACATCACCTTTCTAAATTAACTTAGTATAAAGTAAAACTATTAAAATATAAACCTCATCAATAAATGATAACAATTCTCATTTGTTTACAAATAAAAAAAAGACCAATGAAAAAGCATTGGTCAAAACCAACCCTATCCGTCCGGTAACTGGCTAGCATAGTCATTTGACCTTAGCCCCTGTAGTTTTGCGCCCTCATGTTTCCATCAGTTTGCCTTTCTCGCTGAACGAGTTGAACGATATGGGAGTTCTATGAGAATTTAAATATTCTCTTTCAAAGATTACAACATAAAAATTAAAATGTCCACTTATTTAGAGATTTAAATATAAAGTTTTAATGTATTATTTTTTCGAAATAATTTAACAAAGTTCGTGAATGTTACATTTCTTGTGTTATATAATAAAAAACGTATACAACACAAGGATTATTCCGGATATTAATTTAATTTTCTTTCAAATTAAATTATTCGAATATATCTTAACTTACGAATTTCGGAGGTAGTTTATCATGTTTTGGCTACAATTTCTTACGTTACTACTCTGCATTTTTATTGGTGCACGCTTAGGCGGAGTTGGTCTAGGAGTAATGGGTGGCGTTGGTATGGCAATACTTGTTTTCGTCTTCCACTTACAACCTACAGCCCCTCCTATTGATGTAATGCTTATGATTTTAGCAGTAATTACAGCTGCCGGTGCTTTGCAAGCTGCTGGAGGAATGGATTATCTTGTCCATCTCGCCGAAAAAGCATTACGAAAAAACCCAAAACGCATTACATTCTTTGCTCCTATTGTTACTTATTTATTCACGCTATGCGCGGGAACTGGTCATGTCGCTTATTCTGTACTTCCCGTTATCGCCGAAGTATCTCGCGAATCAGGAATTAGACCTGAACGACCAATGTCAATTGCCGTTATCGCTTCCCAGCAGGCAATTACAGCTAGTCCAATATCGGCTGCAACAGTTGCACTTTTAGCAATGTTAGCCGACTATAAAATCACCTTGTTAGATATTTTAAAAGTTAGTATCCCTTCTACTTTTATTGCTTGTATGGTAGCTGCATTCGTTGCTAGTAAAATGGGAAAAGAATTAAATGAAGACCCTGAATACTTGAAGCGATTAAAAGAGGGAATGATCCCTAAACTTGAAGAGAAAAAAGAATTTGCGGGTGTAAAAGGCGCTAAATTATCAGTTATCCTTTTCCTAGTAGGAACTTTCCTTGTCGTACTTCTTGGTTCATTTGAAGCCCTTCGTCCGGGATGGATGGTTGATGGGAAGTTAGCTCGTCTTTCCATGCCAAACACAATTGAAATGGTCATGTTAACCATTGCTGCTCTTATTATTATTTTCTGTAAACCAAATGTGGAAAGCATTGTAACTGGTAACGTCTTTAAAGCAGGCGCAACAGCAGTTGTTGCTATTTTTGGTATCGCTTGGATGGGAGATACTTTCTTCAACGGAAACTTAAATATAATTCAAGGATCAATTCAACACTTAGTGACAAGTGCACCATGGCTATTTGCTATTGCACTATTCATTCTATCTATTTTACTGTATAGCCAAGCAGCAACAGTTCGTGCTTTAGTGCCACTCGGACTATCACTTGGTATTCCGCCGGCATTACTTATTGCGATGTTCCCTGCAGTAAATGGATATTTCTTCATTCCAAACTACGGGACAATCGTTGCTGCAATTAACTTTGACCGTACTGGTACAACAGGAATTGGTAAATATGTTTTAAATCATAGCTTTATGATTCCTGGCCTAATCGCAACATTCACTTCTATCGGAATTGGAATGCTCTTAATTTCAATTATGTTTTAAATAAAGTGAAACTTTAATCAGTGGGGGGGTTTGTTCATCCCCCACTGATTATTAGCCCGCACCAATCGGGCTTTTACGGGCAGTTGATCTCCCACCTAACCTCTTTGTTAAAGCCGAATTTTGAGGTAGGAGTTTTACTGCCCGGCGAATAGCGGGATAAAAGCACAAACCTACAATTTTAAAGGGTTTGTGCTTTTTTAATCAAACGTTTGTTTAAAAAAATTGAAACTTTAATCAGTGGGTTTTGTTCACCCCCCCACTGATTATTAGCCCGCACCAATCGGGCTTTTACCGGCGTAAGACTCCCACAAATAGCAGGATAAACGAAACAACTCATTTTGCGACTCTACAAACTCTTATTTACTTCCTCAACTAATTTCTTCGTACCTTCATACGCAGATTCCGCTAAGCTAATCGCTGAAATAACTGAAACACCATCCGCACCCGCTTCTATAACAGAAGCTGTATTTTCAATTGTAATCCCACCAATCCCAACGATCGGTATTGTAATCTCTTGTTCCCTAAAATACTTTAGACCTTCCGTTCCTTGAACCGCTTTTGTATCTTTTTTCGTACTCGTCGGGAAAATTGGACCAACTCCTAAATAATCAGCTCCATTTTCAATCGCCCAGCGTGCTTCTTCAATTGTATGTGTAGATACACCAACAATTTTATCACCCATTTTTTCACGAACAGAAGTAATTCCTTCATCATCTTGTCCAACATGCACGCCATCTGCATCTAACTCGAGGGCTAGTTCCACATCATCATTTACGATGAATGGTACACCGTACTCCTTGCAAAGCGCTTGTAGTTCTTTCGCAAAATCAATACGTTTCTCTCCCGTTAAAGCCCCTTCTCCCTTTTCACGAAGTTGAAAAATTGTTATACCACCTTCTAGTGCATCTCTCAATACTTGTAGTGGCTCCTTCGTACAATTGTTACTTCCCATAATAAAATATACTGGTAATAACCTAGACATTTCAGCCTTTGTAATACGCGGCATCTAGTTCCTCTCCTTACTGTATAACCTCAATCTTTCCATACTTCTCAATATCATCTGAAGTTGTATTCGCTAACTGATTTAAAAATTCAATTTGAAAGCTTCCTGGTCCATTCTCTACTGTTTTCGAAGCCGCTACTTCTGCTGCTACTCCATAGAATGTTAATGCGGCTACTGCTGCCTTTACATAATCCTTTTCTACCGCTACAAATGCTCCTATTACAGAAGTTAGTAAACAACCAGTTCCCGTAACTTTCGTTAAAATAGGATGGCCATTTCGAATAAGAATAGTTCGCTCTCCATCTGTAACAACATCTTCTTGTCCAGTAATTATCGCAACTGTATTTAATTCATCCGCTGCCTGTTTTGCAATATTTACAACATTACCGTTTCCAGTACCAGCATCTACACCTTTAATTTCCCATTTCTCATTAATAACGTTAGCTATTTCAGCCGCATTTCCGCGGATAACAGCTAAATCGATTTCAGCTGGAATATATCTCGCAACTTCTGTTCGATAAGAAGTTGCTCCTGCCCCAACTGGATCAAACAATACTGGTACATCATTCTTATTTGCTGATTTACCAGCAAGTAACATCGCTTCTACCTCTTCAGGACGAAGTGTACCCATATTTAAAACAAGGGCTCCCGCAATGCTAGCCATTTCTGCTACTTCTTCTTTTGCATACGCCATTACAGGTGATGCTCCTAATGCTAACAAACCGTTTGCTGTAAAATTTGTTACAACAACATTTGTAATATTATGCACGAGTGGATTAGACTCTCTCACCAAATCCACTACTTTACTAATTTCTTTCATATTCATCCTTTTCATCTCCTAACTATAGTAATGGGAGATACACAAAAAGGCACTTTGCGCGTACGCAAAGTGCCTGAACATGTGCTTTTACACTCTCCCTACGCTGGCATTATCCAACAGGTTCAAATGGTCAATGACGGACTAGTCATACTCTCAGTTTGCATCCACAAACTCCCATGTGTTTATTATTCATCTACTTCAAAGTCTACTCTTATTCTAGTAAAATAACAAGTTCTTTACTTTTATAGAATGATAGAGATCAGAACTCTCCTGGTTCAACCATTCTTCGCCTTTATATAAGTAAAACTCTCACACGTATATTTCACCACAAATAACTCAAACCGTCAGCAAGACTGAATCGAACAAAGATGTATGCTATATTTAACGTATGGAAATTTGAAAGGATGTTTTTAAATATGGCAAAAAGTATTGTAATTGCTGAAAAACCTTCTGTTGCACGTGATATCGCACGTGTACTGAAATGTGATAAAAAAGGGAACGGCTATCTTGAAGGTAGTAAATATATTGTTACTTGGGCTTTAGGTCATCTCGTTACATTAGCTGATCCAGAAAGCTATGATGTGAAATATAAACAGTGGAATTTAGAAGATTTACCAATGCTACCGGAGCGTTTAAAACTAACCGTTATTAAACAAACAGGGAAACAGTTTAACGCTGTAAAAAGTCAGCTTCTTAGAAAAGATGTAAATGAAATCATTATAGCTACTGACGCCGGTCGTGAGGGCGAGTTGGTCGCACGCTGGATTATCGATAAAGTTAAAATGCAGAAACCGATTAAACGTCTATGGATTTCATCTGTTACCGATAAAGCAATTAAAGATGGCTTCGCAAATTTAAAACCAGGAAAAGCATATGACAATCTATACGCTTCAGCTGTCGCACGTTCAGAGGCTGACTGGTATATCGGACTTAATGCGACTCGAGCATTAACTACTCGCTTTAATGCCCAACTAAATTGTGGTCGTGTTCAAACACCTACTGTAGCCATGATTGCAAGCCGTGAAGATGAAATCAAACATTTCAAAGCTCAAACTTACTATGGTATCGAAGCTCAAACAGCTGAGAGATTAAAGCTAACTTGGCAAGATACAAAAGGAAATAGCCGTAGCTTTAATAAAGAAAAAACTGATGCAATCGTGAACAAAATTAGTAAACAAAATGCTACTGTTGTAGACATTGATAAAAAACAAAAGAAATCGTTCGCTCCTGGTCTTTACGATTTAACTGAGCTACAACGTGATGCGAATAAAATATTTGGTTACTCTGCGAAAGAAACATTAAACATTATGCAAAAATTATATGAACAGCATAAAGTTTTAACGTACCCTCGTACAGATTCACGCTATATTTCATCTGATATTGTCGGAACACTTCCAGAGCGTCTGAAGGCTTGCGGAGTTGGAGAATACCGTCCTTTAGCACATAAAGTATTGCAGAAACCTGTAAAATCTAATAAATCATTTGTTGATGATAGTAAAGTAAGTGATCATCACGCAATTATTCCAACAGAGAGCTATGTAAACTTCTCAGCTTTCACAGATAAAGAACGTAAAATTTATGACTTAGTTGTAAAACGTTTCTTAGCTGTTTTATTCCCGGCCTTTGAATATGAACAACTAACATTGCGCACGAAAATTGGTGACGAAACGTTCATCGCACGCGGAAAAACGATTTTACATGCTGGTTGGAAAGAGGTTTATGAAAATCGATTTGAAGATGATGATGCAAGCGATGATGTAAAAGAACAAATCTTACCTCGCATCGAAAAAGGCGATACATTAAACATAAAACTAATTGTCCAAACATCAGGTCAAACGAAAGCACCTGCACGTTTTAATGAAGCAACATTACTTTCAGCGATGGAAAACCCAACAAAATACATGGATACGCAAAACAAACAACTTGCTGACACGTTAAAGTCAACTGGTGGATTAGGTACTGTAGCTACACGAGCTGATATTATCGACAAGTTATTCAATTCGTTCTTGCTTGAAAAACGTGGTAAAGATATTCACATTACTTCAAAAGGCCGTCAGTTACTTGATTTAGTGCCAGAAGAACTGAAATCTCCTACACTAACTGGTGAATGGGAGCAAAAGTTAGAAGCTATCGCTAAAGGAAAATTAAAGAAAGAAGTATTCATTTCAGAAATGAAGAACTATACGAAAGAAATTGTTGCTGAAATTAAATCGAGTGATAAGAAATATAAACACGACAACATTTCAACGAAGTCTTGTCCAGACTGTGGTAAACCAATGTTAGAAGTAAACGGTAAAAAAGGTAAAATGCTTGTATGCCAAGATCGCGAATGTGGTCACCGTAAAAATGTATCCCGCACTACAAATGCACGCTGTCCTCAGTGTAAAAAGAAACTAGAACTTCGTGGTGAAGGAGCAGGCCAAATTTTCGCATGTAAATGTGGCTATCGTGAGAAACTTTCTACATTCCAAGAGAGACGTAAAAAAGAATCCGGCAGCAAAGCTGATAAACGCGACGTTCAAAAATATATGAAACAGCAGAACAAAGAAGAAGAACCATTAAACAATCCATTCGCAGAAGCATTAAAGAAATTAAAATTTGATTAAACAAAAAGGTTCCTACCACTATCGGTAGGAACCTTTTTATTAATGAATGATTTTACTTCCTTTTGCATTCTCAACGAATTTTTCACTTGATTTGTTAATTGGTGTTTTCAGTAATAACGCAGCAACAATCATAACTACTACGAAAACACTTAACACAAGTAAATCTCTAGTTACTATATCCCAAAGCATTCCGCCAACTGTTTCACGAATTGCACTAATTGCATATGTGAATGGTAAGAACGGATAAATTGCTTGGAAGAACGGTGGTGTCATTTGAATTGGGAATGTTCCGCCTGATCCCGCTACTTGCAGTACAAGTAAAATGATCGCCATCGATTTCCCAACGTTTCCGAAAATAGAAACGAGTGAGTATACGATACAAACAAAGACTCCCCCAATAAATAAACTAAATAACACAAACCAGAACTTATCGACTACGTACGTACCGAGTAAGAATATATCTCCCATTGATACGATAAACGCTTGTGAAAGACCTATCGTTAAGAATGTTAATAAACGTCCGAAGTAAACTTCATGGCTCTTATAATTCGCGCCCTCTTCGTGTACTTCTACCGTTAATAATGAAACCATTAATAATGCGCCTACCCATAATGCAAGCACTGTATAGAATGGTGACATTGCTGAACCGTAGTTCGGCATTGCAAATAATTTATTCTCTTTTAAATTTACTGGATTTGCAAAGTAGTCACTTTGCTTTTCAACATCATTCTTTAATAAGCGTATGATGTCTTTTATATCCTCTTCAGATTCAAAATCACGAATTTTATCTGCTAATTCTTTAATCTTTTTCTCAGTCTCCGGCATTTCAGCTTTAATGTCTGCTAATTTCTTTCTACCGTCTACTAAGCCTTTTGATGAATCTTCTAGTAATTTTTTAACATCTGGAAGCTTTTTGTCTGCATCATTTAAAATTTGAGTTGTATTTTTCGACATCTCTTTTGTACGAGCAATTGCTGTATTAAAGTTAGGTACAATTTCTGAATCATACGTCGATAATACATCTGTTAATTGAGCTGATCCGCCCTTCGCAGCGTTGTTAATACTTTCAATTACATCTTTTGTAGGTTTTTGGCCATTGTTAAGAAGTGTAATCCCCTTATTCGTTGCCTCTACACCTTTTTGTAAGCTGCTTTTCGCTTTGTTTAATTTTGTAATTCCATTATTAAGGTTTTTATCACTATTTACATCCGCTAAAACCTTATTTGTACTTTCTAGAACTGGAATCATATCATCAATCAAACCAATTCCAGATTGGAATTGACCATTTAAGCTATTTAAAGCTACTTTCGTTGAATCTAAACCGTTAACACCTCTATTTTGTACATCTTCTTTCGCTTTTTGTAAATCTGCTTTTGCACCTTCAAGGCCATTTTTTGCTTTATCGTAATCTGCTTTTGCATTGTCATATGCTGCATTTGCATCAACTTTAGCTTGATCTACTGTACTAACTGCTTTTTGATAATCTGCTACAAATGTTTCATTATAATCTTTTTCAGCTCGATCGATTAAAGCATTTGTTTCATTTAGTTTCTGATTGATTCCATCTCGCACATCTTGTTTTACTTCTTGACCTGTGCTAATCAAATCATTTAAACGTTTAAATCGATTATTTAAATCTTGTTGTCCATCTTTAATAGCTGTTAAATGCTCTTTTCTTGTTTTAAAGAAATTTTGCCCAAACTCAGTTTGAGCTCCTTGCTCTAAACGAGCCATAACATCAATTACATAAGAGAGATTGTCAATATGCGTTTGAAGATTATTAGATATAGTTGAAATATTTTTCTTAGCTATCTCTGGGTCAACGCTCCCATTTTGCAATCCATCCATAACACTTTGTGCATAAGCTGTTCCTGCACGGGATGAACTTAAAACATTATTGACTGTTTGATTAATATTTTGCGCTATATTTTTATAACCATCACTATTCAACTTAGAAAGGTCCGGTCTTGCAGGGAATTCAGGTAATCCATTCATTCCAGACAAATCAGGAATATTTAAGTCTACACCTGGATTCATTAAAAAGTCAGTAAATGCAGCTGCACTATCCATAACGCCTTTTGCTACTACTAAATCATTTCTTATCGTTCCTGGAGCATTCTTTAATGTTTGATCTTGTCTTGCAAAGAACTTATCTAAATTTGCCAACGCTTCTTGCCCATCATTTATTACACTCTCTACAACAGGTAGATCTTCTTGTGCTACTTTCACGATATCTTCCGCTCGAGTTGCATCATCTAACGCCTTATCCATAAGTGTATTCATTTCTGGGAACTGCGCTTCTAATTTAAATACAAGATCTTTTACTTTCTCGATGCTTGGTAAGTTAGTTTCTAAATCGATTCCAAGGTCATTGAAGATTTTAAAAATCTCACCGTTTGCTGTTTTAACAAAGTTTTTACTAACCTCTTCTGTAAGACCCGATGCACCTTTAGCTGTAATTTTCGGTGCAATCGCATTTACTTTTTCATTTACATAGTAATCAAGTTCTGGTTTCTGTGGATTTTCATTCAAGACCGTTGCAATCTTTTCAGAAAAATCTTTTGGAATAGTAATACTTGCGGAATAATCTCCACGCTCTACTCCATAAATTGCTTGCTTTTCATCAACAAACTTCCACCCGAAATTTTTGTCCTTCTTAAGTGAATCTACAATTTCTTCCCCGATGTTAATATCTTTCCCTCTTAAATTTGATCCAACATCTTGGTTAGAAACTGCAATTTGGATTCCTTTCGTATTTCCGTAAGGATCCCAAGAAGCTTTAATGTTAAACCATGCATATAACGATGGTAAAATCATTAACCCTAAAACAATAACAATTGCAGCCCAATGTTTGGCTACATTCCGTAAATCTGTCTTATAAATACGCCAAATCTGTTTCATATAAGCAATCACCTAATTATATATTTTTCTTTCTTTAGAAAATGATACATACATTTTGCAATTATATCACTTTCTACATCGTGGATTAAACGAAAACATACTATTTTTCCCATTAAATATTTCACTTACTTCATTATATAACGAAGTAAAAAAAGTATGCATACAAAATGACCAAATTAGTTTTACATTCAATAATAACAAATATATAGGAAATGTCATAAAAAATACAAGTATTTTCTCTTGGGAATACTTGTATTTATCAAAAAACCCTCCCAGCTTTTCATTATCTGTGAGGGTTTCTTCTATTATATATCTAATTGTACTTCTACACCGAAATGATCAGAAATTACATTTCGATTTGTTCCATTAAAAATGACTTTTGAAGAATTAACTGTTTTACTTTGATTGCTTAATATTAGGTCGATTCGTAAGTTTTGTTTATTTTCATCCCAACCAGCAATCTCTCCTTGGACAGTTGTTCCTTCATCCTTCTCTATCGCTAGTTCATATGTGTCATATAAACTTTTTTGCATCGTATACTCATAACCCTCTCCTTCCAAACGAGCATTGTTATTAAAATCACCCATTAAGAAGGAAAGTTCATTGCTATTTACACGCTCCATTAAACGATCAACTTGGTCTTTGAATGATTCTTCTTCATCATTCCACCAACCAAAATGGCAAGAATAAAACGTTATATTCTTATCATTATAAGCAATTGTTGCACTTACAATTTTGCGTGTTTTCCAATACGTTGTATCCTTATTTTCTGAGACAAAGAACGTATCTTCCTTTACAATGTTGTGCTTTGTTATAATTGCTAATCCTTCTTCGTACACATCATATCCAATATGAGAGAAATCCCAAATAATATTGTATTCTTTTACATTTAATGCTCTTAACTCTTCTAGCAGTAAAAGTCCAAAATTATCTTTTTTCTTGTTACCGCATACATTTTCAGCTTGTATAGACTGACTTACTTCTTGCAATGCGATCACATCATAATCTTCTTCTTGAATTGCTTTAGCAAGATACTTTATTTTTTCAATTTGATTCTCTTCTTGCCAAGAGTGACAATTTAAAGTTAGCAATTTCATATTATTACGCACCTAACATATCTTGAATATCTGACTTTAATACGTCAGCTTTCGGGCCATATACTGCTTGTACACCTTTATCTTTTACAATAAGTCCTAAAGCACCATTTTGTTTCCATTTTGCTTCTGGTGCAACGGCATCTAAATCTTTTACTGTTACACGTAAACGTGTCATACAAGCATCTACGTCAGCAATATTATCTTTTCCGCCCAATAAATCAATAACTTTTGTTGCTAATGAACCATCTTGTACATTTCCTGTTCCTTCTGTTGACTCATCTTCATTATCAATATAGTTTCCTGCACGCCCTGGCGTTGGTAAATTGAATTTTTTAATTAAGAAGTTGAATAACGTAAAGTTAAGGCCGAAGAACACTAATGAAACAATGACAAAGTTGATTAAGTCTCTCGTTAAACCTGCATTGATCATCATTGGTGTACGTGTAATTAACTCAATAAATCCAAATGCATGAACACGTAAATTAATTAAATCCGCTAATGCGAATGCAAGTCCTGTTGTAATTGCATACACAACATATAATACTGGTGCAATAAACATGAACATGAATTCAATTGGTTCTGTTACACCTGTTAAGAATACTGCTAATGCAGCTGATAAGAACATTGGTTTATATTTTGCACGTTTTTCTTTATCAACATTACGGAACATCGCAAACGCAATCCCCATTAACGCTGCCGTTGAGCCGATAACTTGTCCAGCTTTGAAACGAGCTGGTACAACGTTATTTAATAAATCGTTATATGCTTTCGTATCTCCATTTGCTAATAAGTTATTTAAATCTGTAATCCATGCAAGCCATAACGGATCTTGTCCCGCTACAATTTGTCCAACCTTTGAGCCAGTTAACATCGTATATGTTCCGCCTAGCTCTGTGTAGTTCATCGGAATTGTTAACATATGATGTAATCCAAATGGTAATAATAAACGTTCTAACGTTCCATATACAAACGGTGCAATAACTGGTGCACTATCTTTAGATGCTGCAATCCAGCGACCAAATTCATTTAATCCACTTTGGATAAATGGCCATACAAGTGATAATACAATCGCAGTGACTGTAGACCAAACAATTACAACGAATGGTACGAATCGTTTTCCATTAAAGAATGCTAATGCCTGTGGCAGTTTATTATAATTGTAGTATTTGTTATATAAAGTAGCTCCTAAGAAACCTGTGATAATCCCTACGAAAACTCCCATGTTTAATGCTGGTGCACCAAGTACAGAAGTAAAGTAATCTTTTACAAGTAAATCTCCTGCTAAAAATGAAGAAACTGTCGCTTTTGAATCCGTTAACATTTGAGCGTTTACGCCAAATATAGCTCCTGTAATTCTGTTTGTTAAAACGAATGCTAATAGTGCTGCAAATGCACCACCCGCTCGATCCTTCGCCCAAGATCCCCCAATTGCTACTGCGAATAAGATGTGTAGATTTGTAATAATTGCCCAACCGATGTCTTCCATTACTCGAGCAATGGTATGAACTGCGTTAACATCCCCAGCAGACATCCCAATTAACTTACCGATGGAAATCATTAAACCAGCTGCTGGCATTACAGCTACAACAACTAGTAACGCTTTCCCGAACTTTTGCCAAAAATCAAAAGACGTAATTTTCATCTGTTTTTCCTCCCCTTTATTTATAACAACATAATGATTTAAATTATAATTTCTGTTTCTCTTATGAAAACGATTCCTTATGTTTCTTTTTCTCTTTACGCAACCGTTTTCATAAATCTATTTTAATAAAAGCGTTTTCACATTGCAATAGAAATTTATTTTTTTTCATAAAAAAAGATGCTCAAAGAGCATCCTTTTTCATTATAAAATGCGATAAACCCTTGTTTCATAAGGTTTCAACGTGATTGTAGTTATTTGTTCATGTTCCGCAACTTCATAGTTATTTAAAAGCAAACGTTTGCGTTCTAATGCAAATAAACTCTCATTATACACAGATTCCTCTTTTGAGATATTACTAATTACAATGACTTTTTCATCCTGTAGCGTACGTGTATATGCATAAATTTGTGGATCGTCTTCTAATAGTAAATCGTACGTACCGTAGTTCAGTACATCGTGCTCTTTTTTCAAGGCAATCATTTTCTTATAGAAATTGAAAATAGACTTTTCTTCATTTTTTTGCTTTTCAACATTAATTTCTTTGTAATTTGGATTCATGCTAAACCAAGGTGTACTTGTTGTGAAGCCAGCATTCATTTCATCGTTCCACTGCATAGGTGTACGTGAATTATCGCGGCAAGAAGCCCATATAATTTCCATCATATCTTGATGTGATACGCCCTCTGCAATTTTCTCACGATATAAATTTTTAATTGCTACATCATCGTAATCTTCAATATTTGGGAACTGAACATTTGTCATACCAATTTCTTGTCCTTGATAAATAAACGGTGTGCCGTGCATAAAGAAATACATCGCTCCTAAAGCCGTTGCACTTTCACGCCAATATTCTTTATCATTTCCCCAAGTAGACACAATACGTGGCTTATCATGATTTTCAATATATAAAGCATTCCATCCCTTATTTTCTAAACCTTTTTGCCACTTTGTTAATACTTTTTTCAACTCAACAACATCAAGATCTTTCTTCTTTTCTGCATCCCATAAGCTTAAATGCTCAAATTGGAATACCATATTGAATTTACCATTCTCTTCTCCAACCCAAAGATCAGCATCTTCAACTTTCACACCATTTGCTTCTCCAACAGTCATAATATCGTATTTAGCAAATGTGTTTTCTTTTAATTCTTCTAGTAATGGCTGAATACCATTTACATTCATATGTTTGTCAAAAGAAGGCACATACTTTAACCCTTTTGGGTTTGGCATATCCTTGAGGCCATCTTCTTTTTTTATATGACTAATCGCATCGACGCGGAAACCATCAATACCTTTATCAAGCCACCAATTAACAGTATCATATAAAACTTCACGAACTTCTTTATTCTCCCAGTTCAAATCTGGTTGTTTACGCGAGAATAAATGTAAATAATATTGCTCTGTCACTTCATCATATTCCCATGCAGAACCATTAAAGATACTTTCCCAATTGTTTGGTTCCGCGCCGTCTTTACCATCCTGCCAAATATACCAATCACGCTTCGGATTGTCTTTAGAAGAACTTGATTCAATAAACCATGGATGTTCATCACTTGTATGATTAATAACTAAATCAATAATAAGCTTCATGTCACGCTTATGAACTTCATCTAGTAGCATATCAAAATCTTCCATCGTACCAAATTCATCCATAATATCTTGATAGTCACTAATATCATAACCATTATCGTCATTAGGTGATTTATACATTGGACAAATCCAAATTACATCTATACCTAAATCTTTTAAATAATCCAGCTTTGCAATAATCCCCTGTAAATCTCCAATACCATCACCATTTGAATCCATAAAGCTACGTGGATAAATTTGATAAGCGACAGCTTCTTTCCACCATGTCTTATTCATACTAATTCTCTCCTTTTGCATCCCATCGGATTTTTTATGCAAACGTTTTCGTAACACTATCATAACAAAATATGAATAGTTTGCAACTGTTTTCATTGAACTCTATGTAGTTTCCTTATTCTTATGCCTTATTTATTTCTCACAAAGATAAAGTGAAACTTTAATCGTTAAGGAGATGTCCATTCCCCGCTGATTATTAGCCCTTACCAATCGAGCTTTTACGAGCAGCCCTATCTTCTTTGTTTCAGCCGGATTGTCTTACTGATCGCAAATAACGGGATAAATCTAACCCTTCTCTTCTTCTCGTCCATGCGTGTTAAATACACTCTTCATATACTAATACAAGCTCATATTATTTCAGAAAGGAGATATAAATTGAAACAAACAAAATTAACTGGTCGTATCGTCGTTCCCTCGGATCCTAGGTATGACATAGCCCGAATAAATTTAAATTTAAGCATTCCAAAATTTCCTTGTATTATTGTTTTTTGTCAAAATAAAAATGATGTGTGTAACGCCTTAAAATGGGCACGTGAGCGTCATATACCATTTCGCTTAAGAAGTGGACGACATAGCTACGAAAATTTCTCTCTTTTAAATGGCGGGCTTATTATTGATGTGAGTGAAATGAAGCAAATTACGGTTAGTACAGAAAAATTAACAGCAACAATTGAAGCGGGTGCAAATCTTGGCACTGTGTATAAAGAACTTTGGAAATATGGTGTTACAATACCAGCTGGCACAAGTGCAAGTGTCGGAATTGTGGGGTTAACACTCGGCGGTGGCATTGGCATGCTTTCACGCTTATTTGGACTAACATGTGATCAATTAGTAGAAGTCGAAATGGTACAAGCGTGCGGGAAATTTGGTGCAAAAATCATTCGTGCAAATGAACAAGAAAACCCTAACCTATTTTGGGCATGCCGTGGCGGTGGCGGTGGAAATTTCGGGATTATTACTTCCTTAACCTTTCGAGTCCACCCTATTAAAAACGTATCAATTTTCTCACTTACATGGGAATGGAAAGACTTTGTTGCTGCCTTTCAAGCTTGGCAAAACTGGGCACCTTATATAGATGAACGTCTCACTTCATCAATTGAATTATTCTCTAAACAACGAAATAAAATCGAGGTGAAAGGTGAATTTGTCGGCTCTCCTTCTGAACTCTATCATCTATTATCTCCTCTTCTTGAAACTGGTAATCCTTCTCTCTTTATAGATGAAGTCCCGTATATAAAGGCTGTTCAATTCTTTAATAGCGGCAATATTCCTGAAAAATTCAAACGCTCTGGTTCCTACGTATATAAACCTATCCCTCTTAAAGGTATTCAAATCTTACAATATTTTCTTTCTCATGCACCAAATAAAGATGCGAGTATTTGGCACCAATCACTCGTAGGTGCTGTAGAAAACATTTCGCCTAATGAAACAGCTTATTTCCACCGCAAGGCAATTATTGCTCAAGAATATATTACTTCTTGGAAATGCAACGATGAAGAAAACCGAAATATACGCTGGGTTAAAGATTTACGGGAAAGCTTAGATCCTTACACACTGGGAGACTATGTCAATTGGCCCGATATCGACATAAAAAATTGGCAAACTAGTTATTATGGCTCTAATTTTCAAAGGTTGCGTAAAGTGAAGACAGCATATGATCCTTGTAATGTTTTTCGTTTTCAACAAAGTATTCCTCCTTTCCATATGTAAAAAGGAAGAACAGAATTCTGTTCTTCCTTTTTACATTGAAAATCGTTCAATGGTTTGTTTCAAGTCCGCTGCTTGCTTCTCTAAATCCTTTAATAATTGATCGATTACTACCATATTTTTAGATTGTTGCAACGTCACACGTGCCACTTCTTGTGAACCAGCTGATGTTTCCTCAGCAATTGCTGCTACAGCCTTCGTCTGTGCTCCTGTTTGATGAATGTGACTCACTTGCTCGTTCATATAGCTACTAATTTGCTTAGTTGCATCGGCAACTTCCATAATGCTTGATGACATTTCTTTTAAAATTAATTCAGTAGCTTCTCCTCGTTTTGCCTCTTCTTTAGCTGTTTTCACTTGCTCCGTCATTTTCAATGCGACTTGTTGCACTTCCTCTTGCATATTTCGTAATAACTGCGATATATTTCTTGCAGAATGATCGCTTTCATCAGCAAGTTTACGTACTTCTTCAGCTACAACTGCAAAGCCCCTTCCATGCTCTCCAGCACGAGCTGCCTCAATAGAAGCATTTAATGCTAATAAATTCGTTTGACTAGCAATCTCACTCACAACAGAAACAATATGTTCTACTTGTTTCATTCGTTCTTCTAACTTCTGTACATTTTGCATCGAATCTTCATTCTCTTTTGCCAATGTTTGAATGCCTTGAATTAAAGAAGTAAAGACACGTGTACTTTGTCCTAAAGCTTGAACCATTTCTAAAGACAATTCGTCGGACTTTTTTGCTTTTTCTTCTACTTCACTCGCAATAGAGGTTGTTGTATCGACAGTTGAAACAATCGCCTGAATGGAAGCTGCTGATTGCTCGGCGCCAGAAGAAATCTCTGCAAGAGTTTCAGACACACCGCGTGCTTGCTTTGTCGCTTCCCCTGTTTGTCTTCTAATTTGCTGAACTTGATTATTTGTATACGAAAATGTAGTATCAATATTTTTTACCATACCTCTTAAGTTCTCGAGCATCATATTAAATGCAACACTTAAAGATTTAATCTCATCATCTACTTTTGGCAACGGGACATCTTCACGAATATCACCATCAGCCGCTTTCCTTGCTGCTTCTTCCAACTTTCGAAGTGGTTTAATTAAAAATATTGCTGCCCCATACGCTAAAATTCCAGACCATACTACACCTAATAACATAACGATAATATTATAAACAGTTTGACTTACATAACTTTGAAAATAATCATATATAACGTAAATAAAAAATAAACTTGTTGAATATGTAATTAAAGCTAAAACTGTAGTGAATAGCATAAGTTGTGTACGTAAGCCAAAGGAAAATGTCTTCCTTTCTTTTTCCATCTCTTCTTTCCCCCTTCTTATAAGCAATATAAGTGCTACCTATATATTATTATCCATATTTTCGTTATAGAAAGATATAGAGATTTTAAAAATCATAATTCCCTTGAATATCAAATTCCGTCAAAAAAATAAAGGATTCTGACAATTTATGACTAATAACAGAAATAAGGGGCAACATTTGTAAAATATATTTTTGACTGGGGGTTTTGTATGATTCAAGTTCGAAATCTAGTAAAATCATTTGGCTCACTTGATGTTTTAAAAGGAATTGATTTAGAAGTAAAAGAAAAAGAAGTTGTTGTTTTAATCGGTGCCAGTGGTTCCGGCAAAAGTACATTACTTCGCTGTCTTAACTTTTTAGAAATGTACGATGAAGGTGAAATTCACTTACAAGGTGAACGAATTGATCCGAAGCATTCAAATTTAAACAAAGTCCGTGAAAATGTCGGTATGGTTTTTCAACACTTTAACCTCTTTCCTCATATGACCTCACTAGAAAACATCATAGAAGCACCTATTCACGTAAAAAAATTGGAGACAGCAGACGCGAAGGATGTTGGGAATCAACTCCTACAAAAAGTCGGCCTACAAGATAAGGCGGATGTAACTCCTCACCTACTTTCAGGTGGTCAAAAACAACGCGTTGCGATTGCACGAGCTCTTGCTATGAACCCTAAAATTATGCTATTTGATGAACCTACCTCAGCCTTAGACCCTGAACTTGTTGGAGAAGTATTGCAAGTTATGAAAGAACTTGCTGAAGAAGGAATGACCATGATTATTGTTACTCATGAAATGAATTTCGCAAGAGATGTAGCTGATCGCGTCATATTTATGGATGACGGAAAGATTGTAGAGGACGCTCCGCCAGCACAATTCTTTTCAGCTCCATCACATGAACGAGCAAAACAATTTTTACGCAACGTTTTATAATGTAACTTCTGTTTCAAATGAAAAGAAATACATCCATACGGTGCACAACTAATTGTCCAAATAAAATATCTCAGTAACATACTTAAAACCATCCGTATGATCAATATATAGGAGGGGTTTTATGAAAAGAAAACTATTAACCATTGTTGCGAGTATTACATTATGTACATCCTTCATACTAGGAGCCTGTAGTAAGGAAAGTGCTACTACTTCTTCAAATGGTGAAAAAGAATTTCGTTATGCGATGAGTGGATTATATAAACCTTTTAACTATAAAGAAAATGACGGAAAGCTTGCCGGTTTTGATGTGGAAATTGGTGAGGCACTTGCGAAAAAAATGAATATGAAACCCACTCCTATTACAAATCCATGGGAAACGCTAATTCAAGGTCTACAATCGAAAAAATATGATGCTATATTGGGCAGTATGGCAATTACAGAAGAACGCTTAAAAGCTGTTAGTTTCTCCAATCCTTATTATCGCTCTGGTGCCCAAATTTTTGTGGCTAAAAAGAATACATCTATCTCTTCTCCAGAAGATTTGAAAGGTAAGAAAATTGGGGTTGTAAAAGCTAGTACCTTTAAAGACCTTGTTGCAAAACATACAGATCAAATCACAGAATATGATAGCGATATTACTGCACTTATGGACTTAGAGCCTGGACGTATTGATGCAGTAATCACTGATCAAATGGTCGGTTTACGTATGATCAAAGAAGGTAAATCAAATATAAAAGAAGCTGGAAAACCATTAAATCTTGATGAAATGGGAATTGCTATTCGTAAAGATGATAAAGAAATGGTTGAGAAAGTAAATAAAGCTTTAGATGAAATCATTAAAGATGGTACGTATGAAAAGATCAGTAAAAAATGGTTTGGGCGTAATATTCTTGGAGACGAGGCAAAAACAAAGTAAGTTAGCCATTTAGAGATTTCATAAATCATGCCCCACTTTGTATGTGGGGCACTTCATTCACTACTAAAATCCATACAATATGAGGTGACACATATGTTTGAAATTTTTATCTCTACCTATCCCACACTCTTAAAGGCTACTATTGTCACATTACAATTAACA
The DNA here is from genome assembly GCF_038003645.1 of Bacillus sp. FSL E2-0195. Lineage (NCBI taxonomy): Bacteria > Bacillati > Bacillota > Bacilli > Caryophanales > Bacillaceae > Bacillus > Bacillus sp. FSL E2-0195. The sequence continues at coordinate 395,356 of NZ_JBBOPN010000001.1, read as the reverse complement.
TTAACATCCCTATTACTCGGTTCACTAATTGGATTACTAGTCGCTTTCTTTCGAATCTCTAACAATAAGGTTTTAAATAGTATTGCTCATGTATATATCGCCATTATTCGTGGTACACCTTTAATTGTTCAAATTGCCATTCTCTATTTCGGTATTACATCGATTATTGTCTTCACTCCTTTTTGGGCAGGAGCAATTGCTTTAGCAATCCATAACGGTGCATATATTACTGAAATTTTCCGCGGATCCATTCAGTCCGTTGATCGTGGACAATTGGAAGCTGCTCGCTCTTTAGGGATGCCTTACCCTTTAGCGATGCGCCGGATTATATTACCACAAGCATTTCGTCTGTCTCTTCCCCCTCTAGGGAACCAATTTATTATTGGATTAAAAGATTCTTCACTTGTCGCTTATGTAGGAATGTCCGAATTATGGGGATCCGGTTTATCAATTGCCGCAGGTAACTTCCAGCAATTAGATACATATATCATTGTTGGTGTATACTATCTCGCACTAGTTCTTCTATTTACTTATCTTGTCAGTCTTCTAGAAAAACGACTACAACGAAAAGAAAATAACTCTGTCCAGGTCAAGACGAAGAACAAGAAAGAAGTCTCTTTATAACAAAAAGCAAGCTCTAAGAGAGCTTGCTTTTTCATCGTAAGATATGTCTATTATTGATTTACTTTTTTTATAGTCTCTTTTTCCTCTATATGTTCCTCACGATATGAAATATTATGAGGATCCAATCCATTTCCTAAAGAACCATAGAAATGCTCCCTATGCGGATCAACTAATTCACTTCCGTGATAATACACACGTGGTGTATTCCAAAGTGCTGCCAAAGCTTTTGTCATCGGCATTTCGTGATAGCGTTCCGGCCACATTTCTTTAATTTTATCTTTTACTAATGGATAGTATTTAGAACTCATAGCAGGAAACAGATGATGTTCTGTATGGTATGAGAAATTGAAATGTAAAACGTCTACCCAGCGCGGTACTGTTACTGATAAACAGTTTGCTAAAGGATCATTTACTGGAACAATAGGATTTAAGCGGTGATTTGTTGCGATATACGCCATTACAATAAAGTTAGCAATTAACAACGGAATCACGTATGCAAAGAACCACTTTGTAGGTCCCATAATAAACAATAAACTAATCCAAACTGTCCAGGGCAAAAGAAGTTGAAGCCATACAGATTTTTGATTGGATGACTTAAATTCTTTTATAAAATGAAAGAACATTCGAGTCGAATGTAACGTAAATTGAATTGTTAGTGACAGGAAACTAAAGAATGAACGTACATGAAGAGGCATGCGATATACCCAGCTCAAAAACTTACTCTTTTTCAGTTTCTCAAATGTCGGCCATGCATCTGGATCATTCTCTTCATGCTGTGTGTGAACATGATGCGTTGCATTATGCCACTTTCTCCAAAGTTTTGGGCCAGTTGATAATGGCATAAATGCTATCGCACCTAAAAAATCACGAAGCCATGCCTTTCTTACAACTGTTCCATGTAAAATTTCATGTCCTAAAAATCCAAGTGAAGCAAAACATAATCCAAGAACAATTGCAATTCCTAGATTTGCCCACACATTCAATTCAAATACACCGATCGTTATTAAACCAGCCAATGCCACAAGTAAATAAGCCAGTCCACCAAATAATCGATTAGGAACTGGTTTAAATGCTTTTTTCGGCAAATGTGGTGCTACACGTGCTGCATACCACCCAAACGTATGAAGCTCCTTCATCCTTTTGCCCCTTTCTTATGCCGCGCCCCGCGCAACTTGCATATATCAATTCTTGCTTCCAGATTGATTTTACTACGTGATCCAAAAAGCATTTATCATAAGGAAAATATACTCACTCTATCGTCACTTAATTTTCGCTTTTATTATCAATGAAAAACATTTCTCTTTTTACTCTCTATCAACCTTTCCACATGATGAATCATAACAATAGAATTTCTATATTGTCAACAACTTTTATGACCTAGTAATAAAAGTTGGTTATATTTTTATAATTATACTTTATTTCACTAAAGAAAAAGCATAGATTTCATAAGGCTTTATCAGGTATATATACATATCCACTTAAACAACATAGACTCTATCTTATTCAAGAACTCTCTATGTAATCAACAAATGGAATCACTTGAATTTAGCTTTATATAAATCCTACTTCTTCATACTGCCCCAATAAAATAATTATATTAAAATATTTTTTCTTTCATTTAGTAAGAATAGAACGCTACGAAAACAACATACATGAATTCCATATAATATGGAAATATTAAAAGGAAAATTGTTCTAATTTGGAGGTTTTCAAAATGACAGATGACACATTTCCGCAGTTACCATCATCCTATTGGATTGAATCTACTCAATTTCCTACTTTTCCACATTTATCCGAAAATATAAAGACAGAAGTTGCTGTTATCGGAGCTGGTATTACAGGCATTACCACCGCCTATTTACTCGCTAAAGAAGGAATGAAAGTCGTTTTAATTGATTCTGGTTCTGTTTTAAATGGAACAACTGGGCATACAACCGCAAAAGTAACAGCTCAACATGATCTTATTTATGATGAATTAATAAACAATTTTGGTGTTGAAAAAGCCAGGCTTTACTACGAATCAAATAGTAAAGCTCTACAATTCATAAACGAGACTGTACAAACATATAAAATCGACTGTAATTTCACAAATGAAGATTCGTATTTATATACAACTACCAATAATGGCCTGCGAAATTTAACGAAAGAATATGAAGCCTATCAAAAATTAAATATTCCTTGTGACTATGTTCAATCCCTGTCGATTCCTATTCCCGTACAATCTGCACTTGTGATGAAAAATCAAGCGCAATTCCATCCCCTCCTTTATTTAAAAACACTTTTAGAAAAGTTTGTGGAAATGGGTGGAAAAGTTTATGAGCAAACAACAGCTATTGATGTGGAAAAAGGAGATTATCCACAAGTTATTACAAAGGGTGACCATCGCATCACTTGTAAATATATTGTCTCTTGTTCACATTTTCCTTTTTATGATGCTAATAGCTTTTTCTTTACGCGAATGTACGCAGAACGCTCCTATGCCCTCGCAATAAAAGCAAAAACGGATTATCCAGGGGGCATGTATTTAAGTATCGATGATCCAAAACGCTCCATACGTTATACGACAAGCAATGGAGAAAAGTTGATATTGATTGGCGGAGAGAGCCATAAAACAGGCCAAGGAATTAATACGATGCTTCATTATGATGCACTATATTCCTTTGCTGAATCTACTTTTGGAGTAGATGAAATTCCTTATAGATGGTCAGCGCAAGATTTAATCACGCTAGATAAACTCCCTTATATCGGACATATTAACGAAAGGAATCCAAATATATTTGTGGCAACTGGATATCGTAAATGGGGAATGACGACTGGAACTGCAGCAGCTCATTTACTGAAGGACTCCATTCTAAAAGTCCACAGTCCATATAAAGAACTGTTTGCACCATCACGCTTTCATGCAAATCCGGATATAAAAACTTTCCTCTCTCAGAACATTGATGTTGCTAAACACTTAATTGAAGGAAAAATTGAAACCGCATTACGTAAGCCAGAAAATCTTGAAGTTGGCGAGGGTTCTGTTGTACATGTCAACGGTAAACGAGCAGGTGCTTATAAAGATAAAGAAGGAAAATTACATATCGTCGATACAACTTGCACACACCTCGGCTGTGAAGTTGAATGGAATAGCGGTGATTGTACTTGGGATTGCCCTTGTCACGGTTCCCGTTTTTCAATTGATGGGGATGTTATGGAAGGTCCAGCAGATCAACCATTAAAGCGAGTTGATAACGAATAAAAAAACAAAGAAGTTCAACGGGAATCCTGTTGAACTTTTTTATTTTTCATGACACCTTTTCATATAAATTTCGACATACGCAGGGAAATATTAACATTAAATAAAATAATATATTCATCTACAAATAAAAGGAGTGAATACTATGCAACCTTCTGCTCCACCTCATCTAGAATCTACAGAAACTATCTTTTCAAGTTCTATTACAAAACTTGTTGTTTTTATTTGTTGGCTAGCCATTCTAGCTGACGGATATGATTTAGGTATTTACGGCGCCGTTCTGCCAAAGCTCCTAGAAGACAAAAGCTGGGCACTATCACCAGCCCACGCTGGAACAATTGCCAGCTATGCTTTATTTGGGATGTTTATTGGTGCTATTCTAGTTGGAACCATTACAGATCTAATTGGACGAAAATGGACACTTATATGCTGTTTAGCCCTTTTTTCTATCACAATGGGCTTAGCTGCAATTGCTCCTTCTCCTGAATTATTTGGGTTATCTCGATTTATCGGAGGAATCGGATTAGGCGGTGTTATCCCAACGGCTTCAGCACTTACTGTTGAATATTCACCAAAAAAACGGCAATCTTTTATTTATGCTCTTATGTTTACCGGCTATCCTTTAGGTATCGTGTTAGGCGCTATTTTATCCATGTTTATGCTAGAAGATTTCGGATGGAGAATTATGTTTGGCATCGGAATGATTCCGCTACTCCTCATTCCTTTCATTATTCGTTATTTACCTGAGTCCATTCAATTTTTATTATCGCGAAATCGACAAGAAGAAGTGAATAAAATTCTTAATCGCTTTCAAATTGAATTCCATGTAAAAGATGAAATTCCTGAAACACCATCTAATATACAAAAGAAAAATGGATTTCTTACGTTATTCTCAAAAGATTACATAAAAGCAACACTACTTTTTTGGCTCACTTATATAATGGGAATGTTTTTAATATACGGTTTAAATACTTGGCTACCACAGATGATGCGCCAGGCAGGATACCCTCTTGGATCTAGTTTATCATTTCTACTTATACTAAATATTACTGCAGCTATCGGTGCATTATTTGCTGGGGCGATTGCCGATCGTATAGGAGCAAAAATTGTTATTAGTATCTCCTATCTTATGGCAGCCATATGTATTGGACTATTAACAATTAAACCATCTGTTACAATCATTTATCTTTTAATTGGTCTTGCTGGAATTGGATCAGTCGGTATTACTCAAACATTAAATGCTTATGTAACACAATACTTCCCATCACATATACGAGCTACCTCCTTAGGCTGGGGACTTGGACTTGGCCGAGTTGGTGCGATTGCTGGCCCTATTCTTGTCGGTATTATTATGACAATGCAATATGACTTGGCGTGGAATTTTTACTTATTCTCCTTTGCAGGTCTTATCGCAGCTATATCTGTTTTCTTTATTCCTACAAAATAAAGTGAAACTTTAATCAGCCCTCACCAATCGGGCGTTTACGGGCAGTTGACCTCCCACCTAACTTCTTCGCTCCAGCCAAATCTTGAGGTGGGAGTCTTACTGCCCGTTAATGCGGGATAAAAAAGAGCACAAACTCACTTGTGCTCTTTTTCATATACTTCAAACAACATATTTCGAAATAATGTATTCAAACTCTCAATATCAATCCCTAATCCCTTTTCAATCCCTTTCACGTATTGCTGATAATAATCAATTTGTTCTTCTAAAAATTGATTTAACGCCTGAACTTTCAATCCAACATCTAATTCCGTACCTGCTTTTTTCTTTACTAACAACTTCTCAATCTCATTCAATACACTACGTTCTATAGATAGTTCTATAAGTAATCGGTCAAATTCTACTGGAGGTAATGTCCCTTTCTCTTCTAGCCACTGACAAGCTAAAATAGGACGTAATACATAAAAGTACTTTTTCAACTTTACATTTTCACCTTGCAAAAATTCACGATAATTTTTTGAAGCCATATGTAAGTAATGATATATCGTTGCTTTTGGATCAAAATTCTTTTCACTCTTTTGCTGAAGCTGCTCTGGAAAGTTAGAGTTTTTCGAATAAAAAATTGGTGATCGAATCCACTCAAGTAAAGCTGGATTTGACTTCGCGAATAGTTGCAATGCCTTTTTAATATCCCAACCACTTATGTCTAAATCATCACTAATTGGATATTCGATTACATCACGCTTATCATGGATTGATAAATACCATTCTACAGGGTGTATATAAACAAACCTAACATCATAATCACTATCTTTCGATGGAAACCCCCACGCCCGACTCCCTGATTCCACAGCGAATAAAATTTTCACACCATTCTCTTTTTCAATTCGCTCTAGTTCTAATTCAATTTTCTCTCTCATTTCATACCATCTCCATTTTTTGATTATTTCCCTGGGAATTCGACAAATATACGACTAATTTTACTATATACCAAAACAGCTGTCAGACAATTTCTGACAGCTCAATAAAGCACTTATTTTTTCTTTTCAATTACAGTAGCAGTAATTCGTTCAAACTCTTTTTGAATTTCCTCTTTATATGCATCCACTTTTGAAAAATCCATAGCAGCAATATAAATTCGTTCTAATTTATCACGAACTGATTTTGCTTTTGCTAAGAAAGACATCGCCTCATTCATTTTTGCTTTATATTGAATGGAAACGTCACGAATTTCTGTAGCATACTTCTCATCCGTCCCTGGTTTAACAATAAGAGCATACATATCTATAATCTCATCACCTTCGCGACTTGGAAAATATTCATGTGGTGCGGTACTATCAAAAATTGCAAATCCTAATTCTCTTACGATAACCATATCAAGACTATTCGGGTCAAATCCGCAATGATATACTTCAACGTCAAAACCTTTTTCTTCTGCTGCCTTCGATAACTTTTTAAGCATTGTTGATTTTCCAGAACCCGGGCGTCCTTTTATAAAATAACGATGTGGTAATCCTTCTGTTAAATTAGGAACAAAATCAACTGCTCCTTTCGGTGTAGCAGCTCCTAAAAAACGATGTTTCACAATCGATTGTTCTCCCTTTTTATCTGCAAATAATTTCTGAATTAGCTGTTCTGTTAGTTCATTTGCTTTATTAAAATCAATGTTATTAATATATATTTTCTCCCACTCATCATGTATAACTAACGCCTCTTTAAAACATCCGTAAGCAGATTTGAAAGCCTTGCCCGCTTCTAATACAAACCTTTCAATTTCTAACTTCTGCTTTCTTAATTTATCTGAGTCCCAAGCAACTCCTAAATTTATATACTCTTCAATAACTCCTGGCATTTTCGGCTCAATAACATGCGGTGATGTTCCATCAACAATTCCTACTTTTAATTTCGGAATAATCACCCCATCAACTGACTTATTATCAGAAGAACAATGCAAAAGTTCAATATCATATCCTTTTTCAACCCATTCACGACCTATTGCCTTAATTAAAGAAGATTTTCCCGTTCCTGGGCCTCCCTTTAAAATAAACAACCTGTCTAGCCCCTTCAAATTCTCTTCGTATAAGCTATGAAATCCTCTAGCTGTATTTCCACCGGCATAATAATTTAATACATTCCCTGTCACTGCACTCACTCCTTCGCAACAGTCTACTTACATAAGCTACAATATGCGAGCAACTTTATTTGGGTGAACACCTAATTTGTATTGCGCGAAAAAAGGAAATGAATTACAATTTAAATATCACGAATATTCCGAATTTAAAATCGAATAAACCTTTATCAAGAGAGGCAGAGGGACCGGTCCTTTGAAGCCCAGCAACCTCAGTTTATGCAAACTGAATAGGTGCTAATTCCTGCAAAATGCATTGCATTTTGGAAGATAAAACTCAACTAGTATGTAAAGCTCATCTTTCTTGATTATGAAGGATGGGCTTTTTATTATTTGAAAAAAATATATTGGAGGTATGTAAAATGAAAGTAATTGATCTATCACAAACGTTTGAAAATAATATGTCTCAATTTCCTGGAACACCAAAAATCCAACTAGAAGCCATTACAAGCGTTGAAGAAACAGGTTATCAAGTTACGAATTTTCATTCTGTCGTTCATGTTGGTACGCATTGTGATGCGCCTGCTCATTTCATTTCAGGCGCAACCACTATTGATCAATTACCCCTAAATCAATTTGTAGGCGAAGCTGTTCTTATCGATGTGACTCATGTTCAAGAGCGAAAATTACCTAAGGAAGTATTACATACTGTCGACATAAAAGAAGGCGATATTGTCATTTTCCATTCCAATCTATCTAATAAATGGAATACCGAAGCTTATGAGAAAGAAGCGTTTTATCTTTCCGAAGAATTAGCTGAAGAACTAGTTCAATTAAAAGTAAAATCTGTCGGTTTAGATTTTATTTCTCCTGATGAGGTAACGACAGAAACATCACCGATTCATCACATACTGCTAGGAAATAATATTTACTTAATTGAAAACTTAACAAACTTAGATGCCATTAAAGCGAAACGATTCTTTTTCTCAGCAGCACCTTTAAAAATTAAAAATAGTGACGGTGCTTTCGCAAGGGCATTCGCTGTTATTTTTTAAACATGGTCTACAAAAAAAGCAAAGATCACTTTTGACCTTTGCTTTTATATTTTTTATTTAAGTTAAAAAAGAATTGCTCCACCCTTGGTCGTATCCAAGCTAAATAATCTTTATCTTTCTTCTTTGTACAAGCTATCTCTTCTCCATCTACCATTTCGACAAGTTCTAGCTCTAACAGTTGCCTCGTAAATGCTACCATATTTACTTCTTCTGCTGGATATTCTTCTTTTAATTTCTCCTCAATTTCTCCCAATAAAAAACCGTCACGCATCATTGCTAGTGCATCAATCCAAAGTGGCGGCATTTCATATGTCTCTCCTGTAATCGTATCTTTTACAATATAGTTCTTTTGCTCTTTTCGAAATTGAATCGTGTGTAAACATACAGTCGAATTTAATGTTAATTCCATCATACCACCCCTTTCATCATATCTGCATAGAAAAAAGGATGCGCGTGCACCCCTTCTTTTCTTTTCATAACACTACTGAACCGTTACATGAGCTAAAAGCTCTATGTCGATATTTTCCTCCATTATAAACGAAGTTTTTTATAAAAAAAACCCTTCTTGAAACATTTTATAAAATGTTTATATTTACACAACAAGAACACTTTTCTGAAAAGTAATTTCGTCTAATGCACTACACTGTTGGTAAATAAATTTCCACTTTCGTTCCTATCCCCATACTACTTTCAATCGCGATACTCCCTTGATGTTCTTCAATAATTTTATATGTAATCATTAATCCAAGACCTGTACCATTCTCTTTTGTTGTATAAAAAGCTTTTCCGATCTTTTCTATTTTCTCATTTTCTATCCCAAGACCTTGATCTTCAACAGAAATACACAAGTTCTCTCCAGCTTTTTCATATGCCAGAATCCGAATATTCCCGCCTCCTGGCATCGATTCAATTCCATTTTTGATGATGTTTAACAACACTTGTTTTAATTGCTTATCATCACCATTTATAACGGGTAAATTTCCATCTACTTGCAAATTAAATTTCACTTTATATTGAGTCGCATAGCTTTCCATTAACTGTACAACATATAAAAGGATTTCCCCTATATTACACCATTCATAATTTGTTGGTTTCGGTTTTCCTAATAACATCAATTCACTAACAAACCCATTAATTCTCTCAATTTCTTGCAGCATAATCTCATAGCTCATCGTATCTTCAGGATTTCTTTCTTTTTGAATTTGTGTAAATCCTTTTAAAGCTGTTAATGGATTTCGAATTTCATGAGCGATTGTTGTAGACATAGTCCCAATAACCGCTAAATTTTCTGTCTCTTTCATACTGTTCATCATCTCAACAACTGTCCTTACATAAGATTGAAATCTCTTTAATAAAGAATGCGAAATGATGAAAAAGAATATACATAATACAAGCGGAATCACAACTTTTACATCTTGTAATATCAAAGTAAAAAATACATATTTTCCAATTACACTACAGGAAACGAAATAAAAATATTTTCTGTTCACGAAAATCGGTGCAAATAGAATTAAAAATATTTCAACCATATTTCCATTTTCAAAAACACGATCACTGTGTAAATAAATCATTAAGTTATTAATAAGATCAATAAGCATGTACCCAATTAAAAATAAGTATTTCACAAAATGTACATAACCTTGTTTTTGAAGATATATTGAAATAGGAAATAAAGATATTACTAATATATATACACCTATTCCCATACCACCTTCTGGCCACCCTACCCTTGCTTCATTAATATTCATAGCGGGATAAACAAAACAATAGATAACGTCATATAAAAAGAATATAATATAGAATAATAATATAAATACTTTTAAAGCTTCTCTTTCTTCATAAATCAAGCTCTTGTATTTGTTCATATAAAAACTCCCCTTGATCGATACAAAAAAACATTTCCACTGTTATCTACTTAAATTATAAGTATGAAATTGCTTTCAGGGCAATATGTAACCTTATAATACTAAAAGGAAGGAGATCTCTCCTTCCTTTTAGTCACAACTTATATCCATCTTACCCTATCATTTAGCAATCCATCTGTAAAATTATTATGTCCTACTACAAAATCCTTCATATATAAATTTAAATATTCCCCATACTTACTTTCAGTATTTAATAATAATTCTTCTACATAATAAGCGCCTTGTCCAAAAGTATCTAACAGTAAACTACATAAGCCAGCATAAATTCCACACCCTACTTGGAAGTACGTCGCATTTGTTTTATATTTTTGAAAAACTTGGCTACTATTCATTACATTATACATGTATGTCTCATTATGTTCATAAACGAGTAACACACCGACTAAATCTTCTCCTATAATATCATCTTCTGCTGGATTAAATACTTTACGATTCCAATTCCATAAATCTTCCACTTTATCTAAGTTCTGTCTAATTAAGTTTGTTGTATACTCATTGATCCGATAAAGAAAACCCACTTCCATATTAAAGGATTTCCCTAAAATTAAAACTTCTTCATGTGGCATTAAGCAACCATAAAATTCTTTTTCACCTAACTTTACTTTATACTCTGAAGCATATACATCCTCATAAAAGTAAAGTGGACGATGATGACTCATATACATAGGATAACTCCATATCGCTTCATCAAGAAAACGCTCGACTGCCCATGATGCATAAAGTGTATGAGGTTTTATAAGCTCTTTATCATTCAAAAATGAATTATCATGTTCTACAATATAGCATGCTCGCGGCTTTTCATTTGGACGTTCTTTCATAAGCTCAACAACCATCCATTGAACAACACCAGGATTCATACCTGAGCCTATAATCGCTCTTGTATTTGTAAATGTTTCTTTCTCCTTCTCAAACCTCGTATACCTTTCCGTAAGCTGAAAACCAAGTAAACTATCGTCTTGATCTACTGCCTCATTTTCCAAAGCCGAATTAATATAACAAATGCCAAGGTCATTACAACAACTCAGTACCCTAATTGTATCTGCACCTGAAACATCAATAACAACCTTCGTTCTTTTTTCCTTTAAATGATGTTTAAATTTGACTACATCTTGAAGGTTTATTTCATATAAAAAAAATTGCTCTTTCAAATTTGGAAACAACTCATCATAATAACTTTTATCTTTTTGTTTTATATCCACTAAATGGAAGTTCACATTCTTTATCACTTCATAAATTGGATCTTTTTCATTTACTACCGCTTGATTCAAAATTGCTAACACTGCTTTTGCTGCTCCACCAGCACTGCCAAGTAATGTAATCGAAAACGAATCTGGAAACTGCTCCACAAACAAAACCCCTTTAATAAAGTAGTTGAGCAGCACTTCCTCAAAAGTGAGTTGAATACACAAAAAGGTAGCTCGTACACCTTTAGTACAAGATTGCCCCTTCAAAGATCACACTAACATACCTATATGATATTCAATTCATTTCCCCCTCATATCCAAATCGAATTAAACAAATAGGCTCGACCTTTTCTTCCCTATATATAAAAGAAAAAGCCAGCCCTTTCAACTAGTCTACGGACAATGGACAGATTTTACATGTTGAATATTCACATACATTTTTGCATCACGTGCTTTTAATATTTCAATATGCCCTTCATCAATTTTCGCCATCTTTCCGATTTTGTTAGATTCTTCACCTAAATCAAACACCATAATTTTCCCAGACATTTTAATAAGCTGTTCTTCGAACGTTCTCGCTAAAGTAATATTTAATGGATTTACGGGGAGTTCATTTTTATTGAGGGAATAAGGGACTTGGTTCTCTTTATAAGGAATTAGCCATTTCAAATGCTTTAAAGATATATATACCGTTTTATAAACTGGACTATAAAAAACAATATAATCGTTCATTACACTTGTAACATAACCGTGTATCGGAACATTTCCTGCCACATAAATTTCTGTAAAAATCCCTTTAGATGTGATTAATACTTTTCTCAAAGAAATTGAAGGTGATTCCCTCTTAATTACAGAGTCCACACCAGGCTTTAATATTTCTTCATCATGCTCTCTTAAAAATTTATAATATTGGATATGGTATAAAGATATATATACATAGTCTTGTCCATTGTAAAGAACAACAATATCATTCCCTACATCAATTAATATACCTCTAAACTTTCTTTCACCGATTAATTTAACGTATATATTTTCCCCAATGTTCTTGTTTAACTCATTCATCTATATCCTCCTTTCTATGAAATTGCGCTTTTCTGTCTTCCATTTCAAAAAAATAATCAGGGGCAATGTTCCGTCTTTTAATAGTAAGAATTCTTTTTCATATACCGCGAAATTATTGCAGCAAAATATGAAATCGTTCTTCACTTTCAATCATAATGCCCCTTTTATTTATTAAACATTATTCTTCTTCATTCTTTTTGTTTTTAACTATTTGACTCACACTCTTAATATGAGAATTAATTATATAAATGACCTCATCACCGTTTACTAGTGTAATACTTCCATCATGTATATCACTTAATAAACCTTCCACACACTCTGGTCCACCACGATTAATCTTTATCCATTTATACTTCAAGTCATTTAATACATCTAAAAAAGTATCTTCATCAGCATAGAAATATGAACCATATTCTCCCGGTGCTTCTTTCACTTTCCTAACTAGACTCTTCACATGTTTCAACTGGTAATATACTAATTCTCCAAGAGGCAATTGTAGTGTAAGGTAATCTTTTCCTAATGATACGAGTACACCTACTCTACTTTCTGGTCCGCGAAGATTTACTTTTACATTTTCACCGACTAAACCTTTAATTTGATCACAGCATAATACACTCTCCAATTTTGTACCCTCCTTTCTTATTATCTTCCTCTACTTGATTGTCTTTGTGCACGAGCGCGACTTGAATTATTACTGTTTTCATTACTTTTCTCATCGCTACTCTCATCACTATTCTCTCCACTTACTGGTGCATTATAATTAACACTCTTAATATGAGATAGTGCAATTAATACCACTTCTTCTTTTATAATTAACGTTACATAATCGCAAGAAACGTCTTGTAAAATACCTTCAACTTTCTCTGGACCACCACGATTAATTTTCACCCAGCGGTATTTGAAGCCTTGAAGTAGTGTTTCAAAGTCTTCTGCACTGTCTTCTTCCGACCATACAGAATCACCTATCCCACCATCTTTCGTATTTTTTGTAATGCTTTTCAGATGGCGAAGCTGGTAGTAATGGTACTCTCCTTTTTCATTCTGTAATACGACGTAGTCCGTACATACTGACACTATTATTCCTTTTTGAGATTCCGGTCCACCTCTGTTTACTCTTACATAAGATCCAATTAATTCTTTCAAAAAATCCCAATGAAATAAACTCACGAGAAAACCCCTTCCATTAATTTATAAGCTTTTGCACTGATAGTATATGTATCTGTACAGGTTATGTTCGCTATGTTTGTCCCCGCTATGAAAAAATATGCTTTTAACTAATAGTACTAATCCCTATAAAATCTTCTTTCCCTTAAAGTAACTCTAGGATTTCGGATGACTTTTTCATCCCTTAATATAAAAATCCCCCGTATTAAGATACATTTCTGCATATCTTAATACGGGGGATTTTTATAAATTTAATCTTCGTCTTTAACATCCATATCTTCTGGAATTGGTTCATTTAATATTTCTTCCACTAACTGCTTATATTTCTCCATTTGTTCTAAATGTGTATTAAACTGTTCCTTATTTATTAAATATTGCTCTCCATCAAACAATGCACGAACTTTCTTTTGCTGAATTAAGTCTTCAACATACGATTTTGGTAATTTCAAATACTCCGCAGCCTCTTCTATTGTTATATACAATGTGTTCATTCCTTTATTATTTTTTCATATACATAATGTATCTTACTTTATTTTTGTAAACAAATAAAAAAGATTTTGTAAATACAAATTAAAAAGCAGGTAGATGCATTCCATATATTGTATAATAGTATAGTAAGTATTTTTTTAAATATAGAATGGTATTACCCATTTACACAAAGGAGAGTTAACATATGGCTACTCGTCACATCATTACAATGTTAGAAAAAACATTACGAGTTGAAACAGAAAACACAATTTCTCATCTATCTAAGTCTTTATCCGATCGTATTCTTTCACAAAGTGCAGCAGTACATGAAAATAATTGTTATCATACGATTGGTGAATGGTACAAAAATCATTTCTTATTCCAACAAGATGATTTCCTTTGGGCTAAATACGTTTTCTATGATGCATATTGTGAAGCTATAAAAAAACAAGGCAATCTTACAAAACGCGTTCGTCAAATATTAGAATTATTAGCTCGACAACATGGAAAACAATATATTGTTTCTATACAAAATATCCCATTTCCTAATGCACAGGAAAAAGGGACAGCATAATTTAATAATGGTCCGCACAAACCAACTATAGATTCATTGTTTCCTGGAAATATTTACAAATAAAATGTTCAAGTCTTTGTGTTCCCTTTTTATAGAAATACATTCATATGACATGAACTAATGAAAACGGTGTCATGAAAATGATTGAAAATATAGTAAACAGGAAAAACCCCATTTGTATCTCTCGTCCATAGAAATAGAGATGTAAATGGGGGTATACTTGTTCCTTTATTATTTCATCATCTGCTTAATCAATTCTCGATTTCTCTTCTTAAATACTTCATTATGGGAAGAAACCATTCCGTACTCACTTGCATCAGGTTGAATAAATTGTTTCGCTTTATTCACAGCATTTCCAGCATCTTGGAATGCCCCTGCAATTAAATGTAATTTTCCGTCATGCTTTAAAATATCTCCAGCGGCATATAATCCGTCTACCGAGGACTCACTATTTGCATTCCCTGCAATATAATAATTATCAATAATAGCAACATCTAGCTCACTATTTTCTAATAATGTTATATCGCGTTCATATCCATGATTAATAATAACTTCATCGATAGATAAATGAGAAACTTCTCCAGTTTCATGATTTGTTAATTCTACATATTCAATCGCTTCATGGTTATCACCAGCAATTAATTTTGTAATCGATGTATTAAAGAAACATTCTGCTGAACTGTTCATAAGTTGTTTTACTTGTGCTTCATGACCAGATAATTCTTCTTTTCTATATGTTAAATAAACTTTTTTCGCGATTGGTTCTAATTCGTTCGCCCAATCAATTGCGGAGTTCCCTCCGCCTGAAATAATTACCGTTTTATCTTTGAAACGTTTTAACGATTTAACTGTATAATTTAAATTTGAGACTTCGAATCTCTCAGCACCTTCAATTGATAACTTTTGTGGATTCAATATACCACTCCCAGTTGCGACGATCACTGTTTTTGAAAAATGTTCTTCCCCAGAGCTTGTTTTCAACGTAAAAATGCCATCCTGATTACGAATAATTGATTCTATTTTTGTATTCAATACAACTTCAGGCTGAAATGTTAATCCTTGTTGTACAAGTTGCTCAATTAATTTCTCACCAGTGACCGGTAATAATCCGCCAATATCCCAAATCATTTTCTCCGGATAAACATGTATTTTTCCACCTAACTGTGGTTGAAATTCTATTATTTTCGTTTTCATCTCTCTTAGTCCACTATAAAAAGCTGAATAAAGCCCTGCAGGTCCTCCGCCTATCACAGTTACATCAAACAATTCTTCTTGATTCATTCGTGTCACTCCTCAGCTACTAATAATTGATTATCATTCTCAATAAAATATAACTTGTTTTTATAAATTTTACAATCAAAATCACTATTGACAATACACCTATATAAAATTATAGTATTTAAAGAATCAATAGTGATAATCATTATCAATTTGTTAATTATTAGCAACTGTGAGATTACATCTTCTTCTATTACTATGGTGAATACTACATGGTAAAATCTCAAGTTCAAGATTGTTAATAAGACTTTTGTATTACCACTAACTTTTCAAAAAATCAAAGCTAAACAATTTATTGTATATCACATATCATCTATCAAAAGGAGAAAGACGATGAAAAAATTATTTATTTCACTAACAGTTCTGTTCGTCCTTGTTATGAGTGCTTGTAGCAACGGTTCAACAGACAAGAAGAACGACGCAAAAGGTAAGAAATCAGAAACAATTACATACCAATCTGAAAATGGTAAAGTAGAAGTTCCAGCAAATCCACAACGTGTTGTTGTCCTATCATCATTCGCTGGTAACGTAATGTCATTAGGGGTAAATCTTGTTGGGGTAGATTCATGGTCTAAACAAAACCCACGTTTCGATAGCAAACTGAAAAATGTCGCTGAAGTATCAGATGAAAATGTTGAAAAGATTGCAGAATTAAATCCAGATTTAATCATTGGTTTATCAAATATTAAAAATGTTGATAAGCTAAAGAAAATCGCTCCTACTGTAACATACACTTACGGAAAAGTTGATTACTTAACACAACACTTAGAAATCGGTAAATTATTAAATAAAGAAAAAGAAGCAAAAACTTGGGTTGATGATTTCAAGAAACGCGCACAAACAGCTGGAAAAGACATTAAAGCGAAGATTGGTGAAGATGCAACAGTTTCTGTTGTTGAAAACTTCAACAAACAGCTTTACGTATACGGCGAAAACTGGGGCCGCGGAACAGAAATTCTTTACCAAGAAATGAAATTAAAAATGCCTGAAAAAGTAAAAGAAAAAGCTTTAAAGGAAGGATACTACGCATTATCTACTGAGGTATTACCTGAGTTTGCTGGTGATTACTTAATCGTAAGTAAAAACAAAGATACTGATAACTCATTCCAAGAGACAGAATCATATAAAAACATTCCAGCAGTAAAAAATAATCGTGTATATGAAGCAAACATGATGGAATTCTATTTCAATGATCCACTTACATTAGATTTCCAACTAGACTTCTTCAAGAAGAGCTTTCTTGGTCAATAATACAAACATGAGGAATTCTTAATTTAAGAATTCCTCTTCCTTTATTCTATGAAAAGAAAAGATGTGAAACGAATGAAAAAAGAGCAAGACAACCTACGTTCCAACGCTTTTACATACAAATTAATTTTGAGTATCATTGCATTCTTTCTTATTTTTATGTTTGCAATGGTGTTAGGCGCTGCAGATACTTCTATAAAAGACGTATGGTTAGCACTTACTTCCTCTGCTAAAGGAGATAAGCTATCCATCCTTCGTGAAATACGTTTACCACGTGAAGTTGCTGCTATTTTTGTAGGGGCTGGACTCGCTGTTTCTGGTGCAATTATGCAAGGATTAACGCGAAACCCACTTGCCGATCCTGGATTACTTGGCCTAACTGGTGGCGCAAATGCTGCACTTGCACTAACACTTGCCTTCAATCCTTCTATAAGCTACCTTTACTTAACACTAGCTTGCTTTATCGGTGCTGCAATTGGCGCTATTATGGTATTTGGAATTGGCATGGTGAAAAAGGGCGGACTTTCCCCTCTTCGAATTGTATTAGCTGGTGCTGCTGTTTCAGCATTTCTACTTGCAATCTCAGAAGGTGTTGGCATTTACTTTAAAATTTCACAAGATGTATCAATGTGGACGGCTGGGGGCGTAATTGGAACGAGTTGGAGCCAATTAAAAATTATTATTCCGGTTATTTCAATAAGTATATTTATCGCTATCTTACTTGCAAAGAAATTAACAGTTCTTAGTTTCAGTGAAGAAGTTGCTGTTGGACTCGGTCAAAAGATTATCGTCATTAAAACAATTTTATTTATCATTATTATCTTGCTTGCAGGTGCTTCTGTAGCGCTTGTCGGAAACATGGCATTTATCGGCTTAATGATACCTCATATGGTTCGTCCAATCGTTGGACCAGATTACCGTTTTGTTATACCGATGTCAGCGATCGCTGGTGCTTCCTTTATGCTGCTCGCAGATACAATCGGACGTACAATTAACGCTCCGTATGAAACACCAGTTGCTGCAATCGTCGCAATTGTAGGATTACCATTCTTCCTATTTATTGTACGTAAAGGAGGAAGAACTTTCTCATGATGCAATCTATTCTAAAGAAACAACGCCTTATCATACTTGCATTACTCATACTTACCATCACAACAATTGTAATTGGAATGGGACTCGGTTCTGCCGCTCTCTCCTATGACAGATTAATCCCAACACTTATGGGACAAGGTTCATTTAAAGAAGAATTCGTTTTATATTCTTTAAGGCTACCTAGAATCGTCATTACATTATTAGCCGGTATGGCACTCGCTTTATCAGGTGCTATATTACAAGGTATTACCCGAAACGATTTAGCTGAACCTGGTATTCTCGGCATTAACGCTGGTGCTGGTGTTGCAGTTTCTGTTTTCTTTCTATACTTCCCGATAGACGTAGGTTCATTTCTTTACCTACTACCAGTCGTTGGATTTATCGGTGCGTTTCTAACAGCTGTTCTAATTTACGTATTTTCATATAGCAAATCCACAGGCCTTCAGCCAATAAGATTAACATTAACCGGCATCGGTTTTTCCTTTGCACTATCTGGCGCGATGATTGTACTTATTTCATCTGCAGATCGTATGAAAGTAGACTTTATCGCTAAATGGATTGCCGGAAACATTTGGGGAGATGACTGGACATTTGTTTTAGCAATGCTTCCTTGGCTAATCGTATTAATCCCATTTGTTTTCTATAAGGCAAATAGATTAAATATACTAGCATTAAACGAGCCAGTAGCAATCGGTGTTGGAATTGAAATTGAAAAAGAACGAAGATACTTATTAATCGCAGCCGTTGCACTTGCTGCCGCTGCTGTTTCCGTAACAGGAGGCATTAGCTTTATCGGACTTATGGCTCCTCACATCGCCAAATCTTTAGTAGGTCCAAGGCATCAAATATTCATCCCTATCGCCGTTTTAATCGGCGGATGGTTATTACTACTAGCGGATACAATTGGACGAAATATCGTCGAACCTAGCGGTATTCCAGCTGGTATTGTCGTTGCTTTAATTGGTGCACCTTACTTTATGTATTTGTTATTGAAGAAGGCATAGAGAAACACCCTCAAGATTTTTTTCTTGAGGGTGTTTTCATTTCATTTTACTGCTGCCCATACCCTTCAAACTTCTTCGCCAAATTCTCCATCTCGTCTTCTGGCAGTAATTTCGGTTCTCCGACACTTTTCGTTTGATAATAAATTTGAGCACAAAACTCTATTTCTTCTGCAATAGTAAACGCCATTTTTATATTATTCGCTCCGGCCATTAAACCATGGTTCGCAAGTAAAACTGCACGGCGATCAATCATGCCCTCGAAAGCAGCCTCTGCTAATTGCTCCGTACCAAATGTTTCATATGGTGCACAGCGTACATTCGGGCCTGCGAAAGCAATTAAATATGATACAGCAGGAAGTTCCCATCCTAATGATGCGATTGTCTTCGCATAAGGAGAATGTGTATGTACAAGCGCATTTATATCTTCACGATTTCTATAATAGATAAGGTGCATATCTAATTCGCTTGATGGTTTTCTCTCTCCTTCTATCACTTCACCATCTAAATTCAATATAACTACATCTTCAGGCGTCGTTTCATAATAATCTAGACCACTTGGGCTAATTGCAACAAGACCTTGTTCACGATTGAAAATACTAATATTACCGCCAGTCCCCTTTGTTAAACCACTAGAAATCATTTTCTTTCCGTACGCTACAACTTCTTCTCTTTCTTTTTGCAGTAACATATACATCCCCCTAGTAAGAAACTTATGATGACTATTTTTCTAAAAACTATCTACTTATTGAAATAACTTTTTTAAATTCTCCATAAACGGTGCTCTCACAATTCCTTTTTCCGTAATAATCGCTGTTACATTTTCATATGGCGTGACATCAAATGCCGGATTGTATACTTTACTTTCTTGAGGAGCAGAGTATTGTCCGAAACGATTGATCACTTCAGAAGCATCCCTTTCTTCAATTGGAATTTCTTTTCCTGTCAGTGTTTTCAAATCAATTGTCGGCGTTGGTGCTGCTACATAAAACGGAATGTTATAATATTTAGCCAAAATCGAAACACCTAATGTTCCAATTTTATTTGCTACATCCCCGTTTGCTGCTACACGATCACATCCAACGATTACTGCATCGATTTTCCCTTGTGACATGACCATTGCCGCCATATTATCTGTAATGACCGTTACATCAATTCCCGCTCGCTGCAGCTCTAATGCCGTTAACGTTGAACCTTGTAATCTAGGGCGTGTTTCATCGGAATAAATTTTTAAGTCCCATCCTTTTTCTTTCGCTAAGTACATTGGAGCTGTCGCAGTTCCATACTTAGTCGTTGCTAATGCACCTGCATTACAATGCGTTAATACCCCCATGCCATCATGGAATAATGTTAATGCATGTTCTCCAATTTGACGGTTAATTTCTTCATCTTCTCTATGAATCTCTTTTGCTTCTTCTAATAATCTATCTTTCAACTGCGCAATTGATAAGTGAGCATTCTCTTTCGCGACACTTTCCATTCTTTCAAGCGCCCAAAATAAATTTACTGCCGTCGGTCTTGATGTCGCTAAGTATGCACATACCTTTTTTACTTCCGCTATGAATTCTTCCGCCGAACTTTCCGCAACTTCCTTTACTCCTAAATACACACCGTAGGCTGCTGAAACACCTATTGCCGGCGCTCCTCGTACTTTCATTACTTGAATCGCATCCCACACACCCTCAGCCGTTTTAAAAGATTCATAGACTACTTCGTTCGGTAATACCGTTTGATCCAATAACACTAAAGCATCATCTTTCCACTGAATTGGTATTAATTGCTCTGCCATCATCTTCTCCCCTTATTTCGCACTATGCATTGACTGTTTTTTTAACGTTTCTACAAAGCTGCTACCTGTTTTATATTGATTCGCTTGTAAAATAAACTTCTTCGCTGTCTGAAGACAAATTCGCTCCGCTCTAGCACGCGCCTCTTCATTCTCAATACAAGTCATATCCTTTACCTTCGCTAGACCAACAATACGACGAATTAACTCAAGACCCGTCACTGCAGCTGTATCCTCTAATACAGATTGTAAATAAACTCGGTTAAAGCCTTCTTCCTTCGCCATAATCTCTGTCACATGAATATCCCAAGCATCTAAAAACTTCTTCTTAAATAAATCAATTACATCTATCATGGTAGATTCTATCCAGTTCATATATGTATCTTTCTCAATACCAGATTGCATCACTGCATCTGCATTCACCCATGCAAACATTAAATTCGCCATTATATTCCCAACGTCATATCCCATAGGTCCATAAAAAGCAAATTCAGGATCAATAACCTTTGTAGAATCACCTTTTACAAAAACAGAACCAGTATGTAAATCACCGTGAAGTAGCGCTTGTGCATTCGTCATAAACGAAAACTTAAGTTTTGCTACTTCCATACGAAGCTCTTTATCACTATAAATATGCTCCCTAATCCATCCTTCATTTAATTGAAACAATTCGTTGCGTTTATTATGGTTTGTGAATGGCTCTGAATATACGAGGTCCTCTGTAATCTCACATAACTCAGGATTTATATAATTCTTCACGAGTTCCTTCTTCTCTTTATGATTCATTACAACATCTGATGTTAATAGAAGGGTATTTACCATAAAAGTAGTTAAATCATCAGCAAGCCTCGGAAACATTTGATGATTTATGAGTGCTGTACGCAATATTGTGTGATCTGATAAATCTTCCATCACGCAACAATTCATCACACTATCAAACAAATATACATTTGGCACGAGTCCAGATGCTAACTCTCCTTCTAATCGCAAAACATCTGATTCTATACGGATTCGATTCGTCGACAACTTAAACTCATCTGAAATACGCGCTGTATCCCCAGCTTGCTTTACAATGACAGAAATGTTCTTCTGTTCATCCCAAACGTGGAACACATAATTTAAATTACCATCACCTATTTCTTTACACTTTAGCCCCTTTGCATGCTCGAACTTAGGTAATTTCTCTTGCACATATGCAATCACATCTTTAGCTTCCATTAAAAAATACTTCGTGAACTTAGACATGGTTTCCCCTCCACACTAAATGTAAACGTTTTCTAAAAGCCGTAAAAAATAATAGACTGAAACTTTTTCAATCTATACTATATCTTCTCTATTGCAATACATATCTCGCTTTTATTATATCTTGTTAGAAATGAGCGTCAATATTTCTATTTCTCATTGCAATATACTTCTTATTATATATATTTATGATGACAATAATTGTTCACAAAGATTCCGATACATTTTGTTTTATTTATTGCACAATTCTTTGTAAAATAGAAGTAAGCAGTTCCTTTTCAAATCCACAACTTCTAAGAAATATTTCCTTCCTAAGAATTTATACTTACACCATGTCTCTAACATACACACTACTCTTTCAAACACTCATTGAAAATTTATGACTTGAAAATTACCTTTTAATTCCCTAGCAGCCTTAATTGAGAATAAATATTAATTAAATTGGTATAAAGTTGGTTTATTCTCTTGACAAAATAACCACTTCTATATGATAATTAATATCGAATTAGAATTATTATAGTTAATTAAAAAATATATTTTATGAGCAAACTAATTTCCGATGCTCAAAACCAACCTTTAGGAGGAATTTTAATATGTTATTAATCGGCACAGAAGTAAAACCGTTTAAAGCTAATGCTTACCATAATGGAGAATTTATCCAAGTTACTGACGAAAGTTTAAAAGGAAAATGGAGCGTAGTTTGTTTCTATCCAGCAGACTTCACATTCGTTTGTCCAACTGAACTTGAAGACTTACAAAACCAATACGCAACTCTAAAAGACTTAGGCGTTGAAGTATACTCTGTATCTACAGACACTCACTTCACTCACAAAGCATGGCATGATAGCTCAGAAACTATCGGCAAAATCGAATACATTATGATTGGTGACCCAACTCGCACAATCACTACAAACTTCAACGTTTTAATGGAAGAAGAAGGTCTTGCTGCTCGTGGTACATTCATCATCGATCCAGACGGCGTTATCCAATCTATGGAAATCAATGCTGACGGTATCGGCCGTGACGCAAGCATCCTTGTTAACAAAATTAAAGCAGCTCAATACGTACGTAACAACCCAGGTGAAGTTTGCCCAGCTAAATGGCAAGAGGGTTCTGCAACACTTAAACCAAGCCTTGACCTTGTAGGCAAAATCTAAGGAGTTCGATCAAAATGATACTAGATGCAGATATAAAAACACAACTATCCCAATACCTTCAGTTAATGGAGAACGATATTTTACTTAAAGTAAGCGCAGGAGACGATAACGTATCTAAAGATATGTTATCTCTAGTAGATGAATTAGCTACTATGTCATCTAAGATTACAGTAGAAAAAGTTGAACTAGAGAGAACACCAAGCTTTAGCGTAAATCGCCCTGGTGAAGACACTGGTGTCGTATTCGCTGGTATTCCATTAGGACACGAATTTACTTCATTAGTGTTAGCTTTACTACAAGTTAGTGGACGTGCTCCAAAAGTTGAACAAAAATTAATCGATCAAATCAAAAACATTCAAGGCGAATATCATTTTGAATCTTATATCAGCCTAAGTTGTCATAACTGTCCTGATGTTGTACAAGCTCTTAACGTGATGAGCGTTCTAAACTCTGGTATTACACATACTATGATTGATGGCGCTGCATTTAAAGAGGAAGTAGAAAGTAAAGACATCATGGCAGTACCAACTGTTTACCTAAATGGCGAATCTTTCGGAAGCGGTCGTATGACACTTGAAGAAATTTTAGCTAAAATGGGTAACGGTCCAGATGCATCAGAGCTTTCTGATAAAGATCCATACGATGTTCTTGTTGTTGGTGGCGGCCCAGCTGGTGCAAGTGCAGCAATTTATGCAGCACGTAAAGGCATCCGCACTGGTATCGTTGCTGAGCGCTTCGGTGGTCAAGTAATGGATACTATGGGTATTGAGAACTTCATCAGCGTAAAACGCACTGAAGGTCCTAAGCTAGTAGCAAGCCTTGAAGAGCACGTAAAAGAATACGACATCGATGTAATGAATCTACAACGTGCGAAACGTTTAGAGAAAAAAGAACTTATTGAAGTGGAACTTGAAAACGGCGCTATTCTGAAAAGTAAGAGCGTAATCGTTTCAACAGGTGCTCGCTGGCGTAATGTTGGCGTACCGGGTGAAGCTGAGTTCAAAAACAAAGGTGTAGCATACTGCCCACACTGTGACGGTCCATTATTCATCGGAAAAGATGTAGCGGTTATCGGCGGTGGTAACTCTGGTATTGAAGCAGCTATCGACTTAGCAGGTATTGTTAAGCACGTAACTGTTCTTGAATTCATGCCAGAATTAAAAGCTGATGCTGTATTACAAGAACGTCTTAACAGCTTACCAAACGTAACTGTTCTGAAAAACGTTCAAACGAAAGAAATCACTGGTACTGATAAAGTAAACGGTATTTCTTACATCGATCGTGAAACTGAAGAAGTACACCATGTTGAATTACAAGGTGTATTCGTTCAAATCGGTCTTGTGCCAAACACAGACTGGTTAGGCGAAACAGTTGAACGCGTTCGCGGTGAAATCGTAACAGACAAGCACGGCGCTACAAACGTACCAGGAGTGTTTGGTGCAGGTGACTGTACAAATAATCCGTACAAACAAATCATCATCTCTATGGGTTCAGGTGCGAATGCAGCTTTAGGTGCATTTGATTACTTAATCCGTAACTAATTATATAAACGTGAGTAAAAGACGCGCTACCTATTGGTAGCGCGTCTTTTTTATTACATTGTATGTAAATGGTCGTCAAATGCCTTCCAACATATTAAATCATACGGTGGTTCTATATCTAATACTACATTTATATCTTCTGCTGCTACTTGTATTCTTTTGGCCGGGGTATCTCTTTTTCCTGAAGAATAAATAGCAAGCTTAATTATTTCCTGCTTTCCATCTTCATAAATCCTTTTCTTTAAGTCTAATTGGTCAATTTGTTCTTTTGAAGGAATCTCTTTCCCTTCCCAATCACACATTTCAAATAGAGGATATCGATCCCCGTACCATTCCTCAATAATCTCAATGACTTTAAGAATAATATAATTCCCCGATACTAATTCGTAACTAACAGCATCGCCTGCTTTTAAAGAAGTATTCGCTATAAATCTCTTCGGTACTTTTTTAGCTTGTGGCTGCGGAGAATGTAACTGTTCTCTAAGTTTATTTAACACTACTTCACGTTTTCTCTGTAATTTAGGTTCATCCTCCCAGCGGGATAAATCTGCACCACTCTCTATTATTTGCAATGCCTCAAGTTTAACATTCTCTTGAAGTCTTCCTAACTTCCATTGTATGCAAGCAAATGCTAGCCAAAAAACAATAATCTCTTCATCATCTAGTTCAGTCTGGTATTCCTCAATTACAATCCTACTTGCTTCTTCATTTGAATATTCATTTCCTAACAAATCCTTATAAATTAACTGAATATCTTTAGCAATATCATCTGACAATATCGCTACTCCCCAAGCCCCCATACATTAACGCTCCAATCTATACACTAAAAATCTCTCATTCCCATTCTTCTCATAAGCACCCGGCAATCTAACCTCTCGCTTCAATTCAAACGCAGTCTGGTTCTCTAAGAAGAAAATATAATCTTCAGAAGGATAGTATAAAATAATATCCACTTCCCTCTCTATTTCCTCTACCGAAAGCAAAATGTTATTTACTACATTCATAAACACTTGGACAGAAAATGGATTGAAGAAATAAAACCGGTTATCACGTGGATCAATCTCATATTCCTGTGCTAAACAACATTCAAACCGAATTTTATCTTTACTGTTTCTCACTTTTCGCGCATAACGATCACGATTATCCATTGCTTCTTTATAAAACTCTTCATTCATTTCAATCCCAACGGCCGAAGCACCACACTTATGGTGCATGTAAAAATTCAATCTCCCTTTTCCGCACCCAAAGTCTACAATTCGATCGCTACTTGTTATTTCATATTGATTCAATAACTCATCTAATCCGCTATATGGCGTCGGTTCATAACGGTGATAATGCATAGACTTATTAAATCCTTTTTGCTCGCCGACAGTTTTTATATTTAATACAGCATCGTAATATTGTTCGTTCATTCGTTTGCTCCTATTAAGAAATATTACTATTATTATACACCACGTACTGAATGCTCATTTTTATCAAATTAATTGGTACGTGAAATTATATTATCGCGAAATCGAATATATCGACTTAACAACAAATTCCTACAAAAAAAACAGGAGCTTTCTAGCCCCTGTCTTCTAATACTTTCAATACAGTTTGTTTCAATATTTCTACTCCATCCATTATACAGCTATGATCAAACTTCATATACGGATGGTGTAATCCAGGTTGTAAGTTCGCCCCTAGTCCAAGCATGACAGCTTTTAAATGGGGTCTTTTCACTGTATAGTAATGGAAATCATCGCTTCCTGTCGTATACAGTGGTCCAGTACATCCCTCTTCCCCGTACACTTCAAGAATGCCTTTCCGCATGAAACGCTCAGCTTCTTCTGACACTTCAGCTCCTGGTGCGAGATCAATCCACTCATAAGAAAGTTTAGATCCCATTGATTCAGCTGACTGAATTACTTGCTCTATTTTTCGCTTCAATTCATCTAGTAATATGTTATTTTCTGCTCTTACATCTAAACTAAAGTGCCCGTTACCTGGAATAATATTTAGATTATCACCACCAGCTTGGCATCTCGTCATCTTAACAGAATAAGACGTCTGCGGCGGTAACCATATATTTTTCAATCCAATATTGATCATCGAAATGACATCAATTGCATTTATACCTTGATGTGGGCGTGCCCCGTGTGCATCATCTCCATGAATCATCCCTTCTAAAAATGCTGCAGCTCCGTGACGAATAGATGGGGCTGCTTGTTTCAAAGGCAGTTCTTCAATCGGCCTTAAATGAACACCAAATAAGAAATCAGCATCATCCACGGCGCCCTTCTCTACCATCTTTAAGGAACCATTTCCTTTTTCCTCTGCCGGCTGAAAAATAAATCTAACAGTACCACTATCCCATCTCATATTTTTCAATTGTAAAATAAGGCCCATCACAATTGTCATATGAGCATCGTGGCCGCACGAGTGATTCGCTTTAAATTCTCCGTCTACTTCTTGCCATAGTGCATCCATATCAGCTCGAATCGCGATAACTGGATTCCCTCTTCCGATTTCAGCAATCACGCCAGGGCAATCATCAAATATTTTATATGAAATTCCTTCTTCTTTTAGAAAGTTAGTAATATAAGCTGTCGTTTCATATTCCTTCCAGCTTACTTCAGGGTTTTCATGTAAATGCTGAAAAATTTCAGTTAAACGCTCTTGTAGTTCTAATGTTTTCAAAGCTTCATTCTCCTTCCCCTAATTACAAACCATTCAGATTAATTATACTTATGAAAAACAGATGTTTTTATGAACATATTGAATTTTAAGAAAAAAGTCAATTGTTTATTTTTCAATACCGTTAATACCCGATTTCAACTCATCTTATAAAGATATCCATAAAAATAGAAGATTCGATATTTTCTGTTTTTATATTGACGCTTACATCTATTTTTAGTTATTATAACTTAATAACGTCTATTTTGCGACAATTCTAAAAATACAAACATACATAATGAGGAGGCAGTTTATGAAAAGAGAAATACCTTTTGGCATAGCAATAATCCCTATTATCATTACAGTTGCAGTTATGATGGTTACAATTGTTGTATTAGAACAAAGCCCTCACGTCCCACTTATTATCGGTACAACCGTTGCTTCGATCGTCGCTTGGCGGTACGGTTACAAATGGAATGACATTGAAGAATCGATGTATAAAGGAATTCGCCTTGCATTACCCGCTATCGTTATCATTATTCTTGTAGGTTTAACGATCGGTGCTTGGATTGGCGGCGGAATCGTCGCTACTATGATTTATTACGGCTTAAAACTTTTAACTCCATCACTATTTTTAGTTTCAATTACAATTATTTGTTCTATCGTTGCATTAGCAATCGGTAGCTCTTGGTCTACAATGGGAACAATCGGTGTTGCTGGAATGGGAATTGGCCTAAGTATGGGAATCCCAGCTCCAATGGTTGCTGGCGCTATAATTTCCGGTTCTTATTTTGGCGATAAAATGTCACCGCTTTCAGACACGACAAACTTAGCAGCTGGATTAACAAATACAGATTTATTCACACATATTCGTCATATGTTATTTACTACAATTCCAGGTTTAATTATTACTCTTATCGTCTATGCTTTCTTAGGAAGAAGCTTCGGCGATAACAATATCGATGCAAAAAGCATCGATCAAACGTTACAAGTATTGCAACAAAACTTTGTTATTTCGCCTTTCCTATTAATTATACCCGTAGTCGTTATGGTATTGGTCGCTAAAAAAGTCCCTGCTATACCAGCTATTCTCGTAGGTGTTATTTTAGGATTCTTATCACAAGTCTTTATTCAAGGTGGCTCTGTCT
Organism: Bacillus sp. FSL E2-0195; assembly: GCF_038003645.1. Classification (NCBI taxonomy): domain Bacteria; kingdom Bacillati; phylum Bacillota; class Bacilli; order Caryophanales; family Bacillaceae; genus Bacillus; species Bacillus sp. FSL E2-0195. The sequence goes on along the minus strand of NZ_JBBOPN010000001.1, from coordinate 366,402 downwards.
CATCAGCTGTCGGTGCACTCCAAAGTGGATTTGTCATAGACACTGGAAACAAGCTAGTAGATGAACTATTTAACCGTGGTGGCTTAAGCTCTATGATGAATACAGTTTCTATGACAATTGTCGCTATGACTTTCGGCGGAGTACTAGAACATACTGGCATTCTTCGCTCAATTGTAAATCAAATTTTAAAATTAGCGACATCATCAAAAGGACTTATCGCTTCTACCATCGCATCTTGCTTTGCAACGAATCTTACTTGCTCTGAACAATATATTTCGATTGTTGTTCCTTCAAGAATGTATGCAAATGCGTACACAGAAAAAGGACTACATTCTAAAAATTTATCCAGAGCATTAGAAGATGGTGGAACATTAACTTCTGTTTTCGTACCTTGGAATACATGTGGTGTATTTATACTCGCAACACTTGGAGTCGGTGCATTCGAATATGCTCCTTATGCTATATTGAATTTCATCGTACCTATTATCTCAATCATTTATGGTATAACTGGCTTCACAATTACGAAGCTATCTGATATTGAAAAAGCAGACCTACTGAAAAAACAAAAAGCACAACTAGAAGCTTAAAATTTTTGAAACGAATACAACGGTAAATTCAGCTCATATATTGCACGAGGGCGCCCTTGTTGATAGGGCATTTCCTCGCCGCAAATATTGGCATATCTGTAATCAACTAATTTCTTTAACAGCCTTTCCGTCGATCGCCGAGTCACTTGTAAGTACTCAGAAAGATCCGCCGCTGTAAATTTCAATGATGGATGCGATTGACTAAACTGAATAATTTTTGACAAGTTTGCAGGACTAAGCTTCGTTTCCTTCGCTATTTTCATTAATTCAGGATTATCGTTTTTTAAACTTTGTACTCTCTGTTCTTTCGGGAACGGACCAAATAATTCTTTATCACTTGTTAGTATATAAAAGCAGCTTTCTATCGGATTATTCTTTGCGAAACCTCGAGCGATTTTTGCATTTTGTTCCGCTTCATTTACTGTTTTTCCGTAACCAAATCCAATAGATACTGCGCCTTCTATATTCATAAATAAACGGTCTATCGTATTTGTTTTTATACTCAATTCAATATCACCACGAGTTGTATACAAAATAAAAGTCATTTCATCAACTTGTTTAAATGAACCACGTAATTCTTTTGAAATTACATTTAATTGTTCAAGCGAGCTTTCTTGTAACTCTATAAAGGATATAATACAAGCACCAACAGTAGCTGAATGGCTTTTTGCTAACTCAGCTTTTATTTTTGCATCTTTTAACCCATGTATAATTGATTGCGTTGGATCTATCATACGCTCTGAAGGAATCCCTATTTTTTGAAGTTCATCGTAGACAGCGTGAATACTAGTTAAAGCTAAATCAACCTCTCCAGATTGATATTTAGCTAAATGAAAATCAATGATTCTCTTAATTTCATCATTACTCCATAACATATTTTCATAATCCATCACTTGCGGCGTTTCTTGTAGACCGATGTCATGGAACACATTTGTAATAAACGAACGATCTACTAAATCAATTGAAATTTTATGAGGTTGAATACTTTGATGGTATATTATAGAAAGGAGTGAAGATGCGACAGTTGTCTCGTCTTGCTGCAAATATACACTTGGAATTGGTAATTGTTCTCTTATTTCTTTTGCCATATAATAAGGTAGGGCACCCGAGAAAAAGATAGCATCACAAGGTTTTAAACGCTTTAATAGTTCAGAAGATTCTGCCGGATGAAGGTAAATATATGGATCAATCTCTATTTCTTCTAGTTTATGAGCAATAGGTAAAAGATTCTCCATAAATTCTTTTGAACCGACAACTGCAATTTTTATCATCATTTTCTCTAACTCCTTATCATTAATTAACGACTATTTAACGTCAACTATATCAAATGTACAAAACCATTGTAAACAGGAAGGGGTCTTTATTCAATGAAAATTACAGCTATTCATCTTTACGCAATTCGTTTACCACTTCGCGATCCGTTTGTTATTAGTTATGGTTCTTATTCTGATATGCCTTCTATTATCGTCAAAATGGAAACAGATGAAGGCATTATCGGTTACGGTGAAGGCGTTGCTGATGATCACGTTACAGGTGAATCATGGGAAAGTACTTTCCATGTTTTAAAACATACACTAGCTCCTGCTCTAATTGGGAAAAATCCAATGAATATCGAAAAAATACACGATATGATGGACAATACAATTTATGGTATTCCTACTGCGAAAGCTGCGATTGATATCGCTTGTTTTGATATAATGGGCAAAAAATTAAATCAACCTGTATATCAATTAATTGGCGGACGCTATCATGAAGAGTTTCCTGTCACTCACGTCTTAAGTATCGCCGATCCAGAAAATATGGCTGAGGAAGCTGCCTCTATGATTAAGAAAGGTTACCAATCTTTCAAAATGAAAGTCGGCACGAATGTAAAAGAAGATGTAAAACGAATTGAAGCTGTACGTGAACGTGTAGGAAATGATATCGCGATTCGTGTTGATGTAAACCAAGGCTGGAAAAATAGCGCAAACACATTAACAGCACTTCGTTCATTAGGACATTTAAACATTGACTGGATTGAACAACCTGTTGTAGCGGATGATATTGATGCAATGGCTCATATTCGTTCGAAAACAGATCTTCCGCTTATGATTGATGAAGGACTAAAAGGCTCTCGTGAAATGCGCCAAATTATTAAATTAGACGCAGCTGATAAAGTGAATATAAAACTAATGAAATGCGGCGGCATATATCCAGCTGTAAAACTCGCTCATCAAGCTGAAATGGCAGGCATTGAATGCCAAGTTGGATCCATGGTCGAATCATCTGTTGCCTCTTCCGCAGGATTCCATGTCGCTTTCTCAAAAAAAATCATTACTAGCGTCGAGCTAACAGGACCATTAAAATTCACGAAAGACATCGGAAACTTACATTACGACGTACCATTTATTCGCTTAAACGAAAAGCCGGGACTCGGCATTGAAATAAACGAAAATACATTACAAGAATTAACCGTCTTTCAAGACGTTGTACGCTAAAGGAGGACTAACACATGACGATTCTTTACGAAGGAAAATTAAAACAAAACAACGATTCATTTCACGTTACATTACTATCTTTAGAACATATGGAACAAATTTTATCATTACAAAACGTTATAGTTGAAGCGCTAGAAGATAAAGGTCGTTTACAACCACTCTCGCTAGAAGAATTTCAATACATTCTAGAAGGAAACGGCATGATGATCGGGGCGTTTATACAAAACGAGCTCATCGCATTTCGTGCCCTACTAGTCCCTCCTATCGACGATGAACATTTAGGGCTTGATATTGGTCTACCAGAAAGTCAGCTACACCGCGTCATCTATCAAGAAATCTCAAACGTTCATCCAAACTGTCGAGGAAATGGCATGCAAAAAATATTAGCCACAGTCATCATGGATGAATTACAAAAAGAAGACAGCCAGTACGACTATGTTTGTTGCACCGTTGCACCTTTTAACATTCCAAGTTTAAAAGATAAATTTGCGCAAGGGATGGAAATTGCTGCACTGAAGGAGAAGTATGGCGGTAGTATGCGGTATGTTTTTGTGAAGGAATTGCGTAAGGACACAGAAAGAGATTGGACGAATGTTAAAAGTGTTCCGATGAGTGATGTTAGTGAAAAGCAAGCGTTACTTTCAGAGGGGTATCGTGGGTATGCGATGGAGAGAATAGACGATACTTTCACTGTGAAGTTTGGACGATAATCTATGTACAAAGAGAACCCTAATTCATTAGGGTTCTACTTTATTTCATTCCACAATCTAAAGTAATAACTAAACCGTCATCTTCCAACTAGATAACGCTAACCAGTTTTCCATTTCCTTATAATCAGGCATTATCTTGCCAACAAGACGCCAAAAAGAGCGATCATGATTTAAATGAACCATATGACACATTTCATGAACAACTACATAATCAATTACCCTTTGAGGTGCCATTGCTAGCTTCCAATTAAACGTTAGCTGTAGATTTGAATCACAAGTTCCCCACGTACGACTACTATCTGTAATACGAATAGAACGCGGTTTTGTTTTAAAGTTACTTTGATGCGCTTTAATACTCTTCTCTACTAATGCCTTGCACTGCTTATAGTAAAATCGTTTTAAAGCCTGCTGGATTTTCTCATTCTTAAGCTCATTCACGTAAATGTGTAGCTTATCCCCTTCAAAAACTGCATTGTCTTGCGTAATACTTGCATCTTGAGAAATCTGTATCGGATACGTATTCCCTAAATACAGAAAGCCCTCGCCTTGATCATAATCCTTTTCCTGTGGTCCAAGCGCTCGCTCCTGCATGTCCTTACGTGTTTTCTGAATCCAATCCCATTTCTCCTCTAGCAGCTGGACTAAGTATTCAACAGGTGTTCCCTTTGGAGCCTGCACTTCCACATTTCCGTACGAATCTACAAAAAGACGCACCGACTTTTTCTTCTTATAAGTTATATGAAAATTAATTGTCTCATCTAAATATGTATGTACCATTTCATCACCTAGTGTATTATTTTACAAATAAAAAAGAATAGGACACAAACGCCCTACTCTATCTATTATATCATTTACTGTTTCACCGAACTTATTATCCTCTGTACTTTACACCTAATCCCTTAATGAAATTCCTTGCGTATCTATCGCCGCACTCTTTGTAATGCTTATGGCCTTTCTTTCTTAATAAAGCGCCTAACTCTCCTTTTGTTACGATAACTCCTACGCTGTCTAATATATCAAGCACATCTTCACTCGTTAAAGATAGTGCTATTTTCATTTTCTTTAAAAGAAGGTTATTGGCACTCTCCTTGCTCTGTACAGGTGCCGGTTGCCCTGGTTTCGGATCTTGCTTCCCTCTTTTTAAAGTAATAAATCCATTTAAAAATGCCTCTAGCATCATCATGTCGCATGTTAATACGTACTCATCTTCGATTACATCATCATTTTCAGCTTCATGTTGTGGACTTCTCTTTACTTTTGTAAGCATATCAAGTACGTCCTCTTTCGTTACTTCCATCCCGCCAAGTTCAAAGATTTCTACCATATCTATATCTCTTATATCTAAAGCGTACCTTACTCTTTTTAATATATCGTTGTTGCTCATTGCCATTGTATTTCCTCCTGAAATGTTGATTATAGTAATGCTTTTAGCATGTATAAATTAATATCGTTAAGTTACTACTTTAACATTTTAGAGGTAGGTTTTGTAGTCTTAGGTGGATTAATGCTTTTGGGGATGATTTTAAAACAGCAAAAAAGGATGGGATAATCGCGCAAAATTACGGATGGGGATTTACTATTAATTAACACACTTAAAAATGGACTAACCTGATATAGGTTAGTCCATTTCTTTTTATGCAACTCTAATTTAGTGGGCAACTCAAACATGAATGTTACGCAAAATTCAGGTGAAATATATTGATTGTGTTTACTTAGGTTTTCCTTTTTATTTGTGGTACGGTTCACCGTAACTAATCTAAATGAGGTTATTGTTTATTATTTTCATAATTAAATTTAACAAAAAAGGTAGTGCCTTCCGAGCCTGTTTGAATTTCTATTTTCGCATTATGCCGGGTAGCAATAGCATAACATACGCCTAATCCCAATCCAGTTCCATTATCTTTGGTCGTGTAAAATGGAGTACCCAGTTTCTCTAATACTTCAGGCCTGATACCTTTTCCTTGATCCCGCACTGCAAGCACCACACAATTTTGACATTCCTTGTAGGTGCTAATGGTTAGAATTTTCCCCGTGCTCATCGCTTCTAAGCCATTACGGTATAGGTTTATTAATAATTGCCGTATCTCATTACGATTTAAAAGTAATTCTGGAATGTCATTTGTATCGACTTGAATATATTTATTTTGATTATACGTATCAATCTTTATTAAAGGAATAATATCGTGGATAATTGAATTTAAATCTAACATCTGCAAATCCGATTTCTTTGTATTACCCATTGAGAGAAATTCAGTAATAATAGAATTGGCACGGTCAAGTTCTTCAATCATTAATTTAAAGTACTTATTATGTTTCTCATAGGTGTGCTCTTCTTTTAATAACTGCAAAAACCCTCGTACTGTTGTCATTGGATTTCTGATCTCATGGCTGATACCTGCTGCCATTTGTCCTATTAAATCTATGTTGGATAACCTTTTCAATTCCTGCTCATATTGCTTTTTTTCCGTTATGTTTTTAAAAATACAACAAATACCATCATCATACGGGTATGCAATAACTTCGTGCCAATATTCATCAGAGATAGAAAAAAATTCGAAATGAACTGTAACTCGCTCTGACATTGCACGATGAAATTCCTTATACATAACTGCGTCGACGCTACTCGGGAAGACCTCCCATATATTCTTACCTAATACATCTTTTGCTGTTTTTCTTTGTGGAAAATATTGATGCTTATTTACGTACGTGAATTCCCATTTATTATTCAAAGTAAAGAATCCATCCGTAATAATTTCAATCACACTTGTAACTTTTTCATTAGCAGCAGCTAGTTCTCTCGTTCGCTCTTCCACCATGCTTTCAAGTTGATCCATATATAACAAGTTTGAAAACGTAGGAGCTGTGGCATCAACGATAGATTTTGCCAGTTGAATTTGGGAATTATCGTAATTGTGAGCTTTTCCCTCTTTGCCCACGACGATTACCCCTAATACTTCTCCCATTGAAACCAATGGAATCATCAGTAGACCCTTACTATCTATATTTTTTGTTTGAATAACCTCTTGGATCTTGGCTTCATAGCTTTTCTCCATCCAATCCGCTTCTGTCCAATCACAGTCCTTGCTTAACTTCGTTGTTTTAATCGTTGTTTTGTCTAGCGGGTCTAAAAGGTGGGCAGCCATGTTTTTACTCTCTAAAATCTGTCCTAAGTAAAAAAAACATTTATCAAAACTCTCCTGTATCGAGGAACACATTGATAAATCACAGGTAACATCTAGTAACAGCTGCTTCTCGGCAATAAGGTTTTCCTTTTGTGTTAAATTATTTGCGTTTTGAATTGCGACCGCAGCCATATTTACATAAGCTTCAACACTTTGAATCTCTGAATCTGTTAAGTTCATTGGAACTCCATAATCAAATAAAAAAACCAGACCAAATAACTCTTGTCCAAATGAGATAGGCAGGGCTAATAAGGACTTAATTTTGAACGCATCAACTGGTCTTGGATCCGGCCGATGATCCTTTGAGGTATCAGGGATATAGATGGTTTTTTTTGTTTCAATAACTTCTTTTGCCAGTAAGTCTATTTCAGGATCAATTACCTGAGTATCGAGCGTTACGCCATTTATGGTCTCTGGTTTCCCTGCAAACCCTCTAAATGTTCCATCTTCCTGGGGTAAATAAATTCCAACAGCGTTGCACCTAACAATCTCCTCTGATATCGCCATTGTTACACGCTGCAATACTTCACGTAGTTCTAATTTTGTATTTATTATTTTTGTTATATTCGCGAGCCTAGAATATCTCGTCTGATCACTTAACATTCACATAGCCTCCAAGTTATAGGCATAATAAAATAAACATGATAATATCAGTGAAAATCAAGACCAACCTGCCATTTTCAATTTTCTCCTGTATTCTTTTCTTACCCTTGTTTTACATAGAATACCTCACTTACTTATGATACGGTTCACCTTAATTAAAATGGAACAAACACTCATAAAATCGCTACACCCTATCCCCTCTAACTTTCAAAAGTTACACTGTTTCACTATCTCCATCCTTATCAACACTCGCCTCAAACTTATCAAGCAACGCGCGCACTTCATCAGTTGATTTCGTGTTCATCAATTGATTTCTTAGTTCAGCAGCTCCAGGGAATCCTTTTACATAAATTTTGAAGAAGCGATGAAGCCCTGTGATTGAACGTGGTAGTACTTCTGCATATTGATCTTGAAGGTCAAGCTGCAGTCTTAAAAGGTCAAGGTGTTCTTGACTGCTATGCTCTCTCGGTTCTTTTTCAAAGGCAAACGGATTTTTAAAGATTCCTCGTCCAATCATAACGCCATCAATACCGTATTTTTCAGCAAGTTCCATTCCAGTTTGACGGTCAGGAATGTCTCCATTGATTGTTATTAACGTATTTGGTGCGATACGGTCACGTAACTTTTTAATTTCCGGAATTAGTTCCCAGTGCGCATCTACTTGGCTCATTTCTTCTCTTGTACGTAAGTGAATAGAAAGGTTCGCAATATCTTGTTTGAAAATGTGCGTTAACCACTCTTCCCACTCACTTAACTCTTTAAAGCCAAGTCGTGTTTTTACGCTGACAGGTAGTCCGCCTGCTTTTGCTGCTTGAATAAGTTCTGCCGCAACGTCTGGACGTAGAATAAGACCACTACCTTTTCCTCTTGATGCTACGTTCGGTACAGGGCAGCCCATATTAATATCAATACCTTTAAATCCTAACTCTGCCATACCAATACTCATTTGACGGAAATATTCAGGATTATCTCCCCAAATATGCGCCACTATCGGTTGCTCATCTTCTGTAAAAATTAAACGGCCACGTACACTTTTCATACCTTCTGGATGACAATAGCTATCCGAGTTTGTAAACTCTGTGAAGAATACATCTGGGCTACCAGCTTCACTTACTACGTGACGGAAAACAACGTCTGTCACATCTTCCATGGGTGCAAGTACGAAAAATGGTCGTGGTAAATCATTCCAAAAATTATCTATCATTTCAAATTCAAATCCTCTCAATATGAATACAATTTCAAACTCTCAATTTAAAAATATAAAGCCAAATAGCAAAAGTACATTTGGACATTTATATTTTGTGAAAATCAGCAATATTCATTTTAACTAAAATCGTTGCTGAATGGTATTTTTATAAACCAAAAAGCAGATGGTATAGATTTTTCTATATCAACTGCTTTTTTATTATACCAACTTAAGCCAAGTCACACACTCTACATGAGTCGTATGCGGGAACATATCAACAGGCTGTACTTCCTGTGTTTTATATCCGCCTTCTTCTAGCACTTTTAAGTCGCGTGCTAATGTTGCTGGGTTACACGATACATATACGACGCGCTTTGGCTTCATGTCGATGATTGTGTTTAGTAATGCTTCATCACAGCCTTTACGCGGTGGGTCTACGACCATTGTGTCGGCGATTACGCCTTCTTTGTACCATTTTGGAATGACTACTTCTGCTTCTCCTACGCCAAATTCAGCGTTTGTCATGTTGTTTAGTGCTGCGTTTCGGTTTGCGTCTTCGATTGCTTCTGGGACGATTTCAACGCCGTACACTTTTTTCGCTTTTTGTGCTAGGAATAAGGAGATTGATCCAATTCCGCAATAGGCATCAATTACTGTTTCGTTACCATTTAATTTTGCGTATTCTAACGTTTTATCGTATAGCACTTTCGTTTGTTCTGGGTTTACTTGATAGAATGAACGTGCTGAAATCGCGAATTTAATGTCACCGATAAAGTCATAAATATATTCTGATCCGTACAGTACTGTCGTTTTGTCTCCGAAAATAACGTTTGTACGTTTCGTGTTTACGTTTTGAACGATTGATTTTACTTCTGGGAATTTCGCTGCGATTTCTTCAATGATTGCTTCTTTATTTGGCAATTCAGCTGTACGTGTAATAAAGACAAGCATAATTTCCCCTGTTACTTGTCCGTAGCGAGCCATTACGTGGCGAAGTGTTCCTTTGTTACGCTCTTCATTGTAAGCCGAAATACCGTGCTTTTCACAAATACGTTTTACTTCTTGAATTAATGTATCGTTTTCTTCCGCCTGAATTAAGCATGATTCCATATTAATGATGTCATGCGTTCCTTGACGATAGAAACCAGCTACAAGCCCACCTTCACGTTCTCCAATTGGCACTTGTGCTTTATTGCGGTATACCCACGGGTTTTTCATTCCAAGTACAGGATGAACAGGAACATCACTTAATCCACCGATGCGCTGCATAACGTCACGTACTTGTTTTTCTTTCGCTTTTAATTGTCCTTCATATGTTAAGTGCTGAAGCTGACAACCGCCGCACTCGTTGTACACGGGGCATTCTGCATCTTTACGATATGGACTTTCTTGATGAAGCTTCATTAAACGACCAAACGCGAAGTTTTTCTTCACTTTAATAATTTTAATTTGTGCTTCCTCACCTGGTAATCCGTTTTTTACGAAAATAGGATATCCCTTCACTTTCGCAACACCGGCACCATCATGTGTTAAATCTTCAAACACTACATCTATAAACTCGTTTTTTTCAACTGGTGGCGTCATTTTTGTACTCATTTTCCGACCTCTCTTTTTCATAACACTGCGTTACATTTTATCATACTTATATGGTCTATTTCTATTGGAAGAAAAAAAGCTATTGACGATAGTTCTCTAGTAATGTTACGCTACTACTAATTTAATACGGACGATGTTACCTCATATATAGTCGATAATATGGATCGAGAGTTTCTACCCGGCAACCTTAAATTGCTGGACTATGGGGAAAACTAATGAATATTAGCCTATGTATAAAAAAGACTCCTATTGATTAGCTTTCTCTCATAGATGAAAGTGAATCCATAGGAGTCTTTTTTTATTTTTATTTTTCTAAAAGGTCAGACATCTTACGTATGACATAAAACCTCTATTACTTTATTTTTAGTAATATAACGAGCGTTTTATGTAAAAACTTTATACGAACTTCTGAAAGGGGCAACTACATGCAATATGTAATGAGCATTATCGGTATTCTTGTCGTTTTAGGTTTATGCTTTGCTTTGTCAAACAACAAAAGTAAAATCAACTTCCGTGCAATTGCTATTATGATTGGTTTCCAAATTTTAATCGGTTGGTTTATGTTTGGCACAAAAATTGGTCAACAAATTATCATCTTCATTAGTAAAGTTTTCAACAAACTAATTAAACTTGGTACGACAGGTGTCGATTTTCTCTTTAATGGAATTCAAAGAGATTTTGTCTTTTTCTTAAATGTATTATTAATTATCGTATTTTTCTCAGCACTACTTTCTATCTTTAGTTATTTAGGTGTTTTACCATTCATCGTTCGCGTTGTCGGCGGTGCAATTTCAAAAATTACTGGTTTACCACGCGTTGAATCATTCCACGCAGTAAACTCTGTATTCTTCGGTTCAAGTGAAGCGTTAATCGTTATTAAAAACGATTTACAGCATTTTAATAAAAACCGTATGTTTATCATTTGTTGTTCTGCGATGAGCTCAGTTTCTGCTTCTGTTACAGCATCATACGTAATGATGTTAGATGCGAAATATGTACTAGCAGCTCTTCCACTAAACTTATTCTCAAGCTTAATCGTTTGTTCGTTATTAACACCAGTTGATACGAAAAAGGAAGATGAAGTGATTCAAAAATTTGATAGAACTCTATTCGGAGACAGCTTTATCGGCGCAATGATTAACGGTGCGCTTGATGGTTTAAAAGTAGCTGGTATCGTTGCCGCATTAATGATCGCCTTTATCGGTGTTATGGAAGTTGTAAACTACGTAATTAGCGCTGCTTCAGGTGCAATGGGATATGCTGTTACTTTACAACAAATCTTCGGTTATATACTTGCTCCATTCGCATTCTTAATGGGTATCCCAACTCATGATATTATCCCAGCTGGTGGTATTATGGGTACGAAGATTGTATTAAACGAGTTTGTAGCAATCCTTGATTTAAAAGGCGCTGCTGCAACATTAGATCCACGTACAGTTGGAATCGTTACTGTATTCTTAATTAGCTTTGCAAGTATTAGCCAAATTGGTGCAATCGTTGGTACAATCCGTGCCCTTTCTGAAAAGCAAGGAAGCATCGTATCAAAATTCGGTTGGAAAATGCTATTTGCATCAACACTTGCTTCTATTTTATCTGCAACAATCGCTGGATTGTTTATTTAATAAAAAATCACCTTACTTGTTTAAGTAAGGTGATTTTTTGATTCCTTATGAAATAGAACGGAATTCAATTACTTCCTCTTTACTAATAAGTTTTCCTTCGTGTATACCTTTTACTGAAATATCAATAATGGATTTATCCTCCCCTTCAAGCTTACCCAAAGAAAATATATAAATTAAATTTTGTTCTTTTAGTATCCATTGCTTGCCATGCCAAGGCCCCGTTATCTTTTGTTCCAAAGATGTTTTTTCTTCTCCAACATACTGACATTCTCCAAACGAAGTTTTTACTATATTTTTCTCCGTATCAATTACTATATTTCGAAATAGCTCTAAGTTTTTGCTTGAAACAATTTCTATCTCATGGTTACTTTTTTGTTTAAATTGCAGTTTTCCATCACTTGTATTAGATAAACTACTATTCTCAACGGCGTTCCTAAAAAAGTTATATTCTTCTTCTGTAATACCAAAATTAGGATGATATGACTTCACCTGTTGATCTATATGTCCCGATATGTAGTTTACATACCACTCTTTATCATTTTTCACATGATCACTCATTTTTTTAGTAATAGCCTCTACTTTTTTACGAGTATCACGATCCATCTCAATCGTCATAATATCCGCCGTCACTTCCGCATTCATAAGATGCGGTGGAATATACTCCTCCACACTATTCGCTTTACTCACTTCACTTTGACAACCGACTATGAATAGCGATATGAAAAGGATATATACTAGTTTTTTATATTTCATTTCTGTTCTCCACTCCGTACATCATTCTTACTTACATTTATAGCGGTTCTTATTATAGTCCAAGATCCTGATATTTTAATAGAAACTACTCTATATATGCAAAATTGCATATTAATAAACCTTTCTCTTACTTTAAAATTAACTTAAATTATTTACCAAAATATACAAATTACAAATGAACAATGTTATAATTTGTAAAAAATATATTGGAGGATATTATGAAAGCTCACGCCCTTTTCGACTTCTTACACTTACTAGTTTTAAGCATGAAAAGCTATTATGTATGGGGAATGCCAATCTATGTATTCATTATCCCTCTTATTTTTGTAGTAGGTTATATCATTATCAAATCAAATAAGAAACGCAAGAATACCTCTATTCAAAGTCACTAACCTACCATTCACCTAAAAATGATATGATGAACAAGGGTATATCCCCACCTCTCTTATAGCGGTGGGGATTTTAATGCAAGCATGCAACATAATACACAATAGAAGGTGATTTTATGAGAAAATACGCAGCGATTGCTTTATGTACATCTGCTATTCTAGTAAGCTGTAATACTAGCAATGTAAGCCAAGAACCTAAAAAAGAGAAAAAGGTACAAGAGGTCAAAAAACAAGAAGAGACGGTGCGGGAACAAGGTAAAATTTCTTATAATCCAATTACGCACGAATCTACAAACGCAAATATTCATATTACAGACATAAAAGATTCTTTAACCGAAGTACAATATAAAATTTGGCGCACTGCTGATGGAAAGGAAAGTGCTAAATCCTTTTCTTCTAAAGAGAAAAATCAACAATTTACACTTCCCTTTGATATAAAAGAATTTGAAGGAAAACGCGGTGAATATCAAATTGAAGCTACAGGAACAACAGAGGGCGGAAAAACTATTCCACTTACGAAATCTACTATTACTTTCGAGCAAAAAGTTCCTGTTCTTATGTACCACGCAATTGATGATTATCACGGACAAGGTATTAAAGATTTATTCGTATCGCCTGCTAACTTTGAAGCACAAATGAAGTATTTAAAAGAAAATGGTTATACTTTTTTAACGTTTGAACGCTGGAGCGATATAAATAAAGTAAACAAGCCGATTTTCGTTACATTTGATGACGGTATGAAAAATAATATGAATGCATTTCGCATTTTACAAAAGCTAAAAGATGATACTTTTAAACCAGCAGCAACGGAATATATGATTGTTGATAACGTTGATGTAGAAGGCGCCCTTTCTACATCTGAAATAAAAGAAATGGTTGATTCAGGTATTTTTTCTGTACAATCTCACACAGCAACACACGCAGACTTGCCGAAAATTACAAACTATGATGAAGAGTTAAAAGGATCAAAAGAAAAGCTAGAGAAAATAACAGGTAAGCCTGTTATCGCAATTGCTTATCCTTTCGGTCATGTAGATGATAAAGTTGTCGCAGAAACAAAGAAACACTATCAGTTTGCAACAACAACGAAGCCTGGACAATTCATTACGAAGGGTGAACCTGATGAGTTGTTAAAAATGAAGCGTGTTCGCATACACCATACAACGACTGTAGAACAATTTGCTTCTTCGATTAAATAACTATTAGAGCTCAATACATTTTGAGCTCTCTTTTTACGTTATATTTATATATATTTTTAGAATTTTCTTGTATTATATATAGTAAGAAATCTTTCAAACTAAAGGAGATTATACATATGTCATTTGAACAAACGTTAGAGAAATATGCTGCCCTTGCAGTCAATGTTGGTGTTAATATTCAACCCGGACAAACTTTATCAATCAGTGCACCTCTTGAGGCTGTACAGTTTGTACGCCTAGTTACAGAAAAAGCATATAAATCTGGTGCAAAACACGTATATGTTGATTGGAATGATGAGACGTTAACACGCTTAAAGTTCGATCTAGCTCCTGAAGAAGCTTTCTCTGAATTCCCTTCTTGGAAAGCACATGCTCGTGAAGAATTAGCAAAAGAAGGCGCTGCATTTATGTCCATCTATGCAGAGAATCCTGATCTATTAAAAGGTGTAGAACCAAAGAAAATTGCAACAGCTCATAAAGTAGCTGGAGAAGCGATGAAAGTATACCGTGATTATGTACAAGCAGATAAAGTAAGCTGGTGCGTAATTTCTGTTCCTACGAAAGAATGGGCTGCAAAAGTATTCCCTGACGTAGCGCCAGAAGAACAAGAAACAAAGCTATGGGATGCTATCTTCAAAGCTACTCGTGCTGATTTAGAAAATCCTGTGGAAGCATGGAAAGAACATGATGAAACACTACATACAAAAGTAGATTACTTAAACGAAAAACATTATAAAGCTCTTCACTATACAGGCCCTGGAACAGACTTAACAATCGAACTTCCAGAGAAGCATGTATGGGCTGGTGCTGGTAGCTTAAATGAAAAGAACGTAGCATTTATGGCTAACATTCCAACTGAAGAGGTATTTACAATGCCTCTTAAAACAGGTGTGAACGGCCAAGTATCTAGCACAAAACCGTTAGCATTTGCAGGTAATATTATTGATAACTTTACATTAACATTCGAAAACGGACGTATCGTAGACTATAAAGCTGAATCTGGTGAAGAGGCTTTAAAACATTTAGTAGAAACAGATGAAGGTTCTCACTTCTTAGGCGAAGTAGCTTTAGTACCTCATGATTCACCAATTTCAAACACAAATATTTTATTCTACAATACGCTATTTGATGAAAATGCATCTTGCCACCTTGCAATCGGAAATGCTTATGCATTTAACTTAGTTGGCGGAAAAACAATGTCTAAAGAAGAACTTGCTGAAAATGGCGCAAACGCTAGTATTACACACGAAGACTTCATGATTGGATCAGCTGAGCTTGATATCGACGGCATTACAGCTGATGGAAGACATGAGCCGATCTTCCGTAAAGGTAACTGGGCGTTTTAATAAAAATAAAAGGCTATCTTCCACGCCGGAAGATAGCCTTTTATGATGCCGATGACACTTTCAGTCCAATTACTCCTAAAACAATAAAGAGAATACAAAATGCTTGGAATAAATTAATATGCTCTTTAAAAAAGTACACACTAATGATTGTAATAAGTAGCGTTCCCACACCAGACCAAATTGCATAAGCAATGCTTAAATGAATCTTTTTAACAACGATAGCAAACACGCTGAAACAAATTCCATAGAATACGAAAATAAGTACACTTGGAACAAGCTTTGTTAAACCGTTCGATAACTTCATCGCAATCGTTCCAGCTACTTCAAAAATAATTGTTACGAGTAATAATAGCCAATATACCATACTAGAATCTCCTTCTCTGTTACCTTATAGAGATTCTAGTATACTACTTATAGTCCTAACGAAATATATTTAATTTCTAAATATTCCTCGATACCGAAATGGCCTCCTTCACGGCCGATACCACTTTCTTTAAAGCCTCCAAATGGTGCTTGTGCAACTGATGGAAGGCCATCGTTTAAGCCGATAATTCCGTACTCTAACGCTTCACTAATTTGGAATGCTTGGCTAATATCTTTTGTGAAAATATAAGCAGCCAAGCCATATGGTGTATTATTTGCTCGTTCGATTACTTCTTCAACTGTTTTAAATTTCGCAACTGGTGCAACCGGTCCAAATGTTTCTTCATTCATACAAAGCATCGTGTCATTTGCCAATCCAATTACTGTTGGCTGAATGAAATAACCATCTAACTCTGCAAATTTATGGCCACCGTATAAAACTTCTCCGCCCTTTTGAATTGCATCTTCAATATGTTCTTGTACTTTCGAAACTGCATTCGCATCAATAAGTGGACCTACAGTTGTTCCTTCGCCGAATCCATCTCCGACTTTAAGCTGCTCTACAGCTGTTGTGAACTTCCCTGCAAATTCTTCATACACTTCTTCTTGAACAAAGATGCGGTTTGTACATATACACGTTTGTCCTGCGTTACGGAATTTCGAACCAATTACCGCTTCTACCGCCTTATCTAAATCAGCATCATTCATAACAATAAATGGAGCGTGACCACCTAATTCAAGCGAAACCTTTTTCATCGTTTGCGCAGCGCTAGCCATTAATTCTTTTCCAATTTCAGTTGATCCTGTAAAGGAAACTTTTCGAACGCGCTCATCTTCCATCCACGTATCAGCAATTGCTTTTGCACTACCTGTTACAATATTTATTACACCTTTTGGAATATCTGCTTCATGTGCTAATTCAACTAACTTCAATGCAGTTAATGGCGTTTGACTCGCTGGTTTCACAACTGCCGTACAGCCTGCTGCAAGTGCTGGAGCTACCTTTCTCGTAATCATAGCAGCCGGGAAATTCCAAGGCGTAATAGCTGCCATAACCCCAACTGGTTGCTTCATAACTAAAATACGCTTATTCGGATGAGAAGCAGGAATCATTTCACCGTATATTCGCTTTCCTTCTTCTGCGTACCATTCAACAAAACTATTTGCATAATTCACTTCACCAAGTGCTTCTGCAAACGGCTTCCCTTGCTCTCTCGTCATGATTGCTGCAATTTCTTCTTTATTTTCATCAATGAGCGTGAACCATTTTTTTAACTTTACTGCGCGATCCGCTGCCGTTAATTTTGACCATAATTTAAAAGCCTCATGTGCAGCATCAACTGCTTGCTTTGCCTCTGTAATCCCGCCCTTTGGTACAGTTGCAAATACTTCCTTTGTCGCTGGATTATTCACTTCGATTTGTTCTTGCAGTGTAATCCACTCACCATTTATATACATCGCTTTTTTATCTAAGTTTACGAACGTCGCTTTTTTATCCAATGTTTTCTTCCTCCTCTATAAACTTCTTAATTTTCCTAGTAGCAGCAGATTGACTTATTTGCAAAAACTCAGCCACTTTATAACTTGATCCATACGTTTTATACGCTTTAAGAATAATATTTCTCTCTACCTCTTCCAGCATTCTATAAAGACTTTGTCCAGATTGTTCAACTGTTGCCTCTTGCATAGATAGTGGCAAATCTTCTACCGTTACAAAATCATCAGCAGTGATAACAATTCGTTCAATTACATTTTCAATCTCTCTATTATTTCCTTCCCAAGGGTACCCTACAAACATTTGTAACGTACTAGGTGCTAACTTCACATCACGTCCGTACTTTTTATTAAAATGCTGTAAATAATGATAGATGAGCGGCAAAATGTCTTCTGTTCTCTCCCGAAGTGGCGGAATTGAAATTGGAATGACATTCAGACGATAGTATAAATCTTTCCGGAATTTTCCTTGTTTCACCATCGTACTTAAATCTCTATTTGTTGCCGCTACAATTCTAACGTCCACCTTTTTTAATTCTCTTCCGCCTATAGGACGAAACGTTTTTTCTTGCAATACTTGCAAAAGCTTCGCTTGAATTTCAAGCGGCATTTCACCAATTTCATCTAAGAAAAGAGTTCCTCTATGCGCTGATTCTAATAGCCCCTTTTTCCCTTCACGATTTGCACCTGTAAAAGACCCACCTGAATATCCAAAAAGCTCAGATTCGATTAAATTCGTCGGCAATGCCGCACAATTAATTTCATAGAAACTTTCATTCTTCCGGTGACTCACTTCATGCAAATGGCGTACTAATCGGCTTTTCCCCACTCCAGTCTCACCTAATACGAGAACAGTACTATCTACTACTGATACTTTTTTTATTGTTTCGATTATTTTTTGCATAGCGATACTTTTAAAAATAAGTCCTTCGTGTTCATATGTTTCTCTTAATTCTTTTTTATATGTTTTTAACTGATTATCCATTTCCTCTACCTTTTGACGTAATTGATAGAGTTCTGTAAGATCACGAGAATAACTAATCACTCTTCTTAAATTTCCCTCATCATCAAATACAGGCCTTGTACGAACATGCAAATACTCTCCTGATTTCGTTGTTTGAACAAGTTCAACTGGCCTTTTCTTTTCAATTACTTCTAACGTTGCAGACGGATAAAAAATCCCTTCTTTTTGTAGTTCTTTTACATGCTTTCCTACTAATTCCTTAGCAGAGAGCTGGTAATGTCTTTCACACATGCTATTTACACGTACAACGATTCCTTTATCATCCGTAACAAAAATTTCGTCAAATGCATATTCAAATACATCTTGTAAATCCATCAACACTCGTTCCTTTTCTGCAACCATCCTAGCCACCCCTTACTTTAAATCCATCGATTCACTTCACTACCTTTATTATAAAGTGAATTTTCTGCATTTTATATAGAGTAAGCTAGAATGTTTTCAATTTGTTATTTATACAAATCTATTTATATTTTTCAACACATAATTCGCTGCCTTGAAAAATACAGAATGCCATCGCAACCACACCCTCACTTTGTTTTAGCTTGGCATGGGGCAGGAAAAGGGGCTGATCGATTCTATATATGACCAGATGCTCTCTTCCGCCTAAAAAGAAAAGCTTTATGCCCTTTTTTAAGTTATCCCAATTCTTTAAACACGAGCGATATTTGCTTGCTCATAACAAGCTTGCAATGATTCTTCAATTATTGTTAAACCTTCCTCAAGTTGCTCATCTGTAATCACTAATGGCATTAAAACACGAATAACATTTCCATATGTTCCTGCTGATAGTAGAAGTAATCCATGCTTATTTGCTTCTGCACATAAATTAGACGCTAGTGTTTTATCAGGCGCTTTCGTCTTGCGATCTTGAACGAGCTCGAATGCACACATTGCCCCTAAGCCGCGCACATCACCGATGCAATTATATTTGTTTTTCATCTCTTGGAATCGGTTCATTACGACTTTCCCTACTTCTATCGCTCTATCATTTAATTTCTCTTTTTCTATTACATCAAGCACAGCTAATGCAGCCGCACATCCTAGTGGGCTTCCTGCATATGTTCCGCCCAGTTCTCCCGGTGCAGACTCATTCATAATTTCTTTACGCCCAATGACACCACTTATCGGTACACCAGCACCTAATGATTTAGATACCGTAATTAAGTCTGGAACGACATCATAATGATCAATTGCAAAGTATTTTCCGGTACGACTAAAGCCTGTTTGAATTTCATCAGCTACAAATAAAATACCGTGCTCTGAACAAATGCTGCGTACTTCTTGAACGAATTTCTTACTTGGAACGATAAATCCGCCTTCCCCTTGAACAGGTTCCATTACAACTGCTGCAATTGTTTCTGGTGCTACTTCTGATATGAAGAAGTTCTTAAACTCTTCAATGATAAAATCATCATACTGCTCTTCTGTTAAACCTTCTGGGCGACGGTATTCATATGGGAATGGTGCTTTATATACTTCTGGAGCAAATGGGCCAAATCCAAATTTATATGGTTTTACTTTACTTGTCATCGTCATTGTCATTAATGTACGCCCATGAAATCCTTTAGAAAATGCGATAATTCCAGGTCTCTTCGTATATTTACGAGCAATCTTCACTGCATTTTCAACCGCTTCTGCCCCACTATTTAAAAACAGCACTTGTTTATCGAAATTACCTGGCGCTAATGCGGCCAGCTTTTCTGCCAATTCAATATACGGCTCATACATCATCACATTAAATCCAGTATGAATATATTGATCTACTTGTTTATGAAGCGCTTCTTTAACAGCTGGATGACAGTGTCCTACATTAATTGTCCCAATTGCTCCTGCGAAATCAATGTACTGATTTCCATCCACATCTGTTACGAGTGCACCATTTGCAGACTGTACAAATGTTGGAATACCATTACTTACTCCTTTTGGTACTATATTTTGGCGGCGTTCTAATAAAGACGCTGCTTTCGGTCCTGGAATTTGTTCATTTACTTTAGCAAATTTTTTTGTGTTCACTGTGTACCCCATCCTTTTCTATACAATGTTTTCTCTTTATATTGCAAGATGTATGCCAACTTCCTCTTTCTAGTATTCATCCCATTCTCTTACTATCTCGGCATAAAAAATAAGTCTATAAAGACTCATATAGAGTCCTTATAGACTTATTCATTTATACATTAGACTTTCCTTGTTCCCAAATAAACTCACCTGAATGAGAAATTAAATCTTCAACAGATTGTAATACTAAATCTGCAAGTGGTTCTAGCGTTTGACGATCACCCGTACCAGATAGTACGCCAATCGCATAACAGTCGCCACCATTTTTCGCTAAATATAAATCCGTCGGTGTATCCCCGATGACTGCTACTTCACATGTCTCTAAATTAAATCTCTCACAAAACGATTCTACAATTTTTTTATCTGGCTTCTGTGCTGGAAACGTATCTGAAGCTACAACATAATCAAAAAAAGACTCTAATTGATACTGTTTTAAAAATAATTCTGTCGGTGCGAAATCATCAGCTGTAACAACACCTAAAATAAATCCTTTATCCTTTAAACCTTGTAAAATTCTCGGTAAATCCGCAGTCATTTTCATATAGGAACGATGCTCGTACATAAGAGCAAACAACTTTTCACTCACCCATTGATGCATCTCTTCTTCTCTAGATGATGCAATATACTTACAAAGCCCCTTGGCCACATCAAGACTCGTTCCAGCAGCGAGCGCACTACGCGGATGAACAAATGCTCCATCTACGCCAATCTCTTTTAATAAAGCCTGCTGCATTGATTCTGGTAATTGATATAAATTTATACATTCTGCAACAAGCTCTTCAGCTACTTTTATCCAAATTGAATGAAAATCCATTAATGTCCCATCTTTATCAAATAATATTGCTTTTACCTTCTCCATAGCACCCTACCTCTCATTTCTTATCTCTTCCAGTGTATCAATAAAATATGGATATAAAATAAACGGATTGTAAAAATACCATAAAAATCAAACTAACTTACAATTTACAATTCATCTGCACATAGAGAAACTTTAATCAGTGGGGGAATCTTATTGCTCGCAAATAGTGAGGTGAAAGCAAAAAAAAGATGCCTTTACAGGGCATCCTCTTGATGTTCAGGAACAAATAGTTCCAGACAATGATATATATTTTCAAATTCCATTGGTGCATCTCCGCCATATTCACCATCTAAGTTGATCATTAATTTATCAGGTGAATGCACTTTAATACGATTCGCTTGTGTATATAGCACTTTCGGATTGTTAATATGTTCCCCACGCTGTGCTTGTGTTGCTGCTTTAATTAAATCAGCGATAGAACCTTTTTTCAGTACTAATAAATCAAATAATCCATCGTTAATAGATGCATATGGTGCTACTTTTTCGAATCCACCAACTGAACGAGTATTCGTAATTAAAAACATCGTAATTTCTTCTTGTAGCAACTTCCCATCATACTCAATTTCAACATATGTTGGATGTAATGATGGTAACATTTCGATTCCTTTTAAATAGTAAGCAAGTTGGCCTAATACCGTTTTTAGCTTGCTTGGTACTTCATATGTTAATTCTGTAATACGGCCACCACCAGCGATATTAATGAAATATGTATCATTTGCTCTACCAAGATCTAACGGTACCGTTGTTCCTTCACAAATAATATCCGCAGCCTCTTCAATAACACGAGGTACACCGATCGCACGCGCAAAATCATTTGTCGTTCCAACTGGAATAATTCCAAACTTTGGACGATGCTCATGTCCTACTAAACCGTTCACTACTTCATTTAACGTACCATCACCACCAGCTGCGATAACAACATCAAACTTACGATCCGCAGCTTGCCTCGCTGCCACAGTCGCATCTCCAGGACCAGTTGTCGCATGACAAGACGCTTCATATCCAGCTTGTTCTAATTTTTGTAATACTTCTGGTAAGCTCTTCTTAAATAGCTCGCGCCCAGAAGTAGGATTATAAATAATTCTTGCTCGCTTCATCATTTATTAGCACAGGAAATTCCTTATTCATTGAAAAACGAATACACCGAACCCTTATTCAGTATCCCTATGCTTACCTCCTCTCATCTTCCTATCCTTCTTTAATTCCGCTCAAACAGGCAGTAAGAACCCGATTCGTGTAGCTCATCAAAAGTAACTATTCACTCCTGATAGTTTTGCTTTATTTAACCAAGAAATTTATCCCGCTATTTGCAGGCAGTAAAACTCCCACTGATTAAAGTTTCACTTTATGTCTATCCATTCTCTCACATCAATTTACATATAATGAATAATAATTATCTATTATTTCATGAGATGAAAAACTCTCTATGTCTAGATTTATCATTATTCCCACCTTTTTGCAACTATCATACCATAGTTGCTATACAAACATTTTTTCACTTTTGACAGTTAATCAAACGTTTGTTTAAATTATTTTTCACCATTTAAACAAACGTTTGATTAACTCAGAAAAAACACCCAAATACGGGTGTTTTTTCTGTTTAATCTTTAAGAATCTATACTATTTTAGCGTTCAAAAATAAGAATTCTTCTCTTTTTTTAGCGCTTATTAATCTCTTCAAGTAAGATTTTATTAACAAGCGGTGGATTTGCTTGTCCTTTTGTAGCTTTCATAATTTGACCAACTAAGAAGCCAATTGCACGGTCTTTACCGTTTTTAAAGTCTTCAATAGATTGCTCATTATTATCAAGAATTTCTGTTACAACCTTACGAAGTGTTCCTTCGTCAGAAATTTGAACCAGACCTTTCGCTTTAACGATTTCTTCTGGGTCTCCACCTTTTTCAATTAATTCATTAAATACTTTCTTCGCGATTTTAGAAGAAATTGTACCTTTTTCAATTAATTGAACCATTTTAGCTAAGCCAGCTGGCGTTAATGCAACGTCTTTTAATTCTTTTTGTTGTTTGTTTAAGTATGCAAGTACTTCACCCATTAACCAGTTTGATGTTAATTTCGCATCAGCACCGTCTGCAACTGTTGCTTCAAAGAAATCAGACATCTCTTTCGTTAATGTCAATACATGCGCATCATAAGCTGGTAAGCCAACTTCTTCAACATAGCGAGCTTTACGTGCATCTGGAAGTTCTGGAATAGAAGCACGAATTTCTTCTTTCCACTCATCGTCGATGTAAAGTTCAACTAAGTCTGGCTCTGGGAAGTAACGGTAATCGTCAGATCCTTCTTTTATACGCATTAAGATTGTTTTCTTCGTTGCTTCGTCATAACGACGTGTTTCTTGTTGGATGATACCACCAGATAATAATTCTTTTTCTTGGCGCACTTGCTCATGCTCAAGACCTTTTTGCACGTAAGTGAAAGAGTTTAAGTTTTTCAGTTCTGCTTTTGTACCGAACTTCTCTTGTCCAACTGGACGAAGTGAAATATTCGCATCACAACGAAGAGAACCTTCTTCCATCTTACAATCAGATACACCTGTATATTGAATGATTGATTTTAACTTCTCTAAGTACGCATATGCTTCTTCTGGAGTACGCATATCTGGCTCAGATACGATCTCGATTAAAGGCATCCCTTGACGGTTGTAGTCTACTAATGAACCGTCAGCTGCATGCGTTGATTTACCAGCATCTTCTTCTAAATGAAGACGTGTAATACCGATACGTTTCTTTTTACCGTCTACTTCGATTTCAATCCAACCATTTTCACCAATTGGCTTATCAAATTGAGAGATTTGGTAAGCTTTCGGATTATCTGGGTAGAAATAGTTTTTACGGTCGAACTTCGTTTCCGTTGCGATTTCACAGTTTAATGCCATTGCGGCTTTCATTGCAAAGTTAACTGCTTCCTTATTTAAAGTAGGAAGTACCCCTGGGTATCCTAAGTCAATTACACTTGTTTGTGTATTTGGCTCCGCTCCGAATTCTGTTGGACTCGCAGAGAAAATTTTCGAATTTGTTTTTAACTCAACGTGAACCTCTAAACCAATAATTGTTTCTAAATTCATCTATGCTCGCCTCCTTACAGACTTGCTTTTTTTGTATGATAGTCTGTTGCTTGCTCAAACGCATGTGCAACGCGGTAAATCGTCGTTTCATCGAAGTGTTTACCAATGATTTGTAGACCAAGTGGCATGTTGTTAGCACCGAATCCACATGGAACAGAAATCGCTGGAACACCCGCTAAGTTTACTGGAATTGTTAAAATGTCATTTGCATACATTGTCATTGGATCGTCCACTTTTTCGCCCACTTTAAATGCTGGAGTTGGCGTTGTTGGTCCAATAATAACATCGTAGTTAGCAAATACATTTTCAAAGTCATTTTTAATTAATGTACGTACTTGTTGTGCTTTTTTGTAATATGCATCATAGTAACCAGAGCTAAGAGCAAATGTACCAAGCATAATACGACGTTTTACTTCATCACCGAAACCTTCGCTACGTGTGTTTTTGTAAAGATCTAATAAGTTATTTACATTATCAGAACGAACACCGTAACGTACGCCATCAAAGCGTGAAAGGTTCGCAGATGCTTCAGAAGAAGATAATAAGTAATACGTTGCTAGAGCGTATTTAGAGTGCGGAAGAGATACTTCCTCCCAAGTTGCGCCCATACCTTCTAATACTTTTAAAGCAGCTAGTACTGACTCACGAGCTTCTTCGCCAACACCTTCGCCTAAGTATTCTTTCGGTACAGCAATACGTAAACCTTTAACATCACCTGTTAAACCAGCTAAGTAGTTTCCTACTTCAACGTTTGCAGAAGTTGCATCCATACGGTCAATACCTGAAATAGCTTGTAATAAGTATGCATTGTCTTCTACTGTACGTGTAATCGGTCCGATTTGGTCAAGTGAAGATGCGAATGCTACTAATCCGTAACGAGATACGCGTCCGTAAGTTGGTTTTAAACCTACAACGCCACAATATGCAGCTGGCTGACGGATAGAACCACCCGTATCAGAACCTAGAGAGAATAATACTTCTCCTGCTGCTACTGCTGCTGCAGAACCACCACTAGATCCGCCTGGAACGTAATCTAAGTTCCATGGATTTTTTGTAGCGTAGAAGCCTGAGTTTTCATTTGAAGAACCCATTGCGAACTCGTCCATATTTAATTTACCGATTGTAACTGTGTCAGCAGCTTTTAGCTTTTGTACAACTGTCGCATCGTAAATTGGATCGAAGTTTGCTAATATTTTGCTCGCACAAGTTGTACGAAGACCGTTAGTTACAATGTTATCTTTTACACCAATTGGCATACCGAATAATAAACCATTATCCTCAGCACCAATCTTTGCATCTAATTCTTTCGCTTTCGCGCGTGCATTTTCTTCATCTAATGTAAGAAAAGCTTTTACGTTATCTTCAACATCCGAAATACGTTTGTAAGATTCTTCTACTAAATCCGTAACGGAAATTTCTTTGTTGTTTAACTTCTTATGTAACTCTGATACAGAATGATCAAATAATGACATCGAAATTCCCTCCTCTATTCTAATACTGCTGGAACACGGATTTGATTATCTTTGTGATCCGGTGCATTTTTTAATACTTCTTCTACTGGTAAACCTTTTTCTGGCACATCTTCACGCATAACATTTTTCATAGTTAATACATGAGTTGTTGGTTTTACATCAGTTGTATCTAATTCATTTAACTGTTCTGCAAATGTAACAATTGCATCTAGTTGTTTTTGAAATTTTTCTGCTTCTTGATCAGTAATTGCAAGACGTGCTAAATGTGCTACGTGCTTTACATTCTCAACGGAAATTCTTGACACGGCTAGGCCACCTCCATAATATATCGTTCAATCTACAATACTATTGATGATACCAAATTTTCAGTACTTCAAGCAAGTCAACACACGGCACTTACGGCATTTTTACATAAAAAAAGAAAGGCAAGTGCCTTTCTTTACAATTTACTCTTTATCTAACGATTTATTTTTCGGAAATCTTTCATTATCTTCCTCATTATCACGAATTGTTTTTTGTAATACAAAACAAGACATCGTTAAAAATAATGTTCCGATTAAATAGTACCCTTTTACACTAAGCGTTTCATCTAACGTGTAAATCCCAATTAGCATTCCTGAAAGCGCACAAACAAATGAAGTCCATGCTAAAAACGTGAACGCTTGCGTATTTCGTCTTCTCATCGTTCTCCCCCTCGTTAGCTGTACACCTATTATAGATAAATATATTTATCACAATGGTTTTTTATGTAAAATCATTTTTCTATTTATTAATCTATCACAAAAAATTTCTATTTTGAAGATAATTTTCTTTCTAATCTGAAAAAACAGTTAAAAACATTGACATTTATTTCAATTCCACATAAAATAAAAACAAATATTACGAACCTCGAAATATACGGGAGTGGAAATAATTGTTACAATATGAACATTTTTTAGACTTACTGCTAGATAACGCCAAGAAACTTTTCTATCCTGAAGAATGGGTAAGTCTTGATTTAACACTTTCCAAGACAGAAGTATTTTGTTTACTTTGGATGGAGCGAAATACGGATATTACAATGACAAAAATTGCTGATCTTCTTGATATACCGATGAGTACAACAACGGGCGTTGTAAATCGCCTTGTAAAAAAGGGATATATTGAACGCTACCGGAATGAAAGCGATCGACGCATTGTATTAATTCGTTTAACAGAAAACGGCGTAATGCTCGTTCAAGAAGTAAAACAAAATGCGGCCCATTACTTTAGCCTAGTGACAGATGCATTGTCAGAAGAAGAAAAAGCATTCTTACTACAAATATTCCAAAAGATCATGAATCACATTGCTACGTCACAGCAAAAAACAGAAGAAAAGGTTTCTACACCTAAAATGAAAAACATTCCGATTGAATAAGACCCTAGTTGGGTTTTTATTCAATTAAATATTTCGACACTCGTAATATTCGACATTCGAAACAAAGGGGATATTAATGATGAGAATTATTCTGTATACAGGTAAAGGCGGCGTTGGAAAAACTAGCATTTCAGCAGCAACAGCAATCCAAAGTGCAAAACAAGGATTAAAAACATTAGTAATGAGTACAGATCCTGCTCATAGTTTAGGGGATTCATTTGGCATAAAACTATCTTCTGAGCCACTAGAAATTCGCGAAAACTTGTGGGCACAAGAAATTAACACTATTTATGAAATGGAAAAAGGCTGGGGGAAATTGCAGAAATATATTACACTACTCTTCACTTCCAAAGCAGCTGATGATATTACAACAGAAGAATTAACGATGTTCCCTGGTATGGAAGATTTAATTAGCTTACTTCGAGTACTCGATTACTATAAACACAACACTTACGACGTCATCATTATTGATTGCGCACCGACTGGAGAAACTTTAGCAATGCTTAGCTTTCCAGACATGCTCGGCTGGTGGATGGAAAAACTCTTTCCTATTAAAAGGAAGATTTTAAAAGTTGTTCGTCCTGTAGCTCAACCACTTCTTGGTGTCCCCCTTCCAACTGATGATATTATGGACGAATTAACGAATACGCTTGAACAACTTGGAGAAATGAGAGATATTTTATCAAACCGAGAAGTAACGAGTATTCGCGTTGTTGTAAATCCTGAAAAAATGGTCATTAAAGAAGCTCAGCGTAGTTTTACTTATTTAAACTTATACGATTATAACGTAGATGCCATTATGATTAACCGCGTCATCCCTAACACTGTTACCGACCCTTACTTTCAGGCATGGAAAGATACACAAAAGAAATATAAGGCGTTAATTAAAGATAGTTTTCAGCCACTTCCTATTTACGAAGCTCCCATGTTTGAACAAGAAGTTGTTGGTTTACCTATGTTAGAGCGTGTAGGAAATGCTTTATTTAAATCAGACCCCTCTCCTACTGAAGTGAAATTTAATGGCCGCACACAATATGTAAAAAAAGATGGCGATGAGTATATTTTCGTTCTGTCCATTCCCTTCTCAAACAAAAGTGAACTTTCATTAAATCAAAAAGGTGATGAACTTATTATTCGAGCCGGCTCTATGAAGCGAAATATCACCTTACCAAAAACATTAACACACCTTTCTATTCAAGGCGCTAAGTTTGAAGATGATGTACTAAACATTCGGTTTGGAGGTGTAGTACATGCATGATGAATTACTAAGAAAGGTAATTCGTACAAAAATAAAAATCGGTATGCGTATATTAGAAGAGCTACCGAATCCGATTCAGCAATCAGCTAAGCACGCACTAAATATTTTGCAAGAGGAGCTCTCCTCTTATGCTGAAGAACAACCGCAACCTGAGAGTAATTTAAAAAGCATCATAATTGAATAACTATACCCTTGTAGAAAGCCTTTTCTTATAGGCTTTCTATCCCTTTATTGGAGCTGATATAAGTTGATAAAAACATCTTCAACAAGACATTTCACCACTAATACAATCTGGCTAATCCCCCTTCTATTCTTTTTTCATAACCTTGAAGAAGCTTTCCAAATGCCACAATATATCGCTAATCGATTTTCGATCCATTTTATAACTAACAAACAATTTTTCATTGCAATTTCCATATTAACAACCTTCGTCTTACTCATAGTCATTCTATATCAATTAAGCATCATATCTTCTATTTATTTGATCATTTTTATACAGGGCTGTATCTTCTTTAACGCCGTTCAGCATATTATCTTGTATTTCATTTATCGTTCTTATAATCCAGGAGTAATCTCAGCATCTATCATTATCCTATTTTCTCTTTTCTTATTTTCATCAAAGAAACTATTAATCCCTAAAAAGAAATTAGCAAGTACACTCATTTTTAGTTTAATCTCTTATCCAATCATAATTTGGATTTCCTTATTATTAGCCAGCTGCTTTAATTAAAAAAAGACCAGGAAAACTCCTGGTCCATCACTCTACTTAACAAACATTGGATTCTATGTTATACAAAATTAGAAGGTACAGAATTAGGGTTTTGTTTGTTAAGTAGATTATATGTTGAACGAGCTAACAGCGGAGGGATTCCTACTGTTAGTCGTTAAACTCAATAATTATTTTACGATTTTTTCAAGCTCATCAAGTGAAAGATCTACTGAAATTGAACCATCATTTGTTTCTTTCTTAATTGCATCTGTTACTTCTTTTGAATGGTATAACTCAATTACTTTTTTCAGTGTTGGATCATTTTTATCTTTCGTACGAGCTGCGAAAATATTAATATAAGCCTTTGCATTTTCATTATTTGGATCTTCTAAGAAAATTGGATCCTTCGCTGGGTCTAGTCCAGCTTGACCAGCAACACCGTTATTAATAACTGAAGCCGCTACATCTTTTAACACACGAGGTGTTTGCTGTGCGATAACCGGTGTAACTTTTAGCTTCTTCGGATTTTCAGCGATACCGCTTGGATCCCCAAATAGACCAAAATCTTTCTTAAGCTTTAATAAGCCAGCTGCATCAAGAAGTTTTAATGCACGTGCTTGGTTCGTTGGATCATTCGGAATAGCAATTTCCGAACCATCTGGGATTTCATTTGCTTTCTTATATTTTTCAGAGTATAAGCCCATCGGTGCAATTTGCGTTGTACCAACAGCTGTAATATCTAACTTATGCTCCTTTTTAAATTGCTCTAAGAAAGCAATGTGCTGGAATGAGTTTAGTTCAATATCTCCATCAGCTAACGCTTTGTTGGGTGTTGTGTAATCAGAGAACTCAACCAGTTTAATTTTAATCCCTTCTTTTTCAGCTTTTTTCTTTAAAATTTCCCAAACGTCTCCATCTGTTCCAGTTACACCGACGCGAACTACTTTCTCTTTCGCTCCTGCACCTGTGTCTCCACCTGAGCAGCCGCTTAATGCTGTAATTCCTACGATCGCTGATAATGCAAATGCTAAAATTTTCTTCATTTTCTTTTCCCCTCTTCCTTTTTATGATCTGCGTAAAAAGACTTTCGCAAAGTAGTTCCCTAAATTTTGAGCCACCTGTACAAGAATAATAAGTAAAACGACCGTTACAAACATAACTGACGTATCAAAGCGTTGATAACCATATGTCATTGCTAAGTCACCAAGACCGCCACCACCGACAAGTCCTGCGACTGCAGAAAATTCAATTAAACCGACCGTCATAAACGTGACACCTAGGATCAATGGTGCTAAAGCTTCTGGTACGAGGATTTCAAAAACAATTCTAAGTGGTGAAGCGCCCATTGCTTGTGCTGCTTCAATTACTCCTTTCGGAACAGAAACAAGATTGGTTTCAACCATTCTAGCAATACCAATTGATGCAACTAACGTCATTGGGAAGATTGCTGCAGCCGTTCCAATCGTCGTTCCAATAACACTTCTTGTTAGTGGGCTTAAAGCTACTAAAAAGATAATGAATGGAACCGGACGAATTGTATTAATTATGATATTAAGAATAGAAAAGACCCATTTATTTTCTAAAAAATTCCCTTTTCTCGTTACATACAATAGTAAACCTAGAGGTATACCAAGAATTATAGCGAATATAAGGGTTACAATTACCATTAAGAGGGTATCCCCCGTCGCATCTAATATGCGAGGCCAAAATATACTCCAATCAACTCGCATGAGCTTCTACCTCCTTCAGCTGCACTTGCAGTCTTAGATGTTGTAATGCTTTTTGAATTTCTTTCTGTTCACCTTGTAGTTCTACAAGAAGATTTCCAAATAGCACATTTTGGAGTTCAATAATATTTCCATAAAGAACATTTACATCGACGTTATAGTTTTTCGCAATATATGATAGTACAGGCTGTCCTGTCTCTTCCCCAGTAAAAGTCAGGCGATAAATCTGACCTCCGTTTTGAATTTTCGCTAGAACACTTTCTGGTAAGTGATCATTAATAACAGAGCGTACAAAATTTTGAGTGGTCTTTGTTTTTGGTTGTGTGAAAACGTCAAACAGTTTTCCTTCCTCAATTACTTTTCCTTTTTCCATAACGGCTACACGGTGACAAATTTCTTTCACAACGTGCATTTCATGTGTAATAAGTAGAATCGTTAAATTGTACTCTCTATTTACTTTCTTTAATAAATTTAAGATTTCTGTTGTTGTTTCCGGATCTAAAGCTGATGTTGCCTCATCACATATGAGAATATCAGGTGATGTCGCAAGTGCTCTTGCAATCCCAACACGCTGCTTTTGTCCACCTGATAACTGTTCTGGATAATAGTTCGCTTTATCTTCTAAACCAACAAATTTTAGTAGTTCATTCACTCTTTCTTTTATCTCATTCTTCGGCAATTTCGCTAACCTTAATGGATAAGCAATGTTCCCAAACACCGTTCTTGAATTAAATAGATTGAAACTTTGGAAAATCATCCCAATTCTTTGTCTTAGTTTCCGTAATTCTTTCGCCGATAATGATGTAATATCTTTATCATCTATTGAAATTGTTCCTGCAGTTGGTCTTTCTAACATATTTACTAAACGTAATAACGTACTCTTTCCAGCACCACTAAATCCGATAATGCCAAAAATTTCGCCCTTTTCAACTGACAGCGTTACATCCTCAACCGCATGAACAGATTGCCCACCTGATTCATATACTTTACTTACATTGTTAAAAGAAATCATTTTCTTCCCTCCTATATGCTGTAAAAACTTGAAGTAGAGCTTTCGAGGTAAAATAAAAAGTGCTCTCCTTCTTATCAGTAATAAAAGATAAGAAGGAGAGCACTTCTATAT
This sequence comes from Bacillus sp. FSL E2-0195, assembly GCF_038003645.1. NCBI lineage: Bacteria > Bacillati > Bacillota > Bacilli > Caryophanales > Bacillaceae > Bacillus > Bacillus sp. FSL E2-0195. The sequence continues at coordinate 334,186 of NZ_JBBOPN010000001.1, read as the reverse complement.
GTACTCATTCACATCTTCTCATCTTCCAAGCCTTTATAGGCTTGCTGGAGTTAGCACGGTATTAAAAAACCCGTTGCTGAGGTATCGTAGGGCCAGTCCCTCCACCTCTCTGGATAAGAGTGTATCGATTTAATTGTCGTTTAATTAAGTCTTATTATAGAACTCAGAATAATGAGAGTCAATACATTTTTCGGAAAAATATTAATTATTTCTCTATTTGAATTTTAAAATAAGAAGTAACAATACAATAGTGATTTTTAAAGTTATGTAAAATCCTTCTCACTCATACTTTTAAAAAGGAGAATCTTCTCTATTCATTGAATAACATTATTTGAATATGAAATCGGAGGAAGATAGATATATGAAAACAGCTCTTTTGCTCGTCGACATTCAAAATGATTATTTTCCAAGCGGAATGATGGAATTACGTAATCCAGTAGAAGCAAGTGAATATGCTAGTCAGCTACTACAACATTTTAGAATAAGAAACGAACCTATTTTTCATATCCAACATGTAGCTATAAAAGATAGCGCTACTTTTTTCCTACCCAATACAGAAGGTGTCCATATTCACGAAAATGTCCGTCCACTTAGAGAGGAAACCGTTATCCTTAAACATTATCCAAATAGCTTCCGAGAAACTGATCTTCTAGAACAATTACAACGTTCAGGAATTGAGCATGTCGTAATATGCGGGATGATGACCCATATGTGTATTGATGCTACAGTAAGAGCTGCTTTTGATTTTGGCCTTCACTGTACCGTAATACACGATGCTTGTGCTACAAAAGATCTTTCATTTAAGAATGTTACTATACCAGCTGTTTATATTCATAATACAATTTTGGCGAGTTTAAATGGAGTATACGCAAATATAATGAGTACAGAAGAATTTTTAGCGACCTAAAAAAGCACTCCTTTCAGTTAGCAAAGCCGAAAGGAGTGTTCTCTTGTCTAACCATAGATTTTCTTTCAAATTGTATTATACAGGAAATCCTCAAAATGAATACTAAAAAATATGACTAATAAGTCAATTTTTCTCGCTGTTTTGTTTCTATTTTCATGTTTATCCCGATATTAATAGGGTTTAACTAATTCAAAAGAACAAATAGTAATATTTGGAAACCTTTTCTTGATTGAAATTAACTAGCTTCTATAAAATCGATTGCTTCTGCTATAGAGAGTTTCTCAAAAAGAAAAGATCTTCACAGTCTGTGAAGATCTTTTCTACTATTTCTTATAAAGTTTCAGAAGTAGTTTTTGCTTGCATGTGAAGCGCTAAGTAATCAGGGCCACCAGCTTTAGAGTCTGTACCAGACATGTTAAAGCCACCGAATGGTTGGTAACCTACGATTGCACCAGTACATCCACGGTTGAAGTATAAGTTACCAACGTGGAAGTCTTCACGTGCTTTTTCAATATGGTCACGGTTGTTAGTAACAACTGCTCCTGTTAAACCGTATTCTGTATTGTTTGCAATTGCAAGTGCATGATCAAAGTCTTTTGCTTTACAGAATGCTACTACTGGTCCGAAGATTTCTTCTTTCATTAAGCGAGCATCTTCTGCAACGTCAGCAACGATTGTTGGTTGGATGAACCAGCCTTTAGAATCGTCTCCTTCGCCACCTGATACGATTTTACCTTCTTCTTTACCAATTGCAACATAGCTCATTACTTTATCGAATGCAGCTTGGTCATTAACAGGTCCCATGTTAATATCTTTTGCATCTGGGTTACCTACTGTTAATTCTTTTGTTAATTCAACAGCACGATTTAATACATGATCGTATACATCTTCATGGATTACTGCACGAGAACATGCAGAACATTTTTGTCCTGAGAATCCGAATGCTGATGCAACGATAGATTTAGCTGCTAATTCAAGATCTGCCTCTTTATCAACAACGATTGTATCTTTACCGCCCATTTCAGCGATAACACGTTTTAACCAAATTTGTCCTGGGTTTACTTTTGCTGCACGTTCGTAAATACGAATACCTACATCGCGAGATCCAGTGAAGCTAACGAAACGTGTACGAGGGTGATCTACTAAATAGTCACCAACTTCAGAACCATTACCTGGAACGAAGTTTACTACGCCAGCTGGTAAACCAGCTTCTTCTAATACTTCCATAAATTTCGCTGCTACTACAGGAGTTGTACTAGCTGGTTTTAGTAATACTGTGTTACCAGAAACTACAGCAGCTGTTGTCATACCTGCCATAATTGCGAATGGGAAATTCCAAGGAGAAATGATAACACCTACTCCTAATGGAATGTAAGAGAAACGATTATATTCAATTGGACGGCTTTCTACTGGAATACCGTCTTTTAATTTCAACATTTGACGAGCATAATATTCCATAAAGTCGATTGCTTCTGCTGTATCAGCATCTGCCTCATTCCATGGTTTACCTGCTTCTTTTACAAGAATAGCAGAGAACTCATGTTTTCTACGACGAACGATTGCTGCAGCACGGAATAAAATATCTGCACGCATTTCTGGTTTTGACTTTCTCCAAGTTTGGAATGTTGCATCCGCTACTTGCATTGCTTTTTCAGCTAATTCACGGCTTGCTTTTGAAACACGACCAACAAGTTCCTCTTTATTTGCAGGGTTTACAGAAACAATTTTGTCTTCTGTAGTGATTTTTTCTCCCCCGATAATTAATGGATAGTCTTGTCCAAGATAAGATTCTACTTTCTTTAAACCCTCTTCAAACGCTAATTTGTTAGCCTCTACTGAAAAATCTGTAAATGGCTCATGTTTGTATGCTACTACCATCTTTTTAGCCTCCCCTTAGAAAAACGTTTACATTTTACAACATTATTCTACACGATAATTTAGATTTATTCAAATATTCCTAGACTTATATTTTAAAAATTAATAAATTTTTAAAATATAATAAAAAAAAGAGATTCATACATACGTATGAATCTACAAAATATGAGTATATTCCAAAACATTTTTCCCGATTAATAAAATAGTAACTAATAAAAATAAAGTCCTTACATATCCAACACCTTTTTGAACCGCAAACTTCGATCCAAAATAAGCACCTAAAATCATTGATAATCCCATAATTATACCGTATTCAAAATGAATCACATCTAAAAATAAAAAAGTAATTAAAGATACGATATTACTAACGAAGTTCAAAAGTTTTCCAGATGCTGCCGCTTGAATAAAATCCAAGCCAATTAATAAAAATGCAAAAATTAAAAAGGATCCTGTCCCTGGTCCAAAAAATCCATCATAAAATCCTATCATTAAAATAACAAAGAAAAACATTAATGTTTTTCCTTTTGTCATCTTTTTATAGGTAGATGCACTTCCCCAATCTTTTTTCGCAATAATATAAATGGCAATAAAAACCAACATTACGAGCACTAGTGGACGCAAAATATCAGGTGGAATAAACTTTACTACTAAAGCCCCTGCGACTGCTCCAATAATAGTTAACGGGATTAACTTTCCTACAATCCGAAAATCCACCTTGCCTGATCGAATAAAATAAATTGTACTCGTAAGCGTCCCCATCGTTGCAGCTAATTTATTCGTTGCGATTGCCGAAGCTGGTGATAAACCAACAAACATAAGTGCAGGAAGCGAAATTAACCCCCCTCCTCCAACAACCGAATCAATAAAAGCAGCTAAAAACCCGAATGCAATTAATAAAATAATGACTTGAAAGCTTAGTTCTTCCATGACTTTGCCCCTTACCCCTTTATTTGTAACATTTAAAATTATAACAAAATTTTTCAAGAAAAAAAGCTGTTCCTTTATGGAACAGCTCTCATCTTTAATCTAAAATTTTCACAAACGGTTCATCTTGCTTTGCTTCACGTATAATAATTGCTTCTGGACGTTCTACAGATTTAATTGTTACTTGTACTTTCATATAATTCGGGAAGTATTCCATAACAAGTCCAGCTACATATTGTGTAAAACCAATTACTTCAGCTTTCCCATTGAATTGGACAGGAATATCGAGCTTCATTTCTTTTAATTCATCATCTCTATACATTCCAGTACCGATAACAGCTGTATAATCGCCTTGGAAATACTCGCTTAACTTCGCTTTAAAGTTTGAAACCCTCGCAAGGTCTTCACGTTTATTATCCGCTTTCGCTTGTTCAGACGGGAACAAATAATATTTCTCATTGATTGGTTTCCAATCCTCAACCGTTTCACTGCCTTTTTCTACCTTAGCATAAGAAACAAAATTCCCTGGTACAAGCGAAGACTTTGGACTTTGACGATAAATTGCAAATGTTATCGGAACATTTTTTGTCGCAGCGTCGTTTTGATGCATGAATTTCAAGATTTCTTGGGCCATTCTTTTCCCTTCAGCTAACATTTTTTCATCTGGGATTGCAGCCTCACGCGGATAACCATGCTCTTCCTCATAATATTGAACAGAATTCATCGCTAATCCAACTACAATGCCACCACGTTCAACATCGTTCTCACCTTTTTGCACGTAGTAATCATGCTCTAAAATATTTGAGATATACATTGGATGTTTTTTATTTTTCACTTCTAGTGACTCCGAACCTTCACTTAAGGCTGGATTCAGTCCGATATTCGGAAATTTAACTGCATCTTTTTTCAACTTATCCTCTAGCTCTTTTTGTTCAGCATCTGTACGCTTCCTTTTTACAAGCATTTGTATATTTTGAGCCTCTAGAACCTTTCCGCCTTTAAAGAAATAATCTTTCGTACTAAATGATTCTTTGGCAATGCGCATTAATCCTGTTTCAAATTCATCTACATCTAGACGACTATTTAAACCTTGTACAACTAAACCACGTGCCTCACCTGGATCAAATTTAACCGTTGTCTTATAATATTCATCCGAAATCGAGTATTTCGGGATAACTGCTTGTTCTTTCGCTTTCCCCGATTTCTCAACTGCTTTTTCATCTTTATTGGAACCCATACTACACCCACTTACAAGTAGGCTAAGACTTAATACCGCTAACGCTATTTTTTTCATCGTAAGTTTGCACCTCTTACTTATTCAGCTCTTGTAAGAACCTCTCTTCATTCCAAACTTCAACATTGTGCTTCTCTGCTTGCGCTAATTTCGAGCCTGCAGCTTCACCAGCAACAAGTAAATCCGTACTTTTACTAACACTTCCTGTTACTTTTCCACCTAATGCCTCAATTTTCTTCTTCGCTTCACTGCGGCCCATAACTTCTAATTTCCCTGTTAAGACGACAGTTTTTCCTGCGAAGTACGATTCAACATTTTGTAAATCAGCAAATTTTATACCTTTGTATGCCATGTTCACGCCATACTCTTTAAATTGTTGTAATAGCTCTAATACGTCTTCATTATCGAAATACGTTACAACGGATTGAGCCATTTTTTCACCAATCTCATTAATTGTTTTTAATTCTTCTTCCGTCGCTTTCACAAGCTCATCCATCGTTTCGAAATGCTCAGCAAATGTACGTGCCGCTTTCGCACCGACATGACGAATACCAAGACCGAATAATAATCGCTCTAATGAGTTTTCCTTAGAATTCTCAATTGCTTGGACTAAATTTGTTGCTGATTTTTCACCGAAACGTTCTAGTTCTAATAATTGCTCTTTCGTCAATGAATATAAATCAGCAAACGTACGAATATAATCCGCATCAAAGAGTTGTGTAATTACACGTTCTCCAAGTCCATCAATATTCATTGCATTTCTTGAAACGAAATGGATTAATCCTTCACGAATTTGAGCTGGGCAAGTCGGATTTATACATCGAAGTGCTACTTCTTCTTCTAAACGAACAAGTTCACTCTCACATGCTGGACAATGCGTTGGCATATGATATTCTTCTTCCTCACCAGTACGCTTATCAAAAATAACGTTCACAACTTCAGGAATAATATCTCCAGCCTTTTTCACAACAACGTAGTCACCAATTCGAATATCCTTTTCACGAATTAAATCTTCGTTATGTAAAGAAGCACGACGGACAATAGTTCCGGCTACTCGCACTGGCTCCAGCTCTGCAGTTGGTGTTACAACTCCTGTGCGGCCGACACTTAATTCAATCCCTGTTAATCTCGTCACAACTTCTTCAGCTGGGAATTTATAAGCTATTGCCCATCTTGGACTCTTTGCTGTAGTTCCTAAGCTTTCTTGAATAGCAACATCGTCTACTTTTATAACGATTCCGTCAATCTCATAATCAAGATGCGGGCGTTTTTCTTGCCACTCTTCTACATAGGCTATTACGTCTTCAATTGTTTCACATGTACGACGATTTGGATTCGTCTTAAATCCAAGCTCACCTAAGAAATCCAGTGATTCACTGTGGGATGGAATTGTTTTTTCTTCTACATTAGCAAGACCATACACAAACATAGATAAGTTACGCTTCGCTGCAATTTTCGGATCAAGTTGGCGTATCGATCCTGCTGCCGCATTACGTGGATTCGCAAATACATCTTCACCATTTTGCTCTTTTTCTTCATTTAATTTAACGAACGAACGCTTCGGCATATAAGCCTCGCCTCGTGCTTCTAACGTTACTTCTTCATTTAAACGCAGCGGGATAGCTTTAATCGTTTTTAAGTTTTGGGTAATATCTTCACCCGTTATACCATCACCACGTGTTGCTCCTTGAATGAAGCGTCCTTTTTCATAATGAAGTGAAACAGCAAGTCCGTCAATTTTTAATTCGCATATATATCTTACATTCGCATCATCAATTCCCTGATGTACTCTTCGATCAAAATCACGCAAATCTCCTTCATTAAACGCATTTCCTAAACTTAACATTGGTGATTTATGCGTTACCTTTTCAAATATATCAAGAACAGTCCCCCCAACGCGAATGGAGGGAGAGTCTTCACTCATAAACTCTGGGTTCTCTGCTTCTAATTTTATAAGCTCCTGCATATCACGGTCATATTCCGCATCAGAAACAGAAGGATTGTCTAATACGTGATATTGATAGTTAAATGTATTTAACAAATCACGCAGTTCTTCTATACGTTTTTTGGCTATCTCTTTTGACATATCCTCAGTCCTTTCCTATTGTTTCGTCACAGGTGCAAATTTTGCTAATAAACGTTTAATACCAATTGGGCTTGGGAACGCAATATCTAATTCTTTTGAATCTCCTTCACCCTTTACACTTACAACTGTACCGACTCCCCACTTCTGGTGAGCAGCTTTATCGCCTATTCCCCAGCCAATTTGCTCGCCACCTGTCGTCTTAACAGCCGGACGCGCGAAAGCTGAACGAGAGCGTGTTGTAGTTACGCTTGTCGTTCTTCCTTTTGCACCAAACGAAGTTTCACGCTTCGGTGCTGTTTCGTTTAATGGTTCTACTAATTCTGCCGGAATTTCTGTAATAAATCGAGATGCTGCATTCATACTTGTTCTACCAAATAAAGTACGCATTTGAGCATTAGATAAGTATAGCTCTTCTTCTGCACGAGTAATACCTACATAGGCAAGACGACGCTCTTCTTGCATTTCATCCTCTTCCATAAGAGAACGAGTATGCGGGAATATCCCTTCCTCTAAGCCAACAATAAAGACAACTGGGAACTCTAATCCTTTTGCTGAGTGCATCGTCATTAAAATAACTTCTTCACCAGCAGTTGGATCTTCATCTACACGATCAATATCCGCAACAAGAGCTAAGTCTGTTAAGAATGCAACAAGGCTCTTATCTTCGCTTTGGGATTCAAATGTTTGTGTAACAGATAAAAACTCGTCTAAGTTTTCTAAACGACCTTCTGCTTCTAAAGAACGCTCATTTTTCAACATATCGCGATAGCCTGTCTTCTCAATAACTTCTTCTACTAATTCTGTAACAGATAAATACTCTTGCATATTTACCCAGTTGTGTAATAAACTTGCGAATTCTTTTACTGCTTTTGTTATTTTTGCACTTACACCAACATGCTCAATCTCATCAAATACAGCAGTTAATGAGATTCCGTTTTGCACACCATAATTAATAATTTTATCTATAGAAGTCGCACCAATCCCGCGCTTTGGCATGTTTATAATACGTGCAAAACTAATCTCATCATCTGGATTCCCAATTAAACGTAAGTACGCCAAAATGTCTTTAATCTCTTTACGGTCGTAGAACTTAGTACCTCCGACGATCTTGTAAGGGATATTAGATTTCAGGAAAATCTCCTCGACCATACGAGACTGGGCATTTGTACGATATAACACTGCAAAATCAGTATATTTTCGTTTCCCCATTTGAATATCATCACGAATTTTTTTCGCAACAAAATACGCTTCGTCCTTTTCAGTTGCAGCACGATAATACGAGATTTTGCTTCCAATTTGATTGTCTGTCCATAATTTCTTCGGTTTACGGTTTGAATTTTTTTCAATTACAGCATTCGCTGCATTTAAAATATTTTGTGACGAACGATAATTTTGTTCTAACAAGATAACTTGCGCATTCTCATAGTCTTTTTCGAATGACAAAATGTTAGAAATGTCAGCCCCGCGCCAGCGGTAAATAGACTGATCAGAATCACCTACAACGCAAAGATTTTTAAAACGTGCTGCTAAATGTTTAACAAGAAGGTACTGAGCTTTGTTCGTATCTTGATACTCATCAACGTGAATATATTGGAACTTACGCTGATAAAACTCTAGTACTTCTGGAACACGTTCAAATAGCTGAATCGTTGTCATAATTAAATCATCAAAGTCTAATGAGTTATTTTTCAAAAGACGTTTTTGATATTCTGTATATACATCGCTCGTTAATTTTTCATATGGGTCAGCGATTGTAATTTTTTTTGCATATTTATCTGCAGATAACAGTTCATTTTTCGCATTACTAATACCGGCTAAAATAGAGCGCGGCTCAAATTTCTTCGGATCAATATTGCGCTCTTTCATAATTTTTTTGACTACAGTTAACTGATCGCCTGAATCTAAGATTGTAAAGTTACGATTAATACCAATACGATCGATATCACGTCGTAAAATACGTACACACATAGAGTGGAACGTAGAAATCCAAATATCTTCTGCTTCTGGTCCAACAAGTTTATCAATACGCTCACGCATTTCACGAGCAGCTTTATTTGTAAAGGTAATTGCTAGTACATTCCATGGCGCCACACCTTTTTCACCAAGTAAATATGCAATACGGTGTGTTAACACACGTGTTTTCCCACTACCTGCGCCTGCCATTAATAGAAGTGGTCCATTTGTTGTTTGTACTGCTTTTTGTTGCTGCGGATTTAAACCATTTAATAACTTATCTGTCGTACTCATATGCGCCTGCACCTACTCTCCTTTTACTGCTTTAACTGTTTTTAATGCCGATTTTATATCATCATAAATAATATTTCCAACAACTACTGTATCAGCATACTGCGCCATTTCTTTCGCTTGTTCTGCATTAGAAATACCACCGCCATAATATAGCTTAGCTTGTTTCAATTCTGCTTTTACATTTTTAACAAGCTCAATGTCTCCATACGTCCCGCTATATTCTAAATAGAATATCGGTAAATGTAATAGCTTGTCTGCTAAACGCGCATATGCAATAACATCATCTTCTGTTAAATCACATTTTGCATCTGTAAGCTGGGCTACTTTCGCTTCTGGGTTTAAAACACAATACCCTTCCATGTAAATTTCGTCCCAGTCCATAATATCCCCAAATTCTTTCAATGCCTCATGATGAACACCTGTTACCCATTCTACTTTTCGGCTATTTAAAACACTTGGGATGTAATAAAAATCAAATCCTGGTGTAATTGCCTCCACATCAGAAACCTCTAACACACAAGGCACTGCATATCTACGAATGCTAACTAGCATGTGTAATACGTTATCAATTGTCACTCCATCACTTCCGCCTACAATAACAGCATCCGTTCCAGATTCACAAATCATTTCTAAATGTTCGTCACTTAACTCCTTATTTGGATCAAGCTTAAATACATGTTTCCATTTGGAAATATCGTACATGAAAACACCCTTTCTTTTCTCTAGTTATATAATTTCTGTTCAAAATAACAGTTAATTTTTATCAAGATTTTTTACATTCCTTGCTATATCTTTACCGGACTGGCGTATGCAACGATGAAATGCGACAGCTATCTTTACCGGACTTTTTGAACTTCCTTTTACGCATTCTTTCATTATAACAAAAAAAGCTACCTACACACACGCCCAATCCAACATCTTTTTCAACGTCAAATGTTGGATTACATATCAAAAAACTTATACGGAATACTAACAAATGAAATAGTATTTTCTATTTTGAAGTTAATTAAAAAGGAGTGTTTTTCTAATGAAGCAAAACATCGGCACAATTAGTGCTCTAATTCGAATTACACTCGGACTCATCCTCTTCGGTTGTAGTACAGCTAAACTCGTACGTAAACCTTGGTGCACTTGGTCTAAAGTTTTGCTATGGATTGGTGCCATGAAAATTGCGGAGGGAATCGTTCGTTTCTGCCCTATTGTTGAAGCCTGTAAGTTTGGAAAATATATGAATATGAGCGCATTTAAAATGCCTAGCATGAATTTCACTGAAAAAGGACATAATAAAGAAGAAGTTAATTCAGCTTCCAGTCATGACAAGCCAAAGTCAAAGTCAGATGGAAGTTATGACACTTCTGACAAAGAGATTGAGTCAGCGATTGAAGAATTAATCCTGGCAAAACCGCTTTGAATCATTTGTCACGATGCAAGATGCTCTCAAAGGGACTTAGCTGCTGCAGTGGGCAGCTAAGTCTTCTTTATTTTACCACGAAACAGAACGTACATTCTTGTTTTCACCCTTAAAACGTACATAAAAGATATCAAACAATAAAATTCAGAAAATTAGGTGTAACCCTCTTGCATGTAATGATATAAAAGTGATATCATTTTTATATCAAGGAGGCGATCATATGAAAGAAAAACAAGTATTTTATGTTAATGGATTTCTCGGCGTTATTGGAATTTTAGTTTTAGCCGCTATCGGTGTATTTTGCCTTGTACAAGAAATGTTTGTAATAGCTATTTTAGCTCTCATATTAGCATCTGTTTTAGCTACAGGTATCGGTATCGTTCAACCGAATCAAGCGAAAGTTATTACGTTCTTCGGTAGTTATTTAGGAACAATTCGTCAAAATGGTTTATTTTTAACAATTCCATTCGCGTTTCGTCAAACTGTATCTTTACGTGTTGAAAACTTTAACAGTAAGAAATTAAAAGTAAACGATGTTGAGGGCAATCCAATTGAAATTGCAGCCGTTATCGTATATAAAGTTGTTGATTCCGCAAAAGCAATGTTTGGTGTTGAGCATTACGATCGATTCGTAGAAATTCAAAGCGAAACAGCAATCCGCCACGTTGCTACAAAATATCCTTATGATAATTTCCAAGATGAAACTTGTATCACGTTACGAGGAAATACTGAAGAAATCTCTGAAGAATTAAAGCGTGAGTTAGAAGCACGCCTTGAAATCGCTGGCGTAGAAGTATTAGAAACTCGTTTAACGCATTTAGCTTACGCAACAGAAATTGCCCATGCAATGCTCCAACGTCAACAAGCAAAAGCAGTATTAGCTGCTAGAAAAGAGATTGTTGAAGGTGCTGTGAAGATGGCGAAAGATTCAATCCATATGTTAGATGAAGAAGGCGTACTGGAACTCGATGACGAGCGTAAAGCAAATATGGTGAACAATTTATTAGTTGCCATCGTTTCAGATAAAGGTGCGCAACCAGTTATTAATACAGGAAGCCTATACTAAAGGTTGTAAGTGATTATGGCCAAAAAGAAAAGCTTTCCATTACGTATTGATCCTGAATTACACGCAGTCATCGAAAAATGGGCGAATGATGAGTTTCGTAGCGTCAATGCACACATCGAGTATTTACTTCGAGAAATGGCAAAGCAAAAAGGGAAATTAAAAAAAAATAAAGATGCATAAAAATCCCGCTGAGAAATCAGCGGGATTTTTATATATTAGCTTTTCGTCATCTCATGCCCAATTGCACGATATCCTATATCACTTCGGTAAAATAAACCATCACTCTCAATTTTACCGATTTCTTTATAGACCTTATCTTTCGCTTCTAGTAAACTATTCGCCTTACAAGCAACAAATAATACACGGCCACCGTTTGTTACAAAGTCACCATGTTTCATCGCTGTACCCGCATGGAAAACTATTACATCTTGCAGTGCATCTAATCCGTTAATAATTTCACCTTTTTTATATGCTTCTGGATATCCTTTCGAAGCAAGTACGACACCAATAACTGCTTCCTTTGACCATTGTAACGTTAATTCACTTTCATCTAATACAGCGTTACATACATCAACTAAATCATTTTCTAAGCGTGGTAATACAACTTCCGTTTCAGGATCGCCAAAGCGTGCATTGAACTCAATTACCTTTGGACCATCATTCGTTAAAATAAGCCCCGCATATAAAATTCCTGTAAACGAACGATTTTCTTGGATCATCGCTTTAGCAGTTGGATGTAATACTGTTTGAATCGCTTCTTGAACCGCTGATTCCGGAATTTGTGGTACTGGGGAATATGCACCCATTCCGCCTGTATTAGGACCTTTATCACCATCAAAAGCTCGTTTATGATCTTGAGCAATTACCATTGGATGCACAGTTGTTCCATTTACAAATGCCATTAATGAAAATTCTTGTCCATCTAAAAACTCTTCAATAACGACCTTCTTGCTTGCTGGGCCGAATTTCACATCTTGTAGCATTTCTTTCACAGCTTGCAATGCCTCTTCAAGCGTCATTGCTACGGTTACACCTTTACCAGCAGCTAACCCATCTGCCTTAATTACGATCGGTGCACCAACTTTCTGAATGTACTTTACTGCCTCTTCATAGTCTGTAAAAGTTTCATATGCCGCAGTTGGAATATCATACTTTTTCATCAATTCTTTTGTAAAAGCTTTACTACCTTCAATAACAGCAGCCGCTTTATTAGGTCCAAATACACGAAGTCCCTCTTCCTTAAAGCGATCAACGATTCCATTCATAAGTGGAATTTCTGGTCCAACGAAAGTTAAGCCTACATTGTTTTCTTTTGCGAATAAGACTAATGCATCAAAATCATTCTCATCAATATCAACTGGTGTTGCAACGTCTCGCAAACCTTCATTACCTGGCGCTACATATATTTTTTCTACCTTTTCAGATTGTGCAAACTTCCAAGCTAAAGCATGCTCACGTCCACCACGGCCAATTACTAAAACATTCATATTTCATCCCCCAATAATTAAATAAGTACAAACTAGAAGCTATGCTCCTAGTTTGTTTTCATATCAATAAAAGTTTAAAAAGGAGGATCAAGAGAACCGAGCAGGTCGAGGCGCATTTGCCAGGAGGACACGGAGTGTAGCTTTCCTACATGAGTACCGCACTGGCTATGCAACGACGACATGCGACAGTTATCTTGACCGGACTTTTTTAACATCCTCTATTAGTGTTTGAAATGACGTACGCCAGTGAACACCATAGTAATCCCATACGCATCTGCCATTTTAATAGAATCTTCATCACGAATCGATCCGCCTGGTTGGATGATTGCTGTAATTCCAGCTTTTGCTGCTTCTTCTACTGTATCTGGCATTGGGAAGAAAGCATCAGATGCAAGTGCGCTACCTTGTGCTTTTTCGCCAGCTTGTGTAATTGCGATTTTTGCAGAACCTACACGGTTCATCTGTCCCGCGCCTACACCAACTGTCATGTTATCATTCGCTAAAACAATTGCATTTGATTTCACATGCTTTACAACTTTCCAAGCTAGTTTTAAATCTTTCCATTCTTGCTCTGATGGTTCACGTTTCGTTGGAATTGAAATTGCGTCCTCATCTAATGATAACGTATCTTCTTCTTGAATAAGAAGACCACCTTGTACAGAAGTTAGTTTTTTGCTTGCACTTGTCGCTTTTTCAATATTTACAGTTAGTAAGCGTAAGTTCTTCTTACTTTGCAACACTTCTAAAGCTTCTTGCGAGAACGAAGGAGCGATAACAATTTCTAAGAAAATTTCGTGTAACTTTTCTGCTGTAGCTTTATCAATTTCACGATTTGCTGCAATAATACCGCCGAAGATTGATACTGGATCCGCTTCATAAGCACGAGTATATGCTTCGTGAATATCAGTTCCTACTCCAACACCACATGGATTCATATGTTTTACCGCTACTACTGCTGGTTCTGTAAATTCTTTCACGATGCTAAGTGCCGCATCCGCATCGTTGATATTGTTATAAGATAATTCTTTACCATGTAATTGTTCTGCGTATGCAACAGAAGACGTTGCTGCGAATGGCGCTTTATAGAATGTCGCTTTTTGATGTGGATTTTCGCCATAGCGTAAATCTTGTTTTTTCTCAAATGTCACCGTTACTGTTTCAGGGCTTTCTTCGCCCATTTGCTCTGTTAAGTAGTTAGAAATTAATGCATCATATGCTGCTGTATGACGGAATACTTTCGCTGCTAATTTACGTTTCGTTTCCTCTGTTACTTCACCGTTCTCTTTCAGTTCTGCTAATACAACATCATAATCTACTGGATCTACAATTACCGACACAAATTTATGATTTTTCGCAGCAGAGCGAATCATTGTTGGGCCACCGATATCAATATTTTCAATTGCATCAGCAAATGTTACATCAGGCTTAGCGATTGTTTCTTTAAATGGGTATAAGTTAACAACAACAAAGTCAATTGGTTGAATACCTAATTCATTCATTTGCGCTACATGCATTTCATTATCACGAACTGCTAATAGACCACCATGAATATTTGGATGTAATGTTTTTACACGACCATCCATAATTTCTGGGAAACCAGTTACTTCAGAAATACCAATTACTTGCAAGCCGTTTTCTTCTAATAATTTTTTCGTACCACCTGTTGAAATAACTTCAATCCCTTGTTCAAGTAAACCTTTAACAAATTCTACTACTCCTGTTTTATCTGAAACACTTACTAATGCACGCTTTTTCATTTATCCTTCACCCCTAGTTGTATGTTAGTTAACAGTTGGTTTTTTCACAGACTGAACAATTTGATTCACTGTATTTACGTATAATTTATGTTCAACTTGTTGAATTTTCTTTTGTAAGCTTTCTCTCGTATCCCCTTCAGAAACAACTACTGCTTCTTGCGCAATAATTGGACCTGTATCCATACCTGCATCTACATAGTGAATCGTTACTCCGGTTACTTTCACACCCGCTTCTAACGCTTGACCAACAGCATCTTTCCCTGGAAAACTCGGTAGTAGTGATGGATGAATATTAATAATTTTCCCGCCGTACGCTTCTAGTAAAGTCGTTCCAATTAAACGCATATATCCAGCTAAAATAACATAATCAATTTCATACTCTTCTAGCTTTTTTAATATCTCTTTTTCAAATGCTTCTTTTGACTCATATGCTTTCGCTGAAAAGGAAAAACACGGAATATGGTGATAGTGTGCCCGTCCAATAGCGCGTGCCTCTGGTTTATCACATACTAATAAACTAATATTTGCATCCAATATTTTGTCTTCTACCGCATTAATGAGAGATTGAAAGTTAGAGCCGCTCCCAGAAGCAAAAACTGCTAATCTACTCATATTTCTGTTCCCTCAATAAAGGTAACACCAGACCCTTGTACAGTGTGTCCAATAATATGAGCTTTCTCGCCTTGTTCCTCAAGAAGACGAACAATATCTTTTGCCTCTTCTTCCTTTACTGCTACTACCATACCAATACCCATGTTAAAAATATTGAACATTTCTTTCTCTTCTAGTTTTCCAACTTCTTGAAGTAAACTGAAGATCGGTTGAACTTGCCAAGATCCTAATTCAATTTCCGCACCGATTCCTTCTGGCAACATACGTGGAATATTTTCAATGAACCCGCCACCTGTAATATGCGCCATACCGTATACTTCATGTTTCTTCAATAGTTCTAAAATAGGTTTGACATAAATTTTCGTTGGTTTTAATAATTCTTCACCAAGAGGTAGTTCTAGGCGGCCGTAAATACGGTCTAAAGATAGTTCTCCATCTTCTAGTAATACTTTTCGTACTAAAGAATAACCGTTACTATGAATACCGCTAGATGCTAAGCCAATTAATACGTGACCAGCTTCAATTTTTTCACCTGTTATAATTTTCTTTTTATCAACAATTCCAACTGTAAAACCAGCTAAATCGTATTCTTCCGTAGAATACATTCCTGGCATTTCAGCTGTTTCTCCACCAATTAATGCACAACCAGCTTGGCGACAGCCCTCTGATATACCTTTGACGATGTTTTCAATTTTACTAGGTTCAGCTTTACCACAAGCAATATAATCAAGGAAGAAAAGCGGCTCTGCTCCTTGGACAACAATATCATTTACACACATTGCTACTGCATCAATACCAATTGTGTCATGTTTATCTGCCATAAAAGCGAGCATCAATTTCGTTCCCACGCCATCTGTTCCAGATACTAATACAGGTTCTTCTAATGCAAATTTTGATAGATCAAACATACCTCCAAAACCGCCTAAACCGCCTAGCACTTCTTTTCTCATTGTTGTTTGTACGTGTTTTTTCATGCGAGATACCGCTTCATATCCAGCTTCAATATCTACTCCTGCTTGCTTATATGCATTCGCCATCGTTATTTACACCTCGTCTTTTAATTTCTCCCCATCCAGGGCGGCCGTTTTAAGAAAGAAGCTAGCTTCTACATCAAAAGAAGTAGAAGCTTTTTTCTTCTTATTTCATACTTTCTAAAAGCTCTTGCTCATAATCATAAAGAGCTGTTGGATAGTCTCCATTGAAGTAAGCCATACATAGACCACCGTATTTCCCTTCATATGGGCGTCCAATTGCATCTACTAATCCATCTTCACTTAAAAATGTTAGTGAATCTGCTCCGATGATTTGACGGATTTCTTCTATTGAATTATTTGCTGCGATTAATTCTTTTCTCGTTTGAATATCAATGCCATAGAAGCATGGATACTTAAGAGGTGGTGAAGCAATTCTTACATGGACTTCTGTCGCTCCAGCCTCGCGAAGCATACGAACAATTCGTTTACTTGTCGTCCCTCTTACGATAGAATCGTCAATCATAACAACTCGTTTTCCTTCAACTACGCCTCTTACTGCTGAAAGCTTCATCTTAACCCCTTGCTCACGCAGTTCTTGAGAAGGTTGAATAAACGTACGTCCAACGTAACGATTTTTAATTAACCCTAACTCATACGGAATTCCTGTCGCCTCCGCATAACCAATTGCTGCTGAAATACTAGAGTCTGGTACACCAGTAACAACATCAGCTTCAATAGGAGCTTCCGCCGCTAAACGTTTCCCCATGTTTTTACGTGCTGCATGAACATTAATACCAGCGATATTAGAATCTGGACGTGCAAAGTAAATGTATTCCATACTGCAAATCGCATGGTCTACTTCATTTGTAAAACGATCTACGTGAATTCCTTCATCATTGATAATAAGCAATTCACCAGGTTCTACATCACGAATGTATGTTGCACCAACTACATCGAAAGCACATGTTTCCGATGCTACAACGTAAGCATCCCCCATCTTTCCAATTGAAAGAGGACGGAATCCATTTGGATCTAGCGCAACGATCATTTCATTTCCAGTTAGTAAAAGATATGCAAACGCACCTTTCACTTTATTTAGAGCCTCTTTTACACTATCAATTAAAGAATCTTTTGTACTACGCTTAATGAGGTGTAAAAGTACTTCTGTATCTGAACTTGTTTGAAAAATACTTCCCTCTGCCTCTAATTCACGACGAAGCATTTTTGCATTAATTAAATTTCCGTTATGAGCTAACGCCATGCTATGATCGGAAAAACGGAATAATAATGGTTGAACGTTAGCAACTTCACTTCCACCAGCTGTTGCATATCGTACGTGTCCAATTGCTGATTTCCCGTTTAATCCCTCTAGCTCACCTCTTGAAAACACTTCTGATATTAAACCTAACCCCTTGTGACCGATGATTTTTTCCCCATTATTTACAACAATGCCTGCGCCCTCTTGCCCACGGTGCTGCAAACTGTGCAATCCGTAGTACGAAACTTGTGCTGCATTTTCATGCCCCCAAATTCCAAAAACGCCACATTCTTCATTTAACCCCTTTATTTCAGCAAGCATGGGATTGCCCCTTTCCAAGCCTTTCTCATTTCATCTACATTTGCTGTAAGTAATACTTCATTTTCTTCATTATGAATTGTTACTTCATTTGTATTTGTCACTTCTCCAACTTGAATTGCTTCAACCACTTTCTCAAATGCTTCTTTATTTTCACGTTTTACGGTTATAACGAAGCGCGATTGTGATTCTGCAAATAATACTGCTGTTGCTTCTCCGTCTAATTTCACAGTAGCACCTAAACCGTTAGCACCAATTGCACTTTCAGTAATTGCAACTGCTAAACCACCTTCTGCAACATCATGTGCAGATTGAACAAGGCCAGCTTGAATTGCTGCTAGTACTTGCTTTTGGCGTTTTAATTCTACATCTAGATCGATGCTTGGTGATTGACCGAAAATTTTTCCGTAGATCATTTTCTGTAATTCACTTCCACCAAACTCAGCTTTCGTCTCTCCAATTACATAAACTAAATCGCCAGCTTGTTTAAATTCTTGTGTTGTTACGTGTTTTAAATCGTGTACAAGTCCAACCATCCCAACAGTTGGTGTTGGATATACAGCTTCACCACTACGCTCGTTATACATTGATACATTCCCGCCGATAACTGGCGTTTGTAACTTGCGGCAAGCTTCACTCATACCGTCTACTGATTTCTCAATTTGCCAGAAGATCTCTGGTTTTTCTGGGTTACCGAAGTTTAAGCAATCTGTAATTGCAAGTGGCTCCCCGCCAGAACATACGATATTACGTGCTGCCTCTGCTACTGCAATTTTACCGCCCACTTCTGGATCTAAATAAATGTAGCGAGAGTTACAATCTGTCGTCATTGCTAATCCTTTTTCTGTGCCGCGTACGCGTATAACCGCTGCATCTGAACCTGGTGTAACGATTGTGCTAGTGCGCACTTGATAATCATATTGATCATATACCCACTCTTTACTTGCAATCGTTGGTTGTTGTAATAAAGATAATAACGTTTCTTTATAATCTTCTACTTTTGGTGTTTCCATTTTCATCTGCTGGAACTCAGCAAAGTATGCTGCTTCTTTTGACGGTTTATGATAAATTGGTGCTTCTTCTGCAAGAGCATCCGCCGGTACTTCAGCTACCATTTCGTCTTTATGGAATAGGCGAAGCATTTTATCTTCAGTTACTTTCCCCATCGTAACTGCTGCAAGACCATACTTTTCAAATAAATCTACTATTTCTTGCTCTCTACCTTTTTTCACAACGATTAACATACGCTCTTGTGATTCAGATAACATCATTTCATATGGAGTCATTCCAGTTTCACGCTGCGGTACATCATCTAAGTACATTTCAATACCCATACCTGCTTTACTTGCCATTTCTGCAGAAGATGATGTTAAACCAGCAGCTCCCATATCTTGAATTCCAACAAGTGCATCAGACTGAATAAGTTCTAAACATGCTTCAATAAGAAGTTTCTCCATAAATGGATCCCCTACTTGAACTGCCGGACGCTTCGCTTCTGAGCTTTCAGATAACTCTTCAGATGCGAATGTTGCACCGTGAATACCATCACGACCAGTTGATGCTCCTACGTACATTACTGTATTACCAGCACCATGTGCTTGCCCTTTTTTTATATCTTCATGATTAATTAGGCCTACACACATTGCATTTACAAGTGGATTTCCTTCATAACATGGATCAAACTGTACTTCTCCACCAACAGTAGGAATACCGATGCAGTTACCGTATCCTGCGATTCCTGCTACTACTTCTTCGAATAAATATTTCACACGTGGTGATTGTAATTCACCGAAACGAAGTGAGTTTAATAGAGCTACCGGACGTGCGCCCATAGAGAATACATCGCGAATAATACCACCGACACCTGTTGCTGCCCCTTGATATGGCTCAATTGCAGAAGGATGGTTATGACTTTCCATTTTAAATACCACCGCTTGATTATCACCGATATCTACAATTCCAGCGCCTTCTCCAGGTCCTTGTAAGACACGCTCACCTGTCGTTGGAAACTTACGAAGAACTGGCTTTGAATTTTTATAACTACAATGTTCAGACCACATAACAGAGAATAGTCCCGTTTCTGTATAATTCGGCAAACGGCCTAAAATCTTTTCAACCATGGCAAACTCTTCGTCTGTTAGCCCCATTTCCGCATATATACGCTCTTCTTTAATTTGTGTTGGATTTGGCTCAAGCATTAACGACATATGTTTCCCTCCACTGTTTTAAGATAGATTGAAAGACTTTTAAACCTTCAGCACCGCCAAGTAATTCATCTACAGCACGCTCTGGGTGTGGCATCATACCAAGAACATTTCCTTTTTCATTTACAATACCCGCAATATCTGAAACGCTTCCATTCGGATTTTCTACGTAACGGAATGCGATTTGATTATTCTCTTCTAATTGTTTAAGAGTCGCTTCATCACAATAGTAATTTCCTTCGCCATGTGCAATTGGAATATTAATTACTTCATCTTTTTCATATTGTGATGTAAACATCGTTTCATTATTTTCAACACGTAACTGAACCGTACGGCACATAAATTTCAAGTTTTCGTTTCTCATTAATGCTCCTGGTAGTAATCCTGATTCAACAAGAATCTGGAATCCATTACATACACCTAAAATTGGCTTTCCTTGCTCAGCAGCTTTTTGCACTGCTTTCATTGCGTTAGCAAAGCGAGAAATAGCACCACAACGTAAATAGTCACCGTAAGAGAATCCACCTGGTAGTAAAATTGCATCATATTCATCTAAATTCTCTCTATCGTGCCAAACGTAATCTACTTCTTCACCAAGCTCATCTTTAATTGCATGGAACATATCGACATCACAGTTCGAACCTGGGAATACTATGACTGCAAATTTCACTGTGCGACAACCTCCTCAACTTCATAACGGAAGTCTTCCATTACAACGTTTGCTAATAATTTTTCACACATTTCTTTTACCTTGCTATCCAGATCAGATACTGATTTATCAATTGTTAATTCCATATATTTTCCGATTCGAACGTCTTGTACTTCTGTAAATGAAAGACTATGAAGTGCTCCCTTTACCGCAGTTCCTTGTGGATCTAATACACTTTCTCTTAACGTTACATATACCTTAACTTTATACATGTGAAGCTCCCCCTAAACGTTTTAAAATTTCTTCATATGCTTCTGTTAAATTCCCAAGATCACGACGGAATACATCTTTATCAAATTTTTCATTGCTCGTTTCATCCCATAAACGGCAAGTATCTGGTGAAATTTCATCTGCTAATATGATTTCCCCTTCTTCTGTTACGCCAAACTCTAATTTAAAATCTACTAATCTTACACGACAGCTTGCGAAATGCTCAATCAACACTTGATTGATTTGTAGAGCTGCATCTCGTAATACGCTTACTTGCTCTGGTGTTGCAACATTTAACAAACGAATATGATCTTCCGTTACAAGTGGATCTCCTAAATCATCATCTTTGTAGTAAAATTCTACGATTGGTGTTGTAAGAGCAGTTCCTTCTTCCATTCCTAGTCTTTTTGAAAGACTGCCTGCAATTACGTTTCTTGTGACAACTTCTAATGGAATAATACTCACCTTTTTGACAAGTTGTTCTGTATCAGATAACTTCTCCACAAAGTGTGTTTTAATTCCAACTTCTTGTAACTTTCTGAACAATAAAGTTGTAATCTCATTGTTCAAACGACCTTTTCCTGTAATTGTCGCTTTTTTCTCCCCATTGAAAGCAGTCGCACTATCTTTGTACTCTACCCAAACCATATCTGCTGCTTCTGTACGATAAATTCTTTTTGCCTTACCTTCATACAGCAATTCTAGCTTTTGCATTTCGCAAGCCCCCTGTAGTTTGAAAAATGTGAATAATATTTTTATAAAGAATGGCACAGAATGACTCTATTCTATGCCATATGAAATTTTACGCTTCGTTTAATCCAAGGCGTTCAAAGATTGTATCAACGTGTTGCATATGATGTTCATAATTGAAACATTCGTTAATTTCTTCTTGCGTTAACTTACTTGTAATACGCTCGTCAGATTCTACAAGCTCTTTAAATTGTACTTGTGTTTCCCAAGCTTCCATTGCTTTAGGCTGTACGATATCATAAGCTTCTTCACGTACCAGACCTTTGTCAATTAGTGTAAGCATTACGCGTTGAGAGTAAATTAAGCCGTATGTTCTTGTCATATTGCGTTTCATATTCTCTGGGAATACAGTTAAGTTTTTAACGATATTACCAAAGCGATTTAACATGTAATTTAACGCGATTGTAGCATCTGGTAAAATTACGCGTTCTGCAGAAGAGTGAGAGATATCACGCTCATGCCATAACGGAACATTCTCGTAAGCTGTCATCATATAACCGCGGATAACACGAGCTAAACCAGTCATATTTTCAGATCCAATTGGATTACGTTTATGCGGCATTGCAGAAGAACCTTTTTGACCTTTTGCGAAAGCCTCTTCAACTTCACGTGTTTCACTCTTTTGTAAACCACGAATCTCAACTGCCATCTTTTCAACAGATGTTGCGATTAGTGCAAGTGTTGACATGTAATGTGCATGACGATCACGTTGCAATGTTTGTGTTGAAATTGGTGCTGCTTCTAATCCTAAGTTTTCACAAACATACTTTTCTACGAATGGATCAATATTTGCATATGTACCAACCGCACCAGATAACTTACCAACGCGAACTGTATCAGCAGCTTGTTTGAAACGCTCTACGTTACGTTTCATTTCTTCATACCAAAGACCAAGTTTTAAACCAAATGTTGTTGGCTCTGCATGTACACCGTGTGTTCTTCCCATCATAATCGTGTATTTATGCTCTTTCGCTTTATTAGCTAAAATGCTAACAAAGTTTTCTAAGTCTTTTAACAAGATTTCATTTGCTTGTTTTAAGATATAAGATAACGCTGTATCTACTACGTCTGTAGATGTTAAACCGTAATGAACCCATTTACGTTCCTCGCCTAATGTTGGTGTTTCTGATACAGCACGAGTGAAAGCAACTACGTCATGACGTGTTTCTTTTTCAATTTCATAAATACGATCAATATCAAATGTTGCATGTTCACGAATTTTTTTCACATCTTCTTTTGGAATATCGCCAAGCTCAGCCCATGCTTCACACGCTAAAATCTCAACTTCTAACCACGCTTTAAATTTGTTCTCTTCCGTCCAAATCGCACCCATTTCAGGGCGTGTATAACGATTAATCATCTTTTTCCCTCCAACAGTTGTTCTTGATGGTCCCAAATATGCAAACTCTTCGCTTTTTCTAGAGCGACTTCAATATTATCATTTAAAATATTAACATGCCCCATTTTTCGCTGCGCTTTTGCTTCTTCTTTTCCATACAAGTGTAAATAGCACCCGGTTAGTCTATTCACTTGTCCTAGGACCCCTTCTATATGTTCGCCTAAAATGTTTACCATGACAACTGGTTTTAACAAATTTGTTTCTCCAAGAGGTAAATTACAGATTGCTCGAATATGTTGACCAAATTGACTCGTTTCACATGCATCCTGTGTATAGTGTCCTGAATTGTGAGGTCTTGGTGCTAATTCATTAATGTAAATCTCACCGTCAGCTGTAGCAAACATCTCTACCGCTAGTGTTCCCACAAGTTCTAGTTCATCCGCAAGTACCTTTGCGTAAGCAATTGCTTTTTGAGAAAGTTCTTCTGTAATGCGGGCTGGAACGATAGATTCATGCAAAATATTATTTACATGAATATTTTCCGCTACCGGAAATACTTTAGTTTCACCACTTACACTACGAATTACAATAACTGATACTTCTTTTTCAAAAGGCACCCATTTTTCTAGAATGCACTCTGCTTTATTAGTAAGTTCTTTTGCTCTCACAACATCAGCTTCACTCTTTAAAACCACTTGCCCTTTACCATCGTATCCACCTGTCGTTGTTTTTAAGACAGAAGGGAAAGATAACTCTTTAATTGCTTCTGTAAGTTGATCTTGATTTTGAACCAATCTATACGATGCTACTGGTAACCCAGCTTTTTCAATTGCATTCTTTTCTGTAAAACGATTTTGCGTTTTATTTAACAACTGACTACCTTGTGGTAAGTAAGCATGTTTTTCAAGCCATTGTAAACATCTATAATCAATATTCTCAAATTCATATGTGACAACGTCGCTTATCTCTGCTAAATGCTGAATTGCTTTTAAATCGTCATATGGTGCAACGACTTCAACATCAGCAACTTGTGCACATGGTGAATGCTTTGTAGGATCTAAAACAGCAATTTTATAACCCATTTCCTTAGCTGCCAACGCCATCATTCTTCCAAGCTGGCCGCCTCCAATAATGCCGATTGTTTTTCCAGGTAAAATGATTCTCGTCATACTAGCTCACTACCTTCACGCACAGTTTTCTCAATAGCTTCTCGTCTGAACTCTAATGCATCATGTATATCATCATGAAATGATCCAAGTATTTGTGCAGCAAGTAATCCAGCATTCGTTGAACCAGCCTTACCAATTGCAACAGTTGCAACTGGAACCCCTCCTGGCATTTGGACAATGGATAATAACGAATCTAGGCCGTTTAACGCCTTTGATTGAACTGGAACACCAATTACAGGAAGATTTGTCTTCGCTGCAACCATTCCTGGTAAATGCGCTGCTCCACCGGCTCCAGCAATAATAACTTTTAATCCACGTTCACGAGCTGTTTCTGCATATTCAAACATATAATCCGGAGTCCGATGAGCGGATACAACTTTTTTCTCATACGGTATATTTAATTCATCTAAAATGTCACAAGCATATTTCATTGTTTCCCAGTCTGACGTGCTTCCCATTATGACTCCAACTAGTGATTTCATATTAGAATCCCCCCGATTCAAATAAAAAAAGCCTGAAATAGAACAGTTTCTCTTTTACTATGAGAGAAAGTGCTCTACTCAGGCATACGTATCCCTTGTGAATAGAAAAATACCGAGTGACTTTCCCTCATAGTCTAACGAATAACGGTCGTTAG
The DNA here is from genome assembly GCF_038003645.1 of Bacillus sp. FSL E2-0195. NCBI lineage: Bacteria > Bacillati > Bacillota > Bacilli > Caryophanales > Bacillaceae > Bacillus > Bacillus sp. FSL E2-0195. Next base: position 309,012 of record NZ_JBBOPN010000001.1, on the reverse strand, counting down.
GTAGAGACTTGCAGGCCATATCCCCGCGATTATATGAGGTCTTATATATTATTGTTTCTATGGCTATATTAACAATATTTCATAAACAATGTCAATAAATAATCGAATGTTTTTTTATTAGTCATCGATAACGTTCGTGTTTTAGTTATATTCAAAAGAAGAATTGCAACTATATGCAAGAAGGAAAGGGAATTAGAATATATATTTCTAGAGATCTATTTTATGTATAACTATTTATATAATACTTCAGTATGTTTTAATCAATATATATACTCTCTTGTGTTCTATACATCGATAGAACCTATATTATAACGATTTAATTTCAAAGGAGGAATAACCGTGAAAAAAATAACTGTGCTATTATCCTATTTATTTTTCTCTATCGCAGTAATTGCTGTAATTATTGAATGCTTATTTATATCATCCCATTTTTTCTACTCTCATTATTATGATAGAAATAATCTTTCCTATTCTTAGGGATTATTTTAGGAGCATTCGAAAAATCCGGAGCACAAAAAATCATTACCATTATTTTAAACTGCCTCTATTTTATTCTTTTTTCGTCTTTAGGGTTATTAAATTTATGGATTTTAACCTTCGGTAAATAAAAATAAACACAAAAAAACCTAAGTCGAAACGACTTAGGTTTTTGCTTGGCGACGTCCTACTCTCACAGGGACAAGGTCCCAACTACCATCGGCGCTAGAGAGCTTAACTTCCGTGTTCGGTATGGGAACGGGTGTGACCTCTCTGCCATCATCACCAAACTGATGAAGGTATATTCCTTCAAAACTAGATAACATTGCTTCATATTATATGGTTAAGTCCTCGATCTATTAGTATTCGTCAGCTCCACATGTCACCATGCTTCCACCTCGAACCTATCAACCTGATCATCTTTCAGGGATCTTACTAGCTTACGCTATGGGAAATCTCATCTTGAGGGGGGCTTCATGCTTAGATGCTTTCAGCACTTATCCCTTCCGCACATAGCTACCCAGCTATGCCCTTGGCAGAACAACTGGTACACCAGCGGTGCGTCCATCCCGGTCCTCTCGTACTAAGGACAGCTCCTCTCAAATTTCCTGCGCCCACGACGGATAGGGACCGAACTGTCTCACGACGTTCTGAACCCAGCTCGCGTACCGCTTTAATGGGCGAACAGCCCAACCCTTGGGACCGACTACAGCCCCAGGATGCGATGAGCCGACATCGAGGTGCCAAACCTCCCCGTCGATGTGGACTCTTGGGGGAGATAAGCCTGTTATCCCCGGGGTAGCTTTTATCCGTTGAGCGATGGCCCTTCCATGCGGAACCACCGGATCACTAAGCCCGACTTTCGTCCCTGCTCGACTTGTAGGTCTCGCAGTCAAGCTCCCTTATGCCTTTGCACTCTACGAATGATTTCCAACCATTCTGAGGGAACCTTTGGGCGCCTCCGTTACACTTTAGGAGGCGACCGCCCCAGTCAAACTGCCCACCTGACACTGTCTCCCGGGTCGATAAGACCCGTAGGTTAGAATTTCAATACAGTCAGGGCGGTATCCCACCAGCGCCTCCACCGAAGCTAGCGCTCCGGTTTCAATGGCTCCCGCCTATCCTGTACAAACTGTACCAAAATTCAATATCAGGCTACAGTAAAGCTCCACGGGGTCTTTCCGTCCTGTCGCGGGTAACCTGCATCTTCACAGGTACTATAATTTCACCGAGTCTCTGGTTGAGACAGTGCCCAAATCGTTACACCTTTCGTGCGGGTCGGAACTTACCCGACAAGGAATTTCGCTACCTTAGGACCGTTATAGTTACGGCCGCCGTTTACTGGGGCTTCAGTTCAGAGCTTCGCTTACGCTAACCCCTCTCCTTAACCTTCCAGCACCGGGCAGGTGTCAGCCCCTATACTTCGCCTTACGGCTTCGCAGAGACCTGTGTTTTTGCTAAACAGTCGCTTGGGCCTATTCACTGCGGCTTTCCGTTAAGAAAGCACCCCTTCTCCCGAAGTTACGGGGTCATTTTGCCGAGTTCCTTAACCAGAGTTCTCTCGCACACCTTAGGATTCTCTCCTCGCCTACCTGTGTCGGTTTGCGGTACAGGCACCTTTTATCTCGCTAGAAGCTTTTCTTGGCAGCGGGGAATCAAAGACTTCGCTCCATAAGGAGCTTCCCCATCACAGCTCAGCCTTCACGATAAGCGGATTTGCCTACTTATCAGCCTAACTGCTTGGACGTGCACAACCAATCGCACGCTTCTTCTATCCTTCTGCGTCCCTCCATTGCTCAAACGATAAAGAGGTGGTACAGGAATATCAACCTGTTGTCCATCGCCTACGCCTGTCGGCCTCGGCTTAGGTCCTGACTAACCCTGAGCGGACGAGCCTTCCTCAGGAAACCTTAGGCATTCGGTGGACGGGATTCTCACCCGTCTTTCGCTACTCATACCGGCATTCTCACTTCTAAGCGCTCCACCAGTCCTTCCGGTCTGACTTCACTGCACTTAGAACGCTCCCCTACCACTGATACCATTGGTATCAATTCGCAGCTTCGGTGGTGTATTTAGCCCCGGTACATTTTCGGCGCAGAGTCACTCGACTAGTGAGCTATTACGCACTCTTTAAATGGTGGCTGCTTCTGAGCCAACATCCTAGTTGTCTAAGCAACTCCACATCCTTTTCCACTTAATACACACTTTGGGACCTTAGCTGGCGATCTGGGCTGTTTCCCTCTTGACTACGGATCTTATCACTCGCAGTCTGACTCCTAAGGATAAGTCATTGGCATTCGGAGTTTGACTGAATTCGGTAATCCGATGAGGACCCCTAGTTCAATCAGTGCTCTACCTCCAAGACTCTTACACTTAAGGCTAGCCCTAAAGCTATTTCGGGGAGAACCAGCTATCTCCAGGTTCGATTGGAATTTCTCCGCTACCCACACCTCATCCCCGCACTTTTCAACGTGCGTGGGTTCGGGCCTCCATTCAGTGTTACCTGAACTTCACCCTGGACATGGGTAGATCACCTGGTTTCGGGTCTACGACCACGTACTAAACGCCCTATTCAGACTCGCTTTCGCTGCGGCTCCGCCTCTTCAGCTTAACCTCGCACGGGATCGTAACTCGCCGGTTCATTCTACAAAAGGCACGCCATCACCCATTAACGGGCTCTGACTATTTGTAGGCACACGGTTTCAGGATCTCTTTCACTCCCCTTCCGGGGTGCTTTTCACCTTTCCCTCACGGTACTGGTTCACTATCGATCACTAGGGAGTATTTAGCCTTGGGAGATGGTCCTCCCAGATTCCGACGGAATTTCACGTGTTCCGCCGTACTCAGGATACATTCAAGAGAGAACGAAGTTTCGACTACGGGGTTATTACCCTCTGTGACGGACCTTTCCAGGTCGCTTCGTCTACCTCGTTCCTTTGTAACTCCGTATAGAATGTCCTACAACCCCAAGAGGCAAGCCTCTTGGTTTGGGCTAGATTCCGTTTCGCTCGCCGCTACTCAGGAAATCGCATTTGCTTTCTCTTCCTCCAGGTACTTAGATGTTTCAGTTCCCTGGGTCTGTCTTCCATACCCTATGTATTCAGGTAAGGATACCATACCATTACGTATAGTGGGTTTCCCCATTCGGAAATCTTCGGATCAAAGCTTACTTACAGCTCCCCGAAGCATATCGGCGTTAGTCCCGTCCTTCATCGACTCCTAGTGTCAAGGCATCCACCGTGCGCCCTTTCTAACTTAACCAAACTAAAATTAAAAAAATATGAGCTACACTGTTATCTAGTTTTCAAAGAACATACATTTAAACTTGAGAGATAGTTCTCTCAAAACTGAACGAAACAAAACAAGTCAACGTTTATTGATGAACTGCGTTCATCAATTCTCCATAGAAAGGAGGTGATCCAGCCGCACCTTCCGATACGGCTACCTTGTTACGACTTCACCCCAATCATCTGTCCCACCTTAGGCGGCTGGCTCCATAAAGGTTACCCCACCGACTTCGGGTGTTACAAACTCT